>CP019636.1:2925000-4462500 GCA_002163975.1 Nostocales cyanobacterium HT-58-2 | reverse complement strand
GAAGATAGTATTGCACTCAAGTATCTGGGTGTTGACTTAGTGTTGTTTGTCGGGGACTTTGGCAATGAGTCGGTGGAAGTGGTCAGAGCGATCGCATCCCTCGACATTCCCAAAGCTGCAGTGATGGGAAACCACGATGCCTGGTACACTGCCACAGAATGGGGACGAAAAAAGTGCCCCTACGACCGCAGCAAGGAAGACTGGGTACAGCAGCAACTGGATTTATTGGGCGAAACCCAAGTCGGTTACGGTAAGCTCGATATTCCGGAGCTAAATATAACGGTTGTTGGAGGTCGTCCCTTTAGCTGGGGTGGACCAGAGTGGAGATATACTGATTTCTACCGACAGTGGTATGGTGTGACCAGTTTTGAAGAGTCTACAGCCCGCATCGTTGCTGCGGCTAATAGTGCAGCTTACCAGACGATTATCTTTATGGGTCACAATGGTCCTACAGGATTGGGCGATCGCCCAGAAGATCCCTGCGGCAAAGATTGGCATCCCATAGGCGGTGATTTTGGCGATCCAGATTTAGCAGAGGCGATATCTCAGACCATCACGGCTGGTAAAACCATTCCCCTCGTCACATTTGGTCATATGCACCACAGCCTGCGACACACTAAGAAAGAGCCGCGAAAGCGCATCTTTAGAAGCCCAGAGGGGATAGTTTACTTGAACGCCGCAAGTGTGCCCAGGATTGTAGAACATGGCAGCTATAAACAGCGTAACTTCTCCATAGTCCTGCTGGAAGATGGTGTTGTTTCCGAAGTTTCACTCGTTTGGGTTGGACAGGATTTCAACATTGTGTCTGAAGAAATTCTTTATCAAAAACTCACTCCAGTTGTGCAATCTGCATAGAGGATGAGATATAATTCATATTCGGTCGGCTTTGTGCTGACAGCTGACAGCTAAACGCTGACAGCTTTACTGGAGAGGTGGCAGAGTGGTCGAATGCGCTCGACTTGAAATCGAGTGATGTGAAAGCATCCGTGGGTTCGAATCCCACCCTCTCCGTTGAAAGGAAAAATATGTTTTGAGGCTACTAAATACAGCACCACTTCGCAGTTCCTCATTGGGGGCGCGCTTGCCTACTCATATGCTTGTGTCTGCTCCCTTAGCTGAAGTTGTATTCTAGTCGGAGAAGAGAAAGCCAAGCCTCCCTCCATTCTCTCATTCTGTTTTGGAGATGGATTCAGCTTGTAAACGTATGCTAGTCGTATAACTGTCAGATGTTACTTTTGTGTCATCAATCGTCTTCTAGCAAACTCAAAAACTAAATCGTCGTTGATGCGAAATTTATTAGCACTTAGCGTTGATTGTATAGCTCTTAAATCATTATCAGATAGCCATGAGTTCAAATATGCCTCGAATAAAACATCCAACAAGGTTATTACACTTTCTTTTGAAATTAAAATATGCCTTAAAATGTAATTAATCGCTGTCTTATCATCAGTCATAGCTTTTCCACCAATACGTTTTGCTAAGACAAAACAAGATAGCTCTGCATCACTTGCTTTTTTAGATTGAGGTACATTTGCCATCTCAACTAAATCATCAATTTCCAAGGTGTAAGGAGTGATTTCTCCTGTACTCAACAGATTGAAGAAATAGTCACGACTAGATGTGTATCCTTTTTCAAATTCTAACTGTACATATATTGTAGTAACGACAGAATATCCAAGCTTTTGAAGAAAGTAAAAGCGATTTATATACATTAACGTGAGTTCGACGAACTAAAAAACGGCAGGAGGCAGAGCAGGCAGGTGTTTTGGGTAAATGTCAAGTGAGGGTTTTTTCGGTAGATAAGTATAAGCAGCCAAACCTGCCATCAAATTGACTAAGAAATTGAATACACTACGATGCCGAGAGTGTTCTATTTGGCACAAATTTTTGAGGTGGTCATTAACGGACTCAATTACTGCACGTTTGCGTAAAAGAATTTTGTCAATTAATTTGACCAAACGGTTTTTCATATTCTTTTTAGATTTCGTGACTAACTGTAACCCCCGTTCATATAGCTGTTCAAAAAGTTTTTGGGAGATATAACCTCTATCTCCAAATAGTTTACCAATCAAGTCCTTGGTCATGTCTGGAACTGGTTCTCGGTCATCAACATTTGCCGGAGTTAGTTTGAATGCCAGCAATTCTCCCTGGTCGTTAATAATCAAATGGAGTTTAAAGCCGAAGTGCCAACCCACCGAATTTTTGCCCCATTTAACTAATCCTTTAAAGACCTTGTGTGCATGAGCACGGCATTTATGACAAACTTCTATTGGCGTTGAGTCAATAAAGCTAATTCCTGTAATTTCACCTCTGCGTCTATGTAAAAAACAACATAACAACATTAAGCACCAAGGCATTAACTCCACAAATCGTGTGTAGCTCACTAAGTTTGGGAAAGCTCCACGCCAACCCGGTAGCACTTGTAAGGTGTAAAACTCCTTAAATGTTCGGTAGCCACTGCCGTGAAAGGCGATGGCAATAGTCATAACTTCACTTATATGCATCCTTGAGGCACTACGGCGTTCTCCAGTCATTGATGGTAGCTGCGGTGCTTGCTGCCATAACTTTTCCCATGATGAACAGAAATCATCTACCTCACAGAAAATCTGGGTTACGTCAAGCCGAGATACAATAGTGGACATCGCTGAGACACCTTGTTTATTTTTGCTTTTATGACAGTCTCAGCTTTTTTTGTGCCATTTTCAAGCCGTCGAACTCACGTTACATTAAATGGATAATAGCACAAGTATCAATAGTAACAATAAAATTCACAAATCAACTACCTCTATAAAAGTTCTAATTTCATGTAATAATTGATATCCATTTTCTATAGGAACTGATAAGATTTCAAGTAACTTGTGATATGTAATTTCTCCTCTTCTATAAGCTTCTGTGCATAACTCAAGAAAATGCCAAGAAAGACCACTACGAATAACTTGTGTTAATCTTTCCCGTTGTCCTGTAGATAAATCATCTGGGATCTCTGGATCAAATTTTTCTTTTGATTTAATAACAAGCTTTCTGTCATTCTTTAACCTCTGTTTCATCTTTTCATCAATCCAATTAATTTCTCCAAGTTGAATGATTACTACTTGAGAGCTAACTCGAAATTGTGTAGCAATTTGACGAATTATATTTACCCAATCATCATATTCTGTCACCGGGCTATAATCTTCTAAAATACGCTTCTTGGGAAGTAAAAAGTTACGAGCAAAGCTATTAGCTCTCCATTCAGATTTATTAGTATCTTTATTCAAATAAGTGACTTCCTGCCCAAGATTTGAGTCAAACAAAGCATGACAGTATTCATGAGCAGCAGAAAAGTTTTGACGATACAGGTCGTCAAGATAATTGATTAAAATACAGTGACCTGCTGTAGGATGATATACGTATAACCCGGAAATATTCCGGTCTTCTAATTGACGCTTGAAAACATGAATACCTTGGTTTCGTATTAATTCAAAAATATCTCTAATTGGTAAGAGTCCTACATTTAGGCGCTCTCTTTCAAACCTAGCAGCGTCTTCTCCTTGCTTCTTAAAGTAACTATGATCGAATTCGCGTTGACTGTAATTTGGAGGAGGGCTAAACCTTTTGTGAAAAACCTCTTGTTCTATAAAGCTTTCATATTCGCATAATCGTATAAACTGTTGAATTGCTATGCGGTCATTTTTCGAGAGTGATGAGTTGAGACGAAACATTTCTTGAATCTGAGATTCCGCTGAAGGATAATCACTAGTGACAAAATAGCGAAAATCGCGCTGGTATAAAGATGCTAGTAAGACAACTTGATCACCTGTTGCTTTCTTTTGCCCAGATTCCACCTTCAAATAGTCTTCTGAGCTAATTTGAAGTCTAGCCGCTGCTTCATAAATATCAAATTGAAGACTTTCACGGGCTTCTCGCAGTTTTTTGCCTAGCAATACATAGTCGAATGTCATAGCTTATCTTCCTATTTAGCTGGCAAGCGCTTTGCATCCACAGACCTGAAGCCGTAGACTGTGTTCTATAATACCGTCAACTCTAACAATAAGCATATAAGAGTAAAATTCTATTACCAGCAACTATGCGATCGCCCCTTCTCCCCACCCCAGCCCAAGCCAGTTGCATCATGCTACCATTACCAATAAATTCAGCTAAAAAGTCGATAGATGGCTATCGTTCATGATGTAGATTTTCCCGATGACTTGTATGAACAGCTACAAAAGTTAGCGACAGCCGAAAATAGCTCAACTGAACCAGCAAAATTATCACAACCTTTCTTAAACTAACACCGCATATCTGCTGAAGTCTTCCAGCTAAGTAGTTCCGTGAATTTGCACTGGTAAGTATTACATTGGCAGTGCTAGCTTGGCAGTATTACTCAAAAAGCTTTTGTATCAAAACAAATTTAGCTAGTAGAGGCAGGGACTTCATGGCTGTTGGTAACGAAGAACAAAGTAGCAAATTTATCACTACCGAACCGTTAAAAGTGAGCAGTGAAGCAGGTGAGCAGAAAGTTTGGGATGCTGTTAAAAGTGCTTTTTCTGATAGAAACTGTATTGGTTACTGGCGCTATCCAATTTTCTCGAAGGTAGGAGAAATTCGTAAAGAGCCCGACATTCTCATTGTTGATAGAGAATTCGGTTTAGTGGTTATTGAAGTTTTACCAGTCACCCTTGACCAAATCGTTGCTATTCATGATGATATTTGGCAGTTGCAAAACTATTACACTGCAGAAGCTAACCCTTATCAACGAGCCGAACATCCACTACGAGCTTTGATTGCATATACAGATCGCGAATCTGCAATTTGGCGCAGAGTTACCGGACGGGCGATCGTTGCATTGCCTCTGATTACCCAAGAACAATGGCAACAAAAGGGTTTTGACCAATTACCTCACTGTCCTCCTTTGATTTTCCAAGACCAGTTAGGCAAAGTTGGTTGCATCGAACGTATTCAACAAATCTCTTCTGTAGTTCCAGGAGAAAATCTGGAAGATAAAGACTGGGAATTGCTACTGTCAGTGATTGGTGGAACACCCGTACTTCGCAAACCTCCTCGTGCGACAGTTTCAACAACAGGCAAAACCCGCGCTAGCGTCATGGACAGTTTGCGAGAAAGGCTATACGAAATAGATTTACAGCAAGAACACATCGGCAAAGAAATTCCCCCAGGACCTCAGCGAATTCGCGGTATTGCTGGTTCAGGCAAAACAGTGCTGCTGTGCCAAAAAGCAGCTCATATGCACCTCAAGCACCCTGATTGGGATATTGCCTTGGTGTTTTTCACGCGATCGCTCTACCATTTGATGACTGGGTTGCTGGATCAGTGGATACGCCGCTTCGGTGGTGGTGAGTTACAGTACGACCCAAAAACGAACCAAAAACTGCGAGTGCTTCATGCGTGGGGAGCAAAGGAACATCCAGGTTTGTACAGCACGATTTGTGACTACCACGGCAAAAGACGTGGAACGGTTACAGACACAAAAGAAAGACAACCTAATCGAGGTTTAGCAGACTTATGTAAACGGCTACAGGAAGAGATCAAAATTGAGCCGATATTTGATGCCATCTTGATTGATGAAGGTCAGGATTTAGTAGCCGAAGATGATTTGAAATATGAAGACAAGCAGGCAATTTACTGGTTGGCTTATCAAGCGTTGCGACCTGTCAGTGAGGAAAAACCAGAAGAAAGACGGTTAATCTGGGCTTACGATGAAGCCCAAAGCCTCGATAGTATAGCAGTGCCAAAGGCGAAAGAGGTCTTTGGCGAGAATTTAAGCAATTTTTTGAGTAAGCAACCGCAATACTCAGGTGGTATTAAACGTTCTGAGGTGATGCGCCGATGTTACCGTACTCCTGGACCAATTCTCACAGCTGCTCATGCAATTGGTATGGGTTTGCTTCGCCCTGAGGGAATGCTTGCAGGTATTACAAATAAAGATGATTGGAACAAAATCGGCTATGACGTTAAAGGTGATTTTCGGCGTGTTGGTAAGCCAATAACTGTGCATCGACCTCCACAACATTCACCAAATCCCATTTCTGAACTTTGGGGTACACCCTTATTGGAATTTCAAACTTACGGTTCTCGCCAAGAAGAAATGACAGCGTTGGCTGAGAATATCATGCATAACATTGTCCATGATAGTCTGAATCCCAGCCGCGATATCTTAGTTGTGATTGTAGGCTCTAATTCCGAGGCGATGGAGTTAGAAACTGAAGTTGCGAGTTTCTTGATGGACCAAGATATTGATATCTATATTCCCACTGCTTTAACGATAAATGATTTGGTTCCTCAATGGCCCAACAATGATCCTGATAAATTTTGGCATGAAGGTGGGGTTACAGTGTCCCGCATCAATCGCGCCAAAGGTCATGAAGCTGATATGGTCTATGTCGTTGGCTTTGATAATGTAGCTCGCAATGAAAGTGATGTGAATTGCCGTAACCAGTTGTTTGTCGCTTTAACCAGGGCGAGGGGTTGGGCAAGTCTGAGTGGGGTGGGCAACTATCCGATGTATGATGAGATGCGGCAAGTTATTGCCAGTGGCGATACTTTCACGTTTACCTACAAGCGCCCACCGAAACGCGATATTGGTGATGGAGAAACAGTTTAACAACCACAAAGGCAAGCAACGACTGTGAAACTAGAATCCCCCGGCTTTAGCCGTGGGGAGTGTCAAATACACACAACTAACTTATTCTGAAAGCTTATTCCTTGCTCGTTCTGCACGCGCCTGGGCTGATGCCATCACTTCGTCCATGTTTTCTAGCACCTCACCTGGGAAATTTTCCAAAACTCGAGTGGAAAGAGCAACCCGACCTTTGCCTTCATCCAAATCTATAATCAAAGCTTTGATCGGCTGACCGATTTGAAACACGTTTTCCAAATTTTCAATAAATTTCTGGCTCACTTGCTTGATATGAAGCAAAGCGCTTGTTCCTTCTAAATCCACAAATACGCCAAAGGGTTTAATACCAGTTACTTTCCCTTCTGCTAGCTGACCAACTTCTAACTGACTGAAGCTTGCGGAACGAGTTGCTATGCGCTGGGAAAGGATA
The DNA here is from genome assembly GCA_002163975.1 of Nostocales cyanobacterium HT-58-2. Classification (GTDB taxonomy): domain Bacteria; phylum Cyanobacteriota; class Cyanobacteriia; order Cyanobacteriales; family Nostocaceae; genus HT-58-2. Next base: position 4,455,454 of record CP019636.1, on the reverse strand, counting down.
AGCTTGTTGTTGCTGCGGTTAACTTCCAAAAAGCCAGCAGTGAGAGATTGACCTTTGAGTGATTCCAAGTTATCCCGCTCAACCAAGTGCGATCGCGGAATAAACCCTCGTAAACCCTGCACTTCAACAGTCACGCCACCCTTATTCAGATTTATCACCCGCACTTGCGTTGTTTGGGAATTCTCCTGCATTTGCGCCAGTCGCTCCCAAATGCTCCTGATTTCTAATTGCCGTCGCGAAAGGGTGACTTGACCTTCTGCATCCTGATCTCTGATGATTAAGAACTCTAAATTCTCATTAAGTGGTAGCACCTCCGACAAATTGGTGACTGCTCTCAAAGAAGCTTCATCGCGGGGAACAAACGCTGACGACTTGCCACCAATATCGACATATGCCCCATCTGAATCAAGTTGGAAAACCCTGCCGTGTACCACCTGTCCTTTTTGAAACTGGTAATCGTGTTTTTCCAGTGCTTTGGCAAAGTCGTCCATCGTAAACGATGAATTAGCTTTTTGAGAAAATTTCGCTTCGGAATCCATGACTCTTAAAGATAAATTGCTATTCTAGCTGATGCCACAGGAGTGTTATTCAACGCTAAACAATACTATTCGAGGGACTCTGATTGCTTATCAAGACTGTCCTTTGTCATGACAAATCAGCGAGGACAAATGACTAGGGACGACCTGAATGCAAGCAGAACGCAATTCAATCGAATAGCTAAAGTTGTCTAAACAGTTGTTTTACCTGCTCCCAAGCATCGGCAGCGGCTATAGAATTATAGCTGGCGCGTTGGTCGCAGAAAAATCCGTGGTCAGCTCCATCGTAGCGAAACACACGATGAGGAATGTTGTATTTTTCTAACGCTCCTTCAATCTGCTCTATATGTTCTACTGGGATGCTAGCATCTTCCATGCCAAAAAAGGTGTAGAGGACACCTTTAATGTCTGGGGTGCGCGTAATGGTGGGACTCTCACCTCCTGGCGTGCGGATGGGGATACCAGCACCATAAAAGGAAGCAGTGGCTTTGATATCTGGCAAAGTGGAAGCAAGATAAGCGACATGACCACCAAAACAAAATCCAATGCAACCGAAGCCATCTTGCTTCACATTTGGTAAAGTTTTGAGATAGTCAATGACTCGTTGAATATCGCTCAATAGCTCTGAAGCCTTTGTTTGCTCCCATGCATACTTTCTGCCCACTTCGATATCTTCCTTGGTGTAGCCGGTTTCAAATCCAGGGGCGATTCTTTGGAAAAGTGCGGGTGCTATTGCTACATAACCTTCCTTGGCAATACGTTCTGTCACATCCCGAATGTGGGAGTTAACTCCAAAAATCTCTTGCAATACCACAACTGCTGGGTAAGAACCTTCTTCAGAAGGCATTGCTTGGTATGCGTCGATTTGTAAATTATCTTGCGAAAGTTTAACTGTTGTGGTGGTGATTGCTCGCTCTGCCATAATAGTTTTTACCAAGATGTCTGACTATACAGAATATAGCGATGCTAATAGCTCAAGGCAATTTCCAATCAAATTATCAACCACAAGTAACAACCACACCAGAATTTTTTAATAGAAAAATTCAATATATAAGTAAAATATTTGACAGTTAGCATTCGCAGCTGGTCATATGCAGCCACTATCACGTAGGAGGTTTGGTGATGATTCAGTTTCGTATTCAGCCAGATAGTGAAATACCCGCATCAGCCCAGCTGTTTAATCAAATCCGGTTTGCGATCGCATCTCGGCAATATCCACCCGGCTATAAATTACCGAGTACGAGAGCACTGGCGATGCAGACAGGGTTACACCGCAACACGATTAGCAAAGTGTACCGTCAATTGGAAGATGACGGACTGGTCGAAAGTCTTGCTGGGTCAGGAATTTACGTCCGCGCCCAAGGTCATGAGGGTGGTAGTAGGCTACAATCACCGATTCTCAAGCAATATCCTCAAGCATACAAAGTTGTTCAGCATGCACTTGATGAACTCCTTTCTCAAGGCTGCTCGCTCAGTCAAGCACGTGAGCTCTTCTTAGCAGAAATTGACTGGCGCTTGCGTTGTAGTGCGCGAGTGCTGGTGGCGGCTCCATCTCAGGACATCGGTGTAGGGGAATTGATGGTCTATGAATTAGAACAAGCCCTGAAAATACCAGTACAGTTAGTAGCGATGGAAGAGTTAACTGCTGTGCTAGATCAAACTTCTTCTGCGACAGTGGTGACACATCGATATTTTATTGGAGACGTAGAGGCGCTCGCAGCACCCAAGGCTGTACGTGTGATTCCCCTCGACATACAAGACTACGCAAAAGAGTTCAATCATTTTAAGAACTTACCCAAAGATAGCTGTATTGGTATAGTTAGCCTCAGTCCTGGCTGGCTACGAGCAGCAGAAGTTATCCTTCACGGTCAACGAGGAGATGAAATACTTGTGATGACTGCGCAACCAAAAGATACCTACAAACTTCAGGCGATCGCTAAACGAGCGCAAATTATTTTTAGCACTGACCAAGTGAGCTTTTCTGCAGTGCAAACAGCTGTACAAGCCGCTATGGATGACATTATCCGTCCACCTAAGCTCATGTGTGGTGAAAAGTATATTGGTACTGACTCGATTAATTTGCTAAAACGCGAGCTTGGATTTGGGTAATGAACAGGTGAAGGGGTGGGAAGGTGGGAAAGCGCAAATGACTTCTAACTCTTTCAAAATAACTATTTCAAAAACTCTCGCACCCGTTTGAGATAAGTCGTCGCATCTTCCAACATTGGGAAATGAGCCGTATTTGGAATCATCACAAATTCTACTTTATTGCTGAGTGCGGCTGCCTGACGTCCCATCTCGGCTGGGATAATGATGTCGTACTCTCCCGCCACCAGTAGTGTGGGCACTGTCAGTTTAGCAAATTCCTGCGGCATCAACTCGGCTGCGGCTTTACTCACAGATGTAAAAATTGTGCCCAATGCTGCATCATAGTCTGCTGTGAGAAAATCGTGCAAGAAAGCTTTGCGTTCTGCTGCTGGTATAGAAGCATGCAAAAAACGCGCCATAAACATCCGGTCAACAAAGGGGATTTTCTCTAGCCACTTGGGACGAAATTTGACTACGTACCCACCAAACTTATGAAAAGCTGTGAATGCTTTTTCATCGTACTCAAAAATACCGCTACAGGTTAAGATAGCTTTCTCCACTCGTTGAGGGTAGCGGTTGAGAAACAAAGTAGCAATAGATGCGCCCATAGAATGAGCCGTAACATATACGCATTGAATCTGCAACTCATCTAGCAAAGCTGCCAAGTCGTCAGCGTATTCTTCTAGCTCATAAGTTAACTCTTGACGCGCTTTAAACTCTGCCTGGGGTGAACGCAACTCAGCAGACTCAACGACAGATTCACTCTCTTTGGCTACCGTTGGTTGTCCATGTGAACGCCCAAATCCCCGCAGATCGTAAACTAAGCAATCAAATTGTTCGGATAAAGCATGAGCAGTACTGTGCCAATACCGACCGGAACCAGCCCAACCGTGGATAAAAACCATCACAGGTTTGTTTTCAGTATCCGATGGCTTATTGATCCACTCGTAGTAATGCTCAACACCACGAACCTTTATGTAAGACATTTATCAAAAGTCAAAAGTCAAGAGCTAAAAATATTTTACTAATGACTCATGACTTATGACTACTAAGCGGATTCTGGTTTGGGTAGTGTTGATGGGTGCATCAGCAGTTCGGCAGTGGAACGCTTCTCCACCATTTCCCGTGTGACTGTGCAACGAGTGACATCTTTACGCGAAGGCAACTCATACATCACATCCAACATCAGTTCTTCCACAATGCCCCGGAGTGCTCTTGCTCCAGTTTTACGGCGATAGGCTTCTTGAGCAATAGCTCGCAGAGCCTCTGGTTTAAACTCTAGCTGGACGTTGTCCATCTTCAGCAGCTTTTGGTATTGCTTCACCAAGGCACTGCGCGGTTGGGTCAAAATTGCCATCAGCGCTTCTTCATCCAGTGGATCTACCACCGCTACCATTGGCACCCGCCCAATAAATTCCGGAATCATACCAAACTTCACTAGGTCATCTGGTTCTAAATGGCGGAGAGTATCTGCTGTGCGCTGATCCTTTGATTGACCCTCTCCCGGTTGAACAAACCCTATTGACTTTTTCCCCGTTCTCTGCTCCACAACTTTTTCTAAGCCGACGAAAGCACCACCACAGATAAACAAGATATTGCTTGTATCAATCTGGATGCAGTCTTGATATGGGTGCTTGCGTCCTCCTTGAGGAGGTACGTTGGCGATCGTCCCCTCTAACATTTTCAGCAAAGCTTGCTGTACGCCTTCGCCAGATACATCTCGGGTAATTGAGGGATTTTCACTCTTGCGAGCAATCTTGTCTATTTCGTCGATGTAGATGATTCCTCGTTGTGCTTCTTCTACATCCAAGTCTGCAACTTGCAACAGTCGTAACAAGATATTTTCCACATCTTCTCCCACATACCCTGCTTCTGTTAGAGTTGTGGCATCAGCAACGGCAAAAGGAACATCGAGAATTTTTGCCAAAGTTTGTGCAAGCAAAGTTTTCCCGCAACCTGTAGGACCAATGAGGAGAATGTTAGACTTTTGCAGTTCTACCGCATCATCCAAACCTTTGCCACTGCCTTTAGACTGAACCAGTGATAGTCGCTTGTAGTGGTTATAAACTGCGACTGAAAGCACTTTTTTCGCTTCGTCTTGACCAATGACGTGTTCATCTAGATACTTTTTAATCTCTCGTGGCTTTGGTATCTGATTTAACGAGAGATTAGAGGAGCGGGCACGACGTTTCTGGGGTGGTTCTGACTTGGGTGCTGGTTGCGACGATGCTGCCCCATTCGTGTCGAGTAACTCTTCATCCAGAATTTCATTACACAAGTCAACGCATTCATCGCAGATGTAGACTCCCGGTCCGGCGATTAGTTTACGCACCTGCTCCTGAGACTTTCCACAAAACGAACATTTTAAATGGGAGTCGTACTTAGACATACCAGCCTCTTATTTCAGAATGGTGACGTTTTCCCCTGGTGAGGGAAGATTTTGCCTGGAGATGACCTGATCAATCAACCCGTAATTTTTCGCCTCTTGGGCGGACATGAAGAAATCGCGATCAGTATCGGCTTCAACTCTTTCTAATGGTTGACCAGTATGCTGAGCGAGTAACTGATTCAACTTAGACTTATGATAAAGAATTTCTCTGGCTTGTATCTCGATGTCAACGGCTTGTCCCTGCGCACCACCCAATGGTTGGTGAATCATGATCCGGGAATCAGGAAGAGACATCCGTTTACCAGCTGTTCCTGCTGCTAACAAGAATGCCCCCATGCTTGCGGCTAATCCAAAACAGATCGTAACCACATCAGGACGAATTTGTTGAATGGTATCATAGATGGCCATGCCTGCTGTCACGGAGCCACCAGGAGAATTTATGTACAGTTGAATGTCCTTTTCTGAATCTTCAGCGTCTAGAAACAACAACTGGGCAACAATTGAGTTGGAGACAGCATCGTCTATGGGCGTTCCTAGAAAGATAATCCGCTCTCGTAGCAAGCGAGAGTAGATATCGAAAGCGCGTTCTCCCATGCCAGATTGTTCTACCACCATTGGGACGATGTTGCTAGGACTGTTTAGGGAGTAGAGTTTAAAGTCACTCAAACTGTTAACTTGGTAGTTTCCCGACTGCGATACAAGCATAAAAGAACATTTGAGACTAAGTGTAACAATGGTTGAGACAGCAACCTCTGCCTTTTTGAGGAGCGTAATTTTTAGATGTAGCTATGTGTTAACCATTATGCCTCATATAAATTCTTATCGTGTAAAACAGTATCAAACCAAGACGGTAATTTACACTGCTACTTAATTTAAGATTCTTTAAACTTCAGCTTTGGCAAAGGTTGTGGAGAAAAAGGAGTTGGGGGAGAAAGCACTCATATTTCTTGATACTTCCTCATCTTTACGGCAGTTTGCACACTCAGGGGCTTTGGGGTCCCCACGGAGGAGCCAGCGCCCTTCTCCTGCCCAGACGCTATCGTGAACGGGAAACGCAGTTGCCTGCGGAGGGAAAACGCCACTTGCTTCTCCTTACGGAGACCCTACTTGGAACAAGTCGGCAGAGCCGGACGCCCTTCTCCTGTCATCAGACGCACTTGCGTTCGGGTGAATCCTGCGGATACGCTCTTGCAGTGCCATTTCCCTAGGGAGGGAAACCCCTTCTCCTGTCACCAGACGCACTTGCGTTCGGGTACTCTGCCTTGAACTCCTACGGGGAACGCAGTCGCCTACGGAGGAGCCAGTGCGGTCTTGAAGTCTCACGCCACTCTGCACAAGTCGGGAAACCCTTCCTGTGCAGGTGGCTCCCCAAGTGAAGCATCCAGCGTTGGAAACCCCTTCGGGTGAATCCTGCGGATACGCTCCGCGAGCGCCAGTTGCCTACGGAGGGAAACCCTCCTGCAGCACTGGTCTCACCTCCTGCAGCAATGGTTCACCGCAACGCACTGCCTCCTCATCATTGATTATCCTTGTGTTGACTCTGTCTGTTGTGATGGAGTTTCTGCCGTTTCAGTTGCTGCATCAGGCTCACCTACTGTGACTTCTTCTTCCTCAGTTTCTGCTGGACTCAACGAACCTTCAGGTACTAATTCAACCGTTGAGCGTTCTAGTAGCCAGTCGATGATTTTTTCGGTCAACAGTTCGTTTTCTACGACTTCACGCAGTCTTTCCTCATCAACATCTTTCTCTGAGTACTGCTGCATCAATTCTTGGGCTCTGGCGTTGATTTCTCCTTCCGACACTTGGATGGATTCACGTTTACCAATTTCTCGTAGCAACAGAGAACGCTTTATGCGCTCAACTGCTTCACTGCGAGAACGCTCCCGTAACTGGGGAATCACATCTTGGGTAAACAATTTCTTAATATCAAGCCCCTGTTGGGAAAGTCGGATGGCTGTTTGTGTCAACATTGCATCCACTTCCTGCTGAATCATCGTTTCTGGCAAGTCAATTTCTACTTGCTTGAGTAGTTCATTTAACAAGGCTTCTTGCTTGTTTGCTTTTGTTTTTTGTTCCGCCTCTTTTTGAAAGCGCTCTTCTAAAGAACTACGCAATTGCGCTAAAGTCTCATAATCGCTGACTTCCTGGGCAAAGTCATCGTTCAATTCCGGCAGTTCTTTTTCCTTGAGTTCTTTGAGCGTGACTGTGAAAACAGCTGGTTTTCCTGCTAACTCTTCGTTGACGTAGGGGTCTGGAAACTGAGCAGAGATTTCTTTCGTTTCTCCAGGATTCATTCCCACTATCCCTGCAACGAAGCCGGGAATGAATTTGTCTTCCTGCATCTCTAATTGAAAATCAGTTGCTTCAGCGCCAGGTATTGGTTGCGGTTCGGCTGTTTCATCTTCACCCTCGCCAGGTGCCAAAACACCTTTAAAATCTACCACAGCAACATCACCTATTTGTGCTGGGCGTCCTTCCACAGGGATTAACGTCGCCAATTCTTGACGTTCATTTTCCAAAACTTTGTCCACTTGCTCTGGATCGTACTTGACTTCCTCGGTTTTGAATTGTAAGCCCGTATACTCACCTAGATTGGGTTCTGGTTCCACATCAACAGATGCGGAAATGACCAAAGGTTTTCCTGGTTCATAATTGTTAATCAAGTCGTCAAATGAGGATCGCAGTTGTGGTTGACCAATCGCTGGGATTTTTTCTTGTTCTACCGCTTGCTCAATGCCATCTTGAATGAGTTCTTCTAGCGCGGCTGCCTTGATTCGAGTTACGCCAAGGCGCTGTAACAATATTTGCCGAGGTACCTTGCCTTTGCGAAACCCAGGAATATTTGCAGTAGTGGCTAAGTTTTTAATAACTTGTTCGTAAGTTTCTTTGGTCTTTTCCGGCGTAATCTCTATTTCTAGACCAATTTGACTGGCGGGAAGTTTTTCCTGGGTAACTTTCATGCTATGTCTCTATAACTTGGTATTTCTTTTAAGGAATCACGTGAGTTGACGCAATTGATAGCGTCTTTTAAGTTAAAGTTTCCTGACTTGGAAGAAAGGAGGTGCTTACTGAAGATCTCAGTATCAAGTGTGGAGTTAGGAGTATCCACATTTTTAGAGGAATCCAGTGACTTTAGACAAGGATACAATACACGAAGATTTTCTCCACGGAGTTTTCCACGGGCTTGTCTCCTGGTTATTCCTTCTTACTTCATCCTTTGTCTTTCACCCTCTGGTTAGTAAAAGTTCTTGACACTTTAGCGCCAACTAGTTTACCGAGTTAAACTCTAAATTGTTTTTTCCCAAAAGGCTAACACCGTGATATCCTGTTTCTCAATAAGCAGTTCGTATGCCAAAGTTGTCATGTTGGTACTTGCTGCCTTGCAGGACTGAGTGCAGCTTCTGCTTAGCTCTTGCCTCGGGGAATAGGTCAGCTTTCTGCCTGACTGGTTTCAGTCCACTGAATCATAGTACACTAATCATCCTGACAAAGCATCTTCCAGACAGAATACCTGTCTTCAGCCTATATGCAGAAGCTTGTGTCATCCAGGGGTTGAAAGATGGTCTGTTGTATAATAGGGTTTTAAAGCAAATCAAAAGTAGAGTAATAAGTTATTATAAATTGCAATATTAACCAGCATAACTAAACAAATAAATGTATTAAATTAAGGAATAGAATCATTTCATAAGATTAATCAAATTATTAAAAGCTATTAGAAAGTTTATTTTTTGCTATTACCATTCAAAAGTTTGAATTCTTACAAGAAATCGCAGATAACCTTTAGTAAAGGAGGAAGCTAGATTGTCTAAATCCTACCGTGTAGCTGTTTTAGGAGCGACTGGTGCCGTTGGCAAAGAGTTGCTGGAATTATTAGAATGCCGTAATTTCCCAGTTTCTGACTTAAAGTTATTAGCTTCCGTTCGCAGTGCAGGGCGAACACTGCCTTTTAAAGGAGAAAATTTGCCAGTAGAGCCAGTGAGCGAAAAAGCCTTTGAGGGTGTGGATTTGGTGCTGGCAAGTGCAGGTGGTTCCACATCGAAAACTTGGGCTACACAAGCTGTCGCAGCTGGTGCTGTGGTGGTTGATAACTCCAGCGCGTTTCGCATGAACCCAGAAGTTCCTTTGGTTGTTCCAGAAGTGAATCCGGAAGCAGCAGCGAACCACAAAGGAATTATTGCCAACCCTAACTGCACGACTATTTTAATGACATTAGCAGTGTGGCCTTTACATAAGGTTTCACCAGTGCAGCGCCTTGTGGCTGCCACTTACCAATCTGCTAGTGGTGCTGGTGCTCAGGCGATGGCAGAAGTCAAAACGCAAGCAAGTGCCATTTTAGAGGGCAAGCAACCCGTTGCTGAAGTCTTTCCATATCCGTTGGCATTTAATGTCTTTCCGCATAACTCCTCATTAAACGATTTGGGATACTGCGAGGAAGAAATGAAAATGGTGAATGAAACTCGCAAAATTTTTGGAACTCAAGATATAAGAATTACTGCAACTTGTATACGGGTTCCCGTACTTCGTAGCCATTCGGAAACGATTAACCTAGAATTTGAAGAACCATTTAGCCCAGATAAAGCGAGAAAAATTCTAAGTCAGGCACCTGGTGTGAAATTGGTGGAAGATTGGAAGGCTAATCATTTTCCCATGCCAATTGAAGCTACAGGTCGAGATGAAGTTTTGGTAGGGAGAATTCGTCAAGATATTTCTCACCCGTGCGGCTTGGAACTGTGGCTTTGTGGTGATCAAGTCCGTAAAGGTGCAGCTTTGAATGCAATACAAATTGCTGAGTTATTAGTAGAAAAAAGTCTGCTCAAACCAGCTGTAGCCATTAGCCGTTAGTCATCAGTTATGAGTTATTTGTCATAAGTGTTGGATAAAAGAACAGATAACAAATGACACGAAAAAAAGACTAATGCATAGATTATGCTTGAAAGTAATAGTCAAATAGGTTATTACAATAGAAAACCACCAAGACTAAAAAAACAAGAATTAAAGAGGAATATGTAGGAGTGAAAAGAGGGTGGTAGATTTTGGCAGAGTTCTAACCGCTATGATTACGCCGTTTAAAGAAGACGGTAGTGTGAATTATGATGTTGCAGCAGCTTTAGCCGCTCATCTGGCAGAAAATGGTACCGACACAATCGTGGTATGTGGGACCACGGGAGAATCTCCGACCCTGAGTTGGGAGGAGGAATACCAGTTGTTTTCTGTCGTGTTGCAGGCGGTGGCGGGAAAAGCTTTTGTAATAGCAGGGTGTGGCTCCAATTCCACCAAAGAAGCAATTGCCGCTACCCAAAAGGCGGTTAAAATAGGAGTCAATGGGGCACTGCACGTTGTTCCTTACTACAATAAGCCACCGCAAGCAGGGCTTTATCAGCACTTTCAAGCGATCGCTCAGTCTACGCCTGACCTACCTGTGCTGTTATACAACATCCCTGGTCGGACTGGTCAAAATCTTAAACCAAAGACGGTGGCTCGGTTAGCTGAGATTGACAACATTGTCGGGATTAAGGAATCTACTGGCAATATCGACCAAGCAAGTGAAATTCGTCGCTTGACGCCCAAAGAATTCCAGATTTACTCTGGTGATGATTACATGACTTTGCCTCTTTTAGCGATTGGGGCAAAGGGTGTTGTCAGTGTGGCTTCTCATTTGGTAGGAAACCAACTACGAAAGATGATTGAAGCCTTTGATTCAGGTCAAACTCAAGTCGCCAGGGAAATTCATCTCCAACTCTTCCCTCTGTTTAAAGTTTTATTTACAACGACAAATCCCATCCCACTAAAGAAAGCACTCAATATTTTAGGTTGGGAGGTTGGTTCAACTCGTCCGCCACTGTGTGAAGAGGACTCAGAGGACTTAGAAGTCACTCGCAAGTTAGAACTCGTTCTCAAAGAACTTGGTCTTATTTAGCAGGAACTTGATGAAGGCTTACACGCTAGTTGGCTCAAGATACTTATAAAAAGCTTGTGCTTAATTTTACTATATTACAAGTAGAAAGCCTGTGCTACGACTGGATAAACATACTATGAATTTTGAGCTTTTAAAGCCCAATTAATTAAACAAAAATTGAACATCTAAGAAAAATTCAGCTGTTTTTCAGACTGATTTCATAGATCGGTTTTCTCGTCAGTTTTACAAGACGATTAAATTCCACATTTTTATCGAAAAGAACAATCTAAGGAGAAAATGGCTAAAAACGAAACTCAAGCCGCCCTCAAAATTATTCCGTTGGGCGGTTTGCATGAAATTGGAAAAAATACTTGTGTTTTCGAGTATGATGACGAAATTATCCTGTTAGATGCAGGATTGGCTTTTCCTACAGACGGAATGCATGGAGTCAATATTGTACTTCCAGACATGACCTATGTCAGGGAAAATCGCCACAAAATTAAAGGCATGATTGTAACCCACGGTCACGAAGACCATATCGGTGGGATAGCCTTTCACCTAAAGCAATTTGAAATTCCCGTGATTTATGGTCCTAGGCTAGCATTGGCAATGCTAGAGGGCAAATTGGAAGAAGCAGGGGTGCGCGATCGCACTGAATTAAGAACTGTTCTCCCTCGCGATGTGGTGAGAATTGGCAAACATTTCTTTGTAGAATACATTCGCAATACCCACTCCATTGCTGACAGCTTCACCATAGCAATTCATACACCTCTTGGCGTACTCATCCATACAGGAGATTTTAAAATTGACCATACGCCAGTGGATGGTGAGCGTTTTGACTTGCAAAGGCTAGCCGAACACGGTGAAAAAGGCGTACTGTGTTTGATGAGTGACTCTACTAATTCAGAAGTCCCCGGATTCACGCCTTCAGAACGTTCTGTATATCCAAACTTAGACAGGGTATTCAGTCAAGCCACTGGGCGACTATTCGTGACAACTTTTGCTTCCAGCGTGCATCGCATTAATATGGTTTTGCAGCTGGCGCAGAAGTACAACCGAGTTGTCACCGTAGTAGGGCGTTCCATGCTAAATTTGATTGCTCACGCCCGCAATCTAGGTTACATCAAGTGTGATGATAATCTACTTCAGCCGTTGCACGTTGTCCGCAATTTGCCTGACGAGAACGTGTTAGTTTTGACAACAGGCTCTCAAGGTGAGCCAATGTCAGCGATGACGCGCATTGCAAATCAAGAACATCCGCACATCAAAATCCGACAAGGAGATACGGTTGTCTTCTCAGCCAACCCCATTCCTGGAAATACAATCGCCGTAGTCACCGTCATAGATAAGTTGATGATGCAAGGGGCAAACGTTATCTATGGTCGGGATAAAGGCATTCACGTCTCTGGTCATGGATGTCAAGAAGACCAAAAACTGATGATTGCTCTGACTAGACCCAAATTCTTCCTGCCAGTGCACGGAGAACATCGGATGCTGGTCAAGCACAGCCAAACCGCTCAGAGTATGGGTATTCCCGCTGAAAACATGGTGATTATTCAGAATGGGAATATTGTTGAACTGACTGAAGAATCAATTTATGTTGCTGGTAAAGTGCCCTCTGGTCTGGAACTAGTGGATACTTCTGGAAGTGGCATGGTGAGTGCCAAAGTGCTGCAAGAACGGCAACGCATGGCAGAAGAAGGTATTGTCACAATTGCCATGGCGGTGGATTGGAATGGCAAGCTGATGGCGAAGCCAGAAATTCATCTGCGAGGTGTTGTGACAAGCGTCGAGCGATCGCTGCTGCAAAAGTGGGTACAACAGCGAATTGAAGAAATTCTCAGCGTTCGGTGGTCAGAATTTAGCCAGTCTTTTGAGACTGAAAATCAAGAGGTAGACTGGGGTGGATTGCAAGGGATTATAGAGCGGGAACTAGCACGTTCGTTGCGCAAAGAACTGCACTGTCAACCATCTGTTACCTTGCTGATGCAAACTCCTGATGAACCACCAGTCAAAGTTGCTGATGGTAGAAGGCGTCGCACCCGCACAGCTGCTCAAGTCGCATCATAGAAAATCTGGTTCTTAAGGGAGTTAATCCTAGTTAGGGTGGGTTGCGGACTTTGTCGTAACGCACCCTAAATGTTTTAGGTCGTTTGGTAGGTAGTCCCCACCCTACTCAGCACTGAACATTCAGTTCAGTGAATCGATACATATACCAGAAGCAAAGTTATCACTGTCAGTGGCACACCAAAGCGCAGATGTTCCCAGAAAGTTAGGGTGTAACCTAACTCAGCGGCTGCTTCTACGACGATTAAGTTGGCTACTGAACCAAATAAAGTTAAATTTCCAGCCAAAGTTGAGCCAGCAGCAAGCAATAGCCAAGACTGAATATCATCTTTAGGAATCAAAGGTTGTAGCAAGAGCACAGCCGGAACATTGGATATCAGGTTAGACAGAATGGCTGTGACACTCAAAAGACCAGCAGAAGAGTTGACTGCATGAGTGAATGGCTCAAGCAAATTCAACTTCTGTGTCACTCTTGTGAGGATGAAGAGTCCAGAAAACATGACTAGCAGGTTCCAGTCCACCTCTTTGAGAATCCGCTGTGGTTTAATTCTGCGAGTGATAAGCAAAAGGCTAGCAGCTACCAAGGCAGAAACCGTAAGAGGTAAGCCCACAGCAAAGGCAATCAACAGCCCAGTGGTGATGATAATAGTTTTTTGATATGGAGGTCTGAAGATGCGCCCCTTCTTAAGGAATAATTGCTCGCTAGGTTGAGTTGAGCGCACCTCAGGGTAAAGTAGCCACAATAATCCCACTTGAATTGCTAAGCCTGTGACAGCGACGGGAGCCAACGCCCTAAGAAAATTCATGTAACCGATGCCAGAAAAAGAGCCAATGAGAATGTTTTGGGGATTACCACTCAAGGTGGCTACTGAACCAACGTTAGTTGCTCCAGCTAATGCAAGTAAATAGGGAATCGGATTCAAATTTAGGGCTTGTGTCAGGCTTAAAGTCAGTGGTGTGAAAATCAGTGCCAAAGTGTCATTAAGAAAAAAGGCAGACAGGATACCACTGGCAAAGGTCAAGGCGATTAACAAGCCAAAAGGACTGCGGGTCAAACTCAATAGTATAGACAGCGCGCTTGGGAAAAACCCAGCAAAGGATAGGTTAGCATTCACAACCATCATGCTTAATAAAAACACAATGGTCGTGGCATCGATCGCATCCCATGCTTCCTGCAACCTGAGAACACCCAAAGCAATGAGAAATGCAGAACCAACCAGGGCAATTGTTGCCCGGTTCATGCGTAAACCTGGAAGATAGCCGAGTGCTAACCCCAGGTAAGTCAGCCCTAATACGCCGTAGATTGCAAATTGTCGCAGAAGAATCACAGATTGATCAAGCTATTGTCAGCAACGATATAGCTACCAGCAAAATTACTCATATTCCAATGTCAGATTACCACTTTCAAACCGTAAGTGAGGATATGAGTGAAATCACGGAAAAATGGCTCTTAAAAAATGCTGATTCGCGGTTTTTGCTAAATTTTCTTTTCTTTATTCTATTTATCTTTCACTCAGCCTCTCTTACATATCAGTATTTTTTTGGAGATAAGAGTGTAATATCTAAAGGTTGCTGCCGATGTAGAATTTACGCAATCTAGCTCATAGCTTACGGTTGCCTAATAGCAATATAACAGTATTTCTACTTAAGCATCAATACTGTTATCAAGGTACATTATAAAGTTTTGTAAATATTAGATTTTTCTATACCCAAAGGTAGATGTCTTGATTAGAATTTTATATATGTCAAGTTATAAAGAAGATACTTCTATCATACCTCTGATAAAAAAGAAATTGCGCTTAACTTGACGTAATATAAAACAGGTTCTGATATCAGTAGCTACTCAATTATCAGATTACGTAGATCATCAGATTGCATTTCAGTCAGGACAAGATTCTTCCGGGATAAGTCATGGCAGTGTTGTAGATGTTCATCAGGTAGTTCAAGACCCTCAGTTTAAATAGAGGAGTGAACCATGAAGGTATATCATCATACCACAAAGAAAATTTTCCTGGCAAGCTGGGTGTCGATAACTCAAGCACAAAATGACACTCAAGCAGCCCAAATCCATCATCCTTCCGCTAAGCCTCAGTTTGATATTCTCCAACCAGTACGGCGGCGGTTAGACAACATACAAATTCGCGATCGCCAACTAGCTCATCGCTTGTGTAAACTAATTCCTTCTCAATGTCCTTTTGAGCGCGATGTGAAATTATTTGGAAAAACCCTGTTTCATATTCCGCCAATGTGCAAGCTCAACCCTGTCTATGAAGAAGTCGTTAGCTTACGTTTTCGAGCCCTGTGCTATCTGGCTGATGAATGCGGTGAAGATGTGACACAGTACTGCTAATCAATGAAGTCGCTTATTAATGACTCATCTAGACGAGTTAGCAGTTAGTGGTTAGTAGTTAGTCATTGATACAAAAACTCATAGCCAACAGCTAACGCTTCTCCTGTCACCAGACGCCGCGCGCCGAGAGTGCCTGCGATTTGCGCTTAGGGGTGATGCTCCTCACATCGCTACTACTTCTCCTATCGCCAGAAGTACTCGCGTTCGCTAACGCCCTTCTCCTATCACCAGACGCACTCGCGTTCGGGTGAATCCTGCGGATACGCTCCGCGATCGCCAGTTCCCTACGGCGGAAAACCCGCCTGCAGGACTAGACTCACCAGTCACTTGCGGCAAGGTTATCCCCCCGCAGTGCTGGACTCACAACTAACACCTAGCAATAGCTAGGAACTAATAACTAGAAATTATTGACTGTTTTTTTTCCATTGTGCAATTGCATTTTGTGCATTTTTGTATGCAGCTGTTCCCTCTGGAACAAGAACGGCGGTTGCAATTGCGGCTTTGAATTCTTTTTGGGTGGCTCGTTTTTTGGCAAGACTCAAAATATTTTCACTCCATGTGTTGATAGATTTTTGAGCAATATCAAAGCCTGGTTCACCTGGTGAGACTTTCTTGGCAACTTCTATAGCGCGATTGTAGGTAGAAGCTTGTCCAGCCCGAATTAAACCAACAGCAGCATCGATAAGAGTCATATTGCTCACATACTGCTTTGCTTGTAGCCGCCACTGCTGAATAGATGTTTGTGATTTTGAGTATACAGGTTCGTCTTTAGGAACTAACTGTGCTGCGGAGATAGCATCTGCATAGAGTTTTTGCTTAGCACGACCTTCCGCTAACTCTAAAATCATACGGCTCCAAATCTTGATGTTACCTCGAGTTTGTGCGTACAAAGGTTCACCTGGTTGAATTTTACGAGCCTTCTCAATTGCCAACCTCAAATCACTAGCTTGATTTTGTCTGAGGGACATTTTTGCCAAATCCAACAATGCTTGCTTGCGCTGTTGAGATTCATTGGGACTCGGAGTGACTTGTGGGCTAGAAGTGACTTGTGGGCTAGGAGTGGCTTGTGGGCTAGAAGTGACTTGTGGGCTAGGAGTGACTTGTGGGCTAGAAGTGACTTGGGCAATTGATTGGAGTTTTGGTTGGGCTACTACCATTGGTGATGGCGTAGCGCTGGGTTTTGGTAATGCTTTAACAACCTTGGTCTTGTTAGTAGCACTTTTGAAGAATGCTGGCAACATTTCTGCAAACTTGAATTCTCCCGCGCGATCGCGGAACGAAACAACCACGATTAAGCATAGAACAAGCATCGTACCTATGCTCCCCAGTAGAAGCTGGGGCAAAAATTGGTTGTTTGATGCTCCTTTTTGGCGATGAGGGATTGAGGGAGATGAAGAGGGTGAGGGGGATGAGGCAGATGAGGCAGATGAGGCAGATGAGGGCGGTGAGATAGTCTGCGGCTTGGAGACAAGAATCGTGATAGGGTTTTGTGTAGGACGCCAGTAGTGTTGACAGAGTTCTGGTATGCGAACACCGAGATATCTTTCTAAATTCGTCAAATTGCTGCCATGACCATAACGCAGGGCTTCTAACACGGCTGCTGTAAAGAATCCATGACCGAGTTCGCTACTTTCGTGAGAAAACTCCTCTGGTTGACAAGAAAGAATAGTGGGAATTTGTAGTTCTTTGGCTAGTTCGATTGTTTCTTTCCCAACGTGAGCATCTGCGTAGGTTCCAAAAGCACGATTGATATCCAATAACAGCAATGCATCAAGGTGAGCAACTTGCAGACTTTGCATTAACGCTCGTACTTCTATGCCCGTTTCTTCAACACGATTGGGATCGCCTTCTACTGGCATCAAATAATCTTGTCCTTTATAGTTGACGCCATAACCGCTAAAGAAAAAGCATAATCGGTCTTGCGGGTGCCAGCAAGCAGCAGCAAAATCTTCAAGCAAAAGTAAAATATTCTCTTTAGTGGGATAAGTCGATCTATCTCCGTAAGGTGGGGATGTCTCTGTCATCAGCAGACACCGTTGCAGTAAAAAACCACCTTCTGTCACCAAAAAATCTTTGACCGCCTCGGCATCTGCTTGGGCGCAACCTAAAGGTTGAAAGAACTGATATTGATTGATGCCAATTGCGATCGCCCAGTTATTTGCCATCGCGATTTTTGTTACTCGTTGTTTACTTGTATAAAAAAGTGGTTGGCTTTGCGAAAAAAACAAGGCTAACCTATGTCTAATAGTCTAGGTGATTCTTATTGAATCTCAAGGTGAAAAGCCATCTCAAGGATGAAATTTGAGGTATGAACTCAAGGCAAAAGCATGAAGTATATACTGACGGCAAAAGAAGGAATTATGAAGTATAAATTTTTCATCTTTCATCCCTTAGACTTCATCTTTTCAATGCCAATTCCAGGTTATCAGTGAGGATTTCAAAAATGATGAGGAGGAGTTGTATCTATCAGTCATTATGCACCCTTCCCTTGACAATCAGGACTCAATTAAAAACGCTCATTCCATTTATGCCATTCATTGGCAAGAAAATCCGGAGAGCTTCTGCTGTCATTTTGCTCAGTTCTGGGGTGCCTTTGTGGTTAGTGACCGAAGTCATGACCTGCCAGATGGTGCAAGCTTATACCGCTAGAGTTGACCTTTCTATCGACAGATTAACAGGAGAAAACTATGAAACCTTACTCCGTAGGGCAGAGGCTGCTGCTAGAGCAGCGGCTCAACGTAGCTTTGACCAAGATATTTTAGTGACAGATGTTTCTATAGTCGTTTCCGTGCAAAATGATGGAGCAATTGCACCAGTTTTGGCATTAGATGTCAGCCGTCCTCAATGGCGTAGTCACCCCGATCCCCAACGTTGGGCAACTTACTTCAAAACAGCGCGATCGTTGCTCTTTTTTGGACAAAATTTCATAGCACCTTCTGGTCAACCAACGACCACAAGTACTCCTCCAGCTATGTTTCAACCTACTAGGGTTGATCCAAGGGGAAGGATTGGACCTATGAATGTTCCGCCAAACTTAGCTCCTCCTGTACCATCGATGCAACCAGCGAAATAGCAATTTCTACCCAATTGCTAACTGCAATTGTTTCTATGCTTTAGAATAAAAAGGTTGTCTAAAATTAGCAGTATCTGTTACTATGGCAGTCCCAAAGAAGAAAACATCCAAGTCTAAACGAGACAAACGCCGAGCTACATGGAGGCGCAAAGCTACACTTCAAGCTCAGAAAGCTCTTTCTCTAGGCAAGTCTATTTTGACTGGACGTTCTACATTTGTCTATCCATCTGCTGAAGAAGAGGAAGAAGAGGAATCATAAAACGACTATATCGGTAATTGGTAACTGGTGGTTTGCTCGTTGTTAGTAGTTTTCGACTAACTCCTAACCGCTAACCATTACCCATTACCTATGACTGATTACGAAACAAGTGTATAAAAATTAGAGTGTCTTCAGAAAAGCTATTATTTTTCTGCGACTATGGTAGGAAAATTTTTTCAAAAGCCTACAAAGCAAGAAGGCGAACGCGTTCCTCCTGGTCAGTATTTGACTAAGGGATTTCCTGTCTTAACCTACGGTGCAACTCCTCAAGTTAACATAGACGAATGGGAGTTTCGGGTATGGGGTTTGGCTAAACCTACAACCTTTACCTGGTCAGATTTTATGGCGCTTCCCCAGCATGAATTCACAGCAGATTTCCACTGTGTCACGCGCTGGTCGAAACTTGATGTCAAGTGGACTGGTATCAAGGTCACAGACTTTATGAAACTCATTGAGGTAGACCCTAAAGCAGCCCACGTTATGGAACACTGCTACGGTGGATACACCACCAATATCTCAATGGATGACTTTGTGCGAGAAGAAAACTTCTTTGCCTTTCAAGTCTTTGGAGAGCCTTTACCAGCAGAACATGGTGGTCCGTTGCGGCTTGTTGTTCCCCACCTCTACGCTTGGAAAAGTGCCAAGTGGATTAATGGCTTGGAGTTTCTAGAACGCGAAGATTTAGGTTTTTGGGAACGCAATGGCTATCATCGCCGTGGTGAACCCTGGGCGGAGGAACGATATAGTAGTAGCCTTGGGTTTTAGTTGTACAGACGCGCCATAGCGCGTCTGCCTATGAATGAAAAGTACAATTAACCAATAAGTCGCTTCAGTGTAGACAACTTGTCTTTATAGGGAGCGTATCGCCATTTTAAATCTAGCCAGAAAGGATTGTGCAAGACACTTTTGTAATGGGAAAAGGTGTCGAAGCTGGATTTACCGTGATACTTGCCAATTCCGCTATCACCCACACCGCCGAATGGTAAAGATGAAACAGCAACCTGCATCACGGTGTCATTGATAGCAACTCCACCAGATGAGGTTTCCTGCAAGATTCGTTGTTGCAGGTTTTTGTTATTGGAAAATAAGTACAAAGCTAAAGGTTTTGGTTTAGAGTTGATTAAGTCAATTGCTTCTGTGATATCAGTATATTCAATCACAGGAAGAATCGGACCAAAAATTTCTTCCTGCATGACAGGGGCTGTTGAGGAGACATTTTCAAGCACCGTAGGGGCAATATAAAGTTCTGAAGGGTTAGTCTCTCCCCCAATGCGGATTTCGCCATCTTTTAGGAAGTTAACTAACCTATTGAATTGTTTTTGATTGATAATCCTAGCGTAATCAGAACCACTGGCGGGATTATCTCCATAAAATTCTTGCAGACATTTTTGAATTTCATTTAAAAAATCTTCTTTGATTTTTTTATCTACCAAAAGATAGTCAGGTGCAATACAAGTTTGCCCAGCATTGAGAAATTTACCCCAAGTAATGCGTCTGGCGGTAGGTTCAATATTAATATCTGAATCTACAATGCAAGGACTTTTCCCGCCTAATTCCAAGGTGACAGGCGTAAGATTTTTTGCAGCGGCTTCCATAACTATTTTGCCCACAGCCGTGCCACCAGTGAAAAAGATATGGTCAAACTTTTCTGCTAGGAGTTGTTGACTTGTTTGCACACCTCCTTCTACCACAGCAATATACGCCGGATCGAAATATTTTCCTAATAGCTTGCTAAGAAGATGAGAGGTATGCGGTGCTAATTCTGAAGGTTTGACAATTGCACAGTTACCTGCACTAATAGCACCTACCAATGGTGAAATACTTAATTGAAATGGATAGTTCCAAGGACCAATAATTAAAACGACTCCTAGCGGTTCAGGATAAATTTTTGCTGAAGCGGGAAATAGTTGTAGAGAAACTGGCGCTTTCTGAGGTTTAGTCCAAGTTTTGATATGTTTGATAGCATAGTCAATTTCTTGGAGTGTACCAATTTCTGTTGCATAGCTCTCAAATTCTGGTTTATTCAAATCAGCTTTCAGGGCTTGAATAATTGCTTCTTTATTCTCACTGACTGCTTGTTTGAGAATCTTTAGTTGTTCAAGTCGAAAATTAACGTCTTTTGTCTTACCAGTTTTAAAAAAGTCACGTTGTTTGCGGATGATATCGACAATTGATAATTCTTGAGCAATCATCGTTTATGTCCTAGTTAGCTAAAATGAACCCCTTTTTAGCACCTTCAACAGTTAAGTTCTAAGTTCTCAACTATTCTCAACTATAAATACTAAGTCAATTTCCTCTAGTTTATTTTTTTTCGCTTAGTACTCAGTAGTTAGTAAATAATATTACAAAAGTTAATCGTTTTGAAAATAAAACCACAGATGCACACCGATTAACACAGATAAAATATCTGTGTGCATCTTTTGTTAATGTGTGGTTCTAAATATTCATTCATCATGCTTTTGCAATCAGTCTAGTACTCAGAACTATTTTGGTGAGAGTGGGTTGTTTGCCTATATCCTAATTTATAACGAATTAGAAATAACTAATAATCATTATTGTTTGATAGGCAAACGTACTGTGAATACACTTCCTTTGCCTACTTCTGAATTCATGACAATAGTACCTTGATGTGCTTCGACAATTCGACGAGAAAGGTACAGTCCTAAGCCACTACCAGACCGCTTGTGACTTCCTTGACGAAATCGTTCAAATAAAGTTGCTTGTTCTTCAGCGGGGATACCTGGACCTGTATCTGCAACTTCAACTGTAATGTAATCATCCGAAGCTGCTGCTGGAGTCATATGGATGCTTACCGAACCAGTATCAGTAAATTTGACAGCGTTACCAATAAGATTGGTGAATAGTCGGTGTAGTTCTAGGCGATCGCCCATCATTGTTGTCGTTGTACCAGCCTCCTCACCAAAATCTAGATTGACTGCAAGATGCTTGTCTGCAGCTAAAGGACCCAATTCCCCTGCAACTTCTTCTAGTAACTGGGTGAGATTAACAGGTTGAAACGCCAGGGTTTTGCGACCTGCTTCAAAGCGATACACTTCTAGCAAGGTATTTACCATAGCAAGCAGGTTGCTGTTACTGCGAGCCATGATATCTATAACTTCCTGCATTTGTGATGATAACATTCCCAAAGCGCCCTCTTGAAACAGCAACAGCATCCGATCTGCTGCGACTAGAGGTGTGCGTAAATCATGGGTGAGACGAGAGACAAAGTCTTGCCGTTGACGGTCAATTTCGTCTCGTTCATCTATACTATGCTTCAAACGGAGGAGCGATCGCACTCGCGCCAGCAATTCATCTACCGTAACAGGCTTGCGGATAAAGTCGTCTGCACCTAAGTCTAATCCTTGAGCAACGTTAGGTGAGTCATGTGCGGTGATGAGAAGAATTGGAATAAATGGCAATGTCATATTTTGCCGAACGTGCTTAGTGACTTCATAACCATCCATTCCTGGCATCATCAAATCCAGCAGTACTAAGTCATAAGCAGATGTTTCTAGTTGTGCCAATGCTGAAGCACCATTATCTACAGTGCAAACCGTATAACCTTCTTCCTCCAGAATAGTTTTAATCAGAAATAAATTATCAGGAGAATCATCTACAACTAGAATCTTGTCAGACGGAGAAGAGTGAGACATATAGCACAGAATAGATGCAGTAAAGCTAGATAAGTGTAAACAAAACTATATTTGTATCATTTTTTTCAGTTTTTGACCAATATTAACCTCTTACCGAAGAAATATTTTTTACTCCAACATTTCTCGTAAATAGATCTCTAATTCTCTTGGAAATGCAACACGGCTCCCTCTCCCCATACATCCTCACAAGCTAATTAAATCGTGTTTGTAGAATTTTAGAAGTGTATACAGCAGATAGGAGTGACCATTGTTATGACATTGGAACTGGTATCCAATTGTAGATAAAATCCCGTAGATAAGAAGAACTCTTAATATATCTCCATTCTTATAATACGCCTTTATCTATTGGGTAGTATGGAATGGGCAACAAGCCCATCCTATGAGAGAAACAGCGCATTGAACTCAATGGTTTTCAATTGCATGAGACTTAGCCATGGGCTCAGGGATTGGAGAGGAAAGATAGCAACCCTGAAGCTGTGCTGAAAGAAGTGTTGAAATGAACTGATGGACAACCGTTTCTCACCCAGAAGCTTTGTAAACTAATCCTAACTGACGATAAGGGGTCGTCTGTGGAGAAAATAGTGCGAGCGCGAGTCACCGAAAACTGAGAATCTTAAAACCCTTAGCTAGCAATGAACACCATTACCATCAGATAAGGTGCGAGAGGCTTCACCGATAATTTGCAGATGTTGAGTAAACCAAGTTTAAATCAGTTCATTTTGTTCAAAGCTTTGCCTTCCTTGAATTGCGTACTTGTCTATACGTTCAATTGCTTCTAAAGTATCACGCAACTTTTCGCGATCGTCTCTCATAAGGGAACAGCCTCTCTCAAAACCCGCTCCCTAATACGCTGTCGTAATCCCTTTTCAGGGACTACATCTACATCACGATTCAGTAGCTCTTGCAACTCCATCAGTAGTCCACCTAAGTCAAAAAGGCTGCGTCCGGGTTCCATTTCTACCAGAAAATCAACATCACTGTCTGCATCAGCCTCTTGGCGTGCCACAGAACCAAAAATACGTACGTTGTATGCTCCATATTTAGCAGCACTTCGGAGGATTGCTTCTCGTTTTGCTTGCAAAAGTTTGTAAATATTCATGGTTTGACTGCGGCATCTAGAAACAGTTTAGCCAAATCAAAAGTCTTATCAAAGGAGCCATGCTGACACACTTTCACTCAAAATAGGCGATCGCTTCTAGGAGAAATAGGGCGATCGCCTTTTAAAATAGCCTCAACATCATGAAATAAGTTCCAATGCTACAGTGGTCGTATCCTCAAACCATTAGCTAGCAATGAACACCATCACTATCCATATTCCTGATGATCGTTTAGTCAAGCTGCAAGAAACGGCTACTCGTCTTGGCGTATCAATAGAAGAATTAGTGCTAATGGGTGTAGAACAATTGCTAAAACAGCCAGAAGTATCTTTTCAAGATGCGATGGACTATGTACTCAAGAAAAATGCTGAGCTGTACAAACGGCTAGCTTAATGCGCTATCTCACCTTAGACGAGGTTTTACAGCTCTATCATCGCATCATCGAGCAGTCGGGTGGTTCAGTAAGTATTTCTCACTTTGGTGGACTGGAATCAGCTATAGCTCAACCACAGATGACATTTGGCGGGGAGGAACTTTACCCTACAATAGTAGAGAAAGCTTCGACTCTTGGTTTTTCCTTGATTAAAAACCATCCTTTCACAGATGGCAACAAACGCATTGGTCACGCTGCGATGGAAGTTTTCCTGGTGTTAAATGGCTATGAAATTGATGCAGCAGTGGATGAGCAAGAGCAGGTAATTTTGCAAGTAGCATCTGGTGAATTAGGGCGAGACGAATTTACTGAATGGCTTCGCAGTCATATCATTCCAAACCCAGGTTTTACTAATTTATAGGTTCTGTCGTATGCTGATCCCAAAGCAAGCGATCGCGCAAAGCGCCCACCTTGTCATACCGAATTTGCTGCTGATACTCTAAAGGGTCTTGAGTAAGTTTAATGACACCTGCATACTTGTCTAAATTCAACTCTTCTTTTTGTTGTGCTTGATAATCTTCTAATATTTTCTCAATTTTCTGCCAGTCTTGATAATCAATCAACACTGCAACTGGACGCATTTCTTCATCAGTTACAATTTTTTTATGAAAAGGTAACATAATTGTGTTTGTTTTAAATACAACCTTTAACTGTTACATCATAACTTTGAACAAAAGGCGATAGCCGTAAGTCCTGTGGATAGGCTGCGCCAACGCGGAGCGTGTCCGCCAGGACAAGGCTAATCGCTCCTCTTATCGCCTCTGGTACTGTGTGAAGTGCGATCGCCCTTTAAACATCACAGCTGTTCCCACTCATCCTTCTCAATTCCAGCTTGTCGCAATATCTCAGCTAAAAGACCTTTTCCAATATCACTTTTGTGTGGGTTTGGTATTCGTACTGTAATATCATCCTTGACCATATACTGATGCTTACTACCAGAGTAGGGTCCTTCAAACCCTAATTGTTTCAAATACCGGATTAAATCTGGGCGCTTGATAGGTCCAAAGAAAGGCATTATGCTACTTCTTTGATTGATAGTTCAATCCCATCAACTACAGGTAATGGTAGGTTACGAGAAACTCGTAATAAAATCCACTCTTCCAAAACCTCTGCTAATTCTTCTCTACAAGCTTCCAAGGTATCTGCATTAGCCCAGACACCCTCGAATTCCGGAATTTCTCCATAGAAAGTGCCATCTTCTGACAAAATCTTATACTTGGCTCGATGCATTGCAGCTTGCGTGTATTTTGTGAACATAACCAGAGTGTCTCAATTGTCTAGAGATAGTTTAGCCAAATTAATAGTTATCATGTTGCACCTAAGCCAGACTTTCAGGAGTAGAGACACTCACCCCAGGATTGCCCCTACAATACCAAAATATTAAGAAAACCAAAACATTAAGATATCAAAACAAAAAGTACCTCTGCGCCATAGGTAAAACCGTTGCTGGTTCACAAGTCAGTAACTCTCCATCCGCCCTCACTTCATAGGTTTCTGCATCCACTTCAATATGAGGTAACACATCATTCAGCTTCATATCCCGCTTACTCAACTGGCGTGTCCCGGAAACTGCAACCGCTTGCTTTTGCAAACCCAATTGACTAGAAATCTCTCTTTCTAATGCTGCTTGCGAGACAAAAGTTAATGATGTAGCGTGGCGCGCACCCGCGAAACTGCCAAACATTGGTCGCATATGTACTGGTTGCGGTGTCGGTATACTTGCATTAGCATCACCCATTTGTGACCATGCAATCATTCCGCCTTTAATCACGATCTCTGGCTTGACACCAAAAAACGCTGGACGCCACAAACACAAATCCGCCAGTTTCCCCTCTTCTACTGAACCCACATATTGAGCAATCCCATGGGTAATTGCTGGATTTATAGTATACTTTGCTACGTATCTTTTAGCTCGGAAATTATCATTATCTGTTATATCTGTTGCCAAGCCTTTGTTACCCCGCTGCACCTTCATTTTGTGGGCAGTCTGCCATGTACGAATTATCACCTCTCCGACTCGTCCCATTGCTTGGGAGTCAGAAGAAATCATACTGAATGCACCTAAATCATGCAGAATGTCTTCTGCGGCGATGGTTTCCCGACGGATGCGCGATTCTGCAAATGCAACATCCTCGGCAATTGCTGGATCGAGGTGATGACACACCATCAACATATCCAAGTGTTCATCTAGGGTGTTGACGGTGTAAGGACGTGTGGGGTTGGTGGAAGATGGTAGCACATTTGCTTCTCCACAAACTTTGATTATGTCTGGTGCATGACCACCGCCAGCGCCTTCAGTATGGTATGTATGAATAACACGATTTTTAAAAGCGGCGATCGTATCTTCCACAAACCCCGCTTCGTTTAAAGTATCAGTGTGAATTGCCACCTGCACATCATATTCATCAGCAACGCTGAGGCAGGTATCAATTGCTGCTGGGGTCGTTCCCCAGTCTTCGTGCAATTTTAATCCCATTGCACCTGCTTGCACTTGTTCTACGAGTCCTTGTGGTTGGCTGGCATTACCTTTTCCTAAAAATCCTAAGTTCACGGGAAAGGCATCTGCAGCTTGCAACATTCGGTAAATATTCCAAGGTCCAGGGGTACAAGTTGTAGCATTTGTACCCGTAGCTGGACCAGTACCACCGCCAATCATCGTGGTGATACCAGAGGCGATCGCCACTTCAATTTGTTGAGGACAAATAAAGTGAATGTGGGAGTCAATCCCACCAGCTGTAAGAATCATTCCTTCCCCAGCCAGCGCTTCAGTACCAGGGCCAATAATAATATCTACGTTGTATTGAATATAAGGATTTCCTGCTTTACCAATTTTAAATACCTTGCCGTTTTTAATACCGATATCTGCTTTGACGATACCCCACCAATCCAAAATTAAGGCATTGGTAATGACTAAATCAACCGCACCATCGGCGTTAGAAATGGGGGACTGTCCCATTCCATCGCGGATGACTTTACCACCACCGAATTTTACTTCATCGCCGTAGGTTGTAAGGTCTTGTTCTACTTCGATAAATAATTCTGTGTCGGCTAGTCGGATGCGATCGCCTACTGTTGGACCAAAGGTTTCCGCATAAGCACGGCGATCCATTCTGTAACTCATAATAACTCCTCACAAACTGCGAATTGCGAATTTTTCAAACTTTATTGGGAAGCCATTCCCTTCAGGAGAGGCACACATAACACCAACATTCACTGTTTCCACAGGAGTCAGATACGCCAACCTCAGCATCGTGTAGTCATTCCCATCCAAGGAATATTGCACTTCTACAGCAGTACCACGTCGAGTGACACGCATCCAAATAGCAGAGGGATTTTCTGGCATTGGTATAATAGACCAATCCGAGTAGTCGCGTGTGACGACAGCGCTTACTTGTTGCACACCATTGACAAATTCAATACCACATTTCAACCAATTCAACTCATTGGAACGCAGCATGAGTCCTGCTTGGTCGTACAATTCTTGATACTGACCACTCACTCTCACTTCAACAACAAAGTCACCCTGAATTTGTTCATAAAAAAAGTGACCATTATCTCTTACAAAACCATAGTGAGTCTCACGCCAAAAGTCCGTTTTTGCTCCAGAGGTGATGTGAATTATGTCACCTTGGACATTCCAAACAGGCGGTTCGTTGTACCATTCCATCACTATTGAATCCTGACATCTAAAGTGTGTGCTTACGCCTTTGCCTTTTTCATAAGGTAGTAGGAACCGATTATTATTGAGAATAACTTCGACTTTTTTAGTAGCTATTGCACACTTATCATGAATCTAGCTGTCCGTTAATTCTGGCGTTGAAGCCGTAGACTTGACGGCTACCAACTAACGGGACCAATGTCACTTCTTTTTCATCGCCTGGTTCAAAACGGACTGCTGTCCCAGCAGGGATATCAAGACGCATTCCCCTTGCTTGTTCTCTGTCAAAATTTAACGCGGCGTTGACTTCAAAAAAGTGGAAATGGGAACCAACTTGAATAGGGCGATCGCCTGTGTTGGACACTTGCAATCTTACAGTAGGACGACCTGCATTGAGTTCTATTTCCCCTTCTGGTGTAATAATTTCCCCTGGAATCATTCTATACCTCCGCAAGAATTAGCGAATTGGGTTGTGAACTGTTATCAACTTTGTCCCATCAGGAAAAGTCGCTTCCACCTGCACCTCATGCACCATTTCTGGTACACCTTCCATCACATCATCCCGCGTTAACAGAGTTGTCCCATAACTCATCAATTCTGCAACTGTTCGTCCATCTCTCGCACCTTCCAAAATAGCAGCAGAAATATACGCCACCGCTTCCGGATAATTCAACTTCAAACCTCTTTCTTTCCGCCTTTCTGCTAATAGCGCAGCGGTAAAAATCAATAGTTTATCTTTCTCCTGCGGCGTTAGTTGCACCTTCCACCCCTTCCTTTGCGCCTTTGCGGTTCTTTCAAATCTGCCAAACTCGTGGTACACAACTAGAACGTGTCAAAAATGATTGACGCAATAGCTGCCAAACACCAATAAACCAGTTTCTCACCTCAGATGTCAAAGAACCACGATAGCGACATAATAATCCACATGGAAGACGAGTCACACCTGTTTCTCCTTTGCCATCCCACAGAGAACGCGCCTTTTCTACCAAATCTGATGTAACTTCTTGCCCAATGTAAACGAGATTACCTACCAAAGGTTGTCCTGCCAAGCCGTGAGGACTATGGAAAACCTCAACGCTTGCAGGTAGCCATTGCCTATCAATCCATAAAGGAACACCCTGCTGCCAAACTTCAGTGTGCGATCGCCATTCTCCTGTTGTAAATTTTTCACCTCGTGCACTGCGTCCAAATCGGGTTATCTCCCACCCTATCCAGCTTGCTCCTGTGTCTAATTCTACCCGCAAGTCTTGTCGATAAATTGCACCATCAAAGACAATTGTTTCTTGGGGTAACCACTCCAAGCAAGACAAAGCATCAACTTGTATCTCGATGCTTTGTCTTGCTTGAGTGCCATTACTACGATATATCTTACTTGCTGCTGCTGTGGTGATCAGTGCTTGAGCATTGGGTTGGAGGTGGAAGTTGCAAGAAAGGCGATCGCCCCCGACAACTCCCCCTGCTGTATGTAAAATCACGCTATGGCAAACCTCTTGCCCCTCTGGATAAAATGGGCGTTGTACCTTTAAGGGTGCTTGATTTTGGTTGTGAATGAGTGTTGTTGTACTTTGGCGATGAGCATACACTAAGTTAAGTTTGCCATGCCAGCCATCTGTGGATTGTGCTGTGGTTTGATAGTTTGGCTGTTGATTCACAAATTCTTACTTTTTTTCAAATTTTATTTTTTGAATTTATACCGTAAAAAAGTAAAAACTTGTAGAACAAAATTAAGAGTTATTTGTTGAAAGATAGTAGACTTCTCTCCATTCTAGGAGTTAAATGTTGTGCCATCTGTACCCGCGTTCTAGAAGTCACACAACCCACAGAAGGAGAAATATTCTTATGGCAACAAAATTTACTGGTGGTTGTCTGTGCGGATCTGTCCGCTACGAATGTTCAGCAGAACCCATTGTAATGGGGAATTGTCACTGTCGCGATTGTCAACGCGCGACAGGAACTGCCTATGCTTCTGCGCTTCTTGTGCCGCGGAGTGCACTTACCATCACCGGAGATGTGAAATACTATGACGTGATTGGTGATAGCGGAAGCATTGTTGGTAGAGGCTTTTGCCCGAACTGCGGTTCCCGCTTATTTAGCAAGCCTCCAATCCCGGAACTGATGGGTATTATGGCAGGGAGTCTCGATGATCCAAGCTTGTTCCAACCTGCGATGGACTTGTACACAGCCAGTGCCCAGCCGTGGGATTACATGAACCCGGATCTGCCCAAGTTTGTCAAGATGCCATCAATGGAAGCAGAGGAGCAGGGGCACCCGAGCAGGGGAGAATAGAGTTAACGTCTATTATCACGTGCAAAATCTGAAGTCTTGGCATTTTGGCTAATTTGATTCAGTCCAAAAGGATAGATTAAGGCGGTAAGCCGTCATGCACATCGTGGTTGAAACACCATTAACCCCAGGTCAGACAAACTTGGGGTTTTATTTTACAACATTGAAAGCAGAAAGCCCACGGCTTCTAGCCGTGGGGACGCCAGTCGCCTACGGAGGGAAACCCTCCTGCAGCGCTGGCTCATGAATGCGTTGCAGCTTTAGCTGCCGTGCCCATCTTTCAACGAATTCGGACAAACTGAGTTTCTCTGCCGCTGCCGCTTCTTGAAGGGTTTGATAGGCTGTGTCCGTTAATCCAATAGATCGCTTCTTCTTGATTCCTTCATACAAAATAGGTACGTTCTTTAATCTTTTCTTGCCCATTTTCGCAATTATTTAGTCCTTGGTGTTATACTAATTATAGCGACAGGTGAAAGTCCAAGACAGGGTGTCCGGCAAATAGGGTTGAGCCTTTTTGGTAAACAGTACCCCACTCCGTGGTCGAATAACAACACTTGCTGCTCGGTGGCGAAGTCGAGTGAAAACATAGCCAGAGTTTCTCGCAGAAACCAAATCCAGAAAAGCAAATCAATTTAACAAAATCAAGGTATCGTGGGGCGCACGAAAACCAGGGAAATGACAGAACCAGTTTCTAAGGCACTGTCTACAAGTACCTAACGCTTGGGGATGATGAAGCCCTCTGGGGCTATCTAAATCAAGCTCAAAACTTGGTTCAATAGAACGGGTTTTTGGTTTGAGGACTGCTCGCAAGAGATAGGTAGCTTTAAGGTACGTCGATGAGCCAAGAATCCCACGGCTTTACACCACATTGGAGCGAAGCGAAATGTGGTAGCCGTGGGAGCGTCAATGTTATCACCAAGTTGACTTGGCTTGGCAATTTGGCAACTACTCTCATCGAAACAAGCCTATCTTTATAAATTAATACGGTCTTGCACAAAAGACTCAAAGTACACGACAAAACCCCTTGTCCCCGGTTAAATACCGGGGTTCTTTACAAATTGTGGTCAAGGTTAACGTTTTAGTCAAACTCAATTCCACATTTGGATTGGTGGTCAAGGTCTATGTCAGGGTTAATGATGATGTTGTCGTTAGGGTGAAAGTTTTAGGAAATGAAAGGTCAGATTGATACTCCTGCGCTTTCTAAGTGCGGGATTTTTTCTTCTACTACATATTTACTCATTTCATAATAATATTTACTAATTTGATAACTATTTCATAGAGCCAGTTGAACTGGCATTATCCAAAGTTTGAACTGTCAGCACTTGAGGAGGGGTGGCGTCTGGTGGATAAAGAAAGTCTACTTCTACCAATCTTCCTTCACCGCCCCTCATATTCAGAACTACCAATGGTTCACCTTGTTGTCCTCGTCTTTGCACCAAATGCAAATATTGAGTCTGGGGCAAACCTTGGTCATCTTTGTAACGTACCCTGACTGAACCCCGGAATAATACTTGCTGCGCTGGTGGATTTAAAAAGCGTAATCCTGCTTTGGTTAACTGGTCTTCTTTTATTGGTGTCTGCATTGACACCATAACTGTTTGCAGATTTTGGGTATTGTTATACAGTGGCAGTGTGAGGCTGTATTGTACACCATAGTTTCCATGAGCACGATATGCGGTGTCAGGATAGCGTACCAGCATTGGTGCACTTTGTATTTGACGAGTTCCTAAAGTACCGCGATCTAGAGCACTCAAAGCGTAGGAAAAAGCTTGTCCGGGACTGGGTATAGTTAGATGCTGAGTTTTTGAATTATCTATTAATAAGGCTTTCCATTCAGAACCCTGTGCGACTCCGGCAACACGACCATATATGATTGGTTTATTTGTTTCCTCAACAGGGGTGGGTACTTTATCTCGTGGTCCGGATAATTCACCGTTATTTAGTAAATTTTGCCATTCTTCTAAAGTGGGAGAGCGATCGCTACCATCAGAATTGGTCCGTGCAAACATTGCTAGACTGGCTACATAAACTGTGTCATTACTCCATAACCGCATCAGTGTAGACCGACCATTTAAAGGTGGTGTCAGTCCATTCACGGGAATGGGTGCATTCAATAACATCCGGCTTTCGCCCGGTGGAATGATAATTTGGGGAGGAAATGTGTCTTGTCTTTGTCCCCGTAGGACATTATTCATCACGCGATCGCCTGGTCCAGCGAAAACTGTACCCAGAATATTCTCACTCTGATATGGCAACTCCATAAAAGGCGCATCTGGTTGACTTAAATAACTTGCCGCTTGCAAGATATTCACTGTCACGGCTTGTTTTCCTGGGTTGTGCAAGATTATCCCGAGGTACAGCGTCCGTAAGTCTTCGGGTGTGGGTGCTTCTGCAACGTGGTGGGCAAAAACATCAAATCGTCCTTTAAAAGAGAAATTGAGGTGTGCGGTTGGAACTTTTTTCCCTTCAGGTGGAAAGGTGGAAAGTAAAATTCCTTCTTTGAGGACCTTTTCTGGACTATTGCTGTTAAATACAGGGATGCTATTTAGTTCGCCAGGTAAAGGACGCACTTGTTGCTGTTGCACAATTTCTTGTGGCTGTGGTGGGGCAGGAGTTATTTGAGCAATCGGAAAAATTAGTAAGAATGGAAACATATACCTAGATATTTTTTTCTCCCAACAGACGCAAACAACTTTACCAAAGTGCCAGCCTGTGAATAATCAATAAAAAATCCTCAAGAATTGAGGACAAATTTTCTGCAGTCAAAATAGGAACGTGGACAAAGATGCAAGGGGTTGTGAGTTGGTATTGGCGCAGTTCATCTAAGACAGAATAATAAAGTCCTTCACAGACAAATTTCCCGCAGTCATGACTGATCTCAACTGCCCTTGCTGCCGCCACGAGTTGCTCTAAATCAACCGTTGTCTGCAATATACTTTCCCCATAACTAGCACCTACTTCCACACTTAATAGCGTCCTCTTTTGTGCCATACCACAGCAGATGATGCTGTCCGGTTGGACTTCATGGATTTTTTTTATGACCTGAGAACTGGCAAGCTGCACATCTACAGGTAGTCGTCGCAGGAAGGTTAAATCATAAGGTAACGAGTGAAGTCGGGAAACTTCAGCCAACAAATCATCAGAAGAATTTGATTTTTGATCGCTTAGCCAAGTGTCAAAAGAAGTTAATAGAATGCTTTTCTTCATATGAAATATTATTTAAAATAGAAATACCCTCCATCATAAATTAACAGGGAGCAGGTAAATGGCGGTGATTGCAGTCGTAGACTACGACATGGGAAATTTGCACTCAGTCTGCAAAGCTTTGGAAAAATCCGGGGCAACTCCTAAGATTACTGACTCTCCTAAGGAATTAGAAAAGGCAGATGCTGTAGTTTTACCAGGAGTTGGTGCATTCGATCCAGCAGTACAACATTTGCGATCGCGTGGTTTGGAAAAACCAATCAAAGAAGCAATTGCATCTGGCAAACCCTTTTTAGGAATTTGTTTAGGACTGCAAATTCTTTTTGAATCAAGTGCAGAAGGTACTGAACCAGGACTGGGAATTGTCAAAGGAACAGTCAAGCGATTTCGTCCAGAACCAGGAATTGCGATTCCTCATATGGGTTGGAATCAACTCCAACTGACTCAGCCAAAAAGCACTTTGTGGGAGTATCTCCCATCTCAACCTTGGGTGTATTTTGTGCATTCTTATTATGTTGATCCACAAGATACGCAAGTCTGTGCTGCAACTATCACTCACGGGAATCAAACTGTAACAGCAGCGATCGCCCATGATAACCTCATGGCAGTCCAGTTTCATCCAGAAAAATCCTCTAATATTGGTTTACAAATTCTGTCTAATTTTGTCTCTCAAGTTTGGACACAAGTTGCTGCTTAATATGGCAGTGTATCTAAATAACACATTTTTTCCTGAGAGCATCATTAGTCTTTAGTGCTTTGTCATACCAATAGCAAAGGGACAGTCTATACTAGTCCTTGAAAAGAGTAGTGTGCCAACATCATAAAAAGTGGAGCATTCTAACACAATGCAAAATTTTCTCATGGGTCATTTATAGTTTGTAATAATAGTTTATAACTAATGACAAATGCCAAATAACGAATGAGTTTAAGAATTTACGGCAATCGACCATTAAAAACAGTACCAGGGAAAGAAACCAGACCCACGAGTGCGCGGGTACGGGAGGCAGTTTTTAATATTTGGCAGGGAACAATAGAAGGTTGTCGTTGGCTGGACTTATGCGCGGGGACTGGTTCAATGGGCGCAGAAGCTTTGTGTAGAGGAGCCAGCCTAGTCATAGGAATTGAGAAATCTCATCGTGCTTGTGCAATTATCCAACAAAACTGGCAGGTTTTAGCGAGCCCTGAGCAGGAATTTCGGGTACTGCGGGGAGATATCGTACAGATGTTGCCCAAACTCTCAGGACAGCAATTCGACAGAATTTACTTCGATCCGCCTTATGCAAGTGGATTGTATCAGCCAGTGATAGAGGCGCTCGCTCATTCTCAGCTTTTAGATCCTAACGGTGAAATTGCGATCGAACATAGTCCCCAAGACTCGAAACCCTTAATCATTCCCTCTTGGGAAATTTGCCGCGAGAAAGTTTATGGAAACACGGCTTTGACATTTTACAGAGTAGTAGAGTAGCGACAAAGGGAGTGGAGGACAAGGAGACAAGGGGACTCTTGACTCCTGACTTAGCACTTTACAGACCAAGTTGATTGCCACGCTTAAATTGTTCGTAGGCTTTGTAGAACAACCCACCTAAAGTCACAAAGATGAGACCCAGCACAATGCCGTCAAGCAAGGGTTCAACCACGTTAAATCTCCTTTTTGCAAGAATTCTATAATTTTGTTTCCGCCATTAATTCTACCAAATTTGGCATCATTCCTTCCTGCAAAGTAGGCGTGAGGCGTAGTACATCGATGAAGATGAGAAACTCATCACCCTCATATTTCCTCATATTTCCTCATATTTCCTCACCCCTACCCCCTGCTTAGTTAGCAAAAAAACCTTTGTCTGTGCTTGCAGACACCCATCAAGAACTTTTAAGCTATGTGTATGAAATGAAAACTTTCTGTACACTTCGACTTTAAAAGTAAACTTTTGGATAACCAGATTACCAAAACTGAAACTCTGATTTGGCGAATCATATTGACGGCGCTGGCGATTCTGCTAGTCATCTTTTTGAGCATTTTTGCTGTTCGCATAACGAGAACTGCCGATCCATATGTCAAAAGCGTTCTATCGCTTAAAGGTGATCCAACACTCGGACACGCCATTTTTCAAATCAACTGTGCGGGTTGTCATGGCTGGCAGGCAGATGGGCGCGTAGGTCCCAGCTTACAAGGAGTCTCAAAGCGAAAATCCCCGTATGGTCTGATTCACCAAGTGATTAGTGGGGAGACCCCACCAATGCCGAAATTTCAACCCAGTTCTCAAGAAATGGCAGATTTGTTAAGTTATTTAGAAACTCTCTAACGAAAGCAAATTTTTCTAAGAACGCCCCAAGAACGCATCAACAGCACGTTTCAATCGAATACACAACAGTCTTACAACAACAGTGTTACATACAAGTGACAACTTCTATAAAGTGATGCACCTTGTCATTTGCAAACAGTATCCTGGAAAGATGACTGCTCCAAAGCAGATTCTATGGTCTGTTCATTAGACTTTGTAGAACTTGTGTTGTCTAATTGATGAGAGCTACAACAGCCGTCTGTCCACTTTTGACCCGGTTCGTGCTTACATACTTTCTTAACCTGCTTGTTCATATATAGCCATTCTTGACTAAATGCCCTAACGTACTTCATAAATATAACATTAAAGGTAAAAAGCGGTAAAAAGCGGTAATACAAGGAATCGTAAGGATGTATGATGTAGAGGCGCAAGACACTGGGTTTCTCGTGTTGTGGGTGAATAAATAAGTACACCATACAATCAGTGTAAATGACTCTTATATTTCTATAGTGAGGGCTTTAGGAATGCGTTTCGTTGGTAATAAGAGGTAGTCAACAATTTGGTTGCGTAACTCTTTGGAAGAGTAACAATCTGCTCGAATACATTCGAGTAATAAAGTATTGGCATACAAATAATCTTTCAAAGTTTTGATGTCTTCTTGGGAAAATTTCACATCATCAAAACCAATATTTAAATATAATCTCATTAATCCTTTTAATTTTTTTGTCCACTCTTGCCATTCCCATTTTGGGGCTTCATTAGAAGGAAAGCAATCTTGCAAGTATATTAATTCGTCTGCTAAATCATCATATTTTAGTTGTCTAGCGCGAGCAACTATATCTTCTTCATCAATATTGTTGTTTTCTTCTTGAGCTTCATTATTATCGTTATAATTTGGAGATGGAAAATGTTCTTTATTTAGAGTAATTTGACGTTCTTGCTTAGTAATAGTAATGATACCATTCTCCTTATCAATAGTGACTCCACCTTTGAGGTGAGGTGCATTAGCACTAACAGGAAGTTCTTTTCTTAATAAAGGATTGATTTTTTGAGGTTCAAATTCTCTATCAAAAGCTTTAGCAGAAACTTTTTCATAAGTATCAACTAAATTTAATGCGAAATTAGATAATTGGGAACGTTTGACAATTTTTCTTCTTTCATCATTAAATTCTTTCAACATAACAGCAAGTTTTAAAGCCAAGCTAGAATCAATTTTTGTTAGTCGATTACTATAGAGTTCAAACTCTTGGTCAACAAATAAATAAAACGCTCTCCATGAACTGGATTTTACTCCATGTAATGTTGTAACATCATCTAGCCAAGTCAACATATCTTGTAATTTTTTACTATTGACTAGCGTGTTGATTTGGTTAAAAATGAGTTTAATAAAATCATCAGCATTTGCAAGTCGTCCTGCAATCATGAGAAACACTTCTCGCCATTGATGGTTTGTTAATTTCTGTTGAATCACTTCTTTTACAATTTCAGTATTTTGACTTTCTATGATGTAATTAGCAACGAAGTATTCCTGGAAAGTGAGATGTGAGAATGAATATAGGTCTTGAGCTTGCTTAACGAGTAATCCATGATTCGCTTCGATTGTTTTCAAAACTGAAAAACTATCAATCTTCAGCGTCTGAGGAGAAATTTCAGGAATATTTTCAATATAATTCCTAATCAACTCTTCTAGTTCATATGTTTGCCAAAAATACTTTTGTGGTTCTTGTTTAAAAGCTGCATAAGCTATCTGACTAAGCATATTAACTTTCCGTTGATGTGGTAAGTTAAATTTGTTAGCCCAAGACCGATCAATGCGCCTACTAGCATCCCACTTCCGTAGCAGTACATTTATAGCATCATCAATCAAAGAGTATTGATTTTTAGGTAATTTATAGTAATCCTCAAACACTAAACACAACATAGTGAGTAGTAAAGGATTTGTTGTTAGCTCTTTGATAGACCTATTTTTTTCTATTTCTCCTAAAAATTCGTCTCCTAAGTTGGGTTCTTGACCAGATGCAAACCATTTTTGCACAAACATCATGACTTGCTGTTCATTAAAATCTGCCATCTCTACTTCTGTAAAATATTCAAATATATAATCAGAAGCACCTGAACGGCAGGTCATAACAAAACGATTTTTTGAAAATTGTTCTACCAAATTATTAATGTTTTGGTAAATTCGGTTACTTTGAGCGTCTCTCACTTCATCTAGCCCATCTAATAAAATCAAGCAACGACCTTGCTCAAGTAATTCCAGAACTAGTGTTTCTGACGCAGAAGCATATGTTATCAATTCTCGTTTGATAGCATCAACAAGGTCGGGTTTCTCCTCATCATCTGCAAATGCTTTCAGGGAAATAAATATTGGAATAATTTGTTGTCCTACTTCTTGGGCATTATGCATAGCCATATGCTTGAGAAATGTTGTTTTTCCTGCTCCTGGTTTACCCCAAATAAGAAGCTTAGGATAACGCTTGACAGCATCTAAAGCTGCTACATTTCTATCGCTTATCGCATAGTTTATGCGACTAAAACTGATACTATTTACACTATCAGTGGAGATATTAGCCAACAACTCATCAATTGTTTTTTGTTTTTTCCCTTTAATACTTTCTAAAA
Source organism: Nostocales cyanobacterium HT-58-2 (assembly GCA_002163975.1). Taxonomy (GTDB): domain Bacteria; phylum Cyanobacteriota; class Cyanobacteriia; order Cyanobacteriales; family Nostocaceae; genus HT-58-2. The sequence goes on along the minus strand of CP019636.1, from coordinate 4,417,567 downwards.
CATTGACATTGGCATAAATGCTATCCAGTTGTACAGGTTGAGTCATGCTTAGCACTTTCATTGTGCCGCACTTTATCCTGAGATATTCCTGGTAACGGTCAATCCACTCTTCATGTAATTGAGAACTTGCTTGCTCTCCTTGTTCTAAGGCGGCTTGTTGTCTTAAAGCTTCTTGATAACTTTCGTATTCTAATAACACTCTGCATAAAAAATTAAGATTCTTCTCCTGTATCTTTGTTGGTTCAGGATTGTTGAAGAAATTTCGTATAGTTTTGTCAGAAATAATATCTTTTGTTGAAGTTCCTTTATCTTGATAAATATGATTTAACTCAGTAATAAGAAGTTTTGGTGAACTTCCAAACTTTTCTATGTAAGCTTGTTTTAATTTTTCAAATACTTTTTGATGAACTGTAATGGCTGCCATTTACGCCTCTTGAATTTTCGTAAAATTTTTAAGTTATATAAACTAAGGGCACGACAATGCCGTGCCCCTACTATATACTGCTGATAGGGTATTGAGAACTGTGGATGCACAAGGCAGTGCATTGCAAAGCCAGCGCCATACAGATAAACACAGATGATTGATATGTGTGCATTTCTTGTTTATCTGTGGTTTCATTTTCCAAAAATCGACTTTTGCAAGAGATATGCATGAATTGTCGCTCACAATACATAATTAGAGCAAGCTTTCAAAACAAGTCTATTCATGATCATCCTAAAAGCTTCAATTTGAGAAAACAAAGCAGCAGTCAGAATTTAACTTGAGAATTTTTTTAATTGAGTGGAGTATTGAGCTAAAAAGCATCCGAATTCTTTCCTTAAAAACAAAAAGTTATTTCCTTGATGAATACCCTCGGTAATCTATGAAGGTGATTCTGTCTTCTTTCCAAAGTTGGTAATTTAGCGATACTCCTCAAGATAGTCGAAAAAATCTGCTTGTGGGTATACAGACACTCGCACAGAAAGCTTGTACATTAGAATGAATTCCGTTCTTTTCCGGTAGTTACCGCTTATTCTGGTAAAAGCTAAAACAGGAAGTATGCTATGAGAAAAAGTAAAGTCAGTACGACGATAGATGCAGATTATATCAATAAACAGTACTCAAAATTTCTATCTTCGCTATCTATCGAGTTTAGATTTTCCCTTAACTGCCTGCTGTCTTGGATTCATCTGTGGCGTCAAAGTCGGTGCGACCACAATGCTACCGTTCAAGCTTTTGAAATCATTGAGCAACACATTGAACTTCAGAATTTACTCTTGGACCAACTCCTAAACTGGCGTCTTGCTCCTCAGGAAATTAACCCTGATGTTTTTAGTGTGTCACTCAATGTAGACCTGATCTGTCAAAAATTAAGAAAGTTTCAAGCTTCTGTTGTGAGCGAGTTCAAGTCGTACCTTGATCGTACTGATGACTTGACTCAACAATGGCGTCAAGGTCATCTTGACTATAGTGCAACCATTCAGGCACTCAAAGAAATTGAGCAAAACACCATGCGTCAGAGTCAACTTTTGGAAAAACTCCTAAACTGGGGATTTGAGCCCAATAAACTCGATTATGAGTTCTCTATTGCAAGTCAAGCCGAAAAAGCTTAAGTGAAAAATATTCTCTACATACACCCCAACTCTAACTAAATTGCTGGGCGTAGAATCTGGCATAGCGATGTCCCAGTGTTAACAATTCTTCATGAGTTCCCGATTCGACAATCTCACCGCGTTCTAGAACTAAAATGCGATCGCACCGCCTCACTGTACTCAAGCGATGCGCAATAATAAACACAGTTCGCCCCTGCATGAGTCTTTCTAGCGCTTCTTGTACCAAAGCTTCCGACTCCGAATCTAGGGCAGATGTCGCCTCATCTAAAATCAGAATTCTGGGGTTAAGCAAAACAGCACGTGCAATGGCAATTCTTTGTCGCTGTCCACCGGATAAATTTACCCCTCTTTCTCCCACCCAAGTGTAATAGCCGTCTGGTAATTGGGTGATAAATTGGTGAGCGTTAGCAATTTTAGCTGCTTTTTCGACAGCTTCCATATCAAAGGCATCTTGCCCGAAAGCAATATTTTGGGCAATTGTGCCAGAAAACATAATGGTTTCTTGGGGAACAATTCCAATTTGTCGCCGCAGACTGTCAAGTGTGACATCCCGAACATCAACGCCGTCAATAAAAATTTGACCAGCATCAGGATTATAGAACCGGGGGAGAAGATTTACAAAAGTCGTTTTCCCAGCACCTGAAGCACCCACAAGGGCGATCGCTTCTCCTGGCAGCGCCAATAAACTAATATCTTTTAAGACAGGTTCACCAGGTTTGTAGGCAAAGGAGACATGACTATATTCCACCTTGCCACTGACTGGAGGAAGCAACAGAGCATGAGGTTTTTCTACTACAGTAGGCGCAATTGCCAACAATTCAAAAATGCGGTCAACAGATGCTTCACCTTGTTTAAACTCGTTATAGTTATTGGTGACATGACCAATAGGGTCAATTAACAACCCTGCTGCAGCAAGATAGCTGACAAACTTTGGGACCGTCAAGTTACCGTTGGCAATTTGCCACGCGCCAACAAATAATAGTATCAAAGCACTGACTGCTTCTAAGAATCCCACAATCGGAATCTGAATGGCTTTGAGCCTTTCAGTCGAGTATTTCGCTTTTAAAGCGCGTTCTGCTTCCTTGCTAAACCGGGCAATTTCGTAGTTTTCTGCTGCAAAAGCTTGTATGAGGCGGATACCGCTGAAAACTTCCGTCAGAATTGCTGACAAATCTGAGATGTGACTTTGACTTCTTAAAGAGAACTGGCGTAACCGTTCGCCAAACCAACCAATCAAAAGACCCATCAGTGGTGCAACGATAACCGTAGCTAACGTCAATTGCCAATTCAAAAAAATCATGTAAACAGGAATTGCCACCAATTGCAAAACACAGGGGATAAAGTCGTGAAAGACTTTGTGTACGACTTCCCCAATCCGGTCGACATCTTCCGTGAGGCGGTAAGATAAATCACCTGCTTTTGCTGTTTCAAAATAGCTCAAATTGAGCTTTTGCAGGTGGGAGTAAACCTGTTTACGCAAACCAAAAGCGACCCTGAGTGCTGCTTTTGCCATGTACATATCTTGCACGGACTGAAAAAAGCCTCGTGCCAGAAACACAGCTGCTATCATGCCAAGCTGTAGGGCGATCGCTTTTAAATCACCCCCGCCAAAGACAGTCGCGAATTGACGCACAAGCGCCAGCAGTGCCAAAGTTGCCAGGACATATCCCAAGATGCCAATGAACCCCTTAACGATGGTTTGCCATTGGGGTCGGATATATGGTAGAAGCTGCCAGTAGTTAGAGCGCGTTTTCAAGCTGTCACATCCACAAAAATACTCTTATTTGTCTGACGCTATCAGCTTTTCTGTAGTTTCTGAACAGTGACATACTCCCGACGCTGATGCTTACGTATACAGCGCGGACTTCTCAGTGACTCCTGCTGCGACTGATCTGAGAACTTTCTTTCACGTACCAACCCAAAAGCCTGGGCAGCTGTGACACATCCAAGGCGTAGTTCCCAATCCACAAGACGAGTTCTACGAGCAATAGATTTTGGACCCATGCCAAATCGGTTTGGGAACTGACAAACTTCCACCCCTCATAAAGCTGCCAAAAACGGTAAGGTAGGTATAAGTAGGGAATCATCACCCACACAACTGTGTGAAACTGCCTCAGTGTTAAAATCTCAGCTAGAATTTGCAACCCTAGCATGACAAAATAAGGAATAAATACAGTTAAGATGCGTTGGTCACCTAACCACACACCCCACACAAGCATCACCACTAGGGGGACTATCACCCCCACGACTTGCACTGTACCAAACCAAATTTTAAACCACCCTGGTACTGGTTTGGGAAGGCTGAAAGGTTTCGAGTTTCCCCACGCCCAACCTACAACAACACAAAAAAATGTGGAGATGATAAAAAAGACCAAGTTTTCTATAAATAGATAGAAATTTATGTTAAAAGAAGTCATGACTGTGATACCGCTCTTTGACCTTTAAAGGATTTGGGAACTTCTCGCAGATTTTTCACGTCTCCTATTTTTTCTTTAATTCTGTAAACAATCAATAAGAAATAGAGAAATAAAAATCATGAATCTGAATGATATGCACATATGACATTTAAGTTTTTATTGCTTTTAGATGTAATAACTCTCAAAGCAGCGACAAAAAAGTATGATAAAACCCCGCATATCCTTAAATCTCCAAGCTTTTATCAAAGCTGGAACAACAGATTGCAAACTTTTGTTCAAGTTTTCTTAGTATTTATAGATTCTACTTGATTTTTGGTTTCTTGTTTGGTACTTTTGGTTATGCAAGTAAACCTCAGTACGCTACTGTACCTAGTTATGACTTTTTGCCACTAAAGTAAAAAAGTTCTGACTGTAACAATAGCCTCTTTGCAGAGCAGTGAGTGGGTGTATCTAGCTTTTTACCAGGGAGCTAAATGAGGTTATAGGGTATCTACCACGTATTTGGCAAGTAAAAATTTATTGACATTCATATCTACAATTTATTGAAGGGCGGTGGTACCTACACTGACTGCCCTAGATTTGTAGTGTAGATGGCATCATTCACTCAAACACACTTTTATCGTGCAAGTGAGGGCAAGCCAGTTAAGTGACTTATAAATTTGACAAAATCTTAAGATAGCAAGTGGCTGTGTTTTAGCTTGATATATAGGGGTGAATCTAATCAACCTACTAACAAGCTTAAAGTAGGTGACAAAGGCAAAGTTTTGAATACTGGAGAAATTTTCTTCTCTAAAACAAAAACGCCAAACTTCTAAAGCTTGTTGGCATCTTTTGGGTATAAGTACTTGCAAAGTATGATTTTTACGCTAAGTACACCTCTAACTGTTCAGTGAATCATTTCATTTAAGCATGTTGAAATCATTACAGTATCAAGCTGGCCAACTCAGCGACTTGCTAGAGAAGTTACAAAGAATGGATGCTAGTGGATTTGTTCACATATATGCAAGTGTAAATTCAGAGCAAAAGCTAAGGTCGCGTGTTGTCGTTTTAAACAACGGTGAAGTTGTTTATGGCGGATTAAAAATACTGAGTAATCAAGAATTAGCCAGAAGGATTGGGGTGAAATTAAAACACGACTGGACTGACATTGCTGTTGGATATGCAGCGCAAAAGTTACAAGATCCATCATCCTACCGAGAAATTTTAGATCAAATCGTTCGGATACGAGTCTTCAAATGGGAGGAGATTGAAAGCTGTATTCATGCTCAAGTTGTGCAAGTGCTAGAGCAAACATTGCCCCATCCAGGCAAGTTACATTTAGACCCCACAGTTCAGATAGACCTGAGTTATGGCAAAGACGGTCACGGTTTGGAATGGAACAAGCTTATCCAAGATGTTGTTGGTCGTCAACAGGAATGGACAGCACTTGCGCCTGTGATTCCCAGCATAGAAGCGATTCCCCAACTTTCACCTGGTTGGCGAACAGTCAAAGACAAGCTAGCGCAAGAGCATTTACACAAGTGGGTGGATGGTGAGCGATCGCTCCTTGAAATCGCCGAACAATTAGACCAAGATCCTCTGGAGTTAGGGCGAACCTATAGGGAGTGGGTCGTTTCAGGCTGGATAACTTTTGGGCAAGATGTACCTATCACTCCTGTCGTTTCTCGTGTGGAAGAGCAACGTCCAGTTGTATTGAGTGTTGATGACAGTCCAGTGGTGCAACTTTTAATCAAGAGAGCTTTAGGGGAACGATATCAGGTTCTGTTTTCAAGCAACGCTGTAGAAGCTCTCAGTTTGATGAATACCAATCCTATTGCACTGTTACTGTTGGATGTCACCATGCCAGATATTGATGGCTTAGAATTCTGCCGAACAGTACGCAGCATTCCAAAATTCAAGGATTTACCCATAATTATGGTTACAGCACGAGATAAATTCTCTGATAAACTCCGAGGTCAAATTGCTGGAACAACTCATTATTTAACTAAGCCATTTGAACCTCAAAAACTACTTGAGATTGTAGAGAAATCTATTAGTGACAGAAGACAAAAAATAAAAAATATTTCCTACAAATTTAGCTTTCAATAACATAAAATTTGCAAAAAATATTGATATTTTTTACTGATTATCTTATATCAAGTTGTATTTAAATGAAGTCTTGCTCAATCGGTAGTTGATTGTTAAAAATCAACTGATTCAAAGGTAGAAAACTGCAATGGAGAATAAGAAATACCTCACATTTCGCCTACATGATTTGCATTATGGAATTGAAGCATCACTAGTTCAGGAAATTTTCCCCCTTCCAGAACTGACACCAATTACTGGAGAAAGCAACGATCTGATCGGCTTCCTAAATTTGCGGACACAGATTGTACCAGTCATACATCTCGATTGGCTTCAAGGATATCTACCAAAAGTTTGCCATCTTAGTGACTACATCATCATTTTAGGGTGGGAGGGCTTACAAATTGGTGTACTCGTGCATCAAGTCAACGAAATGCTAGAGCTAGATAATGAAGTCATTGAACCAGTTCCTTCTGATGGATTCTTGTGTGACATTAATACCATATTTCTGACTGGTATTGCCAATGTAGATTCGGAACCAATTTTTTTGCTAGATTCCAAAAAATTAGTGCGCCAACCAGATACTTTAGTCACCTTAATTTGGGATGCACAAAGCCAGTTAGAGCTTGCTTATACATCTGGTGATGGACAACAAAAGTATGAGGAATACCAGCAGCTAGAGGAATTTAAAACACTCAGCTTCTACGACCTATATTGTCCTCATGCAACTTCTGAAGAACGGGCAATATTTCGACAAAGAGCTGTTCAAATCAAGCAATCATTAGAAGACCTAGAGGTGATAAACAGGCAGATGCCTCTAGCAGTGATTGGTATTGGTAATGAGTACTATGGTCTGGACTTAGAACTCGTACGGGAATTCACTGATATTGAGAATTTGACCCCAATTCCCTGCTGCCCAAAGCATATTATTGGCAATATGAATTTGCGGGGAGAAATTGTCACATTAGTCGATATTCGGAACATTTTGAATCTCCCAATCACCCCAATTGGAGTTGGTTCTAAAGCCATGGTGGTTCAAGTTGATGATATTGTTGCTGGAGTCCCCATTGATAAAGTGTTTGAGGTCGTTTATATCAACCCTACTGAAATGACACCGCTAAGCGCAATCAAACTCCTTAACAATACACAGTACTTTCGGGGAATGGCTTTCTTCCAGGAAAAAATGTTGATTGTCTTAGATTTTCCTAAAATCCTGACGGAAGGAGACCTGGTAGTGAATGAACAAATTTAGGGCTAAACACAATTTTTAGTATTCAGTGGAACTCAAAATCTTGGCTCAATTGAGAATCAATTTATAGGTATATGATGTCACACAAAAGGATATGACCCTATGTTTAGCAATTTAAAGTTAAGAGGTCGGATTTTATTAGGATATTCATTTCCAGTTTTTTTATTAGTCGTACTGAGCGCTCTAGCTTTTGGCAATTCCAGAAGATTAGATATCGCTTTCAAGCAAGTGGAAGATGCCAAGACCGCATCTCAAGAAGCATCTAAAGCAACATTGGGTCTATCAAGGATGGAACGCACAACACGTGGCTTCTTGGTATTTGGTGATACCAATAATCTCGAAGAATCTTTTCAGACAGGGGTATCTGACTACAAAGAATCCCTAGCAAATGCTGAAAAGCTTGTTATCAATCCACAGCAGAAAGAGCGGTTAGTAAAACTCCGTCAACTTGGGCAGCAAATTGAGCAATATGGTCGCGAGACTATTAATTTGGTAAAGACAGGTAAGAAAGATCAAGCACTCAAGTCATTTCAGTCGGAAACAAATCGACCGTTTATCCGCAGCGCTGAGGTGTTGCAAAAAGAGTTTGAAGGGGAACAAGACAGAGTTATTCAAGCATTGATTACCGAAGTCCAACAGGCAACGACCCTGATGCAGGTTGTTGCTGGTTTAGGGACATTGCTCGCTGCTTCTATTTCCATTGTCGTATCTTATGTCCTCTCGTCCGGTATTGCGAAAACAATCGAAGATGCTTCAAATGCGGTCGCTTCTTCTGTAAAAGACATTACTATCACAGTCAACGAGCAGGAACGCACAATTCTTGAGCAGTCTGCCTCAGTAAATGAAACTACCGTCACCATTGAAGAAGTGGGAGCTTCTTCGCTGCAATCTGCTCAAAAAGCAGAAATTTCTGCCGAAGGAGCACAGATAGCTCTAAACCTCACTGAAGAAGGAACAAAAACAGTGGGTGTGACGATGGACGGTATCTTGGAACTGAAAAACCAGGTGATAGCAATTGCCAACCAGATTGTTCGTCTTTCTGAGCAGACTGCACAAATCACCACAGTTTCTGACCTAGTCGCAGATTTGGCGAACCAAACAAATATGTTAGCTCTAAACGCAGGCGTAGAAGCAGCTCGTGCAGGTGAGCATGGCAAAGGCTTTGCCGTCGTAGCTGGCGAAATTCGTAAACTGGCGGACCAGAGTCGAAAATCAGCTGACCGAATTCATATCCTGGTTAACGAAGTGCAAGCAGCAATTAACTCCACCATCATGGTGACTGATGAAGGTACTAAGAAAGCAACACAAGGAATCAAGCTAGCTGAAGAAACGGGTGATGTGTTCGTAAATATTGCCGATGCCGTTAATAGGGTGTTTCTTAACAACCAAGAAATTTCCATAATAGCGAAACAGCAGGCGATCGCCGTGCAGAGGGTTGTTGCAGCGATGAATGCTATTAACTTAGGGGCAAAAGAAACAACCGTTGCGATCACCCAGGTAAAAGACGCTACCGAAGACCTCAACGAAGCTGCTCAAAATCTTCAGGCTGTGCTCTAAATAAGTTATAAAGCTGCATTCAAACAGAGAACTCTCACAATTGAATGTAGTTTGTTGTTATTTCTAATATCTATTTCCAACATTTTGGGAGATAACTCGGTTTGAAAGCAACTTCGTATCAGTCCTTAAAAACAGCTCTTTTGCCATGATGATAGAAGACGAAGAACTGCGATCGCTTTACAAAGCAGCTAGTGCAGAACGTATACAAAAAATAGAAGCGGGGTTACTTTACTTAGAAAAAAATCCCCAAGACGAAGCCAAACTGGAGGGATTACTGCGAGAAACGCACTCGCTCAAAGGTGATTCCAGAATGTTGGGAGTCAAAGATGTGGAAACTCTGACTCACCAACTAGAAGAAATTTTGGCATCTGTTAAGCGGGGTGAGCGAGTTTTCACTTCCCAACTGTACGACTGCCTTTCTCAAGGGCTGGATGCAATTCGTAAAATTGCCCATGAAGCCGTGACTGGACAACCAGCAGGGGTCAGCGTCTTCCATGTCCTAGCTCAACTTATGAGAGGTGAGTCCAGTGATACATGGTCAGAAATTCAACAGACGGTGACAACAGAATCGGAATCGGAAGTTGATTCCTCTGGACTGCCTTTTACAGAACTATCCACAATCTTCGATGATGCAGAATCGGAGGTTGATTCCTCTACATTGCCTCTGGTAGAGTCAGACCTGGTTTTTAATAGTACTGCAGAAGTCAGCGAAAATACAGAATCATCAATAGAAACTTTTGCTCAAGTCAGTGACTATCAAATTGACACCATCCGCGTTGAGTCCCACAGGCTTGATAAGCTCCTAACTCAAGTGGGTGAACTCGTGGTTACCAAAGGTCAAATTGCAGACCAAGTTGGTGAAATTGAGGAAATGATGGCGCTGTGGGAGGAGTTGACTCGGCAAGCCTTTATGATCCGTCAGGCATATGAAGACTTAGAGCGACGAGGGCTTTCTAGTGAACTGCAAGTCGTACAAAATTTTCCTAGCTCAATCGAAAACCGTCTCAAGCAACTGGGAGAGTATTTAAATATACTCAGAAATAAGGCGTTTGACCACACTGCTAGACTCGAAATCATCGCCAATGAACTCCAGTCAGGAGTCACCTCTTTGCGACTGCTACCATTCTCGACAATTTTTCATCTGTTTCAGCGCACTGTACGAGATTTGGCTAAACAGCAAGCCAAAGAAGTTGATCTGCATATCGAAGGTGAACAAACTTATGTAGACAAGCGGATTATTGAAGAGATGAAAGATCCGCTCATGCACATCATTCGCAATGCAATAGATCATGGCATCGAAACACCCCAAGAGCGTTTAAAACTTGGCAAACCTGCCACAGCAACAATTCATCTGAGAGCTTACCAGACCGGCAACACTGTGAGTATTGAAGTCTCAGATGATGGGCGTGGTTTGGATGTCGAAGCGATTAAAGCGTCAGCGGTGCGCCGTGGTCTTCTTTCAGAAGAAGAACTCGCAGCTCTATCAACGGCAGAAATTCAAGCATTGATCTTTGCTCCTGGATTTTCCACACGCACAGCAGTGACCGAGATTTCTGGCAGAGGAGTTGGTCTGGATGTCGTACGTGCTAATGTTGATCGCCTCAAGGGAAGCATCCAGGTAGAATTTACACAGGGTAAGGGATGTTTGTTTCGGATCACGCTCAGTAGCATACTAGCAACCACCCATGTCTTAATTGTGCAGGTTAATCAAAATCCCTATGCCATTCCTGTGGAATTTGTAGAAACAATGATGTTGGTTTCTCCTCAAGAAATTTTTGCGCTTGAAGGTAGCCAAACATTCCCATACCAAGGACAGGCTCTCTCTGTTGCTTGGTTGGCAGATGTCTTGGGTTTACCTGTTAAAGTGCCCACATCTACCCAAGCTTTGAATACAGCTTTAAAAAGTATTCCCTGCATTATTCTCCGGCTTGGTTCCGAACGTTTAGGATTGCTGGTAGACACTGTGTCGGAGTTACAGGATATTGTCTTGAAGCCACAGAGTCAATTGCTGAAGAGGATTTGTAATATCTCTGGTGCCACAATTCTTGGTACTGGAGAAGTTTGCATGGTGCTTAATCCTCCAGATTTGTTCAAGTCAGCGAAGAAGACAGTTGTCTCTATCACGATTAAAGAGTTAAGAGAAAAAGCACAAGTCAGACAGAAGATTCTTCTCGTTGAAGACTCAATTCCCATTCGTACCCAAATGAGGCGGATTTTGGAAAGTGCAGGCTATGAAGTCACAGCTGCTGTGGACGGTCAAGATGGCTTGGACAAACTTAGAGAGAGCAAATTCGATGCCGTTGTCTCAGACGTGCAAATGCCAAATCTTGATGGGCTGGAACTGACTGCTAAAATTCGTGAATTACCAGAATACAAAGAATTACCTGTTATCTTAGTGACTACCTTAGCTACTGAGGAGGACAAGCGTCAAGGAGAAGAAGTTGGGGCAAACGCTTACATTACCAAAGGTGAGTTCGAGCAAGGAGTATTTTTAGATACATTACGGAGGTTAGTCTAACATGAATGCACTTCAAAAAAAAGTGGTTTTAGTCGAAGATTCCCCTGTTGCGCTGGAAATTTTGCAACGATTACTCAATTCCTCACCAGAGGTTTCTGTGGTGGGTACGGCACGCGATGGTGTGGAGGGTCTGGAAGTCATTACCAAGACACAACCAGATGTCATTTGTACAGATCTGTTTATGGAAAACATGGATGGTCTGGAGTTGACCAAACGAGTTATGGCTCAAGACCCCCGACCAATTTTGGTAATTAGCAATTTCGTACAAAACTCTGACATCGACACAATCTTTCGTCTGTTGCAAGCAGGAGTCGCAGATGTTTTCCCCAAACCAACCACAGGTTCGCCTACTGACTACGAGCAAATCAAAGCAGCGTTGATTGCTAAAATCAAAGTCCTTTCTAAGACGAAAGTGACTACGAGATTTCCACAAGAACAACAACTGAGCCCTACTTTTCCTGTAGAACCTACAACGTCTAGAGCGTCCTTAAAAACTGAACCCCAAGTGACAAATAGAACATTTTACATTAGGGCAATCAGTATAGGGGCATCCACACGAGGTCTTCAAGCTATGCAGAAAATTCTCTGCCAACTCCCGCCTGATTTCCCATTGCCTATTATTTGTACCTTGCATGTGGGTGAAGGTATTTTGTCAGGATTAGTGAATTGGTTATCCTCTGAATGTTTGTTGAAGGTCAAAGTTGCTGAAGATGGTGAGTTTCCCTCACCTGGAACAGTTTATTTTGCTCCAGAGAAGAATCATCTTGAATTAGATTCTCGAGGCAAGTTTATTTATTCAAGACCTTTACCAGGAGAAAAGCATTGTCCCTCCATTACAGTCATGTTCAAATCCATTGCGAACTTCTATGGCAGAACAAGCGCCGGAATTCTATTAACTGGACTTGGCAATGACGGTGCAGAAGGCTTACAGGCAATCTCTCAAGTCGGAGGTGTGACAGTCGCCCAAGATGAAAAAGATAGTACGGCATTTGGCATGGTGAAAGAGGCGATCGCCCTAGGTGCAGCTCAATATTTGCTACCCATAGAAGACATTGCCCCTTTCTTGCGAGATACTGTATCTAGTCAATAGTTAACGACTCAAATTTTACCTTTGAATTGAGGTTTTCAAAATTGTACATATTTAGATAAATGGCTCAGAAATATTTAAATTCCTGCTTTGGACAATTGAGTCAAGAATCACAACTAAATAATCTAAAAGTCAAAAAATAAAACTAAAGGGTGCGTTAGGTAGAAATTGTTTATAAATTTGTACAAAAGACATTTCACACGCCATAACGCACCTTCCTATACAAACATTTTTTCAATTTCGGTTTGTCTTATTTTCTTTAATAACGTGAATAATTGATGGTACTAAAGAAATAACAATTATTAATGCAATAATTGGCAACAAATACTTATCTACCTGTTCAGCAGGTAGTGATTTTCCTAAGAAAAATCCTAACAGAGTTATACCAAATGTCCACATCAAACCGCCAATCAAATTATAGGACATAAATGTGCGATAATGCATTGTCCCAATTCCAGCTACAATTGGTGCAAAAGTTCGCACTATTGGCACAAATCGTGCTAAGACAAGTGTTTTTTTACCATGTTTTTGATAAAAATTTGTAGTTTTTACCAAATGTTTTTTATGAAATAACCATGAATCTTCTTTTTGAAAGAGCCTACGACCAAATTTGTGTCCAGTCGCATAACCGACGTTATCACCAAGAACTGCACAGATAAAAGCACCAATTATTAGAACCCAGATGTTCAGTAATTTCTGAGAGGCAACAAATCCAGCTGTGAACAGCAAACTATCACCTGGGAGAAAAAAGCCAATCAGTAAGCCTGATTCAGCAAAAATAATTCCCCATACTCCAAAGTAACCTAATGATTTTATGATTTGTACTAAATCAAAATGCATAGAACATCCTCTAATTCAATAATTTATTTAACATAAAATTTCAAGAACTATCAGAAAATTTTTACCATATAATTACCATGTAACTTATTTATGTAGTGTCAGCTAGTCAATTTGGCAGATTTTGGCAGCGGTCGCAGCTGAGGTAAAAATCGTTGTGGTGATAAGGTCGTTGTGGCGATCGCCAAATTCGTGGGTTATTTCGTGAGTCATGTGGAGCAGATAACGATAGCAGTGGAGCGAGTGGGGGCGCGAGCGAAGCGAGAGCAATAGGGCATTTCAATAATTGCAGACATAAGAGTTGGCAGATTAATGCAGACATGACGGTGTACCATAACCAGTTAACGTAGACATCAACTTGTTATATAAAAACTAACCACTGAGGTTCAAGAGGACATAACTGGTTATATCATGTCCGGCTGATTAGTTATTATTCCCGCATCTGTGCAAAAAGAGTTATCCCAATCTAGGCTGAATCCTTCTGCCACGGGCTGATTTGGGTTACAAAATCTGGCATTGCTGAATCAAGGGATGATTTCGCAAGTTATAAAATCTCTTCCCCTGCTTCCCCTGCACCCCTGCCTACTCAATTCATCCCACTATTCTGCAACGCCCAAAATCTTTTTCGGGAATGGACGGTACCAAACCATCTAACCTACCCGGCTTTAGACACTTCCAGATCATCTGCGATCGTTACCATGAGGGTCATCGGCACAACGGGTGAGGGGATAAAACTGCATTTCTCATAGAATTGCTTCACCTCAGAAGAAAGAGACTGCCTTGATTTTTGATGCATTGACTATCCGCCATGGCATCCCCTCCTTATCTGGCATAACTTTAAAAGCCTGCGGAGGCAGGCTTGGCTTTTGTAGCTCCAGGCTTTAGCCTGTGAGCTTATCTAATCCCTCTTTTATCACTTTAGGAAGAAAATAATCTAGAACACTTACAGCGTAGGACTTTTACCAAAAATCTTGTTTTCAGCCATTCTATTAGAAAATAAACGCTCAAATGCTCACCCTATCTAACACCAATTTGAAAAAAGAATGCAACACATCGGTTGAACCCCTCCCCAACCCTCCCCTGATTAAGGGGAGGGTGCCCGATAGGGCGGGTGGGGTTATCTGTCGCAAACATTTTTTTATTTGGTATAAATTTGAAAATTTGGCTCTTATTTTTCTTTTCCCAGAGTGACAGAAGAGGGATAAACTGGATTGGATTATAGGCCACTAGAAAAATCAAATTGATAATTTGAGTTAGTTAAGAAAGGAGAATTTGAAAAGCCTTCTTTGCTCGTGGTGGTTGATATCAGGTCAGGATTGCTAAGAAAATTGTTGACATCACTACCGACTCCTGACACACCGCTCTGAAGGGATTTTAGTTCATTAAGGATGTCGAAGGACCAGTCATCGTTACCAATGTATGCTTTGCCATCACCACTGGTTTCAACATGATTCCCAAGGATATTGTTACCACTGGTGTTGGAAGTGTTGGCATTACCAAGAATATTGTTGCCACTGCCACTGGGTTTATTGCCATTACCGTTGATGGTGTTGCCACTGCCACTGGGTCTATTGCCATTTCCGTTGATGGTGTTGTTACCACCACTAGACCAGTTGCCATTTCCGTCGGTGGTGTTGCCACTACCAAAGTACCAATTGCCATTGCCGTTGGCAGTGTTGTTACTTGCGTAGAACCAGTTGCCATTTCCGTCAGTGGTGTTGCCATCACTAAAGTACCAATTGCCATTGCCGTTGGCAGTATTGTTACTTGCGTAGAACCAGTTGCCATTTCCACTACCTGTGTTGCCGCTTGTACTAGCACCAGGTTCACCTGATTGTAAATCTTTGAGGTCGGAT
Source organism: Nostocales cyanobacterium HT-58-2 (assembly GCA_002163975.1). Taxonomy (GTDB): domain Bacteria; phylum Cyanobacteriota; class Cyanobacteriia; order Cyanobacteriales; family Nostocaceae; genus HT-58-2. The sequence goes on along the minus strand of CP019636.1, from coordinate 4,402,389 downwards.
ATCCAGTTGTTGCTGTTGTATGGTACAGATAGACCTTCAGGAGCTTCTGGTAGGATACTATCACTTGTCGAAGAGGGAGCGGTGTTAGCGATCGGCAAGTTTCCAGGGAACTTGTCACTACTACCCAAGGCAGAGTTTCCGCTGCCATTACCAGCAAAGTAGGGGTTATTCCCACCTAATTGTGGGTTAGTGTCCCCAGTAGGAGTGCTACCACCACTGAAGGGATTGCTACCACCAGCGAACGGATTGCTACCGCTATTAGAAGAGGAGTCACTGCCAACACCAAGGACACCGAGTAATTTAGCAAAGGGGCTGTTATCATCAGGAACTAAGCTCCGTGCATCCGCAGTCCGAGTGTAGTTGTAGGTGTACTGACCATCTGCACTGGTGGTAGATACGTTTCCTCCACCACCTATCATGAAGGGATTGCCCCCAGCGAAGGGGTTGTCACTACTACTATTACCGCTACCAGCAAAAGGTATGCTGCCACCGAAGTCAGTGCCGCTACTACTACTGCTACTGCTACCAGCCAAGGGATTACCTGTAGCACTAGAAATGTTATCAGGAATATAACCAGCAGGGGGGTTCCCACTAGCGAAGGCATCAGCCACACTTAAGTCGGCACCCTCATCAGACTCCCATTGACCATTTGTGTAGTACCAATTGCCATTACCTTGGATACTGTTATTACTCATCAGAATTACTCCTTCTTACACAAATTCATCAGTTATAGTGACAGCATCAGGACAAACTGAAGGCAGCTTTTTCATACTGTCTTGTTAAAGAAATCTCGATGAAAACAATAGTATTGTTAGGAAAATCTATTGACTTTGAGGTTGAATGAGTGCATAACCTTTGAAACCCTAAACTCATAAACTCAATCTACAACCTGCTTTTCTTATACAAATTTTTAGCGATAACTTAGCAAAGGATGTAGTAACATGAAATCTGACTCTTGCTATGTATAGTTATCAGAGCAAAAAATATGACGGTGAAGTTGAAACTCGAGGAATTTAATATTACTTTCACCAAAAAGACTACAAAATTTCATGAACAATTTAAATGAAAAAAATTTTGGTTTGATTGTCAATTCTTTTGATCTAATATTGTGCAGGTCATTGAGTAGAGATAATATGACTAACAAGAATCGTCAAAAAACTGGAGAATTAAACAATATTCCTCTATAGGGCTACTATTTGATTTTTGAACCAAGTTAGTAATTGTAGGGGAGCCAGTACCGCAACGCACTGGCTCCCCTACGTATCTTTTGAAAAATCAAACCGGATTTCTATATCAGATTGATAATTTGCTTCAAGTTAGTGCTCTTAGCCTGCGTGGATTGACATAAAACCTTTGATGCATGAAAGAGTTAGGAACAGCAAGCTAAAGTCTGGGGCTAGACAGACAAAGCCTGCTTTGGCAGGCTTTGTCTGTCTAGCCCCACCCTTGAGGGTGACGGCTATCTTTCTAGGTCTATCCTTTGAGTGATAAAATATATGCCAAACTAATTGTTAGATAATCTAATCAATGGAGGCAAATCTCATTCGTGGCGCAACTGACAATCACTGCGAGAGAGACAGCATTGCAAACGGACGCGCTCACTCGCAAATTTGGCAAATTTATTGCAGTAGATGCCTTGAGTTTCACTATAGAAGTCGGTGAAGTTTTTGGCTTGCTAGGACCAAACGGTGCCGGTAAGAGTACGGCAATCAAGATGTTGACGACTCTATTGCCCCCTAGTTCAGGACAGGCGGTCATTGCTGGATTTGATGTGATACATCAAGCACCTGCAGTAAGGCGAGTCATTGGTTATGTTCCCCAAGCTCTTTCTGCGGATGGCAATTTAACAGGTTACGAAAACCTACTGATTTTTGCAAAATTGTACGATATTCCCCGAGCCAAACGGGAACATCGAATTCGGGAGGCTCTATTATTCATGGGTTTGCAGGATGTCGCACACAGGCTAGTGCGAAACTACTCTGGCGGTATGATCCGCAAACTGGAAATTGCTCAATCAATTCTGCATCAACCTAAAATTTTGTTTCTTGATGAACCAACTGTAGGGCTAGATCCCATAGCACGCAGTCAGGTGTGGGAGCTTGTGCAACAACTCCTTGAGAATTATGGCACGACCGTACTGTTAACCACTCATTTTTTAGAAGAAGCAGATAGCTTATGTAACCGAGTGGCAATTATGCATAGAGGTAAGGTTGTTATTACTGGTACACCAACAGACTTGAAAGCTTCTTTGGGTAGGAACGATGTAACTTTAGATGACGTGTTTATCCACTACACAGGTGACCAATTAGCATCAGGAGTCAGCTACCATGAGACATCAAGAGTCAGACGCACTGCTCGCCGGTTGGGCTAAGGGACAATCCTCTGGTCCAGAAAACTTGTTGGCTGCAATCTCAGAACTGATCACAAAGACACTCATCATTGTCGAGTTGGAAGTACGTAAGCTATGGCACGATCCAAGCGATATCCTCTTGCGTACAGCGCAACCTGCATTGTGGCTTCTCATTTTTGGACAAGTGTTCAGTCGAATTCGCGCTATTCCCACCAATGGGTTGCCATATCTGGACTTTATGGCTGCTGGCATTCTGGCTCAAAGCGTGCTGTTCATGGCAATTTTTACAGGTGGTATGTCAATTATTTGGGAAAAAGACCTAGGAATCGTTCACAAGTTCCTGGCTAGCCCTACTCCTCATGTAGCGATGGTACTGGGCAAATCCCTATCTTCAGGGGTGCGAAGTCTACCTCAGATAGTTATTATCTATGGATTATCACTGCTGCTCGGTGTCAAGTTAAATTTCAACCCTCTGTCTATTATGGCAGTTGTGCTGATTGTGGTTCTGGGAGCAGTCTGTTTCTCAACTTTTTCACTCATCATTGCCTGTTTGGTAAAAACAAGAGACCGCTTTACAGGAATTGGTCAGTTAATGACGATGCCATTTTTCTTTGCTAGCAATGCTATTTACCCTATTTCACTGATGCCAAAATGGTTGCAGGTTCTTTCGTATCTCAATCCATTGACATATCAAGTTGATGCCCTAAGAGGTACAATGCTGGCAAATGGCACAAGCACATACGGGTTTGCTCTAGACTTTACGGTTCTGCTACTTGCAATTGTGGTCATGACAATCATTAGTGGACGACTGTATCCACGCGTGGTTATGTAACCTATTTTACAGGCACTCATACTATAATCTAAGTCACTGCAAGTTTTAGCGTTTTTGTTGACGCAAATCTATATATCGTAGGTAGAGACGATGCTTTACCTACGATTTTGCCATAGCAGATTGTATCTAAGTAGGTAGCAGCAGACGTTAAGAGATTGTTATCTCTAGAGTAGAATGGCAACTTTGCATCGTTATACTTCAGTGACTGAGGAAAAATAATAATCAAATGGGCTTGGAGCAAACTTCTCAAAAAACAACTTCTAAAGATTGTGCGGCTAAGGTGATGGAGACAATCCCATTAATCATGCGAGCAATTCGAGCAGATATGCGTGCGATAGGCTCTACTACGTTGTCTGTCCCTCAATTTCGGACCCTCGCATTTTTGGATCGTCACCCTGGTGCTTCACTTTCTGATCTTGCCGAACACCTAGGAGTGACCCGTGCGACAGCATCAGCAACTATAGAACGGCTCGTTCAGCGTCACTATGTTCATCGCAACGATCACCCGCAAGAAAGGCGGCGTGTTGTCCTCAAGCTAACTGAAGCAGGACTGCATCACCTTGAACAAGCTCGCCAACAAACTCGCGATCGCATTGCTGACCTTTTCACTAACCTCACACAAGAGCAAATTCTACAAATTGAGGAAGGATTGGTTCTTTTAAAACAAGTTTTTGAACCAACTGTAGAACAAAGAAAAACGGACTACCCAGAGTCACTGTAATGAAAACCATTATTTAAATATTGCTTAACATTGTGTTTTATTTTACACTTACCTTCAACAAAGAAATGCTAAATAATCTGTATCTTTAATAACACGCTTTAAAGAATATCTGCTGGATTCCCTGAATGTAAGGCAGCAAAATTGATTTATATTCTGGCATTGAACGATCAAGAACTTCTACCACCAATAATTGAATTGATTTTTCCGCCAATTCCCATTTGACTCCTATAGAGCCAAAAACCATCACGCATAAATTAATGAGTTCCTCCTCTACAGGGGCTAGGCTTTGCTCTAAAACACACAACCATAGATAGGCTTGAAACATATTCATATCACGAATGCTTGAGTGAGCCACATCTGAATCTGTTAACAAACCACTGCGACTATAATAATTGGGGAATAATTGAACAAGTCGGCGGTGAACAGTCTGGGCAATTTCCTCAGCAGCTGGTATCATTTGCTGTACAACAGTTAATGCTAATGACCCTAACTCATATGTAGCAGCAGCGGCGCAAACTCGTTGCCAAGGTACACAGACTTGCTCCTCAACAAACTTTAAGTAGGGACTAAGCAATACATTCTCAACAGGTGTCAGATAACTCAGAATTAACTTATTGGTGAATTTCAATTGAGTCGTCATAAAGCCAAGGGCACGCCAGTCCTTAGATGCTAAGAGCTGTTCTTGAAATACCAGTAATATTGGCTCAAGCTCGTATGCTAACTGGGTGAGAATAGGTTTCCCTAATGATAAAAGTGAATGACGCGCAAAAAAACTAGCTGTTTCTGATGGTCTTACTTTAGGCAAGGCAAGACTGTTCGATTGCTTCTGGTAAACTTGTAGTAGTCTTTTGTACACACGTGTCGCAAATTGTGTGATTCGCCTCGCCTCGTTCAAATCTAAAATATTTGGAATGTAATTGTGAAGAGTCTTGGTTTGTACCCAAGCCATCTGGCTATTAATGTCCAGTAAATTATCTGTTAACTTGGAGACAGTTAAGGCTCGTCCCTCTGCTGAATTAGCGTCAATCAGAGAATCGTAATTCAAAGGATCTTCTAATAAAAACAGAGAGGACAATTCAGGTGTATAACGTTGTGCCCAAAGGTCGAGCAAGTTTTCAACTGAGGGATTTTCAACTGTTGAAACAGTTTTTAATAACATTTTCTTTCACCCATAAGTAGCAATGGACAAAAACAATGGGTTCGCTTGTTATATTTATACGGTGGTAGTATAAGTTACACCCTTGTTATGCCGACTCGTCTAACCCGTAATGCCTGTAAAGATTCTTATGATAGTGATGAATATGGTCAATGCAGGAGGCAGGGGAGCAGGGAGCATCCGAGCAGGGGAGAGATTGGGGCGGAGCTTGTACTCCGTCCCAGATCAACCGTCCACTGAAGAAGGGGCTTGATACCCCCTGTTCCGCTTCGCTCCACAGCAGAGGGGAAGGGCTTGCTCCCCTGCTCCCTGCCCCCTTCCCCTCTGCTTCTTCGGTCAGGTCTTAGCTCAATCTGGAATGTGACAACCATCAAAGCATGAGTTTTTTTGGTTATCGTATGACTTATATTAAGTCTGTATAATTTTAATAACGTTATTTATTTTACATCTAATTATATAGAATTATACATACCTTAAAAAAAAGATACCCAGGAGGAGACAGATCCTTAGCCCTTTTGGAATAAACTTTTGCAGCAAATGTGATAATAAGGGGAGACAATGTAGGAAACAACTTGCGTAACCTGACCTCTGTAACCTTATAATCAGCTTGATAAATAGATACCTAAGAGTACTAAGATTATTCTGGAGCGCTGCTATTGAGGCTGAGTTGGAGTATCGTATCAACTTCCTCTTAGCAGCATTGAGCAGCTTGGGCAATCTTGCAGGCAGTCTTTTTGGGCTATTCTTGTTTTACGGCAACGGCTACACTTTTGCTGGGTGGTCATGGGAAGCAGCTTTAGTAGTCCTGGGGATTTTTACCCTGCTGCAAGGCTTTTCTGCAACTTTTCTTGCCCCAAACCTAAATAGCATTGTCCGTCACGTCCAGGAAGGGACACTAGATTTTGTGCTACTCAAACCTATCCGCAGCCAGTTTTGGCTTTCCACCCGTACCGTATCACCTTGGGGACTGCCAGATATCGTCTTTGGTAGCATAATTATTGGCTACGCAGGTACAAAACTTGGTCTAGGAATAGACGACTACCTCATCAGTGCAATTCCCCTGTGTTTTGGCTTGGTCATTCTTTACAGTTTGTGGTTTATGCTGGGAGCCACCAGCATTTGGTTTGTCAAAATATACAACGTTACTGAAGTCTTGCGAGGATTGCTAGAAGCTGGAAGATATCCGATGGTAGCGTATCCCACGGCATTCCGCTTTTTCTTCACGTTTGTTGTTCCAGTTGCTTTTTTAACCACTATACCTGCCGAAGCAATGCTGGGTCGGGGTCAAATTACTTGGATTATAGGCGCGGGAGTGTTAGCGCTGGTGCTGTTTTTTGTTTCTGGTCGATTTTGGCAGTTTGCGTTACGGTTTTATACGAGTGCTTCTAGTTAGAAATATTTAGATGAGAATACTTTACTGAGATTAAATTATAATTTCGTCCTGACATCAAGCGAGAAAATACGGTTATTTTTATAATAACTGCATGACACCATTGCTTTGAGGCTTAAGATGGCAGGACAATGCAATACCAGACTTACCATTGCTCAAAAGGCAAAGCAATTTGTAGCAAGCAAGGGGCTTGCAGATGGCTAAGTTTGCCCTGCTAATTGGGGTGAGTGAGTACAAACCTGGTCTTACCCCGTTACCTGCAGCAACAAAAGATGTGGAAGCAGTGCAGCAAGTGCTGCAACATCCAGATATTGGTGGTTTTGATGAGGTAAAACTTCTTCCTAACCCTGAACGACAGACAATGGAAGAAGCGATCGAAACCATATTTAAAGGTCGTCAAAGAGATGATCTAGTTCTACTATTTTTCTCTGGTCATGGAATTAAAGATGAGACCGGTAAGCTTTACTTTGCGACTCGCAACACCCGCAAAGATGTAAAAGGAGAGCTGATCAAAGCAACAGCAGTAGCAGCGAGCTTTGTACACGAGGTTATGAGCAATAGCCGCTCCAAACGCGAGGTTGTGATTCTTGATTGTTGTTTTAGTGGTGCATTTGCTGAGGGTTTATCAGCTAGAGATAATGGTTCTGTAGATATCAGAAGTCAACTGGGTGGAGAGGGGCGCGCTGTTCTCACATCTTCGACTTCCACCCAACTTTCTTTTGAGCAACGAGGAGCAGATCTATCAATTTACACCCGTTTCCTCGTTGAGGGTATTGAGACTGGAGCGGCAGATACGAATGACAATGGTGTCATTACTGTCGATGAATTGCATGAGTACGCCAAAAAGAAAGTTCAAGAAGTCGCTCCGACGATGAAGCCCGAAATTTATCCGATAAAAGAAGGCTACACAATCCTACTGGCTAAAGCACCTGTGGGTGACCCAAAACTCAGATATCGCAAAGAAGTTGAACGTTTTTCTCGTCGCGGTGAGATTTCTCCTACAGGGCGCAGAACATTAGAGCGGCTCAAATCTCATCTGAAACTATCATTTGAAGAGGCTAGCGCAATTGAGAATGAGGTTTTACAACCTTACCGAGAGTACCAGGAAAGATTGCAAGAATATGAACAAGCTTTATGGGAAGCAGTTCAACGTGAGTTTCCTTTAGGTAGTGACACTCAGGAAGACTTGCAACGTTTTCAACAAATTTTAGGACTAAGAGCTCAAGATATCGCCCCAATTGAAACTCGTCTAATTGCAGACAAAAAAAGCACATTAGCTTCAAAACAAGATGTAATTCCTCCAACCAGCAGCCATAGCAATTGGCAACAGTTGACGGCAGTGTTGCTCGTCGGAATTGGAATCATTATTGGCGGCGCTGTAGTATACTTTTTGCGACCTCCAACAACAGCAAATTCTTGTGTTAAAGAGCAGTATAGCTTGGGTGATAGAATTAGCTTGGGTGAAGAAATTTTATTCAAACAAGATAAGAAGAACCTAGAGAAAGAAGTTGGAGTTCAAGCATTTGCAAAAGGTGATTGTCAAACTGCTATTAATAAGTTGAATTTATACCGAAAAGCGAATCCGACTGATCCAGAAACATTGATTTACTTAAACAACGCAAAGGCTCGTCAGCAAGTTAATAAATTTAAGATTGCCGTAAGTGTACCTATTGGTACCAATCCAAACGTAGCAAAAGAGATACTGCGCGGTGTCGCTCAAGCTCAAGATGAAGTAAATAATAGTGGCGGTATCAATAGCAAGCTATTGCAAGTAGCGATCGCTAATGATGATAATGACTCAAGCCAAGGCGTACAACTTGCTAATCACTTTGTCAAAGACCCTAGCATTTTGGCTGTGGTAGGACATAATGCCAGTGACGCCTCCGTCTCCGCAGCTCCCGTGTATCAACAGGGAGGGTTAGTGATGATGTCTCCCACCAGTTTGGCCCGAAGTCTCTCTAGTATTGGTACTTACGTCTTCCGTACTGCTCCTAGTGTTAGCTCGATAGCAGATCGTCTCTCTCATTATGCTATTAAGAAGGCAGGCAAAACCAATCTTCTTGTTTGTATTGATCCCAAAGCGACAGATATTCAATCATTTAAGATTGAGTTTGACAGAGCTATCCAGGCTGCAGGTGGCAACATCAATCCCACAGATTGTGATATGTCTGCCCCCACTTTCAACCCCAGTGCCGTCATTGATCAAGCTATCAGCAGTGGCGCAGATGGCTTGCTACTTTATCCCCAAATAGACAGAATTAACCAAGGTCTAGCGGTAGCACAAGCTAATAAACGACGGTTGGCTCTATTTGGTAGTCCTACGCCTTACACACACGACACCTTAAAGGCGGGGCAAGCTGTCAACGGCATGGTACTCGCTACACCTTGGCATCCTACAGCATTTCCTGGTAATCCCTTTGTGCAAAAGGCTCAAAATCTTTGGAGAGGACCTGTGAATTGGCGAACAGCAACGGCTTATGATGCAACAAAGGCAATCATCGCAGGTTTGCAGCAAAGCAACACTCGTGATGAATTACAAAAGGTGCTCCGCAATTCAGGTTTTTCAGTCAATGGTGCTACGGGAAAAATTCAGTTTTTACCATCAGGCGATCGCCGCGACAATGCTATCTTCTTAGTGAAAGTTCAACCAAATCCTCGCGCTGAAAAAGGCTATGAGTTTGTGCCAATTGAACCTTAAGCACAATACGAGATTAAGAATATTGATTAGGCGATCGCCCCATCATTTTCACTGCGCAATCAACTTTTCTTCTACAAGCAACAGAAAGTTAAGCCACTATCAGTTCATATTGCAAAAGTAAAAGTTCCTCTGCTTTCAAGGTAGCCATTGCATATTCATGCCCTTGAGTGTCAGCAAATTCCACTAAATAATATTCTTCCCCTTCCTCATAGACTTCTACAACCGTTCCGACTTGTCCACTTGGTAAACTGTCGATAGAAGTGTAATTCGGTTCTACTAATGTTAATCGCTCAATTGAAACGGGGTTGAGTAGAGCGACAGTATCGAAAAGTTTAAATTTTCTCATCGATTTTTAAAAATGTAGAAATGAAACGTGGATTTGGTTTTTTCAAGGTAATCTCCCAGATGGTACGTAGACGCACTCCAAGGGTAATTTCATTTCAAACGATATTCCTTGGTAAGGTTTTGATTCTATCAGGCGACCGCCCTTCTACTTCTCACCTGCCAATCCATATTTCCTGTAAGATCAAGACCTGAAGACTGTGTACAGGGAGACAATAGGGTTGCCTACACTTGGTGTAAACATTGACCACATCGCCACCATTCGACAAGCGCGGCGGACGGTGGAACCAGACCCCGTGGCGGCGGCGGTTCTGGCAGAATTAGGTGGTGCAGATGGCATTACCGTGCATCTGCGGGAAGATAGGAGACATATTCAAGAACGAGATGTGCGCCTGTTGCGACAAACAGTGAGAACACACCTCAATTTAGAGATGGCGGCTACTGATGAAATGGTGGCGATCGCCCTCGACATTAAACCGGATTACATTACTCTCGTACCCGAAAAGCGGGAAGAAGTCACCACAGAAGGTGGGCTGGATATCGTTGGTCAAATTGGTAGAATAGGTGAGGTAGTTGATAAATTGCAAAACGCTGGTATTCCAGTCAGTCTGTTTATCGATGCCGAACCAGCACAAATTGAGGCTTCTGTCAAGGTGCAGGCAAAGTTTATTGAACTGCATACTGGGCGATATGCTGAAGCTCAAGATGAAACAAGTCGCAAGCAGGAATTATCCTTTTTAGCTAAAGGCTGCGAGCAAGCAATCACAGCAGGATTGCGAGTGAATGCTGGTCATGGACTGACTTACTGGAACGTCTATTCTGTGGCTTGCCTTCCAGGTATGGAAGAACTGAACATTGGTCACACCATTGTCAGTCGAGCTGCACTAGTCGGAATGGAAAGAGCAGTCCGCGAGATGAAATTAGCGATGCGAGGTCAACTGTAGCAACGAATTTAGTATGCTCAGTAGCAACCATCACATCAGCACTACAAATACATCAGCACTAAAAAAATTTGGGGTTCGACTGCGTAAATCTACAAAGTATTTGGTATGTTCAAGACGAGAATTATTTTTTGACCAAGACTTTTATGAGCGCAACTCAGTCAAACAACACTCCGCTTTGGATACAAGATAGAGACACAGTCATCGCACATAGTCGCGATGCTGAATGGCGCTATCAAACCCCCCCAGATTATTCTCGGTCAAAGGAAAATCTTGCAAAAGAAAGTACATATAACCACATTGAAGGTTCACTAGAAGCGATTGTTCAAAACTTAGTCAGAACCTTTGAGATGGAAGCATCGTTCAAAACAAATCCACAGCAGTGGTTGTCAGTTGTGAACGAACAGTTTCGCATGAGTAGTAATGGAGGTCCTGCATACACAGCATCAGATGTGGTCAAGGCAGGCACTTACAACTTATTTATTGGCGATACCGACGATTACAAGGCTTCAGAGGAAACATTTGAATCATCTGCCAATCTCTTCCATACGGCATTTCCCAATGGATTTCTGTGGGAAGTGCTTGAAGTCTTCTCAGGTCCACCAAACGTTACATTTAAATGGCGGCATTGGGGAACTTTTAGCGGTGCATACAAGGACCATGCACCCACAGGAGAGACGGTGGAGGTCATCGGCATGAGTGTAGCACGAGTGACTGACGATTTGAGAGTGGTTTCCATAGAACACTACTTCGACAACAGCCTCTTCCTCAAAAAGCTAACAGGTGGTCAACAAATCACTGATCAACAACAGGAAAGTGGTTGTCCCTTCCACTCCTGAATCAGGTAGTTTATGTTTAATTAGATCCATAGAGACACAGTGACAGCACTGTGTCCTTTTATGAGCCACTCACCAAGGATGACAATGCAAACATACTATTACGTTTTGGCAAGTCAACGCTTTCTTCTTGAAGAAGAACCGATGGAGGAAGTTTTGAGGGAACGCACCCGTCACTACCACGAACAAGAAAAAGAAATTGATTTTTGGGTAGTGAAGCAACCAGCTTTTCTGGAAGCACCCCAAATGGCACAAGTGAAAGCAAAGTGTCCTCAACCGGCAGTGGCAATTATTTCTAGCAATTCCCAATTTATTACCTGGTTAAAACTTCGATTGCAGTACGTCCTGACCGGCGAATTTCAAGCTCCTTCACCAGAAATCCCTGATGCTTTGGCATCTCTGGCTGCCGTATCTTAATGTATTGGTCATTAGTCATTAGTTATCGAAGAAGGGAACACAAAACGCTAAACACAGAACAGGAAACTGTTCTGTGTTCCTCCACGGAGTCTAAATTCCCATTCCAAACTCTGTTCCCCTTCGGGTGACGCTCCTGACGTCGCTACCGCTGCGCTAACGCAGTCGCCTGCGGCAGGGTTACCCTCCTGCAGCGCTGTCTCACCTGTTCCCTGTTCCCTTTTCATCAACTATAGACTAATGACTAATAACTAAATATAATCTATTGAGAAAAAAGCTCAATAAACTTTTATGTATAAGCCTTTTGCCCAGAAAATTCAGACTTTACCAGATGCTTTGATCAGTAGTTTACTACTACTTATTGTCGGGCTGACTGGTGGTATGAATTCTGCTTTTGCACAACAACAAGACCTTCCCGTTTGTCAACCCCCAAATTCTGGTGAGTATCTTCTATTGATCGTCAGTCCTACTCAAAATAATCAGAAGCAGTTGCGTGAAGCTTTACCGTCTGACGTGAAGACGACCATCTGTAGATATCTTAAAGATACAGTGACCCGGATAGGTGGGTTTACTAAGATAGACGATGCGAATAGTTGGGCAAGGTATATCAACAATATTGTCGGGTTATCTGCTATTATCACCACTCGACCATCAGAGGTAGCACAGACTCCGACTCAGACAGTGAGTTATAAACCCGAACGTTTGGGAGAAGGTTTCGCCGTATTGGTAGATTACTACAACCGCCCGGAAGTTGCCAATCAGGTGCGGAAAGTTGTGGGAGGAGACGTGGGTTTTGTTTCCTACGGACAACGCCCTTATTTGCTGGCTATTTACACAAATAACCAAAAAGAAGCATACAGCACATTAGAGAAGCTGAGTGAACAAGGTTTTTTTGCTCTACTGGTAAATAGTCGTAAGGTGATGCTACTGCGCTCTACTGTGCGTTTGCAGTAGCGGTAAGCTTTTTTGATTGATTATGGACTGACAACTAACATCCCAGTTGATCTCGCTAACCACGAGATAGTGATACCCAACGCCGATCCAGCAATGACTTGAACAGGCGTGTGTCCCAACAATTCTTTGAGGCGATCGCCATTAAACTCTGGGTGTTCGTGAAATAATTCATCAATCATCTGATTGAGGATACGAGCTTGCTTTCCAGCAGCTTGGCGAACTCCAGCAGCGTCATACATGACTATAATGGCAAAAATCGTTGCCACCGCAAATTCAGCAGAAGCCCACCCAAGAGTTTGCCCCACTCCAGCTGCTAGGGCTGTCACGAGTGCAGAATGGGCGCTGGGCATACCTCCAGTTGTGACTAAAACACTTATATTCAGTTTACGATTTTTGACTAGCTCGATGACAAGCTTCAGTGCTTGAGCCATTAAACAAGCTACCACAGCAACCCACAACACTCGGTTGTTAAATATGTCGCCTATGTCCTGCATGTTATTTTAACGATATGAGAAGTTATGAATTATGAATGATGAATTATGAAAACAGATATGAATTATGAATGATAAATTATGAATTTTAAAGTCGCTCAGCCTTTATCATTCATCATTCATTATTCATGATTTAGCACTGACGACTGGTAATGAAGTGAGCTAACGCTTTTAAGGGCAACGCTTTTTCTCCAAAGGGTTCTAATTCTCTACAAGCATCCTCAATGAGTTGTTGAGCTTGAGCTTGTGATTCTTGGAGTCCCCAAAGGCTGGGATATGTCACTTTTTGGGCTTTTTGGTCTTTACCAGCAGTTTTGCCCAATTGCTCTTGGGTTGCAGTGATATCTAGAATGTCATCAATAATTTGGAAGGCAAGCCCAATATTTCGAGAATAGCGGGACAATCTGTGCTCATCTTCAGATGATGCTCCTGCTAAAATGCCACCACAAACAACACAAGCTTCTAAAAGAGCACCTGTTTTGTGGTTGTGAATGAAATTCAACGTTTCCAAGGAGATATCTGTCTTTCCTTCCGATTCTAAATCTAGCACCTGACCACCGACCAAACCAGTTGCTCCAGTCGCGCGACCCAAGTGAGCAATCACCCGCACAACTCGTTCTAGTGGCACATCTTGGGTGTGAGTGACCACATACTCAAATGCATAAGCTAATAAGCCATCCCCAGCCAAAATCGCTATATCTTCACCATAAACTTTGTGATTTGTCAGCTTACCGCGACGGTAATCATCATTATCCATCGCTGGTAAGTCGTCGTGAATCAACGACATTGTGTGGAGCATCTCCACGGCACAAGCAGTTGGCATTGCCATCTCTATTGTACCGCCCACCATCTCACAGCTAGCTAGGCAAAGAATAGGGCGCAAACGCTTACCTCCAGCCATAAGCGAATAGCGCATTGCTTCGTAAATTTTTTCTGGATAACGTATAGGAATCGCTTTATCCAAAGCATCTTCACAAAGCTGTTGTCGCTCTTTGAGATAGGCTATGAGGTCAAACTTGGCTCCCTCTGGAGTTTTTTGAATGTTATCGGCTGCTACCATCCTGAAATTCCTTAGTCTTCTGTTATGTACGTAACAATTTTACGGGGCTTTGGTGCATTCAGAGTGAGGAGTGAGGAGTGAGAAAAAAATTTAGGACTTAAGAGTTAAGAGTGAAGTATATTAACTCATAATTCATCATTCATAACTTGTCATTCATAATTTTCTTGCTGTCTTTGCATAACTGGTAAAAGTATTTTGTAGCAACATGGCTACAGTCATCGGACCAACACCGCCAGGAACTGGTGTGATAAATTCGGCAACGCTAGCAGTTGACTCAAAGTGGACATCGCCAACCAGACGACTGTTACCGCTTGAGTCACTCACGCGATTTATCCCCACATCTACCACAACAGCGTCCGGTTTCACCATTTCGGCAGTAATGAGTTCTGGACGACCTACTGCTGCAATCAGAATATCAGCATTTTTGGTGATAGACGGCAAAGACAGCGATCGCGAGTGAGCTACAGTGACAGTAGCATCTGCCTCCAGGAGCATTAACGCTAGTGGTTTGCCTACCAAAATACTGCGTCCTACCACGACAGCCTGTTTTCCACTCAAAGGAATTGAATATTCTTGCAACAGCCGCATTATCCCAGCTGGAGTGCAACTGCGTAAACCCTCCTCTCCTCGCACAAGTCGCCCCAAATTCACAGGATGTAGTCCATCAGCGTCTTTATCCGGAGCTATTTGATGCAAAAGTGCTACAGCATCCAAGTGGTTGGGTAGGGGCAATTGCACGAGAATGCCATCCACCCTTTCATCATTATTGAGTGCAGCAATCACCTCTTCTAGTTCTGCTTCGGTAGTTTCTGTTGGGAAATGCCTACCAAAAGAGGCAATACCCACTTTCTGGCAAGCTCGTTCTTTGCCACGTACATAAGCTGCTGATGCTGGGTTGTCTCCCACCATCAACACTGCTAAACCTGGCGGGCGTCCTATTTGGGGTTGCAATTCTTGAATGGCAGCAGAGAGTTCTTGCTGAATTTTTTCTGCTAAAGCTTTACCATCAAGAAGTTTGGCTGTTTTTGTGTTCATGAGAATTCAACAGAAGTACGCTACGCCTTGGCATTACTGTTTGATGCCGCAGCGCACCTCCAACAGCAAGACCATATTCATTATCTTCTCAGATTGGTTGTACCAGTTAGTTGTATCAGTTAAGAGTATGTTCTTGATACCAAATTAAATGGGATGACACATAAATTTTCTCTAAATCCTTACATTCTTACACCCTGGCATCTCGGATGAATAAATTAAAATTGCAACAAATCTAGCACTGATGCCAAAATTCGCTCAACAAGTGGCTCTTATGCAGCAACCAAAAAATCTTTTCCTTTCTTTACAAGGTATCCTCTTAGGATTGACCTTATTCCTTTTGTTAGGACTAATAAGTTGTGGTAATTTAGGTCAGCTTGGCATGAATGCTATAGGAGCTAACATCACTAAGATTCAGGAGTTGAAGCCACAACAAGACGATAACACCACAGTTTACATACAAGGTAAGGTGGAAAAGCGAGTTCCGCTTTTGAATCGATACGCATATCAGATTGATGATTCTACAGGAAAAATTTGGGTTGTCACCAATCAAACAGGTCTGCGCGAGGGAGAGCAAGTGGTGATTAAGGGGAAAGTTCGCAACAAAAGTATTCCTATAGCTGGCAAAGAATATGGAGAAGTTTACATAGAGGAGAATTGATATTCTCCCCATGTCTGAGGGCTGCGACTTTCTAGAATCCGCCGCCCTCTAGCTTTCTGGTTCTACCAGTCGGCTTGCTCAGATATGTTGGCTACCGAGTCGTTAGACTGGACCATATAGCTTTGGTCTAAAGTCAAAGAATTTTTACGAAAAGTTGCTATTCACACCCATCAAGCTCTTGACTTTGCTATTACAGAGGCAATGGATTCTGTGATGACATACTGGTTGGTTCGTGCATTGTGGTTACTCTCAGATGTTGTACCGAACCTGTAAGTAAGCCGTGAACTCAAGTTCAAGGCTCATAGCTACAGTCAGTTCTAACGGTCTAACGGACTGAATATATCTACTGAGCTAATAGCATACTTAATGTCTGAGCCAATAAATTTATTTTTTTGCAGACGAAAAACAGGTACAAGATCGTAGCTACTGTCATTGTAGGCAATTGATAACCACTATAAATAGCCCAAGACTGAAATCTTTGAATTTGGAGAAAAAAGTTTATGGCTTGGTTACAACGGCTTTTTGGCTTGGAAAAACCTGCAGATGCTCAAGTAAATCCCTCTGAAACAGCAACAAGTGAGAATAACAATACAGGCGAAGACATTCCTTTAGAGCGAATCGGGTTAAGTGGAGAGTACGACCAGAGTGGTTTGGCAAAGCGAGTTGCCCTCGCTTTTGATGAAACCCCTGATTTTGATAATATCAATACCTTATACGTAGCTCAGCGAGGCAGCACAGTTGTTCTCAAAGGACAAGTTCCCAGTCAAGAGACTCTTAACCAAATGGTAAATATTGCCAGGAGTGTAAGTGGTGCAACAGATGTTACCACAGATCAAGTTAGTGTCGGTTAGATAAGGTTTGAGTTTCGCATTTCAGCCAAAAAACAAGCTATGAAAAATCCATTGCGACACAGATGGATTCTTTCCATCACATTTTTGACTATCCTAGCCCTCTCAGGTTGCAGGCAAACACCTCGAGAGTCTACCAATCCTCCATCTCCTGTAGCAACCACTACAGCGAGTCCTGGAAAAGTGACAACTGGTGCTGCTCCAACTCCAGGAACACTCACAGCTCAAGCTCAGAAGTTAGGTGTTAAGCCTCAAGGAGCAACCACCTGTCCCAACAATGCTCCTATTAAGGGCAACGTTACAAAGAAACGAGGCAACATATATCATGTTCCCAACTCACTCGACTATCAAAAGGTCAAGCCAGATATCTGCTTTGCAGATGTGGCGACTGCTGAAAAAGCTGGCTTTCGCGCTCCTAAATAATTCAGACTAAGAAGTCTTTCACGAAACTCGGTGAACAACGGACAACAACCTTCCTCACAAACGCACTTCTTAGTGAATATACTGACTACTGCAAACCACAACCAGATATTGGTATGGTCGGCAAAATGACTCTACAAGACTAGGTCGTTAACGTGAGCCAGGGAGTCTGATTTAGCTAGTTTTAAAAGCAACTTGAAATGGGGCTGCATTCCAGCCCCATAATTTATATTTAGAGTTAATTGCGCTCTTACAACGGATAATTCCGCTTATTCTTAATACATAGTTAATAATACATAGTTAATATCAGTAGTGAATATGGCTACTCATGTGGCGATCGCCATTCTCTATCAAAAAGACAAGTTTCTTATGCAGTTGCGGGATAACATCCCCAATATTCTCTATCCTGGTCATTGGGCATTTTTTGGTGGACACATTGAACCGGGTGAAACCCCAGAAGATGCAGTACAACGCGAAATTTTAGAAGAAATCGGTTACACTCTCCCACCAACATTTTCTAAGTTTGGCTGCTATCCCGATGAAAGAGTTGTTCGTCACGTCTTCCATGCACCACTCACAGTGGAATTGAATCAACTGGTTCTTAATGAAGGTTGGGACATGGGCTTATTGACACTGCAAGACATTCTCTTGGGTGCGAGTTATTCAGCTGTATCTGCAGACGTACGACCTATTGGACCTGTGCATCAACAGATTTTGCTAGATTTTATGGAGAGAGACGATAAATTGTTTCATGACTCAAGAGTTCATCTAACTAATGACTAACTACAAACCACCTCAATGGTTAAGTTTGAGCCTAGCATTTCCCCTTGCTGTCCTTAACGGTTGGGTATTGCTTCAGGTTGTGAAGTATTTTCAACCCTTAGTGAGTATTTTTGTCGCCGCCAGTTTGCTGGCTTTTGTTCTGGATTATCCGATTCGGTTTTTTCAACAACGAGGGGTAAAACGCAATTTAGCGGTTGGGGGTGTGTTGTTGTTAGCTGTAGTCATTGTAGCGGCTTTGGCTCTCACCTTAGTTCCCCTGATTCTGCAACAGCTTAACGAACTGGCAAATTATTTGCCAAGTTGGATTGATTCTGGAACGCAACAGCTTCAAGCTTTCCAATACTGGGCTGCGACTCAGCAGCTTCCTGTGAATCTTAGTGGCTTATTAACTCAACTGTTAGACAGATTATCTAATCAACTTCAGTCCTTTACCGGTCAAATCCTCAGTTTTGCTGTAGACACCATTGGTAGTGTAGTCAATGTGCTGCTAACAGTCGTACTGACCATCTATTTAGTATTAAACGGAGAACGTCTTTGGGACGGAATTTTTCAGTGGTTCCCGTCTCATATTGGTACGCAAGTCAGGCAGTTGCTACGCGAGGATTTTCAAAATTACTTTATTGGTCAAGCAACATTGGGAGCTTTGCTAGCAGTTGCTTTAATACTGGCATTTTTAGCGCTGCGAGTTCCTTTAGCTTTACTTTTTGGCATCGGAATTGGCTTTTTTTCTCTTTTCCCCTTTGGTACGGGTATAGGTATCGCCATAGTCAGTCTGTTGGTAGGATTGCAAAATTTCTGGTTAGGGGTTGAAGTCCTAACTGTTGCAGTGATGATTGACCAAGTGAATAGTAATTTTGTTGCTCCGCGCCTTTTGGGGAATTTGACTGGCTTAAATCCTGTGTGGGTTGTTATTTCTTTACTGTTGGGAGCCAAATTGGGAGGATTGCTGGGTTTACTAGTTGCTATACCCATAGCCAGTTTTATCAAAGACGTGGCAGATAGTTGGCGCACTGGTGGATTGAGTACACTTTCTGTAGAGCATAGCTCAGGTGATGGCATTTCTGGTGAAGCAACCGCGAATGTTGTCTTAGAGCGATGAAGCGATAATTAAGAAAAGTCATAAGAAAAGTCAAGTATTAGAGTTTTTGGAGTGGGTCATGCTTAAGCAACTCATCCTTGAGAACTGGAAAAGTTTCCGTTATGCAGAACTTCCCATTGACCCACTGACTGTCCTTATTGGTACAAATGCAAGTGGTAAATCGAATGTCATTGAAGCATTAGATTTTCTCCAAAGAATAGTTAGAGGTGAAAATCTTGAAGTTGCTTTAGCAGGAGAGAAAATGCTTCCTTCTATTAGAGGTGGTGTAGAGTGGGCTGCACTAAAGAAGGAAACTCAATTTACATTAAAAGTTCTCATTCAAGGGGAGGATGATAAAACAGAGTATTGGTATGTTATCAACATTCAAACACAACCTGTGTTCAAAGTTATAGAAGAATATATTAGTTATCAAAAAAATGGAGATGATTGTAAATCTACTTTAGAAACATATACTATCAAAAATTCTCACTTTATAACAAAAACTGGATTAAAAGAAATAGGTGATCCAATTCCTATACAAGAATTTGATCTATCTAAAATAAGACATTCTTGGGAAGAATTTGAAAACGCCTTGAATGAAAGGGTTAAGCTTAGAAACCAATTCAAAACTTTTGTTATTAACGCTTTAGAAAGCATTTTAATCCTAAATCCTATTCCTTCTAAAATGCGGGATTACTCACGACTTTCTGACACCTTAGAAAGTGATGCCTCAAACATTGCAGGCGTATTAGCAGCATTGCCAGATGACCAAAAAGCAGAGGTAGAAGCCACTATATCCGCCTACGCGAAGAATCTCCCAGAAGGAGATATTCAAAGAATATGGGCGGAGAAAGTTGGTAGATTCGGCACAGATGCCATGCTTTACTGTCAGGAACAATGGAAACCAGGTCAGATCACAGAAATTGATGCTAGAAGTATGTCAGATGGTACGCTTAGATTTATAGCCATTTTGACAGCGCTTCTCACTCGACCTGAAGGTAGCCAAATAGTCATTGAGGAAATAGATAACGGGTTGCATCCCTCGCGTGCAGAATTGTTGGTAAGAATGCTGCGAGAAATTGGCGAAAAGAGAAAAATTGACATATTGATAACTACCCATAATCCAGCTTTGCTCGATACTTTAGGACCAGAGATAGTTCCATTTGTTGTTGTAGCGCATCGAGATTCTGACACTGGGGAAAGTAAACTGACTTTACTAGAAGATATTGAGACCCTTCCTAAGTTATTGGCATCAGGTACGCTAGGTAAACTTACAACTAAAGGTCTAATCGAAAAAAGCCTTGCTGATACCAAGTAGCACCAGATATGAAGAAAAAAGTTCTGATTATCGATACATCGATACTCTGCGTTTACTTGGAAATTCCTGGCAAAGAGACTTGTGGAACTGATGATAATAAGTGGGATAAAAAGAGAGTTGATGAACTTTAAAAAAAAGAAAAAGATATTGCATATTTTGTGCTACTATTAGCGGTCATCATAGAAACGGTTAATCACATCGCACAAGCTAATCAAAACAGATATGAAATGGCTCAAGCTTTAGCGGACCTCATGGTGAAAGCAGCAGATGGGACAACACCTTGGGCTGCTTTTACTGAACAAGCAGAATTTTGGGATGCACAAGGGCTGAAAAAGTTAGCGGAAGAATGGTCTAAGTTAACAGTGCAAGGTATTTCTATTGGTGATGCGACTATCAAGACTGTAGCTGAATACTATGCTAAAAGCGGTTTCCCAGTGGAAATTCTTACAGGTGATGGCGGATTAAAGGCTTATCAGCCAATGACACCTGTCCAGATTCCTAGGCGAAATAGTCGAAGAGTTAACAAATCTTGAAAAATTAACAAAATTGCTTCTTTATAATCAATAAGTGCTTGGTCACACTCAGCACTCTTTACCGAGCACCGTTCTAGTCATAGCTCCAGGTGTACAGAGTCATGCGTACAGCATTTTTATTAGGTACAGCGATCGCTTGCACAGCAGTGATAGGCGGATACACTGCGAACTTAACTCAAGCAGTCCAGTTACGTGATGGCAAAGTCTATTTTGTCCAACCGCCGCAGCTTGTTAGTGCAGTAACAACATACAAAGATACTTATGTATGGGGCGCAACGTATTACTTTACCATTAGCCTGCCAGAGAATGCTGGAGAGCCACTGCAACGCATCACGATTAACCAACGTGAGGGAGCAGACCGTGTACGCTTTGACCTTAAAGACACTTTTGCTTTTGAAGGAACACGTTCCAACGAAGGTCAAAAACTCACATTGAAAGATGTGACAAGCGACCGAGAGACGAAAACACTATCGCTCACATTTGACCCGCCAGTATCCCCAGGGAGAAACATCACAATAGCTTTAAAACCAGTGCAAAATCCAATGGTTTCTGGTGTATATCTATTTGGAGTCACAGCGTTTCCACCAGGTGAGCAAGCTCACGGTCAATTTCTTGGTTATGGAAGGCTGCAATTTTACAACTATGGTCCGAGGTTTTTTTAGGAATTGGGGATTAAGACTAAGTTGCATTCAAAAACCTCACCCCGCCCTCTGGGCACCCCTCTCCTTGCGAAGGAGAGGGGCGGGGGTGAGGTGACACCTATGAACGCAACTCGGTATAAGACGAATGTAAGAAGCGTGAATTGTGATTGCAGGAAGATGAATTGTGATTGCAAGACGATGCATTGTGATTGCAGAAAGATGCATTGTAATTGCAGAAAGATACATTATGATTGCAAGGCGATGCATTGTGATTGCAGAAAGATGCATTGTAATTGCAGAAAGATACATTCTGATTGCAGGGCAATGCATTGTAATTGCAGGGCAGTGAATAACAAATGGGTTAGTCGCGGCTAGTTTCTAGGTATTTCATCGAGATAGCAGAAAATGGCACTGTCAAGACGAGGCATTAATTCACCGCGATCGCTAATCCTAAGTGATGCAAGAGTGGTATTTAAATTTCGAGAGGCACTGCACGCAATCTTCCTTTCACCTCAACACTAGGAAAGTTGGGGTCAAAAGTCAGGTTTTCTAGCCTTCCATCCTTGAGGATGACAAAAGTATCTTCAACTTTTGCTCCTGGTAAACTAGGATTCCAAGCAATAGCATTATTTTCTGTCAAAGCCTCCGTTGTGTGTGGATTTGCCACAATTTCTCGCGCTAGATATCCTGTAGTTCCTCCTTGATGATGTTCGCGGATAGCATTAGCAAAACCATGCCGTTCATAAGCTTGAGCTAATGCATAATAAACTGCGTCGAGAGTCATTCCAGGTTGAGATGCGGACAGTGCTTTGGCTTCTATTTCTCGAACATGACGATGTAATTCGGCTTCATCATTTGAAAGGCTACCAAAACAAACAAAGCGAGTTAGGTTTGCATACAAACCGTATCCTCTAGCACAAAAGACTAGCATTGCTTGCCGCCCAATTTGTTCTCCAGTCGGGGTAGCATGACGATACAAGGAGAAACGTCTCTCTCCGGCTACCAGTGTCAGCGCTGGATGCAAACCTCTTGCCCACAATGCCTCTGCACCTGCACCTGCTAACTGATATTCTGTCCAGGTAGGCTGGGCTGCTTGTAGTACCTCTGTCATAGCTACGCTAGCTTTTTGTCCAACTTGGCGATATCGTTCTAGCTCAGTTGGCATAAATACTCGTTTATACGCTTGTAGAGAGGGTGGTAATGGCTGCTCTTGAGAAGTGGAGCGATCGCGCTTTGTGTTGTTGCAGACATCGCTAATGACTTTTCCCCCAGCAGTAGCGTCACGGACAAAACTCTCGCGAGCAGCAGCATCAGCCCAAGGGTTGATATGCAGCTTAAAATTACTTGGCAGTTCCTCATCTTGTAGGCGCCGCGCTTCAATTTCATCCGTCAATATCCACGCATCTTGGCTCGTGACTAACACTTCTGCTACACCAGTTTCAGCAGTCAGCAGCACAACATTAGAAGCACCAGCAGTCGCCCAAGCAAACCAATCTGTACCACGTAAACGCACACCCTCTACCTCTGTTTCCGACAGGGCTTGCCTGATTAACTCCAGCTTCCTGGCGACTTCTTCATTCATAACGAATTCAAACAAATGCACACAGATGATTAATTATCAAAATCATCTGCGCCCATCTGCGTCCATCTGCGGTTTTACATTTTAAGAGATTGGGCTAACAAGCAAATCCACTGAATCGCTCTTGTGAAGAATTAAGACAGCAACTCAAATATAAAACATGACCCTTGATAGTATATTTAAAGCCAAACTCTAGACGAGTGATTGTCTCTCTTTGCCTAGGGAACTCAGCTAAATGGAAAGGAGAAAACCATGAAAGTTGGTATCCCAAAGGAAATCTACTCTGGCGAATGTCGTGTAGCAGCCACGCCTGACACGGCTAAGCGTCTAACGAATCTCGGTTTTGATGTACTTATTGAATCTGGTGCAGGCGAAAGTGCAAGTTTTGCAAACGATGCCTATCTACAGACTGGGTGCAAGATTGTTCCTGATGCTCCAACCTTATGGGCAGAGGCAAACATTGTCCTCAAAGTTCGTCCGCCCCAGATGCACCCGGATCTCGGCAAACATGAAACTGAACTACTGCCCGAGGGTGGCACGCTAATCAGTTTCATCTGGCCAGCACAACATCCGGATCTGCTTGAGAAAATGGCAGCACGTAACGCCACGGCGTTGGCAATGGATGCGGTGCCCCGCATCACTCGGGCACAAAAAATGGATGCCCTGAGCTCAATGGCTAATCTCGCTGGCTACCGCGCTGTGATTGAAGCTGCTAACCACTTTGGGCGCTTCTTTAACGGACAGATTACAGCCGCAGGAAAGGTGCCGCCCGCAAAGGTACTGGTGATTGGTGCCGGTGTCGCTGGATTGGCAGCGATCGCAACTGCTAAAAATCTAGGTGCAATTGTCCGTGCTTTTGATACACGCATAGAAGTCAAAGAGCAGATACAGAGCCTAGGAGCAGAGTTTCTTGAACTTGATTTCGCAGAGGACGGCACAGGTGCGGGCGGTTACGCCAAGGTTATGAGTGATGAATTTATCAAGGCTGAGATGGAACTTTTTGCCACTCAGGCTAAAGAAGTTGACATCATAATCACGACGGCGTTAATCCCAGGGAAAAAAGCACCTGTGCTCGTCACACAGGAGATGGTTGAGAGTATGAAGGACGGCTCGGTCATTGTTGATCTAGCCGCAGAACAGGGCGGCAATTGTGCCTGTACTCACCCCAATGACATCTACCGTTACAACGGCGTGACAATTATTGGTCTGACTGACTTCCCCAGCCGCATGGCTCAACAGGCTAGCCAGCTTTATGGCACCAATCTTTGTCATCTCCTTGAAGAAATGGGTGGAGCTAACAACTACAAAGTAGACCTCGAAGACGAGGTGATCCGGGGAGCCTTGGTGGTTCATGCCGGGAAAGTCACTTGGCCCCCTCCTAAGCCTGAGAAGAAAGTCGTTCGGGAAGAGGACAAACAGACACGGGGACAAAAGGACACGGAGACACGGAGACACGGAGACACGGAGACACGGAGACAAGGGGATAAGGAGAAAGAGCCTGCCCTTGTCTCTCCGTCCTCGACTCCTCCCCTCCTGTTCTCTTCAACTCTCAGTTCCCTGAAGGATAGGAGAGACCTGCTCTGGCTACTTTTGGCAGGTTTGGCTCTGTTCGGTATTGGCATCAGTGCGCCTCCAGAGTTCCTGTCTCACTTCATTGTGTTTGTCCTAGCCTGCTTCGTAGGCTGGCAAGTGATCTGGAATGTTAAGCCTGCTTTACATACGCCACTGATGAGTGTCACGAATGCGATTAGTGGCATCATCATTCTGGGCGGTATGCTCCAACTCGCTGGAGCATCCAATTCACTGACTAGCATTCTTGGTGCGATCGCCATCTTGATCGGCACAATTAACATTTCAGGCGGGTTCCTAGTCACCCAACGTATGCTCAAGATGTTCCAAAAGTAGAACGAAGAAGGTTGCTAACTCGTTAGCAAATGTTAGTGAAAACGGAACGGAAGCTATGTCGAATAACCTACTGATAGTGGCGTATATTGTGGCAAGTGCCTTATTCATTCTCAGTTTGGGGGGACTCTCAGATCAAGAAACTGCTCGTAAAGGCAATGTTTACGGCATCATTGGAATGCTGATCGCCTTCATTGCGACTGCACTCTCGCTAGACGTGTCTAAATATGGCATCTTGGCGTCAGTTGTCTTACCAGGAGCGGTTATCGGTGCAATTGTGGCTTCTCGTGTGGCGATGACCTCAATGCCGGAACTTGTAGCCATTCTGCACAGCTTTGTTGGTATTGCGGCAGTTCTGGTGGGTATTGTTAATTATCTGCAACAATCACAATCGTTGACTGGAGCTGAGTTGACAATCCATCAGATTGAAATTTTTGTGGGTGTGTTTATCGGTGCTGTGACTTTCACAGGTTCGGTCATTGCTTTTGGTAAACTCCGGGGCATTATCAGCAGCAAACCTTTACTTTTGCCAGCGCGTCACTTACTCAATCTAGGCATGATTGGGGCTTCAGTGTTGCTCGGCGCTCAGTTCTTAGCAACAGAAAGTATCAACAATGGATTGCAACCGTTGTTGATGATGTTCATTATTGCCTCAGTCTTGGGGGTTCATTTAGTCATGGCGATCGGCGGTGCTGATATGCCAGTTGTGATCTCCATGCTCAACAGCTACTCTGGATGGGCGGCGGCGGCGGCGGGCTTTATGCTGTCGAACGATTTGCTGATTATTACAGGTGCGCTGGTAGGCAGTAGTGGTGCCATCCTCAGCTACATCATGTGCAAGGCAATGAACCGTTCATTCATCAGCGTGATTCTAGGAGGTTTTGGCGCAGACACAAGCGCTGCAACGGTTGGCGACGAAGAGCGACCTGTGGGCGAGGTCCGTAAAACGACGATTGAGGATACTGCCGAACTCCTGGACAATGCTAAGAGTGTTGTCATCGTCCCTGGTTACGGTATGGCAGTGGCTCAGGCTCAGCATGCTGTCTCAAATCTCGCCAAGCAGTTGCGCGATCGCGGTGTACAGATTCGCTTTGGCATCCATCCCGTAGCTGGTCGAATGCCCGGACACATGAATGTTCTTCTAGCTGAGGCTAATGTGCCCTACGACATCGTATTAGAAATGGATGAGATTAACGAGGATTTCCCAAAAACCGATGTTGTGTTGGTGATAGGTGCAAACGATACTGTCAACCCGAGTGCGTTGGAAAACCCGAATAGCCCAATTGCTGGGATGCCCGTATTGGAAGTCTGGAAGGCTGGCACTGTCGTCGTGATGAAGCGCAGTATGGCTAGTGGCTACGCTGGAGTTGAGAATCCCTTATTTTATAAGGACAACACCCGTATGCTATTTGGCGATGCGAAGAAAAATGTTGAGGAGATTGTCATAAAGCTTACACAGCTTAGTCAGGAAAGTGTAGACCAGGGTCTACCGAAAAAAGTGGTATTGTCAACTCAAACCAGCTAGCAAATTTTACATGAATGTTTCAGTAGTATTATTTCTCAGGTAATTCCAATTCCTAATAGGCAGTACATCAAACCTACTCAATCTAACATCTCAGTAGAATGGGAAGCGCGAAGTGTAACCCATGCTGTTTGAGTCATTGATGCGTTACGCCAAGGAAGACCGCATCCTACTGGCGCGACACAGCTAAATTTATGCATTAGATTTGTAGGCAAATTCTATGCTAAAGAACCACTAAGAGCTTTTTCTATCGCATCATTTTAGTCGTGTCACGCTACTACAAAAAATTCTGTCCGCCTACTTAAACCCATTGCGCAGGATTGAGTTGATAGTAGCGTTGCAGTAGCTCATAAAGTGCTGGATGCTTCTTCAGCAATTGCTGCGGTTTTTCAAAAAATGTTTCAGTCGCTACGGCAAAAAATTCTGCAGGATTTGTTGCACCGTAGCGATCAATTACTGTCTTTACACCTTGTTGCACATCATTGCAGAGTTGTTGATATTCTTGTGTCATCACCTGTGCCCAAATGGGATAGTCTGATTTTCGTGGCAAAATAGGAACACCCTCCGTCTTAGCATCCTCTTGATCCAACTGGTGGGCGAATTCATGCAGAACAACGTTATGTCCATCCGTCCAGTTGCCAGTGTCTTGTTTTACCTGTTCCCAAGACAATATCACTTGGTCATGAGTCCATGATTCCCCCAATCTTGCCACGCGCCTTTCTTCAACAACATAATTCCCAGTGGCAACAGTTTCATGAACAATATAAGTGCTAGGATAAATCAGAATTGAACGCAGTTTAGGAAAGTATTCTCCTCGCTCGTTAAGCAGAAGCAAACAGGCAACAGCAGCAATGGTCAGCTTCATTTCTTCTGTCACCTGCAATCCTCCACAGCCAATGAATTGTTTTTCGGCTAGAAACACTTGAATATGTCCCTGAAGCCGTCTGCGTTCAGCAGGAGCAAGATGGAGATAAATAGGAAGATGATTCTCAATAATGGCGTTCCAAAGTGGTGGAAAAGGACGATGTTTAAGATGGTTTCTTCGCTGTTTTATTAAAACAGGACTGATTAAAATCCCAGCAAGAATCAGCCCAATGATGAGAAAAACAATAATTGTTTCAACCATTTTTCACCCCTCTTGCAGCAAGCATCAATCTCCCTGCGGATACTCCTCCCACAAGGTTGTGATCTCACGCAGGCTCTGATGATTACCATCGCCTAAAATGAGATGATCCAAAAGAGGAATACCTAAAAACTGCGCTCCGAGTAACAACTGTCGTGTTAATTCGATATCGTCTGGGCTGGGTTCCATATTTCCAGATGGATGGTTATGTGCAACTATAACCCGCGTTGCTCCTTGACGAATGACTTCTCGAAAAATTTCGCGGGGAGGAGCTAAAGTTTCCGTTGCTGTACCAATGGTGATGACTTGTGTTCCTAACAAGCGATTCTTCACATCTAACAGTATCACCGCAAAACGTTCTTGATTTTGCCACATTAAATCTTGACTCAAAGCAGCCGCAGCTGCTGCAGGGCTATCAATTAACGTGCGTTCTCCGGGACGGGATTGAAACGCTCGTTTCCCCAATTCTATCGCCGCTAAGATAGTTGTCGCTTTGGCTGGACCAATACCAGGAATTTGCATTAACTCGGCGGCGCTGACATCTCGCAAAACTGTCAAGGGGTCTCGTTGGTGTTTGCCTAATTCCTGTAAAATGTATTGCCCTAAACCCACAGCAGACAGTTTTCCGTGTCCTTGACCAGTACCTAGCAGAATTGCTATTAACTCGGCTGTGGCTAAAATTTTAGGACCATGCGTTAATAACCGCTCACGCGGGCGCTCAGTCACAGGTATATCGGCAATTCTGAGGCAATAAGTCATAGACGAACACTGAGGACAAATGATGATATATGCACTTATTCCTCAGTTATCCTCTGTAATTCTGAAAACCTCTAAATATTTGACAGAACCTTTAATTTTCGTCTATTATTGCGTACTTTTACGGCTACTCTACTGATAATTTTGTGTTGCCTTGAGCATATGGTACGTAATCAAGAGCTGGGTGAGGGCGAGGGGGTAACTTTGAATCGTTTCTCCTGTTGTACCAGCCACTTTGCCCAACTCTGGATTGCTTTCGCGATCGCATATATTCTTGAGATAGGGCATATCAGCACAAATGATATGTTCTAACTTATTGACCTGTTCCAAAGTGGCATGACCATGCACTTCCAAAACATCGACTGGTTTGTTCATATCCCGATCTAATCCTAAACGGATTGCGGAATCAAAATTGCCATCTCCGAAATTGAAAATTTGGATAAAATCTGGATGAGGAATCGTAGGACGGAGTACCAAACGCACATTCAAGTGTCCGTTGCTTTGCTCTAAATCGTCAGTGGGAGGGTAAAAACTCACAACAATATCTGACCATTGCCGTTGTGGACGGATAAATTGTTCAGAATCTGGTTCACGTTTTCTCAGTTCCTCAAGCACTTGTTCTTCTGTATACCCCCGTTTTTGCGTATCTCGCTTGACTTTCCACTTGGCGCGTACGGTTTCAGGAGGAGCAAGGTAAACTTTCACATCGTAAGACTCACAGGCAACACGGGTAGAATAACCCAGCAATCCTTCCACAATGACAAATTTACTTGGCTTTACATAAACTGGTGGCTCAAAGGTACCAGTTGTGTGACTGTAGACAGGCTTAAGGATTGGCTGACCTGTCCTAAGTAACGACAGGTGCTGCTGCATAATATCAAGATGGTTACAGTCAGGATGAAGAGCAGTGATGCCAATCTCAGCACGTTGCTTACGGTCGTACTTATGGTAATCATCCGTACAAATAACTGTCACGTTCTCCGGTCCGAGAACCTGAGCAATCCCCTTAGTCAGTGTTGTCTTCCCAGCAGCGCTGTCACCAACAATACCAAGAATTATTGGACGGCTCATGACTCCCCCTTGCAGACACTACAGTAAATTCTAATTTTAGATTGTATGTTACTTTACTAATTTTACAATCATAATTAAATACAGCTTAAGAAAGAAAAGTTTGCTAATTACCTTAATTAAGTTATGAATTTATGACAGAAGCATGAAAAATTTAGGTTTTTTATCTTTGACAAGTATTACATTGATTTTTGTAAATAAAATAATACTTTCATAAATACTCTTTGCCGTATACCAGAACACTTTCTAAAATCACTCTAAAAAAATGATCCAAGGCATTCTCGATAGAGAATGCTTTGTCATGTATTTCTCAAAAAGATAATATTATGATTTGATAATGACTATTTTCGAGGACAAATACACAAGGATTTCTCAACATAATAGCAATAGAAGATGTTAAATCTTGCACTTCTATTAATAGCGATTTTTAATAGCTAAAACAGTAAAACTCTTATTCTAGTTGTATAAAGACATTAAGTTTCTGACCTCAAGATAAAGAAGTACGCAGAGTATTGTAGGGTGCGTTAGGATGAAATCCGTAACGCACTATGAGCAAGGGTTTAATGCTGTACCCTCGCATAACGCACCCTTGTCTCTTTTGAAAAATCAAACCGGATTCCTATAGTTGTATAAAGACATAGTGATAAGTTTTTGATTTCAAGATAAAAAGTACGCAGAGTTACTGAAGCTTGTGTCATGATAGAAATGCAATTAGCCATCAGCAGCACAATATGGCAAATAAAACGTTGGGACTCGAAAATCGTCTTTATGACTACTTACAGTCAGTCTCATTGCGAGAGCCAGAAATATTAACGCAGTTGAGAGAAGAAACAGCCCAACATCCCAGAAGCAGAATGCAGATAGCACCAGACCAGGGGCAGTTTATGGCACTCTTGGTGCAGTTAATGGGGGCAAAAAAAACTCTAGATATAGGTGTATTTACAGGCTATAGTTCTCTAGTTGTGGCATTGGCATTGCCACCAGAAGGTAAGGTCGTTGCTTGTGATGTCAGTGAGGAGTATACGGCGATCGCTCGTCGTTATTGGCAGCAAGCAGGTGTGGCGGATAAAATTGAGCTACACATTGCCCCAGCAGTGGAAACTTTAGATAAGCTCATAGCAGCAGGAGAAGCAGGTACCTTTGATTTTGCCTTCATCGATGCTGATAAAAACAACTATGATAACTACTATGAGCGATCGCTAAAACTTGTACGTCCGGGTGGGTTGATTGCGATTGATAATGTGCTGCAGTCAGGACGAGTCGCTGATCCCCTAGAGCAAGACAACATCACCCGCAACATACGCGCCTTTAACCAAAAACTGCATCATGACCCACGCATCACGATTAGCCTGGTGCCAATTGCAGATGGCTTAACTTTAGCACTTAAGCGTCCTTAGTTCTCAGTTTGCAAGTCCAAAAATAAAGACTGTGTGTACAGTCCAGACAAAATCTGCCCACACAGACCTTTTCCATGTACTGCACTTTTCAGGCTGTTGGATGAACAGAAAAATTTTGTCCATTCCGGTTTCTCGCCAACTCCAACTGTCGTTTTTTCTCTTGCTGACGTGCTTTTTTCTCCTCACAGAGGCTATCAAAACAGTAGGGACAACAAATACCTTCTTGATATTTTGGAGACGATTTATCAGTTTCACAGATGGGACGCCCACAACTGGGACACATATCATAATTACCTGGTTCTAACCCCTGACGCACAGCAATGCGTTGGTCAAACAAAAAACACTCACCATCCCACAAACTCTCAGACTCAGGAATCTCCTCTAGATATTTCAGAATACCACCTTTTAGGTGATAAACTTCTTGAAACCCTTGAGACAACATGAAGGAAGAGGCTTTTTCGCAACGAATTCCCCCAGTGCAAAACAGAGCAATTTTTTTGTGTTTTTTCGGGTCAAGGTTTTCGCGAACATAGTCTGGAAATTCACGGAACGATTCAGTCTGAGGATTTTGCGCCCCTTTGAAGGTTCCGATACTAACCTCATAGTCGTTGCGGGTGTCAATCACAGTAATTTCTGGATCGCTAATCAGAGCATTCCAATCCCTAGGACTCACATAAGTGCCCACTTGTTCATTGGGATCAACTCCAGATATTCCGATAGTCACAATTTCTTTTTTCAATCGCACTTTCATGCGCTCAAATGGTGGGTAGTCAGCATAAGACTCTTTGTGTTCCAAGTCTGCTAAGCGGGGATCTGCGCGCAAAAAGGAAAGAACTGAGTCAATCGCTTGACGAGAACCTGCGATCGTACCGTTAATTCCTTCTTGTGCCAATAAAATTGTCCCCTTCACGTTTTGCGCTTGGCACAAAGACAGCAAAGGTTGTTGTTTCTCGGCAAAGTCTGGTAATTTGACAAATTTATACAGTGCTGACACGACTAGGGTCATTTCTTTAGTTATCCCCTTTTGCAAAACAACAGTATTAGGTTAGAATAACAACGTCAGTAAATTGAAGTCACTTTTTCTTCTTAAGGGGGTATAGCTCAGTTGGTAGAGCGCCTGCTTTGCAAGCAGGATGTCAGGAGTTCGAGTCTCCTTACCTCCATCAGTCATCTTCGTACTCCACCCAAGAATTAGGAGTCTCAGACACAGCAACCTTCAATTGCACATCTGATGGTAACTGTTTTTTGGTTTCGTCGTAGATATACTTGGCTATCATCTCTGCTGTTGTTTCATATTCAACAGGTAGGACATCGTTTAAAACGCTATGATCAAGTCCTCCCTTTGTCACATCCTGTTTAGCCCAACGCAAGGTTCTGAAGTCTGCCACCATAACTGGATGGGGACAATATTTCGAGGAGTGCAGCTTGAATGATATTGCTTCGATTCGTACTTTATATGTATGCCCGTGCATTCGACCGCAAGGACCATCATAATCTTTGATGTAGTGGGCACTATCAAACGTAAATTCAGTTACTAGTTTCCATTTAGGCATAGCCCAGTCGTCTAACTATCCTCTTTCAAATGTGTATAGTTTTAAATATTCATTTCATGAATGTTTTTTCATGAAAAATTTATGCCATGAGTTAAGTATATTATATTCTATTTTTTACAATTTTTAAACAAACAATATTTTATCCGTGATGATAAAAATAGGTTAAACAATTTGATTTAGAAAGAACTTTCATTCAAAAAATATTTATAAAAATCTGTAAATTCACGGGTTTATAGAAAAAACAATATTACTGACTTGCAATTCTACATGAAAATCAAAATTACGTATTTGTAACATAGCTGTTTTGGAATAACAAGCAGCAATATAGAACAACCCACATCTGGGAATTGAATTTTCATATCTATATTTCAAGTCTTTGTAACGCAAAGATTCTATTTAGTGTGTCTGTGCAATCTCTTCAATGAAAAAACATATAAATTTTATGTCAATTGATTTTAATACTATTAATTTAAGTTCATCAGCTAATACAAATACTGCTTCCAAAAGTCAAATTTTTACTGGATGGCTTGGTCGTGATAATCGCCTCGATTCCTATAGCTTTAATCTCAGTGGTCATAGTAGCTTGAACTTTTCCTTGGATGGTCTATCAGTGGATGCTGATTTGCAATTACTAGACAGCAATGGTTCAGTGATAGCAGGTTCCCATAATTATCGTGATACTGCTGAATCTATCGACAAGACTTTGGATGCGGGCAATTACTCTATCCAGGTATACCGTGTTAGTGGTGGGAGAACTAACTATAATCTCAAGGTTTCTCAAAGTCAAGTAGCGCAATCATCACAAGTTGGCAAAGACTGGTTTGATCTGAATATTCAAGATAGTAGTTTACGTGCAGAGTCAAGAAAGCGCTTTGCAGATGGCGTGTTAGATCGTAACGATATGATAGCTATTCTCCGTGAAGCAAAAGACAGTGATTCAGTTGATGCTACTGAATTTACAGATCTGCGCACTTTGGTCAGTCATGCCTCTGAGTTACAAATGCCAGAGTATGTCCGAGTCCTGTCTAACAAGGTTGTCAATGGTGACACGGCTAACCAGAAGTATCAAGGCAACACACTGGGCAACTTGTATGCAGGAAGCAGCGACATTCAGATGGAGAATCTCATTAACAAGTGGTTTTTGGGTAGCGATCGCCCACAAACCTCATACACCTATCAATATGCGAATGGTTCTCTCTTCCAAAATGGCATTAGTTACCAAGATGTGAAACAAGGCAAGATAAATGACTGCTTTATGCTTGTGGGTTTAGCAGAAACAGCCGTCCGCTCTTCCAGCACAATTGAGAGTATGTTTATAGACAATGGAGATAATACCTTCAGTGTGCGTTTCTGGCACAATGGAAGCGCTGATTATGTGACGGTTGATAGGTATTTACCTACCAATTCATCAGGGTATTTAGTTTACGCTAATAGAGGTGTTGACTACAACAATTCTTCTAATGAATTATGGGTTGCTTTCGCTGAGAAAGCTTACGTCCAACTCAATGAGTCTGGTTGGATTTATCAAGATAATACCAACACCTACAACGGTCTTGCAAAAGGTGGGTATATCAGTGATGCACTGGCACAAATTACAGGAAAAAAGACTTCTTTAGGTAATGGTCTTAACTTTAGCTCGATAGTTGATGCTTTCAATTCTGGGCAACTCATTGGCTTGGGTACAAAATTAACTGGAGTCGCATCAAATATTGTATCTGGTCATGCTTATGCACTGATAAATTATAATTCTTCTACCCAAAAGTTCACTCTTTTTAATCCTTGGGGAGTCAATACCAATTCTTCAAAACCTGGTGTTATGGAATTAAGTTGGAGTGAAATTGAATCAAGCTTTAGTTATTGGGACTCTACATTAAATTAAGACTATTAAGAGGGAACAGGGAACGGTTCCCTGTTCTCTTCTTCTATAAATTCATACTCAAACGTTCTGCCGATACCACTCGTTGAGACTGCATCACTCCGGTGCGCTTTGACTTCTTCGATTTTGAATATCAGTTGCACCAGGATGTTA
Organism: Nostocales cyanobacterium HT-58-2; assembly: GCA_002163975.1. Lineage (GTDB taxonomy): Bacteria > Cyanobacteriota > Cyanobacteriia > Cyanobacteriales > Nostocaceae > HT-58-2. Next base: position 4,367,961 of record CP019636.1, on the reverse strand, counting down.
ATATTAGCTTATAGTAATATAAATGTACTAAATCAGTCACCCTAGTACACAAGAGCGGAACCATGGCAAAAGTCAAGATAATTTGTGATTTGAAAGCAGATGCTACCTCAACCTGCCAGTTGATTAACCATCGTTGCGAGTGCCACCAAACCTAAAATAGCCATGAGTCCCGCAGGCATGAATTTGCGTGTTTTAGCCAGTCGAAACGCAAAGAAAATTATTAAAACTCCGGTGATCACAGTTGCTAACGTCAAACCCCAAGAGTATCCTTGGAGTTGAACGAAAGCAGTAATAATCAGCAGTAAACCGCTGATGCCACCACTTATCAAAGAAACGTTGCTATTCGCTTTACGGTAGCCAATGATGCCACCAATGATAGCTAAAATGCCGTAGGCAAGGGCTGCAACAATACCTAAAGTCATTGTTAAAACCTATGTAGATTTTGTTTTTGCTGCAAGAAGCATCGGCAGACAATCTACCATAGCTATTTAGCTACATTACCCTTTTGATTGATGGATAATCAAGCGATCGCAAAGGTTCAATTCCTCCAGCGCCAAGCAGCGTCCCTTTTACTCTACCAATCTGTCCTCCAAGAAGAAGTGGGCAGTGCATATCTTGACCTGTTACAAGCAATACGCTACACTGATGCGGATGCACGGGGCTGCCTCCAAGCCTACGGCAATTACTTCAGGTGCTTGGCTGCCAGACATCAAAACTGGGAGGAATATATCATCACTCAAATTCTGAGAGTAGATAATCCTTTTACTCAGCTAGCTCAACAGCAAGAATTTGAGAATTTGCCTCCTGCTTTAGTAGCCGCAGTTCAGCATGATTTACATGCGTTGCAGACTCTTTATGAGTGTAGCAGCGCTGTTTTGAGTGAGTGGGTGCAAGCCGTAGCTCATTTACCCGTTTCACCAGTCGTGTGGTATGTAGAGCAAGATAGAATAGCAGGCATACACGAATTGCCGCTGATAGAGAAACTACAACAGTTGGAAAATTGGGCTGATGCCGTGAGAGAATTGTCAGCTTACTATCGCCAATTTGGTACAGGTCTATTTGCAGAGTATAAGGCTCTGCGTTGGCAAGCTGGACAGTTTATCGGAATACGTTATCCCGATCCCGTTCAATTGAGTCAACTTGTGGGTTACGAGTCGCAAAAAGAAGCTTTGTTGAAAAACACAGAGTTTTTATTATCCGGACAGGTCGCGCTGCATGTTTTGCTTTATGGTAGTCGTGGTTCCGGAAAATCTTCTTTAGTGAAAGCCTTGTTGAATGAGTATGGCGATTGCAACTTACGCTTATTAGAAGTGGCAAAATCGGAATTAAAAGACTTACCAAAAATTGTGGAACAGTTACGCAGTGTCCCACAAAAATTTATCATCTTTGTCGATGACTTGTCGTTTGAAGAAGATGATGATGCCTTCAAAGCACTCAAAGTTGTTTTGGAAGGCAATTTAACCGCACGACCTCAAAACGTCGTTGTGTACGCCACGTCTAACCGCCGTCACTTAATTCGCGAATTTTTTGCCGATAGACCATCGCCCAAAGACAACGAAGAAGTCCATGCATGGGATACCATGCAAGAAAAGCTTTCTTTTAGCGATCGCTTTGGGTTGACTTTAACTTTTGAACCTGCCAACCAGAAAACTTACTTACAAATTATCCAGCATCTTGCCGCACAAGCTGGAATTGATATGAGTCCAGAAGATTTAGAACGTCAAGCTTTACAATGGGCAACTCGCCATAATGGTCGATCTGGCAGAACAGCAAGACAATTTGTTGATTTCTTGAAAGCAGAGTTGACACTGTCTAGTTCCACTCATTACGCAGTGAATACATAATCATGAAATAGATTTCATTTTCAATTTTTCTATTTTCTCTACTATGGTGTTACAAATAATTACATCTATAGCTGTGACAGTTATGAGGCTTAGTGACTTAGAAAATACTTAGGTTAATGACTTGGCTATGTTAAAAACAAGCAATATGCAATCAGCGATAGTGAGCAATCGACTTATTATAGGTATAGTTGCCTTTGGCGTGAGTTTTGGTCTTAGTCTTGTCCTTAGCTGGGATTTTAACAAAGCCTTTCTCACGGGTGTTATTACTGTACCTGCGACATATATATCAGCATTCTTTGTAGATAAACGCAGAAGAAGTCATGAAATGCTCGTTTTAGATTCTCTGCAAAGGCGAATTAAAGATCTTGAAGGATTAAAGTCGCGAATTGTCGCAGAAGTGAATCAACTTGAAGCACATAACTCCTCATTATATGCAGAATCAAGTAAACTACAAAATCAAGTTTTAGAACGACGTAACCAGAGAGATAGTCTCAACAGAGAATTAAGCACTTACGTCAAAGAAAAGAAACAGTTAGAAGCAGAAATAAACTATTTACAAAATGAGCTTCAGACACTAGACAAATCAAAAGCAGAACTTAACAAGACCTTTTCTACATTAACAGCAGAAAAACGTCGCTTAGAGTTAAACTACAATGTATCACGTTCCGAAATAACTCAACTGCAAACTCAAATCAGCGAACTCCAACAGCAAAAACAAGAATTAGAAAGTAACTTAACTCTACTGAACAGGCTAAAACCTCAACTAGAAGAAAAATTATACGCGTTGCGAGTGCAAATACAAGAGTTAGAAGCTCAAGAAAATCAGCAAAAGCAATTTCTCATAGAGAAAGAAGCTGAAAAGAAACATATAGAAGCCAGCCTGAATTCTTTGCAAACGTTACTTACAGAACAACAAACCCAACTGCAACAGCTGCAAGGACAAGTTGCATTGTTGCAAGAAGAACGTGACCAGTTGCAAAACCAAGTTTGGGAACTCCTCCACCAAATGGAAACCCTGACGACTCAGGAACAATTAAACGACAACAGACAGGAGGACAGCGAAGATTTCTTTCCTTTCTCGGAATTAATAGAATCTTTAGATTCTATTGATACTACAGATAAGTCCCAAAATTTCTCTGAAGAATGGGCGGAGTTTAGTGAGCAGCTACAGAGTTATGAAATTCAAGTCTTGAAAGCTATCCTAGAGCAGGATAACCCAAATGCTGCCATTAAGAAAATTGCTGAAGAAAACATTACAATGCCGAATCTACTGATTGATTCCATTAATGAACGTGCTAATGATACTATTGGAGAACTCTTAATTGACCCCAGTTCAGAAAGCCCAGAAATTTATGAAGAACACATGACTAATGTAAAAAAAGTGATTGCAATGTATGAAGACAAAATGACTCAACAAACCTCATTGAACTGAATGTTGACACCATATTTTTTCCAGGTTTAGCCTGGGCGCGCTTTCACCAAAAGCTCCACCTTGGGTAAAATGCAGGAGGCAGCAGCCCACTAAATACTTTCCCACGCCCTTCGTAGGAACGAGAAAAGTGAGGTGCACTAATCTACATGACAAAGCTCAAACTCTCGAAAAAAGTATCCACTGCTTTGATAAATTCTCTAGGTGCGGGGGTTGTACCAAGAGTGGGACTGGAACATATAGCAGTCGGACGGGAAAAAGAACTCAAAAGCCTATTGCAAAATCTTGATGACATAGCAGAAGGGATAGCAGCATTTCGCTTCGTGATTGGCAATTACGGTTCAGGGAAAAGCTTTATGCTGCAACTGCTTCGCAACCGTGCTATGGAGCAAGGTTTTGTCGTAGCTGACGCTGACTTATGCTGGGAACGCCGACTAGCAGGAAGCAATAACGAAGGATTGGCAACATATCGAGAATTAATGAGTCATCTCGCCACAAAAACTCGACCTGATGGCGGTGCGTTGGTTTCAATCTTGGAAGGATGGATCAATAAAATCCAACAAGAAGTCGCTAAAGAAACCGGAATGCGTCCTAATGACGAGGGTTTTGATGACCAAGTTGAAGAAAAAATTAGGGAAGTCGTTCAATATATTGAAGACCTAGTTCACGGATTTGATTTTGGCAGCGTCATTGTTGCTTATTGGCGCGGCTACCGCTTGGATGATGATAATTTGAAAAATGCTGCACTGCGATGGTTACGAGGAGAATTTACAACCAAAATTGAGGCAAAAGCAGCCTTGGGAGTCCGTGTCATCATTGATGATGAGAGTTGGTACGACTACATTAAACTCATAGCTAAGTTTGTTGCTGAGATTGGCTATAAAGGGCTTTTGGTAATGCTTGATGAAGCAGCACATTTATACCAGATATCTCCTACAGTAACGCGCGAAAAAAACTATAACAGATTGCTGGGTATGTTCAATGATACCATGCAATGCAAAGCTGAGCATCTTGGCATATTCATTGGTGGGACCACGAGATTTTTAGAAGACCCAAATCGTGGTCTTTTTGCAGATGCTGCTTGGCGAAGACGGACAAAAGAAAGCCGTTTTGTCACTCAAGCAGGTGTCCAGGAATATATGGGACCAGTGATGCGGCTTCATCCACTAACACAAGAAGAAATTCTTACACTTTTAGAAAGATTAACAGAAATTCATGCTGTGAATTTTGGTTATCAAAAGACTTTAAAAACTCGTGATTTGAAAGATTTTGTACAAGAAATTGTGAATCGCTTGGGTGCAGAGGCTTTACTGACGCCAGGGGAAATCGTGCGGGATTTCTTTAGTGTATTGAATATTCTTTATCAGAATCCAAATCTTTCCTTTGGTGAACTCATTCATGGTGCTGGCTTTAAACCTACTGTTGTAGGTAAAGATGCAGATGTGGATGAAGATGATGTAGCAGAATTTAATTTGTAAAAGAAACCAGTTCAGAGGCGGAGGATGTAGACTTAAGGGTGCATTAGGCTGATTCTGTCTAGGTGTAAGTACAAGATGAGCAGTGATATATTTTCTAGACTCGCCCCTTTTGTTCAAGAATATATTTACAATCATAACTGGTCTGAATTAAGACCAGTTCAAATTGAAGCTTGTAAGGTTATTTTTAATACGGATGCTCATTTGCTCATTGCTGCTGGTACTGCTTCAGGAAAAACAGAAGCAGCGTTTTTACCAGTTTTGACTCTGTTACATGAACATCCTACTACGACAATTGGTGCACTTTATATTGGTCCTATTAAAGCTTTAATTAATGACCAATTTGAACGTTTGAATGATTTGTTGAGAGAGGCAGATATTCCGGTTTGGCACTGGCACGGTGACGTTAATCAAAGTCATAAAACTAAACTTCTTAAGAATCCTAGGGGGGTTCTGCAAATTACACCGGAATCTTTAGAAAGTTTGTTAATTAATAAACATAATGATTTAGTACGTTTATTTGGTGATTTGCGGTTTGTCATCATTGATGAAATTCATGCTTTTATGGGTTCGGAACGAGGTTGTCAAATTCTCTGTCAATTAGCACGCTTGGCAAGGGTGACACAAAAACAACCCCGCAGGGTTGGTTTATCAGCAACTCTTGGTGATTATTTCATGGCTGAGGATTGGTTGCGTTCTGGAACTGATAAGTCGGTAATGACTCCGAAAATTGAGGGGGGAAAACGTCAAATTAAACTTGCTGTGGAGCATTTTTATGGTGGTGAGATAAACCGCAAAGAAGGAGGAAAAGGAAATATAGAAGAGAGTGTAAGTGCTTATGATAGATATATTTTTAATTTGAGTAAATCTCGCAAGTGTCTGATTTTTGCTAATAACAAATCGCAAACGGAATCTATTATTGCATCTTTGCGTCAAATTGCTGCTGATGAGGGACATCCGGATATTTATTATGTGCATCATGGCAGTATTTCTGCGAGTTTGCGTCAAACGGCGGAAGCTGCTATGCGTGAACCAAATCATCCAGCGGTGACTGCTGCTACGTTGACTTTAGAATTGGGTATAGATATCGGTTATTTAGAACGAGTGATTCAGTTGGAATCGCCTCTTTCTGTTGCTAGTTTTTTACAAAGGTTGGGACGTACTGGAAGACGAAGTGAAGCTGCTGATATGCGGTTTGTTTGTGCTGAGGAGAAGGTATCTTCAGAAGCATCGTTACCGGAACAAATTCCTTGGCAACTTTTACAATGTATCGCAATTATTCAACTTTATTTAGAAGAACGTTGGATTGAACCAATTAAACCTCTTAGATATCCATTGAGTTTGTTATATCATCAAACAATGAGTGCTTTGGTAGCAATGAAGAAACTTTCACCTGCTGCTCTTGCTACACAGGTTTTAAGTTTACCAACTTTTGCTGCTATTTCTAAAGAAGATTTTAAATTATTGTTACGTTATTTAATTGATATTAACCATATTCAGTTAACTGAGCAAGGTAAACTCATCATTGGTTTAACAGGGGAAAAGGTGGTGGGAAAATTTCAGTTTTATGCTGTCTTTCCTGACAATCAAGAATATATAGTGAAGCAAGGAACAACAGAAATTGGCAGTATAGTAACGCCGTCTCCTGTTGGACATCTATTTGCGTTGGCAGGGAAAACTTGGGAAGTTCTGGATATTGATTTTAAAAGAAAGATTATTTTTGTTAAGCAAGTAGAAGGGAAAGCGACTATTTATTGGCGTGGTGGTAGTGGGACGATTCATACAAAAATTTTGCAACGAATGCGACAGGTACTACTTGAAGAGAACGAGTACAGCTACTTACAACAAAATGCTTTAAAGCGTTTGCAGTCAGTTCGTGAATTAGCAAAAGATGCTGGACTAGATAAACGTAATATTTTGCAATTAGAAAAAGGAAAGTGCTGCATTTTTCCTTGGATGGGAACTGTGGCTTACCGTACTTTGGAAAGATTACTTAACGGCTTTTGCCGCGAATCTTTAGAAATTAGCAGTATAAGTGGGGATAATCCTTATTTTTTGACAATTAAATTAGCTCCGAAAAAAATTGAATACCTTTATTCGGAAATTCTTTCTTTATGTGAGCAAAGAATAAACAATGAGGATCTCGTTGGTGATGCTGAAGCTCCACAAATCCAAAAGTATGATGAATTTATTCCTGACCGACTTTTACGGAAAGCGTTTGCTAGCAATAATTTAGATATGTCTGAACTCAGGGAGCAAGTCGCTCTTTGGCAAACTTACTAGTTAGCATAAGCATATTGCAAGTTATGGAAAACAAGTTTGTGCAGGTTCCAATCATTAGACCTCTTGCATGAATACTATAAAAGATTTGTAGGATGTGTTAGGACAAAGTCCGTAACGCATCTTCTGAGATTTGTTGCGCTGCTTTACTCTCTCATTCCCCTACACAAAATATTCGTGCAAGAGTTCTATTGACATCAGTGCGCTGATATCTGGAAATAGTGAGCAGCGCGATCGCCACCAGGTTGCTGTTCAAATTGGGCAAGCGTGTCGCGCGTTCGGGTTCTTTTACATTGTCGGACACAGTGTGAACGATTAATGTAAATGACTCAAAGTTATTGTCGCTTTATGGGTTTTAGGAGAATCGAGATTGCTTTTGTATACTGGCTATCTTTTGAGGTTGCTATGATTGATTGCTTCTGATTTCCTAGTGTCACCGCTGGCATTTCAACTACGTAATCTGGTTTAATACCTTGACGCTCAATATCACGACCCAAAGGAGTTACAATTCTACCAGTCGTTACCATGACTATAGATTGATCAGACAATTCTTCTCCCGAATGAATTTTTCCTCGTCCATAGGTTGAAGTTCCAACTAAGACAGCACGACGATTATCTTGCAGTGCCCCTGCTAGGACTTCGGCTGCGCTAGCAGTACCATTGTTGACTAAAACTACTATGGGTTTATCAGTAAGCTTGGAACCATTAGCCCGAATTTCTTCCAAACTACTCTGACGATTACGAATTGAGGCAACTGGTTCCCTATTTAGGAAAAAACTTGCAATTTGAGTGCTAACAGGAAGCAAACCACCAGGATTATTTCGTAAATCAATGACAAAACCATCTATGCCTTCACTCAATAATTGTTTAATAGCATTATGCATTTGCTCATCTGCATTAGGCGTAAATTGTGTGAGAGCAATGTAACCAATCCTTTTTTTTCCTTGTAGCCTCAAAGAGGTACGTATTGGTTGTATGGAAATAGCTTCACGCTTGAGTGGAATGTTAAGTGTTTTGTCGTTGCGGCGTACAGTTAGTGAAACCCAAGTACCTGGCTCACCCCGTAAAAGCGTCATCGCCTGGTCCTCGCTTAGATTCTTTGTAGATACACTGTTAATTGCTTGAATAATATCCTTGGGTTGTAAACCAGCTCTAGCAGCTGGAGTGTCTGGCAGGGCAGTTACTATTCTAAGCTCCTTGGTTTTTTTCTCAGTGTCCACAGAGAAAAAGATCAGACCTACCCCATTGAATTTTCCACTACTCTCCATCTTAATGTGATCTATTTGCTTAGTGTCTAGAAGACGAGTTTCAGGGTCGTTCAGCTGCAATAGCATAGAACGGATAGCATCATATGCTGCTTTTTTGGTAGTGTATTCCTTGGACAAAAGCTCACGTCGCGTTTGTAGCCAATTCTGGCTTTTAAAGTCTGTACCTAAGAATTTGAGGTTGATTAGCTGCCAAGCTTCATCTACGATATGCTTGTAGTTATTTCCACCACTAGCGTAGCTGGAAAAACCAAAGGGAACAGTCAGTAGAAGCAGTGCAGATGTCTTGATAAGAAGGCGGTGCATACATTACCTTAAGGATTCTCGCAATTCTAGAGTAAATTTAACAAAATGTGAGCTTTTTAGTTAGCAACTATAAGGTTGTTTGCTCTAAAATCTACTCTAAAGGGAGAAGTAAACAAAATGACAGGCTCTAGGATGTCTTTTTCGGAATGGACCCCTCTATACCTTGAACATACCAATCCATGACCATTTGTTCTTTATCACTCAATACCTGACCCTTGGAGACTCGCACTACACCCTTTTGATCTTTCACCGGACCATCAAAAGGATGTGCAGCACCGCTCATAAATTGTTGGCGCTTCGCTGTTACCAATTGCTGAACATCTTGAGGAATTATAGGATTCAAGGGCGAAACATCCACCATTCCTTGAGCAATTCCATACCAAACTGCCTCAGATTTCCAAGTTCCATTGATAACAGATAAGGCTTTATCTGTATAAAATTTGCCCCATTTATTGATAGCTGATGTTAAATGGGCTTTTGAACCAAACGGGCTCATATCAGTGTTGTAGCCAAAAGCATAAATACCCTTTTCCTCTGCTAGTTGGATGGCTGCGGCAGAGTCGGTATATTGTGTTAGAACATCCGCACCCAAATTAACCAAAGCTTGAGCCGCTGCTCTCTCTTTAGCTGGTTCATACCAACTCTGCACCCAAACGACTCTCACTTTTGCTTTAGGATTTGTCTCCCGTAGTCCTTGTGTAAATGCCCCTATCCCCCGAATGACTTCAGGAATTGGGTATGAACCAATAAAACCAATCACATTTGATTTTGTCATCTTGCCTGCGATCATGCCGATTAGGTATCGCGGTTCTTCAAAGCGTCCCAGATAAGTACCGACATTCTTCACGCGTTTGTAGCCAGTACAATGTTCAAAAAAAACATTGGGGAAATCTTTTGCGACTCTAAGGGTTGGGTTCATGTAGCCAAAAGAAGTCGTGAAAATTAACTTATGACCTTCTAATGCTAGTTGACGGATCACCCTCTCAGCGTCCTCACCTTCGCTGACATTTTCTACAAAAGTCGTTTTCACTTTCTCCTGAAGGTTTGCCTCCATTTCTCTGCGACCTAAATCGTGGGCATAAGTCCAGCCAAAATCAACAACAGGTCCAACATAAACAAATCCTACCTTTAAAAGTTCATTTGCCGCCATAGGCGAAGCTGGGACAACCACTTCATCCTGTGGTCGAGATTGACTCCCTTGCGTACAGCTAGCAAACGTAAAACTAGTTCCTGCTAAAGTGATATACTTTAGAAACTTGCGACGCTCCATATTTATCGATTTGTCTATGTAGTCAAACTGTTATAAATAATCGAGATAGAAATGACTTCGATTATACAAACTAAAGATGAATTTTGACAGAATAAAGAAGAACACAGAACTCAGCAATCAGGAAAGATACTGTGTTCTGTGTACTGGGTTATGACTTTCCCATTAGGAAAAATCAATTTTCGTAAGCAATCTATTGATACAAGAGTAGTCTGTTCCACCCTGCAAAGCAACTAAAATTATTAATCTTCCTCAGCGGACTAGTAAATACCGCAAACCAATGAGTAGCAAAAAAATACCATACAACTTTTTCATCATTGCACTACTAATATACGGCTGATTGGCAAACAGTGCTCCAAAAAAATTGCCAATTATCAGACCAACTGCAATAAGCACAGCATACTTGAGATTAAGATTGCCGTTTCGATAGTAAACTATTGCTGCCAAAATACCAATTGGCAATATTTGAGCAGCAATAGAAGTGCCAGTAGCAAACTTTTGATCCAAACCTATTAAAAGCACCATTGCCGGTACCATGATTGCACCGCCACCGATGCCAAACATACCTCCAGCAACGCCAGCAGCTAAACCAATAAGCAACAATTGGATGGCTATATTAGACATAGAAATATTGGGTAGATGGCTAATAATTATAAACTGATTTTAGAGGAAAATATCGATTTGGGTAACATTCCATGAACCCCTTTATGCGGACTATTGACGACTTGAGTGATGCGAAAATTCACAGCTAAACTACACAAGACATAAGCATCTTCTGATGACAAATTTGCAACCTGTTCCAAAAAGTCAATCATATTTTTTAAAGCTAGTTCTAAGGCTTCATCTAATGTTTCACCAAAACCCATAGTGATAATATCAGTGGGAGTTTCTGCGATTGGCATTGTTAATTGCAAATCCTTGCGAAGTTTCAACTGAATCGTACCATTCATGGAAGTTTCAATTGCTGTGACGTTAACTTCACCATCTCCCTGTGCTGAATGTCCATCACCAATAGAAAATAAAGCACCGGGAACAAAAATTGGCAAAAAAATCTTAGAACCAACTTGTAGTTCTTGGTTATCGATATTACCACCATAGTGACCAGGCGGGATTGAGATTTGAGATGCAACTGCTGTAGCGACACCGAGAATACCAAAAAAAGGTTTCAGAGGAATTTGAATACCGCTACCAATTGGAAATTCTGTGATGTTATTTTCTAAATCAAGGGGAATAAATCTCAGGGCTGGTTGATGAAATCGGTGTGGTAGTGCTCCCCAACCTGTACGAATTGCATTGAAACCAATAGGTAAACTAGGTGTTATTGCTTCGAGTTTGACTTCTAAAACATCTCCAGGTTCTGCTCCCCGTATATAAATTGGTCCAGTCAATAGATGTGGTCCTGCTGCAACTTTACGTTCTGGAGGAAGGTTTTGACAAATATCAAGGAATGCAGGTGTTACAAACTCAGCTGGTGCTTTGTCGTAAACGTAGTAACCTGTATATGTTTCTACATCAACTGTGTCACCAGAGTCAACAGTGAGTGCTGGTTCTAAAAGATGCGAGAATCCACCCAGATGCACAGTTTTTCTGGTGGCTTTAAGAATGTAGTGAGCCATTATTGATTTTGTGCTTTTTCAGAATTATTACTTAATATAAAATCGTCTAAATCTGTATAAAATCTTTTCACCTATTGCTAGAGATTTTAAGAAACCACTTGCTGAAGGTGCTTTAGATTGCATTGTCATATTACCACGCGTATAGAACAATGTAGCAGACTCTGTTGGCAATAATATAGTATGTTACGGCTTTACCTAACGCCATGACTGAAAAGTGACTTTATAAATGAAGTCTCAAACACTAGATACTAACAAATATTTGTAGCAACAAACTGAATGACTTCTGCTAACCCTTCCTTAGTTTTCAAATTCGTGAAAACAAAAGGTTTATCACCACGCATTGTTTTAGCATCTCGTTCCATCACACTCAAATCTGCACCAACATAAGGAGCCAAATCAATTTTATTAATGACTAGTAAATCAGACTTTGTAATTCCAGGACCCCCTTTACGAGGAATTTTATCACCAGCGGCAACATCAATAACATAAATCGTTAAATCTACTAATTCCGGACTGAAAGTTGCTGCCAAATTATCACCGCCACTTTCCAAAAAGACCAAATCTAAATCTAGAAATCGTGCTTCCAACTGTTCAATTGCTGCCAAATTCATCGAAGCATCTTCCCGGATAGCAGTGTGAGGACAACCCCCAGTTTCTACACCTAAAATGCGATCGCCCGCCAAAGCCTGAGAACGCACTAAAAACTGAGCATCCTCTTGGGTATAAATATCATTCGTCACCACTGCAATCTGATATTTGTCGCGCAGCGCCTTACACAAAGCATCAACCAAAGCCGTCTTCCCTGACCCCACTGGACCCGCAACACCAACTCGAAAAGCATTCATACTCATTTGTTATTAGCTATAGATCGTTAATAGGGCTTAGTTGTCAAAAATCTCTATTAACTCCGAAACAATCTTGTATATAACGTCTCGTGTCTCATACTCGCCAAAGACAAACCCCAACTACAACAGCTTAACGCATCATCTTCCAACTCCATAATCTCCACAACAGCATCATCAAGCAATTCTTGTAACTCCAGCAATAACTGCTGTCCAGCTGTTTGTCCCAAGGGAATGAGCTTGATTCCAGCAGTTACCAAATTACTCACCCAACTATGCAGATATCCAAGTAATGCCGCTTTTATGTTGATATCCCAATAAGCAGCCGCAATGCCAAAAGCAATTGCATAATTGCAAGGATGACCAACAGCATCAACAGTAGGAATGATTTGCGGCTGTAATTGTGCAAGCAGCCGGATGAGCGATCGCCCCATTTGCCAGCTTGAGGCGCGTAATTCTTCCGTTTCCCTAGCAGCAGATAACCACATATTCCAATACGATAGCATCTTTAAATCATCAGCTTTTACAGACTGATAAGCTCGTACCATCACTGCTGCTTCTAACCGAATTGCCCCATAGCGCAGTTCAGCCTCTAACCACCGCTTGAGATTTGTCTGATTTGCGAGTGTACCATTTTCAACCAGCGTTTCCAACCCTTCAGAATAGCTATAAGCTCCCACAGGCAAAGCTGGGCTAGCCAGTTGCAAAAGACACAAAAGGTTATAATCAGTGAGGGTGATGATGTCCATAAGCACCAGTTTCTGGGTGAAACGCTGCAGTCTCCTCTTTTACTTCTAGCCCAAGCTGTTCCAACATTGTGCGTAAAACAGAGTCGGGAGATAAGCGTAAATAAGTCGCTGTCACTTCCACTGGCACATGGCGGTTTCCCAAATGGTATGCTGCTCGTAGCAAATCTACCGCTGTTTGGGCAGTCACAGTCAAAACAGGCTCTGGCTTCGCAGTAATTCTTACCAAATTACCACTTGTTTCATCTTGCAGAATATCACCATCCCGTAACACCGTTCCTCTGGGTAAACGTAAAAACACTAGCTCTCCATGATCTGTCTCAAAACGATGACGACTGCGAGTGCGTTCTTCCGCTGTGAGAGAGAGTGTTAAGGTAACGACTGTATTGGGGTTTGACGGTTGACGTTGCGTAAAGGTTAACATCGGCTTATTTTTGGTACACAATCCGCTGACTCTTTTGCCTCATGCGGTTTGGCTAAAAGTTCTTGCAACCAAATATACCAAAGTACCTGCGACCATTTCTTGAAGCAGTTCGTAAACTATAGGAGACAAGTTACAAGTCATTGGCTCAACTCACAAAATATACGAGGAATCAAGGTGGGGACTTCTGCCATAATATTAAAATTTTCTTAAATGTTTAGTTAACTGTCTTAACTGTCCTAACTGTCTTTGCATTCTCATCAAAATTTTGAAAAGCTATTAAATGTGTGAAATACGCTGATAGTTACATCCTGCGGTTCTCTTCGTATTTGTCAAGTGAAACACTTTGAGGCAGGTATAGGGCTGCTATTTGATTTCCGAAGATATACGTAGGAGAGCAACTGCATTGGAGAGCCAGTCCTGCAGGAGGTGAGACAGCGCTGCAGGAGGGTTTCCCTCCGCAGGCGACTGCGTTAGCGCAGCGGTAGCGACGTCAGGAGCGTCACCCGAAGGGGTTTCCCGACCTAGGGAACTGGCGTCCGAGTTGATCGGCTCAACGCAAGTGCTCTTGGGCATTGCTCAGACAAAGCCTCGAAATAGTGGAAATTGTCCACTCCAAAATCGAGGCTTAAGTGTACGTATGTTTTCAGAAATTAAATCAGGTTCCAAAAGGTTCAGTTTAACTAAATGATCAAAATTTTGGAGGAAAAAATGACAACTACTAAAACAGCTAATAATTTATACAATGTAGAAAACCAGTGGGGTGGTACTTCTGCTCCGTGGAATCCTGGTGGAGCATGGGTCATTGGAGCCAGAGCAAATCAGCGTGTTGTCGCACTCAAAGTTACGTCCAGTGACAACGGCAAGACACTTACTGGAACCACGACCTACGCGGGTGAAGGTCCCATCGGTTTTAGAGCTACCTTAACTGACAGCAGCGACACCTACACGGTAGAAAATCAGTGGGGAGGCTCATCTGCCCCGTGGAATCCCGGCGGGACTTGGGTACTCGGCAGTCGGGGAAATCAAAATGTTGTCGCCATCGATATTACATCCAGCGACGACGGTAATACCCTAACTGGAACTATCACCTATGCAGGTGAAGGTCCCATCGGCTTTAAGAGTGCTGTTGTTGATGGCGGTGTCTATACTGTGGAAAACCAATGGGGAGGCTCATCTGCTCCGTGGAATCCTGGTGGGATTTGGGTACTCGGCAGTCGGGGCAATCAAAATGTTGTTGCCATCGATATTACATCCAGCGACGACGGTAATACCCTGACTGGAACTATCACTTATGCTGGTGAAGGTCCCATCGGCTTTAAAGGTAAGATTTTCGGCAGCAACAACTACACGGTAGACAACCAGTGGGGTGGTAATACAGCACCGTGGAATCCTGGTGGAATTTGGTTAATTGGTGGTCGTGTGGGACAGAATGTGGTGGCGCTCAACGTCACATCTAGTGATGGCGGGAAAACCCTAACTGGAACCACGACCTATAAGGGTGAAGGACCTATCGGCTTCCGAGCAACCCAAATCTAAAAAGGCGATCGCCCCTTTAAATTCTTGTAAATTCTTGCCGATTCACTGCTCGGATCTTGCTCGGATAAAAAAATGCTCATTCCCGACCTCTGCCAATCTAATGGCAGGGGCTTCTTTTTGAGGTACATCTCTTAGAGAGCGATCGCATAATCATACTTTTGGCAACAAGTCCAATAGAATTAGACGACCCAACAAACCCTTGTAGAATGAACCAGCTTCATTGGTTCACTGCGCTCATATGTTGTTCTGGATACCGTTCACCCGCAGCAATTCCTTTAGGCGCCGCCTCCTCAATCCGACGCAAATCCTCTGGGGTGAGCGTGATTTCTGTTGCTGCCACATTTTCTTCTAGATAAGTGCGGCGTTTTGTGCCAGGGATAGGAACAATGTCCTCGCCTTGAGCCAATAGCCATGCTAATGCTAGTTGACTAGGTGTAACGCCTTTTTCCGCTGCGATCGCTTTCACTTGCTCCACCAATTGCAGATTTTTGTAAAAGTTCTCACCTTGGAAGCGGGGCGAATTTCTCCGATAATCGTCTGGTGCTAAGTCATCTGGACTCTTTATTGCTCCTGAAAGAAACCCCCGTCCTAGAGGACTGTAGGCGACAAAGCCAATGCCCAACTCCCGCAAGGTCGATAGAATTTCATCCTCCGGGTCACGACTCCAAAGGGAATACTCTGTCTGCAACGCTGTAATAGGATGAACTGCAACTGCCCGACGAATTGTAGCAGGAGCCGCTTCCGACATACCGAGGTAGCGCACCTTGCCTTGTTGTACAAGCTCTGCCATAGCTCCAATGGTTTCTTCAATTGGCACATTCGGGTCAACTCGATGCTGATAGTACAGGTCGATGATGTCTACCCCTAACCGCTGAAGCGAGGCATCACAAGCTTGCCGCACATATTCTGGTCTGCCACTAATACCCAGCCATCCTCCATCTGCTGTGCGGACATTACCAAACTTGGTTGCCAGTACTACCTGATCTCGACGGTCTTGGATGGCTCGACCAACTAACTGTTCATTGGTGAAGGGACCATACATATCAGCAGTATCAAGGAAGTTCACACCAAGGTCAAGAGCGTGATGAATGGTGGCGAGCGCTTCTTGCTCATCACTATTTCCGTAGAACTCAGACATACCCATACAACCGAGTCCCAATTCTGAGACGACCAGTCCTTGATGTCCCAATTTTCTCATTTTCATGACACTTCCTCCTTGTTGGATTTCTGCATATATTGGTCTGTATCCAGAGCAAAGGCATCTAAATGAGGCTTGAAAGCATACTACAAAATATACTACGCCTATAACCGAGATACATTAACAAGAAAACTGACACATACCTATTGTACGTGCCAGGAAGTTGGATGCTAATTTTCCAATGACAACTGAAGTTCTCAAAATAGGAGCGTCTATCTTAGCTGCCAATGGTTGTGCGATTAACTAAAGGTTCTGCGCTACCTTGCCCGTTTCCCCCTGCTTGCGCCTTGCCGTCTATAGGTGTAGTGTGCAGTTTTGGATTGGGTGGGGATGGTACTATTTCTGGTCCCAGTGGTTGAGGATTTTCGACATACTGGAATTCCCCTTTGCCGTCTATAGAACGACCTTTTGCCCAGCGACCTTGAGCACTGTCGGTGCCTTCGGAGTTGTTCCAGAACTGATAAGCAAACTCATGCTTCTCCAATTCCAATGGGAAGGAACTGGGAACGGGAGTTGTTTCCAATCCGGATTGTTCTAGATCCTCAATGGCTGCTAACCACTGGTTTTGATGCATGGTGTCCCGGGCGATCAAGAAACTCAAAGTATCCTTGACTCCTGCGTCGTTAGTCATTTCATACAACCGCACGGCTTGCAAGCGCCCCTGACTCTCGGCGTGGAGATTTGAGCGGAAGTCTGCCAACAAGTTGCCACTAGCAGCAATAAAACGACCATTCCAGGGGTAGCCTACGCTGTCAGCTGGCTGGGCACCAAAGCCAGTGACAATGGCGTGCTGGGGATTCATAGCCGCTGTTATGACATCCGAAATGATATCCCGTGGGTTGCTACCGCCCATAGCAGCTCCCACAACTGGATCTTTTGCACTTTCTTCTTGTAATGAGACCGGCGCTTTATCCAGCAACTGAGCAATCAAAGTGGAGAGGATTTCAATATGCCCTATTTCTTCAGTACCAGTGTCTAGCAATAGGTCACGGTACTTCGCAGGTCCGCGACAATTCCAGCCCTGAAACAGGTACTGCATCATCACGGTCATTTCTCCAAACACACCTCCGATGAGTTCTTGGACCTTCTTAGCGTAGAGTGGATCTGGTCGCTCTGGAGGTGTGTAATATTGTAGTCTCTTATTGTGGTAAAACATTATTGTGACCTCAATTGCATACAAGGCGGCACAAATATCGATCCCTTGAATATTTGTGTTGCCCATGCTTTCTAGGAAACTTATTTAATGCTTGTTCTACATCAGTCTATAGTTCAATCAAAATTACTTAAAAATAACTAAACTGACTGAAGTCACTTAGTTCTGTAGCTTCTTCTGAAGAATGCAATCTGAGGAATTGCTGCATTTATAAAATAAAAAAAACCAGAGCTTTTTCCTCTGGTGATATGTTAATGTGAGCAATTTTGGCAACAAAAAACAATGTATAAATTAGTTCTCATCACGTGCGTGAACTTGCGCTGGTGGGCTGGTTGCCTCAACAGCGGTAAATGGTTCTAGAATTTTGTAAGTGTGGGATGCTCCTTTTGGCACTGCCCAAGAATTTCCAGGCTCTAGTAAGATGACTTGACCTTCAATGTGCAATTCAGCACGACCACTAATGACATAACCAACGGTTTCATATTCCCGTGTTGTTGATTCTTTGGGTTCGCCAGGTTGTTCGTTCTCCCAAAGACGCATTGAAACAGATTTGCCAGATGCGAGATACTTTTGACCTTGTTGACCTTTAGGGGAATAAGCTGAGTCTACTTTTTTAACGCTTGTGTCAGGCATAATTGGTTCCTCAATTAGGTTTATCTATGGGGAAGTGGGCAAAGAAACTGTTGACTCTTGAACGCCAGTCTTGCCTAGGTCGGGAAAACGCCACTTGCTACAAGTCGGCAGAGCCGCCCAACGCAGTGGCTCCCCTCCTGCAGCGCTGGCTCCCCTTGACTCTTGACTAAACTTTGATGGTTTTGTCTGTGCGGGCAGCTTCGTAAATGAGATTCATGAGTCGGACATCTTGTAAGCCTTCTTCACCAGGAGTTTTGGGCTGCTTGTTCTGCATGATGCACTCACTGAGGTGATCCATCTCTAAGGCAAACTGGTTTTTTTCCTCAATCTTTTGCTCCTCTGTTTGGTTATCGCGATTGATGAATAGGCGATGTTGGTAGTAGTCAGTGGCTGGATCTAATTCCAAGACAGCGTCAGATCCAAAAACTTGTATGCGTTTGGTACTAGAGTAGCCGTAGCTTGAGGTACAGTTAGCAAGAACGCCACTGGGAAAATGCAGCATAAAGTTCACATTTTCCTCAACTTCCCGAAAGCGGGGATCTCCTGGGGTGCTATACATCATGGCGTTGATGGCTACAGGTTCTTCCCCTGTGATGTACCGTGTTGCTTGCAAGCTGTAGATACCAATGTCGTAAAGGGAACCGCCACCAGCTAGTTTTTTTTGCATTCGCCAGATATCTACCGGGTCTTTGGGGTTGAGTATGCGTTCGTGGTCTGAGGTGATTGACTTGAGCTTACCAAGTTTGCCACTTTGAGCAAGTTGAATGGCAGTAAGATTGTACGGTTCGTATTGGGTGCGGTAAGCAATCATTAACTTGCGGTTTGCTTTCTTTGCTGCATCTATCATTGCTTGGCACTCTTCTACAGTATTCGCCATCGGCTTTTCACACATAATGTGTTTACCTGCTTGCGCCCCACGAATACTGTATTCAGCATACATCCCATTGGGCAAAATGATATAAATAACGTCTACTTCCGGGTTGTCGCGGATAGAGTCATAGTTTTGGTAGTTATAAACATTTTTGGGGTTGATGCCGTATTGCTGCGCATACTTTTCAGCTTTAGGGCGATCGCCACTCACCAAAGCTACCAATTTCGACCTCTTGCACTCCCCAAAAGAGGGCATTATCTGTTGAGTCGCAAATTTACCCAAACCAACAACTGCCCATCCTAACTTTTTTTCTGGAGGTAAAGATGGTTCATTGCTTGGTGCCGGTCCTGCTTGGGCTAAGGTACGTGTAGGTTTGATAATGTGCCCTACTGCGCCAGTGACACCGAGTGCCATAAACCCAAAACCTGCTTTATGTAAAAGAGCACGGCGAGATAGTTCTTTTTTTAGGGAGTCAAACATGGTTAGTCAAGAGTCAAGAGTCAAGGGGAGCGTAAGCTCCAGGAGGGGAGCCACTGCGTTGGGCGGCTCTGCCGACTTGTAGCAAGTGGCGTTTTCCCGACCTAGGCAAGACTGGCGTTCAAGAGTCAAACACTTTGAATTTTGGAACGCCAGTCACCCCTCCAGGGAATTCAAAATTCAAAATTATTTTTTGAACTTTGAATTTTGAATGTTTGAGTAGCGAGTGGCTCCTCTTGACTTCAACAAGTAGATTATGGCTTAAGGACCACCTTGATGCAGTTATCTTTCTTGTGCTTGAAAATTTCGTAGCCTTGGGGCGCTTGTTCTAGGGGTAAATAGTGAGTGATAACAAATGATGGGTCAATTCTACCGTTCTGTATGTGCTCAAGTAGAGGACGTAAGTACTTGTGGACATGAGTTTGTCCCATTTTGAAGGTTAAGCCCTTGTTCACAGCAGCACCCATGGGAATTTTGTCCAAAAAGCCCCCGTAAACACCAGCAAGAGAGACATTACCCCCTTTACTACACGAGAGAATGACTTGCCGCAAGGCGGAAGGTCGGTCTGTTTCTAGTCGTACTGCTTGCTTGACTCGGTCATAAAACGCCAGAAAATCTGTCCCGTGCGCTTCCATCCCAACAGCATCAAGCACAGCATCTGGACCACGACCACCAGTCATTTCTTTGAGAGCCTCGCCTACATTCACTTTTTCGTAGTTGAGAATTTCAGCTTTGCCATATTCTTTTGCCATCTGTAGACGTTCTGGAATACGGTCAATAGCTATAACGCGTTCTGCACCAAGCAAGTAAGCGCTCTTGATGGCAAATTGTCCAACTGGTCCACAACCCCAAACGGCGACAGTCTGACCAGGTTGGATGTTGCAGTTCTCTGCTGCCATGTAGCCAGTTGGGAAGATATCAGTTAAAAATAAGACTTGCTCATCCGTCAAACCATCAGGAATTTTGAACAAGCCCGTATCGGCAAAAGGAACTCTGGCATACTCTGCTTGACCACCAGCATAACCACCCAACATATGGGAGTAACCAAATAAACCAGAGGGTGAATAACCCATCAACTTTTCTGCCATCCAACCATTGGGGTTAGAGTTGTCACACAGCGACCAGTAATCACGTTTGCAAAAAAAGCAGTCACCGCAGGCTATTGTGAAGGGAACGACTACGCGATCGCCCACTTTGATATTCTTAACTGCTGTACCAACTTCAACGACTTCTCCCATAAATTCATGACCGAGGATGTCGCCCTTTTCCATTGTGGGGATAAAGCCATCGTAAATATGTAAATCAGAACCGCAAATAGCCGTAGAGGTAATTTTGACAATAGCATCACGCGGATTAATGATTTTTGGATCTGGCACTGTCTCAACTCGCACATCATTAGCACCGTGCCAGCAAACTGCTTTCATAATCAATAGTCCTTAGTCATGGGTCATTACTCTGGAAGAAAGCCAAAAGTAAAAAGTCATTTTTTTACTTTTCACTTTTGACCTTTCATTTCTTTTACTTATCTATTTTCGGGTCTACCTTTTGGTCCTCCAGGTCTAACCTCAGGAGGTTCTTGAAAATATCCTTCTTTATCATCAATGCCTCGCCGAACTCTATCTTCAGTTCTTCGTTGATTAGATTTCAAAAAGTCTTTTGTACTACGAGGAAGTTCTTCATCAAGATTGAGCTTTTCACGGACATTGTCAGCAGCTCCTTTCAGATTTTTTCCGGCATCCCGAAGTGGATTGTTGTCGTCTCTTCTGGCTTTAGCCTCATCAGGTGTTCCTTTGTAATAAATACCTTCTGGGCTTCTGACTGTATCATCCGTCTTCTGAGAAAGAGATTCACCTACATTGAGTTTTTCACGGACATTATCAGCAGTATCTTTCAAGTTTCTTCTGGCATTTTCAACCAGCTTGTTATCGTTTCTAATGTCATTGTTATTTCTGATATTACCCGTATCTCCAGGGACTGCTTTGTAATAAATACCTTCTGGGCTTTTTACAGTGTTATCAGCTCGGGCTTGCAATGTGCCGCCAAAAGCTTGCATGACAAAAAATGTTAATCCTATTAGAAAAACTGTCAGAATCTGACGTAAGCGCTTCATAAAATTTCTCCAAAATATTTGGTTTGAATTGAGCTAGTAGATAGTATTTATTAGTTCTTTTTGACAAATAATAACCATCTACTAACAAGCTTTAAGGTTTCAGTAAAACTTTGACACAGTTGTCTTTCTTGTGCTTGAAAAGCTCAAAGCCCTGCTTTGTTTCTTCTAGGGGTAAGCGATGGGTAAAAACGTTAGATGGATCAACTTTGTCATTCAAAACATGATCCAACAACATGGGCATATACTTCTGACCAAACATCTGCCCCATTCTGAAGGTCAAACCTTTGTTGAAGGCAGCACCCATCGGTATTTTGTCTACAAAGCCTCCATAAACGCCCATGATAGAGAGAATGCCACCCTTGCGACAAGCGAGCATCATTTGCCGTAGTACGTGGGGGCGGTCAGTTTCTAGCCTCACCGTCTGCTTGACTTCGTCGTATAATCCTTCTAGACCCACACCGTGCGCTTCAAGTCCAACGGCGTCAATACAAGAGTCAGGACCCCGTCCGCCCGTCATTTCTTTGAGGGCTTCGCCTGCATCAAATTCCTCATAATTGATTGTTTCTGCATTGGCGAAGTCTCTAGCCATTTCCAGACGTTCAGGAAATCGGTCAATACCGATCACGCGTTCTGCACCCAGCATATAGGCGCTTTTCATGGCAAAAAGTCCCACTGGACCGCAACCCCAGACTGCTACAAGATCTCCAGGTTGGATATTGCACATTTCTGCTCCCATATAGCCTGTCGGGAAGGCATCGGAGATAGGAAGCACTTTTTCATCTGGAATGCCTTGTGGGACTTTAATTGCACCGTAATCCGCAAACGGCACCCGTATGTATTCCGCAAAGGCTCCTGCATAGCCTCCAAAAGCATGGGAATATCCAAAAATGCCCGACGTACCGAACCCAAACAATTTATCCTGTATCCAGGCGTTAGGGTTGGAATTATCGCACAATGACCACATCTGATGCTTGCAGTGGTGACATTGACCGCACCCAATGATTGAAGAGACGACAACGCGATCGCCCTTTTGCAATTTCTTGACTTCACTACCAATTTCGACAACTTCCCCCATGAACTCGTGACCAATAATGTCACCAGGTTTCATCGTTGGGATATAGCCATCATAGATATGCAAGTCAGAACCACAGATGGTTGCTGATGTCACTTTGAGAATAGCATCACGCGGCTGAAGAATCTTTGGATCTGGTACTGTCTCAACCCGTACATCATTAACGCCGTGCCAACATACTGCTTTCATTTTACTGACCGCCTCTCGGTTGACCTTCGGTGGTAGCGATCTCGCCTGCTTCCATCAACATCTTGAAACGGCGCAAATCGTCACCTATTTGCTGTTCTGGTTCTTCACCAAAGAGTTTGGCGAAAGCAGCTGCTAGGGCACCACCTGGTGGGTTATATTCAACAACAACTTTGACCTCAGTTCCACGATCACCAGGTGCTTTTTTGAAGCGGACAAAACCAGAGTTATCAATATCTGCGCCTTCTACTGACGCCCAAGAGATAAATTCGTTTTCCCGCTCTTCAATAATCTCTGCATCCCACTCCACACTTGTGCCCAGAGGGGCACTGGCAATCCAATGGGAACGCTTGTTGTCGTACACCTTCACAGACTTGAGATGTTTCATAAATCCAGGCAGATTCTCAAAGTTGCGCCAAAAGCGGTAAAGCTCATCTGCTGGTTTATTAATCGTTACCGTTTTTTCCACTTTGATAGCTTGACTCACACTGCCAGTAATTGCTTGTTGTGCTTGCTTAATTGTGCTTTGTTTAGTTGCACCTTGGTAAATCAGTCCGCTACCTGCTAAAGCCATCAATACCCCCCTCAAGGAGCGTTGACTTAAGCCCATTAACACCATAGCACCGCCACCGATTAATGAAGCCCAACGCTCAGTTTCATTGGCTTCTGTCTGAGCTTGATTCTGCTGATTCTCTGATATTGATGCCACGTTTTTCTCTCTCCCTTTGCTCTTAAAAACAAACCATTAAGGCGCAAAGATCCCCTCCTAAAGTTGTTTCTTAACTTT
Source organism: Nostocales cyanobacterium HT-58-2 (assembly GCA_002163975.1). Lineage (GTDB taxonomy): Bacteria > Cyanobacteriota > Cyanobacteriia > Cyanobacteriales > Nostocaceae > HT-58-2. Next base: position 4,344,444 of record CP019636.1, on the reverse strand, counting down.
CTTTGCGCCTACGTGGTTCGTTCCACAAAGACTTTACATTGACACAGCAGCTCCTGTTGTCGGTTTAGGAGATTTAACTTCTACACCCACTCGCGCCCGATACAGCTCTACGAGTCGCTGTTCGTACGTCAACAGATCTTTGTGGATTTGTGTGAAAATTGCGGTTGATACTGGATCAGTTGTTGCAACCATCAAGTTGCCAATATCACCAATACCCGTTTGTATATCACCCAAGGCAGAACGCAACTGATAAATATCATCACTTCCTGTCAAGGCAGTTTTGACCTTTGCATACTGGGCAGCGATGTTGGCTGTTAAAGAAGGTTTCTCACCCAGTTCATTCAGACGTGCTTCCAAAATTTGGATATGGCGCTCTTTATTGCCAATCATCTCTTGAAAGAGAGACTTGATTTGTGCATCCGATTCTTTCTCGGTATACTTCTCCAGGGCTTCCAGCGAATAACGCTCACCTGAAAGGGCTGTATTCAAAGCCTTGACAATATCACCCTTGGTAGAGCCACCCCATGCATCAGCCAGTTTCCACCATTCAGAGCGTGGATCTCTCTCATCTGGTAAAGCTGCTTCTTTGCCACCGTAACCCAAACGACTCAATATTGCTGTAGCAAAAATCGGCAAATCTCCAGGTTGACGTGAAGTGATCAAATTCCCATCAACGACCAAAGGCTCATCTATGTAATTAGCACCCGCATTCATCATGTCTTTGCGGATTGCTATGTAACCAGCAGCTTGTTTGCCTTTGAGCAAGTCGCCTTCAATCAAAACTTGCGGTCCATGACAAACCGCAGCGACCCATTTTCCTTGCTGCGTTGCTTGTTGAACAAATCTGACTGTATTTGGGTTACACCGCATTTTGTCAGGAGCCATGCCACCAGGAATCACCACAGCATCAAATTCAGAAGCTATTGCTTCAGTGGTGGTGCTATCAGGTTGCTTAGAAAGTTTTCCTTGTTTCCCTTTGTAGGTTTCGTTCATGCGGGAACCGAGCACAACCACATCCATTCCCGCTTGCTTTAACGCATTGTAAGGTACTAAAAATTCTGCATCCTCTACAAAGTTTTCAATGAGGATAGCAACTTTTTTCTTACTAGTATGATTGTTTACCATTGACTTTCTTTAATTCCTCTTACTCATGGAATATTCATTTGATATGTTAATATCGATGATTAATTTTGTTTTGTGCACAGCAATAGCATAGTCTTCGGGCATATATATTTAGAAGGGAGTTCTTCAGGACAACAGTGTCTCACTGGGCAAGCAGCTAGCTGCCGCTTATGGAGGAGGTTTGCTGTCAAACCAGTACAAATGATAGCTTTCCAACGCCCGATGCTCTAATTGGAGACTCACTCCCTTACTTCAAAATTCAAAATTATTTTTGAACTTTGAATTTTGAATTCCCCGCAAGAGTGACTGGCTTCTTTGTTGTAGCAAGTGAATTTTTCCCTCGTGAAGAAGCTGTCCGTTGAGGCAGTTCTGTCTCATGATTCCGTACTTTTATGCAGGAACTTCACTTGTTGGCGATGATGGAAATAATTCTGCATAATCGTGTGTGAAATTTGCTTGAAAATCTTCAAATTCACCAGGTGTGATAGCGTTTCTAAGGACTGCGAAGACTGATCTAACGTGTATTACAGCATGAGTTGGTTCTACTCCCTCTTTTTCAGCTACGCGCTTAATAAATTCTTGCATATTAAAGTGTTGACCATTTTCACCCTCTCGACCTTGTAAATACTTCGCTAGTTCCTCCGGTAACTGTGATGCTAAATCTTTTGCTTCATCACCAACAATGCGCTCTCTGATGATTTCTAGTGTGGCACGGGTTGCACTTTCTGCTTGTTCACCAGAGTTTAACTGTGCTAGAGCTTGAACATGTTTAATAAACTCGTCGTATTTCACTTTCCGCCTCCCTGGATTAAACTAAATAGTTGGGTAGATTAGACCTAAGTATTTAGTCTTTTGCAATAAAAATTTTTTATAAAAATTTAACAATATTTTCTTGCTATTAAAAAAATAGTTAGGAGTCATGAGTTGAGGTTTTATATAATTATCAATTCCCCAAGTCATAAATCCTAACTCCCTTATCACTCGACCATGAATTCATTTAATTAATAGCTATTGTTACGCTAAATAAACTATTTTTCGTCGTTCTTAAGGGATATATGTTATTTATTACTAAAGTGATACATCAATCTTTTCCTAATTTTTAGAATAAAAAATAGTTATGAGTAAGAATGTGGAAGTTACCATAAGGAAACATTTTAAAAACTCCTACTTTCTGAACTCATAACTTTTTGTGAAGTGGCTATAACGTGAATTTATACATATAGACTATGCATCAATGTATAGTCTCTCTTCATTCTTAAGAATGATATTGCTTTATTCCTAAAGTCATACTTCTTGGGGATGACTTTCCTTTGAAGAGAAAACGTTATGGTAAGAATGCAGCAAGAGCTAAGATTATGGCAGAAAAAAAAGATTTAGCAGAACAAAATAGTGATAAAAAAGTTCAAGCGGATGAACCAAATGATTTGTCTAATACGTCACAAACATTTACCCCATCTTACGGAACTGGTGTTCACACAGAACCAGGATATAACATTGGCGATCGCAAACGACGCTACAGAACAAGAGGGAACGAAGAAGCTAGTCCACTCATAACAGGGGGGGATATTGATGAGGCTTGGGAACTGGAAGCAGACGTAGGTGATCACGCCATTGGTGGTACTGCCCCTACTCCCGATCAAGATATTGTTGAAGAAATAGCAGCTGGTGTTGGGGTAGAGATAAACGATGACGAGCCTGTTCGAGTTACAGAGATGTTAGAGGAACGTGATGACAGTCGTTGGGAGTTAGATCCGCTGTCTTCTGAAGATTATGAGGATAGACACAAAAAAGGAATTGAAGAGGGGGAGATAGAGAGACTAGATACAGAGCCAAACCAGTATGGAGGAAGTTCTCGTTCCTTAGCAGAGCCAGGGAATTCGTATCAGGAAACTCTTCCTGTTGATGATAACGTTTAAACAAGGGGGAAAACAGACAAGGGGAATGAAGAAATTGATTTGTTTCCCCCTATCGTACCTTTTTGAGTTTGGAATTCTTGTGAAACATCTCCGGCATAGGGTATTGCTTTAGCACTGTAATGTCTAATTGAATTGACTACGTCCTCAATTGGATCGTCAGGTAGTCCATCCACAACAACTTATACTCCTTCTTTGGCAAATTTGTGGGCGATCGCCTCCACAATGCTAGTGCCTGCACCTGTAATAATCGCCACTTGTCCTTCTAAACGTCTCTCCAAATTTTAAAATTTTAACCTCTTAAAAGGTAATAGTTAGTAGTTAGCAAAAAACAAATAACAACTAATCACTCACTAATTGTTCTTCTTATCGATTGAGATACATCTGTCTTCAGTAGGGTTAAACACCTAAGAGACCTTTGATAAGGTTGCTAGTATTGGTAATTTATTGCAATCGGAGTTTGTAATGACATTCACTCAAACAAACGACCCAACTATCCGCGAAAGTGTCAAAGCTTTTCAAGGTTTGGATGTAGATGAACAGCTAGCTTTATTTTGGTTCATTTACAAAGAAATGGGTAGTTCTATCACACCTGCAGCACCTGGAGCTAGTACTGTTTCCCCAGAGATTGCTGAAGGTTTGTTCAATCAAATTAAGGAATTATCTCACGAAGAACAGTTGCAATTTCAGCGCGATTTAATTAACAAAGCAGATACTCAATTTACTCGTATATATGGCTCATTCGGTGACACGACCAAACTACTGTTTTGGTATCGCTTAGCTCAAGGGATGGAAAACGCCACTATCGTTCCTATGCCTGCAAACTATCAGCTTTCTTCCCAAGCCCAAGAACTACTCAATAGAATTAAGCAACTTGCTTTCGAGCAACAAATTAATCTTTTCCGCGATTACGTCTCACCTATGGGTGCTGAACCCAAACCAGGTGCTGAAGTTTAACTCAGATTTTTGAAATAGCACCCTCTTCATGAAATAGTAACTAAAGAATCATAGATAAGCACAGAGTAAAGAAACTATGCTATGGACTCTGTGTTTATCTATGTTTATTGTTTATCAATAGAGTAGTTGCACCTAATAACAGCCGTTTATGCCTTTGACTTGGTATTTAATCATTTTTTAATTTTATCTATCAATTTTCATCTTTCTTTAGACAGGTATCAAATTGGTATTTTTTGTTAGGATTTCTACCCTTTAGCTTTAGCAGAAATAATTTCACCGACCCCTGCAGGGTAGGGAACTCTTAACGGGCAACAGGCAACAGTGAGGTTTGCAACTCAAAAACGCATCGCAGCCTGTTCCCTTCTACCCCGAAACCCAAAGGGTCCGAAGCCCCGTTTTTAAAGACGAGCGTTTTGGACGGGGATTTAGACCCCGTCCAAAACCTACTCTGTTCCCTGTTCCCTGTTGCCTTTTCAAACATACAGCAGTTTGCATTTTTGTTGAGGTACACCTTTCTCACACACCACCATCGGAACTCCCAGCACTGGCATCATGGTCAGGTAGTATCATTTCCACATCGCGTAGTGTGCGGAAGGCATATCCACTCAAACCAACAAGTAATAAGCCGAGTGCAGAGATAACATACAACAACGCCATACCCGCACCTTTTCCAGTGCCAAATATTCTTCCCAACAGGGGTGCGAGACTCCCTCCCGGCATCATTGCGGGTTCAAAAACGTAGTCGGCAAGTGGTCCAGCTAACAAATATGCTGTTGCCGAAGTCAGCAGTGTAATCACAGAGCGCATAGCAAAAACACGCCCTTGTAAATTAGGTCTGACTTTGCTCAGCCAAATGGTGTCACTAGAACTGCCTAGTAATGGGTAAGTCAAAGAGGAACAAAATTGAGTGGAAATCCAGATTAACGGTATCATACCTACACCAAAAAGCGTTTTGATCAAGCCAGTGCCCACCATACCCAACAACATTCCATGTATCTGGCGCTTGAAACCACCCCAACTGCTGACAAGCAATGCGCCAGCTATCCCACCTATTCCCGCCGCTGAAGCTAGACTGCCTAACAAGCTAGCATCATTACCACTGCGTGCCAGAATCATTGGTGAATAAAGTGAATTACCGATATCATAGGCGAACCAAAATAATGATATTGACACTAACATGGCAATCAGGCTTGGGCGTGCAGCAATGTAGCGCAAGCCGAAGCTAAGATCCTGCTGAATGTTTGTATGACTTTGGCTGTTGACTTCTGTCATGCTAGGTTGCGGAATCCTTACCCATAGCACTGTGCTCACAGCGATCGCAAAACTGATGATATCTATAATCAAGATACCCACAAGCCCAATCATTATGTAGAGAGAACCTGCCAACGCCGGTGCGATGATAATAGAGCCATAATTTGCTAAAAAACTCATGCTGCTGATACGACTATATTGCTTCTTAGACACCATGAGAGACATTGATGCCGAGTAGGCAAGTTTTTGGAATTGCTCAAAAGTTCCCATGACTGTTACAACTACATATAAGTGCCATAAATGCAAATAATGAGTTAAACAAAGCACTAAGACAGTTATAGTCAACAAACCGCTTAATGTGTCACCAAGCATGATGAGATATTTACGGCTCCACCGATCTACAATTACCCCAGCTAGAGGGGCAATCAATATTTGTGGTACTTGTGAAAAGAAACCAAACAAAGTTAATGCCGTAGCTTGACCTGTGAGTTCCCACACCCAGATTGTGAAAGCAAAGCTAGTCATGCCACTGCCAATAATAGAAACAGTCTGACCAAGCCAGACAATAAAGAAAGTTCGCATACTTATTTGGTAAATAAATAGCAAAATGGCGTCTGAATAACCGCCATTCTAGGAGACTCAAAACCAAGGTTATAGTTGAGCTAGCAGCTGATACTAAGTTGCATTCAAAAACCTCACCCCGCCCTCCGGGCACCCCTCTCCTTGCTAAGGAGAGGGGCGGGGGTGAGGTGACACCTATGAACGCAACTCGGTATGACTACCAAATAGTTTGTTGATGGCGGACTTTAGCCCACCGACGATACCACCACATCACCAAGCCAGTGAGTAGTAAAATGACAGGTGCTAGACCAATAAAAACATAGAAAATGCGCGTTGCCAGACCACCAAACGTGCCATAGTGTAGAGGTACAAATGAGTTCAAAACCTTATCACCCAGTGGTAGCGATCGCCCATTTTGAACTTGTAAGACTTTGCCACTGTATTGGTCTAGATAGACGAAGCTCTGACCATAATCCTCGAGTTCTTCGGGGAATTTTTTGCGAATTCTGAAAACTCCATCCGGCTTCCGGGGCGGGAAGATAGACGTTGTTACAGCACCAGGCAAAGTGGTATCAGCTGTTTGTAAGATTTTACTCAACCCTATGGGCGACTTGCCAGGAACAAACTTTGAGGAGGGTACAACTGGCTGTGGGGTAAAACTAGCAGCGTAGATTGCAGGATAAGTGAAGTCGGAAAAATTCCAACAAAATCCTGTGAAGGCAACAAGAGAAAGGAATACAGCACAAATGATGCCTACGACTTTGTGGATATCAAAGTTAACCCGCTGCGGATGAGCTTTGAATTTGATTTTAAAACCGACTATGAGCTTTCTCCAGCCAGGCCAGAGAATGAAACCTGTGATGTTGAGGATGAGTAGTAGTAAAGCGGCAATACCAACGACGATTTCCCCCATCCTACCACCTAGAAGTGTGTAGTGTAACACAAGTAGAAAACCGATAAAGCTGTATTCCCATTGACGAGTTCCAAGAATGATTCCCGTGTAGGGATTAACGAAAACTTCCGTCAACTGTGCGTTTGTTGATTGCAAACGTACTTTGTAAGGAACGTCAGGCTTAGGGTACATATTAATAGAATGGAGCTTGAGATCAGGGCGATAGCTATAAGCAGCTTTGACTGTATTTAGTACGGATTCTATTGATACACGCTCTTCTTGAGGAATGATCTGTCCAAACTTTTGAGTAATTAGGAAATCATCAATTTCTTTCTGGAAAACCAACAAGCTGCCAGTCAAGCCAGAAATAACTATAATTAGCCCCACTCCAATACCGATATATCGGTGCAACATAAATGCGAGTTGGCGTAATTTCATGTTTAAACTCCTGCTTGCAATGCTGGCAGCCTTTTGATAGATGCATACCGCTGATTTAAAACTCTATAGATATCGAACCAATGATAGTTAACGGATTACCTGGTCTTATTGTTTCTCGACCAAAGTCCGAAGCCTCAAAGTACTTCACATCAAGAAGGTTGTTGACGTTAATTGCTGCTCTCCAATTGTTTTGTCGATAAAAAACGGCTGCATCGGTTCTCACAAAACTCGGCAACTTAAAGTCGTTTTCCAGGTTGCCCTGTCTTTCCCCGGTGTAAAGCAACCCGATACCAAAACCCAAACCTTTTAAATTGCCTCTTTGGATTTCATAGGTCGTCCACAAACTGGCGCTATTGTAAGGGATATTAGCTAATCGATTACCTTCTGGAATAGTATTGTCTTGTATCACTTCTGCATCTGTGTAGGCGTAAGAAGCGATAATATTCCAGCCAGGAAGGATTTCGCCGACCACATCCAGTTCGATCCCTCGACTTCTTTGCTCGCCAACTGGAATCACAGAATCCTCATTGTTCGGGTCGGTAGTAGCGACATTTGTCTTAGTAATTTGGTAAGCTGCTAGTGTAGTTGAAAGCTTATTGTTGAAAAATTCGCCTTTTATACCAACTTCATATTGCGTACCACGAGTAGGTTTGAGGAACAAATTATCAGCTGTAAGATCAGTACTAGGTACAAACGACTGACTATAGCTGGCGTAGAGGGAAATCGGCTCTATAGGTTGATAAACAATCCCAATACGCGGGGTAAAAGCTTCATCATATCGGTTAGTAGTGATATTGCTTCTGTTGTCAGTATTTTCTCGGTCAACAATATCAAAACGACCACCCAGCAGCAGTTTGAGATTGTCTGAAAAAGCAATCTGATCCTGTAGAAAAATACCCAGTGTGTTTGCTGTGGAATTATTATCTCGAACCAAATTTGTTAGAGCTGAAAGACCAGGTCTGGGAATCTGATTGTAAACAGGATTAAAAATGTTTATAGATGGAGTTTGTCCAGGTAGCCGGCGCTGTGTCCCTTCACTCGTTTGCCGAGTCAGATCGACGCCAAACAAAAGAGTGTGTTTGACTGGACCTGTTGCAAACTTACTAACAATATCTGTCTGTAGAGAATACCTTTCAAGCGAGTCATCGTTAGATCGGAAGTTCCGTGATAGATTTCCTGTAGTCTCGTTGAGTGCTAAAGGTTCAGCGCGGTAATCAAAGGTATCTTGTGAAAGAAATCGGAAGCTATTGCGAAGCGTCAGGTTTTCGCTAAACTGATGTTCTAGTCGATAACCAACTCCCAACTCTTCAAACTCAAAAACATCATCTGGTTCACCCAAAATGCGTGTGATTGGGATATCCGCAACCTTATTACCAATGGCAACTAAACCGCGATCAAATGGTCGCTCGTCGTTGAGATAATCTAATTCGAGCGTCAAATTTGTGCGATCACTGATATTCCAAGTTAATACAGGCGCGATGAAATAACGCTCTATTCCCTGATCAAAGTTACGAAAAGTCCCTGAATTTTCATAAACTGCGTTGAGTCTAGAGAGCAATGTTCTCTCTGGGTTCAATGGACCAGATATATCAATTCTGGGTCGATAAAGGCTGTAGTTTCCTATTTGAAGTTCCGCGGAGTAGAACGGATCTCTAAGCGGCTGTTTTGTAACTATGTTGACGACTCCCCCCGGTTCGAGATTGCCATATAAAACCGAGGCTGGTCCTTTAAGTACTTCAATTCGTTCGATATCAGCAGTTTCTCGAAAGCCACCTTCACCTTCTCTAAAGCCATTTCGTAGAAAACCTCCTCCAAAAGATGAGAAAGTTGAGAAACCACGGATGTTAAACCTTTGCCGTGTACCTCCACCCTGACCATCTTCAGCAACACCACTCACGTTGCGCACAGCATCATCAATACGGATGGTTTGTTGATCCTCTAACACCTTTTGAGGAATAACCTGAATTGACTGAGGAACATCCCGGATAGGGGTGTCAGTTCTGGTCGCTGTGGAAGCATTCGGAACGTTATATTCGTCTTGCTGACCTGTGACTACCAATTCAATCGGTTCTTCTGCCTGAGCAGATGGTTTATCTGGCTGTGTCTGGTTCTCAGGCTGGCTTGGTTCAGGCGTTTGTTGTGTCTGAGGTTGCTGTTGTTGCGGCGTGGCAGATGTGGCATTGGCAATACTAAAAATCAAACCCTCTTTTGGATTGTCAAACAATTCAACAGTTGGTATACCTGCAATGCCAGTGACCGTCACCCGGATTGTATTGACATCCTGGTTTGTCACAGTGACTGCAGTAATTCCTGCAACAGGGTTCTCTTGGCGAAATGTATTGTTAGTAGGTAGACGCAGTTGAGCATTAGGAATATCAGCGATAAAGCTATTGCCAGTACTGCGGTTTGTGATTTGCAATTGTTCCCCTTGAGTGGTCTCTAAAATCACCTCTACGCCTTTGTCGGTGGAATAGACTTTCACCGCCGTCACTGACACAACTTCTTGGGAAGTTTCTTGGCTTTGTGTTGGCGACTGCACTAGCATTTGAGCCTTGGTAATAGGACGCTCTATCTCACTCACTCGCCGAATTTCTTTTGTGGGTTTAACAGGTTGTGCTTTGCTCACCCGAGGTGCTTGTTGAGTAAATTTCGCGCTAGTGCTAACAGGTGCCGTACTTTTGGGAACTCCAGTTAATGATATTTCCTCGCTTCTAGTAGAAGTTGTGCTCAACGCCAGGATTGTGCTTGTCAACAACAGACTGGGAACAAATTGCTCTAATTTCATTATTTTCCTCTTACTCCATCACGCCACTCAATCTCTTGTTGATGACGCCAGCATGATAGGGATTATTGAAAGTTATTTGCATTCAGAAAGCAAGCCTCTTGAAAATCTGATCAATAAAAGTTTACATATAAAAGGTATTCTCAATCAATTATTGCTATAGATTATCAGTTATTTATCAAACTTAACCGTCATAGGACTTACTGCAAGGCGCTGTTTCCTGCTTTCTACCTGATTTCCAGAGTTGAGTCTTCGGTTTTGAGGTTCCTCAACACTTTCTTGCAGTGGCACCAACCCCAACAAAGGGGATGACAAGGAATGATCTTAAATAGTTGCAACTGATACTCAAAAAAATTATTGATAATGATTGTTTATTATTTTATGCTTGCTAAAGAGAATACTTTCTTCTAGAGTTAAAGATGCTAATTAAAAATAACTTTCAACACGTCTCAGCCCGGCTTTGCGTGACTGACTCAGCAATTGCGTTGTAAATTCCACAAGACAACAGTAGAGGTTTATCCAAAAAGAATTCTCCTAATTGAATAACGTGAAGGCTTAAAGGCAGCGCTCTGATTCATACAAAGTAAAGTTAAATTTGTCTTTAGCTTGCCTGATTTAGACCATTGTTTGCGTGCATCTGATTGCCTGAGGCAGAAAATGACTCAAATTCTCAATAGCTTCAAAGACATTCCCCATCAGTGTGCCACACTTGTTGATATTCTGCGTTATCGCAGTTTAAAGACGCCGTACACACAAGCATTTACCTTTCTCGAAGATGGAGAAACTCAGGAATTAACGCTGACTTATCATGAATTAGATCAGCGTAGTCGGGCGATAGCGCAAGCGCTGACTTGTCAGTTCGCCACTCAACTCCAAACCCTGAATTTAAGCGGGGAACGGGCTATATTACTTTATCCGCCAGGGCTAGATTACTTGAGTGCTTTTTTTGGTTGTTTATACGCTGGAGTCGTGGCAGTTCCAGCTTATCCACCTCGCAATCAACGCAATACACCTAGAATTCAGGCTATTATTGCGGATGCACAAGCAACAATTATTCTAACGACAGCAACGCTTCTGCCCACTCTACAGTCTTTACTAATAAAAGAAACAGACCAGAAAAATCTACGTTGGCTGACAACTGACAACCTGGCACAAGGGATAGAAAATTCTTGGCAACAACCTGCAATCAATGCAGAGACATTAGCATTTCTGCAATACACATCTGGTTCTACAGGGACGCCCAAAGGTGTCATGGTGAGTCATGGCAATTTGCTACACAATTCGGAGTACATAAAACAAGCTTTTGAACTCACATCGGATAGTGTGTCTGTAACATGGTTGCCCAGTTTCCATGATATGGGACTCATCGATGGGATTATCCAACCCTTGTATACAGGCTTTCGAGGTATCTTAATGCCGCCAGGAGCTTTTATTGGGCGACCAATTCGATGGCTTCAAGCAATTTCGCGCTACAGAGCAACCCATTGCGGAGGTCCTAACTTTGCCTACGAGCTTTGTGTTGACAAGATAACTCCGGAACAACGAGAAATCCTTGACTTGAGCAGTTGGTGTAGTGCATATAGTGGAGCAGAACCAGTTCGTCGAAAAACCTTAGAGCGGTTTGCAGATTTCTTCAAGCCTTGTGGTTTTCAGTCCAGCTTTTTCTATCCCTGTTACGGTATGGCTGAAGCCACCTTGATGATTTCGGGTGGTCGTGTGAAGAATGAACCGATTTACTGTACAGTTCAGGCAGATGTCTTAGAACAAAACCGCGTGGTGGAGGCTGAAAATACTGAAAAGGTTAGGCATCTGGTAGGATGTGGGCGCTCATGGCTCGATACAAAAATTGTCATTGCCGATCCAGAATCGCTGACTCTGTGTCCTTCTAACAAAGTAGGAGAAATTTGGGTATCAGGCTCAAGTGTTGCTCAAGGCTATTGGAATCGTAAAGAAGAAACAGAACAAACTTTCTGTGCCTATCTCAGCGACACAGGAGAAGGTCCTTTCTTGCGAACCGGGGATTTAGGCTTTTTGCACAACGGAGAACTCTTCATCACGGGAAGAGTTAAAGATTTAATCATTATCCGTGGTCGTAACCTCTACCCACAAGATATTGAGTTAACGGCAGAACAGAGCCATCCTTCGTTGCGTTCGGGTAGCAATGCTGTTTTTGCTGTGGAAGTGGGCAATGAAGAACAGCTTGTTGTGGTGCAAGAATTAGAGTTTCGCGCCAAACCAAATATTGCTGAAGTTAGTGCAACAATCCGTCAAGCAGTCACTGAAGAGCATGAGGTGCAAGTGTATGCAGTCGTGCTCATTAAACCAGGAAGCATCCCCAAAACCTCTAGTGGGAAGATTCAACGCCGCGCCACCAAAGCAGGTTTTCTGGCAGGGACGTTAGATGTGGTTGGCAATAGTATTCTCACAACAACTGATACAGAAGGAAACGAAAATAGGTTACAGCGTGAAGCTCTCCTAGCGCTCACTCCACGAGAATGTCAGCCACTGTTAGAGTCTTATCTTCAAGAACAAATAGCACGAGTTTTTTCCATTCCACCGGTCCAAATCTATCCTCAGCAGCCATTAAGTTCCTTGGGACTTGATTCTCTGAAAGTTTTTGAGTTAAGGAACCGAATTGAGGTTGATTTGCAAGTGATGGTATCTGTCGCTGACTTTTTTGAAGGCTTAAGTTTGCAAGCACTGGCAACCAAAATCCTTGCTGAATTGGCAACCTCGGCTTCTAAGCCATTAGTGTCTTTCAGTCCAATTCAAAAAACCACGACGGAAGTTTACCCTCTATCTTTTGCACAGCAGCGATTGTGGTTCCTTAACCAATTAGAACCAGGCAACCCAGCATACAATATCTCCTTGGCAGTTAACCTGAAGGGTCAGCGCAATGTCACACTACTAGAGCAGAGCCTCAATGAGATTGTACAGCGACACGAAACTCTACGAACCACTTTTACCACAATCAATGGTCAACCTGCTCAAGTCATTGCCCCTTCACTGAAACTATCCATATCGGTGGTGGATTGTGAAAAAATTCCTGAATCACAGCGCCAGGTTGAGGCTCGACGGCTTGCAACTCAAGAAAGCCAACAACCTTTTGACTTAACGCAGGGACCACTGTTGCGTGCTAAACTTCTGTGTCTATCACAACAAGAGCATATACTTTTGCTTGTGATGCATCATATTATCTCTGATGGGTGGTCTGTAGAGGTTCTCTTGCAGGAGATGGCTTCGCTGTACAAAGCATTCTTAACTGGAAGTTCTTCCTCTTTACCTGATCTATCTATTCAGTACAAAGACTTTGCAGACTGGCAACGGCAATGGTTTCAGGGAGAAATCCTACAAGAGCAACTTTCTTATTGGAAACAACAACTTGACGGTGTTCCAGCTGCTTTACCACTGCCCACCGACCGACCCCGACCGTCAGTGCAAACCTCGCGAGGTTCTCAGCAATCTATCGAGCTATCCAAAACCTTAGCTGAACAACTCAAGGCGATCGCCCGTCAAGAGGGTGTAACTCTCTTCATGTTGCTGCTAGCTGCATTCCAGACTTTTCTCTTCCGCTACACAGGACAAGATGATATTCCTGTCGGCTCACCAATTGCCAACCGTAACCGTGATGAGATAAAAGGTCTTGTTGGCTTTTTTGTCAATACTTTAGTGCTACGTACAAATTTAAGCAGCAACCCTACTTTTCGGGAGTTGTTGACGCGAGTGAAAAAGACGGCTTTAGAAGCGTACACACACCAGGATTTACCCTTTGATCAAGTGGTAGAAGCACTGCAACCAGAGCGAGATACTAGCCGTACACCATTATTCCAGGTCATGTTCACTCTTCAAAATGACCTACAGTTACCAGAAATACCTGGTTTGGGTTTGAGCGTGTTCAAAGTGGAAACTGAAACAGCACAGTTTGATTTGGACCTGTGTGTTGATATCACAGAGCAAGGAATGACGGCGTCATTTGAATACAATACTGACTTGTTTGATGCTGCCACTATTGCGCGGATGCTGGGGCATTTTCAGAACTTACTTTCAGGCATTGCCGTCAATCCTCAAACAAGGCTCTCAGATTTACCATTGTTGACACAAACAGAGCAGCATCAATTGCTGGAGTGGGGCATGGGGGAGTTAGAATCTACTCAAATTTCCCATCCCGCAGATCTGTGCATTCATCATTTGTTTGAAGCACAGGTAGAGCGGACACCAGATGCAATTGCAGTCATCTTTCAAAACCAGTATCTCAGTTATCAAGAACTGAACCAACGAGCGAATCAACTGGCGCACTACTTGAGAAAGCTAGGTGTAGGACCAGAGGTGCTTGTCGGTATTTGTGTAGAGCGAGCCTCCGTAGGAGGAGCTTCGCTAACGCCAGAGATGGTCGTTGGACTCTTGGCTATCCTCAAAGCGGGAGGAGCTTATGTTCCCCTAGATCCTGCTTATCCAAGGGAACGTTTGGCTCTCATGTTAAAAGATGCCCAAGCGCCAGTTCTACTGACCTCTTCAGTACTGTTGGATGCACTCCCTGAACATCAGTCTCAAGTTGTGTGCCTGGATACAGACTGGACGCTCATTGCCCAAGAAAGTCAGGATAACCCGATTCATCAGACCAAAGCTGAAAATCTGGCTTATCTAATTTATACGTCTGGATCAACAGGAAGCCCCAAGGGCGTGATGATTCAACATCAGTCTTTGGTCAGTTATACTAAAACCGCCTGTTTAGAGTACGAGCTGGAACCGAGCGATCGTATCCTGCAATTTGCCTCAATTAGTTTCGATGTCGCTGCTGAAGAAATCTTTTCATGTCTGGTGCAAGGCGCAACTCTAGTGCTGCGAACTCATGAGATGTTGAATTCTATAGCAGATTTCCTGTACCAATGTCATAATCTGGGACTTACAGTGCTTGACCTACCTACCAGCTTCTGGCATCAATTAACGGCTGAACTATCTGTAGCAAATTTGGCATTGCCCCCAGCAGTGCGATTAGTCATCATTGGTGGCGAAAGAGCCGAATCCTCTTACCTACAGACCTGGCAGCAACAGGTGGGGCAACAAGTGCGATTAGTGAATTGCTATGGTCCTACAGAAACGACGATTTCCGCAACAATGTGCGACTTAGCAGGGGCAACGGCTATCAACACCACTGGGCGTGACTTACCAATTGGGCAGGCAATTTCCAGTGTCGAGACCTATGTGCTCGACTCCTATCTGCAACTCGTTCCGGTGGGTGTTCCCGGAGAACTTTACATTGGAGGCATAGCTTTAGCACGGGGCTACCTCAAGCGACCGGAACTGACAGCACAGCGGTTCATACCCAATCCATATAGTACAGAACCTGGGGCACGTCTTTATAAGACTGGCGACTTGGTTCGCTACCGATTAGATGGAAACATTGAGTTTTTGGAACGCATCGACTATCAGGTGAAACTCCGTGGCTTCCGTATTGAGCTAGGGGAAATCGAGACTGTTCTAAAACAACATCCTACTGTCCAGGATGCCATAGTTTTAGTCAAAGAGCAGACTGAAAAGCGGTTGGTCGCTTATATCGTTCCTAGTCATAAGCAAGCATCTACGAGCATGGAATTGCAGGGGTTTTTAAAAGAAAAGCTGCCCAATTACATGGTGCCATCAATGTTTGTAATGCTAGAAGCTCTGCCACTCTTACCCAACGGCAAGGTAAACCGTCACGCTTTGCCAGCACCAAAAGGTATCAGTTCAGATTTAGCAGCTGCTTATATCGCACCTCGAAACGAGGTTGAGAAAACGATTACAACTATTTGGCAAGAAGTGCTTCAGCTAGAGAAGGTGGGGATGAATGACAATTTCTTTAATTTAGGTGGTCATTCATTACTTGTGCTTCAGGTTCAAAGCAAACTGCAAAAAATGTTTAATAAAAATATATTAGTGACTGACCTGTTTAAATACCCCAACATAAGCTCTCTGGCTAATTATTTAACTCAGGAACTAAATCAAAAAGATTCTTTTCAGGCAATTCGCAACAGAGCAGAAAAGCAAAAAGCTGCGATCAACCGACAAAAGCCAATTCGCAAGTAACAAAAATTCACCAATAAAATAAGCCACTTAGGAATTTCCGATATTTCAAAAACTAATAAATCACTTTGAATAACAGTTATGGAAAATCCAGCAACTCATTCAGAACAATCCGATGGTGCTACTTTGCAAAATAGATGGAGTCATTTTGTAAAAAGTTTTAAAACTCTTTTTTCGCAGAAGCAGAAGAGTTTTAAAACTAGATTGTTCCTGTTGTTTGTTGCTTTCTTAAAAAAATGTTATCCGAAAGAAAATCTTCATCGTTTGGAAGAGTCCATAAAGTTTCATCAAGGATGGATAGATAGCACAGATTACAATCCGCTTCAAAAACCAACCAGTTTTTTATATCTTGGTCTGAGTTCTAAACCCTGGTATAAACCTTGTGAGTATGATACTTTAAAGTTAGTAGCTGATAAGCTAGAAAAAAATGCCAGCGATATAGAAAATGAATGGTTAGCTCATCGCTCGTGGGGACGTAATTTAGTTTCAAGAGCCTCTCCAAGCGATCGCCATCCATCTCTTAAAGAAGATGATTGGGGAGAGTTCATACTATGGAAAGAGGGGAAATTCACAGAGGCAGGTCTTTCTCTTTTTCCCAAGACAGTAAAGGTTGTCTCAGAATTGGAATCTTTTCTAATTCCTTTTGGGCAGGTTGTGTTTTTTGTTTTGAAACCAGGAGTTACCTTACCACCACACCATGATGCTTCAAATATTGATATCACATGTCAATTAGGATTAATCATTCCAGAGAATTGTGGGATACGAGTTGGAGATGAAACGCGCAATTGGATTAGAGGCAAAGTATTATTTTTTGACCACAGTTTTGAACACGAAGCATGGAATAAAAGTCAGCAAGCGCGAGTGGTGTTGTTATTAGACTTATGTCATCCAGAACTGACAAAGATTGAGAGGTCCTTGTTATGGATGTATGCACGATTATTTCTTGGATATTAGATAATGTTCCAACTCAGTGAAACCGGGCATTCTTAATTAAGACATTTATTAAGCCCAATAAAACTGAGTTAAGATATCCAGTAACTTTCTATAAGTTGATGACAATTTTTACCTCAGCACAACCTCAGCACAATAGTTTGTGGCTGTTACAGCAAAAAGAAGGAAATTAAACTAATGAGTAGCTCAGGAGTTTTCAACTCTGTAGAAGGCATAGCCATTATCGGGATGACTGGTCGTTTTCCAGGAGCTAAAAATATTGAGGAATTTTGGCATAATCTCAGAGATGGTGTGGAGTCAACTGTTTTTTTTACGGATAAGGAACTGGAGGAAGCGGGGATAAATCCAGCTATCTTAAGTGACTCGAATTATGTCAAAGCCGGAGCGATATTGGAAGACATAGAGTTATTCGACGCTTCTTTTTTTGGCTTCTCTCCTAAAGAAGCAGCTAATATGGACCCTCAACATCGCATTTTCCTGGAGTGTGCTTGGGAAGCACTTGAAAATGCTGGTTACAACTGTGAAAGCTACTCTGGTCGAATTGGGACTTACGCAGGTGCAGGCTGGAGTGGTTATTTATTGTACAATATAGCTCCAAACTGGAATTTTCTAGAATCGCTCACTGGTCAGCAAACGCTCATTGGAAATGACAAAGATTTTTTGACAACTCGCGTTTCTTACCACTTAAATTTAAAGGGACCTAGTATTAATGTTCAGACAGCCTGCTCAACATCATTGGTTGCTACTAACTTGGCTTGTCAAAGCTTACTAAATTATCAATGCGATATGGCTTTAGCTGGTGGCATTACAATATCTGTGCCGCAAAAAGCTGGCTATTTCTATCAAAAAGGAGGCATTTTGTCTCCCAATGCACAGTGTCGCACCTTTGATGCTAAGGCACAAGGAACATTCCCCGGCTATGGTGTAGGAATTGTAGTTTTGAAGCGATTAGAGGATGCGATCGCTGACGGCGACTGCATTCATGCCGTCATTAAAGGTTCAGCAATCAATAACGATGGTTCGCTCAAAATTGGTTACACAGCGCCCAGTGTGGATGGTCAGGCGGAAGTCATTGCAGAGGCTCTAGCTCTAGCTGGAATTGAACCTGAGACAGTCTCTTATATTGAAGCTCATGGAACCGCAACAGCGCTGGGTGATCCTATAGAAATTGCGGCGCTGACACAAGCTTTTCGCGCCAGTACAGAGAAAAAAGGCTTCTGTGCAATCGGTTCAGTAAAGACGAATATTGGGCATTTAGATGCAGCGGCCGGAGTGGCGGGGCTGATTAAGACTGTCCTTGCTCTCAAACACAAGCAAATACCGCCCAGCTTGAATTTTGAGCAGCCTAATCCCCAGATTGATTTTGCAAATAGTCCCTTTTACGTTAATACAAAGCTGACAGAATGGAGAGCAGGAAGTACCCCTCGTCGTGCTGGGGTAAGTTCTTTGGGTATTGGTGGGACTAATGCTCATGTCATTCTGGAAGAAGCGCCCGATTTGGTAGGTTCTAGTCCTTCTCGCCCTTGGCAGTTGTTGGTACTTTCAACCAAAACAGACTCGGCTCTGGAAACTGCAACGGAGAACTTGGCTCAACACCTCAAGCAAGCTCCTGATACTAAGTTGCATTCAAAAACCTCACCCCGCCCTCCGGGCACCCCTCTCCTTGCTAAGGAGAGGGACAGGGGTGAGGTGACACCTATGAACGCAACTCGGTATGAGTTGAACCTAGCGAATGTGGCTCATACACTGCAAGTTGGGCGAAAACAATTCAATCATCGTCGCGTAGTAGTGTGCCAGGATACTGAGGATGCAATCAGTGCTTTGCAAATGCAAGATTCTCAAAGAGTCTTTACACATCTGCTTGAACCAGGGGAACGTGCGATCGCGTTTATGTTCCCTGGACAAGGCGCTCAGTATGTGGACATGGGCAAAGAACTTTACCAGACTGAGCCCATCTTTAAGGAGCAAGTCGATCGCTGTTGTCAGATCCTAAAACCTCATTTGGGGCTGGATTTGCACTCACTGATTTATCCCAATGAGTCTGAGTCAAAAACTGCAGCAGAAAAACTGCAACAAACTTACATCACTCAGCCTGCATTGTTTGTCATTGAATATGCTCTAGCTCAGCTGTGGATATCATGGGGAATTTCTCCAAGCGCAATGATTGGTCATAGCATTGGGGAATATGTAGCAGCTTGCCTTGCTGGTGTTATATCTGTTGAAGATGCGTTGGCTCTGGTTGCTATTCGTGGACGACTGATGCAGCAACTTCCAGCAGGTGCTATGCTCTCGGTTTCACTACCAGAAGCAGAGATTAAAAATCTACTCAATGAAAATTTATCATTAGCTGCGATCAATGCTCCTTCTTTGTGCGTACTTTCAGGAACTCATAACGCCGTAGATGCAATTTACGAGCAACTGATAGCCTCAGGTGTAGAGTGCCGACATCTGCATACTTCCCATGCCTTTCATTCCCAGATGATGGAAGCCATCATTGAGCCATTCATTAAAGAAGTTAAAAAAGTCAAACTCAATCCTCCGCAGATTCCCTTTATCTCTAACGTCACAGGAACCTGGATTACAGTAGAACAAGCCACAGATCCGAATTATTGGGCAAGACATTTACGGCAAACAGTGCGGTTTGAAGCAGGCATATCTACCTTGCTACAAGAGCCAAATCGTATCTTACTGGAAGTGGGACCAGGACGCACCTTATGTACCTTTGCTAAAAAGCATTCAGATTTCCTAGGGCAATGTTCATTACGACACCCTCAGGAAAAACAATCAGATGTAGCATTCTTATTGAAGAGTTTAGGCAAACTTTGGTTGTATGGAGTACAGGTAAATTGGTCGGGATTTTATGCCCATGAGCACCGCCATCGCATTCCTCTGCCAACATATCCTTTTGAACGTCAGCGTTACTGGATTGAGCCACAAAAAAATACACGCGATGTCAAGCTGGATGAAGCATTAGAAGAAAAGCTCGATATTAGAGACTGGTTCTACATACCTTCTTGGAAACGCTCTGTGCTACCAGTATCTTTTGAACCCAAAAGAATAGTTAAAAAGCAATTCTGGCTGGTGTTTACAGATGACTGTGGTATAGGAAACCAAATTGTAGAAAAACTAAAATGTGAGAATAAAAATGTCATAAATGTCAAAATTGGAGAGCAATTTTGTCAAATCAGTGAGTGGGAATATTCCATCAATCCTCAACAGAAAAATGACTACAATGCTTTACTAAAAGCCATTGGTGACTTAGGTCAAATTCCCACAATCATTGCTCATTTGTGGAACATCACACCTAACGAGCATATACCATCGAGACTTCAGTGTTTTGAGAAAGCTCAAGATATCGGTTTTTACAGTTTGCTATTTCTGGCGCAAGCACTGGGAGAACAGAATATCACCGACTCTATCCAAATTGGTGTTGTTTCCAACAATATGCAGCAGTTGCTTGACGAAGAAGAGTTATGTCCAGAAAAAGCGACTATTATAGGACCATGTAAAGTTATTCCTGAGAAATATTCAAACATCACCTGCCGTAGTATTGATATTCAGCTTCCTCAATCAGGTACTAGGCAATGGGAGCAACTCATAGACTATCTTTTAACAGAGTTTACAGCGTCAACACCTGAGCAAGTGATCGCATATCGCGGTAATCAGAGATGGATTCAATATTTTGAACCGTTACAAATAGAAAGTCCAATACCCACAGCAAGATTACGTGAAAAAGGTGTCTATATCATCATAGGCGGGTTAGGGGAAATTGGATTGGTCTTTGCAGAACATTTGGCAAAAACGGTCCAAGCAAAAATTGTACTGATTGAGCGTTCAGGATTACCTGCAAAAGCAGAGTGGGAGCCATGGTTATCAAATCATGACGAGCAGGATTTGTTGAGTACAAAAATTAAAAAAGTTCTGCTTTTAGAGGAATTGGGTGCAGAAGTTTTAGTCTTAACAGCAGATGTTGCCAATTTTGAACAAATGCAAAAGGCGGTCAATCAGGTGCGCGATCGCTTTGGCATAATTCATGGAGTGATTGACGCCTCAGGAGTTCCAGGTGCAGCTTTCATTCAACTCAAAACAACCGAACTAGCAGCAAGTATTCTGCAACCTAAAGTGAAGGGAACACTTGTGTTAGATGCTGTATTGCAAGATGTCAATTTAGATTTTCTGGTTTTGTTTTCTTCAAATACTGCGATCGCAGGTGGATTAGGTCAAGTGGATTACTGTGCTGCGAATGCTTTTCTTGACGCTTTCGCTCATTACAATTTTTATCAACGCCAAATTCCAACTGTTTCTATTAACTGGGATTGGTGGCAAGGTAACAATTGGGCAGATTCATTGATGTCATCTGTTCCAGAATCGCAAGCTGAGTTTAAGCAGATGAGAGAAAGATACGGTATTAGCTTTGCAGAAGGTGTAGATGCTTTTAGCCGTATTCTATCTACAAAACTACCTCAAGTTGTTGTCTCAACACAAAACCTACAAACCGTCATTAATCAATTCAAGAGTTGTACAACCCCTATTTCCTCAGAAGAATCTGAGCAATCCAAACCAAAACACTTAAGACCGATTTTAGGAACTGCTTATATTGCTCCCAGCAGTGAACTTGAGAAAAAGATTGCTAATAGTTGGCAGGAGTTACTAGGTATTGAGCAAGTGGGTATTAATGATAACTTTTTTGATTTAGGTGGACACTCTCTACTTGCTACCCAATTTATTTCTCAGCTTCGCAAAGACTTTCAGGTAGAACTATCTGTGCGTCACATCTTTGAAGCTCCCACCGTAGTGGAGTTAGCTTTAGTTATTGAAGATATGATTTTAGGGGAATTGGAAGAATTAACAGAAGATGAAGCTCAGGAAATTGTATCAAAGGACGCCTGGAGCATATAACTAACCTGTTGAGAATGCAAGGTTATCACGTTGTAGCTGAACAAGAAAACTTATATGAAGATTTAGTCATTCACAATGTTTACCCTGTCCAAAAATGAAATTGAAACGCTGAGTAGTAAAGATTGAGCATCAATGCAAATGAGAAATATTCAAGTTGTCGGAGTTGTCGGAGCAGGTGTGATGGGAATCGGGGTTGCACAAAACCTTGCCCAAACAAGTCATCACGTGATTCTAGTTGATATTTCTGAAGAAATTCTAGAGAAAGCAAAACAGGAAATTAGGAATAATATCCGTTTCCAGAGCTTTTTCAATAAAAACAATCAAGCAGAGAGTAGTGATGATATTCTGCATCGCATTAAATTTTCTACTAACTATAAATTTTTTGAAGATGCAGAATTTGTGATTGAAAATGCCACAGAAAAGTGGGATATTAAAAAGGAAATATACAAGCAGCTTGATGCGATTTGTCCTAAAAAGACTGTATTTGCAGCCAATACTTCTGCTATCTCCATTACTCGCATTGCTTCAATCACTCAGCGTGCAGACAAAGTGATTGGGATGCATTTTATGAACCCGGTACCAATGAAGCCGATGGTTGAAATGATTCGTGGGTATCACACATCCAATGAAACTATCTCGACAGCCGAAGAACTATTGGTGCAAATGGGTAAGGAAGGCATTCTAGTCAATGACTCTCCGGGTTTTGTTTCCAACCGAGTTTTAATGTTGACTATTAATGAAGCCATTTTCTTATTACAAGATCAAGTTGCTTCAGTGGAAGACGTGGATAGAATTTTCAAAACATGTTTCGGACATAAAATGGGACCATTAGAAACTGCTGATTTAATTGGATTAGATACAATTCTTTTCTCCATTGAAGTTTTGTATGAAAGTTTCAATGATAGCAAATACAGACCCTGTCCATTGCTGAAAAAAATGGTAGATGCAGGGTTGTATGGTCGGAAGAATGGACAAGGTTTTTATACATATAATAGAGCTAGTTAAATCTGAGACTGAGACAAAGTTATCAATTCTTTTGAGGATAAAGTGGATAAAAACATGGAAGAAATACAAGCAAAAATCAAAGAGTTTCTGTCACGTTTTTTTCGTAATCATGACTTACGGCTAGATGAAGATATATTTGCCCTTGGTTTTGTCAATTCTATGTTTGCTATGCAACTCGTCTTGTTTATCGAACAAGAATTTCAAATTACTATTAAAAATGAAGACTTGGATTTTGCGAACTTTAGAACGATAAATGCTATGACTCGTTTGATAGAAAGCAAGACAGCTTTAGTTGCGCAAAAATAAGAAATTGACATTTGCGAATATTTTATTTGTGGAATTCAAAAAATGAGAATTGAGTTAACTGCTCAACAAAAAGACGCTCAATCTGAATTTAGAGCTTTTGTCAACGAAGAGATTGTTCCCCACGCCAATTGCTATGAAAAAGAAGAGCGTACCCCTTCAAAACTCATTGAACAGTTAGCTCACAAAGGATATCTAAGTGCCGTGTTACCAAAAGAATTTGGTGGAAAAGGCATGGACATGATTACCTTTGGTCTTCTTAATGAAGAGATTGGGCGGGGATGTTCTTCGCTGCGGAGTTTGCTCACAGTTCACAGTATGGTTGCGCATGCTCTTTGTAAATGGGGAAATAAGTCTCAAAAAGAGTATTGGCTTCCTAAGTTAGCATCTGGTGAAGTTATAGCTGCTTTCGCTTTAAGTGAACCTAACGTGGGGAGTGATGCCAAAAGTATAGAAACTACAGCAATACTTTCTGGTGACTCTTATATCTTAAATGGGCACAAGAAATGGATTACTTACGGACAAATTGCAGATGTTTTTTTGGTATTTGCTCAATGTGCAGGAAAACCTTCTGCTTTTTTAGTTGAAAAGAACAACCCAGGGCTTTCAATAAAACCCATTTCTGGAATGTTGGGTGTTCGAGCTTCAATGTTAGCCCAGTTAAATTTTCAGGATTGTCGAATTCCACAAGAAAATTTAGTGGGTAGGTTAGGTTTTGGTTTCTCCTATATCGCTTCTTCTGCATTAGATTACGGGAGATACAGTGTTGCATGGGGTTCTGTAGGTATTGCTCAAGCCTGTTTAGAAGCTAGTATTCAATATACTGGTGAACGAAAGCAGTTTGGTGTTTATCTCAAAGAACACCAATTGATTCGGCAAATGATCACACAGATGATAGCTAATGTGAAAGCAGCAAGATTATTGTGTTATCAAGCTGGCTATCTCAAAGAAATTGGTGATCCAAACTCAATAATCGAGACTTCAATTGCTAAATATTTTGCATCGACAACAGCAACCAAAGTGGCAAATGATGCTGTACAAATTCATGGTGCGAATGGTTGCAGTAGTGAATATTCAGTTGCTAGGTATTTGCGAGATGCCAAAATCATGGAAATTATCGAAGGAAGCACGCAAATACAACAGATAACCATTGCTGATTACGGTTATCAGGAGTACAGAACACAACAATCTGCTTCTGCTGGGAATTATCAAAACTTACTGGCAAGGACATGAGAACATGATTGGCATAGAAACTAAAAGTTCAAATCAGAAGGCTAATAAAAAAGCTATCAAATGCGTAGTTTGGGATCTGGATAATACGCTTTGGGATGGTGTTTTGTTAGAAGATGACCGTGTTTCTCTGCGAAATCAGGTTGTGGATATTATCCAAACATTAGATAATCGTGGAATTTTGCAATCTATTGCTAGTAAAAATGACTATGACAGAGCAATAGCGCAACTCCAAGAGTTTGGTTTGTACGAATATTTTCTGTATCCCCAAATCAATTGGAACTCGAAATCTAGTTCGATTCAAGAAATTGCTAAGTCACTCAATCTTGGAATAGATACATTTGCCTTTATAGACGACCAATTATTTGAACTGGAGGAAGTCAATTTTTCACTTCCTGAAGTCTTTTGTATTAATGCTGCTGAACTTGCACATTTGCTAGAGATGCCAGAAATAAATCCTCGTTTTATTACAGAGGATTCAAAACAGAGAAGATTAATGTATATTAGTGATAGAGAACGACAAAATTCAGAAAAAAGATTTGTTGGCACTCAAGAAGAATTTTTAGCAACACTCAATATGACTTTTACTATTTCTTCTGCACAAGAAGAAGATTTGCAGCGGGCGGAAGAATTGACAGTCAGAACTAATCAATTGAATACGACTGGTTATACATATTCCTATGATGATCTCAATCATTTTAGCCAATCAGATAAGCATAAACTGCTCATTTCAAGTTTAGATGATAAGTATGGCAGTTACGGCAAAATTGGGTTAGCTCTTGTGGAGTGCCAAGAGACTGTATGGACTATAAAACTTTTGCTGATGTCTTGTCGCGTTATGTCCCGAGGTGTCGGCACTATTTTACTGAACTATATTTTGACATTAGCAAAAAACAACGACGTTCGTTTGCGTGCTGAATTTGTTTCAAACAATCGCAATCGCATGATGTATATATCATATAAATTTGCAGGTTTTCAGGAAATTGAAAAAAGAGGAGATTTGCTGATTTTAGAAAATGACCTAACGCGAATACAACCTATTCCTGAGTATGTGAAGGTAAAAATTATGGATTAGGAAGCATTGCTAGTTATTAGAGTTGTGATAGGGGCATTATGGAAAATAAAAAAGATGAAATTTTAAAACGACGGTCGAGGCTTTCACCTACTCAGCGATCGCTTCTCGAAAAGCGGCTGCGAGGTGAGACCAATTCTCGCTCTCAATTAGAGGTGATTCCAAGACGTTCCCAAACAAGTCCTGCTCCCCTATCCTTTGCTCAACAACGGCTGTGGTTCCTTCATCAGTTAGATCCTAGCAGCCCTTTTTATAATGAACTAGCGTGCATACAGCTTATAGGTACCCTTAACGTAGTTGCTCTTGAGCAGAGTCTCAACGAGATTGTCCAACGTCATGAATCTCTGCGTACCACTTTTGAAATGGTGGGGGAACAACCTGCTCAAGTCATTCACCCTAGTGTGAATGTATCCCTACCAGTCGTGAACCTGCGCGAGTTGCCAGAAGCTGTGCGACAAGTAGAAGTAGAGCGATTGACAACTGAGGTTGCCCAAAAACCTTTCGATATAGCATCTGGTCCCTTGTTGCGAGTCACGCTACTACAAACAGGTGAGCTAGAATACTTGCTGGTCTTTGTTATCCACCACATTGCCTTTGATGGCTGGTCGATAGGAGTGCTGATCCAAGAATTAGCAGTCCTCTACGAAGCCTTTTGTACCAGGAAGACATCCCCACTTCCTGAACTTCCAATTCAGTACGCAGACTATGCTATTTGGCAGCGTCAGTGGATGCAAGGGGAGCGACAAAAGACGCAGCTTTCTTATTGGAAGCAACAATTGTCAGGTGCTTCAACACTGGCTTTGCCCACAGATCGCCCACGACCACCAATTCAAAGCTTCCGAGGTGCAGTTGCTTCTTTTGAGCTATCATCAAGCCTCACCGAACAGCTGAGATCCCTAAGCAATCGGGAGGGGGTGACTGTGTTCATGACGCTACTAGCAGCGTTTCAAACCCTACTATATCGCTACACAGGGCAAAAAGATATCTGCATTGGTTCCCCAATTGCTAACCGCAACCAAGCCGAGATTCAAGGGCTAATTGGTTTCTTTGTCAATACTCTTGTGCTGCGTACTTATTTTTCTGATAATCCCAGTTTCTTGGAATTACTGAGTAAAGTGCGCGAAGTATGCGTAGGTGCATATGCCCATGCAGATATACCTTTCGAGCAATTGGTGGAAGAACTTCAGCTAGAGCGAAATCTCAGCCAGATGCCCCTGTTCCAAGTCATGTTTGCTTGGCAAGAAGACATCCGGAAGAATTTGACACTGCCTGGTTTGGATCTAAATTGGCTCCCAATAGAAAGTGAGACAGCTAGATTTGATTTAACCCTACAGATAGTAGATGCGGAGTCACAATTAAGAGGGTGGTTTGAATACAATACTGACCTGTTTAATGCCGAAACCATAACTCGAATGGTAGAGCATTTTTGTACTTTACTAGAGGGTATTGTCACCAATCCACAGACAAGACTATCAGACTTACCGCTATTGACAACGGCTGAATGGCATCGACAAATAGTAGAGTGGAATCAGACTTCTACCAATTACCCTACAGACGTATGTCTTCACCAGTTGTTTGAAGCTCAAGTCGAGAGTACGCCAGACGCTGTAGCAGTTGTGTTTGAGCACGAGCAGCTAAGTTATTGTGAACTGAACACAAGAGCAAATCAACTAGCGCACTACCTGCAAAAATTGGGTGTAGGACCAGAGGTGTTGGTGGGAATTTGTGTCGAGCGATCGCTCGACATGGTTATTGGGCTACTGGGTATTCTCAAGGCTGGTGGTGCTTATGTACCCCTAGACCCCACTTACCCCCAGGAACGCTTGGCGTTCATGTTAGAAAATTCTCAACCAAGAGTGTTGTTAACAAAACAACACCTAGTTGAGAGCCTATCAACTCACAAGACCACAGTAGTTTGTTTAGACAGCGACTGGAAACTTATTACCCAGGAGAGGATAGAAAACCCTGTCTGCACCATCACCTCGGATAACCTTGCTTACGTCATCTACACCTCTGGTTCTACAGGTAGACCGAAGGGTGCAATGAATACCCACAGGGGAATCTGCAATCGCTTACTGTGGATGCAAGACACTTACCAATTAATAGCAGCAGATAAGGTCTTGCAGAAGACACCTTTAAGCTTCGATGTGTCAGTTTGGGAAGTTTTTTTACCGTTGATGACGGGTGCAAGTCTAATAATAGCTCTACCAGAAGGACATCGAGACACGACTTATTTAGTAAATTTAATTACATATCAGCAAATATCTACTGTACATTTTGTACCTTCTATGCTGCAAATGTTTCTGGAAGCAGAAGGTCTTGAAACTTGCAAGTGTCTCAAACGGGTGATAGCGAGTGGTGAAGCACTGCCAAGCCAACTTCAAAAACGCTTCTTAAATTGCCTGGATGCTGAATTACACAATCTCTATGGTCCAACAGAAGCTGCTGTAGATGTTACCTTTTGGGCGTGTGTGCATCAAAACCATAACCTCATCCATCAAAAGACAGTTCCTATTGGTCGCGCGATCGCCAATATCCAGATTTATCTGCTTGATGAGCATCTCAATCCTGTGCCTGTCGGCGTAACGGGCGAACTCTACATTGGTGGTGTGGGTGTGGGAAGGGGTTACTTAAACAGTCCTGAACGAACTGCCGAAAAATTTATCCCCAATCCCTTTAACAATAAGTCAGCAGCGCGCTTGTACAAAACAGGAGATTTAGCTCGCTATTTGCCCACAGGAGAGATAGAGTATATTGGTCGCATCGACCATCAAGTGAAAGTCCGTGGTTTCCGCATCGAACTAGGAGAAATTGAAGCACTCCTATGCCAACATCCAGCTGTCCGAGACACTGTCGTTGTTGTTCGCTCAGATTCAGCAAATTCTCAACGTTTGATAGCCTATGTCGTCCCCCAAAAAGGGCAAACCCTCACGATAACTGAACTGCGCCACTTTTTGGAGTCGAAGCTGCCAAGCTACATGGTGCCAGCTGCTTTTGTCATGCTAGAAGCACTACCCCTAACACCTAATGGTAAGGTAGACCGCAAAGCACTACCTGTACCCGAATTGACACCGCTTTCATCTGAATCAGATTTTATAGCTCCTTCTACACCAATTGAGGAAATGTTAGCAGGAATCTGGGCAAAGGTGCTTAGCATTGAGAAAATAGGTATTCACAATAACTTCTTTGAATTAGGTGGACACTCCTTGATAGCGACTCGCGTGATTTCTCAGGTGCGTCAAGTTTTCCAGCAAGAGCTTCCTTTACGTCGTTTATTTGAACAACCAACAATTGCTGGGCTCGCCAAAGAGATTGAAAAAGCCATCAAAGCAAGCTTAGGAATTGAAACGAAAACCATTGAGCGAATTTCACGCTCACAACAGTTACCCTTATCCTTTGCTCAACAGCGGTTATGGTTCCTTGCCCAGTTAGAGCCAGATAGCCCCTTCTACAACATTCCTGCTGCTGTTCGCCTACAGGGACAATTGAACATAAGCGCACTACAACAGAGTTTCAACGAAATTCTCCGCCGTCATGAAGCATTGCGAACCAATTTCCAGACAGTAGAAGGGCAACCTGTGGCAGTCATCTCACCAGAGACACCACTGCTGTTACCCGTACTAAACATCAGTGAATTATCTTCAGATCAACAAGAAGCCAAAGTCAGACAACTCACGTATCAAGAAGCACAACAACCCTTTGACCTTAACAACGACCTCCTGCTGCGGGTGAAACTGCTGCGCCTTGAAGAACAAGAGCACATACTACTACTGACTATGCACCACATTGCCTCTGACGGTTGGTCAATAGGTGTACTGGTGCGTGAGTTGGCAACATTTTATCAAGCTTTCTGTAATCAGCAAACCTCACCCTTAGCTGAACTGTCAATCCAATATGTAGATTTTGCAGCTTGGCAGCGACAATGGTTACAAGCAGAGGTACTACAATCCCAAATATCTTACTGGCGAATGCAGTTAGAGGGCGCACCAAGAGTTCTTGAGTTACCCACTGACTACCCACGGCCCGCCGTTCAGACTTTCCGGGGTGCCAATTATTCATTTAAGCTATCTCAAGAATTATTTGTAGCCATCAATAAATTGAGCCAGCAGCAGGGATGCACCTTATTTATGACTCTGCTGGCAGCCTTCCAAACTCTGCTTGGACGCTACACGGGCTGTGAAGATATTGTAGTTGGTTCGCCGATCGCCAACCGCAACCGTGCCGAAACAGAAGGGTTAATTGGCTTTTTTGTCAATACTCTGGTATTGCGAACTAACCTGGCAAATAATCCCACCTTTGAGGAACTACTCACTCGTGTACGAGAAATGACATTGGGAGCCTATGCTCATCAAGATTTGCCTTTTGAGCAGTTGGTAGAAGAACTGCAACCAAAGCGTGAATTAAGTCACACGCCACTGTTCCAAGTCATGTTTGTGCTCCAGAACACACCGATGTCGGCGTTAGAGTTACCTGGTTTGACTTTAAGTCTTTTAGAAAGCGACAGTGGCACTGCGAAGTTTGATTTGACCTTGTACATGGAAGAAACTGTACAAGGATTGATGGGAACTTTAGAGTATAATGCCGACTTATTCGAGGCAGACACCATACGCCGCATGACAGGGCATTTGCAAACGTTGCTTGAAGGGATTGTTGCCAATCCACAGCAGCGGCTGTCGGAGTTACCGTTGTTGACTCAAGCTGAGAAAGCATTGCTAGTAGAGTGGAATGATACCAAGGTTGAGTATCCACAACAGCAATGTATGCATCAGTTGTTTGAGGCTCAGGTAGAGCGTACACCTGATGCTGTAGCAATAGTGTTTGCAGATGAGCAATTGACCTACCGCGAACTGAATACAAGAGTAAATCAACTAGCGCATTACCTGCAAAAATTGGGTGTGGGACCAGAGGTACTGGTAGGCATTTGCACAGAGCGAACGCTCCATATGCTGATTGGGTTATTAGGCATTCTCAAAGCAGGTGGTGCATATGTACCACTAGACCCCACTTATCCCCAAGAGCGATTAGCTTTTATATTAGAAGACGCTCAAGTTCCGGTACTGCTGACTCAAGCAAAGCTTGTGAAAGCAATGCCCCAACACAAAGCCAAAATCATTTGTTTAGATACTGATTGGCAGACGATTGCCCAACACAGCAGGGAAAATTTACTGACTCAGTTCAGCACTCGTCATCTGGCTTATGTGATCTACACTTCTGGCTCCACAGGCAAACCCAAAGGTGTGCAAATTCCCCACAGTGCGTTGAGCAACTTCTTGCACGCGATGAGGCAAACACCAGGGCTCACTGCGCAAGATACTTTGCTCGCTGTCACCACTTATTCCTTTGATATTGCCGCGTTAGAACTTTTTCTCCCAATCATAGTCGGTGCTCGCCTCGTCGTTGTTAGCCGGGAAGTTGCCTTGGATGGAACACTCCTTGGGGCAACACTCACTGACTCAAATGCCACAGTTATGCAAGCCACACCAGCAACCTGGCAACTTCTTCTTCAAGCAGGTTGGCAGGGGAATCCTCAATTGAAAATTCTCTGTGGCGGAGAAGCTTTACCCAGACACCTCGCCAATCAATTACTCAATCGGTGTGACTCGCTGTGGAATATGTACGGTCCTACCGAAACTACCATTTGGTCGGCAGCTTCTCAGGTAAAAACTGATAGTAGCATGGTACCAATTGGTCAAGCGATCGCTAACACACAGTTCTACATACTGGATAAACATGGTCAGTTAGTTCCTGTGGGTGTCCCTGGAGAACTTCACATCGGTGGGGATGGACTAGCACGGGGCTACTTAAATCGCCCGGAACTTACAGCAGAAAAATTTATCCCCAACCCCTTTAATAATTCAAAATTCATAATTCTCTCTTGGAAAGTTCTGATCGGAGGAAACCTCCGCTCAGACTTTCCGCAAAATTCAAAATTATATAAAACCGGAGATTTGGCACGCTATCTGCCCAATGGAGAGATAGAGTACATTGGTCGCATCGACCACCAGGTTAAAGTCCGTGGTTTCCGCATCGAACTTGGAGAAATTGAAGCACTTTTATGCCAGCACCCAACAGTCCGAGAAACTGTCGTTGTCGTGAGAGAGGATGTTCCTGGAGACAAACGGTTAGTGGCTTATGTGGTGTCTGAACAGGAGTTGGCTCCTATACTCAGTGAATTACGGAAATTCTTACAGGAAAAATTGCCTGACTATATGATACCTGCTGCGTTTGTGCCGATGAAAGCATTGCCA
Source organism: Nostocales cyanobacterium HT-58-2 (assembly GCA_002163975.1). GTDB lineage: Bacteria > Cyanobacteriota > Cyanobacteriia > Cyanobacteriales > Nostocaceae > HT-58-2. The sequence goes on along the minus strand of CP019636.1, from coordinate 4,312,760 downwards.
TTGACACCTAATGGTAAGGTGAATCGCCAAGCATTACCAGTGTCAGATGGTCTTCGTCCACAATTGCAAGCAAATTATGTTAAACCACAAACTGATTTAGAAAAATCCATCGCTACAGTTTGGCAGAAAGTACTTAAGGTAGAAAAAGTAGGTATCCACGATAACTTCTTTGACCTTGGTGGACATTCATTATTAATAGTTCAAGTTCATAACCAACTGCATCAAATATTCCCAGAAAATTTCTCAATGCTTGAAATTTTCCGATATCCAACTATTAGTTCTTTAGCAGATTTTCTCAATCAAGCTAATAAGAATGAACCATCATCTTTTCATCAAAATGATGCTAGAACCGAACAATTAAAAGATGGTAAAACTCGCATAAAAAAATTTTTGACAATCAGTAAGAGAGTGAAATAACTATGAGTCATTCGGTAGCATTCAGTCGGAATGGTTTAGAAGTTGCTATTATTGGCATGGCAGGTCGTTTCCCTGGTGCCAATAATATTGAGGAATTTTGGCAAAATCTGCAAAATGGAGTGGAGTCAATAGTTTCTTTCACAGATGAAGAACTGATATCTTCAGGAATAGACTCTGCTTTACTAAATAACCCTCAATACGTCAAATCTGGGGCTACATTAGAAGACAAAGAATTATTTGATGCTTCATTTTTTGGCTTCAATCCCAGAGAAGCAGAAATCCTCGATCCCCAACAACGTCTCTTTTTAGAGTGTGCTTGGCAAGCTCTCGAAAATGCAGGATACGACTCTAAAAAGTACAAAGGTTTAGTTGGGGTTTATGCTGGCGCAGGCATGAACAGTTATGTGTTCAATCTATATTCAAATCAAAATATTAGAAATTCTATCGATGATTATCAACTTTTTCTTGCAAGCGATAAAGATTTTCTAACCACACGAGTTTCCTACAAATTGGATCTTGAGGGACCTTCAATTGATATTCAAACGGCTTGCTCAACTTCGTTAGTTGCTGTTCACTTAGCCTGCCGAAATTTGTTGAGTGGTGAATGTGATATTGCCTTAGCTGGTGGTGTTGCAATCCGTGGATCACGCGAAGCAGGATATTTATATGAACAAGGGGGAATTTTATCTCCTGATGGACACTGCCGTGCCTTCGATGCAGAAGCTAGGGGAACTGTTGGCGGTGAGGGTGTGGGTATTGTCGTGTTGAAGCGATTAGAAGATGCTCTTGCCGATCGCGATCGCATTTATGCTGTTATCAAAGGTTCAGCTATCAACAATGATGGTGCTCTCAAAGTGAGCTACACAGCACCCCGTATCGATACCCAAGCAAAGGTGATCACCTCAGCTCAAATGATTGCTGAAGTTGACCCCGAAACAATCACCTATATTGAGGCACACGGAACTGGAACATCTTTGGGAGATCCCATTGAAATAACAGCACTAACGCAAGCTTTTCGCATCAGTACTCAGAAGAAAGCTTTCTGTGCTATCGGTTCAGTCAAGACGAACATTGGGCACTTAGATACGACAGCTGGTGTTGCAGGCTTAATCAAGACTGTCCTAGCCCTTAAACACAAACAAATACCGCCCAGTCTCCATTTTCAACAGCCCAATCCTCAGATTGATTTCGACAATAGTCCCTTCTACGTTAACACCACACTTGCAGAGTGGAAAGCAAACGGCACTCCCCGTCGTGCTGGAGTCAGTTCCTTTGGTATTGGTGGCACCAATGCTCATGTGATACTTGAAGAAGCCCCTCCCGTTGAAGCCTCCAGCGCTTCTCGCCCTTGGCAGTTGTTGCTGCTTTCTGCGAAAACTAATTCGGCATTGGAAACTGCAACGGTCAATTTAGTCACTCACCTCAAGCAGCATCCTGAGTTCGACCTGGCTGATATCGCATATACCCTGCAGGTTGGTCGTCGTGAGTTTGACCATCGCCGAATGCTATTGTGCCAAAACATTGACGATGCAGTCAAAGTTCTAGAGACAAAAGACCCACAAAAAGTTTTTACCCAGTTCCAAGAACCATGCAACCGACAAGTTGTGTTTATGTTTCCTGGTCAAGGTTCACAGTACGTGAATATGGGTCGAGAATTATACGAAACTGAGCCAATTTTCCAAAAATATGTTGATGAGTGCTGTGAGATACTTCAATCTCATCTGGGGGTTGATTTACGCACGACTTTATATCCACAGGCAGAACAGGCACAAACAGCAGCACAGCAACTGCAACAAACTGATTTTACTCAACCAGCGCTATTTGTTATTGAGTATGCTTTAACTCAGTTGTGGATGGCATGGGGTATGGCTCCTGTCGCGATGATAGGTCATAGTATTGGGGAATATGTAGCAGCAACTCTTGCGAGTGTATTCTCTCTGGAAGATGCTTTAGCACTCGTTGCAACTCGTGGAAGGCTCATGCAACAACTTCCATCCGGGGCGATGCTTTCCATTCCACTTTCTGAGGAGGAGATACAACCTTGGCTGAGCAAGGAAATTTCTTTGGCTGGAATGAACGCACCATCCCTGTGTGTTGTCTCAGGTTCGCAAGAAGCGATCGCCAACTTGCAAAGTCGTCTAACACAACAAGGCATCAAGTGTCGCCGATTGCAAACTTCCCACGCTTTTCATTCTCAAATGATGGATTCCATCCTGGAACCATTTACAAAGCTTGTTGAAAAAGTTAACTTAAATCCTCCTCAAATTCCTTTTATCTCTAACCTGACAGGAACTTGGATAACTGCTGATGAAGCAACCAATCCCAGCTACTGGGCAAAGCATCTACGGCAAACAGTGCGCTTTGCTACAGGCATGGCTGAGCTCATCAAAGAACCAAAGCAAATATTACTAGAAGTTGGTCCTGGGCGAACATTAAGTACTTTTGCAAAACAACAGACTCATGAGTCAATGGTGCTGAGTTCCATGCGCCATCCCCAGGATGAACAGTCGGATGTGGCATTTTTACTAAACACTGTAGGGCGACTGTGGCTAGCAGGAGTACAAGTAGATTGGTATAGCTTTTATGCTGAGGAGCAAAGACACCGAATTCCATTACCAACATACCCTTTTGAGCGCCAGCGTTATTGGATTGAGCCACAAAAAATAAATGACAGTGGCGATCGCCATCAAATTGAACTTAGCAAAAAACCAAACATTGACGACTGGTTTTATCTTCCTACCTGGAAACAAGTTAAGTTACTTGAACCCTTCAAAGGGACAAAGTTTTTAAAGCAAAAGCAGTGCTGGTTAATTTTTGTCGACTCGTGTCAATTAGGTTCCCAAATTGCCCAACGATTGGAGCAAGAAGGTCAAGAAGTCATCACTGTGACAATTGGAGAGGAATTTACCCAACTTAGCACTCACACCTACGCAATCAATCCTCAACAGCAACATGACTATGATGCCCTGTTCCAAACACTGCGTGCAATAGAGAAAACTCCGCAAACCATTGCTCATTTTTGGAGTGTCACAGCGAACACCCAACCCCAGAGTCAAATTTTGTCCGAACAGACACAATCAGCAATTTCAAACTTTGAAAAGTATCAGGCTCTTGGTTTTCAGAGTTTACTATTTATTGCACAAGCACTCAGTAAACAAAATGTGACATCTCCTCTCCAAATGGTGGTTGTCACCAACAATCTTCACGATGTGAGCGGACAAGAGGAGTTAATTCCAGAAAAGGGGACAGTATTAGGATCGTGTAAGATTATCCCACAAGAGTACCCAAATATTACCTGCCGTAACATCGATATCTTTGTTCCTCCGTCAGGAACTTTCCAGGAACACCAACTCATCAACCAACTTACAGCAGAACTAAGAGCCCAGTCATCTGAGGTGGTTGTTGCTTACCGTGGTCCTCATCGATGGCTACAAACCTTTGAATCAGTACAATTAAAAGCAATTGAAGAAACAACTAGACTCAGGGAAGGAGGAATTTACCTCATTGCGGGCAATCTTGTCGGAAGTCTTGGCTTAGTGTTTGCAGAGCATTTAGCGCAAACAGTACACGCTAAGCTTATCCTGATTGGGAATTTAGGGCTTCCCCAGAGAAATGAATGGTCCCAATGGCTTGCAACTCACCAAGAAGACATAATCAGTCGCTACATCAGAAAAATACTTGCTTTAGAACAGTTAGGCGTAGAATTTCTCATCATTGAGGCTGATGTTGCAAATGTTGAACAAATGCAAGCAGCAATCAATCAAGTATATGAGTCCTTTGGTCAAATTCATGGCGTGTTTTACACAACACCAATGAGTGACGAAAAGTCAACTTTCTCTATCCAAGAGATTGGTCGAACTGAGAGTGAGTCGCAATTCCACTCAAAAGTTTATGGGCTCTATGTTTTGGAACAAGTTTTGCAAGGCAAAGAGCTTGATTTTTATCTGTTACAATCCTCATTATCATCTATCGTGGGAGGGCTTGGACTTTCTGCTTATGCGGCGGCTAATCTCTTCATCGATGCCTTTGTCAACAAACGTAATCAGACAAGTTCCGTTCCATGGTTTAGCGTCAACTGGGATATTGTTAAATACGAAGAGGAACAAGGAGAAAATACTGCCTTTGGAGCAACTTTGGCTGAATTGGCAATGACACCCACAGAAGTCTGGGATGTTTCTGGGCGCGTTTTATCAATGGGTTCAGCAGGTCAATTCATTGTTTCACCGGGTGATTTGCAAGCAAGGCTGAATATGTGGAGTAAGCATGAATCTCCACACAAGACAGATCATTCCCAAGATACTTTGTCACATCACTCAAGACCAAATCTGCAAACAACCTATGTCGCTCCCAGTAACGAGATTGAGCAAACGATTGCAAACATCTGGCAAGAGCTTCTTGGTGTTAAACAAGTTGGCATTCACGATAACTTTTTTGAGTTAGGAGGACACTCCTTACTAGCTGTTCAAGTGACTTCACGTCTGCGAGAAATTTTTCAAGTAGAATTGCCCCTGCAAAGTATACTTTTTGATGCTCCTACTGTGGGTGGGCTTGCTGTTGTGATTGCAGAAATACAACCCAAACAAGAAGAACTTGATGAAATTGCAGCTTTGTTACAAGAGGTAAGAAACCTCTCACCAGAAGAAATTCAACAAGAACTCGTGCAAGAAGGTTGTAATGTCCAAATCTAATTTTTGTTGTTTTTAACTGTTTGGTTATTTCTGCAATTTTCAGTAATTTTTTAGCACAAATTAAGGATTTCAAAAATGGAATTTAGCCTATATTATTTTTCCGGTGATGGTTCAACAACCCAAGCAAACAAGTATAATCTATTAATAGAAAGTGCCAAATTTGCAGATCAAAATGGTTTCTCTGCACTTTGGACTCCTGAACGTCACTTTCACCCATTTGGCGGGCTTTATCCCAACCCATCGTTGACAAGTACAGCGATCGCGATGGTTACAGAACGTATTCAATTACGTGCTGGTAGTGTTGTCATGCCACTTCATAATCCAGCACGTGTTGCTGAAGAATGGTCTGTGGTTGATAATATTTCAAATGGTAGAGTTGCTCTTGGTTTTGCCTCTGGTTGGACGATAGATGACTTTGTACTTTCTACTGAAAGTTTTGCAAGTCGTAAAGAAACAATGTGGCATGGAATTCAAACAGTCCAAAAGCTTTGGGAAGGTGAACAAGTTGAACTCAAAGATGCAACTGGAAAAGCTTTCAAGGTGAAGACGTTTCCACGACCAATACAGCGTAAGTTACCGACTTGGATTGTGTGTCAATCAAACGCAACATTTATTGAAGCTGGCAAAATGGGTGCTAACATATTAACCTCTCTATTGGGAGGGACTTTAGAAGAGGTAGCTCTACAAATATCACTTTATCGTCAATCTCTAGCAAAACATGGTTACAATCCTAAAGCAGGGAAAGTAGCAATGATGATACATACTTTTGTAGGAGAAGACTTCAACATTGTAAAAGAAGAAGCAAGAGAGCCTTTTTACAATTATTTAAAAACACATATTAACCTACTGGAAAACTTAGCAAAAAAAACTGGTGTCCAAGTAAATTTTTCAAAATTTACAGAAGCAGACATGAATAGCCTTTTACGGTTTGCCTATGAAGGTTGGCTCAAAGGAAGAACTTTGATTGGTTCAAAAACAACTTGTTTGCAAATGATTGAGCGTCTGAAGCAGGCTGATGTTGATGAAGTCGCTTGTCTCATTGACTTCAACCCAAATTTTGATGCTGTTATGACGAGTTTGCCTTATCTTAAACAATTGAAGAATATTTGTAATTTTGATAAAGAAAAAATTGTATCACTTAGCTAGTTAATTATATAGGATTACTATATAATTCATGGAATTCTCTGTCTTTCCCCTCTCTCTGTATTTTCTCTCGCCTCGTGCTATTTATTATCTACAGTTTAGATTTACAAATAAGACATCTAACTTGAATTTTTCTGAGCATAAATTAACCCGAATATAAACTCATGAGTCATTTTTATCAACAAATTGCTGCTCTTTCTCCAGAGCAACGGATGCTATTAGAAAAGCGCCTCAAGCAGAAGGGCCTTAGCCCACTCAAAACTTCAGAAATTCCTAAAAGAAAAGACTCTAACGCCTTACCCTTATCTTTTGCCCAGCAGCGGCTATGGTTCCTTAACCAGTTGGAGCCAGACAGCCCCTTCTACAACATATCTATTGCCTTGCGCTTAACAGGACAACTCAATGTTGCAATACTAGAGCGGAGCATTAACGAAATTGTACGCCGCCACGAAGTTTTGAGAACAACATTTGTCACTGTAGAAGGAAAACCTTGCCAAGTTATTCATCCGGCTCAACACAAGCCACTGCCGATGATTAACCTGCAAGAATTGCCAAAGACTGAGCTTGAGTCCGAAATTCAGCGGCTCGTCAACGAGGAAGCCCAACGACGCTTTGACTTAGCTCAGGGACCTTTGCTGCGGGTTACTTTGTTACATATTAATGAGTCAGAACACGTATTGCTTCTGACGATACATCACATTGTCGCCGACGGCTGGTCTCGTGGAGTCTTTCTCGGGGAACTAGCGGCGCTTTACAAAGCCTTCTTCACCGAGCAATCTAGCTCTGAGCACCCTACCCTAACACCACTCCGTGAACTGCCGATCCAGTATGCGGACTTTGCCGTTTGGCAACGACAGTGGCTACAGGGAGAAGTTCTCCAAACCCAGCTCAACTACTGGAGGCAGCAACTTGAGAGCCTCCCCATGCTACAGTTACCCACGGATCGACCCAGACCAGCCGTTCAAACCTTTACTGGAAAAAGGCAATCTCTGGTACTGCCTAATAACCTGGGTGAGGCACTAAAGGATATCAGCCGCAAAGAGGGCGTCACCCTGTTTATGACATTACTAGCAGCATTTAAGACTTTGCTGCACCGTTATACAGGGGAATCCGACATTGTTGTCGGCTCTCCTATTGCCAATCGTAACAGAGCGGAAATTGAAGGGCTGATTGGATTTTTTGTCAATACCTTGGTGATGCGAACAGACCTTTCAGGCGATCCGACCTTCTTAGAGTTCTTAGGACGGGTGCGGGAAATGGCATTGGGAGCTTTTGCACACCAGGATTTGCCTTTTGAGAAGCTAGTGGAAGAACTGCAACCGGAGCGAGACCTAAATTATAATCCGTTGTTTCAGGTCATGTTTCAGCTTCAAGATGCAACCTTCCAAGTCCAAAATTCCCTCACGCCAGACCTAGAGCTACCAGGTCTAACTTTATGTCAATTGGACGTTGACAAAGACACAACCTTATTTGACCTGAGTTTGAGCATGGGGGATCTGCCAGAGGGACTTTTTGCAGTAGTGGAGTACAGCACCGACTTATTCGACGATGCTACCATAACTCGGATGCTGGAACACTTTCAGACCTTATTGCAAGGCATTGTAGCAGAACCAAACCAACGTCTTTCAAGATTGCCTCTGTTAACAGCAACAGAAAAACAACAAGTAACCGTCGAGTGGAACAATACTGTTACTGAGTATCCACAAGACCTATGTATCCACGAATTATTTGAGATTCAGGTAGAGCGATCGCCTGATGCCATTGCGGTCGTTTTTGAAGACCAGCAGATCACTTATTGGGAGCTGAATCAACGCGCTAATCAGCTAGCACATTATTTACAGGCTTTAGGCGTAGGATCGGAGGTGCTGGTAGGTATTTGTGTTGAGCGAAGTTCCTACGGAGCCGCTGCGTTAACGCTCGAAATGGTCGTCGCGCTCTTGAGCATCCTTAAGGCAGGTGGCGCATATGTGCCGCTAGACCCCGCCTATCCGCAAGAGCGATTAACTTCCATACTAGAAGACACTCAACTACCAGTGCTACTGACTCAGGCGCGGCTGGTAAAGACATTGCCACAACACAAAGCCAAAGTCGTTTGCTTGGATGCTGATTGGGAGAGAATTGCCCAAGAAAACAAGAAAAATCCCATCTGTGAAACTACGGTCCACAATCTGGCTTATGTCATCTATACCTCTGGTTCCACAGGCAAGCCTAAGGGTGTGCAAATTCCCCATAGTGCGTTGAGCAACTTCTTGCACTCTATGCGCCAAACCCCGGGATTAACCGAGCAAGATACTTTCTTATCGGTCACTACCTTATCCTTTGATATTGCTGCGTTAGAACTTTTCCTCCCAATCATAGTGGGCGCTCGTCTGGTCGTCGCCAGCCGGGAAGTTGCTTTGGACGGAATACAGTTGTCAGCTTTGCTAACTTATTCAAAGGCTACAGTCATGCAAGCCACACCGGCGACATGGCAGCTACTTCTAGCAGCAGATTGGCAGGGCAACCCCCAATTGAAAATTCTCTGTGGCGGAGAAGCCTTATCTAGACACCTAGCCAATCAGTTACTCAATCGCTGTGACTCGCTGTGGAATATGTACGGTCCTACCGAAACTACCATTTGGTCAGCAGCCTGCCCGGTAGAAAAAGATAGTAGCATAGTACCAATTAGTCACCCAATTGCTAACACACAGTTCTATATTCTAGATAAACACGCTCAGTTAGTTCCGGTTGGAGTGCCTGGAGAACTGCACATAGGTGGGGATGGACTAGCACGCGGTTACTTAAACCGCCCTGAACTCACTGCTCTTAAATTTATTCCTAGTCCCTTTGAGAACAAACTGGGAGCAAGATTGTACAGAACAGGAGATTTGGTTCGTTACCGAGCAGACGGACAGATAGAGTTTTTGGGGCGAATTGATCATCAGGTAAAGGTTCGGGGCTTCCGTATTGAACTTGGAGAGATTGAAGCGTTATTGAACCAACACCCAGGGGTAGAACAGACTGTAGTCTTGGCGCAAGAGGAGCAACCAGGTAATAACCGCTTAGTAGCTTATATAGTTCAAAATTTACAGTACCAGAGTTTAGAAGAGTTTGTACCAGGGACAGCGGTTTATAATGAGCAGGTTTCGCAGTGGAAGCTCGTCTGGGATGAAAATTACAGCAAAACCTCTGTGCATCAAGACCCAACATTCAATTTAACTGGTTGGAATAGCAACTATACGGGTCAGCCCATTCCCGTTGAGGAGATGCGCGAGTGGGTAGAGCATACAGTAGAGCGCATCCTTTCGTATAAACCAACCCATGTGCTGGAGATTGGTTGTGGTACTGGTCTGCTGCTGTTCAAAATCGCTTCCTACTGCACCCAATACTGGGGTACAGATTTTTCGCAAGAAGCTCTAGACTATATTCAACAGCAGTTGAGGATGCAGACGCAGCCGCTGACACAAGTGACTCTTTGTCAAAAAGAGGCAGACAACTTTGAGGGAATTGAAGCAGAGACATTCAACGCAGTCATCCTCAACTCTGTGGCTCAGTACTTTCCTAGCATCAATTATCTGCTTCGCGTATTGGAAGGTGCTGTCGCTCGTGTGGAGTCTGGAGGATTTATTTTTGTAGGAGATGTACGCAGTTTGCCACTGCTAGAAGCTTTTCATACTTCTGTGCAGATTCATCAAGCTCTTGCTTCTTTATCCACAACTCAATTACAGCATCGCGTACAGCAAAGCGTCGCCCAAGAGCAAGAACTAGTCATTGATCCAGAATTTTTCATCGCGCTCAAGTGCCATCTACCGCAAATTAGCCACGTGCAAATTCTTCCCAAGCGAGGTTGGCACCATAACGAGCTTACCAAGTTTCGCTACGATGTCATTCTTTATGTGGGAGCAGAAGTCAATTCCACTCAGGAGTTCCCTTGGTTGGATTGGCAACAGCAGGGCTTAACACTAGCATCTCTTGGTCAGTTGCTTGAAAAAACTTCACCGGAGGTTTTGGGTATCACCCATGTACCGAATGCGCGTCTTGTAGAAGAGGTCAAAGCTTTAGAGCTGCTTAAAAGCCACTCCGGACCACAGACAACAGGCGACTTACGACAAATCTTACAAGAAATTCCTCAAGGATCTGGGGTAGAACCCGAAGATTTATGGGCTTTGAGCCATGATTTACCATATTCCGTTGATATTAGTTGGTCAAGCTCCAGTGCGGATGGGAGTTACGACGTTGTATTCAGGCGGCAGACAACAGCACAGTCTGAGGTGACCAGAGGGATCATTGCTGACGCTTGTTTTCCTAAAGAAACAGTTCGGCTAAAACCTTGGAGTTCCTACGCCAATAATCCACTGCAGAAGCAATTCACTCATGAATTCGTACCACAGCTGCGCGATTACTTACAAAAAAGATTGCCTGAGTACATGGTACCATCCGTCTTTGTGCTACTGGAGGCATTGCCTTTACTGCCCAATGGGAAAGTGAATCGTCAGGCATTGCTAGCACCTGGTCAGGTAAGACCCGAACTCAAAGAAGCCTTTGTTGCTGCTCGCACCCCGTTTGAGGAAATGCTATCTAGGATTTATGCTCAAGTTCTTAGTGTTGAACAAGTGGGCATTGACGATAACTTTTTTGAATTGGGTGGACACTCGCTGCTAGCGACTCAAGTCATTTCTCAAATACGCAAAACCTTTCAGGTGGAGTTGCCACTGCGTTGTTTGTTTGAGTCACCGACTGTTGCTGGACTTGCTAAACACGTTGAGATGACGATGAAGGCAGATGACGGATTAACCGCTCCACCTATTGAGCGCGTTTCGCGAGATGTGGTACTGCCATTATCTTTTGCCCAACAACGATTATGGTTTCTGGATCAGTTGCAGACAGGTAACGCTGCCTACAACATTTCTGCTGCTGTGCGTTTGAAAGGCATGCTTAACATTGCTGCGCTAATGCAAAGTCTCAACGAAATTGTGCATCGCCATGAAGCTTTACGAACTACTTTTACAACAGTAAATGCTCAACCAGTTCAGATTATTGCACCAGATTTGACTGTAGTATTTCCCATAGTGGATCTGCAAGAATTTCCTGAGATTGAGCAGCAAGCCGAGGTTCGACGACTATCCACTGAGGAAGCCCAACGCCCCTTCGATTTGACTCAAGGTCCATTGTTGCGAGCAACTCTACTGCAGCTAGATGAAGCAGACCATGTGTTGCTGTTCACAATGCATCACATCATTTCTGACGGATGGTCAATGGGGGTACTCGTTCGGGAACTGGTAGCGCTTTATGAAGCTTTCTGTGTCGGAAAACCTGCACCACTTCCTGAACTACCCATTCAGTATGCAGACTTTACTATGTGGCAGCACCAGTGGTTGCAAGGGGAAGTGCTAGAAACCCAACTGGCTTACTGGAAGCAGCAGCTTGGCAAAAACCTTCCTGTCCTAGAATTACCTACAGACCGTCCCCGACCAGCGGTGCAGACTTTCCAAGGTGCAAGACAATCCCTATTCCTATCCAAAACTTTAGCAGATGCTCTTAAGACTCTCAGCGTCAAGGAAGGGGTAACTCTATTTATGACACTACTAGCAGCTTTTCAAACGCTGCTGCACTGGTATACCTCTCAAGACGATATTGTTGTTGGCACTGACGTTGCCAATCGCAATCAAGCTGAAACTGAAGGATTGATTGGATTTTTTGTCAACCAATTGGTATTGCGCACCTACCTGGGGGGAAATCCGAGCTTTCGAGAACTGTTGGAACGAGTACGTGAGGTGACTCTGGGGGCTTACGCTCACCAGGATCTGCCATTCGAGAAGCTCGTGGAAGCTTTGAATCCTGAGCGGAATATGAGCCGCACACCACTGTTTCAGGTCCAGTTCATTCTCCAGAATACCCCAATGCCACCCTTAGAACTGTTGGGTCTGACTTTACACCCCATGGATATCACTAGCAACACGACTAAGTTAGATTTAACCTTTTTTATCTGGGAAACAGAGCAAGGATTAATGGGGATTTTGGAATACGATACTGATTTATTTAACGCTAACACTATCAACAGGATGTTAGTTTATTTTAAAACACTATTAGACAGTATTGTTACACAGCCCAATAGCAAGCTCAACGAGCTAGTAGCAAGACTTGTAGAAGTTGACAAGCAACAACGTTTTAAAGAAGAAGAAGAACTCGAAAAAGCTAGTCTACAGAAGTTTAGTAAGTTCAAGCAAAAAGTTAGTTTTCACTAAAACATGAAAACTAACAAAGGATAAAGAGATGAGTTTTGATGAGGTTTGAAATTGAGGTTTCTCAAGAGAAATGCAACAACAAATTCAAGGTTTTCCACTTTCTCCACAACAAAGGCATCTGTGGTTACTACAACAAGACAGCCAGTCGTATTTGGCTTGTTGTGCGATTCTTCTAGAAGGAAATTTGCAAGTAGAGGTTTTGAAAGCAGCTTTACATCAAGTTGTCAATCGTCATGAGATTCTGCGGACGACCTTTCAACGCACCCATGGTACCAAAATCCCTATTCAGAGGATCAGAAGTTGTAGCGCCATTTCATTACATGAACATACTCTAGAAAATGAAGATTCTTCACAGGCAATAGATATAATTTTTCAAAACACAAGACAGGTTTATAACTTTGACAAAGATGCCATATTACAAACAAGTTTGATTCACTTATCATATAAAAAATATGTTTTGATTATTCATTTGCCATCTTTGTGTGCAGATACAAAAACACTAAAGAATTTAGTATGTGAAATCAGCCGTTGCTATGCAGCTTGCTTACAAGGTGAGGAACTCACCGACGAACCACTACAATATACTAATCTCGCTGAATGGCAAAATGAATTAATTGAGGCAGAAGATACAAAAGTAGGAAGAGAATATTGGCAAAAGCAGGATTTCTCTGCTTTGAAAACCTTAAAGCTCCCTTTTGAAAATTGGTCTTCGGAGAAATTGGCATTTGCACCACAATATATGACTCTGCCAATTCATCCCGATGTAGTAGCACAGCTAGAAGCCAGTGCCCACAATCATCAAACTTCAGTTTCTCATTTCTTGCTGGCTTGCTGGCAAATTCTGCTCTGGCGATTGACCGCACAATCCGACATCATCACTGGCATGGCGTGCAATGGTCGAAAATATGAAGAGTTACAAACAGCTATTGGACTGCTAACAAAATATGTACCACTTCGTTGCCGTCTGCAACCAAACGATCAGTTTAGCGATGTTTTAGCGCAGGTTGACGCATCTGCAAGCAATGCCTATGCAAAACAGGAGTATTTTGCTTGGGAACAAATTGTTGGCGTTACCGGGAATAGTTTAGAGCCGTCCTTCTTCCCGTTTTGTTTTGAGTTTGAGAACACAGATGCAAAGTATGTAGCTGGTGATGTATCTTTCTCAATTTACCATCAGTATGCCTGCATTGATCGGTTTAAAGTTAAGCTTTCCTGCATTCGTAGTGACAGTTTTTTAAACGCAGAATTTCACTATGATGCTAACCTGTTCTTAACATCTGATATCAAACGCTTAGCCGAAGAATTTGAGACTTTGTTAACCAGCGCGATAGACCTGTGGGCGGCTCCCTCCGGGAGCATCGCTCATCCTCAAGCAGAAATTAGCAAACTAGAAATTGTTAGCGCACGCAAAAAACAACAGCTGCTCGTCGAATTTAATCAGACTCAAACCGTTTATCCAGAAGACCAGTGCATTCACCACCTGTTTGAAGCACAAGTAGAGCGCACACCCGACAACGTTGCTGTTATGTTTGAGAATCAGCAACTAACTTACGCAGAACTCAACGCCCGTGTTAATCAACTGGCACATGGCTTGCAACAGCTGGGTGTTGGACCAGAGGTGCTAGTTGGGCTTTATATGGAGCGCTCAATAGAAATGGTGGTGGGACTTCTAGCCATCCTCAAAGCAGGTGGAGCTTACGTACCGCTAGATCCAACCTATCCCAAGGAGCGACTGACCTTTATTTTAGAAGATACTCAAACACCGATACTGCTGACTCAAAAACATTTAGCAGCAGAATTACCAACTGAGAAAATTAAGGTCGTTTGCTTAGACACCGATTGGGAAATCATTGCCTACGAGCAGGTAGAAAACCCTGTCAGCAATACAACAGTTGAGAACTTAGCTTACGTTATCTACACCTCTGGTTCCACGGGCAAACCTAAAGGAACTTTAATTCACCACAAAGGCTTGGTCAATTACCTAAGATGGTGTACGCAGGCGTATAGTGTTGAGCAAGGAGAAGGAACACTGGTTCATTCTTCCATAGCCTTTGACTTAACCATCACAGGGCTTTTTTCACCACTGTTGGTAGGTCGTAAAGTAGAACTTTTGCCTCAAAACCTCGACCTCGAAGCCCTTGCCGCTGCCCTGCGAAACAAGTCAAACTATAGCCTGGTCAAAATCACACCAGCCCAACTGGAATTACTCACTCAGCAATTATCTCCTCAAGAAGCGGCAGGTAAAACCAGAGCATTCATCATCGGTGGCGAAAACCTCTTGGCTGAGAGTCTTGCTTTTTGGCAAACAAATGCTCCTGACACCATACTTATTAATGAATACGGACCAACAGAAACCGTGGTGGGATGCTGTGTTTATCAAGTTCCTCAAAGTCAGAAGTTGTCAGGCTCAGTTCCAATCGGTCGCCCTATTGCCAACACTCAGCTCTACTTACTGGATGAACACCAGCAACTCGTGCCCATCGGTGTGCCTGGTGAATTGCACATTGGTGGTGCAGGTTTAGCTCGTGGTTATCTGAATCAGCCTGAACTAACTGCTCTTAAGTTTATTCCCAACCCTTTTACCAAGGAATCAGGAGCACGCCTGTATAAGACCGGGGATTTAGCTCGTTACCGACCAGACGGAACTCTGGAGTTCCTTGGACGGATCGACCATCAGGTAAAGATTCGGGGCTTCCGCATTGAGCTTGGAGAAATTGAGGGCGTTCTGTTGGGACATCCAGACGTGCAGGAATCTGTGGCGATCGCTCGGGAGGATAGACCAGGTGATAAGCGTTTGGTGGCTTATGTCGTCCCATCAGGAGCAAAGACCCATTCAGCACTCATTAACGACTTACGGAGCTTTCTGAAACAGAAGTTGCCCGAGTATATGGTGCCAAGAGCTTTTGTGCTACTCAAAACCCTGCCATTAACATCCAACGGTAAAATAGACCGTCGATCGCTACCTGAGCCAACAAACTTTGAGCGAGAAGAAACTTTTGTCGCTCCTCAAACTGAGATTGAGCAAACTCTGGCAACTCTTTGGCAAGAGGTACTGCGTGTAGAGAAGGTGGGTATTTATGATAATTTCTTCGATCTCGGTGGTCATTCATTACTTATAGTTCAAGTTCATCGGAAACTCCATGAACTTGTTAACACTAAGATATCAATGGTTGAAATGTTTCAATATCCAACCATAAACGCGTTGGCAAAATATTTAACTCAAGAAACTTTAACTCAAGAAACTGATGACGAGTCTTCATTTGGACCAAGCCAAGACCTAGTCAAAACTCGCAGACAGTCCAGGAAGCAACAAAGGCAACTCAGACAAGAACATCGAGCTATGAACAATCAGCAGGAGATTTGTAATGAATAATTCAAATTCATTTGATTGCCTTGATGAAATAGCAATTGTCGGAATGATTTGTCGCTTTCCGGGAGCCAAAAATATTGAGCAGTTTTGGCAAAATCTTCGAGATGGTGTGGAGTCAATTTCTTCTTTTACAACTGAAGAACTGGTAAATTCAGGAATAGACGAAGCTGCCGTTCGTCACCCTAAGTACGTAAAAGCAGGAGCAATATTAGAAGATATAGATTTATTTGACGCTTCATTCTTTGGCTTTCATCGAAAAGAAGCTGAAATTACAGATCCCCAACACCGTTTTTTTCTGGAGTGTGCTTGGGAAGCTCTTGAAGAAGCAGGCTACAACTGTGAAACATACCCAGGTCGGATTGGAGTTTATGCTGGTGTCGGTTGGAGTACCTACTTTCTGTCCAACCTTTATCCAAATTCTGATCTCATAGAATTAGTAGGCGAAAAGCAAATAGTCATTGGCAATAGCCAAGGTTTTTTGCCCACCCATGTCTCTTATAAATTAAATCTTAAGGGACCAAGTGTGAATGTGCAAACTGCCTGCTCCACTTCATTAGTCGCCGTGCATTTGGCTTGCCAAAGCTTACTGAATGGCGAAAGCGACATGGTTCTGGCAGGTGGGGTTTCGATAAATGTGCCGCAAAAAGTTGGTTATCGCTATCAAGAAGGAGGGATTCGTTCACCTGATGGACATTGCCGCGCTTTTGATGCCAAGGCGCAAGGAACTGTTGGAGGTAACGGTGTAGGTATTGTCGTTCTCAAGCGATTAGAAGATGCGATCGCTGATAATGATTGTATTCATGCTGTCATCAAAGGTTCTGCTATTAATAATGATGGTTCTTTAAAAGTTGGCTACACAGCTCCTAGCGTGGATGGGCAGGCGGCTGTTATTGCAGAGGCACTTGCTATGGCTGGGGTTGAACCTGAAACACTCAATTACGTCGAAGCTCATGGGAGCGGAACGGAATTGGGAGACCCGATAGAAATTGCAGCGTTGACCAAAGCATATCGCACCAGAACTGAGAAAAAAGGCTTCTGTGCCATAGGTTCAGTAAAAACCAATGTTGGACACCTTGATAATGCAGCTGGGATTGCAGGTTTAATCAAGACTGTCTTGGCACTAAAACACAAGTTTATTCCACCCAGCTTACACTTCAAGGAACCCAATCCCCAGATTGATTTTGCTAACAGCCCCTTCTACGTCAATACTCTACTGTCCGAGTGGAAGACGAACGGTACTCCCCGCCGTGCAGGAGTCAGTTCCTTTGGTCTTGGGGGAACCAATGTTCACGTCATTCTTGAAGAAGCCCCTGCTATTGAAGCCTCTGGACCTTCTCGCCCCTGGCAGTTGTTGGTGCTGTCTGCAAAAACCAACTCGGCTCTCGAAACTGCCACTCGTAATTTGTGTGATGAACTTAAGCAGCATCCTCATTTAAACCTTGCGGATGTGGCATACACATTGCAAGTTGGCAGGAAGGTTTTTAGTCATCGACGAATGGTTATTTGCCAAAACATAGAAAATGCGACAGCTGCACTTGAGGATTCAAAACGAGTTTTGACCAGCTTTCAGGAAAAGAGCCATGTGCCCGTTGCTTTTATGTTTCCAGGGCTGGGGACTCATTATATCAATATGGGTTGGGAACTTTATCAGGTCGAGCCAACATTTCAACAGGTTGTTGACAACTGCTGCGAATTCCTCAAACCTTTGCTGAGTCTAGATTTACGAGAAGTTCTGTATCCCGGCAAGAACCGAACGGATATCAATTCTCAAAAATCTCAAAAATACAGTGCTGAGTTGGACACATCCAACTCAAGTTTTGATCTCCGCAAGATGTTGGGTCGTGCTTCAGGACAATCCGACGAAGCCACTCAAAAACTCAATCAAACATTTTTAGCTCAACCAGCTCTGTTTGTTATTGAGTATGCTCTTGCCCAGTTATGGATGGAGTGGGGAATCGAACCTTCAGCAATGGTTGGCTACAGTATTGGTGAATATGTTGCAGCAACTTTAGCAGGAGTTTTGTCTCTAGAAGACGCTTTAGTGCTGGTAGCCAAAAGAGCGCAAATGATTCAGGAGTTGCCTAGTGGGGCAATGCTGGCTGTTCCCTTATCAGAGAAAGAACTGCAACCTCTGTTGAACGAAAGACTCTCCTTGTCTGCAATCAACAGCTCATCCCTTTGTATAGTTGCAGGTGAGACGGATGCTATCAATGAATTGTCACACCAACTGACCCAAAGGGGATTAGCATCTTGTCGCTTGCAAACTTCCCATGCCTTTCATTCTAAAATGATGGAGGCGATCGCCAAACCTTTTACAAAACTCGTTGAAACCTTTCATCTCCAACCACCCAAAATACCCTATTTATCCAACGTTACAGGAACTTGGATAACAGCAGCCCAAGCCACAGATCCAACGTATTGGGCAAAGCATCTCTGTCAGCCAGTACGCTTTGCCGAGAATATTGCCAAGTTGTTACAACAACCCGAGCAAATCCTGTTAGAAGTTGGTCCTGGAGGAACATTAAGTACTTTATGTAAGCAGCAACAGGTAGAAAGACAGGTCGTACTCTCTTCAATACGCGATCCGCATGACCGACACTCAGATATATTGTTCTTACTCAAAACTTTAGGTCAGCTTTGGTTGGCTGGAGCATCAATAGATTGGTCGGGCTTTTATGCTCAGGAAAAACGTCATCGTCTCCCTTTACCAACATATGCATTTGAGCGACAGAAGTACTGGGTTGAGCCTCCTAGAGCTAATAGTGACGATTTATCGCGTCAAAACATCACGCAAAAACCCCTGAATTTACAACAAGAAAATATTAGTTATCCCAACACACAGACAACAAAAAATCCTCAGCGATCGTTTGTTGAACCATTAGAGAAAATTATCGATTCAATGAATGTAAAAGAAAATCATAAAACAACATTAAATACATCAAGATATCAGAATATTCTATTAAATGTTAAGGACATTTTGGGGAACTTGCTTGGGATGAGTTCATCTGAAATAGATCCTCACACTCACTTTCTTGAAATGGGTGTAAACTCTCTTGTATTACTTCAATTTAGCGGAGCTATTCAAGAACAGTTTGAAATTGCAGTCTCTCTGCACCTATTGCTTGAAGATTTCTCTACTATTGATGCCTTAGCAAATCACATAACTCAGCAGCTACCTTTGGAAGAGCTAATGCCAGAACCATCACTTCTAGAGCCATCTTCCACCATAACACCGCAGGCAATAAGTGAGGCAGTATTCTCTGTCAACACTCCAGGAAACCAAGTATTTCCTCAAAAAGAAGAGAAAGTTGTAGAGGGTACAACCATTGAACAACTGATGGCACAACATCTTCTAGTTATGTCTAAACTGGTAGATTTATTGCCCCAAAAAGGTTCATCTGAGACTATCCAATCTTCTCATCTTCAACCCTCCACCAACACTTCTGTTCTTCAAAAAAGTCAGTCTCCAAACTTACCTCCTGCACCAATTAAGAAAAAGTCTGACGAACAGCAAAAAAGCCAAAAAATTAACTCTACTTCCTTTGCTGCATCCCAACAGATAGAAAAAGAATCCTTAGCCGGATTAAATTTTCGTCAACAGCAACATCTTGATGCTTTAATTGCTCGTTTTGTTCAACGAACCCAAGCATCTAAACGACTCACACAAGCTGAACGTGCCTATCATGCCAACAGTAGAGCAGTCACAGGATTTTTTCCTCCAATTAAGGAAATAATATATCCAATCCACGGACAGCGCGCAGAGGGTGCCAGATTGTGGGATGTCGATGGGAATGAATACGTAGATATATCGATGGGCTTTGGTACTCTTTTATTTGGTCATTCACCATCTTTTGTCATCAAAGCAATACAAGAGCAGATTCAGCAAGGCATATTACAGGGTCCACAATCGCGTCTTTCTGGTCAAGTTGCTGAGTTAATTTGCGAACTCACAGGTGCTGAACGAGCAGCTTTTTGCAACGATGGTACAGAAGCCGTGATGGGAGCAATACGCATAGCACGCGCTACTACAGGACGCTCTAAAATTGCGTTATTTGCTGGTTCTTTTCACGGTAACTTAGATGAGGTTTTGGTCACAGGAGTCACAACAAACAACGGTACACTACGGTCCGTTCCAAAAGCTCCAGGTATTCCGCAGCACATGACGGAAAATGTGATGGTGCTGAACTATGGTACTGATGAATCCCTCAATATTATCAAAAACCATGCTCACGAGTTGGCTGCTGTTTTGGTTGAACCGATACAAAGCAGTCGCCCTGATTTTCAGCCGAAAAAGTTTTTACATCAACTCAGACAACTGACAAAAGAAACAGGAACCGTATTAATTTTTGATGAAGTGATTACTGGCTTTCGGATGCATCCTGGGGGTATCCAAGCGTTGTGGGATATTCAAGCAGATATCACCACCTACGGTAAAGCTGTGGGTGCAGGTATGCCGATAGGAGTTATTGCTGGTAAAGCTGCTTTTATGGACGCCTTTGACGGTGGTTTTTGGAGCTTTGGCGATGAGTCTTACCCTCGAGCAAAAACGACTATATTTGCAGGTACTTTTTTCAAGCATCCTCTCATCATGGCTGTTGCTTTGGCAGTACTTAAACACTTGAAAAATAAGGGACCCAAACTTCAAGAGGAGTTGGCACAACGGACAACAAAATTAGCTCAGACTCTCAATAGTTTTTTTGAGGAAAATCAAACACCAATTCGAGTCATACATTTTGGTTCGCTCTTCCGTTTTACTTTCCAAACTAACTCCATATTTAGCAATTTACTTTTCTACCATTTGCTAGAAAAAGGTGTCTATGTTTGGGAAGGACGTACCTTATATCTATCTACAGCTCATACCGATGAAGATATTGAGCACGTAATTGACGCAGTAAAAGAAAGCGTCATAGAAATGCAAGCAGGAGAGTTGTTACCATCTCCCTCCTTTGCCCTTAAAATAGAGTCAACTCCAATAAAAAATAGCTATAAATCCTCAGAGTTTCCACTCATACAGTTTAGTAAAAAAGAAATAAAAACGCCCCTTGTCGCAATTCAACCACGTGGCGACAAAAGACCTTTATTCTTCATACATTCTATGGGAGGAAGTGTTCTCTGCTACAGTGAATTGGGGCGTTGTTTAGGTCTAGACCAACCATTTTATGGCTTGCAAGCACCAAGTCTTAATGGAGAATGTGAACCTTACACTCGCATTGAAGATATGGCAAGCCACTATATCACAGCATTACGTGCTGTGCAACCAGAAGGTCCATACTGTTTGGGTTCTTGGTCCATGGGAAGCTTAATAGCTTTTGAAATGGCGACTCAATTGCAAAAGCAGGATCACCAGGTTGCTCTGCTAAGCTTGCTAGATTGTCCAGCACCAGTTTTTAGCAATAAACCTGTAGGGATTGAGGAAAATGTAGATACTATTGCTCTAGCCAATTTTGCTATGGATATAGCTGGTAATGCTAGCAACAGTTTAGTGGAACTTTATGATCAGTTAAGGCAACTGGAGCCTGATAAACAATTAAATTATGTTTTAGAACAATTGCAGATAGCTAACCTAATACCAGCAAACCTAGCTCAAGAGCAGTTTCGCCCTTTTTATAAAGTTTATAAAAGCAACTTTTTAGCTAGTCGGAGCTACGTACCACAGGTCTATCCAAATCGAATCATCCTTTTGCGAGCCAGCGAAGAAAATTCTGGGTATCTCAATGATTCTAGCTGGGGTTGGAGCCAGCTTTCGTCTGAACCAATAGAGACTGTTGTAGTTCCTGGCAATCATTACACTATGCTCACCAAACCTCATGTGCAAATGTTGGCAGAACGGTTGACGACTTACCTTAATCAGGTATAGATACGAGGATAAAAATTACAGCTTTTGTGACTTTATTAAAGTAGATTCAGGAGAAACTTTTGATGTATTTAGAAACTTATTCTGGTCACGATCCCATAGCTCGTATCTTTAACGAAGAATGGGCTGAAGGAATTAGCGATAGAGTTATGCAGCCTTTGGAAAAATTGCTGTTACGACATCTACCAGAGGGAGCGCA
Organism: Nostocales cyanobacterium HT-58-2; assembly: GCA_002163975.1. GTDB lineage: Bacteria > Cyanobacteriota > Cyanobacteriia > Cyanobacteriales > Nostocaceae > HT-58-2. The sequence continues at coordinate 4,290,865 of CP019636.1, read as the reverse complement.
TATTCTCGACCTTTGTTGCGGTACAGGACATATGGCACAAAAGCTGTTAATGAAAGGGTATAAGGTGACTGGACTCGATGAGTCGGAGGGGATGTTGCGTTATGCTCAAGAGAATGCGCCTGGTGCAAAATTCATTCTTGGTGACGCACGCAACTTTGAATTACCGCCTACCTTTGGTGGAATTGCTTCTAATGGTTCTCTGTGTTATGTCATGAACCTTGAGGAATTGATGGGTGTATTTCGTAGCGTTTATGCTGCACTGCTGGAAAACGGCTTATTTGTTTTCAACTTGCCCTTGGAAGAAAGGTATCAGTATTATTGGCACGGTACCACTGTTGGAAATATCAAAGATGACTATGCTTGGGGTATTAAACGTAGCTACTACTCAGAAGAGAAAATAGGTCAAAATAACATTACGATATTCCAATTGATAGACGGAAAATGGCAGCGTTTTGACTCGACTTTATTAGAAAAATGTTTTGACAAATTCCAAGTTCAATCTGCTCTAGAGAATGTTGGTTTCACCGAAGTCAACGTCTATGATGCAAAACGTGATTTTGGAATCAATGAAAGGGCTGGTGATACCTACTTTGTTTGTCGTCAGCGTCTTAGTCAGCAAACATAAATAGGCTAAAGATAGCTTGTCTTTAAGTCAGTGCAACATTAGAGTTTGCGTTATTAGGTTAATTTTGCTTTATTGACCTATTAAGTTTAGCAACGTTATGTAAATTTAGAGATTTAGGAGAGACCTTTGATTTCTTTAGCAAATAGCTATTCCGTCTATGATCCTTTTGCTCGGATATACAACGAATATTATGCTAATCGCGAAGAGACAATGCAGCTTTTAGAAATGTTGCAGTTACCACATCTTACGCAGGAAGCGCATATTCTCGACCTTGGTTGCGGTACTGGACAAGTGGCACAACTTCTGCTTAAAAAAGGGTATAAAGTGACTGGACTTGATGAGTCTGACGGAATGCTGCACTACGCACGTAAGAATGCACCCGGTGCTAACTTTATCCTTGGTGACATACGCTACTTTGAATTGCCATCTACCTTTGACGGGGTGATTTCAACAGGTTCTAGTCTTAACCATATCCTGAGTCTTGAGGAACTAAAAGGCGTCTTCCACAACGTGTATACGGCAATGTTGGAAAACGGTCTGTTCTTGTTTGACTTGTATTTAGAAGAATACTTTCAGTCAGAGAATGACTCTATGATTGCTGGCGATGTCAAAGACGAATATGTTTGGGGTGCTCGTGCAAGTTATCATGTAGAAGAAAAAATATCCCAAACCAAAGTCACTATATTTGAGCTTTTAAAGGAAAACTGGCAGCGTTTAGACATAACTATGCTCATGAAGAGTTATTCTAGGGAAGAAGTTCAGTCTGCTCTAGAGAATGTGGGTTTTACTGAAGTTAGTATCTATAATGCAGAGCGTCTTTTTGAAAAAAGTGGAACGGCTGGTGAGGTCTACTTTGTTTGTCGAAAACCGCTAAGTTAGTAGTCATAATAAAGCTAAATATAGCTTCATCATAGTTAAGGAAATTTTGCAAAAATACCCTGCTGTTCGAGATTTCAGTTCATCAACTTGTGCAAGTACAAGCATCAGCAACTAAAGACAAAGGTGAGTTATAAAATGAACGAGTTAGTACAACGATTGTCAGAAGGCAACCATCCCGTTGAAGTCAGCTTACGACCTGAAAAAACAGCTGCAGCACTTAAAGAAAGTATTGACCGAGGATACGTACATATTAAATTCACAAATACCAAGGGAGGAACTGATTTAGGTGTCAGACTTGATCCAGAAACATCTAATTTAAAAGATGCTGACTTCGAGCATCAAACGGGGAAGGTGTATTTAGTTGGAAACTTAACACTTAATTATGTGAAAGTTCGATGCATTGCAGATATTGACCTAGCAAACTTAGAAGGTCAGGGACACCTTGAACTAGTAGAACAATAAGATGTGCCGATGTCAATGATATCGTGTGAGACCTAACTTATTAACTAACAGGAGATAAATATGTATCAAGATGACAAAGAAGACACCACAATTTACAAAGTTGTAATCAACCATGAAGAACAATATTCTATTTGGCCTGCTGATCGGGAGAACCCAATTGGCTGGCAAGATGCAGGCAAAAGCGGTCTGAAGGCGGAATGTCTGGAATACATTAAGGAAGTGTGGACTGATATGAGACCACTCAGTTTAAGGAAAAAGATGGAGGAAGCTGCTCAAAGTCAGACTGCACAGTAGTATTTTCTTGAAAGTTGTTTGTTGATGTTCTCTTTATGAATTTCTAAACTATGGTATGGGTTATTTTCTTAGAGTTTATAAAACAAAACTATTCCGACTCGTACCGTTCATAATTGGTTTGATATTTGCTTTAGTTGTGGCAAGCCAAAGTGGAGTGATACTAGCGACATCGACTGAAATCCTCTGGGACAATTATGGCGTTCCCCACATCTATGGTAAAGATACCCAAAGTGCATTTCAAGCTTTTGGTTGGGCACAGATGCAAAGTCATGGTAACTTGCTTTTGCGTCTTTACGGTCAAGCACGCGGACGTGCTGCCGAATATTGGGGAGAGAAATATTTAGAATCAGACCAGTGGGTACTCACTATGGGAGTCCCTGAACGTGCTCGTTCTTGGTACAAAGCACAAAGTTCAACTTTTCGCAGCTATCTGAATGCTTTTGCCGCAGGAATCAATGCTTATGCTAAAGAGCATAGTGAACTGATAGATGACGAAGTAGAAGTTGTCTTGCCTGTTAAGGCAGAAGACGTGCTAGCTCACCTACATCGGGTCATTCATTTCACGTTTATTGTTAACCCAGAAGAAATTGCAGGTGTCACAAAGGAAGAACCAAAAGCAGGGTCTAATGGTTGGGCGATCGCCCCATCACATTCTGCAAGTGGTAAGGCGATGTTGCTTGCGAACCCACACTTGCCTTGGTCAGATTTATTTCTATGGTACGAAGCACAAATCACCGCTCCAGGAATTGATGCTTACGGAGCAACACTTGTTGGAGTTCCTGTGTTGGCGATCGCCTTTAACAATTATTTGGGCTGGACTCACACTGTCAACACTTTCGATGGTTGGGATGCTTACGAACTCAAATTAGCTAACAATGGCTATCGCTTCGATGGTAAAGTTCGTCCTTTCCAGACAACAACCTTGCCCTTAAAAGTGAAGCAGAAAGACGGCACGTTGCGCGACCAACCCTTAGTTGTGAAACATTCTATTCACGGACCTGTGGTGACACAGAAAGATGGTAAAGCGATCGCACTACGTGTTGTAGGTCTTGACCGCCCTGGAGTCTTGGAGCAGTGGTGGGATATGGCGCGTTCCCAAAACTTGAAACAATTTGAAACTGCTCTCCAACGCTTGCAACTCCCCATGTTTACGGTAATGTATGCAGATAGAGACGGGCACATCATGCATCTGTTTAATGGTGATGTTCCAGTTCGTTCTCAAGGTGATTTTAAATACTGGCAAGGGATGATTCCTGGTGACACTTCTAAGACATTATGGACGAAGATTCATTCCTACCAAGATTTACCACGTATCGTTGATCCAAAAAGTGGATGGTTGCAAAATGCTAACGATCCGCCCTGGACAACGACGTTTCCCACTGCCATCAAACCAGATCATTACCCTGCCTACATAGCACCTCGTTCTATGAATTTTCGGGCGCAGCGTTCTGCAAGGATGTTATCAGAGGACGACAAAATTTCTTTCGATGAAATGGTTGAATACAAACATTCAACGCGCATGGAACTAGCAGATCGGTTGTTGGATGACTTAATTCCTGCTTCCCGAAAGCAGGGGGGTGAATTAGCACAGCAAGCGGCAGATGTGTTAGAAGCTTGGGATCATCAAGCTAATGCCGATAGTAAGGGTGCAGTCCTCTTCGCTGCTTGGGTACAAGAAATGGACTTAGATAAAACGTTTGGTAAACCTTGGAGTGAAAACTTACCACGCACCACGCCCGATGGTTTAGCCGATCCTAAAAGTGCCATCGCAACACTCGAAGCTGTTGCTGCTAAAGTGAAAAAGGCATACGGAGCACTAGATGTCGCTTGGGGCGATGTTTTCCGGCTACAGGTAAATCATAAAGACTTACCAGCGAATGGTGGTGCTGGACGTCTTGGTATTTTCCGTGTCCTCAATTTTGCTCCACTATCACAAGGTCACTTTCAAGCAGTTGATGGTGATTCATTTGTTGCTGCGATTGAGTTTTCTCAACCAGTACGGGCAATGGCACTGACTAGCTATGGTAACGCAACTCAACCAGGTTCTCCTCATGTTGGCGATCAGTTACAAATATTTGCACGCAAACAGTTGCGTCCGATTTGGCGTCAACGCTCAGATATTCTAGCCCATTTAGAAGAGCGCAAGGTCTTTTGAGGTTCAGTTGAGCTACATTTGAGAGTCAAGTTTTTGAGATAAACATTCAAGTCTCTTGAAAAAGAGACTTTTTTTAATTGATATGCATAATAGTGGCGTTGCTGAAACAGTGATGAGTAACGCCCCTGCGACTAACCCATTCATTATTCACCGCTCTGCAATCACAATGCATTACTTTGCAATCACAATGCATCTTTCTGCAATCACAATACATCTTTATACAATCACAATACATCGCTCTGCAATTACAATGCATTACTTTGCAATCACAGTACATTACTCTGCAATCAGAGTACATCACTCTGCAATTACAATTTTACATCCGGTGTGCGAAGGAATTGGAGTCGTTGGGCATCCAGACTGATCTGCCCACGCGAGAGCAATTTACCCTACGCAACAAGGCATGACTAACGGAAGTCGCGGACGCATTTGGTGTTCAGACACCGCCAACACTCACGCTGAACCGAGCCAAGAACTGCATGAGGCGATCGCATTCCTGTTTGCATGTGTTACACGGACACCAAAGCGGTATTCGCGTGCTCGCGTTTGACTCCAGCGGGCAATGATCGCCTACAAACTCAATACATATATCCTCTGCCACAAATCATCTCACATTAGGACAAAAGTGCGACCTCACTGTTTCCTAACCTAGTTTGCAGTCTTTTAAGTATCACCCAAAAAAAACTTTTATAATCTGCGATTTTCTCCCCTAGTTTTCCCCTATTGCTCCTTACTCTAATAATCATGAAATCAAATGTAACAAAAAACAAGTTACCTTCGATTTAAACCAAAAAGTTTCGCCAAAAAGAGGTCACTACAATGTCACAACAAGATATTATCCGTGCTTGGAAAGATGAAGATTTCCGCAATAGCTTAACTGAAGAACAACTCTCGCATTTACCTAAAAATCCTGCTGGAATTCTGGAATTAGAAGATGAAGAGATGAAAAACATTAGTGGCGGCGCAGTCTCTACCAGTGATATTTATTGCTGGTATTGGTCTTACTTTACACGATAGTCTGTAAAGGAGATTGAAGATTGGGTTATTAGGGACTAGTACACAGAGACAATAGGCATACACAATATTCACTTCCCAATTTGCTATGCCCAAGCTCTGATACCTAATACCCGATACTCTTTAACCCACACTAATTGATAGTCTTAACCAAGTTCGCTCGCTATCTCCAGAAAATTAGTCTTATGGATCGAATACATTTTCAAGCCAGAGTATACTTTACTCATGCTCTCAATTGTGCTGTGTATACACGTTCACAGCTTATGCCTTGAGAGCTTTTTTACTCAGCTGCCAACTTTTCAAATATCCTGTCAAGAAGCGATCGCCTACAAACTCAATACATATATCCTCTGCCACAAATCATCTCACATTAGAACAAAAGTGCGGTCTCACTGTTTCCTAACCTAGTTTGAAGTCTTTTAAGTATCACTCCAAAAAACTTTTATAATCTGCGATTTTCTCCCCTAGTTTTCCCCTATTTCTCCTTACTCTAATAATCATGAAATCGGATGTAACAAAAAACAAGTTACCTTCGATTCAAACCAAAAAACTTTCACCAAAAAGAGGTCAGTACAATGTCGCAACAAGATATTATCCGTGCTTGGAAAGATGAAGATTTCCGCAATAGCCTAACTGAAGAACAACTCTCGCATTTACCTGAAAATCCTGCTGGAATTCTGGAATTAGAAGATGAAGAGATGAAAAACATCAGTGGTGGATACTATGCAGATTCTAAGATCACCTGCGATGTTTATTGCTGGTATTGGTCTTACTTCACGCGATAGTTTGTAAAGGAAGTTGAGGATTGGGTTACTGGGAACTGAGTACTAGGGACTAGGAACTCGTTACTAGGAACTGAGAAGGAAGCAGGGGAAAAAGTGCTCTTTGCCTAGAGAAATTTCTGCTCGGGTGCTCCCCCCTGCTCCTTAGCCTCAATACCCAATACTCTTTAACCCACGCTAATTAATAGTCTTAATCCGATTCGCTCGCTATTTCCGGAAAATTAGTCTCATGGATCGAATACATTTTCAAGCCCCTGATTGGTATCGTGCAACTTCTTTAAAGGAAAGAACCGCTTCATTACCAGTTCTAGGAGAAAAAGACGAATTTATTACCGATCTAGCTCGACGTAAAATTCAAAAATGGCAGTCCCAATCTCCTTTTAATGAAGGTTCATTTTTTGCTCAACGGCTATCGCTCGATAACTTAACTGAAGCTGAACTTCTTTACATTTTAAGCGAATCGAGCGAATCAGTAAAAGCTCGTATCTCTAAAGCGCCTACTTGGTTGGCAGAGTTGGAACAGGCTTTCTCTGATTATAGTTCTAGCGATGTGTTAACTCGAATAGGTTTAGATTCAGAACGAATAGAATCAGATTTTTTATACGCGATCGCACCCATAATTCATCAAGCACTAGAGAAATTAGATAAAGACATTAAAACTTTGCTCGCAATCGGGCAGGAGTTACCTTTTAATCCTGAAACAATCGGACTTATATTAATAGCTGATTTACCAGAAAAGCTAGTTTCGATGTTGAGCCGCACGATGGTTTTAGAACTTAACGTTGCGCGTCTTCAAGGTGTGTTAAAAAATAAGACATCGAAAGAACGATTTCAGAGCTTTATAGAACGCCTAAAACAACCAGAAATCGCCCTCACTATCTTCCAAGAATATCCAATATTAGCGCGTCAATTAATGATTGTCGTTAATCATTGGCTCAAAAATAGCTTAGAGTTTATCCAACATCTATGCACCGATTGGGAGGAGATTAGCAATACATTTAATCAAGGAAAATCTCCAGGTTTGCTAGTCGCTGTGGAAGCAGGAGCAGGGGATAGCCATCGCGGCGGGCGATCAGTCATGATCGCTAGATTTGAATCGGGGTTAAAGCTAGTATACAAACCAAAAAATCTCGGTGTTGACGTACACTTTCAACAACTCCTTGCTTGGCTGAATGAACGGGGCAACCATCTCCCTTTTCAACTCTTAAAAATTCTTAATCGTAGCGATTATGGCTGGGTTGAATTTATAGAACCAAGCAGCTGTACTAGTGTAGAGCAAATAGAAGGTTTCTATAAGCGACAAGGCGGATATTTAGCTTTATTCTATGCTTTAGAAGCGACTGATTTTCATCACGAAAACCTGATCGCCGCAGGTGAGTACCCGATAATGATCGATTTAGAAGCTCTGTTCCATCCTTATAAGAGTGAACTAGATAGCTCTCAATCGACAACCCTTGCTACTCATCAAATCGCTTACTCGGTTTTACGGGTGGGTTTGCTCCCTCGGAAAACCTGGGGTAACCAGGAGTCAGAAGGCATCGATATTAGTGGATTAGGTGGATTACCCGGACAACTTATCCCCAGAGGGGTGTCTACTTGGGAAAGTAAAGGGACTGATGAAATGCGGCTAACCCGCGAACAAGTAGAACTGCCTATCGCTAAAAATCTTCCTACCCTTGATGGTACACTCGTTAGTGTTCTCGACTATACTGAATCGATTATTGCCGGGTTTACCTCGATCTATCAACTCTTAGTCGAGCATCGAGATGAACTCCTCGGCTCAGATAGCCCTTTAACACGTTTCGCAGATGATGAAGTGCGTGTCATTTTGCGTAACACAGCTACCTACGCAAAGATGCTCTGGGAAAGTTATCACCCCGATTTTTTACGGGATGGTTTAGATCGGGAGCGACTTTTTGATCGCCTCTGGATCGACGTTAAACATCGCCCGGAGATAGAGAAAATAATCGCCGCCGAACAGCAGGATTTGCGGCAAGGAGATATTCCCATCTTCACAACTCGGCCGATATCTTGCGATCTGTATACCAGCACAAACCAGTCAATTCCCGACTTTTTTACTAGATCTGGCATGAGCATTGTCCGGGAACGTCTCCAGCAACTCGATCGCCAGGACATGAATCGCCAGATTTGGTTTATCCGTGCCTCTCTTGCTACCTCGGCACTCACAGCCAAGCAACCTGAACTAGAAAAGGGAGAACCACCCCGCCTGATTTTGACAGGGGAAGATAGGGAGACTGGAGGAAAGGAAAATAGGGAGCAGCTTTTATCTGGTGCGATCGTGATCGGCGATCGCCTCGAAGAACTGGCACTGCGCGGAGAAGATGACGCGACGTGGCTAGGGTTAAACTGGATGGGCGAGAAACAGTGGTCTATCCTTCCGTTGAAAATCGATCTCTATGACGGCATCTCAGGTATTGTATTGTTTCTCGCTTATTTGGGCGATCTTACTGGCGAGAAACGCTACACAAATTTAGCAGAAGCAGCCTTAAGAACGGTACAAGGACAAATCGAGCGAGATAAAGGCTTGATTCAGTCAATTGGTGCTTTTAACGGTCTTGGTGGGATGATTTACACCCTGACTCATTTAGGAAGTTTATGGAATAAGCCATCCTTACTGTCTGAAGCACAAGCACTCGCCGAACTACTTCCCTCCCTGATTACAAAAGATGAACACTTAGACATCATAGCGGGAGCGGCAGGATGTATTGCAGGGCTAATCACTCTTCATCGCTGTCAACCTGACGAGAGGACTTTAGCACTGGCACGGCAATGTGGGGAACACTTGGTGAGCCAAGCAATCCCCAGAAAGCAGGGAAGAGCTTGGATGATAAAAAAAGGAAGCTCCGAACCTTTAAGTGGCTTTTCTCATGGAGCGGCGGGTATTGCTTGGGCATTATTGGAACTTGCCGCTTTGACAGGAGAACGTGATTTTTACCAAGCTGCCTTGGATGGAATTAGCTATGAGCGAAGTCTGTTTTACCCAGAATTGAGCAATTGGCTCGACTTACGAGAAACGGAAACCAAAGATGAGTCAAAGGGGCACCACTGCATGACTGCTTGGTGTCATGGTGCGCCAGGTATCGGCTTGGCAAGACTACGTTGTCTCCCTTATATAGACGATTTGGCAATTCGAGCCGAGATTAATACGGCGATCAAAACAACCTTAGAGCAGGGGTTTGGCTTCAATCACTCCCTCTGTCACGGCGATTTAGGCAACCTAGAACTCATTGCGCAAGCCAGTTCTATCCTGCAAGATACTCAATATCAAATCCAACTTGATCGCCTGACGACACTCATCCTCGACAGGATAGACCAGAAAGGCTGGGTTTGCGGTGTTCCTTTGGGGGTAGAAACACCTGGGTTAATGACTGGACTTGCAGGTATAGGTTATGGATTGCTACGGCTGGCGGAACCAGAAAAGATTCCCTCCGTGCTGATGCTAGAACCTCCTAAATTAAGCTAAAACACATCTAGCAGGGCATATTTACTTGTTAGGGTTGTCAAGGGTCAAGGGGAGCCAGCGCTGCAGGAGGGTTTCCCTCCGTAGGCGACTGGCGTTCAAGGGTCAAAAAACTTTTGACTTTTTGACGTTTGACTGCCTTTACGAAAGAATGTGCAATTTAAATGCGCAACATCTTAATACCAATTCTCCAAATCAAGCAACAGATGTAAACCCCGAAACCCAGACTAAATCTGATTTTCTTAATTTTGAATTTTGCGGAAAGTCTGAGCGGAGGTTTCCTCCGATGGCTTCGCCAACGTCTTCGACGAACAGAACTTTCCAAGAGAGAATTTTGAATTTTGAATTGATATTATCTCCCCTAGTTCTCCCCGATATTTTCCTACTCTTACTAGTTATCACACTAGTCCTTTAGCGGCTCTAGGCGCTGGAGAAGCACAATGCAACTAAAACAAAGTAAAATTTTCCGTCAAGAAGCCCTTGACCGCCTATCTTCACCAGAAAGACTAGATCAGGCAATACAAGTTGTCAAGCCCCAAGCATGGTTATCTTTATCTGCTCTGGGCTTTTTAGTTGCAGTTGGAGCGTTGTGGAGTGTGTTTGGCAGAATTCCTTTGACTGTCACAGGGCAAGGAATTTTGATTCGTCCCCGCCATGTAGTACAATTTCAAGCTCCTAGTTCTGGTCAATTGCTCACTTTGAAGGTCAAGCCAGGGGATGTGGTAAAAAAAGGTGACGTACTGGGTATTATTGACCAATCTGCCTTAAAGCAGCAATTGCAACAAGAGCAAACTAAGTTACAACAATTACAAACTCAAAATAACGAGATTGATCATCTCAAACAGCAGCTAATTGACCAACAAGTCCGAATCTTACAACAGCAGCGAATAGATTTAGAAAATACTTTACAACGAGAACAAGTAACACCCAAATTAAGGGACCAAACACTGACTTCAATAGTACAAAAACGTCAAAACTTACAGCAAAAAAAACAACAATTTATTTATTTAGTCAAAACTTTACAAACACAAATTGAAAATAGACGTAATCTCTTCCAAGAACGTGTTATTAGTCAAGACTTATTAGTACAGTCAGAAGAGCAATATTTCAACACACAAGCACAACTTCTAGATATTGAAAGTCAATTAAAAGAACTTGATATTCAAACAACTAATACCCAACGAGATTATCTGCAAAATCTTAATAAAAGTGATGAAATTAAAACTAAAATTAAGGATATAAAGACTCAAGAAGTAAAACTAATCGCACAATATCGCCAAGAATCCATTGACAAAATAAATCAAATTCGAGAGACTAAGCATCGCATTGCCCAATTAGCACTGCAATTAGCGCAAGAAAGTAGAATTATTAGTAAATACGATGGTCAAATTCTGGAAGTCAGTACTGTTCCAGGTCAAATTATTAATTCTGGAACTCGTTTGGGAGCAATTGAAGCAGAAGACCCCAAAACCAAACTCATGAGTCTTGTTTACTTTGCCAATAAAGATGGTAAGCAAATCAAGCCAGGGATGTCTGTACAGGTGACTCCCAGTTTTGCCAAACGCGAAAAAGAGGGTGGTATAGTTGGGGTAATTCAGAATATTTCTGCTTTCCCTGTAACTACACAAGATATCGCAGCGATGGTTGGTAATCAAGAAATTGCAGACAGCCTTGCAGCAAAAGGTGAAGGTCGAGTTCAAGCTTTTGTGCAATTACAAGAAGATGCAACTACATCAAGTGGTTATAAATGGTCATCTTCACTAGGACCAAACCTGAAAATCTCCTCTGGTACAACTACATCCGTACAAGTGAAAGTAGACGAAGTCGCACCTATTTCTTACATTATTCCTTTACTGCGTTCTTGGACGGGTATTTATTAACTCGCAGTTTCAAAATATATTTTTATAATTTATTTACCGAATTTAATAAAATATGCTATTTCCTCTGATATCCAATCTATCCCACTACATGAAAATTCGTCGTGTCCGCACTCCTACTGTTTTACAAATGGAAGCGGTGGAATGCGGTGCTGCTTCTCTAGGAATTATTCTTAGCTATTATGGTTGCATTGTACCTTTGGCTAAACTGCGAGAAGAATGTGGTGTTTCACGAGATGGAAGCAAAGCGTTTAATATTCTCAAGGCTGCTCAAAATTATGGTTTAAATGCTAAAGGTTTAAAAGTACCTCTGGAAAAGTTAAAAGCTATTCATCTTCCATATATTGTTTTTTGGAATTTTAATCATTTTCTTGTCGTTGAAGGATTTGGAAATAAGCGAGTCTATCTTAATGACCCAGCGTCAGGTCGGCGAAGTGTTTCTCTCGATGAGTTTGACCAAGGATATACAGGTGTCGTTCTGCGAATGGAACCAGGGTCAAATTTTCAAAAGGGAGGCAAAAAAAGCCATATTATCTCTGCTTTAACTGCACGCTTAAAAAACTCGTGGGGTACTATTCTATTTTGCTTGTTTGCTGGGTTACTTTTGACAATTCCCCGGTTAGCAGTACCTGCATTTTCTCAGGTGTTTGTTGACGAAATTTTAGTTCAAAATCGGCAAGAATGGTTGCGTCCGTTGTTGCTAGGAATGATAATCACTGGTATATTGCGGGCGTTACTTGCGAGATTGCGGCTGACTTATCTGCGGCGATTGATGGTGAAGTTATCGGTGAGTATGTCAGGACAGTTTCTCTGGCATACTCTGCGTTTACCTGTTGGGTTTTATGATCAACGTTATGCAGGGGAAATCAGCAGTCGCGTTCAGATTAATGATTCAGTTGCAGAGATTCTCTCAGGACGTTTGGCGACAACAGTGATTGATTCGGTAATGATGGTTTTATATCTGATAATTATGATTCAGTACAACTTGGTACTGAGTGCGATCGCAGTTAGTTTTGCTGCTATTAATATCATTGCCCTACAATTATTATCCCAAGCTCGTGTTGATACTAACTTACGGCTGGTGCAGGAATATGGCAAGGTATCTGGTGTGACCGTTGCTGGTATCCAAACTATAGAAACCGTTAAAGCTTCTGGTCTAGAAGCTGATTTGTTTTCTCGGTTTGCAGGTTACTATGCTAATGTACTCAATACCCAGCAAGAATTAGGTTTACAAACTCAAATTCTCACCACATTACCGACATTTTTAACTGCCCTCGCAACAGCTTCTATTTTGGTTGTCGGTGGTTTAGAGGTAATGAACGGTAAACTTAGTATTGGGATGCTAGTTGCCTATCAAAGTTTAACGCAGAGTTTTCTAGAACCAGTTAACAGCCTAGTCAATTTCGGTAGTACTCTACAAGAGTTAGAAGCTGACTTAAACCGCCTTGATGATGTCTTGCAAAATCCAATTGATTCTGAAGCAAAGAGAGAAGCAGGGAAGGAAATAATCAGTTTTTCTTTACCTAAATTGCAAGGTTATGTAGAGTTGCGAAATGTCACCTTTGGTTATAGTCGCTTAGAACCTCCGTTAATCGAAAATTTGAGCTTGACTATTCAACCAGGACAACGAGTCGCATTTGTAGGTAAGAGTGGTTCTGGCAAGTCTACTATCGCTAAATTAATTTGCGGTCTTTATGAACCTTGGGATGGGGAAATATATTTTGATGGTATTCCCCGCAAACAAATACCGCGTTCTGTTCTGGCTAACTCTTTGGCGATGGTTGAACAGGATATCTTTTTATTTGCTGGGACGGTACGAGATAACATTACGCTTTGGGATCAAACTGTACCAGCAGCAGATTTAGTGCAGGCTTGCCAAGATGCAGCCATTAATGACCTGATTTTATCAATGCCAAAACAGTATGATGCCGAACTCATTGAAGCAGGGATGAATATTAGTGGTGGTCAACGCCAACGTTTAGAAATTGCTCGTGCTTTGGTAAAAAATCCCGCAGTGTTAGTGCTGGATGAAGCAACCAGCGCCCTTGACGCCGAAACTGAGTTAATAATCGATCAAAATCTCCGACGACGGGGTTGTTCATGTATCGTTGTCGCCCATCGCCTCAGTACAATTCGTGACAGTCATGAAATTATTGTGGTGGAGGGGGGCAAAATCGTCCAACGGGGTAGCCATGAGGAATTGTGGCGACAAGGCGGCACATATATTTGTTTAATTAAGACAGAAGAGGCTTAGAACATCAATGTTGTACACTCAGCTGAACCATTCTGTACGACTATACGGCATGAAGATTAATGAAACATTGTTGCTAGATAATCCAGAAACATTATGGGTAGTCCAGTCTGGAAAACTGGCATTGTTTGCCACTACAGTCAAGGATGGTTCAGTAGCAGGTCATCGTCGTTACCTGTTTAGTGTCAACACTAATGAAGCTTTATTTGGTACTTTGCCATTAGGCGATGGTCGGATTGCGCTCCAACCCGAACTCCGTTCGGGTTGCCTCCAAGCTTCGCTTGGAGGGACTCACGAAGTGAGTCGAGCGCCCGACCCGCTTCGCGATCGCATCGTTTCAGGAAAATGGGTATTTCAGGCAGTAGCAGTAGAACCTACTAAATTAATCCAGTTACCAATGAGTGAGTTAGAACAGCGCATCGCTGCATCTGAACCTGAAGCCATCACACTTGTAGAAAATTGGGTATACAATCTAGGTCAGGCTGTCAAGCAGCAACAAACAGTCTTGGCTATGCCATTAAACCTTAATCAAACAAAATTTGAACGCAGTTTTTCACTATCGCCAAGTGAGGAACTGCAAATCAGGCAAAAAGAAGTTTTTTGGGTAAAATTCCAGCAAGGCAACGCTTGTTGGTTGGGAATTAAAGAATTAACTTTAAACTCTGCTTCCCCAGTTTGTCCACTTACAGCAGGTATCTGGTTGGAAGCAGAAGATACATCTGTGGGAACGATGTTATCTACTGTTGAGTTAGAACCAGACCAACTGCAAGCAGGTTTAGCAAGCTTACATACTTATTTATTTTTTTACTTCAGTTTGCTACTCAATCAAGAAGCAGAGGCAGAACACCGCAGATTTCAAGAACGCGAACAATTAAATCGGCAAGTCGCGGCGGGGGCGCTGGGAGAACTGGCGGCTGTATTGCAGCCACAGCAAGAGGCTGTATTTTTTCAAGAAGGACCGCCTTTGTTAGTGGCGATGGGAGCAATTGGACGAGTGTTGGGAATTACCATTCATCCAGCAGCAGATGATCTCCACAATACCAAAGACCCGGTGACAGCGATCGCCTGCGCATCTCAAATACGTACCCGTCGCATCACTTTAGCAGATGATTGGTGGCATCGGGAACATGGCCCCCTATTGGCTTTTACCCAGTGGGAAAAGCGTCCAGTCGCTTTGTTACCAATAAGAGGTAAGGGTTATGAGCTATTTGACCCGACTTCACAGACACGCACATTTGTCACCAAATCTGTATCCAAAACACTATCACCACAAGCTTACGTTATTTATCGACCGTTACCCCAAGTTATCAACAACGCCATTGATTTGCTGAGGTTTGGCACTAAGGGGATTGAAAAAGACATTGCCAGTATTTTCTTTTTGGGAATAATTGGCACACTACTGGGAATGATTACCCCACAAGCCACAGCAATTTTAGTGAATCAGGCTATCCCTGATAGCGATCGCTCTTCATTGTGGCAGATTGGGTTGGTATTGTTGGCAATGGCTTTTGCACAGTTAGCTTTTAGCATAGCTCAAAGCATTGTTACTCTTAGGGTGCAAAGTCTCACTGATAGCACATTACAGCCTGCACTTTGGGATCGGTTGCTCAGATTAAGCCCGGCTTTTTTTCGACAATACACTTCTGGCGATTTAGTCCGACGTGTTATGTCAGTCAAGGCGATTCAGCAAAAGCTCAATGGTGCTACCCAAAGAACTTTGTTAAGTGGTATCTTTGCTTTATTCAATTTGATACTCATGTTTGCTTACAGCTGGCAACTAGCTCTTGTGGGGATGGGTTTAGGATTATTAGCCAGCATTATCACTCTTATTTCTAGCTTTTTCTTAGTCAAGAAATCGCGACAACAGCAAGAAGTAGATGGGGCAATTTATGGACTGACCATTCAGCTAATTAATGGTGTAACTAAACTGCGGGTGGCTATGGCTGAAGAACGAGCCTTTGCTGCTTGGGCAAAAAAGTATACCCAACGCATCAGGTTAAAAGCCAGTGTACAACAAATTGTCGATCTGGTTTCTGTCTTTAATGAAGCACTACCACTGGTAAGTTCTGCCATGGTGTTTGGATTTGCCATCACCACAATACAGACATCTTTAACGCAGACATCGTTAACAATTGGTACTTTTGTGGCGTTTAATTATGCTTTAGGTATTTTTATTAAAGGAGTGATTGACCTCAGCAATACAATCACAGATATTTGGAGCATTATCCCTTTATGGGAACGAACACAGCCAATTTTGCGCTCACAACCAGAATCTGATACTCACAAAGAACACCCTGGAACATTAATCGGTCGCATTAGGCTAAATCATGTTAGCTTTCGTTATTCTGAAGATGGACCATTAATCCTTAATGATATCAGCCTAAATGCTGAACCAGGAGAATTTATTGCCATTGTCGGTCCTTCTGGAAGTGGTAAATCAACAATATTACGCTTGTTATTAGGTTTTGAAACTCCCACAATCGGAAGTGTATTTTACGATGGTCACGATTTAGCCAGATTGGATCTCCAGGCTTTACGTAAGTCATTAGGAGCCGTGCTACAAAATGGCAAAATTGGCTCCGGCTCGATATTTGAAAATATTACTGGTGGGGCATTAGTAACTTTAGAAGAAGTTTGGGAAGCTGCACGCATGGCAGGTTTAGCAGATGACATTGAGCAAATGCCAATGGGAATGCACACTATCATTAGTGAGGGAGGAGGTAATCTTTCTGGTGGACAACGACAAAGGTTATTGATTGCGCGATCGCTTGTTTGCAAACCAAAAGTTATCCTAATGGATGAAGCAACTAGCGCTTTGGATAACCGCACCCAGGCAATTGTTAGCGCCAGTTTAGATCAGTTGCAAGCTACCCGTGTGGTGATTGCCCACCGCCTCAGCACAATTTGCAATGCTGACCGTATATATGTTATTGATGCTGGTCGGGTAGTGCAAGTAGGCACTTTCTCGCAACTGATATCGCAAGAAGGACTGTTTGCCCGATTGGTAGCCCGACAGTCAATACTTTTCGATTAAGATCAAAAACAGGTAAATTAGTGTTGTACTAACATTGACGCAGCAGTAGTAACACCAGTTGTACCTATTGCGAATGATTTAGCTGCGATTTTGTTTGGTTAACCTTATGATCTGCCTAAGCAACGGCAAGTGATTGAACTTGATCCTGCCATTTATGAAGCCTACGTAGGGCAATATCAGCTAGAGTCAGGATTGGTCTTGACCGTTACAAAAGAATCTAATCGCATTTTTACTCAATAGGCTGGACTTGAACAAGTTGAAATGTTTCCAGAGTCCTCAACAAAGTTTTTTTTGAAGGTGATGAACGCTCAACACACATTTGTAGTAGATGAGACAGGCAGGGCATCACGTGTAATCCTACATCAAGGTGGACTAGATCGGGGTGGAGAAGAGCGTATGGCAACTAGAGTGAATTAGAGGTATCTTTTGCATAGAAGCTCATATGAAGGCGCTGCTCAGTGATTTGAGTGTGCCTACAATTTGTAATAAAGCATTCATCGCTAAGGCATCCCCCTTAGCAGTACTAGAACTTAGGCATTTGAGGGTATTCTACAGACAGTTCAACATAGTGATATTTGTACAGACAAGGGATTGATTTCTGCCGATTTAATTCACATTAGGCGTCAATTATCTCTGCGTCACCTGCAGAATGTGGGTTTGAACAGCTGAAACCTATAAAATTAGTACGCAAGCGTTATATCGAGGATTGGAAGATGTTGGAGATGACCTGCAAGATTGTCTTTCTCATGGGCTTTACAACCGTATTTGCAATCCGCTTTTACTTTGCTCGGCTCCTTCAATCCAGCAAAGTGAAAGACGATCGCAAAACTCCGCTAGAGATTGTGCTGCTCGGTTTAACACTACTATGCGCGAAGAAAGTTGGTACTAAAGTTAGAGTTATTTTTAGTACTTAAGTCCTAAGTACTTTTGGGAGCTTAGAGCGATTCACTGAACCCAGACAAACCCTACCATACAGATGTCGAACGTTAAAGATGTACGGTGTCCTCGTATGATAGGCAACTTTTATGCCCTACCAAAGGTACGCAATCCACTCATGAAACAGACATTCGCTCCGAACGGAAGACACAGGCTCCTCTCCGCATCGCCGCGTCTCCTGCAACTCCCACGTCTTCTTCGGTCAACTTTGTTGCCCAAATTTTTGACCTGGGTGGACAACCCAATCTGATTGCTACGGATATTTTGTCCTCAACAAGTTTTTGCAACATAACTAACATAACCAAGGAACGGATGCCAGTATTTGAATCACTAACAGTTACCAAAGATGGCTTTGCTTTTGACTTTGCGACAGGTGAAAGCTTTATGTTAAACCATTGTGGTCAGCTAGTTTTGCAACGGCTAAGACACGGCGAAACTCAGCAACAAATTGTGCAGTTTCTTTGCAGTCGGTTTGACATCCAACAGAGCATAGCAGAACGCGACATAGCAGACTTTTGCCAGCAACTCAACGCTTTGGGACTAACAGAGGATAATTGATGAAACCTTTCACAATCGCCATCACAGGAATCAATGCAGTTGATAATCCCGGTCCTGGTACAGGCATTGCCCGCAGCCTGCGCGAGGATAATCAATTGCCAACCCAATTGATTGGACTTGCTTACGATGCGATGGAGCCAGGACTGTATATGGATTGGCTGTTTGATCGTCGTTACCTCATGCCGTATCCCTCCTCAGAACCTGAGGTTCTTATTGAGCGGTTGCAGCAGATCCAACAGCAGGTAGGATTAGATTGCGTGATTCCTAATCTTGATGTGGAATTGCCGCTTTACATCCGGTGTGCGAAGGAGTTGGAATCGTTGGGCATCCAGACTTATCTGCCCACACGAGAGCAATTTGCCCTACGCAACAAGGCACGACTAACGGAAGTCGCGGACGCATTTGGTGTTCAGACACCGCCAACACTCACGGTGAACTCGAGCCAAGAACTGCATGAGGCGATCGCATCACTCAAGTTGCCGTTGATCATCAAGGGTCCTTATCATAGGGCGTACTGGGTATTGACCGAACAAGAAGCACTGCAACGCTTCCATCAGTTAGCAACAGAGTGCGGCTATCCAATTATCGTTCAGAAAATTGTCAGCGGTACTGAGGTAAATCTGGTAGGAATTGGAGATGGCGAAGGGAGCCATCTGGGTCTGGTGGCAACCAAAAAGATGTTAGTAACCGAACTTGGCAAAATCTGGAGTGGTGTGACTATCCATCATCCTGGCTTATTACAGGTGGCGGACGCATTCTTGCAGCATACTCGCTGGAAGGGACCTTTTGAGTTAGAGTGCATTGCTGATTTTAACGGCAAGATTCATCTGATTGAAATCAATCCGCGCTTTCCAGCGTGGACTTACTTTGCAACTGGGGTGGGTGTTAATCTTCCCGCACGCTTGGTACGGGCAGCACTTGGATTGCCTTTACCTTCTGTGTCTTCCTACGAGGCGGGCAAATTGTTCATGCGTTACACGTACGAGATGGTAACAGACGCAACACCTCTACAAACTCTGGTGACCTTGGGAGAACTATAAAATATGCTGACTCAGTATGAAAGACCCGTCATTCAAAAACTACACAGCGGATTGATGAACAAGTTTGCAGGTAACACCCTGTTGCACCGTAAGGTGAAAACAGAGATTGCAGATGTCCCAATCGACGATTTGGTCGCGCAGTTCGGCTCACCACTGTTTGTCTATTCAGAACAGACACTACGTCGTAAGTTCCGCACCATCCGCAATGCATTCACTACGCGTTACCCGGATGTGACTTTTGGCTGGTCGTACAAGACTAACTATTTGAAAGCAATTTGTGCCATTCTGCATCAAGAAGGTGCGATCGCTGAATTAGTTTCAAAAATGGAGTACGACAAAGCTAAAGCATTGGGTATTCCAGGAAACCAAATCATTCTCAACGGACCGCACAAACCGTTTGCCATGTTGGAAGCAGCTGTGCGTGATGGAGTGATTATCAATATTGATCACCTAGATGAAATAGAGGATCTTGAGGCGATCGCCACTCGTCTCAATCGGATTATTTCAGTGGGTATCCGACTGAACCTGGATGCTGGAATTCAACCCTGCTGGTCGCGCTTTGGCTTTAATCTGGAATCTGGTCAAGCAATGAATGCAATCGAGCGCATTGCCAGTGGCGGGAAACTGCGGGTGAATGGGGTACATAGTCACATTGGAACCTTCATCATGGAACCCGCAGCCTATGCCCGCCAAGTCAAAAAAATGGTGGCATTTGGCTATGAGGTTGAGCAAAAGTATGGTTGGCGCATGGACTACATCGACATTGGCGGTGGCTTTCCGTCCCGGAGCCGTCTCAAAGGTATGTACCATGCCGTAGAAGTCATGCTACCGTCGATTGAGGAATACGCGGACGCAATTTGTGATGCTCTGTGGGCTTCACTCAAACCGGAGCATACGCCCAAACTAATTATCGAATCAGGTCGAGCGATTATTGATGAGGCCGGGACGCTTATTACACGTGTGTGCGGTACAAAGCAACTGCCCGATGGTACCCGTGCCTATGTCATAGATGCCGGTGTCAATCTACTATTCACGAGCTTTTGGTATCGCTTTGATATCGCCCTTGGTCACCCAGTTTCTGGTCGCTGTGAACCTTCAGTGATTTACGGACCACTGTGCATGAATATTGATGTTGTTGATGACAGGATTTCACTCCCTCCGCTCTCACGTGGCGATCGGTTGGTCATCTCGACTGTGGGTGCTTACAACAACACGCAATGGTTGCAGTTCATTGAATACCGCCCCAATGTCGTTTTGGTAACTCAAACAGGCGACGTTGAATTGATTCGTGCGGCAGAAGACCTCAGCGACCTAGAACGACGAGAACACTTACCACCTCGGTTAGCGGTAGTCTCTGTCCCTAATAACCCAATGATTAAATTGTAATCTTCAAAGCACAGGACGGAGCTAAAGACATGTGGAATGTACTTTATCAATCCGCCCTGGGGCGTTTTAAGCTGACGAGCTCAAATAACCAGAAGCAAAGAACGCAAGGGTGGGCTACCATGCAGTGGTTACAGACACTCCGACGTTTGGTGCCTGCCGTGTGTGCAGCTACTGCTGAAATCCTGTTTCTACGTGGGAGCACCATTGGCGCACTGCTACTGGCTGCCATGTTACTGCAACCATCGGTGTTGATTATGGGTCTTTTTGGAGTGCTGGCGGCAGTGATTTTTACCAGAGTGACGCAAGTTGCGACCTATCTAGTGCAGGGACCATTGCTGTTTAACCCGCTCCTGGCAGGGCTGAGTGTTGGTTATTTGTTCCGCCCCAGTGCTGCATCATTTTTTTTGGCAGCGGCTGCTGGCATATTGGCATTTGTCTTGACGTGGACATTGTCCCATGTGTTGTACACTTTTTTTTTACTGCCAGTGTTGAGCCTGCCGTTCGTTGCTGTCAGCTGGAGCATCCATTTAGCAGCGTTTCGCTTTGCTGGCTTACAACACGCTGTTGTTCCTGCACATGCTTACTCGATTGGTTTACCAATACCCCTTGAGGGCTTCCTACGCACACTGGGGTTAATCTTCTTTTTACCTAATGTATGGGTTGGCATGGCAGTTGCTCTGTTACTGTTGTTAAATTCACGCATTCAGTTTTTGCTTGCGGTATTTAGTTATACTTTTGGAGTCTTTATTCAGGGCATCCTCACAGGAACTTTCGCTTATGTCTATTACGATCCTGCAGCCTTAAATTTCATTTTAGTGGGGCTGGCTCTTGGCGGGTATTATTTGCTGCCATCACCTCAAAGCTATATAATTGCAGCTATTGGTGTCGCGTTAGCAGCCTTACTCGGTCAAGCTGTCAGTGTCTTCTGGGCAGCAGTGGCGTTGCCAGTACATGCGTTCCCCTACAATCTAGTCACTTTATTGTTGTTGTATCTGTTGGGTCTTGTGGGGCATCAGTTGCTAGCACGGTATCCTCAATCCTCACCAGAAAAAACTCTAGATTACGAATTGACCGCAAGGCGGCGATATCAGGGCAGTAGTGGTCGCCTGCTGACTTTACCTTTTGCAGGATGTTGGGTGGTTTGGCAGGGCTTTGACGGACAATGGACTCATCAAGGACTCTGGCGATATGCCTATGACTTTGTCATCCAGGATGAGCAGGGTCTGACTTATCGAGATAGTGGCTTACAGTTAACTGATTACTACGCCTTTCAAAAACCCGTGCTCTCACCCATTCGTGGTTGGGTGGTTCAGGTTGTGCACGACTTGCCAGACTGTGAAATTGGCAAGGTAGATCAAGAGCATAACTGGGGAAACCATGTGATACTGTACAATGAGCGAGGCTTTTACGTTGAAATTTCCCATTTTGCCCAAAACAGTATTGTAGTGAAACCAGGCGATCGCATTGAGCCAGGAGCCTTGCTGGGACGTTGTGGGAACTCCGGGTACTCACCCCAGCCCCACATTCATATCCAAGTGCAACTTACGCCAGTACTAGGTGCAGCCACTGTTCCCTTTAATTTTGCCAACCTTATAGTTAACGGGGAGTTTTGTGGTGAGGGAACACCAGGGGTAAATGCTGTGCTGGAGCCTGCGACTCCTGAACGCGAACTTGCGCAAGCATTTTCCTTACCTCTCGATTCTCAACTCCACTTTAGTATCACTCAAAAGGGGCGGGCGATTGGTCAACTCGCCGTGATTGTACGCATGGCGGCTGATGGCTCGTTTTACCTAGACTCTGGGAAGGCAAAACTGTTCTATAGCCGTGATGAGAACAGGTTCATATTCCACCGACTGGACGGTGAAGATCCTTGGTTGGCATTGTTATTTCTCGCAATTCCAAGACTACCTCTGGCACGTCAGGCTGGACAGCAATGGTTTGACTACTTGCCAATTAGTATGGTTGTCAGTGGTGTGCGCTTGCTAGCTTACCAATTTTGCAGTTCGTTTTATCCTCGGCTTGCATCGGCACGGTATGTAGGGCGATGGCAATCTGATAAGACCCTCATTGGCACAATTTCAATTCCAAAGGTTGCGTGCAAGATTTGTACATTTGCCTTCTTTAATGACGAAAACCAATTAGTGGGAGTCAATGTGGGGGATTTATCTTTAGTACGTCTGTAATTCGGTCAAGGGTCAAGAGTTAATCCCGATTAACTCTTATAATATGGCTCAATTGTGAATACTGAATTCTGTATAGCTGATTTCTTCTTGAGAACTGAAGTAGGCAGACAAAATTTTTTGTAGGATGCGGTCTTCCTTTGAGTACAGTATCAATTGAAAAGGACAGCATGGGTTACGCTTTGCTAACCCATCCTACATTATTCTGAACTATTCTGCTGAGAAAATATGATGTCCAAAATAGTTTGGAAAAACTTAATTATTAATTTGACAAGCCTGTTTGGTGGATTCTTAGTTACAAATGGAACTTTGGTAGAAGCAATGGCGCATTCACCTGGCGATCGCTCCGCGTCGAGTACATTACCTTTTGAAACAAACGCAATATCAATTCCTGCAACTGTTCCAACTGACTCTGTAAAATCACTTGATTCTACATTATCTCAACCTGAGATTATTCAAGCCAATAATTTTACACCAACTGTTTTAGACAAGCCGTCATTAGAGATGGCACCAATGGCTCAGATCAACTCTGTTTTCCAACTATCTGATGTGACACCAACAGATTGGGCATTTCAAGTCGTGCAATCTTTAGTGGAACGTTATGGTTGCATTTCAGGCTATCTTGACAAAACTTACAAAGGAAATCGTTCCCTGACTCGTTACGAATTTGCTGCTACTTTAAATGTATGTATAGAGTGTATAAACAAACTGCTTGTCGAAAATACTTCTAATTTGGTCAAGAAAAAAGATTTAGAAACTTTAAAAAAGTTGCAAGAAGAATTTGCCACAGAACTTACTGTTTTACGAGGTCGAGTTGATAACCTCGAGACTCAGACAGCCACTTTACAAGAAGAAAATTTCTCTCCTACAGCTAAATTAGTTGGTGAAGCTGTTTTTGCAATCACTGATGAATTTAACCAACAGAGTAAGAATAGTACCGTTTTCCAAGCAAGAGTACGTTTAGATATTCAGAACAGCTTTACGGGAAAAGATTTACTACATATCCGTCTTGCTGCAGGTAACACAAATATCTTTAATCTGAAAGGTGGCGGAGTTGAAGGTATTCAAACCTTTAACTTCGGAAATACTAATAATTCAATCTATGTTGACTGGCTCTCTTACTTTTTCCCAATTGATAAAAACACTCAAGGATATGTGGCAGCTGTTGGAGGAGTCCACTACGATTTTGTACCTACTGTGAGTTCTTATTTAGAAGGATACGACAGTGGTGCCGGTTCTCTTTCAATTTTTGGTCAACACAATCCTATTTATCTCATTGGAGGGGGATCGGGAGGTGGATTTACTTACTCACTTAGTAAAAATTTATCATTTTCTGCTGGCTATTTGGCAGACAACTCTGATTTGGTTAATGGCAACTACGCTGCTTTGGCTCAATTAACCTTTACACCAAATGACCAGTTTTCTATTGGTCTGACTTACATTAATGCTTATCGGAAGTTTGCCATTTTTGATACAGGGAGCAATTTGGCTTCAGTTGGTACAAACTTAGCCAATGGTGGAGGATTTGATTTTGGTACAGTCCCATCAAAGGTAAACGCCTATGGTGTAGAGTTTACTTACAAATTCAGCCCTCAGTTTGCGATCAATGGCTGGTTTTCTTACATCAATGCTGAGTTTGTCAAGCTTGGAACTGGAGATATTTGGACTTATGCACTCACCTTTGCTTTTCCTGATCTTGGTAAAAAAAATAATTTAGGTGGCATTGTTGTAGGCGTCGAGCCTTATTTAGGTAATGCAAGTGAGTTTGCACTTGATGCAAAGAATGATATACCTATTCATATTGAAGCTTTTTATAAATACCAGTTAAATAACAATATCTCAATTACGCCTGGTGTGATTTGGATTCTTTCACCCGGTCAAAACTCTGAAAATCCTGACGCAATTATCGGTACGATTAGGACAACTTTCCTGTTCTAATACTGATTCAATACTGACAATATGCAAAAATGGAGGATTTGACACTCTCCGCCCTACAAGGACGAAGATTCTTGCGTCACAGGGATTCCAACGAATTTACCCTCGGCAAGCATCTTGACCGTATGCCCTACGGCTGCAAGTCCGCGTATTGCGACTACTTGAGCTGCTGCCACATCTCTATCAGTTGTATAGCCGCAATTTGAACAAACATGAGTACGCTCTGAAAGTTCCTTCTTGCCTGTCTGGACACCGCAACTTGGACAGATTTGGCTTGTTTTGCGACTATCCACTTTTTGGAAATAAACATCACGCTTAAAACAAGTCTGTTCAAGAATATTGAAGAACTGACCAAACCCTGCATCCAGGCAGTGCTTACCCAGCATCCCACGGGATAACCCGACCAAATTCAAATCCTCAACAAACACCATTCCAGCATTGTTGCAGATTTGGTGAGATAGCTTTCGATGCCAGTCTTTGCGACAGTTAGCAACGTACTCATGCAACGAAGCAACTTTCTTCTGTGCTTTTTTCCAATTATTCGAGCCAATACGTTTTCTACTGACGCGCTGTTGCAGAAATTTCAGCTTGCGTTCGGCATCAACAAAAAACCTCGGGCGCTTGACTAAAAGCCCGTTAGAAGTTGCAACAAAGCTTGTGAGTCCTACATCAATTCCTACTGCTTCACCCCGTGGTGAGACAGCGCTGCAGAGAGAAGTTCCGTGCGGGGGTTCCCCCCGTTGAGGAAACTTCGGAGAGGGTTTCCCTCCGTAGGCGAGTGCGAACCCGGAGGGCATGGGTTGAGGTGTGCTGACATCCCATTGGACAGTTAACATCACATACCACCCAGAGACACGCTTGACTACACGTGCTTGCTTGATTACTCCACCATCTGGAATTGAACGCGATTGACGCATTTTAACTGCACCAATAACAGGCAATTTTACAAACCCATCACTTAGCGGATTCACGCCTAGCTGGGGAAAAGAAAAACAGCGCATTCGTCCTGGCTTTTTGAATCTTGGGAACCCATGATTTTGTTCCCACATACTCACAAAAGCTTTTTCAAGCCTTCTCAATGTTTGCTGTAAAGATTGAGCATTAACACGTTTTAAGTACTCGTTTTCTTTGCGTGCAGCAGTAAGAAATTTACACTGGCTAGCAAATGTTGGACGAGGTGCGTCAGCAGGAATAATATAGCAACTATGAAGGCTGCAAGCGTTCACCTGACAACTACGAGACTTATACCAGTCCTTACGTTCGGCTAAAGCATGGTTAGAAACCCGTCTATGAGTTTCTAACCATTCTTCAAACATTACTATTTGATTTTGTGTTGGCTTTAGCTTGAATTCGTAAGTCAGGTTAAACACTTTTATTACCTCCTGACTACATTATATACAAACTCTACTAATCGCTCAGACGTTTTTTAAAGTCGCCCTAAAAGGGCGAGGCTCTAACCCCAAAATTTTCGGTAGAAAGCAGATTTTGTTTGAACATGGTGAATATTTCATCCGTCGCTCCTTCCGCTTGTCCTCCATCCTTGTACTAACTCAAAGGCGGCAAGTTTTTCAGATTCTCTCGGAATTTCTGCTGTTGCTCAGGAGTCAAAATTGTTTCTACCCGTTGTTGGTATGTCTGGAAGAGTTCTCGCAGTTTCGCTTTTTGTTCGGCGGTCGGTGGTTGGATAGTAATTTGCACTGATTGACCAGACCGAAGTTGATTTTTTTGCTCCTCTGTCAACTCAGGATGGGGTATAATTTGAGCAATTTGAGGCATGATTTCCTGTTGAATTTGCCAGATTTGTTTTTGCTGTTCCTCGGTCAAATTGATACCTGCTAATTCTGGAAATAATGGTCCAGGGGGTACCCTGCCAGCTGGCACAACTTTGATTGGTCCATTGTCAACAGGAATTTGGGCAAAGGTTTTTGCTAAGTGCAAACTGACTACCAGGCTGATGGTGCCAGCGAGTATGACAATGAACTGAGATTTTAGTTTCATAGTATATCTCCTGCAAATTTCATGCGATGAACTTGTCTGTGTTCGATGCCTCAAGCTTAGAAATTTGCCAGGATAACTACATGGATCTAAAATCCAGATGTCTATGAGACTTGTGTACTAATTTTAACTAGGACTAAAGTCCTAGTTCGTGTCGTAAGAATGGGAATATTGACCCTAGCAGCAAAAAATTCTTTGTTATAGAGTTTAGAGGAGGAAAAATTCCCGCAATCAATTTTAGATTGTATATAAATATAAAGTGCTTTATTACTCAAACTTGCTGCTGTGAATCGCCTGATTCAACTTCAATATCATCCATTTCGCTTACTACTCTATCTAGAGTGGATTCTTTTGGGGATTTTCTTGCTTCTCCCCCCACAGCCGCCACATATGCCCCAAATCCACCAACAGCCGCTACAGAGCTTTTTAATCACTGCCTGCTTTGGTGTCATGGGTTTATGGCTACCAACGAGCAATCTGTTCTCAAAAGTGCTTTATATAGGGTTGGGATTTGGATTGATCTTGTTAGCAGGTGTTATGGGTCGGGGCATTCACGTTCCGCCACCACTGTTATTGATTTTAGTCATTCGTGGTTGTCTTGTCTTTAATTTGATTGGACGCTTGCTTGTGGCAGGTCTGGCATTTGTATGCTTTGTTTTCACCACGTTAGTTCCGCTCTTATCAAAACCACCACTGGACTATGTGCACAAACCACCAGTTGTAGACATCTGGCGTTTGGTGTTAGATGTGGGCTTGATGTTTGGCTTGGTGCTGGCGTTTGTGTTGTTGTTGGTCAATGCTTTGCTAGCAGAACGACAAAGTCGGGAGAAATTAGCGATCGCTCATCAACAACTGAGTGAATACGCTCTATGTATTGAAGACCAAGCAACTTTAAAAGAACGCAATCGCATTGCGCGTGAAATTCATGATGCTCTGGGACACTCGCTCACAGCTCAAAGTATCCAACTAGAAAACGCTTTACTATTTTTGTCATCAAACCTTGATAAGACAAAAACTTTCTTGCTAGAAGCCAAACAACTTGGTAGCAATGCCTTAAAAGAGGTACGCCAATCTGTGGCAACACTGCGTTGTGACCCATTGCAAGGAAAATCTCTGGAGTCTGCACTCGCGCTGTTGCTTGAAGATTTTCAGCGTCAGACTGGTATAGTTCCAGTCTGCTCACTCAGCTTACCCCGATCTTTACCAACAGAAGTGGGTACGACAATTTACCGGATTGTTCAAGAAGCCTTAACAAATATCTCTAAGCATAGCAGCGCCACTCAGGTCAAAATAGACTTACAAGCAACTAGTGATTCTCTCTATTTACAGCTATGTGACAATGGTAAAGGCTTTAACCCAAAGCAAAACAAGACAGGATTTGGCATCCAAGGAATGCGAGAACGAACGAAGGCGCTAGGAGGTCAATTTTCCATTGTCAGTTCCCCCAAAGGTGGTTGCCAAATTATCGCTAGATTTCCTTACCGAGGCTAGTGCGGATGATTCGCTTGCTATTAGTAGACGACCAAATCATTATTCGTCAAGGCTTAAAAAGTTTGTTGGAATCAAAGCCCGACTTTGAGATTGTGGGTGAGGCAGAAAATGGTGAAAGTGCGATCGCCCAAGTCGAAGTCTTGCAACCAGATTTGGTCTTAATGGATGTGCGTATGCCCGTCATGGATGGTGTGGCAGCAACTGAAGTGATTTCTCAGCAATTTCCAGCAGTGAAAGTGTTGGTATTGACGACTTTTGATGATGATGAATATGTCTCACAAGCAATGCAATTTGGAGCGAAGGGTTATTTGTTAAAAGATACACCTCTAGAACCCTTGGCAAATGCTATCCGGTCTATTCATCAAGGGCACACTCAACTAGGACCAGGGTTATTTGAGAAAGTCTTGTCTCCTCTACTACACTCTACAACACCAAAACCCCTCAATTCCCCATCCGGGTTAGCTGAACTGACTCCCAGAGAAAGGGAAGTTTTGCGCTTCATTGCAGCTGGTGCTAGCAATCGAGAAATTGCACAGTCTCTGTATATTACTGAGAGAACGGTGAAAAATCACGTGACAAGTATTCTCAGTCGGTTAAATCTGCGCGATCGCACTCAAGCTGCCATCTTTGCCAATTCTTTTCTATCTTCACTCAAAAATTCTTAGGTTTCAATCCCTAATAGGGAGTAAGAGAAATTTCAACCCTCCGCCACCACTTTGAGGTTGTGCTTGTTTCCGTTTCAATCCCTAATAGGGAGTAAGAGAAATTTCAACCATTAAATGCTTCAAATATAGATGTGCCAACTTTCAGGTTTCAATCCCTAATAGGGAGTAAGAGAAATTTCAACGGAAAGTATAGCGCGGGTTGTAGTGTGTTTGCGTCTAGTTTCAATCCCTAATAGGGAGTAAGAGAAATTTCAACCCCTTACTGAGTATCTGAGTATACGCATTAAATACAAGTTTCAATCCCTAATAGGGAGTAAGAGAAATTTCAACCTACATCAGTTAATATAGTCACATAGAGTTTACAGCGTTTCAATCCCTAATAGGGAGTAAGAGAAATTTCAACCTTCCACTGACCACCCGAAAGGAAGAACCAACCGTGTTTCAATCCCTAATAGGGAGTAAGAGAAATTTCAACCCAACACACTACGCTTGGTAATGCTACCCTCACCATAAAGGTTTCAATCCCTAATAGGGAGTAAGAGAAATTTCAACCTTGAGCGTTTGCGCCCATAAACTCGTTTGCTAGGTTGTTGTTTCAATCCCTAATAGGGAGTAAGAGAAATTTCAACACAAACTTTGGCGCCACGTCGAAACTGCTTAAAGTAGGTTTCAATCCCTAATAGGGAGTAAGAGAAATTTCAACACAACTCAACAGACCACATCGCTTATAGGTTAATGTTTCAATCCCTAATAGGGAGTAAGAGAAATTTCAACCCGGTATTGCAACTCGAAACTATGAAACCTTCCAAGTTTCAATCCCTAATAGGGAGTAAGAGAAATTTCAACCTGTTGGTGTGGTGTGGCAAACAGTACGTCGATATGTTTCAATCCCTAATAGGGAGTAAGAGAAATTTCAACACATGATGCTGGTTAAAACCCAGAAAGAGGAGCAAAGTCATGTTTCAATCCCTAATAGGGAGTAAGAGAAATTTCAACAAATAAATTTAATATTGCATACATTGAAGATGCAGTTTCAATCCCTAATAGGGAGTAAGAGAAATTTCAACCATGTGTCCTATCCGTCGAAACTTCTTTTACTGTATGTTTCAATCCCTAATAGGGAGTAAGAGAAATTTCAACCAGCTGCTATCCGGCTGTACGCTTTCATCCGTCAAGTTTCAATCCCTAATAGGGAGTAAGAGAAATTTCAACCAATCAAGAAATCACGGAGTAAATCAAAGAGTTAGTTTCAATCCCTAATAGGGAGTAAGAGAAATTTCAACCCCATATTGGGAACTGTCACAGGATGAAGCTGTTTCAATCCCTAATAGGGAGTAAGAGAAATTTCAACGATGAAGACGACGACGCTAACGCTTTGCCAACTGGTTTCAATCCCTAATAGGGAGTAAGAGAAATTTCAACAAGATTAAAGATGGATACAACAAACCAACTGAAGAGTTTCAATCCCTAATAGGGAGTAAGAGAAATTTCAACCTGGAGCAAGCCAAGTTAGTTTTTGGTAAGTCTTTGTTTCAATCCCTAATAGGGAGTAAGAGAAATTTCAACTTATCATCCTTGGTTAATTCTTGAAGAATCCAGTTATGTTTCAATCCCTAATAGGGAGTAAGAGAAATTTCAACATCTTTCTAATGCTAACTTGTGTGTCTGTAAATTAGTTTCAATCCCTAATAGGGAGTAAGAGAAATTTCAACCACTGGAGCGATCCAAATAAGCGTTAGATAGTTTCAGTTTCAATCCCTAATAGGGAGTAAGAGAAATTTCAACACAAGAGGATAGATCCAATAAGCGAGCACAAAGGAGTTTCAATCCCTAATAGGGAGTAAGAGAAATTTCAACAGAAGAGACTGTAAACAAGGTTAATGAGTCAGACGTTTCAATCCCTAATAGGGAGTAAGAGAAATTTCAACTTGAAGACGCTACAGGTTTTAATCAATTGAATAAAGATGTTTCAATCCCTAATAGGGAGTAAGAGAAATTTCAACGCCGAGTATCAATATTTAGAGGGAATTAAGGCTATTGTTTCAATCCCTAATAGGGAGTAAGAGAAATTTCAACACCGGACATTATTCCTTCATCGACTGCATGGACGAGTTTCAATCCCTAATAGGGAGTAAGAGAAATTTCAACATTATGGAATTTTACCAGGGTTAAACCGTGGAAGATTGTTTCAATCCCTAATAGGGAGTAAGAGAAATTTCAACGCTAGAGTCTGGTCGATTGTCTGTCTGTCTAATTCGTTTCAATCCCTAATAGGGAGTAAGAGAAATTTCAACTTGATAAGACTGTTAGCGTGTTCACTTAT
This sequence comes from Nostocales cyanobacterium HT-58-2, assembly GCA_002163975.1. GTDB lineage: Bacteria > Cyanobacteriota > Cyanobacteriia > Cyanobacteriales > Nostocaceae > HT-58-2. The sequence continues at coordinate 4,259,502 of CP019636.1, read as the reverse complement.
GATATGTTTCAATCCCTAATAGGGAGTAAGAGAAATTTCAACTGGCCATAGCACAGAACAACCAAGCAACACACAAGGTTTCAATCCCTAATAGGGAGTAAGAGAAATTTCAACAGTACCTGAAAAAGTACCAGGTATTCAGAGAGTTAGTTTCAATCCCTAATAGGGAGTAAGAGAAATTTCAACATAATTATTGGCAACTAAAGTTTCTAAGATAATAGGGTTTCAATCCCTAATAGGGAGTAAGAGAAATTTCAACCTGCTATGTATAAATAGCTACTTCCATTATATCCGTTTCAATCCCTAATAGGGAGTAAGAGAAATTTCAACTCTAAGTTTGATAATTTGCTTACTGATGTTGATAAGCGTTTCAATCCCTAATAGGGAGTAAGAGAAATTTCAACAACCAAGGTTACTGTCGTTTGGTTGCGAAGTACAGTTTCAATCCCTAATAGGGAGTAAGAGAAATTTCAACGCTATTATATTGGTGTGGGCGTTTTTATTACGCCAGTTTCAATCCCTAATAGGGAGTAAGAGAAATTTCAACTCCAAGATAGCGGCATTGTTAGCCCAGATGAAGCGTTTCAATCCCTAATAGGGAGTAAGAGAAATTTCAACCTCTGCGCAAGGTTTTGAGGGTAATTTTGAGCGCTGTTTCAATCCCTAATAGGGAGTAAGAGAAATTTCAACCTTGCTGGTCTAGGAATTTACTGTTATCGGCTGGTCTGTTTCAATCCCTAATAGGGAGTAAGAGAAATTTCAACTGAGGTAATCACCTTCCGAGAATATCCTCAACTCGTTTCAATCCCTAATAGGGAGTAAGAGAAATTTCAACGGCTTGGCTGGCTTATCCGGTTGCACTGATTGTTTAAGTTTCAATCCCTAATAGGGAGTAAGAGAAATTTCAACAACAAGCTCGTGAAGCAAGGCTGAAAAAATGGAGAGAAGTTTCAATCCCTAATAGGGAGTAAGAGAAATTTCAACCTAAAAAACGTCCTCAAAGATTTGCTTTCTTGGGTAAAGGTTTCAATCCCTAATAGGGAGTAAGAGAAATTTCAACTTTTGCGGTTTTTGGCGTTCGCAAGCAAGATCAGGTTTCAATCCCTAATAGGGAGTAAGAGAAATTTCAACGAAGTCATTGCAACGACTGTGAAGGAGACGACTGTTTCAATCCCTAATAGGGAGTAAGAGAAATTTCAACATTACAGTTCAAAAAACAGAGGAGGAATCGAGTTGTTTCAATCCCTAATAGGGAGTAAGAGAAATTTCAACAGTGAGTTCTCGCATTCCTTCCTACAAGACAACCTGCTGTTTCAATCCCTAATAGGGAGTAAGAGAAATTTCAACCTAGTGGTGGATACATAATGCCTACTGCCACTAGCGGTTTCAATCCCTAATAGGGAGTAAGAGAAATTTCAACTTTGAGGTCATTTTCGACCGTGTGAGATAAAGCGTTTCAATCCCTAATAGGGAGTAAGAGAAATTTCAACTCAACTTGTTCTTCGCTCGCCTCAGCAAGATTTGCACTGTTTCAATCCCTAATAGGGAGTAAGAGAAATTTCAACTTCCAGACAAAGGTGTATACCGCCATCCCGCTCCAGTTTCAATCCCTAATAGGGAGTAAGAGAAATTTCAACTAAATCGCACGGCAAGAGATTTCTTACAAGAATATAGGCAGTTTCAATCCCTAATAGGGAGTAAGAGAAATTTCAACCACAGTCTCGGCAAGTGGAGGTATTTCAATGGTTCTGTTTCAATCCCTAATAGGGAGTAAGAGAAATTTCAACAACTAGCACCCAAGTCACGCCCGTATCGATCTGCTTGTTTCAATCCCTAATAGGGAGTAAGAGAAATTTCAACCTGCCAAAGAGTTAGGCATATCCATCAAGACTTTAAGGTTTCAATCCCTAATAGGGAGTAAGAGAAATTTCAACTAAAAACGTCTGTGTCCAGATGGGGAACGCTCCGGTTTCAATCCCTAATAGGGAGTAAGAGAAATTTCAACCACCTGTTAACCAATTAGTGCCGCCGTGGTCAAATGTTTCAATCCCTAATAGGGAGTAAGAGAAATTTCAACTTCTAGAGTTTGTCCCAACAGTTTTACCAAGATAAGTTTCAATCCCTAATAGGGAGTAAGAGAAATTTCAACTTGGGGTGGGAGTTGGTACGGCTCTTGCTACGCGTTTCAATCCCTAATAGGGAGTAAGAGAAATTTCAACAGAAATATTTTTTAAGCGCTGCAAAGTCGAACGACGTTTCAATCCCTAATAGGGAGTAAGAGAAATTTCAACCTCAGCTAGGTGTACTTTCTGCTGTTGGATCTGCTTTGTTTCAATCCCTAATAGGGAGTAAGAGAAATTTCAACTTTGAAACAGTTGCAGCACACCATGATCGAGAGTGGTTGGTTTCAATCCCTAATAGGGAGTAAGAGAAATTTCAACATCCCAGAGACGATGTTCTGCTGGTGGCTCCAGAAGTTTCAATCCCTAATAGGGAGTAAGAGAAATTTCAACTTTGCTTTTGTCAAAGAGACATATGAGGCTCTTGTTTCAATCCCTAATAGGGAGTAAGAGAAATTTCAACACCAGTTCCGGATTTTCATCAGCAATAATTATCCGTTTCAATCCCTAATAGGGAGTAAGAGAAATTTCAACTCCCAGTACAAATCTTGCGCAACCAGAATTCGGACTACGTTTCAATCCCTAATAGGGAGTAAGAGAAATTTCAACTTATGATCCACGGTGGACGTTTGATGAAACGATGTTTCAATCCCTAATAGGGAGTAAGAGAAATTTCAACTCGAGGAATTGCGATATAGCTGTGTCAAATCCATCTGTTTCAATCCCTAATAGGGAGTAAGAGAAATTTCAACGCAATAGCGCGACCGCCATACAACCAGTTCATTGAGTTTCAATCCCTAATAGGGAGTAAGAGAAATTTCAACCACAGATGATACACTCGCACAGTCAATCAAACGTGTTTCAATCCCTAATAGGGAGTAAGAGAAATTTCAACCTGAGGATGAAGCTTTTGTAAGCTTAATCTCTGTTTCAATCCCTAATAGGGAGTAAGAGAAATTTCAACCTCTATCTCGCGCTGCATCCGGCGAGAGTAATTCGTGGGCGTTTCAATCCCTAATAGGGAGTAAGAGAAATTTCAACTTTTTATATGATGTATTTTCCAGTCTCCCGAACAGTGTTTCAATCCCTAATAGGGAGTAAGAGAAATTTCAACAGCGGAAGTCTGAAAGCTAATCTGTATCAAGTTTTCAAGGTTCTATAGCGCGGATGGCGTCATCATAGCATACGAAATCTTGATCAAGCAAGAGACAAATGGCTGAAACCCAGTATAGACAAGGAGCGCGGATAGTTTGTCAGGGCATATTCCCGTAAAGCCTTGTGCTGTAGGAAATTCAGCCATTTTTTCCAAAACCTCTTTCCCAACACCTACCCATCCGCGCATTCTGCAAAGAAAATGGTTTCGTCACGAGGTTGTTCACCACCGATACGTTCGATTTTGCCAAAACAGCAGACGCAGAGAAAGTAAAATCGAATACTATCAGTCTCAGGCTTAATCAGTTTGTTCAAGCGCGATCGCAACTTTGCATATTGAGTATCAGTGAGCTGGCACTCAAACACACTATACTGCACCCACTGTCCGTAAGACTTGAGGACTTTGTGGATTTTGGTGCGGCGTTTATCTTCAGAAATATCGTAGGACACAACAACATTCATCGCAACTTTTCACCTCTAGCGCCTACTTCAAAACCAATGGCGGATATTTCTCAATTTCACCCATGAAGTATTTTGCCAGTAGTCGGGCTTGAAGTTCAAATGCTTCTTGGTACATACATTTGCGTCCTAATACTGGATGTTTAAATTCAGCTTGTTTCTTTTGGGCATATAATCGTAAAAATGTTTTTCGACCTTCCGAAGTCAGGGAAACAGCACCGCTTAATGGTTCTGTTATAAAATCTGTAGGTATCAAAAACCGCTTGTTCAATGCCGTTAATACAACTGCATCCACGACTAAGGGACGAAATTCTTCCATTAAATCCAATGCAAGTGATGGTCTACCGTAGCGATCGCAGTGGAGATATCCTAAATAAGGGTCAAACCCAGCAATATTTACTGCACCTTGAATATCATGACGCAACAAGGAATAACCAAAGCTGAGTAAGGAGTTGACTGGATCGGTGGGAGGACGACGGACGCGTTTGGTAAAAGTAAATTCTGTTGTCCGCAGCAGTTGATGAAAGCAGCCAAAATAAGCTGCACTACCCGCACCTTCTAAACCGCGTAGTGAGTTAATATTTTGAGTTTTGTCAATAGGTGCAATTGCTTGTTCTAAACGCGTCACATTTTCAGATAAATCCAAGCCTGGACATTCACGTTGACGGCGGATGAGGAAGTTTCGGTAATTTTTCAGCTTCCCGCGCACAAACCCTTGGACGACATGAATTGCTTGAGTAGACTCGCCTGCTGCTTGCCATTGTGCTTTACGGACAAAAATATTTTTGGTAACTTCTGGTTCTAACCGTCCTAAATAACGACCCGTATCAGTGAGAAAAGTCAGAGGTATTTGACGCTCCAGCAGTTCAGAAATTGTTGCAGGTGAAACTGTAGCGCGTCCTAAAACGACAACACCGTCTATTTTAATTAATGGTACATCCAAAATCGTCTTTTTATCAAATTTGACAGTTAGGCGTTCATCGATTTTGCCGATAAAAGCATCTTCTTGAGTGATATAAACTGTACCCATAATTTCATTCTCAATTCATCAAAAGTTAACTGGAATCAAACTGTCATTCAAAATTACTCGGTTTCTTGATAGCGTCCTACTTTGTCAGCAGTCCCTGGCAGACATCGCAATTGAAGGCTGCATCCAGTACAACGCCTAGTTTTGACAGCTTTGGGCATTGCGCCTGTAAATAGAAGTGTTTGAACAGCTTCAATAGTTGCGATCGTGCTTTGACGCAGTTCCTCAGTCATTTCTACAAACTGACGTTGGTGTGAGTGTGCGTAGTAGATATAGCCACTGCTGACACGTTGTCCTGTCATTTCTTCCAAACACAAAGCTTGGGCGCAGACTTGCAGTTCATCGTTATCCCATTCACCTTTGCGTCCCCGTTTGTATTCAATTGGATACCAATCGCTGTTTTCGGCTTCAATTAAATCAGCTTTCCCAATAAGTTGATATTTGTCTGATTTCAACCAAATTGCCCGTATCTGCCAAGTTTCCTGTTGATGTCCTTCCCCAACTGTGTGAACACGTTGGTGTAAGCTTGTCCCTTCAATTGTGTATTGGTTGTCAATAAATTCTCCTACACAAAACATTCGCCAGCAGCGATGTGGGCAGTAGGCATATTGATTTAATGCAGCAATAGGAATATATTCTGTATCATTCATGGCTTTCAATATTTGATGAGCGAGAATTAGTGATTGAGAGACGACGTGTCATACCCATACCCATTGTTGTTTTCCTTCCCACCCCTGCATAAAGGGCAAAGTCAGCCAGGGTGTTGATTTGCTTAATTGCAACTGGTTCAATATCCCCAAGAATCCGATAGCTAATTTCACCCACGCAGCCAATAAATTTGCTGTCATAGTTGCTCACAACTTCCGTATGGATGTTGCAAAAACTTGGATAAATTGATTCAATAGGGGCATTAGTAAATTCAATTCCACTAAATTTGTTCCAACGGGTGAGAAGACTGTTGAAGAAACATTCTCGTGTTGGCAGAACAGTATCGTATCCTCCTTGGCGGAAGGCTACTGGTGTGGCAAAGATAAAGTGCAGAGTGCGAGTGCGATCGCTTGCTTGTTCATATAATTGAGCATATGTGCAAGCATTTGCCCAAGGTTGAGTAGATTGCGGAGTCCCAAAAATGCTTGTAATATACAAATCTGCTGAACCCAAATGCCAAGGATGATTAGGGTTGAGATTGAGCCACAATGGAGTCAGCTTGCTAAATAGATTGTCATCTAGGAGTGAGATGCGCCACCAGCAGGGAGTCCCTGCGGGAATTGGGCGTTGATGACAAAATTGCAGAGTGTGGTGTTTGTGTTGGTGGTTTTTATGATTTCGTTGTACTTGTAATGGTGAAAGGGTGAAGGCTTTCTCTGCGTTGGATTGGTGTAGATAGTCTCCCAAGGTGCGATCGACGGAACTGATGAGGGTGAGGAATAGGGCGTGGTAGTGTCTGCCGGTGAGGAATTCGGGGTAAATGGGAGACTGGGGGATGAGGTTGAGGACGAGGCTGTGGGGCATAATCAAAACTAGATTAAACAATAAAGGGTTCATCATCTGGAAGACGCAATTGTTTACCCTTCATTGCCATTGTTAATATTCCTGCAATTCCAGGTAAAAATCTGTATTCTTTTTGGGCATTGCTACATTGAATAACAATCGGATATGAAACAATTCCTTCTTTTCGCATTTGGAAGATGATGTACTGATTCTCTTTTTCAGCTATAATCATCCCTGGTATTAGATATTTTTCTAGCACTTGAATCAAGGGCGTAGGTCGTATTGCTCCTCCTACTCCTAAGCGTCGTTCAATACGGCAATTTTTGAAGGCAGTCAGTTTATTGAGTTCTGTATTGACAAATTCTTGCCAAGTATCAGAATAACTCAGACGAAAAACCAGTTCATAATTGTCCTTTGCCCGACTACCGACTTCTATAAATTCCCCATTTGGAATAAATTCGTAGTGACGTAATAGATGAATAGGGTCAAGGCGTGTTTCTTCCGATTCATCCAAGAGATATCCATGAGGGTCCCGAATTGGGAGGTTTTCAAACAAACTATTTCTAAAAGAGAATAATGGTGCATAGCTGGTACTAAAAATTTCAGCAAATTCTTTTAAATCCTTTGCTGCTTCCTCATCTTGTTTGAACACTGATTCATATTTATCTAAAGTCACACGACCTGCTTGTAAATCTTCCCAATCTTCTGGATACTTAGCTTTAATGTAAGTTCTAACAAAAGCTTGACCACCAGCAGTAAATTTCCATTTGTTTTGAACATCTTTAAGTGAAGCTTTACTGATGTTCTCAGCACCTCGTAAGACTTTCATTCTAAAACGGCAGTCATCCCAAGTACGATTTCCTCCTAAAGTTGATTTGACTGTTTCAAAAAGTTGGGGGATAAGTTCTGCACCTGGTATATCTTGAAATGCTTCTTCAAGTTCTAACAATGGGCGAGCAATTTCTAAAAATGCTTCGGAACGCCAATATGCAATCAATAAAGGCTTATCTAGACAAGGAACATCCTTGAGTGTTTGCTCAAGTGCAGCACGTCCTCCAGATATATTGAGGGAAGCTAAACCTTGTTCCCAAGCTATTGCTGGTAAATAGGCTATAGCTTCTGAGTCAATGTTAGTTTCAGACTTACCTAAAACACGTCCGACTCTACCAATTCTTTGCCAAAATGCAGCACGATTATGGGCTGAAAAAATTAACCAATCTAAATTTTGTCGTGTTGGTGCAGGGTTTCTTTCAAAGTTAAATCCAACATCTACAGTGCTAGTTGCCAAAATTATTTGACACTGCATTGCCCTTTGTCTATCTTTAAAGGGTGCAGGACCAGTAATGCGCCCAATAAAATCAGTCAGTCCTTGCTTATCTAACAATTCTTTGAGACGATTAATGCTGTCCAGAGAATCAAGAATGACCGCACCATTTTCCTTTGGTCTTTCTTGAAAACGTTTAACCACTTCAGATGTTAACTCTGCTAACCACTCTTCCCTAGTATCAGGTTGTGGTCTTAATTCTAGATTTACTGCTGTTTGTGATGGTAAAAGATTACTGTTACCAGTTTCCCCATTTATTTTTGCTATTCTCACACCCTGCTTTTCTAAACTTTGCAATGCTAATTCACAAGCTGGTTCTGGTGTAGCTGTCAGCAAGACAACCCGCCTTCCATCCTTAAAAAAGCCAAAAATATGGGAATAAGCGAGATAGAACAGTAATCCTACCAATTGCTTAGCATCATAAAGATGAAATTCATCAAAGATGACTGTAGCAAATTTGGTGTAAAAACTATTGGCGATATTGCTTCTATCTAGCTTGTTGTAGGCGAAGAAAGTAGCGTAGTAAAAAATATCAGGGTTTGTCACCAATATAATTGGTTTATTCGCACCTACTTCTGGAAAAATAGTTGCAGGATTACGCAAAACATTGTAAAGTTTTTCTCCTGGTCGCTTACCAACGTTATCATCAGACCATGTTCTAATTTCTCTTGCCGAAGCAGATTTGACTACATGGGGTAAACCAGCTTCTTTCACAAACTCCTCTGCGGCTTCACGTTGCTGTTCTACCAAAGCATTAGTTGGGGCAATGTAGACAGCACTTTTTGTGGGTTTGTGTAATAAAACCGTGAATCCTGCTTTTGTTTTACCTGTACCTGTCGGTGCTAAATCAAGGATAATATTAACATCACGAGATTTTTCAAAAACTTCAATTTGATGTTGAAGTGCATTGTTCATGAATGAAAGTTTCTCAGGTAATGATGCACAGGCAAAAATACTACGAGGTTCAAGTTTAGTAACTAATTTTTGATTACCCATTGAGTCTAGCTCCACAACAAAATTGTAAACCCTCTGGAACAATGATTTCTCCTACCTGCCAAGCAGCACCTCGAAAATGGAGGTTTTTAAGTATTGGTGCTGGAGGCATAGAAATTAAATCAAAAGACAATATTTCAGTCTGCGGTGGCAAATCAGCAACGTTCAAGTAAGCCCTAGTTTGGTAATTTCCTTCTGGTAATGGAATGACATCAAACTTCTCTAGAATATTCACTCTAACTTTACTTGCAAATTTACCAACACGAATGTACTCAGGTAATTCATAATTGCCAAAAACCACAGTTTGAAATTTATTACCACGTTCAATCATCCGCAATCGTCCAGTTTGAGGAAAATTACTTGGTCTAAAGGAATTGGGTTTTTTCCCTTGGCGTTGCAATGGTACATCCTCCCGTGCAGTGGCGACTCGGTTATTAGTCATTGCATACCAATAAGAATCAGAAAGAGCATTGAAACGTTCAAACCGGAAAGTTACTCGACCATTAATAGGCGAGGCAGGTAGTATATAGAATGCTTGTGCGATCGCTTGAAAATCTTCTTTGTAGGTAGGTCGTCCTGTAGCCTGTCCTTGGAGACGATAAGGAGAATGAACTAAACCTAAAGCGTAGGTTAGAGCATAATTCCCAATCGTCCCCTCAGTGTAGTAGGTATCCGACAACTCCCTAGAGGCAAAAAAGATTGGTTCTAAACACAGTAATTCCACAAGCTTTGCCTGCTGAAAAGGAATTGTAGACATAACCTAACTCTCCACTTCAACCGGTGCTTTTTTACCTTTGCTTTTGCCTTTTTTAGACTCAGCTGGAACTTGACGGAAAGGTTCGTAAGATTGGCTTAACCGCTTTAAGAAATTATCCCGTTCTTCTGCTGACCAATGATTATCGACATCAGTCATTACACTTGCTAATTCTTCATCAGATAAAGACACAGAAACACCTCGCTTGTTTTTCCAACTTGAAAGTACCTCTTTAGCTTTTTCGGTTAGGCGCTTGGTATTCATCGGATGTTCTAAAGGTTTTTCCAAAGCATCATAAACAGCTTGGACAAGTTCCAAAGAACTGGGAAGTTCAGCAATGCTACCAAAGATACCCAATATTGCATTTTCCATCCGTCCAACACGACTGGAAACAGCACCATAACGACTGGTATACAGAATGTTGCCAATGACATACCGCAATTCATCAGCAGTGACATCTTTGAGAGTGACAATATCAAGAAAATGGACGCCTGGTTTGATATATTCACTGGTATTTAAAGCCGTTGAGGCATTACCATTTTGATCGCGCATTGTGCCATTTTCGTAAATAGCATTAATCGTTCTTTCTCCTAAAACTTCAGTAGCAGGTAAAACACTAAAAGCATCTTCAGTCCAAATCCGACTTTTCTGTGCGCCACCGCCACCAGCAGCAAAACCGTAGAGAAAACAGTCCACACACATTTCACAAGGAGAGTTTGTGTTCAAAGAACAAAGAGAACCATCTTTACTGGTATACAAAAGTTCATGCGCTCTTAAATGCTCTCGTCCGTAACGTCTTTCTGGTGCTACTTGTTTGCGCTTAGTCATTACTAAGCGTTGGATAATATCCTCATCGTTGATACCTGCTTGTACAAACTCGCTACATATAGGTTCACCAGAACCTTCTGTGCGAAAGATAGTTTCAGATTGAGTTTTCCTGAGAACAACTAAACTAATAAACCGTCCTTTGGGAAAGTTTTCGTAGGTTTGGGCAAGAACTGGAGAAAGTTTTTGAATTGACATGATAACCTCCTAATTAAACAGATGTGCTAGCTTCAACAGAATTCTCTTCTGGTTTGCCTTTAAGCTGCTGACGGGCTTCTTCAAGGAAAAATAGATAAGCAGCTTCTAATGTCTTGTGGTCGGCTAAAAACTTTTCAGGACGAGCTTGATAAACATCCTCATATAGTTTTCGCAAAACTTCGTAATATCGCTTGATTTGCTCAAGCTTTGTTTGACCAACGCCATGTTCTCGGATGCGGTCTAAGCGAGTATGATATTGCTGAATTAAAGCAGCAAAAATGACATCTAAACCTAAATGAGGTTTTTGAGATCGAATAGCTGTAATTAAGGCTGTAAAGGGTTCCGCTTGTGCAGTTCTTTTAAAAGAACTTCCCCATATTTTTCCTTCAGCAGCGACTTGCGCCGCCTCTTTAAGATATTGAGTTAAGAGTGAATTGTCATTAGGCATAAGGTTCTCCAGTAAAGTATTTAATGGCTCACGAATTCGACTCCAAGTGATACTTAGATTGGGTTCATCTTGTTCTCGTAACGTCCAACGTAATAAGACATAATAAAGTTCAATTGGTCTTACACAAGCACGGGCTAAATCATATAGGCAATCATTTAGTTTCTGAATACTGGCGACAGATGTTGCAAGTTTTCCAATACAACGCAAACGCTCAAGAATTTTTTCTGAGTCTTGGCGTTTGTATTGACCATTGCCTAATAAAGGTTGTAATGAAGCAGGAATGCCTTCTACTCGCCCGTAAATATCGTTAGATAACTCTACTTCCAAATTTCCACTTACAGTAAATGGAAATCCAAACTCCAGAGATAGAGAAAGTTCCAAAGCTAGACGTAGTGATTTGAGTAAAGCTAAAGAAGCATTTGCATCTCCCCAAACAAGAGGAATTATTACCGTTGTGTGAACAAAGTCAGGACGCTTAGGAAAAGCAAACCCGACAACTTTGTTAGCTTTAAATTCTAGAGAATTTTCTCGATACAGTTGGAATTCATCAACTGTAACCGTGCCACCTTCAGCATTAGTTGCAGCAAGCCTTTCTAAGTATTCCCGCCAAAGTCTTAACAGTTCTGGGCTTGAACCTTTAGGCAATGCAAAGTGTAAATACAGTGGATCTTGTTTTTTAACAGCAGGAAAATTAGCTCCAACTGTCATCAATTGATATGCTAAGGCTGCAATTGAATCTGCTTGTCTTTTTGGTTCTGCACTGATTCCACCAGGTAAGCGGTTAGAAAAAGCCTGTACTTTTGTACCTGGAGGCATAGTATCAGAAATGAGTTCTTTAATCTCATTGGAAGTAGAACCTAAAGAACACCTTAGTTTCGGATTAGCTTCTACATAAGCATCTAATTCTTTTAGCCCATCCAACTTAGATGGAATAGGTAAATTTAACATTCTATTGACAACAGCAATCATTTCTTCTGATACTTCTGTTGCTTGTGAGGCTTGTGTACTTTTCATTCTTAATTGGAAAGATTCTCGCAACGCTTCTTTAATGCCTTCGATACCTTTTACTGCTGCCTTTGCTGCAAACAAAGGTCGTCCATATTGTCCGTTAAATGCTTCTAATACTGTACGTTGCTGTTCAGATATTCCTACATAATGAGCGATTTTATCCCAAACTTCTTTAGGGTTTAAGCCGACTTCTCGATAGCTGAGATATGCAGCCTTTAATCCTTCAGATACTGCAAATTCTTCTGCATTGTTTACAGGTAGTAATTCCAAATCAGCCGCATTCTTTACAGCATCAGTACCAGCAGCATCGCCCCACTTTGATATATCCTTTGCAACTTTATCTGATTTGTAACCCGCCTTTTTCTTTTCTAAAAGTGCTTCTACATTTACCAACACCTCGTCAGCATTTTGCTGAATAGCTTGATGAGCAATCTTAATTCCATCTTTAGTAGGTCTGACAAGTCGTTCAATATTGTTTCCAAAAACTTCGTCAATCTTCCTTTGCCAAACATCGGCTATCTCTGTCACTAAATCTATCTTTGGTATCGCTTCTCCCTCAAAAAGTTCGCCATCAGGGAAAATCGCTAGAGCTGTTAAGCCATACTTTGTCAAAACTTCTTCACAAGCTCCTAGCAAAAGTGCAGTGATATAACCTCTATCCTCAGATAACCGCACTCTAAAAAGATTGCTGGAACGGTCGAATGCAACTGTCAATTCGTTTTGAACTTTACGAAAACGCTCTGCATCAGGAATTCCTAAATCAAATAAGTCAGCAGCTGTTATCATCGCCGCCCAACGTTCAATAGCAGGGTCTTCCGGTAAAAATCTCGCGCCATCAGTAACGTTATGCCCTGAATGACGTTCAATTAACCGTCTGGCTAATTCAAAATCTTCTTCAGTAGAAACTAAACTCAGTACACCTGCAAGTTCAAACTGTTCTCGCAAAAAGCCCCTGTCTCTGGCTAAGGTTTTCACCTTACGTTCTAACGGGTCTAATTTATTTAAGTCGTGAACCGCAGTTGCTGCTAATAACACAGGTCGTTTATCTTCAGGAACTCTAGCTATCCGACTCACTGTCAACATGAATTGACACGCAGAGTCCAGATGTTCTGCAAGAGTTGTTCCCTTTCTCACCCCATATTGATGATGAGTTCCCAAGCGTTCGTAGAGTAGGGGGCGAATTTCACTAAAATAACGTTCCTCCAATGTTTTCGGAGGACGGTTCAAAAGCCGGGTACGCTTCGACATATAGAAATACTTCAATTCAAAATTGAGTCTAGGTTACAAAACAAATTCTTGAGACTGTCACTTACACTGATATTTTGCTGTTATGAGTGTTTTACTCTAGCGTTTTATCAGTGTTTTCCATGACTGAATACGCTCACCACAAAGTTGTGAGTTAGATATATCCGCTATGAGAAATACTGTCTCAAGACGATGTCACTGCACTTACCTGGAACTAGATAATTTATAATTACAATTATGACTATCGCACAATTCTTATCAGAGTGCAAGTACATTTTTGGAAAATGCCCAGAAAAAAAGACACGATTACACTGTCAATTCCACCCGGAACTAAGGAAAAGTTGGAGGAAATCGCCCGCCACTTCGATATTTCATGGGGCAAAGAACCTAGTATTTCCGGTCTAATAGTAGCCATAGCGGAACAAACTCTAGAAGTTGGGAAACCCTTTACTCTTGATTCCAACCAGGTTAATGCCCTGCAACGAGCGATAAAAGCCTTAAATGATGCAGGTTGTATCGGGGAAGCCCAAACTGTACTTGCACTTTTACTAGAACGAGGCAATCTAGAACCGCCCCTGCGTCAATCTCTAATGAAACAAATCAGCCAGTCTACTCAAGGATGGCGGATTCAAATTGAAGACTGGAGGAAAAAACAACAGCCGTTTTATATCCTTTACCGGAATTCTCAAGGTAAAGAACTGGAATACACAATTCGTCATGCAGAACCTCGCTCTTTCGATAACCGCTTTTACCTACTCGTCTGGTGCGAAGAAACCGATGATGTAGAAAATGATATTCCAGAATTACCAGAACTTTGGCATAACCGAACTTTAACCTATGACCGCATTCAGTCAGCTGTACCTATCAACGGAAATTGGCGAGGACAGTTAGATTATCTAGAAGTGTACTTACACTTTTATAGTTGGTTGAAAAAAGGCTATCAACCCAAAGATGATGACGTTAGTGATGAAATCATTGGAGATGTGCGTCAAGTGGTCCGGCGAGTTGCAAATCCTTTTTGGCTCATTAGGGAAGTTGCGCGTTACTGGGATGAGTGCGTGATTGTGTCACCCGAAAGTATGCGCGATCGCCTTAAGCATAAAGTCCGCAACCTTTGTCAGTTATATGAAATTGAAACTAAGGCTTGACAGAATCACCAAGCTCAAAGTAGAAGATTTCTGATCAAAAAAAATTGTGTCGTTCTGTTACTAAAAAACGTGCGATCGCTCGTCAAAGAAAAACTCAAAACCCTCTACCAACGTTACAACTTAGAAATTTCTTCTTAAAACTTTGTTGAAAGGAGTCTCTTGCACCTGCACGGGCTAAAATCAGCGAACTTATTGTTTGCCGTCACGCACCGACTGAAACTATAACTGTGCAAGAGTTTAAAAAAAATAAAAATAAAAAATGTCTCTAGTGCCTCGCTTCGCGAAGTTACAGTTTCTAGCCCCAAGACTTCTCAGTTAAGGACAAAAGTGTTGTATCTCGTCACTTTGAGCAAGCAATGTTACTCTACCTCCCAGAGAGAGAGTATCTGACCCTCATCTGGCTTCGGACGACCCGCTAGCATATCGAGGTAAATTCGTTCTACCGCAGCTTTCCCCGGGCTATGGACCACCTGAATCCATTCGCTTGTTGACGCCAAGAATTGTGACCATAATTTGCCAAAACGTTTATGAAAACCGTTGACTTGCCATTGCTGTACTCGCTTGTGTATCTGCTCTGGGGCAAAGAACAACGTTGGACGGGGACCTGGAAGTGTAGGATTGATTTCTAAGCTACTCAGACGTTTCCAGTGAGTTGCACCCAGCAAACAGCTGTACCTCATGTTCTGAAAGTAATGATGGAGATTACTCAACACGTCTCTATCACCCGCTATATCCACATACACCACCGATAAATCGCAATTAAGCAATTGGATTTGGTCGTAAGTCAGCACCTGGTTATAATATCCGAGACCCTCAACGAATGACAAGTTGCCTGATGAGGTCAGACCTATGACCTGGCATTGAGAACTCTGCTTCCGAGACAAAAGGAACGCAAGGGCGATCGCAGTCTTGCTTGAAGCACTGGAAATCACAATTGCTTGCGCGTCGAAAAAGTTGTTTTCGTTCAAGAATTCTTCTAGCACAAAAGCGCTCATGAAGAGTGGCCAAAAAAGCGCCCAGTGATCTTCGTACTCAGGTGCATAGAAGGGATCGTGTTTCACCAGTTGATATTGATTGTACAGCATGGGAAAGTTGACCCTGTGCAGTGACCCATCGACAAAGCCTTCTTGGGTGACAACATCAGGCTGCAACATGAGATGAGTTGACATAGGCACGAATCCGAAAACGCGATCGCCCTTTGCCACGTTGTCTTTTTTGGAACAAACAACTTCAGCAAATCCCCACGCTGGAATACATCCCCAAGCTTCCTCCACAGTACGAAAAAAGTCCCAATATCCCAAAGTTTCTCCTATCAAAGCGTAAGAGATGTTGTTTGCGGTCAATGCAAACTTATCGACTTTTAAGAGCACTTGACCTGATTTCAGATTTTCTTCAATTTCGGTGGATACGAATTGATATTGGCTTAGGTCTTTCCGGTATACGATGAAGTCCCTTGCATTTCTAATGGTTGTCAGCATGGCGTTTCCTATAGAGTTTTGTAGAAACAACTTGAGCATTTTGAGCAGAGAATTAGATTTGGAAGTTTATTGTGTAAGAAAATTGCTCACCTTAATTTCTATTTACAGTTAATTAGATTTAAACAACGGTTTTATGCTGTTATCCTGCAAAATGCCCAAATTGTTGCCGCCTTCCTGTTTCCTGCATCCGTTTTTCTACAATCTGCCAATCTGGAAGTTTTGCACTTTCTTGATACCAATTTACAAAACCTGCTTCACTGCTCCACTTAGACAGTTTTGGCATGACTTGACGATGTACTCCTTGATTACGATATGCTTTCATTGATGCCTCATCTTGCCAGAGACTAAGCGTCCAATACTTGCGATCCATGTACCGATACCGAATATTAAGCTTGCCAGAGGCGCGCTCAACTTGAAGTGCAGTCCGCAACAAATAGAACATCACCAGTGGAATGTAGAGAGGTGATTTCAATTGGATATATGTTGAAGATACAAAAAACATCTTTACTCTTTCCTTCCTTTTGGTACAAAAAGAAATTGTGTAACAACAAATATTTTTAAAAATACTGATAGTAAGTTTTTAGTGTAGGCTGACCATTGACTAAAGCTAAATATAAACTGCACTTAGCAACTTCTGAATTCCAACAAAAAATTGGAATTCCAGGACTAGATACATCTTCTGTTATCACCTGTGATAAATCTTGAAAAGTAACATTTTTAAAGGAATGCAATGCCGAAACTGCTTCTGCAAGAATAAATAATAAACCTATTTCACTTAACCTTCTACCTGCAAGTGAAATGCTATTTCCAGACAGCAATTCTTTTAGTTCTAACTCTGAAACACTCAATCCCAGCAGATGGATTCCCTTCTGAATTTGGTAGCAGTCTGAAGTTTGAGATAATCTAGACATATTGTTGCTCTACCAAGAAGTTCTATCAGGCTAGTAAATCAACTGAAATTCTGGGAATGTGCAACTTTGAGAAAAGAAACATCGCAACTCTTGTTTTAAAACACTTTTGTTTAGGCTGGTAGCGAGTGCTGAAGCACTCGCTACAAAGACTCATGTCATTTAACCAGAAACTGCAACTTCTCGAACTTTTGACACATTTGTACTGTTTAGTTGTTGGTCACCAGCGCCTTGAGCTTTGACTCTAAGAGCGGTTATATCCTGTGTCCAAGGCTGAAGTTCAGGTCGATATTGGTAGCTTTCAAACTCTTGGCGCATTTTTGCCACCTGGCTATTAGTCGGTACACCTCTAGTCTTAAGCCAGTAACCCAGTGCACTAAAACCAAAGCTGGCTGATGAAGACAACAAGCTGAAGACATTGTAGAGACTTCGCGGAGCCAATAAGCCCTTAAGCCCAAAGCCTTTCCACTGGAACATTATGTACCAGATAGCAAGGTAAAAGTAGGCATATGTCAAACTCGTAAAAATGTTATGCTTTTTGGGTTCAAGCTTGGCATTTTCTAGATAATTGCCAAAGTGCTTAATTGTGGAATAATGTCCAAGCAATTGATCCGCTCGGTAGGCATCCATCAACCCGATGTTGGCACCACGATCAACGAGCTTACTAAACTGCTCGTATACGTCAGAAATTACTCTCTTGCCAACACCAGCATTCTTCAAGTACGCACGAATATACTGTGGGTCTAAAAACCATTTGCCCACGTACATAGGTAGAATAAACCCAAAGAACCACATATACTCAAAGTAAATACGCCAACTCATGATGCTGGCATGACCAAGATGTTTAGCATGATCTTTCATGGCGTGGTTAACTGTACTGGTGTAAGCAACATTGAAGCTATTATAGATAGCGCGCTTCTCTTCTGCGTCAGGTTCACCAGCCAGCTTAGCGCGGATGATTTCTGTAACACTTTCAATCTCAAACGAAATCATCGTTGTCCCTAAAGAATAGAAGGCGTCGAAAATACAAGCTGCATCGCCAAGCACATACCAATTATCTGGGGAGAACATAACCTTGCTCTTGTGGGCAAGTCGTGGTAAGTAGTGAAAGTCAACATTCTCACCACTGGTCAGCAGTCTATACAAGTTGGTATGATTTGCCTTTAAGAAGGCGTAGAACTTTTCTTGAGTGTTGATGTCAGAGGCAGGAATCACATCATGGTGGTGGATAACACCAATTGATATTTCTTGAGTATCCTTGTCTGTGGGAATCATCCACAGCCAGTGACCATGACCAAACCAGTGATTGGTGGCATAGTAATGGCTGCAAGTTGCACCATAGGGGTCATAACCGTCATGAAAGATGGTTCGATCCACATATTTGACACGTACCCAAGCTGAGCCGGAGTTGACTCCAAAGAGATTTTCTGGCCCAAACAAGAGGTTGTCTGTCTTGTGTCCGATAATAAACTTGCGACCTGAGCCATCGATAACATGTTTGGCTTTCAGTTCAATATCTTCGTTCCCCAGCTTGACCTTGACTGTTTTCAGGGCGTCTCCTGGCGTCAAATCTACATCAACCACGCGACCGTTGTAGAAAGTCGCACCCATTGCTTTGTTCATTTTCAGTAAGTCCCGCTCAAATTTCGCGCGGTTCATTTGAAAAGTTTGAATGGGTGAGCGTCGATTTGACCAAACGTGGTAGTGATCGTCGGTCGTCTCTGTTTTCGCTGGGTCTTTAGCCCAGTGAAAGTTCAACCCGGATTTGGGAGGATGATTTTCAATTAAGTACTCATGCAGACCCAATTCTTTAGACACAAAGAGGGTAGCAATTTCGACCATTGATTCACCAAGTTTGAGGTCTTTGTCTGTGCGCTCTTCTGGGCGAGGGTCAATCAAAGCAATTCGGATATTTGGGACTTTAAGCAAAAGATGCCGAGCTTGACAGACTCCCACAAAGCCTGCACCCATAATAACGACATCGTATTCTTGTTGTTGAATAGTATTCATTGACAACTCCACTTTTCATTAGTTAAAAATCAATTGCAAATCAAGTCTCTATTCGCTTAATTCAAAGTTTAAAAAATCACTGAACAGGGAACAGGTGAGACAGCGCTGCAGGAGGGTTTCCCTCCGCAGGCGACTGCGAACCCGAAGGGGAACAGGGAACAGGGAACAGGTGAGACAGCGCTGCAGGAGGGTTTCCCTCCGCAGGCGACTGCGAACCCGAAGGGGAACAGGGAACAGGGAGTTGACACCTTGGCTAGAATTGTGATTGATATCGGTAGTTTTTAAACTCCTGCCGCATCTTAGCCACTTCAGTGTTAGTAGGTATATGTTTAGTCTGTTGCAAGTAAACTCTCTCCCTCGCAGCCGTCTCTAATGCTCCTTTCAACAAACTGAAGAAGTTGTAGAGATGGCGTGGAGCTAGCACACCCAAAAAACCAAAGCCTTTCCACTGAAGAAGGATGTACAAGATAGCGGTGTAAAAGTAAGTCTGTTTTAAACTGGCAAAGACGTTGCAATGCTTGGGTTCAAATTTTGCGTTCTCCAAGTAGTCGTCTTGAGGCTTAACCGGAGTGTAGTCTCCAAACAATTGATCAGCTCGGTAGATATCCATCAAACCGATGTTGACACCTTTGTCTACTAACTTATTTAACTCCTCGTATACATCAGAAATCACTCTTTGCACACTAGGAGCTTGATTCAGATACGCACGAATATACTGTGGATCTAAAAACCATTTGCCTACATAGATGGGCAAAGTCAACCCAAAAATCCACATCTGCTCCAAATAAATGCGCCAACTCATAACACTGGCGTGTCCTAGCTGCTGAGCACGATGTTTCATCAGATGGTTGGCTTGACGTGCATAGGCAACACAGAAGTTATTATAAGCGGAGCGCTTTTCCTCGGCATCAACTTCACCAGCCAGTTTTGCGCGGATAATTTCTGTGATGCTTTCAATGCTGAACGAAATCATTGTTGTCCCCGAAGCATAGAAGATATCAAAACAGCAAGCAGCATCACCAAGAACATACCAATTATCTGGGGAGAACATAACCTTACTAGTGTGAGTTATGCTTGGCAAATAGTAAAACTTAACATTTTCTCCACTGCAAACTAAGTTATACAAATTGGTGTGATTCGCCTTAAGGAAGGCGTAAAACTTTTCCTGAGTATTGATATCAGAAGTAGGAATCACATCATGATGGTGAATGACACCAATGGAGATTTCTTGAGTGTATTTGTCTGTAGGAATTATCCACAGCCAGTGACCATAACCAAACCAATGATTGGTGGCATAGTAATGGCTGCAAGTTGCACCATATGGATCGTAACCATTATGGAAAAGGTCACGGTCTACATTTTTGACATAGACCCACGCTGAACCAGCGTTGACTCCATCATGATTTTCTGGTTCAAACAGGAGGTTATTTGTTTTGTGTCCGACAATAAATTGGCGACCTGCACTATCAATGATATGTTTAGTTTTCAGTGTGATTTTCTCGTTGCCCAACTGCACATAAACTGTTTTGAGGACATCACCTGGGGTCAAATCTACATCAACAATACGACCTTTAAAGAAGCCAGCGCCCATCTCTTTGTTCATGCGTAGTAAGTCCTGCTCAAATCTAGCGCTGTTTATTTGAGTGGAATCAAGTTCAGGTTGCCGATTGCACCAAATGTGATAATGGTCATCTGTAGTCTGTGTTTGAGTCGGGTCTTTGGGCCAGTGAAAGTTTGAACCGGCTCTGGGCAGATGATTTTCAACCACATAATCATAAAGACCCAGTTCTTTACAAAGAAAGAGCGTGCCAATTTCAATCATTGACTCGCCAGGTTTGAAGTTCTCTTCTAAATCTTCTTCGAGACAAGGGTCAATGAGGGCGACTCGAATACCTGGAATTTTGAGCAACAAATGTCGGACTTGGCAGTTACCAGCAAATCCTGTACCCAGGACTATAACGTCATATTCTGGTAATTGAGTACTGTGCATTCACAACTCTCTCCGTGTTAATTTTTACGTTTGACCGCAACTTAGTGATAGAAATCTATAGGCTAAGTATTTTGTACAACAAGCGCCACCATTCTTTCAGGACCTCGAGTTAGCATAATTGGAAAGGTGAGGACTTTCAGTTCACTTCCGGAAAAGACCTCCTGAAACAAAACACAATTTTCTTCTGTTCGGCTAATAGCCAAATTGATTTCTAAAGCATTAGTTGCTTTACGCAGAGCCTCTACTGCTGCCCAAATGCGGGTACCTGCTTGGTCTAACGAGTCATGAACAGCTAACAATTGCTGCATCAATGGTTCTCGAGCAGAGCTTAACAAAGTAATCCATTCTTGCTGTGTTCTGCGTGTTACAGGCGCAATATCGCAACCTTGAAGCTCATAACCTGCAACACACATACAGACATGGTCATCATGAGAAAGAGACACATTGACAGCTTTTTTTTCTAACCCTTCAAGTACTGGTTTACCTGAATCAAGCCATTTGATATGAACTTGTTGAAGACCTGTATCTAGGGGCATTGAACCCAATTTAGTGACTGTGTGGTCAATTTTGTTGCGCTCAATTTCGACTGAAGTTGATAGCGATGTATTCACCATTTACTCCTAACTACGGGTGATGATTAGAGGTGATGTCATTATTGATTGGTATTAAGCAGCTTGGCGATCGCCCTTGAGAAGACTGGGAGTTCTCGCTGATGACGTTCGCCTACAGATAGCTCATGTAAGCCTGGAAGATAAACTAGAGAAACTTCTGGTACAGTGACCTTAAATTGCTCAGCCCAATGAGCCAGTTGATGAGACAACATTTGTTCATCTCGCTGACTCGGATGTGCAAGTTCTTCAACGGAGGGATGCTCCTCTCGATGCTCTAGAATTCGTAACTGGTAGCCTTCAAGCCTTTCTATAACGTGCCCATCTTTGTCAAAGGCAAAGACGGAACTGTGATACTGTTGACCATCTCGACCCTCAAGGGTGGCAACTGCAAGACATTTTTGTGAGACATCTTTATTTGGTTGATAGAGTTCGATACTGTCAATGTGGATTGGAAGACTAATATCTTGTGGAATCATAAGCTGTACAACTTGCAGCAGCGAATCTCGGAAAAAGGCATCTCCGAGTAGTAAAGGAGATGAAATTGCGTCAGCAAAGCTGTCTTGACCTGTAGACGAGGATGTACGTATCTCTGTGCTGAAGACACACTGGTTAGCGTTGAGGGTATAAATCTGCTGTAAGCGCTGAAAGCGAGGACCTTGGAATAGTAACCAACTGTAAAGATCCTGCTGGGGCTGAATATCTAAGGGGCTCTCTGGGAGTTCGACTGTGACTTTCGGCACATTGCTATCGATATTCAAGATAAAAGTTGCCGAGAAATGATCCATCGCAAAGCCTGTCTGCTCTGTTCTAATGCCCACACGCACCCTTTGTTGAGCATCAGTAGACCAGTCTTCAATCACCTCTGCATGAATTTCGATGTCCACACCCTCTACAGAATCTACTACAATGGGTCGCTCAAGGCGGATATCTGCAATACGCAGTGCCTGGAAGTGGGACTGACCTACAACGTAAGCAACAACCTGAGCCATTGCCTCTAAACCGAACACAGTTGGAAATAGATACGATCCTTTGTAAATGTGATCTTGGATGTAGAGGTCTTTTTCTATACTCAGATGAACCCGTGAGATAACTTCCACATCAGGTTCAATGTAAAGAACTTGCTCTAGAAACCTTGAGGCAGCTGGCAGTGGACGTATTTCAGGTAGCCATGTATCAACTTTTACTCTTCCAGTAACCGCAACTTGGCGTTTACCAGGATCATTTAACATCAACTTCAGAAATCGTCGCACTCCCTCCTCTTTTGAGATGGGATAAAATCCGAGTTTAACTAGAGCCGGAATACTACCCATGCGCACTCCCATCCCGACCTCTTCCCACACAGTGAAGGCGATGGAAAGAACGGATGTTTCTGGATGTTCTGACTCAAAGCGTTGCAAAATAAGATCTAGCGCTTCATTTGAAAAAGCATACCAAGCGTTGCCTGGCACACCTGTGATGCCAATGAGAGATGCGAAGCCCACAAATAGTTTTGGTGGATTGTCCTTCAAGGCATTGCACAGATGCAGAGCCCCAAGCAATTTAGGCGCAACTTCTGTACGTGCTGCCTGCACAGAGACCTGCTCTGCTCTTCTAACCTTATTGAGTCCAGCGCCGTGGATGACGCCTGTAATTTTGCCCATCTCTTGGCGTATTTGCTGGGTGAGAGCGATCACTGCTTCTGCATCGGTGATATCACACTGATAGTATTGACAAGTTAAGCCTGCGTTCCTGAAGCTTTCCAGTGTGCTAGTAAGCTCATCGTGCTTGCCTTGCTCAGTAGCCCCTTGCGGGTGAGGTGAACTACCAACTAACGCCATGCGCACGCCTGTCACTTGGGCAAAGGCAAGGGCACAGGTGGCAGTGATGCCTTTAGCACCACCTGTGACTAAAATAACATCGTCTGATGACCAGGAAATAGGTCTTTTTTGATACCTTGCTGGATGTTGTAGAACTGGTCGGGGAATACGTCGCACCAGTTCTGAATCATAGCCCACTGCGGCATAAATCTCAGGTGTGGAGAGTTCATAACTTAGGCGTTGTGCTAGCAAAGCAGAATTCACGTCTGCAGAAAAATCAATCACTCGAACTTTTAAATTGGGTCGCTCAAAATGAATACTGGCTGCAAAGCCTGTTGCACAGCACTGCTCGATATGAGCGACCTGTGGTTGTTTGCCGAAGTATCCTCCACCAAACTGAACAAAAGCTAAGGTTGTGGGCTGGTGTGATTTGCTCGAGATAGGTGTGAGTTTTGCTACACTGTGTAGCCGCCTGATGCTCTCTTGCAAACAAACGTCTGGTGAGCGATCGCTCGGTACTTGGGGAAGAAAAGCTATAAAGTGAGAGAAATCACCACTATTTATCAACGATTGCTCGTGTGCCTCTGCAAAGGGCTTAATTTGAATGTGGGCACCTTGGCTTTGTAGTTCTTTTTGCAGTGCCTCTGATACGGTTACCTGCTCTGGAGTACAGAGAATAAGAACGTTTGCAGTTTTCCAGTGGTTTTGTTGACTTGCGGTGAGTGCTTGAGCTTCTTGAACGGCATACTGAACAATAAAGTTGCGTGCCCAAGACTTTTCCCCTAGGCTTGTCAAAGTTGAGGGTTTAGTCGTATTCTTGGAGGTCTTAGGTACACTCGTTTGTAAATGCTCCGTGAGATTTGTACTGCTTCCTTCTACATAAAGCTTTTGTAAGGCATTTGCAATCTCTGTCAATGTGGCATTGGCAAATTGTGAAGGGTCAAGACGTCCTGGCAATTGAGCGCGCTTGGCTGCCTCTGCAACGAATTCCCCAGCTTTGATTGAGTCAAGATTCAAATCATTGAGTAGACGCAAGTTCATTGACAGGGTTTCTTGTGGAAAACCAGTACGTTGTTCTACAAGTTCCAGGAGAAGATTTGGTATTGATGCTGGCAAGCTTGGGACTTGATGAGATTTTGCGTCCGGCGTGATCGCTTCAACATCACCTTTCTTTTTGGCAAGAGCTGCACGAATGACAAGAGCAACTTCTTGTAGTGTTGCATTGGCAAGAGTTGATGGATCGACCTCACCTGCTACGTTACATTCCTTTGCCAAACTTGCAATCAGTTCACCAGCTTTTATTGAGTCTAAGTTTAAATCGTTCAGCAGTCGAGCTTGTAGTGCTATCCTTTCTCTTGGAAACCCTGTTCTTTGGGCAACCCGATCTAACAGAAGTTCCTCGATAGTTTCTGTCTTGCTGTAGCTTTGAGAACTTTCTACCTTTGTTTCTAACTTTGGCTCAACAGAGATAGGAGAAATCTGTGCTTGACTCTGGTAATTTTGGCTACTGCCATTGTTATGAGGCGTTGAGAGCGATGGCAGGTTTTGCATGTCTGCTCGAACGACTTCGGCGAGAAACTTTCCTCTTTGAGAAAGGTAATCGAACAGGACTTGAGACACAACCTGTGGTGAAACATTAGTTCCACTATCTTCACGGGGTAATATGATTTGGGATGGAGTAACAGCAGAAACCTGAAACGGATTCTCGCAAGGGTTCTTGATGAAGAGACGATCTGACGCTGGGATAAAAGGTCGGACAAGGCGCTTTTCGTAAAGTGCTTCCCAGTTGATTTCGCTACCGTGGATAAAAAGGCTAGCTAACACAGTATTGAGATCTCTATCCAATTCAGGTTTTGATTCAACAGGAAGACAGAGGAGACTACTCGGTTCAATAATATCTTTCACTAGACCCGAGAGAACTTTTCCTGGACCGACTTCTATCATCAAATCACATTCCTGTGCTAGTTTTTGAACTAAAGCAACAAAGTTCACTGGCGCTGTGACTTGATGTGCAAAATGCTCGCGCAGTTTGAGTCCAGGTTGTACTTGCTGTCCGTCTACACTGGAAAATAGGCGAATAGCTGTTTCCCCAAGCGTCTCAGGAATCGATGCAGAATTCCTCAGATGCTCAGCTGCTCTTGAAACCAGTTGAGAATGAAATGCATTAGAAACAGGAAGTTGGTATGTCTGGATGCCATCATCTATGGCAAGTTCAATAACTTGCTGAATAGTTGTGCGATCGCCAGATATAACAATCTGCTTTGGACCATTTATATTTGCAACAACTGCGTAACCATTGACTTGCTGCAAGAGTTTAACAGCCTTTTGGTGCGAGCAAGCTAAACTAACCATCGTTCCTGCATCGTTTGTAGATGCAGACATGGCTTGCCCTCGAACTGTTGCTAAGCTCAGCAAAGCTTTGTCATCAAAAGCCCCTGCAACCCGAAAAGCAGTCAGTTCACCAAGGCTGTGCCCTGCCACTGCTATAGGCTTGATGCCAAGGCTAGCAAGTTTGCGAGTCCAAAGTAGAGAGGCTAAGCAAATCGCAGGCTGAGCGACTTGTGTTTGTGCCAGTGCGGTTGACCACTCCTGAATTTGCTCTGCGTTAATAGCTCGATCCAAAGGACGGAATATAAATTGGCTAATTGCTTGTGCTCCCATCTCTCGCAGCCAGCCATCGGCTTGGTTTACAAGTTCACGAGCACAGTTATGGCGCTCAACAAGTGTGCGCCCCATATTTAATTGTCCAGAACCTTGACCAGGAAACAGAAAACCTACTCTGTTACGGAGAACTGTATTACCGAGCCAGATATTTTTCTGTTGGCTCATCACAACCTCTCCTTTGGCAGGAGGCTTGTCGCTCAGCGTCTTCTCAAGTTGCTTAAGACTTTGAATCAGTTCCTCTGGTGTGTCAGCAATGATAGCTGCGCGAACTGGCGATTTCAAATCCAGTTCTTTAG
Source organism: Nostocales cyanobacterium HT-58-2 (assembly GCA_002163975.1). Classification (GTDB taxonomy): domain Bacteria; phylum Cyanobacteriota; class Cyanobacteriia; order Cyanobacteriales; family Nostocaceae; genus HT-58-2. Next base: position 4,233,557 of record CP019636.1, on the reverse strand, counting down.
TCATGTGTACTGCCAGATCAGTGAGTTCGGCAACGCTAATTCCTTCTGCAAGGCGTATGACAGCCTGTGTGCGTTGAAGCAAAGCTAAAACAGACTCAGCACCAAGCACAAACAGTTCTGTATCCTGTTTAGAAACCAGTAAAGCACGCTCTTCAATAGACGTTGCCAGACGAACAGAGGGATTATCACCAGACTCAAGAGTTACGTGACAGTTAATGCCGCCAAATCCCATAGCAGAAACACCTGCTCGAAGAGTTTCTGTTTTGCTTCGGATTTCTCCGTGAAGGATTGGGTATAGACAGCTTGCAGATGTCTCAAATACCTGATTAGGTTCTTTGCAGGTAGCAGTTGGCGGTAAAATTCGACAATTCACAGCCATCACAGCTTTGATGAATCCCCCTATGCCAGCCGCCGCCTTCGTATGACCAACGATTGATTTAAACGAAGTGATGCCACAATTGCGCTTAGTGACCTCTCCATCAGAACTCATGGCTAATGCAATGGCTTCCAACTCTGCGCGATCGCCCACAGGTGTACCTGTACCATGCCCCTCAATAAAATCAAGATCGCGAACTCTGTAACCTGCTCGATTATAGGCTTGCAAAAGTGCGATCGCTTGACCCTCCCGTTTGGGTGCAGTTACGCCGCCCCTTCCGTCAGAAGAGATACCCCAGCCACGCAATACAGCATACACATAGTTCCCATCTCGGCGAGCATCTTCCAATCGTTTGAGAACAACAAAACCACAACCTTCACCTGGAATAAAACCACTGGCTTTTTTGTCGTAGACCGTCATGTCCCGACCAGTGATTGCACCCATTTTGGCAAATCCAACAATTTCAAAAGGATCTAGACTGACATCAACACCCCCAGCAAGTGCCAAATCCAGATCATAATTCACTAAGGCTGTAGCGGCGGTAGCAATTGCAATCAGTGAAGCAGAACAAGCACCATCTACTACATATCCACCACCGTTAAAGTCTAGAAAGTTGCAAATTCTTCCAGCAATGGTGTTAGAAAGACATCCAGCTAGGGAGTCTTCAGTTATTGGTTGGAATGCCGATTTGTAGTATTCTTCTGTAGTTTCTACCAGTTCATTTATCAGTTGTGATGGTAGTCCTCTTGCCTCGGCGGCAGCGCATATTGCTCGTTGAACATAAGGCCAGCGCAAGCGCATCATGTTAGACCGCATTTGCTCGCCAGTCAGGGTGTTGCCAAGCACGACACCTGAACGTTTAGTCACAACATTTTCACGCGTATAACCAGCATCTTCCAAAGCCTTCAATGCAACTTCAAGTGCTAGCCAATGAACGATGTCTGCAGATTCAACAGTTCCTTTGGGAATGTGTTTGCCGATCCAATCGAACTCAAAACCATCAATGACAGCGGCACGAGTTCCATAGGTCTTTTCGAGTGCAGTTGAATCTGGATTATAGTACTCAGAAAGCGGCAGTCGTTGTTCAGGAATCCTGCGAAATTGAATCCGTCTTGCAAGTATGTTTTCCCAAAGCTGTGGTAAATCATGCGCTCCGGGGTACCAACAACCCATTCCAATGACCGCGATCGCAGGATTAGACATGAGATACTCCAGTGTGTTTAATAGCTTTTTCAACTTAAATTGCTTTATGACTGCTAAAGCAGGTAGTTTTCATGCACGTAGGTGCGAGCCTACCTGAACTAGGTTTTGAGCCCTGATCCACAATATAATTACCAAATCATTTTTTATCTTTGTAGAAAAATAGAGCGTATGTTATGGACATTTTTTAGTTACTGATGTTATATTAGGTTTTGGTTCGGAACGTGTCAAGGGGTTAGAACCTCAAAGATAAAGATCTTTTAGGGAGCAAAAATCATGATAAAGAAGATTTTAAAAGTGTGGGTTGATATAAGATGCCAACAAACAAAGAAAAAGTCACCTTTATCTGTGATTTAGGCACAAAAGAGGAACTGGAGCACTGGGCAAAACAAGAAGGAAAAACCATTAGTAGCCTTGTTGGATTGATTGTTGCTGAAGCGCTCACTGCAAGACAAGGTAAAAAAACCATCAAAAAAGAAGCCGAACCAGAACCAGCAACTATTCATGAGTTAGTTCAACGCAATATCAACAAGCTTCGACGGCGTACAGGAGTTAGAAACCTCAAACTCATTGCTGATGCTGAGGTTTTACCGACAAAAGATGATTTTCTTCTGATAATGCAAGCCTTGGCTGTACCTGAGAAACTACAGCAAAAGCTTTGGTTCACAACTTACGGCAACAACAGCAAACATCAGAAAGGTGTTGAAAATGGAACTACTTAAAGTTCTCAATCAACCTCACTGGAACTATTTGTTTACTCATGAAGGTATAACAATCAAAGCTCCTAGTAAGGAAGCTGCAACACAGTTAGCTTTGATGTATCGAGAGTGCCTGACTGAGACAGCCTACAATATCAAAGGTAAGATAAAAATCACTTGGCGATGTTGCAAGTCTCCTATCCAAATCTTTGGCTGGATGGCATCAAAACAACCACCATCAGCATATGAGACGGCAGAAGCGATTTTATGCACAGATGGTGAAATCTTATGTTCTTTGCTACGTGTGCCCGTGCCACTATTAAAGCACATCGTGCAAGCAGGAGAGAGTGAAAAACCTATCTCCATTGTGAGGTGTTCCGACCGAAAACAAATCATTATTAATAAATCAATGGAGATGGCATTACAATCTCCTGCCATCGAATTAACTCGACGCATCATGACTCGCTTTTGGCGTCTGAGGGACTTGGAAACACTGGAACATGAATTGATGATGACAAACCGTTTCAGGTGGCAATATAATGCCGCACTTAATCCGCGTACTTGGGCAATTTTAGAAAGCGAATTTGAAAGGTTCGAGGTTAACGGACAGTGGTATTCACAAACCACTTTTCTCATAAACCCTGAGCCAATCCCTTTTCCTGATGATGTCATAATTTGGGATACTGACAGGTTAATAGATAATTGATGTCTTGTCCGGAGAGGGTTTTAAGGTTTTTGCACATATGCACTGAATAATAACTAGTCGTCTGGCAAAGCAACGCCTGATGGATCAATCAATTTTTGCTCCTTGTCTTCCTTGCTTTTGGGGAAGTCCAAATGTCTTTGTTCAAACAACTGAACGGTATTAAGTTCAGTTAAGTCTATAGGCTGAAGCCTGCCTTTGCAGGGTTTGTAAGTGTAGCCGCACCCTTTATGGTGACGGTAACTGTTAACTGAACCGTATTGCAACTTAACTTAATTGTTTTAAGGACCAGTAAAAATCATGTTCCAAACAGAAAAGACTCAAATCTCACAAGATATGCCATCACAAATGGTCATGATTCAAATGGCAACGAGCTACTGGGTTTCGCGAGCAGTATACGCTGCAGCAAAGCTTGGTATAGCTGACAAGTTGAAAGACGGTCCGAAGAGTTGCGATGAACTGGCAAATTCCACTGGAACAAATGTACAAGCTCTCTATCGACTCATGCGTGCGCTTGCTAGTGTGGGGATCTTTGCTGAGAATGAACAGGGATACTTCACCCTAACACCACTAGCTAGTTATCTCCAAAGTGATGCTCCTAACTCAGTACAGGCTTTTGCAATTAGTTTTGGTGAAGAACATTACCGCGCTTGGGGTGATATTCTCTACAGCATACAGACTGGTGATAGCGCTTTCCAGAATTTGTATGGTACGCCAGTCTTCCAGTATTATGCGCAAAACCCACAAGCGGGAAAGACTTTTGATGAAGCAATGACGAATGTTTCAGCAAAGGATAAAACTGAGATTGTTGCAGCATACGACTTTTCATCTATCCGCAAATTAGTTGATATTGGTGGTGGACACGGAAGTTTCATCGCCTCTATTCTCAAAGCCAATCCCACAATGGAAGGCATTCTCTTTGAAAGACCATCAGTTGTTGAAGGAGCAAACAGCGTTCTCGAAGCGGAAGGGGTTTCAAAACGCTGTCAAGTAGTTGCTGGAAACTTCTTTGAGTCTTTACCAAGCGGTGGCGATGCCTACATTCTCAAATACGTCATCCATCTGTTAGATGATGAACGTGCGATCGCTCTTCTGAAGAACTGTCACAGCGCCATGGAGGAAAATGGAAAAATTATACTAGTCGAGCAAATTGTTCCACCTGACAATGAACCTTCTTGGAGCAAGTTTTTAGATATTCATATGCTGATAGCTATTTCAGGTGGTCGTGAACGTACAAAAATGGATTATCAAACTTTGTTTGAGGCTTCCGGCTTCAAGCTGAACAAAATCGTCACCACAGAGTCAAACGTCAGCGCGATCGAAGGAATTCGAGTCTAATCGGGTTGTATTGCAAAAAATACTTAACCAGGGAACAGTTAAATTTGTTGCCTGTTCCCTGTTAAGCGTTCCCTCTATCTGAAACTGTTGCCCGTTAAGAGTTCCCTATTCCCTTCTTCGATGAAAATTGCCGTTTGCGCAAAACTCCCGGCTACAAGCACGGGAGTTTTGCGCTTCTTGTCATCTTTGATAACCAGTAGATATCCCTGCATCCCGGCACCTACAAGACATACATCTGCATAGATGTTTTCGGAGAGTATGGGTTGCTGTGGCACTTCTGCCGTAGTCATCCAAATAGAAATTGTCTTTCCAGAGCCGTTTTGCACATCTTTAAATTGGGTGTTAAGTCTGGTTTCTCAGCTATAAATACAAAATTTCATCTTTGAGTACCCTTACAAACAAAAAGATGAGATTTATAGAGCAAATTGTAACTTTTGATTTACATATAACGTATCTACATATTGATAGAGGTTGAAAACCTACTCTAAAGTAGATGAACTTACGAAATTCAACATGGTATTGAGAAATTAATCATATATATAGGTAAAAGAAAGCATGGAAATATTATCGCCCGAAAAATGGATATTAAGAGGTTATAGTGTGTTATTTCTGATATTATTTCTTGGTTCCTGTAGCAGTAAAAAATCTCCAGAAGAACTCACAAAAGAGCTAGACTCAGTATATTCATGGGCAGCAACGGCACATATGGTGAGTGAGGCATGGATACGCAATGATGTGCCTACAGAGTACACTGAACAAACACTGGAAAAAACTCAGAAATATATCCAAGAAGAAACGGATAAACTGTCAAAATTGTCAATCCCACCCAAACAACAGCGCACTGTGTTAGAGCTGCTAGAGCAACTGAAATCTACAGTTGGTCAAATGTCAATAGCAGTGGAACACAAAGATCGCAGTGCGATAAGCCGGAGGCTTGACGCTTTGCGTATCGCAACTCAGCTCAAAGAATTATCAACACAAGAGCAGTTAATCCACAGGTTGGCAAAACCAACAAGTGAAAAGCCATGAAAAAAATTTTTGAAATTGCTCTGGGCATTATCACAAGTATTGGTGGCTTTTTAGATGTGGGTGCGATCGCGACTACCGCTGAAGCTGGATCTATATTCGGTTTTCAACTCATTTGGGCGATTGTTCTTGGAACAATTTGTGTTATCTTTCTTGTAGAAATGTCGGGACGCTTAGCAGCAGTCAGCAAACATACTTTAGCGGCTGCGGTGCGTGAACGTTTTGGCTTCAATTTTTATATCATTCCATTGTTAGCAGAAATTGCTGTTGATTTTCTGGTTTTAGCAGCAGAAATTGGTGGTGTTTGTATCGCTTTGCAACTTGTCACAGGTATTAGTTTTCAATGGTTTGCTTTACCTGTAGCATTTGCAATTTGGTCATTAATTTGGTACGGCAACTTTAGCATCATTGAAAATGGTATTTCTCTACTAGGACTAATAACGTTAGCTTTTGTAGTCGCCACATTCAAACTGCATCCATCACTCACACAAATTGGTTCTGGTTTATTGCCAACACTTCCACGCCAGGACACTGCACACTATTTATTTATTGCGGTTAGTATTTTAGGTGCATTAATTAGTCCTTATTTGTTTTATTTCTATTCATCTGGTGCGGTAGAAGATAAGTGGGATGAAGGACACATTGGTGTGAATCGCGGCGTTGCTATTTTAGGTATGGGCTTTGGTAGCATTGTATCCTTGGGTGTGTTGATTGTAGCAGCACTCGTACTGCATCCTAAAGGTATACAAGTTGATAGCTACGAACAGGCGGCGCTGATGCTGATAGAATCTTTTGGCTACTGGGGTTTCATTTTATTTGCAGCGTCGTTGGGTATAGCTTGCTTTGGTGCAGCGCTAGAAGTCACTCTCGACACAGCCTATATTGTGGCGCAGGCGTTTGGTTGGAATTGGGGCGAAAATATCAAACCCAAAGAGGCTGCACGCTTTAGCTTAGTTTACACGGTATTCGTCTTCCTCGCTTCACTGCTGATGGCTGTTGGTATCGATCCCTTGCAACTCACTTTGTTTTCAATGGCGATTACAGCAGTGATTTTGCCACCTGTCATCGTGCCATTTCTAATTTTAATGAACGACGAATTATACGTTGGCAAATATCGCAACGGCTTTCTAGGTAACAGCGTTGTTATCTTTACAATTGGGCTGGCATTTGTATTAGCTATTGTTGCCATCCCCTTAGAAATTATTGGTGGTTAAATTGATTTTGGATTTTAGATAAATGGACATTATTAGAGATGTACTTGACAATCAACTCGTTGACTGCGAAGGTCGGAAAATGGGCAAAGTTGATGGGGTTGTTATGGAATGGCGCGACCAAGAACCGCCACGACTGACATATATTGAAGTGGGTATGCCTACACTTGCCCACAGGTTACATCCACGTTTAGCAGGTTGGATAGCAAAAATTCAAAGTCAGTGGGGGGCAAAGCACAGTGAACCGTTGCGAATTCCGTTTTCAAAAGTGTGTGATATTGGTATCGATGTCAAGGTTGATGTAGAAGCAGAAACAACACCAGCATTAGCCTACGAACAATGGGTAAGCGAACACATTATCCAACGAATTCCAGGGGCAGAACATGGCGAATCATGAAATTCATTTGGAACTGCTGCTAGGTAAACAAGTGTTAGATTCTACAGGCAAAGCTATAGGACGTATAGAAGAAGTACGTGCCCAAAAGCAAGGCGATGAATGGGTCATTCAGGAATATCTCATAGGATACCCTGCTATATTGGAACGATTATCAGCCTGGACTATTGGGCTACAGATTTTGCACATATTTGGAGCGCGTAAAATCTACGGTGGATACAGTGTACCTTGGAACAAGTTAGATTTAACAGATCCAGAAAAGCCACGTTTACTTTGTACTTTGTATGAATTGAAAACATTGTCTAAACAACAAGAAGCAGAACATAGTTAATCTGCGGCGATCGCTCTTGTTCTCGAACAAGTTGGGATGTATGACTTACCTCAGAAATTATTGTTTCCCTAACTGGCTAGGATTTTCGGAGCAAATATGCTATCTGTCCCAAACATCTTTTGAATTGGTATTAAGAGAAATGATGAATATAGACAAGGTAGAAATAGATAAATTTATTCAGCAAGCACAAAGAATGCAAGAGCGTTTAGCAGATTTGTATCAAAGTGTGAACGCCGAACTTTTAATACCAGATGTGCTACCGCAAACTTTTGTGGAACTTGGTAACGCCTCAGAAATACTACACTTAGCTACAGAAGAATTGTGCCAGCAGAATGACCAACTAATACATACACGAAATCTGGTAGAAGTAGAACACCAACGCTACCGGGATTTATTCGAGGAAGCTCCAGACGCCTATTTTGTGACTGATACCTTAGGCATGATTCAAGAAGCCAACCAAGCTGCTGCTAAGTTACTTAACATTGCACAGGGGCATCTGATTGGTAAACCAATGATTAACTACATTCTTCTTAAAGAGCGTCAGCGCTTTCGCAACTTCCTCACCCAGTTACCGCAACGCGGCAAAGTTACAGAGCTAGTAGTATGCTTCCAAAAACGCAACTGCGAGTTCTTTCACGCTGCTAGTACAGTAACATCTATTTGCAATCAGCAGGGTAAACCAACAGCATTACGCTGGCTAGTGCGCGACATCACTGAGCACAAGAAAGCCCAACTAACCCTTATAAACAATGAGTGCGAGCTTAGTCAAAATCGGCTTAAGTATCAATATCATAAAGGAGAAATTATCCCTCTCGACAGCCAAGGAATTTGGTATGTTTGTCAGGGTTGGGTGAAGCTAACTACGCTTTGTGAAACACGCAAAAAAGTGTTGGTAGGATTGCCACAAGAAGGAATGGTTTTTGGTTCTAGTATGACCTCTTTACATATGTACGAAGCAACAGCCATGTCAGATGTCGAGTTAGTGTCGATTGATTTGGCAGAAATAGAAGCTTCTCCAACCCTGAACCATATCCTTTCAGCAAAAATCAATCATCGGTTACAGCAGACAGAAGCTCTTTTAGCTATTTCTGGACGACAACGAGTGCAAGACCGCTTTTGTCATTTCTTGCAGTTTCTTCAACAAGAATTTGGTAAGCCGATAGCTCAAGGAACTCGCCTAAATGTTCGTTTTACTCATGAAGATTTTGCTAGCGCCTGCTGCACTAGCAGAACTACAATTACACGATTGATAGGTAAGTTAGAACGAGAAGGTAAAATTAGTTTTGACTTGAAAAAACACATGATTTTGAAAGATATATAGTCGTAGCGCACCAACAAATGCGATGCGTTACAGCAAGATCTGACTCTCTTAAACTTTCAAATCCTTACATAGCCGTAACTCATCTTACTTAAGATTTACTTTATAAATAATTTCTTAATTGTTTTGAGTATGACTAGGTGAACAGGTGAGTGTTACTCTGGTCCTGTTCATATCTTCAGCCGAAGCGATTATTGAACTTGTTGATATTGGTGAACAGCAGTTTCAAGATGATGGCAAACCACATATTTTGAAGTTTTGAAATATGTGAGTTGTTATTTATTGGTGAGGAAGCACTCAATGCACTGGCTCATCACTAAATACTAACTATCAATTGCATCTTTTATCTTGCGCTTTTTCAAAAAATTGGACATAAATGGTCGCTCAAAGAGTAAGTAGAATAAGTAGGCAATTAGTAACGATAGTGGCACAGCTACTATGTACAATATCGCGATCAAATGTGTTTGCGACAATTGAAGATTAAGAAGAAAATTACCCACCACTGTGACTATGACTCCGTGAGTAAGATACAAACTGTAAGAAAATCCTCCTAATGCAATTGCCCAACGTGTCTGAAATAGCTGCAGAACTGGGGGTGTTTTCTTACCTTCTACAACAACATTTGTGCAGTAAATGATTAGACTACCAGCCGCCAGACCACAAAAACTATCACCAATCCAATCATCCAATCCCAGCTTTTGCCACTCAGTTATCAGAGCAACAACAAAGAATATTATCGCAAGTATACCCCAAGGTAATGATTTTCTCATCCTAATTAACTTGGGTTTATGAGAAAATCCAATGTCTGCAGCTGCCATTCCCAAGGCGAATAAACCAAGAAACCAAGAATGGGCTGGCTCCAACAATCTATTAAAAAGATATATCGGTGCTAAGCTAATAGCAAAGGCACTGATGACAACTGAAACTAAGCCGAAACGCCGCCATATCGGTAGTAATACTAGTGGAAAGAAAAAGTAAATTTGCCATTCAGTAGCAACACTCCACATAGGTGCATTAATAGAACCAAGTGTGTCACGACTGAGGTTATGAATGAGTAGCAAGTGAGTGAGGACATCAATCGGAGAAAAGAAAGGATGAAATTCCCCATAATCGGGAGATTCATGCCATTTGAAATTGAAAAAGTGAATGAGTCCCAAGACGATAACAGCTGTGAGCAGACTAAAAAAAAGAGCCGCATAATAAGGGGGCAAAATTCTACGCGATCGCCGTTGGATATAGTCCCACAAACCTCGTGAAAGATAGCCGCTTTGTGAACGGGCTACTGGTAGCATAAGAACGTAACCGGAAAGCACAATAAAAATTGCAACAGCAAAATTCCCATATCTCAAAGCTTTGCCTAGCATATGTACAGGTACTTGCTCTCCCATGTATCGATTTATATGGACAATGACCACATACAGCGCTGCCAATCCACGTAAGCCGTCTAAGTAGTGAAGACGCAATCTCGGTCCAGTAGATTTCTCAGATTCTAGTCGTTGCATTGAATGAATCTAGCCAGAGTTTACATTTACAAGCCCCTTCGGGGCGGGAACGCTTAAGAGGGAACTCTTAACAGAAGAGAGAATTAGCCTCGAAGTAAGGTTGAAAGCCTTGCCTCTTGTGGGCGAAAAAATCCTTGTCTCACTCGGTAGGTAGAAACCCCACCCCTTGTGGGTGGCTTATTTCCCTGTTGCCTGTTGCCCGTTCCCTGTTCCCTTTCATTTCACAATTGCTTTGCCAATTTCATCAGCACTTAATTAGCAAGTTGCGTACCTAACAAAGTAAAAAAAACTTTGATAATAAACTGTAAATATCTAATAAAAAATCATGAATTTTTTTTGAAATCTTGATTTCATGTAAATTTTACGTAAAATCTAGGTAGTCAATGTTACGTACAAAAAAAATTAAATGTAATAAAAATTACTTATCTATATAAGTAATTTTTCTCAAAGAACAATTCCTAACTTAATAACGAAGGACAAATCAGCCCTTTTACCTATCAAGTTTTGAACTTCATCTGTTCTTAACATAAAAGCATACCCATTAGTTGAGCAATTGCTCCTAAAGCAAATTTGCTTGAAAATCCGTCTTATTGCTTATGTCCGTACCAGCCTAATTAGAAAATTTATGACATTGATTCTCACCAACGATGACGGGATAGACGCTCCTGGTATTCAAGCGCTGCTCAAAGCTGTAAACAGTACACAAGCTATTATTGCTGCTCCCAAAGACCATCTCTCAGGGTGTGGACATCAAGTCACTACGACTCGACCGATTCACGTCCACCGTCGCTCTGAGAATGAGTATGCCATTGCGGGCACTCCCGCTGATTGTGTCAGAATTGCATTAACACATATTTGCAAGAATACCAACTTTGTGTTGTCTGGGGTGAATGCTGGGGGTAATTTGGGAGTGGATGCTTACATTTCCGGTACTGTCGCCGCAGTGAGGGAAGCAGCGATGCACAGCATTCCTGGTATTGCAGTTTCCCACTATCGCAAAAGGAAGCTGAATGTTGATTGGGATGTGGTAGCACGCTGGACTAGTTCTGTTTTAGCTGACTTACTGAATCGTCCTCTGGAACCAGGCACTTTTTGGAACGTGAATTTGCCTCACCTCCTTCCAGGAGAACCAGATCCAGAAGTTGTGTTTTGCCAACCTTGCACCAAACCGTTGCCTGTGAACTACCGTATTGAAGGCAATGATTTTTACTATGAAGGTGAGTATGCCAAGCGCGATCGCACTCCTGGCAGTGATGTTGATGTATGTTTTTCAGGGAAAATAGCCGTAACTAAACTGAAAGTTTAATGAAGTGAATGAAGGATAAAGGCTAGAGAGTGAACTTCACATAGACTTTATACTTCATACTTTTTTCACTATGATCCTTCAATCAATGTCATCAAGCGATCTAAAGTTTGTGTAAGTTGGGTGAGTTTTTGTAGAGAATCATCCTGAATTTCAGCCAGGGTTTGGACGGCATCACAAAGAGCAAGAATTTGATATCCTTGCTGCTGTAATTGTTTTCCTTGTTCTTGAACTTGTGTGCTGAGAGAATCTACTCTCTCAGCAAGACGTTCAATCGTTTCAGTGGTAGCGAGTACTGCTTCCCCAATTTGTTCAACAATCGATTCCAAGCGACTAACTTTTACTCCAACTTCTGCTACAACCATTTCTTTGGCACCCCGATTTTAGATTGCATTACAGTATATTTACTGTAATTTTTGAATAAGTCAATACAAGTAGCAGTGCCCAAAGGCGATTGCTATGTAAAATACTATGTGCAATTTCTTCAAAATACTAGTGTAGACAACTTTTTGAAAACGTCTAGTTACTATCAAAAGCCAGATCAGCACATTTTAAAGTAACAACAAAAAATGCTGCTTCTTGAAATATTTTTTGTTTCAAAAAACGTCCATCTGTCTTGCTTATTTTGTTGACAGATAAAGTCATTGTGACCTTGTCACTTGACTTTTGTCATCACTCACAACTGTGACTCGCATCATACAAGAAGAACTATTCAACCATGTATTAATAAGATGAGTTTTTTGAGGAGGATAAATTATGTTTTGACTTTGCATAAGCTAGGTATGAGTTTAACTTTCAAAGTGACACAATGATTTGGTAGCAAATTCTAACACAATTGTTTTCAATCGTCATATTTATAGTGTTTTCTCATCCTTCATAAGATACATTTATTTTGCTTTAACAGAAATTTATAAAAAATCATGATCCCAAGAATCTTGATGAAGATTCAGTGAATATACGGTTGGATCTGATTTCGTTCTGGGGAGCTAAGTTTATAGTCAAATTAAAAGTTACGTAATAATACGTTCCCGCTAAACAATTGGCTTAACAATGTACCAGATATCCTGCACACCTGTTATTGAAAGTGCAACTACTCACGCTTGGGAACTACCACTGACTCCTCATCCATCTGTAAATTCTAAATTTAAACGTTTTTTAGATATTCTGGGGAGCCTGGTAGGACTATTGATTTTAGCTATTTTATTTGTGCCAATAGCGATCGCCATTAAAATCGACAGTCCTGGTCCAATTTTCTTCACGCAAGAACGCTATGGACTTAACGGACGCCCATTCCATATACATAAATTCCGCTCTATGGTTTCTGAGGCGGAGAGGTTAAAATCTTTGGTGCAGAACGAAGCCAATGGATTAATCTTCAAAAATAAAAATGATTTCCGAGTGACAAGGGTAGGGCGCTTCTTAAGAAGTACAAGCCTTGATGAACTCCCACAATTTTGGAATGTTCTGGTAGGCGAAATGAGTTTAGTGGGGACACGTCCACCAACGAAAGATGAGGTTCTTCACTATAATCAACGTCACTGGCAACGTTTAAATGTAAAACCGGGTTTAACTGGCGAATGGCAGATTAATGGTCGTTCTCATGTGAAAGATTTTGAGCAAGTCGTCGATTTAGACTTGCAGTATCAGAAAAAATGGTATCCAATGTACGACCTATTATTAGTTGTAAAAACATTCTTCATTATTGTTGGTCGAGTTGGGGCTTTTTAAAGAAGCGCTTGTAAAAGATTTCAGTAGCTCGATGTAAATGAATGTAGTGGCGTGACACGACTAAAATGATGCGAGAGAAAAAGCTCGTAGTAGTACTTTAGCACAGAAGTTGACTACAAATCTAATGCACAAATTTAGCTGTGTCGCGCCACTACTGGCGCGACACAGCTAAAATAGTGCAATAGAATGCTCGAAAAAAAGGGGATTTTATGGGGAGGGGTCGGCGCGATAAAGTATATCTAAGCCTAGAGCAACGTCAAAACTTGGAAAGTATTAGCCGTAATGGCTATTGCTCCAGCGAAAAAAATATTGCACGCGCAAATATTGTTGATGTGTGATGAAGGTACACACAGCAACAGAAAATGGACGGATGAAGAAATAGCAGTTGCCCTCAACCTTGATCGCAATACAATAGCTCGTGTCAGGAAAAGATTTTTGCAACAAGGAGAACAACCAGCTCTGAATCGCTGTCAACGAAAAAGTCCGCCAGTTGCGGCGAAAATAGATGGTCATACAGAAGCACAAATCATCGCACTGTGTTGTTCACAACCTCCCACAGGGCAAGCACATTGGAGTTTGAGACTGTTAACAACAGAACTCAAAACTAGAGGAATCATCTAGTTGTGTCACGCCACTACAAAATCATATTTCGGCATTGCTGAATCAAGGGATGATTTCGCAAGTTATAAAATCTCTTCCCCTGCTTCCCCTGCACCCCCTGCCTACCTCAATTCATCCCACTATTCTGCAACGCCCATATTTCTTTCCCCCTCTCCGCTTGCGGAGAGGGGCTAGGGGTGAGGTTAAATTTTCGCTTCTTCCTTCACCAACTTATCCCACCCCAAATCTTTCAAACTATTATTCCGACGCAAAGGACGAGTCACCAACTCCAGAATGTCACGTGCATTGGTAAAGCCGTGAATCTGAGCAAAAGTGAACTCCACAGACCACTTAGTATTAATTCCTCGTGCTTCCAATGGGTTAGCATGAGCCATACCAGTAATCACCAAATCTGGCTTCAGCTCATAAATCCGCTGCACCTGATTGTAATTGTCTGGCTTTTCCACAATCTTAGGCAGAGGTACGCCCATTTCCTGACACGTCTTCTCAAGCAACTTCAATTCAGCATCTTGGTAGCGCTTGTCCATGTAGGGAATACCAATTTCAGGAACAGTCATACCGCAGCGTACCAAAAACCGCGCCAGGGAAACTTCCAGCAAGTTATCACCCATGAAGAAAACCGACTTACCACGAATCAGTTTTACGTATTCTTCCAAGCTTTCCCAGATTTGAGCTTCCCGTTCTTCCAAACCTTTCGGTGTAATACCAAACACCGAGCAGATTTTCTCAATCCAAGCGCGGGTTCCATCGGGACCAATTGGGAAAGGTGCGCCAATGAGCTTGCACTTGCGGCGACGCATCAAAGTTGTTGCAGTCCGGCTGAGGAAGGGGTTGACACCAGCAACATAATACCCTTCTTCAAGCACAGGCAGTTCAGTGAAGCGCTTTGAAGGGAGCCAACCAGAAACTTTAATGCCTTGCTTCTTGAGTTCAAGAGTTAACTGAGTCACAACGGGATCAGGGAGAGAACCAAACAGCACAAGAGGAGGGTGATCCACGTACTCAGATTCTTCTTGGGCAACGTCTTCTTTTTTCTTCCCAAAATTGAGCAACTTCTGAATAGCGTTGCGCTCGTTTTTCTCTGCTTCTACTACGGGAGCTTGGTTAGGACAACGTGCAGCCATTGCTGCTAACACGGTATCTTCCCCTTGAGTAAAGGCGTAGTCCAAACCGTTGGCACGTGCGACGACAATAGGAATACCAATTTCGGATTCTAGTTTGGGTGCCAAACCTTCCAAATCCATTTTGATGATTTCCGTGGTGCAGGTGCCAATCCACACAATCACGCTGGGATTGCGATCGCGCTTAATCTGCAAACACAACCGCTTTAACTCTTCATAATCATTGAGTTGTGCGGAAATATCCCCTTCTTCCAACTCTGCCATAGCATAACGGGGTTCAGCAAAAATCATGACCCCCATTGCGTTTTGTAGGAAGTAGCCACAAGTCTTTGTACCAATGACCAAAAAGAAGCTATCTTCAATTTTTTGGTAAAGCCAAGCGACACAGCTAATTGGGCAAAAAGTGTGGTAATTTCCAGTTTCGCACTCAAAAGTTAGAGCCTCTGATTGAGCAAGAGTCATTTTAGTGTTTTCTCCCCTTAATTTTTAAAGCTAACAACTAAAGCTAACAACTAAAGCTAACAGCGCAGTTGAAAGTAGGGCAGACAGATATGGGAGAATGAGACTTCTCCCAAACTGCTGTAATGCATGGTACATGGCACCAGCCAGTAACCCCTCAATTCAACAGAATAAGTTAGGTATTGGGGAAGAGACGGGCAAGCTCTGATTCATCAGCAATTTCTGTGTCATCAAAAGAACCTGGTTCTTCCCCTAAAAACATTTCGTTATCCGCTTCTCCCTTTTGGGTTGCGTTTTCAGCACCCCAAACATCTGAGAGCACCTCAGCAAACTCACTCTCATCCGATGGGGTTGTTGCGGAAGTTTTGCTATCCACGTGTTTTAAATCATCGAAGGAAAGCTCGCCAAACTCCTTAACTGAGTCATGTGTCTGTTGGGACTCATTAGACAAGGAATTTCCGAACCCGTGTTGAATTGCTCTAAATTCCTCTCCAATATCCAATCCATTAGCCGTTGCTTCTTGCCCAAAGCCATTGCTCTGAGAATTTGTCAGCGTTTCATCATCTATGGCATCTAATTCTTCACCATATTTTTCCGTATCTACTTTGGGAAGGACACGATTCCCAAGAGCGGCATCTGGATCAAAATTCAACTCTAGCACTTCGACTAAAGTATCAGCGTCAGGATTCAATTTGGAAAAAGGTAGCATTAACTGCGCTAGCTTGGGTTCCAACGCGTTAATAACTCCTAGAATGAGGTACGAAGGTGGTCGCCTACCGCCATCCGGAGTGTAAACAGAGTCTATCTCCATGTGCATCACAATCCAGTCGCGATTTAACTGGAAAAATTGCAACCACTTCTGCTTTAAAGAATCTGTGAAACTGTCAAAGAAAGCCATATTGTCCCCCATCCTGGAACTAAGATGATTTATACAATCATCAAGTCTAATTCCTCTTCAGGATTAGGAACCTGTGGTTTACTCGGATTTAGATAAAAATCCGACAATAAAGCAAATAAATCGCGGTCTGGCGAATCATTGGGGACGACACCTTCTGGACGCGCCAAAATTTGGTCAGCAATGTTGAGATAATAATCGCAAACGTAGTTTAAAGAGGGATCAGATTCTGCCATTTCAAACAAAGTCTTACCCTTAACACGAGAAACACGAATATCTTCAATCAAAGGCAAAACTTCCAGAACTGGCATAGGCACAGCTTCAACGTACTTTTCAATCAAGTCACGCTTTGAGGTGCGGTTGCCAATTAACCCAGCAAGACGCAGTGGGTGAGTCCGGGCTTTCTCCCTGACTGAAGCGGCAATACGATTGGCAGCAAACAACGCATCAAAACCGTTGTCAGTCACAATCAGACAGTAGTCAGCATAGTTGAGTGGTGCTGCAAAACCACCGCAAACAACGTCGCCGAGAACGTCAAACAAAATCACATCATACTCATCAAAGGCGTTAAGTTCCTTGAGTAATTTTACGGTTTCACCTACCACGTAGCCACCGCATCCAGCACCCGCAGGAGGACCACCCGCTTCAACACAATCTACTCCGCCATACCCCTTGTAGATGACATCTTCAGGCCAGACATCTTCGTAGTGGTAGTCCTTTTCTTGGAGAGTGTCGATAATTGTTGGAATCAAAAACCCGGTCAGGGTGAAGGTGCTGTCGTGTTTGGGATCGCAACCTATTTGCAGCACTTTCTTGCCGCGCTTGGCTAGGGCGACGGAGATATTACAGCTGGTTGTGGATTTGCCAATACCACCTTTTCCGTAGACTGCTAGTTTCACTATCGTTTGCCTCTTATAGCTTCTTGTCAAACTCGTGGCTCAAACACTTACCTTCACCTAGCCTTAGAGGGCGATGTGTGAGGTCTGTGAATGCCATTATTGTGCAAATTCCACGGAAAAGAAAGGGGTTGATTAAGTCTCTTAGGGTTTTAAAAGGCGAATTATAGGGTAATTTAATGAAATAGCTTGTTCATTATTATATATATATTCTGAGCCAATTAAAATCAAGAATTTTGGTTTTTGCAAAAGTAAAACTATAAAAATGGTTACAATAAACAAAAACCTAAAAATCAGTCTATATCTATTGTTTTTAGATAAAAGACCTCTGTGAAATATAGATAGCTCTTGCCAGAAAAATGAGTATGAGCGGTATGAGGGAGTAGTGAAAAGTCAATTTGTCGGGATCTTGCCCTCTTTTGCCCACAAGCTCAAGCCAGTGGCTGCACGAACCAAATTAGCCCCCATGGACTCAGGAAAAACGCAGGTTTGTTTAAGCTACTGAGAGGAGCTTTGTTCCTATAGCCTTAAGCTTCTAGCCTATGGCTGACAAGTGAGTTGAGAACTGGTCAACGAAATATAAAAAATTATTACAGATCAGATATTGGTTAAATTTTATCTCAAATAGTAAATATACTTACCTTAGCGTTGGCAAAAAGAGTCAATTCAAGAAACATCTTCTCGCGGTGAATTCATCTCCTGCAAGGATTGCCAGCCAGCTTCCCACTGAGAACGGTCTTGTAACAATTTTGCGTTTATCCAGAAGCGGACATTGGGATCACAAGCAGCCACCATTTCAGCATAGACCCACTTACCTTGATTTTTGCGGTTGACGACTTGGAAGTGTCGCCAGCCATCCACTTTTTGCTGCGCTGTCCACTTAGATCCGACTAGGTAAGGAAATTTCTGCTTTTTAGTCATTTGTCAAAAGTCAATATAATCATTTGGTTATTTCTCCCCCATCTTGTTATGTCCGCAGCTAGGCAGAAATTAACATAAGCATAGAAAGGCAATTGCCCAGATAAATCAGGAAATCAAAATATTGGGGGTTTAACTCTCATGATTATGCAAGCACAGCAGCAACGCAACTACTCATGTGAAGAATATCTGGAACTGGAAGTCAATTCACAGGAACGCCATGAATTTATTGATGGCGAAATTATCACTGTGACAGATGGCACACCCAATCATAACCAAATTGTTGGCAACTTTTACGCAGCCCTAAATTTTGCTCTGAAGCGTCAGCCTTATCGAGTCTTTATCACCGAGCAACGGCTTTGGATTCCCCAAAAGCGAATTTATACTTATCCTGATGTGATGGTTGTTGCAGGACAACTTGCATTTGCTGAAGGACGCAGAGACACCCTCACAAATCCGCTCATGATTGCTGAGGTACTCTCAAGATCTACCAGAAGTTATGACAAAGATGAAAAATTTGCCGCTTACCGAACTATCTCTGGCTTTCAAGAATATGTTCTGATTGACCAGTATACGATGCATATCGAGAAATACTTCAAAACAGATAGCAACCAATGGCTCTTTTGTGAGTATGGCAATGGTGATGGAATGTTATCACTTGGTTCGCTTTCTTTCCAAATTTCGCTAGCAGATATTTACGATAAGGTTGATTTTCAAGCTGAGGTTGATTGACAGTTATCAGTTACCAGTTATCAGTTACCAGTTAAGAAATACACGTAGGGTGGGCAATGCTCACCAAAACCCAGATATAACCTAGATATAGTAGGCATTGCCCACCCCAGATATACTTAGAAAAACAAAACCGGATTGCTATAGATACTTACCTGGATGGTGGGCATTGCCATGCACAATTTTGGTATATCTTCAGTGAAGATAAGAGCAATGCCCACCCTACCTTGAGCTACTCATCTGAAGAATATAATGCCACCCGCCTCATAAAATAAGCCTGTAGGTAGTTGCAGGTGAATCAATGGCAGATATTCAAGTTGAGATCCAAGGACAAGACGCAGTTACAGCTACAGAAGAATTATTTTCCTTTGAGCAACTTTCTGGAAACTGGGAAACTGTAGATGGAGTTGAAAGAGAAGCCACTATTGTAACCATTGGTACTGTTGTTGCGATTGTTGGCAGTACCCTAGCGGCGGCTGAGCAAATTCGTAAGTGGTATAAAGAATATAAACAGGGGAAATCTGGCAAAAAAATCGAAAAAGTGCTGCTTGTCGGACGCAATGGTAGGCGCATCCTATTGGAGAACGCCACACTTGAGCAAATTAAGCAAATCCTAGATGAGTGAGATTGTAGTGTGAAAGTCCTTCATCTCGACCTGAAACAAGTTGCGAATGGTTATGTAGAGCTACGTTATTTCGTTGATAATCCTAATCAGTATCAACGACGTTCTCTACCTCTAGAACAAATTGCTGATCTACTCAATCAAGTTGAAAAGGACTACTATGTGCGCTTGGCTGTAGATTATACAATCACTGGACGGCAGTTGTATAACTGGTTAGATAGCAGTGACAGATTTCTGCAAGGTTTGCTCAATCAGTATCGGGATGAAGGTATCATTTTAGCCATTGCAACGGCAGAAAAACTCGCCCATTTGCCTTGGGAAGTGCTGCATGATGGCAATGGCTTTCTGGTTCAGCGTGGTATTGTTCCGGTGCGGTGGTTATCATCGGAGACGGTGAAGCGGTTATCTGTGGAGGAGAAACCAGAAAATCGCGCTTTGCAAGTCTTGTTTATGGCGACTTCTCCGCTAGGTGTAGAACCAGTGCTGGATTTTGAGGCGGAGGAAGGACGAATTTTGGAAGCGACGGCGCGACAACCTTTAGCGCTGACGGTGGAAGAAAGTGGCTGTCTGTCTGAGTTGGGTTATTTGGTGGATGTTTACGGCAAGGGGTATTTTGATGTTTTACACTTGACGGGTCATGCTACTATCAAAAACACAGATAAAAATATAGACAGCAATACAAAACCATACTTCATAACAGAATCGGAAACGGGCGAGCCTAACTATGCAAGCGCCAGCGATATCGCCCAAGAATTAAGATTTAGATTACCGAAATTAATTTTTCTGTCGGGTTGTCGCACTGGGCAAGCAGGGAAGGCAGGTGCTGTGCCTTCGCTTGCGGAAGAGTTGCTGAATGAAGGTGCAACAGCAGTTTTAGGTTGGGGTCAAAATGTTTTAGATACGGATGCAACCGCAGCCGCCGCAGCTTTGTATCAGCAGTTGGCGGCGGGGAAGCAAGTCGCCGAGGCAGTTGCTTGTACTTACCAGGCGTTAATTAAGAAAAAGGCGCGGGATTGGCATTTGTTGCGGCTGTATGCAAAAGGGGCTTTACCAGGCGAGTTAGTCACGTCGTTGCGGACTCGTGGACGTAAACCCGCGCCACCGCCATCTGTGACAACACAGTTTTTAGATACTGCTGGCAAGGTGAAAGTTTGTACTCGTGAGAGTTTTGTTGGGCGTCGTCGGCAGTTGCAAAGTTGTATTAGGGCGCTGACTCAATCCCCAGAACAGGTAGGCGTGTTGATTCACGGTATGGGGGGTTTGGGTAAGAGTAGTTTAGCCGCAAGGCTTTGTGACAGATTGACGCATTTTCAACGAGTTGTCATCGTAGGAAAGATTGATAAACCGACGCTGGTGAGTCGCTTGGCTGAGAAGTTGGACAGCAAGGAACTGCGGGAAGCGTTACAAAGCGACGATGAGGAATTGAAGTTTCGATTACGACGGGTGTTTGGGCTGTTGACAGCACAAGGGGCAGATTCCTTTTTGCTCGTGCTGGATGACTTTGAGGTGAATCTCGAACCGCGCAATGGTGGGTATGTGCTGCAATCAGAAGCGGCAACTGTTTTGCAAGCGTTAGTTTGGGCAATTCGCGATATTTCCGCACCGGAACGCTTAATTCTCACCTGCCGTTACGACTTTGAGTCTACGCCGTTGCAGTATTTCCATAAGCAACCTTTGGAGGCATTGCAAGGGGCAGATTTGCGAAAAAAGTGCAGTAGCCTCGCTGCTTTTAGTACGGGATCTGTGGTAGACGAGGCGTTGCAGGCGCAAGCGAAGCGGTTAGCTGATGGAAATCCTCGCTTGTTGGAATGGTTGGATAAGATTCTGCAAAATTCAACTGTTGATAAAGTAGCGATTCTCAACTCTTTGGAAATTGATTCTGGGGAGTTGCGAGAGCAAGTTTTGGCAGAGGCGCTGCTGCAACAGATGGATGATGAAATGCGGGAGATGTTATCGCGGGGTTTGGTGTTTGAGTTACCAGTACCGAGGGAGGCGTTAACCGCAGTTTGTGAATCTCTCCCCAATTTGGATAAGTGTATTGATAGGGCAGTGGCGTTGGGATTATTGGAAGTTAGCCCAAATCAGTCCTTGCGAGTACCGCGCATTTTACCTGTAAAGTTGTTTGATGCAACTTCTCTATTTCTACAAGCAGCACAGGTTTTGTATCGTCTCTGGTGGCAGGAGGCTGACAAACGCACGGAAGAGCAAGCACTGGAGATTGTGCGCTTAGGACTGCTGGCAGAAGAGCAGGAAATTGCTGTCAGCGTTGGAGATAGGATTGCAACTCGCTGGGTGAACAGTTCCCGTTTTTTGGAAGTTGTCCAACTTTGTGAACCAATTCTGCAAAAGTTTGTAGACTACCGGATATTGGGAATCATCGCCCGTGCAGAAGCAGTTTTGGGCAGAGTTGAGGATGCTATTGCCCATTATCAGCAAGCTTTAGACCTTTGCCCTGAAGCAGAGTTGAATGAAAAAGCTGTAACCTTGAACAACATGGCAGGAGTCATCGCCCAACAAGGGGACATCGAAACAGCGATCGCACTTTGGCAACAATCTTTGGAAATAAAAGAGCGGATTGGCGATGTCGGTGGCAAAGCTGTAACTTTAGGCAACATGGCAGGAGTCATCGCCCAACAAGGGGACATCGAAACAGCGATCGCACTTTGGCAACAATCTTTGGAATTATATGAGCCGATTGGCGATGTCGGTGGTAAAGCGACAACCCTGAACAACATGGCACTTGTCATCGCCCAACAAGGGGACATTGAAAGAGCGATCGCACTTTGGCAACAAGACTTGGAAATAAAAGAGCGGATTGGCGATGTCGGTGGCAAAGCTGTAACCTTGAACAACATGGCAGGAGTCATTGCCCGACAAGGGGACATCGAAACAGCGATCGCACTTTGGCAACAATCCTTGGAAATATCTGAGCAGATTGGCGATGTGGGTGGCAAAGCTGCAACTTTGAACAACATGGCAGGAGTCATCGCCCAACAAGGGGACATTCAAGAAGCGATCGCACTTTGGCAACAATCTTTGGAATTATATGAGCGCATAGGCGATGTCCGTGGCAAAGCTGTAACTTTCGGCAACATGGCACCAGTCATCGCCCGACAAGGGGACATCGAAAGGGCGATCGCACTTTGGCAACAAGACTTAGAAATATCTGAGCAGATTGGCAATGTGGGTGGCAAAGCTGTAACCTTGAACAACATGGCACGAGTCATTGCCCAACAAGGGGACATCGAGACAGCGATCGCACTTTGGCAACAATCCTTGGAATTATATGAGCGGATTGGTGATGTCGGTGGTAAAGCGACAACCCTGAACAACATGGCATGGTTCATAGCCCAACAAGGGGACATCGAAAGAGCGAGCGCACTTTGGCAACAATCCTTGGAAATATTTGAGCGCATAGGCGATGTGGGTGGCAAAGCTGTAACCTTGAACAACATGGCACAAGTCATCGCCCAACAAGGCGACATCTCTGGGGCGAGCGCACTTTGGCAACAATCCTTGGAAATAAAAGAGCGCATAGGCGATGTGGGTGGCAAAGCTGCAACCTTGAACAATATGGCACGAGTCATCGCCCAACAAGGGGACATCGAAAGAGCGATCGCACTTTGGCAACAATCCTTGGAAATATTTGAGCACATTGGCGATGTTCATAGCAAAGCCGCTACCCTGGCAAATCTGGCTTATTGGGCAGGTGAAACAGGAGATAAAGCTAGGCAGTTAGATTTAAATCTGCAAGCTGCTTCGGCATTTGCCCAGGTTCGTGCCTATGGTGATTTGGTGACAATTCTGAGTAACTTAAACGTAGCAGACGAAAGAAACGGTTTGGTTTACCTGGCTCAAGCAATCTGGCTAACGCTGAGAATTCAAGCCCCCTTAGCACAGACAATTACGCTCATCCGTGCTTTGTATAACGCAGTCTCTCAAGGCGATGAACTGCAAGCCTTGCTTGGGATAACGGCAGCATTCTTTTGCAATAGCCGGGGCAAAGGGCATTCGCAGTTAGAGGAACTCCAGAATCTGAGTGTCAGAATGCTATCAGGAGCGGCGGGTGCCCAAGGAATTGAGACGCAGGAAGCTTTTGATACTTGGATTGTCCAGCAAAGGTTGAACGATTCAGAATATTTTCGTCTCCGACTCAGTGAACGCTTAGAGGAGATTGTTGGTGATGAGTGGTTGTTTGATCGCAGTCAAGTTTAGTGTTGAGTGCTAAGCGGCTATTTATAAGCAAGATATTGAGTAGGAGAGGCAGTTTGCGGTGTAGATTTTCTTCCCACAAAACGCCGTTGTCTTATGGCAGAAGGTAATTAAACATATCAATAATAAATATTTTGCTGTAACGCACCGTCCGGAATGGTGCGTTGCGCTGCGCTTTAACGCACCCTACTTTATAAAAGCTTGACGTTCCGAGTTCTGAGGTTGAAGTTTGATGTTCTGAGGCTGAAGTTTGATGTTCTGAGGCTGAAGTTTGAGCTTCTGAGGTTGAAGTTTGAGCTTCTGAGGTCGAAGTTTGGAGTTCTGAGGGTGAAGTTTGAGCTTCTGAGGGTGAAGTTTGATGTTCTGAGGTTGAAGTTTGATGTTCTGAGGTCGAAACTCCAAGTTCCTAAAAGTTAATTTCAAGATACGCCAGTAAATCATGAGAAAATTTTAGCTGAATAAGCTTTTTCGCAGAAATAGCCTTTTGCATCAAGAACAACAGTACATTACCAGATGCGATCATGCGGAGCGCAGTGCCCAAAGGGCAATTGCAAAAGAGTTATTAAGGTAATGGGCGCTGACGTACCTGTGTACGCTCTAAAACAGTAAAACTTCCTTCTAAAGATATTCTTTCAGTATTTAGTAGATGCAACAAGTCTTCAGCTGGCTCTTCTGGTGTTGCAGGTATGTAGCGGAAATAAACAACACCAATCGGGGATCGCATTCGCTTTCGGTAAATTAATTCACCATAATCTCGATCAAACGTTAAAATAATTCGTCTTTCAAGGAGTGCGCGTGCTAGGACTTCAGAATCTTCTATACCAGGCGTGTCCTCGGTTATATACACTACATCGTAGCCAACAGAGCGCAAGCGTATCACGCTCACACGAGGAAAATTTTCATTAGCTAGAAATTGCATTAAGCCGTCTCAGATGAAAGCGGGAGCATATACAAAGATTCTTCACGCATACACTCTGCTGTAAAAGCAAATACTGCCCTTAGCGCCTCTGAGGTGAGATTAGGATAGTTTTCTAGCACTTGTTGTTCTGTCCAACCAGCAGCAAACAAACCAAGCAAAAACTCCACTGACAACCGGGTACCTTTCACAGTTGGCTTACCTAACAGGATTTTGGGATCTGAATGAATGTACTGTTGCCAATTCATAGTCTATACTCCGAAGCTACAGCTATTGTTACATAGCTCTTGTTTAGAAGCTTGTGGAGAGGAAGTTGGGGATAAAGGGGATTTCAGGACGGTAATACCACTTGAGAAAGACGTGAACACCGATCCAGTCACCTGTTCTTGTCTTTCTACAATGACCATATAAGAACAAACTATACACTTGTTCTATGTGCGCTTTTGTGCGCTTGGAGTAGTTCTTTCCGAAAAAAGCCTATGCAACCAACTAATCCAAACCAATTTACAGAAAAAGCCTGGGAAGCGATCGCGCACACTCCAGATATTGCTAAACAACATCAGCAACAACAGATTGAAAGCGAACATCTCATGAAAGCGTTGCTAGATCAGGAAGGACTAGCCAATGGTGTGTTTACCAAAGCTGGTGTTAGTCTGCAAAAACTGCGCGATCGCACTGAACAATTTATTCAAAGTCAGCCTAAAGTTTCTGGTAGCAGCAGTTCTGTATACTTGGGACGCAGCTTGGATACTCTTTTAGACCGTGCTGAAGGGTACCGTAAGGAATTTCAAGACGAGTATATCTCTATTGAACACTTATTGCTGGGCTATGCCAAAGATGACCGTTTCGGCAAAAGACTATACCAAGAATTTGGGTTAGACGAAGCCAAGCTTAAAAATATTATTAAACAAATTCGTGGGAATCAGAAAGTGACCGACCAAAATCCAGAAGGCAAATATGAAGCACTGGAGAAATATGGGCGTGACCTGACAGAAGCTGCCCGTCAAGGTAAACTTGACCCAGTGATTGGACGTGATGATGAAATTCGCCGCACTATCCAAATTCTCTCGCGTCGTACCAAGAATAACCCTGTGTTGATTGGTGAACCAGGCGTGGGGAAAACTGCGATCGCGGAAGGACTCGCACAGCGTATTGTTGCTGGTGATGTACCCCAGTCTCTTAAGGACCGCAAGTTGATCGCTTTGGATATGGGTGCTTTGATTGCGGGGGCAAAATTCCGGGGTGAATTTGAAGAACGCCTCAAAGCAGTCTTAAAAGAAGTGACTGAGTCTGGCGGTAATATAGTTCTGTTTATCGATGAAATTCATACGGTTGTCGGCGCTGGTGCAACTCAAGGCGCAATGGACGCTGGTAATTTATTAAAGCCGATGTTGGCGCGGGGTGAACTACGCTGTATTGGTGCGACAACTTTAGATGAATATCGTAAATATATTGAAAAAGACGCTGCTTTGGAAAGACGCTTCCAACAGGTTTATGTCGATCAACCCAGTGTGGAAGATACGATTTCCATTTTGCGCGGCTTGAAGGAACGGTATGAAGTTCACCACGGTGTGAAGATTTCCGATAGTTCTTTAGTTGCAGCTGCAACTTTGTCAAGTCGTTACATTAGCGATCGCTTTTTACCAGACAAAGCTATTGACTTGGTAGACGAAGCTGCGGCACGCTTGAAAATGGAGATTACCTCCAAACCCGAAGAACTCGACGAAATTGACCGCAAAATTCTGCAACTTGAAATGGAGAAGCTGTCGCTGCAAAAAGAAAGTGATGCAGCTTCTAGAGAACGTCTCGAAAGATTAGATAAAGAACTTGCGGATCTTAAAGAAGAACAAAGGTCACTCAATGCTCAATGGCAGTCTGAAAAAGACATTATCACGAAAATTCAGTCTGTTAAAGAAGAAATTGACCGCGTCAACTTGGAGATTCAACAAGCAGAACGCGACTACGACCTCAACCGCGCTGCTGAGTTAAAATATGGCAAGTTAACCAGTTTGCATCGCGATTTGGAAGCAGCAGAAGCTGAACTTGCTCAAGCACAACACAGTGGACAATCACTGTTGCGCGAGGAAGTGACTGAAGCTGATATTGCGGAAGTGATTTCTAAATGGACGGGGATTCCTATCAGCAAGTTGGTGGAATCAGAGAAAGAAAAACTGCTGCATTTGGAAGATGAATTACACCACCGTGTGATTGGACAACAAGAGGCGGTGACTGCTGTTGCTGATGCAATTCAACGTTCTCGTGCTGGACTCGCTGATCCCAATCGTCCCATCGCCAGCTTTATTTTCCTTGGTCCTACAGGTGTAGGTAAAACCGAACTGGCGAAAGCTTTGGCGGCGTATATGTTTGACACTGAAGAAGCGCTGGTGCGCATTGATATGTCTGAGTACATGGAGAAGCACGCCGTTTCTCGCCTCATCGGTGCACCTCCAGGATATGTTGGTTATGAAGAAGGCGGACAACTGACTGAATCTATCCGTCGTCGTCCCTACGCAGTGATTTTGTTCGATGAAATCGAAAAAGCACACCCCGATGTGTTTAACGTCTTCCTGCAAATTCTCGATGATGGTCGAGTGACTGATGCTCAAGGTCATACGGTGGACTTCAAGAACACCATCATTATCATGACCAGTAACATTGGTTCACAGTATATCTTAGATGTGGCAGGAGATGACTCGCGTTACGATGAAATGCGCCATCGGGTGATGGAGGCGATGCGAAATAGCTTCCGTCCGGAGTTCCTCAACCGCATTGACGAAATCATCATCTTCCACAGTTTGCAGAAAGAAGAATTGCGCCGAATTGTGCAGTTGCAAGTGGAAAGACTACGCCAAAGATTGAGCGATCGCAAGATGTCTCTCAAGCTTTCAGAAGCTGCTCTTGACTTTTTAGCAGAAGTAGGATATGACCCTGTATTTGGGGCTCGTCCACTGAAGCGAGCAATTCAACGAGAGTTAGAGACTCAAATTGCCAAAGCTATCTTGCGTGGCGAATTTAATGATGGTGACACCATCTTTGTGGATATCGAGAATGAGCGCCTTTCCTTCAAGCGCTTACCTGTGCAGGTGTTTACAAGTTAATTTGCTGAATAAATAACCATTAGCAAAGGTGCAAAGTTGGATGATTGCACCTTTGCGTTTTTTTGGTATGGAAATCATCGCAAAAGTGGAGTAGACACGCAGTGGCTTGTCGCGAGACATCGCTTTTCTGATAGCAATATAGAACAGATTTTTTAGGCAATGGTGAGCGCTGGCGCTCAACCTTCTTCCTCCCAATCCTCAATCTGTAATCCATTCACCCGACTGAATTCCCCAGTATTGTGTGTCACCAATCTGAAGGGGTGACAAGAGGGCTGAAGTCGAGAAAATAGGGGAGTGTGACCGTTTTAAGGTAAAAAAAGATAGGTCAGATATTCTCAACAAGACCTATCAAATGATAATGTTACCTAAATTCTATCAAAACTGCTTTTCCAATGTACTGACACCGACGCAGTACAAGATGCTCTCAATCTTGATTATGCTATTGCAATTTCATAAAACTGTGACGATTGAGAAGCTCTCATCTGTATTTCCACAACCGATACTTTTTGAAAGTCGGCGACGGAGTATCCAAAGGTTTTTACTGCTGCCGCAATTATCAATTCAATATCTGTGGTTTCCCCTGCTCAAAAGATGGATAAAAAACAGGGATATATTGGGAAAGAAACAACTGATATTTGCCATTGATAGAACACAATGGCGTGACCAAAATGTGTTTGTCATCAGTTTCATTGAAGAAAAAAGAGCAATACCTGTTTACTGGTTATTGTTATCAAAAAGAGGATGTAGCAATTTGGGTGAGCAGAAAAAGTTAATTCGACCATTGCTGCGGTTGTTTAAAGGATATCGAATGTTGGTGCTGGGTGATAGAGAATTTCATAGCATCAAACTGGCGAATTGGTTACACAGCAAGGGAATTGACTTTGTGCTACGTCAAAAGCAAGGCACATATATTCGACAAGAAAATCAATCATATCAACGGTTACAATCTTTGGGATTAATTCCTGGTATCTCATTCTTCCTAACAGGTATTCAAGCAACTAAACAGAAAGGTTTTACTAAATTTAATTTAGCCGGATATTACAAGCGTAAATATCGTGGCAAAGTTGAGCCTGCTGGCTGGTTTTTACTGACTAACCTAAATAGTCTCGAATCAGCAAGGAAAGCATTCAAACTACGAAGTGGCATCGAGGCGATGTTTAAAGATTGTAAGACTGGTGGCTATAATCTCGAATCTACTTCTGCTGATGGTCAACGTCTGATAGCACTAATTTTATTAATTGCTATCGCATATACTTGTGCTGTTAATGCTGGTCGTCGCTCCCGCCAGATGGGACTACAAAAATATGTTGGTCGTCTGAAGGAATTACACCGATTACATCGCCGACATAGTACATTTTGGGTTGGTTTATATGGTCTACTTTGGGTGGGAGCAATGGAATTTTGGGCTCATTTCGCTCATGATTTGATGCGCTTAAAGCCCAGTAAATTACCTTATTTTCACAAGGGTCTACGTGCTATGTCTCTTATCCAATCTGCTTTGTAGCTTCTTTGTCACCCCTTCAGGTCACCAATATTAAATTATTCGCCAGAGCAATAGCTGCTATCTGCAAATCATAAGGACCAATAGGAGTGCCAAGAGATGTCAAATCAGCACGAATGAATTCTACTGTAAATTTTGGCGGCGGTATCATCAAAAGACAAGGATACAAAATTATTTAGAAAAGCTTCTTGTAAAGCCAGAGTGCGTGTAGGATTATTACTTTTCTTTGCACCATAAAATAGTTCAGCTTTCACAACTGAACACACAGCAACACTCTGTGGCTATAACGATTGTAATCGTCGTCGCACATCAGACATGGGACGATTTAGATAAACAATGCAAGCATTGGTATCTAATAGATAAATCACTCTAGCGGCTCCCGTTGTTCATATTCACCTTGGGGATACCGCACCAATGGATCATCTTGCAGACAACCAGCTGTCTGTTCAAAAAAACCAGGAGCCCAGCCCAAGTCTTCTGGTGTTTTCTGCTGCGTTGATGGTTCTAGTGGTTGATAAATCACCATAACTTCTATTTCTTTATCTGCGATACCTACCGGAATCTCTAGATGCAAGATGCCATCTTGTCCAACACGAGAACGTAATTTGATACTTTGCATCGCTTTGTTCTCCAATTTATTAGATTCATTCACACAAGAGGAGGTTATGACTTTTATTTCTTAGATTTCAAAAAGTATAATTTAAAACTACAACCTTCTATATAATTTAGCATAGCTCAGGAGAATTATAACTTTTGATTGACTTGTCATTGATTAAGTCTGAGTAACTGTAGTCTGTATAACTTTTGTTCTCTTACTGTCGATAATTTTAGATTGTTACTTGTGAAAGATGAAGAGGAAAGGTCGCATAAGTTTCAATAAAAAGTGTTAGTAAAAGACATGAAAAAACAAGAATAAAGGTTAAAACTATGAATCTTCTTGCTTGGGTAGTTTTGGGTCTTCTTGCTGGTGCGATCGCCAAAGCAATTTATCCTGGTTATCAAAGTGGTGGAATTCTAGCGACTTTACTATTAGGAGTTGTTGGTGCTTTTGTTGGTGGAACGTTAGTTAATTTATTGCAAACTGGAACTTTGACACTGACTTCTGCAACTTTGAGTCTTCCTGGTTTGTTCGTAGCAGTATTGGGTGCGATTATCGCTATTTTCTTGTACTACCAATTTACCCGCAGAGCATACTAAAGTTTTTTTCAACCTTGTTTTCGACCTTCTTAGAAACGTTTAGTGAAAAATACATTGAGCCACGTTTGAGCGCGATAATCACCTCTGCATTAGCAGAGGATTTTTATTGTGAAAATTTCATTTTCAATAGCTTTCTAAGTAGCTCGACGTGAAGAAATGTAGGATGGGTTGGCGAAGCGTAACCCATGCTGTCCCATGTGATTGATGCGTTACTACAAAAAATTCTATTCGCCTACTTAATTGCTTTTGGTTGATGAAGTTACCGAACAAATAGGTTTAGGAATACCAATAATATAAGGTGCGCTACACTGCGTTAACGCACCTTACTACTGGTAGACTCTAAATCAAATTAATTCTTCTTAAGCCAGCTGAACATAGCGCGCAAATCTTTGCCGACTTCCTCAATAGGGTGTTCGGCTTCTTGACGACGCATAGCAGTAAATCCAGGTTTACCAGATTGGTTTTCTAAAACAAATTCCCGTGCAAATTGACCGGATTGAATTTCTTTGAGAATTTGACGCATTTCCGCCTTGGTTTGCTCGTTCACAACCCGAGGCCCACGGGTGTAATCGCCATATTCTGCAGTGTTGGAAATGCTATCACGCATTTTGGCTAAGCCGCCTTCCACAACCAAATCAACAATCAATTTGACTTCATGCAGACATTCAAAATAAGCTAACTCTGGCTGATAACCTGCTTCCACTAAAGTTTCAAAACCAGCTTTGATTAAAGCACTTAAACCACCACACAGAACTGCTTGTTCACCAAATAAGTCAGTTTCAGTTTCTTCGCGGAAAGTGGTTTCGAGAATACCGGCGCGGGTTCCGCCGATACCTTTAGCGTATGCCATTGCGCGATCGCGTGCCTGACCACTGGCATCCTGAAACACAGCAAACAAAGCGGGTACACCTTGTCCCTGTTCATAAGTCCGTCTTACCAAGTGTCCTGGTCCTTTAGGTGCAACCATCACTACATCGACGTTAGCAGGTGGGACGACTTGACCAAAGTGGATATTAAAACCGTGAGCAAATAATAAAACGTTTCCTTCTTCCAGATTAGGTTCAATCTCGTTTTTGTAAATTGTTTTTTGCACCTCATCTGGCAACAAAATCATAATTAAGTCAGCAGCCTTGGCAGCATCGGCTACGTTTTTCACAGTTAAGCCAGCAGCTTCAGCCTTCGCCACTGACTTACTGCCCGGATATAGCCCGACAATCACATTCAGACCACTATCTTTGAGATTGAGAGCGTGGGCGTGACCTTGAGAACCATAACCGATGATAGCGATGGTTTTGTTTGCCAAAAGGTCTAAATTAGCATCTTCGTCGTAGTACATCCGGGCCATAATATCTTCTCCAGTCAGCAAGCATCGTGATTCATTGCAAACTAGTTATTTTACCGGATCACGACGCTGTTTCTCGATCAATTCTTTGCACTTCGTCATCTGACAATTTTACATCAACAGCACGTATTGAGTTTTCAATGCTGGAAATCTTGCTAGCACCAGGAATAGGCAAAACACAAGGCGACTTAGAACGCAACCACGCCAGGACAATACTATACACAGATACGCCTTTTTCCTTAGCTAGTTTGGCGATCGCCGGAAAATCTTCTAAGCCATGATGACGACGACTACCCCCGAAGGGGCTCCAAGGTAAAAACGTCAACCCCTCATCCTCACAGTACTGCAATACGCCATCAAACTCTGGCTGACGATACCAAGGGTTGTACTGATTTTGCACCGAGACAATATCAACCACATCCCGCGCGCGCTTAATTTGTTCTACGGAAAAGTTGGAAACTCCCACAAAGCGAATGATACCTGCATCAACCGCTTCTTTGGCTGGTGCCAGAGATTCTTCTATGGTGTAATCTGTATCGGGAGCATGGTATTGCCAGACATCAATCGGTTTGTTGCCGCCCAAAGCCTCAAAGCTGATGCGAATAGTTTCGTGTAAATGCTGCGGGTTACCATTACGCGTCCAGCTGCCATTAGGACGCATCAAGCCGCCTTTTGTTGCAACAACAACATCACTAACATCGCCATTGTAAGATTGTAATGCTTTGTGAATCAATCGCTCGTTGTGGTGCTTGTCACTTTCATCCTTGCAGTAAGAGTCAGCGGTGTCAATGAACGTGAGACCCAAATCCAAGGCACGATGGATAACATCAATTGACTGCGATTCTGGAGGGCGAGTGCTTAAGGACATTGGCATAGCGCCCAAACCGATCGCACTGACCCAGACACCTGTTTTTCCTAGCTGTTTCGTTTCCATGTTTCTAGCTCAAGTTTCAGCGTCACTACTTGGATGATACTTCGCACAAGTATGTTAAAACGCTGAAAAAACCGAGCTCAAAGAAAATGACTGTTACAAAAACTGCAACAACGTATTCCTAGCCGTTAAAAAATTGGAGAATTAAAAATCAAAAATTTGAATTTTGTATTTTTAATAAAAAATTAAACAGTTTGTGCTATCTGTCCCTACTATGCTCTTATTCGCTGATAACCGCCTATGTTTGCTCAATATTTGTGCCAATTAAGACTAAATGATGAGCCTCTAGAATGCCAAGATATGTAGCAGAAGCATATTTAAACTCCTATGCCAGAACTACGCCAGTCAATTGCTCAGCACTACCATGAACGTACTAAGTATGATCCGCATACAATCGCCTCTAAGAATAAGGGGTTAGATTGGTCCAAGCAACCAGTACCGTTTAAAGAGTATAAAATTGGTTCTACTTTTGACCTCAAACCCTACATCCAAGAGAAACTCGAAATATGTACCGATGATCCAGATGCTCAGTGGTGGCAGAGGCTGTCGCGACTCCTGTTTTGCAGCTATGGAGTGACGGCAAAAATGCCTTCCATGGGCAGTACTGTATATTTGAGATCGTCACCCAGTGCGGGTGGTTTGTACCCTGCAGAGTTGTATATTGTTTCTCGTGGCACTTCCTTGTTGCCACCAGGACTGTATAACTACCAGTGTCGAACTCACTCTCTGATGCATTATTGGGAAAGTGATATTTGGCAGAGTCTACAAGAAGCTTGTTTGTGGCATCCTGCTCTAGAAAGTACTCAGCTAGCAATTATTATGACTGCAGTTTTCTATCGTTCAGCTTGGCGATATGAAGATAGAGCTTATCGGCGGATTTGTTTAGATACAGGACACCTCATAGGGAATATAACTTTAGCTGGCACTGTGACTAATTATCGCCCTCATCTGATTGGTGGCTTTGTGGATGAGGCAGTCAATGAATTATTGTACATAGACTCGCAACAGGAAAGTGCGATCGCTGTTCTTCCCCTGGCTGACTTGCAGGATATCAAGCAAAACTTACCCCTAGGACGAACGACTTTACCTTCTGCCACGGAAACCAACTTTCCTCAAATTCCCGACGGTGAACTGCTTACGTATTTTCATTACTGTACGCAGATTCAATCAGGAAAAAAGGGTAAGTTCAATTTGCCTGAAGTCAAACACGAAAAATCCTTGGAGGATAAATATAACTTTCCCTTTTGTGAAAAAATTCCAACTGCAAGCCAACCGGTAGACTGGGGAGAAGAACTGGAAGAACTGGAAATTACCATTCTTAAGCGGCGTTCTACCCGTGCCTACAGTGGGAATGATTTAACCTTGGATGAGCTAAAAGCTTTACTTGATTTTACCTACCAACCTCAAAATTACATTGCTCAAGGTTTTGATAATTCTATTGATTACTTTGACCCAAATTTAATAGAAACATTTATTGCTGTTTCCGGGGTAGAAGGTCTTGAAGCAGGCTGTTATTATTATGCGCCTAAAGCACAAGAATTGCGACAAATTCGTTTTAAAAACTTCCGAAGAGAGTTACACTTCCTTTGTTTGGGACAAGAGTTAGGACGGGATGCTGCAGCAGTCGTTTTCCATACAGCAGATTTAAAATCAGCTGTGGCTCAGTACGGCGATCGCGTTTACCGTTATCTACATATGGACGCTGGTCATTTAGGACAAAGGCTAAATTTAGCTGCAGTTCGCCTTAGTTTAGGAGTCAGTGGCATTGGCGGATTTTTTGATGACCAAGTCAATGAAGTTCTAGGTATTCCTGCAGATGAAGCTGTGTTATATATTACTACATTGGGGAGACCTAGGTAATTTGTCTGTCATCTAAGAAGAAATTTAAAATTTCAAATAAGATACTGTGAAGAATTAAAAATTAGTCATACCAATCTGAAAGCCAGTGTTGTTTCTCTTTTTAGGAATGCTGGCAATTTTTCTTTAATCAGATTTAGAAATTCTTCAGTCTTTGCCAAAACTATTTTCTCTTGACCTACTTCTTGCTATTGGGTTTAAGGGAGAATATGAACTTGAAAAATTTTCAAAAAAATTGATATAACTTTTCTGGAAACAAGGTTAAGAATTATGAAGTCTAAAAGTAAAGACATTACATTTTGTGGTGAGAGGAATTAAATGGTGCCTATAAAACGCTTAATTGCGGGTCTAAATGAATTTCATGATAACTATTTCATCACACACCGAGAGTTATTCGAGCAGTTGTCTCATGGTCAGAGCCCTGAAGTTTTACTTATCACTTGTTCGGACTCTCGCATTGACCCTAATTTAATAACTCAAACCCAACCTGGGGAATTATTTGTTATTCGTAATATTGGTAATATTATTCCACCTTATGGAACACTGAATAGTGGCGAAGGTGCAGGCATAGAATATGCTGTTCAAGCTTTAGGTATTAGGGATATTGTTATTTGCGGTCATTCTCACTGCGGAGCAATGAAAGGATTATTACAAATAGGTAATCTTGCTCAGCAGATGCCTTTAGTGTACGATTGGTTGAAGCATTATGGCGAACCCACTCGTCGTCTTGTCTTAGACAACTACAAGGATTATCCTAGTGATAAACTATTGAAAATTACAATTGAACAAAATATACTAACACAGATAGAAAACCTGGAAACTTACCCAGTCATTCGCTCTAAACTTCACAGTGGTCAACTCACTCTTCATGCCTGGATTTACGAAATTGAGAGTGGAGAAGTTTTCGCATATGACGCAAGCACAAAACAATTTAAACTTTTACAAAATCGTCCATTCCCTGTTCCAAATCCTCTTATCGGTGTACACTCAGAATAAGAATAAGCTCTCTATTTAATAAAAATAAGGGCTAATGAGTAAGAAACAAGAATTATTACTCATTAGCCCTTCTCAATCTTTAAATATATTAAAACAACGGCATCCCAA
This sequence comes from Nostocales cyanobacterium HT-58-2, assembly GCA_002163975.1. Taxonomy (GTDB): domain Bacteria; phylum Cyanobacteriota; class Cyanobacteriia; order Cyanobacteriales; family Nostocaceae; genus HT-58-2. The sequence continues at coordinate 4,198,010 of CP019636.1, read as the reverse complement.
CACAGATATCACTACATAGTCAATTTATATTGTCATGAAAAGTTCATTTTTCAAAAAAAGTACCAGGTTAATCCGCCAAAAAATTCAAGAATACTTACAGGCTGGTAACAAATGGTTGTTAGATACGCCAGAAAGAGCTCTTTCTGAAGCTTATCAGGCTGCTAATATAATTAAAAATATTGAAATAGAACATTTTAATGGTCAAAAGATATCTTCAGAATCAGCTCATTACACTGATAATGTCATGGGTTATTGGCAAGATTCTCTTAATAAAAATTTAATTATTATAAAGGTGAAATTAGCAGAACTACGTTTAAGTTCTTCTTTTTTAAATATTTCAAATTCTGCTTTTTTAGAAAGGTTAAATTTTATAGATGAGGTGATATCCAAATATATTGGAGACAATGACAAAAATATTAATGACGAAGTGCTAGTGGTCTCTCAACCATTACAAATTAATCAAAACGAAGTTAACAATCAGTCAGCTTCTTCTTCTGCAAATGGCATGAAAGTTGACCCAGTTTTTAAGAAAACAGGATTCTTTCCTAGATCAATTGGGAGAACACTGAATAAAATTAAGTCGGATTTTTCTCCACAAGCAGAAGAGCAATTTGTTCAAAATTTTCAAATTTCTAGAAAGAGGACGAGAACTGCTGTAAGATTTCTGGTGATGCTAGTGCTTGTACCACTTTTAACTCAGAATATTTCTAAGCAATTTTTATTTAGTCCTATTGTAGAGCGAATTAGAGGTGAAAATTCGAGTCAAATTTTTCTAAATTATGAAATGGAAGAAGAAGCATTTAAGGAATTAAAAGTTTTTGAAGAAAAGCTGAAATTTGAGAGTTTGATTCGTAAATTACCACCAAATTCTTTAGATACAATAGAAGAAAAAATCAAAAACAAAGCTCGTGAAATTGCTCAAGATTTTAAAGAAAAAAGTAATAAAGCTATTAGCAATGTCCTTGCTGATATACTATCACTCATAGCTTTTGCATTAGTTATTGTGACAAGCAAAAGAGAAATTGTGATTGTGAAATCTTTTATGGATGATATTGTCTATGGTTTGAGTGACAGTGCTAAAGCTTTCATAATTATTTTGTTTACAGATATATTTGTTGGATTTCACTCGCCACATGGTTGGGAAGTTCTTTTGGAAGGATTTGCAGAACATATGGGGCTTCCAGCAAATAGAGATGCGATATTTATGTTTATTGCGACTTTTCCTGTGGTTTTGGACACAATTTTTAAATACTGGATATTTCGCTATCTGAGTCGATTGTCTCCTTCAGCATTGGCTACATTGAAAGAAATGAGCGAATGAAATAAGAAAGTAAACGGGCAAATTGAGAAAGCAAATAGCCATTTTACTTGCGGAAAACACTAAAATGAATGTGCGAATCACTGAAATGATAAAGTAAACAGCCTTTTTGCTGATTGAATTCAACTTTATCCATTGATCGCACACCCATAACAAAAATCAAGTCGATTGTCTCCTTCAGCATTGGCTACATTGAAAGAAATAAATGAGTCAATGGCTTATGCGTGCGATGATTTTAGAGGCACCGCAAAAACCCCTGCGGTTAGCTGATTTGCCAATACCACAACCATTACCAGAGCAAGTACTAATTCATATTCATGCTTGCGCTGTTTGTCGTACAGATTTACATATTGTAGATGGGGAATTGACGCATCCAAAACTCCCTTTGGTACCTGGGCATCAAATTGTGGGTACAGTGGAGGCAATTGGTGAACGTGCGAAAAGATATAAAGTGGGCGATCGCGTTGGTGTTCCTTGGTTAGGTCATACTTGCAATCACTGTCGCTACTGTCTTTCTGGACGTGAAAACCTGTGTGATTATGCCCAGTTCACAGGCTACAACCTTGACGGCGGTTATGCAGAGTACACTGTTGCTGAGGAAAGTTTTTGCTTTCCCATTCCTGGTGACTATCCTGATTTACAAGCTGCGCCGTTGCTGTGTGGAGGCTTAATTGGCTATCGTGCTTACAGAATGACTGGCGATGCTGAAAAACTCGGTTTTTATGGCTTTGGTTCATCTGCCCACATTTTGATTCAACTTGCTCGTTATCAAGGTCGTCAAGTCTTTGCCTTTACCCGTTCTGGTGATACCCAAGGACAAGAGTTTGCACGTCACCTAGGTGCAACCTGGGCAGGTGACTCAGACGCATTACCTCCAGAACCCCTAGATGCAGCGATTATTTTTGCTCCGGTCGGCAAACTCGTACCAGCTGCTTTGCGTGCCGTTGCTAAAGGCGGTGTGGTGGTTTGTGCTGGTATCCACATGAGCGATATTCCATCTTTTCCCTATGAAATTCTTTGGGAAGAAAGAGTGTTGCGGTCTGTTGCAAATCTCACTCGCAAAGATGGAGAGGAGTTTCTTGCATTAGCCCCGCAAGTTCCCATCCGCACGGAGATAAATCCTTTCCCGTTGAATCAAGCAAATGAGGCTTTGGATGCAATTCGCAATGGCAAAATCAAAGGAACTGCAGTGTTGGTTATTGATCCTGTGAGGACTTCTCAAAACGCCTGACATCAAATCCCCGTAATCCTTCAGGTTCTTCGTATTCTACTAATACATCTTTAACCATAGCAGCGGGTGGTCCTTGGTAACACCAGCGGATCATCTCTTCTACAACGCTCTGGCTTCCTTCAAACACTGCTTCTACGCGACCATCGGGGAGATTGCGCACCCAACCTGTTAATCCCAGTTGGGACGCTGTATCCACGGTGGAGTAGCGATAGCCCACTCCTTGAACTCTCCCAGAAATGAAGACATGAACGCGGACTAGCTTTGGATGCGGTGTGGTATTCTGCATTAACTGGTCAAGTCTTTACTATCTCCAGTCTAACCTTTTTATTGCACTAGAGAATTCTGAATTCCAACTCACTTGTGTATGTCTAACTTGCCACCACTCAAGACAGAAACTATTTGGGCTATTCTCAATGAAGACATTGATGATGCTACAGTCAACCAATTGGTATGGCATTGCTTGGGGTATCGCTACGACTCCTCTACAGGAGAGTGGGACACACGTGATGTAGCACCAGAATGGCGGGATGAATACCCACAACCACCAGATTTTATCGACAGTCGCCCTGCAACAGTTAAGCTGACTCGTTCCATTCCTCCGGAGAATAAACAACTCTTGAAAGAAAAACTGAGTTTTAAAGGGTATAAAATTGGTACATTTGGACCTCGGGAAACGCGGAGGGCAACAGCTGCAAACTGGTTATTAAGTTATATGCAACTTAATAACATCAATTTTGAGTAAGAAAACGAACAACGAAGAAGCAGAGAGAAGTCCGAACGGAGGGAGCCCGCTGAGCCCTCCGGGCACGCTACGCGAACGCTTGCGAGCAGGGAGCACAGGAGAGGAAGTTAACGCCCATTAACTCTTTCTCCCCTGCACTCTGCTTCCCTGTCTCTTTGGTCAAAAGTCAGGAGAGAAGAGTGAATGGACATTAAACTTCACTTTACAAAGTCATTTTTTTAACTAATGACTAATCCTCGAGTGATTTGCTAGATACTTCGACCGCTGTCACATCAATTGTGCCTTCTGGTGTGAAGCGCTGAAAATGCCCTTGTTGTACCAACAACTGTTCCCCACAGTTAGGGCACTGCAACTGATTATGATTTAAACCTGTAAATTCATATCTACAAACGGGACATTGATCAGTTACCAAGTTGTATTGCAGCCACAGGCGAAACCCAAAAAATACGAGAATGGGTGCCAACAACAGTAGCCCAACAATAATTAGCAAGGAGTTAACCAACCAGCCCAAGCCTAATGACGCCAGCAACCATGTAATTGCCAGCAAAGTGAGCCAAGGGCGTAAATTAGACAGATTTAACTGAAACGTTTTAAGGCTCATTTTTTAAATGTCTTCTTGCTCTCCCTCTAGGATAGCGATTTTACTCAAAAGTCAATAGTTACTCGTTCAGTGCTAATAGAAATTAGTCATAAAACTCAACAAAGATGGGCTTTTACCGATGCTTCAGTGACTCAAGGAAAAAAGCTGCTCTTTTAAACGCTTTTGGAAAGCATCGATTCCAAATAAGGCGATCGCCTGTTCCCGCAGCCATTGCCCATCACAACGTTGATCATCTCCTTTGAGTATTTCTATACAAGCTGCTGCTACTGCATTTGGATCGCGGTGTGGTACTCGCCATCCTAGTTTACCATCCTGTAACGGATCGGCTGAGCCATCTGCGTCACCAGAGAGCACAGGCACACCACAAGCCATTGCCTCTAGATAAACAATACCAAAGCCCTCTTGAGAAGGCATCACGTAAGCATCGGCAAGCCGATAATGTTCTACCAATTCTTGTTTCAGTACAAATCCAGCAAAGATAACGCGATCGGCAACACCTAAATCTTGAGCAAGTTGAGCTAATCGAGGTTGATCATCACCACGACCAATGACTAAATATTTGACTTCCGGGAAAACGTTACTAATTTGTGCTAGTGCCTGAATTGTGACATCCACACCTTTATAAATGTCGCCTGACCATAATCGTGCCACAGTCATCAGCACTTTTGCTCCTACCAAACCGTAGCGCGCCAACAACACAGTCGATTTTACTCCTGGAGAAAAATCATGACCATTGACAGCACAAGGTAAAAGTTTGACTTTGTTAGGGTCAAGGTTATTATTAGCACAGGCGACTTGACGAGTGTAACGGCTGACTGTCCAAATCTGCGCTGCTTTTTGCAGATTGGTTTTCATGGCGGTTGGTAAAGGTTGCCAAACCTCTTTGCCATGAGTCATAACTGTGTAAGGAATTCTTAAAAATTGGCACAACATACCAACTAGAGGTGCAAGATTGACATGACCGCAGAAGACGTACTGGGGTCGCTGGCGCACCAGATGGGAAAATAACGCCATAGTCATACTGACTCGTTCCAGTTGGCGAGACCAGGATTTGAAGTAATGAAATTTTAAGCGTTCTGATTCAAAAGGATTTGAGCAGCTAGGACTATCCCTAAGTAAAAAGACTTCTGCATATAAAGGTTCGTTAAATGCTAAATAAGCCCGAAAAATATCCTTCACATATGATTGAATTCCGCCTTCTTGTTCAAAAACTTGTATAAACACAAAGACTTGATGGACTTTTTTGTACAAAGTTTGGTACCGAATCTCTAAACCATTATATTTATACTAAGTTAAAGGCAAAATATGATTTTGTAGGCAAAGTGGGGAGTATTTTCCTCTGATACTCCCTACTTTCCCAAAGCTTTAGAACACCCTGCATTTTTTTGCTTGTTTTTGTTTGTCCTTACTGCTGCCCTTGTAAACCATATTTGACGATGAGCAGGCAATTTCTGCCATCCGCACCACGTTCGTAGACAACGTTGTCAGCCAAGCGCCGCAGGAGAAACCATCCATATCCCCCTACTTGGAGAGTCCCTGGCTCTGGCTCTACTATCGCATCTGGGTTAAAGGGTTTTCCATAATCCCAGATTCTAATCTCCAACCGATCAATCCACAAAGCAACATCAATCTCTATGGTTGTTTCCGGTGGTAAAGCATTATGAGCATGACGCACGGCGTTAGTAAAGCCTTCTGCTAATGCTAAATTGAGGCGATAGAGTTGGCTTTCTGACCAACCAAGTTGAGGCAAGTGTTGTAGACAAAATTGTTCAAACCATTGTTGCACCTGGTTGAGAAGCTTTAGTTCGCTCTTCACCGTCAGATGGTCTTGCTGCACTCTGCTTAGCATTGACCTTGACTTGAATATAAGTAAGTGAAAGTTTGTACCTTTTGTATATTACAGACTTGAGATTCTGAAATGACATCTGTATACAAAATGAAAAGCCGAGATGCAACCTGGACTACTAAAATTGACGCCTGTTAATTTCTCCGGAAAAGCACATTCAGCACTTGACGAGAAACTCACAGGCGTCAAAACGCTTTGGGCTAAGACCAGTACGCGGAGGTTGACCTCCATGAGCAACTGATGTGAGTGCTAAGGGTGCCGCAGGTGTACACTTAGCGTTTCGTTACCTCCTACTGAGGAGCTGCGCTAACAGCGTAGACCCTCTGTAGGCAGGGCACAAACCCAAAGGGTGACTAATTTTAGAACAGTCCAAAGGTGAAGGACTTATCAATTGGGAAAGTCGCACCAATTCCAAGCCACAGAGTAACCAATGTGCCAACTAAAAATACTGTAGTCGCTACTGGACGGCGGAAGGGGTTTTGGAACTTATTCACGTTCTCAATAAAGGGAACAAGAATTAGCCCCAGGGGTACGGAAGCCATTAATAATACCCCTAAGAGTTTGTTAGGAACTGAACGCAAAATCTGAAATACAGGGTAAAGATACCATTCTGGTAGAATTTCCAGCGGTGTAGCGAAGGGATTGGCTGGTTCTCCAGTCATTGCGGGGTCTAACACAGATAGAGCCACTATACAAGCGAATGACCCCATAATCACAACTGGGAAGACGTACAGCAGGTCATTAGGCCAAGCTGGTTCGCCATAGTAGTTGTGACCCATGCCTTTCGCCAGTTTGGCTCTTAACTTTGGATCGCTCAGATCAGGTTTTTTCAGTGTAGCCATTTTTAAATGTGCTCTCCTGCTTATATTGATTTAAAGCTTTAGTTAAAGCCATCAGCTAGCGGGCATTGGCTTTTAGCTTAAGATGCGAGTGCTTGCTTTTTGTTTCTTATGTATCTATTTGATTGTTCATAAGTCTCAAACAAACGACCCAATCTTGAAACTAACAGCTCATGCCCGACGCTCATGACTTACGATTACAACGGACCAGAAATCCCTTGCTTACGAATCATCAAGAAGTGCAGCAGCATGAAGACAGCAATTAGCCAAGGCAGCACAAAGGTGTGCGCGCTGTAGTAACGAGTTAGCGTAGCTTGACCAACGCTTGCACCGCCACGCAGTAAGTCAGCGATTAGGGTACCGACCACGGGAATGGCTTCTGGTACACCACTTACGATTTTCACAGCCCAGTAGCCCACTTGGTCCCAAGGCAGTGAATAGCCAGTCACACCAAAGGAAACGGTAATCACAGCCAGGATGACACCACTGACCCAAGTCAATTCCCGGGGCTTTTTAAAACCACCAGTCAGGTAAACCCGGAAAACGTGCAAAATCATCATCAACACCATCATGCTGGCAGACCAGCGGTGGATGGAGCGAATAAGCCAACCGAAGTTCACATCATTCATGATGTGCTGCACAGAAGCATACGCTTCTGTGACGGTTGGCCTGTAGTAGAATGTCATGGCAAATCCAGTCGCGAACTGGATAAGAAAGCACGTCAGAGTAATTCCGCCCAAGCAGTAGAAGATATTGACGTGAGGAGGGACGTACTTGCTGGTGACGTCGTCAGCAAGCGCTTGAATCTCCAAGCGCTCCTCAAACCAGTCGTAGACGTTAGCCATACAATCTCAAGTTCCTAGAAATCGATTCGCGGTTGAAAAACTTCCCAAATTATGAGCTTTGGGATTTTAGCAAAGAAGCATTTGCTCGTTTACTTTTCATCTGTCAGAGTGTTAATAGTTTAAATAAAACTTCACACTCTGAAAAGAGGGTATATATTGCGTTTTCTTCACATCCAAACACACGTGGTGGTGGACACAAAGTAGATTTTATCTCTTTGGAAGTGGAATGTGCGCTCTTTGGATTGACTGAACAACTTAATGAGAGCAATGCACCACTTCTATAAAAAAAGTAACATAGTCGAGAGATAGATTTCATCAAAAAGCTAGCTAGCTGGGCAAACTCTAGCAATTTGGGTTGAAAGTGGAAGTGAAAATGGGGTTCATGCACAAACAACTTTTTCGGGCAGGATTATCGCTGCTATTAGCCTTCTGGGTGGGCTTTTGCAGCTTTTGCCAACCTGCGTTGGCTTTGACAGACGAACAAAAGCTGGTCGCAGAAGTGTGGAGAATTGTTAATCGAACTTATCTAGATGAAACATTTAATCACCAAAATTGGGCTTCAGTGAGGCAAAAAGCTTTGGAAAAGCCATTCAAAGACCACGAATCGGCTTATTCCGCCATTCAAAAAATGCTCAAGAGTCTTGACGACCCTTTTACCCGTTTTTTAAATCCAGAACAGTATCGTAGTCTGCAAGTCAATACTTCTGGGGAACTGACGGGAGTTGGATTGCAAATCGCCCTCAATTCTGAGACGGGTCTATTGGAAGTTGTGGCTCCCATCGCAGGTTCACCAGCAGAAAAAGCTGGAATCAGACCGCGCGATCGCATCTTGAGAATTGAGGGTATCTCCACAGAAAAGCTGACCCTTGATGAAGCAGCAACTAGGATGCGGGGACCTATTGGGAGTGCTGTCACCCTGTTTCTTCAACGAGACGGAGAGCGAGAATGGCAAGTTCAACTGGTGCGCGATCGCATTTCGCTCAACCCAGTTGTGGCAGAATTACGCTCTTCCCCTCAAGGAACACCTATTGGTTATCTTCGCCTCACTCAATTTAATGCTAACGCTCCATTGGAGTTGGCACACGCTATCTCCAGTCTAGAAAAAAAAGGGGCTGATGCCTACATTCTGGATTTGCGAAATAACCCAGGCGGACTCTTACAGGCAGGAATTGAGATTGCCCGCTTGTGGTTAGAGTCTGGCACAATTGTCTACACTGTGAATCGGCAAGGTATTCAGGGGACTTTTGAAGCATTTGGTCCAGCGATGACTCATGACCCCTTGGTTGTTTTAGTCAATCAAGGAACTGCCAGTGCAAGCGAGATTCTGGCTGGTGCTTTGCAGGATAATGGTCGTGCTGTTTTGCTAGGAGAAACTACCTTTGGCAAGGGCTTAATTCAGTCTTTATTTGAGTTATCCGATGGTTCCGGCTTAGCTGTCACCATTGCTAAATATGAAACTCCCAATCACCGGGATATCAACAAACAAGGTATAAAGCCAGACAAAGTCATCTCCTCTGAACCAATGACTCGCGAACAGATTGGGACAGAAGCAGACGCTCAATATCAAGCGGCTATACAGCTTTTGACGAAAAATTCTGTCGTCGCAGGATCAGCTTAGTGTGCATTAAGGAAGATGAATGAGGAAGTCATATTCCCCTCATCTCCTTATCCTCCTCATCCTTAAAAAAGGGCTTGTGCTTGTCGTAATGATGTGAGATCCAGAGCAGCAAGGCGCTCATAAGCATGATCCATAACACGCTTTCCCCGGAGAAAACCTATGTTGGCACCAGGACAGATGTACTGGAGTGTTTGTGGTGTGAAGCGTTCTAATATTAACTTAACACTACTGATTTGTCGGAACCAGTGAAAGGTTTTGGCTGTTCGTAGGGGGACAGGTTCACCTTGCTGGTTGGGAATGAGATGACGTCCAGAAAATAGCACACCTCCTTGGTCATGGTAATAAAGGCAAGATGAACCAGGAGAATGACCAGGTGTCCAAATCAATTGTGCTGTTGAATTTAAGGTAAACTCTATACCAAAGGTAGTAACGGCTAGTCCGGGTAACAAATAAGCTTCTTGCTCTTGAATCAGAACCTCACAACTGAAGGTTTGCTGAAATTCTGCTGTTTTCCCAATAGCGCCCCGATGAGTGAGAAATAGATAGCGCACACCTCCATGCGATCGCAGAAAATCCTGATTTATTTGATCCCACGCGGGACAATCTATCAGGATATTGCCTTCGTTTCCTACAATAAAATAAGCAGTCCCCCCCAATGTGTCCCTATTTGGTGGAAATGCAAAAATTGTATTGAGGGCCAAGTTTGGTTGGAGGTTTCCTCCACTTGGAGCTTCGTCAGAAAAGACTGCCCGTGGTAGCTTGGCTGTATGACTTGACTCTTGAGGTAAGGGACACATGAGAAAAACTGCGTTCTTATGAGGAGTTGAAAAAAATCGGATTACAGTGTTGGACTTTTGAAGTGGAAACTAGAAAGTTTACCAGGACTGTTATCAAGTTTTGGGGGCAGATCGTTGTGGAAGGCTCTACTCGAGTTCTTGATGACAAGCAAGAATTAATGTATCAGAACAACTAAAGATAACATGACTTTTTGGTTTCTTCTTCTACTGGGACTATTGACTTATTTTATGGTGCAGCGCAGTGTTGCTCATATCACCAGAACACCTGTTTGGCTGTTGTGGCTGGTATTAATGACACCAGCACTACTATGGACAGCTTGGACGGCGATATACGGAGGAAAACAACCTCTACCCCGATTACTGGTGCTCGTGCCGTTAATCATCTGTCCTCTGTTATACTGGCTATTGTTTCAATGGGGGCGTCGCTCGCTTAAGGAAACACAGAGTGAACTCCAAAAGTCTTCAGAATCAGCATCGGATATACATACTAACCCAGAACCAGTACCAGTGCGTCCCATTGAGCAAACAGAAGAAACCCAGCTAAGAAATTGTTTTCCCTGGTCTGTATACTACATTCAAAACATTGAGTATCGACCCCAAGCAGTCATTTGTCGAGGTCAGTTAAGAACAACACCAACAAATGCCTACCAACGGATTAAGGCAAATATCGAAGCGCAATTTGGCGATCGCTTCTTGGTTATCTTTCAAGAAGGTTTCAATGGCAAACCCTTTTTTGTGCTTGTTCCCAATACTCAACTGGTAAAGGTCAATGCACGCGAACAGGAAAAAATAACGCGACCAGGATTAGCGCTGATGCTGTTAGCAGTGACGCTGGTAACGACGACCTTGGTAGGAGTAAGAATTGCTGGTATCAATCCTATGACACTGCAATCTGACCCAGTTGAACTTCTCAAGGGATTGCCCTATGCTTTAGCACTCATTACGATTTTGGGAATCCATGAACTAGGTCACTACCTCACAGCGCGGCGCTACAAAATTCGCTCAACACTCCCTTACTTTATCCCGATGCCTTTCCTTTTGGGAACCTTTGGTGCATTTATTCAAATGCGTAGCCCCATTCCCAACCGCAAAGCTTTATTTGATGTCAGTATCGCCGGACCAATTGCTGGGTTTATAACGACTTTGCCACTTCTGTTATGGGGTTTAGCTCATTCTGAGATTGTTTCCCAAACTGAAAAAACAGGGCTTTTGAATCCGGACGCACTCAATCCTAACTATTCAATCTTGTTAGCGCTGCTTTCAAAGCTAGCACTGGGAAGTCAGCTAACGCCAAAATCAGCTATTGATATGCATCCAGTCGCAGTCGCTGGGTTTTTAGGACTGATTGTCACAGCACTGAATTTAATGCCGGTAGGACAGCTCGATGGAGGTCATATTGTCCATGCGATGTTTGGGCAAAGAACAGCAGCCATCATTGGTCAAATTTCTCGCTTGTTACTGCTATTACTTTCTTTAGTACAGCCAGAATTTTTTCCTTGGGCAATTATTTTATTATTCCTACCATTGATTGATGAGCCAGCTCTAAATGATGTCACTGAACTTGATAATAAACGTGATATATGCGGTTTACTCGCAATGGCTTTGTTAATCTTGATTGTGCTACCACTACCCCAATCACTTGCTCGATTGTTGTAGATTTGATTTGAATTGTTGTGAGATTTGGTTGCTAGATTTGCATTCTATCGTGCGGTAAGATGCCCCTGTTTTCCCATCTTTAACAAAGTATAACTTTGTTCATCTTGTCGTCTTCAAGCTATCAATCTGTTTTGTAAACAAATCACTAAAAATGCTCATGACAGTGCGATTGCGCACCTTAATATTTACAGTCACTGACATCCCTGATTGTAGCGGTAAGTCCTGATTGTTAACCACGAGAGTTTGCCGATCAAGCCGAATTTTAGCAGGGAAACTGTCGTAAGGACGGATTTGCTCAGGTGGGAGAGCATCAGAGCCAATCCAAACTAACTCACCTTTAACATCGCCAAATTCACTAAAGGGAAAAGAGTCAACTCTAACATCGACTTTCATCCCCTTTTTCACAAAACCAATGTCTTTATTAGTGATAAAAACTTTAGCAGTCAGAGCTTCATCTGGGACAATTTTAAGAACTGGTTGACTGGAATTTGCAACAAATCCTGGAGACTTAGCTTGTAAATCGAAAACAATGCCATCAGCAGGAGCTCGCAGTTCTTGATATTGTAAAGTGACCTGAGCTTGGCTTATTTGACTATCAATTTCAGCAATCCGTTTTTCATCTTCTATAATTGCCTTATTTAATTCGCTATCGAGGACAGCAACTTGTTTGTCATTCTCAGCAATTTTCGTGAGTAAATCTTTTTTTGCCACAAGCATTGTATTCCGGAGCTTTTCTCTTGATTGGGCGATCGCAAATCGTAAACGCTCTTGCTCTTGAGTCAACTGATCCACCTCAGCTTGGCGCTGTTTCACTTCCTGTTGTTGCTGAAGGTATTGCAGGCGAGAAATTCCTCCTTGTTGGGCAAGTTTCTCGATATCTCTGAGAATCCTCTGGCTAACACCCTTGACTTCTTGAGCAGAGGATATCTGAATTTGATTCTGACTGAGTTGTTTTTCTAATTTTTTTGTTTCCAATTCAGCATCTGTAAGTCGAGAATTTAATTCTGCTTTGCTAAATTCTAAGCGCGCTTCTTCCTCTGGTGCTAACTGAATGTTTTGAGAACCATACAACTGAGCACGATACAATCGATTTTCTGCAAGCAGAGACATTCGGCTCTTGGTAAGAGAAGCTAATTCTTGAGGTAGATTAGGTTCTGAAACCGAGATCTGTCTGCTTGATAAAGCATTTTTCATCATCAATTGAGTGCGGTAGAATTGAATCTCCTGCCTCAATGTATTGCGAATTTTCTTTAAAGAAATCAGTTGCGATCGCGCTGTTGTTGGATCTAATCTCAACAAGATATCGCCACGCCGTACCTTTTGCCCATCCTTAACATAAACAGCTTTAACAACACCGTTTACGGGTGTTTGGACTTCCTTAACAGAACCTTGCGGTTCTAGTTTTCCTTGGGCTGGAATAGCTTCTTCAATTTTGGCTAAATTTGCCCAAAGCACCACCAAAGTCGTCATTCCTATCAGTCCCCAAAGAATCGCTCGTGACCATAAAGGTGACTGTTTTAGGACAACAGATGGTGTGACTTTGTTAGTTTCAGCAGCAGGCTTTACAGGTACTTTGATTTCACTGTCTAGTACTTTTTGAGGAAGTACAAGTTCTTGATCTAATTTGATTCCGTTCAGTTCACGCATAGCCAAGAGTCAAAGGTCAAGGGTCAAGGGGAGCCAGCGCTGCAGGAGGGTTTCCCTCCGTAGGCGACTGGCGTTCAAGAGTCACCCCTTCGCTTAATTCAAAATTCACGCATTATGAATTCAAATTTTTTGAATTTTGCATTTTGAATTTTGAATTTGAGCGTAAGCGCAAAGCACAGGCTACGCTAACGCGCAGCGTGCGCCTCTGACGCTCAGCGAGGGTCGAGAGTCAAAAATTACACTTTTCTCCACTCCCCAGTTTCAATTAGAGTTGAGCTTCTTGTTGTTGAAAAAGGCAGTAGTAACGTCCTTGTTGCACCATGAGTTCATCGTGAGTTCCTTGTTCTACAACGATTCCTCGATCTAATAGCAAAATGATATCAGCATTTTTCACTGTACTTAAACGGTGAGTAATAAAAAATACTGTTCTATCTCGAAAAGCTTGTGCTAAATTCTGGCAGACTTGTCGTTCAGATTGATAATCTAGAGCACTCGTTGCTTCATCAAGAATCAGTAAGCGGGGATTTTGCAAAACTGTACGAGCAATGGCAATACGCTGCCGTTGTCCTCCAGATAAAGCTGAACCCCTCTCCCCGACTCTGGTGTTGTAACCGTTGGGCAGAGACATGATAAATTCGTGGGCAGCGGCAATTTCAGCTGCTTCAATAATTTCATCGGCTGTCGCATCAGGATTTGTCAGCGCAATATTTTCCCGGATGGTACCGTCAAACAAAAGTGAGTCTTGAAGCACCATGCCAATCTGACGGCGCAGGGAATAGAGTTCTATCTTGGAGATATCGTAGCCATCGACGAGAATTCTGCCTGACTCCAAGTCATATAGTCGCGGTAAAAGCTTTGTTAATGTGCTTTTACCAGAACCACTTTGTCCCACAATGCCAACAAATTTTCCTGGTGGAAAATCCAAGTTAATATTATTCAACTGAAGCGGACCACTAGGTGTGAAGCGAAACGAGACGTTTTCATACTTAACAGCACCTTTAACGGGAGGTAGCGTAATATTATCCCGGTCTTCGTCAATTTCTGATGGAGTATCCAATATGTCAGCGAGGCGTTCTAAAGAAAGAGCTGTCTCTTGAAAGTTTTGCCACAATTGGGTTAATCGCAACAGAGGAGCAGTGACGTACCCAGCAATAATGCGGAAGGCAATAAGTTGTCCTAAGCTGAGTTGTCCTTGCAGGACTAAGTAAGCTCCTACCCATAACACAGACAAAGAAGAAACTTGGTTAAGAAAATTACTAGTGACACTAGCAGCGGTGGAAGTCACAACAGTTTGAAAACCAGCAGTCACATACTTGCTGTAGTGTTGTTGCCACTGCCAGCGCGATCGCAACTCAATGTTTTGCGCCTTCACGGTTTGAATACCTGACAACGCCTCCACCAAATAAGATTGTGTTTCAGAGTAACGCTCAGCTTTGAAACGCAGTTGGCGGCGCATGATTGAGGAAAAAATCATTGTCACAAAAGCAAACACAGGTACAGTCAGCAAAGCGACAAGAGTCAGCATCCAACTGTAGACCAGCATCACTACGATGTAGATTGCAGAAAAAACTGCATCCAGCACCACTGTTAAAGCCGTTCCTGTCATAAAAGAGCGAATATTTTCCAGTTCATTAGCGCGAGTTGCTAGCTCTCCTACAGGACGGCGTTCAAAATAACGCAAGGGCAGACGGAACAGACGATCAATAATTTCTGAGCCTAAAGCCAGGTCAATTCGGTTAGTTGTATCGACAAATAGATAGGTGCGGACACTCGTTAAAAGCCCTTCAAAAACAGCCATGATTAATAGCAAAACGCCCAACACATTCAGGGTTTCAAAGCCGTTTTGAATAATCACTTTATCAATAATGACCTGGATAACTAGGGGATTAGCCAGACTAAAGACTTGGACAAAAAAAGAAGCAATGAGAACTTCCAAAAGAACTTTGCGGTATTGCAGGAGCGAAGGGAGAAACCAACGTAAACTAAACCGTTGTCTTGGGGTATATTTGGCAAGCTTGAGGAGCAATACCTGACCTTCTTCGCCCCAATTCTCAACAAAATAGTCAGGCTCTTGGTGGACAATGCCAACTTCTGGTACACCCAGCACTAGCTTTTTTTCACTGATTTCAAAAAGGATCGCAAAAGTATCTTGCCAGCGAATCATTGCCGGAGCTTGCAGTTTTGTAATTGCTTTGGCTGACACATCCACAAGTTGAGTATTCAACCCAACGAGTTCAGCAATAGCACCGCACAGCTGTAGTGAAAGGGTTTGAGTGCGTTCAACTTGATTGTTTAGGATTTGAAGAATCACATCCCGGCGAAAGGGCATATTTAAATGCTGACTCAGCATTTGAAAGCAAGCCAAAGTGGCGTTTATAGGACCTCTGCCACGAACATGAGGATATTTTGGCCGTGATTTCTTATCTGAGGGTTTTTCTAGCTGAAGAGGATGGTCAGGTGCATAGGGTATTTGTTCTAGTAAGGGGTTTATTCTGAAGGGATCTCTGACAGCAGATGCAGACGCAGAGAGGGTTGTTCGCGGCAAACCGACCAAGCGAACATAACCAAAACTTTGTACTTCCAGATAAGTTACGACATCATCTAGTTGTAAACGACTTCCTACAGGGAAATCTTTGAGGATTCCACCGCTGACAAACCAGACCAATTCAGGGTCTAGCTGTTCCAAAGGGATTCTTTCCTCTAGAAACGTACAAACAACTGCTTCATCTAAAACTTTCAGAGTCAATTCTTTAATATCTGTCGCACCATATGAAGCCAGCACAGCGTCACTATCCGCTCGCTTTCCTAATTCAGTACTCAGTAGCTCAAAAACTTCAATAGCACTACAGCGATTCTCAAAGCAAATTCCAACAGCAGGAGAATTTCTCAGTAGCGCTAAAAACTCTGTAGCAGGGAGCGTAAGACAAACAGTTTCTGTAGAGGCTATGACTGTTTCGCAAGGACTACCCCTTAGCAAACTAATCCAACCGAGGATTTCTCCTTTTTTCACTAATTGCAGTGTTTCAGGCATCTGAGTATTAGGGTCGTAACTCAGCAAGCGAGCCTGTCCTTCATAGATGATTGATATTTGAGCAGGCATTTGTTCCCGTACCAAAACGCTCTGACCCATGCGGTAGCGCAACATCTCAAACTTCGAGATTAATTTTGCCAGTTCTAGTGACGGCAGTTGATTGAAGGGAAATAATTCAGAGATGAATTCTTGTATGGAAGCAGTATAAGTCATGCGATTGTTGGATGAGTTACTAGTCTCTAGCCATGAATCAAAAGGAGCCAGCGCGAATGACAGCTTTCCCTCTCAGGGGGGGAGACGCTACTTTTAACCGCAGGCGACTGGCGTTCAAAAGTCTAAGACTTTTGACTTTCACCCCACTACCTTTAATTTGCACTCCTTGGAAACTGCGCGTTCCCCATCTCTCCATTTGGATTAAGAAGGGGATATGAGCGAATGAGGTCACAAGAGAAGTTAATTGTTTATTCTGCGTTTTAAGCCACATTTCAAACAGTTCAATAGCGCGATCGCTAGCACATTGGTTGATCCAATTGCGCAATGATAAATTTTTCCAGCAGTACAAGCACAAACCAATCTCCCATGTGAGTAGAACGTCAAAGTTGACTTGGTTTACTGAAAATAGAAAGTATGTGCACCAATATCGAATGGAGAACTTTGAGCGGTTTTCTTTCCTTTTGTGTGAGTTGCTCTCCTAATTGGTGTGTGGCAGATTAAAACGACCCTGACTAATTCTTGGTAGGCACTTCTGCGTAAACTTTACTTTTACTAAACTTTACTTTTACTATTTCAGGAATGAAAACTCTTTATGATATCTTCACTATCTTAAGTGTGATTTCAAGCAGATTGTACCGTAAAAATACGATTAATTTCGCAAGAATTCATATCAGTGCCAGTGTTTTTCCTGTGAACTGATACATTCTTTAATTTTTCAAGAATATTAAAAATTCTATTAAGAGTTCACCAATATTATAGCCCCTGTTAGCAGGGGCTAGTTCAATCAAAACTTTGAGTACCGTGAGGTGCTGTTGCGTAAGCAAGACTAACTTGATGCTGAGTTCATAGCCTCAGAGGCTTTCGCTGTAGGCTGAGATCCACCCATGCGAATCTCAGAAGTAAATGAAGCCATGCTAAAACCACCAAAACGTTTGAGCACACTTACGCGCATCCGCAAGTTGGGACTGGCAAACCACAAGCGCTCCTCGGACCACATGGTTTCATACTCTGTTATTAGAGTCAATGCATCATCACTGCCCATTTTGTAGGTTCCGGCGACTGGGGCTTTCTCCGCGTAACCCATTTCCCTCAGTAACTTGCCTTCATTGGGATTATCTTCATCTGGAACAACAACCAACACTGTAGAACCAGTGTGTTTTTCTTCATCCCATTCCATTGTGCCATTCCAGGTCACTCTGGCACCACAGAAGGCACGGCTAGGGTCAACATCGTACTGTTGACATAGTTTAATGACCTCTGGATGATCAGCCGCCAGTGTCTCAATGGTGATGTCTGATTTGCCGTCTTCTGATTGTTTAAAAGCCAAATGGTGACTGGTACGATGGGAAAACCACTTGCCAGCGCTCAACTGAAAAAACTCTTCTATATTCATCAATGAAATTACCTTGCTTCAAAATCCTTTTTATCTCACTTATTCCAAGGTAGCAGGAGCGAGGTCGCAGGGAGAAGAGGGGCAAGGAGCAAGGGAGAAAAGAGTTAATGGACGTTAATTCCTCTCCCCCGCTCCCAAGCGCAGCGGGCTCCCCCTCTTCTTCCCCTACTCCTCTACTCTCCCGATTTCCCTCTATACACAAAGTCTTCAAGCTTGATAACCTGCTTCCTCCAAGCGTTTCAGGGAAATCCTTGCTGCCTCAGCAACGTGTTGATGGTTATCTTTTTCCAGGTATTTCAAAGCTGAAACACTTTTAGGACTGGGAAGATGACCTAGGGCTTCTGCAAGGCGTTGACGTACTAACCAATCGTCAGATTCGGCAAAGCGTAAAATCAGATCCACAGACTCGATATCTTTGATTTCTCCTAATGCAGCGATCGCAGCTTGTTGTAGGATAACTTCTTCACTATCTAAAGCCTTGATGAGGATTTCACGGGCACGTAAGTCTTTAAGATTACCAAGAGCAACTGCCGCACTAAAGCGTACTAGCCAATCAGTATCCTCATAAAATGCTCGCATCAGCGGTTCAACACCTCGGGAATCTTCTAAGTATCCTAAAGCACCTGCGGCATCAGCACGTATGCCATAATCAGGGTCAGTTTCTAGAATGCGTATCAAAATTGGGTAAGATTCTTCTGTTTGCTTGATTCCCAATGCAAAGATTGCCATTGATCTAAGTTGAAGAGACTCATCATCCAAGACTTTTTTAATCAAAGGGACTGCGTCCTCTGCGGGAACATCCTTCAAGGAAGCAAGGGCTACCATGCGATCGCGCAAATTTGAACTTTCTAACTGAGTGGAAATTTCCTGTAAGCTTGTGAGTACCATTCAACTTAAAGAGCTTTTGCTATTTGTGTTTATATTAAGTATCATTACAAAATCTTAGACAATTAGCGAAATTCTAACGGTAGGTAAATCCGTACTAAGTTGATTCAGAGATACAACAACTTCAAGGATGCCATCAACAAAGAGGTATGGAAGCAGGAAGAGGTGGAAAGCTGAGAATTCCTAAATTTTGTTAAAATAATAGGAAACAAATCGTAACAAGATTAGTCATGTCTTTACATCATGACTTTTTAGATTACAGAAAGTTGACACTCATGAGTATCCAACAGTCTCAAAGCTTATTTAGTAAAACAGTTGCTATTACCATTGCTGCAGCTAGTTTTGTGATTAGCGCTCCAACTTTCGCTCAATCTCATTCAACTTCATCGCCCAAGCCCACCACATCGACGACTCAACCAACAACTGCAGGTACAATTGTCGATGTTGCTAGTGCCAATCCTTCTTTCAAGACCCTGGTAGCAGCGTTGAAGGCAGCAGATCTTGTGGATACCCTGTCCGCTAAGGGACCATTTACTGTATTCGCACCCACGGATGCTGCATTCGCAGCTCTACCAAAGGGAACTTTGGAAAAATTGCTCAAGCCAGAAAATAAGGCAACCTTGCAAAAGATTTTGACTTACCATGTCGTACCTGGCGCAGTGACTTCTAAAGCCATCAAATCTGGTCAGGTCAAGACAGTTGAAGGTAGCCCAGTTAAAGTTAAGGTGAATCAAGGTACTGTAACGGTAGATCAGGCAAAAGTCACCAAAGCAGATGTCAAAGCCAGTAATGGTGTGATTCATGTGATTGATAAAGTGCTTCTTCCGCCTGGACTAAAACTGTAATAGGTTTCTAGGGATATAAAGGGCAATAGGGCATTGAGCATGGGGGAAGGCATACTTCATTTGCCTTCCCCCATGCTCAAAAACACTGTAGAAAACTGCTGTACAAAAGTGTAGTACGCTGCATACAAGTGCACTATAGCGTATACCTGACCGAAGAAAGGCAGGGGAAGAGGAGAAGCAGGGGGGGAAGAATTAAGGCTTTGCCTGCCACAAGGTTGCAAGCCCTTGGATTTATCCATAAAAAGGAGGGAAAGATTTATTTCGAGATGTATAGTGAGTCCAGTCCTGAAGGCGGGTTTCCCGCCTTCAGGAGTTCTCTCTGAATTTATTCATGGACAGGACAAACTGCACAAGCTAATTATTCAAGCCCTCGGATTCATCCGTGGAATAATTTTGAATTTTGAATTGATAATTTTGAATGTTTGAGAAGAGAGTGACTCACTCTACTTGTTCTGCCGTTCCTGGAGTTGCAGCACAATCTGTGCATGCATCTCGCGGGTAATTGGGTAAAAATATGTTAAAACTAAGCCACAAATCAAAGCGATCGCTGGTATTGGACCGATAGAGACGCGAATAACTTCTAATACGGAATCTGGTTGGCTCGGTATCGGGATGTCTGTTGTAGGTTTAATATAACCAGCTGTACCTAATCTTTGTAAAACCACATTAACTGCGATCCCCAAACAGATTTTTTGCACAAATACTATGAAACTATAAAATATGCCTTCCCGTCGCTGTCCTGTTTTTAATTCATCCAGTTCAATCACATCAGGTAGCATCGACCAGGGAACAAGATAAGCCGTGGATACTCCAAAACCTGCGAGGACTGCTAAAAAGTACATCAAACCAACTTGACCGGGCTGTACGAAAAAGAGTCCAGCCTGAGCGATAATCCACAAACTCATTCCCATATAGTACACGGCTTGTTTGCCATAACGCCTACTGATGGCAGTCCAAACAAACAGCATAGCCATAGCAGTTCCTTGCACCGCCAAAAGCACTAAACTAATATGCCATTGTGGAAGGCGCATCTGGCTGGTGACATAGTAGGGAATAATGCCAGCTGTTAGCTGGACAGCTAACCAAGAACACAGATAAATGCCCACCACAAATAAGAAAGGGCGATTGGTAAAAGCGATTTTAAGTTGCTGCAATAAAGGAATAGAGACAGTTTGCTCGGTTTGGGGGTGTAACTTTGCTACAGCTTGGGCGCGTTTTTTGGTTCCCCAAACACACCAATATACGGGTAAAACAGAGATAATGGCACAGATAGCTCCTAGTAATAAATACTGTTGACTGCGGTTACCAGGAACCAATAGGGAGATGACTAAACCAATAACTAGAGCAAGAATGCTACCACCAATAGAAAAGGTAAAGCGAAAACTGTTAAGACTGGTGCGTTCGTCGTAGTCTTGCGTCAGTTCGGCTGTGAGCGCAGTGTATGGTAAATTAACGACTGTATAAAAGGCATTAAACAAAATCGAAATAGCAGTGTAATACCAAAACAAACCCGACTGATTTGCATTTTCGTTATTACTAAAGTGAGGTACAATCCACTGCAAAAAAAAGAAGACTCCAAAGGGAATTGCTCCCCAGATCATCCAGGGATAGCGCCTTCCTTGCTGGCTTTGAGTGCGATCGCTCAACACACCCACCATCGGGTCGTTGACCGCATCCCACACTTTACCGATAAGCTGGGTTTGCCCTGCTAATTGGGGATTTAGACCAGCTACATCTGTGAGAAACGGAGACAAATAAGAAATCCCAATCATAGCAGTGATCGCCGTACCCAAGTCCCCTGCACCGAAAGCAAGTTTGGTGCTTAAATCCAGTTTTTCACTTTCCGGAGTTTGTTGGGAATAGCCATCAGAAACAGAATCGCCCATAATATTTTGCGCTCATATTAAAATTAAGGAATTTGCTATCGATTATTAGTAATAGACTAAATTCCCTATGCTAGACCTTTACGTTTCCTGGTCAGATTATCACCAAAAAATTGAACAATTGGCTGCTCAAATTTATCACTCTGGGTGGGAATTCAACCAGATTGTTTGCCTTGCTAGAGGCGGACTGCGAGTAGGAGATATCCTCTCACGTATTTATAAGCAGCCTTTAGCGATTTTGGCAACGTCATCATACAGTAGTTCTGGTAAGCAACAAAGAGGAAATTTAATATTTTCTCGTAACTTGACAATGACAACTGAAAATTTAGGTTCACGTATTCTTTTGGTCGATGACTTAGTGGACTCTGGGGTTACACTCAAGCAAACAATCCCTTGGTTGAAAAAATACAGTGATTCTCCTATTGAGGAAATTCGTACTGCTGTTATCTGGTACAAAGCCTGTTCCGTGATAGTACCTCATTACTATGTTGATTACTTGCCTGATAACCCTTGGATACACCAGCCATTTGAAGCTTACGAATTGATGAGTCCAGCGGATCTCGTGGAAAAAGTCAGTCAGTTATGTTAGCAAGGTGAAGTGAAGCAATCTTAAACACCTCTACCTGCTTCACTTCCCTCGTAGTCACAACAAATCAAAACAGCCACAACAAAATTGGAAGAGTCGCCAGCAACATAACCGATCCCATAGCTAATGCAGTGACTGCAAGGTCGCGATCAAGATTGAAAGTTTCGGCAAGAACCAGTGTGGCAAAAGCTGGAGGCATAGCCATTTGAAGTACAATTGTCCGTGCTGTTGTCCCAGTTAAACCAAAAAGTGGTAAAGTACTGCCTAGAATTAAGGGTACTAGCAGCATTTTGATACCTAGGCTAGCGCTTGCTCTTGGTACGCTTTGCCAAGAAGTGAGTTGGCTAAGTCGCATCCCAATTAACACCAGAGCTAGTGCTACTGTACTCCAAGCAAATAGCTCCAGACAAAATTCAATAGGAGCAGGGATTTTTACCTCCCGAAATAGTAAGCCAAACCCGAAACTCCATAGAGCAGGATTGATGATAATTGCTTTAAAAACCCGAAAATGACTCTGAACATCACTGCCAAAACGAGCTGCTAGGGCAACACCTAGTCCATAAGCTCCCAATGTTGTCCCAAGTAAATCATAAAACAGTGCCCAAGCAAAGTATTGTGTACCAGCTATTGACAGGATTACAGGATAACCAATATAACCTGTATTGCCCACCATTGCCGCTAGGATAAAACTCCCTTGAGTCGATCTTTGGGGAACAGTGTTTGTGAGATGAGCTTGCCCTTTTATTCCTACCCACGCTAAAAGTGCCCCTAAGAAAATGGCTAAGTGGGCGATCGCTGGTGCAATCCAAATTTGTCCTGATAAGTCAGCTTTGCGTAAGAAAATTACAATACCTAACGGTACTCCTACCCAGAAGAGGAATTGTCCTAAACGGATAGGAACGATGGCAGGTAGTTTGCGCCCCAAAGTGTAACCTACTAGGACTAAGAATACTAACTTAACGTAGAGTTCTAGGAGGTTTGTCAAGATTAAACCTAGAAGTATAAATGTAAGATCTTATTTATTGCGTTTCTTTTTCTCCAGTTTACAATTTGTTATGGATCTTGAACAAACGCAGGAGTTGACTTTTGGATAATGCTGGGTTTTCTGAAAAACCGCAAGACACGCCATCTACTTCCGGTGGAGATATTCCGGAAGCTTTGCGTGATACTCCTGATGCAGCACCAAAGAAGGTCAGCATTCGCCCATTGGGTTTGATCATTGGGGGAGTGGTGGGGGTTGTATTGATAGCTGTTGCGAGTGGCTTTTTGTTTTTCGTTTTGACACCCAAAAAAACAAAAGATTCTCAATCTTCCCCTGCTAGTTCAACTCCGACAATTCCATCACAACCCGGAAATTCAGCCACCTCAAATGAGGATAGAGTTTTGGGACATTTTCCCTACTCAGAAGCGCCTGAGTCGGAACTACAACCGATTTCTAAGGATAGGCGTATCAAAATGCGAACACCTGCTGCGCAAAAGTTTCTGGAAATGACAACGGCTGCACGGAGTGCAGGTGTCATTTTGGTTCCCATTTCCGGTTTTCGTTCCGTAAAAGACCAAGAACAGTTATTTTTTAAGGTTGGTGCCCAGCGGAATCAAACTCCAGCGCAACGGGCCGCTGTCAGTGCTCCCCCTGGTCATAGTGAACATCATACAGGTTATGCTTTGGATATTGGAGACGGGGCAGCACCAGCAACTAATCTAACTATCAACTTTGAAAAAACGAAAGCTTTTCAATGGCTGCAAGCCAACGCAGCACGTTTTGGCTTTGAGATGTCCTTTGGGCAAAACAATATTCAAGGTGTGAGTTATGAGCCTTGGCACTGGCGTTTTGTGGGCGATCGCAATAGCTTAGAAACTTTTTATAGGGCTAAAAACTTCAAACCTGCTCAGGTTTCGCAATAATCAAGTTAACAATCCCACGGGTTCAAGCCGTGGAATTGTTACTAGAAAATCTTGATAAGTTCTTCTAAGAGAAAAGATAAGTATTTCAAAGATCCCAGCCTTTATTGTACCAGTGAGAACTAGTCCATACTACCCTTGCAATTCCTGTAAAGGAATTTCCTCAGGATTTCCTATGAGATGCCAAAAGAGCGCAATGTCGTCTGCTGCACTGGAAATGAACTTCAATTCTTCTAGCGTTGCTCCATTGTCCATCTCTTGCAAGAAGTTCTTGGCTGCAATGATTGTGTTTTGATGTGTCAATGTTTTGCGACTTAGGCGTCTCATTATTTTATGTTACTCCAAAGGATTGAAAATTTTATTTCTAGTGTTTCTAGAATGTTTAAATCACCATTCATTGTGCATCAATCTTGGGAACAATACTATAGTCATTAGGCATAGTATTTCACCCATTCACCAGATAGATGAAGTTCACCCTCGGTGTAGAACGGGCGAAATACCTGTCCCTTCAGAAAAAGTGAATTGTCTTGTATCCAACTGAAAACCGCTATGACTAGCAAGCTATCTATTCCGCCGTCTCATTCCAGAGGTTACACCTGTTTGTTGTGAACCTTCAGTACCTGGTTTTTCATACTTCTTCGGATACTTCTTCTGAAAATATTCCTCCATCACTTGTAACACCATGGGGGCAGCGATACTACCGCCACCACCACCGGAATGTTCAGCAAATGCCAAAACTACAATTTCTGGCTTATCAGTGGGAGCATAAGCCCCAAACCATGCATGGTTTGCTTTGACACGATGCTTCCATGCCTCAGCCGTGCCACTTTTGCCAGATATTGGAGGCAGGGTTTTGATGTTCAGAACCTTACCCGTGCCCTCAGAGACGACCTTCCGCAGTCCTTCGCGCAGAACTTTGACGGTGGTTGGCTTCATATCCAGGGATTCCCGCCAGCTTTTTGCGTCTTCATGGTCTTTGAGCAAGTGTGGTTTCACTTTGTAGCCACCGTTTGCGGGCACAGAGAACATAACAGCGACTTGCAGTGGAGTGCTTTGCAAAGCGCCTTGACCAATAGACATATTGATGGAGTCGCCTACAGTCCAAGGCATCTTCCACACTCTCTGCTTCCATGCTTCATCTGGAACATTCCCTTTTGTTTCTTCAGACTCGAACTCAATCCCGGTTTTCTGACCAAATCCGTATTTGCGAGTCCATTCAATTAAAGTTGGACCACCCACTCCCCTGCCAATTTGGTAGAAGAAAGTATCGCTACTCATTGCTAAGGCTCCTGCAAACCCCAACGGACCAAATCCTGCGTGGTTCCATTCACCAAAAGTGACCCCGCCAACGTTGAGAGAACCGTAGGTTGGCAGGATTGTGCTAGGAGAAAATTTACCTGATTCCAATCCTGCAGTTGTGGTGACAATTTTGAACGTACTAGCGGGTGGAAAGGCACTGCTGACAGCGCGATTCAGCAAGGGATGGTTTTCACCTTGTACACTTTCCCAATCTTTTTTAGACAGTCTTCTTTTCGAGAAAATATTGGGGTCAAAGGTGGGATGAGACACCATTGCTAAGACAGCACCATTATTCGGGTCTAGTGCAACAATCACCCCGTCACGTCCATTCAATGCTTTTTCAGCTGCCTTTTGCAGATTCAAATCTATAGTCAGGTGGATATCACTACCTGCTTTTGCCTGTTTTTCTCCCAACACTCGTATGGGACGACCTTTGCCGTCCACTTCTACTTGCTGACCACCCCATTCACCACGTAACTGTTGTTCATAGGCTTTTTCCACGCCCATCTGACCAATCACATCTCCCAAGCGATAACCTTCTTGTTTCTTGTCGTTGAGTTGTTGCGAGGTCAGTTCTCTAGTATAACCCAGTACATGAGCTAACTCCTTACCATGCAGGTAGTAGCGTACAGCTTCCGTATGGATCTCGACATCTTTGAGTTCGTTTTCGTACTCTTTTAATGCAGTAATTTCCGCTTCGTTGAGGTCGCGTGCAATCCTGACAAGAGAAGAGTTAGAACCAGCCTCGTCTAATTTCTTTTCCATCTCCCCCACAGAAATGTTAAGAATTTGGGACAGGCGTGGACCGACAACTGACCAGGAGGGTTTAGTGTGTGCCATTGGCCACAAGTATACAGAACGAGGATAGCGAGTTGTAGCTAGGAGTTTGCCATTGCGATCAAATATGTTGCCCCGTTCCGGTTGTTTGGGAATCATCCGAATCCGGTTTGCCTCTGCTCGCTTTCGATGACTGGCTCCTTCTACAATTTGCAAATACACCAGACGAGCGCCAATACCTGATGTCAACAATAGGGTAAATATGACCAAGAATAAGGGCTGGAAACCCCGACCCACAGTACGTGTATCTTTTTTGCTGGCTAATTGAGGTGGTTGCAGTAGCGTCATATCACAAAAAGCGGTTCTGAAAATAGCATTATATGTATAATATTATACAAAAAAACACCAATGCTTAGAGGAAAATAAGCGGGTTATGGTAGTCTCAAGCAGTTGGTTTTTGCTATCTAGAATAAACCAAAGTGTTGTCAGTAGTTTGCATGAGAAAATACATCAATTGGCTTTTGTCAGAGAAAATTACGGATTTTACTGAGAATTTAGCTTAAACCGTAACCCATGACTTAGATAGATGGCACTTTTGGGCCAAATATCTACCTTTATAACTATCAAAAACCCTGATATTAGCAAACGTGCATCCTTGTAGTGGAGACTTAGGGCGAACAAAGCCCACCCACGCGGATTTTATAGATTCCCTGCAGGCAGACTTTGTTCCTTGGTGTCTCTACGACTATAGAAGACAATCAATCCCCGGTTCTACCTTGTGAGTTCTGAGTTATCGCTTTTGAATTTTCAGACTCAAGTATTTTATACTTGCCTGGATACTTCTTGTGAAAATACTCTTCTAAGACTTGTAAGACCATCGGTCCACAAAGGCTACCACCATGCTCACCTGAGTTTTCACCAAAAGCGACAACCACAATTTCTGGCTTATCAGCGGGAGCATAAGCTCCAAACCAAGTGTGATTTGGGCGACCAACACCAGCTTCAGCAGTACCACTTTTACCTGCTGCTGGGGCAATTGATGGTACATTCAGTCGTGTCCCGGTACCAGCTGTGACCACTTGCCGCAATCCCTCACGCAGAACTTTGACAGTGCTTGGCTTCATATTTAGGGATTCCCGCCAGCTTTTTGCTTCTTCGTGGTCTTTCAATAAGTGCGGTTTCACTCGATAGCCACCATTTGCTGGGACAGAGAACATAATAGCAGATTGCAGTGGAGTGACTTGCAGAGCTCCTTGACCAATGGACATATTGATAGTGTCGCCTACAGTCCAAGGCATCTTCCACACTCTCTGCTTCCATGCTTCATCTGGAACATTCCCTTTTGATTCTTCCTCAGCAAACTCAATACCAGTTTTTTGACCAAATCCATACTTGCGAGTCCATTCAATCAAGGTTGGACCACCAACTCTTCTACCAACTTGATAGAAGAAAGTATCGCTACTCATAGCGATCGCACCCTGAAATCCCAACGGACCAAATCCTGCGTGGTTCCATTCCCCAAAAGTCACGTTGCCTACTGTTAGAGAACCGTAAGTTTGCAGCACTGTGTTAGGAGAAAATTTACCCGATTCCAGTCCCGCAGTTGTGGTGATAACTTTGAATGTACTGGCGGGTGGAAAAGCACTCAAGGAACGATTGACTAGGGGATGGTCAGTACTTTGTAAGCTGTCCCAGTCTTTTTGAGAAAGTTTTCGCTTAGAGAAGATATTCGGGTCAAAGGTGGGATGAGACACCATTGCTAAAACAGCACCATTATTCGGGTCTAGTGCAACGATAGCGCCCCTACGAAGTGTCAACGCTTTTTGCGCTGCTTTTTGCACATCCAGATCTATGGTCAGGTGGATATCATTACCTGCTTTTGCTTGTTTTTCTCCCAACACTCGTATTGGGCGACCTTTACCATCGACCTCTACTTGCTGACCACCCCATTCACCGCGCAACAGTTGTTCATAGGCTTTTTCCACTCCCATTTGACCAATCACATCTCCCAAACGGTAGCCTTCCTTTTTCTTTTCTTTCAACTGCTCCGCCGTTAATTCTCGTGTATAACCCAGTACATGAGCCAACTCCTTACCGTGAGGGTAGTAGCGTACAGCTTCTGTATGAATTTCGACACCAGTCAGTTCATTTTCATACTCTTTTAATCCCGTAATTTCTGCTTCGTTGAGGTCACGAGCAATCCGCACAAGATTAGTGGAGTTTGGACCTGCCTCTTCTAATTTCTTTTCTATCTCGTCTTGAGGTATTTTGAGGACTTGCTCAAGACGCGGACCCACAATTGACCAAGATGGCTTAGTATGTGCCATTGGCCACAAGTACACAGAACGAGGATAACGAGTTGTGGCTAATAGTTTGCCATTCCGGTCAAAAATATTACCTCTTTCTGGTTGTTTGGGAATTGTCCGAATCCGGTTTGCCTCTGCGCGTTTCCGGAGTTTAGGTCCTTCAATAATTTGCAAATATCCTAGACGAGTGTTCAGACCAGCGGTCATCAACAGAATAAATAAGATAAAAAATACAGATTGGTAAGTGCGTCCAACCGTACGTATATCTCTATCTTTGCTAACTTGAGGTGATTTCAATGTAGCCATAGAACAATACCCAATTCCGAGATAATTATTTATTGGTATAAAATTAAGGGATATTCTTCTCTGTATTCTTCGTTTAGGTAAGCAGAACAGTATATTTTTGGGTAAATTCTTCTTGCCGGATAGAATAAACCAAAGTCTAACTTGTCCTTTGGCTAATCGACTACATTAATTAACAAAAACACTGAAAGATAATAGGATTTAACACAAGATTATGCCTCAAACTTTAACCCAGAATCAGGGAGGAAGAGCGGCTTTTGAGTCGCTGGATGTTGAACTGCATAACGTTTTCAAGTTTTTTCATCAAGAGCCAGCAGTGCATGGAGTAGACCTGGATGTCAAGCAGGGGGAATTCTTCAGTATTCTGGGTCCCTCCGGCTGTGGCAAGACAACCACACTCCGCTTGATTGCTGGGTTTGAAAGAGCCGATGCTGGTAAGGTCTTGATTCGAGGTCAGTCTATGACAAATGTTCCTCCTTATCGCCGACCCGTCAATACTGTCTTTCAAAGCTACGCTTTGTTTAATCACTTAAATGTTTGGGAAAACATTGCGTTTGGACTGCGGCTAAAAAAATTACGCAAAGCGGAAATTCACAGCAGAGTTAAAGACGCGTTGGAACTGGTGAAAATGAAAGAGTTGCGATCGCGCTTTCCTAGTCAGTTGTCTGGAGGTCAACAGCAAAGAGTCGCATTGGCAAGGGCGCTTGTGAATCGCCCCGCAGTTTTGCTACTTGATGAACCTCTTGGGGCGCTGGACTTAAAACTGCGTAAGGAGATGCAGGTTGAACTCTCCAATTTACATAAAGAATTAGGGTTAACCTTTATCATGGTGACTCATGACCAAGAAGAGGCATTATCCTTATCAGAGCGCATTGCTGTGATGAATCAAGGCAAAATTGAGCAAATTGGCACCCCTACCGAAATTTACGAACAACCACGGACGCCGTTTGTTGCTGATTTTATTGGTGATACCAATTTATTTGAGGGAGAAATAACAGGTGTAGACGCTTCAAGTGTCAGAGTTTTGACACAAACAGGGCTTTCAATTGTCGTGACTCGCCAGCAGCACACACCAACGGAAATATCACAAGCAGTCGTCGTCAGCGTGCGTCCAGAAAAGATTCAGCTTTCACTTTATAAACCCAGTTTGCAAACGAACTGCTTTGAAGGGCGACTCGTCAACATTATGTATCTTGGAACACACGTCAATTATATTGTGCAATTGACAAACGGCTTACGTATCACAGTTTTGCAACCCAATACTTTTGGTAATTTGCCAAACCGTGAAACCCCCATTTATGCTTGGTGGGCAGAAACTGATTGTTTAGCTTTAGTCAAGAGTCAAGAGTCAAAAGTCAAGAGTCAAGAGTCAAAAGTCAAAAGTCAAGGGTCAAGAGTCAAGAGTCAAGAATCAATAGATGTCGAGTAAGTATTTTCAAGAATTACGGGTTTATAAATTAGCGGAGGGATTGGCAGATGAAATCTGGAAAATTGTAGAAGGATGGAATTTGTTTGCAAAGGATACTATTGGTAAACAGATTGTCAGGTCAGCAGATAGTATTGGGGCAAACATCGCGGAAGGAGTTGGTAGAGGTACATATCAAGACAACCGACGATTTGTAAGAATGGCGAGAGGTTCTTTAAATGAAACTCAATACTGGCTAAGAAGAGCAAGTAACCGTAATTTGTTGACAGTTCAACAAGTCGATACGCTGAAGTTAATGATTAATGAGTTAAGACCCCAATTAAATTCATATTTAAAATCAATAGGTAATGTTCCAGAAAATTCTTGACCCTTGACCCTTGACCCTTGACCCTTGACTAATGAATAATAGACGGCAATTTTTAAAAGGTTTAGCAGCACTTTCTAGCTTATCTTTGACTGGTTGTGGCTGGAGACTTGGCAATGTGCGAGCTTATTCTGCCATCCAAGGTCCTCGTGACCAACTTTATGTCTATACTTGGGAACAATATACAGATAAAGAATTATTTAAAACTTATAACGCTCAAACAGGAATCAAAGTTTTTGCAGACGTATATGATTCTAATGAAACCATGTTAAGTAAGCTGCAAGCTGGGGGTGGAGGTGCTTACAGTGTCATTTACCCCAGTGATTACATGGTGCGGAAGATGATAGACTTGGGGTTGTTAACAGAATTAAATCGCGATCGCCTCATCGGTTTGGATAATTTATTACCACGGTTTAAAAATCCTACTTATGATTCCAATAACCGCTACAGTTTACCTTTTACTTGGGGAACAACGGGTTTTATTTATAATTCAGAAAAGTTAAAAACTCCACCAGAAGATTGGGAGTATCTTTGGCAGAATCAAGAACAACTATCAAAGCGGATGACACTCATGAATGATGTCCGAGAGGTGATAGGTGGAGTTTTGCGAATGCTGGGTTACTCCTACAATTCACAAGACGAAAACGAAATCAAACAAGCGTATGAAAAATTGAAGGTTTTAAAACCTGCACTTGCAGCCTTTACAACAGATGCTTGGCGTAATCAAATTGTGGCAGGAGATTTACTATTGGCAATGTGTTACTCGTCAGATGCTGTCAAAATTTCTAAAGAAAATCCTAAATTAAAATATGTCATCCCCAAGAGCGGTTCTTCATTATGGACTGATACGATAGTCATTCCTAAAACAGCTCCAAATACTGAGGGAGCTTATGCTTGGATGAACTTGATTTTACGACCGGATGTTGCAGCCCAAATGAGTCAACGTCTGAGTCTTTCTACACCCAACCAGGCTGGGTTTGAGCAATTACCCAAAAAAGTGCAGAATAATTCTAGTTTGTTTCCCTCAGAGGAAATTCTGGAAAAATGCGAACGTCTCGCTCCTTTAGGACAAATTGAAGAGGTTTACGAACGCTACTGGACTGAGTTAACGAGTAGCTAGAAACTGGAATTATGGTTATGCTCAAAATTCAAAATCTAAGAGTCAGCGTTTTCATCTTTGTGAACGCCGTTTTTCTCCCGTTTCAAACTTTCTTCTAGAGCTTGAATTTGTTCTCTACGGGCTTCCAATTCCAAGGAACGACGTGCTAAGTCTTGGTTTTGTAATGTTAAGTTTTGTCGCCACTGTTCTGCTCGCTCTGCTTCCTGGCGCAAGAATTCCGGAGTAATACCAGTGGTGAGGTAAGACTGTACCAAGTTCAGTACCCAATTTGTAGCCTCTTCCAATCTTTCTATGTCTCCTGTCGGAGAAAGTTCTACTAAAACAAGCAATTTCTCAGTTAATGTGTTGCCCTTTCCCAGAAGAATAAAAGCTTCTTCTGGAATCATCGTCCATATATTTTCACCTTCGTGACGTGCTAACAGTCGCAACTGAAGCTGATCTAAAAATTCGTTGTTATGCACCTGGGCAAGATATAACATAGCAATTCTTAATATTATTTATATTTTTTTATATAAGAATCTAAAATAGATTAGTGAGTCATTAGTAGTGAGTAGCTAATCGTACGATGACACAACTAACTACTAACAACCAATGACTGAATAATCCCTTAAAGCTATGCTAACCCACGTAGGCGATCGCGCAGAATTTCTGCTTGTTTTTCAGCCTCTGCTAAGGCATTTCGCGCTCCTTCTACCACTTCTGGCGGTGCTTGATCCACAAAGTTGGGATTGCTTAACCTCGCGGTGAGAGATTTTATTTCCCCTTCTACTTTGCTCAAGCGTTTTTGGATCTTGCCACGTAACGCATCAATATCCACGACGCCAGCCAAGGGAAGTAGCACTTGTACCGTACCAATAACGTCGGCGATCGCTTTTTCTGGTTCTTGCGGTTGTTGTGTTTCTGCTGGAAGCTGATTCTCATCAACCGTTGATGGGAACAACTTCTCCCAGAACTTTTGTCTCGCTTCAGCACTCAGTAAATTTCGACTGGCGAACCAAGCGAAATAACCAAAACCAACAATTTCAAAGAAAGTCCCGATTATAGGAATATCATCAACGGCATCAGCGACTACCAAACCTACTCTGAACAAATAAATGATGCCAATAATTGCTACTATCTTCGTCCAATTCAGCCCAGATTTTTGACTAACAAATGTTTCTTTCTTGTGTTCACCAGTGATAGTTAAATTTTCAACCTTTGCCAAATCTTTAATATAAGATTGTCCAGCAGTGAGAATTTGCCGTTCATTCTGGCTTTCGGTTTGTAAATTCACTGTCACTTTTATCGCCGGTTTCACATCTGCTTCTGCTCGCAAATTGCGAATTGTGCGAATTGTACCAATGAGCAGTTCAAACTGTTCCTCTAATGCGGGATCAATAAAGTTTGTTTGGGCTTCTGGGTAGCGTTGCAAGGCTAAACTTTGCTTAGATTCCTCTGTTTGTTGAGTCAGAGTATGCCAAATCTCTTCAGTCACATGAGGCATAAAGGGATGAAGTAATTTTAAAATCCCTTCCAGCACATAGGCAAGGGTTTGTTGTGCGACCCGACGGGATGCAGGGTCAAAATCTTTTTGTAAGCGAGATTTGACCAGTTCAATATACCAGTCGCAGAAGTCACCCCAAATAAACTCGTAGAGCCCCTTGGCTGCTTCCCCTAATCCATAGTTGTCGATGTAATTGTTAGTTTGTTTGACAACTTGGTGGTAGCGCGAGAGAATCCAGCGGTCACTCAATTCAGTGGGAACTGGTTCTCCCAATTGTTGCGGAGTTTGCCCATCCAAATTCATCATCACAAAGCGTGCGGCATTCCACAACTTATTTGCAAAATTGCGGGACGCTTCTACTGAAGATGATTCATCTTTTTTGCGATCATACTCCAAGCGAATATCTTGACCTGCCCCTGCAACTTCCTTAATTAAGGTGTAGCGAAGCGCATCAGTACCGTACTTGTCAATCAGTAACAGTGGGTCTATCCCATTCCCAGCTGTCTTGGACATCTTTTTATTGTTCTCATCCCGCACCAAACCGTGGATATAAACCGTTTCAAACGGCATTTGCCCTGTAAAATGCCCTGCCATCATCGTCATTCTGGCGACCCAGAAAAAGATGATGTCAAAACCCGTGACCAAGGTCGTGGTAGGGTAATAAGTCGCGAAATCTTGAGTTTGTTCGGGCCAACCCAAAGTCGAAAAGGGCCAGAGCCCGGAAGAAAACCAGGTATCTAGCACATCTGGGTCTTGTTCTATTTTGACATTTTCACCAAATTGTGCAGTCAGTTTTTCCCGTGCTTCTGTTTCATTCTGTGCCACTACAAACGGTGTGTTATCAGTAATTTCGCCACCTGTTTCACTCACAGCGTACCAGGCTGGTATTTGGTGTCCCCACCACAACTGACGGGAGATACACCAATCTCTGAGATTGACCAACCAGTCACGATACACCTTTGTCCAACGTTGGGGGACAAACGCTGGGGAATTTTTCTGGTCAAGAAATTCTAGCGCCCGTTCTGCCAGTGGGCGAATTTGAACAAACCACTGAGTCGAGAGCAGAGGTTCAACAGGGACCTTACCGCGATCGCTATAAGGAACTGTATGCTTATAATCCTCCACCTTCACTAAGACCCCATCAGCTTCAAGACGAGCAACCACGTTCTTTCTGGCGTCAAAACGGTCTTGCCCTTGAAAAGGACCAGCATTTTCATTGAGAGTGCCGTCCTTATTCATGATGTTGATAAACGGCAGATTGTGACGCTTACCCATTTCAAAGTCATTCAGGTCATGAGCAGGAGTGACCTTCACACAACCCGTGCCAAAAGTGGGGTCAACCAACTCATCAGCAATGATGGGAATTTCTCGATTCATAATTGGCAGCGTCAACGTTTTCCCAATCAGATGCTTGTAGCGTTCATCATTGGGATTCACCGCCACCGCAGTATCACCCAGCATTGTCTCTGGTCGGGTTGTCGCCACTTCCACATAACCAGATCCTTCCGTGAGAGGATAGCGGAAGTGCCAAAGATGACCATTGACCTCTTGCGGTTCCACCTCCAAATCGGAAACCGCTGACTGTGTCTGTGGACACCAGTTCACCAGATACTTACCGCGATAAATCAGCCCTTCTTCGTAGAGGCGGTTAAAAGCTACCAAAACAGCTTTAGATAAACCCTCATCCAGGGTAAACCGTTCCCGCGACCAGTCCGCAGATACACCCAAGCGTCGCAACTGATTAACAATGGTTCCTTCAGAATCTGCCTTCCACTGCCAAGCACGTTCTAGAAATTTCTCGCGCCCTAATTCGTCGCGAGTTGTACCCTCTTTTTTGAGTTGCTTTTCAAGCATTGTATGCACTGCAATGCTGGCGTGGTCAGTTCCGGGAAGCCAGAGAGTATTGCGTCCTTTCATGCGGTGATAGCGCACAAGGGTGTCAATTAGGGAACTCTCAAAGGCGTGTCCCATGTGTAAGCTGCCAGTCACATTGGGTGGTGGAATAACGATGCAGTATGGTTTGCCACCGCTATTGGGATCGGCTTTGTAGAGTTGATTTTCTTCCCAAAATTTTTGCCACTTGGCTTCGGTGGAAAAGGGTTCGTAAAGACTGGGGAGGTTCGTGTTTGGTGCGGTCATGCTGGGAAAACAAACTGTGGAAGGACTCTTATAAATTTTGCCACAGGGTTGAGGAGTGAAAGAGGAAATGAACCACAAAGACACGAAGTTCGCAAAGGAAGAGGAAAGAAGGATGAAGCAGTAACGCGATCGCCTATTTAAGTCGATGAAAATGCGGTGGTACAATGTTTGTCCTATCGAGGAAGAAACAGGCATACCTCTGACTGACCAAGAATTTCCATACGCGCTTTCATAAAATCAAACAATGTCTCGTTCCCCTTGGACTTTTATTCCCACCTTGTATTTTACATCTGGTGTACCATACGTCATTATCAACACGGTTTCTGTTATTTTTTATAAAAAATTGGGAGTTGATAATACTCAAATTGCTCTGTGGACGAGTTTTCTTTATCTCCCTTGGGTTATCAAAATGTTATGGGGACCTATTGTTGATATTCACTCAACAAAAAGAACATGGATTCTTACCACTCAATTTGCCATGTTTTGTTGTTTGAGTTTAATCGCTTTTTCTTTGCAACTCCAGAATTTCTTTTTTATCTCCCTTGCAGCATTGACCATAGGAGCATTTATTTCTGCAACTTATGATATTGCCACAGATGGCTTCTATCTATTAGTTTTAAATCCAGCACAGCAAGCATTCTTTTCTGGTATTCGCTCACTTTGTTATCGACTTGCTGTTATCTTCGGTTCAGGTTTTTTAGTATTTTTGGCAGGTCAACTTGAATTATATCTTAACAATGTTCCTTTAAGCTGGACTCTTGCTATTGGCTTTTCAGCTTTGGTTTTAGCAATACTATTTATTTTTCATCGTCTCATTTTACCATCAAATGAGTTAGATTTTCAGCAACAGTCCCAAACAGAAACACCACGCAAAATACCTTTTTTGGATGTTATAAGTTCATATCTTGAACAAAAGAAAATTGGGGCAATTTTAGCATTTATATTGCTGTATAGATTTGGTGAGGCAATGCTTCTGAAATTAGCCTCATTATTCCTATTAGATAAATCTGAAGCAGGAGGCTTAGGTCTCTCAACATCAGATGTTGGTCTAGTCTATGGTACATTTGGTGTACTTTCACTTATCCTAGGAGGAATTTTAGGAGGTTTTGTTATTTCCAGATATGGATTGAAGAAGTGTCTTTTTCCTATGGCTTGCGCATTGAATTTACCTGACATCTTTTATGTATATATGGCTTATGCTAAACCTCCTCTTGAATTAGTGTATCCTCTTGTTTCTCTGGAGCAATTTGGATATGGTTTTGGATTCACGGCTTTTAGTGTTTATTTAATGTATATTTCTAAAGGTCAGTATAAAACCTCTCATTTCGCTATATCTACGGGGATTATGGCATTAGGCATGATGATGCCTGGATTAATTAGTGGTTATATTCAAGAAAAAATAGGATATACATTATTCTTTATTTTGGTTTGTTTACTAACTATTCCAGGTATGGTCACTCTATTCTTTATTCCTTTAGAAGAAGAGAATCATCAAATAAATTAGATTCAGCATGACAACTATCAATAAAAAATAAAATTGATATAATAGAAGACTATCTGTATCTATCTGCGGTTTAAAATCTAAAAGTCTATGAGCTACGTTTTAGGAATTGATGGAGGTGGAAGCAAAACAGTTTGTATTTTGATGGATGATACAGGTAAGGTATTAGGTCGTGCTGAATCAGGAGCATCTAATTACCAAAGTATAGGTATAGAAGAAACACTAAAATCAATTAAATTTGCAATTTGTCATGCTGTCATTAAAGCGCGAGAAATTACAAATAATGTTATTAAAATTGAAGCTATTTGCCTCGGTTTAGCAGGTGTAGGTCGTTCTAAAGATATCGAAGTTGTAAAAGGTATAGTTCAGGAATTTCAGAGTAGCAGCTTGCCTTCCATAACTTGGGAATTACCAGCATCCAACATTGTCATTTGTAATGATGCTTTGATTGCTTTAGTCGGGGGAGTTGGTTATCCTGTTGGA
Source organism: Nostocales cyanobacterium HT-58-2 (assembly GCA_002163975.1). Lineage (GTDB taxonomy): Bacteria > Cyanobacteriota > Cyanobacteriia > Cyanobacteriales > Nostocaceae > HT-58-2. The sequence goes on along the minus strand of CP019636.1, from coordinate 4,160,931 downwards.
ATTGTAGTTGCAGCAGGTACTGGTTCTATCATTTTTGGACGAAATCATAATGGAGAGACAAAGAGAGTTGGTGGCTGGGGCTATATTTTAGGAGATGAAGGTAGTGCTTATAAGATTGCTGTTGCTGGTATGCAAGCAGCATTAAAAGCTTATGATGGACGAGAGATGTCAACGAGTCTTTTAGAAAGTTTCCAACACTATCTGGAACTGGAAAGTATAGAGGATTTAATAGAAGTTATCTATCGGCAAGGATGGGGTGTTAAAGAGATAGCCGCTTTAGCACCTATAGTTGACAATGCCGCAGCTGATGGAGATGAAGTAGCGCATAGAATTATTGATGATGCTGTGAAAGAGTTAATAAAAGCTACCTCTACAATTATTGATGCAATTTTTAGTCATACGGAACGTTTTCAAGTCGTCACCACTGGAAGTGTTTGGCAAGGAAAATCAAGAATTCGTGAGATATTTGCCACATCTATTCTCACACTGTATCCTTCCGCAAAAGTGATTTTTCCTCGACATGAACCTGCTTATGGTGCTGCGTTGTTGGCGTTACAGAGGCTGGCGGGAGAAAGGTAATTTTGTTTTTTCTTTGTGTCTTTATGCTAAGAAATCTGAAATTGTTGTCTGGGAATTGTGGTTAAGTAGGTGAACGTAAATAAATGTAGGATGGGTTAGCGAAGCGTAACCCATGCTGTTGTCCTTTGTACTTGATGCCGTACTCAAGGGCTAACGCATCCTACAAAAAATTCTGTCCTGTCCGCCTACTTAACAGTAGCGAGATTGCGCTATCATCTTTATGTATTACACTAGTAATATAAGAACATCACAAAAAAAGAGAGGCAAAAAATGAACCACCGGGACTTCTAAAGCCGGACTTGACAAACCCAGCTAATGGCATTCACGCCATAAATCTTATTGTCTACAAAATAGCTGAGGCTCTTCAAGTTTCCGGATATCCAGAACCAACAATTTGGCGTTCTTCGCCTGTTACCACAGTCGCTGACAACTTCGACAAACTTTATTTCCCTTCAGACAGTTTGTCGCGATCGCCCAAATACACGCGCTACCTCAGCGATGGGAAACTACTCAGAACTCACACTACCGCAATCATGCCAGATTTACTCCCTAAGTTACAGGGAGAACAACTTATCGTCCACCCCGGTATCTGCTATCGCCGGGATGTGGTGGACAAACGTCATGTTGGTGAACCCCACCAAATGGATGTGTGGCTGATCAGCGAACATCAACTTCTGGGTAGAGAAGCTTTAGTGAAATTCATTGACACTATCATTCATACAATTCTTCCTGGTGTATCCTACCGCCTGAATGAAACCTCACACCCTTATACCTGCAATGGTTTAGAGATTGAAGTTTTAGTAGATGACAAATGGATTGAAGTGGGAGAATGTGGCGAAGTTCATCCTGGGTTATTGCAACCCGGTTACACAGGTTTAGCATCTGGTTGGGGACTGGATCGTTTAGTGATGCTGGTTAAGAGAATTGATGATATTCGTCTGCTACGGAGCAAAAATCCCAAAATTGCAGCCCAGATGACTCATCTCGAACCCTATCTCCCAATCTCTAATCAACCCAGTATCAGTCGGGATATGTCTATTGTCACTGGACTCGATACACAGTTAGAAGATATTTGCCAACAAATAGTAGAAGTGTTAGGAGATGACGCTGAGCTACTAGAATCAGTGAATATCTTAAGCGAAACCCACTATCACCAGCTTCCTCAACAGGCGATTCAACGCTTGGGTATCCAACCCGATCAGAAGAATTTACTCGTTAGGATGGCTTTGCAGAGTCCGCACTCATCCATTACAAATCAAAAAGCCAATATCCTGCGGGATTTGGTACACCAAAAGATTCATCACGTTAAAAGAGTAGAGGGAGAGATCTGCCAGTGAGACAAGAAGCCCCCAAAACTCAGGCAGATGGGGGCTTCTGTTTACTTATACAGCGTACAGCGGAGATTGATCTATGAATTTTGCAGCTTGGAAGATGGAGAAGGTCAATTTGATAAGCGACTCATTGAGTTTCACTTCCAAAATACATATTTCTTATATTTTTTAATTATCGATATAGCGGAGATTTATCTATTCCTCCAACCTGATTCAGTGGCCAAAAGCGCATGACAGCACGTCCTATGATGTTCTGGCGAGGAACAACACCCCAGCAGCGGCTATCATAGCTACTGTTACGGTTATCTCCTAATACCAAGTATGAGTTGGGAGGTATGGTGACTGGTTGGGATAGGAAAGGCGGTTGCTGACCTGATGTGCAAACATCTGTCACTGTACGCTGTTCAGCTGTTAGGTACTTGTCTTCTTGCAGGGGTTTGTTATTGATATAAACTTTGCCATTCCTAAGTTGTACCTTTTCTCCTGGTAAGCCAATGATTCGCTTAATAAAAGCATCTTGGTATTGTTCTTTTTGTAATTCTTCCGTAGGAGAAAATACTACAATGTCACCTCGCTGCGGTTGAGAAAATTTGTAACTCAATTTATCGACAATAATCTTGTCTGCCTCCCACTGATTTGGGGAACCATGCAGGGTCGGTTCCATCGAACCAGAGGGAATCCAACGCGCTTCTGCAACAAAGGTACGAATTCCCAGCGCTAGGACGATACTTAATACAACCGTTCTACCGAGTTCTGCGAGCCAAGAGTTATTGGATTGTTGACGGCTAGAGTTGTTATCTGACACTTGATTTTGCATGAAATTACAAAAGTAATGGCTTGAGATGCAGCTTTATTGACTTGCCCAAGCAGGGATATTGCATTTGTCCTTGTTTATCTTAACTTTACAAATTAGCTCCTTAGGTTATGTCGTCGTCTTGATAAGGCTCTATCTTGGTTAAGAAGAATAAACTTTTTGTAACAAACAACACAAATCTCCCGTGAAAAACCCAACTAAGTTTAACTTATAGGGATAGTTATCTGTCACACTCAAATCTTGTTTTAACACAGTTAACCCCATGTCATCTCCTACGAGTTTGTTGATTCGTCACGCTCGCATAATTCTACCCAATGGTGAATTGCTTGTTGGGGATGTGCTGACGCGCGATCGCACGATAGTCGAAGTTGCACCAGAAATATCTACCGCAACGCCCACCATAGAAATTGACGCACAAGGGTTAACTTTGTTGCCTGGAGTCATTGATCCGCAGGTTCACTTCCGGGAACCAGGATTGGAACACAAAGAAGATTTATTTACTGCTAGTTGCGCGTGTGCCAAAGGGGGGGTTACCTCCTTTTTGGAAATGCCAAATACGCGTCCCTTAACGACAACCCAAGAAGCTCTTGATGATAAGCTACAACGAGCTTCACAAAAGTGTTTAGTGAATTATGGCTTTTTTATTGGGGCAACGCCAGAAAATTTGCCAGATTTACGTTTGGCAAAGCCAACTTCCGGAATCAAAATTTTCATGGGTTCGGCGCATGGACATTTGTTGGTTGACCAAGAGGCTGCACTGGACGCTATATTTGCCCAAGGTGATCGCTTAATTGCCGTTCACGCTGAAGACCAAGCAAGAATCAACGAACGACGCAAGGAATTTGCAGGAATTCACGATCCCGCAGTTCATTCGCAAATCCAAGATAATCAGGCGGCACTCTTAGCAACTCAGCAGGCATTAAGACTTTCTAAAAAATATCAACGTCGTTTGCATATTCTGCATATGTCAACGGCAGAAGAAGCAGACTTACTGCGTCAGGATAAACCAAGTTGGGTCACAGCAGAGGTGACGCCCCAGCATTTATTGCTCAATACCAGTGCATACGCCAAGATTGGCACTTTGGCGCAAATGAATCCACCTTTGCGATCGCCCCACGACAACGAAGTCCTTTGGCAAGCTTTGCGTGATGGGGTGATTGATTTCATTGCCACAGATCATGCACCACACACTTTGGAGGAGAAAGCTCAAGAGTATCCAAAAAGTCCCTCTGGGATGCCTGGTGTAGAAACGTCCCTTCCTCTGATGTTAACAGCAGCAATACAGGGGCAGTGTACTCTTGCCCAAGTAACTCACTGGATGTCATATGCTGTCGCTCAGGCATATGGGATTCCCAACAAAGGGGCGATCGCTCCTGGTTATGATGCCGATTTAGTTCTTGTGGATTTAGATACTTATCGCCCTGTATTACGCAAGGAATTGTTGACTAAGTGCGGTTGGAGTCCTTTTGAAGGCTGGAACCTCACCGGATGGCCCGTAGTCACTATTGTAGGTGGTCAAATTGTGTATGAAAAAGGCAAGCTACGTACAGAAGTGCGGGGTCAAGCTTTAACTTTTATTGACACTCCCCACGCATAAAACACGGAGGATTCCTCGGTTGTAGAGACACCAATCTAGTTATTGACCCTGGAAAAACAAGGCTAAATACGTCTTTGTAGCCACCAGTGTCAGCTTTTAAACGTGTTTAGTAAAGGATTTCTTTACTAAACACGTTTTTATTTTATACAAATTTTACTAAATAGTTCTGTATTTTCACGTAGAAAATTGTTGATGTAAGTAGAGTAGCTAGCAAATATTGCAAATATCAATGCTAGAAATACCTACTCTTCAAGAATTTTAGAAGTAACGTGTGGTAATAATAATGAGAATCTTAGCGAATCTGAACGATGAGCGTGGTAGTGGCAGATGTAATCAAAATAAAGAGTACAAATCACATACACATGGTGGCAATTTCTTCGCTGATAGCGCAATTGTGCGCCGTAATTTCGGCTTGACGAGTGCCTTCATCCCCATAAATCAAGCGCACCCTAAGATAATGATCCGGTTTGTACGGCATTCGTTCTGCCCACTCAATCGCCACAATTCCCGGTGTGACTTCAAAACCTTCCCAATAGCTTTCTAAGTTTAAGCCAGGGACTTGTTTCGAGTCCAAACGGTATAAATCCAGGTGGTAAAGGGGAAGGCGTCCTTCCATGTACTCGTTAATCAGGGTAAAAGTTGGGCTGACAATTGATTCAGAAATGCCCAAACCTTCCCCAATACCTTGCACCAAAGTCGTTTTGCCAGCACCCAAATCACCTTCCAGTAAAATGACACTGCCGGCATTCAACGATTGACCCAGAGTGATTCCAAGCTTTCGCGTTGCTGTTGCATCTGGCAGAAAAATTTTTATCATGAGTCATCTGTTCAGTTGTTGTTCTTTCTTTACTCCTTACTTTCCATGATGAGCGCCACTGTACCACCGCCACAACACTCGCGCCAGTCGCTGGGAGTTATGGCGCACACAACCTGTTTCATCTTCTTGCATCACATTAGCCAAAACAATCCGCCGTCCCAACTGGGCTATGGCTTCTCGGTCTAGAAACACAGGATGGGAGTGTTGTTGGGCGTAGCGAATAAGTGCGCGGGCGCTGGGGGATTTTTTGTGTACTAGTACAGCATTAAATAGGGGTCTGCCGCAAGCAGCATCAATCGCCCTGATGTGGTCAGCAACAGTGTATCCCTGAGTTTCTCCAGGCTGTGTCATGATGTTGCACACATAAATACGTGGGGCTTCAGAGGCGGCGATCGCATCAGCAATTTCCGGTACCAACAAATTGGGAATAACACTGGTGTAAAGGCTGCCGGGACCCATGATAATGTAGTCGGCTTCTTTAATTGCCTTGATGGCTGCTGGCAAAGCTGGGGGATTTGCAGGAATGCAGCCGATCTTGACAATACTACCACCGGCTTCGGTAATTTTAGATTCTCCTTCTATGCGACGACCATCGGCTAACTCTGCCCAGAGGCGTACATCGCTTAAGGTTGCTGGCAAAACTTGTCCCCGGATGGCTAAGACTTTGGAACTGGCGGCGACACCTCTTTCTAAATCACCAGTAATGTCACTCATCGCCGTTAAAAACAAATTCCCAAAACTGTGACCAGTCAACCCATCTCCAGCTTTAAAGCGGTATTGGAATAGTTCTGTTAACAATTTTTCTTCGTCAGCCAGTGCTGCTAAACAATTGCGAATATCTCCGGGTGGAAGCACACCAAATTCTTGGCGCAACCGTCCTGAAGAGCCACCGTCATCGGCTACAGTGACAATGGCAGTAATGTTAGCGCTATAGACTTTCAGTCCCCTAAGCAATGTGGAAAGCCCTGTACCACCGCCAATTGTGACAATTTTCGGTCCTCGGTACAATCGACGATGCGCTAGCAAGACATCAATAAGTTCCTCATCGCCTTCTGATCTAAGTACCTCAGTAATTGAACCTACTGTCCGAGTTTGTCCCCACAAAAGCAACAGCAAACCGCACAGTAACACCAAAGGACCGCTGATGTAGTAAGGTACAATGTCGGTGATGACTCCCAGAATACCCCTCAAAAACTCAATCGCCCAAAAAATTGGCGTTAGCCTAATCCAAATAGCCAATCCCAGACTTGCTAAAAGTCCACCTCCAACGCTAATGAGCAGCCATCGTTTCACCGATAGCCCAGGGGACAACCACTTGAACCACTGGTTCACTCGATGGGAAGTGCGACGGCGTGACTGCTTTTGCAGGGCGTTGAGGGCTTGTCTGAGAAAACCGATTGACATACCTGATCCGGAGCAGTACTAAATAATAATGATTAACAGAAAATGTACACCACCTGGTTTCAACTCAAGTGTGGAATTATTAAATTTTTCAATCCCATTAGACCAAAACTGCGTAATCTGGGTTGCCAGTATGCCGAGTCGTCACGTCTTTTGGTCAAGAGAAACAACAAGTCAATGGAAAAGCGAATTTTAGGAATAGATCCCGGACTAGCAATTTTAGGATTTGGGGCGATTGTATGCCAAAAAAATCAAAACAGGATGCAACATGATTCAGTCAACCTTCTAGACTTTGGTGTCATCAATACGCCAGCGAAGACGGAAGTCGGACAGCGGCTGTCTACCTTGTACGACGATTTGCACACCCTGATAAAAGAGTTTCAACCTGAGTTGGTAGCAATTGAGCAACTCTTCTTCTATCGTATGTCAAGTACTATCCTCGTTGCTCAAGCGCGGGGAGTCGTTATGTTAGTTTTAGCGCAGCATCACTTACCAATTGTAGAATATACACCTGCCCAAATTAAGCAGGCATTGACAGGATATGGTAATGCTGATAAAAGTGAAGTCCAGCAAGCAGTGGCGCGAGAATTGAATTTAGACTACATTCCTCATCCAGATGATGCAGCAGATGCACTAGCGGTGGCGCTGACGGCTTGGTTTCAAGTTTGAGACTCGCGCAAAGAAGTTAAAATCGCGCTATGTTACCTCGACTGCATCACTCGAAGTGCTTAACTTCTCCAAGAGAAAACTGCTAAAGCAACATTGGTCATTGAGGCAAATACGAATTTAGTGATAGAAATTGCCGTAAAAGTAGCAGATTTCATTTAATGGCTTGACATAACATTTAAATTACGTTAACTACTCATAAAACTCCATTTGCTTTTTATCGCTGAACTTCTTCTCCTGTGAGTGATTCATCCAATTGGGTGAATGCGAAATCCAACTTGGGAATATAACCTGAAAGGAGAACTTCTTAAAAAAATTGTTTGGTTGGTATCCAAATACAGGAAAAACTGCCGAACAACTCATAATTGTCTTTTGTAATACATTTATTACTTTTGTATACAAAGCTTAGACTGTGAATGAAACTGTGAAAGCACTGGACACACCCAATTCTCAACAAGGAACATTGCCCTTGCTGAACAGAATTTCTGCTAACTTACCTGGAATGATTTTCCAATTCCTAAAGCAGCAGGATGGAGCTCAGTTTATTATATACGCCAGTTCTGGTTGTAGAGAACTGTTTGAATTGGAACCAGAATTGCTGCAGGCAGACTTTCAAGTACTGAATCAACTGATTCATCCACAGGATGTCAAAGCTTTTGAAGAATCTATTGCCACTTCTTGTGCCACGGGAGAACCTTGGCTCTGGGAAGGTCGCATAATGACTCCCAGTGGCAAACTCAAGTGGATTCAAGGGACTTCTCGCCCAGAACAACAACCATCGGGAGATATGATTTGGGATGGTTTGCTCATAGACATTACAGACCGGAAGTTAGCAGAAGAGAAATTGCGAGAAAGTGAGGCACGATATAAGGCGATTTTAGATGCTATCCCTGATTTGATGTTTCGTATTAGTCGGGATGGTAAATATTTGGACTTTAAAGGTGAAGGAGCAAATGTTACTATTCCCAGAAATGAAATCGTTGGGAAAAATTTAGAGGATTTATTGCCTCAGGATGTTGCTTTAAAAAGCCAAAAGGCAATTACGAAAACTTTAGATTTAAAAACTTTGCAAACTTGCGAATATCAACTGCCTACGCCTTTAGGAATCAGAGATTATGAAGCGCGGTTGGTTGTCAGTGGACAAGACGAAGTTTTGGCAATTGTACGAGATATTACAGAACGCAAACAAACAGAAATTACTTTAAGAAATTTGGCTCAAAAGTTTGCTAAAGTTTTTCGTTCCAGTCCTAATCCTATCTCGATTAGTACACTTGCTGAAGGACGCTACATAGAAGTTAACGATAGTTTTGTAGAACAGTCTGGTTATGACCCACAAGAGGCGATTGGTCGAACTGCTTTTGATTTAGATATTTGGGTGAACCAGAGCGATCGCACTAGTATCTTGCAAGAATTACAAAAACATGGGGTCGTGCGCAACATGGAATTTGAATTCCGCCGCAAGTCCGGTGAGATAAGGACTGGACTGTTTTCAGCCGAAGTGATTCATTTGGATGGAATTCCTTGCTTACTCGCAGTGAATCACGACATCACTGAACGCAAGCAAGCAGAAGAATTACTGCGCCTCTCCTCAAAACGCGATCGCCTTTTGGCTCAAACTCTATCGCGAATTCGTCAGTCGCTCAACTTAGAGCAAATTCTGCAAACCACCGTTGACGAAGTCCGGCAATTTTTGCAAACGGACCGAGTTTTCATAGCTTTAAATGATACCAAAGCCCAATGTCGAATTTTGGCTGAATCAGTCGCTTCCAAATATCCATCTGTCCTAAATTGGCAAGGTAAGGATAAAACTCTTTTGGAAGAACTAAAAACACTTCTGAGAAGCAATGAAGTACGCATAGTTGAAGATACTACAAAAATATCAGTATCTCCCAAATTAAAAGCACTCCATAAACAATTCCAAACCAGAGCTAACTTGGCTGTCCCAATCATGCAAGGCAAAGAATTGTATGGTGCGTTGATTGCTCACCAATGTAGTGGTCCACGCCATTGGACTCCTGTAGAAATTGATTTGCTCTTGCAAATGTCTGAACAAGTTGCGATCGCTATTCAACAAGGACAACTTTATCAAGAACTCGAGCAACTTAATGCGAATTTGGAACGTCAAGTAGAAGAGCGTACTGCACAACTACAGCAGAAAATGCTGGAACTCCAAGAACTTAACAGAGTCAAAGATGTTGTTTTGCACACCGTTTCCCATGAACTGCGGACTTCGGTGATAGGCAATTTGATGGTGTTGAATAATTTGCTCAATCATAGACAAGGGGAAGCAGGAAGCTGTGAGCAGGGGAGCTCTAAGCAGGGAGCAGGGGAAGTATTTTCTCCCTCATCTTCTCCGTCCTCCATTCCTGTGTCTCGCTCAATTATCGAGCGCATGATTCAAGGTAATGATCGCCAACTGCAGATGATTGAATCACTGCTTGAACTGCATTCGAGTGAAGCACATGGAATTGTCCTTCATCGTGAGGTTGTTTGTTTTAGTACATTGGTGGGTACAATTCTCAAAGATTTGGAGCCGATGCTGACGCAACATCAGGTCACTGTCAAAAATTTGGTTCCAAAGGACTTACCATTAGTTATTGCTGACCCAGCTCAACTGCAAAAAGTTTTTGTAAATTTATTGACTTATAGCTGGCTAAACAATCCACCAGGAGTCAAGTTTACCTTAAAAGCCAGAGTTGAGACAGGAATAATTCGCTTACACATTCAAGATGACGGTGTAGGTATAAGCAAGTTGGAGAGCGATCGCCTCTTTGATTTGTATGTACGCGAGCCACAAGCCTGTTGTTCAACGAAGATAGGATTAAAAATGTATCTTTGTCGGCAAATTATTCAGGCACATGGCGGTGAAATTGGTGTTATCAGCAACCGCAAACGTGGATTAACTTTTTACTTTACATTACCTCTGGCAACCCCATCTTAAGATGTTAAGTATCTTATTAACTTGTTTAAGCTAATGGGTGATTAGTAAAGATAATCCGCAATCCAAAATTCAATAAGAGATTGCGATGGCAAAGATGAAGGAGGCAAAAGCCTTCCTTGCTGTGGGAAGATTTGGTCAGAGGCTCATGGGGACCGTCTTGAGAACAATACAAAAGTGTTTGAACAAAGCTTTTTCTGTCACCAGTTCTCTACCAGGTGATGCCATGGCTTCTGATTACGAAGCTTGGCGTGATCGTTTTTTATGGCAAAGATTGCATCTGGCGTTGTGGCTCGCATTAATCTTGGTCTTGACGTTTAGCTTTCGGGACATTTACGACGCTTTATTTCAGCTTAAGGAGTTGGCAGCAATTCCCGAGGAGCTAAAACGCCTTTTTTTTGTGCTGTATGGTGCAATGGTGCTAAGTTTACTGAGCTGCTTAGTGCTCCATAGAACTCGATTCGGTCGGCGTCACCCGGGCTTTATCTTCCTTGGCTTATCTTGGTCAATCACTCTAGTCGAGCAAATTTGGGCGACATTCAACAAGTTTGCCCTACCTGATATTTTTGCTTGGTTTTTGATGTTCCTCAGTCAAGCCACGCTCATGCCGGTTCGCTGGGTTCTGCACCTTGTGGCTCAACTGGGTGTGCTAGTTTACTATTTCAGTGTGAATACAGCATTGGGACTCAAGCTACCGCCGCCAGATACTGATCGACCCATTTACACTGTGACGATGATCTTAGCCTTGTTTTGGTTTTGTTTCATCTGTAACTTGGGTGTGTACGTGTACGATCACCTGCAACGCTCTGAATTTTTTGCCCGCAGGGAACTGGAAACTGCATACCAGAAACTAGGGGCTGCTGAAGAAAAGTACCGCAGTATTTTTGAAAACGCAGTAGAAGGTATTTTCCAAAGCACGCCGGATGGACGTTACATTACGGCAAATCCTGCATTGGCACGTATTTATGGATACTCTTCACCAGAGGAAGTCACAGCCAACTTTACCGATATTGAACATCAACTGTATGTTGACCCCAATCGTCGCGCAGAGTTTATGCGCTTGATTGAAGAATATGGCACTGTGTCCGAATTTGAATCTCAAATTTATCGCAAAGATGGAAGTATTGTCTGGGTTTCAGAAAAAGCATATGCAGTGCGTGATGAACATGGAAACCTACTTTATTACGAAGGGCTGATTGAAGATATTACTCAGCGCAAGCAAGTGGAAGAGGCGCTACAAGAACAGTTTCTTTTTCTACAAGTTTTAATTAATACAATACCAGCACCTGTTTTTTATAAGAATGCTCAAGGCGTATATATAGGCTGTAATAAGGCTTTTGAGGAAGACTTGGGTTTGAGTCAAAAACAAATCATCGGTAAGACAGCGTATGAAATTGCACCAAAAGATTTGGCTAATAAATACCATCAAGCGGACATAGAACTGTTTGAGCAACGGGGAGTTCAAACTTATGAAAGCTCCGTCATTTATAAGGATGGCACCAAACATGATGTGATATTTTACAAAGCAACTTTTTCCAAGGCGGATGGAACACTTGGCGGTTTGGTAGGAATTTTTTTGGACATCAGTCAACGTAAACGTACGGAAGAAGCATTGCGGGTATTTTTCCATGCAGTTTCCCATGACTTACGCAACCCAGTACTCGGAACTTTGATGGTACTGAAGAATTTGCTGTCTAGTCCGGAGGAAAAAATATTACTTTCTCGCTCGATTTTAGAGAGGATGGTGCAAAGTAGCGATCGCCAACTGAACTTGATTAACTCATTAATGGAAGCGCATGTCAGCGAAGTGCAAGGTGTTGTCTTACAACGCCAAACTGTGCAGTTGCATACGGTTGTGGAAGCTGCGATCGCAGATTTAGAGCCAATGCTCACAGAGAATCAAGCTATCCTAACAAATTTTGTTTCGCCTCATTTACCGTTAGTCAATGCCGATGCCACACAACTGTGGAGAGTGTATTCTAACTTAATTGTCAATGCGGTCAAACATAATCTCCCTGGATTAAGCATCACACTTGATGCCACTGTTGAGGGTGATAAGATATGCTGCACTGTTTCTGATAACGGTGTGGGTATGAGTCATCAACAGAGTGAGCATCTGTTTGACCTTTACTTCAGAGGTGGCAATGTTCGCAATTCCTTGAGTTTGGGATTAGGGTTGTATCTGTGTCGGCAAATTATCACCGCACATGGTGGTCAAATTGGTGTGAATAGCATCCCAGGAGAGGGAGCAACTTTCTGGTTTACTTTACCAATCCAAGATAAACAGCATTAAATGAACGACTGCATAAGTCGATTTCGACTGCAACTAGTAATTAACAGTCTGATAGGCTCAGCACCATTTACCGCTGTTTGCTCCCTTACATGAGGTTAAGGGAGCTTTTACTTTTCATATCAAGTGTGGTTAATCATTAGAACTCTTGCACGAATATTTTGTGTAGGGGAATGAGAGAGTAAAGCAGCGCAACAAATCTCAGAAGATGCGTTACGGACTTCGTCCTAACACATCCTACAAATCTTTTATAGCATTCATGCAAGAGGTCTATTGAGTATATTGGATTTTGGTTCTACTTGATGCACCAGATGGTTCCATACAAACCACGAGCTTGAAGCTGCACATTGTCTTTGTTGAAACCTGCTGCGACCATGATATCCCGAAGTTCTTGAAGTGAGAAAAACCGAAATACAATGCTAGGAAATGGCTTGAGAAAAGTCGTTGCAAATAGCTTCCCACCAGGGAGCAACACTCGGTAAATGTTGCGAATTCCTTCAAGAGCATCCTTCCAACAGTGCATTGCAGCTCCTGCATATATGGCATCAATAGAATTTGATGCCAAGGGTAGTGCTTCCACATCAGCACGAATAATAGTTATCTGGGACGGTGATATACCATCAAGTCTGGCTTGTTGTTGCAACTGTGCCAACATTGACTCTGAATAATCCAAGGCAATTATATGCTTGTACCTTCCCGATAGCGCTAAGCGTCGTGCCATAATGCCTGTACCACAACTGATATCTGCCACAATTGCTAGACTTTGACCAAAGAAGTCTGTAACTAGCCGGAATTCAGTATCAATACCCCCTAGGTTACGCAGTCCAAGTGCCCAAATTGGAGGTAGGATGCGTTCGTATAAAAAAGGGATAATAGGAGACCGGAATAACTCTGTGCGTAAAGGTTTTGCATGAGCAGTGTTTCCTTCAACCGCACCAAGTGCAGCAGATGGGGTCAAATCCATCAAAGGCGAAGGCATTTTCGCAAGCTCCTTTGTGAAGTAATCGAAGCACGCATCACACCGCAGCGGTACTTCGGCTCTTGGTTTGCGACAAACAGGACAAGCAATTATCTGCTCCATAAAACTTACACAATAGTGAACATTGCTGTTTATTTCTCGCTTCATTCAAGGTAGTCGGCTACTTCTTGTCCACGAGCGTCACTTCCGGTTGAGCCAGCCGTACAAAGTCCGATGGTGCGTTCAACAAGTTATAAGCCGCATTCAAATCCCTATCCAACGTAATTGCGTGAGCTAAGCAAGACTTATTCTGACACTGATAAACTCGGTCAGAAAGTTTTAAATTGTCGTGCTTGCTTCCACACATACAGCACAGTTTTGATGATGGATACCATCTGTCAACTATCTCTACTTTTGTTCCATACACTTGGGACTTGTAGACAAGTTGACGACGGAATTCGTAGAAGCCTAAATCAGAGATAGCTGCTGATAATTTAGAATTAGCGAGCATTCCTGAAACGTTTAAGTCTTCTATCCGAATTCGATAAAACTTGCGGCTTATATCTGTTGTCACCTTATGCAGAAAATCTTGACGCTGATGAGCAATTCGAGCGTGCTTTTTGGCAAGAGAGCCATAAAACTTTTTCGCTCTATTCGACTGCTTCACACCTTGACGACGGTTGCCAGACTGTTTGTTTCGGTTCCGCCACTGCGCCAAAGCTAGCTTGGTTTTCGCTTGTTTGTAATGCTTTGGGGCATCAACTTGAGAACCATCTGACAAGGTTGCAAAGCATTTCACGCCTAAATCAATCCCTACCGATTCCTCTGGATGGTGGATTGGTGGTATTCTATCAGCGTCTACTGCAAAAGAAACGTACCACTTATGAGCTTGGCGACTGATAGTAAAAGTTTGTGTCACGTAACAGCAAGGCAAGGCTTCTTTGAGACGAAAGGTTCCTAAAGTCGGAATCTTTATTTTCTTCCCAAAAAAAAGTACAACCTTCCCGTTGCTACTATCAACAGTAAACGAATCCCCATCTTTTTTTGACTTAAAAACAGGTTTACTAGATAGTCCTTTAAACCATCTTTGATATGCCTGTCCTAAACTCATAAAAGCATATTGATAAACCCTGGATGACAACTCGTTCATCCATTGGTTTCCAGGTTGCTTTTTAGTGTAGTTAGTGAAGACTTTCTTAATCTCGTTTATCTGCTTGGTAATACTTCCTTTGATTCCAGCAAAATACAACTCTTGAATGAGTGCCAAGCCGTAATTATAAACAAAGCGTGCATAACCGGAATGTTTACGCATCATGGTACGCTCTTTATTATTCAATTTTAGCTCTACTTTGATGGCGTACATTGCAGATTATACTTGTTGAGTTTATACTATAAAACGTACGGACAATTGTACGGAATGTCAATGGCTAAACAAACGGAAAGATTAGAGATTCGGGTTACGGTGGATGAACTAAAAACGCTGGATGCATACTGTCAAATGGTTGATTTAAATAGAAGTGATGTGTTGCGGGAGTGCATTCAATCTTTGAAAAACAAGACCAAGAGGATGAGTAGCAAAGTTTAGGTATTTTCAGGTTTTTGCAGTTATTCAGGGGTTAGGACGCTACTCCTGTAATGTAGACATAGCTTTTTTAACTCAATTTGTTCACCCATTATTTTCCTAATATTGCTGTGAATTTTCCGAAATCGATCAGCCCAGTGTTGTAGTCATTATAAGACAAGCAACTTATAATTAATCTCTATAAATAAAGCGCGGGGACATACCCCACTCAAACCCAGTTATAACAACTGGGTTTTTAAATGAACATCAATCCTCATCACTAGATCCTGAACGACAATTCCCCACCCGTTATAGGCTTCGTCTTAACAGCTGGGGAATTGCCAAGAAGTTGGACGCCAACAAAAATGTTTACTCAAGCAGCGACCAAGCTTGGGGTATATGCAGAAGAGTCTCCTTTGACGGCTTCACTATGTTTGCCGTCAATACTGACTGGAAGGTCGCCAGCAATTGTTACGCGCTGAACGTGGCGGGGCTGGTCGCCATAATCGGCGATCGCATAATGCTGAGTGGCACGGTTGTCCCAGAATGCCACGTCACCAACTTGCCAACGCCAGCGAACTGTGTTTTCGGGACGTGTCACATACGCCTGCAACAGTCGAAGAATGTCAGCCGATTCAGTTGTTGATAGACCACGGATCTGGCGAACAAAACCACCAATAAAGAGCCCGCGCTCACCAGACTCGGGATGGACGCGGACAACTGGATGAATCGTCTCGTATACGGTAGACGTAAAGACCGCCCGGTAAGCCTTGACTTCCTCAGAAAGGTCAACTGCGGCTGCTGCATAGTCATAGGCGTTGCTATGCACAGCCCAGAGTTGGTCTGCGAGATGACGCAAATGAGTTGGCAAGTCCTGGTACGCAGTGACAGAGTTTGCCCAAATGGTGTCGCCTCCTGACGGGGGGATGACGATCGCCCGCAAGACAGAGCCAAGCGGGGGTTTATCTACAAACGTCACATCAGTGTGCCAAGTATTTGCACGCGTGACGGTTCGACCGTAATCCAGATCAAGGACTTCTGGGTGTCCTAGAAGCGACGGCACAGTGGGGTGAGCAGTGGTAACTTCACCGAACCGTCGAGCAAAGGCGACCTGCCCGTTGGCGTCAAGCTGTTGACGACGAAAGAAAATCACTTTGTATTGGACTAGGGCTTGGCGAATTTCTCTGATGATGTTGTCGCTCAAGTCAACACTGAGGTCAAGACCGACGATTTCGGCACCGATGCGTCCTGCAACTGGGTAAATGTCAAAGTTTTTAGAACTCATATGTTGGTGTCTCCAGGAAGTTCGTACTCAGGCTACACAGAGTAGCCTAAAGGGATACTGGCTGCTGAGAAGTTAATTCAGATAATTGAGTGATTGTTAAATGCGGTAAATTGATAAAGATACCGTATTTTATCTCAGCAAAAATTTATCACAGATAATCCTATAGAAGCAAGGTCTCTACTATTAGGAGTTACTAACACCTAATGTTTCTTCATAACTTACTTTTGTTTAGTACTGCGTTTGTTGCAGGTGGACTAAATGCTGTGGCGGGGGGTGGGAGTTTCATCACATTTCCAGCTCTAATCTTTACGGGTGTACAACCGATTGCTGCCAATGCAACGAATAACACTGCTATGTGGCTAGCAGCTCTGGCAAGTGCTGGAGCATATCGTCAGGACTTAAGCATCCAGCGGCGAGAACTGTTGCTACTGTGTGCCACTAGTTTAGTTGGTGGAGTGATTGGCTCAGTAGCTTTGTTATATACATCTCCAGATATGTTTAAAAAGCTGATTCCCTATTTGTTACTGTTAGCAACGCTAATATTTACCTTTAGCGAACCCCTAAAAGCGTGGTTTCAGCTTCAAAGCCAGAAGTCATCCTCAAAATCACCGCCTCTTTTGAGCCTTATGCTTGCCCAACTGGCGATCGCCATCTATGGTGGTTTCTTCGGAGCAGGTTTGGGTATTTTGATGCTAGCAACACTGACGTTTTTAGGAATCAAAAATATTCATACAATGAATGCCTTTAAGACATTTCTGGGGAGTTGTATCAATGGGATCGCGATCATTCCTTTTATTATTGCTGGCGTTATTGCTTGGCATCAAGCTATTTTGATGGCGGTGGGTGGTTCACTCGGTGGTTACTTATGTGCTCACTACGCCCGTAAAGTTGAACCACGCTTAATTCGGAGATTTGTTATGATTATTGCCTTTAGCATGACTGCCTATTTTTTTATTCGTAGCTAAACAAAACTTAAGTCAAAATTATAAAGAATTTTAAATCAGGAACAACTAGATACTCTAGATGTAGAGTATTAATTTTGATTATTCTTTCTCTCTTTTTTTAAATACATGGAAGCTGAACAGATTGGGTTAATCTTAAAAGCTTTGGACTTTGCTGCTTTTAAGCACCGAAATCAACGCCGCAAGGATAAGGAAGCATCTCCCTACATTAATCATCCCATTACAGTAGCGAACTTGTTGTGGAATGTAGCAGTTATTCGTGATACTGTTGTGATTGTAGGAGCTATTTTACACGATACAGTTGAAGACACAGAAACGACATTTGAAGAATTAGAGCAAGAGTTTGGTCAAGAAGTTCAGCGCCTGGTTAGAGAGGTGACGGATGATAAATCTCTTCCCAAGCAGAAACGCAAGCAACTTCAAATTGAACACGCCATACATCTGAGTGAACGGGCTAAGCTGGTCAAACTTGCTGATAAAATTTCTAATCTTCAGGATATTGTTGCATATCCACCTGTCGATTGGTCAACACAACGCAAACAAGAATATTTTGAGTGGGCTAAGTGCGTCATTGATCGAATACGAGGAACAGATGTGAATCTGGAGATCATTTTTGATGAGGTTTATCAACAAGGTATTGCACAATTAAGCAACACTTCTTTGTAGAAGCTATACTTGAAATCCAATTATGTCAATGTCTTTTTTTTACATGAAGTATACAGCTTCACAGAATCAACTTTATCCCTTCAGGATGTGGATGTTCTGCCGAACTAAAGCCAAGATTAAACCAAAGCTGTTTAAAGCTTCCTCATGACAATTAAGCAATCCAAAGCCTCTGGAAATTACCGGAGGTTTTTCTTATTAAGGTCATCATTTTCAAGCAGTATACACCATTACTTATTTTCGGTTTATACCTTTTGATAATGGTGCAATTTCCTGCTACCTAACAGAATACAGAGTAGGAGTAGATTCCAATCTGCATTAACCCCGACTGTATCGGGGTCTTTTTTGCTATGACAGAACAAATGTAAAATTTATAGTCAAATTTTTACTCTCCCCAAGGTGAAGGAATAGGCGTCATCGAAATAACTTGAGTTGCTTCCAGTCGGATTGCAGTCTTGCCACAGTTTGGGCATGGTGGCTCAAGTCTTTGAATTTCTCCATTTGAGTGCAACTGGGCTATGATCCCTTGTCGGCAATGGTAACACTCGAAGATAACTCGTTTGGTGGGCTTGTTGCAGTCAAGAAACTTGATGTGCTGGCAAGGCTCAGGCTTGGGCTCAGGATGCAATCTTGGTTTTTCATGCCTAGACTGCGTTTCTTCTGTTTGCGTCGAGTTGTAAGACTTTGGTTTTTGGTATTCCATAATTGTTGTCTGGTTGTGTGTGATTTTGGCGTCTTGGGTGTGGATTAATGAAAGCATCAACTGCCTAAGCTATCTCTTAACCACACGCCAGCACTCAAGAATGCAAGATTCCACAGTGTCGCGTATCTCATCTGAGTGACTCAAGAGGCTTGAGTTAACAGTTGATTTCACGCCCGACATTCTCTCATTCCTCTGTTAGGCTGTTTGTTTTCCTTATTCAATCAATTTCGTCAAGTTCTCCTGGATTTGGCTCGTTTATTTTATCCTCACAACCTTATTCTGAAAGAAAAGCCACAGATCAGGTTTTTTGTAAAATTATTAAGTAGCTCGACGTGAATAAATGTAGGATGGGGAGCGCAAAGCATAACCCATGCTGCTCAAACAATTGATGCGTTACGGCTACGCCTAACACAACGCCAGGTGCTACAACGCGGGGAACCCTCCGAAGTTTGCCCGGAGGGAAACCCTCCTCGCAACTTCTCTCCGCAACGCACTGGCTCTCCTACGAAAAATTCTGTCCACCTACTGAATCAAAATAGTCATTCCCAGAACCATACTTCCAGCCCTCAGCCCAGCGATTCCAATAATATGTAGATATCGGTAAATTTTTCTTCCACGGTTCTAGTATTTGACTCAACCAAAATAAAATAGAGTAAATTGCTAAATTTCCGTAATGCATCATCCAATCTAGTAAAGTTTCCAACCCGACTTGTGGAATGATTTTGGCAACCAATGCTGGATGTGTTAAGGCAGTTTTTATGAGTGTTTGCGTCAGTGCTGGAAACTGTACCACATCTTGTAAAAATGGTTTGAGTACGGGTTTTCCTAGTTGTTGCATTTGTTGAAACACCGCAGATAGCAATTGGTTAATTTGCTCTGGATCAATTTTTTGATTTACACCTACACTCATTGCTTTTTGGAATAACCAAGTGACAGCCAAACTGGGTTGATATGGTTGTAGTAGTGCGATCGCCTGTGCAGATAATTGATCTGTTTGCAGCGCCTCATGAATGCCTAATGTTAAACGCTGTAAGTGACGCACCATCGCGCCAAAGCCACCAAAACTTAAGGGAGATTGACTCCCACTGCTATCTCCCACGGGTAAAATACGACTCCAAGGTGTTTTCAGCGGCTGACGATAGGAGGGAAAAAAGCCAAACAATGCTCGTTTAAATGTCAGCTGACTCAATTCCACACCTTGATATTCGCTCATCAAGCGCAGATAATCCTCGAAAAGATCTGCCAAAGCTAAGCGTTGTGGATGAGCATCCATATAAGTAAATAAGTAAGTCGTTCTACCATCTTTTGCTGGGAAGGCTTCCCAAAAGTATTGACATTGATTTTGTATGGGTGTAGATGAAAACAACAAGTCTCCTGTGTGGTTTTCCGGGAAACCTTGCGCACATGTTCCAACAACCAAACACAGTGCATCTGGTTTTTGTCCCTCACGTGCTTGTTGAGTTATGGGAGAAAGATGTCCCATAGCATCAATTAATAACCTGGTTTTGAATTGGTTGTTCACTATGACTCCATCTGGGTGAACAACTGCTTGTGTAAACGGAGTCTTTTCAAATAACTTTCCACCAACTGCAAGAAATCGCTGCTTTAAAGTTTCCAGCAAATAAACTGGATCTACACCGATGTTTAAAACATCACTTACCCAAACTTCTGCACCACCCAAAAAACTGACTCTTGCAGGGTTGTATTCTGTGGCGATCACCTGCTCTAATTCTGCATCTGTCAGTAAGTTTAATTCTAAAAAAACTTGTAATTCTTTACGAGAGATATTCCATTCTTGATCTCTACCACGCAAAGTTCCCCGTTCGATTAAGGCGACTCGCACTCCCTTCAAAGCTAAGGCACAACCAATTAAAATGCCTAATGTACTGCCACAAATGACAACATCCCAATCTACACTGCCTAATGGCTGCTGAGTTTGTGTGACTACAATTGGTACAGCAGAACCACCTTCTCTGATTGATGTCAAAATGCGATCGGCTTGACGCAAGCTTCCCAAAACATCACCAGATAATTGCGAAAGAATATTTTCAGTTAAGGACATGACACTAACCTCCACCAGAGTACTTAGTTTTCATCCTACAAATGGAGCAAGACTTGCGAAATAAATTTCTCATTTATAGATATCCACTAGATGTTATGTATAAGAATTAACTAGTTAATTCTAAAAATTCCAGTTTGTTTTCTGTTATCCCTAAAACTGAAAACTGTCTATAAATCAATTATTTCTTTAACGAAAAATTAATTTTCTTTGATTACTTTAAAGATTATGTGAAAAAGATTCATATTATCTTGGTATATAAAAGAAAACATAACTACAGTAGTACGTATAAAGTTTAGCGTTAAAGCACAAGTTAGGTTTGATACAAGTATTGAAACAGTTCTTATGCCTTAGTACTTTGTTATGAAAATCGCCTTCATAGTAGGACCGTTTCCTGTATTATCCGAGACATTCATTCTGAACCAAATCACAGGATTACTTCTCCGTGGACATGAAGTTCATATCTATGGCTACAAGCCTGATGATACTTCTAAAGTCCATCCTGATGTAGAGAAATATCAACTGCTTGAGCGTACCTACTATGTACCCCAAATTTCTGACAATTACTTTTTGCGCTTTCTCAAAGGGTTAGCATTCATATTTAACAACTTTCATAAACATCCTTTAGTTTTGCTACGCTCCCTCAATATTTTCAAGTATGGAAAACGAGCCGCTTCAATGAGATTGCTTTATGCAGTGATGCCTCTATTACAGTCTCAACCATATGATATCATTCACTGTCAATTTGGGATGTATGGCATTGACGGCATGATTTTCCGAGATCTTGGTGCCATCAAAGGAAAATTGATAACTTCGTTTCGGGGTTATGATATTAGCTGGTATGTGAAAGCTTGCGGAGAAGATGTGTACAATGAATTATTTGTCAAAGGAGATTTCTTTCTAGCTAATTGCAACTTTTTTAGACGAAGAGCTATAAAACTAGGTTGTGACGAGAGCAAAATTATCGTTCATGGTTCTGGGATAGATTGCAGTCGGTTCACCTATAAATCACGTTTTCCCCATCCTGATGGCAAAATTCGGATTGCAACAACAGGTCGTCTTGTTGAGAAAAAAGGGATAGAATATGGCATTCGGGCTATTGCCAAAGTGGCGGAAGTTCACGATAACATTGAGTACAACATTATAGGTGATGGATATTTGAAAGAACACTTGCAGCAGATGATTGAGGAACTGGATATTGCTGACAAAGTGAAGTTACTTGGTTGGAAAAACCAGAAAGAAATTATTGCAATTCTAGACAAGACTCATCTATTTATAGCTCCAAGTATAACCGCTGAGGATGGCAATCAAGATGCTCCTGTCAACACGTTAAAAGAAGCAATGGCAATGGGTTTACCAGTTATAGGAACTCTACACGGTGGTATTCCAGAATTGGTAGAGGATGGTATTTCTGGTTTTCTTGTTCCAGAACGTGATTCTGATGCAATAGCTGAAAAAGTACACTATTTCATTCAGCATCCAGAAGTTTGGGAAAAAATGGGCAGAGCAGGTCGTGTTTATGTAGAAGAACATTACGATATAAACAAGCTCAATAATGAGTTAGTAGAAATTTATGAGCAAATCGCGATGAGCCATTCACCACAATCTCATCAATCAAGCGATCCATTAGTCAATTCTGAATATATAAGTTTGTCGTAGCGCCAGTGCTAGTATCAACAGAATGTGTGCTTTCTTTGCTGCGATTTTAACTACACACAATCGTTTTGTATTAGCAGAGGATTTTGAGATGAATTTGCCAGAGATTGCAGAAACCCAAGTTACGATTGTTGTTGTTCCACGTGAACGTTTCAGCTACACTAGTGAATCTCTTGAAAGCATCTATGAGCATACACAGTATCCTTTTAAATTAATTTACGTAGACGGTGGCTCACCCTCTCATATTCGGGACTATTTAGTAGATAAAGCGACTGAGAAGCAATTTCAACTGATTCGTACAGAGCATTACCTTTCCCCAAACATTGCTAGAAACTTGGGTTTACGCCAAGTCACGAGCAAATATGTTGTTTTCATTGATAACGATGTTGTCGTTACCCCAGGCTGGTTGAAAGCATTGGTAGAATGTGCGGAGGAAACAGGAGCTTGTGTTGTGAGTCCACTCATTTGTCAATACCAGCCACTACATACAGAAGTACATTGTGCCGGTGGAGAATCTGGGGTGAGAGTGGAAACCAAAGGTGAGACAAGAAAACGGCGAATCATTGAGAAAATTTATAAGCAAGGACGACAAGTTGCAGATGTGCGTCCTCAACTGCAACGCCAGCAAACCGGATTAGCAGAGTTTCACTGCATGATGGTACGCACAGAGATATTTGAGAAAATTGGTTTTTTGGATGAAGCTCTGCTGAACACAAAAGAACACGTCGATTTGTGTATGCTGGTATCTGAAGCTGGTGGTGAAATCTATCTTGAACCTGAATCGCTAGTCACTTATGTGCCAGGACCACCACTTGAGTGGACAGACTTACACTATTATATGCTCCGTTGGAGTGACGCATGGGAACTAGCAAGTTTAAAACGCTTGCGAGACAAGTGGAACCTAACTGAAGACGAATACTTTAAGAACAAGTATAAGCGTTTAGGATGGCGGCGCGATATGACAATTGTCAGTCCCATAACTCGTAAAGCTCCCTTTGGCAAAATTGGCTCTCGCGTAGCAGGGAAAATATTGCGTTACATGGATAAGGCGTTGAATCAATATCTGACAACCCGCTATGCAAGAAGACATTTGCAAAAGATGCAAATACCATCAACACAGCTGGTGAAGTCTGCAATGACAGCAACTTCACAGAGTTAAAATTTCTGGCGTTCCATCTATGCATAATGATTGTTTTTTCAATCTCATGCATAGATGTAAAGATGAAACATCAAAGTTTGGTGAGTACTTTTGTCATTGTGGATAAATTTACTATTCATGCTTTGTGCAAAGTATCAACACCAAAACCTTCAAAATCCTCTAGTTTGAATGATAGACAATGCCTATCCTACGCAAACTGAAAATATGCAATATTTTGCAGGGTAAGAAATTTTGAAGCACAAAAAGATTCCAAAATCTCAACCACCAGAGGTTGTTTATACACCAGACAGTCAACTCAGGCGTCCCCTGGAATTGTTCCAACAAATGTGGCGCGACTTGCTGGCTTCTCGTGAACTCGCTTGGCGACTCATGGTAAGGGATATCACCGCTCAATATCGTCAATCTTTCTTAGGAGTCGCTTGGGCTTTTTTACCACCAATTGTCATGGCTGCTGGATTCACCCTTGCAAATGATGCTAATGTCATTAATATTGGAATAACAGACATACCTTATCCAGCTTATGTCATGTTTAGCACTGCGCTATGGCAGACATTTGTAGAAGCCTTAAATGGTCCAGTGCAAGCAGTCACAGTGGCAAAACCGATGCTAGCTAGAGTCAACTTTCCCCGAGAAGCACTTATTTTGGCAAAGGTAGGAGAAGTCTTTTTTAATTTTGTGATCAAATTAATCTTAATAGTGGCACTGTATGTTTGGTTTCGCATTCCTGTCAGTTGGACAGTCATTTTAGTGCCAGTCGCATTAATTCACTTAGTTGTGCTAGGAACATTTTTTGGTGTTTTATTAGCTCCTTTCGGAATTTTGTATCAAGATGTCTCTAGAGGAATAAGTTTAGTGACAGGGTTTTGGTTGTTCCTGACTCCAGTCGTTTATCCAGTTCCTAGCCAAGGAACTTTTGGGTTTTTAGTCAAGCTTAATCCCGTCACTCCTCTACTAGTAACAGCACGAGAATTAGCAACAACAGGAGTCATATCAGATCCTTTAGGGTTTTGGGTAGTGAGTGGACTGTCCTTTGTTGGTTTGCTCCTCACCTGGATTGGATTTCGTCTGGCTATGCCTTTCGTTGTTGAGAGAGTGAGTTCTTAGTCATGACTAATTTGGTGGAAAAAGAAATTGCTGTTACTCCTGATGATACTGAAGTTGTTATTTCAGTAGAAAATGTTTCTAAAAAGTTTTGTAGAGATTTAAAACGTTCTTTATTATATGGTGTTCAGGATATTGCTACTGAATTAGTAGCAGGAAAGAGAAAGAGTGATACTCTAAGACAAAAAGAATTTTGGGCACTCAAAGATGTGAGTTTTCAACTCCGGCGAGGAGAAGCACTCGGTTTAGTTGGTTCAAATGGAGCTGGAAAAAGTACGCTACTTCGCATCATTAGTGGTTTGATAAAGCCGGATACTGGCTGTGTCAAAATTAAGGGTAGAATAGCTCCATTAATTGCTTTGGGTGCAGGATTTAATCCTATCCTAACTGGGAGAGAGAATATTTATGCAAATATGTCAGTACTAGGTCTATCAACAAAAGAAATTGAAGAGAAATTTCAAGATGTGGTAGATTTCGCAGGAATTTCAGATGCAATTGATGCTCCTGTACAAACGTATAGTTCTGGCATGGCTGCAAGACTGGGTTTTGCTTGTGCTGTTTACATAGAACCAGATATTTTGCTGATTGATGAAGTGCTAGCAGTAGGTGACATTTCTTTTAGAATGAAATGTTACCAAAGACTAGCAAAGCTGCGAGAAAATGGAACAGCTTTTATCTTAGTTTCTCACAATCCTCATGTCGTATTAAATGTCTGTGAATTCTCTATTTATTTACAAAAAGGAAAGTTAATTACTGCTGGTGAGACAGAAGCCGTTATTCGGAAATATGAAGAAGATCTGAGTTTGGGGGGGACAGACGCACCTTTAGGAGTCATGTACTTGCCAGAAAAACCGAAGAGTCAGAGTCTAGGTGTTGACATTGTTTCTCTTTGCTTCAAAGACGAGCAAGGAAATATCGTTGCTGCTCCTCTTTGTGGTGAACCAGCTTATCTGTGCATAGAATGTAAAGCATATAAAACGATTGAGAATGCAAATATAGGTGTCTTAATCACAGCTTTATCCGGACAAAATGAGCGGATTCTATATATCACCTCCGCTAGTGATAATGAACGACTCAAGCTCATTCCTGGAAAAGTTGAGATTCAAATGCAAATGCCTTACTGCTGCTTATTACCTGGTTTGTATAGTACAAAAATATACATAAAAGAAGGTATCTGCTCTTTTGATATTGTTGAATCTTTTAGATTTGCAGTCAAAGCCAGTAAGGTTGTGAGTCAATCTTTGTTTTATCAACCCCGAATATGGAAAGTCGCTAATAAGTAAGCGTTAAGAAAGAAAGAAAGAAAGAAAGAAACACAAACAAAGAGCATTTGCTGTCAAGCATTTGCTTCTAACTTAGCTTATTCCCCACACTGTTTAGAACTCAGGAATAAAGTTATGCCACCTCTTGTTTCAGTCATTATACCTTGCTTTAATGCAGAAAGATGGGTAGCAGAGGCAATTGATAGCTGCTTGCAACAAGTTTACCCTAACATTGAAATTATCGTCATTGATGATGGTTCCACTGACAATTCTTTGGAAATTATCAAAAGATTTGAAAAAAAAATAACTTGGGAACGGTTGCCACACAAAGGAGGCAATTCTGCTAGAAACAAAGGCTTCGCTATATCTAAAGGAAAGTATATCCAGTTTCTTGACGCAGATGACTACATATTACCAGAAAAAATACAAAGGCAAGTGTCTTTTTTAGAGGCTACAGGAGCAGATGTTGTGTATGGTGATTGGAGACACAAACATCATTTGTCTGATGGTACAAGTTTTCTAGATAAAGTCGAGATTTCTGGAAGCCAAGTAGATATCATTGAATCTCTACTTGCAAATTGGTGGACTGCTGTTGCTTCTTTACTCTACAGAAGATCTGCTGTTGAAAAAACTGCTGGTTGGGATGAAAGGTTGCAAGCTGCCCAAGATAGAGATTTCTTTGTATCAGTGGCTATGAATAATGCAAAAGTTGTCTATCAACCAGGTTGTTATTCTATTTATAGACGATACGGCAATGTCACAGTCTCCAGTAGCTCTACGTCCCGGTGGATAGAAAGCCACTGCACAGTCTTAGAAAAGGCAGAGAAAAAACTCAAACAAATGAACAAGTTGACAATGAAGTATCGGTATGCATTAGCGAAATCTTACTTTGAACTGGCTAGAGAGTCTTTATTAATTGATAACTATTTACAGTACTTACATTTGTTAGAGAAAACTTTAATTCTATTTCCAGATTTTAAAAGAAATTCTCAAATAAAACTCTATGATATCATCCAAAGTATTTGTGGCTTTCGTCATACTGAAAGAATTGCCTGTCGTATACTGTTGCTTAGAAAATCTTTCAATTCCATTGTAGATAGCTTTGTTAATCCAAAAAAGAAATACAAAACAACACACTAGTATGGGCGATCGCTATAAAATAGGCGTAGCACAATAGCTTACATAATAGGTGATCTTGATGAACCGTGGGAAGGTAGTTGCAATTATCACAGGTGCCATTTCCATTCTTTTAGCACTTGCTTACCTCCTCCTTGTACAACTGCTAGACTTTCGAGGCGAAATGAAACCTGCTCCGATGACTGAAATATCACAGTCATCTGTGGTGGTTGCGTATCATTTTCCGGCAAATGAGTAAAAGGCTTTGGGTAAATTCATTGAAATTCCTGTGAGGCAAGAATCCCCCGGTGTGTCTTTCCGGGGGAGGTGTGAAGTTAGTCTATCTCACAGTGAGATTTTTGTTTACCGCTAACTGTTAGACTTGAGTGACATCTTCCTGATTTAACTGTTGCTCAACATTACTAATAGCAGCGTTTAGACCAGCGAGTTTAGTTTCTAAATCATCTCGAATTGTTCTCAAGAATCTCAGCTTACGTTCCAAGCGAGTTTTGCGAGAGACAGGTTCGCCACCATAGCAGTTGTTATTCCAATAAGGAAAAGAAAACGGAAACATAGTTGCCTTTTCAAATATAACCCTACTTAAATTGTGGCTAAATTATAGGCGAGATAAGGGATAAGAAAGTGGGGGATAACCGACCTAGCAAATGGGGGGTTTAATGAGTAGCTTTAACCAAACCCGGAGGGCTTGGCAGAGAGTCAGCGCTGGTCTCACCTTCTGCCTTCTGACTCCTGCCTTCTGCCTTTCTTCTTAACATAAGCTGCGGCTAAGGGTGCTATCTTGGCTTCAACTTGAGAGATGACGGTGTGATCAAACTCTGACCAGACTCGTTGATTTCCAAAAACACAGGGTTGCAAAATTCCCCACAGTTGACCTTCCCAGACAAGGTGGGAGTGAATTAATGCTCGATGTCCAAAGTGGCTTTGCTCAAATTCCCGATTCACGACTTCTGGGCTGGCAGTTTCTACGTCTTCAACATAAACAGAAGGATCAGTTCGCAAAGCTGCAGCAAAAAGTGGGTCTTCTTCAGGTAGAGACTCCGGTTCTGGTTTCCAATCGGGGTCTAGAACTTCAGAAATTTCTTGGGTTCGCCGCCAGCAATAAGGAACTCTACCGAGTTTCGTGTGAGGGTTTCTGAGGTAGAGAAAAGTGCGATCGCACTGCAAGACTTCTCCAAGTGCCGGGAGTAAGGCAGCAAAGATAGCATCAGGCTCGCTGTTCGTGTCTAGGATATTTTGTATAGCTTCTGGAAGATTTGCGTCACTCATAAACTATTAAATGTGTTTTAGCTCAATCTTGTTATGATCACAAGGATTTGATGACTTTGATCACAGCACTTATCTAGTATTTCCCTTGTATGGGTGCGTTTTTTTATCTCATTCTTTAGATAGAAGTTTTACTTACACAGTCAGTATAGAAATAACTTGTAGTTGAAAGTAAGAGTACATACGACTCCTTGCTCTTCAATTGTAAAGTAAAGTTACAAAAATTAGAAAAAAATTCTTAGTGACAGCTTGCAACAGTACAAAGCCCTAAACATTTCCGTGATAATGACCGGCTGTTAATGATGAAACTTCTCAGACACCTTGACCCTGCAATATCAAAGAATTTAATGCAAAAATTAAAAAAATCTTAAGCATTTTGAAGAAATGTGATATTTTGAAAAGTAGGTCAAGACAGAATGACCATCTAACAGCTCTCCAACCCCGCTAAGCATTAGGAAATTTCTGCAAAATACAGGATTTTTACCTAATGTAAGCAAGTTTGGCTCTAAAGCAGCTAAACAACCAAGTTCCGAACAACTACAAAAGTAGACTCAAACCCTTTTTGAGCGAGAGGAAAACAGAAATTGACATAATTTCATTTGCCTCTGGTATCCCTTGGGCAATTCGCCCAAGGGAACGTATGTAGTTTGAAAGTATACAACCAAGTTATTGCCGCCTTGCAAATCATCCTCCATATTTCCTGGGGGATATTGTCAACTTGTAGGTCACAAATAATGAGTACTGTTCAAGCCAAGTTTGAAGCTACTGAAACCGCTTTTCACGTAGAAGCTTACGAGAAGATTGAGTACAGCTTAATCTATGTTGATGGGGTTTTTGCAATCAAAAATCCACAACTGGCAGAAGCCTATAAAGATTTTGGACGCTGCTTAGCTGTCGTAGATACGAATGTGCATAAACTCTACGGTAGTCAAATCGAGCAGTATTTCAAGTATTACGACATTGACCTCACAGTTTTTCCTATCACTATCACTGAACCAAACAAGACTATTGAATCTTTTGAGAAGATTATCGATGCTTTTGCTGACTTCAAGCTGGTGCGCAAAGAACCAGTGCTTGTGGTTGGTGGTGGACTTATTACAGATGTGGCGGGTTTTGCCTGTTCTGCTTACCGTCGCAGTAGCAACTATATTCGCATTCCAACGACCTTGATTGGTCTGATTGATGCAAGTGTTGCCATCAAGGTAGCGGTTAACCATAAGAAGTTGAAAAATCGTCTTGGTGCTTATCACGCTTCGCGAAACGTTTTCCTCGATTTTTCGCTTTTGCGTACTTTGCCAACAGCGCAAGTCCGTAATGGTATGGCAGAACTTGTAAAAATTGCAGTGGTTGCCAATAAAAAGGTTTTCGATTTATTGGATAAGTATGGAGAACAACTGCTTCATACACACTTCGGCAACATTAACGCCACACCAGAAATCAAGGATGTCGCCCATCGGCTGACTTACGATGCGATTAAAACTATGCTGGAGTTGGAGATTCCCAACCTCCATGAGTTAGACCTAGACCGTGTCATTGCCTTTGGTCACACTTGGAGCCCGACACTAGAACTTGCACCTCGTGTGCCTATCTTCCACGGTCATGCTGTCAACATTGATATGGCTCTTTCTGTCACCATAGCAGCACGACGAGGCTACATTACCACAGAAGAACGCGATCGCATTTTAGGTCTCATGAGCCGTATTGGTCTGGCTCTAGATCATCCGCTGCTAGACGAAGAACTTGCCTGGCATGCAACCCAATCGATTACCTTAACAAGAGACGGTCAGCTACGTGCAGCTATGCC
Source organism: Nostocales cyanobacterium HT-58-2 (assembly GCA_002163975.1). Classification (GTDB taxonomy): domain Bacteria; phylum Cyanobacteriota; class Cyanobacteriia; order Cyanobacteriales; family Nostocaceae; genus HT-58-2. Next base: position 4,130,925 of record CP019636.1, on the reverse strand, counting down.
TAGACCAATTGGGACGTGCTTCTTTGTCAACGATTTGACTCGTGAGGAGCTAGCAGTAGCATTATCAGAACATAAGCAGTTGTGCAAAACCTATCCTCGTGAAGGTGATGGTGTAGAAGTCTATCCAGACATTTATCAATCAGAACTCGTTGGGAGTGAAAGATAATGTCTCAAGTCGTCGAAAAAGCGATCGCCAGACCAGTGACACCGTTGGGGATTTTAGCAAAGCAGTTAGAAACGATACTGCAGACATTCAATCAACAGACATCTAATGAGTTAGCAGCCAATCTCGTGCTAGCTTGGCGTTTAGCAGCAGGTCTAGACCCTTATTTAGAAGAACATACCACCCATGAATCACCAGCTCTTGCAGCACTAGCTCAAAAAACCGCTCACGAAGCTTGGGGACAAAAGTTTCATCAAGGAGCCACTGTGCGAGAACTGGAGCAAGAAATGCTCTCTGGGCATATAGAAGGACAAACTCTCAAGATGTTTATCTACATGACCAAAGCTAAGAAAGTTTTGGAAGTGGGTATGTTCACTGGCTATTCTGCATTGGCAATGGCAGAAGCTTTACCACCTGATGGAGAACTCGTCGCCTGTGAAGTTGACCCTTACGCTGCAGAGTTTGCACAAACAGCCTTTAAAGAATCTCCCCACGGGTCAAAAATTCGTGTGGAACTGGGTGCAGCAATAGAAACTCTGGAAAAACTGGCAGCAGCGGGAGAGACATTTGATTTTGTGTTCATTGACGCTGATAAACGAGAGTATGTCCAGTACTTCCAAATCCTGCTGGACAAAGATTTACTAGTCCCTGGAGGATTTATCTGCGTTGATAATACTCTCCTGCAAGGACAAGTTTATCTCCCAAGTGAGAATCGCACCCCCAATGGTGAGGCGATCGCCCAGTTTAACCGCATTGTCGCCGCCGATTCGCGTGTGGAACAAGTCTTGTTGCCACTACGAGATGGCTTGACTATTATCCGACGGTTACCTGAGCAATAGTTGTTTAACTGCACATTACTTGTGTAAGCAGAACTCAGGATTTAGAGTTTGGAAAATCGCACTCATCATATTTTTTATTTTTTTACTTCACCAGTCTCTATTCTGAGTTTTGCAACGACTAGCTGCTATTCATGTTGCGAACGACAATTCCTAGTGAATTTGCAATTCGTAATTATTCCCTAATTACGAATTGCAAACTATTGAGTTATCATGGCACATTCTATTTCCCTATCCTCCAGACCAGCAACACCCGCAATTTCTATCAAGGCACTTCTTGTCGCCCTGTTTCAGAACCTCGGCACCTTGACAATACTCTTGTTGGTGCTGCCCATTAACGCTGCTATTGTTTTAATATCCCTACTTTGGAGTCGCTTAAGCTCTCCTTGGCGTTCTCAAAAAGCCGTAGTAGCGACACACCGCAAAAATATATTAATTAGCGGTGGCAAAATGACCAAAGCACTCCAACTTGCCCGTTCTTTCCATGCAGCAGGGCACAGAGTCGTCTTGATAGAAACCCACAAATATTGGTTATCAGGTCATCGATTTTCTAATGCTGTTTCTCGCTTCTACACTACGCCCACCCCACAGCACAACCCAGAAGCTTATATCCAAGCTTTACTAGACATTGTTAAGCGAGAAAAAATAGACGTTTATGTTCCTGTCACCAGTCCAGTTGCCAGCTACTACGACTCCCTCGCCAAACCCGCCCTCTCACCCTACTGCGAAGTCTTTCACTTCGACGCCGATGTCACCCAAATGCTCGATGATAAATTTGCTTTCAGCGAAAAAGCAAGAGCACTAGGCTTGTCGGTTCCTAAATCCTTCAAAATTACAAACCCCGAACAAGTCATAAATTTCGACTTTTCTCAAGAAACTCGCAAGTATATTCTCAAAAGCATTCCCTACGACTCAGTGCGCCGCTTGGATTTAACCAAGTTACCTTGTGATACTCCTGAAGAAACAGCAGCATTCGTCAGAAGTTTGCCTATTAGTCCAGAAAAGCCTTGGATTATGCAAGAGTTTATTCCAGGCAAAGAATTCTGCACCCATAGCACAGTTAAAAATGGGGAGTTGCGGCTGCATTGTTGCTCTGAATCTTCAGCTTTTCAGGTTAATTACGAAAATATAGAAAACCCTAAAATTCAGAAGTGGGTGACGCACTTTGTCAAGGAACTCGGAATCACAGGACAAATTTCCTTTGATTTTATTCAAGCTGAGGACGGTACAGTTTACGCTATTGAATGTAATCCCCGAACGCATTCAGCAATTACGATGTTTTACAATCATCCACAAGTTGCAGATGCGTATTTGAGCCAAGAAGCTTTCACAGAACCTCAAGAGCCACTGCCAAACAGTAAGCCGACATACTGGACATATCATGAAGTGTGGCGGCTGACTGGCATTCGTTCCTTTGCTCAACTGCAAACTTGGATACGCAACTTTTTACGAGGTAAGGATGCTATTTATCAAGTGGATGACCCACTGCCATTTTTGATGGTACACCACTGGCAAATTTTCTTGCTTTTGCTCGATAACCTGCGGCAATTCAGAGGCTGGACAAGGATTGATTTTAACATTGGCAAACTGGTGGAATTGGGCGGTGATTGAGCCAGGGAATCAATTTGATCAAACCACAGATGAACAACGGACACTTGCTTCTCCTGACGGAGAGGCTTCTCCAACGTCCATCGATGTTTATCTATGGTTCCTTTTAGACTTATTCGCATTTTTGCAAGAAGTCTACTGATGAACTTATTGAACTATCTGTATTTATCTGTGATTCCAAATTATCAACCCCAGATTTTTCCCAAAAATTATCCCTAATTTTTCTTTTTTCTGCCCCCCATAGGGGCAGGTGCTCTGCGACATTGCCTAAGAATCAGAATACACAAATTTCTACTCATGGATACCACACAAGCACATCCAATCTCCAATGCAGAGGCTATAACTGAGTTTTCTCTAACACACGCACAACAAGTTGCTTGGTTCTTATACAAGTTTGCACCCCAAAGTTATATCGATAAACTTGCTTTTGCAGTCCGTTTTTCACAGCAGTTAGATTATGAATGCTTGGATAGAGTCTTTCAGTCACTTGTTAAACGTCATCCATCTCTACGCACTGCTTATATTGAAAAGCAAGGTAAAGTTCTACAGCACGTTGTTGATGAAGCCAGTGCCTCGGTAGACTTTGTGAGTTCTACAGGATGGAATGAGGAGAAATTACAAAATCAAGTTTTGCAGTCCCTGCAACGCCCTTTTGACTTAGCATCTGGTTCGGTGGTGCGATTGAGTGTCTTCAGTTGCACTCCTACAAATCATGTTATTTTGCTCGCAGTGCATCAAATAGCCTGTGATGATCGCACTTTGATGTTGCTGGTGGATGAACTGTTAAAACTATACCAAGCGCGAAAAAATAATATTGTTATTGCTTTGCCATCGGTTGATAGCTCGTATCAGGAGTATGTGCAACGAGAACTCAACCTGCTTAATAGTCCAGAAGGGGAACAACTCTGGTATGAATTAAAAGGGCGGCTTGACGGTGAATTGCCTACTTTGAATTTGCCAATGAGTCGTCCCCGACCACCTGTAAGAACTTATCGAGGAGCGTTACACAAGTTTTGCATTTCTCCTAATATCGCCAGTAAACTTCAGCAATTTGCACAAACGGAAGATGTTGAATTGTCTACCATCCTGCTCGCGGCTTTTCAGGTGATATTGCATCGTTATACAGCAACTGAGGAGCTCCTAGTTGGTTTTAAGACAGAACAGGCAAAATCACGTAATTTTAACTGCAAAATTGGTAATTTTAACAACTTAACAGTTGTCCGCTCCAGTATTTCCAGTACTCTGAGTTTTCAGGAGTTGTTGAGTCTAACTAGGAGTGCTGTTTTTGATGTGATCGCACATCAAGATTATCCATTTCCTCTGTTAGTTAGGCAACTACAACTGAATTCACAACTGAGTCATCCTCCCATTTGCCAAGTAGGATTGACGTATCAAAATTTAGATAAATTAGAAACCCTCTCGACTTTGTTTAATCAAACAAATTCTTCCCTGTCCTACTTTGAAATTCCAGAGCAAAGGGTTGAATTTGACTTAAATTGGGAAATTTTAGAAGCAGGAGAATCTCTGACTTGTTTCCTACACTATAACCGTGACTTGCTAGATGCTGATGCCATAGTTCGTATGGCAGGGCAGTTGCAAATATTGCTGGCAGAAATTGTAACTTCTCCCAAGCAGCAAGTGACTCAGCTACCAATACTAACAGATAGCGAACAGCATCAATTACTCATTGAGTGGAACGCTACACATAGAGATTACAATCTGTCTCGTTGTTTGCATGAGTTATTTGAAACTCAGGTTGATCTGACACCAGAAGCAATTGCTGTCAGTTTTGAACAGCAACAACTCACATATCGAGAACTGAACGAAAAGGCAAATCAACTCGCACACCACCTGCAAAAAAAAGGGGTCAAAACAGAGGTGCTGGTGGGTATCTCTGTAGAACGCTCACTGCAAATGGTCATTGGACTTTTGGGGATTCTCAAAGCAGGAGGAGCATACGTACCCATTGACCCTGAGTCTCCCCAAGAACGCATCGCTTATATGTTGGCAGATTCTCAGGTATCGTTGCTGTTGACACAAAAAAAACAAGTGACTCAACTCCCTAAATCGCAAGCACAAATTATTTGTTTGGATGCTGACTGGGAGAAAATTTCACAAGAACAAACAAACAATCCAGCCAGTGGTGTTCAACCAGAGAATTTAGCATATGTCATCTATACTTCTGGTTCTACAGGAAAACCGAAAGGTGCAATGAATACCCATCGGGGAATTTGCAATCGGTTACTGTGGATGCAAGAGGCGTATCAGTTGACAGCCACAGATGCGGTGTTGCAAAAAACCCCTTTTAGCTTTGATGTCTCTGTTTGGGAATTCTTTTGGACTTTGTTAACTGGCGCACGTCTTGTGATTGCCAAACCTGGCGGACATCGCGACAGAAGTTATTTAGTTGAGCTTATCAGCCAAGAGCAGATAACGACCTTGCATTTTGTCCCCTCAATGCTGCAAGTCTTCCTTGAAAGTCGAGATTTAGATAAATGTCAAAGTTTAAGGAGAGTCATTTGCAGTGGAGAAGCTCTCACCCTTGACCTGCAAGAAAAATTCTTTCAGCACCTAGGGTGTGAATTGCACAATTTATATGGTCCCACAGAAGCAGCAATTGATGTGACATTCTGGCGCTGCCAAAGACAGAGTCACCTGAGAACAGTACCTATTGGTCGCCCCATTGCCAACACGCAGATTTACATCCTCGACCCTCATCTGCAACCAGTTCCCATTGGTGTGACTGGTGAATTATATATTGGTGGTGTGGGAGTTGCTCGTGGCTATCTGAATCGAGAAGAGTTAACAGCCGAGTGCTTCATCACCAACCCTTTTAGACAGAGCGATCGCTTGTACAAAACTGGAGACTTGGCTCGTTACTTAAGCGATGGCAATATAGAATACATTGGACGTATTGACCATCAAGTTAAAATTCGTGGTTTTCGCGTTGAGTTGGGAGAGATTGAAAATGCTTTATCCCAGCATCCGCAAGTACGAGAAGCGGTTGTCATCGTACGACAGGATAAACCAGGTGACAAGCAAATTGTTGCTTACATTGTCTCTACTGAGAACCTACCTTCCCCAAGTCTCTTGCGAGAATTTCTTCGGCAAAAGCTGCCAGATTATATGGTGCCAGCTGCCTTTATCCTATTAGAAACGCTACCTTTGACTTCTAACGGCAAGTTGGATCGTCGAGCATTACCCAGTCCAAGTCTCTCTAACTTCAGTGAAAGCCACAACTATATTGCGCCTCGCAATGACATAGAACAGCAACTCGCAGAAATCTGGGCACAAATTCTAGATGTTCATCCTGTGGGTGTTAGAGATAACTTTTTTGAACTTGGAGGTAATTCTCTTTTAGCAATTCATTTGATAGCTGAAATTGAGGAGAAATTTGGTAAAGATTTACCCTTGTCAGAACTTTTAACCAATCCGGTGATTGAGGATTTAGCGAAGATTTTGCAAACCGCCTCAAATATTTTTAACAATTCACCAATAGTCCCTATTCAGCCGAAAGGCAACAAGCGTCCTTTCTTCTGCGTGCATCCTGCTGGTGGTCACGTCTTTTGCTACTTCAACTTAGCTCGCTACTTAGGTAGAGAACAGCCATTTTATGGTTTGCAAGCTCAAGGTTTCAACGGGGAAGAAGAACCCTTATCGCGAGTTGAAGATATGGCAAGCCTCTACGTTAAAGCCATTCAAACAGTTCAACCAGAAGGTCCTTATCAAATTGGAGGTTGGTCATTTGGGGGAGTTGTGGCTTATGAGGTAGCACAGCAATTCTACAAACAGGGTCATGAAGTGTCTTTGTTAGCCATCCTTGATTCCTACGTACCAATTGTTTTGGATAAACAAAAGGAAATTAATAATCAATATTTGGTGGGAGTTCTTTCACGGGTATTTGGTGGAATGTTTGGTCAAGATAATTTGGTCACACAAGATGAAATAAAACATTTGAGTGTAGATGAACAAATTGATTACATCATCGATAAAGCTAGAAAAGTGAAGATTTTTCCACCAACTGTAGAACGACGAAAAAATCGCCGTATCTTAGATGTGTTGGTAGGGACATTGAAAGCAACTTATTCCTATGTGCGACAGCCCTATCCTGGAAAAGCAACGATATTTAGAGCGCGTGAGAAACACATCATGGCACCCGATCCGACTCTCGTTTGGGTCGAGTTATTTTCAATTATGGCAGCAAAGGAAATAGAAATTATTGACGTTCCCGGCAGCCATTATTCGTTCGTTTTAGAACCTCATGTTCAAGTCTTAGCAGAGCGTTTAAAAACTTGTTTAGTTTGAAGAAGGCAGGTTGAATACAGAAGTCTACACTGTACCCGGTACTCCGCCGGGCAGTGTAGGTAGTTCACTCCCGAATTTCTAACTGATAATTTTGACACTGGGCAACCAGTTTGTCTTTAAGGCGCTGACGCACACTCTCTGGTGATACAATCACGCAATCTGGGGCATACCTCAACACTTCCCGGATAAACTAAAAGGTGCTGGATACACGCCTAACAACTCGCCTGACTCGTTCTCGGTCTGGTAACCATTCGTTTTTCACATCCTCCGGTTTGGCTTGATAGGCAAATGCCAAACCATGCAATAAATGCATTTCTACCAAGATTTCATCCAGTTTTGAGAGCCAATGACCAGAAATTGGTGAAATAGTGGCATCTGTGATACGGTCTAAGCGTAGAGACCAGTTGTGTTGTAGTTCCTCTACATCCTGATTTCCGGTTGTTTGTTCACACCAACAATCAAGATACTTGCGTTCTTCATGAGGAGTCATTTGAGCAAAGCGAACTGTGAAGCTCCACAATCGTTCTGCTGCATCTTGGTAGGATAACTGAAAAGGTTGCTGGCAGCGAATATAACCTTCAATCTCTAAGTGCCAAGCTGGCGGCAGATTTTTTTGAAACTGTTCTATCTCCTTTCGCAGAAGTGATGAAAGTTCACTGCGTTCTAGGAGTAAGTTAGCAATTATCTGGGCATCTTCCATATGTCCCGCATCGCTCAATGCACGGACAGCTTTCACTAAAGCTTTGACACGCGGTTGTGTCCAGTCATTGTTGGGAGCAATCAGGAATTTGCGACGGGCGATCGCCTCTACCAACTTGGAAATATTCGGGCGATCGCCCTTTTTTCCATGCCAAGATTAAGGAGCAATATCGGCAAATCAACGATTTTCAAGGCTACTATCGTCGTTGGGGTGCAGTGCAATCATTCTGGCTGTATTATCAGTTGGGCGATCGCACTATCCAATCACAGTATGCACAAAGCCGAGAAAAGTTTCGAGAAGCTTGTGAACAAGTCTTTGACACAAAGCTCAAAAAAGTTCAGGTTCTCAAGGGAATTGAAATTTGGCAACCTGACAATCGTTGGGTTGGAGAAATCAACAAAAGCCTGAAAAACAAGGGTTTGGTTTGTTATGTCATCCGTCGTCCAGTGTCAGAAGTGCGGATGCGGTTACGTCTACCGATGCACTTCCAGATTTATCCAATCAGCGATCAGTACAGTTTTCATGATGCAACTGCACCGTATTCTATAGCGTTTGGTCAGTCAGCGCTGGTGTTGGATACGCTTGCTTACTCGCTTAGAAGCAAAGGAGGCGAGATATGGATTGCTTGAGGTATACATCCCTGATAGGGATTCTGGTGAATTAGGCTTAGGCTAGGAATTGTTCAGTTCAAAAGCCTTCTGTTCATACTCAAATATGTTGGACGTAAACAATGGACGAGCAACAACTTTTACAAAGAATTACACTCAACCCCAAAATCTTTGGAGGTAAACCGATTATTCGGGGTCGTCGTTTAGCGGTTGAGCATATTTTAGGAATGCTGGCAGCAGGTGATACTATCGAAACTCTGCTAAAGGGTTATTCTTGGTTAGAAAGGGAAGATGTGCAAGCCTGTTTGGTCTACACCCATCGTGAACGAAATTAGAGGCAGAAAAGCAACTTAACTTTGGTTACTAAAAACTCTCTTAAACTGCAATGAATACACCAACCATTGAAGAACTCAGGGAACTTGCTCAACAAATTCCTGAGAAGATTCCTTATCTTAAAATGTTAGTTCTTTTCGGTTCAAGAGCCACTGGTAAAACTCATGCTAACAGTGACTGGGACTTTGCTGTTCTCTGCGATGAGGAAGAGCGAAAGAATCATACCAAAGATAATGACTGGTCTTGGTTTGAAATACCTTTACTTCTTGGCGACATTTTTAGAATCAATCATGAACAGATTGATGTTGTAGAACTCAATAATTGTTCCTGGTTAATAGCTCATTTTGTAGCTCGTGATGGCATTCTTCTTTATGAGAAAGACCGAGGTGGGTTTGAATATTTTCGACTCACTTCATTAAGACCAGAATCAGAAATGAAGAAATTTCGTCAAGACCAACGGCAGCTTATTGATATGGAATTAAAAAAGTGGGGGTATGAGTAACATTGACTTAGAAGTTGTTTTAGTCAGACTTAGATTGATAGTGAAATACTGCAACACCTTAGAAGAGTTTAGGTCTATTACTCTTAATGAGTACCTGGGTAATTTCCACCAGCAATTAATTGTTGAAAGACTGTTGCAGCTTGTGGTAGAAGCAGCAACAGATATTAATAAATATCTTTTGGTGCAGTTACACAAAATTAGTCCAGCCACAAACTTTGATTCTTTTACTGAAGCTGGACGACAAAGCATTATCACCCAAGATTTAGCGACAAAACTAGCACAATCAGTTGGAATGCGAAACATTTTAGTTCATCAGTACAAGGACATAGACAACAAAATAGTATTTTCAGCAATTCCAAAAGCTTTAGAGCAATATCGATTTTATGTACAGCAGGTTACAGTTTATCTTAATTCATTAGAGGCAGAAGATGGCTAGAAAACATAAATATTCTGAGAAAAAAACAACCATCTTTATTTAAAAATGAAAATGATATTAATCTAGAACAATCTGAGAAATCCGAAGATAATTTGCTAGATGATGCTTACGGGTTTAATTTCGATATTTCAGACCGTACAATTGAACATGAAGCCAGAGAGTTACTCACACTAAAGTTACTGCGTGAAGCTATTCACGCACAAAATCCAAATGACCAATTCATGGCAGATTTTGCTGAATATGTCTTACCGAATCTCTTACGGTTAGCAATTGGAGTCACTGCAAAAGGTGGTAAGTTTTTTGATGAAATTGACCAAAAGTGAGAAGCAGAAGGAAAAGAGAGAGTCCGTCGAGATAATGCAGCAGACCAATCTTTAAATACTCATTTACTTAATGGGTTATTTCCGGCTAATTTAATAGAACAGCGTTTAGAAAAACTAGATACGACTATTCAGCGATTAGTATGAGAACGTGAGCGCAGATTAGTCATTGCTGCGTTTATTTTACATGATTTTGAAAAGTTTCCTGATGTATCTAAAAACTGTCGCAAGTTACAGCTAGAAGAACATCGCAAAATTATAGATGAAAAAGTTCAACAGTTAGAGCTTAACTACTTTATTGATCCTGAAAATCCAGAAGCTTACCCTGAGTATATAGATGATTTATTGTGCATGGCTTACAATGCTCAACGACGCTGGGATACAAACTGGAATTTTTCTGAGTTTGGATTGAATCCTGTTTTGCGCGATCGCACTCTTCGCAGTCTCTCTGATTTAACTTGTTTAGCTGACTCCCTCGCCTCAATTGTCAAACATCCCCAAGACGCGGCAAATCCTAGACTCAAAGAAATTATCCATAGTTTGAGTGGTTGATAGCGAAATCTACTCTACTACTGTTTCTGAAGAGCATTCCTACCGCTACTTTTGCTCAGAACAAGTCCCAAAATATGAGGAGCATTTAACACCACTCAATCAACAAGGTATCTATGTAACTCCAGCACGTTCAATTAGCCATGCTGCTATTCTCAATACTTGGAAGTATGCTAACAACAACTACCATGTTGAGATGGAGAAAACTCAGAAGAATATCCCCAGTTTTGGTAGAGCAAAAGAGATTGCTCCAGAAAGTCAATTTGAATTTTTTGTTATCTCTCAAAAAGAAATCAAGCTACCAAAATGGATTCGCTTAGGTAAATGGATGAGTAAGGCTGAGGTGATATCTGAACAACTACCCAAACCTAAAACGACTGAAGGTGTGTTTACCTGTGTTCATTCTTTAAATCCCTTGGATATTATGTTCACTAATCAAGTGATGAGCTACGATGTGGTGAATATGTCTCCAGTCAGCCTCATTCAGAATGTGCAAATGCAAGGACAATACTACTACTTTGATGACATTAAAAACCTAAAAATTCCGGTTCGGATGGAATATCGTTTTAGGGGTTAATCACTTCTCGAAACCCCAACCGCGCTTTCTCCTTCCCGCAGGCTTCTGCGCCAGCAACTCTTAACATAAGCTTACGAATTCGCTGGCGTTGATATGCTTGCACCTCTGAAGCTAAGGGATGATTGGAGTCAATAATGAGGTGTGTAATCGAAATGGCATCATGAAATACTATCATCAACAACCCAATGCCTTCCCCAGCAATTACTTGAACGATTTGCGGGGACAAATTCAAGCTTGTCCTTACTTTGCTATCAACAACCTCAACCGAGACTTTGTTGCTACCAAGGGATTTTCAGTGGTGTTTCAGCGTTCGGGATTGGCACAAGTGGAAGAACAGTTTCCCTACTTCAAGCCTTATCTGGATCTGGCTCTCCAACCAAATTGTAATGCTTTTTACCTCAATCCATTGCAAATGAAGGAAGGCTCGCGTGTCGATCCGCACATTGACCGATCGTTGCGTTCCTATTGTAAAACCATTGAACCACCTATGCTAGTGAGTGTTCTCTATGTTTGGGTTCCATCAGAAATGGAGGGGGGAGAACTGGTACTGCGATCGCGCAAACGCCAAGTTGGATTTATTAAACCACAAATGAATACCTTGCTTTACTTTCAGGGCGATTTAACCCATTCCGTCAATGCTGTGAAAACTCCGGGAAATCGCTTGAGTCTGGTTTGTGAACAGTATAGTTTAAGTGATACTGAACTCCGGGAAATCCCGCAGTTTACTTTAGAGTCAAGAGCTAATCAGTATACAACCCAGAAAAGAAAGTATGCCTCACAGCCTTGTGCTTAATTTACTTCCAAAGTGCTCTATTATACCACAATTCTTAACCGGGAGACATCTCCACGCCCTATTCTTAACTCTTGTCAGTTCCGTGGATAGAGAACTGGGCGATCGCCTCCACGACTCTAGTGCTGACAAAGCTTTCACCATTAGTCCCTTGCAAGTTAAACTCAACCATACCAGCAGAAACAAAATCTCAGATCACACTTTGCAATGGGAACATGAGAAACCCATTCCCGCAGGAACTACTTGCTGGTGGCGCATCTCGCTGTTAGACGATACTCTCTTTAGCAAACTGACCCAACTATGGCTTAATCTTAATCCCACCCATTCTTGGCACTTAGGTCCTGCTGATTTGTATATTACCAGTATCCTTGGCACTCCTGAGTCAAGACAACCTTGGGCAAGTGCAGCCACATACACCCAATTGTACGAGCAAGCATCTGATAGTGAGCGTCAAATTGCTTTTAGTTTTTGTACTCCCACCAACTTCCGCCAAGGTCATTTTGACACTGCTTTACCAACAAGAGAATGTGTGTTTAACAGTCTGCTTCAACGCTGGAACAAATATAGTGGAATTTCTTTAGAACCCAATCTAACAGAAGTCATTTTTCCCAGTTTTTTTAATATTCGTACTGCTATAACAGCCGACTCCCGCAGTAAATTTATTGGCTGTGTAGGCGAGATTAACTATCGAATTTTAGGGAATATTGATCCACTTATTATTAAACAAATCAACGCCCTAGCTAATTTTGCTCTCTACTGTGGTGCAGGACGAAAAACCACAATGGGTATGGGAATGATCCGACGATTAAATATGACACAATGTTGAAAGAATAGGTGGTGAACAGCTACGAGACGAAACTATCTTTTTTGCTTAGATTTTCAATTCTGATAACGACTGGTTGCGCGGAGGGGTAGGTGTTTTTTTCAGGTCAAGCCAAAAAATGGCTAAATAACCTATGACAGAAGGCTTTGAGCATCATTTACCTAATTTACCATCCGCGCAATCGCCCAAAAGCTTGCCAAATCGAGCTTTCAGTGTGTATGATGTGACAAGGTCTTTTGAGCTTGTGTTCAAAAACAGCATTCTTCTAGTGACCCGCGCAAACGAACCTAGAAAACTGAATACAGTAAACCTTTCGAGTGCCGACGGTTACAATTACTACGAATCCCTATCAGGGATTGAAACTACCAAGCACTTTTTTCCTACCTCAACAATGAGGAGTTACAATTACTACGAATCCCTATCAGGGATTGAAACGCGGGTGAGGCAGCGGGCAGATGGGAAGTCATAGAGTTACAATTACTACGAATCCCTATCAGGGATTGAAACGCACTTGATCCGTAACTGCTCCGTAACGACTTGCGCCAGTTACAATTACTACGAATCCCTATCAGGGATTGAAACTTCTTCCGCCTCAAGTGCAAGTGAAAGCAAGTGAGTTACAATTACTACGAATCCCTATCAGGGATTGAAACAAGAATATGAAAAAGAAATGCACAACAAGTAAAAAGTTACAATTACTACGAATCCCTATCAGGGATTGAAACGTTTAAAACCATTTCGCCCTCTGATAATGCAGCGAGTTACAATTACTACGAATCCCTATCAGGGATTGAAACTACTACTCTTTCAGTTTTGTAGCCAAAGAAAATAGAGTTACAATTACTACGAATCCCTATCAGGGATTGAAACTTTCAAAGTCCAAGGTATATCGCGCTTGGGCAGCTAGTTACAATTACTACGAATCCCTATCAGGGATTGAAACCACTAATCTGTTCAATATCAATTTCACCAAAGTAACCAACGTTACAATTACTACGAATCCCTATCAGGGATTGAAACTTAGAACTTCTGGATACTGTGAAAAAAACACGCAACGTTGTTACAATTACTACGAATCCCTATCAGGGATTGAAACGGATAGAGAAAGGCGCAAGACACGTACATTTCCAGGTTACAATTACTACGAATCCCTATCAGGGATTGAAACAAATACAGTTAGTGGTATATTTGCCCATGACCAACCGTTACAATTACTACGAATCCCTATCAGGGATTGAAACAGGAGTCAGAGATATTTGCGGCGCACATAGACGTTACAATTACTACGAATCCCTATCAGGGATTGAAACTATTTACTGACAGTGCTAAACAGACTATTGTAGAGTTACAATTACTACGAATCCCTATCAGGGATTGAAACAAGGTATTTCCGGTCAGACTCGGTTTTCAAGTAGAGTTACAATTACTACGAATCCCTATCAGGGATTGAAACTACTGTCTCTACCCGACCACGGACAGACTCTAAGGTTACAATTACTACGAATCCCTATCAGGGATTGAAACTGAAAAAAAGATAGGAGCGGGTTTCGGTGCATCTTTGGGAGAGTTACAATTACTACGAATCCCTATCAGGGATTGAAACGCAAATGTTTGTAAGAGTTTTTGCTTGGATTCTGTGTTACAATTACTACGAATCCCTATCAGGGATTGAAACGGCAATCCGGGAACGGCAAAAAGTCACACTTTCAAGATTATGTTACAATTACTACGAATCCCTATCAGGGATTGAAACTGAAGTCACTAGTAGTAATGCAGAGATATACGTATGTTACAATTACTACGAATCCCTATCAGGGATTGAAACTCTGTACCAATTCCTCAAAGTCTGGGTTTGCGGGTTGTTACAATTACTACGAATCCCTATCAGGGATTGAAACAGGTATATCAATTTCAACGTCGGTGTAGGCAACATAGCGTTACAATTACTACGAATCCCTATCAGGGATTGAAACGGATATGTTGTGCTACCGTAAGTTGTTGCGGTATGGTTACAATTACTACGAATCCCTATCAGGGATTGAAACATTATGTGGCAATTAGCAGAGGTAGCGACCGCGTTATAAGTTACAATTACTACGAATCCCTATCAGGGATTGAAACAACGAGTATATATTTGTCTATATCAGCTAAGCAAAGTTACAATTACTACGAATCCCTATCAGGGATTGAAACAATTTGTGGAAGCAATGCTACATCATTGGCAGGCAGTTACAATTACTACGAATCCCTATCAGGGATTGAAACAAACGTGGTTGGATAAAGAGCGCATGGGGAATCAGTTACAATTACTACGAATCCCTATCAGGGATTGAAACAATCAGCAATAGGACGCCACTTAAACACAGTACGGTTACAATTACTACGAATCCCTATCAGGGATTGAAACAGAATGAGTTTGCCGTAAATCTCGTATACAAAATGGTTACAATTACTACGAATCCCTATCAGGGATTGAAACAAATACACTACTAAAAAGCATTATCAAAACACTTGTTACAATTACTACGAATCCCTATCAGGGATTGAAACACTGGATCTTTCTGGCAAGATGTTAAGTGCTTAGCGTTACAATTACTACGAATCCCTATCAGGGATTGAAACGGATTCCACATTGTTGGTGAGGTAGACGTACTGCCGTTACAATTACTACGAATCCCTATCAGGGATTGAAACGGCAGATTCCAAATTTATTGTTAAATAAGAAAAAGTTACAATTACTACGAATCCCTATCAGGGATTGAAACCCAATGAGTGCGACTAATGCCAGAATCTTTAGCTGTTACAATTACTACGAATCCCTATCAGGGATTGAAACGGGCAAATATTCGCAGGATTGTTGAGGAAATTGCTAAGGCGTTACAATTATTATGAATCCCTATCAGGGATTAAAGGATAAACAACCCCACAAGTGCAATATTATTGGCTCCATTAAAGTCGGCATCTCCATGCCAACCACAATGCCCACATTTGAAAGTCTTGCCACTACGGTAAGACTTTCCTTTGACGGGGTGAATGTGCAGGCAGTTGTGGCACATTTGGGAGGTGTAGGCGGGAGAAATAGGGATGACTCGAACCCCAGCACCAAGAGCTTTGTACTCGATGAACATTCGGAGTTGATAAAATGCCCAGGAATTCGAGCGTCTGCGTTCTGTTTTGTTCCTGGGTTGTTCGTTGGTTCTTTCCCTAATCCCCATAAGATCTTCTATAGCAATTGACGCACTCAGTTCAACTGCCCGTTTGACCACTGACTTGGAGATGTTGTGATTGAGCCATTGTTGATAGCGCCTTTCCCGCCCTGACAGCCGTTTCAAGACCTCTCGACATCTACGTCGAGTTGCCCTCGTGCCTTTCGGGGCTTTCTTCTGGAGGGATGCTCTCACTCTGGAAAACTTGTCTGTGACTTGTTGGATACCAGTACCGTCCCACTTTTCGCCAAGAGATGTGACTGCAATGTCGCGACGACCTAGGTCGATGCCCAGTACTTTACTGGTATCTTTTGGCTCAGGGGTGTCATCCTTCACTTGGATGTGCAGGTAGTACTGACCATCTCTGTGTCTGCATAACTGAGCCGAAGTTGGGTTAGTTCCTTTGAGCTTTCCTCTCTGGTAGTTTCCAGCTTTCAACTCAATTCGCTCTCTACCATGAATGGTCGCAAGGCTTACTGTCCAGTCTTGCTCTCTAACCCGAAACAAATCCTTGTCACAGTCCATACTGCTTGGAGCAAACCCCTCAACGGGTTTACCTTTGTGCTTGGCTACCTTACGGTTAGCGGCAACCCTCGCACAAGTCCTGACTGCCATGTTTGCCACCAAGTTGAATTTCTCCTTAATGGTTTGGTAGACCAGAGACTGGATAGCGATTTTGTTAGTGAGCTTGGAGTCTGTGTATTCATTCACGTAGTTGCAGGCATCTGCAAACGCCTGAAGAGTCGCATCTAATTTGGCGACTTGTTCAGAAGTGGGTTGAAGCTTTACAACTATCGTCAAGACTTGTTTCATAGCTGAAATTATACCACTTGGTGGAAAGTGATTGGAAATGTTTCGGGTGTTGAACCCTCACATTTCCCGCTATCCCCCTACGGGTTATCTCCGCTACGCTACGATTGAACCCGTAGCCCCTCGCGATTCCGGTGGGTACAGCCCACCCTACTGTTTATTTTTCTACTTCTGCGACTTCCTTAGGTACACCAGCAGTCAACACTTCATGACCTGTCGCTGTTACCAAGACATCATCTTCAATCCGAATCCCAATACCAACCCAGCGAGGATCTGTCTCTGGCTGGTCTTCTGCTAGTTTGGTATCTGGCACAATGTAAAGTCCCGGTTCTACCGTCAGCACTTGACCGGGTTGTAAAATCTGCGGTTTATCATCTCCATGTTGATACACACCGACATCATGCACATCTAACCCTAGCCAATGACCAGTACGGTGCATATAGTATGGCTTGTATTTTTCTTCTTCTATAAGCTTGTCAACTTCACCCTTAAGGATGCCAACTTCAACTAAGCCTTCTGTCAGGACGCGCACAGCAGTATCATGAATTTGTTTGTAAGGGTTCCCTGGTTGTACCTGCGCTATGGCTTGCTTTTGTGCTTCTAACACGATTTCATACAGCGTCTTTTGTTCAGGCGTAAATTTGCCACTTACCGGGAATGTGCGCGTGATGTCGGAGTTGTAATAACCGTAGGCACAACCTGCATCAATCAGCAGCAATTCTTTGTCCTGCATCTGTCGATTGTTTTCAATGTAATGTAAAACACACGCATTGACTCCAGAAGCCACTATCGATGGGTAAGCCGGTCCCATCCCACCCCGCAAGCGAAAGATGTGTTCGATTTCTGCCTGAACTTCGTATTCATAACGCCCTGGTTGGGTAAATTCCATTGCGCGATTGTGTGCTTCAACTGCAATATCAGCAGCTTTGCGCATCTGTTCCAATTCCGCTTGACTTTTTACTAGTCTCATGCTGTGCAAGATAGGACCAGTATCTTCAATGGCAATTGGTCCTGTACCGCGTTTGGGATAAGCCCGCATCAAACGCTGCCAATGATTAAGGATTGTTTCATTAAAAGAGCGATCGCGCCCCAAGTGGTAGTAAATGCGATCGGCTTTTTCCAAATACTGGGGCAACTTTTCATCAAGTTCGGTAATAGGGTAAGCTTCGTCTGCACCATACACTTGTTTCGCCGCTTCTACACCACAGCGATACCCACTCCAAACTTCTTGCTCCCTAACTTTAGGCTGTACAAACAGCACAAACCGATGTTCTGGGTGTGATGGTGCTAAAACTGCGACTGCTTGCGATTCGTTAAACCCAGTCAGGTAGTAAAAATCGCTGTCTTGACGAAAAGTGTACTCGACATCATTGTGCATCACCGCTGTTGGCGCACTGCGAAAGATTGCGGTTCCACTACCAATTTTCGACATCAATTGCTCACGGCGCTGCCGATATTCTGCCTGCATAATTCTTAGCTTGTTTTTCTATAATTTACTTTCTCAAAAGTATAAATTTCGGAGGAAAATATGCACTCATTGAAAGCTCAACTCACTCTTATTATACTTTTGACAGATTTCGTTTGACGGTATAAAAAATACAATGTGCTGTATTTTACTGAAAGGCTAGAGTTCAAATAGTAATTACTTCAACAAAACCGATATTTTCCTAAGTTTTTTCTATATAAAACTTATACTTTGTATGCAGCAGTATTACAAGGCTAATTCAGTGATTCCAAAAATTCTTTCTTGTCAGACCACGGATGACCATGGCTAAATTTCCGATAATGAAATATGAGCAGTTGACTAAT
Source organism: Nostocales cyanobacterium HT-58-2 (assembly GCA_002163975.1). GTDB lineage: Bacteria > Cyanobacteriota > Cyanobacteriia > Cyanobacteriales > Nostocaceae > HT-58-2. The sequence continues at coordinate 4,112,550 of CP019636.1, read as the reverse complement.
TCTCAGGTCAAAACGATATATCAAGAAATTCAGATTGAACTTGGATTTGGCATAGTACCCAATCTATTTAAATCGATGGCAATCAATCCTGAAGTGTTGGAAGCGAATTGGAAGAAGTTCCGCGCGACACTCCTCAAAGGAGATGTTCCACGTACGCTTAAGGAAATGCTTGGAATTGCTATTTCTCAGGCTAATAACAGTCCTTATGCATTGAATGTCCACTTGCATGGATTATCATCCTTGGGGATGAGTGAGGAAGTTTTAAAAACCCTGGTATCAGATTTTGCTGCCTGTCCGCTGCCTCAGCGTGAAAAAGCAGTGATTCGCTTTGGCTTAAAAGCCGCCAATGAACCTCACAAACTGACGGATGAAGATTACCAATACCTATATAAGTTGGGTTTAAATGATTCGGAAATATTTGAGATCATTGCCACAGCAGATTTATTTACGAGTATAAATAGATATACTGATTCAATTTCACTTGAAATTGATACACTATGACTTCGACCCCCGCCTCTATTGATAGTAGGCTGGAAGAACAGGACTATCAACAACTGTTGCTTCTTTCCCGCCGCCTGCTTGCGGAAGCGCAAGCGTTTTCCAGTCGGATCGCTGCTGTAAATGAAATTGCGATCGCGATGAATCGTTCACTGAATATGGATAATATTTTGCAGGTTGTGGGTAAACACGCGAAATGGTTGTTAGACTTTGAGCATTGCAGTGTTTGCCTCCGCAACACTAACAATTCTTCTTGGCGTATTGTTACGCTATTTGGTCCTGTTGGCAAAATAGACTCTTTTGATATAACAGATATAGGTGTTGTTGGTCTTAGCCTGAAACAAGGTCAAGCTCAACTCATCCATGAAAATTCTACAAGTGGTTTTCTTAGCCAGTACCAATCGCAGATTATCATTCCCTTAGAAAACGAGAATCAGGTGATTGGTACTATTAACTTTGCCATAACACCACCACGAAGTTACACGCAAGAAGATTTACGTATTGGCTACTTATTAGCCGTGCAATTATCAGCAGCCATCACCAATGCGAAACGATTTGAAGAGTTAAATGGGCTGTATATTCAATTAGAAGAAGAAAAACGCAAGACTGACCAATTGCTTTTGAATATACTACCAACAGATATTGCCGCAGAACTGAAGCAGACTGGTACAGTCAAGCCTGTTTATTATGAATGTGCCTCTGTTCTCTTTACAGACTTCAAAAATTTTACTAAATTAACCGAACAGCTCAGTCCACAAGAACTCGTTGATGAACTTGATTACTGTTTTTCTTGCTTTGACCAATTTATAGAAGCACATAATTTGGAAAAATTGAAAACAATTGGTGACAGTTATATGTGTGTTGGAGGAATTCCGACTCCCAACAAAACCCATGCCATTGATGCCGTACTAGCTGCTATCAACATTCGTACATTCATGGAATGGCGCAAAAAAGAAAAGGCGCTTTTGAAGCAACCCTACTGGGAAATTCGTATTGGTATTCACTCAGGACCATTATTAGCAGGTGTGATTGGACACAAGAAGTTTGCCTATGATGTTTGGGGTGACACTGTTAACACTGCCTCAAGGCTAGAATTATCTGGTGTTCCTGGAAGCATTAACATTTCCCAAGCAACTTTTGAGTTAATTAAAGATTTTTTTGCAGTTCAATACCGAGGGAAAATCACTGCTAAAAATAAGGGTGAAATCGATATGTATTTTGTTGAAGGTATTAAAAGTAACTTAGCTTTAGATCCAACAGGTTTGTTACCAAATAATAAATTTAATCAACTCTATTTTGCTATTTAAGTTGCTTGACATGAAGAAATGGTAAACAAATGTAGGATGGGTTAGCGAAGCGTAACCCATGCTGTCCTTTATAATTCATGCTGTCATCAAAGGAAGACCGCATCCTTGTATCTTAGAAAAAGTGGACTTTCACCCTCCTGTACCACTCGTTCAAAGGCAACAGGGAACAGGGAAAACCACACGCTATAGCGTGGTGTAACAAGGACGCCGTTTTTCTCACCATAAGTGTCTTGAAAAACATCTTTTTTTTTAAATGGGCTTTATACCCATAACTAAAGTTTTTATCACTGTTGGCTGTTCCCCCTTGCCTGTTCCCTACCCCGAAGGGGTTTGCAAGGTTGATGGCGAACTATCCAAGGAATGGCTATTTTCTAATAGTACATGAGTCGTATTCACAATAACTTGTGCTGCTCCGGTGAAAAACTTGCGATCAATAGTCGCTGGGACATCGCTAGGTTGATGGTAATGAGGAGTACGTAGATTTGCTGTATCTGTTACCAGCACTGCACCCACTCCTTGATACCAGAAGGGGGCGTGATCGCTGCGTAGAGTATCAGGTGTCAGCAAGCCTTTGAGAGGTATTGGCAGTGTTAGCACAGCTGGTAGAGATGATTCCCTTATCATTGCCTTATTAAAAGAGATGGCAGGGAATTTTTGTGAATTTTGAAAAGCATTCAGCAGTGGTAAGTGTTCTGTATCACCTACCACTGCTAAAAAGTCACCCTTGTCACTAGGTGGGGCAATGGGTAAACCTGTAGGGTATTTCTGACAACCAGGGGTATGGCAAGCAAAACCCACCATATCGATGACAATAACGCCATCGAGATTTTCTAGATATTTCTTGTTCGTCACAAAAGCTTTACTTCCTAGAAGCCCTGCTTCCTCCAAGTCAAAAAAGGCGAGTTGCAATGTTCTAGGTGTGGGACGTGAACCAAGTAGTCGGGCAACTTCTAGCACCACAGCAACACCAGTAGCGTTGTCATCAGCACCAGGTGAATTATAAACTGTGTCGTAATGCGCCGCTATCAAAATTATACCTGCATTTTTATCAGTCCCTGGTCTTTGCGCAAAGACGTTGACACCATCTTGGAACTTCTCTAATTTGGGTTTCCAGCCTAATTGTTTCAGTTCGCTTGTGATGTAAGCGCGAGTCCGCGATCGCTCTGCTGGGGTATGACGTGTAAAATTTAACCTTTGAATGTGGGCAAAAAGCTTATCAGCAGACACTTGTAAGGACTTGGGAACTTGGAGAGGTTCTGAGGTAGGGGAATTTTCTATGTTCGTCTGTTTGCGTCTTGTTGTCTGTACATCTTGCCCAGTTTGTGTCTTGTCTTGATGTGTCGTGGGAGAATTCTCGACTCTAATACTGTAAATGACTGACTCTCTGTGCTGTTTGACAAACTCACTCGTGAGCGCGATCGCAACGACTGTCACTAATAACAACACTAGCCAGAACCATTTTTTCACATGTCTCATCAATAAACCTTCCCTTATCTCCTCAACCTATTGTCTCCCCATCTCCTTCTTACATTCCTGACATAGAATAGCGCAAAGCCAGAGTTTGACACCATGTCTTTTGACAGAACAACTCTCTTCATTTAAAGTTCCTCATAAAACTTTTCAATAGGTCTGTTGCGCAAATGCAAAACCTACCTTTATTCTCCAACCCCTTTTCCCAAGCTTGGAAGAGGAACTTAGCGTGTAGAACTTTGCTCTTCAAGCAAGAGTGGGCAAAGATTCATGCAAGAAGTCTAATCTTCAGCAATGCTTAAATCTAATAAGTCGCATTTTTAATTCTTAAATTTTTGTTATTTATTTAATTTTTAATAACTAATGCTACATTTGTTGCTCATCATGACTTTGGGGTTCGTGGGAAGTTTTGGACACTGCTTTGGAATGTGTGGTCCGTTGGCGGTGGCGTTTTCCCTATCTCATAAGCAGGATTCCCATTGGCAACAGCAATTGCAGTTTCACGCATTACTCAACCTAGGGCGGATGTTGAGCTATGTTCTGGTTGGCGCTGGGATTGGGGCACTAGGTTCAGTTTTACTTGCCAGTGGGCAAATGGCGGGAATTGGTAGCGAATTACGCCACTGGATGGCAATTATCACTGGTGTTCTGCTCATTTGGTTTGGGATTGGACAAATAAAATCAGACTTTCTGCCTCGCATTCCATTGTTGCACCCTCTCATGCAAGGTCGTCTGCATAATTCCTTGAGTCAGGCAATGGTGAGGCTGTCTCAACAAACCAAATGGTGGACACCAGCGCTTTTAGGTATGACTTGGGGTTTAATGCCTTGTGGGTTCCTGTATGCTGCCCAAATTAAAGCTGCTGAAACTGGCAATTGGTTAATAGGTGCAGCAACAATGCTGGCTTTTGGCTTAGGAACGCTGCCTACAATGTTAGGTGTGGGTGTGTCTACATCGTTAGTCAGTAAAGACAAGCGTAGTCAATTGTTTCGCTTGGGTGGCTGGGTCACTCTCACCATTGGTGTACTAACGCTGCTACGAACTGGTGACACAATGGTAGATTACACCGGACACGCTGCGTTAATCTGTTTAATTCTGGCGCTCGTTGCTCGTCCTATCAATCGCTTGTGGGCAGCACCTTTGCGTTATCGTCGTGCGTTGGGAGTAGGCGCTTTTGTGCTGTCTTTGGCTCACACCACCCATATGATGGAACATTCACTGCAATGGAATATTGCAGCTTTTTTGTTCTTGCCACCAGATTATCAGTTGGGCATGGCTTTGGGTGCTATGGCACTGGTGTTGATGATTCCCGCAGCACTCACCAGTTTTGACAACTTACAAAAGTGCTTAGGCGATCGCTGGCGAGCAATTCATCTCTTGAGCGTGCCAGCTTTGCTACTCAGTGCCATTCATGCTGTCATAATTGGCTCTCACTACTTGGGTTCTTTTCAATCTACCTGGGAAAATAAATTAGCAACAGTGCTTCTGGGATTTGTCACGCTCGCTGTGATCCTCGTGCGTTGGCGCTTTTTTTGGTCAATCTTATCTTTACAAAAATTTTATGTTCCCCCAAAAAGGTCGCAGTAAATTCATCTACCAAGGATTAAAATCTTTGACTTTTATAGTCATTTATGCAGCTAGTACTTACCCAGCCGTTGCCCACAAGGTAACGACTGCAACAGATGTAGGTGCGACCTTACACATAGAACCGAATGATAATCCCCGGGCTGGGGAATCCACAAAAACCTGGTTTGCCATGACTCGTAAAGGTGGAAAGGTGATCCCCTTAGCAGAGTGTAATTGTCAATTAGCTGTTTATGCTGAACCTCACTCTGCTAATGAACCTCCACTCATCGAACCACCCTTAAAACCTATTTCGGCTGAGCGGTATCAAGGTATACCTGGCACTGAAATTACCTTTCCTAGACCGGGAGCTTATCAGCTACATCTGAGTGGCAAGCCAAAGAACGGCAAGAGCTTCCAGCCATTTGATTTAAAGTTTCCAGTCACCGTGGCAGCTGGTTCAGTGACAACAGACTCTACACAAAAGATACAAAATGTCAATGATAGTATCACCCAAGGGCAAACACAGGGAATACCACTTTGGGCGATCGCCCTATCTGGGCTTTTAGCAGTCGGTGTCTTCTTTGGAATACTGCGAATGGTAAAGAGACGGTAAGGGAAAAGAGGACACGGAGACACGGAGACACGGGCACAAATTTCTCGGCGTCTGGACGTCTCCCCATCTTCCCCTGCCTCTCTACCTCCCCTGCTCCCGAAGCTTGCCTCAACGAATAAACTTCTTAACTCAACGGTATTTCCTCATTTATGCCGACTCTGGTGCCACTGCCAAGCGTGAGTGATAATTTCCTCAAGAGAAGGGTATTGTGGATGCCAGCCTAGGATTTGTCTGGCTTTATCACCACTACCAATGAGTGCTGGTGGATCCCCAGGACGGCGATCGCACTCCACAACTTTGATATCTTTTCCTGTCACTTTCTTGGCAGTTTCAATCACTTCTTTAACTGAGAAACCGTTGCCATTTCCTAAGTTAAAAACTTGGCTGTCGCCGCCTTCCAACAGATATTTCAATCCCAAAACATGAGCGTCTGCTAAATCGCTCACATGAATATAATCGCGAATGCACGTCCCATCAGGCGTGGGGTAATCGGTGCCGAACACGGAAATAGATTCGCGCTTGCCCAACGCTGTCTGTAAGACCAGGGGAATCAAATGGGTTTCAGGGTTGTGGTCTTCTCCTAATAAGCCATTGGGAGCAGCACCAGCGGCGTTAAAATAGCGGAATCGCACCGATTTAAAATCGTAAGCAACATGAAAATCTGAAAGAATCCGTTCTACCATCAGCTTAGTTGCCCCGTAGGGATTAATTGGATTCTGGGGATGGTCTTCCGGAATAGGCACGACTTGAGGCACCCCATATGTTGCACAAGTAGAAGAAAATACAAATTTCTTAACAGACGCCGCTAGCATCGCCTCTAACAGGGTTAGAGTACCTATAACGTTGTTGCGGTAGTACTTTGCCGGGTCGGTGACGGATTCTCCTACGTAGGCGTAAGCCGAAAAATGCATGACAGCCGCTACATCACGCGTTTTAAAGAGATCATCCAACAGAGCGCGATCGCCTGTGTCTCCCACCACAAGTTCTACTTGTAAAACTTTTTCTACCAAGTCTCGGTGTCCGTACACCAAATTATCGAGTATTATCACGTCAAAACCAGCCTGCTTAAGAGCAAGCACCGTATGGGAGCCAATGTATCCAGCTCCCCCTGTCACCAAAATGGTGGGTTTTCCAGGCGACATAGTTTTTCCTTTTGACTTGACGACTACTAAATTTAATTTAATTTACGGGAGGCAGATGATTGATCTGGAAAATTACGGATAGTGGATGCAGTTGTAAGAAATTGCACTAAAATCACTACGATGGTTGTCGTAGTGTGAGGGTGTGAGGTATTTGAAGTCAGGTAACAGTACGATTACAATTTGACGGTACAATAACCCCACCGCCCAAAACCTTTAGGCTGACCGCAAAAGAAGATTTGAGAGTCAATCATCTATGTTTGAACTGTTAAGCCGGGTATTACTGTGGCTGCTTGTTGGTACTATCATATACACTTTGTTCCAGAGATTTTATCCCTCAGGAACTTTTGTGGGGAGATTAGTCCTGGTCATTATGTTGCTGGTCATACTGCTGTCGTTTATTAACCCCAATGAACCAGCTGTTGCCTCATTATGGAGGGTCGTGTCGTTCCCACTCAAACCTCTGGGAGCATCGATTTTACTTATGGTTTTTGCAGCACAGAGGATGAAAAAAGGAGGGACTCTGGATGCACCAGGAGGATATTTAATCGGGTGGGCACTGACAATTTTGTTGTTGTCAAGTACACCAGCCTTTGCCTACTTCCTAGTGCGATCGCCTGTTGCAATGGTGGGTGAACCATATTTAGCAAATCAGGAAATCGTCCAAAACGTGCGGCTAGCTTCATCCATAGCACCAGCCACATCAACGTCTGAAACACTAGTCGCTTTGGGACAAAATAGTACCATCACTAGTGATGGTATCATCTCTGCCTCAAGAATGTCTGATGTCGTAAGCGCACCATACCTGTTGCAAACTCCACAAGATATTAGAAGAAGGGGGTTAAGGTTAGAAGACTTTGTACCTAATGCGGAAATGTTGCAAATAACAACGCGAGTCTGGGAAACTTATCTCAACCAGATCTACTTTTTCCTACGTGGTCGGTAAGGACATCCTGAAAAAAAAGATACTTAAAAGGTCGCCATGTTACGTGAGCGTGGCTGACCTTATTTTTTTTCTAGAAGACCAAAGTTTTCTTGACGTCTCCCCCGGTTGAAACACGGGGGATTCTAAACTGATGTTGCTACGGGGTCTAAAAGACCCGCTCCGCAACGTTTACGATATGATTTGGATAATCCCTTAAACAAATCAACTCGTCTTGGGAGTGTCAAGGCTCCCCTACCCAACTTGGCTAGATTTAAACCTAGCTGTGTGGCTACTTTTCTCGCAATGTTAGCCGCGCCATTGCAATCGGCATTGATGACGTGACCATCACGACTTTTGTACAATCCGCGTTTTACCCGATTACCTGACGGTTTCCATCCTGCGGGTTTTTCACCATGCTTGTAGAGGCTATCGCCATCCAGGTAAGACGCTTTTGAAGTATATGCTTCCTCGGTGATTGTGAGTACAATTCCGTACTCTGGACAAAGTTGCTTTAGTCGGTCAATCAATCGCTTTGTGGGGATAACAACAAAGTTTTGATTACCGCGCTTGCCCATATTAGAACCATTTTTTTGACCATCATTCCAACCAATTACCAGATTACCAACACAGTCATTAAGACATTGGTTAATGATGAATCTTGCTGCTTTGTTAACAGCGTCACGCATTTGGTTATTACGTTTGCGTTGCACTCTATCAAGGTTCGCGTCCCAATAAAAATCTGATTTTCCTTGCTTGTATTTGGCAACCAAGTGGCAATAACCTTGATTCATTGATTTGAGTTTTCTACCATCAATAATCAGGCTTTTCCCACGGGTTGAAACACCTGTTAGCCAGTTAGTTCCACCGTGGTCAAAACTCCAAGCTTGCGTGTAATCAAGCTTGGGATTGTTGCCAATTGGTTCTTTACCATCATCAATTACCCAATCAATCCACAACTCACCCAAACAAGGACGTACTGTTACCTCCTTAACCCAATCTGAATCAATGAATTCAGGTAACTGTAAGGTAATCTCAGTTAGCAAGTGCGGCTTAGTATCACGACTAATTGACGGATAAAAACAACCATCTTTGTAGTTTAGTGCTTGACGTGGAAACGTTACAGCCGCAAGCCCTCCACGCTTTCTGTACTTTGGCAATGATGGTCTATCAACCTCACCTTTGTAATAAGCGTTAACCAGTCCGTTATAGCTGGTGATTGATTCCCCTACCGCCTTAAGAGTTTGTTGCGCTGACTGTGCAGCCATTGCTTTGTAGTGAGGATTGTCTTTGAGAACTTTATCCAATTCAGGATAAGTCGTGCTGCACTTATATGTCTTCCAACCGTAGCGTAATTCATCACCACGCCAGTAAGTTGTAAACGCATCATCCGTTTGTTCAAGTCTGCTGTAATGAGTTTGTTTGACGTGATAAATCGCTGAATTAATAAGACTGTTAGCGTGTTCACATTGGTCAACCCAGAATGCTTTTTCTTCATCAGTGAACCGAGCTTTAACTGGTATTGTTCTGTACAACTTGGCATCACCTCCTGTTGTTGATTATGATTTCTGCTACAGGCAGCGTCAACAATATTTCGGAAAATGGCAAAACTATCTAAAGAAGACTACGAGTACAGAAGAACCGAAAACTCTGTTTCATCAATCAATTATCATTTTGTGTTTGTACCAAAACGACGTAAGCCTGTATTAACAGGAGGTGTGGCGCGTAGATTGCAAGAAATTATCTTTGAGCTTGTAACGGAACATGGATGGAAACTGATTGCTTTGGAAATTCAACCCGACCACGTACATTTCTTCGTAAATACTCCTACCCATGAATCCCCTGCTGATGTTGCTAGGTGGGTGAAGGGTCGAGCATCACACCACCTAAGAAAAGAATTCCCAGAATTGAAAAAACTACCAGCTTTGTGGACACCGACCTACTTCGTAGCGTCAACAGGTCAGGTCAGCACTGAGGTAGTTAAAAAGTATATTGAAAATCAACGTGGGAAGTAAGAGAAACGCCGGGTTAAAACCCGTCGTGTCGCGTTTCATCCCCTCCTTAAAAGGCAGGGGTTCTTACGCTCCCGCTATGTTTTGATAGCAATAGAAGATTATTTTTCATTCTTCTCCTGCTCCCGAAGCTTCCCCAGCCTCCCCAGCTCGTCCTTTCTATGTTAAATAAACGCATAGCTGCATTAAATCTTGATTGCAGTTCTGAATCTTGTTCGCTGTCTACCTTTAACGGTAGTTCTAAAACAAAAGATGGTTTAGTACTCCGGGGCATATTTAATCCCCTCACAAATAAGGCTGTTTTAACAGCCCGTGTCGCTTTTCCACCCCGCAATGAATTGACGGGGCTATCAAGCTCCCGCTACTTTTTAGGTATAAAGACAAGCCCATTTTGGCTTAGTTTATCATTAAGAGGTTGCTTAATGACTTAAATGGCACAATCACGACGGCTAGCTAAACTCGGTGCATATCTACGTCCCCATTGGCGAGAGGCGACATTAGGCATCATCGCTTTATTGATTGTTAATGGGTTGGGTGTTTACATCCCTTTGTTAATTCGCTCTGCAGTTGACCGACTCTCAGGAAAATTTAGCCTAGATCAAGTTATATATCTTGCACTACAAATTGTATTATTAAGTTCAGCCATGTGGCTTATCCGGATGGCGTCCCGAATTTGGCTGTTTGGCGTAGGGCGTCAGGTAGAATTTGACCTCAAACAACGGATTTTTGAACACTTACTGAAACTGGAACCATCTTATTTTGCCAACAATACCGCAGGCGATTTGATTAGTCGAGCGACAAGTGATGTAGACAATATCCGACGGCTACTGGGTTTTGCAGTACTAAGTTTGGCGAATACGCTCTTTGCCTATGCTCTCACCTTGCCAGTTATGCTGTCGCTCAGTGTGGATCTCACATTAGCCTCACTAGCAGTGTATCCTGTGATGTTTTTCTTGGTGCATTTGTTTAGCGATCGCCTACGCATGGAACAGTTAGACGTACAAGAGAGACTCTCGGACATCAGCAAACTCATCCAAGAGGATGTCAGTGGCATAGCTCTCATAAAAATCTACTCTCAAGAAGAAAACGAGCGTCGTGCCTTTGCCAGTGAAAATCGGGAACTATTACAGGCTAATGTGAAACTAGCAAAAAGTCGAAATACACTGTTTCCACTTATTGGTGGGCTAGCTACGATCAGTTCTTTTATCATTATTTGGCTAGGGGCTACGCGGATAGCCAATGGAACTCTTGCTGTTGGTGACTTTGTCGCGCTACTGCTCTACGTAGAGCGTCTCGTTTTCCCCACAGCTCTATTGGGATTCACTATTACCGCCTACCAACGGGGTGAAGTGAGCATTGACCGCATTGAGGCAATTTTAACTGTCACACCTAAAATTAAAAACGTGCCAGAAGTCATTCATCTGCCACGAGAGCAGGTGAGAGGAGAACTCAGAGCAAGAAACCTCAGTTACACTTACCCTGGTTCCACCACTCCCGCACTAGACAAGGTAAACTTTACCATTTCTCCCGGGGAGACAGTAGCAATTGTCGGCGCTATTGGTTCGGGGAAATCAACTTTGGCAAATGCTGTGCCAAGATTGCTGGATATTGAGCCGGGACAGTTGTTTTTGGATGGGGTGGATATTACCAAAATAGACTTGGCAGATCTCAGGAGTGCGATCGCCTATGTGCCCCAAGATAGCTTTCTGTTCAGCACAACAGTGAAAAATAACATCCGCTACGGCGATCCTGTCAGTGAACAACAAGACGTGGAATACGCGGCAATCATGGCGCAAATTCATCCAGAAATTATCAACTTCCCCCAACAATATGAAACAATTGTAGGGGAGCGAGGCATTACTCTTTCTGGCGGTCAAAGACAACGTACTGCCTTGGCTAGAGCAATGCTCGTTGATGCCCCAGTATTAATGTTGGATGACGCACTCTCCAGTGTGGATAATCAAACAGCAACAGCCATCTTGAGAAATCTCTCTGGTGGGACGCAACGAAAAACAGTCGTTTTTATCACTCATCAACTTTCTGCTGCTGCTGCGGCTGACCGAATTTTCGTCATGGACAAGGGGAAAATCGTTCAGACAGGTACGCAGATAGAACTTTTGCAGCAGCCAGGGCTTTACAGAACTTTATGGAGTCAGCATCAGGTTGAGGAACTATTGCATTAGCTTTGTTGCAGTATTTTCCACATACCAAACACTAGGCTGCCTACAAATTAAGAGGGAATAGGGAACGCTTAACAGACAACAGAATTTTTTGTAGGATGCAGTCTTCCTGTGAGTACAGCATCTATCTCTTGGACAGCATGGGTACTCAAAGGCTAACCCCTCCTACATTTATTTATGTTGAGCTACTTGTCACAGGTATAAAAACGTCTATATTGGTTGACCAAAGAAATAAAGCCCACGTACGCAGGCTAGCGCCAGTAGGGTGCGTTAGCGTAACGCACCTTTTAACTATTTACGAACCACTAAGACACAAAGGACACAAAGAGCAAGAAAAGAGCGATTGTTGTGTTTAACTCAATAGTTGCAAATTTAAAGGTTTTTCCGGAATAATGTACATCAAATTTCCCTTATCGGGTTTTTCTTCTGTAGATGGAGTTAATTTAAGCCATTTATGGAAACTTATTCCAAGTTGTGATATTGTTTGTACTTCTGCTTGATATGCTTCAAAACGACGATTTGTTTCAATCATGGATTCCATAACCTCTAGAACTTGAGGAAGACGTTTTTCAGCTTCTCTCATCAAAGCACTCTCACTAGGTCCAAATAAACCACCTTGAACTTCAACACGACTTAAAATTGCTGGTGGAAGAGAAGCAACCCATTTATTGGGCTCGCGTACCATATTAATGAAATTTTGACGTTGCATCTCAAACACAGCATTTTCATCTAATGCTGGATCAATCCATTGGTAAACACGTGTTAGCCTATGTAAATCAATTACACCTTTAAACCAAGGCTGTAAATATGCTGCGGGGTTGGAGGTCAGTAGAATGTCTATGTATTTATGAATACGTGAACGAAGGACTAATGACCCTTCTTTAAAACGACGTAATGCTGTCTCGTGTTCTTCTAATTCCAGATAGCAACGCGCTTCAGCAAGATAAGCTAATGATAAAGTCAGCAAGTATTCATCAGCAATTTGACTTTTTTGTTCAAGTTCGGTGTCTGTGTAGTCAATATAAATATGTTCAGCTTCCAAAAAGCGATTGATAGCTTGTAAAGCACTACTTCTACGATTTTCCACTTTGCTCATTGTAAAAGCATTAATTGCTAAATCTAATGCAGCACGAAAATTTGCATAGTAACCAAGGTCAATTTTGCGGTTAATTTTGTTTAAAACTTCTTGTGCTTGTTGTAAGCGTTGCTCTAATTCCTTTAGACGTTGTGCTATTACAGCAAAACTCATGACTGAGACACCAAGGTTTAGTACACTGGCAGCAGTAGTTACCTGTAAGATGCTTTGACTTGGTTGCACAGATTGCTGATATTGCTCTATTCTCCCTAACTGATTTTCAATTCCACCAAGTCTTTCATTAACATCAGCCAATCCTTTTGCTGAAATAGCAGCATTGGTTATTAGACCAATCGAATTTGCTCCTGAGAATATTAAGCTTAGTAAATTATTAGAGGAAGGATAAGTATCTGGTTTAATTTCTTTTAACAAAGTAACGATATGTCCTGTCGCTACATCCCGAATTACACCTCCAATACGTACGAAAGTACCATCTGCTAGTCCTTTGACAATCCAATCAGCAAGTACAAAGGTTGCTGTCACTGCTAAACTCACAATTCTCTCCTGGTTACTAAATTACCCAAGTTGCTAGTCAGGTAAGAGTGCACCAACAGATAGACTAAAATCCCCCCTGAAACAAACTACCAGGGGAAAATGATTAACTAAAGTATTGATATTTACTCTATCGCAAATTTTGTATTATTTTTTACTTGTTAATAAAATTAGATTAAGTAAATATTATGGTAGAAGTAAACTTCTTGCACGAACAGTTTACCAGTAGAATTCCTCTCTGGAAGAAGGTTTTGTTTATCTATCTCAAAACTTGTAGTCTAGAGAGAAAATTAGATTATTGCATACGACTCTTTATAAGCATCAATAATCACTTGCTTATCCATGACTGCCAACATCACCGATAAATCTAGTGAAACTCTTTCAGGCAAATTTAGCTCGTTGACTGCATTATCAAAAGTTTTTCCTTGCAGGATTTGATAACCAATTTCCATAACTTCAGCCCAGGTAATATCGCTTTCAACATAAGCTTTAGCCACCGTACTCAGCAGGTCTTGATATTTATTCCCCTCGGCTTCTGTCATCATAGTATGGGGAATTTCAAACATTTTATCAAAGCTGTAATACCAGGATTTTTCCTGATGTTTGATTGTAGCCAGAGCAAAATTTCGTAAATCACTCTGGTTGATAGCTTGGTCACTTTCACTAGCAATCACAAACATGGGTGCTGCTGCATCCTTTTCTACTCTGTGGATCAGTTCTTGACCTATATCTAAAAATAGCCGCAATGCAGGCATACGAAAGCCATCGTAGCCAAAATTTCCTGGATTATCTTTATTCAGCCATTGATAATAAATTGGGAGAATTTCCACAATGAAATTGATTATTCCATTATTCCCACTTATGTAAGGTGAAAATAGTAAAGCTTTCTCAATTTGTTGGGGATATTCCAAGGCTAACCAAGCGGCTAAAGTTCCACCTGTGGATAATCCCCCAACTATAACTTGCTGTCCTAAATCTTGCGCAATTTTTAACCATGAAAGGGCAAAATCTTGATATATTTCGGGTTTGGTAGGTAAGGGAGGAGGATTATGTCCATCCCAATTTCCCACGACTCCATGACCTGGTTGTAAGGGAACCAAAACATTGTAACCAGCCTCAAATAATTTTTTTCCTATAGGGTCAAATTGGTAAGGACCAGCAGTAAATCCATGAAAAAAAAGACAAACTTTTGAAGTTGGAGATGGATGGAAAAAAAGTTTTGAGCGGCAAGCGTCATTTTTTATAGGCAGACCTTCCTCAATTGATTTTGTTTGCTGAATAATGGCTGCTGTTGTTGTAAGATAGTCGGACATATTTAACAGGTTTGTACATATTGAAGCCGCTATTATTTAAGTAAAAACTATACTTTCTTGCAATCTGCTACCAGACAGAAAACTGTAAAAACTTCAACCTAATTCGTTAGGCGAACAGTAGTTAGTGTTCAATTTGTGCGTTTCTTGTCATTTTCTTGACAATGATTTTGTACGTGGAGAACAGAACACGAGAAAAAAGAAGGTAGCAGTAGCATGAGTATGTCCCTCCCCTTTGCAGGTTAAACTAGGTCTGATAACAGCCGCTCTGTTAACCTATGAGGCTTTTATGGCAGCTGACTTGCAACAGATTGCTTATTACTTAGACAACCTTGGTTGGGACTATCGTATTGACGAAGAAGAAGAACGTATTATCACGGGTGTAGAAAGTGATAATGTTGAAGACTTCCTGATTGTTGTCCAGCTCGATGAGGACGGAAGATTTTTCCGGCTATTTGCGCCTCAGGTGCTATCAGGAGTAACAGACCATCCGCATAAGGCTGCTATTCTTCAAACAATGCTTTCTATCTCTTGGGAAACCAAAATGCTGCAATGGGAGTATGACCCATCAGATGGAGAGATTCGTGCCATCATTGAGTTTCCTTTGGAAGACTCGATTCTTACAGAAAAACAGTTTAACCGTTGTTTACATGGGTTAGTTCAGCTTGTTGATACTGTGGCAATACCCCGTCTGATGGAGGTGATGAACACAGGTTACGACCCAGGAAATGTAGAACTGGGAGAGAGAATTTTACTCAGCATTCAAGAACAAGCTCCTGGGTTGCTAGAACTTTTAGAAAAGGCCATGCAAGCTCGCAAAAGAAGGGGAAGTTTTCCTGGCGAATGAGTCCGATCGCCAGTGAAATCGCTATACTCCAAAGTGATACCCTCAATATACTGAAGTTTTCTAGGGCTGGATATTATGACATCCTATGTAACCTCCTCTGCCAAAGCGGAAATGACTGAACTACGGCGGTTAAAGGGTCTACTACCGCCAGAATTGCAGAGCTGGGTCACGGTTGAAGGTACGACTGAGGTGAATCCACCCCTGATCCGCAGCGAAGAAATTGGCAAAGACCAAGTAGAAGTTCAAATCGACTTGGCAAAATGGGATTCCCTGGCGATGGATCAGCGTAATTTGCTGTTCTGGCACGAAGTTGCCCGTATTCAGAATGACACTATTCCCAAAGATGGTTGGGAAATGGCAGCCTTGGCGATAGGTCTGGGTGGTGCTGTAGGTGAGTTGTGGGTACAAGATGGACTGTTGCTGGTATTGGCTTTGGGTTTATGCGGAGTCTCGGGGTGGCGACTATATCAAAAAAATAATGGTGAAAAGCAATTAAGAGAACTCGTCGATGCTGACGAGAAGGCGATCGCCTTGGCGACTCGCTTCGGTTATACTCTTCCCAATGCCTATAAAAGTCTAGGCAGCGCCTTGAAAACCCTGATTGACACGACACCCAGCAAGCGCCAGCGTTCCAAATACGAAGCACGCCTCTCTGCTCTCAAACGCAGTGCAAACAAAGCAAAAGCGAAATCCAAAAACACGGATGAGGGCGGAATTTAGAAGGACAGAGGCAGTTAGTTGCCATTTGTCTTTTATAAGCACAAATGACAACTAACTCATGAAATTTTAAGGCTCATGAAATTTTAAGGCTAACCTCGCCGTCTCAACCATAAACCGCTTAAACCAAGCAAGATTAGCCCAGCACTGGCTGTTGGTTCTGGGACTTTTTGTGGTGGGACAAATTTGCCTAGTTCAGCAGAACTCACTTTAAACGAGTAAAGAAACCCAGGAATCAACTTTTGACCTTCTGGGCAGCCACTGTCTATGTTTCTGCGGCTATAGCTGGTACCGTTGGCATTAGTACAAATATCAAACTGAGTGATGGAATTGTCTTCTTGAGTGACACTAAAATCACTGTCAGTACCAATGAGCAGCGCGTAAGAACCGTCATTGAGTCTAGGACCAATTGTAAGACCCTCCATTTTTTCTGCTATCTTTGTCCAATCACCAGGATTATCAGGACTCAAAGCTGCAGCAATATCTAAAAATAGGGATTTACTGACTGGGTTGACACCTGCAGGTAATGTGTTGGTATTTGCCAGACTGATCCCACTGACATCGGTTGCACCTTTTAGGTCAATTTTGTAGACTCGCTTACTCGCAACTGGTGGTGGTGTCTCGCTTGGATCATCCACTAATGCATTCAGTGCGTCCACGCCAAACCCACGGTTATCTCTTTCCAAAACTAGGAATTCCTGATCATTAAGGGCAAGAATAGCACTGACACCAATATTGCGTCCTTGGGAATTTGCCCCAAAATCATTATCTTCTCCAGGAATACGCCCATTAATTTCTGACAAACTCTCTAGGGGATAGATGTACTGCGCCGTGCTTTTGGCAGTTTTTGTATCAAACTCTACTATCCTCACATTACGGCTACGTCGTCCGTCTGGTGAACCATCATTAGAACCTTCGTTCACTAACGGATCTTGCAACACAGCATAGAGTTTGTTACCGTCTGGGCTTAGGGTCAACCCTTCAAATCCTCGATTATCTTGACGTCCACTAGTAATGGTTGGACGACCATCAAGATAGTTTGTGTTGCCATTGGGGGTTTTGGGAATTAAATTTTCTGGCGTTGCCAATGCCCTAACAAACGAACCATCTGGTTTAAATTCATATACAGAGGGACCATATTCATCAGAAACGTAGAAATTCCCATTAGAAGCAACAGCAAACCCTTCTGGGTCGAAACTCAAGCCGAGATTTCCAGAATTACCGTTTAGTAAACTAGGGTTCAATCCGTTAAAATTTTTGCCATCTTTCGTAAAGAGAATTGTGTCAAGTATTTTAAAGTTGGCGATCGCCCCTGTGTTTTGATCAACATCTACAGAGATTTTCTGGACTCGCGTATCGTAAGTAATTCTCCCGCCACCGGGACCGCGATCGCCCAATGCATAGTACACATTGTTAAAGCGATCGTAGTAGAGATCTGAAAAAAATCCTACACGGTTGACATTGGCACTGTTGCCACTATAAGGAACTAAGTCTGTACTTTCACCCGGAATGGACAGGGTGTTGGTCAGGGAAATACCGAATGCTGAGGTCGCGTATCCTGTAATACTTATAGCGGAAATCATTAACGAGCCGCCTAATAGGGAAAACCAATGCCTTGATCGAATCATGTGTAAGAGATAAAAAATGACTTTTTTCAGCATCTGATTTCCGTATTAAGAACAGGTTAACTCTGCTATATGTAATGTTTTTGGCAACAAAATTTTATAATACTGGGGCTTGCTTAATGGAATCTTCACAAAGTGATTCTTGTGTGAGCTACTGCGTACTTCAGTAGGAACCTGTCGTAAGCGCAAAGCGTGTTCCCGCGACGGGAGAAGGGTGTTAAGTAGCGAACACAAGTGTGTCTTTGAAGGATATATCCGAAGGATTAGGAGTTAGTTGAGTAGCCGATAGAACAACTAACAACCAATATCTTCGTCTTTTCGTTCTCATCCGTTACAGCTGGTTAAGCATTTTATGGGTCTGAGGTATCACACGTACTTGCTTGACGTAACGCTTCATCAAAGCTTGCCAATTCAAGACTTGACTGGGAGAAGGAGCAAGCACAGGTGGTTGGTTGAATGCGATGGGATCATCCAGTGGTGTGACAGGTTGCAGAAAGACAGGGATAGATGGACTGATAGATGCTATCAATTCAGCGGAACGTTCTAACTCAGTCGGATCTGTTGTTTGAGACACAATTATCTTGATAAAAACTTCTACTTGTGATTTCCAACAGAGTTCGAGAAATTTTGTATGTTCTTGCCAACGGGTCTCGCCACTCGTACTAGGCAATTTGAAATCCATGCCTACAGAGTCTATGTACGGTAGTATGGTATCTAGCTGCTCTGGACGATGTCCGCCTGTCTCCAAGTATACAGGTAAACCTGTCACTGAGCGTACTTGTGGTAAAAATTCCACCAAAAATGGAGTATGAAGAAGCGGCTCGCCACCAGTCAGGCTAATGGTATCGTGTAAAAAAGGCAGATTTTGTCGCTCGACCCATTCTAGTAACATGGGGAGTGTAACAGGATTCGAGTATATTTCAAAGTCACGTAACCCAGGGGTTTGCTCTATTCTACAAGTGGCGGGTGCATGCCAAGTATGTGCGCTATCGCAAAAGTGACAGCGCAAGTCACAAAGAGCAAAGCGAATAAAAATCTGACGTGTTCCGACATTCAGCCCTTCCCCTTGTATGGCGGAAAAAACCTCTATCAGGCGTGCGCTAGGTGTAATAGTAGTCTTAACAGTCATGTGATGATAGCAATACGTATGTGCTACGTCGGTACAAAATCAAGGATGTTGTTCACTAAAAAAGTGTGAAGTATGAAGGACAAAGTATGAAGTTACAGCAAAAGTTAGAAATATAAAGTATGAAGTGAAGTATAAAGTATTTCATACAGTACTCTTTACCCTTTATCCTTTCTTTCATACTTCATTCTTGATACTTCACCCTTGAGTTAAGTTAGCTTCTTCTATTGTGAATCGTCCCTGACGATATCCAATCTGAACCGAAGTAACTAGCGATAAGTCGTTATTCCTAATGATTAACACTTATTAGGTCGGGCTACTTGCTAGGAAAAAGTTAGTGTTTGGCAGATTATATTGACATGGCAACGAAAGTGCAGGGCTTCATGACTAGCCAACCCAAAGAGGTAAATTTTCCGGTGACGTTCTCAAATGACACGGCAATTGTGCAGGTATCCGCGCGGTTGAGCGTGCTTGAGGCTGTAGCCTTTAAGCAAACCTGCAAAGAAATTACACAAACAAATCCCGGTACCAAACAGATTATTATTGACTTTCAACAGACCACTTTTATGGATAGTAGTGGTTTAGGTGCCCTAGTTAGTAATTTGAAAATTGCTCAAGAAACAAATATCCAATTTATATTGCGGAATGTAACCCCTCAGGTTATGTCAGTACTTAACCTTACAGGGCTGGATAAAGTTTTTTCAATTGAATCTCAAGGAGAAGAACCAACCCCAAAGAGCCAATTGGAAGAACAGCTACCGACGACTCATCCTTCTATCCGTTCTTGGATGAAACGATTTATAGATGTGGTTGGGTCAGTTGTAGGTTTGATCATTACAGGAGTTTTGTTGATTCCTATTGCAGCTGCTATTAGACTTGATAGTCCTGGTCCAATTTTCTTCAGTCAAATTCGTTGTGGTTGGATGGGTAAGCGCTTTCGGATTTGGAAATTTCGCTCAATGTATATTGATGCAGAAGCAAGAAAAGCGGAACTAGAAAAGCAGAATCAAGTTCAAGGGGCATTTTTCAAAATAGATAATGATCCACGAGTGACCAAAGTCGGACGCTTTTTGCGTCGAACCAGTCTCGATGAACTGCCTCAATTTTTAAATGTTTTAAAAGGAGAAATGAGTTTAGTAGGCACTAGACCACCAACACCTGATGAAGTAGAGCGTTATGAAGTCCCAGAGTGGCAACGTTTGGATGTAAAACCGGGAATGACCGGAGAATGGCAGGTGAATGGACGCTCCACTGTCCGCAAATTTGAGGATGTCATTCGCTTAGATTTACAGTATCAAAAAAACTGGAATTTAATGTACGATTTGAAATTAATTTTCAAAACAGTAGCTATCTTGTTTAACAAAAACAGTGGTGCTGTTTAAAAGTATTTTTAGGGATGTAAAGAAGTAAGAGTATAGCCAATCAACTTTACTTCTTTCCTACAAAAGTTAAAGAAAAGTTTCATTCCCTGGCACAAAATGCCAGGTTTTTTATTCTGCGGTGAGACGAATTCTGTGAGCCCTTGGCAAACACTGCTGCAGACTGTCCTGTACACACAGTGGTTGGTTTCTCTCCTCTGGGTAGCCCAGATGCTGTGCAAACCAAACTACTGGCTAGCTCCTGAATGACGTGATGTTGGAATATTGAACCTAGCCTATAGTCTCTTGCTCACTTTCCGGGAAACATCTTGCGTAGGTAATTTTTGGTGGTGAGCAATTCAAAGCGAAACTTCGTTAAAATAAGAATATCTCTTTGCAAAGAGTCTAACTGTATTTCTGCCACACGCTTTAATCTTCAAGAGTCTAGCCATTATGCGCGAAAAAGTCTTAGCCTGGTTAGCAGAGAATGTTCCATCTTCTAGAGTCAACCACATTCTCAGGGTTGAGCAAATGGCAACAGATTTGGCAATCCACTACAGTGTGGATCGAGAAAAAGCGGCAATGGCAGGATTAATGCACGATTTAGCAAAGTATTTTAAGCCGCAAAAACTCTTGCAGATGTCACACAAAGAGGGATTGGAAGTCGATGAGGTGATGCAAGCAAATCCCCATTTGTTACATGCAGATGTGAGTGCGATCATAGCACGAGACACATTTGGCATACACGATCAAGAAGTCTTACAAGCCATTGCCAATCACACTTTGGGTAGACCAAGCATGAGTCTGTTGTGCAGTATCGTGTTTTTAGCAGATAGCTTAGAGCCAGGACGTGGCGATAACCCACAATTGCAAGCTTTACGAGAAATTAGCCGTCAAAACATTAATCAAGCTGTGTGGTTAACTTGTGATTATACTCTGAAATTCTTGCTCAAAAGTTCTTGTTTAGTTCATCCAAGAGTTATCTTCACGCGCAACTGGTTTCTACAAAAATGGAAAGCTAAACAACCAGTTGTACAACAAACCGAGTAGAAGTCTGTTTTTTTTGTTAGTATTCAAAAAAAACAATTCATACAGTTGCAATTCAATTGTTGTTCGCAAGTCATTGTAAAAAACTGTTACATAAAGAGATAGAGCAGCTGAGGTTTAATGTCTGATTATTTCCAAACAAATTTCCAAAGACAATCTGTTGCAGTGACAAACAGTGCTGTAGGAAGCCCACTGATTGATACGAACGATGTGAGTGGAAAAATAGCATTAACCATTGCCGATGCGGGGTCAGACCGCAAAGCAGGTGATATTCTCCTGCTAAGAGTAGCAGATGTATCTTACCTGGCTGATTATTTTGTGGTCATGACGGGCTACTCAAGGGTACAAGTCAGAGCGATCGCAGACGCAATTGAAGACAAAGTGGAAACAGAGTGGCAACGCCGTCCCCTACGGATAGAGGGAAAATCTGAGGCGACTTGGATAGTACAAGACTACGGCGAAGTCATTGTTCACATCATGTTGCCCAAAGAGAGAGAGTTTTATAATCTAGAAGCGTTCTGGGGACACGCAGAACGTATCGAGGTTCCAACATCCGTTGATGGTGGAGGTAAACCAACATGATTAAATCTTCGGTCTCAAATTGCCCAGTTCCAGCCGAACAGCAACCACTCAATGAGTACGAAGAGTTGAAATCCTCCTGGCTGTTTCGTGACTGCACCTTAAGTTGGCGCGAGTATATCACAAAAATAGCCTGGATTTGGGGTTTGTCGTGGCTTGTGGCAGGACCAGTCGCAGCGGCAAGCTTTTTCCCACACAAGCAGACTGCACAGTTTATTTTGAGTAGTTTGGCAGGAGCAAGTGTAGGAGTCGTGCTGGTGCTGGTACGGGTTTACTTGGGCTGGTCTTACATACGCGATCGCCTGATGAGCCCAATCATATTTTATGAAGAGTCTGGGTGGTACGACGGTCAAACTTGGACGAAACCACAAGAAGTGATAACACGCGACCACTTAATTGTTGCTTACTCTATAAAACCAATTATTCGACGGTTGCAAATTACCTTTGCTGGCTTGGCTGTGTTGTTCGTTGCTGGTACGATAGTTTGGCACCTAGTGTAAATAGTTAGGAGTTAGGAGTTAAGAGTTAATCAGTTATCACTCCTAACTCATGACTAATAGCTCATAACTTAATAACTCAAAAAGGTGGTAAATTTTAACCCATGACAATGGGAAAACGAACACAAGCCGCCGCATTAGAAGTCAGGTTACTGCGTGAAGGCATTATAGAATCAAAACATATCGTCCAAGCTGTCGTATGTGACGAACGGGGACGAATACTCTCCGTTGCCGGAAATGCTGAAACTGCCACATTTGTCCGTTCTGCACTCAAACCATTTCAGGCGATCACCGTAACTAGTACGGGGACTTTAGAACGCTATAACCTGAGCGATAAAGACCTAGCGATTATCACAAGTTCCCACAAAGGAACAATAGAGCAAGTACGACAGGTGTTTAATATACTTTGGCGAGCTGATGTCGATCCTTCAGCACTCCAATGTCCAATTCCAGAAGGTAGGCGTAGTCGTTTAGAATACAATTGCTCAGGCAAACACGCAGGGATGCTCGCTGTTTGTCAGCAATGCAATTGGTCATTAAATAACTACTTACAGCGGAAACACCCAGTACAGCAGCTGGTTCTAAGCAAAGTATCAGAATTGCTACGGATGCCAGCAGAGGAATTCATTAGTGCTCGTGACGACTGTGGTGCACCAACGTATCTGCTGCAACTCGGTCAAATGGCGTCGTTGTATGCTCAACTTGCTTATCGTAGCAGTTTGGATATGGAACGCATTGTCCGTGCTATGACTCATCACCCGGCGATGGTGGCAGGAGAAGGAGAATTTGATACAGAATTGATGCGTTTAGCTCCTGGAGAACTCGTTAGTAAAGCTGGTGCTGAAGGAGTACAGTGCATTGGCAGACTGGGTGAAGGCATGGGATTGGCAATTAAAGTTATGGATGGAGCAAAGCGAGCAAAATATGCCGTTGCCATTCATTTACTCAAGCAGTTGGGCTGGATTACTCCCAGTGTTGCCGAAGCCTTGGCAGAAAAGTTTATGAACCTCGGTAAATACAGACGTTTAGAGGTTGTTGGAGAATTATCGATTTTATAGTTGCCAAATTTTCGACTTTGTTGTTATACTGTAATGGTTGACGCGGGATAGAGCAGCCTGGTAGCTCGTCGGGCTCATAACCCGAAGGTCAGTGGTTCAAATCCACTTCCCGCCACCAAGTAGAAGACAAAACAAATCCCTGCAATCCTAGATGGTTGTGGGGATTTGTTTTTGCTCGAAAATCAGAGGTGACTTTAACTTATGGGAAACTCAATCTATTCAGTATGAACAACGATTGTACTGACCCCATTCTAGAGATAGTAACCTCACGCCAACGAGCCCTTGTCCTAAATGACATTTGTGCTGTCGTGTGCTCTCTTGCAACCGTAGCAGTGGATGGCTCTCCAAGAGTACGCGTTATGAATCTTAATGGAATTTCTGGGCGTTCCTTTGAACTTCATTGCAGCGAGCAAAGTGGGAAATGGAAAGAACTTGTGCAAAGTCCAGCTTATGAACTTTTACTCTGGTGGCCTAGTGTGGCACGGCAATATAGAATTAGAGGGGAATTAGAGATCATGCCTCAATCCCTGGTTCAACAAAGCTGGTTGCGTGCTCCCTACTCATTCAAGCTCCTGGATCGTTTCTACGAGGAGTACCAGCCACTTGGTTCACAGTTACAGAACCAACAGGTGCTGCTCTCTGCTATAAATAGTTTAAAGACAAAATATCCCAGCGAGCAAGATGTTCCTCCTCCAAAGCACTTGAGAGGCATTTACTGTAAAGCGAACTGGATTGAAGCTCTCTACATCGATAATCTTCGTATTCACGAAAGACATTGCTATTCCTACACCGATCATCATTGGCGTCATGAGCTACTTGTTCCTTAAAGCTGCGTCATCAAATCAGTTTCTCGATTAGCATTCCGTGAAAAGTTAAGTTTTTCTCGTCTTCTCAGTAGATGTCTAGGATAGGCTAATGTAGTAAAAGGCACCTACCTTGAAACGAACAAGCGACAGTGCAAACCTCGTTCTGCAAAGTCTCGTGAAGCCTAGGAGTTGATCGCAAAGACCTGCTATATGTGAAGAAAATTGTGTGCCTTTACCTGTCGAATCCGGAGTAGCAGGGTTTTGATATATCCTGAAGTAAAAACCAGCATAGCGTGGAGAATAATGGTTGTGAAGTTGCGGCGACCGATTTTAGTGGGAGGATTGGGACTGTCCTTTTCCCTGTGGATGTTACAAAATTTGCACGATTCAATGGTGCAGGTGAGTGAATTTGGCATATTAAGTCTCTTAGCTATTGGCGGCGGTTTGTGGTTGTTAAAGTTAAACCGCACTCAAGATAGTTCTGAACTGCTAAACGGTACGCCTGTAGACCGTGCAACAGTCGAAGGTACTATTGCTAAAGCTGAAGCTGTGGTTAATCAACTCGCACAAGAAGTAGAAGATCATCAAGCCTTAGCTACACTGCGAGAACAAGTCACCCAGTTGCTTATTGAATTAGACAGACAAAAGATGATCGCCAGTGTGACTGGCGGGAAGTCTGTTGGTAAAACCACTTTGATTAAAGTGCTAGAGCAAAATCTAGAGACGGGAAACTTCGCGTCTTTACAATTCCAGGAGACATCGCCTTTATTTGTAGAAGCTGACGAAACGTCAGATGCAAATGTTTTGGCAAAAGCCAACAAATCTGATATTGTCTTGTTCTTGACAAACGGTGATTTAACAGATTCAGAATTTCAAACATTGCAGAAATTCAAAGCAGCAAATCAAAACACAATTCTGGTTTTCAACAAACAAGACCAGTATTTGCCAGATGAACGCGTGAGTATTTTGCAGTCGCTGAAACAGCGGATGTCCTCAATTGTCGTGGCGACTGCGGCGTCTCCCAGTCCCATCAAAGTCCGCAAGCACAAAGAAGATGGTGCTGTGCAAGAGTGGATGGAACAACTCGCGCCAGACATTCAACAGTTGACGCAGCAGTTGGGGGAAATGCTGACACAGCAAGGACAGCAGTTGGTTTGGTCAACGACAATGAGGAAAGCCTTGCTGCTGAAAGCTGAGGCGAAAAACTTGCTCAATGGGACCAGACGCGATCGCGCTGTACCAGTCATTGAACAGTATCAGTGGATAGCCGCAGCCGCAGCATTTGCCAACCCAGTACCAGCACTTGATATCTTAGCAACAGCCGCAATTAATGCCCAAATGGTCATGGATTTGGGTGGTATCTATCAGCAGAAATTTTCCTTAGAACAGGCGCAAACTGTTGCTGGAACAATGGGAAGTTTAATGCTGAAATTAGGTTTAGTCGAACTTTCTTCTAAAGCAATAGGTACTGTCCTCAAGAGTAACGCTGTGACCTTTGTTGCAGGTGGCTTAGTACAGGGAGTCAGTGCAGCTTATCTGACTCGCATAGCAGGTTTAAGCTTAGTTGAATATTTCCAACAGCAGGAAATCGCTATCAATTCTGGAACTGCGTTGAATCTTGACAAGTTAAAGCAAACTTTGCAAAACGTATTTCAGCAGAACCAGCAAATTGGTTTATTGCAAGGCTTTGTTAAGCAAGGCGTGAAGCGTCTTTTGCCAGAAGCACAACAACCACAACTTATGGAATCTCGTACAGTTGCTTAGCCTAAACGACTGGAAGTCGCAGCTACGCGGACAAATCCTTACTTAATCTGTGCAGGTGGATTTTGTCTGTGTAGCCTGAGGCTTTTCGTGTGATAGCGCAACAGATGTAAGATTGTGAACTCTCTCACCGTCCTATTTTTCACTTTTCTCAATGAGAAATTGCCCTTCTATCTTCTCCTTTTTTGCCGGGTCTGGTTTTCTTGATTTAGGTTTTGAAAATAGCGGGTTCAATATTGTCTACGTCAATGAAATTTTTACCCCATTTTTAGAAGCGTACCGCTACTCACGTCAGCTTCTCAATTTGCGATCGCCAGAATACGGATATTCTTTTGGTGAAGAAGGAGATGTCACCAAATTCACCGAAGGGTTACAAGCAATTCGCCTCAGAGAATTAGTCAAAGATTGCCGTCAGTCTACTAATATTGTGGGATTTATAGGCGGTCCTCCCTGTCCTGATTTTTCTATTGGGGGAAAAAATAGAGGTCACTTAGGAGATAATGGCAAAATTTCTGCTTCCTATGTTGAATTAATTTGTCAACAACAACCCGAGTTTTTTTTATTTGAGAACGTTAAGGGTTTATGGAAAACAAAAAAACACCGTTTATTTTTTGAATCGCTAAAAAGGAAATTAACTGAATCGGGTTATATAATCACAGAGCGGTTGATTAATACTATTGAATACGGTGTTCCTCAAGATAGAGAGAGAATTATTCTTATTGGTTTTCAAAGACAGTTCATTCAGGACATAGGGCTAGAAATTGAGCAAGGAGATATTATACCCAAAGGAGCTTTTTCTTGGAAAAAACATATTTTATATCCTAAAGAGCAGGTTTTTTCTTATAATTGGATTAACTGCGAATCGTTTAAAGAAGATTCTATCTTCCCTTGTCCTGATGGTATTCCTCAAGAACTTACAGTTGAATACTGGTTTAGGAAAAATGATGTCCTAAATCATTCCAATGCTGAACATTATTTTCAGCCAAGGGCGGGGATTAAAAAATTCACGACTGTAGATGAAGGAGATGATTCCAAAAAATCTTTTAAACGTCTACACAGATGGCGCTACTCTCCCACAGCTTGCTATGGGAACAACGAAGTACACTTACATCCCTACAAAGCTAGGCGTATTTCTGCGGCTGAAGCCTTAGCAATACAATCTTTGCCTGCAAACTTTGTGCTTCCAGAGCATATGTCATTAACCAATATGTTTAAAACTATTGGCAATGGTGTACCTTACCTGGCATCAAAAGCATTAGCTTTAACTATCCTTGAGTTCTTAGCAACTGATAGTCGTGAAAACCTATCTGGATTTCATGACTCAATAAAACTTTACGTCAAATAAAATACTGATACTGATTCAGTAATCCTTCTTATGGTTACCAGCAACACCAAGTCAGCTGTTAAAGTTCAAGTCAAGAACGTAAAAATTATGATTTAATTTATTCAAATAGTTTTAATTTTTTTTATAAAGGTTAATAATTGATCACTGGCAAAAGAGGCGATGGCAGCAGACTATACAGATATTGATATTGCGCCATTTATAGATCATGCTCTGCTGATACCAACGGCTACCTTAGAGCATGTTGAACAATGGTGTGAAGAAGCAGACAGATTTCATTTTGCCGCGGTTTGTGTATACCCAACGCACGTAAGGCAAGCAGCAGAACTCCTCCACGGCAAACAGCCCAAAGTTTGTACA
This sequence comes from Nostocales cyanobacterium HT-58-2, assembly GCA_002163975.1. Lineage (GTDB taxonomy): Bacteria > Cyanobacteriota > Cyanobacteriia > Cyanobacteriales > Nostocaceae > HT-58-2. The sequence continues at coordinate 4,084,783 of CP019636.1, read as the reverse complement.
GTCATTGGCTTTCCTACTGGAGCGACGACTTCGCCAACGAAGCTTTTTGAAGCTCAAGAAGCAGTGGAAAATGGTGCTACAGAATTAGATGTAGTTATCAATTTGGGCTGGCTGAAAGCAGGCAAAACTGACGATGTGCATCGGGAAATTGCCCAAATTTGTGAAGAAACTGGGCAAACAGTGAAGGCTATTTTAGAAACTAACCTCCTGACAGATGAAGAAAAAAGACTGGCAGCAGAAATATGTATGGATGCTGGAGCAGCATTTCTCAAAACTAGTACAGGTTGGAATGGCGGTGCCACAGTAGAAGATGTACGACTTTTAAAACAAGTCTCAGGGGAGAGGGTTGGAATTAAAGCCTCAGGAGGTATTCGTAGCGTTAATCAAGCTTTAGACTTAATCCTAGCGGGTGCTACTAGATTAGGCACTTCTCGCAGTGTCGATTTGCTTCGCCAGCGCGATAGGCTGGAAAAAGAAGATTAGTCAACAGTTCATAGTCTGTAGTCAAAGTACTAACTCTTGACTCTTGACTTTTGAACGCCCTTCTCCTGCAAAGACGCTACCGCAAACGGGTGACGCTCTTGACGTCGCTACCGCTCTTGAGATCGCCAGTTCCCTACGACGGGAAAACCCTTCTCCTGCAAAGACGCACTCGCGTTCGGGTGACGCTCCTGACGTCGCTACCGCTACGCTAACGCACTCTTGCTGTGAGAGCGGCAAACTCTCCTGCAGCGCTGGTCTCACCGCCTGCAGGACTGGACTCACCAGTTGCCTCCTGCGGAAGAATTCAAAATTATAAATTCAAAATTACTTTTGAACTTTGAATTTTGCGGAAAGTTGAGCCAGTCACTTGTGGTGAGACAGCGCTGGCTCCTCTTGACTCTTGACTTTTGACTCTTGACTTTTGACTGATGAGTAAAACGTATAAAGCAACTGGAATTAATCTTAAAGCCCAAGCTTTGGGAGAAGCAGATAGGCTAGTGACAATTTTGACACGAGAGTTTGGTCTGATTCGAGCAGTTGCCCCGGGTTCACGGAAACATAACTCCAGCCTTGGTGGTCGGAGTGGAATGTTTGTGGTCAACGAGTTACTGATTGCCAAAGGGCGATCGCTCGATAAAATCACTCAAGCACAAACTATAAAATCTTATCCAGGTCTTGCCAAAGACTTGGGAAAGCTTGCAGCTAGCCAGTATTTAGCAGAAATGGTCCTATGTCAGGCGTTAAGTGAACAATCTCAAGAAGAACTATATGAGTTATTAAACGAACATCTCAGTCGCTTAGAGGCTTTACCCAGCAAAGAAGTCTTTAATGTTCTGGCACATCTAGCTCATGGGGTTTTTCACCTCTTGGCTTTGGCTGGACTCACTCCCCAAGTACAAGTTTGTTGCCTGACTGGGCGCTCTCTAGTACCAGATTTTACAGACCCTAACTGGAAAGTAGGATTTAGCATAGCAACTGGTGGAATCGTTTGCCTAAGTGCTTGGGAACGCCTCAAGGTTGACAAGGGGAAGCAAACAGACGAGGACACCGGGAATGAGTTCACACAACAATTCTCCGCCTCTCACGCCAGTTTCCAAACTCGAGGAAACCCTCACAACGCGTTGGCTCCGCGTCTTTCTGTCTCCATGTCCTCTTCTCCTGCTACTGTGAAAGAGAAGGCAACTCCTTACCAAACAGTTATTCATCGGCAAGAAATACCAATCATATCGAGCCGTCTAAATGCCAAAGAACTTGCCATACTTCAGCATCTGTCGCGTCCAGATATCATGCAAAATTTAACCAGAAATGATGACTGGTTATCCGTTGAGCAAATTTTGCGTCAGTATGCTCAGTATCACTTTGGTCGCCCTATTCGCTCCGCTGCTTTAATAGATTCTTATTTTGCTGCCAACCATGATGCAACCGTCTGATCTGGATACAAAAATCCTACCGTTGTCACAAAGTCACGCTAAAAAACAGAATAGGGCATCACTGCCTAAAGTCACAAATCACCCAAGTGTTCTCAGGTCTTCTAGTCATGTTCACTCTCATGAGTCGGCAGAAGATGTTTCTAAAAATTCAACAAACGGGACATCACAAAGCCCAAAAACAGATGTTCATAACCAGAGCGAACAACAATCGGAAAATCAATTGAACTTGAGCGAGGCAAATGGTAAAAGTAGTGACCCACATCATAATATACAAGCTTCCACTGCAACTGTAGCGAAAATAACAGATATACCAGACAACTCTGGGTCAACTGGAGAAGCGGCATCAAGTGATGATAAAGAGCAAGGGTTTTTACCAATATTAAAAAACCCAAACTTTTTGGCTCTTTGGGGTGGTCAAGTCTTCTGTCAATTGGCAGATAAAGTATATCTCGTTTTAATGATTGCTATCATCAACACTCAGTTTCAAACAAGCGATCAGACAATTAGTGGTTGGGTATCAGCGTTGATGATGGCTTTTACTATTCCTGCAGTTCTTTTCGGTTCTGTCGCTGGTGTGTTTGTGGATCGCTGGTCAAAAAAGACAGTACTGGTAGCAACAAATATTTGGCGCGGCATACTGGTTTTGTCAATTCCACCACTGTTGTGGTTGACTCATGATTGGCAACCAGTGGTAGGAGTGTTGCCAGTAGGTTTTACTATTCTTCTGGGGCTGACTTTCTTAGTTTCCACACTAACGCAGTTTTTTGCACCTGCAGAACAAGCGGCAATTCCTTTGGTAGTCAAAGAGCAGCATTTACTTTTGGCAAACTCATTGTACACAACAACGATGATGGCGTCGGTCATAGTCGGGTTTGCGGTTGGAGAACCATTGTTAGCTGTAGCAGATCAACTGTGGTCGCAATTAGGTGGTAGTCCCGGACTAGGCAAAGAATTGGTGGTAGGTGGTAGTTATGCGATCGCCGGACTGATTCTGTTGCTGCTTGTAACCCACGAAAAACCACATCAACCAGAAAAACAATCCCCGCACATTTTTGCTGATTTGCAAGATGGTTTGCGCTATCTCAGTGAAAATTATCGCATCCGCAATGCTCTGGTTCAACTGATAATTTTGTTCTCTATATTTGCCGCATTAACTGTTTTAGCCGTTCGCATGGCAGAATTAATTCCTGGGTTGAAAGCTTCGCAATTCGGCTTTTTACTGGCGGCTGGCGGTGTTGGTGTTGCTCTTGGGGCAACAATTTTAGGTTTGTTTTGTCAACGCTTCTCATATACCCAGTTAAGTTTATGCGGATGCATAGGTATGGCAGCATCTCTGATGGGTCTGTCGATATTTACTAAACAGCTATGGGTTGTCTTGCTTTTGGTAACACTGTTAGGTATTTTCGGAGCGTTAGTGGGTATCCCTATGCAGACTACTATCCAAACAGAAACCCCACCAGATATGCGGGGCAAAGTGTTTGGTCTACAAAACAACGTGATTAATATTGCGCTTTCCTTACCCTTAGCATTAGCAGGTGTGGCAGAAACCTTTGTCGGATTACAGACAGTGTTTTTGGGATTAGCTGCGATCGTCTTTTCAGGTGGTCTATTAACCTGGTACACCTCTCATAAGTAGCTGATAGATAAAAAAGTCAATATTCAGCTTCCTGCAACCGCTTATTTACTGAAAGTTTGTATTTTATGGTAATCTTGATTCAGTAAGAATTTATCACATCCTTGCTGGGGATCAGCCTGAACTTTAGTTATGTTTTTTACATAGCGTCTCAAGAAGCTGTCTAAAAACATAGAAGTTAATAACTTAAAAATTAATAACTTAAAAATAAAGTTAAGTGGTGCCAAAAACGTGATAAACAAGGAAATGCCAAAATTTTCCTTGATAGTCAGATATTTTTTGTACTTTGCTACAGATGAAGAACCAGCAAGTTGAACAAGACTAAAGCCTGATAAAGAAGGACAAAAAGCTAATATAATAATTTCGCTTTCCTGATAGCTAACAAAGAATGCGTATAGCCTGGATTGGAAAAAAATCACCCTTTTGTGGCAACGTCACCTATAGTAGAGAGATTACGAATGGTTTGCTAGACCGGGGACACCACGTTAGCTTTCTTCATTTTGCTCAAGAAGAATCAGACTTGGATAACTGGCCTAGTTGTCCGGAGGTCACTTTACCCTTCATTTACAAGTCCCAGGTTTACACAATTCCGACTTTCAAAGCGACTAAGGTTTTGACTCAGTCGCTGCGACGTATCAAACCTGACATAGTTCACGCTTCTTTGACTTTATCTCCCCTTGACTTTGTTCTGCCAGAAATTTGTGAGCGACTAAAATTACCTCTCATTGCCACTTTTCATACTCCGTTTGCTGGCAAGGGAGCAAAACTGGTATCGGGAACACAACTTTTGGCTTATCAACTCTACGCACCTTTTTTGGGTAACTATGATCGTGTCATTGTATTTTCCCAAATTCAACGAGAATTATTGGCTCGCATGGGAGTGCCAGAACAAAATATTGCTGTTATTCCCAATGGTGTGGATGTTGATAAGTATTCTCCTGGTCCTTCTAAAGTTAAAGAAGAATTTCGAGCCGAACGCTTGTTTGTTTACCAGGGTCGAATAGCCCCAGAAAAAAACGTTGAAGCTCTTCTGCGTGCATGGAAGCAGGCAGAAATGGGACCAGATAGTAAATTACTCATTGTTGGGGATGGTCCTTTGAAACCTTCTTTAGAACCATTTTACGGTTTAGAGTACAACGTCAATTGGTTGGGATTTGTTGCTGATGAACAACGACGGATCGAAATTTTACGTGGTGCTGATGTATTTATTTTACCATCATTAGTAGAGGGATTATCTTTATCTTTATTAGAAGCAATGTCTTGTGGGCTTGCTTGCTTGGCAACAGATGTCGGTGCAGATGGAGAAGTCCTAGAGAAAGGGGCAGGTGTTGTTCTTAACACTAAAACGACACGATTCCAGTTAAGAACCCTTCTACCACTCTTCCAAGACCATCCTGAGTTGACAACATTGCTAGGGCAGAAAGCTAGAAAGCGTGTACTAGAACGGTATACCCTTAGCGGCAACATGACTCGATTAGAAGAACTTTATCTCCAAGTTTTGGAACAGCGACGACGCGTACCGCTTAGTTGGGGAGCTTAGAGGGGCGAAAAAACAGGGGACAGGAAACGAAAAAAACCTGTAACCTGTAACATAATTGAATTCAATAGCTTCACAAACTCTTCAGCAATCATCCCTTTAGCCATAGCGCATTGGTGCTGGGTCGGCTGTTCATCAGTTATTCCGAAGACATCGGGATATCTGACTGTTCCTGCACAGACCATCCCAAACTCGTTGGCTGTTCATAAACTCGCTTCAGGGTATTAACATCTCTGGCAGAAATGAGCGGTGGATTGCGGATTTGGGAAAAGTATAAACTATCAGTTGGAAGCGGACTATGACCCCAAATTCCCAATGCATGACCCAATTCATGGCGGGTAGCTGCTAGGAGATATTGACCTGTTTGGCTAGGACTCAACAAAATCGTGAAGCGATGCGATAAAACATGACTGGTATTGACGTAGAACTCGTACGTTGTTTGAGCAGAACGTGCACGAGGAATTTTACTGTTAGGAGAAGTTTGCAGTGGTGGAGCTTTCCGCACAACAGTAATGTCTGCGTCTTCTGGCTGTTCAACTATCTTTAGAGGTAAATAAAAATTCCACTCCTGTACTGCTTGTAAAACAGTATTCACCCATTCTTCTGCCTGGTTACTGTTAATTGCTTTTGGTGGTTCTACGTAAACCCGAACTGGAAACTGTGACCAAACTAAATAACCGACTTGGACTGGCGTAACTTGAGAAAAGTAGTCACCACTTTTAGTACTATCTTGCCACTGCACTAATGTTGGTGGTAAGGGATGAGGTTTCGGGGGAGATGAGAAAGATGAGGCAGAGGTTACAAGGATGGCGTTGGATGGTGAGTTTGTCACAAGAATAAGCAGCGCTGTGCCAATAGCTAATGCTAATAAGACAATGAAGCGCTGCAAAATTCCACTTTTCGTGGTGGTTGACTTGAAAACGCAATAACCAGAAGTGGGGGAAGACAAATTAATAACTCCTTTATCTCCCTTATCTCTCCTATCTGTGACATACTCCCACACTGACTGCAAGCAGTACAGTGCAGGCTTCTCAGCCAATCCAGCTATTGCTTCGGAGGCGCTGAGCTTTGTTTTTAGTCCACGGAATGCCCTACCGCAGACTAGAAATTTCTTACCTTGTACCCTACAAGTTTTACTGTCCTGGATGAGATGCCGACTTATTCGCGCTATCGGACAAACCAATCGGTAACTTGTATTAATCAAGATCTGCCTACTTACTTCGCTTGCTGTGCAACGGAGTCGCTTACCAATAATCGCAATGCTACTAGACAGAGGCTTATCAGACACTAATACGGGTAAAGCAAACTATATACATTGTAACAAGAAAACACGGAGATTGGCGATTCGTCGCCCACCCAAAACAATTCAAAAATCAAAAATCAAAAGTCAAAACTTATTTTTGACTTTTGACTTGATACTTTCCAACACTCACCTTTACAGGTAGAGTGTGGGGCTTCTGTCGGTTTTAGCTAACGGGGGAGCCAGCCTGCACTCAAAACCACAGTTAAACCGAGAAAAATGACTGTAAGAGCCCAGGTAAGCCTGTTTAATGTGTTTTCTGCACTCTTGGTGCTACTAAATAACTGAGCTTGTCCGCCAATGGCTCCTATGCCATCGCCTTTTGGACTGTGTAGCAAAACTAAGATTATCAAACCAACGGCAGAAATTGACCAAATCACTTGTACAACGTTAGTAATGTTCATGGTAGCTAATGTAATTGAACAACAGTTTCAAAAAAGGAATCATAAATCATAGACTACAAATTATGAATGATGAATTATGAGTTGTGTGAAATCTCTTTCATAATTCATCATTCATATATAATCCACTATTAACTTAACTCTTTTACAGCCCCAGTTGTACAGGAGTGCGAGAGAGTTGTACTTCATACTCAGCGCTCTGCAGCAGCGATCGCCCTGTCATTTCCGTTGGCTGAGGAAGTTGTAAAATATCCAGAATCGTGGGTGCAATGTCGGCTAGCTTACCATCGCTACGCAAGGTAACATTTGTACCGTGGCCTGGGATTTTTGCTTTTTCGCCTTCTACTAAGATGAGGGGGACTGGATTTGTTGTGTGGGCTGTCCAGGGATTTCCCTCATTATCTAGCATATGCTCGGCGTTGCCGTGGTCAGCAGTGATAATTGTTGTACCCCCAACTTTACTAATGCTGGAAAGGAGCCGACCTAGACACTGGTCAACAGTCTCAAGTGCTTTCACGGTTGCTTCTATGTTACCTGTGTGCCCTACCATATCTGGGTTGGCATAGTTGATCACAACTAGGGAGTAGATGCGCTTTTCAATAGCTGTGATCGCCACGTCTGTCACTGCTGGGGCTGACATTGTTGGAGCACTATCGTATGTCGCCACCATGGGACTGTTTATGAGTTCTCGGTCTTCTCCTTCAAAGGGTTCTTCCAAACCGCCATTGAAGAAGTAGGTGACGTGTGCGTATTTTTCTGTTTCTGCAGTACGAAACTGCTTCAAATTATGTTTGGCAATGACTTCCCCAAGAATATTACTCAAATTTTGAGGCTCGAAAGCAACTCCAACTGATAATTCTGGGTCATACTGTGTAAAGGTTACAAACTCGAGCGGTGTGATTTGCTGTCTCTCAAAACCGTTAAAGTCTGGATTGACAAAAGCTTGCGTAAGTTGCCTTGCTCTGTCAGGGCGGAAGTTAAAGAATATGACGCCATCTCCTGGTTCTACTGCACCGGGTGCAATTCTTACAGGAACAACGAATTCGTCTGTCACACCTTCAGCATAAGATTCTTGTAGAACTTCCACAGCCAAGCGACCATTACCAGGTCCATCCTGTGTCATGATGTCGTAGGCGCGTTTCACCCGATCCCAACGGCGATCGCGATCCATGGCGTAGTAGCGACCACTGATAGTCACTATGCGCCCAACTCCTATTCGATCAATGTAGCTTTGGAGAAGCCCAAGTGCTTTTACACCTGCAGTTGGGATGGTGTCACGTCCATCAGTGATAGCGTGTATGCAAACTTGGGATATTCCTTGAATCTTTGCTAAGTCAAGTAATCCGAACAGATGACTGATGTGCGAATGCACCCCACCTTCGGAACAAAGCCCTACAAGGTGTAGCTTGCCATTTCGACTACGCACTTGCTGGGAAATTTTGACAAGTGCCGGGTTTGTGAGGATAGAACCGTCTTCTACAGCATCTGAGATGCGTACGAGTTCTTGGGGCACAACCCTACCAGCGCCTATGTTCAAATGACCAACTTCTGAGTTGCCCATTTGACCTTCTGGTAACCCCACCGCTTTCCCTGATGTTCGGATGAGGGTGTGGGGATAAGCCGCCCATAAGCTATCCATCACCGGTGTGTTAGCAACGGCAATAGCGTTTCCATGACTCTCCTCGCAGTAGCCCCATCCGTCTAAAATGACTAGCACCACGGGAGCAACAGGTGCTTTGGTCATAATAAAACTGCCCTTTACTTTTTGTAATACCCGAATGATACCATTGCTAACTGCAGTCGCAAGTGAATTTCTGCCTACTAACCTCTTTTTTTGCAGCTAGACAGTTTTTTAGACATTTCTTAAACTTTTGGTTACTTTTGGGTACTTCTTGTGATATCGCACGGAATTGTCACTTGTATACTGGTGAGTTGGTAGTCAATAGTTGTTTAGTTGTTAAAAACTATTAACGCTTTATCATTTCTTTTTCGCGGCGGCTTTTGCTGCTTTTGCTGCTTTCTTTGCCGCTTTTTCAGCAGCAATTTCTGCTAATCTTGCTTGTTCTTTTTCTTCTGCTTTTTTCGACAAGTAATAGTGATAATCACCAAGATAGACGTGAAACTCTCCTTCGCGGATTTCTACAATTTTGTTTGCTATCTTAGAGATGAAATAACGGTCGTGGGAGACCACAAGTACTGTGCCATCATAGTTTTGAATAGCTTCTTCTAACATTTCTTTCGCTGGAATATCGAGGTGATTGGTAGGCTCATCCAGGATCAATAGATTTGCTGGTTGCAAGAGCATTTTTGCCAAAGCAAGACGTGCTTTTTCACCTCCACTCAGTGCCGTAACTGATTTAAAAACTGTATCGCCACTAAATAAAAATTTTCCTAAAAGAGTGCGAACTTCTTCATTTTTCCAATCAGGAACCTCGTCATGAATGGTTTCCATAACGGTCTTTTTTAAATCCAAAGCTTCTGCTTGGTTTTGCTCAAAGTATCCGGGAATCACGCTGTGTTCGCCTAATTTCACTGCTCCTTCTGTGGGTTGTTCAATCCCCATAATTAGGCGTAACAAAGTGGATTTGCCAGCACCGTTGGGAGCAAGAAATGCAATGCGATCGCCCCTCTCAATCAAAAGATTTGCACCCAAGAATAAGATTTTATCATCATAGATATGAGTTAAATCTTTGATGTTCACCACTTCCCTTCCACTACGGGGTGCAGGGGGAAAACGAAATTGCAGGGTTCTGACTCCAGCAATGGGTGCTTCAATGCGCTCAATTTTTTCCAGTTGTTTTTCCCGGCTTTTTGCCTGGGTACTGCGGGTAGCACTTGCGCGAAACCTATCAACAAATGCTTGTTGTTTGTCTAGTTCTTTTTGTTGGCGTTCATAAGCAGCAACTTGCGCTGATTGATTTTCAGCCTTTTGTTGCAAGTATGCAGAGTAATTGCCGAGGTATGTAGTGGAAACGCCGCGTTCGGTTTCTACAATTTGGGTGCAGAGGCGATCAAGAAACTCACGGTCATGAGAAACTATGACCATTGGCGTATTTAGACCTTTAAGGTAATTTTCCAGCCACTCAATTGTTTCTAAGTCTAAGTGGTTCGTAGGTTCGTCTAGTAACAATAAGTCAGGTTCTTGTAAAAGAATTTTGCCCAAACCCATTCGCATTTGCCAACCGCCACTAAAAGCACTCACAAGGCGATCGCCATCTTCTAAACTAAACCCCATCTCTGGCAAAATTTTCCCAATTCGTGCATCTAAGATGTAGCCATCCAAGGCTTCAAATTGCCGTTGTAGGCGATCCAACTTGTGAATAAGTTTTTCGAGTTGTTCAGGAGTGGCGCTTTCCATATCCCTCTGTACCTGCGCCAAAGACTGCTGCACAGAGTTCGCTTCTTTAAAAACTGTCCAAAATTCTTCTCTGACAGTGCGTCCTGGATCGACTTCAAACTCTTGATTGAGGTAAGCTATATGCAAGCTGGCGGGACGAATGATTTCACCAGAGGTGGGTTCAGTATCCCCAGTGATAATTTTGAGTTGAGTAGATTTTCCGGCACCGTTGACACCAACTAAACCGATGCGATCGCCAGCTTTGACTTCCCAGTTAACATCCTTGAGGACTTCGCCTGTAGGGTAAATTTTACTGATGTGTTCAAGTCGCAGCATGGGGTGTCTCCAATGTAGGGAATGAATAGGGAAGGCAGAAGAGCTTGTATCGAGTCCAATCTTAACAAAATTTAACTAAAAATTCTTGATAGAAATTTCTTTGCTGTAAAGCATTCATAATTCTGCGTGACAATGAACAATAATCGCGCTCAGGCATTTCAGTTGTTCGCACGTAAACCCAAGACCTAAGCTTTTTTACAAAAATACAATTCATCGATAGATTTACCGTATATTTTATGAAAGAGTGACAAGCGCACTCTACAAGAGCACAGTTTGGATAAAACGGAATCACCGCTTATGCCAAAAGACTGGTTTGAATGGCACGACCTCTACAAGAGCGAACCAAAATTGCAGCAGCGTCTGCAAATCGTGCGGGAATACATTTCTCGTAGTCTCGATGCGTCTGGACCAGGACAAATTCGTGTCGTTAGTGTTTGCGCAGGTGATGGACGAGATTTATTGGGAACGCTAGCAAATCACCCACGTGCCAAAGATGTCTATGCGCGACTTGTTGAACTCAACCCGCAATTAGTTGAACGTGGACGAGCATCCATAGAATCATTAGGTTTAGCAAACCAAATTGAGTTTATTAATGGTGATGCAACTGTCTTCTCCAATTATGTAGGAGCAGTACCAGCAGACATTGTCATTGTATGTGGCGTCTTCGGCAACATAGCCAACGAAGCCGAACTCAATCGCTTGCTGGGTAACTTAAGTTTTCTCAGTAAACAAGGTGCTTTTGTCATCTGGACTCGCGGACATTCTCACGATATTCCTTACTCAGAAACTGTCCGTAAACTTTTGTATGAAGCTGGATTTGAAGAAGTTGACTTCAAACTCACTCAGACAGGGGACATGGGAGTAGGTCTTCATCGTTATCTGGGTGAAAGTTCGGTTTTCCCTAAAGAGGAACAGTTATTTGTCTTTTCTGGCGTTCCAAATACAGCGAGGTAAAAAAATGTCTCTTCAGGACACAGTGTCTACTTGGGAACAAATCCTTGAAACTGCCCAAAAAAATACCTCTGCTCGACGGGTGCGTAGACCTGGGCAGTCGCCTTCTACTGCTCCTATTCCTAGCAGTCTGCACAAACTACCTCCAGATACAGCACCTCCGGTTTTGATTTATCGTGATACCAACTCCTGGTGCCCTTTTTGTGAGAGGGTTTGGTTTGCCTTAGAAGAAAAGGGGATTCCATTCGAGACAGAGTTTATCGACTTAAGCAACAAACCCAAATGGTACACTGACCTAGTTCCTACAGCCCTTGTTCCAGCTGTGAAAATTGAGGGCGAATTAGTTTACGAGTCCAAGGATATTCTTTTAGCTTTAGAAGAGCGATTTCGCGACACTCCACCACTACTACCCGAAAACCCAGAGGAAAACGCTGTTACAAGGCAGCTTGTTGAAGATGTCGAAACCAGTGGTTTTTTAGGTGTTGCCTACAAATTCTTGAGGGAAAAAACTTTGGATTCTCAGGAATTAACAAATTCACAGGCAGAACTGGAAGCTAAATTAGACGAGATTGAGCAAGCATTAGCAAAATACCCAGGTCCTTTCTTTGTGTCAACATTTAGCTTAGTTGACATTATGTATAGTCCTCATCTCGACCGATTGGCGGCTAATTTACCGGTATATCGGGGGTATCACATTAAGGGAAATGAGCGGTTTCCTCGTATTAATGCTTGGTTTGAGGCTATTAAGAAGCGCCCAGCATATCATAGGGTTAGATCAGACAGCACCACGAACAATTTACTCCTGCGTCGGCGATTTGGCTTAGAAGCGATCGCCAATCCATTGCCTTTGGATACAGCAGATAGCGAAGCCATTGAATATCGAGCAGAAGCCGCTGAAAGACTGAGTGATAACCGGGAAGCTGCAATTGGGGATATCCTGAAAAACTCCGGGGTGCAGGCGTTGGCAGCAGATGGCAACACTTCAGCAATCAAAGAAGCAGTTGATTTGCACCTGAGACTATTAGCAGAGTATCTTATCAATGGAAATGACACACCCTTGCTGGGTGGAGGAACTGGTGGCAAAGATAGCCGTGATCCAATTGTGGCTGCTGCTGGAGCTATTACACTCGCCTATGTCAGGAATCGTATCTGTGCACCTCGTGATATGAGCGCTGGTGCTGCAACTGCATTTCGGGCAGCAGTAGATAAAGTGTTGGCATCTATTTATTAAAGCTTTTGCAACTCCCCACGCGAAGACAGGCTGAGCAACTCTTGCGTCTTACGTGGGGAATTGGTTTGGTACAATTTTACACAAATTAAATATTAATAAGTCGCTCAATGTACGTAAATGTAGGATGGGGAGCGCAAAGCGTAACCCATGCTGCTCAAACAATTGATGCGTTACGGCTACGCCTAACGCATCCTACGTTTAATTTTGAGATCATGAAATTTTTAGTACTCAATGATATCAAGAATTTACTACCTAATCTTTAACTCAAATTTGTAAAGTTTCACACGAAACTATGATTATTTTTTAGGTGTCTTTTGTTGCGAAATTGAAAGAGTATAGCTATACTGTCCCTTGGATAAGTCTCCCACATACAAAGAGTAGTCTCCTGCTTTCCAATAACCAGAAATTTCAGGCTTGCCTCCAGAGTAACTATCTGCCAGCACACAGAAGCGTCCTCCAGGACCATCAATTAACAGGGTAGGTTGTCCACCACTTTCAACAGCTAATCTTAGGTAAGGCAGCGATTCTGTTACCTGAAGAATCTGATTTGGTTTAGAGTCTATATTGCCGCAATTGCTTTGGACGTTTCCCCCGGATGTACCGTTCACAGTGAGCGGATCTGGTCGCAAATTAGAATCGATTTTCAATACTTCTGCCTCAGCAAAATTAGCATTGGTGATAACTAAACTCATTGCTAATGCTGGCGGAACAAATTTAAATAGCGTACACATTTTCATATGATTGATTGTTATGAGCCCGATTTTTTCTAAAGCAATTATTGATATACATAATTTCAGTTAGAAGAGTCAGTTAAAAGATGATGACAAGCTATTTTTGTTACTTATTCTTACCTTTGTTACTTATTATACAGTATAAGTTTTTGTTAAGCAGAATAAATAACTAATATGATTAAATATTAAAAAAAGGAATTTTTTAGAAAAAACTAAAGCCAAAAGCTTGATTCTTAACTACCAAAAGCACTCTTTACAACAAAGACATCCGCTAGAATCACTAAGACAACCGCCAATCAAGGAGTTGTTTGGTTTGTTGTCCATCAAGTGTTTAAGCTAAGGTAGAAATAGATGAACTCTCAACCAGAAGAAGACTTAAAACGCCGCCTCGAAAAACTAGAGTCCCAAGTGAATTCCTCATTTGTGGTCGTTCCGCAGTCAAAAAAAACAGTGAAGTCCTCTCAGTCTGGTTTTCCAAGTTTATACACTCACTTAGTGCGATTTCTGACATGGTTCAAAAATCTCTCTAGAGTGAGGAAGTTAATAGTTGCTGGGGTAGCATTGGTGTTGGGTTTTGCTATGCTGCAAGCCGTACTCAAACTTGTAGCAGCAGGAATTAGTTTGGCACTATTAACAATATTAGTGTACCTTGGATACAAATTTTTAGTATCCAATAACTCTCAAAGTAAGCCGTAGTTGAAACGTGCAGAGAGTGGCGTAGAAATTAAAGTTAAAGGGAATGTGATCCAATGGCAACCCCAATTGTGAGGAGAAGTCGTCAATCTAGTCGAGCTCAAGAACCGGGAAAAACCCACTCATTGCCCTTAGCGACAAGGCGTATTGCCGCTTGGGTAGCTGAAATCACACTGGTGGTTGCCAGTGGATTAGTACCCTTTGGCATGGGTGCATATGCTAATTCTAGAAGCGATTTGAATCGAGTGCCACTTAATCCCTTGTTGGTACAAACAGAACGTGCGATCGCTCACCCCTTAGCTCTACCTGTCAGCTATGGCACTCGTAACGTAGCATGGCCCACAAATTTCTTATGGACAATAGCCTTGCTTGCACCCCTAACACTATCGGGCTGGCAATTGTATTTACTGGCTACAACTGGTAGCACACTTGTAAAACAGCAGTTTGGGATTAAGGTTGTTAACGCTGAAGGCAAACCGCCAGGTTTCGGAGCCATTGTGATGCGAGAAGGACTCGGTCGATGGGCTTTGCCGATGTCAGTGACCTATTTTCTCTGGCGTAATAGCTTTTTGTTTCCGAGTTTAGGTGGTTTTGCCAGCTTGGCGACTATCATACTTGTGTTAGAAGCGACAGGCTTCTCTTGGCAGAAAAACCGTCGCGCACTACATGATCGCCTCGCAGGGGCTTACACCATAGATGCCACAAAACCATTTACATCTCCGCCATCACGTGATAGCAAGCAGAGCCAGGCTCCATTGATTGAAGGAGATGAAGAAGCCGCGATCGCATCAATTGTGATCAGTCCAGAAGAGCCAAGCCAGCAACCAAAGGTATGGCAGTGGATGCGGCAGAATCCAAGTCAAACACTGATTGGGGTTGCACTCCTAAGTATGAGTGCAGTATTGGTAACTTTAGTAGGAACTCAAGTCTATATTCAAACTCTGCAAAATAAGCAAGTTGCCGAACAGCGCAACAGCCAGCAGTTTCTGGCACTTGTCAAACAGTTAAATCCTAGCGTGAGCGCGACAAACGAGGAGCGCGAAAAAGCAATTTTGGCTCTGGGTACTCTCAATGACACCCAGGCAACTCAATACCTTGTCAACTTGTTGTCAAAAGAAACCAACCCTATCTTAGTTGAAACAATTCAGCAAGCTTTGGTCAGCGTTGGACCCAATGCGCTGCCTAATTTAAAACGCATGAATCAGTTCCTGATTGGCGAGTTAGAGCCAGCAAGAGGCAGCAAAGCTTTACCACCAGAAGTGTTACAAAAGCAGTTGCAAGCAAATCAGCGTGCAATAAGTAAGATTTTGGCTGTCTATAACGGTCAAACTTATGGCTTAGATCTCAGCAATGTCAACTTAGGTCAGAACAGCTCTGAGCAAAGCTCCTTCAGCTTGGTACTAGACAAGATAGACTTATGGGGAATTAAGTTCAAATCCGCAAATCTCTCTTTTGGCAGTTTCAAAGGTAGTCGCTTCCGGGGAGGAGGAGAGGATGGGCGCTGGGACACATATGATGATTGGATTGCTGATTTAAGCCAAGCACGGATGACGCAGGCTAATCTCACTGAAGCTAATCTCAGCCGTGTTTTGTTGGTCCGTACTGATTTAAGCCGTGCCATTCTCAACAAAGCTAACTTATCCAACGCACGTTTGACTGGTGCTAACCTCAGTAGTACCCAGATACAGGCAGCCAATTTAGAAGGTGCCGTTTTAGAAAATGCCAGTCTTACAGGAGCCGACCTCAGCAATGCACAGCTAAAAGACGCGGATTTGTATGCTGCTCGTTTGGGTCGTGTGATTGCGGTAGGTACGCAATTGTCATTCGCTAACTTAACCAAAACTGATTGGCAGGGAGCAGACCTCACAGGAGCTTATCTAGATCATGCCAATCTCAGCAATGCTAACCTGAACGCCACTCGCCTTGCTAACGCTATTTTGCGCTCTGCCAACATGGAAAATGCTAACCTACGAAACGCCGACTTGAGCCTTGCAGATTTACGAGGGGCAAATCTCACAGGAGCTGATTTTCAAGGAGCAATTCTTTCCCCAACCAAACAAGACCAAGCAGAGCAATTTGTGCAAACTCCAGCTATAGGAGTGCAATCTGCTGTCATAGATGGAGTGGATTTCACTCAAGTGAAAAATTTAGACGCCAAGCAAATAGCCTACATTTGCACTCAAGGAGGTCTGCATCCTCGCTGCCCGTAGAGGAGACAAGGGGAGGTGGGGCGAATAATGACTTCTGACTCCTCTAGTGAGTAATAAGTGAGTAATAGAAGGTATAAAATCTACGATAATGAGGAATTAAGGTTAACAGTTGTGTGAGGAGTAGGGCAATGAAACTTCTTAAATATGTCGTATCAGTTGTTTTTGCTAGTTCACTTTTAAGTTTTGCCCAACTTACCCAACCAGCAGAAGCTCAAGTCGCATATGGTAGCTATGTTGGTGTGGGTCCAGCGGTTGGTTTTGCAGATGGCGCCCAAGTTGGAGGGGTCATTGCTGGGCGCTACAAGCTTCTTGAAACCCCTGTTTCTTTCCGTGCTCAAGCTTTCATTGGTTCAAATGTTGCCCTTGTCCCAACAGTTTCCTACGATTATCCCCTCAACTGGCAAACCGACGCTTATCTAGGCGCTGGACTTGTTCTTGCTGGGGGTGACACACCTTCCCCAGTTGGCAATAAAATTGGCTTTGCCTTGCAACCAGGTATTGATTACGTCGTCCCAAATAGCAATACCGTAATTTTTGGTAACGCTATCATTGCCTTTGATGCTGTCCGTGATGGTGGGACAGCTTTCTCCTTACAAGGTGGTGTTGGTTTGAGATTTTAGTCCATAGATGAGAGTTGAATTATAATTCCAGTTTCATCCCCCGAATCGAATGATCCAACAATTCTATTGGGTGCATGATAGAAATCTCCTTATCCTGCAACCTCAGATGCTTGCGAATTTGCAACGTACAACCTGGATTCGCAGAAGCGATTAACTCTGCACCCGTGTTCAACAAATTCCACACTTTTTGCTGACCTAATTCATTAGCCACTTCTGGTTGCATGAGATTGTAAACCCCTGCACTCCCACAACATATAGCTGCATCGATTGGTTCACGCAACTTCACTCCTGGAATTTGCTGCAACAATTGACGCGGCTGCACGCTAATCTTTTGTCCGTGCAACAGATGACACGCATCTTGATAAACCAATGTCAAGGGTTTATCAGCAAGAGGTGATAATTTCGCTGTTAAACCTACAGTTGCCAAAAACTCCTGCACATCTCTGACTTTTGCCGAAAATTCTTGGGCTTTTTCCCGATATTCTGGGTCATCTTCTAAAATATGACCGTACTCTTTTAAGGTATGACCGCAACCAGCAGCATTAATAATCACAAAATCTACATCAGTATTTGTAAAACTATCAATCATCTGCCTTGCCAAAGCTTTGGCTTGTTCCGCTTGTCCTTGATGTTCGGGAAGCGCCGCACAACATCCTTGAGTTTTGGGAATGACAACTTCACAACCATTCGCCGTTAAAACCCGCACAGTTGCTTCATTCACATCAGAGAAAAACAGCCTTTGCACGCATCCCAAAATGACCCCGACTCGATAGCGTTTCTGACCTTGTGCTGGAATAATATCTGGCAAATTATCTTGAAAAGATTTCAAAGTCACTTCTGGCAAAATGGATTCCATTGCTGCCAAACGTGGAGACAAACGCTTTAACAACTCAGTTCCACGTACCAGTTTCTGCAAACCCAACTTTTGATAAAAAAACAATGGAATCAGCAAAATTCTTAAAACATCGGGATTAGGAAATAGAGAAAATATCAGTTGACGAAAAAGCTTATCGGGCAAAGTGCGAGGATAATTCCGTTCAACTTGGTGACGAGTTGCAGAAATTAACTTGTCATACTGCACACCAGAAGGACAAGCTGTTACACAAGCAAGACACCCCAAACAAGTATCAAAATGTTGTGCAGTTGCTTGATTCAGAGGAATTTCACCCTCATTAATTCCATCCATGAGATAGATGCGCCCTCGTGGGGAATCCATCTCCTTACCAAGCACTCTATAGCTAGGACAAGTCGCGAGACAAAACCCACAATGAACACAAGTATCTATCAATTTTGGCTCAGGTGGATGATTCGCATCAAATCCAGTCCAATTCTTTAAAGTCGCTTTTTTATTAACAGAATCTTCGGAAATTTGCATAGTTATTTCTTATTTTTCTTTCTCTTTCTCCAAGCCCTTATCTTCGAGGTTTGGTTTCTTAAATCCCACCCACAAAACGACCTGGGCTTAAAATATTTTCTTTATCAAATTGCTCTTTTATCCGACGCATCAATGGCACAGCATTACCAGTGTAGCCCCACACATCCAACTGTTGCTTAACCTTCACTGGTGCTTGCAAAATTGTCAGGAAACCACCTTTGCTTTGACAGAAATTTCGTATCCCCAACACCTTATCAGCCTCGTTGTCCCCCTCAAACCGCAACACCCCCAAACCACTCGCAATGTGAATCCAACCTATGTCTACTTGATTCAAAACTTCAACAGCAGAAGTAGGCAATACTCCTATTTTGCAAGCAATTGCAGAAACGCTTGCAGAAGAATGCATTTGTTCTCGCAATCTTTGCCATAAATCAGCTTCATCCGCCCCTGAATATATTCTCCCTTGCAAACCAAGTTGCTCCCCAACTTCCAAAAGTCGGTTGGACTGTTCTTTAACGCTCTCGGCAATACTTTGGAAGCGAACAATTAATCCCAATCCTTGATTTAAGCCCAAGTTAGACACCAGTAAAGTTGAGAGCAAATCAGCTTGGGTTGGTGTTAACGCAGAACCTCTGAGGACATCCGCAGCTTGGGAGACAGCCTCTGCTTTGCCACTCAGCACCACGGTTCCCGATATCTGTTGCATAGGATAAACGCGAAAAGTCACTTGACTAAGAATTCCCAATGTGCCAAAAGAGCCAGTGAACAACTTCATCAAGTCATAACCAGCAACGTTTTTTACCACTCGCCCCCCAGCTTTGGCAATTTGACCATCCGCACGTACAAAAGTTATCCCCAACAGTTGATCCCGTACACTGCCATAACGTTGCCGTAGAGAGCCTGTATCAGCGGTAGCAACAATACCACCAATGGTTGCTCTATCTTGTGTTATGGGATCAATGGCAAGAAATTGCCCAGATCCTGCCAAAATTTCTTGGAGACGAGAAAACTTCATTCCAGCTTCGACTGTGACCGTCAAGTCACCAACAGCATGTTCAATCAGTAGATTGAGGCGTTCTGTACTCACAACAACATCAATATCTTTGGCTAACCCACCCCAGTTGAGTTTACTGCCACTACCGCACGGTAAAACGCGCCATTGATGACGATGCGCTTCTGTCATGACTGCGGCAAGCTGTTCAATAGTCTGAGGATAGACAATACAACTAGGAGGAGTTGGGGACGCGTAGACTCCCAGCGGCTTCTCGTCAGCGATCGCCTCTAATATTGAGTTTTGCTGAGTGATTGATACATTTTCCCAAGGGCAAACAGCATTTTTCTCATTGAGGATAGATGCAAAAGAGGTATAGACACGCTGCGGCTTGTCTCCAGACATCGCTTTCATTTGTTTGTTTTATACTCCCTAGATAGAATTTACTGGCTCAACGTACCAAAATATGGGAGAAAGAGTCAGCAAATAAGAATATTAACTTTGCATATGGCAGAACCCAGCGCATACAAATTTTTAGAAAAACCTATGATTTTGCTGACTTAATATGATCAAACTTTTCTGGTCACAGCTAAGTTTTGTGAAGTAAATTTTAAATAAATAATGTGTGTTAACGCATTGTAACGCAAACTGGTAGTTATTATTGCTTGGGGATAGGTTCGTTATTGCCCCAAAATTTATCCCAATAGTAAGCTGAATACAGGTAGTGTGGGGCTTCTTTTGGATTCAGCTAAAATCAAAATGTCTACTCATTAACGCTTAGGCTGTGGACACGAAAACTTGCCCTCGCTGTCATCAACCCGTAAATTCCCAAGCTGTAACCTGTCCCCATTGTCATATCCAGTTGAAAGCTTACGGACATCCTGGGATACCCCTACACCGTGCTACTGGGAAAGAGTACCTCTGTGACAGCTGCACTTATCACGCTGACAATACGTGCAATTTTCCCCAACGTCCTTTTGCCAAAGAATGCATTCTCTACCAAAATATGGAAGAGAGTAAATTAGAGTTACAGCAGCAGCGTTACGCTAACAGCTTTGGTGCCAATATAAAAAGCTGGATGAGACACAACCAGGCTTTAGTTTTACTGCTGGTTTTATTCTTCATCTGTTTGATAATTGCTGTATCAACATCTTGACAAAACAAGGGATTGACTCATCTCATCTTCTGCTCATCTGTCTATCCTTCACGCCGCAGGTGGTAACTTTTCAATACGCGACACTTGTTCATCAAACACCGCTAAGTCAAACCAAAAAGTGGTGCCAACGCCCACTTCACTCACCAGATGGACTTTACTGTGATGCTTTTCTATGATATTCCTCACAATAGATAGCCCTAGACCAGTGCCTTCTAGGGTGTGAACTCGGTTCTCTACCCGAAAGAAGCGGTCAAAAATGGCTTCTTGGTCTTCTGGGGCAATACCAATGCCAGTGTCGGAAATTTCTACCCGTACTTTAGGTGTTTGACTGTGAGAGTTGGACTTTGGTTCTAGTTGGTAAGCGCGGAGGGCAACTTTCCCACCTGCCTTGGTGAACTTAAGCCCATTACCAATCAGGTTAGCCAACACTTGCAGCAACAAATCATAGTTACCAACAACAAGGGGTAATTTGGGGGCAACATCTTGAATAAGTTCAATACCTTTGTCCCTTGCATTGAGTTGGTAAGTACGTAGTGTCTGCTCGATCGCCTGCGCTAAATCTACCCCATCCAAGTGATAGTTGCGACCCGATTCTAGTCTTGACAAATCCAAAACGTCATTAACTAAACGGGTGAGTCTATCGGTTTCATGATTGACTGTTGCCAAAAACTCCTTCGTTTCTGCGGCACTTAAGTCTTCCCCATAGTCGTGCAAAGTCTCGATAAACGATTTGATGTTAAACAGGGGTGTGCGTAATTCGTGGGAAACGTTACTGATAAATTGGCTTTTTGCCTCGTTGAGTTCCACCTCGCGGGTGATGTCTTGTACAGTCATTGCAACACCTTTGACGCTTTCTCTTTGCTGATCAAGAACTGTTGCCAGAAGAATCCGGATAGTGCGCTGGATGGGTTGCGTCAGGTGTATGCGGAATTGAGCACTTTCGCATTCCCCCGTTGCCATTTCATATAAAGGGCGGCTGATTTCCATTTGCACAGCCGAAGGCAAATGATGCAAAACGTTTTCGCCCACAACATCAGCCCCTTCCCAACCAAAAATCCTTCGTGCTGTGGGGTTAACTAAAATCACCTGCATACTATTGTCAATAAGGACGGCTCCATCAGCAATAGTAGAAACTAAGGTTTCTAGCTTGGCTTTTTCCGCCGTCAATTCCTCAATATTTTGTTCTTCATAGCGCTCCAAGCGCTCTGCCATCTCATTAAAATTGAGAATTAACTCTCCAAGTTCGCCTCCTAGTGGTAAATCAATTCGCTGCTTGAAATTGCCTGCAGCAATTTGTTTTACCCCCACCAACAATTCTTTAATTGGCTTGGTAATTGTCAAAGCGTTAATTACCCCTCCCAAAATCACCATAACCCAAATTGAGATGAAAACGGCAATTGTGACATCACGGGTGAAATTGGTGGAGATAACTGCGGCTGGGTTGGGGTTAATACCGATCGCCAATACACCCAAGTTTTTGCCTTCCACAGTTATGGGAACAAACACATCAGTGACTTCCCCATCTGGCGATCGATGTTGTCGCACCATCGGCTTTTCTGCATCAGCAGCGTAATCCTCAGGTAGTTCTATTCGCCGTTCAATAGAAAGGGAGGTTTCTACCTCCGGTTCCCAAAAGGGAATCCCGAAATAGATTTTCCCTGTTTCATCTGCATAGAGCATATAACGCACGCTCGAGGTGCTGCTGTAGAAGCGTTGAGAAAACTTTGCTACTTCGGTGAGATTGTGGTCAGCAATGAGCGGAGCAACGTTACCTGCGAGCAACAGCCCGAGATCACGACCGAAGCGAGTATCATTCAGACGTGCATCCATCTGAATTGTATTCACCGCCCAGAAGGTCAACCCACTCATCACTAAAGACACTACTAAAGTGGCAGCTGCTAAAAGTTTGGTCTGGAGAGTAAACTCCGACCACCAATTTACAATTGCTTCTCTGATTGTTTTTAAAAGAGCTAGCATCTTAAAAAGTTATTATGGTGCTGATAATGAGGGTAAAAGGAAAGTGTATGCTTTACCTGATACCTATCAGGGTTTGACTTGTTAGGGCGGGGATAGTTCTGTCTTCATCCCTCTTTGGGATAGAAACCACCCCAATAACTAAAAATTAACAGCTTATTAGACAAAGAAGTAAAGAGCATGAGAAGAGGACGCGGAGGAAGAGGACACGGGGATAGAGAGACGCACCAGACACGGTGATAAATTCTCCGCGTCTTTGCGTCACCCACTCCCTGCATCTCCATGTCTTCTTACCTGACTCGATGACCAATGTCTCGTCGGTAATACATTCCCTCAAAGTGAATACACTGTATCCCGGCGTAGGCTTGGGCAAGTGCTTGCTCAAAATTTTCTCCCACTCCAGTCACGTTTAATACCCGACCGCCATCTGTGACCAAATCTTGTGCGCTCAAGTTTGTCCCAGCATGAAATATTGTTGTTCCCAGTGCCTCTGCCTGCTCAATACCAGTGATGACTTTCCCTTTCTCGTATGCTCCAGGATAACCACCAGAAGCAGCAACAACGGTGACAGATGCCCCCTTTTTCCAAGCGATGGGTGCCATTTGCGCCAACCGTTGCTCAACACAAGCCAGAATTAACTCTTCTAGAGGTGTTTCTAACAGTGGTAGCACGACCTGCGTTTCTGGGTCGCCAAAGCGACAGTTAAATTCCAAAACCTTAAAATCGCCTTCAGGAGTGATCATCAATCCAGCGTAAAGCACACCTCGGTAGTCAATGCCTTTAGCCCTGAGTGTGGCGATCGCTTTTTCCAGGACTTCTTTTTGAATTCCTGCCATCAATTCTGGCGTGGCAATAGGGGCGGGAGCATATGCTCCCATACCACCTGTATTGTCTCCTGTGTCGCCTTCACCAATCCGTTTATGATCCTGAGCACTTAGCAACGGGCGAATTGTTAACCCATCCGTCAGCGCCAAAACAGAAACTTCTTGCCCAGTCAAACATTCTTCAATAACAACAAATTTCCCTGCACTGCCAAATTCTCCGCCAAACATGGCATCAATTGCCGAGAGTGCTTGTTCCACTGTTTCCGCAACGATGACACCTTTGCCAGCCGCCAAACCATCGGCTTTGACAACAATGGGGACTCCCTGTGCTTTTATGTAAGATTTTGCTGCTGCTGCCTCTGTAAATACCGCAGCCTGTGCTGTGGGAATTCCTGCTTCCTGCATCAAGGCTTTTGCCCAAGCCTTACTAGCCTCAATCTGTGCACCTGCTCTCGTTGGACCAAACACCTTCAGACCTTTTGAGTTCAGATAGTCTGTTATGCCTTTTGCGAGGGGCACTTCTGGACCTACCACAACAAGAGAAATGCCCTGAGTTTTGGCAAATTGGCTGATCCCCTCAAAATCATCTACCGCCAAAGACAAGTTTAGGCAACCTTTCAAGCTTGCCGTACCCCCATTCCCTGGTACACAAACAACTTGCTCAATTTGCTTTGATTGCAACAATTTCCAGGCTAGGGCGTGTTCTCGCCCTCCGTTACCGACAACTAAAACTTTCACTGATATCCTCTTGGGTTTCTTGCAAGCGAGAATGCCCAATGGCTACTCGCCGTACAATTTTTCACTAATTCTGATGATTGTGCAAGTCCCTTTATTGTACTTAGCTTACAGTTCCCAGTTCGCTTATTTTTTTTGGAAGTTAGTGAGATAAGTACAGTCAAAAAATCTTTCTGGTTCTTTATAATCAGAAGGGGTGGTTTCGTCTCGTACTTTGTCGAAGTAGACAGCGAACTCGGAAACATCAAGGGTTTTTCTTCCCGTAAGTCTTCACGCGGGCTCAAGCCGTCAAGTTTATACCAAGGTTTGAGTGCTGCCACGAGTGTCCCCTTATTCGCTTTTGATTAACTTTTCAAGAATCTTCTGCAAGAAAGCATCTGCCTCTTTAAGAAGACGGCAATGTAAATAGCGAAAATGTTCTTGACTAAGAGGGGCATGTTGTAAGCCAAGCCAGCTAAACTTTGCTGATAATTCTTTCCAAGATTTTCTAATGTCTGCCTCTTTGCCGTGGTCTGCATCATGACGCAGCCACTTATTTCTCAAGTGTTTGATACACCAAATCAAATCACAATCGCCAGGTTCAAGCACACCGCCATGCTCTTTCAAAAAACGAAGTTTATCTTTACCAGCACCTTCATAAAATATGAAGTAGAGGCAATCTATGAAATCCGCAAATCTTTGTTTACTTGCCGGAAGTAGCCAAGGTAAATCGGTAAATACTTCCAGCAGTTTATTTGTTGGCTTAAATATTTCTGGCTTTTCTCCAACTTTCACAACTTCGTTACATTGTGTTATTAACAATAGAACCTGTCTGGATAACGTGTAGACATGAACGGCTGGAGATAGTTCAATTAAAGCTGTTTCATCTTCTATATCTTCTGACTCAACAACAGCTATTAATTCGTCCTGTTGAATAATTGGCAAGTCCAGTGGTCTTGTATCAGATACCTCATCATCTATTGGTGCAGTAATTATCGATGACAGAGCTTCTGTTGTAGTTATTAACTGTACTTCGGCTAGACGTAAAGATATCCGTAAAGCTCTTGCTCTTTTCTGATTTTCAGTCTGTTCAATACGCTGGATTGTGCTTTCAACAAATCCTGTATAGACTCTGGAGTTTTCTAACAATCGCGCAGCTAAATTTGGCTTTTCAGTCAATAGCTTAAATTCTTGAAATCTATTGATAGTTTGTGTCAAGCTACTATGCCATGCCACTGAAGCCTCTCGAATTTGTGGCATTGTCAATTCAATTAATCTAGCAGCCTTTTCATTTGGTTGTATCAACTTTTGCCAAATATCCGTTTGCTGCTTAAATACTTCTACAATTTTTAATCGCTCGAATGCTGTTGATTGGGAAAGTGGCAACTGAGATTCTTGAATTTCTTCAGCAATTTTACGCAATGATATTTTTTCCAAATTAATAGCTTGATTAATATTTGGTATACCAAGACCAGTAGTAATAGCTTTATCGACTTCCGGTATTTTGACAGCATCAGTAATAGCTTTACCGATATTTGAAACACCAATAGCAGCAATTGCTGGATTGACCTGTGAAATCCCAGCAGCAGCGGCGAACTTTTTATTTATTTCCAGAGCATTAAGCCTCACCATCTCTTGAATCTGGTGGTAAGGTTTTATCAATTTACCAATTTGCTCAATCGATTTCATCAAGTCCTGATACTGCTTTAATGGATCATTCATCATAATCTAATTAATTAAAATCTAAGTCCTTTCTTTCTAGCTAAAACACCATCTACCCAGCGTTTTTCATCTGTACTATTGGGGTATAATACTGATGATGTCTGTGCCAAACGCCAAAAGCGTTGGTCAGTTACTGCACCTTCTTCTATTAAGAAGCGTTTGAGGGCTTCGCTGCGTCCGACGGCAAATAAAATCGTGCTTTGGTGAATGCGGTCTAATATAGTATTCCCAAGTTGGGGAACTATTTTTTCACCCCAATCATTGTCCTCGTCTTCTATGCTACCAGCAATATCAAATAGACTTAGTTGCTTGACATCCTTCTTTTTACGTTTGGTAGGCGCGTGTGCTTCTTCTTTCCCAAAAAGTATTGGGTGCGTTCCGATACAGGGAGGAGTCGAGCTTTATCGCCTTTGATTTCCACTAGATGTGCGCCGAGTCCTTGAGCGATTTTTCGGGCAGCATCAAATTCTAAAACATAACCACTGGTTTTGCTGGCTTACTGCGCTGGTTTCGCCATCATTTAATACTTTCGTTCCTGGAATTCCGCCTAATGCTTCATGGGCTGTTTGTGTTAAAGTGCGACTGGTTTCTAGATAATCTGCATCAACTGAAAAGCTCATACCTTAAATTCTAGTACTTTTACGAGTATAGTAAAGACACCTTTTATACTAATTTGGATTTACTGATTTTTTAAAATTTAACTAGGGATGACCGACCCGAAGCAGCATAGCACTACTTTAATCGCGATAGTAATTGGTACTCGTTTCGGCAGTTATGATTTATTTTTAACTCAATCTATACGGTATTTTAGGTTGCATTTTCCTTTTCCAAGCTCAACCTGTTACATTAGGCGTAACTATAGTTGAATTTTACACAGTTAAGAAAGCAAAATCTGGATGTATAGGCAACATAATTAAGTAATCAAGTGTTGCCACACTCTCGTTAACCAACTTTATATGTCTCAATATTTCAAAGCTGCCATTTTTGATATGGATGGTCTGCTTTTTGATACAGAAAGCATTGCTCGATGGGCTTGGAAGAAAGCTTTAGAAAATCATGGCTATACAATGAGCCACGATTTATTCAACAACTTATACAAAGAGTTTATAGGTAGAGACTTGTCATGGCGGGAAAAATTTCTAAAAACAAGATATGGCGAAAGCTTTCCTTTTGAGTCCGTGACATTGGAACGTATTGAAATCGGCGATGAGCGAGAAATGAAAGAAGGTCTTCCTATGAAACCAGGTGTATTAAAATTGTTGAATCAATTAAGTGGGCTTGGAGTCATTCTTGGATTAGCAACCGGAACCTCTTTCATCAGAACGATTCGACGTTTGACTAGCGCGAGGATTGATCAATACTTTGCCACAATTGTCACGAGTGAAGATGTCACCTATGGTAAACCTGCCCCTGATATTTTTCTAGAAGTTAGTCGTAGAATTCATGTTGCTCCTCATGAGTGTGTGGTTTTTGAGGACTCATGTGTTGGTATTGAAGGAGCCTCATCAGCCCGAATGTGTCCTATTATGATTCCAGATTTAGAACAGCCATCTGCTCAGACAAAAAGTTTGGCTTACAGAGTATTGCACTCTTTAGAGCAAGCAGACGAATTATTAGAGGAGCTATTTGGGGTTGAGACAGTTAACAAAACATTGCCTAACCCCAATCATTCATTGACAAACTTACAAAGTTAAACGAAAAGCTCAACGCTGCTTTTGGTAAACTTACCACAAGCTGTCTCTTAAGAAACGCACGATAGAGTTTCCTAGCTGAGTTCTGGTGGTTCTTTAGACAGAAAGCTCCACCAGAATTTTAAAAGTAAAGGGTTTGGTTAGAATAAACATTCACCAACAGTTTTACTGTATCAATAATTACGTTTTCTAAAGATACATCTTTTGGTTATCTAAGCCACTAATTTAGATAGATGACTCATGGGTAAAGTAATAGAGAAAGCATTTTAGAGCATCTACTAAATGATGCAACCCAACCTATGAATACAGATCAGTATCATCTTGCTCAGGTTAATATAGCTACCTTGCGTGCGCCATTAGATGCTCCAGAAATGGCAGACTTTGTTGCTCAAATCAGAAGCATTAATGCGATCGCTGACGCTGATCCTGGTTTTGTCTGGCGATTGCGGAGTGAAGGTGCAGAAGATGCCACTAGCATCCGTGCTTTTGACGATGACAGAATTTTAATCACTTTGACTGTTTGGAAGTCAGTGGAAGCTTTGTCAAATTACGTCTATCGGAGTGCTCACGCAGGTATGATACGCGATCGCCGTCATTGGTTTGAAAAAGTTGATCAGCCTATCTTAGCGTTGTGGTGGATTCCCGCAGGACAGTTTCCCACAGTTGCAGAAGCAAAAGAACGGTTAGAACATTTGCGAAGTTATGGTTCTACCTTGTATGCCTTCTCTTTTAACAAACCATTTCCTTGTCCGGAAGCAGTGGAATTAGCCATCAGTCATGGATAGTAGTTAGTAAGTAGGCACAAAAAAAGATAATTATGTAAATAAATTTTAAGTAGCGTGCGTTAGCGACAGCGTAACGCACTCAAAATCAGGGTTTCGGTGCGTTAGGCGTCAGCCGTAACGCACCCTACTGGCGTGACACGACTAAAATGATGCGATAGAAAAATCTCGTAGTAGTGCTTTAGCACAGAAGTTGACTACTAATCTAATGCACTAATTTAGCTGTGTCGCGCCACTACATTGACTTTACATTTAGTGAAGTTAAGAAAACCGCCATTTTCATAACTTCTAATGCCTTTTGAATGAGTAAAAATGGGGCTATTCAATTGGTAATTTCTTCATTTTCTACATCCCCATTTTTTATTTAATAAAAACTACCAATCAATGAGTTGGCGATCGCGGAAAAATTCACCTGTTGCACCTCCATCAGGAAGAGTTGCCAACCATACAATCGTATCAACTCCTTCTTCTGGGGTACGGGGTGCGTCGGAACCACCCATATCGGTTTTCACCCAACCTGGACAAACAGAATTCACTAATATGTTTGTGCCTTGTAATTCGGTTGCAAAAATCCGCGTTAAAGCATTCAAAGCAGTTTTAGAAATTCGATATGCAGGTATACCACTTCCCATATCATGCAGTTGTCCCGCACCTGATGAAACATTCACTATGCGTCCATAATTTTGTTTCCTCATTAACGGAATCAATGCCTGAGTCACTTGCAAAACACCATAAACATTTGTTTCCATTGTCTGACGCAAAGTGTCTACTTTGGCATCAAATACGCTGTTTCCATTAGCTTGAGAATCGATATAAATGGCGGCGTTATTGATTAAGACATCGAGCTTACCAAACTGCTGACGAATAAATTCAGCTAATTGTTGGCTGCTTTCGTGATTGGTGACATCAAGGGGATAAAAAATGACATTTAAGCCTTCAGCTTGTAACTTTTCTGCAGCAGCTTTGCCTTTGGCTTCATCTCGACTAGTGAGAATTACCAGAAATCCTTTTTTAGCCAACTGACGAGAAGCTTCAAATCCCAAACCACGATTTGCACCTGTGATAACTGCAACTTTCTGTGTTGTACTCATAGTTTCTTCTGCCGTTACTAAGTTATTCAGTTGCAATCATTAGCCATTTCTCTTTATGAACTAATGAGCAATTATTTCAATGCGTACTCAGGGTTATATTCAACTAACTCAATTTCATTTCCATCTGGATCATTGACATAAATTCTGTGTTTTGTTTCAGGCGCTGTCATTGTGTAATATTCAATATTTTCAGTTTTGAGCAATTTTTTCATAGCTTCACCATCTTTAATGACAAAACCAACATGGTTTATGCCAATGTTTTCATAGAGAATGTGTAAGCGCTCTTGGCCAGGTTCATGATTGAGGGCAAGATAAAATTGATTATTTCCCAAATGTATCCAGCGTCTTCCATTAAAGACACCTTCAGCACGGACATACCAATCAGGAAATAGGGTTTGATAAAACTTTTTGGTTTCATCAATATTTTTGCAAGAAACGTTAATGTGTTCAAAGCGAATGAAGTTCATAGTTTCCTCCTTTTTATTGGAGAAAGAACCATGGATAATGAATGGCAATCACCGGATAGTAGTTAGTCATATCTTCTAATAACCAAGTACTAACTACGTACTAACTACTATTGAATTAACCTAAAGCAATATCTAAAAACATCATGACGACAAAGCCAAACATAACACCAATGGTTCCTTCTTTCTCCAGCCCTTTACGATGAGATTCGGGAATAATTTCATCACTAATAACAAACAACATTGCTCCTGCTGCAAATGCCATTGCCCATGGCAATATAAAATTTGCAATACTCACAACACCAGCACCAATTAAACCGCCAATTGGTTCCACTAAACCCGTTAGCAGCGAAATCCACAAAGCATAACCTGCTGAATATTTCTCAGCTACCAAAGATAAGGCGACGACTAAACCCTCTGGAATATTTTGCAAACCAATACCCAAAGCCACAGGAATTCCATCGGTAATATTATTATTGCCAAAATTCACTCCCACTGCCAATCCTTCAGGGAAGTTGTGAATAGTAATTGCGGCAATAAAAAGCCAAATTCGCTTGAGGTTATTGCCACGAACGCTTTCTTCTTCTTTAAAAAAGTGTTCGTGTGGCATAAATCGATGTGCAAGTTGCAAAAATAGTCCGCCTAGCAAAATACCCGCCACAAGGATTAAAGCCGCGCTTCCTTTAGATGCTCCTTGAGCGATCGCTGCTTCTGTACCGGGTACAATCAACGAAAACGATGTTGCTGCCAACATCACTCCCCCACCAAACCCCAGCATGATTCCTTGTGTTCGCTGTGTCAGATTGATTGGTAGTAAAATCGGCAAGGCACCGAGAACTGTTGCAAGTCCTGCACCTAAACTGGCAACTACACCGATAACAAGGCTTTGCATACGTGGGGTTCTTGATTTAATCTATCTGAATTAAATCATAGTCGTTATGAGTATGAGTTGCAATAAGTTTGCAAAAAAATATGATCGCCTCGTAGCTGTTCGGCAAGAAGCTAGCCCAATATGCGGTTTTCTAGGGATACTTAATTTCGCCGATTCACCAGGGTTGTGCTAGCTTGGTCAACTGGCATAAGTACAACTTCGTTGATATTGACATGGCTTGGTCGCGTCACGCAGAAAAATATAACATCGGCAATATCATCTGGAGTTAGGGGCTTAAGTCCTTGGTAAACTTTTTGAGCGCGATCGCTGTCGCCATGAAAGCGCACTTCGCTAAATTCTGTTTCCACCATGCCAGGATCAACAGAACTGACACGGATGGGGGTTCCTAACAGATCTTGTTTCAATCCTTCGGAAATAGCTCTGACTGCGGCTTTGGTGCCACAATAGACATTACCCCCAGGATATGTTTGATGTCCGGCAATGGAACCAATGTTGACGACATGACCGTGATCGCGTTTCACCATCCCTGGAACAACATAGCGAGTCAGGTAAAGTAAACCTTTGATATTGGTATCAATCATTTCTTCCCAGTCTTGGAAGTCGCCTTCGTGGAGTTTGTCTAAACCGCGACTAAGACCCGCATTGTTGATTAAAATATCAATAAGAGACCAGGAGGGCGGTAGGCTGGAGATAGCAGATTCGACAGCAGCGCGATCGCGCACATCTAGTTGTAACAAATGAATGTCAGTTGTAAAGTTTTTGCTCAGTTCATCTGCCAACTCCTGCAAGCGTTCTAACCGTCGTGCAGCTAAAATAAGTTTTGCACCTGCACTGGCGAAGACTTTAGCACAAGCAGCACCAATACCACTGCTTGCACCAGTAATCAAAACAGTTTGATTTTGTACAGAAAGCATTTTTAGTCAAGGGTCAAGAGTCAAGGGTCAAGGGTCAAGAGTCAAAAGTCAAGAGTCAAAAGTCAAGGGTCAAGAGTCAAGAGCGATTTCTTCACAACTAATGACTCATGACTCATCAACTAGTTTTTCACGACCTGCATCCGCTGAGTTACCATGACCATACCATCTCCCCGCATAATCACAGCGGAAATCCATTGACTACCAGGAACAGCTGGTGCGCGTCCAACTTTAAAAATTCCACCAGATGAAAGTAATTCTAAGTCCACAGATGTGGGAGCTAAAAATTTATCTGGTTTAATCGGTTCTTCTAACGCTGCTCCTAATAGATAGTCATCACCAAGAGGCTCTTGAACAATTGCGTCAAGACTGAACTGCTGACCAACTTTTACCTGCTGGGGTAATTTGAACTCTACTTTAGGTGGCTTGGCACCGGAAGTCAATTGAGTGCGTTCAGCCAAAATGTCTTGGCGGATAATTTTGCCTCCAACGACGCGCTGGCGGGACTTAATTGTCGCATTCAAAACAGTGTTATCTCTGCTAGTGGAAGGGACACCAGTTATATTGGTGACTGTCTCGGCGACAATGGCATTACCTTCTGATTTCCAAGATTGTAACTGCGTGCTGTATTTTAATTGGGGATATCGCTGCCAAAGTGCAGTTAAAGCTTTTTCTAGGTTCGGACGGGTTAAGCCATCGCCAGTCGTGAAATTGGGGCTGTAGAACTGCATTGCCCCTTTGACATCACCTTGGCTTGCTGCAGCATCAATTTGCGTTAATAAATTTTTCACTTCAGCAGGTGCATTCTGGGGTGTGCTGGCTTGGGCACATTTCCAACTCGTTACTAAACCTAATGCTAGCAGGGAACAAATGAGCAAGCGACCAGATTGCAACAGTGTTTGACGTTTGTGTAGAAAGGAAGGAAGATTTGGCATAAGTAATAATTGGCAACTTGACTACAGAAGATCTGGAAATTGTTTTATCTTAAGTTAAGCTAAGTGCTAACAGGGTGGAGAGTTAATGGTACACGCTCCTATACGGTTACTGATAGCGGCTAGTGGGACTGGCGGACACTTGTTTCCCGCGATCGCACTGGCTGAACAATTGAGCGATTATCAAATCGAATGGCTTGGTGTGCCCAATCGATTGGAAACTCAGCTGGTTCCCAAGCAGTATCGATTGAATACTATTGCAGTTGAGGGTTTTCAGCAAGGTTTTGGTATTTCGTCCTTTCGTATTTTGCTAAAACTCATCCGTTCAATTTTAGAAGTCAGGAAACTTTTACGACAAGGAAAATTTCAGGGAGTGTTCACGACGGGAGGCTACATCGCTGCACCTGCTGTGATTGCAGCGCGTTCTTTGGGTTTACCTGTGATTCTCCACGAAGCGAACGCCTTGCCAGGTAAAGTGACTCGCTTTTTCGGACCTTGGTGTAGTGCGGTGGCGGTAGGTTTTGAAGTCGCTTCTGGGTATTTGCCCCGCGTCAAAACAATTTATACTAGTACTCCGGTGCGTTCTCAATTTCTGGAACAGGGAATTGAAGCATCTTTAGATTTACCCATTCCTGCGGGTGTTCCTTTAATCGTTGTTTTTGGTGGTAGCCAGGGAGCAGTTGCTATTAACAAACTGGTGCGCCAATGTGCCAATGCTTGGTTTGATGCTGGTGCTTGGATTGTGCATTTGACAGGCGATAGAGATCCAGAGGCTGAAAGTTTGCAGCATCACCAGTATATTTCTTTACAATTTTACAATAATATGGCTGCATTGTTGCAACGAGCAAATTTGGCAATTACTCGTTCTGGTGCAGGCAGTTTAACAGAAATGGCAGTGTGCGGAACACCAGCAATTTTGATACCTTATCCCTTTGCTGCAGAAGACCATCAAACTTATAATGCTGAAGTTTTTACAAAAGCGAATGCAGCGATCGCGTTCAAGCAGTCAGAGTTGACAACGGAAGTCTTGCAAAGCCAGGTTTTGAAGTTGTTGCAAAATCCACAAGAGTTGCAAAAAATGGGGGAAGCAGCAAAGGCGATCGCTGTTCCCGACAGTGCGGAAAAATTAGCACAGTTGGTGCGTGAGGTGGTGGAGAGGTAAAAATATACTTATTAGCAAACAACTTTTCTCAGGTAGATAGAAATAGAACCCTTAACATTCAAATGTCTGAACAAAAGCCTACCAGTCCTTGGAAATACAAACCGTGGTGGTGTCAGCCTTGGTCTATTCTTCTCACAGGCGTGACGCTGATAAGTGGTAGCTGGGTGATATTTAAGACCGTCTGGTTGACTATTCTTGTCTCTGTACCCGTGTTGACATGGATGGGTTTCTTTTTGATAATTTGGCCCCAACTTATGATCCGTAGTGGAATTTTGGAGTCGTACGAGGATTAAGTTTTTATCTTCCAGTCAAGTAGAAAAAATTGCCCCGACAAAAACTTGAATTTCTGGAACCACCAAGCTCACTGGTGTATCAGTGTTGGTGATGAAAGAATAAGTTTTCTAAGGAGAAAAATGATACGTCGAATTGGGCGATCGCCTCTTACGCTCCTGATTATCATTAGTAGCCTGATTTTACTTCTCATCATTGTTGGTTTCAGGGCTATTCCTGCCTACTCTCAGTCAGTTCAGCCAGCTTCAGGCGTGTCTGCAAATAAGATTGACCTTGCACGTTCTTTTAGAGAACTTGGCATTGAAGGGTCAATTTTGATTTACGACCAAAATCGCAATCAGTTCTATGAACACAACGCTCCTCGAAACTCAAGGGCTTTCTTTCCTGGTTCAACATTTAAGATTTTGAATGCACTTGTGGCATTGGAGACTGGGGTTATTCGCGATGATGTCAGCGTTTTGACATGGGACGGTATTAAACGCAAATTTGACGCATGGAACAAAGATACCAACCTTCGCCAAGGCTTCAAAGATTCCACAATTTGGTTCTACCAAGTTTTGGCTCGTAAGGCTGGACACGAGCAAATGCAGAAGTTCATCAATCAAGTAGGCTACGGAAATCGCCAAATTGGCACACCAGAAAATATTGACCGATTCTGGTTAGAAGGACCACTACAAATTACGCCGAAACAGGAAATTGAGTTTCTGCAAAAGCTCTATCGAAAAGACTTACCCTTCTCACAACGTACCCTGGATTTGGTGAAAGACATCATGGTCTTTGAGCGGACTCCCAATTACGTACTGCGAGGAAAGACAGGCTGGGTAGACAGTGTCAGCCCTGAGATTGGGTGGTTTGTGGGATATTTGGAACAGAACAAGAATGTCTATTTCTTCGCAACCAACATCGATATGGAAGGTGCTGATGCTGCTGCTTCTCGAATTGAAATCACTAGGCGCAGCCTCAAAGAGTTGGGACTACTTTGAGGCGCTACGAACACTCTGAGGCTATGAGCAATGTGTTTCCTTGCAGTTCAACATCAATTCACTACTTGACTACCATGACTGCGTGGATCATCCTGACTATTGGTTGGTGCGACTGGTGCATTAAATTGGGAAACTCTCCCGCTTGCTTGAGCATAAGGCAAAGGCGAACCAGTTACCAAAGCTTCTAGGTTACTTGCCATAATTGTGCGGGGTTGATCACCAATTGCTTGGGCGATCGCTTCTCCATCCTGACTAAGATACACAAAATGGGGAATGCCATCTACCCGATATCTCAACATCTCTGGCAACCACTTGGTATTATCCACATTCAGCATGACAAAGTTTATCTTGTCAGCATACTGCTTTTCCAGTTGCGCGATATCTGGTGCCATTTTTTGGCAAACAGTACACCAATCCGCATAGAATTCCACAAGTGATGGCTTATTGTTGGTTAAAGCGACTTCCAAAGGTGTAGATTGCTCGTCTAACTGAGACAGCGAAGCAGAGGTTGTCTCAGTTCTTAGTCCCAAAACTAGGGCAACACTGAGGGCGATCGCCACTATTGCGATTAAGAAATTTCTCACCCGCGCCCCAATCTTGGCTTCAGATTTTTCTGGAGAATGAACAGGTGAATCGGTACTCATAACAGATTTATTAAAACTTATTAAGTCTTATCATCTTCAGTCTAACCTGCTCTCTTTCATTCTTGACGAACAGATTCGTAAGCTCCTCGTTTTCGAGGTATGCGTCTAGGGTAGCTTGGCGGTTCCGAAAACTAAGATTCTACAATAAGATTGTCTCTCCAGATACTTGGAGATTTCATGAAATAAAACTGTGAAAAAACGACTCACCCTTACTTTCCCCAAACGTGTTGTGCAAATGCCAGTCACCTACCGATTGGCAAGAGATTTCAACGTTGCTGCAAATATTATTCGCGCTCAAGTTGCCCCCAATCAAATTGGCAAACTGGTGGTAGAACTCTCGGGAGATATTGATGAATTGGATGCAGCGATTGAATGGATGCGATCGCAAAATATCACTGTCTCCCAAGCTTTAGGGGAAATAATCATTGATGAAGACTTGTGCGTCCACTGTGGCTTGTGTACAGGAGTTTGCCCAACAGAAGCCCTCAAGCTTGATCCCCAAAGTTTTAAGCTGACATTCACGCGATCGCGCTGTATTGTCTGTGAGCAGTGTATTCCCACTTGTCCTGTGCAAGCAATTTCTACTAATCTTTAAATTTGTGTATGCAATATCACTTCAGTTGAAAGACATCTGCTAGTACGCCAGCATCTCCTACCAGTCTATTCTTTGCTGGAGAATCATAAACTGTCAATATTGAAGGGACTCCAGATATATCTTGAAATGAAGTGATACCCTCAGCATGGTTATCCCTATTTCCATATGGAATGTTTAGCACAACCTCTGGCTGATTTAGGACATTTTCTTGTAAATGAACGCCATTCTTCAAGCGATAAACTTGCACTGGACCATCTAAATCCATTGTGGGTCCTGCTAAAATCAACAAGTCTTCACCAGCTAAAAATAAATCTCGAATTCCTAAACCATTTAAGAAAATAAAATGCTTCTTATATCTCCTTTTTGCTTCTCCAATTTTCCTAAGTCTTAGGAGGTTATCACTAGAATTTTCTAACTCTATCTCCAGCATCAAAGCCCAACCTCGCAACACCGGTCCGCGCAAACCTAGAAATACTCGGTTTTTACAAACAGCTATTCCTTCTACGTCAAAACCATTATCTTTACCTGGAATTGCAGCTTTCACAAAAAAGCCCAAATGTGGATCATCTGCCAAAGCCTCCATAAGTAAGTTCCCCTGTTCTGTTACCTCGACTTTAGCAGCGCTCAATTGGATACCAGGATTTTCAGGGTGTTGGCATAATGGAGATAATTCTCCATCTACTAGTGGAATACGTCCTATAATATACCGATTGGGTTCTGACTCAATTGTTGCTAGTCTTTTGATATTTTTTTCTTCTGATTGTTCGGATTTAGGTTTTTTACGTTTATAGCTATGAGAACCAATCAACCACAAATAATACTCATCGTATGCCAATCCTTCAATATCAATTTCCTTGTCTTCTGGTGCAGGTAAATTTATAAATTCTGCTACGTGAAATTGTTTATGTTCTGCAAAATTATTAGCATCTATAAATGATAGTCGTTCAAGAGTTGAGGTTTCATCTGACCCTAACCACAAATGCTGCTCTGGAGTAAGCAGTACTGCTGAGAGGTCTTCACGATGTTCTTTAAAACTATCATTAAAATTGAGTGACACTTGATTGATTAGAGATGAGTTGTCCATTTGACATTGCTCCTATAGAAACTATATTATTTACTCTATCGTTATTATTTGTTATTATAATCACCTAATTTCCAGTATTTTCTCTTGATACTCTTCTAATACCAAAAGTAGATAATTTATAATAAAAAGATATGTCTTTAAACAGTCATATATTTCTTAATAATTCAATAACATAAAAAACAACGAAACATAGATTTCATTTTTTAACTAGTGCTACCATTCAATAACCCCATTTAGTGACGTGTTTCTATCTCACGGTGTATCAATTTAGTATGACATTAGCTACAAATCGAAAGGTCGAAACTCTCGGCAACTGCGCTTACGCGGCAATTGAAAAACACTTTAAGAAAACCTTGAAGTGGGAAACAGCAGTAAAGAAAGATAAAGATCCAGAAGCACTGCATCAAATGCGAGTGGGAATGCGTCGCCTACGCACAGCGACAACTAGGTTTTCCTCTGTTGTAGATTTGCCAAAGTATGCTGGTGATAAAAACATTGGTAAAATTGCGCGTCGTCTTGGTAACCTCCGAGATTTAGATGTACTGAAAGAAACTTTGAAAAACTTTGAGCAATCAGATTTACCTCGTAAAGAACAGGAGTCTCTAAAAACAGCTTTGGATGTTTTGGAAAAACAACGTGAAGAGGCACTGGCAGAGGTAAAGTCAACATTAAAGAGTGAGCGTTACAAGGCTTTAAAACAAACTTTAAAGGAGTGGTTGGACGAACCATCATATCACCTACTGGCATCTTTACCAATTCAGAAAGTGCTACCAGATCTCCTTTTACCTGAGGTGAGTATATTCTTACTGCATCCTGGTTGGCTTATTGGAACGCAAGTAGAAGGAGCAGAGATTGTTATTTCTAAAAACTGGAAAGCACAGAAGGTAGAGCAAGAATTAGCAACAAATGGGGAAAATCTTCACAGCTTGCGTAAACAAGCCAAACGCCTGCGCTACCAGATGGAGTTATTTACTGACTTATACGGTGAATCTTACAACGTTTGTATTGCACAAGTAAAAAGTGTCCAAGAAATTTTGGGAGCAATACAAGATAGTGTGGTTTTAGTTGAATGGCTTGCAGATGTCTTCCAGTCAGAGATACAGTCTCAGTTTCCTACCCTCGCTAATTTGCTAGCAGAAAATCGTTACCAGTTATGGCAGCAGTGGCAACCTTTACAACAGCAATATTTGAAAGCTGAGACAAGACATCGATTTCATCTGACAGTATTGCAACCAACTTGACACTTTGGTTTATCAACTTATAAGTGGATGAGAATCTAAACCTAGCAAAATATAAGTGCTAGTTTGGCAGAGATAAAACTCAGAGGGAACTCTCGCGTTTCCCTCATCTTTTTTATTCTTAATTATTGAGCTATGTTAATAGTTAAGAATAACTAGTTATCAATATTTAATATATCTTCACATTAAAAGACTGATAGCATCAACAAAATTCACTTATTTAAGAGATTATGAAGTTACATATAATGCAAGGTAGTGAGAGCCAGAAAACCAAGTACAACCCAACAGAGGCAAGAATACAGGATGACGGAAGACAACCAACCAGAACAATTCACCCGACTGTACTTATGCAGAATTTTGCAGGAGATCATCAGTAGATGACACAAGACGGACGACAGGACAGACTTGCCCGGATTGAGCAAATGCTGCAAACCCATGCCGAAATGCTTAACCAGTTGGTTCCCCTGATCACACAAGTTGCACAAATAGCCACTACTACCGCTGAAACAGCTAACAGGCATGATGAAGCATTAGCTCGGCTTGAGAAATTTACAGAGCAGAACTCTCAGGCAATTTCTCAACTCACAAGCCGGATTGATGCTTTAACTACCAGTACAGATGAGACGCTACGTCTTGTTGCTGATAATAACCGTGAAATTAGGCGAATCTGGGAGTACCTGATGGGGCAAAACGGTAATGGGAGGAGGTAGTTACAAGATGCTCCTCTTGTAAATGTCTACCTGATAAGCGATATTTTTGTTGCAGCCCCAAACTGAGAATACAGGCAATCAACCAAACTAATCCTACAGCATAGCCAGCTACCACATCAGTTGGCCAGTGCACACCCAGATAAAGCCGACTAAAACCTATTGCAAGAATTAAGACAACGGTCAAGGCAAAAATCCGCCCCTTCCATTGAGGAAATTGCTCTGCTAGAATGTAGCCCAGAAAGCCATAAATGACTATCGATACCATTGCATGACCGCTAGGAAAGCTGTGTAAACCCACATCAATAATACGATTCCACAGTGCTGGACGTGCCCTACCAAACAGGAATTTCAGCAAACAATTTAAGCCTATTGCACCGAGTGCGCCTAAGCTCAAGGTATTTGCTTGCGCGCGACGATTGTGAGACAGTGGTCCAAATTTCAAACCCAAACAGAGCAACAGCAAAACTATCGGATCGCCAAGAAAAGTAATACCAACCATGATGCGATCGAGAAGTGGCGTGTGCAGCTTCTGAATGGCTAACAAAACGTTTTTATCAAGACCATATCTGTGGAGTAGAGTGGTGCAATAGACAAGGGTGCAAACAGCCCCTGATACTAGAACCAGTTGACTGCCAGCTTTTTCTAATTGTTTCTGCATAGATATTTCCGGCAGTGTGGCTGAGCCAACCATATTTTGTATTTTACCCTTTTGTGTATCTTTTCCGGTTGCCACTCCGGTTGCCACAACAACAGCCTCACCTTGTTCACCATCGCCAAGTAAATTTTTTGTTTCTTCTTGGTTTGTGCTGATAGAAGCTGTCTTGATAGGAAAAATTTTTACCTGTTTTCTGTAATCTAAAACAATCTTTTCAAGAAGTAAGCTAATATTGTTGATGCTCAAATTTGGATGGAAAAGAACAAGAACATTTCCAGTAAAATGATTGGCACGAAATTGCACGATTTCCTTTTCTTTTGACAATCGTGATTCAAGATATCTTTTGAGAGCTTCTGAACGATAAAGTTCATTTACCTTATATCTAGCTCTTCCTTTAACAGCAGTATGTATTGCCCAAACTAAAGGATTCTCATTAGGGAGTTTATCAAAATAATTGCCCATCACTCACTTTGTTTTTGCGATCCGAGCGTTTACAGGGTTAAGAGCAAGAAAATCTTGTACTTATGTGGCGTTACGTGCTTTCTTGATGTTGCGCGTACTGTCAATGAGATTGAGCACAGCATCAAAGATAGCTTCTAAAATTGATTGTACTGTTGCTTGCACTGGCAAAACTATACTTGGGGCAGTTTGAATAAGATTAACCAGATGTGATCGCATTTGGTCCTCTGGAATAACGCCTAGTTGATAATTGACAACAAGGGATGCTGCTGTCGGGTTAACACGCACATTCGTAGTCATAGGGTCAGATTCTATGACCTGCTTGAGTTTATTGGCATACTCAGAATCGATAATTAGGCGAGGAATCCGAAAACGAATACGTCCAGGAATTGCATGAACAACGCTGTAAGATATCTTTTGAGGTGGCGCTGTTTCTTTAGCTACACTTGCTGTTATTTTTGTGGGTTGTTGATGCAAATTGAGAATAGCACTTTTATCAGAATGAGACCGATTTCTAGAAGTCATACAAAAGTTTTCAGCTTTTAAAAAGAGAGTTCAATTTATAAATTTTTATTAATTAGCTTTTGGTAGCTATTTTGTCATTTTTGGTATGTAACAAAAAAGAACAAACACAGACTGTAACAAATAATATTACAACTTCAATAGCATTACTATATCTAACTGTGGGAAGAAAAGCATAATAATAAAAAATCGTATTATCTACCTAGAGAATTCTAAATAGAATCAGTCATTTTCTGCCTTTGTTCCTTTTAACGGTACAAAAAGAATATCAATCAGTCGTGAAAACATTGTAAATTATGGATACTGCCAAACGCCTAGCTACTCTCAACCGTATTCGTCAACTGAGCCGCCTAATGGATACATCTCTCCGTATTCCAGGTACAGGCTTTCGCATCGGACTAGACCCAATTATTGGTCTAGTTCCAGGCGCTGGTGATTTCATTAGTACAGCTTTTT
This sequence comes from Nostocales cyanobacterium HT-58-2, assembly GCA_002163975.1. Taxonomy (GTDB): domain Bacteria; phylum Cyanobacteriota; class Cyanobacteriia; order Cyanobacteriales; family Nostocaceae; genus HT-58-2. Next base: position 4,043,572 of record CP019636.1, on the reverse strand, counting down.
CAGCTTACATTATCTTTTTAGCGACTCGCTTTGGCATACCACATCAAGACATAAGGAAAATGATTTTCAACGTTGCTTTGGAAGCAGTCGTTGGCACAGTCCCTTTGGTGGGTGATATATTTGATGCTTTCTACAAATCCAACATCCGTAATTTAGCTATTCTAGAGCAACATCTCATGGCGGTTGAACCGGAACTTGAAGAAGTCGCTACTGAACTTTACAAGACTCAAGTTAGCCAAGTTTGAGTCAGCAAGGACATAGAGTCTTAAAGAAATTGCTCTACACCCAATCATCCACCCACACTCACAATCCCAATATTTAGGTACGGGTCAGCAATTCGAGGTTATGACCATTGGGGTCTAGGAAATAGAAGCCACGACCTCCCTTTCTGTAGTTCATTTGACCTTTATTATGGTGCATGGGGTCGCTACTGTATTCAAGACCTGCCTCTTTGACTCGCGCAAAAATAGCATCAAATTCTTCATCATTGACATGAAATGCATAGTGGTGCGACTCGAATTCCTCTGAGTCAGCAAAGTCTAACGTTAGCGTATCATTAACCTGCACGACGGCAAAGTGTCCTACTGAAGGCTCAACCTTTAAACCAAAAATATGTGCAAAAAATTGTGCTGATGCTTCTTTATTATGCACAGGCACTATAGTGTGATTGAGAGTAATCGTCATGTCATACCTCCGAAATAGCTCATTAGTAGAACTTTCACAACGCCTCCTTACACCTTGTGTTGTTCTCCTCTTTTCAAGGATACTTACTAGCAACTGTTGCTCAAAACGGATTGCAATGCCAATTTTTTTCTATGAGCATGAGTTATAGTTTTCCTCTATTGTATCTTTTAGGACTGAATTAGACAGGCAAAAACTATTTTCTTGTTATAAGTTTTTTTCACCTCGGCACGGCAGGAGGTATTCTCCTTTGTAGCTTTTCTAGATATCTCCTTGGTTATTTTTAAAACAAATCCATTGCTGTTTGTACTTTCTCAATTTGTCTTGGTGCTTGCATTTCTTGAAAAAGTGCGATCGCTTTCTCAAAATTTTCTCTACTTTTCGCAGCTTCGCTCATTCTTTGATGAGTTAATGCTAGTTGATAATAAGCCTCAGCCAAATCCAATTTAGCGCCTATTTCACCTAAAACTTTGATTGCTTTTTCATGACAAGCTACTGCTTGTGTAAATTCTTCCTGTTCTCGATACAACTGTGCTAAACCACTTAACGCTTTTGTTTTCGCTTGAGTATAAGGACTATTTTTAGCATAATAAATAACTTTTTGATATATTTTAAATGATTTTTCTATTTCTTCTAAATTCTTATAAGTTATCAATAAATAAAATAATCTATACTCTGTAACCCATGAAGGTAGTCCTTCCTGAGGAAGTCGATTATAGAGGTAATTGGCAATTTCAATTGCTTCTTTTTTTCGTCCTAAACATGAATTTAAAAATGCTAGGTAAAACAAAGCAGATGGAGCATATTTCTCATAGTCAATTTGATAGCAAAGCTTAACGACTTGCCTGAGAGTATTTACTGCTTCTTCGAGTTCCCAAGCACCAATTTGACAAATACCTATAGTTAATAACGAGTTTACAATTATTAATTTATTTTTTTTAACAGCCTCAATGTCATCTTGTTGCATTAATTGCAAGCAGGTGAGTGCCATTTTTCTGGAGTGCTCACAATAATTAATGGCTTGATGAAAATCACCTTTTAGCCAGCATATAGCCCCTAATGTGTGATAGAGTTTAGCACAGCGATACCCTGGATTAAGTTTATTTAATATCTTATTGATTGCAGCGGTCATTGGTTTTAACAAACCTCGTTTGTAAAACGAGCGCCCAAGAGATTCATGAGTTCCCCATTTATTATTTCTCTGTCTAATAATGACATCTGCAGCTTGTTCAAAGTCTTCAATCGCTACGTAGTGATAATAAGCTTCTAAGGCTCTCAATGCATCTGTTGTGCCTTGAACCGTAGTCACACTATTGGTCCAAAAATCGGCAGCTTTGTGGTTTGCTGTCTCCCATTCTCCACTGACTCGCAACCGGGCGATCGCTGCAGCCATAATCACTGGATGCAGCCAGTATTCCTCGTTTCGGGATTCTACTAAAGATCGAGCACACAAACGATTCACCACCCGCCGACGTTGCATCTCTGGCACATCCCACAGCAAACACAAAAGCCCGTCAATAGGTACACGAGGCACATCTTGATAGCGGTAGCATCCCAAACGACAGAGGAGTCGATACGCTTCAGGATAAATTTTTTGTAGGCGGTTAAACTGACTGACAACTAAATTTTCTAACTCTTGTTCAATCAACAAATCATCCTGAGTCACATCCCAATAAGCATCTATGTCACATTCAAAATCTGCGCGAATGACACCGCTGATAATTCGCATTGCTTTGGCATTGCCCCCATAGGCTGTGCATATTTCACGCAGTGCCGCAGAATCAGGATGAGGATTAATGTTACGACTAGCAAAAAACTGTCTCCATGCCGACTCGTCTAAGCCTTTGAGCATATAAAAATTGACATCAACACTCGCTTCACATAGGCGTTCGCGGCTGGTGATGAGTGTGACTGAATTGATTGCTGGATCAGCCAAGACTCTCAATAATTCTACATAATGACGATGAGACTTGATAAATCTTCCATTTATATCTAAAGCAGTTTCGAGGTTGTCGATTAATATACCTTTTCTTCCTGTTTCCTCTCGAAGTTTCCGTTTCAGTCTTTGCAAATTGATTCCTAGATTGCGCCCTGGTTCTTCATCAAACTCTCGCCATAACCATTCCTCAACTACGCTTTCTACAGAAATGATATTCTGGGGTTCCGTTGCCATCGACAGTTCTAAAAATTTGAAACCCTGATTTTCAAAATATTTGCGAGCTAGCCTTGTTTTGCCTACGCCGCCTTCTCCTTGGATGACAATAATCTTTGCACCTTGGTTAACCATATGATGAAGTTGGGCGATCGCTTCCTCACGTCCAACAAAATTAGGATCTAGCTCAGTACTGGGAAGGTAGGGATCAATAATATCCTGCCAGCTTGTTAGCCCTACAGCTTGACAAATCTGGATAAATGTCTGTCTCTGAATTGGCTCCCTTGCCCAAAACCGCTTCAAAGTTGCTTTTGAGGTTAATGCTGTCTGCCACCAAATATCAGCGGTTTTATTCCAGCCCATTCTCTGTCTAGCTTGATCGACGATTTCTAGCCCTCGTGTAGATGCTCTAATAGAATCCGCCATCTTTACATGATTCAGCACGATATCTCTTATGTTACATTTGGTTTCTAGTTCGATAGTGACTAAAGTGATAACCGAGCCAACTGAGCCAAAAAATTGAGCCAAAGAGTGAGCTTTCAAGGCTGATTACTTCAGGCATTCTGAAAATGTGGACGTTTTTACTTCCCATTTAGGAGGCTTGTAGCATGACCCCTATTTGTAATAATGAATGCACTCGCGATAATTGTCCGTTCATGACCGATCCCTACAATCCCAACAGACGAGTTTGCGTGAAATGCGGACAAGACTACTTTTTTCGCCGGAATGGTTTGAGCAATTTTTTTGTCATGGCAGGGTTGCTTGTTTGCATACTGCTAATCATGAGAGCCCTGATTAGCAATTCCCCTCAAACCACTGACTCTGAACCTGAAATGCCAGCGACTGTCCAAAGCTGGCAATAAGAAATACGGCTTGGCTGTCCCAACCGTTAACAGCACATATCTATCTATTCTTAGGTTATGAAGGTTATGAAAACCACTACCGATGACCCTAATCCCCTCCTCAAGTTAGTTTCTAAGTGCCTCAAATACTTTTTAATTGCCATATTCGGTTTTGCGATCGCCTACATTATGTCCCTGAGTTTCGGTGTGTTGCCTATCGCCGCCATGCTATTACCCCATATAGCTAGTTGGTTTTGGCGATTGGGAATACTCTTGCTAGGTTTAATCGCAGTGGCAATGATTTTAGAGTCCTTGCGTTAAAACATCAGAGGGAGAAAAGAGTTAACGAACATTAATTCTTCTCCCCCACTCGGGTGCTCCCCTACTCCCTTGCTCCCTTGCTCCCTGCTTCTTCTCGTCAAGCGCGTATTAACTCTTTTGTTGTCTCAAAAACTGAGCTTCCTTGTTGATACTCTAAGAGTGTAAATGCATCCACTTGAATGGCATCATTGCGAGCAGACTCTGCCTCGCGAATGAGTTCAGCCTCTGCGGTGCTAATCACTCCGGCTTCTAGTGCCTCTGCAATCAGCCGTTCGGGTCTTTGCTTTGGTAACTTACCGACAAGGCTAGCAAGTTTGATGGTTTTGAGGATAGGTTCGGCTTGGGATGACAAGAGGAAAGCACGTTCCAAGCGTCCCAATGCTTCATTTACGTCGGAAGGAATATGGATGCTTGCGGTGAGTCTGTCTCGGCGCTGTCCTGGAGTTTGAAGGCTACGAGCAACTTCGCTACCGAGTTCATCGGAGGGCAAAGTGCCAATGGGATTGAGTCGCCACCACCAAGCAATGGGTCCCCGGAATAAGATACCGAGTACTGGTATGGGCATATTGTTGAAAATACCTTCAAACGCTTGCTGAATCTGGGCAAAGGTATATTGCATAGACCAATGAACAAAGGGTAAGTCATCTGCTAAACAACCTTCCGCCTCAAATCGCCGTAGGGTTGCAGTTCCCAGATACATCCAAGAGAGAATATCCGCAAACCGTCCAGTCAGCTTTTCGCGTCGCTTTAGGGTGCCACCAAAGCAGAACAGTGCAAGGTCACTCAGAAAGGCAAAGCTAGCAGATGCCCATTCCAGTTTGCGGTAATATCTGGCTGTCGGTCCTTCTATCGGAGAACGAGCCAAATACCCACGGGAAATACTGAGGAGAAGGGCACGGAAACCGTTACGCACCATTGACCCGATGTGATTCCAGAAAGCGTGATCAAAAGCGGTAACATCGGACTGATTTAGGGCAACAATTTCTGAATAAACATAAGGATGACAGCGAATTGCTCCCTGACCAAAAATCATCATTGTGCGAGTGAGGATATTTGCCCCTTCGACAGTAATAGAAATGGGTGTCGCTGTATAAATATTTGCCAACAAGTTTCTCGGTCCGCGACAAATTCCCGCACCCCCCAGAATGTCCATTCCATCATTGATCACTTTGCGGGACAGTTCTGTTAAGTTGTACTTGGCGATCGCAGAAATGACGGCAGGCTGCTCACCTTTGTCTACGGCACCGCAGGTATAAACGCGAGCTGCCTCCATTAAGTAAGCTAGTCCTCCAATGCGAGCCAAGGGTTCCTCAATGCCTTCAAAACGACCAATCGGCAAACCAAATTGCTGGCGCACTATAGCGTGAGCGCCTGTAACCCTGGCTACCAGTTTAGCAACGCCAGTACAGGTAGCCGGGAAGCTGATGCCTCGACCTGCCGCAAGTGACTGCATGAGCATTTTCCAACCCTGTCCTGCCTGTTCCACACCACCAATAATCTGGTCAACCGAGACGACAACATCATGCCCTTCCGTGGGAGAATTGTAAAATGGTACGCCCATTGGGTCGTGTCGTTTTCCCAGGACGACACCAGATGTCTCGGTGGGAATTAAAGCACAGGTAATACCGACCTCTTCTCCTTTACCTAAAAGATTTTCTGGATCTCGCAGTCTAAAAGCCAATCCTAAGAGAGTGGCGATCGCACCCAAAGTAATGTAACGTTTCTTCCAATTCAGACCCAGATAAAGCTTGCCATCCTCGCCCTTAAACACAACACCTTCCGACTTGATACTTGCTGCATCCGATCCAGCAGTAGGTTCAGTCAAGGCAAAACAAGGGATTTCTTCTCCCCGTGCCAGACGAGGCAAGTAATAATTTTTCTGTTCTGGCGTACCGTACCGCAGCAAGAGCTTGGCTGGTCCCAAAGAATTTGTCACACCAACAGTGGCAACATGGGTGAAGGAACGCGATGCCAACTTCGTCATGACAGTACTATAGGCAAAGTTGGAAAAGCCCAAACCACCGTACTCCTTGGGAATCATCATTCCAAAGAAGCGCTCTTGTTTAAGATAGTCCCACATTTCAGGTGGCAAGTCCTTACGACGGTAAATTTCCCAATCCGTTGCCATGCGACAGACCTGCTCAACTGGTCCATCAAGAAATGCCTGGAGTTCTGGTGTGATCTGAGGATATGGTTCTGTGTTAATCAATGGGAAGTCGGGTTTACCAGAAAAGAACTCACCATCTACCCAAACAGTTCCTGCTTCAATGGCAGCCCGTTCGGTATCAGAAATTTTCGGTAATATATTGAGTGATTTTATACTGTAAATTAACGGGGATGTAATGACGATTCGCCTCAGTCTTGGAACGTTCAGCACCACAGCCACTGTGCCAAAAAGTACCCAAGACCAAATTGGTGCATGAAACACAGCTAGCAACACCGCCACATAAAGCGACCATACCCACAGCGGAACACCAATGTAACTTAGTAACACGAATAGAAAAACAAGCGTAAAAGAAACTATTGCTGGGTGAAAGAGATTATTCATAACCTTATTCCATCAATTTGCTGAAACTTGATAGCAGCAAGAGGACACAGAGTACACAAAGAATTCCTTTGTTAACTCTGCGTACTCTGCGGTTAAATCATTAAATTCTCAAACACCGCTGCTGCGCCCATCCCGCCACCAACGCACATTGTGACGAGACCATAGCGAATACCACGCCGTTTCATTTCGTGGAGGAGAGTGGCTGTCAGCTTCGCGCCTGTACATCCTAACGGATGCCCAAGGGCGATCGCACCACCATTCACATTCAAAATCTCCTCATTTAGACCAAGTTTGTGAATCACAGCAAGACTTTGGGCAGCAAAGGCTTCGTTGAGTTCAATCAACCCGATATCGTCCAAAGTCAGACCTACCTGTTTCAGTACCTTGGGGACTGCTTCCACAGGACCGATACCCATGACTTCCGGCGGCACCCCAGCCACCGCAAACCCCAACATTCGTGCCAGAGGCTGCACACCGAGTTCCTTCACCATGCGATCGCTCATCAGCACTGTCGCCGCCGCACCATCCGATGTTTGCGATGAATTACCCGGCGTAACGGTACCACCAACACGAAATACAGGCTGCAACTTAGCTAAAACTTTCAAGCTGGTATCGGGACGTGGACCTTCATCCACCTGAAAAACCTTCTCTACCAACTGCGGCTTACCATCGATATATAATGTTTCTCGCACTGTGAGTGGGACAATTTCCTCAACAAACCGACCTTGCCCAATGGCAGCTAACGCTCGTTGGTGCGATCGCAAGGCAAAAGCATCTTGATCCTCACGGGAAATTTGGTAGCTTTGCATCACGTTTTCTGCCGTCAGACCCATCGTACAGTAAGCGTTGGGAGTCTCCACCATCATTTCTGGGTTAGGAGCCAAATAATGTCCTCCCATAGGAATCAAACTCATAGATTCGGCTCCCCCGGCAATCATGACTTCTGCTTGTCCTACCATAATCGCCTGGTTTGCCATTGCAATCGTTTGAAGCCCCGAAGCACAGAAGCGATTTACAGTCATGCCTGCCACAGAATCAGGTAATCCTGCTCGCTGTGCGATCGCCCGCCCAACATTAAATCCCTGTTCCGCTTCTGGAAACGCACAGCCAAAAATTACATCATCAATCTGTGCAGGTTCCAGACCATTAACTCGGGCGATCGCTGCTTTAGTGACAACTGCTCCCATATCATCTGGGCGCATATTGCGTAATGTACCGCGTGGGGCTTTGCCAACAGCAGTCCGAACGCTACTTACAATATAGGCTTCTTTCATTTTTCCCACCATTTCTGCTAATTCCGCAACGGTTTCTTCGTCTTGAGTATGTGAGCAATTCGTTCTTGGGTTTTGGGTTGTTGCAACAGTGGTAAAAACGCCTCCCGCTCCAATTGCAACAGATAGTTTTCATCCACCAAAGCAGGCGCAGTCAGTTCCCCACCAGTCATGACATAAGCTAACTTCTTAGCAAGGTAATTATCGTATTCACTGATAAAACCTCCCAGATGCATGGCGTAGGCGGCGTGTTCTAACATTGCCCGCACCGGACGACCTAGCACCATAATTGCATTGCGTTCCGGCGGTGCTATGTAGCCTGCTTGTTCAAGGCAAAGCACTTGTTCTTTGGCGACAGACAAACGGTCGTCTGCATTCATCACAATTTTGGTTGTAGGTGAGAGAAAACCCAATTCCTGCGCTTCGTAGGCACTATTGGAAACTTTTGCCATGCCAATGGTTTCAAACGCCCGTTGTAGGAAGGGCTGGATATGATGAGGCGTTTCCGTTGCAGCTCGCTCAGCTGCCCAGGTTACCATGCGCATAATGCCGCCAGCCCCAGGAATCAGACCAACACTGAGTTCTACTAGTCCTATGTAAGTTTCTGCGGCTGCGACTACGTGTGGACAAGCCATGACTAACTCGCAACCACCTCCCAGGACACGCCCATTAATAGCGGCAACAATTGGTTTTGGAAAATAATGAATTCGTTGCAGCAGTGACTGAAACTTAATGATCAGGTTAGCGATCGCTTGAAAATTTCCTGTTTGTGCCAGTAGCCCCATTTCCGCCAAATTTGCCCCACCGGAGAAATTATCGCTGTCGTTGCCAATCACCAATCCCCGGAAATTGCCTGTTTCAACGATATCTAGCACCTCGGCTAAACCATTGACGACATTCAGGCTCAGGGTATTGCCTTTGGAACGAAACTCGTACAAGACGACTCCATCTCCTAAGTCCAGCAATGCTGCTTCAGAATTGTGCCATAGCGTATGTTTAGCATCTGCTTTCACAGCATCTAGGTTTATTTCTTCCGCCTCTTGTGTCAGTGAAATGACCCCTTGATAAAAGACGGATTGCCTTCTGCCCTTCGGGTTCGGCAGTCCCCCATCGACGGAAACCGCCAAGACGGGGGCTGCCGAACCTTCTTCCTGCTGCATCCTCTCCACCCACTCCGGTACCGGAATACCAGCGGTTTTCATGTCTGCCAACACAGTCTCAAACCCCAGAACATCCCAAATTTCAAAGGGTCCAAGTTCCCAACCAAATCCCCAACGCATCGCTTGGTCAATTTCAGCAGGAGTGTCAGCAATTTCGGGAATGCGACGGGCACTGTATCCCAAGAGGTCTAGAGTTGATTGCCGGAAGAAATCACCCGCACGACTTGGATGTTGATAGAGAATGTGTAGGCGTTTCTTTAAATCAGGAATTTGATAAAGTGCCTCAATATCGCCCAAGTTCATGGGTTTAGCTGGTTCATAAACCAATGTTTCTGGATTGATAGAAAGAATTTCCTTTCCTTGCTTTTTGTAAAATCCTTGACCTGTTTTTGTCCCCAGTGTCCCAGTTTCCACGAGTTTGCGCAGCAACTGAGGAACGCGGAAGACCTCGCGGCTTTCATCGTGGGGAATAGCTGGATAAAGATTGTCTGCCACATACATGAGCGTATCTAGCCCGACTAAATCCGCTGTCCGGAATGTGGCTGACTTTGGTCGTCCAATAAGTGTACCTGTTAAGGTATCAATTTCTTCAATCGTATATCCCTGCTCAGTCAGTGCCCGTAAACCGAGCATTGTCGCATAAATGCCGATGCGATTGGCAATAAAGTTGGGAGTATCTTTTGCGACTACGACTCCTTTGCCTAAGTAAAGTCTGGCGAACCACTGCATCCTTTTTATGACTTCTGGAGCAGTGTCAGTTGTCGGAATAACTTCCAGTAACTTCAGATAACGTGGTGGATTGAAAAAGTGTGTGCCTAAAAACCTTCTGCGCAAAGACTCAGAGCGTCCTTGAGCAATAGAGTGGATAGGCAAACCACTGGTATTGGTGGACACTATCGTATCATCGCGGATTGTGCCTTCTACCCGTGCCATCAACTGCTGCTTAATTCCTAGATTTTCTACAACCGCTTCAATGACCCAATCGACATCAGCAATACGATGAAAATGCTCGTCAAAATTGCCTAGAATAATGCGTCGAGCTGTTTTTTCTGTAAATAAAATGGGCGGAGACAGCTTGAGGGCTTTTTTAAATGCTGTTTCGACGACTTCGTTTTTATTTTCAGTATTACTAGCAATATCTAACAAATGTACAATCAGCCCTGCATTAGCGAGGTGAGCAGCAATTTGGCTTCCCATCACTCCTGCACCAAGAACGGCGGCTGTTCGGAACGGTTTAAACATAGTTCTTAAACGCTCCCTTTTGTTAAGTGGTTAAATCAAGAGAGGAAGGGAGAAAGAGAAAGGGAGAAAGGAAATCCCTTTTATCTTTTTCCCTCATGATGTGATCAGAGATTGCGCAAATGGAGGACATGAAGCTTTGGGTATGGGAGGACAGGAAAACAAGGGCATATCCTTTTCATCGTCCGTGTCTTTGCGTCTGCGCCCGGCATCCTCATAGATGGCATTAATTTCTTGGGCAAAAACTTCTGTCACTTTCGCGCGGTTTACCTGATGAGTGGGCGTTAGCAGTCCGTTTTCAACTGTGAGGGTGGCATGAATCAGCTTGAACCGCTTCACAGTTGACCAGTGAGGCAAATGACAATTTGCTTGATCAACCAATGTCTGATACATGGCGATGATATACGGATGCTTGAGCAATACCTCGGTTGGTAAATCTATCCCAAGGTTGAGGGCATAGGAATGCAGATTATCCAAATTGGGGAAAATTAACATGGCACAGAATTTGCGTTCCGCCCCCACAGCAACAGCCTTTGTCACCAGATGAGATTGTTCTAGCTTGTTTTCTAAAGGCTGTGGTGTCACATACTTGCCAGTGGAAAGTTTAAATCTACTTTTCTTGAGACCAGTAATCTTCAGAAAACCTTCTTCTGTAAACTCTCCAAGGTCACCTGTATGCAACCAGCCGTCTGTATCAATCAATTGTTGGGTCGCATCAGGGTTTTTGTAATAGCCTTGGGTGCTGTAAGGACTTTTTGTGAGGATTTCACCATCTTCGGCGATCGCTATTTCCACCCCAGCTAGTGGCACACCCACTGTGCCAGCACGGTTAAAGGGTCCCCGATTATAGGTGAGTGCTGAACTTGTCTCGGTTAAACCATAACCTTGCAAAATTGTGACTCCACCTGCGGCAAACAGGTTCGTAATTTCTGCTTTTAATCCTGCACCCCCACTGATGAGGTATTTGAGACGACCACCAAAGACTGAGCGCCATTGCCAGAACACGAGCCTATCTGCCAGCTTGAGCATCAAGGCATATGTCCCTCGTTGTGGCTGTCCTAATTCATACTCTTTGGCAAGGTTCAGCGCCCAATTGTAGATGCGCTGGGTAAATGCTATCTCACGCAATTGAGATGCAGACACAGAGATACGTAGAGGTGGGAACTTCCACTCAAAGGCAGACAGACGGATACCTAAGTGCAAGGAGGATAAACGAAATTTCTGTGTTTGTTCTCCCTTACGCATCATCTGAGTGGCAATTGCACGGATGCGCGACAGCACATTGTACTTAACTTCCCTGACTGTTGCTGGTTTTGCCTGCTTGCTTCCTTGTTCCAGGATCTTGTTATAAACCTTTTCCAGCAAGAGTGGCACCGTGGCGAATATCGTCGGTTGCACTTCTTTTAGATGCTTGATGACCCACTTAGGGGTAGTGAAGTAAATACTATGCCCATAGTTTATATGACCATACAGCATGACTCGGGCAAAAACATGAGTTAGTGGCAGGTATGAGAGTATAACTTCCTTGGCACCGAATTCTAGATCGGGAATGCCAGTAAACATTGCCAATGCATTGGCAGAAAGATTTTCATGGGTCAGCATCACTCCCAGAGGCTCTCCTGTGGCTCCGGGGATATAAATAATAGTGGCTAGGTCATTGGCTGACAGCGTTGAGCGCAGTTGTTGTTTTCTGCTTTCAGAAATCTCAGCCCGTCCTCGATCACGAATCTCACAGAGCGAAAACACTTGGATAGATTTTGAAATGTCTAGGCTCTGGTCATTCTCACCACCGCTTAACTGACTGGTTAGTATTTGCGATTGTATCTGCTGCCAATCAGACGGAACCTCGGCAACTATCACGACCTTCAGCTTGGGTGTCTCTGACAGGTAGGGCACGACTTGATAAAGCAAGTCTAGGTTAGAAACTATCAGTACCTTTGCTTGCGTATGCCGCAAAATGAAAATAATGTGCTCAAGCGTCTGGTTCAGGTCGATTGGTACATTAATCAGACCAGCGAGTAGGCAACCCATGTCAGCTATGCAAAAATTGACATCGCTGTGCATCAATAAGGCAACGCAATCAGGAAACTTTGCGCGATGAGCTGTATCTGACTGATTCAGCCAGGAATCAGCCACAGAACCCGCATAGCGATCGCTTGGCAACTGCAAATCCAACAAACCCAGCGCCATCTCTTCAACAGCACTTTGAAATTCTTCATTGGATAGAGTTTGCCAGCCAGTTTCTGTCCATTGGTTCAAAAGGTGGGGGTTCGGGGAGCGAGCTTGATGTGTCTTTTTGGACACGTCTACTTTACGAGAAGGGCTGAGTGCTTGGCGATCGCTGCGCGAACGTCCCACAGCAGAGAGAAGACCTTTCTGTAAGGGAAATCGCTCCCGAAGTTCTGAATGAAGGAAGTTGCGCGAGAGACTTTTTTTGGGGTCTACGCTAACGCACGCTTCATCCAACAATGAAGGCAAAGTACGCCCTAGTAACACTTCCCCACAGTTGGGAGGAGCTCTATAAGTCTTATTTGACCACAACATTTTGTCCAAGAAGAGCTTGGAACTCTTCACCTTACTAACAGTTTTTTAAACCTGCCCGTGCAACCTAACTAAAAAGAGTCAGGCAACAAGTTAGTGATTAGTAGTTAGTTATTCGTGGTCAATGACCAATAACCAACAGCTAACAAAAGAAGAGTTTACATATTGAGGTGATTTAACACCTTTCAATGCTACTTTTCTCTTTATTTGCTCTTATGCACAACAACTATTAATATCAGTTGGATAGTATCCACTGATGCTTTATTTAATTTAACTGAAACAATTAGGTAATTTTTCTGGGTGCCGACTTCTGATACCTAAGTCCCAATTTTTTACCAAATATCTCCTTTCAATTTAGTACCCATTCATGACAGGATTTTAACTTGCTTAAGACTTCGGCTCTGTCAGACCTGAATGTCTTAGAACCTTGTACAAAGTACATACTATTAATGTAGATCACCGCCGGAATTAAAAGCTACTTTTGTATCTTTTTCGCAAAAAATCGGCTACATATTGATCGTTTTTGGCTGCAAAGAGGGAGTTTTTATCTGACAAACCACTGGCAAGTGATTAATACCTCCATTCAAATGTCGTTCAAGCCAATTCTCTAAGTCCGCAAACACGTCTTGATAATTGATGTCTAGATCGAGGTCGTGATAGTCACCTTGATAAACATAACGTTCTTTGTCGGGGAAAGTCACTTGTTCAAAAAAAGCTAAGCTCCCTTCTGGAGGTGTGACCGAGTCTGCACTACCATGCAGAATCAACAAAGGAACTTGTAAATCGGTTGCGTGAGTTTGCACCCACTTCTGTGCTGCGAAAAATTCTGTGGCAAGGCGGGCGCTGCCATATTCGTGCCGCAAAGGATCTTGGACATGGGCAGCGAGTACTATAGGGTCACGTGAACTTGCAACACGCTTAATACCAACTTTAAGGCTGAAGCGTGGCCAGACTCGTGAGAACATTCGCCCCAGAGCAATTTTGAACGCTGGAACCTTGACTTTTCCTAATGCTGGTGCCGTTAAGATAAGTCCCTGTACGCTTTCCGGAAAGTGTAAGGCGTAGTCTAGGGCAATCACTGCTCCCAGGCTGTGTCCCCACACAAAACAAGCACAACCAGTTGTTCGCTCCTGAATTCGCATCAAAAAGGTATGCAAGTCTTCTCGGAACTCAGCCCAGGCATTGATATGGCCTCGTTGTCCGGGTGAACGTCCATGCCCTCGCAGGTCAAAGGCATAGATAGCATAGCCTTGAGGTATTAAGTGCTGCACAGCATTATTGAATAATCCACTATGCGCTCCCAGCCCGTGTACTATAGCTATGATTGCCCGTACCTGCGTCTGGGGCAACCAACTTTGATAATAAAGATTTAGACCTCCAGCCCCTATAAAAGTTCCCTCAATGTGTGTCATTACCTATTCTCCCCAAGTGCATTTTTCACGGCTACAGTCTCAGGACGGAGTTGAAGATTTGCAACTGATAAACTCAAAAGCAAAAATCTATTTTCTGATGTCAAGCCCTGTTAGTTGCCCACAGTAAACAAGGGTTTTGCACCCTTTACCTCTACTTTTGGGCTTTTGCATTCACTATAGGGTTTCAATGAAAACAAGTAAAAATGTTGTTAACCGTCAGTAGCGCTCTGAGACCTTGAATACCCAATGAATGAAGCTATGAGGTTTCAGGGGCTTATAGTCAGAAGTCGTGTTTATATGCTATCCCACTCACTTATTGATAGCAACAGTCCTAAGCAAATATCATACTTAAGGTTGTTTGGTCAAAGCTGGCAGATGTATGATTTTCCATTCTAGTTCAATGGGATGGCGTCTCTTTTTTCGCCATCCCATTGAAGTGTCTGTTCTTTTGGTTTTAAGATGACACTGTGTTGCGATTTTGAGTATTGTTGTTTACACTTTTTTACACTTAGGTTTATTGTAGCTTAAAATTACACTCAGATATTGCAATAACTCACTTTTTCCCTTATGACTGGAGAGCAAAACTTTGGGAATAGAATTACGCAGTTTCGTATTTCTCGACAGCCTACAACCTCAACATGCAGCATACATAGGAACAGTAGCCCAAGGTTTCTTGCCATTACCAGGAGATACGTCGCTATGGATTGAAATCTCTCCTGGTATCGAAATTAATCGCATTACCGATGTTGCACTTAAAGCTGCCTCTGTCCGTCCGGGAGTACAGGTCGTTGAACGACTATATGGTCTCTTAGAAGTTCATTCTAGCTCCCAAGGCGAAACGCGAGCTGCCGGTCAAGCGATTTTGGCAACATTAGGAGTCCGAAAAGAGGAATGTCTCAAACCGCGTGTTGTTTCTACCCAGATTATCCGCAATATTGATGCTTACCAAACACAACTTATCAACCGTACACGACGGGGACAGCTATTACTGGCAGGACAAACGCTGTATGTCTTAGAAGTTGAGCCTGCTACTTACGCCGCACTAGCTGCAAATGAAGCGGAGAAAGCAGCGTCAATTAATATTCTTGAGGTTCAAGCTGTAGGTAGCTTTGGACGGCTTTACTTAGGTGGACAAGAACGGGATATTCTTGCAGGTGCTGCGGGAGCATTAACGGCGATTGAAAGTGTAGCTGGGCGGACAAATCCCCAAAGTCGGCGTCAGGAGTAAAGGAAAAGAAAATGGCAAATCAAGAGCATCTAGCTTTCCTAAAAGCAGGTGTAGTCACATGGATTGAATGGAGAAAGGAAAACCCTCAGATATCACCAGACCTCAGTACCGCTTCTTTGCAAGGCGATAACCTCAAAGGCGCAAACCTCCAAGGGGTAAACTTGAGCAAGGTGGATCTAGCTCATGCGGTGCTTGTGTATGCAAACCTCAGTGGTGCTGACCTAAGCGGCGCTCATCTCAAAAAAGCTATCCTCGTTGAAGCTAACCTGAGCGCGGCTAACTTCAGTATTGCTAACTTGAGCGGTGCTACACTGACACAAGCAGATCTCAGTCATGCCAATCTCATTGGAGCTGACTTGAGTGAGGCGAATCTCAAAGACGCGATGATCGCTGATGCTAACTTGATTGGGGCTAACTTGAGAGGTGCTCACTTGAGAGGTGCCGATTTAGGTACAGCAAAGCTGATCCGCACTGACCTGTGTTTTGCAAACCTAATCGCCGCTAATTTGACTGCGGCTGACCTCAGCAAGGCAAACTTGTATGAGGCGGAAGTGATGGGGGCTTACCTTTACAAAACTGACTTGTACAAAGCTAATCTGAGCAAGGCTCACCTGAGTGGTGCCTATCTGTCGCGGGCTAACCTCAGTGAGGCTGACTTGAGCAAAGCTGACCTGAGATGGACAAACCTTACAGGAGCGAACTTGGCAGGGGCTAACCTCAGTGGTGCTAACCTCCATGGCGCTAACCTTAAAAGAGCTAACCTCAAGGGTGTGAATCTTCAAGAGACAATTATGCCTGATTCTTGAAAGCACGATGATTTGTAAAGAAGTGTAAACGAGTTTGTTATGACCGTTATGAGTCATTTACGCACTAGCGCTAGCTCACAAATAAGAACCCTCATAAAAAAGAATGCAATTTAGATGTGTTTGATCTAAGTGTTATTTTGATTCCTGGATTTACATTTTTTTAAACTTATGAGAACAATACTCTAATAAAAATATTTAATGAAAGTCTCTCATAAAACTTTATTTCTTCAAGACTTAGCTGTACTTTCCGTACTTTTCACGATAAAAATACTTTACTTATCTTAACTTATGTTAATTTCGTCATGCTTTTATTAAATATGGGTACTAAGACATATTTCATTATTTTATTAATATGTTAGAGGTTTAATCAAATGCTGACATTATCTTTAAACATTGATGTTTGACCTGAACAGCTTAACTGAGTTCTCCCGTACCAACTGTGTAAGTATTTGTGCGTTTCTGGTGCCAGCCAACTTGCTTGCAACATTGTTGACCATGACTTTTGCCGCACTTCGTCGCCCATCACATCATGTCTGGCAAGCAGCCGGAATTGCTAGCATATTTGCAATAATGATGATATTGCACGTATATACTTGGTTTATGATTGGCGTGGTGATGCCTCCCACTTATATCTTGCTATGGCTAGCACTCACCTGTTTGCTGAGCAATTTAGGAGCAATTCTGTTTCAAAGACGCTACGCTCAGACTCCTCAACATAGTAATGGCTAGGATAAGATACATTCGCTGAATTTCTCTGGTACTGTAACCCTGATTCACCAGATAATAACCGTAAGTATGGCGCATCGTGTGATAGTGAATTTTGATATCAAGCCCTGCCTGCTCTGCCAGCCGCGAGCTCAACTTCCGCACCGCAATTGCTAACAATAAACGATTTATTATGGACTAATGGCTACAAAATTCATTTGGCAAATTCTGTGCGGAACTGATTCACGACTCTATCTAGTCCCACTGAATGGGCTGCTTTGAAAAGAATCCGATCACCCTCTTGTGCAAAAGTCTTTAATCTGACAACTAAGTCTGCATGAGTTGCAAAGCATTCACAAGGAATACCATTGGCACTTTGAGCTATGGTTTTTGCGTCATCTCCATCAACCAAAACCAGCAAAGCATCTAAATTCAATGTTCGCACCGTTTCACCCACTCGTTGATGCAACTGGTGCGATCGCTCTCCCAATTCCTTCATTGCACCTAACACAGCAATGCGTCTTTTGCCAGGGGTTTGTGCCAATAATTCTAACGCCGCAAGCATAGCTTCTGGTGCAGCATTATAAGTCTCATCTAAGATGACTATATCATTGGGCAAAGTAAAACGCTGCGATCGCCCGACTGGCATATTCACTATCACCCCAGATTTCAAAGACGACCAATCAACGCCCAACACCTGCGCCACTGCTAAAGCTGCCAGGAAATTCGTTGCATTGTGTCGTCCTACCAAAGGTAAAGGCAATTGCATTCCTGCCACTTCCAGCGTGTCATTATCAATCAACTTTCCTTGGATATCACCACCAGACAAACCATAAGTCACAACTTTGCCTTGCCAGACTTGCGCCGCCGTTGAAATCAATAGCGGATTATCGTAATTGAGAATTGCCACACTATCAGCAGACATTTGTGCCAATAACTCACATTTTGCCTCAGCAATAGCTTCTTCTGAACCCAGTAACTCAATATGCGCCGTCCCCACATTAGTAATCACACCAATCGTCGGATGCGCTATTTCTGTCAGTTCAGCAATTTGCCCCTTTCCCCGCATCGCCATTTCAATGACGGCGAAATCATGTTCTGCATCTAGTTGCAGCAGCGTTTTTGGCACTCCAATTTCGTTATTATAATTTCCATAAGTCTTGAGAACTCTTCCTTGCGTTGCCAAAACTGCCGCAATGAGTTCTTTTGTTGTGGTTTTGCCCACAGAACCTGTGACCCCAATCACTGGAATATCAAATTGGTCACGCCACCATCTGCCAATTTTTTGATATGCCTCTAGCGTGTCTTTTACCTGTAAGACGGGAAATTCAGAATTGTTGTAGTCAAAATCAACGATTGCCGCCAAAGCACCTTTTTCTACCGCCATTGGGACAAAATCATGCCCATCAAACTTTTCACCGCGTAAAGCCACAAACACTTCTCCAGGCTTGATGATACGGGAATCTGTCTGTATACCGTTGCTCAAATGTGCGAACGCAGTTGTAGATATGTTTACTGCTTTTGCGCAAAGAACCTCAACTAGTTGGCTTAGAGTGGCAGAAAAAGGCATAGAACTAGAGTTTTTAGATTCCAAATTTGTGACTGAGATTTAAGGGAATACCTCGTCTGCAAGTCAGGCGAGAACAAAATTCCTTAAATGCTGTATTCTTTTTGCTGACAACACGAAGGGATGAATTTAACATTGTTACACAAGAGTTGTCAAATGAAAGAAAAATTTTCTGATAGAGAGAGAAAATAAAATCATCCCGCAAATATGCAACGCGAAAATTTCAAACAAAATGCATTGAACAGCAGAGATTGACTTCATGGAGAAGTCAGACTGTAGAGGAGGTCAATCTGTTCTTAGGGTAGACGTTTGCTCAAATGAGAGCATATACGCTGTGAAGAATCAACTGAACTAAGAAATATTTGCAGCAGATCAAGTTGAGATTGAACGCAGTTTTTCTCATCGCCTATCGAGCGATCGCGGGTATCTCCTGCTCTCTTGGGCAGAGCAAAGCGCAGAGTCTGCACGTTAGCGTTTGCATAGCGTACTTTGGTGGTGGGGTTTAAAGCCGCCACTCATTGCATCCTGACTTGAAACTAAGCTTTACGACTTGGTACTCAGCGTTGAGTTGGATTGGAACTATGAGAAAAGCTATTTTTCTGATACTGCCTATTACCCTAATCCTCTTCTCCAGTCACAGAGCGCAAGCCCAACGAGTAGAGTCTTCCTTTGAGCGTCCCTACTTGGCATTAGTTAAAGGAGATGTTCCTAACAATTGTAGCTTTATCTCCGCCGATCTCCTGGACCGAGCGGCGGACATTGTTCAAGATTTGGAGTTTGTCCGCTCTGGTGACTCGCCAGAGCAGGTTAGGTATAAAGTGCGCTTCATTCCTGATCAGCCTTATGGGGGTAATACCTTGCAATGGACAGCAATTGCAGGAGGAAATTATACTAAGTCTGTTGTCAACTTCCGCGACAACAGCGTCCAATCTCGCACTTTCACAATGGCGATTAATTACAATCAGCCGAATGAAAAACGGTGTCAGTGGGAGATACGAGAAATACAACAGGGAATTCAACCGACTTCTCCAACTCCACCTCTAGGGCAGTAAGGAGTAGCTTTGTTGCTAAAATCCTCCGAATTTTATCCGTGGGCAATGTGTTACACACCGTGCTGCTTAAACCATGCCTGGAGACGTTGCCAGCCTTCCTTGGCTTCTTTCTCCCGGTAGGAGGGGCGATAATCAGCAAAAAAAGCATGGGGTGCATCTGGGTAGACAATGATTTCGGATTTGCTGCTGCTAGACTTTAGGCGATTCTCGTTCCGAGACGCAAGGCGAACGCGCATCTGTTCTACTGTGTCGAGGGGAATGCCCGTATCCTTGCCGCCGTAGAGTCCGAGAACAGGGACTTTTAGTGTAGACGCAATATCAATGGGATGCTTGGGCGTCAGTTCGGTAGCATCACCCACAAGTCGCCCGTACCACGCCACACCTGCCTTGACTTTGGGATTGTGTGCTGCGTATAACCAGGTGATGCGACCACCCCAGCAAAAGCCTGTAATCCCTAACTTATTCGCATTACCCTTAGCTGATTTTACAGCCCAGTTTGTTGTAGCATCGAGATCAGACAGTACCTGGGCATCTGGTACTTTGGCGACCACTTGGCGAATTTCATCTATGTTGCTTAACTTCGAGACATCGCCTTGACGCACAAACAATTCCGGAGCGATCGCCAGGTACCCCAACTTGGCAAAGCGACGGCAGACATCCTGAATATGCTCGTGCACACCAAAAATTTCTTGGATTACCAAGACAGTTGGAAAATTGCTACCAGTGGCTGGTGCTGCCCTGTAAGCAGGGATTGTGCCATCTTTGACAGGAATTTTCACCGCTCCCGCTACTAATCCTTTGGTATCAGTGGTGATAACTTTGGCAGAAACAGGTTGTACTGCTACGGCAAAACCCGTTGCTAGGGTGGCAGTTGCGATAAATTTGCGGCGTGTGATTTCTTGCATCATTTTGCTCTTAATGTTTCCTCTTCCCCAGACAATATAGACTAACTTAGGCGCGAGCATCTGTTGATACCGAGTTGCGTTCATAGGTGTCACCTCACCCCCGCCCCTCTCCCATTGTGGGCTACGGTGTACACACAAGTGTGCCTAGAGGGAGTTTCCAGGCAAAAAAGGTGGATTCAAACTGCTCAAGTCCGCGAACCAAAGTAGTAATACCAGGAGGTTTTTGAGACTTGTAACCAGACCAGCCACCAAGTCGAGCAATCATCCAAGTAGCCCAAGCAAGAGTTGAAGGAGGATAGGGATTTTGTTGTAGTCGAGTTTTGCCATCTAATGTAGGAGCAAGAGTAGATAAGCATTGCTGTTGCTCATGAGAAAAAGCAACACTGGCAGGTAAATCAGGATTATCCCGTCCCTGAATCAATTGTAAAATTCGCACAGAGATTGACAAAGCCAACACAGTCAATCGCTGGATAGCAGCGATTGACTCTAACTGGGTAGCTTCAAGATTTCATCCAGCAGTTTTGAGGGTGGCAAAAAGTTGTTCAATTCGCCATCGCTATGTGTACCATCGAATCACTTGTAGAGCTTGTTCTAAACAAACGACTTGGTGGGTGGTGAGCAATCGCCAATGAATCGGTGCTTGACCTGGTGGTGGGTTGACTTCCACGACTTCCACGGCATAAAGTGTCACACTCGGAGGATAATCTTGTCCATTCAATTTATCTGGACGTTGAATTTTCACCATTGCACGACGAACAATTAATAATCCCTGTCTTGCGGTTCTACTCAGGCGTGCATCTGCTGGGACATCTACTGTGTAAGTCCCCTCGCTCGGCTGTTGGTTTAAGTATGTATAAACTGATGAGGTCTTCCCCACTAGGCGACGGTTAATGCGCGCTCTGACCAATACATGATTGTCTCGATTCGCTACTGTAGCAAATTCTTCATACATATCGCTTTCGCGCTCAGCAATGTGAGTCACTATTTTGGCATTCCCAATAGTTAAACATCTTTGCGTTTCTTCGGCAGAACGTAGCCACTTGTATGATTCTTTCTTTTCTATTGGTCATCGACTGTAATTGCGTTCATGCTTCTCTTGATGCTTAACCTCTCTCGTCCACAGTTGTACTGTACTGATCCCCAAGGGAAATCCATTTGCTGCATCTAATACTAGTGTCGGATGAATATAAAAGCCTACATCTGTGTTGTTTCCTACTACACCTACACCCAACGCTTTCAACCTGCCTACATGAGACTGCAAGTTGATTTCGCTCGTATCACTGATGGCTAATATATGCTTTCCTTCTACATGAGATACGCAGTGGTCTGATAGGCTTTGCACTAATTCCCCTACTGTCACATTCTGATTCTCCAAAAACCGATAGTATCCTACTTGCTCGCCTCTATTTTTACTTATTTGTCGAATGCTGACCGATTGATGTTTTCCCAAAGCTTCGTACAATGCTGCCCCCTTTTAGAGAGTCGCGAGTCTCCAAATGCTTTTCCCCCAATTGCTTGAGCGTGTATTCTGATTGGATTTTCCACCGCCTTTTACTCCTCACAACTCCTGCCATTATGACTTTACTTCGACTTGTGTGTACACCGTAGCCTTACTAAGGAGAGGGTTGAGGAGGGGTTCAACCGATGTGTTGCATTTTTTTTCAAATTGGTATTAGTACAAAAGGGTAGGGCAATGTGCGTTGAACTTCTGTTAGCAAATCACGCTTGCTTGTAAGCTGTTATGAAGCTGCATGATGTTATAAAGCATTCTATCGCTCTGAATGTGTTGCTATGTTGCAAAATCCTGCCATTCGCACTCCTGTTGCTATCAGTCTTGGCGCAATTGCCGGAGCGCTCTCTCGCTATTACCTCGGTTTGTGGTTAAATCAACTTCTTGGTACAGAATTTCCCTACAGCACATTGATTATTAATATCAGTGGTTGTTTGGTTATGGGTTTTTTTACCACGCTATTACTAGGGCGGTTGAGCATCATTCATCCTGATATCAGACTGTTAGTAGCCACGGGCTTTTTAGGGTCTTATACCACCTTCTCGACTTATGAGTTAGATACAGCGAAGCTACTTCAACAAGGCAGCTTAGAAATAGGTTTGCTCTACTGGCTCAGTAGTGGTGTATTGGCAATGATATGCTTTCAACTGGGAATTATCTTTGCTGAGTTTATCCGTATCAAAGAAAAATCATGACCTTTAAGAACTGGACTTTCCAGTATTATGATTTAGGGATATCAACAGGTGCATGATGAACTAACTTGACAGTGTCCTGAACAACAATACCTCCTGCTACCATTTTTTGTACTATTGGCACAAAAGAGTTAATTGACTCTGCTCTATCAATAATCGTCACTACCATTGGCAAATCAGACGATAACTCAAAGATTCTGGCAGTATGTAGCAGTTGATGTTTGCCGAAACCTGCAACCCCATTAGTGACTGTAGCCCCTGCAATTCCTCTACGTCGGGCTTCCTCCACTAAAGCAATGTAAACAGGTTGACCTTGCCAGTGATCCGACTCGCCAACGTAAATCGTTAGCCGCTCCAAAGTATCCATAATTGTGTCCTTATTGTCTCTTTACAGTAGAGAAAAATCTACTTTCACGCTAGGAGAACAATGCTGAGTTATATCTCAAGGCTTCACAGATATTAATAGACAAGACAACTTATAATATTTTTGCCAAAAAAATCCCCAATTCTATACTAAGAAACCCTAAGACAAGACTAGCAGACCAATAAAATAGTGCAGATTTGTAGTCTTTAGTTCGTATGAGATTGGATGTATCTAAGGCATAGGTAGAAAAAGTCGTGTAAGAGCCTAAAAAACCTACTGCTACTAACAGATTTAGCTCAGGAAAAATTGCCAGTTTTGATGTGAAGGTTGTGAAAAAACCCATCAAAAAAGTGCCAGTGATATTGATGAAAAAGGTTCCATAAGGAAATGCTGTCCCCAGCCAATGCCCAAAAAATATAGTGAGGTAATAGCGACTTAGCGCACCTGGTATTGCTCCCAAGCTAATTGCAATCAGAGCATGAGTTGCAGAATTCATTGCAGGCAGTCACCCTAAAGGATTTCTCAGTCCAGTCAAAATATACTTGAGACTGAATATTCTATAAATAGGGCTAAATAATTATAGGTTGTCAATACCTATAAAGAGTGATTATATGTTTGCATAGCGTATCCGTCAGGCGATCGCACAGATTATCTACCTTTCCTACGGAACGCACTCGCGTTCGGTGATGCTCCAGAGGAACTGCTCAAAAGGCGTAAGAAAAAATTAAATAATCTGCATATTGGATTCAGTAACAACAAAATTTCAAAAGTAACAAGAGGTACTAGTTTTCTTCCCTTAACTCAGCAGACATCTTTGTTAAATTCAGTCAAAAGATAGAAATCAATCTTTGTCGGTAAAATATTAGGGATTAGAGACTAATAATTATTTCTGAGTCTGGAACCGCAAAACGCCAATTCCTTATGTCGTAAGCTTTTTTCTAAACATATTATTTGATTTTTGCTAATTCCGATATAGTTATCGGTGTTTGATTTAAAAGAATTCCGATACAGTTAGTGGACTTTTAATTATAAGAATTCCGCTGTATTTATGAGTATTTAAAATGTCACAATTTTAAGACATTTTGTGCGGAAAATATCGATTAAAACTTGTAGATTATTCTATTAATATGAAATTGAGATGCGTCCATCAAGTATTAGGCATTGGACAGCCAAATTTCTATTTTTGAGAAACCATAATCTAGAATCAAGTGGGTTTTTATGCCTAAAAGAAATTGTTCTACAACTATCGCTATTATTGGTGGTGGCTTCAGCGGTTCAATGGTCGCAGCTCAATTGTTACGAGCAGCAACTATTCCTCTAAATATTAAGTTGATTGAGCGTAACTCTCTATTAGGACGAGGAGTCGCCTACGGTACTTCTTCTCCTTACCACCTTCTGAATGTTCCTGCTGGGCAAATCAGCGCTTTGCCTAATGATCCTGACCACTTTCTGCGTTGGGTTAAAAGACAAAATGTTACTGTCGGAACTTTTGTTACCTCAGAGGTGACTGCGAACTCTTTCGTTCCTCGCAAGATTTATGGTGCTTATGTTCAAAGTATTTTGGATGATGCAGAAACAACTGCCCCTAGTTATGTGCATTTAGAAAGAATCACTGACGAGGCGATCGCCATTGAGCCAGCAAATATAGGTGCAACTTTATACTTAAGCAATGGTCAGACTATCCAAGCAGACCAGATTGTTTTGGCTTTAGGCAATTTTCCTCCAGCCAACCCACCAATTCAAGACCGTTCTTTCTATAACAGCAGCCGCTATAAAGGCAATGCATATTCTGCCGACGTATTGACAGACCTTGACGCTGATGACTCAGTTTTGCTAATTGGTTCAGGGTTGACGATGGTAGATTTAACACTCACCCTATTCCAGCAAGGTCATAGAGGCAAGATATATACCGTGTCGCGACATGGGTTATTGCCTCTTGCCCACAAGACAACTCCTTGTATCTCTCTTATTTCTCCTTTTATTGCTATTGACCAAGCTCCCAAAACTGTTCGGGTATTGATGCATCTGGTCCGTCAACAAGTACAATCTGCAGCTGCTTGTGGTCAAGACTGGCGGGTTGTTTTGAACTCTTTGCGCCCAATCACTCAGAGCCTGTGGCAAACTCTTCCCCTGAGCGAAAAACGGCGCTTCTTGCGTCATGTTCGAGCTTATTGGGATATTCATCGTCATCGAATTGCACCAGAGGTGGCAGAGGTTATCAACAAGCTGGTTTCTTCCGGTCAACTCGACGTACACGCAGGTCGTATCCAAGCTTACCGTGAGGATAGTTGTGGGGTTGATGTCACCGTTCGCAAGCGCCACACCACAGATGACATTGTGTTGCGGGTGAACCGGGTAATTAACTGTACTGGTCCTGCCTCCAACTATGAAAAGTTGACACACCCTTTTGTGAAAAGCTTACTCTCTCAGGGTCTTGTCTGCTGTGATGTCTTAGGAATGGGACTCAAAACAGCTGCAAGTGGAGCGCTTTTGGATGCAACTGGTATAGCTTCAAAGTTTTTATATACACTCGGTCCCACACGTCAAGGCGACCTTTGGGAAACGATAGCAGTCCCTGAAATTCGAGAGCAGGCAATGCTCTTGACTCAGGAGTTACTGTCTTCACCTCCTCTAGAGACAGTTCGCTCTTCAGAGCAGGTGTCAGTCAAGGGAATGGCAAGCTTGTCTGGTCATCAATTGGTCGGGATCGGTTTTGTAAGAAAGTCTTCGTAAATTCAGAGTATTACCAGAACTCTCCTGAAATTAGCTGTATCGCAAAGTATCAACTAGCCTCAGAAATTGAGACTAAGAGTGAATAGAACTCTTGCACGAATATTTTGTGTAGGGGAATGAGAAAGTAAAGCAGCGCAACAAATCTCAGAAGATGCGTTACGGACTTCGTCCTAACACATCCTACAAATCTTTTATGGCATTCATGCAAGAGGTCTAATGAAGTGAGTGTTTAACAAGCGTGTCATTTCTTCTTCATTACTATTTCATTTCATTTCTTCTTCATTACTGTTTCATTTGAAAAGCTAAGGAAGTGTTATGCTATTTCGCCAGTTATTTGACAAGGAATCAAGTACCTATACTTATCTCATTGGCGACATCAAAACAAAGACTGCTGTCCTCGTCGATCCAGTTCTAGAACAATTGGAACGGGACTGTCTACTCTTGCAACAACTAGAACTCACTCTACTCTATTGCTTAGAAACTCACGTTCATGCCGACCATGTTACCAGTACAGGCAAGTTGCGAGATGTAACTGGGTGTCAGACAGTTGTTCCTTTTGGATCAGAAGTGCTTTGTGCAGACCGCTACATTGCAGATGGAGAAATTTTGCAGTTAGGGTCAATTGTGATTGAGGCGATCGCCACTCCTGGTCATACGAATGCTCACTTAGCTTATTTAGTCAATAGCGATCGTGTTCTGACGGGTGATGCATTGTTTATTCGAGGCTGTGGAAGGACTGATTTTCAAAGCGGGGATGCTGGAACCTTATATGACTCAGTGACACAGAGGCTATTTACTTTACCCGATGACACGTTGGTCTATCCAGGTCATGATTATCAAGGTTGTACAGTCTCTACAATTGGTGAAGAAAAACGTTGGAATCCGAGGTTTGTTGGATGCGATGGCACAGAGTGCCCACTTCGTGAACGCAATAGCTTTATTGAATTGATGGGAAATCTCAAGTTAGATTTCCCTAAAAAGATGATGGAAGCAGTACCTGCTAATCAAAATTGCGGTCGTATTTTGTCTAGCAAGATTTAAAAAAGAGGTATTTATGCATTTTCGAGTTTGCGCTTTTTTGAGAAGTTGGACATGAATGGTCGCTCAAAAATTAGATAAAACCAATAAGCAACAAGTAAGGATACTGCTGTACCCATCAGATAAGATGTTGCCGCGAACATAAAGGGCGTCATGTTTAGACTAAAAAGAAAATAACGTACCAGAACGAGGACTGGTCCGTGGGTTAGATACAGACTGTAGGAAAATGTTCCAAGTGCGATCGCCCAAGGATGCTCAAATACTGCTAAAACACCAGGCAGCTTTTTGCCATTGCTCGCAAACTTAGAGCAGTAGATAAATAAGCAAGCTGCTGCTATTCCAAGAAAACTCTGACCAATCCATATTGGTAATCCCAGTCTCTTCCACTCAGTTATAAAAGCAACAATAGTGAGAATGATTGCCAGAATCTTCCACGGTAAAGAATTTCTAAGAGCAATTAACTTAGGTTTTTGAGAAAATCCTATTTCGGCTGCTGCCATACCCAAGGCAAATAAGCCAACAAACCAAGAACTACTTGCCATTGAAAAATCATGCAGAATATAAAATGGCAATATTCCGAGAATAAAGGCAGCAATAACAACTGACAATAACCCGAAACGCCGCCATATGGGTAGCAACACAAGTGGAAAGAGAAAATATAACTGCCACTCTGTGGCTACACTCCACATTGGTGGGTTGATAGTCAAGTATGTACTGCCGCTGAGATTGTGAACAAGAAGTAGGTGAGACAAGACATCAATAAATGAAAAGTAGGGAAAAAACGGACCTTTTCCTGCAAGTTCATCCCATTGAAAACTGGTAAACTTCTCTAGCAAGAATGTGATAGCTGCTAGTAAGAGACATCCAAAAAGAGTCGCATAATAAGGTGGTAAGATTCGACGGGCTCGTCGTTTCATATAACCAAGTAAACCACCTGAAACAAAACCACTTTTTGAGCGAACAACTGGCAACATCAAAACATAGCCAGAAAGGACAATAAAAATAACAACACTAAATGCACCGTATCTCAGAGTCTGCTCAAAAAATAACCAAAATGTGGGTAGTTGTTGTTCTGTCGCTGGCTCGATATGTACAGCCACCACATACAAAGCTGCAATGCCGCGTAAGCCATCCAAATAATGAAGATGCACCCTTTGAGGAGTCGAGTTTGTAGTTAATGCATCCATTTTGCTAATGATCTACAGTACCGACCCGCTATTTTAAAATATGAAAAGTAAAAAACTCGGAAAGATAATTGAAGTCTGGCAAACTTTCGTAATCTTTATGTTTTTGACACTCCCACACCTTCTAGGTGTGGGATTATTGAAGACTAAGTCAAGTCTCCAATATCCCATAAACTCAGTTGAGTTGGCGAGTTCCTAGGCACACCGCGTTTGCTATTTTTAGCACGATGTTGTTTCCTTTTAACCGTTGTTGATTCAACGGTGGGCGTTTCAAACAGTCTTAACTGTTTGGGTTTCGCAGAGTCCCTGCGTACCTTTTTAAGTTTCTTAATTGCTAACCCGTTTTGTTGTATTGCACGGGTTTTTATGTTGCCTGCTGCTTGTTTGTCTGCGTGTGCTTCATGTCCGCATGATGTACAAACAAACTTCTCTCCAAAGCGAGACAAGGCATCAACGACACTGCATTTAGATCAAGTACGGCTCGTATTTTTTGGGTCTACCTTGAAAAAACTTTTTCCCGACTTTGCAGCCGCGTACTGAATTTTTTCTATCAAAGTTCCCCATGAAGCATCAGAGATGGAACGATTCAAACCGCGTTTAGCAGATTGACCATTTTTGAGAAATCGACCATGTTTAACATCATCAGGCTTGGGTTTACACTTTGCCTTCATTCCTTTGATATTCAAGTCTTCTACGCTAATAGCATCAGCCTTGCTGACTATCTTGTTGGCAACAAACCATTGATAAGCACTACGTTTATCGGCGTGTTTTTTGTGGAGCCGAGCAAGTTTTTGTGCCTGTTTCTTGCGATTAGCGCTACCAATATTTTTCCTGGATAAGCGTCGCTGCCTGATTTTTAAAGTACGCTTCCCCTTTTTGGAGGTACTAGGGCGGGGATTGTCAAAGTCGGAACCATCTGAGCAATGAACAAGCTTTGTTAATCCCATGTCCAATCCCACAACAGTATTAACCTCTCCTGGGGCTGGGAAATCAGGAACTGAGTCATCTTTAATTAATATACTCGCGTACCACCCATCTGCTTTCTTACGTAGCGTTACAGTACGAATCTGGAATCCTTGCGGGATAGGACGAGAATTATAAAAACGCATCCACCCTATTGATGGCAGGTATATCTTATTCCCATCGAGTTTAACGTCACCTGGCTTGTATTGGAAAGAACGGAAGTTAGACCTGTTCTTAAATGAAGGAAAGCCACGACCATGTCTAAAAAAGCCTTCCATTGCCGTGTCAAGACGCTTTACCAGCATCTGCAATACGTTTGAGTGGATTGCTTTATACCAAGGTCTAGCTTGCTTCATTTCTGCCAAATAGGCATCTTGCATTAAAGAGCAAGAGCGCTTTTTGATTACTCCGTTTTTGTCTGGATTTTTCCAAGGATTGTGTAAATTTGAGTTCTTATTCAACGAGCAAGTTAACGGGTATCGCTCAGTTTTTGTTCTGATATCGCAATACTCACCCATGATAAAGGTTTGATAATAGCCGTCAATGCGGTCAGCCAGAAACCAATTGAACAAACTACGCTGCATATCTAACCACGAATCCATGACTTTTGATTGACTTGGCTTAGGGCGCAACTTGTATTGGTAGCTAACCTGCATATTGACTCATCTCTCTTTATCGACCTATAATTAGCTTAGTGTACCTAGCTAAAGAATGTCAACACCAAGACCTAAAAAGAAAGCAATGAGGAACGAGCCTTTGTTTTATGATGAAGCAAAGGTTAGAAAAGCAATTTGGCTAACTCCTTCTACTTGGGATACTTTAAAACAAGTAGCCGAATCTGAGGGGGTCAGTGTTAGCGAATTAGTTGAAAGATGGGGTCGAGGTCTAGCACGAAGAAAATGCCTGCGGCTTCCTCCCACGCCTAAAGGACGTATGTGGGTTTCTCAGTCACCCACATACTCGTGGGCTTCCGCCTTTAACTACTGTGAGGTGGCACGCAGTCGTACTTGAAAGCAACTACCAACGCCAACTTGACTTTTGACAGTAATTTCTCCTTTATGAGTCTGGGCGATCGCCTGAGCAATAGCTAATCCCAAACCCGAACCTCCTTCTCTGCAACTTCTCGCTTTATCTGCCCTCCAAAAGCGATTGAAAACGAGTGAAATATGTTCTGGGGCAATGCCGATACCAGTATCATTGACAGAAACAAAAACAAAGCGCTCTCGTCTTAGTACCGAGACAGTTACAGTTCCTCCAATTGATGTATACTGTAGGGCATTTTCTACCAGGTTAGAGAACAATCGCTTGATCTGTATGGGATTTCCTTTGACATACACTTGTTCGGATATTTCTAACTTGAGGACAATTCCCTTAACCTCAGCTTGTAATTGCAGTAAATCTACGACATCTTCTAAAAGTTCATCTAGAGGAATTGATATCCACTCAAAAGTTGGTGTTACAGTAGCATTAGTCCTCGCCAACAGGAGTAAATCTTCTACTAGACGAGTCATTTGGTCGGTAGCACAAGCGATCGCTTTCAACTTCTTTTGATCTTTGGGATGAAATCGCTCAGAGTGATTGCTCATAACCTGAACAGAGGTTTTAACAACTGTGAGGGGACTTCGCAACTCATGGGAAGCATCCGCAGTGAATTGTTTTAATTGTTGAAAACTTTGCTCAATCGGCTTTAAGGATTGTTTTGTCAGCCACCAACTACCAATACCACTCAAAATAACAGCGATAAGTCCTCCACCACTAAATCCCCACATCAGTGTATCGAGTTCTTCTTGCAAATTTTCAGTAGATTCGCTGACTCGAACATATCCTTGCAGTCGTTTTCTTTCTGGAATAAAACTAGCAGAGTAGACGGGGATAATAACGCTGCGAATGTTCTTGTTTTGAGAAGTTTTGACATTGGCATCAAATGGAAGTTGAGGAATGTAACGACCCGCATTACCTAATAATTGACCATTAGCATCAAACCATTCCACAGCTTGATGATTTTTTTGTAAATCTTGCCAGGGAATATCTAAATCTTCGTCGTAATCTAGGTTCCGAGGAATTCTACGCCCAACAGCTTTTGGATCATCTTTAATTATTAGTAAACTATGAGCTGCTGCATCTGCCAAGGTAATCATTTGATTGTCTAGTTTTTGATAGAGTCTGTAGGCAAAAAATTCATAGACGGTTATGATAGATATTCCCAAAATTGCCACTATGACACTCAAATATGAGATGAGAAGCCGCCAGCGTAAAGTCCAAAACATCATATTAAAAAGATTGCTTGAGGCGATAACCTAAACCGTAGATTGTCTCAATAAAATCAGCAGACGCACCAACAGATTGTAATTTTTTTCGTAAACTCCTAATGTGAACTTTCACTGTTTCTTCTCCTGGTGGTTCTTCAAAAGACCAAAGGTGTTTAAGAATTTCACTACGATTAAACACTCGATGAGTATTACGTAGAAATAACTCTAAGATTTGATGTTCTTTGGGAGTCAGATGTAGCGGCTTGTCTTGATATGTCACCTCAAGTGTGCTGGTATCTAAACGCAAGTTTTCCCACTCCAAAACAGGAGGTATAATAGAAGTCCCACGTCGCAACAAAGCACGGATACGAGCCATTAACTCTTGTAAGTCAAAGGGTTTAACTATGTAATCATCTGCGCCTGCATCTAGCCCCATCACTTTATCAGTACTGGTGTCTTTAGCTGTCAGCATTAGAATCGGCATGAAATAACCTTTTTTACGTAACTGCTGGCAAAGGCTGATTCCATCTAAGTGGGGTAACATAACATCCAGTATAATGAGATCATAAACAAAAGCTTTGACAAACTCCCACCCGAGTCGACCATCATCAGCGGTATCAACCACATAATTTTGGTCTATTAACGCTTCTGCTAGTGCTTGGGCAATCCGCTCATCATCTTCGACTAAAAGAATTTTCACTGTTGTCTTTTCCCTACTTCACTAGTGCAGTCTGGCAGAAATAACTGACCAACCACTCTCAGTATCAGGGTATCGTCGTATGCTCCCTCCTGGCGAGTCATAGTGAATAGAAGAAAAACGTTGAAATCCGAGGTTTGCTGGACGCGATGGCACAGAGTGCCCACTTTGTGAACGCAATAGCTTTATTGAATTGATGGGAAATCTAAAGTTAGATTTCCCCAAAAAGATGATGGAAGCAGTTCCTGCTAATCAAAATTGCGGTCGTATTTTGTCTGGAAACGTATAGGCATTATTTGTGCTTTCACACGCTATCTCCCACGAGCGTGAACTTATATTTCTTTTTCAAAATCAATAATACATTTTTCTCTTTGGTTCAATATCGGAGTGTATAACCTTAGTTAATAGCTCCTTTACTACATTTGACTAAACTACAGGAGTTAAATTACTACGCTTTCAAATCCGATATTTTAAATAGGAGAGGGACTGTTTATGACACAGAACCATGCAGCCCAACTTTTTAAAGCCGTCAAACAAGATCAGGTATTACAGCAAAGACTCAAAGCTGCAACTCATCCAGAAGCTTTCATCAAGATTGCTAAGGAGCGTGGCTATGACTTCACAGTCGAAGAACTGGAGACTGAGATCAGCAAATTATCTGAAGAAGAATTGGCAGCAATTATCAATCCTGGGATAGCACCTAGATCCCACATTTATCCTAGGTAATTTCTCATTTACAAAGGGTGTACGGTATGCTGCATCAGCAGTAACTTAAGCTCAAGATTAATGAAGCGTTTTCTCCTCTCTGAGGATAGAACTCTTGCAAAAGTAGATTTTTTATCTGAAACTGCTGATGGACACGAGATTTACATAGATATCATATCTGTGTAAATCAGTGTTTATCTATGGTTTGATTTTCAAGAGGAGGCTACTTGCATAGAAACTCCATTTCAATAGATCACATTATCAGAAAGAAAGATGGTGGATTAGGCAGTCTTGAAAATGCACAGTTAACTCATCCCTACTGTAATACAACAGTAAAAAACTAAACACAAAGCTGAACTAGAAGTAAAATCACTATCTATTTAGATTCAATTTAAGTTAAAAACCGATCATGCCAGTTGAAACTGTTACTCTTCAAATTCCAGAAATCCTCTATCAGCGCTTGGTAAATACCGCCCGTGCTACACAACGCCCGTTGGAAGAAATCATTCTCCATGCTTTGCAAGTAGGTAGCCCTCCATCATGGGATGATGTGCCAGAAGAGTTTCAGACTCAACTTGCGGCATTGGACAAACTAGATGACAATGCCCTATGGCAAATTTTCCATAGTCGCAAAACAGCAGCTGATATGGATTGTAGGCCACTAAATCTTCGATTTAGTGGGGGTCTTAAACCCATTTTGGGCGTCGCATTTGGGACAAAAAAATGAGCCAGGCTTAATAACCCCACCGACTAACGACCACGATGAACAAATCAACAAACAAAGCCTGGCTCATTTTCCCAGAAGGAACCCCGTAACGGCAAAAAGGCTTACTTTAAAACTTTTCTTTCCTTCTGCCCTGTGCCATCTGCCTTCTGCCTTGCCCGAAGGGCTGATAAAACTCCAATTGAGAATTTATATCTTACAGGTGCGGGAACTCATCCAGGTGGTTCTATTTCTAGTTTACCAGGACGCTATTGTGCCAGAACCTTTTTACAGACTCA
Organism: Nostocales cyanobacterium HT-58-2; assembly: GCA_002163975.1. Lineage (GTDB taxonomy): Bacteria > Cyanobacteriota > Cyanobacteriia > Cyanobacteriales > Nostocaceae > HT-58-2. The sequence goes on along the minus strand of CP019636.1, from coordinate 4,010,005 downwards.
GGAACCATTGACACAGACATTAAAAGATGCCGGGATTCTATAAAATCTACCATTGCATCGGTTTTTAGTGGTGAATAATGAGTTTGTAAATGATGGCTTTATAATAAGCGCTTAAGCACTCACTACAAGCTTAATGCTTATGAAACATCTTCCTTTGTGAGCAAGTCATGTCATCCTTGTTACTGATGACAAGCACAACCGAAAGTTGATGTAATAAGACTGCTGTTGTCAATACTGGAGAGATGACTGAGCGGGTTTTAATTCTTGGAGGGCGTGGGCGGATCGGTAGTAGTGTTGCTCAAGACCTTCTCACCCATACACAAGCAGAAATTACAATTACTGGACGCACCCCAAATTATGGAACAGGTGATCCACGAGTGCAATTTTTGGTGTTGGACTTGGCAGATGTGGAGAAACTGAGGCAGGCGATCGCCTCTTGTGACTTGGTGGTTCACTGTGCTGGTCCTTTTCACTATCGAGACACCAATGTTCTGAGAATCTGTATTGAATATGGTGTCAACTACGTAGATGTCAGTGACCATCGTTCTTATACTAGTAAAGCTCTGAGTTACAATGATGCAGCTGTATCTGCGGGTGTGACAGCAATAATTAACACTGGCATTTTCCCTGGCATTTCTAACAGTATGGTACGTCAGGGTATTGAGCAATTTGACAAACCAGAAAAGATTCATCTAAGTTATTTGGTATCTGGCTCTGGTGGGGCTGGTGTCACTGTTATGCGGACAACATTTTTAGGGTTGCAACAACCTTTTGATGCTTGGATAGATGGTCAATGGCAGACAGTCAAGCCTTACAGCCAGCGCGAAAATATTGACTTTCCACGCCCATATGGTCGTAGTGGAGTTTACTGGTTTGATATGCCAGAAACCTTTACACTGCCTCATGCTTTTCCCTCAGTGAAAACAGTGATTACCAAATTTGGTTCAGTTCCCGATTTTTACAATCACCTGACTTGGATAGCTGCTCACATTTTTCCTAAGCAACTTATACAGCAGAAAGGTGCTATTGAATTTTTGGCTCATGTCAGTCATTTTATGACCGATGTTACCAATCGTTACAGTGGTATTGGAGTCGCAGTTCGTTCAGAAATTACGGGTTACAAAGATAATAAAGAAGCAGTCTTTTGCTCTACTTTAGTGCATGAGAATACTTCACAGGCTTCTGGTTGTGGTACAGGTAGTATTGCTCAATTGTTACTAGATGGCAAGCTGAAAAAACCCGGTGTGTCACCTGTTGAAGAAGCACTGCCCAGTGACTTATTTGAGCAAACAATGCAAAGCCGAGGCATGAAGATAAGTCACAATTGGTTGACAAAGTGAGAAAAATCTGGATGAGAATATATAGAAATCGTGTATTTACGTTTAAATCTTTAGTTTCCTATTGTTATCTCTCAAATTTAAATTTTTTAGTGCCTCCTGCGGAGGAGTTGTATGCTGCGCGCAGCGTGCCTGTCAAGTATAGTTTGCATTTTGAAATATTATTAATATATCCTCTGGCAGAAGGCAAAGTTATACCTAAACACGTAGTATGCCTGTGAGTCTTACGGTTGTTACAGGTAGTTCTTTTTATTCCCGCCAGACTCAAGCTGAGAACACACCACAAGGAGGGTATTGCTATGCAACTCGTTCTAGCTATTCTCAATAAAGCGGTACGCCAAAGTATTATTGTTATGGGGTTGATGCTTTTAATCAGCTTGTCAGGTTTATTTTTTTTTGTTCATCCTAGCTACGCAGTAGCAGTGACAACAGAAAACCCCGCATTTGCAGCTGAGAAACTCACACCGGAAGAAAAGATTGACCGTGCTTACGAATATAATAGAGCTGCTGGTTTACGCGAAGAAGACCGACAAAAGGCTTACGAGCAAGCAATTAAGGATTCTGCAAGCCTGGGAAGCATAGAAAAAACTTACGCACGGAATGGAAAAGCTTACAAGCAAGAAAATCCCCAGCCAAATTTTATTGAGAAAGCTGAAGAACTAGTTGAGAAACTCACAGGGAAGTAAAAGTAGGTGAAAGTAAGGGGAATGAGGAAGATAACTTCCTCTTCCTTTTCATGCCCTCTGCTTCATTCAAATTCATCAATTGTAGCTGGAGGAGAGGCATTTGTGTGGAAGGAAAGGTTTTTCTCATACCAATTCATCAATGGAGTTGCACTCATTCCATGCACAATCACAGAAACAACAATAGTCGTGTAAGTTATCCAGCTAATTTGTTCTCCAATTTCGCCTTTTAAACCTTTTCCCAAGGCATAGGCAAGATAATACAAAGAGCCAACACCACGAATCCCAAACCAGCCAAACAACAAGCGAGTTCCTGAATGCAAACTTCGGCGTTGGGGTTTTTGTAGACGTTTACCAATTGTACTTATCCACGCACCTATAGGTCGAATAACTAAGAACAACAATACTATAACTAGCAAAGATTGAGTAGCATAATTTAGCATTGGTTGAAATAATAAAATTGACCCCAGGAGTAAAATTGTTCCGATTTCTAGTAGCTTTTCTAATCTCTCTATGAATTCTAATTGTGCCAGCGTTTTTTCTGAGTTTCTATAACTACGCTGAACAATTAAGCCTGCAACAAATACGGCAAGAAATCCATAGCCATTGATAATTTCTGTTAAAGAATAAGTGAGTAAAATTGTACCAATGGCAAGAAAATCTTCCATTAATTCATCGACTGGACGTCGTTTTTGAATTTTTTTATCAATCCAAACGATAGCTTTGGTAACGACAATCCCCATACCGATACCTGCTGCGATCGCCCAAATTAAATCAATTGCAACCCATTGTTTAAACCAGTTGTTCCAGTTGTCATCTTTTAACGCATAAATACCAAAATAAACAAAAGGAAAAGCCAGGGCATCATTTAGACCGCCTTCTGATGTTAAACCAAAGCGTAACTCATCTTGGTCTTTTGTATCAGTGAGTTGGACTTCTGAGGCTAACACTGGATCAGTTGGTGCAAGAATAGCTCCCAATAAAATAGCTTCTCCCCAATTCATACCTAAAAAGAATTTGCCCACAATCGCTAGTACAAAAATTGAAATGGGCATCAAAAAAACAATGAGTCGCGCCGTGATATCCCAAACTCGTAATTGTAACGGACGCACGATTTTTAAGCCGCAGCTATACACAGATATAATCACTACAAATTCTGTGAGTCTTTGTAATAATTCGGCATTGAAAACTCCAGTGCGGCGTAATTGAATCAACCCAAAGCCATATGGACCTAATAAAATACCAACCAGAAGGTAGATGATGGCAAAAGAAAGAGGTAAACGGGAAATCCAACCAGATAATAAGGTGACAATTACCAGTAATAAACCAATAATAAATAGGTTAATAATATAGACATCTACCATAAAAAAACAATTGTTATTATTACAGGTTGCAACAAGAGTTTACTGGTGATGGCTTTTGAGTCCACATACCCTTACGGTAGATTTATTTAAAATATTTCATATTATCTACACTCGATAATGCGCGTAGTTGCCTACACTGACTCTGCTGGTATTGGAGGTGCAGAAGTGAGCCTCCAACATTTAGTCACTCATGTGTCTAAAGATATAGATATGACTATAGTCGGAACTTGCCCTTTGGTAGTTGATACAATTGCACAGCATAGACCGCAAGCATCGCGTGTGGTGTTACCAGCTAAAGGAATTCACTCACTAACGGCACACCTTCAAGCCTTGCATCGCTTAAATCCTGACGTGGTACATATCAATATCTGTACGCCTTGGGAGTGTGCAACGGGTCTTTTCGCAGCGCTAACGTTACCTAATGCGCGTGTCGTGCGGGTTGACCAGTTACCACTCCGCACCACAGACGCTGTAAAACTGTGGCGTACAAGGGCGTTGTCGTTGCGAGTCGATGCTCATGTTACCGTTGGGGAGGTCAGTGCAAGACGGATGGAGGACTTCTACGCTCTGGGTAGGGGTACAGTTATTTCTATACCTAACTATATACCGGATATTACAGAATTTGAGAACAACACCTCATCTGTGCAGAATTTCAAACCTCTGCTTACGAGGAAGACTAATGGACAGATAATGATTGGTAGCGTAGGTAGATTAGATCCCATGAAGGGTCATGATATCTTACTGCGGGCGATCGCCCAACTTAATGGAGTGCAAGTGGTCATTCTCGGTGAAGGTGGACATCGCATGGCGCTGGAGAAGCTAGCAGCCGAGTTGGGAGTGAGCGATCGGCTTGAACTCCCAGGATGGGTGGATAACCCCCGCGCCTACCTACCGCAATTCGACATCTTTGCTATGCCTTCGCGTTCAGAGGGGTTTCCATTGGCGATCATTGAAGCGATGCTTGCTGCGCGTCCTGTGGTTGCGACTTGTGTGGGTAGCATTCCAGAAGCCGTGACTGATGGCGAAACTGGGTTACTGGTCAATAAAGATGATGTAGAAGGACTGACTACTGCACTGCGTCGCTTACGTGATGACTCAGCACTACGTGTCCGTCTTGGTCAACGCGGTCAAGAGATAGCAAGAAGTAACTTTACTGTAGAACACATGGTAAATCGTTATGAGCGTCTATGGCGTGAAGTGGTGACTCAGTCTCAAGCCTCCCGACTGTGGGTTCCACAACCCCGCGAATAAATCAATTAAGAGGGAACAGGGAACAAGGGAACAGGTAATCCCCATAGTTTATATCTTTGTGTACCTATGGCAAAAAAGTGTTTGGGGGCATAGGAGTATAATGTTGAATTTTTTACACCCCCACACACTCTACCGCTACAATATTCAACTTAAGTCAGTGGCGAGGAACCTAAATTCTGAGGCGAGTTGATGTTAATTGTGATTGCTGTACCTTTGAGTTCTCCTCCGGCGACATTGTTGTATAGTATGAAACTTTTGCTGGGCTGGTCGAAGAGATACCCACGAGCAGAGAGTGGAACTTTTCCTTTCTGAACTAAAGTAAAGAATGATTCCAAATACCTGCGTATACTCTCCCGGTTTCCCTGATTTGTCTTTGTATGATTCGCAATCAGCATCATGAACAAATCCAAGCTGCGCGCATCTTGCCCTTCAATCAGGCTGCCATTATTCAAGAAAGAACTGGCTATGAGCTTTCCATTGACTTGTTGAACTTTAAAAAGGGTGTAATAAAGCCCCGGTTTTTGGTTATCTCTGACGTAACAAGCCCAGGTACCGTTTGCTGTCTGCGTAAAACCTTGCTCTGCCAGGTAGGATAGCGGAGAAGGGCTTTGCTCACCTGTCGGTGGTAACACATTCTCTACTGTATCAAAAGAGCAAATTTTCTGGGTGGTTCCCGCCTGGGGAGCAGTTGGAGTCTGTTGCGTAGTTCCTGGTGGGGGAACAGTTGGAGTCTGTTGCGTAGTTCCTGGTGGGGGAACAGTTGGAGTCTGCTGCGTGGTTCCTGGCAAGGGAGTCGTTGGAGTCTGTTGCGCTATTGCAAGGCAAGACATTGTAGCATATGCAGACACTGAAAAAGCGCATACACCAAGCAAACGAACAATGATATTCATAAGGTGTTGGCGAGTAAGTAACAACGGAATGTTATTGGCGAAGTTAACAAACACCCAAGTTTAATGGGTCAGTAATGAATGGGCTTGAGTCATGGAACAGCTATGTACACTAGCTCATAACTTTGATGAAGAGGGCATTTTAGCAACTAAACAACACCTGTCTATTTTTAAGTTAAAGGAGGCAAAGTGACATTGCTTTGTAATGAAAGTATCAAAGTTATAGCGTGTTTGAAAGGTAATAATTTAGTTTTGTTTTACACAAATTGCTGTCAGTAAAGTTTACCTAACGTGTACAATCTTGTTCTGGTGCTACTCAAATTCCGGGAATAACTGGTGATATATGCTACTGAAGCTATAGAGACACGATCCTTCATTAAGATGCGTGGAAGATGCCACTTTTAGCGAACTTATATCTCTAGCCAGGTCATTTTAACCGTCGATGTTGTTAAATTTTTTTTAGTTAATAGTTGCACATTCGTGTTAACTATTAAAGGCATCCACCCCCATTTTTTGTGATCTCATCGACTAGGAACACATACTAGCGATTTGTACTGATATTGGTTGATACACTCTTGATAAAAATTTTAAAAGAGATGGAGTTGTTATATTGTGCAACCGCTTTTTAGAAAAGTCAATTACCATAGTAATTCTGTTTGCTTATTATTGTAGGAATTTTTTGTATCTATACAAATTTACAAATTTAAAATCAGGTAACATCAGTTGAGTCACTTTTGTAATATGATTTTTTAGTTATAAAATTAATAACCATAAATTGCATCGCAGAGATGGTGATATGGCGATCGCGCTTGCTGGTCCTGTTGCCCAACCGCATTTGATGCGGTTGCCCCATTGCAGAGCAATAGGGAAGCCTTTTCTAAAAGAAAAGGCGTGTCTTCATACGGACCATCGCTCCAAGCACAATAGTCTTACATTGAGCATACGCTACCATGAATATGTAGTTTTATAAAATACAAGTGTACAAAAGTAAAATTACTTATTTCTTATTGTTCACACTTACTTTACTGGCTATTCTTAGCTGGACTTCCATCTCAAAGCTATCGAACATAATGACTTGCCGAGGATCAAACATTGTTCGTGCAGTAGGTGAAAGATATTACATACATCCCCAGAAAATCGTGGTTCAACCTTGGCGTGGTGAGCATCATGTTTATGGTATTTTCATGATTCCCGGTGGATATCTTAATGATAAGTTGTTTACAGTGACAATCGAAGGCGTTGGCACTTTCTGCGGATTTGTTGATTTTGCTGGCACAACCGTTGCTGATGGTGTTCGTGCCAAACCAGGGTATTACTTGATGAAAGCATTATTCCAGACTCGGACTGCTGTTTGGCTGATTGCTCAAGGTAAGGGAGATGAGTTAAAGCAGCCAAGTCATTGGAGATTGGGTTACGCAAAGGTAGAAGAATTAAAAAGGTAGAAGAACTAAAGATACTTAACTACTTGACATTTCTCGGCTTTTGTGGTGTCTTCGTTCAGTTTTTTTCCAAGTTCTTGACTTTTTATATCTAACTTTTCAGTCACAGCTGCTAAGCTAAAAATGAATTTATGTAATAGTCTATGATTCGCAGTTTTCGGCGATACCATCGCCAACTTGCCATTGTCTTGTGTCTACCGTTATTTCTCACCGTACTCACTGGTATGAGTTACACCATTATCAATGAATGGTTTCACCAGCATGAGTTAGGCGAATTTCTCCTCAAACTCCACACCCTAGAAATCTTGCATTTAGAACAAATTTATCCCCTCTTAAATGGTTTGGGATTAATAGGCTTATTAATTACGGGTTTTAGTATGACAGGTTTATTTCGCAAACGCACTGATACAACCAGCCAGGGTTGAAGAACAAGGGATAATTTTACACTTTTTAACAACGAATTTGGCAACAGATGATTTGACGAAGGTAGCGAATGAGTTATCTAGTTGCCAAGCAGATGACCTATCCGCTACAACATTCGGTGTTAGTCATTGTGTGAGCAAAGTCACTATGATAAACCCATCACTGCACGATAATGAGTTTCAATTTCCCTCACAGACTGAGACTTGCGGTTTGTATCCCACTGACTGTGATTGAAGAGTTGTTGCTGCAACTCATCCACATCAATGGTAGTCACTTTGCCATCAGCAACGATCTGCTTGCCATTCACCCACACACTCTCTACAACATTGGTGGGACGCCCGAGAACTAACAAACCAATGGGATCTGTACGTGGTAATAATGATAACTTGGTCAGATCATACAGTACTAAATCAGCTTCTTTACCAACAGTGAGAGAACCGAGTTTGTCTGCCATGTTTAATCCCTTTGCACCTCCTAGAGATGCCATCTCCACTGCTTGACGACAGGTAATCCATTGCTGGTAATCTAAATCAGTCACGTTATGCAGTAGGGAACCTATTTTGATGGCTTCTAGTAAATCTTGGGAATCATTGCTAGATGCGCCATCACAACCAAAAGTGACGTTCACCCCAGCTTGACGATATTTCAAAATGGGAGCAATGCCACTGCCCAAACGCAAGTTACTTAAAGGATTGTGTACAACTGTGGATTTGGTTTCGGCAAGGATGGTAATGTCAGTATCAGATAAGTGGACACAATGGGCAAGACTTGTGCGATCGCTCAAATAACCAATGCGTTTGAGATGTTCAACCGCTGTACAACCATATTTTTCTTGCGCAAGTTTTTCTTGGGCTTTGGTTTCCAATAAGTGGGAGTGACGGCAAAGATTGTACTGATTGCTTAACTCAATACACCCTTCAAATAAAGCATCGGAACACAATTGTATTCCCGTAGGGGCAACTAAAATGCTTATCCCCTCATCTGGGCGATGAAACTGCCTGACTGCTTCTTCCATCAGTTCCAGTGTAGCCTGAGTTGGACGAAAATAAGGCTCATGATTTTGCTCGCTTTCTCCAGACGGTATTCCAGCAGTGAGAGATTCATCTTGAATCAGGGGAGAGACAAAGGCGCGAATACCGACTTCTTTGTAAGCGCGAACAGCGGTAGCAATTGTTTCTAACTCTTGTCCTGGAATGAGGACGAGATGATCAACAACACTTGTCCCACCAGAAAGCAGGGTTTCCACAGCCGTTCCCAGTGCACTGAGGTAAACTTTTTCTATATCCAGAGGAGCAAAGTCGTAGAGGTGCGCCAACCATAATTCTAAAGGAAGGGGTGGAATGACACCTCGCTGCCACATTTCTGAGGAGTGGGTGTGGGCGTTGAAAAATCCCGGCAGAAGGAGTTTATTTTTACCGTTAATCGGCGTACCGACAACCTCCAGACTGGGTGCAATAGCGGCGATTGCCCCATCTACAACCTGCACATCCACGGTTGCATAATCATCAACAGCGGCAATCAAAACATTCTGGATCGTAAAATTCACGATATTTAACCTTGATTAAGTAATGAAACGTTCAGGAGATTTTCAAGCTAAAAAATAAAGAATGGTATTGGGTATTGGAATGTATGAATATACCTCTTCGGAATTTAGGAATTGCACCAAATGCATGGGCAGTGAACCAGACGTTTGCAGATATCACTCGTCCTCCCCAGACCCCACAACCCGTTATCTTATCAACAGAAACGAAAACCTTGCGCATTGACATGGCAAAAGTTGCCATCCTCATCATTGATATGCAGAATGACTTTTGCCATCCTGATGGTTGGTTGGCGCATATTGGTGTAGATGTGACTCCAGCGCGGAAACCCATAGAACCTTTGCAAACCTTATTGCCTGCACTACGGGCTGTTGGTGTTCCCGTAATCTGGGTAAATTGGGGAAATCGTCCCGACTTACTCAATATTAGTGCGAATTTGCTTCACGTCTATAACCCGACAGGTGAAGGCGTGGGATTGGGCGATCCGTTGCCCAGTAACGGTGCTAGAGTTCTTATGGCAGGAAGTTGGGCGGCGGCGGTGGTAGACGAACTCCAACAATTGCCCCAAGATATTCGTGTGGATAAATACCGCATGAGTGGTTTTTGGGATACTCCTCTAGATAGTATCCTGCGGAATCTAGGGAAAAGTACTCTATTTTTTGCAGGAGTCAATGCTGATCAATGTGTGATGGCTACGCTGTGTGATGCAAACTTCTTGGGGTACGACTGCGTATTAGTCAAAGACTGCACTGCCACAACCTCTCCTGATTATTGTTGGCTGGCAACACTTTACAACGTCAAGCAGTGTTTTGGCTTTGTCACTGACTCGCAATCGATTTTAACAGGGATGAACAGCTCTTCGAGCGAAGTTATGAGTCATGAATAAAAGAAAAATATCATACTTCTGGATGATTGCACTCTAAAGTGAATTCAACCGCTTCATAGAAGTTGATATGTATTTACGAGACTTCATCCAATTATATGTGGGGATATCTAAATAGTGCGTAAGTTCTCATAAGTTCTAACTATTAAACCCTCGACAATCAAGGAGAATAAATAAATGCAGGCTACTCGTTGTGTCATTCCTGTGATCAAATCTCCCAAGGATTACCAAGCATATCGCATCAGTCCCCAGGACACAAATCGCTTAGCTATTGTCTTCGATCCAGCAAGTGCTAATACTTCCCTGACTTGTTGCGTGGAAATTTTTGATGTCGGTGGCAAAACTCCGCCAAATCGCCATCAGATGGCAGTAGAAATGTTTTTTATCCTTAAAGGAGAAGGCATAGCAATGTGTGACGGGAAAAAAGTCCCAATTAAAGCAGGAGATAGTTTGTTAGTCCCTGCGACTGGAACTCATTTGATTAAAAATACTGGTTCTAGTCGTTTATATACGCTGACTATTATGGTGCCTAATGAAGATTTTGCTGAATTAATTCGTAGTGGAACACCAGTGGAGTTGGATGAGGAGGATATGGCGGTATTGGGAAGAGTGGATACTTTAATGCCATATTGAAAGATATGTGGAACCACAGATACACACTAGATCAGAAAAACATCTGTGTACGCTGCGGGTTCGCCTTTAGGCGTTCTCGTAAGAGCAGCCGCCTCCGGCGTCCACGTCTATATGTATTTGTGGTTTTCTCTATGGTTAGGTTAAATTTTAATCCCTACATCCTAATTCATGCTCAAAGTCCATCCCAAACAAACCGCATCCATGCTAACGCGAGACGGAGTCCGCTTGGATGCAGATATCTACCGCCCCGATACCGATGGGGAATTTCCTGTATTATTAATGCGACAGCCCTATGGCAGGGCGATCGCATCTACTGTCGTCTATGCCCATCCCAGCTGGTACGCAGCCCACGGCTACATTGTGGTGATTCAAGATGTCCGCGGACGTGGGACATCACAAGGAAAATTCAAACTCTTTGCCCATGAAATTGAAGATGGTGAGGATACGGTAAACTGGGCAGCAAATTTACCTGGTAGTAATGGTGTGGTGGGGATGTATGGCTTTTCCTACCAAGGAATGACTCAGCTCTATGCTGCTGCTGCCAAACCAAGCGCCCTCAAAACAATTTGCCCTGCTATGATTGGCTATGATTTGTATGCAGATTGGGCTTATGAAGGAGGCGCATTTTGTTTACAAAGCAATTTTGCTTGGGCAATTCAATTAGCGACAGAAACTGCCCGTATAAGAAAAGATAAAAAAGCTTATCAAGTGCTGATGGCAGCTTCGCACAATCTGCCTTTATATGATCCAGTTCCCGCTCATCCAGAAGTCTTGAAAATTTTTGCCCCAGACTCGTTTTATCACCAATGGTTCACGCATTCAAAAAACGATGAATATTGGGAAAAACTTTCCCCAAAAACACATCTCAAAGATGTTGATTTGCCCATGTTCCACATTGGGGGATGGTTTGATACATACCTGCGTGGTACTCTCAATTTATATAAGGATATGACTGCCAGGAGTGCATACCGACAAGAATTAATCGTTGGACCTTGGGCACATCTGCCTTGGGGTCGCAAAGTGGGTGCGGTTGACTTTGGTGCAGAAGCAGGGAGTCCTGTAGACAGGATGCAGTTATGCTGGTTTGACCAGTTTCTCAAAGGTGTGGATACAGGCTTACTTGGTGAGTTACCTGTTTGGCTATTTGAAATGGGAAGTAATTTATGGCAAGGTTTTGCCAATATACATACATCAAACCAGCGATCGTATTTTTTGTCAACGACCGGATTAGCCAGCATTAGGGAAGGAGAAGGTATGCTCACCACAACTTGCCCGGAAACTTGCATTGATGACGTATTGATTCATGATCCTTGGCGACCAGTTCCATCATTAGGTGGTCACGCAGCAATTCCTGCTGGTTGTTTTGATAGAACACACATTGATTGCCGTTCTGATGTCTTAACTTACACAACCCAGCCATTAGAGACTGACTTATACTTAACTGGTGATGTTATAGTCGAAATCTGGTGTACGTCTGATAAAGCTAGTTATGATTTGTGTGCAGTGCTGTCACAAGTCTATCCTGACGGAAGGGTATACAACATAACACAAGGCTATCTTCGATGCCAAGACGGGACTCATCATGTCAAAAGAACCATTCAATTGCAGGCAACCTGTGTGAAAATTTTTAAACATCATGCCTTGCGTTTGAGTTTGAGTGCAGCCTGTTTTCCAGCGTATGCAGTCAATTCAGGGAATAATTCAACATTGGGTATTGATGCTGAAATTATCACGTTGATGGTAAGTTGTGGTGGTGAAAGTTCATCGCAAATCTTGTTACCTGTCGTAGAAGCATCTTAATTCGTTGCAAGCAAGTGGGGCAAACCCTGCAGGATTTCGACTTGGTTACAATTCATACGAATCTCTGTTAGGGATTGAAACAAAATCAATTGGATCTAGCCAAAATCGATTTGGGGATGTTTTAAATACCATTACAGCCGTTTTCTGTTATGTGGGCATTGCCTACTCATATCTCAAGTGTTCATCACACATGCTTTTATAGCAATGCCCAACCTACGAGTTGTGAAAAGTGCTGGGAAATGTTGTATTTATAAACATACAAAATAACAATACTGTAAAAATAATAAAAAAACAGTATATAAAATTACTTTAATAGTAAATTTGTATAATACTCAGATTTAGTCAAATTTAATTCATTTTATATAGGTTTTCCTGGTTATTTCGTAGACTAATAAAAGGATAAACACCAAATCTGAAACGAGACAGATTATATGCGTTTCATGATTTTTTCTATCCGGAATTCTTACTAGCTTATTGAAGAGAAGTATTAGTAATTAAATAGAGGGACTCCTTACCACTGCCAAAAGGTGTCTCACTACTCACTTATAGACAAAAAAGATGAATATAATTATTCGTTTGCTTAGCGCATTCGCTTTTTCTGCGTCTGCGTTTACTTCTGTTTCGTTTATTGCAGCAGCACAGGAAGTTCCAACTAATCCTCAACAGACTAATTCTCAACAGAAAACAGTGCAGAGAATCTGCTCTTTTGATGAAGTGGAAGCTTTATTGCCTAATCCAGTAGAAAATCAGCAAAATAGTTCTCCGCTTTCCTACCTCGCGGAGCAAGGTTTTCTCCAAAACTCGGATGGTTCTTGGGTTTGTTATGTGACCGATCCAAATCAGGAATGGCGCTATTATACTGTCTTCAAAGTGCAACAAATTAAGGGAAAAATCGTCGCAAGTTCTTTCTTAGAAAACGGTAGTCTCATTGACGGACAAGACAACCGCAGCTTGGACTTATTCATGCTCTTGATTCAGAATCATACGAATGCAAATCAGGGAAATTATCAAAGTATACGCAAATATTTGGAAGCCTTCATGGCTTTAGTTAAGCAAGGCAAGATTCCAGCCAAACGTCGTGGGTATCTCTTCGATAGTCCAAGTCGTGGATTTATCTCATACTATCCTGTGACAAGTGGACAACTCCAAGGCACAGCAATCACAATCAATATCAATTATATTGAGAAGAAATTAGGTTCTAAAAAATAGCCAGAAACTTTTTAGCGCAAAAAACGTCTCATGATAGATTCTTATCCTGGTGAGTAAGCTGTCGCGCATTTAAATTGCATTTTTTCAACGCTGCTTGTAAAACGCATCAATACTTCTCCTCACCTCCTCACCAACCCTGACTATGCAAATTACAAGTTTAATAGCTTAGTAGATTACCTTGTTTCTTTTGGCCCTAAATTCGCTATCTCATATCCATTGGGATAACTCCGGATTGGAGAGTCAATGTATCGTCGTAGCGTTTTTGCAGACGCTTATGAAACTCCCCGGTTTTATCCAGTAATTTTGAAATACTGGGAACACAGTAAGTTTTCATCAAGGCAATTTCGAGCGATCGCGTTATTCTTTGCCATAGCAACATACATCACAATATAGGCAAATGCAGGATTTGAAAAACCCTGTTTTATGAACAAGCGAATTTCTTAAGAAAATCTAAATACAATAGAACTAGTGTAATATAAGCCTGGATCTACACAATTTTCTCTAGGTTATGAATCATCAAAATTGTAACCTTGTTGAGAGTATGACATAAAATTTAATCACCCAAAGGCAGGGGATTTTTGTTTCAGAGGTCATTGTTTCAATGAATACAGTTGATTTAGCCTTTACCCCAGCACTAGAACAGGCACAGTTAATCCGTCGCCGGGAAGTGTCGCCGTTGGAGTTGGTGGAAATCTATTTAGAACGCATTCAACAGTTGAACCCCCAACTGGGAAGTTATTTTGTAGTCATGGCAGATCAGGCGATCGCAGATGCGAAAGCCAAAACGGAAATGCTTTCCAAGACTTCGGAACTCCCGCCGTTTTTTGGAGTGCCAATTTCGATTAAAGACCTCAACCCTGTTGCAGGTATCCCTTGTACTTTGGGGAATCCGGCATTAGTAAACAATATTTTTGACTATGATGATGGGGTTGTCATCAAGATTAAGCAAGCTGGGTTTATTCTTCTTGGCAAAACAGCAACTTCAGAACTTGGTTCATGTCCTTACACAGAACCTACGGGATTTCCCCCAGCAAGAAATCCGTGGAATTTAGAATACACCCCAGGTGGTTCTAGTGGTGGTGCAGCCGCAGCCGTCGCAGCAGGATTGTGCGGTATTGCTCAAGGTTCAGATGGTGGTGGCTCAATTCGTGGACCTGCGGCTTGTTGTGGTTTAGTAGGAATTAAGCCATCGCGGGGACGAGTGACTCATGCGCCAGTGGGCGATCGCGCCAGTGGTATTGCAACAAATGGACCACTAGCGCGTACTGTTGCTGATGCGGCTGCTCTTTTGGATGTGATGTCTGGATACTTCACGGGTGATCCCTATTGGTTAAGTGATCCAGAACCATCATTTCTTGCTTATACAAAAGAAAAACCAGGCAATTTGCGGATAGCCTATGCTACGAGTATCCCTCCTTTAGGGGTCGCTGACGCTAACTGTGAGCAAGGCGTTCTGCAAACAGTTCAGTTATTGCAAGAACTTGGTCATACAGTTGAACAAAAATGCCCAGACTTTAGTGGATTAGTTGAACCATTTCAATTTGTTTGGCAAACAAACGTAGCAGCGTCGGGACTTCCTGCTGAGGCTTTACAGCCATTGAATCGCTGGCTCTTAGCGAGAACGGGTTCTGCGGGTGAATACTTGCAAGCCGTTTACCAATTGCAGATCGTGTCCCGACAAATCGTAGCATTTTTTGATACTGTGGATGTTCTGGTGTTACCAGTTTACCTACATTCACCCATCCGCGTGGGAGAATGGGCAAACTTGAGTCCAGAAGAGACATTCCAAAAAATTATTGGCTGGGTTGCGCCTTGTCCCCCAGCAAATGCGACTGGACAACCAGCGATCGCTCTTCCTGTAGGTTTTGATGACAATGGTTTACCGATAGGCGTACAGTTGGTGGGACGTCCCGCAGCGGAAGCCACCCTCATCAGCTTAGCAGCGCAACTGGAAGCCGCAAAACCCTGGATTCACCATCGTCCGAATTTAGGATGAATGGTTTTCCTTGGAATTGTGCAAGCATGGAATAACTTTTAGGGTAGGCAACACCTATTCTAGATGTTATTCTCGTTCTTCTTCACACGCAGCAACAAGTAGAACCAGACAAAGAGCTGCAACCGCCTTTTGCCATTCTTTTCTCACTTGTTCGTCTTCAACATCATCAAACAGAGCCACCAAACGGGGAATTGCCTTTTCTAATGGTAGACGAGGTATGGGACTATGTAACTCCATAAGGCGAGTTAGGCTTTCTTGTTGGTTGAGGAAACCAATCACCCATTTTGTCGTGTGCTCTGGACTATCAGGAATGCGCTTCAGATCTAAGTCATTTTTCAACCAGTTGTAGAAAGCTGGTAGTTCCTTGGTTAAAACGGCTGTTGCAGTGGGTGAAGTTTTCTTAAGCAAATTAATATCTAAGCTATCTAGCTGTTGTTTCAACTCAACAGATTTGAGAAACTCAGTAACAGGTTGTGAGAGTAACACTTGTGACTGAGACTGGGACAAATCTAAATATTGAGTGAATGTTTCTAATGTTGATTGCATAGTTGAGATTCATGAGCAATGAACAATCCTCAGTATGCCAAAAATTCACTACACTATCTTTGAGCTAGCTCAAAAATGACAAAACAAGACCTTAGACCATTTCCCGAAAGGCTGGCTATAGATGAAAGAATGTTCGTAATTGCGCTTAAGCGCAATTACAAACAATGTGTAGCTTTCATTGCGAGAATTGGTATTACCCACAATTCCCCTCCTTAGGAAGGAGAGGGAAGCCGGAGGTAAAGTAAAGTTTTATACTTACTTTGATCCACTTACTTATTACGTATATAATTCTGCAAAATAAAATCAAGAATTTATAAAGATTTCTCTTTGTTTACATAAATTTTCTGTTAAATTCCCCCTAAACTATTGCTATTTATATTGTTCTAGATGTTAGTGTTGAGTTAACTATGAATACATTAGATTGCTTGCAAAAGTGAATGTCTTTGACTGCTCTCAAAGATGTACATAGATAACCGCAAATAGTTTGTCTGTATGTGTTAGCTCTTTTTCTCCACCATCACTTATCTTCTATCAATAGAGAAAAGTGAAGGAAAGCAGTTGCTGTTAGAGAAACACTCGTTCATTCTGTGGTTATCGAAACAAAAGATTTTTGCCCAAAGTCTAATGTCTAAGAGCAGCTGTGCATTGAGTGAGTGTGTGCAGCCAGTAGCAAACTGCATGATGGAAGCTCAGAGGTAACTTGTATGTTTAAGCCAGGTTTTATTCGATCAATCCTTCTGGCTCACATCCAGCAAACACTGCTGAACGGAACTATTTTTGTGGAGTATGAACTAGTACTTCAGAGGATTCACGCTGTAAGAGTTCCTGGTGGTGTAACTCCCCCCTGAATAACATAGATTTACACAGCAAGCTTTGTGAAGGTTAGAGGCTAGGCTGCAATTCTGTTTAGCCTTGTAAGAGAAAACTTTCACAAGAAATAACTTAGTACAGTAAGCAGATTCTTAATAATTTGTCAGTTGCGAGTGCTGTAAACGTGCAAGCGCGGTGAGAAAGCACTGCTGGAGGCGAACCTACCGCAGGCGAGTGTGTTCACCGTTGGCTTAGCGTGTCAGTGCCTCCTATGCCTCCCGGCACGCCTATGGTAAATGGAGAAGCAATGCTTACGTAGTCACCGTGTCGATGGTAGATCTGTAAGCGCAAAGTTAAGGCACTCAAGAGCGCCAGCGTCTCCAACCGGAGAAAGGCTTGTAGGCAAGGTAGCGCGATTTCACGCTATTGAGGATGTGAATTTGTAAGCAGCTGTACTTAAGTTCAATATAAGAGTTTATTTCGCATAGGGCAGAAGTCGCAGAACTTTGCCTGAATAGAGGTTTACCTTCAGTCTCAGAAATAGCTCAACTGGCTTTTAAGGCAGATTATATGCCATTAGTAGCAAGACGCTTAGTTTTACCTCTGAAGCATAGCATCTGCATGAGTTGTTCATACTTAATAGATCTCAGTCAAGAGCTGCTCAATTGCAGAACTCATATTTATAACCTTTTCTCCTATCTAGTAAAGACTTTTCGTCTTCTAAGGAGAGTGAGATTAGGAAAAAGCTCTCATTTGTGTAATCAAAAGATTTAGTCTGCTTCCTTGATTTAGCCTTGTCACCAATGTTTTTTGAGTCAAAACTGCGCTTTTTGTCTCAAACAGTAATTCTCTGACACAAAAGTACAGAAATAGTTCATAAGAATAGCTTGTTCTTGAGGGAATAAATTTCCTCGTGAATAGCATAAGCCTCTTTTTATCAACTAATTTTTATATTTTTGTGTGTCCCACTTTTCATCTTTAGTTAATTGTTTTGTTACCAATGCATCAAAATCAAATTCGCGATTCAAATGCTTATTCTGAAAGACCCAGTAACCAGAAAATTCGTCTGGCTTACTTAGATGGCATACGTGGTCTGGCTGCTTTATATGTTGTTTTAGTTCACTGTTGGGACCCCAACATTACTGAAGCTTTACACCCCGCTTTACTTTGGTCACCTATGGAAAAGTTCCTGAGATATGGAATTTTTGCCGTTGTTGTTTTTATTGTTCTTTCCGGCTACTGTTTGATGCTGCCAGTAGTGCGTTCTCCTAAAAAATATTTTTCAGGCGGTTTACTAGGTTTTTTTAAACGACGAATTCGACGAATTATACCACCCTATTATGCTGCTCTATTACTGTGCGTGTTGCTCAGTGTATTGATACTGTGGATACAGCAAATTACTGCTTTAGATTGGAATTATGAAAGATTAAATGTTCTGAAAGGTTTATTTTCTCCTACCTTCTCCTTTCATGATGTTATTGTTTATGTTCTACTCATTCAAAATTTCGGCTTACACCTTAATAAAATAAATGGTCCGACATGGACGATTGCTGTAGAGTGGCAAATCTATTTTGTGTTTGCCATCTTGTTAATACCAATATGGAGGCGTTTAGGCTTAGTGTATACAGTAGCTATCGCCTTCTTGGCTGGAATAACACTTAATTATTTGTTGGGTGAAGTGTCCCAGAATGTCCATCCTTGGTTTCTCGGTCTTTTTGCCTTAGGAATGGCAGCAGCAGAAATTAGTTTTTCTCAAAAACCATATTTGATACGAATCAAAAATTCATTACCTTGGTCTAGGCTGGCTGCTCTGTTTACTTGTATTGGTTTCACGACAGAGTGGCTGCGATTTGGGTATGTAACAGGAATGGAGGAATGGATTGTTCATTGTTTTATTGCTCTAGGGACGGCTTGTTTTCTGATTTACTGCACTAACTTTGTCATGAACGATAAGCCACTTCCGCCTGGTGTAAGGCTGTTGGAATCACCTTGGGCTGTTGGACTGGGAGTATTCTCCTACAGCCTCTACATCACACATGCTCCTGTTGTGTGGCTTGTGCATCAACTGCTAATGAGTTTCCAGTTGTCGCCTTCAATTATGACTATCAAATGGCTTTTCATAGCTTTCCCATTGTCAATACTAGTTGGCTACGTATTTCACCAAGTCTTTGAGAAACCTTTCATGTCCCACGGTCCATCCAGTGTGAAGTCTCGGACATGAAGAGTCATAGGGGATCAATTCAAAATCTAAAATTGATCTTTTTGAATGTTGAATAGAAAAAGCCTATGTGGTTATGAACACATAGGCTTTTTTATCATGTTCAGTAACTCAACTCATTGATTGAAAAAGTGAATATAATTGCGCTTTTCAAGTCAATAAATTACCAGGTAAAGGCACGCAAAAGAACAGTCATGACGAAAATATCTGTCAATTTGTATGATGCGTTAACAATGAATAACACACCATACTAAAAGTATATGTTTACTTTATAAAAAACTTTTCATACTAGCGAACAAACGTCCACTCCAAAGTTTTTATCGGTGCTGTTTGAAGCGCTTGCGTGAGTTCATCATTACTATCAAATTTGAGTTTATCTAGGTAAGTCGCTTCCACATTGACAGTAAATTTTTCTTCAAGAAAGGGCCAGGGTTGTACTGTTACATTGCCATCGCCAGACTGTACCACATCGTAGCGGTTGCCGTCTGGTAGAGTCGCAATTTCTAAAGCACGTTCACCAGCAGGGAGCACATGGTTGCAGAGAATGAGTGAAAGGCGATCGCACCACTGAAAAAATGCATAAGCTTTTTCTGCGTCGTCTTTTGAAATATTCAACTCATGACGCCATTTCTCTTGATTGCGGAGTTGTTCGTCTAAAAAGCTATCCAATTCCGGTGATTCTCCACGCTTACCCTCACTCAGAAAGCTCATGTGCATAGAAATCATCATTGCCACCCATCTTCCGCGATATCGGGCGTTTTGCGTGAGTTGCCGCACATGGTCTAAATTAGTTTTCTTAGCTAAGGTAAAATCTAACGGTGCGCCAGCTTCAGTGAGGTGATTGCCTTCCCATTCTTTTTCCAAATCATCATGATGGGAAATTGCGGCGATCGTCTCCAGCCAACGCAGTGGACGTTTTTCTGGATGCCAGTGTCCTGCTATTTGAGCAGCAAGTAAAGCATGGGCGCGATGGTAAATAACTTCCCATCCCTTCTCATGTAGATTAGCAATCATAAATCAGGCTTAAAGGCTTGTGTAATATTAATTTGCTTTTTCATCTTGCACTTATCGAAAGCGGGAATTCATCCCTCAATAGCACGAAAAAAAAGCCAGACTATGAACAGATTGACAGCCAAAGATTGGGCTCTTATCTCACAGCGACTGACTCCTTACTTGTTTTTGCTGCCAGCAATGTTAATCTTAGGGTTAACTGTCTTTTGGCCGGCACTGCAAGCGTTTTACCTCAGCTTTACCCGCTATGAATACGATTTGACCCAAATGCCCCAATGGGTGGGGTTTTCCAACTTCAGCCGCTTGTCGAATGACCCTGTTTTTTGGCAAACTTTGGTTAACACTTTGCTGTACCTTGTGGGTGTAGTACCGATTTTGGTCATAGCCCCTTTAGCACTGGCAATTTTGGTAAATCAGAAACTGCGTGGAATGCACTGGTTTAGAGCTGCATACTACACGCCAGTCGTGATTTCAATGGTGGTTGCAGGAATTGCTTGGAAATGGCTTTATGCAGAAAATGGCTTACTCAATCAGTTGCTAAAAGGTGTTTTCCCTGAAGGAATCCCCTGGCTTACCAGTCCTCGCTTTGCCCTATTCAGCGTGATGGCTGTAACTGTATGGAAGGGATTAGGATACTACATGGTGATTTATCTAGCTGGATTGCAGTCGATCCCCACCGATATTTACGAAGCCGCAGCAATTGATGGCTCAGACGGTATCACTAAGCACTGGGATATTACTGTACCCTTGATGAAACCATACATAGCTCTAGTTGCTGTCATTTCCGCTATTTCTGCCACCAAGGTATTTGAAGAAGTTTACATCATGACCCAAGGTGGACCGCGTAATAGCTCGAAAACAATTGTTTACTATCTATATGAACAAGCATTTAATAATTTAGAAATTAGCTATGCTTGCACAATTGGGTTAGTGCTATTCCTGATCATTTTGAGTTTATCTATTATAAGATTAATGATTAATCAAGGTGGTAATAATATCACATCATAGTATTAATAATATTAATATTGGAGTAAATAGGCGATAAAAAAGCAATGTATGTAACTAAATATAAGGTCAGTAGGGTGTGTTAGGCGTCAGCCGTAACGCACCGTAACCCTGACGTTTAGTGCGTTGTATGTAACTAAATATAAGGTCAGTAGGGTATGTTAGGCGTTAGCCGTAACGCACCGTAACCCTGACGTCTAGTGCGTTACGCTGTCGCTAACGCACACTACTTAAAATTTATTTACATAATTATCTTTATTTTTACGAGCAATTGAATCATCAAAGTTCTGCTAATAGCTTTTTGGTCATTAGAATTGCTGTGATGCTGTTTGTTGAGAGCTTGAGGAGCAAATAGACAGAGGTTTGGCTGCTCGTAACACAGCATCTAGCAATCCCGGAAAAAGTGCTTCCAAATCTTCCTTGCGCAACATATTAATGTGCTGTGTTCCTTCTTTGCGGCTCAGGACAACACCTGACTCCCGCAAAATCTTGAAGTGATTGGACATGGTGGACTTGGCAATGGCAAAATCGAAGTCAGCACAGCAATGCTCTCCCTCAAGCGCCAGCCGCCGCACAATTTCCAACCGCACTGGATCGCCCAAGGCATACAGCACTGCTGCTAGAGAAATATGTTTTCGGTCTGGGTGATGTAGGAATCTCATACATGCATTATCTCATTAAGTTGACTATATTTTGATAATTCGATATTATCGAATTAACGAATTAAAGAGAGAAGGCGAGTATGTCATCCATTGCAAATGTGACAGAAGCCACATTCAAGCAAGAAGTCCTTGAAAGTGAAGTTCCAGTATTGGTAGACTTTTGGGCACCATGGTGTGGACCTTGTCGTATGGTTGCTCCTGTGGTAGATGAAATTGCTACTGAATACGAAGGACAGGTAAAAGTAGTGAAGCTGAATACAGATCAAAATCCTACTGTTGCCAGCCATTATGGAATTCGTAGTATTCCTACACTCATGGTTTTCAAAGGTGGTCGGCAAGTCGATACAGTAGTGGGTGCAGTCCCAAAAACAACGCTGAGTAAGACATTATCACAGCACCTGTAGTGAAATTTGTAATTGATCAATCCTAATTTGTCATCAATAACTCAATTACGAAGACTCAATTACAAATTTAGGATTTGGACTGTTGTCAGGCATAGACAAAAAACGACTATACCTCACACCCAGTCTGAATAGACCAAAATAATGCGTAAATCCTATCAATTGCTGGAGCTAACGCAATGGGCTTAAAATTGCATGGAAAATCCGCTCCAGTCCTGTAGCCTCAGCCACTAATGGTGCAGCTTTGGCGGGTAGATGGCGGGGTTGTGCAGTCAGTTGTTTAAAGCAGTTTTTACCACCAAAATTCAACCACCTCGAAATAAATTTCCGCCCTAACAGCAGCAGTCTGTTTTCAACGACTGAGTTACCTGGTATCTTAGTCAGTTTTCACTGAGTGCGGTTATAAACTAGGAATTTTAATTTTTAGCTGAGCACAATGATTTGGAAATTCAATCTATGAGCACCAACATCAACTTACTCTCACCCTACAAGCTGGGTAATCTAGAATTGCCTAACCGTATCGTGATGGCTCCCTTAACCCGACAACGCGCAACTAAGGATAATGTACCGCAGCCAATAAACGCTACGTACTACGCCCAACGTGCCTCTGCAGGGCTGATTATCGCGGAAGCAACTCACGTTTCTCCCCAAGGTCTTGGATATCCATATGCACCTGGAATTCATTCCCCAGAACAAATAGAGGGTTGGAAGTTAGTCACAGATGCAGTGCATCAGCAAGGAGGGAGAATTTTCCTGCAATTGTGGCACGTAGGACGCATTTCTCACCCCGATTTACAACCAGATGGTGCATTACCTGTCGCACCTTCTGCCATTGCAGCCAAAGGTCAGATATTTACCTATGAGGGTATGAAACCTCATGTGACTCCTCGGGCTTTGGAAACATCAGAAATTCCAGAAATTGTGGAACACTTCCGCAAAGGCGCAGAGAATGCTCTTGCTGCTGGTTTTGATGGGATAGAGGTTCACGGAGCTAATGGTTATTTACTTGATGAATTTCTCAGAGATGGGACGAATCAACGTACGGATAAATATGGCGGTTCCGTGGAAAATCGTGCCCGACTGCTGCTTGAGGTGACTGAGGCAGTTATTAGCGTCTGGGGTGCAAAACGGGTTGGGGTACGCCTGTCTCCTAGTGGAACGTTTAACGATATGCGAGACTCTAATCCCTTAGTAACATTTGGTTATGCTGCTCAAGCATTGAATCAGTTTGATTTAGCATATCTGCATATCTTTGAAGCAATAGAAGCAGATATCAAACACGGGGCGATCGTGGTGCCAACCAGTCATATACGTGAGCGCTATCACGGTACACTCATGGTGAATGGGGCATACACTCCTGAAAAAGGTGAGGCGGTTTTAGCAAAGAAAGAAGCAGAGCTTGTTTCTTTTGGTACACTGTTTATCTCAAATCCCGATTTGCCCCAACGGATAGCTCTCAATGCACCATTAAATGAAGCAGATTCGACGACTTTTTATGGTGGTGGGGAAAAGGGTTACATCGACTATCCTCTATTGGAAGAACAATATCCTGCTTTGGTAGAGGCAAATTAGTTCGTAAATACGAATGACCAATAGGTGTAATGCAACCTTATAATCTTGTTAAAAATTAACGGATAAGTCCAATGGTTCAACAACTCAATTTGCAAATCAAACCTCTGGATGTCCCTAGCGCGATTGCTCAGCGTCGTTCTATCAAAACTTTCAAACCAGACCCTATATCCCCAGAACTACTTAGGCAACTTGTTGATCTCACTGTAGCAGCGCCCAGTAGCTATAACATCCAGGATTGGCGAATCATTCTTGTGCAAGATGAGGCACAAAAAGCAGCTCTTTCTGGAGCAGCTTGGAATCAAAAGCAAATCGTTGAAGCACCTGTGACCTTTGTTTTTGCAGCTGACACCACTGCTGGGGAACAAGACTTAACACCGATTTACGAGCAGGGACTCCAGACAGGGGCGTGGACTGAAGGCACGGTAAACTATTTCAAAACTGCTATCCCACAGCACCAAGCTGGATTGGGAGACAAGCGGCGAGAGTATGCAATTAAGGATGCCATGATTGCTGCCACTCATTTGGTACTAGCAGCAGAAAGTTTGGGCTTGTCCACCTGTTTTATGAATGGTTGGATTGAAGAGAAAGTCAAGGAAGTGATTGGAGCTGCAGACAATCCAGATCTTGCGATCGCAGTTGTTATCCCTGTTGGATATGCAGCAGAACCACGCCTTAACCCCGGTCGCCTGCCATATGCCTACAATGTCTTTGTGGATAGAGTGGGAAACCCTTATGAGGGTTGAGTAAGAGAAACTTAAGCCAGGTGGGTAGATAGCCACATGACTACTACCCACCTGGCAATCATCATGAAAATAGCGGTTTTGATGCGCGATGCCCTTCTCAAGTCGGCTTGCGACCGTTTGCAGCAATCCTTGTACTACGTATTGGCACAAGAGATTCACAGCTTTCTCCAGCCCAACTTCATTCTTAAGGAGGAATTAAGCAAATGCCAACAACAGCTTTAATTGTCGGAGCAGGTAGTGGATTGAGTGCATCTTTAGCCCGTCTGTTTGCAAAAGAAGGGATGACCGTGGCTTTAGCCGCTCGCCAAATTGACAAACTCAGTCAGCTTAGTCGTGAGATTGGCGCTATCAGCTTCACCGCTGATGTCTCAAAACCAGACGAAGTGAAGCAGTTATTTATTGATATTGAAACTAAACTGGGTTCCCCTACGGTAGTCGTTTACAACCCCAGCTTCCGAGTGCAGGGACCTCTTGTTGAGTTAGACCCTGAAGATGTGGCGAAAACTCTAGATATCACTGCTTACGGTGGCTTTCTCGTTGCTCAAGCTGCTGCCAAACGGATGTTGGCTCTGGGGGGCGGCGCTATCTTTTTTACCGGAGCCTCTGCAAGTGTTAAGGGTTATCCTCAGTCTGCTCCCTTTGCCATGGGTAAATTTGCACTACGTGGTTTGGCGCAAAGTATCGCCCGGGAACTGGCACCAAAGAATATTCATGTGGCGCATTTTGTGATAGATGGCGCAATCCGCTCAGCAGTACGCCCAGATCCAGCCGACAAGCCCGACAGCACCCTTGATCCTGATGCGATCGCCCAAACTTATCTTAATATTTTGCGCCAGCCCCGGAGTGCTTGGACGTGGGAGGTAGAACTTCGACCTTGGGTCGAGCACTTCTAATTTTGAACATTGGGGAGCGCTTTTTGGAGGGAGTGATGAAAAAATATCACGGTCGCTGTCATTGTGGCAAAGTTCAATTTGAAGTGACGATCAATCTTGATCGAGTTGTGCGGTGCAATTGCTCTTTGTGCTCTAGAAGAGGTGCAATTATGCATCGGGTTCCACCGGAGCAATTCACTTTGCTAGCTGGCGAAGAGTCTCTGACACTTTACCAATTTCATACAAAAACAGCAAAGCACTATTTCTGTAAAGTTTGCGGTATTTATCCCTTCCACAGACCCCGCACTGCTCCTGAGCTTTATGCAATCAACGTCGCCTGCTTGGAAGGCGTTGATTCCTTTGAACTAGAGCCGGGATTGGTTGATGGTCATTCATATGAGTAGCCATAACACTCAGTTCATCTAGAGACAATGCTCACACAATGAGGAGAAATAACCAATGATTGAGCTTTACTATTGGACTACACCAAACGGTCATAAAATCACTATTTTCCTTGAAGAAGCTGAGCTTCCTTACACCATTGTTCCTGTCAATATTGGCGCTGGAGATCAGTTTAAGCCAGAATTTCTCAAAATTTCTCCCAACAATCGCATTCCAGCAATTATAGATAATGCACCAGCAGGAGGCGGTGAACCAATTTCCGTTTTTGAGTCTGGTGCAATTTTGCTATATTTGGCAGAAAAAACCGGGAAGTTGATTCCACAGGATTTGTGCGGACGTGTTGAAGTCCTCCAATGGTTATTCTGGCAAATGGGGGGTTTGGGACCAATGGCGGGACAGAACCACCACTTCAGCCAATATGCCCCGGAAAAGATTGAATACGCAATTAATCGCTACGTGAATGAGACAGGACGCTTGTACGCTGTGCTAGATAAGCGGCTTGCCGACCGAGAGTTTATTGCTGGTGATTATTCCATTGCTGATATTGCTGCATATCCGTGGATTGTGCCACATGAGCGCCAAGGGCAAAAGTTAGAGGACTTTCCCAATTTAAAGCGCTGGTTTGAAACGATTCAGGCGCGTCCAGCGGTCATTCGTGCTTACGAGAAAGCAGAAGCTTTCAAAAATCAGGCACTTGAGCCAGACAAGTCAAGAGATTTGTTATTCAACCAGTCGGCGAAAACAATTCAGCGTTGATTGATTGCACCTGTTCCCGACACGAGTAGAGGAGTCACTCGACGTAAATAAATGTAGGATGGGTTACGCGCTCGCTAACCCATCCTGTGCTTTGCGATTGATACTGTCTCAAAGGAAGACCGCATCCTACTTTTTTGTTGTAGCTCGTGTTGCGATCTGCGCTTTGTAGCAGCACTGAGTATAAGATTTTGAGAGACGGTTTGAGAAAAATGAATGACTATGCCTAAGGTTAAGGCTAATGAAATTGAGTTGTTCTACGATATTCAAGGAAAGGGTGAGCCTTTGCTCTTAATTGCGGGCTTCATGTGCAATCACACTTATTGGTCGCTACTCTTGCCGTCATTGATAGAACAATATCAGGTTATTCGTTTGGATAACCGAGGGATTGGGCAAAGTTCTGCTCCCAATAGTCCATATACCATTGAACAGATGGCAAGCGATGCTGCTGTACTGCTTGAGCATCTCGAGTTCAATAGAGTACACGTAGCAGGTCATTCTATGGGTGGTCAGATTGCACAACAACTCCTCTTGGCACACCCAGAAAAGGTACACAGTTTGATGTTACTGTCATCTTGGGCAAAGGGTGATGGATTATTCAATACCGTTATAGAGACATGGGGCGATATGCCCAAGACTTTAGACTTGGAACTTTATGAAAAAGTTGTCCTGCCCTGGATTTTTACCGATGCTTTCTATTCTATCCCTGGAGCGATTGAACAAATCATCAATGTAGCGGTAAACTACCCATTTCCGCCTACGACTCATGGATTGTATCATCAGAGCCGAGCTATCTTGAACAGTGACACACGAGATTTTCTCAGAAACATTCATTGTCCCACCTTGATTCTAGTAGGTAAGCAAGACATTCTAGCTCCGGTGAAGTTTTCTCAACAACTTGCCCATGAAATTCCTCATAGCGAATTCGTTGTCCTAGAGTGTGGTGGTCACGGTTTCTTGATTGAATCGCCAGATGCTGTAGCTCAAGTTATGGTTAACTTTCTAGCGAAGCAATCTCAATCTCACCTGTCTGTCTCACAACAACATTAATATTAATTTGAATTCATTTTATTAATTTGATAAAAGTTAAAGTTATGAAATTCTTTATTGTTCACGCCCACCCAGAACCCAACAGTTTTAATAGTGCGCTGACGCGCTATGCCAAGGAAGTTTTAGACACTACAGGACATGAGGTGATTATTTCCGACCTTTATACGATGCAATTCAACCCAGTTTCGGATCGGCGCAACTTCACTTCTCAAAAAGACCCAAACTACTTCATCCAGCAAGTCGAAGAAATGCATGCCACCGAAGTTGATGGCTTTGCCCCAGACATCAAAGCGGAGATGGAAAAACTCGATTGGTGCGATGTGCTTATTTTTCAGTTTCCTCTCTGGTGGTTTGGACTTCCTGCTATCCTCAAGGGTTGGGTTGACCGAGTCTTTGCAATGGGGAAAGTTTACGGCGGCGGGAGGTTTTATGACAATGGAGTTTTCCAGGGCAAAAAAGCCATGCTTTCTTTCACAACTGGTGGTTCACTCACTATGTATACTGAGATAGGTATCAATGGCAACATTCACAGTATCCTCTATCCAATCAATCACGGAATTTTCCGCTTTGTAGGTTTCGATGTTTTGCCACCTTTCATAGTTTGGGGTGCCAGTCGTATTGGGGATGAACGTCGCCAAGCTTATTTAGAGGAGTACAAGCAGCGACTGTTGATGATTAATGCAACACCTGCTATTGTCTATCCAGCACTTGCTGACTTTGATGAAGATTTCCAACTCAAGCAACTATAGCAGGGAACAGGGAACAGGGAACAGGGAACAGGGAACAGGGAACAGGAAAATTATTGCCTCTTGCCACATGAGCTGTTCCCTTCTCCGATGAGTTGCTTGTTTCCTCCTAACCTAAAAGGGTTTGGTGAGAGTTAATTAAACTTATTAAAAGGTTAAACTTGTTAAGTGTGACTCGATTTCCAAAGAGTTCAAATCACGACCGATGAAAACTAAACGGGTTTGCCTGACTTCTTGTGGTTTCCAAGGGCGATCGTAAAATTGTTCAAAACGGGTTCCCACGCCTTGCATCACCAAACGCATGGATTTGTTCGGCACTGCAACAAAGCCCTTAATGCGGTAAATTTCTTGACGTTGTGCTAGTGTCTGCAACTGACGCCGGAGTTTTTCTGGGTCAAAGGCACGGTCTAAAATCAGGTGAGTTGAGGTAATCTCATCGTCGTGTTCGTGTTCTTCTTCGGTGTCGTGATGACTAGGGCGGCTGTCTAGGTTATCTTCAACTGCAGCTTGGAATCCTAAGAGGACAGATGCATCGAGTTGACCTTCAGAACTCTCTACAATCTTCACAACTCTCGGCAGTTCTTGTTTAATTAACTCCTCAACTTTTGCCTTTGTCTCCCCATCAACCAAATCAGTTTTATTTAACACCACCAAGTCTGCACAAGCAAGTTGGTCTTCAAACAGTTCTTGTAATGGTGTCTCATGTTCTAAACTATCATCTGAGCGCCGCTGCGCTTCCACTGCTTCTACATCACTGGCAAATGTACCCGCTGCTACTGCTGCACAATCTACCACAGTAATCACTGCATCCACCGTCGCAGCATTGCGAATTTCATGCCAGCGAAAAGCTTTCACCAAAGGTTTCGGCAAGGCTAAACCAGAGGTTTCAATCAAAATGCAATCGATGCTGTCTCGCCGCTTCATAAGCTGTTGCATCGTGGGCAAAAACTCTTCTTGCACTGTGCAACACAAGCAGCCATTGGTTAATTCAAAAATATTATCACTGCCATCCTCTTGTTCTGGGCAAATTTGACAGGATTTCAACAATTCACCATCAATACCCAGTTCACCAAATTCGTTGACTAAAACAGCAATCCGACGTCCCTGGTTGTTTTGTAGTAGGTGACGGATGAGGGTCGTTTTGCCACTTCCTAAAAATCCAGTGATAATGGTGACGGGAATTTTTGCAGCCATTTTTAAATTAGAGTTCTACACACAGGCTAACAATACTAACATTAACCTTATTGGTTAGAACGATGTTTCTAGCCAACCGTAGTCACCAAGGCAAATCAAGGCTATACTATTCTTATTGCAAAGGCAAGCTTCGATGTTTGCTCGTTTGAGGGCGCGTAGCTCAGTGGATAGAGCAACAGATTCCGGTTCTGTTGGTCGGGGGTTCAAATCCCTCCGCGCTCGTTTTCTGTACTGCACATTAACTAATTATTTGTCACTGTTAACAGATTAATGTCAAATTTCACAAATTGATGTCACTGTTAACAGATTATGTGTCACCGTTAGTTATACGCTGTTATGTCCTACAAAGGATGGCAGTATTCTCTTTTTGGAGATTGATTGATAACTAAATAAATTATTCACTAGTATAGCCAGAGGTCAGTTCCTCCAAACAAAGAATCTGTCGCTCTATCCTTTCAACCCACCAAAAAACCGTCAGCTTGGCATCGAAATTGAGAACCAGCGACAAAAGTTAACAAAGCTTTTAAAGTAATGTGAATAGTGACTACTTTCAACCCGCCTCAAGCTAGGAGGGGCGTTGAAACTTCTTGCTCCCACTCCATCCAACGACTTTCGTTGTTCTTTCAACCCGCCTCAAGCTAGGAGGGGCGTTGAAACTGTGCGCTTCAAACCCCTGATTCGTCAAAATTTCCGGAAGCATTTTTGTCAAAGCTGCCAAAATCACCTGTCAGTTTTCACTTGAAAAAGTAAATTAAGTGACACTTCAAAGGCTAGAAACTTCACTAAACAAGAGATTTCAAACTTTGGCAGGGCTCCCGGCAAAATCGCTCCCGCTTTGGCTTGCCAAAAAATAATTAAGGTGGGTTCCTCCTTGGTCGGAGGTGATTCAGTAGCCACCCTTCGGGTTCGCCACTTTGCCGGAAAGAAAATCTCCCCGGCAAGTGGACTCACCACTGCGGTAAACCCGCACCTCTATTACTGGGGGCGCACCTTATTCCTGTCCGCCAGGGACAGCAGCATCAAGGTGGGCAGTTAGCTACCAGGGTCAGAAAGCAAGACTGTTTTTCCAACAGCCAAACTAACCCACATTTTTCGTAGCTGTTCAGAGGCATTTTCATGCATGAACATCGGCGCTGTTACTTTCCTATTCTATTTTCAAGGTTCGGAAGAAAGTTTGTGTATTAAGAATTTTGACGAGAGTGGTAAGCTGCGATCGCTAATTCTTTCGCTTTCTCTTGTGGACTACCTCGAATTGGCTGTTTTGACTCCTCTATCACAATTCCAGCTTTAGCAGCGCAGGAGCGAATATTTGCAATTAATCTGCCGTAACTCCACTAATGGACACTGACTCGGTACTGTTTGGCATACTTTATCTAATTACCGATATCATTGGTATTAATCTTAATAATAGGTTTAACACTGATAATAAGCTGACTACATGGACAAAATTAAGCAAGTCAGATCGGAATAATATAAATGACGAGTTTAAACCAGACTCTTTGCGTAAAAAATCCTTAGTAGGTAATCATATGTTGTGTTACGAGTTCAGTTTACCGTGAAAATGCTACTATATATGTTTGCATCCCAGAAACAAATAAAATCGAGAATACAATGCAAAAATTGACATATTTGTAATATCAATCTCATTGCGAAATATCTAGGTACTATGAACCTAAATTATTGATTAATTCTTCAAGGGCAAAATTTTTTGTATTTTCAGGTAGATAATCAAATACTTTTTTTAAAAGTTCTGGAGACGCATTTAGAGCAAACCAGTCTTCACTAGGATTCTCTTGAATATTCAAAAAATACTTTAAACGTTCTTCTATAGATTCTTTATCAGGTTTATCTAATTGTCCAATTCTTTCTAACCAATTGGCTGATGAGTCTTTAAAGCAATTAGCATCAACAGTACATATTTGATGAACTAAAGCGTAGGAATTTTTATCAAGACCATTTCTACTTGTAGAGTTAATTGGATATGTGGTTGGTAAACCGTTAAATGTTGTTTGTGAAGTCAGAGGAATAACGGAAAACGTTGCTATATATCCAGATTCATCTTGAAATTGATCACTTGTCCAGATGATATAAGGATGTGTCCCTCTGAAAACCCTGCTTGAATTAATATTCTCAGTGCAAGTTTGACATTTTACTTCACTTGGCTCATCTAAATTATAAATATGGACATGACCCAGTTTGCAACGAAGAGATACCCTATAGGGATTTATGGAATAGATCCAACCTTGTCTAGGTCTTTGTCCAGCCACTTTACAATCCTAATTCACTGACTAATTTTTCTCTTTCTGCTTGTAAGTTAAGTTTAACTTTCTCTTCTGGTTGATGAGTATTTTTCACTTCCATCATTGGAGCAGTGCTATATACGTAATCCAGTAACTGATTCAGTTTATCTGAGCCAGCCCACTCTCTGCGAATATTATCCAGCACAAACTTAATACTTAGAGGTATGTCCAAATCATCTGCCTGAGCAGCTTGATTGACAGGTCTAATATATGTTGCATTATACTGAGATTCTTGAATAATCTCTTTCCCATTCATTTGATTTAAAGCAGAATCTATACCCTCATTCCAAGGACCAAATTGATAATAACACCAATCTAGATCAGTCAGTTGGTTTCCCGTCCATTTAACAGAGTAAAGATCAGCTAAATACAAAAATTTGATTAACTGTGTTTTTGTAATATACCCTTTTGTCGCGTAGACAAAATATTTTATGAGTTTATCCAACATAATCCTTCTCTCTGCTACTAGTAAAATAGTCCAAGTTAACCAACCAATCATAGATGTATATAAGTATTCATAATCATTTTTCTTTAAAACTTTCTAGAGAGATTTCCTAAGTTTACATTGCTTAATTATAGTTTTGTGTCCAATCCTTGGCTATTTGTTGACTTACTTACTACTACTGCATAGTATAATTGTACTATGAATGGAATTGATGTGACCCACATAATGTTTGATAAAAATCTCATATGTTGTTCGCATCTCATGGACTTGTTGCATTTGGCTGAATAACCTTTTGCCACTTTACCATTTCAGCAAATGTCACAAAGCATCTTTGACACCAACTATCTACCCACAACGCTGGAACCTTAAACCTCGCCCCACAATTTGGACATTCTGATAGCAAGCGTAATTTGTGGCTTGCGCATCCCTGCGTCACCTTAAACTGCCATTCAATCTTGTGACAAGGTGATTGGGCATAACAAGCAGCACATAATCGAATTGGCTCGATTTTCATCCCCACCCCAGCAGGCGGTAACATTTGCGCTAACCTATCTACATCAACCCCCACAACCTTAGCCAATGCCTCCAATTGCTGGCGAGAAGGAGGAGGATTAAAGCGAAACTTTTCCCAACGTGCGATGGGCAAAGTCCCGCCATAGGCGATCGCATTTCCAAATTTGATATTTCAAATGCTCAATAATTAACCTGAACAAATCCTTAGAACTACATTCTGGAGGAATTAAGATGTAAGCAACAGAAACAATAGGGGGTTTTCCTGGCTCTTGTATCGGTTTATATCGCAACCTGTAAGCATCACAGGCAATAGTTTTACCTGTACGTGACTCTCCCACAATTCGACAGCATTGGCGAGCTTGACGCTTTCCTTCTAGCCATTCATGGAGAATCTGCACCTGCTCCAGTGCAATCAAACTCTTGCGGTTCAAGCGTTGAATTTCCGCTTGTAATTTCTCATTATTTTGTGGAAGCTGACCTAGTTGTTGAGCAACTGCTTGAGCTTGTTTGGAACTCATTTTCTAAAACCCGTAATCTTCACGCATTTGTTCGTAATCAAATACTTCTGGCATTTCTGGCTCTGGCTTACTTTGTGGAGATGCAATTTCTATTTCTTCTGGTTCAACTGGCAATGGTTGTTGAGCTTTTTGAACTACTTGTAAATCTTTCCCATCACGGGTTTTCAATGATAAACGTGAACCTCGCCAACCAGAACTGCGGATACTTTTTGCTTTTTCTTGCTTTTCAATTACAGGTTCAAGAATACGGTAAACAGTCATGTGGGAAGGAGGTTTGACACCTAGTTCATCGGCTCTCGCCCTAACTCGGATGAATACCTGTTGGCGAGTTATTCTTTTACTGCCCTTATTACCCTCCTTATAGGTCTTCAAAATAAACTCTTGCCAGTTTTCATCGACTCGGTGCTTTCCTTTATCAGCTCGTTGAGCTTGAACCAGACCAACTAAACCTTCTTGCTCCCACTTATCAATTAGCCGCCTAACTGTGCGTACTGATTTACCAAGTTTTTCTGCTGCTCCTTGAAGTCTTTGAGCATATGTTGTGCGTAGGCGCGAAGCGACTTGTCGCTAGACATCGCCTGCTTCAAGCAAACTTTGAATCACCTCCATTTTCAACTTCGCTCATCCGAAAGTTCCGACACAATGACATTTGCTTCGGTGAGATTGCTATTTGAGTTTGCAGGTGTTTTAGAAGAATGAGCGTCCTGCATATACACATTTGTTTAATTAAAACATATATGTATATTTTACCGATGCAGAGTGACATTTAATCTGTTAAATTTTTCAAAACTCAGTAATTTTCCTTGTTTCTGTAAAGTGACACTTAAATTGTTAAAATTCAGGTATTTGACATCTAATTTGTTAATCGAGACTAACAGAGGTTGTGAGAAATCTAATAATAAAAAACCTGCCATAATCTTTGTTACAGCAGGATTTGATTGATTTGCACGTATTTTGACAATAATTTGTTAAATTGACAAATTATTAGTTAATGTACATTTTTAGATTAATTTCTAGCTCTTATCTTCCCCAACCAATCCTTAATCTCGTCAACCAACCAATGGCGTTCCACAGTAGCCAGAGGGCTTGACGTGAATTTCCGTTTCCCAGAATATTCAATTGTCACGCCGCGAGGTGCGGAACCCTGCTGAACTCTTTCTTCGTGGACTTTAGTAATCAGTGCAGTTTTTCCTCGACGCCGCCAATAGCATAAACCAAATAACTTCCAGTGGATTTCAAAATGTTCACGGTCAAAGTACAATTCTGTATGTCTAAAAGCAGGTAGCACTGTTGCTTGGAATAGAACAAACAGCAATGCGACAAGAGGCAAAACATACAATATCCAAGAATAGCTGAATCCCGTTGTTGCCAGATTGAGCCAATTTGGCAGTTGCCAAACAAAAGGAATCAGCAGCCCAATAAGATAGAATAATTTGAAAGCTTTCCCTCCGCGTCTGGGAATCCTGATTTCTATTTTATTAGCAGACTTTTTGATGTGAATTTGACTACCTGTGGGCTTATGGCTAGTCACTGGAGGGCTGAGTGTATGTCTGTTGTTTAGTGCGTCTAGTGCTTTGCGAGCAGTGCTCAACCGTTCTACAACATTTGGTTCTGTCAGTTTACCAATCCAATTCACAAAACCCAAATCAAGACTCACCCTGTCTGCAAACTGAATGCGGGAATCCCGATATGGTAAATCAGCAGGAGGTGTCCCTGTCAGGAGATGTATCAAGGTTGCGCCCACAGCATACAAGTCAGAGGCGGGAACAGCACGACCTGCAAATTGTTCCATTGGCACATAGCCGTAGGTTCCCACAACTGTGAAGCTAGCACCTTCCGATACAGCCTGGTCTTGCACTGCACCAAAGTCAACCAAGTAAACCCGCTCATCCTCACCCCAAATTAAATTGCTGGGTTTGATATCTCGATGCAATACAGGTGGGTCCAGTTCATGCAGATAGACGAGAATACTCAAAATGTCCACCGCTATTTTTTCTACCTGTGATTCACAAAAGCGATGACCCTGATCAAGCAACCGCTGCAAAGATGCTCCTGGGATGTAACTCTGCACTAACCCAAACCAGGGAAATCTTGAACCTAGTTGCTCTTCCAAAACAAAGTAATCTCGATACTTGGGAATTCGGGGATGATCGAGATTTTTCAACACCTGAGCCTCACGCTCAAACAGTTTACATTCATCCCACTGCATTTGTGGGTTAAGAGTAAGCAGCTTGACAACAACTTGTTCTTGGGTCTGTGAATCCAAATCTACTGCTAACCAAGTCTGACGACTAGCATCTTGCCCTAATTGTTCTTGGAGTTGATAGCGGGACTCCTGCGGAGTCGCTTTACGAACGCAGAGTACCTGTCCTGCTTCTGCCATAACCTCAGCCTAAAATCTAAAGTCCCA
The DNA here is from genome assembly GCA_002163975.1 of Nostocales cyanobacterium HT-58-2. Classification (GTDB taxonomy): domain Bacteria; phylum Cyanobacteriota; class Cyanobacteriia; order Cyanobacteriales; family Nostocaceae; genus HT-58-2. The sequence continues at coordinate 3,974,388 of CP019636.1, read as the reverse complement.
ACCAATGCTTTATTTCGTCTACTAGCCAACGGCATACATCATCAGAAAGAGGTGGCTTGAGCCTTCCAAATGAATACTCTTCGACACCAACTGCCAAAGTGACTTCAGGAACTTTATTGTTACCATAACCACCAGAGTCACTTTTGAAAACTTTGTCAATCTCTAAGACATTTCCTCGTTGTTGTTTAACGCGAAAACCCAGTAATTTCACCTCTATTTCAAATTGTTGATGATGAAAGTAGACATTTGTCTCCACAAGAACAGGTAGGATAAACCAAGCTGCTAAGACTAAACTACCTGTCAACCAGAGTAAATACATCCAAACCCAACCACTGCTCATCACCCACAGCCAATAAAACCAAAATCCCAATCCAGTGACTACAGCCCAATTTCTGGGACTAGTTATCACTTTGTCCCAAGGGACAGGAAAGTGAATCTGCAAGCGGCTTGGCGATGTTTTCAGCCAAATATCACTTTCAGGGAGTCGAGGACTAGCAACTTTGATAGCATTTTGATTGGTCCTCAGAGCCGCAAGCGCCTGTTGAGCACTACTGAAGCGTCTTTCTAAATTAGGTTGTGTCAAGTGCTCCAACCAATGGACAAACCCAGGATTCAGTCTGACAAGGTGAGCAAATTCCAAACGAGAATCCTTTTGAGGCAAATCAGCCGGAGAAATACCCGTTAGTAAATGAATTAATGTTGCTCCTAAAGCATAGAGGTCAGATGCTGGAGTTGCTCTTCCGCCAAATTGTTCTAGTGGCGCATAGCCATAGGTTCCCACCACTGTAAAAGTAGCTCCTTCTCTGGCAGCACGATCTTGTACTGCACCAAAATCAACCAAATAAATGCGGGAACCCTTACTTAACAACAAATTGCTAGGCTTAATGTCCCGATGCAGCACTGGGGGACTCAAACCATGCAGGTAAATCAGAATTTTCAGGATGTGAGCAGCAATTTTCCTTACTTCTGATTCTGCGAACACTTTACCTTGATTGAGTAGTTGCTTAAGTGATGTAGCGGGAATATACTCCTGAACTAACCCAAAGTAGAGTAACTGGTCTTCAACACAAAAATAGTTGCGATACTTGGGAATGTGAGGATGGTTGAGCTGTTTCAAGACCTGGGCTTCTCGCTCAAAAAGTCTCAAATTCTCCCACCGCATCTGGTCACTAAAAATCAGCAGTTTCACCACAACATTCTCTTGTGCTGACAAATCCCATGCTAGCCAGGTTTGACGACCTGCACTTTCACCCAGTTTTTCTTTAAGTTGATAGCGATTATGTAAGACCTGTTGCGTGTGCAGCATCGTGTTGCTATTCCTCAACACTTCTGTTGTCTCAAAATGACACTGGAGTTTCTAAAAACTGAAAGGCTAGTATATGCAAAGCAACTTGATTAAATAAGCGAATTCATTCGTGGGGATTCCCTCCAGCATAGCGAACCTCTATTTTCTACCTTCTTAATTAGTAACAATGCTCAAGAAATTTTCTATCTATAGTCATGCTATCTAAGTTGTAAGAAATGATTTTTTATATAACCACACAAGGTAAGAGAGCACAGAGAAGGAAATTTTCAGTGTTTCTTACGAATTATTTAGGATTGCCATAGTAAACATTATAATTTTTCCAAAGCAAGCTGTGTTTACTCTATGATTTGCTGACCAAAAATATGGGATACAAGCCTCGCCCTTCTAGGGCGCCTTTTGATACAATAGAATGACTCGCTACACAGGCAGAGTCTCACGCTGCGGCGGAGGAACCGATCTGGCAATGGGCGTAGTTTCCTGAGAAAGTTTTGGCTCCTGGGGAGCAGAAGGAATTTTCTCTATGCATACAGTGGTGGGGCGCATCGCAGTGAATTTTGGTGAAGGTAAAGTCGCTGGACTCCCATTGATCCAAGAATCCCCGGGCTTTAGGACGCAGAGCCGTCAAGAGGTCATTAGCTCAATTGACGTGGCTGCAATTCTTACGACCACTAACACGCCGCCATCCATGGATGGGGTTAAAAACATAAATCACGCACATCACACCGTTAACTATTTCGTCGTAAGTCCCGCGCTATAACTGTACTCAGTTTAGCGTCGGGATATAAGGCGGGCGGTGACGATTGCATCTTTGACTGATTCTTTCCGCAGGAAAGACAGGAAAAAGATGCATGTTAGCGGAGCGGCGCGTTAGCGCGGAATCGCCAAAATGTTTTCCGGATTGTGCTTATCGCTAAATGTATATTGTGATAGAATCAACAAATCAAGGAGGTGATATTGAGTGCTGCATAAAGCTATACAAGTTCGTGTATATCCAACTCAAGAACAACAAACACAACTAGCGCAAGCATTTGGTTGTTCTCGGTGGTGGTGGAATTATGCTTTGAATAAGTCAATTGAAGTTTATAAAAAAACGGGCAAAGGACTTGGGCGTTCAGCACTCAATGCCCTTCTGCCTGAACTCAAAAAAGCAGAGAATACTTGTTGGTTAGCTGATTGTTATAGCCAGATTTTACAGGCTACGACGCTTAATCTAACTACCGCATATAAAAACTTTTTTGAAGGTAGAGCAAGGTTTCCTAAGTTCAAATCTAAACACGGCAAACAGTCTATTCAATACCCTCAAAACGTCAAGATAGTAGATGGCAATGTCAAGCTTCCAGGTAGTATTGGAATAATCAAAGCCAAAATACATAGACCAATTGAGGGGAAAATAAAGACTGTTACTGTCAGTAAAACACCGTCAGGGAAATACTTTGCTTCTATTCTGACTGAAGTAGAAGGAGACAACCCGACTATTTCAGAAGGCAAGATTTATGGCATTGATTTAGGACTAAAACATTTCGCTGTTGTTACAGACGGCGAGAAGGTTTCTAAATACGACAACCCGAAACATATTGCCAAGCATGAAAAAAATCTCAAGCGTAAGCAACAGAAATTAACTCGTAAACAAAAAGGAAGTAATTCAAGAAATAAGTATCGTAAAGTTGTTGCCAAGGTTTACGAACGAGTTAGCAACTCGCGGCAAGATTTTCTGCATAAACTTAGTTATAAGTTGGTCAGCGATAGCCAAGCTGTCATAGTAGAGAATCTTCATGTCAACGGCATGGTTTGTAACCGTAATTTGGCAAAAGCAATATCTGATTGTGGATGGGGAACTTTTACCAACTTTCTAGCTTATAAGCTAGAACGCAAAGGTGCAAAGTTGGTTGAAATTGATAGATGGTTCCCCAGTTCTAAGCTCTGCTCTCATTGTTTCTACCAAATCGGTGAGATGCCTCTAGATGTGAGGAAATGGAATTGTCCTCATTGTGGTACCCACCATGACAGGGATGGAAACGCAGCCATCAATATTAGAGCAGAAGGAATCAGAATGCTAAAGGTGAACCAGTGCGTTGCGGGGGTTTCCCCCGTTGAAGCAACTGGTGAACCCGTAAGGGCGGAAGGTTCAGCCGTCTCTGCTGTAGGAGGGGAGGTAAGACCAAAGATGGGGCGAAAGTCTCATCTAAGGCACTCGCTTATGAGTACAGAAGCCCGCGCTCTCCCGGAGGGGAGCGTCGGGTAGTTCACTTGGAAGTCTCTAAAGAGGCAAAATGTGAGATTATTTTCCCATTTGCTATCATATGTTTAACACGACACATATCTCGATAGTAGTTTTCCCATCTCTGTGCTCACAAAAAACTCTACAAAAATGACTGAATAAGTCAACAGCTTCAAGAGGGATTTCTTTTATTAAATCTAGATGTAAATATAATACTTAAGCTAGATGGTAAACGACCCCTTTAGCAGAACAACATTGCTATGCCGAAAATTACACAACAACGCCAAATTGCAAGCCAGGCAGTCTGTAATGATGAAAAACTATTGGCTGCTTTTGAGGAGATTAAGCTTTTACGCGAGCAAGTAGAGTTTTTGAGTGAGTTGATAGAGAGTCAAAACCTACATCTGCACCACAAACAGCACCAACTACAAGAGCTAGAGCAAGAATTGAAGGCGACGAACAAAGAGTTGAGTGAGCTAGTCACTTTGGAATGTTCACCGCAGTCAACTTTCTTTCAGGCTAAAGAAATAGCTAAGACAATTTTAAAAAGTAAAAAATCTGTCAATAAGTCTGTCGCTGAGCTACTTACTGTGATCTATGGTCAACAAGTTAAACCAGAGGAATTGCAAAAGATAAACAGGGTCAAAACATCTGTATGGTCGAGATAAAGAGGTCCTTTGTGACTTTTGGACCTTTAAAGCCAATCATACTCAAACTCAGGAATTTTAGATTGAGTTGAGAACAATTACAAAAGAAATAACTCAAAATTTTACTAATCATCTTAAATACTTGTTTTTGAGATATTGCCTCTTGTTCACGTTAGTTACAGCAAATTAAGTCGTGTGACTTATGAATGAAAAATTAAAGGATGTAGAAAAGTCATCCCAGCAACGTATAGAAATATCTAGGGAGCATCTAAAGAGTTCTCAGGAACATATGCTGGAAACCAGACAAATCTTGGAAAAATCACAAAAGTGCCTTGAGAGAATTAAGCCGCACTAACACACCCAAAATTTGGGAATCCAAGTATTTTGGCTCAACCTAGAATAGTCCCCAAGCAGTCAAAATGCTTGAATTATCAGGGAAAAAATTATCTGGCAAGAAAATTATTGCAGCCACCAAGCGCGTAAATGCGCGATCGCTTCTTCCTTGTGCTTGGCTTCAACCTCTATCCAAGGCGCTTCTCGGTAAACACTCGGCATCGCGTTAATAAAGTCGCTGTGTTTTCTGTCACGAAAAGCTTCTTCACCATTAGAAATGTGGACTAACTGCCAGTCTGGGTTAGCCCAAGTTTCTCGCGCAGCATAAAACATTTCCGTCACACTTGGATGGTCGTAACTCTCCAAATTTTCATGGCAGATATGGTGATGGGCATCAAACACCATTGGTATTCCAGCCCGTTGGCAGACTTCTAAAATTTCGCTAGCACTGTAGGCGTGTTCGTCATTTTCTAAAGTCAAGCGGCTTTTGATGTTCTCTGGCAATTCTGAAATCACACGCACAAGTTGATCTGATCGCTGGGATTTACCACCATGAATGTTCATCAGTGACCACGAGGAACGTGGTAAACCCAGTAAGTCTAGGGTACGGGCGTGGCGATTTAAGATTTTGAGGCTAGATGCCACCACCTGTGGTGAATCAGAACTCAGCACAACGTATTGATCTGGGTGCAAAACCATTCTAATACCCAATCGTGCTGCCCTTTGCCCAATTTTGGCTAAATCTGCACTCATCTTCTCTAAAACAGTTGCGCCGACTTCGTCCTCTAAGTCACTCATAGGGAATAAATTAGAGGTCATTCGATAAAGCTGCAGTGAGTTCTGCACACAAAAAGTTAACGCCAAATCTAAGCGCTCTAAGTTCTCCCGATAAAGCACTTTTAGGGCTGTTTCGCGTTGCTCTTCTGGGAGTGCTAAGTAGCGCGTGCGCGTTATTGTCCGGAAACGCACCTCTTTGGAAAATGTAATACAAACTAGCCCCAAGTGCAGTGGAGTCGTTTTCTGCAACTGCGATGCATTAGGTGAATTGTTGATTGCAATTCCCATCAGGGATTTAGACTCTCGCACTGCTGACATCTTAAATCTCGCTATCACGCAACTTCTTTGATTTAACAAAGTTCTGCCCATGAGTGGTGAGTATCCAAAGACAGAAGTCACCCCTTTCGGGGAATTCAAAATCCAAAATTCAAAATTCAAAAAATAATTTTAAATTTCTAGTTTTGAACGCGTGAATGTTTGAGCAGCAAACAAGCACACAGAGAAGAGCAGGGAGGGGAATGTTGTAGAAGTATCAGTCCTTACAGAAAAAGGAAAAACAAAAAGTAAATAATTATTAAATAAAGTGTTAAAGTCGTAACATTTTTTGTTTTCAATTTTTAAAATCTATTGATAAAAATTACCTTTGGATATTAGTCCAAAGGAAGAATGTCAGGTAATCTATATGTACCTTTTGGCAGTGATGTCAAGTAGATTAAATATTTATTAATATAGAAAATAAATTTGATGCTTTGGCTCCAAAGTCAAAAAAAGCTACTAGGTGCGAGAAGTGTCACGCCTAGAACCTACCAGTAGCGAGCATACATATGCCACTGGTGCATCCTCTAACTATCAGATTCTTCAACAACGGAGAAAATTATGAATCATCAGCAACCATCAGAGGCCAACCAATTTGTGGGAAATCTTAAGAATGGAATTTGGGTCTTTGGTATTTCATCGTGGTTATTTGGCATAACTGATCGCAGTATTGCCTCATTGTCCGATGGCTACCTGTCTGCATTGGATCTTATGCAACTATTTACTGCTGCAACCTTCTTTGTCGCTTGGTTATTTCTCAAGCCAACATCTAAGGCATAATTCTTTTGCAGTTTTCATTTTGGAGGAGAATCTAGATGTAGCAGCCATCAGACAATAGAAAGATACTGGGACATTAGTCCTAAATTGGCGCTAATTTTATAAAGATTTAGAAAAAACTTTGTAAGGTTGAGTATCTGAGGAAAAGCAATTTTAAAGCAATAGAGGGTGCGCCAAAAGGTATATTGATTTCCTGATAATTGCGAAAAAACGGGGGAATTAGAGAAATCTAAAAATTCTCCCTTTTTTTTAATGACCGCTTCTCTTCTTTCCTTTAGCGAGCAAGTCAGGCTATATGTAAATATTCCAATATCTTTAAAAGGAAACTCTTAACAGGCAACAGCGAATCCCCATACTTAAAAGCTCTTGATTTGAACACGTGAATTGTAGATTTTTCTAAAAATTTTCAGTGCTTCATCAATCTTCGACATTCTTTGACCTATCCTGCTAGAATCTGGCAGAATTCAACTTTACTTGAGGTCAAATGAGACACGAAAAACTATCTCCAGGACTGTTATTGGCATTTGAAGATTATCAACGAGAAGGACAGGAAGCTTTAACTCCTCAGATACGAATGATGAGTATAGTTCCTCCCAAAAATAATCTCAAGCCAACCCGTAGTGTGGTTTTTATCTATTGTGATGAACAGGCAGACTTAAGTCATTTGTCACAACACGGTATCGAAGTCAATCAAAATACAGGACACGTCCGGACAGCTTTTTTGCCTATAGAAAGTTTAGATGCTTTATCGGAAGAACCTGCCATTCAGCGTATCAAGCCATCGCGCAAACTAAAATTACGGATGGACGTTGCCAAGAACGCAGTCAGCATACCAGAGTTTACAAAGAAAAATAATGACCTTACTGGTAAGGGAGTGATTATCGGTATTATCGACAGTGGTATTGACCCAAAACATCCCGCCTTTGAAGGACGCATTTTACGTATATGGGACCAAACATTATCTGGTCCTGGAGTGGCAGAAGGCAAATATGGGGCAGAATTAGCTGACTCACTCCTCACACTTTCTCAAGATACAAACGGTCACGGAACTCACGTTGCTGGTATTGCTGCTGGTGTCGATGCTACATTCGGTGGTGTAGCACCAGAGGCAGAATTGATTATTGTCAAGAGCGACTTGGATGAAGGTCATATTGCCGATGGTGTCCGCTACATTTTCCGGGTAGCTCGAGAATTGAAACGTCCAGTTGTAGTTAATATGAGCTTGGGCGGACACTTTGACCCTCACGACGGAAGCGACTCGCTATCAAAAATTATTGACTCTGAAACTGGTCCTGGACGCATAGTTTGCTGCGCTGCTGGCAACGAGGGTAACGATAACATTCACGGTCAAGCAATTATACGTGCTGGTAAAACCCATACCATGCGCTTCAACGTCCCTTTAAATCAAACGGGCATCGCCTTGTTAAATGGATGGTATTCTAGTGCTGGTCAATTGGAAGTATCGCTGCGTAGTCCTAACGGTTTCGTCACTCCTTTCCAAGCAGCTATTACTGATGGCAATTATATAAAAGAATACACCTTGCAAGATTCGCGGGTGGAAATTGCAACTCCAGGACCCGATCCAGCGAATGGTGACAAGAACGTTTTGGTACAAATTCGCGGTACTGGTAAGGGGAATTTTAATATGCCCGTACCCGGTGGTATTTGGCAGTTGCGGTTCAAAAACACTTCATCCAAAGATGTGCGGCTAGATGTGTGGACATTAGATGGCTCAGTGTTATTTACAGGTAAAAGCGTAGCAGATTCAGTAAAAATTGGCTCACCTGGCTGTGCTAATAGTGCCATTACAGTCGCTGCTTATACAACGAAGGCCAAGTATATTGACATAGACAGCAAAGAAGAAGAATTTGGCTTCCCTCTGAATACGATTTCTGATTTCAGCAGTGAAGGACCCTTGCGCAATGATGCTCAAAAGCCGGATGTCGCTGCACCGGGAGCGATGATCATTTCCGCTCTTTCCTCCAATGCCAATTTTGATCGCTCAATGATTATTAATTCCAAGTTCGTGGCGTTAGCTGGTACGAGTATGGCAGCGCCCTTCATGACTGGCTTAGTAGCACTGCTGTTGCAGCGTGACCCTAACCTCGACCCCGTTGCGATTAAAGAGTTGCTACGTAAAAATAGTTACATACCAGATAAACCAGCGGGAACCTTTGACAATAAGTGGGGTTATGGACTGATTAATGCCCTCAATCTGTAGTTAGACGTAGAAATGGACGTATTAAGTCCGTACAACGGTAGTTAATGACAATCTAATAAATTTGATATGTTGATAATAGGGCAACTATTTTGCTTGCCCTTGTTGACTTACTGGAAGGTTTATATGAATTATCAAAAGCTAGATACCGCCCTTGCAGTAGCGCTCAATAATGTTGATAACCCACAAGAGCCAAGTTTAAATGTTTTTATTCATACTAAAGAAGATGCAGAATCTACAGATGCAACTGCGATGTTAGAAAATTTAGGCGTTCCAAATGTGGCGCCTGGAAAGGATGTCTTCACAGCAACCCTATCACCAAACGCAATCTCTCAGTTATCGGAGCAGCCTTGGGTGCAGTCTATTAGGCTGTCTCAAAAAATGCGTCTGCTTTATCGTAGGTAACCCAATACACTTACTTTTATGGACTCTACATCTGCCTGCTCCAGAAGATACGTTTTGGAGTTATCGTTATGTTTTATAAAAAGCTATTGACATAACGTAATTATTTAGTTCTTTGAAAATCTGTCAGAAGCAATACTACAATCTATCCTCCCCCCCCTTATCAGCTGTCTCAGCTAGTCATAAACTGTAGGTGAGAGTTGAAAGGCAGTTGGGAGAAATCTAGTGAAAAGAGTCTTGGCAATTATCCTTGGAGGGGGTGCAGGTACCCGCCTTTATCCGCTCACTAAGTTACGCGCTAAACCAGCAGTACCCGTGGCTGGGAAGTATCGTTTAATCGATATTCCTGTTAGTAACTGTATAAACTCAGAAATATTCAAAATCTACGTTCTCACTCAATTCAACTCAGCTTCCTTGAATCGCCACATTGCCCGTACTTATAGCTTTGCTGGCTTTACGGAGGGTTTTGTAGAAGTTTTAGCTGCACAGCAAACGCCAGAAAACCTTAACTGGTTCCAAGGGACAGCTGATGCAGTTCGTCAATACCTGTGGCTGATGGAAGAATGGGACGCAGATGAATATCTTATCCTTTCAGGCGACCACCTGTACCGCATGGACTATCGCCTGTTTATACAACGCCATAGGGAAACAGGGGCTGATATTACTCTCTCAGTGCTTCCTATAGACGAGCGTCGCGCCTCTGACTTTGGCTTAGTGAAAATTGATGAGTCTGGTAGAATTATCAATTTTAGCGAAAAACCGAAAGGTGACGCTTTAACTAAGATGCGCGTCGATACAACTGTGCTGGGGTTGACACCAGAACAGGCTCAAGAACAGCCCTACATCGCCTCGATGGGGATCTATGTTTTTAAAAAAGATGTTTTGATTAACTTGTTGAAAGAATCTTCTGAACGAACAGATTTTGGAAAAGAAATTATTCCTGATGCCTCAAAAGATTACAACGTTCAAGCTTATTTATACGATGGATACTGGGAAGACATTGGAACCATCGAAGCATTCTATCATGCAAATTTGGCACTGACTCAGCAACCTCATCCGCCCTTTAGCTTCTATGATGAACAAGCGCCAATTTATACCCGCGCTCGTTACTTACCTCCCAGTAAAATCCTAGATTCCCAAATCACAGAATCAATGATTGGTGAAGGTTGCATTCTCAAAAGCTGCCGGATTGAACGTTCTGTGTTGGGAGTGCGATCGCGCATTGAAGCTGGCTGCGTCATCCAAGATTCCCTACTGATGGGGGCAGATTTCTATCAACCATTTGCTGAACGCAAATCAGACTGTACACCCAAGGAAGTTGCCTTAGGCATTGGTGCTAACACGACAATTCGTCGTGCCATCATCGACAAAAATGCCCGAATTGGCTGTGATGTGCAAATTGTCAATAAAGACAACGTTGAAGAAGCTGAACGCGAAAATCAAGGCTTCTACATTAAAAGTGGTATCGTTGTCGTGCTAAAAAATGCCGTCATTCCCGATGGAACGATTATTTAGTCATTGGTTCTGAGTGAGTGATTGGTTATGACTAGTTATAAGAACTACTAATAACCAATCACTGACAAATGACAAAATTGTTGTTGCTCATAGGTCTTCCTGGAAGTGGTAAGTCTACTTTGGCAAAGCAACTGCTAGCAGAATGTCCATCGGGGCAACTCATTTCTACTGATGCCATCCGAGGGCAACTGTTTGGTAATGAAGCCCTTCAGGGGTCTTGGCTACTGATTTGGCGGGAAATTCAAGGGCAACTTCAGCAAGCGGTAGCGGCTGATCGTACGGCAATTTACGATGCAACCAACGCCCAGCGACGCCATCGCCGTGAAGTCATTGCCCTAGCCCGCGAATTCGGCTTCACTCACATTACTGGCGTATGGGTAAGAACCCCAATATGGCTGTGTCTAGCACGCAACAAAAAACGGGAACGGAAAGTGCCAGAAGATGTCATATTCCGTATGTATCGTCAACTTCGCGATGCTCCACCAAGTCTGGAGGAAGGGCTAGATCATTTGATTTACTATTCTCCGGAAGCTCACGAGTACGGGAATTGCGCTCATGCAGTGAGCAAGAACCGCACTTGAATTCACTTAATATTTGTTAATTTATTAGCAGAGCCTATATACCGGAATGATATTCGGGGCACTATCTTGACTTTAATTTTACAAAAAAATTTAACGGGAATTTCTAGAGGAGGCTGGTAGATGGCTGCAACCGACTTTAAGGATTATTACGCAGTTTTGGGAGTCAATAAGACTGCCAGTCCAGAAGAAATTAAACAAGCCTTTCGCAAATTAGCCCGGAAGTTTCACCCTGATGTTAACCCAGGCAACAAGCAAGCTGAGGCACGCTTCAAAGAAGTCAACGAAGCATATGAAGTTTTGTCAGACGCAGACAAACGCAAAAAGTATGATCAATTTGGTCAATATTGGAAACAAGCGGCTGAAGGCTTCCCATCTGGTGTTGGCGTTGATATGGGCGGTTTTGACTTCAGCCAGTATGGGACTTTTGATGAATTTATTAACGAGTTATTAGGACGCTTTGGTGGTGGGAACACACGCGGTGGAAGGCAAACTTATTACCGCACTTCCACAGGAGGTGGACCTAGTGGTTTTGGCGGCTTTGGTGATTTTGGGTTTCAAGATGCCGGGACTGCTGGCGCGACTCAAGATAGTGAAGGTGCGATCGCCTTAACTTTTTCCGAAGCATTTCATGGTGTACAAAAGCACCTGAATCTAGGTAATGAAGTCATTGATGTCCGCATACCCGCAGGTGCTAAATCTGGCAGTCGTTTACGCGTACGGGGTAAAGGACCAGTCAGCCCTTTGACCCAACAACGTGGTGATTTATATTTAAAAGTTGAACTTCAACCCCACTCCTTCTTCCAGTTTGAAGGTGATAACTTGGTGTGTGAAATCCCAATTACGCCAGACGAAGCCGTCTTGGGAGCTTCTGTTGAAGTCCCCACACCCGATGGCGCAGTTACTGTTAAGCTTCCTGTGGGAGTACGTTCTGGTCAAACTCTACGCCTACGTGGCAAAGGATGGCCCCAACCTCGAGGTGGACGTGGTGATCAACTGGTGAAGGTCGCAATTGTACCACCAAAAGACCTCAGCCAGCAGGAGCGCGAATACTATGAAAAAATCCGCGCTGTGCGTACATTTAATCCCCGCTCGCATTTGCAGCTTATTAAACTTTAATTATTTTTATATAGGGGTTTGTCAGGTGTAGAGACGCGCTATAGTGCGTCTCTACAGTGTTACTTATTGGTTTGTGACGTTCTCCCGACACTGACCGCAAGCGGTACAGTGCGGGCTTCTCCAAGTCGCCCCGAAGAAATTTCCTGCTTCATTGGTCGTTACTCCAGATACCCCAAGGATTACTCCATACAGCAATATCCACGTTCCGATACCTCCACAGGCAGTTTAGAGACTCCTGACGCCCCACGGAGTCTTTGTACATGAAGCGTAAGCTTTGTACAACCAAAGGTAATTGATTTTACGCAACCAACCTAACAGATAAAATCTATATTTCTGGTTGCAACCCCATATCAATTGTCATGGTTCAGAACCGTCCCCAGAGTTGGCACTGTTCACCTAGTCAAGCTAGTACGTTTGTGTCAATCTGGTCAGTGGTTAGCTGATATAATCATGATACCATACGTTTAGACGTTGTGTAGACATATGTATTATGAAATCTAAGGGATTGCATATCAGAATTAGTGAACGCAGGCTGAATAAAATACGAGCGTATGCCGCAAATAAAGAAAAAACGATTACTCAAATCATTGAAGACTACATCGACCGATTACCGTCCGCAGAGATTGGAGATTCCTCAACCACCCCTCGCACTGAATAACCTACGGTTATTGCCGTTTAGGGGTGTTTCGTCATCTCCCGCCTTATATCCCGACGCTAAATCAAAGATTATAGCGCGGGACTTACGGCGATTAGTTAAATTTATTAGTTTTGATTGGCTTCATACTGTTTCACTAAAGCTTCCATACGAGATTTAAAAGCTTCAATTGCCTCTGGAGTCGGTTGAGTCGTTTGCCAAGCGGGACGTTGCATTAAGCGTTCAGCCCAAGCACTTAATTTTGGATAGTCAATGAGAGGAAAGCCTAGTATGGGAAACCAGGGTACCGCAGTTCCAGCAACGATATCAGCTAGAGTTAATTGTTCACCACCAAAATATGAGTGATCAGCAAGCAGCTTTTCAAAGAATCTCAGCACTATAGCTGATTTCTCTTTTGCCTGTTCCAGCTTTTGTGGGTCATTCCCACCAGGAAAACCCATCATCCGACTAATTAACGGATTCATTGCAGGCAATAGTTCGTTCACTGTTACCATTTCCACCATACGCATAGTTGCTATAGTTTTTGCATCCGTGGGAAGCAGCGCAGGAATGGGGAATTTTGCCTCCAGGTAATCGAGAATTGCCAAAGATTCCAATACGCTAAAGCCATCATCCTCCAAAACTGGAATGTGGTGGAAAGGGTTCATTTTAAGAAATTCTGGTTGTAACTGGTCACCATCCAGTCTGATTTCCACCAGTTGAAACTCAAGTTTTTTCTCCAATAGTGCAATCCACACACGGCGAGAGTTCACCGAAAGGGGGTTATGGTAAAGCTTGAGCATACAAAAATCTCTGACATAGGTTTTATCAGGTGGGCAGCATTGCCCACTCTACGCCTAATTATATTGTGCTAATAATGTCTCCACACTTGCATTATGGTCAAGGAAGGAAAATAAATGCTTGTAGCGAAGTTTCCCCTCCTTATCTAACACAAATTGTGCTGGTAAAGGTGCTCCTAATGCTTGCCCGACTTCATAGGCACGAAATATCCGGCAGGTTGGGTCACTCAATAATGGCATTTTTAAGCTCAAATCTTGCACAACTATTTGACTCTGCCGTTCATCGGTACTCGTAATCATCAAGACTTGTATGCCCCGATTTTGAAATTGCTCGTAGTTTTCATTTAAGGATTTGATGTGGGGATAGCAAAAGGGACAATAATGCTTTTCTGTAAAAATACGAGTCAAGGCAAGTAACACGGGTTGCTTGCCTCGATAATCAGATAATTTTACTAAAGTTCCGTTAGTAATATCTGGCAGTTGAAAATCTGGCGTTGGGTTTCCCAATTTCAACGTATTTGATGCTGGAATTGGTAAAAAATTACGGAAAAATCTTTCATTAAATAAGCTGCTAGAAGCACTTAAAGTTACCATCTTTTTATTCCTATTATTATTAAAATTTTCAAGTAAAAAACCACAGATGGACACGAAATCTAACCAAATAGTTGACAATTTCTCACTCGTAATTTGTTATAAAATAAATCACGAATTATCAATTGTGAATTTGATTTATCTGTGTTTATCTGTGGTTAAGCTTGACTTGCTGTATGGTAACGCTCTCAGCGCTACTACAAAGTTATTACCTTTGAAACCTAAACAGCAGCGAAGTAAACTTTGGACTTCACTGGATCGGGAACCATTGTCTTGTCGCCTGGTTGCCAACCTGCAGGGCACACTTCGTCCGGGTGGGACTGGACGTGCTGGATGGCTTGCAAAGTCCGCAGGGTCTCATCAACGTTGCGACCAAACGCCAGGTTGTTAATGGTTGCGTGCTGTATGACACCTTCTTTGTCAATAATGAACAGACCGCGCAAAGCAACGCCAGCGGCTGGATCAAGCACGTTGTAAGCTGCGCTAATCTCTTTCTTGATGTCGGAAACTAGGGGGTAGTTGAGATCACCAACACCACCAGACTTGCGATCTGTTTGAATCCATGCCAAGTGAGAAAACTCACTATCAACGGAAACACCGAGGATTTCAGTGTTAATATTTTTGAATTCTTCGTAGCGATCGCTAAAGGCTGTGATTTCAGTGGGACAAACAAAGGTAAAGTCAAGGGGATAGAAAAACAGTACGACGTACTTGCCGCGATAGTCGGAAAGTTTAATGGTTTTAAATTCCTGGTCTACCACAGCCGTTGCTGTAAAGTCAGGAGCCTGTTGACCTACACGGAGGCATCCTTCTGCTGAGTAAGTGAGAGGCATTGACCTAATTCTCCTTCAACTTATATCCGTCTAGTATCATCAGAGTTCGGGCCAGGTAAATCTCACCCGTTCTCGTCATCACCCTTTGGGTGAATCCTTTGGATAAGCTGTGCGAGCGCCAGTTTCCTACGGCAGAAAATCCCTTCTCCTGGCGGAGACGCACTCGCGTTCGGGTTTGCCAGTGACTGGTCTCACCGCTTTCAGGACTGGATTCACAGTTTAATTACGATCTGTTACGACTATATCATAGTCATAACGATTTTGAGTAGCAAATGGTTGATTTAGATACAAAAGAATGGTTACTGACCAATGGCTTAGGTAGTTTTGCCAGTGGAACAGTGTCTGATGTTCGCACTCGCACCTATCACGGCTGGCTATTTGCCGCTACTAGTCCACCTTCTGAGCGGACTCTGCTGCTTTCGCACTTAGAAGCTAGTCTAGAACTACCAGATCAAGTTGTAGCATTGGGAACCAATTTCTGGGGAAGTGGTCAGATAGAACCAAAAGGTTATCGGCTGCTGCGTTCTTTTGATATACAGCCAGTTCCAAGATGGATTTGGGGTGAAAATGAGTGGCAGTTGACTAGGCTTCTGGTCATGCCGTATGGGTTGGTGGAGGGAGTGGGGGAAGTAGAGAAGCACAGAAGGGAACAGCGAGTAGGAGAAGAGAATTCTTTATCTTCGTCATCCTCTTTATCTTATCCATCTGAGTTTTGCCATCGCATTTTAATTCAGTATCGCTATGAAGGGATAAACACAGCTACCTTGAGGCTGCGATTACTCACAGGCGATCGCGACTTTCACTCTCAACAAAAGGCAATTCCAGAATTGCAATTCTCGCAAATGCTGGGACAACGACACGTCTGCCTGCAAGCAATCATTTCCAATGACTTTGGAACGCCTTGGCACTTGCGGTGGACGAAAGGAGACTATCAACCAAATGCGGTTTGGTATTGGAATTATGGGCTAAGTGAGGAAACTCTGCGGGGGTTGGGCGATCGCGAAGATCTATTCAGCCCTGGTTACTTAACAGTCACGCTGAATCCGGGAGATACAGTGACTTTGGAAGCGCGGGCGGGTTTTCCTGGTGAACTGCACACACCCTTGACTTCAGAAACCTTTGCAGAAGTTGTAGAAGCAGAACAAGAGCGATTGTCTCAAGTTTTTAGCCGGGCAAATTGGGAGGGGAAAGACGCGGGGAGCACCAGACGCTTTGACGTGGAGAAATTTCTCCCTGTGTCCTCTTGTTCCCTCCTCTGGCGACAACTACTACGAGCTGCAGACCAATTTATTGTTTATCGTGCTTCTATTGCTGGTCCCACTGTCATTGCTGGATATCACTGGTTTAATGACTGGGGGCGCGATACCTTAATTGCTTTACCGGGGTTGGCGCTTATCCCTCATCGCTTGGATTTAGCAAAAGGACTACTGCAAACTCTCGGGCGTTACTGTCGTCACGGATTAATTCCTAATGCATTTCCTGATATTGATGGTGAACCGTTTTATAACAGTATTGATGCGGCACTATGGTGGATTGAAACTTTAGGGCTTTACTTGGAAGCCACCCAAGACTGGCAGTTTTTGGCAGAGCAATATCCTGTCGTGCAGCAGATCTACAAAGCTTTTATTGGTGGGACACGCTACAACGTGCAGGTTGATGCTACCGATGGACTGGTGAGTTGGTATGCTCCTGGTGTCGCTCTTACTTGGATGGATGCTGTCGTTGAGGGGCACGCTGTCACTCCCCGTCGTGGTAAGCCAGTGGAAATTAACGCTTTGTGGTATTCAGCTCTATGTTGGGCAAGTCGATGGGCAGAAATCTTGAGTGAACAAGAAGTTGTTGCTGATCCATCTCGTCTTGCTAAGCAAGCGCTGCGTTACGCCCAACTTGCACAACAAGTGAAAGCCTCTATGCAACAGTATTGGAACCCTCAACTGAACTACTTGTACGACACCATTGAGCCAGACGATCGTCGAAATTCTCAAATTCGCCCAAATGCAGTTTTGGCACTTTCGCTCTCACATTGTGCATTCACTCAACAGCAAGGGCAAAAGGTTCTCGACTTAGCTCGTTCTTGCTTGCTCACTCCCTTTGGTCTTCGCAGTCTTGCTCCAACAGATCCTGAGTATATTGGCAAATACACGGGTTCCCCCGAAAAACGCGATCGCGCCTACCACCAAGGCACAGTCTGGAGTTGGCTGATTGGTCCTTTCATCCGCGCTTGGGAGCGTTTTTATCCTGACAAATCATTACCTTTTGATTGGCAACCACTGCTAGAGCACTTTCTCTCTGATGCTTGTATTGGCTCTATTTCAGAAATTTTTGATGGTGATGAGCCGCACCTACCCAGAGGAGCCATTGCTCAAGCGTTGTCTGTTGCCGAGGTGATCCGACACATCAAAAATAGCTAGACTTTTGTCTGCGAGTGCTGAGTATCTTATATTCAGTACTCATAATCAACAATAATGGCTCAAGTCACATTCGCACCAACGACACCAGGCTTATGAGTCCCGTGCTCTAACCTACTGAGTATTTTGTTTTTTCAGCGATCGCAGTTATGAATTCTTGCACCAAAATATATATTTGGGGCTTCCTAAATTTTCACGGAAACTAAATACTTGTTACTTTTAAATCCCAATGGATTTTCTGAAACATATAGTCATAGGGGTAAATTAAATTTGAGATGAAGACTAGTAGTTTTATATGTATATATAAATACTAAGTAATTAGCATCAATTCAATTAAAATCAGGTACTATCAATGTGTTGCTGTTTTATATGGTAACCATTTTTAAAATTTTTATTTAGTTATTATGATGACTCAGAATATCGTAAGTCTGTAAATTATACTGAAAAAACAGGCAAAGTTGTATCTCAGTTTACAGGCAACGCTAGTCAGGGCTTCAGAATCACATCTACGGTGCAGATTGCTATTTAATACTATAGGAGTTACGACATTTTTCTATTATGTCTGTAATATTCCTACTGCATTTTCCTGTGGGAAATATGCATTGTTTTGATGTCAAAAAAATCCCTATTAATAAGTTAGCAGTGTATTGCTACTGTTGTTTTCATATTTAGGCTAGAGATTGACCATAAATAAACAAAATTCGCCAACTTTATTAACTTAGGCGATAAATTTTGCTGAAATTTTTGACAGCATAGGCGCAGTAGATTTTTATCTGATTGCTGCCGGATTATCATGTTTTCAATTATTCATAGTTACTGCAATGTTGAAACATTGTGGTCAGATTTTACTGCGCTTTTTTGAGGAAATCCACTAATGGCACAGAGTTTACAAATATGGTTGTCGCATTAGAACTACAACAGTCAATTTTCAATTCACTCCAAAATTTGAAAAATATTGACGCACTAAAAAGATTATTTTGGAGCCACTTGAATTACCAACGAGTCAATCAATCGCTATCTCGTCGTAAATTGACTGATGCAGTTGCTTATGAAGTTGAAGGCGATCCTTTATTATTGGCTTCAGGTGGAGCTAATAATGCTTTCCATGTTATTTATACTCGTTTGAAATCAGAAGAATTATCGAGGCAAGGGGAAAGAAGTGTTGTCAATCATCTTTTAAAAGACCACCCATATGCTTTATTCGTCTTTTCCAATAAATCACAATCACGGTGGCACTTTCTTAATGTTAAGTATGATAACTCGCCCCAAAAAAGAAAGTTATTTCGCCGTATTACCATTGGAGAAGGGGAGCAATTACGCACAGCGACAGAAAGGATAAGTCTGTTGGATTTGGAGCAAATAAGCCCAAATGCATCTCCCTTAGATATTCAAACACGCCACGACGAAGCATTTGACGTTGAAGCTGTCACTCAAGAATTTTTCAGAGAGTATCGTAAGACTTTTGAAAAAGTTGAAGGACTCATTCAAGGGATTGAAGGTGATGAAAGTAAGCGGTTATTTACTCAAAAGCTGTTTAACCGTTTGATGTTCGTCACTTTTATCCAGAAAAAAGGATGGCTGAAGTTCCAACAAAGAACTGATTATCTATCAGCTTTGTGGAAAGCTTACCAGGATGACAATGGCATATCCAACAAAAACTTTTATAGAGATAGGCTTTCTCATCTATTCTTTGCAGGACTAAATAATCCTCAATAACAGGACATTGTAGGAATTAATAATGGTGGTTTTCTCAAAGAATTAATTGGTACTGTTCCTTACCTAAATGGCGGTCTTTTTGAACAGGGCGAAGATGATCAAAATCCTAAAATTCTTATTCCAGATGATTGTATAGATAGTATTCTTCATGACCTATTTCAACGTTTCGCTTTCACGGTTACAGAAAGCACACCGTTGGATGTAGAGGTAGCAGTAGATCCAGAAATTTTGGGCAAAGTATTCGAGGAATTAGTCACAGGAAGACATGAATCTGGAAGTTACTATACTCCCAAGCCGATTGTTTCTTTTATGTGTCGTGAGGCGCTAAAGGGATATTTAAAAACTCAAGTTGCAACCGAGTCACATGATGCAGTAGCACAATTTGTTGATGAACATAATCCAGATAGTCTGGTGAATTCAGAAGCAATATTAGCAGCATTACGTAGAGTTAGGTGCTGCGATTTGGCTGCTGGAAGTGGAGCTTATTTATTAGGTATGCTCCACGAGTTATTAGATTTACGTCAATGTTTATTTGCAAAGAAAGGGTTAGATTCTAATAGTGTTTATCAACGAAAGTTAGAAATTATTGAAAATAATATTTACGGAATTGATAAAGATGTATTTGCAGTCAATATTGCACGGTTAAGGTTATGGCTTTCACTTGCTGTTGACTACCAAGGTAAGAAGCCGAATCCATTACCAAACCTGAAATATAAAATTGAAGTGGGAGATAGTCTCACGGCTGCTAGTCCTACAACTACAGGAGTGATTAGGCATGAATTAATCAGCCAATACAGTCAAAAAAAAGCTGAGTATATACGAACCCATGAAGGGTGTAAAAAGCGAGAATTAGAGGAAGAAATTAACGAGTTAAAAACTCAGATTCGGCTAATAACTAATGGAAGCATAAAAGCACCAGAAGGTTTTGATTGGGCGGTAGAGTTTGCAGAAGTTTTTGCTGATGGAGGGTTTGATATTCAGGTTGCAAATCCGCCTTATGTGAGACAGGAATTAATTAAAGATTTAAAGCCGACATTACAAAAGGTTTATCCCACTACTTATAATGGAACATCTGATTTATATTGTTTCTTTTATGCTCGTGCTTTGCAGCTTTTGAAAGTTGGCGGAATGTTAGCGTTTATTTCTCCCAATAAGTGGTTTCGTGCTAAGTATGGGGAAAAATTACGTAAGTATATTGCTGATACTTGTCATGTTCACAGTATTACAGATTTTGGAGAGTTACCAGTATTCAAAAGTGCTGCAACTTTTCCAATGATTTTCATATGTCAGAACGGTAAAGTAGCAAAAAAAAATACTACTTTCACACAAGTTAAATCACTAAAATCACCATATCCAGAAATACTGGAAATTATAGAAGAATATGGACAAGCTTTACCACCAGATGCATTAAATGGAGCAAACTGGAGACTTACTGATTCTACTTCCGCTAATCGTCTGCTCACGATGGAAGCAGCAGGTATTCCATTAGGCGAGTATGTCAAAGGTCAAATTTATTATGGATTAAAAACTGGATGTGATAAAGCTTTTATCGTTAACTCTGAAGTCAAACATGAACTAATTACTCTTGATCCTAATTGCGCTAACATATTTAAGCCTCTGATTCATGGTGACACAATTCGCAAATATAATATTAACCGACCTGACAAATGGCTTATATTTGCTCCTTGGGATTTTCAAATAGAGAAATATCCATCTATTAAAAAGCATTTAACGAAGTATCGTGACCTTTTAGAAAAAAGACCAGAAGTTTTCCAAAAACGTTACAAATGGTATTGCCTCGGTAGATACGGCTCAAGTTATCATCATCGCTTAATAGAGCCTAAAATTGTATATCCAGAAATTGCTATGAGTTCGCGCTTTGCTTTTGATACAGAAGGTGCATATACTCTAAAAACTGTATTTTCAATTCCTGTAAATGATTTGTATTTATTAGGTATCTTGAACTCAAAAATTGTATGGGAATACCTAAAAGGAATTTGTTCTGTACTAGGTGATGCAGAACAAAGGGGTCGCTTAACTCTTCAATCGATATATGTAAGTAAAATCCCCATCCCCAACACTTCAACTACCGATCGCCAAGCAATATCCAAACTAGTCCAAAAATGCCTAGATGCAAAAGGCGTTAACTGTGAAGTATGGGAGAAAGAAATAGACGATCGCGTCGGCGCCCTTTATGGACTGTAGGAGAATAGAGAAGAGAACAATCTCGCCTACAGTATTAATAAATTTTGAGGGAAAACCATGCAATCAGCTTTACGTATCACAACCAAAGTTTTACCGGGAAACAAAATAGAAATTGAAATCCCCCAAGCTGAAATAGGCGATAGTGTTGATGTATTTGTGATTTTACCAGAAAAAGCTGAACCAAAACGCCGTTCAGCAGTAGATATTCTTAACGAGTTACCAGGGAGACAGCTTTTCAAAACTACTGAAGAAGTAGACAAGTATCTGAAAGAGGAACGGGAATCATGGGAACGCTAAATATTCCCGCTTCTAGCTTGGTATATGTAGATACATCAACTGTTATCTATAGCGTTGAGAAGTTTCCTGAGTATGTTCCACTACTTGCACCTCTATGGTTAAAACTACAAGCAGGAGAAATTGAAATTGTTAGCAGTGAATTAATTTTGATGGAAACTTTGGTTCTACCTCTGCGAAATTCTAACTCAATTTTAATTAACGCTTATGAACAGCTTTTGATTTCATCTGAAATGCGACTAATTTCTATAAGTCAATCAATACTGCGACAAGCTGCTAATCTTCGGGCTACAAGTAACCTCAAAACACCCGATGCTATTCATGCTGCAACAGCTTTATCTATTAGTTGTAACCAATTTATTACCAATGATAAAGGCTTTCGTAATGTTCCTGGTTTACCTGTTGTTATCCTTAGTGAAATATTAGCATCTTGAACAATGCCTACCCACGATATTATAGATAATCGCAATCAAAAGTTAGTAGACCAAATTAAACGCATTCTCGATTCATCAGAAGCGGCACATTTTGCGGTAGGTTATTTCTTCCTTTCCGGCTTCACCGCCATTGCAGAACGCCTAACCAATATTAAAGAATTACGCTTGCTAATTGGCAATACTAGCAACCGCGAAACTATTGAACAAATCGCCCAAGGATACCGAAGATTAGAATTAATTGAAGATAAAATCGAATCACAACAATATCCTAAGCGTAGTGAAGAAAAACGAATGGCTAATGAAACAGCAGCCAATATTCGTTCTAGTATTGAATTAATGGATCAGACAGATGAAGCCGAGACGCTGGTTAAAAACCTAGTGCAAATGATAGAAGAAAAACGGCTTCACGTCCGCGTTTACACCAAAGGAACTTTACACGCTAAAGCCTATATTTTTGATTACGGTACTGTTTATGATAATAAAGGTAGAGCTTTAGAGCGTCAAGAAAAAGGTATTGCGATAGTTGGTTCATCCAATCTTACCCTTTCTGGTATTACACACAATACTGAACTGAATGTAACCATCCACGGAAACGATAACCATACTGAATTAACTCATTGGTTTAATAAATTATGGAACGAAGCAGAAGATTTTAATGAAGCGTTAATGAGAGAAATGAAACAATCTTGGGCAGGTTCTACAGTCCGTCCTTATGATGTTTACATGAAAACTCTCTATAGTTTAGTCAAAGATAGGTTAGAAGATACTGCACCAAAAGATTTAATTATAGAAGACGAAATTAATAAACAATTAGCAGATTTTCAAAAAGTAGCTGTTAATAATGCCGTACAAAATATCAGAGATTATGGTGGTGCTTTTGTCAGTGATGTCGTAGGGCTTGGTAAGAGTTTTATTGGTGCTGCAATTGTGAAAAGATTTGAACAAGTAGAACGCGCGCGTCCTTTAATTATTTGCCCTGCACCACTAAAAGAAATGTGGGATAGATATGATGAAGTTTACCAGCTAAATGCTCGCGTTCTTTCAATGGGAATGTTGAAAGAAGATGACGATGGAGATGTGAAAACATTATTAAATGATTTTAGATTTAAAGATAGAGATTTTGTACTTATAGATGAAAGCCATAACTTACGCAATAATAGCACTCAAAGATATAAAGTCGTAGAAGCCTTTTTAGGCGCTGGTAAACGTTGTTGTTTTTTAACAGCTACTCCCCGTAATAAAACTGCTTGGGATATTTATCATCAACTAAAATTATTCCATCAAGATGATAAAACTGATTTACCAATAGATCCACCTAATTTAAAAGAATATTTTCAATTAGTAGAAAAGGGTGAGAAAAAATTACCAGAATTACTCTCTCATATCCTCATCCGCCGTACCCGTAACCACATCTTACGTTTTTACGGTTTTGACTCAAAAACTCATCAACAAGTTGATCCAGCTAACTTTAGAGAGTATTTAGAAGGAAACCGACGCGCTTACGTCATTGTTGGTGGTAAACATCGGTTTTTTCCCAAACGAGAACTAGAAACAATTGAGTACAGTATTGAGGACACATACCAAGGATTGTATCAGGATTTACGTCAATACATGGGTAAATCTCGCAAGCGTCAACTGGTTAAACCACCGACAAACGAACTTAGTTATGCGCGGTATGGATTATGGAATTATGTTTTAAAAGACAAACAAAAGCAAGAACCTTATAACACTTTGCAACGCGCTGGTGCTAATTTACGCGGTTTAATGCGTGTGCTATTGTTTAAGCGTTTTGAGTCGAGTGTTTACGCTTTTGAAAAAACTATCAACAAATTATTGATAGTGCATGAAAGATTTTTAAAAGCACTCTCTCAAGGATTTGTCCCTGCTGGAGAAGAAGCACAAACTCTGCTATCAGAAGACTATAATCAAGCAGAAGAACAAGACTTGATGGATGAATTGCAAAAGATATCTAAGAAATATGACCTAATTGATTTTGATGCAAAAAGGTTACAACAGTATATTGAACATGATATTAAACTGCTAAAAAAGATTTTGGCATTAGTTGAACCAATTACTCCTGATAAAGATGCCAAATTGCAGACTCTTATCAAGTGGTTATCTAAGACAGATTTAAAGAATAAAAAACGGCTTATCTTTACGCAATACGCTGATACAGCAAAGTATTTATACCAGAATTTAAACCTAGACGGTAAGCATGATGATGTTGATGTAATTTATAGTGGTAACAGCAAAGATAAAGCACGAATAATAGGAAGATTTGCACCTAATGCCAACAAAGAATATAAATTTAAACCCGGAGAATCAGAACTTAATACCTTGATTGCTACTGACGTATTAGCAGAAGGTTTAAACCTGCAAGACGGTGATTTAATCATTAATTATGATTTGCATTGGAACCCAGTCAAGCTAATTCAACGTTTTGGTCGTATTGACCGTATTGGCAGTGATAAAGATGTCATTTATGGATATAACTTTTTACCGGAACTAGGTATTGAGCGCAATTTAGGTTTGAAACAAAAACTTAAAAACAGAATACAAGAAATTCATGATACTATTGGTGAAGATGCTGCCATTCTTGATACAACAGAACAACTTAACGAAGAAGCAATGTATGCCATTTACGAACAAAATGGTAAACAGTTAAGTCTATTTGATATTGAGGATGAAGATAATTTCTTAGATTTAAATGAGGCAGAAGAAATCCTCAGAAAATTACAAAAAGAAGACCCAGGCGAGTTTGAACGCATCGCCAATTTACCGCATGGTATTCGCACTGCTAAATTTTCCATGCAAAAGGGGACATATATTTTCTGCGA
Source organism: Nostocales cyanobacterium HT-58-2 (assembly GCA_002163975.1). GTDB lineage: Bacteria > Cyanobacteriota > Cyanobacteriia > Cyanobacteriales > Nostocaceae > HT-58-2. The sequence continues at coordinate 3,949,431 of CP019636.1, read as the reverse complement.
AGCTTCCGACCCTAATCGACCTGATATTAAAGGCTACCAGCAATTATTTTTATTAGATGACAAGGGGAATATAATCTCCAGAGACACCCCCCGTATTCTCGGTGCAATTAAAGCTGACGATACCACCCCCACTTTAACACTCTCCAAAGACCATAATTCTGCTGTAATGCACGTCAAGCGTCAATTTGCGGAGGAAGTGAAACATCGACAAGCAGAAAGGGAGTTTAACCAGCGCTTGACTCAGGGACAAAAGTATATTCTACGGGAACTGAGGATATTTTTTAAGTCAACCACAGATGAGGAAATCAAAGGTCAGATCAATATTTTAGAAAAAGCGTATCGTGCTTCAGTGAACCAAGCAATTAATCGAGAGTTAAATAAATTACGGCGTGATGGTTTTACTGGTCAGGAATTATTTAATCAACTTAGACAGATTTATCGTCAACATAGTATGTATGAGTGGCAAGATAATAATTTACCTACACTATCTCAGCCAATTCCTGTAATTGTTTGCAGCGAAGCGTTGGTATGATTCCATCGCTGACTATGAGTTTCCTTGGAAGAGTCATTTCATAGTCAAAGTCCAATTTTCACAGGCAAAAGCCGATAACTCTCTAACTTTGACTATCGGTTGAAACCTTTGCAGTTATTAGATTTTTTAAATGGCTCAGGTCGGATTCGAACCAACGACCCCAGGCTTATGAGTCCCGTGCTCTAACCTACTGAGCTACTGAGCCATACTTTTTTTTGTTTTCTTAATATAGCATACAAAAATTTTGAAGTCAAAACTCAAGGATCAACCCTCAAAAACTGTTTGGCATCTGTGTCTCTCCAGCGACACCCAGAAGAAAAAGCAAGTGAGGGAGACAAGCTCCCTCTACAGAAGAAGCAATCATGAGGGCGCCGATTGCTACTGACTATACACGTCCTGGGAGAAACGCTACTGGATTGACTGCGCCTTTGCCAGATGGATGAATTTCAAAGTGGCTGTGTGGACCAGTGCTAAAGCCAGTGCTACCCATTGCAGCAATGATTTGACCTTGATGTACCTGTTGACCAGGCTGCACCAAAATCTTGCTATTGTGACCATAGCGAGTCATGCTGCCATCGGGATGGCGGATATCTACAAGGTTGCCGTAGCCACCCTTACTCCAGCCTGCTGTTTCTACGACACCATCAGCTGATGCGTAAATCGGTGTACCAGTAGAGTTGGCAATGTCAATTCCCTTGTGCATTCTTCCCCAACGCCAGCCATAACCCGAGGTGAGGGTACCCTTGGCAGGCCAAATATAAGCTGTGGACGAGGAGGATGGGGGAGGTGTGTTCTCGTCAATTGGTTTGGGTAAGTATCTATCGACTGCTGCTAGAGGTGGTAACTGTGGAGAAACAGTTGTTCCCCGTAGAGCTCCAAGAGATTGAGAGGCATCGCCACCCATGGAGGGCACTACTGCCGCCTGATTTGGTAGCAGTTCCGGATTAATCGGTTCGTTTGCAGGTCTTCGATTAGCACGGTATGTCGGCTTATCCGGTTTGACACCGTAGTTAGGTGTCATTGGTCTGGGAACGGGTATGGGTATTGCAGTTGTGTTTGTTCCGGTAGTGGGAATTTGCACTGCTGTACCATTTGGTCTAGGGACAGAAATTGGCACTGCACTATCGTTTTGATTGGAAACAGGAACAGCGACTGGGGTGTCATTAGTTTGGTATCCCTCTGGCACAACTGTATTCCCAGCCTGTTGAGAGCGGTATTTCTCCCGCAATTTCTCGATTTCTGCTTGCAAGCTGCGCAGACGTTGATTATTCTTTACCTGTTTTGCTGTTGTAGCAGTTGATCTTTGTGCTAATTGAACTTCTGTAAAAATTTTTGGCACTGGGGCATCACCACCAACACCATTAGCGCCATAAGGTACGACAGCAGTAGGAATTGTTGGGGAATTTATGTTTGTATTTTCCGCTGAGTTATTAAGAGTTGATTCAATGTAAGACTGAATCTGGCTCTCACCAACTGGTGTGGGGATAGTAACACTGTTGTTATTTGAAATAACTGAGTTTGCACTGGTATCGCTGATCTGAGTAGAACCACCAGAGACAACAGCACTTGATGTTATTGCAACAGGTGTCTGGGTAGCAGTACTGCGGTTTTCAGCCACGGGAATGGACAGTTTTTGGCTGATTTGCAGTTTGTTGGGATTGCTGAGATTATTCGCCTTGACAAGTTCCGAGACTGAAGTCCCGTAATTGCTGGCGATCGCCGCTAATGTATCTCCAGGCTTTACGTCGTATGTTGCTGCTGCTTGTGCGACTGTTGGCGCTACCACCGCCGCTGAAGTTGGTGCAGGTGTCAGCATGGGAGTTGGTGAGGCTTGTGGCTCTACCTTTTGCTTTAACCTCGACACGAGCTTTGCTCTGCTGGCATCGCTAGTCATCTGTGGCTGATCAATAGCAGCGATACTCGCGCTGACCTGTGGTATGTTCTGTGCCACAGTCGTTGGCTGTGCGAATCTCGTCGCGACTTCCTGTGATAGATCATTGGTTTCTTGGGAGCGCCAATGAGCTAGGCTCTTTCTTAAACGGTTTGATTTCTCTTGTAATCTGTTGAGCGCAAACTCCTGCTGTGCTTTTAGTTGAGCATTGACTTCTGGTTCTACTGCGTTCTCTACATCTGCTGTTTGTGGTTGAGCAGAGACAGAGGAGACAGTTTGCACACCAGCAACACCATCAGTGTTAGAGAGTGTTGGTACTTGCAGCTTTTTGGACTGCTGCCGATTGGTTTTTTCCCAGGCAATGTCCTGTTCCTGCGCTGCTTTGGGAGAGTTTGTAAATACTACTGGTACAGAAGCTTGCAGGCGATTTCTGCTTGCTGCCACTTGCCATTTGGCTTCGAGCTCAGGTACCTGTGAAATTGCTGTCGGCTCCAATATGGCAGGTCTTTCAGGAACGCTTACCGATGAAACAGCTTGCGACTCCAGTTTTTTCGTAGGAGTAAATTTCACCTCAGCGTCCGTTGCAGGAGTCGTTGAGACTGTATTTTGGTTGCCTAACGCTTCTGCTGCCACAGCTTGATCGCTTTGTCGAGTCACCATAAGACTCGTGGCTCCCATTGATATTGCCAAGCCAATCATCGCGGCTGTTGTTGGCATCCGACGCTGGTTGACTCTTATGTGAACTGCGTCTGTCTGTTCCACCGGAGCATCATCGCTTGGGGGATTTTCCAACTCGGTTTGCACTCTCTTCTTCAATGCTCGTTTCAAAGACGACCTCCTATGATCACTAGCGCTTAACTGACCTCAATTTTCCAGTTGGATACTAGTCAATGATTTAGATCACTACAAACAATAGATCAAGATCACACTCACCAGAGATACTTAGGCAAGATTAACCTGCTTCTCTGTTTTAGACAAGTTCACACCGTCAATTAAAAATTAAATTTATGTGTTGACTGACCCTGTTCACATCTTTGACCTTAATGCTTAGACCATATAAGTTTTTTTCTTTACCCAACACGTCTTTATTGCTTGATGAGCCTCGACCAACAGTCTTGATCTCTCTCAAGTCTTCTGTGGCTTTCAGCAATCATATGCTAAGACTCCTGGGATAGCAGCACTACACCCTGCTATATACATCTTCAAAGTTTTTCTACCCCATCCGTCTTCCTCACACGAGACTTTACGTTGATTATTCCCAAAATGACAACCGTATTAACTCGCAGTTTTCTCTAGACGAGATTAAATTTACACCTAGGTCATATCTCACTTAAACGTCTCATTTGACTGGTTCATAAGGTTTTTGTTCCCTGCTTTAGAGAAAATTTCAATTTATGAAAACCTATCATTCAAGTCTGACTGTCTTTCAGAATATCTATATAAATTTCTTATACAATCATATTTCTCTTCTTCAGTAGTTTTTGCTATATCTTAGCTGAGGATATCATGGATTATTGTATAATATGTGTCACTATTCATAGGAGAACTAGTAAAGAATTTTTCTGAATAACAGCAATTCCCAAGTTACCATTTTTCTTGAATCCCTGAGTAGATATACGAAAAAAAGGTTAGGGTGTAGAGAAAAATAAATATCTCCACAACCTTATGGATGCAGTGCCTGGTACCCCTATGTCCCCAAATAACTATAAATATCCAACCTGACGGCAAGCTTCAAACAGACCCACTGCTACACTCACAGAAAGATTTAAGCTGCGAACATTTGGTTCGTTCATGGGAATGTAGAGGGTCGCATCACAAGCTGATATAACCTCAGCTGGCAAACCAGTTGTTTCAGAACCAAATAACAACCAGTCATCAGGTTGAAACTGAAAATCTATGTACTTGCAACTGCCCCTGACACTAAAACCTAGCCATCTTCCGCCACGTGCCTGATGTATAGATTTAAAGGCTTCCAGAGATTCGTGATAGTGCAGCTTAACATAAGGCCAGTAATCTAAGCCGGCTCTTTTGAGGTAGCGATCGCTAATTTCAAAACCCAACGGTCCTACCAAATGCAATTCAGTGCCTGTTGCAGCACAGGTGCGAGCAATATTACCAGTGTTTGGGGGAATAAGCGGGTGAACTAAAACTACCTGCGGCATTTGCGGATCGATAAATGTGTTGAAACAAGCAATCTATTGAATTTTATAAATCTATCTTAAGACTGAGGTCAATTATAGTTTTTCTTAATAAGCATTCGCTCATTCTATTGATTAGAAATTTAAAACCAAAATGAAATATATCTCAGAGATTCTGAGAAATCCTCTGAGACACATCATATTTTTTAAGTTTGTGCAATTTGTAGTACACAAGACATAATCCAGCGTTGCAGAACAGTGGGATGAATTGGGGGAGAAGAAGCAGAGGAGCCCGCTTTGCTTGGGAGTGGGGAGCGGGGGAGAGTGAGTTAACGTGGATTAACTCTTTTCTCCCTTGCTCCCTGCCCCTGGTGCTTACTCTCCAAGGAAGAAAGCTCAAATCAAGCAACCAGAAGCGAACACAGTTTGTCCTCTAGTTCTATTTCACGTTCTCGCGTTGCCTGAATAGCCTGAGTCAGGACATGTCTTGCACTTAAACCAACTTGATGCAATTGCAGCCATTGTTGAGCTTCATTGCCTTCTTTGAGAATTTTTTGTAATGGTGAGAGGAAACAGGCAAAGCCGCTTTGTTTGGCGATCGCCCAAACTTCGTCGTATATCTCAGCAATCCAATCTCTAGCTAAAATGGTTCTGCCATCTTGCCAATGCCGAAGTTGAGCATCGAGACTAAAAGTCGCGGCTGCGGCTTCGTTTGCATAAGTTAAGGAGACGAGTTCGTTTGGGGAGAAGGGGCTTTGAATTAACGGATCGAGGTAAGGATTATCGATTAGTTGTAGAATACGCGCCTCAAGTAAGGCTGTAATAGCCAGTAAAGAAATTGGATCTATGACTAAATCACAAATGCGTAACTCTAGGCGATTTAAGTCATAGGGACGGCGATCGCCATTCGGTCGCACTGACACCCAAAGATGACGAACATTTTGCATCGTTCCGGCGGCAAGCTGGTTTTCCACCCACTGAATATGGTGTGCGTGGCTTTCAAATAACGGGACTTGAGAAGGTGTTTGTGGAAAAACACTCCAGCGTGTGGAATGATAACCAGTCGCTTTGCCATTCAAGAAAGGGGACGAGGCACTCAAGGCTAAGAACAAAGGTGCTTCTACCCTCACTAGCCGACACGCCTGCATTAATAATTCTGGGTCGCTGATACCAATGTTGATATGAACACTGGCTGTTACCACTTTGGTACCGTATGTTTGCTCTATGTAGTCATGATAGGGGTTTGCTGGGTCAGAACGAAAAAAGCGATCAATACCATCCAACGACAGGGTGCTTCCTGGAATCAGTGTGTAATTGCCCAATTGTTTGATAAAGTTTCGTAGCTCGAGCCGAGGACGTAGCAAAGCACACAAAAGCTTGTCATAATTCCGTGCTGGTGCAGTTGTGTACTCTACGTTTCGACTGTCTGGTTCCCGAACGAATCCATCTAAAGACCCAACAATTTTGTCAGAGAGTCCAACAATATCGCCACCAGGCGTGCCAGTGTAAATCTCAATTTCAAAGCCTTTCAATAGCACCAGTCTGTTCTCCTCGGCTCTCCTTACTTTATAGATTGTATCGAAGGCGACGAAATTCTGTGTATGACGTTTGGGTTAATTAACAGATGGCTCAAATCTGTCTTGAAATGATTGACTATTGACTACAATTGATATTGTCGATACACCTCACTCGCAGCCCGATGCACCAGAGAGTGACGATACACAAGTGATTTGAGGTCATCAGCATAACCACCGCCAATAACGCAGGCGACAGGGTAGCCAGCAGCGACACAGGTACTCAAAACTTGCATTTCCCGCCGGAAGATGCCAGTGTCGGTTAAAGCCAGTTTTCCCAACCTATCTCCTATGTGGGGGTCAACACCTGCATCGTACAACACTAAATCTGGCTTGACTTTGGAAAGTAAATCTGGTAGGTAATTTGCCAAAGTTTGCAGATAGGCGTCATCCTCCATCCCCACAGACAGGGAAACATCCAAATCGCTTTTTTGCTTTGTACCGGGAAAATTGACTTCGCAGTGCATTGAGAAGGTAAAAACACTATCGTCTTCTTGAAAGATAAAAGCAGTGCCGTCTCCTTGATGGACATCCAAATCCACAATTAGGATTTTTTGGACAAGTCCAAGTTTTTGTAAGACGCGGGAGGCGATCGCCAAATCATTGAAAATGCAAAAACCAGATCCATAGCTGGGAAAGGCGTGATGAGTACCGCCTGCAGTATTACAAGCCAAACCTTGTTTTATTGCTAGTTGCGCCGTGAGGATTGTACCACCTACCGCTACACAGGTACGATTCACCAATGCTGAACTCCAAGGTAACCCAATGCGTCGCTGTGCTTTGGCATCAAGAGTGCCTTCACAGTAAGCTCGGACGTAGTCTGGAGTATGAACTAACTCTATGAACTCTTGTGACGGGCGTGAGGGTGTGTGAAATTGTTCTTTTTGCGCCACGCCATCTGATAGCAGTAGTTCGTAGAGTTGTCTAAACTTTGGCATTGGGAAGCGATGCCCCTCAGGGAGTGGGGCAACGTAATCCGGGTGGTAAACAATTGGCAAATCCATGTATTTATTTTGAACTGCCCTACGCCTTGGGTGCATCCCCGTTAGTAGAAAGTGTGCCGTAGGCATAAGCGTAGTGTCTGGGCTTTTGAGAAGGGTAGAGCTTTACACAGAAAGCTTAAAACGCTAAGGATTTAACAAGACTGCTACGACGCTTTTTCTAGCTTTCTTTACAAAATTTTAGAATATGTTATTTTACTAAAGAATAATAAAAACGTCAGTCGTCAGATAATTTGGACACTCTTGGAGTCATAAATCCTGTGCCTCAATTCTGGTAGGGGTTACAGCTTATTTGCAGCAAATGTGGTTTCACGCATTGCCTTGTTGGCGGTGAAGAACTACTGCAAAAGTGCCTGAAAGTAGCCTCTATCTGTATGCATGGATATAGTCCACAAAGTAAAATCTCGGACGAAGCCAGAATCTCAGCCAAGCGTAAGCTCCTAGACCTAGTAGTGCTATCACAATTAAGGGTAAACCCAGCTGAAGTTGCAATCCATCGGGAAGGAGAGCAACAGCGCAAACAGTAATAACAAAGTAGATTAAAAGCACTGCTTGTAAGCGTTGCACAATCAAAAGTGCTTCTCGACAGCTATGACAATGCTGGGTGTGTTGTTTGTAGCGATCAAGGATTTGTTGGCGATCGCTATTGATATTCCGTGTTGGTGAAACATTGATTCCAACTTCGCTCCAGGGTAGTTGTCCCTGACAATAGCGATCAAACCAATTCCTAAACTCAATGACTAAACGATCTGCACTTGTAGGTAGCTGATAGGCTGTTTTCCAGCTTTCAGTGGAATTTCTTTGTTGGAGAAAAAACTCTTGCTGCTGTAAAAGAACCATATCTCCATCAATAACCAGATTGCGATCGCTGATGTGCTCCCACCAACGGGGTGTGAGACGATGGAGTGTTTTGGCAAAGTTACGGGCAAATTGAATGACAATTCTAGACTTACCTGGAGACACAGGTATACAGTAGGCGACAAATCCAAACCGTTTGCTGTCATCGCCAAAACTGAACGCATACTCCAAGCGACAAGGTGGTTCAAAAGTGATTGTTCTTTGAAAATGTCCTTCTGTAATCACTTCAATCAAATTAGGTGTTGATTGCACAATTTTGAACGCAATCGGTTTTGCTTTTTTGCGATCGCCCTGCACGCCGTGATGAGAAAAAGGAACATGACTGGGATCTGCTACATTCTCCACAAGAGTTTGCCAGTCATACTCTAAATCCCGTACAAAAGAAGACCAAATAAAGCCTTTGCTTGCATCTACTTGGGGTGACAAAGGTAATGGTGTATCGGTGGCTTGTAGGCTTGATTCTGCATCTGGCCAAACCCAGAGTAAATCCTGTTGCTGACGAACTGGCAGTGCTACAGCACACAGATTTTTTTGATTTTTGCTCACAAGTTCTGGATTTTCTGCTTGGGGAATATGAGTACAAATTCCTTGCTGATTAAATTGCCAACCATGATAGCTACACATTAAATTCCCTGTCTCGTCATCAATGCGACCCTCACTTAGGGGAGCAAGGCGGTGGGGACATTGATCTAAAAACACTTGGAAAGTTTCAGATGATTTGGGTTTCCAGATGACTAAACGCAGTCCCAAAAGTGTCACTGCTGTTGGTCGCTTGGGATCTAAGTCTTCGACTGGCGAAAGAGGATACCAATGCTGAAAGAAATTGAATTCCGGTTGCATCTGACAAAAAATTAGGTGTCGGGGGTAGGGTGTAGGGTGTAGGGAAAGAAAAAGACCTGTAGCTGAGTGCGTTTAGTGCTATTAAGAGTCGCACTAAAAAGACCTATTTCGAGACGCTGAGTCTTAAGGGGACACGCTATGCAAACGCACAAGAAATGGGGATGTCCTTATTTCAATCCCGGAACACCACGAACTTCATAGTGGCTTGTGCTCTACTTGCGCGTGGTTCCCACACCCCGCACCCTCTGAATCAACTTGATGGAGATTTTGAGGTTCTACTCAATCAAGCTAAAACCTCAGTCTGTAGTAGCGCTTTGCGTAATGCAGTTACTGCTTCTTCTGTCTCTACTAATCTATTGAGAGCAAGCGCAATATCATCTTCAACCTTTAACAGTTTCGCTGCTTTCTTAACAGCTTTTTGCTCTTCAAGTGAGTAATTGTCATCGGCACGAGACATTTGAATTGCATGATACAACAATGACCTTGATTTAGACCAAGTAGAAACATCAACTGAAATTTTGCTCAGCAAGCTTTCTAAATCAGCATTTTTATAGTCAAATGTTTTGTATTTCTCTACTACTTCTTCAGGAGCGCCAGCCAGGCGCTGATGATTTAGTAACCAATTAAGTTCGGCTTCTGAAACTTCTCCATCGGCTCCAGCAATGGCGAGCAGTGCATATCCATAGTTAAGGTATGCTTCAAGGGGAATTTCGGAAATACCTAAGTTCTTTTTCAGAAATTCTGAAGCAGGTAGTACTTCTTTAAGAGTGCCCATTAATTACCTTTTTGATGTTTTTGATAATTGACTATTTAGCAGATGCAATTTATAAATCAAAGAATTCTTGCCTAGGTTTCTAATTGCTGTTTACCTATTAAATTCTTTCTAAAATTGCTGATGTATTGCTATTGGTGTATACGGATTTAAATATTCTCAACATCAGAGCGAAAATGCAAGGACAGTTAAGACAGTTAAGAAAATAATTTGTAGACAGTTAAGACAGTTAGTAAAAAATTATCTTAAACTGAAAACATCTTGTAGCTAAATGCCTGATATCAAACAGCTATTAACTAAATACTCAAAATAATTAATCGAACTTCCGTAGACTCAGAGCGATTCAGGGTGCTTTGCTAAAGATTATTTAGAAGAACTGTAACTGCCTAGCTAGTAGGATTTGAAACAAGGAAGAGAGATTTCCTTGTAATACGTCTGTAATCACTTCCAGAGAGATTAAGACCACACTTAAGTGCAGTGGAGAGAAAAGAACGGATATTGGCGAATGAGACAGCAAAATCGAACGAGCGAAAACCACCCGAAATTTTCTGCTTACATTTCATCATCCGCAAGTCATGTTCGGCTTGATTATGGGGTCATCGTGCCAATTTGGGAACAAGTGAGCAAATTTTTACGTCTCCTTTGGGGTTTTAACTACTAACACTTACCCCAGTTTTGTTGAAAATGGAACCAAACAGGGGACAATAGCAAACAAGCCAAGAGACTTTTTCACGAAGCATGCAACAGAAAACTATCTGGCAACAAAGTAGCGGTCATCCAGAAAATCCAAACTACTTAGCTATCATGCGCGAATGGTGGGCAAACCTCAATGGCAAAGAAGTCACCTGGCAACAGCGGATTATTCCTCCAAGTGGCGAAGTGGGTGAACTCGACTGGGAAGAAGCACAACGGTTTGATGAAGTGTTTTTGATAAATTCTCCAGAAATTCGTGGCATCACCCTGTATTGGCGTAAACCTGATTCACTACAAGAACGCAATACCACGCCATACAAGCTGATACTAGATAGCCTCCGCCAGTCTTTGTACATTTTTCCTCAGTCTCAAAAGGAACTTGTCATTCGTGTAGGTTTGTCGTCTGTTCTTTATCAGACTATTTCCATCACAAATCCTCAATACGCATTCGATTCATCTGGTGAAAACTATATCCTCAATCTTCGAGATATTACCCAACAAATAGAGGTAAAAGTTACTCTAAGTCCAGAAAATCTCAAGCAACTGCTCAGAGAACTATCCAGGTAGAATTTTGTTGAACATAACAAAACATACATATACAGGTTTTTTATCACCTCGTCGCGTTATCACTTGTAACTGTGAATCTGGGATTTCTGCTGTCTCATCTCATATCAGGAATTTCTTGAATTTCAAATCTACAACCAAATCTACAACTTCAAATCACAATTTTTATGATGCATTGGATTTTGCCAATTGTATTTATTCTGGCTGGCTTGCTTGGTGGAATTATAAGCGAAAGAATCATCTTCAGAAAACTGAAAAAAATTGTTGCCAGTAGAAAAATTCCAGGAAGTGAAATTATATTTCGCTCTCTGAATCGTATGCCATTCTTTTGGTGTTTGCTTGGTGGGTTTTATGGTGCAGTTATTAGTTACCATCCTGAGCCAAATATTGGGGAATTACTCAAAAAAATTATTACTGGCGCTTTTTTATACACAGTTACTGTGGTGTTTGCCAGGCTAACGGCTGGGTTTGTAAATTTATTTTTTCGTAGAACTGATGGTCTTTCTGCATCATTGCTTTCTAATGTTGCTAAAGTTGCTGTTTTGGTTTTAGGAACATTAATTCTACTACAGACTCTGGGGATTGAAATTACACCAATACTGACAACATTGGGTATCGGTGGTATAGCCGTTGGTCTAGCACTTCAAGACACATTAGCAAATTTATTTTCTGGTTTATATCTAATTATTTCAAAGCAAGTCAGAACAGGAGATTACGTTAAACTAGATGATGGCAATCACGAGGGTTACGTTACCGATATAACATGGCGAAATACGACTATAAAAGAGCTTTCTAATAATGTCATAATTGTCCCAAATTCTAAGCTTGCTTCTGCTATTTTCACTAATTATCACCTCCCAGTTAAAGAAATAACATTAACAATGAATGTAGGAGTTGGCTATGATAGCGACCTTGAACAAGTCGAAAGAGTCACTGTAAAGGTTGCTAAGGAAGTCATGCAAGAAATTGCTCCTGAATTAGTAGCAAATGAACCTTATATAAGATTTCATGAATTTGCTGATTTTAGTATAAATTTTACGCTTTATATGCGAGTCAATGAATTTTTTGACCAACGTATGGCTAGACATTTATTTGTTAAGAAACTACACAAATGCTATCAGGAAGAAGGAATTAAAATTCCCTTTCCAGTCAGAGATATATATGTGCAAGGCGATGGGAGTAAAAATGGAGTGATGAGACTGGAATGATTCAGTTTATGATGCTTTGAAGTAACACAATAGCTTGTGAAAGTTGTCCTTTGTCAATAGTTGATGTCATGAGTCAGTTACGTCAGCAGGATGCGTTAGTCTTCGAGGACAGTATGCGTTACGCTTCCCGCTTCGCATCCTACATTTTTGCATCGAGCTACTTATTACTTTTTAGCTCCTGGAAGAAGACGTCCGCCTTCGTCGTTACTACCACCATGGGGCTGGGATTTCCCAGGATCACATCCCTCAGAACCATTGCCAATTCCTTGGTTACAATGAAGCTTTTTGGGTTGTCCAACTGCGTACTGCGAATATATGTCCACAACTGTACCAGTACTGACCAATGCTTTGTATAGTAAGGTGCAAACTTCGGCTCTGGTTGCGACCTTTTCAGGGTTGAGAGACTGAACATCAGGATAGCTGACGACAATACCCCGTTCTGTCAGTGCTGCAATGGCATTCCTAACATCACTACGAATCGTTCTCGCATCAGCGTAAGCCGTCAAAATTGCTGCCGGGGAACCGCTGACAGTGTAGTTAAGTCCCCGCGCAAACCCCAGTAAAACTTCCAAACGAGTCAGGCTTTGAGTGGGATTGAACTCATCGCCTGAAGACCCTAAAAAGCCCATTTGATAAGCTTCGCGGATCGCTTTGTAAGCCCAGAATGCACTTGAGACATCCTTAAATTTTATTGCACTTCGGACTGCTACCCTATCGAAGGCTTGACTCACCATCGCTGCAAATTGGGCGCGAGTCACCTGTTGATCTGGACGGAAAGTATCATCGGGGAAACCTTCGATAATTTCCAGTGCTGCTAACTCGGCGATAAAATCTTTCGCCCAGTGGTTAGTTGGAACATCAGAAAATTTGACTCGGATACCACTGGCTACACCGACCTCCCGATATTTCATCATCAGCTGAGCGACATCGTAGATAGAACTATCGTCATCACTGACAGGAGTCAACTGTACCACCTCATCGAGTTTAGCCTTCAAAGCCACTGGTAAGTTAGGACTAACAGCACTGACAGATTGACCGACAACTGCAAACTCACCTTTGGTGAAGGAAGCAGGATAAACACTGGTTGCTGCAGCTGTTGACAAGCCTTGAATTTGAAACTGGCTAGTCTTTATTTGTTTGGAACTGGTGAGAAAGCTGACATTTTGCCCATTCACTTGAGTGAAGTAGTCGTAGGTCGTAGTTTCTCGATCAACAGTGCGATCAAAGTCTGCATCCAGACCGTAAACGGTGCGAACAATGGTATCCCGTGTCGGGTTGGCTGATAAAATCAGGTTCACAGTGGTGTTTGCTGACAAACATTCAAACTCGCTGTAGCCGATAAAGCGGTTTTGAGTATCATACAAGCGCACGACAAGACGGTCACCTGCTTTTAACCCGTTCACGAACTTCGCCTTATGCTTGATTTTGTATTTGTAGTCACCCAAAAACCGCTCTTTGAAATATCCTTTGCCGTGTTTACCCTTGACAGAAATTCGGGCAATGACTTCTGACAAGTTACCTGATGGTTGCATAATCGCAAGGGTGACACCTGGTTTTTTGCTGCTGACTTGAGTGCTAGTTTGTGTCGTTGCAGTCCCCAAAGCACTTGTTTGGGTGCTGCGTTGTAATCTCATGACTTGTTGTTGGATAGTCGTCTGGCTGCTAGTTTGTTGAGATATAGCTTGACCCTTCATCATTGTTGCAGTAATTGCCTGAGTTGACCCTTCATCAAGCTTGGTAACAGTTCCAGACTCGTTTGTGTGGTACACCCATATTTGCTTTTCGCTAGCAACGATAACTTGCCAACCAGGTACTGATGGTCTAACACAACGTCCCTGTGCTCTTGAACCTAAACAGCCATCTGACCAAGTTGTCCTTTCTGCTCTGACAATGCGCAAGGTAGAAATATCAGAGTTTGAGCGCTGGGAAATGTCGTGTAAAACTGCTGCTTTGACAGGTTCTGGCAACTCAACCTGAACCTTTTGTTCATTGTTTGTATCATCGGCTAATATCGGTTGTTGTTTTGGGGAATTTTCAGCAGTTTGTTCTTTAGCAGTCGGAAAGGTAAACTCTGGGTAGCCTGAGCCTGATACCGGAGGAGAAGCGATCGCCTTTGTGGGATGATTGCTCTGTGCAAAGGCTACATACGAAGCAGCCAAAGTGATTTTGCTGAGGATTGTTAAATACCTTCGATTCATGTGTCTCACCACACCATCAAAAATAGTTTGAGTGGCACATACACCCCAATATCTCTTTACCTATTAATCCCGTAGAGCAAAAGAAACTAACAAAAAATCAACTTTTCAAGAATCTTTGCAATGACACAGATAGCCCCAGATAACAGCAAAAATTCTTTTGTAAGAAATTTTTGGTTGATAGTAGCTTTTCTAAGGGTTCAAGCACCGGACAGCAGCAACTCCTGGTAATGTCAAGCACCCTTAAATAATTTGTTTGTATATAATATCACAATGAGTAAAAACTGCAATGCCTACCATTGTTAAACAAACTGCCTGACCTCTTATTTTTGATGATTGTCAGACTAATTCAACAACCCGATGTTGTTCCTAATTTCTAGAAATTAGAGAAAATGACTATATAAAGAGACACTTTAAGAATCTTAATAATGACTGTCACAACGCAGCAGCAACAAACAACCAGCTTTGAACAACTCTTTTGGACTTGGCAGGGTTACAAAATTCAGTACACCGTCATGGGTACTGGACGTCCTCTTGTACTGGTTCATGGTTTTGGTGCTTCTATTGGACATTGGCGGAAAAATATCCCTGTTTTAGCAGCCGCTGGCTATCGCGTCTTTGCTCTTGACCTTTTGGGGTTTGGTGGTTCTGATAAGCCACCGTTAAATTACACTGTGGAAGTTTGGGTGGAACTGCTCAAGGATTTTTGGACAGCACACATTCAAGAAAGAGCCGTATTTGTAGGTAACTCCATTGGCGCACTTTTGAGCTTAATGGTGGTAGCGGAACATCCAGAAATAGCTGCTGGTGGGGTTTTGATTAACTGTGCGGGTGGGTTAAGCCATCGACCGCACGAACTCAATCCACCGTTACGCATTGCAATGGGAGCTTTTAACAGATTGGTGCGATCGCGCATTACGGGAGCATTGGTCTTCAACCGTGTCCGTCAAAAAGCTCAAATTCGCCGTACCCTGTACCAGGTATATCGTAACCGAGAAGCAGTCACCGATGAATTGGTAGAGTTACTTTATACTCCTTCTTGTGATCCAGGAGCGCAACAAGTTTTTGCCTCTATCCTCACAGCACCTCCTGGTCCTTCTCCAACAGAACTCTTGCCCAAGGTTGAACGCCCGTTATTGGTTATCTGGGGTGCTGATGACCCTTGGACACCAATCACTGGGGCAAAAATTTACGACAATGCACGGGAGAATGGGAAAGATATCCAAATTATCCCAATTCCAGGTGCTGGTCATTGTCCCCATGATGAAGTGCCAGATGTGGTAAATCAGCAAATTGTGGACTGGTTATCATCTTTACAGGCGTCCGGTTTGTAAAAAATATGTGATGTTTAAAGTCAGCGCTCTATTTTCTTTGTGGGATGGAGCGCTTGTCTCTATCTCCGGGTATAAATATCCCACTCAGATAATAAGCCTCACTTCTATAGGAGGAAGGAGGCTAAATCTTTTTTTATTTTTTATAAGAGAAAAGATGTGATGTTTCTGGGCGCTCTATTTTCTTTGTGGGATGGAGCGCTTGTCTCTATCTCTGGGTACAAATATTAGATTAAAGCAAGAAACCTGTTTCTGCAAGCCAGGTTTAAGCTTCTGGTTCTACACCTAGCGATCGCAGTTGAGCTGCTAATCGTTCTGCCCGCTGACGTTCCTGTTCTGCTAACTCTGAACCCCAGAGTAATTGTTCCCCACGTTCATCCCACCAACGCAACCAATACCCTGTTCGATTTTCTCGGCTTCCTTGCCATATGCCTAGAAACAGGTTCATTTCTGCAATCCAGTAACGGTTATTCTCATCTGGTGTCTGAAGTTGATACTGTCGTGAATTATCAAGCCGATAAACTTCTAAGACTCCCGTTTCTGGTTCAAAAATGGCGTAGTTGGGAACTTTTAGAACTTGCTCGTAATAAAACCATTTACCGGGTGGATAGGTCGGTTTACTAGAGTACTCTCCACCTTCAGTATCCGAAAGGAATTCCATCACAATGACAGGAAAATCACCTTGGAGTTGTGGAGTATAACTACGCTTAACCTCTTCACGTGGCACTTTAATAAAAGGTATAAATCCCCAATCAGGGGCTTTCACTACAACTTTGTTATTTAAAGTGGCACAGATGCCGTAGTTCGTTATAGTTAGGGCGCTGGCTGGTAATCTTCCAGCAAGTTCTAAGCTTTCTGTTAAAGCCGCAGCCAAAACTGGCTGATTAATGTTATCCACAGGTTCGTTGTCTAAAACAAAATCATCTGGTAACTTTTTCCAGGTAATTTCATAAGCGGCTGCACTGGCTAGCATAGTCAAAATGCCTCTTCAATGCGATCAATAAATATAGCGTAACAGTCAGTCATCACGCGAGACTATCCATATATCTGCGTTGATTCGGCGACAGTGTCTTCCACTTTCCCCCAAATTGTGCATAAGTTAAATGGAGGGAGAAATATCTTTCAATACGTCATCCCAGTCCGACTCACACCCATGCATCTCCAAAACCACCACTCAGAAGATCGCAGTCATTCCAATTTGAGAAGACAGAACTGGCTTCAGTTGTTGCTGTTCTGTGGTGCGCTAGTACTTACAAGCACATCCGTTCGTGCTCAGATTACCCCAGATAACACCTTGGGAGCAGAAAGTTCTCTCGTCAGATCTAATATTTTGATTAGTGGAGCGAATGGCGATGTCTACGACGGGCTACGCCTACGCATTGAAGGAGGTGCTAGGCGGGGAAGCAATCTCTTTCACAGCTTCAGTCAATTCAATATTAACGATGGGCAAAGAGTGTACTTCGCCAACCCGAATGGAGTTGAGAATATTTTGACACGAGTGACTGGCGGTCAAGCTTCCAATATTTTGGGAACTTTGGGAACCGAAGGTAGTGCCAATCTCTTCTTAATTAACCCCAATGGGATTGTGTTCGGTCCTAATGCCAGATTGGATGTAGGTGGTTCGTTTGTCGCCACAACAGCAAATGCAGTTCGCTTTGGAGAGATGGGAAACTTCAGCGCTACCAATCCCGAAGCACCACCCTTGTTAACTATCAAGCCTGATGCATTGTTATTTAACCAGATTACAAGGAGTGCAATTGTCAATAACTCCGTTGCGCCTTCCGGGTTAAATCCATCTTCTAGTTTTATTGCCCAGGGTTTGCGCGTACCAGATGGGAAGAGCTTGCTGTTGGTAGGCGGTGACATCCAAATTGATAGCGGAAATTTATATGCTTTTGGTGGACGAGTCGAGTTAGGTGGTTTGGCAGGTGCGGGAACAGTGGGATTGAATGAAGATGCTCAGAATCTGAGTTTGAGTTTTCCCAATGGTGTAGAAAGAAGTGATGTTTCCCTAAGCAATGGTGCTCAAGTAGATGTGACTGCAGGCGAGGGTGGAAGTATCGCGGTAAATGCTCGGACTTTAGAGATGACAGGAGGAAGTGCCCTGTATGCAGGAATAGAGAGTGGGATGGGTTCTGATAGTAGTCAGGCAGGAAATATCGATATCAATGCAACAGCCGCGGTAAATCTTAACAATATGATTCGGATTTTCAATGCTGTATTACAAGAAGCAAAAGGGCAGGGAGGTGATGTCAATATTAGAACTAGCAAGTTGCAACTTCAGGGTATTTCACAAGTAGGTACTGCTACATTTGGTGCAGGTAAGGGGGGTTCTTTAACTATTGATGCTCAAGATATACAACTTACTGGTACAGGCGCTGGTGCTCAATTTCCCAGTGGCTTATTTGCTTCCGCAGAACAAAACTCAACAGGGGATGCAGGCAATTTGACAATTAAAACTAATTCCTTGCTTGTAGATGGGGCACTAGTAACAGCTGGTACATCTGGTGCGGGTAAGGGGGGTTCGTTGACTGTTCAGGCTCAAGACATACAACTGGTTGGTCGTAGTATCTTAGGGACTTCCTCACAACCAAACTCAACAGGAGACGCAGGCAATTTGACAATTAAAACTAATTCCTTGCTTGTAAAAGAGGGGTCACAAGTAGCTGCTATTACATTTGGTAGGGGTAAGGGGGGTTCGTTGACTGTTCAGGCTCAAGACGTGCAACTGATCGGTGGTAGTGGCTTAGCTAGTGGCATATTTGCTTCCGCAGACCGAAACGCAACAGGGGATGCAGGCAATTTGACAATTAAAACTGATTCCTTGCTTGTCAAAGATGGGGCACAAGTATTAACTGCTACATTTGGTCCGGGCAAAGGGGGTTCGTTGATTGTTGAGGCTCAAGATATACAACTTACTGGTACAACTGCTGATGAGCAATTTCCCAGTGGCATATTTACTTCCACAGAACGAAACTCAACAGGGGATGCAGGCAATTTGATCATTAAAACTGATTCCTTGCTTGTTAAAGATGGGGCACAAGTAGGTACTGGTACATTTGGTGCAGGCAAGGGGGGTTATCTAACTGTTGATGCCTCCAATTTGGTAGAGGTTGTCGGTAGTTCTGCAAATGATGCGTCTAGAAGTGCTATCACTACATCTACAAAGAGTTCTGGTGATGCGGGCGATTTAACCTTGAACGCCAGACGTTTAATTGTTCGTGGCGGTGGTTTTGTGGCGGCAGCAACTGCAGTAGAAGGTACCGGAAGTAACGGAAATCTAGTCATAAATGTTAAAGATTCTGTAGAAATAACAGGATTTTCTAATAGAGATGGTCGTCCCAGTTCTTTGTCCGTTCTCAGTCGCGATCAGGGCAAAGCAGGAAACCTTACTGTGAACTCACCACGCATCAGTGTGAAAGACCAAGGCACAATCAATGCAGAATCTTTTGCCGCTGACGGTGGGAACATTACACTCAACACTGATTTACTGCTGCTGCGGCGTGGTGGTACGGTTTCTGCAACCGCAGGTTTTAACCAAGGTGCGGGGAACGGTGGTAACATTGCCATTAATGCCAGAGCGATCGCTGCTGTCGCCAAAGAAAACAGTGACATCCGTGCCAATGCTTTTAAAGGCAAGGGTGGTAACCTCACCATCAACACCGAAGGATTATTTGGAATTGTGCTCGCTTCCTTCCCGACAGACCTAAGTGAAATTACTGCGAGTTCGGAATTAGGAGTGCAAGGACAAATTAACATCAATCAACCCGAACTTCAACGCACTCAGGGAATCATCGAACTTCCCTCCTCTGTCATTGATGCTAGTACTCAAATTGCTCAAGTGTGTCCTAAAGGTCCAAATGCCAAACCTCTAGGAGAATTTATCATTACCGGACGCGGCAGTTTGTCTCCGAGTCCTTTCGAGCCAATGACAGGTACTATCAACTTAGTTGGACTGGCAACATTGGATGGGGAAAGTTCCACGAACGCACGGACAGAAGGAGAAACCAAAAGTTTGGATATTGAGGAAAGGGAAGAGACTATTATCGAAGCGCAAGGATGGGTAAGAACTACGGATGGTCAAATTGCTCTTGTGGCGAGAGCATCTGGTGGTGTACCCAATTCTTTCATGACTTCTGCCTCATGCCCAGTCTCTCTATGACTGTGAATATGTTGTCTTGGCACAGCAGTTGGGAGTACCTCTTATTACAGCTGATGGCAAACTGATTGCGAGTTTCCCATTAGTTGCACTACCAATAGCAACATTTTTGCCGCTCGAAAACTGACATGGTTAACTTGCGGGGAGTTTGAGGGGCGATAAGTCCCCCACTGTATTCGGTACTCCGAATCAGTGGTGGGATACATGGACCCCTCATAGAAAAAGGCAGTACTCGACGTACTGTCTTTTTCTTATCTCCAGAAACTTCTAACAGATAAGCGCAGTCTGTTAGAATATGTAAGGAGGTCGAAAAATGTTGAGTCTGACTTACAGCTACCGAATTTATCCAGATGCCGTTCAAGAAGCAAGAATGCTTGCTTGGATGGAATCGTGTCGCAAAGTGTATAACTACGCACTGCGGGAACGCAAAGACTGGATTGCTTCGCGTAAATGTGCTGTCAATGCTTGCTCTATTCGCTCCGAATACATTATCCCGGGTGACACGCCATACCCTGACTATTACAAACAACAAAACGCACTGACACCAGTCAAAAAGGATAATCCAGAACTTCAAGACGTTCAGTCTCAGGTATTGCAAGATGCATTGAAGAGACTTGACCGGGCATTTAAGTTTATGATAGGACGCGGTTTTGGTTTTCCCAGATTCAAGAAATTTGGTCAGTATCGTTCTTTTGTGTTCCCGCAGTTCAAATCCAACCCCGTTACGGGTTTTCAGATTAAACTGCCTAAGATTGGGGCAATGCCAATCAACTTGCATCGTCCAGTTCCAGACGGGTTTGTCGTCAAGCAGGTTAGAGTTGTCAGCAAAGCATCGGGATGGTACGCTCAATTGATTTTGGAATCTGGTGTTTCCGTACCTGATGTTATGCCAAATGGTAATTCCATTGGTATTGATGTTGGGTTGGAAAAATTCTTGGCTGTCTGTGATGGACGGTTGGTAGAAAGACCCCAGTTTTTCAACTCTTTGCAACGCGAGCTTAGATGGCTGCAACGCAAGTTGAAAAACAAGACCAAAGGCTCTGCCAATTACCGAAAAGCGCAGCACAAGATACGTAGATTGCATGAACGCATTTATGACACGCGCAAACAGTTTCACTATCTAACAGCACACTCTTTGTGCAACGGTGTTGGTATGGTCTTTGCCGAGGATTTGAACCTTAAAGCAACCAGTCGAGGAATGCTGGCAAAACATTGCTTGGACGCTGCTTGGGGTAGCTTTCTGGAAATCCTTTCTTGGGTTTGTTGGAAGCGTGGAGTGTACTTCGCCAAGGTGAACCCCAATGGGACTAGTCAAACCTGTCCTCAATGTGGAACTCATACCGGGAAGAAAAAATTGTGTGAGCGTGTTCATGTTTGTCATGAATGTGGATATACAACAGACCGCGATGTTGCTGCTGCAATGGTGGTGGAACAGAGGGGTCTTGCAGCCGTGGGACACACGGTCAAGCTGCCTGTGGAGGTATCGTTGTCCGGGGACGCAAGTCTAGGCACGACCCGTGAAGCAGGAAAGACTAAGAAGTGATTCTTGGGAAGCCCCCACTGTACTCGGTACTCCGAGTCAGTGCTGGGAGGATGTCACTTGAGAGCTTTATCACAATATCTATAGTTTTCCACACCATCCCAAGTGCCATATCAAATCTAAATAGCGATCGCAAAATACTGCTTTCAGCAGATCGCCACTGAAACAGTACGATTGTTCTACCATGATAAAGGTGACAATGATAATATTAAGAACTGTTTCGCCCCCGCTGCTTTCTCCCAGCCCACTGATATGTCAAATAGCCAGCAGATAGCCGTATCTTTAAATGGACATCTTCCGAACTCCAGCAACAGCCAAAATACGATCCGCATTCGAGGTGCTAGGCAGCATAATCTCAAGAATATTGATTTGGAACTGCCGCGCGATCGCCTGATTGTCTTTACTGGTGTTTCTGGTTCTGGCAAATCTTCCCTAGCATTTGATACTATCTTCGCCGAAGGTCAACGTCGCTACGTTGAATCTCTCAGTGCTTACGCACGGCAATTTTTAGGACAGGTGGAAAAACCTGATGTAGAGGCGATAGAGGGTTTAAGTCCAGCGATATCTATTGACCAAAAGTCAACGTCTCATAACCCGCGTTCTACAGTCGGGACGGTGACAGAGATTTATGACTATCTGCGGTTGTTGTTTGGACGGGCAGGTGAACCTCATTGTCCGATATGTGATCGCTGTATTGCCCCTCAGACAATAGACCAGATGTGCGATCGCATTCTGGAACTTCCTGACCGCACTCGTTTTCAAATTCTTGCACCTGTTGTCCGGGGGAAAAAAGGGACTCACACTAAGCTGTTATCTAGTTTAGCCTCTCAAGGTTTTGTTCGTGTCCGGGTGGATGGTGAGGTGCGAGAACTTTCTGACTCTATTGAATTAGATAAAAATTTTACTCACACGATTGAAGTGGTTATTGACCGCCTTGTGAAAAAGCCTGGTATTCAGGAGCGTTTAGTCGATTCACTTGCCACTTGTTTAAAACAATCTAGTGGAATTGCGGTTATTGATATTATAAAGGATACAGATAATCAAGAATTCCCATCAGAATTGGTCTTTTCCGAGAACTTCGCTTGTCCGGAACACGGGGCGGTGATGGAGGAATTATCGCCGCGCCTATTTTCGTTTAATTCTCCTTATGGTGCTTGTCCTCACTGTCACGGGCTTGGAACTTTAAGAAGGTTTTCGCCTGAGTTGGTGGTACCTGATCCGAAAGCACCTGTATATTCTGCGATCGCTCCTTGGTCAGATAAGGAAAATTCTTATTATCTGGAGTTGTTGTATAAGTTGGGGCAAGAGTTCGGGTTTGAGTTGCAGACGCTGTGGTATCGGTTGAGTGAGGAACAGCAAAAGTCGATTTTGTATGGAGAGGAAGAGGAACAAACCACGAAGACACAAAGGAAGCAAAAAGAAGGATTTAAAGGGGTGCTTCCTATGTTGCAAAGGCAGTATGACGGTGGTTCGGAGTTAATTAAGCAAAAGTTAGAGCAGTATTTGATTGACCAGCCATGTCCCGTGTGCGAAGGGAAGCGGTTGAAACCAGAGGCGTTAGCGGTACAGTTGGGACAGTATCGAATTTTGGATCTAACGGGCAGCTCAATTCGGGAGTGTCGGGAGAGGGTTGATAAATTAGAGTTGAGTCAACGTCAGTTGCAAATTGCGGATTTGGTACTCAGAGAAATTAGAGCGCGATTGCAGTTTTTGTTGGATGTAGGGTTAGATTACTTGACCCTTGACCGTCCAGCAATGACACTTTCGGGTGGGGAAGCGCAACGAATTCGTCTAGCAACTCAGATTGGTTCTGGATTGACTGGGGTTTTATACGTTTTGGATGAACCGAGTATTGGATTGCATCAACGAGACAATGGGCGGTTGCTAAAAACTTTAACAAAGTTAAGGGATTTGGGGAATACGTTGATTGTGGTTGAGCATGATGAAGAAACCATTCGTGCTGCTGACTACATTGTTGATATTGGTCCTCATGCGGGTATTCATGGCGGAAATATTGTCGCCCAAGGTGATTTGCAAGCGTTGCTGGAGTCGGAAGAGTCACTCACGGGTGCGTATTTGTCAGGACGGCGGGTGATTACAACTCCATCTGAACGTCGGGACGGAAATGGGCGAGGTTTGGTTATGAAAAATGCCCGTCGTAATAACCTCAAGAATATAAATGTGGAAATACCTTTAGGTAAGCTTGTGGCTGTCACTGGTGTTTCTGGTTCTGGTAAGTCTACCTTAATTAATGAATTACTCTACCCAGCACTGCAACATCAATTGACGCGCAAAGTTCCTTTTCCAAAAGAAATAGATGCAATTGAGGGATTGGATACTATTGATAAGGCAATTGTCATTGACCAATCACCTATTGGCAGAACACCGCGTTCTAACCCAGCGACTTACACAGGGGTTTTTGATGTGATTCGCGAAGTGTTTTCAGCAACAATTGAAGCAAAAGCAAGGGGTTATAAACCGGGGCAATTTTCTTTCAATGTCAAAGGTGGACGTTGTGAAGCTTGCAGTGGTCAGGGTGTGAACATCATTGAAATGAACTTTTTACCGGATGTTTATGTACAATGCGAAGTTTGCAAAGGTGCAAGATACAACCGCGAAACTTTGCAGGTGAAATACAAAGATAAGTCTATTTCTGATGTTCTCAATATGACAGTTGAGGAAGCTTTGGAGTTTTGTGCAAACATTCCTAAAGCTGTGAGTAAATTGCAAACTTTGGTTGATGTTGGGTTGGGATATATTCAACTTGGACAACCAGCAACGACTTTATCTGGTGGTGAAGCGCAACGGGTGAAATTAGCAACAGAACTCTCGCGACGTGCGACAGGTAAGACACTTTATCTCATAGATGAACCAACGACAGGTTTATCTTTTTATGATGTTCACAAGTTGTTAGATGTGTTGCAACGTTTGGTGGATAAAGGCAATTCAATTTTAGTGATTGAGCATAATTTAGATGTGATTCGTTGTGCTGATTGGTTAATAGATTTGGGACCGGATGGTGGTGATAAAGGGGGAGAGGTGATTGCTGTTGGTACACCAGAGGATGTGGCAAAGAATTCTAGATCGTATACGGGGCAGTATATCAAGCAGGTGTTACAGCAGTATCCAGCACAGAAAGTAATATGAAGAATAGACAACGAAGCTGGCGAGACTTGAAAGGACGGATAAATGAATAATGAGGAGTTGGAAGTTCTCCTGAGTGACTTGGAATCAGACCGAGTAGAACGCAAAGCTTCGATATCTGACAAAGGAAAGCTTTGTGAGGCTATTTGTGCATTTGCAAACGATTTGCCAAACCACCAAAAACCAGGAGTCCTATTTATTGGTGTCAACGATAACGGCAGTTGCGCCAACCTTCACATAGATGATAAGCTTTTGCTTACACTTTCGAGTTTGCGCTCGGATGGGAACATTTTGCCTTTCCCATCTATGATTGTTCAGAAGCGAACTATCTATAGATGTGAACTAGCAGTTGTGATTGTGGAACCATCGGATGCTCCACCTGTACGCTTCAATGGACGTGTTTGTATACGGGTTGGTCCTCGCAGGGCTACTGCTACAGCTGAGGAAGAGCGTCGTTTAGCAGAGAAAAGACGGTCAAAGGATTTACCTTTCGATCTTCAATCCATAGCATTCGCCAGTTTGGATGACCTAGATTTAGATTTGTTTCGTCGAGTTTATTTGCCCTCATCCTTAGCGATCGAAGTTCTTGAAGAAAATCAACGTTCGGTTGAGCAACAACTGACAGCATTGAGATTTGCGACAGTTGAGCCGTTACTCAAGCCAACTATCCTGGGTGTACTGGTGGTAGGTAACGATCCAAGACAATTTGTTCCTTGTGCCTATATTCAATTTCTTCGCATTGATGGTAGTGAGTTAACTGACCCAATTAAAGACCAAAAAGAAATCAGCGGTCCACTTCCTGATTTGCTGCAGATGCTAGATGAAACTTTTCAGGCTCATATCTCAGTGGCAACAGATATCACTGCGAGTCCTGTTGAAATTCGGCAGCCTGATTACCCGATAGTTGCTTTGCAACAACTGGCAAGAAATGCTGTTATGCACCGTACATATGAAGGAACAAATGCGCCAGTCAGAATTACTTGGTTCAATGACCGCATCGAAATTCAAAATCCAGGCGGTCCTTTTGGTCAGGTCAATAGGCAAAACTTTGGACAACCAGGCATAACAGATTATCGAAATCCTCACCTCGCCGAAGCGATGAAAAATCTTGGCTATGTTCAACGCTTCGGGGTGGGAATTCAACTTGCACGTCAGCAAGTTCAAAAGAACGGTAACCCGCCACTGGAGTTTGTGGTTGAAGATAGCTATGTGCTAGCCATGCTTAGGAGAAGACTATGAATACTACAACTATCGCTTTCTTCAATAATAAAGGTGGTGTTGGTAAAACCTCCTTAGTGTATCACCTGGCATGGATGTATTGTAATTTAGGCTATCGGGTAGTTGCCGTTGATTTAGACCCCCAAGCAAATCTTACTGCTGGCTTTATTGACGAGGAACGCTTGGAAGAACTTTGGCCAGATGGCAATCATCCAGACACTGTCTTTGGTTGTGTTCAGCCTTTAATTAGAGCCATTGGTGATATTGCTGAGCCACACTTGGAATATGTTGATAATCAGCAGTCGCTTCTGCTTAGTAAGCTAGCACTTCTAGTAGGTGACCTGTCGCTTTCAGGTTTTGAGGATCAGCTTTCAGAAGTGTGGCCAAAATGCATGGATGGTGATGAGCGTGCTTTTCGTGTCATATCTGCTTTTTGGAGAATGATGCAGAAGGCAGCCTTAGTCCACAAAGCTGATGTAATTCTGATGGACTTGGGACCAAACCTAGGGGCGATCAATCGTGCTGCGCTGATTGCAGCGGATTACGTTGTTGTACCTCTTTCACCAGATTTATTCTCCTTGCAAGGCTTACGCAACCTTGGTCCCACATTACGACGCTGGCGAGAAAATTGGAAAGACCGACTTCCCCGGAACCCGGCAGATGATGTATTGTTGCCGAAGGGTCTTATGCAACCTGTTGGTTACGTTGTTTTACAGCACTCAGTGCGATTAGACCGTCCAGTAAAGGCATACAATCGTTGGATTGCCCGCATCCCAAAAGTTTACCGAGACGCTGTATTAAATGAGCCTGGGGACAACAGCACCTCTGTAGAAAACGATCCTAATTGTCTAGCTTTGCTCAAAAACTACCAAAGTCTAATGCCGATGGCTCAGGAGGCTCGCAAACCTATGTTTTATTTGAAACCTGCTGATGGTGCTATTGGTGCTCATACTAAGGCAGTAAAAAATGTTTATCATGATTTTGAGATGTTAGCTCACAAAATAGCAGAACGAACACAAGTAACTATTTGATGAAGCTATTTACTAGCTTGCCTTAATGGGACAAGCTGAACTGAGTAATAATCTTTGAGACTATGAAGACCTTAGCCAAGTGGACGATAGAGGACTACCACCGAATGATTGAAGCTAGGATATTGTGTGATCGCACAAAGCGCTACGCCCTTTAGGGCGGTCGCCGTAAGTCATGAGGACTGGCTAGGTCAATGTGTTGGCGAAGCCTCAGTGGACAGGAGAAGAGAAGTGTGTCCTACGGGACGTAGCGTTGTCGCAAAGTGCAAGGTACCAATAAATGTGATGCGTTACGGCAAATTCTTGCTCTCTCAAACTTTCACATCCTGACATAGCCGTAACACATCCTACTTATACTACTTATACTCGTGATTGAGTGTTTAATACTCATGGTTGAGTGTTTGATACTCGTGATTGAGTGTTTGATACTCGTGATTGAGTGTTTGATACTCGTGGTTGAATCTTAAATACTCGTGATTGAGTGTTTGATACTCGTGATTGAATCTTAAATACTCGTGATTGAGTGTTTGATACTCGTGATTGAGTGTTTAAGACTAACGTGTCACCTTCAAATACTCATCTGCCAGTTTCAAACACTCTCGTTTGACATTCGGAACTCGGATGATGAACCTCAAAGCATGAAAGATAAACTTCTGAGCTTGAATGATGATGTTCCATAGGTGGTTCATCCATCTAAACTCCATGAAACCACGAAAAGCGATCGCTTTCTTGATGCTATGCGATCGCCTTACAGCCTGTACCACCGGATAATTAAAGCTGGGATATTATGCAATGGCTCAAAGCGCCCCATTTTTTTGGGGCGATCGCCGTAAGTCGCCCTAAGTCATAGCGACGCCTCTCGAACGCGAGTGCGTCTGATAGACAGGAGGAGAATCTCCAAAAGAAGTTCTTACTTAAAGAAATTGTTGAAATTCATATTGCGTAAATAACTTTAATCTTGCAAACATCCTCCTTAATACATATTTGTGTTCTGCCTCTTGCATAATAGTCAGGTATAGGGGTGCAGGATGTAGGAGATTTTGGGGTGAATTTTTTTTATAATTTTTTTTCAGGGAACTTTATCCCTCATGGGCATTGTTACTTATGGAAACCGGAGTTGGTTTCTCTACACATCTTCTCAGATTCTGTCATCGCACTTTGTTATTACTCTATTCCGCTGACGCTGATATATTTTGTCCGCAAGAGAGAAGATGTGCCTTTTAAAAGCATTTTTCTCTTGTTTGGAGCTTTTATTGTTTCTTGTGGCACAACCCATATCATGGAAGTGTGGACGCTTTGGTATCCTGTTTATTGGTTATCTGGAGCTATTAAAGCTTTCACGGCTATCATTTCTTTTTATACAGCTCTTACTCTTATCCCTTTAGTTCCTCAAGCACTTGCTCTCCCTAGTCCTGCACAATTGGAAGTAGCAAATAAAGCTTTGCAAGAGGAAAATACTGAGCGTAAACGGGTTGAGCAAGAGTTGCGAGAGTATAAAGAACGTCTAGAAGAACTCGTCAACCAACGTACTGCGGAACTTGCAAAAGCCAATGAACACCTCCAGCAGGAAATTATTCAACGCCAGCAGTCCCAGGAGAAAATGGGGCGGTTGTTCAAACAAATAGAAAGTGCCAACAAAGAATTAAATGATTTTGCTTATGTGGTTTCTCATGATTTAAAAGCGCCACTCAGAGGGATTGCTTCATTGTCAGAATGGCTATTAGCAGATTATGCTGATAAATTTGATGAACAAGGTAGAGAATTCGTTCATCTCCTGATAAATAGAGTTCAGAGAATGCAAAACTTAATTGATGGCATTTTAAAATATTCTAAAGTTGGACGCATTCAAGAGGAGAGCCGGCAAGTTAATTTAGATAAACTCATCACAGATGTTATTGATATTCTTAATCCAGGTGAAAATATACACATAGAGATAGCTCATTCATTACCTGTTGTTTACTGTGAAAAAACTCGCATAGAACAAGTTTTTCAAAACTTATTAAGTAATGCCATCAAATTTATAGATAAATCCCAAGGTCAGATTATAATTGACTGTCTTGATAAAAAGGATTACTGGCAATTTAGTGTTGCAGATAACGGCTTAGGAATCGAACAACAATATTTTGAGAAAATATTTCAAATATTTCAAAAGCTATCTAGTAGTAAAGATTCTGATAGCACAGGGATTGGTCTGGCTTTAGTGAAAAAGATAGTAGAATTGTATGATGGCAAGGTTTGGGTAGAATCAGAACTTGGTCAAGGTAGCACATTCTTTTTCACGTTGAAGAAGCAACAGACAAATTTAATGTAATAACGATTAAATTAAATAAATTAAATAAAATTTGCACTTACAATAACTCCTATTGGAATTAAGATATTATCAATCTCTTTGGGACTACATCCTTCAACAATTGTGGCAAGCAATGCCAGTAATAAAATTCGACTCATATTTAGTTGACTTGGTATGATAAGCCAAATAAAAAAGACACTGGCAGCAGAAGCAAAAACAAACATTGAGAGGCTTCCTTCCCAACTTTTGTTGCTCAAAATTTTGTATTTGAGCTTGCCATAATAAGAGCCAATCATCGGTGCGACACCATCGCCCCAACCTAGGATTGCCATTGCTACAATTCCTGGAAAAGTTTTATACAATAATGTGCCGCAAATAGTTCCCACGATAACGAAATAAAGTGGACCTTTGAGAAGTTCACGCCTGTCACCTGTGCGGGTCATGGTGTTAACAGCTTCGTCATCTGGCTTAGCAAATAGCCCTTTCTGTACAAGGAGGACTATCCACACCACAAAAATTGTTACATTCAAGTACTTCGACCAATGTAAATCGCTGTAAAGAGGCAAAAACCCAATGATTGAGCCAGCACCAATGTGTGTAATTTTACGGCTAATATCTTGTGGTAGCCCAAACTTGGTCACACAATAATTCAACAATGCAACCAGCCCAAAGACATAAACAAACGTCAGCGCTGTTGCTATCAAATTTCCTACTAGCGGGCTGACACCCAAGGCGGAAAACAACATAATAGTGAACGGTTAGGAATTAAACACAACATATTCTTGTAAATTAGGGTAGCTGTACCAAAGGCATTGAGTCTATAACTTGACAAAAATAATAAGCTTATGCAATCTAATGTTGTTTTTGGAAATGCTCATGTTGATGGTGCAAATCGCTGGGGTTGGTTTATTGGTCACTTTATTACCCCTACGGATAACCCCCGTTCAACACCCGATGTAGAAGTGAAATGGACTGTCCACAAAGCAGGAGAAATGAGAAAAGAGTGGGCAATGAATGCAGAAGCAACAACACTTTCTATCCTGATTAAAGGACGATTCTGTCTTCAATTCCCAAATGAAGAGGTTGTCCTGTCCTCAGAGGGCGATTACGTTCTCTGGTCTCCCGGTGTACCTCATTGTTGGTCTGCTGAGTCAGAGTCTACAATTTTAACTGTCAGATGGCCATCGAAGCCAGGAGATAGCGTTGGCGTCATGATGCAGGAAGAAGATTGAATGTAGGACTAGCCCTTTCAAAGTGACTCGTAAAATCTCTTTTTTTCAGGGAACAGGCGCCCTGCTCTGCCGACTTGTAGAAAGTGGCGTTTTCCCTCGGTAGCAAACTTTTCAAGACGAATTTTGAATTCAGCGGAGGGGTTGGCTCACTACTAGCCATCTCATCCACTCCTTCACCATGACATCAAAAATAATGTAACTTTATGTAAAGTAATGATAGGCAAAAATTTTGCACTATGAGGAGGTAACGCTCTATTTTAGCAGAAATTCATCTATATTTCAGGAAATTCTCATCTTAAAAGCTTAATCTCTTCTACAGCATGGAGCGCAAATACCTTATATGTGCCGATTACTTGCCTATCTCGGTTCACCTGTTTCTCTGGAGCCTCTCCTGTACAAGCCTGAACACTCGCTTGTTGTTCAAAGCTATCAACCCCGCGAAATGCTCTCTGGAGTAGTGAACGCTGATGGCTTTGGTGTTGGTTGGTATCATCCTCAAAAGGATACCGAACCATTTACCTATAAAAGTACGCTCCCCATTTGGAATGATATTAATCTGCCTAGCCTCAGCCGCTATGTTGAGTCAGGATGTGTGCTAGCTTATGTTCGCAGTGCAACAGCAGGTCAAGCACTTGATCTGAGTAACAGTCAACCTTTTGAGTACCAACATCTGCTCTTTATTCATAACGGTCGCATTGATAAATTTCGGCAGACACTCTACAGACCAATACGCAACCAGTTAAGCGATGAAATTTACCAGTGGATAAAGGGAACTACAGATTCAGAACACATTTTTGCTTTGCTGTTAAACCACTGGCAAGCTAATCCTGGTAAAAGTCTAGAGCAAGCTCTACAAGTAACTTTGCTTCAGCTTCAAGAGTTAGCGCAAAGATATCAAACTTATGTCTCAGCTAACGTCGTCATCAGTGATGGACATCGCCTCATTGCTTCCCGCTTTAGCACAAAATCACCTGCCCCCTCTCTGTACTGGACGGTTAACAATCCTACTTTCCCCAAGTCCGTAATTATTGCCTCAGAACCGCTATTTGCTGGCAATTGGATTCCCTGCTCCGAAAATAGCATCATCAGTGTTGGAGAAGACTGTGATATCCGAATTGAGCAAGTCTAGTTTAAAAGAAAGAATTTTTCACACTTTTCACCAGTGTCGTGCGAAAACTCTCACCTTATTCGAGGGGATTGACGACGCTACGTTCTGCTCTCAGGCGCATCCCGACTTTAGCCCTGTTGGATGGCATTTAGGGCATATTGCTTACACAGAGTCTTTATGGTTGCTAGAGCGCAGTGCAGGTTTACCGTGTTTGTTCCCGCGATACCGCAAGCTGTTTGCAGCAGATGGTTTACCCAAATCAGAACGTGTTAGATTGCCCAACCTAGAGGAAATCCGTTATTACTTGGACACAGTCAGAGAAAGAGTTTTACATTACCTGGAAGTGGCGGATTTAGCGCAACAAGAACGTCTTTGGCGCTTTATACTTCAGCACGAAAGCCAACACAGCGAGATTATTACATTTATCTTGGAATTGGGCAAGCAGGAGAAGGGGGACAGGGGGACAAGGGGATGGGGGGACACGGAGAGAACTAATGAGCGATTCTCCGTGTCCCCGCTTCTGAAGTTCTCCGCGTCTTCCCATCATCACAGGAGCGAGATGATCCAAATTCCAGCGGGCGAATTTGAAATGGGTGATGGTTCAGTTGATGCTTTGGATAACGAACAACCAGTTCAGCAAGTCTATTTAAAAACTTACTGGATTGACCGATACCCTGTAACTTGTGGGCAGTATCGAGCATTTATGGAAGCGGGTGGCTATCAAAATTCGCGTTGGTGGTCTGAAGCTGGTTGGAAATGGTTGCAAACTGAGCAAATAACACAACCGCTCTACTGGTACGAAAATTCTATGTGGGAGAATCACCCGGTTTGTGGTGTCAGTTGGTACGAAGCTGAAGCTTACTCAAGGTTTGTCGGTAAGCGATTACCCACAGAAGCCGAATGGGAAAAAGCTGCAAGTTGGGATGCACAAGCTAATTTTCGCCGCATTTATCCTTGGGGAAATGAAGAACTAACGCCCCAATTGTGTAATCACAATCATTTCATAGGAACAACAACACCAGTAAATGCCTTCCCTGCTGGACAAAGCGCTTATGGTTTGTGTGATGTTTTGGGAAACGTCTGGGAGTGGACGGCTTCCTGGTTTGATGGCTACCCAGGTTTCCAAAGTTACCCTTACGTAGGATACTCACAAGTTTATTTTGACCAACAGCACCGGGTTTTAAAAGGTGGTAGCTGGGCAACTCGTCCTTGGGCGCTACGTTGTAGTTTTCGCAACTGGTATCATCCTGGCGTGCGCCAAATTTTAGCAGGGTTTCGCTGTGCTGTTGATGAATCACTCGTT
This sequence comes from Nostocales cyanobacterium HT-58-2, assembly GCA_002163975.1. GTDB lineage: Bacteria > Cyanobacteriota > Cyanobacteriia > Cyanobacteriales > Nostocaceae > HT-58-2. The sequence continues at coordinate 3,916,812 of CP019636.1, read as the reverse complement.
TCTAATAGTACTTGAACGCCACTACAAACCCAATCTCTGTCAGTTTAATGAGAAAATCCCAAAAGATAGCAGTCACGCCTAATGAATCTTGCTCAGGCGTGATGTTGTCAGGTATGACTGTGTGTTTCACTGGCTCAGGTTGGAAGTTTGCACCCAAAAGCAACCTATCACACCAAGCAAACGGAGGATGAATGTCGTCAATATCTAAACCTGTCAGCAGCAAGGTTAGTTCTCAAAATACTGTTGAAAAACGCCTACAAATACAGCGTTTACTAGAACCAACTAAGGTGGTTTCTCCTAGTGCTGGAAGTGATGTCGTTAAGGGATTAACTCAAACACCTAAGTCCTTACCCCCACGTTACTTCTACGATGATCTGGGTTCTGAGCTATTTGAGCAGATCTGTGAGTTACCAGAATATTACTTGACGCGGACAGAAACGGCAATTTTGCAACAATGCGCTGGTGAAATCGCTCAGATAACAGGTTCTTGCGAACTGGTGGAACTTGGCAGTGGCAGCTCTACCAAAACACGCATTTTACTGGATGCATATTATCAGTTTGGCTACTCATTACGCTATCTGCCAATTGATGTGAGTGCAGGTATGTTGGAAAGCAGCGCTAGAGCCTTGCTAGCAGATTATCCGACATTACAAGTTCATGCTCTTGCAGGAACTTACGAAATGGCGCTGGCACAACTCGAACATACTCAATTACCTACTAGGATGATTTGTTTTATCGGCAGTAGTTTGGGTAATATGAATTCGCAAGAGTGTGATGTTTTTTTCTCTCAAATCACAGATGCTCTTAAAGATGGAGAATATTTCCTATTAGGAGTAGACTTGCAAAAACCAAAACATTTGTTGGAAGCTGCCTACAACGACAGTCAGGGAGTTACGGCGGCATTTAACCTCAATATGTTGCAACATTTGAATCGGCGGTTTGAAGGCAATTTTGACGAAACACAATTTGAACATTGGGCGTTTTATAACGAGACAGAAAACCAAATTGAGATGCATCTTAGGAGTTTGCGATCGCAAACCATTCAATTACGCGCCTTAAACTTGAATGTTCATTTTGAAACAGGCGAAACTATCCTCACTGAAATTTCTCGCAAATTTGACATTAACTCTATCCAACAAGAGCTAAAAGCAAAGGGTTTAGTACCACAAAAGTTATGGACTGATACAAATCAATGGTTTGGTTTATTGCTGTGTCAAATGCAATTATCGGCAGCAGGTTAATAGTAGTTAATTATCAGTACTCAGTTATCAACTGATATCTGGCATGACTATTATTTGTTGTCCAGAACTGCTCATCATTTCAATCGATGGCAAATAGCTCCAGTCCTTATATAGACGAATAAACGCTTTAATACAAGCGTAAATCAGTATATTTTGATGGGCTTGAGCTATTTCCTAGGAATTCTAACTCCTAGTGAGCAAAGGCGTTCATTGAGAAGAGTGCAGGTTTTGAATCAATTCAATATTGAGTTCAAAATTTTAAAACCAGGTTTTGGGAAAAACCCGGTTTTTTTGTCGCTATGCTTACATGATAATGACATGATAAATAGTTGAGTTCAGCATAGCCAAATACAATGGCTATGTTACCTTTGTAATGGGTGCGTTACATACTTAAAAAGCTGTCTAACGAAAAGTTAAACAGAATCTTAAAAGTTAACTAAGTAGCTCGAAGTGAATAAATGTAGGATGGGTTAGCAAAGCGTAATCCATGCTGCTTAAACAATTAATGCGTTACGGCTACGCCTAACACAACGCCAGTTGCTACAACGGAGGGAACCTCCGCAACGCACTGGCTCTCCTACGAAAATTCTGTCCGCCTACTTATAACCGTTCAGCCTCCTGATGTTCTCAACTTTGAACAAGAGGCAGTGGACAAAAATACAAAAATAATTCTAGAAATCGTCTGCAAGAACTTGCTGCAAAACTCAACACTTGGGCTTACAACAGAGCAGCTGGCGGAAGTGCCAAAATACACCTTGGTAGATTAAAATTCCTGCCATGTTGGTTGAATTCATCTAAAATCCAAAATTCCATGACACCAGCAGACCTCAAAGCCTACCTTAACAATCTGTTGAGCCAGAACCTGCTACTGAGTACAATGATTTGGGGACCTCCTGGTATTGGTAAATCCAGCATCGTTGCACAACTGGCTTGCAAACATCAAATTGACTTCATAGACGTGCGCCTCTCTCAACTCGCTCCTACTGACTTAAGGGGTTTGCCGGTGGCTGAGGACGGTGTCTCTAAGTGGTACCCGCCTGAATTTCTACCTCGTTCTGGTAAGGGAATTTTGTTTTTGGATGAACTGAATATGGCTCCTCCAGCAATACAAGGCGTGGCTCAACAGCTCATTTTTGACCGCCGTGTTGGTTCTTACGTTGTACCAGAAGATTGGTTTGTTTGGGCAGCTGGTAACCGCAAAGAAGACCGCGCAGCTGTCTTTGATATGCCTTCTCCACTAACGAACCGCTTTCTACATTTGCAAGTTGAACCAGATTTTGAAAGTTTCAAATCTTATGCTCTTGCTACAGGAATTCATGAGCAAATGATTGCTTTTCTCTCGTTCCGTACAACTCTACTACACAAACTTGACCCCCAGCAGCCTGCTTGGCCCTCTCCACGCTCATGGGAGATGGCAAGTAAACTGCATACAGTTGGACTTGATATTGCTCCGGCTGTAGGAACAGCAACGGCTGCTGAGTTTAACGCTTACATCAAACTTTACGAAAATCTGCCAAATTTAACTCAGATTTTTTTAGGAGAAGGCGATCGCATCAAATTTCCTTCCGAACCTTCTGTCTGCTACGCCACAACTATTGGTTTAGCATTACGGGCGGCAGATGCTAACCAAGCTTACAATGCTTTTACCTGGATTTCTCAAGTAGCCGCAATGGAATGGGTACAGTTATTTGCTACAGACTTGTTTCGCAGTATGCGAAGTAAAAAACAAATTGGTATCCTAGCTCAGTTGGTACAAAAAGACCAGACTCTTCAAAAGTTTATCAAGGACTATCAAGAGTTAATAGGTTGGTAAATGTGGAGTGCTGTCACTAGCAGCTTGAGTAGGCAATTTAAAGAAGCTTGTGCCAGTGAAAAAACTGTCTTAGACAACTCGCTATTTCTTTGTGAGACACTTAACTTGTTTCATTTTTAGTTACTGATTCAGAAAAAAGTATTATTAGATTTATAGTGTCAAATTGTAAAGTACATAGCCGGACAAATATTTTGATAGTGTAGAAAAAAGTAGGTAATTTTGATAAATTATCATTAAAGTTGGAGATTATGATGAAAAAAAACTGCATTTTGTAACAATGAGAAAAAATGACCAAGAAAAAGCACAGAAGTCATGAGTTAGTTTGTATCAATTACGATTAGTAGGAAATTTTATTTTCATATGTTTATGAATATATTTGTGGGCAAAACAAGAATAATTCTATACTGATTTTTCTCAAATTAACCGTAAGAATATTATAGAAAGGAGTCACCCCTTCTCCTACCGAGACGCTACGCGAACGGGAAATTCAAAATTCACGCATTATGAATTCAAAATTGAAATCCCCATAAATAAATTTGGGGGCTTAAAACAAGGACGCCGTTTTCCTCGCCTAAGAGGCGACGCCAAAGGCGAACGCGTTGCGCGTCTCGGAAAACTTTTTTACTTTCTCCATAAATAAATTCAGAGGCTTGCATCCTTTTTTTTGAATTTTGAACGAGCGAATTTTGAATATTTGAGAAGCGAGGGTCAAGAGTGAGAAAAGAACTCTTAAAAGTGCGGATCGAAAAGATGCAATTAGCACCAGATATAACAAAGATTATCAGTGCCTCTATGCTACGGCTACGAATGAAGTCACCCTTTTTGGCAACTTTGGCGCTGTTTGCTCGCGTCATTCCAACACAGAAGATTGCGACTGCAGCTACGAATGGAGAAAACATATTTATCAATCCCGATTTTGTGAAATCTCTGCCATCATCACAAATCGATGGTTTATTGTTACACGAAGTCTTACACGCTGCTTTGCTTCACGTTCCCCGTCGCGGTACGAGAGAGCGAATGCAATGGAATATTGCCGCAGACATCGTTGTCAATGGTATGATTGCCCAACAACAAGGGTTTGAACTGCCTGTGGGTGCTTTACGTCACCATAAGCTAGAAAATTTGAGCGTTGAGGAGATTTATGAATTACTGCTGAAACAAAATAAGCTTTATCCTAACTGTGAGGCAGACTTATTGTATGAACCGTTATCTGAAAATTCTACATCTGATGATTTTGGTAGTATTCTAGACCAAGCAAAACAAGCAGCTTTAGAAACTCACTGGCGCAACGCCATGCAACAGGCGATCGCCATAGCACAATCTAGCAACAGCCAAAATAGCATCCCAGCAGGAATGCAACGAGAACTGCGAGCATTAACGGAAGCTCAACTAAATTGGCGTTCCTACCTATGGCGTTACGTAGTTAACACACCAACAGATTTCACAGACTTTGACCGCCGCTTTATTGGTCAACAGCTATACCTAGAAGCGCTCGAAGGTAAGACAGTACAGATATTTGTGGCTGTGGATACGAGTGGTTCTGTAGGGGATCATCAGTTACAACTTTTCCTTAATGAAGTCAGAGAAATTGTCAATGCTTACCCGCACCTACAATGTCAGCTTTACTATGCAGCTGCAGATATCTACGGACCCTACAACCTGACAGTCAACAGCCAACTCCCCGAACCAATCGGTGGTGGTGGGACATCTTTTGTCCCTTTTTTTGAATCAGTGAGCAAGCAAGCTGACTGGCATAGTAGTTGCGTTTGTGTTTACCTCACGGATGGATATGGAACTTTTCCCGAACAACCTCCTGCTTTTCCTGTTTTGTGGGTAGTCACGCCCGGTGGGTTGGACTTGGAAGCATTTCCCTTTGGAGAAGCCGTAAGGCTCTTAAGCTGTTAGCTATTCACAATTTTTCATTCCCCGCTCCCCCTTCATAACAAAGCAATGCCAGAAAAACCGAATTTTGCTTCTCAGTCTGAACTTCTTTCTATACTGGCTCAAGGTGTAGTAACTTGGAACGAGTTTAGGACGAGCATTGTTTATCCCCAGAAGATATATCTCAACTTAAGCAAAGTCAACCTGAGCGGGGCAAACCTCACAAAAGTGAACTTTAGAGAGGTAGATCTCAGTTGGGCAGACTTAACAGGAGTAGATCTGAGTCAGGCTAAACTTTACAAAGCAAATCTCACAGGTACTAATTTAAGTGGCGCGAACTTAACTGGCGCAAATCTTAATGGCGCTCTTTTGACGAGGGCTATTCTCGATAAAGCAAACCTCAACGGAGCGAATTTTAGCAGAACTAACCTAAGTGGATTTGATTTCAGTGAAACTCATCTGCGAAAGGTCAACTTTTGCAAAGCCAACCTGAGCAGAGTCAACTTTAGGAAAGCGAATCTCAGCAAATCTCATTTAATCAAAGCGAACCTAGAAGAAGTCGATTTTAGTGAAGCAGATTTAAGCGGTGTGAATTTCAAAGGGTCTAATCTTGACCGAGCAAACCTGAGTGGACTTAACCTCAGCCAGTTAAACTTCAGCCGAGCAGACTTACACGGCGCAAATCTCACCAATGCCAATCTTATAGCAGCAAATCTGAGTGGAGCAAACTTGTACAAAGCAAAACTCAATGGAACGAAACTCAGCAAAGCGAATCTCATTCAGGCAAACTTATTGGACACTGACCTCACTGAAACTGACTTGAGGGGAGTCAATCTGACAAACTCTGATCTGAGCGAGTATAACCTGAGTGGATTTAATCTGAGTGGAATTAACTTAAGTGGTGCCAACCTCAGAAACGCCAATTTAAGTGAGGCAAATCTCATTGGAGCTGACCTCAGCGGAGCAAACCTATGGAATGCAAATCTCAGCTATGCAAATCTCCTAGGATCTGACTTGAGCAGGGCGGATCTTAGATATGCTAATCTCTTTGGAGCAAATATTCTGGGATCTGACTTTACTGCCGCAATTCTTCGGAAAGTCACAATGCCCAATGGTACAGTCTATGACTGAGTAAAGGAAGTAGAAAAAGGGAGAAGTGGAGGGATAGGGAGATGGACAATTGAAGAGATAGGAAGATGGAGAAATGGGGTAAGGGGGGAGTAGGCGAAGTGGGAAAAATTAGGAACTATAACTAATAGATGATGACCCAAAGGTAGAGTTGTAAATATACTAATCACTATCAACCAATTCAAAGTTTCTCTGGTTTGGCGGTGTAGCTTAATGGCAAAGCACGTGTCTGCCAACACGAATGATGACCGTTTGATTCGGTCCACTGCCAATTGCAACGTAGCTCAAGAAGTAGAATTCCTCGTCACACACCAGGAGATGCGGGTGCAAATCCCGTCGTTGCTATGCGATTCTTCAGCACGTTTCACTCAACCAATTGGGCGATTTCCGGGATTAACTGCATGAATGTACTCACTACCTGAAGTTGGAAATTCTCGTTTATAACAGGCGTCCTCTGGTTTTCCCCATCCTAACTGTAATGTTATTTCCAAAAAGTTACTATTTTCCGACTTCCATAAACTTGTCCATTCAGTTCTGTGAGCAATTCTATCTACATCATCTTTTATAATCAGTTGATGTTCTTTGCCGTGATTAAAACTTAAGTACAAGTCCATACCCACAGTGACTTCATTCCAAAATTCCAAGATGGAATTTTTCGCCGTTTTTAAGACTTCTATGTCACCAGGTAAAGCAATTAACTGAGCATCTACTTCTGGATAACGTAAGGTTTTGCCTTTGACAGTAACCTCACGCCAGACAATACCTGAAACTTGATGTTCCTTTTGATATTCGTGAATGGTGGCTTTAAAATCTTGATAAGCACTAAACTTTTGTAGCCCATCAGTTCTGATAAACTGGTCTATGATTGGATTGCCAGAGACGGTAATCGCTAACTTCAACCGTTTTCCCGTGAGGCAAGCTTGGCGTTCAGACCGTAGAATTTGGATTAGCTGCTCAGTAGTGTAAACCTTTGACATCAGAACACACTCTACTAGTCGTTAGTCATTGCTCAATAGTCATTATTTATTTAGTTACTTATTCCTGGCTTTCTAGCTCCTCACTTCTTAATAATTTTTTATGATAGTTCCTATAAGTTAATTTATTATATAAATTATCCCTTGAAGTCAATTTGTTTGTAGTATCTAACTACACGAAAAAAATAAGGCAGACAAATTTTGTCTGCCCCAAAACTTACTCGGTTAACTCACTGTTTAACTCATTGAACGATCGCCGCTTCAACTGTACTGATTCGGAACGAGGTAATAAATCAAACACTTGCCGAAATTTATCGTCTATTTCCTCAAAGGGGACTTGACCCTTTTTATTCAAAACGACTTCGCCAGATTGATTAAACACGACGACTTGGGGAACTACTCCAGAATAGTAATAACCCGGTTCTGTGGGGTTATAGGTTTCTTTGGCTGGGATAGTATCGACATTTACGGGGATAATTTCTGCTGAGCGACCGTAAAATTCTTGTACTGTTGACACGACAATAGCATATTTTTTACTATCGCTACTGTCATCCACATAGAAAGCCAAAAAGGCGGGTTTATGCTCTGCTAAAGCTTTCTGGAGCGTTGCTTTGGGAGGAACAAGTGAACCATTCCCAGCGTAAACCACAAAAATATTGCCGTCATATCTGTCGTTATTGATATCAGCAAGTGCTGATTGTACATCTACAAATAACAGGCAAGGAAGCAGCAGGAATAACGACAAGAACCGCCGCCAGTTTGAAACGAGATTTCGTAAAAATTGCCACTTTATGCCATTCATTAAAAGGAACCTTCTAACGTCTATTTTTTCAAGTTTGTGCTGAATGTAGCAAACTGAGATGGAAATAGGGGAACAAGGGAATAGAAAGACAAGGAGACACGAGGACACAGCGACAGGTAGAGAGTTTAATTATGCAACATACACCTTGTACCCTATCACCTGTTACCTCCTCGACTGGCTTTTTTGCCAAGGATTAGCTAAACTCACATGATTAAATCTGAACCTGATGGTTACAAACTAGCAACACTCAAAAGACTAGGGTACTGATGTGGGAAACAAAATTCAACTGATAGACAGGTTAAAATTGGCTTTTGCTGTGTCAGTAGCAAAAAGCGTGACTTTAGCAGTGCGATCGCTGCGCTTGGGTGCGGCGAGTGTCTTACCAGGTTCCATTGCGCGTCGTATTGAACCCCGACTTTTGCAGTTATTAACTCAGCAAGTGAAAAACGGGGTGATTCTGATTGCTGGTACCAATGGCAAAACGACGACATCGCTGCTTTTACGTACCATTCTAGAACGTAAAGGGTATCGCGTTGCCCACAACTCTACAGGCGCGAATTTAGAAAACGGCTTGATGACTGCGTTGTTGGAAAGCACCAATTTAGTAGGCAGGCTGGATGTTGATTATGCCATTTTAGAAGTCGATGAAAATATCCTCCCGAAGATTTTAGCACCGATTCAGCCTCGGATCATTCTTTGTTTAAACCTGTTCCGTGATCAACTGGATCGATACGGAGAAGTTGACACGATTAGCAAGCGTTGGACACGAGTGATTTCTACACTTCCATCAGAAACGGTTGTCATTCCTAATACTGATGATCCGACGTTATCTTATCTTGGTCAACAATTACCCCAGCGGGTGTTATTCTTTGGCTTGAATGAGCCAGAAAATTATCTGGATGAAATTCCTCATGCCGTCGATTCTATATTCTGTCCTAATTGTGGACACTCTTTAGATTACAAAGGTGTTTACTTGTCCCACTTGGGTGATTTCAAATGTCCTAATTGCGGCTTTAGTAGAAGTCAACCTGCACTTAATAGCAGCGAATTTCCACAAATTCTTGTAGGTTTGTATAACAAATATAATACTTTGGCAGCCACAACTGCGGCTATAGAATTAGGAGTTGATGAAGAAACTATTCTGGATACTATTAACAACTTCCAAGCTGCATTTGGTCGCGCTGAGGAATTAGAAATTAACGGGAAAAAGGTGCGAATTTTGTTATCAAAAAATCCTGTTGGAACGAATGAAACAATTCGCGTAGTCACGGACAGTCCGGATACAACAACACTATTTGTGCTGAATGACCGGACACCCGATGGAACTGACGTATCCTGGATTTGGGATGTAGATACAGAGAAATTAGTAGAACGGGGAGGAACTTTAGTTGTCAGTGGCGATCGCGTTTATGACATGGCGCTACGTCTACGCTACAGCGAAAAGACTCCTCATAGCAATTTCAATTTAATAGTCGAAGAAGATTTGCGTCAAGCAATCGCAACCGCGCTGGAACACACACCAGATAATGAAACTTTGCATATATTACCCACCTATTCTGCCATGCTGGAAGTGCGAGAAGTCCTGACTGGTCGAAAAATTTTGTAATTCTACTTTTAAGAGGGAACAGGGAAATCCCCTTAATTATTTATGGGATTTGAATTTGAGCACAATGAGTGGGGCTTGCATCCTTTTTTTGAATTTTGAACTTTGAATTTTGAATTGTTTATATGCTTATCCAGCATTTTCAAATACTTGCGCGTTATAACACCTTAGCAAATCGAAAACTCTATGAAGTTTGTTCGCAGCTTTCGGATGCAGAACGCAAGCGTGTCAGACCAGCTTTTTTCAAAAGTATTCATGCGACGCTGAATCATATTATGGTGGGCGATCGCATTTGGATCGGACGCTTTGAAGGCAAACAAATGTCATCTACGGGACTTGATGCTATTCTTTATGATGATTTTGATGAGTTGTGGAAAGTCCGTGTCTTGGAAGATGAGCGGATAGAAGCTTTCGTGTCTGAGTTACCCCAAGATTTCTTGACCAAAACAATAAGCTATGTGAATAATGCGGGTAAGCTTTATACTGACCCGGCTGATCTATTACTGGCACACTTTTTTAACCACCAGACACACCATCGAGGTCAGATTCACGATATGCTAACCCAAACCGAAATTGCTCCACCAGTTTTGGATATGCACCGGATTATCCGACCATAGCCGGGGAAAATTATGAATTGTACAGACGCGCTATGGTGCGTTTGTACATTAGTTAGGAGTTAAAAGTTATGAGTTATCAACAGTATGAGTTAACAATTGGTTGGCTGTATCCAAAGCTGATGAGTACTTACGGTGATAGAGGGAATGTCATCTGTATAGAACGCCGCAGTCAGTGGCGGGGATACAATGTCAAAATATTGCCATTAGACCAAAGCTCTACAGCAACTGATATTCGTTCTGTAGATTTGATTGTCGGTGGAGGCGCACAAGACCGCCAGCAAGAAATCGTGATGCGTGATTTGCAGGGTGCGAAAGCAGAAGCAATCCGCGAAAAAATTGAACATGGGACTCCGGGAGTCTTTACTTGTGGTTCTCCCCAGTTGTTGGGACACTATTATGAACCAGGTTTTGGACAGCGTATTGAAGGCTTAGGCATATTAGATATGGTCTCCGTGCATCCTGGGGAAAATGTTCGTCGCTGTATTGGGAATTTGGTCATAGAAGTGACCGCGACTCGTCTAGCACGGGATTTAGAAGAAATGACAGGTTGCAAACCGTATTTAATTGGTTTTGAAAATCATGGCGGACGCACCAAGCTAGGAAAAGTAGAAGCACTAGGACGTGTGGTGTACGGTTTAGGTAACAATGGCGAAGATGGGACAGAGGGAGCATTTTATCAGAATGCGATCGCAACTTATTCTCACGGTCCCCTGTTACCAAAAAATCCCTTTGTCGCCGACTGGCTGATTCAAACAGCACTACGGCTAAAGTATCAACAGCCTATTACTCTATCACCACTGGATGATACTTTAGCGTTGCAAGCGCGAGAAGCGATGTTTAAGCGGTTGAAAGTGAATCTTCCAAGCATTGCGGTTGCTAAAGTTTGAATCTGAGGTCAATTGTGGGGTGCGTTACGAAAAGCGTTAACGCACCATTTCACATCCTGTTTTTATCAATCTTTGCCCAATGTATTTGTCGTGTTGATCTACCCAACTTGGAATATCACTACGAAATGCACCAATGAACTTTTCAAGTGGATCGTCTGCATACTGTTGTACTGCAGCAGATAACCAGTCAACAGCTAACTCTTCGGGTGTTCGACCTATTCGTGCTGCTACTTTTATAAGTGGCTCGTAAAGATTGTCGGGTATTTCTAACATTAGGGTATGATTCATTTTTTATTTTCTCCATGAAATATTTGATTGTTTAAGCTAATAACTTAAAGTGAACTACCTACTCACCATTAGCTAACCGCTCCAATGCAGATGTAAAAGCCTCTGTGCCAATCATTTTTGATTTATTAAGAGCAGCTTCGGTAGCTTGACCTAAAACTATATCCTCTAATTCTGTCAGCCGAGCAATCAATTTTTGGTAACTCTCAGCCGACATAATCACATGGCTAGGTCGTGATTGCTTTGTGAGTAAAACTGGTTCAACAGCAGCCTTGTCAAAAACCTCACCGTGTTTGTTGCGAGCATCTGTGAGAGTGTAGGTCTGCATGGTCTGAGTTATTTCTGACTATTTTGTACATTTTGACTATATTCATGCTATCACACTTCTAGTTTTGTCAACTGCTTTAGAAATTTGTAATCTTGTTCAACTCGATGTTTCAGGTGAGATTGCTAAGTCTTATGGCTATGGAATTTGTGGAGAACTTCAATCAAACTTTCAATGCCTAATTCAAATGCTTCCTCAACATTGCCGCCCAAGCGGAATACTCCTGCCAGTTCCATATGCACAAAGCCGTGTGTAAATGCAACGACAATTCGAGCAGCACTGAGCGACTGCTCTCGGTCCACCCACTGCTCGATTGTCTCTAGTAAAGGAGCCACGGCAGTTGCACTCACCTTAGTATCCGGCTGCATCTCTGAGGAAAGACGAGAGTAAAGCAATGGGTAGAGCGTTGAATGCTCATGTGCAAAAGCACGGTAAGCAATCATCATCGCTCGCAAATCATCTTCGAGATTGTGTGTTTGTGCTGCATTTGCTAAGGCTTCACCCAGCTCAACGAGCATCGCTTCTAGAACAGCCTTTACAAGCTGTGATTTATTTTCGACGTGCTTATATAATGATGGAGCGCGAATGCCTAAAGAAGACGCTACCATCTGCATGGACAGGTTTTCTAGCCCTTGAGTTTCTAACAAGTGTTGAGCAGTACGGATAATTTTTGAATAAGATGTTTTGGCAGGAGCAGGACACATATTCAATCTTTGGGAGCAGGTGAATTTGACTGTAGCGTCTGATGAGCAAAGTCAAGCAGACGAGGCAAAAGAAGCCCTGGCTGTTCCCGATGTGGGTAATGCCCAAGACCTTTCAGTAGACATACTTCATCTTGTGGCATCATCGATTTCAGCCAGTCTGCCTCCGCCTGTGGATCATCATAATCTGGGTCAGCCGTACCCAGAAAATCTAGAACGGGAAGGTGGATAGTGCTGAGATGAGCCGGATTGCGCCCTGTAAATGCCATTGACTTGAGAGCATCAAAACGACCAGGTTCCCTCAGTTTAGCTTCCAGTCGCGCCACATAAGCATCGAGATCATTGGGAGGCGTGCAGGGATAGAGCGAGCGGTAGTACCAGCCCCAAGCTGAGATTCCCCAGGGTTGCATGAGCATCACCCGCAGAATCAAAGGCATTACAATCCCTTTGAGACCCGTAAATGGAATCCGGCGGATCGGACTCAATCCGACTAATCCTGCTACTCGTTCTGGGTGCTGTGCCGCAAAGTAGGCAGTGCTGGCACCGGAAATCGAACAGCCAATTAATAAAGCTTTCTCGATTTTCTCAGCATCCAGTACTCGTTCAATATCACTCGCCAAAGCCACAACATCATACCGCTCCCACCCTACAGAAGAATCGCCATGACCGCGCAAATCAGCAGCGATGACTCGAAAGCCTGCCTGCACAAGTACAGGGGCAAGGCGATCATATTCCTGGCGCAAGTCGCCCATGCCTGGCAAGCATACGATTGGTGCTCCACTCCCACCAACCTCATAAGCTAGCCGCTCTGCATTGACTGTAATTGTTTTGAATTGAAAATCAGCAATCATGACTGTCTCCTATGGCTAATGATATTAGCCTTTAAAGCTAATGATATTAGCCTTGGATCGTGATGTCAAGTCGGCAATCTCTGTTGACGATCTCAATTCCTATCCAAGAGTGTCTTGGTGAATATGCCAGGCTCATCGTGACTGCTGATTTCCACCCGGTAAAGAAATAATTGCTCAACTTTTGTACTTAAAATTAAGTTTTTTTTATACCTTAATATTTCAATGTATACAGTGGATTTTGCAACTGGGGAGTTTCTGATTATCTGCTAAGTACGGAACTGCTGCACATTCACCAGTATCGTTGAAGCGCCAACCGTGATACGCACATTCCAACTCATCACCAATGACTTGCCCATGACTCAGTTTAACCAATCGATGAGGACATCTATCCTCAAGTGCGTGGACTTGTCCCTTGCTGTCACGGTAAAGTGCGATCGCCTGTTTCCACAGCATCACACCCACAGGTTGATTTTGGACGCCGTGATATAGCCGTAACCAGTAACGGGGATTCATGGAACGGGAAACAGCTAACCGAAACCAGAGATAAATACAGCAGGGTAAGAGCGTCTCTCCAAAGAAAAGCTTCCACACGCACAAGGTCTAGTCGGCGCAGGTGTCGGCAAGTCTTGGTACGGCTATCGGGGCGCGAGAGACGATTTCAAGCGTGGGTAAACCACAATATTAGCAAGACAATCATCCAACAAGCCAAGAGTAAACAAGCACTTGTAGCAATTGAGGACTTGACTGGCATTCGTGAAAGGACGAATCAAAAACCGCGCAACAAGACGGAACGACGTAGAAGCAACTCGTGGGCGTTCTATTCAGTTGCGGATGTTTTTGGAGTACAAAGGACTACGGGACGGTGTAGAAGTTGTAGCCGTTCCTCCTGCCTACACGAGTCAAACCTGCAATCGTTGCCTACACACTGGCTTGCGCTCTGAAAAGAAGTTCAAATGCGGTCATTGCGGGTTGTCCTGCGATTCAGACTTGAACGGAGCGAAGATGATTCAATTATTGGGGTTGTCCGTAAGCCAGCCCGGAGGCTCGAACCGTCTGTGTTGTTCTCTCAGCACCGATGTTTCAGGGCTACTACAAAGCCCCTGCCTTTAGGTATGGGGTTCGTTTACTACTGGTTAGAATTTACTGCAAATTATCTTAACAATGATTTTTTCCTGTACTCCTGGGCTGACTGACGGGCAGCCTACTACTTAAGGAGCTAAAAATAACTTCGCCCACAAGCTATAAAGTATGTCTAGGTGTAAAAATAATGCTGTTGAGGCAAAAATCTCTATGACAAGCTACCAATCCAAGACAGAAACGGTTGCAAGCGAATCCACATCAACTGGTGAACTCATTAATGAGATTATCGAAGAAACGCATGATGTCAACTATGTGGAGATCATAGAAAACGTTATCGGCACTTTGGAAGAAGACGACAGTGCAATGGTAAGTCATCCTCCAGAAGGCGGTTATCGGTGGATGTTTAAGTATGGAACTGTGGAAGTGTTTGTCCAACTGACTGGAACAACTGAGGAAGATACATTAACAGTTTGGTCTGCAGTGCTCAAGTTACCTGCCAAAGATGAACCTAGGTTAACACGGCAGTTATTGGAGATGAACACATCTAGCACCTTTGAAGCACGTTTTGCCATCATTGAAAATCAAGTTGTCGTACTCACAACACGCACTCTCGCAGATTTGTCTGCTAGTGAAGTTTCCCGCCTGATTACTATAGTGGCAACAATCGCCGATAACAATGACGAAGCATTACAATCTGAGTTTGGGGTAGCTTGAGTTCTGTGTGGCGACTGATTCCGTTATTAGAAGCCTCTGGCGGTGTACAGATGGCGATCGACCGTTGGTTGTTAGAACAGCATCATTCAGGAAAGCATCCTCCAACTTTGCGGTTTTACACTTGGTCGCCACCTGCCATTTCCTTGGGCTACCATCAACACAAATATCCTGAACATTGGCAAAATCTTGTTTGGCAAGGTCAAAAAGTGGACTTGGTGCGGCGTCCTACAGGGGGACGTGCAGTCTTGCATCAAGGTGATTTAACTTACGCCGTCGTGACATCTGGACTCAGTGGAACTCGTGTCCAGATGTACCAAAAAATTTGTGAATTTTTGATTCAAGGGTGGCGATCGCTTGGCGTAGAATTGCACTACGGTAGCGCTGGGCGAGGTTACATCCATAACCCTAACTGTTTCGGCACAGCAACGGGTGCAGATTTAGTTTTGTCAGATGAAACTAAACTCATTGGGAGTGCTCAACTAAGGCGAGGAGCAACAATCTTACAACATGGCTCGATCCGTTTGCAGCCCGATGCTAAATTGTTTACTCAGGTCTTTGGTACAGATTTTTTGACTCCTGTGAAACTTCCTCAAAACCTAGATACTAAAAAGATGATTGCAGCTTTCATTGTCGCTGCTGAAGATTGTTTTGGTATGCGCTTAGAGGTGCAACCACTCTCTGAGTCTGAGTGGGAAGCGATTTTAGCGCAAGCGAGTTTGGAGGTTGGTTAACGGTTGGGCGGTTCTCGAATAAGCTAACTCATACTGACTGATAAGTATAGTTCGCAGAGTCCCTCATCGCATAAGTGTTACTGTTGTAGAGACACAGGGCATACTGCACTTGTGGGGCGAGTAAATGGTGTAGCTTGGGGTGCAAAAGCAACAAGGGCGATCGCACCGTCAGCAGTTTTGATCCAGCCTTGAGCTTCAACAATTTCAGTGACACCTTTGGAAGCTTTAAAACTCCCCGCGTCACCCCATCCCCGCGTCCCTGTGTCAGCCTCATAGCTTTCCCCGTCCAGAGTTGCCAGAGGACTCAAATTCGATGTCCCTGCCAATGGTTGCAGAGGATTTGGTGGTAAACTGCCGCGTCCAGTGATGATAAATTCGCCTAACGGTTTAGCATTGGGGCTTCTGGGGCAGATTTGAGCAATTTGGGTACTGGCGTCAACAACAGAGGAAGGTAGTTCGATGATTCCTTGCGTGCGTTGGATTTCAGGTTGATTGATATCAATCTGTCCCTGCACTCCTAATTCTGAACTGGCGGTGATATCGCTTTGTGAGGTGGAGAAGGAAGCGGGAACTATGCCAAACACTCCTTGGGTGTTGATAGTGATATTACCGCCGCGTCCTTGGAAGGCATTGGCTAATATGTCACTGTTTTCTTGGGGAACTGCCACTATTGCACGGGCATCAATTGTGATGTTACCACCATTGCCACCCTCTGCTGCGGTAGCAGAGATAAGACTACCGCGACGTAATAAAAGTAAATTTGCATTCTCAATGTTGATGTTGCCGCCATCTTGAGATGCTGTTTCAGCGACAATGCTGGCGCGATCGCGTAGTTGCACTGATTGAGCGTTAATATTAATGTTGCCTGCTATATCACGACCACGACTATCAACAGAAATGCGAGCACGGTCATTGATGTTCAACTGACGAGAGTTAACACTAATGGTGCCACCTTTACCAAAGGAATCTTCTGTGGTGTTGGCATACAATCCACTGGCTTCACCTTCATTAGTTACAGTCGGTTTGCCAAACTCGGCAAGTCGCTGGGCATAAGTGAAATCAATCCCGGCAAGATTGATGCGATTAGAATTTAGGTTAATATTACCTGCTTGTCCACTGCTGCTTGTTGAAGTGAGAATTTGACCGCCGTTTGTGAGATCACTCGTGTTGGCATTGATGGTGACATTACCGCCAGGAGAAGCATTAGCCGTGGTGGCAAGGATGTTCGCTCCCTGGTTCAAGCGGAAGGTATTCGTATTGAGGGTAATATTGCCGCCTCCTCCTGTTGACGATGCCGCATTTCTGGCGCTGATGAGGCTGGAAAAACCTTTCTGAGTACCATCTAGCGTGATGCTGTCGTTGGCATTGATGCGTATGTCACCTGCGCGTCCTTGCCCGCTAGTGCGGCTGCTGATGACTCCTCCATTACGGACAGTAAGGCGATTCGTGGTAATGTTTAGAATACCGCCATTCCCCTTAGCTCCTTCTTCAACCGATAAGAACAAGCCACTGTTTGCACCGATGAGTTCAATGTCATTCGCCTGAAGAGTTAAGTTTCCTGCATTCCCGTTACCAGAAGTAGCAGATGATATGTATGCTCCATCTTGTAAATTTAATCGTTGAGTGTTAACACGGATATCGCCTGCATTGCCTGTAGCTTCATTGCCAACCTCAGCAAATATCCCAGTGAGTTCTCCTGTGGGTTCTCTACGCAAATCAATGAAATCTGCGTTAATCGAAATATTCCCAGCATTGCCTTGAGCGAAGGTTTGACCAGAGATTTGTCCTCCATTACTCAGGCTCAAGCGTCCTGTTTCAACGTTGATGCTACCACCGGAACCGATGCCTCCTGTCTGCACTTCGGCAAATAAACCCGATGATAATGGTATGCCATCGCGGTTTCTCGGACCTACGCCTGAAATGTTAATAGAGTCACTGGCGCGAACTACCAAATTCCCTGCTTGTCCTTGTCCTCCTGAGACTGATGTAGTCAACTGCGCGCCATTAGTAAGTCGTAACCGCTCGGTATCAACGCTCAACGTACCACCCTTGACATCCCGTTCACCGACAAAGACTGCCGTGGATATCTCGCTTCGGGAGAAACCATCGGGTACTATCACAAACCCATCAAGTTCGACATCCTTGGAATGGATAGCAATGTTTCCAGCATTGCCTCTACTCTGTACGGATGATGTACTGATCTGTCCAGCTTGGCTCAAGGTTAATCGAGGTGTTTCGATTGTGATGTTACCGCCGTTACCTGTTGCCCCAAATAAACCAGTATTACTTGATATGGCACTATTCAACAGAGGATTGAATCGGACACCACGAATGTCTACAGCCTCACTAGCTCGAACGACAATATTGCCTGCATCAGCAGAACCAGTCGTATTTGTAACGATTCTTCCACCATCTATAAGATTGAGTCGCTGTGTCTCAAGAGTGATATTACCTGCCTGACCTACACCGCCAACTGCCTGTACATTAATCTGACCATTTATGATCTCAACTGCATCACGAGCTTGGATGAAGATAGAGCCAGCGCTTCCAACTCCAGATGATAATGCAGCGGCTCCACGTGAAGGTGTATTCTGGATTTTGAATGTACCCGTTTCAATTTGCAGGTTGCCCGTTGAACCCGAACCAAATGTGGCAAGTGCTAAACTTCCTTGTTCAGTGACGTTGACAGACTTCCTTGCCCGAACTGTCAAGTTACCCGTGTTACCTGCACCGCTAGTCAAAACAGTCACAAAACCGCCATTGGTTATGTTTAGGGAATCCGTGGCTTGTAGGGTAAGGTTCCCGGCATTGGCTTGACCATTCGTGAACGTAATAATAGCACTCTCAGATGTTGTTTCGTCTCCAGTAATCGTAATATTTCGGGCAGCAATGCTAACGTCTCCACTATCTCCTGTTGCAGGATTATTACTTTCAGAAATGATGCGACCATTAGCAAGGGTTACCGCATCGCTAGCTTGAATTTGAATATCACTCCCCTTCGTAGCGCCCTGCGTGACAGTCCTGATTAAAGAACGGTTATCTAAATTAAGCTGAGTCGCATCAAGAAAAATCGAGCCGCCACCAACACTCAATAGAGATGAACCATTCAGCCCAATCTGTCCACCCACAAGCTGAATCGTACTATTTCCAGTTGTATTAATTAGGGAACCATTAGTTAGCGTAATGGGGAATCGCCTTGTATTTTGTGGTACTCTAAAACCTAACGAAGAGCCATTGACCTGAAGCCCCACTGTTGTATCTCCACCCACTGCTCCCAATTGCACCTGTCCATTAGGCGCAAACAATACACCGCCATCCAAGGCGATTTCACCACCAATCAGTGCTAAGGTGCTACCGGATGTCACACCCAACTGACTACCTTGGCTGATCATACGTCCTGGTTGTGAACCAAATTGCAAACCAATCGGTAAATTGATAGTTAATAACGGCGGCGCTTGGGGATTAGTGGCACTAAACTCTACCTGATTTGGAAAGACAAAGCTGTTTGCCGTCGTCCCCACAAACGAACCACCGACATCCAATCGCGCATTGGGACCAAATAAAATACCATTGGGATTAAGTAAGAAAAGATTCGCACTACCATCAACTCCCAAAGTTCCCAAAATATTCGAGACTTGCCCACCTGTCACCCGCGTCAAAATATTTTGCACTCCAACAGGGTTGGCAAAATACACTCGTTGACCATCACCTACATTAAATTGAGTGAAACTGTGAAAGAGGTTACCCCCGCGTTGGGCACCACCATCAACTCTGTCCCCCAGTGCGTTCCTAACTAACACGTTTGATGTGAGTCGGGAAGCTTCTGCGCCAAGTGTGTTATCAGGGGTAATTTGCGCGTATACTGGAGCGCTGGTAAGTATCAAACAGCTGGATATTAAAAACTTTCGCAGGAAATGATGTCTCTGATGCATCACTGAGTGCCTGTAAAGGTGGTAGATGTGTTGTATCTAAGTTACATATATCACTATTTTTTGCTTAACTTCATTTTTGCTTGACTTTACAGATGAATCATAATACTACTAAAGGCGTTGCCTTGTTTCTTAATCCAATCCCGTCCAAGATTTCAAAATCGGCAAGACAAACGTAATTGGTGCGCGTTCTTCCACAGTGATTCGCACAGAAGTTGTTGTTCCTGGTGTTATTTTTAACTGTGGTCCCTGTGATGAAGACCAGCGATACTCACTGAAAGTTGAGGGATCAGGCTGTAGTTCAGTAAATACCGCAAGTTGTGGACCTTGTGTCATCACACCAGGAAGAATATCCGGATTACCAATTAAACTGGCTGCGCCTTGTTGTGTCACCGGAAACGCAGAAATACTTGTTACCTTTGCTTCAATGCCACCAAATTCTTCGCGCTTGACGATTGTAGGTGTGATTTGCAACGACATACCTGGTTTGATTTTCTTACCTTCACTCACTGGCAAAAAAGCAACATTGACTAACTTGGTAGACGAATCTTGCGCTGCAACTGTGCCAATTCCCGTTCCCGGTTCGAGCTGTTGCCCTGGTTTTGCAGTTATTTCCAAAACCCTTCCTGTGTAGTCACTCACAATTTGACTACTTTTTTGTAGCTGTAATTCTAATTGGGCAATCAGACGTTCGGTTTCCTGGATTTCTTTCTTGCGGTTAGTGGCGGTTGTTAAATCCTGTTCAGCTTGCGTTGCCATACGGCTATCTAATGCTTTCAATTGCGCTTGCAACTCGTTAACTTGATTAAGGTTGCGGAGATACTCACGTTGAGCATCGGCTTCTTTAACATCAAGCTGATTTAGTTGCGATCGCGCTTCGTTGATTTGTGCTTGAACATTGATGTACTCTTGCCGTGCTTGTAGAGCTGTATCTTTTGGAACTGCTCCTTCTAGCAAAAGCTTCTGGCGTTCATTCCACCGCTGCTTCAACGTCGGCTGCAATTCCTGTAAGCTTTGCAAGCGTTGTTGAAGATTTTGGCGATCGCGCCCAATAGCTTCTAGCCCTTTTTCGCGCAGCACAGGGGTGAGAGACTGCACTGTTTGCAGACTTTGTTGTAACGTTTGGCGTTGTCCTTGCATTGCAGCTTGTTCAAGAGTATGGCGCTGCATTTGTGCTTCCTTCGCCGTTTGGTCTTGAAAGCGGAGTTGTGCAAGTTTTTCGCGAGCCAGCAGCAATTGCTTGCGCAATTCAGATTGGTCAATTGTGGCTAAAACTTGACCTTTTTTTACCGAATCTCCCACTTGCACATTTATCGAGAGAATACGTCCAGATCTAGAAGCTTGGACTGTCATAACCTTACTTGGATAAACAAGGACTCCCCGACCTGTGACAATAATTGGGATGCGTCCTAGCAGACTCCATGCACATCCAGCCGCAACCAATGAACCAAGTGCAAAAAGAGAAAACCACCGTTTGGGACTGACGACTTTCACTAATTGGTCGAGTTGTTCTGGAGATGCAACCCGTTCTAGGGCTTCTTTGCGAAATAGATGATTTTGTGGATTTTGCTGCGTCATCATTGAATTATTCCTCAATTGTTAATACAACATGGCAGAAATTTTTAAACCCTTTTTTTCTCTGCTCCCCTACTCCCCGCCTTTTATTCAATCCGAATTCGTTTGAGCATCCACTCAAATCGTGCTCCCGCCAACGCTACTTGTGATAGGAAATGTGTGTTGAGTTCGTTGGCGTAAGACTCTTCCAAGGATTGCCCACTGCTATATGTGAGCCTGCCATATCCAAGCCGTTGCACAATTGCTTGTTGTTTATCGGCTAAGAGGATAGCAAGAACTCTGTAGAATCGGGCGGCAAAAGCCACATCATGTAGTAGTTTTGCTGCCAATCGCCACCGGGGAATTGATAACATCCGTGAGTCTCGCAGCGCCCTGACTGTGACTGCTGGCGATTGTGCCTCAATAAATGGTGTCTCGCCGAGAATATCGCCTCGTGATAAACGGGCAAACTCTCGTTCAAGGGGTTGAGCGTCTTCTAAATGAGAGAAAGCTCGCGCCAGCAAATTACTATCATCTTCCGCCGCCGTCAGTGCTACCGCGCCATCAAGTAATATGTGTAATGCTTCAATTGGTCTACCACTGCGAATCACGACTGTATCGGCAGCAAATTGCTGAACCCGTCCTGCAGCAATCAACCAATCAATATCGCTATCGTGTAACTCTGCAAACACAATCAAGGCTTCCCGTAGTTGCGGTTGACTCAAAACAACAGTACTGCGTCCGAGTTGATGAATCATTTGTTCAAGTCGGTTTGCAAGTAATACTGCACTTGCACGATAAAGATGCGCAGCAAAACTGAGGTCTTGCTGCAACTTTTGAATGAGTTGCGATCGCTCAATTACCAGAACCAAAGATTTTGTTAACGCGCTGACTGTGGTAGAAGGCAAGTAAGTCTCCAAAAAAGGAATTTCTCCCACCATTTCCCCACTAGAAAGCAGACCAATTTCCCGTCCGGCTAATTTGCCTCCTTCTAGGGCAGCGAAGGCGCGACCTAGTGGATTTTCGTCAGATTGAGCCAGCGAAACTGTCAAAGCACCATCTAGAAGAATATAGAGTGCATCAAGTGGTTGACCTTGTTGAATAAGAACAGTTCCTGCCTGAATTTCCACTCGATTTCCAGTTGCCAACAACCAGTCAATATCTTGATTACTTAGTTCTTTTAATAGAACTTCTGTCATGGATAAACTCCCTCTTTCTCAATATATGGGAGAGCAAACACAATCAAAAATTATCTTCTACCAAAAAGTCTGGATAAGCCTCTGAAAACCTTTACAACATCACTGAAAGACTCTAAACCCAAACCAATAAATTGAAACGCAGAAGAAAAAGTGTGAGAAGAATTGAGAACAGAATTTGACCCAGCACCAGTTAAATTTGAACCTGTTTGCTGGCTTGCAAACAAATCATTTTTTTCAAATATTGATCCAGATAAAAAGATATCAATTCCACCTGCCACTTCTTCTAATTCCTTTTGAGATAGTTCAACAGGAGTACGGTTTACATCTAGCTCATTAGACATGATTTTCTCCTTTAAAGTTGGTCATTAATTGATATGGACAGAATTGTTGCTTAGGTAACCATTCCAAAAAATGGATTAATGATTGCTGAAATTAGACTATTTCTGGCAAAACAGGACTTATGCAAATAAAGCTAAAATTCCCGACTTCTTTAAGAAATCAGGAATCTCATCGCTATAAACATTTTGCAAATGTACTATCCTTTCTTACTCAGCTTCACGCTTTGCACTGCAAGAAGCAGCGGTAAACCTCGAACTATTTGGCGTGACATTGGGTAGATTCGCTGTCAAAATAATTTCCCCTTCATCATTTTTCACCCACCCAGTCGCTTCTACAATAGGTTCTGCTGGTTTACCAGTCGTTTGTGTACTGACAGGAGATGGTGAGGAACCGCTTGCAGTTGTTGGCTCAAGAGTCGCCAAGTTTAAATTTACAGCTTGAGGTGTCAACATATCATAGGGACTTGGGGACAAACCGCCGCGTCCAGTGATGACAAAGGAACCTCTTTGTTGCCTGCTATCGGGACGACAACTCGTGTCAATTTGTTGTGAAGCATCGACTAAATTGACGGGCAGTTCCACTAATCCCTGAGTTGGGTCAACATCAGGTGTGTCGATTTCTACAGAGCCACTGAATTGCGGACCAAGGGCAGAACTGGCTGTGATATCACTCAATGGTGTGTCTTGTTGTCGGAATAGAATACCAAAGATACTTCTGGTATTAATATTGACACGACCACCAAAGCTCTCTTGAGCATTAGCACTGATGTTACTATTTTCCTTTGCAACAGCGATTAAATTGTTGGTATTGATGGTGATATTCCCGCCAGTCGCCCTGCCAGTGGCATTGGTAGTGATGTTGCTACCACGACGCAACAGCAATAAATCACGAGCACGTAGGTTGATGTTTCCTTGTCCTGCTACAGTGTCAGAGCTGATGGTTGAGCGATCGCTCAGACGGATAGAGCGAGTATCAACTTCTATGTTGCCAGCGGCACCATTGCCAGTGCTGCTAGCAGTGATTGCAGCACCATCTTTGAGGGACAGTGTTGGTGTGTTGATGTTGATGTTGCCACCATTACCCACAGCTGTTGATTCCACAGTGCTAAGAATCGTCCCATTGACAAGCTCAACAGAATCGGACGCTCGCAGCGACACACTGCCAGCCTGACCTTGTCCAAAAGTGCTAGCGGACAGGAAAGCACCATCAGTTAAAGAGAAGGAGCTAGAGGAAATAGTAATGTTTCCCCCATTACCCGTTGCTCCAGTTAGCAAAGCACTGCCAATCACACTACTAATTTCGTCCTTTACCCCGGTAATCGTTACTTTACCTGTGACATCAACTGTGACGTTCCCTGCCTCCCCCTTTCCGGCTGGTTGGCTGTTAGATGCTTGACGAACCAAGGTTAGCAGTTGAGCACCATCTCTAAGGGACAGTGTTGCCGCCTTGATGTTGATATTGCCTCCTTTGCCTACTCCTCCTGCTTCCACAGTACTAAAGATGGCAGTGTAGGGATCTGCAAGCGAAACTAAATTGTCAGCTCGCACCGACACACTACCTGCATTCCCTTGTCCTCTAGTGCTGGCAATTAATTGAGCACCATCAAAGAGAGACACAGTTGCAGCATTGATGTTGATATTACCTCCTTTGCCTACTCCTCCTGCTTCCACAGTACTAAAGATGGCAGTGTAGAAACCTGTAAGCTTGATAGAATCAGAGGCTCGCACCGACACATTACCTGCATTGACTTGTCCGAAAGTACTGGTGGCTAGTTGAGCACCATCGGTTAAGGAGAAGGAGCCAGAGGAAATCGTAATGTTTCCTCCATTGCCCGTTGCTCCCATGTTTACAAAGGTAGAAATTGCACTACGAAATCCGTTCTTGACCCCAGCAATTGTCACTCTTCCTGTGACATCAACTGTGACATTACCTGCTTCTCCCGTTCCGTCTGGCTGGTTGTCAGATGCTTGACGAACTATAGTTAGCAGTTGAGCGCCATCTTTGAGGGAGAATGTTGGTGCGTTGATGTTGATGTTGCCACTATTTCCCACACCACCCCTATTCACAGTGCTGACGATGCTTGCATCGACAAGCTCAACCGAATCAGACGCTCGCACCCATATGCTACCTGCATTCCCTTGTCCACTGGTGCTAGTATCCAGGCTGCCAGCATCAGTTAAAGAGAAGGAACCAGAGGAAATAGTAATATTTCCCCCATTACCCACTGCTTGCGATCGCACATTATTAATTACATCGCTCCCTACAATTTTTATTTCCCCTGTGGCATCCAGTGTAATATCTCCCGCAACAGAGCCAACTGACCCCAAACCTTGCCCTATGCCAGCATTTAAGCTACTTCCTTCCAACATCTCTAAGTTGCGAGCGTTGACTGCAATGCTACCGCCCCCAGCAGCTGATACATATACATTAGCTCCATTAGTGAGAGACACATCTGCACGGGTTGCGTTATCAGGAAAACGCAAACTCAAATTATTGCCATTCACCTCTAATCCCACTGTTCCAGGGGAAGCTAATCCTCCCAACTCAACTCGTCCACCGTAAGCTCTTAATCTTCCACCATCCATCTTGATGTCGCCACCCACAAGCAACAAACTCCGACCATCTGGAACTCGTAGACCAGAAGAATTTCCACCAAAGGGAGCTTGTCTTGCTGGTGCCACTGAGCTGTTTTGGATAGGCGCGGCTGCAATTTGGTTGAACAATAAAGCAGAAGGATTAATTGTCAGCAAGGTTGAGGGAGCTTCAACAGTAGAAGTGCTAAAAATGCCACTATTCCCAAATTGAATAGCATTAGCCGTAGAGCCGACAAATGAACCGCCAATATTCAAACTGGCATTGGGTCCAAAAATAATTCCGTTGGGATTAATCAAAAATAGGTTTGCTGTACCGTTGGCGCGAATTAACCCATCAATGTTAGATATTGACCCACCCGTTACCCGACTGATGATGTTCTGAATATCTGCGGCATTATTAAAAGAAGCGGTGAAGTTAATAGGGACAGAGAATTGCTGGAAACTATGAAACAGATTAGCCCCTGCTTGGGTTCCCCCTGTGATATTGAAAGTGCCGCTATCTAATGTGACGTTTGAATTATTTGGGAGAGTGCTGTCTGGGGTGATTTGAGCGAGTGAGCTATTTCCTGCAAGAACTATTGCACCACATATGGTAATTCCTAATCCTCGTTCCCAGCATCGATGCACAAGTATCTCAAACATCGCACCCTCCCAGTCAAAAGGAAATTAGGTAGAGAATCCTCAGCAAATATATTGGTGCCTTTTAAAGCAAGTTATGTAATTTACTTACAATTTCTTAAGCAACCCTACTTGTAGCGCTCTACTGTCTAAATATCAGGTTCGGATAATGACTTACAACTAGATAATCTATCCTACTCAACTTTAAATCGGTATTTGTGTTCTATGCATAAATTATTCAATAGATCAAGCAGAGACTATTAAATTTCACAAATAGTCTCTGCTTAAGTTCCAATTAATTTGAATTAATTACCAATTGCAATGCCTTGACCAGCAGAAGAGAGAATTTCTTGCAAGTTAGTTCCACTGACTGTGTAACTTCCACCAGGACCTGCAAAGGTTTGTTGACCAACTACCAGGTTTTTCTGTGAAAAGGTGTTTTTGGCATCAGATGCAAATACTTGACCATCACCCAGAGTGATTGATAATCCACCAGCTACGGTGTCAAGTTCTTGCTCAGATAGTTCAACTGCAATCTTGATTTCGTGAGACATTGTTTTACTCCTTTGTTGTTTTGTTGTATGAAATCTTTTTTATTGAATGGGCAAGATAACCTGCCCATGAGGATAAGAATTAATTACCAATTGCAATGCCTTGACTAGCAGAAGAGAGAATTTCTTGCAAGTTAGTTCCACTGACTGTGCCGCTACCATTGGGACCTGCAAATGTTTGTTGACCAACTGTTAAGTTTTTCTGAGAGAAAGTGTTTTGAGCATCTGATGCAAAGACTTGACCGTTACCCAGAGTAATTGATAATCCGCCAGCTACGGTGTCGAGTTCTTGCTCAGATAATTCAACTGCAATCTTGATTTCGTGAGACATTGTTTTGCTCCTTTGTTGTGTTATTGTGTGTGATTTTTTTCTATTAAGTGGGCAAGATAACCTGCCCAGAAGGATAAGAATTAATTACCAATTGCAATGCCTTGACCAGCAGAAGAGAGAATTTCTTGCAAGTTAACTCCACTAACTGTGCCGCTACCATTGGGACCTGCAAAGGTTTGTTGGCCAACTATCAGATTTTTCTGTGAAAAGGTGTTTTTGGCATCAGATGCAAATACTTGACCATCACCCAGAGTGATTGATAATCCACCAGCTACGGTGTCGAGTTCTTGCTCAGATAGTTCAACTGCAATCTTGATTTCGTGAGACATTGTTTTGCTCCTTTGTTGTGTTATTGTGTGTGATTTTTTTCTATTAAGTGGGCAAGATAACCTGCCCAGAAGGATAAGAATTAATTACCAATCGCAATGCCTTGACCAGCAGAAGAGAGAATTTCTTGCAAGTTAGTTCCACTGACTGTGTAACTTCCACCAGGACCTGCAAAGGTTTGTTGACCAACTACCAGGTTTTTCTGTGAAAAGGTGTTTTTGGCATCTGATGCAAAGACTTGACCATCACCCAGAGTAATTGATAATCCGCCAGCTACGGTGTCGAGTTCTTGCTCAGATAGTTCAACTGCAATCTTGATTTCGTGAGACATTGTTTTGCTCCTTTGTTGTGTTATTGTGTGTGAAATCTTTTCTATTAAGTGGGCAAGATAACCTGCCCAGAAGGATAAGAATTAATTACCAATCGCAATGCCTTGACCAGCAGAAGAGAGGATTTCTTGCAAGTTGGTTCCACTGACTGTGTAACTTCCACCAGGACCTGCAAAGGTTTGTTGACCAACTGTTAGGTTTTTCTGAGAGAAAGTGTTTTGAGCATCTGATGCAAAGCGTTGACCATCACCCAGAGTAATTGATAATCCGCCAGCTACGGTGTCGAGTTCTTGCTCAGATAGTTCAACTGCAATCTTGATTTCGTGAGACATTGTTTTTCTCCTTATGGTGTAATTTTGTCAGAGGCAGCAGCGTTTAACCCGTTTCTCATTACCTT
Organism: Nostocales cyanobacterium HT-58-2; assembly: GCA_002163975.1. Classification (GTDB taxonomy): domain Bacteria; phylum Cyanobacteriota; class Cyanobacteriia; order Cyanobacteriales; family Nostocaceae; genus HT-58-2. Next base: position 3,889,011 of record CP019636.1, on the reverse strand, counting down.
GGTTATCTCGGCTGCGTTTTCGTTTCTCTTGAACTGTGTTCATCATAGGAATTTCGACAAAGGCTGTACATCGGCAGAATGTTTGGACTGCAACTATGTCTTATCCACCGAAACGCCTCCACCTAAAGTTGGAGTGATCGAGTTAAGGCACTCCAGATATATGAATAAAAAAGAGTGCTGATAGAAATTGTGAAAATGCTACGTCGTCTGAAGCTTGCGTCTCAATTTACTTTGCTCCTATCGCTGATTTTTATTGGTGGGATTGTCCTAAGTGGATTTGGGTTGTCTAAAGCACTGGAACAAAAAGCTCAAGCAGAAATTAGCTACCGGGGACAGATGGTCATGCAAATGGTCAATTCGGTGATCAGTTACACAAGCGATCGCATCACACCCTTGCTGTCAACAACAGCCGAACCAAATACTCATTTTATTCCCGAAACGATTCCTAGCTTTGCGGCGCGGCAAGTTTTTGAGGTGTTAAAGCAAAATTGGAAATATAAAGATTTTGTCTACAAAGATGCAACCCTGAATCCAACGAATTTAGCTGATAAAGCTGACCTCTTTGAAGCTAAGCTAGTTGAGCGATTTCAGAGCGATCGCACTCTTAAAACTCTGTCTGGTTTTCGCAAATTATCCGGGGAGCAACTGTTTTACACTGCTCAGCCGTTGGTCATGACGAAGCCGAATTGTCTCAAGTGCCACAGTACACCAGATGTTGCGCCAAAAACTCACATTAATCAATACGGCACTCAAAACGGTTACGGCTGGAAACTCAATTCCGTTATCGGAACCCAGATTGTCTATATCCCTGCAAGTGAAGTTTTTATGAATGCTCGGCGATCGCTGTCTCTGTTTATCAGCATATTCATCGGCATTTTTGCATTAGTCATCCTGGTCATTAACTATTTACTTAAAAGGAGAGTGATTCAACCATTAAAACCGATGGCTCAACTTGCCCAAAAAATGAGTCTGGATACAGTCAGCATCACTGAATTAGAAGCGTTGGAACGTACAGGGTTAGAGAAAATTGTGCAGCGTTCTGATGAACTGGGACAACTCGGACGAGTGTTTCAAAAAATGGTGCGGGAAGTGTGCGAACGCGAAGAACAACTTTCCAAACAGTTGCAGCAGCTTCAAGTTGAAGTTGACTCCTCAAAACTCGTGCGTCAAGTTGCTGAAATTGCTGAAACTGATTATTTCCAAAAGTTGCAACAAACAGCAAAAGAAATTCGTAACCAATGGTCTCAACCAAGAACTGAAGGAGATTAAATCATGGCGAAAATTGTCTCAATCCACTCCTTTCGGGGAGGTACAGGAAAATCTAACGTGACTGCTAACCTTGCAACCTTAATTGCACGAACAGGTTATCGGGTTGGCATTGTAGATACCGATATTCAATCTCCAGGAATTCATGTTCCTTTTGGCTTAGATGAAACCAAAGTCAAATATACACTCAATGACTATTTGTGGGGACGTTGTCATATTCAAGACGCCGCTTACGATGTCAGTTCTGTCTTAGTCGCACAGCACAGACGCTTTGCTAACCGAGGCAAAATCTATCTCATTCCATCAAGTATCAAAACGGGAGAAATTTCTCGTATTCTGCGTGAGGGATACGACGCTCGTTTGCTCAACGATGGTTTTCGTCAACTGATGCAGCGTTTACAGTTAGATTACTTGTTCATTGATACCCACCCTGGAATTAATGAAGAAACTTTGCTTTCGGTAATTATTTCCGATGTTTTTGTAGTGATTCTGCGTCCTGATAAACAAGATTATCAGGGAACTGCAGTGACAATTGATGTCGCACGCAAATTAGCAGTTCCAAAAATGCTATTGGTTGTTAATAAAGTATTGCCTGCCCTCAATTCTGAAGGATTACGACAGCAAATTCAAAGAACTTATAACACTCCTGTTGCAGGAATACTACCCGTTTGCGAAGAAATGTTTCATTTGGCAAGCAGCGATATCTTTTGTCTACGCTACCCAGAACATCCCTGGACACAAGCAGTGAGTGCAGTCGCTAAACAACTAGATGAAAATAAACAACCTTTAAATAAATTCTTTCAACTAGGTAGAATGAGCGCTCCTGCTCATAAAGGCGATCGCTAACAAAATAAGTTTTCATCAATATGCATAAGTCTTTTGGGTTGAGAAATAGTGAATAACATAGCTCAGAAAAATATGAAATATCAAAGCTATGCTTAACCCTCCAATAGATACTGGTAGTGCATTTTTAGAGATTTCATCTGGGACTTTAACAATATCGATTGCGGATTCATTCGATTCTAATAATCTTCTAATCAATTTCCGCAATAACTCTTATCTTGGAAAATCACAATCTATTTCTCATGAAATTTACAGTCTTTCTGATTATTTAGATATCACAGATAATGACTCTCTAAACGGTCAATATGTCTACAAAGACGATGACTGGTTGAGTTTGATTGCTAGTGATGTTTCTTACAATCCTAATTCTGCCCAGGTTGTTACTTCTTCACAAATCATTGATGACATTACAGGTCAAATTATTGCTGATGACACTAGTGAATTTGGCATTGATATCCAAACTACATTCTCTTTTCAAGAAAATGATGCTCTCACACAGGCAAACTCTTTTGCAACAGCAATAGAAACAAATGAGTTGCGTGCAGAAAAGGTTTCAACGCCACAGGTAGCCACCTCACAATCAAAGACATTTAGTAAGGTATTTGGCTATGGGCTTGTGAATGCAGCTGCAGCAGTAGCAGGAGCAATTGGGAAATCACCTTTTGCTAATGTTTCTAATGTGGGTGGATACAATTGGGGGCTTGATGCAATTCAAGCACCGGAAGTGTGGGCAAAAGGATACACAGGTAAGAATATGGTTGTGGCTGTGGTTGATAGTGGCGTGGACTATTCGCACGCAGATTTAAATGACAATATTTGGATCAACCGAGGCGAAATTTTTGGGAATGGTCTTGACGATGACCGGAACGGATATATTGATGATGTTATTGGATGGAATTTTGTAGGCAACAACAATAATCCGATGGATTATGACAGTCATGGAACTCATGTTGCAGGAATTATTGCTGCTGAGAGAAATGAATTTGGGACAACAGGTGTTGCATACAATTCTCAAATTATGCCAATCAAAGTATTGGGTGAACAAGGTGGTACTGCCAATAATATTGCCCAGGGGATTTACTATGCAGCTAATAATGGTGCAGATGTAATTAATCTTAGCTTGACCTTCAAAGATGGCTTACCCAATGAGGTTGGACAGGCTATCCAATATGCAACGCAACGGGGTGCAATTGTTGTCATGGCTGCGGGGAATGATGGTCTTGCTCAACCCAAGTATCCAGCAGCATTAGCTACTGATTGGGGAATTGCAGTGGGTGCCATTGAACGAGATGGATCTATGGCTAATTTCTCAAACAAAGCAGGTTCCAATAGTAAAATAAATTATGTGGTTGCTCCTGGCGTTGATATCTACTCAACAATTCCTGGTAATAAATATGGCTATCTCAATGGCACTTCGATGGCTACACCTTATGTTTCAGGTGTCGCAGCATTGATGTTGAGCGCTAATCCCAATTTGAGCCCCAATCAAGTGCGTCAAATTATCACCACTACCAGTTTGGCTTAATAAGATTTTGTATTTCTTAATTATTAGTGGGAACACCAGAAAACTCTTTCTTCCCCTGCTTCCTGCTTCCTTGCGGTCTTAATGATAAGTCTTCAATCGACACGATATTACGGCTTCTTTCTCATTGTTATATACCTAAAAGCTTAGGGTAGGCACTGTCCACTCCACAGAAATTGGTATTTCCAATGGGAAAGGAGTTTTTTGCATGAGTTGACTCAGCCAGAACTAGAAAGAAGTATAAGTAACATTACTGAACAAATAGTGACTTTAAATTGAGGAGATGAAAAAATTGAGAGTGACTGGTTTTGGATAAGTAAAACACTGTGGTTTCCATATCAAAATACTGGCAACTCGTCAAGTTAAATTCGACTGGCTCGCGTCGGGTAGAAACAATGATCGCTGCTAAAACCTATTTCCAAAACCAATTTCCTGAATGGACGCAACAGGTTAACGTCGCTGATACAACGATTCAGCGACAGCTTTGGCAGCAAATGCAGCAGGGTGGAGACATCAAGAGCGATCATCGCTTTTTGGCTGAAAGCTGTTTACGCTGCTACATCTCGCACCAAATAGATCAGGCGTGCCTGGATTTGGGTGTTAAGTTTGGCAGTCGTCACGGTTTTACATACGAAGACTTACTGCCTTTTGTCTTAGATGATGAGGGATTGCTCTCATCAAATTCGCAGCAAAGTGTTCCCTATCGTTCTTTAGCAATGACCATTTTGCAAACCTTTGACCCCGCAAAGGGAACACTCAATACATGGGTCACACGCTATGTTCGACAACATCCAGAACTTAAGCGGTTTTTATTACAGCACGGTGTTTATATAGTCAGCGATTGGGCTCTGTTGAATGATACAACCTCGAAGCGATTACAGCAAATTCTCGCGCAAGTGTATCAGTTAACAGAAATTGAAATTCAACAGACTTGTGAACTTTTACAAAGCTTTCATGCAGTCTATCGTGAAGACCGACTGAAACAGCGCATTGCGAAGACGAAACAACCTTGTCAGCCACCCACGTCTGAGCAGTTAGTTCGGATCGCTGATGACCTGAAAGCTTGCACCAGTCGCACGCTCAACCCTGAAGCTATCTTACGCCAGTTAAACGCGATCGCATCTAAATTACGGCGATATCGAATCTCAGCCCAAGGAGGAACGGTTCCTACTGTTTCTTTTGATCAACCTGAAATTCAACCTTTTGTAGACCGCGCACAGGTCGATCAAGATGATGAAGAAAAAATTGAATTTCTGAAATATTATCAAAATCAATTTATTGAATGTTTAGATCAGGCGATTTTGCAAGTTATTAGCGATTCGATTTCTAAGTTACAACGTAAGCGTTCATCAGTTGAACAATTATTTATAACTGCCTTACATCTTTTTCATTGCCAAGGTCAATCTATGAGCCAAATTGCACCGCAAATTGGATTTCAAAAACAATATGAAGTGACTCGTTTATTAAAACTTAATGATTTACGTGCTGATATTCGTCAACGATTGCTTGTGATGTTGCGATCGCGCATTGTTGAGTGCGCCAAGATGTATGCTAATTCCGAACGCTTACAAAGTTTAGATCAGCAAGTGGAAGTCATTCTAGATGAACAAATTACGAGCATTATTCAGGAAGCCGAGTCCGAAGCCAAAAATCCAGTTCGCAATCAACCCCTACGCGGTCTCTTGGCGCGCCGCATCTGCAGTTATCTCGATTCAAGGAATCCTAACTTATGATAGATCAACCTACATCAATGCCAGATTTGACAGACTTGCTCGATTGGCGATCGCTCAATGATACACAAACTGAGCTATTGCCAGAGCAATTACAAACAGCTGCGCGACTAAGTCAATCAATTCACCTACTGGATCAACGTTGGCAAGTTTACTTGGCTGCCTTGGCTGCATTAGGATTTGAGCAATGGCTTAGCGATCGCGCTCCAGATTTGAGGGTGCACAGCAAAGACGCCTTGATTTGGCAACCGTCTTATGCAAATCTGATAGCTGCGGTGTGTAACCTTCAAGTTGGTTCCTTCAAACTGTGCATTGTGGCTTCTAGTAGTCTGGATGACAATCAAGTGAGTTTCCCAAGTGCGGTTTTTGATATCCCTGATTTTGCCGCTCATTTTTATGTGCCGATCCAAGTTGACGAGGAGCAACAGCAGGTTGCGGTATCCGGTTTTTTAAACTACCAGCAGTATCAGCGATACCAAGCAGCTGCATCCCTCCAACCGGAACAAGATTGGACGTATACACTACCACTGACCTGGTTTAATCCCGATCCTAATGCCCTTTTGCTAAATCTGCGTTGCCTCGAACCAAATGCTATAGTTTTACCTACAACTGCATTCAGACAACAAGAGAGTGACGCAGCACTGCGGCAGAAACTGACAACGCTGCAATCTCAACTTCCAAGCAAGCCGCTTTGGGAATTGCTTACAGTTGAAGAAGGCAAGACGCTGTTGCAAAACCCTGAACTTGTGAACTGGGTGTACGAAGTCTCGACTCCCCCACGTTCTCAACCCCTCATTAACGTTGGTTTGTGGTTACGTAACCAGCTTGATACAGTTGCTCAGGAATTAGGATGGATGCTCATGCCATCCTTGGCACCGTCTGCCCTGCGTTCATTGCAAGAAGAATTTTATAAGGTTCGTACAGCTTTGGAACAGCAAGGCGTCCATATTCCTCCAACAGCGCGAGGCGCTTACCGTGACTTGTCCTGGGAACAGGGAAGTTTGCGACTCTACGCAGTGACGTGGGTGATATCGGAAGAATTAGATTGTCCGGAATGGATGTTACTGATTGCTCTAAGTCCACAACAGCGAACCCAGACATCAATGCACCTCAATCTGGAGATTAGAGATGAGACGCAGAAGTTATTTGAACAGTCCCAGGATGACACAAGTCAGGGCGTACTTTATGCTCAAGTCATTGGCAACTGGGGCGAACGATTTTGGGTGACAGTGAGTGCCAATGAAGCGATTTTTGAAATCCCACCTTTCGGTTTTGAACTGGAAATAAGTACTTGAGAAAATTCTCTGCTCCTCGCTTCCTTAATTACTAACGGCTAACTCTTATATGAAACTTCATTCCCATCTTTTTCATCTTAAAGTTCAAAAAGTTGAGCAAATCTGTTTATTCGAGTTGTCTTGGGGACAAGGACAAAATCTGACTGTACAAGTCAATTATCCAACAGCCCTAACTCAGCTTTACGAAGAATGGCAACGGGCGTACTTAAGTTTTTATCAGTCCGAACATATGCGGGGACGACCCGTTGGTGGTGGAATTGCAACTTTAATTGTGGACTGGCACGCGGAACTTGTCAAAGCAGAAACGAAATTCACGTATGAGTTTCATCGTTGGTTGCGCAGTGCCGAACTGTACGACATTCGCTTACAAATTGCCCAAGCAAGTCAGGAACTTGTCAAGGCGAATCCAGAAACAACTGAAGCAGTGCAACTCTTTCTCACCTGTGCGCCTATTGAATTAGACCGTTTTCCTTGGGAAGCTTGGGAACTTGGCACAGAGTTCGCCGCGACTGGAACAATTCGGATTATTCGCGCTCCTCTGAATATTGCCACGGAAAGTGGTACTCAATATAATAAGCCAAAACAGCGACGTGCTCGCATTTTAGCAATTTTAGGCGATGATACTGGGTTAAATTTTGAAGCAGATCGAGAAGCTGTGCGATCGCTCCTCCGCATTGCAGATATCCAGTTTGTTGGTTGGCAACCTGATCAAACACCAGAGCAAGCAATCCAACAAATTACTAACGCAATTACTGATCAGCAAGGTTGGGACATACTCTTTTTTGCTGGGCACAGCAACGAAACGGAGATGACAGGAGGCGAGTTGGGGATTGCTCCTGGTGTGTCAATTTCTATTAGCGAAATCAAATCACAACTGATCGCAGCCAAAAAACTTGGACTACAAGTTGCCATTTTTAATTCTTGTAGTGGATTGAGTATCGCAGATGCCTTGATTGATATTGGTTTTAGTCAAGTTGTAGTGATGCGCGAACCGATCCACAACCGTGTCGCGCAGGAATTTTTGGTACGATTCCTACAAGGGTTGGCGAAACACCTGGATGTGTACGAGTCGATGATGGCAGCGCGTCAATCTCTGCGGATGGAAAAGAGCCACACTTATCCTTCTGCTTACTTGGTACCTTCATTGTTTTGTCATCCAGGAGCTTCTCTATTCCGTATAACCCCAGTTGACTGGAAACAGCACTTATATAAGTTTTTACCAACTCGAATTGAGGCGATCGCACTCTGTGCTAGTATTGCCCTCAGTTGCATTCCCCCTGTTGCAGAGCTTCTCCTAAACGGGCGCACATTCGTCCAGTCAATCTACCGCAACTCAACTGCTCAAGTTCCGTCTGAGGAAGCTCCCCCAGTTGCACTCGTACAAATTGATACTGAATCCATTTATCGTGGTAGCATTTCCCAGCTCAATCCGATTAATCGCAGCTACATAGCAAAGTTAATCGAACGCCTACAAAAATTAAATGCTTCCGTAGTTGGATTAGATGTCGTACTTGATACACCGCAAAAAGACCCTCCATCTGGGGATAAAGATTTAGGAAAAGCCGTACGACAAGCAGTTGACCAAAATATGTGGTTGATTATTGCTGGGATTTTGGACTCTGATCGTGAGTTGAGCATAAGTAAAACCACTGCTATTGCAAGTGAACATTGGACAGTGCAAGGATATATTGATGTGGTTGATCCTCACTTTGTGGAAATCCCACTTCCAGACCAAGATTGTCGTGAAGCTTGTCCATTAGCCTATTTGATGTCGCTTGTACAGACATCTCGTCAGCAATTGCCTGCACTACCAAAGCCACATACCAGTCGTACGACCAACTTACGAACCCAGTTGCTCGATGCAATTGATTATAAGGCTCCACAAATCCGCGATTTACCTGCTCCCTTAAACTGGCAACCGCCCTTGGGGTTACAGCCTCTAGTTGATTTCTCGCTTCCCCCCTATCGCGTCTATCAGCGAATTCCCGCTTGGAGATTGCTGGAAGAGGGCGATGCGAACAAATTTCCACTGCTTTCTGAGCAGGTTGTGCTGATTGCGGTGGGAAGCGACGAACGCTTGGGAATCGCACCAGGACATGCGGATCGCTTTGATGCCCCTGCGGCGATGAACTATTGGACGCAGCAATCTCAGATGACAGGGGGTGAATCTTTGGCTTACATGACTCACCATTTTCTGACGCGACACTTTGTGATCCCCATCCCCGACGCCTGGATGATTGGAGTTGCCGTCATCCTCGGTAAAATAACTGTCTTGCTCATCAAACGCCAGCAGTCTCGTTGGAGTCCAACCCAACGCCTGCGAATCATTGCCAGTTCCACGGGAGCAACAGTTGTTTATGGACTTGTTGGGTTACAGCTTTATATTTCAGCTTCGGTTTTGCTCCCCTGGCTTTTGCCATCGTTCGTGTTTTTGGCTTACGTTCTACCTGCTACAAGGAGAGAGAAATATGCTTAATCTTAAACGCTGCAAGTTTGTGTTTAGCTATGCAATTATCCCCTTATTCGTCGGTACCGCTGCAATCAGCAACGCCCACACTGCCCCAGTTGCGAAATCTTCTCAACTCGTTGCCCAGCAATCATTTGCATCTGGGCTTGCTTTCTTTTGGCAGCGCCGTCCCCGTCACCGTTTAGGCGCACGCAGCGGAATTTGCCCCATCTCACCTGGTTTGATTGAAACATACGTTGTCTGGAGCGATCGCCCACTATTTGTCTGGCAAGGCAAAGGCGCTCAGATTACTGTGCGCGATCGCCAAACTCAAGCCGTCTTGTGGACACAACCTCTCAACGCCACAGAGCAAAAAATAGCTTACAACGGCAAAGAACCCCTACAACCAGGCAAACTTTATCAATGGCAATTGTTAGGAGCTGAATCCTCAAGCTCCGATCGCAATCAGTGGACAACATTTCAGATCATGCCTGCAGAGGAACGCGATAAAATTCAAGCAGATTTACAAACCTTAGAGCAAAAATTACAATCAGCAAGAGCTTCCCAAGAAGAGATTGCACAAAAAAAAGCAGATTACTTTCTCAATTACGAAATCAAACACAAAAATAATAAAAATGATACATCCAATGCTTGGTCAGATGCTTTGCAAACCCTGTTCGAGGTAGAAAATCCATCTCCGTCTTTTGTTAAGCAACGGCAAGCCTATGTCGCGGATTTTTGCACCAAGCAAGCTACCGGGACAACGCAAATAAATTAATTAAAAAGGACACAGAGACACAGGGACACGGAGACGTGGGGTGAAAACTGCTGATGGTGCGATGCTCCACAGGAGCCGCCCAAAGGGCGATCGCTCTTGTTGCTTTTGCACCTGATGCCACACCGTCTGCTCGCCCCACAAGTGCAGTATGTCCTGTCTCTCAACAATAATCATCGATTTACAATGAAAGATAGATAGCTTTAAGTGAAAAAATACTTATGACTTTGCAAGAATTGCAAGAGCAGGCATTGCAATTACCAATTAGCGATCGCTGGCGTCTAGTTCAGTCGGTGTTAGCATCGATTCAACAAGAAACATTGTCGCCTATTTCTGAGAATTCAACCGAAAAACCTTTTACCGAACTTGATCCTTGGACTCAAAGTTTAATTGGTGTCATTCAGCTAGTAGGAGAAAATCCAACAGAATCCTATGTGGATTATTTAGAAAGGAAATATCGTTGAAGCGGGTTTTATTTGATAGCGATGTGTTGCTAGATGTTTTAGCGCAACGTCAACCATTTGTTATAGCTTCCGCACGAGCATTAAATACCGTGACACGCAAGCAAGTCCAAGGATATGTTTCAGGTCATGCAGTAACCAATATTTTTTATATTTTGCGTCGCCAAATTGGTAGTGAGTCAGCACGCGAACTAATTGCAAGATTGTTGCAGCGTATCCAAATTGCCAGTGTCACTGACGAGGTCATTCGACAGGCTTTGCAAAGTGTAATTGCAGATTTTGAGGATGCAGTAACCAGTGCAGCAGCTAATATAGCCGATTTAGAAATAATTGTCACAAGAAATACATCTGATTTTACTCATTCCCCAGTTCCTGCAATGTTGCCAGAGGAATTTTTGGCAACACTATCTGATTAGCAGAATCTTTTGCAGCTGATGGTGTAATGCTCCACAGGAGCCGCCCAAAGAGCATTGGCGCAGTGCGATCGCTCTTGTGGGACTTTGCACCTGATATCACACCATCTGCTCACCCGACAACTGCGGTATGTCCTGTCTTTCAACAATAAGCGTTCTCATACATCCGTTGTCCTCAGGTGATTGTTGAGACATTTTTATGAAACACATGCAACAATTCTACTGATGGTAAGATTGCTCTTGTTGCCCAAGTGCCTGATAAATACTGCATATGTGGAGCAGAGTCAGAAATAGTCATGAACATAGCTTCAAGACAAAGCACCTACCATCACTAAAGATAGTTCCTGATGAATCAGAAACACAGTTGGCTTGAATACTCTGTGCTATGTAGCCTCACCCTGCTTATCAGCACGACTGCTAACGCTCAAATTACTCCGGATAACACCCTTGGTACAGAAAGTTCACGCCTCACACCCAACGTCCAAATTAAAGGTGCAGCGGCTGACAGTATCTCTGGTGGCGCTCAACGGGGAGGCAATCTGTTTCACAGTTTTAGTCAGTTCAATGTGGGTAACGGGCAAAGAGTGTATTTTGTCAATCCGGGCGTACAAAATATTCTGACACGGGTGACAGGTGGGCAAGCCTCAAATATTTTGGGAACACTGGGCGTTGATGGTAGTGCGAATCTATTTTTACTCAATCCCAATGGAATTGTCTTTGGTCCCAATGCCCGATTGGATGTAGGTGGTTCGTTTGTGGGGACAACAGCGAGTGCGTTTCGTTTTGGTGAACAGGGTGTGTTTAGTGCGACGAATCCGGAAGCGCCGCCATTGTTGACGGTGAATCCTTCAGCGTTGCTGTTTAATCAAATGAATCCAGGAGCGATCGCCAACCAAGGGTTGTTGCAAGTTCCTAATGGTCAAAGTTTAATACTTGCAGGCGGTGACGTTCGCTTAGACCAAGGTGGAATTGGAGCCTTCGGTGGACGAGTAGAGTTGGGGGGATTGGCATCAAGTGGAACAGTGGGGCTTGAAGTAGATGGCAATAATTTAAGCTTAACTTTTCCTGATAACGCAACTCGTGCAGATGTTTTTCTGACCAATGGAGCTATTGTACGTGTAGATGCAAGTGGTGGCGGGAGTATTACAGTTAACGCTAATAATTTAGATATTTTGGAAGGAAGTGGCTTACTTGCTGGTATTACGGAAGGTTTTGGGTCAATTGGCGCTGTTGCTGCAGATATTAGGCTCAATGCTACAGGAGAAATCAAAGTTATAGGGAGCAGTGTCTTCAATGTTGTGCAACCGCAAGCAGTGGGCAAAGGAGGGAATATTAATGTCACTGCTGACTCCCTGTCCTTAACTGATGGTGCTCGAGTTTTTGCTAGCACCCTCGGAAAAGGGGATGCAGGTAGTGTGTTTGTGCAAGCAAAAGATTCTGTGTCTGCTGCTGGGAACAGTTACATCTTCAGCAATGTAGAATATGGAGGTGTGGGCAAAGGCGGCGACGTCAACATCAATGCCGCAACACTATCTCTCAACGATGGCGCTCAACTATCAACCAGTATTCGTGACGCATCTTCCACCCAGGTTGCAGGACAAGGTCAGGCGGGGAATGTCAACGTTAATGTCACAGGAATAGTGACGATTGCTGGCGGAAACAATGCAAATAGTGGTATTTTCAGCTATTTGGGAGGTGGGGCGATTGGTAAAGGAGGAAACATTAACGTTACATCCGGCTCAGTTTCCTTAACTGATGGTGCTCGACTATCTGCCAGCACCAGTGGAAAAGGAGATGCAGGCAGCGTGTTGGTGCAAGCAAAGAATTCTGTGTCTGCTGCTGGTAACAGTTACATCTTCAGCAATGTGGAATCACAGGGTGTTGGCAAAGGTGGCGACGTCAACATCAATGCAGCAACACTATCGCTCACCGATGGCGCTCAACTGTCAACCAGCGTTCGTGAAGCATCTTCCACCCAGGTTGCAGGACAAGGTCAGGCGGGGAATGTCAACGTTAATGTCACAGGAGCAGTGACGATTGCTAGGGTGAAGAATGGATTTTCTAGTGGTATTCTCAGCTATTTGGGAAGTGGGGCGATTGGTAAAGGAGGAAACATTAATGTTACATCCGGCTCAGTTTCTTTAACTGATGGTGCTCAACTATCTGCCAGCACCAGTGGACAAGGGGATGCAGGCAGTGTGTGGGTGCAAGCAAAAGATTCTGTGTTTGCTACTGGGAACAGTCTCATCTTCAGCAATGTGGAAAATGGAGGTGTGGGCAAAGGCGGCGACGTCAACATCAATGCAGCAACACTGTCCCTCACCGATGGTGCTCAACTGGGAACTTTTGTTCGTGACGCATCTTCCACCCAGGTCGCAGGACAAGGTCAGGCGGGAAATATCAACGTTAATGTCACAGGAGCGGTGACGATTGCTGGAGCAAAGAACGGATTTTCTAGTGGTATTTTCAGCTATTTGGGGCAGGGAGCAAGTGGCAAAGGAGGAAACATTACCATTTCCTCAGACTCGTTGTCTTTAACTGATGGTGGTCTCCTGGATGCCACCACTTTTGGAGATGGGGATGCAGGCAGTGTGATTATTGACGCTGGTCGCGTCTTTTTGAATGGAAATAACACCACTGTTTACAGCATTGTGGAAGATACAGGTAAAGGTAAGAGCGGGGACATCCTCATCACTACTGACTCGCTCTCTCTGACTAATGGCGCACGACTGACTTCCAGCACCTATGGAAAGGGGGATGCAGGCAGTGTGTTCGTGCAAGCAAAAGATTCTGTGTCTATTGATAGTAGCAGTTACATCTTGAGCTTGGTGGGTACGAGAGCAGTGGGCAAAGGGGGCGATATTAATGTAACAACAGGCTCACTCTCTGTCACTAATGGTGCTCAAGTAGATGCTAGCACCTTTGGAGGTGGGGATGCTGGAAATATTCAAATTAATGCTACAGACTATGTCAATGTTTCTGGAACCAGTTTAAGTAGAGGATTTTCTAGTGCCTTATTTACAGATACACTTACCACTTCCACAGGTAAAGGTGGCGATCTGACCATAAATACTGGTGTCTTGCGTGTATCCGATGGTGCCGTGATCAATGCGGGAACTAGAAATGATGGCAATGGTGGTAATATTACAGTGAATGCACGATTAGTAGAAACTATCAATGGAGGACAACTCCTTGCCACCTCCTCTAGTAATGGACGTGCAGGTAAAATTACAGTTAACGCTACCGATCAGGTGATTGTCAATGCCAGGGATGTAACTTTCAATGACCGAGTTGCTAAATTCGGCAACAACGTTGTTGCAAATCTTGAAGCAGCCAGTGGCTTTTTTGTTCGTTCTGAAAGCACAGGAAATGCAGGGGACATTGAAGTTACCGCACCCCAAATTCGATTAGACAACACCGGAAGATTCATCGCTGAATCTGCGTCAGGAAACGGCGGCAATATCAATTTGCAAGCGAGCAATTTTCTCTTACTACGCCGTGGTAGTCTCATCTCTGCCACTGCAGGGACTGCCCAACAAGGTGGCGATGGCGGTAACATCACAATTAATGCAAATGCAATAGTCGCAGTTCCCAAAGAAAACAGCGACATATCAGCCAACGCCTTTCAAGGACGCGGGGGCAACATTACCATCAACACCAATGGAGTATTCGGCATTGTTCCCGCGTCCTTCCCCACCTCACAAAGCGACATCACCGCTAGTTCCCAACTCGGCACCCCAGGACAAATCAACCTCACGCAACCCGATGTCCAACCCGCTTCTGGACTCATCGAACTACCTTCATCTGTGGTTGACGCCACTACCCAAATTGCCCAAATTTGTCCCAGAAGCCCCAATGCCAAACCCTTGGGCGAATTCATCATCACCGGACGCGGCAGTTTAGCGCCCAATCCTCTAGAACCACTGGCAGGTAAAGCAGAACTGAGTCAACTGGCAACTTTAGACGGAGGTGACGCGGGGACGGGGAGACGCGCAGAAGCAGGGAGTTTGAAAGCTTCCACAAGTATCACTGAAATTGTTGAAGCGCAAGGCTGGGTGAAAACTGCTGATGGTGCGATCGCTCTTGTTGCTTTTGCACCCCAAGCTACACCATCTACTCGCCCGACAACTGCGGTATGTCCTGTCTCTCAACAACAGTAACACTTATGCGATAGTAACTCTGCGAACTATACTTATTAGTCAGTATATTGCTCTTGTTGCCCAAGCGCCTGACGACTGCTGCATATGTGGAGCATAACCAGAAATAGTCATGAACATAGCTTCAAGACAAAGCACCTACCATCACTAAAGATAGTTCCTGATGAATCAGAAACACAGTTGGCTTGAATACTCTGTGCTATGTAGCCTTAGCCTATTTATCAGCACGACTGCTCACGCTCAAATTACTCCGGATAACACCCTTGGTACAGAAAGTTCGCGCCTCACACCCAACGTTCAAATTAAGGGTGCAGCGGCTGACAGCATCTCTGGCGGTGCTCAACGGGGAGGCAACCTTTTCCACAGTTTTAGTCAGTTTAATGTGGGTAATGGGCAAAGAGTATATTTTGTCAATCCGGGTGTACAAAATATTCTGACACGGGTGACAGGTGGGCAAGCCTCGAATATTTTGGGAACGTTGGGAGTTGACATCGGCAACGCGAATCTGTTTTTGCTCAATCCCAATGGAATTGTCTTTGGTCCCAATGCTCGATTGGATGTGGGTGGTTCTTTTGTAGGGACGACAGCAAGTGCGTTTCGCTTTGGCGAGCAGGGTGTGTTTAGTGCGACGAATCCAGAAGCGCCAGCATTGTTGACGGTGAATCCTTCAGCGTTGCTGTTTAATCAACTCAATCCAGGGGCGATCGCCAACCAAGGATTCCTATCGGTTCCTCTTGGAAAGAATTTGCTCTTGGTTGGAGGTAATGTCCAGATGGACGAGGGAGAGTTGTATGCGCTGGGAGGTCGTGTAGAGATTGGAGCAGTAGAAGGCGTGGGTTCTGTTGGACTAAATGCTGATGGTAGTCTTAGTTTTCCTTCAGATCTTCCACGTGCAGACGTATCACTTAACAATCAATCGACAATTGATGTGAGGAGTCTGAGGAGTGATGGTGGCGGGAATGTGACGATCAACGCTCGTAATTTAGATATTGTTGGAGGGAGTAATATACGAGCAGGAATTTTATTTGGGGGGACACGAAACACTCAAGCGGGAGATATTATCCTCAATACCACTGGAACTCTTCGACTTGCCCAGCAAAGTATCATTGATAACTCAGTTTTTCCAGGATTTTTCCTATTTCTCCCTAGTATAGGCAATGGCGGTAATATTCAGATTTCCACTGCCTCACTCGATATTACAGATGGATCGAAAATTATTGCCAGTACAGGCGGTCAGGGAAATGCAGGAAATGTCATCGTTCAAGCACGTGATCGCATCTCCTTAGATGGCAACAGTTTTATTTTGAGTGATGTGGAACGTTTAGGTAAAGGTAAGGGCGGTAACATTGAGCTGACCACTGGCTCCCTTTCTCTCACCAACAGTGCTCAATTAAGTGCTAGTACTTATGGAAAAGGTGATTCTGGAAACATTACTATCAATGCTCGCGAAGTTTATTTAGATAGGATTAATCCAACGACAAGCAACGTTTTTAACGGTATTTTTAGCACAGTGGAACCTGGAGCAGAAGGTAACAGTGGCAATATTACGATTAACACTAACTCATTATCTGTCACTAATGATGGAGAAATTGTTGCCAGTACTTCTGGTAAAGGCAATGCAGGTAATGTTATCATCAATGCTCGTGATCGTGTTTTGGTAAATCGTAGCGATCAGTCAAAGTTGAGTATTTACAATGTATTGTACCCCAAAGCGGTAGGTAGGGCTGGCAACATTGAGATTAATACTGGTTCACTTTCCATTAATAAGGCACAATTGCAAACTAGTACAGGTGGTAAAGGGGATGCAGGTAATATCACGATTAATGCCCGTGACACTATTACTTTAGATGACAGCAGTATTGCCAGCAAGGTGATTCTTGGAGCAGAGGGTAACGGAGGAAATATTGACATCAGGACTGGTTCTCTGTTCCTCACTGGGGGCAGTCAGATTGACAGTAGCACCTTTGGACAAGGCGATGCTGGAAATATCAGCCTCAATGCCCGCGATACAATGACTTTTGATGGCTCTGGACCACTGCAAGTTGCTGTTGATAGTATTGGATTTGTGCAAGGTGACAATGTTCATCCCAGTGGAGTCTTCAGTACTGTTGGACAACTTGGAATTTTGAAACAACCAGTTGGCAATGGTGGCAATATTGAAATCAACACGGGTTCATTGTTTGTCACAAATGGCGCTCAGTTATTAGCAGAAGTCTCTAATGGACGTGGCAATGCAGGTAACATTATTATCAATGCTCGCGATCGCGTGGTATTTGACGGAACAAGTCAGCGAACTGCTAGTGGCGCATTTGGTGCTAGCGCAGCGTCTAGTGGTTTGATAGGAAAAGACACTGTTGGCAAAGGCGGGAATATTGAAATTACTACAGGTTCACTCTTGCTCTCAAATAATGCGGAACTGAGGACAAATACCGAAGGACAAGGTGATGCTGGTAGCGTGATTGTCCGGGCACGCGATCGCATTTCCTTGGACAACGCAGATATTACGAGCAGTGTGAGTCAGAATGCAGTTGGTAAAGGTGGGAATATTACCCTGAATGCTCGTGATTTGATTTCTCTGAGGAATGAGGCTGCATTAGTTTCCTCAACTGCTGGGCAAGGGGATGCTGGAGCTATCACTCTCAATGCTGGCGATCGCCTAACGGTTGACGACAGTAATATCCTCAGTCGGGTGACTTCCAACGGGCAGGGTACAGGTGGCACAATCTTTATGACTTCGCGAGCACTCGACCTCAACAATCGAGCTGTCGTTTCTGTTAGTAGTTTTGGCAGTGGCGAAAGTGGAAAAATTCAAGTCCAAGGTGAGACTTTACAACTAAATAATCGCTCAGAAATCTCTGCTGAAACTACAACAAGAAGCGGAGGTAATATATTCTTAAGTGTTGATGATATTCTGCTGCTACGTAAAGGCAGCCTTATTTCTACAACTGCCGGAGCGCCTCAAGTAGACAGCAACGGGGGTAACATCACAATTAACGCCAAAGCAATTATTGCAGTTCCCAAAGAAAACAGCGATATATCAGCCAACGCCTTTCAAGGACGTGGCGGTAACATCACCATCAACACCAATGCACTGTTCGGCATCGTTCCCGCTTCCTTCCCCACCTCACAAAGTGACATCACTGCCAGTTCAGAATTAGGAGTGCAGGGACAGATTGACATTAATCAACCTGAAATTCAACGCACCCAAGGAATCATCGAACTACCTTCCTCTGTCGTTGACGCTACTACCCAAATTGCCCAAATCTGTCCTAGAAGCCCCAATGCCAAACCCTTGGGTGAGTTCATCATCACCGGACGCGGCAGTTTACAACCGAATCCTCTAGAACCATTGGCAGGTAAAGCAGAACTGAGTCGGCTGGCAACTCTGGACGAGGAAGGTTCTGGAGACGTTTTGACGCGGGGACAGGGTGACGCGGGGAGTTTTAAAGCTTCCAAAGGTGTCACTGAAATTGTTGAAGCGCAAGGTTGGGTTAAAGATAGCGACGGCAATATCATGCTAGTTGCCTTTGCATCTCAAGTCACACCGTATACTCATACTGCGGCAATAGGATGTCCGGTATCGAGACACTAAAAGATGAGGAGTGCTGCGATGAAATTCATCTATGATGTTTGCCAACGTTATGTTTTGACTCAACAACACAAGTGGTTTGAGCGATGCCGCAAAGCGCCCACTTCGCGATCGCTCATCACTTGCCTGCTAGTATTAATCAGTACACCTGCCCACGCGCAAATTACCCCTGATAACACGCTTGGCGCGGAAGGTTCCCGACTCACTCCCAATGTCTTAATTAAGGACGCACTGGGCGACAGAATTGAGGGTGGTGCCCAACGCGGGGGCAACCTCTTTCACAGTTTTAGTCAGTTTAATGTAGGTGACGGGCAAAGAGTGTATTTTGTCAATCCTGTTGGTGTGCAAAATATTTTGACGCGGGTGACAGGTGGGCAAATCTCGAATATTTTGGGAACGTTGGGGGTAGATGGTGCTGCGAATCTCTTCTTTCTCAATCCCAACGGGATTTTGTTTGGTCCCAATGCGCGATTAGATCTCGGTGGTTCGTTTGTAGGGACAACGGCAAATGCCTTTCGTTTTGGTGAGCAAGGTGTATTTAGTGCAACGAATCCGGAAGCACCACCCCTGTTAACTGTGAACCCTTCGGCGTTGCTGTTGAATCAACTTAACCCCGGAGCAATTACCAATCGGTCTCAAGCTCCCGCAGGTATCAGTCTGAGTGGTGAAAGCGTTACAGGTTTAAGAGTACCAGACGGTAACAGTTTATTGCTTGTTGGTGGTAACATCAACGTCGAGGGTGGCGGACTCAGGGCTTATGGTGGGAACATTGAGTTAGCAGGATTGGCAGCGCCGGGAGTTGTGGGACTCAATATTGCAGGCAATACTCTCAGCGTGAGTGTTCCTAACGATGTACCCCGCGCCAATGTCTCTCTGACTAATGCGGCTGAGGTGAATGTCCGTGGTGCTAATGGTGGTAGTATCGCTATCAATGCTCAAAATTTGAGTTTGGCGGGAGAAAGCAAACTACGGGCGGGAATAGACACGGGATTGGGTACATCTCAAAGCAAGGCGGGAAATATTGCTATTAATGCCACAGGGGCAATGACCTTAAGTGATGATAGCTTTATTGCTAATGTTCCCCAACCAACCTCTGTAGGTAAAGGCGGCGATATCAACATTAGTACTGGATCACTCGCACTGCTCAATGGCAGCGTCTTAAATACTAACACTTTTGGACAGGGGGATGCTGGTAGTATCTCGATACAGGCTAAGGATAGTGTTTCACTCTCATATGCCGACATTTTGAGCAACATAGAAAGAGGGGGAGTAGGCAATGGTGGTGACATTAATATCATAGCAGGTTCACTGTCTTTAAAAGATGGCGCTCAATTACAAGCTGGGCTGCGTGGAACTGACACCCAGAATAACCTTCCCGGCGGACGTGGAAATGGCGGCAATATCAACATTGATGTTGGTGGTGCAGTCACTATTTCTGGGCAAAAGGGCGGGTTTATTAGTGGCATTTTTAGTGATCTGGAGGCTGGGGCAGAAGGTATCGGGGGTAACATTAATATCAAGTCAGGAACTTTGTCCTTAACTGATAGTGCTTTATTAAAAGCCAGCACAAATGGTAGAGGAAATGCTGGTAATGTTTTTATTCAAGCTTCTGATTTTGTTTCCTTGGTAGATAGCGATATTAATGCCGTTGTAGATACGGCTGCTATAGGTAATGGTAGTAACATTAACATTAACACTAGAACATTTTCTGCTACTAATGGTTCTGAACTTCAAGCCAGTGTTCGTGGACAAGGAATTGGTGGCAGTATTATCATTAATGCTGGTGATCGCGTTATTTTTGACGGTAAAGGAGAGGAAATCAACAGCCGTGCGATCGCTTCTCTACAACCTGGGGCTGTAGGTAAAGCAGGAGATATTCAGGTAACAACAGGTACTCTTTTAGTGACCAATGGAGCTTTTTTAAGTAGTAGTACCAATAGTAAAGGTGATGCAGGAAACATCACTATTGATGCCCGTGATACCGTTAAATTTGACAGTGAAGGTTCTGCCATAAGTGGAGTGTTTAATACAGGTGTGGGTCAGGGAGGAGATATCAAGGTAACAACGGGAACACTTTCGTTAAGCGGTGGTTCCCAAATATCTAGCAACGTTTCCGGGCAAGGCAATGCAGGCAATATAATCATTAATGCCCGCGATACAGTGAATTTGGATGATGTAGTAGGCAATGCTATTACTGGTATCCAAAGTGGCTTGTTAACAGGGGGTGTTGGTAAAGGTGGAAATATCCAGATTACAACTGGTTCGCTGTCTCTAACAAATGGAGCTGCACTAGTTGCCAGCACTGATGGAAGAGGAAATGCTGGTAATATTACTGTTGATGCCCGCGATAAAGTCAGATTTGATACTTCTGAAGGTAATAAATATAGCAGCAGCGCAAGCAATTCAGTTGGTTCTAATGCCGTAGGGAATGGTGGAGATATCCGCATCAGTGCACGAACATTGTCTCTAACAAATGGTAGCCAACTCAACGCTGCCACTTTTGGTCAAGGCGATGCTGGTAATATTACTGTTGATGCTCGCGATACAGTTAGCTTTGACGGTGTAGGTAGTAGTTTTGGAATTGTCAGCAGTGCGATCGCTTTCGGAAATCAAAGCAATGGTGGAGATATATTCATAACAACAGGAACTCTCTCATTGACAAATGGTGGTCAATTGTCCAGCTTTTCAGGTAAGAGGGCAGGTAATATTACTATCAATGCTCGTGATGCTATTAACTTAGATGGTGTTAGTAGCAAGGGATTCTCTAGTAGTATTGCTACGCAATTATTACCTGGAGGCGCAGGCAAAGGGGGAGACATCCGGCTGACAACAGGTTCCCTTTCTGTGACTAATGGCGCTCAACTGGTTTCCAGTACTGTAGGACAAGGTAATGGTGGTAATATTACTATCGA
Source organism: Nostocales cyanobacterium HT-58-2 (assembly GCA_002163975.1). Taxonomy (GTDB): domain Bacteria; phylum Cyanobacteriota; class Cyanobacteriia; order Cyanobacteriales; family Nostocaceae; genus HT-58-2. Next base: position 3,867,602 of record CP019636.1, on the reverse strand, counting down.
TGCTCGTGATAATGTCAAGTTTGATGGTGTCGGCAGCAATGGACTTTCTAGCGGTGCTTACAGTACGGTAGAGCCTGGTGGTGTAGGTAATGCAGGCAATATTAAGCTGACAGCAGGTTCTTTATCTTTAAGCAATGGTGGACAACTCAGTGCTACCACTGTTGGGCAAGGTCAGGCAGGTGATATTACTCTCGATGTCCGTAATAGTGTTAAGTTTGATGGTGTCGGCAGCAATGGACGCTCTAGCGGAGTCTTCAGCACAGTGGGATCTGGCGGTGTGGGCAAGGGTGGTAATATCAGACTAACAAGCAACTCACTCTCGTTAACTAATAACGCCTTTCTCTCTACCGTTACGGGTGGAAAGGGTGAAGCAGGTAACATATTTGTTCAAGCATCTGATCTAGTTTCTCTATCAAACTCCGGCTCCATCCTCAGCAATGTTATTTCAGGTGGCGTAGGTAACAGTGGTATCATTGATATCAATGCTCGTAACCTGAGAGTCACTGATGGTTCTCAAATCGGTGCTGCGGTTCTCCGACAATCTGGCAATCTTCCAGGTGGTAAGGGTAGAGGAGGAGAAATTCGGATAAATACTTCTGATTCTGTTACCCTTTCGGGTATTGGCACTACTGGTTTTTCGAGTGGAATAGTAGCTTTAACCGAAAGAGGGGCATCAGGTGATGCTGGTAACATCGTCTTGAGTACAGGCAATTTTCGAGTGGCAGATGGTGCGGTTGTCACTGCGGCAACTTTCAATGATGGTAATGCCGGAAATGTCACCATCAATGCGAATAATTTTGAGGCTGTCAATGGTGGACAAATTGCTAATATTACCCGCAGTAGTGGTAATGCTGGAGCTATTAGACTCAACGTCAGAGATAAAATCACCCTTTCTGGAACTGACCCCAACTATAGTAATCGACTGGCTTTAATTGGAGAACAAATAAAATCTTCTGGCTCAACTGATAGAGTGAGCGATGTTGTCCTTTCTGAAAGTTCTGCCAGTGGCATCTTTGCCAGTACTGCTCCAGGTTCCACAGGGCAAGGTGGCAGCATCTTTATTGATCCACGTCAAGTGATAATTCGGGATGGGGCAAAAATATCAGTCAGTAGTGATGGTACAGGGAACGCAGGTGATATCACACTCCAAGCAGGTACTCTGGCTCTTGACAATGGCACAATTTCTGCTCAAACTGCTAGCACCCAAGGCGGTAATATTAACTTGCAATTAGGAGAATTCCTATTGCTGCGTCGTGATAGTCAAATTTCCACCACCGCAGGCACAGCTCAAGCCGGAGGAGATGGCGGTAACATCAGTATCAATTCACCCTTTATTGTCGCCGTTCCATCTGAAAATAGTGACATCACTGCAAATGCTTTCAGAGGTAGAGGCGGTAACGTTAACATCCGTGCCCAAAGTATTTTTGGTATCCAAGCACGGCAGCAAGGGACACCTGAAAGTGACATCACCGCCACTTCAGAATTAGGTGTACCCGGACAAATTTCTATTACTCAACCAGAAGTTCAACCCGGACAAGGACTGATAGAATTGCCAGGACAAGTCGTTGACGCCAGTACCCAAATTGCCCAAATTTGCCCCAGAAGCCCCAGTGCTAAACCATTAGGCGAATTTATTATCACTGGACGCGGTAGTTTACCACCCAATCCTTTGGAACCACTACCAGGTACACCAAACTTGAGTCCTCTGGCAACTCTAGATGGGGAAAGCTATAAGGCTGACGGGGGGATGCGGGGACGAGGAGACGCGGGGAGTTTTAATACTTCCAAGGCTGTCACTGAAATTGTCGAGGCGCAAGGCTGGGTTAAAGATAGCGATGGCAATATCATATTAGTTGCCCAAGTCCCTCAAGCTACACCATCTTCTCGCCCCACTGCATCAGTTTGCCCTGCCATGAAATAGTGAATTGAACAAGTGGGTGGATTCAAAGTCTCTCTCCCTTGTAGGAAAGGGGCTGATATCAAATCTGGTTGATTAGTGTCTATTCCCGCAGAACCCCACCCCGGCTTTGGCTTGTGCCAAATCCTCCCCTCCCCTTGCTAAGGGGAGGGGTTAGGGGTGGGGTAGTCAGCGCGGAGGTGTCTATATAATTTGCATCACGCTTATGTTTAAAATTCGGCAAAAACTATTAAAAGCAAAACCGAAACTTCGCCCTATACGTCGCACTCCCACGTTACTCCAAATGGAAGCTGTAGAATGCGGGGCAGCATCTTTGGGTATGATTTTGGGTTACTATGGTCGGACTGTGCCTTTAGTGGAACTACGGCAAGCTTGCGGTATTTCGCGGGATGGTAGTAAAGCTTCCAATTTGCTGAATGCGGCTCGAAGTTATGGATTGCAAGCCAAAGGCTTTAAAGCAGATTTAGACGCGTTGCAACAATTGGAATGTCCTTATATTATTTTTTGGAATTTTAATCATTTTTTGGTCGTTGAAGGATTTAGCCGTCAGCGCGTTCATCTCAATGATCCTGCAACTGGATCACGTACAGTTTCGCTGGAAGAATTTAACTCGGCGTTCACTGGGGTTGTTCTGGTGTTTGAACCCAGTTCAGAGTTTAAGAAAGGTGGACGCAAGCCAAGCCTATTTCTAGCATTGTACTCACGCTTACGCGGGTCAATTTGGTCGCTTGTTTACTGTGTATTAGCTGGTTTTTTACTAGTGTTACCTGGATTGGCGATGCCAACTTTTTCTCAGGTGTTTGTTGATCAGGTACTGATTCAAGGGCGAGAAGATTGGTTGCGTCCATTGATATTTGCAATGTTGTTTACCGCAGTTTTGAGCGGATTGTTAACGCGATTGCAATTGCAACTGTTACGCCGCATGAAAATTAAGTTGGCAATGTCAATGTCAAGCCGTTTTTTGTGGCATCTTCTCCATCTTCCTGTGAGTTTTTATAATCAACGCTTTGCTGGGGAAATTAGTAGTCGAATTCAACTCAATGATCGCCTGGCTGATCTGCTCTCCGGTAAATTGGCGACAACTGTCATTTCAACTGTGATGGTGATTTTTTACGCAGTTGTGATGCTGCAATATGACCGAGTGTTAACCTTGATTGGTGTTGCTTTTGTGATTGTCAATCTTTTGGCGTTGCAGTGGGTAGCACGGTTGCGGGTGGATACAAACATTCGCTTGATGCAAGAGCAGGGGAAAGTCAGTGGAGTGGCGATCGCTGGTTTGCAAAGTATGGAAACCCTCAAAGCTTCCGGGTTGGAGTCAGATTTTTTTACTCGTTGGGCAGGATATTACGCCAAGGCTGTCAATGTTCGGCAAGATATGGACAACCTGAATCAGCGGTTAGGGGCTTTGCCAGCGTTTCTGTCTGGCATTACCTCAATGCTGTTGCTTGCTGTTGGCGGGTTGCGTGTTATGGATGGTGCCTTGAGTATTGGTATGCTAGTAGCATTTCAATCCTTGATGCAGCAGTTTATGCAACCTGTGAATCAACTCATAAGCTTGGGGAGTGATTTACAAGAACTCGAAGGCAATCTGAATCGGCTTGATGATGTGTTGCGTAATCCAGTGGATTTAGAGATGGGGAGCAGGGGAGAGAAAGAATTCATGGACGATAACTCTTTTGTAACTTCTCCAAAACTGCAAGGATATCTCGAACTACGCGATATTACCTTTGGCTACAACCGGACTGCACCCCCTTTGATTGAAAATTTTAGCCTTTCGCTCAAACCAGGACAGCGAGTGGCGTTGGTTGGTGGGAGTGGTTCTGGGAAATCGACGATCGCCAAACTTGTATGTGGGCTGTATGAACCTTGGGCAGGTGAGATTTACTTCGACGGACAAGCCAAAGCACAAATTTCACGTCAGGTATTGGTGAATTCGGTTGCCATGATTGAACAAGAAATTTTGCTTTTTGCTGGCAGTGTCCGCGATAACTTGACATTATGGGACACCACAATTCCAGATAGTAACTTAATGCAAGCGTGCAGAGATGCAGCCATTCACGAGGTTGTGCAATCGCTTCCGGGTGGCTACAATGCAGATTTACTGGAAGGTGCTACGAATCTGAGTGGTGGACAACGACAACGGTTAGAAATTGCTCGTGCCCTTGTTAACAATCCATCGATTTTAGTTCTGGATGAAGCGACAAGCGCGTTGGATACCGAAACCGAAAAAATTATTGACCAAAACTTACGCCTGCGAGGCTGCACTTGTTTAATTGTGGCACATCGCTTAAGTACGATTCGTGATTGTGATGAAATTATTGTCCTCGAACGCGGTAAGGTTGTGCAACGTGGTACTCATGATGAACTGCGACAGGTGCAAAGTCCATATCTGCAGTTGATTACGAGTGAAGGTGAAAGCTTGGAGTAGAAAGCAGAAGGCAGCTATCCTGGAGACAGACAGGAGACAGCGGTCAATTCATGCCTTGTCTTGACAGCGTCATGTCCCGCTATTTTGATGAAATAACTAGAAACTAGTTGCGACTAACCGATTCATCATTCACCGCTTTGCAATCATATTACATTGTTTTGCAATCATATTACATTGTTTTGCAATCACAATGCATTGCCTTGCAATTACAATGCATTTTCCTGCAATCATAATGCATCGCTTTGCAATCATGATGTATTTCTCTACAATCACAATGCATTGCCTTGCAATTACAATTCACGCTTCTTACATTCGTTATTCCCAATTCCCAATTCCTAATCATGTCATGATTTTAGTCACAAGAAGAGCCGGATATATTTGCTCCTATGCAGTCTTAGCTCTGAAAAACGCGGGTTATGAGCTTATTGTTCTAGCTATATGTATAGATATTACATATGCAGAGATGAGCGAGAAATAGTGATATGTATAGCTTTAATAAAACATATTTACATATCTCAATAGGCAACTTCTGATGAATCAGACGGAAACTTTTCCAAAGTTGTTAATATATTGCTTTATAATGCTTGCCAGCACACCAGTCTATGCACAAATTACCCCTGATGGTACGCTGGGTACAGAAGCTTCTCGTCTCACTCCAAACGTTTTCATTAACGGCGCAAATGCTGACCGAATTGATGGTGGTGCCCAACGTGGTGGTAATCTTTTTCATAGTTTCAGTCAGTTTAATATCAATGATGGGCAAAGAGTGTATTTTGCTAATCCTTCTGGGGTGCAAAATATAGTATCGCGGGTGACAGGTGGGCAAGTCTCAAATATTTTGGGGACTTTGGGGGTTGATGGTAATGCAAATCTATTTTTAATGAATCCTAATGGTATTTTGTTTGGGCAGAATGCACGGTTAGATGTAGGTGGATCATTTGTAGGGACAACGGCGAACGCCTTTCGATTTGGAGAGCAGGGTTTGTTTAGTGCGACGAATCCTGAAACGCCTCCATTATTAACGATTCAACCTTCGGCTTTACTTTTCAATCAAATAAATAACGGTGCATTTATTCAAAATAATTCTACAGCTTCAGTTGGATTAGATCCCACAGGTTCTTTTAATACTGTTGGTTTGCGAGTTCCAGATGGTCGAAGCTTGGTGCTGCTAGGAGGTGAAGTCAGCATCAACAGCGGTGGAATTGTTGCTTTTGGTGGACACATTGATATAGGAGGTGTGAAGGGAACTGGTAGTGTTGGATTGAATCAAAATGGCGATCGCTTCAGTCTAAATTTTCCTAGTGATTTACAACGAGCAAATGTTTCACTAACAGATGGAGCAGGATTTATCGTAGCTGGTGCTGGTGCTGGTAGTAGCGTTACTCTCACTGGAGATAACATTAGTCTTTCCAATAACAGTTCTATTGAAGCTGGTATTTTGGATGGTTTGGGAGCAGCTAATACTCAGGCAGGGGACATTACACTAGACGCTACAGATGTAGTCAATTTTGCTAGCAATAGTTACATCTCTAACTACCTGGACTCTGGAGCGTTAGGAAATTCAGGAAATATTATCATTAAAGCTAAACGCTTAAGCCTCAATCAAGGTAGTCAAATAGGAACTTTTAATTTTGGCACGGGGAATACAGGTAATGTAGTCATTGCAGCAACCGATAGCGTGTCTTTGAACGGCACGAGTGCGGATGGAGAATTTCCTAGTGGTATCTTCGCCAATATATTGTCTGGTGCTAAAGGACGTGGCGGGAATGTGAGTATTCAAGCCAACTCTGTCGCTATTAAAGATGGTGGACTTATTCGTGCTAGGACTTTTGGTGAGGGAAATGCTGGGAGAATAGAAATTCAAGCCCGTGACACTGTTTCTTTATTTGGACAAGGCAGTAGCAGCATTCAAAATGATGTTGGTCTTGGGGGAGTTGGTAATAGTGAAGGTATAAGTATCAACACTGATTCACTATTTCTCAGTGATAAAGCGTTTATTACCTCAAATGTTGATGGACGCGGAAATTCTGGAGGAGTAAATATAGTTGCCCGCAATCTAGTTTCTCTAGATGACTCAGGTGAGCTTACCCGAGGTGGAGAACCCGGAACTCTGATTCTTAGCCGAGTTAATGACCGTGCAGTCGGCAACGGTGGCGATATTAACATCAAAACAGACTCTCTATATGCGTCTAATTCTCAAATAACTACTAGCACATTCGGTGAAGGTAATTCAGGCAATGTCACAATAGAGGCACAAGATCGAGTGACTCTATTGCGAAGCACGGATATTTTCACTGAAGTCGGTTGCCCTTGCGAAACTGAAAGTGGCATCGGTGGGATTGGTAAAGGAGGAGATATCACGATTAAAACTGGTTCGCTACTGCTAGATAGTGGTTCTAACTTACGTGCCGATACCGAAAGTCGTGGTAAAGCAGGCAATATCATCGTTGAAGCGCGAGATAGCATCACGTTCAGCGGCAGTTCTGATGAGTTTACCAGTGGTGCTTTCTCTGAAGTGGAACCTGAAGCAGTGGGACAAGGAGGCGATATCTTTATCACCACAGGTACTCTATCACTTTCTGGCGACCAAGAAATTAATACCAGAACTCAAGGGCAAGGAGATGCAGGGAATATCTTTATCAAAGCAAACTCCATTTCTCTTGCAGGTCCCGATGTTCGTATTTTCAGTGGTGCTAGTCAGGAAGGTAGGCTTCCAGGCACTTTCGGTAATGGTGGAGACATCAACATCACTTCTGGATCTCTACTTGTAACTGACGGGGCACAGGTATCAGCTACCACAGAGATTAGAGGATTGGCGGGCAACATCACCATCAACGCATCCCGACTCACTCTCGACAACCAAGGCACTATCAAATCTGAATCTGTTGCTGATGCTGATGGAGGTAACATCGCCCTCAACATCCGTGAGTTCCTACTCATGCGTCACAATAGCAGAATCTCCACCAATGCAGGTACAGCTCAACAGGGCGGCAATGGTGGTAACATCACCATCAATACACCTTTTATTGTCTCCTTACCCAGAGAAAATAATGACATCAGCGCCAATGCCTTTAGTGGCAGAGGTGGTAATGTTAACATCCGTGCTCAAAGTATCTTTGGCATTCAAGCGCGTCCAAAACCCACAGGACAAAGTGACATCACCGCGAGTTCCGAACTAGGCGTGCAGGGACAAATTGACATCACCCAACCAGAAGTTCAAGCAACACAAGGACTCATCGAACTACCTTACTCTGTCGTTGACGCTAGCAATCAAATTGCCCAAATCTGCCCCAGAAGCCCCAACGCTAAACCTTTAGCTGAGTTTATCATCACCGGACGTGGCAGTTTACCACCCAACCCCCTCGAACCAATGGCAGGTACACCTGAGTTTTATCGGTTGGCGACTTTGGATGGAGAACTTTCTACTGACACCCAGATGCAGGAACGCGGGGAGACGGAGAGTTTTAAAACTTCCAAGGTTGTCCCTGCTATTGTTGAAGCACAAGGCTGGGTGAAAACTGCTGACGGTGCGATCGCCCTCGTAACCTATGCGCCGGAAGCTACGCCATCTAAACTTCCAACGCCTTCTGCATGTGTTAACCATCTCCAGAAATAGTTATTAGCACCAACCCCGAAGTCTTTCAATTTAAATGTTGCAGTATTCTCAATGATTTTGTCCTTTTTTATCCACGGGGTAGGTGCTGTCTGATAAGGAGATGTAAGAATGTTGGCTGCAGACAATCGTGCCAGTTTACTTGGAGAAACATATTTCTTTAAAAGCAATGAACCCCTGTTACTTGACGATTCCGAAACAATTTGGATTGTACAATCTGGATCTTTAGCGCTGTTTGCCATCAATGTTCAGCATGGTATTCCCAAAGGCAGGAGACGCTATCTATTCAGCGTCAAAGCAGGAGAAGCGATGTTTTCTGCAACACTATCATCACTGAATGGGCAACATCAAATACTGGCAGTTGCTTTGGAAGAAACGGAACTATTGCAAGTCTCCAAAACGCAGTTCGCTCAAGGAATTCTTGAAGACAAAACAGCCATTGACCAAATAGAACGCTGGGTTCATCACTTAGGCTCCGTAGTATCTGAGATTACTACACCAACGCTACCTACACCGCTGGAAGCAACCGGATGTGGGATATTAGCAAATAAAGAAATTTTTCAACCACCACACTTCACAGTTGTTTGGGTAAAGATTTTGCAGGGATGTTCGCACTTGCTAGGTTTGGAAGGCTTAGAAGTGACATCCAATATGGGGCGAATTCCTTTAGAGACGCACTTATGGTTGCAAGCAGTCGATGTTGTTGAAATAGATATAGTAGATAATGCAAAAAATCTTGATAGAAAGCTCATATTTGATGGGTTAAATCAGCTACAAACCTATGTCCTGTACGCAATTGGGCAACTGGAAGCGCAGGAATTGCAACAGGAATTGAGGCGCTGTCAAGAACGCGAACGGCTGAACAACCAAGCGATCGCCAACACCCTAGATCATTTTGCGACTATCTTCGATGCCCAAACCGTAAATACTTCTGTTATCAAGCAACCACTCAATCACGAACAAGCTTTACTCGTTGCTGCAGGTGCAGTGGGGAAAGTTTTGGATATTACGATTTCTCCCCCTGCCAACTCCGAAGACTTACGCCGAGTTCGCGATCCCCTAGATGCGATCGCCCGTGCATCACGTATCCGCATCCGACGCATCACGTTGCGGGACAAATGGTGGCAGCAGGATAGTGGTCCACTGTTAGCGTATACGTTAGAAGATAATCGTCCGGTTGCAATCTTACCAATTTCAGAGACTCGTTACGAAATTATTGACCCACTCCAGCAAACGCGGGTGCGGTGCGATGAAAAAACTGCTGCTAACCTATCTCCAACAGCTTACACTTTTTATCGACCGTTACCGGAGAATCTCAAAGCGCTCAACTTACTCCAGTTTGCCCTACGCGGACATTTCAAAGAACTTTTCACAGTTCTGTTTGCTGGCATTGCAACAACCGTACTTGGCATGATTACTCCTCAAGCAACGGCAATTCTCATTGATCATGCCATTCCAGATGCGGATCGGTTGCTCTTGGTACAACTTGCTTGTGGACTGTTGGCAACAACTCTGGGTGCAACCCTGTTTCAACTCACCCAAGGGTTTGCCATCATGCGGCTGGAGACGTTTGCTGATACTTCAACCCAAGCTGCAGTGTGGGACAGGCTCTTAAACTTGAAAGCATCTTTTTTCCGCCAGTATTCCGTAGGTGATTTGAGTGCCCGTGTTTCTGTTATCACGCAGATTCGCCAAAAACTGAGCAACACAATCCTAAAAAGTTTTTTTTCCAGTCTGTTTGCATTGCTCAATTTAGGATTACTGTTCTACTACAGCGTTCCACTAGCACTCATTGCCACACTTGTTGCTTTCATTAATATTGCCGTCACCATCATTTCTGGTATTCTCACCCTACGCAAAGTCCGTCCCTTGCTGAATCTCCAAGGAAAACTTTTTGGTATGACGGTGCAAATCATCAACGGTGTCGCGAAATTCCGCGTTGCTGGTGCCCAAGAGCGAGCATTCGCCTACTGGGGAAGACAATATCGTCATCAATTGCGGCTCATGCTAAATTCGCAAGGTATTGAAGATAATCTGGTGGTGATTAACAATATCCTATCTGCATTAACTCCTGCGGTCATTTTTGGATTCGCCACAAACTTACTTCATGAGTCTCAGGTCAATGGTGGTACCTTCTCCACAGGAACTTTCCTCGCGTTTAATGCTGCCTTTGGAACATTTATTAGTGGTGCAACAAGCTTAAGCACCACGGTTGTGGATGTATTGGAAGTCTTGCCACTGTGGGAACGCACTCAACCCATTTTCCATGCTACCCCTGAAGTCGATGCCAGTAAAACTGACCCTGGTCGGCTATCTGGACGAGTTGAAATGAAACACATAGTGTTCCGCTATGGTTCTGATGGACCACTTACCCTCGATGATGTGAGCTTGCAGGCGCAACCAGGAGAATTTATCGCCTTAGTCGGACCTTCTGGTAGTGGCAAATCCACCTTACTTCGACTGTTGTTAGGATTTGACACTCCTGAATCTGGCAGCATCTACTACGATGGACAAGACCTCGCAGGATTAGACGTTCATTCAGTACGTCGTCAGTTAGGCGTGGTGCTGCAACAGAGTCGCTTGATGTCTGCCTCTATCTTTGAAAACATTGCCAGCAGCGCGTTGATCACAATGGATGAAGCCTGGGAAGCAGCACGGATGGCAGGTTTTGCGGATGACGTTGCGGCAATGCCAATGGGAATGCATACTGTAGTCAGCGAAGGTGGGACTAATCTTTCTGGTGGACAGAGGCAACGGTTACTGATTGCCCGTGCGTTAGCACTGCGCCCACGAATTTTGCTTTTTGATGAAGCAACCAGTGCGTTAGACAACCGTACTCAAGCGATAGTGAGCGAAAGCTTAGAGAAGCTCAATGTTACCCGTATCGTTGTGGCTCATCGCCTCAGTACCATTCGCAATGCGAATAGCATTTATGTATTGCAAAATGGTCGGCTCGTACAACAGGGGAATTTTCAGCAACTCGCACAACAACCTGGATTATTTAGTCAACTGATGCGGCGGCAACAGCTATAGTCGCAAGAATAGCACGATTCATTACGCTTTTGATGTGCGATCAAACCATTCCTGGTATGTTTTGTGACGTTCTTCATCTTCCACGAGAATTGTGACTCGCACTGCTTTGCATCTATGATTTTTCTCAAGGGCGATCGCATTTAAAAGTAAACTAGCTATTTTAGGAGAGCTAAATTCACCACTTACTGTTAGCCCACCATCAAAATTAGAAAGTGCAGGTGTTGGCGCTTCCGTCAAATCCCCACCAGAAATTTCTTCTTGTCCCAAATCTATTTCTGCGAGTTGTTTGTGTTCTGGGCTAACTTGTTCCACTATGAGTTTTTCGCGCCGAATTGGAACTTGTACTATGTGAGTTTCAATTTCTTTACGGACAATGACCTCACCAACTTTACGCTTGCTGCGGTCAATAATTAATCGTTCTTCTAGTAAACGAATAATATCTTCACTGACTGAATCTATATGGCTATCTGTAGAATTTGCGACTTCTGCCATCGTTGATTCTTGTGTATTTGCTTCTTGAGTGTTTAAATTGTGTTCCATTTCACTGACTTGGGTTTCTCGTTTTATATATTTTGGCAAATACTTTATTTGTGATTTATCCACATTGAGAAAAATTTGTTTAATCTGTGAGTTAATTTTTTCAACAAGCTTGCTATTTAACAGAAATAATGGATGACTGACCTGATTATCTGATGGAGATACTACAAAATTTAGCTGACCATTGGCATCTATGATTAAATCTCTGACATCACCTACTTGTTGATTTAACCTATCAACGACGGCAAAATTTTTGATTTTTGTCCTCAAACTTCCGAGTAAAGCATTAATTCTGGCAATTCTACTTGCCTTTTTATGGCTGATGTCAAACATTTTGTCAGTCATTATTAACAAATAAAATCTGCTTTTTCTAAACTGTATTGAGTTGATTTGTCTAATGTTATTTTAAGTTCCAATCAAGTAGCGGTCCTGAACTTTCGTACACCCCAACTTAACCGCCCAGACGCCACCGCGTAGCTTGCTTAAGCCTGGGGGTACGGGGCTCAGCAGTCGCTACCCTGCGGAAACACCATTGGGAATGGACGGCATGGGTTACGCTTTGCTAACCCATCCTACATTTATTTGAGGCAAGGTTACTTAGACAAAGCCCGCGTATGCGGGCTTTGTTTGTACAACCGCAACTTTATTCGTTATGGCGTGGTACAAAATATGTGGATAATAAAGCTCAATGCGTTTTAATTCTAACGCTCATCAATGGGAAGTCCAGGAGCATTGACATCCAATTCTTCACGACGAATTGTTTCTTGAGCCTCAACTGTTTCTTGGTCTACAACTTTGCGCACTCTGACTTCTTCACGTACAAAAGCTTCTTTACGAATGTCAGGTGTTTCTTCATAAATTTCTACGCGAGCAACTTCTCCTTCGCGGAAGTTAGCTTCGCCAGGAGTAACAGGTCTACCGGCATCTGTTGGAGTGACTCGTTCAACAACGACACGCTCTTTTTCTACTGGAACGGCAACTCGTGCTGTTTCAGTTTCAATGTGTTTGCCAACAGCTACTTCCCCAGCTTTTATGCGTCTCTTATTAGCAATCAACCGTTCTTCATACAGTCTTAGAGTTTGATGATCCTGCTCATTCAATTGAAACAAAGACGGCTCTTGATCGTAATTATAAGTTGTGCGATCGTAAGTGGGATGAGTTGCTGCGGGTGTTGGGTGATAGCCTGCTCTTGTCGTTGAGGTTGTATCTACCAAAGGAGCAGATGCTTCCAATGGAGTTGCTGTATCCAGAGGAGCAGATGTATCTACAGTTCGGCTGTAATCTCTGGGAGTACGATAGACACCACGTACCCGTTCTTCATAGTCGTAATCCAGAGTTTGGCGCTCGTCGTACTCAGGTAAATTTTCTGCTTGCTCTCTGGTCATGCCAATCGCATAAACGCGACCAGTGTTGTAGTCAATGCGAGCACGACCAACTGGTAACAAGACTTTCTTGCCAAAAATCCAGAAACCTAAATCAACAATCAAATAGCGGAAACGACCTTCATCGTCTACCAAAACATCACTAACTGTACCGATTTTTTCATTGGTTCCTTCTGCATAGACGCCCATTCCCTTGACGTCCTCACCCTGAAAAGTATCTCGGTAGTTTGGATCAAAATCTGCAATCTTATGTAGAGCCATGCTAATTTCCCCTCGAACTATTTTCATCTCCTATCAATTAGGCTAATAAATTAGCTAATAGAATCCCTCTCCCTAACGACTGAATTAAATTAATATTATTCGTGGTCAATAGTAGTAGTTTTTTAAACTTTTTACATTAATTTTTACATTGTGAATATATAGTCTAGCCATATTCACTTTTTTAAAACACTATAACTATTATAAATTTATTTTTTAATAAAAAACACAGGCAAAAGTCATAATTTTCTACTCTTACCTGTATGAGTTTCAGTCAAATTCTACTTTTTGAAAAATTTTTGAGTACGCAATTTAAATGCGGTCATTTCGAGTCACATCAGCCTCATTTATTGGCAAATCCCCTTGAGTGCTTATATCTAACTCTTCCCGACGAATTGTTTCTTGTGCCTCAACTGTATCTCTATCAACCACTTTTTTGACGCGGACTTCCTCACGCACAAACGCCTCTTTATGAATCTCAGGTGTTTCTTCGTAGACCTCTATGCGTGCTATTTCTCCTTCTTGAAACTGAAGTTCAGTGGGGTTTACTGTCGTCTCTGCATCTGTAGGATTCACTCGCTCAATTACAACTCGTTCTCTTTCAATTGGTACTGAAACCGTTGCTGTTTCTGTTTCAATATGCTTACCAATTGCTACTTCCCCTGTCTTGATACGGTTTTTGTTTGCAATAAGCCGTTCTTCGTACAGTCTGAAAGTTTGATGCTTCTGCTCATTCAAGTTGTACAGAGATGCATCCTGTTGGTAATTATAGGTGTCGCGATTGTAAGCAATACCACTAGATGCTGGGCGATAAGCGCTGCGTACCTGCTCTTCATAATCGTAATCAACGGTTAATTCATCTCTGTACACAGGCAAACTTTCCACTTGTTCTTTGCTAAGCCCATCAACGTAAACACGATGTTGATTATAATCAATACGAGAAAGCCCAATTGGTAGTAATACTCTTTTGTCAGAAGAATCGTACTGAGTATCTATAACTAGATAACGAAAACGACCATCTGCATCAACGAGCGCATCGGTAACTGAGCCAACTTTTATTCCACCTTCGGTATATAAGTCTAAAGCTTTGATATCGTCGCCACCAAAAGTCTCTCGATAATTTGGATCAAAGTCTGCAATTTTATAGAGAGGCATAATGCTATTACCACGTTATTAAGAACATCTATTATTTAGATTAAAAATAGATTGGAGCATTTCCATCTCGCTGGCGACTTAATTTAGTTAATGAATAATCAGCCGTTAGTCATCAGTCCTTAGTTAGTAGACTATGTATTAGACAGTCAATCACTAGATACATATTTCTAAAGGTATACTTTAAAACTAATCGAGCTTGCAATTATTTACATCTAATCTATCCATGGTAAGAGGTTGGAATTATCTAAATAATTATTAAGACTAAAATTGTCTTTCCAAAAAGTTGTAAGCTTCATCCTACTCTGATGAAAACTGCTCATTCAAAATTTAAAATTTGCTAAAAATGTCTAGTCAACTTTGGTTATCACAACTGAAACAACACAAAGCAATTGCAGTTGTCCGCGCCTGCGATGTATCATTGACACGTCAAATGGCTCTAGCTGTGGCATCTGGGGGAATGCAGTTAATCGAAATTACCTGGAATAGTGCTGGTGCTACTGAACTTATTGCACAACTCAGGGTAGAATTACCTGACTGTACTATTGGAACTGGTACACTGCTCAATCTACAACAAATGCAGGAAGCTATAGCTGCGGGGGCACAATTTCTCTTTACTCCTCATGTTGATCCAGCGATGATTCAAGCAGCAGTCAACATAGGCATACCCATCATACCAGGAGCGCTTTCCCCAACAGAAATAGTGACTGCTTGGTCTGCTGGGGCAAGTTGTGTCAAGGTGTTTCCTATAGAAGCGGTGGGAGGGATCAGTTATATCAAAAGTTTACGAGGACCATTGGGTCATATTCCCTTAATTCCGACAGGCGGTGTGACTTTAGAAAATGCCAAGGACTTTTTACAAGCAGGAGCAGCAGCAGTTGGTTTGAGTAGTCAATTGTTTCCCAAAGAGTTTGTAGACACAGGAAACTGGCAGGCAATTGCTCAAAAAGCAGCAACTTTGATGCAAAAAATCAACTTAGATGATTTCTCCTAACACTTTTATTTGAATTAATACCCTAATAAATATTAATAGCTTTTGCTTGAAGATTTGTTTGTACGGTGTGGATAATGTTTCCTGTACCTGTAGTGAAAATAGTTTTCTCCTATGGTTATAGACTGGAATGTAGTGTAGTTTTGTTGCGACTTCATACCATGTATAGCTAAAATTTTTGTCAGCGGTGAAGTTTATGTTTGCAAGCCGCAACAATTATTTTGAAAACTAGAATTCTTCAGAAACTGACAGTTCTCCAAGTTTTGGAGCACTTATGGGTTGACTGACTACAGTCACTTTTCCATATGCAGTTCTATTCACAAAGTAAGAAATTCCTCGATAAATCAATTCATACATTATTGGTAGTACAGGAACTTCTGCAGGCTTGTCATTGGTATCGACACGATAGGTGAGTCCACGGTAATATAGATTGTACGCTGAACCAGAGCGACGAACTTGTTGGAATGGACGACCCGTCGCTTTAGAAGGATCGTAATTGTAAGTCATGCCACGATAAATCAGTTTCATGTTTGACCTCTTGAGAGAGTGTATGGTTTGGGTTTTCAGTGAATGAGTCTTCTTGAGAGTTGACTGGTGAGGTGTCCCTCTGTTTGATAGTCTTAAGTTATCGGAAATGAATAGTCGCCCACATCGAATAAATGTCATTTTCCGCCGATAACAAATATCATGTCTGGTAATGAATAAACTTGTTGCATGAATCTTTGCCCTCATTCCCCAACTCCTTCTTCCAAGTTTGGGAGAGGGATTTAGGGTGAGGGCAGGTTTTGCATCCGTGCAAGCAGTCTAATCTTTTTCCTTTATGTGTTGCATAATTTGCGGGATGATTTTATTCTCTCTGTCAATATTGTTCTCACTCTCCCCAACACTTAGTCCCTGCGTCTTCGCCAAGATCGGATAATTAAACTCACTCCAACTGCCCAGGCAACAGAGACCGTCCAGCCTGCTAAAATATCGCTAGGATAATGCACACCCAGGTAGAGTCGCGTCCAGCCGATAACTAACACAAAAATTGCTCCGACAATGAAAACCAACCAGCGCCATCGGCTCTCCCAAGTTAAAATAACTAAGACTGCTACAAGCGTCATACTCGACATTGCATGACCGCTAGGAAATCCGTAGTCAAATTCTGGTGCAGGTGAGGTCCACAAGTGGGGACGCACTCGATGCAGAAGTACCTTCGCTGTCCGGTTTATTGTGATGCTACCTAGCAAGGTGACAATTAGGTAAGTTAGCGATCGCCACTGTCGGCGTCTGAATAACGCTAGCCCAATGATAGTCGCAATGGGAAACACACCCCAAAATACACCCAATTTCGTCAGCATCACTGCCACAGCATCTAGTTGAGGATTGGCTGTGCGACGAATTGCCAAAAGTAGAGGTACATCCCAGGGGAAGCCACCTTCATTCTCCCAAACCTCCTCTGCCAGTTCTCCAAAAACCTGCAAAGGTAAATAGACTCCGAGCAATAACAGCAACAGCGATCGCCAATGGGCAATCAACAGTTGCTGAAGAAATCTGAAAAAGAGTTTGAGAAGCTCCCAGAGTCGCGCGTTAAACATTCACCTACCTGAACCCTCTATTTGTGGGGTCACTCAACTCTTTCTATTCGTTTAGTTTTTCTATTTTATGAGAAAAAAACAAACTTGTCATTTAACTATGAAACTTTGAAAAGTGTCTCCAAGAGCCAGAGAATTCCGGAACTGTAGGGGAAATATCAGTAGTCCTATACCTAGAAGAACTTTAAAAACAAAAGAGGTCAAACTATGTTCGCTAATCTTGCTTTGATTGCTCTGGTGATTGCGTCGGCGCCTATTATCTGTCGTGCCACAGAGGTCAAGAATACAAGAAGAAGTAAATGAATATTAATTTAATCTATTTATTATTTTATTTAGATGACTTATACAACAACTAAGTCATACTTATTGACAAACTAGTGACAAATTAAGACTATAAAAAACCAGGCTAATATATGCAAGTACCTGCATATATTAGCTCTACCAGAAACTTAGACAGCAGCAGGCTCCAACAACTTAATGTTAGAAAAAATAATCTCTTGAATTGATGTTTGTCCTGCTGTCTCGGTGCGAATTTCTCGGCGATTTAGGATGAAGTAATCACCAATTTTTTCGTACTCATCTGTAAATTCACTTCTTCCACCCTTTTGCTCACCCGTTTTTGGGTCGTGGTAGACGGAGTCATATTGATGAGAGAGGTAGCCTTCTCCTGTGTTGTGGCTGCTAAAGGTGTTAATTGTCACAACAACACCATGGATATGACGGTGGACGAGGCTGACCTCATTGTTGTGAACTTTGTAGCGATCGCCCTCGGACTTGCCACCTACAAAAATTTCAACAGCACCAGTTTCATCAGTCGCACCATAACAAAACGTATTTGCGCCGTGGGTTTCCTCAAAGGAGCGACGAACGCGGTGAATTGCTATCTCCCATGCTTGATTGTTAATCACCTGCTTGGCTTGCTCGTCTTCCACCTCAAAAACTTCCGCCTTGAGATTCGCGTTCACACGAATTTTGCCTGTAAACACCTGCTCGTCTTGCTTATAGGTGACATCTGCGGTGTAACCAGGGAAGTTTTTATCCCAAGTGTAGCGGTTTTCGTATGCAGCACGAAAAAGTTCTTGGGCAGAAACTTGTGTTGCTGTCATTGCTTCTCCTATTATCACCAGTTATGTTAGCTTTTTGCTTTTGCTGCTATTAGCATAGAAGTAATTACGAAGTTTCGCATAGACCCCAAGTGGGTACACCTATGGTTAATTCTCTTCAAACTGTATTTCATGAAATAGCTTCTGTAAGCAGTGAGCAGGAACTACGACAAGCTGTCATCGATACAGTGGCGGAGTATTTTGGCGTGCAGCGTTGGGGTATCTATCTGCTGGATGAGTCGTTCCCAACAGGGATTGTTGTTCCAAATATTCCTGATGTATGTATGGAGAGCAATCCAGTTGGGCGCTATGTCGTTGAACGTCATGCTCCTGCTCATGAGCAATTAATATTACCGAGTGGAGACTGGAAGCATTTTTGCTCACGTCATGACCATGAACACGTCATGAGTGGACCAATTGTCTGTGATGGTCGTCTTGTAGGAACGCTTAACCTCGCTCGTGCAAGTGGGACGCCTGCTTTTAATGTCAATGACTTAGCTGATATGAGTGCCCTATGCCTTCATATTTCAGCAAAACTCGCCACCCTACGCGCGAAACCAAAAACATCCCTCTGCCCGTCAGCAAGTCGCTTGACGCCTCGTGAGTTAGAAATTGCTGAACTAGTCGCGCAGGGGTTAACCAATGCGGAAATTGGCGAAAAACTTTGGATTACACAAAATTCTGTGAAGCAAGCGCTAAAACGGATGTTTCGCAAGCTGGAAGTTTCCGCTCGTGCTGAAATGGTGGCAAAGCTGCAAGATAGTTTGGGAGCAGTGATTAGTTAATTCTACCAATTGAAAAATTAGATAAATAAGTACTCCTAATTGTGACTGTTAATTTGCCATCAAATTAACAACTCCATAATAAATACAAGCTATGCTACCAAAAACGTACACAAACCAGGTGAGGAAAAAACCGAATGCTCTTCCTGGAGAAGGTCCGTAGGTTTTTATCAAACCCCATGCATGAGCAATCCTAGCCACAGTAAGACTACTTCCAAAAACCCACAATAGCCATGTTGGTGCTTGCATTAACTCTAGCGCCAGTACAAACAATAATGCATGAGGTACGTATTCGGCAAAATTACCATGAGCACGAACCTTCCTTTGTAGTAGTCCATAATCATGGGCTTTCACTTTTACAAATTTCTGAGTTGATTGCTCAACCATGGATGCCCAAGGGTTAGGATTTGCTAACGGATCAGGTTGTGCCGCTACATCTTCCTTAGATTCACCATGCCAAACTCTTGTTTTTGTTCGTTCAAATGCTGCAATGTATGATAAGGAAAAAGCTATAAGACCATTAATTCCAATAAAAATAGTTGAAATAGGAACGCTATTTTCAATCATCTTGATTTCTCACCAAAATTGACAACGCTGACTGAAGTTATTAATTCTTTAGAAAAGCTGTTTGAATATTTTACTTAGGTAGTATTTCATTCAAGTGCTATCATTCAGTTTCATTATATGGGTTTGAATAAATAAGCTAAATTTTTTTTATTAAAAATAATTATATTTTTTTTCTATATATTTTGCGAATTTAATAATAGAAAATATTTTTGAGTTATTATCATAACTTATGTTTGTTACTCAAAAATATTTATTTCTAAGATGAATCTAAAAATGGTAGTGCTGTTCATTTGTATGAAAGTCTAGACCAATCAATTTGTACTCCAGCCAGCCAGATTTGTCCAAGGGTGTTTAGTAAAAATGCAATATCGGATTCTTTTTCATATGGATGACGTAATGAAGAAAGTATCATTTGTCCAGAGGCACATTCTGGATGTTGCATTGCCATTGCACTTAAAGTTCTCCCAGGACCAACTTCTAGCAAAATCTGGTTTGGATTTTGGAAAATTTCCTCCAAACCTTGTGAGAAGCGCACAGTTTGGCGCATATGTCTAGTCCAATACTGAGGATCTGTTACGTCTGTTACGTCAATCCAAGTACCACTGACATTGGAGATATAAGGTATTTGTGGTACTTCAAGAGTGACTTTTTCTACATATGATTGGAATGATGATAATATAGAATCCATTTCAGATGAGTGAGGAGCATGGGATGTGTCTAAACAAAGACAAACTACTCCTTGATCACTCAACTGGTTATCCAATTCCTCCAACATATTCTTGGGTCCTGAAATTACACAGAGGTTTGGTCCATTAATCGAAGCTAAAGAAAGTCTTTTACCTAAAAGTGGGAGAACTTGGTTCTCTGAAAGCTGGACAGCAAGCATGGTACCGCCAGGTAGCTTTTGCATAAGCCGACCACGAGCAGCTACTAACTTTAATGCATCTTCTAAAGAAAAAACTCCAGCCAAGCAAGCAGCAACGTATTCACCAATACTATGACCTATCATTGCTTGAGGACGTATACCCCATTTTTCCCATAATTTAGCCAAAGAGTACTCAATTGTAAATAATGCAGACTGTGCAATTAAAGTCTGTTTTATTTGCTGTTTAGCCTCATTGATATATTTTTCGTTAGGGTATATTATCTGACGAATATCAATTCCCAAATCAGCTTTTAATAATTCTGAGCAAATATCAACTTGTTCTCTGAATGTTTTCTCAACTTGATAAAGTTCAAGTCCCATGTTTATGTATTGTGATCCCTGACCTGGAAACATAAACACGATAGGTCTTGTTTTCGCTTCTTGAAAGCTGGTAAATATACGTTTCGTATCCAATGTTTCTAAGGCATTGATTGCACTATCATAGCTATTACAAACAAGCATTCGCCGATAGTTAGCTGCTTTTTGACTAATTTGATTGTTGTAAGCTATGTCAGTTAAACTTACATTAGTAGATTGTTTTAATTGATTAATCAAATTTGTCGTAGCTACTTCTAAATCTGAACTAGTTTCAGCAGAAAGAATGAATAGATTCCAATGCTCAACTTTCTCCAAAATTTTATCCATTTGTATTTCCTGCAAACTAACTCTTTTATTGTTAGAAAAATAGTTGAAGAAATGAATAGCTGTAGTTTTTATTTTTGCAATTATGGAACCCGAACTGCATAAAGATTATAAATATTTGTAGCTGTGTACAAGCTATCTTGCTCTGTTACAACACTATAACCCTTGCTGTTTAATAATGAGCTAACTTGATCTAAGCGATTTGCTTCATTATGTACTTCAATAACAATTTGTCTAATTTTATGCCAATCATTTTGATTGATGCCTAAAAGCACATCCAATTCACTTTTTTGTACATCAATTTTTAGCAAATCTATGCGATCAACATTATTCTCACGAATGATTTCGGAAACAGTTTTTAATTCACAAGTGAAGGTCTTACTCTTGAAGCGCTCCTCTAATAGTTCTTCTGTGTATTGTAAGACTTGTTCCATCTCAACCATTCCTGCTTTTTGTTGGTTGAGCATGATTATTCTTAAATTCTGCTTTTCTTCTTCTTCATTAGGATAAAAAGAAGACATACCAGAACTATTAGGATAAAAGGTAAATTTAGTTGTTTTATTTACATTAGATAAACCACAATTAAAAAGCTTGATTTTACCTTTACATTTAGATGTATTAGCTTTCAAAATACTAAAAGTGGGAGGTGAAGGTTCAAAAGCATAGATTGTAGCATCACTACATTCTTTATCAGCAAAAAGCGTAAATAGACCGATATTAGCACCTACATCAAAAATATAGTCTCCTGGATAGAGTGTAATACCGTTTTTAGCATAAACTTTATGTTCAAAAATATCTTCGTAAAAATGATCTGTCTCAGCTTTGTTTTGATGAATAATTTCTATACCATTTGCTAGTTGATAAGTCAGCAAATTAGGAACTTGAAGTTCATGTTCTAACTGAAAACTATTTATTGATGAAGATTCTAGATTTTCTTGATTTGAAGTTTTACTTTCTTTTGATAAATTTTCTGCAATGATTTTAGCTAAATCAGCCACAGTGGAATTTGCAAATATGGCACTCAAAGGTATTTCTTTAGAAAACTTCTTCTTGATTTGAGAAACTATTTGAATAGCTATTAAAGAATGACCTCCTAAACTGAAGAAATTATCATAAACACCTATTTGGTCCAACTTGAAAACTTGCTGCCAGATTTCAACAATTTCTTGCTCTACATTATCTCTGGGTGCAAGGTAGTTATTTTGTAAGTTTAAGCGTATACGTTGCTGTTGCCCTAATTGAGATGAATTTTGTTCTTTAAAATCAGAGGTATTTAGTGATAATTCTTTTTTCTCAATTTCTACCCCTTTTTGCTGATGTTCAAAGAGGTAAGTAGGTAAAGGAAGTGTAGAACGATGCTGATCAACATAAAATTTAGACCAATTGACTGATACTCCTGTAAGCCAAAGTCTACCTAGCGTGTTGAATACAAAGGCAAATTCTGACTGTTGATTATAAGAATTCGGTAATGAGGAAAATACTAACTGCTGAGTAACATTGGTGCTAGCTGGATGTTGCAGAGCTATACTACCTAGTGTTTGACCAGGTCCAACCTCTAAAAAAATAGGATGGGATAGTTGCCATAATGTTTCAATACCATCAGCAAAACGTACCGTTTGGCACAAATGTTTACCCCAGTAATGTGGGTCAGTTGCTTCTGCTGCCGTAATCCACTTGCCTGTAACATTAGAAATGTATGGAATTTCGGGTGGTTTGAGATCAAAGCTATTGACTAGCTCTATAAAAGGAGCCATGATTGCTTCCATGACAGGCGAATGAAAAGCATGGCTGGTCTGTATTTGTCTACAGGCTATTCCATTATTAATTAACTGTTGCTCTAGCTTCGCGATCGCTTCTACACTACCCGCAACTACAGACAGTGTAGGACCATTGACAGCAGATAAACAAATATCCTCAGTGAGCATTGGTTCTAGTTCAGATTCTGACAGAGATACCGCTAACATGGCGCCAGCAGGCAACTGTTGAATGAGTTGGCTTCTTCTGACAACTAAAGTCAAGGCATCCTCAAGAGATAAAACTCCTGCTAAACAAGCCGTCACATATTCACCAAGACTGTAACCAATTAATATTTGAGGCTTAATACCCCATGCCATCCACATTTGAGCTAATGCATACTCGATGACAAACAGTGCTGGTTGAGCAATATCTGTTTGATTGAGTTTTGCAGTATATACGTCTGTTTCTACTTGAGTACGCCCTAGCATTTGGCGCAAATTAAAACCTACAGCCATACCTGAAGTCAGATTGTTTGTCTGCGAGCTTGGCTCTGCTTTTGCTCCTTGTGGGTAAAGTACATCTCGCAAATCCAAACCTAAATGAGGCTTCAATATTTCTGAGCAATGAATGATGTGCTTGCGAAAATCTGGCTCAAGCTGATAAAGCTGTAGAGCCATATTGACATATTGTTCTCCTAATCCTGGAAACATAAAAGCCATAGTACTGTAGCTAGTCGCTTGCGTACTACTACTGAATACACGTTGAGGATCTCTGGTAGTTAATGCGCATACAGCTTCTTCGGCATTATGACATACAACTATCCGGCGATAATTAAGCGCCTGACGATTCGTTTGCAGAGTATAAGCTAAATCGGCAATATTAATTTCAGGATTCTGTTTGAGAAACTCTACTATATTATTGCTGACTATCTCCAACGCAGATTCTGTTTCAGCAGATAAAACTAATAAATGAATTGACTTATAAAAATCAGAAGAGTCAACAGGAGATTCTGAATTGGTGACAAACAAATTAGTTTCTATTTCATCTGTATTTAATTGGCTATTGTTACTAAAATCTTTAGAAAAGCTCACTGATATCTCCTTAGCTAAAATCTATTTCTATTGGTAGTTATTTTCTGTTTTTTATTACAAAATATTTATTTTTACATAGTCAGGAAAAGAAGGACTATGCTGAGAATCATGTTGAAAAATAATTATATTATTGCGATTACTAATTTCTTTAAAGCTAGCAAATTTGTAAGTGATATACATAAAACGGTTACGCTCATTTGGAACAAATTCAGCCTGTAGGGCAACATTTTGATTTTTAGCCATATGTATAATGTGGTTGAGCATGATTCCGCCTACACCCCTAGACATAACACGACAAGACATCAGTAGAATTTTAATAGTCCATAAATTTTCTTGACATTCTATTAATGACAAGCCAATTTTACCGTAACTACCATACTTATCATCTAGACCTGCTATGAGTAGTTTGTGGTTATCTGATTGTCGAAATTGATTTAGTTCTTCATAGGAATAGGTATAGCCAGTTGTATTCAATTGATTGGTGCGTAATGTTAATTCCTCAGCTCGTTGCAAATCCTCTTCCTTGGCAGAAGAGATAGTCATTTGCATATTAAGGGTTGCTAAAAATTCTTCTTTAGAACCAACAAATTCTTCTTCATTTTTTTTACGTTGAATGTCACTGACATACATTAATCTTCGATTTTTGGAATCCTCTGTGATAAAACGAGGATTCATTTCTGGCATATCTAACAATCGATTGATGTTAACTGTATTAATGCACAAAACTTCAGGTAAGGAAAAATTTACGTCTTCTAGTTCAAAAGGCTGATCATCTATAAAAGCTATTGTATCTATGCCAATATTAATTAACTTAGAAATTTCCTGAATAGAAGCAACTTTGGAGTTCCAATTTATTTGCGGATATAGAAAATATTCTTTCAAGCTTAGTTCTTCAAGTTTTGCTATTGCTCTAGCAGGTTCATTTTTACTAGCAATAGACTGTAATATACCTCTGCTATCTAAGGTTTTAATCATATCAACTATATTTTCTCGTACATGAACGCAGTCATCCTCTAGTAATACACCATCCCACAAGGTATTATCGAGATCCCAAACTACACACTTGATCGCTTTCCGAGAGACTTTTTGGTTGTTAACCAGTTTGGAAGTTAAATTAGTCATATTTTGAATTATTTCAACTCATTGTTGAGATTATAAAAGTACGCTACGAGTAGACAAATGTTCTTGGTAAGCATATTCAGCAATGGTAAGTTGTTGCATTTGAGTACTACCTTCGATAATTTCCATAATCTTGGCGTCTCGAAAATACCTTTGAACAGGATAGTCACTGCTACAACCATTACCACCATGAATTTGTACAGCGTCGTTTGCTACTTTATTGGCTATTGTGGAAGCAAAATATTTTGCAATAGAGGTTTCCATGATTGATCTAGGATCACCAAGGTCTTTAAGATAACCTGCTTGATAACACAGTAATCTTGCTGCTTTGATATTAGTGATCATCTCTGTGATCATTTGTCTTATCAATGAGTGATTTTTGAGATAACTATCAAACTGCTTTCGTTGACTCGTATACTGAATACAAGCTTCTAGACAAGCTTGAGAAATACCTACGCAACCCCAAGCTACACTATATCTACCACAATCTAATGCTGAGGAAGCTACATGAGAAAAACCAAAGCCTTGTTTACAAACAATATTTTCCTTGGGTATCTGGCAATTATTAAAATGTAATTCCGCTAACATAGAAGCTCTGACACCTAAGATACCAACAATAGGTTTTACTGACAATCCTGGTGTGTTTCTCTCAACTAAAAATGCAGTGGGTTGACCTTCACATTGAGCAAAAATTAAAAATACATCAGCAAGTTGACCGTAAGTAATCCACTTTTTTTGCCCATTTAAAATGTAAGACTTGTTGGTAGGTGTTGCTGTAGTTTCTACTTTTTTCGCATCACTACCTACATTAGGTTCGCTCAAGCCAAAAGCAGCAATGATTTCACCGGATGCCAATTTTGGAATCCAATGTTCTTTTTGTAACTTACTACCCCATTTGATGATAGCGTGAGAAACCATCGAATGGACTGTGAGCAAACTTCGTAACGAAGAGCATCCTCTTCCTATCTCTTCATTCAAAAGCCCATAAGTGATCATGTCCATACCACTGTCAAACCTATCTTTGGGCAGAATGGCACCCAGATAACCTTGCTGAGCTATCTTATCAATTAAAAACTGTGGTGTATGCTCTTCCCTGTCAGCTTTATCTGCATAAGGCACAATTTCTTCATCCACAAAGCTTCGGAATGCAGCTTTAGCATTTTTTTGCTGAGGAGTTAATTCTATTTGCATTGCAACACTAAATCTATTGCTAAAACTTAATCAAGTTATTTGCTTTTTTGTGAATATTAATCCTGTGCATAGATAGCCGTTTTCCTTTCAAGTAAACTACAAATAGCATTTATACTTTTAAAATTATCAAGTTCTAAATCTTCATTATCTATAGCGATTTGAAACTCTTTTTCTATAAAAAGTACCAATTGCATTGCAAACATTGAGTTAACAAAACCAAGGAAAAAGATATTTTCATCATCTTGCAAGTTATAGTTAGAAAAATGCTGAGTTAGAAAGTTTTTGATTTTGATTTTAGCTTCTTTCATGGTGAATTACTTCAAAATTTTCAACTTGATATTTATCAAAAGGTTGGGATAGTTGACAAGAGGGAATACATCACAGTTTATATGTGTAGAAACCCTGTCCATTTTTACGACCATATAATCCGGCATCTACCATTTTCTTAAGCAAAGGGCATGGTCGATATTTACTATCATTGAAGCTATCATACAAAACTTCAATCGAGAGGAGAATAGTGTCTAGTCCAATTAAGTCAGCTGTTTCTAGTGGTCCCATCTTATGACCAAAGCAGGTTTTAAAAATTCTATCTACTTCTTCTGCTGTAGCTACTTGATCTTGAAGGAGAAAAACAGCTTCATTAATCGTTAACATCAAAACTCGGTTAGAAACAAAGCCTGGAGAGTCATTGACTAAGATACATTCTTTGCCCATCTGAGCTAGTAATTTCTTGGCAGTCTGAATAGTTGCTTCAGAAGTATGATAACCACGAATCGTTTCAACTACGGGTTTCAGTGGTACAGGATTCATAAAATGCATCCCAATGACTTGAGAAGGACGTTTTGTAACTGAAGCAATGCGAGTAATCGGTATAGCGGATGTATTGGCTGCAAATACAGTGTCTTTTGGACAAATGACATCTATTTTTTCATAGATGTCTTTCTTTACTTGCCATTTTTCTGTTGCATTTTCTATGATAAACTCTGCATCTGCTAATAAATGATAATCAGTGGAAAATTTTATTCTAGTGAGTACATCTTCAGGTTTATTCATTTTTTCATTTTTTGTGAATAAACTCTCAAAACGTACATTATTCCTAATTTCCTGCTTTGCACGTTCTAGAATTTCTTTTGAAATATCTAGAATAATAACTTGGTGGTTATTTTGGGCTAGGCTTTGTGATACACCTACTCCCATCACACCTGCTCCTATAACACCTACTACTTTAATATCCATAACTCAGGGTGAATGTTAGATTTCTCGAAAGAAACAGTGAATTAGACAAATTTAGCAATCTTTATCAAGGACTAGCCAAAAAGCTCAACATGATACTCGTTCGCACTATGCTAAAGCTGCTTGAAGTGTGATGCCGCAGCATTCTAAAGTTTTAGAAAAATACAACTATCAACCCAAATAAAGTTTTGGATTACAGCTACTAGAGAAACTAAATTACACAAATTTGGCATAACTTAGTTTATTGAAAAACTTAATTGCAGATGTTGAATTCTATCCCATTATTGATTATTTCACTGTTAAGGAATACAACAATAACCAAGTTTGCTGGTTTTCAACTATATATTCCAAAAGAACTTCATGTGTCACTTTACAATAGCAAAGAATTATCTTAATTTTGCTAAAAATTACTGCAAAGACACTAAAAATCCAAGTTGAATACAGTTCTTACCATCTGCAAACAGCAAATGGAATTCAGTTAGGATTATTCAACCCCTTCTTCAGAGTAAAGCAGCCGAACTCAATGCAACACAACGCAAATTTTGGTGAAGCTGGAGAATAACTACCTCATTATTTTCTCGCTAGACCAAATTATACGACGTTTTGTTATTCAGTAAAACAAAAAATCCATTTTTTTTGTTTTTTGATAAAAAAAAACTGTGATTATCATCTGTGATCATCAACTAGAAAGACTTTTGCTAATTTTTAAGTTTTGTTAAAAATTTAGTAAAGCTTAAAAATTTTCGATTGTTTCCATTGTGAAAAATCAAGATTGAAGAGCATTGCATAATAGCTGTATGACCTTAACTAATAATGGAATGACGAAGTTGTTTGTCTTCTCATAACCGTAGATTTGGGAATACAAAAATGTAAATGAAGTTACATCTAAGATCATGGAAAACATTAAGTGATTCATAGAGATGAATTACCTAATACTGATTCGTATGAAATCAAATAAGAATACTTGAAAAAGCAGCTTGTATAAGCCGTGTTTGAGTCATGTGATGTTTAATATCAAGCTAATTTGCTGATATATGTTGCTACACCTTTTGAATCAAAAACAAGCTTATATTAAAGTATATTTTTTTACTTTTAACCAAAACTATCATTTGTAATTTTTTATTCGTGATGACTACCACATTATCTGTAAAATATACATGAGAGTCGTCGAACATGAAAGTAACTGCTTAAGTCATTATCTTACTTGCCTGCATCACAAAAATCTTTACTATTTCAAAATCAAGGAAGTGCCTAAGCCTCTGTTAGCTTGTTACTGTACTACATCAAATACCATTCTGTTCTCTTACTAGCTGAAAACATACTTTTATTCAGCAAAGACGTATTTTAATTCATCGACTAAATCTCATAAAAAAAATATTTTTTTTAGTTTTAGGTATACAATTGAATTTGTCATGGAAGTACATCATAAATCAAGTCCTTACATCAATAGCTCAATTGAGCAAGAAAAATGTTATTTACTAAGCCGTGATGGTTGTAGACCTGAACCGCTTGCTTACCTATGGTGAGTTTTCAACCAATAAACTTACGTGGATTGCGGTGTATTGTAGGAAAGATAAGTATGGAAAAGCTTGGTCTCCTTGGGTTTAGTGAAGTTGATCGAACAAAAGATCCAACTTACTACGTAAATTATTTAGATAACCTCAATGAAAGCGAATGGTTTCAAGGTTATAAGGATCGGGGCTTTGCTCGTTTAAAAATCCAAGAATCGAATCACATTTTGGATGTTGGTTGTGGAGTAGGTAAAGATGCGCAGGTATTAGCCAAAAAAGTAGGTAAATCTGGTCGAGTTGTAGGTATAGATAGCAGTGAAACCATGATTGCTGAGGCTCGCCAGCGAACCAAGAATTTGGATTTACCGTTAGAGTTTTACTTGAGTGATGCCCATATTATTGATTTCCCCGACAATAGCTTCGATGTTTGCCGAGCTGATCGCGTGTTGATTTATTTAGCAGAACCTCTAAAAGCAATCACAGAAATGGTACGTGTAGCTCGTTCAGGAGCACGTATCGATATTAGCGAACCTGATATGGCAACACTAGTCGTTGATATGCCTAACCGAGAATTGACCCGGAAGATTTTGAATGTTAGTTGTGACAATATTCCTAACGGTTGGTTAGCACATCAATTACCCACGATTTTCAAGGATTTGGGACTGAAGAATATTACTGTTAACCCAGAGACATATATAGTGAAAGACTTTAACATGGCTAGTCACTCTTTTGACCTAACTAAATCTGCAAAGTATGCTCAAGAAAATGGTATTGTCTTAGCGGAAGAGGCAGAAGAATGGTTAGCTTATCTGGAAGAAGCTAGTTATGCTGGACGTTTCTTTAGTGCCATTACAGGCTTTTGTGTTTGTGGACATAAGCCCTAATTAGTTCTTACACAAGAAAAATTAGGGAATTGCATGATAACGGCATGAATTAATCTGACTCATTGAATTCTGCTGTAAGTAACATCTGACCAAAAACTTTCTAGTAGTTATTGAACATTGTGCAGTCTTGGCAGAGTTACTTTTGCCTTACAGAGAGTTCTCTCAATTACTCCTGTTTTATTCCTGATACCAACTAAATTGTCAGTGAAACAGACATCAGCGACTAAAAAATGAGCAATTACAAAATTTTGTGTGACTTCTAAACAGAGCAAAGCTGAAGCGCTCTGTTCGATTATTACTCTACTACCTCAAATATCCTTCTGTTCGCCTACCTTTCTGAAATATACCTGCATTCAACAATACCAAAATAATACTTGTTGCCTAATAACGATTAGAATCGCTTTAACGCTGTGTAGGTTTTAGTTTTTCTAAACTAAATAGTTTGAAACAACTTCTATAATTGGGTTTTAAAGATTTTCTAACTTATTTTGCAACAATTGTATTTCTCTTCTGACTGTCCAATTCTTGTTTTTGTATGCAAAAATTGCATAAAATAAAAGCAAATGTAGAATATGCTGTTTCTTTTGTATGTCAGAAAATGGTTATATGTAAAAGGATGTTTTAACGTGGAGGCTTTTGTAAAAAGCTCATAAAGCTTTAGCCGAAGCAGAAGGAGGAGAGTTTCCCAACTCAGGCAACTGGTGTTAGCAAAGCGCTAGCCACAAAGAAGCGTTACCCGTTTGCGTAGCGTCTGGTGACAGGAGAAGGGGTAACTCTGCTGCAGACGACTAGCGATCGCGGAGGTATCCGCAGGATTCACCCGTTGGCGTAGCCTCTTTAATGAAAAAAGAGTATTGTTGTTTGTGCAAAGACTATGAAAAACTACCCGAAACTTCAGAGACTTTTATTTACATTGTGATGATTTGCATCATGGTCAGACAACGGGTGTGATTATTTACTTGCTTTGACTTTTAAATAAAATCTTCTCTAATTTTCTTTTGAAAACTTTTATAAAAATTGAGATATTCTCTTGAACTTTTAAACATTTGTAGTGAATAAAAAGAAAATCTTATATTAGATCTTGGAGATATTTAAGGTTAAAAATTAGGTCTGAGGCAAGTCTGCATATTAAAATGACTTAATAGTCTTTAAGGTACATTTACTTCAATTGAAAGGACAGACGTGAAAGCACTTTTTTACAGAACTGTATTGCCTCTATTCGGTGCATCTGCAATAATTTTGCAGCCATTAGCAGCTAAAACTGTTAAAGCGGCAACAATGTTATCTACTACTTGCATTGAGAAATCCTTACCTGTAGCACTAGCTCCAGGTGAACCAGTTCAGTATCAAATTTATGGTGAATTGTGTAGTCAAGATCCAATTGAGGGAAAAACCGTTCAAGTTTTAGTTTCTGGTCTTACCTATGATCATAATTATTGGGATTTTCCTTATGATAATGAGCGTTATTCTTATGTGAATTCTCAAACAGAAGCTGGTTATGTCACTTTCAATATTGATAGGATTGGAATTGGCAATAGTTCACGTCCACCTAGTGACCAAGTCACACTAGAATCTAATACTTATGTGCTGGCTCAAATCAATCAAGCTTTACGAAATGGCGATATACAAGGAGTTAAGTTTGATCGCATTATCAACGTGGGGCATTCCTTTGGATCTTTCGGACCAATTGTTAATGCTGTGAGCCAGTACGGCGGTGTTGATGGGGTAATTCTGACAGGCTTTTTACATAACGTAAACACAGAGTATGCCGACTTTGCATTAAACTCTTTCTACCCAGCCCAACTTGATCCAGTGTTAAGTAATCAAAACTTGCCGGATGGATATTTGACAACCTTACCAGGAACAAGGGGTTCACTTTACTACAACGAGTCTAATACTGATCCACAAGTCATTGCATTGGATGAACAGAAGAAATCCACCGTCACAACTAGTGAACTTGGATCACTGGCAAGCGCTGTTTTATCTGATACTTCAAAACAAATTAAAGTACCTACTTTGCTGGCGATTGGGGAAAAAGATAATCCTTTCTGTACTGGTAATATCTGCGATAGCATTGAGAACCTCATAGCATTTGAAGCACCCTTTTACTCACCGGAAGCACAATTACAAGCATACATACTACCAAATGCAGGACACGATATTAATTTGAGTTTGAATGCTGCTTCATGGTACAGCGCGGCGCGCCAGTGGAGCGATCGCTTTGTCGGCACAAATGTTCAATCCATACCAGAACCCTGTTTTAAGTTTAGCTTCCTAGCATTGGTAAGCGTAGCTATATTGCAGAAGTTCTTAGCTCATACAAAAAGGCAGAACAAAACGTCAAAGGCAATAGTCAAGTTTGTATACAATTACGAGGAGAACTAAATGGGTTTTTTAGAGCAAGAACGCGCCACACTTGCAAAATACTTACCAAAGCTAGATGAAACGCTAGCAAAAATACCACTATTAGACATGGAGAAGCCTGGTAATCCAGCAATATCTGAGTTCCGGGAACAAGGTGGCACAAATATTTTAATACCGATCCAGTATGGTGGTTTAGGAGCATCGCTAGTTGAGGCTGTGCAGATGCAACGAGCTATTGCCAGTCGTTCTCCTTCACTTGCAGTTGCTACAACTATGCATCATGGTACAGTTTTAGTCTTGATTGACCTAGCTAGTCATGAGTCTGAACTAAAAATTATAGAAGACATAGCACAACGCAAATTCTATGTATCTTCAGCTTTTGCTGAAGGGCAAACGAATGCACATATGTTTGCTATGCAAATGCAGGTGACTAAAACCGTTGGTGGTTATAAAGTAAGTGGTAGTAAAAAACCGTGTAGCTTAGCTTACTCAATGAATGTGGTCACCTTTGGTGTCATGATACCAGGGACTACAGAAGGAGAAGATGAGCTCGCTTTAGCTATATTACCTGCTGATACTCCAGGTATAGAACGCCGAAAATTCTGGGGTAACTGGGCTTTGGCTGGAGCAGAAAGTGATGAAGTCATTTTTAATGATGTTTTTCTTCCAGAAAGTAACATTTATCGAGCAGGCGATCCAAGATACATCAACACAATTCAAGCTAAAGGTCTTCTTTGGTTTGAAGTCATTATGGCAGCTTCTTATCTTGGAATTGCAAGCGCCTTAGTTGAGCGTGTCCTAGTGTCCAACAAGGGTACAGCAATTGAAAGAGCATATTTAGGTGTTGAACTAGAAAATTCCATGGCAGCCCTAGAAGGCTTGGCTTATTCAATCATGCTGAATAAGTGTAGTGAAGAAGAATTACTAGCAAAATCATTGTTTATACGTTTTGCTACACAAGGGGCAATTGAACGTGCTACTAAAACTGCTCTCGAACTACTAGGTGGTATGGCTTTTATAAGTTCACCTGAAGTTTCTTACTTGTTTACTTCTGCCCATGCACTCTCATTTCATCCGCCTTCACGACTCAGTATCTCACCCTCTCTAGATAGGTACCTCATGGGCATCGGACTCAATTAAGAGGCTAAAGCTGGGCTCATGAAAAGCCTTTTCATCAGGGTAAGGCAATAGGAAGAGATAAGTTTCATTTGGAGTGAATGCAATGATTATTTTCCAGTTTTTTAGGTTGTTGTACTTGACGGTCTTACACTTAATAGCTTACTTTTTTTTAAGTTTAGGTAAAAATGAACAAGACCGTCAGTCACTTCGTAGCAAATGGATTTATAAATATATGCTACGAATGGGACCTTTGTATATCAAAATTGGACAAATTCTTGCCACTCGTTCAGATTTAATAGGCAAAGAAATTGCTAATCGTTTACGTGAATTACAAGATAATACTCTCCCTTCTAGCAAAGAGTATGTCAGAGAA
Source organism: Nostocales cyanobacterium HT-58-2 (assembly GCA_002163975.1). Taxonomy (GTDB): domain Bacteria; phylum Cyanobacteriota; class Cyanobacteriia; order Cyanobacteriales; family Nostocaceae; genus HT-58-2. Next base: position 3,834,072 of record CP019636.1, on the reverse strand, counting down.
GTATTTACAAGCGAGGTAGGCCAATCTATAGAGGAAATTTTTGAAGAATTTTCTTTTCAGCCTATTGCCAGTGCATCAATCGCTCAAGTTCATGAAGGAGTATTGCAAACTGGACAGAGAGTAGCAGTCAAAATTGTTAAAAAGAATGTCAGACAGGAACTAAAACAAAATTTAGATAGTGTACAACTTATTGTCAACTTTGCACATTGGTTACTGCCCAGTGTTAGACAATTAAACTTGCCTGTAAGATTTCAAGAGCTATATACTCTGTTGATTGCCCAAACTGATATGAGACAGGAGGCAGCTTGCCAACAGGATATATATAATAACTTTAAAAATCACTCCTATGTGCGTATTCCAGCTTTAATTCCAGAATTATGTACTTCCAGTGTACTTGTGATGGAATTTATGGAAGGTATTAAAGGCAAAGATGCACATCAAGTAGATCTGCCTGCTCCTCTACTGGCACGACGCTTCCAAGAGGCTATTTGGGGGATGCTTTATTTTGATGGCTATAGCCACGGCGATCCTCATCCTGGAAATATAGTCTTTACTAAAGATGGCAAAGTCATTTTTATTGACTTTGGAATTACTGTTAAATTGAGCGAAGATGAAAAATGGGGATTATCATCTTTTTATTTTGCGTGCAACCGAAAAGAGTGGAATTTAGCTGTTGACCGCTTTACAAAACATTTTGTTGTTAATAAAGATAAACTTCTACGAGAATGGGTGCAATATAACCAAGAAGTCGTGGATGTTTTAAAATTGCACTTTGAGGTTCGTAAAAGCCGTTGGTCAACAATTGCCTACTTTCAAGATATCAACAAAGTTCTTAGAAAATACGAAGCGCAATACACCACAACCTTCACAAAAATTGACCTTCTACTGCTTTCATTTGAAGGATTCTTAAACCAAATTGACCCTGATATTGACATTTGGGCTAACGTACGTAAATTTATTGATCGCTTTTCTCCTTACATGAACACAGCAGTTAAGGAAACATTCGATCATTATTTCTCAGAACATAGCCCTCATTCACTAGAACTACGTGACCGCGCTCAGAATTCTCTGATTGCACCAACTCACATTGACCGCTACTTTTTCCCTAGTACTTATCCCCTGTTTATTAAAAAAGCTAGTGGCTGTAAGCTTGAAGACGTTGACGGGAATACATACATAGATATTTCTTGTGGTTATGGACCTCATTTTTTAGGTTATGCTCATCCTGCCGTTACGACTGCACTTATAGAAGCAGTACAAATGGGAGGCGTCAATGTTATGGGTAATTTACCAGAGGTTCAATTAGCGGAAACTATTGTAAATGCTTTTCCGAGTGCAGATAAAGCTATATTTTCTAACTCTGGTACAGAATCAGCGCTACATGCCATGCGATTGTGCAGAGTTTATCGCAAGCGCGATAAAATAGCCAAATTTGAAGGACATTTCCATGGTTTTTCTGACCAAGGAATGGTAAGTTCATGGTTTCGCTTTACCGGTTCTAAGGACCAACCAGAACCCATTGATGGCACTCAAGGTTGCCACAAAGGTACAGTTCAAGAAACTCTTGTCCTACAATACGGTCATCCCAGAAGCTTAGAACGTCTGCGAGAAGCAGCAGATGACCTAGCTTGCGTGATTTGTGAACCCATGCCTTCACTCATGGCTACCTATAATCAAGAATTTTTGATGGAACTGCGGAGTCTTTGCACTCAACTAGATCTACCACTGATTTTTGATGAAGTCGTGACGGGATTCCGAGTTGCTTATGGAGGAGTTCAAACTTTAGCAGGTATTTCTCCCGATTTAACTTGTTTGGGCAAAATTATTGGTGGAGGGCTTCCTTGTGGAGCTGTAGTCGGTAAGGAAGAACTGATTAACATTGCAAAAAGCTCACGAGATCCATTTGTTGACTACGAAAGTAAGGCATTTATTGGCGGAACAATGACGGGTAATTCCCTTAGCTGTAGTGCGGGTCTCGCTGCTTTAACTTATCTACGAGAGCATCCGGAAATTTATACACGGTTAGAGCAACAAACAAACTGGTTAGCACAGGAACTGTTAAAGATCGCTCAAGCTCACGCTATTCAATTTAAAGTCAGAGCTAATCGGTCTATCTTCTCATTGTCATTTACACACAAAGATATTAAATTCTTCAGGGAAAAGCAGGCTGGTAGTAATTTCAAAGCTAATTTAGCATTGGCTTACTATATGCGTAGGCATGGGGTTTATATGCCTGAATTACATACTTTGATGCTGAATGCTAGTCACACACAAGAAGATTTAGAGACTATTTGTCAAGCATTCAATCACAGTTTGCAAGAGATGATTCAAGATAACTTCTTTGTCATGTAAAAAATTGGCATTACGGAATAAAAGTATGATTTGAGGTAAATGACGATGCAATGCCCACGATGTAAATCTACTCATATTCGTAAGAACGGGAAGAAGCAAGGGAAACAGAATCACATCTGTGTTAATTGTGGTCGTCAATTCATTGATGTCTATGAACCACCAAAAGGTTACCCAGACGACATAAAACAAGAATGCCTACAAATGTATATTAATGGCATGGGATTTCGTGCTATTGAAAGAGTTAAAGGTGTGCACCACACGACAGTCATTCATTGGGTCAAACAACTAGGAGAAAATCCGCCAGATCCACCAGAGGAAAGTGAAAGTTCCCAAATGGGAGAACTTGATCAAATAAAAACTTTTGTTGGCTTAAAAGTAACAAAACCTGACTGTGGATGGCAGTCAATCAGCTTCACTTAAAGCATTCTTACCTAGATGATTGGAGATAGCAATGCCACAAAACTTTGACAGTGATAAGGAGGCGGACAGAATTTTTTGTAGGATGCGGTCTTCCTTTGAGTACAGCATCAATTGCAAACGTGAATTGCAAACGTGCAAAGGACAGCATGGGTACTCAAAGGCTACACATCCTATATTTCTTCACGTTGCTCTACTGAAAACGTAGTCTAAAACTTACCTATATTTCGAGAAAAAAATAATGTTATGAGCTAGAACATAAAGCTACTAATAGCTCATAACAGCTGTTTGTACATGAATCATGAGTCATCTAAACTTATTTAGTTTTATTTCTGCCTAGCTAGTTACATCTACAAATCACAGTCTCTGTCCTGCTCTACACTTTGACGATAAACTCAGCTGGAAATTTAATAAGATGCGTCACAACTTAATTTCCCCAAACTTTGCTACTTTAGTTGATCTCTTAACTTACAGGGCACTTGAGCAACCTAACCAGTTAGCTTATACCTTTTTAATGGATGGAGAGACAGAAGCAGGTCAGCTAACTTACAAGGAATTGGATGAGCAAGCACGGGCGATCGCCTCTTACCTTCAATCCCAAAACGCAATTGGACAAAGGGTGCTCTTATTATATCCACAGGGATTAGAATTTCTTGCTGGTTTCTTTGGCTGTTTGTATGCCAAGGCTATTGCGATTCCCGCACCCCCACCTGATCCGGCAAGATTAAAACGTGCTTTGCCCAGGCTAAAAGCAATTGCAGAAGATGCTCAAGCATCTTTGGTGCTGACTACTCGCAAAATCATATCGCAGCTGACAAATACCCAAGAGCAGATTTCAGAATTATTTCAGACTATGAGCTGGATAGCTAGCGAGGAAATTGATCAAGAACTAGCACACAAATGGCTACCTCCAACAATCACCAATGACGATTTAGCTTATCTGCAATACACTTCTGGCTCTACTTCTACGCCCAAAGGCACAATGATTAGTCATGGGAACGTCATCCATCATTCTGCTTACATCCAACAAGCATGGGGATACACTCCCGACAGCGTAGCTGTCACATGGATGCCATATTTCCATGATTATGGGCTAATTGACGGGCTGATACAACCTTTATATACAGGAATTCCATGCTACATCATGTCGTCTTTGGCTTTTCTCAAGCGCCCCGTCCGTTGGCTACAAGTCATTTCAAAATATAAAGTCACTCATACCCAAGGTCCCAATTTTGCCTACGATTATTGTCTAAATAAAATTACAGAAAAACAACTTAAAACCTTAAATTTGACTAGCTTGCGTACAGCAAGTAACGGTGCGGAAACTGTTCATAAAACGACTATAGAACGTTTTATTAAAAAATTTGCTCCCTGTGGATTTCGTCCAGAAGCCTTTTATCCATCTTACGGATTAGCAGAAGCCACCTTGTTAGTGACAACGAAACAGCATACAGATCAACCGAGGAGTTGTGTCGTTTCCGCTGCTGGTTTAGAAAAGAACCGCATAGTTGAAGTCCCTCCGGGAAAGGGAGGACTGACTATAGTCAGCTGTGGAATTCCTATTTGTGGAATGAAGGTGGCGATCGCTCATCCAGAAACACTTAGAACTTGTGAATCGGATGAAGTCGGGGAAATTTGGATATCAGACCCCAGTGTAGCTCTAGGATATTGGAATAGACCAGAAGCAACAAAGCAAAGTTTTCAAGCTTATCTAGCAGATACTGGCGAAGGACCTTTTCTGCGAACTGGAGACTTAGGATTTCTTAAAGACGGAGAGTTATTTGTTACTGGTCGATTAAAAGATTTGATTATTATTGGGGGGGCTAATCATTATCCCCAAGATATTGAATGGACAGTAGAAGAGTGTCATTCTTCAATTCGTTCTAACCATTGTGCTGCATTTGCGGTAGAAGTGGAAGAAGAAGAACGGTTGGTTGTGGCTGCAGAACTGGAACGTGCCGTTGAAAATATTGATGAGGTCGTAAAAGCTATTCGTCATGCAGTAGCCCAAGCACATGAGCTAGAAGTTTACGCTGTGTCGTTACTGAAAAAAGGTGGTATTCTGAAGACTTCTAGTGGGAAAATTCAGCGCAGTGGTTGCCGTAAAGCTTTTCTAGAAGGAAGTTTAGAAATTGTTGGCGAATGGAGAAAAGATTTAAACAAACAGCAAATTTCCAAAAGTGGACAACAAGAAGCTGTTATTCATCAGTCTGAAGAAACAATTCAAAATTGGTTATTATTTCAACTTTCTGCCAAACTTAACATTCCTCCCGCAGATATAGATATTCGAGAACCATTTGTTCGTTATGGTTTGTCATCAAGGGAAGCAGTGAGTTTGGTCGGGGACTTAGAAGAATGGCTTCAATGTCATCTTTCCCCTACCTTGTTGTGGGAGTATCCCACAATTAAGGCTCTCGTTGAGCATTTGACTCAGAAATCAAAGGCTTCAGTTCTCAATTCCATCACCACTAAACCTCAGACAACAGCAGAACCAATTGCTATTGTGGGTATTGGTTGTCGTTTTCCTGGTGCTAGAGATCCAGAAGCGTTTTGGCAATTGTTGCATGAGGGAATTGATGCTATTCAAGAAGTGCCTTCATCCCGGTGGAATCCAACGACTTTTTACGACCCTAATCCAGCAACTCCAGGTAAAATGAATACTCGCTGGGGTGGTTTTTTAGAGCAAGTCGATCAGTTTGATCCTCAATTTTTTGGCATCTCTCCTCGAGAAACTGAAAGCATAGATCCCCAACAACGATTGCTGCTGGAGGTGACTTGGGAAGCTCTAGAAAATGCAGCTATTGCACCAGATCGACTGGTAGGCAGTCAAACAGGGGTGTTCATTGGTATTTGCAATTATGATTATTCCCTCATGCAATTTAACGACCCAAATTCGTTAAATGCCTATTTTGGGACGGGCAATGCTTTGAGCATTGTAGCGAATCGCCTATCCTACATACTGGATTTGCATGGACCTAGCTGGGTGGTAGACACCGCCTGTTCCTCCTCACTAGTCGCAGTTCATCAGGCATGTCAGAGCTTACGTCAAGGAGAATGCCAGATGGCAATTGTGGGAGGAGTAAACTTAATTTTAGCTCCTCAATTGAATGTAGTTTTCTCCCAAGCCAATATGATGGCGGCAGATGGTCGCTGCAAAACTTTTGATGCTGCTGCTGATGGTTATGTACGCTCTGAAGGGTGTGGAGTCATAATTTTAAAGCCTCTGTCTGACGCCCAGAGGGATGGAGATAACATCCTAGCCGTCATTAAAGGCTCAGCGATCAATCAAGATGGTCGTAGTAATGGACTGACAGCCCCTAATGGACTTTCTCAACAAGCAGTTGTTCGCCAAGCTTTAGCTAATGCCAAAGTTGCAGCGGCACAAATAAGTTATGTAGAAGCTCACGGAACTGGTACTTCGTTAGGAGATCCTATTGAGGTAAATTCCTTAAAAGAAGTGCTGATGGAAGGACGTTCTCCAGAACAGCCTTGCTGGATAGGTTCAGTGAAAACCAATATTGGTCATTTGGAAGCTGCAGCTGGGATTGCTGGTTTAATAAAGGTTGTACTTTCGCTGCAACATGAGGAAATTCCATCTCACTTGCACTTTCATCAGCTCAATCCGCATATTTTCCTAGAAGGCACTTCATTATCAATTCCCACTGAACCCCAGAAATGGGTGAGAGGAGAAAAGCCACGGTTTGCTGGTGTGTCTTCATTCGGTTTTGGTGGAACGAATGCCCATGTCATTGTAGAAGAAGCACCAACTACCAAGCCAGAAGTGTTGAATGGTGAACGCCCTCAACACCTCCTGACTCTTTCAGCCAAAACTGAGACAGCTTTGAAAGATTTGGCACAGCGTTATACAGAATTACTCAGAGCCTATCCAGAAATATCTCTTGCAGATGTTTGCTTTACAGCCAATAGTGGGCGATCGCATTTTGATTATCGTCTGGCTGTTGTTGCCTCATCGCCTATAGAATTGCAAGAAAAACTTGATCGCTTTGTCGCAGGTGAGCAAACCCCCGGCGTGGCAATTAACACAATTAACGCTAAAAATCGTCCCAAAATAGCCTTTTTGTTTACTGGTCAAGGCTCCCAGTATATAGGTATGGGACACCTACTATACGAAACGTCCCCTGTTTTTCGTGCCACACTCGATCGCTGCGATGAAATTTTACGTCCCTACCTAGAAGCACCTCTACTCTCAGTCCTCTACCCTGAATCAGAAGATATATCCTTACTAAATCAGACAGCATATACCCAACCTGCTCTATTTGCTTTAGAGTATTCTTTAGCACAGCTGTGGCAATCCTGGGGAATCAAACCAGATGCGGTCATGGGTCATAGTGTTGGGGAATATGTTGCGGCAGTCGTGGCTGGAGTCTTCAGTTTAGAGGATGGGCTAAAATTAGTTGCCGCTCGCGCACGTTTGATGCAAAGCCTGCCACAGATAGGAGAGATGGTGGCAGTGCTTGCTAGTGAGGAAAACATACGAAATATTACGGAAATCGATCAACAAAAGGTAGGATTTGCTGCCTACAATGGACCAAAAAGTACTGTGATCTCTGGTGAGCAAGAAGCAGTCCAGAAAATTTGTGCTGCTTTAAACAGTGCAGGTATTCAAACGAAAAAGTTACAGACGTCTCATGCCTTTCACTCACCTTTGATGGAACCGATACTATCAGAGTTCCGTGAATGTGCTGCCAGTGTCACCTATACTGCTCCTCAAATCAGCATCATCTCCAATCTTACAGGAGAAAAATTGACAATCGCAGACATCAACCCGGACTACTGGTGTTGCCATTTACGTTCCCCAGTCAAATTTGCTGCCAGTTTGCAAACACTTCACGCCTCTGATATCGATGCCTTTGTAGAAGTAGGACCAAAACCAACTTTACTAGGTATGGGACGCAACTGTCTGTCAAATTTTCAAGGACTTTGGCTTCCCAGTTTGCGTCCTGGATATGAGGATTGGGCGATACTACTCCAAAGCTTGGGACAATTATATGTGCGTGGATTATTCATAGATTGGTTTGCGTTTGATCAAGATTATCCTAGGCAACGTGTCATATTGCCTACTTATCCTTTTGAGCGCCAGAGCTATTGGTTTGGCAAAATTGCTAGCCAGCTTAAACAAACATCACTTCTTTCGCAAGAAAATTCTCAATCCTTAATTATTAACCTTCTGGAACAGGGAAATATTGCACAATTAACTCAACATCTGCAAACAGTTAAGAATTTTTCTCCAGACGAACTAAAATTACTTCCTCAGTTACTGAAAGTATTATTACAACAACATCAATTAGAGACACAAGCTATTACTGTTAAAAATTGGTTTTATCAAGTAGAATGGCGAGCTAAATCTCAGCGATCGCAAAGTTTTTTGCAAATAAGTCAATTACATCAACCAGGTACTTGGCTAATTTTCGTTGAACTTGGTGGTCTAGGACAAGCCATAGCCAATTTGTTACAGCAGCACGGTCATAACTGCGTTCTGGTTTATGCTGGGGATAGATATCAGCAAAAAGAAACTGCAACTTGGACTATCAACCCAACTCGCCCACAAGATTTTGAGCTACTCTTGCAAGAGGTCTTCAATTCTGGAACATTGCCTTTAATAGGAATCATTCACTTATGGAGTTTGGACGCAACTGGACCAAAAGAACTTACAGTTCCCAGTCTTGAACAAACCCAACAGCTGACTTGTGGTAGTACATTACATCTGGTACAGGCGTTAGTTAAACAGAATATGTCAATCACCATTCCTAAGTTGTGGTTGGTGACACGAGGTGCAGTGCCAGTAGGTCAAACATCTATAGTCGTGAATCAAACTCCGTTGTGGGGGTTGGGTAAAGTAATTGCTCTAGAGCATCAAAAAATCTGGGGAGGAATGCTGGATTTAGATCCCCAGGTCAACCCAAATGAAGCAGAGTTGGTATTGAAAGAGATTTTGAGTCCAGAACGAGAAGATCAGATTGCTTTGCGCAATGGACAGTGTTATGTAGCTCGTTTAGTACAAACTGGTTTACCGGAAGTTCAAGAAGTACAGTTACGACCAGATGCTACTTATTTGATTACAGGTGGCTTGGGAGATTTAGGATTAAAAGTCGCTCAGTGGATGGTACATCAGGGCGCGCGGCATCTGATGTTACTTGGGCGCAGCCGTCCAACCAGTGCTACACAGGAAACGTTAAACCAATTAGAGCAGTCAGGAGCCAAGATTTTTGTTGCTCAAGGAGATGTATCTCGCACAGAAGATATGATTAAGGTGCTGAAAACAGTGAAAGCATCTTGTCCACCTTTGCGGGGTATTATGCATGCTGCCGGCATTTTAGATGATGGCATCATCTTAGAGCAGAACTGGGAACGCTTGAGGCAAGTGATGGAGCCAAAAGTCAAAGGAGGATGGAATCTACACGTATTAACGCAGAATTCCCCATTGGATTTCTTTATTTGTTTCTCTTCTATTGCTTCACTGATTGGCTCATCAGGACAGAGCAATTATGCTGCCGCCAATGCTTTCCTAGATGGTTTGTGCCATTATCGTCGGCAGTTAGGTTTACCGGGATTGAGTATAAATTGGGGACCATGGGCTGATGCTGGAATGGCAGCTAGGCTCGATCGCATTTCCCAGACCCGTATGGTTGCATTGGGATTAAATTCGATGACTTCAGAGCAAGGATTATTAGCACTTAATCTATGCTTAGGACAATCTAATCCACAAATTAGTGTGCTACCTATGGATTGGGCAGTTTTTCAACAGCAATTTAGCACTCAGCGACAATTACCGCTGTTGTCTGATATTGTGGGCACAAACAAATCAAACGCTCAAGTTAATCTGGTTTCCATCCAGCCAAATGATCTATTGCAAAGATTAGAAAAAACACCAGTAAACGCACGTGAAGAATTTTTAGTGACTTATCTTCAAAGCGAAGTTGCAAAGATTATGGGGCTTAATTCTTCCCAACTTCCAGAACCACGAAAAGGTTTTTTTGATATGGGCATGGATTCTCTAATGGTTATCGAGATGAAAAACCGTTTAGAGATAAATTTAGGAATTTTCTTACCTACAACTTTAGCTTTTGAAGCACCAACTATTCAAGATTTAAGCAAATACTTGCTTCAAAAAGTACTGAAGTGGGAGACAGCAAACAAAGTTGATGCTAAATCTCAAAACGGTAACAAAGACAAAATTCAAACTAAGTTAGAGATTGAAAATCTCTCCTCAAATAAAATTGAAACTCTCATCGCTGAGAAACTTAACAGACTAGAAAATTTACTCAAAGAAAAATAAAAATATGAATCATATGAATATTTCTGACTCACAACGGCTTCTTCTTGCCTTGGATGAGGCAGTTGAAAAACTTGAAGCAGTTGAGCGTGCAAAAACTGAACCAATTGCGATCGTTGGTATGAGTTGTCGCTTTCCTGGGGGTGCTAATGACCCAGAAAAATTTTGGCAACTCTTGGAAAATGGTACAGATGCAATTACTAAGATTCCTGCAGATCGTTGGGATGCTGACTTTTATTACAACCCAGACACCAATGTTTCTGGGAAAATATGTACTCGCTTTGGTGGATTTTTAGAACAGGTAGACCAGTTTGATCCTCAGTTTTTTGGTATTTCCCCCCGAGAAGCAATCAGTCTAGATCCCCAACAGCGATTACTGTTAGAAGTTACTTGGGAAGCATTAGAAAATGCAGGCTTTTCACTAAGCCAGCTTCATGGCAGCAAATCGGGCGTTTTTGTAGGAATTGGTCAGAATGACTATGCACAATTACAGTTTTACTCTGGTGATCTGACCAAAATTGGCACTTATGAAGGAACCGGAAATGGTTTTAGTTTTGCACCCGGTCGATTGTCCTATATTTTGGGATTACATGGTCCTAGCATAGCAGTTGATACAGCTTGCTCTTCCTCGTTAGTGGCGATTCATTTGGCTTGTCAAAGCCTACGTACTGGCGAATGCAATACGGCGATCGCTGGTGGCGTACATCTCATCCTCTCACCTGAAGTGACTGTTTTTCTCTCTGTATCTCAGACTCTCTCACCGGATGGACGGTGCAAAACCTTTGATGCTTCCGGTAATGGTGCTGGTAGGGGTGAAGGTTGCGGCGTTTTGATTCTCAAGCGGCTTTCGGATGCGTTAGCTGATGGAGACAACATCTTAGCTTTGATTCGGGGTTCAGCAGTCAACCATGATGGGGCTAGTGGTGGTTTAACAGTTCCCAATGTCGTAGCTCAACAAACATTAATTCAAGATGCACTCAATAACGCCAAATTAGAACCAAATGAAGTGAGTTATGTAGAAGCACATGGGACAGGAACACCGTTGGGAGACCCAATAGAAGTCAGAGCATTAGCAACAGTACTCGGAGAAGGACGCTCAAAAGAGCAACCATTATTCATCGGCTCAGTCAAAACCAACATCGGTCACCTAGAAGCAGCAGCAGGAGTGGCAGGCTTAATCAAAGTGGTGCTGTCACTGCAACACGGTCAAATACCAGCCCATCTGCACTTTGAGCAGCCCAACCCACACATCAACTGGAACGAATTACCAATTCAGGTCCCAACAAAACCCGTAGGTTGGCCAACAGGTGAGAAAAACAGAATCGCAGGAGTCAGTTCCTTTGGATTTAGTGGCACAAATGCTCATGTGATTTTAGAACAAGCACCCCAAGAAATTCAAAGTTCAAAATTTAAAATTCAAAAGGAAGAAATAATTGAGCGACCTGTACATTTGCTCACCCTCAGTGCCAAATCACAACAAGCTCTCAAACAATTAGCGGCTCGATATCAAGCTCACCTAGACAAAAATCCCCATCTCAATCTTGCAGATATTTGCTTCAGTGCCAATACTGGACGGGAGCATTTCTCACACCGAGTCGCTGTTGTCGCCGAATCTGTTAGACAACTGCAACAAAAGTTAGCAGATTTCACCACTGAGCAAGCAACATCAGGGGTCGTGTATCAGCAACAACAAAGGACAAAGCGCTCTAGCGTTGCCTTTTTGTTCACAGGTCAAGGTTCACACTACTTGGGTATGGGACGGCAATTATATCAAACTCAACCAAGTTTCCGTCAAACCATCGACTGTTGTGACCAAATCCTACAACCATTACTCAACAAATCCTTAGTCCAAATTTTATATGCAGATGATGCATCACTGCTAGAGGATACAGCATATGCTCAACCTGCCTTGTTTGCATTGGAGTATGCACTGGCTGGGTTATGGCGTAGTTGGGGCATACAACCAGATGTGGTCATGGGTTATAGTCTGGGAGAATACGTCGCTGCCACTGTTGCAGGTGTGTTCAGTCTAGAGCAAGCATTAAAACTGGTAACTGAGCGTGGGCGTTTGATGCAAAGTTTAACTCCACAGGCAGAAATGGTTTGTGTATTGGCAACTGCTGCAGTGGTTGATGCTGCCATTCAACCTTATGCTGGTCAAATTGCAATAGCGGCGATGAATACACCCAACAATACAGTGATTGTCGGTGAACCAGAAGCGATTCAGGCGGTGGTTGCATCCTTGACAGCACAAGGAATTCATACAGAAAAGTTGAATGTCTCTCGTGGTTTCCATTCGCAGTTAATCAAGCCAATTTTAGAAGAATTTCGACAGGTATTAGCAACTGTGAATTATTCTTCTCCAAAAATCAGTTTTGTTTCGACTGTGAGTGGAGAAGTGATGACAAGTGAGATTGCTTGCCCGGATTACTGGTGTGAACATGCGTGCGTGGCAGTGAACTTTGTCGCAGGGATGAAAACGCTTGCTCAACAAGGTATTGAGGTGTTTGTCGAAATTGGTAGCAAACCAAGTTTGCTGGGAATGGCAAGTGATTGTCTGGCGCCAGATATGGGTGGATTTTTCCCTTCTCTGCGTCCAGGTTTGCCTGATTGGCAAGTGTTGCTTGAGAGTTTGGCAGGTTTATATACACGTGGTTTGTCTGTAGATTGGTCTGGTTTTGACGCTGACTATCCTCGTTCTCGTTTGCCTTTACCTACTTATCCTTTCCAGCGCCAACGTTATTGGGTGGAAACAACAAAGCAGACCCGTAAACTATTGACCTCGTCTGAGAAAGAAATATTTCTTCACCCCCTACTCAACCAAAAACTGCAATCTCCTTTACTTAAAGAAACTTTGTTTACATCTGAGATTAGTGTGAATAACCTACCTTATCTCAATGACCATCAAGTTTATGGGAAAATTGTAGTTGCAGGAGCATTTCACATATCCCTGCTTTTAGGGGCAGTAGAATTAACTTTTGGAGACAACAGCTGTATTCTCGAAGATATTTTCTTTACTCGGGCACTGGTGATTTCAGCAGAAGAATCACGCACTCTGCAGCTACTCATAACGCCTGAAGATAGTTCCACAGCATCTTTTAAACTTATTAGTTTAGAACCTGAAGCGGTAGAGCAAAGCCATTCTTGGAATACACATATCAATGGCAAAATTTCTATCGACAAAAAAGTTATAGCTGCTAAACGAAACCGAGAAAAAATCTCTATTCAGGGCTTACAAGACCGCTGCCAACAAGAAATGGCTAGTAGTGAATTTTATCAATTTTTACAACTACGCCATATTCAGCTAGGTTCAACCTTCCAGTGGATCAAGTCAATTTGGAAAGGAGATAAAGAGGCTGTATGTCAGATGCAACCTCCTCAAACACTAGATAACTTAGAGAAATATCAGTTGCATCCAAGTCTGATAGACTCTTGTTTCCAACTGCTAATGGCAACTGTAGTCCTGGAAAAGGATGAAACTTTTGTTCCATTCAGTATAGAACAATTATATTTTTATCAAAGTCCCAGTAGCTGCTCTCAATTATGGTGTCATGCCTACTCACTGCCAATGGAAAAATCCAGGGAAGAAGTCGTAGGCAATATCCTACTCTTTGATCAAGAGGGAGAAATTATTGCCGAGGTTATTGGCTTTAAGGGCAGAAGAGCAAATAGTCACAGTTTCCTGGGCATCCCGCAGGAAAGCTTAGAAAGTTGGCTCTATGAGGTAGAGTGGCGACCCCAGACACTTACAAAGCAAAAGTCCTTGAATGGAGGATTGCAAAAAACTATTTCGGAGCCAAGAAGTTGGCTAATCTTAGCTGATGACGATGGTATTGGTCAGCAAATAACAGAACAACTACAGGCACAAGGAGAAATATGTACTCTTGTCCTCTCAAGCAACCAGTATGAGCAGTTAACAGAAACAGAATTTAAAGTTAATCCATCTCGTCTAGAAGACTTTCAGCGGTTGTTCACAGCAATTGAGACAAGTCAATCCTCATTACATGGTGTAGTCCATCTATGGAGTTTGAATACAGCCAAAGAGGAATTGACAAGTACAAGTTTAGAAACAACTCTAAACCAGGTATGCAGCAGTACATTGCATTTAGTCCAATCACTGGTTAAAGCCAAACTTGTTTCATCTCCCTCCTTATGGTTAGTCACCCGAGGTGCTGTATCGGTGAAGTCAGAGCAAAATATTTCAGGTTTGGCTCAATCTCCCCTGTGGGGAATCGGAAAAGTCATTGCTCTAGAACACCCAGAACTAAATTGTGTACGGATCGATTTACATCCAGAAGCTCAAAAGAACGAAGTACAAAGCTTATTTGAAGAAATTTGGTTGGGGGCTGCAAAAGAAGACCAAGTTGCTTATCGCGATCAAGTTCGTTATGTCGCAAGATTAACGCGTAGCGGTCAAGCGGAAGATACTACAGCACAAGATAAATTAGAGATACCGCAATCTGAATTTTTCCGGCTAGGAGTGTCTAGTCGAGGAACTCTAGAGAATTTGCAACTGCAACCCATAACACGTCGTCAACCCGATGCTGGTGAAGTAGAAATTCAGATTTGTGCCACAGGGCTGAACTTTAGAGATGTTCTCAATGTCTTAGGTTTGTATCCAGGAGATCCTGGTCCTTTGGGATTAGAGTGTTCTGGTTTGATAGTAGGTATTGGGGAAGGGGTGCAAAACTTTAAGATAGGAGATCCAGTTATTGCCTTAATTCAGGGCAGTTTCAGCCAATATGTTACCGTCAAGACCGCTATGGTTGTTCACAAACCAGAGCATCTGAGCTTTGAGCAAGCAGCAACAGTTCCAGTGACATTTTTAACTGTGTGCTGTAGTCTGCAACATGTCAATATATCTCCAGGAGACCGAGTACTGGTTCATGCTGCCACTGGCGGAGTAGGAATAGCAGCTATCCAACTTTTACAGCAAGCCGGAGCAGAAATCTTTGCCACTGCCAGCCCTCAGAAATGGGAATTTCTTAAGTCCTTGGGGATAAAGCATATCATGAACTCCCGAACTCTTGATTTTGCCGATGAAATTATGGCAAAAACTGATGGGCAAGGGGTAGATGTTGTGATCAATTCTTTAAATGGAGAATTTATACCCAAGAGCTTATCAGTTCTACGAGAAAAGGGTTGCTTTTTAGAAATTGGTAAGAATGGAGTTTGGGAAGTTGAGCAAGCCAAGCAAGTAAGACCTGATATCTCTTATTTTTTGGTTGATTTAGTTAAGGAATGTTATGAGCAACCTGCATTGATCCAATCAATGTTTTGTGAACTGATGCAACAGTTTCAAGAAGGTAAGCTCAAACCTCTACCACAAACAGTCTTTCCCTTTGCGGATGTACTCAATGCTTTCCGCTATATGCAACAAGCCAAACATATTGGCAAAATTGTTATCTCTCAAAAGCCAGCTCCAGCAACAACATATCAAAAACCTGTTACCTTTCGTGAAGATGCTACTTACTTAATTACAGGTGGTTTAGGTGGTTTAGGCTTACTCACTGCTCGTTGGTTGGTAGAGCACGGTACAAAGCATTTAGTATTGGTAGGTCGTCGTGCTGCTAACCCATCTGTAAACAGCCAATTAAAACAGTTAGAGCAAGCAGGGGCTAAAGTCGTTGTCATATCTGCAGATATATCCCAGAGAGAACAAGTCAACTATGTGTTAGCAGAAATTGAAAAATCTTTACCACCTTTGCGAGGTATCATCCATGCAGCTGGTTTGCTAGATGATGGTATCCTACTACAGCAAACTTGGGAGCGTTTTGCAAAAGTTTTAGCTCCTAAGGTGCTAGGAGCGTGGCATCTGCATACTTTAACTCAGAAACTACCGTTAGATTTCTTTGTGCTATTCTCTTCGGCTGCTGCTTTGCTGGGTTCTCCTGGTCAAGCTAATCATGCCGCCGCTAATACTTTTTTGGATGCTTTGGCTATTTCCCGTCGGAATCAAGGACTAGCAAGCTTGAGCATTAACTGGGGTCCGTGGTCTGAAGTAGGTGCTGCTGCTCAACGACACCTAAATCAACAAATGAGTATGAAAGGAGTAGGCTCTATTGCCCCAGAGCCTGGATTGCAGATATTAGAAAAGTTATGGTCAAATTCTCCAGCTCAAATGGGAGTTGTGCCTATTAACTGGTCACAGTTTGATCAAGCTTTAACATCTCAATTTTTTAGCGATTTCACACAGACACTTAACCAGGACAAAAAACAAACAACTAGTTTTCTCAAACAACTAGAAACAATTCCTGTGAGCGATCGCCACGCTTGCTTGTTAGCTCATGTCAACTCATTAGTTGCTAAAGTTTTACGGTTAAATCCATCAGAACAGCTAGATCCACAACAGGGATTTTTCCAACTAGGGATGGATTCGTTAACATCTGTAGAGCTGAGAAATCTTCTGCGCAACAGCTTAGAATGTTCTCTACCTTCAACCGTAGCTCTTGAATATCCCACTTTAGAAACATTAGTTGATTATTTAGCTCAGGAAGTACTCCCAATAGAATTTTTTGCTCCTGAGTCTGCTGTACAGTCTCATCAAGACGACAGTACGACTTCATTGGCTATTTTGGAAGACTTATCTCAGGAAGAAATCGCAAATCTACTTGCCCAAGAACTAGAATCTGTTAGGGAAGAGTAAAATTAAATGAGTAAAAATTCAGCCAATATAGACTATCAGTCTTTAATGAAGAAAGCACTGGTTGAGCTTAGGGAAATGAAAAGTAAGCTCAATACTTTAGAAAGTGCTAAGACCGAGTCAATAGCCATTGTTGGCATGGGTTGCCGATTACCTGGAGGTCACGACAATCCAGAAGCCTTTTGGGAACTGTTACGTAATGGGGAAATAGCTGTTAGCGAAGTACCATCAGATCGATGGGATATTAACGCTTACTATGACCCAAATCCCAATACTCCTGGAAAGATATGTACTCGCCACGGGGGATTTATCAACCAATTACAGGAGTTCGATGCGCAGTTTTTTGGTATTTCTCCTCGTGAAGCAGTCAGTTTAGATCCGCAACAGCGTCTCTTGCTAGAAGTTGCTTGGGAAGCATTAGAAAATGCAAGTATTTCACCTCAGCAACTTGCTGGCAGCCAAACAGGAGTATTTATTGGTATCTGTCACAACGACTATCTACACCAACTACTGGATAGAGAACCCACTGAAATTGATGCCTATATGGCTACAGGCAATTCCCATTCTGTTGCATCGGGTCGTTTGTCCTACTTTCTTGGGTTGCAAGGTCCTAGCATAGCAGTTGATACAGCTTGTTCTTCCTCATTAGTAGCAGTTCATTTGGCTTGCCAAAGTCTACGAAATCAAGAGTGTCATTTAGCTATAACTGGTGGTGTAAATATACTCTTATCCCCAGAAGTTAGCATTAATTTCTCAAGAGCTAATATGTTAACTTCAGATAATCGTTGTAAAACCTTTGATCTTAGTGCGGATGGCATTGTCCGCTCTGAAGGATGTGGAATCATCATCCTCAAGCGGCTTTCGGATGCGTTAGCTGATGGAGACAACATCTTAGCTTTGATTCGGGGTTCAGCAGTCAACCATGATGGTCGCAGTAGCGGCTTAACAGTCCCTAATCGGCGATCGCAACAAGCAGTTATTTCCCAGGCACTAAATAATAGTCGTGTCAAACCAAATGAAGTAAGCTATGTAGAAGCACATGGGACAGGAACACCGTTGGGAGACCCAATAGAAGTCAGAGCATTAGCAACAGTACTCGGAGAAGGACGCTCAAAAGAGCAACCATTATTCATCGGCTCAGTCAAAACCAACATCGGTCACCTAGAAGCAGCAGCAGGAGTGGCAGGCTTAATCAAAGTGGTGCTGTCACTGCAACACGGTCAAATACCAGCCCATCTGCACTTTGAGCAGCCCAACCCACACATCAACTGGAACGAATTACCAATTCAGGTCCCAACAAAACCCGTAGGTTGGCCAACAGGTGAGAAAAACAGAATCGCAGGAGTCAGTTCCTTTGGATTTAGTGGCACAAATGCCCATGTGATTTTAGAACAAGCACCCCAAGAAATTCAAAGTTCAAAATTCAAAATTCAAAAGGAAGAAATAATTGAGCGACCTGTACATTTGCTCACCCTCAGTGCCAAATCACAACAAGCTCTCAAACAATTAGCGGTTCGATATCAAGCTCACCTAGACAAAAATCCCCATCTCAATCTTGCAGATATTTGCTTCAGTGCCAATACTGGACGAGAGCATTTCTCACACCGAGTCGCTGTTGTCGCCGAATCTGTTAGACAACTGCAACAAAAGTTAGCAGATTTCACCACTGAGCAAGCAACATCAGGGGTCGTGTATCAGCAACAACAAAGGACAAAGCGCTCTAGCGTTGCCTTTTTGTTCACAGGTCAAGGTTCACACTACTTGGGTATGGGACGGCAATTATATCAAACTCAACCAAGTTTCCGTCAAACCATCGACTGTTGTGACCAAATCCTACAACCATTACTCAACAAATCCTTAGTCCAAATTTTATATGCAGATGATGCATCACTGCTAGAGGATACAGCATATGCTCAACCTGCCTTGTTTGCATTGGAGTATGCACTGGCTGGGTTATGGCGTAGTTGGGGCATACAACCAGATGTGGTCATGGGTTATAGTCTGGGAGAATACGTCGCTGCCACTGTTGCAGGTGTGTTCAGTCTAGAGCAAGCATTAAAACTGGTAACTGAGCGTGGGCGTTTGATGCAAAGTTTAACTCCACAGGCAGAAATGGTTTGTGTATTGGCAACTGCTGCAGTGGTTGATGCTGCCATTCAACCTTATGCTGGTCAAATTGCAATAGCTGCGATGAATACACCCAACAATACAGTGATTGTGGGTGAACCAGAAGCGATTCAGGCGGTGGTTGCATCCTTGACAGCACAAGGAATTCATACAGAAAAGTTGAATGTCTCTCGTGGTTTCCATTCGCAGTTAATCAAGCCAATTTTAGAAGAATTTCGACAGGTATTAGCAACTGTGAATTATTCTTCTCCAAAAATCAGTTTTGTTTCGACTGTGAGTGGAGAAGTGATGACAAGTGAGATTGCTTGCCCGGATTACTGGTGTGAACATGCGTGCGTGGCAGTGAACTTTGTCGCAGGGATGAAAACGCTTGCTCAACAAGGTATTGAGGTGTTTGTCGAAATTGGTAGCAAACCAAGTTTGCTGGGAATGGCAAGTGATTGTCTGGCGCCAGATATGGGTGGATTTTTCCCTTCTCTGCGTCCAGGTTTGCCTGATTGGCAAGTGTTGCTTGAGAGTTTGGCAGGTTTATATACACGTGGTTTGTCTGTAGATTGGTCTGGTTTTGACGCTGACTATCCTCGTTCTCGTTTGCCTTTACCTACTTATCCTTTCCAGCGCCAACGTTATTGGGTGGACAATTCTCAAAGTAAACAATTAGACAAGAAGAATAGTAAAAAGATTCTACAAGTTGATGACTATGATAATTTTATAGCTGACTCAAAGTCTACTTCTACAGAAGTTTTGAAACAACCTATAGTCATATCTTCTGGTTCGGTTCAGAATGGCTCTCCTGAAACAAATCAAAAGCCATTTACCCAACCAGAAGAATCAACTTTATTTACAAATATAGAAGAAATTAAACCAAATCTGATTCGCAAAGAGCTTTTAGCGGCAGATCAGCAAAAGCGTCAGCAATTACTCAGTTTTTATTTAGCAGAACAAGTATGCAGGGTAATGGATCTGCCAGCATCAATACTTGATAGAGACCAGCCACTTCAAGATATGGGACTAGATTCTCTTATGGCATTGGTTCTAAAGAATTGGGTGGAAACTAACCTAGAAATAACTGTACAGCCAGAAAATTTTTTCCAAGAGTCTAGCTTAGCTGAACTTGTTATGAAGCTGCTGGAAAAGATGAACAATGTTTCTGCTCCAAGCTCTGAAGCTCCTAAAAATTTAGGAGAACATAAAATTAAACATAATTTATCGCTGGATTTACTCAAATGTATTCAGCCGTCTGGTTCTAGATTACCTTTTGTATGTATACATCCCGGTGGTTTAGATGTTTCTTGCTACAATAATCTGGCACGTCATTTGACTAATGACCAACCATTTTACATATTACAACCACCAGAACTTGATAACTATCAAAGTCTTAACAATGAGTTTCTGTCTTCCGTTCCCATATCAGAGATAGCATCTAAGTGTATCAAGGTTTTACAGAATCTTCAGCCGCAAGGTCCATACTTGTTGGGAGGCTGGTCATTAGGAGGCTGTATAGCGTTAGAGATAGCACAGCAGTTACATCGGCAAGGACAGCAAGTAGCTCTGCTCGCCTTACTAGATGTTGCTAATATAATTAACTTGCCTTTTCATGAAGATTACACTTTTGTGTCCTTGTTTGCTAGTTATTTGGGAGCGCGTCATAACAAAGAACTTATACTCAAATACGATGTTCTAAAAACGCTTAACCTGAATGAGCAACTAAATTATTTATTAAAGGAAGCAATAGAGCTAGAAATATTACCTAAAGATACTAGTTTTGCAGAGATTTATCATCTGCTACAGACCTACAAAATAGGGATTCAAACTTCGTTAAAACGTGTCAATAATTACATACCAGAAGTTTATCCAAATCGTATCACTCTATTTGAAGCTAGCGAAACTCTAGATATTGTAGCTTCAATGACTCATAATCCATTTCTGATATGGAAAAATTGGAGTCAACTATCTCAAAAGTCTTCAGACTTTCATATTGTTCCTGGTAATCATTACACAATGTTGCTCGAACCGCATGTCCAAATTCTTGGAGAAGAGCTTAAACGTTGCCTTGATTTAGCAATTTTGGACGTTGCAGAATATAGTCATCGTATTTGATTTTTGAAGGAAGTCAGTACATTTGAAGAGTGGGAAAATGAAAGATTTCGTTGTTTGGCACTCAAATAGCTCTTTTTCCCTTTGTAGTTGGGATTGCTTATTTGCTATTATGTATCAGGCTTTACCTCTTTTTGAGTCGTAAATGCTGATTCTAGAGTGAGATCTGCTTTGGTAGGCTTATTGTTGATAAGTTATGTTGAAGCCATAATTGTTATTCTTTAGAGTGAGCGTAGTGTGTTTGCGCTCACTTTATGATAAAGACCCGCTTCACAGGTTTCAATTTCCCATAGCTTTGCTACATAAGTATTATTGCTTAAAAATTTTATGATATTGACTAGCTATATAGGTAAATGAATTGTAAAGATACTACCTTCCCCTAATTTTGACTGCACACTCACACTACCCCCCATACCCTCTACAAGTGTCTTGACAATTGATAAACCCAAACCACAACCTCCAGTCGCATGACTACGGGATTCCTCTATGCGATAAAATCTCTCAAAAATACGTGCTTGGTGTTGTAAAGGAATGCCATAACCTTTGTCGCAAACTTGGATAATTGCTTTATCCTGAAGTTTATCTAACTTAAAAGTTACAGGAGTACCAGCTTTAGAATACTTAATAGCATTATCAATCAAATTTAGTAAAATTTGTTTCAGGCGACTGTAGTCTACGTTTACCTCAATAGGATAAGTGATTGACTCGATTGTAATTACGCGATCGCTGTACTTCTGAGCCATCACAACGACTTCTTCAACTAAGTCATTCAGCACGTAAGATTTCATCTGAAAGTGCAAATAACCACTATCTGCTCGTGCTAAATCAAGTAAATCTTGTAGTAGGCGGATCGTACGTTCAGCTTCTGATGCAGCAGTTTCTAATGCTTCTTGTTGAGTTTGGGTTAAGTTACTCTGCCGTCGCAAGACGCTTTGCAAGTAACCATGTACAATCGTCAAGGGTGTGCGTAACTCGTGAGAAACATTACTCACAAATTCTCGCTCTTGCTCCCAAGATTGGGAGAGGCGCGATAACAGCATGGTTAGGGTTTGAGCTAATTCTTTGACTTCACTAGGTGCATTATCAAGATATAACTGTGCTTGTCCTAAATCTTTTGCGGAAATGACAGCAGTCATTTGACTTAACTGACGTAGAGGTTGTAGAGAATATTTGATATAAAATGCAATCACAGATGTTAAGACAATAATTGCCAAAACACTAATAATACCTAAACTCTGCACCATGACCATAAAAATTGTCTGTTCGCGAGTAATATCCTTTACTACAAATAAATCACCTAGCAAGTGACCCTGAACTACTACAGAACCACCAGACAAGACAAAGTAGCTTTTGTTAACTTTATAAACTTGTGATTTAATCGGCATCTTAGTCAGAGACATTAACTCAGCTACCATAGAATCAGATAGCAAATCTAAGGTGGCAGATTGTGCCAAGATTTTATTATCAGGACTTTTTAGCCATAGTAATGTATTGGTATTCGCCAAGTTATTAATAGCCTTTTGTAACCCAGTTTCAGGTTGCATCATTTCACTATAAAGTTGCACGTCTTGCGGCAAACGCTTTGCTATTTGTTCTATGTTATGTTTATGACTATCAATCAAAATTTGCTGCATTTTCCAACTAGTCCATGTAGCAAGGCTACCTAATACTAAGGCTGAAAATGCAGCTATACCAATTGTTAGGCGTAGTTGTAAGGAAAATGGATCTATCTTTCTCCAAACTTTTCTAATTTTCTTCACTGTTTTGGTTATATTTTAGGTGCCTTGGAAGGCTTTACTAATAAAATTAGACTGCTAAATGTAACATTTACCAATTCTGTATGAAGATGCGCCAAACTGCGTCAAACTTATAGATGGGTGCATTGAGTAATTTTGTTATGAGTCGTCCATTCCAAATCGAGATTTCAGAAAGTCAAGAAGAATTGGAGAAAGCTCTCAAACATGCCACAGCAGCAAGCAGCAAAGAAAGATTGCAAATGCTCTACTGGCTCAAGAGTGGTCAAGTCAGCAGCAGGCGATCGCTGGCAGAACGTTTAGGGCGTGATGAAGCAACCATAACTCGTTGGGTGAGAAAGTATAAAGATGAAGGACGAAGGGGCTTACTTGAAGTAAAACATGCACCAGGGAAAGTTCTGAGCATAAGTGGTTCAGACTTAGAACGGTTGAAACAGAAGTTGCAGGAACCATCTGGGTTTCAAAGCTATAGTCAAATTCAACAATGGCTCAAGAGCGAATTAGGACTTTCACTTGCCTACAAAACAGTCTATGAAATTGTTCGCAAGCGTTTGGGTGCGAAATTGAAAGTGCCTCGTCCTCAAAGCACCAAACAACACCCAGAAAGCCTATCTCACTTTAAAAAAAACTGCCTCTAGCATTCAAATTCTTGCAGGAAGAGTTTGGAGAGGGTAAACGATTGAGGTACTTGTGCCAGGATGAAACACGTTTAGGATTAAAGACAATTGCAGGACGTTTAATTACGGCTAAAGGAGTTAAACCCGTGGGTTTAAGCCAATGGCAACGTGAAAATTTTTATTTATACGGAGTCGTAGAACCCCTAAGTGGATACAGCTTTTTCTATGAGTTCCCCTACCTCAATAGTGATTGTTTTCAAAACTTTTTGGAGTTGCTCTCTGCTGACCTTGGTGATGATATCGCGGTTATCCAGTTCGACCAAGGGTCTTTTCACAAAGCGAAAGCTCTCGATTATCCAGATAACATTATCCCTATTTTTCAACCTCCTCACTCTCCTCAACTCAACCCAATTGAGCGGTTTTGGGAATTTCTCAAATCTCAACTCCAATGGGAAAATTGTCAAACCCTCACACAACTACAGCAGAAGTTAACTGATGTCCTCAAAGCAATTACACCTTCCATGATTTCCTCTCTCACTTCTTACGACTTTATTCTTGAAGCTTTATTTAGCGCAGCTTTATAAAGAAATGGTAATTCTTGTCAATGGTTATATTTCTAGTTATAGCCGATTAGAACTTACCTCTATTGCAGACCGACAGTGAAAAGTGTAGCTATTTCAAAAAGATGACTAAATATTTTTATTCAATTGCCCTCTCAACTCTGCAAAGTCTCTCTAATAATCTAAATCCATTCCCAAGTTATTAAATTAATTGAACCTGAGAATTTCCTGAAAACTTCTGCTTGCCCCAATGTATTCTACTGTTCCGCAACGCCATAATTTTGTGCTTCTCTATGCTATGGCGATCGCCTCTTTCTCAGTTTTAATTTCTGGTACTTGATATTGTGCTTCATACTCACTAAATTGGTGGATGAGTTTAGCGACTAAACCTGTCTATCCAGTTTGATGACTTGCTCCAACTCCAGCTTCATTATCACCATGATAATACTCATAGAATAAAATTAAATCTTTCCAATATGGGTCATTTTGAGACTTTCGTGTTCCACCGTAGACAAGTCGTTCACCAGAATAATTTTGCAAGAAGATATCTTGACATACTCCCCGCCCTAAAAGTGCGGGGATTCTGGGCTCTAACAACGATTGCAGCGCTTTGCCGTCTTACATCGTCTCACCCAACAGTTGATGCCCCAACTGTACAAATATTCTTAGCTGCATTCTCGTCCCTGCCATTTACCGACTGACAGGACGGGCAACGCCACTCTCTGATTGACAAATCCAGTTTTTCTAGAACGTGTCCACAATTAGAACAAGTTTTACTGGATGGATACCACTGCGAGACGAATATGAGTTGTTTACCTTTCTTCTTAGCAACCCATTCCAGAATTTGCAGGAATTCCCCAAAGGCTAGGTCTGAGATTTTTCGTCCCCAAAGACGTTGCATTGCTTTGAGGTTTAAAGTTTCAAAACAAAGTACATCAAAGCTATTAGTTAGGTCGTGAGCTAACTTCCAAAACCAGTCACGCCTAGCATTAGAAATATCCTCATACTTGCGTACTAGATTCTTTCTAGCCCGTTCTCGGTTGAACGAGCCTTTCAACTTTTTGGAGTGCTGTTTACTCGCTTTTTTGATGGCGTTGAGAGACTGTTTAAATAATTGGGGCGATTCAATTAATGAGCCATTTGAGCAAGTGAGAAATGTCTTGAGTCCGAAGTCAAATCCCGCTATTCTACCGGTCGTGAACTGAGCTTCAGATTCCGGACAATTGTCAACCACGACAACCATAAACAATTCACCCAAAGGCGTGCGTTTAATGGTTAAAGTTTTGACTATTCCCTCGATTTCCCTAGATTTCCAAAATTGATAAACTCGGTTTTTAATTCGTACCCTATTCCCACCAAGAAACTTATATCCTGCTTGTTTGAGGGTGAACGATTTGTATTTCTTAACCTTCTTGAATCCTGGTGGTCTAACTCCTTTTTTGTTGTATTTAAAAAACAATTGGTATGCTTTTTCGATACGTTGACAGATATCCTGTACTGCCTGAGAACCTACTGATTGCCAGAACGGATTATGCTTCCGCAACTTGGCTATATGAGATTGAAGTTTTGTGCAACTCAAGTGTTTACCCCACATCTTGTAGTACCGACGATGAAGGGCAATGCAATGGTTATAGATTACCCCTGCGGCATTAATTGACCGCTTGAGGTATCTATTGCGCTTGTGTGAGTACAACTTAAACTTCAATGTTTTCATGCTACTATTGTACACAATAAAGCTGTACAATCTTATGAAGAAACGATTAGATTTTAGAGTAGAAGAGTACGAACTTCAAATCCTTGAAGACTACTGCTCATCTGTTGGCAGAACAAAAACTGATGTACTTAGAGAACTCATTAGAAGTCTAAAGACAAAGAGAAAGCCGTCCTAGAAGGACGGGGCTTTAAACCCGAATTTTCGGTAACACGGAAGACATTAATATCTATGTTGATATTACCACCTTTGCCTATCGCCCCTCGCATCAAAGGGCGAAAGAGCCAAGTGCATCAATACCCACAGTTCTTGACGCGATAACACCAATAAGCACGCCAAGACCTAGCGCTCTACGAAAATAATTAACGCCTTGAAATAATTCTAACCACGCCCAAGTAAATAAAGAGCCAAAAGCAAGTGCGTCTAACCCTGTATTCCCAACGCCTGTTGGAAAAACTAATTTGAGCAAACTAGCTGCTATCCAAACAATAAGCGGTAAGTTTGGCATCTGAGCCAAAACAATTTTGCCATCGCTGTCACGGAAGATTGTATCAAATAATGTATTTTTCATAACTTTAAATTGCAACAATCAGCCAAACTTACTAACTTATAAAAACTACCATTCGCATTACAACATTCAGGTTTCTCTCTTATCAACCACCATTATGCTGAGATGAGAGCGGCAAAGCATATTCATATAGGATTGGCTTTGAGGTTGAGCAATGCCCCTGTTTCTACTATTTTGCGGCGCGTCGTATAGTGAGCGAAAACCTATGTCAATTATCCTTAGGTCATAACTGAAAACAATGATAGTCGTAAAAATATGTCCGTGGCAGAACGTGGCTGAGTTTCACCTAAAAAAGTGGGGCTTTGAGACAACTGTTTTAAATTCATACCTTAATAGTCATTGTCAGCTACACAACTTCCTTTACATTTAATACCGTTCGTAGCTGTGCGCTGACAATGAGAACATAGAACTTTTTCGTTTTCTGTTTCTTGATTGATATTTATATGAGTGCTTGCAGTAGAAAAGTCTTTTTCGGTCTTGATTTTTACAGTCATAAGGGTGGAGGGATTTTTTGCGGTTTATATTTTACAAGTCAGTTAGAAGCGATGATCGGTGAGGCACGATCCACAGTCAATCCACAGTTTTGATAGCTGATTCCGGACGATAACCAGCTTTACGAATATAATACCAGCCGCGCCAACGTCTTCCAATACGCTATCAAATTGAGGATGAGTTTGCCCAAACATCTTTCTTAGGCGATCGCTAATTGGCTCTAGTTCTTGTTGGATAGCAATTCGTTCTCGAAGATTGTCCATACTTAGCTACCACAATGTTAGATATTGACCCACCTGTAACACGGCTGAAGATATTCTGGATATTTGTTGCATTATTGAAATAGGCTTCGCCGCCTGTAGGTACCAAAAACTGACTGAAACTGTGGAAAAGAAAGTTTTTGCCACAAACCTAGAACTTTTGCCAGATAACAAGGTTTACGCTGCTTCATTGGATAAAGTTGAGCTTATATTTTGTTAAAAAAATTCCTGCCACTTTTTCAACTGATTCTAATTAACTTTTAAGAAAATATAAAATTTTGTATTTAAGTGTAAAATTTTCGATAATTCATGTGTACAAACAGAAAATACACCTAGTAAAATCTTCCTACAAAAGCATCCCAAACGGGAATCCCGAATACTCAAAACCTACCAGTTCCTCTCTCAACTTACTTTGCGCTTACCATGTAACAGCCATCCATGAGCAAAACCAGTGAAGATGAAATGTCGTTGCAAAACCAGCCCTGGCAACGAGAGTTACGGGCAATGGCACTGTTGTCCTCGTTGAACTATCGAACTGGCGAACTAAGTAGTTTTTTACACAATATTGCCTGTGGTGTTAGCGAACTGCTTAAGATAGATTGGTCGGTGGTAACGCTTTGTCAGCAAGGGTTTGAAACAGTGCTGGCAAGTAGTATAGATATAGGTGAGGGCGAACATATTTATACACTACATGGTTCACTCACTGGTACTGTCATCCAAATCGGTCACTCTTTGGCAGTGGAAGATGCTAAAAAACATCCAGAGTATGGAGAAGCTCCAGAAGGTTATTGCTCATATTTAGGAATACCGTTACGGACTGCCCAAGGTGAAGTGATTGGTACTATCTGTTCTTTTCACCAACAACCAAGGGAATTTACAAAAGAAGAAATCCAAATTGTGGAACTGTTTGCGGAACGTGCGGCTACAGCACTTGACCATTACCATCTCTACCAGCAGCAGTGCCAGTTTAATCAAGTGCTGGAAGCTGAGGTAAAAAAAAGCACTCAAGAATTGCGGGCGGCGCAAGCCAAGCTTGTAGAACAAGAACGGCTGGCAGCCATTGGTGAATTTGCTGCTATGATTGTCCATGAAATTCGCAATCCCCTGACCACAATGATTATGGGATTGAAGTATTTTAAGAAAACCATTCTGACTGAACCAGCTCAAGAGCGATTGTCGCTGGCACTTGGTGAAGCTCATCGTCTAGAAAATCTGCTGAGTGAAATTTTGCTTTACGCCAAGCCTCAGGTATTACAACTATCTGAATTGGATGTAAATAAATTTATTTGTGAGTTGCTTATGTCAATTTGCGAGATGCCAGAAGCACTCTCACGGCAAATCGAATTTATCCCAGCCTCACCTACAGTCACAATCTTGGGGGACAGAGATAAGCTAAAACAAGTGTTTATCAATATTGTCCGCAATGCCTGTGAGGCAGTTTCAGCAGGAGATGTCATTAAATGGGAAGTAGATAGTTCGTCTCAAGATAAAGTCTGCATTAATGTCTGCAATGGCGGAGAGCCAATTTCCCCAGAGGTTTTGTCAAAGCTAACCCAGCCGTTCTTTTCCACGAAATCTGGTGGTACTGGTCTGGGGCTTGCCATTACCAAGCGCATCGTCAATGCTCATGGTGGGGAGTTACTCATTCAGTCTGACACAGCGACAGGTACTACAGTAAGTGTTCAATTACCAGTGGTTGCTCTTCGGAGTCTTTGAACAGATGGCATTTCTGATGACTAGACCTCTTGCATGAATGCTATAAAAGATTTGTAGGATGTGTTAGGACGAAGCCCGTAACGCATCTTCTGAGATTTGTTACGCTGCTTTACTCTCTTATTCCCCGACACAAAATATTCGTGCAAGAGTTCTAATCAAAGAAGTTATCATTCGCTACGAACTTGTTCCATCCAGAACTGAGCATACAAGCCATACTCTCAACTTCTATATCATGAGAAATAAATTCTCATCACCTCATTAGAGAGATGTTAATACCCTTGTAAGCTCTTAAGTTAAAGGCGACGCTAGATGTATACCGCCAAAGTATAGGTGACTATATACGCTGGCTACTCTTAAATATGCTAGAAGAACTAACTCAAAATAACACGCGTATTTAATTCTAGCTCAAAAAATGGCGGCAAAAGAGGACAATTTAGTCGCCTTTTCCACAATAAATTAGACATTACCTTCGATTACTATTTCAGTCAAATAGGAGGAAAAATGGCTAAGATTGGTTTATTTTTTGGTACTCAAACAGGTAACACTCAAACTGAAGCTGAAATGATTCAAAAAGAGTTTGGTGGAGAAAGTGTTGTTACTTTGAATGATATTTCCAAAGCTGGAGCAAGTGATTTCGATGATTATAGTCACATTATCATAGGTTGTCCTACTTGGAATGTAGGCGAACTGCAAAGTGATTGGGAATATTTCTATGATGAGGAACTCGATAACATTGACTTCACTGGCAAAAAAGTTGCTTATTTTGGACCAGGAGACCAAGTTGGTTATCCTGACACATTTGAGGATGCACTAGGTATTTTGGAGGAGAAAATTTCGGAACAAGGTGGTGAAACGGTTGGATATTGGCCTACGGATGGTTATGAATTTACTGAGTCTCAAGCCTTACGTGATGGGAAATTTGTAGGTCTGGCTCTTGACGAAGAGAATCAATCTGATTTGACTGAGGAACGAATCAAAGCTTGGGTCGCTCAACTCAAGCAGGAGTTTGGTGTGTAAAGCAGTCATGAACGACCCCCACCTGCTATGCTGAGGCTAGGGTTTATACATATCCACAGCGAACTAAGATTTTAAGCTTTTGTTCTGCCCAAGTTGCTCTAAACTACTAGTATTCAGTGTAACTGGCACTTTGAAAGTGAAAGATTTCATGCTTGGCATAATATTTTTCACAATATAGGGTGGGCATTGCCCACCCTCCTGATTAAGATTCCATCACCTGTGCAGTTTTCTCTCTATCCAACTTGAGAACCAACACTCCCAAGGGTGGCAGACATAAATCCAGTGAGTAGGGACGATTATGGAATGACCAATTGTCTGTCCACTTACCACCTAAATTCCCCATGTTGCTACCACCATACTGGCGAGCATCGCTATTGAACAACTCGGTATAAAACCCAGGTTCTGGAACACCAATGCGGTAGTGAGAATGGGGTTGAGGTGTAAAGTTACAAACCGTCACAATAAAATTATCAGAATCTTTGTCCTTACGGATGAATGACACTACACTGTGGCGGTTATCGCTACAGTCAATCCATTCAAAGCCTTCGCGAGCAAAATCTTGGGTATATAAAGCTGGTTCGGAGCGATAGAGTTTGTTGAGACCTTTAAAAAACTCCTTTAGCTGTTGGTGGGGCTCATACTGGAATAGGTGCCATTCCAAGTCACTCCAAACGTTCCATTCACTCCACTGCCCAAACTCCATGCTCATAAACATGGTCTTCTTACCTGGGTGAGTGAACATATAAGCGAACAAACAACGCACGTTAGCGAGCTTCTGCCATCTATCCCCAGGCATTTTGCCAATGATATTGCTCTTGCCGTGCACGACTTCATCATGAGACAGGGCAAGCATATAGTTCTCACTGTGGTGATACCACATACTAAAGGTGATGTTGTTTTGGTGGAACTGGCGGAACCAGGGGTCCATACTGAAATAGTCCAGCATATCGTGCATCCAACCCATATTCCACTTCAAGTTAAAGCCCAATCCTCCCGTGTAAGTGGGCCAAGATACCATTGGCCATGCGGTAGATTCTTCGGCAATTGAGACAATGCCAGGGAAATAGCTGAAAATAGTGTGGTTTACCTGACGCAGGAAATCTGCTGCTTCCAGATTTTCTCTACCGCCGTACTCGTTGGCAACCCATTCGCCATCTTTGCGACAATAGTCGAGATAGAGCATGGAGGCGACAGCATCAACGCGAATGCCGTCAATATGGAATTTGTCAAACCAGAACAGGGCATTTGCCACTAGGAAATTTCGGACTTCGTTGCGGGAGTAGTTGAACACGAGAGTCCCCCACTCCTTGTGTTCGCCTTTGCGGGAATCAGCGTGTTCGTAAAGGTGAGTACCATCGAAGAATGCTAAACCATGACCATCTTTGGGAAAGTGACCAGGAACCCAATCAACAATTATCCCAATACCGTTTTTGTGGCATTGGTCAACAAAATACATAAAGTCTTCTGGGGTGCCATATCGTGATGTGGGGGCATAGTACCCAGTGACTTGATAACCCCAAGAGCCATCAAATGGATGCTCCGCAACGGGCAAAATTTCAATGTGAGTATATCCCAAATCCTTGACGTATGGGATTAGCCGTTCTGCCAGTTCCCGGTAGGTGAGGAAGCGTGCGCCTGGATTAAGTTCTGAAACAGTGACCACAGCCTCACTTTCACCATTGGGCAGTTTGGCTGGTTCTGCACTAGAAGCGTGTAACCAAGAGCCTAAATGAACTTCGTAAACGGAAATGGGTTGGGTCAAGGGATCAGTGTGACGCCGATTTTCCAGCCAGTCTTCGTCAGTCCATGCATAAGCATTTAAATCTGTGACAACGGATGCAGTTTTGGGACGGGGTTCTTGTTGAAAACCGTAAGGATCAGATTTTTCGTAGATGTGTCCGTCAGAGTTTTTAATTTCGTATTTGTAACGTTCTCCTACCCCTATTTCAGGAATAAACAGTTCCCAAATGCCTGTATGTCCTTTACGCATTTGGTGTTTACGCCCATCCCAATTGTTAAAATCTCCTAGAAGTGAAACATTACGGGCGTTGGGTGCCCAAACAGCAAAATAAACGCCTTTAACACCTTTAATTTCTGTGGGGTGTGCTCCCAGTTTTTCGTAAATTCGGTGGTGGTTACCTTCAGCAAACAAGTGTAAATCAA
Organism: Nostocales cyanobacterium HT-58-2; assembly: GCA_002163975.1. Lineage (GTDB taxonomy): Bacteria > Cyanobacteriota > Cyanobacteriia > Cyanobacteriales > Nostocaceae > HT-58-2. The sequence continues at coordinate 3,802,284 of CP019636.1, read as the reverse complement.
ATTCCGTCAGGCGAGGAGAACGGAAAGCATAGGGGTCATACATGACTCGCTCATGTTCCCCTTCTTTGATCCGTAACTGGTAGTTTGCCAGTTCTTTGGTTTCTATTGTGCATTCAAAAAAGTGGGGATGATGCACCGTTTCCATAGGATATTCCTTCCGTTCTTCAGGAAGAAACACCCAAGCTGCACTCGCATTTGGTAGGTAGGCTCTGACAGCCCAGACGTTTTTACCATCCTGTTCTATGGGGTGGGCACCCAGTACTTCAAACGGATCTTGATGTTGATTCCAAACGATGCGGTTAACCTGTTCGGGGGCTATCGTAGTCATTGACATGGAGCTACCTAACGTTGAATAAAGTGACTAAGTAAATTTACTTTGTAAAACAATCTATTATTATTCTTTACATTTATTTGCGAATTTTGTCGTCAGAGTCATCTTACTTTGGGGGGAAGCCTTTTGGAGGAGGTGGGGAAAGCAAGGAGAAAAAGGGAAGTAGGGAAGGAAAACTAATGACTATAGATGATTGACTAAATATTAAGAAATGGGAAAAGTCGAAGCAATGTCTTACGCAGTCGCAGTAAAAAAACTTGCTCCCGAATTCGCTGATCAAGTTTTGGAGGCGGGCTTTTTTGCAACTGGGCTTGTAATTGGGCGTATTCACCAGCACTGATCGGCTTACCATCAACAGGCGATCGCGCTGTTGTCACAATCTGAGTTCGCAATATTTCTTCTGGTATGTCTTCTTGTGGCGGTAATGCCATGACTAATGCTCCCCAATGACTGCTTGATACCACCAATATGCTAGTACAGACAATTAAAATCGGAAATCTTCTCACCCTTTTCATTTTTCCTCTTTCCTCTTTTCCCAGTCAGTCGTCACTCGTTATTGGTGATTTTGCCCCCACTTTTCCACAGCTGTTAATCTCCCCTGTAGCTTACCTGAAAAGAAACCCGGTTTCATAGAGAAACCGGGTTTCTTAAGGGAGTTGTTGTGAAGACCTGATAAGCTCAAGTATTACTACCAGGTCACTTTTCTACATATGGAACAGAGTACAGAGGATTTTGACACTTTCCACAAATCAAAGCTGGGGAACTTTATGCTTGATCGGGAGCCCAGAATGCCCCAAGAGAAAACTCATACAGCAACACTCTAGATAACTTTACCTGCAACAAGCATTCACCGTGTGGTCAACGGTCGTTTGCACAGAACTATTCAATTCTTTTTCTCAGATTTAGACAATCCGTTAGTGAGCGTCACTAACTTATACACTCTCAAAACTTAGCCACTGACTTTGTAGTTATTCGGGAGAATGAACTCAACCAATGTAGTGAGGAGCACTGCAACAACCTGTTTTGACTGTTTTGAGAGAATGCTCTCTAGGGGGTCTTGGTTGGGCTGGCAGGAGTCGTGGCAGAAGCAGGAGGGGTAGCTGTAGTGCCACCAGCAGGAGGGGTAGCTGTAGTGCCACCAGCAGGAGGGGTAGCGCCAGTATCTGCTGGTTCAGCAGGTGAAGTAGCAGTACCTCCAGCACCACCACTGGGTGCTTCGCCGCCACCTTCACAGGCTCCAAGAGCTGCTGCCAAACCTAGAATTAGAGCAAAACTAAGAATTTTTATTTTCATAACTCCTCTTTCACCAATTGCGGCAAGTACAATTTTAGCCTGTTGAATACGATACCCTATTTGTTGCTTTTTTTTAAGGGACGTGAGATTACAGTTTTAGGCAAAATTCTTGAGCTTGTTGCCAGTTAACTCAATCATTTAGGTGTTAGCACCACCAAATTTGGTCGCTAGCCGCGATATCATACCAAAAATTGCAATGTTTTTTGGCATACTCTTGCTTATATTGGGAATGCGTTGCCATACTTTTAAATACAGTACCTGAACAGTCAAGATGTTCAAGAGTCTATTCAATATTGCCCAGAAACCCTCCTTTCTTCCTTGAAAATGCGTTTCTTGGAGTTCCGAAGATTGGTGCGCCTACCTATCACAATATATTGATGGGGTGTAAGGTGTTATTTGTGGTTATTATCCGAGAGGCAATAATCACGTAAGCAAAAACAGACAATCATCTAGAATAAAGTATTTCTATCTAAAAAAATTATGGCTGTTGCTCGCAAATCAGATATTTCTGCAACGGGTAGTGGGCGCCGGACAGCAGTGAGAAGTAGCAGAAAACGTCGTGCTAACCAACAAAAATTGTCCGCCCAGCAAGAAAATATTCCTCAGACACAGCAAGTGCGCTCACCATTCGCGCCACGCCGCTTTGATTATCGTGCTGAAACTACCCTGCCTGCCTTGTCTACATCAGCATCCTCTAACAAACAAAGGCGATCGCCAAAAAATCTATCAGTTTCTGCACGGCAACTCACAACAGATGCAACCAACGTAAAAACACACAAATCAACATCTGGGCCAGAGTTGAACAAACAAAAAGCGTCAACCGTCCCTGTGATGCCATCTGCTGAGTCTATACCTGCATGGTTGCTACGCCTGTACACCTTACATCGTCATTCTTCAGTTGTGGCGTTTGCATTAGTAGCTATCATGCTCGTGGTTTATGGTTGGACTGTGTATTCCCAACAACTATGGAGTCAAGCATACCGCAAACTACAAAACTTGCAACGCTATGAGCGACAGTTGATGACCACTAACGAAGTGCTTAAAAACAAAATGGCACAAGAAGCAGAACGCCCACCAGCAAAATTAGTATCGCCAACTCCCTCAGGAATGATCTTTTTAAATCCAGCACCTGTTGAGTCTAACGCAGTCCCCAACACAAAGCCAAATTTAGAAAGACAACAGCAAACCCCAAATCCAGTGGGATATTAGTTATTTTTGACGGCTAAGCGTCCTAAAGTCCGGGGATTCTTGGATCAATGGGAGTCCAGCGACTTTACCCTCACCAAAATTCACTGCGATGCGCCCCACCGCTGTATGGATAGAGAAAATTCCTTCTGCTCCCCAGGAGCCAAAACTTTCTCAGGAAACTACGCCCATTGCGAGACAGGTTCCTCCGCCGCAGCGCGAGACTCTGCCTGTGTAGCGAGTCATTATATTGTATCAAAAGTCGCCCTAGAAGGGCGAGGCTTGTATCCCATATTTTTGGTCATTTGTCAAAAGGTACTTGGACAAATGACAGAGGACCAAGGACTAAGTAGAAAGGCGCAAATCAACCAAAGTATGTAACAAAAGGTAAAGTTAGCTAAAACCCTGTTCCCTTCTGCCCTCAGCATAGCTGCCCTCTGCCTTGCCTCAACAATAAATATTCACGCCGACTTACTTATATTTCATGCAAAAGTCACCAAGCAGAACAAAGTTTAAAAAGTTTAACTTTCCAAAACCAACATTTACAAAGCGACAGCACAAGGGTTCGAGACGGGAATTGCAGAGCAAATTTGACCAAACTCAAGAGCAAGCATCCTACACTAAAACCAGACTTCTCATTGTTTGGAGCTTGCTCATGGCGGCTGGGTTGGGGCTAGCTCTTAATTTGTACAACCTGCAAATTGTGCGTGGACCAAAGCTAACAGAAAAGGCGCGAAACCAGCAAATGGTGAATTTGCGACCCTTTGTGCCCCGTCGCCCAGTAGTGGATCGTAATAGAGATTTGCTGGCAATTGACCGTCCTGTGTATACTCTGTACGCCCATCCCAAACTCTTTAAGCAGTCTAATCACGATATAGCAGAACAGCTTTCGTCAATACTGGCTCGAGACACTGCTGAGTTAGAAAGAAAGTTTGAAAGTAAAAAAAGTGGTATTACACTTGCCTCCGCACTACCAGAAGAGATTGCCGATCGCATTTCTTCATTACGCCTTAATGGCTTAGAGTTAATTCAAAAATACTCCAGATTCTACCCACAGCAGGATTTGGTTTCAGAAGTTGTAGGCTATGTTAATGTTGACCGTCGCGGTCAAGCTGGTGTGGAGTACAGTCAAGAAAAGTTATTAGAACGCTCTATGCAGACAGTACGGCTCAGCCGAGCGGGTAATGGGGCGCTCATGAGCGATTATGCTCCAGATGGTTTTCTCAGTTCTGATGACCTACGATTGCAACTGACTATCGATAGCCGCCTGCAACGAACTGCCCGCTTTGCATTGAAAGAACAAATGCGAAAATACCGGGCAACACGGGGAGCAGTCATTGTTATGGATGCGTGGGATGGTTCCCTCCTTGCCTTGGTTTCTCAACCCAGCTACAACCCAAATGAATACTCTAAAGCCGATATCTCTTTATTTAAAAACTGGACAGTAGCTGACCTATATGAACCTGGGTCCACCTTCAAACCTTTAAATGTAGCTATTGCTTTGGAATCTGGGGTCATTAAACCTGATGATGTCTTCAATGATCCCGGCTTTATTCAAGTAGCTGACCGAACAATTAAGAATTCCGAAAACAAACGTTACGGGCGGATAAACATAGCTCAAATTCTGCAACACTCCAGCAATATAGGCATGGTGCAAATCATCCAAAAATTGCAGCCTTCAGTCTACTATGGTTGGCTGGAACGCTTGGGACTAGGACGAAGCGTTAATGATACGGATTTACCTTTCACGGTAAGCAGTCAGCTCAAAAGTCAAGAAGAATTTCTCGCTACGCCAGTTGAACCAGCAACCACCTCCTTTGGTCAAGGATTTGCCCTCACACCTCTGCAACTGATACAAATGCATGGAGCCCTAGCCAATGGGGGGAAATTGGTCACACCTCATGTCGTTCAAGGGCTGATAGACACAAAAGGGCAAATCCACTATTCACCCAATCGAGCTACACCGCGCCAAATCTTTTCATCCATGACTACCCAAAAGGTCGTAGAGATGATGGAAAGTGTCGTTGATGAAGGAACAGGAAAAGCATCACAAATTCCTGGGTATCGTATCGCAGGCAAAACCGGCACAGCGCAAAAAGCCAGTAGCACTGGTGGCTACATCAGTGGAGCTAAAATCACTAGCTTTGTAGGTATCTTACCTGTAGAATCACCCCGCTATGTGGTGTTGGCATTGGTTGATGATCCAAGAGGAGAAAATGCCTATGGTAGTACTGTAGCCGCGCCCATTGCTAAGTCGGTTATGGAAGCACTCATTACCATTGAACAGATTCCACCCAGTAAACCAGTAACTCAAACACCTGCCAGTTCCCAGCAGTAAGGATTAGGGCAAGTAGCAAGCAGGGGAGCACCCGAGCAGGACGCAGGGGAGAACAAGAGCTAATGGACGTTAACTCCCTCTCCCCGGCTCCCCGCTCCCAAGTGTTCGCGTAGCGTGCCCGGAGGGCTCAGCGGGCTCCCTGCTTCACCCTCCTCTGCACCTGTGGACTGAATCTTTCATCTAGAACTTAATTTTTCTTTATCACTTGCGGGAGAGGTACTGAAAGTTACTTAATGGAAATCTAGGTAGTATAGGCGAAAACAATTTGATGCCTGCCTTTACTAGCCAAACATTCCATGCAGAGCAACTTAGTGATGTTTCCTCTCCCTGAGGCTAAAAAAAAGAGTACGCAAATAAAAGAAGAAACAAACATAAACTATGAGCGTGCTGAGCAGCAATTTATAAAACTGCTCACGACAGAGAACCTAGACAAAAAACTAGATGCAGAACCTGCACTGAAGGACGAATTTGAACACACGCTTTGTGTGGCAATTCGTGATGCTTATCAAAATGGTGTTGGTGATGATGCATCTCACCGCTTTCTCCAGCGTATTCTTTATCGTATTAATCGGTTAAACCTATTTTGGTACGATGACTTAAGCCACTACGTGAATGAGCGTTCTCCTTACTTGCATCAGGTGCGCGACCAAATTGAGACAGCTTGGCAAGCATGGGAACTAGCACAAATTGATGTAGAAGCATTGCAACAATTAGATGTTCAGCAAGCTCTCATTGAACGTTGTGCTGGCGATTTAGATCCGTCTTTGTCAGCAGAAAGTCGCTACATCCGAGAGGAAATGAGCGAAGCTGGCTACCGTCACTTACTCGCGATTGGCTCGTTTGACGGTTTAGTCGAGGGTAGTCGTCTTTCCCGCATTTTGGGTGGTGCTGCCAATGAAGTACAGTGTACGCTTGTACGAGTTTTGTTAGAAGAGTATGGCAACGGTCGTTTTTCTCGCAAACATTCTACATTTTTTGCCCAAATGCTAGATGAATTTGGGATGAACACCGAGCCAGAGGGATACTTTGATTTAGTTCCTTGGGAGGTTCTTGCTTGCGCGAATCATAATTTCCTACTCACTGAGTGTAAGCGTCATTTCTTGCGTTACAGCGGTGGACTCACGTATTTTGAGGTGGCGGGACCTGCTGCTTACAGAAACTATCTTGCTGCAGCGCAACGACTGGGACTATCCAACGCAGCAATGGGTTACTGGGAATTGCACATCCGGGAAGATGAACGCCACGGACGCTGGATGTTGGATGATGTCGCTTTGCCTTTAGCCCAAAAGTACCCTGATGATGCCTGGCAATTGGTATTGGGGTACGACCAAGAAAAGTTAACAGGCGATCGCGCGGCTGTTGCTGTTGTGCGCTCAATACGTGCAGCGGAACAAGCAACATTGAGCAATTCATAATTCAAAAGTCTTCATTTTGTATTTCTTACTGTTGATTTATTCAACAAATTTATTCCTTTGGTCATATATGACTTGCTAAAGGAATTATTTTGGCTTGCTTTTTTGTAGATATCTACCAGGGTGGGCAAAGCCCACTTTAGGTTCCAAACAATCTTAACTTGATGGATTATACTCAAATGAAGAACATCTTTTTTTGCCCTGAAGAATCAAATTTCTACTCAAACTGCCTAGAAAATTTTGTTCTAAAAAATTGTAAAAAATCAGAATGTGTCGTTGAATTTGGCTCAGGAGATGGCAGCCCTGTTATTAATTCATTACTGAAAAACAGGTTTGATGGTGTCATCCATGGATTTGAATTAAATATTTCTGCCTGGAAAGCTGCAAATTTAACAATCGATGAATATAATCTTGCTCAAAAATACATAATTCATAATTCATGTTTATTTGAGTCTTCTCAACCAGATGCCGACTATTTAGTTGCTAATCCTCCTTATATCCCAGCCCCAGATAAAGATATTTATATGCCATTGTTGTTTGGTGGTACAGATGGAGCTACAGTCACTAACGAGCTTTTATCATTAGGTTATGAAAACGTATTGCTTTTAGTCTCTAGCTTTTCTAATCCAGAAAGTACCATTGAGCATGCAAGGTCAAATGGTTATCATGTGACAAATTTTATAGTTTTGCCTCTAAAATTTGGCTACTATAGCTCAGAGCCGAAAGTGAAAAATCACATAGAAGAATTACGGAAAAAGAAAATGTCATTTTATTCTGGCGATTATTACTTTTTAGCTGGGGTTTTATTTCAAAAGTCACGAGAATCTAGGGAAGATTTATCTAACGAGTTAGCTCAAGTGATGACAAGTTTGTAAACAGATAAAAACGATGACTGCTGCCCATAAATCAGTACATATTTTCTAACATCTTTGGACATCAGGAGCAGATCACATACCAAAAAGCTCAGGTAACGTCCAATGCAGTAGCAGGAGTCACTGAGAAGCCTACACTGTATGCGTCAGCATTAGTCTAGGAGTATGTCACTTGCTCTACTTACTAATCAACCTGTTACCACCGGATGTATTTTCTGAAAGTTTATGGAACATATGTATTAGCTAAAAAAACTACATCACAATGTCATATTATGTATCACAATATATTGATACAACAAAAGCCATAATTACACACTGTTTGTATCATCTTGGCGATTCCCCACAACTTCCTCAAGAATGAAGTCTTAAAATACGCATTGATGTTTTGTAGGGGAATGCCCAATGAAGATCCTGGTTGTAGAGGATGATGAACTCACTACTACAGTTCTGACAGAAGCGCTCACCGCTCATCACTATGTCGTAAATACGGTGGTTGATGGTCAAACAGGTCTACAACTCGTACAAAACTTTGAATATGACCTCATCCTTTTGGATATTATGTTGCCCAGTCTGGATGGCATTAGTCTTTGTCGCCAACTGCGTTCTCACAAATATCATATGCCAATCATGCTACTGACTGCAAAAGACAGCAGCATTGATAAAATCATAGGCTTAAATGCAGGTGCAGATGATTACATAGTCAAACCCTTCAATATATCAGAATTGATCGCCCGCATCCGTGCCTTATTGCGACGACCCAAAAGTGGTGTTCTGGCTTCTGTACTGAGTTGGGAAAACCTGCAACTTGACACTAGCAAAAGTTTAGTTACTTGTGATGGACAGCCCCTACGTCTGACAGCAAAAGAATATCAGTTACTAGAGCTTTTCCTACAAAATCCACACCGGATTTTTAGCAAAAGTGCTATTTTAGAAAACCTGTGGTCTTATCCAGAATATCCAGCAGAAGATGCTGTCAAAACCCATATCAAAGGACTCCGGCAGAAGTTAAAAGTAGCTGGAGTGACCACAGATTTCATTGAGACAGTCTATGGTTTGGGGTATCGGCTCAAGTTCCCACCTAGAAGTCAGCAATCTACACTTGCAACATCATCTTCACAGTCAATAGAAACCAGAAAGCAGCAAACGGAAACTAAGGTCGTTGCATCGCTTGCTAAACTATGGGAACGATACAAGGATAGCTTTATTGATGAAGTAGTGATGCTATCACAGATGGTAATCGCTTTGGAAGCAAGTGTTTTTGAACCAGAAGTACAGCAAAAAGCCAAGCAGAAAGCCCACAAATTAGTGGGAGCACTAGGGTCTTTCGGTTTTTATAAAGGTTCAAGTTTAGCAAGGGAAATTGAGCAATTGCTCTCAATAACAAATTTAGAACGGATTCAAATAGAAAAATTATCAAAACTGGGAAATTTATTGCAACAGGAGCTAGAAAAGCCTCCGGTTTTGACCGCTTCTGCTTTTGGTATACAACACGGTTTGGTACTGGTGATTGATGATGATGTGGTGTTGACAGAGCGAATTAGACTTGAAGCAAATGCGTGGGGTTTTCGGGTAGAAGGAGCCCAAAATTTGACTGCTGCAAGTGAGGCGATCGCCAGCAATCCTCCTGATGTTATCCTGCTCGACTTGATGTTTGCTGAACCTTGTGAGAGTGGATTGACTTTCCTCGCTCAACTGAGAAATCAGTACCCAGAGATTCCAGTCATAGTTTTAACTGGGCGAAATAGTTTAGCTGAAAGGTTAGAAGTTGCGTGTTTAGGGGGTCATGCTTTTGTACACAAATCAATCTCTCCCAGTGGAATACTTGAGGTGGTAACTCAGGTACTCAGTCATGCTCAATCAGCGGAAGCTAAAGTTATGATTGTCGATGATGACCCAACAGTGCTAGTGAGTTTGTCTGCATTACTTGAAGCGTGGGGACTTCATGTCACAACCCTTGCTGATCCACAACAATTTTGGCAAGTACTGGAAACGTCGCTTCCAGATCTTCTCATCTTAGATTTAAAATTGCCCGAGTTCAACGGGATTGAACTTTGTCAGATAGTACGCACTGATCCTCGGTGGAGTCAACTGCCTGTCCTGTTTTTGTCTGCCTGTTATGATGCTCAGACAGTGCATCAAGTATTTATGGCAGGTGCTGATGATTATATCCAAAAACCAATTGTGGGACCAGAACTGATTGCCCGTGTTTTCAATCGGTTAGAGCGAAGCAAAATCCACCGGAATCTAACACAAACAGATCAGCTGACTGGTCTTACCAATTGGCGGAGGTTTTAGACCCGAATTTCTGATAAAAATGCTTTAACGATATTCATACATTCACAACTTTTGTATTATTTTTTACTCTATTTTGAAGATATACGTCCTTTGATACTTGGTTATGGAATTGACGTTGAAATTACCAGGTACAAGATATAATTTAACTTTGCGCTCCTATGTGGTGTGTACGATGAAAACTAATTTTCCTTTATTTCTCATCATTCAAAGATTGTAGGCAGTAAAATAAAACGTGGCTTATGTTTAGTCTTACTAGAAATTACGACTTAATGTTTTGATATAACATTCAGTACAACGAAAGAGGTCATCATTTACGGTAGTGGGTAGCCTATCGCTCCTGGCTTAACTACTTACTAATAGCCTAATAAGTATAAGTACATAAGTATAAGGACGGTTATTTTATTTTGGATATTCATCTCTTATCTGAAACAGCTAAAAAGAATTTCTTGCATCTAGACAGCATCAAATTGGACACATTCCACAAGGAGGTAGTATGGCACGAGTAATCATAGTTGGAGCTGGTGGGGTAGGGAACGTTGTTGCACACAAATGCGCGGCGCAAGAAGAGTTTTCGGAGATTCTTCTGGCAAGTCGAACAATCGAGAAATGCGATCGCATTGCTGAACGTATTGGCTCAAAAAAAGTGAAGACAGCCGCGCTAGATGCAGATGATGTCAATAATACTGTCAAACTCCTCAAAGAGTTTCGCCCTGATATTCTCATCAATGTAGCACTTCCCTATCAAGATTTAGTCCTAATGGATGCGTGTCTTGAGGTAGGAGTTAATTATCTCGACACCGCCAACTACGAGCCTCCGAACGAGGCAAAATTTGAATATAGTTGGCAGTGGAAATATCAAGATCGCTACAAAAATGCAGGGCTTACCGCTATTCTGGGATGTGGTTTTGATCCCGGGGTGACAGGAGTTTTTACAGCCTATGCACTCAAGCATCATTTTGATGAAATTCACTACCTCGATATTGTCGATTGCAACGCTGGAAATCATGGACAGGCGTTTGCGACGAATTTTAACCCAGAGATAAACATCCGTGAAATTACGCAACCAGGGAAATATTATGAGAATAGCGCGTGGGTAGAAGTGCCTGCTCTTTCGATTCATCGTCCAATCTCTTATCCAGAAATTGGCCCGAGAGAGTCATATCTTCTCTATCACGAAGAGCTTGAATCTCTGGTCAAACATATTCCCACCCTGAAGAGAGCGCGTTTTTGGATGACGTTTTCACAGAACTACATTAATCATCTTCAAGTTCTTCAGAATCTTGGTCTAACGCGTATTGATCCAATTGATTATGAAGGAACCAAGGTAGTTCCGTTGAAGTTTCTCAAAGCTCTGCTTCCAGAACCCTCTTCTCTAGCAGAGAATTATACGGGACAAACATCCATCGGCTGTTATATTCGTGGGCTGAAGGATGGAAAAGAGCGCACGTACTACGTATACAACAACTGTGATCACGCCAAGGCATATCAAGAAGTTGGTGCACAGGCAATCTCTTACACCACAGGTGTTCCGGCAGTGATTGGTTCATTAATGGTGATTAATGGACTCTGGAAACAGCCAGGAGTGTTTAATGTAGAGCAATTTGATCCCGATCCGTTTATGCAACTTCTAGGACCTCTTGGTCTTCCATGGCATGAAGTGATTGATCAGCCAACACCGTTCGAGGACAACTAAGGATGACGCAGACTCTAGACTCTGTTTTGGCGACCATTCCATCGCCTTGTTTCGTGTTAGAAGAAGCACGTCTTGAGCAAAACCTCGCTGTTTTTGAACGAGTCCAACAAGAAGCGCCTGTACGAGTGCTTCTTGCTCTCAAGGCGTTCTCCCTCTTTCATAGCTTTCCATGGATACGAAAGACACTTCACGGTGCATCCGCCAGCTCGATTTGGGAAGCGCAACTCGCTGCCGAGGAATTTGGAGGAGAACTTCATGTGTATTCTCCTGCCTACCGTGATGAAGATATCCCTGGGATTCTTACTTATGCTTCCCATATAACGTTTAACTCTGTGAGTCAGTGGGAACGATTTAGCCCAGTGATTAGGCGATCGCCTTCTCCACCGTCAGTCGGTCTTCGGATTAATCCCCAGTATTCACCAGTTGAGACTCCGCTTTATAATCCTTGTCAACCATCTACGCGTCTTGGTGTTTCTCCAGAGCATCTTGGGAATTTATTGCCGGAGGGAATAGACGGTTTTTTATCTCACAACTTATGTGAGAGCGATTCCTACGCGTTGGAAAAAACCCTCTCACACATAGAACAGTTTTTCGGGCAGTTTCTGCCACAGCTAAAGTGGCTTAATCTTGGCGGTGGTCACTTGATGACTCGTAAAGGATATGATGTTGCACACGCGATTGAAGTCCTCAAAGCGTTTCACAGTCGTTACCCCCATCTTGAACTGATCCTAGAACCGGGTTCTGCGATCACTTGGGAAACTGGATTTTTGCTGAGTACTGTTCGAGATCTCATTCCCGCCGCTGAGCTGACAAATGTCATGTTGGATGTATCGTTTACCGCTCATATGCCTGATTGTTTAGAAATGCCCTATAAGCCTGTGATTCGCGGAGGACATGAACCACAGAAGGGAGAAAAAGCGTATCGCATGGGTGGCTCAAGTTGTTTAGCAGGGGATTTTCTTGGTGATTATGCCTTCTGTGACGACTTATCGGTGGGCGATCGCATTATTTTTGAGGATATGATGCACTACACGATGGTGAAAACCACCATGTTCAACGGAGTCGTTCATCCATCAATTGGTATCCTTAAGAAAGATGGTACATTCAAGATATGGCGGCAGTTTTCTTATGAAGACTATCGAGCAAGACTTGGTTGAGAGGTTTTGATTTTAGAGCTTAACGAATTCGCGAAAGTCCCCACCCTACTTCGTAGAGGGTGGGGATGGACACCGGACGGCGACGAAAACACCCCCGACCAATTCAATCCGTAGGATTGAGAGGAAGTGGGGTGGCTGAGGAGTCGTCAGTCTCCGTGTTGGGTAATCGGTCAATGTAATCTTCGATTATTTGAGTCACCGTCTTCTCCTTCAGCGTGGCATAGTTTTTTAGCTTTCTGAAACGTTTGTCAGATATACGGATGTGTACTTCTTTTGTCTTTATAAATATGTCTATGTTGTGGACATATTTATGCTAGTATGTCAATGGTCGTTGACCCACCTGACCGTATTGAACAGACAGGCTAACTTCAAAGTAGGTGTACGAACCTTGCCGCAGATAAATCGGTAGATCAGGGAAAAACATGACCACTGGTTCGTAAGGTTACGTCCTACGGGAAAAACAAGCCAAGCCATGTTGTACGTAAAGTTATACACCTGCGGGAGGCGGGTGTCTGCCTGTGGACGCTGAGTCAGACCAAATCAAACACAAGTTTGAAGAGGCATCGGCGGATGAGACGGGAAACCCAAAAGACGAATAAGACCGTCGTTGCAGAACTGAAATTGGAAGCCCCTTTTTCAGCGAAGCAAAAAGGGGTACTTCACTCAACTGCAAGTACTTTTGATGCTTGAACCTCTCCTCAACCCCTCTCTGTATCGAAGAGGGGTTGTTAGTTTGGATGACTTGTAGTAAAATGTGAACTTATTTGCACTAAATTCGGGTGAGTATTACCAACGCTTTTGGGTACGGGTTGGGTATATCATCATATACAGCAGCTACCCTGAACATTGGCGTTCACGAAGTGTGCGCGGTAGCTCTCTTTCAATCTCAGACCATTTTTATCTCTGCATTGGTTGGCTTCACTATAAGTCTCGTAGTTTTGTGCTTGATGTACTATCTCTTGAGATACCAGATAAGTAAACGTCAGCAAGCCGAACGTGCCCTACGGGAAAGTGAACAACGGTTTGAGTTCTTAACTCACAAAGTGATAGGTATGTCGGCAGACGAGATTAACTTTCTCCAAACCTTTGCTGATGGGTTAAGTGCAGCCATTGAGCGAAAGAAGACAGAAGAGAAACTGCAACAAGCTCATGATACGCTGGAAAGAGAAGTTGCACAGCGCACAGCCGAATTAAGCAAAACAAACGAACAATTACAAACTGAACTCAAAGAGCGCAAACGGACAGAAAGTCTTCTGTTAGAAAGTGAAGAGCGTTTTCGCGCAGCGTTTGAAAATGCAGCTATTGGGATGGCTTTGGTAGCACCTGATGGACGTTGGTTGCGGGTCAATCGCTCTTTATGCGAAATTGTGGGCTACTCAGAAGCTGAATTGCTAGCTACAACTTTTCAAGCAATCACCCATCCAGACGACCTAGATACCGACTTGGATTATGTGCGCCAACTGCTTAATGATGAGATTCGTTACTGCGAGCTAGAAAAGCGGTATTTGCATAAACTAGGACACATCGTTTGGATTTTGTTAAGTGTCTCCCTGGTACGTGATACAGAGGGCAAGCCACTTTACTTCATAGGTCAAATTCAAGATATCACTAAGCGCAAGCAGGCAGAGCAAGACTTACGAGACAGTGAAAGACGATTCCGAGCTATTTTCGACCAAACGTTTCAATTTGTTGGGTTACTTAAACCAGATGGTACGCTTTTAGAAGCAAATCAGACAATTTTAGATTTTGGTGGCATTAGCCATGCAGATATTGTTGGTCGCCCCTTTTGGGAAGCGCGATGGTGGAGAATTTCGACCGCAACTCAAAATCAATTAAAAGATGCGATCGCCCGTGCTGCGACAGGTGAATTTGTGCGCTACGAAGTAGATGTACTAGGACAAGGAGACACTGTCGCAACAATTGACTTTTCCCTCAAACCTGTTTTAGATGAAGCGGGAAATGTTATTCTACTGATTCCAGAAGGTCGGGACATTAGCGAACGCAAGCAAGTGGAAAAAATGAAAAACGAGTTTATCTCGGTTGTTAGCCACGAGTTGCGAACACCACTGAGTGCAATTCGCGGGTCTTTAGCGTTACTCTCATCAAGAAAACTTGAGAGTCAGCCTCAAAAGGCGCAGCGAATGTTAGAAATTGCGATCGCTGAAACTGAACGCTTAACACGTTTGGTCAATGACATTTTGGATTTAGAGCGACTGGAGTCAGGCAAAATTGTTCTTGGAAAAGATTTATGTGATGCAGCAGCTCTTATGATGCAAGCAGTAGAATCTATACGAACCCTTGCTGAGCCATCCAACATCACGCTTAAGGTTTCACCCCTATCAGTTCAGATATGTGTTGATTATGACCGCATCATTCAGACTTTAGTCAATTTACTGAGTAACGCTATCAAATTTTCACCTCCAGGAAGTACCGTTTGCTTAAGTGCAAATCTGTCCCAAAACCCGATACTCAACACCCGGCAAATCTTGTTTCAAGTGAAAGACCAGGGAAGGGGTATTCCACCAGATAAACTAGAAAGTATCTTTGGGCGATTCCAGCAAGTCGATGCTTCAGATTCTCGAATGAAGGGAGGAACGGGATTAGGATTAGCTATTTCCCGCAGTATTGTGCACCAGCACGGCGGGCAAATCTGGACTGAAAGCGTTTTAGGACAAGGAAGTACTTTCTACTTTACCTTGCCATTACAACAAAACTAGACTAGAAGTTGATTATGATACTAGCTATAAATGCTTAAAAATAACTTTAACTCATGTCAAGGCGAATTTTACTGATAGATGATGAAGAACGTCTCAGTGAGGTGGTTCAAACTTGTTTAGAAATTATGGCAGGTTGGGAAGTCCTGACAGCTGCAACTGCAAAAGAAGGCTTGTTCAAAGCCCAAACAGAACATCCGGATGCGATTTTATTGGATGTTATGATGCCTGAAATCGATGGTATCACTGTATTTCGTCATTTACAGCAAAACTCTGCAACTCAATCTATTCCAGTCATTTTGCTGACAGCCAAAATGCAACCTGTTGATCAGGCTCAATTTGCTCAATTAGGGGTAGCTGGAGTGATAGCCAAGCCTTTTGATGCTTTGAGACTGGCAGATGAAGTGGCTCAATTGCTTAATTTCAGTTGATCAAAGCCCACATTTTCTGTTTGGTTCAGTCCCTAAGAAAAGAATGTTCGTAATTATGCTTAAGCGCTACTACAAACAATGTGTCGCCTTAATTTAGAGAATTGGTATGAGCAACAAAAAACCTCGGCACAAATAACCGAGGCGATTAGATTAGGAGAAGGCCAAATGTCGATGAGTAATACCGATACCGAAATCAAAAATTTCAACTAACGCCCAAAGCAACCAAAACTACAGCGGTCACAAATATAGCTGCAACTGCACCTTGCACAACATATCTGCGTTGTTCCCAAATTGCGGGGTACTCGGAGTAGTACATTTTGGGTTCAGTTGGGTAGTTGTTGAGAATGCCGTCTTCATTAACAGTGGTGTACATAGTGCGTTTTTTTATTTATTAACTTATGTAAATAAATATAACAATATTGTTACGCTAGGTAAAGAGGGCTTGACAAAAAAAGGTTAATAAAGCGTATAAGAGTTGCTTATCTGAAAAAAAGTGGTTTGTCTACACAACGCTTTTTCGGAGCTTTATCGCTAACTTTAGTTTTCTTAAGACACTATGTAGCCTGTCCAAAGAGATTTCATTGACATGGTAGGGATTTATGCGATAGCCGTAAGCGCAAAGCGCAGGCTACGCCAACGCCCTGCGTTCCGCAACAAAGGCGGGCACTCCGTGCCATCGCGCTATCTGCTGAAACTGAGCGATCGCCATGAAAAGGCAGAAGTACGTTCAAAGCAACGTGTTTGTTAGGACAAGGCAGCTAGCTAGCTATGCTGAAGGGAAACCCCAGAAATCCATTTATACGGTTTCACCTTAATATTGATACAGATGGCAAGCAGGGGAAGCAGAAGGAGCAGGGGGAGCAAGAAAAGTGATTTGTATCAAGAATTTCGTGAAATGGTATTAGCCCTTCGATTAGGCTCAGGGCTAACGTCGAGCGGAGTGGAGACGTTAGGGATTTTAAACAATGAAGAACTAACAAAACACTTGTTGTATAAATTTTTATTAAATTTAATATTGTCAAAATAGTTTTTTTGTTACACAAACCAAAAAATCGTATAAAACTTAACTTTTTAATAGTTAAATATCAAACTAATATCACAGTCTATAGGTTAACATTGTCAGCTTTCTATGAGTTAGCTGATTTATCGCGAGGGAAATTCGTAAACAGATGAGTAGATGGTTTAATCGACGTAATTTTTTAATTTACGGCTCCATAACGTTTGGAAGCAGCATTTTTCTGAAGGCTTGCGCGAATAATTCACCAACCGCTACTAACAGTTCAGCATCCTCTCCTACTGCTTCTTCTGTCGCTGCTGCTAGTGGTGATACCATCAAAGTAGGTATTTTACACTCACTCAGCGGCACAATGGCTATTAGTGAGAAAAGCGTTGTCGATGCTGAAAAATTAGCCCTCAAAGAAATTAACGCTGCTGGTGGTATTTTAGGAAAACAAGTTGAAGCAATCATCGAAGATGGTGCTTCTAATTGGGATACTTTTAGAGAAAAAGCAACCAAGCTCATTGATCAGGATAAAGTTGCTGTCGTTTTTGGTTGTTGGACTTCTGCAAGCCGCAAGAATGTTAAGCCAGTATTTGAGAGCAAAGACCATATGCTCTGGTATCCAGTGCAGTACGAAGGTCAAGAGTGTTCTAAAAATATTTTTTACACTGGCGCTGCTCCAAATCAACAAATCGAACCATCTATTGATTGGCTGTTGAAAAATAAGGGCAAACAATTCTTTTTAGTTGGCTCTGACTATGTTTTTCCACGTACTGCTAACACAATTATTAAAGCTCAATTAGAAGCTCTCGGTGGGAAAACAGTTGGTGAGGATTACTTACCGCTAGGTAACACAGAAGTCACACCAATTATTACTAAGATTAAGCAAGCTTTACCCAATGGAGGTGTGATTTATAATACCCTTAATGGTGATAGTAACGTCGCTTTTTTCAAACAATTGAAAGGAGCTGGCTTAACCCCAGAAAAATATCCCTCCATGTCTGTCAGTATTGCCGAAGAAGAAGTCAAGGCAATTGGTGTAGAGTATCTTAAAGGTCACTATGCTGCCTGGAACTATTTCCAAACAGTAGATACACCTGCTAATAAGAAGTTTGTTGAAGCTTTTAAGAAAGAGTATGGTGCAGAACGAGTCACAAATGATCCAATGGAAGCTGCATACATTGCAGTCTATTTGTGGAAGCAAGCAGTAGAAAAAGCTGGCACTACTGACTTAGCAAAGGTGCGTGCTGCAGCATACGGTCAAACTATAGATGCACCTGAAGGAAAAGTGACAGTAGATGCCAATCATCACATATCCAAAGTTGTGCGGATTGGTCAAGTCAGGCAAGATGGTTTGTTTGATATTGTCTATGCTACGCCTGCACCAGTTGAGCCAGTTCCCTGGAATCAGTATGTGAAAGAGACGAAGGGATTTGCTTGTGATTGGTCTGATCCAGCCAAAGGTGGTAAGTACAAAAAAGTCTAATTTATTGGTCATGAGTTATTAATTATTAGTCATGAGTTAATGACTGATGATTAATAACAAGCTGATAGTTGTTGGGGGGGAATAAGTGTTAACAGGTTTTTTAGAGGCTGTATTTAATGGTATTAGTATTGGCGCTGTGTTATTAATTGCAGCGTTGGGTCTAGCCATTATATTTGGATTGATGGGCGTCATCAATATGGCACATGGTGAATTGATGATGTTCGGTGCCTATACAACATTTGTTGTACAAAATGGCTGTAAACAATTGGGTGGGCTTTGGTTTGAAGTTTATATATTTTTGGCTTTGATTATTGCTTTTATTTTCACGGCGGCTGTGGGATTAATTTTAGAAAGAGGCGTGATTCGTTATCTCTATGGACGCCCTCTAGAAACTCTCCTGGCAACTTGGGGAGTGAGTTTGATTTTTCAGCAGTTTGTCCGCAGTGTGAATTTGGTATTTGTCATTGGTATAGCCTTTTTTTCTGTGTTGTTTTTCGGAGGATTGTGGCTTTTAAATTCCCGTACGAATTTAGAGAGAGTTCGTAACTGGGTTGTAGTGGTGATGTTATCGCTATCGTTGGGAATGACAATAGCAACTTGTAATTTATTGGGTCAAATTTATCAGCAAGCAGTGACTCAACCTTGGTTTGGGGCTCAAAATGTGGATGTCACAGCGCCCACTTGGTTACAAGCTGGGATATCTTTGGGTGGGGTGCAATTGCCTTTTGCCAGGTTATTTATTATTGTTTTAACGATTATCTGTGTGTCGGGAATTTATCTATTTTTACAACGTTCTAACTGGGGATTAAGAATTCGGGCTGTGACTCAAAATCGTAGTATGAGTGCTTGTTTAGGTATCCCAACTCAAACAGTTGATGCTATTACGTTTGCACTGGGTTCAGGTTTAGCTGGTGTGGCTGGATGTGCTATTAGTTTACTCGGTTCTGTAGGACCAAACACAGGACAAAATTATATTATCGATACTTTTATGGTGGTTGTTGTTGGTGGTGTGGGTAATTTAGTGGGTACTATTGTCGCTGCTTTGGGAATTGGTACAGCTAACTTCTTAATTGGTTCTGGAACTCTGGCTTTATTGTTGACTCCTGTTAAGCCTTTGGCAGATTTCTTTAGTTTTTTTGCCACGACGAGTATGGCTAAGGTGATGGTGTTTGCGTTGATTATTGTGTTTTTACAGTGGAAGCCTGCGGGAATTTTTCCGCAAAAAGGTCGTACTGTTGATGTTTAAAACGAACCACAAAGACGCTAAGGACGCGTTCGGCAAAAGCCGTCTCGGAGAGAAGAAAGAATGAGGAAGAAGGGGAGAAGATTCATATCAATTGAGGTGGGGGTGGTGGTGGCGATCGCACTCATCCTGATATTGATTATGCCAGTGGTGCTGTCGGAGTTTCGCCTGAATTTGTTGGGGCGGTTTTTGTCGCTGGCTATTGTGGCTTTGGGTATTGATTTGATTTGGGGTTACACTGGGTTGCTGAGTTTGGGACATGGAATTTTCTTTGGTTTGGGTGGATATGCGATCGCTATGTATTTGAAGCTGCAAGTTCCACCTGGCGAGTTACCTGATTTTATGGGACTTTATGGCGTTACGGAACTTCCCTGGTTTTGGCAACCTTTTTATTCTTTTGAGGCGGCTGTAGCTGCTGTGGTTATCATTCCTGGTTTGCTAGCGGGATTGTTGGGATATTTAGTATTTCGCAATCGTATTAAGGGAGTTTATTTTTCTATTTTGACTCAAGCCGCAATTATTGTCTTTTTCAATTTTTTTAATGGTCAACAACAACTTTTCAATGGTACGAACGGATTGATAGATTTTACAACTTTGTTTGGGGTAACTGTGAGTGATGCAAAAACGCAATTTGTTTTCTACATTTTGACAGTAATTTTTCTCGCGTTGACCTATGGTGTTTGTCGTTGGTTGACAAGTGGACGCTTTGGTAGATTGTTGATAGCTATTCGTGATGATGAAAGTCGGGTACGATTTTCTGGCTATGATCCTACTGGCTTTAAAGTTTTGGTGTTTGCAGTTTCTGGTGCGATCGCTGGCATAGCAGGTGCATTTTACACTCTCCAGAGTGGTTCTGTCTCACCCAGATCAATGGATATTGCTTTTTCGATTGAGATGGTGATTTGGGTGGCGGTGGGAGGACGTGCTACTTTAATTGGGGCAATTGTAGGAACGTTGTTAGTCAATTATGCCCGGGCTTTTTTAAGTGAACAATTTGCTGAAATCTGGTTATTTTTCCAAGGAACTCTGTTTTTGATAGTCGTTACAGTGCTTCCTGACGGCATAGTAGGATGGTTGCGTAGTCAGAATATTCCTCTTTTCAACCATCGTCAAAAAATTGCTACATATCCCTCTTTGGAAAAAGACGCTGAAGTCCAACATGAACGCCAAAATCTTGGAAACTGAAAATGTGACTGTTAGTTTTGATGGTTTTAAAGCTTTAAACCAGCTCAACTTTAGCATGGATGTGGGTGAATTACGGGTAGTCATTGGTCCTAATGGTGCGGGAAAAACAACGTTTCTTGATGTGATTACGGGTAAAGTGCAACCAACTGTTGGAAGAGTTTTGTTCAAAGGAAAAAATCTGCGTTCTTTACCTGAACATCAAATTGCGCGGTTGGGAATTGGACGTAAGTTCCAAACGCCTCGAATTTACTTAAACTTAACGCCCCGTGAAAATCTAGAAATTACCAGCAACAGTAATAAAAATGTTTTTTCAACTTTGTTTGGGCGTCCTAATGCTGCTGAGAAGAATAGTATTAAAGGGTTATTAGAGACTATTGGTTTAACTTCTAAATCAAATATTCCAGCCGGTTTACTTTCTCATGGAGAAAAGCAACGTTTAGAAATTGGGATGTTAGTAGCACAGTCGCCTGACTTATTACTTGTTGATGAACCAGTTGCTGGTTTAACAGATGAAGAAACTTACAATATTGGCGAACTGCTTTTAGCATTATCTCAGAGTCATTCAATTTTAGTCATTGAACATGATATGGAATTTGTGCGTCAAATCGCCCGGAAAGTCACAGTACTACATGAAGGTTCTGTGCTGTGCGAAGGTAGTTTTGAGGAAGTTCAAAATGACTCCCGTGTTATTGAAGTATATTTGGGACAACAGCAGAACTAGATGAGGAGGATGAGGAAAAATGATTTAAGAATTCTCTGTCCTGCGTCTGTGGAGAGTTTTAAACTTTTATTCAGCAAAGCTTTTCTCTAAATACTATTTTTAAAAACCAATTCTGATGCTAAAAATTTCTAATCTTAATGTTTACTACGGTGAAAGTCATATTCTCCGTAATGTAGATTTAAGCGTACCATCTGGGCAAATGATCTGCCTGATCGGACGTAATGGTGTAGGGAAAACAACTCTACTCAAAACAATTATGGGATTACTCAAACCTCGCAGTGGTACAATTCATTTTGCTGATGAATTCATTAACTTCAAATCTCCAGATCAAAGGGCAAAAATGGGAATTGGTTATGTTCCCCAAGGACGAGAGATTATGCCTCGTTTGACAGTCAAAGAAAATCTGCTGCTGGGGTTAGAAGCTAGGCAGAAAAAAGGAAAAAAAGCAGAGATTCCAGAAGAGATTTTTAGCTTATTTCCTGTGTTGAAAACGATGCTTTCGCGCATGGGTGGTAATTTGAGTGGTGGACAACAACAACAACTGGCGATCGCGCGTGCTTTAATGGGACAACCTCAATTACTCGTCTTAGATGAACCCACCGAAGGTATTCAACCCTCTATCATCCTGGAAATTGAAGCTGCAGTCCGTCGAATTGTTGAAACCACAGGCATTTCTGTTTTATTGGTAGAGCAACATTTACACTTTGTCCGTCAAGCCAATTACTATTACGCCATGCAAAAAGGCGGTATTGTCGCTTCTGGTTCAACCGACGAACTCACTCAGGATGTGATTCAAAGGTTTTTGGCGGTTTAACTCCTGATTTACCTAATGTTACTGCGCAGACCAGCCTGCATCAAGTGACAGTGCTGTTCCAGTCAAAGTTTTACAGGCATCGCTGCACAGATAAATGGTCATAGCAGCAATCTGTTCTACAGTCACAAACTCCTTAATAGCATGATGCGCCAGCAGAACTTGAGGAATCACTTCATCTTCTGACATATTACGGGCTTTCGCCTGTTCAGGAATTTGCTGACGCACCAGTGGGGTGTCAACATAGCCAGGGCAGATGGCATTTACAGTAATGCCGAAGGAGGCTACATCCAGCGCCGCCGCTTTAGTTAACCCAACCAGTCCATGCTTAGCTGCTACATAGGCTGATTTGTACGCTGATGCTACCAGACCATGCACAGAGGCGATGTTGATAATCCTTCCCCATTTCTTCTCCTTCATAAAGGGCAACACCGCACGTATGGTATAAAATGCAGAGGACAAGTTAGTTGCAATAATCGCATCCCATTTCTCGATTGGGAAACTCTCTATCGACTCGATATGCTGAATCCCGGCATTATTCACCAGAATATCAAGGCTACCCATTTTCTGTTGTGCATCGCTAATCATGGTGCTAACTTCTTGCACATTACCCACATCTGCTTTGTAATATAATATTTTACAACCCATCTTCTGTTCCAACTCCTGACGGGTATTCTCTGCCTCTTCCTGTGTATTGATACCATTGAGAATAATATTCGCCCCTGACTGCGCCATTGCCTCAGCAATACCGCGACCGATGCCAGTCAGAGAGCCAGTAATAAGAGCCGTCTTACCTTGTAATGTCATGATGGCGCCTCGTTTGACTGATTTGGAAGATTGGCAATGAAGGAAGGTAAAAGAGTTTCTTTTCACTTTAACCTTTTCTTGCTTGTCACTGTCTTCACAGCTTGCCAAATTTGCTCATCGTTAAATTTCTCCAGTTCCAAAACTTCAAACTACGGTGTTTTTTCGTCAAAAGTGTGATTTTGTACCTTACTTGATTTCTTCTTGTCAACTGCAAAACTTGCAAAAACACATAACCCAAGCTTAAATTGCAGCACTGAAAATTGGTTATTTCAGGAGAGTTCAAATTCTAATTATCCAACTTTCAGGTACTAAAGCCCTGCCATCAGTCCACGGTTCCTCCACTAAAGCATTTTGAAACCTCTCATTATTGCCAAGATTTGCGTGTTCCGTAACAATTATTTGAAAATTAGGAGATAGTTGTTCACATACATCAAATAAAAAGTTAAACATTCGCTCTACTGCTGCCTTATCCGCATTAGCACTCATAATTTCTTCTAATGGCGTTCCTTGTAACTTAAGATATGCTTCTTCTGACGGAAAGTAAATTTGGGTAGGTTGATCCAAAATCAAAAAGTGTGGAACTGGGCGATCACGTTCAACAAAATGTTTGTGTAAAGCAAGAAGTGCAATTAAGTGACAACCAAGCCAGTTTTTACCACTGCCCATTCGATCCATGGGAATTGGTCGTTCAGGTCTGTCTGCAACTACAGTTAATTTATCTAAATCTAATCGGTAGGGAGAATCACTGTGTTCAAGTTGTAGCAGTTTAGCCCATTCAGTCATCTGCTGCCCAAGTCGATTTAGGATAGAATCTAGATTTGCTTTGATTTCACTGATATCTAGTCGCTGCTCATAACTAGCAATTAGTTTCTTTAATCTCTCAATTTCTAAACGTATTTGAGAATTTTCATCTGTTAATTCAACTGTTTCAAGATATAAGCTGATACGACCTACTATGCGAGCAATATGAGCGTTAGTATCACGAATTTTTTGAGCTACTTCTTGCTCATCTATCACAGCTTTAATCGCTAGTTCTTTTTCTTGAATCTGTTGTCTTATTGCTTCACGTTCTTCTTTAAGCTGTTGAATATATTCAAGTAGTCTTGGCTGGCTAACCTCTACATTTTTAAGACTATGTTGTAAATTAGCCAAAGATTCTCTCATTGCAGATAGACTGGGAATATACTCTGGCAACATAGAGTTACAGAGAGGACACTGATTTGGATAATTATTATCAGCTTTAAACAAATTTATAGATTCTAGTCTCAATAACTGTTGATTAGCTTCTTTAGAAAATCCTGTTTCTTTTTTTAAAAAAGTTTCGGCAGAAACTATTTTCTCATGTATTTGTTTGAACTCTCGGCGAATTTCTTCAACCTCGGTCTGTAATTCTGGAAATTTATCATTTCCAGTAATAATAATTTCAATTGCTTTCCACACTAAAGTAGACCGTAGTGCTTCAAAAATATCAGTTGTATCTTCAGCGATAAAATTAGAATCAATTAAACCTACTTGTTGAGCCTCAATCAGAAGATTTTGACCTATAATAAATCTTTGTTTTGTTATTGACTCTGCTTCTTTAAGGCTACTTTGAGCTTGTGCTAATTTCTGACGAGCTTGACGCAGTTCTTTTTGCAATTTGAGTCTATCTTCTTGAATCGCACCTAGAAAATATGGAATTGTATCTTTTATTCTTTGTGGGATAAACGGCTCTTGTTGACGATGAAATAAAATATCCTGATTTGCAACCGTACCCTGTTTTTGGAAAATATAAAAAACTGCTTGTCTTATACTTGCTTCAAATTGTCTTCTTGATGCTCCTTCTTCTGCAAGAGTTTCGTTAGGAGAAATTCCAATTAAGTTTGATAGAAAACTTATTATTGCTTCATCATTGGAATTTGGTTCTAATTGGGACAGTTCAGGGATGGTAATATTATTACCAAAATCGTAATAAACTTGATTTTGTGAAGTGCTATTTGCCCACGGTTTCGGTTTTGCAATCAAAACCTGCAAACTATTTATTTGAAAAAGAACTGCATACCAAGCAACTTTATCTTGTATAACACCATCAGGAACGCGAAATTTTGTCCGACCAAGACAGTAATCCACTATCTCCAAGAGTGCAGATTTCCCTCTGCTTGACTCACCAGTAATTATATTAACTTGTCCTAGTTTAAAATTTATGGTTCGCTTATCCCCGGCAGAATTGTAGAGAGTTATAGACTTGATTTGCATACAGAGTAGCTTTACGGACAAATGCCCCACATAGTATAAATTGTTGATACTTCTCCTGCTTGAGCAAGCCAACGTCCAACAAATTCAGCTTTCTTGCAACAGATAGCTGGTTCCGTATCGCTAGACCATGATACCGCCGAAATAGGTTTTAACTTACCTTTTACCCAAGTAAATTTTCCATCGTCACAGACGTTAATGATACCAGTTTGCATTCCAAAAGCTAAAGCTTCTTTGGTATATGGGACTAAGTTACTTGTGCGATCGCCAAATCCAACGCGAACTTCAGGTTGTCGTTGTAGCCAAATATGTAACTTCGTTACTATTTTTTTCGGTAAGGCGTTTCTCGTTGAATTATGAAGAACAAGTGGTAGAATAAGGAAAATAAGAGAATATGGCATACCCTGCTTCTTTTCTTTCTGATAGCCCTTGATAGCATTTTGAAGCAGAATCGAGCAAAAAGCAGGATTAAAAAGGTTGGCATATTCAACTGGACGTTCTTGCCAAGACCGCACAAGCTTCTCTCCTACGTTGTCGCTAATAACTGGCTTAGTCTCTCTACAAATTTTGGATGCCAGTGTACACGGGGTAGGTTTTGGTCGGCTAACATATGGTAGCTTCCACGCATGACGTATGGTTCTGTAACTTGAGAACGAATACGAATATCCGCCTCTTGCTCCATCCAATTAAATACCTTTCTACCTAATTTTTTTAATTCAACCTCACTTTCATCGCTGTCTGACATCTCATCTTGAAGCGCAAGCATATAACGCTCCCATTCATCTATTAACCTTTTCTCATATTGTTCGATTTCACCTCCAAATAGTAGTTCTTCGCGTGCCCATCGAGAACGCTGTTCAAATGCTCTGTAATAATCTAATATGGCTTTTTCAATTCGCTTATTTTGAACAGCGATTTCCTTTAGCTGAGCAACAAAACGTCTATTATCTTGTGAAATTTCCGGTTGTTCGGGAATCTCTAAATCGAAAAAGTCAATAGGCAAAGCATCTGGTTTAAATTGGTCGTTAATTTCACAAATTTTATCGCGTACTTCAAAACCTGATATAAAGTTAACAGAATTATCACGAAGGTGCTTGACGACTTTCGCGAACCACCAGCCTTCTAATCTTTCATAAACAGCATCTCGATGTTCTCTTCTGACTGCTATCAACTTTTCTTTAATTTTTGGAGTTATGTCAATAATATCTAGGGAACTATCAATAATTTGAATAGAATCAATTAGCTGTTGTTGTTGTGTAGGATTTAAAGCTTTAAACGCTTCAAATGATTTAGTGAGATTTTTGTTTTCAGATTTATTGGCGACCTGAAGAAGTATTTCGCAAGCACGTTTAGAGTCTCTAGCTTTAACAGGACGCAATAAAAATGCAGCAGAATTTGCAGGAGCCTCAGCAGTGGTGACTAGAGTTAGCAAGGTATCAGGTAAAGAAATTTTGTTTTCTTGCAGTTGAGTACTCCAGACACGAATTGTTTTCCAAAGGTCGCTACTACTGTCTGTTAAGGAAGCTTGAGTTGTATGATGCTTCAACTGCAACAATTCTGTTGGATTATTTTCATTCTCAAAAAATGTAATATCGTCTAAACTCTCGACTGCAAGTTCTAGCTCTTCTTTATTAGTTAAAACTAAATACAGGGCATAGCGTGCTTGGAAAAGATACCCAAGCGCCTGTGAACCTGCTGAAAACCCTGTACTCATATGCCCTACTCACCTCGACTAAGTTCATTTACTAGCCAAGCCAATTTGTTTATCTACCTACAAAATTGATACGAAAAGTCAAAATCTAACCTCCGCTTGCTGTCATTACTTAAAACACTATAAAACATGGAAAAGTGAGCTTGCTAGTTTAACATATCCCTGGCTGTAAATCACTATCACTTTCAGATCATGGTCGCATACTTCAAAAAAACTACGCTACCAATCTTCAAGATTTGATAATCTACTATTATGTTCTGCTCAAGTTGAACTCATGCAAACACTCTGAGAGCTTATTTAACCTTTAGTATATAGAATATTTGTACTATAATATAGTCTTGTATATCAAAATTGTATATTGACGATCGCGTCTCTTCTCACTCTCAAACTCAAACGTTTAGTCACTCCCCAACCCAGGCTTTTTAGTCGCAGCATCTCCGGTATAATCACCGCAGGCGACTCCGCCCCAATAATGCAACCGAGTAATAGCTCTGCGGGAAAGTCAAACTTTAAAATCCAGATACCAGCTAAGGCAATGACTACAGCTTTGCACGCCGCAGGTAGAAACCTAAATCGCAGTGCTACCGTTCCTTGTTGTACCAGTTGTTCCCAGTCTAAACATAACCCTGCCTTCATCAAAATTACCATCACAGCGATCATTCGCAAAGAGACAGACGCTGCCAGTACATCAGAACTGATGAAGTCAGCAACTTGAGGTCCCATTATAATTCCAACCAAAACCATTCTCACTAGTGCAGGGGCTTTCAGGCGTCGGGCGATCTGTCCCAGGAAAAAGCCGATGAGCAAGATTAAGAGAAAGTTTTCTAACATCACGCAGCTTCAAAATAACGCTAAAAACTCTACCCTTCCGTAGCAAATTGGAAGAGTAGGAGCCATTAACCTTTTGATTAAGCGTTAGTACGTAAATACAAGAAGGCAGTTGTGGCGAGATCCATCGCCTGATAATTACCTTGCATTAAACCTGTTTTGTAGAAAACTCAAAATCAGAACTCGCCACGCTCATTACGATTCGCGTCCAGAAGCCCAGGTATCACGCCATTTGACGGTACCCTCTTTTGCAATGACCCAGCGACGATTGACCAAATTTTCCCGCAGGGGCGATCGCCCTTCTCGCAACATGGCGTATTTATAACTAATCAGTTTACCAGCACTTTCATTAAAGGGAATTTCAGCAAACCATGTATTCGTGTTAATATACTCCAGAGGGTATGCCTTACCTATATCCCAATTGCCCAGTTCCGGACAGTCTCCAATCACAACGATGATTTCACCTGGTTGAGTCTGTACACCATTGAGTTGGGCTCGCACAATCGTTTGCCCTTTCACCCGTTCTCCAACACGGCTTAATACGATGACTCCTTGCTCTTCAAGTTGTAAGTCATAAATTTTACCATCCTTCACTTCATACTTATTGCGAGTCATCACACAGGTGTGTTCGCCATCAGGTAGTTCTGTTTCGACTTCTGGTATGGTGACTGCTTCGCCCCTATTGAGTGCAACAAAGCATAGTGAATCACGATAGCGACGTATGTAACAGTAAACATCTGGTGTAATATATTTTTGCCATTGGCTACCCATCGACACGGCTGGATTCAGTCGCCGTAAGCCAGAAAGTAGCCTAATGTAACGATAAATTTCTGTATCTGTGTCCCAATTTTCCATCATTGGGCGGTTGTATGGGTCGTTACCTCCATTGGTATCGTCATGAAGATATTGTTCTGTGCCATAGTAGATACAAGGAATACCACGAGAAGTCATAATCAGCACAACTGCCAACATCAGCAACGCTGGACTAGGGTTGAGCGACTGAAAACGAGGCATATCGTGGTTGTCAATGAAGGTAATTAATTCCGTCGCCCCGTTGTAGCGATGATCCTGGTCAAAAACGTCTTGAATAAGATAAAACCCGCCTTCTGCACCTTGTGCTAAAGCTTCCCTAATTGCGACACACAGTCCAAAGTCTAAAATTGTCATGCCAGAGTTATTGGCAAATTCTACAGACCGGTCATCATAGGGATGGCTGAAAATCCATTCACCAAAAATAAACACATCCGGCTTGTGATTGTACATATCACCCGTGAATTCTTGCCAAAACCAGATGGGCATATGTTTGACAGTGTCCACCCGCAATGCATCTACACCTCGGTCTAGCCATTGCTTCATTGCCGATTTAATATAGTTGCGATATTCAATATTGTTTTCGTTAAAAGTTGCCAAACCGGAGAGTTCACAGTTTTGCACTTGCCATTCGTCTTCCCAATCTTGCACTTCGCCATAATGGTGATACCAGTGTTGTTCGTCATCGTTGAAGTCAGCAATTTTGACTCCATCGTCGTACAGCTCACCCTTAGTACCACTAATATCAGGTGAACTGTGGTTGCAGACAATATCTAGAACCAGCTTCATTTTGCGATCGTGCAGTTCAGCAATTAACTTATCAAACGTCGTATTTCTTGTTTCCTGGGTTTTGTTTAACGAAGGATCTTCTCCTGTTGCAATGAAGCGAGGATTAATCCGCTTAAAGTCCTTCGTCCAATAGCCGTGCATCGCTGCATTGCCAACAAACAAGTCTTCTACTTGTTCAAACAGAGGAGTTAACCAAATTGCAGTCACTCCCATGTTCTTGAGGTAGTCTAACTTATCAATGACACCTTGCAAATCACCGCCCCAGTATTTACCCCAATCTTGTCTTGTTGGGTCATACAACTCTGCGTTGGAACCTTCGCTGTTTTCTGGATCTCCATCATAGAAGCGGTCTACCACAATAAAGTAAATCGTTTCCTGACGAAATTCAATATCTCTAGTGTAAAGGAACTCTAGGTCAATTTCTGTTTCTGATGGTGGTGTTTCTATAATCGCAGAGACTTCTGCCTCTGCATCTTCTACTTTATATTGTTCTTCTGAAAACAGTGATGGAGGAGTATTTACCATGGGATGATTAGAAACTTACGAGATTAAAGTTTGCAGGCTCATGAATGATAGACTTTTCCAGATCACCAGATCATGTGTCACTACAAACAACGGTATTATCTAGTCTTTCTAAAGAAAGAGCTATCTATCCCTAGCTAGTTTATAAATATCCCTTTAGTAATATTTCGGTAGATAGACGACAAAATAGAGAGAGTTTAGTAAGAAATAACAAAAGTAAAAAGGAAGGTGTCGCAGGCGGGGTAATACGTATGAATGCAACGCGCGTATCACCCGGAATTCACACCTACTAGGCTGTATGTAATTATGAAATTATTAAGTTATTAGACAGAATATCCTAGAACTGCTCAAGTATGCAAAGCAGACGGTTGTTAAGACCTACAAGCTGCGACTCTATAGTAGTGATAACTAGTAGTGACAACAAACTCATGCCTAAAATAGACCCCGCCAAGTTGAAAAAAGTCTCAGTCAGCCTTCCCTTTGGCATCGGTTCCGCTGAATGGGAAGCCGACCCAACAGAGCGTCGGGCTGCATGGTCGTTGTATGTTGAGCTTGTGACTCGTATTGCTGTTCAACCTTTGGAAGTTGACGAAGGACTGTTGCGCGAGGCGCTGACATCTTTATACAACCTGTTTGGCATAACACGGGAAGTCCTCAAACAAGCTGGACCAGATGTTGGTGCATCCCGCGAGTCAGTTGGAGGCATTGCTATAGCCGTGCTGAATAATGGTTTGCGTCCTTTTCTTGCCAAATGGCATCCACTGCTGCAGACATGGGAAGCACAGCGTCCTCCTCACCTGAGTCCTAAAGAGCATGAGCGCAATTGGTCGCAAGAAGGGAAATTGCGGGATGAGTTGGAAGCGTTGAGAAGGGATTTGGAACAATATGCTAATGCGCTGGCAATTATTGCTGGTGTAGACAAGTAGTAGAAAAAAGCTGAGGTATGACGATGTCTCAATATAAAGTGTTTCTTTGCCACAATAGTAACGACAAGCCACAGGTAAGACAAATTAGGGATCAGCTACGCCAGAAAGGTATTGCAACCTGGATGGATGAGAAAGATATCATAGGGTTTGACGATTGGAACAGAAAGATAAAAGAAAATATTCCTCAAATCAATGCTGTTGCTGTATTTCTTGGTTCGTCAGGATTTGGAGATTGGCAACAACGTGAAATAATCCTTATTGAGCAAGAAATATCTCGGCGTCAAAACAGAAAATTCTTTTGGTCTAAACAAGAAACTACCCTTCGTGTAGGATTGGTTCTACTACCTAGCTGCCAACAAACATTCAAAGAAATTCGGAATAAGTACTCAACTACACCATATGCGTGGTTATTTGATTATCAGGTGGTAGATTGGTGTACATCTAAAGCTCCAGAGAAGGAACTAATTAGAGCCATAATAGGAAAGCCGAGGGATTCAAATTTACACGTTGATTTACTCCTTTCTGAACGCGGTGTAGACTACAGGCGGCTGCGAAATTTACTAACAGCAGGAGAGTGGAAAGAAGCGGATCAGGAAACTTTCGCTGTCATGCTCAAGGCAACTGGCGGAAAATCGCTGTGGGATTTCGACCCCATCAACAATTTCCCCTGTACTGACTTACGCACTATTGACCAACTTTGGGTAAAGTACAGCGACGGGCGCTTTGGTTTGAGTGTGCAAAAGCGTATTTGGGAAAGCGTGGGTAAAGACTCCCCAACCAGGCGCGAGCTCTTGGAATACTTTGGCGTTCGTGTGGGATGGTGGGGTGGTAAGTGGAAAAGATGGTTGTATTACGAAGACCTCACCTTCAACATCAATGCCCCCCATGGGCATCTCCCTGCAATGCCGTTGTTGGAGAAATCTGGCATTGAGGGGACATATGATCGGGGGACTGAGTATGATGTGGAGGATGGGGGCAGTAACTATGGTGTATTCTTGATGGGGATGTTTTTGATGGCTAGCTGTCTCTTCTCTCGCGTCCAGACTTGTAAACTATAATATATAAGGCTTACACAGAATTGTAAAGATTCGCAAACAAGCCATTTCCCATGAAGTATTGCGGTTTCTACGTTTCCGTTACCTGGCACTGAATCCAAAGAGAGCCAACTTGAAAGTGCTTGTAGTACGATGCTGGCAAATTGTGGGTTATAACAATTAGCGAAGACAAACTTGCACGCTACTTTTTCTATTTCTTGGTTCGTTCGCTCCCTCCATCATCCTAAGGTAGTCTCATTTGTCCTGGAGAGGATTTCTTTCACTTTGTTTTTGCCTTCAACCCTCTTTATAGCTTATTTCCCCAGTGGTTGCGCTTTTCTGGTTTGGGTTGAAGACTTAAACTCTTAGTAAAGAAATCTCTACCTATTCAGTCGTAATCACCATAGTATTGTCAATCTTGACAGCTGCCACAATATAACTAAAAGTACTAAGTAGCTCGACGTAAATAAATGTAGGATGGGTTAGCCTTTGAGTATCTATGCTGCTCAAACAATGGATGCGTTACGGTTACGCCTAACCCATCCTACAAGTAATTTTGTCCACCTACTTAATAATAAATTTTAAGTTAAGTAGTTTACTTTAACAAGCCGCTATCATTAAGTTAAAAATTCAAAAAACTTTCTGTCAAAAACCCATGTCATATAGCAATCCCAAATAGTTTGTGAACGAACACTTCTCTTTCTTACCTTTGTGTCTTTTATGTCTTGGCGGTTTATTTCAAAAGCAGCCCTCACAACCTAAATAATATTGCTGTATATCACCAACAATTCCCTTCAATAACTAATAAATTGCTTTGCTCGCTCATGTTATCTTTCCATTCTCTCATTTCCTTTCAATAAGACATAATAGCCACTCTTTGCTTTCATTCTTCTCGCTCTTATTCAATCAAACAAAATTTATGCAAATCACAGATGATCTCCAACAACTGCTGGAAATTTTGCCACCAGAAATTAAACAGATTTTAGAACAGCATCCACAGCGCAACGATTTAATTGAAGTCGTCTTAGATTTGGGACGCCTTCCAGAAGCACGCTTTCCAAATCAAGCCGAGTATCTTTCCCAAACAACAGTGAGCCACGAACAGCTAAACTATTGCATCCAACGGGTAGGACAGTTTGGCGGAGATAATCGTGCAGGGATTGAACAAACTCTACACCGCATTAGCGCCATCCGAAACCGGACAGCTGAGATTATTGGTTTGACCTGTCGTGTCGGTCGAGCAGTCTACGGCACGATTCACATGATCCGCGACTTAGTAGAAAGCGGTCAATCAATTCTGATGTTAGGTCGCCCTGGTGTGGGTAAAACCACGACTTTGCGTGAAATTGCTCGCGTTTTGGCGGATGATTTCAATAAGCGTGTGGTTATTATCGATACCTCTAATGAGATCGCTGGCGATGGGGATGTTCCTCATCCAGCAATTGGTCGCGCACGGCGAATGCAAGTCGCTCGTCCAGAACTTCAGCATCAGGTCATGATTGAGGCAGTGGAAAACCATATGCCAGAAGTCATCGTAATTGATGAAATTGGCACAGAATTGGAAGCTGTCGCTGCCCGTACCATTGCTGAACGTGGCGTGCAACTCGTAGGCACTGCTCATGGTAACGAAATTGAAAACCTGATTAAAAACCCAACACTGTCTGATTTAGTTGGTGGGATTCAATCTGTAACACTAGGTGATGAAGAAGCCAGACGGCGACGCACTCAAAAGACAGTTTTAGAACGCAAAGCTCCGCCTACTTTTGACATTGCTGTGGAGATGTTAGAACGGCAACGTTGGGTAGTACACGCAAGTGTCGCTGATACGATAGATAGTCTCCTAAGAGGGCATCAGCCTAACCCAGAAGTAAGAACTATTGATGATAATGGTCAGGTCATGATCGCACGTGAATTACCTAATATCCCCACTCGAACAGCAGCTTCTGGTGTATCTGCTCACTCTTCTCAACCATCAAAAGAACGGCTTAGAAATGGGAAGATATTACCCTTTTCTCAAGCGCAAGACCAGGAGAGAATCTTTGGAGAGCAGTTGGAGCGATCACTCGAAGTCCAACGCTCTCATAGGTACTCGATAGATCAATCCTCAGAGCAGACTCTACAGTTTAATGACGCTTCTAGTTTCTATAACAAACAGGAGCCATGCTACTTATACCCCTATGGTATCAGTCGCTACCAGTTAGAAACGGTTATTCGCGAACGAAACTTGCCAGTCGCGTTGATAAAAGATATTGGTAATGCTGATGCAATTTTGGCACTGCGATCGCACGCGAGAAAACACTCCAACTTACAGCGTATGGCACAAGATCATCAAGTGCCCATTTACACGATGAAGGCAAACACCATCCCGCAAATTACCCGGACTTTGCAGCAAGTGTTGGGTATGGAGGAACCTAGCACAAACGATGACAAAGAACATAGCCACTCGGTGCGAGGTGGAAGCGAAGATGAGATTGACGCTTTAGAAGAAGCTAGACTTGCTGTGGAAGAGATTGTTATTCCCAAGGGACAGCCGGCAGAATTGCTTCCCCGTTCTTCCAAAGTGCGTGCAATGCAACATGAGCTTGTTGAACGCTACAACCTCAAATCTCACAGCTTTGGGGAAGAACCTAACCGACGCTTGCGAATTTATCCTGCATAACAAGGGAAGGGTATGAATTGTAATTAAAGGACGAAATAGCCATTCCAAGAAAAACTGTGCGATCGCCACCATTGTTCTTAAGATCCAAAGAAATGGCGTAGTCAGCTACCATAAGAGTAACTGATCGCGGCAGAACTTCAGTAGATGTTTAAATAGGATCAGCTTCCAAGGCTTTGTTTGCCATCTCAATCACTTGTTTTGCTGCTTTCTCCTTACGTTCGCTGTATCGATCAGTTAGGTAGTCCACTTTGTCTCGTAGCAACAAGGTGAACTTGTAAAGTTCTTCCATGACATCCACGAGGCGATTGCGGTAGGAGGAATCCTTCATAGTGCCGTCTTCGTTAAACTCCTGATATGCTTTAGCCACTGAGGATTGATTGGGAATAGTGAACATCCGCATCCAGCGCCCAAGAATTCTCAATGTATTGACGGCATTGAAAGACTGAGAGCCACCACTCACTTGCATGATAGCCAAAGTTTTGCCTTGAGTTGGACGAACGGCTCCAATTGAGAGAGGAATCCAATCAATTTGGTTTTTCATAATGCCAGAAATCTGACCATGCAGTTCCGGGCTAGACCAGACCTGCCCTTCTGACCACAGGCTTAATTCGCGTAACTCCTGCACTTTTGGGTGAGTGTCAGGTACACTGCCGTAAATTGGTAGTTCTCGTGGCTCGAAAAACTTCACCTCTGCCCCAAACTCTTCAATGATTCGTGCTGCTTCCTCTGCCAAGAGGCGGCTATAAGAACGCTCACGTAGGGAGCCATATAAAAACAAAATTCTGGGGGGATGGTCAAATGTTGTCATAGAGATATGAGGATACAGATTAATAGTTGGGACAGGTAAACGTAGAGCTACTTGACTTAACGTTGCAATCTTTATCTAGCAGGTGTGAATTCTTCAATTCACTGAGTCAATGAGTTGAGCTACCCGTTCTTTGATTTCATCGCGCACTCTAGGGAAAATTTCAGGTTGTTCCGCTGGATCATCTAACTGCCAGTCTTCAAAAACTTCCCGCACAACCCACTCCGGTGGCAAATTCACCCCACAGCCACACAGAGAAATCACCACATCAAAGTCTTCCGCTTTGAAGTCGCTAAGGGGTTTAGAGTGTTGATCGTTAATGTCAATACCAACTTCTTTCATCGCAGCGATCGCCTCTGGTCTAACCTGACTAGCTTCTAAGCCAGAGCTAATGACTTCAATTTTTCCCTTACCGAGGGTTTTGGCAAAGCCTTCCGCCATTTGGGAGCGAGCAGAATTCTTTTTGCAGACAAACATCACACGTTTCATAATTTCATTCCCCTGTTTAATGTCACTAAATTTATAAAGTTCTCGATTCAGGTGCTGCAAAATAACGTTTCTGAAACCAGAAGGCAACATTTACCAAACTAATTAGCACAGGCACTTCCACTAGGGGACCAACGACCGCTGCAAAAGCTGCACCCGAATTAATGCCGAACACTGCAATTGCCACCGCGATCGCCAACTCAAAATTATTTCCTGCTGCTGTAAACGCTACACTTGCGGCTCTGGAATAGTCAGTCTTGATTCGCCACGCCATATAAAAGCTAATGAAAAACATCATGATGAAGTAGACGATTAACGGGATTGCAATCTTCACCACATCGAAGGGAATTTGAACAATCAAATTCCCTTTCAAGCTGAACATGACAAGGATTGTAAATAGTAGAGCAATCAGCGTGATAGGGCTAATTTTGGGAATAAATTCCTCATGATACCAGTGCTTGCTTTTCACCTTCACTAGAAAGTAACGAGTGAAATATCCTGCTAAAAAGGGAATACCCAAATAGATGAATACACTTTGAGCAATCTCGGCAATGCTCACGTTAATAACACTACCTTGTAACCCAAACAGCTGAGGCAGCACGCTAATAAAGAACCACGCATAAGGACTGTAGAAGATGACTTGAAAGATGCTGTTGAAAGCAACTAATCCAGCAGTGTACTCCGTGTTGCCGCGTGCCAGGTCACTCCACACGACGACCATTGCAATACAGCGGGCTAGTCCAATTAGAATCAAGCCCGTCATGTATTCAGGATAACCACGTAGAAAGAGAATTGCTAGGGCAAACATTAATACGGGTCCGATGATCCAATTTTGAAGTAACGATAGACCAAGAATTTTCCCGTTGCGAAATACATCTCCTAACTCCTCGTATCGCACCTTGGCTAGAGGCGGATACATCATCAGAATTAACCCGATAGCAATTGGTATATTAGTCGTCCCCACCTGAAACTGATTGATAAACGCTTCGACTCCAGGAAGAAAATAGCCTAAGCCGACTCCCACGGTCATTGCCAGAAAAATCCATAGGGTTAAGAAGCGGTCAAGAAAAGAAAGTTGTTTAGAGATAGTTTTGGTTGTCATCACTTATTCCACTAAATATTGCTCTAGGACGGCAAATTGAGCCAAATCAAGGCTGTTGTAAATCCAGCGTACTTTTTGACGTAGGCGGACTAAGCCAGCTTCTTTCAGAGTTTTCAGGTGAAAAGACAGTTTCGATTGAGTAACCCCTAAAGTATTGCTCAAGTCACACACATCTCTTGCTTGAGTGGCAGTTCCAAAACCTGAAGCCACAATGGCTCAGAAAGAGCATAAAAGCCAGTAACTCTTGTGAAAGAGAGAGTGAGGAGAAAACCCATCAAGTTTTCTTGAATTATCTTCTCATGTTTATCATACAGTATTGACTGAAGTCGAGCGGTCTTCTTTGGTGCTAAACTCAGTGGAGCAAAATTCCCAGTCCAAATAACCAAGCAATCCCTTTGTAAGTTTAATCTTGGAAAATTACGCCAGTATCCTTTAAGTGATGTGAAATTGGTTATGGTATTTTAAAAGGCAATAGGGAACAGAGAACAGGTGAGACAGCGCTGCAGGAGGGTTTCCCTCCGCAGGCGACTGCGTTAGCGCAGCGGTAGCGACGTCAGGAGCGTCACCCGAAGGGGAACGGAGTAGTTTTTGGATAAGGATTTAAACCCCGCCCACAACGCTCGTCTTAAAGGACGGGACTTCAATAATGCGGCTCTGAACGCCTGTCGATTATATGTTTTTCAATAATTCTGATGATAATTGCTCGGTTCAGACTAACTATAGTTAAGACTGTTACCTTACATCCGAAATGAAATCAATCGAAATTAAATCTAATATAGTTAATATGAATAGATAATTCAAGAAATCTTGATGGCTTTTATCTATACACTCACTCCTGATACTATCGTTCATGGCTTTCATGCCCTTTCTGATCCCTTACGTGTTAAGGTCTTGGAACTGCTACAGAAGCAAGAGATGTGTGTGTGACTTGAGCAATACTTTGGGGATAACCCAGTCAAAATTGTCTTTCCACCTCAAAACCCTCAAGGAAGCGGGTTTAGTTTACTCTCGTCAGGAAGGACGCTGGATTTACTACAGTCTCAACTTGGCTCAGTTCATCGTTTTGGAGCAATATCTCTCTGAGTTCCGTGTTTAGAGAGACGGATTGGTGAGCGCTCAACTTTGGAGGCGCGAAATTGCCAGTTGGGAGAAACAGCGATCGGCAAGAACGAGCAAGTGTGAATTGGCGCTTTCAAACCACGGATGCGCCAAGAAAGATGGAGCGCTTATACCCAACTGTCTGACAAGCGCAAAGTTGCTTTGGTGGACTACTAGTACAATACTCCGGTAAATCGTTTTAGCCCGAAGGATG
Source organism: Nostocales cyanobacterium HT-58-2 (assembly GCA_002163975.1). GTDB lineage: Bacteria > Cyanobacteriota > Cyanobacteriia > Cyanobacteriales > Nostocaceae > HT-58-2. Next base: position 3,764,094 of record CP019636.1, on the reverse strand, counting down.
TCATCAAAATTATCAAAGAAGGAATTACCAAAGGAGGTAAATATATGAGTTCCTATGTGCTTGGTTTTCAGGACATTGACAAAACAAAAATCATGGTTGTTGGGGGTAAAGGCGCGAACCTGGGGGAACTTTCTAGAATTGAAGGAATACGCGTACCAGATGGCTTTTGTATTTCTACTGAAGCTTTTAAAAGAATCATTGGGGAAACGTCATCGATTAATAAATTACTCGATCGCTTATCGCTTCTAAAGGTGGAAGACCGGGATAAAATCGGTGAACTTAGCGGTGAGATTCGCTCTTTCATCGAAGGGATAGCCATCCCTGAAGACATTAATGAAGAGATCACCCGCCTTCTCTCCAGGCTGGGAGAAAAAAATGCCTATGCAGTACGATCCAGCGCAACTGCAGAGGATTTGCCGACGGCCTCCTTTGCAGGCCAGCAAGATACGTATCTGAACATTATCGGAAAGAAGGCAATCCTAAAGCGTATCAGCAAGTGCTGGGCATCGCTATTTACCGAGAGGGCAGTAACTTACCGCCTTCAAAACGGCTTCGACCACCGTAAAGTCTACCTGTCTGTGGTTGTTCAGAAGATGGTCTTCCCGCAGGCGGCAGGAATTTTGTTTACTGCCGATCCCGTCACTTCTAATAGGAAGGTGTTATCCATTGATGCCAGCTTCGGACTTGGTGAGGCCCTAGTCTCCGGCCTGGTGAATGCTGATATCTATAAAGTGTGCAACGGCAAGGTTATCGATAAGAAGATATCCACCAAGAAACTGGCTATTTATGCCTTAAAAGATGGCGGTACGAAAGAACAGGAGATTGAGCCTGAGCGGCAGAACAAGCAAGCGCTGACGGATGAGCAGATTTTACAGCTTGAGCACATGGGCAGAAAGATCGAAGAACATTTCGGCTATCCCCAGGACATCGAATGGTGTTTGGCTGATGATACATTTTATATTGTCCAGAGTCGACCAATCACTACTTCATACCCCATTCCTGAAGCGAATGATCAGGAAAATCACGTTTATGTATCTGTCGGTCATCAACAGATGATGACCGATCCCATGAAACCATTGGGATTGTCTTTATGGCAGTTGACAGCTGCCCGACCCATGTATAACGCTGGTGGAAGGTTGTTTGTTGATGTTACACATATGCTGGCTTCGCCTGTCAGCAGAAAAAAGGTAATAGATACCCTGGGACAATCCGATCCGCTCATAAAAGATGCTCTCATGACCATCGTAGAGCGAGGAGATTTTATAAAATCGTCGCCAGATGATAAAGAAGAACTGAGTCCCGGTAAAAGCAATAAAGGTATATCGCCTGCAGATTTTCAAGCACAAATCGAAAACGATCCAACAATCGTTTGTGATTTAATTAAGAACAGTCAAACATCGATAGAAGAGTTAAAGCAAAACATTCAATCCAAATCAGGATCAGATCTATTTGATTTTATCCTGGAAGATATAGGGCAATTAAAAAAGGTTTTATTTGATCCACGAAATTTGGGTGTGATTATCACTGCTATGAATGCTTCATCATGGATCAATGAAAAAATGAAGGAGTGGTTAGGTGAAAAAAACGTAGCAGATACGCTTTCTCAATCTGTACCAAACAATATTACTTCGTCCATGGGCCTGGAGCTATTGGATGTCGCAGATGTGATTCGTCCTTATCCGGAAGTAATTGAGTATTTACAACAGGTAAAAGACGATAACTTTTTGGAGGAACTGGTTCAGTTTAATGGTGGACAGGAAGCCCTAGACGCTATCAATAATTATCTCAGCAAATACGGAATGCGATGTGTCGGAGAGATTGATATTACGAGAACTCGTTGGAGCGAAAAACCAACTACACTTGTCCCTTTGATTCTCAGTAACATCAAAAACTTTGAGCCGAATGCCAGCAATCGGAAATTTGAGCAAGGGCGACAGGAAGCTTTGAAAAAAGAACAAGAGTTATTGGACCGACTGAAGCAATTACCGGATGGTGAACAAAAAGCCAAGGAAGCAAAACGAATGATCGACCTGATCCGGAATTTCATCGGTTATCGTGAATATCCAAAATACGGCATAGTCAATCGCTACTTCGTTTATAAGCAGGCTTTACTGAAGGAAGCCGAAGGCCTCGTACAAGCCAAGGTTATTCATGAAAAAGAAGATATATACTATCTCACTTTTGAAGAACTTCGCGAGGTCGTACGCACCAATAAATTGGATTATCCGATCATTAGCAATCGAAAAAACGAGTACAAAATCTATGAAAAACTAACTCCGCCACGTGTTATCACGTCTGACGGTGAAATCATTGCAGGTAAGTACAAACGAGAAAATCTACCAGCCGGAGTGATTGTAGGTCTACCTGTTTCTTCCGGAGTTATAGAAGGACGGGCACGTGTCATCTTAAACATGGAAGATGCTGATCTCCAAGATGGAGATATATTAGTCACCTCCTTTACTGACCCTAGCTGGACACCATTGTTTGTATCCATAAAAGGCCTAGTCACCGAAGTTGGTGGACTGATGACCCATGGAGCAGTTATCGCACGTGAATATGGCATAAGCGCAGTTGTCGGAGTGGATAATGCTACCAAACTGATAAAAGATGGGCAACGAATTCGCGTGCATGGAACAGAAGGGTATGTAGAAATCCTAGTAAAGGGGAAGATGTTGTCTTCCTTCTAGGGAGCTAAATAAAAGATGAAAGCTAGTAGTCCACCAAAGCAACTTTGCGCTTGTCAGACAGTTGGGTATAAGCGCTCCATCTTTCTGAACGCATCCGTGGTTTGAAAGCGCCAATTCACACTTGCTCGTTCTTGCTGATCGCTGTTTCTCCCAACTGGCAATTTCGCGCCTCCAACGTAGCTATATTTGAAAACGGCGTGGATGCATTCGATCAAATTTTTGATGCTAAAGGTAATTTGCTTGTCGCCACGCCAATCCAGTTTCGTCATATTAACTCTATCCCTGAACCATCTTTCACTATAGGAGTTTTCGCTTTTGGTGTGTGGAGTCTTAGTTCGGCACAGAGGCTAAAACAGATACAATCTTCAAGAAAAAAGCAGAAAACCTTCAACTCCCTCCAATATCAGGAAGACAAATGAGGCTCACAATACTGCGTAGGTTTTGGAAAATAGGAATTGAGCCGAGATAAGTGGTTCAAAATGCCACTTCGTTGGAAACGTCTATCTATATAGGTTTGCGGCATATTAAATTATTCTTCACGGCTAAAAGCCAAGTCCCGTGAATATCTCAAAAATAATATGTGTTTGCTTCAGTACCAAATGGCAATACATCTACAGAATTGAGTGTAATATTATCAACCAATAATCCAGAATTGATAGTAGTATCCCCTACATCTGTCACTCCAACTCCCAAAGTGTATATTCCCGTAGTCGGTATCGTGAAGGAAAAAGTGTGAAAGTTAGTCTCTCCGAAAAACTGTGTTGAGGAAATGGTCGATGTTGCAGTACTCGCATCAGCTAGTTCTGACAGGAAACTGATTGAGTCATCTGACTGGGAATTGATCGAAACAAAGGCGAAATCAGGATAGCTGACTGGTGGTAATACCTCATTTGTGAGCAAGTTCCAATCGAAAGTCAAAATGTCTCCAGCTTTGGCTGTAAATGTTTGTTGAATAGCGGAGCCTCCAGTCGCATTTCCCTTGCCAAGATTATTTAGGCTCTCAGCATTTAACCCCAGGAATTTTTCTAGAATTGAGTCATCAAATTTGGCACCACCAGTTGACAATAAAGATTGAAAAGTTCCCTTGGTTGGACCACTACCAAACACTGCCGTCTCAAGACTGGTAGAGCCTAGTGTTGTCCATCCAGTCCAATCGCCAGTTTCAAAGTCACCGTTGATGAACGTCGAATTAATAGAGGGTGTGGGAAGAAGAAATTCCTCTAATGACAGTGTATAGGCACCAGATTGAAAGTGCTCACCTGTAAGCTCAATATCCCTGGTGACAGACACTGCCAAGTTTAAACTTCCACTCTCTGGTATAATTCCAGTTAGTGTAGGTAAAACATTATTATCAGATTGATCATCATTTATCGCCTGAATATTACCAGAATCATCAAGCCATCCCAGAAGTGGATCAAATGACTGTGAATTGACCTGTACGGTAAATAAACTTCCAGGAGCAAGACCTGAGAAGGTTAAAAAGTCAAGGTCACCACTGCTCAGTTCTCCATCTACAGTACTTGTACCAAATGGTAGAAATTGTCTAGTAGCAAAAGAGTTATTAGGTTCACTCTCAGTAACTATCGAAGCAAGTTGATCTGTAGCGAAACTGAGAGAAATTGAACCATCAATACTAAAAGCTTGAGCAGAAACTGTTGTCATAATAATTACCTTGAAAACTAAATATTTGGCGTTGCAAAATACAGAGATAAATTGTTCCTACTGTGCATCTAGTCACATCTGTAAAGATTCTGGTAAATGCAGTAAGAAAAACTACATTTTTGTCAATGCGAAGCCCTAACATCCCGCTCTGCTAACGCCAGTTTTTGAATCACATTACCTGAATAATGGAGTGGTGCCCCTCCCTTTTTCCGTAATTCATTCTGCAACGATGGAACACCAAATATTTAATGATTTTTGTGGCTCTGACCTGCTTTTGGTAGGAACTACAACACTACCTCAAAGGGCAACATCATCTCATTATCCTCATGTCCAAGCATGTGGCAGTGCCATACGTAGGTTCCAGTGAACGAGTTGCCAAAAGGCAGATTTTCTGCGGCTTGAGCACCAAAAGGGACTATGAGGCGGATAACCTCATACGGGTTAAGTACTACTGTATCCTTCCATCCAGACTCGTTTGGTGCAGGCGGTGTTGCTGGACCGATCGCAAAGGGAGTGGGATCAGGAGGTGGATACCCACCAGGCACTGTTGAGCCACCCACTGCATGATGTGTGATAACCGTGCGAGGACCGGTGGCAAAGTATGCCTTCAAATACTGGGTTCCATTGATCTTTTGTCGGTTGAGAATCTGGAATGGGACCAAATGCAAGTGCATTGGGTGGGCGACTGGTTGAAGGTTAATGATATTCCATTGCTCCACAGTGTCCACCTTCGGGCGCTCCATAAGATCCCGGTTTTGGAGCGCCTCATCCCAGTAGACATAGTTCAGCAGCAATACAACTGGCGACTCCATTGGGACTGGAGCAAGTTCCACCAATGTCAAAAATCGTTGCCGCATCGGCTCAACAGCAATCGGCTTTATAAGTGGTTTATGCAGTCGCAAGATTTGCGGAACTGGCTTGGGGGTAGCAGCACCCGCGTTCACTGTGAACTGCATCATTTCGGACAGTAGGGGATTATTTAAAAGTGAGTTAGCTCTCCCATATGGATACGGTGAAATAGCGTTATTTTCCAAGACGATCTTGTCTCCCGGCAGGCTGTTGGAGAAGTCAATCAGCACATCTGCCCGCTCGCCGGGAGCGAGCAAAAGACTAGACAAATACACCGGAGCGTTGAGCATCCCCTGATCAGTACCGATTTGAATAATTGGCTGCTTGGATGAGAGCTTGAGGTTGTAGAATCGGGCGCTTGAACCGTTGACGATGCGGAATCGATATAGGGTACGATCTACATTGAGGTTTGGCCACACCTTGCCATTAACAGTAGCAATGCCAGCAACATACTCTATGACCCATGGCGGCTGGTTGGGGTGGGACACCGAGCCATCAGCGTTAAGATCACGATCTTGCAGCACCAAAGGCACTTCATAGGGGGCTCCAGCCGGGAGCCCAAGTGGCCCATTGCCACCTACAGGATCATCTACATCCCTAAGTAGGTAAAACCCAGCGAGCCCAGCTAACACATTTAAGCCAGTGATTCCCAGCGCATGGTCGTGGTACCATAGCGTTGCTGCTTCTTGATTGTTGTTAAAGTTGTAAACTCGAGATTGCCCTGGCACAAACGTGTCCGATGGGTAACCGTCGCTTTGTTCTTCAGCGTTACTACCATGTAAGTGCACTGCTACTCGCGGACTAGTCTTGTCAGACTCCAGTACACCGTGCAAGTGGGTGTCAATTGCCCCTAGCAACGGATGTTCTCCAACGATGTTATTGACCACGTTGATGCTAACCGACTCGCCCCTCGTAGCCTCGATGGTAGGACCGAGAAATGGAAGACCGCCGTAGCCCAAAGTGGTTCCTGCTCCTAGATTACTGTGGAATGAGTATGAACTCTTTGTAATCGTCAGGGTGGTGGGTGGCGGACCTGCGAACGGGGTAGGCAGAGGCTCGGTAAATTTCGTTAGTAGTGGGGAGTTTGCATTAGTTCTATTTGCCTTAAACATTGCAGAACCGACAAATGCTGCTCCTGCCCCCGCAGTTGCCATGATCAATTGCCTTCTTGTTAACATTGCTACCTTCTTTTTAGCCGCATAAATAACGCATAGATAAAAGGACCAGCTTACACAAGTTGGTTCATTTCGTATATTTTGTGTAAAATCTTTCAAAAAGAAAGGTTTACCAAATAAGTGTTGTACACATTGTTTTTTGAGAGACAGAAAATATTTACAAAGAAAATTTTTTAGCTAAGATTAAGTTTTTACCTTCACAAAGTTATTGACCAGGGAATATTGATACGTTAAGGACGAAGTTAGTTTTTCTATACTTTTAATTTAGATTTCACTTATCTTCTCACTTATTGTCCAAACAGGAAAATTGTCCTACACTACTGCTTTTATGGCAGAAATTGAGACTCATACTGAACAGATAGACACAAATAAACGCTGTTGCTGGTACATCAGCAATAAAAGATAAGCATAATTGATGCTTGACAACTCCCCGCGCCTAAAGGCGCGGGGATTCTTGGTTCATTGGGACTACCCATGTAGCTAGCCCTCCCCAAAATTCACTGCGATGTGCCCCACCGCTGTATAACCACGTTGCCGCACAACTTGCGCGGCTGCTACATCTCGATTGGTTTCATACCCACACTCAGGACACTTGTGCACGCGCTCAGAGAGCTCTTTTTTGCCTGTATGTGTTTGACATCTTGGACAAGTTTGACTAGTTCCATTAGCATCCACCTTGGCGAAGTAGGCACCTCGCTTAAAACAGACATGATTCAAGATATTAAGGAACTGACCAAACCCTGCATCAAGTGTGTGTTTGCAAAGCATTCCGGCTGACATTTTTGTCTTGAGGAGGTTCTGGAGGTTATGATACTGCGGTGAATTAGGACAAGATTGACGGGATTTCTTGTCAATCAGTTAAAATACTCAAAAATGTTCCACTGCTACCCAAGCCCTCAACACCTCTGCCACAGACCAAGCCTGAGCAATGCAACCACGAGGAGTTATTGGTGCATCGCCCTCAAAAATTTCACTGATGCTACCTAAGCCGTGAGAGTGAAGATGGTTTGCGATTGGTTCTAGGAAACTGCGAGCTAGAGCAGGGTTTTTGAAAACACGCAAGTGAGCGAGAACAAAAGGACCAAGCAGCCATGCCCACACAGGTCCTTGATGATAAGCACTATCTCGCTGGAGAGAATTGCCACCGTAATGACCCTGGTACTGGGGGTGAGTCGGAGTAAGAGAGCGCAATCCATAGGAAGTTAACAACAGACGCGAACATGCATTCACCACTCCCTGCTGTTGCGCAGGTGTCAGTAAAAACGGATAGCCATTTGACTCTACAGTGGGCAGTGACACAGCAAAAATTTGGTTTGGTCGCAACGAATCGTCATCACCATCAGGACTATCTAGTACGTCGTAGCAATAGCCCAAGTTGTCGTTCCAAAACCGCGAGAATCTTGTGAGTACTTGCTGTGCCATTGCTTCGTACTCTTGATGAGGTTTACCCAGTTGATGAGCAAACTTTGCCATTGTTTGCAGAGCGTTGTACCACAGAGCATTGACTTCTATAGGTTTGCCAATGCGAGGTGTGATAACCCAATCATCAACTTTGGCATCCATCCAAGTCAGTTGTACACCTGCTTCACCTGCATACAACAAACCGTCTTCAGGGTCTAAGTGAATGTTGTAACGTGTGCCACGAATATGCCAATCCACAATGTCTGCGAGCACAGGGAAAAGTTCGCTGAGCAAATCATCATCTTTTGTTGCCGCATAGTATGCTCGAATTGCCTCGAAATACCACAAAGTGCCATCTACAGTGTTGTATTCTGGTTGTTCCCCTGCATCAGGAAAGCGATTGGGCAGCATCCCTTGGTCTACAAACCGAGCAAAGGTTTGCAGAATTGGACGCGCTATCTCTGGACGACCTGTTGAAAGGGTTAAACCCGGTAAGCTAATCATCGTGTCCCTTCCCCAATCACCAAACCAAGGGTAACCTGCGATGATGCTCTTGCCATTGGGCGTATCAGAAAGTGGGCGGTTCACGATGAATTGATCTGCTGCTAGAACCAGGTGTTCTATCCACTGGGGTGCTTGACTGGAATTCACCGGACGCGTATTTTGCCAAAGGTTAATTAGCTCCTGCTCATGGTGACGACGCTTGTTGAGGGCTGCGGTACTATCTAATCCTGGATTGCTCTCAGTGCTAGCAACGACTGTGAAGGATTGTCCTGGCTGGAGAGTGACATGGAATGTTCCAGCATGGAGGTGATCCTCGCGATCGCTCAACCCCCGGAAACGCTCAACTGCTAACTCAAAGTCAGAGTACCACTCGTGTGCTGGTTCTGCCTCACCGTGATCTATCAACAGATACAGAGGTACAGCACCAGAAAACGCAGTGACACAAAGTCCATGCTCAATCGGTGCAATCGCCATCTGCCAATTCTCTGCATGAGTATCACCGTGGTAATCGCGATAGTTCACGAGTGCTTTCACCGTGAGCGTCAATGGTTGAGTTGCCCGGTACAAGTCGTAGCGGATGTAGGTTGTATTGGCTCCTGGTTGCATCCAAACTCGTTTCTCCAACAGAGCATCTGCACAGGCAAAACGCCATACTGGAATTGTGTCCTCAAGATAAAAACGCTCAAGATATCTATATCCGTGGGGCTCGACTGTTCCACTTGCCCAGTGGTTGGTATAAAGCGCATAGGCAAGATTGCCATACAAAGCCGTTTCATCCAACTTAGTTAATAGTAGCGATCGCCCCAAAGGGGGTTTTAGCGCTGCAACCAGCAAGCCGTGATACCGACGTGTTAACACGCCTGCTACAGTGCCAGATGCATAGCTACCAGTACCATTAGTGACTAACCATTCCCGGGCTACGGCTGCATCAAAATTACCACAAATTTCACGCCCAAAATCGAGGATCACAGTCCCATCATCCTTTTTGTATTATTTTTTTGAGACTTCCATGGCTACGTGAAGATTGCACTTTGTGCTCATCCCCGTCAAAAGCCGTGGGATTCTTTGCTCAATGACTCACAATTAAACAGAGATTTTTTTCTCTTTTTACTCTTTCTCTGTGTCTTTTAGGTTTGGTATACTTTTTATCTTGTGTTTAAACGCAACTTAGTATCACTATATAAGCCGTTGTAAGCTTTTGAAAAGACTGTTGAAAAAAAAGTCAGTAGGTGTTCCTATTCCTACACCAGCTAGGGATGTATGGCTCAGGCTAGCAAGCATACAATTAAGTTTTCGTGCAACAAAAGTTATGGAGACAAGTGGCAACACGATTAAACTCGACCAGTTTTTGAAATTAGTGGGTGTAGCACCCACTGGTGGACAAGCTAAGCTTCTCATTCAAGGAGGTGATGTCAAAGTTAATGGTGCAATTGAAACCCGACGAGGACGGAAATTAGTATTGGGCGACAAGGTGATGATTGGAGGACAAACCTTTGAGGTTGAGTTGAACAATTTTTAAGATCAAGACGTTGTCGCCACTGAGCTGGTGTATCGCGATCGCATCGGTAAAACTTACAGCAATTAAAGCAGAAAGCCCACGGCTTCTGGAGGTAAATTCAAATATGCACCCTTTTTCTCTTTCTCCTTTAACCGAGAAGTATTGCTCAGATATCAAGAGGACGGGTACCTATTAAATACCCCAACTGTGCTTTTGTTATCAAAGGAAAACACAGTAAATGGGTCTTTTTGATTGCCCATCTCCATCCCAGGAGTGCCCACAGGCATTTGGGGAACAGATAAACCAACCCAATGTGGCTTTTCTTGAAGCAGTCGTTTAACATCTAGTGCTGGCACGTGTCCTTCCACAACATATCCATCAATAATTGCTGTATGGCAAGATGCCAAGTTATCCGGTACGTTGTACTTTTGTTTTACTGCTTCGATGTCAGGTGTGGGAAAGTCTTTGATTTCAAAACCATGTGCCTTTAAATGGTTAATCCACCCACCACAACAGCGACAGTCGGGACTGCGATACACAGTGACATTTGGTACTGTTGCTTTTAATGCTGTGTGGTGATTTTGGATGTGCCTGTTAATGCTGACCACTTGAGTATTGAGGACAACAGAAGTTGGAGAAACAACTTGAGCATGACTCATAGGAGCATTGCTTCCCAAGATGCCTAACACGCCAGCCGTTAGACAAATCGTTACCAGGACTTTGGGAGCAATACTTACCACGATAGAACGTAACCATTGTTGGCACCAATGTTGGCACCAACAAATAAATTGTTTGTATAACATTTGAGACTTCCCAGGTTTTGTAAAGCTAATTAGCTGCAATTAGCTTCCAAATTACTGCCTGTGGCTTGCAGAAACGACCAATTTTCAAGAATCTAAATATTTTTATAGTCATCAAATGCGACTTTCTCCATGTGCGACATCAAATTGCACTTGAGCTATCTTTTTTTTACCATCATTTGGTCTCCTGTTGACCCAGCACACCTTTTGGGGTACTTGTCACCCCGTCAGTTGAAAACGTGAACTGACGTGCTGTACCATCATCAACAAAGCGCTCTTCACCAACGCCAACCAATTCTACAATGGTTTCACGCGCCGCAGGTGAAAAGTTACCTTCTCGTGCGCCAATTTCAACAATGATTTGTTGGTCTTGTGAAGAAACGCGGTAAGTTGTTGTGCAAAAAGCTCCAGTTTTGTAGTCTAAGGAATGACCGTCATCTTCATAAAAAGTAAACTCACCTGTACCCATCCAAACCCTCAGCCTCAGTTGGTCTAAAGGACATTCATCTACGTATTGCATGACTGGTGCCATGGGAATTATCGAGCCAGCACGGACATATAACGGCATTCGCTCTAGGGGTGCGTGTGCGAGAATGGGGGTTGAACCATCAATTGCCTCGCCACTCCACCAGTCGTACCAACGACCTTCTGGCAAGTACACGGCACGGTGTTCAATGCCAGGACGATAAATTGGTGCTGCTAGTAATGAAGGACCAAGCATGAGCTGATCAGCAAGGGTGAAGGTCTTCGGGTCATGGGGAAAATGATAGAGCAGGGGACGCAGAATTGGTGCGCCAGTGGTTGCAGCTTCCCAGACTAGACTGTAAATGTAGGGTAGTAATTGGTAACGAAGTTCGATGTACTCGCGGCAAATTTTCTCGACCTTGTCACCAAATGCCCAAGGCTCATGTTGTACTGTTGTGAGTGCCGAGTGTCCCCGCATCAAAGGGTAAAGTATTCCTAATTGCATCCAACGAGCAAATAGTTCAGCCGTTGCATTACCTGCAAACCCCCCAATATCTGCACCTACAAAGGCGATGCCTGATAGACCCAAGTTACAGAGCATCGGTATGGACATTTCCAAGTGTTCCCACAGAGATTGATTATCACCCGTCCACACAGCTGACCAGCGTTGAATACCAGCGAAACCAGCACGAGTCAAGAAGAAACAACGCTCTGTTGGGCGTGACTTTTCTACCCCTTGATAAGATGCTTGTGCCATCATCAACCCGTAAATGTTATGAGTTTCCGCATGGTTTGTTTTGTCATCAGCAGGTCCCTGGGGGGCGTCGAGAGGAAACGAAATCTTGTTGCCGGGGTCGCCGAATGGTCGGTCATCAAGTGCAGGTTCATTCATATCGTTCCAGATACCAGCAACACCAACATCGGTTAGGTTTTTTTGCAAATTTCCCCACCAATCTCTGACTTCAGGGCGCATAAAGTCGGGAAAAACTGCTTTCTCTGGCCAAGCGTAGCCATGAAACAATTGACCGTTACTTTTGCGGATAAAATAGTCGTTTTTGACTCCCTCGTCGAAGGTTTGATAATCTGCTTCAGGATCGTACTTGACCCCAGGCTCAGAAATTGGCACGACCTTGAAGCCATCCTGTTTGAGGTCTTGGATCAATTCTTTGGGATTAGCGAAGCGCTTGGGACTCCAGGTAAAAATCCGATACCCGTTCATATAGTCAATATCCAGATAAATAGCATCGCAGGGAATGCGGCGCTGACGAAATTCCCAAGCCAATTTGCGTACTACATCTTGTGACAGGTAACTCCAGCGACACTGCTGGTATCCTAGCGACCATCGGGGCGGCATTGGCATCCGTCCGGTTAGCTGGGTGTAGGTATCGATAATTTTTGCGGGTTCAGGACCATAAATAATGTAATAATCTAGTTCTTCTCCTCGTGTCTCCATGCGCCAAACACCAGGTTGCTTTGCACCAAGATCGAACTGGCTCCAAAAAGTGGTATTGAAGAAGATCCCGTACCCCACTTTTGGACGCAAAGCGATAAAAAACGGAATCGCTTGATACATATTGTCTGTGAGGATGCCGAAATCTACTGCATCTGTTGTCCAGTTAGTTCTCACTTTGGAGATCTGATCAAGCAAACCAGTGGGTTCACCAAAGCCATAGAAATGTTCGTCGGCTTCAATTTGTTTCCACCCAGCAACAGCACCAGTCCGCCAACCCATCGCTGGATCTGCATCTTGAGCAAAGGGTTGTCCAGATTTATCGAAGCATTGGATACGACAGGGATTGCGGTTAACAAGGATGCGAAGCTGTTCTGTCTGAATTTCTACAGCATCTGCTGTTTCTCGCACCTCAAATGGTATAGTAGACCATTCTTCATCCGCCTGCGCCACCGCCCATGACCGACGAGGTAAAAATTCGCTCTTTGGAGTCATCCGTACCCGAATTAAGTTAGGTGCTAGCACACCAATGCTCAGACAGGGAACACCGCAGTTGAAGAGGATATGACGCTCATCCTGCTGTATTGCTTGTACTGCTCCAAGGGTTGACCAAGTTTGCTCAATTGTGTGCAGTTGTCCGAAGTATTGCGGCATAATCCCTGATGATGAAGATAATGATTTTTCTACCCAAATGACATTCCCATAAACCACTGATCAAAAGCTTGTATCTTTAGGCATAGTACAGGCTCAACTTTGATGTCAGTAATAGTCCCAATCAATCCTAACGGGACTTAGACAAAAATTAAGTCCAAATGTGACCCAAAATATTAGATCAAAGAGGGTTAGCTTGACAACATTTAAGAAGAGGTTGTTTGGCTAAATGCTCCAGATTTACTGACTTCAGCAAATTCATCCACTCCTCTGCCAGAGTTGGATCTTGAGGTTTAGCAAGACGTAATTGAGCCAAACTCGTCAAAGCATCGTACCAAATACCATTCTCAGCATAAAGCCCTACTCGTTGCTGAGAAGTTGCCTGTTTCAGGCTATCTGCTAATTTAGGATTTGGATTAACCCGTTGCACCCATCCTTCCACAGACTCCCCTTCTGCAGGTTGTTGTGGATTGCAAATGAGTTTCATCTTGAGAAACCAGTGATACATTTTGTCTACTTGCAATGGGGGGGTCGTTGCGCTTAAGCGAATACTAATAATTCCTGGTACTTCTGGTATTGTCACTGGTGTTCGGTAAAGAGTTTGACTTGGTTTACTTGACTCATCTTTGAGCACAAACTCAATGGAATGAATTGTAGATTTTTTATAAGGGACAAAAAACCAAAAAGTTGGATGTTCTTGAGTGGTCAAACCCCAAACTTTAGTCACAGAAACTGCTTCTGTTTCTCCTTGCTTGAGTGTCTGTTCGTATATAGGTATAAGTGCAACAACAGACTGATTACCAACGCCACAACCACGACTTGCAGCTCCTCCGCGATCGCCTGCTGCTCCCCTGTCTGGAGGAGGTGGAGGAGGCGTAAATGCAACAGGAATGGCGGAAACTGGTGTCATGCCAATTATTGGAGCATAGGTGAAAATTCCTAACAAAGCCATCCCGAATGCAGTGATTAATTGTATTTTTTGCCAATAGCTTTTCATAGAGAATTAGAAGTTAAAGAATTTTGGATTATAGATTTGAGATTATACAAGCCTTATGCAGCAATACTTTTCAAAATCTATCTGTTACATTCATTTTTCGCCCCTGGTGTTGTTATGAATTTTGAATTTTATATTTAAGAAAGCTGCGGTTAATGAACTATTACCTCCTAAAGCCAACACAGCAGGAATAAGGGGAACCCAACAACTCGATACAACAAATAATACAAAACAAGTACCGTATAAACTAGTAATAGCTATCCCAGCTGCCAAGCTTAAGTAAGTGAATCGGTGCAGATAAGCAGCAAGCAAACCGCCTAAAAAAGACCAGCACCAAATCCAAATCACTTCACCCCAAAGTGACCAAGTCCACAACAAAGGTCGTCCATCCAAAGCAGCACTGAGTAGTTGACTAACCATCTGGGCTTGTAAAAATACTCCTGGTATTGTCTGTAATTTCCCTTGGGGAGTAATGTAGGGAGTTAACCAGTAATCACGAAAACTTTCTGCTGTTGTGCCAATAATAACTATTTTGTCTTTGACTGCATTGGTGTTTAGCTGACCCGCTAGCACTTGTCCTAAGGTAATGCGTGGTGCGATCGCTTCTGGGGAAGGAGAGGAACGATAATTTAACAAAATTTGGTGTCCAAAAGCGTCAACTCCTTGATAACCTCCGGTATGAGCTTCTACCGATTTAAATGTCAGCTTCCCTAATTGCCAAGCACCATCAGGGGTAAATTGCAACTGAATTCCCTTCGCATACAGGTAACGCAGCACAAGTTGAACACTCAGGGCATAGGAAGCAGTACAAGCAGATGAGGGTGGGGGAGTTAATGCTAACAGATGGCGACGAACGACATTATCTGAATCTATGGCAATATCGCTAAAACCTAGACCCTCTGGAGAAACTTCTGGTGGTGGTTTCACACCTGGTTTTTCTGCTTGGGAATCGCTGACTTGACACACCGCCACAAAGCGATCGCTTTTTCGTATCCGTTCTGCCAATGCTGGATAATCCTTACCGACTGGATAATCTCGGTATATATCCAAACCAATAACTTGTGGTTGATATGTCTCTAATTTTTCTAACAGTTGGGCAAGTGATTTGTCTGACAAGGAACCCTGGGGTTTTTCCTGTTGTTGCGCCTGCACATCTTCTTCAGTCACAGTGATAATCAGTAAGCGTGAGTCTGGTTTCTCAGGAGGACGCAAGCGTAACAGTTGGTCAAACGCACTTAGCTCTAATGGTTGCAGTACACCCAAATACCGTACTCCCGTTAATATTCCAGTCATTGCCATACTGGTTAGAAGGAGCAATGAGAAGCCAAGCCGATTTGCGATTCTTGTAACAGGGGTGGTTTTAGCCAAAGATGTAGGAATATTACTTGTATTTCTACACAAGTCCCCCCAATTCAACGGCAACTCTGCAGGGTTTTGACAGATGACAGGCAACCATGTAGCGCATGGAAATTGATTTTCTAGCCCCTGTAACCTTTCTCTTGCTTGCCTTACGGCTAAATATAACGAGTCTCCCCGCGCGAAGGCTTCCAAAAAATACTTTAAAAATTGCTGCGCCACCTGATCAGGTACAGGTTCTCGCATAACAATGATTTGGGGAATATGCAAAGGAGCAAACTCCCGTGCCAATCCCAAGCCATCACAGGAATTGAAAATTGCCAGTTGTAAACCTCGTTCTACTGCCTTTCTCAAGGCATATTTTAACTGACCAATTGTTAGACTTTCAGTTTGGTTGATATAGATTTTTCCTGTTTCATTCGTTTCCTGAGTAGAACTGTGTCCGGCGAAAAATAGAATCTGCCAATGTTGCTCCCATAGCTGATCAGTAAGGTCTTGGCATCGTGGTTCAACTAAAAAATTGATGTCTGCATTGGGTAACAAATTAAGCAGCGCCTTGTCTGCTTGGGTATCAATTCCTTGACTGTTACCCAAAATTGCTAAGATTTTTACTTTATCGTATGTGGTTACTATTCGGTTGACCTGTTCGTAGGCGGGAGCACTCAAGGCTATTTCTGCGCGGGGATAGCGTTCCAACAAATCCCAAAGATGCCAGGGGAGTTTTTGTAATCGTAGGTCCTTAGTTTGTATGAGCACACGTATATTATCCGCAAGCACGAGTTTTTCCAGCCATTTCTCGCGGATAGGACGAAAGGAATCAGAAGCAAGCCAAGTATTAAAACGTACTTTAAATTCCTCACTCACCTGCTGACAGTCTTCTAGGCTGGAGGGTTGGTTAAGTTGCTTTGGTAAACCGATAGGACGAGATGGTAACCTTAAATTACGATAAAGAGATTGCCAACGGTAATAATCGCGGAGAATTTCCGGGTTGGGGGGAAGCTCACCCGTGATTTCCACACTAGGGCGGACATTTTCATCACCAATCTGTAGAGTCACGGGAAACCCTTGTTCAAAGGTTCCCTCTCCTAATTTTAAGATGACTAACTTGCCCACAGCTAGTTCTCCAAAGATAAAGTAAATATTCAGTAAACGGACATAATTAAACGCAGGATGTGTTAGGCGTAGCCTCTGGATATCAATTCCTTAAGCAGCAAAAGTTACACCATCGCGTTTCCTATCCTCCTACAAAAAGGTTTTCTTTGTGAATCACTTCTTATAGCAATCCTATTTTTGTGCTTAAAATCGCAAAATTTCTCGCTCGTAGTCTTCAGGTACGGGTTCTGTTTCCCAAACTAATCCTTCTCCTGGTTCCAAAATGACTTCCAAATACAACATATCTACGGGAGTCATTGCTGTATCTTCATTATTCTCAAAAGCTTGTAAGTCTTCCGTTAACAGTCGCAACTTCAACCCAACGGGAATTTGACCACCAGGAGTTGTACTTCGCAATTCAAAGCGCCAAACATGGTCTTCAGAAACTCCTTTTGGAAAAATACGTAACTCGTATGTATGACCTGCAACTATTATTTGTCGAGAGAAGCCTAGAACTGATTCTGCACTCCGCATTCCCGCAGGCACCACCACAAATTCTCTTGTTTCCCATCCCCACTGTTGAGCGAAATTCGCTACTCCTGTCTGCAACCATTGGGGAATTGACCACTGCTGGGGTAAGCCCTGACGCAGTTCGTATAATTTTTTTCGCCAACCGCTATGTGCTAGCAATGCCCCCCACAGTGAAAATGGAACTGCCAAACGGGGAAATTTCACATCGGGATGACCTAACCTTTCTAGGAGGTTTTCTGCTTGGATTTGGGAAATGGCGGGTAGAGGTGCAATCTCGGCGCGTAAAACTTCTGAAGAATTTAGTTGGCGTGTCACCCACAGTACATTGATATCTTGAATGAAATCTTCACTCTCCAAGCTGTAAGTACGGTCAACAGCATCATAAACCCCTTTTGTTTTCAGCTTTTGGTGGGTTGTGTAGCCAAAAAGTTTTATCCAGCCGTCATCGGGATTGACCTGTACTGCAACGTAGTAATCAGCAACCCACTCTGGAATATCTACCCATTCCTGTGGTACGCGCAACTCATCCCCATCCATAGCGAGGGTGGGAATCAATACAAGGCGAGATGTATCAAAAGTAATAGCTGTGCCATTAACAACTTCCCAAAAACTCGGCAACGCTGCAGTATTGGGATAGCCTCTCGCGCTGGAGGCAATTTCTTCTTTGAACCAAGGTAAAAATGCTTGCAGACAAATTTGATTAATCCACGCACGTTGACAAGCACCAGCCGTTGAGTATAGTTGTTCTTGCACCTGTGGAGATTGGGGAATTTCCAGGTACAACTGCTGTGAGTCAATGGTAAATAGGGAAGGTGCGTTAGACATAAATTAGAATGGCTCCATGTTTGAAGAGTTAGGGGAGGTGGGGGAGACAGGCAAAATTGGAAAGAAATTTTCCTTTATTTTCTTGTCTACTCATTCCATGTGGCATGGCTGTAGTGGAATGTGAGCCATTCCTCTAAGCTTGTGTTTATGGCATCTATTACGTCGGATTTAGGGGAAATATGCAAGGTGTTTTGACTCCACTGCGTTAGAGTCAGTAGCAATGATTTTTTAATGCTAGTGAGCCGACGGGAAACTGTGTATTGTTTGATTTCTAACTGCGCAGCAATTTCTGTTTGAGTCAGTTTCTGAGCGTAGTAGACTTGCAGCAGTTTTTGTGACTCAGCATCCAAAGCAGTTATTGCTTGCTGTAAAACTTGGTTTAACTGAGCTTGCTGATTTCGTATATTCCTAGCTTCTTCCTGCTCAAGGATTTCCGCTAATAAAGATGTTTGCACCGCAGGCAATATATCTAATAAAGTACTATCCTCTTCTTCTTTGAGGGGAGTGTCTGCGGAAACAACCTTAGGATAGAGAAAGGTACGAGCAGCTTTAGCACAAGATAACAACCACTTTTCTAGGGTTTGCTGGTTAACTACGGGAGTGGGTGAACTCAATCGACTTAAACGTTCTGCATTGTAGAGATTAGTAATAGCTTCCAAACTCGCAGCATCTGGTTTGGTAAGCGAGCGAATTTTTGTATCGTCACCTGTGTAGAGTTCCTTAAAGCATTCCCAAGCCAAAACATAACTCTCGATGATTTGAGTGTTAAAGCCTATATTTTGTAATGATTTTACCAGTCTTTTACGGCTCAGTTTATGCAATAAAGCCCAGTCCGAGCAAATCTCTGTTTCCCGACGTAAGCGCAATTCATCCTTGATAATCCTGTCAAAAGCTAATTCTGCATAGCTTTTTAAATGCGAACTGTATTGAGGATTGAAAGTCTTGAGGATTTTGCCAAGATGAGCGATCGCAATCTGAAAATAGTCTGCTACAGATGAGTGCGTGGAAAAGTTCAGGGCTAATTTTCTTGCAGTCCAATAGCAAACCTCTTGTAAATAAGCAGAAATATGTGTCAGTGCCACAGTACTGGATTGAGTTTGCCAAATTTTATACCAGTAAAGCGCCCAAAACCTATCTGATTCCTCAGTTGACGACTGTTCCAGGCAAACTTTCATACTGCGTCGTAGTTTAGGGTCAGTTACCCAACCACTAAATTGGTCTAGATCAAATTGTACAAAAGTGGAAAAGATTTCAATAATGCCCTGTCGGGGTTGCATGGAATACTCGCCGCTGTTTGAATCATAGGTGCTTTCAATTATACAGCTTTGGAGCTAAAACCAAAGAGCCTATTCCTTGTGGCATAAGGATTTTACAGATTTTTCAAAAAATTTTCTGATCTCAGTGCATAAAAACTAAAAGTCATCGTAAAGAGTGGTATGCAGAGAAGTTCACATAACTAAGTACTACAAAAAAGGTGCTAATGAAGTGAATTAAAACTTACTTAAATACCTTACCTCTGCATTGAGGCAGGAATAAATGCTTTCCTGCTGATTTTCCTAAGCCGAATCTATTTCTAGCAAATTAAATCAATCACAAGCAAGGAAACAAATCATGTCAAATATTTCTACCTCTAGCAATTCTGTTGTCGAGCAAGAACAATTATTTACTGACTTAACTCCCGAACAAGGAGCTGTCATCGAAGGTGGTGCTTGGCTTTACTTGTATAAAGCCACTGCAATTAAAGCAGGTGCAGACTTCGGTTGGAGTAACGGAGACGACGTATATGCCAGGATAAATGGAGACAAAACCAGTACAACTAACGACGTAGATACTGGTGAAACCGCCAATTTCTCCAAATGGAAGCAATTTAGTGGGACTGCAAGCATTAATCTGTTTGATTCCGACGGCGGTTTGGCTGGTGACGATGACTCTCTAGGCGGTTTTACTGTTGGAAGCACTCCTACAAACGGTTACGTAACAACACGCATTAGTGGAAGTGGCTCTACTTATGACGTAACCTACGCGGTCTATGCTTAAAAAGCACTCCTGAAAACTTTGGCATCGTCAATAACTCCAGGGTCAAACTTTTGGTTCTCAGAAGTTAAATATTCAACCCCGAATCTATTTCTAGCAAATTAAATCAATCACAAGCAAGGAAACAAATCATGTCAAATATTTCTACCTCTAGTAATTTTGTTGTCGAGCAAGAACAATTATTTACTGACTTAACTCCCGAACAAGGAGCTGTCATCGAAGGTGGTGCTTGGCTTTACTTGTATAAAGCCACTGCAATTAAAGCAGGTGCAGACTTCGGTTGGAGTAACGGAGACGACGTATATGCCAGGATAAATGGAGACAAAACCAGTACAACTAACGACGTAGATACTGGTGAAACCGCCAATTTCTTCACATGGAAGCAATTTAGTGGGACTGCAAGCATTAATCTGTTTGATTCCGACGGCGGTTTGGCTGGTGACGATGACTCTCTAGGCGGTTTTACTGTTGGAAGTACTCCTACAAACGGTTACGTAACAACACGCATTGGTAAAAGTGGCTCTATTTATGACGTAACCTACGCGGTCTATGCTTAAAAAGCACTCCTGAAAACTTTGGCATCGTCAATAACTCTAGGGTCAAACTTTTGGTTCTCAGGAGTTAAATATTCAACATTGTCGGGGCTTTCTGCCCCGATTATCTTGCAGATGATGAAAGATTCCATATACAAATTATGAAATACCCAATTATCCAACAACATAGTGAAGAAGATTGTGGAGCCGCCTGCCTAGCCACCATTGCCAAATATTACGGACGCACATTTACCCTCAATCGCGTCCGGGAATGCGTAGGCACAGGTTCTAGGGGAACCTCCCTATTGGGATTAAGCCGGGGTGCAGAAGTCCTCGGATTCAATGCCCGTCAAGTTAAAGCTAACTCCCAATTCATCGACGAGTTACACCAAGTCTTTTTACCAGCCATTATCCACTGGAAAGGCTACCACTGGGTAGTATTATACGGACAAAAAGGCAAAAAATATGTCATTGCTGACCCCGGCGTTGGTGTACGTTATCTGACTCGCCAAGAGTTAATGACGGGTTGGGGTAATGGGGTGATGTTGTTGTTAACCCCGGATGACAGCCGTTTTTATCAACAAGAATCAGATAAAATCGGCGGTTTGGGAAGATACCTGCAACGAGTTTGGCCGTATCGTCATCTTCTCACTCAAGCGATCGCCATTAACATAGCCATTGGATTGCTTTCTCTGACATCTCCCTTTATGATGCAACTGCTTACCGATGATGTCTTAGTGCGGGGAGATACCCAATTACTAACCACCGTGGCAATTGGCGTGATAGCCATGAACTTGATTAGAAGTACTATTGGTTTAGTACAATCTCACCTCATCGGTCATTTTGGTCAAAGATTGCAATTAGGACTCATTCTAGAATACGGGCGCAAACTTTTACACTTACCTCTATCCTACTTTGAAGGACGACGCAGCGGGGAAGTCGTCAGTCGCATTGCTGATGTCAACGCCATCAATAAGTTAGTTTCCCAAATCGTCCTTGGTTTACCTAGCCAATTTTTTATCGCTGTAGCCTCCTTGGGCTTTATGCTCTTTTACAGTTGGGAATTAACTCTAGCTTCTATAGTTGCCTTTATCATTGTCACGGGTGTTAACTTGCTTTTCTTACCAGCAATGCGCCAGAAAACCCGTAATATGATTGTTTCTGGTACAGAAAATCAAGGCTTTCTTGTAGAAACATTTCGCGGTGTCCAGGTGTTAAAAACTACCCAAGCCACTCCGCAAGCATGGGAAGAATACCAAGGGAATTATGGTCGTCTTGCCAATCTGGGCTGGAGTATGATGAAGCTGGGGCTTTATAGCAGTACAGTCACTGGCATTCTTTCCACTTTCATTAGTATTGGCATCCTCTGGATAGGTAGCTATTTAGTCATTAATCGTACCTTAACAATAGGTCAATTGATGGCGTATAACGGCATGAGTGGGAATTTTCTGGGCTTTCTTGGTAGTGCGATCAGCTTAGTAGATGAGTTTATCACTGCCCAAATAGTTATTCAACGCCTCACAGAAGTTATTGATGCGACCCCAGAAGACGAAAATGATTTTAAAAAGCCGTGGGCACAAATTCCTGGTGATGCAGATATCACTTGCACCGAACTTAACTTTCACCACGCAGGTAGAGTGGACCTATTACAAGATTTTTGCGTAACTATTCCTGGCGGTCAAGTTACTGCTCTGATTGGTAAATCTGGCTGTGGTAAAAGTACCCTTGCCAAATTGATTACTGGTTTATATAAACTTCAGTCTGGCAATATTTGTTATGATTTCTACAATCAGCAAGACCTATCTTTAGAATGTCTGCGACAACAGGTGGTCTTAGTTCCTCAAGAACCCCACTTTTGGAGTCGTTCGATTATTGATAACTTCCGCTTTAGCTATCCTCACATTAGTTTTGAAGAAATTGTCAGAGCTTGTCAAATTGCTGGTGCAGATGAATTTATCAGCAAACTTCCTGATAAATATCAAACTGTTTTAGGAGAATTTGGTGCAAATCTTTCCGGTGGACAACGGCAAAGATTAGCCATAGCGAGAGCAATAGTGACTGACCCACCTATCCTAATTCTAGATGAATCCACTGGCGCACTCGACCCAGTCAGCGAAGCACAAGTACTAGATAGACTTTTATACCACCGTCATAATAAAACGACTATTCTGATTAGTCACCGTCCCAAGGTCATACAACGGGCAGATTGGATTGTATTGCTAGAACAAGGACGTTTAAAAATCCAAGGTAGACCAGAAGATTTGCGGAAATTGCCTGGTGAACATTTAGACTTCCTAGATGATTTTGTCACCTCTGAAAATGCGTTGATGCTAACATCTTCATCTAGTCATCGTAACGGCAAATCTGCTGTCATTAATTAAGATAAGTAGGTTGGTGTGAATATTTATTGTTGAGACAAGGCAGAAGGGAAGAGGGTTTTAGCTAAGTTTACTTTTCGTTACATACTTCTGTTTATTTGCGCCTTTCTACTTATAGCAATCCTAAATATCAGTTGTAAAAATATCCGTTTTCTCTTTCTCTTCATCTAGTGTGGTTTATTTACATAACATCATGGTTAGTAACACAAATTTTCTACCACCAATTCAAACAAACGAATTTCTTCCACCAATTAATCGTTGGACAACCTTTGGCGGAATGGCTATCCTCTGCGTTTTAGGACTCGCTGTTCCAGTTGCTGCTGTTACTAAGTATAAGCTTACAGTCAAAGGACAGGCGGTTGTCCGTCCGGCAGGTGAATTGCGAATTGTGCAGGCGACGACTGAAGGTCAAATAATGCATATTTACGTGAAAGAAAATCAAGTTGTCAAAGAAGGAGATGCTATTGCAACTATCGATGATTCCCGTCTGCAAACCAAAAAGAGCCAATTGCACACTAATATTCAACAAGCTAAGTTACAAGCAGTGCAAATCAATGCCCAGATTCATGCTCTCAACAGTCAAATGAGAGCTGAAACTGACCGGATCAACCGTATTATTACTGGCGCGGAAGCCGAATTGAATGGTCGCCGTCGAGAATATCGAGATAAAAATATTACTACAGTTTCCGAACTTAAAGAAGCTGATGCTAACGTCAGAATTGCTCAGGAAGAATTGCAGGCTGGAGAGGCACAGTTAAAAACAGCACAAGCAAATTTTCATGCTACCGAAGCTGCCTTGGGTGCAGCCCAGTCAAAACAGAACCGATATGAGAGCGTAGCCAACCAAGGGGCACTCTCTAAAGATCAATTGGAAGAAGCACAATTAGCTGTGAAACAGCAACAACAAGCAGTGAAGGGTCAAAAAGCAGTTGTTGAGGGGCAAAAACAGACAATTGAACGGTTACAACAAGCAGTATCTGCTGCCATTGCTAGAAGACAACGTGCCCAAGCTGCTCTAAATCCTAGTCATGCCGAAGTAGAAATTGCTACTCAACGAATTGCTCAAGAAAAAGCCGCAGGGCTAAGTGCCAAAGCAACATTAGAAAAAGAACTCCAAGCTTTAATTAAGCAACAGATTGAAATTGAAAAACAGCTAGAGCGTGATACCAGCGAACTAAAACAAGTGGAGATAGATTTAGCTCAAACCGCGATCGCAGCTACCGCCGATGGTATCATTTCTCAACTCAATTTACGAAACCCAGGTCAAACTGTGCGTCCTGGAGAAGAACTAGTGCAAATTGTCCCCACTAATGCACCTCAGGTTTTGAAAGCTGCAGTGGCATCTGAAGATAAGAGTAAGTTAAAAATTGGTCAAAAAGTCCAAATGCGAGTGAGCGCTTGCCCTTACCCGGATTATGGTACTCTCAATGGCAAAGTGCAAGCAATTTCTCCAGATACAATTGCTCCTCAAAAGAATGGGACAAATGCATCCATGCCTAACGCGACTGCTAGTCCAAAAGCAGCTGCGCCTGCTGCCTTCTATGAAGTGACTATTGAACCGGAAACTCTGGTTTTAGGTAAAGGTAAAAACCAGTGTCACATTCAATTGGGCATGGAGGGTAGGGCTGATATTATTTCCCGTGAAGAAACAGTACTGCAATTCTTTCTTCGTAAAGCAAGGTTGATTACTGATTTGTAATCGATGCAATGGCAATGTCAGCCTATGCAATCGCAATGCAAGCCTATGCAATCACAATGTCAGCCTATGCAATGGCAATGTCAGCCTATGCAATCACAATGTCAGCTCATGCAATGGCAATGTCAGCCTATGCAATCACAATGTCAGCCTATGCAATCGCAATGTCAGCCTATGCAATCGCAATGCACAAGATAGCGTTAAGAGTAAAAAAAATGGCGTTGCTAAACGTAGGTATGAATTGCCCTTATCCCCAGGAGAAGGGAGTTAGAATTCTTGTTCCCTCTCCTTTGGTCTAGGGTGATGGTTGCGAAAGGCTCAAGCGTGAAAATCATACTTCTATTCAGCAATGCCGTACGAAAAATATCTTTCAAGTATGAGCTAGCTCATATTCCCAACGCTACGTAGCGTTTGCCTTATAAATTATGAACTCAGTTGAATAACTCCAAGTTTTCTCAACTGTTTATATTCTGCTTTCTACAACTCCAAGAGGTATCACTATGAATTCCACAATTAGACAAAAATCACAGTTGAACTCTACTCCTAATACGGTAATATCTACAATTCCTTGCAAAAGAGGACTAGTAGCTACATGGATAAATATTGATGGCAAGTTGGTTTCCACTTGGAGCGTTTCAAATAGTCACGAATCATCCAAGTCAGTTGAAATCAGTTAGATGGCTTGTGCAATCGTTGACAAATCTCAAGTTCAACCTACTCCAGTGACTGTTGTATCGACAGCTTCTAGAAAAAACAGCTTAATTGCTCAGTGGCTCACAGTCAATGGTGAGTTGGTTTGCAAGTGGACGACTCAGGAGCTAAGCGCATCACCCAAATTGCTCGAAACGAGTATCTCTCAACTCGAAGCTACATGAAATAAAAAGCAAATTCTCCCTTCCCTGTTGACATTGTCTTTGCCTCTAATTACACAGTGATTTGTTAGCAGTATTAACAACTAAAAAGGAGTTAAGCCATGAAAAAAATGACTCTTGACAAGATTACTCAAGCCGTAATCAATGTAGCCAGAATATTTGCTGAAAATAAATAAACACTAGAAAATTTTATCAACTGACATCTTGCACTAAGAAAAATTGATGTTATTTGAAAACTCAGTACTAAGCCTGAAACGCTTATTAAACAAAGAAAAGCTCAGAAAAGTGATGTAACTTTATTGCGCTGCTTTTAACTAGGTCCTGGGTTATACTCAGAGGTGCAAGATATGAGTCAAGAAATTAATCTCTCAACTGTTGCAAAATTGCTAGGCGTGAAAGAAAGACACTAGTGAGGTCAATTTTGATATGGCAACCTATGAAGATAAGAATTGGCGCTCGTGGTTACTAGGGTTTTTCAGCCTTGCTGGAGTGTTTGCCCCTGCCATATTCTGCTCTGGAAACCACGCCTTTGCTCAGATTATCCCTGATAACACATTGGGCGATCGCCCTTCAACAATAACACCCAATATCAACATTAAAGGTAGTGCTGCTGACCGCATTGATGGCGGAGTCATTCGCGGCGCTAACCTGTTCCATAGTTTCCAGGATTTCAATGTACGTGAGTTGCAGCGTGTTTATTTTGCTAATCCCACAGGAATTGAAAATATCCTCACAAGGGTGACGGGAAGTCATATCTCGAAAATTCTCGGCACACTGGGGGTGGATGGTGGTGCAAATTTGTTTTTTCTCAATCCCAATGGCATTTTATTTGGCAACAATGCACGACTGGATGTGGCGGGTTCGTTTGTAGCGAGTACGGCGAACTCATTTGTGTTTGGTGATAAGTTGGAATTTAGTGCAACTGAACCACAAGCACCTCCATTGTTAAAAATTACTCTGACACCGGGGTTACAGTATGGTCAAAATGACCCTTCTAGAACCATTCAAAATACTGGCAATTTAGCAGCAGGTCAAGATTTAAAGCTGTTTGCAGGAAATTTGGATTTACAGGGACAACTTCAAGCTGGTAGAAATTTGAGCTTGCAAGGCGATACTGTCAAGGTACGAGATAGTGTGACTCATCCTTTCATTGCTGCGGCTGGGGGTAAGTTATTCATTCAAGGTTATGAAAGCATAGATATTTTTGCCTTGAATCACCCCAACAGTGGTTTGTTTTCTGGTGGAGATATGGTGTTGCAAAGTGCTAACACTGTGGGTGGTGATGCTCATTTCTGGAGTGGTGGTAGTTTTCGGATTGAAAAATTAAATGGCAGCTTGGGGAATTTGTTTAGTCCCTACGACCCCGTGATTCGTGCTAGTGGTGATGTGAGTTTTGACAATTACACCGGAGCATCCTTGCATATTTTAGCTGGTGGAAGTGTAAAGCTCGGTACGGCGATTATTACGGGGACAGATACGACTGGTGATACGATCAATCCAACATCAACCCCGACCTTAGCCAATGTTAATTTATCGGATGGAACTCCCGTTGTCATTGATGGCAGTCAGCGACCGACTCTTGATGTGCGAGCAGGAGTGAAAGCAGAAGCGATCGCCAATCCTTTAGGAATCAGTGGTAATAACTTTACCCTGTTATTTCCACCTTCCGCTAACAATCCCGTAGCAACGAGTGCAGATATCACCATTGGCAGTGTCCAGATTAATCCTCCTAGTGGACTTATCTTGTTAACGAATCATTACAAACCTAATCTATCCCTGGCAGGTGGAGATATTACTCTAACTGGGCAAGGAACATCAAATATTGGTGGGATGGGAGCAGGTAGCGTTGAAGGTGATGGTGGCTCCGTTATTTTTGACTCAAGAGGTAACATTACACTGGCAAACAGCTATATTGACACTTATTCTGGCTCAACTCGAGCTGGAGATATTACCTTATTAGCAACTGGCAACATTAAACTCGATCCTGGTTCTAGAATCTTTGCTAATGCGTTAATACGCTTTCCGGGTGATGCATCAGATGCATTGGGCGGTGATGTCAGGCTGATCGGTGGTGGAGATGTGTCCATCAATAAGGCTGAAATTTTTGTGGCTTCCAGTGGCGGCGGGAGTATAAATATTGATGCTCAAAATATAGAAATTTCGGATAGTTCAATTGTGTCTGGAATCAGACGCAATTTGGGAAGTGTTGATAGTCAAGCGGGAGATTTAAGGCTCAATGCCCGAGAAAGAATCTCAATTGATGCCAGTAACATATACAATTCTGTAGCTCCTGGAGGAATAGGCAACGCCGGAAAGATTTTGGTACAAGCAAATGGGCTTGTCTCTCTCTCCGGTGAGAGCACAATTTACAACTCCATTTTTCCTGAAGCTGCTGGTAGCGTGGGCGGGATCACACTTAGAACTGGCTCACTTTTCCTAATTGAGGGAGCTGAACTCGTAGCTGTCACTGAGGGACAAGGCAATGCAGGCACTATGGAGCTTGAGGTTCGCGATCTTGCTTCTTTCGATGGAATCGGTGACGATGGATTTGCCAGTGGCTTATTCGCTACCGTTTTTCCCAGCGGCGTTGGTAGGGGAGGCGATATCACGCTCAAAACTGGCTCCCTCTCCATCACTGATGGTGCTCGCATCCAAACTAAGAGTGAGGGACAGGGAGACACAGGTAATGTAACGGTTGAAGCTCGCGATCGCATCTTTTTTGATGGAACAGAGAAAAATCCAAATCCAGCAGTCGATCACTTAACTGGCATCTTTACCACTGTAGAAACCGCAACTTTCCAACAAGGGGGGAACATTAAGATTAAAACAGGTTCCCTTTCGTTAAACAATGGAGGTCAATTAACTGCCAACACATTTGGGCGGGGTAACTCAGGTAGTGTGATGATTGAAGCACGCGATCATGTTTTCTTCGATGGAGCAAACAGTCCCAGAAATAAAAATACAGGTGTATTTAGCGCGGTTGGCAGAGATTCATTAGGAGCTGTGGGTGAGGGACAGGGGGGCGATATCCAAATCGTCGCAGAGTCCCTTTCACTCAAGAATGGTGCTGCGGTAGCTGCTGCCACTTTGGGTCGAGGAAATGCTGGCAAGGTAACAATCGTAGCACAAGAAAAAGTTTCTTTAGATGGCATAGCGAGCAATGGATTCCGTAGTGAGATAGTAACCTCTGTGGAACCTGAAGCAATTGGCAATGCCAATGATATCGATATCACAACTGGGTTACTAACCGTTACCAATGGCGCTCAACTGCGTGCTAGTACTGTTGGACAGGGTGAGGCGGGCAACATCAAAGTGAGAGCAAATATCTTAGAAGCCACCGATGGCGGGCAACTCAGCACCAGCACCTCAAGCAATTTTGATGCAGGAGACATAACTCTAAAAGTACGTGATAACTTCACCCTCTCTGGCTCAGACACAGGAATATTTGCCAACACCACTCTCAGTTCCACTGGCAACGGTGGTAATATCTCTATCGACCCCAGAACTTTAACCATCCGAGATGGCGCGAAAATAGCTGTCGATAGCCAAGGTACAGGAATTGGCGGCAATATTGAACTAGCAGCAGGCGCCCTCACCCTAGATAAGGGAATCATCTCTGCCGAAACTCGCAGCAACACTGGCGGTAATATTACTTTGAATCTGCAAGAACTATTATTACTACGCAATGGCAGTCAAATCTCCACTACTGCTGGCAATAACGAGTTCGGTGGCGATGGCGGTAACATCACCATAAATACCCCCTTCATCGTCGCCGTCCCCAGAGAAAATAGTGACATCACCGCCAATGCCTTTACAGGTAAAGGTGGTAGAGTTGACATTACAGCTAACGGTATTTTCGGTATTGTCCCGCAAAAAAACCCAACCGAAAAGAGCGACATTACAGCGAGTTCTGAATTGGGAGTGAGTGGGGAGATAACTATCAACACTCCGGATACTGACCCTAGTCGCGGCTTAATTCAATTACCCTCTAACCTCGTCGATGCATCACAACAAATTGCCTCTGGCTGCACACCCAGAGGAAGACAAACCGCCAGTAGGTTTATAGCCACAGGACGCGGTGGATTACCTCTCAGTCCAAATGAACCGTTGCGGGGACGAGCAGTGATTACAGATTGGGTAGATTTGCCCCCACAAGTCACAGAGGGAGTAACGGATAAATTATCAACTGCATCTATGACCAAATCTACTCATCAGATTGTGGAGGCTCAAGGATGGATTGTCGATGCTAAAGGTGATGTCATGCTTGTGGCTCAATCTGATACTAAGTTGCATTCAAGAACCTCACCCCGCCCTCCGGGCACCCCTCTCCTTAGCAAGGAGAGGGGCGGGGGTGAGGTGACACCTATGAACGCAACTCAATCTGAGCAAAGTTCTTCTGTTCCCTCTGCTATGTCCTGTCAATAGTTCGTTACCTCAAGACTAGCAGGAGGAATTTCTATGAAACTCAAGAGTCATAAGAACAATAAGTGGCAACCGACGCATAACACATATAACATATGGTACATTCGTTCCTCTAAAATTCATGACTTGCTTGTTTTCATTCTCTTGGTTCTAGTGACAGCTTTGTTATGCGTTATTGCTTTTCCTGTTGCTGCAACTGTAGAGACACAACATATCGCTTCTCTACGAATGTCAATCCAAAATCCTACTGCACAAACACAAGACTTGCTGCAACAGGGTAAAGTACTGTACAGGGCTGAACAGTTTGCAGAAGCGGTTAAAGTTTTGCAACAAGCAGTGAAAAGTTATAGCAGCCAAGGCAATGAATTGAAGCAAGCTGTGGCATTAAGTAATTTGGCATTGGCATATCAAAAACTAGGTCATTTGACACAAGCGCAACAGGCAATTATAGATAGCTTGAAGTTGCTTGAAAAATCCTCTACTGCCCAAAATCTTCAGGTTCTGGCTCCAATCCTCGATATCCAAGGTAGTATTCAACTAGATTTGGGACAAGCTGAACAAGCACTTAACACCTGGCAACGTGCGGAAGCGATCTATAAAAAATTAGGTGATAAAAATGGCATTATCCGTGATCGCATCAACCAAGCACAAGCATGGCAAGTTTTGGGGTTTTACCGTCGGGGTTTGACAATCTTGGCTGAATTGCAGCAGGAGTTACAATCAAAACCTCATTCAGTCATAAAAGCAGTAGAATTACGGTCTCTGGGTGATGCTTTGCAATTGGCAGGAGATTTGAATAAATCTCGCCAGGTATTACAACAAAGCCTGGAAATCGCTCAAAAATTGGATTCTCCAGAGAATGTGAGTGCCGCTTTGTTTAGCTTAGGCAACACTGCACGGGTACAGCAAGACTTTAAAGGGGCTCTAGAATTTTATCAGCAAGCTGCAGCGATCGCTCCTAACCCGATTACTAAAGTCCAGGCTCAAATTAATCAGTTGAGCTTGCTAATTAGCACAGAACAAACAGCAGCTGCGCAGACACTATTGCTACAAATCCAAACTCAACTTGCCAGTTTACCACCTTCTCAGACAACTATCTATGCCCGTGTTCATCTAGCTCAAAGCTTGTTGAAATTGGGGACGACACCCCAAGCGATCGCTCAAATCTGCGCCACAGCTTTGCAACAAGCCAAAGATTTAACAGATAAGCGAGCTGAGAGTTTTGCCCTTGGTACTTTGGGTAGTGTATACGAACAAACGAAACAATGGTCTATTGCCCAGAAACTCACTCAACAAGCACTGATTATAGCCCAAACAATTAATGCCCCAGATATCGCTTATCGCTGGCATTGGCAGTTAGGACGTTTGTTAAAACAGCAAGGAGAGATTAAGAGCGCTATTGCTGCCTATGATACTGCGGTCAGTGAGCTGAAGATTCTCCGTAGTGATTTAGTCGTTGTCAATCGAGATGTGCAATTTTCCTTTAAAGAAAGTGTAGAGCCAGTATATCGAGAATCCGTAGAGTTACTGTTGCAGTCTCAGCAAACCAATCCAAACGAAATAACCTTAGACAAAGCTAGACAGAGAATTGAAGCACTGCAACTGGCAGAATTGGACGACTTTTTCCGGGAAGCTTGCATTAATGCCAAAACTGTTTTACTTGACACAGTGGTAGATAAAGATAATCCAACAGCCGCAATCATTTATCCAATTATTCTGCCTTCTCAACTCCAAGTGATTGTCAAAATTCCTAAACAGCCACTGCGTAATTATACAGTGAATAAACCTCAGAACGAAGTAGAAAGTATTCTGAGACAACTCAAAGAGGATCTATTAGAACCCGACAGAACTGAGGAAGTACAGGCACTGTCACAGGAAGTTTATGGTTGGTTAATCAAAGAAATTGAGTCAGATTTAAAAGCCAGTGGAGTCAAAACTCTTGTATTTGTACTGGATGGAGTATTGCGAAATGTGCCAATGGCTATACTGTATGATGGTGAGCAATATCTGATAGAAAAATACGCTGTAGCACTCAGCTTAGGACTTCAGTTACTTGCACCCAAACCCTTGACACAAACAAAACTCAACGTACTAGCTGCCGGGTTAGTGCAGCCACCACAAGACTTTCGACAGCAATTTCCACCGTTACCGGAAATTAAATCAGAATTCAACTCCATTTCCCAAGCGATCGCGTCTACCATACAGTTACTAGACCGGGACTTCAACAGCAAAAACCTAGAGAGTAAGGTAAATGCTGCACCATTTAATGTGTTGCATTTGGCAACCCACGGTCAATTTAGCTCACGTGCTGAGAAAACTTTTATACTTGCTGCTGATGGTCCCATCAACGTGACGCAATTTGATAGCCTGCTTCGTCGTCGAGATGAGACTGGCTCACAAGACTTGGAAATGCTGGTTTTAAGCGCTTGCCAAACTGCGGTTGGTGACAATCGCGCCACCCTAGGTCTAGCAGGAGCATCAGTGAAAGCTGGTGCCCGTAGTACCTTGGCTTCACTGTGGCATATCAGTGATAAATCTACTGCTATCTTAATTGGTGAATTTTATCGTGAGTTAGTGAAAACTAAGGTGACAAAGGCTGAAGCCTTGCGTCGAGCTCAAGTAAAGTTGTTAAGATATTATCCTAATTACAGTCGTCCTGGCTATTGGGCACCTTATGTATTAGTTGGTAACTGGCTTTGAGAAAGCAAGGGATAAGCCTTGTCTTATCTTATTCTTCTACTGAAAGTTAGCGCAAAAACAATCCTGTTGCATTCAACAAGAGAATATTCACGGCACTAAATTATGTGGCGATCGCTTTATAAATGGCTGCCACGTCTTTTTCTTCAGTCACGTTCCCACGAACTAAAATGGATTCACAACCTTGCTGTTCAAGCAATCAATTTTTTAAAGAATCACTAAATTGCTACGGGGGATTCTAGATAAAGTGTTGGTTCTTGTATGGTAAATTCTATGCCATGAGTCTGAAGCTTGTTCGATATAGATTCATTTGCTAACTCTAATAAACGCTTGCGGAATTCAATTGAATTTTCATTTGAACCTAGGATAAAGAAACTCACCCTAGCACGAACTCCCTTTGGATCATCTTCACGAGGAAATAAACTAATCTTTGTACTGTTTGAATCTATTCCAAACAATGTATTGGTACTTTCCTTAATGACTTTTTCTAGCAAGGCTTGTTCAGGTTTTTGTAAAGGTCGAGGAAAATCAAGATAGAGCAAGACCATGACCTTCTTCCCTCGCGTCACGTTTTCAATATCTGCTCCCGCCATAACTGAGTTGGGAACAACTACGAGGGTACTTTTAGCAAGTGTTCTAAGCTTGGTTGAACGCAAACCAATCGCCTCGACACGCGCAAGTAAAGTTCCTTGGGAACTTAAACTCACACGAATGTATTCTCCTGGAACATAAGGACGGTCTAAGTATATGACTATTGTTCCAAAAATCTGTTCCAAAGTTTTTTGGGAGGCAAAAGCAACCGCTATACCGCCAATCCCCAAACCAGCAATTAAACCAATCAAGTTCACGTTTTGGCTTTGGGCAAATGCCACAGCCACAATAAACCCAATAACGATGTTAGCAATGGTTTCAAAAACGAGCAGTAGCTCATCAACTTCAAAACCCACTTTCCGAATCAAGTCGATTCCATAAACACGCAAGAAATTACGAAACAAATCAGATATGAAGATGGCAATACTGATAGCTATTGATAGGTCTGAGAAAAACTTCAAGAATCGGTAAAAACCCGTGTATTCTTGAATCAAATTCAGACAAACAGAAACCAGAATTAATGTAGCTATAGTCCCCAGTTTTTTATCGAGTGACCCGACTAAGTTTTCATAAATGTTGACAAAGAATTGGGGTGTAAATCTCCGAACAATCAACTTGAGAAAGCGAGGAATGAACTTTCCAACTATGAAAGCCAGGAATAGAAATAATAAGAAAATGCCAAGTTTAATTCCAACTGTAATCAGAAGCTTTTGCGTCGCTTCATCAAGCAAAAACCAAGGTTTTATGTTCAGTAAAGTCTCCATTTCACTCCAAGAGTTAAGTTAGATAGTAATGGGTGCATCAACATCAACTGGTCTTTCTTCAATATCAAAGGCAATACCATACTCTTTTAATCGTAGAGCAATGCTTTGTTTCGCCATATCTAGTAACTGGCGTTTCATCTCCATTGACATCTCACCAGAACCAAGAATGAAAAAGTTTATTTGAGCCTGAGTTATATTAGTTCTTCCTTCTTGGATGATATCTTTAAATGTCACATCGGTATTGCGAGAGTCAATACCAAAAATATCATTCGTACTTTCTAATATGACTTGACGAATCAAAGCTCTTTCATCTTCAAGCACTTCTCGATAGAAAGTTAAATAAACGAGAGAAACGATTTTTTTGGCTCCTGTGAAGTTCTCGATACTCATGTTTGTCAAGGAATTATTAGGAACTATGGTTAAAGTTCCTTTGCCAGAATTACGAATCTTAGTGGAACGCAATCCAATGGATTCGACTCTACCAAATGTGCCGTCAGGTAAACCAATATAGTCATCAATGACAAAAGGTCGGTCAATATAGAGTATGATTCCACCTAATAACTGCTGCAAAGTCTGTTGTGCTGCGAAAGCAACAGCTAATCCTCCGATTCCCAAGCTTGCTGTCAAACCTAAGA
Organism: Nostocales cyanobacterium HT-58-2; assembly: GCA_002163975.1. Lineage (GTDB taxonomy): Bacteria > Cyanobacteriota > Cyanobacteriia > Cyanobacteriales > Nostocaceae > HT-58-2. The sequence continues at coordinate 3,729,532 of CP019636.1, read as the reverse complement.
CATTGACTTGGTGAGTCTGAGCAAAAATGAAGAAAATAATGAGAAAAATAGCGACATCAGCAACAGCATTACCTACCACTAGTAATTCACCGTTGATTTTGCGGTTAAGGGCAGTTTCTTGCAAGTAAGTTTTATAGAATTTCTCAAACAAGCGGGAACTCAACCAACCCACCATAATAGCAACCAACAACGCTAGAACGAATTCCAGATAGTTGAGCCAACTTGGTTTTGGAATCAGTAATAAAGTCAAGTCAACCAAAACTAAGACAACTGTTAAGAGCAACAAATTTTGATAGTCGGAAATAACTTTGTTATACATTCTTCTGCCTTCAGAAGATAACAATCGAGTCGTCATGAATTCAATCATTTTCTTAAATAAGAAAGTTAAAAGAAATAACAGAGCAAAAAAACTAACCGCAACTCCTACGGCACAGGTGATAATGACCAAAGGAAGAAGATTAGCTCTAACTGTTTCCGATAAGATATTGATATCTAAACTCAAAGTAACTCCTTGATACCTATCATCAATTGACTAAAAGTTTTAGGACAACGAACGATATTGGACTATTGCTCAACAGATATGAATTTGGATTTGAGTGGTCTATTCGTTATGTCCAAAAATCTGAATTCACATAAGAGTAAAGCCACCGTTGATACACAAATATTGTCCTGTCACAAATCTGGACTCAATACTTGCAAAGTAAAGCACTGCTTCAGCAATATCCTGTGGAGTACCCCAATGCTGCATGGGAATTCGACCTGATAAGCATCCTTCTTTTCCTGAGGAACACTTTCATGGCGTTCTACAGGAATCCATCCTGGAGCAACCGCATTTACTGTAATTCCAAACGGAGCAAGTTCCGTTGCCATGCTGCGTGTGAACCCGATTTGTCCACTTTTGGCAGTCATGTAAGCACTGGAGTAGTTCACTCCGCGATAACAAACGTCACTGGTGATATTGATAATTCGTCCCCATTGTTTCTCTTTCATCAAGGGTAAGCAAATACGAGTTGGCAAGTAGGGGCTCTTGACAAGAGAGTCAATCATCGTCTGGAAGTCTTGCCAAGTGTACTCTTCAAACGGTATCTGAGGCTGCTTTCCTGTTGCATTCAACACCAAAATATCCACTGCTATAACCAGCAAAGGCAATGTGGCTTGCTGAACCTAGTTTACTGTCCTTGAAATTGCAAATACATTGCTACTACCAACAATCGTCCGTATTTTTTCTTCTGTTAAATCAATAGCATTTTGTAAATTCTCTATTTTGTAAAGTCATAACTTTCTATATACTAGAAACTTTCATTAAAGAAACTAGCAAAAATGAGAGGAAGATGCAAGGACAGTTAAGACAGTTAAGACAATTAGGTAAGACAGTTAAGAAAGTTAGGACAATTAAGCCAAAGAATCTATCTTTATGCCCTATCTCTTGCCACAAAGATAAGCACCGGTCTCTGGAAAGATGAGCTAGCTTTTCTCATCTTTCAGTAAGAGATTAAGTTTTGCCTGCTCCCGGTTGGGCGACTCTAGTCAAAAGATATTGTTGTAGAAGTTGAAAGTTTTGCGATTATTAAAAAATAGTAGCCTAGAATACCGTTTTTTGAGAATCTATAAAAGAGTTACTAAATATGCTTTTGGGCATTTCATCTTTTACAATTTTGTTTAAATTAGTATTAACTTGTGAAGGATATCATTTGTCATATGTTACTAATAAGTGTTTGAGGCATATTTAATTTGGATAACTTAGTTCAAAGATGAAAAAAATGTTAATTACTGGTGCTAGTGTTTTTTTATGATGGCATCTTTGTCAGCTAGCAAAGCAAGAATGGGAAGTTTATGGCACTTATTCCTCCCATATTTTAGATGTTCCTGATATTAAATTAGTAAAGGTTAACTTGACGAATTTTCAGGAACTTAAGCAGTTATTTAATGATGTCAAGCCAGCAGCAGTAATTCATACAGTAGCACAATTACAACAAAATATTTGTCAAAATCATCCTGAAGAATCATATAAAATTAATGTGACAGCACCCTGCAATATTGCTGGACTTTGTGCAGATGATTCTACTTCTTGCGTTTTTACATCTACAGATTTTGTTTTTGATGGCTTAAACCCTCCTTATTGCGAAACAGTTATTGTGTGTCCTGTAAACATTTATGGTGAGCAAAAAGCTATAGCTGAAGTTGGTATGTTAGAGCGCTATCCAATGACGGCAGTATGTCGAATGCCGTTAATGTTTGTGAAAGAAACACCCACAGCTAAAAGCTTTATACAATCATTCATTCAAAGTTTAAAACAAGGGAAAGAACTTAGTTTATTTATAGATAAATTTCGCACTCCAGTAAGTGGAAAAACTGGCTATAAAGGATTATTATTAGCACTAGAGGAAGTTAACGGTTATATTCACTTAGGCGGAAAAGAAAGAATTTCTTGCTATGATTTTGTACAACTATTAGTACAAGTATTTCAACTGCTTGACACGAAATTAAAAGCTTGTCGCCAACAAGATGTAAAAATGGCAGCACTCAAACCAGCAGATGTTTCTTTAGATAGTTCCAAAGCCTTTGCATTGGGGTATCAACCTTTATCCTTGCGACAAGAATTAGAAGATTTACTGTCTATTTAACTAGTGGTGGAAACTGGAATAATAGAGACTGGAATAGTTTCCTTTAGTAAATTTTTGTTGCTGTAAAAACTCAAAGCAATTTTCTAGTAATTTTTCAACATCATATTCATCTGCAAAGATGAACTAGCTTCTAAAAGCTTTGAGGACAAGTTAGACGCAAGCCTCATGCTGTGATTGATGGAATTCAAACAAGAGGAGAAAAGGGAGACTACAATACACTACGTATAAAATTTAACTCTTATTCTTCTGCTTAACTGTTTGTTATATGCTTATAAGTTTTCTCCACGACTTACTTACTTCGAGTACTCGGGTGGGCAGAACAGAGCAACCAAAACAAGGGCTGACTGATTTATCAGGGGATAATGCGCCGGCAGGCTTATTACAACAAGTACACAATTACCTTCGCGTAGCATCTTTGCAGGAGAAGACGAATCAATCAAAATAAAGCCTGCCCTCCTCTCCAGACTGTTAAGCGTAGACAATGCGTCATGGCTCACCCCAACCCACATTCTTTGACTCTGGAAAAATATTTAGTTAAACTAACAATTAGTTTTTCACAAAATTAGAAAAGTATACTTTATTTACAAAAAGGTTGTTTTTTAGCTCTGTGTCATGTAATACTGCTGAATAAATCACCTATAAATCAGTCAAGAAACCGTAATTTAAAAATCTGCTGCAACTAGCATGGTCATGCATAGATGACATCCGCAAGTGATGCCTGTTGTCTTATGGACCTTGCCAATAAAAATAACTGTTGAACTAAGGGGTGAAGCTCATGAGCGCGAATCAAGTACCGTTAGAGCAACAATGTATCGCCTTTTCCAACTTCGGTTTGGAAACGGATGTTTTACTTAACCGTAAACGCGATCGCTTTGTCAAAACCATTGACTCTCAACAGTCAATATCTCTACCTATTAATTTCAAATTGACTAAGCACGCTTTGCAGCAGTCCTTAAAGAGCAAATGATGGTTTAGCCAGTCTATCCACGTCTTTACGAAGACAGAGATAAGGAAACACAAGCACGAGAAATGCTCTGTGAAACTCAGTGTTTTGAAGAGACTTTACTGTATTAACAAGTCAAAAATTACATACACAAGGGAGTCATTATCATGACTATAGCTCTCGAACGTCCCAAAAAGAGAACTCGCTCTGCAGAGATCCGTGAACAATTGGGGTATCCCATCATTGATACCGATGTACATACTCAGGAATTTCCCCCAGCGTTCTTGGATTATTTAGAGCAAGTTGCCGGCACAGCGATCGCAGAACGCTTCCAAGAACACTTACCTGGTTCATCCCGCTCTAAGTGGTTCAAACAGACATGGGAAGAACGCTGGGCTTACCGCACCACACGTCCTCCCTTCTGGACTCGTCCTACCAATGATGCCTTAAATTTAGCGACCATCAGCTTACCCAAGTTGTTGCATGAGCGCTTGCAAGAAGCAGGTACAGACTTTGCTGTCGTGTATCCCAACTTGGCAACTATGGGTCCCCATATTGGTCATGAAGAAATGCGACGGGCAGTATGTCGCGCAGCTAACATCTATCACGCTGAAATCTTCCGCCCCTATTCTGACCGCCTAACACCAATCGCCACCATCCCCATGCATACCCCTGAAGAGGCAATTGAAGAGTTAGAATATGCAGTCAAAGTGCTGGGATTAAAAGCAATTCAAATCCCTGGTCATATTCGCCGTCCTATTCCCGCCTTTGAGAAGTATGGTTCGGAAGTCGCCAATGAAGCTATCTGGATTGATACCTTTGGCTTAGATAGCAAATATGACTATGACCCATTCTGGGCGAAGTGCGTAGAACTCAAAGTCGTACCCACTACTCACTCTAGTGGTATGGGTTGGATAAATCGCCGCTCCATTTCTAACTACCAATACAACCATATTGGTCACTTTGCTGCAGCCGGAGAAGCACTGTGTAAATCTCTCTTCTTTGGTGGTGTGACCTACCGCTTTCCTACCCTGAAATTTGCCTTTTTAGAAGGTGGTTCAGCTTGGGGTGCAAGTCTTTACGCCGACTTAATTTGGCACTGGGAAACTCGCAACAAAGATCACTTGTTGGCAAACAACGATCCCGCCAAGATTAATCGTGAAGAACTTTTAGAGTATTACGTTCGCTATGGTGGCGAGCAAGTCCATGGTCGTTTAGAGCAGCTAGGCAGTGGTCTTGGCTTCCATGCTGACTTGATATCTCCCCTCGACCCAGGTGAGCAGGATGAATTTGCTTTAGCAGGAGTTAAGACTCCCAAAGATGTGCGCGATCGCTTTTTGAATCACTTCTACTTTGGTACAGAGTCAGATGATACCCGTGTCGCTCATGCCTTTAACCGCAAAGCCAATCCCTATGGCGAGCGCGTTAAAGCCTTCTTGGGTTCTGATTCTGGTCACTGGGATGTACCTGATATTACAGCGGTGACTGCCAACTCCTACTCCTTTGTCGAACGCGGCATTATCAGCGAAGAAGACCTGCGCTATTTCTTATCTATCCATCCATTGGAGTTGTACACCAGCCTCAACCGTGACTTCTTCAAGGGTACATCTGTGGAAAAAGCAGCCGATGAATTTTTAGCGAATAGAGATTAGGAAGAGGCTAAAGGGGAAAAGCTTTTCCCTTTGCCTACCTAAATCCCCAATCCTCACATATCAACACTTTGAAGAATAAGGGTCAACTATTATGACAATTGCTTTAGACCGTCCAACGCAAAAAACTAAGTCTGCCCAGATTCGTGAAAAATTGGGTTATCCAATTATTGATACCGATGTTCATACCCAGGAATTTGAACCAGCAGTCTTGGATTATTTAGAGCAAGTTGCTGGAAGTGCAATTGTCGAACGCTTCAAAGAACATTTACCAGGAGCTTCTCGCTTTAAATGGTACAAGCAAACTTGGGAAGAACGTTTCGCTTATCGCACTAACCGTCCTAATTGGTGGGGTCGTCCAACTAAAAACACCTTAAACTTGGCGACCATTAGCTTGCCGAAGTTGCTGCACGAACGCTTGCAAGAAGCAGGTACAGACTTTGCCGTCGTGTATCCCAACTTGGCAACTATGGCTCCAAATATTGGCAACGAAGAAATGCGCAGGGCAGTGTGCCGAGCAGTTAACAATTACCATGCAGATATTTTCCGCCCATACTCTGACCGCCTCACACCAATTGCAGCCATTCCCATGCACACTCCCGAAGAGGCAATAGAAGAGTTAGAATATGCAGTCAAAGTGCTGGGACTCAAAGCAATTCAAATCCCTGGTTACGTCCGCCGTCCCATTCCCGCCTTCGAGAAATATGGGAAGGAAGTGGCAAACGAGGTAGTTTGGATTGATAACTTTGGTCTAGATAGCGAATATGATTATGATCCATTCTGGGCAAAATGCGTAGAACTCAAAGTTGTACCTACGACCCACGCTTCTAGTCAAGGTTGGACGACTCAACGCTCAGTGACAAATGCTCAGTACAACCACATTAATCACTTTGCCTTTGCTGCGGAAGCACTATGCAAATCTCTGTTCTTTGGTGGCGTGACTCGTCGCTTCCCCACCTTAAAATTTGCTTTCATGGAAGGTGGTTCAGCTTGGGGTGCTAGCTTATATGCTGATATTATTTGGCATTGGGAAACTCGTAACAAAGAACATTTGTTGACAAAGAATAATCCAGCCATTCTTGATAAAGAAGCATTGAAAGAATACTATATTCGTTATGGTGGAGAACTAGTGCACAGTCGCTTAGATCAACTGGGTGATGGTCTAGGATTCCACAGCCAACATTTTGCACCCCAAGACCCAGGCGAACTCGATGAATTTGCTCTCGCTGGAATTGAGAAGCCAGAAGATGTGCGCGATCGCTTTTTGAATCACTTCTACTTCGGTACAGAATCAGATGATACCCGTGTCGCTCAAGCTTTTAACCGCACTGCCCTTCCCTTTGGCGATTGTGTTAAAGCCTTCTTGGGTTCTGATGCAGGTCACTGGGATGTGCCTGATATTACAGCCGTGACTGCCAACGCCTACTCCTTGGTAGAACGAGAAATCATCACCGAAGAAGATTTACGCTACTTCTTGTCAATTCACCCATTGGAGTTGTACACCAGTCTCAATCGTGACTTTTTCAAGGGTACGGCTGTTGAGAAAGAAGCAGAGGAATATCTTGTCAGTGTTAGTCGCTAGTCATTGACATTCTCTCACCGCCAACCCTAGCGGGTGTGGCGGGAGATTCCAAGAATCACTCCTTGGGTTTCCTCTTTCCACGAGCCGACTTAGTTGGAGGAGTTTCCCCATCCAAGCAGAGGTCGTTCTCTCCAGAGGCGTTAGTTCCGACGTGACCCGCCGTACGTAGTGCCTTTTCTAATATGTTTCGTGCTGCATTGTGGTCTCTGTCTTGAATATGCCCACAGTGAGGACAAGTGTGCGTCCTGGTGCTAAGACTTTTCTTGACAGTTTTCCCGCAGTTAGAGCAGTTCTGGGAAGTGTAGTGAGGTGGAACAGCGACTGTAACCACACCAAACACTTTTCCATAGTACTCAACCCATTCCCGGAATTGAGTCCACGCAGCATCAGATATTGATTTGGCAAGGCGTCTATTCCTTACTATATTCCGCACCTTCAAGTCCTCATACGCCACGAGGTCGTTAGACATCACTACGCATCTTGCCGTCTTAATGGCAAAATCTTTACGCTGGCGACTTACCTTGAGGTGCTTGCGAGCAAGCTTGTTTCTAAACTTGGCTCTATTCTTAGAGCCTTTTTTCGTTTGAGACAAGCGACGCTGCAGACGCTTCAACGACTTTTCAGACTTGCACAGATGACGTGGGTTTGCAACAGTCTGTCCATCGGAGTCGGTGTAGAAGTGGTTCAATCCCACATCAATCCCGACAGTTTTCAGTGTTGGCTCACGCTTTTCTAAACGTTCTTGGTCAATGCAGAACTGAACGTAGTATCCATCTGCACGACGCACAACCCGCACCCGCTTAATCTGCTTTAGTCGATAGAAATGCAAATCGCGGGTTCCCCACATCTTGAAGGTTCCCGCTTCAAACCCGTCGGTGAAAGTAACATATCTCCTGTCTTCAGAAAGCTTCCATCCAGTGGTCTTGTATTCCACAGAGCCATGTGTTTGTTCTTTCTTGAAACGTGGATACCCTTTCTTCCCTGGCTTATTCTTCTTGCAGTTGTCGTAGAAACGAGCAATAGCAGACCACGCTCTTTCTGCACTAGCCTGACGAGCCATAGAATTGAGGTTTTTGGCAAACTCAAACTCTTTGGCAAGTACGGCACAATATGCACTCAAGTCGTACTTGTCGATGTTCTTGTTGTCCATCCAGTATCTCAGGCAACTATTGCGAACAAAACGAGCAGTACGGATAGCTTCATCTAGCTTCCCATACTGCTCGTTTGCTCCTTCTAGTTTTGCCTCAAGTACTAGCATTCTTATGCTCAACTCTATAGCGTAATACTAACATAGGATTGCTAAAAACTCAACTACCCCTCGCCTTGTCAAACCGTAGGTTTGATTCAGTTAAGGGGTGTTTCGTTTTTAGCCTTCGATTCATCTCACCGCCAACCGTTCCGGTGTGGCGGGAGCATTCTCTCAGTTTCTAGGTAACCATTCTCAGCATTCAGGACACATAACGTTCGTATTTGCGATTAAGTACAAATACGAACGTTATTCATTGTTACATTGTTCAGGAAAGTAGAGAAGCTGTTGCAGAATCGAACCCAAATTTTGATGAACTCAACTGAATTGCAGGAAAACAAGTAAATATTATACCCTTAGAAGTAGACTCAACTAAGTATCTACTTATCCTTAAAAATTATTATCTTCACAATCTCCTCAAACTCTTTCTATAATTTTAAATTATAGCTAAAGGCTGACTCAGAATAACCTCATAAACAGCTAGAGGAAAGCTTTATGGATACTGCTATCAAATATAACAAATATGACATAGAAGTTATCAAAGACGAAGCGCGTCAACTTGTTAACAAAGGAGTTATCAACCGTAACCAGCCAATCTATACCTTGTGTAAATACATTCCTAGCCGTGAGTGGGTTTGTGTTGAGCTTGAGTTAGAGAACAACGACTTTTTGCTCAGAGATAAAATTATCGATCTACTGGGTCGTGAAGACTGGTCTGAAGACTGAAGTCGAAACAAAAGACATATGTTTAAATGCAACTCTTTCTACTAGTCTGTATGAGTTTCTGTTTGTTAATATATATACACAAAAAAATAAAAAAATTTAATTTATGTGTTGGTTATCTGCACTATTGACTTGGCGTTTTGAGAAGCGTCTTTGACATTTTCCATCGTATTTTAAACCAACTCCCAAACAAGGATAGTAGTCATTCAAGTCATAAATACAGAATTGACAGAGGCTCAGTTTTTGGTAAGGTGAGCAAAGCTCTTTCTATTGCAATTTTTGCCACTATCGTTTAGCGGAAACTGGATTCACTGGATTTATCGGCAAAGCATACCCATGGGTTATACTTGAGGCATTTAACCCAGGTACGAGTTTCCTAAGGTAAGTGGGTTAGTGTCCACAAATGTAATCATAGTTATCGAGAGACCAAATTTTCCCCTCCTTTTTGTTTGAGCAATCCTAAGAAAGCTGTCAGGAACGACACACAATCTCACAATAGTTTTTCTAAAAGATAAGCTAATAACTATTTAGATTACAGATTTGGGTGAGGTAGGTTATGGGCGATCGCATCATGACTTCGACTAGTCTCTCTAAAGAGTTACAGCAAGTCACCGCCGACTTACACCAAGTAAATCCTTGGGCAGGGCTACTACGCTTCAGTATACTTGGTTTGATATTTCTGAGCCTGGTGACATTAGCTTGGTCAGTACCGAACGGATTCGTCTTTGTAGGTGCAACAATACTGGCAGGAGTTTTTTATGCTTTCTGGCTTATCTGCACCCATGATATGACTCATAGAACGTTAACGAAATGGATCTGGTTTGAGACTTGGATGCCTCGGTTGATGAGCTGGCCAATGCTATGGCCCCACAGTATCTATGCAGAATTGCACCGTTTACATCATGGCTGGAATGGAATTAATCTACGAGATCCAGAACGAGTCCAGTGGACTTGGCAAGAATACCAGCAAACTCACCCTCTGCTGCAATGGTATGTGCGTTATCAGTGGGTCTGCGATATTTTTGTACTAGGAGGCATTGGGCTGATTATGAAAACGTTTATTAAAGCTATACGCCTCCAGACGGAAGTATCTCGTATACGCCAACAACTGTTGCTTGATCTAACAGGTATAGTTTTGGTGCAAATTCTTTTGCTGACTATAGTCACATCTCAAGGAGAACTGCTGCGCTATTTGTTATTTTGGTTAATTTTAGAACGGGTCATTGGAGTCATAGGACAGACACGCGATCACTTGGAACACTATGGACTTTGGAGTAGGTTGACAACTCACCAACTCACGCAGCTCTATGCTTGTCGCAATCTCAAGACGAGTTCTCTAGTCGGATGGTTGATGGGTGGTTTGAACTATCATGCTGTTCACCATGCTTTTCCTGATATTCCTTTTAACCAACTTCCAGAAGCGTTTAGGCGAATTCAAGGGGTGTTGCAACAGCATCAGCTTCCCTTGATGCAATTGGAAGCAGGTTATCTCAAGTCAACCTATTGGTGGAGTTATCATCCCTTATTAATTGGTGAAGTTGACGACTCTGAGGTTACAGATCGCAATTTTATTATTCCAACTTAGTTAGTATACATTATAACTTTTCTTGGAGTACGATGCTCCGTATCTGCCTCAGCATTGAAGATGTTGTCTGCAACAGAGTTGCATGAATTTAGCAAACGCGAGTGCATCTCCACAAGGAAAAGCTGAATCAGGTACAGGACCAGGAAGCGCCATCGCGTCTATTGCGTCATAATTAATGACGCTTGTTGCATCTTTCCGGTCATGACAACTGTCTGCGCTTGTAGGGAAAAAACCAAATTTGTTTCGGGACAGATAGAGTTAGGAGAATTTTTCGGCAAAATACCTTGCTAGATCAGGATTAAAATCATTTTGGCTCACGAATGATTTGGATCGTCGATTATGCAAATGATGAGTTATGCCCTGACATTTCCAGAACGACTGCATTTTTTAATCTGAAGGGACAAATCATGCAAAATTATGAAAAAGCAAGGGGAAAAACATCTCGACGCAGTTTTTTGGGGCAAGCTCTGACTGCAGCCGGAACGGCTATAGCTGCTCCAACGTTGGTCAATCAAGCAACTGCAGCAAAGGACACTACTCAAGGAAGTTCTAAAGGTGAAATGAGTATAATACTTAACATTAATGGTGAGCAGCGAAACCTCGATCTTGAGCCGCGTGTGACACTTCTAGATGCACTGCGCGATCGCCTGCGACTGGTGGGCAGCAAAAAGGGGTGCGATCACGGGCAGTGTGGGGCTTGTACTGTTCTTATTGATGGGCAGCGAGTTTATTCCTGCCTTGCTCTAGCAGTGATGCAGGAGGGTAAAGCAATTGTCACTATTGAAGGGTTGGCAAAAGGCGATACTCTACATCCGGTGCAGGAAGCGTTCATCGAAAACGATGGCTTCCAATGTGGCTATTGCACGCCAGGACAGATTTGCGCCTCTGTTGCTCTACTTGATGAAGTCAAACGGGGCTGTGCTAGCGTGGTTACCCCGGATCTGACTCGTCCACCACAGCTGGCTGAACTTTCTGAGGCTGAAATCAAGGAGCGACTGAGTGGCAATCTCTGTCGATGCAGTGCTTATAATGGCATTGTGGCAGCGGTGCAGCAGGTAGCTGGGCAAAAACCACCCTCTCCGGTCGCCGATGTGATGGTCAGCGAATTCAAGGAGACACCCGCATGAATAACTTCACATACATCCGCGTGAGTTCAGTCAAAGATGCAGTTCAACGTTCGACTGCTGACGAAAATGCGATGTTTATCGCGGGTGGGACAAATCTGGTTGACCGCCTTAAAGTTTTTCTGGATGAGCCATCACAATTGATTGATATTTCTCGGCTCCAGATGCAGCGCATTGAGCAGTTAACTGGAGGTGGTCTGCGCATTGGAGCACTGGTGACAAATACGGCAGTCGCAGACAATGCCGATGTCCGCCGCGATTACCCGGTGCTGGCGCGCGCGATTCTGTCCGGTGCCTCTCAGCAAATCCGCAATGTGGCGACCGTAGGCGGCAATCTATTGCAACGCACTCGCTGTCCTTACTACTACGATACCGCCTTCCCGTGCAATAAACGAGAGCCTGGAACCGGCTGTCCAGCGGCAACGGGCATCAACCGCAGCCATGCTATCCTTGGTGCTAGTGACCAGTGTGTGGCGGTTAATCCCTCAGATATGTGTGTCGCGCTTGCTACTTTGGATGCTGTCATTGAAGTGGAAGGTCCTAAGGGGAAACGGCAGATATCTTTCGCGGACTTTCACCGTCTACCAGGAAACACACCCGAGCGAGATACGAACTTGCAACCAGGTGAGTTAATTACTTCTGTGATCCTGCCTCCGGTACCGTTTGCTAAGTCGGGAGTTTACTTGAAGTTACGCGATCGCACCTCCTATGCTTTTGCGTTGATTTCTGTAGCAGCTGCTATTGACAAGGCTGGTGAGCATATCAAAGATGTTCGCCTAGCAATGGGCGGTGTAGCCCATAAACCCTGGCGACCAACTGAAGCAGAGAAGTTTTTGATTGGCAAGACTGCCAACACAGAAATATTTCAACAGGCAGCAGAAATTGCACTTCGGGGTGCCCAGCCCTTATCCCATAACAGTTACAAAGTTGATTTGGCAAAGCGAGCGATTCGCCGTGCACTCACGGTTTCAGCCAAAGGAGGAGGTGTCATATGAACAAAGTGATTGGGACTGGCGTCAATCGCAAGGACGGACGGGCAAAAGTTATGGGCACGGCAACCTACGCCGCTGAACATCAGATTCCGGGACTCGTTCACGGTTATCTCATCACCGCTACCATTGCCAATGGGCAGATAAAAAGCATCAATACCACTGCAGTAGAAAAAGCACCTGGTGTTATCAATGTTTTTACTCACAAAAATGCCCCAAAGGTATTTACGCCAAGCAACGACTTTCGGACCTCAAAAATCTACGAGGCTCGTCTACCGTTGTCAGATGATAAGGTGTACTATGCAGGGCAAATTATTGGCTTGGTCGTGGCAGACACCTTCGAGCGGGCACGTGACGCGGCGCATTTGGTAAAAGTGGAATACGCGACTCAAAAACCAATCGTAGATGCCAAAGCAGCCACCTTTAAGGAATCTCCAGCCCAGATGGGTGAAGAGCTAAAGTTCGAGAAGGGGGATTTTGCGGCAGGGGTGGCAAGTGCAACAGCGAAAATTGAAGCTAGTTACAAAACTGCCACGGAACTGAACGCGCCGATGGAACCCCATGCAACTATTGCCCACTGGCAAGATTCAGATTCACTTACTGTTTACGAGCCCTCCCAGTGGGTGTTGGGAACGCAACGCACTTACGCAGAACTCTTCGGACTGCCGAGTGAGCGGGTTCGCATTGTTACACCCTTCCTTGGTGGAGCTTTCGGCTCCAAAGCCTTCCCCTGGCCCCACGGCATTCTCTGTGCTGCGGCTGCCCGACAACTGGGGCGTCCTCTCAAAGTTGTCCTCAGCCGACGGCAAATGACAGCAAATACAGGACACCGTTCTGAAACTGAGCAAACTATCCGTTTAGGAGCAACTGCTGATGGCAGCTTAACTGCAATTGAGCACGAAGTAAAATCATACACATCGCCAGTAGACGTTTTCACTGAACCTTGTACGGGGATCACGCCAGTTATGTACACTGCGCCAAATTTGCGACTGAAGCAGGAACTGGCGGTGCTCAACATCGGCACACCAACATTTATGCGCGCACCAGGAGAAAATCCAGGGATGTGGGCACTGGAGTCGGCGATGGACGAACTGGCTTGGGCGCTCAAGATTGATCCAGTGGAACTGCGCCTGAAAAACGAAACTAAGGAACACCAGCGCAAGGGTCAGCCATTTTCAGCCAAGCATTTTGCTGATTGTTTACGGGTGGGTGCAGAGCAATTTGGTTGGAAAGACAGACCAAAACAGCCGCGATCACTAACGCGTGATGGCAAGCTTATTGGTTGGGGGATGGCGGCGGCAACTTTCCCTGGCTTACGGGGTGCAGCAACAGTCAAGATCCGACTACTACCAGATGGTACAGCCCATCTCCTCACTGCAGGCAATGATATGGGTACTGGTGCATATACTGTTGTTGCTGGCACGGCAGCAGAAGCATTGGGGCTAAGCGTCGAAAAGATACGGGTGGATATGGGCGACTCATTGCTACCAGATGGCGGTATAGCTGGTGGCTCTATGATGACAGCATCCCTTGTCCCTGCTGTAATGTCAGCTTGTCAGCAAGTTCTCAAGACTGCTGACGCTAAAACTGCACAGGAGGCGTTTGTAACTCTTCGTCAGTCCAAACGGGCAGCAATTGAAGCAACAGCATCATCTGCTCCCGGTGCGGAGGGGCAAAAATGGGCATTCCAGTCTTGGGGTGCACATTTTTGCGAAGTCAGTGTGGATGAAGAAATCGGACGCCTACGGGTGACGCGTTGGGTATCAGTGATGGATATTGGACGAGTCATCAATGCTAAGACAGCAGCTTCTCAGGTACGTGGCGGCGTCATCATGGGTATTGGACACGCTCTTATGGAGGAGTGCCAGTTTGATCCAAATATCGGCTATCCAGTCGTCTATGACCTCGCCACCTATCACTTCCCAGCCCACGCAGATATTCCTCGCATTCAAGTTGCTTTCGTTGGCGAACCTGACCTAAACTTCAACCCTGCGGGTGTACGTGGTGTAGGTGAGATTGGCATCACAGGTGTCTCAGCAGCGATCGCCAATGCAATTTACCATGCCACAGGTAAGCGTATCCGTGATTTACCCATTACGCCAGATAAGTTGTTGTAACCGAAGCAGAAGGGTAGGTCTCCTTAATAAAACAATTTTCACGGCTGCGACGTCTCTATCCATTCTGCAGCCGCACTTTTTGCATTCATGAGTCTCTATTACGTGTAGAAATTGTGCATAGCACATAGATCTAAGTACTGTCAATTGCTTCTACAGAGCTAATTGAGTGCCTTAGCGATTTCAGCACCCAATTGATGTAATGTTTTTTCCCGGACGTAATCAGCTGCAGCACGCGCCGATTCTGCAAGAATTGTATCGGTGTTTGGCGTGAGCTTTAGCGCTCCACCCAGGTATCCTAATGACTTGCATTGACATTCTCTCACCGCCAACCCTAGCGGGTGTGGCGGGAGATTCCAAGAATCACTCCTTGGGTTTCCTCTTTCCACGAGCCGACTTAGTTGGAGGAGTTTCCCCATCCAAGCAGAGGTCGTTCTCTCCAGAGGCGTTAGTTCCGACGTGACCCGCCGTACGTAGTGCCTTTTCTAATATGTTTCGTGCTGCATTGTGGTCTCTGTCTTGAATATGCCCACAGTGAGGACAAGTGTGCGTCCTGGTGCTAAGACTTTTCTTGACAGTTTTCCCGCAGTTAGAGCAGTTCTGGGAAGTGTAGTGAGGTGGAACAGCGACTGTAACCACACCAAACACTTTTCCATAGTACTCAACCCATTCCCGGAATTGAGTCCACGCAGCATCAGATATTGATTTGGCAAGGCGTCTATTCCTTACTATATTCCGCACCTTCAAGTCCTCATACGCCACGAGGTCGTTAGACATCACTACGCATCTTGCCGTCTTAATGGCAAAATCTTTACGCTGGCGACTTACCTTGAGGTGCTTGCGAGCAAGCTTGTTTCTAAACTTGGCTCTATTCTTAGAGCCTTTTTTCGTTTGAGACAAGCGACGCTGCAGACGCTTCAACGACTTTTCAGACTTGCACAGATGACGTGGGTTTGCAACAGTCTGTCCATCGGAGTCGGTGTAGAAGTGGTTCAATCCCACATCAATCCCGACAGTTTTCAGTGTTGGCTCACGCTTTTCTAAACGTTCTTGGTCAATGCAGAACTGAACGTAGTATCCATCTGCACGACGCACAACCCGCACCCGCTTAATCTGCTTTAGTCGATAGAAATGCAAATCGCGGGTTCCCCACATCTTGAAGGTTCCCGCTTCAAACCCGTCGGTGAAAGTAACATATCTCCTGTCTTCAGAAAGCTTCCATCCAGTGGTCTTGTATTCCACAGAGCCATGTGTTTGTTCTTTCTTGAAACGTGGATACCCTTTCTTCCCTGGCTTATTCTTCTTGCAGTTGTCGTAGAAACGAGCAATAGCAGACCACGCTCTTTCTGCACTAGCCTGACGAGCCATAGAATTGAGGTTTTTGGCAAACTCAAACTCTTTGGCAAGTACGGCACAATATGCACTCAAGTCGTACTTGTCGATGTTCTTGTTGTCCATCCAGTATCTCAGGCAACTATTGCGAACAAAACGAGCAGTACGGATAGCTTCATCTAGCTTCCCATACTGCTCGTTTGCTCCTTCTAGTTTTGCCTCAAGTACTAGCATTCTTATGCTCAACTCTATAGCGTAATACTAACATAGGATTGCTAAAAACTCAACTACCCCTCGCCTTGTCAAACCGTAGGTTTGATTCAGTTAAGGGGTGTTTCGTTTTTAGCCTTCGATTCATCTCACCGCCAACCGTTCCGGTGTGGCGGGAGCATTCTCTCAGTTTCTAGGTAACAGTCAGACAAGTTAGTTGCAGCTAACCGTTTCACTGTTTGGTAATCGCCACGGTGAAAAGCCGAGAGAGCAAGTTGCTGCAAATCACTTTGTGGGCTTCCCAACACTTCAATGATTGCGTTAACCGCTTGATTGACCTGTTCTGGTGTCAGTTCTGGTGTTTGTACTGTTTGCATTGTTTTTACTCCTGGATCTAATTTTCAAAATTTTGCGCTGCTGCTTGGGAAGTGTAAAAATATTCAACAATCAACTACCTTTTGAGTTATAACAAAAAGCTAATAAACTAGCTGAGGTAAAAGCAGTTCTATATTATAAAGTGAGCGCAAATATACTACGCTCACTCTCAAGAATAACAATTATGGCTTCAACAGAACCTATCAACAATAAGCCTACCAAAGCAGATCTGACTCTAGAATCAGCATCACCTCAGCCCACGGAGGTAAATTATGACACACAAGAGTCAGTCAACAATTCCGAGCAGAATGAAATCGTCTCTGCTCCAGAGCAAGCAAATTCTGATACACAAGAGCCAGTCAGTAATTTGGAAAAAGATGAAGTCGTCTCTGACCCAGAACAGCCCTCGACTGGCACACAAGAGCAGACGAATACTGAAAAACAGCCAGATACTACTGAAGAACCTGGTGCGCTATTTCAAGCGGTGGGGGTCATTACTGGTAAGGTAACCTTCATCAAGGAGGCCGAAGACAAGGAAAGAAGTACCATCACTATTGGTAATAAAGAATACCCATTATTCTACGCCTCCAGCAGAAAAAGAGCTTACGAAGCCCTGAAAAAAGAAATAGAAGCAACTGGTGAGTCTACCCAACGGTTAGTTGTTTATCCAAAGTTCACTCATTTTCCCAAACGTGAGCAACCGCCACAGGTTGCTTTTCAAGTTGTTGGTTTTGATAAAGGACGGCAATCAGAGGTCATCTCAGAAGAGCTTCAGGATATGGAGTTCAAACTTTGTGGACTTTGGCAGTTTATTCCCGTCTGTCCAACACCTTGCATTTCTGTTTTCAAAAATTTCAAAAAAGAGCGGCTGGAGTATATAAAGACGGCTGAACCAGCGAAAAAGGTAAAATTTATGAAAGCCAGTCATTTACCTTTATTCTGGCGAGATGCAATAGTTCCACCGTTCCGGTTCAATCCTAAAGCACCAAAGGAAGAGCAAGGCAAGCCAGTATTTGTGCAGATTAAGGCAAAGTTTCTGCCCCACAAAGATGCTTTTGCGTTTGACTCATTGCTGGGGCTACCGATGGAAAAGGCACCAAGGTTTCTTAAGGTATCCAAGGACGACAAAGCAACAGCTCTTAAGGAGAAGATGGCAGCGCTCAAGGCTGCTGGCAAGGATACCAGACCACCAAGAGGAAAACCACCCTACAAGGGCAAACCTAAAGGTGATTTCAAAGGTGATTTCAAAGGTGATTTCAAAGGAAAACCAAAGGAGATGCCAAAGCCAAAACCAAAACCACAACAGTAATCAAAAGAATAGCTACCAATCCCCTCTAAGCATCTACCAACCCCTTGACACTCCTCCCAGGATTTCCTCCCCTGTGGAGGGGAGAGCACCATAAGCAGTGCTTCAAGATTGAATTGACATCAGAATTAACATCACTCAACTGTCGCGCCCATGAGTTGCACAGTGACTTGTTAAAAATGTAAGGGTGGCTTGGAGTATCTACCACAATGCAAGGAGCAGATAGACAAAACCCCTCGGCTCATTACGAGGGGTTTTCTGTTGTTGGCGATAATAGCGACCGAAGTTGGGATAAAGTCTAAAATGCTTATTAATAAGTATTTTGAGTCACCGTGTTTTATCACGACTCAATTAGGATTGCTATATGCTAATTCTCCTCACCTTTTCTCAGAATCACCTGGATTTATTTACCAGTTGGGATATTGATACCGTCCTGAAAAGGATTGATGGTTCTCACAATATCTGGTTGCGTTGTATTCACTTCCGAGATCGTACTGGAACAGCCAGAATTATCAAGCACTTTGGACTCAATCCATCTCGAGTTAACATGATTTTCAACCATTCCCCTACAGGAATTGATCAAGACATAGAAGATTGTTTACTTGACAGCTATGAAATTCTGACTCATCAAATAAAAAATCAGGAGTTTGAGGTGGCGCGTGGCAGTATTCTGGTTGGAACCAATTTCATCATAACGTTTGAAATTACCGAAGTAAAAATCTTTACTATACTAACTAATAATCTTCAAAAGCGAACTATAGATTTCCAAACGTGGGGAATTGACTATCTTTTTTATCTCATTTTTAAAGATATTTTGAATAATTACCATACTGTATTTGATTCTATTTCTAGACAACTTGATGATTTGGAAGATGAAGTATTAGATAATTCTGGTGATGAATCAACGTATCAAAAGATTGCCACAATGAGACAATCTACTCGTTTTGGACGTAGAAATTTTCAAAGCATCAAGTTACTTCTATCTATGATGAATTACGAAGATTTTCAATGGATCTCTCAGCCAGTAAAAGCACTATTCAATCAAGAATTGGTTCATCACGTTGATAATCTCTGGCAAGAATATCAAGCTCTAAGAACCTGGATGTCAGAATTAATGGAAATTCAACGCGATAATATTGCCAGCAAAACCAGTGAACGAATTAATCGCTTAACTATCCTTTCAACTATATTCTTACCAATCACTTTCATTTCTGGCTTCTATGGTATGAACTTCAAATATATGCCGGAATTAGAGCAAGCTTGGGCTTATCCTACTGTTGTCGGCGTGATGGCATTCATTGTGATTGGTAGTATTATGTATGCTAAAAAACAGCGTTGGTTGTAGCGTCTCATTGAATGCTTACTGTCCTTTTTGCAATAGCTCATTTCTTTGACAGTAATCAAGCAAGAAAATCCATCCTCTTTTGGAGGTAGGACGGGCTAGTACTACAAACAGGGGCTTTGGAGTGGGAGTCCCTATAAAGTTGATTTGGAGTAGTTTGGATGAACCCAGAGGTCTAGAGGGGATTGGTAGATGCTGGCAGTGGAGTATTATTTCCTCATCTTGGCATAACTGAGCGAGTATGGTAATCTTACGTAATTGGTTCTTCTTCTTGCAAAGTTGGTGTATTCCTGTCAAACACTGAAAAGATGTATTCCTAGCAGAGATTGAAATTTTTGCAGAAGACAAGTTGATGTATTTCTAATCCTTTCTTTTGGCAAGACAATGAATCCCTATTAGGGATGGACTAACAACTCAAACAAAAAATAGGCTCTCTTTAGGATAACCAGAAAGGAGCTCGTTTTTAGTTTGACTATCATATTCGTTAGGGAAGGGGACACAGCCCAGATTCTGCCCTCTGAATTGTGCTGAGGACTTGCTGAGTTATTTGTTGGTCAAACAATAAATTCTTCTGCAACTGGCTGCTGTGCTGTAAATTTTTTTTTCGATTTAGCGATCGCTTTACGATTAGGTTTAGAAGGCTTTGCTTTTTGTGGACGACATTCAAGGCAATACAATGGTTGTGACGGGTAACAGGTGCGCTCCACCACCTGATTGCAATTTTTGCACACAAATCGGTAAACTCGTTGCTTGATGACGCGAGTGTGAGCTTTAACGAAAACTTCTTTGCTTTCCACCTGTCTTGTTCCTACTAGAAATGTTAATGGTATGGCTGATCTATCTGATTTATCTCAGATTCTGAGTTTACTCGAACAAGAGCGCGAGCGCTACGTATCAGAAGCTGCTCAATTAGAGCGCCGCCTGTCCTTTATCCGTAATCAGATTAGTACTCTAGAATCTCTAATATCAGGCTATGCCCTCGAAGAGCAGATGTATTCTCCCCAAAGGCATTTTCCATTTCCTTCCAGTACTGCTGTACTTGAGGATAGCCCAGTATCTGAGGATGAGGAAGAATTAGAGTCCACAAACTACTCTGTGGATAATTCAAATGATGAAGAAGATGAAAATCTTGAGGATGAAGAAGATGAAAATCTTGAGGATGAAGAAGATGAAAATCTTGAGTCTGTATTGTTGAGTGAGCAACAATCACATAATGATAATGAGCAAACAGCTTCAGCAGTGGAATTTGATATCTCTGATATTCCTAAGCTAACTACAAAAAGAAAACCAGGAAGCATACCACTATTACCTGAGTTTCAAGAATATTCCATACAAAATGCTATCCTGATTCTGATGCGCCGCCGACCGGATTTGCATTTTCACATTGATGCACTCGTCCGTGACCTCTACGGTGGTCAATTAACTCTTCTCCAGTTGAAGACGGTGAGATCCAACATAGTGAAAGTGCTTAATACAGGATTGCAGCTAGGTTTATGGTATAGGGTGTTATATGCAAAGAATGTGTATACTTTGCATTATGAAAAAGGAGTGACAACTAAACAGCTAAAGCGTAATTGACACTCCCACAGCTACATGAATATCGTGCTACACGCTCATTCCCCTTTCAAGCCGTGGAATTCTTGAATTACAGGGGATAAGCGTGAACTTTCACTGGGCGTATCTTGGCTGTCTGCCCGACGGCTTCACACTCTCTACTGAGGATGACTTGAGCAGCTGCAACATCTCTACCAGTAAGGTAAGCATAAGGCATGATGACTGCACGATTCTAACAATTGTTGACGTAGCACTTAGGTCAAAACCCTCTCAATCTGTTCCAATGCCCAATTAATCTCCTCTTGGGTAATCACCAAAGGAGGTGCAAAGCGGATAGTATTCTCGCGTGTTTCTTTAGCTAATAATCCTTTTTGTGCTAAATCCTTGCAGAAGCTACGTGCACCACCAGCTTCTGGTTTCAACTCAACCCCAATCAGTAAGCCCTTACCCCTGACTTCTTGGATATGCGGGCTTTTCATAGATTGCAGCTTAGTGATAAAGTAAGCGCCCATCTCGGCGGCTCTTTCTGGTAGGCGTTCTTCCATAATCACATCTATGGCAGCGTTGGCGATCGCCGCTGCTAAAGGATTGCCTCCAAAGGTACTGCCGTGATCCCCTGGATGAAACACTCCCATAACTTCTTCAGTACTTAAGAACGCAGAGATAGGGTAAAAACCACCGGAGAGTGCTTTGCCAATTGTGATGCCATCTGGTCGGACTCCTTCATGCTCAAAGGCGAACATTTTGCCAGTACGACCCAATCCAGTCTGAATCTCGTCTAACACAAGCAGCACGTTGTTTTGGCGACAGATTGTCTCAGCTTGCTTAAGGAAGCCATCGGGCGGGATAATAATCCCACCTTCACCCTGAATCGGTTCAACGAGAAATGCAGCCGTGTTAGGAGTTATTGCTGCTTCCAAGGCACTTGCATCACCAAAAGAAATCACCTGAAAACCAGGAGTTAGCGGGTAAAAGCCATCTTGATACTGTGCTTCAGTGGAAAAGCTAATCAAACTAATGGTGCGTCCAGAAAAGTTGTTACTACACACAATAATTTCTGCTTGATTGGCTGGAACTCCCTTAACGGTATACGCCCACTTTCGAATCGCCTTGATTGCTGTTTCAACAGCTTCAGCCCCGGAGTTCATGGGTAGCACTTTAGAGAGCCCTGAAATTTGGCAAAGCTTTTCATAGAAGCTACCTAGTTGATTGTTGCGAAACGCGCGGGAAGTTAGCGTTACAATGCTTGCTTGTTCAGTCATCGCCTGCAAAATCTTAGGATGACAATGACCTTGATTCAAAGCTGAGTAAGCACTGAGGCAATCTAAATACTTCTTACCCTCAGTGTCCCAAACCCACACTCCCTGACCTTTAGTGATGACTACATCAAGGGGATGGTAATTATTCGCACCATAGGTCGTCTCCAAATCGATATAATCTTGGGCAGTCAGAGAAGTGCTTGCAGTCAGCATAGTTTCTCCTAAATAAGATTTAAGTTGAAAAGGTAGGAAAGTAAAAAGTCGCCAGGGAAACAAGGTAAAACAGATATCTGTCATCCAATAGACTTCTTGCAGAGTCGGGAACAGGGAACGCTTAACTCTTAACAGTCCCAAGTTTTTCCTGTTGCCTACCTCTTGCAAAAGGTACTTTTGCAAGAGACTCCATGAGCTTTTGCTCACAAGGAACAATGAAAATGATGCTGGAACGATTTTGCGTTGTTTCAAGCTGCTCTATTTTTAAGGCAGGTCTAATATCTAAATTGCTTGCTAGGTTTGGACTATTCTAGAAGTTAAAAATAGCTATGTCTTAGAGGTCTTTATAAAGTAAATATTAAGTGTAAGGGAGGCAGTTTGCGGTGTAGATTTTCTTCCCGCAAAACTGCTGTTGTGTTACGGCTATGTAAGGATTTGAAAGTTTGAGAGAGTGAGTTCTAGCCGCAGGACACTACCAAATGCCATGCGTTAAAGCAGCGCGTAACGCATCCTACAATTTAACGTTTACTTTATAAATCATCTCCTACAGTTCTTTGTTGGGTTATTGTTTCTCTGTCTTCACAAAGTTTCCTGGCGAGCATCATCGCCCGTGCTTTTATAAGGCCTATGGTAGTATTGCAGACAAGCCCACTAAACATACAGACTTGTCACGACAAACTCGAAGCCAAAGTAGGGCAGTCAGCTTTTCTGGAATATAGAATTCAATGAATTGTAGACCTAGCCGCATGGCTTCTTACAGGCATTCCATGCCTACTTGTAGTGAGTGAAACCAGTGACCCATTCTACCCTTGTG
Source organism: Nostocales cyanobacterium HT-58-2 (assembly GCA_002163975.1). GTDB lineage: Bacteria > Cyanobacteriota > Cyanobacteriia > Cyanobacteriales > Nostocaceae > HT-58-2. The sequence continues at coordinate 3,706,548 of CP019636.1, read as the reverse complement.
AAAAACTGCGCTTGCACAGCGGTTGCTCTCCGTCAAAATTAATTGAGGACAATAATCACAGTAAACATAGCACTGCTTATGCGTTAGAGCAACAGAGTAAAGTCAAAATTTCAAGTAAAAAAATAATTTTGAGTCCCCTGTAGCAGGTATGGAGATTATGAATTTTGAATGAGAAGAGACACAAGCCTAGCTGTAAGACAGATGGGGAATGAGAAACCTTATCCGCCTGTACAGTGGGGTAGTTCATTTAGAATTCATTGATGATTGACTTAGCAATGACTCCCAATTGCAAACCAGGTGGATAACTCCCTTCTTCTTTAATTCGCTTAATCTCGGCTTCCGTGATCCGCAAATTTAATTTTTGTGCCAATTCTTTGACAATATCTCCTCGATCAATGACACCAGCGACAGCACCAGCGGGAGAAAGCACAGTTATGCGGGGTAATTGTTCATTTTCCAACCTGTTAATGACTTCTACGAGGGAAGTTGACTCACTCACAGTGGGAATTTCTGTCAGAGGATGCACAATACTTTGTACGGTTAGGGTTTCCCATTGACTCCTTTCCACAAGGCGCAAGTCGTCAATGGAAACCATGCCTCGGTAACGTCCATCAGACTCAGCAAAATAAACTCTCAAGGCGTTGGTGTCCAAAAGATAGGAGTCGGCAAAGGAACGTAAAGTCTGGTTGGCATCGACTACGCGAAAGTCGCGGGTCATGGCATTGGTGGCAACCAAATTGAGCAAGGTTTCTTGTAATATAGTTACACGGTCATAACTGCTGGCATTGCGGATGCCAAACCAGCCTAACAGTGCTATCCACAAACCAGTCACTAATTCGCCTGTAAAGTAATCTACAGCCATGCCCAAAGCAATAGCACCGTAACCCAATATTTGCCCTGCTTTTGCAGCTAATCGTACAGCTTGAAAGCGGTTGCCTGTTGCTTTCCATAGTGCGGCTTTTAACACTTGTCCACCATCTAGCGGCAAGCCAGGAATCAGGTTGAACAGTGCTAAAACTAGGTTAATTTTTGCTAAGTCTCCAACCATAACACTAGCAGGACTGCTATGGGGAAAAATATCAGTTAATAGTTGAAAGAGGAAAAACAGGACAACACTCACTGCTGGTCCGGCAATTGCCACTTGAAATGCTTTGCCTGGGGTTTTCGATTCTTCTTCAATAGAAGCAATGCCACCAAACAGAAATAGAGTAATTGAATTGACTTTTATGCCTTGCGATCGCGCTACTAAACTGTGTCCTAACTCGTGCAATAATACTGAACCAAACAGCAGCAATGCCATCACGACTCCAGCACTCCAAGCTAGGACAGTTCCCCATGTTTGGTAAGCGACCCCAAAGTTAAGGGTTGCCAGCCCTAAAATCACAAACCATAGAGGGTCTAAAAAGAGTGGAATTCCAAACAAAGACCCTATTTTCCAATTTGTTTGCATTATATTTTCCTAAAACTAGATATTTCTTGTTGTTTTTTACACATATATAATTTCGCCGCATCAACTACGCCTGGCTGAGATTTGAAAAATCAACAATTGCTAGTTTATGGGCCCCAATTTCTAGAATAGACAATTCCTGCGAGCGAGCCAAACTCAACTTAGAATGCAGCAACTTAAGAATGAAGAACAGAGGCGGTCGCTTATCTCTTTCAGGATGAGCCTTGAAGGAGACAAGTCCGACCGCCTCTGCTGTCTCAAAGGTCGTATGTGTGTCAACTAAAATTTAAATAATGCCGAGATTAGTCAAGCCCAAAACGGCACCGATTCCAACAATGTGACCAGTACTCATGGCGGCGAGAAATGCACCAACGCTAGGATTATTAAACGCCGAGGGAAAAGGTAGGGGCATTTTAGGACCAACGTGAGGGTAGCGAATCACCCGAGGAATAATTAAAAGAGCTAATATGCTGCTGGCAATGATAATTATAGTTCCACTGAAGTTCAATTCAGTACCAGTATTGGGAACGGTAGATTGAACTGCCAATAACAGTGATGACATCACAAGTCTTTCTCCTAACATGGATAAATTCATTCTTTTTTGTAGAGACTGTGTAAAGGCGCTTTAATAAAGCACCACTCAGCAAGAAGCTGCTCTTTGGGGTCTACCTAAAACGAGGCATCTCGTCTCTACGGTCATGTTTATGCTATGCTCCATCTGATGCAGTGATTGAATCTTCTTTCTTTAGGGAGGTGTTTATCTCCCCCCACAGTCAGAGCTAGATGGCTAGAGAAAGAACCTGATATGTTAATAAACTTTTGGCAAAAATCAATTTTTCGTCAGGAAAGGACTCAGAACAAAGCCTTTCTCCTGATTTGCGAGTTTTGTAAGAGACGTTGCTGTGCAACGTCTCTTCAACAACCTAGAGGCTACCGATATTAGTCAGTCCTAAAACAATGCCAACCCCGATAAGATGGCCAAAAGCCATAGCACCGATAAATGCCGGAATAGTTATGGGAAGTAAAGGCAGCTTGGGACCGACTTTGGGAGATTTAATGAAGAATGTCAGAAAAAGAGCTACTAAACAGCTGACGCTGATAATAATTCCGACAGTGGGATTCCACTCAGGTGTTGCGGGAACAGTTGCAGCAGCTGCTAGTAAAATTGATGAAATCAAGCTTTTTTCTCCTAACTAGAAAAATTGACAATTGGTCAGTGCTCAGAATAGAGCTAGTCCAATGCTGATTATCTATTATGTGAAGTACAAAAACTATAAAATGACAAAGGAAAAACTTGAAATTCTTTATACAAGTTCGGCTTAGTGTAACTATTACTACCACTACCAGAAATATTTATGCGGGTCAAAATTTGCGGAATTACTCAACCACAACAAGGGAAAGCGATCGCCTCCCTTGGTGCGACAGCATTGGGATTCATTTGTGTCCCAGCTTCACCAAGATATATTAAAGTCGAGCAAATTCAGGCGGTCGTAGAACAACTGCCGGAAACAATCGACAAAATCGGAGTTTTTGCCAATTCTACTGCTCTTGAAATTACTCAGACAGTGGTTTCTTCTGGTTTGACTGGTGTGCAACTACACGGAGATGAATCTGCTGATTTTTGCCAGCAGCTGCGTCAATTGCTACCAAATGTGGAAATTATTAAAGCTTTGAGAATACGTAGTTTTGATGATATAAATAAAGCAGTAACTTATACAACAAACGTTGATACGCTGTTACTTGATGCTTACCATCCACAGCAATTAGGTGGTACAGGTACGACTTTAGACTGGACGATATTACAGAAATTTAATCCTGGTTGTCCTTGGTTTTTGGCTGGAGGACTTACGCCAGACAATATTGTCGAAGCATTGATTCAAGTTCATCCCAGTGGTATCGACCTATCAAGTGGTGTAGAACGTGCCCCTGGAGATAAAGATTTAGATAAGGTCGCTAAGTTGTTTGAGAGGCTAATCACTAGGAATTAGGAAAGAAACTAGTTCACAAGGAATTAGCTGCTTTCCCAATATCCATAGGACTTACGCAAGAACTCTGTGAAACTTTTATTTCTTCTGCTGTCACCAGAGGCTATGCGAACGTGTCTATGCGTCCTTCGCGGTTTGTTTCTCCACAATTTTGCGTCAGTCCTGACCCAGTTATTCAGTCCTCAATTCCTAAAAGAACGCTGATTGGTGGCGAATTAAATTAAAGAATTCTTCACGGGTTTTATGCTCTTCTTGGAAGACACCGACCATTGCGCTCGTGACAGTCCAGGAACCTGGTTTTTGCACACCCCGCATAACCATGCACATATGGGTAGCTTCCATCACAACAGCAACTCCTTTCGGTTCCAAGATTGTCTGAACTGCTTCAGCAATTTGGCGCGTGAGCCTTTCTTGCACTTGCAAACGGCGGGAATACATCTCGACTATGCGGGCAAGCTTGCTCAATCCGACAACTTTTTGATTGGGGATGTAAGCAACATGAGCTTTGCCCATGAAAGGCAACATATGGTGTTCGCACAAGCTAAAAAAATTGATGTCCCGCACTAACACCATCTCATTATGACCTTCATCAAAGATGGCTCCGTTGACGAGCTCTTCTAAGGATTGGTTGTATCCACTAGTGAGAAACCGCATTGCCTCTGCTACCCGTTTAGGTGTTTTCAGAAGTCCCTCGCGTTCGGGATCTTCTCCAACACCAACTAGAAGAGTCCGCACGGCGTCCATCATCTGCTCCATCTGCTCCTCTGTTTGTGGGTGCAAATCCGCTTGCCGTCCATCGTGAGTGTTGCGGTCTGGTCTTGTGGTAATGGCTTCTGTTAAGTCAGAAATCAGAGGAGATTGTTGAGAGCGATTGGTACCGTTGGAACGAGCAATAGTCATAATGTCAGTCTTGGTTAAGGTTTGAAAATGAGTTATTGGGAGCCACTGCGTTGGGGTGAAACCATTACCCGCTTAAGTGGCGGTCTTCGCAAGCAGTGACGACACAGGACGTCACCCAAACGCGAGTGCGTCTTTACTATTGAGAAGGAGGTTTTCTCCTTTATTCAAAGGAGCGTCTGGGCAAGGAGAACAAGCAAGTGGCTTTCAGTGGTCATCAGTCATGAGTCTTTTGTCACTAGCAAAAAACCAAGGAAAAATGATGAATTAGAGTGCGCCTGCCCTGGGCATAATAGTCAATTCATCAATGACTGCTTGTTCTGGTAATAAGGCAGCGTGGAGAATTGACTGGGCAACAATTTCTGGAGTTAGCATTTTAGATCGGTCAAAGTTGGCATGAACGGTTTGCGTATCCCATATTTCTGTATTGACTGCACCAGGACAGATAGCAGTCACACGAATACCGTGGGCACGTTCTTCCTGTGCAAGAGTTTGAGAAAGGACAATCAAACCAGCTTTGCTGACGCTGTAAGCTCCCCAATTGGGGAATGCTTGCTTGCCAGAGATTGAACTAATATTGATAATTGTCCCTGCGCCACGAGTCCGCATTCCAGGCAAAATTCCCATAATGCACTGGAAAACGCTGGTGAGATTTAAATCTATCACTCGCTGCCAGTCGGACAAGGGAGTTTCACTCAAATTTGCGGTATAACCCATGCCAGCATTGTTGACCAAAATATCTATGTTTCCGAAGTCTTGGGCTATTGCCTGCATCTTCTCTTGCACAAGGGAAACGCAAGCTAAGTCCACTTCATAAGCTTTTGCTTTCACCCCAGTGTGTGATATGGCTTCACACACTGAGGTCAGCTTATCAACTGAACGGCTGACTAGGGCAACATCTATTCCTGCCTTTGCAAACGCTAAAGCGGTTGCTTTTCCAATCCCACTACTTGCCCCGGTAATTAGGGCACGTCGGTTCTGCTCAACACTCATGCTTTCTCCCAATTTTTTAGCGGTTTGATAACCGCGTCGCCACCCAATTGTTTAAGTTTTGTGGTCTGGAATAGATTAAACAAACGTAAAAATTCGGTTAACTTTCAAAAGACAACTGCTACGCTGCATTGTCAAGAAGGTATGTTTCTCATATCTTAGTTCCCAAAAAGCGACAATATAACCTTCGCCCCGGGAAACCTGTGTCACCCTGAATTTTGATTGATTGTTTATAGGTCAACAGTTCATAGCCTTCAGCCTATAGTTGAAAGATTTTTTAATAATGACTGTTCAATGGTGACTGATGACTAAAAACGCAAATGCCTATGGATTAAAAGATTGTTAAAAATCTTTAAATACCATAGGCAATTATAGCACTGCTGCTTAGCTAAGCAAGCATCTCAACTCTTATGAGTGGGCAACTTCAGTAAAAACACCTATTTTACGGAATTTTTCGTAGCGCATTTGGCGTAGTTCAGCTGGAGTAGAGTGGTTGAGTTCCTCCAAATTGTCCAAGAGAGCTTGTTTAAGAGTCATGACTGCTTGCAGAGGATCTGAATGAGCGCCACCAATTGGTTCAGGTAAGATTTGGTCGATAATTTCTAAGTTTTTCAGATCCTGTGCTGTGATTTTTAAGGCAACTGTGGCTTGGGGAGCTTTGCTGGCATCTCTCCACAAAATAGCCGCACATGCCTCGGGTGGGGCAACAGAATAAACTGCGTGTTCAAACATCAGGAGGCGATCGCCCACTCCAATACCCAAAGCCCCGCCAGAACCACCCTCACCAATCACCGCGCTGATGATAGGGACATCAAAGCTGAACATCTCTCGTAAATTGTAGGCGATCGCTTCCCCTTGACCTTGACGTTCAGCTTCCACTCCAGGCCAGGCTGCCGGCGTATCAATAAAAGTCACAATCGGCATCCCAAACCTGTTTGCATGTTCCATTAACCGCAGCGCCTTACGATAGCCACCAGGGGAAGCCATACCGAAGTTACGGGCAATATTATCTTTGGTATCCCGACCTTTTTGATGACCTAGCATGACCACGGGTTTGCCATCTAAGCGACCTACACCACCAACTATAGCAGGGTCATCAGAGCTACAGCGATCGCCATGTAACTCCATCCATTCGTCACTGATGGCTTGAATGTAATCAAGGGTACTTGGGCGACGGGGATGACGAGCAACTTGCAATCGCTGAGACGGCGATAGACTACTGAAAATTTCTTCACGCAGTTGCATGGCACGCGCTTCTAATTGACGAATTTGACCAGAAACATCGACGCCATTTTCTTCTGCTAGTTGCCGAATTTGCTCAATTCTGGTTGCAAGTTCTGCTAAAGGCTTTTCAAAATCCAACAGTAGCGGTTTACGCTCGGTAGTAGCCATTTTTTGATTGAAAACTCAGAGTGAAGGTAGAGAGGTGGGGAATGAGTAGTAGTTAGTGGTTATGAGTTAATAGCACTGTTTCACTGACACTTCACCACTAACTACTCAGTACTAACTAAACCAAACTAATTAAACCAACAATGGTCTAAATCCATGCTTTTTCGATACCTGACCAATTTGCTCCATTTTTTCTACAGTAATCCGATTACGCCCCCAAGAGAAGTTAGTGTATAACTTCTCAAATTCCAACAGCATTGATTCTGCGAAACAAGCAAATAACTGACGTGCAGGAACATCCATATTGACGATGCTCATAATTTTCCATTCAATATCTAGGGAATGTTCTACAATGCCACCATTGAGGACGTGTACACCAGGATGCTGTATTTTGGTTCCTAGGTTTTTTGGATAGCCACCATCAATCAGCAAACAGGGTTGCTTTAAAACTGTGGGGTCAATTTCCATACCTTTGGGCATACTAGTGACCCAAATGATAATATCAGCCTGGGGAAGTGCTTCTTCCAAAGACATGATTTTTCCACGTCCGAGTTCGTCTTGCAGATGTTGCAAGCGTTCTTGGTTACGAGCTATCAACAAAAGCTCCTTAATATCTGTTTTAGCATCTAGCCAACGACAGATGGCACTGCCAATATCACCAGTTGCTCCACACACAGCAACAGTTGCTTCTGATAGTTCAATACCTACTTGTTTCGACGCTTTTTCTACCTGTTGACATATGATGTATGCCGTATGAGTGTTACCTGTGGTAAAGCGTTCAAACTCTAGTTTTATGTTGCGGACTTGTCCAAACTGTTCTAAATTAAAGTTTTCAAAAATTATCGAAGAAAATCCGCCCAAAGCTGTAATATTTATCCCGTGCTTTTGAGCATGAGCCATAGCGTTGAGGATTTTACGTGTTGCTGCTTTGATGCGACGAGTTGCCAGCATTTCTGGTAAAAAGCATGACTCTACATATCGCCCTTCAATTTTTTGACCAGTAACACTGGTAACGGTAATGTTATCGACAATTTGAGGCGGGGCGCTGCACCAAAAATCTAGCCCTTGATCGGCATATTCTGGATATCCCAATTCTCTGGCTACTGCCTGCGCGTGTTCTAAACTAGTGAGGTGTCCGATTAGACCAAACATGAACTATTGTTTTACGCGTGTCCTTCGTTAAAAGGGTGGAATAAACGGGTTAAGATACAACTAACCCTTAAAAATACTACACAAAAGGTCCGGAAAACGAGGAGTCAACTTACTAAGAAGGAAGCGGACACAAGGTGACGCGGAAACGTTTTTCTCCGCGTCTTTTTCAATCTCCGCGTCTTCTACTGTTGCTGTCTGCCTTGTTTATGCTGCGGCAAGACCGTATGCCGACAGGCGCATGATATCGCGGGTAGAAAAACCAATGTTGCTGAGAGCTTCTCCGTACTGAATCATGAAGTCTTCCACCAAAGCGTCCTTTTCCATAGCCAAGGTACGAGCATCTTCCGCAACTTGGTTGAGCATTCTCCAGACAATAGGAAGGTTTTGGCGATTTGCTTCTTCTAACTCAGCTTTAGATTCTTCAAAGTGTTCTTTCAACCACACTTCCCCAAAGTTGAGGTGGCTGTATTCATCTTTTAATACACCTTCAGTGATTTTACGGGCAAAATCATCGGCGACTGGGAGATAAATATTGTATGCGGCGATCGCAAAACATTCAATAATCAAAGCCTGAATTAGCAAGCAAGTAACGACCTTACCTTCAGTAGCCGCTGTTTGAAAATTTTGATGCAATTGGGCAAAAAACTCTTGGGCAAATTGCATATCCGGTGTTACTTGGAGATTGCGTCCACAAGCTTCAAATCCTTTCTTGTGGCGACTTTCCATCTTAGATAGGCGGATGAGTTCATCTTGATGTTCGCTCAGCAGTTCAGCAAGTTTTAGGTAATTCGCGTGGGCTTCTTGTTCCCCTTCAATCACAATCGCATTAATGCGGCTGTAGGCGTCTTTGTAAGTTTCACTGTGAAAATCAATTTCAGATTGAGCTGCAAGCTGCTGCATGGTATGTTCACTCCCATTTGATAGCAAAATTGAGTTGACCCTATAAATTGAGTACAACAGCAGGTATGGTTTAATTTAACTTAACAAGTCTCTATGTTATAGATTAGCTTTTGCTGGCGGCATTAGTTCAAGCGAATTCACAGGAGATCTCACAAATCAGGGAGAGTTGGAGAAAGGGAACTGAATGACAGATGACAGACCCAAAATTCTAAACGCAAAGCGTTCTGAACTTAAACCCCCAGAGGAGGGGTTGTGGAAAGGTAGTGAAGGAGCGAAATTCAAAATTTCCTGGGCTCTAGGAGTTCTACTGCTAGGTGCGGTTATCGTCTTGTTACCTTTAGTTGTCGTCTTCTTGACATCCTTTGCACCTCCTGGAGGAACTCCTGGTGGATTACCTAAAAATGGTTGGTCTCTAATCAATTATCGCGATGCTTGGCAAAGAGGAAAGTTTTTACTTGCTTTTGCTAATTCTACCTTGGTAGCGCTGGCTGTGACCGCCTTTCAGATTATCACTTCGGCACTCGCTGGTTACGCCTTGGCACGACTCAAATTTCGAGGAAGGCAAGCGCTGCTGCTCATTGTGCTAGCAACATTGGTGATTCCCTTTCAGTGGTTGGTCATTCCTGTTTTTTTGGTGTTGAAGTGGGGACACCTCATAAACACTTATTGGGCACTCATCATACCAACAGCTGCCAATGGTTTTGGGATTTTTCTGTTACGGCAATATTTCTTAACCATTCCTGTGGAGTTGGAAGAAGCAGCCGCTATAGATGGCGCAGATAGATTACAAATTTTATGGCGAGTGATGTTACCTTTAGCCCGTCCTGCTTTGGTGACGCTATTTTTGTTTACTTTTATCGGTGAATGGAATGATATCTTTAAGCCCTTGGTATTTACAACGCGACCAGAATTAAGAACAGTACAGCTGGCGTTAGCAGAGTTTCAGGAGCAATTCACCAACAATTGGCCTTTGATGATGGCAGCAGTGACGATCGCCACTGTACCAGTCATGCTATTGTTCCTCGTCGGTCAGCGTCAATTTATTCGGGGCATTGCAACAACGGGGATCAAGAATTGAGCTAATGTGCCTTTAAAATGTGCCTTTAAAAAGACACGGGGACGGGGAGATAGGGAGACGCAGGGATGTATTTTAAATAACTCTTAGCTTAGGATGAGCAAGTTATATCATGTCCGGCTGATTAGTTATCATTCCTGCATCTGTGGAAAAACGTAAAAACTCTTTCTCCCCCTGCTCGGGTGCTCCCTTGCTCCCTGCTCCCTAATTCGTCTCTTGAATTTGCAAACGAACCGTGCGTTCAGTCCCACCACTAAGTTGTAATTCCATCACCTCACCACCAAGCGGTTCCAAGCATTCCAGCAACTCTCGCAAGCGTGGGGTACTCGCACCCGTATCAACGTACAAACGGTCTGATAAATTGCCAATTTTCTTCCAACTCATGTACAACTTGGCAATCATTTGTTCTAGTTGGGATGCTTGATTCACCAAATCAGCGGCTACGCTCAAACAACCCACTCTTTGAGCTTCTATGAGTGCTGTTTCGATGTCAACTTCTTGGACTGTCAGTGCTTGGACTTGAGCGGCTGCTTTGAGATATTTTGCCAGGTTACGCGCTTCTGTGGTGACTTGCTTTATGGTGTCTACATCGGGATTTTGAGCAATTTCCTTTTGGATGGCGGTTTGGTGGGATTCTGGTAATTTTTCCATCTCCTTTACCAGTGGCGCAATGTAACGAGGAGGAAGAGAATTTTCTGCAGCTTTTTGCTTGACTGGTTCGGGTAGCAACTCCGAAGACATCGCTGTCCATTCATCAGTCAGTTGACGTACTTCCCGCCTGGTGATGCGATCGCCTTTTTGGGCGGCTTCACCTACCATTTGTTGAACTTCAGGCGCTGCTTTGGCTGTTTCGACAAACGCCCGTTTGCTGAAGTTATTGATGGCTGACGGTTCTAGTCTTCCCTCTTCTAAAAGAGTATCAGCGCTGTTTGCCAGTTGAATTAACGCATATGCTTGACTTTTGCCAATTTCCCGTTCTTTAAGCCATTTTAAGAAGCCAGCACCCCGTCCATCACCACCTTTTTTCTCTCTGTCGCGGACAGCGCGTAAAATTCGTCCTCGCCAAATGTCAGTTTGCAGGTCAAAGCGATCGCACACCTGCCAAGCTACATCTACCTGCTTTTGAAATTCTGGTTCAGGAATTTCTTCATCTTCCGGGTCAGGTAGTTGAAAATCAAAATCGGCTGGCTGTTGCAAAAGCGCAGCCAAGTCATCAATAGATTCGTTATATTGCACGATTTATAGATTGTTAGAGTATGCGATCGGCTTATTGCACAATCTGCTTAAGCAGATTGTTCACAACAACATTTGCGGCAACAAGCAATACAACATTATAAATGAAAAGTACAAAAATGCTGCAGTAAGCACAAGCGAGTTGAATGTACACTCTCTTAAAAAAAGATATGATTCGGTGAGGGTTGAAGCTCGCTGTCTAGAGGACAATGGGTTCAAACGATAAACGATGGTTATTATTTCGCCGCAATATCGATTTTCCTGATGACAACCGTTCGATTTAGCGGCAAATCCATACTATAAGCGCTCTCAGGGTGTAAAAGAGTAAAGAAATGCAATGTTATTCTTCTATATCTGTACAGGCGCGGTGTTTACTGTCCTGACATCCTAAATAAATAGTGTTTATTTATCTTAAAGGATTTAAAGAAATATGCTAGAAAAAATTTTATTAAAATTCAACAATTTAGCATTAGCTAAAAAATTAACCATACTACTGCTTATTATCTTTGTTGGCGGAATTGCCTTAAGCGGTATATCTTTAGCTTCTATTTTGAATTATAAAGCTCAAGATGAAATTAGTTCAAATGCTTGGTTGCTTTTCCGGACGATAAACTCTGTCCGCTCATATACAAATGATGAAGTCAGCCCTGAGTTGGAACCACACTTAGGAAATGATGAATTTTCACCACAGATGATTCCATCTTATTCTTCACGGAGAGTTTTTGAAAAGCTACGAAATGAGAACGATGCCTATAAAGATTTTTTTTATAAGGAGGCGATGCTAAATCCAACAAATATTCGAGATAAAGCTGATAGCTTTGAGGCTAATATCGTACAAAGATTTAGTCAAGACAAAAATCTTCAAGTCGTGTCAGGGTACCGTTCTTTTGATAAAGAGAAGTTTTATTACATTGCTCGTCCCTTAACCGTAACTGAGTCTAGTTGCTTGAGATGTCACAGTACACCAGAAGTTGCTCCTAAGAATATGATTAAAATTTATGGCACAGAAAATGGATTTGGCTGGCAATTGAACCTTATTAATGGTGTTCAAATTGTTTCTATTCCTGCTAGTCAAATTCTGCAGAAAGCTCATCAATCGTTTGTCTTATTGATGGGAATTGTGACTATGATTTTTGCGATCGCCATATACATGGCTAACTACTGGCTCAAACGATATGTTGTGCAACCTATTAAGCGCGTCGTCCAAGTTGCAGAAGCCGTGAGTATTGGTCATATGGATGCTGAATTCGAGAAAGTTGCTAACGATGAGGTAGGCAGTTTAGTAGAAGCCTTTACGCGTATGAAAATAAGTTTGGTCATGGCAATCAGAAGTTTTGAACAGCACCGCCGAAGGGATTATTAAACTATTGTTTACTCATTATTTATAAGTGAGAATCTATAATAAAGCTTACTTGTTGAGTTAATTCTAAAAACAGATGTTTTTATTAAGTAAAAATTTATTTTTTCATTGCTTAGTAATGAAAATGAATACGCTTTCTAAATTCTTCTGCCCTTTGTGGGTGAGGAATTTTTCCTACCAATACGTCTACCAGCTGCTCCAGTGTTAACTGTGGATTTTGAGCCAAGGCGTCTTCAATAACAAAACTGGCAAATGGTCCTATAAAACTAGTGAGTTCTTGCCGACAATGTAGCAGAAACTCCGGATTGCTAGCGGCATAATAAGTGTTAGTCATTTCCTGAGAAGAGGTCGTTTCCTCAGGTTCTGGGGGAATTTGGATGCTGTTCCTAAACTCGTATGCTCGTTGGTGATGAGGAATTGCTGCCGCCAGTTTTTCAACGAATTCCCTGGGTGTTATCTGTGGAGTTTGCATCAAAGTATTCTCAATGAGAACACTTGCAAATGGTCCTATAAAAGTAGTGAGTTCTCGATGACAATACTCTAAAAATTCTCGATTGATACCCGTCGTATGTTTTTTCTTAAATTGGCTAGCTGGTTGATGATTTTGTCTGGATTCTTGTAATTTTTGGTTCAACCCTTGAACTGCTTCTGGTTCTGGGGTTTCTAATTTGAGCTTATTAATAGTATCAGGAAAAAGGCGCACATTTTGACTTGATACACTTACATCTTGAGTTCTAGATAACAGTAATGGCTGAAGTATATTCTGAATTTCTCGAGCTGACTGGTAGCGATTTGCTGGTTTTTCAGCCAACATTTTATCCAGTATTTGAGCCAGAGAATCACTGACATTAACACAAGAGCGCCATTGCCATTTGAAATTTCCATCTAGTAAAGAACGTGGTGTTTTTCCGGTGAGAAGAACAACAGCACAAACACCCAGTGCATACAGATCGCTACAGGGGTAGCAGCGCCCCATATGAATCTGCTCTGGTGGAGAATATCCCACTTTTCCAACTACTGAACCAGCAACAGAGTGACCGGCATTTGAAGACTGAGAATCATCTGTCAAAATCTGAGTGAATTTCTGCTTCACCACTCCAAAGTCAATGAGTACAGGTTTAGAAAGCTTACTGGAAAATATCAGATTGTCTAGTGAAATATCCCGATGAATGATATTTTGTTGGTGGAGATAGTCTAAAACAGGCAACAGATCCAACAACCACTGAATCACTTCTGTTTCGGAAAAGAATGGTTCTCTCTTGTAAAAGGGATGCTGCAAAGGAGTCGGCTCCTTTAGAGCATCGCGCAATAGTTGAGCGTAAGTTTTTCCCTCAATATATTCCTCAACTATCAATAGTCTCTGTTTCTCAGTTAACCAAGCTAGAAATTTAGGAATCTGAGGATGATTTATTTGGTATAAAATTTTCGCTTCCCGCTCGAATAGCTCACGAGATTTGAGAAGTATATGCTCTGCCCTGTTTATCGGTACAAACTCCTTCAGGACACAAAGATCCCCGAAACGTTGAGTATCTACTGCTAAGTAAGTTCTTCCAAAGCCTCCTTGTCCAAGAATTCTTTGAATCTGATAGCGATTGTTAATCAATGTTCCAGGGTTAATCTCTGCTAGCATTGCTGCGTTGTGATTGAGTGACTAAAATGCCAATAGAATTTGAGCAATTGACTGTGACTTGCCAGGACATACCAAACTACAACAGATAAGTTTAACTTTCCGAGTATGACCAAAAAGAAAAGACTGTACCTAGTGTATCTGTAATAATTGTATCATTAATCTCACTATCGTCTTGGCTTCCTGCGTTGCTCATCACTTGAATCAATGGTCTAATTAGCAGTATCAGCAATGTCTTTTAGTCTCCTGCTTGCATGAGAGCGATGACTTTCTCTATTTCCTGCTCATCATTATATATATGAGGAGAAAAACGTAAACCAAAGCTTGGTCTCATGTCTATAAAAATGTTTTCTTGCTTGAAACGTTCGTAAACTTTTTGAGGATGACTAAATTGAATGGCAACAGTTCCTCCACGTTGTGAAGGCTCTAAAGGCGTAGAAACTGTTAATTTTTTTGCACATACCGCGTGAATGAAAAGTTCTGTTAATATTTGATTATGAACTTGAATTTTATCTACGCCAATACTATTAATTTCATCAATACTTACTTGAGCAATAACAAAAGGAAGAACAGAAGGAGTTCCTCCCCAAAAGCGCTTAGCATTTTTGGCATATTGAAAATTGTAAATGTCAAATTCAAACGGATTTTCATGAGAAAACCAACCCACATCAATTGGTTCAAAGTTAAAAAGACTCTCTGAATTAACCCAGAGAAAGGCTGCACCAGGACCGCCACACAACCACTTAATAGACGATCCTACTACAAAATCTGCATTCCATACACGGACATTAATTGGCACTAACCCAGCTGATTGTGCAATATCAACTACTGTAATGACACCTTGCTCTTTGGCATATTTTATGATTTCTGTTACTGGATTTAAGAAGCTATTTCCATAGGTAATATGAGTCATAAATACAAGCTGTGTATCTTTTGTAAGATGCTGTTTCCACCTTTCCAGAGAAAAATTACCATCTTTTGTAGGTAGGAATTCAATTTGGTACCCCATCCTTTCCATTTGAGACAAAGCAAATCCAATCGATGGAAAGTCTGCTTCTGAAAGAATAAGTTTAGATCTATTTTTCCTATGGGGGAGCGAATGCAGGATTTTACATACAGCTGAAGACACGTTTGTTTGGGGACAAAATTCATCAGGATTGCCATGAAGTAAGGTCGAGAGAGAGTGACAAAATTCGTTAATTAAACTGAGCCATTGATCCCAAGCTTCACCACCTTGCAACTTCCATAAATCAAAGAAACGCTCTTTTTCTAAAGCTGTTCTTTTGGGAAGACATCCTACTGAATGGTTTAGTAAGTAGATTCCTTTAGGAATAAAAAAGCGTTGTTTATATTGATTCACAATTGCCTCTATAAATTTGTTAGAGACGGAATCTTGACATTACTAGCAATAGAGTTTCTAATTTTACCGTATTGTAAACCCCAAGCATCTGTCATTTTATTTCTAATTTCCCAAATCTCTGGGAAAAGTTTCATTCTCACTCCGCCTTCTAGTAAATCTACAGCACGCCCTTTAAGAGATTGAGAGCCCATTCCTATAGTTCTTTGAATAAGCTGAATGTGATAGTAGCGGAATTTTTGGAATAGCTCATCATATTCTGCTAAAGCTTCTGCAACCATGTAGGCATTACAATGAGAATACTCAACATCATAAATTTTTTCTAAATTTAGTCCATATTTATCCAAATAATATGTTTTATAAGACTGCCACAAAGGTTGATACATTTTTAAGAGAGTGCGAAAACCAGGAGATTCTTGTCCACTGCCATTTCCTAAGAATACACGTATCTCTTGATATTCTTTTGGAGACATAGTTTCTAAAATCTCCAGTTGTTGTATCATGGTTCTCTGGATACGGTGAACTCGATTGAAAAGCGTCATGACCCGATGAGTTTTTTCTTGTTGGATATACTCATCAATATCTAGAAGTGTATAAGCAATAAGCTTCATCCAAAGTTCTTCTGACTGGTGAACAATTTGAAACTGGAGTTCATCTTGATTACACAATTTTTGAAAGTCTTTTTGGCAAGACAATAAAGCTTGAGTATTCAGATAAATCTCATAATCTAATGTTCCCTCACCATTTATAATCGAATAGAAATACTCACGGTTCATTGAAAACTCCTGATTTATAATTTCTAAAGGTAAAGGTTAATCTGCAAGTTATTTCCTAATTCCGAAACCAGGGGATTGCAATACAAATCTAAAAGAAACGATGAAACAGACAGCAAGTACATCTCGTTTGTTAACATGAATTTTTTAGAGAATAACCTTTGCAGTTGCTTCCGCAACTCACAACCATCCTTAGCTCACAACCATCCTTGAACACCTAAAAAAGAAGGTTGGCTAAATGCATATTATTAAACTATTGTCAATGTGTAAGTTCTATTATAAATAAAAATTTGAAAAAAGTCTCGAATTCTACTTCAACACAATATATGTACTTCACTCAAACTTTTGTTGCCTTACTAAGCAAAATTACTTAAAACCAAAAAATTAAGAAGTACTAATATTTATATGTAATTTTATTTACCAAAATGCCGCTTCTTACCATAAAAGATGGGTAACAAAAGGATAACAGGTGCTTCTGTTTTTGCCTCTACATAGGCAAAGCCCATAGTGTCACTTATTTTTATAATTGAAAATACTAATATGAATTACCAAGACGATGCTTGCGCCTAGAGATAATTTTTTAAGTGCATAAGTAGACTCTAATGACACTTATTCGGATATGGAAGGAGGATAAGCACCTCGGTGCTCTGATTGTGCGTGTTCTTTAAAACCCATTTACATAAGAATAAACTATGTCATCCGAAATTCAAGCTACAAGCACAGCTGCTGACTCAGGACTGTCTAATGATCTGCCGACGCTTAAGAAAGGTCTTAAAACTGAAGGAGTAAGATTGCTACAACAGATTTTGATTCTCCGTTACAAATACAAAGTGACCTTTGATGCTGAGTTCGGTTCTAAAACTGAGGAAGCAATTAAAGACTTTCAACGCAAGCATAATCTGAATCCAGACGGGGTTGTTGGTGCAAACACTTGGCGTGCTCTAGGCGCAGATATTGGTTAGCTCCGTTAATGAACATCCTTTGAGATATTTTGCCTCTATTAGTAGAAACATTTCAAATACCCTAAGTTTGACTGTAGTGTAAGCCCCCGTGCATCTCATGCCAGGGGTTTTATTATTGGTCAGCTGTTTTTAGCGTAAATAAAAGAAATCAACTCTTTCTTTCTAGGCTCAAACAGCCTTGATAGGCAGACTTAACTAGTTTTGAGGTCAAGCTTAGTCTATCAATTTTAGTAAGATGTAAATCTATCTTATTTGATATTAGCTGTATTACCTGAGTAATACCAATTCTGTATGAAGATGCGCCAAACTGCGTCAAACTTATAGATGGGTGCATTGAGTAATTTTGTTATGAGTCGTCCATTCCAAATCGAGATTTCAGAAAGTCAAGAAGAATTGGAGAAAGCTCTCAAACATGCCACAGCAGCAAGCAGCAAAGAAAGATTGCAAATGCTCTACTGGCTCAAGAGTGGTCAAGTCAGCAGCAGGCGATCGCTGGCAGAACGTTTAGGGCGTGATGAAGCAACCATAACTCGTTGGGTGAGAAAGTATAAAGATGAAGGACGAAGGGGCTTACTTGAAGTAAAACATGCACCAGGGAAAGTTCTGAGCATAAGTGGTTCAGACTTAGAACGGTTGAAACAGAAGTTGCAGGAACCATCTGGGTTTCAAAGCTATAGTCAAATTCAACAATGGCTCAAGAGCGAATTAGGACTTTCACTTGCCTACAAAACAGTCTATGAAATTGTTCGCAAGCGTTTGGGTGCGAAATTGAAAGTGCCTCGTCCTCAAAGCACCAAACAACACCCAGAAAGCCTATCTCACTTTAAAAAAAACTGCCTCTAGCATTCAAATTCTTGCAGGAAGAGTTTGGAGAGGGTAAACGATTGAGGTACTTGTGCCAGGATGAAACACGTTTAGGATTAAAGACAATTGCAGGACGTTTAATTACGGCTAAAGGAGTTAAACCCGTGGGTTTAAGCCAATGGCAACGTGAAAATTTTTATTTATACGGAGTCGTAGAACCCCTAAGTGGATACAGCTTTTTCTATGAGTTCCCCTACCTCAATAGTGATTGTTTTCAAAACTTTTTGGAGTTGCTCTCTGCTGACCTTGGTGATGATATCGCGGTTATCCAGTTCGACCAAGGGTCTTTTCACAAAGCGAAAGCTCTCGATTATCCAGATAACATTATCCCTATTTTTCAACCTCCTCACTCTCCTCAACTCAACCCAATTGAGCGGTTTTGGGAATTTCTCAAATCTCAACTCCAATGGGAAAATTGTCAAACCCTCACACAACTACAGCAGAAGTTAACTGATGTCCTCAAAGCAATTACACCTTCCATGATTTCCTCTCTCACTTCTTACGACTTTATTCTTGAAGCTTTATTTAGCGCAGCTTTATAAAGAAATGGTATAAGAAGAGGTAATTGGATATAAATGCTAATTTATATTTATAATTTTCAAAAACAAATAATTTTTTCTTGTTGTTTCTTTTAGTAGAGTTATTACAAAAGTAGGATTCATGGACATTTAGAACCACAAATGCACACTAACTAACAAAAGATAAATTATCTATGCATATCTGGGAAATCCTACTGTAGGAAGATTTCTCGACTTGTTTGTGTAGTTTCCAGATAACCAGAGGTAAATATCTGTTGTTAATTTATAGTTATATTTTCAAAAAAGTTGACTTATGAAAGAGGTTTGTGAAAGAGATTGAATAATAATTTTAATTAGTAAATCGTAACTTGCAATAACAAAAAAAGTTAATAAAAACAGAAAAATATTGAAATCTCATTACTAGGATAAATTGAAATATAGCTGTTTCTGTCATTAACTTTGTGATTTATAAATAACATGGAGGAATAACAAATGAATGACAAAATTAGTCGTGAAAGGGATTATTTAATACAAAAACTTTGGGACGCCAAAGTCATCATCTCTCTAGTATTAATCGCTGTATTAGTTAAAATCAGCTATGGCAATAATACGGCTGCTCCTACACAAGTTGTTGATACATATGATGTCAGCCAAAACACAGATGATTTTATGGGTGAAACTGTGACGGTGAGAAGTAAACCGATTCAGAAAGTCAGTTTAACCTCTTTTACGGTGAATGACCAGAAATTTTTTAGCGGCGAACCCATATTGGTGGTGAACGCTTCTGGTAAACCTTTCGATTTCCCTACTGACACTAGCACAACAGTTCAAGTAACAGGTGATGTTCGTAAGTTAGAACTTCCAAGAATTGAGCAGGATTATAAGTTGAATCTGCAGGACAAATACTATAAAGATTACATCAATAAACCTGCAATTATTGCTAAATCGATAATGCTAGCAGCAACACCTGCACAAATCACTAATAACCCTAGCAAGTACTATGGTACGAAACTTTCAGTCAGAGGTGAGGTTGATAATATCCAAAGCCCGGTTTTATTTACATTAGATGAAAAATCCTTACTTGGTAAAGAAGACTTGCTAGTTTTATTAATCGCAACACCAAAAAGGGCTATTAAACAGGGCCAGACAATAGGGATGGAGGGTGTTGTTCGTCCGTTTATTGTTGCAGATATTGAACGAGACTACGGCATTACCTGGGATCAGAGAGTCAGACAACAATTGGAAGCTGATTATGGAAACAAAGCTGTGTTTGTTGCTGATACGCTATATCCTTAAAAGATTGTGTACGTGTTGATGTAACGCCCTTGGGGTAAAAATCATCAGTATCAGTCTGTAATAGATGCGGCTGCAAGTAACTCAAGGGCAGAATTCACAACTTCTTTCACGGGGACAATCGCTCCGACTTTGTACCAGTCACCACAACATTAGCACCAGCATTAGCTAAAGCATCTCCCACCGTAGCAAATTTCTCCACACCCCGCCAACGCCTTCAGGGTAGGTTTGGCGTAGGGCTTGTAACACTGGCAGAGCACAGATAAAATCACCAAGAGGGTTGGCACGGAGTACCGCTATTTTTTTTACATTTTTATATTGTCGAGTAGCATCAGGGATTTTTTTCACTAACCATACAACAAGCAGAGGTGAGGAGTTTTTGGTAGATGCCGAGGTGCGATCGCGCAATATTAGACCAAGTATAGTCTTCAACAAAAGCACGACCAGTATGACTTAGAGAGTTCCTTTTATCAGGATCGTTTATGAGCTGGCAAAGTGCATCTGCTAAAGAGTCTATATTGCGAGGAGGAACTAACTGTACTGGATGTCCATAAGGTAGAGGCGTGGAATGTTGAGTGGCGATGACTGGCAAACCATGAGCTAATAAAGTCAGAAGTGAACCGCTTTTCATAGTCATTCCGTGATTGAAAGGCAGCACTCCAATATCACACGCTAAAAGATATTTTGAGCTGGTTTCAGCATCTAGATAGCCAGTCAGATGCACGATTTCACTCAAGTTCAGTTCAGCTACAAGTGTGTGAAGTTTGTTCCAGTAACGTTTTGCTTCTTCTCCTCTTAAAGCAAGACTTTCCACACCTCCAATTAGTAACAATCGCACTTGTGGATGAGTTGTTTGCACTTTTTTGAATGCTGGTAGAAGTGTTTCTATCCCTTTGACTGGGTGGAGAAAACCAAAAAAAGCGATGATGGTAGTATCTGGAGCAAAGCGATATTTTTGACGCAATTGTTGTCTTGCTGTATTTTGGTCGATGGGAGTAACATCGACATTAGCAGCAATGGGAATACGTGATGTGCAGTTAATGAATTGGGGTAAGCGTTGATAAATAACTTCTTCTGATTCCGCATTTGTTGTTATTAATGCATCGCTTAAAGTGAGTAAAAATCCATCTTCTCTATCCCACCAGCCACGCTCTTGTCCCCACATTTTCAGCCATTCTACGAATTGTGGTGGAACACCTTTAGGTTGCCATTCCCACCAACCATATTCATGCACAGTCGTGACAATTGGTTGGCGATATCCTGTAACTTTAAGAAGTAGTGGTAACAAAAAGATAGTACGCTCAAAACCGTAAGTGCCTGCTGCATGTTGGATATGTAAAATATCAGCATTTATGCTATGTATTGCTTGTACCAAAGATATTAAATCGGCAAATCGCCAATCTTTGACTACACCTTTCACGCTGGGGTCATTAACTTCTGTAGCAGCTGTATGGGTAGTAAGAACAAGAGATTGAATGCTGTACTTTTTCAAAGCATCTCGCAAACAAGCAGTGTAATGAGCGACACCACAGTGTTGAGGTTTGTAAGTACCAGCAATGATGGCAATAGTAATAGTCATTAGTTATAACTTGAATATTATTAATATAAGAAGCAAGCTATTTAATTCTTAAGTAAAAAGAGAAAATTAGTACCATTCAGCTATTACTTATTAAGCAGTTCCAAACCAGCAGCAACTACCTTCTCTAGTGAGATATCCAAACATTCCAAATTGTAGGGACAAGTAAAGGCGTAGCAAGGACTACAGGTCGTAGGACGGCGGAGTAAGCGGGAAGTCCCATTACGTGGTTCCCATTGGCACTCAAGTTCAGTTCCTGCAAACATGACAACAGTAGGTGTGCGTGTTGCGTCAGCTATGTGCATTGTTGAGGTGTTGTTGGTAAGCACAAGTTTTGCATTGGCAATGAGTGCAGCAAGTTGAGACAAAGTTGTTTTTCCAACCAGGTCAATTGCGTACTCACCCAATGTTGCAAATAATGCTGGGCTTTTGGGACGGTCTTTCTCCACACCAGTGACCACCACAGGCATTTGTGTCACTTCTGCTAACTGACGTGCAGCAATAGCAAAGCGTTGAGAGTCATAATTGCGTGATTGACAACTCGTCCAAGGATTTAATAAGAGATACCGGGGATGAGGGAGTAATTTCTCCTTCTGATTCCTTAACCCTTTTTCCCAATACTCACTTTCTAATAACAGAGATAAAGCTTCTTGTTGTGTAGTTTCAGGGATGTGAATGCAAAGACTGCGATCGCGTACCTCAAACCCAGCGGCTTCTATTAATCTTAAGTTGCGTTCAACTTGATGAATCTCATCTGGTGCAGATGGTACCTCCAGCGTCAGTACACCATTTCCTGCTTCCTTAGACTCACCAACCCGCAATGGAATACCCGCCAAATAACATAAAAACCCTGCCGGATGAGGACTCTGACTAAAACTGGTGAAAATAATCGCCGCATCAAACTTACCCGCTTGCAGCCTCCTCACTAATTCCCACTCCCGCGCTGGATCAAAATCCAACTTACCCAAATCTTGCCAAACGACACGCCATGGCAAAACCGCATCTACCCAAGGTAATAACTCCGCCGCCTGTGCCCCACCCGGACTTGCCATCAATGTTAAACTACACTCCGGTAAATTCTCCTTAATTGCCCGCAAAGCTGGACTCGTCATAATCACATCACCAATATTGTCCAGCCGCATCACCAAAATGTTACGTAACCCATGCAACTTTGGATTTTGGATATTAGATTTTGGATTTAGCATCAACTTCATCTTCCTAACTAAAAACCTCCCTCTCTCTTCTTTCTTGTCCTTTGCGCCTTTGCGGTTTATTCAAAAAACCCTCCACAACCCCCAATACCTCATCAACCGAAATCCCGTCCATACAGCTTTGCCAACCCTTATCCAACGGACATACTCCACCGTACCAACACCGTTGGACTGTAAAATTACTGACATTACGCTCAGGGCACTCTGGGTATCCTTGCAAGTTGACATGAGGTGACGGTTGACCATAACGTCCGTGCCAAGAAGGACCAAACAAAGTTATAGTTAACACATTCAAAGCTGCCGCTATCCGTGCTGGACCAGTGTCAGCCGCAATCACCAAATCAGCATATGCCAAAGCAGCTGCCAAATCTCGCAACTGTCCACGGGTCAAAATTCTTGCGTCGCCACCAATCTCAAAAGCAATACTTTCCGCCTGTTTTGCATCAGAACCAACAGGGATAATTACAGTCGCACCCCAACGCTGCTGCAAAATTTGACCTAAAGTTATAAAATTTACCTCAGACCAGCGCTTAATTGCCATCCCTGCATCTGGACATAAAAATATCAAAGGACGGCGGACATCATCAAATAACTTTTGTGCTCTATTTACTTCATCTTGGGTGAGATAGAGTTGTGCAGGTTTAATAACATCCGGATTGATGAAACCTTCTGCTAACAGGATGTTGACAAAGCGATCGCCCACCAATTCATCTGGTGGAGGTTGTCGCCACAAATTCGTCACTACCCGCGACGCACCACTATTTTGAAGAACTTTATCAATATCGTCGTAATTTGTATCTGAGACAATCAAATCAAAAGTTTCACCAGATAGTAACTCAACAACCGCTTGTTTTGCCTTGTCATATTCAGCATAGACAACCCGCTGAATCAAAGGGTCGCTTTTAAGCAGTTCACCCCCAGGTGGAAAAGTTAAAACTGTCAGTTCAGTTGCTGGATGGGTTCGCGCCAACGCATGAATTGCACTCAACGCAATGAAAACATCGCCAATTCCACCCAGTAGCTCAACAAACAGAATTTTATGCATATTAATTGGTTATTTATCTAACAATACTATTGAAAATTAACTACGTATTTATCCGCAGGATAACTACGGTCAACTATCGTGGTTGGTAACTCTTGGTGATACACACCAGAAGGAATAATTCCACAACCGCCATACAGTTCCATTAACCGCAGTTGCACCAAAA
This sequence comes from Nostocales cyanobacterium HT-58-2, assembly GCA_002163975.1. Taxonomy (GTDB): domain Bacteria; phylum Cyanobacteriota; class Cyanobacteriia; order Cyanobacteriales; family Nostocaceae; genus HT-58-2. Next base: position 3,682,731 of record CP019636.1, on the reverse strand, counting down.
CATCCTCACCACAGTGTTCTGAGGGCAGCTGCTGCCAGAATGAGTAACCACCGATGCTGCGAAGTTTGGCTGTGTCATACATAACACAACCACCTACCCAAGCGATCCGGTATTTGCGTTGCTGTCGCTCAGTAAGCTCTAAGTTTTTCTGGACATGATAAAGATTAGCAGCATTATGCAAACGCCAGCGCTCCCATTGTGGTGTATCAGGTTTGACAATTTCTGGCTGAACCGAACCATCCCAAAATTCAATTTTTTGCTCATGGGGGCGGACATTATCAATAAAACTCAGTCCGATCACTGCGCTGCCAACAAACCCACAGCGTTCTTCTTTTATCGCAGCGAGCATATTTCCAACTACGAAAGATTCTAAAATCAAGTCATCATCAAGGAAAAGGGCATAAGGAGCAGTGACTTGCTCTAACAAAAACTGCCGTTGTTCTGCAATTCCTCGCCGTGGCAAGTGTTTGTGGACTTCCACCACATGATCATGAGCGCGAAGCACGCGCAGTATCGCCTGCACCTCCCCACTCTCCACTGGATTGCTATCCTCAGTTTGGTCGGAAATAACGATGCGAAAGTCACGGTAAGTTTGAGCTATTAGGCTAGTCAAGGTGACAGCCAAAGCAGCTGGGCGATGATAGGTAGGAATCAGAATATCGATAGTCATGTGGCGATCGCTGAACAAGTGTATATGTGTAATTGTCCGTAATAGTATTTACATAAGGTGTAGTAAGCATTATCAAAAAATTGGTTGTTCTTAACCAATACATTTATTTTTTTAGAACAAGAAGCAAATTCAAAATGAGGTATAAAATGCTGAACTACAAAAAATACGCTTTAGGTTTTATGCTGCCAATGATGGCTCTTTTATGGTGTCAAGCAGCTCTTGCGGAAACTCTAACAACCACGAATTTCAACATTACAATTACAAGGAAATGCCCTGAAGGATCTGTCAGTTGCAATAATGTTATATACAATGGCACAAATGTAAGAACAGGAGACTCCATTCGTCTAACTGGCAAAACAATTCATACAACTTGCGCAGATGGTGTCACACCTTGCCGATTCATCGGATACCAGTTTCGGAACGCAAATTATCTCTACCAAGTGACAGAAGATGGTGCGCTACAAATCTATCAAGGGAAAAAACTGGTGCTTCAAGAAAAAGGAACTTGGCGTTAAGCCGAGATACAAGCGCTTAATAGCAATTCACTCTAAAAAAGCATTTTCTGGTAAGAGTCGGATAGGTGAGTTCATTAGTCTTAGATAGCGATGACATTGGTCAAGGAAGTAGAGACAACGGGCGTAGAATTAAGCAACTCACAAGTAGCATAAACTACAGACTCTGGTGTCACCAGTTGCAGACAATTTTGGTGTCCTTCAGGACAGATACTCTTGTAGCAGTTTTTGCAGGGAACATCGTGGAACAGTACTCGGTTAGGAACACCCCAAGGAGTGTGCTGAGGATTAGTCAGAGCGTACAAATCGACAACTGGCGTACCAACAGCTGCAGCAATATGAACCGGACCAGTATTGTTAGAAATAAGCAGAGGAGCAAGTGACAAGAGTGCTGAGAGTTCACTCAGGTTAAGGCACCCGACAAGAGAATGAGACAGAACACCCGTTGCCGTTTGAATTCCCATAACCAATTCCCGTTCTGGTTCGGTTCCTGTAAAAATGACCTGAATGCCCATATCCTGTACTAAGCTGCGGGCGACAAGAGCAAATTTCTCAGGTGGATAGCGCCGTGAGGAAGCCGTTGCACCGGGATGAATCACCACCCAAGGACGTTGCTGAGCAATGCCGAGTTGTTGAAGAATCTCCTTAACAGTCACTAGAGATTTTTCTGGGACACGTAGGGACATTCTTTCGTCATCTATGTGGCAGCCAATTGTGGCAACTAAGTCTAATTGACGACGTACCTCATGACGCACAAAATGTTCTGGTTCTGGGTCTTTTACCCAGTCCGTTAGGAGTTGGTAAGGATTTTCATGACAATGACCCAGCCGCAGGGGAATATCTGCTAGATAACACAGAAATGCTGAAGGCAGTGGATTTTGACTATATACAGTAAAAATAATGGCACCATCAAAATTAAGACGCCGCAGGTGTTCTGCCATTTCGTACTCAGGACGGCTATTGAGTCGCGGCGCTGTTGCTTTTAACCAAGGTGCATCGTATACAATCACTTCATCAATCTCTGGTACCAGAGATGCAGTTGATGCACCCGCAGAGGAAGTGAGCAGCGTAATGCGGCGGTTGGAATGCGATGCTTTTAATGCGCGGATTGCTGGTGTTGTCATCAACACATCACCAATCGTGTCGAGTCGGATACAGAGAATGTTTTCAGCAGAATTCCAAGTAGTCATTTGTTAAGGGTCAAGGGTCAAGGGTCAAGAGTCAAGAGTCAAGAGTCAAGGGTCAAGAGTCAAGAACTGCCACCACTCCACTCCTTAGTGATACGCTCGATGATACGAGTCGTGGAACGGTTTTCTAAGAGGGGCAAAAGTTCAACAACACCACCGTATTCTTGTACCAGAGGTGCTTCTGGTAAAGTTTCTTTGGTGTAATCGCCACCTTTAACGTAGACATCGGGTTGAACTAAGCGGATTAGGTGACATGGGTTGTCTTTGTCAAAAGCAACGAGATGGTCAACACAACTTAGTGCACCTAAAACTTGGATGCGGTCTTCTAGAGAGTTGATGGGACGAGTTCTTCCCTTAAGACGGCGGATGCTTTCGTCAGAATTAACGCCAATAACTAGAATGTCACCCAATGTTTTAGCATGATTGAGATAACAAACGTGTCCGGCATGGAGGATGTCAAAGCAACCGTTGGTGAAAACAATCTTCTGTCCTGCGTTGCGGTAAGAAGCGACGAGGAGGCAAAGTTGGTTGATGTCAATGTATTTGTTGGGAAGAGATGAAGGAGATGAGGCGGATGAGGAAGAAACTCCTAATTTTGAATTTTGAATTTTGAATTTTGAATTGATTTCTCCCCCTACTTGGGAAAGAAACTCCCGTAATTCTTCCGCAGAACAAGCAGTGGTTCCATCTTGTCGCACAACTACAGCAGCAGCAGCAGCAGCAAAATCAGCAGCAAGTGATGTTGTTGCACCAGATGCTAAGGCAAGGGTGAAGGCGCTTGTGAAAGTATCTCCTGCGCCTGCGGTACGAGATTGGGTTGTGGGTTGGGCGTAGGTCCGATGAGGTGGGGAATCTCGCTCAAAAATGATTGCACCTTCAGCATCTAATGTGACGGCGGCAATTTTCGCACCTGTCAGGTGAAGAAGCTTTTCCCCGTAAGCTTTGATTTGCTCAGCACGGGAACCCCTTTCACTCGCCTCGCTAGCAGGGAAAAGCGTCAGCAACTGCACGGCTTGCTCGTAGTTCGGTTTCACTGCAGTCACGCCAAGGTGACAGTAGGCTGTGAGGTTTTTAGAGTCAACGACTAAAACGCGGGGAGAGGTTTGTTGAAGTTGCGCGATCGCATGAATCACCCTTTGTGTCAAAATTCCATAACCGTAATCTGAGATAATGACGGCATCAGATTCTGGAAATAAAAGCTCTATTTCGTCAATGAGCGCTTGCTCGGTCTGAGTGTCAATGGCATCAGTGGTGCCAGAATCAAATCTTACTTGTATTTGCGACGCTGATATTACTCGCTGCTTGGTAAGCGTCTGTCTATTTGAAACCTTGAGAATATGTTGTGTAGAAATTCCACGTTCCAAAAGTGCTTGCTGTAGTTGCGAACCTTCCCAATCGTCTCCAATAACTGATAAAAATGTTACACGACTACCAAGACTGCTGATATTCACAGCAGTATTAGCCGCACCACCAGGAACATACAAGCGATTTTTTACGGTAACAACTGGCGCTGAAGCCTCTGGGCAAAGGCGATCGCTAAATCCTTCTAAATAGCCATCGAGCATCGCCTCACCAATGATGATGACATTTAGATTAGCAACTGCGTCCAATAGTTTTACCAAGTCAGGTTTCACCAAAGTCCTCCTCAATCCCATATCCGTCAGCCTAAAGTCTGTAGCAAAATATACTTAGGACAACCTTTTCATGAATTCGTAGCGTTAAGTTTCGTAGTTGCGCTTTAGCGCTCTAGTCCCAAATATCGTTGTCGACTTATGCAATCTTGTATTAAGTCCACCTGCACGGACTATGTAAAAAATTGAGAGTTTATAGCCTGAGTCGCCAGGCTTTGATTGTGTAGCCCCAGATTTACAGTCTGAGGACGACGAGATGTCATACCAATGTCAACAGACAATATCACCTGTGCCGCTTCTACAAGGTCGGTAACAATGAAACCTGGAGTTCGCATGGGAGAGAGATCCCATTCAGTCTCATTGCCATTGTCGAGCAAAATCGTTTTGCACCCAACACAAAGTCCAGCTTCAACGTCATTGAGAATATCACCCACAAACCAAGATGAACGCAAATCTATGTTGTGTTCGCTAGTAGCACGCAAAAGGAGACCTGGTGCAGGTTTACGACAGTTACAAGCGATAGCAAATTCTGGCACAACACCATCTGGGTGATGGGGACAGTAGTAAAAACCAGTAAGGTAGACACCTTCTGCTGCCAAAAGTTGACGCAATCGTTCTTCTACTGCAAAAAGCGCAGATTCTTGAAAATAACCATGCGCCACACCTGACTGATTTGTAATCACAATCAACTTGTACCCAGCTTCTTGCAGGGAGAGCAATCCCTCAATTGCACCTGGTGATAACTTAATTTTGGTTGGGTCAACATTGTAAGGTACATCCTCAATGAGAGTCCCGTCCTTATCGATAAATACTGCTGGAATCATTATTAGCTACTGTCAAATCTAATCTATCAAGCTCGACGTGAATAGATGTAGGATAGGAAGCGCGAAGCCTAACCCATGCTGTACTCAAAGGCTGACGCATTCTACAAAAAATTCTGTCTGCGTATTTATCAAGCTGTAATACTCATCGGTGAGTAAAGATGGTGTGTTACTTCGTTAACGCACCCTACGAATATTGAATATTTTATTTTTTGGTATTCCATAATACTCGTGAGCGAGTGTTTGATATTCGTGGGCGAGTGTTTGATATTCGTGAGCGAGTGTTTAATATTCGTGAGCGAGTGTTTAATATTCGTGAGCGAGTGTTTAATATTCGTGGGCGAGTGTTTGATATTCGTGGGCGAGTGTTTGATATTCGTGGGCGAGTGTTTGATATTCGTGGGCGAGTATTAATAACTCGTGAATGAGTGTTTGAACCTCAATCCCAAGTATCCCCACTTCTTCCACCTCCCGATTCCCACAATCGGTAATCTTCTGATGCAAAAGAAATACTAGGGCCAAGAAGTCTCGCCCAATGGCAGAACCGTTATTTCAGGAATGACAGTCCCTTCGGGAGTTGATAGCAAGAATCGAATGGTTGCAGCTACGTTTTTGGGGTCTTGCAACTTGCTAACATCAATATCAGGGAAGCGGTCTAGCAAAAATGGTGTTTGCATCCCACCGGCAACCAAAGCTGTCACCTTCACATTATATGGACGAGCCTCTACATGCAAAGCATGACTAAATCCCAAAAGTCCCCATTTACTAGCATGGTAAGCTGAAGCATTTGCCCAGGCACGCTTTGCTGCTGTGGAGCTAATATTAATAATGTGACCACTCCCCTGTTCTTTCATAACGGGTAAAGCGAATTTTGACAGGATAAAAGGAGCCCGTAAATTAACAGCTAGAATTCTGTCCCAATCTTTAATAGAAAGCTCTTCTATCGAAACAGTCAGATCAGTACCAGCATTATTAATCAAAGCATCCAAGCGTCCATATTGAGCAACAATCTTATTAATAGCTGTTTGAGCTTGTTCCTCGTTAGTCACATCTAAGACCAAAGGCAATGCTTGGAAGCCATTTGCTTGAATTTCTCCACTCACCTTATGCGCTAACTCGTCTCGAATATCTGCAACAACAACGCTTGCACCTGCTGATGATAAAGTGTGACAGACGGCTTCACCAAGTCCACGTCCGCCGCCTGTGACTAATACGACCTTATCTTTGAGTTCTTGCATAGTTTGTTTTTCTCCTTTGAATTAATCATGCTTAGGAATTAAAGTTTTCTGTAAGGTGGACATTGCCACAAAAGCTTATGCAATGGACTTTTGAGAGATTAATGGGCAATGCCCACCCTACGATTTGTTCACTTTAAATTTATTAGGCTTGGGAATTAGAAATTAAAGATTGAGGAATTGGTAATTGATACTCGTTACTCCCCCACTCTGCCAATCTCCCACTCTCCCACTCCTCTTTTTTCCCCACTTGCTTTTCAACCAATTCACATAACAGATGTAAAATGATGTGCTGTACTTCTTGGATACGTTGAGTATCAGTGGCTGGTACAACGATCGCTAAATCTGCAAGTGGCAATAATTCCCCACCATCACCGCCTACTAAAGCAATCGTGTTGATATGGGAGCAACGAGCAGTTTTAAACGCTTCGATGATATTGCGCGATCGCCCACTTGTACTTATGCCAAGTAATAAATCTCCTGGTTGGGCAAATGTTTCTACTTGTCGGGAAAAAACATACTCATACCCAACATCATTAGCCCACGCAGTCAAAAAAGCTGTGTCGGCTGTCAACGCCATGACTGGAAGCCCTGCACGCTTTGAACAGCGCAATTTCCCGACAAATTCTGCTGCAAAATGTTGAGCATCCGCCGCACTTCCACCGTTCCCACAAACAAGTACTTTCCCACCCAAAGCAAAGCAACTGGAAAGCGCCTCCGCTGCTTCAATAATGAGTGTTTTCAAAGTTTGCCGGGATTTTTCCATCGCCGCTATTGCTGCTGCAAAACTGTCATCAATAAAACTGAGGGAGGAGGAAACAACAGGAGTGGGTGGGGAAAGAAAAATTCCTTTGTGCTTGTGACTGAAAACTTGTTCGTATAAAGACGCGATCGCGCTTGTGACCTTTTTCCAAGTAAATTGGTGATTGACGCGTTGTATTGCTTGGTGACTTAGGCGATCGCGCACTTGAGGATTTTTGTAAAGATAGGCAATGCGATCGGCAATAGCTTCTGGATTATTGGGCGGGACAAGATACCCAGTTTCGCAATCTTGTACTGTAAATTTAATACCACCAACCTTAGAACCAATCACTGGTGTTCCACAAGCCATTGCTTCCAAAGGCGTGATTCCAAATGGTTCGTACCAAGGTGTTGTGACAAATACATCAGCAGCACAGTAGTAATATTTCAGCATTTCGCGACTGCGGCGTCCGACAAATATCACTTGCGACTCTACGCCTTCTTCAATTGCAATAGTCTGCAAACGAGCAATTTCTGGTGTGAGTTGGGGATCTGGTTCTTCTGATTCACCGCCGACAATCAACAGCTTTGCCTGGATATGATACTGTTGCAGGAGACACCCAAAAGCACGAATGACTGTATCAATTCCTTTACGAGGTACCAAACGTCCTAACTGCAAGATCAGACCTTCATCAGATGGTAAACCAAGCTTTTGACGAGCTGTCGTTTTATCGACTTGCCAAAACTCAGATGCGTCAAAGCCGCAAGGAATAATCGTGATTTTCTCTTTTTTGGCATGATAGAGACGTAGCAAGTCTTCCTCATCCTGCGGACACTCGGCGATGATATGGTCAGCTTCTGCAACAATGCGTTCTTCTATGGCAAATCGCTCATCAGGAAATTCGTCTGCCTCACCTTGCCAAAAGCGACGTACGCGACCGAGAGCATGAAAAGTCACGACAAAAGGAATATCCAGCACCCGCTTCATTTGGGCTGCTACCAATGCTGACATCCAAAAATTTGCGTGGATTAAGTCGTATTTAGGCGTTCTTCTGTGAATGGTTGAGACGTCTTTTCCATAAAGCTGATTTTGACAAAAATTTAGGGCATATGCCGTAAACTCTTCCATATACGGCAACATATCTTCTTTACGCACGTGTACGGGAGGACCAGCAGGCACATTAATAATCCGAACGCCATTCATCCATTCGATAATTTCTGGCAATTCGTGATTATCCCGCCTTGTAAAAACATCAATTTTGTATCCTAAAGTAGCTAGATGTTTTGCGATCTGTCCTACATACACATTTTGACCACCACTATCTGCACCCCCAAAGGTGCCAAGTGGTGAAGCGTGTTCGCTAATTAAGGCAATAGATTTAGACATCTGTGACATTTGCTAAGGACTAGGGACAGAGGACAAAGGACTTATAACTGCTTGAAATGCTTTATCCCAGTCCTGGCAGAATCTTTGAATGTTGAAGCGTTTTTGTGCAGCTGTTATTGCACCTTGACTCAGCTTTTGTGCATGAGTACGGTTATCTAGAAGTTGGTGCATTTTAGAAATAAGCTTTTCAATATCGGTATCGACGTAGCCAGAAATTCCGTTTTCTACGACTGTGACCATTTCTGTTGTAGCCAGTCCAATGATTGGCAAACCCACCATCATTGCTTCACACACGGCAAGCCCTAAACTGGTGTAGCGGATGGGATTAAAGAAAAAGCGGTAACGAGAGGCAAAAGCCGGTAATTGGTGATGTGGAACTTCTCCCAGTCCACCCAGTTTTTCTGCACCCATACCAACCAAATCTAAAGGAATTTCTTGACGGACACGTTCAAAGATATCTACACCCAAACGACGACCGCGCGATCGCAAACCATTCACCACCACCAGTCCCCGTTCCAGTTCACCCGTGTAGCGCACACCATCAGGTATCATAACCCCATGTTCAATGACACGAGTGGGAGTGCGACCACTATCCCACATAAGTTGGTTAAAATGTGTCACATGAACCAGCAGTACATCACGATCATCCACAATGTGACGTGTATCTGTTGGGTGTTCACGTGGTGGGTCATGTTCTAAATAAATGCGCGGGAGTCGTCGCTGTGACTCTGAGAGAATCTCATATTGGTCTTCAAGATAGTTCTTGCGCGACTGAAACAAAATACAGTCAAGTTTGAGATTCTTCACCTCCTCAGCAGGAACGTCATGAACATTATCGGACCACGGGAAACCACCCAAACGACCACCGTAACCTTCTGGAGGCAGCGCTGTGCGGAGGTCTCCTCCGTTGAGGTGACTGCCGTGTCGTCCTGGTTTGACAGGCAAATAAAAGTGATGGTGACTCTGAGTTAAGTAGTGAAGATAGCTACCGTGGATGTGCCACGTAAGGATGTGTAATGGTGTCATTGTCATTAGTCATTATTTGTAGAGACGCTTCAAATAGCACGTCTGTACATTGGGAAAGAACACCGCCGCCGAATTCTTGAGACTGACCGATACGTATCTTAATTCCGGCTAAGTAGCAGATGTAAGCTAGAGAATAAGGAGATTGTCCTGGTTGAGTGCAAATGACAGCTGCATCAAAAGCACGTTGGCGAAGCGTAGAAATCAAAGTCAATTCGTGTTCAGGATTGATAAACTTTGTACCAGCACCCTCATAGACAAATACCTCATCTACCCAAGGTAGATGTAGACCTATGTAGCGGCTCTTCACGGGAACCATGAAAGTGATAGTCGCATCTGGTAGCAGCTGGCGTAATCTTTCGACTACAGGAATCGTTTGCAAGATGTCTTGGTGAGTGCCTAGTTGCATCACCAAAACCCGTTGCACATTCTGCCAATTAGGTAACATCTGCTACTTCCTTTCTCAGCAGGTCTTCTACCTGAGCCATGACCATGGTTGGAGTGATAGGGAGATAAAGCTTTTGAGATGGCGAAGTTGCTCCTTCTGTTTCCAAGGAGCCGATCCACTCATACCTTGGAACTGAGAACTCAGGGCTTAAAATGTGATGGCGATCACGATCTAGTGGTGCCCAACGATGTGGCTCGGAGTTTGTAAAAATCACTACACTCTTAACTCGCAAAGCTGCTGCTAAATGTGACACACCCGTATCATTACAAACCAGCAAAGCCGCTTGACTTAAAAGGGCTGCCAATGCACCCAAGCTCGTACGTCCAGCCAAATCAACTGGTTTGGAGCGCATCATCTTTGTCACTGCTTGTGTTAAATGTGCTTCTGGTGCTGTACCAGTCAGCACAACCTGGAAACCACGAGCAGCAAGAGCATCAGCGACATCTGCAAAATTCTCAGCTGACCAACATCTTTGTGACACACTTGCACCTGGGTGCACGCAGACATACTTCCCTTTCTGGAGAGACTGCACTTCCTCAATGTTGTGCAAAGCAGAAAAATCTTCTTTGCTCAAAGGAAATTCTAGCTCATCCCCTAAAAGCGGTATTCCCAAGTAGTCCATCAAGCGCAGGTGACGCCAGACCTCTGGTTCGTGAGTTGGGTACTCTAGGAAGTAATTAGGATCTGGACAGTATTGACCAGGCAAATAAAAACCAGCATTGACACGCGCACCAAGTAAGACAGTAAAAGAATTGCTGATGATACCGCTACCATGCATTTGCAATGCCAAATCAAAGCTGCGCTGCTGTACTCTTGTAAAAAACTGTGGTATTTTGTAAACGGATGGTGCAACTTCTGGAATTCCGGGATAGCCAGGGAACTCCAAGAATTCATCAAGGTGATGGCTGAAGCGCTCTACAAAAGCTTTTGCCCATGCAAGACCAATCAAAGTAATTTGCGCTTGCGGAAAAGCTACTCGTAAAGCTCTCATTGCAGGGACAGCACAAAGTAAATCGCCCAATCCGGGAAGCGATCGCACAATAGCTATCCGAGTTATTGGTAGATGCTTGCTGAGTTGATTTGTGTGAGACACGCATTCACCTCCTGGACGACTGACTTAACATTACTCTGTCCAGAACTGCAGTTCATTAGGCATTTGAACAAAGAATTTTTTCCTATTCTTTGGTGTAATTGTGCATTTGCACAATCAGGGAACAGATTATATGGTCTGATACCAGTTTCGCGGAAGGCGTCTGAGACTTGCCCCTTTTTTAATCCACTTGTTTCAGTAGTGCCTGCACAAGCTCAACAGCAAAAATTTTATAACCGACTTTATCAAACAAAATGACCATCTTATCGGATTCATAGCGCATCACGCGCCCTTTTCCAAAGTTGGTATGAATAACACTGCTGTTGATCGCAAAAGGTTGGGAAATAGTTTCCTCGACAGTGACTCCAGCTTGGCAATTATCGCAAAATCCACACTTGTTCTCCACTGGCTCACCAAAGTAATTGAGCAGATATTGGCGACGACAATCTCGTAATTCGGCGTAGTTGCGCATCATTTCCAAGCGCGATGTCTAACGACAAGCCGCTTCGCGTCTACGCGCAAATTTTTCCCGTCGTTCCCCAGCCAGTGATACTGCTTTTGCTGCTAATTCTTGATTGACTTGTGCCTCACTTTCAGTCACCTCCCCTGTTGGCAAAATTTCTACCGCCTCCACTTCTTCTAACTGAGTCAGGACTTTTGTCAGTTTGGTTTGAGAGAGTTCTGTTTCTTCTTGTAATTCTTCAGGTTGCAGCGGCGCATCAGCCTTTTGTACTGCAAAACTTCCTCAACATCTATCTTTCCACCACTGGCAAAAAAACGGCGGATATTAAGGTCATTTGAATGATAAAACAGAATTGCTTTCGCCTCCTGACCATCCCGCCCAGCGCGTCCAATTTCCTGATAATACGAGTCAATAGAATCGCTAATGTCGTAGTGGAAGACAAAGCGCACATTCGGTTTATTTACTCCTATACCAAAAGCAGTGGTGGCGACAATGACTTCTGCCTCATCTGCCATGAATGCGGCTTGAACCTGCTCGCGTTCTGCTGATTTCATGCCTGCATGATAATGGACTGCTTTGATACCTTTATTACATAAAGCAGCAGCAATTTCTTCAGTATGCTTGCGAGTTGCCGCATAAACTATACCAGGCTTTTCGGCAGTAACAACATACTTGAGCAAGGCAGTTTGCTTTTCGGCTTCGTCGTGGAATGTCTCCACGCCCATCCAAATATTCGGACGATCAAATCCACGTACAAATATACGCGGTTTCCGCATTCTCAAATGTTCCACAATCTCATCCCAGACAATAGGCGAAGCAGTGGCGGTTAGGGCAAGTACAGTGGGATGACCAAGCGCATCAATGACGCTACCCAAACGCAAGTAATCAGGACGGAAATCATGTCCCCACTCACTGATACAATGGGCTTCATCAACCACAAATAAAGAAGGTTTTGCATTTACCAGTCGTGCAAGAACTTCCTCATTATTAAATTGTTCTGGCGCAAGAAACAAAAATTCTAGCTTTTTCCTCTCTAAATCTGCAAATGCTTCTTCTCGTTCTGCATTAGGTATGGCAGAGTTGACAGCAGCCGCTTCAGCTACAGCCTGCTCCTCAATAGCTTCTACTTGGTCATATTGAAGGGCAATTAAAGGGGAAATAACTACTGTTGCACCGGGAAGTAACAAAGCAGCAATTTGATAGATTGCTGATTTACCTGAACCTGTGGGCATCACAGCTAGCGAGTCATGTCGATTAACAACTGCTTCGATAACTTCTTGCTGTCCAGGGCGCAAGTTATCATAACCAAAAGTTTCTTGTGCAATCCCTAGAATCTGCTTTTGCTTTGAGCTTTGCCGAGCCATGCTTTGAGTCCTAATTCAAATAAGTCTATGTTGGATTTAGGCTCAAAGCTCCGACTTCTCTCTTAAGAATTAAGAAAAAATAAATAAGCCTTTAGATTATGAAATTATTCTCTAAATCTAACTTATTAATCAAAATTTTGTCTGAAAAACTTATATTTCATTAAATTTAAAATAGAATTTCATTAAATTTAAAATAGAAAGTGACTTGACAATAAAATATAAACTTTAATGTCTATTTTTTTCCTATGTGTTATCATGAATAGAGTAAAGTGATATATAGCAATATATTTCTCCTTCCCTTGTGTAGAGGTAATTCAGAGTAGGGCAACCTGCCGATAATACTAAGGAAAAAATAGCTATTTGAGCATCAATATACACAAGGGAGTAGTACTAAATACAACAGCGAAAGCTTTGCCAATAATCCCTTAACGAGGTTAAGTAGTCATTGAAAATTAAAGCGTTCGATATCAAAGTTGGCGATCGCATTGTTGCCTACTGCAACAGCAGAAGGCAGATCTGCACTGTGAAACGCATCCTAGATCCTGGTCAAACAAACATTACACTATCAGTATTCACCACTGAGCATTATCGTCAATCAGTCTTACGCGTAGTCCGGTTCCGGTGGGACGCTTTGGTTGATTTGGCAAACTAAAAGCAAACGAAAAATTGTGTCCAACTCTAAGCTCGACTTTATCCAATTGAAGTGGAGTAAACCAATGTATTGGTGAATCTTTGCAGCCAAACACATCTTCTTCTAGCAGTCAGGAAAACTTCGTCAAGTTATCCGGAATATGGGCGACAAGTGAAGATTCTCGGTAGTTCGCTTTACCTGGTAATCCCATCAAGTGATGAGATTGTAGGGGCAATTGCATAGATAATAGTATTTTAATAACAAGAGAGCGCTCAGTCGTATTGAAGAAAAAATACTTTGAGCGCTCATATATATTAGAGAACCACATTAAGACATGATTTCTACCAATTCACGCCTACGAAAGCTACCAATCATTTTCCCTTGATCCCTGCTAAGAACTCCTCTATCACCCTAAAGTGCAAACCTTGAAGTGAAATGGTATTAGTCCTAGGATGTTTAGAGCCTGTAATCAGAGGTAGGACGTTGCCTGATTTGATACTGCGTCAATGCGGCTTGATCAACTACAGTTCTCCTATCTCTTCTAAAAGTAGAAATTTGTCCTTTTTGCACAGCCACATACAAATCGCTCTGACTCACGCCCAAACGCCTTGCAGCCTCTGCCAGTGAAACACCTTGCTTGTGCATACTTTGTTGCCTTCCTTGCAATCTTAATTAGATTGCTATCTAATTAGATAGTAACAGATTATTAAGAAGTCTGAAAAACATGAACGTAGTGACGACAAATGTATGCAAGCGTTTTTGTTGTAACTGAACAATCAACGTCGCGCTTGGGGAAAGTGTCCTGCTCAAACTACTGTTAATACTTCTAATACTTCTTTTACGTAATTTGTCAGTAAAAATTAACCCACCCAGACTCCCATCTGGATGGGTAAAAATGAACTTATTTGATAGCAATAGGGTTTTTAGCCCATATTACTTGGTCATATTACTTAGTAGCGGTTCCGTCCGCCGCCGCCGTAGTTTCCTCTATTACTATTAAACGAACCTCTGTCTTCCCGAGGTCTAGCCTTATTAACTTTGAGGTCACGACCCATCCACTCAGCACCATCAAGAGCTTCAATGGCAGCTGCTTCTTCAGCTTCTGTACCCATTTCCACAAAACCAAAGCCGCGCAAACGACCTGTTTCACGGTCAGTAGGTAGCTGAATCCGCTTTACAGAACCATATTCTGCAAAAACAGCATTCAAATCCTCTTGTGTAACTTCGTAAGAAAGGTTTCCTACATAAAGAGACATACAGTATCCCCAAAATCACGAGTTTGTAGAGATTTAGATTTCGGAGAGAAGTCTGTAAATACCAAAAGGAAAAAGCCTGTCAATACTAAAAACAAACAGTTTCACCGAATTCATTCTCATCCCCATAATGACATATTAGTCAATCAAAAGGGGACGAGTTTAAAAACTTGTCACAAAAATTCATATTATGCAATGATCACTAAATGTCGGATAGAGAAAACACAATCACGGGTTTTCTCTCTACCCAGTACCTCTAGATATCACCATCGTTACGGCAAGTATAAGGATTATAAAGTACTTTTTGAGCTCAACTTTATCGAAATCACTTTTGCCTACTACGAATTCTCCACTGTTTTGGGTCATTATCGAATTCGTGTGTAGGAGGAGAGGTCAAGAATGCAACAAACGCCATTGCCGACCATCACGCTCAATCAACACTTCAGCTGCCTTCGGTTCCCAAGTTCCTGCTGCATAATTGGGAAAGTCGTGTGGCGGTAAGGATTGCCAGATATCCAGAATCGGTTGAACGGCACTCCAGTTTAGTTCCACATTATCTGCTCGTACAAACAAAGTAGAATCCCCGATCATGCAGTCATAGATCAGCGTTTCATACCCAGTATTCGGTGTTTTCCCAAAGTAATCTGCGTACTCAAAACTCATCTGTACAGTTCCCATTTGGATCTTGGGACCAGGTACTTTGGCACTCAATTGCAGTTGAATGCTTTCACAAGGCTGAATGCACATGGTTAAAAAGTTTGGAGTTAAATGCTCAACAGGTGTCTGACGAAACAAAGAGAAGGGAACCTGTTTAAACTGAATAATAATTTCTGTGATTCGCTTGGGTAAACGTTTTCCAGTTCGTAGATAAAATGGAACATCTGCCCAGCGCCAGTTATCAATCATTAACTTCAAAGCAACAAACGTTTCTGTTTTAGAATCGGGAGCAACTCCAGGCTCATTGCGATAGGCAGGGACTTGCTTACCATCAATCATGCCTTTTCCATACTGTCCACGCACTGCGCAAAATAAAACCTCCTCGGGAGTCAATGGTGAAATTGCCTTCATGACTTTGGATTTTTCATCGCGCAGGGCATCGGCTTCAAATGAGGTTGGTGGCTCCATCGCCACAAGAGTTAACAATTGAAACAAGTGGTTTTGCACCATATCTCGCAATGCACCTACGCTTTCGTAGTAACTGCCTCGACCTTCGACGCCAACAGTTTCAGCCACGGTAATTTGAACATGATCAATGTATTGACGGTTCCAGACTGGCTCAACAATGCCGTTACCAAACCGAAAGACTAAGATATTCTGCACCGTCTCTTTGCCCAGATAATGATCAATGCGGTAAATTTGTTCTTCGCGGAAAATATTGCTGAGTATTTTGTTTAATTGCCGAGCAGAATTCAAGTCGTGACCAAAGGGCTTTTCGATAACGATCCGTCGCCAATGTCCGTCTTGTTCTTGTGCTAATCCAGCCTGTCCAAGTTGCGAAATAATCTCTCCAAAGAAGCGAGGTTCGGTTGCCAGGTAAAAAAGATAATTGCCTGTTGTACCGCACTGCTCATCAATTTGAGCGAGCTGCTCTTTGAGTTGCTGGTAAGTATCCGGCTCCTTGACATTACCGGATAAGTAGTAAAACCGCTGGGCAAGTTGCTCCCACACTTGCCAATCAACGGAATCTGTTGTGAATTCCTGCAAATATTGACCTGCTTGTTGACGAAAATCATCGTCGCTCAATGGGGAACGAGCAATTCCAATAACGGCAAATTCCTTTGGCAGCAGGTGAGCGTATGCCATGTTGTAGAGAGCTGGAATTAACTTGCGTTTGGTTAAATCGCCCGTTGCTCCAAAGATGACCATGACACAAGGATCTGCCGGTTGAACTGACGATACGTCATTGCTGTTCATAACTTTCTTAAAAGGCATAGATTTATCGCAAAGCTTCTTGGATTGCTGCTCCTAGAACAGCTAAATCTGCCGTGACATTGGCTCCTAAATGAACTCTTAATGCGCGACGGTTTCGTTGTGCCAAGACCTGAAAGTCAGCCCGCGCTTGAGCAGCCTTGACAACTCCAAAAGTGTATTTCTGCCCAGGAATAGGTAAATCAATGGCATCATCGCAAGTAATTTGCAGAAAAACTCCAGTATTTGGTCCGCCTTTATAAGCCTGTCCAGTCGAGTGCAAATAGCGTGGTCCAAAGCCAAGGCAGGTAGCGACTCGCTTAAAATCTCGCACCGCTTGCCGAATAAGTTGCAGTTGGGCTTGGTGTGGCTCGTTCCGTTCAATAAAAGCTAGGAGTGCAAAGTAATCGCCAGGATGTAATCGATTCAGATGAGCGCGAAGATAGTTCACCAGAGATTTGCTAGCTCCAACTGCTTCTTCCAGGGCTGTTGCATTCTTTTCATCAGCAAACAATCGGATGTTTCCTTCCTCAAAAATCGGCTTTTCGCTTGGCACAGAACCAGTTTTTTCATACTCGGCAATTAACTGCTTTGTCACAACCTTACTTGCTTCCACATCCGGTTGGTCAAAGGGGTTGATACCAATGATGGAACCAGCAACAGCGGTTGCCATTTGCCAACGGAAAAACTCTTGCCCTAGATGATAAGGATCAGCAACTTGAATACGTACAATTAGATGCCCTGCTTGTTTGAGTGCTTCCACGTCGCGGTCTTGAGCCGGATCAGGAGCGGATTCCAGGCGGATATAGACAAACAGGCGATCTCTGACGAGAAGCCGCTCCGCCTTTACGCTGCCATAAACCTCTGGTGTGCCAAAAGGCTCTAAGTCTACGGGGATGATTCCTTTGCCCTGTTTACCTGTGGATTCTGCTAGTAATTGCTCTAACCAGGCACCTAAACCACTAATACTTGGGGAAATTATGAAGGTCACTTTATCCCGACCTTCGTTCGCCAGAACTCCCAAAACAGCTCCTAACACGACACCAGGGTTGTCCTGAGGAATAAAGTTTGCACAAGTCTCTACCATTGCCTGTGTTTGATGCAAGAACTTCGCCAGATCGATGCCGATGACAGCAGCTGGGACCATACCAAAATCAGATAATGCAGAATACCGACCGCCAATACTGGGAACACCAAAGAAAATTCGGCGGAAGCGATCGCGTTTTGCTATGCGTTCAAGAGGGGAATTCTGATCTGTGATGGCAATAAAATGATTTCCCGCAAATTCAGAACCCATTGCTTGCTGTGCTATTTCAAAGAAATACTGCTTGAAGAGGTTTGTTTCTAGGGTTGTGCCTGATTTACTAGACACAGTAAATAGCGTTAGCGTTGGCTCTATCGTGTCTGCTATGCTTTGAATCTGGTCAGGATCGGTTGAATCCAAGATGTGTAGCTCCGGATGTCCTGGTGCACGGTTAAAGGTCATACTCAGAACTTCAGGACAAAGTGAAGAACCTCCCATTCCCATCAATAAGCTGTAGCAACACTCTAACTCCTTCACTTCTTGGGCAAATTTTTGTAGGCGATCAAGATTTGCTAACTGTTTTTGGGTAATCTCGAGCCAGCCTAACCACTCTGCTTCATCTGTATTCGTCCAAAGTGAAGCATCTTTGTTCCATAACCGCTGTACTTTTTGGTTTTTTTGCCAATCTTCTAGTACTTCTTCGACTTTAGTGGCGAAATTCTCTGGTAAATAAATTGATTGGCTCTCATGTTTTAGAGATGGCGAATCTTTAATTGATTGATACATGGTTCCATCTCCTAAATATTGATTGATTCTAGATATTTGTTTTTTTATGCATCACACAGGCTGTGTCGTTATAAGCCCGCACTCTGACATAGATTAGTAATGGCAATTGAGAGTTGTTGTCTTCCTATCACAAACCTTCATACAGGAGCCAATCGTTTGATTTTTTCTTCCAAAGATTGCATTAACGATTGGAAAGACTTGATAAATTGATCAATTCCTTCTACTAATAGTTCGTCCATCACTTGATCCAAATTGATGTCAATATCTGGATCGCGAAAACTGGCAATTAAATTCCGGGCTTTATCAACATCAGTTTCGATGCTGTTGGTAACCTTGCAATGTTCGGCACAAAGTTCAATTGTCTTTGGAGCCAGCGTGGTGACTGTATCAGAACCAACCAGTTCTTCGACATATTTTACTTTGCTGTATGTCGGATCTTTGGTGCTGGTACTTGCCCACAAAAGTCGCTGGGGATTTGCACCTTTGTTTGCCAAGGCTTGCCAGCGCTCACTGGCAATAATTTCCTTGTATTTTTGGTAAGCCATTTTGGCATTGGCGATCGCCACTTTGCCTCGGATCAACGTCAGCTTGACTTCTGAAGGTTGATCGGGCACTCCTTTTTTGAATTTCTCATCAATCAGTGCATCGACTTTAGAGTCAATCCGACTTAAAAAGAAACTGGCAACGGAAGAAATGTTGCTGATATCTTGACCATCGGCAACTCGCGCTTCTAAACCCCTGATGTAAGCCCAAGCAGCTTCAGCATAATTGTTGACTGAAAACAGCAAGGTAACATT
This sequence comes from Nostocales cyanobacterium HT-58-2, assembly GCA_002163975.1. Taxonomy (GTDB): domain Bacteria; phylum Cyanobacteriota; class Cyanobacteriia; order Cyanobacteriales; family Nostocaceae; genus HT-58-2. Next base: position 3,663,760 of record CP019636.1, on the reverse strand, counting down.
GACATTGATTCCTTCCCGCGTGGCTTGCTCAATTGCAGGAAATCCTGCCTTTGTACCCGGAATTTTGACCATGACATTCGAGCGATTTATCTGTTGGTAGTAACGTCGGGCTTCCTCAATTGTGCGCTGGGTATCTTGAGAGATAGTTGGCGGTACTTCAATGCTGACATAGCCATCTAATGCCTTCGATGACTCATAAATGGCGCATAAAATATCACAGGCGTTGCGAATATCAGCAAATATGAGAGACTCATAAACTTGCTGAATTGTTTTGTGGTTTCGGACACCTGCTTCAATATCTTTGTCGTAAATCTCATTACCTATAATCGCTTTCTCAAAAATAGTTGGATTAGAAGTCACTCCACTAATCCCCTTATTTTCAATGAGTTCTTCAAGTTCACCGGATAGAATGATATCTCGGGTCAAATAATCCATCCAGATACTCTGACCGTATTTTTTAATTTCTAATAAATGATTGCTTGTATGAGTTGCCATGTTGTAGATTTCCACCCATTAGATTATTAATTACAGTTTTGTTATTTGAATTTAAATTGCTCAATATTTAGTTGATTTTAAAAAGATTGATTCCCCTAGTTCTGAAGATGTGATATTCTGAGTTTTATAAGTTTCTTAAGCAGCCATTAACTCTAGAAATCATTAAAATTTGGATTTCATATCGTAATCCAAATAGAGAACCTAAATTCAGACTATAGATTCACCTTAGAATTTTTAAACAATACTAACTTCTGTCCAATGGAGTAATAGAAATTCCTCCAAAGGAGTGATAGAGAATTTCACTCTAAAAATATCTAGGGAGATGGAAAATTGAGCCAATAAAAATTGCTTTTGTGTCTGAGGCTAATCGGTTGTTCCGGTTTGCAAAGAGGTTTCCTCTGTTAGTGCTGCCCACTCTGTATGGAAAACGCCCGATTTATCAATGCGATGGTAAGTATGGGCACCAAAGTAATCGCGTTGAGCTTGAGTCAAGTTTTGAGGTAGGCGAGCACGTCGATAGCTATTGAAGTAAGTTAGAGAAGCGGCGAATGCTGGGGCTGGAATATCCAATTCCATCATCACTGCTACGACTTCTCGCCAAGCAGACAAGCGATCTAAGAGTTTTTGCTTAAATTGGGGAGCTAACAGTAAATTCATCAACCCAGGATTTTGTCTAAAGGCTGCCTGAATGTCATTCAGACATTTTGCTCGAATAATGCACCCTCCCTTCCAAATCCGGGCGACCTCGCTCAGATTTAAACCAAAGTTATAAGCTTTAGATCCGCCATCCAACAATTCCATGCCCTCTGCATAGGAACAGATTTGTGCGCAGTAAAGAGCATCCCGCAACTTGTTAATCAAAGCTTGGGAATCTCCTTCGTATCTGCGAGGACCAGAACCATTGAGTGTTTCTGCCGCGATCTGTCGTTCTTCTTTGAAAGAAGAGAGAACACGGGCTGTTACAGCTGCTGCGATCGTTGGAATTGGCACCCCCAATTCCAGTGCTTCCATCACAGTCCAGCGACCAGTTCCCTTCTGCTCTGCATCATCTTGAATGACGTCAATCAAAAAACTACCACTTTCAGTGTCTACACGCTCTAAAATCTCAGCAGTAATTTCCATTAAATAAGAATTTAACTCATCCGTTGCATTCCATTCTGAAAATATTTGATGAAGGTGCTCAGGATGAAGTTCTAGTCCGTTTTTGAGTAAATCGTAAGCTTCGGCAATAAGTTGCATATTACCGTACTCAATGCCATTGTGAACCATTTTGACATAGTGACCAGATCCATCGGGTCCCAAATAGGTGACACAAGGACCATCCTCGACTTGAGCCGCAATCTTGGTCACAATAGGCTCAACTTCCTGATAGGCGGATGGGTGACCTCCAGGCATGAGACTGGGACCCATCAATGCCCCGTACTCACCACCACTCACTCCCAAGCCAATAAATCTTAGGCTGATTGCTGCTAGTTCTTTTTCTCGTCTAGCTGTGTCTTTAAAGTGGGAGTTTCCACCATCAATAATAATGTCGCCTGGTTCCAGTAATGGCTTTAGCTCACTTATGACTATGTCAACAGGTTTACCCGCTTGGATCATAAGTAAAATCTTACGGGGTTGTTCTAAGGAAGCAACGAATTCTGACAGGGTATAGGTTGCCTTGATATTCTTCCCTTTTGCTCGCTCAGCCATAAAAGCATCCGTTTTTTGGGCTGTGCGATTGTAGACAGCGACTGAGAATCCATGCCGCTCAATATTAAGCGCTAGGTTTTCACCCATGACGGCTAGACCAATGACACCAAATTGCTGCTTTGACATAATTGCCGTCCTTATTGCACAAAACTTCGACTTGCAGCTGTATCAACTACCGCTCGCTGCAATTCAAATGCTTTGAAGAAAAGATTTTTATCATCAATATCTTAGGAGATGAACCATGACATTAATCATAGTTTGACTCTCAAAATGATTTAACTTTTAGGTTAAAAGGTTATTAATTCAACTCCATCTTTCTTTGGACTGAGGAGTGCTAAAGTCAACTAGCTGCCCTTTCAATGTTCCCTAGGGAACATCTGAAAATTTTGACTGCGATAATGGCAGTTTTAGGAGCAACCCAAGGCTATAAGCTCTTGATAGTAGTTTTCTATGTTGGATGCGAGCGCACAGAGCCTACAACCCTGATAGCTTCTCCTACCACCAGACGCTACGCGATCACTAATGTATAATTTATGATGGTCCTTAAGTATAAAATTGGTGATTATTGGAGGCAATCACACCTCCAAAGCCAGATTACAATCGCCTTTCTAGTTCGGTCAAATGGTATTGATACGTTCAACCGCAGGCTTTGACCAAATGTATGGCTGAAATGGTTTATCAAGGGGCGTTTTAGCAACGTGGTTTGTGTAGTTGTGCATCACCTTAATTGCTATACCCAGAATTACTTCTAGCACTTGTTGTTTACCATAACCAACTGCTAAAAATTTCTCAATTTCATCCTCTTCAACCCAACCTCGTGCTTGAATCATTCGTTGTGTAAAATGGCGCAGTGCTTCCAATTTTGGATCTTTGAGGGGGGTGTTATCACGTAGCGCTTGAATATCTTCACTCTTCATACCCATCTTCTTTGCTAAGCCAGAGTGGGCTGCCATGCAGTAACCACACTCGTGTTCATAATTCGCCGTCAAATAAATGATTTGCTGTTCAATTGGACTGAAACTTGTCGTAGCAAACAAATCCCATAGTGCCATTGAACCTTTGAGCAACGCAGGTGCTTGGGCAAAAACTCCTTCTAAATTTGGAATAAATCCAAAGGTTTGTTGTGCGTGAACTAATGCTGCTTTTGAGTCTTCAGGCGCGGTATCAATCGTATGAATGGTAAATTCCATCGGTTGTTGCCTTAAATATGAGACATGGTAGACAAATTTGTCTACCTAAAGTTGGTGCTATTGTATTTGAAAAGAGACAACTTTGTCTACTTATTCAACTATGACTGCTCAATCAAGTCACGCTCGGCAACAAATCTTAGAAACTGCTTCTGAACTTTTCTACCAGAAGGGAATTCAGCACGTCGGCATTAATGAAGTCATTGGAGCATCTGGTGTTGCTAAACGTACGCTTTACCGTTGGTTTCCGTCTAAAGATGTGTTAATCGAGGAAGTGATGAAATATCGCGCTCTTCAGTGGCTACGCTGGTTTGAGGATGCTGTATCAGAGCGAGGTATGACACCCAAAGAACGCTTATTAGCAACATTTGATGTATTGCGTGAGTGGTACTCAACTCCCAATTTTCGGGGTTGTCCGTTTATTAATGCTGTTTTGGAAATTGCCGATGCCTCTCATAAAGCACATCAGATTTCAGTAGATCTACGTGAGTCTATTCGACAAATTATTATGCGCTTGGCGACTGAGGCTGGCGTCATAAATCCCGAATTCTTTTCGCAACAGTACCTGCTCCTGATTGGAGGAGCCAGCTTAATGGCAACAATTGAACAGTCACCCAACGGAGCAACTTTTGCTCAGAGTATGCTATCAGTTCTCATTGATGCGAACTTAAAAAATTGACGTCGATACTTTACTTTTACAAAAGAAATTAGGTAGGCTGAAAACCTTGATCGAAGAGGGAGAAAGGATGCAAGCCGACGCATTGTAATACTGAGTTGCGTTCATAGGTGTCACCTCACCCCCACCCCTCTCCTTGCTAAGGAGAGGGGTGCCCGGAGGGCGGGGTGAGGTTTTTGAATGCAACTTAGTATAAGGCGCGATCGCGCTTACTGGTTCTATTGCTCCATTGCTCTGCAATGGGGAAGCCTTTTCTGAAAGAAAAGGCGTGTCTTCATACGGACCATCGCTTTTATTAGGGATAGAAGAAACAAAATAAAAAGCACCAAAAAATACAGGATTTTGAATTTGTTATCTCTGCAAAAAAAGACGCGAAATTTCGCGTCTCTACAAATTAAGAATCCAATATAGTATTAGCGTTTGGCTAATTTGTGATTGGATGTGTAGTAAACTTGTCCTCCAGTATCAGGTACAAAATGACAACTGATGCAAGAACGCCATAATGCAGTCAAAATTGGTTCCTCGGATTTGTGGAAGTACTCACCCATAATCGGTTTAATTGCCTCAGTTGCCTTCTTCAAATTGTAGTGAGGGATGTTCAGGAAGATGTGGTGAGCAACATGAGTACCAATATCATGATGAATGTGATTGATAAAACCGTAATCGCGGTCAATGCTAGAAATAGCGCCTTTCAAGAAAGTCCAATCTTCCCCACGATACCAAGGAAGATTTGGTTCGGTATGGTGCAAAAATGTTACCAAGTCTAGCCAAATGATAAATACAACATAGGGTCCAGCATAGTATTTCAACAACCACATCCAACCCCATTGATAGGTGAGGAAACCAAGCAAACCTACCATTAAAAACCAGAGTGTTGTGCTGGTAATGACATCCCATTTTTCAGATGGTTTGAAAAGAGGGCTATTGGGAAAAAAGTGTGAACCTTCCTTATTAGGAGAGCGCTTCAACAAATACACCGGATAAGCCAATAAAAACAGATAATGCCGACCTATCTTTTCTACCAAGGGCATTACTTTGTATTGTGATTCTGTCGCAGGATACCAACTTTCATCGTTGTCGATATTACCGGTATTTTTGTGGTGAGTTCTATGACTAATTCGCCAACCGTGATAAGGAACAAGAATCGGTGTGTGGGAAAGATGACCAATTAAATCATTGAGCCATTTTTTCTTAGAAAAAGATTGGTGTCCACAGTCATGTCCTACGACAAACAAAGCCCAAAACATCGTTCCTTGCATGAGCCAGAAAATTGGCCAAAAGAACCAAGAATCCAGGTAATGAGCGACTGCATAAAGCAGACTGATAATCAGGATGTCACGAAAAAAGTAAAATAATGATTTTCCCAAATTAGGCTGAAAACACTCTGATGGGATTGCAGCTTTCAATTCTTGAAGCGTGAAGGGTAGTTTGATTGCATCTTCAGAGGATTCACGATTTACAGGATTGTCTGACTTGATTGTATTTGATTGCACTGGATTCTGTTACCGGAGATGAAGCGAACGTTTTTGAGGCAATGTAATTCAACCTCTGCAATGCTGGCAACTTTGCTGAAGGCTAGCATATGGCAATTTTTCTAAGCTATCGCACGTCCAAACGACACGTCTTTTGTTAAGGCTACCTTTGTCCTTGGTTAATAGTCATTTGTGAGCCAGCTCTGCAAGAAAGTTTCTAACTGTCACGACGGCTGGCGATCGCGTTCGCCCTTGGCATTCCCGAACGCAAGTTCATCTCCGTCAGGAGAAGGGTTTTTCGTACTTACAAATAACTCTTAATTAAGGAAGACCTTTCTGAAGAAACGTGCAATTGAAATGTGTGACAACTCAAAGATATTTTGTATGGAGAATTACCAGATTTTATTTCACTGATAGGACAATAAATGCTCTAATTCCATCGTGAGTGCGGGTTGCACTCACGATGAAACTTCCCTTATTTATCGCCCTGCGAAATAGTCTTTAAAAGACAGATAGCCACTATCGGTTCTGTACAAGTGGCACTGGTCTGTAATCTGCTTCATTAAAGACAAAGAAAATCGGCATTCATCATGTAGATACGTCTGCCAATTTTCTTTGATGCTGTTATAGGCAAGCCGCAAATTATAAGAAGGAATGGCAGTTGAAAGGTGATGGGGGACATGGACATTGATATCGTGGCAAAGGATTTCAACCCAACGGGGGTAATCACAGTGAACCGTACCAGATAGCTGCGCTATAGCTTGATTCCACTTGGATTCTGCCAGAAAAGGAACGTCTGGAGCAGTATGGTGAACCAGGGTAAAGGTACTCATCCAAAAATGATAAACCAGCCATGGGAGCAGCCAAAATTTCACAAATCCCCAAATCCCAGTTGTGGCGATCAGGAGGGGAAAAGCGATCGCAGCAAAAAGAACAACGACAGCCACAGAGAATTTCACGCTGGGCTGGTCTTTTTTGCGGAATTGAGACCAATCAAAGTGCAAAAGTGCGCAATGTACGATTGAGCCTATCCACCACAATCGATATCGCAGAAATGCCTTGAAGCTCCACTGCCAAATTTTTCCACAAGTTTCATAGCGTTCTGTGGTGATTGGGTGCCAAGCGTTATCCTCATGCAGCTTGTTTGTGTGAGCATGATGATAATTATGCTGAATGCGCCAACTGTGGAACGGGTAAATCAACGGCATCATCATCAAATGCCCCACCAAATCGTTTACCCAACGACGTTTGGCAAATGAACGATGAGCGCAATCATGCCCAAGCACGAAAAAACCAGTCAAAGCAGTACCGGTAAAAATCCAAGCCAGGGGTAAGAGAAACCAAGGAGCAATGATCAAGCTAAAGTATCCTAAGCCTACCATCAAGACACTTATCAGCACGTCTCTCCATGCTTTGTAGCGATTCTGCTGAAAACATTCTCGTGGCAGACTTTTGATAATATCTTTTAGCTTAAGGTCGGAGTTATTAAAGTCATAAGCCGACTTTTGTCGGTTGATCGTTGATGTAGTCATGAATACCTGAAAAGACAACAAACCTCACTACCAAATCACTTAACAAGTGGCTGACGCAAAGTTTCGTAATATTAGCGTCTCGGATTATAGCAATCTAGCGTACCCCAGCGCACCTGCAGTAAACCCCCGCTGATGACAAAAGCCTCGTTTCAGAAGCGGGGGAGGGTAAGCAATTCAAAATTCAAAATTCAAAATTCAAAAAATCATTTTTAATTTTAAATTAACAATGCCCAAATTTCCTTCGTGGAGATATGGAGATTGTTCATTTTGAATTTATAGTTTTGAATTTCACAACCAGCGCAAAGTGCAAGAAGGCTTTTGCGCACCCGGTCCAAAGGACATAGTGCTTAAGGGGATGACCACTTACTGCTTGTTATCTGCTAGCTTCACATGCGTAGCCAGACCTAATGCTTGTAGCAATTGAATAGTCATCCAGGTGAGGTCGAATTCCCACCATTCCAACCCATGACGCGCTGAGTACTGAAACGCATGGTGATTATTGTGCCAGCCTTCACCATAGGTTAGTAAAGCCACCCACCAGCAGTTTGTGGAGCGATCGCCTGATTCATAAGTACGATAACCGAATTTATGGGTAGCACTGTTAACAAACCAAGTGCAGTGCCACACAAAGATCAGACGAACAAAAATTCCCCAAACTACGAATGACCAACCACCCAGCAACAACAGCACTACACCCAGAGCGACCTGGATGAAAATCATATTCTTTTGCAAAAACTGATAAACTGGGTCGTCGCCAATATCTTTAGTAAAGCGAGGGACTTCCGTAAAAGCAGGTGAATGATAAAACATCCAACCGATATGACTCCACCAGAAGCCTTTATTGGAATCATGGGGATCTAACTCTTTATCAGAGTGCAAATGATGTATACGATGCATTCCTACCCAATCGATTGGTCCTCCTTGGCAGGCGAGTGTCCCGCAAAATACCAAGAAATACTCCAGCCACTTGGGAGTTTGAAAACTACGATGGGTGACAAGGCGGTGAAAACCCAGAGTAATACCCAAGCCACCAGTTACCCAGTAGAGAAATAAGCAAACGCCGACTGCTTTCCAGCTAAAGTTACTAGGAAGCAGGGCAAACAAAGCTCCGATATGCAAGAAGGCAAAAAATGTGATATGAAGCCAATTGAGTTGGGATTTGGTTGATGTAGCAATTGTCATGCAGTAACCTGAATAGGAATTGTTCAGCCTAATCTGCGCGATTTTAAATCCGCAAATCTTAAGTTTTTGTGAAAGAGGAACTAATGAACAGCTTGGAACAGCTGCGTGAAGCAGAACAGGCACTGTTACAGATTTTTTCTGGAATTGACGCTCAGGTCAAGCAAAATCTTCAACGAGTGTTAAGTGCCTTTCGCCATTATCGTGTAGGAGCACACCACTTCGCAGGTGTCTCGGGATACGGACACGACGACTTAGGGCGAGAAACTTTAGATAAAGTTTTTGCGGAGGTGGTGGGCGCTGAGGCGGCTGCTGTACGAGTGCAGTTTGTTTCGGGAACTCACGCAATTGCTTGTGCCTTATTTGGTGTTCTCCGTCCTGGTGATGAAATGCTAGCGGTGGTAGGCGCACCGTATGATACCCTCGAAGAAGTTATTGGTTTACGAGGTCAAGCTCAAGGATCATTACTCGAGTTTGGCATTCGCTACCAACAATTGGATCTTACTCCAGAAGGAACCGTAAATTGGCAAGCATTAAGTCATGCGGTGGAGGACAAAACACGTTTAGTCCTGATTCAGCGTTCTTGTGGCTATTCTTGGCGTCCTAGTCTATCAATAGCCGAAATTGAGAAAATTATCCACTTGGTTAAGCAGCAAAACCCTAACACCATTTGCTTTGTTGATAACTGCTACGGCGAATTCATAGAAACTCAGGAACCTACCCATGTTGGTGCTGATTTAATGGCGGGGTCGTTGATTAAAAATCCTGGTGGTACTATTGTCACTGCTGGTGGTTACGTTGCCGGTCGCGCTGATTTGGTAGAAGCTGCCGCTTGTCGCCTCACAGCGCCTGGAATTGGCAGTTATGGAGGTGCGACCTTTGACCAAAATCGTCTGCTGTTCCAAGGGCTGTTTCTTGCCCCGCAAATGGTAGGAGAAGCGATGAAGGGGACTCACCTCACAGGTTATGTATTTGACAAACTCGGTTATCCAGTCAATCCAGCACCGTTTGCCAAGCGTCGCGATGTGATTCAGGCAATCAAATTGGGTTCTCCTGAAAAACTCATTGCCTTTTGTCGAGCAATTCAACAAAATTCTCCAATTGGTTCCTATCTCGACCCCATCCCAGATGAAATGCCTGGTTATGAAAGTAAGGTCGTGATGGCTGGCGGGACATTTATCGAGGGCAGTACCTCTGAATTTTCAGCCGATGGTCCTCTGCGGGAACCATACGTCGTTTATTGCCAAGGCGGAACCCACTGGACACATATAGCAATAGCGTTGGAAGCAGCAATAGAAGCTGTGGGAAGGTGCTAATGGTGAGCCCTCGCTTACGCTCAAATTTCCTCATTCGCTCATTTAAAGTTCAAAAATAATTTTGAATTTATCATGCTGTACCTTATGAATTAAGCGAAATGAATTAAGCGAACGTGAGTGCGTCTTTGTAAGAGAAGGGGTGACTCAGGTAAGGTGGGCATTGCTCTTATCTTCACTAAATAGATACCAAAATCGCGCTAGGCAATGCCCACCCCACAGCTAAGTCTGTAATTTAATTTGTATAGTTAGTTATAACTAATGACGTTCGATTGCATCTCTTGTGGTTTTATAAGCTTCCATAAAGGTTCGGAATGATTCTTGAGAGATTTCTTCTGAAATCAATTTTTCTGCGACTTCTTTGAGAATTTTATCTATCTTTTGTTGAAGTACACCTTTGCTTTCTTTGGTATCGCGCAATAGTTCAACTATAGCTTTAATATAGGTCGCAGAAAGCTCTCTTTGCTTGTGTTCGATTTTTTGCTCAACCTGTTGTTTTTCTCGTTCTATTGCTTCTCTAGTCGTTTTATAAGCTTCATTAAAAGTTCTGAATGATTCCTGAGAAATCTTCTCATATATGAGAGCAGTAGCAGCTTTTCTAAAAACTTCATCAAGTTGATTTTGATTATTCTCAAGGTTATTTGGGCTTACTTCCATTAAATGAATAGCTGATGCAATATATTCATCTGCCTCATTCTTTTTGCTACTTTCCATCCATACCTTCAGTTGGCGAACCCAGGAAAAAATGAGCAAAATAACTGTCAAAATTAAAGCTAAATAGTCAGCATTTTCTTGTATAAAGGAAGGTTTATCTCGTTCATAGAAAGCAACGGCACCTGAATGAATGGGGGGAAGACCTGTACCACCCGTATCACTTGGACGGTCGATACTAGCAATTAAAGGTTTAACCTCTGGATGCTGATTAGAGATAGCATTGGCTATTTCTTGACGATGCTCAAAGATAACACGAGTTAGTTCTCTAATAATATTCTCATCGACTGTATCTCTTGCCACTAGAATTCTTGAGACGGCAACTGTTAGTAAATCTTGGTCGGGTACAGCAGGATTACCTTTGTATGCTCCTTGAGGAATTTCAGTGCTTTCAAAAGCAGGATGCTTAATTTTCATTGCTTTCCCCTGTTGAATAGCGACTAATCTTCCACCATAATCTTTAACAAGTGTGGAAATACCTTGATTACCTAAAGCGCGGACACGGAATAAGGCATCTGCCCTTTGAAATTTAAAATCTTCTTCCGCTTGCTTATCATCGTAATATTGATTTTTATTTAAACCTGTAATGTTAATATCTAGTGTCTTTTTGTCTTCTTTCAGTAAACCGTAATGCTGTGCTACTTTTTCAAAAGACTTGTATTGCCCACCTTTGATAGGTAAAGCAACTGTCTTACCTCTAAGTTGAGAAAATTGCTGAATATTGGGGTCTTTAACAACTAACTGAAATAAATCTTTATACAAAACAACTACAGTTCTTACTGAGGCGTATAATCCTCCAGGCTTTGATGATTTTGCCTTTTCACCAGCCGATATATCCATTTCCTCAGAGACAACATCTGCTTGAGCCGCTGCTAACTCCGCACTGCCCTCTTCCAACTTTTTGAGGCTATCTGATGTGCCGCCAGTTGATATTACTGTAATTTTGATATTGGATCTACGTTCAACAACCTTTTCAATCGCTTCACTGATAATATAACTTTCCCCTTCTGGGTCTCCTGCTGCAAGAGTCAGGTGAGGCGCTGTCAAACGCCCTACAACCCTCCAAGTCGTTAATGTAAATAAGCTCACGCTGGCAAACCCTAGACAGATAAAGATAAACTTAGATATAGGGTCAAGATTGCCAAAAAAATTGAGGAATTTAAGTTGAGGAGAAGTTTTCAATGCTGCCATAACTGTAAAACTTTCATCTTTGGCAGAGATTAATGTACAAAGGCTCTCGCTCCAATAGCATATTGCTCATTAGGTAGCGTTAAATCGTATTGGAATGAAAACAGTTATGACTACTCATTGCAGTGAGAGTATTCCAGATTTTCTAATATGCTTTTGCCATTAAGTATGGAGATTTTCTGTAAAACTTGCAAAACATAAGATGTTATGGCAAGACGCCTCGTTGCCAAGAATTTATCGACAACGAGAGCGTCTTTAGTCTGAAACAAAGCTTGTCCTAGGAATGCTTTTCCCAAGGTCCCCAAATAGCAAAAGTGATTCCAGGGGTTTGGATATTTACAAACAAGGTTCGATTATCTGGAGAGAAACAAGCACCAGCAAACTCATTGTCGTTAAGGGCATTACGAGCAAATTGGTAGAGTTCACCTTTAGGAGTCACCCCAACTAGAAACTGCTCGTCGTCACCGTCTTCGCAAAGGATAAGGTCTCCGAAAGGAGCGACGACTATGTTATCTGGCATATCTAGTATGCTTTTATCGTTTGGTTCGACAAAGAGTTCAATAGTCCCACCTTCTTTGGCATTTTTGCCAGGAATGTAACGCCAAACCTGACCACCACTGTTAGCACCACCACTCGTAGCACAGAAGTAAAACTCTCCGTTACTGTACGATATGCCTTCACCACGTGAAAATTGTGCGGCTCCCTTTGCAAAACCTTCTTTGCGCACTGTGTCTTCATAAGGGTCATAATCTTCAATGCGGACCCATTCAACCTCCATGCGTTGACCTACAGGGAAATTAGTTTTGGTGATAGCTTGAGGTCTATCTTTAATCACGAGAGCCTCGAGAACACCACCTTTCTCAAGTTTGCCAGGCTTATTTGGGATGAAGCGATAGAAGAGGCTATCTCCAGAGTCTTCTGTCTCATAGACAATTCCTGTTCTGGGATCTATGGCAACAGCTTCGTGGTTGAACCGACCCATTTCTACCAAAGGCACAGGCTCTACAGTACCTTGTTTGGGTTTGCGGAGTGCAGGAACTTCAAAGTTATAACCGTGGCGCTTGGAAACTTTGTTTGGATTGGGTACAAAGATACCGGAGTTTGCTGGCTGTTGTATCGTATCTGGAGTATTTTCAGGAGTAGAGGTGTTTTCCTCACAACTAATCCACGAGCCCCAAGGAGTTGAACCACCTGCACAGTTACGGTAGGTCCCTGCAAGGGAAGCGTAATCTCTTACTAGCTCGCGATTTGGACCAACGATTAGTGTTGTTGTGCCACCCTTACAAAGCTCGTCATACTTATTGCCGACAACTTGTGTTGAGGAGTTTGGGCTCAGTTCGTGGTTGCGAACTAAGATAACGGAGCGATTTGGTCCAGCGAAAGTCGCCATCCCATCATGACCACCAGGTACAGGGTTACCGTCACTCATTAGATCGCCTGTCCGTGAAAATGCCTTGTAATGAAATCCGGCTGGTAAGTCTAACAAGCCATTAGGATCTGGAATAAGTGGACCATAAGGGGAAATTGTCGAGGATGTCCCTTGGGCTCTTGCATAAAGACCTTTTAACGCATCTCCAACAACAAGAGTTGCAGCAGTCGTGCCTGCAAGAGCAAAAAATCTTCTTCTTGATAAAGCCATAGTCTCCTCATTTGTTTACATCTTTAAGATCAGTAAATGTTGTGCAATACCTAGACCAAGGTTGAAAAATATCTGTAGCGTTTGTATGCTTAAGGCGATTATTAAGAATGGTTTACAAGCTACACATATTTCTTAATCTTTTGTTTTGCACAAAAATTTTTATTGCCACACTGATCCACTTGATTTAATCAATTAAGAGAATATACTTGTAAAGTTAAGGTTAGTTAATCGCAGTATTAATTGTGTTTTAATAGCTAATAACTAATAAGTAGAAAGATATAATTAAACGTAAAACTAGGTTTTTTTGAAGAAACCTAGTCCCTGTTATTGAGTTTATTTTTGTTAACTTACTTATTACACAATAAAATTGGATTTAAATTTATTTTTTAGATTAGTTTTTGTAGCTTTTCCGTGTCATAATGTCAGCTATCTCTGAAAATGAATTTTAGTATTTTCAGTGTATTCATAGTCAATATAGTGCTTTTCAGTAGACAAAAACATATATTATGTTGTTAATATGTTGGTAACAGTATAGTGCTTTTCAGTAGACAAAAACATATATTATGTTGTTAATATGTTGGTAACAGTAAGGTAGGCTATGCACACCTTACTGAATCTAGAATGTTTTCTATTCAAATGCGGATTGCTATGGGTGTTATTCTGGTAAGCTATACTGTCCAACAATACGCTTAGCAAATTCTGGAACGTGCGCCTCTAATTTCTCTGGGTGATTGCGCTTCACATACAAATAATTGCGGGTAAAGTGAGAATCAATCGAAAACCGGGCGTATTCTAAACCTTTGGGACCAATTTTTTCGATAACCACCCCCATAAGTTTTGCCGCCCACATGGGAATAGTGACACCTTTATCATATGCAGGTATGCTTTGTTGGACTGCTGCTTTGCGATCGCCCTTCGACATCACTGACTGAGTTTCAATTTGGTCTTTCACCAAATCCAACATCTGTTGACCTCGTTCATTTCTGACTACTATCCATTGCCAACCAAAAGGTGCGCCCATGTAACCCACAACCAAATCTGCTAGAGAATTGACGTAGTCAAAGCAACTCATGCACGAGGGAGCAAAAACATCCTTAAGTTTGTTAGTCTTCAGCCCAAAGAAAGGGACTGTTTCTGTTGACCCATCTTCATGTTTGAAGTGAACTCGAAAATCTTGCATAAATTCGTAATGCACTACCGTATCCGGCGATTTGCTGGTAGTTTCTAAGAATTTTTGCAGCCCGGCGCGGTCAACATTATCTACACAAGGCGTGCCCAAAACATACAGTTTTTCTAAGCCTAATTGTTTTTCAACAGCCCGTAATGCCTGAATTTGGCAACCAACACCAATCACCAACAGCCGCTTTAGCCCTGATTTTTCCACTTGTTCCAATACCGAAAGGTTAGGCGAAAGTGTTGGTTTATTGACTCGTGCTGCCAGTATTTCCTCTGGAGTACGAGCAATAATAGGCATGGGTTGAAAGCGGTCTTCTTTTGTGTTTTGTACACAAACGACACCCTCAATCATGCCGCGATTCAGCATTTCAATGGCAATAGTGCTCACAATTCCCGTCCATTGTGCCCCTGGAATTGGCTCCTCTTTACGAGCTGCCATCATATCTTGATGAACACCAAAGTATAACTCATCAGCATTATCTAAATTACGGGAGCGAGTGTGCGTTTGTTCTTCAAGTGTGTCTATTTGTTGATTAATAAAAGCGCAGGCTTCCTTGACATAGTGAATATAGTATGTATCGCATAGCCCGCACTCGCTACACAGTTCTTTTGCTGGACGACGGCTACCGGGTTTAAGGGCTTTGGCTTTTTTGTGAGGAGACAGGGAGGTCATATTATGGGCAGCTTATTAACTAGAAAAATAAGATATTCCAAAGCTTTACTTTACACAAACTTTAGAAGCATTAAGCAAGATTTCATTGATTGTAATGAGGTTATAAAAAATAATTGACATAGTTAAGGTTTTAGGTAATCAATTTGACACTCTTCTAAGGAAGTTCCATGAAACATCTATTTCAAAGTACAAAAAGACTAATCTCAGTGTGCCTAGTTACACTACTCTTTCTTACTAGCACCCTGACGATTTTACCCGCTCCAGCTTGGGCAGAAGGAAACACAGTTATGTGTAATGCTGTCATAACCATATGCCCTCCAATAGATATAAGTATAAATCTCCCTGAAGGTAGTGGGGCATTTACCGTGGGAGCATTAACAGGTGCTGTTACTGGTAGTGGGGCAGCAGTTGGAATCCTCGCTGCTAGCGGAAGTGTTGCCGGTTTGAGCGCTGCTGGAATAACTTCTGGGTTAGCTGCGATTGGGGGTATAGTTGGAGGGGGTATGCTTGCAGGTGTAGCTGTAACCGCTGCCGCTCCAGCTGTAGCTGCTGTGGGTGTCGGAGTTGGTGCACACTTTCTTTGGAAAAAATTATCAGATCGCTCCCCTTAAAGACTCAGTGCCCTTACCTCTTGGTTGGCATTTTGTCAATGTTATTCTTATACCCTTAGTACTATGGCAGTCCTACTGGATTTCTAATTATCAATTGCCAAGACCTGAAGACGTCAAGAAACAGAGAGAATTTTACGGATAATTTAGCATTGGTATAACAACTTGGGAAAGGTGTAAGTTTGAACGCACCTCTCCTTTTTTTCTCTGCACCTGTGCGGTTTCTTTTTATCTAAACAGCATACTCTATACCTTTAAACAAGCTTTAAGAGAACTTGGGAAAATTTCATTGATTCTTTCTCCGTAGCAACAGATTTCTCGTTTAACTTATATGTAATATTTCTGAAAACAAAAGATAAATTTGTGACTACAGAAAATGAAGAACTGAGAGATAAAGTAGAGGGTGCAGCATTAGTCGCGGGAGGAACTGCAGCAGGTGCTGGTGTGTCTGCAGTCGTTGGTGGTATGGGTTTAGTTGGAGGTTTTGGAGGCGTAGCAATTGGCATGGCTCCTGTTGCTGCGGCTGGTGCAGTTGTTGGTACAGCTGCTTATGGAGTGAAAAAGGCGATCGAAGAGGGAGACGCTACAGCTATAGGTGCAGTAGCAGGTGGAGCAGCCGCAGGTGCTGGGGTTGCTGCAGTAGTGGGTGGTATGGGTTTAGCAGTTGGTGGAACTGCTATCGCTATTGGTGCGGCTCCAGTTGTAGCTGTTGGTGCGGTTGTTGGGTTGGCTGCTTACGGCTTAAACAAGCTCTTTAATAAGTGATGGCAAAAGAGCCTCCCAACCTATTGCAAAAACTTGTACGTGGAGTTGTCCGGGATTTCATTAATCAAACTAATACTGAAAAAGCGGATAGATCAACACAAGCAAAGGCAAAAAAACCTGCTACCAAATCCCGAGCGAAACCAAAGCAAGATAATAGTAAACGCTCACGCCATATTGCGGCTTCAGTACGTGTTTCAGTTTTACACAGAGACGGTTCTAAATGTGTTTTCTGTGGACGCCATGCGCGGCAAGTGCAATTAGAAGTTGACCATATCCTGCCTTTTTCTAAAGGTGGCAGTAATGACCTTAGTAATCTGCAAACACTGTGTATTGATTGTAATCGTGGCAAGGGAGCGCGTTTTTTGAAAAAATAAGGCTAAGTGCAAATTATATGTTATTTGATATTTTTCAAACAGGAGTTTCCTTATTTCGGGAAGTCCATGAAACCAGATGGAATCCTTATGGTTTAGAAGGAGACATCTTACTATTTTTTAGAGATTTCAAAAAATCGATTGACTCAAAAGACTTACAAAGACTTCAGAAGTTAATATCTGAAAACTATTATAGTAAGTCTTATGTGAATCAGAATAAACAACAGCTTATTTGTTGGTTTCAGAAAATTTTCCAAAAAATGCCATCATTTATATACCCATCTCTAGAAATCGAAATATGTAAAACACCAGAAATCAAAGACGAAGATAAAGTTTATTTTGTCATCATTCCTACCATAAACATTCACCTGTTAGGAATTAATTTAGCATCTCAACTATTTGGCACTAACAGTCGGATAGCAATGATTCTAGAAAAAAATACAAATTCTGGTTTGTTCTCTATTATTAATATGGAAGAATTGTGATAAAAATTTTAAAAATGATAAGAAAAGATAAAAAATAGCTAAACGTAGAAACAAAATAATACAACAACTGGAAGTTGGAGAAGTAAAAATATGGCTTATGTACACGAAATTAAATTCTACATCAGCAGTGAATCTGGCAAATTACAAGTAGCTTTGTATGACAAACCTCCATTTTTTAGCGACGAATTCTGGATCAAGAATATCGATGCTTCAGAGATAGGTTTAACTTGCATACCAGATGGTCTGAAGCTTGAACAAAAATACAAAGTAGAAGTCCTTGGTATCAAACCTTTTCATGCTTCTAAACCTGAATTTGATTTTATTGACAAATGTGCTGAAATTGCTTTTTATACAGCTAAGCAAGTTGCTATTCAGGCAGTCATACCCAATCCTGGTTTACTACCCCCTTTGTAAGCTATGAGGTGTGAGCATTTTAAGTAATTTCAATTACCAGGACTGCTAGAAATGACACAAAAAACCAAGACAGGCGCAGCCTTTATTGCTGGGGGAAGCCTAGCAGGCGCTGGTGTTTCCGCTACAGTAGGCGGGATGGGATTGGCGGGAGGATTTGGAGCAATCGGAATTGGGACGGTTCCTGTAGTCGGTGCTGGCGCTGTCGTTGGTGCGGCTGCTTATGGTGCTTTTAAGGCGATCGCACAGGGAGATACTGCTGCTCTCGGTGCAATAGGAGTTGGCGCAGTAGGCGGTGTTGGAGTTTCTAACGTTATTGGTAGTATGGGTCTAGTCGCACCCAAAATAGGCTTAGCTGTTGGTATTGGCACAGTACCTATGGCAGCAATTGGTGGTGTGGTTGGACTCGCAGCCTATGGTATTGCTAAATTGCTAGATGAGTCTGGAACTGTGGAAACCCCAGCACAACTTTTTGACCGGATGGAAGAAAAAGTTTTGCAGATGGACGCCTATTCTGCAGCAGTGATGGAGTTAGAGGCATTTTTATCTGGTGAGGATTTGAATCAAAAATTTGCAGCCTTGGAAGTTGAGGATGAGTTACAAATGCTCAAGGCGGAATCACAAAAAAAAGTAAAACAGAAAAAAGTAAAAAACACTTCACCATCTGTCAAATCTGAAACTTCTGCTCCTAAAATTGAACCAGAAGTCGTATCCCTCACACCGACATCACTGGAAACTTGGAGATGTGTACAGACTCTTCACGGACACACAGCCGCAGTCAATGCGATCGCATTCACCCCCAATGGTCAAACTCTTGTTAGTGCTAGTAATGACAGAACAGTTCGCCTGTGGAACTTAAAAACAGGAAACTGGCTTTACACTTTCGCCGGTCAAGAAGAAGCTGTTTTATCTGTTGCTATCAGTCCTGATGGTAAAATACTCGCCTGTGGCAACATCGCTCGCAAAATCAGCAGTTGGTATCTAGATACAAAAAAATTTCTCCGTACATTCTTTTATTTAAACTCTCCCTATAGTCATACTGGCTTTGTCAACTCAATTGCTTTCAGTCCAGATGGAACAATTCTTGCCAGTGCTAGTACCGATAAGACGATAAGACTATGGGGACAATACACAACAGAAGTCAAACGTACCTTGAATGGACATACGGATGCCGTTTTATCTATTGCTTTCAGTCCCAATAGCAAAATCCTTGCCAGTGCAAGTGCTGATCAAACTATCAGACTTTGGGACTTAAAAAATGGGAGACAACTCCGTATTCTCACAGGACATTTAGGAGCAGTCAATACAGTTGTTATCAGTCCTGACGGTCAAACTCTTATCAGTGGTAGTACAGACACGACTATTAAACTTTGGAATCTCTACACTGGCGAATTAGTCCATACACTCATTGGACACTCAAGGGCAGTTGTCTCCCTTGCCATCAACCCCACTGGACACACCCTCGTTAGTAGCAGCACAGATGGTATCATCAATATTTGGAATTTACAAATGAGGGAACCACTACAAACCCTTTCTGGAAGCAGTCCTGTTGCCTTCAGTCCTGATGGAAAAACACTGGTTAGTGGTGGGAAAGGCGGTACAATCAAGATTTGGCGTCAAACCTTTGGCGATGATGATTCCATAGCTGAATGTATGCTATCTGGGCAATGGTGGGAAGTCTTAGGCGTAGATAACGCTGCTCATACCAAGGATATCAAGCGCGCTTATCTAAGATTAGCCAGGCGGTATCACCCCGATATTAACAGTTCTACCAATGCAAAAGCTGTGATGCAAGCAATTAATCGGGCTTATAGACAGTATCGGCATCAATTGAATACTATTGACATACTCACCGGGCTGAAGCCACGGTGATTCTTTACGCTTCATTGGGTTCTGCTACCGAAGTAGTCTTACAATCCCTCTGCGTACATTTAAGGTCGTGGCGATGCCCCATCCCGACCATTTCTATATTTTTGGATGCGTTTTCATCTCTTTGTTGCTCAGTACTGCAATTTAAACAAAGTATTGAGCGAACAGAAAGATCAATTTTGCCCCAACGAAAACCACAACATGAACATATTTGGCTTGTTGGTTGCCATCGGTCTATGACTCGAAAATCACGATTGAATTTTTCCGACTTAGCTTCACAAAGGTTTCTAAATTCTCGCCATCCTTGCAAATTAATTACCCTAGATAGTCTACGGTTCTTGACCATCCCTGATACATTTAAATCTTCCAAAACAATTACTTGGTTATCCTTAACTATTTTGGTTGATAGCTTCTGTAAAAAGTCTTTTCTAGTATCAGAAATTTGGTTGTGTAGTTTAGCTATCCTTATGCGAGTTCCGTTTCTTCTTTTTGAGTCTTTTTGCTGACGCGCTAATTTTCGCTGTAATCTACGAATTTTGCGGTCATGTTTTGAGTAGTTAGGGCTTAGAGCTTTTTCTCCATTACTCATGACAGCAAAAGTTTTTATCCCCAAGTCAATACCAATACTTTGGTTATTAGTAACAGCAAGATTAGGTTGAACTTCTACAACGAAGCTAAGAAAATAGCGATTAGCACAATCTTTGATGACTGTGACTGAACTAGGTTCAGAGGGTAATTCTCTTGACCAAATTGGCTTGATTGTTCCAATTTTAGCAAGATACACTGCCCCACGCTGAACGGAGAAAGCGGCTTTCGTAAATGTTGCAGATTGGCTGTTTGTCTTTTTCTTGAAGCGAGGTTGACCCACTTTCTTACCTTTCCTTTTCCCTTTAAGGGAGTCAAAGTAGTTTTTGTAGGCTACCTCTAACTGTTTAAGAGATTGCTGTAATGGCACTGACGAAACATCAGACAGCCACTTTCTTTCCTCAGTCTTTTTGGACAAAGTGAGAGATTTCGCCAAGCTGTTATAGCCCGGAAATTTACTGACTTTACTTAAGGCTAGAGCATCATTCCAGACTACCCGAACACAACCAAACAACTGAGCTAAGCTTAGTCGCTGTTGGTCTGTTGGATAAAATTTGTACTGATATCTGGCTTTCATATCTACTATTCGCGTATTCTATTAGTATACCAATATTTACGTTGATAGTCATGCCGTTTCAAAAAAAACACAAACTGGGATTTACGAGTGATGATCCGTTAGACTCAATCCCAGTTTGCTTAAAACTCAAGCCTGGAGTGAGGGAAAAGCTAAGGAGCATTCCTCACTGGCAAGAAAAGTTAAGAGCGTACATCGACAAGTTAATTGAAGAGGAAAAGCCGTCCTAGAAGGACGGGGTTTTCAACCCAAGTTTTCGATAAAATGATCTAAATTCTATCTGTCTAACAAATAATACTCTACGGGTGCATTATTCATGCACCCCACCCCTCAAACAACACTCTCAATAGTTTCCTCTGTGAAACCCAACTGCTGACGCTGTTTGAAGAAGATCTGCTTCATTGCTTGAATGTATGGCAGCAAGAGATTCTGGTGTTCTGGATCAACGCGACTCAACATCTCGTCCGCTAACAATTGACACCATTTTTCTGTCATTTCCCATGGGATGTTTACACCCTGTACAACCATCTGACATAAAGGAAGGAGTTCTTTCTCCAGTGGTACAGTACTCTCCTCTAACAAAGATAGCCATATGTAGGCTTGAAACATATTTAAGTCACGAAGACATGAATGTCTCACCTCTGGATCGCTTAACCCTCCCCTACGACTGCGATGATTGGGCAACAATTCCCCAAGTTGGTAGTAAACAGATTGAGCAATGTCCTGAGAGATAGGTAACATTTGCTGTACAAGGGCTAACATTGCAGAATCTAACTCATGTTTGACAGCAGCAGCGCAAACTCGTTGCCAAGGGATAGCGACTTGCTCTTCAACAAATTTTAAATAAGGAGTAAGCAAGATTTTCTCAGAAGGTGTTAGCTTCTTGAGAATTAACTTGTTGCTAAAGTTTAACTGGGTGGTCATAAAACCAAGGGCGCGCCAGTCCCTAGATGCTATGTGTTGCTCTTGAAAAACCATTAGTATTGGTTCCAGCGCGTAAGCGACCTCCTCAATAGCTGGTATCCCTAACTTAGCAACAGACTTCTCCTGAACTTTTGTTGTCAGTGAGTCGTTCTCCAGAGACTGCTGTTGGTAAATTTCTAGTAATTTTCTATAAACGCGAAAAGCAAATTGAGTTATTTGCCTTGCTTCGTTCAAATCTAAAACATTGGATATATATCCATAAAGAGTTTTTGTTTGAATCCATGCCATTTGGCAGTGTACATCTAGGATGTTATCTTTCAACTTAGCAGAGGTTAAAGCTCTACCTTCTGGAGAGGCTGCTTTGACCAAACAACTGTGGGACGAGTCGTTTTCTATTAATAGAGAAGATAAATCAAGTGTGAAGCGACGTGACCAAAGGTGAAGCAAGTGTTCAACCGCAGGAGATGTCACATTTGGAGAGGTTTTCAACATCAGTTCTTCCTTTGCAATTTGTTTGCAAATTGGGTAATTTAACCTGCCCTTAGTTATTGACAATGCGGTAGATGCTCTTTTAATTCAATTAATACATAAAAATCAAATACATAGACTAGCTTTTTGACTTAAGAAAAACTATGCTTAACATTCCTTTTACTAATAATACGAAAGTGCTGTGTATATATAATAACTACCTTGCATTTTAAAAAACTGCTTTTCCTTCTGCAAATAATCTATAACTACAAGATTTTTAACTAAACTATAATATTTTTTACAAATAAAAAAGCAAACACTAATAGGGTAAAATTGCTGAAAAACAAAATTTAATTTATACTTAGTAAAAATACTCAAAAAATAGACAAAAGCTACCAGCAAAGCAAAAGCTCATAAGTTTACGTATTTAATTCTGTAAACTTTATAAAAACTTTACTAGAAAATCTCAAGATTTTACGGATTCTTACTGAAAAAAAATCTTTTTTCTAGGTTATTATGTATATATGCATACAGTTTATTTTGGTTATTTAAGTTTGAAATAATGACAAGAATCATAAAAAATTGCTGAGTCTTGCTTCTATTCGTGTGGGTGTGTCTAATGATAATTTTTGTGCAATAAAGTTACGAATAAGTCACAAACTTTTTCATCTACTGTAGTCATTGGTGCATGATCTGATTTGAGATGAAATCAGTCTTGCTTACAGATAGTGAGGTAGCTCAACTTGCACGGTCCGAGATTTAAAAGTCGGCTTTTAAATCACAAACTACATTCAATCAGCTCAAATATAATAGGATTCTCCTGTGAAGGAAGTACCCGAAAGTTATACTGCTATGGAAAAAAGGGTGGTATACATCTATTCCTACGGTGTACTTTCATCGGCGTCTACACTTGCTCAACACATTTGCGCATCACGACACTATTGCCATTCTGTGTACAGGAGGCTACAACACCTTTCTTTACAGAAATCGGTAAGTCTAGCGGTTAGAATGGCTTTCTCAGGAAACAGTAAATGATTGAGTATTTCGCGAATCGATATCGAATGCTATTGCACCAAAAGTGAGTTTAGCTATGGACATACCATCATATCCTCATACAGCTTCGTTACTTTTTTCAAAAAAATAGCCAAAGACTTTTTACTGTTTCAAAAATTGCTTTATCTTCTTTTCTCTTGCTGTGATTTTTTCTCTAAGTGGAAAATCTGTATTTCGTCTCTACTCTTGTGTAGCTTGTATCTCTATTGGCTTTTAGAAGCGCATCCTTCAAGAGAAATTGAGGTAAAATATACAGCTTTGATTAAGAAGTGAGAGATAGAATTTAAAAATCATATTGCATCTTGTGAAAATTTGTTATAAATTCTTATCATATGGGCGTGGTTAAATCATTTCATTCATACTTCCAAATAGTCTCCATCTTATTTAAGAGGATGTCTAAAAGGTCCGATTTGTCACTCTGAGCGTCACGAGGTAAAGCAAAGAGTTTCTCCAAAATGCCCAATCAATAGAGATACTTCTTTCCGCTACGCTTCACTCAGCATGACATTCAACACTTCTGAGACATCCTTTAAGTATTATTTAAGTAAAAATACTCAAATAATACTTCATATCTGAGATATGTATTTGTTTGATAAAAATAAATTCCTGGATATTAAACAGAACAGCATATCATCAGAAAATAGAATTTATGTGACTGTTTGATGTAAAAAAACAACGGCTTTCTTTGACAGAAAGATAATCAATCTAAAGAAAATAACTTTCAACTAAGCCGCTAAAAAATCAGCATATAGAGCCGTTGTTGCGGCGATTATCTTGTAGATAGCTATATTTGCTATTCAAAAAATCAGCATTGTTATGATGAGAATAGCAGCAATAATTTAGTTATTGATGCATCTACAAAAAACCACAATTTACTAAACAATTGGAGTTGTTCCGCAAATGCATTTAAATGACTTGGTATCGAGTGATAGTGTAGAAAAAGAGGCATGGACAGCACTAGAAAAATCAATTCTCTACTACAAAGGTCGTCCTCTAGGAACACTTGCTGCTTATGATGCAACGGTGGAAGCGCTAAATTACGATCAATGTTTTGTTCGGGATTTTGTCTCTTCTGCTCTCATTTTTCTTATGAAAGGTAGAACAGATATTCTTCGTAACTTTTTAGAAGAAACTTTAAAGTTACAGCCGAAAGAAAGGCAATTGAATGCTTATATGCCGGGTCGAGGTTTAATGCCGGCTAGCTTTAAAGTCGTATCCGAAAGTGGGCAAGAATATCTAGATCCCGATTTTGGTGAACATGCCATTGCACGCGTCACACCAGTTGATTCCTGCTTGTGGTGGGTTATTTTGTTGCGCGCTTATGTCGTTGCGACAAAAGATTTTTCTCTAGCCTATCAACCTGAATTCCAACACGGTATCAGATTAATTATGGAACTGTGTTTGGCCACTCGGTTTGATATGTACCCAACACTTTTGGTTCCAGACGGTGCTTGTATGATTGACCGTCGTATGGGTATATTTGGTCATCCACTAGAAATTCAAGCTCTATTTTTTGCTGCATTGCGTGCTGCAAGAGAACTGCTAATTTGTCGCGGTAATGAAGATATTGTTACAGCTATAGATAATCGCTTGCCGCTTTTACAAGCTCATATTCGCCAGCATTATTGGATGGATCTTCATCGCTTAAACAAGATTTATCGCTTCAAAAGTGAAGAGTATGGCAAAGCAGCAGCTAATCCTTTCAATATATATGCAGATTCGCTACCCTACTATGAATTAGACAAATGGTTGCCAAGAAAAGGTGGCTATCTTGTTGGTAATGTTGGACCTTCGCAGTTAGATACTCGCTTCTTTTCTTTAGGAAACTTAGTAGCTATTGTCTCAGACCTGACTAGTGAAGAGCAATCTCAAGCAATTATGAATCTCATCGAAGAACGATGGGATGATTTGGTGGGAGATATGCCCATGAAAATTTGTTTCCCTGCATTGAAAAATGAAGAGTACAGAATTGTCACTGGATGTGATCCTAAAAATATAGCTTGGTCATATCATAACGGTGGAAGTTGGCCTGTCTTATTGTGGTTGTTGTCGGCAGCTGCTGTGAAAACCAATAGAACAGATCTTGCACACAAGGCTATTGAAATTGCAGAATCACGCTTGCATCTGGACGAATGGCCAGAGTATTACGATGGTAAGAAAGGTCGACTCATAGGCAAACAAGCCAGAAAATATCAAACCTGGACAATTGCTGGATTTTTGTTAGCAAAAGAACTAGTACGAAACCCCGAATTTTTACCTTTAGTGTCTTTTGAGCCATTTACTATGGAACCAGCTTCTAGAGCTTGTGAGTTTGATCTTGTTCAGGTTGACACCATATACTTTGGATAGACACTTAACATAACTTAAAATTCTTTTGAATCAAAAGATTCTTCCTTACACCAGAGTGCGCTATAATCTTGTAAGCGCACTTCCTAACTTCATTAGACAGACTTCTTGCATGAATCTTTGCCCTTACCCGAAATCCCTCTTCCAAGCTTGGGAGAAGGACCTGGCGTGAGGAGTGCTCACAATTTTGGGAGAAAAGGTTGGGGGATGAAGATAGGTTTTGCATTCATGTGATAAGTCTAGTTACATCGGTAAAACCGCCAGGATACTTGTTACCATTGGCTTATCCAATGTGTGGATTTTGAATGCGTGAATTTTGAATTATTCAGATCCCCTCGTCAACTAGCGTTTCTTGCCTTGCGAGACGTTCACAAGGGAGCTTATGTTGACATTGCTTTGGATCGAGTGCTGCAAAAAGCAAATCTACCTGGTAATGATCGCCCTTTTGTTGCCCAACCAAGCCCCGCTTTGAGGAAGGTTGTTTTGCAAGAGCAGACTTTGCAACAGGAAGCGCTACGCGATCGCCGCCTAATCACAGAATTAGTCTATGGCTGCACTAGAAGACAGCGTACCCTTGACGCCCTTATTGATCAACTGGGTAAAAAAAAATCCCATCAACAGCCAAAAGACCTCCGTACTATTTTGCACCTGGGCTTATACCAGTTACGGTTTCAAGAACGAATTCCTGAAAGTGCTGCTGTAAATACGACTGTCCAACTTGCCAGAGACAATGGCTTTTCTGGACTGACGGGTTTTGTCAATGGTCTATTGCGGCAGTATATCAGACAAGTGAGAGAAGTTCGGGAGAAAATGACACCCGAGGCTGACCCTCTCAAATTACCAACTAACCCAGAGGAACGCTTGGGGATTTTATACAGCTTTCCTGACTGGATTATTCAAGTCTGGGTGGAACAATTCGGTTTAGCTGAAACTGAACAACTCTGCTCATGGATGAATCAAACCCCAGTTATTGACCTGCGTGTTAATTCCCTTCGCACCTCTATAGAAGAAGTAGAGGCGGCGTTATCATCTGCTGGTGTTTTGTTTCAACGTGTTCCTCACCTACCACAAGCTTTACGATTGATAAGTAACACTGGTCCTATTCAAAATTTGCCTGGTTATAACGAAGGTTGGTGGACTGTACAAGATAGTAGCGCCCAGTTGGTGACTCATTTACTCGACCCTCAACCCGGTGAAGTGGTGATTGATGCTTGTGCTGCACCTGGGGGGAAAACAACCCACATTGCAGAATTAATGAGGGATGAAGGCAAGATTTTTGCTTGCGATCGCACTCCTTCACGCCTCGTAAAACTCAAACAAAATGCTCAACGCCTAAAGTTAAAGTCTATAGAAATTTGCACTGGTGACAGCCGTGATTTGACCCAGTTTCAAAACACTGCTCACCGCGTACTACTGGATGTACCATGCTCTGGTTTGGGTACCTTACATCGCCATGCTGACGCTCGTTGGCGACAAACACCAGAATCTGTGGAAGAACTGTCAGTGCTTCAGAAAGAACTGATTGCACATACATCAAAATTTGTCAAGGATAATGGTGTACTCGTTTATTCCACCTGCACACTGCATCCAAAAGAAAATGAAGATGTGATTTCGTCATTTCTCGCTGAGAACCCAAATTGGGAAATTGAGCCTCCTAGTATTGATTCTCCTGCTGGTGCATATTCCACTCCACAAGGTTGGATCAAAGTCTTACCTCACCAACAGCAGATGGATGGTTTTTTTATGGTGCGCTTAAGAAAAACCAAGCATTAAGGGAAAATACTATTTAAAATTGTAAAATTTTTTAGGAGAACGGTATAGGGAATGCGGAATAGGGAAAATAAGTAACAAGACTGATTCCCAAGTCCTAATTACTTGAGGAAAAATCCATGGTTAATAATTCCAGTGTGAAAAACTTGGTTAAAATCCTGATTGGAGCCGCTTGGATTGATGGCAGAATTCAGCCAGAAGAAAGACAATATCTTCGCAAAATAGCTCAAGAAAAGGGGGTGGCTAACGAGCCAGAAATACAGCCTTTGCTACATGAGTTGGTTGCTGTGCAGCCAGAGCAGTTTTATGAGTGGGTGAAGGCATATTTGGGCGATCGCCCCAGTGCAGAAGAGTGCCAAAGCCTGATTGAAGCCATCAGCGGCTTAATTTACAGTGATGGCGAAGTGGCAATAGAAGAAGCAAGAGTCTTGACGAAATTACAACAATTGTCAGACTCAAATGATTCAACCCAATCTGGATATAATGCCATTCTCAAACAAATTCAAAAGCTTTACCGTCGTTGGGTTGAGGTTCAAAACTGAAACACTCCTCAGTTCTGAGCAATGAGTCCTGAGCAAATACTTTTTTGTATAACCTAGCTTTTTCACATAAAAAGAAAAAAGTCTGAGGTTTTTTAACTCAGTACTCGGCAGTGCCAGTCGCCTAAAATTGGGGAACCAACAGAGGGCGCTGGCTCGTTATGGCTCAGAACTGATTAGGACTTCAGCTAACCTAGCCCTGGAGTTTCATCTTTCTTAACTTGAGGCACAAAGTCAGGACGCTCTTTGTCTTCCCAACCTGCAGGACGCTTGGAGTTATACCAAGCAATTGAACCAATAGTGACAGCAGCGAGGAAGCCAATAACATACACAGCTGTGAAAGCCCAAGGAAATTGGTATGGTTCTTTGGCTGCTTGCGCTGCTGCTTCCATGAATAAATACATGAGTATAACCTCCTATCAGTAAGCAACACTACTTAAGACCCTATAGAAAGAGCGTACCACCAACATCCACCGCAGGGGAGAACAAGCAGGGGAAGAAGAGTTAGTGTCCATTCTTCCTCAACCAGTGCCTCTCTCCCTCCTCTGCCTCCCCTGCTCTCTTTTCCCCCTGCACCTCTTCTCACCATAACTCTGACAAAGTTTGATATCGACCCAGAGCTAGCAGCGGAAAATACTGTTGATAGAGGTGATACTTCAAATAAAAATGACCAGGAAAGCCAGTCCCTGTAAAATTCGCCTCGTACCAAGTGCCATCGGACTTCTGAGTTGCCAACAAGTAGCTAATTCCTCGCTCAATAGCTTGCTTGTCAAACTTACCAGTTGCCTGCCCTGCTGATATTAAGCCTAGTATTGCCCATGCCGTTTGAGACGCAGTACTGGGTCCTTGTCCTTTGAGAGTTGGGTCATCATAGCTGCGGCAAGTTTCGCCCCATCCACCATCTGAGTTTTGAACTGCCACTAACCAGGCAGCACCCCGTTCTATACTGAGTCCCGTCTTGTCAGGAGCAACTGAGGATAGAGCCGAAAGAACTCCACTTGTACCATAAACGTAATTTACTCCCCAACGACCAAACCAGCAACCCTCAGTTTCTTGCTCAGCTTTGAGATAGGTAATTGCTCGCTCCAGATTGCCTTTATCAATTAACAGATTGCAGCTACCCAGCATTTCTAACACTCTAGCGGTGACATCAGCCGTATTCGGGTCAATCATGGCTTTGAGGTCACCATAAGGGATTTGGTTGATCCAGTCTTGATCATTGTCCATATCAAACGCTGCCCAACCACCTGGCTTACACTGCATAGAAGCAATCCAGTTGACAGCACGAGCGATCGCTGCCTGCTTGAGTTTTTCATTTGGCAGTTTCACTTCATTGAGAGCCATGACAACGACAGCAGTGTCGTCTACATCTGGATAAAACCGATTATCAAACTCAAACGCCCAAGCTCCCGGTTTTCCTTTGCGATTCTTGACAGCCCAATCACCGTAATCCAGAATCTGCTTGCTTAACAACCATTCTCCGGCTCTTGTCACAACTGGATGATCTGGTGCTAAGCCAGAAGCAACTAAAGCTCGCATTGCCCAAGCAGTATCCCATACGGGAGAAATACAAGGCTGCACACTGTAGGTATCCGCAGTTTCAATCGCAAAATTGTCAACTGCTCGCAGTCCTCGTTCTATTATTGGGTCTGCTGCATCATAACCCAGAGTTCGCAAAGCGAGCAATGAATTGAGCATCGCCGGAATAATTCCGCCCCAATCGCCCGTTACTTCTTGCCGCTCTAAAATCCAACGCTCCGCAGCTTGAATGCCTTCTTCACGGAAAGGAACGAAATTCAGGCTTTCTGCTAATTTAAATGTATCATCGAGGGTAATAAATAAATCTGTCCAATCGCCCTTGCGAGGCAACTCATAGCGGGCTTGCTCCACACCTTCAGCATACAGTTCGTCTAAGGTAATAGCTGGGTCAGTCAGAAAAACAGGTTTGCGGTCAAAGACAATCAGCAAAGGGACAGTGCTTGACCTTGCCCAGCTAGACATTTCATAGATATTAAATACAAAATTTGAAGGCAATAACATCACCCAAGGCGGCAGAGAAGGAAGACCTCGCCAGTTGTAGCATCCGATCAGCGCTAAGTGTAATTTGGTAAAAATGCGAGTTTTACTAATACCACCGCGTTCTACAATGAACTTCTGCGCCTTAACCATTGCAGGATCTGTTTGTTGGACACCAAGCAGTTTCAGCGCCATGTATGCTTCAACCGAAGTACTGAGATCTCCTCCATCCCCATAAAAAAGTTCCCATCCACCGTGTTCCCGTTGCTGAGAACGCAAATAGGCTTCAACTTTGTGCAAAGGTCTTTCTCGGTCTGTTCCCCAAATTTTATGGAGGAGAACAACTTCCGCAGTGATGGTGACATTCGATTCCAACTCCGCCCACCAGTATCCACCAGGATACTGAATAGAAAGAAGATAGTTTTGGCTTTTGGCGATCGCGTCTTTGACACGGGAAACTGTCAGTTTGTCTTGAAGTTGCATAGTTTGCCGTTGCTCCTCAACCACATCTGCTTATCAGCTCTTGTCAGGAAAATTCTTTTCCTACCATAAGGTGTCATTGTAATGTGTTTTCTAAGTAGAAAGATGAAAACACAATGAGCGGTGAAATTGGACTATGGCTTTGCGTTCTATCCTTGGCAATTTGGGTGATACTACTGGGGTTTTGGGGTCAATTTTGGCGCTGCGACCAACGATTAACAAGACAGCACACAGATTTGGCAATGTTCCCTGCAATTTATGCTGTAGTCCCCGCGAGAAATGAAGCCGATATGCTTCCGGTCACTTTGCGATCGCTTCTGGCTCAAGAGTATCCTGGTCATCTGACAGTCATCTTGGTAGACGATAACAGTACCGATGGAACCGCAAATGTTGCCCGTCAAGTTGCCCAGAAATTAAATAAACTTCAGCAATTACACATCCTTTCTGGTGAACCTTTGCCCCCTGGTTGGACGGGCAAATTATGGGCACTACACCAAGGTCTTCAATATGCACAGACCCTAACACCAGCACCAGAGTATCTTCTCCTGACGGATGCTGATATTGAACATGATGCTCAAAATCTTCGTTCTTTAGTCGAAAAGGCGAAACAAGAAGATTTGGAACTTGTTTCTTTGATGGTGCAGTTGAGGTGTAAAAGTTTGTGGGAGAAATTCCTCATTCCCACATTTGTATTTTTCTTTCAAAAACTCTATCCCTTCCCCTGGGTGAATGACCCCACAAAAGCAACAGCCGCCGCTGCTGGTGGTTGTATTTTAATAACCCGTGAAGCTTTAACCCGGATTGGTGGGATTCAGGTCGTCCGCAGCGCCTTAATTGATGATTGTGCCCTGGCGCAAGCGGTAAAGTCAGGTAGGTCCCAACTCATTGGTGGGGAAGTAGGAAGCTCTGAGCAGGGAGCAGGGAGCAGAGGAGAAACTTCTTCCCAGCCTCTTACCTCTTCTCACAAAATCTGGCTAGGACTAGACGACTTAACCCACAGCGTACGACCTTATCCATCGCTATCAACAATTTGGGATATGGTAGCCCGAACTGCCTTTACACAGCTAAATTATTCCTGGGGGCTGTTAATCGTCACTGGAATTGGGATGATACTTGTCTACATTGTTCCACCTGTCGCTGCGATTTTTGGAGGTCTCACCGGAAATTGGCTTATGGCGATCGCAGGCTTGTCTGGCTGGCTCCTTATGGCTTGTGCCTACTTACCCACCATCAAATTTTATGGCTGTTCCCCTTGGTTGGCGCTGTGTCTTCCTGGAATTGCTTTTCTGTATACCATGATGACTATAGACTCGGCTGTGCGTCACTGGCAAAAGCGAGGAGGAACTTGGAAAGGAAGAGTGTATTCTAAAACGGAAGGTACTAGTTAGCAGTTATGAGTTTGTGGTTGGTTGTTCTACTAACCACAAAATACTAGCAACTCATAACAATTCCCTATTAATTACAAAGTTAATATTATGGCTTCAATTGCTCGTAAGAATTTACTCGAAGACATTCCTCGCTTTTTAGTGGCGCAGGCGGGAATTATGTTTGCCGTGAGCTTAGTCACCATTCAAACTGGTCTGCAATATGGGTTTGCTCGTTCCTCTTCCCAGTTAATTGATCAATCGCGTGCTGATATATGGGTGTCTTCAAAAAATATGCAGCATTTGGGGCTAACTATCCCAATTCCCTACGAAAGAGTTACTCAGGCACGCAAAGTTGCAGGTGTCGATAAAGCTGAAGCTGTCATCATTGATGGTGGGTTGTGGCATGAACTAGAAAAAGACGAGATTACCTCCGTCACAATAGTTGGTGCTGATCCAGAAGGGCTATTATTTGAACGTTCAACCATTGTCGAAGGTAATTTTGATGACTTGAAGAAATCCTTCACTTTCATTATTGACAAAACTAACCTAGATTCTCTACGGCTAAAAAATTTGGGTGCGGTTGGAGACATTAACAACATTCCGGCAAAATTAATAGGTTTCACTACAGGAACTCAGTCAATTATCTTCGGGACCTTGCTGTTTACCTCTTTAGAGACTGCCAACACTTATAGAAATTATGGAACTCAGACAACGGCTTCTCCAAATAACGTGGGTTCCTCTGCAAAAAAGCCAATATCAACAGATCAAATTAACTTCGTTTTGATTCGAGCAAAACCTGGTCAAAACATAGCCAAACTCAAGCGAGATTTGGAACAGGCTTTGCCAGAAACCCGTGCTTATACTCGTGAAGAGATATCGAAAATAACACAATTATACTGGCAAGAGCGTTCGGGAATTGGATTTATTCTCGGCCTTGGTGCAGTCGTCGGAGTCGTTGTTGGTGCAGTCGTCGTTAGTCAAATTCTTTACGCTTCCGTTACAGACCACATAAAAGAGTTTGGTACACTCAAAGCGATGGGGGCATCTGATTGGTTTATTTACAATGTAATTATTGAGCAAGCAATATGGATGGCAATTTTAGGCTATCTACCAGGGATAGCTCTTTGCTTGGGAGTGGCAGCTTGGACATCAACCACACAAGGTATTGTAATTTTAATTACACCTATGTCAGGAATCATTGTTTTTGGAATTACAGTCTTGATGTGTGTCAGTTCTGCTGTTTTTGCCATTCAGAAGGTCACTCGCGTTGATCCAGCAATTGTCTTCAAAGGATAGTTTTCTTTTGTCATTCCCTTAGATTAAATAAGTGCTAACTGATACTAATTAAAACAAGCCATTATTCAGCAGTCGAAAGCACCAACAAATATCTACTAAATAATTGAAAACTGTGTATGCCCCAAGAATTTGAGCAGATGACTGATTCTAAAATTCAATCGAATGACTTTACTCAAAGCAGATATCCAAGAAATTCTACTGGTGGTGGCGCAATTCTCGCCGAAAGCGTGGAAATGGTCATCAATTCCAAGCAGCAGCGCCTTCAAATTCTTAAAGAAATTGACTGGGAAATCCAGAAGGGCGATATAGAAATTTTGATGGGACCTTCTGGTTCGGGGAAAACGACTTTGCTGTCAATTTTAGCTGGACTGTTGACTCCAACGGCTGGCAGTGTGTATCTGCTTGGGCAAGAAATTACGAGAATGTCTCGGACTGAACTGGCTTGGTTCAGAAGGCATCACATAGGCTTTATTTTTCAAGATTTCAACTTGTTTCCAGCACTGACAGCTATTGAGAATATAGAAGCTGCTTTGAACGTCAAAGGCATTCGGGGCAAGTCAGCACGTAAGGAAGCCCAAGCTTTGTTAGAACAGGTTGGACTGGGGGATAAGGCAAAGCAACTTCCCCGAGATTTGTCAGGGGGACAGAAACAACGAGTTGCCATAGCCCGTGCCTTGACTGGTCGCCCACAGGTTATTATGGCAGATGAGCCAACGGCTGCTTTAGACTCCCATAGCGGACATTTGGTAATGGAGTTACTGCGTGGGTTGGCAAAAGAACAAGGTTGTACAGTGTTGATTGTGACCCATGATCCCCGAATTTTAGATTTGGCTGACCGAGTTGCTTATATGGAAGATGGAGTACTTAAGTATTAAACAAAAAAGTTGTGCCTGCCAAAAACAGTTGCAATTTCATGGGTTAATGCTTAAAACCTCTTCTGATACTCAACCACTGCGCGATTATCATCATATAAATTTGTCGTCGCACGGAAACGAACGGCATTATTGATCCGATAGTTAATACCCCATTGGATGGGGTCGCTCGTTGTCAAAATTTTCAGGGTGGAAAGAGAAATCCTGCGAGTCAAGTCCACTCCAGCCTCCGCTGCCAGCTCTAAAGTTGAGCTATTTCTACCTGCTTCCACAGTATCGGAGATGATGGTTGGGAATAACCGCAACTCACTTAAGCCCAATGCGGTTCCAAGTTGGTTAAGAGGTTCCTGAAGATTGTTTAGGACAGCAGAACCTGCTATGTTAATTAACCCTAGTGTTGTATCATTACTGCGTCCTTCTGTCTCTATCAACCCACCACCAAGCAGAGCAACAAGTTCTGTTTGCGTGCGTATAGGAGAGCTCCTCAAGTCAAGACTTTCGTCCAGTTTACTAGCAAGACCTTGAATACTCGCTTCGACACGAATCGTTTCTAAAGCTGCCAAACCTGTAATATTAGGTTTGTTTAAATCAGTATTTTGAATAACGTCGAGGACTTTGGCAAATAGCTGGATGTCTAGTTCAGGGTCGCGTGGTTGATTTGCTCGAAAAATTGCCTTATGCCGATGACCACGCACAAGGTTAAAGCGAGTCGTAAATAAATTCACGCTTCCGTCCCTCAGGCGGATAGTTCCTTCAGGTATTGGGTCCCCAAACGAACCGTTAACTGTCAGAGAGCCAGTTGCACGGAAACTCAGGATGGGTGGACGAGTAATTTCTACGTTTTTGCCTAGTTTTAAGCGCAGACCGTTAAACTTGGTAGCTGTATTGCTAACTTTGGGAGGCTCTTGCTTTACTTCTTTTACCTGTGAGACGTCTATGCTACCACTTTTGTCTTTATTTGCGGGAGTCGTAGCATTTGTAGATTCTGCCAGTAACACTTGACCATTATCCAACTGCAATTGCCCGCCAACGATGGGATCAAGAGCAGAACCAGTAAAGAGCAACTTCCCGCTGATTCCTCCTTTGTAAAGTCCCTTGAGACTTAAAGCGAGCTGATCAAGATTAACTGTGAGAGGATTGTCTACTTTAGTTTGTTGACTGGAGACAGGAATCTCTCCTTGTGCTTGTACAGTCCCCTTGTTGTTATACTTACCCTGAAGATTCTGTACAATGATGCGGTCTAAATCAAACTGCACTTTTCCTGTCACACCTGTTAGCTTTCCTGGTAAGGCTTGACCCGAAAAGGTGGCATTGTTGACAGTCGCAATTCCATCTAGTGTGGGCTGTTGTCTTGTTCCCCGCACCATGAGGTCTATTTGTCCCTCTCCTTTTTCAAAAGCGATTTGATTGGTTAATAGGTTTAAGACTCCCAGCCCTTCATTTTGCACTTTCATATCCAGACTAATATTATCGTTGTCTGGTTTTACGGAAGCAAAAGGCAGTTGGTAGGGTATGCTACCAGCAATTTTCACTGGCTCTAACCCAGAAACCATGACCTGGCTGCCAAAATCCAAGCGACTGTTCGCATAGCTAAAACTGGCAGTTGCTGAATCGACTCTCTTTTGATTGAGGGTCCCCTCAGTGATTTGCACTTCTCCCTTTGCTTGTGGATTGTTCACACTTCCTGCCAAAGCTGCTGAGATGTTGAGATGACCTGTTAAACCAATGGGTAGTTTGACAAAATTATTTAGCACTTGTAAGGGGAAGTTGATGACCCGCAACTGACCAGATTGTTCGTTACCGCCAATGTTGCCTTTGAAGGCGATAAGCCTGTTCTTAGACTCGATTCGCAAAGGTAGCAACCTCAGAACACCATTTTCAAATCTGCCTTGAGCAATCACTTGCTCTGCTTCATACACGTGTTCCGGTTCATCTTTCCTACCCCAAACAAAGTTTTGACCATTGAGATTAAAGCTCACATCCAATCCGTTTGCTGCTGCTGTATCTATGGAGACTTCACCGTTGAAAGTTCCGGCTAAATCTGCTAAATCGGGTATGGGAGAAGCATTGCGACGCTGTTGTTTCTGTTGTGCTAACTGAGAGTCAATTTCAGCAAAGCGTTTGAGTTGAGTAGACAAAGGCTGTTCGGAAAACCCTACTGAGTTAATGGAACTCAAATCTGCCGCTGTACCATAGTTTGTCTGTGTAAAACCGCGTTGGACATCTTGTAATTCGTATAACTGTAGTGCAGTCAGGACATCTTGAACTTCGCCTTGAGTCACGTTCAGTTTACCCTTGATTTGCGGACCTTTGGCAGTTTGGGTTAAAGTCCCAGCGATCGCGTAGCGACTGACACCTTTGACAAATTCGCTATTTTTTATGGTAAGTTGACCATCACCGTAGCGAAACTCGGTATTGAGGCGATCGCCACTGATGCGACCAAATTGGGGTTTGGCAATTGCAATATTCCCTTGTGACGCAAATGTCTTTTGATTGAACTGAAAATTCCCTGTCACAAATCCGGCGATCGCACCCTTACCAAGATGAGTGTTAGGCGGTGGAGTGAGGTTCAATATTGCCAAGGGGAAATTTTCCACTTTCATTGCCAAATTTTCCCCTTGAGTTTGACCACTTGCCAATGCTTCTTGCCACCGCACTAAGAAAGAATTGGGGCAATTTTTTGCATCTGTGTTGAGAGCAATTCGGTCTTTTTTGCCTACGACATCTAAATTTAAACCCTGTCCCTGCACCAATTGAATATTGCCAGTTAACACTGACTCAAAGGGCAGTTTATTGACAATCAAGTCTCGTAACCTGAGTTGCCCTTGTATATTTGGTGCTGGTAGTTTGCCGCTGATTCTGCCCCCGAAATCGGCTTTCCCCGCTAAAGCTATAGCCTTAGGAAGCTGCACTGGCAACTTTTGGAGATTATAGTTTTGTGCTTGAACGTTGAGATTTAATTCCGTAATTTCCGGTATGCCTACTCTACTAGATTGGGCTAAAATGTAACCATTGGCATTTAAATCTCGTGAAGTCGCTCGCTCAACGTTGAGCTTTTGTCCATCCCACCCAACAACTGCTGTCAGTGGTTGCTCAACACCACCAAGACCTTGGGAAAATTGCACCTGACCAGAAGCACGCAGGTTAGCTATATTGAAACTCCCCACTGTGCCTAACACTTGCACCTTACCGCCAAACTGACCCTGCAACTGCTGTGACAACCGTTTTAATTCCACACCAGCAGCATCAAAGGTAGCTTGGTAGCGACCATCTGCCACTTGGATATTGGAAGCAGTGACTCGACCACCCGCAACATTGAGTTGTGCTTGACCTTGAGCTTGGATATTTTGCGGTTGAAGTGACCCAACTAAGCCAGCTACATTAAATTGACCAGTTAATGCACCGGAAAATTGAGGTTGTACTTGTGTTAATTGCTGCAATGGTACGTTATTTGCCCGAAGTTGCATTTGGTAACGACCGTTAGCAATTTCGACGTTGGAAGCGTTAACGACACCACTACCAAAATTGATGCGTGCTTGTCCCTTGGCGACAACAGTTTGTGGTTGGAAGGATTCAACTGAACCCGCAACGTTAAATTGACCTGTTAATTTCCCTCGAAATTGCTTAGGTAATGGTGCTAATTTTTGCAATGCTACATCACTGGCATTTAGTTGTGCTTTATACAAACTATCAGCCACTTGAATATTAGCAGCTGTGATTGTACCACCACCAACCAATAAGCGTCCCTCGCCAGTTGCACGTAAAGTTTTGAGGTTAAAAGCGTCTGTATTTCCTGAAACTTGGAACTTCCCGGCGACTGGTCCCTGTAAAGTCTGAGGCGCTTGTTTTAGCAAGCGCCCCAACTGTACACCATCAGCAATCAATTGAGCAGAGAAGGTTTGCTCGCCCAATTGAATGTTAGAAATAGCAACAGTGCCACCTGCAAGTTGAACTCTGGTGTTATCTTGTGTGCGAATCGTAGCAATTTTGAATGGCGCTGAGGTTCCTGAGAGAAGGAGACGACCGTTGAGGCGTGCGTCATCAAGAGAGACGTTTTGCAGTTGACTGGGGTTGACAAATCGTTGCAACTGTACCTTTGAAGTATCAGCGATCGCTTGCCAACGCTGATTCGCCCAGGTGCCAGCAATTTGTACTGTACCACCAGCCACATTGAGAGCAACATTCCGGAAAGAGACAGTTTTATCAGAAGCAACAATAGTTTCACCACTTCCAGGGTAGGTTGCTTGAGGTGCTTGCCATTGTACAGCTGTCTGAACGTTGTCACCCGTACCAGTCAGTTGAGCTGTTCCCAAGACAGTACCAATTTTGAATGCAGGTTTTGTTTGGTAAAGTAAGGCAACTGCATCCCCAGGAACGTTCTTTGCCGTGACATTAAAATTTAGGTTGGGGATTTTATTAACAAATCGAATCGTACCAGTGCCCGTGAGTTCACCGCCTACAGTGGCTTTGCCTAGAATATTTTTAAAAGTAATGATAGAAGCAACAGGAGAAAACTCAAACTGTGCGCCGACACTCTTAAAATCAATTTTGTCAATTTTCGCAGGTTTGATGGTGGCAACTGTGCCAGAGAGAATCGGGTTGGTGGTTGATCCAACTAGCTGCAAATCTGCTTGAACTTCCCCAATTGTTGGTACAGGCAACTTTACCTTAAGAGTTTCCCAAGCATTTGCCGCGTTTACCGAATTGACTCGTGCTATTAATTTGTAGCCTGCTTTGGAGTCAATGGTGCCGTTGGCAATCAAAGGGATTTTGCCATAAGCACTGGAGACATTTTCTAACTGAAGCTGGGTTCGGTGAAAGCGCAGATTGCCTTGGGAATTGGTAAAAGGTTGTGCCATTCGGGGCACTTGAAGTTGAACCCCTTGGACATGAGCATGACCAAAAATGAGCGGATTTTGCTGTTTTTGTTTCAGTTGAATGTTTTGAATCTTCAACTCACCCTGAACCCGACCTGCTTGTAACTGCACGGGTAACTTAACGATGCGAGAAATATCAGCAGCCAGCAGGTTTTGTGCCCGCAGCGACTCTAAGTTAACTTCTTGTGTCTTTGGACGCAGATCTCCCTGTAGTGAAAGGTTGCCACCAGTGTCTGGTTGCCCGGCTAAATTAAATTTAATAAGTTGGTTATTTTCTAATAATTGGGCGGTTCCGTTGATTTGTGAGAATGCCACAGGAGAGGGAGATGAGAGAGTGGAGGTAAGAGGCTGGGAGAAAGTCTCTCCTGTACCCCCTACTTCCCCCAAGTTCCTCGGCTGCGGTACCAATATCAGCTTGGCATTGCGAAACCGCAGTTTATCTAAATCAGTTTTAATGAGTCCCTTTTTACCTGACGGCGTTATCCTTGTGGTAATCCATCGCCCTTGTTCATCTTGTTCAATGTAAACATCCGGGTTGACTAGGGTAACGTCTAACTTGAGTTTTCGGTTAAATAGCAACTGTAATACGTCAAAACCTACTTCCACAAACTCAACTGTCACCTTGTCCGGATCTGTGGGTGTTGCTGGAATAGCTGAAGCCCCAAACCTCACTCCTCTGAGCGAAAGTTCTTTGACTTTCCCCAGTTCTACTGGACGGTTAAGTGTAGTTGTCAGATTGCTTTGTGCCAGTGGTACTAACTCTTTATGAATAAAACCCCACAACCGCCAAGCACCACCCACAAGTCCAACTAACACAACGCCGCTTAAGGCAATGCCGCCACGGCTTAAAATGAACAACCATTGATGCTTCTTAAAGATATTAGGGGATTGGGAGTGATGGTCTGGATTACAAGCTTTGGTCATGTCGTCTCACTACTGACTTACCGAACGTAGCTGCCACAGTTATTAAGAGTAACTGGCACACTATTGGCAATGCCTACTCCAGGATAACCGACGATACTATATACGAAAGGTAAAATCATGCTTCATGATAGATGTGAAATATCACGCTTCTACTTTTAGTGATATTAGCTCAATTAGAAAAGTATTAAGATTTTCTCAGAGAGTGAAAATTCTTGCCTCGACTTTTCCTTAAGCGCATCCTAGAACTTTAATTAAGAATAGATCCAAGATGGAAGACTAGATGATTACACCCATGCGTGTTTTTGTACTACTGTTTAATGCCCGAACAGAAAATGAGGGGATTCACACAATTCGTGTGGGCGATCGCAATAAAGTTCTGATGTTCGAGTCAGAAGACGACGCTGCACGCTTTGCCCTCATGCTTGAAGCTCAAGATTTCCCAACACCGACTGTAGAGGCGCTTGATTCAGAGGAAGTTAAGGAATTTTGTCAAAGTGCTGGCTACGATTGGGAAATTGTTCCAGAGAACGAAAGTTTGGCAATTCCCCCAGAAATCAACGTTGAAGAAACAGACTGGCAACCCGAATCTGATGAGGATGTTGCTGAAGAAACTCTCCCTCGCAACCAGGAGTCACAGGAAAAATCAGAATTATCTGATTCAGAACTAGACAGCATTCGCCGCAAACTGGAAGGATTGTTGTAATGAGTCATGAGTCTATTGACTAAAGACCAAAGACGAATGACCAAGGACAAATGAACGGCAGTCACCTCAAGTCAGGAAACCTGCTCACAGGGCTATCTTTCAAAGACCAAAGGATAAAGGACAAATGACGACAAATTTGCAGGGGCGCGGTCATCTTTTAACAGAGCAGGTAAATCCTGATAGTCTTAACCTAGACCAGCTCAGTTCTCTGGAATTGGTAGAACTGTTTAATCGCGAAGATGCAAAGGCAGTAGCTGCAGTAGCTGCTGCTAAAGTGCAATTAGCTCAAGCAATTGAACGCATCGCAGAAAGTTTGCGTCACGGAGGACGCCTGTTTTATGTTGGAGCGGGGACAAGTGGTCGGTTAGGGGTGTTAGATGCTGCAGAGTGTCCGCCTACTTTTTGTACACCCCCAGAGATGGTACAGGGAATTATTGCTGGTGGTGCAGGTGCACTGGTACGCAGTTCGGAAGATTTGGAGGACAGTGCCCAAGATGGTGAGGCGGCGATCGCTCAACGACAAGTCACGCAACTTGATGTCGTTGTTGGCATTACAGCAGGTGGAACAACGCC
Source organism: Nostocales cyanobacterium HT-58-2 (assembly GCA_002163975.1). Lineage (GTDB taxonomy): Bacteria > Cyanobacteriota > Cyanobacteriia > Cyanobacteriales > Nostocaceae > HT-58-2. Next base: position 3,622,951 of record CP019636.1, on the reverse strand, counting down.
TTTTGTCCATGGTGCAATAAGCGCTGCTCGTCAGCGGGGAGCCACGACTATATTTATAGCTTGTGTCCCTGTTGAACAAGTAAAGTGTGATGTTGATATAGATATTCGTCTATTGACTGGACCAGAGATACTTGCTGGTTCAACGCGTCTGAAAGCTGGTACAGTGACGAAACTTGCCCTAAATATCCTTTCTACGGGTGTGATGGTCAAGCTGGGTAAAGTTTATGGCAATCGTATGGTAGATGTGGCGGTCACGAATCAAAAGTTACGCGATCGCGCTTTGCGCATTTTACAAGACCTCACAGGTTTGGGTCGTGAAGCTGCTGGCTTGTTACTAGAACGTAGTGGCAAGTGGGTAAAGTTGGCGTTATTGATGCATTGGACTGGTTTGGAAAAAGAGGAAGGGTTAAAACTCTTGTCACAATACCAAGGTGATCTCAGGATGGCTGTTGCTAGTTACAAAAATAACAGCCAATCTTGATAATTGCACTTTTATTTATGAGTTAACAATGTAGAGTGAGGAGTTCCTGACTTCTCACTCAAAATTGTATATTGCTTTATAAATAAACCTTTTTTGGATTTTAACAACCTTTTACTGGTATAAAAGCAATCCCCAAAACTATGTTTAAACACATCAAGATTATGTGAAACAATAAATTATTTATTCTATAAAAAATACTTATGTTTTTATTCTAAATATATTAAACCTTAAAACTTATAACTAACTAAAATTAAAGTACTAATTTTGTAATTTTTCTTTCTTAAGATACAGGTAAAGCCTATCCTATTATCTCTAGTGGACGATTGGCTAATGTCGTTATAACTTGGACAATGTTGATGACTGGCATGATGAATTCAAAACTTGCTAACACTAAATGTTAATTGCTTTCAACCGTTAATTATTTAGCTATTAGCAACCTTATGATTCATGTTTATTTTGCCAGGGAATTTCCTTTTTGTGTCTTGATATACTTATATGGCAAAGCCAATTGAATTTAATTTATTTGCACCCTACAATGAAGCTGCTGCTGTCATTGGTTCTTTTTCCAGTTGGGAACCTATCTCAATGGAAAAAGGTGAAGATGGTTATTTTCGCAAAACTATTGAATTAGAAGACGGTGTTTATCAATACAAATTTCGTGTTCAGTCAAAATCTTGGTTCTTTGAACCTGACCAATGGGTAGATGTGACAGACCCCTACGCTACAGATATTGATGAATTGAGTGGAAAAGATAACGGTATCGTAAGAATTAAAGATGGGGAACGTATTGTCGATACCTACGTTTGGCAACATGACGATAAACCCTTACCTGCAGATCACGAATTAGTCATTTATGAACTCCATGTTGCCGACTTTTCTGGTGGTGAAGATGACCCTTACGCACGAGGAAAGTACAAGCACGTCATTGAGAAGTTAGATTACCTGACTGAATTAGGAATTAACGCTATTGAGTTAATGCCACTCAAAGAATATCCAGGTGATTATAGTTGGGGTTATAATCCTCGTTACTTCTTTGCTACAGAATCAAGTTATGGCACTACAGCAGACTTAAAAAAGTTAGTTGATGAGTGCCATGCAAGAGGAATTCGTGTCATAATAGATGGTATTTATAACCATTCAGAAGCATCAAGCCCATTAACACAAATAGACCACGATTATTGGTATCACCACTCTCCTCGCGACCCTGATAATAACTGGGGACCTGAATTTAATTACGAACATTATGACGAGAATTTAGAAACTTATCCTGCTCGTAAATTTATTGGTGACACAGTCCGTTTTTGGATTCAGGAATATCACGTTGACGGCATTCGCTACGATGCAGCACGGCAAATTGCAAACTATGACTTCATGCATTGGATTGTACAAGAAGCTAAGAAAACAGCTGGCATGAAGCCTTTTTATAATGTTGCCGAACACATTCCTGAAACAACCAGCATCACTAATGTTGATGGACCGATGGATGGGTGTTGGCACGATAGTTTTCTTCATACTATTAATGCGCACATTTGCGGTGACACTTTTGAACTAGAGCAACTCAAAGATGTCATCGACTGTAAGCGCCAAGGCTTTATGGGTGCGACAAATGTTGTCAATTACTTAACTAACCATGACCATGATCGCCTGATGGTGGAACTGGGGAACCGCAATATTTTTGACGAAGAAGCTTTTCGGCGGATTAGGTTAGGAGTTGCTATTCTCATGACAGCCGTCGGTGTGCCTTTGATTTGGATGGGTCAAGAGTTTGGCGAGTACAAACCAAAAACACAAGAGTCATCCAAAATTGATTGGACATTGCTAGGCAATGACTTAAATCGTGGGTTGTTTGAATACTACAAAGGCTTAATCAATCTGCGTAAACAAAATCATGCCCTCTACACAGAAAATATTGACTTCATCCACGAAAATCCAGAGGCAAAAGTGCTAGCTTACAGCCGTTGGAATGACGAAGGTTCTCGTGTTGTCGTTGTAGCGAATTTCTCAGAAAATTTCCTTGCTGGCTATCATGTTCCAAACTTCCCCAATGGTGGCACATGGCACGAGTGGACAGGCAATTATGATGTAGAAGCAGGTGATGATGGAATTCTCACTGACTTAGGACCATACGAAGCTAAAGTGTTTGTTTGGCAATAGTATTTAGCAATAGTATTAAGTAGCCGACACCCTAATGGGTGTCGGCTAAACAAATTACAACTGCCATTCAGACTTCTAGCCTGCGGGAGTGCTACATAACATCAGCTTACAAAATCGTTCCGATTTCCTTCAAATAAACCCGTGTAAATGGTTCATCTTCTCCCAAGGAGTACTCCTCAATCAAACCTTGGCGTCGAATAGAAATATTATTTCCATTTCTAATCACAACAGTTGAGTTATCAAAAACATCCCGCGCCAACATCATTTCAGTTTCAGAAGGATTGTCTAAGACTACCATGTTACTTCCAAAGTAAAACATTCCTTCTTTTTCCAAGATGTCTTCTTCGTATTCAGCAATCAGCAAGTCAAGTTTGGGATTACGCAGTAGAGTTTGGACGTTCTTGTTGTAATCTTTACTCAAGATTTTTTCAGAACGATTAACGAAAACAGCGTCACGACAAACAGCCCCTATTGTCCAATCTGGGTGTTGTAAAAGAATATGGTCAATAATCTCTTGAAGTTCGTGAACTGAGATTTGGTTAAATGTGATAACTGGTATTCTGGCATCTGTACCCGACTTAAAGAAGGTTTCTAGGATATGTGAAGGTACATCAACACTTTCACCCATAGCAGGGTTAAGATGCATCAAAATGCCTGGTGCGGCGTTAATTTCTAGGATGGAAAAGTTGTTAGACTTCCATGATTCGCCGAGATTTTGGGCAATGACATCGATACCGAGGCAAACAAGGCGGAAGTGCTGGGCAATGTCTTGCGCCAAGATAATATTGTCAGGGTGAACGGTGCGTGTTGCATCAATGCTTACGCCTCCAGCTGAGAGGTTGGCAACTTTGCGAAGATAAACTTTTTCGTCTTTCTCAATCACACTGTCTAATGACAAGCGCTGTTGTTCGAGATACTGTTCCATTGCCTCGTCACATTGAATTTTGGTCATTGGCGAGGTGGGTGTGTCCAATCGTCCTGATTTTCGGTTTTCCTTGCGGATTAACTCGTCAATAGTTGAGTATCCGTCACCGACAACCCATGCTGGACGCCGTTCAGTTGCAGCTACAAATTTGCCATTGACACACAGCAAACGAAAGTCTGCCCCAGTGATGCTTTTCTCAACGATGACTCGTGTTGGTTCGTTTTCTGGAATTGCTTGAACCGCCCTATCATAAGCAGATTCTAGTTCCTCAGCGTCTCGCACTTCAGCCGTCACTCCAATTCCTTTATGACCGACGACAGGCTTGACTGCTACTGGGTAACCAATTTCTCTTGCGACTGCGAAGGCTTCCCTTTCTGTAAGGACAATATCACCCTTTGGCACTGGGAATCCCAAAGTTCCTAAAAATGCCTTGCAGTCATCCTTGCGGGTGGTTAGGTCGGAATCGAGATGGCTATCACAGTCAAATGTCGTCGCTACACCGCGAACTTGTTTTTTTCCGTAACCGTATTGCATCAGTCCTTCTTCCCACAAATAAAAGGTGGGAATACCTTGCTTTTGAGATGTCCGCAGTAAGGCGTAAACTGTGGGACCACCGTAGACAGATTGCCGGAACCTATTTTGAAGCGTCGAAAGTTGCTCCTCAAAGGCGATGTCTTTGTCTTGAGTTATGGCTTCAAACCAATCCCAAACAAAGTAAAGGACACCTCGAGTCGTACGTTCGTGAAGCGATTGGATACTAATTGTCGCATGATTTTCATATGGCTTGACACTCCAACGGTCGAGGTGCAAACCCATATCTAGCTTCCCTACTTCTGATACAGTACGGGCAAACAGATGAGCATAGGAATCGTAGGTTTTATCCTCAAGATGTGGGTAGCGATCGCCAATAATTGTAACGTAATCCTCAATAGGTAGAGGTTTGTTACTTCTCGTAAGAGCAAAATCAAATACCAGCGCCCCCGTATCCAAGTAGGGATTCGGTCCGATGTAATGCTTGAAGTTGAAAACATCGAATGCATCAGTTTTTCTTGCGTTGATGCGAACCGCATCGGTGATTCTGTCTTGAACCATTGATTATAGACCTTTTGCTAAACACCCTAGAATCTGGAGGCAGTGCGTTGGGGAGCCAGTCCCGCAGGAGGGGAGTCACTGCGGGGGTGAAGCAGCGCTCTTTGGAGGGTATCCCTCTCCTGACGGAGACGCTACGCGTTGGCGCAGCCTGTCCGCAGGACTTACCGCAGGCAACTGCTGAAAGGGTTCCCCGGCATAAAGGAGGCAGTGCATTGGGCGGGCAATGCCCGACTTGTAGCATCTGCCGTCAAGTGGCGTTTTCCCGACCTAGGGAACTGGCGTCCGGGTTTCCCGACTTGTTAAAGCCGCGTCTCCGTAAGGAGAAGCAACTGCCGTTAGCGCAGCGGTAGCGACGTCAGGAGCGTCACCCGGAGGGTAAGTCTAGCGCTCTTTAGCGGACAAGACCAGTGCCTAAGCCCTGAGAGCAGGCACTTAGAGGCACGTAGCGTCTGGGCTAGTGAGAAGGACTTCCCGCTTTCTTCGCAACTGCTGTGACGCTTATTGGCGTTTCCCCAGATGCATTTACTGTCTATTCACTTAAGTATTACTCGAAAAGCGTAAGCTATACCTATCTTTTGCAGTTGACTTAAGCATCAATCGCAACTATTACACCCGTAAATTCTAACCATATTGCCAAGAATTTTTAGCTATCTAAAGGTATAATCACGTCTCCGCACTAAGTTATTTAGTAAATCATTAAAATTGCAGATGAATTGACTCGAATATTGACAGCTAAATATATAACCTTTGAAAGGTGCAATTAGATACTCGTCAATTCTATAAATAGTAAACATGAAAAAAATTAAGGAGACGGTAAGTATGAGTAGCGCAAAAGCTGTTCTCAGAAAAGAAGTTGAACATCTTGCTGAGGAAGCTTTTCACCGCAAGCTTATTTCTGGATATGGAGATGGTCCAGACAGCAATGAATACCAAATTGTATTTCAGGGTAAACCCAGACATTTTCCTCTAGAATCCGCACATTCTTTCTTATGTGACTTACTGTTTGACAACGAGGTTGGTGAAAATTCAGAAATTTTGTGTTCAGCGTCAGATGTAAAAGAATACAAAAGATAGTGAGCAGCAATCAATTAGATAATTTTCCCGATATATTACTAAAATCGGGATTTTTTCATTTTCATAGCAATATTATTGATGAAATTCGTCTTGTCCTTTTCTTTGAAATCATCTTTAACATCCCTTCATAAATCGAGAATCAGAGCAAATATAGGAATCCGGTTTGATTTTTCAAAAGATAGGTAGGGTGTGTTAGCGATAGGGTAACACACCAAACAATGCTCATAGTGTGTTACACATTTCATCCTAACGCAATGCTAGTTGCCAACGGAGGGAAACTCTCTCCGTTGGCGTAGCCTGCGCTTTGCGCTCAGTTTCCTCTCCTATCGGAGACGCTACGCGAACAACCGGGAAACCCCCACACGAAACTTCTCTCTGCAGCGAGCAGTTCTGAGGAGGGGAGCCACTGCGTTGGGCGGACAATACCCAACTTGAAGTAAGTGGTGTTTTCCCTCCGTAAGAAACTGCGGTACTGGCTCCCCTACAATACCTAATTTTGTTCAAAGATCAAATAATAGTCCTATAAAAATTCTAAAGAATGAATTGATTCTTAAATTGTAAAAGTCAGTCAACATAATAAAACCTCTAGAAAATTTCTCTATAAGCTTAAAAATTATAAATACTCCATCTTCAAGACCAACAAACAGATAGATAAAAGTCTTCTCACTCAAAAGTCAGAAACATTCTAATAAGAAAGCGCCAGTTGCTCTACGGCAGGAAACTCGTTCAGCACACTGACACAATTTTGACTTTTTTTTGTTTTGACTTTAGCTGATTTAGATATTGCTATTATGCTAACAGCCTGTACTATATTACATATTTATTTTTTGTATATCTATCTACCAAATGGGGGTTTTTTTGGCTTAAATTATGATGTTTTATATAAAAAAATAACTCTTATCATGAGGCACTATGGTAGCAAGTGAAATCAAACGACAATTAGTCATTATTGGGGGAGCAGAAGACAAGGAGGGGGATTGCCAAATTCTCCGAGAGTTTGTACGACGTGCTGGAGGTACCAAAGCTAGGATTGTCATTATGACGGCAGCGACAGAGCTACCCAGAGAAGTCGGAGAAAATTATATTAGAGTGTTTGAGCGACTAGGAGCGGAGGATGCTCGTATAGTTGACACTGAAACCCGTGAAGATGGGTCTTCATCTACAGCATTAGAAGCAGTTCATAAAGCTACTGGTATATTTTTTACTGGAGGAGACCAAGCCCGAATCACTAGTGTCCTCAAGGATACCGAACTGGATGCAGCTATTCACAAGCGCTTTTCTGAAGGCATCGTTGTCGGAGGTACAAGCGCAGGAGCTGCTGTTATGCCAGATGTGATGATTGTGGAAGGCGAGTCAGAGACAAATCCTCGAATGGAAATTGTAGAAATGGGTCCTGGTTTGGCTTTCCTACCTGGAGTCGTGATAGACCAGCATTTCTCACAACGCGGACGTTTAGGACGCTTGATTGCAGCTTTGGCACAGCGACCTGTTGTTTTAGGATTTGGCATTGACGAAAACACTGCTATCATAGTGACTGATAACCAGTTTGAAGTCATTGGAGAAGGCTGTGTGACAATTGTCGATGACTCAGAGGTTATGCACAGCAATGTTGAGGACATCTTGAAAGATGAGCCTTTAGCAGTTTGTGGAGCAAAGCTTCATATATTACCACATGGGTATAAATTTGATTTAAAAACCCGCAAACCTATCGTAAATAATCCTACTGTGACAAGTGCCCCTGTACCAGCTGCTTAAAAAATACTTAGCTTAAAAAATACTTATCTTTGAGTCATAAATATGTCTTATGGAGAGGGAATTAGTATGCACTAGTTCCCACTTCTGCTAATTTTGTACTACCACAAAAGACAGCCCAATTAACAATAGACTGTGACATCTTCACCACATTCATCTGCAAGATAGACTAAAGACTTATAGCGAAGCATAACCAATTGTTCGTAGAAAGGATTTAGCTTACATAATGGTGGAATTTGCAAAATAGTATAATTAAAGAAAGTAATTTTTCTCTCAAATGGGCAACGAGAAGGAACAAATTTACATAAAAATTGAGCCAGTTTATAGTTATGAACTTCTAAAGATTCAAGCCATGTGCGGAGCGATTGCAAGGGTGTTTTAGCCAATGTTATTAAATTTACAAGTTGCATAATTGACCTTTTTCAAGACTGATGAGTGACTTGTGATTCTGCCAATATTTAGTTTTCTAGACTAACTATTCTCTTTGAGTAGATTAGTAAATGCATTCCTGTGTCTTCACTTGGATGATTTCGTCAATTAAAATCTTATCTGCATCAGAAATTACTTGAAGTAAAGCATTTTTGGCATTTTGATTCATTAATATTCCACTATCAGTAGTAGCGCTAAAATCTTGACCTAAAACAAAACCTTGATTGATTAATTTTTGTACTGTAAGTGTAACAAGATATTCTTTTAATGAATTGCACGCCTCAAGATAGGGAAAATTTTGCAAAGTCCATTGGCAAGTTTCAGGAGCAGATTCAGATAACAGAAACACTGCTGCATTCATTACATTTTCTGTATATCTTAAGCCTAATATCATTATCAATGTTTGTTCACAAGTTTCTGCTAATAATTTATCTCTAAATTTGAATATATATGTAAATAAAGCGACAGCAGAATTGAATTCTTGAAGTTCTTTTTCAAAATCTTGTTCATTTTCAAACATAATTATCCCTCTTCCGCAATTATTTTTTTGTTTGAAGAAATATACAATAATTAACTGACTAAGCCATTTTCGTAGATTCACTTTAAAAGTTAATTAATTGCAATTGGTGATTTTCCAAACTGAGTTCACCTGATATTGTTAAAGTTAAAGTATAAAAATGAAGAACCCGTGGAGAAGGGAAAATTTTTTCAAATGCCTAAGACCAGCCCAAAGTTTCTGTAAGCTGGTCAGTTAAAGTCATAGGATCGAAAGGTTTAGCAATCATCCCAGTCACACCAAGTTCAGCAAATCGGCGCTGGTCAGTAGATTGAACTTTAGCCGTGAGTAAAATCACAGGAATATTTTGGGTAAGAGGATTTGCTTGTAGTTTTGCAAAAGTAGTAAGACCATCCATTTCTGGCATCATCACATCTAGGAGGATAACGTCTGGTTTTTCAGCTTCAGCTAATTGCAAGCCTTCTAAACCTGATTCAGCAGTAAAGACTTGCCAACCGCCTATAGTTTCTAAGGTGAGTTGGGCGACTTCTCGAATATCCTCTTCATCATCAATTATGAGAATGCATTTGGCTATCACTACCGTTGCCTCCCTTCTTGGCTAGAATGATCCGGTTTAGCAGAGTCATAACACGCTGTTCAAATTCATCTGGTGTCACGCGACTTTTTGTCAGAAATAAAGTTTGTCCCAGTTTAAGCCTTTCCCGGTCAAAGTGATTTAGGTCTTTGGCACAATACACAACCATAGGTACTAGGCATAAACGTTTATGGTGTCTTAGCCAGTCCACAACAGCATAGCCATCCACCTCTGGCAGTCCTAAGTCTAGTACTAATAAGTCAGGGAGAAGACGCTGGCTTAATTGCAGCGCTTCTCGTCCTGTTCTGGCATGGTAGGTTTCAATGTTGTAGCGCTCAAATATGGCAATTAACACTTGTGCTAAGTCTAAATCATCTTCTACGATTAAAACTTTAATACTCTGGCTATGTTCTCTTATCAGTGCCCGCTCTAAAGCTTGAAATAGCAACTCCTCATCTGGTGGTTTCACAATCCAGTCGCTGACCCCTGGATAGAAAACAGGTTTAGCATCCGCCATCAGACTACTGAGGATGATCACTGGAATATCTTTAGTGTGGGGCTCTTGTTTTAAAACGGCTAGAGTCTCCCAACCGTGCATACCTGGCATCATCAGGTTAAGTAAAATTACATCAGGCTGTATTTGTCCTGCAACTTTTATTGCCTCTTCTCCTGAAGCTACACAAGTCGTTCTGTAGCCTCGTTGTTCTAACAAGCTTTGCATGACACTCCGAACTGAAGAGTCATCATCACAGACTAACACTAATGGATAATTGGTGTTAGTCTCAATTGCCAAGGCAACAGGCTCTTCCCCTTGTTCTTGTTGTATGGGCAGCAAAATATAAAAAGTACTGCCTTCTTTGGGAGTACTCTCTACCCATATCCGCCCACCATGATGTTGCACAATACTGCGACAGATAGCAAGTCCCAAACCAGTACCGCCTTTTTTTCGTGCATCAGAGGCATCAACTTGCTGAAAGCGTTCAAAGATAGTTTCAATTTTATCAACAGGAATCCCCCGGCCTTGGTCACGGACTTGAAAGAGGATGTGGGATTGGGAAGATGAGAGAGGTAATTCCCTTTTGTTGTTATAAACTTCAGCACTGAGCCAAACTGTAGAGCCAGGAGGTGAAAATTTCACAGCATTGCTCAGTAAGTTGGTAAAAGTTTGAACAATCCGGTCAGGGTCTGCCCAAAGCTTAGCTGATATGGGAACTACAGATAAAGTGACTTCTGCTTTGTCAGCCAGAGAACGCATTTCATCTGCTGACTGAAGCATTAAAGTACCAGCATCACAAGTTTGTTTTGTCATTGTGACTTTGCCTGACTCAATACGTTCGATATCCAGGATGTCGTTAATGAGTCGGATCAAACGGTCACTGTTATTAACTGCAATTTCTAGCATCCGTTGAGCCTTTTCGGGTTGGGTATGTAAGACACCACTAGCTATCAAACCCAAGGAACCACGAATCGAAGTTAAGGGAGTCCGCAATTCATGGCTGACGATAGAGACAAATTCATCCTTTAGCCTTTCTATTTCGCGGCGATCGCTAATATTCTTCATGAATTGATAGTGACCGATGTAATTCTGCTGTATGTCGCAGGCTTTAACCATTACAACTTGCGCATCAAACATCGAACTGTCTTGACGTACACTCCTCGCCTCTACTTCTGCCTTACCATCCTTAAGCATTTTTTGATATGCTGCTATGACTTTTTCCCGGTCTTCTGGATGAACAATCAGTTGCCACTCGAGACCCACTATCTGCTCTGGCTGATAACCTGTCATGCTGGCATAAGCTTGATTCACATAGACATAGTGTCCTTGCTCGTTCAATTGGGAGACACCTTCTACCGCACTTTCAAAAGCAGAACCCAGGTTAGCCAGCTCTACTTCTGCTTGCTTGCGATCGCTGATATCAAAAACTGTACTCCGACTCATGACATACTGACCTGCTGCATCCTTAATGGCAGTTGCACTCAAAAGCACGGGTAGAATTGTGCCATCATTGCAAACGATTTGGAATTCCAAATCATTCACCCAACCGCGCTGCTGGAAAATGGGGAAGCATTTTTGGAAAATTGCAACGCTAGATTCAGTCAACAACTCAGAGAACTTTTTCTTTCCTATCACTTCGTCGCGTTTATAACCTAACCACTTGAGTTCGGTATCGTTGATGCGAATAAAGGTACCATCTGCGTCCAGAGAGTGATAGCCGCAAGGCGCATTATCATATAAGTCTTCAAACTCTGCTGCATACTTTTGTAATGCTGTTTCTACCTGCTTGCGTTCCGTAATTTCACTGGCTAATTCCTGGTTTATTGCCCTCACTTGCTGGGCATAACGTCTGGACTTTTGATTCAGATAGACTCCCCATCCCAGAAGTACAGTGGTGACTAAACCTGCACCAAACACCACATTGGGGAGAAAAGAACGTTGCTGAGCTAACAATACTGCTGTTGGTGAAACGCTCACACTCCAAGTAACACCATCAATTTTGACTTCTGCTTTTTGTCCCCATTGAGTTTGCCGATGCCTGTTGATAAGTTGTTGATGAGTGGTATAAATTTGTTCATTGCCATCATAAATAGCGACATCATATTTCTGCGTCAGATTCTTGTCCACTATGGTATCTAACAACAACTGTGTGCGAAAAACACTGACTACAAATCCATCAAATTCATTATTTGAGAACAAGGGGACCACCACCAAAAATCCCTTGCCTCCTTGAGTCAGGGTCACTGTGCGTGTCATTGTTATCTTCCGGCTTTGCTGTGCTTTTTCCAAAGCAGTTCGACGGCGTTTCTCAAAAGTTAAGTTGAGGTTTTGTGCCGCTTCATTTCCTGCTAAAGGAACAATCCAACGCACATAATATGATTTGTCTACCCATTCAATGCCTTGAAAACCTTGAAAGTCCTGATAGTAGTTGAAAGCATCTGCTTCCCACTCTGTTTTAGGAGTCCCACCTCGTATCTCCCAGCGCTTAGCCATGCGATCCAATGCCTTTGTACGAGTTTCAATCTGGGCTGTGATTTCATGACTAATACTGGCTGCTGCTAATTCAACGTTTCTCCTGATGTAAGCGTCTTCTTGAAAGAGTAACTCCTGCCAGAATAGCAAAGTGAGAATAAAAACGCTGATGCCTACCAGTGAAGGCATGAATAGCCTTTGCCAAAACTTTGTTCTAGTTCTACTTGTGTATGGTTTCATGGCTAGATGAAAGCCCCATTAATTAAGTTTTGGGATTGGGAGTGAGACTTTGGCAATTCAAAATTCTTGCTCGAATGACTAAGTAACTACGTACCAAGTAGAGTTATTTTGTACTAAGTTGTGAGCGAGAGCAGGAAGTTCCACTGCCTAGTCTTTTCTGTGATAACACACGATTGCATCTTGCCAATGCTGTTTGATACAGTATTTGTAAGTTTATTCCATCGTGTAAATACTGAGATATACCTGCACTACAGCTTATCTCAAACTGATTTCCTCCAGGAGCTAGAAACTTCTCTTTACTTAAATTTTCTATGATTTCCGCTATCCACTGCTTTGCGTCTTTGTGTGTGACTCCATACATCGCTATAACAAACTCAGCACCGCTCCAATGGCAACAAATTTCACTTTGAAAGTTTCGTCGCAACAGTCCTCCGAATCTGGATAACACTTCATCTCCCACATCATGACCGTACTGTTGATTAATTTGTTGTAAGTGGTCGATTTTTAGAAGAGTAAAGCACAAAGGCTGATTATGGCGATGCGCTAAGCTCAGTAACTGGTTAAATTCTTGAGTTGACTGACGACGATTAGCCACTCCAGTCAAAGCATCTATTTCAGCCATATTCCGCAGCATACGTGTTCTGTCCAAACGGTTAAGGATGCGAGTCACCAATTCTGGACCAACAATAGGCTTGCTAACATAATCATCTGCACCGGCAGCAAACACTCGTCGCATTGTATCCGCATCAGTGTGTGCAGTCAGAAATATTATTGGTAAGCCGCAAGAGCGTGGATCATTACGTACAACTTGGCATAGTTCAATCCCACTGATTTGGGGCATATCTACATCTAAAACCAGCAAATCTGGCGTTTTTGTTTCTAAAGTATTCCAAAAGTTCAGAGGATTTTCTAGAGGAGAAACTTTTATTCCCCATGGCTGTAATAAGGAATACACAGCCGATAGGATAAGCGGGTCATCATCTACAATCATCACTTTAGCCGCAGCCTTGCGCGATCGCTGTAGCAGATTTGTGACTGTCTCCAGTACCAAAGCTGAAGCCACTGGTTTTTGGAAACAACCTCGTCCACCCAGACGGGCTATCTGTACTCGGTCAAGCAAACTATTCTGGTTTGCAATAACTAAGACTGGTACTGGAGGTGTAGAACAGTTGAGCTGTGCTAACAACCTCAAACCATCTTCAGTGGTGTGATCACAAAGGTCAAGAACCACTGCATCAGGGCGATTGTTAGCAAGCTGCTTTCTGGCTAATGCTGGGTTTGTGACTATCTGAGAGCGTATTCCCCCATTGGCTGCTGACCTTTCTAACTCTGCAGTTAGTGATTTGTCATGACTAATTACCAACAGTAAGGGACGTTCATCAACCAATAATTGTTCAGAACTAAGGTTTGTCGTTGCAAGCTGTAACTCCCGACGCAACGCCACAACCAGTTCTGACAAGTGCAGTTTTTGCTGTTGAAGCAACTTTTCAGCTTCGAGTAGCTCTTCTATTTGTCGAGCTAGACGCGAACCATATCCAAAGCCAAACAAACCTAGGGAACCCGCCAGCTTGTGAGCTTGTGCGTGTGCTTTTGAGAGCAGGTCATCCTCAAGCGCATCTTGAAGCAATGCTGTTGTAGCCTGTTCAATGACTGTAACTTGGTCACTGACTTTGTCTTTGGTACGCTCCCAAACGCTAGCAGTAATTCTCTGAGTTTGCTGTTTTATCTCTTCGGATGTGAGGGATAAGGAAGATGAGGGAGATGGGGAGAGGGAAGGTGTCTGCGTGTCCTCAGCTGCTGCTCCTCTTAGGCGGTAGCCGATTCCATACACTGTTTCAATCGCATCGTTGGTAAGTCCTGCTTTTCTCAGTTTCATCCGCAACCCCTTGAGGTGGGTTCTTACCGTATCTTCTCCTGGTGTTTCTTCAAAAGACCACAGGTGGTCTATGATCGCGCTACAGCTAAATATACGGTGAGGATTGCGAAGGAAAAGCTCTAGCAAACCGTACTCTTTTCGAGTCAAGTGTAGCTGTTGACTATCGTAGGTAACTTGACAAATACTGGGGTCTAGTCGCAAGTTTTCCCATTCCAGTAGTGGGGGTAAGGCAGAACTTCCGCGTCGTAGTAAAGCGCGGATACGAGCGAGTAACTCTTGGAAATCAAAAGGTTTAGTTAAATAGTCGTCGGCTCCAGCATCTAAACCAGCAACTTTGTTGGTACTGCTATCCTGAGCTGTCAATAGGATAATTGGTGATTGTATGCCGTGCGATCGCAACCGCTGACAAAGGCTGATACCATCTAGCTTGGGTAGCATCACATCTAGTACAACAAGGTCGTAGGGCAAAGCTTCTGCAAGCTCCCAACCAACTTCACCATCACAAGCAACATCGACAGCGTAGTGCTGGTCTGTAAGCAATTGGACAAGAGGATTGGCTATTAGCTCATCATCTTCAATGACTAAAATTCTCATAGCAGCGTGCGAACCTCGCGCTCCTTTCAAGAATAGACGGTAAAAATTAGAACTAACTGAACAGCAATTAGCTGCACCCACTACCATAACCTAACCTTAAGGTAGATGCTACGTTTCCATGAGCTCCGTATGCCTCAACAGTGGGTTTTGCGTAGAATAAAGGTCTAGGGAAATAGAAATGTTGGCAGTAGGTGAAAAAAGAGCCTAAAGTTACACCAATCGAAAAAATACCCCTTAGACTAGCCCCAAACACGACATCTGCCACCCTAAAGATGATGGCTATGATATTATGGAAAACTGCTGCATAAATTAGAAATTAAATTCATTAGGTCATGGCTTTATCGCAACAGCGCAAACAAGAGATAATCACACAGTACCAAGTTCACGAAACTGATACTGGTTCCGCCGATCTCCAGGTCGCTATGCTGACGGAGCGCATTAACCGTCTTAGCGAACATCTCCAAGGCAACAAGAAAGACCATTCTTCGCGGCGGGGATTGTTAAAGCTGATTGGTCAACGCAAGCGTCTTTTATCTTATATTCAGAAGGAAAACCGGGAACGTTATCAAGCTTTGATTGGTCGTCTCGGCATTCGTGGATAGAAACTACCGCCTATGTCTGCTGAATCTGAAGGCACTCGCTTGCCTTTTGAACCAAACAAAAAGCGCCAAAAACCAGCTAAAGTAAAAAGCAAGCAACCAGAGACTAAGCAAGACTCTGGGAAAAAGGATGAGAAAAAGCCACCCTTCACCAAAGAAGAAATGGCAATTCCCGAGGTTGTCAGCCAGCGGATGATTCGCCGAGTGGCTGGCTTCTGCGGTATACCAACAGGTTTGGGTATCAGTGCGCTCATTGCTAGCTATCTGCTTTTAACCTACACTGGCATCAAACTACCTCCCATCGCCGTGTTACTGGTGAATATGGGATGTTTTGGTTTGGGGGTATTGGGAATAACTTATGGTGTTCTCTCTGCCTCTTGGGATGAACA
Organism: Nostocales cyanobacterium HT-58-2; assembly: GCA_002163975.1. GTDB lineage: Bacteria > Cyanobacteriota > Cyanobacteriia > Cyanobacteriales > Nostocaceae > HT-58-2. Next base: position 3,607,287 of record CP019636.1, on the reverse strand, counting down.
GAGGGTTGGGAGTCTGCTGGGATGGAATGAATTCACTACCAACTGGGGGCGCATGATAGCAGCTTGGCGTGAAACTCGGCAAAAAAATGTACAATGACTAACGCCTAGATAGTAAATAACTGCGGTATTGGGTAGATTTGAGAAAAAAGAATATTGAAGTTTAAATTTTGTAACTTCAATATGACTGATTCAAAATTTATAGTTTATTTAGACCCAATATTCGGTAACAAAACTGCTAAGTGCTATACCGAAAGGTTGGTTTTTGTAGCTAGTGGAGCTATTACAAATATCTCGGCTTTATTATTTGAAACCACAGATGAACACCAAATTCTGTCTGTGGCTTTACTTCTTTAAGAAAGACTTCGTAAAAGACCCTATAGGGGTATGCCACTAGCAATATATTCTAAGAGATAACTCAACTAAGCAGGGAGTTTAGCATGATTATAGTCATGAAAGTTGGTTCCCCAGAGGCGGAAATAGACCGTCTGGGCGAGGAACTAGGCACTTGGGGGCTAACACCAGAAAAAATTGTTGGTAAGCACAAGGTCGTGATTGGTCTTGTTGGCGACACTGCTGACTTAGATCCATTGCAAATTCAAGAAATTAGTCCCTGGATTGAACAGGTGTTGCGGGTGGAACAGCCTTTTAAACGGGCGAGCCGCCAGTTTCGTCATGGGGAAGCATCTGAGGTGGTGGTGGAAACTCCCAATGGAGCAGTCACTTTTGGTGAACATCACCCTGTCGTTATTGTTGCTGGTCCCTGTTCAGTAGAAAATGAGGAGATGATAGTAGAGACAGCACGGCGAGTCAAAGCAGCAGGGGCACACTTTTTACGTGGTGGCGCATATAAACCCCGGACTTCTCCTTACGCTTTCCAAGGACACGGCGAGAGTGCTTTAGAATTATTGGCAAAGGCGCGGGAAGAAACCGGGCTTGGCATTATCACAGAAGTCATGGATAGTGCAGACCTGGAAAAAGTTGCAGAATTTGCAGATGTCGTCCAGGTAGGCGCAAGGAATATGCAAAATTTCTCCCTGTTGAAGAAAGTGGGAGCACAGTCAAAACCAGTTCTTCTCAAGCGAGGATTGGCTGCAACAATTGAAGATTGGTTGATGGCTGCTGAGTATATTCTGGCAGCAGGAAATCCAAATGTAATTTTGTGTGAGCGGGGAATTCGCACCTTTGACCGCCAGTATACCCGAAATACTTTGGATTTGTCCGCAGTGCCTGTGTTACGCAACCTGACTCACTTGCCAATTATGATTGATCCCAGCCACGGAACGGGCTGGGCTACGTATGTCCCTTCCATGTGTATGGGAGCGATCGCCTCTGGATGTGACTCTCTAATGATTGAGGTTCACCCCAACCCGACAAAAGCCTTATCTGATGGTCCACAATCTCTGACTCCAGAACGTTTCGACCGCTTAATGCAAGAACTTGCAGTGGTTGGTAAGGCAGTTGGGCGTTGGCAGCAGCCAGCTGTTGCTGTGGCATAAGATTGCTAGATGTTGAGTTTGAGTGCTGAGTTCCTAACTTACAACTCAGCACTCAAAACTCATAACTATTTTAGCGGCGTCTTTAACGACGTCTACCGAAACCAGTTGAGCGTGGCGCTCGAGAACGACCTCCACTACCAAAACCGCTGCTAGGACTGCGTCTAATCGTAGTAGATCTACCCGATGGTCTAAGGGTGCTACCGCCATAACCAGAACCAGTTGCCCGGCTACCTGTATTCGTATTTGGGATAGTGCGGCGTACAGTGGAAGAACCACCAGGATATGACCTTCTAATTGTACCTGTACTGCGGAAAGCAGTGCGGTTTCTCTCTACTGCAGGTGGCGCATTATAGCGTGAGCGATAACTTTGAACGGCATCTCTGTAGCTACTGCCATACCCACCATAGCCAGTTAGCACTGTTCCGGGCTGATATACTGGCGGCACGTAGTATTGGGGTCTAAACAACAAACTACCAATTGCCTGACCAGCTAAAGATCCAGCAACAGATCCAGCAAAAGGTGCCCAGAAGCCATTTTCTTGACGAACGACCACTGTTTCCTGTTGTCCCGTTTGAGGGTTAGTTCTATTCTCGGTAACGTTGTGTTGGTACCCTATTTTGAAATCTTCTGTTAGGTATAAGGCTGGCTGTCCGTTCTCTACCTTTAGGTAACTTTTCTTACCTTGCTTGATTTCATCATCAGTCAGCCGTGCCATTTGTAAATTTTGAGTTCTAAAAGTTGGGGGCGTAGCGTTAAGTAAAAATAGAGTGTACTCCCCGTCAGCATCGTTGTAGGTCGCTTGCTGCACAGGATACTGACCATCATTGAGCTGAGTGGTTGCTGTAGTTTGATTGGTATTCCTGGCTTGAGATTGAGATGCAGTTTGGTTTGAGCCACCGCCACCACAAGCGACAGTTGTCACACACAAACTCAAGGCTAAAAAAACGGCTGTAAATTTACGCACGATTGTCATGAACATTTGACTATCATCCTATCTCCGAGCTTAACAATTTTTCCATTGAGTGGTAGGTGCGGACGACCCAACCAACTATAACGGAATTAACTCCGGGTAATATTGCAACAGCTGGTCGTTGGTGAGTTCGTCACCTAAGCGAGCTGGTGAAAAGTGCACCTGAATTGCTCGCAGTTTGTGTTTGTAGTGTAAGTTCACTAAAGCTTTCAAACCTTCTTTGAGTGCAGTTATATTAGCTAAGTCAGTTTCTAAATCTGGGACTTCTCCTTCATAAGCCACTGTAATCATCACCACGACATTGCGCGTTACCGGAATAGATAAAGGTTCATCGGAACCAGAGTCAGAACCAAAATCTGGTTCACTCAGGTAACGTTGAGCGGAGTCTGTAAATAATTCGTTTACGTAATCTCCCGCTTCTCCTTCGCTCCAAAAGACATCGCCTTCATTAGCCGCAGAAAGCCAATATTCATCATACTGCAGTAGTGTTTGGCAGATTTCTACTAATCCCTCACCCAACACTTCCATATCACCTTCAGTATCTATAGCTTCTCTGGCAGCACGATTCAAAACTCCTAGAATTGGTGCAACTTCAGATCCACCTAAATGTAGCATAATACGACAGACCACATAGCGAGTCCGACCCATCATTCTATTGAAGGTATCACGCATTTTTTCCTCCTTTTGAAAGTTGTTAGTTGTTAGTTGGTTCTTACTAACAACTAACTATGCTATTTGAGTTGTAAGAATACTCGTTATTGTCGTCATTTTTCTCAAGGTCTTTCATTTATTTACTTAGGAAAAACGACTAATGACAAAGAGCAGCACCGACGTACTATTTTATCAATTATATTAAATTTGTTATATTAGCTGATAGAATGAGATACTTTCACCAAATCAAAAATCATACTTAATGCTTAATTTATCACGCTTACTATCTTAGTATTTTTTTATGATAGAGGTCAACTTTATGAAAGCTATTTATAAACTATATTATTCAATGTCCAATAATCGTACATAATTCAAATTTCTATACTAGAATTAGTCAAAAGCATTTTTTCGTGTTCCAAAGAAAATGAATGGCTGTTATATCTAAAACTGTTTTTTCTTTTTTATCATAGCAGCCTGACTTCTTATTTGTTCTAGAAATTGTCTCATTGTAAGCATCTATAAATATAGAGACTCAGGTGAAAAATATCTTCCTCAACAATCATTTCTAAATCGGCACAATTATTTCTCGGCGTGTTTCCTAAATCTTTAGATGAAAAAATAGCTATATAAGCTATTGGAAATAAGATTTTTTCCCCAATGACTTGTAAGGGAAAAAGCTTCTAACTTCTCCCCAATTTTCTTACTATAAGCAAGTTTTTAGCGCCCGAAATTAAGTTAGCTTCAAAAAGGTCTACGCTATGAAAGCCTCTGATCTCAGGTTAGGTGGAATACTTATAATTAGGACTGACGCACAAACGCGAGGGACACCGTGAGACAGCGAGCAGTTCGGAGGAGGGTTTCCCTCCGTTCGCGTAGCGTCTCCGTTAGGAGAAAGAAACTGCGGTGCTGCGGGAGAAGAAACCCTCCCGCAGTGCCTGGCTCTCCACTAACTACCAACTACTACTATTCAGTAACTACCAGCCCAAGTCACCCATTTGTGAGATAAGCCTGTATGTACCACCCCGCTCATTTCATGTTCAGTTATGGTTGCTCCTGTCAAATCAGCATCGTTGAGTTCTGCTTCATTTAAGTTACTACCAATCAAATTTGCCTGACACAGAATAGCTCCAGTGAAATCTGCACCACTGAGTTCTGCTTCAGTGAGGTTTGCCTCAACTAGGTTAGCGCGAATGAGATTTGCACTCCGTAAATCTGCACGGCTTAGATTTGTTTTCTCCAGGTTGACATTAATGAGAACTGCCCCAATCAAGTTGATTTCACTTAAGTTCGCACCTGCGAGGTTTGCACCACTCAAATCAGCATCTGTAAGGTTTGCACGACTCAAATCAGATCCACTCAAATTTGCCCGACTGAGGTTAGCTCCGCTTAAATCAGCTCCGCCGAAATTTGCATCACTCAAGTCATTCTCACTAAGGTTTGCTTGATGCAAATTGACTCCATTAAAATCCCGTTCTCCTTCTGCATATTGACTTAGGAGCAGATGAGTATCCATATTATCCGCCTCACAATATTTCCAAGTCGGAAAGTCCATTTATTCAGTTACACACTACCCAAACCACACTGAAGACTATTTTTTAGTCGCTATCAACTCGAATTTTCGCTATTGCTTGGAATCTTATTTTTATTTTCCTAGAACTTGTATATTTTTTGAGCATTTCCTTAATGGAAATATACTTTAATAAATGATTATTTGCACGATATTATAATCAACGCAGAAATATGAACAGTCATAATTTGACTGACAAATGATTATTTTTTCCTTAGTAGCTCAAGTAGCGATCGCCCAATCACCTCACTTACCAACTGGTTTCCCTGCAAGTTAAGATGAATGTGGTCTTGATATAAGGCTTTAGGGTCTTGATTTGAGTTGAATATTGGTAGAAAATCCAGATAAGTTATTTGTCGTGCTTGACAAAATTCAGTCAAGCGATGACGTGCTTTGATTTCGTAATCGCGGGGTTCAGGCTGACCAATTTCACGGAGTAAGGGAGTCATCACCAGAACGAATAGGCTGCTGGCTTGACATACAAGTGCTTGGATGTTGCTAATGGCTTCTAAATTCAAACCCACTCTATCACCCCCTTCGTTCTGCACTGCTTCTATTCCTGGGATCAGCTTAGACTTTAATAAGTAACGGTTGAAAACTTCTCCTACAGCTAAGAGCGGTTTTTTGTCTGGATAGTTGCGATCGCGCCCCACAGGTAAAGAGGTGGGGGCTGTAGCAAACAAGTCATCAGTATTAATAAGCAAGACCACTGCTTGAGAGTTGAAACTGCCAAAACGTTGTAAATAGGCTAATTCATTTCTGGGTCCCCAAGAGTTTGCTGAAGCATTCAGCACTTCTACTTGTTGGAAATGAGTCGCCACGGCTGAGGCTAAAGAACGCATCATCAAGCTAGAAATTGTATTATCTTGGTCTGTCCACCAGCCGCCATTAGCAATAGAATCCCCTAGAAGTAGCACGCGCAGGGTAGAAGGTGAAGGTGTCTTTTGTATTGACTCACTCCGCATCGAATACTCATTAATTTTGATGCGATGACCAAAGCGACGGGTGTATTGATTTGGGGCTAATAAATAACCAATCTGATCATCGCCAATGTACGTTAGGGGATGACCAAACCCGAATAGCGATCGCAATCCCACCTCCATCATTACGAACAATCCGATAACTACTGCCAAACAAGTAACCAGCGTCACCATCACCGTCAAACTCCTTTAAGTAAAATTTTGTAAATAAATTTCATAATGATAAAGTTCCAACTGATGCCGTTTTGTACAAGCGCGGTAGTATGTAACATTCGGACGCAAGCGAAGACTATATCTTTTGGTATAAACACTACTAGCGATGTAAATGTTGCAAAGCTTAAACAAAATGTTATTAATAACTTTGTGTTGAATGCAAACGAAAGGACTAAAATCGAAACGGACAGACTAGCACTGTAACAAAGGGAGGATTACAAAGCTATGTCCGACTTAAACCGAGGAATCATGAAATTTGATGGCGCTGATTCCCCAAAAGTGGTCACCATCTCTTCTGTGCTGCTTTTGGGGTCAATTATTGCGCTCATTGTTTGGGCGCTACAAGCAGCCTACGCAGTTCACTAATCGGATTATTAGTAAAGTAGGCTGAAAACCCCTAGCCTTAATAGCTGGGGGATGCCATCCTGTAGGGTTAAAAGTAGCGTCTGGGCTTTTGAGAGGAAACTTTCCAACAAAGCTTGCTCATAAAACCCTCGATGCAGGTATTAACCTGCGTTGACGCAATGCTTTCTAATGAGTTCTTCTAGGTATTCACTGGCGCTAATTTTTTCTCTGACAGCTAATTCTTGTATTGAATGCCATGCAGTATCTGTTAGCCAAACTCCGCGTTTTCTTTTTGGCTCATCATACAATACAGGAATATTTTTAAGACGTTTTTTACCTTTACCCGTTGACATATTTTAGAACCGTAACCTATGCTAGAAATATAGTACAGCAAAAATTACGTCTATCACGTAATAATAAAAACCTGTGGAGCCCACACTTGATCTGCTAAGAAACAATAATGCTTAGAGAGTGTGCGATTTGGTGTAAATGAATTAAGTAATCAGTCCGGAAATAACCTCACGAACCAAGATGTTGAACTCTCAATAAGATGTAAGTGGAAGTCCTATCATAAAGTAAAGAAAGTCGAATTGAGCAGATTAGGATAGGACAGTGGCGAAGACAGTTTCCGTCGCAGCCAAATTTCTGTGATGATACTGTAGTAAAAATAAAAATAATTTTTAGATTTAAGATTTGAGATTTTTAGATTAAAAATAAATCTAAAATCCAAAAGCAAAAAATGCTTGAACTCTGGGGTATTGTAATTGTTTTCATTGTCTGTCCTATCTTGGGTGCACTCCCACTCATTGCCTGGCTCACTCAAGCTATGACAGGGCGACAGTTAGCGCAAATTGGTACAGGTAACATCAGTGTTTCATCTGCCTTTTACCATGGCGGTACACTGGTGGGAATTTTGGCAGTTGTCTCGGAAGCTATTAAGGGCATTGCTGCAGTCTTACTAACTCGTACTTTCTTTGGGCAGGAATCAGCTTGGGAATTAGTTGCTCTGATTGCCCTAGTCATAGGTAGGTACTCAGCAGGCAGAGGAGCTGGGACGACCAATGCTGTCTGGGGATTTGCTGTACACGATCCACTAGCGGCTGTGTTTGTCTTCTTGCTTGCTAGTGTGAGTTTCACGATTGTGCGCTCTAGGCAACTAGCAAAATTTGGAATTTTAATTTTATTTCCCCTAATTGTAGCAATCCTGCATGCTGAAGACCCAGCGAGAATCATAGCTGCTGTTGCTCTTGCTGCATTACTTGGCTGGATTTACAAACAAATTCCCGATGACCTGAATCTTCCTGTTGAAGAAGCACAGCCAGAGTCACAAGCAACCTTTAAATTTTTTCGCGGCGCTCAAGACATTCTCACTTTAGACGACGAGTTGGATGCTGCTTTTGTAGGACAAAAGGCAGCAAGATTGGCCCAAATAAAGCGTTGGGGTTATTCAGTACCAAAGGGGTGGATCATTGCCCCGTATGAAAACCCCGAACCTTTGATAGAAATGCTTCAGCCCTCAGAGTTATTACCGCTTGTGGTACGTTCCTCCGCAATTGGAGAAGACACAGAACTTGCTTCTGCTGCCGGACAGTATGAAACGGTTTTGAATGTGACAAGCAAACAAGGGTTGCGAGAGGCGATCGCTCAATGTCAAGCTTCCTACAATAGTCAAAGTGCAGTGCAGTACCGACGCGATCGTGGGTTATTCGATGCAGCAATGGCGGTACTGATTCAACAACAAGTCCAAGGTGTCTATTCTGGCGTTGCTTTTACTCGCGATCCCATTACCAAACAAGGTGATGCTGTAGTTATTGAAGCTTTGCCAGGAAACGCAACTGGTGTTGTTTCCGGACGAGTGACGCCGGAGCAATATCGCGCCTATGTCGTCGAGACAGATAATTTCACTTCCATACAACTCGAGGGTCAGGGGAATATACCAGCAGCATTAATCAAGCAAGTGGCATACCTCTCTCGACATCTTGAACAACGTTATCACGGCATTCCTCAAGATATTGAATGGACGTATGATGGTCAAACTCTTTGGGTATTGCAAACCCGACCCATAACGACCCTACTACCCATTTGGACGCGCAAAATTGCAGCAGAAGTGATCCCCGGGCTGATTCGCCCATTAACTTGGTCGATTAATCGTCCTTTAACTTGTGGCGTGTGGGGAGGAATTTTTGCTCTAGTGCTTGGTGAACGCTCTGTCGGGTTGGATTTTAACCAAACGGCAACATTACATTATTCCAGATCCTACTTTAATGCCACGCTACTGGGAGAGATTTTCCGCCGCATGGGTTTACCCCCTGAAAGCTTGGAGTTTTTAACCAGGGGAGCAAAAATGAGTAAACCTCCCTTGGATGCGACATTGCGGAATTTGCCTGGACTGGTGCGTTTGCTGGTACGGGAGTTTTGTCTATCAATGGATTTTAACTGGGATAATCGCAGGCAGTTTGTTCCGGCTTTGTCTAAGTTAAGCGAGGAAGTGGTAGAAGACCTTGACCCAGCAAGGCTGTTGGCAAGAGTTGACCTTATTCTGGAGTTGCTGCGTCGGGCAACTTACTACAGTATCTTAGCTCCGTTAAGTGCGGCGTTACGGCAAGCCATTTTTCGGGTAAAGGATGGGGAGATTGATAATAGTCGGACACCAGAGGTGGCTGCTTTGCAAGATATTCAAGATTTAGCTATCAATGCTAGGCAGACCTTAGCTGAGTTTGACCCAGATAAGGTATTTGAGCAGTTGGAACAAACTCCCGAAGGGTTAGAGATTCTAGAAAAGTTTGACAAACTGCTTCAGCGGTACGGTTATTTGAGTGATGTGGGAACTGATATTGCTGTTCCTACCTGGAAAGAAGAACCACACGCGGTTAAGCAGTTGTTTGTGCAGTTCATGCAGACGAATGAACCGCCTAGACGCCAGGAGCGCCCTCGCACAGCGTCTTTGACAGGAGAAGCAAAGAGGAATAGAGGAATTGTTCAAAGGCGTGTGCATCTTAAAGGGCAAGTCACTGAGCTTTATTCTCGATTCTTAGCTGAGTTGCGCTGGTGTTTTGTGGCGTTGGAACAGATTTGGCTAAAGTCGGGCTTACTTGAGCAGCCGGGAGATATATTTTTCTTAGAGTTAGAGGAAGTGCGGCGTCTTGTTGAAAGTTTTGAGCCAGATTTTGTCGAACAGTTGCAGGACTTGGTGCAATTGAGGCGCACACAACTTGCACAAGATAACGAACTGAATCCAGCCCCCCTTTTGGTGTACGGTAATAATCCCCCAGCATTTCCTTTCCGAACTGATATTCCTTCTCCTGATCAGGTATTACAGGGTATTCCCGCAAGTCCCGGACAAGCAGAAGGACTGGTTAAGGTGTTACGAAATTTACAAGCTGTTCCTGATATTGACAAAGACACTATTCTGGTTGTACCTTACACAGATTCTGGTTGGGCACCCCTACTTGTCAGGGCTGGAGGACTGATTGCCGAGGCGGGGGGACGACTTTCTCATGGAGCCATCATAGCTCGCGAGTATGGTATTCCTGCCATCATGGATGTTCACGGTGCGACATGGCTATTGCAAGATGGTCAGAGGGTACGGATTGATGGGTATAGGGGTATTGTAGAAATATCTAACGACCTGAGACCAGATTTAAGACCAGAATGAAACTTACTTCCCTCAATAACTTGCCTGAAGAGCCAGTTTCTCACAACCCTCAAATCAAAAAAAAGGTGATGCTGCGTTTCGGCGACTTGCCTCACCTGACAAACTTTTCTCAGTCACGTTTTGCCCCGGGACAAACAGCACCAGCCCACACTCATCAAGATATGTGCGAAGTTTTCTTTGTCGAGTCCGGTTCTGGTTTCATTCGCATTAATAGTGAAGAGTATCCTCTGGTTCCAGGAAATTGTATAGCAATTGAACCAGGAGAGGTTCATGAAGTTGTTAATAACGGTTCAACTGAGTTGGTTCTTACTTATTTTGGATTGAGAGTAGAAAAATCAGATCACAGATAAGCAAAGAGATAACGAAAAGCAAGAATACTCTTATACAAAGCTAAACAGTTAAACTTCAGTCCAGTCTAGGTTTGAGGAAAATCCCAATAGAGTGTATACCAGAAGTAGATAATTCTAGGGATGTACTACAAAAAATACAGCCAATGATACACCGCGCACTGCTGTTAGTAAATCCTCACGCCCGTCAAGGACAAAAGCGCTTATCCGAAGCGATTCACTGTCTTAAGCAACTGGGCTTGGATTTGATTGAGGAGTACACTGAACAACCACAGCTCTTAGATGGAATTATTAAACGCTACCAGAATGAAGTTGACTTAGTTATCATTGGTGGTGGTGATGGTACTCTCAATGCTGCGGTAGATGCTTTGGTAGAAACACAGTTACCCTTGGGAATTCTCCCTTTGGGAACTGCCAACGATTTAGCTAGGACTCTAGAAATTCCCAACTCTTTACCTGAAGCTTGTAAGATTATTGCCAATGGTGAAGTACGACGTATTGATTTGGGATGGGTGAATGGTAAACACTTTTTCAACGTTGCTAGCTTGGGATTAAGTGTGAAAATTACCCAGAAACTTACTAAACAAGTCAAGCGTCGTTGGGGAATATTGGCGTACGCTATTACCGCATTACAGGCAATTTGGGAATCTCGACCTTTTAGTGCAGAGATTCGTATTAATGACAAATCTACTTTGGTGAAAACAGTTCAAATAGCTGTAGGTAATGGTCGATATTACGGTGGTGGTATGGCAGTGGCTCCTGATGCCACAATTGATGACCAAAGGTTGGATTTGTACAGTTTGGAAATTCAACACTGGTGGCAAATTATTCCCTTATTACCTGCCATGCGACAAGGGCGACATATTCATTGGCGGGAAGTCCGTGCTCTAAGTGGACAAGAGATTGAGGTTAATACACGCAAACCACGTCCTATCAACACAGATGGTGAAATTACAACATACACTCCTGCTCACTTCCGCGTTATCCCTAATGCTTTAGGTGTTTTAGTGCCATCAAATGAATGATGAATCATCAACGATGAATGAGTAAGTTAGAAATTAAGAGAACTCATAATTCATGATTCATTACTACTATGCATCTAAAGTTTTCCCAAGATATTAAGTTCTTGCTACAAAGGTTAGCTCAACAACCACTGAGTCTTGGCGATATTCTAGCAGAAACCTCAGAACGGGGTTTTAGCCTGGTTATTACATTATTGGTTTTGCCATTTTTGTTTCCTGTACCACCTGGATTAACTGGACCTTTTGGTGGTGCTTGCTTGATATTATCATTTCAAATGGCTTTGGGAAGGCGATCGCCTTGGCTCCCTAGAAAAATTGCTACGTACCAATTTCCTCGTCCCTTTACCCAGATAATCTTAAAAAACCTACAACAAGTTACCAAAATTTTAGAAAAAATTACCCGACCCCGATTGGCAAAGATAGCAGAAAATCCTTTAACTTGGCGAATCAATGGTCTTTGTATCTCTTGGCTAGCAATTTTACTAATTACACCAATTCCTTTTACTAATCCCATTCCTCCAGTGGGAATACTACTGTTGGCAGTAGCCACTATAGAATCTGATGGTTTGTTGATGTGTGTTGGCTATGTTTTCACCATTTTGACAACTCTACTATTTGGATTCATCTTTTATGCTTTGTGGATGGCTCCTAATTTACTACCAAAAGTTTTTCAATAATCTGTTGTGACTGGCTGTAGAGTTGCCATCCCCCGCAGGAAAATTCAAAATTAGAAATTCAAAATTATTTTTTGAACTTTGAATGTTTGATGAGCAAGGGTTAATACCGTTTCACCTTAAGATTGATACAGATGGCAAGCTTCGGGAGCAAAGGAAGCAGGGGGAGCAAGAAAAGTGATTTGTATCAAGAATTTCGTGAAATGGTATAAGGTATGGAAAAAGCAAAAACAAATTTAGTTTTATAAAAATTAATTTTATAAAAATTTTCTCATGCCTGAATTTTGAATTGTTTTCCTCCTACAGTTTGTAGAAAAAACCCCCAGCCACAGACTGAGGGCGGCAATTAGGGTGCATCTACCATCTCTTTATCCAACTCTCCTCTCTCAACATCCGGAAGAATCAAAAAGCGTAGACGCAAAATTTGAGGTCTATCGCATCCCCCGCAAAACTTCTCGAATAGTATCTGATGGCACTTGATCAGTGATTGTTACGACACCTATCTGCGTGGGTAAAATAAATCGCACTTTGCCAGCTTCCACTTTCTTGTCTACTTGCAAAGCCTCTATAATTGCTTCAATATCAACTCCAGATGGCAACTGAGTTGGTAAGCCTGCTTTTTGAATGAGGGCGTCTTGACGTTCAGTTTCTTCCTTTTGCCACATTCCCAATTTCACTGCAATCTGCCCTGCTGCAACCATACCAATGGCGACTGCTTCACCATGATTCACAACTCGATATCCCGTTAAGCTTTCTACTGCATGCCCAATGGTATGACCATAGTTAAGAATTGCCCTTAGTCCTGCTTCTTTCTCATCTTTACTGACGACATCGGCTTTTGCTTGACATGAACGGTTTAAGATGGCTTCAATTAACTCAGCTTTGATGTAGCGTAATTGATCCAAGCGTTGACTTTCTTCCATTTGGGCAAACAATTGAGCATCCCAAATGATGCCGTACTTAATGACTTCTGCCATGCCAGCACGCAATTCACGCGCTGGCAGGGTTTTGAGTACCTCTGGATCAATCAAAACTAAGCGCGGTTGATGGAATGCCCCAATCAAGTTTTTGCCTTGGGGATGATTAACACCGGTTTTGCCACCTATTGCTGCATCCACCATTGCTAAAAGTGAGGTTGGCACTTGCACAAAGTTAATTCCCCGCAACCAAGTGGCAGCAGCAAATCCCGTCATATCTCCAATGACACCTCCCCCCAAAGCTACCATAGTTGATGAGCGCTCTATGCGGTTTTCGAGGGCGGTATCGTAGATTTTTTGTATTGAACTCAGGGTTTTGTAGCGTTCACCTGCGGGTAATATGCAACTTGCAACCTTGTACCCAGCAGCTTCCAAAGATGCAAGTGCCTTTTCGCCATAGCTTTTATAAACACTCGGGTTGGAAACCAGCAGGACTTTCTGACCCAGCTTTAGATTGCTCATCATCTCGCCCAGTTTATCTATGCTCCCTGGTGCTATTGCAATCTCATAAGACTGTTGTGGCAGATTTACGTTAATAATAGAAGCCATCACCAAACCCCAAACAAGCGCTTGACGGCTGTATTCTACAGCATTAATCCTCTCCATTCCCAAATGGCAGACACCTTTTGGTTTCACTTTTTCAAAAATCATCCTCTTGATGGAGGCTTTGGTGGGAGCAGAGGTAGGGGCGCAGCACCCTGTGTTCTTATTAATGTCAGGAAATTTGATGTCAGGAAATTAATGTTGGTCTTCACTTAAGCCCTTACAGGCTGACTCCAACTAATTTGTCGTCTCTTGAATAACTTGACCAGGACCGTTTATCTCAACTGACTTGTTACCAGATTGGTCAACAGAGATGCGGAACATCTGCTCACCTTGAGATGAGGTGTAACTTGTCTGTTGGTCGGAATTTTGGACTTGAACAGGGGCAGCATTCAATTGCAGCTTGTTTGTTTTCTTGTCATAGACATTCATCCGCGTTTGGCTTCCTTGGCGAAAAACCCTCACACTGTAGTTTGGTGTTTGGAAGTTAGTGACGGTTGTTTGTGCTGTAGTGGGTGTGATCGCGGGCTTTTTGACTGTTTGAGCCACAACCAGCCCAGGTGCAAACCCTAGCCCACTAAGAACCACTAAAGCGCTTGTCAGAAAAGCGTATTTCATAGTCATAAGTTACTATTTAGTTGTTATAATCACAAGAATCATGAATTAATTGTAACTATACGTCTGTGTTGTTGTAGGAAAACTCAACCAAGGTTCAAAAAATATTTTTATTGAGTGCTTCTTCTGTAAATGATTCAATAATATTGAGAAACAATTCTGGAGACACTTCAATGTTTGGTGTAGTTGCTTATTTAGCCTTTTTAGGTCTGTTCTTTGGTATCGCTGTTGGGTTACTTTTCGGTTTTCGTGCTATCAAGCTGATTTAGCGCAACAGTTTCGCTAACGGATGTAACGGATGATTTATCTTTACAGATAACTTACCCGTTACTTGGTCATATCATCCGTTATCAATCTTTGCTTAAGATGTTCATCCAACAACAGCTTCCCTAGAGGCTTGGCGTTGCCCTACATAGGGAGAACGCGCCTCTAGACCAAGCAAGTTGAGCATTTCACGGTCAGCATTGTACTCTGGACAAGGGGTTGTCACAGTTAACATATGCCCATTGTCACTGGAAAAAATGGAATTGGCTCCCGCCAAGAAGCACAAAGCTTGTTCTACCTGTGATAGTCTAGCCCTACCTGCACTGAGACGAACATCAGACGCAGGCATTAAAATGCGTGCTGTGGCAATCATTCGCACCACATCCCAAATGGGGACATCAGGCTGATTTTCCAAAGGTGTCCCTGGAACTTGCGAGAGAATATTGATTGGCACCGACTCTGGATGTGGACGTAGGGTTGCTAGAGTGTGTAACATTGACACGCGATCATCCACGCTTTCACCTAGACCAAGGATACCGCCGGAGCATACAGTTACATTTGTCTGGCGGACATTGTTAATTGTGTTTAGGCGATCGCCGTAAGTCCTGGTTGTAATAATTGTATTGTAGTACTCCTGCGAAGTATCCAAGTTATGGTTGTATGCGTAAAGCCCTGCTTCTTCCAAGCGCTTGGCTTGTGCTTGTGTCAGCATACCCAAGGTACAGCAAACCTCTAATCCTAATGCTGTCACCTCTTTGACCATATCCAACACTTGCTCAAATTGGGAGTTGTCACGCACCTCTCGCCAAGCAGCGCCCATGCAGACTCGACTGACACCACTTTCTTTAGCTTGTTGGGCAATACCAACGACTGTTTCTTTCTCTAGAAGGGCTTGTGCCTTGACTTCTGTTTTGTAGCGTGAGGATTGGGCACAGTAACTACAATCTTCTGGACAACCGCCTGTTTTGATAGATATCAGCTTACACACCTGTATCTTGCTTGAGTCATGGAATTGGCGATGTGTGCTAGCAGCTTGATAAATGAGCTCTAGCAATGGTGTATTATATATCTCACCGATTTCTGATTCTTGCCAATCGTATCGTATTACTACTGACATATCTATCCTTTGTGAGGTTTTTGGATAATTTTAGCTCTTCCTCACGTATTAACTATCTCATTTTGGTAATACAGCACCCCGCACTGCTGCTAAATTATGAAAGGTGAGTAATGAATTTGTAAGCCAATTTCAGTAGTTTATGGAATTAGAACTACCAAATATTACAACAGAGCGCCTCTTATTAAGAATTGGAACCGAGGACGATATACCTGCAATACTTAAATTTTATAGAGAAAATAAGGCGTATTTTACTCCATTTTGCCCTCTTTGGTCTGATAATTTCTTTACAGAAGACTATTGGCAAAATCAGGTAGAAAATAACTATTTAGAATTTATTAACGATATATCATTAAGATTATTTATTTTTTATAAAACTGATCAACAAATAATTATCGGATTTATCAACTTTAGTAATTTTGTCAGAAGATCTGCTCAGTACTGTAATGTAGGATACGGTCTTGCAGAATCTGAACAAAGAAAAGGTTATATGACAGAAGCACTGCAAGCAGCCATTTCCTATGTATTTCAAGAATTAAAGATGCACCGAATCATGGCAAATTATATGCCTCACAACCAGCGCAGTGGCAATGTCCTTAAAAAGTTAGGATTTGTTGTGGAAGGTTATGCCAGGGACTATCTCTTGATTAATGGAAAATGGCAAGACCATATTCTTACAAGTATCACCAATCTAAACTGGCAAGCAAACCCATAAGTTTTTACAGAACTCATTCTTAAGGATTGAAAACTCAACTGGACTTACTCAACAACAATTTTGGATAAATCTGATGACTTTGGCTGATACTCTAAACAACACGCATTCTACCAATCCTTTTCTCAACCTTCGCTACGAACCAGCCCTTGAATCTTTGGGAGAAGACTACTACGATGAAGTCGCCGCAGCAGAATTCCCTCAACATATTTTGCGTTGGCGTAATGATGCACTCTTATCCCGTTTAGAACTAGATCCACAACGAGTTAAAGACGAACATTTTATCTCAGCCTTTGGCAAATTTGAGGAACGAAAACCACTTTTAGCACTGCGTTACCACGGCTATCAATTTGGTGAGTATAACCCTTTTTTAGGTGATGGTCGAGGTTTTCTCTACGGACAAGTACGTGGTACTGATGGCGAACTGTACGACTTTGGCACAAAAGGTTCTGGTAAAACTCCTTACTCCCGTGGTGGAGATGGTATGCTGACACTCAAGGGCGGAGTTAGGGAAGTTCTTGCTGCGGAGATGTTACATCAGCTGGGTGTAAGGACTTCACGCTGTTTGAGTATGATTGAAACAGGCTTATCTCTGTGGCGCGGTGATGAAGTTTCTCCCACGCGTTCGTCAGTGATTGTCAGGATGGGGCGATCGCACATTCGATTTGGTACTTTTGAACGACTACACTATTTGCGGCGTCCGGATTTGACCCAAAAGTTATTAGACCATGTGATTGAGCAGTACTATACACATTTAGTGCATGAAAAAGATAAGTACAGTCTATTTTATGCAGATTTAGTCAAACGGACAGCCGAATTAGTCGCACAGTGGATGGCGGCTGGTTTTTGTCATGCCGTGCTAAACACAGATAATATGTCAATCACAGGGGAGAGTTTTGATTACGGTCCCTATGCGTTCATTCCTAGTTACCAACCCTACTTTACCGCTGCCTATTTCGATTATTATGGACGCTATTGTTATACTCATCAACCTGGTATTTGTAAGTGGAATTTAGAAACACTCCAGGAAGCACTAAAAGCTGTCATTGATCCAGCTGATATGCAAGCTGGATTAGCACGATTTGATGAGCATCATCATAGCGAATACCGCTTTTTGATGTTGAAAAAGTTGGGTTTTGAGGAGTTGTCACATCCAGAAGCAGATGAACTTTTAAACCTAACGATTCAATTTTTGCAAGATAGCAAAGTCGGCTATCACCAGTTCTTTTACGAAATGGTTCGCACCTTTTCATTAAAATGGCGAGATGAGCCCGGCTTGATTATGACAGAATCAGAGATTGTACCAGTATCAGGGGCATCAGAAATTTTTGATAATTGGTGTATACTGTACCATAAACTCTTAAATAATTTTGATCCTGAGCAAATCAATATTATTTCCCAAACTCTAGCTCGTTACAATCCTAAGACTGTGATACTAAGACCAGTCATTGAATCGATTTGGGAACCAATTGCTCAGGAAGATAATTGGCAACCTTTTTATGAATTAATCAAGCGTATTCAATCGGGAGATTAGTAAGACAAACTGACTGTAAACCTATGTGTGCTTAAAGAAGTAGGGTATATGTTAGCAAGAACATTTATCTATGTTTTTCGCTAGTACTTAGCTTGTTATCTGCCAGAAGAACTCATCCTACTTATTTAAGACTGTAGAAGCGCAGAGTCTTACGCCTCCATGTGCCTTTATTGAGTGATTTTTCACATTTTTTCTCAAAATTGGGTTTTTCTTAAACAATGTTTAAACAAATCAAAGTATAATTTCTTTGCAGACTACTGGATGAATGTATTCTTTTTTACGCTAGTTTGTATCTACCCTTATAAAATTTGAAGAGAATGGCACAAGCAAAGGCGATATGGAACCCGTCTGTCTTGGTTCGCAAGCTTGTTGGTAGAATTAAGTATTTCTTCTATCAACTTTCAGTAGGTCGATTTCGCGGATTTGATTTGTATCTCAATTCTCCTGATCGCCTGGTATTGGAAGATAGAATTATTCCTTACTTTATCTCCCATTCTGAATATCAAAAAATACTTTTTGTGGGGTGTGATTGGTATACTAAACCTTACAGGAAATTATTTAAAAATAAAGAATATTGGACAATAGAAATTGAGGAATGGAAAAAAAGATATGGTTCTAAAAACCATATTGTTGATAGTCTTCAGAACTTAGAGCTTCATATACAAAGTCATTATTTTGATGTCATTATTCATAATGGCGTCTTTGGACACGGAATTAATACCAAGAAGGATACTGAAGAGTCATTTGACCAATGCTTTCAAGCTCTCCGTGAAGGAGGTATTCTAGTCTTTGGTTGGAATAATGTCCCTCAGTATACACCTTTTCCTGTAACGACAGAGTGTGAAAATTTGAAAAGATTCGATCCCTATTTCTTTCAGCCTTTGTCCACTGCTGAGTACTTAACACCGAATACAGAAACCAAGCATACATTCCATTTCTATAAAAAGCCAGCGGCAAAATAAACTAAATATCGTTGGGTATATGGTTGGGTCGGTAGACCTTACCAAATGAGTGATCGTAATTGATCTCAATCACTAAATCAACGAATGTAGGCGACTTTACCAACGGAGTTATGAACAATTCCGGGTGTAGAGAACGCCAAAAGTAATGAACAAATGGCTCTACCTCTTGTTCACTCATCCCTGGCTTCCCAGCAGCAATCATTTGCCTTTCTGCCTGCTGACGCCACTCTAAGGAAAGACGGTAATCTTTAGGATGTAGCACAATTAAACTATCCAACAGCTCCCACAGTGGTAGATAGTCGTTGAGTTTGTTATTTATCTCACGGGCAAACTCCCTATCCTCAACTGTGAAGATGGGGGGCGGCGCGGTATCAAATGCAGCAGGATCAATAGGTCGCACCCCTACAAACCAACCTTCAAATAAAACAATATCCACATTCTCTACGACTTCCGGAGCCATTCTATCGCCAGCACCCGCATACAGAGATTTATCAAAGCGGGGTACAGCGACTGGGCTTTTGCATTCACGAATCTGGTTAAGTACAGTTAAACCCAGTTCTACATCGTGTGTTCCTGGTGGACCACGCCAAATCAAGCGCGGGTCTTTCTGTTTTAATGCCAAGCGCTCATCATATGTTTTGTACAAATCATCCAGAGATAGACTAAGGGTGCGGTATCCCAACTGTTTGAGAATCAAGCACAGAATTCCACACATTGTCGTTTTGCCTGTTCCTTGTGCTCCTAAAATACCTTGTATGAAAGGACGCCCCAACTGTTGGCGATAAGATGCAAATTGTCTTGCCAAAGAGAGCCAAAAATCATTGTCATTTGTCATTAGGAACCAAGCTTAAACGCTTCTAGAAACAGGCTATAAGTCAGACCAACTTTGAGGAAATTAAGAGATTCTACCCACAGAGCTTGTCGTTCTCGTATGCTACGACTATAAAATAATCTGTTAGCAACTTCTACCAACACGACTAAAAACCCAGCGACAACAACGTCCCACTCAGCAGTTTGTCCTGCCGTAGTGGCAACCGCGCTTCCCAGAAAAAAGCCGAGCAAGAAGCTAATTATTAGAACTGACAACCGCCGCCAAGGATTGAAAAACCATAGCCTTAAGCGCAGTGCAATCGCATTAAAGAGGTTGTTGAGACGTGTATTTTGCATGAACAGTCTTCCGAATAGACCAAAAAAGCAAGGGGGCACCCGAGCAAGGGAGAAAAGAGTTTACGTTATGAGTTTTGGATTTGAAACTGCAATTTTCCTCAATTCACCTGTTTGGAGGAAAAGTCAAGTAATGATAAAATTTTTTTACAGCATTGAAAGCAGAAAGCCCACGGCTTCTAGCCGTATGGATGAATGCGTTGCAGCTTTAGCTGCCGTCCCCATTTCTCAACAAACTCAGATAAACTAACACCTTCATCGTTCGCAGCGTCCCGAATAGCTTGATAAGCGGTATCCGTAAGAGCAATAGTACGTCTTTGTTTAATTTCATCGTGAAGAATAGGTATGTTTTTTAATCTTTTTTCGCCCATATTGCTACTCTTTAGATGTTATTGCTATACTAATTATAGCGTGAAAGCGCAGATAAAAAAGACGAAGTAGGTCAAGCGGACAACTCCTGATCCGGAACCCTGGTAGTATAAATCCTAAATCTCGTGCAAACGTGGGAGTCGTAGCAAGAGTTTCGTAAAATCTCTTTTTAAAACGCCGTCGGGCAGTCGGTGTACGCTTGCCGAGGGTAAAGTAATCTAAAACGTTGACGCCAGGTGCTGCAAGTCGGGCGTTGCCCGCCCAACGCACTGGCTCCTGTATGGAGCATCCTTGGGGCGTTTTGGATCTCCCTGTGAAGCAAGAATCCCACGGCTTTAAGTGGGAATAAGCGCGTAGCGCGATATTCACACAGCCGTGGGAGTGTCAAATAGAGGATATCTCGTACAGCGTAAGCTTGCTTAAATAGTATTGTGGGTATCTCTTAGGTTTCAACAACCATACAATATATATACATATATACTTTTCTTGACAGCAAGCAGTAGCATTGCTGTTTTGCTTAGAGAACCATACATGCTATATTTCACGCACTAGTCCCCAGAGAGCCTTGGGTGGGCAACTTTCTTGAGATTGCCTACACCATAACTAGGCTGTTACTTACCCAACTCAAAAATAATTATTAGTAAAACATATCACTATGAAACCGCCAGTGTATCGTTACGCTGTTCTGGTTGTTTTTTCATCGGGACTGCTTTTTCTACCAATGGGATGCCGTCAGATAAATGTATCCTTTGAGTCAACAGAACAAGAAACATCTTCTCTACTGCCTGCTCAGACACATCCAGAACAGAGCGCGGCATCATCATCTATTTCCACTGTATCCAATTCAAGATCCGCAAAAAATGATCAAGTAGAAAGCAGCAGTGGGGAGGTTCTCAACAAGGTTATGACATATCATCAGGGTTCAAGTGGCAAAGCAGCCAATCAAGGAACTTTACGGATGAGCAACCAAACCAATCAACCTGTGCGCCTTGCTCTACTGGCGCGGCGCTCTTTGGGGAAAGGCTCTTCCTCTGGACAAACGAAAGATGCCGTCCCAGCACATTGGGATTTTGCTCCCAAAGAAGGTAGTGAGAAGGGGCTGATTTTAGCTTTACCTAATGGGAATTTAGAACTGGAAAAAGGAGATATATTAGTTGCCTTTGCACAGGATGGTTCTCGTCGCTACTGGGGTCCATATGTTGTTGGCGAAACATCTTCACCAAGTTGGAATTCCCAAAGCAAAGAATGGCAACTCATCCTAAGTCCTTAGTCCTGATTCAGTGGTCATGAGTCCCAGGTTTTGAAACCCTGGAACCAAAAAATTGAGCCAAAGTCATCTTGATTAACTATTGAGGGGTTTGGGGAGCTATCAGTCTTGCGCTGTTTGCCTTCGCAGAGCGTTCCGAACGCGAGTGCGTCCCGAAGGGAAGGAAAGCATCAAGGTCGAGATACATGGACTCCTCACGCTTGTCAATTTGCCTCAATGGGAAGCAGACAAGCATTTACCACAGACACTAGCTTGCGGTAAACTATAGCCATGCTGACAATGAACTATACCTACCGAATCTATCCAGATAGCCATCAGCAAACTGAACTGCTCGAATGGCTTGAGACGTGCAGAGGCGTATATAACTATGCTTTGCGCGAACTCAAAGACTGGATTGCTTCGCGTAAGTGTCCAGTGGAGCGGTGTTCGCTGGAGAAGGAATACATTATTCCTGCCAATCAATCCTTCCCGTCCTATCATCGCCAGCAAAACAATCTTCCCAAAGCGAAGAAGGACTTCCCGCACTTGGGTAAGGTGCATTCTCAGGTTTTGCAAACTACGATTCGTAGACTGCATGATACCTGGGAAGTTTTTCAAAAACGGGGATATGGGTTCCCACGGTTCAAAAAGTTTGGTCAATTCAAATCTTTTGTGTTTCCTCAGTTCAAGGACAATCCCATCAACGATTTCAACATCAAGTTGCCGAAAATTGGTGAGATGCCTATTAATCTGCATCGCCCCATACCTGACGGATTCAAGGTGAAGCAAGTGCGGGTTCTGTCCAAGGTGAGGGGGACTCAATGGTACGTGGTAATCACAATTGAGTCGGATGTGTTGGTTCCCGATACTCCGGTTCATGGTCGTGCCATTGGAATTGACCTTGGTTTGGAGCGATTCTTGACTGCTTCGGATGGCAGCTTCCAACAACGTCCTAAGTTTTTCACTTTCGTGCAACGCAAGCTGAAATTGCTGCAACGCAGAGCGGCCAGAAAACAGAAGGGTTCTAACAATTGGGAGAAAGCGCAAATTGAAGTTGCAAGAATGCACCATCGGATTGCTAACCGTCGCAAAGACTTTCACCTGAAAACAGCGCATAAGCTTTGCGACCAAGCACAAACCATTTTTGCAGAAGGCCTCAATACCAAAGGTTTGACCAGAGGAATGCTGTGTAAAGATTGCGTAGATGCTGCTTTTGGACAGTTCCTCTCACTGACCGAATGGGTGTGCTGGAAACGGGGGGTGTACTTCGCCAAGGTTAACCCTAACGGCACTAGCCAAATTTGCCCTCACTGCCTTGCCACCGTCAGCAAGGAGCTGGAAATCAGAGAGCATCATTGTCCTGAGTGTGGGTATCGGACTCATCGTGACCATGCAGCGGCAGAGATGATTTTGCATCGTGGACTAGAACAAGTAAGTAGCCAGGGACTCTGGCGAAACGAAAGCGCCTGTCAAGTCGGTCTGTCGGGGGTCTATGACCTAGATAAGTGGCGTGGGGCAGGAATACCTGATCGCGAGGTTGGGAAGCCCCCGCTATACCCGCAGGGTTAGCGCTGGGATGATGTCACTTTAGCATTTGGACTATTGACTTGTGACTAATCACGAATGACTAATGACTATATAGGCAAGCGTCCAGCCCTCGCTGTGGCTCTATCGATACTATTGTTAATTTTGATTGGTGGGGCTGCCTTCTTTTGGCATTTAGGCAGTATTGGCTTGATTGATGAGACAGAGCCACTTTTTGCTGAAGCCTCCCGCCAAATGTTTGTCACAGGTGATTGGATCACCCCGTTCTTCAATGGCGAAACTCGTTTTGATAAACCTGCTTTAATTTACTGGTGTCAGGCGATCGCCTACTCAATCCTTGGAGTCAATGAATGGGCGGTACGTTTGCCTTCGGCGCTGGCTGCATTCGGGCTAATGAGCTTGTTATTGTACACTATTCAGTGGCATTTGGCAAGACAAGATGACCTAGAGCAGATGATTCGCCCGACTCGACGCTGGTTAACAGCTGCTTTAGGAGCCGCTGTCATGGCGTTGAGCCCAGAAATCATTGTCTGGGGGAGAACGGGTGTTTCGGATATGCTGCTTGTTGGGTGCATGGACTCAGCCTTGTTATGCTTTTTTCTTGGGTATGCCCAACCCCAAAAATCCGAAGTGAAAGCGCCGTGGTACATGGCTTTCTATGTACTCATTGCTGGTGCGATTTTAACAAAAGGACCAGTGGGAATTGTCTTACCTGGTCTGATTATCGGCATATTTTTGCTTTACTTAGGAAACGCAAAAGAAATTTTGCGGGAAATGCGTCCCCTCACGGGTTTGCTTATTACCCTATGCTTATCAGTTCCTTGGTATGTGTTGGTTATTTGGCGCAATGGGGAAAATTATATTAACTCGTTTTTTGGCTACCACAATGTTGAACGTTTTACAAGTGTGGTTAATAAACACTCAGCTCCTTGGTATTTTTACTTTCTAGTTGTGGTGCTGGGCTTTGCACCATACTCTGTGTACTTGCCTTTAGCAATGGCAAGGCTCAAATTTTGGCAGCGAAGTTATTGGCGATCGCAAGAGCGCTCTAGCCAACTTGGTTTATTCGCCTTTTTCTGGTTTATTGGTATTTTTGGCTTTTTCACCATCGCTGTCACCAAACTCCCTAGCTACGTGTTGCCTTTAATGCCAGCAGCAGCAATTTTGGTAGCACTGCTGTGGGGTGACTTGTTGAAGGGAAGGAAACGGGAAGAAGACAAACAGGCAAGCCGAGGGATAATAACCTCCGCTCCCCTCCTCTGGACAGGTTGGGTGAATGTCGTATTTTTATCAGCACTAGCAGTGGCGCTGTTTTACGTTCCCCAGTTAATAGGTATTGATCCAGCTGCACCCGACTTCCGTCAGTTGCTTCAACAGTCAGGTTTACCAGCAATAGGAGGTGTGATTTGGCTCCTTTGTGCTGTCTTAGTGGCAGGTTTACTGATACGTCGTCGTTACCAGCCTGTATTAATTGTGAATGTGTTGGGGTTTGCGGCGTTTTTGGTTTTTGTTCTTACACCTTGTTTATTTTTGATGGATCAACAACGTCAGCTTCCTTTAAGAGAATTGTCTGCGATCGCAGTACAAGCACAACGACCCAGTGAAGAATTGGTCATGGTAGGCTTCAAAAAACCGACTGTCGTTTTTTATACTCATCGTCAGGTGAATTATATAAAAATGTCTTCGACTGCTGCACAGTATATTCAAACAAAAGCTAAAAAGACAGCACAGCCCCCCTCAGTGCTGGTTCTTGCTCAGCAGCAAAAGTTTCCGGAAATGGGGTTAAAACCAACCGATTACGAAAATTTAGGTAAGAGCGGGGCTTATCAATTGATTCGAGTTCCTTTTAAAAATTAGTTTAGTCAGGACTAGTTTAGTCAGGACTTGGTAGTGGTGAGTCGTTCTTTTTGACGAGCAAAAACTAACCAAGCAAAAACTAACAATTAACTCATACCTTTCAAAGCTGTATTAATCTCGTTGAGTAAGTCCTCCATTGATATGGAGCGAGGTAATATTTGGGAGGCAATGGTGTTCACCACAGTTTCTATCGACTCTAATGCATCTGTGTTCTCTTGGAGAACATCAGGTTGCCTATCTTTAACCTCATTGAGATTTAATCGTTGGTCAAGAAGCAAAACTGGTGGTAAGTTAAAAGGCAACTGTCCCAACGCTTTGAGGGCTAAGTACACCTCTTTTTGTATGGTAGACTCTCCCAAGCAAACGAGCATCAGGTCAACACTTTGATGGCGAATTTGCTGCAGCAATTCTGCCCAGGATCGACTCATAGATGCTTTGAACCCAGCTGTTTGCAGATACTGAATCAAAGCTTGGAACCATTCAGAGCCACGAGAAATAGCCAAGGGAGACGGAGCATTCTCCCCAGCAATGGACCTGGGGTTACTCAATGAGGAGTTTTTTTCTGTTTGATAACTCCTCACTT
This sequence comes from Nostocales cyanobacterium HT-58-2, assembly GCA_002163975.1. Classification (GTDB taxonomy): domain Bacteria; phylum Cyanobacteriota; class Cyanobacteriia; order Cyanobacteriales; family Nostocaceae; genus HT-58-2. The sequence continues at coordinate 3,581,882 of CP019636.1, read as the reverse complement.
GCTTGTGTTTTGCCTCTGGTAAATCCGGTAGTATCGCTAAATCCACCACTAAAATGCTGGGTGGGCAGCACGCACCAGATGCAATTTGCAAGACTGACAATAAAGCATCTGTTTTCCCAGCACCATCACACTTATCTGTACCTAATGGCGTCAGGCAAGGAAACACAGAAAGCCCAGCCATCTGAGAAGCCGTTTGTGTCGTTGATACATTACAAGTCACAAGCGGTAAATTTGCCAAACGGGGGTGCTGACTGAGTTGTTGTAGTAAAGCTTCCGCTGCTGGCATTTCTGTATCCAGCAAAACAACATCAAATTGCCAAACGCGAGCCAGCAGTTCTGCCTGATCTAGGTTATCCACTTCTATGACTCGGTGCTGTTGAAGCAAAGGGTGCGATGTCAAAGATTCACACTCAGGATTGACCAATCGCAAAATTTTCAGAGGTGTGTTGGTACTGGGGACCTCTTCATCATTTGACTTTTGCTGCTTTGCTTCTGGTGCAGCGCATAGACTTTCTATCAGAGGTCCCAAAATCTGATGCTGTACGGGTAAGCTCAAGAAACCATCTGCTCGGTTGGTAAAGGCTTGCTCTTTTTCCGCTCCCGTTGCTGTCACAAGGACGGGGATGTTACGAGTTGCGACATCAGACTTGAGTAAGGTCAGTACATCCCAACCTGACAGCAAGGGAAGCAAAGGATTCAGGAAGATAGCTTTGGGTTGCAAGCGCCGTGCTTTTTCCACTGCTTCACATCCTGAGCGAGCAATCACCACCCGATATCCTAAACCTGTCAGTTGTTCGGTCAGATCCTCAATATATCGAGCAACTGCCTCCACAACCAACACTAGCGATTTAGAAGAAGTCGGGTGATGGGTTGAAGAATTGAGGGATTGATGTGGTGATGAGGCGTAGACAACCGGAGGGCGATGAGGCTGCTTTGCAGGAGGTTTTCCAACGCCAGTCACCTGCGAGGAAAAACCCGTCTTCTCTTGGGGGAGACGCTGCGCGAACAGTGCTGATTCCTCCACAGGTGACTGCGTTAAGGGCAGGGGTTTTCTGCGAGAACCCATTCGGGTCGCGTCTGCGTCAGCAGAAGGGCTTCCGGTAGAGCCTCCGAGGGTAGCTTCTCGAAGAGTATGCTTGGTGTGACGGGGCGAAGAGCTTCTATCTATTTCCTCATCTGTCAATCTCCCCACCTCTTTAGGAGGACTAGGGGGAAGGAGGAGTGTAAACTGGCTACCCTTGCCCTCTCGAGATAAGAAGCTGACATCACCACCGTGGAGACGGGCCAAAGCTCTGGTTAATACAAGCCCCAGACCTGTTCCTTCATGCTGGCGAGTCAGGGGATTTTCCAGTTGTTGGAATTTCTGAAAGATTAAATGTTGTTGGTGTTCAGGAATACCAATGCCTGTATCCCAAACTGTAAAAGCAATCCAACCTTCCCAATGACTGACCCACAGCCCAATTTCACCAACTGTTTCAGTAAACTTAAAGGCATTAGAAAGCAGGTGTACCAGCATTTGGCGCAACCGTAACTCATCCGCCACAATTTGGTCTAAGCCTGATTCTATGGAAATGGTGAATTGATGTTCCTGTGCAGGCGTATTTTGAGCTTGAGAACTTAATGAAGCTTTGCTACTTTGGGTATGAATCGCCTTTGCTTCAGATACGGCACGCTCACACACGGTCTGAATTTTGACATTGGTAAGCGTGAGCTCCATTTGTCCCGTTTCCATGCGGGTCAAATCCAAAATATCATTGACCACACTCATCAGGTGGCGTCCACTTTGATGAATCAGTCCTGCATAACGGGCTTGACGCTCGTTGAGTTCTCCCAACTGCTGATCTACTAGCAACCGCGATAATCCTAAAACAGCAGTCAGAGGAGTTTTAAGTTCATGACTAATACAAGCTAAAAACTCATCTTTTAATCGATTCAATTGAATGAGATCAGCGTTTTTTGCTGCTAGTTCTTTACAAAGCTGCTGCTGCTCAGTTACGTCGGTCGCTAACATCAGCCACAACTCAGTACTGAGTGCTGAGTCTTGAGTGGCAAGAGGTGTCGTTGAATCAGTATTGATAACTTTTAATTCAGGGCTGTCTAAAGGTATTTTGGCAAACTGCCAAACGCGCTCCTGACCACTTTGCACTTCTACAACACAGGTACAAGTCCCCAGTTGACTATCTAAAAAGCAGCGATTTGATGCAGGGCTTTCCACGAATGGCTGTTCTTGAAGGTCATGAGTGCTAGGATCTGGCGCCACTGTTGAGCGAGGTGAGACACCTTTTTGAGGCATGACTTCGCTCATCACTGACAAAGAATTTTCTTCAAAATTATTCTCATGAGCGCTGCCAAAATTTATTCCTTTGGCAGATGTTTGAGTAGCGTATTGTAATTTTTTGGATGGGGCATTTCTTAAAATTGCTTCTACCTGTCGCCTGACTCCTTCTGGATCTTTCAATGCTCCCAATTGCTGCCACCAAGCCGGATTTTGTGTCACAACTTCGCCATTGCCTGTTTGTAACATCAAGGGCCAAGGCAGTCGTTCTAATAACTGCACCAGTGGCTTACATTCTCGTTTTTGGTTGCGTGGGTGAGTTCTAACAGTAGCATCTCTGACTCCAGCAGATTCGCTGTAATGACTGAGAGTTTCAGCAGCGGACCTTTGAACAGTTTTCTTTAAGTTTGTGCGGCTAGTTCCCTTATAAGTCTCACTGTCCAATTTTTGCTTGGCTAAGCATTGCAACAGGCGGGAGCTATCCAAAAGCCCTAAAAATTTGCCATCTGAGTCAATCACAGCCCAATCGAAATTCCTGTTCGCTGGAATCTGCTGAGAACTTAGAAACGAGCTAAATTGCTCCACACAACAAGAAGCTGGTATTGTCTGTATAGGTTCAATGAAGCCTTGACCCAGTGTTGAGAGGGGTTGCTGTAAGTCTAAACACTTAGAACGACCTTCGCCTTGATCTGCTGTCAGTAATTTTTGTATTAAGCTGGCAGAGTAAATCAGTCCTAACAAGGATTTTTGCTTATCCAACACTGCTAGGCGATCGCCTATGCCAGGCACTCTTGTGCCATCGCACTGCTCTTGTTGAAACATCTTCAGCACAACTGCCAGAGTAGCTGTTTCTACGCAGCTAGGCACTGTTGCTATAAATTCGTAAAGCGGATACTGTAGCATTGACATATGGCAATGAGGTCACTCTTCTAAGGGGTTATGCTTCCGGCACCACCAGCTAATTGCCAAAGAAGCCTTGGGTGTTTGCGTATGAAGCTGTATCCTCTAAGAAGATTGAGTCTAGCATTCTTGTCATAAATTGAACGCCTTAGAGACAAAGAGCTTCTTTCCCAGTATTTTTCTATACCAGTATTTTTGGTGTGGAAACTCATAATCGATAGCGGCAGCTACAACAATTATGGCTCCAAAGATTCGCTATAGAACCTTTAGGAATTATAATGATTTAGAATGCGACAATCGTTTAACTTCGTTTAAGTATCTTATTGAGGAGCGAGGTGGGGGAATCTGTATTTAGATAGATATGAATTTACGAATCATGAACTAGCTACTACAGTGAGGGCACTTAGTTACGGTGGCAAACAACCACCCTCATCTAAGCAACACCACTTTCTTTGAAGAGCCACATCTGTTTCAGGCGTCCTACGGAAGGTCCCATTTCTAGAAATCAGCTCCTCCTCAACGACTTACTAAGTTTTATAGCTCTATGGTGGTAACAGGTTGTTAATTATCCAGGGCTATCTGTTGACCAAGAGAAAGTTCTTTGGGTAAGCTCGCGAATTTGCTTTGCACCTAGTTTGGAGCGTGGAACTGTTACCTAGGTTATAACCTAGAGCAGTTTTGGTAGGGTGAGCAACCAGATGTATCAAAAGAAATGTCATTACCCAGAATGCTTTTTCAGCCAAATTCTAAACGATTTTGGACGACTCAATCTGACTTAAAAATTAAACAAAGTTTTTTAGGTTGACGAGTGATGCCATGGACGCTGCTATTGCTTAGCTGTACCTCTTTTTTGTCGCCGTCATCAAAAGCTCCTAGATGCAGTATCCTTTCAGGTGCTACTACAAAAATATAAATAAAATATTAAACTTTAATTGTTCCTATGCTATCAAATACCACAAGCCAGAATTCCACCAGTTTCTCTAACAAATGACGAGAGCCGACAAACAGGCATTGTTGCAACAACTCAAATCAGACTACCGCCAAATTCTCCTATATTACTTTACGACTACAGACAAAACACTGAAAGAAAAAATTGATAAATTCATCAATGCGGTATTTTATGCTAATATTCCTGTGCCCCAAATCATAGAAATTCACATGGAACTCATTGAGGAATTTTCCAAACAGCTAAAATTAGAAGGACGAAGCGATGAAGCATTACTTGATTACCGTCTGACATTGATTGATATACTAGCTCACTTATGTGAACTTTATCGTTGTTCAATTCCTAAATAGGATAACTCAATCAAAGTTCAGCAGCCCTTGCTGTGTAGAAGTGACTCCGTATGCATTCAGGAAGCAGATCACATCGCATCCTGTTATTTTGTTTTTCCTGGTAGCCTGTACCTCTATGAATAAACTCAGAAAAACCTATGTTCTCAAGCTTTACGTGGCGGGGAACACCACAAATTCAGTACGGGCATTAAAAACGCTCAGAAACATTCTAGAACAAGAGTTTCAAGGCGTTTATACTTTGAAAGTTATCGATGTATTGCAAAACCCACAACTAGCAGAAGAAGATAAGATACTAGCCACGCCGACCTTATCTAAAATTTTGCCACCACCAGTTCGGAAAATTATTGGGGACTTATCAGATAGAGAAAGAGTGTTAATTGGATTAGATTTGCTTTATGAAGAACTAAGTGAAGACGAACAAGAAGAATTTGAACAAGAGTAGACCTTATAAACAAAAAATACTGACGACATACTTTATTAATTAAAATAACTGGGTTTCATCCCGATTTCTAAGCGTCAACAATGAGTGAGAAAGAAAATTTAGGGCAAAACATAACACCGACACTTGAAGGTGTAGAAAAAATTCGCACGATGATCGAAGGCTTTGACGACATTAGTCACGGGGGATTACCTGTAGGAAGAACGACCTTAGTGAGTGGTACCTCTGGGACTGGTAAAACTTTATTTTCTCTTCAATTTCTTTATAACGGTATTACCTACTTTGATGAGCCAGGAGTATTTGTTACATTTGAAGAATCTCCTAGCGATATTATTAAAAATGCCTATATTTTTGGGTGGAATTTACAGCATCTTATCGATGAAGGAAAGTTATTTATACTAGATGCCTCTCCCGATCCAGAAGGACAAGATGTTGTTGGTAACTTTGATCTGTCTGCGCTGATTGAGCGGCTACAATATGCGATTCGCAAGTATAAAGCCAAACGAGTTTCTATCGACTCAGTCACAGCAGTGTTCCAACAGTATGAAGCTATGGGAGTGGTGCGTCGAGAAATATTTCGTCTTGTAGCGCGTCTCAAACAACTTAGCGTCACCACCATCATAACCACAGAACGCACGGAAGAATACGGACCTGTTGCCTGTTTTGGAGTAGAAGAATTTGTTTCTGATAATGTAGCGATAGTGCGTAATGTTTTAGAAGGCGAACGTCGTCGCCGCACAATTGAAATACTCAAACTGCGTGGTACAACACATATGAAGGGTGAATATCCTTTTACAATTACCAATGCAGGAATTAACATTTTCCCATTGGGAGCAATGCGCTTAACTCAACGGTCTTCAAACGTAAGGGTATCTTCTGGGGTGAAAACCTTAGATGAAATGTGCGGTGGTGGTTTCTTCAAAGACTCAATTATTTTAGCAACAGGAGCAACTGGTACTGGGAAGACACTCTTGGTTAGCAAGTTTATACAAAATGGTTGTATCCAAGGTGAACGAGCAATATTATTTGCCTATGAAGAATCACGTGCTCAACTATCTCGCAATGCTTCCTCATGGGGAATTGATTTTGAAAATTTAGAACGTCAAGGTTTGCTAAAAATACTTTGTACATATCCAGAATCAACTGGTTTGGAAGATCACCTACAAATTATTAAGTCAGAAATTGCGGAATTTAAACCATCTCGTATTGCTATTGACTCTCTGTCGGCATTAGCAAGAGGAGTTAGTAATAATTCATTCCGGCAATTTGTTATTGGTGTTACGGGCTACGCTAAGCAAGAAGAAATAACAGGCTTTTTTACCAATACAACTGACCAGTTTATGGGGTCGCATTCAATTACAGACTCCCATATTTCTACGATTACTGACACAATCTTGATGTTACAGTATGTAGAAATTCGTGGAGAAATGGCGCGGGCAATCAACGTATTTAAGATGCGTGGTTCATGGCATGAAAAAGGTATCCGCGAATACAATATTACAGCCGATGGTCCTGAAATTAAAGATTCTTTCCGCAACTACGAACGGATTGTCAGTGGTGCTCCTACCCGCGTTACTATCGATGAGAAGGCGGAACTGTCTCGCATTGTCAAAGGATTTCAAGACAAACAGAGTTCCGATTCCTAAACCTGGCATCGTGATATATTCTCTGATGAGAAAACAGTTTCTGCCGCTTAATTTTCGTGTGAGGGGATGCGGTGAAAGGACAGCAAATATTCAGTAGCTTCTTACCTGGTGTAACAGTAGCAGTATTAACAACTCAGCCTGCTTGGGCTGAGACTGTGAAAGTAACTGGAGTAAGGCTTTTTGCCTATTCCAGTGCTTTGACTTCCACCTACGAGAGAACCTCGGCTACACTCGATATCGACAAGCAATTGGCTCCTGCTACGAGCAACAGTTTTCTAGCCCCAGTGCTACCTGCTGTTAGTGGTATGGCATCTGGTTTAAAGTCTGCCAGTGATAACAGTGTTGGGGTCGTACTGACTGGAAAAACTGGTGTGCCCATAGGAAAAATTCCAGGAAAGGTTCAAAATGTGCTTATCAGCTTGAAACCTACCTTAAAGCAAACCCAGTTGATCACTAAGATTCGTTCTGCTGCTAGCGCACAAAAACAGAATTACCCAACAATTGCTGCACAGGAACCACAAAATACAATCACTAATAATTATCACACCTTTAGCGCCGCTTCCTCTGTCCAACAAAAAACTCTGCCTCCTTCTAGGAAGCCTGTTACACAGAAGAGAAAGTCTGATTCTCAATCAGTAAAAGTATCAGAAACTCCAGTAAGCAGGACATTAGAAGCAGCGAGACTTTTGGAGCAGGTAGAGTTGTGCCCACAGCAACAACAGAAAGCGAAGGTTCGTCATTCTGCCTCTCTACTTCTGAGATCATCTATTTGCTCGCAACAAAATGTTACAAAAAATGTTACAAGAAGAAACCAGATAGCTCAAGCAGGTTCCTCCACCCCTGCGCCAGCGACACCTGCGCCAGCGACACCTGCGCCAGCGACACCTGCACCAGCAGGTTCTGTGCAAACTCCTGATTACCTCAATGCCAACCCAAATCCTCTACAGTTTCCCACCAAACCGGAGGAAGTGAGGATTCAGGGAACTCAGCCGATTACTTTAGCACAAGCTCTGGAGATAGCACGGCGAAACAATCAGGATTTGCAAGTAGCACTACTGACTGTAGAACGCAGTCGGGCTGCCGTACGGCAGCAGCAAGCTGCTTTATTACCTAATGCCAGTCTCAGCGCTAATGTCACTCGTAGTGGACCGGTTGGAAATGAACAAACTGAACAATCGGACCTTGCTCGGGCACTTGGCGTAACATCTCAAAATCGAGCCTCTACGACCAATTTCAGTGGCACTGCGCAGTTGGAGTATAGTCTCTATACCTCTGGGCAAACATCAGCCCGTATCCGAGAGGTTGAGGAACAGCTACGTTCGGATGAATTGGATGTTGAGCGTCAATCTGAGGTCATCCGCTTGAACGTCACCACTCAATACTACAACCTGCAACAAGCAGATGAGGAAGTACGTATTGCGCAGTCTTCCGTAACAAATGCCCAAGCTAGTTTGCGCGATGCACAAGCTTTAGAAAGAGCTGGTGTTAGTACTCGATTCGATGTTCTGCGTGCTCAGGTAAATTTAGCAAATTCTCAACAACAGCTCACGAATGCCATCTCACAGCAGCAAATTTCTCGTCGTCAATTAGCGCAACTTTTGAATTTGCCGCAGTCTATTAATGTTACTACGGCAGATCCAGTCAGATTGGCAGGTTTGTGGAATATTCCCCTCGAACAAACTATTGTGCTCGCTTTTCAAAACCGTCCAGAACTGCAACAGCAACTGATACAACGCAATATTGCCGAGCAACGGCGACGGCAGGCACTTGCGCAACTCGGTCCTCAAGTAAGCTTGGTGGCAAGCTACCAGTTGCAAGATGAGTTTGATGATAACACCAACTTTAGCGACACCTATTCGTTAGGAGTCAGAGCCAACCTGACTTTATTTGATGGAGGAGCGGCAAGAGCTCAAGCAGATCAACAAAGAACTCAAATTCGGATTGCTGAAAGTCAGTTTGCTAATCAGCGTAATCAAGTCCGCTTTGATGTAGAACAAGCTTATTCTCAATTGCAATCTAATTTGGAGAATGTTCAAACTGCTAATGCTGCTGTTGAACAGTCTAGAGAGGCCCTACGTTTGGCGCGTTTGCGATTCCAAGCAGGTGTAGGGACTCAAACTGAAGTCATTGACGCAGAAAACGACTTGACAAGATCTGAGGGTCAACGAATCCAAGCCATTTTGAATTACAATCGTGCTTTGGCTAATTTACAAAGGGCGATCACCTCTAGATCAGCAAGCTCAGTGACTCAATAGTCATCAGTCATGAGTTCTTAGATTGTGCTCTGCTTTTTCCCTATGGTATTGCAGAGTACAGTTTTTTTTACTATTGTGAGTCTTAAAAATTTGTTTGCTGGTTGAACCCATCCTCAGAACAACTCTTGTAAAAGAAAAATACACTATCTTACGATCTACTTATATACCTTTTGGTAGATCGTTGATTTTATCAATCAAAACTGGAATATCCTAGCATAAAGGAAACCTTCAAAGGCTGGATAGAACACAATCTAATGACGCAAGTTACGGCAAAAGAAATTGCACTGTTTCGCTCTCAAGTTGCAGATGACTTCACGTCTATGGAAGCACTCGACATTATTGAGGAATGTGAGGGAGATCTAGAAGATGCAGCAATGACTTTAGCTATTCGGGCAGGACAAGAACCAGAAATAGCAAATTCAGAGTGGTTGGATGCTTTAGCCCGAAAATGGCGTGTCGTCATTTGTCAACAAGAATTTCGGGAAGATTTGCTCAACGGCTCAGTTAAAGCGATGATAGAAAATCTGAAAACAATGCCTATGTTTCCTAACAGTTTAGCAATGCCAGTTTTAATGTACATCTTAAAGAAAGGTGTGAATAATTTTTGCGAACCTCTTGACTTAGTACAGTAATGTCCTGAAACATAAAACTTCTCATAAGGTTCTACCTATCCCTTATGTTTAGCTCAATAAAATCAGCCCTCATCCTTATTTATTAACAAATAAGAAATGAAAAAACAAAGATGTGAAGGCAAACAAACGCTATTGGCTTTTTGCTGATAATCTGAATTTGAGCACATCTTTGATCTAACCTGATCTAACCTTTATAGAGCGTCACCCTTATCAAATCTCAGTTTCAAATCGATGAACTATCTTGTTGCTGTTTTACCAGACCGCATCAAAGCAGAAGCTGCTTACCTAGCCTTAGAGAAAGAAGGCATAGAAGCTACAATATTAGGGAAAGGTTACAAAACTGCTGATGAGTTTGGCTTAATAGACCCCAATGAACAAGCAAAGAAGCAGACTCGTTTCATGGCGTTTTGGCTAGTACCGTTTGGATTTTTTGCAGGTACCACTTTCAGCGTCCTCACTGGGTTAGACACCTTTGCTTGGGCAGGTGAAATTGGAAATCACATCATTGGAGGACTCTTAGGTGCTGTTGCTGGTGCGATGGGTAGTGTATTTGCTGGTGGTGGAGTTGGTTTAGTCGTTGGGAGCGGTGATGCTTTACCATACCGCAACCGCTTAAATGCTGGTAAGTACTTGGTTGTGGTTCAAGGTGCTGAAAATCTCACCCGCCAAGCAACCCGCGTCTTACGTCAGTTTGAGCCTGAAAATATTCAAGGTTACGCTGACACAACTATTCGTTAGTCTTTAGTTAGTAGCTGGTAGGTAGTGGGAAGTGGTTCCAGGAACTACCAATAACTAAACAACTCACACTTTTTAAATCATTTTTTAAATCATAATTAGAATGCTGCCACGGGAAGAACTTTTAAAAGGTGTTGAAAATCGAGATAGTATCGCTCGTGTTATTGACCAGGCTGAACAAGCAATTAAAACTTGGGAAGTCGTTTTGACAGATTTTCTGTCCCCACCGGAGTTGGTAGAAATTCAGCAAGTATTCAGCCGTCTGACGGAGGTGCAATTGGTGGCGTGGGGTGGGTATCCCCAAGCTGAACGCAGAAGAATCGCGATCGCCCGTTCCGAACTTCCTCTAGATCAATCTCAAGTCGCCGTCATCGCCTTAGACATAGCTGGAAATTTCCTCTTTGATACCGCCACTCACCGTGACTTTTTAGGTGCAATGCTAGGAACTGGTGTTGTGCGCGAAAAGACGGGGGACGTTATCGTACTGGGTGAACGGGGAGCACAGGCAATTGTTGTGCCAGAGTTGGCAGAATTTTTAGAGATGAATCTCAAGCAGGTGCGATCGGTTCCGGTGAAAACCCAGCGCATTGATTTGAGCGAGTTAAAGGTACGCGAACCCAAGAAAAAAGAATTAGCAACCGTAGAAGCTTCCTTGCGGTTAGATGCGATCGCATCTGCTGGTTTTGGAATGTCTCGCAGCAAAATGGTTGAGTTAATTGACGGCGGAGATGTTCGCGTTAACTGGAAGGAAATCACTCAAGCCAGTTCTCAAGTGAAAACAGGTGACTTAATTGCCATTCGCGGTAAGGGACGTTTAGAAGTTGGGGAAATCGCCGTTACCAAAAAAGAGCGCTACCGTGTGCAGTTGACAAGGTATATGTAGAAGCTTGATAAATGTTTTAATAAATGTTTAAAAAATATCTCTACAAAGCCTTTGCCTTAAACTGTTTTTCCAAAATACTCAGCAGGGTTTTGCGCGGTACAAACGGAGATAACTTGGTGATTAAGTGAGTTCTAAGACCACCAATCACAACTATAGAATCTCCCCTTTCCAAAGCTTTTAAAGATTCGCGTACCACTTGTTCTGAAGTCGATATTTTATTTGTTCTGGCTGCAAGTGCTGGCGGAAAATTCGCTTCTGTAAAGAAGTTTGTCTCAACTGGTCCTGGACAAGTCACGAGAACACGCACACCATAGTGACGATTTTCTGCCCAAAGTGCCTGACTAAAACTGACAATAAACGCTTTGCTGGCACCATACACAGAAATATATGGCATCGGTTGAAATGCGGTCAGGGAAGAGACATTAATAATGTTTCCAGAACGACGTTGGCGCATTCCTGGCAAAAATTTATGAGTTAAATCTACCAGTGCAAGAATATTTAACTGTACCATTTTGACTTGCCGTTCTCCATCACTTTCAGCAAAGTCGCCATAGTGGGCAAAACCAGCATTGTTGATTAATAAATCAATTGTTAATCCTTTTGCTTTTATAGCATCAAAAACAGCATCAGTCGCGCCAGTTTCTGTTAGATCTTTAACAAGAATATCTATGTGAATATTATGTTTTTCTTGTAATTGTTTAGCAATTTTGTTCAGTTTTTCTTCTGAACGAGCAACTAAAACAAGATTTGTATTGCGTGTCGCTAGTTCCTCTGCAAAGGCTTTGCCAATCCCACTAGAGGCACCAGTAATTAAAGCAGTTGACATTCTTCCTAATATAATATTTTTTTATCATCTTATGAATATTATCAATAGTTGTGGTAAGTTTTAACCGCCTTGAGTTATATACCCACAAGACGAAAAGCAGCATAACGCCTGTGTCTTGAGGGATGATAAATTTCGCTAATCTAACTCTCGGCGACCTTCCAAAGCTCTTGCCAAAGTGACCTCATCAGCGTACTCTAAATCCCCACCCACAGGTAAACCAAAAGCAATCCGCGTCACTTTAGTAAAAGGTTTAAGGAGTTGACCGACGTAAAGTGTTGTTGTCTCACCTTCCACACTTGGACTAATTGCCAAAATCACTTCTTCTGGCTTTTGCTGACTCACCCTCCGTACCAAAGCCTGAACTGTTAACTGTTCTGGACCAATTCCATCTATAGGGGAAATCACCCCACCTAAGACATGATACTTGCCCTTAAACTCGCGAGTTTTTTCCAAGGCAATCACATCACGAGAATCCGCCACGACACAGAGAGCCGTGTTATCGCGGTTTAAGTTGCGGCAGATTTCACAAACTGGTTCAGCAGATAGGTGAAAGCACTCTTTACACAAGCCTATCTGTTTTTTTGCTTCAATGAGGGCTTGCGCCAGAGCCTCAACTTCTGCTTCTGGTCGCTTTAAAATGTGCAAGGCTAGGCGTTGAGCAGTTTTTGGACCAACTCCAGGTAAGCGTTGCAGTTGCTCAATTAAGCGTGCTAAAGGGCGTGCGTAAACCGTTGTCTTGTCTCCAATTGTTACTCCATCACTATGATGGCATTCTTAGAGAATTTTGGATTGGTTGGTTAACTCATCAAAGGTCAAGTGGACTTCCCACACCGCGATCGCCACGATTCAAGACTAAACATAAAACTTTTCCGTTTTCATGCTCATATGCCTAAGACCAGCTACTTAAGGTTGTGCGGTTCAATCATATCAAAATGCAGTAAAACACCTTTTCTTACAGTACAAAACCCCGCTTGTGGTACTCTCCCCAGATTATTGATATGTTATGAGGCACTGTATGGCGAACGATACGAAATAAAGTGTGTTAAATCCTGTGTGGTAAATGATACGAAATGAAGTGTGTTAGACGGCAGTATGCACCATAACATATAGTTAGACTACTAGTTAAACTACAAAGTTATCAGTAAGACGGTAGTTCAAAGGTTGTCTATTAGTGTTCAGCCTCGGGTGCCAAAACTTTCCTTTAGGTATAGCAAAAACTCGTAACCTGTCAATTGTGATTTCCTTCTCATGAAGGCATAGGGACAAAACAATGGCAAAGATAGCATTGCTAATTGGAGTTAGTGAATACGAAGTAGGGCTGGCTCCACTTCCAGCCGCTGCGAAAGATATTGAAGCATTGCGACGGGTTCTACAAGATCCTGATATGGGTGGATTTAATGAACTCCAAAGTTTGATAAATCCTGACCCTCAGACAATGCAGTATAAGATAGAAGCACTGTTCACAGAACGCACCAGAGAAGATCTGCTACTTCTATACTTTTCTGGGCATGGCATCAAAGATGACAACGGTAGCTTGTATTTTGCAACTCGTGCAACAAGGAAAACTTTAAAAGGAGAACTCATTAGATCAACCGCCGTACCTGCTAGCTTTATCCATGACATCATGAGGCGTTGTCGTGCCAAACGGCAGGTTATAATACTCGACTGCTGTTTTAGCGGAGCCTTCGACCCAGCCCTTTCTGCAAAAGATGATAGTTCGTCGATAGACTTGCAGGGACAATTGGGAGCAGAAGGACGAGTAGTTCTTACATCCTCTAGTTCGACCGAGTATTCTTTTGAGCAGCAAGGAGCAGAACTATCTGTTTACACTCACTACTTAGTAGAGGGGATTGAAACAGGAGCAGGTGATCTTGATGAAGATGGTCAAGTATCAATATTAGAACTGCACAATTATGCTACCTGCAAAGTGCAAGAAACAGTTCCTAATGTAACACCTAAAATCATAGTTTTAAAAGATAAAGGCTTTGAAATCATATTGGCGAAAACAAAGCCTAAGACAGGTCAAGCATTAAGGATAAATAATGACAAGATTCAGCTAAGAGAACTCAAATTAGAAATTAATCAAAGAACAAACAGTAATATATACTACAATCCTATTCCAAGTTTACTTCAACCTCTTGAATCCTTTATCACTAGATTAGTTGAAAAATTGAATGATGCATCTCTCAGATACTCATCTAGTAATTCCATGGAGAAAGAGGCAATAGTTCAAAATTTGATTCTTGAGATAATCCGAGAGTCTTCAGATGCTGATTTTGTTTTTGTGATGCATCAACAAGATTATCAAAATGGCTGGACTCTAAAATCACAAAGCAATATAAATGAAGATATTGATGATCAAGCCGCTTATACTGAAATTTTAAGAAATAAGATTCTTTCTAATATTTCAATCGGATCTGTTTTTACTCCAGATCATCATGGGATTTATAGAACATATTACGATGAAAAAGCAACAGCCTCTAAAGCTTTTGTCTTGATACCTTTAGAATCAATAAACAGCGAGTTTCTAGTGGTTTGTGGTTTGCCGAGCGACTCCTATCTGCTTAATGATGCATATGGTAGGACTGTTTCTAGTTTCTATAGAGCAAGTCAGGAATTATCTCTTCAAGCTGCAAGAGTTGAAGCAGTAATTCTTGACGATTTAAAGAGGAGTTATGGATTTGTTCCATTTTCTTTATATGAAAAAAGATTTTCTCTCTTTTGTGCTCGCCTTACAAAGATGCTCATATACTTTGAACCAATTCTTGATCTAGATACTCTTTCGATTGGTGGTTGGGAGGCTCTTGCTCGAGATCCAGATAATTTGACAGCTCCTATTGATCTATTTTCTGCCGCAGAGTTATGGGGGCGTAAATTTACAATTGAGTTAGATCAACACCTTCTCAAACTTGCCGTTGAAACTTATCGGCAAGCAGCGATTAAAGCCAAACAAGGTAGAGCCTATGAAATACTTCCTTTATCAGTTAACGTCTATCCGGAATCTCTAATGCGAACAGCCTATTTCAAGACTATTCGTGAAATTGTTAAAGAGGGAAAAAATAATCAAATTCCAGCTAAAAAGCTAATTCTAGAAATTTCTGAAAAATCTGATTTGCCAACATATCAAGATGGAGTCCGCCTTCAATCTCCACTGATTACTTTTAAAGCAAGGCTATCTCAATATGTTCAAGAACTAAATATTAGATTTGGGATTGATGATTTTGGGGTTGGTTATGCTTCAGTTTCTCGATTGGCAGGGCTTAATCCACCCTACGTCAAAATTGACCGTGAAATTCTTTATCATCAACCCGTCGATGTTATTATTCACTTCGTGCAGCAAATCGTTGCAAAAACGAACCCACTTAATCCAGCAAATGTCATTGTTGAAGGCTTAGATGAAACTTCACCAGTTACACTACATTATTTGAAAAACTTAGGTATTAGCTATGTGCAAGGGTATATAGTTGGAAAGGCAGAGCCTGAAGTTTATCGTCTAAGTCCAGAGAAAAGGGAGTTTTTAAGAAGGCAACTTTTCGGAGAGTCAATTTGAAGCGCTTAGTATTTGGTTATTTCGTCTTTGCGAAGTCATTAAAGAGCGCGAAAGTTGTCGAAGCAAAAGCTGGTTTATTATAGATTGAATTAATAACCTTCTCAAGCCAATTGCTAGAGGTGAAGATACCAGCAAGCTGAGATTTCAGTTCAGCACCGTATGTTCCAGGGTTGTCAAACACTGTTCAATAGTTGTTTCATCTAATATCGCTAAGCGATCGCGCAAACTCACTACCTAAAGAGCGATCGCCTATCCTTTTATTCCTTGGTGGTGAAGATACTTGAAGATGATCTAATGTTGAACAATGAATTGACGTTTCTATAGTAATTACTAATTTAACGTGAGTTCGACGGCTTGAAAATGGCACAAAAAAAGCTGAGACTGTCATAAAAGCAAAAATAAACAAGGTGTCTCAGCGATGTCCACTATTGTATCTCGGCTTGACGTAACCCAGATTTTCTGTGAGGTAGATGATTTCTGTTCATCATGGGAAAAGTTATGGCAGCAAGCACCGCAGCTACCATCAATGACTGGAGAACGCCGTAGTGCCTCAAGGATGCATATAAGTGAAGTTATGACTATTGCCATCGCCTTTCACGGCAGTGGCTACCGAACATTTAAGGAGTTTTACACCTTACAAGTGCTACCGGGTTGGCGTGGAGCTTTCCCAAACTTAGTGAGCTACACACGATTTGTGGAGTTAATGCCTTGGTGCTTAATGTTGTTATGTTGTTTTTTACATAGACGCAGAGGTGAAATTACAGGAATTAGCTTTATTGACTCAACGCCAATAGAAGTTTGTCATAAATGCCGTGCTCATGCACACAAGGTCTTTAAAGGATTAGTTAAATGGGGCAAAAATTCGGTGGGTTGGCACTTCGGCTTTAAACTCCATTTGATTATTAACGACCAGGGAGAATTGCTGGCATTCAAACTAACTCCGGCAAATGTTGATGACCGAGAACCAGTTCCAGACATGACCAAGGACTTGATTGGTAAACTATTTGGAGATAGAGGTTATATCTCCCAAAAACTTTTTGAACAGCTATATGAACGGGGGTTACAGTTAGTCACGAAATCTAAAAAGAATATGAAAAACCGTTTGGTCAAATTAATTGACAAAATTCTTTTACGCAAACGTGCAGTAATTGAGTCCGTTAATGACCACCTCAAAAATTTGTGCCAAATAGAACACTCTCGGCATCGTAGTGTATTCAATTTCTTAGTCAATTTGATGGCAGGTTTGGCTGCTTATACTTATCTACCGAAAAAACCCTCACTTGACATTTACCCAAAACACCTGCCTGCTCTGCCTCCTGCCGTTTTTTAGTTCGTCGAACTCACGTTAATTTACGTGGCTTAAGATAAATATAACAATATCGTTAAAAACAAAAACGCCCTCCGTGTGGAGGGCGTTTTTGATTCAGCTAAGGTTGAAGATTAGCCGTTGATAGCAGGAGCGCTGAGTGCAACAGGAGCTACATCACCAGAAGCCAAGTCGAGGGGGAAGTTGTGAGCATTACGCTCGTGCATCACTTCCATACCCAGGTTGGAACGGTTGAGGATGTCTGCCCAGGTGCCAATCACGCGACCTTGAGAGTCAATCACAGAAGAGTTGAAGTTGAAACCGTTGAGGTTGAACGCCATGGTGCTTACGCCCAGTGCGGTGAACCAGATTCCCACTACAGGCCATGCAGCCAAGAAGAAGTGCAAGCTGCGGCTGTTGTTGAAGGAAGCGTATTGGAAGATCAAGCGACCGAAGTAGCCGTGAGCAGCAACGATGTTGTAGGTTTCTTCTTCTTGACCGAACTTGTAACCGTAGTTCTGAGATTCGGTTTCGGTTGTTTCACGAACCAAGGAAGAGGTGACCAGAGAACCGTGCATTGCACTGAACAAGCTACCACCGAATACACCTGCGACACCGAGTTGGTGGAAGGGGTGCATTAGGATGTTGTGCTCTGCTTGGAACACCAACATGAAGTTGAATGTACCAGAGATGCCCAGAGGCATACCGTCAGAGAAGGAACCTTGTCCGATGGGGTAGATCAAGAATACTGCGGTTGCTGCAGCTACTGGTGCGCTGAATGCTACGCAGATCCAAGGACGCATACCCAAGCGGTAGGACAATTCCCACTCACGACCGAGGTAGCAGAATACGCCGATCAAGAAGTGGAAAATCACCAACTGGTATGGACCACCGTTGTACAACCACTCATCCAGGGAAGCTGCTTCCCAGATGGGGTAGAAGTGCAAACCGATCGCGTTGGAGGAAGGAACAACTGCACCAGAGATGATGTTGTTTCCATACATCAATGAACCTGCAACAGGCTCACGGATACCGTCGATGTCAACGGGAGGTGCTGCAATGAATGCAATGATGAAGCAGGTGGTTGCTGCCAACAGGGTTGGAATCATCAGTACGCCGAACCAACCGATGTATATGCGGTTTTCGGTGCTGGTGATCCACTCGCAGAAACGACCCCAGACGTTGGCGCTTTCGCGGCGTTGTAAGGTTGTGGTCATTGTTTTATGAGTGCTTTATTTTGAATGATTTACGTAGGTTTGATTACCTACCTGTCTTATACATTAGAGGTTAGATTGCGTTTTGTAAAGATTATTTAAGTAAGTTTTTGTTATGTGATTCATTTACTTTAGTTATTGATGTTACAGGTTATTTATTGAACACAAAGGAAAGGTGCGTCCCGTAAGCGTAACGCACCTCAAAAACTTTGTGCTCTTGACTTTTCCCTCAACCAGGAGGCCATTTCATCTGCCGTCCACCTAGGATATGCAGATGCAAGTGGTCAACAGTTTGACCGCCATCAGGACCTGTATTGATCACAAGGCGATAGCCGTTTGAGAGTCCAGCTTGTTCGGCAACTCGCTTAGCTGTTAATAAAAGATGCCCAAGGAGAGCATGATCCTGAGATTCAGCATCAGCGAGTTGGGGTATGGGTTTTTTGGGAATGACGAGAATGTGAACGGGAGCTTGGGGATTGATGTCTTTAAATGCCAGCGCTAGATCATCTTCATAAACAATGTCAGCTGGAATTTCGCGACGAATGATTTTGCTAAAAATCGTCTCTGTGTTTCCACTCATGCCGATTTACCTTTTGATCTGCTACAGATTCTATAGGTTTAGTGTTCATGATGAAACATTCAGCACATGCTTGCCAGAGTTTGGAGCGCGTCAATTGTCGGCATCGACGCTGTGAAAGTGGGCGTCGAAGTGGATATTTCGGGAGGTTTGCCGGGAATTGTCATTTTGGGATTACCAGATGCAGCAATTCAAGAGGCACGGGAAAGGGTCAAGGCAACCTTGAAGAATGCTGGTTTTGCCTTTCCTATGCGAAAAATTGTCATCAATTTGACGCCAGCTGATTTACGTAAGGAAGGTCCATGTTTTGATTTGCCTATTAGTGTGGGAATTTTGGCGGCTTCTGAGCAAGTCAGTGCTTATTTGTTGGGAGATTATCTGTTCTTAGGTGAGGTGTCTCTTGATGGTAGTCTTCGTCCGGTTGCAGGTGTATTGCCGATCGCTGCGACTGCCCAAAAGATGGGAATTACAGGTTTAGTGGTTCCAGCTGATAATGCCCAAGAAGCTGCTGTGGTGGAGGGATTAGCAGTTTATGGCTTCAAAAATTTGTCTGATGTGACTGATTTTTTGAACAATCCAGGGCGTTATAAACCTGTGCAGTTAGATGATACGCCACAGAAACTGCACCCAACTTCTATGCAAATAGCAGATTTGAAGGATGTCAAAGGACAGGCTCATGCTCGTCGTGCCTTAGAAATTGCGGCGGCTGGCGGACATAACTTAATCTTTGTCGGACCACCTGGTAGTGGCAAAACTATGCTGGCACGGCGTTTGCCAAGTATTTTACCTGCTTTGTCATTCTCAGAAGCTCTTGAAGTAACTCGCATCCACTCGGTCGCAGGTTTATTGAAAAATAGAGGATCACTGGTGCGCGATCGCCCTTTTCGCAGTCCCCACCACTCAGCTTCTGGTCCTTCTCTTGTTGGCGGCGGAAGCTTTCCGCGTCCAGGAGAAATTTCTTTATCAAACAAAGGTATTCTTTTTCTCGATGAGTTAACAGAATTTAAAAGAGATGTTTTAGAATTCCTGCGTCAGCCTTTGGAAGATGGCTACGTGACAATTTCTCGAACGAAACAATCCGTAATATTTCCGGCTCAGTTTACGTTGGTTGCGAGTACCAATCCCTGTCCTTGCGGTTACTATGGCGATACGATTCAGCAATGTACTTGTTCACCAAGGCAAAGAGAGCAATACTGGGCAAAACTCTCAGGACCCTTGATGGATAGAATTGATTTACAAGTTGCTGTGAATCGACTCAAACCGGAAGAGATTACCCAACAACCTACAGGGGAATCATCAGCAACAGTGAGGGAACGGGTGCAACAAGCACGAGACTACGCATCCGGTAGATTTAAAAATGACCAAAACCTCAGTTGTAATGCCCAAATGCAGAGCCGTCATCTTCAGCAATGGTGCAAGCTAGATGATAGCAGTCGCAACCTATTGGAAGGGGCAATTAGAAAATTAGGTTTGTCGGCAAGGGCAAGCGATCGCATTCTCAAAGTAGCGCGAACTATTGCAGATTTAGCGGGAGATGATGCTTTGAAAGCACAACACGTTGCTGAAGCAATACAGTATCGCACTATTGATAGAATGCAATGAGACGTTGAGCAAGACAAAATATCTAACTTTCAACCGAATTATTCAAAATTATTCACATTAACTTCGATTGTTTGGTCATTTTTTGCATAATTCTTACCATTATGAGAATTTTTCGGCACTAATGTCATAAGTGAAATCAAAGTTAACTGCATCAGTTCCATGTATGCATCAATATCTACCTGATCTGCTAGCAGCATCTGTCGATATTGCTGCTTAATATAACTAAGCTTTTGTAGTGCTGCCTCTGGATCAGTCTGCAACGTTGCCTGCCATTCATCCAGCAGCAGGAGGGTATCCATGACAAATTTTTTGCGTTGCTGTTCAAAGAGTCTACGACACTGGTCTGTAAAAGTTTGTGTTTTTTGCCGCAGTTGCTCATAAACTTCCGTTGTCACTGCGCCCTCAATGAACATTAACCGATGCTCTTGACTCAGTTCTTCAATACCCTCCAATGCCTGCTGGGGATGTTCTGGCAACAATGATTTGAGTTCATTAATCCGGTTGGCAGTTGTAGTCACCATTTTCTTAGATTTTTGTCTGTGCCACTGCCGCAATAGTAATCCTACAATACTGGTAGTGCCTAAAATGACAACTCCAGACTGCAAGTCATTGTTATTTTCCCAGTATCGCATGAACGCCATACGGGGATCACCTTGTTCAAAAACTTCGTCTGCTGCTGAGTGTATGTAAAACAGCCCTTTTCTCAGTAAATTTTTAGGCTCTTCGTCTTGCAGTGCAGGATAGAACTGAGAATAAGTACGGGCAGTGGAGAGAATAGACCAAGTGACTAGCCCAACCTCCTGCTGATTCATCTGAGGACGAGTGACCAAAACGGTAGGAGTTGAGAGAGTCAGTAATTGCTGGCTTGGAATGGGTGGACGCGATGTATAAGTTCCAACAGGTAGAGTTGCACTGTGGTATGAACCGGGGTCGAAAACAGTCAAGTGGTTGATTAATGCAGGTTCGATAGGAAGTAGTCTCAAGTCAGGATTGTTTACAAATTGTTGCCGTAGATTTTGACTTGCACCTAGACTTCCTACGTAAATAACTGCATCGACCTGTCGAAATTTAAGTTTCCTGAATGCTTGCTCAAAGCCAGAGTTATCTGGTTGAACACTTATGTGATTTGCTTTCAGCAATCGGTTAGCAGTAAAGCTTATCCCGCTACCAAGAGTACCAATAGCAACCCGCTTCCCCTCAAGGTTAGCGAATGTCTTTAAGCCAGAATCTTTTTGAGTAATAATGTGAACATATTCGTTTGCTAAAATTGCAACTGCTTTGACCTGTCCTTTGCGCATTGCTTCATTGGCAACATCCAACTGTACTATTGCAAAATCGACTTGGTGATCGAGCAAGCGTTTTAAGTTTTCCTGAGAGCCTTGCGATGCAATATTCGTAACAGAGATTTTGACTGTTGCTTTGATAGAGTTGGCAATTTGCTTGCCTAAGCGGTTATAATAACTACCATCAATACCAGTAGAGATGGTAATGCTACTAGGTTGAGAACTACAACTACTTAACGTTAAGGTGACTCCTCCTGCTAAACCACCTAGCAAAAGAAGAATAGCTTTTGGGTGAACAATAAATTGAACATACTTAGATGCAAGATTGCTCGGTAGATTTGCCCAGGTTCGCCTGCCAGATCGTCCAGATATCATCTCACTTAGTGGCCTCTATGAGTTTGTTCTGTATGGCTTTGTTCTGTTAAGAGAGAATTTTACGGGTAAAGACTAGCCAGCCGAAATAATCCTCTTTAGGTATTCACTTACAATGATTGAGATTACGCTAAAGCTTAATAATCTGCAACAAAAGTTCAACTTTTTGTGAGTTTGGGTAACATTGTAACAATCCAAGGTATTGAAAGAGATGAATCTCAGTGTATACGCAGCATTGGCGATGGCCCGTATACACCCAAAGTTTCGCTCAGAAGACTCATGGAGTGAGTCGGATGTAGGGTACGCTTCGCGATGGCAGGGAGTGTTCGCTCTAAAAAGTGAGCCTGGTTTGAATAAAGGGATAAAATTGAGCTTAGTATGCTCCAGCAAGTCAAGTCAAAAGCTTAGATAAATATGTACAACCGAATACTTTGATTTAAAAAATTGCCAATTCTCATACTTTCTCCTGTATAAGGCGATTTTGTGTTATGTCACAACAAGATACCTCTTCACCAGTAACAGACAAAAAATTAAGAAATAAGAGAGGTCGATCACTACCTCCGAAGCTTGTTATTAGGCTGGGAAAGTTCGTTTGGACAACTCTTTGGCATATGATGATGTCGAAACTAGCACCCCGCAACAAGTTAGGAGAGTACATTCGACCCAGTAGCCAATTCCGAAACTTCATCGGGACACAGGAAAGCAATCTATACCAACCAGCCGCAGGACGCTACAATCTCATCGTCGGGTTCAGTTGTCCTTGGGCTCATCGTACTCTTGTTGTTCGAGCACTCAAAGGACTTGAAGAAGCAGTATCAGTAACAATTGTGTCGCCTTCTCCCATTGAAGGAGGTTGGATCTTCAATCAGGAATATGAAGGTTGTCGCACGCTTGCTGAATTGTATGAGCAAGCAGAACCTGGCTATGGTGGACGCTTTACAGTTCCAGTTTTATGGGACAAGCAGACGAAGACTATTGTTAACAACGAAAGTGCAGAGATTATTGTCATGCTGAACTCACAGTTGAATGAGTTCGCTAAAAATTCTACCCTAGACCTTTACCCACAGGAACTCAAAGAGAAAATTGACCAATGGAATGAGAAAATTTACACCAGTGTGAACAACGGCGTGTATCGCTGCGGCTTTGCCCAAACACAGGAAGCTTATGACAAAGTTTGCCATGAGCTGTTCACCACTCTAGATGAAATTGACATGGCGCTTAACACCAGTCGATTCTTGTGTGGAAATACTCTAACACTGGCGGATGTTCGTTTGTTCACAACATTATTTCGCTTTGATGCTGTGTACTATGGACTTTTTAAGTGCAACCGTAAAAGAATCCAGGACTATCAAAACCTAGGAGCTTACCTACGTGATCTATATCAGATCCCTGGTGTTGCTGACACCTGCGACCTTGAGAGTGTAAAGCAAGACTACTATGGAAATCTGTTTCCACTTAATCCTGGCGGTATTATCCCCTCCGGTCCTGATCCGATATTTCTTAAAGAACCACATAGTCGTCACAATATGGGTAAGGAAGCAAATCCTGTGTAAAAATTTCCTACTCTGGTTTCAAAGTCGTTTTTAGGGTCACTCCACAATTACCCATCAAAGCCTCTCGCATTGCTTTTTCACTATCAAAAGTCTGTCGCAGCAGCCGTCCTTCATAGATCAGATCTACCTCACTCTGTTGAAAAGGCCAAGGAGATACTGCTACTTGATCATGATTATCTTTAACCTCTTGCAAAGTCAATTTGAGTGTAGTTTCACCGTCAATTGTTGGTACCTTAGAAACGTGCGCTTCAGAACTTAATCCTTGACATAAAATGATAGATAGAGTGTCCCATGTGGCTACTAGCTTTCTATTGCGCTCAATGATTTCTGGTGGTGTGTAAGGTCTATAGTGTGCGTCCTTTTTGAGACACACAATCAGTTCTTCCTGGAAGGTATAATCGCGCTTGAAGAAATCTTGCACAATTTGAGAGGAGGTTGGTGAGTTCTGCCAACTCGTAAATCTTTCATATAATCCTGTTCCATGAAGTGAGATCAGTAGTGTGGCATATCTACCAAAAGGAAGTGCGAGTTGTTTAGCACCCGACCAAATGTTTATATGGACTTGTGTTGACAGTTCCATAAAGTTATGGGGGTAGCCAGTCTGTGGATTCAGCGTGGGAGCTTGTTCCCAGAAAAGCCAACCAATGTCATGTTGTTCTGCAGCCAGGCAAACTTCTTGTTTTGGCGCGAACTGACCAAACTGTTCATTACCCCATAGGTGTGCTAATTGACCTGAAAGCCAAGCATGATTTGGTTGAGTGATGCAAATGAGTCCCTGTTGAGTGAAACGATGCAGCATGAATAAAGAGCACCAAGCAATGTTCTGCTCTTTATTCTGAACTAATTGCTTCAAAAAAAGCCTATGCCAATAATTAAATGAAACAAAGACTGTACAAATCGTCCACTAGGTAGTTCTCACGCTTGCTAAGACATCTGGGTGAACCTGGACGCAAAGTTGTGGGAAATGTATATATAAACGATGAAACCCAAAAGCTCAGATGGGAATTTGGTCATGTTCAAGCGACTTTTATTACTCTTATGCTGTGCCATTGGCGGTATTGGTGCTATTTTCTTCTTTTGGCAACAAGTCACTCAGTTACCTTCTTGGTACACAAATTCACCGACAACAGCAAACCAATTTTCTATAAGTGACCAACCTCAAACCCAAATTCAACCATCACAACAGCAAGTCTTGAGTAAAATTGCTGACAATCTTAAAGGCTCAAATGCTAAAGGTGAAGTGCAACTAGATGCTAATGAGGTGAATGCACTTATTGTTTCAGGAATTGCTAAAACGACTGACAAAAGCCGACTTGCTCAAGCAGTTGTTAGTACAAATACTCAAATTCAAGATGGCAAAATCTCCGCAGGTGCCGTGATAGATTTAAGAACAATTCCCCTAAGCGAGTTGCAAGCAGAAGAACAAGCGGCAATCTCAAAATTACTATCGACTGTGCCAATCTTAAGATATCGCCCTGTATATATAGAAGTTGAAGGAAAACCTAGTATACACAATAAACAAGTGAGTTTGGATGATACAACCCGTATTAAGTTTGGTAATCTCAGCTTTACTCTCTCCGATATATCTCAACGTTTTGGGCTTTCTGAAAAAAGCCTGAACCAACAAGTTTCAAGGGAATTGAAGAATTTACCTGTAGAGGTAGAAGACGTTGAAGTTATGGGCGATCGCCTAGTTCTTCGTAGTTCAGCCAAAAAATCAAAAGCTTTGTTACCGAATCAATATTCAATTGCTTCAATTCAAAGGAATGTCAAAAACACGCCACTGCTGAATACCACAGCGGGTTAGAATCACTTCAGCATGACAAATATCTTTCTTTGTGCCTTCTAGCATCATCAAATAATGACCTTGGAAGACTCGCTCGTTATAGAGTTGGGCAGCTTCTTTAGGAACAAACCAACCCCGTAGTGCGCCCACAAGACCACCAGCAGCAGCACTCGCTCCAGTGCCTAAAAGGATGAGTAGAATAGATTCTGCTGCTACCGCCAGACCAATTCCAGGAATGAGCAAAGCAGCCAAACCCCCAACTAAGGCAAGTGAACCTCCTGTCGTAGCACCAGCCATCGCACCCGCAACTGCACCTTCAGGTGGAGTGAGAGCAGGTTCACTCATGCTGTCAGATTGCTCATCTATTTTGGTTTTTTGAGTGATAATAGAGACTTTCTCCATCGCAAAGCCACTACTGCTCAATTCATTGAGCGCCTGTAGCACACTTCTACGGCTGGGAAATATGCCAACGGCGTGCTGGAGTAGATTGGAAGCCATTTTACCTTTCAAAAAGAACTGATGAACCGTAAAGGCTGCTGCCTTTACCTGATTTATCTCCAGTTTTGACAACAAATGTGAATAGAAAGTGATAGTACTTACCGCTCTTTTATCCTGCTCAATCCAAAGGAGCAAAGCGCTTTAACAAAAGAGCTAAAACAATCATAGGTAAGCCTGCGACAATGCAAATTAAAGCTTGAGCTAAACTCAGCGGTGCTGTATCGAATACTTGATTCGTAATGCTCCACTGACTAAAGACAATTTGCAGAATCACAACAGTGACAATACCAATTGCGGCTGCATAAGCAATAGATCGAGATTTTCCCTGAAACTGAGCAAAAACCGACGGCAAGAATCGGCTAATTCCTAATAGATAAAAGATTTCCGCTGCAACTAAAGCATTAATTGCCATTGTGCGGGCTAAATTTGTATCCCCCGTCGTTTGTAGTATCCATTCATACATACCAAAGATGATAATCCAATTAAAAATAGAAACTACCAAGACGCGCTTGAGCAAACTGCCTGAAAGTAGAGGTTCACTGGGATTGCGTGGGGGTAAACCCATAACTTTGGGAGATCTAGGCTCAAAGGCTAATGGTAAGGAGAGGGCAACAGAACTTACCATATTTAGCCACAGTATTTGCACAGGTAGAATAGGCAGGGTTGCTGCAAACAACATACCAATCAAAATCGTCATGGATTCCCCGCCGTTAATCGGTAAAATAAAGGCGATCGCCTTGAGCAAATTTTGGTAAATTGTCCGACCTTCTTCAACGGCAGCTTCTATTGAGGCAAAATTATCATCAGTCAAAATCATGTCAGCTGCTTCCTTAGCAACTTCAGTCCCAGCCATCCCCATAGCAATACCAATATCTGCTTGACGGAGAGCGGGAGCATCATTGACACCATCACCCGTCATTGCCACGATTTCGCCTTTCGATTGGAGAGCTTCAACCAGCCGCAGTTTCTGTTCCGGTGCAACACGCGCAAAAACCATGCTATCTTCTACAGCCTGAGTAAGTTCCTGCTCATTCATCTGAGCCAGTTCTTGTCCTGTAAAAATACGTAAATTTGAGTATTTTATTATACTTATTTTTTGAGCGATCACAGCGGCAGTCAAGGCATGATCTCCTGTAATCATCTTCACCTGAATCCCCGCAGCATGGCAGGCTTTCACCGCACTGATTGCTTCAGGTCGAGGGGGGTCAATCATACCTTGTAAACCCAGAAAAATCAGTTGATTATTGATATCAGAATGATCTAGAAAATGCTGGTTATTTCTCACAGGTTTTTTGGCAAAAGCTAGCACCCGTAAACCTTTTTGTGCCATTGCATTTGCTTGTTGCTCTATCTGTTTGGGGTCTAAGGGTGTGAGTTCTGCCTGCGCGTCAAGCATCTGATGGCAGCGATGAACAATTGCTTCCACTGAGCCCTTAAGATAGATAACCTTGCCTGAATTGGTTTCGTGCAAAGTCGCCATGTATTGAAATTGAGATTCAAATGGAATAGCATCCACTCTAGGCATTTCCTGCTCAAGAGTTGACTGGTTCAACCCTACTTTACGAGCAACAACAATCAACGCTCCTTCTGTTGGATCTCCAGCCACCTTAGCTTGTCCGTCTTGTTCTTGGAGGTGAGCATCATTGCACAAGACTCCTGCTACTAAGCATTCATATAAAGCCGAATTGTCCCTCACATCAACGGGCTGTTCATCTAATAAAATTTCACCGTCAGCAGCATAACCCACACCAGTGACTGCATAATGCTTGCCGTTGACAAAGATATCTTGAACTGTCATCTGGTTTTCAGTGAGTGTGCCAGTTTTATCAGAACAGATAACAGTTGTACTGCCTAAAGCTTCAACAGCTGGCAATTTCCGAACAATGGCATGGCGACGAGCCATACGGGAGACGCCAATCGCCAAAG
This sequence comes from Nostocales cyanobacterium HT-58-2, assembly GCA_002163975.1. GTDB lineage: Bacteria > Cyanobacteriota > Cyanobacteriia > Cyanobacteriales > Nostocaceae > HT-58-2. The sequence goes on along the minus strand of CP019636.1, from coordinate 3,554,328 downwards.
TAATCGTGATAATTGCAGGTAACCCTTCTGGAATCGCACTGACTACTAACGCGACAGCTGCTTTAAAGCCATCAACCCAGGATTCTCCTCGCGCTACCCCAACTGCAAACGTCAGTGCGGCTAATACGAGAATAACGTAAAGCAATTTTTGACTGAATTTATGAATTTTACGCGTGAGTGGTGTTTCTAGACCTGTACTTTGATCAATCAACTGTGAGATTTTGCCTGTTTCAGTGGAGGAACCTGTCGCCACAACAAGACCACTTCCCTGCCCAGAAGTTACCAAACTGCCGGCATATGCCATATTCGTTCGCTCTGCCAGTGGGACTTCTGTTTTCAGCAACTTAGTTATTTTCTCAACCGGAATAGATTCCCCAGTTAAAGCTGACTCGTCAACTTGTAAGTCCCGGACTGTGATAAGCCGCAAATCTGCTGGGACTCGGTCACCGGAGGACAGCAAGACTAAATCACCTGGTACTAACTCGTTGGAGGGAACAAGTGATTTTTCACCATTGCGGATGATAGAAGCCTCTGTGGTTGTCATCTCTGCCAAAGCGGCGATCGCATTTTCGGCTTTGGATTCCTGGATAAAGCCAATAATTGCGTTGAGCAGTGTGACAGCAAAAATCACTCCAGCATCTACCCAATCTTGGAGTAAAGCTGTGATGACTCCAGCTACCAGCAAGATGTACAACAAAGGCTGATTAAATTGAAGAAGAAATCGTAACCAAGGGCTTTTTCGTTCCTGGCTAGACAGTTGATTTGCACCAAAACGCTCCTGTCGCTGAGCAGCCTCGTTTGAGGTTAGACCATTTTCTACATGAGTATCTAAATGCTGTGCTACTTCCCGAGGAGAGAGACTGTACCATTCGGTTTCCAACAAATTCTTAACAGTTGTTGTCATAGTGCGCCCTGTCTTAAAATTTAAAAGTCAAAAAAAGTCGTTAGATGTGCAAGTCCCAAAAAAAAGTTAATGCGTAGCTTAGCTGACATCACAGCTTCAAGTTTTGAAAATGTCAGAAACACGCCAATTCTGAATCCCGCATTGTTTTAAAATAGGTTCGGCACACCAGATATCGTCCTGTGTACCTTTTATCGTCAATAAATAATCTTTGTGGTAAGCGTGGTCATTAAAGAGTTGGGCGACTTCTTCGGGAAAAAACCAACCCCGTACTGCGCCAATAAGACCACCAGCAGATGCACTCCCCAAAAGAGCCATTAAAGTAGACCCTACTGTCAGTGCAGAACCTATTCCAGGAATTAGCAACGCAGCAAAACCACCACCTAAAACAAGTAAGCCTCCAGCTGTTGCTCCCGCTACTCCACTTGCAACTGCACCTTTTGCTGGAGTTATCTTATTTCCAATTGTGTTGGCACTATCTAGTTCAGGTTTTTTAGTGATGACAGAAACTTTGTGCATTGGGAAGTTAAGACTTCTCAATTTGTCGAGTGCCTGGACTGCACTTTCACGGTTAGGAAATGTACCAGTAGCCTGCTGAAGTTGATCTAAAGCCATTTGCTGCCTAAAAAGTTCTGATGAACCTACAAAATTTTTCGCATTATTTGGGTTATCTTGAACCTAGATAACAAATGTGACTAAAAAGTGATCGTGTCAATGTGTGTGATAAGCCTGAGGCTTGAGGCTACGCGTATCGCCATCGCAAGCTTAACCGGGGAGAACGTCACGAATCTAACTGGTGGAAGAAGTGAGGAGACTTTAGGCTTTTCTATCATAAGATAGGTGATTCTAGTGCAAAGACGAGTCACTAAAACAGATCATGCGTATCTTAGTCGTAGAAGATGACATCGAACAATTAGAGCCATTGCAAGGTTTGCTGTCGGAAGCCGGATATATTGTAGATGGTGTTGAAGACGGGGAAACTGCACAATGGTTGTTGTCCCACAAAGAATATGACCTGTTGATTTTGGATTGGATGTTGCCGACAATCAGCGGGTTGAGTCTCTGCCGTCAGTATCGCCAAGCAGGCAAAACCGCACCCGTTCTGATGCTGACTGCGAAGGATACCACCTCGGATAAAGTCACAGGTTTAGATGCCGGGGCAGATGATTATATAGTCAAACCTGCGGATCTGGTGGAATTATTGGCACGGGTACGGGCTTTGGGGCGGCGATCGCCTCAATGGCTGGGAGATATCCTACGTATGGCAGATTTAGAACTGCACTTAACTAGGCTAGTAGTCGAACGAGGTCACGCTAGTGTCGAATTATCACCCCGCGAGGCTCAACTGCTAGAGTATTTGATGCGACATCCGAATCAAGTATTAACCCGTAATCAAATTGAAGAAGCGTTGTGGGATTGGGGTATGGAACCCGAAAGCAATGCTTTGACTGTTTTGGTACGCAAGTTGCGGCATCGGCTGCACTTCGTTGGTGCAGCAAATTGGATTAAAACGGTCTACGGTATGGGTTATAGTCTCAAATCCCCAGATGAGAGTCAGTCAGGAGTCGTAAACTACCCACAGCATAATCTTTGATTTGGTGCGGAATGAGTTGAAAATTTACTTGTCTTTTATCCTATAGCTGACTAACGTTCTGGCTTTTTCAGGAGACAGTCCTAGTTCTTGAACAATGATAGTTTTTACAGAGTTTAATTCTGTAACTGGAAACTCAAATTCTAACTTTTGGAGCACGGAATTAGTTGTATTAACCTCAACTTTGGTCAATCCCTGCTCCTGATCGATGCTAGCTAGGATTCCTAGTACATTGACCGCAAGTTGTAGCTGCATCTGTGTATTGGCTTGTAGAGTTTCTACTTCTTTTGATAGTCCCAGTTCTTGAGCAATCATTGGTTTTACAGAGCTTAATTCTGTGACTGGAAGCTCAAATTCCAACTTTTTGAGTACGGAATTAGTTGTATTGAGTTTAACTATGATCTGACTTGCTTCCTGTTCGATGTCAGCTTTGACGATTTGCACATTAACCAGAAGCTTCATTGTTACAGTATGTGTATCAGCTTGAAGCTTATCTACCGCACCGTAGTAACGACTTAATAGCAGGTTTGTCAACGGTTCACCACCAAGTCCAAAAGCAATTAAGAGCAGTAGCACAGGCAGCAAAAGTTCTAGCTTTAAAGACTGAAATCTTAGCAACCAACGGGACAAGGACATAAGGCAACAAGCTTAATTCGGCAACGAGTAGGCGGATTACAATCGAGATGAATCAGGTGTCAAATTTTTTTCCTTTGTATGATACTCGCCTCTCGCCTCTAGTTATGTTTAATCGTAGTCGTAGCAATCTAGCTCTATGGTTTACTCTGACGATGGGGAGTATTTTGGTCGTTTTTGCTGGAGTACTCTACTACCATACAGTCTTAGACGAACTAGAGGATCTAGATCGCCTACTTTACCAAAAATCTAGAGTGATGGCGGTGAACGCAAAGTACGATCTGCGTCGGGGACAGTTAGACTTGGAAAACGTGCCCATCTTAGGGAGTAACGTGCCACCAGTGGGTACTGATCTTGTCTATGGGCGTTGGTACAACCCCCGATGTCTGGTGAAGCAGCACACGTACGATCTAGTCGGTGAACAGTGCTTGAAGTGCGCACCGAGTGAAGTGAATGTAGCGAGCAGTGGGTACTGATCTTGTCTATGGGCGTTGGTACAACCCCCAAGGAAAACTGGTGCAATTTTTCGGTACTACGCCCCGCACACAGTTGACAATGACCGCTGGATTTCACACTATCAAGACCACGCCTGACTCCTCGAAGGCAATTCCCACCGCTATCTGGCTCCGTCAGTTAACACTGCCTGTCTATCAAGATAATTTGTTAATCGGTTATCTCGAAGTTGCAATTCCATTGACATCTACTCAAAATGATCTGGCTCAGTTACGGCTGGTTTTGCTTCTGACTGTCCCAGTAACCTTGGGGGTAATAGGTGTGGCTGGTTGGTTTTTGGGGGGACTAGCGATGCAACCGATTCGTCAGACTTACGAACAGCTACAACGCTTCACAGCTGACGCTTCCCATGAATTGCGATCACCTCTAGCAGCAGTTATCAGCAATGCCCAATACGGCTTACTGTCTACCTCTACCAATCCTGCTCAACAGCGTCAGCGCTATCAGAAGATTGTTGATATCGCCAAATCAATGAGTCTCCTCATAAATAATCTGTTGTTTCTGGCACGTCACGAAGGACGATTACCTCTTAAATCATTGCAAACTGTTGACTTGAGCAACTTTCTACAGCAACTCGCAGATGACTATGCAACACAAGCAGATGCACAACATCTGTGTCTGAACTGCGAATTGCCCCCTGAAAATGTGAAAGTGCGAGCTGAACCAGACTTGCTGCGTCAAGCAATGGTCAATTTGTTTGGCAACGCCTGTAAATATACCGCCCCTGGTGGGAAAGTGCTGTTGCGGCTTTTTACCCAGTCACGTCAGGCGGTGATTCAAGTCGTAGACAATGGTATCGGGATTCCCGCAACTGATTTGCCGTATATTTTTGAAAGATTTTATCGAGTTGATAAGAAACGTTCTCGCAAAACTGGTGGGTTTGGTTTGGGGTTGGCGATCGCCCAACAAATCGTCGAAGCACACAGGGGTGAGATTAGTGTCAAAAGTGTTGTTGGACAAGGGTCAACTTTTCAAATTATTCTACCGCTCAAGTAACAGCAGCATCAATGGTACCAAGATAGTGGAAATGAAGAGAGCAGAGGGGAGAATAAGCAGGGGAGCCCGCTTCACTAGGGAGCAGGGAGCGGGGGAGAGGGAAGTTAACGTCCATGAACTCTTTGCTCCCCCTGCTTTGTTCTGGTTAGCACAGAAGATTGTCGCTTTGGAAGAGAGTATCATCTCTAACAAACTGCTTCCCGAGTTAATTCAGCATCAATTGGTTTGAGAAGATAAAGCCGTAACAAATGCCTGATGATTGCAAGTATCAAGGGGACTTTTCGCAAGAACTTGACAATCTTTGGACTATTGCTCGCCTCAATTTCTGCTATCTTGACATTGATATCTGAACACTCCTCCAGCCGACGGAAAAACTCTGGGTGATTTGTATCTAGTATCACAGGAAATGCCCGTGCTGCGGTTTCGTTCGTCTTTTCTATGACTTGGATATTGTACTCATATGGATTAATTCCAATAGAGCGATAAAATGAGGCTCTTTCAAGCACAGTTAAAGTGTGAGTAGCAAACACAGATAGCAGGAAAAACCTGACCCACAAACGCGCTTTCCAGTTATTCCAGAGCTGAGGTTGCGATCGCAACAGTGCTTTGAAGAAATCACCATGTCGATTTTCATCTTGACACCAACTCTCAAAATAGTTGAAAAGGGGATAGAATTTGTGTTCTGGATGAGCCTCTAGGTAACGATACATGATGATGTAGCGCCAGTAGCCAATTTTCTCAGATAGGTACACTGTGCAGATAATCCACTCTGGTGGGAAAAACGTGTAGGTTCGATTCCTTGTAAGATAGCCCAAGTCAAGCGAGAGATTAAAATCCCCCATTGCTTTATTGAGAAACCCTGCATGCCGTGCTTCATCCCGCGCCATAAAATGAAAGGCTTCTGCCAAAATAGGATTTCGGTCTTTGAGTTTGCGTGATAACTCTTTGAACAAAAGAAACCCAGAAAACTCGGAAGTGCAAGAGCGTTCTAAAAAGTCAATAAAAGCGCGGCGCGTTTCCCCATCAATCTGCTCCCAACTCTGCTGAAACTCAGAATCGCGCACAAAGTGATGGCGGTTATAGTCAGCCCGCAGTTCATCCACAATAGCTTGCAACTCAGGCTCATGCGCTGAAATGTCCAACTGCGCTACAGCTTCAAAGTCAGTGGTGTAGAACCGGGGTGTTAACAATGTTTCTTGCACGGGTGCTTTGACACCTGGCTTTAGCAACTCAGGCTCCGGAGTTTGAAGAGACTTAGCCATGAGAACCGTTCAATCCATTTATCTTCTTAAAGCTATATAAGCATGATAGAGCCAAAAAGAAAATAATTTAAAATAATTTTTAAAAGTGATTTTTATTAACTAGGGACTGAAGGTGTAAATAAAAGATAAAAATTGAACATATTCTTTCCCCTCTTACACTCATTTTTTAATGATTTTTTGCTCTTTTCGCTAATTTATGAGCAAATTAAGTACTAAAAAGCCGGAAATATGAAAAAATATTAATGGTTTTACACTTATACAATAATTTAATAGTTAAATAGTTTAAGTAGCCATGGATATAGTTTGGAGTGAAACCAGCTGTGGTAGTGTATGGCTCAGTTCCGCTCTAAACTCAAAAGTGTTATCTCCTCCTAAGTTGTGACGTTCACTGTGCACTGCTTTTACAGCTACTTTGTCAGGCTCTGTATAGGGGCTTCCTGTGTCCTAGCAACTGGCAAGCTTGAAACGAAAATGCTAATTTAGGTAGTCGCTACAGAAGCTTAGGAGATAGCCTCAGATCGGAAATTCTGCGAAAGTCCTAGATTTCAATAAATCAAACCCTAATTTGGGTACATATTTTACTGGGACTTGGAACCTCTTTAACGATGAGTAATAATTTAGCCCAAAAACTTCGCTGTGGAACACAACAGGCTCACACGGCGGCTGAAAATGTGGGATTTATGAAATGTTTCGTCAAAGGCGTTGTCGATAGAGACTGCTTTGCAAAGTTTTTAGGCAATCTGTATTACGTCTACAGCGAACTGGAAGCAGCATTAGAGCATCATAAAGACCATTCTTTAATCGGTCCTCTGTACTTTAGAGAACTCAATCGCAAAGCTAATTTAGAGAAAGACCTAAAATTTTACTACGGTTCAAACTGGAGAGAGCAAATCACACCTTCAAAAGCTGCACAGACTTACATTGCCCGGCTTCATGAACTTTCTGCCATTGAACCTGAGTTATTGATAGGTCATGCCTACACTCGCTACATGGGTGACCTTTCTGGTGGGCAGATGTTGCAAAAAGTTGTTCAGTCAGTTTTAAAGCTTTCTGCATATGAAGGCACATCTTTTTACAATTTTGAACAAATTCCAGACAAGAGAGCATTTAAGGAAAAGTATCGTCAAGCCTTGGATTCATTGCCAATAGATGACGCAACCGCAGACCAGATTGTTGCAGAAGCGAATAATGCGTTTCGGCTCAATATGCAAATGGTTCAGGAGTTGGAAGAAACTCTCATTCAGGCAATTGGTCCAATGATGTTCAATAGCCTAACCAATACCAATAACCTTGGTAGCACCGAAGTCAATAAAACTTAGAAATTTATGATTTATTAACATCTAAACGGATATTACTGCGTTTGTCAACGTGCATCAGTAACGGATTTTTTGACGGATAGAGTGGATGATTTACTCATTCTATTCGTGACATATAGCAACCCTAAATTATAAACACTACAGGCACGCTACGCCAACGTGAAAATCTTTCTTTGTTCTCTGTGTGCTCTCTGTGCCTCTGCGGTTTATTTAATATGAATTTTGTAAGAATTCAGCACCTAGAAATCAGAAGTCAGAATTTATGAGCTTAGTATGATTGGGATATTTATTCATTAAATTTTCTTCTGATTCTTTAACTATTCTGACTCCTGAATTTTTACTTAATTTTCCCCAATTAAATAGGATTGCTATATCCGTTGCACCTTTGTCCATACATTTATTTCATTGGAAGCAACCTCAATGGTTTTTCAAATTCCTGGTGTCAAATTTGATTTCGATATCATCAAAAAGTACGATACTCCTGCACCCAGATATACAAGTTACCCACCTGCGACAGAATTAACAGAAGCGTTTACTCCCACAGACTTTCAAGCGGCGATCGCCACCTCAAATCAAAGGAAAACTCCGCTCTCTTTGTATTTCCACATACCCTTTTGCCAAAGTGCTTGCTATTTTTGCGGCTGTAACGTAGTCATTTCAAACAACAAGAATATTGCTAAACCATATTTGGAGTATCTGGTTCGTGACATCAGGAAAACAGCAAGCTTAATAGACCCAGATAGGAAAGTGGTTCAGATTCACTGGGGAGGTGGAACCCCTAATTATTTGAGTCTACAACAAGTGGAATTTTTATGGAAAAATATCAATCAACACTTCACACTCAGCCCAACAGCGGAAATCTCTCTTGAGATTAACCCCCGCTACGTCGATAAAAACTACATTTTCTTTCTTAGAGAGATTGGCTTTAACCGAATTAGTTTTGGTATTCAGGATTTTAACCTTCAAGTTCAAGTCGCAGTGAATCGCGTCCAGCCAGAAGAAATGCTGTTTGATGTGATGGGCTGGATTAAAGAAGCAAAGTTTGAGAGCGTGAATGTAGATCTTATTTACGGTTTACCCTATCAAACTGTTCAAACATTTCGAGAGACTGTCAAAAAGACTATTGAATTAGACCCAGATAGGATTGCTGTTTTTAACTTTGCCTACGTTCCTTGGCTGAAACCAGTGCAAAAAAATATACCAGTAGAAGCTCTACCGCCAGCACAGGAAAAGTTAGAAATTCTGAAGATGACTATTGAGGAGTTGACGAGTAGCCAATATCTATTTATTGGTATGGATCATTTTGCCAAATCTAATAATGAATTAGCAATTGCCCAAGGCGATCGCACTCTAAAACGCAACTTCCAAGGCTATACAACTCAACTCGCGGCAGAACTTTTTGGTTTTGGTGCCACATCTATCAGTATGCTAGAAGATACCTACGCCCAAAACCACAAACAATTAAAGGATTACTATCAGGCAATTGATACGGGTTCCTTACCAATTAGTAAAGGTATCAAACTTACTCAAGATGATATTTTGAGACGCGATGTCATCATGGGTATCATGTGTCATTTTCAATTATATAAGCAAGACATCGAAGACAAATATTATATCAGTTTTGACGAATATTTCTCTCAGGAAATAGAGGCATTGAAACATTTAGAAGCAGATGGATTAGTGAGGCTATCAAAAAAACATATTATCATCACAGAAATCGGCAGACTCCTCATACGAAACATTGCCGTTATCTTTGATATGCATACAAAAAAGCAAGAGAAAAAGTTTTCCCGTGCAATTTGAGAGCCTAACACGGAATTTAGCCAATCACTTATCATACAATGCCCTCAATCTAAAACTTTCTCAATTCTTGAGAGACTTGTACAAGTTAAGATGGGGGTTTTTATCTAGGTGTTTATCTGGAATTCATTGACTAGAGTGGATACAACATACTCCTTTCGCATCACGGTTGCGATTCTTGATTTGATTTCTTGCGCATAACAAGACAGCAAGGACAACTTCCTAAATGACTGACAAATTCAACCCAATGTTCCCAACAAATGTTTTTGCGAAAAACTTCAGTATCGAGTAGGCATTATTGAAGCTGTAGCGCTCAGTGAAATGTGACTAACGTCACTTGTGGCGATAAAACTAATTAGCAATAATTACACTCTGATGCAGTTTTCTTCCGGACAAGACTATAAAAAACTGGAAGATTTGTGCAAGCAAATTCTATTATCGCTCACAAGAATCACACGGATGAGATTTAGCTTTCTGTTAGTTAGCGTCGTTAGCATTGTACTTTTATCTTCTCCAGTAAAAGCGGCTCGCTTACAATCTTGGTATTTCGACCCGGTTCAAAATCAACTAGATATAACCACTGATTCTGGAGTACAACCAAAAGCTTTTTTAATTAATAACCCGACGAGACTTGTCATTGACTTACCAGGAACAACTAATCTAGATGAAAATACAATCCGTAAAAATCTTGCGTCAGCAGTTCGAGAGATTCGGATTGGACAAGTTGACTCTCAAACAACCAGATTCGTCGTTGAATTAGCACCAGGTTATACAGTTTCCCCTGAAAAATTACTGATTCAAGGAGACTCTTCCTCACATTGGATAGTGAAATTCTCCTCTATTGAACGTGCAGCTTTGGTTGATTCTCCAGCACAAGATGTCGGCAATAAGTCGTTGGGAGAAGAACAAATTCCCGTCCCAATCAATGCTATTTCTTCGTTTGCCGGAGTTGTATCGTTAGGCAAGGAGTTGTCGCAACTTAACTCTCAACTCAAAACATTGGTAACACGCTACAGCTTTCTCTCACCAGGAATGTTTTTCCTAGATTTGGATACAGGCAATTATTTAGACTTCAATGGGGAAAAAGTCTTTCCAGCAGCTAGCACTATTAAGTTTCCTATTCTGGTGGCTTTGTTTCAGGAAGTTGATGCAGGCAGAGTCAAGCTGAATGAAACCTTAGTGCTGCGGCGTGACTTGAAAGCTGAGGCTGAAGGTTCAGGCGTCTTGCAATTCAAACCTGTAGGAACCCGACTGAGTGTTTTAGACACTGCCACAAAGATGATCACTATCAGTGACAATACCGCTACCAATATGATTATTGACCGTCTAGGTGGTAAGGCTAAATTAAATGAGCGGTTTCGCAGTTGGGGACTGCAAAACACTGTGATTCGTAATCTATTGGGAGACTTTAAAGGAACCAATACAACCAGTCCTAAAGATTTGGTAAGACTATCAGCGCTAATTACAAATAATAAGTTACTAACTAGTACAAGCCGCTCCCAAGCTTTAGCAATCATGCGTCGTGTTGAAAATAAAGGATTACTGCCATCTGGTCTTGGTAAAGGTGCAGTCATTGCTCATAAAACAGGAACTCTTGGAGTTCTCCTGGGAGATGCAGGTATCATCGAGTTACCATCCGGGAAGCGTTACTTGGCAGGCATACTGGTGAAAAGACCTTTTGGTGACACAAGAGCAAAAGTCTTTATTAGTCAAGTTTCTAAACTGGTTTATGGCTATCTAGACCAACCTAAATATAGTCGTCTGCCTTGATGGCTTAATCCACAGTCAAACATTTCTCATGACGGTTGCTTCTAGAAAGTTCTTGTCATGAGTATGTTTGATAGATTCTAGACTAAATCTGTTATTGTTATCACTTTATTTCTGGGCAACTATAAAATATAAAGTAAAATAGTTATATAGGAAAATAACGTAACTTCTCTCATGTGATGAATGTTTATGAGGGAGTGAGAATTATGAAGAAAACAATTCAATATATAGCTATTAGGTTTGCATCTACTTTTTTACTGGTTATTTCAATCGTCTTTCTAACTAAATCAACTCTTCCTGCTCAAGCTCAAGAGTTTCCGAATACTATAGATATCCAGCCTAGGTCTTCAGAAAGATTCTTCAAGGAAGGACGAGAAGCCTTTGAAAGAGAAATTCAAAATTTGATCCGAGAAAAATACATTTTTTCAAATGAATTACTCAAAATTGATGAAAATTTGCCAACTCAAATACAAAAACAGTTGCTAAATCAAGAAAGTTCTATCATTCGTCCAGGCAATACTCATCCAAGTCAAATCATTCCAAAAGTTGAACCAAAAAATACCGAACTTTAAGAAAAAACTCAGTTTACAGTTCTGATATGGGCGTGACATTAGATTGAAGTCTATAGCTGAAATCTTGCATTATTCTCAATAACTATAGGGTGGGCACTGCCTGAGGTTTGCTCAAAACCTTATTTTTACATAGTAGGCAGTGTCCACTTTACAAAAATTGCAATAATTCAATGAGTGCAAGAAGTGAGGTAGGCAGTTTGCATAGGTCGATGCATACAGTTGTCATTATTTAACTTTTGAAAAATAATTATTTAACCATATAGAATCATGATTTTAGCTGTCTGTCAACCTCCTGTCAGGAGATTGACAATTCAAACTAATTGTATAAAAATTTTTACGTACAAAACATTTCGTCATAGATGTCTAGGGGGCTTATGACTATAAAAATTGTTGATTTACAAGACGACCTGTTTGAGGAACTTTCCGACGCAGAATTGACAACTGTAGTCGGTGGTACAGCATCAGGTTTTGTTTCAGGGGTCGGCAAGGAAACTGGAAATGTCGGACGACTAGTTGGAGACGAGATTTTTGGCGAAGATGGAGTATTAGATTTGTATGACTTCTTATTTAGATAGTTAGGGTTTTTGCGCTGCTATCGTCATATATGCGCTTAACGAAGGGGCATCTACTACCCTTTCATTTGTTCACTTTAGCAAGCTTAAAATTCACCATAATTAAGGCACTTCACACCCCACGCCTCTGCAAGTTAGCAAGTCTTATCAGTCCAAGCTACAACACAATTAGCTTTCGAGCCTTATAGAATAAGTGAAGGTTATACAGCAGAATTTAGGAGTCAGAAGTCAGGAGTAAAAGTTGTTCTATGTCTGGCTCTTGACTTGAAAAAGTGTACCTCAATCAAAATGCAAACCGCTGTATCAATTTCATATCAATATAGTTAGTACTTCAGCTTCAATCGACCTTTCCTAGAAAGACTTAAATATAGACGTAGTGGCGGCTTTCAGAAATGATTTTTTTTAGGCGATCGCATGCCACTTTAGCCTATTGACTAAAATACAAAAGTGGGACAATTAAAGAATGTAAAAGTCGTATCATCTATGTCCCAATTTGAAACCGCCCTCGCCGCCTATCAAGGCTTCACCGACCTTTTCCAAAGCCTCGTTATCAGCACCGTGAGTGCAGATGGTATTCCCAATGCCAGCTATGCTCCTTTTGTCATGGATGAAAGTAAAAATATCTACATCTATGTCAGTGGTCTTTCTAGCCACACTCAAAATCTTCATGCGGTGCCCAGAGCAGGCGTATTATTTATTGAGGATGAGTCTCAAACCAAACAAATCTTTGCTCGTCGTCGCCTGACTTTTGACTGTACAGCGACTTTAATAGAACGCGATACCGAAGTTTGGAACCAAATTGTGGATCGCTTTGAAGCGCGTTTCGGAGAAATGATTCAGCTATTGCGAGATTTGCCAGACTTCCGGATTTTTAAGCTCATACCAATCCAAGGTCGTTTTGTCATTGGCTTTGGTGCTGCTTATGAGGTAGACCCCAACAACTTCAGCACCTTAACTCATATCACAGCTGGGGGCAAATGATTTTTACCACCAAAACGCCCGCCGAATACAAACAGCCATCAGCAAAGTCAATGGGGTAAAACGTACCGCTGATCTTGTCGAGGACAAGTCGCGACAAAGCTAAAATAGTACCCTAAAGAAGAATTATGCCAAATTTGTGATTTTATGACTTCTGCTGCTCCAGTAAAAACTGAGTACGAGGCAATTATCGGTCTGGAAACCCATTGTCAACTCAGCACCAACACCAAAATTTTCTCCACTAGCTCTACGGCATTTGGTGCTGACCCAAATACTAACATTGACCCGGTTTGCATGGGTTTACCTGGCGTTTTGCCCGTACTGAATGAAAAAGTCCTAGAATACGCTGTTAAAGCGGGTTTGGCGTTAAATTGCCAGATTGCCAAATATAGCAAATTTGACCGCAAGCAATATTTCTATCCTGACTTACCCAAAAATTACCAAATTTCTCAGTATGACCTGCCCATCGCTGAACATGGCTGGTTAGAAATTGAATTGGTAGATGCTGATGGTAACCCTGTTCGCAAAAAGATTGGCATCACACGCCTACACATGGAGGAAGATGCAGGCAAATTGGTACATGCGGGAAGCGATCGCCTTTCTGGTTCCACCTACTCTCTAGTAGATTACAATCGGGCTGGCGTGCCTTTGGTGGAAATTGTCTCTGAACCCGATTTGCGTTCTGGACAAGAAGCTGCTGAATATGCTCAAGAGTTGCGTCGAATTTTACGCTACCTTGGCGTCAGCGATGGCAATATGCAAGAAGGTTCTCTGCGCTGCGATGTGAATATTTCCGTACGTCCTGTGGGACAAAAGGAATTTGGCACCAAAGTCGAAATCAAAAACATGAACTCGTTCAACGCCATTCAACGGGCGATTGAATACGAAATTGAACGGCAAATTGCAGCCGTAGAAGCAGGCGAACGCATTATCCAAGAGACTCGTCTGTGGGAAGAAGGCTCTCAACGTACAATTAGTATGCGGACAAAAGAAGGTTCTAGCGATTACCGCTACTTCCCTGAACCAGATTTAGCTCCCATTGAGGTTTCACAAGAACAATTACAAGAGTGGCGCAGTCAACTTCCTGAACTCCCAGCCCAGAAACGCCATCATTATGAAAGTGAGTTAGGGCTAACTGCCTATGATGCACGGGTGTTAACAGAAGAACGTGCTACTGCTGAGTATTTTGAAGCGGTGATTGCTGCTGGGGCAAATCCTAAAGCTGCTGCTAACTGGATTACTCAGGATGTCGCCGCCTACCTCAACAAAAATAAACTCAACATCACCGAAATTGCCCTGACACCCACCAATCTAGCTGATGTCATCACTCGGATTGACAAAGGGAAAATCAGCAACGCCATAGCCAAAGAGAAGCTTCCAGAGTTGTTGAACGGCCGTTCTCCTGAAGAATTATTTAAAGGCAAGGAACTCATCACCGATCCTAGTGTACTGGAATCCATCATTGATGAAGTCATTGCTGCCAATCCCAAAGAACTAGAGAAGTATCGCGGCGGTAACACCAACCTCAAAGGCTTCTTTGTCGGGCAAGTTCTGAAAAAGACCAACAAACTCGCAGATCCTAAACTCACGAACCAATTGGTGGAGAAGAAGCTGAACGGCTAAATTCTCTAGAGACGTTGTATGCAACGTCTCTATTGGTTCCACTGAGCATTTTCTTGAAATTCCTTTACACTATCTTTAGCAAAAAATCAAAAAAGAGGGGTTTCACCCCTCATGGCGAAAAAGATATACTGTGCTAAGTAGATGCACCCTGATAATCTGGAGAGCTGCCCAAGTGGTTCTCCTTTTTTTTGTCTTTCAATCAGTTGCTAGTTACAGCAATGAAAGCAGAAAGCCCACACCTTGAAGGTGTGGGGACGCCAGACACCTACGGAGGAGCCAGTGCGGTCTTGGGGAGCCAGTGCGTTGCGCGGGTTCCCCGCGTTGTAGCACCTGGCGTGTTTCCCCAAGTGGAGCATCTGGCGTTGGAAACCCTCCTTCAGTGCTGACTCATGAATGCGTTGTAGCTTTAGCTGCCGTGACCATGTTTCAACGAATTCAGACAAACAGAGTTTCTCAGCCGCCGCCGCTTCTTGAAGGTTTTGATAGGCTGTGTCCGTTAATCCAATAGATCGCTTCTTCTTAATTCCTTCATACAAAATAGGTACGTTCTTCAATCTTTTCTTGCCCATGTTCGCGACTCTTTAGTTCTTGGTACTATACTAATGAGAGCGACAGGTGAAAGTCCAAGACAGAGTGTCCGGCAAATAGGGTTGAGCCTTTTGGCAGACAGTACCCCACTCCGTGGTCGAATAACAATACTTGCTGCTCGGTGGCGAAGTCGAGTTAAAACATAGCCAGAGTTTCTAACACAAACCAAATCCAGAAAAAGCAAAATAATTTCAGAAATTAAGGTATCGTGGGGCGCACGAAAACCAGGGAAATGACACAACCAGCTTCTAAAGCACTGTCTACAAGTACCTAACGCTTGGGGATGATGAAGCCCTCTGGGGCTATCTAAATCAAGCTCAAAACTTGGTTCAATAGAACGGGTTTTTGGTTTGAGGACTGCTCGCAAGAGATAGATAGTTTGAAGGTACGTCGATGAACCAAGAATCCCACGGCTTTATACCACATTGGAGCGAAGCGAAATGTGGTATGAAGCCGTGGGAGCGTCAAGGTATCAACAAAACTTGCAACAGGCTGGAGTTGCAGTCGTTGTTCTCGTAGCACCTAGCAACCGTCTTTCCAATTTAGTTCCGCTGATATCAGCCGTTTATGGTGCACTCAATACAATCGCTCCGGGTGAAGTGATTGAGGTTGGGCTTTCCTAGTAAAAAAACCTTGTACTAACAGATAAGTATAGTTGGAAGCTTTAAAACTCCCCGCGTCTCCGTGTCCCTGCGTCCCCGCGTTTTCTTGTCAGAGCGTCAACATACGGATGACACTTAGATAAATCCTAGTTAAAATGAACTCGCTAAAACAGTTCTAAGTAACAAGTACTGAGTCAGCTTTCTTGATTCAGCACCTGTTGTTCAGTACTTTTTTAGTAAAATACCACAGTGTAAATAATAACTCATGAGACGGCAAGTTTTTGGTTTCACCATCGACGGGGAAACCTCAAAAGACTTAGACGACGCCATTTGGA
The DNA here is from genome assembly GCA_002163975.1 of Nostocales cyanobacterium HT-58-2. Taxonomy (GTDB): domain Bacteria; phylum Cyanobacteriota; class Cyanobacteriia; order Cyanobacteriales; family Nostocaceae; genus HT-58-2. The sequence continues at coordinate 3,538,279 of CP019636.1, read as the reverse complement.
TTGAAAATGGTGAGCGCGGGGTAATTCTATCTATTTCGATTGCTGATGTGGCAGAGCACGTCATTAAAGGCGGCTACAATGACACACGCGCCTACTCTAAGGTGGAAACCCGCTATCTTGCACAAGGCACTTCCCCGATGCTACCAAGGCAGTTATCGGAAGATCGTCTTAGCTTGCTAGAAAAAGCTGCACGGGACACAATTACAGTGCGTTGCCATCTTGGAGAAGATGCAGCACTGGAACGGGTAGAGGTTTTTGAATCAGAGTTAATTAGCCTCAAAAGATTGACATATGCCAGTGCAGATCAGGCGGTAAAGGATGCGGACGCCTATTTGCATAGAGAATTAGTCCAGTGTTATCTGTGGGCACAGAAACTGAGTTCACAGCGCCAAAACTCAGGGGCAATCGCAATTCCTTTGGGAGAAAACTTTACAATCACTGAGGACAATAAGATTGCAGCAGTTCAGTATAAAAGTCAACAAGTGATTGCCGAGTTTATGATTTTGGCGAATTGGGCGATCGCCCAGTTTATGGCTCAACAGGGCATAAATCTTTTATTCCGCAATCATAACCCGAAACCAATTGCTCCTGAGCGACAAAAGATATTACAAGCGCTTTCTGGCTTTGCTTCGCCATCCTACTTACAATCGCTGCTGACAAACTGGATGGAGAAGGCAGTTTATAGCCCTACTTTGACTGGACATTTTGCTTTAGCACTACCGTGTTACTGCCATTTCACCTCACCTATTCGCAGATACGCAGACCTCATCAACCATCGGATTATAAAGGCTTATTTGCACTCAACTCAAATGCCTTATACTCATTCTGAACTGGCAGCCATTGCTCAACATATCAATCAATACAAAGTTCAGATACAAGAAGAAAAAAATAGCTACTTTAAAGCTCGCCATCAACAAGAATATCAAGAAGCGGTTTTAAATACTGACACATTAAAAGATTTAGGAACCAAGGAATTTAGTAGGGTCTTGAAATACGTCATTTCAGTAGGAAATGAAGAAGATATTTTTCCAGAGGTCAAACGGAGGATAGAAGCAGAGACAATTGCTAGGATTGATTTATTTCAAATTATTTTTCACTCATCCTTTCTAGATCTTAAAAAAGCTGCGCTCTCTTACTTAGAATCAAAAGAGCAAGAAGCCCCATCCGTTTTGTTAATCAAGTTTCAAACGGATAACTCTTGGAAACAGCTTGAGTGCATTTATGAGGAGCCCTCGCCGTACAAATGCTGGTATGTGGTAAGCATTGATGGGACTACTTTAACGCATAAAATAGGGGCAGTAGGCTCAAGTAAACAAGTTGCCAAAAACAAAGCAGCGGTTCTGTTTTTGAGTGCCTACGTACACTCAGAATTGGTCAACCCAGAGGAGCGCGTACACACCTCACAAGAAGTGAAAGCACCGCCTCCTCCTGCGCCTGATTTAGTTATCAACTATATTGGATTGCTGCAAGAAATCAGTGATTCCATGAAGTGGGAGTATCCAGTTTATTCTTTTAGTCAGACCAACAATACTTTTACTTGTCAATGTGTTGTTCAGTGGAATGATCAACAATTCATTGGTGAGGGGACTCATTCCACTAAGAAAACAGCAAAACATTTAGCAGCTAAATCTTTGTATGAACAAGCGCAAGCAGTTATTTCTCTGCCACTTGATTGATTTTCGTTTCGTTTGTGTGTCCTGACAATTTTATGCCTTGCGACCACCACGCTCTCTCAAGTCAGACTAGGAGGGCTAATGATAAATCGTGGAACGTTGTTTTGAGACTATGCCAAATCCAATCCGTATAGTTCCTGCATCTCCTGCCACTTGTGCCAAGCCCAGCCAGGTTTGTACTCCAATCTGCGGGCGACTTCCTGCCAATCCCCCAAGCTGAGGTTTAATTCTGGCAACTCTTTAAGTTGATGATAAACCCAGCCTTTTTGATATCCTTTCTGTTGTTGAACATTAATAAATTTTTGTACAAGTGCCAATTTTAGAGGGTTGTACTCAACAACGATTTCTGCAAATTCAGCTGGTAACACTTCTAAAATTTCGAGTGATTCTACCCCTTTTTTATTCCTTGGCTTGCTGACAAAGACGAATTTGGTCTGACAAGCTGGACAAGTCGCCATATTGCGTTCTCTCTCTCCTGGAGTGGGACGAAATACGTGATGACATTTGGGACATTGCAATACCCCAGGACCCGGCTTAAGGCTAATTGGGTCCAGACTCCAAGAAATTTCGTTATCCGGCCACGGTAGGTTGAGGTGGGTGTCCGTGTGGTCGATAACAACAGCGTGAGTTTTTCCAGGTGCAGGTCTTAGTGCTCTACCAATTGCTTGAAACCAAATCGTCAAACTTTTTGTGGGGCGCGTAAATTGAATTGCTTCTATGAGCGGAATATCTACGCCTTCAGTGACGATAGAATGCTGGCACAGGACTAACACCCGTCCTGCAGCAAATTCAGCTAGAATCTGTTCCCTCAAGCTTTTGGGTGTATCTCCATCCAAGTGAACAGCGCTTACTCCTGCTTCGCAAAAAGCTAAAGCGAGTTCCTTGGAGTGGTCTACAGATACGGCAAAGAGCACCGTGCGGCGTCCAGCAGCGTATTTTTTCCAAGTCTCAATCACATCGCCAATGACTAAAGTTTTTTTCACCAAGTCTTCTAGTTCGGCTTTGTTGTAGTCTCCTGCGGTCGTTTTTAACCCAGCGTCACTGGCACGAATGATCCGGGCTGGTGCGTAGAGTTTAAAAGGAACTAAATAATCAGCGGCAATCAGTTGGTTAACAGATGGTCCACAAATTAATGATTCAAACCCTGGTGTACCACTATATAACCAACGCAACCCCCTCCCATCTGTCCGCATGGGAGTGGCTGTACAGCCAAGAACATAACAACCTTTGTCGGCGTAGTGTTTAAAAATGGTGGCATAGGTGCGGCTGTGACAGTGATGTGCCTCGTCAAAGATAACTAGCGATGCTGGTGGGGGCTGACGGCGAATGAGGCTTTGGATTGATGCCACTTGTAGCAGTGCATCACTGTTGGGTTTATAGCCAGCCTTGATGATACCTACAGGCATACCTGCGACGGCTTCTAGTTTGCTGGCAGCTTGAGTGATTAATTCTTGGCGATGGGCAATAACAAGTACAGGTTCTGATTTTTTTATAAACTCGTTGGCAATGACACAGAAGATAATCGTTTTCCCACCACCTGTTGGCAGCTGCACCATAACGCGCTGTTCTCCTGTTCCCCAATAGCAAAAGACTTGTTGGATGAGTGAGCGTTGGTAATCACGCAACTGGATTTGTTGGGGAAAACTCGATGTCATTGCGTCCGTCATAAAAGTGAATCAACACGTAGAATCTTGATAGCTAGTGGCTACTCAGGTGTGTGCTGGTTTTCAGTCGCCTTTGTCAGACAACCGGGATTTCTTGAATATACTGATTTTACTACTACGTAAATAATACAATAACGAAATCATTCGGCTTTGGGAGTATGAAGAGCGAAACGATTGATCAGTTTGGATTAATTGCAGTGCAGCTCCTAACAGCTGACGGAATAACAGCAGTTGGAGGTCTTAACGACACGTTATTTGAGTTTTCTTTTTTAATTTCATATACAATTCAGCAACGTTAAATTTATTAATTTAGCATAAGGTAATGCCAGACTTGTAACTAACCTTTAGGTAGAGATCCATTAACAGTAATACGGAGACTGTTGAAGCTGTTGGATGCAGCTCACAATTTCCTAAAAATGGGAACTTATAACAATAGGTGTGAAATTCAGGAGCAACAGCATAGGCTCAAATTTAAAGAATAGCAATAGGGTAAGGCTTTCAAATAGAGCAAGGTTAAAGAAAAAGTACCTCTATTGTTGTAAGTCGATGCAATAACAATGCAAGCCAACGCAATAACAATACAAGCCAACACAATAACAATTTAAGTCAATGCAATAACAATACAAGCCAACGCAATAACAATTTAAGTCAATGCAATAACAATACAAGCCAACGCAATAACAATGTAAGCTGATGCAGTAAAAATTCAAGTCAACACAATAACAATGCAAGACCATGAACACGCTCTAATACCAATTTGAAAAAAGAATGCAACACATCGGTTGAACCCCTCCCCAACCCTCCCCTTGGTAAAGGGAGGGCGCCCGATAGGGCGGGTGGGGTTTATCTGTCGCAAACATTTTTTTATTTGGTATAACAACTCTTTTTTACCTGTCTAGGTTGCACAGTTCGGATTAAAGCAATATTAGAAGCATTGCTGCCAGAAGAAAAACCGCAGCTAGAAGGACGTGAATTTATTAAGCTTGGTCAACTTCACAAATTACTCAAATTCTTCACTTAGGTTTAAGGTGAGGCAATGACAAAAGAAGTTTGAGAGTAATTATGGCAGTTAATTATCGGGAAAGAATCATTATTCTTTGGTCAGTCTTTCTACTAGGAATACTGTTTCATACACAACTGAGTTTAATGCCGCTTTTTCACGGTCTACCCGTTATCGAATCTCAAAGAGCCACAAGTATCAATGATATTTCTGGAATTCTGGGGTTGATGTTGGGCTTTTTTATGCTACCAATGCTAGCAATGATTGCTACTGCCTTTATACCATTTCTTTATAAAGCTGCGCTAAATAAAGCTTCAAGAATAAAGTCGTAAGAAGTGAGAGAGGAAATCATGGAAGGTGTAATTGCTTTGAGGACATCAGTTAACTTCTGCTGTAGTTGTGTGAGGGTTTGACAATTTTCCCATTGGAGTTGAGATTTGAGAAATTCCCAAAACCGCTCAATTGGGTTGAGTTGAGGAGAGTGAGGAGGTTGAAAAATAGGGATAATGTTATCTGGATAATCGAGAGCTTTCGCTTTGTGAAAAGACCCTTGGTCGAACTGGATAACCGCGATATCATCACCAAGGTCAGCAGAGAGCAACTCCAAAAAGTTTTGAAAACAATCACTATTGAGGTAGGGGAACTCATAGAAAAAGCTGTATCCACTTAGGGGTTCTACGACTCCGTATAAATAAAAATTTTCACGTTGCCATTGGCTTAAACCCACGGGTTTAACTCCTTTAGCCGTAATTAAACGTCCTGCAATTGTCTTTAATCCTAAACGTGTTTCATCCTGGCACAAGTACCTCAATCGTTTACCCTCTCCAAACTCTTCCTGCAAGAATTTGAATGCTAGAGGCAGTTTTTTTTAAAGTGAGATAGGCTTTCTGGGTGTTGTTTGGTGCTTTGAGGACGAGGCACTTTCAATTTCGCACCCAAACGCTTGCGAACAATTTCATAGACTGTTTTGTAGGCAAGTGAAAGTCCTAATTCGCTCTTGAGCCATTGTTGAATTTGACTATAGCTTTGAAACCCAGATGGTTCCTGCAACTTCTGTTTCAACCGTTCTAAGTCTGAACCACTTATGCTCAGAACTTTCCCTGGTGCATGTTTTACTTCAAGTAAGCCCCTTCGTCCTTCATCTTTATACTTTCTCACCCAACGAGTTATGGTTGCTTCATCACGCCCTAAACGTTCTGCCAGCGATCGCCTGCTGCTGACTTGACCACTCTTGAGCCAGTAGAGCATTTGCAATCTTTCTTTGCTGCTTGCTGCTGTGGCATGTTTGAGAGCTTTCTCCAATTCTTCTTGACTTTCTGAAATCTCGATTTGGAATGGACGACTCATAACAAAATTACTCAATGCACCCATCTATAAGTTTGACGCAGTTTGGCGCATCTTCATACAGAATTGGTATTACTGATTCCAAGCGTTATCGCATGATCCATTTTGGCTTAACTGTCTTTTATAGCATCATGAACTTACTACATCTGCTTTTGGATTTATTTGTCCAGCCAGTTCTCTGGTATCAGATAGTTTTGATAGTGTTTTTATTATTAGTAGGATTGTTATTAAATTTTACTGCTTTTCACTGGTTACGGTTACCATTTAAAGCGCATGAACAGTGATAAAAACTAACATCTTCATACTTTTAGTCATGCCAGTAGGGTGCGTTAGGATGAAATCCGTAACGCACCAAAGCCTTAAGAATATTGCGCTTAAGCAAACAATGTGTAGCTTTCATTGAGAGAATTGGCATTACCCTTGTCGGGAAATAGCAGTTGACACTCTAGCTAACTAGAGATTTCACAATAGAAGAAACTCACAGTCCTTAGTGTAAATTTCAAGTCTATGCAACGTATTTGTTGGAAAACAGGTTTTTTGACCATGACTTTCATAACACTCGCTTCCTTCGCAAGCGGCGTGCTTACAGCCTGTTCTACAATTGTTTCACAAAACGAAACCCAAACTCCAAAGACCACTGCAACCGAGGCTAGCGACAAGCAACAGATGGACCACGGCAGTGGTATGCATCATGGTGATGGCACAAGCCATAGTATGGCAATGGATAATGGTCCAGCGGATGCTGACTATGATTTGCGGTTCATAGATGCGATGATTCCGCACCATCAGGGTGCAGTGGAGATGGCAAAAGAAGCACAGCAGAAATCAAAACGTCCTGAAATCAAAAAGCTGGCAGAGGAAATTATTAAAGCTCAAAACAAAGAAATTGCTGAGTTAAAACAGTGGCGCACAGCATGGTATCCCAAAGCACCTAATACGCCAATGGCTTGGCATGCTCAGATGAATCACATGATGACAATGTCTTCCGAACAAGAAAAAGCCATGCGAATGGACATGGACTTAGGGAGTGCTGATGCCAAATTTGACTTGCGTTTCATCAATGCAATGATTCCGCATCATGAAGGAGCTATAACAATGGCGCAAGATGCCTTGAACAAGTCAAAGCGTTCTGAAATCAAGAAACTGGCTCAAGATATTATCAGTTCTCAACAGAAAGAAATTGAACAAATGAAGCAATGGCGACAAGCTTGGTATAAGAAGTAAGCTACGAAACCTGTATTAACTTCGGGAGAATACCTGGTTTTGATACTTTGGGCTAGAGACAAGATGGATAAACCTGATAGGTAGAGTGAAAGTATCCCCGTGCCAGTACAGCACAGGGATATTCTTTGCTATTACAATGAGCGAAAACAGTACTTCTGACATAATTTTGCAATGCCATTAATGTCATCACACTGAGCGTGAGCGATCGCCTGCATAAGGACGTACCAAAGGTCATTTTCATGAGTGTCATTGCATCTAGCAAATAACCCATTTTTTGTACTTTCAAAATTTTTTCATGAACCTCTTGACTCTCTAGTAAGCTAGAGACTTGAAAATGAGATAAGTTCATCAAAAAAGCACCTCATATGACACTTCAACTAAAAGTTCCCAACATGGCTTGTTCTGCCTGTGGAGAAAGCATTACAAAAGCAGTCAAAACTGTTGATCCAACCGCAACCGTTCAGGCTGATCCCAAAACTAAGCTTGTCCGTATCGAAACTCAAGTATCTAAAGCTGCCATTACAGAAGCAATTTCGGCAGCAGGTTATACCGTTGCTTGACACTAAATTCTTAACCACAGCAGTTGAGAACATTGTTAGGAGGTTTTGAATGGAAAACACGAATCTGAAACTGCGGGGTATGAGTTGTGCCTCTTGCGCTAATACAGTTGAAGATGCAATCCGCTCCATTCCTGGTGTGAATGAATGTAGCGTCAACTTTGGGGCAGAGCAAGCTAGTGTGACCTATGACCCCAGAAAAACTAACCCAGAAGCAATTTCCAATGCGATAGATGCGGTGGGATACTCTGCTCAACCTATACAAGACGATGATTTATTTGCCACAGACGATGATACTCAACAGCAGGCACGCCAAGCAGAAAATCGAGCATTAGTCAGAAAAGTTTGGGTTGGTGGCATTATCAGTACCATTCTAGTCATTGGTTCGCTACCGATGATGACGGGATCATCTATCCCCTTTATTCCCGTATGGATGCATAATCCTTGGTTACAACTTGTGCTGGCGACTCCAGTTTTGTTTTGGTGTGGTAATTCCTTTTTCATCAATGCCTGGAAAGCTCTGAAACATCACACAGCAACAATGGATACCTTAGTAGCGATTGGTACAGGCGCCGCTTATCTCTATTCCCTCTTCCCCACCATCCTGCCTGGGTTCTTCACCGAGCAAGGATTACCAGCTGATGTCTATTACGAAGCAGCTGTAGTCATCATCACTCTGATTTTGCTGGGACGACTGCTTGAAAATCGTGCCAAAGGACAAACTTCTGAAGCAATTCGTAAGTTGATGGGCTTGCAAGCAAAGACTGCTCGTGTGATTCGCGATGGCAAAGAGGTTGACATTCCGATTACCCAAGTAATAGAAGGTGATGTGATTCTGGTGCGTCCAGGTGAAAAGATTCCAGTCGATGGCAACATTATTGATGGCTCCTCGACTATCGATGAGGCAATGGTTACGGGTGAAAGTGTGCCTGTGAAGAAGCAACTGGGTGATGAAGTGATTGGAGCCACAATCAACAAAACTGGTAGCTTCAAATTCCGAGCAACACGAGTAGGCAAAGATACATTCTTGGCGCAGATTGTCAAACTCGTGCAGCAAGCACAAGGTTCAAAAGCACCGATTCAGCGGTTAGCTGACCAAGTGACTGGGTGGTTTGTGCCTGCCGTAATTGCCATTGCGATCGCCACTTTCGTCATCTGGTATAACATCATGGGTAATGTGACGATGGCACTGATTACCACTGTCGGTGTGTTAATTATTGCTTGCCCGTGTGCCCTTGGCTTAGCAACGCCGACTTCTATCATGGTGGGGACAGGTAAGGGTGCAGAAAATGGCATCCTCATTAAAGGGGCAGAAAGTCTGGAACTCGCGCACAAGATTAAGACTGTCGTTCTCGACAAAACGGGTACAATTACGCAGGGTAAACCTACCGTCACCGACTTTATCACCGTCAACGGTACAGCCAATGGTAACGAGTTAAATCTTCTGGACCTTGCAGCATCCGTCGAACGCAATTCAGAACATCCGCTAGCGGAGGCGGTTGTGAATTATGCTCAATCTCAAGGTGTGGAAGTGAGGGATGCACAGGAGTTTGAAGCGGTTGCTGGTAGTGGTGTGCAAGGGCATGTGTCAAATCAATTAGTACAAATTGGCACCCACCGTTGGATGAATGAGTTAGGCATTGATACAAGTGCATTGCAGGAACATTGGGATCGGTTAGAGTATCTCGGTAAGACGGTTATCTGGATTGCGGTAAATAGCAAAGTCCAAGGAATTATGGGCATTGCTGATGCGGTGAAACCATCTTCTGTTAGCGCGATTCGCACATTGCAGAAAATGGGATTGTCCGTGGTCATGTTGACTGGGGACAATCGCCGTACAGCCGAAGTGATTGCCCGTGAAGTGGGTATCAAGCGAGTTTTTGCCGAAGTTCGCCCGGATCAAAAAGCCGAGACTGTCGAGAAACTTCAGTCGGAAGGCAAAATTGTAGCAATGGTTGGGGATGGCATTAATGATGCACCGGCGCTGGCTCAAGCTGATGTCGGGATGGCAATCGGAACTGGAACGGATGTGGCGATCGCAGCTAGTGACATCACTCTCATCACCGGGGATTTACAGGGGGTTGTTACTGCCATTCAACTCTCTCGTGCCACGATTCGCAACATTCGTCAGAACCTCTTTTTCGCCTTTATCTACAACGTTGCTGGTATTCCAATTGCAGCAGGAATTCTCTTTCCAGTATTTGGTTGGTTGCTGAGCCCCATTATTGCAGGTGCAGCAATGGCGTTTAGTTCCGTGTCAGTGGTGACGAATGCACTGCGTTTGCGAAATTTCCGACCGAAAACAATTGGTTAAATCAATGACAAAGAGTACTGACGATGCTTACGAAAGTAACATTTTTCGCTACCTTAGCAGGATTTAGATTTTTGGCATTGCTGAATCAAGGGATGATTTCGCAAGTGATAAAATCTCTTCCCCTGCTTCCCCTGCCTACTCAATTCATCCCACTATTCTGCAACGCCGGATTTTTACTTGGAGCTATGGCGTATTAGTATAGCTTGCCATATAGTTGCATTTGCAAATGGAGGCATTTAAATAATGAACAAAATAACAATTATTGGTAGTATTGCAAGTTTGGGATTGATGTTTGGAATTGCTTCTAACAAAGCAGTTGCACAAATGTCTTACGAACAGATGCAACCATCTCAAACGAGGCAAACTGGTCAGTTTCGTCGCATTGAACAACCCTTATGGGTAAAAGGAGCCGTTACTGCTGGCGGATTAGGATTAATCGGACTAGAGTTATGGTGGTTTCTGCTGAGTAAGCCAAAATTGCAAAAAGCACGATCAAACCAGGGTATCCAGGAGGTAACAATTACCGTTGATGGTGGTTATGAACCAAGCCAAATAGTGGTTAATGCAGGTCAAAGAGTGCGCCTCAACTTCTACCGCCAAGACCCCAGCAGTTGCCTTGAAGAAATCCGATTTCCTGACTTCCATATTGCCCAAGAGCTACCCCTAAACCAAGTGACTCCCATTGAGTTTACTCCCAACGAACCAGGAACTTACACCTTTACCTGCGGTATGAATATGTTTCGCGGTGTGATTGAAGTGGTGCCATCCAATGCTCTTGGCACGCAGCAGTTTGCTACGCAGATATCAGCATGAAAACGAGAAGCATTTGCACTCAGCGTGAACTTGGTACATAGCAAAGGAGAGAAGCAGGAAGGAGGGGCGCAGAGGAGAAGAATGGTTGGACAATAACTCTTCCCCTCTGCTTTGTGGTGTCTCAACGAATAAATGTCTTAACTGAATTGTTTACAATGACTTACGCCCTTGCCATTGCCATTTGTCGGCAGGAATCAGCACAACGACGACACATTTGCGCACAAGATTTCATCTGAGCATCATCGCCCATGCGATCGCAATCTTCCGCACACCGTTGACAGACTTCAGCACAAGCACCGCAGATACGAGAGTGTAAGTCAGAATTCCTGAGCATAAAATTGGCACTTGTTTGACAAATTTCAGAACAGTCGAGCATCAGACGGATATGAGCAGGTTCTGCGTGATGACCACCCTTTTGTAGGCAGTAGGTCACGGTATTCAAGCAGATGTTATGGCAGTCCAAGCAGTTTTGAATACACTGCTGCATTTCTTGGCTAATTTCATTCAATGTCAGCTGTTGTATCGTCATTATTGCAACCTCTTTAATTTCTATGGTCTACCGTGAAGGCAGAACTGCTTTGAGATTAATAAACTATAGGTGCAATTACGTCTTGCTTATGAGGGAATGAACATTTCCAACTATTGAATGACAAGAATTTCATGCTAATTTCATTTTCTTGTGCTTGCTGTACTGGCTTATACATTGATTTTTTAGAACTCCTTACGTTAGCTTTCAGTGACTATTGTTAACTGTGCTACATATAGAATAACTAGCAGCAAAAATTTCGTAGGTAACTAAACAGTGCTCTACAAACCAACCTCCTGTTTAAGTTGAGCAACCCAAGCTTTAATTCCCTGCTCTGCTCTATCTAGTAGAAGCATTTCATCCTAATTTCATTTGTCTTTGCAATACTAAACAATTGGTGCAGTTCTATTGCTCCAATAACAGATTGGCTATTTTACCCTTGTCGGGAAATAGTAGTTGACACTCCAGTTGACTGGAGATTTCAAAATAGTAGAAACTACGGTACACATTTCAGGTCTATGCAACATATCTCTTGGAAAACTGGGTTTTTCGCGATGACTTTTATAACACTTGCTTCCTTTACAAGCGGCGTGTTTACAGCCTGTTCCACAATTGCTTCCCAAAATCAAAGCCAAGCCCCAAATACCAGCGCAACTGAGGCTAACGACAAGCAACAGATGGACCACGGCAGTGGTATGCATCATGGTAGTGGCATGAACCATAGCATGGCAATGGATAATGGTCCAGCAGATGCTAACTACGATTTGCGGTTCATTGATGCTATGATTCCACACCATCAAGGTGCAACCCAGATGGCAAAAGAAGCCCAACAGAAATCAAAACGTCCTGAAATCAAAAAACTGGCAGGCGAAATCATCAAAGCTCAAAACAAAGAAATTGCTGAGTTGAAACAGTGGCGCACAGCATGGTATCCCAAAGCACCTAGTACGCCAATGGCTTGGCATGCTCAGATGAATCACATGATGCCAATGTCTTCCGAACAAGAAAAAGCTATGCGAATGGACATGGACTTAGGGGCTGCTGATGCTCAGTTCGATCTACGTTTCATCAATGCAATGATTCCGCACCATGAAGGGGCAATAACAATGGCGCAAGATGCATTAAGTAAGTCCAAGCGCCCTGAAATCAAGAAATTGGCTCAAGATATTATCACCTCTCAACAGAAAGAGATTGACCAAATGAAGCAGTGGCGACAAGCTTGGTACAACCAGTAAGCAAGAGCAAGCGCGATTTCATCCTCATTTCATTTCTTGCTGCAAGACTAAAAGGTGTGTGCATTAAGAGCGCCCACTAATACAAATTCGCGATTGCAACTCCTTTCCCCCAGTACTCAAGGACTTTTTCAGCGCAATGCTAAACTCTCTGCTTTCCCAACAACTCACAGCAATTCGTTGTGTTTCTAGTACACTTGCAAGCCTGCTGTTATTAGCTAATCCCTCAACTGTTTTAGCTCACGGCGGACATGGAAACGAATTTCAAGGAGCAAGTGAAGCCTCTCAAAATACTGGTTCTATTCAAGTTGATACTCAAACCGCAAAACGTTTAGGAATTAAAATTGAGCCAGTGAAACGTCAGCAACTAGCTGTTGCTATTAAAACCACTGGGCAGATTGAAACTTTGCCTAGTCAAAAAGTGGAAGTGACTACCCCAATTTCTGGGGCGAAAGTGGTTGAGTTGTTGGTAGAACCTGGTGCAGTCGTGAAAAAAGGTCAACCAGTTGCTGTTGTCACCAGTCCTGACTTGGTGGAACTGCGGGTGAACTCTCAAGAAAAACTCGCTGAAGCTCAGGCTGATTTACAACAAGCGGAAGCTGACTTACGGTTGGCTCAGCAAAACTACGAAAAATATCAGCAAATAGCTGCCGCAGAGATAGCCGAAGCACAGAGTCAAGTGGGATTTGCTCAAGAGAAATACGACAAGGACAACCAGTTAGCTGATTCTGGTGCTTTGCCACGACGTAATGCTTTGGAATCCCAAACTCAACTAGCACAAGCCAAAGCGGAACTGACCAAAGCTTCGAGCCGTCGGGACGTGATTGATGCAGAAAATAAACTCAAACGTGCTCAATCAGCAGTTGAAGTAGCAAAAAAACATATTCAACTTAGTCATGCTACTTATCAAACTCGGTTACAACAATTAGGAAACAGTGCCAATGCTAAGGGACTGGTGACGGTAACATCTCCGATTTCCGGTCGAGTTGCTGATAGAGAAGCTACCCTGGGTCAATCCTTTGAGGATGCAGGTGGCAAACTGATGACGATCGCCAATGACAGTCGGGTATATGCCACTGCAAATATCTATGAAAAAGATTTGGGAAAGATAAGGACGGGTCAACGAGTCAGCTTGAAGGTGGCTTCTGTGCCTAATCGCACATTCACTGGACGAATTGCTGTGGTTGGGTCAGTGGTGGAAGGTGAAACACGGGTAGTGCCTGTGAAAGCCGAAATAGATAACCCCGGCGGAGTTCTCAAGCCAGGGATGTTTGCAGAACTAGAAGTTTTGACAGACCAAACATCAACAGGTATCTTGGCTGTTCCTACTGCAGCTGTAGTTGAGGCAAATGGTAAGAAACAGGTTTACGTGCAAAATGGGAACGCCTATCAGCCCGTTGAAGTCACTTTAGGTCAAACTTCAGGGGACATGGTTGAGGTCAAGACTGGTTTATTTGAGGAAGATATGATTGTCACTCAGCGTGCTCCTCAACTTTATGCTCAGTCTTTACGGGGGGGTAGTCAGTCAAAAGAAGACGAACACACCCAACCTTCCTCACAACCAACTGAAGCTAAAACACCTAACTTGCCAGTACCCCTGTGGCTGATTGCAACAGGAGGAGGAACTGCGCTGGCTACTGCTGCTTTCATGGCTGGTGCTTTCTGGTCTAGTCGTCGCACAAAATCTCAACTATCAGCAGAATTTGCTTTTTTACCAGAAGAATCTCTCAGTGATTCTGCAAAACCTTCGGACTCAACATCTTGGGATGACAACCACCGCGTTACTGATCACGAATCAAAAGTGACTCATCAAAAATAAAGACAATTAATAAAAATGCTGAGTGCCATCATTAAATGGGCGATCGCTCGCCGTTGGCTAGTCATTCTGGGTACCATTGTCGTCACTATTTGGATATTTCGTACAATTATCCAAATGCCCTTGGATGTCTTTCCCAGTTTTGCACCACCACAGGTTGAAATTCAAACCGAAGCCCCTGGACTTGCTCCCGAAGAAGTTGAATCCCTGGTCACTTTACCAATTGAAAGTTCCATCAACGGGACTCCAGGAGTGACAGTTGTACGTTCTGCAAGTGCATCAGGACTCTCAGTTGTCAAAGTCATTTTTAATTGGGGTACTGATATCTATCAAGCTCGCCAATTAGTAACAGAGCGCTTACAACAAGCTCAAAGTAAACTGCCAGAAGCAGTAGAAACGCCGCAAATTTCTCCCACTACTTCCCCCATCGGGACTGTATTACAATACGCCTTTACTTCTCAAACGACTCCTTTAATGGAAGTACGGCGCATTATTGATTGGCAAGTGACAAATCGTATCTTGGCTGTTCCCGGCGTGAGCCAAGTGATAGCGTATGGCGGCGATGTTCGTCAATATCAAGTCTTGGTTGACCACCAAAAGTTAAAAGCTTTTAATGTCACCTTAGAAGACATAGTTGAAGCGACATCTGCTGCCAATGTCAATGCTCCTGGTGGCTATTTAATCACCTCTGATCGCGAGAAGTTAATTCGGGGTATTGGGCGGATTGAGTCTATAGAAGAATTACAGCAATCAGTGGTTACTGCTCGCAACGGCACCCCTGTCAAAATATCTGATGTTGCTGATGTACAAATTGGTGCAGCTATTAAACGAGGTGATGGTAGCTTTAATGGTCAAAAAGCCATTATCGTCATGATAAATAAACAGCCTCAAGCTGATACTCCTACTGTTACCCGTGCCATCGAAGCAGTGATGGAAGAAATTAAAGCAAGCTTGCCCAAAGACATTAAGGTACAAGCTACCTTCCGTCAAGAAAACTATATCGATTCTTCGATTGAAAATGTTAGAGAGGCTTTAGTTGAAGGTAGTATTATTGTTGCGCTTATCCTCATTCCATTTTTAATGAATTGGCGCAACCTGGCTATTTGTTTAACTGCCCTTCCATTGTCTTTATTAGTAGGAGTCCTACTACTTAATTGGGTGGGACAAGGTTTAAATACAATGACTTTAGGAGGATTAGCAGTCGCAATTGGTTCTGCCGTTGATGATGCGATTGTCGATGCTGAAAATGTTTACCGCAACCTGCGAGAGAATAAGCACTCCCTCAACCCGCGTCCCATATTAGATGTGGTATTTGACGGTTGTCAGGAAGTGCGGGATTCAGTATTTGGAGCCACCGTCATTACCATAGTTGTTTTCTCCCCAGTTTTTGCCTTGACTGGTGTAGAAGGGAGCATTTTCATTCCTATGGGATTGGGTTATATGGCAGCAGTGATTGCTTCTAGCGTAACGGCATTAACTGTAACTCCAGCTTTATGTGCAATTCTACTGCCTCATGGCAATTTACCAGAAACAGAGCCAAGGGTTGCAAGATTTTTTAAAGGACTGTATCGTCCTTTATTAACTTTTTCGATGCGCCATTCTGGAATTATTTTAGCCTTAGCTGCTGCCAGCCTCATAGCAGCCATTGTGATTGTTCCCTCTTTTGGAAGAGTTTTTTTACCAGAGTTTCAAGAGCAAACTTTAGTAAATACTTTAACGCTTTATCCGGGTGTGTCTCTTGAAGCGACAAATAGTGCAGGATTTGCTCTTCAAGATGCACTCAAAAATGACCCCAGATTTCCTTATGTGCAATTACGTTCTGGACGTGCGCCTGGTGATGCGGATGCAGCAGGTGTGAATTCAGCACATTTAGATATCACGTTGAGCGACAAAGGATTAAAAGATAGGGAAGAAACTATTGAGAAGCTACGAGCCGAGTTCAACAAATTACCAGGAGTCGCACCAAATATTGGGGGTTTTATTTCTCACCGGATGGATGAGGTGTTGTCTGGAGTAAGGAGTGCGATCGCCGTCAAAATTTTTGGTCCTGACTTAGAACAACTCCGTACCATTGGGAGTCAAGTTAATGAGGTGATGAAAACTGTTAGTGGCATTGTCGATTTACAACTTGAACCACAAGTTCCAGTAGAACAAATACAAATTAAGTTCAATAGACCGGCAGCTGCGAGATATGGTTTA
Source organism: Nostocales cyanobacterium HT-58-2 (assembly GCA_002163975.1). Classification (GTDB taxonomy): domain Bacteria; phylum Cyanobacteriota; class Cyanobacteriia; order Cyanobacteriales; family Nostocaceae; genus HT-58-2. The sequence goes on along the minus strand of CP019636.1, from coordinate 3,521,917 downwards.
ACAGTAGGAAAACTTTCCGAAATCATTGAAACTGCCCTCAATGGAAGAGTGGTATCTCAAGTTTTGGAGAATCAACAAACTTTCGACTTACTTGTTTGGTTAAAACCAGAGGCACGTCAAAATCTGGATACCATTCGCGATTTGTTAGTAGATACTTCTGACGGTCAAAAGATTCTTCTGGCACAAGTTGCCACAATTGACAACGGTACTGGTCCCAACACTATTAATAGAGAGAATGTCTCTCGTTTAATTGTCGTTTCTGCTAATGCTAGCGGTAGAGATTTGCACTCTATTGTCGATGAAATTCGAGACAAAGTGAATCAGCAGGTACATCCACCTTCTGGTTACTATATTCAGTATGCAGGTCAATTTGAGGCGCAAGAAAGAGCAACTCAAAATATCTTAATTTTCAGTGTCATTGCCTTTGTTGCCATCACTGTAATTATGTATCTTTCAGTCAAATCTATTTCTTCTACCGCCATGATTATGATTAACTTACCTTTGGCATTGGTGGGGGGAGTCTTTTCTGTGGCGACTGGTGGCGTTATTTCTATCGCTTCATTGGTTGGCTTTGTCACTCTATTTGGAGTTGCTACTCGTAATGGTTTGTTGTTAGTAGATAATTACAACACCAAATATGCTGAAGGAATGGCACTCAAGGAAGTGTTAATGAAAGGTTCAATGGAACGACTTAACGCCATTTTGATGACAGCTTTTACATCAGCTTTGGGATTAGCCCCTCTGGTAATTGAGAGTGGTCCTGGAAAGGAAATTCTGCAACCACTGTCAATAGTGGTATTGGGTGGTTTGTTTACTTCTACAGCATTAACACTGGTAGTTTTACCAGCGTTGTATGCTAAGTTTGGCAAGATTTTACTGCCAAAGCGAACTACGCCAATTGTTAATAATGGTAAGGCAGTTGGAGTCGTCTTGGAGCAGTGATGTTTATGCACAATAATCAGCGAGAACAGCAGCATTTGGGTATTGTGCGCAGTCTTCTGATGCATATGTTTGGGCGACCTAAAGGGATACTTGGTCGGTTAGGAGGTCTTATCTTGGCTCACACAAAGCGTGATTTCATCCAGTGGGTGATTCATCTACTTGATGCTCAGCCAGATGAAAAAGTGCTAGAAGTTGGATTCGGACCTGGAGTAGGCATTGAGATTCTGGCGGCTGCGACATCAACCGGATACATAGCGGGCGTTGACTATTCCAAGGAAATGGTTGAGCAAGCCAGAGCGCGGGATGCGAAAGCGATTAAGGCTGGCTTAGTCCAACTTCAGTATGGCTCAGTTGAAGCACTGCCGTTTGCAGATGACACCTTTGATAAGGCCTTGGCGATCAACTCCATGCAAGTTTGGTCAGATGCGATGGTTGGACTGCGGGAAATGCGGCGGGTGATGAAGGTGGGTGGCAAGATTGCGCTTGGGTTTACTCCTCAATCCGGGCAATCGAGTACTGGATTGACCGAGATGCTTACGACGGCTGGCTTTACTGAAGCACATTTGGTGGAGACAGATCAGGGTTTCTGTGTGCTGGCGACCAAATGCTCGGCTAATACTGGTTAGCGTTAGATGACTGCCTTTTACTCCAACCAGTCGCTAAAGTTTCATAAAACCTTTGCACTCTTACAAGTGGAAATTCAAACCTGTTGCACCAGGACTTGCACCTGAGGAAGTCGAATCCCCAAAATGCGGCAACATAAGCATTTTGCTACCATTTTTTCTCTATTAAATATTTTATATGAGGAATAAATCCATGAAATCACTTAAATTAGGCTTGATTGTTCTCGGAACTATCGGGCTACTTTTCTTGGGAGCTTGTAGTAACGATAATCAAGCAGCTAATACAGAAACTAGTCAAACAACTACTACGACCTCAAGCACTCAATTAAGTACGCCTGCAGCTTCACCTACTGCGGAATCAAAAGGGCAGCATGGTGAATCTTATGGAGGTCAAGTTGTGGAGACAGGAGCTTATCACTTAGAATTTGTCCCCGAGAAGGAAGCAAATGCAACTCACATGGATTTTTATTTACAAAGAGGCGACAATCACTCTGCGATACCTAATGCTAAAGTGACGGCTCAAGTTCAGTCGCCAGATGGGAAACAACAAACAGTTCCATTTACGTATGATGCAAAAGACAAACATTACACAGGTTTGCTATCTCAAACAGCAACTGGTCAATATCAGGTAAAAATTACTGCTGACGTTGATGGTAAAAAGGTAGACGGGCGTTTTAACTTTAATCGATAACTGTTCGCAGTTAGAAAATACTTTAATAAGCTTTTACTGAGAAAAAACTTGTTGTCTTAGCGTTATCAGCATCTACCTGAACTCGGAGTTCCTTAGCAATGGAACACCAGCACAGCAGTTACCAACATGACCAGGATCAATGTGAGTTAACTATGACAAGCAAATTCATTTCTAAATGGGTAGTTCGCTTTCTGGCTACACCGGAAGCAAACCTATTTTTATTCGCTTTTCTCCTCAACTTCGTTTATGAAGTTTGGCAATCTCCTTATTACGAATTCTATGAAAAGCCCTTTTTAATAGACAAAGTTAAGGACTTGACTCATTGTACTTTCGGGGACAGTGTAATAACTCTTATTAGTAGTTGGATTATGAGCGCTTTGGCTCGTTCTCGTTACTGGATACTCAATCCAATTCGTAAATTAACGCTACTTTTTACTAGTATGGGTTTAGTCATCACTCTTGTTACAGAAACCTACCGAGTAAATATCACTAGGGCTTACGGAGTTCCAGTTTTAGCTGTGCCTGGTCTTGGCATAAGTTCACTAGCTGTGCTTCTATGGGTAATTTTGCCACCTTTGGTACTTTACTTAGCTCGCCGTCATACGTTGGGTTATCAAAACTTGATAGTGGACAAATTACTGATTTGACTCTCCATCTAACTAGAGATTTTAGAATCGCTTTAGTTTGTTAAGAACTAATGAATCGACAAAAACATAGAGAAGTAAAAAAGAACATGACTACACGCACTCATCAGCTAGTATTAACCGGAGCCTTAGCTAGTTTTGCATTGCTAACATTCGCAGCTAGTCCTAGCCTAGCAGAAAGCCGCACCCGGACTGTGACACCTACTACGACTTCCAACACTACAAACGAGGCTAATCAGACTCAACAGCAAATTAATCAAAGAACAGCGCCAGCAAACCAAACACCACAGCAGCCAAACCAAACAGGGTGTAGCTGTTGTAAAGACATGATGAACAATAAACAAATGATGAACAACATGCGTCAGATGATGGGCGGTCAACGCAACCAATCTAGATAGGCTTTGAGAATTTGAGAAATCGAGCGGCGAGAGGCTATTGAGAGAACTCTCGCCGCTGCTGATAAAGTAAATGCAAATTGTGACTACAAGCAGACTACATTCATGCTCATGCCATGAAGAATACTCCAGCGTCCGAGGTTCATTTTATAACTAGTTTCCTCCAATCTGGAAAATCTAAACTTTGGGGTCAGTTCAATCATAATAGCAAAATTGTCACTGCTGATTTTTGGGTAAACGTGCAATAGTCACCGCGCTCAATTTATAAAGTTGGAAAATCTATTATCTTAGATAACAGTGAGGCAGGTGTACTGAAAAAGTTTTGTAGAAAATGCTCCCCCCACAGGTGAGAGACTAACTCTATGAGAGTGCTGCTAGTCGAGGATGAACCAGATTTAGGTATTGCTATTAAGCGAACTCTTACCCAGCAGAAGTACTTGGTTGACTGGGTTATGAATGGAACTGATGCATGGGCATATCTAGAAAATAGCTGCACGCAATATACGCTGGCTATTATTGATTGGATGTTGCCAGGAATGTCAGGTTTGGAGTTGTGCCAACAGCTACGCAACAAAAAAAATCCTCTGCCTGTGTTGATGCTAACAGCTAAAGACACAATGGAAGATAAAGTGACTGGGCTGGATGCAGGTGCAGATGACTACTTAATAAAGCCATTTGGCATGGCGGAATTACTGGCGCGGTTACGGGCATTACAGAGGCGATCGCCTCACTTCCAACCCCAAGAGCTAACGGTTGGCAACCTAACTCTAGATTACGGCAGTAGCACCGTTGTGAGTTACAACGCCATGGGGGATAGACAGGTAGTCCCCCTAACTAACAAAGAATTTCAGCTACTGGAGTATTTTATGAAGCACCCGAACCAAATTATTACCACTGAACAAATTCGTAATCAGCTTTGGGAGGTGAGTGCAGAACCTATTAGTAATGTGGTGGCGGCTCAAATGCGTTTACTTCGCCGCAAACTAGCCAACAGTGGCTGTGTCAACCCTATTGAAACATTGCATGGTATGGGATATCGTCTCAATCTCACGCCATGAATCAAAATAAACTATTTAGGCTAACCCGCTTGCGTTTGGCTTCGTGGTACGCGCTTGTTATGGCTCTTATCTTAGGTCTGTGCGGATTTGGCGTTTACCAAGCAATATCCCATGTTCATTGGGTAACCTTAGACCGGGAATTGGAATCCGTTGCAGGAACTCTGCATGACAGTATTGAACTAAAACTACAACAACCTGGACGCTTGGAACCTATTTTAAAGCAGCTTCTACCAAATATCTGTATCGTTGGAGACAGGTGCATTCAAGAGCAATTAACTTTCAAACGTCACACGGAGAGCGCAATCACCCAAGGCTACTATTATGTACGTTTTTTTGATAACTCAGGACGCCTGTTTGCTATAGCAGGCTCTTATCCAAAGGAACTGCCTCCACTGTTTAACAACAAACTTTGGCAAACCCTAAAAGACGGCAAAGGCAACCTTTACCATCAAATTTCCTTTGTATTACATACCCAGGACAATCGGGATTGGGGATATATCCAAGTGGGGCGAAGTCTGGAAGACTTTAGTAGTTATCTAAATGCTGTGAAATTAATTTTAGTGTTGGGATTGCCAGTAGCAATGGGTTTAATTGGTGTTGCTAGCTGGTGGTTAGCAGGATTAGCAATGCAACCAATTTATCAATCCTACAAACAAATTCAGCAATTTACAGCGGATGTCGCACACGAGTTACGGACACCTTTAGCTGCAACACAAGCAACGGTAGAATCAGCACTTATGATGCCGCAACTGGATGAACCAGAAGCACGGGAGATTCTGCAAACTGTAGAACGTCAAAATTTGCGACTCACGACTTTGGTTGCTGACTTACTGCTTTTATCTCGCCTAGATCGACAACCCATGCCGATGCGACGTGAATCTTGTTGCTTGAATGAGATTGTCAGTGACTTGATTGAAGAATTTGCAGCGATGGCATCCTCAGCGCAGGTAAAGCTGACATCTGCAATACGAGTGCATCAACCTTTGAGTATTACAGGCAATTGCGAGCAGCTTTATCGTCTGGTTTCTAACTTAATTGTCAATGCGATTCAATACACACCTCAAGGAGGAAAGGTAACAGTCATCTTAGACTGCAATGACCATCATGCTGTGATTTCGGTTCAGGATACGGGCATTGGTATTCCACAGCAGGAACTGAAGAGGATTTTTGACCGCTTCTATCGGGTGAATAGCGATCGCTCTCGTATCACTGGTGGTTCTGGATTAGGGTTGGCGATCGCCCAAGCAATTGTTAAGGCACATTACGGCAGTTTAAATGTAGAAAGTGAGTTAAATAAAGGTAGCACTTTTACCATTCGATTGCCCTTCGATGTCACGGTGCTTAATGGCGTTCGTTCTATTTACCGAGGAAAAGGCAGAAGGAGGAAGAAGTAACAAAGTACTAAAGATTCGTCCTCTGTGCTCTGCTATTGGGCGGCAACTTCTTGCTATGCGATATCTGAAATACTTGTTAGATTTAAGTCATTACCCATCACTATGAATGACCACCGACAATTCTTTTTGCGGCAGAAACTAAGAGGTGTCACAACGTTTGTGACAGTTCTTCACAAAAAAATAAAAATCGCCTAATAATCACGATTCTCCGGCTATTTTTAGAAAAGGTGCTCTATGGTTGTTATTTATGGTACTACAGGAAACGATTATCTCAAGGGAACTCAAGACAGTGATTCCATTTTTGGTGATTTAGGAGATGACTTTCTCATTGGTCTATCCGGTAATGACCTTTTAGAAGGTGGCGAAGGTAATGACAAGATAAAAGGCGGCGACGGTAACGACTTTCTATACGCTGGACTCAGCAAGGTACCATATGCACCCGGTTACGGAGGAGACCCAAACAGCGAAAATACATTGTATGGCGGCAAAGGTGACGACCAGCTATTTGGCTCTTTCGGTAAGGATATCTTATTTGGTGGTCGTGGGAATGACCAAATTATAGGTCTGGCTGGTGATGATGATTTATATGGCGGCGACGGTAACGACAGCTTAGACGGTGGGTTTGGTAATGATATCCTTTTTGGTGGCGATGGAGATGATATCCTCTACGATGGCAGTTACAAGACCGGAGACGGCAATGATTACCTTGATGGTGGAAAGGGAAATGATATTCTCAACAGTGGAAGAGGCAATGATCTCCTTTTAGGTGGACAAGGGGATGATATTCTCACTGGTGCTGGATACATACCCAGTGGTCCTCCTGGTGGTAGCTATGGAATAGGTGAAGTAGACATCCTAATTGGCGGGGAAGGCAGAGATACTTTCATCCTTGGCGGACGGAATACTGCTGGTACCTTGTCGGTTTACTATGATGACCAAGATGGAATGAGTACTGGTGAGAATGATTACGCTCTTATTACTGATTTTCATTCAAGTGATGATGTGATCCAGCTTGTAGGAACAGCATCTGACTATATTTTGGGATCATCTCCCATAGGCTTACCAAATGGGATAGCCATCAACCTGAAAAAGCCCAATGGTGAGTTGAATGAACTCATTGCAATTGTGCAAGGTGTTTTGACCTTGAGTCTTGACAGTAGTGACTTCACATTTCGTTCTGATTTGAAATTTGATTAACTCAATTTTCCTTGGGAGACGGCTTCCGCAGCTTACTGTTGAGTCACAGGTGACAATTTAGGGCAGGCGTGTTTTAAAACTTGCCTGAAAATCAGCCTTTCAGCAATTTCTGCCTGGTGGAAATCATACCAACGCCTTGGGAAAGATGCAATACACACAAAATATCTGGTATCAATTATTTCAGGAGGAAAGCACATCACTGGAAAAGGAGATATTTTGATGAATTTCAAGGCAATTTGGGAGCTGTTTCAAGAGACATTTAACGAATGGAGTAACGATAAGGTATCGCGGTTAGCGGCAGCATTGTCTTATTACACGATTTTTTCCATTGCCCCTTTGCTGATTATTGTGATTGCGATCGCTGGCGCAGTATTGGGAGAAGATGCAGCAACGGGCGCAATTAGAACGCAACTTGAAGGTTTAGTCGGTCAAGATGGCGCAGGTGTTATTCAGACAGCTATTCAAAATGCCAACCAACCGAAAGCAGGGACTATTGCCTCCATCATCAGTATTATAGTTCTTATATTTGGTGCTACTGGTCTATTTACTGAATTGCAAGATGCACTAAATACAATTTGGGAAGTACAGCCAAAACCAGGACGCGCCATGAAAAACATGGTTCGCCAACGCTTTACATCATTCGCGATGGTGCTAGCCATTGGTTTTCTATTACTTGTGTCACTTGTGATCAGTGCTGTTTTGGCAGGAATAGTTGGTTACTTTAGAAATGTGTTGCCTGGTGTTGATTTTGCCTGGCAAATAGTCAACTTCATCCTTGGTTTTACCATCACCACAGTGTTGTTTGGACTCATTTTCAAAGTCCTGCCGGATGTCAAAATTACTTGGAATGATGTTTTAATTGGAGCTGCTCTCACCTCACTTTTGTTCTCTATTGGTAGATATCTTCTAGGACAGTATCTGGGCAAGAGCAGTTTTGGCTCAACCTACGGTGCTGCTGGTTCAGTAGTGATTATCTTAGCTTGGGTTTATTATGCCGCCCAAATTCTCTTTTTCGGCGCTGAATTTACCCAGGTTTATGCTAGAAAATATGGTTCTCGTATTATCCCAGATAAGCATGCTATTCCTCTGACAGAAGAAGCTCGTCTCAATCAAGGGTTGAAACCAAAAAATAGGACTGCACAAACACAAATAAGGAAAAAGTCTGGGGATAATACTAACTTTATAACTCGTCTATTGCGACGCTTTACACAACACAAACATTTAAAACGTAAAAGAAGTCATCGATAATCTTAAGTCGCTGGACGTAAATAAATCGCAAATAAATGTAGGATGGGTTAGCCGAGAGTACCCATGCTGTGCAACTAATTTATAACTAGTGAAGCGTACCCATGCTATGTAACAGATAGATGCGTTACGAATCACGCTAACACATCCTACAAAAAGTTCTGTCCGCATACTTAATAGACAGTCTATTAAACTAACATAAGTTCGATGAACTGAAGCACAGAAAAAGCGTCCCACAAGGGACGCATTCATTAAGCACTCATAAACAAATTGACCACGAAATCTAAATCTTAAGGAACTTAGCCGTTGATAGCAGGAGCAGTGAGAGCCACAGGAACTTGCTCGCCACTAGCTAAATCGAGGGGGAAGTTGTGAGCGTTTCGCTCGTGCATCACTTCCATACCCAGGTTGGCGCGGTTTAGAACATCCGCCCATGTACTGATTACACGACCTTGAGCATCGATTACGGACGAGTTGAAGTTGAATCCGTTGAGGTTGAATGCCATTGTGCTGATACCCAAGGCAGTGAACCAAATACCTATGACGGGCCATGCAGCTAGAACAAAGTGCAGTGAACGCGAGTTTCTGAAGCTGACATACTGCCAGAACAGGCGTCCCAAGTAGCCATGAGCAGCTACAATATTATAGGTTTCCTCTTCCTGACCAAATATGTAGCCATTGTTAGCTGATTCGTCCTCTGTGGTTTCGCGTACCAGTGAGGAAGTTACCAAAGAGCCGTGCATCGCACTCACTAACGCGCCGCCAAATACACCAGCAACTCCTAACTGATGGAAGGGGTGCATGAGGATATTGTGTTCAGCTTGGAACACCAACATGAAGTTGAATGTACCAGAAATACCCAAGGGCATACCATCAGAGAAGGAACCTTGCCCAATGGGGTAAATCAGAAAGACTGCAGTTGCAGATGCCAAAGGAGCAGAGTATGCAACGCAGATCCAGGGGCGCATTCCTAAGCGATAGGATAGTTCCCACTGACGACCCAGGTAGCAGAAGCAACCAATCAGGAAGTGGAAGATAATGAGCTGGTATGGACCACCGTTGTACAGCCACTCATCCAAGGAAGCAGCTTCCCAGATGGGGTAGAAGTGCAAACCAATGGCATTGGAAGAAGGAACAACTGCACCAGAAATGATGTTATTGCCGTAGATTAAAGAACCTGCCACAGGCTCACGGATACCATCGATGTCAACGGGGGGCGCTGCAATGAATGCAATGATAAAGCACGTTGTAGCGGCGAGCAATGTGGGAATCATCAACACACCGAACCAACCGATGTATAAACGGTTGTCAGTTGAGGTAATCCACTCGCAGAACCGCTCCCATACGTTAGCGCTTTCGCGACGTTGTAAGGTTGTGGTCATATCCTAAAATGATTACAGTGATAATGTGAGGTTATAGTTGCTGTTTGCTTGGAATCAACAACTGAATGCATAGTAAAAAAACTTGCATAATCTTTGCAGTAACTAAAAGTTATTGAAAGTTACAAGACTCAGTTAGCTTTCGTTAGCATTATTTGTAACCAATGACAGTCGAAGAAGCCTTAACCATTGTTGAAACTGTTCTTGAGACAGCATCTTTAAATGACTTGCAAGAAGTTATTTTTCGACAATCCTGGGAACGTAAAACCTATCCCCAGATTGCCGAAGAATTCGGTTATGATGCCGAGTACATCAAAATTGTGGGCTTTCGACTCTGGAAAATGCTTTCTCAAGCAATGGGAGAGAAAGTTACTAAAGATAACCTCCGCGCAGCCTTGAGAAGATGGTGTTCTCGTAGTCTGGGTGAGGGAGTAAGGGGAGTGGAGGAAGCGGAGGCAGAAAATACTTCCCCATCTTCCTTACAAGACTGGGGTGAGGCGATCGATGTTTCTATCTTCTACGGACGTTCTCAAGAACTCGCAACGCTACAGCAATGGGTTGTTCAAGATCGTTGTCGGTTAGTGGCAATATTAGGAATTGGTGGAATTGGCAAAACTTCTCTTTCAGTGAAGTTGGGGGAGAAACTACAGGAGCAATTTGAGTATGTTGTCTGGCGATCGCTCCACAATGCACCAACCATTGAATTACTGTTGATCAGTTTGATTCAATTTCTTTCACATCAGAAGGAAGCTAATTTAGTTGGCTCTGTTAGCGATAAAATTTCTTTACTTCTGAGTTATCTACAAAAACACCGCTGTCTTGTCATTCTTGATAATGCAGAAACAATTTTCTGTAGCAGTGAACTAGGTCATCGTACAGGACAATACCGAACAGGATATGAAGAATATGGCGAACTTTTTCAGCGAATTGGTGAGTCGCGCCATCAAAGTTGCTTGGTGCTAACAAGCCGAGAAAAGCCCAGAGAAGTTGCAGTTCTAGAAGGTGAAATTTTACCTGTTCGCTCTATACAATTATCTGGTTTATCAACAGTGGATGGACAAAAGATTTTTCACTGCAAAGGAAATTTCACAGCTTCAACACATGACTGGCAAAATTTAATTCAATCCTATGCAGGAAATCCGCTAGCACTGAAAATTGTAGCAACAACAATTCGAGATTTATTTGACAGTAATATTTCCAGGTTTCTCTCTCAAGGGACAGTCGTATTTGGTGATATTCAAGACATCATCGAGCAGCAATTTCAGCGTTTGTCAACGATTGAACAAGAAATTATGTATTGGTTGGCAATTAACCGCGAAGCTGTCACATTTGCAGAAATACAATCTGATTTACTCTCTCCTATTTCTAATGCTCAACTGCTAGAAGCACTGCAAGCTTTGGAGAGACGATGTCTACTTGATAAGGCTACACCTACCCTCCTTGAAAAAGGAAGCAGTTTATTTACGCTGCAACCTGTACTCATGGAGTATATGACCAGTCGCCTGATTCAAAAAGTATGTAGTGAAGTTGAAACTCAAGAGGTTTGTCTTTTCAAAACTCATGCGCTTATCAAAGCTTCGGCAAAAGACTACATAAAAGAAATTCAAATTTACCTGATTCTTAACCCTGTTATTCAACAGCTACTTTCTATCTTTGGTAATTTAAATAAGCTGGAAAGTCACTTGATGCCAATTATTTCTTCATTGCGTGGTAAAAAAACAATTGAAACAGGATATGTCAGCGGAAATACTATCAATTTGCTTCGTCAGCTAAACGTGGATTTAAGTGGTCATGACTTTTCTGGTCTAACAATTTGGCAAGCAGATTTAAAAGGTGTAGACCTACATCAAACAAACTTCGCTCATTCGGACCTGGCAAAATCTACTTTTACTGCCAATCTCAGCTACATTTTTACAGTAGCAGTCAGTCCAGATGGTCATCTTCTTGCAACCGGGGATACCGACGGCAAAATTTCTTTATGGCAAGCAACAGATGGACAACAACGCTTAACTTGGGAAGCACACGCAGGATGGGTACGTTCGATTGTATTTAGCGCCGACGGTCAAACCTTTTTTAGTGCAAGCGATGACCAAACAGTCAAGCAGTGGAATTTAGCAGGTGAATGTTTGCAAGTATTTGGAGGTCATAGTGGCTTTGTTTGGTCTGTAGCTTTGCTTGAACAGCCAAACTCAAGTGGCTCTCATCCCATCCTTGCCAGTGGCGGTATTGACCAAACTATCAATCTCTTGGATATCCAGAGTGGAGAGTGTATAAAAAAACTGCGAGGACATACGGATTGGATTCACTCTGTTGCTTGCAGTTCTGATGGTCGAACGATCGCCAGTGGTAGCCATGACCAGACAATTAAACTTTGGGATATCAACACTAGCGAATGTTTGAAAACTTTGCGAGGACATATTCGTAAGGTGTTTTCTGTCGTATTTAGTACTGATGGTACAAAACTCGTCAGTGGTGGTGCAGATGGCACTGTGAGGATTTGGGATGTGTCAACAGGGGAATGTCTGCATAAACTCCAAGAGCATACAAACCAGGTTTGGTGTGTTGTTTGTAGTAATGACGGCAATACCATCGCCAGTGGTAGTGGTGACACAACTATTAGAGTGTGGAATATTCATAGTGGAGAATGTATAAAAGTATTACAAGGACACACAAATACTTTGCGATCGCTTGCCTTCACTCCCAACGGACAACATTTGATAGCCAGTGATGACAACCAAACAATAAAACTCTGGGATATTCGCACAGGAAAATGTTTCCGCACCTTTTACGGATATGGTAGCGGCATCTGGGCATTAGCCGTCTCTCCACGCAATCATTCTTCCAACTCTCCAATTCTAGCCAGTGGTAGTGAAGACCAAATCATCAAACTTTGGGATATCAATACTGGCACGTGTCTTAAAACTCTCAAAGGTCACACCAATTGGATACGTTATCTCGCTTTCAGTCCCGATGGTCAAACTTTGGCAAGCGGTAGTTCTGACGAAATAATCAGAATTTGGAATATTCAAACTGGGGAGTGTCGGCAAATTTTGCAGGGACATACAGATTGGGTGCTTTCAGTCGCCTTTAGTCCTGATGGGCAAACCCTCGCTAGTGGTGGTAGTGACAAACAAGTGCGAATATGGGATGTGCATACTGGGCAATGTTTGCATCTCTTTCAACATGATACCGCTGCTGTCGCAACAGTGATTTTTAGTCACGATGGTAAACTCTTGATCAGTACTGGTGCTGATTTCCTGATTCGAGCTTGGGATGTGCAGACAGGACAGTGCATCAAAATGTATACGGGACACACAAGACCCATTTGGTCAGCTGTTTTTAGTCCAGATGGAAAAACTTTAGCAAGCGGTAGCGAAGATAAAACAATAAAAATGTGGGATGTTAAGACTGGAGAGTGTCTCTCAACTCTGCATGGACATTCTGGCGCTGTTATTAGTGTGGCTTACAGTTTTGATGGTCGCCTGCTAGCAAGTGCAAGTAGCGACAAAACTGTGAGAATTTGGGATTTGGAAACAAGAGAGTGCTTGAAAGTTCTTCAAGGTCACACACGATGGATTTATGCAGTCAAATTTATAGACTCTCACCAAGGTGAGCTTCTTGCCACCAGCAGCGAAGACCAAACAATCCGACTTTGGAATATCGAAACGGGCGAGTGTATAAAAATTCTCAGAAGTCCAAGACCTTATGAAGGAATGAATATTACGGGAACTGTAGGTTTAAGCGAGGCGCAGCGCGCGACACTCTTGGCATTGGGTGCAGTTGAGGAAACCAGCAGTTAACTAATATCGCGTCCGGTTAAAGACTTATCATTAAGACCGCAGGGGAGCAGGGAGCAGGGAGCAGGGGGAAAGAGGTTTTCCCGATTTTTGCATGGATGCGGGAATCATAACTAATTTAGCGGACATGATATAACTCCTGAATAAATGTAGGATGGGTTAGCGAAGCGTAACCCATGCTGTCCGACCAATTAATGCTGTACTCAAAGACTAACGCATCCTACAAAAGTCTAGAGTGCAACAGGAAGCATCACATTTTCAACCCACTGTCTCAATGTGGTTGGGGTTGTTGTGTCTAATGTACGCGGTTCAGCGCGATAAATTCCTTCTGCAACTGCTGCAAACATATCAACCAGACTTTGAGCAAATGCAGGGCTAGAACCGTGTGACAGAATGGATTCATAGTAAGCTTTGGGTGGAACAGGTTGAAACCGCACAGGTTTGCTGAACGCTTTGCTCAAAGTTTCAGCAACCTGGTTGAGCGAAAAATCTTCAGGACCATGCACCCCAATACCACTTTGCCCTAACCAATCCTGATGTATCAGCCATCTAACAGCCATCGCACCGATATCACAAGTCGCAACCATTGGTATTGGAAAGTCACTAGGAAGAGGATAGAAAAACACTCCCTGCTGCACAATTGGCTCAACCTGCCAGAGAAGGTTGTCCATGAAGTGACCACAGCGTAGATACTTGATTGCCGCACCAGTTGCATCAAGCACATCATCTATTGCGTGGAGTGCAGAAATTGGTCCTGCATTCTTTGCTATTCCTTTGCCACCACTAGACACAGCAACGATTCGTGGTGTTCCAGTCTGTTGAATTGCAGTTGCTGCCGCTCTAGCGAAATGTAAATAATACTCCAGCACATTTTCCTGAGTATTGCTTTGCGGAACACACCAAAATAGGGCTTCTGCACCATTGAGTGCTTCTGTAAGAATTGCAGCATCATCAATCGAACCTTGAACAATCTTGGCGTAGGCACGCACATCAGCACCAAGTTTGTTAGGGTTACGGACGATCACACGGATGGATTTACCAGCATTCATTAGCTCACGCACCACATGGCGACCAATATTACCCGTTGGGGTAGTGACCACGATGGACATTCTGTATTCCTTTTAAGCAAGAACTTATTCAAGCACTATGATAAGCAGTAAAATTACGGTCAGATAATGTTTAATAGTCTCTAATTTATAGCCAGTCGTCCAAAGAATATAAATATAGATGTTAATACCAGATGCACTGACAGATATCCTACAACCTGTGCGCTTGGAGAGTACTCATGCTGCCTACTTTCAATTCACATCCCCTTGGGGGATTCGCATCCCCAATGATGACGATGATGAAGCGGTGTTTCACATTGTCATGCGAGGACAATGCTGGCTGTTGTTGAACGGTCAATTCCCACCCATCCCGCTAGCGAGTGGAGATCTAGTGATATTACTCCAAGGTCATGAACATATTGTTTGTGACGATCTGGCTAGTCCAGTGGTTGATCTTGAAAAGGTCATTGTCATTCAACCAAATCACGGTTACAAACAGATTTCTTATGGTGGAAATGGTCAAGAGACAGAACTTGTCTCTGGGTGCTTCCAGTTTCAGGGCGATCGCCACCACAACCCGCTTTTATTAGCCCTACCACCGCTTATCCATATCAAGAATGAAGCGGGACAACTGGTACCCTGGCTGGAAACGACTTTGCAGTTTATTGCTTCTGAAATCGCCATCGGTCAACTCGGCTGTCAGAATCTAGTAGCTCGTTTAATAGATGTGCTATTTATTCAAGCCGTTCGCGCCTACATCAATGGACTGTCAAAAAAACAGGGAAACTGGTTATGTGCTTTGACTGATGCAGAGATTGGAATTTCCCTATCACTGATGCATCGCTATCCCGAAAAATTCTGGACAGTTGCATCACTTGCCCAGAAGATTCCTATGTCTCGTTCTGCCTTTGCCGCACGTTTTGTACAATTGGTAGGTCAGTCGCCAATGCGATATTTAACCAGTTGGCGTATGATGAAAGCTGCAGATTTACTCAGAGAGAGCCAACTAGGGATTCGAGAAATTGCTACTCAAGTGGGATATGAATCAGAAGTAGCGTTTCGCAAATCCTTCAAACGTTGGGCTGGAGTTGCACCCGGTATTTACCGTCGCAGGTCTTGCATATCAAAACTTTCCCTTCAAGAGAGTGCCGTCTAACGGTTGAGGTCAGTGAAGAAATGTAGGATGGGTTAGCGAAGCGTAACCCATGCTGTCTGAGTAAAGGTAATAAGTTGAGTTACTATATGAGCCATCGCTAACCTTTTTCCAAGAGCAATCGCCCTACACAAACTCATGTTAAATTGAAGAACTTGCAGCCGTAACTGACTTTTTGCGGGTGGGACGTTTGCGTTCTGATTTTTTCTTCAGTCCAACCGCTTGGGCTTGATTGCTGTCAGATCCATATTGCCCGCGCACAGCTTCTTTCATGGCTAATACCGCATTGTGAAATTCCCATTCTGCTAATCGGGCAGCATCAGCAGCAGCACGGTATAAAGCTAGTTTCTCGGTTTCTGCTTGTTGTAGTGTCAACATAGCCTGATAAGCATTCTCTAAGTTTGCTACAGAAGCATCCGAACGGCTTGTGTTGTAGGTGCTGATGGTTTGTAAACCGTGGAATGAGTCAATATCTTGACTAATCATTTGAGGGCGCAAACGACGTGTTGTATCTTGACTAGGCATAGATTTATACGTGATAAGGTATATATTTAAGGTGCCCATTCAAACAAAAAAATAACAGTAAGGTGAGATTTTTAAAGACAAAGTTAGGAAAAGAGTGGGCTAATGTTTGCAGGTCGATGCATTCGCAATGCAGACTAGTGTATTAGCAATGCAAGCCGATGCATTAACAATGCAGGAGGTTGCGTTTAGATGGTATGGCGATGCAAATACAAAACCGCAGGATGTTTTAGTGTTGCGATGAGTGCGTGAACTTCTGCAGGGAGACGATATGAATTGATAAGTCGGGCGTAGACAAAAAGCACCTTGTCGTCAGACATCGCAAAGCGTTTCTAAGAGAGTTGTTTGGTGCAGACAGCACCGATTCCTTTTGATTTTTGTTGTAGGACAAGTCAGTAGAGAAACACAAAGCACGATTATCTTTGTAATCGCATTGCATTCATCGCCTAATTTTGTGTTAAAGCCAACACTTGTTCTTTAATTGATAAGTAAGTTAAAAAGCTAAGAATATAACGATACTGTCGAGAATGACTTGGAAGTTAGGCTGCTTAGGCTATCAGTGAAGGCAGTAAATTTGAGGTTGTTTACTGCATCTTAGTATCAAGTCGAGTTGCCAATTATGCTTACACATACGGAAATACTGAGATATAATAGAAACAATTTACTACTATTCAGCTTTCTTAAATTCGCTTCATGTCCATCGACTCTTACCGTTCAACCATTACACGCCTCAAGAAAGAAAAAGCTAACTTAGAAAAAGATCTTGCTTGTGAGCGCAAAAAATCTTCACAACTTCAAGGTGATATATCTTCACTCAGTCAAAGTATTACGAGCAGTACAAGTTTAAGTACTCAGCAGTCCAAGCGACGGCAAATTGATTTAAAACACAAAGATTTAGCACAGTGTCACAAGAAAATTGCTGACCTAGAGACTAGGGTTTCTGTAAAGATGGCTGACATATACCGGAATTTACAGAGTTTGGAGCAAGCCGAGAAACAAAAGCAAAAGAAGCAAGACCAAGAACAAAATAAACGAGCTCAAGAGCAGAAGAAGCGAGACACTCATGCCAAACTTCGTCAAGATGAGGAGTTACGTCATGTACGTACAGTTACTCGTGAAACTGAGAAACAAGCACAACTTAAAAGACAGCTTACAGATAGCCGTCTAGTAATTGATTTAGCTCGTTTACCAGAAAAAATCAAAGTCCTCTTTGTAGCATCAAATCCCATTGACCAGAATCAACTTCGGTTGGATGAAGAAATACGCTTGATCACACAGAAAATTAGAGCATCAGAGTATAGAGATTCTGTTGATCTCGTATCCAGTTGGGCAGTACGTTCTTCTGATTTTCTTCAAGCATTAAATGAATATAAACCTTATGTGGTTCATTTTAGCGGACATGGTTCGAGTAGCGATGAATTAGTTTTTCAAACTGATGATGGCAAAACTAAATTAGTCAGTAAGGAAGCTATAGTCACTACCATGAAAACTTTCAATGACAATATTCGTGTGGTTATCTTCAATGCTTGTTTTTCTAGTAATCAAGCGAAAGCAGTTACGCAGCATGTTGATGCTGCAATTGGCATGAATGATTCAATCGGCGATTGGGCAGCGAGGGTATTTGCTGCTCAGTTCTACTCTGCTGTTGGGTTTGGTCGTTCTATTAAACAAGCATTTGACCAGGGTTTAGCTGCTTTGCTGATGGAGGGAATTCCTGAAGAAGATACACCAGTCCTGTTTACACGGGATGGTATAGATCCAGAGGACATTATTCTTATTCGTCCACCTGGTCTAGTTGTAAGCGATTATTAAAGTGATTATTTATATTGAAAACGGTGCAGCTAAACAAATTTCCTATGGCGATTTAGGACAAGTGGGTTTCTCAGCTTCCTAAAACCAATCTGAGCCTTCCTGATAAAGCCTTCAGTCATTCACGTAGGATGCGTTAGCGCTAGCGTAACGCATCTATCCAACTAACTCACCCACCCTCAATATTTATTGCAATTTCTCGTGCTTGTATCTCTCCCCAATCTGCCGCAAAGCTAACGATAACGCTGATGGGTGACTTAAGTGAAGAAGTAGGTGTCACCCGCGATGGTGATTGTGCAGTAGTTAATCATGGATAGGGATGGAACTGTAATAAATAAATTTAGTATTCCCTAGCAATCGGTTGATGCGTTACGCTATCGCTAACGCATCCTACAGATAAGATAACAATGCAGGAGATTGCATTTAGATAACACAGCAATGTCATTACTAAACACCGCAACATGTTTTAGTGCGATCGCACGGGGTGCCCGCCGAGGCGCGATGGTCCGTATGTGCCTCAGCATTTTCGATACTGCCTGCAATGGAGTTGCAGGGATTCAGACATTCGCGTAGGATGCGTTAGCGCGCTTCGTAACGCATCTATCAAACCAACTCCCTCACTCATCTTCAATATTTATTGCGATTTCCGGTGCTTGCATCTCTCCCCAATCTGCCGCATAGATGCCCTGTGCAACAAAGCGATGAAAACTAGAATATGCCCATTGACTGGGTGCAGAACACAATTCATGTTTCACTGGATTGTAATGGATGTAATCACAATGTTGGACAAAGTCTGCCTCATCGCGAATCCAATGCTCCCAGAATCGTCGCTGCCAGAGGTTGCTTTCTTGCCGTTTTTGCCGTGAGTCATTAATGTTGGCATCAATTGCTATGGTGGTTGTTCTGTGTTTTGTAACGTAGGTTTTGATAAGTCGCCAGCGTGTGGTGTAGTCGCTGTCTTCGGGTGGCAATGTCCAAATGCAATGAAGATGATCCGGCAGGAGCACTAGCGCATCGATTGTAAATGGATATTTCTGGCGGACGTATGTGATAGCATCTCGAAGTAGTGTGCGAGCAGTGTTGCCGCATAGCCAAGGATAACGCTGATGGGTAACTTGAGTGAAGAAGTAGGTACCACCTGCGATGGTGATTCTGCGGTAGTTAGTCATGGATAGGGATAGAACCGTGATAGGTTTAGTATTCCCTGGCAATTCATTGATGCGTTACGCTAGCGCTAACGCATCCTACAGGCGCTTATGGTCATTGAGCTTTAATGTTAGTGCGATGCCCTTTGGGCAGTTCCTTTGGAGCATCGCCATTCACGTAGGATGCATTAACAATGCAGGAGGTTGCATTTAGAGAACACGACCATGTTATGACTAAACCGCAAGATGCTTTCGTATTCTCTGGCAATCGATTGATGTGTTATGCTCATGCATTAAGAATGCAGGAGGTTGCATTTAGAGAACACAGCAATGTTATGACTAAACTACAAGATGCTTTCGTGTTGTCTGGCTGGGTAAACTTTCTCTAAAGAGAATATTGGAAGATTGCCATTCGTGTAGGATGCGTTACGCTTTGCTAACGCATCCATCAATGCTGACTCGTTGATATTTTTATGAATGTGATGATAAAGAGGGAATTGAATTGAGGCTATCTGGATTCCATACGTAGTTTTTCATATCGCTTGGCCATGCGACTTCATCAGGTGTAGCAATTTCTAACGTACCGGAATTGAGTTTGTTATACAAACCCACAAAATCACCAACTTCAATTTGATTTTTTTTAAAAGTTTGGCGAAGAAGTTCGATTGTAAACATCATGTTATGGGCTTCAAAGTTGCCTTTAGGAAACATACGCTGAAATACCAAAAATTTTATATCGTCTCGTTTTTGCTTAATAGCTCTTTGGGGTATCATTCCAAATTTCTGTGGTAATACATCGCCTTCAGTAAAAACCATAATATAGTTTGGACCTAGTACCCATTTTCGATAGCCGTTTCCGAAGGTGCAAACATTGATGAGTTGACTCGTGCGCTGCTGCCACTTCTGTTCTTGAATTCGTCGTTCTTTAAAGTCAAATACCCTAGCGCGTCCACTAATAAAGATTGTTTTAGCAAGCTTAATAGCTCTAGCCAAGTAAATTGTTCCAAGACTATCACCTGATATATTAAGAGGTATTGAGTTGTTTACGGCATAAGTAATCAAAATTGCTGCATTTTCAATGGCGGGACTACCAGATAAACCCATATAGTCAAGACCTGCATTAATCCAGTCAAGAGATCGGTTAATGCAAGCAATAATTGGATGTTGTTTAAGAAAAGAGGAGTTGTTCAGATTGGCGATGCCAGTTAACAGAGTCTCAGCATACCTACGGCTTCTTTTTGAAGACTCTGATTCACGTTGTCCTAGTCCAGAGATAAAGACTGTAAAAAATTCGCGTTTATCATTTTTTGGATAATAGGCAATCTCAGATGCAATCATACTGATTGGGTCAACAGATGCCATGACTGAGTCAAAATCAAAAACCTCTTCGCTACCTGGATTTTGGAATTGTCCATCAAATTTTTTATCCGGAAATAGAGCTTCCAAAGGCCAGCGCCACCAAGGAGATGCAATTCGTTTTGCTTTATCTGAATCTGACGTGTTCATAAAAGACTGCCCTACAACATTGGAATTTAGAGTGAAAAACTGCAAGCGTGAGAAAAACTCTGTATTGTACAAGTATAAAAAGAAAAAGAGCCCCGCAACGCGCTGGCTCACCAACTCTCAACTACCGTTGTTATAGATTTTACAGTCCAACTAATGCCAATCTTATATTTGCATTAGCTCTTGCTTAACGCATCCATCAATGCGATCTTCTCTGTTGTTTATCAGAAATTTGGGTCTAAAACCCCGTCCTTGTAGGACGGCTTTTCTGGTATAATATGAATAGGTCAATGACCGTGAGAACGATGAGGAAACAGGTTTAACGTCCTACTCCGTGATCTCAAAATTCCTAACTGTCAATGGTGTTAAACAGTCCACACAGTAAGGACGAAAAAAAATAAATAAGTACCGTGGGGCACACGGAAACTTACGCTTGGGGAGTAGTCCAATAAGAGTGCTTGCTGTAGAAAGTGTAGTCGGACTAGACATGAGACTGTAAGACCAAAATCAACACTGTTGGTAGAGGCAAGATTCAGCCCAAGAATCCTCGCACTTTTAGGGCGAGGAGTTGTCAAGTTGGCATCAATTGTTGAATGCGCTGTGGCTCTTCTCCAAGCCAATCCGGATTTTGGGCAGTACTGTCAAAAATGGATGAGGTTTTGAATGGCTCAAACTCTCCGCGTGATGCTGCTTCTGCTGTTTTTGCTAACAGCGATCGCACTTGCTGCTCGTTCATTGGCTGGAATGTACGGACTGCTTCAAATGTTTGCTCAAGAATCTCCATGCTGTCAATTCCCGTAATTACAACTGATGTGGGCAGATTCAAGGCATAGTGTAGACACTCAATTGGCGTTACAGTCTTTGACCGTAAGATAATACCATTTGCCAAGCTTTTCATGCCCAGAACGCCGATATTTTGTTTGACTAGTTCTGGCACAACCAGTTTTTCAAAGCTCCGGTAGTGTGCGTCCATGACATTGAGTGGCATCTGAACTGTATCAAACTTAAATCCATGCTCGGCTGCAACTGCAAGCATATGTAGATGAACATGGGGGTCTTTATGACCAGTGAAGCCAATGTATCTGAGCTTACCAGCTTCACGCGCTTCTATAAAAGCAGCATTTGCCCCTTCTTTGTCGAAAACTCGATGCGGGTCTTCGTACCGGATGATTTCGTGGTGCTGGACAAGATCAATATAATCAACTTGCAAGCGTTGTAGGGACTCGTCTATTTGTCTTGCTGCTTCTTTCTTGGAGCGACCGTCGATTTTCGTCATCAGGAACACTTTGTCGCGGTAGCCATCGCGCAGCGCTTTGCCCATGCGAATTTCGCTGACGCCACCGTTGTAATCCCAACTGTTATCCATAAAGGTGATGCCACGATCAATCGCAGTGCGAATAATCCGGATAGCCAATTGCTCATCGACATACTTCAAGCCAATGTGCCAACCACCCAGTCCGATCGCAGAAACTTTCTCTCCTGTACTACCGAGAACTCGGTATAGCATTTCTGAATTTGACGTACTTTCTGACATCTTTTCTCCTTGTATGCCAGCTATGCTTAATCACACACAGCTGTGAGCCAATTCAAACACAAGGAAAAGTTCAGAGTATCTTCCTAGAG
The DNA here is from genome assembly GCA_002163975.1 of Nostocales cyanobacterium HT-58-2. GTDB lineage: Bacteria > Cyanobacteriota > Cyanobacteriia > Cyanobacteriales > Nostocaceae > HT-58-2. The sequence goes on along the minus strand of CP019636.1, from coordinate 3,499,751 downwards.
ACACACTAGATTCGGCTCTAGCGCCTATTTCCAAACGATATTTATAGCAATATCTCCTGCCTTCATATACCCCCACTGATTTGGAGTACCAAATTCAGTGGGAGACTTACGGCGATTTAGTTAAATTCCCAGCCGTTGGTAAATCTGGTCTAAGTGCCGCAGATGCTGTTGTGGATCAAAACATGTTTCAATTTCTGCTGGCGATAACTTTTGGGTAACGCGGGGGTCTTTGGTAATTAAGTCGTGAAAATTGCCGTCTGGTTTGTTCCAAGCAGTGTGAGCGTTTCCTTGCACAATTGCGTAAGCTTCCTCACGGCTCATTCCCTTGTCTACCAAAGCGAGTAGCACCTTTTGGCTGAACACGACACCACCATAGCGATTCATATTCTGCTCCATGTTCTCTGGATACACGAGCAGATTTTTCACCAACTCAGTGATTTCCACCAACATGAAGTGAGTCAAAATGCAAGCATCTGGCAAAATAACCCGTTCTACAGAACTGTGAGAAATGTCCCTTTCATGCCACAGGGCGATATTTTCCAAAGCAGCACCAGCATGCGAGCGAACCAATCGCGCCATTCCAGTGAGTCTTTCTGAGCGAATGGGGTTACGTTTGTGAGGCATTGCTGAGGAGCCTTTTTGTCCTTTGGAGAAGAATTCTTCTACTTCCAGAACGTCTGTTCTTTGCAAATTGCGAATTTCAACGGCAAAGCGTTCAATTGATGCGGCTAGCAAGGCTAATTGCTGCACGTAATCGGCATGGCGATCGCGCGATATCACCTGTGTCGATGCTGTATCCGGTTGAAGTCCAAGTTTTTGGCAGGCGATCGCCTCAACGCGTGGTTCAATGTTGGCATATGTTCCCACTGCACCGGAAATCTTACCAACAGCGATCGTTTCACGCACAATTTTCAGACGTTCTTGGTGTCGCAACACTTCTGCTAACCATCCAGCCAGCTTAAAACCAAAGGTAATAGGTTCAGCATGAATACCGTGGGAACGCCCAATCATCACAGTAGTGCGATGTTCTTTTGCCTTTTGGCGTATTGCCTCAATCAAATCTTCCAGACGTTGAATCAACACATCCAGACTGGCAACCAGTTGCAGTGCTAAAGCTGTATCCAACACATCAGAACTGGTTAAACCCAGGTGAATATAACGTCCTGCATCACCAACATATTCATTAACATTTGTTAAGAAGGCAATCACATCGTGGCGGACTTCAGCTTCAATTTCCAAAACCCGCTTCGGATCAAAATTCGCCTTTGCCTTAATTTCCTCAACTGCTTCAGTTGGAATGTAACCCAACTCTGCCTGAGCCTCACAAACAGCGATTTCTACTTGCAGCCAGGTTTTTAGTTTATATGCTTCTGTCCATAGATTGCCCATTTCGGGCAAGGTATAACGCTCAATCACAGTCCGCCACAGAGTACAACCGTCATATTGTACAAAGAACGTGGCAAGTCATAAAGACTATTCACAAGACTTTTGGCAAAATTTTGCCTTAGACTTTGACTGTACATTATGACACCTTAGTACAAAATACTACATTACTAATCTATGCCTTCTGGATGTGGGTACATTGTTAGCCATAAGGGAGAATGTAACTGCAATGCTTCTCCAGCATTTCTCTTCTCAATGACTGTTCAAGCCTCTAACAGAAAATTGGAGGCTTTTCTTGTTTTATGATTGCTTATGATGACTCATAACAGCAAATTTAAAAAATAGAAAATGGCTCAAGTTATTTCTTACGTTAATGGAAAATATGTTATCTCTGACCAAGCGTCTCTGCCAATTAATGATTTAGGAATTGTCAGAGGATATGGAGTCTTTGATTATCTACGCACTTATAATGGAATACCATTTAAACTTCAAGAACACATCCAAAGGTTGCAAAAATCAGCGGAATTAATTGGCTTAAATTTGCCATGGTCAACTCAGGAGATAGAAGCACTTATTCAAGAGACACTGAAGCGCAATAATCTCCCAGAAGCTAACATTCGGATTGTCGTGACAGGAGGTGCTTCAGACGACTTTATTACTCCTCCCGAACAGCCTAGCCTAGTGATTCTTGTCTCTCCTGTTTCTCAATATCAAGTGCAATATTATGAACAAGGAGTTAAACTCATCACTGTGCAAATGGAGCGGTTTATCCCTCAAGCAAAAACTTTGAATTATATCTCTGCAATTATAGCGCTACAGCAGTCAAAACGCGCTAATGCTATTGATGCACTGTATGTTAATCAGCAGAGTCATGTGTTGGAAGGAACGACTACCAATTTCTTTATTGTTCGAGACTCTCAACTGATTACGCCAAAAGAAAATGTGCTTTATGGTATCACGAGAAATGTTGTCTTGGAACTTGCAAAAAATCGATTTGAGATAGTTGAGCAACCAATTTATTACAGTGATTTGAATAGTTGTGATGAAGCTTTCATAACATCTTCAAATAAAGAGATTATGCCCGTAGTTCAAATTGATGATTTACAAATATCTAATGGAAAACCAGGAGAAAAGACTCAAATTCTCATGCAGTTATTTAAAAATTATACTAGTTGCTTGTCATGAGAGACCTTTAATAAACTAAATGTTAAATTTGTAGGAGTAAAGGGTAAAAGTTTTCCCTTTACCCTTCTTAATATAGTTTTATTCCCGCCGACCTACTTATTACAAACTAAGTCCAGTACAAAATTTTAGCTTTTGGAAAGCGCCGTTGAATCTCACTTTCAAAAAAGCGCTTCATAGTTTTCATCGTGTCAGTATCATACACATACTTTGTGCCGCCAAACTTATTTCGCTTGACACTGCGTTTGGCTTCGTCCATGTCTAGTTTTGAATGGGGATACCACGTTTGCAATACCTCTTTTGAGCCAGGTGTGAAGCGGTGCGAGATGAGTTCAAAAGTCAGGTCACAATCAAAATCCAGTGCTTGGCTAATCTGGTCAAACAGATGACCATAATGCGTCTGCCAATCATCTATCAGCATAATAGGCGCAATGACCAGACCGACTGGATACCCACCACCACCTCGTTCTGTTGGAAGCGCCAAGCGCCGTAATGCCATCAGCCGTGATGATACGGATGCCGTCCCACCTTCAAAACGACCAGAAACAGGCGCAGCATTAACACTTATCCGGCAGCGTGTATGACCATTGTGTGACAAATTGAGTAGCTCATCTACAGCATCAAACTTTGATACCCATCGCAGATGTGCATCATCACGAGTGCCAAAGTAGCGGATACATTCAGCAAGGCTTCCTGTCAGATGCTCAATAGCTAAAGGGTCAGTGTAACAGCTAACTTCAAAAGTTGTTGTGTTGCCTGGTTGCTCGTAAGCTGCTAAGTTCTCCAATATTTGTGGCAAGTTTGCAAACACACGAATAACTGGTGGACCTTGCAAGCTACCAGCTAGGTAGCAATATTGACAATGTGCCGGACAGCCTTCGGCAAGATGAAATTGCCAATCAGCCGATGGTGGGATGGGACTAAGCTTGAAGGAACTAGGCGGTGCAGTCACAACTGCAAGGGTGCGTTTGGCAATACCATAAGTGTCGCGTTCAGATTCTCCGCGCAAACCTGTCAGGCGATTTCGGGGTAACTCTTCAACAGGTAAGTTAAAAGACTGCACACGTGCTAATATCTGTTTTCCCCAAGGTTCAGAGAGCGCAGATGGTGTGAATAACACTCGCTCTGGCATCCATAATTTTGGTTGTCGTAAAGCTGTGTTTGGCGTCAGAACATTGTCTGCAATCATTACTGTTGCTAATTCTTCTTAAGGGATATAGGGCAACTGAGCGATAAGAGGAGCGATTAACCTTGTTCTGTCGGATACGCAATCACGTTCGGCGATGCTCCAAAGGGCGATCGCACGAAGTGCCCGCCATAGGCATCGCACAAGAATGATTCATGTCACATAACTCTATTTTAGAATCTGAAAAAATGACCTTGTACCTATAAATAGAGCGGGTTCTACCCAACGAAAAGTAGTAATTTTCTGTTGCAATTTACAATGTCAGATGGCTACAAATCATTCTCCCTTATGCTTTTGCTGTCTTTAAAATAAAACAGGACTATCCGGATAAGTTAGCTTCCAATTTTGTGGATCTTTTAATTGATTGTACAAACCCTGAAAAATTAACCTCAGAGCGGTTCGAGTCCGAATGTAATCCCTTATCAAATGTGTTCCAGGTTCGGCAGAAATTCCATCAATATCTTGTAAAGTGCCAAACGGCTTCTCACAGTAGCTGCCAGCACCTTTTACTGTTAATACAAAAAATGGGGGTTCTTTGTATTTATCTGGAACAATAAAGATTCCATAAACGTGGTGTTCACCACGCCACGGCTGAACAACAACCTTGATGGCAGACACTTCGTATTTTTGGGATGTTGATTTAAAAATTGCTTCTGCATTGCAATTAGAATCATCGACGGGAAACCATAAGCAAAGTATGGTCAAGCAACTCAGTAGCAGAAGCAATAGAAAAGTAATATGGTTGTGTTTCCACCACATAAATTTTAAGAGTTCGTAATTCGTCATAACTAACTGAATGACGAATTAGGAATGATTGCATAGCAACTTGATTACAACAGCCCAATCATGTGTAGTAGACCGTGACCTGTAATGAGTTCGATAATCAATGCAATAAAGCCCAGCATAGCAATCCGACCATTCCAAACCTCTGCACTGGTGGTCAAACCCCACTCCCAACGCTCTGGAGGGTAGATTCTAACCTTTTTTTTCATTTGAGTCACTTGCGAAAGCTTGAAGCTGGGGGATTTCAACGCCTCAATTACCAAGTCTGCCAGCGCTTTGATAAACACCGGATGGGTGTTCAGAGCTGGTACGCGACGGAAGTTGGGAATTCCTGCTTCTTCTGCGACTTCCCGATACTCAATGTCAATTTCTTGTAGTGTCTCAATGTGTTCTGAGACAAAACTGATAGGTACAACGACTAAATCTTTAACGCCTTTTGCCCCTAATTCCTGAATTGCCTCCTCTGTATAAGGTTGTAGCCATTCTAATGGACCCACCCGACTTTGGTAAGCTAAAATGTGGGGATTTGGTCGATTGAGGGTTTGCATAATCAAATAAGTGCTTTCCTCAATTTCTTGCTGGTAGGGGTCGCCTGCTTCTTCAACGTAACTTTTGGGAACCCCATGAGCGCTGAAGAAAATATGAACCTCATCAGGATTGGGAAACTGGTCTAATTCTTGAGCGATGAGTTCCGCCATTGCCTGAAGGTAACTTGGTTGCTTGTGCCAGGAGGGAATAACGGTGTAATCAATCTGCTGAAGTTTTGGGTCTTGTTGCCAGAGCCTGTCTAACAGCCGGAAGCTGGAACCACTGGTGCTAATGGAAAATTGGGGATACAGAGGTAATATAACAAGGCGTTCAAGTTCGTCTTGTGTCATTTTGGCGATCGCCTCTTCGGTGTAGGGATGCCAGTAACGCATACCGATGTAGATATTAGCATCTTGTCCCGAGGCACGCAGTTGCTGTCTCAAGGCTTCTCCTTGAGCTTCGGTAATGCGTCGCAACGGCGAACCACCCCCAATCTGCTTGTAGTTCTCTTGAGATTGTCTGGTACGCCGTGAGGCAATTAACCAGGCTAGGGGTTTTTGCAACCAGGGAAAGGGTAGGCGAATGATTTCTGGATCAGAAAACAGGTTGAACAGAAACGGTCCGACATCTTCTAATTTGTCTGGACCACCGAGATTAAGTAATAGAACGCCCACTCGACCCATAGCAGTAAAAATCCCCGAAACTTTTCAGCTTTTTTACTAATGTTAACAATATATCTTGAATAAATATCTAAGTTAACAACAAGGGAAAAGGTTGTGGCTACAATTTTAAGAGATTGGAGTTACCACTACCAATGGCTATATGACAGCATATCCCGTTTGGCGGCTGTAACTGTAGGCGGTGAAGGGCGTTTCCGGCAATTAGCTTTGCAAGGACTAACAATTCACGCAGATACCAAAATTTTAGATTTATGTTGTGGTAGTGGTCAAGCAACGCAATTTTTAGTGCAATCTTCACAAAATGTCACAGGGCTTGATGCTTCTCCATTGTCTTTAAAACGGGCACAAAAAAATGTTCCTCAAGCCGCATATGTCGAAGCTTTCGCTGAAGATATGCCGTTTGCAGATGGTGAATTTGATTTGGTGCATACAAGTGCAGCACTGCATGAAATGGAGCAACAGCAATTGCGACAGATTATCCAAGAAGTATACCGAGTGCTGAAGCCGGGTGGGGTCTTTACATTGGTAGATTTTCACAATCCCACGAATTACCTGTTTTTACCTGGATTGTGGGTGTTTTTGCTGTTATTTGAGACAGAAACAGCTTGGCAGTTACTAAAAACTGATTTAGCTGGGTTACTGGCAGAGACAGGGTTTGAGGTGGGTGAGCCTAGATTGTATGCAGGTGGGAGTTTGCAGGTCATACAGGCAAGGAAATAGCAGATGTGAGGAGATTAGGAAGAAGACACGGAGATGGGGAGACGCAGTGACGCGGTGAGACGTGCGAATGACGGTGAAATCAGTACCGCAGTTTCTTACGAAGGGAACTGGCGTCCGGCGAGCCGCTCTTGTTGCAAGTGCTGTTTTCCCTCTGTAGGTGACTGGCGCTTGCAAGAGCGTATCCGTTGGCGCAGCCTCTGGGATAGGAGAAGGATTCACCCGAACGCGAGTGCCTCTGGGATAGGAGAAGCACTTTCCTTACTTCCCCTCATCTTCCTACCCCTTCTTTTGACTCATGTTTTAGCCGTAAAGGTCGCCAGTTGATTTAATGTTGTCATCGAAATGATGTCATTAAAAAACCAAAATGGAATGTAGATAAAATTAACGTACAACTTATGACAATCAGTTTTTTCAAAACATTAGCTGAACTGTTCAAAGTTCAGCCAATAAGTTTTTCTTCTGATATGTTATGCATCATACGATAACTAGTCATATGACATTTGCAAAATTTACATTTTTGTTACTGGCACCGACAATTCAAGCAGAGCTATCAACTGACTAATATAGTTTGTCCAAACTTGTCAAAACTATAACGTTAGAAAAAGTAGGAATTGTAGGGCAATTCATCAATTCATTAAGCCTTGAATTTCCGCTTCATACAGTAGAATTGTTGTCTCAGGACCTACCCTGCCTACTTTTGGTGGAGGTCCCATTTCCATCTCAACGGCATAAGCCCACATACCTGAATCTAGTTGGCAATTTAAGATTTTTCCCATACCGCCTATAAAGGAAACAAATTGATTTTTGTTAAATCTAGGTGATGTTGTCTTCATGTTAGCTCTCCTGATATATTATTTCGATAGATCATGAATGACTCAAGTTTCCTACTGTTATCAATTATCAACTCAGCAATATTACAATGTTTCTGTCTAGTAGATTATGGTTCCTGTAAACTACCATAAATAAAAGGATTTAAGTTTTTATGACTAATATTATTTCTTGAAATAAAATAACCTAATTAGCCATTCACCGATTTCATTTATTCATATTTAGGCTTTAAATTGTGGATAATCAAAACACAAATTGATAGTATACATTCATTCACAATCGTAAATTAGACAAACCTGTAAAAGTGTTGCTCTATGTGATTTAATGTATGGAAATATTATGCAGAATAACACGAAAGCAATAGAACTCTTGCACGAATATTTTGTGTAGGTGAATTAGAGCGTAAAGCAGCGCGACAAATCTCAGAAGATGCGTTACGGAATTCGTCCTAACACATCCTACAAATCTTTTATAGCATTCATGCAAGAGGTTTAATAATCACTACAAACATCTAAGTTGTATTTAAATAATATTTCCTTTCTACACCACTTATCCCTGTCAAGAGACTTAAAGTAGACATACCCGAAAGGATGATTTGAAGTAAAGTGTGTCTTGATAAATACAAAAAAGCCTAGTGTACTCTTCCTAACGCCTTCTAGCGACTTGTGGTACCCCTCTCATCTTTATATCTCTAGGTTCAGTAACCAATCTCTTGTCACTTGAAGGGAACGCAGATGTACGACTTGCAGATGGCTGTATTCAGGTTTTTTGAACAGCAGAGGATACTCTCTATGCTTTTTACGGTAAGTCTGAAGCGCCCACAAAATAATCGAATCACGGCTAAAGGTTTTTGTCCAAGTTTCGCGGTTGCCATTGCAGACTTCTTGTTGTGTTACAACTCGACGAAACGTTCGCCATAGCAGGCGACTCATAATCACTGGCAGAGAGTAGTCTAGCCAAATAACTGTGTCAGCTCTTCCCCAGACAATATCGCGTACAGTGCTGTAATTGCCATCTACTACCCAAGTACTTCCCGAAAGTGCCTGAGAAACTCGTTCTCTCATCACATCATTTGAGACTTCCATCCAGTTAGGTTCCCAGTGCAACATATCTAATTCAACATGAGGGATGGCAAGACGCTGGGAAATTTGCTGTGCCAAAGTCGTCTTGCCAGATCCACTTGTGCCAACTACAGAAATTCGTTGCATAAAGTTACCCCCAATGCGATCGCGCCTTGAATTTGCAGCAAAGCTTGACGGATAGGTTCAGCTAGGGCGATCGCGTTAGTTCTATTCCTGCTTTCTCTATTAGCGATTATGGTAACTTTAGAGTGAGTGAAGCTATCGATAAACGCAAGTACCCTCACCGCCAACCAAGCCAAGGGTATAACGGGAGGGGAATTGCGGAGGCCCAGATGAAACCTCAGAAGGCATTTAACGTTGACGCTGGTTAGAGAGATCTTTGCCTGGTGACGTATTATTGTTCTGTAGGCCACTAGCACTTCTTTGAGCAGTATCTGGGTACAGCGAGCCGAAGTCTTTTACAGCTTCTGCTGATTCAGTAGCAATTTTTTGAAGTCGTTCCCCAGGAGCACCTTCCGTTTCGCGAGCTTCCTTGTTCCACTCTCCTGTTGTTTTCGGTCTTTGGGAATCGTTTTGATGTACCACTTCGTCAATCTTGCTGGTTACGGCTTGGCTACGACGCTCAGGAGCGGCGTTTGTTGTAAGCACTAGAAACCCAACTAGGACAACAGCTAAAAAACGCTTTACCTGAAGCTCTTTTAACAGGGAACCGATACCAGCGATGGCTCTAGAAATCAGATTTGTCATTACTTAACTCCGTTAGTTTACTCTCAATACTTTTGCTCAATACTTTTGACAGTTTCAGAACTTCCGCAGCCTCAAATGCAGGTTGGCTAGTGGAAATTGAGTAAAAATCCAACCTGTTTTCAAGCTAATTAGCTATCCGAATACTTTTCAAGACAAGATTAGCTGTTTTACAGCTAATCATTCCTCTAACAGAAGTCATAACTTAGTTGTGAATCTCACTCAACCTCTTACTCCTGCTCCAAAACTCTCAATAGCTTTTCTTTCAACAAAGTCAAGTCAGGACGCTTTATCTGTCCCAAGTAAGTGTTTAAAATTCACACATGCTGCTTCTTCCAAAAAACTGTATGTTACGAAACCTGGTAGAGAAGCGAGAATTTCTCATACTAAAACATCGGGGGACTGCGTTACCCATTTCACCCAAGCATCTGGTGCTAGACTAATTCAACGCTTCCCACCGATATTTGCTGCTTTCGCCATATTTTCCTATTTTTCGCGCCCTTCGCGGTTCAATCCGCTCAAGTTGTATACTCGGCGTTAATCTTCACGTAGTCATAACTCAAGTCACAACCCCAAGCTTTACTTGAACCATGACCATTGCCAAGCGTGACGCCAATTAACACGGTATCTTCTTTGAGATACGCACCTTGTGCGGCTTTTTTAAGATATTCACTTGCGGCTTTCCTATCAAATGGCAGAGGTTGACCATTCTCCATAAGCAAGAAATCTCCTAGTTTAATTTTCAGGTTTTCTTGCTCAAAAGGAACTCCAGCACGCCCGGCAGCGGCGGCGATCCGTCCCCAATTGGGATCGCGTCCAAAGATGGCAGACTTGACTAGAGAAGAACCTGCAATGGTTTTGGCAACTTGACGGGCTGCTTGTTCATCTTGCGCCCCTGTGACTTGTACTTCTATTAAACAAGTTGCGCCTTCACCGTCACGGGCGATCGCCTTCGCCAGGTGCTGGCAAACTGCGGTTAACATCGCTTCTAATTTTTCTGCTTCTGTACCCATGTCGGTGATTGCTGGGGTGCGGGATTGACCGTTGGCAAGTGCAATCAAACTGTCGTTGGTACTCGTATCTCCATCAACGGTGATAGAATTGAAGCTCCTCTCAGCTGCTCGACTCAACATTTGTTGCCATAGGGTGGGAGAAACCGCTGCATCACAGGTGACAAAGGCAAGCATCGTTGCCATGTTGGGATGAATCATTCCAGAACCTTTGGCAATCCCCCCGATCCGGACTGGGCGATCGCCTATCGTTGTCTCTAGGGCTATAGATTTTGTTACCAAGTCTGTGGTGATAATTGCACCTGCTGCTGCATCTGACCCTGTTTCGGAAAGGGCTGCGACGAGTTTGGGAATTCCTGCTTTGAGTGCATCCATGCGAATGCGTTGCCCAATCACACCTGTGGAAGCTAGTAGCACAGATTCTGAGGGGATGTTGAGTGATTGTGCAACCGCCATTGCAGATTCTAAGGCATCGAACCAACCGGGATTACCAGTTGCGGCGTTTGCTTGTCCGGCGTTACAGAGAATAGCACGAGCGCTATGCTTGGCTTGTAAGCGTTGACGACAATAATCCACACAGGCAGCTTTGACATGACTGGTGGTAAATACACCTGCGGCGATCGCCTCCACATCTGACACTATCAAAGCCAAATCTGGCGATCCCGAAGGTTTCAAGCCTGCTGCAATTCCTGCTGAACGATACCCTCTGGGTGCTGTGACACCATCAGTAACTTCCTGCCAGTCTGCCATTCCTTTTTCCCCGCAACTCTTTGTGGCTTGAGGAGCGATTATACCAAGCTTTTGCCATTTGTCCGAGTGTTTGGGACTCATGACAAATAACTCTTGACAAATCACTAGTAACTAATGACTAATAACTATAAACAAAGAAAAAAAAAGAGAGCCACTTGGGCAGCTCTCCAGATCATCAGGGTGCATCATTAATACCATATTATTCTACTTTAGGGATGATTGGTCAAACCCCCCATTTACATTTTGTAATATTTTTATGAAATTTCACGGAGGACAGCAAACACAACACAAACACATAACAAGCACAAAAAATAAAAAAAAGAGAGAGCCACTTGGGCAGCTCTCCAGATCATCAGGGTGCATCTACTTAACACAGTATATCATTTTTGCACTGAGGGGCAAGACCCCTCACCCCAGTTTCTCTAAAAAGTTGGCTTAAAAAATTTTCAGGGAGGTGAAAAAACTAGAGTGGCAAAGTTAACTAAAGAAGAACGAGCAGGAGAGCAAAGCAATCAGGGGAAGAATGAAAAACAATCTTTTATTGGCTTTGAAGTGACTTGTGTTTTCCACCAATCCAGTAAGCGTTGCTGTTTGAAAAAAAAGAGAGAGCTACTTGGGCAGCTCTCCAGATCATCAGGGTGCATCTACTTAACACAGTATATCATTTTTGCGCTGAGGGGCAAGACCCCTCACCCCAGTTTCTCTAAAAATTTTCTTAAGGTTTTTCAGGCATGGTTCTCATGTCTCCCTCTAAATTTATCTATGGCAATCAATAATGCCTAAATTTCTAATGCGTGAATCTTGATTCAGGGAACACAAGTGCGTCTGTGTAGAAGAGAGTGACTGTCATAACGAAAAAAGCGAAAAAAGTGTTGCGAGATATCCAAAGCGAGCTATTTTTCAAGACAGTGCAAGTTATACGCGCATTACGTAGCTCGACGTCAAGAAATGTAAGATGGGTTAGCCGAGAGTACGCATGCTGTCTAAGCACATGATGCGTTACGAATCACGCTAATACCAATTCACGAAAAATTTGATTCAAATAAAGCATCAAGAATAAAATCCCAACCTGTTATAGAAGCAACGGTTAATGTGTTTAATTTCTCCAAACGCTTCCAGATAAATTGTCTTAATTCATCTAACGTAGCAAAACTTTCCCAAGCCAGATGTCTTTTAACTTCTTCCCATAACCGCTCAATTGGATTAACTTGCGGCGTATGTGGGGGTTGGAACAATAAAATTATATTCTCTGGTATCTGAAGATATTGGCTAAAATGAAAAGCACCGTTGTCTAACTGAATAATATGTATATCTTGGGAATAAGTAGCAGAGAATTTTTCTAAAAAGATCTGAAAACAAGCTGCATTTAAATGAGAAAATTCCCAAATAAAATACTCGCCAGTTAATGGTTCAACTAATCCATATAAATAAAAATTCTCTCGTTTCCATTGCATAATACCAACAGGCTTGGTACCTTTTATTGTAATTCATCTGCCAGCTTCAGTTTTCAAACCCACACGGCTTTCATCTTCACACCAATATCTGATGCTTCTGTCTTTGTCTTTTGCTGTTATGACGTGTTTTTTGATTACCTCTAAGTATTGTGGAAGTTTTTTTTAAACTCTGATTCTGCTTCTTCATTATGTTTTACTCCTACTGCTCGCGGCACTTTTAACTTCGCTTTCATTCGATAACGCACCGTGTCATGTACTACTTTGTATGAAGCTTCTACACCCTCTACCGCTTTTAACCATGTTCGGATTTCTTCATAACTTTTAAATCCTTGCGGCTCTTCTAATTCTTTTAAAAGTTGTTCTTGAACATCTGTGTTAATAATTGGCGGTCTTCCTGAACCCTTTTTTCTTGATACTAGACTGGTGATTCCCGATTCTGTATAAGCCTTTAACCACCTTTGTACTGTCGCACTCCCTCTTCCCAACACCACCGCCAAATCTTGTATTGTCTTTACCTGCCCTATCTTCAGTAAATACAACGCTTGTATCCGTTCTTTACCTAATGCTGTTTTTTGTTTTCTCAGCAGATCATGTAATTCCTCGGCTGACTCTTTTATTTTTATTTTGCTGACTCCTGCCATGAACTTCTGCTCATATTTCTTCCTTAACTATCTTTATCATTTTTTTAGTGCAATGGTATCACGGCTGACGCTAGGAAAATGGTCTAAAAATATATCAAGTGAATCACCTGCTTCGAGATAATCAAGTAAGGTTTTGATTGGTACACGAGTGCCAATCAAAACAGGAGTTCCTCCCAATATATCGGGATCACGATTAATAACACGTGATGTGAATGTCATGATAGTTTCGCTTATTAGCTGCAGAAGAATGGATTACATACTATGAGCATATATTGTGCAATCGTTGTGCTCAGGTAATTGTTGAGACATTTTTCTGAAACAGACTCAAGAATTTTACTGATGGTAAGATTCTCTTGTTCCCCAAGCGCCTGACAACTGCTGCATATGTGGAGCAAAGCCAGAAATAGTCATGAACATAATTTCAAGACAAAGCACCTACCATCACTAAAGATAGTTCCTGATGAATCAGAAACACAGTTGGCTTGAGTACTCTCTAATATGTAGCCTTACCCTGCTGAGCAGCACGGCTGCTCAGGCTCAAATTACCCCTGATAATACCCTTGGGACGGAAAGTTCACGCCTCGTGCCCAATGTTCAAATTCAGGGTGCATCGGCTGACAGTATCTCTGGTGGTGCTCAACGAGGAGGCAACCTGTTTCACAGTTTTAGTCAGTTTAATGTGGGTGATGGGCAAAGAGTGTATTTTGTCAATCCTAGTGGTGTGCAAAATATTCTGACACGGGTGACAGGTGGACAAGTCTCGAATATTTTGGGAACGTTGGGCGTTGATGGCAATGCAAATTTGTTTTTGCTCAATCCCAATGGAATTGTGTTTGGTCCCAATGCGCGATTGGATGTGGGTGGTTCGTTTGTAGGGACAACTGCGAATGCGTTTCGCTTTGGTGAGCAGGGTGTGTTTAGTGCGACGAATCCAGAAGCGCCGTCGTTGTTGACGGTGAATCCTTCGGCGTTGTTGTTTAATCAATTGAATCCAGGGGCGATTATCAATCGTGCCCGTTTTCAGGAGACAGATACACGTTCTGGGCTACAGGGAAGCGGCTTTCTAGTAGGTGGAGACATCATATTTGATGGTGGTCAAGCAGAAGTCGTTAACAATCGCCTTGAATTGGGTGGATTGGCAGGGGTGGGAGCTGTTGAGCTAATTGGTAGTGGCAATAACTTGCAGTTAAATTTCCCCCAAGGTGTGCCGAGAGCCGATATGGTGTTGCAAAACAACGCTTTTGCTCTAACAACAGGAGGCGGTGCGATTGCTGTTCATGCTCGGAATCTAAATCTGTCTGGAACAAGCTTCATCAGTTCAAATCTTGCAGCAGGGCAAGGAACTCCAGGCAGTCAATCTGGGGATGTTGTAATAAACGCAACAGGGACTGTGACGTTGGATGGTAAGAGTTTCATTGCTAACTTGGGATTGAAAAATTCCTTGGGCGATACTGGAGATGTTGAAATCAATGCCCAGTCGATTCGTCTCACCAATGGCAGTCAAATCGCCACAGATGGTGAGAGAACTCGGGGGAGTATTCGCCTAAATACGACTGAGGATGTCACGCTAGATAACAATAGTTTGATCGGGACCTTTGGAACCCAGAATTCAATTGGCAACAGTGGTGACATTACTGTTAATTCCCGCAACATCAACTTAAGCAATCGGGCTGGGATAAATTCTGGTAACATAGGGCAGGGGCGAGGTGGAAAGACAACTCTGCAAGTGCAAGATACCATCTCGCTCTCAAGTGGAAGTCGTATCTTTAGCAGTTCTGCTGCATCTGTTTTTGGTGGAGTGAGTAGTGATCCGAGTGGGGATATTGAAATTCGAGCGCGATCGCTCTCCATAAACGACCCATTTACTGGCATTAGCTCTAGCAGTTTTCAGGGGGGACGCTCTGGCGATATTCGGATTACCACTGATGATGCGATTACATTAAATAATTACTCTTCCATTTCATCATCGACTGATGGTCAAGCAGATGCTGGCAAGATTCAACTGCAAACTCTGCGGCTGTTGCTATCAGATGGTGCTTTTATTGATACGCTGACATCAGGACAGGGTAATAGCGGCAATCTGTCGGTAAATGCCTCGGAATCAGTTATTGTACGCGGCTCAACTGTTGTTAATTCATCCAATGGGGAGAGCTTGCCTGTATTCAGTAACCTCTCTACACAGAGCTTCGGTTCCGGTAATGCCGGACAAATTACAATTGACACGCGCCGCCTTAGTCTGCAAAACGGAGGAGATATCTTGGCAGGTGCTACTAGCTCTGGGCGAGGCGGTGATATCACAGTCAGAGCAACTGACACAATTGAGGTCTTTGGCGTCTCTCCTGATGGTCGTTTCAAATCTGATCTGTCGAGTACAACCTCTGGATCTGGCTATGCCGGAAATCTAATAATAAACACAGGTCGTCTGAGCATTCGAGAAGGTGGAAGCATAAGCACAGTAGCGGTAACTAGAGATAGCACTGGACGGGGTGGTAATTTAACCATCAATGCCTCTGAAGCCGTGGAGGTCGTAGGTACCACTCCTGATGGTCAATTTTTTAGCAATCTATCTGCATCAACTAATGGGGCTGGAAATGCCGGGGATATAACCATTAATACGGGTCGTTTGAGCATTCGCGGCGGCGCTTCTGTCACCACAGAAGCTCGTAGAGGAAGTATGGGGCAGGGCGGTAATTTAACTATCAATGCCTCCGACATTGTGGAAGTTATAGGCGCCACTCCTGATGGTCAATCTTTTAGCAATCTCTCTGCATCAACTAATGGGGCTGGAAATGCTGGCAATCTCACCATCAACACTCGCCGCCTCAGCATTCAGGATGGAGGAATAGTCTCTACCACGGCTTTTCCAGAAAGCAGCGGGCAAGGTGGCACTTTAACCATTAATGCTTCAGACTTGCTAGAAGTTGTTGGTCAATCACCAGATGGTCTATCTTTTAGTGTTCTAGAGACTGGTACCTTTGGTTCTGGCAATGCAGGAAGCTTAAATATCAACACTCGTCGCCTCAGCGTCCGCGATGGTGCAGTTGTTACAACAGGGGCATTTGAAGGAAGCACAGGGCAAGGAGGCGATTTAACTGTTCAAGCAACGGATTCAGTTGATATCGTTGGTGCATCTCGAGATGACCCATTCAACAGCATTGTGACTTCTATCACAGCCGGTTCTGGAAAAGCTGGACGCATAACCATTGATACTCAACGACTCAGTATCCGCAATGGGGCATATATCAGTGCGTCTACACTTGGCTCAGGGCAAGGCGGAAATTTAGATATTAAAGCTGCCGACTCCGTGGAGATCCTAGCAAGTCCCACAGACACAGATGGTGCAGATGGGCTCTTCACATCAACGGTTGGCTCCGGTAATGCGGGCAATTTGACCTTAACCACCCAACGCCTGAGTGTCCGTAACGGAGGGGCTGTGTCTGCTGCAACAGCCCCTTTGAGCACTGGGCAAGGCGGTAATCTCACGATCGACGCCTCCGACTCAGTTGAAGTTGCAGGCACTTCAAATGACGGTAACCTTCAAAGCCTGCTTTCCGTTCGCAGTCGAGGGGCAGGACAAGCAGGCAACATCACCGTGAATTCACCTCGCATCAGTATCAAAGATAAAGGCACGATTAATGCAGAATCTTCTGCAGCTGATGGTGGCAACATTACCCTAAACACCAATTTACTGCTGTTGCGGCGTTCTGGTACCATTTCTACCACTGCTGGACTTGCTCAAGGTGCAGGCAATGGTGGCAACATTACAATTAACGCAAATGCAATTGTTGCTGTTCCCAACGAAAACAGTGACATAACCGCCAATGCTTTCCAAGGACGCGGCGGTAACATCACCATCAATACCCAAGGACTATTTGGCATCGTCCCTGCTTCCTTTCCCACCTCACAAAGCGACATCACCGCCAGTTCAGAATTAGGCGTGCAAGGACAAATCTCTATCACCCAACCAGAAGTTCAACCCGGACAAGGACTCATCGAGTTACCTTCTTCTGTGGTTGACGCCAGTACCCAAATTGCTCAAATCTGCCCCAGAAGCCCCAATGACCGTCCCTTGGGTGAGTTTATCATCACCGGACGCGGCAGTTTACAACCAAATCCTTTAGAACCTTTGGCAGGTACACCTAATTTGAGTCAGCTGGCAACCCTAGACGGAGGTGACACTCTAACGCAGAGATGGGGAGACGCAGGGAGTTTTAAAGCTTCCAAAGGTGTCACTGAAATTGTTGAAGCGCAAGGCTGGATCAAAGATAGCGACGGCAACATTATATTAGTTGCCTCTGCACCCAACGTCACGCCGAATACTCGCCCTACAGCAACGGCTTGTCTGGTGAGACAATAATGAGCGATAAGGAGTGCTTGTATGAAATCTACTAAACAACGCCATAAGAAATTTATTCGTTTTGTCATCCCGATGGTGATGACAGCATTTTTGTGTTTTTCACCACCTATACTTGCTAAAAATCCAGTAATTCCCACATTTGTTGCCCAAACTCAATCTGCATCAACCCTCGAACAGCAGGCACGCACGCGCTATGGCGCCAATCAATTTACTGAAGCAGCAACGCTCTTTCAACAAGCCGCCCAAACTTACAAAGCCGCCGGAGATCCCATCCGCCAAGCGCTCAGTCTCAGCAATTTATCGCTTTGCTATCAACAACTGGGACAGTGGAATGATGCGAGCAAGGCGATCGCCGACAGTCTTTCACTCCTTGAAGCAACCAAAGCAACAACCCCAGCAACCTCACTGGCGCTGGCGCAAGCCCTCGATATCCAAGGTGGGTTACTCCTGGCGCGCGGACAAGCGGAAGCCGCACTGCAATCCTGGGAACGCGCCACAAAGCTTTACACTCAGCAAAGCAAGCCAGAACGGGCACTCATAAGCCAAATTAATCAAGCGCAAGCTTTTCAAAACTTAGGATTATATCGACGGGCGATCGCCCTCCTTGACACGGCTTTAAAGTTGCCTTCTCGTGCAACTGCCAATGCAGAACAACTGCAAAATATGCTTAATGCCGTTCCTGCTTCTCCCGAAACCGCAACCGCGCTTCGTACTTTGGGAGATTCACTGCGGGTGACTGGCAATTTCCCTCAAGCACGCCTCGTCTTAGAACGCAGTCTGGCGATCGCCAACAAGTTGCAGCTACCCGACATCATCACACTAGCTCAACTTAGCCTCGGCAACACTGCCCGCGCTCAACTCAGCCTCGATAACACTGCCAATGCTCCAATTAACTCCCAAGCTGCCCTGAAGTTCTATCAACAGGCTGCGGCTACTGATTCTCCCAATTTGCGAGTGCAAGCACAAGTTAATCAACTTAGCTTACTCGTCGATACGAATCAACAGTCTGCAGCTCAAACCCTCCTGCCACAGGTTCAACAACAAATCGACGCATTACCTCCCAGTCGAACGGCTATTGAGGCACGGGTGAATCTTGCTCAGTCGATGATGCGGATGGCAAGCCAGTCGGGAGGGGCATCTTTTTTGGGTGGAGCTGAGCAACTCCTGATAACTGCAGTACAACAAGCCAAAAACTTGGGAGATTCCCAGACTCTTGCCTACGCGCTGGGCAGTTTAGGTAATGTCTACGAAAAAACGCAACAGTGGTCAAAAGCAGAAAATTATACCCAACAAGCACTCCAGTTAACACAACAAAATAACGCAGCAGATAGCGCTTATCTTTGGCTATGGCAGTTAGGGCGAGTGCTGAAGGCTCAAGACAAAAATACAGGTGCGATCGCTGCTTATAAAGAAGCAGTCGCGACAATCAAATCACTCCGCGCAGATTTGGCAGGGGCAAGCCCAGATGTGCAGTTTTCCTTTCGCGACGCCGTTGAGCCAATTCACCGCCAACTCGTCGGGCTACTGGTGAAATCCAATAAACCAGCTGAACTGAAGGTGGCGCGGGATGTTATTGAAGCGTTACAGCTGGTTGAACTCGATAACTTCTTTCGCGAAGCCTGTCTCAATGCAAACCCAGCACAAGTTGATCAAGTAGATCAACGTGCAGCAGTGATTTATCCCATCCTTTTAGAAGATGAGCTTGCCATCATCGCGAGTCTACCGTCAACTGAGCGCCAAACGCAAACAAAGGAAACCCGCGATTTACGCTACTACAAAACCAATGTTAGCAGCAAAGAGGTTGAAAATATCGTATCAGCACTGCGCCTAGACCTCCAGCAACCCACCACTGGAGAGTTGGCACTTCCGCAACTCCAACAATTGTACGATTGGCTCATCCGTCCGGCAGCCGCAGAACTTGCTGCGAGCAAAGTAGAAACCTTGGTTTTTGTTTTAGATGGGGCTTTGCGAAATATCCCAATGGCGGCGCTGTACGATGGTCAAAAGTTCCTTGTGGAACAGTACAGCATTGCTTTAACACCCGGATTGCAACTTTTATCACCGCGATCGCTCAAGCAAGAACAATTGGGTGTGTTGGTGGCTGGACTTGATGCCGCGCGTCCTCCGGCATTTCCAGCATTGCCTTTTGTCGAGACTGAGGTCAACAAAATTAAATCTGAGATTCCGAGCCAAGTTATCTTCAACCAAAAATTTACCAACTCAGCGTTTCAAAATAAAGTTGCTGCAGTCTCGTTACCAATTGTTCATCTAGCAACGCATGGTCAATTTAGCTCTCAAGCAGACGACACTTTTATTCTGACTTGGGATGGCAAAATCAAAGTCAATCAACTCAGTAGCGTCTTGCAAACGGTCGAACTCTCACGGAATAATTCACTTGAACTCCTCGTGCTGAGTGCGTGTGAAACAGCAGCTGGTGATACTCGTTCAGCATTAGGATTGGCGGGAGTTGCGGTGCGTTCCGGCGCACGCAGTACAGTTGCAACACTGTGGCGTGTCAATGATGAAGCTTCGGCAACACTCATCGGTCAATTTTATGACCAATTAGCGCAAGTCAAGAAAACAGGTATCTCCAAAGCAGAAGCTCTCCGTCGTGCCCAACTTGCAATTCTCAAAGACCCAAACTATCGAGAACAACCCTATTTCTGGGCGGCGTATGTGCTGATTGGTAACTGGACTTGATGTTGGACTTGCATGAGCTTTTCTCACTCAGAACTACCTCATAAGTAGTTGGATATGATGAGGAGAGCATTGTGGTCGAAGAACTCTACACGCCAGAACAACTCAATCAAATGCATCAACAGTTGTGGCAGTGTGTTTTGGAATTCGCTAATCTCTCGGCGGTGCAAGAACGCAACCGGATTGCGCGGGAACTTCATGATTCTTTAGGACATGCGCTCACCGCGCTCAACTTTCAATTACAAACTGCCATCAAACTGTGCAAACCTGATCCCAGTCAGGCACAAGAGTTTCTCACTGAGGCGCATCGATTAGTGGCGATCGCCACTCAAGAAGTCCGCCAATCGGTGCGATCTTTACGCAGCGATACACACCAGACCCAATCCCTGGAAACACTCATCGAATTTTTGGTCAATGATTTTCAGCAAACCACTGGCGTGTTACCTGTCGTTGAACTTAACTTTTCTGTCGCCATACCGTCGCATCTGGTTACACCACTCTATCGAATGATTCAAGAAGCACTCAACAATATTCGTAAGTATGCAATAGCGACAGAAGTGCAAATTCAAGTCTGCACAACATCAACAACCGTATACCTGATGATTCAAGATAATGGTCGGGGATTCAATCTTGAGCAAGTCTCGACCGGGTATGGACTACGGGGAATGCAAGAACGGGTTGCTGTTCTGCAAGGTCATATCAATTTAGATTCAAGACCGGGAGCAGGTTGTTGCATTACTGCAGAGATACCCATACAATTACCTGTACCTTCTTTAGAGCCTTCTTTACCTGCACCTTTAAAACTTTCTGCGTTTGTCTCTGAACAGACTGTCTTGGTGAGTCAGCGAATACCTGTCAAAATTGGTGAATGGCAACCGCTTGATTTGGATGAATGGCAATTTGCATCATCGGAATCAACAACCTTACTCACAAATATGTAATCAACTTTTATTTCGGTACTACAAATGCCATAAAAGATAAACTTTAGTACTATGGAAAAATGAGTTTTCAACCTTTAGTATGATGGTTTCATACCTAAGCCAAACCATTGTTTGAAAATTGTAGTTAAGGGTAGTCATACAATCAAAATAAAGATATTAATAAAGGAGGTGAAGTTATAAATTTTCGATGTGTTATCTCTTCGCCAAGCTCTTTTTCTCGAATTGTCATTCAATCACACATTATCATAATGACTATCCTGTTTTTAGTGACATTCTTGCCCATACTGTCTTGGCAACTGCTGAAGATAATATACACAAATCACCAAAAATCTCAGAAATTAAAAATAACAATTGCTAAAGAGCAACTACAACACTATACAACAGAACTTAGAAACTTAGCAGCATTACAAGAACAAAATCGTATTGCACTCAATTTCTATGATGCAATAGGACACTCAATAGCAGCGCTAAATATTCAACTACAAGTGGCTCACAAACTGTGGCAAGTAGATCCAACTCAAGCGCAACACTCTCTGTCAGAAGCCTATAAGCTAAGTACAATACTCATGCAAGAAGTTCGCCAAACTGTCAGAAGCTTAAATCAAGAGAATTCCTAAATCAACTTGTTCAAACAGATTATGATTGTTATCTGCTCCCTTGCTGCCTATTTGTATCAACCTTAAAGTGAAACTGTATTAGCTGTAAGGTTAATTTTTAATCTTGTTAATAACAAACCAAGTTAATTTTTTAAACACACCTTAAGCCTTAATTTCCAATTTTTATTCAACAGCTATGCATATGATTCGCTTATTACTTGTAGACGACCAAAGTTTAGTTCGCCAAGGTCTCAAAGCTATGTTAAATCTAGAACCTGACTTAGAAATTGTAGGTTTAGCAGACAACGGAGAAGCTGCGATCGCGCAAGTCGAAGAACTGCAACCGGATGTGGTGTTAATGGATGTGCGAATGCCAGTGATGAATGGTCCTACCGCAACCCGCATCATTTGCGAACGATTTCCTAATACAAAAGTTTTAGTCCTAAGTACCTACGATGATGACCATGATGTTGCTCAAGCGATTCGTGCTGGAGCTAAAGGATATCTTCTCAAAGATATGCCTTCGGAAGAACTTGTCAATGCCATTCGCTGCATCCATCGTGGATACGCCCAACTTGCGCCTGGTCTTTTAGAACGAGTTGTCAACCAACAAGAAATACAGCCAACTCCATCAAAATCTGTTCCTCCTGTGCTTGCAGAATTAACGCCGAGAGAGTTGGATGTTGCCCGTTTAGTGGCTCTTGGAGCAACAAATCAAGAAATTGCACAGCAACTATTTATTTCAGAAAGTACTGTCAAAACGCACATCAATAGTATTTTTAATCGCCTCAATCTTAAAAATCGCTCACAACTTGCAATCTACGCTAATTCCGTTTTCAGTCAAGGGGCATAAATCTAATTTTTTTCTGT
Organism: Nostocales cyanobacterium HT-58-2; assembly: GCA_002163975.1. GTDB lineage: Bacteria > Cyanobacteriota > Cyanobacteriia > Cyanobacteriales > Nostocaceae > HT-58-2. Next base: position 3,477,319 of record CP019636.1, on the reverse strand, counting down.
GTACTAACTTGCAAATTAATCGTGCATTTATAGCAGTAATTCCTGAGTAAAACAGACTTTATTTCTGGCTTTAAGACAAAGCTTATATACTTCACCTAATTAAAATTCGCTGTATTTAATAAAGTTGGTTATGGTGAGTGTCAACTACTAAAAACAACCCAGAGAAGTTGTTACAAATTGGGCGTTTCTTTGCAATTTTATAGACTAATTTTTTCATCAAGAAAAAATATCCGTGTTGGATGCGATTGAGTTCGTAATGGATACTAAAAGCTCAATGTTTCCTGTTTATTTGCAATGAAGGTAACATTAAAGCATTTGGGAGAATAATTGAAACAACGTAAAATCAATGGTTTTCAAACATTTGCGTTACACATATTTACAACCTGTCCCTTTTTGTGGCTATCTCGGTGGCTACCCTTCTTCACACTTACGAGGGGAAACACTTACCAAATGCCTGAAGCAATTGCAGAGAACCTCTGATCTGAATTTTGCGCCACACCAATGCCCAAACAATATTATGTTCCTTTGCCAGAAAGCCCAACCAAGTTTGACTATCTGCTGTAACCGAAAGATTTGCTTTGCCGATATGACCTTCTGCAACTTGTATGGTTTTACTTTGAATTGTCACGGTTACTCGAAGGGACTCCGATCCAGTAAAGGTGAAGTGATATATAGCATTCAAACCCTCTGACTGATTCCTTTGAAATAGGAGTGGTAGCCCAAAGAGAAATCCCTGAATTGATTTTGGACGAATACCACTGCTGACTTGTTTTACCGTTTTGTGGGGAAAGCGTCGCGGGACATAGGTTTCGGCATCCGATCCTGGCACCACATAGATAGTTTCAGTTTTGTCTTGCAATGGTTTAACCACCTCTTGGATAAATGCTTTGCGATCACTCAAAAACGGCGCAATCACATCTTCTCCCGCCGGACAAGCCGCCATGCAATAGGCCGCTTTATATTGGGCATTAAAGGACAAACTTTGCCACATGGAAGCTGATTCTGAATCGTTGACTTTTTGCCGATAAGCCGAAGCACTCTTACTGTCTGCAATGGTCTCTGCCCAATCGGTAAAGCCACTCATAAATTCACGGTAATTATGGGTGTAACAAGCGGAGAAACTAAAGTGACCATCGGTACCTATCGCCCCGACTGGACAAGCTGCCACACATAATTTGCACTCTAGACAGGGATTGTAATCGATGGGATTGGTGTATTGCGTTACTTCTGCATCAATGAGAATCGTACCCAGGACAATGAAATTGCCAAACTTCGGATGAATCACCAGCCGATGAATGCCTATATGTCCTAAACCAGCCGCCACTGCCACGGGCTTATGGGAAACTACCCACACCTTACCGGGAAATTGCTCCATTTCCATCGGGAAACTCGCCCCTGGAACCATGCCGCGCACTCCTGTCTGTTCCAAGGTTCTCACAATTCGGCGGGCGACTTCGTTGGCATGGTCGTAGTTGGCATGAAATTCTAAATTGGCGGCAGAACAAACCGGGGTGCGAATATTTTCCCGATTCATCTTGGTGACAAAACTAATGAGGGTCTTGGTGGGCGGAAATGCCCGTAGAATCTCGGAGTGCTGATCTGCGATCGCGGGTCGGTCAATTTCCACAAAGCCCACATCGTCGGCACCTGCCTCTAAGCACAGCGATCGCAGTGCCTCTGAGTTTAAGATGACGGTACTCGTTGTTTGCTTACTTGTAGCCTGTTCCCGCCACCATTTAACGGTAGGGTGGTCATCAAATTTAGCCATAAAAATTTAGTATTAGAGATGTCTAGAAAGTCTGATCAACCCAGCTAGTTTCTTTCTATGTATTAGATCCAACGACGTACTTGTGCTTTGTAGCACAGATACTCATCGCCAAATTTACGCTCTAAGTACTTCTCTTCACGTTGAATAACGCCAATTTGCATAATCACTAGCAGGGGCAACAATAGTAGCAATGCCCAGACGGCGTTAAACAGAAAACTGATACCAGTATAAAGCAGTGTCAGAGACAAATAAATCGGGTTGCGACTCCAGCTAAAAACTCCATCCGCAACAATTGCCGTTGTCGGTTCAGCTGGGTTAATTGCCGTGTTAGCCTGCCTCATCCTTTTAAAAGCTAAGGTCACGATCAGTCCGGCGCAAATAATCATCAAGCTTCCCAAAATCAGAGATACCGTGGGCAGAAAGCTGACTGGAAAAATAAAATTAAGCACTAATCCGATCAATAGGGTAACTGCGTAGAGGGCTGGTGGAAAGGCAATTACTCCAGCGTTGTCTGAAGTTTGGTCATTCACGGAAACTTACCTCTTGGAAATTAGTTTACTTGGTACAAAACTAGCGATCGCCTATTAGTCTACGCTCAATCTGCCAACGTTCACTATTCATGGCAAACTGCGGTACTGGTGGTATTGGATGAAATTGCTGGCGCTCAAAACGTTCTAGATTGTACCCAGGGGTGAACGGGACGAGATTGAAATTCCAAAAAGCGCGTAATCGATTGGCAAAGGTCTTGCGGGCAAAAGGCAACGCGGCATAACGTCGGACTGTTGTTTCAAAATCTTCTGCTGGTTTGCCTGTCAACTCCTCGACAACATTCGTCGGCGCACCAAACTCAAACGCGCCTTGTTTATGATCTTCAACGTAATAGCGAAAGTTGTTCAGTTCAAAGGCAGAGACACCTTGCAAGCGTGCTGCCCTTTCAAACATCCACCAGGACAAGTTCACTGCAAAGACAGGACTTCTCAAGACTTTTCGGACGACTTCCACCATGTTATATGCGGATATTAGCTTTGACCCTGTCGGGCGATAGCTCTTGCCAGCATAGCGTTTGGGGTTCATTAATAAGGCGACGGCAACACGGGCAATATCTTCATTGGCAGGTGGGGCATTGCGGCTGTTCCCAGTTAAAATGGGAAATATCCCCAGCAAAGACGCGAAATCGAGCAACCGCAGATAGTTATCAGCAAAATAGCCAGGATTGAGATTAATATATGCAATGCCAGGAATTGCAGACAACATCTGTTCAACCAGCCACAATTGGCGTGTATGCAGGGAAGGATGGTTCGGACTGGCAAGCCACTGGCTGAGTCCCACAACAGCTTCGAGTTTTGACTCGCGGACAGCAGCAACAAAGGCAGCTGCACTCTGGATCATGTACGGGTGCATCGGCGGACAATAATAGGCGCGCACAGTTCCCTGCATGGCTGCCAGTATTTGATCGGGAGCAAACAGATCGGCCACAACGATTTCTGCTCCTAAACGTTCCAGTCGTTGGCTTTTGGCATTGCGCGATCGCACCATCGCCCGCACCGGAAAACCTTTCTCCAGTAGTTGAGCAACCACAGCACTTCCGGTCTTTCCAGTTGCACCTATAACTAGAATCTTAGGCTGATTATCAAACTTAGCCATTGCAGCCTCCAAAGTTGCTCATTATATGTATATACATATTTTGGGTAAAATTTTTGAGATTAACTCAAGGTTGTTACCTCAGATAACAGTGATAACAGAGTTTGCCATTTCTGTTGTCCAAAGTGATGTATCACCTCTGTTTGGGCTTGCTCCCACAAAGGAAGTGCTTGCTCTAGGGCAATTTGCCCCTCAACTTTCAAAGACACCAACTTAATCCGTCGGTCTTCCCCTGGGTTGATGGCAACTAATTTCCGTTTTTCTAGCAGCTTAATGTTTCGAGTTAAGGTGGTTTGATCAGTGAACAACTCTTGAGCTAACCGTGTAATAGGTACAGGCTCATGGAGATGGATAGCCACCAGCAATGTAAATTGGCTTTGAACCAAACCAACTGGACGTAAGGCGGCATCGTACACTTGCGTCAAAATTCGTGAAGCTCGGCGAACATGCAATCCCATACAGGTTGCAGGTACTTGGCTTATTACTGCAAGTTTAGCTTGAGGAGAAAAATTATCCATATAATATGTATATACATATAATTTGTTATTGTCAAGTAGTATTTGTGCTTGGTAAAATTCGCCTTTATCGGCGTTTGAGTAGTATCCGTGCAAAAACTTACGCTAAGGCTAAGAAGCAGACACAGCAAACCTTCTAGCGACTGTTAAACATTGCCTAGTTGGGTAGCCATCAAGATACCCGCAAAAAGGGATACGTTGTAAAGATGTGTAACACAAATGTTTGAAAACCATTGATTTTACGTTGTTTCAATACCGGATTAAGCGTGTCCTCTCTTGTGAAAATATTCCCGAAAAAGGTCAATAACTCGAATTATGGTGCTTTTACTAAAAGCCAGAAACTCTCTCCCATTATTAGAAGTTGGAGAAACTATCACCGCTACTGCAAAATGGATGGCTCAAGGTTCAGACTGTGGTTTACCCGCAGGAGGACATGAGAACTCTTGCACGAATATTTTGTGTAGGGGAATGAGAGAGTAAAGCAGCGCAACAAATCTCAGAAGATGCGTTACGGACTTTGTCCTAACACATCCTACAAATCTTTTATAGCATTCATGCAAGAGGTCTATGGAGTGTCTTTTTAACGGCGAACTTGTCTACTGGAGTAAAAGACAATCTCTTCACTACGATGGGGCGACACTCAGATCTCTCAAGAAACAAGACCATACTTGCGGACACTGCGGACTTAAGTTCGCGGACGGTGAAGATATACATCTTCATCACTTAGATGGGAATCACGATAACTGGAAGTTTAAAAACCTTCTTGCTATCCATCAATCCTGTCACATGAGTAAATAAGTTTGTCGGGAGCCGGATGCACCTAAAGGCGCACGTCCAGTTCTAATTGGGAGGGGCGGAAGATAATACTTCCCCTCGACCTAACTGCTACCCGATTATTTGCAACTAACCTAAAGTCCAGCCAAACGCTGGTTTGACAGCATCCGTGAGAGGTTAAGATAATTGCACATTTGTCAAGAAGGTGCAGGAAAAGGAGATAAATCTAGCTTGGAGGCTGGCAAGTGATTGGCTTTGACTACTCCTAAATCTTGATTTTCTTGAGCAGCGAAGTATTTAATAGGGTCATCGGCGTTTCCTTTGTTATAAGCAACGCTGAAATGGTACAAACCGCGATAAATCATTTCTCAAGAAATACGTTCAAATGGGAGAGATAATTAATTTATCCGCAACAGCATCCCCTAAATCAACTAAAACAGCATAAAATAACCAAGTAGCTTAGACTTGTCAAGGGTAGCGACGTCAAGAGCGTCACCCGTAAGGGTGCGAGCCTGCTGTCTAACGGCGAGTCAATGAACCAAGAATCCCTGTCTGTTTAGAGCGGGGAGAGGTCAAATTGAAGCACATACGGGCAATGGCATAGAGTACCCGCCCTGGATGATGGTCCATACGTTGTCAAGCCTTGTCTGAAAGAACAGGCTTCGCTATTGCAGAGCAATAGGACAACCGCATGAAGTGCAGTTGGGCAACAGGACCCGCATAGCGTTCGCGCAGCGTGCCCAAAGGGCATGGCACGAAGTGCCCACCATAGGCGATCGCCAAATGTTTAAAAACTGTGAATCCTTTGTGAAAATCTGTGGCACATTACATAATATCAAGCAGGCTTGACTTTAAAGTATGACAACTAGCTAACTGTTAGGTGCTGACACTCCCAAATTGGAACAATTTCTTAAGTTTGTCAATCTAGGAATACGAGTTATTTAAGTACTGGAGGTAAGTCTATATAAGTCTATACAAGATATATTGGAATGCTAATGACTCACTAAAGATGGGCTAAAGACAAAAGCGCAATGAGTATTAAAAAATCTTGTTAGTTGAATGTTATTTAATGGTCAATATCTGTAGGTAATACACACCCATTTCGATAAAATGACTCGGCACAACCTGAAAACTCAACACCGCTTTGCTAAGCGACACACATGAATCAACTGAACAATGGTTTCACCCTTTTTCTTAGTTTGCTAGTCGAGGCGATACCTTTTTTGCTACTTGGGGTTTTGTTCTCTAGTTTGCTACTGTTTTTTGTCGATGAACGCAAGCTGGTAGAAAAAATGCCCAGAAACCCGTTTCTGGGTGCATTAGTTGGTAGTCTTGTGGGGTTTTTATTTCCAGTTTGTGAATGTGGCAACGTACCAGTCGCGCGGCGGTTGCTTCTGCAAGGAGTACCCATACCAGTAGCAATTGGTTTTTTGCTAGCAGCGCCGACAATTAACCCCATCGTCATTTGGGCAACTTGGACGGCATTTCGCGATCAGCCAGAAATAGTGGTGTTGCGAGTGGTATTTTCCTTGTTGATCGCAGTCATTGCTGGCTTCGTTTTTAGTTTTCAAAAAGACATAACTCCGATAGTACAACCTGCGATCGCTCGTTATTTGAAATTTAATCCACCTGTAAAGCCAGAACCCAAACGCCGCCCAAGTCGATTAGTACAACAGCAGGAAGCAACGGTACCTACTTTGTTACAGTCTGGGACTTACTTGCTAGGAGGGCAAGCAGGTCAAACCATGCGTATGGATGCTACTATCCCACAAGTAGATACAGCAGTCTCTCAACTCAGTAAACCCCTACCAGACAAACTGCGGTTACTAGTGGATAATTGTGTGCAAGAACTGCGCGAATTGGGGGCAGTATTGGTCATAGGAAGTGCCATTGCTGCTGCTATTCAAGTCTTAGCGCCCCGTGAATTTATCCTCAGTCTCGGAGCTGGTCCAATTAGCTCAATCACTGCCATGATGATATTAGCTGTAGTGGTGTCTATTTGTTCTACAGTTGATTCATTCTTTGCTTTATCTTTTGCCTCGACATTTACCAGTGGTTCTTTATTAGCTTTTCTCGTATTTGGACCAATGATTGATATTAAAAGCATTGGTTTAATGCTATCAATTTTTAAGCCAAGGGCTGTCATCTATTTGTTTATTTTGGCTGGGCAGTTAACATTTTTATTCACCCTCTTCATCAATTTACACATTATTTAAAAATCAGTTCATAGAAACAGAGTTCATAGTCTAAGTCTTGACTCTTAAACAATGACTTCAATTCCAAAAAGAAAATCTAAAATCAACAAAAATAAACTACAGTCTTGGCTGGATGTTGTCGCAATCACAGCTTGGGGTATTTTAATCCTGAAATACTGGCTCACTAATAAGCTAAACTTGTTAATCCACCCAGATTATTTTTGGTTAGCAATTGTAGGTGCCATAGGCTTGCTAATGATTAGCTTATTCAAAACACTGCAACTTTTGCAGCGGCGTCGTGAGCTTACCCCTAGCGTCCCACACCTAACTTTATTTCCACCTGGTTGGGGTAGTGCTTTGCTGTTAACAACAGCAATCTTAGGATTAACAATTACACCGCGAGTCTTTGCTAGCCAAACAGCGCTTCAGCGAGGTGTAACAGATTTAGTGGGAGCAACACGCGCCCAACCCCAAGCATTTCGCGCTTCTGTCCGTCCCGAAGAGCGAACACTTGTAGATTGGGTGCGTACGCTGAATGTCTACCCAGAACCAGACGCATATACAGGACAAAAAGCCAAGGTACAGGGATTTGTTATCCACCCACCAGATTTAGGAAAAGAATATTTGTTTTTAGCACGATTTGTCTTAACTTGCTGCGCTGCAGATGCTTATCCTGTAGGATTGCCTATAAAACTAAAAGAAAATCGTGATAATTATCCACCGGATACTTGGTTGGAAATTGAAGGACAAATGGTGACTGAAAACCTAGCAAAGAAACGCCAATTGACCATTGATGCAACCTCTTTGAAAAAAATTCCTCAACCAAAAAATCCATACACTTACTAATAAAAAATCCATAATGTCAACTCAAAAAAATTGACCCTTGACCCTTGACCCTTGACCCTTGACACTCGACCCTTGACTGTTGAGTCTTGACCCTTGACTCTTGACTAATGACTACTAGTAAAACTTCTTTTCAACCACTAGATCGTATTGCTATAGGACTGATGCTCATCCTGAGTCTGCTGATTGGGCTATTGATATTACAGGGTGATGCGGTTAAGCCTAGCGTACGTTATTTTAGCTGGCAAAATCAACAAATTGGTGCAGATGACATATCCTTTACTCTCGCCTTTAGTCGTCCCATGGATGCAAAAAGTGTAGAAGATAATATAAAAATTGAGCCGCCTTTAGCAGGTAAAGTGAGTTGGGCAGGACGGCGAATGGTTTATACACTGGTGACACCAGCCCCCTATGGAACAACGTACAAAGTGCAGTTGCAGGGAGCCAAAGATAAATTTTCAGAACAAGAAGGAAAAAACAGACAAATACAAGCTTTTACAGGAAGTTTCCGTACACGCGATCGCGTTATTCTTTACATTGGAGCAGACCAACAAGACAAAGGGCAACTTGTTCTCTACAACCTGACTCAAGAACAAAAAAGCGTACTGACTCCCAAAGACTTACTTGTGATGGATTTTAAGCCCTTTCCCAATGAAGACAAAATTTTATTTTCTGCTCGCAAAGTCGGCAACCAAGACTTATTGTCAACTCAACTTTACACCGTAACAACAGGTATTTCTGCACAATCTGAGAAACAAGCAGATGCACCAGGCAGAGTTGACTTGCTTCTGGATAATAAAGAGTATCAAAACCTGAAATTTGACTTATCTCCTGATGGACAAATTCTTGTTGTCCAACGAGGGAAAAAAGATGACCCAGGCGATTTTGGGCTGTGGTTTATGCCCCTCAACAGCGAGAATTCCCAAGAGAAAGCGACTCCCAAACGATTGAAAAGTCAACCAGGAGGAGACTTTGTTATTACGCCGGATAGTAAAGCTGTAGCAGTTGCCCAAGGTCAAGGAGCAGCAATATTACCCCTCCAAACAGACGCGAGTAAACCTCTAGATTTTCTACCGCAGTTTGGCTTAGTGCAGGCTTTCTCTAAAGATGGCTCACAAGCAGCAATGGTCAAATTTAATACAGACTACACGCGAGATTTGTTTTTGGTGACAAATCAAGGCATCCAAAAACAAATATTACGTACCAAAGGCTCAATTCTCAACTGCCAGTTTGATACTGCCTCACCTACCCTTTATTGTTTGCTGACACAGCTGTTGCCAGGAGAGTTATATCAAGAACAGCCATATTTAGTGGCGATCGACCTCAAAAGTGGTCAACAGAAACCACTGCTGGTACTACCCCCTGACCAACGAAATGTAGAGATGAGTTTAGCACCCGATGGTTTAGGATTGTTATTTGACCAAGTTGTACCAGAAACAACCGCCACCAACTCATCACCAGCAAATATGTTGACAACAGATGATGGACAGGCGATCGCCACCAGTAGTCTGTGGTTAATGCCCCTGATGCCTATCTCAGATCCCGCTGCAGCAAATGACATCAAGCCAGAACAACTTCCCCTGGTTGGATTTCATCCCCGTTGGTTGCCGTGAACGAGAGACACAGATGAAATGGTAATATCCTTAGAGGAGTGTAACCAAAACTACCACAACTATTTGGCAGAAACAAACAGGGTCAAAATTTTCAACAACACCTGCTGCTTCATCAAAAACGGGAGTATTTCTCAACTTCAGCTTTTTTTTTCTCTGTTTTTTTTTTTTTTTTTTTTTTTTTTTTTTTTTTTTTTTTTTTTTTTTTTTTTTTTTTGTTTTTTTTTTTTTTTAAAGTATTTCTCAACTTCAGCTTTTTTTGTGCTCAGCAGTTGGGAAAAGCTATAAATAATTCATGCTTAATGCCTTAATCTGGAAGGATAGGAACTTGCCTTATCTGGTAGATTTTGATATCACAGCATTTATATGTAATGCAACTGCAGTTTCTGCTTTGTAATTTAAAGCTGGTGGGTGAAGAGAGAGTGATGAATAAAGCTGACACCCCAAACAATGGGGATTTTATCGAACCCCTATATACCAATTCGCTGCAACCGAAGCACGTGAGTTGTCCCTTTGACTCAGTAAGTAAGAGTGAAAACACTGCTATTACGAAAGTGCCACTCCTGGCACCAGCAGAAAATAAGCGGTGCGAAAGCGAAATTCCATTAGAAGAAAATGCACACCAGGAGAACTGGGTTACAGACGTCGAGAGCGAAAAACAACAACTCATAGACGCTGAATTCAAGAAATTGTTGGAGTTAAACGAAGAATTACGTTCTGCTAACAACGACTTGTATAACGAAGTAGAGGTGCTAAAAGCTTCCTTAACTGAGTCAGAGAAGGGTTTGCAATGGCAAAAAAAACGCTCCAGTGTTACAGAGTCAATGCTGAATCAGCAAACTCAAGAACTTGCGGCGGCTCAAGAGCAAGTCAAGTCTCTATTTCAACAGTTGGAAACTTCTGTACAAACTGTTCAGCGCCAAGAAAGTTTAATTGAAAATTACAAAGCACAGCTAGAAATGAGTCAACAACGCCTTGCTCAGTTAGAACGAGAATGTGCCCTGATTCAATCTAGCTACAACGACCAGTCCCACCAGCTATTACAATCAGAAAATGCTTGCCGAGAGCTACGAACAAGGCTGATGCGACAACAGCGCCAAACCTTGCAATTTAAAGCAGCTCTAGAAAAGTGTCTGGAAACACCTGTTCCCAGCTATGACTCGTTTGATCATCGTGACTCAAGTAGTAGTCGAACAAATTCTTCTACGCAATCTAGCTTTTTATTTACTCAAGCACAACCTATTAGACCTTGGTCAGCCGAATCTGAATCTTTTACAGATAGTGTAGACAACTCTTGGAGGGAAACTGCAACAGCACCCTCACATCAATGGGATAATTTCACATCCAATCCATCGTCTACCTGGGACACTTCAGATATAGAAAAAATATCTACACAAACGCAACCAGTTGACACACTGGAACCAGCAATTGAACCCGTTTCGTCCTTGAGTTCAACAAGCTTAGAAGAACAATTGGATGGTGTCATCCAGATGTTTTTTGTTGCCAATCCTGTATCTACATCTCCACAACCAGTTACTGAAAAAGATGCAGATAGCACCCAGGCAGCTGAAGCTGTTTGGGAAACTTCAGCAATACCCCTTGCAGATGAACCAGAAACTGCTGAAACATCACTGGCTAATGATTCTCCCGAAGAAACTGAGGACTACTGGATAGAATTGGCACGATCATCATCCCTTGAATTGGAGGAAACTGCTAGTTCTCCAGAACCTTTAGCCAACTGCGCTACCAATTCCCCATCTCCGCTACTCTATCCGCAGCGTCCACCAAAGGGACGAAAGTCTTTTGCTGCTGTTGAGTTGCCGAATTTTCAATCAAAGAGTCAGGAGTCAGGAGTCAGGAGTCAGGAGGGAAGAGTTAATGGACATTAACTCTAAATACTACTGAATTGTGAATATTGAATACTGTCTTCTGGCTCCTTCTTATAAATGACTAACGACAAAGAATTAAATAGCTTTTGGTTTTTGTAGTCTTGCTTCTGATGTGACTTGAGTGACTGGATTTTGAGGACGCGCTATACCTGTGGTTAGTGCATAGTTCATCGTTAATAGCCGCAACCACAAAGCCGGATATCTGGGTTCGAGCCAAGGACCTATCCGACGAATCAAACGCGGGAACCATCCACGGAGTAAAGCACTGACAAAAGCGTGGCGACTGAAGTCAAAATAGTTTCTAGTCCATCTCAGTAAATCTTTGGAACCTGCCAGTTCCCAAATCCACAGTAACAATGCTGGATTGTTGCGAGCTGCTTTCAACGCCAGTCGATTGAAGGTTAACCAATTGAATCTATCTTTAATGAAGTTCTCTGCCTCCTCTGGAGATTCATCTGCCAACAGCCCAAAAAAGTTGTTGAGCATGGAGTTGATTCTCTGGGGTGGTATGAATTTTCCAGTGGGAACCATCATCCCTTTGGAAAACATCCAAGTGACGGCAATATTATTTTGAAAGGCACGAATTTGGTTTAAATGTTGGAAACTCAGCAAATCATGTTTGAGGGCTGTGTTCAAAAGAGTTGTCAGCCGTTCTAGATTGCGCACCAAAGAACCAAAACCAGTGAATACCAAAGGAGACTGAAGTGATGCAGCATCACCGATCGCTATCAAGCGGTCAAAAGCAACCGTGCGATCGCGACTCCCCACACTAAAATGCCCTGGTATGTATCCAAATGTCGGCTTTTTCCAGACCAGCTTATCCATATCGCAGCGGCGATACTCTGGCAAAATCGTGAAAAAATCCTCATACATCTCCAGCAAGGAACCGGGGTTTTTAGGATTGACTTGGTGGTAATGGAATAAATAAATCGTTAATTCTTCATTTTCTCCAGGGAATAACTCCCAAATCAACTGCCGTCCTCGCGAGATATCTCCATGACTGTAGAGAACATCCCCATACTGTGAATCCCAGACTCCTGGCTCAAATCCACCCTCAACCACCGCTCCTACAGTCGGGCAAACACTGTCGAAAGCACGACCCCTATTCAATTGCCATGCAATTGGTGAAGCAGTTCCCATCGCATCTACTAACACTCGTCCACTGACTTGCTTCTGTGTTTGATTGGTTAAATTCTTAACAGTCACAACAACTTGTGATTGGGAAACATCTGCTCGAATAAACTCTGTTTCGTCCCAAATTTCACCACCCGCTGCTTGTAGCTTTTGTCCACATACTTGCAAGAGTTTCTCGGAATCTAAAGCTACATTTAGCACTGTGGGCGTGTGCAAAACAGGAGATCTCAGCTTTTTGGGATTATTCGCATCAAAAAATTTATTAAATCCGTCTTTGTACTCCCGGGCAATCATTGATTCTACTTCTGTGCTTGTGAACAAATTCAAGTTGATCAAACTTTGAATCTCATCACGGGAAATATTCCATTCTCGGTTCATTCGCCCAAAAGGCATTCGTTCTACCAACAGCACTCGATAACCCAGTCTTGCCATGACTGCTGCATGGATAATACCAAGTGCCCCGCCGATGTAAATCAGGTCGTATTGAGACTGCTCCCTGCTCCCCTTCGGGTACTCTTCGAGAACCCCTTCTCCTGCGGAGACGCTACCGCGAACGGGGAACGCAGTCGCCTGCGGTTCGCGTAGCGTCTCCGTCAGGAGAGGGAAAGCCGTCATTCGCGCTGTCTCACCTGCTCCCTGCTCCCTGCTCCCTGCTCTACTTGTTTGAGAAAAAATAACTTGTTTAGGTTGCTGGGGATTTCGCACACCTTCGCGCCATCGCTGCTCCCACCAGTAAACTCGGTTGAGGTCATATTCACCGTTGGGCATTTTTTGAAAATATTTGACGGTTAAGGGGTAATGCGGAGCAAGCGCCTCAAAAATAGATTGTCCAGATAAATTAAGCCTTGGGGGTTCTGGGTATTCATGGGGAAAGCGGCTTCTAATTTCAGTAGTCAGGCTTTTAAGAATTTGTTGCTCTCTGGGAAAGGGTTGATCTGACCAACGAAACGCTTTTAAATAGGTAGTCCGCTGCACTGACCAGACGAAGATAGAAAGTTCAGATGGTAACTTTTCCGAAATAGTCTCCGTACTCTTTGTAGTATCAGAAACTCTGAGGCGAAAGCCTTGTGGGGTAAGTACTTTTTCCCCTGTTCCTGGTTCAAAATCCGTTTGCAACCAGTTGCACACAGCAGTTGTATCGGGAGTGGGGATTTCCAAGTAAAGAATCTCTTGCATTTTTTCTAAAATCTCCGATAAATTTATGCATTAAGACAGATTTCACAAAGGAATAAAGTACAGTAGACTCCGCCCTATCAGTTGAATGAAAATTCAGTAAAGAAATATTAAGAGTTTCTCAGATTTATTGTTCATTCTTTGTTTTTGTAAACGTACGCCATGAATTATCCCATCCCAGACACCCCACAAGATATTGTCGCCTTAAGACAAAAGCCAATTGATGAAGAACTGGTTGCTGCCGCGATCGCTGGTGTCATCAAAATTGTTCGTGCTCAAGGTCAATCCTTAGAAGAGTTAACCGCCCAAGTACTAGCTGACGATAGCCTGCTAGACATACAACAGAGACGCTGGTTAAGCCAAGTCGTTGCTCAAGCTTGGGAAAGCTTCTCTTAAAGGAGTGAGTAGTGAATAGAAAACTAACAACCAACAACTAACATACAGTCAAACCTTCAGCCAAATTGCTAATCACCTTTGTGGTGTGGGAGTTTCAATAAATTGTCTGGGATTGGCAATTGGACGAAGAAAAGACTCAGAGGAAATTCAAAAATTTTGAACGCGTGAATGTTTAAGGAGCAAAGGTCAAACCGCGCATAGTGCGAGGACACAAAAAGCCTGCTTTGGCAGGCTTTTTGTGTCCTTTTGTTGGTAATTGGTTATTTTCAACTCGAAGTACTCAAAGCTGCTTCAGCTTGAGAGTAGAACAGAAGTCCATACTCCAGACCTTCTACCACTGCTTGATAGGAAGCCTCCAAAATATTTGTGGAAACACCTACTGTTGTCCAGCGTTGATGACCGTTGCGCGACTCTACCAAAACACGGGTTTTGGCTGCAGTTCCGGTGTGCCCATTGAGAATTCGTACTTTATAATCTGTCAACTCAAACTCAGCAATATGGGGATAGAAATTCAACAAAGCTTTGCGTAAAGCCGCATCCAATGCTGCAACAGGTCCATTTCCTTCGGCAGCTTCTAAAATATCCCTACCGTTGACAGCCACTTTTACAGTCGCAAGGGCGTTAGTGGTTTCTTTCCCCTCAACCAAATCACAATGGACTTGAAAACCTTTAATATCAAAGAAAGATGGGCGACTGCCTAATGCTTCGCGCATCAGCAACTCAAAACTCGCCTCCGCCGCCTCAAATTGAAATCCTTCACTTTCCAAAACTTTGAGACGTTGCAGAATTTGTCCTGTTGTTGGGTTGTTTTTATCAAGTTCAATACCAAAAGTGCGGGCTTTTGCTAAAACGTTACTGACTCCAGACTGTTCTGAAATAACTATGCGGCGACGGTTTCCGACAACTTCCGGTTGAATGTGTTCGTAAGTCAAAGGATTTCGTTCTACCGCCGATACATGAAGACCACCTTTGTGAGCAAAAGCTGAACGTCCTACAAAGGCAGCATGTTCGTCCGGAGCAAGATTGACTACCTCACTCACAAAGCGGCTTGTTTCTGTCAATTGAGACAACTGGTGATTTCCAATACACTTATAACCGAGCTTGAGTTGCAAGTTGGGGATTAACGAACAGAGATTGGCATTACCGCAGCGTTCACCATATCCGTTAATCGTACCTTGTACCATCTTCACCCCTGCCATAACGGCAGCTAAGGCATTGGCAACTGCTGTGTCTGAATCGTTGTGAGTATGAATTCCAATCTGAGTGTCACAAGGAGTAGAGTTAACTACATCTGTGACAATTTGAGTCATTTCGTGAGGTAAAGTTCCGCCATTCGTATCACAAAGTACAATCCATTCAGCGCCAGCAGAGATTGCTGTTTGTAACGTCTGTAAAGCATACTCTGGATTTTGCTTGTAGCCATCAAACCAGTGTTCGGCATCGTAAATCACACGTCGCCCTTGTGAGCGAAGATACTCAATCGTATCTTGTATCATCGCTAGATTTTCTGCCAGAGTTGTTCTGAGTCCCTCCGTAATATGTAAATCCCATGACTTGCCAACTATTGTTACCCAACGAGTGCCAGCAGCAAGAATTGCTTGCAACATGGGATCATCTGCTGCTATTTTTTGAGGGCGTCGGGTGTAACAAAAAGCAACAATCTCTGCTTGCTGAAGCGGCTCTTCTTGGAGATGCCAGAAAAACTGTACATCCTTTGGATTTGCTCCCGGCCAACCACCCTCTATAAAGGGAATTCCAAGTTGATCCAGCCTCCGGGCAATGCGTAACTTATCTTCTATGGACACTGACAACCCTTCGCGTTGAGTGCCATCCCGTAGCGTTGTGTCATAGATCCAAAGTTGGTGTGAGGAATTTACAGTCATAAGATGGGAACTTTTGGAGACAACTTTCAAGGCAATGTCTAAGTACAGTTAAGATTGAGGCGAGTAAAGTAAGGCAGCAGACTTCTTGAGTGCTTAAAAAAAGATCTTACCGTTCCAAAGATTCTATGACAGTGCTCAGTTAAATAAAGAAAATAACAACAAAATAACTCAACATTTGAGTAAACCCGGTTCTTTGAACCTTGGGCAGAATTTCCCATGATTATTTAGGGGTAAAGTGTTGGGTGTGGTGCCCTGACTTCCCATTAGCCAATTCTATGTGCTAACTATAAGATGCGCTTGTTGGAGTTTTTTAGGGTCTGAGGTTAGCAATTATGTAATGTTTCTGTATTTTTCTATATCGAAATAAATTGTTACAATACGACCATAAAGATGACCGAATCATCGTGAATGCCCAAGGCAGAAGCTCAAGGTAAGACCAATGAAACTACCCAACTTGACCTCCGGATCGGCTGTGCTGTCTTTGGAAAATGAGGAGAGACGCTTCCTTTACCAAACGCCCTAGTCGTATACGGGCGTTTCCTCGGAGCCAATTGGCGGCAAATATTGCTCCAAAATGGTGTTGACCTCTACAATAACGGTGCTAAGGTAGTAAACTATCGGGGAATTTGTAGCTCCTGGTACCTGTGCAGTTCTTGTAGAAGGCGAAGTGTCAAGAGCAAAATCGGCGCGAAAAGCGCGGCGGTTATACCTCCCCATTCTTCGGCAAGCAAGGGTGTGTTTAGCGTGTCAAACCAATGTTTTGGGCCCAATGTTTTGGGAAATGTGAAACTTACAAAATTTGATAATTTTGGGGACTAAGGTTCTCAAGCATTTTGGACATCAGACGCTTAAGACGGAGAGATAACGATATGGGTAGATGGACACCACTTATTCTTATGGCTGGAGGCTTGGCAATTTTGCTTGGGACCTTGCTAGGCATTAGCTTTCCAATGGACGGACAAAATACTGCTCAGGCACCTGCACCTGCACCAAGGGGGAAAGAATCAAAAGTCCTCCCAGCTAATATTAATGTTAATAGCACCGCTGCTGGTGATGCTCCTGCAAGCGATAAAAGAACTAATGTTGCTCAGACAACTCAGAACAGCGAAACCAATAATGAGCAATACCAAGACGACACAAACGCTAATAACAATCAACCAACCAGCAGCCAATCATCAGATAATCAATCACCTAATCAACCGAATGAGACAAATCAGAGCAACGAACCTATTCGTGCCTTGTGGTAGTCAACCATTAGTTACAAGTTGCAAGTTATGAGTTACGAGTTATTAGTCCAAAGTCCATAGTTCATGATGCCAAATTTAAGTTTTTCTGACTAATGACATTGACTAATGACTATCGACTCTTGACTAATAACTAATAACTAATGACTAATGACTAATGACTAGTGATGTTCTAATTATTGGTGGCGGCGTCATCAGCTTGGCGATCGCCATTGAATTAAAATTACGCGGTGCCAAAGTTACAGTAGTCAACCGCGACTTTCAAGCTGCTGCAACTCATGCTGCTGCTGGGATGCTGGCACCTGGTGCCGAAAGAATCTCAGATGAGGCAATGCAAGAGTTATGCAGGCGCTCTTTGTATTTATACCCAGATTGGACGCGCAAGCTCGAAGAGTTTACTAGCATCAATACTGGTTACTGGTCCTGTGGCATTCTTGGACCAGTTTATCAACAAACAAGAGGGCAAGAGGACACGGAGATAAGGAAACAAGGGGAAACCTTCCCTACTCCCCCCTTAACCTCATCCTCCCCCGCCTACTGGCAAGAAAAAGAAGCCATCCATCAATATCAACCAGGATTGGGAGAAGAAGTTGTTGGAGGTTGGTGGTATCCTGAAGACGCACAAGTAGACAATAGGGGATTAGCAAAAGCACTGTTGAGTGCTGCGAAGTTCCTTGGCGTTGAACTTAAAGAAGGTCTTGCAGTCGAAGGAATTCAACAGCAGCAGCGGCAAGTTGTTGGTGTACAAACAAACGCTGGAATCCTGCGTGCAGAACATTATGTTTTGGCAGCAGGTGCTTGGTCAAACACGTTATTTGCGCTTCCCGTGCGCCCTGTCAAAGGTCAAATGCTCAGCGTGAGAGTGCCAGAATTTGTGCCGGATTTGCCTTTGACACGGGTTTTGTACGGGGAGGACATTTATATCGTGCCGAGGCGCGACAGACGAATTATTGTTGGTGCCACTGTTGAGGATATCGGCTTCACCCCTCACAACACGCCAGCGGGAATTCAAACCTTACTCCAAAGAGCTATCCGTCTATTTCCCCAAATACAGGACTATCCCATCGAGGAATTGTGGTGGGGATTTCGCCCCGCAACCCCAGATGAATTACCTATTCTTGGCACAAGCCCTTGTCAAAACTTAACCTTTGCCACAGGTCATTACCGCAATGGTATTCTTCTAGCACCAATAACAGCAGCATTGCTTGCTGATTTGATTCTGGAACAAAAAACAGACCCTTTACTATCTCATTTCCACTACTCCCGCTTCCACAGCAAGCCATCTACTGCCTCAATGCTTACTTACCCTACACTCAAAACTGAGCAATTAGACCTCAGCACTTTAGAAGATTCAGCACTCAAAATTGCCGGAAAAACCTTCCAATCTCGCTTGATGACGGGAACTGGTAAGTATCGCAGCATTGAGGAAATGCAACAAAGCGTTGTTGCCAGTGGTTGTCAAATTGTAACTGTTGCCGTCAGACGAGTACAAACCAATGCTCCTGGACATGAAGGTTTAGCCGAAGCATTAGATTGGACAAAAATTTGGATGTTGCCTAATACCGCAGGTTGCAAAACTGCAGAAGAGGCAATTCGCGTCGCCCGGTTGGGACGGGAAATGGCAAAACTGTTAGGACAAGAAGACAATAACTTCGTCAAGTTAGAAGTGATTCCTGATCCCAAGTATTTACTCCCAGATCCCATTGGGACTTTACAAGCAGCAGAACAACTGGTAAAAGAAGGTTTTGCTGTGTTGCCTTACATCAACGCCGATCCCATGCTGGCAAAGCGCTTAGAAGAAGTTGGCTGTGCAACAGTGATGCCTTTGGCATCACCTATTGGTTCTGGACAGGGATTAAAAACAGCCGCAAATATCCAAATCATCATTGAAAATTCCAATGTACCAGTGGTGGTAGATGCAGGTATTGGAGCGCCCTCTGAGGCAGCACAAGCAATGGAAATGGGGGCAGATGCCTTACTGATAAATAGCGCGATCGCTCTGGCTCAAAACCCAGCTGCAATGGCTCGTGCCATGAATTTAGCAGCAGTTGCTGGTCGTTTAGCGTACCTTGCAGGCAGAATGCCAATCAAAACCTACGCCATTGCCAGTTCACCCCTGACTGGGACGATTACAAGTTAAGCTGTTGCGGGTTTAAATTGCACATTCTTTCGTAAAGGCAGTCAAAAGGTGGCAGGGGAGGTAGGGGAAGGAGAGATGCAGGGGAGGAAAGAGTTAATGGGCATTAATTCATCTCCCTGTGCACCCCCTGCTTCTCTACTCTCTTCTCTTCCTTGACCCTCACCCCTTTCTTTGGTCATAAGTCATGTGATAAATGATTAATGACTAATGTAACGATTTATCTCCTACTGTTAAGAGTAAATATCGCGTTTATGTAACATTAGATAAATGAACGGGATAAGGAATTGTACTCATGCCCTACACAACAGAAGAAGGTGGTCGTCTGAATAACTTTGCTCGTGAACCCAAAGTTTATACAGCAGAACCTCCTACCGAACGTCAGAAGCGAAATTACATTATCCTGGGAGTTGTTGCCACAATTTTGGTCAGTAGCTTGATTTTTGTTGCTTTTTCTGTTTCTAATGTAACTTGATAGAAAATTAACCTTGGAATTGGAAATTAGATTTTATGGCTTTTTCAGGTTTCCAGTTTTGTTGGAGCCTGGTTTTTTATTATCGAGAGAAAAATTATCATATTTATAGTATAATTATATACTTTTTTCTTTGAAACCTCAAAGAATTGATTTATCCTGAGCAAAGCAACAATGACTTGAAAATCGTTGTCATGGTCAGATTTATAGGCTGCCTGCATACACCCCAAGAGGGTATGTCCACTGCGTTTTGGCTATTTAGCCGCCATGAGCGTAAATGAAACTACACACTCAGATAATTTTGCTTGGAATCGGCAAGTGTATCACCGCCTGAAACTTGCTCTTAGTCTCGGTTTACGACGACAAATCTTTGTGGCGGTGTGTGACGATTTAAACCTGAGGAATCAGGTGGCGGCGCGTTTGCATTCAACTTTAGCTTATCCTGTTGGGCAAGTGCTATATCAGCCATCAAATGCACAGGAAGCAAGCACACCAGCCTATCCGCGATTAGTCACGTTACGACTGAATTTGAGCGACCCTAATCCAGTCGCTCAGATAAATCAGTGGTTGTCGAGTTATCCACCACCCATTGTAGGAGCATCCAAAGACACTCCAGGGCGACCATTACCAATACCAGCGTTTCAGATTGTGGGTGTGGAACAGCTCACTAGACAACCAGTCGCAATACAGCGGTTGTTTTTGCACTATCTGCGTTTAACTGAGCAACAACTGTCTAAGTTTGAATCTAGCTTACTGTTGTGGGTACCGCGTCCTTGGTTGTATGCCATTCAGCAATCAGCACCACAGTTTTGGCGTTACCGTACGGGTGTTTTTGTCTTTGCTGGAGAACCCACACCGACAACTCAAAATAAAAGCTCTCCAGAACGTTTTTCTGGTTCTAGAAGTTTAGAGTTAGGCAATGTTGAGCAATCCATTTTAGAAGAATCAACCATTCCGGATGATTTCGATTTTCCCACACAAAAATCAGTTAATCGAGGACATAAACCGCAGGAGGTTCCTCCATCAAAATCGGAAATATTAGCAAGCAAACCTCTTCAAGAGGAATTTACAGATAAAGCAAGTAGCAGTATCACCCCAGTACCCCAGCAACTATCTCACATCAACAAAGAGTTAACCGAGCTAGTACTGGCAACGATAAACACGGCAATTGCTGAAAACGATGACCAGAACTTGCAAGTCAAGCAAATTCTAGAGGAGATAGAGGAATTACACGCACAACAGGCTTCGGGTATGAAGCTGGCTGCAGCTTATCATCAATTAGGAAACTTATATCGCCTTCGTATTGAGCAAGGACACTCAAACCTAGAAAACTTGATGGTAGCAATTCTTGCCTATCAAGAATCAATCACTCATGATGACAATGCACCCCAAGTGCCTGATACCTTGAATGACTTGGGTACACTCTACTGGATGCTTTACCACACACCACCCAATTCTGAGGAGGGACAAGCTTACATAGAGCAAGGAATTGAATTTTATCATTTAGCTTTGAAGCTCATTTCACCAGAAAGTCACCCTGACACCTATGCTCGCGTACAAAATAATCTGGGAACAGCTTACGGCGATTTAGCTCGTTTTGCTAACCCTGCGGAAAACTGGCAGCAAGCGGTTTTGGCTTACAGCGAAGCACTCCGCTTACGTACATCTGAGATGGAACCATTAAAGTATGCTGCTTGCCAAAATAATTTAGGGACAGCTTATTGGCATTTAGCCCAATACAATCAACCAGTTGAGCATCTCAAGAAAGCAATTGTAGCTTACAAACTAGCACTTGATTATTACAGCCCTGAGCAAGAACCGCTCAAGTATGGCATGATTCAAAACAATGTCGGCACGGCATACTGGAATATTGCACAGTACGAACAGCCAACAGAAAATTTAGAGTTAGCCATTGAGGCTTACCGCGAAGCTCTGAAATATCGAACTCCTGCGAATGTTCCTCCTGCCTGCGCTGCTACCCAAAATAATCTTGGAACAGCCTATTGGCACCTGGCAAATCAATCACAAACTTTAAAGGAGGAGCGACAAAAGTTGTTAGAACAGTGCGTGAGTTCATATGAAGAAGCACTTGACCTTGCTCACTCACTCAATGGTATGCCTCTGAGTTTTGATCTGTTTGCCACTCATAATAATTTAGGGCTTGCTCATTTTCAGTTAGCAACAGACCAGTCTTTCGATAGTGATAAAGCAACTCGTTCCCAACACTTAGAAGCAGCATTAGATAATCATTTGCAAGCTTTAAATGGATTGAGTAAGAAACCTGATGCTTATCAAACAACTTTTAATTATGTGGTAAAAACAATTCGCGCTTTCCACAATGAATTAGGCATACAAGGACAAAATCTAGCTTTGTCTAAAGTTCCTGCTCAGCTATTACCAGAAATTCTGCCTAAGTTGTAATGAGTGAGTTATTAGTTGTAAGAAACACTACAGGCTTTTATAACGTGAAAGCGAATCCAGTTAAGTACTATAGCCTTTTTTGTTCTTCATTTTTGTTTAAGTCCCGTTAGGAAGGTTATATGTATGTATAAATTGTCGCAATCGGCTGGGAAGATTATGAACTCTGCCTTTACGAGTGATGAACAGGACAGAAAAGTCAATATTCGTAGCCCTCGTCAGTTTTCAGCTTTACTTCAAGTGAAAAATTAGCTAGTAGGGTGGGCATTGCTACCAAAATCTGGGAACAGTTTTTGACATACTCCCCGCCCTAAAAGTGCGGGGATTCTGGGCTCTAACAACGATTGCAGCGCTTTGCCGTCTTACATCGTCTCACCCAACAGTTGATGCCCCAACTGTACAAATATTCTTAGCTGCATTCTCGTCCCTGCCATTTACCGACTGACAGGACGGGCAACGCCACTCTCTGATTGACAAATCCAGTTTTTCTAGAACGTGTCCACAATTAGAACAAGTTTTACTGGATGGATACCACTGCGAGACGAATATGAGTTGTTTACCTTTCTTCTTAGCAACCCATTCCAGAATTTGCAGGAATTCCCCAAAGGCTAGGTCTGAGATTTTTCGTCCCCAAAGACGTTGCATTGCTTTGAGGTTTAAAGTTTCAAAACAAAGTACATCAAAGCTATTAGTTAGGTCGTGAGCTAACTTCCAAAACCAGTCACGCCTAGCATTAGAAATATCCTCATACTTGCGTACTAGATTCTTTCTAGCCCGTTCTCGGTTGAACGAGCCTTTCAACTTTTTGGAGTGCTGTTTACTCGCTTTTTTGATGGCGTTGAGAGACTGTTTAAATAATTGGGGCGATTCAATTAATGAGCCATTTGAGCAAGTGAGAAATGTCTTGAGTCCGAAGTCAAATCCCGCTATTCTACCGGTCGTGAACTGAGCTTCAGATTCCGGACAATTGTCAACCACGACAACCATAAACAATTCACCCAAAGGCGTGCGTTTAATGGTTAAAGTTTTGACTATTCCCTCGATTTCCCTAGATTTCCAAAATTGATAAACTCGGTTTTCAATTCGTACCCTATTCCCACCAAGAAACTTATATCCTGCTTGTTTGAGGGTGAACGATTTGTATTTCTTAACCTTCTTGAATCCTGGTGGTCTAACTCCTTTTTTGTTGTATTTAAAAAACAATTGGTATGCTTTTTCGATACGTTGACAGATATCCTGTACTGCCTGAGAACCTACTGATTGCCAGAACGGATTATGCTTCCGCAACTTGGCTATATGAGATTGAAGTTTTGTGCAACTCAAGTGTTTACCCCACATCTTGTAGTACCGACGATGAAGGGCAATGCAATGGTTATAGATTACCCCTGCGGCATTAATTGACCGCTTGAGGTATCTATTGCGCTTGTGTGAGTACAACTTAAACTTCAATGTTTTCATGCTACTATTGTACACAATAAAGCTGTACAATCTTATGAAGAAACGATTAGATTTTAGAGTAGAAGAGTACGAACTTCAAATCCTTGAAGACTACTGCTCATCTGTTGGCAGAACAAAAACTGATGTACTTAGAGAACTCATTAGAAGTCTAAAGACAAAGAGAAAGCCGTCCTAGAAGGACGGGGCTTTAAACCCGAATTTTCGGTAAAAAACCAGAGCAATGCCCACCTTACTCTGATTCACCAAATACCATCTCCGTGAAATCTGGGATTTGAGGCATCCTACCACAGCAGCTACAAGCCCAATCACTCTGATACTCGCCTCCCTTCACCCATCTGTGAAAACTGGAATACTCCCACAGGTGTGGGCAAGATACCAACCCGTGCTTAACTGGATTGTAGTGGATATAATCTAAATGCTTTACTAGGTCTGCTTCATCGCGAATGGTATGCTCCCAAAACCGACGTTGCCAAATATCACTTTCTCGATGTTTACGACGGGAAGCAGAAATATTCTCAGGTAATGACCTTGTACCCCGCAGCGACCTTGTAAACAGAATCTTTAACCGAGAGACTCTTTGGGAGTAAGCTGAATCATTAGGCGGTAACCTCCAAAGGAAATGAATATGATCAGGTAAAACGACTGCTCCAGTAATTTCAAAGGGTCTTTCAGTACGAGTTTTGACAACAGCAGCCCGTAAGCGAGAGACATTTTCTGGCTTAGAAAAAAGAGGTGCGCGGTGGTAAGTCACCAGGGTGAGGAAAAAAGTTCCGCCTGGTGCATGGGAGCGACGATATTGGGACATTGAGTGATATTGAGGATTTTGGTGGGCAATGCTTGTGTCAGTTTACAGTTATAAAATACACATACTTAGAGGCATTGCCCACCCTACTTTTACTTACTCTTAGGTTTCTGATATTTGTAGAGCTAATAATAAGCGATCGCTCAATATCCAACGATTAGAATCAGGCTTGATCCAACACTTTTCATCTGGATTAAAATTACGCTGTTCAATGAGTGCTGTCTGCAAGTCTTTCTTCTGGTAAGTATTCAGTTTCGACACCATCTTTTCCATAGCTCGCAATGCACTTGTTTGCTCAAATGCTGTTTCTGAATGACGAATCAGATGTAAAACCAAATCAAAATAAAACGGATCACCAGACCACTCAGCAACAGAAAGTCCCAGCAAGCGTTTGCCTTGATCGTCTGATTGCAGAAGGTCTTTGACTTCTTGTACTGAATATTTCACCTCTGGAACTAAAGCACGCATCTGTCCGGTAATAGATTCCATTTCAAATGTTCGCTGTGGTCCAGAAGGCATGGTCATTCTCAGTTCCTTGTAGCGTTCGGCTAAGCGCTCCATTTTCTGCCATCCTTCCGAAAGGGGAACCTTTGATGCGTAAACTCTTTGCCATTCTTGACGAATTTGACGCATTTCTTCCTGTTGTTTCGGTGGAGCAACTTCTTCCGCTAGCTTAGTCTGCTCAATGAAAAATCCCAGTGAATCAACAGTTAATGACTCCAGCATAACTTTCATACCTGAGCTACCAATTTCTCCTGCCGGCGTCTTCAGTGCTCCTCCACTCAATGCAAAAATCTTAAGTATAGATGGTAACCAAACAAGTGATAGAAAAACTGCTGTTGTATTCGTGACTTTAAATTTAAATGCAAATAATTCTTTTTTGCTCCAACTGATTTCACAGGTACTAATAAGAATAAGAATAATACTAATAATTAACCATTTTTTAGGAAGTTGGAAGATGCGTTGCAGCAGCCAATCTACTGCTTCCCTTGAAATTAGACTTTTACTGACTTCAGAATTATCGGACTTGTTATCCATACTCTTACTTTGGTGTCTTGGTTTTTGCAGAGCAATGTCTTACCAATAACGCTCCACTTCAAGATTATTTTCCTCTGCGGCTTTTAAAATTGCACCCCGGAACAATTCATGTTTGAGCGGGTAAACGTTTCCTGGTGGACAGGTGAGCAGATGTTTGGCACGCTCATAAATGGCGATCGCCTCTTCATCATTATGAGCATTGCGGTAAATAATCCCTTGAATTTCAGGGTAAATTGCTTCTTGCTCATAAAAAAAGCGAGACCAAGCTTGACTGAGACCACGTTGGGGTGTCTTTGCTAGGGTTGCGTCATTCGCACCAGCGCGCATTGCACCAGAACCGCGTACATCCAATAATTTTAAATGACTTGTGACAGTGATAAGAGCAATCTGGTGGTCAGTAATTTCTATACAGCGTGTATCACCAAAAACTTCCACGAGACAGCTCGAAAGTCGAGGCGCAGGTGCAACATAGTATATACCACGTAGTGGGTCATCGCATGGTGTGCGTTTCAGTGGCTTATAGCAGGCAGAATATGCTAATTGTTTTTGTAGGATGGCTATATCCTCGGCACCAAAAGACACCTCCTGATTCCACACTCCACAAGTCTCATAATTGTCTTGTGCAACGCCAATACAGGGACAATCACCTAGATGATGGTCAAAGCGATGAAGGGGACCCCAAAAACGAAAGGTAAGGGCAGTAGGATTATATTCAGGTTGGAAAATTCTCAAAAGTTCCGTACCCTTTTTTAAGGTATAAAATTTTGGGTTCTGCTTGCCAAAGCAAGGAGATGGAGGTGTTACCAATACCACATTTATCACTCCTATTCTGGTTGTTTGACAAAATTTAGATTTAACATTCCATGAACCTTGAAATGTTGTAAAACTTGAAATTATCAAGCCTTATCAACAGGAAGATTCACAAGCAATCCATGATATTCCGGAAGTTCTTTGTGTAGTTATCAAAAAGTTTGAGTATAATTTCGGCAATTTTTGGCAGTTGATGAGTTTCAGAACTCACCGTTCGCGTAATCGAGAATGAGTTTATTGGAGGCGACTCTCAAACCAGTTTGATGGAATTATAGAAGTGCTTAGTGTGCTTGAAATGCCATAGGTTGTCGGTGAGGCGGTGTCTTGAGTGTAACGTGGGGGCGTGATTTGCCCTTTCCAGCAAAGCCATAATTTACTCAAGGGTAGAGAAGTAAAAAATTATTCATGTCAAATCTTGAGAAAATTGAAGCGGTAATTTTCTCACTTCCTCGAATGACTTTGAGAAGCTAAGACTGTTTCTTTAAGTTTCTTAGTGGGTTTAAAGACTTTTAGGGGAGAGGAGTTTCCTTTAAGAAACGCCTCTGGGCATATACGGGTGATCGCCTACAACAAGTTCTTGAAAAAAATTACAGTAACCTACTGAAATTGCTCATCATCTTAACCAGCCAGGGATGGCAAATCGCACGCTCTGCTTATGCTGAGAAGTCAACAGTCAACAATAATCGAATCCCGCCGCCTTAGCACATGATTGACAAGGGGAGCTTTCTTACGGAGTAACGTCCCATCACCACGTGACTGGAGAATGACAGCCTCATGAATCGCTTGAGTGAAAGCTTCCACGTCCCCTGCACGAGGGAAGAAACCGTAAGGGGCAAGATTAAGCGTCTTTGTGTGAATAGCAAATCCATTGCCATCTCCACAGATGATTGTGGTGTCTTCGCCACGATTCACATAGAGATTCTCCATTATCGCGAGGTTCAGCCCGTCTTGTGCACCTCCTGTTATGCCATGAGCATTCAAGAGGAGAGATGGGATAAGGAGCCGCGCTTCGCTGTCTAATGCGTCCGAGATAAAGACGATTCCTGGATAGCGTTCCATAACCTGCTCAAACAGATCCCGTAGAAACCTTCCATAGATACCGGTTTGGAGGTTTTGCGGATGGGCTGGCTTGCGCAAGTAATCCTGAATAAAGAAGAATCGGTATTTCTCCTTCATCTCCTCAAGTGACTCGCCTGCAGCACTACGTTCTTCAAGAAACTTCTTGATGGCTCGTACTACTGTTGCAGTTCCCTTAACTGGATCGACCCGATCAATGTCGATAAATCGATGGGGAACTGTTTTCTGAGTTCGGTAGATCTCATCAATGAGATCACGTTGCTCTTGGCTATATCTCGCGCAGGAAAGAACTGTCGTTGCATAGTTATTCCGATTTGCGAGTAGGAGCCCTTCCTCTAGCCCTTCATGATTAATGCCAAGATCGAACCGTTTCAAGACAGGCACATTACACCCAAGTGAAACAAGTTGCTGCTCAGCGCGTCGAATATATTCGTCAGTGTGGAGATAAACCACATCAACTACACTCATCGCTTTTAAAAGATCCCTTCCAAACGCTGAGCGCGCAAGCGAACTAGGTACAGTTGTATGAAGATGGAAAGTCTGGAAGATTCCTAGACTTCGTAACCGATCCGCATGCTTTAGCATAGAAGGAATAAAGAAGTAGTCTTGCCAGTTCATAATTGAACCGGGTACTACCAGATCCAACACACGATTATAGCACTCGTTAAAGCGTTCACTCAGCGCAGAAGACGGGGCATATGCTTCACAGTATTGAAGCAAGCGCTCAAGCGATCCCGGAGCACATTTAGAGTCCATCTCTATCATCATACGAACTGCCTCTGGGTCTCCGGCTGTATCAGTATGAGCATTGGGATGTAGCCACTGCCAACACCCAAGCCCAAACCAGTACAAAGGCAAATCTGACTCCCAGATGTCGCTGTTGTTTACATCAGCGGTGATGATTTGTGATCCTCCCCACAGCCCGTCTACCTCGTCCGTGGTAAGAAAAACCACGCTTTTGCTATTTTGTACTTCATGGAGAAAAGCCGATGAAAGTCCGCCTGGAGATTTCTCCATGAGAGCAAAGGGATAAGGCGCATAGTGCGAAACTATCGACTTCTGTCCATATTTAGAGAGTGATTCAACCACTTATAGAACCTCAAACGTCAGGAAACGGAAGTAGATGGTGTTATCAAAGTCAGGACTTGCGCAACATCTATCTTACTTTTCTCATCTCCATCAAGGTTATAAATCATATAATCAATTACCTAGAATTGACTGATTTGTGGGTTAACATAAACGCAATTAACTAAACCTATATCCGGGATAACCCAATATTCATTTCCACTATGTT
Source organism: Nostocales cyanobacterium HT-58-2 (assembly GCA_002163975.1). GTDB lineage: Bacteria > Cyanobacteriota > Cyanobacteriia > Cyanobacteriales > Nostocaceae > HT-58-2. The sequence goes on along the minus strand of CP019636.1, from coordinate 3,448,748 downwards.
GCTTTCTAATTAGCTCAACTTTTTCCCAATATCTTTTGTCTCAAACTGTGTCATCAAAAATAATATATGCATTAGGATGTGTTTTGATGAAATCTTTGACATTGCCCCAGAGTAGACGGGGCATTAACTTTTTATTTTTTAATTTTATTTTTTAAAAAAGTATAACATACATCAGTAAGACTCTCTTTTCAACCTTTTTTAAGATTATCATTAATCAGAAATACTTCTTTTATTCCATGGAGGTATTGACAAAATATAGATGTTTTTAACCTATCACCAATGGATACTGACCATTAAAGCAGGCAGAGCAAAAAGTGTTAGGTTCCATTTGAGTGGCCTTGAGCATGGTTTCCCAACTTAGGAAACTAAGCGAGTCTGCTCCTATGTATGCTGCAATTTCATCAACTGATTTGGTAGCAGCAATCAATTGACTTTTTCTATCAATAGCAATGCCGTAGAAGCAAGGATGCGTTACAGGAGGGGAAGAAATTCGCATATGAACCTCTGTAGCACCTGCATTCCGTATAACTTGAACAATTCTACGACTCGTGGTTCCACGCACAATAGAGTCATCTACAACTAAAACTCGTTTACCCGATAAGACATCTTTCAATGTATTGAGCTTCATACGGATACCCAACTCGCGCATGGTCTGAGTCGGTTGGATGAAGGTACGACCCACGTAGCGGTTTTTAATCAGACCTTCAGCATAGGGAATGCCAGAGGTTTGAGAAAAACCAATGGCTGCAGGAACACCTGAATCTGGTACTGGTATTACGAAATCTGCATTTGCAGGGGATTCTTTTGCCAAGTACTGACCCAAACGTAGCCGATAACTGTAGAGACTCTCGCTATGCATTTCACTGTCAGGACGAGCAAAGTAAATCATCTCAAAGATACAGAGTTTACGTTCTGAGTGCTGAGTCCAATTAAAAGATGTTATTTTATCTTGATCTATCCAAACTAGTTCACCCGGTTCAACATCTCGTAAATATTTTGCTCCAATAATATCTAGTCCGCAGGTTTCGGAAGACAGAACATAGCGTGATGGAACATTACAGTTTTTACTGTTTAACGTACCAATCACAAGAGGACGAATGCCGTTTGGATCGCGTACCCCAATTAGACCTGTAGAAGTGCCAATCACCAAGCTGAAAGCCCCTTGACAGCGTTGGCAAGCAGCAATAATTCCTTCTACCCAATCTTTACCAGTGTTGATTTCGTGAGTGATTGCAAAAGCAATGACTTCAGAATCAGTGGTCGTTGTAAAGCAGTAATCGTTCTGAACTAACTCCTTTCGCAATTTAGTCGTATTAAGCAAGTTACCGTTGTGAGCTAAAGCCAGAGAACCAAGGCGAGTTTTGACAACGATGGGTTGAGCATTAGAAACTTGGCTAGAACCAGTAGTGGAATAGCGAGTGTGTCCTATAGCCAAATTGCCAGGTAGACTATTCAAAATCTGTTGATTAAAAATTTGGAAGACTAAACCCATCTCTTTGTAGAGATGCACTTGGTCAGCATCAAAAGTCGCGATCCCTGCTGATTCTTGACCTCGATGTTGCAGAGCATAGAGACCAAAATAGGTTAGCTTGGCGACCTCTTCTCCAGGCGCATATACTCCAAAAACTCCACATGCTTCCTGTGGCTTGTCTGGTCTATCCTTCCTAGAAGAGTGAGTGGTAGATCTAACACCGACAATTCGCATACTCATAGATCTGTTCCTGTATCTTTCCAATTAGACGATGCAAACCGACTACAAAAGAGCTGTTTGACCGACGAGCCTTGCTACTGCTCTATTACGAGAAAAATGACACGTAATTGTTTTGCCCGTTTAACTAGTAGTTATCGCTGAATATGGATTACAGGGATCTGGGTCTGTTAAGGAAATCTGAAACCCTGAAGCGGTAGTAATTGGAAGATATCTGCTTCTATTAGAAGCTAAAAGCATCGGCTGGTAAGGATTAGAAGACTCTATTTATTAAGTAGATTACTATAATCCATCTTGAGTGATAACTATTAGGATGACAAATGACTCATCAGTAAAGGCAACAGAGGTTTAAAGCTTGCTTAGATCTAGTAAGTATCTACACTGTTGTTTGATGTTTGAAAAAGGTTTTAGATACCCGATGTATTGTCTTCAGCTCCACAGGTGACAGCAACTTGAGTTTGCGGTAATGTCTCTAGACCGTCCATAGCCTGGTTCCACTCGTTTTCAAACTGTTTGAGGAATCCTTCAAGGTATGTATGACGCTCTTTCGCAATCTGTATAGCGCTTGGAAGATCTAGATCGTCAATCAACCGCAGCAATTTCTGGTAGAAGTGATGAATAACAGACGGGCACTTTGAGCCAGAGATGTAGTGTTCCGTTCTAGTAGAGACGGATGGCTCCCAAATCGGCTCACCTAGCTTACCACCATAGACAAAAGCTCGGGCAATGCCAATAGCACCAATGGCATCTAGGTTATCTGCATCTCGCACAATCCGCGACTCAATAGAGGCTTTTTTTCGACCACCTGGGGAGAAGGAATACTTTTCTGTGTAGTGAATCGCCTCCAGAATTGGATGATGCAATTCCTCTGATACCTTAGCAGTATATAAAAGGTCAAGCACGAGGTGATCGCATTCTGATGCAGGGACGTGTGTCCCTTTGGAACGCTCAACGTGTCGATGTAAATCATGCAGATAGCTAGCTGCCATGACAACTTCTAAAGAGCCTCCCTCCAAGCAACACAGATGCGCAGCAAGACCTGCTACTCGTGATAAATGGTAAAAATCATGGCACGATGATTCTCCTTGATAAAATTCCTTGACCACTTCAGCTATTAACATAGACATCAAAAACCTCCGCTACGCCAAGCATACACTCGTCTCACACATTACAATTTCTTTTTTCGACTATGTAAAACACTCTAAAATGGAATATCAAATTCGTTCTAAAAGCCCGTCGCCAGGCATATATCCATGAATCTGCTCCCATGTCGCTACAATCTCCTCTTCCAGGTTGAGAGGAATATTTTGCAGGCCCGGAGACATTGTTCCATCTTCAAGAACTCGTCCGCACTCAAACAAAGCCGTAAATACCAAATCTAGGATACCTCCAAGAGAACTGCCGTGAATGAAATTGATTGGTTGCCCTCTGTAGAGAAGTACTACTGATTTCCCATTGAGCAACTCTATACATTCTACATACTCATTTATTCCGTAGATATCACGGCTCATCTTTATTATTCCAGGTACGTCAAACTCTACACTCTTTGAACTACCGCTAGCTAGAACTGTCCTATGCTTAATTAGAGAAATGTCCTCACTATCAAACGAGCGGTGACCAGAGACCCCAAGAACAATATCTGCCTCTGGTAAGAGATTTGCTTTAAGATCAACCTTGAAGCCATCTAGCCTAGCATGAGCCCTAGCAAGAGGACTTACATCATAAACTGACACGATAGCGGCTCGCCCTCGTAGCATCAATGCTGCGGCTCTCCCAATTCTACCGTACCCAAGCACGACAACATGTTTGCCACTGAGTGGTTCATGAAAAGCACTTCGAAGCAGATTCTCAAGACTGTACACCACTGCCTGTCCAATACGAGTGTTCTCAAGGTTTTTTAACCTTGAATAAGCAATAGAAATGACTGGTACGTGAAGGTTTGCGCAACGCTCATAGCGCCAGTGACCCTGGCTAGTATCCTCGACAATTCCTAATAGATTGCTATCTTTCACCCGATTACTTGAAGCAATACGATGGGCATAGCCACCAATATCCTGGATGATTAAAGGATCAGAACTATGTTCAAGAAATTGAAAACACTTTTCCTCAAGCAACTCTTCAAGTTCTGTCGTACTGTTGGGAGTAATAACTGAGTGTTTCTCTTGAAGCTTCTTTAGAGTTGGGGTCTCAATTGAATAAGGAATCGCGAATATGTGTTGAATAGTGGATCGTTTTTCAATCTCATTCAGAAAACCTTGTGTAGTTCCAAGTAAGTGAGTCACTACCATCACCGAGGTTTTCTTGTCCTTTATAATAGAAAGTTTTTCAACTTGATTAGCAAACCACTGTAGAGTTTTAAGATCCACGGGTTCTTTATCTCTAAGTTGAACTTTGTTTTTCTCATTAAGCCTCATTTCTTTCATCCTTAATATACTGTAACAGGTACAAATGAATTCCTTATTGTCTTTAACAAATACCACTGAGCTTTTGGTTACTAATGCTCTAGCAGTTTTGTTGTATTTTTAATACATTTAATTAATGGCTGCTGTAATTGTACACTTTACGCTTATTACAAAGTTGTACTAAAGTGCGCAACGGTTGCACTTAGTTTAATAGCTATTATTGCGCTGTAACAACCTTTGGTGTTACAGCCATCATCACCTAATACTTGCTCAATTTCCTAGTCGATCTACTCCAACAAATCGCTCAGTACTTCGCAATCGTATACATCATTAGTAGTTACCACCGCCGTCACGATTTGCCCGGATTGCTCATCGATTCCCAAGTGTCAGTTCACCTATCATTACTGTTATATGCAAATTGCATACAACTTGGCATTCAATTTGTTGCTCATAGCGCTGGCTTTTCATTGTTAGCTTTTTAGCAAGAACTACACACTTCTTTTCGATCTAGCCTATATAGCGAATATTAAGAAACAACCTGAGTAAAGATTAACATTTGATTAAAAAAGAACTTATAAAAAATTTAGCAATGATTATACTAAATAAAATTTATTATTTTTTGCCCCAAGGAAAAAATATTTTTTTAACTTCTTTTCTTATTGCTTCTTCTGATAGTTATGACTAACTGCAATTTAGCCAAAATGCGCTTCATGAGTTGACAAACTGGTATTTAAGACCTATCTCCACTCTTTTTCTTCATAGAGAAATACAGAAGAAGTGCTAATTGTCAATCACTGTATAATAGAACTTGGATTTTATACATTAGGCTCGTTGTAATTTTATGTATAATTACTATATTTGATAATTAATAAATCTAAAAAATATAGGAAAAATGATAAATTCAAAATTTTATTTATACAAAAAAACAGGGGAAACAATGATTAAATAAATAAATTAGTGAATTTAAATACATATTTTTTGGGAAAATTTCTAAGTTATTGTTTAAAAAGCAGCACTAGACGTCATAGTTTCTTGTATATCCGCAAAGATATTCAGTTAATGATGGATACCAAGCACTCACTTAGCTAATCCGCTTACCTAACTGAGTGCAACAGAAATAATCCATCAGTCTAAACAGCTAATCAACAATTTTTATAAGTCCAATTGAGGGGTTTGGAAGAAAGCCCAACTATTGAACATCCTTAAGGAGCAAAAAAATATGAAATTTGATTTGGAAAGCCAAGCTACCTCCAAATATATCGATGAGTTGAACTTGCAATTTGAAAGCTTCCCCTTATTTTGCGAAGGCGAGTCAAAAGTCGTACGGGAATTAGGAAACAATCTAGTTTTGATTCGGATGAAACCGACATTATTTTCCTATAAAGCTAATCGCTACGCGATAGTGGAAGGTACAGAACAATATCGACTAGAGATTAGTAGAATCCTTTGGCAATGTCTTGCGAAGGCTGGAGTTACTGTCTCTATCAAAGGTGTGGGTAAACACAGTTATGTGAGCGAAAAAGTTACTCCTGTGCCAGTTGAGGTTGTCGTTAAGGCTTGTCACGTTGGAACGCCAAAACATATTTATAAAAAGATGGAGTCTTATCAAACCCGTTTTGGTCAATATATTTGTCCTGGAGATACCCATGAGCCTTATGTTCGTTTTGATTGGCGAAATCCACTTCCGGAAAGAGATGAATGCCTTCCTATATGGATTGCAAATCAATATATAGACATAAAGGTCGCTGAACAAACAGCATTGAAAAGTTTTCATGTCCTCAGACAGTTTTTATCCCCTAGAAAAATTCATTTACAAGATATCTGCTTTTTTATTACGCAAGATGGAAAAGAAATTTACGGTGAAGTCTCACCCGACTGTATGCGTGTTAAATATGAGGGAGACGACCTAGATAAAGATGTCTTTCGTCAGGGAAAATCTGCAGACGAAGTATTAAACAAGTACCGCAAATTTCTTGAATTGATTCAATTGCCGACAATCAATTGATAACCTCGACTTTATCAATTTATAATTGCGACAAAAGCAAACGATGGAACCCTTGTCTTTAGATTGATTCGTAAACAGTGATAAATGTCATGGATATTCCAAGTAGAGAAAAATTAAGGACACTCATTGTAAGTGGAAAAATTCGAGCTTTTATTTTTGATTGGGGTAACACTTTAGTAGATTACCCATTACAAAGCTTTAGCGAACAAATTCTTTTTATTCAAGAGTTTTTGCTAAACTTTAATCCACCTATTTTACCTCCTAACCTCGAACTAGAAGTATTAAATGGCATCTTGCAAGCTTTTAATCAAGAGGCTCAAGACGGTGCAGTTTTTCCATTCCAAAAGCGATTAAATCATTTTTTTTCTCAGCATGGTATGAGTGAAACGCTCAGTTACCAAACCCTTTCCCTGTTAGAACAGCACCTGTGCCAACGTATTTTTCAACAAGCAAAATTATTTAAGGATGCAGTTTTGACCTGCAAAAAGCTGAAGCTAATGGGTTATAAAATCGGAATTCTCTCTAATACGCCTTGGGGTACTGATCCGAAGTTATGGCTTACTGAGGTGAATAACCATGGATTTTGCCCTGACTTGTCTGGATTATCGGATGTTGTTGTTTTTTGCGGAGATGTAGGATATCGAAAGCCAAATCCTGTAATTTTTCAACACTGTTTGGAACGTTTGGGTGTCAGTCCTTCAGAAAGTGTATTTGTAGGAGACAACTTGCATTCGGACGTTATGGGATCTCAAAATGCTGGATTGTTCCCAGTGTGGATTCAAAGGGAACTTTCTGATCTTTCACCACCGTTTGACTGTCTAATTATTCGGTCTTTATCGGAGCTGACAGAAATCTAATAAATGTCATCGGTGTTACACCTGATACTAAAAATTAGCAATAGCACAAAAAACGTAAGTGCTTTTAAGGTGCAGTAATGAATTCAGTATCAATTGGGGTCATTTACTATGATATGGGCAATTTACACTCAGCCTGTAAAGCTCTAGAGCGTGTTGGTGCTCAGGTGAGTGTTGTGGCTCGGCCCAGTGACATACATTGTTATGATGGTCTGGTATTACTGGGGGTAGGTGCTTTTGACTTAGCACTGCGAAAAATTCGAGAGTATGGATTTGAGGAGCCCATTAAAGCAGCGATCGCAAATCGTCAACCCCTGTTAGGTATCTGTTTAGGTCTACAAATTTTATTTGACCATAAAGATGATTGTAAAGAACCTGGGCTTGGTATTGTCCCCGGCACAGTTCAACGTTTTATCTCCCAACCAGGTTTGACTATTCCCCATCTAGGTTGGAACCAATTACAGCTAACTAGGGATATCATTCTGTGGAGAAATATTAGTCCTAATCCGTGGGTTTATTTCGCGCATTCTTACTATGTAGTACCTACAGACCCTAGCTGGATCGCTGGCACTGTGACCCATGGTAGTCACGTGGTTACTGCTGCAATCTCCCAGGGCACCTTAATGGGTACCCAATTCCACCCTGAGAAATCATCTCAAGCTGGGCTACAAGTTCTAGCAAATTTTGTACAGTTCGTTTCTAACCACAAGCTGAACAAAGCAGAGTTCGACGTAAAATTGACAATTGGTTAGTGTATACGGGTTTTTCACCATCTAAGAACCAGATTTGTAGAATCCTTGCTACAAGGCAAGGGTACTCTAAAATCGTTCTTTGCTAATGGCAAAGACTTGCTGAGACTAACAGAACCACAGGTTAAATAAGGAAATATTGTTACTGAATATTGGGGAATAAAAAATGTACTATTTTTTTCTTACCTGTTTAGGACTACCAAGATTTTAACCAAAACTTTAATCATGCGTAATTAGTAGTTAAACCTCAGCCGTCAACCTAGTAATGTACTCAACCCATATTTTGTACTATTGGTGGTGCTACTAGTGCCGTTGCTGCTGTCTTCAAGTTTTAGTTTGTTGGAGACAATTTTTGTTCAGATATTAAAGAGCCTCCAAGTGCTGGACATTGGCAGTATAGCCCCTAATAGGGGCATTTAATATTTCATCACGTTTGACTATCTGACCATTTGGTCTTTTTTTTATGGATAAGTTACATTTCGAGCGTTTGCTATCAACTAAAGTGAGACGACGGAGCTTTTTGCTCGCCGTTGGAACCTCAACTGGTTTGGCAGTTGCTAGCCAGGGGTCACACAAAGTAGTTGCCCAACCACGGTTCTCTGATTATCCGTTTAGTCTTGGTGTTGCTTCTGGTGATCCGCTGCCAAATAGTGTGGTGCTGTGGACGCGATTGGCTCCCGATCCACTAAACGGAGGCGGTATGCCCCAGCAAAATGTCCTTGTGCAATGGCAGATCGCCACCGATGACAGCATGAAGCATATCGTCAAACGCGGGAGAGTGCTCGCAACTCCAGAATTAGGGCATTCTGTACATGTAGATGTAAGAGGGCTAAAGTCTGGGCAATGGTATTGGTATCAATTTAAGGTGGGTAATGAGCTTAGCTCCATTGGACGCACCCGCACAGCACCAGCACTTGGTAGTCAACTTGAACAGTTCCGGTTCGCCTTTGCCAGTTGTCAGGACTACGAACAGGGCTACTACACAGCTTATCAACATATGGCGGAGGAAGATCTCGACCTGGTTGTCCACCTTGGCGACTACATCTATGAAGGAGCACAGCGCCCTGGTAGGGTCAGGCAGCATAATGGTCCGGAGGCGAGTACTGTGGAAGGTTATCGTAATCGTTACGCTCTTTATAAGTCCGACCCAAACCTACAAGCTGCACACGCCGCTTTTCCTTGGGTAGTAACCCCCGATAATCATGAGACAGTCGAGGATGAGTTAGGAGACTTTATTCGTCGTGCAGCTGCTTATCAAGCTTATTACGAGCATATGCCGCTACGCCGCACCTCCATGCCTGTCGGTCCCAATATGCAGCTTTACCGCCGTCTGACATATGGAAATCTCATTGAGTTCAGTGTACTCGACGCTCGCCAGTTCAAAAACAATCAGCAAATCTGTGGCGCTAAGAGTGGTTTGGGTGGACCTGCTGGCAATACAGCCATAGTGCCACAATGCCCAGAGGCACTTGAGCCAGAGCGGACGCTGCTCGGTTCAAAACAGGAGCAGTGGCTATTCAATGGCTTTGACCAATCGAGAGCCCACTGGAACGTAATTGCTCAGCAAGTTCCTATGGCTCAGTTCAACTATGACCCTGGCTCAGGTAACTTGTTCTATCACTATGGTTGGGATGGTTATCCATCTGCCCGTACCCGCATTCTGAATCACATCCTGCAAAGTCAGCTGTCCAATCCGGTGGTTATTAGCGGTGACTGGCACTCAAGCTGGGTTAGTGACTTGAAGAGCGACTTTGATAACCCCTATTCGTTAACGCTAGCAACTGAGTTCATCGGCACGTCTATCTCCTCTGGGTATCCAGCGAACCTTGAGGTGACACAAAAAGCACTGGCAGATAATCCACATATCAAGTTCTTCGATGGCACCTTTCGCGGCTACGTGCGCTGTGAGGTTAACCGTGAACACTGGCTAACTGACTTCAGAGTCGTGTCAACCGTAGCTACACCAGACGCCCCTATAAGTACTTTGGTTCAGTTCGTGGTTGAAAACGGGCGACCTGGCGCTGAGCGTGTCTGATATATAGTTATCTTGCAAAAATTTTTTGAAGGGGTTTGTCAAGAAATAGTTTTTGCAAATATAACCTGGTTGTTGAACTAATGAGAAATCATTATAAGATTTTAACAAAGTATGAATTTCTTGCTTGCCCACTTTGCTAAAGAGTCTAAGGTAGTTTTACGCTTAGCATTGCCCGTGATAGCTGCCCAAGTTGGGGAGACTCTCATGGTTTTTATAGACTCGGTTATGGTAGGGCATTACAGCATCAAAGATTTGGCGGCGATCGCGGCAGGAATACCCTTATTCATGCCATTCCTAGTCTTTGCTAATGGTGTTCTCATTGCTTTATCTCCCATTGCAGCTCAACTCTACGGCTCAGGTAAGTGCGAATCAGTCGGCACATATTTTCAACAGTGCCTATATTTGAGTCAATTCATCGCCTTACCACTATTCATCATTGTCAGAAGCTTGTCTTCCGTACTGCAATGGATGAATATAGAACCGGATGTGGTCAACCTTGCAAATACCTACATTCAATCAGTGAGCTGGGGGTTTCCCCCAGCGTTCGCTTTTATGACGCTACGGTTCTTCAACGAAGGGGTTTCAATCGTGAAGCCCAGTATGTACATCACCCTCATTGGACTAGCTTTTAATGCAGCTGCCAACTACGTGCTAATTTATGGACAATTTGGCTTTCCAGCAATGGGATCTGTCGGGGCAGGTTGGGCTACAACTCTAGCATGGTGGGTTATGTTTTTTGGTATGGCTAGTTTTGTAGTGATGAACAAGGATATCAAACCTTTCAAACTATTCCAAAAATGGGAGCTACCACGGTGGGAAAAAATTTTGGAACTTTTGAGGATAGGTATCCCAATCGGGCTAAGCATTACTCTAGAAGTGGGAATGTTTAGTGCAATTACTCTCTTTGCAAGTTTCCTCGGTACTGATACGCTTGCTGGACATCAAGTTGCCCTCAATGTTACTGCGATCACTTACATGGTCCCTCTAGGTCTTTCTATCGCTACAACGGTACGAGTGGGATTGTTAGGCGGACGAGGAAACTTTTTAGACGCACGTTTCACTGGCTTTACAAGCTTGGCGCTTGCAGTGATCATTATGGCTTGCCTCTCTCTGCTTCTTATTTTCTATCCCACCTGGATCGCAGGGTTTTACACAAACGACGCTACGGTGAAGGAGATCGCGGTGCAACTGCTCTCTACGGCTGCCATTTTCCAGATTCTTGACGGTCTTCAAGTTGTCGCTATGGGAGCACTACGCGGGTTAAAAGATACCAGGATTCCAATGCTACTTAATTTCATCTCTTACTGGCTCGTTGGACTCCCCGTCGGCTATCTGCTAGGAATAGCCGGACCGTTTGGTGCCAGGGGGTTGTGGACAGGCTTCATTGCAGGATTATTGATTGCAGCAATCTTGAATAACCTCCGCTTTTTCCACTTAATTAAGAGGATCGTGCATCAGCAAAGTGCAGGGGCAGCGCGTCTCAAATGCTATTGACAAAGAAGTTTAGAGGCATCACCATGTTGGGATAAACAAGCACCAAGAATAGTAAGTATGTAGTTATCATCCATTACGACTTGATTAAATTTTTGGCGATTACTACGTTTAAAAGATTGGTCTCAGTTCAAAGCATTAAGGGCAATCCGTCGGAGCACAGCAAGATTGTGTGGCGCCTATCATTGGTGTCAGGTAAAAGTATTTAAAAAACCCGCGTGTTGTAAAGAACACCCGGGTTTCTAAGTTTAAGACAATCCGATAAGTAAACACTGACACATTGCTATAAGACTCCCACAGACCTCGCCTCAGAAATAACTTCCTCTTTGTGACCAGCTTTCAAGGCTTCGACAGGCGTAAGTCCATTCAAAGCTTTGTTCGGTCGAGTGAGCCAACTGATTTTAGACATAGCCGGAACATTGAGGGCTTTCAAGACATCAGGTAATCCAGCAATCACGCTATCCGGTCCTTGAGGGTCAAATTGCCAAGTAGGAAACTTCCACACCCCATTGTCTTGAACTGCAATTAATGTGTTCTTTTTCAGACGATCATGTGGAGTTTGACGAGTTGTATTCAGCATTTGGGCCACTTGAGTCGCAGTTAATGAAGACTGAAGTAAATCTTGTCTCCACTTGAAATTCCTGGTCAGGGCAGCAAATTCTAATCTACCTCGCTCTTCATCACTAATTTTATTGGCGCCAAGTTTGGCAGCAAAGTCAGTTTCAGCCTTGGAATACTTTGGCTGGGTAGAAGTCGTTGCCATTTTTTCCGCCAAGTATTTAATCTCATCAGGCTGCAGTGAATTCAGATAATCCTGAAATCCCCTTGCTATGCTTAAGAGCGCTTGTTGCATGACGTCCTTTTCAGAAGGAGCATCTATTGTGACGCTAATTCCACTCATAATTTCACCTCGATTGACATTCTCACAATTTGTCATGCTGTGACCTTAAATTATGTAAGAGATGTCAAGTAACTACAATTCCAGTATTCTATGTTCCTGAGTGATTTAGGGTAAAAGTAATAATTGATTTATGTATGACTTATGATTGATTATGCGTATTTTCTTGCTAAAATAGTGTAACCAAGTATCAAAAGAATGATTTATAAGGTAGAATATGAGTCTCTGTAGGGTAAGATGAGCAGACGATCACTTCAAGCATCTGCTGAGGGAATCAAAAAAGCACAAGCTGCCCTCATCCGTAATTCCTTAACGCAACAGGCATTAGCAGAAGAACTGAGCATTAGCCGTCAGCCAGTGAGCAAGTTCTTCCAAGGTAAAGCAGTTGACCGCTACATTTTTGTCACAATCTGCGAAAAGTTAGGGCTCGAATGGAGTGAAATTGCGAGTTTCTCCTCACTTCCAGATGTGGATTCTGCAGCAAGTCCTTCCCAGATTGAGAGTTTGGTGCAGGCTGTACGAGAAAAAATTCACGACAGGATTGCGAGGCGCTGCGGTACGATAAAGCTGCTGGATAAGGAGCAGCCGATTAGATTAGATACTATATACACCAATGTCAACATTTTGGAGCGAGTGACGAGCCGCAGAAGGCTTTCCATTGGCGAACTTTTGCAGAATTGTTGTTACCAAGAGAACTTTGAGCGTTTTGGCTTGAGCAAGATTGACCAAGAACGTGTGCCAGGAATCGAAGCAGTAGAACGCTACGACAAGCTGATGATTTGGGGAAAACCAGGTTCGGGCAAAACCACATTTTTGAAATGGATTGCAACCCAATGTAACTCAGGTAAGTTTCTGTGCAATGCCGTCCCAATTTTTATTGTCCTTAAAGATTTTGCCGAAACTCAAGGACAGCCAAGCTTGATAGAATACATTACAGCACAATTTGAGGAATGTGGAGTTGTAGAACCTCAAGTCGCCCAAATGCTGCTGAGTGCAGGGCGAGCAATTCTTTTACTGGATGGGTTAGATGAAGTCAGCCAAAGCCACCTTAAGCGAGTGGTAAAGGAGATTTGTACTATTGCAACACGGTTTTATCCCAGTTTCATAGTTATGACTTGCCGAATTGCAGCACAAGAATATACTTTTGAACAGTTCACCGAAGTAGAAGTTGCCGATTTTGATGACGAACAAGTTTCTCACTTTGCGACCAAATGGTTTGAGGGTCAAGATTTGGCAAAAGCAGAACACTTTGTGCAAAAGCTGCAAGCAAATCAGCCACTCAAAGAATTAGCGACTCATCCCCTACTGCTGACCCTTTTATGCCTGGTGTTTGAAAAAAGATCTGATTTCCCACCTCATTGTTCGGAGGTTTATGATGAAGGGTTAGATTTACTACTCAAAAAATGGGATGCCAAGCGTGGTGTTGAGCGAAATCAGGTTGATAAATTATTGCGATACGATAAAAAGGGCTTGCTAAGTCAAATTGCTTGGACGACTTTTGAACACAGCGAGTACTTTTTCAAGAAAAGTGCACTTGAGCAAGGAATATCTCATTCTATCCATATATTACCCGAGGATAGCATCTTTTTAGAAACACTTCAAGTTGACAGCGAAGATATTTTGAAGTCTATTGAAGCTCAGCATGGTTTATTAGTCGAGCGAGCAAAAAACATTTACTCGTTCTCCCACATCATCTTTCAGAAATACTTTGCTGCCAGAAAAATTGTGACTAGTCCACCTCAACATACTGAAGAAGCTTTTCAAAACCTTGTCCGCCATATGAGTGAGAAGCGCTGGCGAGAAGTCTTTTTACTAGCAGTAGAAATGCTGCCCAACCCAGACAACCTATTGCAGTTGATGAAACGCCAACTCGACACGCTCTTGGCAGACAATGAAAAGCAGTATGACAACGCGAAAAAGTTACTTATCGATTGCCTCAATAGTGATTGTTCAGTCACTCATGAAGTGCGACAGTCAATTGAAGAGGCTTTGCGATTAACCAAGACAGGCTCAAGCGCCGTCAGTTGACGCATTAATCGCAGAAAATATTGATGAGTAATCTGCATCAGAAAATGACATTTTCATTGCCATGTCTATAATGTCCCGCACACCTTGAATGCTGCTGAGATTTAAACTTGTAGACTTTGCCTCTGAGATAAATAAATCTGTATCTTTCATCAAGTGTTTTGTCGGAAAGTTAGGATTGGCATAATTCCCTTCAAGCATCCGTTGCAACTTTTTGTCAAAAGTTGGTGCGTAAAGAGCACTCTGGCGTAGAACGTACATAAACAAATCCACATTGATCCCCTGATGCTGGGCAAAACCAAGACTTAGGGCAAAAGCTGTTGTCAGGGAAGCAATCAGTTGATTTAACGCTAATTTGAGCGCCGCTGCAGTTCCCACAGGACCTACTAGGAGAGGTTCTGGACCAAAATGTTTGAATAACTCTAGGTGGCGTTGATATTGTTCTTGGTGTGCGCCCACCATCACAATCAGTTTGCCATCTTTCACTTCTGGAATACTCCCCAAAACGGGTGCTTCTAAATACTCACCACCGACAGAAACCACTGCCTCTGAGATTTCTTTACTTTCTGTAGGAGTGATTGTCCCCATTTGAATAATGCTACGTCCTGCAACAGTCCGCCAAGACCGATCCGAAAGCAGAACACTGTATATGGCTGCAGCATTACTCAGCATGAGAATGATATGCTCAGCAGCGTTGATTGCTTGGTAGGGGTGTGTAACGACTTCAGCACCAGCTGCTTTGAGTGGTTCCAACTTTTCTGGGGTGCGGTTGTAGGCAATGACCTCTACATTTGCCTCTAACAACCTTTGAGCCATTGGTAGTCCCATCAAACCAGTCCCCAGAAATGCCACCTTCATTTTTCATCTTCCCTTGGTATGCGATCGCGTTTCCATCCTTTGATTCTAATTGTTAATCGTTTAATGAGTTAGGCGTGAAGAAGACGGAAAAAACCATAAGACGAGGCGACGCGGCGACAAATTCCCTCTCCGCGTCCCCTTGTCCCTGATTTCCCGTCAGCCGCCTGCCGCAAAAGTCGCCATAATCAAGACTGAAAGTAAAATTCCTGGGGTCAGTAGTACCACTAACATCAATAGGTCATGTGTCGTCATAATTATTATTTTTTGGAAGATATTATTCTCAATGTAATCACTGCTATGGTAGATCAACTATCACCAATACACCGTTAAGCGAGGTTAATTTTTCAGATTTGCGTGAGTTCTGGCACACTTAGTCCTTTCAACGGTTGTGTTGCTTCTTCTTGAACCAGTCCTTTACTTTGAACCAGCACACCAAATCCACCGAGTCCCAAAGGATCTAAAAGCTGATGCAGGACATCTCGACGATGCAGCAACTGTGAAATAGGTTGTTCTGTATAGGAAAGGGCTGCAATTCGTTCTCCCAACCCTAAAGCCATCAAAAACAACGCTTGCTCGGTAAAACCAACTTTATCTAATCCGCACCGCTCACCCCATCGTTCCAAAGCGGTAAAGTCAACATGAGTTGTGATGTCTTGTTGACCAATATTGATATACGGATCATTATGACGCTGATGACGGTAATAACACTGTAGAGTCCCTTGCGATCGCCTGGGGTTATAATAACGACTGGCAGGGTAACCATAATCAATAGTCAATAGATATCCACGCTGCAACTTGTCTGCTACCACACTCAACCCGTCCAAAGCAGCTAAGTTAACTTCACTACGATAACCATCAGGATAATCACGAATATTAATTTCTACAAGCTCAAAATATTCCTCAAGCTTAGATGTTGAGGGTGTATCTGCAACTTCCACAAATGATGGAGGAGTTGGGGAAGACAAACTAATAACTCCCTCATCTTCCTGATTTGTGACATAAATCTCTCGCAGTTTCCCTTGTTCTGTAACAAATTGATGCACTGGCAAAGCATCCACCAACTCGTTGGAAAAAAAGCAGCCAGTGATAGAGTGATTTGGTATCTCCTCTAAATGTGACCAGCGCACTGAAAATTCTTGCAAGCGCTGGTGTTGTTCTTGCCTTAAAACTGGGGATTTTTCAACAATGACATAATCTAAAGCCTTCAAGAAATCAGGGTATTGCTGCTGGATGTACTTTAAGATATCTAAAGCCAATAATCCTTGACCTGCTCCCATCTCTACTAAAGAAAATGGCACGGGTTGCCCTAAAATCTCCCACATCTGGAAAAATTGCACCGCCAGCAATTCGCCAAAGTCAGCGCCAAGATGGACAGAAGTAAAAAAATCACCCTGCTTGCCCAAGTTCACTGCTTTTGTGGAGTAGTAACCAAGTTCAGGGTGGTATAACACCATGTCCATATATTCAGCAAAAGTGATTCGCTTTTGGGGACTTATCGTAATGCGGTGTGCGATCGCTTCACACAAAAGTCGATTGGAATTCATCACGCAAAAGATCCAGAATTTCATTCCCAAGCATCTTGCCTGGGAATGGGATTTGTGTTACCTATCTACAGAACCCATAATGACGTCAATACTACCCAGAATGACGACAATATCCGCAACCTTCACACCTTTTAAGAGATGAGGGAGAATTTGCAGATTGTTGAAATCTGCTGGGCGAATCTTCCACCGCCAAGGGAAGGGGTTATCATCACCAACGAGATAAATTCCTAGTTCACCTTTGCCACTTTCTACACGGTAGTAGATTTCACCTTTGGGAATTTTAAACGTGGGAGCAATTTTCTTGCTGATGTACTGGTAATCGAAGCCATCCCACTCAGATTTTTTCCCTGCTGCTAAGCGCTTGGCTTCCAAGTTCTCGTAGGGACCGCCGGGAAGCCCTTTGATAGCTTGTCTAATAATTTTTACAGATTCGCGCATTTCCCGCATCCGGACTAGGTAACGCGCGAAACAATCACCAGCTGTTTCCCACTGCACGTCCCAGTCGAAATCATCGTAACATTCGTAGTGGTCAACTTTGCGCAAGTCCCACTTCACACCAGAAGCGCGTAACATTGGACCAGAAAGTCCCCAGTTAATGGCTTCGTCACGGGTGATAGTACCAATGCCTTCAACACGACGTCGGAAGATTGGGTTATTGGTGACTAAGCGCTCATACTCATCAACTTTCGGTAAGAAGTAGTCGCAGAAATCTAAGCATTTGTCAACCCAACCGTAAGGTAAGTCAACTGCTACACCACCGATGCGGAAGTAGTTGTTGTTGACCATCCGGTAACCTGTGGCGGCTTCCCACAGATCGTAAATCATTTCCCGTTCACGGAACTGATAGAAGAAGGGGGTTTGAGCACCTACGTCAGCTAGGAATGGACCGAACCACAGCAAGTGGTTAGCGATGCGGTTCAACTCTAGCATGATGACGCGGATGTAGCTGGCGCGTTTAGGGACGGGAATATCTGCCAGTTTTTCTGGGGCGTTAACGGTCACGGCTTCGTTGAACATTCCCGCTGCATAGTCCCACCGACTGACGTAGGGGACATACATAATATTAGTGCGGTTCTCCGCAATTTTTTCCATTCCCCGGTGCAGGTAGCCGAGTACTGGTTCACAATCAACCACATCCTCGCCATCAAGGGTGACAATTAGTCTCAGCACCCCGTGCATAGAAGGATGATGGGGACCCATGTTCAGCACCATGGGTTCAGTGCGAGTTTCAATTCTTGCCATAAAAACAGTGTTCTCCGGTTTAGGAAAATTTTAAGATTGAACCGCACAGACGAGGACACTTGCGTGTGGGGGTTTCCCCCGTTGAGCAAAGTGTCCGTAGCAAAGAGTGCGGAGTTAGCGGTAAGTTGGAGAGAGGTTGGCAGTTGATGGCTGTCGCTTGATGTTTCGTTTTATTGCACTTGTTCAACTATTATTATATGGAGCTTGAGATGCAAGAAATGGAGGCGCAGGAATTTTTTCATGTGCCTGTTCTCAGTCGAGAAGTGATTGAAGGGTTGGCGGTGCGTCCCGGTGGGCATTATTTAGATGCGACAGTGGGTGGTGGTGGTCACAGTCGTCTGATTCTCGAAGCCGCGCCAGATGTGCAACTCACGGCTATTGACCAAGATGAAGAAGCTTTGGCTACAGCGCGAAAAGTATTAGAAGCTTTTAGAGATCACATAACATATATTCATTGTAACTTCGCTAGTTATGAGTTTCCACCTAACACTTTTGACGGCATTATTGCTGACTTAGGGGTTAGCTCTTACCATCTGGATACGCCAGAACGCGGTTTTAGTTTTCGTCGCGAAGCTAGTCTGGATATGCGGATGAACAGGCGACAACTGTTAACGGCTGCTGATGTGATTAATCAGTGGAAGGAAGCTGAATTGGCGGATATTTTCTTTAAATACGGCGAAGAAAGATTGTCGCGGCGCATTGCAAGACGTATTGTTGAACAACGCCCATTTCACACAACAACCCAGTTAGCTGAGGCGATCGCCTCTTGTGTCCCTCCCAAATATCGTTACGGGAGAATCCACCCCGCAACCCGTGTTTTTCAAGCGTTGCGAATTGTGGTCAATGATGAGTTAAAATCTCTAGAAACTTTCTTGAACAAAGCACCCCATTCTCTTGTACCAGGTGGCAGAATTGCTGTTATCAGTTTTCACAGTCTCGAAGACCGCATAGTCAAGCATAGTTTTAAAGATTCCCCTTTATTGAAGATCTTAACGAAGAAGCCGCTAGAAGCACAAGAAGAAGAAAATGTCAATAATCCCCGCGCTCGTTCAGCAAAGTTAAGAATAGCCGAGAGAGTGTTGCCGAGTGCCCAGTAGAAAGAAATAGTACTTTTGCTGGGGACTTTGAAGAGGCAGAGAGAGAAGCAGGGAGCGGGCTTTCCCTCTTCTTTCCCCCTCTCCCTGCTTGTATGCCTTATGAAAGTAGAACAGTTTTGTAAAGATAGATATACTTAATGTCATACTAATTGTTAGGAACACTAACTAATTTATCTTTGTCTTTTTTTATATGGCAAACAGTCTGCCAAGTTCTCTTTGGCAGTGCTTTGAATCTTAAACGTTCTCATTTATACTCCCCATAGTAAACATGAGGTATTTATTTCACAAGTTGGAGACGAAGCCTGCGTTTCGTGAGCGAAAGAATGTCTGGCATCGTTATCAGGCAGGAGGTTTGGGACTCATTTCGTTGGTGGGGTTGCTCTACCTCTTCTATGCTCACACTGCTTCCAAGCCAAAACCTGGTAAATCAGACGCAAAAAACCAGCGAGCTGTGCCTGTTGTGGTAGCAACAGTCACTCGTAAAACTGTACCACTTGAGGTACGACAAACAGGAACTGTGGAAGCATTTTCGACTGTGACAATAAAGTCTCAAATTGGTGGACAACTGACGGGCGTTTACTTTAAGGAAGGTCAAGACGTTAAAAAAGGTCAACTTCTGTTTAAAATCGATTCCCGTCCGCAGCAAGCAGCGCTTATGCAAGCTGTAGCAAATCAGGAGAAATCAATCGCGCAGGTTAAACAAGCACTTGCCAACCAAGCAAAGGCGATTACCCAAGTCAGTCAGGCAAAAGCAAATTTAACAAAAGACCAAGCCCAAGAGAGAAATGCACAAGCTCAAGCTCAACGCTACAGTAGTTTATTCTCTGAAGGGGCAGTCAGTAGATCACAACTAGACGAGTACACGACAACTGCTGATGCCCAAAAAGCAACTGTCGTAGCTGATAACGAGGCGATCGCCAACGCAGTCGCAGCAGTAGACGCTGCCAAGGCAGACGTGAACAATGCTAAAGCTGCGGTGAATGCGGCAAAGGCAGAGGTTGACAACGCCAAAATTCAGCTTTCTTACAGTTCTATTTACTCGCCAATAGATGGACGTACAGGCAGTCTAAAGATAAATCAGGGCAATTTGGTGAAAGAAAATGACACTAATCCTTTAGTCTCAATCAGTCAGATTCGCCCAATTTACGTCAATTTTCCTATTCCCCAACGCCTGTTGCCTGAATTGAATAAATATAGAGCACAGGGCAAGCTAGAAGTCGATGCACTCATTCCCGAAGATGAGGGACATCCAGAGCGAGGCGAACTCACCTTTGTGGATAGTGGTGTGGATACCACAACAGGAACTGTTTTACTCAAGGGAAAGTTTGCCAACACTGGTAAACGCCTGTCACCTGGGCAGTTTGTCAATGTTGTTCTCAAGCTTGTAGAGGAACCAAATGCAATTGTCGTGCCGACTCCAGCCGTGCAGACTGGACAAAAGGGACAGTTTGTGTATGTGGTGAATGCTGATAATACCGTGGAGATGCGTCCAGTGGTTGTGGGTAACACTATTGGGAATGAAAGCGTCATCAAGCAAGGACTCAAACCAGGTGAACAAGTCGTCACCGATGGACAGTTCAACCTCAGACCTAAAGCCAAAGTACGAGTGAAACCGGGAATTGACAGTCAAAAAGGAGGGGAAAGCAGATGAGGGACATGGAAAAGTCTTTTCTTTCCCCGCTTTTCTTATTTTCTCCACTCCCCCCCCACTCCCCACTTCCCCAATAAAAAACTCTGCTTATGAATATCCCTGCGTTATTCATCCGTCGCCCGATTATGACCACACTGGTGATGCTTGGCATCCTGGTGTTTGGGTTGATGAGTTACTTCTCACTACCTGTAAGTGATTTGCCAAATGTGGATTTCCCCACGATTCAGGTGACGGCTAACTTGCCTGGAGCCAGTCCAGAGACAATGGCTTCTTCAGTTGCAACGCCACTGGAACAGCAATTCTCCAGTATCGCCGGGCTTGATTCGATGACCTCGACCAGTTCTTTGGGAACATCGCAGATTACCCTGCAATTCAATCTCAGTCGGCAAATCGATGGAGCTGCTCAAGATGTACAAGCGGCAATTTCCAAGGCGGCAAGACAGCTACCGACGAATATGCCCAACCCTCCGTCCTACCGTAAAGTCAACCCAGCAGACGCGCCCATTCTCTACATTGCGCTGAGTTCAGAGGTTCTGCCGTTGTCAGAGGTAGATAAGTATGGAGAAACACTATTAGCACAACGCCTTTCCATGGTTGATGGTGTGGCGCAGGTCCAAGTCTATGGCTCTCAAAAGTATGCAGTTCGCATTTACCTAAACCCGCAATCCTTAAGCGCGAAGGGGCTCGGGATTGATGAAGTCGCAGATGCTGTTGCCAAAGGAAATTCTAATTTGCCTACTGGTACCCTTTATGGTAAAAGTCAAAATTACACAATTGAAGCAAATGGGCAACTCAATAACGCGCAAGGGTATCGATCGCTAATCGTCGCCAGTCGTAATGGAGCGCCTATCAAGTTAGGAGAATTGGGGCGCGTATTTGATAGCGTAGAAAACGACAAAGTCGCAAGCTGGTTCAATGGGACGCGGGCGATCGTGCTTGCAATTCAGCGTCAACCAGGAACCAACACGGTAGCGGTTGTAGACGCTATTAAGAAAATCTTGCCCACCTTTCGGGAGCAAATTCCCGCAGCTGTGGACATGACAATTCAATACGATCGCTCTGAGTCTATCCGCGAATCGGTGAATGATGTGAAATTCACGTTGTTCCTCACCATCTGCCTGGTGGTGCTGGTGATTTTCCTGTTTCTGCGGAACCTTTCGGCTACCATAATTCCCAGTCTTGCAGTACCACTGTCACTTGTGGCAACCTTTGCGGTGATGTCATTGCTGGGTTACTCGCTGGATAACCTTTCTTTGATGGCGTTAACCTTGTCTGTTGGCTTTGTGGTAGATGATGCCGTCGTGATGTTAGAAAACATCGTGCGCCATATGGAAATGGGTGAAAGCCGTCTCCAGGCTGCCCTCAATGGTTCTAGAGAGATTGGGTTCACGATTTTATCGATGACCCTGTCCTTGGTAGCTGTTTTTATACCTATGCTATTCATGGCGGGCATTTTGGGGCGACTCTTCCGTGAGTTTGCCGTCACTATCAGTATGTCCATTTTGGTGTCTGGATTTATTTCCCTGAGCCTAACACCCATGCTTTGTAGCCGTTTTCTTAAGCATGAGGGTCACACCAATAATGGACATAACAATGGACATCACCCTTCAGAAAATGGACATCACCCACCCGAATATATTAAATCTAAAAAACAAAATTGGCAGCGCCGTCTTTACAATGCTTCAGAGTGGGTTTTTGATACTATGCTGCGGGGATACGATTGGAGCCTCAAGGGGGCAATGAAGTACCACCGCACAACCATGATTCTCTCTGGAGTCATTTTGGTGGCAACCATGTATTTGTTTGTGGTCGTTCCCAAGGGCTTTATTCCAAGTGACGACACTGGACAGCTCAATGTATCAACAGAAGCTGCCCAAGATATTTCCTTCACGGAGATGGTGAAGCATCAGCAAGTTTTGGCAAATATTGTCCGTCGCGATCCAAATGTGGAAGCGGTTAACTCCAGTGTGGGTGCAGGTGGACCAAATGCCACAGCCAATTCTGGACGTATCTTTCTCAAGCTGAAGCCACGTTCGGAACGAGACCTCAGTGCCGAGCAAGTGGTAGAGGAATTGCGACCCAAATTGTCTGGTGTGCCTGGGATTCGGGCTTTTTTGCAAAACCCACCTGCGATTCGCCTTGGTGGACAGCAAACAAAAGCGTTGTATCAATTCGCACTGTCTAGCCCCAATTTACAAGACCTTTATCAACACGCTCCTGCTTTGGAAGCCAAGCTGCGTGAACTGCCAGAACTACAAGATGTCAACAGCGACCTGCAAATTAAAAATCCTCAAATTCAGGTAGGAGTCAACCGGGAACAGGCTTCTATCCTTGGTTTAACAGCTAATCAAATTGAAAATGCTCTCAATAATGCTTACGGGACTCGTCAGGTTTCCACGATCTATGAAACTGATGGTCAGTATCAGGTCATTATGGGCTTAGATCCCGAGTATCAGCTGAATCCCAATGACCTTAACCTGCTCTCTATCCGCTCTGCAAGTGGTCAGCAAGTTCCCCTCAATGCTGTTGCCACCATCACAAAAACAGTGGGACCATTAACCGTCAACCACTCAGGACAACTCGCTGCTGTCACTATCTCTTTTAATCTTAAACCCGGAGTTTCCCTTGGTAGCGTGACGAGCAAGATTGAGCAAATTGCCCGCCAGACTTTGCCAGCAACCATCAGCACTAGCTTTCAGGGAACAGCGCAGGTTTTCCAATCTTCAATCTCTAGCTTAGGGCTGTTGCTTGTCGTCGCCATCTTAGTCATTTACATTGTATTGGGGGTTCTCTACGAGGACTTTATCCACCCGATAACAATTCTTTCCAGTTTGCCCTCAGCAGGGTTTGGTGCATTGATCACGTTGATGCTATTTGGTGTGGACTTAAATATCTATGCCTTCGTTGGCATTATTTTGCTCGTTGGGATTGTCAAGAAGAACGGCATCATGATGATTGACTTTGCCATGGAAGCCCAACGGAATGAGGGCAAAACGCCTTTTGATGCCATCTACGAAGCTAGTCTCGTACGGTTTCGCCCAATTATGATGACAACAATGGCGGCGTTGATGGGGACTTTACCTATTGCCCTTGGTTTGGGTGCAGGTGCAGAATCACGTCGTCCACTAGGTTTAGCCGTGGTTGGTGGGTTGCTGTTCTCCCAACTGTTGACACTTTACATTACTCCTGTTTTTTACACCTATATGGAAGCTTTTCGCAACAAGTTAAAGAAGCCGAACCAAAAATCTCCTTTGCCTAGTCGCGAAACTTCTGGTGTTTCAGGATAATATCAAGCCTGTCACTGAGAATTGCTAAGTAGGTGAATAGAATTTTTTGTAGGATGCGCTCTTCCTGGCGTAACGCATCCTTTGCTCGGACAGCATGGGTTACGCTTCGCTAACCCATCCTACATTTATTCACATCAAGCTACTTAGTGGCAGGCTGAATAAAAATTATCACCATGCGATCGCCAAGCCATCAGCACGAGGTTCACTAGCAGCCATTAATGTTTTATGATGCCGAGCAATCATTTGACCTTTACCGAAAAATTCCTGGGAACTCAGCACCACGTTATGTCCACGCTCTTGTAGTCCATTGACAATATGAGAACTTACGGCTGACTCAACAAGAACTGTGGAATTCTTGACAAATTGCCATCTTGGTGCATCCAAAGCTGCTTGAGGATTCATGCCATAATCAACCAAATTCACCACGACTTGCAAATGTCCCTGAGGCTGCATAGGTCCACCCATCACACCAAAGGGTCCTATTGGTTGATTATCTTGGGTGAGGAAACCAGGAATAATTGTATGTAGCGATCGCTTTTTGGGTGCGAGTTGGTTGGGGTGTCCTGGCTCAAGAGTAAAACCGCATCCCCGGTTTTGTAGGGCAACGCCAGTACCAGCAGGTAAAATCCCACTCCCAAAACCCATAAAGTTAGATTGGATGAACGATACCATCAATTCACCATCAGCTGCTGCCAGATACACAGTTCCGCCTTTGGGTAAACCAAAGCTGGCTCTGGGGATGGCTTTTTCTCCGATGAAAGCGCGACGACTGGCAGCATAATCCCAACACAGAAGCTGCGGCACGCTCACTTGGAGAAACGCCTCATCACCGATGTGTTTATACAAATCAGCAAAGGCAAGCTTAATCGCCTCGATTTGTAGATGATAACTTTCGGGTGATTCCCGCTCAATGTTGGATAAATCAAAACCAGAGAGAATATTTAAAGCCATTAAAGTCGCAATACCTTGGCTATTGGGAGGTATTTCCCAAACTGTCAAACCTCGGTAGTTCGTACTAATGGGTGTCACCCAGTCAGCTTGATGTGCAGCTAAGTCATCCAGAGTCAAGTAACCCCCGGTGTCAGCGGCAAAATTCGCTATGCGATTAGCAAGTTTACCACGGTAAAAACTTTCACAACCAGTTTCAGCGATTTCTCGTAGGGTTTGGGCATGCTGCGGAGAATGCCAAATTTCCCCAGTGACAGGTGCTCTACCATGTGGAAAAAAGACTTGTTGAAAGGGAGTAAACTCAGCACCTTGTAGAGGAAGAAATTTTTTGGCGGCTCTTTGCCAAGCTGCTGCTGTCACTGGTGATACAGGAAAGCCGTCCTCAGCATAGCGAATGGCTGGGGCAAATAATTGCTCAAAGGGCAAACGTCCCCAACGTTCCCACAATTTGCGCCATCCAGAAACTGCACCTGGTACAGTGACGGCACGCCAACCAATTTCGGGTATGCTATCAAGTCCCTCAAATAGTTTTAAGGTAAGATTTTCTGGAGCTCTACCAGAAGCATTCAAACCGTGCAGGTGTCCATCCCAAACCATGGCAAAAGCATCAGAGCCAATCCCGTTAAAGGCTGGTTCTACAACAGTCAGCGCGATCGCTGTTGCAATAGCTGCGTCAACAGCATTCCCACGTGCCCATAACATCTCCATACCAGCTATGGCAGCTAACGGTTGACTTGTCGCGACAGCTCCGCGCGTACCCATAATGACTCTACGAGTACTAGAGTAAGGGTAATCGTTAAGATTTTTGAATAGCAAAGACAATTCTGTTTTTGATAAATTTTAAAAGTTGAGGTAGTTCTCAGTTGAATATACAGGGTAAGTGCACAACCTGCTATGCCCCTAAAAATTCCTGTGTTACATTTAATTGAAAACAGCCACAGTTATCGTCAGCTAAGGCTTTAGTAGTCGGTCGTACTAGAATTTACATTCTTAATAAAAAGTTACTTAAGTTTTTGATATGCCAATTTTCAAATTATCTTAATGCTTTTTATTAACTCACTTGTCGTGGTAATTCTACGCGAAAAGTTGAACCTTCGTTGAGGTTGCTTTCAAGAGTGATTGTTCCGTTCATTAAGCCTACCAATTTATCTACAATCGACAGTCCCAAACCAACGCCGCCGTGCTTACGTGTCGTAGATCTATCGACTTGCCAAAATTCCTTAAAAATATTTGCTAACTCTGATTTTGGGATGCCAACACCTGTATCCTTGACCATCAACACGACTCTGTCTTCATTGAGCTGCTGTACTTCCACAAAGACACCCCCAGTCTCTGTAAACTTAATGGCATTAGTCAGTAAGTTCACCAACACTTGTCGCAGACGAACGCTGTCGTTGATAACTTTGGGGTTTTCCAGGTTGGAGTGCAGAACTAGGGTTAAGTTTTTCTGTTCAGCAAGCAAACGCATTTCTTCTGTGGTTGCTGTGACTAGCTCCAATAAGTTCAATTCTTGTGGTTTGAGTTCTAGCCTATTTGCCTCTAACCTTGAGTAATCAAGTATATCCTCAATCAATGCTAGGAGATGTTTGCCACTCTTGATA
The DNA here is from genome assembly GCA_002163975.1 of Nostocales cyanobacterium HT-58-2. Classification (GTDB taxonomy): domain Bacteria; phylum Cyanobacteriota; class Cyanobacteriia; order Cyanobacteriales; family Nostocaceae; genus HT-58-2. The sequence continues at coordinate 3,422,353 of CP019636.1, read as the reverse complement.
ATCCGTTCTACCATATTCCTTAAGTCGGGAGCGAATTCGGGGGTGAACAGATTGTAGTAGCGACGCAATAGCAATTGAGAAAACCCCAGAATTGAATTCAAAGGTGTACGCAATTCGTGAGATACAACTGACATAATTTGGGTTTTTATGCGTGCGGCTTCTTGTAATTCCAGATTTTGAACCTGAATTGCTCGCAGTTGTTCTTCTGCTTGCTTACGCTTGGTAATATCCCGCACTAACCAACGCCATCCTAGAGCTTTACCACAGCGATCACGTATGGTAGTGACACTCAGGCTAACATCAAATATGTGACCTTGTCGCTGTTGCAAGCGAATTTCCCACTCCTGGATTCTCTCGATGTTGCACAGCGCTAAGAGTTGGGTGCGAAAGGTACGACGTTCTTGTTCTGGAACAAAGTTGATCAGTGGTTTGCCTATCAAAAAAGTTTTCGAGATATTAAGCAGTTGGGCAGCAACCTGGTTGGCTTCTAAAATTTTTCCTTCAGTATTTGTGATCAGATAGCCATCGGGAGCAAACTCGAATAACTCCTGGTAGCGCTGGCGTTCTATTTCTATCTGGTGCTGGGCAATTGCTAACTGTTCATTTTGTTGGCGCAGTTCTTCCTCAGCTACATGCAATTCTTCTAAGGCAGTGCGAAGTTCCTCAAAAGCTTGCAATAGCACATCTTCTGGCTGTAAAGGAAATTCACTAAAGCGATTTTGTAAGAATTCGCTGCGCTGGCGTACTTCCTCTATTTGTTGACCAAACTTCTCTTGATTCACGGCGCACCTCTTCTACTCTCCTCCACCAACTAAGATACATATCGTGCTGATATGCCAAATCTATCTAGCTGGTTATTAGTTAGAGACGAAATAGTGAGAAACCATGTCTATTCTACTTGTTCCTGCTCCTCCATGAGGAGAATCACTCCTTGGATATCAGACCCACTACCTAACAGTGGGTTGCAAATCACTTGGCACTGAATTGCCTTACCCCGGCGGTTCCTAGCGTCTAGTAAGACTTCATAGTATTCCGATTCCCCAATCAGAATTGTCCGCATTGGTTGTCTCAGTGGCTCTAAGGGCAAACCTATGTCTAAGCTTAAAAAGGGCTTAGAGAAAACTTCATCAAACCGTAAGCCCCATAAATCTTCGGCTTTCTTATTCCATATGAGAATATGCAATTCATGGCTGAGAACCACCACCCCAACGCGGAGACTAGTGAGGATAGATTCTAAAAAGCCGTTGACTCGGTTGAGTTCTTCACTACGCTGGCGCAGTTCTTCGTTGATAGTCTGCAATTCCTCATTAGTGGATTGCAGTTCTTCGTTCATGGTCTCTAGTTCTTCATTGGTGGATTGCAGTTCTTCGTTGGTTGTTTCTAGTTCCTCCACAGTGAATTGCAGTTCTTCGTTGGTTGTTTCTAACTCTTCATTGGTGGACTGGAGTTCCTCATAAGCCGTTTCCAACTCTTGATTGGCATGTATCAGTTCCTGTTGCAAATTTTTAAACCGAGTTACGTCCGTGAAGATAATCTTTATACCTAATAACTCGTCAGTGTTATTGTCTAATAAAGGCATTATCTGCACATCAAAATATTTCATGTCGCGGTCTTGAGTAGACCACTCAACATCTTTTAAAGTAATGGCGCGATGATTGCTGCGAACATGATCAATACGCGATCGCAATTCCACAGGTCGGTAAGAAAGCTCTAAATCTTGTAACGGGCGACCCAAGTCTCTCGGATTGAGATTAAACAAGTTACGGGCTTCGGTGTTGGCAAGGATGACTATACCATTGAGATCCACCACGATTTGGGCAACGGGATCAATTTCAAAGGCAGCTTCATGAATACGAATTTGGTCAACCATCTCAGGGACGGGTCGGTGTCCAGTAGAGTAAGCCATGTTCAGCAGCATATCTCGTAGATTGCCATTGGGAACTTTAGTAAATACCCTTCGCCTCAAATCGAGTGGAGTAAACGAGTGATTGCGAGAAAATAGCATTTCAGCTTTCCCTAAAAACAGAAAACCTCCTTCATTTAAAGCAAAGTGAAAGCGATCCAGAATTTTGGCTTGGGTCTCGGTATTAAAATACATTAAAGTATTGCGACACACCAGTAGGTCAATCCTGGAGATAGGTGCATCCTGCACCAAGTCGTGGCGACCAAAGATCACACCACGCCGCAGTTCTTTCTGGACGAGATAGCGACTGTTTATGCGGTCAAAGTATTTTTCTAGTAAATGTGAGGGAATGCTTTGGACTTCTTTGGAGGAATAACTTGCTTGACGAGCAATGTTGAGAGCTTCTACGTCCACATCTGTGGCAAACACTTTCACCCGTGCTGTGTATTCTTCCATACCAAGCGCTTCAGCAAGCAACATGGCTAATGTGTAGGTTTCTTCTCCAGAAGCGCATCCAGCACTCCAGACCCGGATTGGTTTGCCCATATGTTTGCTTGCTATAATCCGGGGAATAATTTCATCTGCTATGTACTCCCAAGCTTGTGCTTCTCGGAAGAAAGCAGTAACGTTAATCAAAATAGTGTTAAAGAGTTCAACAAACTCGTCTGGGTGTACTTCAAGGTAATCTAAGTAATACGCATAAGTATCAACACCAATAAATTGCATACGTTTACGGATGCGGCGGCTTAAACTCGTACGCTTGTATCCACTGAAATCAAATCCTCGGTTGCGTTTGATATATTCTAGTAAATTTTCTAATTCAGGATCATGTTCTGTATTAGTCATATATTTTTATACTTATAAAATCACTTTTTATTCAAACTTGTTTCTCCATGCACCTAGGGAAAGCCAATCTGAAGGTTATGCCCGACATAAGTTATTGATGGAAAAATAAGGGTTTGCTTAGCTGCCTTTTTGGGCAAGCATACCCTTAATCAAGGTGCGAAGAATTACCAAATTACAGTGTTGTCATATTTTTCGCCAACGACTTGTTGATGAATTTCAACAAAGCCTGAGCGCTCACTATGCGGGTTGTGTGCCTGATTTAGCTTCCATGCCGAGGCACATAGGGTCCATTCCATCTATGAGTAGGATAAAATCTACAACTCCTATTTCAATTGTGGCTTTAGTCATAGCGAAAAATTCAGAGGAGCTTTCGGCTTGGGCAGTTACTTTGCCCCCTATCTTTTAAATTTCTTGTAGTTTTGCTACACCATCAGTATCCAGACTACTAAAGATGACAGCGATAGCCGTTCGCGCAGCGTGCCGAAGGCAAGGCTTAAGCTCCGCTTATCGCCTTGTCTTCAAAAATACTGCTACCAACCAAACAACAACATTGCCTGTGAGGCGGACATGGCGACATTAGACAATGATAGTATAGCATCCGAGTGACTTTGCACTATAGATGCACAATAGAAAAGTAGGAGAATTGTTCTGGTCACTGAATGTCTTCAAGAATCTTGACGCGCAGATTGTAGCTTTTGTAGTTCGGACATTGCACGCCAAGCTCGGCTAGCGTCACTTTATCGAGCAAGCGGTAATGAGTGTCCGGATCAACGGCGTGTTTTTCTCTTTTAAGATGATAAAAGGGAAACAGAGTGATGAGTTTGTCAAAGCGATCGCTCTGGCTGAACTCATGCAGTTGACACTCACCGCCCTATAAGTGCGGTGATTCTTGGGCTGAACACTGCCTCCACCAAGTCAACTCAGTTTTGGTCTTACACGCTCATATCTAGTCCGAAACATACCTCTCAATATGCCCCACTTATGCACTACTCCCCAAGCGTAGATTCGGGTATGCCCTACCCTATTTGATTTTTTTCGCGTCCTTGGAGTTTGGACTTATTTGTGCGCCATTGACTGTTAGGAATTTTGAGATCACGGAGTAGGACGTTAAACCTGTTTCCTCATCGTTCTCACGGTCAGCAACCTATCTACATTGTCTCATAAAAGTCGCCCTAAAAGGGCGAGGTTTTAGACCCAAATTTCTGATAAGTTAAGTAGTCAATCATCTGCATACTGCTATAGCTGAAGCCAAAATGCTCCTGCCAGTAGCTAATCAGCAACTTTGACGGCTCAATAATGACAATTCCAGGAATGGTATCGCCTAACACAGCCAGATTTTTCCAAGGTTCTTTCTGGCAAATCTTATCGAAGGAGGTTTTATTGGCTTCACTACTGCCGTCTTGAAGAAAGTATTTTTTTGTATTGAGGTAAGCAGCTCAACTGGCAGTCGCAGGGTAATTTGGGATGAACCTATAACGTACATCTGTGATGTCTTGAGTAAACAAATCAGAAAAAGAACTTCCGTGAAAATAGTGAAAATCGTATGTTGGTGTTAAGTTCATAAAAAAATTGGTGTCTGCCTAGTATAAGTTAGACGACAACCCCATGACTTGGATGATTTCTGTTGATGGATTTATCTTGGATGCAAGGTTTGCACCCCAAAAAATTCAGGAAGTAGCATGCCCATTAGCTTAGAATAGTACTAGCAACTTGGTACAGAGATTGTATTGTGAGTCCATCGTCGGGATACTCAACCACTGCAAAATTGTACATTGCTTGGAAGCGATCGCCATTAGGTGCAGTGAATATTTGCTGGCGGAGGGTAGTCAAAATATCACAGAGGCGATCGTTGACTTCTGTCTTTGTTAACCCAGACACACCAATGATAAATTCCCCGTTCCCCCAATAACCCAGCACTTCCCCACTACGAAAAGCAGCTTGAAATACACGGCTCCATCTTTGCAAAATTTGATTACCAGTTTCATGCCCGTACTGGATATTAATTCGGCGGAATTCACTGACGCACAGTACTACCAAACAAAACGGGTAGCGATTTTTCTGTGCTTGCTCAATCATTTGTTGCAATTCACGGCTGCACTGGGGTTGATGCCTCAAGCCAGTGATGGGATCTTTAAGAGAAAATGTCTGCAATAAACGATTGCGTTCGAGGCGATGGATAATCCGTGTCAGCAGTTCCTCTCCCACTACAGGTTTGAGTACATAATCATCTGCACCAACAGCGAATACTTGCTGTACAGTTTCTATTTGCCGATGTGCAGTGAGAAACAAAATCGGTAATCCTTGCCATTTGGGATCGGTACGTACCGCCTGACAAAGTTCAATACCATTAATTTCGGGCATTTCTACATCTAAAATCACCAAATCAGGTGCAATCGCTTCTAGTACTTCCCAAAAACGTAACGGTTCAGCTAACCCTGTCATCCGCATACCCCAAGGTTCTAACATAGGACGTAGTGCAGCTAAAATCAATGGGTCATCGTCTACGACAAGTACATTAATTGCTAAATTTTTGTGTTTTTGTAATATTTGAGATGCAATCTCCCATATCTGCATTGCTGTAACTGGTTTGACTAAAAATCCCCGTCCTCCTGCACGGGCAATGCTAACACGGTCTAATAGCCCATCCACAGCAGTGAGAACAATTACGGGTATGGGTGGAGTACGTACTGCTAATTCTGCTAACAATGTCAAACTATCTTCCCGTGTTCCCACCTCATCTACGTTCAGAACTACTAAATCTGGCGATGTTGTTTTGAGGTAATTTTTGACACCCTCAATTGTGCCTATCTGCTCGCATAGCATACCCGCAGCAAGCGCTAGTTGTTGCAACTTTTCCCCCAGTTGCAAATCGGGTTCGATTAATAGTAAGCGGCTGTTTGAAGAAGGTGTAACAGAGGAAGTTGACAGATGACTAGTTTTTTCTCCGGCAAAATTTAACAAGTCGCCCAACTGTTGAATTAATGACAGCAATTGATGCTTTTGGATTGTTGACAAATCACCTTTTTGAGTAAAAATTACCTCTATTTCCCGTGCTATTTCAGTCCCGGTATCTAATTCAAACATTCCCAAAACACCAGCTAGTTTGTGTGCTGCCTGTTGGGCAGATTGTCCTAATTCTGATGTTAAGTTGCCACTAGAAAGAGCATTTGAAGCTTGTTTCAATATATCTATACGTTGTGTCATCGCTCCCTGATACTGGTTCCACAAACCGCTCATCGCTTGTTGAAACTGCTGCACAACAGATGGTGAGTTTACTAAATTTGAAGAGTTAGGAGTTAAAGAAATCTCCCCTTTGTCTGTCCCACCCTCTTCCCAATTTTGAATTTTGAATTTTGTAGATGCCTCGGGGGCAGCTTCCCGGAGGGTATTTTGAATTGATCTGCCCTGCTTTGCCTTCTGAGGATTAAGCCGATATCCCACACCGTAGACATTCTCAATCCAATCTACAGCCCCCACAGCTTTCAGCTTATGCCGCAACCATTTAATGTGCGATTTGACAGTTTCCTCCTGTGGTGGATCGTCAAAAGTCCAAAGATGCTCGATAATATCGCCTCGACTATATACCCGCGATGGATTCCGCATCAAAAGCTCTAGCAGACTGTATTCTTTGGGTGTTAATTCGAGTTGTTTTCCATCGTAAGTCACTTGGCAACTACTGGGATCTAACCGCAATCTCTCTATCTCCAGCACTGGGGTGTAAGGAACCTCACCCCTACGTAAAAGTGCGCGTATTCGTGCTTGCAGTTCTCCTAAATCCAAAGGTTTGATCAGGTAATCATCTGCGCCTGTATCCAGTCCCCGAATGCGATCGCTACTAGCATCTTTTGCTGTCATCAACAAAATGGGAGTGGTACAACCTTTTTGACGTAATTTTTGACACAAAGATATTCCGTCTAATTTTGGTATTTCTACATCCATGAGGAACAGGTCATAGTTTGTGGTTTGGCTGTATTCCCAGCCCATTTGACCATCTTGGACAACATCAACAACATAGTATTGTTTGGTCAAAGACTGCAACAAAACACTGACTAATACCTCATCATCCTCGATGAGTAAGATTCTCACTGTCGGCTTCCTTTGTATTGATAATGGAAAAGTACAATGATATAAACTTTTTGTGTCTTCAATTCAACAGAGATGATGTCAGTTCGATAATCTCATCAAAGCAGAAACTGCGTACTAAGTTTGCCAATGTTTCTGCCAAGTTAGAATGAGTTTGCGGAATTTGCTTAATAAGTTGGAAAATTCGCTCGGCATCAACTTCAACGGCTGCTTGATTAAGTTCTGCTAGCCATGCAGTGGGCATAATCGTAATAACAGAGTGAAGATCCAAGATGGAAGATTGAATATTTTCTGATTTCTTGTCTATTGCATTTTCGCTGTTTTCTTCTGCATAGATATAGCGCACGTGCAAATATTCAGCTATCTTTTCAAAAATCACTTGTTCTCGAAATGGCTTGCGAATTAAGTCATCGCAACCGGCGGCTAAGATACTTGCCTGTTGTTCTTCAAAAGCACTAGCAGTCAGAGCAATAATCACAGTGCGGAAATTTGTAGCTGTACTGCTCTCCCTAGCTCTAATCTGTTTGGTTGCGTCGTAACCGTTTATTACAGGCATCCGCATATCCATCCAAATTAAGTGGGGTTGCCAATTTTGCCACATAGCGATCGCTTCTTGCCCGTTACTCGCAGCATCTACCTCAAAACCCACACTGCCAAGGAGTTGCACAATTAAGTCACGGTTTTCTTGGCGATCGTCCACTACGAGAATACGGTAAGAGGGTTGATCAGCTGCAAGGCCGATCACCCGTCCCTTACTCAACTTTGGTGCGACTTTCAATGCTGCGGCTAAATTCACTTGGATGTCAAAGCTAAAAGTAGATCCTTGCCCCGGGGTACTGGTAAAGTGAATATCACCCCCCAATAACCGTACAAACTGTCGGCTAATAGTTAGTCCTAACCCAGTACCTTCCTTAGTTTGGATACCGCTTGTTGTCTGGACAAAAGGCTGAAATAGGTTATTCATTTCTTCTGGCGCTATCCCCCGTCCGGTGTCCTCGACTTCAAAGATGAGGGAAAGACGCTGTGAAGACGTGGAGACGGGGAGACGCAAAGACGCGCAGAGAGAATAATTCCCCGTGTTCTCTTGATTCCCCATGTCTTCACAAGCCTCTCCAGTCCCTAACCTTGCCCGCAATGTTACTCCTCCTGTTTGCGTAAACTTGACAGCGTTACCCAAGAGGTTAATGAGAACTTGGCGGAGTTTGCCCTCGTCTGTTTTTATATAACGGGGAAGATCGGGAGCAATTTCAAACCTGAGAAACAAATGCTTTGCTTGCGTCCGTACCTGGAACATTTCTTGTAATGTTTGCAATAGCAAATAGAGATCGAAGTCTTCGGGGTTGAAAACAATGTGTCCAGCTTCTATTTTGGACATTTCCAACACATCATTTATCAGGTTGAGTAAGTGTTCGCCACTACGGTTAATAGTAGCCAAAGATTCACGCTGATTTGAGTTGAGGCTGGTATCTCGCTCCATTAACTGGGAAAAACCCAGGATGGCATTGAGAGGGGTACGGAGTTCGTGACTCATGTTAGCCAAAAAAGCACTTTTGGCACGGTTGGCAGTTTCGGCAGCTTCTTTGGCAATTCTGAGTGCCTCTTCTGCCTGATGTCTAGCTCGACCGATCGCAATGATTTCACCTACCAGTTTGAGGAGATTAATATCCTGTTGGTTCCAATTTTTCGTATAGTTAATAGTATCTGCAGCAATAAACCCAACGACTTTACCAGAATGAGCCATTGGCACACCGAGTGCAGATTTAATTGACTGACTTTCAAAGAATTCTTTCTCAGGAGCATCGGGTGGCAAATCAGCAATGCATGGCAGCGCACAACTCTTGCCCACAAGCATTGGCGCAAGTAGAGGAAACATTTCTAGATTGCCCCTTCTGGCATTGCCCATTAATGGTTGAATATTAGCAGCACACCACTCATTGACTAAGTAGACTTCGTGTGGATCATAAGATAACTCAAAAATTGCGCACCGTTCAGCATTAATGAATTGAGCGATCGCCTGGAGGGTAAAATCAATTGCTGTGTCTATATGTTGATCAATGAAATGGCGGGAAATACTGCTGAGTATACTTTCTAGTTGAGCGCGAAGTTGCAAGGCTTCCTCTGCTTGTTTGCGATCACTAATATCACGAGCTACCCCCACAATCTGGAAATTACCCTGAGTGTCTTGTGTGCGTACTATATTAGCAGTTTGCCAAACCCAGCCCCCATTACGATGTCTGCCACGAAACTCAATATCCGAAATTCCCTCACCTGTTGCTAGGACAGTTTGGGCAACATTCATACATTTTGGCACATCTTCGGGATGGGTAAAGGATGCCAAGGAATTACCCTCTATTTCCTGCGGAGCAAATCCGGTAGTATTCAAGATATTAGGGGAAATGTAGGTAAATAGCCCATCAGCATTAATCACAAACAGCACATCATTGACTTTTTCTACGATAGTACGAAACTTTAACTCGCTTTGCTGTAGAGCAGCTTCTGCTTGTTTGCGCTCTAATTCAGCACCAGCACGGGCAGCAAAGATTTTCATAATCAGTTCCCGTCCGGGATCTTGCTTCATCGGTTTGATATCTATCACTGCCAAATGTCCGATTATTTCGCCAAATGAATTGTGCAGAGGAACGCCTAAAAAACTCTCGGCATTCATACTTGCTAAGTCTGGATCATTAGGGAAAGCAGCTTGTAGTCCTTGAGCATAGTGACATATTCTACCTTGCAAGGTATGTTCGCAAGGAGTACCGCGCAGATGGTACTCTAAATTCTCTCCAATTCTCTTGCCACACCAGAATGCTAGAGTACGGACTCTACTTTTTTCCAGATCAACACATTCTGTCACAAGGACGTAGTGTACTTGCAATACCTCGGCAAGATAACGAACGCAAGAATTGAAGAATTCATCACCTGTTTTGGCGGCTGTACCCTCAACAATCAGGCGTAAAGCCTGTTCTTGCTGTTTGCGATCGCTAATATCTGTAAAGACGGAATCTAAACAGGATTCTTCTACATTTAAGCGGATTGACAATAATACCCAAACTGCAGAGCCATCGAGGCGACGCAATGCTACTTCAAAATTGCGTACTTCTCCGTACTCTTCTAACTCTGCTAACATCCGCGTGCGGTCATCTGGATTGACATATAATTCAGTCGTGAAATACTTACCAATCAGATCAACAGCAGAGGCAAAACCTAAAATCTCAGCACCGCGTTGATTCGCATCCACAATCAATCCATCTTTTTGGCGGGTGCGGAAAATCCCCACTTGGGAATTTTCAAAGATGTTGCGGTATTTCATTTCACTACAACGCAAAGCTTCTTCTGCTTGCTTGCGTTCTGTAATATCGCGTCCCACACCAGCAATAGCAACTGTGCCATTGGAAGTGTTGATTGTCGAAGTGTTAAAGTTAAACCATCGCCAGCTACCGTTTTTGTGCCGCAGTCGCACTTCAATACCAGTCAGCTTTTCCCCCATCGCCGCCCTTTGTAATGCTGCGGCGCTAATTGCCAAATCTTCAGGTTTGGTAAACTCCGCCACAGAGTGACCTTCGATTTCTGCCAAGCTATATCCCATAATTGAGGTGACATTAGGGGAGTGATAGGTAAAAATTCCGTCTAGGTTGAGGACAAATATGAGATCATTGGCATTTTCAACAATGGTGCGGAACTTTAATTCACTTTCCTGGAGGGCTTCTTCAACACGTTTGCGTTTTGTGGCATCAGTGCCTACTGAAAGAATTTCGATTAAGTTTCCTTGTTCATCTAAAATGGGCTTATTTGCCCAGACTATCCAGACGCGATCGCCATTTTTGCACAAGTTCTCATTTTCGTTAAAGAGATAATTTTCTGGATGTTGGCAAATATCCACCATTAACGCCTCTAAATCGCGCCCAGAAGTTTCGGTTTCTGGGACAATTGTGCCGATGACATTGCGTCCTATAATCTCATCTACATCGAAGCCAAACAGCCTTTGACCGTAATCATTTAAGAATATAATGTTACCGTTGCCGTCCCAACGCAGAATGATGCAGTTGGCTGTTTGCACTAAATCTCGGTACTGTGCTTCGCTTTGGCGTAAGGCTTCCTCAGTATGTTTGCGAGCCGTAATATCTCGCACTATAGCTAAGACGTGTGGCTTACCGTTGTAAATGCAAGTTGTTCCTTTAACTTCCACATCTATCAAAGTGCCATCTTTGCAAACATCAACTGCTTCCCCAGAAAATTGCTCGCCTGCTCGTGTTTTTTCTAGATACTCATGGAAAACACGATGAGAGTTTGGGTGAATGTAGACTGATGGATGCAGAGCAATAAATTCTTCGTGGGTGTAACCGTGCATTTGGCAAGCAGCTGGATTCACTTCAGCGACTTTTTCAGTCTCTATCTCAGTAATAAATAGTCCATCATTGATCGCTTCAAAAATACTGCGGTATTGCAACTCACTTTGTCGTAATGCTTCTTCTGCTCTTTGACGCTGCGTGATGTCGCGGAAGCTCCACACTCTACCAATAATCTGTTCGCCTACACACTGGGGACACGAATAGCGCTCGAACACTCTGCCATCTCGCAATTCTAACAAGTCGTAACTCACTAGCTCTGGCTGGGTATATAATTCTTGAACTCGTTGCAAAAACCCATCGGGGTCTTTTAGCTGGTTTGCCAGATACATTAGCCGTTTCAAATGATCTGGTTCTGTCAAAAGTTCTGGTGGAATTGACCACATTTCTAGGAACTTTTGGTTGTAACTACTGATATTACTGAAAGTATTAACTGCTAATATGCCATCTTGAATCGATTCAAAGATAGCGCTTAATAAAGACAAAGAGTTTTCTAAAGTGATTTGGGTTTGTTGGCGATCGCGCAGCGCGGCTTGCCGTTCGCTAATATCTCGCCCTAAAACCACAAGAGCCTTGCGTCTACCATTTTGGTGAAATAGGGGAGCTTTAATCATATCTAAACTAATCACTGTCCCATCCGGTCGGGGAACAATTTCTTCTACGCGATGCACAAATCCCAATTCCCAAGCTTGCTCATCTGTTTTGTGGCAATTGAGCAAGACATCATGATAAAAATTGCTGAATTGCGCCAATTCTGCGTCAGTTTTGCCTTGATAATCAACGCCTTGTAGTTCTAAAAATTCCAGGTTAGCCTGGTTTGACAGCAACCATTTTCCCTCGCCGTCTTTTAAACAAATAATATCGGGTGTAGCGTTAATTAATGTCTGCAACTGCTCTTCAATCTCTTGCAGAGATTCTTGAGTTTGTTGAGCCTTCGTAATATCTCGAATCACCAGTACAGCAAATTTTTCATCAGTCACTCTGGTGCAGTTCCCAGAGATTTCTAATATCAGGGTACGTTCATCTTGTGGTAACTGATAATTTGTTGTTGCGTATTCCCCATTAAGTATGCGCACATCAGGATAGGATTTTTCAGCAACTGGTTTTCCTGCTTGTGTTAAAGGTAGTAAGTCAGGTAACTGCAAGCCACAGACAGTGCCGTGGAGTTGGTTAACCAGAGACTCAAAGTTAGAATTGCACCATTGAATGCGTCGGTCTTGCCCCACCCAGACTACAGCATCAGCGATCGCATTTAGCGTTACCTCCATTTTGGTGAGGGTAACTTGCAATTGCTTCACCTGCTCTAGCTGTTGTGCGCTCATCACCAACTCCTTGATGCCTCCGACGATAGATAGGAATAACAACTTGGTATAGAAATTCTACCGTTAGTGCATCATTGGAATATTTAACTACATCAAAATTACATATTCAGTAGGAAGAGGAATATTTAACTACATCAAAACTACATATTCATTAGGGAGAGGCAAAAATCAGTTTGTTCCGGCTCAAAGACTTCCTTCAGAAAAGTTTTGGTTATTTTTTGCTTGCGATTGCGGCTTTAGTTCTGGTGCAGAACCATCATTATCCTCAGTCTTTACGGGTATCAAGTCATACTCACATAAGGATAATAGAGCGGAATGTTACAGCTTAAACATAGGTTAGATCATTCACCCATACTGTGCAGCATCGACTGCACGGACAAAATCAGAACCTAAACCTGAATTTTGAGACTAATAGTTCTAATTTAGATGTTATGCAGAAATTTCTGGATAATAGCGATGAATATACCAAACAGCCTGTTATTATGTACAAAAGTAATGAATATACCAATTTTTCCACCTATTGTCCGAAAAAAGATAATATTCAGAAAATTTCTTGATGTTCACCCTAAATTAAATAGTTATACGGAAAACCTCTATATAATATTTGATAATATTGGGACGTTAAAATATAAATAAATTTTATTAGCATTATGAGCAAAATTCCTGTAATTCTTTCTCTATCTAAATCGCTTAGTGTGATAGAGCAAAAGGTTACGCATAATAAATAGTTATGCTTCTAAGTCTTCGGTGAGGGCGGTTCTTGAAACCTGTCTATCAGCACTCAAGATCTGAACAGCCACCTAGTTATCAATTAAGCTGGTGCTTGAGGCTTATCTGTGGAAGTCCAGGAGAGAGTATGTCTGATAACTTACTAGTTTGTGTTGGCGATGGCGATAATATTGGCGATGTTATTGACTTCCACTTACTCTCAGGAAATCTCGAAGAAGCAAGCAAATTTTCATTTCAAGTAAAATCAGCTCTTGAAGATATAGCGACTCTGGCAAAGAGTCAAATTAAGGCTTCATTAGTATATGTTGCTGGCGATGATATATGTTTTATTGTTTCAGACGACCTGAAAATTACAGATGTTTTGACTTCTTATTCTGAATATTTTCTAAAGAAAACTGGAAAAACAATGTCATTTGGTGTTGGAAGAACATCAGTTGAAGCATTAATCTCTCTAAGAACAGCAAAAGTTTCAGGTAAGGGACGTGTTATAGCTTTTGGAGGCAATCAAGCTTGAAAGACTTATATATATTCGTCACAACTGACAGACCAGATCAGTATCTCAACCCAATCGTGCATCGTATCGAACAAGGTACGAGAAGAATAATTTTTATTCAAGTTGAAGATAACCGAGTGGAGCAAGTTCAACTAAATTTATTGCAAGCAAATGTGTATAATTTGCTCCAGAATCTCTCGATAGGAATTTATAAATATTATGTTGGAAAGTTAAGAGATAAAGTAATTCAATTAGATACTATATATAACATTGATGAGTTTGCAGAAATGAAGGCAAAATACGCCTTTTGCTTAACAGATAATATTTCTTGGTCAGTAGATAGAATTGAATACTCAAAGTTGAGAAGCTATATATCTGCTCTTAGTAGGAGGAAAGATGTGATCATTGATGTCACATCAGTTTCCAAAGTTTATATAGGTGACATTTTTGCATGTTCTTTGCTTGAAAATATTGAAAATCTTTACACATTCGAGTTGCTTTTTACTCCCGACTATGAAAAGCCTTGGGAAATACTTATCTATGATTTGGCTAAGAAGAAGAGGTACAAATATGTAAACTTAGTTGAGACAGAAATATTTGAACAGAGTAGAAAATCAATTTTGATAAAGACAACTCCTCTATTAGTTTCAATAATTGGAACTGTTCTATTTGTAGGTGTAACGCTTGCAGCAACTTTCGTTTTCGGTTTTAGTAGTATCTTTATACAAGTTGTAAGTACTATCGGAACAGTGCTAGGAATTATCTCATTTTTTCTAGTTTACTTTCCTGTGCGGGGCAAGTAGTGTACAGCAATAGCCCAAAGCATAATAACCCTAATGCACACCGACTGCGGAGAGGTGATCTGTTGGAGTTCAAGGTTATCTGCGGCGGGTGAAGTAATGTCTCCGACAAGCCGCTACGCGTCTACGCACTCTTTACAATAAACAAGAATTAATTTTACAAGAGCCAGCGTAGGCTCAAAAACTCAATTTAGCTAAAATCGGCTTCGTCGAGACAATATGCAAGAATAACTAACAAAGTTCTCTCGTACAGGAAGCAATGCCAGAGGTATATTCCATTTCATTGGGCGATCGCCTCACCTGAAAAGAAAATACTTATTTTCGCATTGGAGATGTCTTTCTATTTGAGTAGTTCAACCATGCGATCGCCCTTTGGGCGGCTCCTCTGGAGCATCGCCTCTGGCGGGTACTCTGTGCCATCGCATAGATTTGTTAAGAGTCTGTACTTCAAATTGATCTGTTAAAGTTCAGTCTTCAACTATTGTGACGTTATTTGTCGGACTCTTAAGCAGCTCTTAAGCAGGAGAAAGCGTTGGATCTGTGAGCAATGTGGCATGATTGGCGGTAGAGACATTGAATAAGGAATATGGCTACTTATCAAGATATCCGCCGTCAAGTTGAAAATCTGACCCCAGACGAACAACTTCGTTTGTTAGAAGAGTTAGCTGCAATGGTTCGTCACCGAATTATTATAAAGCCCAAGCGTAGCATTATGGAGCTAGAGGGTTTAGGAAAAGAAACTTGGCAAGGGCTTGATGCTCAAGAGTACGTTAACCAGGAACGTGCTTCATGGAATGGCTGATTCAACTACAAGGTCAAGTCATTGGTTTAGATACTGCACCTCTGATTTACTTTATCGAACAAAAGTAGCTCTAAGCCAAGACTTAAAATTCTTGGCGGACTGGGCGAAAATAAAATATCCCTGTAAATTTCTCATCTGTTTATGCAAATGCTTGTAAATAAAATACATAAAAACATAGCGGATAATTTCTATTTTTTCAATGAATAAAAACCATCCGCTTGTTATTTTATTGAAATAGCAGCCCAATTGATAAACAGCATAAAAGAGTCATGATTTTCTCTTTTATACTTTACACAAATCGCAATCCATACTCATCCAAGACAGGCTGTATTTTTTCCATGTCTACTGGTAAATTATTTGCTACACTGCCTATTTTTTCATAAAAATCTTTTGCTTTTTCAGGCGCAATTAAAACTAAAAATTTAGCAACAGCAGAACGAATCCTGAAGGCGTGAACAGTATTCTCAGGAATATTAACGAAAAATCCTGGTGTTGCCACAATTGTTTCTGTACCAACTTGTAATTCTAATTCTCCTTCGAGAATATAGAATGCTTCTTCCCAAGGGTGAGCGTGTAGAGGTGGACCATTATTCTCTATATCTTCTATTTCATAAACTGTCCAAGCTCCATTGCTGGTTTCCCCGGTTGCTTTGGTTGTGAATTGTCCACCTAAAACTGAGAATTTCTTACCTTCTCCTGGTGCTACAACAGTTGGCTTGTGCATGGTTAAGTTTTGCATATTGGTAACTCCTAGTTGTGTGATTTTGTAAGGTGAACCACAAACTTGATTTGATGTTTTTAAGATTAGTAATTAATCGGGGAGAAATAGGGGAGATAATTAGGTCATTGACAAATAATTTGTAAATGATTATTAAGCAATTGAACTAATACCAATTCCATATGAGATTGCACAGAAATATATGTTACTCAAAACCTTATCTAAGAAGGATTGCAGGTGGCAATTATTGTAGACAGACACACAGAGAATTGGTATAACGTTAAAATTTCTATAAATAATTTAGTACTTTCTTCTAGATCAAGTTGATATTGTAATGCCTAACCAGTCACTACCCTCACCTAAAGCAGACATTTTGGTAATTGATGATACACCAGAAAACCTAAACCTTCTCTCTGCCATGCTGACAGAACAGGGATATAAAGTTCGCAGTGTGACTAAAGGTTCTACAGGATTGCGGGGAGCCAATGCAGTTCCCCCAGACTTGATTTTGCTGGATGTAAATATGCCAGAGATGAATGGTTATGAAGTTTGCCAACAATTAAAGGTAAATGATCGCACTCGCGAAATTCCGGTAATTTTTATCAGTGCTTTGGGTGATGTGCTAGACAAAGTAAAAGCGTTTGCAGTTGGCGGTGTGGACTATATCACTAAGCCTTTTCAACTAGAAGAGGTTTTAGCACGAATTGAAAATCACTTGACAATTTGTCAACTGCAAAAACAACTCCAAGCGCAAAATGAGCGGTTGCAGCAGGAAATTCATGATCGCACCAAAGCCGAAGAGAAGTTTGCGAAAGTTTTTCGTTCCAGTCCCAATCCGATCGCGATCGCCACAGTTTCGGAAGCTCGTTTTATTGATATCAATCCCAGTTTTTTGAAAATGAGTGGCTATTCCCAAGAGGAAGTGATTGGACACACCGTTACAAAACTTGATTTGGGTAAAGATACAGTAGCGATCGCCCAAATAATTCGATGTTTACCTAATAGTGGATCGCTGTACAATCTGGAATTTGAATTTTCTACCAAGTCTTCTGAAGCCAAGACTATCCTACTATCCATCGAAATGATTGACCTAGCTGGAGTACCATGCGCTTTATTAATCGCCAATGACATCACCGAACGCAAGCGCCTAGAAAACGAGTTTATCTCTTTAGTTAGTCATGAGTTGCGTACACCTTTAACTTCCACAATGGGTGCATTAGATTTGTTGGGTGCAGGACAATTGGGAACGCTAAGCGCACAAGGGCAAAAAGTTCTCAATATTGCTACCACTAATACTGAACGTCTCATTCGTTTGGTGAACGATATTCTCGATTTAGAGCGGATGAAATCGGGCAAAATTTTCATGCGGAAAGCCAAGTGCAACGTTGCTGAACTGTTAATCACGGCAACGGAGGCGATGCAGGCAATGGCAGATAAATTACAAGTCAAACTGATTGTTAATCCTTTGGCAATTGAACTTTGGGCAGATCCTGATCGCCTGCTACAAACTTTGACCAATTTACTAAGCAACGCGATTAAGTTTTCTGAACCAGGAGATACCGTGTCGATTAGTGCCACACTCTCAGAAGATCGAAGCGTTGAGTGTGAAGAAAATCAGCATTCCCTCATAAAAGATAGCTCATCACCAAACTACCTTTTGATTACTATCCAAGATCAAGGGCGAGGAATTCCTGAAGATAAATTACAAATAATCTTCGAGCGCTTTCAACAGGTAGATGCATCTGATTCTCGCAATAAAGGAGGAACAGGTTTAGGACTTGCTATTTGCCGCAATATTGTGCAGCAACATAACGGAAAAATCTGGGTTCAGAGCGTTTTAGGTGAAGGTAGTACGTTTTATGTACTGTTACCTCTGCCAAGCTCTAAATAGCTGTTTCTAACTGGTCTATTCTCCCCCAATTTTCCCCGATTACATTCTAGAATAGCTCAAGACTAATTAAGCTAATCAGCATCACATAATCATACAAGGGTGACACTATGAGCAGAACTATCTTGATTGTTGATGATGAAGAAGATGTGCAGGCGATCGCAAAATTGGGATTAGAAATGGGTGCAGGTTGGAATGTGTTAACTGCTTGTTCTGGTCGAGAAGCGTTGAATGTTGCTGCCAACTCTCAACTTGATGTCATCTTACTAGATATGATGATGCCTGATATGGATGGGCGCGCCACCCTACAACAACTGAAAGCTAACCCCGTCACTAAGTTAATTCCAGTAATTTTACTCACTGCCAAAGTCCAGGAGTCAGATCAAAAGAGTTTTACTGAGTTAGATGTAGCTGCTGTCTTTGCCAAACCTTTCCGTCCTTTGAAATTGGCAGTGCAAATCAGTCAAACATTGGGCTGGTGCTGATGGAACTTCTAAAAAGATAAACAGTTCACAAAAATTAAGCAAGCTGAAAGCACATTTTTCTAATTGTTAAATTGTTTGTTGCTATTCCAGCGGCTATCATCGCGAATCCTGCTTTGGACGCGGTTGTCGCTATAATTATGCTATGAAAAAATAAAGATGTTAACTAGTGTGAAAAGCATTGTCAACTACTATAGTATTTTACACTCTTTATTTACTTTTTACGTGTTTACCCTGTTAGATGCAAGATCTGAGTTTATCTTCCAAAGGTCATAATTGTATTAACTAACTGCTTTTGGATGATGACATAGCAGAAATATTATCTATCTTTAATGCCTTCAAATTATTTTGAATATAAAAAATGTGTTTTCCAAACGCATAGATTGGCTGTTCTATATCTATATCTTCTCCTTGATTAGGAACATTGTTTAGTTATATTAACAGTATTTTGTTTTCTTAATTACAAACAAAATTTACAATTATTCCATTCATTAGGTAGAAGTTTACTTTATCAGACTAAATTTATATTTTAGAAATATATAAATAAATGAAACATATTTTTATTTTCACAATTTTATTACATTTTTTATATTTTAGGAGAAGAAACTATGCAATTCCAAATTGAATGTAACACCTTAAAAAATAACCAAATGTGCTTAATATGCAATAAACCATTTGAGACAAGGGAAGCGAGATTAATTATATGCAGTGACCAAGGCGATGGCTTCGGCGATATTTGTCCTGAATGCATAGCTAAGGGTGCTAGTTGGATCAAAAGCCACCTTCAACAGTTCAGCAGTTATCTGAGTAGTCAGAGTAGTTAATGTGTTGTAACGCACCGATCCAATATGGTGCGTTACAACACATTAAGTCATGTTGTTGCTGAAAAGAAGCTAAGACTATCTGCCTAACATATCTTACTCTTTTGACGCCTCCCCGGACCTCAGGACGGGGATTCTTGGATCAATGGGAGTCCGGCGACTTTACCCTCACCAAAATTCACTGCGATGCGCCCCACCGCTGTATGAATAGAGAAAATTCCTTTTGCTCCCCAGGAGCCAAAACTTTCTCAGGAAACTACGCCCATTGCGAGACAGGTTCCTCCGCCGCAGCGCGAGACTCTGCCTGTGTAGCGAGTTGTTCTATTGTATCAAAAGTCGCCCTTCCAGGGCGAGGCTTGTATCCCATATTTTTGGTCAAGAAAACCCTGAAATTGAGACAATATTAACGAAAACAATGCTCATTTTTTTGTATTTTAACGCATAAAAAATGCTCTCCAGCTATTTTGGTGGCAATTGCTTGTTATTGCTTTTTATAAAATAGTTTTATAATAAATTTCAATCTAAAAAATTAGTGAAACAAATCCGGTTCTAAAATAGTAGATATAAGGATATGTTTGATATGGGGTACCAAAAATTTAATCTGATTTTTTAGCCAATCCCGCTAAACATCTGCCAAGGTATGCCATAATGTCACGAGCCGGAAGCGAATACTAATTTTCCACCCCCAAAAGCCTTGAGGGCTTGGGGTTGTTTGCTTGCTATGAAGCCTACCCTTAAGTATTTGTTACTTAGGGACAGTTGTGTTTGAGGTCAGTGACAGGAATTAGATAATCCTACCGACAATTCTGGAAATGTTTGGAAGGCAAGTTTTTATAAATTTATTTTGTAGAAGGGTTAGGAAGAGATTGCGATGGACTTGTTAGAGTTGGAGAATCGTGAAGTCAAACTAACTTCTAATGCCGAGAGCAATACAAGTTTCGGCTTGAAAGAAACAGCATACCCGCGTCCGCAGTTTCAGCGAATCTCCTGCAAAGATGCTTCTCGAACAGATTGGCAAAGTCTAAATGGTCTGTGGAAGTTCGCATTTGATGACCAAGGTAAATGCGTTCAGCCCAAAGATCTGAGCCAATGGACTCATCATATAGAAGTTCCGTTTGCTCCTGAATCTACCAAAAGTGGTATTGGTGACACAGGATTTCACTCCAATTGCTGGTATGAACGGGAATTTGAAACGCCACCAGGGGAGGGCAGATTGCTACTGCACTTCGGGGCTGTAGACTATCGCGCTCGTGTATGGGTGAACGATCAATACATAGCTGAGCATGAAGGCGGACATACCCCTTTCACCCTCGATATTACCCATGTCTTAAATGACAGTGGGATAACGAAAGTGACAGTGTGGGCGCAGGATGATCCTCAGGATCTTGCCAAGCCTCGGGGTAAGCAGGATTGGCAGCTGGAACCTCACAGTATTTGGTATCCTCGCACAACCGGGATTTGGCAAACAGTCTGGGTTGAGCGCGTGGGTAAAACTTATATCGATCACATCCGCTGGACTCCCGACTTCGAGCGGTGGGAAATTGGTTGTTACGCTGCGCTGGCGGGTGATGTGCCTGCTTCAGGTATACAAATAAAGGTGAAACTCAGCGTTGGCGATCGCGAAGCGGGCGCAGAGCGCCATCGCGTGCTGGTCAACGATACCTATGAAGTGTTCAACGGGGAGGTTAACCGCCGCCTTGCCCTTGCTGATCCTGGCATCGACGACTACCGCAATGAATTACTATGGAGCCCGGAAAAGCCGACACTCATTAATGCTGATATAGAACTTTGGTATAAAGACGAACTCCTAGATAAAGTGAAAACTTACACCGCAATGCGGACAGTCAGCATACAGCGCGATCGCTTTATGCTGAACGGTCGTCCCTACTATTTGCGGTTGGTGCTTGACCAAGGCTACTGGGAAGATAGTCTCATGACAGCACCTGATGATGAGGCATTGCGGCGCGATGTGGAACTCGCTAAAGCAATGGGCTTTAACGGTGTACGCAAGCACCAAAAAATTGAAGACCCGCGCTTTTTATATTGGGCAGACGTGCTGGGATTGTTAGTATGGGAGGAGATGCCCAGTGCTTACCGATTCACAAATAAAGCGGTAGAGCGAATGACGCATGAGTGGACTGAAGTCATCAAGCGTGATGCCAACCACCCGTGTATTGTGGCTTGGGTACCCTTCAATGAATCTTGGGGAGTTCCGAATTTGGTCGAGACGCAGGCTCACCGGAACTACGTTTTAGCAATGTATCACTTGACCAAGACGCTCGATCCGACTCGCCCAGTAATTGGCAACGATGGCTGGGAAAGTACAGATACTGACATTCTCGCTATCCATGACTACGACACCAATCCGCTGCACTTGGCTCATCGTTATGGACCGGAAGTCAAGCTCTCAGATTTATTTGATCGTAAGCGTCCTGGAGGGCGCATCCTGACGCTGGACAACTATCCTCATCAGGGACAGCCAGTGATGCTGACCGAGTTTGGTGGTATCGCCTATGCCCCTGAGAACAAGCCTGATGCCAACAAAGTTTGGGGATATGAGCGCTGCTGGAATATCTCTGAGCTACAAATGAAATACGCTGCGCTGCTGGAAACTATCAATAATATTGAGATGTTCAGCGGATTTTGTTACACGCAGTTGACGGATACGTTCCAAGAAGCTAACGGGTTGTTGTACGCCGATCGCACGCCGAAAATTCCGTTGCAGGCGATTCGAGCAGCAACTCTTTCAGGAGAAGGATTATGTACTCCCACGCACTGTTAAAACCGGATGGTCGTCAACTGACTTTATACAGCCGATATCCTATAGCTGAGAACATCACAGCCACTAGTCCTAGTAATGACCCAGTGCAAGCAAATCCGCATCTGCGCTGGCATCCCTTACGGGGCGAATGGGTAGCTTACGCGAGTCACCGTCAAGGGCGGACTTTCATGCCTCCCCCAGAGTATAACCCCCTTGCACCGACCAGCAACCCGCAGTTTCCTACGGAACTGCCCCAAGGAAAGTATGACGTGGCAGTATTTGATAACCGCTTTCCGTCGATGACGGTGAGTGCACATGACCCCCCAACAACCATTGTGGAAACCTTGCCTTCTAATGGAGCATGCGAGGTTGTGGTTTTTACCCAAGACCCTAATGCCTCCCTTGGTTCGTTGGAACTGGATCACCTGGATTTGCTGTTGCAAGTGTGGGGCGATCGCACTCGCGTACTCGGAGCCAATCCTCAAATTCAGTACGTGCTACCGTTTGAAAACAAGGGGGTGGAGGTGGGCGTAACTTTGCACCATCCTCATGGGCAAATTTACGCTTATCCTTTTATCCCGCCCGTTCCAGCACAGATGTTGGAGCAACAGCGGCAATTTTACCAGCAACACCAACGCGGGTTACTAGAAGATTTGATCCAAAAGGAGATTGACGCAAAACAGCGCATTCTTTATCAAGATGAGTACGCGATCGCATTCGTCCCGGTGTGCGCTCGTTACCCGTATGAAGTCTGGATTGCTCCAATTGAGCCTGTTGCTACGTTCATGGACCTAACCTCAGAGCAACGCAGAGGACTTGCCAAGGCATTAAAGACTGTGACTCTCAAGTATGACGGTTTGTGGAGTCGCCCGTTTCCTTACTTAATGGCTTGGTTTGGTGCACCAACTGACGGTGAACCGCATCCTGAAGCTCATTTACACGCCGAATTCTATCCACCGTATCGGACGAGCGATCGGCTTAAGTATCTGGCGGGAACAGAACTTGCAGCAGGAATGTTTGCAAATGATGCTTTGCCTGAGGAGAAAGCGAAGGAGTTACAGGCTGTAGTAGTAAATATTCAAACGCCAGTCCAGTTGTAAGCTTACCCCTTCGGGACGGGAACGCTTAACGGGGAAGAGGCAGGGAGTCTGCTTTGCTTGCGAGCACCCGAGAGGGAGAGAAGAATTAATGTTCATTAACTCTTTTCTCCCTTGCTTGGTGCTCTCTTCTTCGCTGACGCCTAAGTAAACTGCACCGTATTAGACTGTGAGCGCTCGCTCCTAGTAGTGTATACGCTCTCACATATTTAAGATTTATCTCTTTTGGGTGGAGCACAACTATTTGCCTTAGTCGAAAATACGAAAGCAGCACTAGGTTACATATCTCAACCGTCTTTAGCGTAGAGTGAACCTCCGATCAGATCGGGGGTCTTTTTCTGACTTCAGTATGTCGTATTTTCCTAAATACTGTTTTGTGAATTCTTCTTCACAACATTCTTTCAAGCAAAGGCAACGTCATATTTTGCTTTCCAAAGTATATCTGTTTACAGAATAGCTTAATATTTTATCTGTCTATTGGTAGTAACCATTAACAAAAGTTTCGCTAAAACTAAAAATTTGAAATACATCAACATTCCACCCGTCTCCTGCTGTCTAACCCCTCTAGTTAGCAGGGGATCTTTTTGCCTTTTGTGTATGAACGATTTAGAATTTATCGCATCAGTCGAAGTATTAATACTAAGTTGCATTCAAAAACCTCACCCCGCCCTCCGGGCACCCCTCTCCTTAGCAAGGAGAGGGGCGGGGGTGAGGTGACACCTATGAACGCAACTCGGTATAAACTATATGAAAATGAACTTTAATTTTAATTTGCTATTTTCAAAAATTTCCTAGAAACCATTGTCAAATGTGCAATATTTAAGTGTTTTACTATTACAAAATAACTATGAATTTTCAACAAATATTTTCTCAACTACCTGAAACCGAAGCCAGTGCACCAGGAAGGGTAAACCTACTTGGTGAACATACTGATTATAATGATGGCTTTGTTCTCCCAACTGCGATTCCCCAACGTACCATGGTACAGCTAGGTTTTAGTACTAATGGACACCACTTGTACTCTGAAGATTTAGACGAGAGAGTGAGCATCTTAGAAAGCAATCATACGCCATCCGGATTCGCAAGTTATATCTTTGGATGTATCCAGGTTTTGGCAAAAAGAGGACACGCGATACCATCATTGAATTTCTACGTCAAATCGACGGTTCCTATGGGTTCTGGTTTGTCGAGTAGTGCGGCTTTGGAAGTAGCAACACTTAGGGCGATGCGTCAACTCTTTAACCTCCCTATCAATGATGTTGAAATCGCCCAACTTGCACAACAAGCAGAAATTCACTATGCTGGCGTACAATGCGGCATTATGGATCAAATGGCTTCTAGCCTCGCTGACACTGAGCATATCTTATTTTTAGATACCCGTACTCTAGAACGCCAAGTTATACCTTTTCCAAATGGAGCGGAGATTGTCGTGATAGATAGTGGTGTTCCTCGGACTCTCGCAAGTAGTGGATATAATCAGCGGCGTGCCGAGTGTGACGAGGCGACGCGGTTATTGGGGGTGAAGGCACTGCGAGACATTAACAAACCTGAGGCTTTAGAAGACTTACCCGAACTGTTGCGGCGTCGCGCCCATCATGTAGTTACAGAAAATAACCGCGTCTTAGAGGCTTTGCAAATTATAGAGAGGTTTGATGAAGCCTCTCTACAACGCTTTGGCGAATTGATGAACGCTTCTCACGCCAGCTTACGAGATGATTATGAAGTTTCTGTACCAGCATTGAATGCATTGGTAGAGATATTACAAAAAACAGAAGGAGTGTTTGGCGCAAGGCTCACAGGTGCAGGTTTTGGCGGGGCGAGCGTTGCTTTGGTGGCAGCGGGTCAGGCAAGAGATATTGCAACTAACGTCCTTGAACAATACAACCAAGCAGGTTACACCGGACAAATTTTAGTTCCTGCAAGCGATTTTTGACTGAGAAGATGGATTGATAGGGTTATTAGGAGAGGAGGAGAGTGGCAGTTGGCAAATGAAAAGCCCCAATGAGATTTCAGGGGCTAGTAGAAGGTTAAATCAAAATGCCTCCTAAAGTTGGAAATTCAATGACAAATGACTGTGTTAATTAATACGTGAATTTTAGACTACCTGTGGCGTCGCTGATGCCACTGCCAGGCGTGGGAGATAATTTCCTTAATATTTGGGTATTGGAGATGCCAACCCAAAACTTGACTTGCTTTATTGCTGCTGCCGACTAAAATAGGCGGATCGCCAACTCTCCTGTAACACTCCACGATTGTAATTTGTTTTCCTGTCACTTCTTTTGCTGTTTCTATAACTTCTCTAACTGAAAACCCACTGCCATTTCCTAGATTAAAGACTTCGCTGTCCCCTCCTTTGAGCAAATACTCCAAACCCAGAATATGTGCTTATGCCAAATCAGTTACATGAATGTAATCTCGAATACAAGTACCATCACGGGTAGGGTAATCAGTACCGAAAATAGAAATGGATGCTTGCTTACCCAAAGCAGCCAGTAGCACCAGTGGTATGAGGTGAGTTTCGGGTTCGTGGTCTTCCCCCAGCAACCCGGTTGGGTCAGCACCTGCAGCGTTAAAGTAGCGGAAACTGACAGACTTGAGATTGTACGCATGATCAAAATCAGACAAAATTCGCTCTACCATCCACTTGCTAGTTGCATAAGGGCTAATTGGGTCTTGAGGATGGTTTTCAGTAATCGGCACAAACTTGGGCACACCATAAAGAGCACAAGTAGAAGAAAAGATGAACTTGTTTATGGAAGCAGCAAGCATCGCTTCTAGAAGTGTTAGGGTGCCTAGGACGTTATTGTGGTAATATTTGGCTGGGTTAACAACAGATTCACCCACTGCAATGTAAGCAGCAAAATGCATCACAGCAGATATATTGTGTGTTGAAAATATGTGATCTAAAAGAGCGCGTAGACGCAAAGCGGCTTGTCGTCAGACATCGCTCGTATCACCGACAATCAACTTTACCTGCAAAACCTGTTCTACAAGTTCTCGATGTCCATTAGACAAATTATCAAGAACAATGACCTCATAACCTGCATTCTTGAGGGCTAATACAGCATGGGAGCCAATATATCCTGCTTTTCCTGTAACTAAAATGGTTGACATAATTTACATAATTAACTAGAAAAAATAAGTCATTCACTAAGGGGGTAGGAATAGAGGTGTAGGTGAATTATTTTCTCCCTACACCCTTTATCCCTAAAATGATTGATGCTCATCGAAATAGCGCTCAATTGCACTGTCAAGGTACGGCATCAACTCGCCCCGATTGCTACCAAGAACGGTGTAGGTTGGTCGCTTAGCAATTAAACCAAGTTCCCGCGTAGGAAGAGCAATCAAATTGCTGACGCTCACGCCTGCTTTTTTCGCCGCAAGTCGTGCTAAGTCAGCCCATGCGATCTCACCTTTGTTACTCAGATGCCACAAACCGCACTCGCCGTCAATTAACAAATCGAGGCTAGCATGGACAAGATCTGGCACATAAGTAGGTGAAACAATGCCATCCTTGGCAGCAACAAAAGTATTCCCAGCACTGAGCTGACGCAGGGCAATAGTCACAAAATTGTAATCATCCCAAGGACCAAAAAATGCACTGGTGCGAATGATTAGCGATGCGGGATTAAGCTTCAATACCAGTTTTTCTGCCAAAGCTTTACTGCACCCATACACATTGAGAGGGGCAACAGCATGACTTTCGACATAAGGGTTGGACACAGTACCGTCAAATACTAAATCTGACGAGAAAGTTAGCAGCCTCACGTTATGCTGAGCGCAAGCAGCAGCTAAAATTGCTGGTCCCTCAACGTTTACCTGCAGGCAAACATGGGGTTCGCGTTCCGCATCGTCCACTCGTACATATCCAGCAGCATTTACAACCGCCCACGGTTTTAACTCAGCGAGAACCGCATCCACCGAAGCAGAATCAAGAATGTCCATGTCTTGGCGTGACAGCAAGTGGTATGAAATCCCTCGCAGTTCACACAAACGAGCAAAAGCGCTTCCCAAGGTTCCTGTCGCACCCACGATAGCTAGGGGAGATGCTGAAGTGGGGGAAGTCTTTTCTCCCCCGACCTGCCCACCGCAACTCACCGATGGATATAATAACCGCTCTTGGCGATGCCACCATCCAGGTGTCTCAAGTAGTGGGTGTTTTGGTTCGTGCCCAGCAGCCAGATGGCGTATCATTTTGGCAATTGCTGTCGGTCGCGGACGTGGCGAGCGTAAGTCAAACACTCCTGACTCGTAGTAGCCGACCGAGCGAGTCACTAAGCTATTCCAATCGTAGGTGCCCAGGAGCGACCAAGCAGTAACAGCACGAACATCTACACCCTCATCTCGTAATTGCAGTGCTGCCTTCCAGACTTCATAAAGCCAGCGCAGCTGCTCCTCTCGGGTGCAGTGCAGGTAAGCTTCAGTAACAGCAAGGGGCAGACCGTAACGTTCCCATGCTTCTTTAAGCAAAAAGTGGTGTCCTGCGATACCCTCAGCACGCACCCGCACTGCTTCTACATCTGCGTACCTATGCTTTTCATTACCTCCATGATGCCAAGTTGGATAGTTTTCTAGATGCTCATCCAAAAAGCGATCGCTCGTCAGATAGTGGTTAATCCCGATGATGTCTGGCGAACAGGGATTTTCTAGAAACCATTCAAGTTCAGCATCACTAATGCCACACTTGTGTAGGTATTCCCACATGGGATGAGTCGGGGTTATTCGACCGCACAATAAATCAAAGCTCAACCACCGACGCTCGTTCTCAAATTCTGCTTGATATGCCAGTTTTGGCGTACTGTAAATCTTACCCAAATCGTCGGTTTGCACCAGTTGGGCGTTGGGATTGACCTCCCGGATTGCCTTCATCGAAAGGGCAACCCCACGGCACTGACCCAACAAAGCACGACCGAAAGTTAACCCATCTCGCCCGTGAGGATACCAGTGACCGTACATTCCACTGAATCGCGCCGTTGTTAGTGGCTCGTTTACTGGTGTGTAATGCGTTACCCAAGGATAGCGCTGGGCAACCGCACGGGCATACAAAGCTAGTTTTTCTGGAAATTCGGGATCTACCAAGCTGGTGTCACGTGGTCCGCTACCATGATGCACTAATCCCACAATCGGATTGATGCCGAGTTCGCGCAATCGCCCTAGTCGCTCATCTGCCCAAGACCAGTCAGCATTTTCCAACCCATTGGGCGCGATCCGCTCCCATAGCACTGGGTACCGGATCGCCTTTATCCCAAGTTGAGCGAATAAGTCTAGGTCATCCAACCGCGTGGCGTGACCGTTGCGTTCCAACTGGTCAAAATACTCATCACCCACACGATTAACTGTACACTCCACTCCAGCCCACACCTCTAGCAGTGGGAGCGCTATCGATCCTACATACATACCATAAAATCGCTGCTGTGTTTGATATCAATTCAGGCTTCTCTCGATTGTTACGGGGAAGTCGTTGGAGAAGTGGTTGGACTTGTACCCGTACCACCTGTGCCAGTTCTACCATTATCTCCACTACAAGCACTTAGAAATAGGATGGCTGCAAACACTGAAGCTAAAATCTTGAATTTCTTGTTCATAATTCCTCCAAATTGCTGCGAACAGCAAATTAATCGGGACATGGGTTAGCTTATACAACCTCGTTGTGCAAAAATGCCTCAACCGCCAAGTGATTTTGTTGGTCAAATCTTTGCTAATTTCTGCTTGCTAGTAATCTGCTGATAGACTGTGAGAGCCTGAGCAACACATTGATCCATGTTGTAATACTTGTAGGTTGCTAATCTTCCTACAAAATAAACATCCAGCATGGCATCAGCCAGTGCCTTGTATTGCTTGTAAATTTCCTGATTTTCCGGACGTGGTACAGGGTAATAGGGATCTCCCTCTGCCTTAGGAAACTCGTAAACAATGCTAGTTTTGTGGTGTTCCTGTCCAGTTAAGTACTTAAACTCTGTGACGCGGGTGTAAAGGTGTTCGTTCGGATAGTTGATGACTGGCGCTGATTGAAACACCTCAGTGTTATGCGTTTCGTGCTTGAAATCGAGTGAACGATACGGTAGTTTGCCGTAGCGATAATCAAAGAACTCATCAACGGGTCCTGTGTAAACCATTTCGCGGCAAGGTATTGCTTTCTCAATTTCACGGTAATCAGTATTGAGCATCACCTTGATGTTGGGATGTGCCAACATTGTCTCAAACATCCGTGTGAAGCCGTGTAGCGGCATCGCTTGGTAAGTATCTGTGAAATATCGATCATCGCGGTTGGTGCGGGTAGGGATGCGGGCGATTACCGATTTGTCGAGTTCTGATGGATCGAGTCCCCATTGTTTGCGAGTGTAGTTCCGGAAAAACTTTTCATACAGTTCTCGACCAACTTTGCTCACCACCACATCCTCTGAGGTACGGATGTATTCTCTCGGTTCTGCAACTGACTTCAAGAAATTCTCCACCTCAAATGAATTGAGGTCCAATCCATAAAGCTTGTTGATAGTATCCAGATTGATGGGGATCGGAACAAGTTGCCCGTCTACGCTAGCGAGGACTCGATGTTCGTAAGCCCGCCATTGAGTGAATTGCGAAAGGTACTGAAAAACTTCGCGGGAGTTGGTGTGAAAGATGTGGGGACCGTATTTGTGTACGAGGATGCCATGATCGTCGTAATAATCATGAGCATTGCCGCCGATGTGCGATCGCTTGTCCACAACCAGCACTTTCTTGCCAGCCTGACTTGCCAACCGTTCCGCGATGACGCTTCCAGAGAACCCCGCACCGACAATCAAATAATCAAATACTGGCTCTTTGTCTGTGCTAATGATGCTTGGTCCTTGTTTACCAGTAATAGCTTGATTTAAGTTCAATTTGTTGTCATGCTTTTGAGCAGCAATGGCAGACTCTATCAATTGCATCATTGATCCCCAAGTCCGATCCCAAGAAATTTGCTCCAAAAAGGCATCCACCCGACCCAACCATTCTGATACTGGAGTGTCCTCTTGCATTGCCTTTTGGGCAGCAGCGACGAACTCACAAACCGTGTCTGCAATTCGTACCAGCTTCAAGTCTCCGTAGGGACGCACGACATCTGCAATTGAGGTAGACACCACAGGCTTACCTGCAGCAAGATACTCTGGGGTTTTTGTTGGGCTAATAAAGCGCGTTGACTCGTTACGCGCAAATGGAAGCATTGCTAAGTCCCATCCTGCCAAATATGCAGGTAAATCTTGATAATCTTTACCACCGAGATAATGAATATTTTTTCTCTGTGGCAAAATTGCCGGATCAATTTTCACAACTGGTCCAATCATCACCAAATGCCAGTCAGGACGCGCATCGGCAATACCAGCTAGCAATTCAATATCCATCCGCTCGTCAATCACCCCAAAGAACCCAAGGCGCGGATGGGGGATAGTTGCTTGATCTGCTGGTTCTTCTGTCAGAGTTCTTCCTTGTGCAAAGTGGGGTACATCTACACTGCTGGGAAATGCATAGACGTTGGGGTGTTGGTTTACCTTGCTTTCGTAAAGGCTCTGTCCACCTGTAAACACCAAGTCTGCACGGCGGAAAAGTTCCGCTTCGTTGTTTTTTAAAGCAGGCGGCGCTCCTTTGAATGCAGACAGTTCATCCATGCAATCGTATACGACTATCATTGGTTGCAAGTGGCGTGTATATGCGATCGCCATCGGCGTGTAGTACCAAAATATGTAGTTGTAGATCTCATACTCTGTAAAGAAAGAATCAATCAGCACTTGTAAATCGATATTGACTGCTTCTTGACTCAGACCTTCTGGTAAGTGTGGAACAACAACCACTACCCCACTCTTATCTTGGCTGATTTCCAACCGCCATAATGGTTCGGGGATAAAAATTGGCTCTTCGATAAAAAACACCCGTCGTGCTTGAGCACAACGAACTAAAAGATGTTGCGGTCTTTGATAGACAAAATTCCAACGCAAATGAGACAGACAAACTATATCAGGGGTACTTGTAGAAGGTTCTTGAAAAATTTTATTAGATATTGATAAATTCTGCGAAGAAGATGTAGTTGAGAATTGCGGTTCAGTTCGTGTCGATATCTTAGATTTAAGTATTTTTCTTGTTTTACCATTAGTTGTGCCGTTATTTTTTATTGGACTTTGTTTATCAGACATAAATTACCTCAATTTTATGTTTGTAGGGAATAGAAGTTTTCACAAATGTTCTTACACAAGATAAAACAAGTTGCAAAAAAATCCCCTTGTAATTTATTTTTATGACAGTAAGATAGCTGAAAAAAGTATCTAATAAAGAAACTTTTATTATTTTCTTAACTGTCTAGAAACTATCAAGGCTATTTACATTGACATTAATTGCTTCTAACAAAAAAATACCATTAACAATTTATAAAATCGTCTATCAATTAACCTGTCTTTCTTTCGTCAAAAGGCTTAGAGGATATTAAGTTCATTCGTGTTTATAAACACAAAAAAATGATGAGATAAACTTTCTAACTCAGTTGGATAGGTGTGTTATACCAATTCACAAAGCAGGATGACTACAAATCATTATACCTTGCCCCCTGATTCGAGCTTTTCTGCCACTATAAAGTACAAACCTTAGAACTAATACCACATTTGTCTTACATCCCTAAGTGAGTGAACAAATGTCTTTACTAAATAACCTGAGTTCGGGTTAAGCAGTTTGAGATAAAAGCCAGTCCATCTGAAGACTGGGTTTTTTAGGTTGATGGCAATAAGCGATTAATCCGCACAGAACGTTAACGCAGAAATTAACGGGGCTTCGGTGTCTAGAATGTTCGATTTGAGAAATATTCTTGAGTTGGTCGTTAATGGTCTCAATGATGGAGCGTTTACGAGATAAAAGCTTGTCATGGAGACGCATTAGCTTGTTTTTCATATTGCGGCGGGGTTTGGCAAAAAATTGAATTCCGAACTCGTGCAAAAGTTGAGAAGCCAGTTTTTGGGAGACATAACCGCGAGCGCCAAATATTTTGCCAAACATCTCATTCAGTAAATTGGGGACTGGTTGACGGTCATCAATATTACCAGGAGTAAGAACCACATTTAGGAGTTGACCAAGTTCATTTACAACCAGATGAAGTTTAAACCCAAAAAACCAATCCACAGAAGTCTTTCCACGAGCCGCTAAACCTTCAAACACCTTATGTCTAGAAATCCGACGATTATGACAAACCTTCAAACTAGTTGAATCTATAAAACCGATACCCGTACATTGTCCAAAACAATGCTTGAGATAGACACATAGAGGTATCAAGGTTGATGGTATCCATTCAATAAATCTTTGATAACTCGGAAGACCTGGAAAAGCAGAACTCCATTGCTGTTTCACTTGATTCAGATAAAAATGCTTAAAATTCCGGTAGTGATTTTGATGAAAAGCAATGAGAATTGTAATTATTTCGCTTAAACATAGGCTTTTAGCGCGAATTCTTCTTATTCCTGCATGATTTAATAATTCTTTGTTCCATTGAGCTTCAAAAGCCTTACAGAAATCATCTACATGGCAGAATAAAGCATCTAAACTAAACATAGGGCAGGTTGCTGGATCAATGTGTTATTTTCAGCTTACTATCTGCCCCTTTCCTTATCCCGAACTCAGGTTAAATAGTCTCCCTTTTTGAGGGAGACTATTTAGAAGAGTGAGGGGATGTAAGGCAAATTGCGTTTTTTCTAGTTAACAATTTCAATCATTTGTATTTAAGCGCTCTTGTTCTGATTCCTTTCTCATAGTCAGAAGAGCAGGAGGTACTGGCATTCCTATTGCTTGTGCAATTGCTTCAGGTGGCTTGTCACGAGTAGACGATCGCAAATATTCACCTGTGAGAATGCGATCGCCTGTCTTCATGTTGTGAGTGGTGCTATAGAAGCGATGGGTTTGGGTAATTTTAGCCCGTAACACAAAAATTCCATAGGTAAACATCAAGCAACTGTAAAATTGTAAGTGTCACCGTGACTGAGATATGTGACTTTATCTTCTAACCCTGCTTGTGCGATAGCCCTCTTAAAATCCTCAAGCGGTGACTTAAAAACAGTGTAATCATTGAAATGGATTGGTATTGCTTGGCGTGGAGCAATAATTTGAATGGCTTGTACTCCTTGTTCCGCATTCATCGTCAGCAAAATACCAAACGCTTTTGTTCCACCCAAATGTAGCAAAGCGAGCTCTATATCGGGATACCGACGAGGAATCTCTTTGAGATCTTCGTGAATGAGCGTATCACCTGTAATATAGAGGCGAAACTTTGTTTCTCTATCTGGTGTCTTAAACTCCAGCATACTACCCATCACAGGCGGAAGTAGGGCAGTTAGAACGCCAGGACCGTGTATTCCAGGCATTGCAGTTATGTCAAGACGAGCGTCACCTTTGACAACTGTTAATGTTTCCCAAGTATCAAGTGCTTTTGGTTTATGAAAGCCCATCTTGTTGAGTTTACGAACAGCATGGTGCGTAGAAATGATTGGTAAGTTTTTATCCAGCCTTTCTGCGACCAGACGGTCAAAGTGATCTTCGTGCAGATGGGATAACACCACAAAATCCACAGGAGGTAATTGCTCAATGTCAATTGCTGGATTGGTTAGACGAGTGGAGCGTATGCCATAACCCAAATGCACATGATCGCCCTGATGAAGAAAATTCGGGTCTGTCAAAATTGTAAATCCTGCATAGCGCAACAGCACAGTTGCAGTACCAACGAAAAAGATTGAGCCGCTCTCGAAGTTTGCTGTTTCACTATCTGCAGTTAGGACAAGTGTTTTTTGTTCAGTCATCAGTTATGAGTCAATGGAAATTTGTCATGATTGCACAGGCTACAATCATTTTTTTGTAAAATTTGATAATTGATAGATAATGCAAAAACTTGCTTTTATATTTGTTTTTCCATGTTAGTTTTAATTCAATTCATAGATATTTTTGAGAATTATGTGATTTTTAGAATCAAAACAAATTTTCCCTTGTTTCTGTAATTTGCCTATCAGTCGTGTGATAGTTACCCTAGTCGTGCAGCAGGCGCTAGCAAGTTCTTCATGAGTGAGACGAACCAAAAGGCGAGTTCCCTCTGGGACTGGTTGACCAATTTCCTGTTTCAAGAGCAGTAACAATTGGTGAAAACGGTCTTGTACCCGTCGTCTTCCACAAATGGCTAAAAAAGATTCTGTTTGCCGTAAACGCTTATTAATTTTTGCTAAGAGGGTATGGCTGAGTATTGGCGAAGCTGCAATTTCTGTTAAGTCTATTGATACTAATTCCACATCGGTTAGGGCTGTTGCTTGGTAAGTGTGCAGTGCCGTCAGACTCGCACCAAAAACCGTTCCTTCACTAGCTAACCCAACCATTGCTTCTTCGCCTGTTTCACACAGCGTACTCAGCTTGACACAACCCTGATTAACATACCAAATCACTCCCATGTCAAGGCTGATAGTTTCTCCTTTACAATATTTATGCCAGGGGCGGTCTTGACTCAGGTCGCAGTCATTCTTCAACAGTGCTAATTCTACTCTCTTACGCTCAGTAATATCACGCATGAGCCAACGGAGTGCTACTAGCTTACCCTGTTGACTGCGGACAACTCCCACTGTCATTGCGGCGTCAAACAACTCACCATTACGTTTTTGGATGCGAACGACTAACTCTTTTACCTTATTGCATTCGTACAGTTGGATGAGAAAACCCCGAAAGCTCTGACGATCTTCTGAACTCACGTAGTTAATCATCGGTTTGCCCACCAGATACTGCTGTGGAACGTTGAGCAATTTGGTAGCAGCATGGTTCGCTTCTTGAATGATGCCAATGCCATTAGTCACCAAATACCCGTCTGGTGCAAACTCGAATAAATCTTGGTAGCGTTGACGTTCCGCTTCTAGCAAATTTCGTGTTTGTATAAGCTCTTCATTCTGCTGGTAAAGTTCTTGTGTCGCCATATCTACTATTTCTGAAGCGCTCCCAAGTTCAAGGAGAGCTTGCGGTAGCGTATCTGGCATAACAGGCATAGTGTTGAGATTGTCGTATAAATCTGCCAAACGCTTGGACATTCCATGTGTCCGTTGGACAAATTTGTCAATTTCTAACTTGTTTATATTCATCTGTTATTCTCGCTCGAAAGTTTACAAAGATTAAGCAAAAAGCTGAGTACCTAAATTCCAGGACTAACACAATTGCTTATGATGCACATTGTACCAAGTTGCAATTACTACCTTGGTGGATTTTAACAATTGCTATTGTATGCATTGGTATAACTTCTTCAATACCAAGTTGCATCAAATAGGGTTTGTATCAGGTGTAGTAATGCAAAAGAATTCCTAAGAATTTATTCATGACTGAGTGACAAAGTAAGAATAATGAACTAGGAATAATTCCTGTTACAATCTTAGAAGAGGCGTGTTTTTTACCAGAAATAGGTCAATAGTACATCATCAAAATTGAGATATTTCTCAAAAGAAAATGGAATAAGTTGATAAGGGATGATAAGGGACTAAATTCAAAACTCCAAAAAAATCACTATTTTTTGAAAAAAATATTTGTTCATTCTGTTAAAAAATATAGTGACTTCAAAAGATAAAAATTAATTTAAAAGTCAATCAAGAGTTTATATTTATTTTTTCAAAAAATAGTACAAAAATGCTCAACCAATGTGACCAAAAATTTATTATCTTTTGGTTTTTTAACCCTAACTATTCCTAATTAAGTATAATAATAAATGCCTTTTTTTAACCCAACTTCTATCAAAGGAGTAGGTTAATTTTAAGTTGATATGTATGCAGGGATACAATTCATTGCCCTGAACTTCTCTGTTTAGAGGTAATACAAGATTCATCAAAAAAATGGAACTCTTCAAAAGATAACGCTAACATAGACATTCTCAGGCGAAAGCAAAGTCGTATTTTGCTCTTCAAAGTAACTAGGTTTACAGAAAAACTTAACATTCTATCTATCTAGTGATACTCAACAATTATGAAGTTTTTTTTAAAAATAAAAAGTGAGATACACCAACCTTTCGATTGTCTCCTGCTTTATTAGCTCTCTAGTTGGCAGGGGGCTTTTTTGTCTCTAGAGGCTGAATCCTTGAAAATTTCTTGCAATTAGTACTTTTCTTTTACATTTGTCTAAAAAATCAACAACATAGAAGCTCTTGATTCAGTTGTCGTGTGTGTGGTGGCAATACGGTTCGGTTCAAGGTAAAAGGTGAGTTCCGAACTGTATTACCTACACTCGTTGTCAATCTACTGCCAACAACTGCAAAATCAGTTGCAGGGGAATATCCACCCAATTAGGGCGATTTTTGAGTTCGGAGCCCAATGCAGCAACGGTTTTCTGCAAAACAAAGCCATCCAAAAGCACTTGCAGTTCTGAAGTTGTCTTGGGCAAGAAATTATCTTTGCTGGCAGTTTCTAGATAACTCTTTAAGAAAGTGACACTGACCCAGGTAGACCAGAACTGACTCCAAGCTTCTATTTGAGGAAGTTCTCCGGGGCGAACCATACCACTTTCTATTTCACTACGAAGCCCTTGAACGGAAGCATAGTGGAAAGATAACAACATTCCCGCCACGTCTCGAAGGGGAGAACGCTTCATGCGCCGTTCACTCAAACTCCGACCCTCTCTGCCTTCAAAGTCAAGAATAATGAAATCCTTGCCTGTATACTGCACTCGCGCCAGATTATAGTCCCCGTGATAACGGGTGCGCATGGCAGTGATTTTTTGGTTCAAGAGTAACTGATAACGCCCGAGAATATCCTGTTGGCGGTTAAGCACAGATCTCGCTAGTTCTTGGGTGTTTGCAGGCAGCTTCTTGAGTTGATCTTGTAATACAAGGAAGACTTGCCCAGTTAGGTTACGAGAGTATTGGTAAACGGAGCGTTGGTAAAAGGAAGAAAACGGCTCAGGAGCAAAGTCGCGATTTGTAGAATCTGAAGCTAGGGCAGCATGGAGTTCTGCTGTACTTTGACCCAGTAGTTGAGTACTCACCAGGTAGGAACCAATGGTTTGATGAGCTAACTCAGGAATTTCAACTTCTAGCAAATCTAACAAAGAACCTGAGAGAACAGGTACTTCGGTCACATCTGCCTGCTGTGTTGTGACCAGATCAAAGTAGTCCTGCAAGCTATCAAGTGTATACTCCCAGCCATTGCGGGTATCTGGGATATATTCTTGCAGTATTCCTATAGTCATAGGTAAAGTTGATAAAACTCCTGCTCTATTTAAGCTACGGTATTCTAGCGCCCCAGCAACAGGAGCAAAGTGTTTTAAGAGTTTTTTCTCACTCAGAAAGCGTCGGAGTTCTAAATCGGGGTGCATCCCCTCTTCAACTTTACGGAGTATTTTCAAAAATAGGCGATCGCCATAAATCACAGATGTATTTCTGTGTTCTCCCTTGAGCACACACGGTTCAAGGTAGGAGTTCTCTCCACTTAACTGTGGTAACAAATCAGTTGCGCTAGCAATCAATTCCCCTGCCATGCCTTTATAGGAGCGATTATGGACAATGGCATCCACCAACAGGTTAAGGAAGTTCTTGTCTGCAAAAGCATCGAATAAAATTCCCACTTCTTGTCTGCCTTGAACTTCAAGGCGAGCCACCACAGATTGAGGGCTTTCTGCTAAAATTTGCCTTGCTTGCTCACCTTCTGTATACGCTAAAAGCAAAAGGTAAGTTTCAGGATCTCCTTGAAGGTACTCTACCCGCAACCAAATCATATTAGCTTCTGTGTCCTTGTAGGACATGAAGACTGTCTCTGTGATTTGTGCAGATTGAACGCTCAAACTTTTGCCAGCAAACCAACTACAGGTATATAGGTAATCCTGCAAAATAGATTCCAGTGTTGCCTTCACTTCTCGTTGGTAAAAAACATTGTGCCACTGACCGCTCACAACCAACGTTGTCAACTCAGATTGCGGTTTTGGCGGCAGGGTTAAACTGGTCTTAAGCGATAGAGTAAACCAATAAAATCCGTAGGGGCTGAGGCTGAGGAAGTAGGACGAATCTCCAACCGGTGGAAACTCCGTCTGACCAAAAATTTCTACTGGGACCTGTCCCTTGAAGGCTGATAAGTCTAATTCGACTGTTTGCACAAAGCGGGACAGATTCGCTACCACCAAAATTGTTTCGTCTTGATAGGTGCGGGTGAAGGCAAGAACTTTGCGGTTGTTAGGGTGCAGTAATTCAAAACTGCCCAAACCAAGTGCTTGGAAACGCTTTCTGGTAGCAATCAGGCGTTTCATCCAATACCATAAGGAATTGGGGTTAGCCCGTTGTGCTTCAACGTTGATTGCCTCATAGTGGTATTCTGATTCCACAATGACGGGTAAATACAACCTTTGGGGGTTAGCACGACTAAAACCAGCGTTACGGTCGGAACTCCACTGCATTGGTGTGCGAACACCATTGCGATCGCCCACATAAACGTTGTCCCCCATGCCAATTTCATCCCCATAATAAAGTACGGGTGCTCCCGGCAAAGACAACAGCAGGCTATTAAGCAATTCTATTTGACGGCGGTCATTGCCTAAAAGCGGTGCTAACCTGCGACGAATGCCTAAATTGAGCCTCATCACCGGGTCTTGTGCGTAGACTCGATACATATAGTCTCGGTCTTCGTCAGTGACCATTTCCAATGTGAGTTCGTCATGGTTCCGCAAAAACAATCCCCACTGACAATTATCAGGAATGGGAGGGGTTTGGTTGAGAATATCAATGATGGGGAAATTGTCTTCCACCCGCAATGCCATAAACAAGCGTGGCATGAGGGGGAAATGATAGTTCATGTGACACTCATCCCCGTCACCGTAATATTGTGCTGCATCTTCGGGCCATTGATTCGCCTCAGCTAGCAACATCCGGTTCGGGAATTTTGCATCGACGTGCGATCGCAATTGCTTGAGAAAATTATGGGTTTCCGGCAAGTTTTCGCAGTTTGTTCCTTCCCGTTCGTACAAATAAGGTACGGCATCTAGGCGCAAACCATCCACTCCCATCTCTAACCAAAAATCAAGCACATCAAACACCGCCTGGCGGACTGCTGGATTATCGTAGTTCAAATCTGGCTGATGGGAGTAGAAGCGATGCCAGTAATAAGCTTTGGCAATTGGGTCCCAAGCCCAGTTGGAATTTTCAAAATCTTTAAAGATAATCCGCGCCTCTTGGTATTTTTCTGGAGTATCACTCCAGACATAGAAATCTCGTTCTTCACTGCCTTTGGGTGCGCGACGTGCCCGTTGAAACCAAGGATGCTGGTCAGATGTGTGATTGACTATGAGCTCAATAATAACGCGAATACCTCGCTGATGAGCAGCTTCCAAGAACTCTTTGAAGTTTTCTAATGTACCATATATGGGGTTGACATTAGTATAATCAGCAATATCATAACCATCATCCTTCAGTGGTGAAGGGAAAAATGGTAGCAACCAAACAACGGTAACACCTAGGTCTTGCAGGTAATCTATTTTTTCTGTCAGCCCCCGAAAGTCACCAATACCATCACCATTGCTGTCCGCAAAGGCGCGGACAGGCGCTTCGTAAATAATGGCGTTTTTAAACCATAAGGGGTCATTTTTCAACATTGATTTTGGCATTTTACTTTCGACTGTTCCTGGTTTGCACCTGTTAACGTGACTAGGCAGTAATTAGGTTGGTTTATGGGATAAATTTGTTAGCTCAACCTACATTACTGTTACAAGTATTTGTTCTTGTCAAAAAAAGAACTTGATTTTTGTGTAATCAAGTTAATGCGAGGGTATTCTCAGTTACCAAAATACCCGAAATGTTGAAGTTACCCATCTAACGAAAGTAAGAGGAATACTGATTTGACAATTTTTACAAAAACATAATTCATCCGTAATCTCTAGTATAAAGCAATCGTATCACAAGTCTTTTCTGAATTTTTAGTGTCAGATTTTATCAATGACTTTGTATATAGCTACTCTTAAAAATTTAACAATAAATGGCTCCTAGGACAGACGAACAAAAAAATCTGAATAATTAATACTAAATAATTAATAATACCTATGCCGTAGATCAAAAGCTATATAGAAAACAAAAGTGCTATGACTATGAGCAGCTAAAAAAGAAAGATATTGGTGAATATTATGTAAAAAGCTTGTTCTTAATGAAGAAAACTCGATATTTCTGAGAGACACTAATTAATTTTTGAGAATTCAATGCTCCAGATAGATAAAAAAACGCCCGAACATGAAAGTTTTCGTGAAAATTATCAACCGCTAAGAATAGCACAGGTAGCAGCCCCTTGGTTTTCAATACCTCCAAAAGACTATGGCGGAACAGAAGCAGTCATCAGCAATCTTAGTGAAGAACTCATAAGGCAAAGACACAAAGTGACTCTTTTTGCCTCAGGAGACTCTCATACAAGTGGAGAGCTTAGATATTACATAGAAGAATCACTGACTGAGCAAGAAATTGGATGGGATAACTATACAGAAGCTGAGTATCATATGATAAACAGCTTTAGAGAAATCGCACAACATTCCGAAAAATATGATGTTGTACATACTCATCTTTCATCTTCTTCAGACTTAATATTATTTAAATTGGCGTCTCAAATCAAAGTTCCTCATATATGCACTCTTCACAGCCGATTTCTTTTTGATAAAAGAGAAAATTACATAGGCTTAGGAGATAAGTATTATTTCAGTTGGGCTAAAAATACTCCTATAATTAGCATCAGTAATAGCGCTAAGGAAGATGCACTAAGAGAGTCAGGATTTCCTCTTAATTTTATAGGAGTCATACCTCACGGTCTCCCTGACAATCAATTTCTTAAAGGAAGTGCCTCTCAAAGGCATCACTTGGCTTGGATTGGTAAAATTACCAGAGATAAAGGCACAAAACAAGCAATAGAAGCAGCAATCAAGGCAAAAAGAAAAATTATTTTAGGCGGAGTCGTAGACGCGTATCAACAAGTTGAATCTTTCGAGTATTTTCATCAAGAAGTTCTACCATTAATCGAAGCTTATCCTGATTATGTTGAATATATAGGTCCTATCAATAACAGTCAAAAAGCTAGATTATTAAAAAGTGCATACTGCTTTTTGAACCCCATACAATGGGAGGAGCCATTTGGTCTTGTCATGATTGAGGCTATGGCTTACGGATGCCCTGTCATATCCTTTAAGAGAGGAGCGGCTAGTGAGATCATCAAACCAGGAATTAATGGACAATTTGCAGATTCAGTTGATGAAATGGCAAGCATGATTGAAGGTGTAGGAAATAATATTGACCGGGAAAAAATGGTAAAAGATACTTGGAATAACTATTCTATCAGTTACATAGCAAAACGTTATGAAATGAAATACAGAGAGGTTATCAATTTGCAAGTTAGATTAGCTAGAGTGTAACAGCTAGAAAAGTCAAAAGTAAAAGATACTTTTCCCTGTTGCCTGTTCCCTGTCTCGATGAGTAATTTCACAAATCAAACCGGATTCCTATAGTTTCAACGGTCAACTTTGGTGCGTAAGTCCTAGGATTGATGAATATGCCAGCTTCAATCAGAAGAATAGTAGGATAAATCACAAAAAATGATGCATCAATCTTAGATCGCAAGGACAAGGAAGAGATGGTTGAAAGCAATCAAAAACGTGCTGTAGGAGTATTTGGCAGCCGCAAAGCAGCAGAGCAAGCGCTCAGTGAATTGAAAGATTCAGGCTTTCCAATGGAAAAGGTTTCCATCATTGCTAAGGATGTAGATCAGGGTGAACAGCTTGCAAACGCTCAAATGACATCGCGCGTTGGTAATGAAAATGTCAATACAGCCACAGGAGTGGTTGCAGATACTCTTACAGCTACGACTTGGGGCAGCATATTAGTCGGTCTCACAAGTTTGTCACTTCCCAGCTTAGGAGCTGTGTTAGCAGCAGGTTCTCTTGGCGTAGCCTTAGCTAGTAGTATTGGTGGTGTGGCTGTGGGAGCTGCAGCCAGTCATAATTTGGTCAAGGCACTGGCTAATTTAGGTATTCCCGAAGAACGAGCAAGACATTGTAGCGATCGCCTTCATCAAGGTGATTATTTAGTCATTATAGATGGGTCTGATGAAGAGATTCACCGTGCTGAAGCAGTATTGAGGGCGCGTGACATTGAATATTGGGGCATTTATGATACCCCAAACGCTTACAACCAGGACTGACGCAACTCATCCTTCTGTTGATTGCCTTATTTTTAACTGAACTTCATTCATCCCCAAACGCGATGCTCTTTGGGCAGCATAATTACCCTACTTAGATAATTTCTAGGTAGGGTAATTATGTCTACAACTTGTATGCTATGTATACTATGTGTATACAAAATTGGTTAAGTTTGCTAAGACCCGTGTCAATCACTCTAACGGGCTAGAAT
This sequence comes from Nostocales cyanobacterium HT-58-2, assembly GCA_002163975.1. Classification (GTDB taxonomy): domain Bacteria; phylum Cyanobacteriota; class Cyanobacteriia; order Cyanobacteriales; family Nostocaceae; genus HT-58-2. The sequence continues at coordinate 3,379,905 of CP019636.1, read as the reverse complement.
TAGGATGAACAAAACCTCTACACGAAAGTGTTTTGTGTTGGTGCAATGAAAGCGTCAGCGTTAAACTTTTGTTGCGCAAACAAAGTCCCTGCATTCCTATCCCCACCAATTGCCTTTTGGTCATTCATTTGAGACGTTGGTAATATCTCAAAGATTTTGCTGAAACCTGCAATACCTTTGTCCTGGTTAGATTGAAGGTTTTGCATCCAGTCAGAGTTATTACCTTGACCAACTGTGAAAGTATTACGTCCAAAAGACATCTGTTGCGTGTTGTCGCCCACACCACCTTTAAGCAACCAGTCATTACCTAGGTTACCTGTAGGTGTTTCACCACCCGTTTGTAGATTAGTCTCAGAGCCAGATTGAGAGCCAGGTTCAGAAACAGGGGTGGAACCTGGGGTAGTAGGGAAAACAGGTTTTGAAGAAAAATCATTGTTTGATGTGGCTGTACGCGTGGAGGGAGATTCCGGGGTAGGAGTTGATTTGGATGCAATCTCTGAGTTAGATGTAGAGCCTGGTATCTTGCTAATGGGGTTCGTATCACCATTACCAAAGTCCTGAACCCAATAGTTGTCATTAAAACCAACACCGATATCAGTATATTGGGGTTTGAGGATATTAGCTCGATGTCCAGAGCTATTCATCCAAGCTTTAACAACCTCTTCAGGTGTTCTTTGACCTGAAGCTATATTCTCTCCCATCATTTGAGCTTCATAGCCAACTGCCTCTGCTCGATCCCACGGTTGAGAACCATCTGGACTTGTATGACTTAAGACACGACGTCCTGACATCTCTTCAGCATATTTGTCGGCAGTATAGTTGAGTTCAGCATTTGCCTTCAGAGGTGAAAGACCATTCTTTGCTCGTTCTTGATTTGTTAGTTCAATCACCTGCTGCTCAAATGTCTTGTCGCTTGATTCCATCAATCCATCCTCACAAATATTTGTTGACATGAACTCAGCAGAGATAACACTTCTGCTGCAACTATTGGTAGAAGCAAACCTGAAGAGAGTTAAGTAAAAAGTGAAAGCATATTTCCCTACAAAAAGTGTCTATGGCAGAAAGCGCTTATAAGCCCATGTACCAATAGCGATGGCACGAAGTGCTTGCCATAGGCATCGCCAAAAAATAAAGCAGGCTAGACCAGAACTACGTCCAAGCTTGACTCATCAGTTTGCACCTACGGGGAGCACTCTGTGCCATCGCCCCTTTGGGCGGCACCTCCGGAGCATCGCCTCCAACACAAAAGGCAAGATAACCAACATGGCTAGCAAGAAATATTGTTAACAAAGCTTTTGTACTATACACAAAGCCTATCCACCGTTGCCACGGTGAGGAATGAACTAAGCTGACCAAAGAAATCAAAAGTAGGATTCCCATCCCAAGAAACGAGAGTGCGTAGATAGATAACTCGGCAATATCTCTGTTCCTTGATACATCCTTTGTTAGGGAAGTTTGAGGGGGAAAAACTAAACTTTTAGAACTATTACTCATCGAATCCTCAATCCATCAGATTTACAGACACGTTCTACAAGATACCCCGCAGCCTTAGACAGAATGGGAACCTCAGTGGAGGTAGAACGTTGACTTGCAAGAGTATTTTGTAGTTGTTATTAGAACCGCTACAGTGGAAGCGGTTTGCTACTTTGCTTTATTTACAGAAGTAGAAACAAGTATCTCTAAAAAAATTAGATACTTGTGAAATCTAGGGATTCGGATGCAAACCTGTATATGTACGTTCTATGACGTACTTACTTTAGAAAGACTATATCAGCTTGCTCGATTTTTGTAAAATTTAGAATATTCCTACCTAGGAAAAGATAAGTTAAAGTATTACCTTTCTGACCTATATGAATCCATGTATGAAGTAAAGCTCTAAAAACAGGCTATTTGAGTCTTAAAATAGAGTATTTCAGCAATTATCATCTCATGTATTCTATTAAAATTACTATATGTACTGAATTATTTAATAATAAAATTTATACTAAGAAGACAAATAAATTTAAGTCAAAATATTGAGGTGTATTTCTACATTGGTAAAAATATAATCAAAAACACAAGTAAAGAAAGAATGACACTATTCCTGTTTTGTCACTCTCGGGAAACAATAATGGAAGCAAAATACGGAGGTTCTGAAGCGGCAGCAATTGAGTTAAACAGCAAAACCAATTGTTGTCTACGTCGTAATCAGCTATTTAAATTAATGAACGTCATATCTTTCATTTTTTAATATTTTTATAATCAAAAAATAAAATTTTTTGTATATATATCAAACAAAAACTTGATAAATCACTTCTAAGACTCACTAATATTCGTTCTTTTTTGTAATAGCTTCTGAATCAAGAAGATAACTGCAGTGACTACTAAACCTACAGCTAGTATTGGCACAAAGATACCTAACACCGACAAGATAAATGAACAGATTGCTTCAATTGTTGAAACAACAGGATTACCAATTCCACCTGTGAGCGCTGTTGAAGATACACGCAGCATCCCTGTCAAGGTTTGGAAAAGACCAGCAGCGCCACCACCAGCAATCACTGCCACTGTCCATTCAAGTAAAGGGTCAGAGGTGTTGTGTACTAAAGCTTTAGTGATGAAAGTGCCAACGGCGATCGCTGTTGGAGTAGAAACCAGATCCAAGGCATGATCAACCCATGGAATATAATAAGCAGCAATCTCAATACAAGTCGCTACGGCAAACGCGATCAAGGCTGGGTAGGTTCCAATCCACCTAAACTCCGGTGCTAGTTGCAGATGCCCATAGAGTGCGGCAATGCTCATCACCAACGGTGGTACAAATATCCGAAAACCAGAAGCCGCACTCAAAGCGATGCCAATGCCAACACTTAGTAAGGTATCCATAGCTTGTTTGTTGAAAGAGCAAACAATAGCTCCAACAGTATTCAAGTTTTGTTTAACACTAACTAGATACTTTAAAACAAGAGTTACGATAGAAACATCTAGCAAAAGAGAGGTGATAATTTCATCTTTAACCCTCTTACTTAAACCATCTAGAAAGTAGTTTTACTGACAATTATGGCGGAGGTTAATTATGCTTACAGCAGCAGATATCATGACTAAAGACGTAGCCACAATACGTAGTTCAGCAACGGTGGCTGAAACAGTTAGCCTGATGAAAGAAAGAGACTGGCGGGCGCTCATTGTAGAGCGTCGTCACGACCAGGATGCTTACGGCATTATCACTAAAACCGATATTGTTTATAAGGTGATTGCCTTTGGTAAAGACCCGTGTAAGGTTTATGTGTATGAAGTCATGACCAAGCCTTGTATTGTTGTCAATCCTGACTTAGCTGTGGAATACGTAGCGCGATTATTTGCGGCACATCATCTACACAGCGCACCTGTCATCCAAGGTGAACTGCTCGGCATTGTCTCTATATCCGACATTATCAATCAAAGTCAATTTGTCGAACTACCTCGGACAATTCTGCTCGAACAAGAACTGCAAGATGTCATTAAAAAAGCTCGTGAAATCTGTGCAAAGACTTCTCTGCATTCGGAAGAGTGCGCAGCAGCTTGGGATGTTGTGGAGGAATTGCAAGCAGAAATAGCGTATCAACAAGCCCGGAAAATAGAAAAAACAGCATTTGAAGAGTATTGTGACGAGTTTCCAGAAGCTAGGTAAAGTAGATACTAGCCCTGATAGTGAAGACCTGAACCCCCAAGAGCAGATTATGACAATGAGTGCGATGCCGTAAGCCCTGCGGATAGGCTGCGCCAACGCGCAACGTGCCGTTCGCGGTAGAGTCTTTGGAGGAGAAGGCAAGGCTCATTGCTCCTCTTATCGCTCAGACTATTAAGCTTACCATCTAGGCATTTTTGTCTAAGCCTTTGACTAGTGAGCAATGAGAGAACACTGTATAAGACGTAATCGCTGCGCTAGACTCGCTACAATGAGAGTACTTGCTCACAAGTTTCTTATATTTTTTGCCTAATTTCAAAATGGTAGTTTCTGCATCACCTGCAAGTGTCTGAAATGGGTCTAGGATAATGGACAACATTCTCACCAAACCTTCCCTTCATTTCTCATCATTGGCTACAGTGACCGTCTGCGTGGTGATGATACAGTCAGACCACGAGTCAGTGATCAAACTGCAACTTGGAAATTACTAAATGTGCGTTCGTTGAGTGTTCGTCAACTCACTCTGAACTCGCTGAAATCTTGGCTACCATTGATTTTGCCGTCTTTGTTGATGCGTATTCTATCACCCCAGAAGAGGATGTGTAAGTGTACCCTATAGAACTTGTTGGTAACAGTGTGACACTAAAACACACCTTTGTTCTTACACAAGTTCTTTATCGTCACTATGGTACCAGATGTGAATTTTGAATTGAGCGAAAGCCTATCATCCGTTCATAAAAACTGCGAGGAAAGAATTATGCATGAAGTTAGAATGATGCAAAGTCTTTTAGAATCTGCCGTTAAACGTGCTCAGAAAGAAGGCGTTCAACATATTGGTTTAATACAAATGCGAGTTGGTGAAGCATCTGGTGTCGTACCAGATTCTTTGGAGTTTGCCTTTGATATTGCCCAAAGAGGAACAATAATAGCAGAAGACGCAAAGTTGCAAGTTGAGTATTTGCCAGTACGTTGCTATTGTGCAAATTGCAACATTGAATTTCATCCCATTAACCAGATCTATGAGTGTCCGGAGTGTCGCCAACCCCATTGTGAGGTGCATCAGGGCAAGGAGTTTGAACTAGCTTTTCTGGAAGTGTCTTATTTCAATCTCTAGTGGGAATTTACACAGGTTATTTTTTTGCGGCTATAAAATCAAATACAAGGTTTTTTCATATGTTGTAACAACCTCTACATATGGGAATTCATGCTGCTATTCTAGAGGAAGGTTTTCACCTCTTTATTTATACGTTAGCAAGTGATTTCAAGAGCTAAGGTGACTAGCAATAGTCTACTTTATGAAATTTTCAGGGATACTGGTTTTGAAATGCCAAACTTTACCCTGTTATAGGCTTATTTTGCACAAGAATTAGAAATTTACCAATGATATTACAGCGCTCTTGAATTCTCCTTTAACTTTTCATTGTATAAAACTCATATTTGATTTTTGAAAAAAACTCAGTACGCTTTCTGTTCCCTGTCTCGACGAGTCATTTCACAAATCAAACCGGATTCCTATAGATGGTTATTTGATGCTATCGCCTCAATGTTATGATGACCCTAGCAAATCGAATCTGAAAAACAAGCTGTCGTGAATCTAGAGTTGGCAAGAGATAGGCTATAAACTGTCGAACAATATGAATTTGAAATTATAGAGCCTCCAATAACTGATACAGCATGACCTATAGTTGTTAATTGAACAGTGACACTCAAAATTCCCTCTAGTTTCTCCCTGAGCGACATGGCAGTTATATTTCACAATATCTTGGTGGAAATAATAGACGTAGTAACCAAGTGAGTGGGTGAAGAAAGAATAGTCCTTGCGGACAGATGTTTTCAAAATAATTCTTTAACTGAAAAAGCAATTAAACGCTTGAAAAATGAACATTTTTGCCCTTGTTGGTATCAAACTGTTCGATTTAATGAGACGAGCATTGTTTTGAGACAGATTATGGCATTTTTTCGAGGAATTTTGGATTGCAAAAAAAAGAGAAGCTAAGGATGGGTAGCAATCTTTTTCGAATACTTTCTTTTTGGTTTACAATTTATTCATAAATTTAAACCTCTTTTGTCACTTTCTGCAGAAAGAACTTTTAAACTTTGATGGAAAAGACTTTAGCAGATGCTTGAGAGTATAACATTCATTCTCAATAGCCAATCCAAATTCCCCTAATGAGAGAGCTTACAAGATGAGGATTATTTTTATTTTCCCAGAGTTATATAAGAGGATTAAATCTAGCATTTATCAATAGTTCTCTTTCAATTTCAAGCTATACAGAAGTAATTATGTATTTAGCAATTCCAGGAAAAATTCTGAGTATTTATGGTGACGTTCTACTGAAGCGAACCGAAAAAATCAACATATCTACGTTGCACATCGATTATGGGAAGCCAGTGATAACCATGCAATAAACAATTTGTGGAAACCCTAAATCGTCATTAGCAACGAACCGCCCTGACCACCCTGACTATATGAGTATATTAACTATATATTGCCAACCTAAAGAAGTATGCCTCTCGGAATAGCAACTCACCAAGCAGCAGACCTTCTGTCCCTTAAGTTGCCTGCCTTACAGCATATCATTGACTACTCTCCTGCAACAGTTGCGCCAGCGACTCCTGTAGTCGATGCCATTGCCTTAATGAGCCAAGCACAAGGCAGCAGTTGCCTACTATCTAATAGGAATCCATTGCCTTTCTCAAGTCAATTCAGACAAGAACAAGCTAGCTGTGTGTTGGTGGTGGAGGGGTCGCAGTTAGTGGGGATATTCACAAAGCGCGATGTGGTAAGGCTCATCTCCAGAGGAGTTGACTTATCCAGAACTAGCATTGCTGAGGTCATGACGCAACCAGTCATGACTCTAAAGCAATCTCAGGCAGAGGATATTTTCACAGTCTTGTCACTGTTGCGTCAGCATGGGGTTGGTCATTTACCAATAGTGGATGATCAAGGTCAATTCGTAGGACTTGTCACACGCGAAATTATTCGTCAAGTTCTGCAACCGATGCATATGCTCAAGTTGCAATATGTATCAGAGGTGATGAGTACTCAAGTTATTTATGCACCTTTGACCGCCTCAGTACTCAGCGTAGCTCAGCTCATGATCAATAGAAACATCAGTTGTGTAGTCATTGCGGAAACAGACGCTCTTGGTCGCGTTATACCAATGGGAATGATTACCGAGCAGGATGTTGTGCAATTTCAAGTTTTAGAGCTAGATTTGGTTCAAATTCAGGCTCAGGCTGTGATGAGCACTCCCTTGTTTTGTCTGAGTCCTAAAGATTCCCTATGGGTTGCTTATCAGGAAATGCAACGCAGGCACCTACAGCGATTCGTCGTGACTGGTGACCAAGGTGAATTGGTAGGAATTATGACTCAAACTAACTTTTTACAAGCACTTGACCCTATCAAATTGTTTGGTGTCATTACAGCATTGCAACAACAAGTAGAAGAGCACAGAGCAGAATTAGTACAGGTCAACCAGCAATTGTACCAAGCACACGACGAGATAGAAAGACGGGTGCAGGAACACATGGTTGAGCTTTCTCAAGCAAACGCGTTGTTGCAGCAGGAAATCGAGAATCGTCAGCAGACGGAAGAGCGAATGAAGTTTCAGACTTATGTTTTATCTCAAGTGAACGATGCCGTGCTCGCCATTGATCATCAAAATCGCATCACTTATTGGAATGAGGGGGCAGAACGACTATACAACCTTAAAGCTGAAGATGTTCTCGGTCGAAGATTGGAAGAAGCTTATCGCGATCGCTGGGTGAAGGCAGAAGATGAGCAGGTTGCATCTCATGCTTTAGCAGCGACAGGAATTTGGCGGGGAGAGAAGATTCATATTAAAAAGAATCGGGAAGAAATCTACGTTGAGTCATCAATCAGCGTGCTCACGGATGATAACGACATTGATACGGGTTTTCTTGTTATAGCCCGTGACATGACTCAGCGCAAGCAGTCAGAACAAGAGCACCAACAACTTCTATCTCAAAAGCAGGTAGCTCTTGCAGAGGCAGAGGCAGCAAAAAACCAGAGCATCGATATTCTAGAAAGAATCACGGATTGTTTCTTAATGCTGGATCGCCAGTGGCGGCTCACCTATGTCAATCACCAGGCAGCGCGGATCTTGCAAAGAAGCCAAGATCAGCTCATCGGCAAAAACATTTGGGAGGAATTTCCAGATGCAGTCAATCTGGCGTTCTATCGAGAGTCTCACCAGGCACTCAGACAACAGGTTCCTGTCGAATTTGAGGAATTTTATCCACCGCTAAATACTTGGTGTAAAGTAAAAGTCTATCCCAATCCAGATGGGTTAGCGATTTATTTTCAAGACATTACTGAGCGCAAGCGGGCAGAACGGGCAGAAGAGGCACTGCGCCAAAGCGAAGAAAAGGCACGACGACAACTTGCAGAAATTGAAGGCATCTATGCCACAGCCCCCATCGGACTGTGCTTTGTGGACACAAACTTGAGGTATATTCGTGTTAACGAACATCTAGCCGAGATAAATGGTCTGCCAGTGTCTGCCCATATTGGGCGAACTGCACGAGAATTGATACCAGAGTTGAGTCAAGAGTTAGATCCGCTCCTTGAGCAAGTCATCCAGACAGGATTGCCTGTTGTAAACCACGAAGTCCACAGCACAACTTTAGCACAACCGGGCATTGAACGAGACTGGCTAGTTAACTTCTTTCCACTCAAAGGGACTGACGGTCAGCTGCTGGGTGTCAATTCAATGGTGCAGGATATTACTGAGCGCAAACAAGCGCAACAAAAAATCAACGAGCAAGCAGCTCTTTTGGATATCACCACAGACGCGATTCTCGTTCGCAATCTAGAGAACCAAATATTATTCTGGAACTCTAGTGCTGAACACCTTTATGGATGGCAAGCAGCCGAAGCTATTGGCAAAAATGCCAACGAGCTTTTGTTCCAAGGAAGATCGCCTCAACTGGAAGAAGCTCTTTTGACTGTCTTTAAACGTGGTTTATGGCGGGGAGAGTTACATCAAGTCACAAAAGATGGAAAAAACATTATCGTTCAAAGCCGATGGACACTCGTACGCGATGAAACAGGACAACCCAACTCAATTCTTGTTGTTAACACCGACATTACCGAGAAAAAACAACTCGAAGTACACTTTCTCCGCAACCAGCGACTGGAGAGCCTCGGCACCTTAGCAGCCGGTATTGCTCATGACTTCAACAATATACTTACTCCCATGCTGACAACTGCTTACCTACTGTCATTGAAACTTCCCAATCTTGATGAGCAGAGTCGGCAGCTGTTGAAAATACTGGAAGATAATTCTCAACGTGGCGCTGATCTGGTCAAGCAAATTCTGTTTTTTGCACAAGGCGTGGAAGGGAAGCGCATTCCTCAACAAGTCAAACACTTGCTCAAGGAAATTGAGCGGATTGTCAAAAGTACATTTCCAAAATCAATTGAAATCAACACCTGTCTATTAAGAGAAAATCTTTGGAAAGTCTGGGCAGATCCCACCCAAATACATCAGGTTTTGCTGAATCTGTGCGTCAATGCTCGTGATGCTATGCCCAACGGTGGCACCCTCAGTCTTTCTGCCGAAAATATCTTCATTGATGAAAACTATGTCAAAATGAACCTGAACGCCCAAGTGGGTTCTTTTGTTGTGATAACAGTCTCGGATACAGGGTGTGGCATTCCTCCAGAAGTATTAGAGCGTATTTTTGAACCCTTTTTTACAACTAAAGAATCGGGCAAAGGCACAGGATTAGGTTTGTCAACTGTTATTGGTATCGTCAAAAACCACGGTGGTTTTGTAGAAGTGTATAGCAAGGTGGGTAAAGGCAGCCAATTTAAGGTGTACTTACCTGTCAGTGACACAGCAGCAACACAGGAAGCTTTTGACTCCGAGATGCCTGGAGGAAACGGCGAATTAATTTTGATTGTGGATGACGAAGTCAGCATTCTGGAAACTACCAAAATCTCACTTGAAAATTACAACTACAGAATCTTAACTGCCAGTAATAGTATTGAGGCATTCTCACTCTACGCTCTACACAAAAATGAAATCAGTGTGGTGTTGATGGATATACAGATGCCTGCGCTGGATGGATTAAGCACTATTCGCATTCTGCAAAAAATGAATCCCTCTGTTAAAATTATTGCTATCAGCGGGCTTGAATCTAACCGTGAGGCTTTAAACGCTGTTGGCACTGCTTTGAAAGCATTTTTGTCAAAGCCATACATTATTAGGGAATTATTGACGACCATTAAACATGTCTTAACTGAGCCATAAAGGACATTCTTAAAAGAGGCTCAGTTTCCGGTAAGCTTGGTAAAACCATCTGTATTTCAACGCTTGCCACTCTGACTTGCTGTAGGCAACAGGCTTAGAATAGGGATGTGCGATCGCTGTGTCAACGTCTACAGTCCACTATTATCTTCCATGATCTAACCGTAGAAACGGTGTGATTTCCTCAAACAGATGAGTTCCTCAACTTAACTTTCAATCCTTCGGATGTCTGCTGAATTTCAGTATTAAAAGCAGCACAAAGCAACTGCATTCGTTGGCAGATAGCAGTGAAAGCTTCTTCTTTAGCAAGTTCAACACGTGCGTAGTCTATACAAACAGGTATTAAACGCAACCAATGTAAACCTCCGCTATCTACTTCGACAAGAAACACAAAAGACCAATCGTTACGTAGTCGCGGATCAACTATGTAATCATCGAGAAAATCGCCTGTATCATAGAGAATAAGTCCATTGTGGAAATGTTCAACTGCCTGAAAAATGTGGGCAGAATGACCGTAAAATATGTCTACCCCTGAATCTATAGCTTTACGGGCAAAGCGATAGAATTGGGGTGAAGGGGATGTAACCATGTTTGGTCCCCAGTGAGCAGATAAGATAATCAACTGAGCACCTGCTTGTTGTAACTGCAGCACTGCTGATTCTATCCACGCCAAGGTCATGGAGTCAGAGCAAATCTTTTGGTAGTTTGTGCCAGGATGATCAACCCTAGCAGCAAAGTCGGGTTGATTATCTGTAATTGCTATAAGACCCACCTTCAAACCTGCAATTTCCATGACTACTGGAGCTATTGCGTCGTTGATATCTCTACCTGCCCCAACATGATGAATTCCGGCAGTATCTAGATAATGCAGGGTATCGAGCAAGCCCTGCTCTTCAAAGTCCAGTATGTGATTGTTGGCAAGGTTAACACAGCGGATGTTTGCAGCACAAAGTACGTCTACTGCGGCGGGGTCAGCGCGGAAGTGAAATACCTTGGGAACTCTACGGTACTCCTGGTCATGTTCGGTAATGGCACATTCTAGGTTAGCGATAACCGCATCTGCTCCTTGTAAAATCGGAAGGACATTACCCCAGAAGGATTCGGGCGTTAGCAAAGCGCTTCCTGCGGAGGCTTGCACTTTTATCTGTTCGCTAACTCCCCGACCCAACATGACATCGCCAATAAATGCTATGGTAACAAGCTCATTCATAAATTCTTTCTTATACCAATTCTCAAAATTAAAGCTGCACATTGTTTGTAGTAGCGCTTAAGCGCAATGACAAACTTTCTTTCATCTGTAGCCAGATTTTTGGGAAATGGTCTTAAACATCGAAGATTTAAACTTTTTCTGTCGTGAGGTAGCGTGTAAACCACTCACTTGCCAGTTGAGCCACGGCTTCCAAGGCGCCTGGTTCTTCAAATAAATGGGTTGCTTTAGGAATAATTTCCAAACGTTTTTCAGTACACAACTGCTCAAGTGCATCCTGATTCATAGCAATCACTGGCATATCGTACCCGCCCACGATTAGTAGTGTTGGTGCTTTGACCTGGGGCAAAACTGAACCAGCTAAGTCGGGACGTCCACCGCGAGAGACAACTGCCCCCACATCCTCGGGTCGTTCTGCTGCTGCTACTAGGGCTGCACCACCCCCCGTGCTCGCTCCAAAGTAGCCAACTTTTAGGTGACAAGTCTCTGGATTTTCTGCTAGCCAATCCGTGGCACCTACTAACCGCGATGCCAGCAATTTAATGTCAAAGCGAAAATGTCTTGTCCTCATGTCAATTGCTTCCTCTTCAGGTGTTAGCAAGTCAATCAACAAGGTTGCTAGTCCTGCATCTTGCAAGGCTTGAGCAACATATTTATTGCGAGCACTGTGCCGACTGCTACCACTACCATGAGCAAACAGCACAATGCCTTTAGCGCCACTTGGTGTTATTAAATTGCCCTCTAGCCTCACTGAACCTGCTGTGACTGACACCAGATCCTTGAAATTGTTTTGTTCTTTTGTTTTATTCATGAGCTGGTCCTTCATTGTATAGCGGTCAGTTAGAAACCCGACAAAGGCTTATCACCCACTGTGGGAAAAATTAGGGCTTCGTCTTTCGTCTTTCATTCGTCCTTCAAAAGTCAGCCTTTTCTAATTGTTGTGCTAGAAGTTCACAGACTTCTTCATCAGTCGTTTGTGAGAAGTCCTCGTACCAGATGCCGATCGCATACAAAGCTTCTGGCATCATCACACATACCACCTTGTCCACTTCCGCTTGCAGTTGAGCATACGTGGATGTGGATGCAACTGGAACTGCGACTACAAGCTCCTGTGGCTGTTGCTGTTTGAGTGTGGCGATCGCCGCTCGAATAGTAGCACCAGTGGCAATACCGTCATCAATCAGAATCACAGTACGGTCTTTGATTTTCGGTGGTGCACGTTTTCCCCGATACCGATTGTTACGGCGCTCCAATTCCCGCATTTCTATTGCTATCACCTTATCAATAATCTCTTCGGAAATACCCAATACATGCACAACGTTCTCGTTAATTGCACGAGCGCCTCCTGTTGCAATTGCTCCCATTGCTAATTCCTCATGTCCTGGTACACCCAACTTACGTACTAAGCAGATATCCAAGGGGGCATTGAGTGCCTTTGCCACTTCAAATGCGACAGGCACACCGCCACGAGGAAGTCCCAATACCAGAACATCTGGACAATTAGCATAGTCTGTCAGCTTGGCAGCGAGTAATCTGCCTGCCTCAGTACGATTAGAAAATCTTTTCATATGTTTTTATTTCCCGTTTTATCTGTCAGGAATGGCATGAGCAATAATCCTACTTTCTTGTGAAGAAAATTTTAGAGTGCATGTCTTCGTGTCATTTTGACTGGTATAAAACTCAACATCTGCTCAACACACCTTGTTGATTGAATCATCGGTTTTGAACTGTTGGATAGCTGCAGCAATTAAAGGGGCAATCGAGACAACGTGTAACTGCTGCCAGTCAGTTTCCTTGGGTGCTATGGTATCGGTGACAAAGATTGCCTGCACGCTGGGGTGACTTAACTGAGCACGTGCTTTCTTGACAAATAGCCCATGAGTGGCAGCTATGATCATTTCTGGGTGTGCTCCAGCTTTGAGTAGTGCTTCAATGCTCCTAGCTATGGTGCCGCCGGTGGAAATCATGTCATCAATAATTAAGCAAGGGCGATCGCTAACATCCCCAACAACACAAGTGACCTCAGTTTCGCTGCTACTCTTACGGTGTTTGAGCAGCACAACAACTGAACTGTTGAGCTGTTGGGCGTATTGGATCGCCATTTGCACACGTCCTGTATCTGGTGATACAACTACAAATCCAGAGGGCAACCGATGCCGTAGTGCCTCACATAAAATTGGTACTGCCGTTAGGCTGTCTACCGGAATGTGAAAGAAACCTTCAATCTGTGGAGTATGTAAATCTAGTGTGACAACGTGATTGATTCCAACTGTCTGTAATACCTCAGCCACCATACTTGCAGTAATAGGCTCGCGCCATCCATGTCGTTTGTCAGCGCGAGCATAACCAAAGTAGGGAACAATAGCGGTAATGCGGGAAGCCGCAGCACGACGGCAGGCATCTACAATCACCATCAATTCTACGAGATGGTCGTTGACAGGGGGTGAAGTGGATTGGACGATGAAAACAGCTTTCTGGCGTACCGACTCCAGTAGCTCAACGGAGATTTCCCCATCCGGGAAGCGTTCCACAACAGATGCTCCCAACGGGATGTTGAGTTGTTGGGCAATGGCTGTCGCCAATCTGGGGTTAGCTGTTCCAGCAAGGAGGATGACTTTATCCATTTAAACATCCCTCGCAGTCATGCTGAGTTATGTATCTGACTTAGCACGCCCTACGGAGACTCCTCACGAAACAACTACAGTAAGGCGTGGACTCTACAGCAGAATTCAACAAGTCAGGAGGAAAATTTGTTTTCTATCTGGTTCTTGAGTTGAAAAAGTGTCCCTCATTAATTTGCAAAATGCTATATTTGGCAAGTTGTATGTGGCAAGTTTCCAGAGCCGACTTTGCCTAACTGCCTGACCAAGAAATACTCTGTAGCAAAATATACTTGTATTCTAGGAGAGACTCCGTAAATTCATGCAGGTTATGGTGTTGGTAAGGATCAGAGAATGCTAGTTTGTTTCTGACTTCTTTAGTCATTTAACCAATCATTTGACCACAACGCACAACAGCGTAACTCACTATTTATCACTCGCCACTACCTTTTTGGATGCAAACTAACTGCAGTTTATTTCTTTTATAGCTTTTCTCTTCTCATACCGAGTTGCGTTCATGGGTGTCAGCTCACCTCCGCCCCTCTCCTTGCTAAAGAGAGGGGTGCCCGGAGGGCGGGGTGAGGTTTTTGAATGCAACTTAGTATCAGTTTGTAAAAAATAGTGACAAAAGCTTCTATCAAAAAACGAAGGTATTACCCCTATCATGAGCCTAGACAAAAAATGTGAGGAAGTTGTGAGGAAATAGTTTATCTCATTCCAAAAGAAGGCTCCCGCCATAATCTTTGATTTGACGGCGTTCCGGAATCGAAGGTCAAAAACGAGTTGAAGTTCCGTTCTGTCTCACCTCTGCTCAAACTTCTCTTTGCCGCCCTAAAGTGCAAACCTTAAACTGAAGTAGTATTAACTTATACTCACATAGCGTGAATATTAAATTTATCATTAACATTTAAAAGTGGAAATTTGGGAGCAAAGAAAAAATGGAATCACAACCAGGTGAACTCAAACAGATTGCCGCACAAGTATTAGCTGGAATGCTTGCCAATCCTCATATTTATCCAACCATAAGTGATGAGGGAGCCAGAGGACAGCAAGAACAAGAATTGATTGTCATAGCTATTGAGATGGCTGAAAGTTTAATTACCAAAGTTGAGGAGAGAGCAGAAAAAGCAGGTTAATTAATATATCGAAACTAGCAGGGAGACTAGTACTGCAGTTTACCGACAACTTAACTCATGAGTGACACACACCCCTCAGCATGGTTTCTGCGAATCTGCAAAGAAGCTGAGTTGGTTATGACACCACTTTTATTCTAAAATTACCTGCTTTGGGAATAAAAATATGACAGCACATATCCTTTTGGTTGAAGATGAAGTTAAACTAGCGCGATTTGTGGAATTAGAACTGAGTAGCGAAGGATACAAAGTTAGCATAGCTCATGATGGTATCACTGGACTGACACTGGCACGAGAGTCATCGCCAGATTTAGCTGTTCTAGATTGGATGTTACCAGGGCTGTCGGGTTTAGAAATTTGTCGCCGTCTGCGAGCAACAGGCATTACAGTGCCGGTGATTTTGTTGACAGCAAAAGATGAAGTGAGCGATCGCGTGGCAGGATTAGATGCAGGAGCCGATGATTATGTCGTTAAACCCTTCAGCATCGAAGAACTGCTGGCAAGAATCCGTGCCCATTTACGTCGCACTCAAGAAACAGATGAAGACTTGTTGCAGTTTGAAGACTTGAGTTTAAATCGCCGCACTCGTCAAGTGTTTCGGGGGAAACGAAGCATTGAATTAACAGCAAAAGAGTTTGATTTATTAGAATATCTTCTTTCACATCCCCGTCAAGTGTTTACTAGAGACCAGATTTTAGAGAAAGTTTGGGGTTATGACTTCATGGGTGATTCTAATATTATTGAAGTTTATATTCGTTATCTGCGGCTCAAATTGGAGGAAAATAACGAGAAACGCTTGATCCACACAGTGCGTGGTGTAGGGTATGCACTGCGGGAGTAAGAAACAACGGAAAATTCAAATAACATCATTTAAAGACCAGTATTTACTCAGTTTTTATGAACTTTAAACACTTTAGAATTGAAGCTTTTAGAAATACGGCAGATGCATTGACTCTATATGAACCAATGCGAAAAATTTTAAAGTGAAAACTTTCCAAAAACAAGAAGACTAAGTAGGCGGACAAAATTTTTTGTAGGATGCGCTCTTCCTTGCGTAACGCATCAATCGCATGGAACAGCATGGGTTAGCAAAGCGTAACCCATCCTACATATATTCACGTCGAGCTACTTATTACAGACGATGGCAATACATTAATGATGCAAACCAATGCTTTCGCAATGCAAGTCAATGCATTAATGATATAAGTCAATACTTTCACAATGCAAGTCAATGCATTAATGATGCAAGTTGATGAATTAACAATGCAGGGGATTGCATTTAGATAGCACGGCGATGCAAATACTTAACAACAAGAAGGTACTCATTAACAAGATGAATTGTTTTCCCTATATTGAGAGCGAGCAGCCGGAGGCTAAAAGCTTTGCTTATCACCAATCTTTTGTAAAAAATATGCTAGCTAGGGAAAACAAAGTATTTACTCAGATTTTCTCATTGTGGAAATGCCAAATGAGGTAGGGAACAGGTAACTGAGCAGTTACCAGTTACCAGTTATCAGTTATCAGTTTTTGTTCCTTAGTCACTAGACCTCTTGCATGAATGCTATAAAAGATTTGCAGGATGTGTTAAAACGAAGTCCGTAACGCATCTTCTGAGATTTGTTGCGCTGCTTTACTCTCTCATTCCCCGACACAAAATATTCTTCGTGCAAGAGTTCTACTGTTCACTGGTACCAGAAGAGGTCAGAGTATAATCGGCTGCTGCTTGCTCTCGACGGCGACTCATTCGCTGTTCATGAGCCTCGTAAGCAATACACATCCAAATTAAAGTCATGAATAAGATGTTTTTGTTAAAACTTTCTGCTCCATTGGGAAACAAACTGCCAGCAGGCACAATACCAAATGCCAGAATGATGCTAAATGTCATGAGAATCAGTAGTAGCCCTGTCCACCGCACCCAATAGTTGAGAGCAAACAATGCACCCAGCACAATTTCTGCTAAAGGTAGTAACCAGGCATAGGGAATTGCAATCAGCCAAGGTAGTGGTCCTATACCTTCCCATCCGGGTGGAATTCCATGACCAATGATTTGGAGTTTTTGAGTGAGGACAGTGTGGTAGAAACCTTTAGGAATACTGAAGTTGAGATAGTTAGCAATACCAGAGAGGAAAAAGAAAACGCCCATCATCACACGATTGACAGTAACAGCTGTCCGGAGGTTGAGCAGGTATTTCATAGATAAACTTCTGAAGATGAGATTAAGTTTGGATAGTTTGTTGTAGAGAGAATTGGGACACTTCATCGAGAAGGAGTCGCAAGCTGATCAAGTAACATTGGTAAGCCTGTCCAACCGAGGGTTTGCTGAAATTGCATAGGTGTAGCCGCCCGCCAAATGAGGGGAGTTGCCAAAATCAGTCCGGCAGCAAGGGTTGCAACTCCAGACAGCCAAGGAGTTTGTCCCAGCTGCATATGGGAAAAAGGACGATGACGCTGGAATAATTCGTCAGTCAGCCATTCAGTTGTGACTTTGCGATTATGAGCACGGTTTGGTAACAGTTCTAAGTATGTTGCTTCCCGAATGAAATGACCGGGTTGACCTTTAATCTGGACTTTATTGAACAAGTTAGCAACACTTTCATTGAGTCCGAGTTTCATCAAAGTTCCACGCATCTGGATTTGAACAGGTATAGCTGGTTTGCCTTCTCTGATATGCTTGAGATTGTGAGCGATCGCCCGTCCGTGTTGATAGGCAACTTGTGCTGTGGGTGGTTGAGGATTGTCGCTATCTGTAGCACAGTCTCCAGATGCGAAAACTTCAGGAAAATCAGGAAGTTGCAATGTAGGTGTCACCATGAGCCGCCCTCGTTTATCACGACGTTCAACCAAAATTGGTAACTCCATCAACAGAGGATTGGGAGAAGTGCCGGCAGTCCAAGCAATTGTTCCAGCCTGTAAAACCCGTGTTTGGTCATGTTGGCGATACTCTACACCATCTGCTTGAATCTTTGTGACAGCCGCATCAAATAGAAAATCAACAGGAATCACCCGACGTTTAAGCGCCCGCTGTGCTGTGCAGCGCAAATGGCTATTCACATCTCCTTTGAGGATTTCACGGCTACGATTGACTAGGACAACCCGAACTTCATCGGCATCGCCGCCCAACTCGTCGTACCAAATGGGTAATAAATCTGCTAATGTACAGGCTAGTTCAATACCAGCCGGACCTGCCCCAATGATGGCAACACTCAACAGTAGCCGACGACGTTTTGGGTCTTGAGTTTGGATTGCCAAATGTAGACGGTTGCGTAAGTGTTTTCGCAGAGCGATCGCCTCTTCTCCAGATGTAAATGGCATCGCATATTCTGCTGCACCAGGAGTATTAAAGTAGGTTGTTCTGCTACCCAGTGCTAACACTAAGTTGCTGTAGTCAAAAACCTTGCCAGAGGCTACAATAACTCTGCGTTGATGTAGATCAATTGATTTCACCGTATCTTGCACGAAAGTCACACGACTACCAGCCAAAAGCTCTTTGTAGCGTGGATAAACCTGTTCGCTGTGCAATTCACCGCTGAGCAGTTCGTACAACAGTGGTTTAAAACTAAAGCGATCGCGTTGCTCTATTAAGATAATTGGATGGGAGTCATTTTGATGGCTTAAGTGCAAAGCTGTAAACAGTCCAGCAAAGCCACCACCTAGGATGACTGTGGGATAAGAGGCTTGCTCCATAGGTGCAGAGTTACTTTTGTGAACTGCTCTTAGTATCGTGGCACCGAGCAACTCTTAAGTGATGAAAGAATAAAGCTTAGCTGAGAAATTCAAGGGAATTTGTAATGTAGTTTTCACTGCTTTCTCAGCAACAATTCAGAATTTTTGTGTGCTGCCTCACCGTACTCTCCTCAAGTCATGTCATCTAATTCTCTAGACGAAGCGAATATCGCCCTACTACAAATGTTAAAGCACCGCCTTACTAATAACCTAAATTGGCGTAGCAATAGCTAGGCTGTTTTGATAGCTACTAAAAGATTTACCTTTGTAGCGATCGCTCTTATTATTCTGAACTAAAATTGCCTTTCAAAAGACATGAAAAAATAGTTAAAGGGAAAAAGGAAATTTCGTTGCTTTCCCCTTTTCCCTCATTCTGCAAGCAATCTATTGATAAATTATGTAGCTTATGATAGAGTTTTAGACTACTTCACTTCACCGGGTTCAAACTTAGTCACCTTACCTTTCTTAACGGCGACAATGACATCATACGTTGAACAGTACGAGAATGTGACATTATTAGCTTTATTGTAAAGATTAACCACCTGACCTGCACCACCAGGTTGGATACCAATTGGCTCCAAATCTCCAAAAAAGAAACGACGCAGTTGATCACCACTACCAATCTGACCTTTGCTTTTAGTCAGTAAATCCAGTTTCTGTTGCACAGATAATTCTTGAGCTGATGCCTCAACTAATGACGGATTGATAACCTTTAATGGTGCATCCCAAACCGTGAAAAAACCGACCAAGGCAATACTTGTAAGTAGAGGGGCGAGTTTCATTTATGACTCCTCATCTTTGGATCTCGAACATCCAAAGTATTTCAGTCCCCACTGAGAACTGATTGAAATGAGACCATGAGTTTCATGAATTTATCCTTTGAGAAATTTTAGTCAATTCTCAGCATTTTCTCAGGCAGGTATGGTATCCCAAAATCACAGTTTAATTTAAGTATTCTCTCAGCAAAACCTCATTCCGAATCGGATAAGGGCAACTTAGTATAATGAGCAATGCATTTATAGCAGTAGTATTATTGTGACTAGACTGAAAAAACCACATCGCTTAATTCATAGAATTTCGGGACAAACATATCTGTGGCTGGCAATTCTCATTTTTGGAGCCTCTAATGCAGTCACTCGCAAGCTCACAGAAATAGGTGCTCAACATTTTATAGATGGTCGTAATCCGATTTCTCTGTGTAATGTTTTATTTGTAGGAAACCTCTGCGCCTTGATAGTTCTGCTCCTAATCTATTGGCGACAGTGGAACAAAGCGACTTTGAAGCAATTGTCAAAAAAAGATTGGGTCAGTCTCACCATAGTAGCTATCTTATCAGGAGCGCTGGCACCAGGCTTAATTTTCCAGGCACTGGCACTCACAGGAGTTAACAATGTCATTTTGGTAGGACGCTTAGAACCGCCTCTAACTCTGGCTTTATCGGTTTGGCTGTTGAAAGAACGGGTGAGTCTTTGGGAATTTCTGGGGGCGATCGCCGCTTTTATTGGCGTGGTTCTAACTATTTTCCTTCAGCCTCCAGGGGAAGCCATGATGAATATGGGAGGTTTGCACGTGGGGTTAGGGGAACTTTTGGTAGCAGCAGGATCTGTGGCTGTAGCTGTTTCCACAATTATTGGTAAAAAATATCTCTCAGAGATCCCTCTGGGAATTTACAGTATCTTTCGTACTGCTACAGGAACTGTCATATTTTTCTTTTTTGCTATAGTTCTCTATGGTAGCGACCATTTTATGGATGTACTCTCACCGTTCCTGTGGCAGTGGATGTTCCTTTATGGTGGGTTAATTGTCGTACTAGGTCAGTCATTCTGGATAAAAGGCTTGAGAGCTTCCTCTGTATCTGCGGCTTCCTTAGTTGGCTCTTTTACCCCAATTGCAGGTATTTTAGCAGCTTATTTCATTTTGGGCGAAGCTCCGACCCTCGCTCAATATGTCGGTGGCAGTGTTATTTTAGTTGGCATCTTCTTGAGCCAAGTTGGCAAAAGGCAACAAACTTCTCGTAGAGTCGCGTTTTCTATGGTGGCTTCCCCTCAAGCAGAACAAGAGGTAGAAAGTGGTATGGGGTTTAAGGGGATTTGAAAGCACTCAATTTTTCTGTAAGTTATGGTTCAACTATAAAAAAAGCATGAGTAATCAACCCGTTCCATACTGCATTCCAAGAATTATGGATGAGATTAATTGGCGGCTGGTTGCGCTTCTTGATAAATAATTTCCTGAAACTGAATCACATCTTTGTGTGGATCAGCATGAAAGACTTTGACTAAAACCTGTTCACCAAGTTTCACAGAACGTTTAAATAACATTGGCAACTGCAAGCCTAAATCTTCTAACAAAATGAGTGCTAGACCACTGTCTTCTCTCAACCACATCAGCACTGTTGCTTCCCAAATCTCATCAGGTTGACGGCGTAAATACTCTAAAGCCCAATATCTATTTGTTTGCCGTTCTACCATTGTCACTTCTTGAGTGATTGAAGAGACGGTCATCATGACTTCTTTTAATTCTTCTGCCGAGAAGGGCAATACTTCACCACGCAGATGAGCTTTCAGTTGAAAGTGAGTCAGCAAATCACTATAGCGACGGATGGGGGAAGTCGCTTGGGTATAAGTATCCAAACCTAAACCAGCATGACGCACAGGAGTAATGCTCATTTCGCTCTTGGGCATACAACGCCTCATAGCGCACGCGCGGACAAACCCTGCTGGTAGCTGCAATAATTCCTGCTCTGGAGGTAATTCTGGCTGTGGCTGACCACGGAAGGGCAAGGGAATGTTATGCTTTTGACCGTAGCGAGCAGCAACTTCACCAGCAACAATCATCATCTCGGCGACTAATTGCCGTGCTGTGGAGTCTTCTAATAGATCAATACTGATGTCGTCGCCTTTGACTTTGATCATCGCCTCTGGCATATTGATGCTGATTGCTCCTTGGGCATACCGCCAAGCTTTACGTCGTTGTGCCCAACTCGCGATCGCTGCAATTTCTGATTCCGCCTGTACGCCCAAATCCAACATTTCATCGACATCTTCGTAGGTTAGGCGATATGTTGGTTTAATAATACTTGGATAAATACTATAATCTTCTACTGCCCCAGTCTCATCTAAAACAATCCCAAAACTTAGGGCGCAACACATTTTTCCCTGCACCAAACTCATTGGTCCTGTTGCCAAAACTTCAGGGAACATAGGAACCATCCCTGTGGGCAAATAAACAGTGCTGCCTCGCTTTCTCGCGTCTAAATCCAATTCATCTTCTGGCATTAACCAGCGCGTAGGATCAGCAATATGCACCCACAACCGCTCTTTGCCATCGGCAAGTAATTCCCAACTTAGACCATCATCTATCTCGGTAGTACTTTCATCATCGATTGTATACACCTTCAGATGAGTCAAATCCAGGCGGTTGATATCTTGATCTGGCGGATGTGATTCCAATCGCTGTTGCGCCACTTCTAATACCTTGCTAGCGAACTGTACGGGGATTGACGAACGACGCAGAAATATGTTCTCATGCGGACTCCACCAACCTAAGTCTACTAACAGTTGAAAGGCTCCTTGGGGAGTTGCGGGGCGTCCCAACATATTCATTGTTTCCAAGACTAATGCTGGTGGAGGATAGGCACGGGCGAGAGAGTCATAACTTAACCCCACTCGGACAACATCGGCTAGCAGCGCTGCGTATTTTTCTATGGCTTCTAAGCGGTGGCGATCATAGCGTTGCCACTCTACTGATTCACCTTTGAGTGCCTGCTCTACTCTAGCCAGAAATTCCTGTTGTCCTTTTGCTTTTAGCGCCTCTACCTCTAGTTGGTGTTTCCGTTCTGCAACTTGAGCAGCACTTCGCGGTTCGTAAGCTTCTCCCTTTTGTTTGAAATAAATTTTATCATCTGATAACAGATAATACGCGGCGTAGCAATGAGCAGCTTCTGATTCTGAAAACAGAAGATTTGCCATTTGGGCTGGCGTGACTATCTCTCCACTTTCTACCAGGAGTTCCCAAGCTACCTCTAAACTGGAGGGGTCTAGATAAGGCTTGACTTCCTCCAGAAATTCTGGTATTGACGAAGGCTTGTATGTTTGCCCTGTGACTACGTAGGTCATTTGCCGAGGTGCGAGACTATGAGATTGACCCCGTTCATCTACCACAAACAAACGAGTTTTGCCGTCTGGACGGTCTACTACACCCAAACGGCGATCGCTACCAAGTCGAAATTCAACTAGCGTCCCCTTCTCCACAAGCCTCGCAATTCAATTATTAATAAAGTTTTAAAAATTTTTTTCGATTTCGTTAGGAGTTAGGAGTTAGGAGTAAAGAACTTATCACTCTTAACTCATTACTCTTAACTCTTTTTAGCCTTCCGCATTGATAAACGGCAATAAAGCCAGAATACGGGCACGTTTAATTGCTAATGTCAACTCTCGCTGTTGCTGAGATGTCAGCCCAGTAATCCGACGAGGAAGTATTTTACCCCGCTCGGTCACAAACTTGCGCAACAAATCCACATCTTTGTAATCGATTGGTTCTCCTGGCTTAATCGGGGATAGACGACGACGATAGTAACTCATTTTTACTTGATTTCCTTGTGATCAGTGTGTTTGTTGCAGTGAGGGCAGAACTTTTTCAGTTCGAGTCTGTTGGTAGTGTTTCGACGATTTTTCGTTGTTGTATAACGCGAAACCCCAGGAGAGCGTTTGTCTGGATTTGTTCGACACTCGGTACATTCCAGTGTCACTACTATGCGGACACCTTTGCTCTTAGCCATAATCTTACAAAAAGTAGAGTCTGAGGAGAATTAACACAAATGACTATTATCTCATATTACGTCGCGTTTTTTCAACTAATCGCTTAACTTTAATGTCGAGTGAGTAGCCACGACGCGACGAAACTACTATAGTCTTGGCATAGCGGTCATGCAAAGCTTGCCGCAGTTGGGTATCAGATAAAGCTGCACCACAATCAATTGCCAAGGGAATCAATAGCAGTATAGCAGTGGGATTGCGTAGAATGTTATTCAGGGCGATCGCAACTAAAAGTGCACCAAGGCCAACAATTCCTTCTCGCTTCAAAAGAGATTGCAAATCAGGAACTTTGCCCTGTTCGACTTCTAGCACCTTGATATCAAAAGCATAACGCCCTAAACTCTGCCCTTGATTGTTGTAAGGCACAACAACCCGTAAAATCACCCAAGCAAGAGCGAAAAGCAGTATTTGAAGAACTTGCACGCCGATTTGGGAACTTCCCAATAAGGAACTTACTATCCAAACAAAAAGAAAATCAATACCTAATGCCATTCCTCTTCGCCCAAACTCAACCCTAGGATAGTGTTTGGGGGGAACTTGTTCAATAGACATAATAAAATGCGCATTTTTATAGAGTTTGGAGGTTGGTTTTGTTTTCCCTCTACCTCAATGTTAAGGTGTGAACCAACAGTTCCAAAGCCAATCACTTAGTTTTTATCCAACAGTCGCAAGTCCCCAAAATTAGTCATTTTTGTTTTTCATCGAAGAAGGGAACGGGGAATAGGGAACAGGCAACAGTTTTTGCAATTTCGGTGTTCCCGATTCGGGAGTAAGAGATCCCACTTCTATAAGTAGTATGAGTGGCATAATTGGGTGGGGTATAAACCCCCATCCAAAACCCTCTATTAAACATTGCCTCTTTTTACGCTGGTTTGTGGGAGTTCCAGCAACTCTCAACAAGTTCTAAAGACTGTACACCATGGGGATTTAATGGAAGTTTGATTGTAAATGTTGTGCCTACTCCCACTTTGCTTTCTAACTGAATCTGACCTTGATGTAACTCTACACACTTTTTGACAATCGACAGCCCTAGCCCTGTTCCTGGAATATTACCTACATTACTGGCGCGATGGAACATTTCAAACAAACGTTGTTGGTCTTTTAATGGAATGCCAATTCCAAAATCTTGAATTTTGAAAGTGGCAGTATTCTTTTGACACAAAACGTCAAATCGAATTCTACCGCCTTGAGGAGAATATTTGATGGCATTGGAAAGCAAGTTCGTCAAAATGTAACGCAGCAGGTTTTCATCCACTTGAACTAAGGTATGTTTTCCTTGAAAGTTAAAGATAATTTGGTGTTTACTAGCACTCAGTTGCAAAGTTTGAGTGAGTTCGCTGCAAAAATGCGCTAAATCAATCAGTACAGGTTGATATTGTAATTTGCCTGCATCACTTCTGCCCAAAAATAAGATTTCATCTAATAATTGCAGCATTTGACGAATGGCAGTTTGAATTTTGCCAAAGTATTTGTTTTTTTGCTGATCGTTCAGCTGCTGATTGTATGATTCGAGGAGTTCTACTGCTGTGCGAATCACTGTCATGGGATTGCGGAACTCATGAGAAACCATCGAAACAAAGTTAGTTTTCATTTCGTTGAGTTCACGTTCTTGTTCCCACGCCTTGATAATTTCTGCTTCAGCACGTTTGCGATCGCTAATATCACGACCTTCGACAATCAAGAGGACCACTTTCCCGATTTCGTCTTTTAACGGTTTGAGGGAAAAGTCAATCCACACCATCACATCGTTTGCTCCGCGTACCTGCAATTCATGGCGGACAAATTCACCATCAGCAGCTTTAGCAATAATAGTTTTCAACCAGTCCTGATTTGCGGAAGAAAAATTCCAGCTTTCAAGTTCCCACAACGGTTTGCCAACACAATGTTGTTGTGGACTCCCCCACAAGTGCTGGGCAGTTTTGTTAATTTCTAGAACAACTCCTTCAGGAGTCAACAGCGCCATTGATTGGAAGGTCTGTTCAAAAATACCTCGCAAGCGATGCTCACTTTCTCTCAGTTGCTGGAGAATTTGTCCTCGTTCAATAGCGTAGCGAATAGCACGCCCTAAGAGATTAGGTGTGATTTGTCCCTTCACAAGATAATCTTGTGCCTTTTTTGCGACTGCTTGTAAGGCAATGTCTTCATCGTCAAAGCCCGTTAGCACCACAATTGGGATGTTTGGTGCTGCTGCATGAAATTCTGCGATGGTACTCAATCCCTCGGAATCTGGTAGAGAAAGGTCTAACAAAACTATGTCAAAGGTGTTTTTGCTACAGACATCGACAGCGTCATTCAACCGCTCGAAGTGTACCACCTGCCATTTTTCCCTGCCCAAGTGCCAAAGTGTTTGCTGCAGCAACTTGGCATCGCTGGGACTATCTTCTACTAAAAGAATGCTAATTGATGCCGTGTCCATAAAATTCAGTATGAGTTTGGTGGTAACTGAACTGCTGCTAGCCAAAAATCATTAATCAACTGCACAATATGGATAAACTGATGAATATCAATTGGCTTGGTGAGGTAGCAATTGGCATTCAAGTCATAGGACCTCAATATATCTTGCTCATCCATGCTGGTGGTGAGAACCACTACTGGAATTCGTCTGAGTTCAGGGTCTGATTTGATTTCTGTCAGCACTTCTCGACCATCCATGCCTGGGAGGTTGAGATCGAGTAAGATGAGGTCTGGACGTATAGCTGTGGCATACTCGCCTTGACGAGTCAAATACTCGATAGCCTTTTCGCCATTTTCGACCCAGTTTAGGTTATTGGTCATCTTGGCTTGACTCAAGCCTTTGATGGTCAGATGAGCATCACTATATGAATCCTCAATTAACAAAATTTCAATTGGGCGTAAGGTCTGGCTGTTACTCATAAGTATTTGTTAGGCTCGTCAACTGATAGCTCGTGCAGTTAAGGGAATGGTAAGGTAAAGTACAGCCATTCGTGACTTGTGAGTTCCACTGTGATGTGAACTTGGGGTGGTTCTTCGAGGTGAAACTTAATGGCAATGCCATTGAGTTGTGGAATTAGCTGTATGAATTGCGTTATGTCAGCAGTCACTGTTGGTAGGGGATCATGAGTGTGATAGTGGTGCGGCGTTTGGCAATCAACAAAATGAAAATTGCTGGGAACCTACCGCAGTATAATTTTTCGTTGGGGGAAGGGCTCTGACGCCAGAATCAAGGCAGTCATCAACCAGCCGCTAGCAAACTAATTGCTGTATATATGATGACTCTTTCACAATTTAACTCATGTCGTCCTGAACTGGCGAGTATAGGCATATACAGTATTCGTGTGGTGGTTGTTGGTTTCTTGCTGCTGTAACAAAGCAATCAACCTTTGTACACTGAATAAGAATAGATTTGTAATATTTGTAGCACCATAGAAATGAAACGTTCTGAAGTCAGAGGCGATACCATGCTGTCAGTGAGCGAGGCGGAAGCAGTTATTTTCAATTTGGTACAACCCCTGAATACACAACAGGATACGCAATTCGTTGATTTGTTAGCAGCAGGCGATGGGCAAAGCCCCGCCTTTGGCAGTCGCATTCTGGCATCTCCAGTGGTAAGTCAACTGGATTTTCCTCACTGGGACAACTCAGCGATGGATGGCTACGCAGTGCGTTACGAAGATGTACACGAGTGTAGCGAGGAAAAGCCAGCAGCTTTAGAAATTGTTGAAGAAATTCCTGCTGGTGTTCAACCGAAATCTACAATTCAACCAGGACAAGCAGCACGGATTTTTACAGGTGCGCTCATACCTGCGGGTGCAGATACCGTGGTGATGCAGGAAAGAACACGCAGGGAAGAAAACCGTGTCATCATCCTTGACGCCCCAAAACCGCAAGAATTTGTTAGACAAAGGGGAACTTACTACCAAGCTGGCCAACAATTACTACCAGCAGGTATATTGTTAAAGGCTCCAGAAATTGCTGTATTGGCTGCAGCACAATGTACGCAAGTGAGAGTTTTTCGCCGTCCTCGTGTCGCTCTTTTATCCACTGGTGATGAACTAGTGACACCTGACAAACCGTTGCAACCAGGGCAAATTGTAGATTCTAATCAGTATGCGCTCTCCGCTTTGGTAAGACAAATTGGTGCTGAACCCTTGATGTTAGGAATTGTTAAGGATGAACCAGAAGCACTCAAGCAAACCATTGCCCACGCCATAGCTCACGCTGATGTTGTTCTCTCTTCAGGGGGTGTTTCTGTTGGAGATTATGACTATGTTGAGCAAATTCTAGAGTCACTGGGAGGGAAAATTCACATTCGTGCCATTGCGACCAAACCTGGTAAACCTCTGACAGTTGCCACATTTGGCAATATATTTGGCAATAATGCACGTCCTGTTTTGTATTTCGGTTTGCCAGGAAATCCTGTGTCTGCTCTGGTGAGTTTTTGGCGTTTTGTACAACCAGCCATCAAAAAACTTTCAGGGCTTGCTCAAGGATGGGAACCAGCATTTGTGAAAGCGCTAGCGCGTCAGGAGTTGCGGTCTGGTGGTAAGCTCGAAACTTACATTTGGGGTCAGTTGTGCTTAAAAGATGGAATGTATGAATTTCAACCAGCTGGTGGTCTACAAAATTCTGCGAACTTAATTAATTTAGCTCAAACCAACGGCTTAGCTGTTCTACCAGCAGGTAAAGCACTCATTGCTGCTGGAGAACAAGTGCAAGTTTTACGAGTAGAGTCTTAAGCAATTCAAAATTCAAATGATTTGCCGTGTACCTATAGATTGAACTTCTCTAGTTAAACCAATATGCGCCAATAACAGGGAGATATCATTGTACTTTATCCCAGCGATCGCCTAACTATTAGACCTTTTGCATGAATGCTATAAAAAATTTGTAGGATGTGTTGGGATGAAGTCCGTAACGCATCTTCTGAGATTTGTTGCGCTGCTTTACTTTCTAATTCCCCTACACAAAATATTCGTGCAAGAGTTCTATTGCTCAAGTGTCCCTACCCAGAAGCGTGCCCAGTTGATGACATTCGATAGCACCAGTCAAGGCTTAACTTAACGACGCCTCCTACTTCATCACAGTTCACTCTTTGTCGAGAGCCGTACACGTATTAGCTTATTAATAATTTTGAATATTAGACTTTTTTATATTAGATTTTGTGAAATCAGCTATATTTACGGTTAACTTATTTGTTTTTATTATATTTTTCTTTTTTCTCTAATAAAAGTTACAATAGATACAGAAATTAATCGTTCATCTTCAAAAGCTACTGAAAAATCAACTTTTCGGTGTGAGGGCTTGTGAAGACGGAAGTAGGGAAATCTCCCCAAGGAACGCGCCTCATTTCATGAAAAACTTTAGACAATCACAATCAATTTCTCATTTTTCAAGAGGCGAAGCAGATGAAACTCACATATCGTGGTGTTGATTATGAACACAATCCCCTGATCGTCGAAGCTACCGATAGCGAAATAAGCGGAAAGTATCGTGGTGGAACGACATGGAAACGCAATTACCCCAGACATATTCCTCAGCCTCAATCAACTGCTGAGTTGAAATACCGGGGTGTGTCTTATTATGTTGGTGATCCACTGCAAGTGGAGTTTATGGTTCAATGCAAACAGCGTACTAGAACTGCCAACGCTGTAGAAGTTGGGCAACATAAAAAGAGTGGCGGTGAGTTAGCTCAAACTCATCTGAGCAATATCCGCCAGAATTTACAACGTCGCCTGCACCTAGCTAAAGAAAAAGGGGATCAAGACCTAATTCGTTTATTAGAGGATGAGGCAAAGCAGCTCGCTTGATGATTAGTGGCGACGCTCTTGAGAGTCACCCGAACGGTTAGTTGTTAGGAACAACTAACCATTTACACAGAACAACTAATTTTGGCGATTTATCCAAATGCCCCTCAATCCGGCTGCCCTCGCTCCGTGATAATCTTCTGTGATACTGTCGCCAATATGCCATGCAGCTTCTGGTGGACAGTTATGTTTTTCCAAAGCTGTGGCAAAAATTTTGCGATCAGGTTTAGCAGCACCTGCTTGTGTAGAAATGGTGATAGACCCGAAAAATTCTCTCAGTTGTAATGCTTGCAAAACTGAGTAGATCCGAGAATCGAAATTGGACACTATCCCTAATTCAATTCCCTGTCGCCGCCAGCTAACCAGAGATGGTAAAACATCGGGATAAATAAACCACGGTTCGGGTGTACCGAAGTGGATATAGACTTCGCTAAAAAAAGTCGAAAAATCGGAAAATTTCTGGAGAACACCTGCTTGTTCAAAGGTGTTTCGGGCGACGTCAAGCCACCAATCAAACTCGCGTTGGGGAATATCTTGTTCTTCTGCATCTGTAAATATGGGCGGTGGCGCAGCTTTAAAACTTTGCACGAATGTTTTGTTTAAAGTATCAGCTGAAACTTCGACACCAAACTCCTGCGCTATCTGACTATAAATTTCTCCCACACTGCCTTTCACGCCAAAGAGTGTGCCAACAGCATCCAAAAAGATAACTTTCGGTGTTTCTTTCATCTTGTATTTCCGCCACGAGATACCCCAGACTCAACGAAGCAGCCTGCACAAGATTACTCAGGTTAAGCCGATTTGTTTATCAGCATCTGACCAAAACAGTCTTAAGTGCTGAAGAACCAGCACCGTGGACAGATTTTTGAGGCACGCAAGCGTCCTCCCTAAAGCCGCCCAAGTGTGCAAGCTGCCGTCCCGTTGAGTAGACTGGCGTAGCTAAGTATATAGTTTTTTATTATTCTGTGCAGAATTTGGTATTCAGGAAAAGGTTCGTCCCTGCAAATTTATTTGGAAAGTGTCTCTATGATAGGACGGGCAAGCCAGTTAAAACCAACTTTGAGTTTGTGGTCTAAGGTTGGTAGCCGATAAAGATAGGCAAGACGACGGGCTATATATGCTAAAGGACCATTCAGTTTAATGCCTAAACCCGTAAGAGTGGCATCGTCTACCCCTAATGCCATCATTTCACCTAAAAACTGGTAGCGGAAGGGCAACAACGGGCGATTTGTCAAAGTTGCCCAAATGTTCCAACCGACATAATCAGCTTGTTGGAAAGCAGCCTGTGCTGTTGCAGGGACTTGCTGTCCTTCAGCATCAAGACAATCTGCTAAATCTCCTATGGCAAAAATTTCAGGATGGTTATGGACTTGGAGAGTTGATGTGGTACTGATTTGACCGCGCTGATTTTGCTTGACAGGAAGATTTCGCACCACAGGCGATACACGTGTTCCTACTGTCCAAATAACCAAATCCACAGGAATGGTGTCTACCTGATTTTTGTACTCTAATGAGATGCTGTCTTGAGTGATGGATTCTACCTTGGTTTCTAAATCGATAAATACACCGCGTGCTTCTAAAGCTTTGCTGGCTGCTTGTCTATTGAACTCTGGAGAAGTTCGCAAAATTTGGTCAGATACTTCAATGAGCCGGAATCGTCCTCTCTCTCCGAGTCTGTCTGCTAGTTTGCAGGCTAACTCCACGCCACTGTATCCAGCACCAACAATTGCAACCCTGATTTTCTCTGCATCCGATTCTTCTAAAATGCGTAGGCGTTCTTCCAAACGATATGCATCTTGGATCGCCCGAAACGGATAGGCGTAAGATGTTGCACCAGGTACAATATCCAACGGTGTTTCACCACCAAGTGCTAAGACCAAGCGGTCATAGGAAATTTCTGGTCCATCCTGTAAGTGTACCCGTCGCTGATCTATATCGATTCCCGATACAATACCTTGATAAAACCGTACACCTGTGTTGGCTAAAAGTTCTTCAAATGGTGGGGCGATTTCCCAGGTTTGCAATTCTCCTGTTAGGAGTTCGTAGAGAAGGGGGGAAAACACAAAGCGATCGCTTTGATCCACCAGAACAATTTCAGGTTTTTGCAAAGGTTCCCAAGGAAGCTGGCTCAAGCGTAGAGCAGTGTAGAGACCACCAAAGCCTCCACCAAGGATACAGATTCTAGCAGGTTGTTCAGTCATCGGTCTATGGGAGAGTCAATCCCAGCAGGGTAACTTAATATAAGTGTACTGATTTCTTTGGTTCAATTGCCATTAACAAAAGCGCATTTTTCATAGCAACTGATAGCACGAGTGTTCCACACCTGTGGATCTATGACAACTTTTTCAGCTTGTAGTTGTTCAAAAAGATAGTTGACAGCCAAAGAAGAAAAGGTGGGCAGCTACTAAGAAGGCTACTCACAAAAATGAAGAAGAACAAAGCAAGAAATAAACCCGGCACTGTAGGTGTTGAGAACAAACAAGGAAAGCTTCGATTAAGGCTACCGACAAGCGTAGCGACTGGGGCGACTAGGTATATCTCGACCCGTTTAGACGCAACACCAGAGAACACAAGACTGGCGCAGAGAAGAGCATTAGAAATACAAGACGACATTGAGCGCGGGACGTTTGACTCAACACTTCAAAGGTATCAATTCCCCATCAAAACTCTACAGAGAATAGACGCCGCTGACATCCGCTCACTCTGGGATGAGTACTGCAAAGTTAAACAGAAGCACCTAGCACAAACGACTTACAGACTACATTACCGCTCTCGCCTATTAAACCATATCGAAAAGCTACCAACGCACAAACTTACCGACGCCAATAAGATAAAACACCACATCACCTCTACGCTTGACCCCGCCCCCGCTCGCTTTGTGTTAATGCACCTCGATGCTTGCTGTAAGTGGGCTGTAGACGCTGAGCTTATTACTTCAAACCCATTTCAGAGCGCGGCTTCAAAGATTAAAGTACCCAACACACACAGAACCATAGACCCTTTCACAGCTGAGGAGAGAGACGCCATCCTACTGGCTTATAAAACTCATCCAAAGTGGGGGCATTACTACGCTTTTGTCCAATTCCTCTTCATGACGGGCTGTAGGCTTGGTGAGGCTTGCGCTTTGGACTGGGCTGATACTGCACCTGAACTCTCAAGCATCAGGTTCCAGCATTCATATAACAAACGGCTCAAACTGGTCAAAGACACAAAGACCCACAAGGCTAGGGTGTTTCCTTGCAATGCTCCTCTGCGTGTGTTCCTGGCAGATCTTCACGTTATTTCGGGCGGGAGGGGGAGAGTATTCAACACCAAAAGCGGCGCGGCTATTAATAGTGAGCAGATAACCAGACTATGTGGTTGGGAAGACATCGTAGGTGGGCTTGTGGATAAGGGCGTCATTTCACGCTACAGGACTCCTTACTCAACCCGGCATACTTTTGTCTCATTAGCCATAAAGAACGGGCTGACTGTTTCACAGGTGGCGGCACTGGTCGGGAATACTCCAGAGATAATCCTCAAGCACTACGCCTCAAATGTGGTGGAAGAAGTACCCGTTTTCTAAAGCTTAAGAATGTTTTAACAATTGAATGGGGTGTTTTTAGCCCCTTTCGACTCCGAAGTGAAGTTACGTAATGGTCATGCAATTAAGGAGAATCATATGCAGAACGTACACCTAACAGTACGACTAAACACAAAAGAGCACGAAGAGTACAAGGAGATAGCAGAAGAGATGGGAATGTCACTGTCAGCCCTACTCCGCCTTGCTTTTCGTGAGACTTACTTAAGGAAGCCAAAGGAGGCACAACACCAATGAGCAGACAAAATAATAACGCCCGCCCTTACTCAGAGACAGACGCTAAAACACGTGGAGAGTATTATAGCCCGAGTAACTACACACTGTCAAAGAAGGACAAAGAGCGTATTGCCATTGAGCTAGGTATCGGCAGACAGAACATCGACGCTGAGGACGGTGAGTGGGCTGAGGTGGCTGAGACTGCAAAGTGGCACTACGAACTAGAGCGCAAGGCAGGCAGCAGCCATCGAAAAGCAATAAGAAACATAGAGTCAGTAGTAAATCGCGTACATCCTTGGAGATAAAGCAATGAATACACAACACACAATCATAGTTAGAACCCCCGCTACAAGTCAGAAGCTAGCAGAGCAATACGCCTTACTACGAGATGACGTACAGCGATATGGACGAGACATAGCAATTGATAACCTACAGCGCTATCTAGAACTTAATGACCTAAGGTCTGTGGTGTTGATGGATGGACAGATGCAGCACACGATGATTTTTGACCAAGCCGGGCTTGATATGTACATTGCCCTACTACAGAGACTACAGACTAGTGAAGCAGGGTCAGGAGCGTTACTAGAGTTCTAGGGTCGGGCACATGGTGAGTAGGTGTTGGGTTTTGGAACAGCTTGATTGTTCTTATATAGAAATTATTGAGTCATGGTGTTCCAAGCCTACCCTCGCTCCCCCCTTGATAGCCGGTTAACCGTACCTCGACCGGCATTGATGTTACAAGAAGTATTCCGGAATAATACAAGAAGGATGTGAAGTTACTGTAAGGAACAAGTAAAGGAAGTGTGAAGGCTTCTTTTTAAAACCCTACAAGTCATGACAGGAGGACATATGGGATTCACGACAATTAACTCAGACACGAAAGTACAGATTAGGTGGACAGGAACAGGCTACGACAGAGCCAAGAAGCGCGCCCGCTCTTTAGGGTTTGATGGGTTTTCAAGCTATGTAAGGCACCTGATTGAGCAAGACATTTCTCGACGACTACTCGAAAGCATCAACACCAAATAAGCAAGGAGACAAAGAAAATGATGTACGCAAACGTTGATGGAGAAGAAAAGGTTTTACCAACACCTAAGCAAAAGGGTCACTGTCCTTTGTGTGGCAGTCAGGTGTTGTCTAAATGCGGCTCAGTAGTAGCTTGGCATTGGGCACATCAAAACATGAAAGACTGCGATAGCTGGGCGGAGAATGAATCAGAATGGCACTTAGGATGGAAACTAGGCATCGAAAAGAAATACACAGAAGTAGGGTTTACAGATTCGAGCGGGGAACGCCATAGGGCTGATATTAGTTTTCCACTCATCGGGCACTCAGATGACGCGCCAGTAGAGCACAGATTGACTATTGAGCTACAGCACAGCAGCATTCCTGTTGAGGAGATAAAGCAACGCGAAGCTTTCTATAAACACCTGGTATGGGTGTTGGATGCCAGAGACTTCTATATCTCAAAAAGGTACAGCCTGAAGGAGGGTCTTTACCGCTTCCGGTGGTATTACCCGCGCCGCACTTTTGTAGAAGCTCAGCCCAAACGACTTTATCTTGACAGGGGTGAAGGGAAGATGCTTTATGTCACTGGCTTAAGCTCGCTTAGCACTGGTACTTACTTTAACGGAGGTGAATTGAGTGTTGAGAAGTTTTGGGAGGTACAGCACAAAAACCGTCGGGTGCTGAATATCACACCCCGCTCAGCTATCAAACCTACAGTAAAGCCCGGCGAGAATCTTCGTAGTCATTTTGATGCGATGTTTCCTGAACTCGCTGCCCGCGCCTAACTGTTACCCCAGAAATGACAAAGCGGCTAGTAGGGTCACTAGTCGCCAACACAAACAACACAAGGATTACCCACCTTATTCAGCTATTAGAGGATTAACGCAATGTCAACCAATATTCAGAACGTCAAAAACCCAAACAAAGAAGACACAGCCGAATTAACCACTACGCAAAACAAAGAGGATAAAACAATGAATAACTCCATAGTAACGCAAACTCAAACAGAAGCAAACTTCAATCTTTCCCTATCAGAACTTGACGCTGTTTATGAGTATGCCCACGAAGACAATGAAACTTGGGAGATGTTTTGGAGACGCGCTACTATCGCTGACTGTGAGTGCCTAATCACTTTTAACTATCGTGAATCTATCGAAGGCATTCTGTGTGTTGAGGAAGCCCGCTCCGCTCGTCAAGAGAACTTGACAGCAACACCAAACGAAGCAGCAGACGACTGGGGATGGGAAGACGAGGAAGAAGAACCCCGCGCCGAGGTAGAAGAGGACTGGACACAAGAAGAAGCAGCACCACAAGTATTAAAGCCCCGCCCACAGGAACACAAAGCGCCACAGGAAGACCCTTTTAAGGCACTCAATAGCCCCGCGAAGGTGATTAGCAATTCAGAGGGTAGACAAGCCTTACAGGGCAAAATAGAGCCAAATGAGAGCATTCTTAGTGGTGTTGATGCGTTCTTTACTGAACTCTCACGCCGAACTAAAGCTACTGTAGACCCATTTGCTGGCTTATGGGAGCCAAAGGTAGCTAAGAGGGTACAATTCACAGTTCAAGATATTCTTTCCGGAGCGCCACTAAACGAAGCTCTTGACGCTGACCTTATGGTGGAAGTCTACCACGAGATACTCAAAGCGATGGGGTTTGTTGATGAGAACGACTGGTACGGCTTCAAGAACAAGGACGGCGTGTTTCATGCGACCGGGCTGCAATTCCTGGTACTACCCAACACCTACTTAGCTCCAAGCAAAGAGGAAGGTATGAGTGATGAGGAGTTTAAGCAGCTACAGGCAGCAAGAACCAAACTGATGTTCGACATCCTCAAAGACTGCACAGGGCAAACCACTTTCAAGTACTCGGCAGCGAATAAGTACCAACTCAAGAAGCTACTACCAAAACTACTTCGCCTCAACCAGCCACTACGCTACCCAAACGCGGGCTTTAAGATTAACTGGAAACTGCGGGGCGGGCAAGATTCAGACTCAACACCTCAATACCAAGCTGCGGTGTGGGAAATAGACCACGTCGAAAGCATTGCAGAACAAGAGGAAATGCTTAAGGCGGCGGGGCTGTGGGACAAGTTAGTGTTGGTTTACTACGGCGGCAATAAGTCCATTTACGCAGTCGGCATCTTCGATGACCACAGAAACATAGAAGAAACAGAGGCACTGGTAAAAGACCTTTGCGTCACACACGGTTTTGACAAAGCACTAGCAGACAGGGCACACCCGGCTAATGCACCATTCTTCCGGCACACCAAACTAAACGGAAAGAGGAATTACGCCTACATTCTCCACTACAATCCTCAAGCCCGCCTCAACTTTCAAGAACTGAGACAGCAAACACCTTACCACGAACTACCTAAAAGCTCGATAAGTGTAGAGCAGCTACAGGGCTGGGTCAACACCAAGAAGCAAGGCGTTATTTCTCGTACTCACATCATTAAGAAGGCGACAGCACAGGCGAAGGTAAGAGAGTACTCCAAGAGGCTTAGTGAGTCCTTTAGCGAGGAGCAGGAGAAAGACGTTTACACAATAATAAAAGAGCACGTTAAGCCTTGCGCGAAAGCATTACTGGCTGATGGCATTACAGTCGATTACGTCGTAGGGCGGTTTCTGGACGCCTGTGCCGGAATAAATGACAAGCCAACAAACGTAATACTAGAAACACTCAAGCGGGGCGTAGAGGCGGAACTGAGCGGAAACAAGAAGCAACACACCTCTCTCATTGAGAACTTTAAGCATGATGAGGAGATTGATAAACGCTTCGTGACTAACTTAGATGAACTAAAAGGAACCGCGCAAACACTCTTACTCAAGTCTGTACACGGAACAGGTAAAACACAAGCAATGGCAGAACTCTCAAAGAGGAGACAGCAAGAAGACGTAATGGTAGTGGCATTGACTTACAGAAGAACAAACGCCGCCGAACTTTCACAAAGACTGGGCTTAGAGCTTTACGACGACAAAGTAATTCTTAAAGCGGGGCTGCATAACGTAAGCGGGCTTGCTTTATGTGTTGACTCAATGCCGAAGCTTGACGTTGAGAAAGTGATGAAGAAGAAATTTGTGTTGGTTTTAGATGAGACGACTAAGCTCCTCTTCCACACAGCGACAGCGCACACAGAAGTAAAGAACCACCGACTAGAAACATGGGAAGCCATTATTGCCTTAGCAAACGCCGCTCAAGAGGTCTACTGTATTGATGCTGACTTAAATAACGGCACTGTAGAGTGGATTAAAAATAACTTCAAAGGAGGCAATGTCAAGGTAGTAGAGAACAAGTACTTACCTGAGCCGATGACCTTTATTAGGGCGTTTTCAAAGGAGGAAGTAATTAGCCTCGTAGAACAAAGACAATTGGCGGGCGGGAAGACAGCCTTATTCACCAGTTCTGAAATGTACGCAAAGAAAAGGGATGAAGCACAAAAAGCATTCCGTACTAAGAACGGGCTAGAGGGCAACACCAAACTCCTGACTGCTGATACAAATGACGACCCAACTTATATCCCCAACATCAATGAACGGGTTAAAGAACTTGACGCGCTGACTGCCTCCCCAGTCATTAGCACAGGCATTGATATTAACTGCGACCACTTTGACACTGTCTACGGGGTTTATAACGCTTCTGACCACCAAAGCCACTGGGACATCCTCCAGCAATTAAGGAGGGTACGCAAGCCCAAAGACGGCAAGCTGGTAGTGTTTATCCAAAACCGACAAATCAGTGTTCCTGCCACAGAAGAGGAGATTAGGGCAGGTATTGAAGCTCTCGACGACTATAAGTACAAAGTTCGGTATTACGACCACACAACCCGGCGCTACGAGGTGAACGAGGATAAAGTGGCAACACACAAATCATTGGTCGATTTCATTGTTCAGTACACGGTCTACCACAACAAGTCAATCTCAAACCTCAGCGAATCATTCTGGGAGTTAGTTAAGCACTACGGGCACAACATTATAGAGGCGTCCGAGCTTGGCAAGGAGGAGACAGAAACTATCAAAGAAGCGGAGGCAATCGCCAAGGAAGTCGTAGTGAGCCGAGAGATAACCAGCATATCTGAGGCGGAGAACATCAGTCAATTTGAGGCGGAGGAGCTACAGAAAAGGAAAGAACTTACCCCAGCCGAGCAGCACAAAGTAGAGAAGTACTTCATTTCTAAAGCTCTTGGTGTTGAGCCTACTGAGGTGTCATATGAAGATGTGGACTTCTACGTCAATGGGGGCAAGCAAGCCATACGCAACATGAATCTTTTAAACAAGCCTAGTGACCTACTAGCCGACGAGGACTAC
Source organism: Nostocales cyanobacterium HT-58-2 (assembly GCA_002163975.1). GTDB lineage: Bacteria > Cyanobacteriota > Cyanobacteriia > Cyanobacteriales > Nostocaceae > HT-58-2. The sequence goes on along the minus strand of CP019636.1, from coordinate 3,341,628 downwards.
TGTGAGGCAAACGAGGTAGCGATGGCAGTGACAGACAGAAGCATTGCACTAAGGAGGCAGCGACTCTTAAAGCTCATTCCCGCTCAGGTGTTGGCTGGTGAGAAGTACTCCGCACGAACCTTAGATGAACTGGGCTTCACTCAAGCAGTCAAAGACAATGCAGACGAACTACGAACAGTGTTCAAAGGAATGAAGGTTAAGACTAAGGAGCCTGTAGCTATGGTAAACAAGCTTTTAGCCAAACTCGGCTTAGAGGTAGAGAAGGCAGCGCACGTGGATTTGGAACAGCATGAACCAACAATCTCTATATATATAAACAATCAAGCTGTTCCAGAAGAAACCTATCCTGAAGATTACTATTGGGGAGCCGGTCTAGATGACATAAAACCCGCGCCAAGGAAACGTGAACGCTTCTACCAAGTCACGCCCGAAAGCATTGAGAGGATGAACGCCATCATGGCAAGGACTAACAAGGCACAGGTCAAGCAGTCGTACTACTACGCCAGCAAAAACATTACTGAACTGGAAGCCCGCTTAAAGTCTCTCACTAATCAGCTAAAGGACGGAACGATAACTGTTGAGGTGTTTAACCAGAACGACGCCGTCATCCAGCAGCGATTGATGTGGCTTGAGTCGGCAATGGAACAGCTTGAAGCAGACCCAGTTATTGCTGAGGAGCTTGCTGCAAAAGCTAGACAAGACACTGAGCTAAAAGCACGTTTTACCTCAACCCTCCAGGCACAACTAAAAGCCGCGTAGGAACTAACCTAAGCCAAATCTAATCAAGTGGGGTAAATTAAACCTTGCCCCGCTTTCTAGTACCTGTATGCCCTCCTATCATCACCTTCTCCTCAATGACCCCGCTGACCTTCCTAACCTCGTGCGCTGGCTAAAGAAACGCCGGGAACGTACTCTCCTCGTCCACAAATCCTCTTGCTCAGTCATCCTCGAAGGGGAGATTTACATCGTGCTGGGTCTTGCTACAGTGCTCTTTATGGATGGCGTGTTGTGGGGCTACTTCTTCACAGAGTTTAATGAGGATGGCGTACCAATTCGTAGTCAAAGGCTTTTCTGAGCGTTACAAGGTGTTGCATCAGAACAGCAAAAAACGGCTGAAATCCTTACAGAAAGAGGCTTACAAGGTGTTGCATTGGTAAATGAAGACCTCATAGTTGAGTGCCTACGCTTCACCTCACTCCCTTTCGCTCGTTCGCCTCAGCTAGCCCAACTCACTGCCGCTTCGCTCGTCGGAACCTCTTCGAGAACCCGACCCGTTCGTGAATCAACACCACTAGGGACTATCGCCCCGCCCCCTGTGGGTTCCTCAATAACTAAGTACTATCGCCCGGTCGCGCCCTATATACGTTCTGACGAAAGCTGGTTTTCCAGTCTTCGTCGAAACCCGCCTCGAATGATAAGCAGTGAAATGCATTTAAGGGGGTACGGGGGGTAAAGGACTATAAGCCAGACTTATTAATGAAGCCGGGGAAGAGACCCAACACCTTAACAGAACGCCGCCCCTAAATCCTCGCTACCTAGGAGCAAACGTCCGTAGCAGGTACTCGTGGAGCCAACCCACCCTAAGGCTAATGAGCTTGTAACACCTGGAAGCCGGGCTATTAATACTCAACTCATAGTGGTGTTGAGCTTCGCCCGAAGGGCTGGACTAGGAGGTTCTGAGGCACCTAATGTGCTTCAGGTTCTCCGTAAGGCAGACTGTATTTTGTGCTGATGGTCGTGCTTAGGCTTACCGCTTTCCGGCATTTAGTTAGCTGGCTAATTAATACGCATACGAACTATTTTCAGAGGCACTACAAAAGCAATAGCCCAACACCTCACCACTTCACGCCCCACATCCCTTGCCTTGTGCCACTTTCACCTAACTGTCACAACACCTCATTAGCCTGACTCAACCCCCCGCCCCACAGTAGTATTTGTACCTAGTCCCTTGATAGCAAGAACTAGGCATGACACGTCAACACACAGTAGCCCCGCCGAAAGCCTTACTCCTAGAAGCTGTCACCGTCATCCTCTCGCCCGTAGTTTTGCATAGAACGCCGAATATAATCCGCTTGTAATGTTCTCTCCTCCGCCCCCACTAATGGCTGGTTCTGAAGTATCAAGACATTCTTCTGCATCAATTGGTACGCTTTCTCATAGTCCCTAATGCCGTTCTTGTCAGCATAGAACCTCAAGCGGGCTAGGTCTAAACCAATCTGGTACTCAGCATCAATAGCTTCTGCCAGTTTAGCTCTTCGATAACCAAACTCTGCATCACTTATCTTCCCTTGAAGCCGGGCTAGAGAGAGTGCCTGCTGTTCTTTGAAGTTCCTGTTCTTGAGTTCGCTGTACTGAGATGACATCTCCTTGTAGGTGTTGACTACGTTTTTATGTACGTCAATAACTCTTACCTTCATCCCGGCTAAAAGTTGTGCCCGTGTCGCCCAGTCTCCTCTATCCCAAGTCGCTTTGTACTGGTCTGAATCCGTTCTCTGGAAGCCAAACATCGATGGTTTACCCTCAACCACCACATTACCTTGGCTATCTCGCTGCTCTTTGCGTCCAAAGGCATCAAAGGGATTTATTTGGTTAACACGGTCTACGAGTGGAAGTGAGCCCACTAAAGCTTCTAGAAGCGGGGACATTGGTACACCTAAGTATGTATTCTCCTTGGTGTTATCCCTTGGTCTGCCTGTGAGCGGGTCAATGCCTTGAAGAATGCTTGTCGCCCTACCATAGTACGAACCGTTGAGAGTATCCTTAAAAAGCTCCTGCCAGCCGTCCTCACCTCTAACCTGTTTCCTTTGGTCGCGGCTATTTCCTGTGTAGTGCCCGAAGAATTGGCGCTCAATGAACTTTCCTGTCTCGCTGTAGAAGTCTACGGCATCAATAACCGGGTCGTAATTGGAGGGGAATAAACCAAACGCTGTTCCTGTCTGCTTGTCGTACTTCTGCACTATCATGTACTCGTCGTCTTGGTAATCACTCAGCCCGGCTTCTGGTATCAAGGCGGCATCATTTGAATGGTTCCACAATTGCTGTAGTCTTAGGTAGTTACGAAACTTGCCCGGCTTTCGCATCAAGTGCCTTAACTGCATGGTGGGGTTGAGCATAGCGTACGAACCAAACGGACGAATGTACTTACTCACGAACTTGGTGGTAGTCCCAATATTGTCAAACATGGGGAAGTACTCATCTACATACTTTGCTAGCTCTTGTGTATTGGTAAACTTCTGGTAGCTAATGAGGTTTTCCCCCGTGGCGTAGGCTGCTACTGAGTTAAAGGTATTCGCTACTCTAGGACGCTCTACAAGGCTCTTAAAGGCATTCCATTTCATCGTAGAGTCAATTAGGTTAGCCATCGCCGCTACAGGTGCAAATGACTCGTCTAGCATCGCATCCAGTGAGTTTTTGATATAGCCCGCCCCGGCTTTAGCTCCATAGGCTTTACTGTATGAGAAGGTGTAGTTAAGCCAACGACCAATGTTTAACGGGTTCAAAGCATCAAACTTGACCGCGCCGCCCTTAAGCCCTGGTGTGTTGGGTGCAAAGTCACTGCCCCTCAGCCTCAGGAACTCCTGCATAAACTGCCGTTTTGTGTACCACTTACCGTTCGCATAAGCATACTTCTTCGCATTATCCAACACCTCAAGCCCGCCCTTATAAACCCGTATCATGTCGAAGAGTGACGCCGGAACAGTAGCCAAGTTTGCCCCCGCACTGATAGTGGAAACAAAGCCTGAGAGAGCGTTTCTAAAGATGTAATAAACACCCTGCTCTAACAGAATTGACTTGTTCATTGCTGAGCCGAGGTAGCTTAGTATTTGCCCCGCCTGCCCAAGTAGTGTTGGGTTTGTCGAAAGGTCAAGCATTGAGCGCCACTGGTCTGCTACTACTCGGTGGACGTAGAAGTTATCAAGCTGTGGGAGTGTTTGCGGTGAGTAGAACTTATCAATACCATCAAATTTAAGCGGGACAAAGTTATTCCGTACTTTCACTGGTAAGCTCTCGACTTGCCCAGCCGTTAAAACCCAGCCTTCTCTCACTCCATCTGTGGCTATGGTCTTCAGCATTCCGTGTTCAGCTAGAGGACTCTTGAGGCTAGAAATGTAAGCACTAATCGCCTGCTGTGGGTCTGTGACGAACATCTCATTGAGGTTTTTGTACGGCAAGTCATAACGCTTAACCATCGTTTCAAACACCTCTCTACTGAGCATCGGCAGTTTTTCAAACACACCAGACTCTACTAAGGTGTCTACTTGAGCGGGCGTTAGGGTTTCATTGAGATATGTCGTCCAAGCCTTTGGTTCAAAGAGTTTCTCTACAAGTTCTTGTTCGCTGATGTTTAGAAGCTTCGCGGCAGTATCAAAGTCAGCCGGGATTGTGTAGGAAGTACTAGCACTTTTGCCCCAGTCAGCTTTTAGTGTGTTGGGTAGATTTGCGTCCTTCAGGTCATCTATCTGCCTTATGCGGGCTTCCGCGTCGCGAGTCAACACCTTAGGCACATAGCCGATGTTCTGTAGCTTTTCGAGGTCGTAGTTCACCGCCTTTGCAATTAGCCTCACGTCATCATAAGCCCCCGCCACTTTTACAGAAAGGTCTCGTAAAGCGTCTATCTCGTCTTGCTGCAAGCCCTGGTCAATCAGCCTGCTTTCCCAAGCTCTAAACCGTCTGTTGTTAATGAACCTCGCGCCGTCACTCTGGTAAAGGAAGTTATTCTTGGGTATGTGCCCTATCTCGATGCTCTCTTGTACTATCTCTGCTAGTGTGTTGCTATCAATTCCATAAGCCCGGCTCAAGCCTTGAACGTACTTTCTCAAGTCGCCTATACGTTTGTGGAGTAGATGCACCCCCGCCTCATCTAGTAATTGCGTAGGCAGTCTTTTAGAGTTCGTCAACACCTCTCTCACTTCGCCCGGCACTGAGTACTTTAAGGAGGGGTTCAATGGGTTCTTTCTTGCCAGCCCAAAGTTCTTAGCGAGAAACGAGCCAATGCGGTCATATTGGTCGGGTTTCAGAGACACAATGTCACCAAGGGTTGCGGCAAAGGTTTCTTCTATTTCGGCTAGCTTCACTCTCTCCCTTATGAGGAGTTCTTCCGCCAGGTCATCCCCTAGCTTCCTTGTAGCGTTTAATCGCTCATGTAGCAGCTTCTTTGAGCGGGCAATGGTACTTAATTGTTCTTCATCCCACTCTACTTTCTTGGGCTTCTCGGTTAGCTCTACTGGGGGGTTATTAGGGTCGTATTGGCACTTCATGGTGGTTCTTAGTAGGTTTGCTTCTAAAACTAGTAACCGCTGTAAGTGTGGCGTAGAGAGGCTTTCCGGCTTTTTGGCTATTGCACGTGATTTTTAAGTGCATTACCCTATAAGCTTTGAGCCATCGTTCCCCCCCTCGACCCCTACCGCCCCAGCACTAAATTGAGCACGGGTCATCCAAGTTATTAGCCAACCGTTGTGTGTTGCTGTCTACGTCCGCCTCTAATTGCCGCGCCTGCCTTTGTGCCGTCTCAGCTTTCTCTGCCCTTGCCAGTTCTTTTAAACTGTCGTCCGTGTTTTCTAAGTCGCTCAACACCTCTATCTGTGTTTGCCTTGCCGCCTCAAGCTTTCGTTCTGTTTCTTCTAAAAGCTGGGCTTGTAGTTTGGCACTGGACTCGAGATGGTTAACGTGAGCGGAGGGGATATCGGGGTTAGCTTTGGCTGTAAGGCTGTCAGCATTGTAGCGGGCTGTCATTGCTTCTATTGCATTCGTCTCTCCTAGCTGGCGGGCGTTAATAACTTCTACCTTGCTCATGTCCAAAACTTTGAGTGTTGAGTCATCGTGCAAAGCGTCGTAGCCAAGGTCAAGTAAGTTCTCGTTCACCTTTCTTAATGCCTGTGCTGCCGCCTCAGTGTCTTCAATACCTTCCTTAACAAGTACTCGCTCCACAACACCAAACAATTGCTTGGAGGTTAGCTTTTCATTCCGGCTGATTATCTGGGCGAACTCCTTACTCACTGCTTCATTAGGGAACGCGGCTGTTAATGCATTTCTGAAAGCTTGTCGTACCTCCTTGCTCGCTATTTCATCCACGTTGAGCGGGGCTTGGGTGTTTGCTTTCAGTTCATAGACGGCGGGGCTATTGCCTTCAAAGCTCTCTACATTTGTCACCGCTTTAGCATTGTTTGCAGCTGCACGGTCATCAACACTCAGGTAAAGTCCTTGTCCCCATTCATGAGCGGGCGTATCTAGAGGATTAAAGTCCGGCTTCCAATTGGGTCTACTTGTTCCGTGGTACCATGTCTTGCTATTTATCTCTGGGTCTATCTCACTCACTACCCTTCGAGCGGGCTTTATTGCAGCTGTAGGTGTTGAGAATTCTATTGCCTCTGGTCTGCCGATGTTTGCCGTAGCATCAGCCCTGTGGAGTGTTTCTACTAATGCCTCCTTCTGCCTGAGCATTTGCTTCTCAAGGTCTTGTACCTCTTCGCTTACATCGAGTAGCCTTGCCTTTAGCTCAAAGTGTTTTGTTTGGAGTTCTGTAGCGCGGGGGTTATTCGCTTGCAGGTCAGCAGGGAAATAGTTTTTATTTAGTTCCTCTCTCACCTTGGTGTTGCTTAGGTCTGGTTTTTGCAGCTGTGCCTCTACATCACCTAACTCCTTGAGCAGTACCTCAGCGTCATCATCTGTAGCGGTCTTAAGTTTCCTAGTCAGTTCTACTTTGCGGGCTTCAAGGTCAGCAAGCTTTAATTCTCTGGGCTTGCGCCAATTGTCCCAGTTCTTAGCGCCTATCATATTGACAGGTATTTCCTCAACACCACTATCCCTTAGTGCCGCGAACCTGTGCTTACCGTCGATGAATGTCACCCGACCATTGCCATCCACTGCCACTTCAGGCATTAACGCCCGGTCATTGTTAGAGAGAAACTCTACCGCGCCGTCGTACTTCGATTGATTACCACCCTTGCCATCAACACCAATACGTTGGCTTTCTATTACTGCCTCCTCTAAGTCTGCTACTTTGACCCGCCTTAATTCTCCTTGTGCCGAATCTGGTGTGTTGAACTTTAATTCATTGCGCGCGACTCTCTCTCTCAGCCCGCCGACACTTTGACTAATGCCCGCTTCATTAAACGCCGGGTTTTCTAGTATGACCTCACGTGCTGCCTTGAATGGTGACTCCTCATCCAATACCACTCTGAGTGCTGGGGCTTTCAATGCTTCTACGTCTACGCCTACATTGTCCTTACTGAAGATGCGGAAATAGACCGGGTCATCAATACCTCTGTCTGCTAATAGCTGCCTCACTTGTGTCCAGCTTTCTACCTTATCTAGAGAGCGAGAAACGATAGGTTTACCATCCGGGGCGGGGACTACTTTCATTAGCTCAAGTGACTGCTCCTTGGTCATGCGCGGGGCTGTAATTACTTTGGCGTTTATCTGTGTCCCTGGTACATTATCCGCCACCAAGTCAGCTAACTCACTGAGCTTTACTTCTCCTCTCAACACCACAGAAGGAATGCTTCTTACTTTTGGGGCTGGTGTGTTCTCTGGTAAGCTGTCAAGTATTTGTCGTGCTGCTGCTACCCTTGTTTGTTGTGCTACCTTTCGGGCGGGGTCAATGTTCGGCTTTGCTTCTAACCTTCTTAACTCTGCTGTCTCCCTCACCACTGATGCTTGTACTTCTTGTCGTAGCTGGCTAGTGGGCACTACCTTAGTTTCGTCTAAGACAGTTAATGCTTTGAGGTCTACGTCATTCTTGAGTGCTGGTAATTCAATACTTTCGTTTACCTTTATTGCTGGTACTTCTATCTCTTTGCCTAATGTCGCGGCTACTTTTCTGCTATTGGCTGTAAGTGTTGGGTTTCCTTTCACTACCTCTCCCGTGTCAGTGAGGAGAGATACTTTGCCCTTAGCGGGAGGAAGCTCAACACCACCAATGTGTAAGGTAGGCGGGATAGTTTTTGTTTTGGGTTTTACTTTGACCGGAGGTACTGAGACAGTGGGGCGGGACGGCTCTAAAGTGACGGGCTTTTGCTTGACTACTCTAACCTGTGGCTCACCTGCTCTAACACCTTCTAACTGCACACGCTCTGATAAATTTGCTAGTCCATTTTTAGCCGGGTTAGGTTCTCGTAGAGGTTCTAACGAGCGAAGCGGGGCTTTAGGTTTTGGTGTTGGGACTTTCTTTGGTGCTGCCTTCTTTATCCATCCTGCTCGCTGCCCTAGTCTTCTAGCGCCTGCGAAAAGAGAGTCAAGTGGGTCAAGTACCCCTTCAAGAACAAAACCTACTGCTAGCCTGGGGTCTTTACCAAAGTTTTCTATCTGTCCTTTGATATCACCTTCCTTCGTGGGGTCTTTACCTTTAGCAATGCTTAGTGGTTCATATTGTCCCTTCTGGTTATACTCATACCCTACAAAGTTAAACTGCCGCCCAGCTAGAGCATTTTTAAAGTAGGAGTCCTTGTACTCTGTGTCAGCCATAGGAAGCTTTAGCCCAATACGAGCTAGCCCCTGAGCCGCCAATGAGTTCTTGTAGAATAGCTGACCAAAAGGTGTTTGAAGATAAAGCTTTTGAGCGTCGAGAAGTGCTCCTTTGACAGCGTTGCTAGGGAGATTAAGCCCGTAAAAGATTGTGCTTAGTAGTCCTTCGCTTGGGTCAATGTAATCACCTTGTCGTTCCTCTGTTTTCTTAGCTACTCCATTTAACGCTTCATCCCATTCTTGATTTATTGACTTGGTGCTGTCAGGTCTAAACTGCTTTGGGTCAGTCCTGTCCTGCGCCGGGGGAGTGAGAGAGAACTGCTGGTTAATTAATTCTTGCTGTGATAAATAGTCCGCCCCGAGTGCCTCTAGAAACCTATTGCTTTGTGTTGCGTAGTTCTTGATGTCCCTTAAGCCCTTGCCAGTAGTGTCATAGAGTGTTGGGAAATGACTCTGTATTAGCTGTCCTTCATTGTAAGCTTCTTGCTGGGCTTGGTTCCTTCTAAGTAGCTCATCGGCAGCTTCGAGGTTAAATTGACTCAACACACTCTGAGTAGTCGCGCCCGGCAGATTTCCTAACTCTGGTACTGTAAACCCATCAGTCGTAATGCCTTGAGGTAGCAATGGCTCTTGAGTAGCTGTGCCAGTTTGAGAAGCGTCCTCTACCAGTGAGGCATTGAGTGAAGCGTCCAGTCCTTTGGGCGGGGGTTTTTCTATTAAAGATGAATTTAAAGTGGTATTTATTCCTTGTGCTGGTTCTTGGAGCGGCTCTTCTGTAGGTGCTGGGGTAGGAGTACTCAACACACTATTTGTTTGAGACGGTAGCGGGGGTTCTGTCTCCACCGGTAAGCCCATCTCTTGTAGCTGCTCTTGAGGAGGGACGGCTCTAATCTTCGGCGGCTTCGAGTTTAACTGCTTGCTTCTTGGGTCGTTTTTGTCTTCGTAGTCTCGTATTAAGCTCATGGTTTTAGTTAGGGTCAGGGTTTGCTTTTCGACCGGTGTTTTTCTTTGTTTCTATAAGAGCATTACACCCAAATGTACCGGTCATCTATCCCCTTCTGTAACCTCACCAAAAGCCGGAAAGCCTTACTAGAACGGGTTAGCGACTCCTCTTACTTGTACTGGGTTCTCCTTGTAGATGCGTGTTGTGAGGTCTTGTACTTCTTGCTGCGCCGCTTTTACTCTTGCAGGCATTTGCTTCTGTAGTGTTTGCTCAGACGCATCTAGCCCGTATGGCTGTAATCGCTGTCTTATCTGGTCACGTCTTTGCTGAAGTAGCTGCGCTCTCTCAACCAACACCTCTCTTATCTCCTTTGTGGCTCTATTGATGTTCTGTATGTCCTGTGGGCTTAAGTTAGCCCTGTCGCCTTCTTGAGCATTAGCTTGTAGCAGACTAGCCGCCGCGCCTGCCCTAGTTTGGCTTTCTGGTGACATCTGAAGCCCGTTAATGAGTGGTTGAGAACCTAACGACTTGAGTGTTGGGTCATTTACAGTACCAGTAGGAATGGGAGGAGGAGAAGAACTGCCCGGCAAACCTGCAAGCCCACTTAAGTAGGAAGCAACACCACTAATAGCTTTTGCATTTCTAGCCTGCCTTATTTGGGACTGGTACCACTTAACGCTGCTAAGGTTCATTTTCACTAACTCTTGGTTAACTTGGTTCATCTCTAGCTGTAGCTTTCTGTCCTCATCTAGAAACTTTGGGTACTCATCAGCAAGCTTGAGAGCGGGCTGTAGTAAAACTTTTTTAATACCGTCGTTTTCTATCACTTGCCTGAATTGTGGGTTTCTAATGAACTCGTAAGCTAGCGCCCCATAGTGTGTTGTGTTTGTTAACTGCTTAAACCGCGCCGCGCTGATAAGCTGGTCATTGTGTATCTTCTTGACATCCCTGTTTTGCTCCATTCTCTTTTGGACTAGTTCTTGCTGCTGGTAGGGTTCTGGGTCTTTGACTGTATCTGGTATGCCGTGCTTAAGCCGAAGCCGGGCTAACTCAGTTTTGCCCTCAAACAGCGATAGACTACCAGTTTCTACCTTGGCGTTTACTATTGATGCTTCTCTAGCAAAGTTCGTTATGCCTGTTATCTGCTGCTGAATCTTTTCCCGCGCCTCATTCCTCGTATCGAGTTTTGGCAGTATTGCCTGGTAAGCACGTAAGGTCAAGTTTAATTTACCTAGTTCGTCAAGCCCATAAGTATCAGTGTTTAAGTATTCCTCTAGTTTGGTGTTGAGCTTCTGCATAACCGTGTCGCTATCCGAGTACGGGTTAGCGAGTTCCGTTAATAGGATGTTCGTCTCTACACCAAAGCGAGCGATAGTATTCTCTGTACTGGCTTTCTGCACCTTGTCTATGTAATCCTGCTGCCGTTGTGCTTGTTCCTCAGTGTTCTTGTCAATCTCACCGTAGAGTTTGTCAGTGAGAGCTTTCCTCTGCTTAGGTGTTAGATTTTGGTAGCCCGTTATTATCTCAAAGCCTTTGTCCCTGAGTGGTAGCCGCCCTTGTTTCCGAAAGCCGTCATTAGCTTTGTAGGTGTTGATTTCGTCACTGAGCCGGACATAAGCCGTATTAAACTCTGTCTCGCTGTCGTATTCCTGCTTATCCTTTGCTGCCTGCTGCCTTGCTCTTAGTGCCGCCTCATCTTCCTCTTGTGCCTGCTTCCTTTGAATGACATTGAGCTTGTACTTTTCTAGCTCTCTGTTCTGCTGCTGAGCTAAATAGTCAGCCCCAGTTTTAGCCAGTCCTGAGAGAAGACCACCAACACCACTATCCCTAGCTATTGATTGAGCTTCTGCCGCCCCCGCCTCCGCCCGCGCCCCAATTGCCCCACGTAAAGCTTGGTTAGTTTGAGCAAACGTCTGTTGTGTTGAGCTTAATAACTGCGCCTGCCCTTGGAGGGACTGAGTGAGTGTTTTGTTAGCCAGGTCAAAGTTCTTCTGCGTGTAGTTATTTAAAGCCGCTACTGGGTTTTGCTGTGTGAGGTTATTGTCTTGTCCCACGAGTTCTATTGCTGCCATCTTATTCCTCTATTTTTATTTTGTTCTGTTCTAGCCATTCCCTGAGTATTAGGTTTAGTAAGTCGCCTAGGCTTATGCCCCGCCGAACTGCTTCTATCTTCAGTGTTTTCTGTAGCCTGGCGTTTATGCCGCGAACGGATAAATGGACTGTTTCTTTTTCTTTACTTTCTTCTGGTGACATGATTACTTGTGTGAGTTACTATATCTAGTAAGGCTGGTTCCTTGTGTACTCTCTTCACTGTAACGCCTAATAGTCTTGCAGTCCAACACCATATAGAAGCCGGAAGCATTGCACTCTATAGGTTTCAGCGATAAGAGAGTAGCCAAAGAACCCCCACACAAGGGCATTACGATAGCATCACGATGGCATAGCAATAGCATTACGATGGCATCACGATAGCGTCATAAGCCCATTACAAAGTCATCACAACACTATTACGAGGTATTCACGATGGCAGACCTAATGCATAACGATAGCAACGCAAAGGCGTCACAAGGCACTAACAAGGGCAAAGTAAAGCGTATACGACAGCTTCCTGTAGCTAATGCAATGCCACAAGAGAGGCAAAAACACACCCTTACTTTGGTGGTTGAGCCTAATGCCCTTCCAATCTCAGACAAGAAGTTTCCTCTTTATCGCCCGTTCGTTCTCAACCCACAGTCCACAGATGTTTGGCTTAAAGTCTCCCGCTCAGAAATTAGAAACCTGAGCACAGGGGCGGCGGCGAATGCTAACGCAAACGGTCATTTAGTGGTGTTGGTTTAGGAGTCGCGACATGAAGGAAATGATAAGGAAATCTCTTGAAAGTGTTTACGTAGGGCTTATGCTCGGGGCTGCTGCTTGTTCTCTTACTACTGCTATTGGGATAACTATGATGGCTAACGACTGGGTAGTTTATGTACCTGCGCACACTGTTAAGCACGAGGATGGTGAGGTCTCCAACACACAAGGGCAGTTCTGTGATGGTCGGGGCTTTAGTGACACTTGCCGCCAAGCCTATGAGCAAGCTGCTGAAATAAACCAGACCAAGGAAAACCTAACCCGGCTCCAGCGTTAGAACCTGTACCAGAACCTAACAAGGAAACTAAAACACGACCTTTAACACTCAAAAAAGTACCGAACATGAAAGACAAGAACACCCAAGGTAATGAAAAGAAAACCAGCGAGGATGATAAGCAAGGCATTCACATCTACTCTATGGAGACTGAGGATGCTGACGCCGCCATTGAAGCGCTCTTGAACCTTCTTAAGGCTGACGGGGCTATTATCTTAGACATTGAAAACCTGGAGGGCAATGGAAAGCAGAAATGACCCTATAGCAGTTTGTGTTGTGGCTATCGTAGTCGGGCTTGGAGTATGGCTTTACATGAGCCAGCGAGTACAGCTTCTAGAGCAGCAGCACACAGAGACGCGGGCTAACCTTCTTCAATGCGAGACCAATCACGAGGGCTACAGAACGGGGGTAAGAGATGCGAGATAAGCAAGATAAAACGGACAGCCTAACAATTAACGTAGAGAACCCGAGGGCATACGAACCTTACCAACACCCAAAGCAAACAGACTCCGCCTTAATTAAGCTGGTCTTTAACTCAATGCTCCTTGCCTACGCGACTGCCTTAGTCGCTCAGGTGTTTATCCTTCTCCCGCTTTCTTTGCCGCCTTTAGACAGGCTTCCCCTTTTGGTGTTGTGCTTTGTACTCCTTGTCGCCGGGCTATTCTGGGCTTTAAAGAAGAGGGTCAATACCACAATACTCAGCTATACATTGGCTATCGTAGCGGGCTTATTCCTCGGAATTTAGTATTCTACACGACTCGGTAATTGATATTTGAAGGGGTACGTAGGGCTTCATTTATTGATTACTGAGTCTTCCAGGACACGCCGATTCGCTCATTAGAACCCAACACACAATTAGAAAAAGACGGTAATAGGTTTATGAAAGAACTGATTCCTGTATTCTCCGGCTCAGAGCTTAGGAGAGGTGCTGTTTATCAAATCGATGGCTGTCTGTATGAGTATGCCTACAATGACCCGTACGCCCGCTTAGAGGCTCCTAAATACGTCTTTAAGCCCTTGTCTGGGCAGAGAAGGAAGGCTGAGGTGGTGCTGAATAAGAACACTGTGAGGAGGGCTGAATTAGTGCCGGATTTGAGAGGGAACCAACACCAAACAGCAAATGAGGGGCATATTCAATTGAGTTTATTTTGAGGGAGTGTCTAGATGCTCAGTATTTATATAGAGAATTATATTTTTACAGGCGATGTAGAACAGTCTCAAGCCTGGCTCGACTTAGAACTCAACACACATAGCCCGCCCCCGACTTTGGAACACCATCATTCGATAATCTCTATATAAGAACATTCAAGCTGTTCCAGAAAGACAATAGCCCGCCGCCCCCTTCCTTGATTGTATTAGTGCTGTTTTCGCACCTTTAAGTCTAGAAGCCTTGCCTCTTGGGTCTTTCGAGCTTTCCCACTCAACACTCACACAAGAGGACTAACCCCGCCCCGCCCGACCTATAAGCAACGAAATACAAACGCCCACTTGCAGAGACTAAAAGCATAAGGAGAACTTATTAAACAGCAGGAGGGTACAAAGATTTCACCCGCAAAAAACTGGGGTCAAAATCGCTGAAAGCCGCTCTGGGAGCCGACATTCACCCGCAGAAACGACGTGTTGGTCGTTCATTCGTTAGCTTTATGAAGGCAGAAGACTTTGCCAAGTACATAGGCTGGCTGGCTCTGAGATGATGGGTGGGTATGACAAGAAAACCCGGACTCACCTTGTGGCTATCCCTGAGATTAATCAATCTTTGGGAGAAGACCGAAAGTTCATGTCGGAAAAACTGGGGTCAAAATCGCTGGAAACCGCTCTGGGCAAGGGTATTCATGTCCGGAAGAAGAGAGTGGGTAGGTCGTTTGTCACTTTCATTACTGCTGAGGATTTTTCAAAATTTACTGTGTGGTTGGCTAGTACTGGACACAAGCGGGCACAGGCGTTGGCATTAGCTCTTATTAACGAAGCCATTGAACGTCGTATAGATGCGGCTAGAGGGCTGTTGCAAAAACTAGCGACCGCGGGAGAGCTACCAAAAACGCTGGAACCTTTACAGGGTGTGGACTTGAAGCTGATCGCCAAAATACCTGACTGGGCAGTGTCATGTATAATAAACTACTACGCTTGGGAAAGTTCATGTCGGAAAAACTGGGGTCAAAATCGCTGAAAGCCTTACCAGGAGCGGAGCCAAGCCTGTCCGACTTAAATATAAATACTGCTAAACAATACCTATGACACAACAATTCCCCAAACACTTCACCATCTTTCTCCTACAAACACTACGAACGACTACAATCTCAGGTGTGTTGAGCCTCCTCCTTGCCCTTGGAAGCGGGGTTAAAAGCATAACAGAGACCAAAGGTATCCCCAAGCTCTTTACCCTCCTTGTAGGGCTTTCTAGCGCCTATACAGCCCGTGATTTGCTATTGAAGCGTCAACACCTACAGGATGTAGCATACGACATGGACTTGGTGAGCCGGAAGCAGAACATCTCTTGGTGGGTTGAGAACTTAAAGCCCGCGACACTAACAGCTACCTTAGAGTACTCTCAGCAATGGGTCATCGATAACTTAGTGCCTGACCTTCTAGAGTACCAACACAAACAAGATAAGCACTTCCTTCTTATTGGCGGCACAGGAGATGGCAAGAGCACACTCATTCAAGCCATAGCTCAACGATGGGCGGGGGAGGTATCTGTTTATGATGTGGACTACGCAAAGGGAGACTGGGGCTTCATTGACTCAGGGAACATTACCTATGAGCCTGAGGAGATAGCCGCTCAAATGGAACTCGACTTAGAAGAACTGGAGAAGAGAATAGACCAAAGAAGAGAAGTGGGTAAGCATAAATACTCCGCAATGCTAGAGGAAGGAGACATTAAACGCCGCCTCATCATAGCCGAGGAAATGCCCGCACTTGCTAATCAATTCGATATTGTGGCTGACTGGATAAGAGGAATGGCTAAGCGAGGACGAAAGCCCGGCTTATTTATAGCTGCACTAGCCCAAAATGATACGGTCGAGAACTTGGGGGTAAGCGGTGACAAGGATATCATCAATTCTTGTTTCGTTCGGGTGTACCTAGGCAGCAAGGCGAGAGAGCGGGCAAAACAATTAAAGAATAATGCACTTCTAGAGTGGCTTAAAGAACTTCCTCGGGGTCGCTTCTTAGTCGATGACCGTCCTTGTGAATGGCTTATTACTTCTTCGAGTACCAACACACTTCCATCATTGCCGCCTTCCGCCCCGCTTCACGACAGCTTACAAGCACAACACAATCTCATTGGTGTTGAGAGCCTTAGAAGTACTGCCCAGACCGGGTTTGAAGTAAATGAAGTAGCTTTTGAGGGGTCTATTTCAGCACGAAAAACAGCCATTTTACTAGCTCAAGCGGGATATTCCAAGAGTGCAATCGTTCGTGAGCTTTGGGGTGTGACTGGTGGGGCTTCCTATTCTCGCTACATGGGGCAGGTTAAAGAGTGGCTGGAGTAAGTATTTATTCCTATTGAAAACCGGGCGGAAATGGAGTACTTTGAGTTTTGTACGAAACTGAGCCAGGGATGAGGTGAATGACGAATCATACCACCGAGCAAAAGCAGGGGCGTTATAGCGTATCCAGGAAGGGGATGGGAGGACGTGAGAAAAAGTATGGCACTTTCAAAACAAAAGCCGTCCGCATACCAGAGCACTTAGACGCCGAGAAGCTCATCAAAGTTTACGAGGGAGTGCAGAACCTAATTCTCGACTGGGAGGATGACTGCAACACCACAAGCCCGCGCTACCAGAGGGCAAAAGAAATGCTCGAAAAACTAAAAGAATTAACCCAAAATTGACCTAAAATACCGACTAAGCTACTGTTACTTACCAATAGCCCGCCGAACCCTTTAAGCTGCGACTACTTTGTGTGTTGAGATTGAACAGCACGAGTGTTCCACACCTGTGGATCTATGACAACTTTTTCAGCTTGTAGTTGTTCAAAAAGATAGTTGACAGCCAATACAATCAGATTTATACCAATCCCCTGGTTCCAATATTTGGTTTCACTTATAAATAATTTCATACCGAAGGGAAGCAACTATTTTTTAACAAGTTAAAAAAGCAAAAGGCGGCTTGTGATAAAGACAAACCGCCTTGAATCTAACATTTAGATATAAAGAAATTAGTTGCCGCCTGTGGTGATAGCCTTATGGTGTTGAGCAGTCACTTCACCCTTAGCATGCCATTTACCATCTGAACCTTGCTCGTACTGGTTTCTAACGCTGTTCCAAGCAACTTGGCGAGCACCCTCTTCACTAATACCGTCGCTTTGAGCTGCATTGAATGCTGCAACAAAAATCTGCTTCCCTTCTTGAGGAAGGTCTTGCAGTTGATCTTTTAGTTCCTGAGATAATTCTTCTATGTTGCTAACAGCCATAGATTTACTCCGATCACTTACGTTTGGTTTCATCCTAAGAATTCAAAGGTAAGGTTTTCCTCTTTCTATAAGTAGAGATGCACTAATCCTATACTTTTGGCATAGAATCAAAACGCTGGGTCAAATCAGTAGTGCAATTTTATGAATGCTTATAGCTAAAATTGTGATGTTAAAAAAGTAAGAATAATACTCCATATAGTAGAGTCAATTGTCTCATGAAATGTGATATGTAGCGCTTTTCATCTGCATATACTATAGATTGGAGCATAGTATGCAATGCCCCTACATCGATACATTGAAATTATCAGCAGAATGGGTGTTTTTTAAAAGTGACAATATCACAATGTTCAAAACACGATGATAAATGTGAAAGTGTATATTCTCAATTAACCCTATATTTTCCAAGATTATGATTTCAAAATATGCATATTACAGCCCTACATTGTTTAGCAATACGACTACAAACAAAAGTTTTATTTTATTTGTGAACTCATGCTTCAATTTAAATTCTGAATTTTGAATTTCCCAAAGGGTTACAGCCTAAATGAAAATTTTCACGAATCATTTAAGAGAACTATCATTTCATAGTTCATGATTAAACTAACCATATCCACAACTAACTCATGAAGTCGGAAGAACTATTTTCACTACAAACAGTTTCCCTTGCTTCATAATAACGGCACCCTTCACATGGTCCGCTGGGATTAACAGCACAGCGCAGGTAGCCAGAACGGGCATTAAATTGGCAGCTGATATCACCAACAAGGTAACCGACTCCTTCGAGATAATAGCGATCGCTGGAATCTGATGTGGTGTTTTGCCGTATTCGCCCTACAGGAGAAGTCATCGCTGCTCGTCTCAACTGCGAACGAGTTCTACCCTGGGTTTTACGCATCAACCATAGAGAGAATAGGGACGGTAAGAAACCAATGATAATAAGCAAAAGTGTCTTCACTTCAACACCTTCTTTTAACCTCTTTTGTGCGCTTATCGTCCTTGGTATTGCATCCTCGCATATTTTAGGAGAGAGCAACCCGTGGGAAATTTCGCGTGCAAGAATGCTAACACCAGAAGAAGTATTAGCCGCTACTTTAACCAGCATAACCGTTGCAACCCAAACCGTGGGTTTTAGTTGGATGTTGCGACCTTAAGATTTGTTTATCATCTGTCAATATTTAGAGTCCACGATGACAATCACACTTCGCTTGGCACTTCCTCAAGATATTGCAGTGCTCGAAAGGTTAATCCCAATATCTGCATGCACACTGCAAGCCGCTTATCATGTGATAGAGCGATATGAGCTTCCTTTACCCAATGGTCTAGCACTGCCTGTAGTCCGCATGGCCAAGCGTTTAAATGTTACGTCGATGCCCAACTCGTTATTCAACCCAGACTCGCCGACATATTAAATTAATCTTTTATAATTCATTCTCCAATATTCAAGCTTATCTATAGGAACTGATTTCGTGACAACATTTGCCCCATGTCCTCGCCAAGCAACTTCTGAATCTGTTGTAAAAACAGCGCACTCCAATTGCTCTAACTTGATATTCCAATACTCGCTAAATCTGCTTTTTAGAGTTATAACTTGCTCAAAGACTTTATTTCTATGCTTATTTCTTCTTTTTCTTTCAGTGGCGCCTGTTGCCTCTGTATCAATGAATTTAGTTTCTATTATAAATATTTTTCCTAACGAAGTGAGATAAACAAAATCACACTTTCCTAAATCTGTGTAATCAGCAATTGGGGATTTTTCAAATAATAATAATTCATAGCATACAGGAAATATATGTTTGATATTTAAAAATAAATAAGCCTGCAATAAAAGCTCCTTGTTATAAGGAAAAGTGATAACACCCTCAAAAAATCTTTTAATCTCTTGTTGAGATTGCGGTTGAATTTTTTTGCAATATATAACAAAGTTATTCACCTCATCCGCGGTCATGCAGTTTTTGCTCCTTCCCCCTTGTTGTTACCCAGACCTTCATGGCATAAAAAAATACCATGTATACAAGCAAGATATCATCCGCAGAAGTAACTAGAAAAATGATTTAGTCAAGGGTTAGGTACGGTGATTTACTGAGGACACGAAGACAAAAGCGTTCTGAAAGTGATTTGTTTTTAATTAAGAGTTAAACACTAGTCAGCTGTTGTACATAAGCAGAAAAGCTGGCGTTTTGAAGAGCCTGAACAGCTGTTCTAGAATCTTGTACCCAAAATTGTCGCCCAAAACGGACAAGTTGACGGACAGTTCCAGCTTTGACAATCCCAATCACTGGGATTTTTGCTTTTTCTCTCTCTCCTGCGTATTCTTGCAAAATTGTTCTGAGACGATGCTGTTCATCAATGGTAGCCGCTTGCTGGGTATTGAGTTCTACCATCACCATCTGTACTGTTTCCACTGGTTCTACATCGTCAACAATCAATTGAGGCTGATCTTCGCGTCGGTCTACTTTTCCCCAAATAATGACCCTCAAATCAACTTCGAGTACTGAATTTATCCGCACATAAACTTTAGGAAATACCACAGCTTCTAATTGTGCAGTTAAATCTTCTATTTGCAAAATCGCCATTTGATCACCTTTTTTTGTCATGACTTTTTTAATGCCATTGAGCATGACAACCGCACAAATAATGGCTTCTTCTCTTTGTTCGCCAAGCTGTGAAAGGTTAATCGGAGCTAAAACACGCGCTGATTGACGAATAGCTTTTAGAGGATGGTCTGAGACATAAAATCCCAAAAGTTCCTTTTCCATTTGTAGCTTTTTCTGTGGCGGAAAATCTAAAACGCTCTGAGCTTTGGGCGCTGTTTCAAAAATATTTAGGTTATTATTATTATTAGTAGCAGTCGCAAATCCTCCACCTATCAAATCAAAGAGATTTCCCTGTCCAGTCGCTCTATCTCTAGCACGAGATTGTGCCCAATCGTATACCAGTTCCGCATCTTTCAGTAATTGGTTACGATTGGAATTGATTTTGTCAAAGGCTCCACAGGAAATGAGTGCTTCCAACGTACGACGATTGACAGCACGCAAATCTACGCGATCGCAAAAATCGGCTAGGGATTTAAACTCCCCTCCTTCCTTTCTCGCTTCCAAAACAGAGGCTATGGCGTTCTGTCCCACGTTGCGAACTGCAGACAATCCGAACAAGATCTTGTCACTGGACGGTGTAAAATCCACACCAGAGCGATTGATATCTGGCGGCTCTATCTGAATATCCATACTCATACAGGCGGAAATATATTTCTGCACCTTGTCTGTGTCGTCGCTATTAGCCGTTAATAACGCCGCCATGTATTCTAATCTATAGTTCGCTTTTAAGTACGCTGTTTGATATGTTACATAGCCATATGCTGTGGAATGGGATTTATTGAAACAATTGGAAGCGACCAAGCCATTTTTAATCACAAAATTATGGTCACGCTCTACTCCAATGTCATAAACGTTTTGCGTACTTAATATTTTGCGGCTAATAATCTTAACCATTTTTCTTAGTTCCTAACAAATTTAAAGCGAATTAATTTATAAAATTGTCAAGTAAAAAAGCAGGCAATGTCCACCTAACTGGAATAATTATTACTTTAGTCTAGGGCACCTGTCAGTTGAATGTCTCCACGACTTCACTCACTGGGCAGGCATTATCAAAGTGTACTAAAATCAAGGACTTGAGTCGTAAAGGGAGTAATCATGGCGTCCATCCGCGAGTTGCACACACAGCTAATTAAGAAAGAACGTTCTGCCGTTGAAATTACTCAAGAAGCAATAGAGCGCATTCAAGCATTAGAGCCAAAATTACACAGCTTCTTATGCGTAACGACTGAACGGGCGTTAGAGCAAGCGCAGCAAGTGGATGCTAAAATTGCTGCTGGGGAAGAAATCGGTTTGCTCGCAGGGATTCCCATTGGGATCAAAGATAATATGTGTACTAAGGGAATTCCCACCACCTGCGCTTCTCGAATTTTAGAAAATTTTGTTCCACCTTATGAATCAACTGTCACCCAAAAACTGGCAGATGCTGGTGCGGTGATGGTAGGGAAAACCAATTTGGATGAGTTTGCAATGGGGGGTTCTACGGAAAACTCTGCTTTCAATCTCACCGCTAATCCTTGGGATTTGTCAAGGGTTCCTGGAGGTTCTTCTGGTGGTTCAGCTGCGGCGGTTGCAGCTGAAGAATGTGTTGTCTCTCTGGGTTCTGATACTGGTGGTTCAATTAGACAACCAGCATCTTTCTGTGGTGTTGTGGGGATGAAACCAACTTACGGACTGGTTTCTCGCTATGGTTTGGTGGCGTTTGCTTCATCTCTAGACCAAATCGGACCATTTGCACGCACAGTGGAAGATGCGGCAATATTATTGAACGCGATCGCAGGTCATGATCCGAAGGACTCCACAAGCCTGAAAGTCCAAATTCCCGACTACACCGCCAACTTAAAACCAGAACTTCCCAAAGGAAAGCTCAAAATTGGTGTCATTAAAGAAACCTTTGGTCAAGGTTTAGACCCCCAAGTTGAAGAAGCTGTTCGCAAGGCGATCGCACAATTAAAAGAGTTAGGAGCGGAAATTCAAGAAATCTCTTGTCCTCGGTTCCGCTATGGCTTACCCAGCTACTATATCATTGCTCCATCAGAAGCATCGGCAAATCTGGCTCGCTACGATGGCGTTAAGTATGGCTTCCGTGCTCCTGACGCAGATAATTTGATATCAATGTATGCTCGCACCCGTGCGGCTGGTTTTGGTGCAGAAGTCAAACGCCGGATTATGATAGGAACTTACACTCTTTCGGCTGGTTATTATGATGCTTATTATCTCAAAGCGCAAAAAGTTCGCACCTTAATTAAAGAGGACTTTGAAAAAGCTTTTGAAAAAGTTGATGTTTTAGTTGCTCCTACGGCTCCCACCACGGCATTTAAAGCAGGGGAAAAAACCGCTGACCCTTTAAGTATGTACTTAGTTGACTTAATGACGATTCCTGTCAATCTTGCTGGTCTACCAGGTTTGAGTGTACCATGCGGTTTTGATAGCAATGGGTTACCAATTGGTTTGCAGCTTATAGGCAATGTGCTGCGAGAAGACCAACTGTTTCAAGTTGCTTATGCTTATGAGCAAGCAACGACTTGGAAAGAGCGATCGCCACAACTATAAGCCCAACTATAAGCCACAGTTATGAGTTTTCCTTTCAACTGCTAGCTTTTCATTCCTAACTTTTCATGTTTACTGACTATTAACCGTTTCTGGTGTGTTGTTCACTGTTTCTGGGGTAAATGTAATTTGCTTTACACTACCCATGCTTCCTAATGGTGTTGCGTGCTTCTTATTAGCAGACACCAATACTGCACCAGCATTCCCAGAACGGATAGTCAACTCTTTTTTTGCTATCCAAGTTTTCTTTTCTCCCTTGTTTAACTCCCCTTCAAATTCAGTTTTGCCATCCACCTTGACTCGCAGCCATGATTTGTCTTGAAGTTCAAGAGTCACTTCAACAGGAGTCGTCTCTGCTGTAGGAGATGGGGTTAGAGTTGGGGTGACTGCTGGCGATAAAGTTTCAGGAGGAGTCGGTACTGCTAGAAGTGAAGTCGCTTCTGGTGAGAGGGATGCTGTTGGGTTTGGGGAAGCAACGCTGGAGGGTTTCCTAATTTGGGGAGTCACCTGGGTGTCAATATTCCCTCCATTCAAGGGACTAGCGTTCGACTGCTGTTGAGTTAATGCTGGCGATGTTGCTGGTGATGTCGGTATCGCAGGCGATCCGCCTGTTGCTGTAGCGGATGCTGACGATGAAGTCTTGGGAACAGGTGCTGCTTTTTGTTTGGAGGCGATCGGTGAGGATTTCCTTTGACTAGAAGAGTCAACTGAGCGTTGTGGATTAAGAATATAAAATAGTCCGAAGGAAGCGGCAGCTAGTAACAGGACGTAAGGGACAACCAGAGGTATATATACACTTGGCTTTTTCTCTAACTCCTGATTATCATTATTGGGTTCTGGAGGAGTTAAACAAATATTTCCAACAGTTTGTGCCAAAGCAGAACCATCTAGTCCCATAGCATCTCCGTAATGGCGGATGAATCCTTGAACATAAACAGGCTCTGGCAATTCTTCAAATCGCCCTTCTTCTAAAGCGTGTAAAAAAGCCAATCGAATACGTGTGTAAGCAGCTACTTCTTCTAGACGTATCGATTTTTCCTCTCGTACTTGCCGTAGATGCGCAACTATTTCCATCAGTTGCTCTTCTTGAGCCTTATTTAACAGCTTCACCGTCTTCTCCTCTTTTGTTGCTAATGTTTAATTATTGAATAAAAAACTACTTAAAGTGATGTACTAAATTTTACTTATTTACTAAAATTGTTTTCTATCATTTTTAATAACGCATTCATAATTCTATTTAAGATAAAGCTGCTTTGGTAGGCTAATAATATTGTATTTATAAATACTTAACACGATGGCAAACAAGCTGCAATATCCAGTGCAATTGCTGTTCACATTATTAGTTTTGTTAGGAGTCGTTGTAGTAATACTCTATTTTGGTATATGTATATTTCTTTTTTTCCAACAATCACGGTTTATCTTTTTTCCCTCTCGGGTTATTGAAACAACGCCAGAGTTTTTTCATTTAAGTTACGAAGATGTTTGGTTGAGAGTACCATCTAAATCAGGCAAGGTAGAACGCATCCATGGTTGGTGGATAAAAGCTAGCCAGCCAAATGCTAAAGTTGTGCTGTATTTGCACGGCAATGCTATTAATATTGGCGCAAATGTCGCCCACGCACATCGGTTTCATCAGATGGGGTTTTCGGTGTTACTGATTGATTATCGGGGTTACGGTCGTAGTGAGGGTCGCTTTCCCAATGAGTCGCGGGTTTATCTAGATGCAGCGACAGCGTGGAATTACTTAATAGACCAGCGACAGATTCCCCCCAGCCAAATTTTCATTTACGGACATTCCCTGGGGGGTGCCATAGCTATTGATTTGGCAGTCAAACACCCAAACGCTGCTGGATTAATTGTGGAATGCTCTTTTACCTCAATTGAAAAAGTCATCGCTTACAGGAACAATTTTTGGATGTTTCCGGTCAATAAGATCCTGACACAGCACTTTGATTCAATCAGGAAGGTGCCAAATTTAAAAATACCAGTGTTATTTATTCACGGTACTGCTGATGTCATAGTTCCGGCTTTTATGAGCCAAGACTTGTATGCTGCTGCTCCTGAACCGAAAAAATTGGTTCTTGTTCCTGGTGCAGCACATAACAATGTGACAGAAGTCGCGCCTTCTGTATATTGGCAAGCAGTGCAGTTTTTGTGTCAAATGCGCTGAGGAGCCACTCGCTTATTTCACAATTTACAATTCGTCTTGAAAAATTTGCTACGGAGGGGTTTCTTCCGTTGTAGCAAGTGGCGTTTGTGAGTTCAAACTTACACACTAACTGTTTATGTTTCATTCTACTCAGCATTCCTTGCTCAGTACTGAGAAAGGTCTTTGTTATGGAATAGCTTATGGTTGGTAGATACTAGCAGTAGTTAATAGTTAACAATTAAAGTTAGTAAATCTCATAAAAATTAAAGTGCTTTTTATACAAATATGATTTGTAAAAAAGCTAACATGACCTCTATTTTTTTTCAATGAGGTTATACTGTTATGCCAATACTGAGTTATCAAAAATGTCCTTTTTGAGGTCTATAGACTTCTAGATAAAAACAACATTATGTAGTTAAATAAATGTTATGATATTTTTCCTAAAACCAGAAAAAATAACTACGTAACAATCCGGAAAAGTCAGCAAACTATAGAAGAGATTACACAGGTATAACTTCCCTAGGCTTAATTGCTGCATGAGGCTCCCTACGATGTCTACTACACCTGTGTATTTGTTAAAAATTCTCGGCAATCCAACTATTGAAATTTCTCAAGATGAGTTACGAACACTCTTAGGAGAAATAGAATCTGAACTGCATCAAAGTAAAGTTTATCGCCGTGCTGTGGCGATGTTACAAAAGTTGATAGGTTCTTCAACAGAACAAGCCAATGTTCTGTTTAAAGCAGTAGGTAGAGAAGCGATTGGTTTGGCATTTCGACAATTTGTGCAACAGTATCAAAAACTTGAAGAAAATAAACACCAAGAAATAACTGAAGCATCACTTGTTGAACAATCAAATTCCACTCATGCTTTATCAGAAAGCGTAACAACTGTTCAAGTCAACCCAGAAACGACTATTGAGACTGATAGTAAGGCTGATTTACCATCCGAATCTCAGGTAGAAAACCATACAACTCATGATTCCGTAAAAACAAAAAAAGACCGTCCCAAAACGGGACCATCAATTGGATGGCTTAATCCTGGTAAAAAACGGAAAGAAGCTGAACTAGCCAAACAAATGGCAGCCGAACAGCGCATAGAAACTCTGCGTCAAATTGGTCAACAACTGAGGCAAGCGCGTGAGTCCCAGGGTCTATCTCTGACTCAACTTCATGTTTACACTCACGTACCACTGCATCACATGGAAGCAGTGGAGAACGGTGATTGGCAATTATTACCAGAAGAAGTTTATGTTCGTGGTTTTATTCGTGTCATGGCTAATGCCCTAGGATTAAATGGCACAAATTTAGCAGCTTCCTTGCCTACGCCAGAACCAGTAAAAGCAATTTTACCTACTTGGTATCAATATAAAAGCCAATTTGGATTTGGAATCGCAATACGTCCTGTGCATTTGTACATAGGCTATGCAGCCCTTGTTGCTGGATCAGTGGGAGGACTGTCAGTCATGGCGTCCCAGCAAGCAAATGCAGACAGATTGATCAATACAGATGCAGCAACTCCTCCTTCGTCATCATTCACCCACTCATTGCAGGAAACAAAACCAACTTCTAAACCGGGACTATCTAGTAGTGCTAATCTTACTGTTGGACCTGATATTGCTCCACCAGAGGCTCTTTAAGAACGATGAGTTATGAGTTATGAGAGTCAACTTATGAAATAACTATGGCTTACAAAACTGTCTATGATTCATAATTCATAACTCCTTTGTCAAGGTAGTGAAAATCTTGTATTCCATATAGCTTCAGGCGATCGCTGAAAGCGGGCACTCCCTGCCATCGTCCTTTAAGTGGCTAGAGAACATCGCCTATGGCAGGCACTTTGTGCTATTCCATAGAGTACACCACCTTCAATGAAACCAGACTTTCAAAATAAATTTGAGATTTGTTACATTCCCAGATCCTAAATTTGGAAAATCAAGAAAACTCGATGTATATTCATTAAATATTAATAAAAGACAGCAATAGTACTATGATTTGTTGTCTAAATCCTGAATGCTCTAATCCCATGAATACGGAAGGAACAAACTTCTGTGGTAATTGCGGGGCAGAGTTAGTGTCTTTACTCAGGGGTCGTTACCGCATCATTCAACCATTAGGAGGAGGCGGGTTTGCTCGTACCTACTTGGCAGAAGATGCAGACAAGCTTGATGAAAAATGTGTAGTCAAGCAACTAGCACCACAAGTTCAAGGGAGCTGGTCACGTCAAAAGGCGACTGAGTTATTTCAGCAAGAGGCAAAACGTTTACAACATTTAGGGGAATACCCCCAAATTCCCACCCTGTGCGCCTATTTTAAGGAAGACAATTACCTGTACTTAGTACAGCAATTTATCGAAGGGCATGATCTGTTGCAGGAGTTAAGACAGCAGGGTGTGTTTGATGAAGCAAAGATTCGAGATTTCTTGAAAGATTTGTTACCTGTGCTAGCAATAGTACATCAGCAGCAGGTGATTCACCGAGATATTAAGCCAGAAAATATTCTTCGCCGTCAAAGTGATAGTCAGTTAGTGCTCATCGATTTTGGGGTGGCAAAGCAAAAGACGGGAACAGTGCATGCGAAACCAGGAACAAGCATTGGCTCATTTGGTTATGCGCCATTTGAGCAAATGTACTCAGGCGAAGCTTATCCTGCCAGTGACCTCTATAGCTTGGGAGCCACAACCTTTCATTTATTGACCGGAACTTCTCCCTGGGAATTATGGATGAAACAAGGTTATAGTTGGACCTCTACTTGGCAGCAGCACTTAATACAACCAATTAGCCAGGAATTAGGGCAGATTCTCGATAAGTTGCTGCAAGAGAACCATAAACTGCGTTACCAGTCAGCAGAGGCTGTCTTACAAGACTTGAATTATGAATTACCATCACAGTCTACTCCACTGCATACTATACTCTCGCCTCTTCAACCAGAAACAATAACGCTACAAATTCAACAGCAAACAACACAAGCTCCAGAGCAGTTCTCCATGCAACAATTATTGCCTTGGGCAGTCATAACAGGTGCAGGGAGTTCGTTTTTGGCGATCGCCCTTCTTAGTGCTGTGGGAACTATTTGGATGAGTTCTGGTTTGTGGTTGCTCATTTTAGTAGGATTTATCTTCGTTCAGCCTCGCTCAATTTTTGAAAAGATGTATTTATTTATACTGGCTGGAATTACGACATTATTTACTGTATTTATCTCAAAAAATTTGTCAATTGCTAACCCTCTAAAATCTGGGAACAATGGATTATTAGTTTTCGTCTTGCTAGTCATTCTTGCTGGATTACTAGCATTTACTCTTTTAAATCTGTCCCAGATGTTAAACAGATTTATTTCTAAATATTTCTAATAAATTATTTTGAATTTATTAGAAATATTTTTGTCTGAACAGGGTCATATTTTTATGAATTCTAACAAAGAAAATATCCGGCTACTGATTTCATTAGGATTTGCTGGATTACTGATAGCAGCTATTTTATGGTTATTAGGTGAAGTCATTCGTCCAGAGAAAGAGTATACAGGGAAATTTCAACCAAATAATGCTTCACTTGCTCCATCAAATAATGCTTCATCTGCTCCATCCTATATCAATTCTCCTTTAAGGAACCGGATGAGTTTGGGAGAGAAAATTTTTGTCAGAGAAGGAAGACCTCCCGATAAAGAAGATGGGAGCAAAGCATTTGATGCTGGGAATTTTGTCAGTGCTGTCAATAAATTCCAATCATCTCTCCAAGCTAAACGTAATGACCCTGAGACATTGATTTATTTGAACAATGCCAAAGTTGGCGAATCGAAATCCCTAAAGGTTGCTGTTATCGTACCGATTGGTGTTTCCCTAAATGAGGCGGAAGAGACTCTACGTGGAGTGGCTCAAGCTCAAGATGAGGTCAATAGCAGTGGAGGAATTAATGGGTTGCCGTTGCAAATTCAGATTGTGAGTATTGATAACTTTGAGATTATCAAACAGTTAAATACCGAATTGGTTAATGACCCCAACATTGTAGCAGTTGTAGGGTTTAGCCGCGATACATCAATTTATGAAAAGAGTGGTTTGGTGATGGTTTCACCAGTCAATCCAAAAAAGCCATCAAAACCAACAAAATCTGTGTTTTATGCTACTCCGAGTTCTGATATTTTTAGTGATGCTCTTGCTAAATATATTGTTCAAAAAGCCCGCTTGACTAACATCGCTATTTGTAGTGATTCAACATTTACTGTTAATCAGGATAAAATTAGTCAAGAAATAGTACAACAATACACTGATTCTATTAGAAGAAATGGCGGCAAAGTTACCAGTACAGTGTGTGATTTAGGTGATCCCACGTTTCAGTCTAGTACTTTTTTGAGTCGAGCTATCAGCGATGGAGCAGAAGGTTTGTTACTTATTCCTAGACCAGACAAACTCAATTCAGCTATTGAAGTAGCACGAGAAAATAAAGGCAGGCTATCGCTTTTTGGTTTCCCAGGGATGTACACCGAAAGAACGTTGAAGTATGGGCAAGCGGATGTCAAAGGAATGGTGCTGCCTGTTTCTTGGCACAGTGATGCTGTTGTCAGCAAATCTTTTGCTCAAAAAGCCGTTCAGTTCTGGGGTGGTGAGGTGAGTCCGCGAACTGCCACAGCTTATGATGCACTTCAAACAATTATCGCTGGCTTGAGAAAAGGCAATACGCGTGAGGAGTTGCAAAAAGCCCTGTCTGATCCTAATTTTTCGGCTTTGGGCGCAACAGGAACAATTCAGTTTTCAAAAACAGGCGATCGCCAGGGTGGAGCTTTTTTGGTCAAAGTTGAGCCTTGCAATCCAAATCAGCCTTGTAATTCCAGCACAGGATACAGTTTTCAACTGGTGCAGTTGCAATAAAAAATGGGAGTCTTTTCTTTTTAAAAGGCTCCCATTTTTTTCAAAAATACTTGCTTGTTATGATGAAATAAATGGTTCTATTTCATGCGTCTTTTAAAATAGAGAGAGTCACTTCTCCAGTATTATCTCTCTCGTAAGTATCTAAAAACAAGCCACTAATAGTTGTTGTTTCTTTAACTTCTAATGTTAAAGTATCATCGAAACCATTCAAAGTAGACCAGCTTGCTCCCACTTCAAGATTGGTCTTTTTGTTAATAAATTTACCGCCATATATCCAGATGAAAACAAAAGGTTCTCCAGGGAATTTTTCTTTATCTGACCCGTAACTGAAAGAGCCTTTATTAATTCTCACCACATAAGTTCCTGGTTCTAACTTGGTAGAATTAGTACCTGATTGAAGAGCCGAAAAGCGGTTTTCGTCCAATACATAGCTGTGTTTTTGGCTATCAATGGTTAGATGCGGCATTTTGTACCAAACCCTATAAATTTTATTTGTTTAACCCAGTGATTAAGATTACAGTTATTTGCTTGATATATCAAGTATTTTTGCTTCATTTTTGTATATAAAAATCTTATATAGTCTGCTTTAAACCTGCTACAAGTGAGTCCACACAGGGCTTTTCTGCGAAAGCAGATAATTCAAATTGAGCAGAGATTGACCTAGGTTTGATATTTCTTGAAAAATATCTCTAGTGACAAATAAACTCTGCCTCGGAAACTTTTATTTGTGTAGCCTTATCCCACTTTGTGGGCGTAGGGCGTGCTATTTTCGCAGGGCACAAAAAGACTAACAACTGATTTGGTGATTAACTCGAATAAGCCACATCTTCTTGTACCGATGAGTTTAGTAGTGTCCACAACTGCAAATCAGTAAAATCTGGAATTGTCATAAATGCCCCAATTGCTTGGAGAACTTTTGGTTCTTGGGTGGTTGTCACACCAATAGTACGAAGACCAGCACCAACAGCAGAACGAATCCCAGAGGGTGAATCTTCTAATGCTATTGCTTGTTCTGCTGTGAGACTCAACCTATTTAGCGCAACTTGATAGGGTATAGGGTCTGGTTTTCCTGCTATTTCATCTTCTGCAAGAACAACTGTATCAAACGCTTCTTTGATTTCCAAAACTTCTAGCATGAATTCGACATTTAATCTTGGAGCGTTGGTGACTAAAGCACATTTCAGTTTGTGTGTCTTTGTCCATGCTAGGAGTTCTGAGAATCCACTTAAAGGCTTAAGAATAGTCTTAGCTTTTTCGCGGAAAAAAGCTTCTTTGTCGTATGCAAATTTAGCAGCTTCTTCTGGTGATAGTTGTGGTAGTAACTCTTCTATAATTTGTGGATTTGTCCGCCCACTAATTCGGGTTTTATAAAATGTTTCATCAATTTCCATGCCGTAGCCTAAGAGCATTTCCTGCCAAACCTGGTAGTGTATGGGGTCAGTGTTGGCGATCGTTCCATCTAGGTCAAAGAGAATTGCAGCTAGCATGGCGTTTTTGTGTAAACTCTTGTAAAGTTTCTTTACATAGTTTACATTGTTTTGTTCCACTTTGTGATTCTGTCTGCATTCTTAAAAATAGGAAACTACAATAAAACATCCAAATGGCAACCTATGGTAGCTAATACGAGTCAGGGCAGAACGGTAACTCTGTCCCTACTCGTTTTTCGCAAGTTTGTGTGAAAATTTTCTGTATATTCCAATGTCAACCGCCAAAAATTCTTTTCGCGTCGATGCTCTACAAGTACAGGTTTATAACTCGCAAGTCGAACTGGCGCAGGATGTAGCGGGAATTGCACAAAAATATTTACAGCATACTCTTAAGCAAAATGATGCTGCGGCTTTAGTGCTGGCGACAGGCAACTCCCAAATTCAATTTCTTGATGCTTTGATAGCATTGGGTGGCATAGATTGGTCGCGGATCACCTGTTTCCATCTGGATGAATATTTGGGCATTTGTGCTGACCATTCCGCTAGTTTCCGGCGCTATTTGCGGGAACGTGTTGAAAAGCAGGTCAATCCCAAGGCATTTCACTATATAGAAGGTGATGCTATTGAACCTGTGATAGAGTGTGATCGCTACACCAAACTCCTGCAAGCACAACCCATAGATCTGTGCTGTCTTGGCGTGGGAGAAAACGGACACTTGGCTTTTAACGAACCTGCAGTAGCGGACTTTGATGATCCATACATGGTGAAACTGGTGAAGCTGGATACGGTAAATCGTCAACAACAAGTCAACACAGGTTATTTTCCCAACTTGGAAAGTATACCGCAATATGCTTTTACCCTCACCATACCGATGATTTGTTCTGCCAAACAAATCTTGTGTCTTGCGCCAGGAAAACGTAAGGCGAAGATAGTGAAACAGATGTTGGAAGGGGATATCACCACAGATTGTCCCGCTTCTATTCTCCGCACGCAGCAGCAAGCGACGTTATTTTTGGATGTAGATTCTGCGGGTTTATTAAAGAGTGAAGAGTAGACGTACCTTGAAAATAGAGGCTACAGTTACGCAATATTGTTCCTTATGAGTGCTACTGATGGGGTCTCTTGCAAGAATCCGAGCAGTCACACTTTTAGCAAGTCGTATTTTTATTTTGCTATATCCCAAAGTCCTAAAAAGACTACTTTATGTTAGACCTTATACTACTCTTCTAGAAATAAATTTTCCACTTAGTTCATTGCAAGCTAAAAAAAACACTTATTTTTAATCAAAACATTTTTGATTCTTAACCTAAGTTTGAAAGATTTAGAGAGAACGGTACATAAAGCTGATTTCAAGTTTTTGTGCCAGTAATTTTTATTTCTCAATATTAGGAGAGGGTAGTCCTCGTGGCAAAGAACGTTATCATCATGATCGGTGACGGCATGGGCTGGGAAATGGCTCGTGCTGCTGCTATTTATAAGCAAATTCAAGAGGGGAAAACGGGCGCTACCCTAAGTGATTTCTATACTTCTGGGGAAGGCACAGGACTAAGCTACCAAAACTTGACTGGCTACACCCTAGCTACGACCTATGGCACAACTATTGCCGACAGTAATGGAGTGTTCAGTACTGGTAACTCCGCTTTAGATAACACCGATCCAGCGACAGGTGCTAGTCCGGTTCGTGCTGGTTTCAACTTCAACCCAGGGTTTAATCCAGGTTCCACAGCAACTGGAGGAGCAAAAGTCAGTGAAGGTGCTGTTGGTAATTTGGTTGGTTATGACCCACAGCGTGGTGGTATCAACCCTTGGACTCCTGGTAACGACCCAGAGTACATCAAGTGGAGCTATCCGGATTCTGCGAACACGGCTACCACCTTGTACACCGGAGTAAAGAGCTATAACAATGCTATTGGTGTAGATATTTTTGAGCAACCCCTCGAAACTATTCTGACAACGGCTAATTTGCAAGGTAAATCCACTGGTCTGGTCTCATCAGTACCCATTGACCACGCCACTCCTGGTGCCGCCGCCGCCAGCGTGAACCGCCGTGCAAAGTATGATGGTGAGTTCCCGAACTTAGATAACATACTTCAGCAAGAATTGCGGATCTATCAGCCAACAGTGTTGTTAGGTGGAGGACATCCAGTCTCCACACCTGGAAACCCCTTACCAGAAGGTGTAGAACCACCTCGTACCAATGAGTTCATCACAGAAGACACTTACAAACAACTGAGTACAAACCCCACTAACAACATCTACAATTACACTTTTTTGGAGCGGGGACCTGACGCCGCCATCAAGCTCGCTGAGACTGCGGCTGCTATTGACCCAAATAAAGGCGATCGCCTACTAGGTTTATATGGTGCTCGTGGGCAGAATGGTAACTTGCCCGTTAGTTCTGCCAATGGAGACTATAGTACAACTGGGCTTGATAACTTCAGCGTGTTCAGTACTCAAGGCAAAAACCCCGACACTCAGCGACCACTACTGCCTGGAGAAACAGACGAATCCTTTATTGCCAGAGAGATTAACGAAAACCCAACTCTCAAGAACTTGACCCAAGCAGCATTAGAAGTTTTGGGTAAAGACCAAGATGGCTTTTGGCTAATGGTTGAAGGTGGGGACATTGACTGGTCTGCCCACGACAACAACATGGATAACCTGATTGGCACCGTGTTGGACTTCGACAAAGCAGTTGCGTCTACAATTGACTGGATTGAAAACAACGGTGGCTGGGAAGAAAATTTGCTGATTGTTACAGCTGACCACGACCACTATCTGACTTTAAATCCGAACTTCCCCTCTTTAGTGCAAAGCCTTGGTGGTCAAGCCCTGACAGATTTAGACACATCAGCAGAAGCCGGGCATTTCTGGGGTTCTGACCCTAACATCAAGTACGGCTGGGGAAATCATTCCAACCGTCCAGTACCAGTTTACTATCAAGGTGCTGAATCGGAAGTGCTTAACAGCTTTGTGGGTCAGGGTTACGAAAGTTATGGCTATCAAATTCCTGGTTTGCCTGGTGCTGTAGACCAATCTCAAATCTACAGAACCATGCTGGCAGCAGTCACAGGTTCTTCAGAAAAGCCCTTATTACAAGGACCTCAGACATATTATGGTGAGAGTGGCGCCGATGTGGTTTACACCGGACCTGACAGTGACATCATTTATGCCGGCGAAGGTGACAATAGGATTTTCGTTAACAATGGTGATAACCAGGTCTTTGCTGGTTCAGGCAACGACCTTGTGTATGCTGGCATTGGTAACGATGTGATTTACGTCGGCGAGGGTAATAATACAGTATTTGCAGGTGCTGGTAACGACACAATCTACGGTGGCGCAGGAGACGACCAGTTTTATGCTGGTGCTGGCGACGACCTAATGTATGCAGGTGAGGGCAACAACATCATCTCTGCGGGAACAGGCAACGATGTAGTCTATGTTGGCAATGGCGAGAATGGCTTTATCCTAAATGCTGGGGTTGGTTCTGTCACCATCTATGGCTTCACATCCGATGACTACATTAGTCGTGGTGGAGGTCTAACTGCCCCCAATGCAACCACTCTTCCTCCTGAGCTAACTTTTACCGTTAGCGGTAATGATACCCTCATCAGCCTTGGTAATGACCTACTGGCAACCTTAAAGTGGGTGCAGCTTGACACCGTGACTATCGTCTAGTCCTATTTGTGAGGTACTCCCACACTGAATCAGAGATGACAGTGTGGGCTTCTCTTGGGAGCTTGAAACCGTAACTTAATTTCTGCCCGTATCCAAGTTTTCGATTATACAGTTGCGCCAGTAGGATGCGTTAGGCGTAGCCGTAACGCATCAATTGTTTGAGCAGCATGAGTTACGCTTTGCGCTTTCTATCCTACATTTTGACATTTTGATGCAATGGCAATGCAGACTATTGCATGATCTGTGCAGGTGAATGCAATAACAATACAAATCAATGCATTGGCAATGCGAACTCATGCATTAATAATGTAGAAGGTTGCATTTAGATAACATAGCAATACACACAATAAACCGTAAGATAGCATGCATTAGCAAGTAGGGCGAGATCGCATCGCTCAGGGTACTTAAGGAATAGATGCGTTACGGCTGCGCCTAACACATCCTACTGGCTATTATTAATATCCACTCAACATTCCTCGCCGCTTTGCCACACGTTCAGCAAGACGAAAAAGAATTAAACCTACAGCGAAATATACGCCTCCATTGATAAAGGCTATACCCAATTTGGTGAAATTTAAACTTTCACCTCGTGCCATCAAATCACGCAATAATCCTGCACCAGGAGCCATGGGCAATATTGCTGCTAAAATTTTTCCTGGTCCTGTCCAAGTTTCTGTGGGAGTTGCTAGCAAAAATAAGAATGGAAACTCAGACAAGGCTATCAGTTGCTGGATACGCTTAAACAATAAGGTTAAAGAACCCATCGCAAAAGCAAACCCATTGGCTCCCAAGACAACTGTCATAAAGGGTAAAAGCAACGTTGGGGGAAAGTTAAGACGGCTCCCGGTAAGCATCATAATCATAAAGAGAATACCGAGAACTTGCACCGTCTGCAAGGTCAAATCAGCTAATGTCCGCATTAAGAAGACCTTGATAGCACCATACCGTGAAAGAAAGACTTGTTCTAAAGTGCCAGTTTGAGCCTCTTGTTGCAACTCACCGGCAAGGTTTTGCAGAGCGAACGTCACCAAAGTCCAAAGCACATAGCCGATAACGATGGAATCAAGGCGATCGCCTAATTGAAAAGCAGAACCAGCAACGTAACGAGCGCTTAAGAATAGTGCATAAAAAACAGAAGCATAGACGACAACACTACCAATTGCCTCAATTGGGTAGCGGCGAAACTGAATCCAACTACGGCGCAATTCAGCAAAAAATAATTCAAACATTGCTCTTTGTTCCTTCTCTGACTATTTGTAAAAAGATTTCTGTCAGGTCTGATTGCTCTTTTTCAACATAATTCAGAGGTAAATTTTTGAGAATGTTAAAGACTTTGTAGAGTGATTCTAGTTCATTTATATAGATAATCTTTCCACCTTCAACATCAGCACCAATTGCTTCTAATTCTGCAATTCTTGCTTTATCGAGTGGAGCTTCCATTTCAATTTTGTAAGCTGTCCCAGAAAACTGCCGGATGAGTTCTTGGGTTGGGGCTTCTGCTAAGATTTCACCTTTTTGGAGAATAGCAATTTTATCAGAAAGTTCTTCAGCTATTGACAGTTGATGAGTTGTCAACAAGATAGCACAACCAGAAGCAGCAATTTCTCTTATCAAAACTTTCACATCTTCAGTCGCTTCTACATCTAATCCTAAAGTTGGTTCATCTAATAATAAAAGTAAGGGTTGATGAACTAAGGCGACTGCAAATGCGAGTTTCTGCTGCATTCCCCGTGAAAGTTGCTGCACTGGTGTACGGCTTTTGTGTAGCAAATCAAATTTTTCTAAAAGTGCGATTCCTGACTTACGAGCTTCGCGATGAGAAAGCCCTTTTAACACTCCAAAATATTCTAAATTCTCTTGTGGAGTCAATCGCCAGTACACATTACGATTTCCTTCCAGGACTGCACCCATCTTTTGCAGCGCTGCTGGGTTACGATGGGGGTCACTTCCAGCAATTCTCACCCAACCTAGATCTGGCTGAATGAGTCCTGCCATCATTTTAATACTCGTCGTTTTGCCTGCTCCATTCGGACCCAGAAAAGCCAAAACCTCACCAGGAAAAATACTTAAAGAAACGTTCTTAACTGCTTCCACAACTTGGTTGCTTTGGCGGTATGTTTTCTTGAGGTTGTAGGCTTCAAGTGCTTTCATCACGTAAAGACAGCCTTGAGATAACTGATAAGAAAATTATACTCAGTATCTCTCTATTTGTAACTTGAAGAAGGCAGAGGGCAGGAGGCAGCTATGCTGAAGGTTCAATTACAGGGGGTTAGAATCCCCCTGTAATTGTAGACCACTAAATCTTCGATTTAGTGGGGGTCTTAAACCCATTTTGGGCGTCGCATTTGGGACAAAAAAATGAGCCAGGCTTAATAACCCCACCGACTAACGACCACGATGAACAAATCAACAAACAAAGCCTGGCTCATTTTCCCAGAAGGAACCCCGTAACGGCAAAAAGGCTTACTTTAAAACTTTTCTTTCCTTCTGCTCTCTGCCATCTGCCTTCTGCCTTGCCCGAAGGGCTGATAAAAAACTACAAATAGTATTTTACTGTTGGGCTCACGTTAAATTAAGTCTGAGAGAGAAAATTGACACTGATGTTCTAATTCCTTAAGTCGCTGTTTTTCTGCGTATAAAGCATTACAATACAATTCACTTTTTTCAGGTTCCACTTCTGGATTGGTTTGATTAAAGAGTTCCCGAAAGTAACGATAACGCTTTTCTCTCATCACTTGCTCCATACGAGCAGTTGCAGCTTGAATTAATTTATCGTGACGTGCAATGATTTCTTTTTGGGTTTTCTCATTTAAATGAAATAAGTGAGATACCAATCTCATCTCATCAGGAAATTCTAGGCATCTATCTTGCACAATTGATAGCAAATCATCCTCCGTTCCAGAGAAAACCTCTAAAATTTGTCGCCATAAAAAGCGGTGATGAGAAAGACTAAATTGCAAATCTCGCTCTTCTAAAGCATCAACTATAGCTTGACGATATTGGGGATAGTGCAAGTAAATTTGTAGTAATAAAGCTTCTGCAACTTCTAAAAGACTGCCTTCTTGAGGAGTAACACTTTGCTGAACTGCAACAGGTTGCTGCTTGATGACTGGTGCTGACTTACGGAATGCACTTGCAGGGGCAATTTGAGTGAGAAGATTTTCGACCCGTAAGGGGATAAGTTTGGTTTCTCCTAAGCTAAGAATCTCGGCGCAGTGGGAGATGTAATAGTTACGTGTATCACTGCTAGCAAGATTTTTCAATAACTTCACCATCTGCCCAGAGACTTGTTGGAAATCAGCAGCCTGTCTCAAGTTACGGTCTTTTGTGATTTGCTGAATCTGCCAATCTAGCCAAAGTGGAGCATTTGCCAATAGTTGTTTATAGTCTTCTGGATCGCGTCCTTGCAAGTATTCATCAGCATCTTTGCCATCGGGTATGTTGAGAATCTTGAGTTGGACTTCACCGTTGTACGCTAGGGCAGCAATTTCCCCGAT
This sequence comes from Nostocales cyanobacterium HT-58-2, assembly GCA_002163975.1. Taxonomy (GTDB): domain Bacteria; phylum Cyanobacteriota; class Cyanobacteriia; order Cyanobacteriales; family Nostocaceae; genus HT-58-2. The sequence goes on along the minus strand of CP019636.1, from coordinate 3,303,929 downwards.
CGCTCTTTGGGCTGCATTTGTGCCAGCTTTATCAGCATCAAAGTTCAGTACCAACTCTTTTGATTCGGTATAGCGTAAGACTTGCCGGACTTGTTCCAAGCTCAGGGCAGTCCCAAGGGAGGCAATAACATTATTGATACCAGCCGCATGCAGGGCGATCGCATCAAAATATCCTTCCACCACCACAGCTTGATCCATTTGAGAAATCGCTGCTTTTGCCTTATCGAGGGCGAATAGAGTTTTCCCCTTGAAAAATACTTCTGTTTCTGGTGAATTCAAATATTTGGGCTGTTCATCCCCTAAACTTCTGCCACCAAAGGCAATGACACGCCCAAGAACATCATGAATGGGAATGATCACGCGATCGCGGAAAACGTCATAATAACCGCTTGATTCCTTACGTGGTTTAATCAAACCCGCTTTTTCCACCAGCTGTACTGGGTAGCGTTTATCGTCAACCAGATAGCGGTAAAGTGTTTCCCAACCTGCTGGCGCATAACCTAAGCCAAACTGCTGTATTGTTTCTTCCCTCAGTTGACGCTTGGATTGCAGATATTGTAGCGCCTTCTCTCCACCGTACTTAAGAGCATGTTGATAAAACTGTGCTGTTGCAGCGAGAACTTCATACAGTTGTTCGCGCAAAGACAATTGACGCTGTAACTCTTGCCTTTGTTCAGGTTCTATGGTTCTGACTGACACTTGGTAACGCCGCGCTAAATCCAGCACAACTTCAGCAAAAGAGCGCTTCTCCAAGTCCATCAGGAATTTAATAGGATTACCTCCGGCTTGACAGCCAAAGCAATAGTACATTTGCTTAGTCTGGCTGACAGTGAAACTGGGACTTTTTTCTGAGTGGAAGGGACACAAACCCACATAGTCTTTGCCGCGCTTGCGTAAGACAACGTGTTCTGAGATGACATCGACAATGTCAGCTCGTTGTTTAACTTCTTCAATCGTGTCTGGATGCAAGCGAGGAATGTGCATATTTATCGATAGCTCTGTGGTTATCAACGAACAAAAAACAAACCACCAATAGATAACTCCTGATGGATATTATATTCATTGGTGTCGAACAAAGAAGAGGCAGAGGAGTAGGGAGCAGGGAGCGGGGGAGAGAGTTAATGGGGATTAAGTCTAATATTGCTGAATACTGAATACTCAATTCTGTATTCTTTTTTATGATGTTCTAGAATCGCTTATTCTAAATTGTATAGAAGGAAATACTGAAAATGGGACGTATTTTTATTTCAGCAGCCCACGGAGGCAAAGAAGCAGGAGGCATAGATCCAGGCTCAATCGCTGGTGGAACGACCGAAGCGAAGGAAATGATTCTGCTGCGAGATTTAATTGTGACTGAACTTAGAGGGCGCAGTTTTGAAGTTTTGGCGGTTCCAGATGACCTCAGTGCCCAACAAACAATCGCTTGGATAAATTCTCGTGCTCGTCAAAAAGATATTGCTCTAGAAATTCATGCTGATGCTGCGAGCAGTCCTTCTGTACGCGGGGCTGGCATTTTTTACATTGCCAACAATGATGAGCGTAGAACTCATGCCGAACTGTTACTCGTGGGATTGCTACGCCGTGTTCCTCAATTACCAAACCGAGGAATCAAGCCAGACTCAGCATCAGGTTTGGGACGTTTGGCATTCTGTCGTCAGACAGCAATTGCTTCTTTGTTGATGCAAGTCGGCTTTATCAGTAGCCCAGATGATCGCAATTTGCTGCAAACTCGCCGCCGTGACTTTGCCTTGGGAATTGCTGATGGACTTGTTTCTTGGAATCGTACTATTGATCCTGGTTCGCAAGGGGGAACAGAACCAACTTATCCGCCAATCAATATCAACATTAACGGGCAAAATTATCCAGAGCAAGGAATACTGATTAATGGTAATGCTTATATCCCTATTGACTTAGTGGATCGCTTGCGGATTGATTTGTCGAAATCGCCTAATGTCAGCCGTGCAACTTATCGCCGAGTTGTTTATGTCAAAGCTATTGAACTGCGGGAATTTAATATTTCTATTTCTTGGGATAGCGCAAATCGCACTGTGAATTTGCGTTCGATTTTGCAAATTCCCTCTGGTCAAATTGACAAGATTATGTCAAATGGTCATACATCAGAAGTGCAGTTGCAGCTGTTTCTAAGAAACAATAATGAAAGCGCGATCGTCAAGTTTCCTGACTTGCCGAAACTCTATCGAGAAGAAGGGACTCTAGAGGGGGTAAATTATGACATTGCCTTCTGCCAAATGTGTTTAGAAACTAGCTTTTTACGCTTTGGTAGCGATATCAAACCAGAGCAAAACAACTTTGCAGGTTTGGGCACGATTGGTGGTGGCGTAGAGGTGGCGTCCTTTGAAAGCGCCAGAATTGGTGTTCGAGCACATATCCAACACTTGAAAGCTTACGCCAGTTTGGAACCATTGGTTCAGGAAGTCGTAGATCCGAGATTTCGCTTTGTCACGCGTGGTATTGCTACATCAATCGACCAACTTTCAGGACGCTGGTCAGCAGATTTGGAGTATGGTAACAAAATTATGGCAATGCTCAAACGGCTCTATGAGTCAGCAGGGCTCTTTTGATAACCCCACCCCAGCCTTTTTATGGTGAACTGTTTTATGGTGAACTGTACTGAGTACGTCCCACAAGGCTAGCAACGACTGTAGCTAACTCAGCAGGCTCAACAGGTTTAGGCAAATGTAACTGATATCCCTCTTGAATGGCTCGCATTCTATCCTCTGGTCTGGCATATGCTGTTAAGGCTGCTGCTGGAATCTTTCTACCTGGCTGTGAGCAAAGCGAGGTGTCTCCAGTCCGTTCCCGCGATCGCACTTTACGGATCAAAGAATAACCATCCTCTTCTGGCATTCCGATGTCACTGACCAAAACATCTGGTTTCCATTGTGCAATGGTGTCGAGTGCTTCTTGTGCCGATCCCACTGCTTTAACTTCAGCTTGACATTGTTGCAATACTGTGACGAGAAAATCACGAGTATCAGCTTCATCGTCTACAACCAACACTCGCACGCCGTTCAGAGAAACATATGGATCTAAGGTTTGAGATTCTGGAGTTGCAAGCGGTTGTTGAATTGTTTCTCTTATTCCCTGGTCCCCTGCTCCTGTTGTCTTCTTATCTTCTCTACTATTCAGGAGCGGTAATTTGACTGTGAACGTAGCGCCTTTCCCTTGACCTGGACTTTCTACTTGTACGGTACCGCCATGCAGTTCTACTAAATGACTCACAATTGCTAACCCCAGTCCTAGTCCGCCATGTGACCTTGTACTAGAACTATCCGCTTGACGAAAACGGTCAAAGACATATGGCAGAAAATCAGAACTAATACCAATGCCTGTGTCGCTGACTAAGATTTGGGCATAGTGGGGGTAAGGAGATGAGGAGCCAGCGCCCTTCTCCTGCCCAGACGCTACCGCGTAGCTTGCTTCCCCGTGGGGGTACGGGTACTCTTCCCTGCGGGACGCTCCGCGAACGAGAACCCTTTCTCCTGCCCTGACGCTATCGCGTAGCTTGCTTAAGCCTAGGGGTACGGAGAACGCAGTCGCCTGCGGAGGGAAAACCGCTTCCTTATCATCTTCTTTGACGACCCTAAGCTGCACCTCTACTCGACCCTTCGCAGGTGTGAACTTGATAGCATTAGATAAGAGATTCCAAATGACTTGCTGTAAGCGCTCTGCATCTCCAGAAACCAAGAATTTTGGTTTTTGAATGTTCGCTTTTAAGCTCTCAGGTTCCTTATTGGAAAATTCGAGATTGGAAACGTCAGAAGCTTCTGGACTTTCTTCAGTCTTCTCCAAGCCATTCTCTAAAATACAAAAATTCAAATCAATTTCCTTAGCCTCAGCAGCTAAGCGTACAGTTTCAATCGCAGCTTCAATGATAGGAACTAGGTCATAAGTTTGGACGTGCAGCCGTAACTGACCTCTGATCATGCGCGAGATATCCAGTAGGTCTTCAATGAGCTGCGTCTGCACCTTAGCATTTCTTTCTATGGTTTCTAATGCCTTGGCGACCTTAGTTTGATCTAGCTGTCGGCGGGAACGCAAAAGCTGCGCCCAACCAAGGATGGCGTTGAGCGGCGATCGCAACTCGTGGGACAAGATTGCCAAAAATTCATCTTTCATGCGGTTTGCCTCTCTCAACTGCTCTGTTTGCTGTTGTAAAGAAGCAATCAAGCTAGCGCGTTCCATTGCGATCGCAATTTGGTCGCACACTGCTTGCATCATCCCCAATTCATTCTGAGTAAAACGGGCTCGCTGACGGCTGCCAAAAGCAAGAGTCCCCAGAAGCTGTCCCTGCGCTATCAACGGGTAGCTGTAATATGCTGTAATTCCAATAGAGCGGATAAACGTTGTCTTTGGATCGGTTGATCCCTGCACATTTTCCAGAGCTATTGAGCGGCGCTCCTGTGCTACAGTACCACACACTCCTTGACCAAACTTCATCCATTCAATTTCTTTTGCCAATTCTTCTGTCACACCGCTGTAAGATGCCAGTTGCAAGACCTGCTTATCTTCATGAACTAAATAATTAAAGTAAACATCTAAACGAATTTGTTCTGAAAGTTTTCTAAACAAACTATCAATCAATGCCACTGGCTGCTGACTTGAGAGTAAATCACTTGCTGTGCTAAATAAGAGTTGGAGCCTTTTATACCCCAATGAAAGCGCTTTTTCCGCACGTTTGAGATTGGAAATGTCTTGAAATACCAAGACACAGGTTGCTGGATGACCATGCATTGCGCTTAAGGTATCAGCAAAAATCAACAGGGAACGGATACCGACTGGGGTGTGCCAGTCGAGTTCAAATCCTTCGATACGTTCTCCACGAGCAACTCTAATCCCCGGCGCCTGTTCCACTGGGATAGGATTTCCTGAAGCGTCAGTGGAGTAGTAAAAAGTGCCATAGTCTTCGGTTGATTCTGCCTTGGGAAATTTGCCCCCAGCCACTTCGTCAGCAGCAATGTTTGCGAAAGTGACCTTTGCTGTTTCTGGTTCTATCAACAGCATTGGCATTGGCATTAAGTTGAGCAAATCTTCGAGCCATTTTTGCTGATTGCGGAGTGTTTCCTCCACCTGCTTACGTTCTGTAATGTCGTTCGTGAAGGCAAGAATTTGCTCGATTTCACCCTTTTCATCCAAAAGCGGCAGATATTTGATTTCTGTGGTGAATGTGCCGTAATCGGGTAAAGTGATTGTGGTTTCTGTCGTTTGTATGCTGCGTGTCTCTTGTGCCTTAATTAAAGTCGGAAGATAAGCTTGTGTTGTCTCTGGGGGAAAAATTTCCTCATCAGTGCATCCGAGGATTTCCTCTTTTGGTTTTTTCACCCGCTGCAATGCGGCAGCATTGACAAACTGTAACCGCCGCTGAGCATCATAGATAGCAAAAACATCGGGGATATTATCAAGAGCCAAACGGAATTTTTCTTGAGTCTGGTGTAGTGCTTGCTCTACCTGTTTGCGATCGCTTAAATCCAAAATAAATGCCACCGACTCTTCGCGCTTTTCGCCGACTAAGGAATAACCTACCAAAACTGGGACACGGCTACCATCCTTACGGATATACTCTTTTTCATAGGGCGTACAAGCACCTTTTTCTCTGGCTTCGGCAATACCTTTTTCATCTAGAGGTAGATACTCAGGTGGTGTAATGTCAATCCATCTGACTTTATCAGCTTGTAACTCTTCTCGTGTGTAGCCAATCATCCGCAGAAATTCGTCATTGGCATTGCGGACGTTACCATAAATGTCACCAAAAAGAATGCCAATTATGTTGGCATCGACCAAACTGTTAAGTTTCTCTTCATGTGCTCTTAGAGCTTCTTTAACATGATCGCGTTGAATTTCCAAACGTTCCAGCGCCGCTACGCTTTCCCAGATTAAAACGCAGAAACTGACAATGAGCACAACGACAAGTAGAGAGAGTGAGAACGTTGGCTTGTAAAACCCTGCTCTTTGTCCTTGGAGAATCAACCACCCCAGGATTAAAGGGACGGCGATCGCCGCCAGTAACAACCTACGTGCTAGCATCCCACCGTAAGTGGCGCTTGTGACTACCCGCATTAACCCTTGGTCAGGATGAGTCCACAGTATACCGACACAAAGAACTGTAAATGTCAGTGCCGAATGTAACGCCATTGATGTACTGTAGGGATGAAACTCGTAAAAAACTTCAACTCCGTAAGCATAGCCAATAATAGCCTGCAAGGACATCAAAGCCGCAAGGAGGGCAAAAATTTGAGCATACCAATAGCTGCGGCGGGTTTTTGGTTTCCCCACAAGCTCTAAGGCTCTACCAATCACTAAAAAGCTCAGTGCTGTGTTTAATCCCATTCGCCCCGGAGCGGATGTCATCAAAGCGTTTGGCGAGTCACGGAATAGCAATTCATCTATACCGAGGTTCCAGTCGAATAAATCTTGACTCAGCGTGAGTGCAGCAATAACAAGGACTATTAATGCACACACCCTGCCGATGAGGGAAGTGAGGGAAGATGAGGAAGTATTTTCTCTCCCTTGCAACAGCCACAAGGACACGCCAGACAAAATGAAGCACACAGCTACATTTGCCTTCATTGTCACAATGCTTAAAGAAAAACAATTTTTGAGAAATTCTAGGTCTAGTCCCCAACCAAGCAATACTGAAGATCCAACCAATAGGGCAATGGCACTTGCAGCTTGTGCGACCAGTGAATGTAAAGAGGTTCGTTGTGAATTTTGTTGGCGCAAGCGATTGACTCTTAACATTGAAGGCTTTTTAACCGCATCTATCTAGCGCGGTAATGTTTCAAATCTGCTAGAAAACTTGTTCCTCTACTTTAGTATTTTATGCTTTTTGTTGACTTTTTATGACATCTACCTTTATAGATATGCCTAAATTCTAAGGAAGAGAAAAAAGATTAGAAAATATACTAACAAATTGTGTGTGCAAAAACGTGAAGAGATATACTTTATATGTTAACAAATGGTCATGCAAATAATTTAAATCGTACAAGCTGGTTTTCAATTGCTTGAGGGAAGATTTTACTGAGTTGGGTACTGTCGTGAAATTGTAAAATTTGCGATGGTGGGAAATCAAAGGGAAATTGTCCCGGTAAGTCAGGATGTTGCATTTGCGCTAGGAGAATCTGGTCAGAGCGCTTACTTTGAATAGCATAGCCAATTTCAACACAAACTATTGGGCTGGGTATGAGTTGAGTTGTTTCTTTGCCGTCAATTTTAGCAATGGGTGTGGCGTCGGCAAGAAATAACAAACTTCTATGAATTTTTCGCATCATTGTGCGGCTTAGTCGCACAGAACCTTCCTTTGGGCGGTAAGACTCAACTAAAGATAAAGGTAAGCGCGATCGCAAGTTCAAAATGGCTAAACTTTCAAGCAATGACTCTCGCAGAATCTCACTTGCAGCCGGATACTCAGTTTGATGGCATAAGAAGATTGTTGGTTCTAACTGTGCTAACACAGCCTGTTTTGTGAAATATATTTCATGACTGATTAAGTCAATATTGGCGACACAATAACCACCACTACCTTCAATATAAAATTCTATATTTTCTCCTTCTAGATAGCGCCCAAACCACGTCGATTTCTTGACTTGCTCACTTTCTTCCAAAAAGTCCGCCCTTAAACCTGATTTGAGCAGGCTTTTTTTACTGAGGCGAATATCCGGCGGACGTTTTTCCAGTTCTGGAATCGGCTCATAGTTTTCTAAATACCATGCTCTAAGAGCAATTATTGACATAAGGCGCTATTTCAACTGTCTCTTTCTATTTCGCTTTGTACAAGCTTACACCCAGGTGCGCTCCTCATGACAACAACACCCAAACTTCTACTAGGTGAGTGACTTCCTCTCATTCTGCATTCTAGCCAGGGATGTACCGCCGAGCTTATTACTCTTTCTAAAAGCAATAACTCATTGGTTACAGCGCCCCCTGTATTTCTACATTTGAGGAAATATCACCATTCGAGTGGGTGTTGCTGTGTTGTTTCGAGACAGATGTAGATTCAACAGCGTTTTTTACCTCTTTACTTATTTTCCATCTAGCTGTTTTATCTGCCAGGGAAGCTTTTTAGCTTCAATTATTAAATTAGCACTTGTTGAAACTGAGTGGTTTTTGTTGTAATTAAACTTTACTTTTTTAAGCAAATTCATGAAACAACTAATTTTTAGAAAACCCGATTAATATCTCATATTTCTATTAACAATATCCTTGTGAAAAATGAGTCAATACTCATTCATTCTTAAATATTAGTAAAAATTGAACAATAAACAAAACTTTGGTAGTGATTGTGAAAAATCCCTGCTTTCAGCTTCCTTGGGAACTATTTCCGGTCCAGTCACCGTCATAGGCGACAGTACGAAGGGGATGAAGATGAGGAGGAAAGATATGACTTCCTCATCTGCTTTTGCTTTCCCCTCATCCCCAGAGGAGACCCCGAGCTCCCTGACTCCTCTTCCCATTCGGGGGTTACGTGGTTAACATGGGTTGGATGTTTTTCAAATAATCCGATATGCCAAGGACACCAGATGAGTATGCCGTACACCTCCTACTGGAAAGTGGTCACCGTGAAGAAGTTCGTTTTCCAACAATTCAAGAATTTCAGAAGTGGTATAGTGGCGAGCTTGTGCCGAAGTCTACTTCTAATGACTTGATCAGCGTACCAATCAAAAATATTCAGGGTGAGTACATGGTAGTTCGTCCGTCACGGATTGTGGCTATCCGGGTAGAACCCATTTTTAGTTCTAGTGTGGAAAGATTTACCTAAATCATGAGAAAAACGCTTACTTTGGCTTCCTTGAGTCTAGGAATTGCCCTTGTTAATCCGATTTGGTCAGTTTTTGCTCAGCAGGTTCCTTACTTACCACCAATACCAATACCAGTCCCAAGCCAACCTGAGATTTCGCCACCGCCACAACCTAGTCAACCTGAGGAAGTTTCGCCAGCATTGGTTCCAGTAGATATAGAAACTCTCTGTAACTCCTTGTATAGCTGCCCGGGTTGGGATGAGCAAATTTGGGGTGGAAACGGGAAACTAGGCGATGCAGAGCCCCGCACCCTCAAGAGTGATAACGCTGGGCGCCCCACCAGAGGCGATGACGCACAGCGCAGCACCGGAGGTGATCGCAGGGCACTATTAACAGCAATAGACAATAGCTTACGTTACCTGACAACTGATAAGGCTGTAGCAGCGTATCAAAATTATCCCATCAAGCAGATCAGCCTCGAGCGCGTCCGTCGTAGTTTGCAACGTTTCCGTCAATTGGTTGTGAGTTCAGAATCACCAGCACAACTGCAAGCTGCGGTGCGTCGGGAGTTTGTCTTTTATCAGTCAGTTGGGAATGATGGCAATGGGAATGTAAAATTTACTGCCTACTACGAGCCTGTTTATGCCGCCAGTCGCGTTCGCACCTCAGTCTACAAGTATCCTATTTATCGGCTACCACCTGACTTTGATAAATGGGCGAAACCACACCCGAAACGGGTTGAGTTAGAAGGAAAAAATGGTTTACTCGGGAATAAAAGCCCGTTACGTGGTTTAGAGTTATTTTGGTTTCGTAACCGCTTAGACGCTTACTTGATTCAGATCCAAGGTTCCGCTCAACTCAAGTTAACAAATGGCACGACAACATCCGTTGGCTATGCAGGTGGCACAGATTACCCCTGGACAAGCATAGGGGGAGAACTGGCAAAAGATGGCAAACTCCCCTTAAAGGGTTTGACAATGCCAGTTTTGATTCAGTATTTCCAGCAAAATCCAAAGGAGATGAATAATTATCTACCCCGGTGGGAACGCTTTGTCTTCTTCAAGGAAACTGGTGGTACACCTGCTACGGGAAGTATCCGGGTGCCAGTCACACCAGAACGTTCTATTGCAACTGATAAATCTGTTATGCCTCCAGGAGCATTAGCGCTGATTAACACGAGTGTGCCATATCCCGCTGGGGGTGGACAGCTAGTGCATCGTACTGTAAACCGCTACGTGCTTGACCAAGATACAGGCAGCGCTATTAAAGGACCAGGACGAGTTGATTATTTCATGGGGTCTGGCAAACTAGCAGGCGATCGCGCTGGTGTGACGGGCGGCAATGGAAAATTATATTATTTGTTGTTGAAAGATTAAAGTCAGAGTGACAAATTAATGGCTTCTATGAGCTGTAAATAATTTGGTGCAATTCCACTGAGCATGTAACCTTTTGTAAGGGGAAAGGGCAAGGGTTTTTCCCTTTTCCCCTTCCCCTTTAACTGTTGAAATAAGAACATAACGATAACAAAAAGCGACAATTATTGTGCTTATCTGTGAGACTTCTGAAAAAAGAACAATGAAATTTAGTGAAATTTTAGAAAAACTTGGGAATGCTGCTTCCAACAGTAGCCTCTGCTCAAACAAAGACCAAGACCCGGAAATTACAGGAGTAGCAGCAGTTGATGAAGCAATAACGGGTAATCTCAGCTACATTGAAGGAGCAAGATTTGCCTCTATGGTCAGCCAAACCAGTGCCAGTGCTTTAATTTTGCCTGTAGATGAAACCTTACAGACACAAGCACAAGAACGGGGTATTGTTTGGATCGCAACGCCAGAACCAAGACTCCTATTTGCCAAAGTCATTACCCTGTTTTACCAACCCTGGCGTCCTACCGCAGAAATTCATCCTACTGCCGTTATTCACCCTACAGTAAAAATTGGTCACGGGGTGTATGTAGGTCCTCATGCTGTCATTCAGCAAGGAGTAGAGATTGGCAATGATGTGTGCATTCATCCGAATGTGGTGATTTATCCAGATGTCAAAATAGGCGATCGCACGACCTTACACGCGAACTGTACCATTCACGAACGGAGTCGGATTGGTGCAGATTGTATGATTCACAGTGGTGCTGTCATTGGTGCAGAAGGCTTTGGCTTTGTTCCCAGTTCCAGGGGTTGGATAAAAATGGAGCAATCTGGTTACACCGTTTTAGAAGATGGTGTAGAAGTGGGCTGTAACAGCGCCATTGACCGCCCAGCGGTAGGAGAAACACGGATAGGTCGCAATACTAAAATTGATAATTTGGTGCAAATCGGTCACGGTTGCCAAATTGGTTCTGGTTGTGCGTTAGCTGGTCAGTCTGGTATGGCGGGAGGTGTGAAACTTGGCAATGGTGTTATTTTAGCTGGACAGTCAGGAATTGCCAATCAAGTGAAGATTGGCGATCAGGCGATCGCATCTGCAAAAGCTGGAATTCATAATGATGTTGCACCAGGAGAAATTGTCTCTGGAAGTCCAGCGCTACCTCACAAACAGTACTTGAAGGTGTCAGCTGTTCTGGGACGCTTACCAGAAATGTATCAAGCACTAAAGCAGTTACAACGTAAACTGAATAATGGTAATGATTAGTGGCTAATAGTTAGTGGTGAGTTATTGACACTCCTCACGCCTAAAGGCGGGGGATTTTAGTTTCATCGTCGTTGCTTGCCTTTGCAGGTCTTATGACCCTTACGGGTGAATCCTACGGATACGCTCCGCGAGCGCCAGTTGCCTACGGCAGGGTTACCCTCCTGCAGCACTGGTCTCACCTCCTGCAGCACTGGACTCACCCACAGAGGTCTTTTCATGTCATCAATACTGCTTTGAGCCTTAACTGAACCGTATTGGGGTATAAGTAGCTGGACGTAAATAAATGTAGGATGGGTTAGCAAAGCGTAACCCATGCCGTTCTTTGCGATTGATGTTGTACTCTGGGCTAACGCATCCTATAAAAAATTCTGTCCGCCTACTTATTATGCATGATTGACACTCTCTTCTTTTCTGTAGCGTAGAGCGTCAATTTTTTGCATTAACAGAAATGAGTCGTGCATTGAGCGAACAATCTATCACGGGGACGCAAGAGTAAGTTCATCCTCTACAACTAAAACTGCGTCCCCTCTTAACACGCTTGGAAACCGAATCTGTAAAGACACATTTGGACAGGTCGATTATCAGTACAGTAAAAGGTTACACAAGACTCGTAGCGGCTTTCCGTAGGGACAGCACCTTGTCTGTTGGGCTTTTGTAACTAAACTCCTGATGTTGTTGAAGCACCTTCAGTCGATTGAGGTATACTGGGTAACTCCAAGCAATAACCAGCACCATACACTGTTTTGATATAGCGGGGGTGGCGTGGATCAGGTTCTAGTTTGGTTCTCAAGTGGCGGATGTGCACGCGAATGGTTTCTATATCATCGTCTGGATCATATCCCCAGACTTCCCGAAGAATTTCACTAGGAGAAACTGTTTGACCATGGCGTTGAAGCAAGCAGTGCAAGAGTTCAAACTCCAAGTGAGTTAGTTTGACTGTCTGACCAAACCATATCGCTTCAAACCTTTCTGGAACTAGGGTCAGCGGTCCATAGTTCAAAATTTCACTGTGTTTGGCTGCTTGAGGAATTCGGTCAGTACGTCGTAAGAGTGCCCGTACTCGTGCCAGCATCTCTTCGACTTCAAAGGGCTTAGTCAGATAATCATCTGCGCCAGCATTAAAGCCTTCGACTTTATCCTGCGTTTGGCTTAAAGCCGTCAACATCAAAACAGGAATCTCAGCAGTACGATCATCGCGACGTAGGCGTTGACAAACGGTAAATCCATCCACCCTGGGCAGCATCAGGTCAAGCATAATCAAATCTGGCTGTAGCTGGAGAGCTAGTGCCTGACCTTTGATGCCGTCTTCAGCTTGGCTGACATCATAGCCAGCCATTTCCAAGTTGACGGCAACGAGTTCTGAAATTGCAGGGTCATCGTCTATGACAAGAATCCTCGGCATTATAAAAAGTTTATTACTACTTATTAAGGATAAATAAGAACCTTTGGTAGATACAAAGATTGCTTTACTGATTATAAAAAATATTTTAAATCTAACATAAAGATTAAGATTAAGGGATTGTCAAACCAAATCTAAACTATACTAAATTTCGGTCTCAATGTGTGACTCCTCTTACAGTCCATCGCGGTTTTTGCAAAATGGTGTTGTCATGACAGTCTACACTGCTTTGTGGGCTAGTCGTGACTGGGAACATACAACAAACTCCCCAGAGCCGCTTTATCAAGAAAAAATATTTGTAGGTGCCCAAGGGGTACCTATTTTTGGATGGGTTGCTATCCCTAAAAACGCTCACAGCACTATTGTGGGGACTTATGGCATCACAGGCGATTTGCATAATCAATGGTACTTGAGGCTGTTGGGGCGTAAAGCATTTGCTCAAGGATATGCCGTCGTCCTATTTGATTGGCGTGCCCACGGCAAGACAGCCCAGTTGTCACCAACGTTAACAAGTGATGGGTTGTACGAAGGAGAAGATTTTGTTCGCATTGCTGCGACTGCCAAAGCAATGGGATGCCCAGGAAAATTTTGGTTTACGGGGTACTCTCTTGGGGGACAATTAGCGCTATGGGCAGTGAAAGCTGCTGCGGAATTCATCAAAGAGGATGAGAATTTAGGGTTAGAAGACAGTGACATTGGTGGTGCTGCCGTCATTTGTCCAAGTTTGGATTCTTTGCGATCGCTCTCTTTTTTAGTCAAACACCCTGTGGGAAAATATTTTGAAAGAGCGATCGCTCGGCAGTTGAAAAAACTCGCGTGGCAAATTCATGATGCTCATCCTGGAAGTTTTGACACCGAAGCGATTGAAAGAGCAAACAGTATCTGGGGTTTTGATGAGGAACTTGTGATTGGGCGACTGGGTTTCCCGACAGTGGATGCTTACTACGAGGCAACGAGCGCTTTGCCACTGCTGCCAAATCTGACAAAACCCACTTTGATTATATACGCTGAAGACGACCCGTTCTTTGAGCCAGCCATCATACCTGAGTTACAAGCTGCCTGTGCTCGTAACCCAAAGATAGATTTATTACTAACCCGTCACGGCGGTCATGTTGGCTATATCAGTAGTCAAGAGTGCCAACGCCAAGCACAAGATCCTGATAAATGGTGGGCATGGAATCGGATTTTAGAGTGGATAGATAAACATGGGCAAGAGTATTAACAAACTTCGCTGAATGCATAGAAAACAATAGGCACTAATTGTATCCTATAAATTGAAACGACAACTATAATTGTTTACTTAAATAGCCGGAATTTAGAACAGCAACCGTATAGTAATGAAAGATATTGTCTAATTAAAAGAAAGTCGTTTATGGATCTGTCTAACCCGGGACCTATCATCAGTGCTGTTGCTGCCCCGATTATTAAAGATAAACTTCAGCGCAGTGAAGTTGTTATTGAATTACTAAAGCGATTTAAACTATCTCCCGACCATCCGCCCAGTAATTTCAGTGGAGTTTATGCATACGCCTTGGTAGAGTACGGCGTTGGTAAACCAAAACCCTTCCTTGAACTTTTCCGCCACAACAAAATAAAACAGGCTTTTCGCAAAGCATTCGACGATAGCAACTCCTTAATCCTCCAATCTGAGGTCGATAAATTTGTTGATGCTTATGCTTTAGGAGATGAAATCAAAACCCTAGGGCTTGACATTAAACGAGAAGTAGCAGCCTTTACCGCTGTGTTTATTGAAGTTGTCAATCGTAGCCGCACACCTGCTGATACAATGATGCAGCATCAAATAGTTTCTTTGCATAGAAAGGTTGAAACTATCACTGAACAAGTTGAACGATTAGGAAGCGTGGATATATCGCGGGTTTACCTATATGCCGTGAAGCGTAAAATGGAGGCAGATATTAAAGCAGAGCGAACTTTTACTTCCTTGGCAGATAAACTTTACTTTTTATGTGAGTTGTCATGGGAGATGTTATCAACTGACAAAATGAGTCTGAATTATCGACTCTTTCCTGACCGTATTCGTCAGTTATTTGGTGATGTTGTCCGAGCAGAAAAGGATTTAGACTATTGGCATTTTGACATGATGGGTCAAACAATGCTTATCCGCAATGCTGAAGGTGACTACACTCCAGCACATCGTTCCTTGTTAGAGTTCTTTGTAGCTTATAAGTTTGCGGCAGAGTTGGGAACTTTGGCTGAAGATTTTACCGAATTGGCACAAGCACAGTCTCACTTAGACAAAAGCGCAGCACCACAAGATTACACTTGGTCATCATATTTTCAGCAACGAATGGATGAGACGGGAAAAATTCTACGCACTCCACCTCTCCAGAAATTTGCTCCTGAAAACATAGCAAATCTTCACAGTAGTTTTGGGCAAGTACTGTTAACAAAGGCAGTAATAGATTTATTGTTACCGATGCTAATCCCTTTACCTAATGAAGAAACAATGTCATTTTCATATCCACTATTCAATATTCTTGAGTTAACACGGGAAAAAAGTAGATCTGAAGTGGGTTTTATTTGTGCCAATGTAGTAATGCTGCTAGCAAAGCTTAACTCAAATGCTTTGAAGGACAAAGATATCAATTCTAGCTTTCTCAGCAATACCAGTTTCAGTAGTGCTGACCTGAGTAATACCAATCTTAGCTATGCTAATCTCAGTAATGCTGACCTGAGTAATACCAATCTTAGCTATGCTAATCTCAGTAATGCTGACCTGAGTAATACCAATCTTAGTAATGCTAATCTTAGCGATGCCAATCTTAGTAACGCTAATCTCAGTAATGCTAACCTCGATGATGCTAATCTTACTGGTGCGGATTTAAGTCATAGTATTATTCGCGGTGCCAGTTTCAAAGGTACTAATATCAGTGGTACTAATCTACAAAACGTAACTCGTTAATTCTGAAGTAGAAGCTGTGATATCAAATCCGTTTAACCCTCTTCTAAGAAACCAGATTTGCTGAAGGTTGAAGAATAAGCTCAAAACCAAAAGCAATTGACTAAAACTAGGGGATTAACAAGTAAAAAGTAAAAAGAAAGAATTTTTTTCTTTTGCCTTTTGGCTTTTGACTTCATTTGGTGTAGAGGGAAAGTGGGCGCGAACCTATGCTTTGGAAGCAAATCACGTATGCGTAATTTCTGCTTGCTAATTTCCCCCAGAACTGAAAGAGGCGATTGCGCTCTGCGCCCTTGGCGTATTGCTATTCCGGAAAGAACACCCGCTCGAAAGGTTTTTTCCGATAACGCCGATAAACATCAAAATCACTTTAGGGATAAGTCTGCAAAATTTACTGCTAGGTCAAAGTAGGTCGCATTCAGTTCAGCAATGCGTGAAAAGTCTTGATGAACAAAAGTGTATAGCTAATTTGGTTGTTTGTAACAGGAAGTAACATGATTAAAGATGAGAAATTATGGAAGTAAACAGACCATGATTACTAAAGAAGAAATTACCATCAAAGTGCCGTCTGAGGTAGCAGAGGCATACCGCAATGCCTCTGAAGAAGAGCGTGAACAATTGCAACTCAAGATTGCGGCAATTATGCAGTCTCAATTTACCACTGATAGACAACAGGCGATCACCCGTCTGAGAAACACGATGGATAAAGCTAGCCTTGAAGCACAAGAGCGAGGATTAACGCCTGAAATCTTAGAATCAATTTTGAATGATGACGAATAAACAACGGTTTGTTTTTGATACAAACGTACTGATTAGTGCATTTTTGTTTAGTCAAAGCAAGCCACGTCAGGCATTGGATCAAGCTCAGGATATTGGCGTTCTCATATTCTCCAGTTCTGTCTTCTCAGAGTTAAAAGAGGTTTTATATCGTCCTAAATTTGATAGATATCTCACCGGGGAAAGGCGGCAAGAATTGCTAGAGGATTTAACTCAAACCGCTCAGTTTATTGATGTGATTGAACAGATCTCGGAATGCCGAGACCCAAAAGATAACAAGTATCTGGAATTGGCAGTGAGTGGTCAAGCAGAGTGTATTGTTACCGGAGATGATGATTTGCTAGTGCTAAACTCATTTCGGGGCATTGAGATTCTGACTGTTCAAAAATTTTTGGCAAAGAACTAGCAAGAATTCCCATACGGCGGTATGAAAGCACAAGAATTTGACGAAAAGTTCGACAACGGCGAGGACGTAAACCCGTACCTTGACCTTTCCACTGTTCGCCGTCCGGGTCATGAGTAGCGGCGGGTCAATGTCAATTTCCCGATACTGAAGAATATACTTCAAAGACTTGTACAAAGTGTGGACATATTCACACTAAGTTAGGCGGAGCTAAAGTGTTTAATTGTCCTAATTGTGGTCACTCAATACCACGGGATTTTAATGGTGCTTTTGGAATTCTTCTAAAAGCTTTGCGGGATACCGCCACTGTTGCCTTTAACGGTAACAGCGCTATCGTTACTTTGTCCGACAAAGTCCGGATAAATGTCCCATAAATGTATCAGTTGCTTGCTATATACTTTATTAAGAAGAACTCAGGGGTCAGAATATGTCCTGTGGACAAGCTATGCGAACATGAGCAATTCTGTATGACTGGGTGAAAAGTATTGGTTAAAACCAGACTTCGTTTCAGTACGCTAACGTCTCCTTGGGGCGAAATCAGTATTCAATCACTTCTTCCTTATTAACACTCGATCTCTTTATAAGTGGAGTATTCTGAATACTGTATTCTGACTCCTTTTATTTAACTTGTCATTTCACTTGTCATGGTAATACTTAATTATGAGTGCGTTAATCTTACAGTTACCTCCATCGCTAAAACTAACAGATGAAGAATTTGAACAACTTGTGGCTGTTAATCAAGAATTACGGTTGGAATTGGATGCTCAAGGGGAATTAATTATAATGTCACCTACAGGAGGAGAAACGGGGAATCGTAACTTTAATTTATTAGGTCAACTATGGTTTTGGAGTCGTCAAAATAATTTCGGAAAAGCTTTTGATTCTTCGACAGGTTTCAAACTCCCCAATGGTGCAACTCGTTCTCCTGATGCATCTTGGATAACTATAGAACGATGGGAAAGATTAACTCCACAACAACGAAAGAAGTTCCTTCCTTTATGTCCTGATTTTGCAGTGGAATTGGTTTCGGAAAGTGATGAGATAGAAGAGACTCAAGCCAAAATGCGGGAATATATAGAAAATGGTTTGCGTCTTGGTTGGTTGATTCATCCTCAAGAGAAACAAGTGGAAATTTATCGTCCTCATGTAGCGGTGGAAGTTCTCAATTTTCCCAAAAGTTTATCGGGTGAGGATGTCTTACCTGGTTTTGTGTTAGATTTAGAAGCAATATTTAGCTAAATATTATCTACACAATTTAGAGGATTGAGTGAATTCTCGTAAGTGCCGAGTAGACACTTGTTCTCTTGAGCACAAATACATTTTAAGAGCCAATGAACCTTTTTTGAATTATCATGTCCAAGCAAAAAGATTAACTGAAGCCAAGAAGACAAACTCTGAACTAAGATCTGTCTGATTTGAGAATCAGGTGCATCAAAGCATCAATTAGGCGATCGCTCTCCATGGGAATAATTTCCTGACCATTCATCATCTCCTGAGTCATGACAAAATGAACCAATGACCCGAGAAGAATACGTGCTGTTGCCTCAGAATCTGGTATTTCTAGTTCAGGATGTGAAGCCAGGTAATGACTGAGAGTCTCAATCGTCGGTTTTATCAGGCATAGAATACAAAACTGTGCTAACTCAGGAAAACGACCAGACTCTCCAATCAAAACTCGCTTAAACGCATGGAACTCTTCATCTTTGAGCATCTGATTCAATGCTTTTGTTGCCAACCGACGCAGGACTATTTTCGGGTCTCCCTCAAGATGTTCTGTACCAAAGATAGAATGAAATCGTTCTTGAGCCAGTTTCTCTATCAACGCCTTAAAAAGTCCTTGTTTATCTTGAAAGTGGCTATAAACTGTGGCTTTAGAAACCCCTGCACTTGTCGCTACCCTATCCATGCTAGTACCCGCATAGCCATGAAGGAGAAATTCATGCATCGCTCCTTGCAGGATTTGTTCAACCTTATCTAATGAACTATCGGCCTCAACTTCAGTAACTTTTTCGCGTACCATTTTTCAAAAAACTGTTATACAAATGATTTTATAGATAATTTTTTTATATTCTGTTGTTACCTAACATTGTATGCAACGTTTCTCAATGTCTCGTAAGATAGACAATATCAAACTCAGACCCTAGGAGGAAATTCAAGGTTATAAATTCAAAATAACAATCTTCTTAGCATAAATTGAAAGCTTGAATTATTTTTTGTGTTTTCATTTTTTTATTTTGAACTTGAAACTAGTACTGATAGATCAAAACACTTGTTTTAAATGTTACTAATGGCATAGAGTGCCCGTATTCTCCATTGGATAAGTTATGTGTCTAGGGTGTAGCTCACACAAGCATTTTCCAAGTGATGGCAATTTGAGAAAGTACCGAACACGCTCTTGTCTTGCCTGGATAAATGCAAATGAAAACTGCTGCCCACATAACTAAACTAATCCGTTTAGTTTAGATGTATTATAAAACTAAACCGTTTAGTTTTACACCCAACGGAAGCATACCATGCTTGAAAACTCCAATTTTGAGGGTTCATCTCCCCTGAAACCGATTTCTCGCCCAGCTTTTGTTATGAGTATGTTGGTAAGTACGATAGCAGGAGGAGTCAGTGTTTACACGGTACAAAGAGTCCAAAATGTAAGTGCCGAAACGCCAAAAACTCAGGCTGTCCCAGTAGTAAAAGTAACAACAGTGACAGCACTGGGAAGATTAGAGCCAAAAGGAGAAATTATTAAACTTTCTGCACCTGCATCAACAGAGGGGAGTCGGGTTGAACAATTGCTCGTTAAGGAAGGAACTAAGCTAAAGGAAGGACAGGTCGTTGCGATTTTAGACAGTCGCGATCGCCTGAGTGCAGCACTAGCAGAAGCACAGGAACAGGTACGAGTTGCCCAGGCAAATCTTGCCCAAATCCAAGCGGGTGCCAAACAGGGAGAAATCGAAGCACAAAAAGCAGCTATTGCCCGTATCCAAGCAGAACAAAATACGGAAGTTCAAGCACAGCAAGCAACCGTTGCGCGTTTAGAAGCAGAAAGAGATACGCAAATCGAGGCACAAAAAGCAACCATTAGTCAACTGGAAGCACAGCTAAACAATGCCCTGGCAGAATACCGACGCTATCAAACACTTTATCAACAAGGGGCGATTTCTACCTCATTCCAAGATAGCAAGCGCTTGACTCTGACGACAGCACAGCAACAAATTGTAGAAGCAAAAGCCAACCTCAAACGCATTCAAGCATCCAAAGACCAAGAAATAGCAGAAGCAAAAGCTAACCTCAAACGCATCCAGACATCTCGAGAACAACAACTCAAAGAAGGCAAAGCAACCTTAGATAAAATTGCAGAAGTCCGTTCTGTAGATGTTGCCACAGCTCAGGCAGAAGTGAATCGTGCCATAGCAGCCGTAAAAAGAGCAGAGGCAAATCTCAAACTAGCTTTCGTGCGATCGCCCCAAGAGGGTCAAGTCTTCAAAATTCATACCCGTCCTGGAGAGATCGTGTCTAATGACGGAATTGCAGAGATTGGGCAAACCAGCCAGATGTATGCAGTTGCAGAAGTTTACCAAAGTGACATTAACAAAGTACGTTTAGGGCAACGAGTGCGGCTACAGAGTGAATCCATACCTGATCAATTGCTCGGAACTGTGGATCGGATTGGTTGGCAGGTGCTGCGGCAAAATGTGATCAACAGCGACCCCACAAGCAATATTGACTCCAGAATTGTTGAAGTCCATGTACGATTAGATGAGCCATCCAGCCAAAAAGCTGCTAGATTCTCCAATTTGCAAGTCAAGGCGGTGATTGAACTGTGATTGGACTGATCCAGGAAATCCAGCAACTACAGCGGCGAACCCCCTTAGGATGGCTACAACTGAGTCACCAGAAAGGTCGTCTTTTGGTGGCATTGGCAGGGATTGCCTTTGCTGATGTTCTCATGTTTATGCAACTGGGGTTTCAAACAGCTCTGTTTGACACGAACACCAGATTGCATCGCAGTATGGATGCCGACATTTTTTTGATGAGTCCCCAAGGACGTAACATAGCATATTTGTCTAAAATTCCTCGGCGGCGACTTTACCAGGCAATGGATATACCAGGGGTAAAGTCAGCAGAGGGAATGTATCTTGGCTTTATCGATTGGAAGAATCCCCAAACACGCAAAGAGACTGGGGTACTCGTTATAGGGTTCAATCCTGATCAGCCAGCTTTTGACATACCAGAGGTTAACCGTCAATTAAATATCCTTAAGCTACCAGATACAGTTTTATTTGACCGTGGCACCAGAGGAGATTATGCTGAGGCAATTGCCCAAGTTGAGCAAGGCAAAGCCGTTACCACCGAAATCGAACGGCGAACAATCACCATTGGTGGCTTATTTCAAATGGGGGCTTCCTTTGTTGCTGATGGTAGCCTCATAACTAGCGACCAGAATTTTTTACGACTCTTTCCCAGACAACAATCAACAAGTGTGAATCTGGGCTTGATTAAGCTACAACCCGGTTATGAGCCACAACAAGTCGCGAATAGTTTGAAATCATATCTAGGGAATAGTCAAGATGTCAAAGTCCTCACAAAAGAGGAATTTGTGGAATTTGAGAAGAACTATTGGCAAACAAACACTGCGATTGGCTTTATCTTTAGCCTAGGTGTCTCAATGGGGTTCATGGTGGGAGTGATTATTGTCTATCAAGTTCTTTCCACCGATGTGAATGCACATATGAAAGAATACGCCACTTTCAAAGCAATGGGTTATCGCAATGCCTACTTGCTAAGTGTCGTGTTTGAAGAAGCAATCATTCTGGCTGTGTTAGGTTTTTTACCAGGGGTCACTGTATCATTCGGACTCTATACCCTAACACGGAACGCTACTAACCTACCTGTGTACATGACCATAGCACGAGTAATCCAGGTACAGGTACTGACCATCATTATGTGTATGATTTCGGGGGCGATCGCCACTCGTAAAGTCCAATCTGCTGACCCTGCTGATATGTTTTAAATGCGAAACTTTTTTACTAATGATAATAATGAATCAACCTGTCATCTCTATTCAAAATCTCAACCATTACTTTGGTAAGGGTCAACTCCGCAAACAAGTGCTATTTGAGATTAACTTGGAGATCAATGCTGGTGAAATTGTGATTATGACCGGTCCGTCTGGTTCGGGTAAAACTACACTTCTTACCTTAGTCGGTGGGTTGCGTTCTGCCCAGGAAGGGAGTTTACGGGTGTTAGGACGAGAACTCTGTGGTGCAAGCGCACACCAACTCACACTGACACGACGCAGTAACGGATACATCTTTCAAGCACACAATCTACACGGTAGCCTAACAGCACTGCAAAACGTCAGGATGGGCTTGGAATTGCACAAAGGTATGACCCCACAACAAATGCAAAGACAGTCCGCTGAGATGCTGGAGTTGGTAGGGTTAGGAAATCGTCTCAATTACTACCCGGATGATTTGTCAGGGGGACAAAAACAACGGGTTGCTATAGCCCGTGCGCTGGTGAGTCACCCGAAAATTGTTCTCGCCGATGAACCTACCGCCGCCCTGGATAGTAAGTCGGGTCGAGATGTGGTTAACTTGATGCATAACCTAGCAAAAGAGCAAGCTTGTACCATTTTGTTAGTGACTCATGACAACCGTATTTTGGACATAGCCGATCGCATTGTCTACATGGAAGATGGTAAGTTAGCAAAAGCCCCTGCTGCTGTTGGATAGGACAGGATTCACCCCTTCGGGATGTGAGAGTCTGTTTATTGGTGTCGAGACTCAACGAAGGTGGTTTCGTGAAGTACCGACAGCAGCCCTGAGACCTACATATACTACATATTACGTTGTGGCCGGCGAGAACGCATCTCCTCCCGGTATTTTTGTAGTTGCGCTTTTTGCTCTGCAGTCAAGACTGCATCCATCTGCGTTTTCTGTGACTGCATCACTTGCTGTAGTTGGCTTTTCTGCTCATCAGAAAGATTTAAAGAACTAAACGCACTTCGCCGTCCTTGGCGGTTTTGCATAGCTGTTTGTAACTGTTCTCGTTGCTGTTCAGTGAGAATTTTCTCAACTTCCGCGCGCGTATTGCGACGGATTTCTTTCATTTTGGTTTTTTGTTCATCTGTCAATCCTAGACGTTGGAGTGGTCCCTCTTTTTCTCGACCCCCTTTTTCCCAAGATTGTGCAACAACTATGGGTGAAGTGGAGTTGGCTTCTGCTTTGATGGCGAAGGAGGTTACAGTTAAACTAAGGGCGATCGCTCCAAAAATGAGTGATAATTTTTTGAGTTTCATAGAGTGAGTCTCTTCTGAGTTTCTCCTGCTTGATGACAATATCATAGAAATTTCTTTTTAATGTTCACATGAGGAGAAAGTCACGAATATACCTATGACTTTAGTCACAGATGGAAGCTTGATCAAGCATATTCTTGAGGTTCCAATTGATGTGGCAATGCGCTCAAGCCATCAATCAAGTTGGGCATATGATAGGTATTAGATTTCTTGTAAAAACTCGATTTATGAATTTTTGAACCACAGATGAACCTAGATAAACACAGATAAATTAGCTGTGTTTTTCTTCTTATCATAAAGTTGACTTTTGCCAGAAGTTTAGGAAAACTAGTGAAAAATTGGAGACATTTTTGTGAGCCGTCCAATTTATTTTAATAATCATCCTTTTCGATTTCTACTGTATTTGGAGTGGATATTGCTAGCGTTTGCTGCTTTTACTGCAGTCCTACCATCTCATCCTGACCGACCTCATATGAGGTTTCCTGAACTAACGATTTGTAGTCTGATGTTTTTTGGTTTTATGGGCTTAAGATTACCGACTCGTAACTATATAACGAAAATCATTTATACATCAATTGAAATATTCTTAATTTCAATTACGGGTTTTTTGGGAGGAAAAACTGCTCGCCTTTTCCCATTTCTTTACATTATTCTAGTTACTCGAAGTTGCTTAATTTTTCAGTTGCCAGGTCGCATAGTCGTTACAGTTTTATCATTTATTTTCTTTTTACTAACACTGAGACGGCGGTTTGAACGTATGCCGTTATCACCTGCAACACAAGAGCGTTTTTGGTTTTTTACATTAAGCTTTGTGCTAGTCTTTGGATTATCTCTAGTGTTTGTTTTGCTGTTAATGAATGCAGTTTTATCTGAGCGACAAAGTCGAGAAAAACTAGCCATCGCTAACGAAAAACTCCGTCAATATGCTTTGCGAATTGAAAATCAAGCGACTCTTGAAGAACGCAATCGCATTGCACGGGAAATACATGATTCATTAGGACACTCGCTGACAGCTTTAAATTTACAATTAGAAACGGCTTTGAAGCTTTGGCAATCTCATCCTACAAAAGCCCAAACTTTTTTGGCAAAGGCAAAAGAGTTAGGTTCTAAAGCGCTACAAGATGTACGTCAATCAGTGTCTACTATGCGTTCTCATCCCTTGCAAGAGCAATCTTTAGAACAGGCGATCGCCGGACTTGCAGAAAATGTCCAGCGTTCAACTGGTGTAGCACCAATTTGTCAAATTCACTTATCTCACTCTATCCCAGTGGAAATGAGCACTGCTATATATCGCATTGTTCAAGAATCATTTACTAATATCTGTAAGTATGCACAAGCAACAGTTGTTAAACTAGAAATAACAACAACTAAAACCAGTTTAGAGTTGAAAATTGAGGACAATGGTCTAGGATTTGATTTAACGCAAAATACTACTGGTTTTGGACTTCAAAGTATGCGCGATCGCACTTTAGCACTCGATGGTCATTTTCATATTTACAGCACTCCTGGTTCAGGTTGCAAAATTACAGCGACTATTCCTCTATCTCTATCTTTACTAACTGTACGAGAAATTCATGACTGACATAATTAAAGTTTTGCTTGTAGATGACCAAAATTTAATTCGCCAAGGATTAAAGGCATTATTGGAATTAGAACCTGATTTAGAAATAGTAGGAGAAGCGGAAAATGGAGAAATTGGACTTCATTTTATTGAACAGTTATACCCAGATGTCGTCCTTATGGATATTAGAATGCCTGTTATGGATGGTGTTGCAACGACTCGGGAAATTCAAAAGCGTTTTCCTAAAATTAAAGTTTTAGTGTTGACAACTTTTGATGATGATGAATATGTGAAAGCAGCGTTACAAAATGGAGCAATGGGTTATTTGCTCAAAGATACACCTTCAGAAGAGTTAGCTGTTGCTATACGTGCTGTCCACAAAGGATATACTCAATTAGGACCAGGAATAGTGAAAAAACTTTTGAATCAATTTTCTCATGTAACGCCAACTCAATCACCATCTCCACCACCAAGCTTGGCTGAACTGACTCCTAGAGAAAAAGAGGTTTTGCAATTAATTGCCATAGGTGCTAGTAATCGAGAGATTGCACAACAACTTTATATTTCTGAAGGGACAGTCAAAAATCATGTCACAAATATTTTAAATCGTTTAAATTTGCGCGATCGCACCCAAGCTGCAATTTTTGCTAATTCTTTTTTTCCTTCCTTAAATGACCCCAATTGAAGTTGAAAAACTACTGAAATAATTGTAGACACTCTTCTCTTAAAAGACCTTTTCTTACCTTAATTTTTCTAGAACTTTTAGCAATAACCTCATCACATGATATGTGAATTTGAGATTGATGAAGAGAAACTAAATCTTCAATAGAAGCACCGTAGATAATTTCAGATAGACCTGTCCAAATGCAAGCAGATGCACACATCGGACAAGGTTCACCAGTTGTATAGATGGTATAACCTTCTAAAGAAGGGTTTTTAAGTTTAGTAGTCAAACTGCGAATGACATTAATTTCTGCATGAGCAGAAGGATCACTATCTCGCCTAACAGTATTATGAGCTAAGGCAACCACTTCGTTATCTTTGACAATCACAGCACCATAAGGCGCATCTCCTTTCCTTGCTTCTTCCAGTGCTAGACGCATAAAATCTTCTGGGTTCATATCAGCGGAAAACGTAGGAAATTATAATAATTAAAAATATAGCACATTCAATCTTTTACATTCATCTATGCTGGATTGTAAAACGTGATGTAAAAATAAGAAATAACAAATTCAGCACTTGAGACTGAAAACTCTTTTGTAAAAGTTATGTTATTTTTTAGAGAAAAAACAGCATTTTACTTAAAAGATCTGGAAACACCAGTAGGAAAATTTGTTAATTTAACGATTGCTGGATTAGTTTTACTTTCTTCAGGAATTTTTGTAGCAGAGACTTACAATATTCCTGATATTTTACGTTTCTATTTAGATACTATAGATACAGTAATATTGCTAATCTTTGCGGCAGAGTATCTCCTTCGGTTTTGGAGTGAAGAAAATAAAATTAAGTATATCTTTAGTTTCTATTCTATCATCGATCTCATGGCAATTTTGCCGTTTTTCCTCGGAACAGTTGATATAAGTTTTATTAGAATCCTACGATGGTTCCGAATTTTACGGTTGATTCGATTTATAGATAAGAAGATTTTATTTGGCAGGAGTACAGAAGATAGTTTAATTCCTGTACGAATATTATTTACATTATTTGCCATTATCTTTGTATATTCTGGATTAATTTATCAAGTAGAGCATCCTGTCAACCCAGAAGTTTTTGTGACTTTTTTGGATGCTTTTTATTTTTCTATAGTGACAATGACCACAGTAGGTTTTGGGGATGTCACTCCAATTTCTGAACTAGGTCGCTTGCTAACAGTGTTAATGATTTTAACAGGTATTGCTCTTATTCCTTGGCAAGTCGGTGATTTGATCAAGCGATTAGTCAAAAATGCTAATCAAGTGGAAACAGTTTGTTCTGGATGCGGGTTATCTTTTCATGATGCAGATGCGAAGTTCTGTAAGACTTGTGGAATGAAGTTAAGAAAGACTTTGTAAGTCATAACGGAATTTCTTACAACAAAACAGAGTGCCCGTAACAACAAAATCACCTATAACCAAAGAAAGAAGTATTTGCTCATTCTTTTGATGTAAGATGAAATACAGATGGTGGGATTTGTTGACCTAGAAAATGTACTTACTCCGTTTCAGCATTTACCTGGTGCCTATTGCTTTAACTATAGTTGCGAGCAATTTTATACACCATACTATTGCTAAAGCTAGAACTAACATCCAAAAGCTTCAATTGTCTGCAGTCAAGTTTTCGGAAGTCAAAAAGCCAGCAGCAAACTTGTCACAGGTTCGCCGAATTCCCAGCGTGAAATTTCCTAAGAACACGTATCCAGCAGTCAAGTTGCCTGATATTAAGTCCCCACAAATTCAAATTCAAGAAAATAAATATTTAACTATCATTACCCTGCCCACAGATCTCCTCTTTGACCATCATGACAAAGATATGATCCGTCCAGATGCAGAGAATATGTTGCGTCAGGTTAGTCAGACAATTAACAAATATTATCCTGACACTTGGTTGCAAATCTTAGGGCATACAGACTCTCAAGGCAGTCAAAATGATAATCTAAAATTGTCAGAGCAACGAGTAGCAGCGGTGCAAAGGTGGCTGAGTGAAAAAGGTGGTATAGCGATATCTTTGATGTCGAAAGAAGGTTATGGAGAAGCTCAACCCATAGCACCTAATCAAAAATCTGATTGCTCAGATAATCCACTAGGACAGCAAAAGAACCGTCGTATTGAGATTGTGATCCAAAAGTTAGTAAATAATCAAGTTTAGTCAGCTTTTCTAACATAAATAAGCAGCTATTTGCTGCTTAAAAACAGCAGTTATAAAACTCCTAAATTGTAATAATTGATACGTTTTTTATTTTCCTATTTATAATTGTAAGGTTTTAGTTAAAAACTTTACTTTTATAACTAAATCGGTTTTAATTTTTCTTACTTAAGATAGGTGTAAAAAATACATTTTTATAGAGGCGAGACTCGTCGTGCTTTTTCACAAGCATGATTGAAACTTTTTGCATCTGCCATTTTCATGTGCACCATAAGGTGTTCATGCGTCTACCGAACTTACTGGTCAAAATTTTTTTCGACTCATGAGTGCGTTCCACTTCATAGAAGTGGCGAAAACTCTCATGCTTTTTGTGCTGTTTAAGAAATATCCAGAGTGAGGTTAACTAGATGCTTCAGGCAGATGTAGGGATGATTAGCACTTACGATCCACTTCTTGTAGTGCTTTCGATTGTGATAGCTGTCTTTGCTTCGTACACTGCTCTCGATTTAACAGGTCGAGTCACGGTGTCTCAAGGATGGGCTAGACGTGCATGGTTAATTGGCGGCGCGATTGTTATGGGAATCGGCATCTGGTCGATGCATTTTGTTGCTATGCTCGCCTTCAGTTTGCCGATTCCCATGGGCTATGATGTGTTGACTGTGATACTCTCTGTACTGCCTGCTATTGTCGCCTCAGGAGGCGCACTTTTCCTTACCAGTCGCCCAATTTTGAATGTGCAGCAATTGTTGATTGGTGGTGTGTTGATGGGCATTGGTGTCGCATCCATGCACTACATTGGCATGGTGGCAATGCAGATGGAAGCCACGACTCACTATGATCCAGCGCTGTTTGTGGCTTCTGTGGCGATCGCCATTGTTGCATCGGTTGTAGCGCTGTCGATTGCTTTCCAATTACGTTTACAAATGGGGAGAACTGGTAGGCGACGCAAGCTTTCGAGTGCATTCATCATGGCAATTGCAATCTCCGGAATGCACTACACGGGGATGGCGGCTGCCTCTTTCACGCCAACTAGGGTTGCTGGTATTGCCATAACCAAGACAATGCAAGGGTCTCTTTCTGCGCTGGCTGTAGGCATCGGCGTTGCGACTCTCATTATCCTCGGCTTCACGCTGCTGACTTCCTTCGTGGATCGGCGAATGGTTACCCAAGCAGTATTACTCAAACAGCAAGAAGCTATACGTTCGCAGTTATTTACGGACATTACCCTGCGTATTCGACGCTCTCTCAAGTTAGAGGACGTTCTTGACACAACTGTGAGTGAAGTGCGTCAAGCCTTGAATATGGATCGCGTTATCATTTATCGCTTCAACCCTGACAAAAGCGGCACTATTATCGCAGAGTCAGTCGCAGACGGTTGGATAAAAATCTTAGGGAGAACAGTCCATGATCCGCTTCACCAAGATGCCATCGACATATACAAAAATGGTCAAGTCCGGGCGACTCATAACATTTATGACACGGACTTTACAGACTTTCACCGACAAATTCTTGAAGGCTTTCAAATCAAAGCAAATTTGGTTGCACCTGTTCTCAACAACAATCAGCTTCTCGGCTTATTGTGTGGTCATCAATGTTCTGGACTTCGGATTTGGCAGAAGTCAGAAATTTCTCTGTTTGGGCAATTAGCCATTCAAGTTAGCATTGCCCTAGAACAAGCAAATCTCTTGTATGAACTTCAGCAGGCACAAGAGGTGCTACGACTGCGCGATCGCGCAGTCGCCGCTGCCAGCAATGGTATTGTTATTAGCGATCCGCGTCAGCCAGATGACCCCATCGTCTTTTGCAATCCAGCATTTGAAAAAATGACTGGCTATTCACAAAAAGAAGTGTTGGGGCGTAACTGCCGATTTCTGCAAGGACCTGACACTGACCCAGCTACTATTGAGCAAATACGTAGCGCATTACGACAGGAGCAAGAATGTCATGTTGTGATTAAGAATTACCGTAAAGACGGTACCCCATTCTGGTGTGAACTAAGCATTTCTCCAGTCAAGGACATGACTGGACAAGTGCTCAATTTTGTTGGTATCCAATCTGACATTACTTTACGGAGGCAGGTGGAAGAGGAACTCAGGCGTAGTAAAGAAGTCCTGCAACGTCAACTTGTAGAACTTATAGGTGACATTAAAGAGGTAGCCACAGGTGACCTTACAGCTCGAGCAAATATTACGACTGGTCAAATCGGAATAGTCGCTGACTTTTTCAATACCATTATCGAAAGCCTACGGCAAATCGTTATTCAAGTGAAACAAGCCGCGCAACAGGTCAATGTTTCGGTGGGGGAAAACTCTGATGCTATTCGTCAATTAGCGGATGAAGCACTTCAACAGGCTGAAGAAATTACTTGTACTCTTGACTCGGTCAATAGAATGAACCTTTCTATTCAAGAAGTCGCCAATAGTGCTCATCAAGCAGCAGAAGTTGCTCGTACGTCTGCCAATACTGCTTTGGATGCAGGTGAAGCAATGGAGCGGACTGTTACTAGCATCTTCATGTTGCGAGAGACAATTACTGAAACAGCCGAAAAGATTAAACGTTTTGGTGAATCATCTCAAGAGATTTCCAAAGTTGTGACTTTGATTAACGAAATTGCATTGCAAACCAACTTGTTGTCTATCAATGCGAGTCTTGAAGCCTCTCGTGCAGGTGAAGAAAGTCAAGGCTTTATGATTGTGGCTCAAGAAGTTGGGCGCTTAGCAGCGCAATCAGCCCAAGCAACGCAAGAAATTGAACATATTGCAAAAAATATTCAATCAGAAACCGAGGCAGTCGTACAGGCGATAGAACAGGGAACAACCCAGGTCTTAGAGGGTGCTCACCTAGTCAAAGACGTTAAGCAAAGTATGGAAAAGATTGTAGAAGTCTCACGTCAAATTGACGAGTTAGTGCAGTCGATTTCTCAGACAACAGTCTCTCAAGCTCAAACCTCGCAGGCTGTCGCTCTTTTCATGCAAGAAGTTGCCAAAACTTCAGAACGCACTGCTGATTCGTCTCGCGTTGTGTCTACGTCCCTGCAACAAACTGTGGAAGTGGCGCAGCAATTACAAGCATCAGTTAGTGTGTTTAAAACTGGAGAATGAAGCAGATCAAGCGAGCTTTTTCGTCATAAATACACTATTTGGGTCATCAATGTATTCAGCGAAGGGACCTCGGTACTCGAACCCATACCGTGTGTACAAGGCTCGTGCAGGGGCGAACTCAGGAAAAGCCCCTGTCTCTAAATTCAGGCAATCATAACCACGCCGTTTGGCTTCTTGGATGATGTGTTCAAGAATCTTCGAGGCGACACCTCTACGTCGATGAGCCTTGGCGGTACGCATTGATTTGATTTCACCACTTCTTGAATCTAGTTCTTTGAGTGCCCCGCATCCGAGTAATTCATCACCCTCCCAAGCCGTCCAGAAAGTAATATCGGGCGATCGCAATGCCTCCAAATCAAGAGCATGAACACTTTCAGGCGGTGTAATCTCATACATATTTTCGAGATGTTCCCGGAGAAGGTCAGCTATCTTTTTACCTGTCAGGTCATCTTCGCGAATTTGGAATTGACTCATCTGCTTAATTTGCTAGGGAATTTTACTCTATAAAAACAAAAAAAGGTGGGCTACATTGCCCACCCAAAAAGAAAGAGAATAGTCTGTTGCTAATTAACCCAACAATTGTTTCGCCTTGGCTAACACATTATCAACACTGAAGCCAAATTTCTCCAGACAGACACCGCCAGGAGCTGAAGCACCAAAGCGATCGATGCTAACAGTATCGCCTTCAGTACCGACGTACTTGTGCCAGCCGAAACTTGCGCCAGCTTCCACAGACAAACGCTTGGTAACGGCTTTAGGCAGAACAGATTCTTTATAAGCCGCATCCTGTGCTTCAAACAGTTCCCACGAAGGCAACGAGACAACACGGACTTTCTTACCTTCAGCTGTGAGTTTCTCAGCTGCAGTTATGCAAAGGCTCAATTCGGAACCAGTACCAATCAGGATCAGTTCTGGCGTACCTTCAGAATCCAACACCGTGTATCCACCCTTCGTCACACCCTCAATCGATGTACCTGCCAAGTTCGGGACATTTTGACGGGTGAACGCCAACAGGGTAGGAGCGTTTTGCTTTGCGTTCTCGATCGCCACTTTGTAAGCACCAGAGGTTTCGTTACCATCTGCGGGGCGAATCACCGTTAATTGAGGAATGGCTCGCAGGGAAGCTAGAGTTTCAATGGGTTGGTGTGTTGGACCATCTTCGCCTTGTCCAATCGAGTCGTGGGTCATTACCCAAATTGCACCAACTTGGGACAGGGCGGATAAGCGGATGGCAGCACGCATGTAGTCTGTGAAGATCAAGAACGTAGCACCGTAGGGAATTAATCCAGAACGATGCAGCGCGATGCCGTTACAGATTGCGCCCATACCGTGTTCCCGCACACCAAAGTGGATATTGCGGTTTTGGTATTGTCCTTTCTGAAAGTCGCCGTAGCCCTTAATTTCAGTCAGGTTGGAGTGAGTCAGGTCAGCCGAACCACCAATGAGCTCAGGTAAAACTGCTGCCAGTTTGTTGAGGCAGGTTTCTGAGTGTTTACGGGTAGCGACTCCTTTGTCTTGGGGAGTGTAGGTAGGTAGTACCTTATCCCAACCATCGGGTAGTTTGCCGCTAATGTAACGTTCAAATTCAGCAGCCTCTGCGGCATACTTGGCTTTGTAGTCGGCGTATGTTTTGTTCCATTCTGATTCATAGTTGGCGCCGCGCTCGATGGCTTTGCGCCAGTGCTTGAGAGCATCTTCTGGAACGACAAAAGGCTCGTGTTCCCAACCCAAGTTTTCACGGGTGAGTTTAACTTCATCTGTACCTAAGGCAGCACCGTGAACACCAGCAGTGTTTGCTTTATTGGGCGAACCGTAACCAATGGTGGTTGTGACCTTAATGAAAGTAGGCTTATCGGTGACGGATTTTGCCTCTTCAATGGCTTTGGCAATTCCTTCTAAATCGGTATTACCATCTTTAACGTGGAGTACATGCCAACCGTAAGCTTCAAAGCGCTTACTGACATCTTCGGTGAATGCTATGTCTGTAGAACCATCGATGGAAATGTGGTTGTCGTCGTACAGAGCGATGAGTTTGCCTAATCCCAGGTGTCCCGCGTAAGAACAAGCTTCACCAGAAACGCCTTCCATGTTGCAGCCATCACCCAAAATCACGTAGGTGTAATGGTCAACAATCTTGGCATCGGGTTTGTTGAACTTTGCAGCAAGGTGTGCTTCAGCGATCGCCAAACCGACTCCATTGGCAATTCCTTGCCCCAGTGGTCCGGTGGTCACTTCCACGCCATCAGTCACGAAATTTTCGGGGTGCCCGGGGGTTTTGGATTCCCACTGACGGAATTGTTTGATATCTTCAATCGTCACGCTGTCGTAGCCTGCCAGGTAAAGCAGGGCATACTGCAACATAGAGCCGTGACCGGCAGATAGAACAAAGCGATCGCGGTTGAACCACTTGGGATTTTTGGGGTTAAACCGCAAAAAGCGGTCCCACAGCACAAACGCCATTGGCGCGGCGCCCATTGGCAGTCCTGGGTGACCGGACTTTGCCTTTTCTACGGCATCAATTGCCAGAAAGCGGATTGAGTTAATACAAAGTTCTTCGAGGGTTTGGGTTGCAACAGCCATAAGTAAGATTGTTCTTGACGACGGGTTAGCACTCGTTGAGCATCACTCCTGGGGAAGCAAAAAGCAAGGACATTGTTCTCGCTTTATTACCGTGTTGCTTGAGATCCCCAAGGCAGTATCCTCATCATCCCATTGGTGCTTGTTACCGGACAAGCGGCAGATTTTGGGATTTTTGATATGGATTTTGGATTAATTGTATGGGGGATTCCCCTTGTTATCGGTTGCCGAATGAACTGAATTATCAAGCTACCTGCCCTGGAACCAATGCAAACCATTGTTGATTTCCACGCCTTGAGGTTAATATCTAGAATTTCAAATTTCTCACTCTAGACGTACTTCTTAAAGGCTAGTGTGACATTATGACCACCAAAACCAAAAGAATTAGATAGCGCCACATCAACTTTTACAGCACGGCTGGTATTGGGGACGTAATCTAGATCACAGTCGGGATCGGGGTTTTCCAGATTAATTGTGGGTGGAACTCGGTCGTTGGCGATCGCCAGTACCGTTGCTACGGCTTCTATCCCACCAGAGCCACCCAAAAGATGACCTGTCATCGATTTGGTAGAGCTGATGGGTACCTTGTATGCATGGTCGCCTAAAGCTCTTTTTATTGCGGCAGTTTCTGTCGGATCGTTGACTGGAGTGCTGGTACCGTGGGCATTAACATAACACACCTGTTCGGGGTTTATTCCTGCGTCTTTGAGTGCCAGTTGGATCGCTCTTGCTGCACCTTCACCTCCGGGTACTGGAGAGGTCATATGGTAAGCGTCGCAAGTCATGCCATAACCAACAATTTCTGCATAAATTTTCGCTTTACGACTTAGGGCGTGCTGTAGCTCTTCTAAAATCAAAATGCCTGCACCTTCTCCCATGACAAATCCGTTGCGGTCTTTGTCAAACGGGCGGCTGGCATGAGCAGGGTCATCATTCCGAACGGAAAGTGTCCTTGCTGAAGCAAACCCAGCTATAGCCAAGGGTGTAATTGCCGCTTCACACCCTCCACAAATCATCGCTTGGGCATATCCCCCTTGAATAATCCGAAAAGCATCTCCTATGGCGTTTGAGCCAGCTGCACAGGCGGTTACTGAGCAGGAATTTGGTCCTTTAGCACCAGTGTGAATTGCTGTTAATCCGGCTGCCATATTGGCGATCATCATCGGTATCATGAAGGGACTACAGCGGTCTGGGCCTCGGTTCAAGTAAATTGTTTGCTGCTCTTCGAGGACCTTTAGACCACCAATGCCAGAACCAATTATGACGCCGACTTGTTCTGCGTTCAGGTCATTAATAACTAAGCGCGCGTCGGCCAGAGCCTGTTTTGCCGCCGAAACGCCAAATTGCGCAAACCGATCCATGCGCTTGGCTTCTTTGCGGTCCATGTATTCATGTGGATCGAAGTTTTTGACTTCACCAGCAATACGACAATCATGGCGAGACGCATCAAACAAGGTGATTTCACCAATGCCATTGCGTCCACTTATCAATCCTTCCCAATATTCGGCTGGTGTATTACCAATCGGTGTAATCGCGCCAACACCAGTGACAACAACGCGTTTACGTGTAAACTCTGTCATGACATTAGTTAAGTGGCTCTTGATGCAGGCAGTTGTGAGAGAACGGGGAGTAGGGGAAAATAGAAATATGTGAAATTCAGGAAACATGGGGAGATAATGGTAGTCGTCTCTCCCCCCACTTCCCCTACGACTAGTACGTCGGGCGCGGAAATCAAGCTACCCTTCAAAATCAGTGAAAAACTTGTGCTGTAAGCTTTTTGAACTTTGAATGAGCGAATGGGCGAATTCCGCACAGCGGTACTAGACCCTCTTAGGCGGATGCAGCAACTTTGTTGTTGATATAATCCACTGCCTCTTGAACCGTCGTAATTTTTTCGGCGGCTTCATCAGGAATTTCAACATCAAATTCTTCTTCCAAAGCCATAACCAATTCAACGGTATCAAGGGAGTCAGCCCCTAAATCGTTGGCAAAATTAGATTGTGGTGTGATAGTTTCAGCATCAACACTCAGTTGATCAGCAACTATTTTCTTGACCTTTTCAAAAATTTCCGCTTGGCTCATAGATAAAATTCCTCATCCAGTTGCTATAATCCGCTGTTTATGGGGGATATGTTTTTGAGCATATTGATCTTATCGGAAAGCGCGATCATCCGTATAGCCCCAAGGGATTTCCCTTCTGGAAACCCCTTAAGCGTCTCTGAAAGAGATGGGGCAACCGTCCCTTCTGGACGGTTGGGGGCTAGGATGCGCTTTGCGATCATCCGTATAGCCTCAGCGGGTTTCTTTCAAAAACCTGCCCCCTGTCCCTTCTTGACAAGGCTGTTGCACTCCTTGCAGCTGGGGGCTAAGACGCGCTACGAAATTGGACAAAGCCAGTGTGCTCTTGGGCGATCGCCTAGCGCGCCCTGTACCCCACTCTGCGGGGCAGAGCACCCAAAATCGGAGATTTGGGGAGAGGGTTTTCGCAGAAGAAAACCCTCTGGGTACATACGGGCGATCGCTCGTACACTGCTCTCAAGATTTTCTTTCTTGAAAATCTGTACTCTTTTCCATTCCTAAGTTTGGACTGGATACCCACTCAAAGAGCGGTTGGACAGATTAGTGTATTACACTATTGCTGACACTCTGTAAACGGTTTTGTGAATGCAACTCTTATTAATTTTTTTTAAGGATATGCATTTTCAAGAGCGAGAACTTTGTTACCAACATTAAATAGTTATGGTGAAACAGTTATTGAATAACCAGAATACTATGCTAACCCATACATTGAAATACGCATACTTCCCGGGTTGTGTTGCCCAAGGAGCTTGTCGTGAGCTTCACCAATCAACTGTTGCTCTCAGTAAAGCGCTGGGGATTGAACTTGTTGAGCTCAAAAAAGCTGCTTGCTGTGGTTCGGGCACTTACAAAGAAGATTCTCAATTGTTGGAAGATACGGTTAATGCCCGCAATATTGCTTTAGCAGAGGAGTTAAATTTACCATTACTGACTCATTGCAGCACTTGTCAGGGTGTTATTGGTCATGTTGACGAACACTTAAAGGAATGCCAAAAAACCAATCCAGCATATGTTGAACACGTGAATGGCTTGCTACAAAAAGAAAGTTGTTCACCATATAAAGGAACCACACAAGTCAAACATCTCCTTTATGCCTTAGTCACAGATTATGGTTTGGAGGAAATTCAAAAACGTGTCACACAGAAACTAGCTGGATTAAAATGTGCTGCTTTTTATGGCTGCTATCTCCTGCGTGCCCAAAAGTCCATGCCTTATGATGACCCCTTCCGACCGCAAGCAATGGAAAATATGTTTCTGACATTGGGGGCGGAACCTATTTATTACAGAGGACGTACGCAATGTTGTGGTTGGCCCCTTTCTAGCTACGCCACGACTCAATCTTTCAAAATGGCGGGGATGCACATTCAAGAAGCCATGGAAGCTGGTGCTGATTGTATCGTGACACCTTGTCCTCTTTGCCACCTCAATTTAGATTCTCGTCAGCCAGAGGTGGAAAAAGTCATTGGACGGAAGCTAGGTTTACCAGTGTTGCATTTACCGCAGTTGATTGCTTTAGCACTTGGGGTTAGCCCTAATGAACTTGGTCTAAAACGGCACATTGTTTCTACAAGACCAGTTTTGGAAAAATTGGGATTGTGAGCAAAAACTTGTCCAAAAACTTGTGACAGTTCCCCTACTCTAAATGAGTGCATTTCACGCTTCCTGATGCATGATTTTAGGGTAGATGCCTGGCTACAACTTGAGTCCCTCCGATGTTTCGATCAAGCTTATTGTGTGTTCTGAGTTCTATATTCTGTCTTCTGCTCAATTGTTGAGTTTATCGGTTGGGCCATTGGTGTGCTCGTTACTGCCGGAGTAGGTATGGCTTCGACTTTTGGTGTTGGGACTGGAGGTGGAATTGGTGAAAAAGTTGGAGTCGGTGTCGGTTCTACACTTGGTTGATTGAGTTCAAGACTAGGTGTCTGTGATGGTGTGGAAGTTTCAGGGGTAGGTGTTGTCTCTGATGTTGGTGTGGGGACGATAGTGACATCTGGAGTGGGTTGTATAAGTTCGGGTGCAGCAGTTGTGGCGGGTGCGGGTGCTGGTTCTCTTTTTGACTTGTCGCGTTTGGGAACTATTGGTTGCTGGTTTTCAATGTTTGGTTTGATTGGAGGATTAACTTTGGGTGTCACTGCAGGAAGAGGTGACAGTGGAAGGGTGACTGCAGGTGGAACATCGATAGTTGGTGATGGTATAGCTTGTTGTTTGGGTTTTAGTTTGGGAACAGGTGAGGGTTTGGCAGTTGTTGTCGGTGTCGTGGTAGATGTTGCTGGGGGTGAAGGTATGAAACGATGCCAGTTAAACCAAGCTAGCAAACCCCCTGATGCTAAAATTCCAGTCGTGATGATTCCTGTGGGCGAGAGCAAAGCGTTTTTGTAGAAGGATTTGCCGGAATGAGAAGCATTTTCTGACAGAACTAGATTCATTCTCGTGAGCGGATATTCAGTTGAGGATAATTGGGTGGTAATATCCTCTTTTACTGAGTTTGTAAAATTTTTGTGCTGATGAGTTTGATTGGGTGAAGATGAAGAATCCTTTAATAAACTAAGATTGTTGCGAGTTGCTGCAACTCCCCTGTCATCACCTAATGATTGCCGTAATTGTATTGCTTGGGTTAAGTAATTCTCTGCTGTACTATATTCTTCTAAACAAAGAGCACGAGTGCCTAATTGATGTAATGCCCACGCAAGATCTGCTTGATTTCTTTCGGCTTGAGATGCTTGTAATCCCCTTTGCAGAACTTGTCCCCACAAACCCCATCGTTTACTTAAAGCGAGTGAGCCTTCCACGATTTTTGTCAAACGCAAAACATCTTTCCAACGACTATCCTTAACGGCGACTTCTATAATTTGTGCGATCGCATCGATTTCTGATAACAAAATAGTCGGTTGCTGTTGATGACGTTCAGCCCAATGAACAAAGTAGGCGATCGCTTTTTCTAGAGATGCGCTCAACTGCCATTCTGGTGGTAAAACTTCAAGTACAGTTCTATTGACCTGATATCGCGATCCATCAAGCTGTACGAGATGATGCCTACGTAATTTCTCCAGCGCACTAAAAGTATCAGAAAGTTGTGTGATATCGCTGACCTGTTCACTTTCCAGCCCAATATCACCCAGAATAGTTAATATATCTAAAATGGCTCTTTCTGATGTTGATAGCGACGTCACGATTTGTTGAATTAAAGAGTTGCCAGGAGCAGATGTTGACAATTGACTCACCAGTTGGGCAAGAGAGCGTCTTTCTTCTAGTATGCTGGCAACTGCTATCTGTATGTGCATCGGGTGCCCGTTTAAAATATGACATAGAGATTTTGCCGCAGCCAGTTCTTCCCTTTGAACAGAACGTTGTAATTCTCTTTCCACCAAAGCAAGAGCATCACTCATCGAAAGTCCAGCAAGCGCGATGGATCGCCCTCTTTTCTTGAGCCGACTTCTTAATGAAGCAACCAGGAAAGTACACTTACCAGTTGCATTCATCAACTCTTCCAATTCATCTTGGATGAGTCCACTTTCATCCAGCACTATGAGAGCCTGTTTTTCCTGAGTTTGTTGCTCGATTTGGTAACGAGTTGGTTTGTAGGGAATGTCACTTTCATAAAAGGTATCCCATATGGATTGAAGTAAATCACCTACATTTGGATGAACAGGAGATAGGCTAATAACACCACCAGGAAAAAGTAATTTGGCTCGATTGTCGTGTGCTAAAGAACGCAATAAAACAGTTTTTCCAAAACCTGATGGGCTGTAAAATTCTACTGATTGTCCAGCTTGCAAAGCAGCAATAGCTTCTTGGACTAATTCCTGTCGATCTAGTGGAGTATCTAAGGGTTGCTGAAGTATCAATGGGATGGAACGTGAGCGCAAAGTAGGTTTTTCTTCTTTCGTTGCTATATTCACTGTAGCGCCGTGCTCTGAACCAATCTTTATAATGCGATTCCCAACTACCAGTTGACCAATTATTTTCTCCTCGGAGTTTGTTACGATACCGTCTTGAGTCATAGATTTTTCTTCAGTCAGATTTAGATTACTTTTGACCTATGAACCGGGATATAGCTATCATTAACCATCTGCATTTTACCTATATTTTTTCATATAAAAATAAATAAGTATAAATACTTTTTATTTTCAGATGTGATGAATCAACAAAGCGAAGCACGAAAATCAACAGCATAAAAAATAGCAAGATGCTTGATAAATTGACTAAAAAACCCACTTTACCACTCAGTCCAAAAGATTTAGGGCGATACAAAAAAAGAAAAAAGCCCGCATAAGCAGGCTGTGTAATGAAGTTCTTTACAGTTGAATTTGATCTTGAGTCATTGGTGTGAAATGCATACCAACGATGTATTTTATGCGGACTACTTATTTGATGATAAACACGAACTGATATTAATCTCTTATATTGATTTAAAAATAATTTTTTCAATGAGGAATTTTGACTTATAAAGTCATAGTTTTTTGATAATTTTTAAGAGATTATTTTCTGCCGAAAGTGAAAAAAGAGAGGTACCTGACTTTGGAGCTTAACTAAACCGTATTGACTTATACCCAAATTGTTTGACTTTTCCAAAAAAACTAAGTCAGGGGTCTAAGCCCCTGGCTTTATGAAAAAGATAAATTGAGTGTTAGCTGTCATTAGCCTATTTATTTTTTGCGCTCAAGGATTTTTTGTGATAGATAAGGTAGATGCCTAGCAGTGATAACCCTACAAGACTCGCTGGTTCAGGAATTTTTTCTGGTGGTGTCACCCGAGTAATTCTGGCATAAAGACCGGCTGTTGTCTTTTCTCCTTCAAGAACGCGAAATTTGCTAACACTTGTCTTACCGTTATCTTGGCTAAAGCCAATGACATTCAGTAAGTACTCATTACCATCCAACTTAAAACTGCGAGTGCCAAAGTTTTCCTTGACATACACAGTATCTGCATCTTCCTCAGGTTTGTCTCCTGAGTTTGTGGTGTTGTCTAGCCCAAAATCAAAGTTAAAAACTTCATTGAGATTACTAGGATTTGTGAATGATAAGCTGAGATTTAAAGGTACAGAAACAACATTGGTATTTTGTTCTACCTTGCCATTGAAGTACTCTAAATCGCCTACCTTGAACAGCAAACCAGCATCATCTGTGGAAAAAGAA
The DNA here is from genome assembly GCA_002163975.1 of Nostocales cyanobacterium HT-58-2. Lineage (GTDB taxonomy): Bacteria > Cyanobacteriota > Cyanobacteriia > Cyanobacteriales > Nostocaceae > HT-58-2. Next base: position 3,263,457 of record CP019636.1, on the reverse strand, counting down.
TTTCCAGCAAAGGTCAGTCGATTTGCAGGCGTTCCATAATTATTCACAAAATCATCGGGACGAGGACGTCCCCAAATGAATGTGCTAGTTCCTACACCTGAAAAGACGCGGTCGGTATTGCTCCCTGGATTAGGTTCTCCCCAGATACCACTCGAGTTGCCTAAAAAAGTTAGACCCTGAGCTTGACTGGAGAAACCAAGTGCTGTGATAACACTCACAGCAACAGTTGACAAAGCAGTAGCAAAAACTGGATTTAGTGTCATAGCTAGGCTTTCACTCCTATCCAGGAGCTTGTCTCAAGTAGGTATCCCGTCCACATTAGTAAATTTACGGGAAAATTGCCAATAAGGAAGTCTTTTTTTAACTAAATCTTTAAAGATACTTTGTCAATTCTTATCAAAGTAACTCTCTATTAAGATAATTCCCAATGCCTTTATTATAAGGGTTTCACAGGGTAATTACTATCAATAAGAAATAATTTAAGCTTCAATATATTACTTTTTTGTAAGAAATAAAAATACTCATAGCTGTGTAACAGTGAACAGTTATCAGTTGCCAGTTAAACAAGAATTTTTCTGATTTTTCCACGAATTCATTCGGGAGTCTTTGACTTGCTTTTTTATACACTGCCTATGCAACTGTGGTGTTCTTGTATCCATTTACCAACAACTGATAACTGTTTACTGTTAAAGTGAGGTAATGACAGAATGTCCTCGTGTTTTCGTGTCCCTAGGGAGCCAGGGCGTTACCGCGAAGTAAGCTACCAATCGTCTTAGCTGTAATTTTCATCTGAGTGATAGGATTGGCTGGTACAACTGTCTTGTAAAGGTAGCTATCAAAAGTGAGCCGTTGGACATCGCGATCGCCGCACATTTCCACAAAAGCTTCGCGTGTGGCGTCAGAACGATAAAATACGGTTTGCAGAAGATCTAACACCTTGTAGGTGAGACCGTATTTTCTATCCCAGCGCTTCAAGTAGATCTTGAGGTCAGCTTCTGTAGGAATGCTGCTACCACCGTTAGACGTTTCTACAATAGTTTCAGCACACATCCGCCCGGACTTAGCGGCAAAGTAAATGCCTTCACCAGAGGATTTGGTCACATAGCCAGCAGCATCACCCACCAACGCGATTCTTCCAACAACACGACGGGGACGAGGATGTTCAGGAATCGGGTGTGCTTCGACTTTGATAATTTGACCACCAATCAACTTACGGGCAGCACGGGCGCGGATACCAGCTTGCAATTGTTTAATGCTAGCTTTGTTCACATGCATCGTGCCGGTACCAACAGCAACGTGGTCGTATTTGGGGAACACCCAAGCGTAGAAATCTGGAGAGACATCATCACCGACATACATTTCGGCGAGGTCTTCATAGTAGAGCATTTTGTCTTGAGGTAGACGAATCCGCTCTTGGAACGCGATCGCATAATTGTAATCCCCAGCATCCATTTCCTTGGCAATGCGGGAATTTGCCCCATCAGCCCCAACGACCAAATCCACTTTCAGGGTTTTGGCAATACCTTGGGCACCGCCTTCCGTATGGTCTACGTAATGAATGGTATATGGGTCTGTATTGTTGGTGGGAATATTAAGTTTATGAACGGTGGCATTAATTAAATTTGCGCCTAGTTTTGCCGCACGATTGCGCAGGAAACCATCCAGCACCTCACGGCGACACATTCCTATATATTCTTCTTCTTTTTCTAGATTGATATCAACCTCACGATTTGAGGGCGAAATCATTTTCATCTTCCGCACCTGACGGTCAATGATATCCGGTGGCAAGTCAAATTCACTCACCATACACAGAGGAATTGCACCGCCACAGGGCTTAGCATTGTCTAGCTTGCGTTCAAATAAGTAGGTTTCGATTCCAGCTTTGGCAAGCGTTTCTGCGGCTGATGAACCAGCTGGACCGGACCCAACAACAGCAACCCGTAGTGTCAAAGGTCTTCTCCCAATCTTGACTTTTACCCAAAGCATAGTATCACGGACTTTTGGCTAATTTGGCGCTCTGCTTTCGAGATTTGACATAAACGCAATGTTCCTTAATATTTCGCCATGAATACTCATGTGATTCGTTTATATCTACGCTGGATGATCTCGAGTCAGCCCAGGGCTTTGCAGTACAAGAAAAGGAACCCAATGGCGATGCTTCCTAGCCAATTGTGCCGATTATTACCTCAACTATAATAGTTCTCACGATTGCGGTTTTTTTGAGTGCAATGAGTATGATTGCAGAGTAGAGTACAAATAACATAACCTAATCTAATCAAAAATCGGCAGATTAGTTGTAGAGGTGCAGTAGTAGTGGGCATAGTCGTTGAGAACGTATCCAAACAGTTTGGCAGCTTTAAAGCCGTTGATGAGGTCAGTCTAGAAGTTGAAAGTGGCTCACTAGTGGCATTGTTGGGACCTTCAGGATCTGGAAAATCTACCCTACTACGACTGATTGCAGGTTTGGAGACACCAGATAGTGGCAAAATTTTGTTGACTGGTAGGGATGCTACATATCGAAGTGTGCAAGATCGGAACATTGGGTTTGTGTTCCAGCACTATGCCTTGTTTAAACATTTGACTGTTAGGCAAAACATAGCCTTTGGTTTAGAAATTCGTAAAACACCAAAAACAAAAATCAAAGAGCGTACAGAAGAGTTACTAGAATTAGTACAACTGCGTGGATTAGGTAATCGTTATCCATCACAGCTTTCCGGCGGTCAACGCCAACGGGTAGCATTAGCACGGGCACTGGCTGTAGAACCACAGGTATTACTTTTAGATGAACCCTTTGGTGCACTGGATGCTAAAGTTCGTAAAGACTTACGCGCTTGGTTACGACGCTTACATGATGAAGTTCATGTAACAACTGTTTTCGTGACTCACGATCAAGAAGAAGCCATGGAAGTCTCAGATAAAGTTGTGGTGATGAATCAAGGGCGCGTTGAACAGGTCGGTACACCTGCAGAAATTTATGACCACCCAGCGACAGCATTTGTGATGAGTTTTATTGGACCTGTCAACGTGCTACCCAGCACAGCAAAGATTTTTCAAACTAACGGGTTTGATTCTGCACATCAAGAAATCCTCTTGCGTCCACAAGACATCATTGTAGAAACGACCCAAAATGGGACTACAGTACCAGCTAGAGTCAGTAGATTGATAAATTTGGGTTGGGAAGTTCAAGCAGAGTTAACTTTAGATGACGGGCAAGTTGTCACAGCCCATTTGACTCGGGAACGCTTTGACGAGTTAAAGTTGGAACCGCAGCAACGAGTGTATGTAAAGCCCAAGGATGCAAAATCTTTCCCAATTTACTATTCGATCTGAAGAAGTTCACCGTTCCACAACTTCTAGACAAATGTCATAGACAACTGTCATGGATAGTACTTGACAGTTATCCACTAAACACCTAGGTTTATCCACGACCCATTTCTGGAAATTTCCGCTCCCTCACTTCAGTACTGTAATCCTGTACAGCTTTGGTAATCGTTTCTCGTAAATTGGTATAAACTTTAGCAAAGGGAGGCTGCCTTTCTGAAAGTCCCAGTAAATCTGAAGTGACTAATACTTGACCATTACAGTGTGGTCCTGCACCAATACCAATCGTGGGAATACTGAGTTTTTGTGTAATTTCTAATCCCAGATTTGCCGGGATATGCTCTAAGACTATAGAAAAAACACCCGCTTGTTCTAGGGCGATCGCCTCTTTCAAAATCCTTTCCCCTGCTTCTTCAGTCTTGCCTTGTTGACGCAAACCTGTGTGATGTATGGATTGCGGTGTCAAACCTACATGACCCATAACCGGAATCCCAGCTTGCACCAAGCGGGCGACGGTTTCTATCATGGCTGGATAGCCACCTTCTAACTTGACTGCTTGAGCACCTGTCTCCTTGAGCACGCGTCCAGCTGAGTGCATCGCTTGCTGGGGACTTTCTTGATAAGTCAAGAATGGTAAATCTACAACCATTAATGCTCGCTTCACACCGCGACGCACAGCTTGGGCATGATGCAGCATTTCTTCTAAAGTAATTGGCAGTGTTGTGCTATACCCTAGCACTATTGCTAGCGTATCTCCCACAAGGATTAAATCTACCCCAGCTGTATCTAATATCTGAGCGATCGCATAATTCCAGGCAGTCAACGCCACAATTGGGCGTCCCTGTTGTTTCCATTCAATTAATTGTCGGGTTGTGACAGCCATTGTTCAACTCAAGAGTTAGGAGGGTAAGTAGAGTGGGGGGAATAGGGGGAGAAAATATTGCTTCATCTCCTCATCTTCCCCTACTTCCCCATCTGTTTATTTAACGGCGCGAGTAAAAGCAAAATGAGGTTTTGCGCCTTCCATTTTGGGCATCAACCAAGCTAGACCTTCAGTGGTGCCAATCCATAACTTATTACCTATGTCAGGAGCAAGGCTGAGAACACGGCTAGAAGGAAGACCAGGAACTTGGTCTAGCAAGGCTCCAGTGTATGAATTCAATCGTAGCAAACCATTATCAGTGCCAACCCAGACACTACCATCTTTAGCAAAACGTATAACTGTGACGTTACGTCCACGTAGGGGAGTGACAGACCGTAGCACCATACCAGTTTTTGGATTAATAACGAGCAAATTGTTTGGCATTCCTGCCCAAATGAACCCCTGTGGACTCATCGCTAGAGCTTGCACAGTTGTTCCTGGTAAATTGTCAATCCGCTTGATGATATAGGCGTTGGCAGTATTAACTTGCACCAAACCATCAAGGGTTCCCACCCATAATTGACCCTCGGCATCGAGAGTCAAAGCATTGCCGCTGAGACCAGGCAGGTTTTTTAATGTCGTCATTGTCAATCCTTCATCTGGACTAATTAAGGCTAAGCCTTTGTCTGTTCCTGCCCACACATAACCCCGCTTATCAACTAACAAAGATAAGACCCGTTTAGAAGGTAAAAATAAGTTTTGTGCTGTTATTTCGCTACTACGGGGGTCTACTCGCTGTAACCCCTCATAAGTTCCTACCCATAAGCGTCCTACTTTATCTTGGGCTAATGCACCAATAGTCACATTCGGTAAACTCACACGAGCTAAAATTTTGCCAGTATTCGGGTCAATCCGCGACAACCCCCGCCAAGAACCTACCCACAGATGACCTGTAGAATCTGCCTGTAAGGCACTAATGCGATAGTCAATTTCTTCTTGCAAACGCTCTTGCAGTTGCCGTTTATCGGGTGAGGAGTCTTGTGGCGCTGGTGATGGCGAAGGAGGGTATGCAGGGGTTAACTCGGATGGTTCAACATAGTTTTTTATTATATTGAGGAGTTTTTGCGCTAGGACAACTTGGCGATGTTCCCAAAGGGAGCTGCGCAGAGCGCCCGCTTCGCGATCGCCTTTTTGAGAATTTGTCGGAATTGCGATCACCTCCGGTGCGGCGCTGTGCGCCATCGCCCTTGTGGGGTGATCGGTCTGTGCCATCACAGTAGCAATATTTGGCAGACCTACCAATCCCAGAACCACAAAACTAATCAACACACTAGGACGCTTGTAAAACAACACCACGGTCACACTTCCTTTGGAGACAGTTCCCACAGCCGTTGTCTAAACTGGCTTTGGGTTAATTTCAGTGTTCCCTTGGTTGAGATTTTTTAAACTTTATTGCCTAGTTTTTTAAATAATTCTGTACTCAATGTAGGATGTAGTATTTAATATATCCAAGGCGTTACACCTCTTACTTACCTGCATCTGAATTGTGTTTTCTCGCTAGCCAGTCTTCTCGACTTATTCCATAAATGACCGCCTCACTTCCGAAAAGTTCTGTTTTTCCTTGCAATTTTTCTCCTATTTTCTGAGCAACCCTGATTGAAGCAGCATTTTCTGGACGAATGACACTAATCACATAAGATTGCTGTAACTCATCAAAAGCATAATCCATTGCTGCCTTTGCACCCTCCGTTGCAAAACCACGTCCCCAATAAGCCCGCTGCAACATCCAACCAATTTCAAATTCTGGCCATCCTTCTGGTTGCCAACAGCCTATCCGACCAATCATTTCTCCACTACAGCGTTCCTCAACAGCCCACAGACCATAACCCCGTAGTTGCCAATGACCAACAATCATCGCCATGTTTCGCCAAGACTCCGAACGAGATAAAGTTTTTCCCTCACCGATATAATGCGTCACTTCGGGGTCACTGTGCATCTTGGCGTAAGCATCAAGGTCTTCTTCTCGAAATCCGCGTAAGATAAGACGTTGGGTTTCAAGTTGAGGGATATGCATTTTTAGAAATTTTTCTCAATAAACCTTAAAACAGAAAAGGACATACTATTATGACATCTCCTTTGTAAACAAATCTTAATAAAATGTTAAAAATGTTGTTTGATAAAAAATTTAAATACAAAAGTTAAAAAGATTCAAAGAATAACTTATTACATTCTTGATATATTGTGAAACAAGCTACAAATTACATGATGTGCGGCTTGTGTCTTTCACTCATCAATTTGTGAATTTCCGTCAATAGTTGCAGAAAAGCAGCAATTTTTTGCAATAAGCAACCCCTAACAAACGATTTTTCCTAATCTCTCCCTGACTTATCGGGGACGGGCTAGAGATGGGGAAAAGTCACACGGGATGTAATTTGTTCAGTAATAAAGAGTAACTTCTTGGAAGGGATTTTATGTCTTACGCTCAAACGAAGACTCAGACGAAAGCAGGGTATCAAGCAGGGGTAAAAGATTATAGATTAACTTATTACACCCCCGATTACACACCTAAAGATACAGATCTTTTAGCGGCATTCCGCGTTACACCCCAGCCAGGAGTTCCACCCGAAGAGGCAGGCGCTGCTGTAGCTGCTGAGTCTTCCACTGGTACTTGGACAACCGTGTGGACGGACTTGCTCACCGACCTTGATCGCTACAAAGGTCGTTGTTATGATATCGAGCCAGTTCCTGGTGACGACAACCAATTTATTGCCTACGTTGCCTATCCTCTGGATCTGTTTGAAGAAGGCTCTGTCACCAATATGTTTACCTCCATTGTAGGTAACGTGTTTGGTTTCAAAGCCCTCAAAGCACTACGTTTGGAAGACTTGAGGATTCCTGTTGCTTACCTCAAGACATTCCAAGGACCTCCACACGGTATCCAAGTTGAGCGTGACAAACTGAACAAGTACGGTCGTCCTCTGTTGGGTTGTACGATTAAGCCAAAGTTGGGTCTGTCTGCTAAGAACTACGGACGCGCTGTATACGAGTGCTTGCGCGGTGGTCTAGACTTCACCAAAGACGACGAAAACATCAACTCTGCACCATTCCAACGGTGGCGCGATCGCTTCTTGTTTGTTGCAGACGCCATCCATAAATCACAAGCTGAAACTGGTGAAATCAAAGGTCACTACCTGAACGTGACCGCCCCCACCTGCGAAGAAATGCTCAAGCGGGCTGAGTTTGCTAAAGAACTCAATATGCCCATCATCATGCACGACTACCTAACCGCAGGCTTCACCGCCAACACCACATTGGCGCGTTGGTGCCGCGATAACGGTATCCTACTGCACATTCACCGTGCTATGCACGCGGTTATTGACCGTCAAAAGAACCACGGTATCCACTTCCGCGTTTTGGCTAAAGCACTGCGGATGTCTGGTGGTGACCACATCCACACCGGAACCGTGGTTGGTAAGTTAGAAGGCGATCGCGCGATTACAATGGGTTTTGTGGATCTGCTGCGTGAAAACTATGTTGAGCAAGACAAGTCTCGCGGTATTTACTTCACACAAGACTGGGCTTCTATGCCTGGTGTGATGGCAGTTGCTTCCGGTGGTATCCACGTATGGCATATGCCCGCACTGGTAGAAATCTTCGGTGACGACTCTGTGCTGCAATTTGGTGGTGGTACCCTTGGTCACCCTTGGGGTAATGCTCCTGGCGCTACCGCTAACCGCGTCGCCCTGGAAGCTTGTATCCAAGCACGTAACGAAGGTCGTAACTTGGCTCGCGAAGGTAACGATGTTATCCGTGAAGCGGCTAAGTGGTCTCCTGAACTGGCTGCTGCTTGTGAACTGTGGAAGGAAATTAAGTTCGAGTTTGAAACAGTCGATACCGTCTGATCGCCAAGTAAAAAGTTAAAAGGTAAAAGGAAATCATCCCTTCTTTCTTTTACTTTTGACTTTTGACTTTTTACTTATTCTAGGGCTGGGGTCAAGCATGGATATTAAGCAAATTGCGAAAGACACAGCCAAGACGCTGCAAAGCTACCTGACTTATCAGGCACTAAAAACGGTGTTGGCTCAAATCAACGAAACAAATCCTCCCTTGGCATTTTGGCTGCAGCGCTTTTCCGCCGACAAAATTCAGGATGGAGAAGCATATATTAGGGAACTTTTTCAAGAGAAGCCCGAATTGGCTTTGCGGATCATGATTGTTAGAGAACACATAGCGGAACAAGTCACTGAATACTTACCCGAAATGGTTCGCACTGGCATTCAGCAAGGCAATATGGAACACCGACGCCAGCATCTTGAGCGAATCACGCAAATCGATACATCAAATCCCAGCCCGGAAACGGAAACGCAAGCAACCTCAGATCCAAACAATGAACAGTGAACAGTTAACAAAAGATAACTGATTACTGGGAACTGATATCAACTACAACCCATTATCATCACCTATGCAAACCCTACCAAAAGAGCGTCGCTACGAAACCCTTTCCTATCTTCCGCCCCTCTCTGATGCTCAAATTGCTAAGCAGATCCAGTACATTCTGAACCAAGGTTATATTCCGGCAATCGAGTTTAACGAAGACTCTGAGCCGACAGTATATTACTGGACTCTGTGGAAACTGCCTTTGTTTAGCGCAAGATCCACTCAAGAAGTGCTAAGCGAAGTTCAAGCTTGCCGTTCTCAGTACCCCAACCACTTTATTCGCGTTGTTGGCTTCGATAACATCAAGCAGTGCCAAATTCTCAGCTTTATCGTTCACAAACCCAGCAGATACTAAAGCTGTAAGTTGGGATTCATTGTGAAAGAACTCTAAGTCATTTGTTTATCCCCCAATAAGAGAGGTCAGTTTATCTACCTCTCTTTTTTACTCTCTAAAGGGTGTAAGTGGGCGAACAGAATTTTTCGTAGGATGTGTTAAGCATAGCCGTAACGCATCAATTGTTTGAGCAGCATGGGTACTTTCGGCTAACCCATCCTACGTTTATTCACGTCGAGCCACTTAGGCTATATTTCTTGTCAATCATAAAAAAGAAAATTTTATGAATTCAGCACATCTACCAGAAGTTAGGATTTGCTTTGTTGGTGACTCTTTTGTCAATGGAACTGGTGACGCTGAATGCCTTGGGTGGACAGGCAGAGTGTGTATTAATGCTAATAAAAAAGGTTATGATATTACCTACTATAATTTAGGTATTAGGCGGGACACGAGTACTGATATAGCAAAGCGTTGGTTACAGGAAGTATCACTTCGCTTACCAAAAGAATACAACGGTAGAATAGTATTTTCTTTTGGATTGAATGACACAACGCTAGAAAATGGTAAAACTCGTGTTGAATTGACACAATCAATCGAAAATGTCCACAGCATTTTGAGTAAAGCTAAACAGTTATATCCTGTATTGATGGTTGGTCCAGCTCCATACGCAGATCAGGAAGATACTCAAAGAAAGCAGAGAACGACGAATTTATCTAAACAGTTCGCTTTAGTTTGTGATGAACTGAATGTGCCTTATTTAGATGTTTTTCCGATTTTAGAACAATCTAATATTTGGATAGATGAAGCAAAAGCTAATGACGGTGTTCATCCCAGAACAGGCGGTTATGCAGAATTTGCGAAAATAGTTGAAAATTGGGACGCCTGGTTAAATTGGTTTAAATAACTTCAAATTATAAAAATATTCCCTCCGGAAGTAGACTTTTCCTTGGAAGGATAGTGACTTATCGGAGGTGACTTGAGAATTTACACCCACACTCAAAAATATATCTATTTTGATATTTATGACAACATAATCACTGATAATTGATATGAGAAAGGAAAACTGTTTTTATCTCAAGATTGATAAAAATTCGTACTCAAAAAATTTAATATTAACTTAAGGGAGTTAATCATCTTGTCCATAAATTGTTGTAAATTCTAAGTTGGCAACAGTCATTAAATCCCTATCAGGGCTGGAAATTATCTATAAAGATTCATGAGCTACTACATTTCCCCTCGCTTCTTAGACAAAGTTGCAGTTCATATCACCAAAAACTTTCTCAATCTTCCTGGTGTTCGAGTCCCTTTAATTTTGGGGATTCACGGACGCAAGGGCGAGGGCAAGTCATTTCAATGTGAGTTAGTCTTCGAGAGAATGGGTGTCGAGGTGACTCATATATCCGGCGGCGAACTGGAAAGTCCAGATGCTGGAGATTCTGCACGTCTGATTCGTCTGCGTTATCGCGAAACAGCAGAACTGATTCGCGTGCGCGGCAAAATGTGCGTGATCATGATTAACGATTTAGATGCAGGTGCAGGACGCTTTGATGAAGGCACTCAGTACACGGTCAATACTCAGTTGGTGAATGCCACACTGATGAATATTGCCGACAATCCTACCGATGTGCAACTCCCCGGTAGTTACGACGCAACGCCTTTACATCGTGTACCGATTATTGTGACAGGCAATGATTTTTCCACTCTCTATGCGCCACTCATTCGCGATGGTCGAATGGAGAAATTTTACTGGGACCCAGACCGAGACGATAAGGTGGGCATTGTTGGTGGGATTTATAGTGAAGATGGACTTTCACGCCAAGAAGTTGACAGGCTAGTCGATACCTTCCCAAATCAATCGATAGACTTTTTCAGCGCTTTGCGTGCCCGAATTTATGACGAACAGATCCGCAGCTTTATACATGAAATAGGAGTTGATCGCGTATCCCAGCGTGTGGTTAACAGCGTTGAAGGTCCGCCAGAATTTAGAAAGCCTAATTTCAGCTTGTCTCACTTAATTGAGATGGGCAACTTGATGGTTGCTGAACAACAGCGAGTCCAGACTTCCCAACTGGTGAGTGAGTATAATCGCAGCTTGTACTCTCGCAATCAATCTGCACCTGCCCCTGCGGTGACACCAAACACTCAGCCGTCAAGCAATGGCGCAAGTCAAATTTCAACATCTCAAATTTCAACATCTAATGGATACCAAAAACAGCAGGTATCAAATACCCATTTAAGCTTAGAGACACAAGAACAAATACGCGAAATTTTGTCTCGGGGTTACAGAATCGGCATTGAACACGTAGATGAGCGTCGTTTCCGCACAGGTTCTTGGCAAAGTTGCGCTACAAGCCCAATTACAGGCGAACAAGATGCAATATCAACTGTGGAGTCCTGCCTGACAGAATATGGCAATGAGTATGTGCGTTTAGTGGGTATTGATCCAAAGGCGAAGCGGCGAGTTGTAGAAATGATTATTCAACGTCCGAATGGCAAAGTTGGTAGTTATTAAAATCTTGAGTGTTGAGTGCTGAGTCATTTGTACTTAGCACTCTCTGGGGGCATAACGTATGAGTGAAGTAGCCCAACCTGCTTGGCGAGTCGTTGGTCTTCCAAGCTCATTGAAACTTGCGAATTTATTCGCCCTATTGACTTTTGCGTAATTTATACTAACGTGATGATAAAAAATTTTCTAAATCTTTTGTACGTTGAGTCGTTAGCCGTTCTAAGCAACCATTACGGAAGATTTCATAACCTGTCCCACCACGGTTCCCATAGACCTCAAAATCACAATTGCGATCGCGAAACTTAATCCAAGCTTGCTGTGCTGCAGTCAATATTTGCTTTTGCTCACCATTGAAGGTTGATGTTACTTTTTTGTACACTTGATTGAGTCGTTTATCTGCTGCTTGATAAGACTGTTGAGAACAGTACTTCATTTCTGGTGTTGTGACTGCCTTATTACAATCAATTTTTTGGCTAATTGTCTCTCCTAATGCAGCGGGAGTATGACTTGCCATAACCGAGAATAGTGATTGAGTTGCTAGTATTGTTGCAATGGTTACTTTTGCATACATTGTTTCCCTTTCTCCTTCAGAATATACCTTCAGGTGGATGAAAATATATTATATTTGACTTTCTGTTCCTGTCTTAGGTAGCAGAAGACAATAAGGGAAAGTTAGTTTTGATATTCCACCGCTGCCCATCATGTAACAACAAGGTTAAGTCAGAAGCAGTAAACTCAAAGAGCAACTCACGCTTTTCAAATTCAGGCCAAGCAGCTTTAAAATTTTGCCTTGTTAAGTCTTTAAAGGCAACCGTCATGTGGGGAGCGAAGGAACGGGTTTTCCCAACCTTGTCAACAATTCCCAAGCTGCCTTCCAAATATGCCATTAAATCAGCGTGCAAAGCCAGCAGTTGTGAACTTCTGACGACATTGATGTATATGACACGGGGGGCAAAAGCACTAAACCCACTTAGTGTAATTGGTACTGGTTCTCGAAGACTAGCAAAATCTGCAAGGCATTTTTCAAGGGCTGGAACGTCAGCATCTGCCCATTCAAAGGGCGGTTGCACAGTGATGTGCGGTGGGGATTTTTGTGCATGACGACTGGCATACTTATCGGCAAAGTATTGCTTAACTTGGTTGGCGTAGTCTTGAATTTCCTGGGGAGGCAGGAGGGCTATGAAAAAAAGTCTCTGTGATTTGGGCATTTCTAACAAGTAAGCACAGACTATTGGTCCTTTTATTTTTTGCAAAGTATTTTAGAAAGCAGCAATAGCCCTAAAGATATTAGAACATAGTATTTTGAGAGGTTGCAAGCAATGCCGTGGTTTGTGAAGATAGAAGAAGGCAAAGTTGATGAGTCCATCTTTGACCAATATGTACCTGCTCATAAGGCTTACGTAGAAGAGTTGATTGCTAAAGGACACAAAGCCAAAACAGGTTACTGGGCACAAAAAGGCGGTGGCATGATGTTATTTGAAGCAACCTCAAAAGATGAAGCAGAAGCGATTGTAGCTGGTGATCCATTGGTACAAAACGGCTGCGTCAACTATAAACTTTACGAGTGGAAAATTGTAGTCGAATAACACACAGTCAGAAAATTTAATGCTATTCTGTTTATAGACCTGGATCTACGCGGCTGCAACGCCCAAACTTTGTCAGGACCGGAAGGTAGCAGCAATACGGGATGCTTGTAGCAGGCGTAGTCTCCGGGTCGCCCTATTTTAGGAGCGCAAGAGCTGCAATGCCTGGTTTTGGAGATGTTGTTAAAAAAGCTTTTTACCTTGGTGTTGGCTTGGCTTCTTACGCGGGAGAGAAAGCAGGCGGAACACTAGTTGAACTGCGATCGCAAGTCCAAAAGCTGGCAGACGAAATGGTTGCACGGGGCGAAATGACAACAGAAGAAGCCCGGCGCTTTGTTGAAGACATGATGAAGCAAGCTCAACAAGTACCTAGTTCTGATGGAACAGCTGAGCGAACCCCTCCCTCTGAACCGCGCCGCATCGAAATCATAGAGGAAGATGAGGAGCCAACGACTGTAAAAGTGACCCCACCTACTGAGGATGTGGACAAATTGCGTGATCAGGTTAAACAAATGCAGGACGAACTGCGTAGATTACAACGCGATCAGTAGTTGGAAATTAGCTTGTTGTAGCACTTTAAGGCACTGGCGAAGCATCTCCTAGTCATGTAAAATTTTGTTCAAATGTAATCCTCAGGGTGTACAAAAGTGCTTCAAGCCATATAGCATTAAGCGTCCAGTAGACAGCTTATAAGGACTAAGGACGTCCGAATTATGGAAAAGTGGCAAAAAGAATTTTGGGACATGATAGAAACAGTGGCTAATGAAGTAGAAGGCTTCTTCCTGGGGATGACGGAAATGGTAGACTCGTTTTTTGAGATCACCGAAGAAATTACCGAGCAAGTACAAAATACCATCGCCACTGAGTTGGATCAGTATTTGCAGGATCTGACTGATCCACTTTTAGAAATTTACTGGGAATTAGAAGACATTGTCGTCGATGATGTCGATTTGGGCTTTCCTTATTCAGTTGATCCCTGTGCAGAAAGAAATCCAGCCTGCATTGGTTGTCGTCACTACCACGGTCAAGTGTATGGTGGAAATCTGTTAGTTTGTGGTATGCATCCTCACGGATGGGAAGATGAAAATTGCCCAGACTGGGAACAAGAAGAGTTATAAGTTTGATGTCAGTAGTTAGGGGTTAGCGGTAATTTTTGACAACTAACCCCTAATTACTAACAATGAGGAATGAAAGCCCTAACGAATCAATAAAGACTAATAACTATGGAAATAAAATATGGAGAACGCAACATTGCAGAAGGACAACTCATCACATTTCCCAATCCGCGCGTAGGAAGGCGATACAACATTAACATTACCTTGCCGGAATTTACGTGTAAATGTCCATTCTCGGGCTATCCTGACTTTGCCACGATACACATTACCTATATCCCCGATGAACGGGTTGTAGAACTGAAGGCGCTCAAACTATATATTAATAGCTATCGCGATCGCTATATTTCCCACGAAGAATCTGCCAATCAAATCCTAGATGATTTTGTTGCTGCTTGTGACCCAATAGATGTCACCGTTAAGGCAGACTTTACACCTCGCGGTAATGTCCATACAGTCATTGAGGTGCAACATCAAAAATCATAATCATATAGTCAGAATCATATAAACGTCACGAGTTGTGATGTCGAGAGTGGAACATCAACGAACTTTGAACGAATTTTTCTCCTCTATATGCATAAGTTGATTTTGTTTGCCTCTATAAGAGTAATAAAGGTCTCTAATCAGGGGTAATGTAATCAACAAAATCTAATACCAATTTGAAAAAAAATGCAACACATCGGTTGAACCCCTCCCCAATCCTCCCCTTAGTAAGGGGAGGGTGCCCGATAGGGCGGGTGGGGTTATCTGCCGCAAACATTTTTTTATTTGGTATAACGTCAATTAAGCATAAGTGATACTAGTATCTAAACGTTATATGCAAATAGAGGAGAAAGATTATGAAAATTAATCCAAAAGCTACATTACTAACAAAGGTTGTGCTCTCAAAAAGAGTGCTTGCAATCGCACTCGGAGGTTTGGTATTGGCAGCCACCGCAGCAGAAGCTTCTTCTCCAGATGCTTGGGCAAAACACGAGAAGGAGGTTATTTCCAGTTGTCTCAAAACGAGTGGCTTGCGTAATGCTCAACCTGTGGGAAAGATTGTCAACTTTGCAGATGATGTTGGCTACGATGCGTTGCTTGTGCGAGGAAACTATCCACAAGCCCAGATGAACAATCAAGTTGGGCAATCTCTTTGCCTGTTCAATCGGAAAACGCGCAAAGCTTATACAAGTGAGGCAAACCAACTGAAACAGCCATCTACACAGTCAAGCCAACGTTAGCGTTGATCGTAAGGCTCATGCTTTGCAGTTGAGGGTTAAAGGACTCAAAGCCTTTAGACGAGATCGAGGTATGGATATCATCCCATTTGCGATCGCCTACGGCGGACGATTTGCGTCATCGCCCATTACAGCGATCGCAAAAATCATCAGCTTTTTCTGGTGCATGAGAAACCTAGGCATCTATGACAGCCACTTTCTCTTCAGATTTCTCCTCACCTTGTGGCGGTAAACTTAATCTATCCAAAATCTCCAACATTTCCTGCTCAAAAGCCACCTTCGCACGATTCGTTTTACCACCCACATATAGGCGACCATCTTTTTGTAATGCCCAAATTTGCGAGTGAGAAAAATAACTCATCACAACACCTAGCATGAGCAAGGCAAAACCTGTATAAACAATCGGTATTCCTGGGTCAGCTTTAATCTGTAAACCAGTACTGCCAACAACATCCAGAATTTTCAACGTGACACCATTGACTTGAGTAGACATTCCAGCGCGAACAGTGTCAACAAGCTTGCCAGTCGCATCGTAAATTAACACCATTCCTTGCAAGTCTTTCGCCAGAAGGGAGACACCTTCACTCAAATCTGGTTTCGTCGGAATCCAAGTTCCCCAAATGCGTCCATTACCGTTAGTGTTCAATTGCGCCATCGGTAGTTGAAAGATGGGGCTTTTGTTCACTCGGACTCGAACAGCAGATATTCCCCAATCAGTCTGGTAGAAGGTCAGACCGTGATAACGTAGAGGACTGTTGACAAAAATCGTCTTGCGGTCAACTTCCTGTCCCTGATTGTCCAAAACAGACATATCTGAGTAGAACTGGTCAATTCCACCAGAAGAGGTGTAGTCAATCCAAAAGCGATTGACTCGCACAGACCAATCTTTAGGCTGCGTTGCTGCCAATGGTCCTGCATCTATGATATTTTTCACTTGAAAGGTGTTACCGCTGGGAACCATTTCCTGGGCAACAAAACCGGTCATTGCTCCCAGAATAGACCCCAAAAGAATTGTCACCATACCCACATGAACGATAATAGGTCCGATGCGACCGATAATACCTTTGCGGGCATAAAGAGAGCCGTCTTTTTCTTGAAATACCTTATAGCGATGGTTCTGCAGCAGCTGGGTGAGGGTTTCAAGGGAACCATGAGCTAATTCTGCACTAAGCGCTAATTTTTCAAACCAGCGGGGTTTGCTGTAATACCTCCATCGACGTGCAGCTTTTAGGATTTTTAATTGAGTGGTCAAAGAGCATGCAGTTAAACTTGTCCCTAACAAAATAAGCAATGCTAAAAACCACCACGTTCGATAAACATGGTCTAAGCCCAGCATTAAGATAACTTTCCAAGTGAGAAAACCAAATAAAGCTGGCTGTTCTGGATAGTTAGCCTGGTAGAACGCTACTGATTGACCTTGTTCGATGACCGTACCAGTGGCGCTGAAAAGTGCAATGACTAACAGCATCACAATTGCTAAACGTAAATCTGTCAGCACAGGCAGAAAATCTTTTCTGAGTGACTGTCTAAGTGCTGACCATATAGGTTTTTTGGAAACTGAATTTTCTATAGTCATTTATCTAAAAATATCCATTGGAATCCGAGAAATTAAAGAAAGGACACCAAATCCTACCAACAATACACCACTGATTGGGTTAATCCAACCAGACCAACGGCGCAATTCCAGCAATTTCTTAATTGAAGCTGTAAAAGTCCCTGCTAAAATCAACGGTGCGACATAACCTGCCGTGTAAGAAAGCAGCAAAACAGCTCCTAAAATTAAGTCTTGCGTATTGGCAACCCAACCAAGCAAACTTGCTAAAACAGGAGTACTGCAAGGGGAGGCGACTAAACCAAAACTCAGACCAATGAAATATGCTCGCACTCCTTGGGGTAATTCTTGAGAAATCCACTCTGTTCCACCAAAAGAGGGCAATTGCAACGGTAAGGCTTCTAGTAAATTCAGCCCCATGAGAATGGCGATGATACTGACAATAATTGGTAAACCAATTCCCACCTGACCGTAGACTTTTCCAACAAAAGCTGCTACTATTCCTAGCCCTGCCAAGGTGGTAGCCAATCCCAACGCAAACCACGTTGACTGCGCAGTGGCTTGCAGGCGGCTTTTTGCTTCATAACCACCGATGTAGCCAATGGTAATCGGCAGCATGGATAGCATACAGGGTGTGAGGCTCGTGAACAACCCAGCCATAAAAATGACGCCAATACTTAGCAAACTCAAGTGTGTGAGTTGATTGGCGACAAGGCTGTTAGCGAATTGTTCTAGTTCGTAAAATCGGGTTTGCAGGGTTTCAAGCATGGGGAATCCAAAAGCAGGAAATGCTTACTCTGCTTGAATTTTAGCTTAATTTTGCGTTGACCCTCCACGTGTGACAGCGCCTTTTGGCAACCCAAGTTGTTCTGGAGTCACAGGTTCACCATCCTGCACAAAATCAAAACTCTTTTTCTTCATTGGTCCGTGGATGAACAATGTCCACGCTTCTTGATCATCTTCGATCCAGATGCAATGGTTATCATGTGCAGACCGGAAGATAATTGAGCCTGGTTTATACCACTTCACTCCTTTCTCATTTTTCTCCCAGTAGCCACCCTTTAAAATAATGCTAATGTTGGGCCAAGGATGATTGTGGAGTACGCCTTTATACCATTCTGGGCGATCTAAAATTTCGTTAAGTGTGATGTTAAACCACCGATTGGGTGGGAACGTTATAAAGTGAGTATGCTGTCGAGCTTGTGTCTTTTCTAAATTGTTATAGGCAGTTAAAACGGGTCGAGACTCTAGATATTTTTGAAACCATTTCTGAAGCATAGAAATATCTCCTATGAGACAAAGTTTTTATTTTGTTAGCACATGAGGCACATTCCACAATTGCTACAAATTTACTGATAAATTTTCGTTTGATTTTTTTACTTTTGATATCCAGCCTTGGTATGAATTTAAAATTTCTGAATAGGGAATTGTAGTTTCAAATACTAACTCAGACAATGAAGGCGCGAAGCGCTTAGGAAATATTTGGTGCAGAATTTTAGCAAGACTTTCTCTTAGTATAAACTCAATAAATAAACCAGTGGTGGAGGGGAAAGCATTATCGCCAAGTTCTACTAAGGCATGAGCATCTTCCTTGCGGCGTACAGTAAATTGTTCTATCGCCACTGCCAAATCGTCAGAATATTCATTCAAAAGGTTGTCGAATAACACAACATCTTCAAGTGCTGCATTGCAACCTTGACCAATAGAAGAAGACACCGCATGTGCTGCGTCTCCAATGAGTAGCACACTGCCACCTTGGTGATAGCGACTACAACGAACTGTTAAAATTCTTGATATTGGTCTATTAAGAAAAGCTTCAGCTTCCTCTTTTGGCATGAGCTGAGCAACTTCTGGAAAATTCTTTTGAAAGAATTGCAAAACTTCTTCTGTACTAGAAAGCCCAGCTATCTGATTTTTGTTGTGGAGAAACAGAATGACACCACCCATCGTTTCATCGTGTTGATGTAAGAGAACAACGAATGTGCCATCTTTGAGCATCCACGAGTGAATTTTGCCTTTTTCTAGATGAATGCCAGAATTTTCATCAGGGCGAGGAAGAAAGATGGATTTGTAGTCATTAGGTACGTACTTCTGTTCACATTCAAAATCCTCTGTAGCCAGAAAATACTCTCTTACTGTAGAACGCCCCCCATCTGCAGCAATTAAAAGGTCATAATCAACGGTGAAATCTTCTTCTGTTTCTATGTTTTGCAACTTTACCTTTTTGGATGCCAAATCAACAGAAGTACATTGACAGTTAAAGTGAATATTGAGCCGACTGCTATTGTACTTTTCACTCAACTTTTCCAATAGGGCGATCGCCAAGTTTGTCCGATCAAGTGTGGTGAGAGGTTTGTTTCTTGGTGTCAATCGCGTCTTGCCATTTTTTTGGTGAAACAGGGTTCCCGTCATCTCCACACTAATGGCTTTGACTGCTTCTTCTAATCCCTCAATTTTTCTCAAAGCGCTCATTCCCCTTTCGTTTAAGGAGATGGGGAAAGTTCGGGATTTTGAAAATGAGACAATTCTGGGATCGCTGCGGCGCTCATAAATATCAATTTGGTATTTGTCGTCACGACGCAACAGGTAGTGAGCAAGTAGAAGTCCAGCTGGTCCAGCACCAATGATTGCAACTTTTTTGACCATAATTTTTTTTGACCATAAATTTTTCTAATTCCATCATTACAAATTGTGTAAGAGCAAGTAACTCCTACTTGATAGAAATAATATTTAGTTTTTGACGTATATACCCTCCATTTTGGGTATGCAAATCAAAATCAATTTAGATTTTCTGTTGCTCCTGAATTTCTTCATTTACTGGAGGGAGCCACAGTTGAGCATACGTGACAAAATCAGTAAAATCTTCCAGGACACTAGTGGCTCTCCCTATATCTAGGGTATCCACGCTCGCAGTGCATTTCAAGCTTTTGTTTGGACACAAAAGCATCAGGAGATCAACTTAATTTTTGATGTGAGTTTATCTGCCAATAGTAGCAATGGAAACCTTTGTATTTTCCCCTCGCTCTAGATTTGTTAGACAATAAAAGTGGCGTAGCATCGGGTGCAGTAGAAGTTCTCACTCTACGTCTACACTCAAGAATTGAATTATTTCTTTGTACAGAGTTATCATTTGTGACAAGTTTAAAGCGAATAAATTTTGTCAATACATCTAAATATAGAAACACATCCGCGTAAGAATGATAGTTGTAAGTACAGGCAGAGCTTTGACCACTCTTTTTTTGATTCTCATTACCAAAAGCCTTAACTTATGATAAACGGATTGATGGAGGCTCGCGGTTGGAATTTTATGCATTGGGTATTTCCATTTCATGCTCAAGTCACTTGTATGATTTCAATCACTTGTCCAAAACTTTCGAGACATTTTCTTAACTGAAACTCATACTTGTAATCGTATTTACTCATAACTCCTCAATGGATTGCTATAGGTTAAGAGTATATCTCTAAGTATAGAGAGTTTATTTAAACCAATAAACTTTTATCTTATTTTATGTGTATTATATATACTGCAAAAATATATCTTGGATGGCATTAGTTCTTTCAAAAAAGATTACATAATAGCATTAGATCTCGGGTCAAGATTTTTTGTGCTGAAATTCGTGTTTTCAGAACAAAATTTTGTTGAGCCAAGTCTAATTGGTATTTTCATTTGCATAAGAGGAAATCTTATTTATTTTATATAAACTATTTATATTAATGGGCAAAAGTTGAAAATTGCCAAAGCCTTTCATCTCAATTAGTAGTCATTGTTGAAGCTTTATCTCTGTTACAACAAGCTTAGCTAGCAGCAAGAGTTTTCATCCTAGAAGTATAGCAGATGAAATTTAGCGTCACCCAACAAAAACCTCTTTGGTGGAGTCTTTCTTTTACGTTAATTCTGGTAGGCTTAATCGCTATGTTCGTCTCCTGGCAACAGTTTGGCGTACCACTGAAACCAGGACTTGATTTTATCGGCGGTACTCGATTGCAATTCGAGTTAGATTGCACCCAACCAAGCAATTGTGAGAAACCAATTGACCTTACTCAGGTTCGCAGTGTGCTGGCTGAATTAAACTTGGCAGACAGCAGCATTCAACTTCTGGGAACCCAACAACAGGCAATTTCCATTCGTACTAAGCCCTTAAATGTCGATCAGCGTAGCAAACTACAAACAGTTCTAAGTCAGAAAATTGGTGCCTTTACTGCCCAAAAGACTCAAATTGATACGGTGGGTCCTACAGTTGGACGAGAGCTTTTTACCTCTGGCTTGCTCTCACTGCTTGTTGCCTTTACTGGAATTGGTGTTTATCTAAGTTTACGCTTCCATTCTGACTATGCTGTGTTCGCCATCATTGCCTTATTCCATGACATTGTAATAACACTAGGCATTTTTTCTATACTGGGCTTAGTGCTTGGTATAGAGGTAGACAGTCTTTTTGTTGTTGCCCTGTTGACGATTGCAGGCTTCTCTGTAACCGATACTGTCGTTATTTATGACCGAATTCGAGAAAACATTAACTTGCATCCCGCTAAGCCAATTGATGAGTTGGTGGATGAGTCGGTGCGCCAGTCTCTCACTCGTTCCCTCAACACGGTATTCACCGTTCTGCTGACTATGTTCTCTCTGTTTCTCTTTGGTGGGGAAACTCTCAAAAACTTTGCTCTTGCTCTAATCATTGGCTTCACCATGGGGGCATATTCCAGTATTTTTATTGCCAGTCCTTTACTTGCTTGGTGGCGTGGTCTTGCAAAGGTGAAGTAAGCCAATGCTCGCTAGTTCCTAACTCCTAAGTCTTTGTTCTTATTATGATTTCCTTCTTACGTCTGGTCATCCCTGGGGCGATCGCCTTGACTCCCTCCCTAGTTAGTCAAGGTAATAATTTTCTTCGGCAGCAAACAATTCAACAGCTTCAAGAAACAAGGAAATGTTTGGGTTGTCATCTATCAGGAGTGAACTTATCGGGGGCAAATTTACAAGGAGTTAACCTGGAATCAACTGACCTTCAGGGAGCTAACCTGAAGAATGTTAATCTTCAGTATGCAAATTTGGAGTGGAGCGAGTCTTTATTAATGTAATTCTTATTACTTTTATAATTGTCACTATTATTTTAATAGACCTTTAGTATAGAAAGTATAAAAAGCAGCGTGACAAGCAGTTTGCTGAAGTTGAACAGATTTTTCTTGAGAGAAAAAAGCAAATTGAAATCCTAGAGAGGATATGGAGGATGAAGCTTTGATATCAATATAAACATTTAGCCACAAGCAATGAGAGCCACTCATCATCTACCGTCTAGCTGCTAGCTGAAAAGCTTCAGCAAAAGGTCCTAGAGCCAGAACGGGAAAGAACGTTAGTGCTCCCAGAATTAAAATGACGGCAGCAGTTATGCCTGTAAACAGCTGGGTATCAGTTTTTAAGCTTGCAGTCGAGGTTGGTGCGCTTTGCTTGTACGACATACTATCACAGAGGAGCAATAAGGCAACAATGGGAATAAATCGTCCCGCCCACATGGTAAATGCTGTTGTCAGGTTCCACCACAGAGCAGTTGGGGCAGGTTGGGTATCCGCCAAGCCTTCAAAACCCGAACCATTGCCCGCTGCTGCTGACGCATACTCATAAATCACCTGTGTGAAACCGTGAAAACCAGGATTACTTATGCCTGCAAGTTGCTGAGGAAAAGCAAGGGCAATGGCACTGGGCAGAAAAATCAGTATTGGGTGGATGAGGATAATAACGCTTACTAGAGTCATTTCCTTTTGCTCGATTTTCCTTCCCAAAAATTCTGGCGTTCGTCCCACCATTAAGCCAGTCAAAAACACTGCCAGAAATAGATATACTAGCAGGGAAGCCGCTCCAGTGCCCATTCCTCCCCAGATCACTTGCAGAAATATGTTGAGCAAGGCACAAAATCCACCAGGCGGCATTAGCGAGTCGAACATTCCGTTAGCAGAACCCGTCATGGTTGCTGTTGTAGTGATGGCGAATAGCGCGGTTTGCGCCCAGCCTAACCGGACTTCTTTGCCCTCCAGATTTGGCTGTTCGTTGCCCAGCAGGGCATTCACTGCGGGATTGCCTTGATACTCACCTACAGCAGTCATACCAATTGAGACTACAAAAATGGCGAATACCATCCAAAACAGCAAACGAGCTTGTTTCCGGTTGTTCATGAAGATACCGTAGGTGTGGAGCAAGGCTGTTGGAATGAGTAGCATTGCTACGACTTGCAGCAAATTTGTGCCACCATTAGGATTCTCAAAGGGGTGAGCAGAGTTACCACCAAAGAAGGCTCCACCATTTTCGCCTAGCATTTTGATGCTTTCAAAGTGAGCAACAGGTCCACGGGCAATCACTTGGGTTGCTCCCTCCAAGGTCGTCACTGTTACCGGACCTGCCAGGGTTTCAGGCACGCCAGCTAGCATAAACAGCACCCCAATGACAAGGGCAAAAGGTAGCAGGACTCGCGTGATGGAGCGAGTGAGATCTATATAAAAATTGCCTAATGGTCTACCTGTTAATCTCCGAATAAAAGCAATTCCTACCGCTAATCCTGTAGCGGGAGCAACAAACATCAAAAATCCTAATGCCGTAATCTGGCTCAAGTACGACATTGTCGTTTCCGGCAAGTAATGTTGCAAATCAGCAGCCACTAGAAAAGAAATAGTAGTGTGCAATGCTGTGTCCCAAGTAGGCATCCCTAACTGGGTAGGATTTAATGGTAGCAAGCCTTGAAACAGCAGTATTAGCAGTGCCAGAATTGCCATTATCGTATTACTCACTAGCACGGCTTTGGCATACTCCCAACCCGTCATCTTTTCTTCGGGTTCAACATCTTTTAGAAAGTATATGAACCGCTCTAGGGGCTCCATCACCGGATCGAGGAAAGTTTTCTCTGCGATGAAAACTTGAGCCAAATAGCTTCCCAAGATAGGAGCCAGCCCCACCACGAATAGTAGCATGAGAGCAATTTGAAAAAACCCTTGTAACATAAGTTAGAAATCATAATATTGAATTTAATGGCGTTGCATAAAGTAGGCATGAAAATTAAGCTGCCAAGGACACAAAGGGCACAAAGAAATAAGAATTTCACCAGAGTTCTTGTGTAAGTTCCAAGAGAGAAAATCAAATCATCCCGCAAATATGCAACGCCAATTTAATTGCCTCTCACAAATTCTGACTCTGCTCCAGGTAGAGACGAACAGACTCACTTATCTGTAGCAGGTTTGGTTCAATCTTTTTGCTGAGGAAATCCTCGACTGTGTGCGCTACCGCACCCGCAAGTCGCTGCGGTACACCCTTGATTTGCTTGGTGTCGATAACTAGCTCGCCACGACTCTCAACCCGTGTACCGCCGTCATCTTCAACAAAGCGGTTAACACCAGCGCAGTGGACTGCTTCGGTGAAAGCGTGTGTCTTGATATGCCACTGTGCCGTGTACTCAGACTCGTTCCAACTAACAATATCAGTCCAGGAGAGCATCGTCTCGCTGAGTACGGCGCGTGCTATAACTGGAATCTCGCCACCACCGTGCCACTCGTTGACAAAGTGAATAATGTTGCCCTCTTCAAGACGCGACTTGATCTCAATTTGTCGGATATTGGGTAAGTAGGGTACGAGTTCAACGAGCTTGTCACGATAGGTAGCATAGACAAGCGGACGCGGAAAGGGGATATAGGTATCAGCACAGATGATCATTGATAGAGTCTGGTTCGGTTAGGTTATTGTTAGACCAAAAGTCAGGACAATTGAACGCGTCTTGGGTTAAAGCAATAGAAGGGTGTATCGCACAATTAAGATAATGATTGTCTTTAAAATATCGACACTTCCAACAAGGAACTTGCTTGCAGCGGTTGATAGTTACTTTTCTATTTTGTAGAAACTTTCGGACATTGGATAGAAAAGGAAAAACGGCGATAGCCCTTTGGGTCGCTCCTCCGGAGCATCGATCAAAGAATAATCAAGCAAATAGGAGCAACTAAATGTTCTACATCGGGTATAAGTTCGACTTGTGTTTTGGTGGTATTTTTAACTACTAAAACCGCTTTTGTTTCTATTAACACCCTCTGATGAAAACAATTTTCTGTTAACACGTCAAGTCGGAATAAATCCAAGTTATACATATTAAAAACGCCTAGTTATAAGAGTTGCCCATCACTCTCATCTTATATGAAATCCCTAGCAGGAGTTTGTAAAAAAATTAGATTAAAATAGCCATAAACATAGATTTAGTAAAGATTTGACATTGCTTTCTCACTTATGGTTGATTTAACTGAATTTAAAGCGTTTTTACTAATCGATGTATTTCCCTTTTCTAGCAAAGGTATTAGGTACTTTTTCAGCCCGAAATTTCTAAAGTCCCACTAGTCCCAAAATCTCCAAGGGGAAGAGTGAGTTCCCTTTGGAGAAAGCTTGGTCAAAGTTGGTCAAACTTACAGCAAATTGCAAGTTGGTGAGGTACAGGTAATTGTAGAGGCACAAAATTGTTGTGACCCTATTTGTGTACCTCATTTACCTGAAATATGCTGTATTTATTGGGTGGTTAATGAATGAGTGAGGCACTGCCGGCTGGTTTGAGCGGTCTCCATTGCATATGTTGGAGCAGATTTGCCACTGAAAATGGACCAGGGGAATTTGCCAATTTGCTTTTTTCCTCGCTTGGTCGCTGATTATTATCCACCTCAGTATTTGTGTTCCTGCTCCAAATAGAGGTGATGACATCAATTTTGTGAATCTGTAGTAGTCCGCAATACTTAAGGACAACGCAACTACGATCACCAACCTCCTGCTTCATTTGAGGAACTAGCAGGGTAGAAACTCCCGCCGCTAACCAAGCTGACTGTAATAGGGGTGAACCTTCCACAACGACAATCGATTCAGCAGGGATAGTATAGCAAGGTTTAAGCAATTGCCCACCGAGATACAGAGTTTCTGTAAAAGAGATAAGGTCGCCTTGACGGACAATATTGCTGATTTCCCCCTTAAATCGAGTTTTAATTGGAGCACCTAAGTCTTGAATCATTTTAGGGTCAGGTGCATGAGGGGAGAAAAAATAGATATCCATTTTTAATGATGTATGGAAGTAAAATTTGTTTGTGTGCTTGAGGCGATAGAGTTGGAGGCTTTGCTTGGGAATGGTCGAGCTTCAAGTAAGCAATTGTTGAGCGAATAGTAAACAGAGTGAGTTTTTTTGAGAATGACTTTGAGAGCGGGAGTCATCATTGGATTGATTGCCATTGCCAAGATGTAGTCTCCAGCATAAATAGTTGGATTATCTTCTACTGAAATGACCTGGCTCTCTCTTAAAATTCCTAAAACAGTGCATTTCTCAGGTAACTTAATTTCAGCCAGATGAATGCCACAGTGGATACTATTGGGTTGAATAAAAACTCCAAATAGACTTGGTTCAACAAACTCTTGAGTTTCAAACACAAAATAGTATTTCCTTAAGCTCTGCTACTATTGTGTAATACTTCTTTAAAAAAAATATGCACTTTTTGATATATTTTGACATAATCTAAAATGCTATATTTAAAACTATATATTTGTTTATTTCTCAACCAAACTTTCTATATTTACAGATATAGTTTTAAAGTATAAGCTAGTTAAACACTGTGAGAAATATGAGGAATCATTATCAATAAGTGTTTGAAAAATTAAACTATTTTTGTAAATAATTTTATATTTTCATATCAAATAGATTACTTATATTTGATGTCAAATAGTTAATGCTTTACTTGCTCTTCATGCAATTAGTAAGCTGATTGAAGTAGATGGATTAGATTGAAATGGATGTAGAGACTAATGCGAGCAACTGATAGAGCCTGAGTTATTTTTCAGATGAGATGATATGAATATCGATTTGATTAAGCGATCGCACGAGTTGGTGGATGAGAGACCCTTTGAACAGAATCTGCCATTGTGAGCGACGAGTTTGACCGATGACCACCTGAGTGATTCGGTATAAGTTTGCAACACGAGCAATTTCTTCTGCGATGTTCTGACCGGATACTTGCAAAAACTCACCCTTAAATTCTTGGCAGATTTGTTTGCAAGTTTCAACGTGCAGTACTTCTACTTTTGTCAGAAAGTGGTCAGGATTGTTCACAAATAGAACGTAGAGTGGTGCGTTCATATAATCAGCCAGTATTGCTCCCCGTCGAATCAGCCGCACAGAGTTGGGTTCACAAGAAACACAAACCAATATTCGTTCGTGGATACAGCAAACATTTGTGCTTACAGCTTTACCGTTGCAGTTTAGTTGAGCGGCTTGCTGAATTTCTTTCTTTTCTATGTTATCGGCTACTTGCCGCAGTGCTAATTCCCGCAGAGCTAAGAGGTTGGAACGTTGGAATAAATTTTGTACAGATTGCTCAATTTTCTTTGTGGAGTAAATTTTCCCTTCCAACAATCGTTCTTCCAATGTTTCAGGCGTGACATCTACAACGACCACCTGGTCTGCCACTTCCAGTAAACTATCTGGAATACATTCGTGCACGGCAATACCCGTCATTTGGCTAACCTGATTGCTGAGGCTTTCTAGATGTTGAATGTTGACAGTAGAGTAAACATCAATGCCTGCTGCCAAAATTGTCTCCACATCCTGGAAACGTCTGTTGTGCTCTACTCCAGGAACATTTGTGTGCGCTAGTTCATCTACCAAAACAAGCTGAGGTTTGCGGACAATGATCGCATCAGTATCCATCTCGGTGAAGATTAACCCGCTCCATTCTATCGTCTTTCGTGGAATGACTTCTAAACCCTCTGCCTTAGCATCTGTTTCTGGACGACCGTAAGTTTCCAGCCATCCAATAACGACATCAATACCATCTTTTTTTAGTCGGCAGGCTTCATCCAGCATTCTGTAAGTTTTGCCTACACCAGGAGCCATGCCAATAAAAATCTTGTGCTTGCCGCGACGAGCAGGATGTGAGTAGGTACTATTAGAACAGACAGTATAAGAACTGTACATTATTTGTGCGTTAACATTACTTAACATCATATTACTTCCGTTCTGTACTCAGAAGTTCGAGAAAAATTCATACCTTTTTTACTTTGTCTTATATAAATAATTTAGTTCTCTTAACTTTAGGGTTTCATCTTCCATATTTTTTCTAAAGTTTCAACTTCTTGAAGGATTTTAGCCTGTCGTTTAGCACGTAGCTTTTGATACCTTTTATGCTGAAGGAAACATCCTAGAACAAAGCCGATGAACACGAAAGTTAAGAAAAATGCTACAAGAAAGCTTATACTATGGTCAGTCTGATCAACTAAGTTTGGTTGACTAGACTGAGTCGGCTGAGAAGCGCTTGCGATAAAAAGAGATTGCATACTACGGCTGAAGGGCTTGCACACGCTTTGCACAACAACATTGACAGAAGTCATCTCACTTTCATTCTTGGGCTTTCTACTTTCCAAGCAGTATTTGTTAAATGTGATTGAATTGCAGCGATGCAAGCAATAGTGAAAAAAGCAACGTAGGTAGCGGCAAATGTTGTAAAAATCCTCCAGAGTATATTGCTTGAGCTAGATACTGTTGAAGTCAGTAGATTTTCTTTGATGCTAAACCCAAAGTAAGGAGTTTCAAAATCGTCATCGTCTACGCTCGTTCTTGCAGATAGCTTTGATGGAAAAACAATGTGTTTTGGCAGATGATTCAAGTCTGCCAGAACCTCTGTTGCTGAGGTATAACGTTGTTTGGTTGC
This sequence comes from Nostocales cyanobacterium HT-58-2, assembly GCA_002163975.1. GTDB lineage: Bacteria > Cyanobacteriota > Cyanobacteriia > Cyanobacteriales > Nostocaceae > HT-58-2. The sequence continues at coordinate 3,234,836 of CP019636.1, read as the reverse complement.
TCTTTGTAACAACTTGCATAAAATCAGCTCCAGAGAAGAGCTAATTGGTGCAGTCAAATATTCGCGCCATATCCAGACATCTTCACTACAGTCATATAGGTCAAATGGTGACATCTGTGTGAGCAAATGCAAACAAGTGACACCTAAGCTGTAGAGGTCGCTAGCAAAGATCGCTTTGCCTTTTACTTGCTCAGGCGCAGCGTATTCAGCACTACCAATCAAGGTTCCGGTTTTTTCTAAAATTTTGTTTCTCGCACACTTAGCAACCCCGAAATCTACCAGAACTAGTTGACCGTTCTTACGGCGACGAATAATGTTGGCAGGTTTAATATCACGGTGAATCACCTGATGCTCATGAACAAACTGCAAAACAGGTAGAAAATCTTGCAATAACTGCCGAATTTCAGCTTCATGAAATGCTCCCTCTTGAGCTAATTCCTGCTCCAAGCTTTGCCCATCAATCCATTCTTGAACTAAATACAGTTGTTTATCCTGCTCAAAAGAGTCTAAAAATTGAGGAATTTGAGGATGCTTGCCAAGGAGGGATAAAAGCAGAGATTCCTGGTGAAATAGTTCTCTTGCTTTCTGGTAATCGTGGACAGCGTGGCGTTCAGCAAAGAATTGTTTGATGACGCACAGTTCCTCTTCTACCTGAGACTTGTGATCAACAGCGAGAAATGTTTTACCAAATCCTCCTGTAGCAATGGGTTTGAGGATACGATAGCGGTTATTTAACAGCAAGTTGTACTGACTGGGACAATTGCTAGCATCCTCTAAAGGCTGGCAGAATTTGCGAGTAGAGGGAAGACAATCGCACATAAAATATTTGCTCAGAAATATTTGTTCCTTTTTAGTAGTTGGTGGTTTAAAAGTGCCACCAACTACTAACATCTTCATTAACCAGCACGTTTGAGTGCATCCAAAGCTAAGTTCAACTTCAAAATATTCACTCCAGGCTCACCAAAAATGCCCAAAAAGCGACCATCGGTGTTTTGGGAAATTAGGGTTTCTAGCTGATTAGGCTGAAGTCCTCGCGCCTTTGCCACTCGTGCAATTTGCGCTCTAGCAGCTTCTGGGGTGATGTGAGGATCAAGACTAGAACCAGAAGTGTAGACTAAATCAGCAGTTGGTTGTACGCCTGCGCCCTTCAGACGATTGAGGTCACCTTCGATTTGTTTTTTAGGATCAGGATCATTTTTTCCTTGAATACGTTCTAGCAATGCTGGATTGCTGGGAGCTAAGTTGCTAGCACCGGATACTCCGGTTTTGAGAACTCCAGCTTCATCCTTTTTTGGGTCAGCGGTGCTATAGTTCGTGGTGCTGGGGCGACTATTGAAGTAGCGCTCTGTTGTGAAAGGCTGACCAATCAGGGCAGAACCGACAACATTACCTTCAGCATTTGTAATTAGACTGCCGTTTGCTTGAAACGGAAACAAAATCTGCCCGAACACAATCATTGCAAAAGGGTAGATGATAGCCGTAATCACCCAGAGTACCAAGGTAGAACGAATTGCTCTACTTGCATCACGTGCAAAACTCATTAGAATTTCTCCGGAACAAACATCACGAAAAATAGATAGACAGAAAGACCGACTGTGACCAGTCCTAACAAGCCTAATGACCAAGCTTGGACGTGAGACAACTGCTGGTCGCCAGCCAAAACCAGAGGCGAAACCACCAGATTCAAGCACATCGCCAAAAATAGATACAGTGGTAGCTTTTGTCTCTTGGCAGAAGACCAGATTTCAAACATTGCTTCTAATACAGAGGAAATTTGGGGTGGTGAGATTTTGCGTTGTCTATGAAAGGATTTCATGGCATTTTATAGTCGTTACTAAAAGCTCATGCTAATTCCTAACGACTAAGTGGTTAGGATAACGGCAGGATAATATCTATCAGTTTGATAGCGATGAAGGGAGCAATGATACCGCCAACGCCATAGAGCAAGATATTGCGTTGTAGGAGTTGGTCTGCTGTCAGAGGACGGAATTTCACCCCTTTTAAGGCTAGGGGAATGAGTGCTGGGATAATCAGGGCATTGTAGATGAGCGCTGAGATAATGGCAGATTGAGCACTCTTTAACGCCATAATGTTTAGTGCACCAATCCCAGCAGCTGCAAAGATAGTGGGAATGATAGCGAAATACTTAGCAATATCGTTAGCAATAGAAAACGTGGTCAATGCTCCACGGGTAATTAATAACTGTTTCCCAATCGTCACCAAGTCAATCAGTTTAGTGGGATCAGAGTCTAAATCCACCATGTTTGCAGCTTCTTTTGCAGCTTGAGTTCCAGAGTTCATCGCTAAACCCACGTTTGCTTGAGCTAAGGCTGGTGCATCGTTGGTACCATCGCCAGTCATGGCTACCAGCTTACCTTGAGATTGTTCAGAGCGAATCACCTCAATCTTGTCTTCTGGGGTTGCTTCGGCGATGAAATCATCCACACCCGCCTCTTGAGCAATCACAGAAGCGGTGATTCGATTGTCACCTGTAAGCATGATGGTCTTCACCCCCATGCGGCGCAGTTGGTCAAATCGTTCCCGCAAACCTGGTTTGACAATGTCTTTGAGGTAGATAACACCATAGAGGTCGTTGTCAAAGCAAACGGCTAAGGGTGTCCCTCCTAACCGGGAAACTCGCTCATAAGCCGCGTCTAGCTCACCCGGAACTCTGCCGTTGCGGGATCGGACAAACCCCTTAATTGCATCCACTGCTCCCTTGCGAACTTGTTTGCCATTGGGTAAATCGGTGCCGCTCATGCGGGTTTTGGCGGAAAACTCTACACCCTCTGCAAGACTTGTGTCAAAGTCTACCCCAACTCGGTACTTTTCTGCTAATCCCACGATAGACTTCCCTTCTGGTGTATCATCAAACACGCTAGCAGCTAGGGAAACTCGCGCCACGTCTTCGACAGAATGACCATTAAGTGGAATAAACTCATCAGCCATCCGGTTTCCTAAGGTGATAGTACCTGTTTTATCTAATACTAGTGTGTTAATATCACCGCAAGCTTCTACGGCTCGTCCGGAAGTAGCAATCACATTAAACTGGGCAACCCTGTCCATCCCAGCAATACCAATAGCACTGAGCAAACCACCAATAGTGGTAGGAATTAGAGCAACCAAGAGCGAAATCAAAATGGCAACACTAGCACCAGCACGTAAACTGTTCCCTGCCTCCGCCCCATATATAGTACTGATGAAGTTGGCGATGTAGCCAGCAAACGGTGGAATCGTTGATACCACAATCAAGAACACCTGCGTCAGCACTGCCAGCAACACCGTTAGGGCAATCTCATTGGGAGTCTTGGTGCGCTCTGCCCCCTCTACCAAGGCAATCATGCGGTCAATAAAACCCTGACCCGGATCAGCTGTAATGCGAATCGTCAATTCATCGGAGAGCAGGCGTGTGCCTCCCGTGACTGAACTGGCAATGTCCGTACCTGGCTGTTTCAGCACAGGGGCTGATTCCCCAGTAATGGCAGACTCATCGACTGAGCCGATACCCGCAATCACTTCCCCATCAGCAGGAATCATGTCACCTGCGATCGCTTTTACGACATCACCTCGGCGCAGCTCAGTAGAATTGATTTCTGTAATGGAACCATTCGCCTGGACTTTGCGAGCAATAGTGTCTGAGCGTGTCGCTTTGAGTGCATCTGCCTGTGCTTTTCCACGTCCTTCAGCAACGGCTTCAGCAAAGTTGGCAAACAAAACTGTGAAAAATAGGATTAAGGTAATCAACCCATTTAACAGGCGTTGCTGATTAATATCTGCCTGAATTACGCCAAATAAGTTGGGGTCAATAGTCACTATGAAAGTCACGATTGTCCCTAACCAAACGACAAACATAACTGGATTTTTGACAGCAATTCGAGGATTGAGTTTGACGAACGACTCCCGAATTGCCCTTTGGTAGAGTCCCCGCATATCTGCCTTGGGGGTGTGTCTACGGGTGTCACGGCTTCCTTGTGGAATACGAGGCGGACGCGAAGATGAGGATTGGTCGGTATAACTTCCCATAGATAAATGAATTAATAATTGTTGCTTGTTAGTGGTTAGTAGTTATTAACTAGTTGAAATTTCTACTGACCACTGACATACGTGCCTACTGCTAGCCAATACCTTTAGCAATTTGGAAGGCTTCGCCAATCGGTCCAAACGCCAGCACTGGGAAGAAGGTCAGTGCGCCCAAAATGAGAATGACACCTGCAGTGACACCAGTAAATAGCCCGGTATCGGTTCGCAATGTACCAATCGTAAAGGGAACAGATTGCTTGCGCGACATACTATCAGCCAGCAGCAGCAGACCAATGATTGGTATATAACGTCCTGCTAGCAAACTAAAGCAAGTGCTCAAGTTCCACCACAAGGCGGTTACGGTTGTTTTTGCGCCTGTGGCAAGAGCTATTGGAGATGGTTGTGAATCACCTAAGCCTTCAAACCCAGAACCATTGTTAGCTGCAGCTGATGCGTATTCGTAGATGACTTGAGCAAAACCGTGAAAGCCAGGATTACTGATTCCTGCGAGTTGGTCTGGAAATGCCAGGGCAATCCCTGCGGGAATTAGAATAGCAATTGGATGAACCAACAAAATTAGGAAACTGGCAAGCACCACTTCACGCTTTTCAATCTTGCGTCCCAAAAATTCTGGCGTGCGTCCTACCATTAGACCCGTAACGAACACTGCCAGGATGAGATAGGCAAACAGATAAGCTGTTCCCGTACCCTGTCCACCAAAAACAATCTGGAGAAACATATTAGAAAGGGTGACGAAACCACCATTGGGCATAAACGAATCATGCAAGCTATTGACTGCTCCGCACATAGTGGCTGTGGTAACGACAGCATACAGAGCAGATTGCGCCCAACCAAACCGGACTTCCTTACCCTCTAGATTTGGCTGCTGACTTCCCAAGAGCGCATTAACAGCAGGATTACCGTTGTATTCACCAATTGCCGTAACAATAACAAAAACTACCAGAATGACAAATGGAATACTGTAGACCAACCAAGCTTGCTTAATGTTGTTGGCAAAAATGCCATAGGTATAAATCAACGAGGTGGGTATCGAGAGAATTGCTACAAGCTGGATAAAATTGGTCAAGCCATTTGGGTTTTCAAATGGGTGTGCTGAGTTGATGGCAAAAAAGCCGCCGCCGTTCTCCCCTAGTTCCTTGATAATCTCAAAGTGAGCTATAGGACCGCGGGCGATCGCCTGACTTATTGCAGGGTCTTCTAAAGTCGGAACCACCGCAGGACCAGAGAGTGTTTCTGGAATACCAGCTGCAATCAGAACGATTGTCCCCACAATACTAATAGGCAACAAAATCCGAGTAATGGTGCGAACCAGGTCTACGTAGAAGTTACCTAATGGTCTGCCTGTCAATCCCCGAATAAAAGCGATTCCCACTGCCAATCCTGTCGCCGCTGAAGTGAACATATGATAGCCCAGTCCCCATATTTGGCTGGCATAACTCATATAGGTTTCACCAGAATAGTGTTGCTGGTTAGTGTTCGTGATGAAAGAAATGGTAGTGTGCAATGCTGTGTCCCAAGTTGGGGCACCGATTTTGGTCGGGTTCAGGGGTAGCCATCCCTGATTCATAATGATAAAAAAGATGAGCAACCCCATCACTAGGTTGCTATACAAGATTGCCCGCGCATACTGCCAACCTGTCATGTCCTCCTTGGTGCTAACGCCTATTAAAGAGTAAAGTAAGCGCTCAACTGGGTTTAAAATTGGGTCGAGAAACGTCCTTTGCTCCCGAAAGACACGCGCCATATAGCGCCCAAAAAAAGGAGTTATCGCCACTACAACAAGTAGCGTTAATGCAATTTGAATCCATCCTTGTAGCATGAATTAGTCTAACTCCAGCATCAATAAATTAAATTTGAGATTCTCATGTTTATAGTCTGCTGTCATGAATCCAAAAATAAAAAATCTATTGGTATTTAGAAGCGCGAACAGGTTTTGAACTATCACCTAAGTGGAAGTAAATTCAAAGCAAAAACTATAAAAAATACCATTGTAAATGGATATGTGACGGCAACTACTTTTTATTCATAAACTACGATTGCATAAGCTGAGTTTGAGTCATTCTATAGAAGGCTCTATTCTTTTTCTAATCAAGCTTAAGTTGCACTTTAAACACTTCTCAAGTCTATCATTATCAAACTTTTTTTAAAATTGCAAGAGTATAAATTTTTAATAATTACTTTTGGTATATTCCATATATATATCTGAAAGATTAAAAACGTTTAGTGCGTTTAGGTAGTATCTATATCTACAAATATAGAGAAATATAAATTTAACATAAACAACCACCTTGAGTGAAAAAAACTGTTTTTTTGAGGAATTTGTTATACTTGACAAAAAGCTTATATGCTTCTTCTCCAGATGTTGCTCCTCAAACTTGTTACACATAAAAACAACCCGTGTTTGAGAACATCCTGGATAATTATTGGACTGTTTACAATTGTTGTGCTCTTGGAGTATTCCACTCCACCAGACTACGTGTTTGGTTATCTTTATATCGGTCCAATTATGATAGCAAATGCTCGTTTTAGTCGAATAGCAACGCTACAACTCACTCTAGTTGCTTGTGTTCTAACGATTTTTAACGTATGGATTCCAGGTTTCTTTCCTGTTAGGGCTTCCACAATTGCTAGTCGATTTATTGCAGTCATGGCACTGATTGTGACAGGTATTCTTAGTGATCGCAATCGTCTCTATCAAGAAGCACTTTCAAAACAACAAGCAAAACTTCACGCACAACAGAAATTAGCTAGTGTGCGAGAAGACTTTGCCTCTACCTTAACTCATGATCTGAAAACTCCTTTGTTGGGGGCAATTGAAACTTTGCAGGCGTTTGAGAGAGAAAATTTTGGTCCTGTTATTACTGCCCAAAAAAAAGTCATAGCTACGATGATTAAAAGCCATCAAACAAGTTTACAAATGGTAGAAACTCTTTTAGATGTTTATCGCAACGATGTAGAGGGTTTGAAGCTAGACTTAGCGCCTGTTAACCTTGTAGAAATTGCTGAAGAAGTAGCAATAACGTTGACCGAACTTGCTTCCAGTCGTCGCGTTTACATTTGTTTCAACTATGGTGAGTCAGACTTTCGCAAGTTCCTTTGGGTTTCTGGTGATGCTTTTCAACTCAAACGAGTCTTTACCAATCTCCTGACTAATGCAATTAATCACTCTCTTCGGGGTGGCAAAGTGGAGATTATACTCGAAGCAGGTTCTTCTTATCAAACTGTTAAAGTTGTAGATACTGGAGCAGGCATAAAGCTAGAAGAACTTCCAAACCTTTTTAAGAGGTTTTATCAGGGACACAGCGATCGCCAAGCGAAAGGTTCTGGCTTAGGATTGTATTTAACACGTCAAATTGTAGAAGCACATGGCGGGACAATCTGGGCAGAGAATCATATTCCTAACGGCGCAATCTTTGCATTTAGCTTGCCAGTCTTACCGTTTCAAATGTTAGTATCTACCTGAAATGTTCTTAAGGAGACTGTGAATTTAGAAGCAAGAGTAGTGAAAATAATTCCACCTAATACAGATACAGCAGTTTGCTTTTTTATTGAGGTATACATTTTCCACTCAAGAGCCAGAGATAGAACAACTTTTACTTCTGGCACCTAACACCTGACTCAGGAATTGCTGCTGTAAGTTCAAAATCTAAGATTCCTCATTCTTTCATTGCCGAACGATGGGAGTCTTGTTTTTCTCAGCAGAAATAATATGTAAATCAATGTTTTTCAGTCGTCGCAGCAATTTATGGGTTAAAGAGCCTTTAAAAAGACTGACTCAGGAATTGCTGCTGTAAGTTCAAAATCTAAGATTCCTCATTCTTTCATTGCCGAACGATGGGAGTCTTGTTTTTCTCAGCAGAAATAATATGTAAATCAATGTTTTTCAGTCGTCGCAGCAATTTATGGGTTAAAGAGCCTTTAAAAAGAATTTGCCAGCGCGATCGCTGACTGGCACCAATAACAATTTGGGTAATACGGTATTTTTCTGCAACTTCTGCAATAGCTTGGGCTACGTCACTGCTGGTGATACGAATGAATGTACCCTCAAATTCTTTACACAGCTTTTCACACGTTTCGATGTATAAACTTTCTTCTTTTGTTAGAAAGTAGTCTGGATTTGCAACGAACACAACATATAGAGGGGCACTCATGTAACTAGCAATCCTAGCTCCCCGACGCAACAGCTGCACTGACTCAGGATAAGTGGATACACAGACTAAAACCCGCTCGTGAATATTGCAGAATTGACCTTGTGGGGTAGAGGCAACAGCATCTTCCTCGACGTTATCTGCAACTTCCCGTAGTGCTAACTCACGTAAAGCAATGAGATTGCGGCGTTGGAAAAAGTTATCTAATGCTTGTTGAATTTTTTGTGGTGCATAGATTTTGCCTTCTAGCAAACGTTCTTGCAGTGTTTCTGGTGTAACATCTACTACTACAACTTCATCTGCTTCCTCTAAAATGCGGTCAGGAACTCGCTCTCGCACCACCACCCCAGTAATTCGTGCTACTAAATCATTGAGACTCTCTAGGTGCTGAATATTCATTGTGGAATAGACATCAATGCCAGCAGCCAAAATGACTTCTACATCTTGGTAGCGTTTTTCTCGTAGCGAACCTGGGACATTGGTATGTGCTAGTTCATCAATTAACACCAATTGGGGCGATCGGGCAATGATTGCATCCGTGTCCATTTCTGTTAGAGTTAATTCACCGCGAGGAATTGAAGTACGAGGTATCATCTCTAACCCTTGAGCTTTTTGCCCTGTTTCTTTACGTCCGTGGGTTTCTAAAAGCCCAATAACGACATCAAAGCCTTCGTCTTTAAGACTATAAGCTTCTTCCAGCATCCGGTAGGTTTTGCCTACTCCAGGTGCCATACCTATGTATATTTTATGCTTGCCTCGTCTTGCTGGGCTCACGTTAGCAAGGAAAGAAGCTGGTCTAGTGCTGGTCTGTTGTGTTTGAGTATTATCAAACATCTGGTGGTGTTATAAATCCTGAAAGTATTTGGAAGGCAAAAATCAGAATTCAAAAAACCAATGACTACTCATCTATTTTGTTAGCTGTTAAACTCATCAAAATTTAGGGTGTGATTTAATTTTATAACATTGCGTCTTCTAAAAGTCTTGTGACAACTGCCAATGAGCCTTAACCTGTGACAAATGCAGAATTATTCATTGTTACCATCAGCACTTGAAGGTGCAGTCTCAGACGGAGATTGCTCTTTTGGACGACGTAAAGCATCGCGCAAATCATTTTGCTCGGAAGAAGAATTTTGCTCAGCAGCTGGCTGTGGAGTGACTTGTTCTGAAGTTGATCCTGTTGCTGCACTTGGTATTTCTCGCCTGCGCCTGGTTCCGGTTTCTGTGGTGGTTTCAGTCGCTGCTTCTGGAGTTGTTGATATAGCGCGTCTTCTACGTCCAGAAGTTTCTTCTTCATTAGCAGCCGCTTCACGCTGTCTTTGTTCTTCTTGTTGTCTTTTTCTCTGAGCCTCTAATTTTTCTTGTCTTTCTCTTTGACGCTTGAGAGCTTCCCGGTTATTCCGTGACCCTGCTAGTGTGAAATTTGCTGTTAATTGTACGTTTTGTCTACCAGCAGCTGCGGAATTTAATTTAAAGTCTCTTGCTTGTTCTACCAGTGCTTCATCCAGTTCTCTGTGACCACTGGGGCGGATAAGCCGGACGTTGTTAACTTTACCATTTTTGTCAACATCGAAAGCAACACCTGGTCTTCCTTCAATGCCTTGCTGTTTAGCCCGTTCTGGATACTTGATGTCACACCTGACGCAATCTGCAAAATTCAGTCGTGAAGCAGCAGGGATTCTTGGTCTTGGACGTGTAGCGACTTCAGTACTACTTCCTTTTCCACTACCAATACCTGAGCCACTACCAGTACCAATACCGGAACCGGAACCACTACCAATACCAGTACCAATACCTGAGCCGACACCAGTACCAATACCGGAACCGGAACCACTACCAATGCCAGTACCAGTACCTGTGCCACTCCTTACAGTGCCTTCTCCTGAACCAGTGGCAATAGGGGGACTATTACCCCCGCCCCCGCCACCACCGCCACCACCCTGGGTAGCTTTGGAGTTTTGCAAATCCCTCAACGTCTGTTTCAAATTTTCATCAGCCTGTGGTTTTGGGGCAGACTCAGGTTTGCTTTGTGTCTGTGTTAGCGGCTGAGGAATTTCGGGTTGGGGCTTTGGAATTGGCTTTTCTAGTGGTGGTGTGACAAGTTTTTGCGGCTGCACTCGTGGCTTTTGTGGCACTATCACTGTTTGCTTGGGCAGCACTGGTGGCTTCGGCGGCACAACCACTGTTTTCTCGGGCAGCACTGGTTTGGGTTGTTCAACTGATGGGGGTTTGATTGGTTCTATGATCTTTGCTTTTGGAGCCTCTTGACGAGGTTTGACTAGCTCTTTAGACTCTTCTACTGGTTTTGGAGCAGGCGGCGTATCAATAACCGCTACCTCTATGGGTTCTTTTTCCACTTCCTGCACTTTCTGAAAAATATTGTTTACGATACCAGAAGCTAGTACACCAGTATGTAGCCCTAATGAGCCTATCAAACTAAAAGCGAGAAACGTCCTGAGCGCCTTAGCTTCTTGACCTCGTTGCTCTGTAGCCGTACTGGAAAAGCTCATAGCTCAATTGCCACCCATTATCAGTAACTTAGGCAGACTAAAACATTTATCAGCAAATGTCAATTAGGCTAGAAAGATAATTATTTTCTGTGTATAAAGTGCAATTTATGGTGGATTTCAAGTTGGTGAAGTACATAAGCTTTGTCTCAAAGCCAGGAATAAAGCCTGTTGTACTCCTGAATTCTGCTGTAGATCAAAACTTTTATCTATAGTACTTCCAAAAAAATTAGATAAAAAAACATCACAAATTGCGGGTTATCAGACGACTAAATAATGTTTGACATGCATTATCATTTCCCTTAAGTTATATTGAGAACTTCTATCAGTTGTGCTTGACAATCTGGTAATCTAACAAAATTTAGTGGCTTAAGAAACAGTACATGGTAATCAAAAATCTGTTTGAGGCAGGCGGTGTGGTGATGTGGCCGCTGCTAGCGTTCTCTGTGCTAGCAGTTGCTTTGATTATCGAGCGCATCAGATTTTGGGTAAAGATTAACACTCGGCAAAACCGTGTGGTGCGAGATGTGCTCAACCTTTACCGTCTCAATAATGTCGTTGGTGCAATGGATAAACTCCAGAAAAATGCAGATTTACCCATCGCACGGATTTTTCTGACTGCTTTAGAACTGGAGGAACCAACTCCAGAAGAATTTCGCTTGGCATTAGAAAGTGAAGCACAAGCGGAAATACCTTTGCTCAAGCGCTTTCAGAACTTCTTCGATACAATTATCTCTCTCGCACCACTATTGGGGCTGCTGGGAACTGTTTTAGGACTAATAGTCTCTTTTGCCTCACTCAACATTGGAGATGTGGGAGGAACCAAAACAGCAGGTGTGACGGCTGGTATTAGTGAAGCTTTGGTTTCCACTGCGTCAGGATTGGTTGTTGCGATTTTTGTACTCCTATTTGCCAATACATTCCGGGGACTTTACCAGCGCCAAATTGCGCTCATTCAGGAGTACGGCGGACAGCTAGAATTACTTTATCGCCGTCGCTATGAAAGAGGAGACAGAGCTTATGCGTCTGCAAGATGAGCCAGATATACCAGCGCAGATTAACATTGTGCCGATGATCGACGTGATATTTGCAATTTTGACGTTTTTTATCATGTCAACATTGTTTTTAACACGGTCAGAGGGGTTGCCAGTAAACTTACCTAAGGCGGCAACAGCACAAACAGAGCGTCCAGCACAAGCGACTGTAACAATTGATAAGAATGGGCAAATATTTTTAGACAAGCAGGTGATTAGCCTAGAACAATTAGAGAATGGGGTGCGCCAAAAGGTACAGCCACAGCAGCAAATGATGGTTGTGTTAAACGCAGATGAAGGGGTCAGTCACGGTCAAGTCGTAGCGGTGATGGATAAAGTCCGGCGAGTCGAGGGAGCAAAATTAGCGATCGCCACTCAAAAACCATAGTCATTTTTAATATGTTTACATTAGGGTGCGTAAAGCGCAGATGATTTGTCATTTCTCAACCATTACACAAGTTTGTGCGCTCTAACGCATCCCTTTATCATTGTTGCGTTATTATTCAAGCTATTTTTATGATTTTTGTCAGTCTTATCGTTAAAAGGGAACAGGGAATAGGGAACAGGCAACAGGGAATAGGCAACAGGGAAATCCCTACAGATAAATCAAGGAGATTTGAAGCTGTTCCAGCAGGGAGGGGCTGGTGACAAGAGCAAAAAAACAAGCAGCTAAAACCTAAGAAATTTTCATAAATATATAACGGTTTAGGACTGTTAATAGTTTATATTTACGGAGTGAGTGACCTTAGATATGGGAGGAAGCGCTGCATAGTTCTGACAAATGACCCTCTGGTACCATATTCAACAGACTTAGGCCTCACTTACTGCATATAAAAAGTCATCATTTCAGTCTAAACTGAAAAGTCCGTCTTTCGGAATACCTCTAGCTTTACAATAAGCAATCATGTCTAAGGTTCTTGTCTCCGATCCAATTGACCAGGCTGGGATTGATATTCTTTCCCAAGTTGCCACTGTAGATGTGAAAACAGGATTAAAACCAGAGGAACTCGTACAAATCATTGGTGAGTACGACGCGCTAATGATTCGCTCTGGAACCCGCGTCACCAAAGAAATTATTGAAGCTGGGACGCAGTTAAAAATTATCGGTCGTGCTGGTGTAGGTGTGGATAATGTGGATGTTCCAGCCGCAACCCGCAGAGGAATTGTGGTCGTCAATTCTCCTGAAGGGAACACAATCGCAGCCGCAGAACATGCACTTGCCATGATGTTGTCTTTGTCTCGCTACATCCCTGATGCCAACGCTTCAGTAAAACGTGGTGAGTGGGATCGTAAAAGCTTCATTGGAGCAGAAGTCTACAAAAAAACTATTGGTATTGTGGGCTTAGGGAAAATTGGCTCCCATGTTGCCGCTGTTGCTAAGGCAATGGGGATGAAACTGTTGGCTTTCGACCCCTTCATTTCCACTGAACGTGCAGAACAAATTGGCTGTCAATTAGTAGATTTGGATTTATTAATACAGCAAGCAGACTACATCACGCTGCATCTTCCCAAAACTCCAGAAACGACCCACTTAATTAACACCGAAAGATTGTCAAAAATGAAACCAACTGCGCGCATTATCAACTGCGCTCGCGGTGGCATCATTGACGAAGAAGCGTTAGCAGTTGCTCTCAAAGAGGGTAAAATCGCTGGTGCTGGATTGGACGTGTATGAAACAGAACCATTGGGCCAGTCCCCATTAAAGTCTCTGGGGAAAGAAGTTATCCTCACCCCACATTTGGGCGCTTCGACAACGGAAGCACAAGTCAATGTGGCAATTGACGTTGCTGAACAAATCCGGGATGTGTTGTTAGGGCTTCCTGCACGTTCAGCGGTGAACATTCCTGGACTGAGTCCGGATGTGATGGAAGAACTCAAACCGTATATGCAGCTAGCTGAAACCTTGGGTAAATTGGTGGGACAGTTGGCTGGCGGACGCGTGGAGTTGCTCAATGTCCGACTACAAGGCGAACTCGCAACAAACAAGAGTCAGCCTTTGGTGGTAGCAGCCTTAAAAGGACTACTCTACCAAGCCCTCAGAGAACGGGTGAACTACGTTAATGCCAGCATAGAAGCAAAAGAGCGCGGAATTCGCGTTATTGAAACGCGGGATGCTTCGATTAAAGACTATGCCGGTTCCTTGCATTTAGAAGCCACAGGTTCTTTGGGAACTCATTCTGTCACAGGTGCTTTGTTAGGTGATGGAGAAATCCGCCTCACAAATTTGGATGATTTCCCGATTAACGTTCCCCCCAGCCAACATATGCTCTTCACCCTGCACCGCGATATGCCAGGGATTATTGGCAAACTCGGTTCCCTACTTGGCAGCTTTAATGTCAACATTGCCAGTATGCAGGTTGGTCGCAAAATCGTTCGTGGTGATGCGGTGATGGTTCTTAGTCTAGATGATCCCTTACCCGATGGGATTTTATCTGAGATTACCAAAGTGCCTGGCATTCGTGATGCGTACACAGTAACACTATAGGAGCCAGCAACAAACCAGAAGGAGCCAGCACTACAGGAGGGTTTCCCTCTCAGTAGCGGAGACGCTACGCGTTGGCGCAGCCTGTCCGCAGGACTTACCGTAGGTGACTGGCGTTCAGAAGTCAGAAGAAATTATTTTTCTTTTCTTCTGACTCGCACAATTGCTGAATTCTTGATTATGGCAAACACTTGGTGGGAACTACACATTCTATCTGAGCCAGAGCTAGAAGATTCCATCTTTTGGCGGCTAGAAAATTTTGGTTGTCGCGGAACAGCCAGTGAAAAAAAAGGTAATCACTCTTTAGTCAAGAGTTACTTGCCGCAATTCCAAGCACAAGTTCTAGATTTGGCTGCACTCTCGCTGTGGCTGCGTCAAGATGCTCTGTGTATGGGACTGTCTGCACCTGTGGTGCAATGGCAGTTGATTGATGAGCAAGATTGGGCAAGCAGCTGGAAACAATATTGGCAACCACAGGAAATAGGCGATCGCTTCCTTATCAATCCTGCATGGCTACCAATTCCAGAAAATTCTGACCGCCTCATCCTTCGCTTAGACCCTGGAGTAGCATTTGGTACAGGTAATCATGCCACAACCCAGTTGTGCTTGGAATCCCTGGAAATGCGTTTTAGTGAATTACCCGAGTCTTTTCTGGGAAAGGAAAAAGAAAAGGAGGATGTGGTAATTGCGGATATTGGTTGTGGTTCTGGTATTCTTTCGATAGGGTCATTGCTACTTGGGGCGAAGAAAGCCTATGCAGTAGACAACGACCCGTTGGCAGTCAAATCAACCGTAGAAAACTGCGATCTCAACGGGATAAATCCCGAACTCTTGATCGTGAAGGAAGGAAGTGTAGATGTTCTGACAAAACTGCTTGAGCAACCAGTAGATGGTATTGTTTGCAATATTTTGGCAGAAGTCATCATAAACTTAGTGCCAGATTTGAGTGCGATCGCCAAACCTAGTACTTGGGGTATCTTTAGTGGCATTTTAGTTGAGCAATCTAAAGCCGTTGCTGAGACCTTAGAAAAAAATGGTTGGGTGGTTGCGACTCTTTGGCGGCGAAAAGAGTGGTGTTGCTTGAATGTACGGCGTTCCTAGGCTATCTCAGCTCCTGCCTTCGTTGCAGCCAACTTGCCACATCATTGGCAGTGATGATACCTTCTAAGACTCCATTGCGAGCTACTAAGACGCGCTTTTCCCCTGATTCTTCCATTTTTTGCAATATTTCAAGCATTGTCTCTTCTGGAAAGACTATGACTCCCTTTTGCGCTGGTGTCATCGTTTCGCCAACGCTGCGGTGAGTCCATTCATCTCGCGGAATCTTCCTGACTTGATTTAGCGAGATAATTCCTACTGGGCGATCGTTTTGGATCACGGGGAAAGCTTTGTAGCGTCGATGAAGAAAGTATTCATCCACCAAATCTTGGAGATTTAAATCAGACTGGACAGTCTCTGGGTGCGGTGTCATTAAATCGCGAGCCTGCACTCCCTCTAAGCTTGTCCGTAGTAAAAGTTCTTGGTAGCTATTCTCTGCCGCGTTATAAAGGAACCAGCCAATCAAGATTAACCAGAGTCCACTCAACAAACCAGCTCCGAAAACTTGCCAAATGCCAAGGCTGATCAATAAATAACTCAGAAACTTTCCACTCGCAGACGCCATGCGTGTGGCTTTTTTCAAGTTGCCTGTCACCTTCCAGATCATAGAACGAAACAGACGACCGCCGTCGAGGGGAAAACCAGGCAATAGGTTGAAGATAGCCAATATAAAGTTGATAAAGGCAAGATAAGCAGTTACACCGTTGACCGCAGCACTCCAGCCAGCACTTGAACCCAACCACCAAAGCAGACCAAACAGTGCCGCAATAACTACACTGGTCAAGGGACCAACACCAGCAATTTGGAATTCATCACCGGGACGCTCAGCTTCCTTACGCATACGCGATATCCCACCCAAAGCAAACAGAGTAATTCCTTCAACTGGAATTCCTTTCATTCTTGCCACTAGAGAGTGAGAAAGCTCATGAGCCAGCAATGAAGCAAAAAATAACAGTGTTCCTACCACTCCCATACCGATATAAGTAGCATTAGAGAGCCCTGGATATTCTGCTGGAAAGACATTGACTGTTAAAGTCCACAAGATGAGAAAGAAAATAAGAAACCAAGACAAATCAATGCGGATTTCAAAGCCAAAAATGGAACCCAGTCGGAAGGCTTGCATCGGTCACTCTCCCCTTGTTGCGGTGCTACAAACCAAGTTGGCAGGACTGTTATAGCGTTGGAAGATTTTGTAAATAAGCGATTCAGCAGTTGCTTTACGGTTGAATGCATAGGTTGGTAGCACTCTCACTCAATTCTTGCTTGAGCATTTAGCCGCACTAGGTCAGCACCAGCAAACACTTCTGGAAAATCGGGTATTTGTTAGAAGCCTTCATGATCTCAATTCAGCGGCTTTTATGCCCATTGTCATCCTCACTGTAGTAGAGGCGAATAATTTTTTCCTCTAACAAACGAGAGATTCTATATCTAGTTAGTATTTAGAGAGAATGTGCTCTATTATTCAATTTATTTACTAATTTAAAAATAGTTATTATATTGAATTTTTATACTTTTGAAATATTATTTTTTATTTTGTAAATATTTTAATGACTTATAGTGCTTTTATGAAATTTTGAGAAGATTAGAAAGCATTTCAAGTCATTGCATTTTTCCATTATCCTCCACTATAACTTTTATATTATTTGAGTAATAGTACCAAATCTAATCTTATTCAAATATTTTTCTTTAGATAAATAATATAAATGCTTTTCGTAGTGATAGGTTTAGTCGCTATTTCCTTGCGGAAAGCCCCTTCACTCAATTTAGTTATGGTAAGTTTATAGTTTTGTTAATTTTATATTTCGCCTCTTCACGAGCGCCTTTTACGTACGTAAATGTATGGCTGATTTGGACAAATAACGTGATTAGTAAACTCTCACCTATTTGATATATTAAAAGTAGTGCTTTCACCTACTTGATGTCCTCTTTGAAGTCCACTCTTGGAATTTCAAGACAAGAGAAAACATCAAAAGTCTCTCTGTATTACGAGGCGAAGAATATCAATTGATTCCAGGGTGTCCGCACAACTACTACGACTGACGCCTCATTCTACAACATCTCCTTGCACACAGTTAAACAATGAACAGCTTGTCTAGTCATTGGACCAGCGTCTTGAGAAAAAACTCGCTGTCGCTGGTTCTCTCAATGTTGCTGCCTACACTTGGCTTTGATAGTTCTGCCATAGCAGCAGAGCGAATTTATGCATCATATTCAGCCTTTGAGCGTTCTATATCCGTTAATGCTTTGGAACAGTACGCCACAAAAGGTGTCATTGATGACGACTTCGCAGCCTATACGCAGTATCTAAAAAAAGAACAGCTTCAGCAGTTACAGCGTGCTTTACTCAATCCAATAAAAGTTAATCCAGTTGCGGTTTCGCAATTTCTTTATACACCGCAAGGAGAATTTTTACTGCGACGGTTGGGAGAAGTCATTAAGACAGAATCTCGTCAACAAAAAGCAGGGCTTCACGCCCTACGCTCAGCGCTCATTTTAGCCTCCACTGAACCAGGAGGCTTAACTTTATTAAATTTGTTGCGTAAGTATCCCAGCTCCAGTATCTACATAGATTTGTCGCGGACTTTGGGAATGGCTGCAGAACTAGAAAAACTGGTCAATGAAACTAACAGAGCTGTTGCAGCAGTTTCTCAAAAGTCAAATGCTGAAGCTGCAACCATAAGATTACCGCAAGCCTTCGCCCAATTGCCAGATTTACGGCGTAAAGGACAGTTCAGAACGCAAAAACAGACGCTCAAGTTTTTTGACTCAGTACGCAAACGATTTTTGCTAACTGACGTTTACCTTCCTAACGTCCAACGTCGAGTCTCTGTGATCGTGATTTCTCATGGTTTGGGTTCAGACAGTAGTAACTTTGAATATTTAGCCACTCACCTAGCTTCTCACGGGTTTGCTGTTGTGGTTCCCAATCATCCGGGAAGCGATACCAAACAGTTGCGATCGCTCCTGGGAGGAAGTACGAGTGAGATTGCACAAGCGGATGAATTTAAAAACCGACCTCTAGATGTCACATATATTCTTGATCAACTTGCAGAACGTAGCAGAACAGATGCACGTTTTAAAGGTCGGCTTAACCTGCAACAAGTCGGCGTATTTGGTCAATCTTTTGGTGGTTACACAGCTTTAGCCTTGGCAGGTGCAAAAATTAACTTTGAGCAACTCCAAAAAGACTGTCAACCCAATAAACTTCAAGATACCTGGAATCTCTCTTTGCTACTTCAGTGTCATGCACTCACATTGCACGGCAATAACCCCAGAGAATATCACTTTCGGGATGAAAGAATTAAGGCTGTTATTGCAGTGAACCCAATTACCAGCAGCATCTTTGGAGAAGCTGGTTTAAGTCAAATTCAAACTCCAGTGATGATAGTAGCTGGTAGCGATGATACTATTGCTCCAGCTTTATACGAACAACTTTTACCTTTCTCTTGGATAAATAATTCACAAAAGTACCTGGCAGTGCTTTCAGGCGCAACTCACTTTTCTATAATTGGAAATGGCAGAGGTAGTAAACAACAACTCGCATTACCTTCCGAGGTTGTTGGGTATAATCCAAGCCTTGCACAGCGCTACATGAATATTTTGAGTGTACCTTTCTTTGAAACTTATGTTGCAGGAATGCCAGGATATTCTACCTACCTCAACGCCGCCTACGCTAAAGCCATTTCTGATCGCTCGGGTGATTTGAGTCTTGTAAGGTTAATAACACGGACTGAATTAGCACAAGCGATGAAAAGATGAATTATTACAATTCATCATTCATAGTTGATAAATGATATGCAAGGTTTCCTCAATCTCAACAAATCGTTCGGTTGGACTTCCCACGACTGTGTGGCGAAGACACGTAAGCTTTTGCGCCTTAAGCGGGTGGGACATGCGGGAACTTTAGATCCCGCAGCAACAGGAGTGTTACCCATCGCTCTTGGGAAAGCAACTCGTCTATTGCAATATCTTCCTGGAGAAAAAGCTTACAAAGCCACAATTCGCTTGGGTGTGCGTACGACAACCGACGATTTGCAAGGGGAAATCATCGCCTCACAACCTTGCACAGGGTTGAGTTTAGAAATGGTGAAATCTGCATTGCAACAATTTGTGGGCAAAATCGAGCAGATTCCTCCAATTTACAGCGCCATTCAAGTCCAGGGAAAACGCCTGTACGACTTGGCGCGTAAAGGGGAAGATGTAGAAGTGCCAGCACGGATAGTCGAGGTCTTTGAGATGGAAATTTTGGACTGGCGCCAAGAAGAGTTTCCCGAATTAGATGTGGCGATCGCCTGTGGTGCAGGAACATATATTCGGGCGATCGCTCGTGATTTAGGTACAGTCTTAGAAACTGGTGGAACTTTGGCTGCTTTGACACGAACCCAAAGCAGCGGGTTTGACTTAGACAATAGCCTCAGCCTCGCCGACTTGGAAGCACAGTTGCAAGCTGGGACATTTCAACCAATCTCTCCCGATGCAGCGCTACAGCATCTTAGTTCTCTAATTTTACCCGCAACATCAGCACTGAAATGGTGTCAAGGTCAGCGCATTCCTGTCACTCCAGATGCGGTGGAAACCTTGCGGGTATACGATGAAGATGGACATTTTTTAGGAATAGGACAACCAAGAGGTGATATGTTAATTCCGACAATGGTGTTTGAAGGAGTTTCGTAAGATTTCACCCCGCCTTCTTAGACACGGAGACACGGAGATATGGAGACACGAAGAATGTAAATGAAAGTTTCTCCGCGTCGCCCCGTCTCTCTTTCACTGCGTCCTCCCAACCCGCGTCTCCTTCGGTGAGATTTTTCACTCCCCCCAAGTTGAAACGGGTTGCAAAACATCAGGAATCTCCCCTTGAGACAAAGGAAACTCAAGCACAGTTTCTTTAAACCCTAAATAGCCAGACTCAGCGAAAGATAACAGCATCCGCGTCAGTGCAAACCAAACCTCCAACTCGTATTCCCAATCACCATAACGCGAAGCCCTACCAGCAATCGAACGTAGCGCCCAGAAATAACTGTTCCTAACCACGGAACCGCCTTTTTTATACTCTGGCACATCTTCGTGATGGAGAAAAAGCACGCTATTTTCAATTTTGGCTCTCATCTTTTCTTTTATCTTGTCTATGTGACACTCCCACGGCTGTGACAGCTTCGCTGCGCTCACCTATTACGAAAAGCCGTGGCAATTTTGGGCTGGGCTTACCATTGTAAGATATTAGACTTCTTGCAAAAATACGAATAAGCTTAAAAGGAATCACAGATAAACACAGATAAATATCAGTGTTCATCGGTGTAGCCTGCGGTAAGCCCTTCTCCTGTCGGAGACGCTGCGCGTAGCTTGCTTCCCCGTAGGGGTACGGGTTCGCAGTCTTGCCTAGGTCGGGAAACCCTCCTGCATAGCGCTGTCTCACCGCCTCCGGCGTCTACATCTGTGGTTTAATACCAAAAAAATTGACTTTTGCAAGAGTTCTATTAAATCAGCTTATCTGGTGTGATGGGAAGATTGCGGATACGCTTGCCAGTCGCATGATATACAGCGTTGGCTACCGCCGCCGCAGCACCAGTGATTCCAATTTCACCGATGCCTTTTGTGCCAATGGGGTTAACGTAGGGATCGACTTCGTCAACGATGTGGATGTCAATATTGGGGATGTCAGCATTGACGGGAACGTGGTAGTCACCTAAATTTGCGTTGACAACGCGACCAATAGATTGGTCAGTGATAGTTTCTTCCATTAACGCCATACCAATACCCATGATAATGGCACCAATAAATTGCGATCGCGCTGTTTTCTGATTTAAGATTCGTCCAGTAGCAAACGCTCCGGTATAGCGGGTGATACGCACTTCTCCAAAGTCGGGATCTACGCGCACTTCCACAAAATGAGCGCCAAAACCATGTTTAGAATATTTTTCTTCTGTATCAAATAGGCTCTGATAGTCAGCTTCCACTTGCTCTAGATGATGACGAGCCAGTATATCTGCGTAAGTTTCACCTTTGGCTGGGTTATTTTTGATAAACAGGCGTCCGTTGGCGATCGCCACCTCATTTTCTGGAACTTGGTAAAGCGGGGAATTGCGATCATTGCGTGCTATTTCCAGCACTTTCACTTTCACGTCTGTTGCCGCTCCGTATAACGCAGTCCCAACGCTGCCTACGGTGGCAGAACCATGACTTACTGGTGCAGGAGGAAATTCGGTATCTCCCAGTTCAAAACGCACACGTTTAACGGGTAAACCAAGGATATCGGCAGCAAGTTGTGCCATGACTGTTGCCGTACCCGTTCCCATTTCATGGGTGCCGCTTTGCACGTTGGCACTACCGTCTGCCAGAATGCGTGCTTTGATTGCAGCAGGAGATTGGTTGGCGGGAAAGGTTGCAGTTGCCATACCCATACCAATCAAATAGCCATCATCACGCATTGAACGCGGTTCTCTATTGCGTCGCGACCACCCAAAATTTTCCGCACCGACTCGGTAACATTCCTTCAGGGATTTACTTGACCAAGGTAGATTGGTATCAGGGTCGATGTCAGCGTAGTTGCGTAACCGTAACTCGATGGGGTCTAAGTTTAAGGCATATGCCAGTTCATCTAAGGCAGATTCTAAAGCGAAAGTTCCCGCCGCTTCTCCAGGGGCACGCATAAAGGTTGGCGTACCTTTATTCAGGCGTATGAGGCGCTGGGAAGCTTGCAAGTTTGGGCAAGCATACAATACGTGCGTCGCTACCGTAAACGCCTCGACATACTCATCAAACATTGATGTCGGGGAGATACCATCGTGGATAATTGTCGTCAGACGTCCGTCGCGAGTCGACCCTAACTTAATGTGTTGCTCAGTTTCCGGACGATGTCCGATCACATCAAACATCTGCTGCCGCTTTAAGACTAATTTCACCGGACGACCGACTTCATGGCCGGCAATTGCGGCTAAGATAACGTGGGGCCAAACAGGACCTTTACAACCGAACGCACCGCCAATGAAGTGACAAATCACGCGCACGTTTTCTTGGGGAATACGAAAACTCGTGGCAAGAGCCTCACGTACTCCAAACGCGTGCTGAGTGGCATCGTAAACTGTAAGTTTGTCACCTTCCCACATGGCAATGGTGGCGGGAGGTTCAATTGGGTTGTGGTTCTCAGTCGGCGTTGTGTAAGTTTCTTCTATCCGTACATCGGCTGAAGACAAACCCTCCTCTGGGTTCCCTCGGACAAAGTTTGGTGGCTTGCCAAAAATTGTTTCCGGTTCAAATGCCTCTTGCCGTACCTTGTTTTTATCGACAATGGGTGTTTCTTCCTCATAGATTACGCGAACAAGGGATGCGGCATAAGTTGCCAGTTCCAGGGAATTAGCAACAACTACGCCAATATGCTGACCGCTATGATACACAATAGGTTCTTGTAGCGGTTGGGGCTTTTCTCCGACTACCCCACCTTTGGTAAAGGGTTTTACTGGTTGAAGTTTGGGTGCATTTTCATGGGTAATGACACGCAAAACGCCTGGTAATTTTTCTGCTTCTTGGCTATCAATGCTTTTTATTTGCCCCCGCGCAATTGTACTACCAATAGCAACTGCATAAGCGAGATTTTCTAGGGGAATCTCAGCAGCATAATGTGCTCCACCAGTCACCTTGAGCCTGCCATCAACACGATTGAGAGGTTTACCAATAGCTTGAGTCATGACATCTCTCCTACAGTTGCAAGTGCACGTACAATTGCCCGCTTGGCTAGCTCAACTTTGAAAGCGTTATACTGGCGCGGTTGCGCTCCTTGTAATGCCACTTCTGCCGCCTGAGTAAAGACTTCTTCGTTGGGGGAAGAACCGACCAAAATTTCTTCTGCTTGGGTTGCACGCCAAGGTTTGTGAGCAACACCACCCAATGCCAAACGTACTGCTTTAATGGTGTTGTTTTCAATGTCGAGAGCAGCAGCAACCGATACTAAAGCAAAAGCATAAGATGCTCGGTCTCTGATTTTTAAGTAATATGATCGCGCTGCAAACGGCGATCGCGGCAAATCAACTCCTGTAATTAGCTCATCTTTTCCTAGATTCGTATCTATATGGGGCGTATCTCCTGGCAAACGATAAAATTCAGTGATGGGGATTTGGCGATCGCCGTTTGCTCCAGTCACTCTCACCACCGCATCCAGTGCAGCCAAAGCCACGCACATATCCGAGGGATGAGTCGCAATGCAGTGCTCGCTAGCACCCAAAATTGCGTGAGTGCGATTGTAACCTTCAAGCGCACCGCAACCAGTACCGGGTTCGCGTTTATTGCAAGGCATTGCCGTATCATAGAAATAGTAGCAGCGAGTTTTCTGCATCAAATTCCCGCCAACCGTTGCCATGTTCCGCAACTGCTCAGTTGCTCCTGATAAAAAAGCTTGAGATAACATGGGGTAACGTTGACGGATTAGAGGATGGTTAGCCGTGTGGCTGTTACGAGCCATCGCACCGATGCGAACGCCGCCTGAAGGGAGTTCTTCAATCTCAGCTAACGGTAGCCTGTTGATATCTATCAACCGATCTGGCTGCTCAACACCAGACTTCATCAAGTCAAGTAAATTAGTACCGCCACAAATAAACTTGGCATGAGTATTGTTGCTTAATTCTCCCACTGCTGCACCTGAAGAGTCGGCGCGAGTGTAGCTAAAGGGTTTCATGGTTTCTCCTGTGTAGCGATTATAATCTTGTTTCGTACACCTCACGGATCGCAGCAACAATGTTCGGATAAGCACCGCAACGGCAGATGTTGGCACTCATACGTTCGCGGATCTCCTCATCACTGAGTTCAATAGGTGCAGTCATGTCGGCAATGTTTTCTGTAACTATACTTAATCGTCCTGCTGCTACCTCATTAAGCAGTGCGACAGCCGAACAAATTTGACCAGATGTACAGTAGCCGCACTGAAAACCGTCGTAATTAATAAATGCAGCTTGCATCGGATGGAGTTCGTCACCGTGAGCAAGTCCTTCAATAGTTGTAATTTCCGTACCTTCTTGCATAATTGCCAAAGTTAGGCAGGAATTGATGCGTTCGCCATTAACCAAAACCGTACAAGCACCGCACTGTCCATGATCACAACCTTTTTTAGAGCCTGTGAGGTTCAGGCGTTCACGCAGCGCATCCAGTAGGGTCACCCAAGGTTCGATTTCTAACGTGTGTTCTTGACCGTTGACAAGCAACTTTACCTCAACCGTTTCTGTTGCTAAAGTTTCCAGTTTAGTGTCCAACGGATGCTTTTCTTGACTGATAGTCATCCTACCCCTCTTGTTACGAAAACAGAATGGTTTGTTTCATTTATCATGGGCGATTACCCAAAGGGCGATCGCCTGTCAACAGCTTTTGTCACTTTATGTAGAGAAAAATATTATATCTAGGTGAACCTTATACCATTTCACTTCACTTCAGTGTGACTACAGCAGCAGAGGAGCACCGGAGCACCTTCCTGCTTTGTGAATTGGGATTAGACACCATCACCGATTAGCACCGACTGGGTGATTGTCTGTAAGGGCATTACATTCCGCACAATCGCATTCCAATTTTGTCATCTAAGTTCCCTTGTTGCAAAAGTAAACAGGGACAAGGGTTAGAGATTCTTCTCTATCAAAAGTGACAAAGAGTGCTACTTAATACCAATTCTCAAAAATCAAGCAACAGATGTAAGCCCCGAAACCCAGACTAAATCTGACTTTCTTAATGCGTGAATTTTGTTAGTGCAGCGGGACGCAGTCCATTTTGAATTTTGAATTGGTATAAGACCTATTCCTGGTCAAAAATATTAAAACCTAAATCGGGATTGTATCACTATCGCAAGGGGTAACTGAAGAAGCACTTTCAAAGCTTATATTGAGATTCACTCAAATCCAGTTGAAGAGGCAATACTTCTCGGATAAGCACTGCTAACTTGACTTAGGGTCTGGGAAACAGACAAACAACTCGTTTACCCTTTACCCCTTCCTCTTTAACTTTTAACCGCAAGGTATTGCCTGCTGCCCATATACACATCTCAACAGAAACTTAAGGATGTGTAGTGGCTAAGTTTATCATCAGCCGACTTTAGTGTAAGATTACCATTCAATAAGAAAATGCAATTGCCCAAAAGGCAGGGCGCTTACTTGCAATCGCTAACTTGCCAGCCATAAAGCAACATTACGCACATAAGTTTTGATATCTTCTAAAGCACGTGGCTCTTTTTTCAGGCCATCTCCCGGTGGTTCAGTCACAAAAGAGGGACAGCCTTTTTCAATATCCCAATTGTAATCAACGAAATGATGGAAGCTAGAATTAGCTACTGCACGTCCTGGTACATTCCCCTGAGCATCTTGATAATGCTCGAGCGCTATAACAAGATTGAACTTACGACCTGTAGCCGTACTTTTCCCCTGAGCAATGACCTGTGCTGGGGCATTCAAAGTGTTCGGAGGAATTCCAATATCGCCTTCGTGGGGATGAGCTGGGAAAAATTGGATATCTCCCGAAGGTGAATTGGGATTTTTTAATAGATCCTGAACGGGTTGAACAGGCATAAGTTTTTGATAGTCGCCGTTGCGACCAGAATGATAGTTAGGCCAGGAAATACTAATAGTGTACGGGTCATCTCGACACCTGCAAGATTCATCAGGGTTGGGGTTTCTACTGTGGAAATAGTGGACCTTGCCAATGTCAACCACACCACATAGCGAACAGCCCACATCCTGGTGATCGCGTGTCGTCAGTATACCGCCGCCGCGAAGCCGAAAAGCATTAATTCCAGCAATATCCTTTTCAGTTAAAGTATCACCGACATCTATGCCAAATAACCACAGTTCATCAAAATCTGATTTATCAAGAGTACTCAAAACTGGGTCATTATCCTCTGTATTTGATTCGTAATCCCGTCCTGTAACTTCAAACAAGGAATTTCCAGCTTCGTCTTTCAGAGTTGCCAAATAATCCTGTAACATCGAAAAACGAAAAATGCTCCAGTCGTCCTCATTTGTGGGAATCGTAGTCTGCAAAAGAATACGAATTGGTTCTGCCATAACCTTTGCCAGACGAACATCACAATTGAGTATAGCGATCACCTTACACTAATGCCTTGTACTAAATGTTTATATCTTTAAATCCTAAGTATCCCTCCTAGGTATGAAATTAAGTCACAACTCTAAATAGTGGCTCCAGAAGTTCAAGATGGATAAAAGAAACACAATATGTAGCCAACTCAAAGAATTTATTTGTTTGATCTTCTCCTTAGATTAGAGCGCTCTATTTGCCATAACATAGAGCATCTATCTACCTCTGTTGAAGAAACTCCTTGAGAACGAGAGCAAAAATTACTGGGTCAGCTTCATAACCATCTGCCACTCTCATATATATTGGTATGGACACCCATAAGGGTGTCTACCCAATACATAGCAAGAATTATACAGATTGTAGCCGTAAGAGTGCTCTAATTCTTAATTGGTGGTGCTAAAGGTTGGCGTGGTGTGCCACCTCCACCCATGCTATTTGGTTCGTTATTGTCCACAACCTTGACAGCAGCAATGATTTTGGCGAAATCAGCTTGGAGCGCTGCATCTCCATGAATTTCATGCCCGGTGGCTTCCTGGTACTCCAGCTCAGCACTCCGCTCAAGGCAGAGGTAATTGTAGTCCCAACCGGAATCGTCAACAACGTAAGCACTGTAGTCTTGCATTGCTTGGAAAATTTTCTTGCCTGCTTTGGTGGTTAGTCCCAGGCTCTCTACTGTGACATTGGGTGGAATTGCTAGCAAGGAACCCATCACCAGCGCTGAGTTGTCGCCCTGGTATTGGTTAGGGGCATTAAAATCAGCAAGACGGGCAGGCCAGCGGCGACCAGGAGTTGCCGATGAAGAATTGTAGTGCAGCCACTTACCCCAGATCACAATCTTGAGTGCGTGACGAATAGGCTCGTCGTTCAACAACTCACCTTAATTAAGATTTTTTGTTCTCAGAAGCTTAATCATTACCCACATTTTTCTCATTCTGAAATACTTGATATAGACAATGAGTGTGAATTGACAGAACCTATGTTCTGTCAATCTGTAAGTCCTATGCTCAATCAGGTCAGACTACTGGTTACAGTGAATTTAGAGTCATTTGTACAAGTATTCGTTAAGGACAAAGGACCAATGACAGCCTGAATGAAAGATTTCACAAATCATTTAAGATTGCTATATATGTAGAAGCAAGCGATTAGCAATTAACCTCGATCAACAGATCAAGCTATTTATCAGGAGATTTCAAAGCCTGATCTAGAACTTGTCGAGCCTGTTCTGCTTTTGCTCTAGCTTCTTGATAACGCAGATTAGTTTGGGCATAATTTTTGAGAACTTTAAAACCTTCCTTTAAGCGAGTAATTTCCTCCTCAGAGACAGACTGATCTGAAAATAAGACGTCAACCGCTTTGCGAACTTTCAACGCCTCGTCGCGTGATTCCTGCACCTTCAACTTAAGCGTAGCTAGGTTGCTCAAAACTTGGACAGCTTGTGTAATGGCGTCCTCATCGCTAGCGGTGTCTGTTGATGTTTCTTTAACTTCTATGAGTTGTTGAGGACCAAATCCATCTTCTAGTTCTGTGGGTAACTTCCCTTCATCCATCAGTTTCATCAACTGATCCATTGCTTTTTCCCGGGCTTTGGCTGAATCTTTACCAGGAACGGAGAGGATGATTTCTGGGCTTTGAGCAAGAGTGTAATGAACCATAATTAGGCAAAAAATTTGCGAGTAAACCAAGCCAGGGTAATAATTTTAACGCGAAATAAAGCTGCAAAACTAGCAAATCATGAACAATGCAAAAATAATTATTTTAGAAAAATCTTTTTTAACTTTTGTAAATATTGGCGTAATCGCCTCACACATAGCAGATCAATCTATAGAGGTTTGCACAGCAGTAAAAAAAGACTGTAACAAATTTGAGTGTATCTCAGACGAACTCCAAGCAAGGTGTTGAAGGTTAATCAGAATGGATTGCTACGGTACTTTTGAAATCGGCTCTACTGAAGACTGCCATGATAAGAACAACTTGATTGACAAGATGAGGAAGACAAATTCCTTGAACCAGGAGTTAAATGTTAGATGAATTTAATATCTAAAATTGCACGACAGTCTCTTTTAAAGAACATAAAAATATTGATAGAACCTGATAGAGGCTCTTTTTATCTGTAGTTTATGTGTTAATTTACTGTTCTAAAAATGGGGTAGTTATCTTTCTTAACCGTCTGAAACATAAGTGAGCTGAATAACCCATGATTCAGTGAGAAAGAAGTAAAAATCCACTTATATCAAGTCACAAAAATAGGAGACGGTTGTACACATTATTTGATGAATTTAATCACCTTAAAATTATAAAAAATTTGCAACAGTAGCTATAGCTGTTGAGAACAGTGTTCGTCGATGAGGACAAAAGAGCACCCCTCCGCTTCATTCAAAATTTACGCATTCAAAATTCAAAATAAAAAATGTTTTTGAACGCGTGAAAGTTTGAGTAGCGAGAGTCATACAGAAGTAGAAAATTGTGAAAATGAATGAAAAATCGGGCAGTTTCTCGAGATTCGTGACAAAAACGATAATCATTTCATTTTTTTGCCCAAAAACCCGGATTCCCATAAAATTATCGAAGCGTAAAGTATAGATTGTCGATGCTAACAGTGAGCTCATCCTTATTGTTTTAGCACCGACAGTAAATTTGATTTCTTATCCCTGCTCACTCGTCTCGTGTCATGCCCAGTAAACTTTGCCAAAAAACAGGTTTCTATCAATACTGGCATTGCTTGAGCTTAGTAGCACTGATCAGCACAATGACAGTAAAACCACTACAAGCACAAGTCGCCAAGACAACGCAAACGTCAAATGACCAACGCGCTCAAATCCCAAGCGCCCAATCCACTCCGCGACGGGAGAATCAACCCCCCTCTGATCAGACATTACCGGAACAGATTCCACCCACCCGCTTACCACCACCAGAGGAGTTACTTGCACCACCTACCACAACAACACCTCCTGAGCCTGACCAACCACCTTCTGGTGAAGTTCCTCAAACTATCACTGTTAAAAAATTTGAAGTCACAGGCAGTACAGTCTTTAGTCCTGAAGAGTTTGCCAAAATCACTGAACCTTATACCAACCGCCTGATTACACTCGCAGAATTATTCGAGGTGCGAACAAAAATCACGCAACTATATGTTAGCAAGGGATACATCACCTCTGGAGCCTTTATCCCAACGCAGAAACTTCAGGGAGGGACTGTAGAAATCCGAGTCATTGAGGGGAAATTAGAAGACATTAAAGTATCAGGTACACGCAGATTGAATCCTGGATATGTGCGGAGTCGCCTTGCCATAGCCACAGGCAAACCCTTAAATCGCGATCGCCTGCTGGAAGCATTGCAACTTTTGCAACTCAATCCCCTTATTGACAACCTTTCAGCAGAATTATCCGCAGGTTCGCGTCCAGGGGTGAGTTTACTAGAAGTACGAATTAAGGAGGCAGATACTTTTAACCTACAGATCGCCTTAGATAATGGACGCTCTCCAGCTGTAGGGAGTTTTCGCCGCCAAATTCAGCTCAGCGAAGCCAATGTCTTTGGATGGGGTGATGGCGTCACTGCTGCTTATACAAATACTG
This sequence comes from Nostocales cyanobacterium HT-58-2, assembly GCA_002163975.1. GTDB lineage: Bacteria > Cyanobacteriota > Cyanobacteriia > Cyanobacteriales > Nostocaceae > HT-58-2. The sequence goes on along the minus strand of CP019636.1, from coordinate 3,204,896 downwards.
ATGGGAGTAATGCCTTCGATTTCAGCTACTCTGTGCCCTTTAATGCCCGCAATGGTACTGCTAGCTTTAGCTTTGGTATTTCTGATAGCAATGTTATTGAAAGACCTTTCAATGTTCTTGATATCCAATCAAACTCTCTCTACTATGAACTCACGCTACGCCAGCCAATTATACAATCCCCAACTCAGGAATTGGCTTTGGGTTTAACTGCAACTCGGCGCGAAAGCGAAGCCAGTCTAAACCCACTCGGTGAGAAGATTCCCTTTCCGGCATTTGGTGCAGATGACGAAGGAAAAACCCGGGTAAGCGCTGTACGTTTTTTTCAAGAATGGACGCAGCGTAGTAGCCAACAAGTTCTTGCCTTTCGTTCTCAGTTTAGTTTGGGACTTGATGCTTTTGATTCCAACAGTTTCTTTGCTTGGAGAGGACAAGCACAGTGGGTGCGCTTGTTGGCTCGCGATACCCTCATATTACTTAGAGGAGACGTGCAGTTCGCAGATCGTCCGCTTGTCCCGTTTGAACAATTTGGCTTAGGTGGTCTCGAAAGTGTCCGAGGCTACCGCCAAGATGCTCTACTCACAGATAACGGTCTGTTTGCTTCTGCCGAAGTGCGAATTCCCATTGTCCGCTTCTCGGAACGCAACAGCCTTTTACAAGTCACTCCCTTCTTTGATGTCGGTACAGGCTGGAACCGTTCTGGCAGACCCAGCCCTAGTTCTGATCTAGATAAGAATACACTTGTATCTGTGGGCTTAGGGTTGCGTCTACAACTAGCAGATCGCCTTACCGCCCGCTTAGACTGGGGTATACCAATAATTTCAATCCCTGGGGATAAAGACACATGGCAGGAAAACGGTTTGTACTTTTCGATTATTGCAAATCCTTTTTAATAAGTTAAGGTTCAAGAGTCAAGAGTCAAAAATCAAGAGTCAAGATTTAAAATTCACAAATTATTCTCCCCTACTCCTTCACACCTTTTTTAACAAGCTAGTATATGAAAAGACACCATTCAATTCAGTATTACTTAGTTTTAGCTTTTGTGACGGTTTTGTTGTGTGTCCTTGGTTCACCAGTACTAGCAAAACTTCCTCCTTTCACTGCTCCTCCTATCTCCTCTGCACAGCAAGAGGGGAAAATGCTGTACGATGCTGGACGATATGCTGAAGCAGTACAGGTATTGCAACAATTAGTTCAGCAATACAAAAAGCAAGGCGATACTCTCAGACTTGCTGCAACCCTCAGTAATCTTTCCCTGGCTTACCAGCAACTTGGTGCGTGGACTGAGGCAAAACAGGCGATTCGCCAGGCGATAGCTTCGCTTCACGTACAGAGCTTAGATATCTTAGGATATCAACAGCAGGAGGGAAGGGGAAAAGGGGAGATAAGAAAGATGAGGGAGCAAAGTTCTTCTCATTTTCCGCATCTGTCCAATTTACACGTTCTTGCTCAAAGCCTTGATATACAAGGTCGTTTGCAACTGGAGACGGGACAGGTGGAGGAGGCTTTATTCACTTGGGAGCAGGCTCAAAAGGTTTACACTCACACTGGTGATAGCCTTGGCGTTGTGCGATCGCGTATCAATCAAGCACAAGCATTGCAAACCCAAGGCTTGTATCGTCGTGCAGAAAAAACACTAGACGATGTCAAGAAAATTTTACAATCACAACCAGACTCCCTAGAAAAAACAGTGGGGTTGCGATCGCTGGGTGATATCCTCCAACTAGTGGGTAATTTGAAAGATTCCCAAGATACCCTACAGCAAAGTCTGGAAATTGCTCGACGCTTGCAATCTCCAACAGATATTGGTGCAAGTCTTTTTAGTTTGGGAAATAATGCTCGTACACAGCAGCAAAAACAACAAGCAATAGACTTTTATCAACAAACAGTTAAGGTTTCGCCCTCACTTCTGACAAAAGTCCAAGCGCAACTCAATTACTTAGATCTTCTTATTGAAGCTCAACAATCAGCACAAGCACAAACGCTGATACCTGTGATTCAATCCCAACTCGAAAAACTCCCCGTCAGTCGTTCTGCTATTTACGCTCGAATTAACTTTGCCCATCTTCTTGGAACATTAGCAGCCAGAGAAATAAAAAACATTGATTTTTCCTCTCTAATCTCCCCCGCTCAACTCCTCGCCACCGCTGTTCAACAAGCCCAGAATTTAGGCGATAAGCAAGCAGAGGCATATGCTCTAGGAAGTTTGGGTGGTTTATATGAAAAAACTAGGCAGTGGTCGGAGGCACAAAATCTCACTGAAAAAGCGTTATTATTGGCACAGGCAAACAATGCACCAGAAATTGCTTACCAGTGGCAATGGCAACTAGGAAGGTTGCTAAAGGCACAAGGCAATGTCAAAGCAGCGATCGCGGCATACGACGCTGCTGTTGATACTCTCCAATCTCTGCGTAGTGATTTGGTGGCAGTGAAACAAGATGTGCAATTTTCTTTTCGAGACAGTGTAGAACCCGTTTATCGGCAATCAGTGGAACTACTACTGCAAGTGCAACAAGAACAACCTGATGAAGAAACTTTAGAAAAAGCTCGTCAGCGGATAGAAGCACTGCAATTAGCAGAATTAGACAATTTCTTCCGGGAAGCTTGCATACAAGGTCAGAAAGTGCTGATTGACAAAGTGGTAGATAAAGATAACCCCACTGCTGCCATTCTTTACCCAATTATTCTTCCTGAAGAACTTCAAGTCATCGTCAAAATTCCCAAACAACCCTTAGGGCACTACAGCACTAAAATTAGTCAAGCAGAAGTCGAAAAAATTGTCGGTGAACTGCGGCAAAATCTTGTTCAACCGTCTGCAATTAAGGCATTCCAAACACAGTCACAACAGGTTTACAGTTGGTTAATAAAACCTATTGAATCCGAACTGCAAACAAGAGGGGTGAATACCTTGGTGTTTGTATTGGATGGGACATTACGCAACATACCGCCCTCAGCCCTTTATGACGGCAAGAAATATTTGGTGGAGAAATATGCGATCGCCCTGAGTATGGGTTTGCAACTTCAAGATCCAAAACCATTAGTGCGAAAGGATCTCAATGCTCTCATCGCAGGGCTAACTCAACCCCCCCCTGGGTATAGCCAATTTGCACCATTGCCAGGGATTAAAACAGAGTTAGATCTGATAACCCAAGCCGGAGTATCAACAACTAGCCTTTTGGATCAGCAGTTTACTAGACAAGCTTTAGAGAGCAAAGTCAATGCTGTTCCCTTTAACATCTTACATTTGGCAACCCACGGTCAGTTTAGTTCCCGCGCTGATAAAACTTTTATTTTGGCTGCCAATGGTCCAATCAACGTCATAGACTTCGACAGTATCCTCCGCACCCGAGATGAAACCAGACCAGAAGCAGTGCAACTGTTAGTTTTAAGTGCCTGCCAAACAGCAGCAGGAGATAATCGTGCAGCGTTGGGTCTAGCTGGGGCAGCTGTAAAAGCGGGAGCACGCAGTACTGTAGCATCCTTATGGCAGATTGATGATGAATCAACAGCACAGTTTGTCGGTGCCTTTTATACACAGTTGAAGAATGCCAACATTACCAAAGCACAAGCTCTTCGCTTTGCCCAGCTACAACTGTTGAAACATCCTAACTATAGCTCTCCTAGCTTTTGGTCTGCCTATGTTTTAATTGGTAACTGGCTATGAGAAGGATTCAGAGGGAACAGTTATCAGTTACCAGTTACCAGTTACCAGTTATCAATTTTTGGTCACTGGTCACTGTTTACTGGTCACTGTCCTCTGTTGCCCGTTCCCTGTTCCCTCTCCCAAAGGGAGTTGAAAATGACTAATAAGTTTTGCATAAATTTCGTGTTTAGGCACGATAAGTATGTAGCAGCATTCTTCACCGGGGATTGAACCATGACGCGTACCACCATTGAGCTAGAGGATTTTGCATTAACCTTGCCTATTACACAGGCGGCTCGCAAAACTGCAAGAGCGTTTGCTTTAGAGCAGTCCACTGCTGAAAAAGCCGAACAAGTCCGGCTGAATACGCTCTCAGTGTGTGTGGTAAAGGACTATTTGGAGATGATGGGTATTCCCATCAACCTAACAACAAGTGATAGTTGGAACTCTGTTGTACGTTTGTGTACAGATGTAGCAGACTTGGAGTTACCAGAAGTCGGTCGTCTAGAGTGTCGTCCTGTGGGTGTTGCTGAGCAAATATGTTACATTCCTCCAGAAACCTGGGAAGACCGCGTGGGTTATATTGTTGTTCAAGTAGATGAATCACTTCACGAAGCAAAGCTACTAGGGTTTGTTCGCAATGTCACTACTGAAGAATTACCATTGAGTCAACTACAATCCCTAGAAGATTTCATTGAATACCTTGGACAATTACGACAAACCCCAGTCAAGACCTTAGTGAATCTGAGCCAGTGGTTGGCTGGTATCTTCGATATTGGTTGGCAGACAGTGGAATCTTTGTGGAATCAACCTGAACTTAGACCAGCTTACGCCTTTCGTAATAGTAATATTGTTGAGCAGGACAATGACGACCAAATAGCAGCACTCACCAGACGAGCAAAGTTGATTGATTTGGGAATCCAAATTGCCAACCAACCCGTCATGCTTATTGTCGAAATTCAACCAAAAGCCGACCAACAAACTGGCGTTCGCCTCCAGTTGCACCCAACTGGTAACCAAAGTTACCTTATACCTGGAGTAAAATTGACAGTGTTAGATGAATCTGGAGAAGTTTTTCTGGAAACTCAAGCAAGAAGTGCCGATAACTATCTTCAATTACAGTTTAGAGGTGAACCCAAAGAGCAATTCAGCGTTAGAGTATCACTAAATGATGGCTGTGTGACAGAACACTTCGTCATTTAATGAAAACTTAAGGGTCAAGAGTCAACAAAAAGGCCCAGGAGAAGAGAGAAGAAGCAGGGGAGGCAGGGGAGGTAGAGATGCACCGGGTGAAGAGGGCAAGGGAGCAGGGGAAGGAGAGATCCACCGGGTGAAGAAGAGTTAATGGACGTTAGCTCTTTTCCCCCTGCACAAGAACTGCTCCTCTACTCTCTTCTCCCCCTACACCCCTTGCACAAGAACTGCTTCTTTCCTCGCCAGACCTCTACTGCCTGATCTCCTTCTACTCCTCCTTGCACTTATGAGTAAGTTAGTGGTTTTAAAATTTGCAGATGGTAGCTTTGAGCAGGGATTCTCTGTGACACTACAGATTGGTGAAGAAGGTGAGCGACCCTCAACTGAAATCACAGGTAAATTACCTGCGGCTGGAGAAATGCCACTTTACTATAGCCACTGGCAGGCTAGCTATCGAAGTTTAGACAAACCATATCGTTTGTCTGCTGACAAGATACAGGTGACAAATGTATCCATCACCCAAAACTGTGATAACATCGCCCATATTTTGCGATCGCACTTCAATAGTTGGCTACGAAGCGAGGAGTTCCGTCCCATCCGGGAAAAATGGCTAGAAAAATTGTTACCCACGGATGAAGTACGGGTCATTTTACAAACTGAAGACCCTCAGTTGCAACTCTTGCCCTGGCATCATTGGGACTTGCTGGAACGCTACCCTAAAGCTGAATTTGCCTTAGCCTCGCCAAGATATGAAAAAATTACTTCAAATAAAACATACAACGAAAAACTAAATATCCTAGCAATTGTTGGTAATAGTCAGGGAATTGACACTGCAGCTGACCGTGCTTTGCTCCAACAGCTCACTGATGCCGATGTTACTTTTTTGGTAGAACCTCAGCGTAAGGAATTGACAGACTCTTTGTGGGGCAAAAGCTGGGATATTCTTTTCTTTGCTGGACACAGTTCAAGTCATGGCAAAGATGGTACTGGGCGGATTTATCTCAATCAAACTGATAGTCTCACAATTAGCGAATTACGGTACGCCCTGAGAAAAGCTGTACAACGTGGGTTACAACTGGCAATTTTCAACTCCTGCGATGGATTGGGACTAGCGCGAGAACTCGCTGATTTGCAGATCCCGCAGATGATCGTGATGCGCGAACCTGTTCCAGATTTGGTTGCACAGGAATTCTTGAAGTATTTTTTAGAAGGGTTTGCTGGTGGTGAATCCTTTTACCAAGCAGTGCGGGAAGCAAGAGAACGGTTGCAAGGTCTTGAGGATAAGTTTCCCTGTGCGACTTGGTTACCAATGATTTGCCAAAACTTGGCACAAGTTCCTTCCACTTGGCAGGAGATGACGGGCAAGGTTGAACCGCAACCACGAGAAGTTACGCTTGCTCCCCCAGTGCAACCACCCAGGTTTGCTGTTGTATTGTTGTCCTCGGTGATGATGACTGCCCTAGTTTGTGGACTGAGGTTTTTGGGGCTGCTGCAAACGACTGAACTTCAAGTTTTTGACCAGATGATGCGCTTACGTCCCCTCATCCTTCATGAACTCCCTGATCCACGCCTGCTTATAGTAGCAATTGATGATGATGATATTGAAGCTCAACGACAAAAAGGTGAGGATGTCAATGGAAAGTCCATCTCAGACATATCGCTTAATAAACTTTTGGAGAAACTCCACCAGCATCAACCCCGCGCTATTGGCTTGGATCTCTACCGTGATTTTAAAGCGCAATACCCAGATTTAATTCTTCGTCTTGAGAAAACTGAAAATTTGATTGGGCTTTGCAAGCATAGCGATACTGTCACACCAGTCAAAGGTATTGCACCGCCACCAGAAATTCCAACACAACATCTGGGATTTAGCGACTTTATTCACGATCCTGATTGGGTGGTGCGGCGAAATCTTCTGTTCATGAAGCCAGAACCTATATCTCCGTGTCCTGCTTTGTATGCGTTCAGTACACAGCTAGCATTACGTTATTTGTTTGCTGCTAAAGGCATTCAACCAAAGTTTACCAATACGGGGAATTTGCAGCTTGGCAGTACTGTTTTTCCTCATTTAGGCTCTCGTACTGGCGGATATCAGACCATTGACGCCAATGGTGGTCAAATTTTGCTCAACTATCGTTCCTCACAGAATATTGCTGAACAGGTGACACTGACACAACTTTTATCAGATCAGGTTAATCCTAGTGCGATTAAAGACCGAATTGTCCTGATTGGTGTTGTCGCCAAAGGTGAGTCTCGTGACTATTGGGCTACACCATACGAAAACCAGTTTGATAAACAAATGCCAGGAGTTATTGTACAAGCTCACATGGTGAGCCAACTCCTCAGCACTGTACTGGATAAACGTCCGTTGCTGCAAGTCTGGTCGTTGTGGGCTGAGATTATCTGGATTTCGGGCTGGTCTTTGGTAGGAGGAGTTCTTGCTTTGCGGGTGCGCTTGCTCCCAAGACTGGCACTTTTCGTTTGTCTGTCCTGTGGATTTCTTTGGGTACTTTGCTTTAGCCTGTTAATTCAAGCGTATTGGGTGCCGTTTATACCTTCAGCTTTGGCTCTCATGGGCACGGGTAGCGTTGTTATTGTTTCAAAATTAAAATGACTCTTTGTTAAGAATAATTATTAAGAATAGTTAACAGTTTGAAATTAAGCACTTTGAACTTAAGCACTGTAGAAATAGAAAGTTATGTGCATTAAAGAAAACTAACCTTAAAGCGCTTTTGCAAATAGATCTTTACAAATTCCTCACTAATTCCACACTTTTTTTATCTAGTCTGAACGCGATAACAATTAGTACAAAATAGAGGAAAATATGCACCTTTAGCTAACAAAGCAATTTATTATCATAGACCCCTAGCGAAAAGTAAATCTTATGCATCTAATCATATTTTTGTCAATTTGTAAATTCTAAAAATCAACAATTAGTAGTGATTTATCATGATTTCACCACCAATGAAACTGGTTTTAGCAGTGACTCTGGGCTGCTTCAGTTTTCTGGACATCGCAACGTGTGTTGTCGCTCAGTCTTCTCAACAAAATGTAACTAAAAGCTCCAATTCCTCGTCACCCAAGTCCAAACCTTTAGCAACCTCTTCTCGCAAGCAGCCTCTACGCCTTGTTCTCCCTCCACTCCCACCAGGACAACCACCTGGAGGTCGTCGTTATGGGGGAGCAAGACGGGGTCAGTGTCCATATGCTAATCCGGGACTCACTGCTATAGTCCCTTTAACCGAACAACCAATCTCAGTAATGAATGTCTGGGGATTGACGACAGTAGAACGCCCAACTTTCTGGTTTTACACACCCTATGGTAATGATTCTACTTACCCAGCTAATTTTGTGCTGCTTGATGAGAACTCCAATCCACTCTATCAGAGAGATATTTCCCTACCGAGTGAACCCGGAGTGATGAGCGTTTCTCTACCTGCCAATATTCCCTCTCTGATTGTAGGTAAAAACTACCGCTGGTTCTTGAATGTATACTGCGATCGCCCTTTAGCTGAGTCTCTCCGAGGCAATAACCAAAAACAACAAACTCCCATTTATGTAGAAGGAGTCGTACAACGAGTGAATTTGAATCAGGCGATTGCTCAGCAGATCCAGCAAGCACAGCCAAGACAGCAAGTTGCTATCTATGCCAGCTATGGAATATGGCACGAAGCATTAACAACGCTGGCACAACTGCGTCAAAAGAATCCCCAAGATACGACTCTTCAGCAAGAGTGGCAGGATTTGCTTTCTAGTATTGGCTTGGATGATATTTCAACCAAACCACTTCTGCCAAAGAATTAACCCAAGTTGCTCATGCAAATTCAATAGACTTGTTCACTGTGCTGTCTCGTCGATGATTGTGAGGTTTTCACACTTCACAGCAGCAAAACTCCACCATAGTTACATAAATAAACTTCAGGGGCATATATCCTTTTTTTTGGAATTTGGAACGAGTAAATGAGCGAATTCTCAAAGAAACGAGAGTCAACAGGTGAAGCACACAAACAAAAGTGACTGATGCCACACAACATATTGTTTGCTAGGCTGTGGAAGTTCATCTATCATTTGATGGAGTTGACATCCTATCTTACGGGAAACTATCGCAAAAGCGAGCGTCAAACGTACACGAACGAGTCTAACTATATTGTTGTCAGCATGAAGTTCCAACTGTTCCTAGCCTCTTTATTTTCCCACCTTAAAGGACGCCATTGGTGGCTTGGTATTCTTGTATGGATAGCTCTGGTTGCCCCAGCCCAAGCATCTGTCATCCTACGCGTGGCGATTGAAAAAGACGTCAATCAGGTCAAAGTCGGCAGTTCTACAACTGCAGTTGTTAAGGATAGCAGCGGTCGAACTCTGGGACAGTTGCCAGCAATGAGTGCATACTATGCCCAACCAGTTCCTAGTGGAGTGGCTTTAGATAGATGGCAGTCTAATTTATTTTGGATTGAACCAACAGGTAAAGGATTCGTTTATATTGGCGATCGCTGGTATCGGGGCAGAACTCTTGTTGTGCCATCAGAAAAAGGCTTATCTGTTGTTAACTGGGTTGATTTGGAAGAATATCTCTATAGCGTCATCGGCGGCGAAATGGATTCTAGATGGCCTTTAGAAGCTTTAAAAGCTCAGGCGATCGCCGCTCGTACGTATGCTCTTTATGAGCGGGAAAAACAGCGAAATAATCCCATTTATGATTTAGGTGCCACACCAGATCGCTGGCAAATTTATAAAGGCGTCAACAGTGAATCTCCAACCACCTATGCCGCAGTTGATGGCACAAGTGGAAAAGTACTGACTTACAGAAATAGGGTTATTCTCTCCGTCTTCCACGCGTGTTCTGGTGGACACACCGAAGACTCAGAAGATGTTTGGGGAAGCAGAGAACCATACTTACGTGCGGTTCCAGACTTTGACCAAAATATCAGCGAGTGCAACTGGGTGAGATCTTTTTCCCCTGCGGAAGTGAGCACCCAAATTCCAGATGTAGGTAATGTTAAGCAAATTATTCCTGAAAGTACATCGCGTTTTGGAAGTGTCAAAGCCCTAAAAATTGTGGGCGACAAGGGCGAGAAAGTGCTCAAGGGTGAGGATGTGCGTACAGCTCTCAAACTAAAAAGCACCCGCTTTACCGTTAGTAATGGAAATGGAAGTTTTACACTCAGAGGGCTTGGCTATGGTCATGCTTTAGGCATGAGTCAGTGGGGAGCGTATAATTTAGCAATGCGGGGATACAACCACCTGCAAATTTTAAATTACTATTACAAAGGTGTTGCTTTAGCACCTATTCAAGTGAGGAAGTCGCCGAAGTAACCGAGATGGATGAGGAGAATGAGGATAAATAATAGTACATTTGCTTTCCCATCTCCCTCATTCCTTATTCCCCGCTTCCTCGCTGCAGTCGCCTTTGCCATTCGGCGTCAATTTGTTGAGAATGTTCTACTTCCTGTTCTAATAAGTCAGTTTCAGTTGAGTAGACTAAATCTTTATCACTAAGGACTTTTTCTGCGGCAAACTGCTGGGCATAAGCTATTTTCTGCTGCAATTGCGAGTCTGCACTTGCCAGTTGTCTGGCGCGGGATAGGCGATCGCGGTTACGTGCAGCAATTTTGTTATTGCGCCATTGAATCCAGAAATAACGGACTAACGGGACAACTAAAAAACCTGTTCCGTAGGCTAACAATAGCCAATAAATCCCATTCACAAAGGCGACTAGTCCACCCACTTGAGCAGCGATCGTACCATCTGTTAACAAACTCCCCAGCACTAATGCACCAACAAAATTTACAATACCCAAACCTGCACTCAACATAATTTGTCCTGAACTTGCCGCACTAAAGCGCCAAGGAAATTCCTCCAAATAAGTTGATAGAGGCTGACGGTATTTTTTGCGAGCACTCACCTGCAACTCTGGGAAGTAATAAACAATCTCGCCTTGCGGACTAACCTTGGGTTGTCCATTGAAGCGAGTAAGAACGGGCAGCATATAGTCTTCGTATTCTCTTGCAGAACCCTCTCCAATATCATCCAGATATGGCGCAATTTGCTCAGCGACAACTGCACCTCGGTTATTACGAATAACTGTAGCAATTTCTTGCCAGCGGCGTTCTTCTAAGTTGGTATTAGGATGACCATCGCCGAACAAAAACGAAAATACAGCTTCAAAGAAATTGAGATCGCTTTTCTCCCGCCGTCTTTCCCTCTGACGAGTGTCATAATCTGGGCTAAGATACCAGAATAAATCTGGAAAATAGAAAAAGCCACCACTAAGATTGCCACCTCTGTTGTCACTATCGCGATCTGAATTGGCAGATGAAATGATTAAAATGATAGTGATAGTTATCAGGGCGATGGAAACAATTAAGACTATTCCAAAGGAAATCCGAATTAAGTAAAACAGAACACCCCAAACCTTTTTCCACCATTCCTGCAACCGTAATTGCAAATACTTATTACGTAAAATTGACCGGAAGTTTTTTGGAAATAGGTAAATAATATCACCCGTATCGGAAACCTGCAAATGTCCGCCAGCATCAGAAGCAAGGGATAATAAACCTTGATTTGCCTGGGCAACATTTAATCCTGCTTGGGTTGCCACGTCTCCAACTGTGACGCGGTAACCTAATTGTTCCACAGCTTGCATGATGGTGGGATTTGGAGCCATCGCTCTTCCCTCGCAGCGAAAAATACTCTTACTTCTTCCAGTATAAAGTTTGATTTTTGAGAGGTGTGACCAGAGGCGATGTCTGACCATAAGAAGCAAGGGAGCCCGCTTTGCTTGGGAGCAGGGAGAGGGGGAGAACAAGAGTTAATGGACGTTAACTCCCTCTCCTCGGCTCCCTGCCCCCTGCTCCTCTGCCTCTTGTTGACTATCAGCAAAATTTAGTGTAACCACAAGACTAATATCTATTGAGAGCTGTTAAACAGAGGAACGGTTTGACCAACGCCCATAGACGAGAGTTTCGTTAAAGACAGTTCCTTCACACTTTTGACTTGCTCTTCTTTAATGTGAAGTGGATACTCGAAAACATCTGGACCACTTGAGCCAGTTATTCTGTATGCAAGAGATACTTTAGAGTTACGAATGATCACAGCAGGTACATTGGCAGGTGCATCTTGATTCGGACGAAATGCTCCACCAAGAATTTCCGTTTGACTTCCTTTAGAGGCTTCCAGCACTGTATGCGGACCTTCAGTCTTCATGCCAAGAATCCATACTTTTCCACCCACGTTACGAAGTTCTGGGTTTTGAAATTCAGTATTAAGTTGACGTGCCCAAACACTTTGAGGATAGAGGATGAAGAGTTTTCCAATAACATCTTCAATGAAGAGATTACCAGTACCCTGAGATGTGTTACTGTATGATGGAAAATCACAGTGGCGAATCACAAGGGTTCTTTTAGAAGAGTGGGATATATCTCCACCCATACTCAGGTGTTCAAGAATCACAAATGGACTGGTTCCATTTTCAAGTCTAAAAATTGGACCTTTGAAGTTAGGTTTGCGATCAATAGATGACTGCATCCCTATGAGCTTTTTGAGATTTTTGCGCAGGATTATGGTAGAACCAACTGAGTAGCCGCCATTTGGAAGATAGACCACCGCCCTCCCAGAGTCAATAGCAGCCTGAATTCCTGGAGCATCATCATTTGATTGATTAAAGGCTGAAGCACCAAATTTTTCAACATTTGCCCACTCCGAGAGCTTTGTTGTTTCGTAAAGAGGTGTTTCCTTCACTGGAAGGTTAAGAGAAGTTTTTCGACTTGGAACGATGCTGACAGGTGGAAGCGAAGTGTACTCACGAATAAGTGAAGCTTTGATATTTTTCTTTCCCTTGCTCGTATCTTCTATTGCGGTGGCGTAATTGCTCACACTGACATTTTTTACAAATAATCTTCCAGCACTTTGCACAGCAATACCGTTTTTTCTTGTTTTCGTTCCTCCCTTGAGGATAGAGTCAATCAGAACCACAAAGCCATGAGAGCTTTTTACGGATACGGCTGGTACGTCGTTGGTGCTTTTTAACGCTCTTATGCTTAGAGTATTGACATCATTCTCTATACCGGCAATGCGCTGTTGTCTGAGGGAGATATTTTCTAATGTCATGTGGTACTCGAAGTTTCCAATGCTAATCCCGTAATTGAACCCATTGATAGAGACATTTTTTATCAGCGCAGGACCTGGTCCAAAGCGTTGCATAGATATACCTGCAATCCCTTTGGTACTTGAGGAGTTAATTGTGACGTCTTCGATTGCTCCTCGGTTATTTGCAAGGTAGTCGATACCCACAGCACCATCGTTTCCGGTCCCTACATCAATTGTCAGGTGGTATATAGATTGACGAAATGCTTCGTTACCCGAACCAGAGGGATTTGAGTTACTATTTTTTGGGTCAGTATTTTTTTCTGAACCTGTCATGATCACAGGCTTTGGATTTGATGGATTTGAAAAAGCAGGAAGATTATTCTTGAGTTTTAAAATTGTCTGAGTACGAGATTCTCCCATGAGAATCATCCCAGCACGCCAGCCATCACTCCACCCTCCTTGCTTTATACGGCTTGAAAGTGTGTCACTTATAAGATAGGTTCCTTTAGGTATAAAAATGAATGGAGGAGAACCATAACGAGTTTGCCGATTAATCGCCTTGACTATTGCTTTTTGAATTGCCGCAGTATCATCAGTGCTGTCATTTGGGGTAGCACCAAAATCACGAACATTGAGGACACGTGCATCGCGAGGAGGTGTGAAGTTCGTGGATGCTGTTGCAAACTGGTCTGTGAGCAAAGTGAAAAAACAAATGAGGGTGCAGCATAATAACCCCATAGCAAGGGCTCGGATGTGGTGAAATTTCCGGCGCATGGTTCCTCTACATAGAAAAATTTCTTCAGAAAAAGTTGCTAGGTGTCTCGTATGAAGATACCTATGAAAATCAACAACTCACTACTACTGAGTACAAAGATTTCATGACAAATCAGGAATCTCAAGGTCTGACGCATCAATAGTGATGGATTGCAATTGAATATTGCGATCGCAATAAGGATTATGATTATGAATAAGTACTAAGTTATAAAATACTCTTTACTAAACAAGACACCTACGGAATGTAGAATAATCTATCTCAAATTGTTGTTGATAACCGTAGGAGATCATAATGATCAACTTTTTGCAGCGAAAATCTTTGTTTCTCTTTGGAATGACCCTTTGCTTAGTCCTAGTTTGCGGGCTTGCATTTGGGCAACGAAGCTTGGCACAGAGTTCGCTTGGAGCACGAGTCGATCTGGTGGGTGCAGATATTACTGGCACCCTCATCTTGACGCAGAAAGAGAATGGGTTAGTGAAGATTGAAGGCACAGTTCAAGGCGATCCGGCAACATTGACTCCCGGTCTGCACGGACTTCACATTCATGCTGTAGGTGTATGCGAACCCGGTGCTCAACCTGCTTTTAGTACCACTGGTGGGCACTTTGACCCTGGTCCTTTTGGTTCGGAAGTGCCTGTAGAGGCAAACCATCCGTACCATTTAGGTGACTTACCAAACTTAGTAGTGGATGAACACGGTTACGCAAAGTACAAAGCACTGACCAGTCGAGTGAGTTTAAGTGAAAGTCCCGTCACCTTGTTTGACGACAATGGTAGTGCAATCATCATTCACCAGTTAACGGATCAACAAAAAGCTGGCGGGACGGCAGCAGAAGCAGGTGGGGGACGATTAGCTTGCGGGGTTGTGACTCGCGACGATAGTTCTCAAGAATCAGATGAGAGATCATCTTAATGTTATAGAAAAATCGAAGAGGTAGGGGAGGACAAGTAAGGGAGCAGGCGAGAACAAGAGTTCGTGGACGGTTAACTCCCTGCTCCCCTGGTTCTTCCCTGACGACTCAGGCGATGCAGCGTTCAATTGTTGCTACAACTGATTGGGAAAGTGCGTCAAAATCGTAACCGCCTTCTAAACCAAACAGAATTTTTTGAGTTATTCCTAGACAATAATCTGTGAATAAACCATAGTCTTGTGGTTGTAAATTTATACTTGCTAAAGGGTCATCAGCGTTGGCGTCGTAACCAGCGCTAACAATCAGTAGATCCGGTTGAAAATTGGATAAAAAGGGGATGACCTTTTTTTCAAAAACTGGTCGGTATATTTGGATATCACTACCTGGAGGAAACGGCAAATTTAATACATTGTTATGCAAACCTCGTTCTGTATGATGTCCAGTCCCCGGATAACAAGGGGACTGATGCAAAGAACAGTAAGCAATTGCTCTGTGAGTTTCTACGATCGCCTGGGTTCCATTCCCATGATGTACGTCCCAGTCAAGGATGGCAACGCGGTTAATTCCTGGTTGTTGCAAGGCGTATAAAGCAGCAATAGCAGCATTGGAAAACAAGCAAAATCCCATACCCGCATCACTTTCAGCATGATGTCCTGGTGGACGCGCCAGGACAAAAGCTGGTTTGCCAGTTGCTAACACAGCATCAACCCCATCTAACCAAGCACTCACCGCCAACAAAGCAACATCATAACTGCGCGGGGAAACAGGCGTATCTCCATCCAAATAACCGCCGCCAGTTTGAGCAATTTTTTGAACTTTCTTAATGTATTGCTGGGTGTGTGCTTGTTCCAACACAGATTGCAAGGGGCGCTGTTCTGGTGGAGTGGGTAAGCGCCATTCAATCTGTTGTGCAAACTGAGCTTGTTTGAGGGCGGTGGCGATCGCCGTTAGGCGTTCTGGTTTTTCTGGATGGAAAGACCCTGTCTTATGATCGAGAAACTCATCAGAATAAATGACTGGCAGCATAGGGCAAAAAAGGGTAGCAGTGGGATACTAGACTTCGTAAAAATGCCCTCAGACTGCAAGTCAAAGCTACACCTAACAAAACCTGCTTGGGCAAGTTCAACTATATTGCTTCCAGTCCATAGCAAGCGATGAGACAACGCTCTTCATAGCGGTAGCGACGCTCCTGAGCGTCACCCGAAAGGACTTTGTCTGTATAGCCGCGACTTCTAGTCGCCAGGTAGTGAAGTCTATTACTTGAAATTCTATCCTTACTACTCTCTAGTGAACCCAATAATTTCATCACTTGGTTCATCCAGCATTTCCGGTACGACAGCTTGGTTGTTCTTACGTTCTTCCGGTGATAGACCCAGTAGCACATCATCCATTTTTGGAGGATGCTTAATTCTGTCACGCATCTCTGGGCTTAATTGTGATTCATCGCCTTGTGGATTTGTCTTTTCGGCTTGATTAGGAGTTGTTTCATCGCTGTACATGATTATTTCCCAAACCTTACACGCCTCAGCTTAAACTCTCCAGTTGTGAGGCACACACTATCTTGAGGCTTAACTTGCTGTGTTCCGTTCCACTTATGCTAACATTTGCGCTCCAAAAACTTCCCATCTCAACCCAGACTGCCCGCAGCACCTCGTCTACAGGCAGACACGATGGAACTCGCCGCGTATTTCAATAGACTTCTTTCAGAAGTCGGGAACAGGGAACGCTGAACTCTTAACAGTCCCAAGTTTTTCCTCTTGCCTGTTGCCTACCTCTTGCAAAAGGTACTTTTGCAAAAGGTCTAATATATTTTCAATTTCAATCAGCCCATACGATTTGTTAAAGTTAAGTTAAAAATTGTTTCTGCTAACCTTAATCTTTGAAAAGAATATATTTTCCAACTAGATTCAAGATATTAATAATCAGATTAGGTCAATACATTACCTATGAATAATGAGAAGTATGATCAAAAGTCTTTAATAAATGTTTCTCAACAGACACAAGAAGCACTGCAACAGCAAATTGAACAACAGCGATTGGTAATGGCTATTGCAATACGCATTCGTCAGAGTTTGCATCTCAATGAAGTTTTGAACACTACTGTAGCTGAAGTACGTCAGTTTCTCCACGCAGACCGAGTATTAATTTATCGTTTTGAAGAAGACTACAGTGGGTCTGTCGTGGTGGAATCTGTCGGGAATGATTGGACTGCTGTGTTGAATGTCCAAGTTAAAGATGATTACTTCATGGAAACTCGTGGAGAGAAATACAGACAGGGGGGTTTCCAAGTGATAGCAGATATTTATACAGAAGACCTAACGCAATGTCACCGTAATTTACTGTCTCAATTCCAAGTCAAAGCAAACTTGGTAGTTCCCATCTTGCAGAGAGAAAAGTTATGGGGGCTATTAGTTGCCAGCCAATGTTCAACATCAAGACAATGGCAGTCCAGGGAAATTGATTTGCTACAACAATTAGCGACGCAAGTAGGTATTGCTATTCAGCAATCGGAATTGTACGAGCAGGTACGAGCGGACCTCAAGGAACGCAAACAGGCAGAACAGAAAATCCGCGAACAAGCAGCCCTACTTGATATTGCGACCGATGCAATTGTGGTTAGAGATTTGCACAGCCAAATTTTATTTTGGAACCAAGCTGCGGAGCGTTTATACGGTTGGCAAGTTCATGAGGCTATAGGAAAAAATGCTGACGAAATTTTGTACAAAGAAATTTCATCACAAGTGGAATTAGCCCGGCAAAATGTCATGGGGCATGGCTCATGGCAGGGTGAGTTAAAGAAGGTAACGAAATCTGGTAAAGAAATCATCGTAGAAAGCCGTTGGACTCTGATGCTTGATGAATTACGGCAACCTAAATCGATTCTGACTGTTGATACAGACATCACCGAAAAAAAACAACTGCAAACCCAATTTCTCCGCGCTCAACGGATGGAAAGCCTGGGAACCCTGGCCAGTGGTATTGCCCATGACCTCAATAATATCTTGACACCCATCATGTCCTCTATTCAAATGTTGGCGCTCAAGCCTCCTCATCTTGATACACGTCATCAGCAAATACTGAAGATTCTGGAGGATAACTCTAAACGTGCGGCTGATTTGGTCAAACAAATTTTGACCTTTGCGCGCGGCTCCGAAAGCAGGGGCGTGACTTTACAAATAGAACCTTTGCTATTGGAAGTTGAGCAAATTCTTAATAGCACGTTTCCAAAGTCTATCAAAATTAGTAAGCATTTACCTACTCAAGAGCTTTGGACTATCAAGGCAGAACCGACACAAATACATCAGGTGTTGATGAATCTATGTGTTAATGCTCGTGATGCTATGCCTGATGGTGGTAACTTATCTATTTCTGCAGAAAATCTGCTTGTAGATCAAAACTTTGCCAGGATGAATTTAGATGCTCAGATAGGTCCCTATGTGGTCATTACTATTTCAGATACTGGATTTGGCATTCCGCCATTAGTTTTAGAACGAATTTTTGAACCTTTTTTCACTACTAAGGAATCAAGTCAAGGTACAGGGCTAGGTCTGTCAACTGTGATTGGCATTGTCAAAAACCACGGCGGTTTTGTTAACGTTCATAGTGAAGTAGGAAAAGGTAGTCAATTTCAGGTATTCTTACCAGCTGTCGAAGACAGAGAAAAACAGCAAGCAAAAAATTTCGATTTGCCTGTTGGTAAAGGAGAGTTAATTTTAGTCGTAGATGATGAAGCCGCCATTTTAGAAATTACCAAAACTTCCTTAGAAGATTACAATTACAAAGTTTTAACTGCTAGTAATGGAATTGAGGCGATCGCACTATATGCTCAACATCAAGAGAAAATTAGTTTGGTATTAATGGATATGATGATGCCGTCACTGGATGGGTTAACAGCCATTCGGATTTTGCAAGAAATGAATCCAAAAATCAAGATTATTGCTATTAGCGGCATTGCCAGAGATGACCAATTCGTGGAAGCTGCTAATGCTGGTGTCGATGCGTTTTTGCGGAAGCCATACAATATCTATGATTTAGCTTACGCTATTCACAATGTCTTGAGTCAGTCCATACAATAAGTCTACACGTCAAAGAGCAATTTTCTTTTTGTAACCCTTTTGTAGGAGAATACTTTTCGTTCAACGATTACAGTTTTCAGCATGATTTTGATAATCTTCTCATCATGAAAGGCTATTTGTTTGCTGATTTCTTATTGGTGTCTCTGCCGTGGGTGTTCGCGATGGTGTAACCATAACCGTAGGCTACACAACCTACACCTGCTCCCATGTCTCTTCGTTGTGACTAAGGTTTAGCATAGAAACAGTAGAAATTTTGTATTTTTCGTTTCACTTATACAGGAAATTAAGTCGTGCTACCAAACAGGCGCCCTCGTACTGAGCAAACTCAACGTTGGACTTTCTCTCAGCTTTTTGGACTAGCAAGGCGTAATCCTTTCATGATTTCACGCTGGGTTTTACGCTGGGCTGTTGTAGGAACTTTTTGTGGTTTATTTGCTGGGCTGTACTGGAATGTCCTAGAACTGATGATTCATGGACTCCAAAGATTTCAGGGTTTGAGTCTTTTGTTCGTGATGCCATTGGCTGGTTTAGTTATTGGTCTGGTGATTCATTTGCTTGGGAATCCTGGTGAAATCGGCGTCATTGTTGATAATATCCATTTTCGCAGCGGACGTCTGGATGCTCGCAAAAATCCCTCAATGATTCTTGCTTCGCTGGTTAGCATATCAGCGGGCGGTAGTGCTGGACCAGAAGCACCACTGGTACAGGTGACAGGTTCATTTGGCACTTGGGTGGCTGACCGATTAAGACTCCAAGGTGAAGACGTAAGATCCATGAGTCTAGCGGCGATGGCTGCGGGCTTTACTGCTTTGTTTGGTGCACCCCTGGGTGGTGCAATGTTCGCCTTAGAGATTTTGCACCACCAGCATATTGTGGAGTATTACGAAGCCCTTATGCCAGCCATTGTCTCGAGTTGCGCCAGTTATCTTGTCTTTGCAGCTATTACACGCTTGGGGATTGCACCCACCTGGCATTTCCCTCAGTACAGCCTAGATAGCATCGATGATTTTGCCGTAGCCATCCTCTTTGGGATAGTCGGGGTCGGCGCAGGATGGATTTTCATGGGGATTTTTCGCGGATGCGATCGCGTTTTTGCCTTAATTCCTGGACCAATCTATCTACGCACAACCACTGCGGGTCTTGGGCTGGGCATTTTAGCCAGTGTGTTGCCTTTAACGCGTTATTTTGGGCATGAAGAGTTAGATGAACTCGTCAACCAAAGCTTTCCTGTGGTTTTCTTGTTTGGGCTTGCTTTGGCTAAAATGGCTGCCATCAGCATGACTGTTACTGGTGGATGGCGCGGTGGATTTATTATTCCCCTCTTTTTCACTGGTGCTTGTTTGGGTAAAGCTGTAGCAGCTTGCATTCCTGGAATGAATCCGACGCTTGCGATGATTTGTACGATGGCGGCTATCAATACATCTGTAACGCGCACACCCATCAGTACGACTTTGCTGCTGTCAAAATTGACCAACTTCAGCCCTTTTACTCCAATCTTGTTTGCCAGTTTAATTGGATTTTTTCTGGCCCCCAAGGCTCCCTTTATTGAATCTCAACTTAAGTCTGGACAAGAAGCAGTTATCGACCATTAGTAATTCTGTTATTAGCTATCAGTTATTTATTTAATAACTGTATGCTTTTGACTGTTTCTGGCTTGCTGTACAAGGCAGAAAACAGCAATATATGCTAGAATTGTATCAGATTATAGCAGATATTCAGCAATAATTGGGAACAATTTTGCTTTTTTCTCAGCATAAAGGCTAAAATTTGCAATTTTTGGAGTTTTTTGGGTTATGACAACCTCTCAGGAGAGGATTATCCCGACAGATCTGCGGAATGAGATGTCCCGGTCATATTTGGAATACGCGATGAGCGTAATTGTGGGTCGGGCACTGCCAGACGCCAGGGATGGTCTGAAACCTGTGCATCGTCGCATTCTCTACGCAATGCATGAACTCGGGTTGAGTGCTGATCGCCCCTTTCGTAAGTGCGCTCGTGTGGTAGGGGAAGTGTTGGGTAAATATCACCCCCACGGCGATACAGCAGTCTATGACGCTTTGGTGCGGATGGCGCAGGATTTTTCCATGAGAGCACCCCTTATTGAAGGGCATGGAAACTTTGGTTCCGTGGACAACGATCCACCAGCGGCAATGCGATACACAGAATGCCGCTTACAAGCTTTAACCAGCGATTCCCTGCTGCAAGATATCGAATCAGAAACGGTTGATTTTGTTGATAACTTTGACGCTTCCCAGCAAGAACCAACAGTCCTACCAGCACGTGTCCCGCAGTTGCTGCTCAATGGTTCCTCCGGTATTGCTGTGGGCATGGCAACCAATATCCCGCCCCATAACTTGGGTGAATTGATTGATGGGTTGGTAGCACTGATTCAAAATCCAGAAATAACTGATACTCAGTTGATGCAGTATATCCACGGTCCTGACTTTCCAACAGGAGGTCAGATTCTGGGGACAGGGGCAATTAAAGAAGCTTACACCACTGGACGCGGTTCCATCACCATGCGCGGTGTCGCTTCAATTGAAACAATTGAACAGCGTGGACGCCCTGATAGAGAAGCGATTATCATCACTGAACTGCCCTACCAAACCAATAAGGCGGCGTTGATTGAAAAAATCGCCGAGATGGTGAACGAAAAGCGGATTGAGGGAATTGCTGATATCCGGGATGAAAGCGATCGCGATGGGATGCGAATTGTCATAGAACTCAAGCGTGATGCTTATCCCCGTGTCGTACTCAACAACCTCTACAAGCAAACGCCGCTACAAGCGAACTTTGGGGCAAATATGCTGGCGCTGGTGAACGGCGAACCCCAGATACTCGCCCTGAAGCAATTTTTGCAAGTCTTCTTGGACTTTCGCATCGAAGCAATTACTAGACGCACTCGTTACGAACTGCGCAAAGCCGAAGAACGCGACCACATACTGCAAGGCTTATTAATTGCTCTAGCACACCTAGATCAGATTATTAATTTAATTCGCCATGCACCAGATGCACCGACAGCCAAAGGCGAGTTAATGACAACCTACGGGCTTTCAGAAGCACAAGCAGATGCAATATTGCAAATGCAACTGCGACGTTTAACAGCCCTAGAAGCAGACAAAATCCGCCAAGAACATGAACAATTACAAGCAATCATTGCTGACTTGCAGGATATCTTGGCACGGCGAGAGCGGATTTTAGAAATCATTGAAAACGAAGTCACGCAACTCAAAGAGAAACATGCTACACCTCGTCGCACGGTCATTTCACCGCTGGAAGGAGAAATTGATGAGCGTGACCTCATTGCTAATGAAAAAGTCCTTATTTTGCTGACTGAGCAAGGTTACATCAAACGGATGGCAGTAAATACCTTTGAAGCACAAAGCCGTGCCACCAGAGGCAAAGCAGCCGCCAAGATGAAAGAGGATGATGGCGTTGAGCATTTCCTGACTTGCTGCGACCATGACAGCGTTCTCTTCTTTAGCGAACGAGGTGTTGTTTACTGCCTAAAAGCGTATCAAATCCCTGTGAGTTCACGCACCAGTCGTGGAACACCAATTGTCCAAATGCTGCCCATTCCCAAAGAGGAGAAAATCACCTCGATTGTCCCTGTAAGCGAGTTTAGCAGCGATGAATATTTGGTCATGCTCACCAAGGGCGGGAATATCAAAAAAACTGAGTTGGCGGCGTTTAGCAACATTCGCGCCAACGGTTTGATTGCGATTTCCTTGGAAGAAGGCGACCAACTCCGCTGGGTACGACGTGCCAGAGTCGAAGACAGCGTCATTATTGGTTCTCGTCAAGGTATAGCAATTCACTTTAGATGCACCCACGAACAACTGCGTCCCTTGGGACGGGCAACTCGTGGCGTGAAATCTATGAAACTCAAGAATGGAGATGAACTTGTGGGAATGGATATTCTCCCAGCAGCTATTCTTGAAACTTTAAATACAGACACAACAGATACAGAAACTGAAATCGAGGAAATCGAAACAGAAGAGACAGAAAATGAAGAACCCACAGAAGTCCCAGGTAACGGCAGTACGGGACCCTGGGTGTTAGTAATTACAATGGGAGGATACGGCAAGCGTGTACCAGTTGCCCAGTTCCGTCTGCAAAATCGCGCCGGTCAGGGTTTAACGGCAACCAAATTTAAAAATCGCAAAATCAAAGACCAACTGGCAACCTTGCACATTGTCAACAGTGACGATGAAATTATGATGGTGACCAGTCGCGGTATTATCATCCGTCAGGCTGTGAATGCGATATCTGTCCAATCGCGATCGGCAACAGGAGTGCGAGTGCAGCGCCTTGATGAAGATGATGTGATCACGGGAGTCGCGATCGTTCCCCCCGATAGTGCTGATGCAACAGAGGAAGAGTAAAAGGCAAGGGGAGCAAGGGCAGCAGGGAAAGCAAGGGAAGAAATTGACTCTTTTATTCCCTTACCTGATTGCTCTATTCAGTGGAATTTTGATGGGGCTGACCGTTGCACCCTATGGTGTATGGTTCTTCGCGTGGTTTTCCCTAGCTCCCCTCTGGCTATTAGTTATTCGTTCTGCACGACGAAACCACCCATCTCCCCCTGCTTTTCTCCTCCTCCCCCTCGCCTGGGGTATCGGATATCACGGTATCGCTTTATTCTGGATTACCGGGGTTCACCCTATGACGTGGATGGGTGTTCCTTGGTTGGCGAGTTTAGCGATCGCCCTTTTTTGCTGGGTGTTCATTACCCTTTGGGGAGCTGCATTAGTTGCAAGTTGGGCAATGGGAATGCGAGTTATTTCCCGTTCCATCCAAAATGGGTTTGTTCGCGTCCTCATTGGTACGGCTTTATGGTGTGGGTTAGAAGCTCTTTGGAGTGCTGGACCTTTGTGGTGGAGTTCTCTTTCTTACACTCAAAGCCCGCATAATCTTGTAATCCTACACCTCGGTCAACTTTCTGGACCTAGCGCGGTGACAGCGTCTATTGTCGCAGTTAACGGTTTGATTGCTGAAGCTTTAATAAACCATAGAGGCACAGAAAGCACAGAGATATCCTCTGTGTCCTCTGCGCCCACCGCGAATTTTTCGGGAGGAAAATCCACACCAGAAACTCGCTCTGTGCGGTTGGTTTATTTATCAACCGCTGCAGCACTAGTTATCACTCTTCACCTTATTGGTTTTAGTTTATACAGCAGTCCTCTTGCCCAACCACCAGAAGCTGCCTTGAAAGTAGGCATTGTTCAAGGTAATGTTCCTAACGAAATCAAGCTGTATCCAGAGGGCTTTCGTCGCGCCATTGAAGGCTACACCACTGGATATCTAAAACTAGCAGACGAAGGTGTAGACGCTGTACTAACCCCAGAAGGAGCGTTGCCTTTTTTCCAAGATGAGATTATGCGTAGTTCTTTTGTGGCTGCGGTACGGAAAAAAGGTGTAGTTGCTTGGATTGGGGGTTTTTATAAAAAAGGAAGCAGCTATACAAATAGTTTATTTACTATAACGGGCGATGGTGAGATTTTTAGCCGCTACGGCAAAGCAAAAATGGTACCTATCGGGGAATACATTCCCTTTGAGGCAATTTTAGGCGGTCTTATCAAGCGACTATCACCCTTGGATGAACACCAAGTTCCAGGTTCGTCAAATCAGGTGTTTGATACGCCTTTTGGTCGCGCTATTGTTGGTATTTGTTATGAATCTGCTTTTTCTGGGCAATTTCGCCGTCAAGCTGCTGCAGGTGGGCAATTTATCCTGAGTCCTTCTAATGATGCTCATTACAGTGCAGCTATGCCAGCACAGCACCACGCACAGGATATCATGCGGGCAATAGAAACTGATAGATGGGCAGTACGGGCAACCAACACGGGATATTCAGCTTTTGTGAATCCTCATGGCAAAACGGTGTGGATCTCTGGACATAATACTTACGAAGTTCATGCAGAGACAATTTATCGACGGCAAACCCAAACTTTATACGTGCGTTGGGGCGATTGGTTAACGCCGTTGTTATTAGTATTGAGTGGATTAGTATGGTGTCTGATGATTCTTCATTCCTGACTCTGAAGTGTGATTGAATTGAAGCATGACTATAGTTAGTTTATACCAGAAAAAGATCCTTATTCACTTCTTTATCAAGTGCAATAACTAGAAGCAAAGCAACGAAGGCGACCGCCCTAAGTGCATTTGCAAGAAATAAGGACAATCCAGAAGCCTTAGCTATAGCATTTTATAACTATTTGGCAAAACTTTAGATACATTTTGTTGAGTTACGTTTATTCCAAAAATTGCTGAGATTTTCGAGCATTGCAGTTGTCAACTCTTTCTCCCTATTGTATTGTTTGTATGGTTTTAACTGGACAGCCTAAGTATTCATCCCGGTAAGTAGCAAAGAACTGAGTTGTCCAAGTTTGTACCTTTATTCACCAGGGTAATTTTCTGCATCAACTAGTTTCTCCCCTATTCCTCCCCTATTTGTTGCTAAATCTATAAGTGGCAAGAAAAGGGAGAAGGAAAGCATCAAGTATACATAGGGGAAGAGTTTTAGATGTCTAAAAAATTTTCTGAAACTCATCCAATATAACAACTTTAGCTATCTCTAGACTGCCTTTCTAAAAGTCTCAGAGATGGTAATGACATACCTTCAACCATGAAAAAAGGAGAATACACATGAAATACCCAGCAAAGTTGTTACCTGCAGTTATGATGTCTGTTTCCGCATTAAATGTTATGCCACAAGCAGTCATGGCAAACTCTGTTCAGCCCAGTGATAATACAACAGCAGTTCCTGCGGTTATGAGTGTCAAAGCTCCAAGTGATTACCCTGTTCCTGAAAGGCTGACTAACTATACAAATACGCTTGCCGATGCTATGGGCTACTCAATGAGAAATGAGCATTGTGCAACAATTTCTGGAAGCGACGGTGGATGGGATGACAGTGACTGCTGGTAAGAACATCCCTCATATCGCGATCGTGACCATTGAGGATGATTTTCATGCGTACGCAGTGCGGAAAATGCTGCAAGACTGTCATAGCGTCAAGTGCGATATCATCGAAACGGATCGGCTAGCTGATAGCGGCAAGATCACTTGGTCACTAACAGATGCGATCGCACCAACTCTTCCAACCTTAGGAGGTGGAGAGGTTGATGTGCGCCAACTCAATTTAATCTGGTGGCGACGACCAAGTGGTGTCACATGGAAGAGCTTACGCAGACCCCAATTACCACCAGATGTAGTGGACGAGGCTGCAATCGATGTCATATTAAATGATTGTCGAGCAAGCTTCATTGGTATCGTGTTGAACGAATTTCACGGTGTTTGGGTAAATCATCCTGAGGCAAATCGTCAAGCGGAGAACAAACTTGTTCAACTGCGGGCGGCACAGCAAGTTGGCTTGCGGCTACCGAAGACGCTGATTAGTCAAGATCCGGAAATTATCCGCCAGTTTTGTGCTTCTCTAGACAACCAAGCAATAGTTAAAACAGTTGCAGGCACGACAAAGGCACCACTGACTACAACCAAAGTAAACGATGCCTTATTATCTTCCGAGCGGGCATTGCGGTTATCGCCAGCAATTTATCAAGAGTTGATTCCCGGCACTCGCCATTTACGAATAAGTGCTTTTGGGGATAATTTCTACGCCGCCTTGATAACTTGTGACCATCTTGATTGGCGTGTTCATCTTGACAAGGTCGTTGTCGAACCATATCAACTTCCCATAGAGATTGAGGAACGTCTGCGTAAGTTTATGCAAATCCTAAATCTGCGGATGGGTATGTTTGATATGAAGCTGAATTTGGATGGAGAACTCATTTGGCTGGAGGTCAATCCACAAGGTCAGTTTCTGTTCATTGAGGGGCTTTCTGATGTGAAGTTAGCGGATGCATTCGCCGATTTCTTGTATCAGGAAGCAACAAATTATGCAACCAGTAGCGTTGCATAATTGTAGCGATCGCTCAATTTGGCATAACTAAAGGAGTGGAACTCCTTCTGAAGCTGTTTACCTAGGTATTAAATTTAGGTGCGGAAAATCCGCACCTAGACTTGTACGTGCTTGCTTTGAATATTTTGAAACAACGCCTGGAGAGACTTAGGAGAACACAAGTATGAGCGAGAGGTTTGAGTCAAGGCTGCCTCACAAGAAACAAGGCAGCGATGGTAATACCACACAATCAAACCTTTCTCAGTTGGAGTCACCGAGTCTCTCAGAAATTGAGAAGCAGAGCAAGTATCGAGCAGGAATTAGGTGGCTAGCGACATCAACGGGAGTAGTGTTGTCTGGAATTGGTGGATGGGCTGGTTACAATTATTTGTTAAATCAGCGAATGTCCCCTGTGCCAGTGAGTCTGATTCCAGTTCAACGTGGTCATGTTGAAATTACAGTCACTGAGGCAGGTACTGTTGAGTTAGGTGGACAGCAAACCCTAAAAGCTCCACGGGATGTGACTGTAGAGCGGGTTCTGGTTAAAGAGGGGCAGCAAGTACGCTCAGGACAGACTTTACTGCTGCTGCGCGATCGCCAAGTTCAAAAGGAATTTCTAGAACAACTACTGGAAAACAGGAAGAACAAAGAAACTTTCACTCGTCGTCAACAGATAGTTGCGGAGAAACTACAGAAGTTTAAAGAGATTCAACAGCGATTTCGAGAGTTTCAAGAAACATTTCAGCAAGGGCTTTCCCTTGAGTTTGAGAGCTTGAACAACGCCGAGAGGCGGTTACCGAAAATTCGGGTTTAAAGCCCCGTCCTTCTAGGACGGCTTTCTCTTTGTCTTTAGACTTCTAATGAGTTCTCTAAGTACATCAGTTTTTGTTCTGCCAACAGATGAGCAGTAGTCTTCAAGGATTTGAAGTTCGTACTCTTCTACTCTAAAATCTAATCGTTTCTTCATAAGATTGTACAGCTTTATTGTGTACAATAGTAGCATGAAAACATTGAAGTTTAAGTTGTACTCACACAAGCGCAATAGATACCTCAAGCGGTCAATTAATGCCGCAGGGGTAATCTATAACCATTGCATTGCCCTTCATCGTCGGTACTACAAGATGTGGGGTAAACACTTGAGTTGCACAAAACTTCAATCTCATATAGCCAAGTTGCGGAAGCATAATCCGTTCTGGCAATCAGTAGGTTCTCAGGCAGTACAGGATATCTGTCAACGTATCGAAAAAGCATACCAATTGTTTTTTAAATACAACAAAAAAGGAGTTAGACCACCAGGATTCAAGAAGGTTAAGAAATACAAATCGTTCACCCTCAAACAAGCAGGATATAAGTTTCTTGGTGGGAATAGGGTACGAATTGAAAACCGAGTTTATCAATTTTGGAAATCTAGGGAAATCGAGGGAATAGTCAAAACTTTAACCATTAAACGCACGCCTTTGGGTGAATTGTTTATGGTTGTCGTGGTTGACAATTGTCCGGAATCTGAAGCTCAGTTCACGACCGGTAGAATAGCGGGATTTGACTTCGGACTCAAGACATTTCTCACTTGCTCAAATGGCTCATTAATTGAATCGCCCCAATTATTTAAACAGTCTCTCAACGCCATCAAAAAAGCGAGTAAACAGCACTCCAAAAAGTTGAAAGGCTCGTTCAACCGAGAACGGGCTAGAAAGAATCTAGTACGCAAGTATGAGGATATTTCTAATGCTAGGCGTGACTGGTTTTGGAAGTTAGCTCACGACCTAATTAATAGCTTTGATGTACTTTGTTTTGAAACTTTAAACCTCAAAGCAATGCAACGTCTTTGGGGACGAAAAATCTCAGACCTAGCCTTTGGGGAATTCCTGCAAATTCTGGAATGGGTTGCTAAGAAGAAAGGTAAACAACTCATATTCGTCTCGCAGTGGTATCCATCCAGTAAAACTTGTTCTAATTGTGGACACGTTCTAGAAAAACTGGATTTGTCAATCAGAGAGTGGCGTTGCCCGTCCTGTCAGTCGGTAAATGGCAGGGACGAGAATGCAGCTAAGAATATTTGTGCAGTTGGGGCATCAACTGTTGGGTGAGACGATGTAAGACGGCAAAGCGCTGCAATCGTTGTTAGAGCCCAGAATCCCCGCACTTTTAGGGCGGGGAGTATGTCAAAGAGATCTCAAACATTGTTGCAGCAAGGGGTCATATCTGATAGAGAGTTACAAATCGATGAAGAGAAGGTGACTAATGCTCGTATAGCACTGAAGAATGCACAAGAGAAGTTGAACAGTGATCAAGATAAATTGGATGAAGTCAAAGCAGCCGTGAAGGATGCAGAATCTGAACAACGCAAGGCAGCATTCGATATGCGGCGAGGTCAAGAGAAGTTACGCGAGATCCAGCAACAATTGAGCGATCGCGCCGTGAAAGCACCAATGAATGGTAATGTGCTTAAATTAGAGGTGAATTCAGGTAATGGAGTCAAGACAGAAAGTCAACTCCTGACTTTGGGAAACCCTGCAAAAGAAATTGTGCGGCTAAAACTGACCACACTCAACGCTGCCAAAGTCAAAATCAATCAAATCGCCCGTGTGAGCACAATTGGTCCCAACCCCAAAGTATTCATCGGTAGGGTGATTAGCCTTTCTCCCCAGGCAACCACTTCAACGTCCGGTGACGAATCTGGCTCATCCATGGGCTCATCTTCCGGCAATCAGGCAAAAGTGGATGCAATAGTTCTACTCAACAAGCCTAGCAGGACGCTTATTCCAGGCAGTCAAGTCAGTGTTGAGGTTATTCAAGATCAGCGGCAGAACGTGTTAACAATTCCTCTAGAGGTCTTACAAACAGGGGAGCGCCCTTTTGTCTGGGTTAAGGATCAAGAAGCCAGAGTGCAAAAACGCGAAGTTACCTTGGGTTTACAAGGTTTGACTATGGTAGAGATTAAGTCTGGTTTACGTGAAGGCGACCAAGTTATCCAAGTTCTGCCCACCCAAACTATTACCCCCAACACTCCTGTGCAGGAGAGCTCAATTTCACCAAATTCTAGAGAAGAAGCACAATAAAGCACGAAATATGCTGTCACGCTTTTTGCGCATAACAAGTCGGTAAAGCGGTTCGACAAGCACTCGTCGTTTTCTGAAATTTTGAATGCCGTATCTTATGAATTGCTTATGGGCATTTCTCTTCCTGATCTCCTCACCCTAACTTGCAAATCGCTTCACACTAATCTAGTGCGGTCTGGATTGACGACACTAGGCGTGTTTATGGGAGTGGCAGCAATTAGCGCTACGTTGAATATTGCCGACATTACCAATGCTCAAATTGAAGCAAAATTAGCAGAGCGAGACAAACCCTACTTAACGCCTTACTTAATGAGTGAAAATGGGTTTGCTGTTGGCAACGATCTCAGGCAAGAGGATGAACTCGCCCTTAAACGCAATGTTGCAATCATTCGCTCAATCAGTTCCGTTAGTCAAATTTATGGTGTTGGTGCTGTACAGCATGAGGAAAACGAGACAAAAGATGTACGTACTTACGGTGTGTCTCAAAATTACATCAGCACGACTGGACGCCAAATACTACAAGGACGGTTTTTTAAGACAGTTGATTTTGAGCAATATCGCCCTGTGGCAATCATTGATCAAAAATTGGCAGCAACTCTATTTCGAGGGAAATCTCCCCTTAACCAGGCAATCTTCCTAGCAAATACCCGTCTTACCGTGATTGGAGTTGTGGAAACAAAATCGAATGGTCAAGAATTTGGGGGAAAATCTGGTATCCTCTGGTTGCCTTCCACTTTTGCAAGTGCTGTGGCAGGGAATTTTCAGTTTAGCACTCTCCAGATTAGTCCTTATCGACTGGAAGATATGCCACAGTTGAAAGAAAAGGTCAAACAAGTGTTATCAAAGCGTCATCCCAAGACAGTTGTGGAAACGTTTGATAACGCTGCAGATTTGCTCAAAGAACGAGAACTCCAGCAATCGGCTACACAAGCACTTGCTGTTGTGGGCGTGATTGCTCTACTGATTAGCGGTGTAGGTATTGCCAATATCACGATCGCCTCTGTTTTGGAACGTATTGAAGAGATTGGTATCCGACGAGCAGTTGGGGCAACCCAATTTGAGGTGATGATGCAATTCATCCTGGAAGCCCTGTTCCTTAGCCTTTTTGGTGGGACTTTGGCAATTATCAGCGTGCATGGCTTAACCCAGACAGCAACCACAGTGATTATCCAAGCCCCCTATGAGTTTTCTCTCCGTAATGCAGCCCTGTCAATGGGCGCTGCGATCGCAGTGGGGGTTGGCTCTAGCTTCTTGCCAGCACTCAAAGCCACCAAGGTTGATATCATTGCTGCATTGCGGAATGAGTAATGCCGTCTATTCATTGCGCCGTTTGAACTCATCGACATTCTTTTCGGGCAAAAACAGATATTAAACTTTTGTGATCCGATTGACAACCACTTCAACTTCTGTTCCCTCTGGCAAAAACCAAATGTTACTTTTTGTGATCAATTCGTTGCTTGCTTGTTGGCTGCGCTGGCTAATTTGGGGAACGACAGCATTCATACCACCTTCTAAAACTGCAGCAGGAATGTTTCTTTGTTGTTCGGTGACTGTGCATAAATAGCGTCTACCCTCACCTTCAATGCTATCCCCACAGTCACGAAGTCTTGACTCAGGACGGTTAAGTACATCTCCTATTTTACCAAGACCCCCCGCAACGAATAGTCCTAAATCATTGCCTGCTATCTTTCCTGATTTGTCAGGATACTTGCGGGCAAGTAATGGTCTTCCTTGAGGTGCACGAATTTTTATTGCACCTGAGGGCAATTTGATTTCTGTGAGTTTGCCATTACTCTTTTGAGGAATCATTGAAATGACATTGAGCTGTACCCATCCAGTTTCAGAAATTCGCTGAAGTTGAGCAACTAACTCAGTATCTTTCGGTAATGCGATCGCCCCATCTACAGATTTCAATGGTTCTTTTAGGCGCACCACAAATGCAGTGTCATTTTTATTGCTATTGCTATTATCAGATCCTGACTTCGATGATTCCCCTGTTATGGCATCTGCTAACACGGCTCTAGCACTCGTTCCGATGGCTAGTGTTTTACCAGCATACTGATTTGTTTGGTTTGAGGCTAGTGAGCTTGGCTGAGGATTAGGTATTGTGTTTGTTCTTCTTGGCACAGTTGTAATTTCTGCACTTTCTTTAGCACTAGAAATCGGTTCAGAGTTAGGATTTGGAGGGGAAGGTGCGACTCTTGGTAGGTTTGGTGTTGGACTGGGAGTGGGTACTGATAAAGAGAAGGGAATTTGTGCCAATTCCGATGGGTTTAATCCTGGGGTGGATAACTCAAATGATGGAGAAGGTGTAACTTGTGGTAACGTTTGAGGAGATTGAGTAGAAGTGGGTTGTACCTGCGCTACAGGTTGAGGAACTCTGACGATACGTTCGACAACGCGAGGTACGTAAACAGTTTGTGTTGGAGTTGGTACCCTTTGTACCACCACCCGTGTTGCTGGCTGTGGTCTTGATGTTGATTGTGTTCGAGTTGGGTTTTGATTAGGTCTTACAGTTTTGAGCTGAAGTTGTGCTGCTTTGACTGCCTTTGCTTGTTCAGCTAATGCAAGTTTCGTTTTTAGTATCTCAATTTCTTCTTCAGGTTTTAATTGCTCTGTTTTTTTCGATTCATTAGTTTCCTGACGGCTGACTTGAGGAATATTACGCGGCTGTTTGTTGGTTCCACTCATCAATTGAGAGAGAAATACACCAGCTATTAGAACCACAAACAGAGTTGCACCACCCACCACACCTACTTTGGCAAAAGGGTTAGATGAGAGTGATTGTTGTGTACGAACTGAGGATGGATCAGAGGGTGGTGGTTGGTCATTACTTCTAGCAGCCTGTGAAGCACTGCTTTCTTTATTCAATGGTGAATGAGATGGTGGAATTTCTTCTTCTAAACCAACCAAATTTGCCATCCGCTGATGCCAATCAGATGATTGTCTTTCTCCTGGCACCATACTAAATTCTAATTCATTATCTGAATTATTATGATTAGAGGAATTGTTAGAAGAATTCTTAAAGAAATTGTTAGAAGAATTTGGAGGTTGGCTCATTTGTTGACTTCCATCATTTTGTTAGAACAGTTTTTATCTTTAATTTCGCAAATATTGTAAATTTCTAGTCTAGCTTCATTAAGGCGATAAACTGTGGAGTAAAGAGGATTTTGTACATTGGGCAGAGAAATTGCTTGTGTGTCTAATGCTCTCACCAATATTTTTTTATTAAAAGGAATTGCTTCCCCAATTTTGTTATTATAACCTGCAAAAATTAAACGATTAGCAACTATTTCTAACTGCCATTCACCATCAGCGATTTTCTCTGGTTGAGAAATGCTCCGCACTAATAATAAACTTTCCGCATTCCCTACTACATTGGCTGAAACATTTTTAGGGATTCCTTGAGTAATTTCTGCTTCAAATTTTCGCCTCAAATCACCAGACAAAAGTTCTGAAGTTGCTTGCCACACTGTTTGCGGTGGTTGTTTTCCTGACCAAGTAAACATCATGGTCATTGTTTCACCAACAAAACGCCGAATTGTTTCTGGATTGCGTTCTAAATTTTCTTGGGATTCTATTGTTATGGCACGACCATCAACAAGTTGCACTAAACTTTGTGGTAATTGACCACTCAACCTTTGCAACATAGACCCGTGAAACATCAGCAACAAAATAGTCAACACATTTAACCCAAATGTTGCTACGACGAATAAGGGAAGAATATTGTTTTTTTGATTTTTTTGTTGAAATAACTGCATTATTCTGCTCACCTATCTTGTAAAGCTGCTTGAATTAGGAACATCACTACAGCGTTTTAATCGGCTTTTAGGTGAAGAATTATATGCATCTGTTAGACATAAGTCACTCACTTCGTAAATTTCTAGTTTTTGGTTACGGACACTATATATAGCTCTTTGTAATGGAGTAATACTGTTAGATAAAGGATATTTAAAAGAATCGACTGCTCGTACTAAAAAATCTTTATTGAAAGGAGTTAATAACTTTTTATTGTCACTACGTCTCACTTGTACAATATTAGCAACCATACCAACTCTCCACTGACCAGGCGCGATTTGTTCAGGAGGATAAACCCGTTGGATAACTAACTGTGCTGTTAATGCTTGGTTGTTTTTAGAAAAAACTTCTGGCGGTGTCATATCCGCAATTTGTGCCAAGAAACCTTGGCGAAAATCTTCTGAAAGTCCAAAGCTTGCTACCCAACTACTTGTAGAAACTCTTTTTGAGAAACCTTGTAGAGTATTAACAAGTATTCCTGAATCAGGTTTGGGATTAGTTACATCTTCAATTGTTGCTGGTGGAAGGGTTCCAGACCAGTTAAACATAGCTACCATTGTTTTACCAACGAATTGGCGAATGGCTTCCGGTTCTCGTTCAAGGGAGTTGGTTTGAGAGATTGGTTTACCATCAACAAGTTGCACGAATGTCAGAGGTTTTTTCTGAGTGACTGCGTAGATACGCAAGCCTTGAAATAATAATAAAATAACCGTCAAAAAATGCAGGCTAAAAGTACAAATGGTAAATATTGTCAAAAGATTGACTGCTGATTTTCTTTCTTGTAATAGCCTTGTCATATACCCAATCACCCCCTCATATTTTTGACTCTTGACCCTTGACTCTTGACTTTATCTAAACTCTCTCCCTGACCCACACAGCAGTGTTACTAATAGCGGTGAAGACTGCAAATCCTCCAACAGCAGCCAAACCTAAAGACATAATCGGTGCCAAAATTCCCAATAGGATCATAAACCACATTAAGTCTGGGTCTGCATCAAGATTTTGCGCTGGACCATTCACAATGACAGCAGCTGATATTACAGCAATAATATTGAAAGAAATTTTGGCAATACCAATAGACAATAATCCAGTGAGCCATGCAAAAATAGGTTTACCCGCGACAGGTAGCAAAGACCCTCCTACTGCTAAAGGTCCTAAAGCTGCTATGAGTAGCATTGTGACTTCTATTAAGTTTTGGAAAGCAGATTGTAAAGACACTAAAATATTTTTGATAATAGTTTGAACTGTAGAACCCAACAAAGAGTTAAAACCTAATTCCGATGGATTACCACTACTGATAACTATCTGATTGGCTTTGTTCTCAAGTCTGTCTATCCAAGGTTGAACCCCGTAGGAATCTCTGTACTGCTGCAAGAGAGAGTCAATTTTTTCCTTTGCTTTGATGAAACACTCAACTTGTTGTTGACCATTGAGAGACTGACAGGGACGCAGTAAACCACCAGCAACTTCTTCAGCAATACTCATATTGAGTGCTTGCTGATAAGTTTGATTAACATCGGCTGTTTCGACAACTTGCTGATTAACTGTGTTGACAAAATCTCGTAATCCCAGTGTCAAATTAGAGAGTACAGTGCCGTTACCTGGATTAGCTAATAACAACACCACTATAAAGGGCCAAATCATCGCAGATACAGGACGAGAATATTCATTATCCATGACATCTCGTATCCATTGCGCCATGAAAAAAAGCAAGGTTCCTACTGCAAAGAAAATCCCCAGCTTTGTTAACGCTCCATATAAATTATCGTTAGTGTTATTTTGCAATAAATCAATCCATTGTTGATCCCAGCTATCAGCTATACTTTGTGCAGCTTGGACGCCATTTGTTAAAACATCATTCGTGCCAATCTGAGAAAAAATATAGAAACCAGAAAACCACATTTTTTTACCATTTTTTACCATCAATTTATCTTGATTACTCTCCTGACTCTTCTAAAAGAGGAGGAGGACTATTTTCTGAAGAAGGATTACTTTCTGTAGCTGGAGGGTTACTTTCTCCAGAAGGAGAGTTTTCTTCCAAGGAAGAAGGATTATTTTCTAGCGAGGGAGAGTTACTATTCTTTTTCCTAAATAAATCTGTTTGAGAAGTCACTCGCAAAAGTCGTGCGACTTCTGCTGATGTCTCTACTCTTCTGGCACGATTCACCTCATTCATTTGTTGGGATATATCAGCTAGATTTAAGTTGGAATATTGTATGTCATTTCGCAGTTGGATTGTATTTCCTAGGGTTTCTCCCATCATTCTTGATTGTTCTCTTTGAATATTAATATTTTGTAATTCCAACTCTGATAATCCCTCCCACATTTGCCTTATTATTCTGGCTAGCTCCTGTTGTCCTTGTAACGAGCCTCTACTAACGGCGTCTGTTGCTCTGCCTAGTAAGTCTTCAAAGATATTGGAACTATTGCTAATCTT
The DNA here is from genome assembly GCA_002163975.1 of Nostocales cyanobacterium HT-58-2. Classification (GTDB taxonomy): domain Bacteria; phylum Cyanobacteriota; class Cyanobacteriia; order Cyanobacteriales; family Nostocaceae; genus HT-58-2. The sequence goes on along the minus strand of CP019636.1, from coordinate 3,169,019 downwards.
TTCTTGTATCTTTTGCTTCTCATCTGCAGCTTTCTTAGCGAATTCATTACTATCTTGAACGGCTTTTTCAGTATCTTCTAACTTTGTTTTTAAGCGACTTTGTCCATCTCTCCCAAGAAGACTTTCAACTGAACTACGGGTAATATAACGATTAATTTCATTACTGACTACTGTGCCATAAACCACTGGATTATTCTCAAATTTATCGGACACAGAGTACTGAGTAATCTGGTCTCGAACAGACTTGGCAGCAGCATTAGGATTAGGAATATTTAGATCACCTGACGAACTTGTAATGGCTGATTGTGTCTGCAATTCAACTGGTTGAAAAGTCTCAGAAATATTATTGGTAATATAATTTTTTAAATCATTTGCGTAATATTGAAAATCAGTCCAAACAGTTCCCAATTCTGCTATTGCTGGTAAAGTTCCTAAAAATGCCACAGCAAAAAAAGAAGTCATGATAATTTGGGATTTGCCAGTTTTAAGCATCATAATATTCGGCTTTGGATAATGACTTGCTGTTCCCTCGCAACCCCACCCCGCTTTGGGAAAGGTCTTGGTATATTATTGTTTAATTTTTCTAAAATGAATTTGATGAATTTTTTGGAATTTTCCTCCTTGCTTTAATGACCACGAATTGACCCTATCAACTGACGAGCAAAATGAGAAACTGCCTCAAATTTATCCTCATATCGTTGCATTGCTCGATTACGTGCAGCTTGCTCATCAGGATTGTTTGCAACGACTGCTAACTGTTCATAACCTGGATAGTAACGGCAGTAAGTGTACACCCCATTGTCGTCAAGCAACCATTGGCTGTAAATGTCTTCTTTGCGTGGGAAAAAACTTTCTGATGCATTACGAGCAATAATTTCGCGGGGATATTTCAAAATTTCCACGAAACTATCAACAGCAACGGGTTGAATGCGACCAATTAATCTTGTTGATAGGTTTTGCAGAATCTTAGATGCAGCTCTGGATTTGGCAATTGTATCAGGGTCTTGGGCTGATAAGATGACCCTAACCCCTGCTTTGGCTCCGTTAGCGCAAAGCCTACCAACCAAATCAGAAATTTGGTCGAATTCAAACAGAATTGGTGCTTCGTCAATAAAGAATATAGAAGCGGGACTACTCAAGGCACGTCGTAGTGCTGCTGAATAAGCACTTAAGGAAAGTAGCGCCGCATCTTCGCTATCTGATAAATTTCTGAGTGCAAAAACCAATAGTTGAGCATCAGTTGGAAAGCTTGAAGGTGCAGAAACAGCTTGTCCCACACGGCTTTCTAGCCAAAAACGCAAACGCAGATTTATAATTTCGAGTGCATCATCAATTCTGTCACCGGCGCTATACAAGTTCAGCTGCTCCCGCGAACAAAAGTTAAGAAAATCTCTTAGAGTTGGGGTTTTTTGCCACGCCGCACTGCCAAATCCTCCTTCTATGGCTGCTTTGTACCGTTTTTGAATTCCTTCGTCAGTAAAGAAGGCATTTAAAGCCAAGTTAACAACAGAACGCACTGTTTGCGTCAGCAACTGATTTCCGCTAGATGCACCAAGTACCATTGTCATCAAGGCAGACTCAAGAAATGCGACGTAATCTTGCAAGCGTTCACGCTGTTCTTCTTGACTTAAAGAACGTAAGTCTGGTTGTTCAAACAAATTATTCGATTGTTTGGAGATATCAAAATACGCTCCTTTCTCCCCTACAAATGCTGTATAGTCTGTGAAAGTAGACGTACCATCCGGTTTGGGGAAATCCAGCGCTACCACTGGCATATTATGTGCTAAAGCCTGAGTCAAAATCCCTGATACTAAAACTGACTTACCAGCACGAGTTGTGGCAAACAACGCTAAATTTTTGTGCTGGTTAAACAGATCTAAATGGACTGGTGTTCCCCCTTCGTCAGCAATTAATTCAAAGCCTCTGCGATCGCCTGCTCTGGTTGTCACTAAAGGTACTAATCCCCACACTTCATTTGTAAGATACAACTGACGACGGTTAAAGGGTTTTGCTAACAATATTTCCCAAACAATTGGCAGAGTTTGCAACCAAATTTTCCAGGCATATTCGGTTTCTCTAATAACTTGTGCCGGACGTTGAAAACAGTTTTCTATATACCTGCATGCTTCGTCTAATTTTTCCGAAGTTTGACGATGCACCAAAATAGCAATCCCTGTATAAATTGGCAATGCACCTTCGTAAATTTGTTCTTGCGCTGCGACAGATTTCCTCAATTTTAATTGCGCGGCAACATCAATGGTATTACCTTTTTCTTGTGCTATCTTGGTCGTGACATTTGACTGCTTGAGTACCCGTTGTAAGGTTGTTTTTACTATGGTAGGATTAGCTGCCGTCAACTGACAAAAAATTTCCGTATCTACAATTGCATCTCTGGCAACAAGTTCCCACAGATAACGCAGTTGTGAGGTTTTATTCTGCCACCCACCGGGTTTTTCTAAAAATGTCATCACGCCAACATAGCGATTTTTAAGATTGACCCATTGACGGTCAGCAACAGGTGCACCTGACTCCATCAATAATGTCGTGCTGTGGACGTTTTCTAGTAATAATTTACAACTTGATAAATCGGAATAAATTTTTTCGTGTAGTCCATTTTCATCTAAAACAAGTAACTGAGGAATTTCTATTGGTTCAGTCTGGTTAAATCGCCCCCAAACTTCTTGCCACAGTTCTTGTGGAGTTAAAGCTCTAATATCCAAACCCCATTTGTTAGATAAAATTTGTTCCCACCGTCGAAATCCCTCAGTATAAGCATTAGAAATAATAGTTTCTAGTCGCTGATTTTCTCTTTCTGCTGCTTCCCCTTTAAATTCTTGCCACCAAGATTCTGCTTTTGCTAATAGTTTTTCAATCCAATCATCAGCGCCTTTCGCATCTGGTTCTACTGTATAAGTCACGTACACGCGCAGAAACTTCGGTTTACGGATACCAGCGCGAGTGAGCTGTTGTATTCTTGCTCTCTCAGACGTTAGCAAATATTGTATGCTGGGCGAAGGAGTCCTTTGTACCAGAGATGCAAGTTCTTGTTGGCGTTTTTTATCTGAAGAAAAAGACCCCAAATGAAAAGTGACTCTCTCCTCTGCTGGAAGGTCTTTTAAACCAGCTTCTATGTTATTACAAATTGCATCTATTTGCTCGCTTCTTAGGGTAGTATGAATGCCCTTACAGTCAAATCCAAAAACAAAGCAGAACCTATCTTTCTGACTACCTTTTGTCAAAATGTATGCCCCAACATCCCTGCCATCAACTGCAACACGAAGCATTGTGGCTAGATTGAGAGCATCTTCAAAAGGTGTTAACCTACTTTCTTGACCTGCGATGCCTACGCTTTGTTTTCCTATTTTTTCTTTCATACTGGAACTCTAGAAAGCTTTTATACCGAGCGGTACCTCTTGTCCAGGTAGGAACACCTATAAATCTGCTCAAAAATCGCCAACTTCTGCCCCCAGTTAATATCCACCAAGTTGCCATTCCCCAGCCGGCAAGTAAAATTGTCCACAACCATTTCTGCCATTCATCTGGAAAGAAACTCCCAAAAAAACCATTAACAATGAAGTAGGACACCAGAGCAATGATTGCCCAAGGAAAGATTTGATCAGCAGGAATTGGTCCTAGGGAAGGTTTGGCTCCCAGTATTTGGTTGACGGGTCGAAATTCTTTGTCTCGGTCTTCAGCCATATGGATTCTCTGACTTAGCCAATAATAAAGGATGTCAACACATCAGCGATGGTAACAGCAATCACCACTAACAAGGGTGTTCTGGCGACGACTTGCCAATCTTCATCTTTACGAACGGCGTTGATAACGCCAATGAGGGCAACTGCGATGTAAAGTAAGTAAAGTGCCCTTAGAACGTTAAACACTAAACTTATTGCAGCAGTAGAGGCGCTCCCTTGTTGTGAACCCTGAGTTAAAGTGTTTTTGAAAAAGTTTTCTGCTTTGGCGAAAAATTGAGCTGCTGCTGGATCGCTAAAGTAATCTAACCAAAATAAGCTGAGAATTGCTGATAATATGAGAGTTTGCAGTAAAATCAGCCAATGTTTAGGCAAACCTATGTGTTGTCCTATTCGCCCAATAACTGCTACAGCTATACTTCCCACAAACAAGCAAAATAGCAGAGTGGGACTTTTCCAACAAATAACTGTTAAGAAAACAGCACAGGTAAGCAAAAACGACACAGATGTCAACAAATCAGTGAACAGGTCTTTTACTCGATACAGTGCTTCCCACTGAGTAGATTTTACAGGCATGGACTAACTTTCCTAACTTCGTTTTAAGAGAAATAACTTGCAAATATCACTGCTATAACTCTTTAGATAATGTATCATTTAAGCTCAGGAATACTTTGACCTTGCAATCATTTAATATTGTATGTTTGTTTTTGTATAATTTCACACATAATTTTAAAAACAATATGAGTTAAGGGACAATATAACACACCTCAGAATAATTATGTGTTGATGAATACGATTTTCGTTTGTGAATCTGATATTTAATACTAAATAAAATACAGACACCTAGCAAAAATTTATAAAGTGATTTCATCAATTCACTTTTCATGTTATCAGATAATATTATTTTTGTTAAAAATAATACAAAATTTTTGTTATTAATTCTTATATTACCTTGTCTTAACTTAAACGTTATATACTATCTTTCCTGTCTGTATGACGCAAATTTCGCTTTTAGGGTTTTTGAGGCAAAACTCGTATTTACAGCAACTATTTTTTTATTTTATAAGCGGGAAAAATAAAATCAGTCTGCAGAGATTAGCAACTCCTTTAATGACCTGTGGTCATTGTTACTCACAAGTGTTTCCCTGTTGCCCGCCTTACATCTCACCGCTAAGTAGAGTTCCACTATAGCGAGAGATGAGGACGCGGACTAGTTAAGAAGATGGGTGAAATCAATGTAGGGTAAAGATTTGAAAGTAATTTTTGGTATCAATGAACAACATTGTGCCCCCATCGCGTGCTGCATTGTCTTGCATTCAAACGAGAACCGCTATCTTGCCTATAAGTTCAAACAGTGATTTTTGTCCCGTCAAACTTAGTAAATGTGAAGCCGCTAAATTTTTCGTTGAATCCCAGCTTTTCATCCCTAAGGATACTAATAGCAACCTCTTCTCCTAAAGCCAAGGCAGCTGCTCCATCTGAACGCCAATGAATACCACCATGACCACGACCTATGGCATAGTTAGTTGCCAGCTTGTTCAATTCGCCACCCACTGTCAGTTGAAGTCCGCTGTATGGAATGACTTTTGTGGGGTCATTGGGATCAGGTACTACGGGATTAGGAATAATAAAGTCTTCATCATAAAAGGCTTTCAAGAGTGTGACTGAGACACCAGCAGTAACGGCAGCACCACCAGTGTAGGAAGAGTGTAACGGTGCAGCCTCCGGGTATGCTTGGGGTAATAAATAAGTACTAAACTTGCCATAAGTGTGAGCCAAAGCTTGGGAATTTAAGATCTCGGCATTGATTGGATAATCAGTTTTGTTGACAAGATTGTTGTGGATGAGACCACCATATGCTTCTGGTCGCAGAATGCGGTGTACATAAAACTTCTGCCAGTAAGAGGCTCTAATTGCTCGCGAAGGAGCTAGAAGGAGTAAGGCTTGAAAATGTGCTGCTGCAAAGGTAGCAGCAGAACCCACTTGGGTCTTCGACTTGACATAGGGATTGGTTGGACTCAAGGGTGCGCCAATACTACCTAAAATCAATAAGGCTCCATAGTATGCAGCTCCACCAATATGTGCATATTCACCGAGATCGCGAACAGTAGATATGTAACGGCGTGTCGGGTCGTATTGAATTGACTTGCCAAAATTGCTTCCATTTTGAACTGTTAACCATTCATTGTAATCAGTAAGGAAGTCGTTGCCAGGCAGAGGAGTACGAATGAGAGGGGAAATAAACTGGGTGTTGAGAGGAATATCTAGCAACAGAAACTGTGAAAGGTAGGGACCCTCTAAGATCCCAGGTGGAATGACGTGTTTTGCTGTCTTGCCTGAAGGGTCACTCGGATCGACGTAGATGACGCTGCCACGAAACAAGGTTTGGGGAGTCACATAAGCATTTTGTTTCGGTCCATAAAATGCTGAAAGCTTATTCAGGTCTTCAACAGCTGCCAAAACCTTGGAATCGTCAGTGTTGTCCTGAAACTTGTCAAGGGATACATCCCGTAGTAGGGCTTGCCAATAGAGCTCTACTGCCTCGGCAGCTCGATTCGCACTCGCTAAGGCTGGTGGTGGTGGAACCGCTATCAACGCAGCATTAGTCCCTTCTAAGCTAATTGCCAGTGGTCCTTGAGGATTAACTAGTGTCCTTCCACCACCCAAGATGATATTTTCAAAGTCATCAGGATTCTGAGTTGTCAATGCTTTTGTCAAAGAATTGTAAGCATTCAGGTCAACTTCGCCTCTCTCGTTGTGTGGTAATCCTCTAGAATCAGAGCCAATTTTGTTAGGATAGCGTTCTTCATCACCGTTAGTTGGATGTGGCGGAATGTCAGTCTCTAGCAAATTTTTTGCTGCTTGGACACGCACTTGATAGGCTTTTTGACGAAACTGCTCATAGTTAAACTGCCTACTACGGACAGCCTCTTTTGCCTGGACAATGTTTCCTCTCTTGTTGAAGGAGAAGGGTGAACTGATCACACCCGTAACAACACCAGTGGCAGTCGCAGTCAACAAACCAGCACGACCAAGAAATGAGCGTCTACCGAAGCGATTTAAGAATGAGCGCTTAGTTTTTCCATTAGTAGAATCAGTTTTAGAATTGGTGATTTTGCTTTGCGCTTGTGTTTCTCTTTGAGAAGCTTGATGAGAGTTGGAATCGGATGGCATGAGATTTTCTCCTCACCTAAGAAATAAAATGTGGAATTGTACTACGAGGTAAATACCTGTAGACATGAAGACTGTTTAGGACTAGATTGCATGAGTACTGCGCTGATGATGAAGTGTCATCAACAGGGCGTCTGAGCAAAGACTACTAGGAGAAGACACAGGGCGATAAGCGGAGCTTAAAGCCTTGCCTGCGGCACACTGCGCGAACGGCTTATCGCTCTGTGGTTTCTGTTGCTCAACCGCACTTTACGGGCACCTTATGCCATCGCACAAAGCGCCCACCTTCAGCGATAAGCCGAAGCTCTGAGCGTTCTCTTTTCCTATCACCAGATGCTACACAAACAGTTGATGGCAAACGACTCCGTCGACCTATCCTGCATGAAGCCATTTATACACAACATAAGGAGGCATCTATCTGATTTGTTTGTCTCAGTTTAAATGTACTGTTATTCGATAGAATTACCGTATTTTTTCTGCTGAATTACAATTTTGCACAAATTAGCGTGAAAAGCAAGAGATTCACACAAATAGGCACGAAAAGCAACAGCAAGGTGGAAGAGATTTACGACACTGCCTACACATCAATGGAATCGGAAGACATACACCCAGTGGTGTACAGAGCAATGTACATAAAGGAAAAACAACACAAAATTGCGTTGATCAGCACAATAGCCCTAAAATTGCAAGTTTGTGTATATTTTTATACTAAAAAATTGACAATATTTGAACAATTATGATGAGTCAACTTTCTAAAAAACTGGCAAAGTTGCTAATCAAACTCTCAAGCTAAGTTTAAAAAAATAAAAAAAATACTGTTATTAATTCTCACATTACCTTGTCTTAACTTAAAAGTCATATAAAAGTCATACAAAAGCCATAAATTCCTTCTGTATCTGTATGCTGCACAAATCTTGCTTCAAAGTTCTTTGGGACAAGATTCGTGACTGCATGGAACTATTTTTTAATTTTCTGGGCGAAAAATTATCCTCGCTCAAAATCTTGTTGGAAGAAGTTAGCACTTTTTCGTACTCATTTTGTCTCGTAAGACAAATTTTATAAAGCGAAGACTTAACTCAAAGGGAAAATTTCATGTCTAAATTGAGTCGGAGACAAGTACTAATCTTCTTTGCTGGTGCTGCTGGTGCGGTATTGGCAGACCAAGTCTTAGGCGGTACAGTTGGTGCACAAGAAGCACAATTGGCACCTCTAAGTTTTACGCCTGTACGTCTGCCACATCCTTTGCCGATTTATAAGCAACAGAAGAACTACCTCCCTACAGAAATCGGACAGGGGAAAACTCTTGATGCTTCTGGTGATGTGGAGTTAGCGAGTTACAACGTCGTTGATGACGTTGTTGTGCCTCCAGAATATGAACGTTATGTCATTGTTGGTTGGGGCGATCGCGTTTTCCCAAACCCTGAAGACTATTTCGGCTACAACAACGACTACACTGCCTTTATTCCTGTTGGTAGAGGCAAAGCAGCCGATGGTTATTTGTGGGTCAATCATGAATATATAAGCTATCCCTTTTCTGGTTTAGCACCAGAGGTACCTGCAGATTTACAGGGTTTTCCTGGTACATATGCTGGCGTGATTGGACGTGCTTTACCTGAGACGAGAAGTATTGAGCTTGATGGCGAGTTTTTATATAACCTAGGTGGTTCTATCGTCCGTATTTCTCGCCGCGCCAATGCTGACCGCCGTTTCTACGTTGTCAAAGACCCCAAGAACCGTCGCATTCATGGTCTTTCTGGCTTGGGCATCAACAGAGAACGCAAAGATGGTTATGAGAAAGTTACTTCTTGGGGAAGTTTGAGTTACCAACAAGGTGATGAGAATTATCTGATTGGAACAGGACCAGCTGCGACTGAAGTTTTTCCTCTCAGTTCCGATGGATTAGGTAACAGAATCATTGGTACAGCTTACAACTGTTCTGGTGGTACCACTCCTTGGGGTACAGTTCTCTCTGCGGAAGAAAATTTTCAAGGAGGAACAGCATTCTTTGTTGGTGTCACAGAAGCAGTCAAGCCAGATGGAACCCAGACAGCCTACATTGATGGCACTACTGGTAAAACCTTTGGTTTAGTTGGGGAAAAATACGGCTGGATAGTAGAAATTGACCCAGTTGATCCAAGTTTCCGTCCCCGCAAACACACCTGGTTAGGTCGTTATCGTCACGAAAACGTTGCCATACGCGCTGAGTCTGGCAGCAAACTAGTGGCATATCTGGGAGATGACAGACGCGGTGGACACACCTGGAAGTTTGTTAGTGAAGGGACAGTGAGTTCACCAACAGACAAAGGCAATAGCAAGTTGTGGGAAGAAGGAACTCTCTACGCTGCTCGTTACAATCCTGATGGCACTGGTGAGTGGGTACCTTTGCTTTTAAACTCTCCCACCAATCCTATTGCACCATCTGTTCTGTCCTCTGTGGAATTTGAAGCTTTGGGAGCGGCACAGAATAACGGTCGTTTACCACTGCCCAGACGCAATGGTATAGCTGGACAAACGAGTGATGGTGGTTCTTTCAACTGCGATCGCACCAATGAAGCCACTGTTTTACCGGACTATCAAAACAAGAAACTCTCAGACTTCTACAACAGCCAAGGTGCCGTCCTGTCTGATGCGTTCCTAGCTGCTAACTTAGCTGGGGGAACCCCAACAGCCCGTCCTGAAGATATTGAAGTGCATCCAAAAACCAAAGAAGTCTTCATCGCTTACACAGATGGTGCGCCAGGCAGCGACGGTTACCCTGATTCACGCATTTTTCAGGTTGCTAAATTAAGTACTGCACCTAACGCTACACAACAATCTGGAGGACTTTACAAGATTATCGAAGATAGTCACGACGGTGCAGGAACAACTTTCCGTTGGGAGAGATTTGCTCAAGGCGGAGAAGCTGGTTCAGAGTCTGGTGCAGGTTTTGCCAATGTAGATAACCTAGTCTTTGATAATCAGGCAAACGTCTGGGGTGTGACTGATATGTCCACTAATACCCACAACGGCTTTACGACTGGTGCTGCTCCCAAAGAAAATGTCATCGATCACTCAGCAAGTGGTAATGTTTCTAACCTCACGGGTGTTTTCGGTAACAACTGGATGTTCTTCATTCCCACTCGTGGTCCCAATGCTGGACAAGTGATACCATTTGCCCAAGGTCCGGTACGTTGTGAGATGACTGGACCAACTTTTGTCGGAGATACACTTATTGTTTCCGTACAGCATCCCGGTGAAGATTCTCTAATCAACGATGGTACGCAGCTGAGCCGCAGTATTCAGATGTTGGATTTGAACGGTACTACCTTTGATCAGATACGCACTGTACCTCGTGGTAGCAGTTGGCCTAGTAGCATTCCTATTGCTGATGGTGGTCTAGGTAGAACAACAGGTTTACCACGACCAGCAGTCATTGGTATTCGCCGTAAAGACTCTAAGGATTCCAAAGATACAGACGGAAGATTCATTTAATCTTCCTTTTCGTCGCTCTTCTCAGTTGTACTAACTATAGTTCTTGTAGGGTGGGAATTTTGCTCACCCTATTCCATATCAAGCTGTAATCCTGGTCTATTTAGGAAAAGTCTGGAAAAATCTAATCATACTTGGGATTTCCTTGTCTTTGGGAAAACGGGCGCTGGGAATTCCCGGAAACTTGATTTGTCATATTCCCGAAAATCTGGCTACAGATGAAACAGGGTTCGTAATTGCGCTTAAGCGCTACTACAAAAAATTTTCTTAAACCTGTCGATTTACCGTATTTTTGTTTTATGATACTATTCTTCGTATCAAGCATACAAACAACTGCTCAAGTTCCTACTCTGAGTGATTATTTGTGAACCTTTCTGAAATGACATGACCAAAGCCAAAAAGCTTGGCGTTGTTAGTCTAAGTTGAGCCTTTCATGTTGGCTGTACTTAGTAGTAAAGTTTGTTTTTTGACATCATACGAAGGCTCTGTTTGACCAAATACTTCGAGGTCTAAAGGTACGAGAGATGAAAATCAAAAACTCTAATTGATAGATTAACTAATTTCTCAACTAAAGCTACACTAGGTGAGAGTTGTGTCGTCAAGACGAATTGAACGATCGCTGGATCGACAGTTATAGCCCACTCATAAAAAACGAAAACATGAACTCTCAACAGGACTCCGCTCTGACCAGTGAGACTCATGCAAGCTCCATGTTGGCAAAGCGTAGTACGGTTTTTATTTTGGCTATCACCTGCGGTTTAGCAGTGGCAAACGTGTACTACAACCAGCCACTACTTGCAGATATAGGACGAAGTTTTGATATCTCTGTGCAGCAGGTGGGATCTATCCCCACTCTCACTCAAATAGGCTATGCAGTGGGGTTGCTGTTCTTAGTCCCTTTAGGTGACAAGGTGGAACGCCGGGGATTAATAGTCAAAATGCTACTTTTGCTTGCTTGCGCTTTGGTGGCAACGGCTCTGTCTCCGAGTATAACTTGGCTGTCTGTTTCGAGTTTAATACTTGGTTTTACGAGTATCGTTGCACATCTGATTATCCCATTTGTTGCACGAATGACACCTACTGCACAGAGGGGTAAGGTGATTGGTACACTCATGAGCGGAGTCATTGGTAGTGTCCTCCTAGCACGAGCAGCGAGTGGGTTGTTTGGAAAAATGCTGGGTTGGCAAGCCATTTACTGGATAGCAGCATGTTTGATGATTGTTCTAGCCTTTGTGATTCGAGGGCGGCTCCCTATGAGCAAATCATCTGACAAACTGTCGTACCAACAACTGATGCAAAGTCTTGTGCATCTTATCCGCCAACAACCTATCTTGCGTGAAGCTGCGCTCATCATAGCAGCCATATTTGCGGCATTTAATGCTTTCTGGGTGAGTTTGGTTTTCCGGCTAGAAGCACCACCATATTATTACGATAGCCAAGTCGCTGGGTTGTTCGGCTTGGTTGGTATAGCTGGGGCAATTGCGACTCCTTTCATGGGAAGGCTTGTAGATAAATGGGGTGCGAGAGTTTTCGTGGGATTAGCCCTTGCCATAAGCTTCTGTGGCTTTGTCATCATCTGGATTGCAGGTCATCACCTGATGGCTTTGATACTAGGAGTGTTGATTCTTGACCTGGGTATGCATGCAGCTTATCTCTCGAACCAGGTTCGCGTCTATAATTTAATTCCCAATGCCGAGAGTCGTTTAAATACTGTATATATGGTTACAAACTATAGTGGCGGTGCTCTCGGCTCTTTTCTGGGCACTTATAGCTGGGCGACATGGCAATGGAACGGTGTTGGGGCTGTGTGTCTTTCCTTATTAGTTCTTGCTTGGATAGTTCATTTCAGTGGACGCAGGAATGTAATGAGCTATATAGATAACATAAAGCCCACGAAAAATGAGGAAAGTGATTGAGTTCCCCTCCTAAGCTTGAGAGACGGCTACGCCCAAGGGAGGAATTCAAAATTCAAAATTATGAATTCAAATTTAACAATCCCCACATATCTTGCAGAGAAATTCAAAATATTATTCAAAATTATTTTTGAACTTGAATCCGTGAACTTTGAATGTTTAAGGAGTGAGCTCAGATTTCTCTTCACCAACTCAAGAAGGAATAAATCTTATGACACACTTATTTGAACCGCTCACTATTGGCGCAGTTACTTTTCGCAACCGTATCATTATGGCACCAATGTGCCAGTATTCCAGCATAGATGGATATGCGAACGATTGGCATTTAGTTCATCTGGCAAGCCGTGCGGTTGGCGGTGTGGGTTTAGTCATCACAGAGGCAGCGGCGGTGGAACCGCGAGGACGCATCAGTCCTCAAGATTTGGGTATTTGGTCAGACGAACATATTCAGCCACTCGCAAAAATTGTGGAACTCATTCACAAGTGGGGAGCTGTATCTGGGATTCAACTTGCTCATGCAGGAAGAAAAGCCAGTACAGCACCACCCTGGGAAGGGGGAAAAGTCTTGGATGAATCTGCTGGCGGTTGGCGTCCTGTGGTTTCTAGCAGCCCTATTCCTTTTTCTGAGAATCACCCTGTTCCTGAAGCGTTGAGCAAAGAAGGAATTCAGCAAATCATTAATGCTTTTGTACAAGCGGCAAAACGCTCTATGGAAGCTGGGTTTAAGGTCATTGAAATTCACGCAGCTCATGGCTATTTATTGCACCAGTTTCTCTCGCCTTTGAGCAATCACCGAGAGGATGAATATGGAGGTAGTTTTGAAAATCGTACCCGTTTGTTGAGAGAAGTTGTTAGCGGGGTCAGAGAAGTATTCCCCGAAGATTATCCACTTTGGGTGAGAATTTCGGCTACTGATTGGGTAGAGAATGGCTGGGATATTGAGCAAAGTATCGCGCTTGCAGATAAACTCAAAACTCTGGGTGTCAATTTAATTGACTGCTCCAGTGGTGGCACTTTACCAAGCGTCAGGATTCCCTACGGTCCTGGTTATCAGACTCCGTTTGCCGCAAGAATTCGCAATGAGGCACATATTCTAACTGGAGCAGTGGGTTTGATTACAGCGCCAGAACAAGCTGACCATATTATCCGTACTGAGCAAGCAGATGTTGTGTTGCTGGGGCGAGAACTGTTACGCAATCCTTACTGGCCCTCATCCGCTGCGAAAAAGTTAGGAAAAGATAACGTTTTGCCTGTTCAGTACGCTCGAGCATAGCGGTGAATTTCCAAACAGTTTTTCTCAGCCTAAACTAACAGTTATGGATGTGTAAAGTGTTATGTGTCATTAGTCATTTGCAACGATATATGGCTAATGGCATTTTTCTTTTGATAGCCAAGAATATAAGTTGCGTTGAAAGGATAATGCTAATGCGATTGGCTAATAGAAAAACGTCTGAAGAAGATAAACTCATATTTGGGTTTTTGCAGCTTCCACCTGCTCTTAAATCTCTCAATTTTTGTTGTTATGTCATAGGGGCAAGTGCATCTTTTTTTGGCACTTGGATGACTCAAATTGCTTTGGTATGGTTGGTCTACCAATTAACAAATTCACCATTATTAGTTGGTATATCTGGATTTACGAATCAGGCTTCTAGCTTAGTCCTTACACCCTTGGCTGGAGTCTTATTAGACCGTTGGAACTTACGACGTGTCTTACTCACCACTCAAATTATTTCCATTCTGCTGTCTTTAACACTCACCTTTCTCACTGTTAGCAGCAAAATTACTGTTGAAGCCATTATTGTTATTGGAATTTTACAAGGGACAGTCAAAGCTTTCGATTTACCTGCACGTCAGGTGCTAATTCCGAGAATTGTCGAGAGAAAAGGAGATACCTACAGTGCGATCGCCTTTCATTCACTGATGATTAATACTGCTAAATTTGTCAGTCCAATGGTAGCAGGTTTAGTGATTGCTCGGTCAGGCTCAGGTTCATGCTTTTTGATAGATAGTGTTAGTTATTTATCCTTGATATTTGCCCTCATAGTCATCAAAATCAATCCAGTTCCTCATAAGTCCTCCACTCAAAAAGCACAAATTTTAAAAAATCTGAAGGAAGGTTTTATTTATGCTTATGAATTCATTCCTATCAAAACTGTTCTTATCTTACTATCATTAGTTTGTTTTATGGCAATGACTCATGTAAACCTAATGCCTATTTTTGCAAAAGAAATCCTTAGTGGTAATGCTGAAACAATGGGATTTCTTCTGACAGCTTCAGCATTTGGTTCTCTCACTGCTGGATTATACCTTGTTCAACGTCAAAGGGTTACGGGATTGGGTAAAATCATGGCGCGTTCTACCGCATTTTTAGGTTTAGCATTAATAGTTTTTTCTCAGTCAACTAGACTCGAAATTTGCTTAATTATAATTTTTCTTATAGGATTAAGTATGACCCTGACTCTTGCATCTATTAGTAATTTTGTCCAATTAGTGATTGTAGAAGAAGACAAAAGAGGTAGATTAACAAGTTTATTTACAATGGGTTTTTTAGGGATACTACCTATAGGGAATTTGTTTTTTGGAGGATTGGCAAATCAAATTGGTGTGACCAATGCTTTGGTTTTTGGTGGAACTTTTTGCGTTATTGGTTCCTATTTTTTTGCGAGACAGTTACCCACTTTAAGAAAGATTGTCTATCCGATATACGAGAAAATGGGCTTAATTCCACCATCTTATGAAGGTTAGAAGCGAAAGAGTGGCTTTCATGCAGTAATAATTAAGTAACCAGGCATAATTGAGATATAAAATCAGACCTCATCCTCAATCCCTCTCCTTGCTGAGGAAAGGGAAGCTAGAGGCAAGGTGAGGTTTTATATTTAATTTGATCCACTTACTTCGCTTAGTTCACAGAATGCCTAAAAGAATCTCTCTTGGATTCCTACTGCTATTTTTGGGTACCCAAGTAAGCATTATCCCAAAGCCAGTTCAAGCACAAACACAAGTTGTACCAGCAGAAACAACCACAAAATCAATTTGCTCTGCTCAACTGGGAGCATCTGTGGATGCTGTAATCAATCGTCCTGTATTCAGTCGAGCACGGTGGGGAATGATAGTGCAACCCCTATCTTCAACTCAAACTCTTTACAGTCGAGATGCCCAAAAATACTTTACCCCAGCTTCCACGGCGAAACTGCTGACAACAGCAGCTGCACTACAGCAACTTGGTACAGATTTTCGCTTCCGTACCTCTGTCTATCGCGCTGGTGACGGTGTTTTGTCTGTTGTGGGTAGGGGAGATCCCAGTTTAACTGATGCACAATTGGCGGCTTTGACAAAGCAATTGAAGGAGAAAGGTATTCGCAGTGTCAATCAGTTGGTTGCTGATGATACTTACGTTCGAGGTGATATTGTTCACCCTTCTTGGCAATGGGAGGATATACAGTCAGACTACGGGGCACCTATCAACAGCCTAATTTTAAATCAAAATGTCTTTAATATGAAAATTCTGCCCCAAAGTGTGGGCAATCCTCCTAAAGTTATCTGGAGTGATATTATTGAAGCTACACAGTGGCAAGTTATTAATGAGTCGGTAACAGTAGCGGAAAACCAACCAACGTTCATCAACGTCACTCGTGATTTGAAAGGACAAACTTTGCGAATTCAAGGGCAATTAGTAGTCAATTCTGAACCTACTTTAGTCAGTTTACCTGTTCTTTCTCCTGCTGAATATTTCTTACGTCGTTTTCGTAGTACTTTGCTTGCAGAGAAAATTCCCGTTGTACAGACGTTTGTCTCATCAACTCAAGTCAAGAATGAAGAGGAATTAGCGAATGTAGAATCTCCTCCACTTTCAGAACTTGTCGCACAAACAAATGTCAATAGTAATAATCTCTTTGCTGAGTCATTGTTAAGAGCATTAGCTATCAAAAAACCACCAGTTGAGAATCAAACTTCCGCTAGTGCGGGTTTAGAAGTGGTGAAAGCAACGTTAACTCAGATGGGAGTTGATCCAGCAGGTTACTCTTTGGTAGATGGTTCGGGGTTATCTCGTAAAGACTTAGTCAGTCCAGAAGCTTTGATTCAAACTTTACAAGCAATGGCAAAATCACCAGCAGCATCAGTATATCGAGCATCTTTACCTGTAGCAGGCAGAACAGGTACTCTGAAAAACCGCTTTCAGAATACACCAGCCCAGGACATTGTACAAGCAAAAACTGGTGGTATGAGCGGTGTTGTTGCTCTGGCTGGATACGTAAATGCTCCTCGATACGGTCCAGTTGTTTTTAGTATTATAGTGAATCAAACTGAGCAGCCTGCAAGTGTTGTGCGGCAGGCAATTGATGAAATTGTGGTGCTATTAGCTCAACTGCAAAATTGTTAAATGACTCAGGGAAATGGTCAAAGCAAGCGCATTAGTTTCGTAATATGTGTTCTAGGTTTTGCGATCGCGACCTCTGTGACATCGTGACTACTCTACGCCCAAAATCTGTCATTTTACTTGTGTTGAGTATCTTAACAATAGACTGACGATATGATAATCACTTTACCAAGTTGCTAGTTGACAGTTAGCAATTACATGAGGAACCCTAAAATGAAAATTAGAGGAACCAAGCGCGGTCAAAGAATCGAGCTATTAGAGCAAATTAACAGTATTCCTGATGGGGCAGAAATAATAGTTAATTTAGAACTCTCTTCTACTCAAAGTGCTGAAGCTGAAGGGGTGACAAAGAAGCTACAAAGCAGATTGGATAAGAGACATAGCACGTAGACCCTTGTGAAAATAAGGTAATTTACTGGGCTTTAAGCGCATCAAATCATGAGCGAAATGAGCCCAAAATTCCATTGCTCCCACCCAAAGTAGACCATATAAACCAACCCAAAATGTACTATGTCGGCGATGTAATCGGTGTAATTCCTTCAGACGACCA
Organism: Nostocales cyanobacterium HT-58-2; assembly: GCA_002163975.1. GTDB lineage: Bacteria > Cyanobacteriota > Cyanobacteriia > Cyanobacteriales > Nostocaceae > HT-58-2. Next base: position 3,151,844 of record CP019636.1, on the reverse strand, counting down.
ACATATTTTTGTAGTCCCATCTGGCGGGAGCGACGACCAGCATTAACAGCACAAGTATATGCGATAGCAATTAATAAAATTAGTGCTATCAGACGTTGACCATCAGCAGAAGTAGATTCGAGATTATAGCCACCAGTCTTACAATCTTTAAACATCGCCTCGATGCCACTTCGTAGTTTGAATGCTTTCCTTGCTGATTCGAGACTATTTAGGTTAGTCAGTAAAAACCAGCCAGCAGGCTCAACTTTGCCACGATATTTACGCTTGTAATATCCGGCTAAATTAAATTTAGTAAAACCTTTCTGTTTAGTTGCTTGAATACCTGTTAGGAAGAATGAGATACCAGGAATTAATCCCAAAGATTGTAACCGTTGATATGATTGATTTTCTTGTCGAATATATGTGCCTTGCTTTTGACGTAGCACAAAGTCAATTCCCTTGCTGTGTAACCAATTCGCCAGTTTGATGCTATGAAATTCTCTATCACCCAGCACCAACATTCGATATCCTTTAAACAACCGCAGCAATGGTCGAATTAACTTTTTCTGCTCACCCAAATTGCTACATCCTCTTTTTGATAACAATAACCAGTAAACAGGTATTGCTCTTTTTTCTTCAATGAAACTGATGACAAACACATTTTGGTCACGCCATTGTGTTCTATCAATGGCAAATATCAGTTGTTTCTTTCCCAATATATCCCTGTTTTTTATCCATCTTTTGAGCAGGGGAAACCACAGATATTGAATTGATAATTGCGGCAGCAGTAAAAACCTTTGGATACTCCGTCGCCGACTTTCAAAAAGTATCGGTTGTGGAAATACAGATGAGAGCTTCTCAATCGTCACAGTTTTATGAAATTGCAATAGCATAATCAAGATTGAGAGCATCTTGTACTGCGTCGGTGTCAGTACATTGGAAAAGCAGTTTTGATAGAATTTAGGTAACATTATCATTTGATAGGTCTTGTTGAGAATATCTGACCTATCTTTTTTTACCTTAAAACGGTCACACTCCCCTATTTTCTCGACTTCAGCCCTCTTGTCACCCCTTCAGGTGCTGAAGCAAAACTACTTCTCACAGATGAGGAGAAATTAGCAAAACTCAATCAATTATTTGGAGTTTGGAAAGACCAACCTGAGTTAATAGAAATCTTTGCTGAAATTGACCAACAAGGTCATGTTTACCAAGGCAGAGTGATAGACTCAATTGGGAGTGATCGCCTGATTATATTTTCTCCCCTCAGGGGCGATGGCTAAATCTAAACTCTATGAATATCACTGGTATTACAGGTTCAACACAGGTAACCCTTGCTACCCTAAAAGCTTTAGGGGCAGTTGAACAATAATTGAGTCATTTAATAACTATTTTTTAAATAATTCCCTAACAGAGCGCAAATTATAATTTAAAACTTTACCCGTATTAAACAATTGATATCCAGCAAATAATAAAGCAGATGATACCAAGATAGCGAAGAGATTCACTGACGCGAAGATATTGCCAGTCAAAAACATCACAGCTATTCCCAGCCCAATCAAAACCCATCCTATATTACGATTTAAATGTCGCTGAGTTAAGACGATAACTCCTGCAATACATAACAATAGACCAGGGATACGTACAAAAAGACCAATTTGGGTATTTGCAGATATTATCACAATCCCTACAACCATCAGCAGTAAGCCGACAAGCTTACTACCACGATCTACTTGGAGTTGTTTGTTGTTCTCAACAACCTGAGACTGTACAATCTTAGCTTGAATAACTGTAGCCGGACGAATTGGTGTGGGATGAGAAGTAGAAACAAAATTTTGTTTATTTTGAAAAATAAAAGTTACTTTCTCGTCCTGACCCAGGTCAATTTTATCTCCTAAGCTGAGAGGATAACGCTTTGTTGGCTCTAGCTTTACATCATTGAGAAACGTCCCGTTGGCACTTCCCACATCGATAACATAGTAAGTGCTTTCTTCTACCTGAATCTCTGCATGCAAACGAGAAACAATATCGGCATCTGGTAATGCTACAACATTTATATCTGGTGCAATCTGGTCATTTGGCTTACCAATGCGAATGACAGCGAGATTCGGTGGTAACTCAAAAGAGGTGTGAGTTTGGACATGAAAAAGCTCTAAACTTAGCCCTGTTATCTGTGATGTCCTAAGGTTTTGCATGGCATACTTTCAAGGAGCAATTTTTCAATTGATCTAGATTGTCTTGTTTGCTGCAAAAATGCTTCAGTGATATTCCGAAATTTTATTGTATCAATAGAAATTGTCTCCCAGACGATTTAAGCTATACTTCCACGTTTTCTGGCTTCTTTATATGAAGTTCCGACATTTTTTATGCCAGCTTTTATCATTTGTCTTTCAAGGATGGCAAAGAATCGCGCCTTATCTCCACCACGTACCACCGCCTGATTGTGCGCTTCGGCGATCGCCACTGGGTAGCCATATCCTTTCTGCACTTGTCCTAGCATGAGTCCCAGAGCTTGGTCAAACATGGCTGTGTCCTGGGCTACCCATGATGGAACTTCTATGCGGGCAATTTCAGTTCCCACATGCACGTAACAAAAATAAATTTGTTGGTCTTCGTACAGTTCAAGAATACGAACATTACTGCGCCATAAGCAACCACGTTGTCCTGGTTTGAGTTGAGTGGACAAAAGAGTTGTGTCTCGTAAGGGTTCAAACACCTTACAAGGGACTTTTTCTAATTGATTTGGGCAAAAGCTTGCACAATCTGGGACTTGGTGGGGACAGGCTAAAAGACGCAAAAAGTTCATTCCTTCCACATTGCGAGAGGCGCTGAGATAGCCCATGATAGGAATTTGAGCATCGCGTAACTTCTGCCAAGCTTCTAAAATGGGTGGTAAAATGCGATCGCGTGCTTCTGAGGGTAATTGCTCTAAAAACCAGTAAATTAATGAACCATCCACCATCGCTAGCATGGGAACTTCTCTCTCTTTGTCCCCTTCCTCTTTGACACTGCAAGCCAGTTCTGCGAGTACAGTTGCTTCACTGGCTGTACGACAGAAACTCATCCATTCTTCGGTACGAATACCCCACTTACGAGAAAAGTATAAATCCTCTGGGCGGTAAAAAATTTCTGGCAAACTATCAAGAAGTGGGTAACGATTTTGCCCATAATGTAAGACAACTCTACCCATGTTGAGAAGATAGCAGTAAGCAATTTCGTGGTGACTGGGGGCTATTTGGGAACCATCTGTAGCAATGACAGTATGAATTTTTGGGGGAACTGGAATATCAATGCAGGTGCTGAGTGGTTCTATGGGGGTTGCATTGGCAAACAGGATGCGATCGCGCCATTTTTCCTGTCGCTGTACTAACTCGTCCTGACACTCCACAGCGTTTTGAAAATGTTTTTGAGCCAATTCTAAACGCTGGCGACTAGCAACAGCCTCTTGGGTGAGATGTTGACTCAAACCCTGCATTTGTCTTGTCAGTTTAGTAAGGTCAAGCATAATAGATAGTGAGTGCTGATTTGTGAGTTATGAGGAGCCGATGCAGACTCCTCAGCACTATCTTAGAGCCATTGCGAAAAATCTTGAGCAAACTGAGAAAGCGATACTAACTGAATTCGCGGGTCATTTTGGGCGGTTACTTTTTCAGTTGCAGTATTGTAACCCCAGTCTGCAAGGAATAGTTTAACTTCCTCAAGGTCCGGTTGCTGTTGGACAAGTTGTAAAGTTTTTAGTCGGTCTTCTACAAACCATAAACTGTCTGGCGAGATATTTGTTGCCTGAATTAATTCTCGCAAAATTTCGTATTTCGGACGTTTTACCTCTTTGCCAAAAATAACTTCTCGCGGTAAATCTACTCCTCCTTGTTTCAATAGCTGCTGTGTGAATCGTCCTTCTTTTGTTGTGATGATGTATAGCTTGATTGTGCTATTGATTGTTGCATCAATTTTTTCTACCACACCCGGATAAAACTTATGCAAACTTAGCCAGCCTTCTAAATCTCTGGCAATCCATTCATCACGAATCTTATCTAATTTCGTACCTATTTCCGTCGCCTTCAGGTTGGCTTCTAACAAAATTTGTTGGGCGATTTTCGACCATTCCTGAAGAATTTTTTCTTCAGCAATTCCCTCTACCAAAGCTTTGACTAAAACGGGCATTTCCCAACCTGTTTCAATCACAGGTCTGAGTCTATAAAATGTAGAAGCTAGATTATTTGATGGTGTTTCTTGCTGGGATGACCAAACTAGACAATAAGTGCGCCATGCTACTTCAAAGTATTCAATCAATCCGTCGCAAATGACACCGTCAAAGTCTAAAGCCAGAATTTTGGGACTACTTGCTGTCATTGTTTTGAAGTAATTAACAGATTTAAGCTGCTGCTGACAGCTTACCTGACAAATTCAAATTATGCAGTAGCTATACCAACTGTATCCCACTATGCTACATTTTTTGCCGTTGGTATGATCCACAAAACGACTAGAATAGCCGTCACTCAGTAAATTTACGACTAAATTTAGTCTTTTAAATAAAATTCACCAAAAATTTACGTAGATTTATCAAGCCCTCAAGTACACCTGTAGGGTTAAAAATGAAGTGGCATTGTTGACACCAATGTAATTATTGATGTTTTAGTAAGTCAAATTAATTTTGTTTATGAGAACAAAAGTTTTAAGCGCCTTAACTGCTGCTACCGCATTGACAGGCATTATAACCACTGGAGTTGCTCATGCGGCTACAGTCACATACACCACAGAATACGACGCACCGATAGACAGGACAGCACCTTATGCAGGTTTTGGTTATACAGATATCATTGACGCACCTTTAAGTATCCAAAAGTTTGACACGTCTCTTGGTACACTCGATAGTGTGACGATAAATTTTATCGGTAATCTCAGAGGAGATGCAGGCTTTGAAAACACAAGTCCACAAGCATCGACAGCCACAGTGGATCTTTCTGGCGTGCTGAAATTGAAGCTGCCTGATGGGACATCTATTTTCGAGTCTAATCCGCAACAGTTTTACAGTTATGATGTCACCTCATATGATGGCATTACTGATTACGGTGGAACCTCTGGCAAGACTCAACAGGCATTAACAGCAAGTCAGTCTGATACGAAAACTTACATAGACAGCAACTCATTGCAGACTTTTACAGGTTCTAACAAGCTAGATTTGTTGTTCTCTACAACAGCGAAATCAACTGTTTCTGGATCGGGCAATATTTTCTCTTATGTGACAACATATGCTAACAGCAGTATCCAAGTCACTTATGATTATAAACAGCCTACGAAGGTACCAGAATCCTCTGCGATACTTGGGTTAGGTCTAGTAGCAACGATTTGTTTATGGTCACAGAGAAAGAGAAGTTTGAGCAAAGCCTAGTAGGTTCATTGCCATTCACTCTACTAAATGTAACTAGATATAATTCAACTGGTATACCTTCGCAAAAGTCAACCTTTTGGAAAACGAACCACAGATGAACACAGATAATTCATCTGTGGTTTAAATATCTATTCATCTGCTAAAATCACGTCTGCTTACGACTTGGTATCAAAACACCATGTCTCGGACTAAATAACATTGCAAACACAAATAACCCTGAAACAACTAAAACAATTGCTGGACCGGAAGGAAAATTATAAAAATAACTGAGATACATCCCACTAACACTAGAAAATACCCCAATTATCGCCCCTAAAATCATGACTTGATGGAGGCGTTTAACTAATAAGTAAGCGGTTGCTCCTGGTGTAATCAGAAGTGAGAGAACTAAAATAACTCCTACGGCTTTCATACTCGCAACAATAGTTAGAGCAATCAGCAGCATGAGTCCAAAATTTAAGCGATTGACTGGCAATCCTGCTGCTTTAGCACCTAAAGGGTCAAACGTATAAAATAGAAGTTCTTTGTATAAGAAAAAAACAGTTAACAAAACTATAGCCGCAATAGTGGCGGTGTCACGCACTTCGTTAACAGTCACACCAAGAATATTTCCGAAGAGGAAGTGATTGAGGTCTATTTTGTTGTCTTTTTGAATGACGGTAATAAGGGTGACACCAAGGGCAAAAAATGCAGAGAAGACTATCCCCATTGCTGCATCTTCTTTAATAGGAGAACGCGTTCTAATCCAAGCAATTGCAATTGTACTAATAACACCAGCAATGAATGCTCCAAGGTAGATATTCGCTCCTAATAAAAAAGCGATCGCTAGTCCTGGTAAAACCGAATGACTAATAGCATCACCGAGCAAAGCAAGACGTTGTACCATTAAGTAGCTACCCACAATTGCACATAGCAAGCCTACTAAAATGGCAATGATTAGTGACCTCTGCATAAAGCCGTATTGTAAAGGCTCAATCAAAGCTTCTAGCATATTTAGTTATTCAAAAATTTCATAGCAACTATCTACTAACCGTAACTTATCAATTCCCATTAAGCTGCTTTTGTCCAGAACATGACTTTTCCACCATAAGCGCGGGACAGATTTTCTTCCGTCAGGACTTGCTCTCGGGAACCTGTGGCGATTAACTGCTGATTTAATAAAATTAAGTCGTCAAAGTGAGTGATGGATTCTCCTAAGTCATGGTTGACAACTAGGACAATATTGCCTGCAGCAGCGAGTTCATGGAAAACTTCAAAAATCACCGCTTGTGTTTTTTGATCAATACCAACAAACGGCTCATCAAAGCAAAAAATTTCTGCTTCTTGCGCCAAAGCACGCGCTAAAAAAACCCGCTGCTGCTGTCCCCCGGAAAGTTCTCCAATCGGACGGTTTTTGTATTCACTCATCCCAACCCGTTCTATTGCACTTTTTGCCACGTGGCGACTAACAGTCGAAAAATGACGCAACCATCCTGTTTTCTTAACCCTTCCCATCATTACCACATCCCAAACAGTCGCAGGGTAAGTCCAGTCTATTTGGCTTCGCTGTGGAACATAGGCGACTTTTTCAAGTTGCTGTGCTAAGGATTTGCTATGGTAATGTACTACACCACTGCTAGGAATTAATCCTAACATTGCCTTGATGAGCGTGCTTTTACCTGCACCATTGGGACCAAAAATACCAGTCAATCGTCCTGGTTTAACTGTGCAGTTGATATCACTCAAAGCTTCAGTAGCACGATAATACACCCCTACATGAGAGACATGAATTGCAGCTGTTGCATTGGTATCAATATCTTTTGTCAGCTGGACAGGCATTTCGTCGGCTTTTCTTTGAAATAGCACGGATTTTGCTGGCACAGAAACCATTTTCATAACTTGGTTGAATACTTCTTTGCTTCAGCTTACTATAAAAATGAAAGAAATATGAAAACATCTATAATTAAAAGTAATATTATCTATAAATGAAACTAATCCTTCAGAAGGAAGTCAACAAACAAGCGGAGGAGCAGGCAAAACAGATCTGGGAAGAAGAGTTAATTAACCTTTATTCTTTCTCCCATACCCCCTGCTCCCTGCTCGCGTGCCCCCTGCTCCGTGCCTCTTCAGTTACCAGCCTCTACCGAAATGTTCTGACTCTGGTTCCTAAGCTTTGTCTGGGAGCCCTATTATCTTTTGCCTTACTCAGTTGTACTCAGCAAAACTCTAGCTCTTCCTCTGCTAGCAGTGATAAACCGAAAGTTGTAGCCACAAGCACTATCATTGCAGACTTGACAGAAGAGGTAGGAGGGGACGAAATTCAGCTGACAGGAATCCTCAAACCAGGTACAGATCCCCACGTCTATGAACCAGTCCCGAAAGACTCACAGGTTTTGGAAGAAGCCAACTTAATTTTGTATAACGGCTACAACCTAGAACCTGGACTGATTAAGTTAATGAAAGCAGCGGGAGGAAAGACGCGGCAAGTGGCGGTTGGAGAAGTTGTTCAGCCTTTGCAGATGGAAAAGGAGCAAAAGGCAAAAGTTCCAGATCCGCACGTTTGGGGGAATGCAAAGAATGCGATCGCTATGGTGAACGCCATTCGCGATGCTTTAATAGAGTTGTCGCCGCAAGATAAAGAAGAATTTACGAAAAAGGCACAGCAATTAACAGATGGATTAAAGCAATTAGATAGTTGGATTGTTCAGCAAATTCAAACTATTCCAGCAGACAAGCGCAAACTCATAACAACACACGATGCATTTCAATATTATGGACGCGCTTATCAAATACCGATTGCAGGCACTTTAATTGGTATCAGTACTGAAGAACAACCTAGCGCACAAACAGTACAAAAACTGGTAGAAGAAATTAAAAAGACTGGCGTACCTGCAATCTTTGCTGAAACGACGATTAACCCAGTTTTGATTAACACTGTTGCCCAAGAGGCAGGAGTCAAATTAGCACCGCGAAAACTTTATTCTGATTCAATTGGTGCACCTGGAAGTGAGGGGGATTCCTACATCAAAATGATGGAGGCAAATACGCGGACTATTGTAGAAGCATTGGGAGGAAAATTCACTCCATTTCAAAATTCAAATAATTCAAATAGTCGATAAGTTAGGTTAGGAGATTGGAATTTGGTTAACATTGAAATTTTGTTTTTTCTAGCTTAACTGCAAATTCATGCTCCTTCTACATCTTTACTCTATGAGAAGTTGATTTTATTATTCTATTTGAAAATTTTATATAAGTCTCAAGATAGATGTGGTATCTTGAAAAGGAGAAATAAAGTCTAAAATAGCTGCACTATGGCTGGTCAGCACGACTTTGGAGGTGGCGCTCAAAGGGTGCAAAACGAAACGAAAATACGTTGTTCACAGGGAGTTTGGTTAATTCCAACTTCATCAAAGGAGGTATCAATACCTGGAGCAAAAGTATATAAGCCCTTGTTCAACGACCACTTTATTTGCTGAACCAAGAAAAGTTATGAAGATTGCTCAAATAGCCCCTTTGTGGGAACGAGTTCCACCTTCAACTTATGGAGGAATTGAACTTGTAGTGAGTCACCTGACCGATGAATTGGTGCGTCGCGGTCATGATGTTACTTTGTTCGCTTCAGGTGATTCGCAAACATTGGCTAAGTTAGAAGCGGTTCATCCTCGTGCATTACGCTTAGACCCAGACATAAAACAGGCTATGATGTACGAAATGCTTGAAGCTAGCCAGGTTTACCAGCAAGCGGCGCAATTCGATATCATTCATTCTCATGTAGGGATTTGGACGTTGCCACTAGCAAGTATGGTGTCAACACCAACAGTACACACCCTGCATGGCATCTTCACCCATGACAACAACAAAGTTTTCACTCAGCATCGAACGCAACCATACATCAGCATCAGCGATGCACAGCGTCAGCTAGATTTGAACTACGTCAGCACAGTCTATAACGGCATCAAAATTGCAGATTATCCATTTGTGGCGCAACCACAAGAACCACCCTATCTGGCATTTTTAGGCAGATTTTCTCCAGAAAAAGGACCACAACACGCCATCGCCATCGCCAAACAAGCAGGATGGCGCTTGAAGATGGCGGGTAAAGTGGATGTGGTAGACCGAGAGTTTTTTGAAAAAGAGATAGCGCCACAGATTGACGGCAAGCAGATAGAGTACTTAGGTGAAGTAGATCATGCTGCCAAGGTGGAACTTCTGAGCAATGCAGCTATCACCCTGTTCCCCATCACCTGGCGTGAACCATTTGGCTTAGTGATGATTGAATCAATGGCAACTGGCACACCAGTGATTGGGATCAACATGGGTTCGGTGCCAGAAGTGATTGCTGATGGAAAAACAGGTTTTGTTTGCTCTGACTATCAACAAATGGCACAGATGATTCCAAAAGCATTGGAATTAAATCGTCAAACCTGCCGAGAATACGTGGAAAACAGGTTTACCGTCAGCCAGATGGTAGATGGTTATGAAGCGGTTTATGAACAAATTCTTGCAGAGCGCACTCACAACAATACTCACAATAATGGCATGATTCATGCTCTGAGAAGCTCATTGATGAAGTCCATAGCTTTTGTCAAGTAAAGCTATCATTATCATCCATCAGCTTTCGCTGCAAAGGAGATCAACTATGAAAACCACAACCAATGGTGTTCATCTTGTGTCAGTCTAGTCACGAGACGCATTCAGATGATAGTCAAGTCCAGCCATAACTAGCTGTCATCTGCGCTTACCTCCCACACCTCCATCACGTCGAATAACTCCAGCCTCTCCAGGACACAGTGCAGCATTTGTCCTCTCCTCTAAGACGCTAACTGATCTGGGCTGGTTCCCCATGATTGGATGTTATTTATTTTCTTTTTGTCTAGTACATCCACTTGTGGTGGCACCAGCTTGTCTATCCCAATTGAAATGACCCTAGCAGATAAGCACAAGCTAAATTACGACACATAATTCTTTTCAATTATGAATTGAAGATACTTTCATAATAAACGCTAATTTTTTCTTAAAAAATAAAAATATATGAATAAGTTATTAACTTGCTTTTTTTTATAACATTCGGTAAACACAATTTGAATAGACTTCTTGATATGCTATGAAATTTATTTTTACTTGCTTAAAGTAACGCTAGTGGAAGACACGAGATCAATAGATCTTGACTATATTTACTTTGTATGAGATTTTTGTGCTTCGTAACTCTATCTCATCTTTTGGGAGATGAGATAGAGTTTTAGCTACTTTTTCTGATATGAAATCCGCTTGACTAATTGCGATCGCATACCTCCTCCGTTTTCGTACCGTGCTCGTTTGCGAAGCACATACTTGTTGGCTTATAGGACTAGACGCTTGATTTCGTTGCACTCACAATAACATAAGATAACTCATGAATCGCATTTATATGGCTCCAATATCTGCTTAATAAGGAGCTAAAATCAGTTTCAAAGTATATCAGATTAAAGAATTTATAGTAATTTTGATTAGTTATTTAGTTAATTAGCTAGACACAAATAATTTTTTTATAATTCTCTTGACTTTTTAGACGATTAAAACCGTCATCATGTTTCTTCTTGAGAAAGATAGCTTTTTCAAATAATTCTTTGTCTAGATATATTAGATAAAGGTGTGATATTATTACTACTAAATGCTGCACTAAAATCAAAGGGTGTGTAAATTTGAAGGTGGAGTTTAAGGGGAAAATTAACCAAACTTGAATTGTTCTAAAGCCATTTGGTTAATTCAAACCTCAAAAAGGGAGGTACAAATTCTCAAGCTGTAAAGTGTCCAAACCCTTGTCCAACGACCAATTTACTTGCTGAACCAAAACAACTTATGAAGATTGCTCAAATAGCCCCTTTGTGGGAATGTGTTCCCCCTCCAACTTATGGAGGGATTGAGCTGGTTGTGAGTCTCTTGACCGATGAACTGGTGCGTCGCGGTCACGATGTCACCTTATTCGCTTCAGGTGATTCTCAGACCTTGGCTGAGTTAGAGGCAGTTTATCCCCGTGCATTACGCTTGGCGCCAGATATTGAAGAAAAGTGGATGTACGAGTTTCTTGCACCTAGCCAGGTTTACCAACGAGCAGAGGAATTTGATATTATTCATTCCCATGTAGGAGTTTGGACACTACCTCCAGCAAATTTTGTGCAAACACCCACAGTGCATACGCTGCATGGTAGGTTTACACGAGATAGCAGCACAATATTTAGCCAATATCGAACGCAACCATACGTCAGTATCAGCGATGCACAGCGTCAACCAGACCTGAATTACGTCAGCACAGTCTATAACGGCATCAAAATTTCAGATTATCCATTTGTGGCGCAACCACAAGAACCACCCTATCTGGCATTTTTAGGCAGATTTTCTCCAGAAAAAGGACCGCAACACGCCATCGCCATCGCCAAACAAGCAGGATGGCGCTTGAAGATGGCTGGTAAAGTGGATGTGGTAGACCGAGAGTTTTTTGAAAAAGAGATAGCGCCACAGATTGACGGCAAGCAGATAGAGTACTTAGGTGAAGTAGATCATGCTGCCAAAGTGGAACTTCTGGGCAATGCAGCTATCACCCTGTTCCCCATCACCTGGCGCGAACCGTTTGGCTTAGTGATGATTGAATCGATGGCAACTGGTACACCAGTGATTGGGATCAACATGGGTTCGGTGCCAGAAGTGATTGCTGATGGAAAAACAGGTTTTGTTTGCTCTGACTATCAACAAATGGCACAGATGATTCCAAAAGCATTGGAATTAAATCGTCAAACCTGCCGAGAATACGTGGAAAACAGGTTTACCGTCAGCCAGATGGTAGATGGTTATGAAGCGGTTTATGAACAAATTCTTGCAGAGCACACTCACAACAATACTCACAATAATGGCATGATTCATGCTCTGAGAAGCTCACTGAGCAAATCAATCGCTTTTGTTAAGTAAAGCTATCATCATCATCCATCTGCTTGCGCTGCAAAGGAGATCAACTATGAAAACCACAACCAATGGTTGTCCATGTTGCGGCAGTTCTTTGCTGCGTCATGTGCGGCACACAGGAGTCTATTGGTTTTGTCAATCCTGCTGGCAAGAAGTCACTCCCTTAAGTGGTCATCAGCCAGACTCTTTAACCCACCACCGTCTTCAAAAACGTCCCGTTTCATCTCAATTCCTTCTGGCACGATGATAGTCAAGTGCAGCAATAACTAGCTGTCATCTGCTCTGACCTCCCATACACCTTTGCCACCTCAAATAATCTACCACCTCAAATAACTCAACTTTGATTTAGTACACAGTGCAGCATTTGTCCTCTTTTTGAAGACGCCAACTTATCTGGGCTGGTTCCCTCCTCTGAGTGTTATTTTTCTCTTTTTTCCATGACACTCAATTCTTGTGGTACCAGCTTTTACGTATTTTGATATTTCTAAAGAGCAAATTGTTTCTAATTAAAATTATTTATACTTATAATTGAAACTCTGATAGAGTAGACTCATAATTCAGTGGATTGCTAGCAGCGACAAATTTAAGAGCAATTGAATGGATAGCCAACAAAGACCGATTGGTGTTGATTTGTTCGCGGGAGCTGGTGGCATGAGCCTTGGCTTTGAAGAAGCTGGGTTTGACGTGCTTGCTGCTGTGGAATTAGACCCTATCCATTGTGCTACACATGAATTCAATTTCCCGTTTTGGTCTATTTTGTGTCAGAGTGTTGAGGACACAACAGGCGAAGAAATTAGAAATCGTTCTACTATTGGCAACCAGGAAATAGATATTGTCTTTGGCGGTTCCCCTTGCCAAGGATTCTCAATGATTGGCAAACGCGCTTTAGATGATCCCCGCAACGCCCTAATATTTCACTTTTTGCGGTTAGTTTTGGAGTTAAAACCTAAATATTTTGTCTTTGAAAATGTGCCAGGACTGACAGTTAATCAACATCGGCAATTTCTTTTAGAAATTATTGAGGAGTTTAGAGCGTCCGGCTATGAAGTCGAAGAGGATTATAAAGTTCTCAATGCTGCTAATTACGGGGTTCCCCAGGATAGAGCTCGATTATTTCTTCTAGGATGTCGTCAAGATTTGCCTTTACCTAAATATCCTCAACTACAGACTCAACCAGCGAAGTCTAAGAAATCAAAATATCTTGTGTTTCGTGCTGATCTGCCAGATTGTCCTACAGTGTGGGATGCGATTGGGGATTTACCGGAAGTAGAATTTGTCTCTGAATTGCTTGACAGAGATTGGGTGATTGCAGAATACGGTAAACCCAGCAAATATAGCAGCTTACTGCGGGGACTTTCTGTGAGTGAAGACGACTACTCCTATGAACGCTTATTTGATCCCAGGCTTTTGACATCAAGCATTCGCACTAAGCACAATTCTCTATCAATCAGTAGATTTCAACAGACCTTACCCGGGAAAACGGAGCCTGTGAGCCGTTTTCATAAACTTGACAAAGATGGGATTTGCCACACCTTAAGAGCGGGAACAGATAGGCAACGTGGTGCTTTTACCTCTCCTCGACCAATTCATCCGTCCATGCCACGATGTATTACCGTCCGAGAAGCCGCGCGGTTGCACTCTTATCCCGACTGGTTTCGATTTCATGTGACAAAGTGGCATGGCTTCCGGCAAGTAGGTAACTCAGTGCCACCTTTATTAGCAAAGGCAGTTGCCGCAGAAATCATCCGTGTTTTAGGCGTGCTTCCTATGAAGCCGAAAGACAAGATGCTGCTGGGAGATGAGAAGTTACTTCAACTCAATATGTCCGAAGCTGCCCAACATTACGGTGTGTCAACAAAAGTTATAGAACTGAGGAAGAGACAACCCACAAGCAAGGTGGTTGATACTCTCCATCTATAGAATGTGGGAAATTCTTGCTTCATGAAATGAAATACAAACAAAAAAGGTAGAGAAGTTAGCTACTCTACCTTTTTTCAAGAAGTGAAGAAATATTAAATCTTCTTTCTTTTTTCTTAACTATTCAACTGCAGGAGTTAACAATTCCCGGCGCTGTTCAGCTCTGACCGTGACATTGCCAGTGTCATCTACATCAACAATAGCTGTATCACCATCCTTGATGCGACCAGACAGAATTTCTTCGGCGAGGCTATCTTCTAACAAGCGCATAATTGCCCGACGTAATGGTCTTGCGCCGTAGCTGGGGCTATAACCTTCTTGAATGAGCCTATCTTTGAATCTATCGGTAACTTCCAGTGTGATGCCTTTTTCTGTGAGGCGACCAAACACTTCCTTGAGCATGATGTCGGAGATTTGAGAGACCTCTTCCTTGCTCAATTGACGGAAGACGATGATTTCATCCAAACGGTTGAGGAACTCTGGACGGAAGTACTGCTTGAGTTCTTCGTTGACCAAAGACTTGATCCGGTTGTACTGCGCTTCTGATTGGTCTTCAGCAACATCAAAGCCGAAACCGCTACCACTCTTCTCAATCACCTTAGAACCAATATTGGATGTCAAAATCAGCAAGGTGTTCTTGAAGTCTACGGTACGACCTTTCGCATCGGTTAAGCGACCGTCTTCCAAAATTTGCAGCAGCATATTGAAGACGTCAGGGTGTGCTTTTTCGATTTCGTCGAACAGCACGACCGTGTAAGGACGACGGCGCACGGCTTCAGTTAGTTGACCGCCTTCGTTATATCCGACATAACCAGGAGGCGAACCAATCAGCTTACTAACAGTGTGGCGCTCCATGTATTCCGACATATCCAGACGGATCATGGCTTCTTCAGAACCGAAGAAGTAGGAAGCCAAAGACTTCGCCAACTCGGTTTTACCCACACCTGTTGGACCAGAAAAGACAAAGCTAGCAATGGGTCGATTGGGGTTCTTTAAACCGACACGAGCGCGACGAATTGCCCGTGAAACTGCCTTCACAGCATCTTCTTGACCAATCAAGCGCTGATGTAGGGTGTCTTCCATGTGCAGCAGCTTCTCGGATTCAGATTCAGTGAGTTTGTTCACTGGGACTCCAGTCCAGGAAGCGACAATGTGAGCAATGTCTTCTTCCGTGACAACAGGTTCGTCACCTTCAGTGCGGCTACCATTGGTCTTGCTTTGAGCGATCGCACGAATTTCGGCTTTGATTTCCATCTCGCGATCGCGCAATTCTCCAGCTCTGTCGAAGTCTTGAGCGCGGACTGCATCGTCTTTTTCCTTGAGAATCTGACGCAGTTCTTTGTCTAACTCCTTCGCTGCAGGGGGCAGTTGGGAGTTAATCAAACGAACCCGGCTTCCTGCTTCATCAATCAAGTCGATTGCCTTATCCGGTAGGTAACGATCACTGATGTAGCGATCAGATAGCTTCGCTGCTGCAACCAAAGCTTCATCAGAGATTTTTAGCTTGTGGTGCTGTTCGTAGCGATCGCGCAGTCCATAGAGAATCTCTATCGTTTCATCTACTGACGGTTCACCCACCATGACGGGCTGGAAACGACGCTCTAGGGCTGCATCCCGCTCAATGTGTTTGCGGTATTCATCTAGAGTTGTGGCTCCGATACACTGCAATTCCCCTCGCGCCAAGGCTGGTTTGAGGATATTTGCTGCATCGATTGCGCCTTCTGCCGCACCTGCACCAATTAAGGTATGTACCTCGTCAATAACGAGGATGACATTACCCGCCTGACGGATTTCATCCATGATTTTCTTCAGGCGTTCTTCAAATTCACCCCGGTACTTGGTTCCTGCGACAAGTAAACCGATATCCAGGGTCACCACACGCTTGTCTTCTAGGATGTCAGGGACATCTTTATTAGCAATGCGTTGTGCTAGACCTTCGGCGATCGCGGTTTTACCTACCCCTGGTTCCCCAATCAGCACGGGATTATTTTTTGTTCGGCGACCCAAAATCTGAATCACCCGTTCAATTTCTTTAGCGCGTCCTACCACCGGATCGAGCTTGCCATCCGCAGCCATTTGGGTCAGATTGGAGCCAAACTCGTCCAATGTGGGGGTTTTGTTTCCGCGTGGTTGACCACCCGCACTCACCTCAGCTGTTTCTCCCAGCATTCGGATCACTTGGGTTCTAACCTTAGACAAATCCACCCCTAGGTTTTCTAGCACTCTGGCTGCGACACCTTCCCCTTCTCGGATTAAGCCCAACAGCAGATGCTCGGTGCCAATGTAGTTATGCCCTAATTGGCGCGCTTCTTCCAAGGATAGTTCCAGTACCCGCTTTGCCCGTGGCGTAAACGGAATTTCCACAGCGACAAAGCCAGAGCCTCGACCTATGATTTTTTCTACTTCAATCCGAGCGTCTTTGAGATTGACGCCCATTGATTTCAGTACCTTAGCCGCCACTCCGGTACCTTCTCCAATCAGACCCAAGAGGATCTGTTCGGTACCCACGAAATTATGCCCAAGACGGCGAGCTTCTTCCTGGGCTAGCATAATTACTTTTATGGCTTTTTCTGTGAAGCGTTCAAACATATGGCATTCATCCCATCACCTGCGTCGTGCCGGTACGCTGATTTTAGCACAGGCTAAGCTTGCGGATGCCTGTATAAAGAAATAGACATCCGAAACTTCTCGCCCAGCTTTCTTGGGTAATTGTTAACTTTTCACGCTTTTTATTTAATTTTCTTTACTTTTGGGCGGTTATTGTGCTGAGGAGTGTAACCTGGTTTACTTTTTTTAGGATTGACCACGAACAATTGGTCGCTGGATTGAAAAGTTTTTATTCAATCCCAAACAGTAATTATTATCATACTCTTATAATATTGTCAAGACTGTTTTGAACTTTCTATAAATAGAAAAATAAAATGATAAAAATCATAAGAAAAATTAATAACACGCTAGCAACTAAAGAAGCAGGGGAGCAGGGAGAGAAGAGAGTGGAGGTGCAATTCTTGTGCAGGGGGAGATGAATTAACGTGAGTTCGACGAACTAAAAAACGGCAGGAGGCAGAGCAGGCAGGTGTTTTGGGTAAATGTCAAGTGAGGGTTTTTTCGGTAGATAAGTATAAGCAGCCAAACCTGCCATCAAATTGACTAAGAAATTGAATACACTACGATGCCGAGAGTGTTCTATTTGGCACAAATTTTTGAGGTGGTCATTAACGGACTCAATTACTGCACGTTTGCGTAAAAGAATTTTGTCAATTAATTTGACCAAACGGTTTTTCATATTCTTTTTAGATTTCGTGACTAACTGTAACCCCCGTTCATATAGCTGTTCAAAAAGTTTTTGGGAGATATAACCTCTATCTCCAAATAGTTTACCAATCAAGTCCTTGGTCATGTCTGGAACTGGTTCTCGGTCATCAACATTTGCCGGAGTTAGTTTGAATGCCAGCAATTCTCCCTGGTCGTTAATAATCAAATGGAGTTTAAAGCCGAAGTGCCAACCCACCGAATTTTTGCCCCATTTAACTAATCCTTTAAAGACCTTGTGTGCATGAGCACGGCATTTATGACAAACTTCTATTGGCGTTGAGTCAATAAAGCTAATTCCTGTAATTTCACCTCTGCGTCTATGTAAAAAACAACATAACAACATTAAGCACCAAGGCATTAACTCCACAAATCGTGTGTAGCTCACTAAGTTTGGGAAAGCTCCACGCCAACCCGGTAGCACTTGTAAGGTGTAAAACTCCTTAAATGTTCGGTAGCCACTGCCGTGAAAGGCGATGGCAATAGTCATAACTTCACTTATGTGCATCCTTGAGGCACTACGGCGTTCTCCAGTCATTGATGGTAGCTGCGGTGCTTGCTGCCATAACTTTTCCCATGATGAACAGAAATCATCTACCTCACAGAAAATCTGGGTTACGTCAAGCCGAGATACAATAGTGGACATCGCTGAGACACCTTGTTTATTTTTGCTTTTATGACAGTCTCAGCTTTTTTTGTGCCATTTTCAAGCCGTCGAACTCACGTTGAATTAATGCCGATTAACTCTTTCCTCCCCTGCCTTCTTCTTCCTCCCCTGCCTCTTTGGTGAGATTATTCCGAGTTCTGAGGCGTGCATTCTGAATTTTTCTCAAGAATGACTGGTGACCAAGACGCTATTGTTAAGCGATCGCTAACTATGGTACACCAGTCATGTAAAGTTTTTTGAAATTGTGGCTGTTGCAAGTCGCCAAGCCAAAGTATCAGCGCGTCCTCATTATTATCCTTGTAGTAGCGCCGCCGCCGCCCAGCTATTTGGAAACCAAACTTTT
This sequence comes from Nostocales cyanobacterium HT-58-2, assembly GCA_002163975.1. Classification (GTDB taxonomy): domain Bacteria; phylum Cyanobacteriota; class Cyanobacteriia; order Cyanobacteriales; family Nostocaceae; genus HT-58-2. The sequence continues at coordinate 3,133,322 of CP019636.1, read as the reverse complement.
TATATAGAGAAATTGCCGCCGAGTTGGAAGCTCGCACCTCAAGAGTTGCTCGCTCCAAACCGCGATCGCAAGCAGTTTTTAGCACGGAGTACAGTAAAACCTGTCCAAAGCCTTGACGTTGGTATTGGGGATGAACCGCCAAAATAGTGATATGCGCTTCATCTAAAATAGACCAAAAGCAACCGATTCCTAGTAAGTTGACAACAGAGACAGAGGAGAACAAACCGAGTAAGTCGCTATTTGGGCTATCTAACTCTCGTTGGTAGGCGTCCATTGTCCACAAACCACCAAAACAGGCATGATCGAGTTCCAGTACTGATGTTAAATCTGCTGGAGTGAGGTGTTTGACTTCTAATTCTAATTTGCTCACACTTGTTCGTAATGGTACGAGCCCTTTGTAAACTGGGAAGCGGAGGACTTACTCACGCTTGTAATTTAGATAAGGACAACTCTTATAGTTATGGTATCGACACACCCTGCTGGGGTTCAAGATTCTGGTAGTAAGTATCTACCACAAGAAAGTATCTCAAACACAAGTCTTTCACCAAATCAGGAACTTCTACCATTGACCGCTACAATTAATGGTCATGACCATTTGGAAATTGGCGGCTGTGATGTCACAACCCTGGTTCAGCAATTTGGTTCACCTTTATATATTTTAGATGAACAAACCCTGCGAATCGCTTGCCGCCAGTACCGGGACAGCTTCAAGCGCTACTATCAGGGTGAATCTCAGGTGCTGTACGCTTCCAAAGCGTGGAGTTGTCTGTCTGTTTGTGCGATCGCCGCATCCGAGGGTTTAGGAATAGATGTGGTCTCTGGGGGTGAACTTTACACAGCCCTGAATGCGGGTGTCAATCCCGATAAAATATACTTTCACGGCAATAATAAATCCCGCCAAGAACTGATTTTTGCCATAGAGTCTGGCTGCATCATTGTAGTTGATAACTGGCATGAATTGCGTACTTTGGTGGAGATAGCTGGTGGAGTCAGGGAAGAGGATACGGAGACACGGGGACACGCATTGGCGTCTTCTTCTCCCGTTCGCATTATGCTGCGGCTAACGCCTGGTATAGAATGTCATACACATGAATATATCCGTACGGGGCATCTAGATAGTAAATTCGGCTTTGATCCCAATCAACTAGATGATTTGTTTACATTTGTGAGTCAACAATCTGTGATTAACTGTGTGGGATTACATGCCCATATTGGTTCCCAGATTTTTGAACGCCAACCGCATCAAGATTTAGCTGCGGTTATGGTGCAGTGGATGAGTAAAGCGACTAGGTACGGTTTAGCGATCAAAGAGTTGAATGTGGGAGGCGGCTTAGGGATCAAGTACACTGAATCTGATGATCCACCTAGCATTGAAGAGTGGGTCAAACCGATTTGTGAAGTCATTCAAGAAGTTTGTACCGCTCAAAATTTGCCTTTGCCAAAATTACTGTCTGAACCTGGACGTTCCCTAATTGGATCAGCTTGCGTTACAGCATACTCTATCGGTTCTTCTAAGGTCATTCCAGAAACACGTACCTATGTAGCAGTTGATGGAGGAATGTCTGATAATCCACGCCCAATTACTTATCAGTCGGTGTATCGCACAGTCGTTGCCAATCGAATGTCTGCTCCACTTACACAAACTGTAACAATAGCTGGCAAACATTGCGAATCAGGAGATATTGTAATAAAAGATGCCCAAGTGCCAAAAACTGAACCAGGGGATATTCTCGTAGTTATGGCAACTGGTGCTTACAATTACAGTATGGCATCTAACTACAACCGCTTGCCTCGACCGGCAGCTGTTATAGTAGCGAATGGCGAAGCAAATCTGATTTTGCAACGCGAAACTTATCAAGACTTAATTCGACAGGATTGCCTACCAGAAAGACTCAAAAGTTAGTCATTAGAAGCCACTGCGGTCTTGGGGTTTCACACCACTCTGCACAAGTCTGGGAAACCCTTCCTGTGCAGGTGGCTCCCCAAGTGGAGCAAGTGGCGTCAGGTGACTGGCGCTCGCAAGAGCGTATCCGTAGGATTCACCCGAAGGGAGGACAGTACCATCGGCGGTGAGTTCATTGCTGTAAACCTTTGTCTTGGCGACATACTACGCGTTGGCATTAGTCTGTCCACAGAATTTACGGGCAGAATTCGTGTTAGCGTAGCTCCGGGAGGAGCAAGGCACTCGCAGCGTCCACGGTGACTAGTGAGTCCGGTGGCTTTTACCTCTGAAAGAAAAAACTGTCCGTTCCGTTGTCAGCGCTACGCATATGCCTGCGGCACTGCGTAGCCTCCGGGTTCTTGAAAAGCAAGTGGCGTTCATGAGTGGTTAGTTATTAGCTAACAACTCGTGAGTGGTGACTGATGAGTGTTAACTGTTGACTTAACTTTATTTAGAGGCAAAGGATTAAATCCAGATGTCATGGGAGATTGGTGGACGCAATGGCTGACAAACCTAGGAAGGTCACAGCCTTTGCTGGTTGGGACTCTGGATATGGTGTTGGTACTGGCGCTGACATACATGATACTGGTTATTATTAGTGAGCGTCGGACATTGTGGATGGTGCGGGGATTTGTGATTTTGATGCTGGCATCAGCCATCAGTGACAGATTGCACCTACAATTGCTGAACTTTGTGCTGGAAAAGTTGGTAATTGGCTGTGCTGTTGCAATGGCGGTTGCTCTCCAGTCAGAGTTTCGCCGATTTTTGGAACAATTGGGACGTGGTGAATTTCAGCAATTATTTCAGCCATCCCGTCTGGCGGTTCCCAAATCTGATAGTGTAATTGATGAAATTGTCGATGCTGTTAGAGAACTGTCGAAAAACCGGATTGGAGCTTTGCTAATTTTAGAAACCACTGGTCCTATTGACGAGCGGGATTTTTCTGTGCCAGGAGTAAAGCTGAATGCTGAAGTTTCTAAGGAACTTATACAGACGATATTTCAGCCGAAAACTTTATTACACGATGGGGCGACGCTAATTCGTGGTTCGCGGATTGTTGCCTCTGGTATAATTTTACCGCTATCAGGACGCACTGCCTCACGCCAGTTAGGAACACGCCACCGAGCGGCGATGGGAATTACTGAGCGAGTCGAAAATTGCATTTGTGTGGTTGTATCGGAAGAAACAGGTTCCATTTCTTTAGCGGAACGAGGAACTCTCAATAGACCACTGACCATCACGAAGCTGAAAGAGTCATTAGAGACTCGATTTTCTCCAACTGTGGATCGGGAGGCTGTTGCTCCTGGTTTGTTGAGTTTGGGTCGTCAGATTCGTGGTAAAGCGCTAGCGCTAATTTCACGTTTACTCGGATTACCATCGACTGCTTCACGAGATAAGAAATGACAGCACAACACACTGAACTGCAAGAGTTGCCTTCTGATTTAAAACGAGAACTATTGCCCAAGCACGTTGCGGTGATTTGTGATGGCAATGGTCGATGGGCTAAACGTCGAGGATTACCCCGATTTGTGGGACATCAACGGGGAGTGGATGCACTCAAAGATTTACTTCGCTGTTGTGATGATTGGGGAATTGGGGCGCTTACAGCTTATGCTTTTTCGACTGAGAACTGGGAAAGACCCCAAGAAGAAGTCGATTTTTTGATGACTCTATTTCAGCGGGTTTTGCGCCAAGAACTGCGGGAAATGATGGAAGAGAATGTTCAAATTAGATTTGTGGGTAACTTAAGCGCTTTACCCCGTCCGCTGCAAAAAGAAATTTCTTATTCCATGGAAGAAACAAGGAAAAATCGTGGGATAAAATTCACGGTGGCAACTAATTATGGCGGTAGACAGGAAATTTTACAGGCATGCCGTGCCATTGCCCACAAAGTACAGCAAGGTCTACTCCAACCAGACGAAATTGATGAGGCGACATTTGGACGTCACCTTTATACAGAGGGTATTTGTGACCCAGATTTATTAATTCGTACGAGTGGGGAAATGCGGGTGTCGAATTTCCTGCTTTGGCAAATTGCTTATGCAGAAATTTATATAACTCAAACTCTTTGGCCAGATTTTAATCGTAATGAGTTTCATCGCGCTTTATGCGCCTATCAGCAACGAGAGCGTAGGTTTGGCAAAGTGTGAGAGGAGGGGATGAGGAAGCCATTGAACAAATACTTTTCCCTTATCTTTCTCCCGTATCGCCCTCATTCCTGTTCTACGGTCCAGAAAAAACAGCTCGTTCTATGTCTTCTCGACTGAGGGAATATTTGAATGCGCGCTGGGTATCTTGCCCACCTTCAGCATCAAGATATCGCACGATAATTTGCTCGATATCTAGGCATATTTCTGCTTCCCACGTAGGTTGCTGTACACGCCAGCAATGCGGTTGTTTTTCATCTTGTTGACAGCCTTGCTCTCTCAGCCACTGTTCAATTTGGGGGAGAGGATGATTGTATAGGGGTGTTTCAGGAGAAGGAAGAGGCATAAATAATTCAAAACTCAAAATATAAAATTAATAAAAATTATTTTTAACTTTTAATTTCTATAGGGATAGTTAATTGAGAAATACTGGTACTGCCTTGTTGTACTGCTGGGGTATTTTGTACGAGTTGTGTTTGGAAAGCACCTTCACCACGGGTTAAGCCAATGGCGATCGCCAGCAACAAGCAAGCTAAAAATGTCAACCCTAAAATAAACAAAGCAAATATTTCCCCAGATGAGAGGGGGCGATCTGTGGCGTCGAGGTAAGCTGATTTAGACCAGTCGTAGGAACGGGAAACAGGATGATTCAAGTCAGGGGGTGCTTGAATGACCTTAACACGCGAATAACCAATTGTCAGGTCATAGCTAAACCGCCGTTCTGGGTTGCTTAAGGTGGCGTATGCCTCGTTCAGTTGCTGAAATTTAGTAGTAGCCACAGCAGTGGGCAATTTTGTCGTATCTGGATGGTAGCGCTTGCTCAGTTCCCAGTAAGCGCGACGGATTTCAATTGCTGATGCTGAGGGATGCAGTCCTAGCAGGGAGTAATAAGTTTGTTCGCTGCTTTGTGGCATTGCCCCATTCTGATTCACGGCTGTTTTATTCACCTAGCGATAGAGTTTTTTCTAATATTTTAAACCTAACAAACTCCTCACTAGCCGTCTGTTGACACTCCCCACGGAAAAACACGCTGGGGGATTCTTGCTTCAAAGGAATTTCAATGAATTTATCCTTTGCTCTTGCATCGTCAAGTGGACACATATTTACCAATCGCTTATGGAGAAACCCTTCGGGAGCTTAGATTTCGCAACGCAGTGGCTCACGACTACCTACTCCCCATAATTACTTCACTAAATCAGCGCGGGGTTTAAAGGTTTCTATTTGCTGTAACTTTTCGTAAAGTTCACGTTCTTGCTGACTAATATTTTTTGGAGCAACTATCTGAATTTCCACCAATTGGTCACCACGTTCGCCGTTTTCCTTCGGGTAACCTTTGTTGGCAAGGCGGAAGCGTTGTCCAGAACGCACACCAGGAGGAATCGTCATTTTGACTGGTCCGTCTAGGGTTGGTGCTTCTACCTGTCCTCCTAAAACCGATTCCGTAGGTGTGACTGGCACTTGAGTGAGTACATTTGAGCCTTCTATTTTAAATAAAGAATGAGGATTGACAGTAATTTTTAAGTATAAATCACCACCGTTGATCCCTTGGTTTTTTAGGCGAATGGTTTGACCAGTGACCATACCAGGGGGCATATTGACTTCGAGCGATCGCCCATCTTCCAGGCGAATTCTCTCCGTACCACCTTTGTATGCTTTTTCCAGTGGCAGGGTCAATCTTGCTTCTATATCTCGACGTGAGGGGCGAGGGTTAACTGTGTATTGAACTTTTCTGTTTGGGGAACTAAACGGATCACCGTCAACTCCATTGCTGGAGTTTCCATTTTTTGTGTCTTTACGAACACCGACACCTATGACTTGATTAATAAAGCTATCAAAATCAGGATATTTACCTGGGTCTACCTCTTGAGTGCTGGTGCGACCGTTAGAGCGATTATCCCAAGTTTTTCCACCTCGTTGTGCTTGTTTACCGCCAAAGCCTCGTTGCTTCCAAAAGCTGCTAAATTGGTCATACTGTGCCCGCTTAGCAGAATCGGAAAGGACTTCATAAGCTTCACCGATATCCTTAAATTTCTCTTCTGCTGCTTTGTTTCCTGGATTGAGGTCTGGGTGATACTGACGTGCTAGCCGTCGATAGTTCTTTTTAATATCTTCATTTGTTGCCTCTTTAGTTACTCCCAAAATTTCGTAATAATCGCGAAAATTCTGCAAATTTGGCATAGTTTCAGTTGTTTATCTTTAATTTTTAGATTTTAGATTTTTTTATGGCTATTCATTAATTATTGAGCGACTAACTAATTACCTATTACCTATTACCTACTACGAAATCCGAATTCCAAATCAACCTCTTTATCTTTATGGCATCCGTAACCGATAAATTGAGGAAAAAGGGGCGGGGCTTACCGCCTTGAAATTTATAACTTCATTTTCCAGAAAAATCCACTATATGTCATAACCAATCATCGTCATCGTCCCAGTTATCCTGGTAGCTAGGGCGGGGTTTGCGTGAATAACCGCTGTCAGAGGAGGAACGATCTCCTTTGTTATAGTCCCTGTTGTAATCCCTGTCGTAATCCCTGTTGTAATCTCTGTTGTAATCTCTGTTGTAATCCCTACCATAGTCTTTGCCATAGTAATCCCCATCACCTCCGGTGCGGCGATCTATGCCATCACGCCTTGGGCGGCTTCCGTCGAAAGTATCGCGGAATGTATCTCTTTGAGGTTCGCGATCGCGTTCCCGATCCTTGTCGCCTGTGAAGATTTCACGGATAGTACCGAACAAGTCATCCTCTTCGTCATCAACGTAATACTGGCGGACTTCCCGGTTGAGTTCATACAATGCATCTTGCAAGTCAGCGTAAGCTTGGTCGATGCCTCTGTCATCATTTTCTTGCAAACTCTCGCGCAGTTCTCGGCAGATATTATCAATTCTTTGACGGCGGCTGCGAGCAAACTGCATCCCGAAATCTAGGGCCACTTCTCTAAGTTGTCGTTCTGCTTGTATAATCAATGCTTCAGAACGAGTGCGCTTTTCTACACGTTCTTTGCGTTCTCTGTCGATTTCAGCATACTTCTCAGCATCTTGGATTGCTTGCCTGATTTCCCCTTCACTTAGGGTAGAAGCGCCTTGAACGGTGATACTCTGCTCTCGTCCTGTGGTTCTATCTAGAGCCGTCACCTGTAGAATTCCATTTGCATCTATATCAAATGATACTTGAATCTGAGGAATTCCACGTGGTGCTGGGGGAATGCCATACAGCTTAAATCGTCCTAAGGACTTATTATCCCCTGCCATCTCCCGTTCGCCTTGGACGACATGAATTTCCACGGTGTTTTGGTTATTTTCTGATGTCGAAAAAATATCAGAGCGACGGACTGGTATAGTGGTGTTGCGGGGAATCAGTTTTTTCATCACGCCGTTGACAGTCTCCAATCCCAGAGATAAGGGCGTGACATCTAACAACAGAACATCCTTGAGTTCACCAGCGAGAATACCCGCTTGTACTGCAGCACCAACCGCCACAACTTCATCAGGATTGACGTTTTGGTTGGGTTCTTTGCCAATCATTGCTCGCACCAGCTGCTGTACCATTGGCATACGAGTGGCACCACCCACCAGCACAACTTCATCAATGTCTGCGGGTGTAACACCAGCATCTTTGAGGGCGCGTTTAACAGGGAGGCGCACCCGTCCAAGTAAGTCATCGCACAAACTTTCAAACTCAGAACGAGTTAAACGAGTTTCTAGATGTTTGGGACCGTCTTGGTCAGCGGCGATGAATGGTAAATTAATCTCGGTGACGCTGACAGAGGAAAGTTCGATTTTGGCTTTTTCTGCCGCTTCCATCAGACGTTGTAAAGCTTGGCGATCGCGTCTTAAGTCTACGTCTTCGGTTTCTAAAAATTTTTGTGCCAACCAATCGACTATTTTTTTATCAAAATCATTACCCCCGAGTTGCGTATCTCCACTCGTGGATCTGACTTCAAACACCCCATCGCCAACATCTAGAATCGACACGTCAAACGTGCCACCACCCAAGTCAAAGACTAATATAGTTTCACTGTTACCGCGATCTAACCCGTAAGCCAAAGAAGCAGCGGTTGGTTCATTGAGAATTCGCAGCACTTCTAAACCTGCAATTCTGCCCGCATCTCTTGTTGCTTGTCTTTGAGAATCATTAAAATAAGCAGGAACGGTAATCACTGCCCCTGTGACTGGTTCACCCAAGTACTTACCGGCGTCCTCTGCCAATTTCTTCAGCACCATGGCAGAAATTTCTTCTGGGGAAAAATCCCTATCTAGACGAGGACAAGAAATTTTGATGTTACCAACCTCGTCTTTACGGATAGTGTAGGGGACTCGCTTTGATTCTGGATTCAGTTCAGAGTAACGACGCCCAATAAAACGTTTAACAGCGAAAAATGTATTTTGTGGGTTGAGGACGGTTTGTCGCCGTGCCATTTGCCCAACAACTCTTTCGCCTTCTTTACTAAAACCAACAACGGAGGGAGTCGTTCGCATTCCTTCTGCATTGGCAATCACCACCGGCTTGCCCCCCTCCATGACGGCGACTACTGAGTTGGTTGTACCCAAGTCAATGCCGACTACCTTGCCCATGCGTTACTCTTCTCCTATAGTGTCTTATAAATTAATTCGTTTAGAACTAATGCTTGATTTATTGTATCTTGCTGTTGAGAATTACACGGTCAAACAGTGTTCATAGCTAGTTAGTTTGTGAATCTAAAGAATCGACTGGAAAATCACCTCACATCAATAACCCGCGATCGCGATCCATATTTGGCGACTGCTGGACATTTTTTTGTCCAAGAATACATTCGTCAACAACTTGCCCAATGGGGAAGTGTGGAAATCCACACCTTTAGAGTTGGAAGCAAAACTTGTCAAAACCTCATATTAAATTTACCGTCACAAGCTGGGTTAGAAAAGGGAGATTTGCCCCCCATTTTAATTGGTGCTCATTATGATGCTGTCCCTGGAACACCAGGGGCTGATGATAATGCCACAGGTGTAGCAGTCTTGCTGGAATTAGCCAGAATGTTTGCTGCCCAACCAACAAAACATCCCCTGCGCCTGGTCGCTTTTGACATGGAAGAATATGGTTTATTAGGTAGCACTGACTATGCTGCCAAGCTCAAGCAAGAACAGCAACCCCTCCGCCTCATGATTTCTCTGGAAATGCTGGGATATTGCGATCCGTCTCCAGGTTCCCAAAATTACCCACCTCCTCTAGAACGTTTTTACCCAAATCGCGGCGATTTTATTGCTTTGATTGGTAATTGGCGGACAATTCGTGACTTAATTTGCATTAGCCGCAGTATCCGTACAGTAGGTGTACCTAGTCAATGGCTACCAGTTCCTAATAGAGGTTTGATTGTTCGCCAGACAAGACAAAGTGACCATGCACCTTTTTGGGATGCAGGTTATCCTGCAATGATGGTCACAGATACAGCATTTATGAGAAATCCAAATTATCACAAACCTAGCGATACTATTGAGACTTTGGATTTAGATTTTCTTACTGGTGTCTGTCAAGGTTTGGAAAGCGGTATTCGGCGTTTGTGACAAAATCTGTAGGATATAGGCATTTTATATTGAAAAGAACAAAGTTATTGATTCTTGTAGGATGCCCACCCATTCCTACAAAATTTGTATTGTAGTCAAACAATAACTGCTAATAAAAATTGATGCTCACCTTAACCATTTTAAACTCCCGACTCCTGACTTGGAATTCTCTTGTTTGCATATGAGTGAACGCTGGGAGTGAGGCTAATTAAGTCCTCTATATTACGTTTCATTGTGTTGCAAATAGTATCCAGAGGTAAGTCGTTAGCATCATAACCAAAGGGATTTTCAATTTCTAAGCCAATGGCTTCGATACCAAATAAGGTAAAACTAATTAAAGCTACAATGGGACCTGTCCACCAACCAAGATTATGGACAAGTTGAAAAGGTAATAAAAGGCAATAAAGTAATAACAATTGCTTCAAATGAATAGCATATGCTAGCGGAATAGGTGTTTTTAAAATACGTTCGCAAGCACCTAAACTATCTACTAGACTGTTTAATAATTCTTGTATGCCTGTTAATTGATAACTGTTTATGCAATTGCGGTTGTATTGTAACTGTAGATAATCTCCAATCCAAAATGCGACCTCTAGGGGAGGATTATTCATTGTCTTCAGTGTTAGATATTTGGAAATAGGCATTAGTTCCTCTAACTCCGTATTGACACCTTCTCCTCGTAAATGTAACTTTGTCGCTACGGCAAAAGCCACCAATAATCGTAAAATAGCAATTTTCTTGTGTCTATCCTCTGGGGTAATTTCTTCTACTGATACCCAAATCTGACGTGCCAAATTCCGGACGTCATTTACTATCTTTCCCCAAGATTTTCTTCCTTCCCAAAAGCGTTCGTAAGCAGTGTTTGTGCGAAAAACCAGTAATAAACCTAAAACAATACTGGAAATAACACTTTCTAAAATCGGTTGAGATACAGGAAGCTTAAAATAGTAAAGTAGAGAAACAAAAACACCAAAAATACCACACCCGAGAACGCGTCTGTAGATTGCTGTGACCACTGAACCTTTGAGCTTGAAAGCTATTTGCAGCCATTGCGTTTTTTCCGCAGTCATGTTCTCCTAGAAGAATATTTAATGAACTAATGAAAAGAATGCAGAATATATAACTCACAAATTAGATTCATTGCACGGATAAATCCAAGGGTTGTAAATGAACAAAGAATTCCCTTTGTTGAATTCAGCGAAAGCTAGTGTCTGATGCTTTACAAAATATAACTTAAATTTACCAAAAGTCATAACCCTGTATTTAGCATAACAGGGAGTAAGGAATTTAGCATAAATGTGGCATCGGCTTCTTCCCGTCAGGAATTGTAGATTGAAGTAGGCACAGTGTTAGTCATCACTAAAGAGTTTTGAGATGCATTGGGAATCGGTTATTACAACCGTCCCGATGTTTTTGCCTATCGAATTGTTCCCCCAGAAATATTGTGTGGAAGGGTGCTTGAGGTAGAGGAACGCTACAGCGCCCAGGGGGAACAATTCATTCCCATAAACCTTGACGCTGTTCGTCCCTAATTCATACGGCATACGATGATGGGATTTTTTCCTGTGCCATAGTCTTGTGCACGGTTCCGCTAGCCCAAATACGAGAAGCTGGTGACAATAATAGCAAAGGAAATAGGATTTACCTAAATCTTAGTATCCCACGAAGTCAGCCCGTTAATAAAAATAGTTACTTAAGGCGACACAACTATCGTGGATGCTTAGTCTCTACACTTTTTCTGTCAGTAGAAAGATTAATGACTCTGATTCCGCAAACATAATAAGTGGGTGTAAAACCTCAAACAGGATAAAACCCGTGACTGACGAGTTGAGAAAGGGCGATAAGGTAAAATGGAATACTTCTCAGGGAGAAACGACTGGTGAAGTGGAAAAAAAACTCACCTCACCCACAGATATTAAAGGACATCATGTCGCCGCTTCAAAAGATAACCCTGAATACTTAGTGAAAAGTGACAAAACAGGAAAAGAAGCCGCTCACAAACCTGATTCTTTAGAGAAAATTGAGGAGTCATAAACATTATGAGTCAAGATGTCAAATCAGTCATAGATGAGTTCAACTCCTCAGTCAACATGACAGCAAAAGAACTTAATTCTTGGCTGGAAACCCATGAGTCGCAATCGGTTGGACAAAAAGAAGGCGATGATGAATCCATTGGACATAAATCCGGTAAGCACATCATCGAACTATTGCAAAAGAAAAAAGATAGCTACACTGATGATGATATATCTCTCAAGAAACACATTGCGTTGAGTCAGAAATGGGGATGAGTTCTAAACCAAAAGTCAAAGCTTTTTTCTTGAGGTTATTAACTACCCGCTCTCGATACTGTTGCTCATAAGCATCAACACCAGGGTCAATAAATTTATCACCAGAAGTCCAAAGGCGATAAAAAATACGTGCTAGCTTGTGAGCAGCAGCAGTAATAGCTTTGGGAGCGCCGATTTTGGCTTGCATACGACGGTAATAAGCACCTAAAGCCGAGTTACTACGGCAAAGAGTTTGAGCCGCCATCCGGAAAGCGTTGGCAGCACGACTAACAACAGAGCGAGTTTGAGAGCTTTTGACTTTACCACCAGTCACACGGCTACCAGGGCATAAACCTAACCATGAAGTAAAGTGCTTCACAGTTGGGAAACGAGTCGGATCTAATCCCAACTCGGACAACAATATCAATACGGTCAAAGCGCCAAAGCCCTGAATTTGAGTAAAATCAACGCCACTAATGCGATACAAGTGAGTACGCAGGTCAAATTGAGGCGCATTACCGGGCTGCTTCTTACCTCGGCGTTTAGGTTTGGTTAATGGCTTTTTTGTCACATCAACCCTATCAGCAAATGAAGCCAAGCATTGCTCAATTTGGGCATCGACGGCGAGAATCTGTGTCTGGTAAAACTCGTACAGTTGCAATTCCTGTTGTAGGATGAAAATCAACTCATCACGATAATCGCCCGTCAAAGCGGCAGCAATCTCTTCACAAGAGGCTTTGATACGCCCATCCTTAAGTGCGGCGAGGGTAAGTGGGTTACGTTCGCCCCTGACAATGGCTTTGATAATGCTCAAGCCTGTAGTACCTGTAATGTCACTAATCACTCTGTGCAGTTGTAGATTCATCTCGGTCAAGGCTTTTTGCATTCGTTGTACGTGAACACAAGCACTCTTGATTAAGTTATCTCGTTGTCGAATGTAACTACGCAGGACACAGATTTGGTCATCTGGACGGAATGAACCGGATAACAAACCATAACTATGTAACTTTTGCAGCCATTGGCAATCTAAAACATCCGTTTTCCGACCAGGTACAGTTTTGACGTAGTGAGCATTTACCAACTTGACCTCGAAACCACGGCTTTCTAACACTTGAAACACAGGTATCCAATAGACCCCTGTTGATTCCATTGCCACCGTTTCAATCCCACACTGTTTTAACCAATCAGCCATTGCATATAGCTCTGCTGTAAAGCAAGCAAAACTATGCACATTCTCGCTATCCCTGTCAACAGGAACACTCACCCAATGTCTATCAGCACCAATATCAATACCTGCCGCATTCGGGTTAATTACAGGTAGATTTCTTTGCTCTGCGGCAATTGGCTGTTCCTGCTTCTTCATAGGTTTTGACCACAGCGAGCGCATAGTTTTTGTGTAAGGATGTACCATGCCTGAGTGAGGCTAATAAATCTAATCTCTCAAACGGGATAGTAACGGTCATTACTTCACCAATATTTCTGCCAAAATCACCCAGAACCAGGCTCACATTCGGGCAAATACTGCACCATTGATAAGACGGTTTTTGCTGTCACGGTACTACTTCAGTGTAATATTTATTAGCTTTAATACATTCGAGAGGCTGTGTTTCTTCGATATTTTGCTAGTGCGTCGCCGCGCTAGTCGGAGGCTCACATGAAAAAAGTCATCAGTTATATCCATCGCCATTCAGCACAGCAACCTGATGGCGATGTTGAACATACGCGGTGGCGTTACTCATTAATGAATTGGGGACATGACCCGCTAAAGTGATAGAAGTGCTCGGTTAGGAGTCAGGAATGCAAAGAATTCATAACTCCTAACTGTACTCAGCCAAACCAGTGAGACGCTTCACAACCTACGTTAAGTGTTTCACAAATGTGTCGCCTGATCCAATCCGACTTCTCTTGCATAATAAAGAGAATGCCTTGGTGAATGAGATTTTCTAGGTGGAGTTGTTGCTCTAAGGGTTGACGAGGTAACTCATAACTATGCGAGTAAGCTTTTTCATGTTCAACTGCGCTATAAAGACAAGGAATACGGCTGAGTACGTAAGCTATTAACTCTTGGCGCAAGTCGGGAATTGCGAAAGCTTGTCGATATGGATAGTAGGAATAATTATCTAAAACCTTTTCAATGTCTCTTATGACTGATTTCTCAGTTAAATTAACTACTGTTTTCATAAATTTTTACCTCCTGTTTCATCCTATTCATGAAGTGATTTAGGAAGGGTACCCAATAGACTAATGGCAACGTTTTTATACACTGTTGGTTGAAGGATTGAAGTCATAGATTTTGAACAATGTCGTTTCAATCTATACCCTTTCATAGGAAAATCTAGCTACTGTATTAATCTGAAGAAAAACTTTATTATTTTTAACAAAATTTGTTAGAAGAATAGCTCTCAATAAAGTAATGATATACTTCAATATTACATCTCATGCAAATTATTTTAAACTTCTATTTTTTGAGAAAAATGACACCAAACGCAGCATGAATTATGTAAAGCAAGTTTAGTGAAGAAAGAAAAATTTTAGGAAAAAATTAGCAGTACAAAAATTTAAAAAACTTCTAAAAAACTCACCTTGGGTAACGACAAATGGCGTAAGTGATTGTTAATTTCCTCAGCAGCAGCTAAACCAGAGAGCATTGCACCTTCTACCAGATTTCCGCCACACCAATCACCACAACATACCAGAGGGAGAGATGCTGAGTGAGCAGGTAGACAAACTTCCTGCAAAGGACGGCGAGCAAAGGCATAGCGCCAGCGATGGACTTGCATCCATTCGGGAGTCTCTAGCCAGGGAAGGAGTAGAGACTCAGATGCACGATTTAACATAGACTGTCCGGTTGGAAGTAAGTCTTGGGTTTGGTCATGAAGCTGAGCAAAAGCAGCGCTACTTTGCACCACAAACACAGCTTGTTGAGGGTTGTGACGTTTACTGCTATCCAAGCCAATCCATGCTAAATCTGGATTATCTAAAAAATTAACAGCTTTCCAATCTGGGAGTGGTTGAGAAGTGGTAGGATATCCGGCAATAACACTGAGGCAAGGAGAGAATTCTACAGAACGCAACTGATTGAGGAATATAGAGCCTACAATATCTCCCAAAGGTTCTAACAGCATCAAAGCTTGGGGTGCAGGAATCGCAATAACTACGGAATGAGCCATCAATTCTTCTCCAGACTCCAAAGTCAGACGCCAAGATTTTTCAGGAGTAGGAGTGATGGCGATGACGCGCTGATTGAGCAGGATTTCTAAACCTTGAGCCAGAAATTTAGCGATCGCACTCATTCCTTCAGGTGCAACATATCGAGGAGTGGGAACTGAGGTGTTAGGAATGGTGAACCCTGAACCAGATTTGAAATCATAAACTGTGTCTGTCCAGACTTCTAGGACATGGCGTTGGTGCAACAATTCAATAAAACGTCCCAAAAGTTCGCCTTTTGACTTAAGGTAACACGCCCCATGATCCGCACAAGTGTCATACAATCGGCGTGTGGCGACTCGTCCCCCCAAACCACGGGATTTTTCTATAACTCGCACTGAATATCCAGCTTGAGTTAATTGCTGGGCGCAAACTAAACCCGCCATACCGGCACCAATTACTACAACGTCAGTCATTAGTCAAAGAATTGAGAGAATAAAGGACAAGAGTGAATTAACAGACACCAAACACGACTCATGAGTCCAAAAAGCTAATAGTAGAATAAGGTACAGAAAAAGCTGCATGGAAGGGAGGAAGAGAAATTGGATGAACTAAGGGCGGCACTGGAGCTAGCAACCGAAGACGAATTGCAAGATTTAACTGCAATTCTGTTTAGTCGTAAATTTAACCCTCTAGATTATGTTCACACACCTGAACCCATAGATGTACAAAGCAAAGGTCGCAAAGCGTGGCTAGATGCACTAGAACAGCGCTTTCGCTTCTTAGCTGCAGATGGGATGACGGTATTACGGGGACGTACTGGTCAGGTGAGTTACCGACAAGCGCTGATTCAAGTGTGTAAGTATTTAAAAATCTCGTATTCTCATGAACTGACAACAGTTGATTTAGAAGCTGAAGTATTTTTGCATCTATTGGGGCAAGTTTGGAAAAAATTGCCGGAAAAAGATAAGCAAAAGTTGACTGTGCGGATACAACGTCAGCTTGCCAAAGCAGAATTAACACAACCTCTGCCACTGACATTGCAGCGAGACCCCTTGGGGTTACTTTTTAAAGGCGGTAGCGCTCTTGCTGTCACCTCGGTCCTCCAGCCACTATTGCTCAAACAAATTGCCCGTCAATTTGCGACGCACTTTGCGACATATCAAGTTGCCAAAGAAGCAGCAATTCAAGGTTCTGGAGTGGCTGCAAACCAATTTCAAAACTATGTCGCGCTACAGATGGCAAAGCGGGGTATGGCTGTCAATGCAGCTCGCTATGGCGTTGTTCGCAGTATGTTTGCCTTTTTAGGACCAGTAATGTGGGGTTGGTTTTTTGCAGATTTGGGATGGAGAGCGATCGCCACGAACTACGGTCGGATCATACCCACCATATTCGCCTTAGCTCAAATTCGTCTCACCCGCGCTGAATGTTGGGAGCTAGCTTGAGAACAGCTTTTCGTCATCCCAACCCTAGTTTGCAATCCTATTGGAATTGCGCTCAACTAGGGCTGCTCATCTTCCCATTGAGTCCGTTTATCGGGGCTGTGGGTCTGGTTTTGGCAACATTAGGAACTTGGCTGAAACAGTACCCCACAATTATCCGCCGCCCCCTTAATTGGGGATTTGCTCTTTTGAGTGTATTTCTGCTCGTCACTGCCGCCTTTGCTGATGACAAAACAGCAGCTTTGTTAGGTTTGTTTAATTTCTTGCCCTTTTTTTTAGTGTTCGCTGGCTTCAACACGCTGATTCAGACTCCTGCACAATTGCGGCAAATGTCTTGGATTTTGGTGGTGAGTTCCCTGCCAGTAGTCATGTTTGGATTTGGGCAGTTGTTTTTGGACTGGACTTTTAAGTTAAGAGTTTTATGGTTTGTCCTGGAATGGGAGATAGAACCTGGAGGACAACCAATAGGTCGCATGGCTTCCATATTCATGTACGCCAACATCTTAGCTGGTTATTTGATGATAGTTTTCATCCTCTCTTTGGGATTGTGGCTGGAAAGCTATCGACAAATGAGGGGACAAACAGACAACAAGACATATGCACAAGGAAACAAGCGGACAAGGGGAATTTTCCCAGTTTCCTACTCCCCCTGCTCTCGATTCCCTCTTCTCACCTTTCTTTTCCTGAGTGTGGCAGTGAGTGCCAATTTCATGGCATTAATTTTGACTGACTCACGGAATGCTTGGGCGATCGCTATCTTTGCCTGTTTAGCTTATGCCCTTTACCAAGGCTGGCGTATTCTTGTGGCTGGCGTTGCTGGTATAGCCGCGAGCGTGCTTTGTGCTGCTTTTGCTCCTATGGGTGTGGCTCAATGGTTTCGTAGGGTCGTTCCTACTTTCTTTTGGGCACGGTTAAACGACCAACTCTACCCCGATAGACCAGTTGCATTACTCCGCAAAACACAGTGGCAATTTGCCTTGTCTTTAACTCAGCAACGTCCTTGGACTGGATGGGGATTACGCAATTTTCCTCTACTTTATGAAGCAAAGATGCAGGTCTGGTTGGGACATCCCCACAATTTGTTTTTGATGCTCTCTGCTGAAACTGGGCTTCCTACTGCTGTTTTATTTTGTGGCTTACTTACTTGGATATTTATTTCGGGTGTCCAACTGTTGCAAAACTCAAAATACCTAGAGAAGGCAGAAGATAAATTGATATTTTTTAGTTATCTTCTGGTCTTTGTCGGTTGGGTACTATTTAACACAGCAGATGTCAGTCTGTTTGACTTTCGATTAAATACGCTCTCGTGGTTGTTATTTTCTGCAATTTCTGGAGTTGCTTATCGCTATAAACAGCACGAAAGGCTTCAACTGAGATCATAAAAAATTGCTGTGTAGGGCATTTTCATTGCTCCTCATTTTCAGAGTTTACACTGAGGTTACTAAATACTTAAGTTAATAAAATTACTATTACACGTGCATGATTGTTTATGTGGTTAGTTCCACATTGGTCATGAGCGCTGATTGTTGGGAAGATGTAGGAATATGCTTTTGTAGTATTTTCCTGCATGACGGGCATCTCTTGTAGATGCCCTTACTTATTTATGAACTACCCATAAGCACATTTGCTTCACTGTTAATTTGAGTGACACTATTCATCAATTCCTACTACCACTCATAGAAAGTTCTAGCTAGATTAGAGACATCAGGCTGGTGATGAAGCAGGTGCTAGATGCTGCAAGCAGAACAATTGTTACAAAACCGTTACCAACTCCAACACTTACTTGGTAACAATGGGATTCGCCAAACTTGGTTAGCCTTGGATTTACAAGCTCCTGATACGCAAAAGAAGCAAGTTGTGGTCAAGCTTCTGGCTTTTGGCGGTACTGTACAGTGGGACGACCTCAAACTTTTTGAACGAGAAGCGCAAATTCTCCAACAACTCAACCATCCTCGCATTCCCAAGTATGTTGATTATTTTTGTATTGATGAGCGAACACTCTGGTTTGGTCTAGTGCAAGAATATATCCCTGGTGAGTCCCTCAAGGAATTGCTAGCTCTTTGTAAAAGGTTTACAGAAAAGCAAGCGCGAAAAATCGCTGTTGAGGTTTTAAATATTCTCAAGGATTTACATGAACTCAATCCAGCGGTACTGCATCGGGATATCAAGCCGAGTAATTTAATCTGGGGTGACGAGGATAAGATTTATTTAGTTGATTTTGGCGCAGTTCAAGATAAAGCCGCAAGGGAGGGAGCGACTTTCACTGTGGTGGGAACTTATGGTTATGCGCCAATGGAACAATTTGGTGGGAGAGCAGTTGCTGCATCGGATCTCTACGCACTGGGAGCGAGTTTAATTCATCTATTGACTGGTCTGTCGCCCTCTGATTTGCCTCAGCGCGATTTGCGAATTCAGTTTACAGACCAAGTCAGCCTGAGTCCGAGTTTTGTCTCTTGGTTGCAAAAGATGACCGAACCCGCACCAGAGAAACGCTTTGCTACAGCGCGTGAAGCGCTCATTGCTCTCAAGTCTGGTCTTGCTGTCAAAAAACAACAGGGACAACTCAAAGAAGTTATTAATAATTCTGGCTGCGGTATAAACAATACAACAGAACAAGTTCCCGAGGAAATTCAGGGGTGGAATTGGGGAGCATTTCTGCTACCTTGGCTATGGTTGTGGACGAACCAAGTATGGGTTGGTTTGTTCTGTTTTATACCGCAAGTTGGTTGGATAACGACCATTGCACTTGGTGCTAAAGGCAATGAATGGGCTTGGAAAAGCAGGCGCTGGCGCAACATTGAACACTTTAAAGAACATCAACGAGGTTGGGCGATCGCCGGGCTTCTTATTGGAGCACCCGTTAGCATTATTTTGTGGCTGGCTGCGATTGGTTTGCTCTTTCGTGCGTTTTTTTGATAACCTGACTGAGAACTCAGAACATACAAATCTTCTGAATTCTCAGTTCAGCAGACTTAACCCTTGAGTTCAGCAATTCCCACGGGACAAGCAACGTTTGTCCCACCTAAGCCACAATAGCCATTGGGGTTCTTTGCAAGATACTGCTGATGGTAATCCTCTGCGTAGTAAAACTCAGGAGCATCAAGAATCTCAGTGGTAATCTTGCCATAACCTGCGCGGTTAAGGGCTTGCTGATAGGCGTCTCGGGATGCTTCTGCAAGTTGTCTTTGATTTTCAGAATACACGTAAATTCCCGAACGGTACTGAGTGCCCACATCATTCCCCTGACGCATTCCTTGGGTAGGGTCATGGCTTTCCCAGAAGACTTTTAATAATTCAGAATAACTAATCACTTTCGGGTCATAGACGACTAGTACCACTTCGTTATGACCTGTGCGTCCACTACACACTTCTTTGTAGGTAGGGTTGGGGGTTATTCCGGCCGCGTAACCCACTGCTGTGCTGTAAACTCCTTCTAGTTGCCAGAATTTGCGTTCTGCACCCCAAAAACACCCCAAGCCAAAAATCGCCAATTCCATTCCCTCTGGAAATGGAGGCTTGAGCGAATGACCATTGACATAGTGATGGTCTGGTACTGGCATTTTTTCTGCTCGTCCTGGTAAAGCTTCTTCAGGAGTCGGCAGGGTTAACTTTTTACCAAATCCGAATAATACCATTGATTTTTGCTCTAGCTTATTATGAAATGTTCTTTACCTTACTTAACATTTTAGATATTTTGGAGGCTGTTTGTTGAGACGCGATCAACTTCTTGCCCGAAAAATCTTTTACTTACAGCTGTTTTCTTTTGTATGGGCATTGCCTACTTGTATCTCAAATGTCCATCACATACCCTTTTATGACAATGCTGACACAACGATTTGTGGTCTCATCATAAGAGAGTGTTTGAAAAGTTTGTGAAGTTGAATTTTATACTAACAGTTTGTCATAATACGGTTCATGGCAAGATAGATAAACGTTTCCAAAGCACGGCGTCAGTTTCTTAATATCCGCACACGATATGTCTCTAGGCGTCTGCACATTGCGCGATCCGCGATCGCTCGCTGCCAAGGATAGACGTCTCTTGCAAAAGTTAATCGATTAACTCACGTGTTGAGTGGTTAATCCGTTGTCGGGTTGGACTTTCTACAAATTGTCGTCCACAATTTTGACATTTGAACCGTTGTTTCCTGTAGTGAGTGTGTTCATTGTAACAATGTTGTTTGAATTGCATTGAGGGTAAGGCATAATTCCAACGTTGAATGACACATTTTTACTTAAATGTCTTAACTGTCTTAACTGTCCTTGCGCCTAATATCTTAACTGTCTTAACTGTCCTTGCACTCTTATTAGAAATTTGAAATAGTAATGAAGATAAGCGCTAATCATAAAGCTTCATAATTGTTCATTACACATTAGTAAAGCTTCACTTACACAATGGAATTTTTGTTATGGCAAAAATAACATCCAAAAACAGTTCGAGTGAGAAACTAACAACTTGTTTTGCATAGAAGAAGTAGTACATAAATTAATAATCTACAAAAGGGAAATCTATCTTGGAAAGAATTTATAACTCAGAAAATCTGCCCATAAAATCTGGACAAGTAGCAGAAAAAAATCAACAGGAAGGAAAGGTGTATTTCATTCGGCATGGTGAAAGTACCAGCAATGAACGCAATATCTTTGCAGGTGTATTAGATGTAGATTTGACTGCATTTGGTAGATTGCAAGCGCGTCAAGCAGGTTCTGACCTAAAGAAAAAAGGAGTGAAGTTCGATGCAGTATATGTCTCTCATATGAGACGTGCACGGCAAACGTGTGAAATTGCACTTGCTGAAAGTCAGGCATTGAAATCCCCTGATACTTCCATACAGATTGACCATCGAATTAGCGAGAAATCTTTTGGTATTTTTGCAGGTCGTAACCTGAATTTGCTGCGTCTAGCTTTGGGCTACGAAGGCTTTGAGGAAATGTTGCATTCACATAACGAAGCACCTCCAGCTGGCGAGAAGATTGGACAAGTTTACGAACGTGCTGCACGTTTCTATGAGGAGCGGATTGTACCGCACCTAGAACGAGGTGAAACTGTTCTGGTGGTGTGCCATCAATATGTATTGGAGCCTTTAGCACTCTATTTAAGTCATTTACCACCAACTGCTTATAAACATCTGAAACTCCCTAATGGTAAGGCTCTGAGTCAAGAGGAACTAGTCAAGTTTCGTGATAAGGAATCTGGTGGTGCTTCTTCCCTACGTAAACAGATCAACGATCTGTCAATTATGTGGGCAATTTTCCTCTATGCTGCTGCCTTTTTACTAGGATGCTTGATAAGGGCGTTAAGTGCCTCCGCAGGGGGAATTCCATCAGAACTATTTCGAGGAATAATTGTTGCCTGTCTGGCTGCTTCAACGTTTTATACTTACCTGGATATTGACTTTGCAGCAAGTAAACGCAAAGTCACTTCAACTGTGAAGTATATAGTTTATGGGTGGATGTTGGTGAGATGGGTAGTTGGGCTATTTTTAATATTTTCTGGGATTTTGTATCAAAGCCCCAGCGATTTGTACAAAGTTATGTGGGTGCTTTTTTTGATGGTTCCACCCGCCCTGACTTCCCCAGTTTTATCGGTACTTTGGGGCGGTAATCTTTATCCCTCAGCTATCTTATCAAGAACTTTATCAATCATTGCTCCAGTAGCACTGATTGTGACATTTGGCTTGGCAAAACAATTACCAATTAACTCTTCCAGCCTGACATTTTTTGGTGTCATTTTAATTGTTGGTTTGGCAATACCGGGAGCTTTAGCCCAGTTTTGGCGTGATAAATCTCCAGTTGAATCAAACCACCACAGCAAGAACTGGAAATTTATCGGAGTGCTTGCTGTTGCATTAATGGCTTTGGTAACTGGGTTTCAGTTTACTCCGCCAACATTCTTTTCCGACTTATTTGCTTCAACAGATGCAAACCGTTCTCTAGCGTGCTTGCAACAGCTGGCTGTAGCAACATTAGTCTTTCTCTCAATACGCATCTTTGCTGTATTAACTTCAGTATTTACGAAAGGTAAGCTGAATAAAGCAGAATCTCAAGATGCTTATATCCTGCTTGTGAATCCCAACTTTTTCCTTTGGGCATCTCTTTTCCTTGGAGTTAGTGCAACTGCTAATCCCGAAGCCGTAAGATATGCAATTTTTTGGGCAGCCTTGGGGTTTTTCTCCGTAACAGTTATCGAGCAGATATTGTTTATGAATTCATTTGGGAATGAATTATTGCGAGAAACACTGCGTTCTTCGAGAATGGCAACAGAAGATATCAAAAAGCTTTTCCTGCAATTAGATACAGATGGAAGTAAGGTACTCGATAAAAACGAGATTATGGAGCTTTTAGGTCGAATAGAAGATATGACAACAGGAGAACGTAGCTCACAAGAAGTCAGGAGGTACATAACAGATTATCTTTTCACAACTCTTGACACCGATAAAAATGGAACAGTTGATTTGCAAGAGTTAGAAGAGTATGTATCAACCTATGGGTTAGTTGCTAACCTGAACGCTGTCTCTGCCGATGCATCTCCAGTTACATTAAAGATTTAATAAAATTCTCAAACAAAGTGAATCATATCAGGTTATCTATAACCTTCTTTTGATTAATTAAAAGTAAAAATTCAAGGATATATAAATAGTTCTTGGATTTTTGACTTTTAATTTTTTACGAGCATACAAAATGATGAGAAAATATGACATTAAACATTGAGATTTTAGAACAGAGCTTTGCGAAAGTGAAACCACGTGCTGATGAATTTGCAGCCAGGTTCTATGAGAATTTGTTTGAAGCTCACCCAGAAGTGAAACCATTATTTACCCATACTAATATGGGAAATCAACAAAAAAAGCTGTTAAATTCTCTGGTTTTAGTAGTAGAAAATCTCCGCCATCCAGAAGCTTTGAGGTCAGTTCTCAATGCTCTAGGAGATAGACACATCGGCTATGGAGCCATTCCCAAATACTATGGACCAGTGGGAGAAGCCCTGCTACTCACATTTGAACAGTATCTTGTTGAAGATTGGACTCCTGAAGTCAAAAAAGCTTGGTTAGATGCTTTTACAGCTATTACTGCATTGATGTTAAATGGTACAGGTGTAGATAATTTACCAACAACAGATAAATCAGAGATAGCAGTCAATTCAGAACAACAAGCAGTTACAAAACCAACTGAGCAAAAACCAGAGGAAGTTCGACAAGTAGAACCAACCAAGGAAATATTAACAGAAATACCAGAAGCAGAATCTTTAGATTTACCTGTAGAAATATTAGTAAGTAGTTTTGAAAAAGTTAAACCCCGCGCTGATGAATTTGCAGCTAGCTTCTACGAAAATCTATTTAAAGCACACCCAGAAGTGAAACCACTGTTTACTAAAACAGATATGAAAAACCAAGAGAAAAAATTGTTAAATTCTCTGGTTTTGGTGGTAGAAAATCTCCGCAATCCAGAAGCTTTAAGATCAGTTCTCAATGCTCTAGGAGATAGACACGTCGGTTATGGAGCTATTCCCAAATACTATGGACCAGTGGGAGAAGCCCTGCTGGTGACTTTTGAGCAGTATCTCCAACAAAATTGGACTTCTGAACTCAAAAAAGCCTGGGTAGATGCTTTTAGAGCAATTACTGCGTTGATGTTAAATGGTACGAGGCAAGAATCTTCACCTCAAGTTGTTGAGAAACCTACAATTTTAGTAAAACCTGTCCAAGCTGAAGAAACTGCAATTTTAGCAAAGTCTGCAAACTCCACAACATTACAACCCGAAATTCAACAAAAGTCTCAATTATTTCATGCTACAGTAGAACAAGAGAAAAAATCTCTGAAGCCAATTCAGATAAATGGTGAAAGTTTTCAAGAAATTATTAATAATCTTACTGCTAATTATCAGCAATTTCAGACAAAAATCTCAGAACAGCCATTAAATCAAGTATTCAACCAAATTTTTAGTAAACTTATTGATGCTTTCTGGATAGCACCAACATGGTTAATTACTATAGTTTCAGTACTCATTTTTACAGTAGTTGTTGTCATTGTTGATGAGAATTCTGTGCTTGGAGAGGCTTTGGGTGCTGCTGACACTATCAGTCTGGTAGTAGCGTTAGTTTTATTCATTAAAGAAACTCCAGATCGCAGAAAACAATTTCATTATCAAGCTTGGAGTACGATTGATGCAGCACACAATGTTAGGGTTAGTTATGCCAGAATTTTGGCGCTACAAGATTTGAATGAAGATAGGGTTTCTCTCAGAGGTTTGGATGCTCCTGGTGCAGAGTTAGTAGATATTAATCTCTCTCATGCCAATCTGAGTAATGCTAATTTAATTGAAAGCGATTTGACCAATGCCAATCTCAGGTATGCCAATTTAGATAACGCTAATCTCAGTCAGGTTAAACTTAGTGGTGCTAATTTGAGTCATGCAAAACTGAGTTTTGCTCGCTTGAGTCAAGCTAATCTCTGTAGTACTAACCTGAGTGGTGCTAATTTGATTTGTGCAGATTTGAGTTACGCCAACCTAAGTGGTGCTAATTTGAAGGACGCTAGTTTAAGTGGTGTTAACTTAAAAGGAGCCTACCTGACTGGTGCTAATCTCAAAAATGCCAAAGTCAGCGATTTTGAACTCAGTGGTGCTTTCACTGAAGGTGCGATCATGCCAGATGGTTCAAAATATCGCTCTTAGAATTAGGGGGAGATCTATTGAGAAAGACAAAAGGAGATCATATTAAACGACAGCAGGCTCAGAAACAACTGATACACAGGCATGTACCAAAGGTAACAATGGACCCACTTGCTCTTGCCCATTCATGGCTAAATCACTGTGACACAAATAAACTTTCTCAGACACCCGAGCCAGCAAATCTGCCAAAATTCTTCGCAATCGTTGTTCTTCTGCCAATTGTTCATCTTCTACTGTCCAAGGTTGTCCTAATCTGTCTTGAAGGAAAAATGGCGCACCGAACAAAGTTGCTGCACCGCCTTTTGCCCATAAGGGTGAGCCAGCATCTAGCCAAAAATGCCAACGATGAAACCGCCTACTAGAGCGGTACTGAAAGATTGTAGCTAATGTGACAGCGTTTGACTGGGGTCCTATAGGACGTACGGGGTAAGGGTTAGCTGTAATTGTGCCACGCCGCAGCAGGTGTATGAACTCAGCGATGACCCCATTTGATGATACAGCTAGATTGTTTCTGTGTGTATCCTCACGTGTTTGTGTGTCTACATCACCAGAAGTTTGGATTTGCCTCAATCTCGTATCAATTTCCCAGTAGTGCTGAGCGGTTTCTAGTAATTCCCGTAGTGCTGCCAATTCGTCATAGGAAAGATTGTTGCCATTCCATAAAAAGTCTTGAATTGCCCTGTCTAAAAGAAAAATGGGACTAGGAATTGAACGCGTTTCCTGCTGGGTTCTTTGCTTCTCCAACCATTGCAAAATTTCATCATAGGCTGTTGTTGCTGTGTAGCCAAGTCTATCCCAACGGTCAAACGCTGTCACAGGCAATAAGTTGGGTTTATCTGGATGCGGTACAAAGCAGTAGTCTGCTATCAATCCTGCCCGGACGGGGTCGATGTGGGAAGATGAGGGAGATCTGTCTCCGTGTCTTTGTATCCCCGTGTCCTCTGCGACTCTCCCCCTTCCAGAAACTCCCCGACTCAACACAACCAACATCTCCGCGACAGCATCCCGATCAACTAAGCGTCCTAAGCCTGGATAAACAAAGGCAAGGACAGTGAGTAATCCTCTAATGATGGGCGAACTAATCAGGGGACGTTGGTCGTTGAGAGGCTGTACTGGGATATTTTGCTTGTTAAGAATTTCTGTGAGGGTGTAACGGGCGATCGCATCCAAACCTGGTGCAATCACTGCCACTTCGTTAGGCTGTATATGCCCCTGTTTGATAGCTTGGGCAATCACCTCTGCTGTTTGCCGCAATAACTGGGCACGGGAGGTGGTTTGAATAGATTGTACTGTTTCTGATAAACTTAACGAAAATGTTTGTTCTGTTATCAGCTCCAGCATCGGTGTAGTTAAGCCATCCGCAAGGCATGAAAATGGTGGCTGAGTTAATGTTTCTTGATGACAACGTGCTGATAATCCTTCTAAGTAGCTGGGGTCGGCTCCCAATCCTAAACGCACTACACTATCAGGATTGTAGCTAAATGCCCCCACAGCACCATTTTCCAGGAGCAACTCAAACAGGTGACGCGATAGAGCAGGGTAATCTTGCACATCATCAGCAAGCAGTGCATGATAGCGTTTGGTGAGTTGTTGCTGGTAAATTGGGTCTGGTAAAAGGTATTGGCTGTAAAGTTCGGTCATAATCCCGTATGTCAGGAATCCTCTCTCCAAACACCAGTCACGCCAATTGAGTAGCAAAGATGCTATGAATTCGGGTTCTAAATTTGTATTATTCTCCTGCTGTACTGTAGCACTTGCTAAAATGCTGTCAATTTTCTCACAAGCTATGCCACCGTAAGTTGCGAGTTGCAGTAAGTCTAAAATCCGACGTACTAAGCGATACTCATTTTCTCCCACGCGAGGTAAACTTTTCTCGTCCAATTGAGAACCCCAGAGCTTTGTTGCGAGTTCCTGTTCCGTTTCTGGGCGTAATCGTACTGGAAATTGCGCCTTTAACTTTAACGATTGAATCAGCAAGGGCCAAAATAGAATGACTTCATCCTGGATAAAACCCAAAGGTGTCTTGCAACGTACTGGGTATCTTCCCACAGTTGCTGTAGCAATTCTATCTCCTAAATTCCGGCGATTTTCGTCATTAGCAGCCAAAAGTAAGACCCCTGGCTCTGCCGTATGAAGATACAGGCGTTTTGGTATATTATCGCTATTTTTTTGCTTTTTGTTTTTCGTATAAAATGGTTGTCTATTGCTAGTTTCACGGAACACCCAATTGCAAAACTGCTCCACCAAGCGAGTCGTCTTGCCACTTTGACTTGGTCCTGTTACCCAAAGGGAATCAGAATTCATAAACTATCTCCTTGGAGATTTGTTAAGATACTTCGTACGTTAACTTAAGCTTAAGAGTCATAAAACAATGCTGGATTATTGCCCACAATGATTAGTTCTGTTTTTCGCCAAAAAATTTATCCTTTTTTACTAGCATCTTATCAGTGGTACCTACGGACATCAGAGCGTTCTCTCGATGAGGCTTACAAAGCGGCATTGCAGATTAAGGCAATAGAAAACGAGTATTTCGATGGTAATAAAATAGACTCTGACTCATCTAAGTATAGTCGCAGTATTTTGGATTATTTTGAGTCAGACTTGAAAAAATACTTAAAAATTATTCGGATGCGGCTAACAGAGTTTAAGGCAAGCCGTTTTTTTCTGAGCGAGTCTCATCAACAAGCAGCAAAGCATTTGGGTAGGGAATATATCCATCCTTCCTTGGTTTTAGAGAAACTCAAATTCATTGATGGAGTCATAGGAAAATACAATAAATTTGACGAATTTACGTCAGAAACATCAAGCAAAAAAGACAATAGTTTAACGATAGTACCAACTTCAACAAATGAATTAGAAGAACAAAATTTATCAGATGAGAAATTAGTTAAGAAAACTCCTCCAGGTAAAACAAATACAACAGGGATATTACCCCGTTCAATTTTCAATACCATTACCCGTCTACAAATTGAGTTAGACCCCAAGGCAGAACAAGACGTTGTTAAAAATTTCCGTAATGCACAAAAAAGAACGATAATATCTGTCAGATTTTTGCTTCTTCTTATTATAGTTCCTATCTTGACTCACCAGTTGTCAAAAGCCTTGGTTGTTGGACCGATTGTTGACCGTTACTTTGAGAGACATTCTGAAGACTCCGTCGTCTTCCTCAATTATGAAATGGAAGAAGAAGCACTTTCAGAACTGCAAAGGTTTGAAGAGAGAATCAAGTTTGACAACTTACTAAGCAATGCTGAGCCACTATCTACCGAGCAGATAGAAACTCAGCTAAAGAGCAAGGCTCATGAGATTGCTGAAGAATTTCGTCATAGTAGTTCTAACTCTATTAAAAATGTTTTTGCAGATATATTGTCTGTCGTAACTTTTACCTGGCTTTTGCTCGTTAGTAAGCGCGAAATTGCAGTGTTAAAAGATTTCTTCGACCATATTGTCTATGGACTCAGTGACAGTGCAAAGGCATTTATTATCATTTTGTTCACTGATATTTTTGTTGGTTTCCACTCTCCTCATGGTTGGGAAGTCATTCTAGACGGTATTTCACGCCATTGGGGATTACCAGCTAATCATGATTTCATTTTCTTATTTATCGCCACATTTCCAGTGATTTTAGATACTATCTTTAAATACTGGATATTCCGTTATTTGAATCGTATATCGCCTTCTGCTGTCGCTACATATCGCAACATGAATGAGTGATGTACCTGAATGGTTAGTGGTTGGGAGTAGGATGTCGGCAATTTTTATCACAACCCACATTTGAGAACTAACCACTAAGATCATGAAAAACAAACTTGCAGTGATCGCTCGTACCGCCATCTGCCTACCTATAGCTCCCATAATTCTGTTAGTACCGATGCAACCTTTGGGGCACTTAGCACTAAGTGCGTTGGAGTGCCGGATGAGCAGGTGGCAATTACCAGTATCGTCTCAAACCCAATCACAGGACGCAGCCGTTCAACAGCAAACTGTGCAACTTCCACTAGTCCCTATTCAAAAGTCACCGTTTCTTTGTTGCGAGGGTGATACTTCTTGTCTGGATAACCAATTATGGGGGGAGAATGGTCAACCACCAGACAAAAAGGCTTTGTTGACGGCTGCTGATAAGAGTTTGCAATACTTATTTTCCAGCAATGCAGATGCGGCATATCAGCGCTATCAGGTAAGAAATATTACACGTCCTTATGTTATCAAAAGTTTGCAAAGATTCCGGGAATTGGTATTAAAGTCTAAATCTGCGGCTGACCTCAATGCAGCCATAGCACGGGAATTTGTCTTTTATCAGTCAGTGGGAAGAGATAACAAAGGTTCAGTGTTGTTTACTGCGTACTATGAACCAGTTTATGCTGCTAGTCGCGTTCCCACCGCAGAATACCGCTATCCTGTTTATCGCTTACCACCTGACATTGGCGTATGGCAAAAACCTCATCCTACACGTTTGGAACTAGAAGGATCTGATGGTTTGCAAGCATCAATAGGTCGGTTACGGGGGTTGGAGTTGTTTTGGTTTCGCGATCGCCTAGAACCATATTTAGCGCAAATTCAAGGTTCCGCTAAACTTCAGCTTCCTGATGGGACTCAAACAACAATAGGTTATGCTGGCAGTACTGCTTACAACTACAAAAGCATCGGGCGAGAACTTGCAAATGATGGTAAGTTACCGCTTGAGGGTCTCACTATGCCGAAGATTCTTGAGTATTTCCAGAAGTATCCACAAGAGTTGAATGTTTATATCCCACGCGATCCTAGCTTTGTGTTTTTTCAAGAAAATCACGGTGCGCCTGCTCAAGGTTCTATTAGAGTACCACTGACAGCAGAACGCTCGATCGCAACAGATAAATCCCTTATGCCTCCTGGTGCTTTGGCTTTGATTCGTGCTCCTTTTCCTTTTGTCAATCATGTAACCGGACAGATGGAGCATCGTATCGTGAGTCGGTATGTTTTTGACCAAGATACCGGAGGCGCGATTAAAGGCGCAGGGAGGGTAGATTATTTTCTAGGTTCTGGTCAGGTGGCGGGCGATCGCGCTGGCGTGACTGTTGCTCATGGGCAGTTATATTATTTGTTACTTAAGTCTTATAAATAAAGATAGAAATTTTCACTTCAGTATTTGAAGTTATCTTCATATTTTGACACTACCCTGCCTAAAGCCGAGGGGTTTTCAACCTACCTTTTATAAATTTTTGATTTCATACAATATTTACATTTTCAAGAAAATATTTTATTTTTTGTCGCAGATTAATGATATAATTATTCGCTACTGTTACTGTTATAGATTCTAGTTGTTAGCAGTTTCTCATCTCATCTAAGGAAAATTAAGAAAAATGGAGATAATATAATGCTACGACTGCTGAATATCTAACTACAAATAATTTTCGTTTTCCACTGGAACCACAAAAATTTATCTGGCGTCATAGGTATGTAAATGTTACTGACCCAACTCAATGCGGATCATGTTAGCCAAAAGACAAACTGATGCAAAAGTTAGTTGATGTTGCGCAGCATTGGATATATTACCAAATATTATGACTAAATCTGAAATACTTTCCTTTAAATTTGTATATAACTATATTCCTAACTAAGTGAGTTCAAGTCTCTTACTACTCACAATATATTGATTAGGCTAATGATGGGGTTTTAAAGTGTTCAGGATATTAGTTGATGCTGACTTAGTATTAGAAGCTCTGATGAATCGTAACGAATCTGTAGGAGAAGTCAGTGAATTATTAGATAGGGTACATCCATTGATTCAAATGTACATAACAGATATTGGTTGGCAAAAAATTTATACATATGTAAGTCGTTTGCGAAATACAAAGATTGCTGAGACAGTCGTTAGTTGGTTACAAGAAAAAATCCAAATTTGTACTGTAGATCAAACTATTCTTCAGCAAGCACGCTCTTCACCTGTTCAGGATTTTGAATCTGCTGTAGAGATAGTTTGTGCCAGCTATCAAGAACTAGACGCAATTGTCACCCACAACTCTGATGATTTTGCCCAAGTTCCAAATAAGTTTTGGGTTTGGTCAGTTGCAGAATTGTCGATGCGTGCGGATCTAGAAAGCCAACTGCGTACGACTAGGTTTATTTCATAGCAATTCCAAGTTTAGAACTTAAAATGAAATAAAACCAGTCTTTGCAAGTATGCCGTCTAGCTGTCTCTAAATGAAAAGAGTCATAGCTAAGAAAGAATATAGCTAGATAAAAATAAATAAACTTTAAGGAGTTCCTTAAAATTAGAGGCAGCAAACCTTTCATTATTCCTTTTCTAAAAGACTTTAATTCAGGCTTGCCACATAATTCGCTGTATTATGCTAGCGCACACTGACATCCATTGTGTAGTTCAAAGTACCATCACCACTATTTTGTTGTGTCACACTGGTACCGGGACCGCTTACTTCTACGTTGACGGAAGATGATGGAGGATTATAACGGGCTGACACTTGCACCTTGTGTTCACCAACAGACAGATAACGTGACAAATCAAGCTTAACGCTTGTGTCGTTACTGATTTGTTTGACAACTTTACCATTGACAGTAATTTCACCGTTCATCTGAGCACCTGATGTATTAATGCTCAAGATATGTGGTTTATTGAGATTCGCTGCACTTAAATTGAGTGAGCTTTTTTGATATCCGAAGGAATCACCAGAGCTAGAGTGCTGGCTAGTGAATGTTCTAGATCTGTTCATATCACTACTCCTGTCTGTTGGGACAACCATGGAAAAATCTTGGCTGCTGTCGTCATCACTGTCTGTGGGAACAACCACGGAAGAATCTTGACTACTTTCGTCGTCATAACTCTCTGTCTGAGTCACAACAGAGGAAGTCTTCTGACTACTTTGGCTGCCATGACTATCTGTCTGAACCACAACAGAGGAAGTCTTGTGGCTGTTACGGACGAAACTTTGTGCAAGAGCTGTGCTTACAGTGAATAAAACTAAGCAGCTTGCAAAAATTAGTAATTTACTCATGATGCATAACCAGATTTAGAGAACAGCAGATACGCAATAAATCAATTTGTATTGCTTATTAAATTTCATTGACCTGCTGATAGCTGGAGAAAGAATTGACACTCCCACGGCTTAAAGCCGTAGGATTCTTGGGCTGAACTTGCCTGTGTCAGGTTGCCCCTATTACAGGTCTTACGGTTCATACTCATCCGAATCACAGTTTTTTAGGCTATGACCCACTTAAGGACAACTCCCCAAACGTTTACCCATTTCAAGGTACGTTCCCGTGTGCCCCACGGTACGTGGATTACTCCAAAAGCTTTTAAGTTTTCGACAGTCGTTAGAATGCCTTCACTGTTTTACGAGTTATCGTGGCTCGTCGCTCAATAATTTACACCTAAAAGTGCTGCACTATTTCAGCAGAATTTTCACGATGGTGAAGGAGTCTCACCTTAGCTGTCTAAGTATAGTACGGATATCTGGACGGCACCTAAAGGTGCAGCGCATTCATCTCACGACTAGAAGCCGTGGGCTTTCTGCTTTGATTGTTGTAAGGCGAGAAAAAATTTGAGTCAATGTCGTAAACTTAACAAAAATTTTCGTTGAAGAAATGTTGTCCCTAGCATGAAGCCGAAGTTCCCGCCTGCTAGGGACTTCGGAAAGATGAGAGTTTTGATAGCGGTCTGTAGGACTATAGATTACCTATTGGAAAAAGGTGCTCTTGGTGATTTCACGTGCACGGGAACGTTGACATCAACATTGATATCTTTTACAGGGTCAAAACCTCTGCGGTTACTACCTTCAAATTTTTGATTGACAGTGCGACGTTGTTCGCATGCACCCCCCTGATTGACACACACTTGGGTTCCTGTGCTGACAGCACTGCTGCCGCTACAACCAGGAGCACTTTCACGATTGACTCTTGTCGATTGGTCTGCTTCTCTGGAAATCGCTATTTGTGTCCCAGCACTAACACCGATACATCCTGCTGATGCAGAGGGGGTGAAGGAAGGAATAAAGAAGGGGGAGACAGCTGTCAAAGAGAACAAGCTGAGAGAAAGTAACTTCGATTTCATGTATGTATCCTTGAAATTATTGACAAGTTGTTGTGGTTGTGGAGCTGTAAGTACTGTTAGACCCGGTACCGCCGCTGCGTACAGTGCTGTTTTGGACTACTCTTCTACCGTTGCAATAGCTTCGTGTTGTGCGAGGAGATCTCAAACTCCGGAGACGCTGATTCAGACTTCTTTCTCGAATGACAGATCTAGAACTGGGGTACCGCGAAGGATAGACGGTTCTGTAGGTAGGTCGTGCTTCTCTGATTGTGATACCACCATCTTCATCGATTGTTACCCTACTGGTACTACCTTCGACATCGATATCACCTGCAGTCGCAATTCCAGCAGGTAATGTGAGCAGCGCAGAGAGTATGACTAGTAATGAAATTGTTTGTCTGGCAGGCATGGCTCAATTCCTCTCTTCGTAAAAAACAACCGATTTTGATACCGCAATATAGGAAATCGATAAAACCTATGTCAACTCCTCACCTATAACACACCACCGCACTGCTAACAGACACTGGTCATTTTCTGTAAGCTGGTGAGTCATTTGGCGTTGCTCTTTCACATAGATCCCGCAACACCTCATGGCTAATTAGCTAGAATCCTCATATATGTCGGGAGTTGAACTCATCACAGGTTTAGCAGATGCGTAACCCAACACCAACAGAAGCTTGAAACAACGAACGGAAAACGAGAGTGATACTTAAAGGCTTAACGGTGGAAAGAGCGCCCTCTGAATTGTCTATTTTGTTGTATTTGCTCGCTTTTTTGAGTAGCAAGTTGGTCAACAACACTGTTATCGAAAGCAGCACCATTTTGATCTATTTGCTGCCTGGCATTTTGTCTTCCAGAATTAGGGTAACCCACTCGAGCTCTTTCCTGGGTGGCTCTTTGATCAGCTTTCTGATTTACTCGGCTATTGTCACCAACAGTAGCATTTTGATTAATTTCCTGCTGGATCACCGCTTCGCCCGCGAAAGCTGCAGTTGGCATTACCATCACAGCGGCGGCTAAAAGACCTAGAGTATACGTTTTATTCACCATTTTTAGTATTTCCCAAATATGATTTATTGAAACAAAACTGGCGTTGCACTTTTAGCAAAGATTCAGCAACGCCTTGGTACAAAATCAAGGATGATTAGCGACCACGACGAATGTTTTGGCGCTGGTCGTTGTTGGTGTTGCTCAATTGGTCAGTGCTAGCACCGTCAACAGACGCACCATTTTGCTTAGTGGTTTGCACAGCATCTTGAGATTGGCGAGCAGGGCGGGTAGAACCATAACCGTTACCGTAGCGGCGGTAGCGAGGGTTAGAGGTGTTCTGATTCTGTACTTGGCGGCTGTTGGTTGTGGAGGTTTGAACTGTAGAACTACCATTGGTAGCAGCGCCATTTTGCTCTGTAAACTGGTCAACGCTCTGTGATTGTTGTGCAAATGCAGCGGTAGGAGCAATCATCAAACCAGCAGCCAGTAAACCGAAAGCAATAGATTTGTTCAACATTTTGATGGACCTCGTTAGTTGTGTGTGTTGTGAAAGTTAGATATCGTAGGAAGGAAGCGGCGTTGCACTTTTAGCAAAGATTCAGCAACGCCTTGGCACAAAATCAAGGATGATTAGCGACCACGACGAATGTTTTGGCGCTGGTCGTTGTTGGTGTTGCTCAATTGGTCAGTGCTAGCACCGTCAACAGACGCACCATTTTGCTTAGTGGTTTGCACAGCATCTTGAGATTGGCGAGCAGGGCGAGTGGAACCATAACCGTTACCGTAGCGGCGGTAGCGAGGGTTAGAGGTGTTCTGATTCTGTACTTGGCGGCTGTTGGTTGTGGAGGTTTGAACTGTAGAACTACCATTGGTAGCAGCACCATTTTGCTCTGTAAACTGGTCAACGCTCTGTGATTGTTGTGCAAATGCAGCGGTAGGAGCAATCATCAAACCAGCAGCCAGTAAACCGAAAGCAATAGATTTGTTCAACATTTTGATGGACCTCGTTAGTTGTGTGTGTTGTGAAAGTTAGATATCGTAGGAAGGAAGCGGCGTTGCACTTTTAGCAAAGATTCAGCAACGCCTTGGCACAAAATCAAGGATGATTAGCGACCACGACGAAGATTTTGGCGCTGGTCGTTGTTGGTCTCGCTGAATTGGTCAGTGCTAGCACCGTCAACAGACGCACCATTTTGCTTAGTGGTTTGCACAGCATCTTGAGATTGGCGAGCAGGGCGAGTGGAACCATAACCATTACCGTAGCGGCGGTAGCGAGGGTTAGAGGTGTTCTGATTCTGTACTTGGCGGCTGTTGGTTGTGGAGGTTTGAACTGTAGAACTACCGTTGGTAGCAGCGCCATTTTGCTCTGTAAACTGGTCAACGCTCTGTGATTGTTGTGCAAATGCAGCGGTAGGAGCAATCATCAAACCAGCAGCCAGTAAACCGAAAGCAATAGATTTGTTCAACATTTTGATGGACCTCGTTAGTTGTGTGTGTTGTGAAAGTTAGATATCGTAGGAAGGAAGCGGCGTTGCACTTTTAGCAAAGATTCAGCAACGCCTTGGTACAAAATCAAGGATGATTAGCGACCACGACGAATGTTTTGGCGCTGGTCGTTGTTGGTGTTGCTCAATTGGTCAGTGCTAGCACCGTCAACAGACGCACCATTTTGCTTAGTGGTTTGCACAGCATCTTGAGATTGGCGAGCAGGGCGAGTGGAACCATAACCATTACCGTAGCGGCGGTAGCGAGGGTTAGAGGTGTTCTGATTCTGTACTTGGCGGCTGTTGGTTGTGGAGGTTTGAACTGTAGAACTACCGTTGGTAGCAGCGCCATTTTGCTCTGTAAACTGGTCAACGCTCTGTGATTGTTGTGCAAATGCAGCGGTAGGAGCAATCATCAAACCAGCAGCCAGTAAACCGAAAGCAATAGATTTGTTCAACATTTTGATGGACCTCGTTAGTTGTGTGTGTTGTGAAAGTTAGATATCGTAGGAAGGAAGCGGCGTTGCACTTTTAGCAAAGATTCAGCAACGCCTTGGTACAAAATCAAGGATGATTAGCGACCACGACGAATGTTTTGGCGCTGGTCGTTGTTGGTGTTGCTCAATTGGTCAGTGCTAGCACCGTCAACAGACGCACCATTTTGCTTAGTGGTTTGCACAGCATCTTGAGATTGGCGAGCAGGGCGAGTGGAACCATAACCATTACCGTAGCGGCGGTAGCGAGGGTTAGAGGTGTTCTGATTCTGTACTTGGCGGCTGTTGGTTGTGGAGGTTTGAACTGTAGAACTACCGTTGGTAGCAGCGCCATTTTGCTCTGTAAACTGGTCAACGCTCTGTGATTGTTGTGCAAATGCAGCGGTAGGAGCAATCATCAAACCAGCAGCCAGTAAACCGAAAGCAATAGATTTGTTCAACATATTTGAATATGACCTTCTTTAGTTGTGTGTTGTTTTTGTGTTTTGTTGTTTTTCTAGAGTGAACACTCTTGTCTCCGCACTTAGGTCTTTAGATGTATCTCAACCTCGTTAGGTTCCTTCGAGTGTTTCTCTGTTTGTTTTCCTATTGAGAGCTACATCATCGAATTGCATCATTTCGGATTTCTCTAACAGATTTCTGAAAAATAACCGATCGCACTTCATCTGCTCTCAAATCCACCTTCCCTGCCTCCCAGAGATAACTAGAGATAGAGGTGAACTCCATACCTAATCTTTTTAACCAAAGAATTTGAGTGCGTCAAGACCTAAGCTAGATTTTTTTAGGCAAAAATTTTTGGGCACAAGTTTTTTTTGGTGCTAGGATCTACGGCTAAAGGTTAAATAAATACGCTATAGCTGTGAAACAGAAGGCAAAACCACGGATAGCTGTTCTACGTGAAAAAGCGGGACTGACCCAGCTTGAGCTTTCACGCCTCGTAGGCGTCACTGAAAGTACCATTCAGAACTGGGAAAGCGGCAGAACTGGAACAGAACATATTGAGAGAATCATCAGATTTTGCAAAGCTCTGAATTGCCAAGTAGAAGACTTAATTGAATACGTAAGCAATTCACCACAGGAGCCTGCTGCAAAACCTAGCTCGCTTGATGAGATACATCATCTATTAGGGACTGACGAACTTTCCCTCACTCTTAGCCCTAAATCTGAGACTGAGCGAAGGCAGCAAGTGAGTCATTAGTCAAGAGTCATTAGTTCTTATTTTTGTTTCCCAACTCCTCCCACCTCCCGCTCGCTCTAGAGCCATCTGCCATAGAGTGTCTACTGTCGCAAATTGATAACCCTGTTCTATCAGTTGAGGAATAAGGGTTTGTGTTGTTGCGGCAATATCCTGTCCGCCACAAGCACCGTCATGTAAGACAATCAATGAACCATTACAGACCTGCTGGAGAGTTCTCTGCACCACTGTGGTAACGCCTGGTCTAACCCAGTCCTCTGGTACAACGCTCCACATCACGGGTCGATAATTCCACTGCTTGAGTAATTTTAATGTTGCAGGTGTAAACAAACCGTTGGGTGGACGGACATCGCGTACGTTTTCGGGTGAAAGACGACAAGCATTGTAGATTGCAGCTTGGGTTTTTTCTAAGCTGTGCTTGAGGTCTATTGGAGACAGCATTGGAAAATTTTGATGGTCATAGCCGTGTAATCCAATCCAATATCCGCGATCGCACACTTCTTTAGCTATGCTTGGTGAACGGTTGACACAAGCACCCAACCAAAAAAAACTGGCTGTGATGTTGTAACGGTCTAAAACTTTCAACAACTGTGGGGTGTATTGGGGATGTGGACCATCATCAAACGTCAATGCGATAATTTTGGAATTGGCATCACCACACCAAAGGCAGTTAGGAAACGTTGGTTTGAGAATGCGGTAGAAAATCGGAAATAGGGGAGCTAGTTGCATCTAAAGGCGACTCGCTGTTTTTATTCTTGTGTATTATTCTTACGTACTTGTATTGGAACCAGAACTTAGCCATCTGTTCCCGATTTTGTCAATTTTCCATAAAACTAGGTTACAGAATATTTACCATTTATCCAAAGATGGAATAACCATATTATAAATATTTCAGACTTCAGGTTCTTGCCAATGCTCTGCTGCCTGTACTGCTACCTTGATGGCATTATCAATGGCAATATCTTTGTGTGCTAAAGTCACATCTTCACCAACTGTGCGTTGGGCGACGACACCACACACGCAACCTGCTCTAAAACCATACACCCCTGCCATTTTGAACAAAGTGCCACACTCCATTTCGTAGTTCAGCACGTTTAAAGAGCGATATTCTTCTGTCATACCTCGTAAAGAGCGCAACAAATGTCGATTCACAGACTGGGTTCGCTCTTGTCCCTCATAAAAAGTATCAACTGATGCAGTGATGCCCAGATGAGATTCTATCTTCAGTTCCCGTGCAGCTTGAGCTAAGGCTACCGTCACAAACGGATCGGCGGCTGCGGGATACTCAATCGGAGCAATATCGTTAGCTGCTCCTTGCCGACACAAAGCAGCACTCGTAATGACAATGCTACCAATCGGCACGTGTTCTTGAATAGAGCCGCAAGTGCCGACACGAATAATCAGCCGAATGCCAACTTGTATCAATTCGTTGACAATAATGCTTGTGGAAGGCGCTCCCATACCACTTGTGGCAGATAGCAGCACCTTTCCATTGGGCAAAATACCCACATAGCTGTTCAAGCCTCGATTCTCGGACAAAAGCCGGACAGAGTGTAAATAAGACTGAGCAATGAAGCGTGCCCGTTCAGGATCGCCAGATAATAAAGCAATGGTTGGCGATCGCTCTCCAAGGTCATTTTTTCCGAATCCGATATGATACAGCTTGGTATGAGTCATTTTAGATATTTATCGCACCAGTTCACCATCTCCCAAAGTACATGAGCAACGCCTTCACGAGAGCGATAGCCGTGGTCTTCTAAAGGTAATACTACCAAGCGAACAGTTGCTCCTAGTCCCTTAAGTGCTTCATATAGTCGTTCTGTTTGCAGCGGATAAGTGCCAGCATTGCTATCTTTTTCTCCATGAATCAGCAAAAGAGGTGCTTTGACTTGAGCAGCATGAGTAAAGGGAGACATATGAATGTAAGTCTGTTGTGCTTCCCAGAAATGTCGTTGCTCTCCTTGAAAACCAAAAGGAGTTAGAGTACGGTTATAAGCGCCACTCCTGGCGATACCTATGCGGAATAGATTCGTGTGTGCTAATAAATTTACAGTAGTGAACGCACCATAAGAGTGCCCTCCAATACCAATACGATTGAGGTCAGCTACACCACGCCCTACCACATAGTCAACTGCAGCTTGCGCTCCAGCAATCAATTGCTCTACGTAAGTATCATTTGGTTCTGTATCACCTTCACCAATAATCGGCAAAGTGGGACCAGAAAGAATTGCATAGCCTTGAGTGAGCAGAAATAAAACAGAAGCACGGCTAGGACGGCTGAATGTGTTTTCAGATTTCGTAATCTGTCCTGCAAACTCCTTATCTTTAAATTCCTCTGGATAAACCCAAAATAACATTGGCAGAGGTCCATCGCGCTTGGCATCATAACCAGGAGGCAAATACAGTTTAGCCGACAGTTGCACGCCATCTGAGCGTTGATATTTCACCAACTCACTCGTGACTCCAGCCAACTGAGGCGCAGGATCTTGATAAGAAGTGAGCGCGATGGGAATGTGGTTATCGCGACGGTTAAAGAGAAAATAATTGGGTGGCTCAATCTGAGATTGGCGACGAGTAATCACAGTTTGTGCTTCATCATCCAGCACAGAACAGATTTCTTCCAAGTAAGGATCTTGGCACTGCCATAGACGCTGCGTCTCGCCTGTTTCCAAATCGAAGCAATCTAAAAACGGATAAATCCCATTGGGTGATGCTCCTCGTCCCTTGAAATAAATTACATTGCCTTGTGGTGCAAAGCGCAGAACTCTGTACCTGTAAGATCCTGTAGTCATTAAGGTTGACCCAGGATCACTGTATTTATCTTCAGAACTGCGGTCAAATAAGAGTTGCGGCGGTGTTTCGCTCGCTTGAGGATAAATTCGCCAGATTCGCTCTTTGCGGGTATCGTACCATTGTTCCCACACCAAGGCGACATCTTCCTTACCCCAAGCAACGTTATGGAAGCGATACTCTGATTGCCAGAGTTGCTTTGGTGTATTGGTAAAAGGAGCATCCAATTCAAACAAGGCATCCCGTTTGGGAACATCACACGTTGGATCACCATTGTCTAAGGCTTCTATCCAATACAATGTGGCTTTTGTATCACTACGCCAAGAGATACTCCTCCTTCCTGTCCGGACTTCGTCAAATTTGGTTGTACGACGCAGAAAAAGAGGGACATCGGCAACTTCGTAAATAAATCGCCCTGTATTATCAATAACTTCAATTTTTTTGGGAAAATATGGGATGGGAACTTGGTAAGAAAATGGTCGGTGCAGCGTAGTTAATAAAATGAATTGACCATCAGGCGAGGGTAAGGCTTCATGAATGAGACTGCTAGATACCAACAAAGTGCGCTGACCATCTAGCGTTACCTTCTCCAAAGTTGAGGTTAAGTAATATTCAAGCAGCACCTCATCGTGCGGATTTTGCAGTAGATTTGTGTATGTACGAGTCGGGCTTTTACCGTCCAGGTTTTCTTGAACCAGGGGTCCTAGAGGAACGGTTGGTTGAGAGGGAGGCTCAGGGCGATCGCTCTTAATCAACTTGCAGATAAGTGTCTCATCCGACAGCCAACGGTACGGTTCTCCATATGCAGCGTTGAGAACTGGTTCTGTTAAGCGCCGGGGAATAAAATCTGCAACATCCACAACCCACAATTCTAGTCCGGTTGCTTGAGTTAGGGTAAAAGCAAGTTTTTGACTATCAGGCGACCATCTGAGAAAGCCAATTTGGGCGTTGTCAGGAAGCGCCACCGTTTTACTTATTTCTGGGGAGGCAATCGCCCTTATCCTCATACTTTGGAAAGGGTTACGACGAGCGGGTGCGTTAGTTTTGGGATTAATCAAACATCCTGCTAAAGCAACTTCTGCTTCTGCAAGTAACGCAATGGGGAGTAACAACGGTTTTTCTAACTCTACCATCCATTGGCGATCTGGAGAGAGCAGAATTGTGGATGGTGGTGGAGCATCGAGAATTTGGTTAATCGGTTCTGGAGGAGATTGCCAGAGTTGTTCAATAGAGGGGGGATTTGAGGAGAAATTGTGCATTTTGAGTCGGTGAAGGCAAGCTCACATTCAAAATTACCAACACTTGACTCAGAATACATCCCGAAATGGTCATTTTTCCAGTGTGTAGGGAGCATGGGGATGTGGTGAGGATATTTCCCTACTTCCATGTCCTCATACCCAACTAAGTTGTCATTGCGATTTCAACATCTTGTTCTATTTTGGCTTTCGCTTCCTGAAACTCGCGACCTAGTTGAGTCAGTTGTTCTTGATTCATACACTGACGGACAGCACTAAAGATTTCGCTTTCTTCTTCTTTGACATGGTGCTGAACTGCTTTTTTCAAGTCACTCATTTTTGTTTTGAATTCACTGTCAGTTGGCTTAAGCACCTTGAGTTCTTCTAAAAGCACGTTGGCTTCTTCATGTTCTTCTTCAGCTTCTTGAATATATTTTCTAGTTTCTTCATACTCCTGCATTGCTGGATAGAAGACAAGTTCCTCCGCTCTTGTATGCAAATTCAATGCTTTATAGATTTGATTGAAGAAATCATAGAGTTTGTTATTCCCAGCGGTTTCTACTGCTGTAAAGAGTTGCTCTACTTGACGATGTTCAGCTTCAATTAATGAGAGAATGTCTTGAGTTCTTGCTGTAGTCATGTCGGTTTACTCCTTGATCTGTAGGTAACATTTATCTACTCATCACTACAGATTTAGAACCATCTTGCCTTACCAATTTCTGATAAAGTTATACCCTCAGCTATAATTTCAAAAAGTTTTTCTTGTCAGTCAAAAATCAAGCTGGTTGTTTCTTGTCTTTTTCGTATTCTATTCCCTAAGGTTGGAAATTTATTTCTTATGAAGGATGAATAAAAAATAAATAAGATTTACATTAGTATTGTTGGCAACAGGAATGGAAGGAATTTAAGAAATGAACATCATTGCATGGATAGTTTTAGGGCTTTTAGC
This sequence comes from Nostocales cyanobacterium HT-58-2, assembly GCA_002163975.1. Classification (GTDB taxonomy): domain Bacteria; phylum Cyanobacteriota; class Cyanobacteriia; order Cyanobacteriales; family Nostocaceae; genus HT-58-2. The sequence goes on along the minus strand of CP019636.1, from coordinate 3,091,010 downwards.
TGGCGCAATTGCTAAGGCTATCTATCCTGGTCATCAAGGTGGTGGAATTCTTGCTACCATCTTGTTGGGAATCGTCGGTGCTTTTATCGGTGGAAGTATAGGAGTTCTTTTGACGACGGGCAGATTAGCCCTAGCTGCTCCTACTTTTAGTCTCCCTGGATTGGCTTTAGCTGTTCTTGGTGCGTTGATAGCTATCTTCCTTTGGTATTCTTTTGCTCGCAGAACTGTTTAATAAAAATTAGCAATTTGCCATTCGTAACTCGTAATTAAACCGATAATTACAAGTTACGAATTCTAGTATCATATATATTTCTTCTTCTCTCAGTTTTTTAGAAATATTTTGCAACAATAAATACTAAGTATATTCTTATTTCACTTAATATCGATTTACTATCCAAACTCAGTATGTATTAAGTCATTAAACTTGTACAAATAACACAACTACCAAAGGAAATAAAAAATAATTCTAAGTCTAAGAAAACTTCTTGTTGATTAAGTATTTTTCTACACTATTTCATAGCCCAAAATCTAAATGTCCTTTCTGATAGTTAAAGCAAAATAGGGAATGAAACCACAGAAACAATATCAGATTTAGAATCCATGGCAACTAATAAAGCAACCAATTCTAACAACACTGTATCTACCTCTAAGCAGGGTGAGAGCAAACAGGAACTTAATCAAAAAACCTCTGTAGAATTTGTAACTAGTGTTACATTGGGGGTTCTGTTAATTATCCTTGTTGCTGCAAGTGCTTACTTTGGAATTATCCGCTTTTAATGCTACTAATTGAGCATATGTCAAAAAATTTGGAGTAGCCATAGAAACTTCACCATGGTTACTGCAATTTTATGATTTAAATATTTTTAGTTTTAGTGTATAAAACCGTCATTCTTGAGTTCGGTTAAGCTCACTTAATAAGAGCAAATAGCTTGCTAGATTAGTATTGAGAAGTATAGTGAACTTTGCAAATTGCAGGTTACTATCGTGAATAATCTGTCAAATTTTAACTCAGAGTTTTTTGGTGAAGCTTCGGGAAGCAACTTGCTGTGGCAGTACGTTCAATCTCTAAGCCCTGAGACAGTTGCCCAACTTTCTAAACCGTCTTCTCCTGAAGTCCTTCAGGCAATGGAACGCACTATTGTAAGTATATTGGGAAGCTTATCATCAGAAAACTTTAACGTAGTGATTACCACCAACCGTGATAATCTTGGAACGCTTTTGGCTGCAGCCATGATGAATGGTTACTTCCTGCGTAACGCTGAACAACTGATGGCGTTTGAAACGTCTTTGCAAGCAGCAGATGCGCACTTAGAAAATTAAGAATCAAACTAAGAATCAAACAATTTTCCAGCGCTCAAAACTATTAAAATTGGCAAGGGTTAAATTGACAGGGAGCAATCTCCGATTGTGTTGAATTCCACAAGAGCGATGGTCCATATGAAGACACGCCTTTTCTAAAAGAAAAGGCTTCCCTATTGCAGAACAATGGGGCAACCGCATGAAGTGCGGTTGGGCAACAGGACCCGTATAGCGATAAGCCGTTCGCGCAGCGTGCCGCAGGCAAGGCTTTAAGCTCCGCTTATCGCCTTCAAAACAGTAGTTAAATTCTTTCAAAAGACTTGCCCTAGCTCTTTTTCACCTCCTTAGCCATTTTCAGATAGTAGTCCATCTGAGGATTAGGACGACGGCGACGATTCGTAGCAGGGATATCAGGAGCTTTTGCAGACTCAGCCTCTGTTGATTGTTGCGTAGTTGCTCGTTTTATACTTTGCGCTGCATCAGATTCTAGAAAATATCCAGAATTACTGGAAAATCCAAACAGCTTACCCAAGAAACCAAAGATATTTCCGAAAAAATTAAAGATATTTCTGAAAACAACAGAGAAAAAGCCTTCAAGGCGAATCAAAAAATTCTGAATAATTTGTGTTAAACGAGACATGGTAGCACCCCCCGTAGCTGCACATCTTTATTGTGACTTACTAGACTTAAGATGTGCAGTTATTTTTATCAGAATGAGTCTGCAACTGAGGAATGAGGGTGAAATACTTTTACACTGAGTTTACAAAATATAGCGCGAAGTGCAAAAGCTGCTGTATGCGTGTTAAGCGGAAATCTCCTTCATCAGTCCATAGCTATCTCGCAACTCACCTGCACCTCTGCCAGAGAATATATTCTCTGGCAGAGGTCATTAGGACGAGAAAAATGAAGGAATGTTGCAATTGAGCGCTAATCTGATGTTGATTATTTCTGCTCACTAGCCTTTTAGTCTTCATCAAGAGCTGGGAAAGCTTCCTCAAACCGCCACAACTCATCTTTATTTTCAAGGAACCAAATACGAGTTTGTAGAGTTAATTTACTCCAAACTTCATCAATGGGTACATGGGGAGATGCATATCGATACTCTTGACCGAGTGCTTCCAAATTTTCCGCCACATCATCAGGAATGCCAAAGTCTTTCCAGTCAATTTTCCTATATATTCCAGAGACTCCCTTACCAGGGTCAAAAATCAACTGTGCAGCTCTAATTAAATCAGCAAAGTGAACTGGCTTGAGGTTATTTATCTCCTGAATTTGGAGTGATTCGTTATCTTTTTGAGACATCGTCAATAGAGTGGTGAAGATTAAGTGATCTATCGGACTTACTCTCAGAGATATTCACCTCGATGTCTCTAGTTTAGCGCACAGTTAACAGAAGGCAGTATCTAGTGTTTTAACGGGTTCTTTGGAAGTCACCAGCCTCAACGCCTCGTAGGCTAATAAGTTACTCGTTTTCAACCAAAACTGTAACCGCAGCAACAGCTATCAACATTTCGTCATTTTTATCATTGAGCGCTGCAATTGCTTTACCCTCAACAATCATCCCTCCAGATTCAACAATGAGAGTTTTGCGACCAAAAGGCAACACAGCTAAAACCTCGTCTTCTCGTACTTGTTCTGGGTAAGGAACTGCAACTTTCACCTCAACAATCATATCATTGGGGTCACTCAAGCCAGCAACTTCCCAAACACCAGGTAAAGCATTGTGTGCGATCGCATTTCTCACAGCCCTCGCTGCTGCAACTGTTGGTTCTTGTCCATGCTGATCCACGCCCATTCCCATTTCAATAATTAAGCGTTTGCGTGCCACAATAACCTCTTATTGTAAAGTTTTATTCTTCAACTCAGCCTACAAGATTTTTGGATATATGTCTTGTAAAGACCTTGCACATCACATTTCTACATTGCAATTTACTTCAACTCCATTTCGCCCTTCTATAATGACATAAGCATTACTCAGTGGTACGAGCAATGGTAAGATAACCTTACTGGGTTCCGCAGAGCAAAAGCATCCTGTCTGTGGAAGAAATGGGTGAGAACTTTTACAAGTTAGAGTGGATGCCAAACCAATTTAAGTATGCTGAGACCTTCAGCTAAACGACTCACTTTACGTGTGGATAACGAAATAACCGTAACTCCCGGGACGAACAGCCTCTATGTTTAATTCTTAATAGAGACTTATAAAAAACTCTTTCACCTAACTCAGTTAAGCCCGGATAGGAATTACATAAATCGTACTATGTCTCATGATTCCTTGTACCATATCCGAACGACAACTGCGATAACCTCTATTTCTGAGCGACCCATTCATCAAATACCATTTATTACCCATTCACCTGATCGAGTTGGTATAGTTCATAGGGTTCTGCCCATTTTGTTAGCAAAAGTTGACTCACTCCCAGAAGGGTTGGAAGCTATCATCGCTACTAGCGACTTACAAGGAATTGACCCAGTAAATCATCGTCTTCTCGGTCATCTTGTGAGTGAAGAACTAGAACACTTGGCAGAGTTGGGAAAAATACCATCGCCACAAAAAACAGGAGTCATCTTAGCAGGAGACTTTTACGCACAGATAGATAAGCGTGGTGGTGTCGGAGATGTCCGTGAAGTTTGGCAAGCTTTTAGTCGCCGTTTTCGTTGGGTGGTTGGGGTCGGAGGAAACCACGACAGTTTTGGAAAAACACCACAGGAGATGCAAGCATTTCAAAATGAGCAAGGTATACATTATTTAGATGGTGAACTCACTTGTCTTGATGGAATACGGATCGCTGGAATTTCAGGAATTATAGGTAAGAAAACTAGACCTTTGCGTCGTTCTGAAGAAGATTTTAGAGAACTCATACAAGAATTACTCAAAGAATCACCGGATATTTTAATTCTGCATGAAGGCCCCAATGATGAACCAGCAAGATTGATAGGAAATGAGTCAATTCGTGCTGAACTAAAACAAGGAAGGAATTTATTAGTCGTCTGTGGTCATTCACATTGGAGAGTGCCAATGACAGCTATGCCTCAAGGAGTACAAGTGCTCAATGTAGACACTAGAGTTGTTGTGATGGCAAAAATGAAGTCACTGCTCCGCTGAATTCAAAATTCATGCATTATAGACTCAAAACTTTACGATTTACTTAGCAGCCACAATTTATCATGGTACCGAGCTGCGCTTTCTTGCCATCAGTGGCGTAGCCATCACGTTTCCACCAATCAAGGCCACCAATAAGTTCGCGTACTTCAAAGCCCAAAGTCAGTAACTTGAGTGCCGTTTTAGTCGAGGCGTTGCAGCCAATGTCGTCGCAATAGCAAACGTAAAGCCGTGACTTATCCAGCATCTCAGTCGAATTGAAACAGATTTCCTTGTGTGGAAGGTTCAGCGCTCCCGGAATATGTTCATCCGCGAAGGCAGTCGCTGAACGACCATCAACGACGGTTATTGGCTGCCCTTTGTTTAGCGCCATGTAAAGATCCCATGAATCCATCTCATACGCAAGTTTACGTTGATAGTGCGCCATTTGATCTAGGCTCATTATTCTTTCCTTTGTGTTGGACGAAGTTGATTGATAATGCTTGACAGAACTGATTGTGTCGATCAGATCTTTCCGTCGTGAGCGTCAATTGCAGAAAGTATATCCCAAAACGTGGCGGTTGGTATTGCCCCGTAGTTGCTAGTGTTTCTTTCTGTGGCATAATCCTACTCCAAAAAGATTCAGCAAGTCTTAATGATTCTTAATCAAAAACTCAATGACGAATTCTTCTTAACTAAAACCTGAGTTCGGGATAAGGAAAGGGGCAGATAGTAAGCTGAAAATAACACATTGATCCAGCAACCTGCCCTATGTTTAGTTTAGATGCTTTATTCTGCCATGTAGATGATTTCTGTAAGGCTTTTGAAGCTCAATGGAACAAAGAATTATTAAATCATGCAGGAATAAGAAGAATTCGCGCTAAAAGCCTATGTTTAAGCGAAATAATTACAATTCTCATTGCTTTTCATCAAAATCACTACCGGAATTTTAAGCATTTTTATCTGAATCAAGTGAAACAGCAATGGAGTTCTGCTTTTCCAGGTCTTCCGAGTTATCAAAGATTTATTGAATGGATACCATCAACCTTGATACCTCTATGTGTCTATCTCAAGCATTGTTTTGGACAATGTACGGGTATCGGTTTTATAGATTCAACTAGTTTGAAGGTTTGTCATAATCGTCGGATTTCTAGACATAAGGTGTTTGAAGGTTTAGCGGCTCGTGGAAAGACTTCTGTGGATTGGTTTTTTGGGTTTAAACTTCATCTGGTTGTAAATGAACTTGGTCAACTCCTAAATGTGGTTCTTACTCCTGGTAATATTGATGACCGTCAACCAGTCCCCAATTTACTGAATGAGATGTTTGGCAAAATATTTGGCGCTCGCGGTTATGTCTCCCAAAAACTGGCTTCTCAACTTTTGCACGAGTTCGGAATTCAATTTTTTGCCAAACCCCGCCGCAATATGAAAAACAAGCTAATGCGTCTCCATGACAAGCTTTTATCTCGTAAACGCTCCATCATTGAGACCATTAACGACCAACTCAAGAATATTTCTCAAATCGAACATTCTAGACACCGAAGCCCCGTTAATTTCTGCGTTAACGTTCTGTGCGGATTAATCGCTTATTGCCATCAACCTAAAAAACCCAGTCTTCAGATGGACTGGCTTTTATCTCAAACTGCTTAACCCGAACTCAGGTTAACTAAATGATTACTGGGCTTGCTTGTGTAAGTTGTTTATGATAATCTGCTTTCTACATTAAAAAGTTCACAAAATATATCAATTTACCGTAGATTAATAAATGTTGTTGACCTAGTTGAAGACGTTTAGAGTTAAGACAGACTAGGTGTACGTATTGCACACACTAAACAAAGCACCACCTATTCAGGAGTTCAGACAGAATCCAGACCTCAGTTTTGCACTCAAGGTAGGATATTTTTTATGAGCAAAATACGTGCTGTCATTGTTGACCCGAATGTGCCAGGGCGTCTAGTACTCGGTGAGGTGGAAGCACCAACGCCTGCGCCAAATGAAGCACTGGTAAGAGTCGCGGCTATTTCCCTTAATCGAGGTGAGGTCAGACGTTCCACCACTGCTGAGGCAGGTTGGCAGCCTGGTTGGGATTTGGCTGGTACAGTTGAAATCTCTGCTGCTGATGGTTCGGGTCCTCCTAAAGGAGCGCGTGTGGTGGGCTTACGCCGCTCCGGTGCATGGGGAGAACTCGTGCCCGTTCCTATCGATGCTTTAGCTGAACTGCCGTCTTCGGTATCATTTGCGCAGGCTGCCACACTACCTGTAGCTGGTCTGACTGCATACCATGCTCTGCGCAAAGGTGGTTTGCTTTTAGGGCGTACAGTACTGATTACAGGGGCATCGGGTGGAGTAGGAAACTTTGCTATTCAATTGGCACGGCTCTCAGGAGCGCGTGTTGTGGCACATATTCGTAGTTCAGAACAAGAAGCTCTGGTCAAAGAGGCGGGAGCGCACTCCGTAGTTGTTGGCGAAGACCTCTCACCAGCAAGCGAGTATGGTCCTTACGATCTTATTGTGGAGTCAGTGGGCGGAAAAATACTTGGGACGGCTCTTGGCTTATTGGCACAAGATGGAGTGTTAGTGCTGTTTGGAACTTCAGGAGGGTCTGAAGTGACATTCGACGCCGCCCGCTTCTATGGGATTGGTGGTGCAACTTTCTACGGTTTGATTTTGTTTCACGAACTGAAACGAGAATCCGCAGCTGTTGGTCTGAAACGGCTTGTAGAACTGGTAGCAGAGGGTAAGTTGCGCCCTTATATTGAAGTGGAAGCTCCTTGGACGCAAGTTGCAGACTTAGCACAGAACTTACTTGACAGGCACTACACTGGCAAAGCTGTATTGCACATCTCGGATTAAATAATATCTCGAATTAAACAACATGAAGGAGGTACGCAGTGAGCCTGGATCTACAACTATCAGGTAAAGCAGCGATTGTTACAGGAGGTAGTGCAGGGATTGGTTTAGCTACGGTCAAAGCCCTGTACAGAGAAGGTGTTCGTGTTGCGATCGCAGCCCGTGATCCAGAACGACTAGACAAAGCAGTGAGTAGCATTCAGGCACAGCCTACCTTGGGTGGTGAAGTCATTGCCATCAGTGCTGATTTGACTCAGGCATCTGATATTGATAAAGTCGTCTCTACTACCCTTGAACGCTTCGGTCAGATTGATATCTTAATCAACAATGCTGGTTCAGCCCGTGCAGGAGCATTTCTAGAGTTAAGTGACGAAGCGTTTTTAGACGCCTGGAATTTAAAATTATTGGGCTACATTCGCTTGGTAAAAGCGGTAGTGCCTCACCAGATTAAGCGTCGTGATGGGCGAATTGTCAACATTGTCGGTGGTGCTGGACGCACGCCTCGTCCTAACTTTCTAGCAGGTGGGACAACAAATGCTGCCTTACTAAACTTCACCCGAGGAGTTTCTAAAGAATTAGCCCTCCATAACATTCGCATTAACGCTATCTCACCAGGTCTAACTGCAACTGAACGAGCTAATAGTTTGGCAGAACAAAATGCTCAAGCTCGTGGTGTTAGTGTCGAGGAGGTCAAAGCGGAATCAATTAAAGCTATTCCGTTAGGGAAAATTGTTCAGCCAGACGAAATTGCAGCACTCGCTCTCTTTTTGGTTTCAGACCTTGCTTCTTCTATCACAGGAGCAGAAATTCACGTTGATGGTGGGCAGACTCCTGGAGTTTAAGCGGTTACCTCTACTTCAAGCATTGCTGATTACTGAGTTCTGTATAGCGACATTCTTCTTCATTGACAGATATCATTTGGCTAGTCTTGAAAGTAAGCTAAAAGAGGACGCAAAAGGTAGTTTCAGCTACCAGTATAAATTTCACAACTATGACCACTATTACCGAAATTGCCCCTGATATCTATCGCATCTCAACCTATGACTCAAAGATAGACCTTCAGTTCAACCAGTTTCTGGTGAAGGACGAAGAACCACTATTGTTTCATACGGGTCTAAAGGGGATGTTTCCAATGATACATGATGCTGTAGCGGCGATCATTGACCCATCACAGATTCGCTGGATTAGCTTTAGCCATTTTGAAGCCGACGAGTGTGGATCACTCAATGAATGGCTTTCCATTGCACCAAATGCTCAGACAATCTGTAGCCCTGTGGCAGCCTTTGTGAGTGTGGACGATTTTGCCATCCGTCCGGCAAAGAGTATGCAACACGGTGAAGTGTTGAACACTGGTAAATATCAATTTCAGTTTCATCATACACCACAGGTTCCCCACGGTTGGGATGCAGGACTGCTCTTTGAAACAATTCATAAGACACTATTGTGCTCAGATCTGTTTCATCAGTTTGGAGATGTAGAGCCAATCACTGAGTCCGATGTTATGGAGCGATCGCGTAAAACAATCGTCGATTACGAAGCAAGCCCCTTTCCCAATTACATACCGTACACAACACATACCAATCGCATTCTCCAGGAATTGGCAGCACTCAAGCCCCATACACTGGCTACAATGCATGGCACAACGTTTGTGGGGGATGGTGAACGTGCATTGCAGGATTTAGCAGTTATGCTGCGAGAAGTATTGGTGAAGGAGTAGAGATGACAACTTATCCCTAGACTACAATTTATCTGGTGAAAACAGGTTCAAGATTGTCGTAGTACGCAATTGGGCTTAATTGAAGTATTCTGTAGCATACCAACTGTCGAGCTTCCTACTAAAGCACTAGATTCCTTGACCTATCGTTTTTTGTCGTCTACATCAAAAATAGAGTCTCGAAATGCAAGACACATGGAATCCAGACTTATATGAAAGATTTCAACAAGAAAGAAGTCGCCCATTTTACGACTTAGCAGACATGATGCGTAGGCAAGAAGGCTTGCGAATTCTGGATCTCGGATGTGGAACGGGGAAGTTAACACAGTATCTGCATCAGAAGTTAGCAGCACGAGAAACTGTGGGGTTGGATGCCTCAGAGAATATGCTACAAAAAGCGCGTCAGTTTGAGGGAGATGGATTGCGCTTTGAGTTTGGACAGATTGAGGATGATCCTGTTCTAGGAAAGTTTGATTTGGTATTTTCCAATGCGGCTTTGCAGTGGGTGAAGGGACATAAGGTATTGTTTGAGAAGTTGCGTGCAAAGTTGCAACCAGATGGACAGCTTGCCGTACAAGTCCCAGCGATGGATTCAGAACCAGTCCATATTGTGGCAGCAGAAACAGCACAAGAGTTTAGTCAGGAACTAGGGGGATATGTGCGGCGCTTAGAGGTACTGACGCCAGAGGATTACGCAAAGTTACTTTACAAATTGGGGTTTGTCGAGCAAGAGGTCAGGCTGCAAATTTACGGACATATTTTACCTTCACGGGAAGCAGTCATAGAGTGGTATCGCGGGACACTGCTCACGGCGTATCAGCAGCGACTTGATGCCGAGACTTACGAGCGATTTGTGGAACGGTACACCCAGAAGTTGATGAACTATCTCGAAGATGAGCGTCCGTTCTTTTTTCCATATAAACGTATCTTGATGTGGGGACGCTTAAACAATTAGCAGGTTTTCAAAATTCAAAATCTAAATACAGTGGCGACGACAAAAAATGTCTCTGACTTATCTGTTGGTATAATTCTGTTCCTAAATCTAACACAGTTAGATTTCACAGGACCTTATGAAGTCTTTGCCAAATTACCAAACACAAGAATATGTGTCACATCCGTCTATACAGGCTCCCTGTTGTTGGCGAAAGTGAAAATTGTGCTGTAAAGTTTTTGAACTTTCAACTTTGTAGACGCAGACCCCTGGAGAGTATTTTAAATTTCGCCAAGCGGTATTAGGTTGTAGAAACAGACCTCAACCTAGCTGCCACATCATGAGCAGCCTTTTGTCCAGCGCGAATCGCACCTTCAATATAGTTGACCCAGACACTAGAGCGTTCTGTACCAGCCCAATGAATCCGACCGACTGGACTATTAAGAGCAGAACCAGCTGCAGTGAGTAAACCAGGTGGCAAGGCAGAAATACATCCACCTGTCCAAGGTTGATTATTCCAATCGAATTCTATAAACTCCAGTGGTTGTCGTGCTGCTTGGCCAAAAGTTTCTCCAAGAAATGTAAGGCATAACTCTCGGCGTTTCAACTCTGGTAACGTTGCGTAATCAGGAGCTAACAATCCAACAATGACACCTTTACTTCCATCTTCCGGCGAGATATCAAACGCCTCAATTTTCGTATCAATATTGAGAAAGTGACCGCTTATAATTTGACCTTGCCACCAAGGTTGTTCGTAAATAGCATGGAATTTAATCCAACTCATCGTCTCCCACTGTGCAATCAGTTGACGGTGAATTGCCGGCAGAGGTGGATGGAATTTGATGCGACCAACAGTTTTGGGCATCATCGCCACAATAACTTCTTGAGCATACACAACCCCACGTTCAGAAACAAGTTGAACCAGGGAACCATCGTAACCCAATATTTCAGTAACAGGTGCATTTAGTAAAATCCTTTCCCCTAAGTGTTGTGCGATATTTAGGGAAATCTGTTGTGTTCCACCAACGAATCCAAAATCTTCAGCAGTCTCTAGCAAATCATTGAATCCTGCTGTGTGGACAAAATGAAGCATCCATAAAAGCGAAACTTTGTGTGGATCACCGCTGATGATTTGTCGCACACATCCCTCGAACCAAGCTCGTGCTTCATCTGTCGTTGTATTCTGCTCAATCCACGCCCCCATTGTCATAGAATCTAATACGTTTGCATCAGGAGCTTGCCAAGGAGCTTCCACAGGAACAGTCCGGCACAAAGCTTCAAATGTCGTCATCGCTTGAGCGAAATCTTTTTGAGCAATGTGCGATTCAGACGTTGGAGATGGTTCTAGCATAGTCCATTTCTGGCGGAAGCCATAGAATGTCAGACCTTCAAGCTTTCCTTTTTTGGTACTAACCCCCATTTCTTTTGCTAGGTTTAGCAAGGCAGTTTGGGTAGGACCTGCCCAAGTGCCACCTTGTTCAACATAACCCCCTGACACCAGTGGATAATTAAGAGTGCGTCCTCCTACTCGTGAATTGGCTTCCAGTACAACCAGAGATTCAATTCCCAACTTATGCAATTCCCAAGCTGCACTCAAACCAGAAATGCCTGCACCCACAATTGCGACTTCTACGTGAGAACTCATAGTGATGAACTTTTTGAACTTAATTTATACTATATGGTTGCGACTTTCTTAGATAAAAGAATACCAATTAAGCGTATTCCTGGGTAAGTCAAAAGATGTGAGCGTTAATATAACGTTGAGTCTATGCATACAAAAAGGGTGGCTCTAATGTAGAACCACCCGAACAAGATACAAGGGAAAACATCGAAATAACAAAGCTTACTGTGTACGGGTCACTGCGGCTAAGCCAATATTCCTGCTATCAAAAAATTCACTAATTCTGCAGCAAATGCATCATCCAAGGGTGCATGCTTTAACAGCAGTCGATACCAAACCGGACCATGAATCGTATCAATTGTAGGAATATTCTGTGCTGCTTGTTCTGCGTATGCTTCCATAATCACCGCTGCCTTAGAAGACCACCAACGGTAAATAGTTTCTTTGCCCACCCCAGCACGAGCGGCGATCGCCTCAATGTAGCACATCAAAGTTGTAGTTGTAGAAAAAGGAGAACCACATCGCTTTTGTCACATAAATGCAACCATGAAAACTTTTGTCTGACCATCATCATGACCAATTGTAAAGTGGTCATAAAATACGGTGAGTCGGTATGAATATGATATTTTAATCATATTTGCACAGCTACTTGCAAAAAGCAAGACAGGTTAATAGTTGATTTGGAGCAACAAAACTCAACCTATACTTTAATTCTCAGAGTTGTCTGCATCTTATCATGGTCGCCACTTGAGGCGACGCAATAAGCAAGCTCAAGCTTATTTAAAATATCTAAAACATTATTTATGTCACTGACTGGCTTCAAATTTGCTCTTAAATCTTCAGTAATTCGTCTCTTGTATTCCAAGACAAAGTTATCTGGTACAGGTTTACCAAGCATATCTTGGATAATTTCTAGACACCTTGCCATTGAGTTTCCAACAAAGGTATCAAACACATCATCTAATGTTACAGTTAAACCTAATTCGTTCAGCATTTTAGCAAAAACAGTATTTGTGATTCGCTCGCTATCTACAAGAACACCATCACAATCAAAAATAACTAAATCAAATTTCTTCATTTTTTATCCTAAAAAGTTCACTTTTGCAAAAGTCGTCTTTGAGAAATTTTGTTATTATCCAATATTGAGTCTAAAAAATGTTGTTTTCATGAATACATTCCATGAACAATCGACGAGATAACGTCCCTTTTGATCCTTACTACTTCGAGAAGCAGGCATCCACAGGCATGACCTTTTCACTCAGTAACACTTTCCGCCATATTTACCAAAAGAATCATTGGTGCGGACCCGATTCTGTTTCAGGTGAGGGAGCTAGTAGAAGCCAAACACAACAGCTTGAAGCTGAACTTCCAGCACTCCTTAAGACATTACAAGTGGAAGTACTTCTCGACTTACCCTGTGGAGATTTTAGTTGGATGCAGTTCATCAACTTACCAATTTCACGTTATATTGGTGCAGATATTCTGTATGAACTGATTGTAGAAAATCACAGGCAGTACGGAAGTCAAAATTATCAGTTTATAACGCTGGATTTGACAAGCGAATCTCTACCAATGGCAGACTTGTTATTATGCCGAGACTGTTTTGTACACCTTTCTTTTGCAGATATTCACTCTGCTATTGATAATATCAAAAGCAGCCAAATTCCTTACCTGCTAACAACGACTTTCCCAAATTGTGAAGAAAACGAAGATATTGTTACAGGTGATTGGCGGTTACTCAATTTGGAAAAACCGCCTTTTCATTTTCCAACACCTCTACGACTGCTCAATGAGCAATGTAGCGAAGGAGGTGGTTTGTATCAAGATAAGAGTTTAGGATTGTGGCTGGTACAAGATATTCCTTTAATCAAAGAACAGTGAAAGTCTTGACTACAAAGGGATAAGAATGACAGGGCGTTAGCTGTAGTCGAATAACTGCTGTAATCTTTGGATGTTCAAATCCGAATAACTCTTCACAATTAAATCTGCACTTGTTAGATTCTGTTTGTTATGTTCTAATCCTGCAAAACCGACACATTTCATCCCTGCTTTTTTAGCAGCCTTTACACCGTTTTCTGAGTCTTCAATCACAACGCAGCGACTTGGATTTACATTCAGGCTTTTAGCTGCTAATAAAAAAATATCAGGTTCAGGTTTTCCTCGTTCAACGTCCTGACCTGAGATTTTGGCACGAAATTTGCTTTGCATTCCAAAGATGTCCAAAATTGTCTTTATTTTTATTCTTGAAGATGAAGATGCCAGAGCCAAAGGAATACCAAATCCTAAAAGTTCATCAATCAATTCTTTAACTCCCTCAATAGGTGCAAGATTAGCATTATTTTTGACTTCTTCTACAAAACCATATGTTTCCTTTAAAACACACTCTTCTATTGACAGAGTTAAATTAAATTCACTGATAAGGTATTTCCAGAATGTTGGACTATCACAGCCCCTAAATTGTTCTATGATAATTTCTGTTAATTCAATGCCAAGTTCTCGACAAATTTTTATCAAAGAAATATCGATTAGTGGTTCGCTGTCTAATAAAGTGCCATCCATATCAAACAGTACAGCATCCATAGTTCTGATTATTTATGATTGATTTAGGCTTAGGTTAGAATTTATCTAGTTATGAAAAACGTTTTAGCATCACAGGCAGATCTGATAAATCATCAACAATTTCGTCTGAAATTTCTGACTCTTGCCAACCTAAGTCTTTCTTCCAAAAACTTTTCATCCCGACGCGCTTTGCTCCCATTACATCTGTGTCGGGATGCTCTCCAATTCGGAAGTATTTGCACCATCAATCTCACCTTGGTATGCAACACCTGCATTGTTGACAAGAATATCCACACAACTAAATTCGGCTTTTGTCCTTTCCACGATATCGCGTGCCTGTATTTCATTGGCGACATCTGCGACAATGGGGAAAGCTTGACCACCACTGTTTTTAATACGTTCTGCCACTGCATTTAAATGACCGCTTCGTCTTGCAGCGATCGCCACTTTTGCCCCCTCTGCTGCCAATGCAATAGCTGTAGCCTCACCAATCCCTGCAGAAGCACCAGTAACAATTGCAACTTTACCTTCTAATTTCCTCGCCATAACTTTCTCCTTTTGACTTTTGATGTTTGACTACAGCTGTCGTTACTGCTGCCCCACAAAGAATCAATGCCGCTAGGCGATAGCTTCCCTGGAACCCCGCAACAACCGCTTGAGCTGGAGCAACAGAGACATCTTTACCGGGAGCCAAATTTGTAATGAGCAATCCAAACACAGCCCCTATCACAGAGACTCCTACGTTCACCCCCAAGGTACGCGACAAAGACAGTAACCCAGAGGCAATTCCTAAACGATCGCGAGGCACGGCTCCCATGACAGTGCTATCGTTGGGTGAACGGAACAAACCTAATCCAGTACCAAACACAAGGTAGCGCAGCACATAGTCTTGTTCAGTGCTTTGAGTGTCCAAAGTACTAATACCAAGACAACTACCAATCATTAATCCCAGCCCAATTAAACAAATTAAGCGAGAACCAAAGCGGTCTGACAGTGTACCAGCAACTGGTGCAATCAACCCACTCACAACAGGCGATACCGCCAATAACAACCCTACTTTTGAGGTTGGATATTGCTTGACTCGCTCTAGAAAAAATGGGGTAATGAGCAACCCACCAGTAAGGACAATGAACACTAGCCAGTTATTCAGCAAATTTACGCTCAAACGAGAATTGCGAAAGATCTGCAACTCTAGAAGTGGTTCTTCTAAAAGAACTTCAACCGCTAGAAAACTCACCAGGGCGATCGCTGCAAGAAACAACAACCACAATGCACTCCCACTGTTAAAACCTTCGCTTTGCCCAAAAGTCATACCCAATGCAAAATTGCTGAGTGTCACCAAAGCTAACAAGGTTCCGAGCAAATCAAATCGCTGTTTTTCCTTTTTCTGTTTAGAAGCAGGGACTACCCACCCGACAAGGAAACTAGCTATAAAACCCAGTGGTACATTAATTAAGAAAAGAATGCGCCAATCAGCCCATCCCAAAAGCAAACCCCCTATGGAAGGACCAAGAGCAACGCCCAATGATACCACACTACCAATGATGCCCACCGCTCGCCCTCGTTCTGAGGAAGGAAACACTTCTGTGACGATTGCCAAACCAAGCCCAGAGATAAACAAGGAACCCAGTCCCTGAAGGGAGCGAAAGCCAATTAACCAGTCAATACTAGGTGCAATTCCGCACAACAACGAACTCACAGTAAACACAATGAGTCCGCTTAAGAAGAGATGTTTTTTACCCCATATATCACCAAGGCGAGTCGCTCCTAAAACTAGACTCGAACTGATGAGCTGATAAGCCAGTACAGCCCATTGCGCCCGAGGAAAACTCGTTTGAAAATACTGAACCAGGGTAGGCAAAGCTACATTGATGATGCCTACATCGAGAGTGGACATAAAGACTCCAAGACTGACACTGAGCATCACCAACCATCGTTGGGAGGCTGCTAAAGTCCGGGGTTTTGCTTGCAAATCTGGCAATCTTCAATCTCCTCAATCTCTAACTTTACGTTTATTGATTATTTATATACGTAATATTATGCGTGCTTTGTTGTTCGAGCAGTCAAACTTTGGAAACATGGGAAAGCCTAATATCCATGTACATCAGCCTTTACTTACTGGGGAATTTTGACTTGATGATATGGATTCGTGGCGTCGAGGATTGTGGTTATTATTAATAGAAACATTTCTTTTCTGACTTCTGCTTGAACTCAAGCTTTTTAGAAAATGATATAAATTCCTAAAATTGATTGAAGGTAGTCTATAAAAAGTTTTCTAAAGTTATACAAATGAAATCCTAAATTTGCTTGTTATTTCTCTTATATAAATAACAAGAATATATCTCGTAATTGAGTAACTAATTACGAACTATTGGTCTACTATATTAACTTCATTCATTTTAAAGTACGGTAAGTCAGTCGATAATATGTAATTAACTTGATAGGACTTTATCACGGTTAATCACGAAAAGCAAGCAGGGTATGTGATATCAAGCCTGATAACTAGCCCTGATAACTAGCAGGGCAGGCGATTGCTAAGCATCGAAAAAAGCACTTTTTTTGCTTCCCCTGCTCCTCTCCTCCCCCTGCCCCCCTGCTCTCTTCCTTGACCAGACTCAACTCTCACGTTGCCTAACTTGCTGGAATCAAACCGAGTTGCTGAAGAAAACCCAGCGCATCCTCTTCTCCTCGTTCTTCTATGACCTTGCCTTCAGCAATACGATAAATAATAATCCCTGTCCAAGAGACTGACTTTTGTGTTGGTGCAAGGTTGAGCAGTTTGATCTGTCCCTTATGAGTTCCTTGAGCAGTCCAGCTTATAACAACCTTGTCCTCTTCTGCGATCGCATCTGTAATTGTAAACTGCAGATCGGGGAAAGCTGTGTGAGTATCAACAAGCCACGATTTAAAACTCTCACGATCCAGTGTTCCTGAAAGTATAGGGTAATAAAGTTTGAAGTCAGGGTGAGCAAGTTCGTCTACTATTGCCAAATTTCCCTTTCCCCATGTCTGTTGACAGAATTGCCGGGCGATCGCCTTGTTCTGTTGTGCTGACATGACTTGTATGTTCCTTGGTGTGATTAGCGTAGGTTTTCTGTTAGCTTGTACAAATTTTATCGCTGAATACTTATTTTCTGAAGATTGTAGATTGTTGACAATCTACAATCTTCTAGATAAAGTCAGAGTATGAATAATAAAGAAAAACAGCAGTCGCGAGTTAGCAACTGCGCTTAACTTGTTTGAATTTCTACAACCATCAAAATGAAAGGGAAACAAACCCAGCCTGCCATCCTACCTCGGAGTCTGGATGTTCAGGCGGCTGATGTCATTCGAGAACAAATTCTCAATGGTACACTTGCACCGGGAACTCGTTTGCTAGAAATCAATCTAGCAGAGGAATTTAATCTTAGTCGTGCAACGATACGCTCAGCATTGCAGCAGTTAACCTACGAAGGCTTGGTCATACAGTTCCCTTATAAAGGCTGTACTGTTTCGGGATTAAGTTCGCAGGATGCTTGGGAGCTATACACCCTCAGGAGTGCGTTAGAGAGTTTAGCGGCAAAATTGGCAGCTGTTGCAATCACACCAAGTCAGGCAAAAGAGCTAAATGCTGCTTTACAACAATTAGTCAAAGCTGCCGAGAAGGGAAGTTGGAGCGAAGTTGCTGATGCAGACTTTGCCTTGCATAAAGCAATTATTCAACTTGCTGCTCATCGTCGGTTACAGGAGCAGTACAAGATTGTTGAGCAGCAAATTCGCCTTTACATCATTTCTAGCAACGCAATACATCCAGATTTGGATGACATTGTAGAGCAGCACCGGAAATTAGTTAACGCAATTTGTTCAGGCGACGCTTCAAGTGCTGAGCAAATTGCCCAAGACCACAATATTGATGGCAAAACACTTGTTGAACACCTACAGGCAATAGAAAAACAAAATCCAGACCAATTCAAGTCTTGAATTAGAAAATAAACATTATGATTGACCTAAACCAATATGAAGTCTTAACTTTTGACTGCTATGGAACCCTGATTGATTGGGAAAAAGGAGTGCTGGAGGCATTGCAACCAGTTTTGCAGTCCCATCAGATTCAACTGAGTGAGAACGAAATCCTTGAGTGGTTCGCTCGCTTTGAATCTAATCTAGAGCAGGGAGAGTATCGCAAGTATAAAGATGTTCTCAAAGGGGTTGTGCAAAAGTTTGGGGAGCAGTTTGAGTTTACCCCTTCTGCAACAGAGTTAAATGCACTTGCTGATTCTATCAAGCACTGGCAGCCATTCCCTGACACTGTTGAAGCCCTCAAGACTCTGAAACAGCGATTGAAACTGGCAATCATTTCCAACGTTGATGATGATCTGTTTGCTTACACAGCAAAGCATCTGCAAGTTGAGTTTGATAAAGTTGTTACCGCCGAGCAGGTGAAAAGCTACAAGCCTTCACTACAAAATTTTCGGGTGGCGCTTGAAAAAATTGGGCTCCCCTCAGAGAAAGTCCTGCACATCGCTTGTAGTGTGTACCATGACATTGTTCCGGCAAATTCCTTGGGGTTATCAACGGTTTGGGTGAACCGCAGATTAGGTCAAGAAGGTGCAGGAGCTGCTCTACCAGCTCAAGGTAAACCAGATTTGGAAGTGCCGGATTTAAAAAGTTTGGCTGCAATTATTAACTCTATTATTGTCTCGCCAAAATGACCTTCTCACAATTGGTCTGGTGGTACAGCAATGAATCCAGTTTTGACTCCCCGCTTGAATCCCGCCTGCTCATAAAATTGCAACGTCTCCTCTTGTTTTGAGCCACTCAGAAGCATCACTTTTTGACACTCCTGGGCCTAAAGGCATGAGGATTCTTGCTTCAACCGTCCTCCCTAGATACTCAAATGCAGGCATTCAAATATCCCTGTTTGGATACGTCCACAAGCAAACACGGACTGCCCGACCGCGTTTGAAAAGGTTTATTCCATTTCTTACTTTTACTCCCACATTTGTGAGCCACTGCGGGGGTGAAGCAGCGCTCTTTGGAGGGTATCCCTCCGCAGGCGACTGCTGAAAGGGTTCCCCGGCATAAAGCAAGTGGCGGTACAAGATCTTGGATTTTTGCTACCAGGGTTCCGGATCAGGAGCTGTCCGCTAGACCTACTCCGCCTTTTTTATATGCGCATTACCACTGTGTTTCATTGTTGCATAAAGTCGCCCTAGAAGGGCGTGGCTTTAGACCCAAAATTTTCGGTAACACTGTTGCTGCCATGCAAGAGCTAAAGCATAATGCAGGATCTGCGTACCAAATCCTTGCCGTCGATGATTGGGGTGGGTGATAACATTTTCAATAATTCCATATGGACGTGCGCCACGCGTCAGGTTGGGAACGATGGTTAAGTTACACGTGGCTACTAACTGACTACCAATGTCAGCAACAATGTAAAAAAGACGTGGATCGCATAGGATTGAGTCCCACATGGACTGTAATACATCCTCGGCAGGTAGAGGCGCATCGACGGGATGCAGGTGTTGAAACAACTCAAGAAGTTGTGGAAGTTCATCACGTGCAATCAGGCGGATGGTGATTGTTGTGTCTGGCAAATGAGGAAGGTTGCTTGATTGTGGTTGTGCTCTAGACATGGTACGAACTACCCAGATCTGCTATCGCTGAGGTCTGGGTTTTTAGTAGCCCTGAAGTCATCGAACAAGTTAAGCTGAACGTACACAAGTTCGTAAATTTCTGCTGCTCCCTGAAACGTAAGCTCTGTCAAACCCACATTGCCAAACGTGGCTGCTATCTCTTCCATCTCACCTCGTCTACTAAACTCTACGCATGTGGGTTTGACGCGGATGGTTCAATTCTCCGTAGTTACTGCTAACAGGAATCCAAATTCCGTAGCGTGTTTCAAACATAGCTGTTTCACCTGGGTCTAGAATCTTAAGGGAGTCTTTGGCGCACTCAAAGAACTGCTATATAAAAGCCAGTTATCTTATCGAGATGCCGTATTATTTTCAAATAAGAACATTGCATAGATAGCAAGAAAAAGCAAGAGATGCTGTAAGCTTAACAGCTAACAAAGGCTGAGAATTGCTTTGACAATGAAATGTTTCTCTTACATTTGTAGTTTGTTGAAGGAACATTGAGATGATTATCGACCCTGACCAAATTGACCCGCGAAACAGTTACCAATTACTCATCGGCTCAATTGTTCCCCGACCGATCGCCTGGGTTTCAACAATCGCAACCGATGGGACACCTAATGTTGCACCTTTTAGTTTCTTTATGGGAATCACAGGCAATCCACCGACTTTAGCTATCTCTTGCGGTCCGCGACGCGGTGCTGGTAAGAAGGATACCTTAGTGAATGCAGAATCTTCTGGGGAATTGGTGGTCAACGTAGTTGTCGAAGAAATAGACGAACAAATGAACATCACCAGTGCAGAATTTCCGCCAGAAGTGAACGAGTTTCAAGAAGCGGGACTGACTCCTGTTCCTTCTGTCAAGGTGCGTGCGCCACGAGTTGCACAGTCACCAATTAATATTGAATGCCAAGTCAAACAAGTGGTTTATGTAGGAAACGAGAGCAGTCCATCTGGTCTGATTATTGCTGAGGCATTGCTGTGGCACGTACGCGACGATTTACTGACACCGCAAAATACAATAGATGTCTCGAAGCTCCATGCGATCGGTCGCCTTTCTGGAAACTGGTATACTCGCACACGAGATTTGTACGAAATTGCTCGCCCAAACTCTCAACCATCTAAAACTTGAACAGCAGGCAATATGCTAGTAAGGCATCCTGATGGAACAATGATTGAAAATGTTGAACATACTCGTTCGTAGAGGAGAAAAAAGGTAAATGTTGAAGCGTCCATGGGGGTTATTACTACTAGCGACTTTACCTCTAGTCTTTTCATTAAATGCCTGTGCTGGACAGTCAGGAAGAAGTAGCAGCAGTCGGTTGGATACAATTAAAAGCCGTGGCAAACTAATTTGTGGTGTCAGTGGACAATTGCCAGGATTTAGCTACGTTAAGTCTAACGGTGAATACGCAGGGATGGATGTGGATGTCTGCCGTGCGATCGCAGCAGCAGTTTTTGGTGATCCCAAGAAAGTAGAGTTCCGCAACTTAAACGCTAAAGAACGTTTTACAGCAGTGCAAACGGGTGAAGTAGACATCTTAAGCCGGAATACCACTTGGACACTCAGCCGAGATACCTCTGTGGGTCTGAAATTTGCAGCTGTGGTATTTTACGATGGTCAAGGCGTAATGGTGAAAAAAAATAGCAACATTAAAACCTTGGAAGACCTCAAAGGCAAATCTGTCTGTACCCAAACAGGAACAACCAACGAGCAAAACCTGGCAGATCAAATGCGGCAAAGAGGTATTAGCTATAAACCTCTGGTCTTTGAAGATGCTAACACGACCTTTACCACCTATGAGCAAGGTCGCTGCGAAGGCGTCACAGCGGATCGTTCTCAATTAGTTTCCCGTCGCACTACCTTGAAAAACCCGGCTGAGCATATTGTTCTAGATACTGTGTTGTCAAAAGAACCTCTAACGCCTGCTGTGGCTAACGGGGATTCTAAGTGGTTTGATGTGGTCAAATGGACAGTTTTTGCTCTTATCAATGCTGAAGAACTAGGCGTGAATTCTCAAAATGTGAGTCAGTTAGCCAGCAGCAATAACCCAGAAATTAAGCGTTTACTTGGTACAGAAGGTAACCTTGGTCAAGGTATGGGGTTAACAAACGACTTTGTCGTTCGCATTATCAAACACGTAGGTAATTACGGTGAAGTTTATGAGCGAAACCTAGGTAAAAACTCTGAGTTAAAACTAGAGCGTGGTCCAAACAGGCTTTGGAATAAAGGTGGTATTCTTTATGCTCCTCCCTTCCGCTAGGGAAATGAGCAATAACTAATAACTAAATTACCATGACTCCAATTTGGCGAAATCGAAAATTTTTTCCTATTGTTGGTCAGATAATAATTATGTTTATAGTTGCCATCGTTGTGATGGTACTATGGCACAATACGACATACAATCTCCAACGACTAGGCATACAACTGGGATTTGATTTTCTACAATCCCAAGCATCCTTTGACATTGGCGAAACTCCAATTCCTTACCAGCCCTCTGACCCTTATAGCCGTGCTTTATTAGTTGGGTTGGTGAACTCACTACAAGTCATAGTTTTTGGCATAGTTTTGGCAAGCATTGTTGGCATCACAATGGGAGTGGCACGGCTATCAGATAACTGGTTAGTGCGTCAAATAGCTCTAGTATATGTCGAAACCTTACGCAACACGCCCTTACTTCTGCAATTATTCTTCTGGTACTTTGCTGTTTTCCTGAGTTTGCCAAAAACAGAAAATCAAATTTCCCTGCTTGGGTTTTTAAACATTAACAACCGAGGAGTCTCCCTTCCTCTTGGAATCCACTTTTCCCCGGAATTATCAACACTTATTCTGGGATTAACACTGTACACTGGTGCTTTCATCGCCGAGATTGTCAGAGCAGGTATTTTATCAGTACCAAAGGGACAATGGGAAGCAGCACGAGCATTAGGTTTCAAGCCGCATTTGCTCTTACGCTTGGTGATTTTCCCTCAAGCGTTGCGGCTTATTGTTCCGCCCTTGACAAGCCAGTATCTTAACATAGCTAAGAATTCTAGCTTAGCAATTGCTATTGGCTACCCTGATGTTTACTTTGTGGCTTCCACAACTTTTAACCAAACAGGGCGGGCAGTAGAAGTTATGCTGTTAATTATGGTGACTTATTTAACTATGAGTCTGACTGTCTCCTTAGTGATGAATTTGTTAAACCGTAGTGTCCAACTCAAGGAGCGATGAGTTTTTTCAAAAGTCAAAAACCGACTATCCTGCAATGGCTACATAAAAATCTGTTTAACAACTGGTACAACAGCATTCTCACAGTTGTTTGTCTCTGGTTGCTCTTTTTTGGTATCAAAGGTATCTTAACTTGGGTGTTTGCTAAAGCAAAATGGGAAGTCATCAAAGCGAACTTACCTTTATTTTTTGTTGGTCGTTTCCCGCAAGAACTTTATTGGCGGTTGTGGTTAGGACTAGCAATTATCCTCATTCTAACTAGCTTATCATTGGGAACTCTTACTAAACACTTACCCCGTCAGATTAACACTTGGTTACCTCTTGGGTGGGCGCTTTCCTTCCCCGTCGTGTTATGGTTGGTTGGCGGAGGTTTTGGACTACAACCAGTAGAAAGCGGTTTGTGGAATGGTTTGCTGCTTACTTTGGTAATAGCGGTCGTTAGTATTGTTCTATCTTTTCCCTTGGGTGTTTTATTGGCGTTGGGGCGTCAGAGTCAGCTCCCTTTTGTGCGTTGGTTTAGTATCTTTTATATTGAAATTGTCCGAGGACTCCCATTGATTGGGATTTTGTTCTTTGCTCAAGTCATGATACCCTTGTTCCTGCCACCAGAAATCCGTTTAGATAGAGTTTTACGGGGAATTGCAGGTTTAACTTTATTTAGTGCTGCTTATTTAGCAGAAAATGTTCGTGGTGGTCTTCAATCAATTCCACGTGGACAACTAGAAGCTGCTAAAGCACTAGGATTTAATACTGCCCTAACAACACTACTCATAGTTCTTCCGCAGGCTTTGCGTGCTGTTATTCCACCCTTGGTTGGTCAATTTATCGGTTTATTTAAAGATACTTCCTTGTTAGCAATTGTTGGATTATTGGAATTAACAGGAATTTCTCGCTCTATCTTGGCTCAACCTCAATTTCTCGATCGCTATGCAGAGGTCTATTTGTTTATTGGACTTATTTATTGGGTCTTTTGTTATTCTATGTCCCTCGCTTCTCGACGTTTAGAAAAGCAATTGGGTGTAGATCAACGGTGAAGGGGATGAGGAAGAATAATTAAATAAGTCATAACTATAGATATTAAATTAAAAGATATTAAATTAAGTTAAATTAAGCAATGACTAAACAACCTATTATTGTTGCCCAAGATGTTCATAAGTGGTACGGAAAATTTCACGTTCTCCAAGGTGTTAGCCTCACAGTAAATCGGGGAGAGGTGGTGGTGTTGATGGGACCTTCGGGTTCAGGAAAATCGACGTTTATTCGCACCTTTAATGCTTTAGAAGAATATCAAAAAGGACGAATTGAAATTGACGGTATCGCTCTGACGAATGACCTACGAAATATTGAGGCAATTCGGCGAGAAGTAGGCATGGTATTTCAGCAGTTCAATTTGTTTCCTCACTTGAGCGTACTGCAGAATATTTCATTAGCACCAATTTGGGTGCGCAAGTGGACGAAAGTCAAAGCACAAGAAACGGCGATGCAGCTCTTGGAACGGGTGGGTATTTTGGAACAAGCACAGAAATATCCAGGACAATTGTCAGGAGGACAACAGCAACGAGTTGCTATTGCTAGAGCATTAGCTATGCAGCCCAAAATTATGCTTTTTGATGAACCCACTTCTGCTTTAGATCCGGAGATGGTGCGAGAGGTTTTGGATGTTATCAAAACCCTCGCCGCTGATGGTATGACAATGGTTGTCGTCACGCACGAAGTAGGATTTGCACGCGAGGTTGCAGACAGAGTGATTCTCATGGATGGCGGTACGATTGTGGAAGAAGCCACGCCAAGTGCTTTCTTTCAAAACCCAAAGCACGATCGCACTCGCAAGTTCTTATCTCAAATTCTCTAGCAAAACCTACAGCAGCAATTCCTGAGTCAGGAGTCAGGAGTAAAAGTTGTTCTATATTTGGCTTTTGACTTGACTCAATAAACATGCAAACCGCTGTATACAACCACATAACTATTGAGACACGAGTCGATGAGTGAAACGCAGTCTCAACAGGCGCAACAGACGCAACCAACTTTTGGCAGGCGGTTCAAAGAATGTGAAAATATCGCCGAAACCCTGATTGGTTTTTTGATGATGTTGCCAATGTCTTTCTGGAGTCGTGACAAATAAAATCCGACACAAAAAATCTACTGGCTTGGGAGTCTGCCAACCCAAGATGCTTGTATGTCTCCACCAGACATGAAACTGACCAATTAAAAGCCCACACAAAACACCTATGGGTGAAAAGTACCACAGAACGACTCCCATCAGTAAATAAGGCAAAGCACCCAGAATACCATCCAGAAGAACCTGGAGATTAAACGTCAGGATGGCGTAGTGGCGAAAGTTTTTCTTGTAGGAGTGGTGAGTTCGTAAGTGGAGGATACCAAAAACGTGTTCAGGAATGTGATAGCAAAAAGTCGAAAGAAAATCGCCAACAATAAGGAGTATCCAGGCACACGCGATCGCCTTAAGCATTTGTCATCCTCAAGTTAAAGAAGGCAAGGTAAGATTTCTTGTTCAGCACGCATTCTTGCTATTTTGTCAAGTCTGGAAGCAGCAATTGTATTGAGAATAATTGCTTCCAGACTGGCTTAATTGGAAGGATATCTACATAGTACAGTATCTTGGTCAAAAAACCGTATTTTCATGAATTGTCCTAATTGTAAAAGTTGTTCAAAAAACCTACTCCTGTCAAAATGGAATATATCCTTACCTCGTTAACTTTTGGTTATCAACTGTTTAGATTTAACATCAACTTGAAATTTCCTGCCCAAACCTAGAATAGCAATCGCAAAGAAAGCAATTTTTAAGACAACTTTATTTAAGAAAATATTAAAATCTATTGATTGATCCCAAGAAGGAATAGGAATAATTATGAATTTTGTGAAAATTTCAATAAAAAGTGACAGACTACTTTATGGTTAATGTCATATTTATGACTTATTTTTGTAGGTAAAAACCATGACTTACTGAGAATCAAAATCCAAAAAACAACTTTGGTTTTTGCCTTCTGTCATTAACAAAATTTTATATGATGACTACCAATAACAAAAAAGCACCTTGAAGGTGCTAGGCAAGAAAGTGAAAACATTCTTAATTCAAACAATTGTTTATGCGTAATGGTTAGTACGTGGACTGCGGGTTCCGGTTGCTGCTCCAAGCAATGAGGCGACTAAACCTAACAAGGAACCGAATACAAACCACCACAAGCCTGAACGTACATTTGCTGCGATTCGACGAGCTTCTTCGGCAGTTACGTTGGGTAAGTTTTGCGGTACATTTACACCACCACCTGGCTGTTGTACCTGGTTAATCACTTGTCCAGCGTTAGAAGCGGCAATACCAAACGCGCCAGATACTCCACTAGCCAATAACCAAGAGCTAACTGCTAAGGTGGTTGCCCAAAGTATAGCACCGTTAAGAAGAGCTGTATTGCGGTTCATTGGACCACAAGCACGGGCCATAACCCAACTACCAGTAAATAGCGCAATCAATAAAGCGATGGTTGACCAAATACCAACATTTTGCGCTACATTTGGTGCAATTGTTCTGGGTCTACCTGAAGCTTCAATGCTGCCTGCTCCTATTGCAGCAAATATAGAACTTAAAATCAATTGAGTTGCTAAGGCAATTAACAAGCCAGCAATAATAGGACCCCAGCGAACACGGTCGTGATAATCAGAGACTCGACCCACCACAGCGGGCTCGTTAATAACTTCGTCACCTACTCGATTTGTATATGACATAAACTATTATCTCCTTACTACTTCAGTAAACTTTATTTCAGGTGTTCATGCTAATGATTTAAATTAAATGGCTTGTCATACTTTTAAATATCTATCACTGGAAATAGTTAATGGCTCTATCTTTAGTCATAAACATAATAAGAATTTTATGAGTTTATTTTAAGTTTTATTAAGTATCAGTAAATATAAAAAATAGTAAATTAACTAATATCAAGATAGAAATTTCAAGAGAACAATAAACTTCTTTTCACTTGGTTTCTAATAATAGGTTTTATTGTTAAATTTAAATTTCCACTTTGCTATTTTAATAAATTTTTACATATTAAATAGTTATTATTGAATAGTTAACAACAACCTGTTGTTATAGCAATCACAAAGAAATTATGAATTATTAACAAAGAACTTAGAATACAGAATAACCCCTGCTTCTCAAACATTTAAAGTTCAGGCATTCAAAGTTCAAAAAAATATTTTGACTTTATAATGCGTCAATTTTAAATGAAGCGCAGAGGTGACATTTATGACAGTATTCTGGGTATGTGTTTTGAGTCCTGAATTCTATTCTTTACAAATTCAATAAGACTGCCCTAATGAACAAATTATTGCTCATAACTGCTAACGCAGTTTGACAGCAGTTCCTGTAGCAGTAATCAATATAAGAACTCCTGATTGGTCAACATTGATTGTGCCTGTATCAACTTCAATGCCAATAACAGCATCTGCTCCTAAACGTAATGCCCGTCGCTCTAATTCTTCTAAAGCCTTCCGTTGACCCTCTTCAAATAGGCGTTCATAACTGCCCGTGCGTCCACCAATAATATCCCGGATACTAGCAAAAAAATCTCGGAGAAAGTTGCTACCGTAAACAACTTCCGCCGTCACAATGCCTAAATATGATTGAATGATCGCTCCTTGAATGACATCAGTAGTCGTTAAAATCATAGACTCACCTCAAAAACATAACTATCAAATCACACTCCTGCTTAGATTGTTAACTGTCAAAGCAGATATCTGAAAAACAGATTGTATTAAAAATAACTGTTAATTTACTGTAATATCACAGAAAAAAAAGGAGAGTTATCATAAATCTTTTGTAAAAGTGAACAAATAGAGTTTGCAAAAACAAATATATTTGTTTTAATGGACAATCAACCACGGAGATTGTAGGAAAAAGTTGCATAAACTTTTAGGTAATTTGCTGTGTACAATCGAACATCATTTATATTAAGTATTCTTCTAGTAGGAAGCTTTGTAGCAACAATACCCTTGGTAGCTCAGGCTCAAGAAGCAGTACCACAACAGCAAAGCTCTCAAGAGTTAAAGGAACTCTTGGAAGAAGGGCGGAGGTTGGTAGATAGCGGTGATTATAATGGGGCGATCGCCGTTTATCAAAGAGCAACGACTCTAGAGCCAAAAAACGCCACAATCTATTCTGGTATTGGCTATCTCTATGCTCAACAAGGAAATTTCCCTGCAGCGTTACAGGCTTACCGTCGTGCTGTTGCTCTTAATCCCAACAATAGCGACTATCAATATGCTTTGGGTTATGTCAGTGGCAATTTAGGAGATAACAAGGGAGCAAAAGAAGCCTACCGTCGTGCAATACAAGCTAACCGGAATAACGTCAATGCCTATATAGGGTTGGCTACAGTGCTGTTGCGTTTAGGAGAGAACGAGAATGTGAAATGGGCATACGAACAAGCTGTCAACCTTGACCCTAAAAATCCCCAAGTTATTGAACTGCGGGGTAATATCTTAGTCAAGCAAGGGAAATCAAAAGAAGCGATCGCAGTGTTTCAAAAAGCTCGTGATTTGTACGAAAAGCAAGGTAGGCAGGATAGTGTAGCAAGGGTAGAAGCCGTGCTACGAACTTTGGGGGGGTAAGATTAATCTAACTTGCGTCCAGTTAGTTCAACGAAAATATCTTCCAGGTTAGAAGGACGAACCATCATCCCAGTTTTATCTTCTTGTTGATTTAGGTATAAGTTTGCATCTTCCACAGTTGGGAAAAAGAGATATTCCCAACGATCACCTATTTGCTTCATGACTAAACCTTCGCCATGAGCAGAACGCAACTGTTGTAGAGTGCCAAGAGAAATTAATTTACCACCATCCATAATGCCAATGCGATGACACAAATACTCGACCTCATCCATATAGTGAGTCGTCAGCAGTATCGTCATCCCTTGCTTGTTCAAATCCCGAATAATCTCCCACAACCGTCGCCTTGTTTGGGGATCTAGTCCCACTGTTGGTTCATCGAGAAACAAAATTTGCGGTTGATGCAACAAAGCTCTCGCTATTTGTAGTCGTCGTTTCATACCCCCAGACAAGGTTTTTACTAAATCATTACGTCTGGTTACAAGTTCAACGTACTCCAGCCATTGATTAATCAGCCGTTGTCGCTGAGGGTTAGCAATGTGATGCAGCCTTCCGTGCAGTTCCATATTTTCCCACACTGTTAAATCGCCATCCACACTAACTTGCTGCAAAACGACACCAATACACTGCTTTGCTCGTATAGGTTGACGTACGACATTATAGCCAGATACCTCTATCTGACCCTGAGTTGGTTGTGTCAGCGTGGTCAACATCCGAATTGTGGTAGACTTACCTGCACCGTTTGGACCAAGTAGACCAAACATTTCTCCCGCTTTGATAGTAAATGAGAGGTCATTCACTACAGGAACGTTATTGTAAATTTTGTAGACGTTTTCTAGCTGAACAGCAACAGTCATGGATAACTAGGTAACTTGGTGAATTCACTAATTCTGACTTGGTGAATTCTTCTTCTTTGACCATTGTGCCAGAAGAGAACGCTTTGCTTTTCAAGCTAATTTATATTTTTTGCGCTGCCAAAAAAACAAATCCCTGCCGCTGATACCATGGGGGCAGGGGAGCAATAAATAACAAACATTGCAGAAACCCAGATTAAATCAAGTTGTTGACATCATCACAAAGCAAAACTAACCAACAATTCAAGATTCGGCTACATAATGAATCTGTGCCACTCACACACAGTGACTTTTGCCAATGTGTTTTCCATGATAAGTCCTATCCTCATCACAAGAACTGCTATGGTTAGGCAACGGCTGTAGGGGTTGACAGGGTTCAAGTAACTTGAGAAGATTTGTATCCGACGCTGATTCAACTTGAGTAATGATCTCCCTAAGTCGATCATTGACTACTGTTGTTCGATGCTCTCTACTCATAAGTTCCACTCCTAAAAATGGCAGATCACCCAAATAACAATCAATAGTGGAAACTCTCATTATAACCCTCAGTTACAGGTTCTGCCTAAATAGGCCGAAGCGATATTTCAGTCCGGGAGCAGTGACAACTATTTCAACGAAATTTGAAAATTTTCGCCGATGGTCATTTGCAAGTCAGTGTTTGGGTCAATGGCGATGAGGTCAACACTCTTCTTACCAAAGAACACACCAATCAATCCACCGATCGCCGCACCACCTAGAACTTCTTCTGTAGCAATAGCGCGATCGCCAATCACTGCTGAGACTGCTGCTGCTGCACCAGCACCCAGTGCAGCATTCTTAGCAATTGCTCTTGTACTGGTACCTTGTTTAATAGTTTCGGTCTTGGTAATTACTTCAGAAGTTGCGTTGATTGGATACTGCTGACCATTGGCTAAGACAAGTTTCTGGGCGACAAATTGAGAACCACCCTTGCTCTTAACAGGACGCAGTTCACCAACAACCTGACTACCAGCTGGAATGACCACATTCCCTCTATCAGTGACTACATTTTGCGCCACTGTCAGAGTCAAAGGCGCTGTTTCATCTTTCGTGACGAGAATTTTTTCTGCTTTTTCGTACCTGATAGGAATGACAGTTCCTTCAGGAATTGTCACCGCTACTGGTTGTGACGGAGTAGGTTGTCCAAAAGCCACAATATAGGGTGAGTTAATTGCTGCGGCTTTACCAGAACTAACGAGTGCTTGATAGATAAAAGCTGCGACTTGTGCCCGAGTTGCGGTTGCTTTTGGATTGAGGAACTTAATATTGGGGTAGTTGACAACAATTTGTTTCTCGCTAGCCGCAGCAATTGGACTACGAGCATAGCCAGAAATGTTATTAGCATCGTTGTAGTATTGCAGGATGCTTTCGGTGTTACCACTAACGTTATAAACTAGTCCGTTGGCGAGGGAAACTAAAACCTGTTCGCGGGGAATATTTTGGTTAGGCTCGAAACGATTCCCAGGATATCCAGATAAGAAGCCGGTGGTATATGCATCCTGAATCGCACTCGATGCCCAGTAGCCGTTTGGTACATCGTAAAATCTGACTGCCTGCCGTTCTGGTGCTTTTTGGAAAGCTTTGCCAATCATAGCAGCAAATTGAGCGCGTGTGACTGGCTCTTCTGGGCGGAAGCTGCCATCTGGAAAGCCGGCAATAACACCCCTTTGTGCTAATTGTTGAATAAACTCTGTTGCCCAATAGTTGGATTGAACGTCAGTAAAATTTGTTTGGGCAAAAGAAGCTGTAGGTGTCACTAGAGGTGCAATAGTACCTGCTGTGATGCCCAAAGTTATGAATGCAGCGCATCCAGATTGCCAACGAAAGTCACCAAACATTTTATTCTTGCTCCCCAAAAAATCTGCTCTTTTCTATTAGTTAATTTGACTACTTTAGAGCTAAGAAGTTCCACTGGGATAGTTTGGTTTCGCCTGCTAGTTTCAATTGGCTATATCTATATCACTAAAGAATAAGGTATGAATTAGGTTACTTTTTATTTGAATGCAATACAAATTTATCTATATGCATCTCTTGTGCGTCTGTAGCTCATTATTTCTTCCTATAGCTGATGCAATTGCAAACTGTTATGGCAAGCAAAAGTTTTTTGGAAATAGACATATACAAAGTGAGCTAAATGCTTGCATTCTAAGTAGTTCGACATGAATAAATGTAGGATGGGAAGCGCGAAGCATAACCCATGATGTCCTTTGCAATAGATGCGTGAGCCTTGGCTCACGCATCCTACAAAAAATTCTGTCTATCTGCTTACATAGTTCTACATAGAGTTATAGAAAACAATATTAAGACAAAAAAAGTCATTTCCTATGGTTAGGAGTATAAAATACCTTTTGTGATAAAAAATTAAGCATTCCACACTCTACTTAGCAAGAGCGAACGCCGCTTACAGCAATGGCACAAAGCGCCGTTCGCACTGCAAATTGACGAAACTCACGACCTAAATTTAAGATAAGCCTACTAATAGCCACGGGATACCTGAAAACTAGAGCGCAGTGTGAGATCCAACTCTCCTCTTTGGGGTTCTACAACGATAACTTCAGCTTTGTTGCGTCGCAGTAGAACACTTGCTGCAGCACCTGCACCCGCACCAAGAATGGGTTCCAAAGCTTCAATTCTGCGGTTACCTGTTATCAGTGAAATGACACTGGCTGCACCTGCACCAATAGCAGCATCCTGCAAGATTGTGCCAGTTTTGGCTCCTTTGCTGATTGTTTCCTTTCTAGTGATAACTTGAGAAGTTGCATTAATAGACTGTCGCTCACCTTTAGGAAACACTATCTCTTGTGCTACAAAATAAGTTCCTTTTTCGCCATTTCTAGTGATTGGTTGCAATTGTCCAACAATTTCAGAACCTTCAGGAATTAATACACGTCTACTGCTATCTACAATGTTTCTTGCTATCTTCAGCTTAATAGGTGCAGTCTCATCAGGAGTCACCACAATTTTATCTTTCTCATAGGTGACAGGAAGTGTGACACCAGCTGGAATTGAAACTGTTCCTGTTTGTGTTTGTTGACCGCGAAAGATTGTTTGTGCAGAAGCAGGAGTCAACAAAAACATGGGTGCAATCGTACCTGTTGTCATTGCCATTGCTATAAGTGCAACTGCTCCAGATTTCCAACGATGAAATTGAGTCATAGTCATGTCCTCTTGTTTTTTCTTATGTACGATGACGTGTTATTACTGAGATTGTTTCTTGCCTTTTTTAAACCTATCAATAGACCTATTCCAAGAGTTTAGTTGCTTGAAAGACGTTAAGAATCTGCGATTGTTCCTTTCTATTTTTATACGTTCATATACGGTCAATAATAGTAACAAAAGATATATAAGACGTAAATCTTTTGAAATAGTTCCTGAACGTTTTTACATTATCTATGTCTAACGATGGATGCCCAGAGGAAGAAAAATGGAGTTTACTGCAATTTCTTACTTATATTGTAGTGAGAATTTCTGTAAACTATAGCGCCTTGAATATTTCGCTCTTTTTGTTTTTTTGATACCTTCACAAAGACTACAAAGCAATCTCTTTCAAAAAGCTGCTTCCCTTCTCCTGTCACCAGACACACTCGCGTTGGGGTGAATCGGTGTAGATACTTTCCTTTTCACGCACTTGCAAACAAGTGTGAAACATAAAGCAACTGGGACGTGCGAAGCGTCAAAAATCCGGCTCTGCTGGTTTGGGTGCAGAAACCCAGACCTCATACCGTTTGACTTTAAGGTTGATATAAATAGGCAGCAGGGGAGCACCCGAGCACCCGAGCAGGGGAAAATAATTAGAGACCAATCATTTGTATCAGGCATTTCGTGAAATGGTATCAACAAAGTAGGTCTGGGTAGTTCATAGCATCAAACAAACTTGCTGTTTATGAGAGTGAATGAGCACAGAAGATAATAAAAAATTAAATTTTTCCCGAATATAGTAAAAAAAGTTAGCCTAACAAGAAAAATTGGCTCATCATTATATTGTTAACTTTCGTAAAATTCAGGTGTTAAACACTAGAAACATGATAGTTCCCTAGCTAAACTAACAAGAAGAGCATTTGTACTGTTATTTCTTAAAAAAGGTGTGGCGCCTAATCTTCAATGATCCCAATCCAACTGATCCTCAAAAACTTCCTCAGTTACCGTGACACGACTTTAGATTTTCGTGGGTTACATACAGCTTGTATTTGTGGTTCCAATGGCGCTGGAAAATCTTCTCTACTTGAAGCTATCACCTGGGCAATTTGGGGTCAAAGCAGAGCTTCTAGTGAAGATGACGTTATCCATACAGGTGCAAAAGAAGTTAGAGTTGATTTCATCTTTGAAGCAAACCAGCAAACATATAAAGTCATTCGCACCCGAGTGCGCGGTGGAAGCGGTGCTTTAGAATTTCAAATACAAACACCTACTGGATTTCGGGCACTGACGGGCAAAGGCGTAAGGGCAACGCAAGATTTGATTTTAGAACATATTAAGCTTGATTACGACACTTTCATCAATTCAGCATACTTGCGTCAAGGTCGTGCAGATGAATTTATGCTTAAGCGACCTGGTGAGCGGAAAGAAATATTGGCTGAGTTATTAAAACTCAATCAGTATGATGAATTAGAAGAACGGGCAAAAGAACTCTCTCGTCAGTTCAAAGCCAGGACAGAAGAGCTAGAGCGTTGTTTGGATTCACTAAAATCTCAACTGCAACAACGTGAAGCAACTGCCCAAAAACAAGCAGAATTAGAAGCCCAAATCAACGAACTACAACAAGTCCAAGCTTTTGAAAATATTCAATTACAAAGTTTGCAAGTTGTTCAACATCAGCGACAAAACTGGGAGCAACAACTTAATTTTATCAGGCAGCAATATCAGAATCTGACCCAAGACTGCGATCGCCTTCAACAAGAACACTCAGTAATTGACAGCCAGCTATCAGATTTAGAAGAACTCTTAGCTCAAGAAGCTGAAATTAAAGCAGGACACGACGAATACCAAACTCTGCAATCCCAAGAAGAAACAATGGGCGCTAAGTTTGAAGAATACACTCGCGCCCAACAAGCACGCCAACAAAAGCAACAGCAGTTGACCAAACAAATTAACGAACTTGAGCGACAATTACAACACGCAGAAGCACAACTAGGTGCTTTGCAGCAACAAGAACAAGAACTTCAGCAAACTCTCAGCAAATCAGATGAAGTAGAAGCAGCTTTAGCACAACTTGCGGCTGCACGGAATCGTCTGACTCAAATGGATCAGTTGCAACTACAGGTTGCTCCGCTCTTGCAACAACGAGTCACATTACAAAGCCAATTGGATCGCGCTCAAGCTGGTTTAGTGGCTCGACTCGAACAACTGGAAGCGACACAGAACCAACTGCAACGTCAGCACAGACGCCAACCGCAACTGCAACAAGCTGTGATGGAAGTAGCAATGCAGATTGAGGAGCTCGAGAAAAAGCGGGTTTATCTGCAACGAGTGCAAGAAAAAGGACAGGAAAGACGTCACCTCATCGAACGCTTACAAGCTCATCAACGGGACTTTGAAAAACTTCTGGCAGAACTACAGCAAAAACTGCAAATGCTCCAAAACCCCAATGCTATCTGTCCTTTATGCGAGCGTCCCCTAGACGAACATCACTGGAACCGTGTGGTGGACAAAACCAAAGTAGAGTACAAAGATGCAGAAGATGAATTGTGGATAGTCCGAGAGAGGATGGCTGTCTCTGATAGAGAAATTCAGGTTTTGAGGCAAGAATATAGAGAAATATCGCAACAATTATCCCCTTATGATACCTTACGTGAACAAAGAGGGCAATTGGCAGCACAGTTGCAGGCGACAAGTGATGTAGAACAACAGCTACAACAAATTGTTGTTGAAAAGCAGCACTTGGAGCGATCGCTAGAAGTGGGTGACTACGCCCATAACATACACACAGAACTCCAGCACTTAGGACAATATCTGCAACAACTCAACTACAATGAACAAGACCACGCCCTTGCTCGGAACGAAGTAGAGCGGTGGAGATGGGCAGAAATTAGATTAAGCCAGATAAAAGATGCCGCAAAGCGTCAAGCTCAAATAGAAGTCCGAAAACCAGAACTTCAGGCACAAATTGCCCAATTACACACCCGAATCAAGCAAGAGGCAACAGAATCTGAATGTGCCAGACAAATCGCCGCCCTTGATCGTCACATTACTGAAATAGGCTACATATCAGAACAGCACAACAACTTTCGCATGGCTGTACGCAAAGCTCAAGCTTGGCAATTGCGCTATCAACAGCTTGTGGGAGCACAGCAACAATATCCCCAACTCAAAACAAGATTACAAGAGTTAGAGGTGTCTTTGCAAGCAAGATTGACAGAGCGGCAAAGACTGGCTGTGCAAATTGAAAGCATCGTCCAGCAGCTAGAAGAATCAGCAAACCCATCTGCTCAAATTCAAGTATTAGAACAGCAGTTATTATCACGCAGACGGCAACTCGATGAACAAATTGCCCAGTTGGGACGCTTGCAACAGCTGGCTCATCAACTAGAAACATTGCAACTTGAGTACGAGCAACAGCAGCAGCAACTACAACAAGTAAAGCGACAACATCGAATCTATCAGGAATTATCACAAGCCTTTGGTAAAAATGGCATCCAAGCATTGATGATTGAGAATGTCTTGCCTCAATTGGAAGTCGAGACAAATCAACTGCTTTCACGGCTTAGTGGCAATCAGCTACACGTGCAATTTGTGACACAAAGGGCTGGGAAGAGTGGTAAGGCAACCAAGAAAAATGCCAAGCTGATAGACACCTTAGACATTTTGATTGCTGACGCCAGAGGAACGCGAGCTTATGAGACTTACTCTGGTGGGGAAGCATTTAGAATTAACTTTGCAATTCGTTTAGCCTTGGCGAAATTACTCGCGCAACGCGCAGGGGCGGCGTTGCAATTGTTAATTGTGGATGAAGGATTTGGGACACAAGATGCAGAAGGATGCGATCGCCTGATTGCAGCGATTAATGCGATCGCGTCTGATTTTGCCTGCATCCTCACCGTCACTCATATGCCCCACCTCAAAGAAGCCTTTCAAGCCCGGATTGAAGTGAATAAAACTCAGCAGGGTTCGCAGGTGCGATTGATGGTTTGAAGAAGAAGTCAGAAAACAGAATTCATTTGCCTTTTGACTTTTGACTTGAATTGCCTCAGCTGTTGATAATCTGCTCTACTGAAACGGAAACATCAGGGAATGCAAGTGGTTGAATTGTTCCCCCAGTTAGTGTGAGTTTTGTAGCGTACTCTCCATCTAAAGGTTCTCGAAACACCACCAAGTGTAGCTTTTTGAGGTTGACAACCCAATATTCTGGAATACCAACTTCTGCATAGATTTTACTTTTTGTCTCTAAATCTTTTTCTAAACTGGAGTTAGCATACTCAATCAACCAGAAGATATTTTCTGGATAGGGGTGATGCTCTCGATACTCGCGCCCTAAACGTTGGACAATAGCAATATCTGGTTCGGGTTCCGAGTCATTGGGCAAGGTGATAGGCTTGGCTTGACGTATTGTGGCATACTTGACCAACAACTGGGTTAAATACTCACCTGCTTCATGACTGGAGTAAGCATGGGGTTCCCCTTCCGGCGACATTTCGACTATCTCTCCCTTAAGCAGTTCAACTTGGCGATCGCTCAAAATGCCAGCATCAATCATGCGGTGATATTCGTCAATCGTCCACTTAGCAGCAATAATAGTCATGGCGATTGATTCCTCCCAATGATTCTTTTTATTTTCCCATCTTAAAGCCACTGCAACTCATTGCACTCTCGACTCAGCACCCGTTTTCCATTTGCCATTGCTAATGTCGAATCAACATTGACATTAGCCCGAGCATTTGACAATGCAAGGAATTAGACAGAAAAAAACTACTTAATCGGAAGGTAAGAATCAATTACCTGTTTCAATCTATTAATATTTCTATCAGTAATATGTAAGGTATTTAGATTTTCTCTAAAAGAGAACCAATAAGGCTGTACACAATTATTAAGCTCTATAGATTTCTTGAACAGAGATTCAAAAATGCTATGACAACCAAATGAACCATATATCTCCCGATTTTCGCAGAATGCTTTATAAGCCCACCTACAGAAGTTTCT
Organism: Nostocales cyanobacterium HT-58-2; assembly: GCA_002163975.1. Lineage (GTDB taxonomy): Bacteria > Cyanobacteriota > Cyanobacteriia > Cyanobacteriales > Nostocaceae > HT-58-2. The sequence continues at coordinate 3,053,504 of CP019636.1, read as the reverse complement.
ATTGATCGCCACACCTTTAACTATTTCGTCGTAAGTCCCGCGCTATAACTGTACTCAGTTTAGCATCGGGATATAAGACGGGCGGTGACGATTGTATCTTTGACTAAATCTTTCCGTAGGAAAGACAGGAAAAAGATGCATGTTAGCGGAGCGGCGCGTTAGCGCGGAATCGCCAAAATGTTTTCCGGATTGTGCTTATCGCTAAATGTATATTGTGATAGAATCAACAAATCAAGGAGGTGATATTGAGTGCTGCATAAAGCTATACAAGTTCGTGTATATCCAACTCAAGAACAACAAACACAACTAGCGCAAGCATTTGGTTGTTCTCGGTGGTGGTGGAATTATGCTTTGAATAAGTCAATTGAAGTTTATAAAGAAACGGGCAAAGGACTTGGGCGTTCAGCACTCAATGCCCTTCTGCCTGAACTCAAAAAAGCAGAGAATACTTGTTGGTTAGCTGATTGTTATAGCCAGATTTTACAGGCTACGACGCTTAATCTAACTACCGCATATAAAAACTTTTTTGAAGGTAGAGCAAGGTTTCCTAAGTTCAAATCTAAACACGGCAAACAGTCTATTCAATACCCTCAAAACGTCAAGATAGTAGATGGCAATGTCAAGCTTCCAGGTAGTATTGGAATTGTCAAAGCCAAAATACACAGACAAGTTGAAGGGAAAATCAAGACTGTCACTGTCAGCAAGACTCCATCAGGTAAGTATTTTGCATCTATTTTGACTGAAGTAGAAGGGGATACCCCAACTACATCAGAGGGCAAAATCTACGGTGTTGATTTAGGACTGAAACACTTTGCTGTTGTTACTGACGGCGAAAAGGTTTCTAAATATGACAATCCGAAACATATCGCCAAGCATGAAAAAAATCTCAAGCGTAAGCAACAGAAATTAGCTCGGAAACAAAAAGGGAGTAAAACTAGAAAGAAATATCGTAAAGTTGTTGCCAAGGTGTACGAACGGGTTAGCAATTCGCGGCAAGATTTTCTGCAGAAACTTAGTTATAAGTTGGTCAGCGATAGCCAAGCTGTCATAGTAGAGAATCTTCATGTCAAGGGCATGGTTCGTAACCGTAATTTGGCAAAAGCAATATCTGATTGTGGATGGGGAACTTTTACCAACTTTCTAGCTTCTAAGCTAGAACGCAAAGGTGCAAAGTTGGTTGAAATTGATAGATGGTTCCCCAGTTCTAAGCTCTGCTCTCATTGTTTCTACCAAATCGGTGAGATGCCTCTAGATGTGAGGAAATGGAATTGTCCTCATTGTGGTACCCACCATGACAGGGATGGAAACGCAGCCATCAATATTAGGGCAGAGGGAATCAGATTGCTAAAGGTGAACCAGTGCGTTGCGGGGGTTCCCCCCGTTGAAGCAACTGGTGAACCCGTAAGGGCGGAAGGTTCAGCCGTCTCTGCTGTAGGAGGGGAGGTAAGACCAAAGATGGGGCGAAAGTCTCATTAGGCACTCGCCTATGATTACAGAAGCCCGCGCTCTCCCGGAGGAGAGCGTCGGGTAGTTCACCAATGCCTTATAAGTACGGTACAGTATAAGCTGTCTATAGGGGCATGACATACCTTGCCCCTACTGTATTCGGTATTCTTACAAGCAAGAATTACTATATCTTCGCTTTACAAATTTTTAAGTACTAACGCACATCCTGGCTTGTTGCTACTGCTTTGTTTCCATTCTCGTTGACCTCTACACTGGCAATAAATGATGGTTGCTCAGAACTGGCAGTTAGTGAGTCGCCTCGCAGCCTCTTGCGGCGCTGGTTCTTAGGAACTCCTCCCGCCATGCCGTACTCTACACTGCTTTTGCCATATCGAGTTGCAACTCCCAACAGCATATGCTCTGCCATATCTCCCAACTCGCGCTCTGTTTCCAACATTTCACGATATAACTTATCCAGGTTAGAAAGGGCACTGTTATATGCATCCTGTCTAGTTCTCATCGTCTCGATCAGCCTTGAGAAGGCAGGCACGCTGAGTCCATTGCCTAAATCTAAATTCGCAGCAATTGAATTTATGCCAGCAGCACGACGTACTGCTTTTTCTAACACCTGGGAGGTTCTTTTTCTACGAGCCATGATAGACACCCTGTAATACGGTACGGTTAATCTTCTTTACCTTAAGAAACTTCCGTGTTGATCAGCCTGAGAGAATTCTGGCAAATTTTCAATAGCTTTTGCTACAAGCGCGATAGTTTCAGGATTGCGTGAATTACTGGAATAAGAAAGCAAACAGACTAATTGAGAAAGCAATCTGCTTGTCCGCTTGCGGAAAACACCAAAATGAAGAAGCAAGCAGACTAATTGAGAAAGCAATCTACTTGTTTGCTTACGGAAAATACTAAAATGAGTGCGTGAATTACTGAAAAAAGAATGCAAACTGGCAAACCGAAAAAACAATGTGCCATTTTGCTGATTGAACTCGACCTTATTCATTTTTCCTAGTACGATGCCACAATAGACTAAGCTTTCGTGGACTTGCATTGGTTTGGGGTCAAATGGAGTCAAATGCTCAGTGCTTAATTACATTTGATTATTGGGCAGAACAAGCAGAGCAGCTAACACCCGTTTGGGATGAAGTGATGCGATCGCCTGATTGCAGCGATTAATGCGATCGCATCTGATAATCAAGGATGTGTTGACATTGTATATACAAATTTTGTATATTCATTGTATGGACATTAAATATCATTGATTGATGCAAATAGAACCGACACCAGTCAATCGAAACCGCGATGTGACAATCAATATTCGGGCACACCAGACACAACGTGATTTAATAGACCGTGCGGCAGAAGCTCTCGGGAAGAGCCGCTCAGATTTTATGCTAGAGACAGCCTGTCGGGAAGCTGAAGCAGTTTTACTTGATCGTCGGCTCTTTATTTTAGATGATGAAAAGTTTCAGCAATTTATGGATCTTCTAGATGCACCGCCAACAGAGAATGAGAATCTGCGTAAATTGCTGACAACCAAAGCCCCGTGGGATTAGAAGTGGTTAAAGAGGAGAATCAGAAATTGCAGTCTCCTCAACCAATAAATCCACATCATCTTCTGGAAGATTTTGATTCAGGTAATGCTGACTTGAACGATTGGTTGAGGAGGCGTGCAGTTAAAAATGAAGACAGTGGTGCTTCGCGAACGTATGTCGTCACTGTCGGGCAAAAAGTTATTGCATACTACTGTCTTGCGACCGGAAGTGTATTGTCTTCCATCGCGCCTGGTCGAGTTCGGCGCAATATGCCAGATCCAATTCCTGTCATGGTTATTGGACGGCTGGCGGTGGATCGCAACTGGCATTCTCAAGGGATTGGACGTGGTTTAGTGCGTGATGCCGTTCTTCGTAAAGTACAAGCAGCTCAAATTGCAGGAATCAGGGCGATTCTTGTACATGCTATTTCGGAAGAAGCAAAGAAGTTTTATGAAAAATGCGGTTTTATTTCTTCACCTGTTTCGCCAATGACACTGTTAGTTACAGTTGCTGATGCAAAAGCAGCTTTGAGTATTTTTGAGTAGTTTTTGTTACCTCCTAAAGCACCAGAAACAAGATTGCTCTAGCGGCTGTTGACTGGCGACACAATCAAACCATCCCTAACATGAATAACTCGCTGGGTTTGAGCAGCGATATCAGCCTCATGAGTAACGATAACAATCGTAATGCCTTGGTTGTTCAAATCAGTCAGCAAATCCATCACTTCTTGGGAAGTCTGACTATCTAATGCTCCTGTTGGTTCATCCGCCAGTACCAAAGCAGGACGATTAACCAAAGCGCGGGCAATGGCAACACGTTGCTGTTGTCCACCAGACAGTTGATTAGGGCGGTTGTGCAGCCGTTCTGCCAGTCCCACTCGTGTGAGAGCTTCAATTGCCCGCTTGCGTCGTTTGTCTCTGGGAACGCCAGCATAGACCATCGGTAGCATAACGTTTTCAACGGCAGTAGCACGAGGCAGTAAGTTAAATTGCTGAAAGACAAAGCCGAGGCGCTGATTGCGGATGTATGCTAATTCATCATTGTTTAGAGTTGTGAGATTTCGACCTTCCAAAACATAATGACCGCTTGTTGGGCGATCTAGGCAGCCAATAATGTTCATCAGGGTAGACTTGCCGGAACCGGACATCCCCATGATGGCAACATATTCTCCTTCCTCGATTGCTAGGTCAATCCCCTTAAGAATCGGAACCTCTGCATCACCTAAGCGATAGGTTTTGGTAATATCTTCCATCCAAATCATGGTTGCCATCTTTAGTCACTCCTTAAAGCAGTGATGGGATCAAGTTTGGCGGCGTTGCGTGCTGGAATCACTCCTGCAACCAACCCAGTCAATAACGAAAATCCAAATCCGGCAATGATTGACCAGAAAGACACAACAAACGGAAATTTAAATAAGTTAGCTGCTATGAGGGCAAGGCAAATCCCAAATCCAATACCAATCATTCCACCTACAATAGCAACAGCGACTGCTTCAGTGAGAAACTGGCTCAAAATTGCGCTATAGGTAGCTCCTACAGCTTTGCGAATACCAATTTCTCGAGTTCTCTCCACAACCGAAACCAACATGATGTTTGCAATACCAATACCACCAACCACCAAAGAAATTCCTGCGATCGCCCCCACCAAAATTGTAAACAATCCCACAACACTACTGAAAGTGTTGATAATGTCAACTTGATTGATGATGCGAAAGTCGTCTGGTTGGGGCGGGTAAATATTATGCCGAATGCGGAGCAAGTTCGTTACCTGAAACTGGGCAGCGTCAAGCTGCGCCTCATCCTGAGCTTTTAACCATAAACCATTAATAGCAGTACCATTAAGAGCATTATTGCCCACAATTCTTGCCGACATATTTGTCAGAGGAATATACATTTGGTCATCTACGTTTTGTGCGCCTGCTGCTCCCTTGGACTCCATCACCCCAATAACCTTGTAGCGTCCGTTTTGGATACGAATATCAGCACCAATAGCAGATGACCCAACACCAAATAAATCATCTCGTACTTTACTACCTAAGACAACAACAGGCGTAGCGTTATTTAAATCCTCCTGAGTAAAGTATTGTCCTTCTTGGGGATGAATGTTTTTTACATCTGGGTAATTCAAATCAGTTCCCAGGACTTGTGTAGAAATGTTTTGTCCTGCATAAACCACTTGTACTGCACGTTGTAGATAGGCGGTGACAGACTGGGCTGCAGGAACCTGTTGAGAAACAGCTTGGGCATCTTCCCATGTTAGTGTTGATGCAGAACCAAAACCCTGGCTAATACCTCCAGATCGTGCTGCTCCCGCTAATACTAGTAAGACATTCGAGCCTAAAGCTTGAATCTGCTGCTCAGTAGCTTTTTGGACACCTTGCCCAACCGATGTAACCGCGATAACAGAAGATATACCGATAATGACTCCCAACATGGTTAGCCCTGTGCGGAGACGATTACTCCACATGGCTTCTACTGCCATCGATAGGATTTCAAATAATGAGACTTTAGTGGGGCGAATAGACTTTACCATTTGAATCATCCCTTCTAACGAAAACGTGTTGGTGGTCCCCCAAAGGGTGTCATACCACGGGATGTACCACTACCTTGAGGACGTTGTCCTGCTGGGAAGCTCAGCATCACTCGCTCTCCCTCTTGCAAACCTGAGCGAACTACTGTTTTATTCCCCACAGTTACCCCAGTTGTAATTGGTCGGAATCTAGGTCTTCTGTTGTTTCCTGGTGTCAACACCATCACTCCACTAGCATTTTCCTGGCGCACAATCGCCACTGTAGGAATCACCAGCGCATTATCTAACTTTCCAACATTAAAGTCTACGTTGACGTTCATCCCCGCCCGCAAAATATTTTCTGGGTCAGAAAGGGAGGATTTGACTTCAAAATTTGTTACATTCTGTTCTACAGTCGATTGAGCAGCAACCTGGACGACCTTTCCTGTAAATTTTTTATCAGGATAAGCATCTGCCTGGATAGTAACTGTCTGTCCCACTTTAATTTGAGAGATATTGGTTTCAGCCACTTTTGCTGTTACCTGATTTTGAGACGCTAATGCCAAGATAGAAGAAGACGTTGCCGAAGATACCTCGCTTCCTGCTGTCGTGGGAGTCACAAATGCACCGGGATCGGCAAACTTACGCGTGACAAGTCCAGTGAAAGGGGCGCGAATCACAGTATCGTTAATTTGTGCCTGAATTGTCTGCAAACTTCCTTGGGCAGAAACGACTTGGGCGCGTGCTTGTTCAATTTCCTCTGGTCGAGAACCATTGTTGAGTTTAGCAAGTTCCTGGTTTGCCGCAGCAAGACTTGCTTTTACCTGTTCCAAGTTATCTTTAGCATTGCGCTCTTCGGTTAAAGCTTCGTCTAAGGTATCACGAGAAACTGCTCCTTCTTGGGTGGGAGTACTCAACCGCTTCACACGTAAACTTGCCAAATCTAGCCGAGATTGTGCTTGGACAAGCTGTGCTTGATTGTTTCTGACGTCTGCCTGTGCTTTGGCGATATCTTCAGAACGGCTACCCGCTAGCAACAGCCGCAGATTGGCTTGAGCATTTTCTAGCTGTCCGTTTGCTTGGGTGAGTTGCCCTCGCAAGTTCGAGTCATCCATATATGCTAAAATTTGTCCTTGCTGAACGCGATCGCCCTCCTTCACTAGCAGCTTCTTCAACACACCAGAGGTTTTTGGACTGACGTTAATCGAGCGTTCGGGCTGAACGTTGCCGTTTGCCGAAATGGTAACAGGAAGATTCGTCTTTTCAACAACAGCCGTTTGTATTCGACTTTGACGTTCCTGACGCTGTACCATCATAAACTGTCGTACTCCCAAGTAACCTCCGCCACCCAGAAGACCCAAAATCAGAAGTCCTACAAGCCACTTGGGTATTTTGATTTGCTTCAAATCTTTCACCGGGCTGGCTTGTTTCCAGGACTGCGAACTTTTTGCCAAATCGGATACTTCCTCTACTTTTGCCATACACGTGAAAATCTCCTGTAATATGTGGGTTCTAATAATTCTTTAGTAATTCTTTAGGTTTTGCATCTCAACTAAACATTTAAACTAAAAATTAAGGAAACCCCCAATCCTTTATTTTGAGGGAACTGGGGGTACAGGAGCATGAGACCCGTCATAATTGATTATTCGTAATTCTTATTAATAACTCAATTACGAATATCAACCGCGCCTAAACTGGCGAAACTTTTCCAATTGCTTTAATGTCAAAACTACTTGCATTCGTTTTGCATCCCACTCATTTTGGAGTTATAGGTTCAGTGCCTGTACAATCGCAGGTATAGCTGTTGCAGCGTCGCTACAATTCCCGCAATCCATACACTAGGTTGAAATTTCATACCAACTCCACTCATTTCTCAACTCTCATTGCCGCTGATTACGACATCCTTATCGTAAGTGTTTCCCCTCATAGACCGCTTGACACAAAAGTCATAAATATGTTGGGACAAAAGTACCTATTCATTTATGACTTTTGTCATAGTCCTTACCTGAGTAAAATTAGGACAGCAAGCACTGGTATCAAACCCTGTCATAAAATACGCTAAAAAAACATCCTAAATGTTCTACTATTTTTGTTTCTCGTGAACACTCAGATGTCGCGTTCTCTTCCTTCCCTTCGTTTATTACTTTACCTGGAATGGCTGTTATTGGGTATGAGTCTCCTGACAGGATTCCTAGTTCCCCCTATCTACCCATTTCAAGGTTCTCCTTGGTTGACTGTCTTAAGTATTGTTGCGTTTGGAGTCATGGGTTTAAGGTTACCAACCCAGAAGTTCACTTACAAAGTGCTCTATACAGCAGTAGAATTAGGGATTGTTTTGCTGCCAGCTTTTACAAATAGCCATCTTTGCTTTGGCCCCCTGCTTGGTTTAATTGCGGTCATTCGCAGTTGCCAAATGTTCAATTTACAAGGTCGCTTAATTGTTGCCAGTCTAGTATACGTATCATATCTCTACATGGTATTTTTGCGAAGTCGAACAACAGTTTTCTTCAAAATGCACATAGGGCAGGGGAAACCAGTGGCGGAGCAAATTGCAACCAATACAGCCAATTTGATATTGAATAACGCGATTTCTTTTGCTTTAACGTTAACTTTTGTTTTATTGCTAGTCAATGCTGTGCTATCAGAACGCAGAAGTCGGCAAGAACTGGCAATTGCCCATGAGCAACTACGCCAGTATGCTTTGCGGATTGAAAATCAGGCAACTCTACAAGAACGCAACCGGATTGCTCGTGAAATTCATGACTCTTTGGGACATACTCTGACTGCCCAAACTATCCAGCTAGAGAATGCTTTGCTCTTGTTACCTTCTAATATTGATCAAAGTATTGATATTGATAAAAGTATTGATAAAGCCATAGAATTTTTAAAAGAAGCAAAACAGTTAGCATACCAAGCATTGCAGGAAGTCTCTCGTTCTGTGGCAACACTGCGAGCTGACCCATTACGTGGAAAGTCTCTAGAAAATGCAATTCACAACCTGATCCGAGACTTTAGCAGCGCCACAACCTTCACACCAGACTGCAAAATTAGCCTAATATATCCTGTGACTCCGGAGGTCGGTATTGCCGTCTATCGCATCCTGCAAGAAGCACTGACCAACATCTCCAAACATAGCGCAGCCACTCAGGTTTCCGTGCAGTTACAGTCTCTAGCTGGAAAGCTACACCTACTTATAGTAGACAACGGCAGAGGCTTTTATCCAGAACAAAATACGACAGGTTTCGGACTGCAAGGAATGCGAGAACGAGCAATTGCATTAGGAGGAAAGTTTCAGATCATAAGTGAGCCAGCAAAAGGATGCCGAATTCAGGTAAACATACCCATCATAGACTCTAGTGTTGTAAACTCTGAATCTGCAATGAACATCAAAAATTCAAAATTATATGATTCGTCTGTTGCTGATAGACGACCAAATCATTATTCGTCAGGGACTTAAAACCCTGCTGGAATCAAAATCAGATTTGCAAGTGGTTGGTGACGCCGAAAATGGTCAACTAGCAATTGAAGCGGTGGAGGCGCTTTATAGAACGCCATTGCAACCAGATGTTGTGTTGATGGATGTTAGAATGCCTGTGATGGATGGGGTTGCAGCGACTCGCCTGATTTGTCAGCGTTTTCCAGAAATACACGTGCTGGTGCTGACGACATTTGATGATGATGAGTATGTTTCACAAGCAATGCGCTATGGGGCAAGAGGTTATCTTTTAAAGCATACACCGCTTGACGAGTTAGCGATCGCCATTCGCGCCGTGCACCAAGGTTACACTCACATGGGACCAGGACTGTTTGAAAAAGCCTTGAACACTCCTGATATATCTGATTCATTACAGCCAGCCATCCCACTAGAACTCGCGCAACTATCGCCCAGAGAAAAAGAGGTTTTGCGGTTAATAGCCATGGGATTAAGTAACCGCGAGATTGCACATATGCTTTACATCTCAGAACGGACAGTGAGAAATCACGTCACAAGTATTTTGAGTCAGTTACAACTGCGCGATCGCACTCAAGCAGCTCTTTTGGCTCGTACTTTTCTCCCTCAGTTAGAAATTTGATACTCCTGTGCTTTTTGCCTCTGTAAATCGGACTGCCAATGCTTTCCGCATGGCAGCGCAAACCATCTGCCGCAGCCATACCGCTTGCATGAATGCTATAAAAGATTTGTAGGATGTGTTAGGACGAAGTCCGTAACGCATCTTCTGAGATTTGTTGCGCTGCTTTACTCTCTCATTCCCCTAGACAAAATATTCGTGCAAGAGTTCTATTCTGCTTCGGGTGCATTTTACTGACGAATATAGTAGGCATACATGAGCGCACAAAAGTGATGACTGCCGATGCTTATACCATTTCACGAAATTCTTGATACAAATCACTTTTCTTGCTTCCCCTGCTCCCGAAGCTTGCCATCTGTATCAATCTTAAGGTGAAACGGTATTACGCCTAATTCAACTGTTCAATCAAGTGTTCTCCAACTCGCAGTGCATTAGCTATAATCGTCAACGCAGGACTAACCGCAGCACTAGATGGGAAGAAACTGCCATCCACGATGTAGAGATTATTGACATCATGAGTGCGACAATTGAGGTCGAGAACAGATGTCGTTGGGTCTTCTCCAAAACGGCAAGTTCCACTTTGATGGGCTACCACTCGAATAGGCGTATTGCTATGAGGATAAACCCCCATCGACAGCATCGAGTTTTTTCCAGTTCTGTCTACTGCTTTTAGCACCTCTGTCCAGTGATAAATCAAGCGATCGTGAGCCTCAACATTATTAGGTGTGTAATCCAAATACAGTTTGGAACCTTGCACGCGAACTCTATTGTTGGGGTCAGGTAAATCTTCTGTTTGCAACCACCAACCAATTGTCCGTGTTGCCAACTGTTGCAGCCCAAATCCTGGCATTAATCTTGATAAAAGAGACAACAAGGGAGGTGCTTCAGCGGGAATCATATCTTGGAGAATGTTACCCGTATTCTGGATATGTCCCATGGGATATTCAAAATCAGAGTCTCCCCAATAAAAATCGTGGACGTAAATCGTCTTCTGAAACACGGCTGGGTTAGGTATGGAACTCAGTTGCACAACCGCTGTTAACAGGTGTTTCATGAAATTGCGTCCCACCTGGTCAGAACTATTGGCGAGTCCAGTCGGGTGCTTTTCATTAGCCGATCGCAGTAAGAGTGCTGCTGAATTCACAGCACCACACGCCAGCACCACAATATCACCAAAAAATAGATAAGATTGCCCACCAATTTCCACCTCAACGGCTTTCACTTCTCGACCCGAGGTACTCGTATGCAAACGTACAACATTAGCATCAGTCTTCAGCGTGACGTTGGGAAATTCCAGAGCAGGGATAACTCCCGAGACTTCAGCATCAGCTTTACCATCAACTTGACAGGGAAATCCATCACAAGTTTTACACCGGATACAAAGGCTCTCATCAATATTGTTTTCATTTAGCCTCAATGCCAGAGGTAGATATCCCGGGTGCAGCCCATGATGAGAAAGAGCCTCACAAATTTGTTGCATCCTAGGCTCGTGACTGATTGGAGGATAAGGGTAATCTTCACTTCGAGGAGGCTCCGTTGGGTCGTCTCCTTGTCTGCCGTGGACAGAATAAAGCTTCTCTGCTTGTGTGTAATAAGGTTCAAAATCCTGGTATTGGAGAGGCCATTCTGGAGAAATACCGTCTTGATGTTGAACCTTCTCAAAATCTTTTTCTCTCATTCGCAGCAAAGCCGCACCATAAAACTTAGTGTTGCCCCCAACCCAATAGTTGGTTTGGGGACGAAAAGGCTCGCCTGAAATGTCGTACCACTGTTCACGAGCGTGATAACGTCCTTTTCCAAAAACCTCGCTAGCATTCCAATTTTCATTTTCTCTGGGTAAGAAGTTCCCTTTCTCCAGAACAAGAATTTTCTTACCTGTAGGTGCAAGTTTATGTAATAGTGTACCTCCACCTGCACCTGTACCAACGATAATCAAGTCATAGTGCTGGTCATCAATAATCATAAGAATTTTCCTGGGTTATGGGTGTATGGGTAGCAATACGGTTTAGTTAAAGGGAAAAGACTCTTACTCTTATCCAAACAGTATTGAAGATGTAAAAGTTTAGGGGAGATATTCACTGCCAGATGTAGATAAGGACAAACAAAATAATCCAGATCACATCAACAAAGTGCCAGAACAAGGATGTCGCATTCACACCAAAATGACTTGAGTCATAATTGCCCGGAATAAACGAGCGAGCAAAAATAATCAATTGTAGTATAATTCCCGTGAGAACATGCAGACCGTGAAAACCAGTCAACAAGTAGAACATCCCACCGAAGACACCTGTGGTAAAGCCAAAAGCAAGATTGCTCCATTCAATCGCCTGCCCAACTAAAAAGTAGGTTCCCATGGCGATCGTTGTTAGAAGAAACAGGCGAAATTTATTCAGTTCGTGACGTCCTAAAGCGCGTTCTGCTAGGTAAATGACAAAACTACTAGCAACAAGAACCACGGTGTTAATAGCAGGTTCTTTAATTTCTAATCCGGAAACACCAGGTGGTAACCAATCAGGAGTTGTTGTTTTGTAAACAATATATCCTGCAAAAAAACTTAGGAAAATAACACTCTCTGAGAGCAAGAACACAACAAAGCCAAACATTTTATTGCCTTCTTCGTCGTGGGCATGCTCATGTAAAGGCTGCTGTAACTGTTCTGCCTTGATGGAACTGTCCATTGATTGAATACTCCTTTACCTTGTAGGTGATTGTTAGTGATTAGTAGTTAGTTGTTGATAGTTAGTTGTCTCACTATCAACACCAAATGGTCATCACAAGAAATACATTTATTGATGTCAACCTACGAGTGATGGCTATGACCTTTACTAGCTACTAATGGTTCAGATTTACCGTAGCTGTAGGGTTCAGAAACAATGACTGGAATTTCCTCAAAGTTTTCTACTGGAGGTGGTGAAGAAACTAGCCACTCTAGTCCAATTGCTCGCCAAGGATTTTTAGGAGCCTGCTTACCATGCATCCAGGAAGCAATCATGTTGAGAATAAAGGGCAAAGTGGACATCCCTAAGAGAAATGCCCCAATACTTGCAACGATATTCCAGAATTCATACTCTGGAGCGTAAGAAGAGACGCGACGCAACATTCCTTGCAATCCCAATGGATGCATGGGCAAAAAGTTGAGGTTAGTGCCAATAAATGCTAACCAAAAGTGCAACTGTCCCCAGCCTTCGTAGTACATACGCCCAGTCATTTTGGGAAACCAGTGGTATATGGCAGCAAACATTCCCATCGTGACTGTGCCGTAGAGGACATAGTGAAAATGACCTACGACATAATAGGTATTGTTGACGTGAACATCAACTGGAACCGAGGCAAGTGTAATACCAGTAATACCAGCAAAAACAAACATTATTAATCCACCCAAGGCAAATAGCATCGGTGTATTTAGTCGTAGCTTGCCTCCCCAAATAGTTGCAACCCAAGCAAAGACCTTAATGCCAGTAGGCACAGAAACAAACATTGTCGAGAGCATGAAAATCATGCGCATCCAGCCCGGTGTACCGCTGACATAAAGATGGTGTACCCAAACTAGGGCACTCACTCCAGCAATTAAGAGTGATGAAATAGCAACGACTTTATAACCAAAAAGAGGTTTACGAGCGTATACAGGAAAGAGTTCCGAAAAAATCCCAAAAACTGGCAGAATGATAACGTAAACTGCAGGGTGCGAGTAGAACCAGAAAAAGTGTTGGAAAAGAACTGCATTACCTCCCTTTGCAGGGTCAAAAAAGCTGGTTCCAACTGTTAAGTCAAATAAGAGCATAATTGCCCCCGCAGTCAAGGCAGGGAGTCCAAACAGTTGAATAATCTGGGCGCTGAACACTGCCCAAACAAACATCGGCATCCGGAAGAACGTCATTCCAGGTGCCCGCATCTTGACAATTGTTGTTACAAAATTGACTGCCCCCATAATCGAGGAAACCCCCGATATTGCTACCGCCAGAAGCCAGACAAATTGACCATTGATCAACTGACCCGACGGGTTTTGTAAACTAACGGGTGGGTATGACCACCAGCCTGCTTGTGCAGGACCCCCTGGAACAAAAAAGCTTGCCATTAGCAAAATTCCAGCTATAGGAACCATCCAGAAGGCAGCAGCATTCAAGCGCGGAAATGCCATATCTCGTGCCCCAATCATCAATGGCACCAAGTAATTAGCAAAACCTACCAGCACTGGAAATGTCCAACCAAACAACATCACCGTGCCATGCATAGTAAACATAGCATTGTAGACTGTGCGGTCAACTAAGTCTGATTCTGGGGTAATCAGTTCTCCCCGAATCACCATTGCAAAGATGCCACCAACAAGAAAGAAAATGAAAGCACTCACAATGTACTGGATACCAATGACCTTGTGGTCAGTGCTGAAGCTGAAGTACCGCTTCCAGCCTGTAGCAGCTTCGTGGTGAGGGTTTGCACCACTCATGCCGATGTCTTTGACAGAAATATTGGTCATGTGTCATTCGTCCTTCAGGCGAAACTCATAAATCGAATTGCTGTAATTGACCACAGGAGGCTGTGCAGGCGCAACTGTAGCCCAGCCAGTTTTGATGCGTTCTTTTGTTTCCTGGATATATTCGGCAACTGCCTGATTAGATGCTGGGGTTGGTTTTTGGGTTGCTGCTTGGGCAAGCCACTTATCGTAATCTTCAGGGGACTCAACAACCACATTCGCCTGCATTGTGGCAAAGTAAGTACCGCTAAATTGAGAATCGGTCAATCGGTATTTGCCAACGCGGATGGGTGTGAATTCAAAGTCTATTGTGCGTTTGGGAATGATGTCTTGTTTGAGACGGAAAGCAGGTATATAAAAACCGTGGAGAACGTCTTCTGATTGCAGTGCTAAGCGAACACGGTGATTGGAGGGCAAGTGTAATTCTGTACTGGTGACACCTTGATTGGGGTAGCGGAACACCCAAGCCCATTGCTTAGCATTGACTTCAATATTTTCTACGGGTTCAGTTGAGGAGTCCATTGGTGCAGCGTACGCTGATTCCATCCCCATTGGCATATGTAAGTGGACAATCTCCATCGGACCCCGAATTGCCATTTGCTCGTAGACTTGGTAGCTGTAGCCTGCAATCCATAACACGACCAAAATTGGGATCGCTGTCCAAACAACTTCTAATGTGATATTGCCTTCAATTGCAGGACCGTCTTTAAAATCATACTTGCCTGCTCGATGGAAAGTCACAGAATACATTAGAGTAGCAGTGACTCCGAAGAAGATAAATGCGCCTAGTGTGACGAGAAAACTAAACAAATCATCTATCAATTGCGATTCTGCTGCAGCTTGTGGGGGAAGCCAAGAATACGCCTGCTGTCCTACCCAGAGACTCACAACAGTGAGGGCGATCGCACTGACAATTAATATCAAAACATTCCAGATTTTCATAGTTATCAAAATCATTAGTCATCAGTCATCCTTAGTCATTTGTCCTTCGGGAGTGAGAAATGACTAAGGACTAAAATTACTCACTTGAGCAACGTATTGGGGTTTTGACCTAATCGCAATAACATATCAGCGGTATTATGTACCCCAAACTCAGCAGCTAGTTGCGCCCCAAGTGTTCCATGAATATACATTAGGAACATAATTACAAACCCGAAAGCCAGGTAACTCCAATGCACTTGTTGGCTTTCGTCCTTGCACCAAACATAGCGCTGCAATCCTCTCCAAATAGTCATGCCAACAATCAGCGCTAATAAAAAGACACCACCCACACCATGCCAAAGCATTGTTTCCATTGCCTGTAATCCCCAAGCACTCTTCATATCAGAAGGTGCATCTGCCAGCATGATTTCGTAAAAGCCTGCTGCTACGGTAAAAAACGTGATAATGCCAGAAGCCAGCATATTGAACCAGCCGACATCAAAGAAGTTGGCACGAACGGTAGAAATTGCCAAAAATTTGAAGACTGGTTTTTGTAAGGGGAACAAAACACCAACAAAATCAAAGGTAATTCCAATAATGAATAAACCTAGCGTCAGATGAACCAAGTTTGGATGAATGGGAATAGAGTAAGGTAGTCCGTTTGCACCAAGGTGTGTTTTCAATTGGTCAATGGCTGCAGAGTTCATTGCAACAAACCCTCCTTTAATGCTTCAACAACTGGTACTGTATGTAGTCCATACACCCAAACTAATTTGTCTCCGAGATACACTTGTGCGCCTACCAAAACAGTTAAAATAAGTCCTACTGCGAGATAGGAAAATGGTATCTTGTGTGGGGTGCGAACACGAATCACGTAGCGCCAAGCTGTAATAGCTGCGAGAATTCCTGAAAGAGACCAGCCAAGCAGTGTATGTAAGTTCAGTACTGATTCAGCGGCGTCGTAAGGTTCTGCCAAGCCTGCTTCAAACTGACCAAAAATAATGGCAATGAAGATGGAAATTGTGGCGAGAAACAGATTCCACCAACTTACCTCAAAAAGACGGTATTTGCCTGTTAAATATCCAATAACATCGCAAACGAAGGCAAACAATACCATTGCAATTACGAAGTGTACAACAATCGGATGAATTGTATCAGGATACGGTAAATTGTGATCGTTCAAAGCCGGAAGATACTCAAACATAGTGTTCTCCTAGACATATCTTCTGAATCATTTGCCATTTTTTACTGCAAATTCTGTATTCAGCAAATACTTTTTCTACTAAGGTTTATCAGTCTAAAGAAAGTGAAACTTCTACAACATTTCATGTCTGTTAATTTGTTACAGAATAACTTTTTACAATCTTCTGCAAATTGATGTGGAGATTTTTGAATTGAAATCCCTTGTCTGAATAGGCGAATTTTGAGCAGTCTGACACACAATAAACACGCAAAATGATTCAACACCTACTGGGTAGTTCAGATGCTCAATAATTACGTAATTAAATAGATACAGGTTTTAAGCAAAAACCTGTTTCAATACCAGCCCCATGCCCAATAAATTACATTTTTGTGGTGAATTCTTATCCTGGGCTGTTTACCACTGTCTGCTATCTTAAACTTATGTAAATGAAATTTATGTATCGCTTGATAGTTTCATATTTTTTTTATTTTGTTATAATAGAATAGTAAATTTGACTTTATTAGTATATGGAAAATTTTCAAAATAGCGCTAACAATCACTATTCATGCAGACTCATTATGACAATCTATGGAGTATTCAGTATTGATGTATTTTTTTAATATTGAATTTTTATGAGTTAATATACTCCAGGATTCATGTTTTTAATATATATAATAAAGCGATAAATTTGGCTATTCAGGTACCTACAAATTCGTCATTTATAATGAAGTCTTTATTAAAAATAATAACGTAAAAAGAAGTGCAATATAGCTTCCCCTTGCCATTCCCTCTTTAGCTACAAATTCTTTAACTATTCATGAATTAACAGTGCTAGACTTAGCTGCTATTATTCGGTTAATTAGGAGAAATAAAAGATTTTGATCACGTGATAAGTAGGTTTGTGAAAGTAAAATGAGCCATTGTAGTAGGATTGGAAGTGCGAAGTAACTCATGCAGATCAAGGGATTGATGCGTTACGGCTGCGCCTAACACATCCTACGTTTAATTATATCCGCTTACTTACTTACCTTTTAAAAGGTGAGTTTAACTCAAGAAAGTTTTGTATTTTTTGTTCTATTTTTTATAAAACTAGTGGTCTGTCTCATTAATTATGAGGGGATTGAAGAACTAACCGCGAAGAAGCAAAGAGCACGAAGAAAGAGAAATCAAGAATGAGTTTACCCTACAAATTTCATGCGATGAACCACTAGTATAGTAAAAAAAGCAAATGTACGTAGATAGATTAGTGTTTATCTGCGTGCATTTGCGGTTAAAAATTAAAATTTTAACTTACAAAACTTTAGCTTAACCTAACAACTCAATCCTCCTCTTCACTAACATCTGTGCTGTCGAACCATTAAACACCATCAACTCGCCAGCACTCGCCAATTATTGCGCACCGATGGGTTGAGCAGACGCTGAAATCATGGATGGATCAATCGCAATCCCTAACCCTTCTGCTACACGACGACCGTAATTCACATCAGCCCGGAAGAAATGGCAAAGTTGACGCATCTGAAGATCAGTTCGTGCCTGACTCAAACTAGCCACAATGTTTTCTATGAGACGTTCCTGTTGGTCGGGTGTCATAAGACGATAGAGATCACCTGCTTGGGTGTAATCATCATTTCCTGCACGGTGGTCATAGCGATCGGCTTTGACATTGCCTAGGTCTAAACCTGGCTTGGCATAATCACAATTTTGCTTCGGTGCATCCTCATAGCTGTTGGGTTCGTAGTTGGGTGCATTGCCTCCATTGTTACCCAATGCCATAACACCATCGCGCTGGTAGTGCATCACCGGGCACTTTGGTTGATTGACAGGTAATTGCTGATAGTTCCCACCGATACGATAGCGCTGAGCATCAGGATAAGAGAAGATGCGAGCTTGCAAGACTTTATCTGGAGAGAAGCTGATACCAGGAACAACGTTAGAAGGAGAAAACGCTGCCTGCTCAACTTCAGCAAAGTAGTTTTGAGGATTCCGGTTGAGTTCGAGAATACCCACATCAATCAAGGGATATTCTGAATGCTTCCAAACCTTTGTCAGGTCAAAAGGATTATCCCGATGACGCGCTGCTTGTTCTTCTGTCATCACCTGAATGCAGACTCGCCACTTAGGATAATCTCCACGCTCAATCGCTTCAAACAAGTCACGGGTTGCATGGTCTGGATCTTCTCCCTTGATCTGAATCGCCTCTTGAGTCGTCAAGTTTTGAATGCCTTGGAGAGTTTTGAAATGAAACTTGCACCATACCCGTTCTCCTTGGGCATTGATGAGGCTAAAGGTGTGGCTACCAAACCCGTCCATGTGCCGATAGGTTTTGGGAATACCGCGATCAGAGAACAGAATTGTGACCTGATGCAGAGCCTCTGGGCTAAGTGACCAAAAATCCCACATGGCGTTGGGATCTTTGTAATTCGTTTGGGGATGACGCTTTTGAGTGTGAATGAAATCAGGAAACTTGAGCGGATCGCGGATAAAGAAGACTGGCGTATTGTTGCCTGTTACATCCCAGTTACCCTCTTCAGTGTAGAACTTGACTGCAAAGCCTCTGGGGTCGCGCTCAGCATCGGCTGAACCTTTTTCGCCTCCCACAGTAGAGAACCGCAGGAGAACTTCGGTTTGCTTGCCAATCTCTGAAAAAACTTTGGCTCTACTGTAACGAGTAATGTCGTGAGTTACGGTGAATGTGCCAAATGCAGCGGCTCCTTTTGCATGGACAACGCGCTCAGGAATCCGTTCTCTGTTAAAGTGAGCGAGCTTCTCGATCAGGTGAAAATCCTGCATCAGCAAAGGACCACGCTCACCTGCTGTCAAGGAGTTCTGATTATCTGCAACTGGAATACCATCAGCGGTTGTCAATGTTTTGGGATCTGCCATAGTACGTGATTTCTCCATCAATTTAAACAAGACGTTGCAATATTCTGTTCAGTAGGTCGAGCTTAAGCTATGAGCCAACCGCTCTTTTAATCATAGTCGTTATGAGTTTGTTTTAACAACATAGTCGAAATGACTTTGAGATAGTAGCCTCTAAGCAGAAATTGCAATGAGTTGTCATGTTTCCTCTATTCCTGAAAAGGAACTAGCGCATCCAGTATGCACTTGAAAATAGGATTTGACAGAAAACAATATAAAAAATTTAAGAAATTGATTGTATCTGTTTTTCAATAGAATTTGTCGAGGATATACGGTAAAAATAATATTTCAGTGTATTTTATTTAGCTGTGTTCTTTGATCTAAAATCTTAGCAGTCGAGATATGCGATCGCTGTTTTAGTAAGGTTCATTTTGAGCAGAAGAAGCAGGGGACCAGGGAGCAGGGGAGAGGCAGTTAACGTCCATTAACTCTTCTTCTTCGCCGCTCCCCGCTCTCAAGCGCAGCGGGCTCCCCCTCTTCCTCTCCTGTACATAGGGGTTAACTAGCCAAAGGTTTGAAGACTTTTGATAATCAAGTAGTATATATGTCAAAATTTCAACATAGGTTAAAATATTACTTTCAACAAAATAAAACTAATAGTAACCGCAAATATACGCATAAGGCGCTTATCTACCTGCGTTGATCTGCGTACATCTGCGGTTCAAAAATTAAAGTTTCGACTTGTAAAACCTCAGCTTAACCCACCAACTCAATTCCCCGCTTTACCAACGCCTGTGCTGTCAAACCATTAAACGTCATCAACTCGCCAGCACTCGCTGTCGTTTCCCCACGCTTCCACGCGAAGGTATCGCGCTTGCTAGTACTCCGTAGCATGACGGGTTCCAACATCGCCGCAGCGCCACCAGTGACACCAATGAGTGCATCGCCACCAAACAATTCGACAAATTTATCATCATCTAAGAAACCGCCATCCGGTTCAGAACAGGTCTCCCAAGCTGTATCATGGGGACGATACAAACGACGGGGGTTGATAATAGAAACAATTCTTGTACCAATACCTTCTCTTTCTAAGAGAGTGGCGGCTTCAAATACAGGTATTAATGTCATATCCCCAATCACAGCAAAGACTATTTTCTTGTCACCAGGAACTTCTTGCAACACCACAGCACCATCGCGTAACCCTAGAGTTGTATGTTCAAAAGTGGTGCGAATTGGCAATGGTGACTTACTGGCAGTAATCACAATACCTTTATTCTTTGTCGTTAGCGCCCAGTCATAACAAACTTGAATGCTGTTAGCATCGGGGGGAAATAAGGGAAACACATTACCATTGCGCATCATGGAAGCAAAATACGCTTCAATTTCAGGACGTTGGTGAGTCCAACCATTGCGCCCTTGCTCTAATGCCCCAGCAGTGAATAAAGTAACAGTCGAGGGAGTGGGACGTCGCAATTCTGCCATTGCTTGCGTGACTGTTTGCCAAATTGGTAGACCGTTGATGGCAAAAGATTCGTAGGAACACCACAAAGTCCTAGCACCCATCAATGATAAACCTGCAGCTAACCCAGCACAAGCATCTTCACTCAAGGGTTCGTAGACTTGTCCGTTTGGTGCTTGGTTGTATAAGTCGTCAGTAGTGGGGTGAATAATCTTGAGTGCTTGGTTGATGTTGGCAATACCAGATGCTTCGTTACCATCAGCGTTAGTTACAAGGAAGTTTTTGTCTATTTGTCCGACTTTACCCACCAATCTTCCCATTGCTGTGGTGGAAACTTTTGCTTCGCCACCCACAGAATATTCTTCTAAAGGCAATTCGCCTAATTCTGGTAAAGGATATTCAAATTCTGTCACAACTGTCTTTGCGGCTGGACCTCCACCTGCGCGTTCAAGGTTTGTCCGCACTAGTTGCCAAACTTCTGGGGGTAAGGCACGTTCTTTTAACGCATTTACAATATGAGGAGCATCCAAGGTGTCTTTAGGATAAAGGTTGTGAGACTTTGCTCCTCGTGCGTGAACTCCTGCCCCTTTGAGTTGTTTTATGATGAATACAGTTAGTTTGCCGCCAAGTGCGGATTTAGCAGCTTTATCTACACCTGTAAGCACTGCTTGGGTGAAGGCTAGCCGCTGCTCAAAAGAAAAGGCAGTACTATCAACATAATCCCCTGATTGATTGGTATCGTCAAAGTCTTTGGCATCGACTAACACCACTTCTTCAAAACCGTTACCTTGCCAGTATGCTTTCATCTCTGAATTGGTTTTGAGGGAAACCATGCTGTGGTGTTCCTGGCTGTAACCATTCCAAACCAACACTGGCAAGAAGTTGGTGACATTACCAAAAGCAGTATGGAAATGTGCCATTGAACTCATGATATAGGGTTCACCCAGTCCACCGTCACCAACGGTGAAAGGGAAAAGCTTGTCTTGATGCAGTCGTGCAGCTGCCATCGCAAAGTGTTGCCCTTGTCCCAAAGGACCTGCGGGTGCGAGAATACCAGGAATGTAGCCCGAAAGGTGTCCTAACAGTCCGTGTTTTTCCCGGAAGCGATCGCGCAATTGTTGTACTGTCTGAATTCCCATGTCCTCTAGCGAACGATCCAAGAACATGGCACTATAAAATCCAGGGGCGTGGTGTCCCACTTCGGTCATAATGTTCTTGTGACCAAGCATGACAAGCGCTGCATAAGCTTCCGCTTGAGAGGCAAAACCACCTGGGTGTCCAGAGGCTTTACTACCAGTGATTTGCAGTGTTAGGTAACGTAAAGCGTCAGCAGCAAGTAAGGTTTGAAAGGCGGCTGCAGGATCTGTAGGGTTGGCGATCGCCACTTTGCCCAACTCTATTGCTGGTGTTTTCCCATATGTTTCAAAACTGGGAATTGCTTCACCAAAGTATTGAATTCCTTCGCAAAAATCGGGAGCCGCTGAAGTTTCCTTTGGGGTGATTGCTGTCATGCTGAGTACCTTATGTTAACTATTGAAGAGACACTGGGGATGCTCGCTCAATTTAACAAAAATTTTACAACGTTCATGTTGTTACAGTTTATTACTCTTTAGTAATGTAGCGATAATTAGTTTAAATATTTTGCAGTTGAATCTAAGGAATTTATCTTAAGGTGATTTCAGTATCAAAAAGATTTTTAAATAGCAAAAAACTTTATGAAACTACCAAATGGTCCGCAAACGCCAGCACTTGTACAAATGCTCCAGTGGATTTTTAGCCCGATGTCATTCATGGAGAACTGTGCAAAGCGCTATGGCGATTTCGTCACTCTGCGGTTTGATCCCCAATATAGTCCTTTTATATTCGTGAGTGATCCCCAAGCGCTACAGCAGATTTTGACTAGCGATACCAAGCAGTTTGTCGCTCCAGGTAGCATAAACAAGATATTCAAACCATTAGTGGGAAACTATTCTGTTCTCACCCTAGACGCCGAAGCGCACCAACGTCAACGCCAGCTGTTGCTGCCTCCCTTTCACGGCGAAAGGATGCGAACCTATGGTCAGGCAATTAGTGATGTCACACAGCAAATTATCAGTCAGCTGCAAATCGGCAAACCATTCAGTGCCCGAACTGTAACACAAGCTGTGACTCTACGAGTCATTCTGCAAGCTGTGTTTGGGCTGTATGAAGGTCCACGCGCCCAACAACTGGAGCAACTTTTGCGTAATATGTTGGAGCATTCAATTTCTCTATTGTTCGTCGTCCTGCTTTATTTCCCAGTCTTGCAACGAGATTTGGGTCCACTGACTCCTTGGAGAACGTTTGTGCGCATCCGGGAGCAAGTTGACCAACTCCTGTACGCGGAAATTCGGGAACGTCGAGAGCATCCAGATCCATCTCGTACAGACATCCTCAGCTTGCTGATGGCGGCGAGGGATGAGGAGGGTCAACCCATGACCGACGAGGAATTACGTGATCAGTTAATAACACTGTTAATAGCAGGTCACGAAACCACAGCGACAGCTCTTGTTTGGGCTTTGTACTGGGTTCATAAATTGCCATCTGTGCGTGAAAAGCTGCTGGAAGAACTGGATAGTTTGGGTGATAACCCAGACCCCAGTACCATTTTCAAATTACCTTATCTAAACGCTGTTTGCTGTGAAACTTTGCGGATTTACCCAGTGGCTATGCTTTCTATGCCACGGGTGGTGAAAACACCAGTATCGCTATGTGGTCATGAACTTGAACCTGGCACTTTCTTGTTTGGCTCAATTTATCTCATTCACCAGCGTGAGGATTTATACCCTGAACCCAAGAAATTTAAGCCAGAACGCTTTTTGGAGAGGCAATTTTCACCTTATGAATTTATACCCTTTGGGAGTGGTGCAAGGCGTTGTATTGGCTTAGCATTTGCCCAGTTTGAAATGAAAGTGGCACTTGCTACCATTCTCTCACGTTGGGAATTAGCGCTAGTGGATAATGGTGAGGTGCGACCGAAACGCCGTGGTTTAGCAACAGCACCTGATCGCCCCATCCAACTGGTCGTTAAAGGGAAACGAACTGTTAAGTCTCAAACCTTGGCATCCATATCTGGTTAAATTGTTTCCAACTGTAGGACTAATGAGCACAAAAGCTTATGAAACTACCCAACGGTCCGTAAATCCCAGCGCTGCTACAAATGCTGCAAAATGCCAAACTTTTTGGCATCTATCCCTGGTTAAGTTTTTCATTGACTGGATTTTGATATTATTTTTCAACATTGTCTGAGGGTGGGCATTGCCCACCCTCAAAAATTGTGAATAGGAGAAGTTATTTGTACTCATGTGAACCGCCAAGATGGTAAAAATGCAGAGAAAGAGGCTATTAAGTTATTGTGATGATGCATTCTTTATTACAAACTTTCCGATTGATTGCAAATCCCACACAGTTTTTAGAAGATTGTGCTAATCAGTATGGCGATCAGTTTACTGTGCGGGTCTTGGGGATAAACTCGCCACCAGTTGTGTTTTTGAGTCATCCTCAGGCGATCGCCGATTGTTTTGCTGTACCTGCTAAAGAGTTGGATTTTAAGAAGGCGACTCATGTTTTTGAGCCTTTGTTTGGCTCAAGTTCGATTGTGTTGCAGGAAGGGCGATCGCACAATCGCCAAAGGCAGTTATTGATGCCGCCTTTTCATGGTGATTGTATGAAAACTTACGGTCAAGCAATTTGCCAAATTACTGCAGAAGTTACGCAAAATTGGACGCAAGGTACGACTATTTCTATGCAACAAGTCATGCCAGACATCACTTTACAAATTATTTTGCAAGTGGTCTTTGGTTTGAGTCCCGGTGCACGTTATCAAAAATTAAAAGAACTTCTGAGTTCTTTGTTAGAAGATGTGACAAAACCTTTGTACTCTACCTTGTTTTTCTTTCCACCTCTACAAAAAGATTTAGGTGCATGGAGTCCTTGGGGAAATTTTCAAAGACGGCGTGAGGAGATTGACAAGCTTATTTATGCAGAGATTGATGAACGGCGTTTATCTCATGATGCTTCGCGTACAAATATCTTGAGTTTGCTGATGTCAGCGCGTGACGAAAACGGCGAGCAAATGACAGATAAAGAGTTGCGCGACCAATTAGTTTCACTACTGCTTTTAGGCTATGAAACAACAGCAGGAGTCTTAGCATGGGTTTTCTATTTAATTCACTCCCACTCTGAAGTCAAAGATAAGCTCATGCAGGAATTGCATACTTTGAGCGATACACCCAATTCTGAAACTATCACTCAACTACCATATCTCAGCGCTGTCTGCCAAGAAACACTGCGAGTTCACCCCATTGCTCTTATTTGTACACCACGAATGGTCAAAGATACAGTAGAAATTGCGAGTCAGAAATTTACATCTGGAACAGTTTTAGTTCCTTGCATTTATTTAGCTCATCGACGTGCAGAAACTTACCCAGAGCCAGAAAAGTTTAAACCAGAAAGATTTCTCAACCAAAAATTTTCACCTTATGAATATTTGCCTTTTGGTGGAGGTTATCGCGGTTGTATTGGTGCAGCATTTTCTATGTATGAAATGAAATTAGTGATAGCAACTATTTTGTCACAATTTCAATTGGAACTTGCTGATAATCATCCAGTCTATCCGGTACGCCGTGGAATTACGATTGTTCCTTCTGGTGGTGTACGAATGTTTGTTACTAAACAGATGAATCAAGCGAAAAATTTTGTGTATTTATAGGCGTATGTTAATTCATTGATTCCTAGTGTGTGTTCAACGGATAAATATAAAATATAAATAATAGTTGATGCTTTTTACTAATTATTTGACTTCAGCGAAGTAAGGCAGCGTTTGAAAATTCTCTACATTTTATGTTCTCTCTTTCCTTATGTGGTTTATTTGTCATCCAATTATAGGATTTGTTAATATCTTCTTTTCTATCTTAATGTAGATACTCTGCTTAGTTTTCAGCGTCAGAATTAAGCAGTAAAAGGACGCTGAGAGATACATAACTTATGCCAGAAGAACAACGACTAGAAGAGCAAATCCTTTCACAAGAAGCGCAAAGGAGGCTTTCTCAGCAGCTAGATGAAGTAGAAAAAATAAACGTCAATGTGCAAACAGACCTACTAAAAATAATTCAGGGACAAGCAAATGGGGTTTCTGTTGCAGGTCGGGGACTGGTCATGCGAAACATTCGTATACAGGAATTAAAACTGCAAACAGATGGCATTTCTATTAATCCTTTCAGCGCTCTTTTTGGTGAAATTGAACTCAACCATCCAATCAATGCTACTGCTCGTATTGTACTCACAGAAGCAGATATAAATCGAGCCTTAGCGTCCAATGACTTTCGTAGTACAGTGCAAAACTTTGATTTGGATGTGGATGGCGAAATTGTCAGTTTTCAGCCGCAGGAGATACAAATCAATCTTCCGGGTAACGGTAAAATAGAATTTACGGGAAAAATACTCCTACACGAAGGCAATACTCGCCAATTAGGTTTCACTGCGGTAGTTCGCCCACGCACGTTGTCACAGCCTATAATGATGGAGACTTTCATCTGCAATCAAGGAGACGGTATTTCCTTAGAAATCATTGCGGTATTGATGCAGAAGCTAAAAGAGTTAGTTAACTTACCATATTTTGAGTTTGAGGACATGGTCTTACGTATCAAAAGTATGGAAGTTCACAAGGGTAGATTAATACTTTTGGTAGAAGCATATGTCAAACAAATACCTATAAGTGAAAGTAATTTTTGATTGTTTCTAATTAATAGTTGTTAGCTGTTGATTGTCAAGAAGTAACAATGACAAGAATCTTCTCACTCGTTCTTGTTAGCTATTACCTGCTGTCAACAGTAAAATCATAGGAGTTTTCTGAAAGGTTAATTTTTATGACTGCCGAATGATGTAGTGCATTCAACTGTTTTCTAATATCGAGAATATATCTACTTCTCGAAAATAAACTATGCAAACTTATGATGTTGTAATTATTGGAGCAGGACACAATGGTCTAGTTTGTGCTGCTTACTTGCTAAAAGCTGGCTATAGTGTCTTGTTATTGGAAAAACGTTCTGTTCCAGGCGGTGCCGCAACAACGGAGGAATGTTTGCCTAAAGAAGCTCCTGGATTTAAGTTTAATTTGTGTGCTATTGACCACGAATTTATTCACTTAGGACCTGTTGTAGAAGAATTAGAACTAGAAAAGTACGGCTTGGAATATCTAGAGTGCGATCCGGTTGTTTTCTGTCCTCACCCCGACGGGAAGTATTTTTTAGGTCATAAGTCGGTGGAAAAAACTTGTGCAGGAATTGCTCGTTATAGTGAACGCGATGCCAAAAAATACGCTGAATTTACAGAGTACTGGCAACGGGCAATTGGTGCCATGATTCCCATGTTTAATGCACCACCTAAGTCAGTGTTAGATATTCTTGGTAACTATGATATTGCAAAGCTGAAAGATTTATTTTCAGTCATTGGTTCTCCTAGCAAAACGCTAGACTTTATTCGCAATATGCTAACCAGTGCTGAAGATATTCTTAACGAGTGGTTTGATTCAGAATTTCTGAAAGCACCTCTGGCGAGACTTGCAGCAGAACTAGGTGCGCCACCTTCACAAAAAACCATTGCTATTGGTGCAATTATGATGGCAATGCGTCATAATCCAGGAATGGCAAGACCTCGTGGCGGTACTGGTGCGTTGGTACAAGCCTTAGTGAACTTGGTAACAAGTAAAGGTGGAGTTATTCTAACCGATCAGCAGGTTAAGAAAGTTTTGGTTGACGATGGTCATGCGGTTGGTGTGCAGGTGGCAAATGGCACAGAATACCGCGCTAAGTATGGGGTTATCTCAAATATTGATGCCAAGCGACTATTTTTGCAATTTATGGATGCAAGTGATGTCGATGCTGCTGATCCCAATTTGCGA
Source organism: Nostocales cyanobacterium HT-58-2 (assembly GCA_002163975.1). Lineage (GTDB taxonomy): Bacteria > Cyanobacteriota > Cyanobacteriia > Cyanobacteriales > Nostocaceae > HT-58-2. Next base: position 3,026,124 of record CP019636.1, on the reverse strand, counting down.
GAAAGATTAGAACGCCGAATTGTCAACAATAATGAAACTATTCTTAAAATTGACTTGGCTTTGAACGAACCGCTGCGCTTTGAACATCACGAACATAAGGATGAATATCTTATTGGATCTGTTTTGATTGCAGATTCTATCGCTCATGTAGAACAGGCACACAGTAAATGTACCTTGGGAGAAATTCCAGATTCTGACCCCTCAATGTATCTAGTCGTGCCAACAATGTTAGATCCGTCGATGGCACCACCAGGTAAGCATACCGTGTGGATAGAGTTTTTCGCCCCCTATCAAATTGCGGGTGCAGAAGGAACAGGTTTAAATGGTACAGGGTGGACAGATGAATTAAAGCACAAAGTTGCAGATAGGGTGATTGATAAGTTAGCAGATTACGCACCAAATGTGAAAAACGCACTGATTGCCCGTCGTGTAGAAAGTCCGGCAGAATTAGGAGAAAGATTGGGTGCGTACAAAGGAAATTACTACCATATTGATATGACCTTGGATCAAATGGTGTTTTTCCGTCCTCTGCCAGAAATAGCAAACTACAAAACACCCATTGAAGGTTTATTCCTCACCGGTGCAGGAACTCACCCAGGTGGTTCGATTTCAGGAATGCCAGGACGCAACTGTGCGCGGGTCTTTTTGCAGAATAAGCATCCCATAGCACAGACACTCAGGGATGCACGGGATTCAATTAAGTCAACCGTTGAGTCTGTGTTTAAGATTAATTAATCACCAGTAGTCAGTTACACCAACGCGTGCTGTGTTTGGGCAAAAAGAGGTGAGACCACAAAATACATTGTGTGAAATCTTCCTCTTCCTCCACCTCTCTACCTGCCCAGCCTCCCTTGCTTATCGGAACTGTATTGGCGTTCCTCCTGACCAAGCCCCTTCGGGGCGGGAACAGGCAATCGGACCAGCAAGCGCGATCGCCTCAATCTGCTACCCCAACAAACCAAGCCTGAGAATGTACCGTCTGGTTTGTACTAAGTTGCATTCATACGCAACTTGGTATCAAATTCTGTTGTCAAGCTTACCTGACAAGTTTTGGGCTTTTCTGTGCCCAGTTTCTACGTCATAATTGCTGGTTTTGAAGGTCTAACAATGTTTTTACTGCCGACTCGGCACTATAAGTGTGGGGAATTTCATCATGGTTAGCGCTGCTATGAGTAAATTCTTCTTTGTACTCGTGTTTTCTTGTCGATTCACATCAGCATCGTTGTGGAAAACTAAAATAAATAAGAGTAAAATAACAAACAAATAAAATTTGTCAGTTTGTCTCTTAATTCGTTGGTTACTTGTTTGTCATACGTTTCCACAGTGACATTTGTTTAGAGGTCATTTAGATAGATAAGCCATTCGGTTAAAGCCTAGGGCTAGACGAACCAAGCCTGGTTTGGCAGGCTTTTTCTGTCTGCCCGTAAATTTCGCACCATTGAGGGTGACGGCTACTGTTAACGGAACTGTATTGCGATTGAGAGGACCCAACTTATAAGGGTGCAAAGCTTTGTGCCCCGACTATATTTCTTTCATAAAAGCTCGAACAAAAGAACTGTGGAGGAAACAAAATGAGACTCGATACAGAACCTCAAATCCCCGAAGAATTACGGAAAAACATGGGATTGGCGATCGCGCTTGGTATTTTGATGATGATTCTGGGAATCGCGGCGATCGCCAATCCATTCTTGACAGCTTTAGCAGCAACGGTCTTGTTTGGCTGGCTATTTATTATCGGGGGAATTGTCCGATTGATCCACGCCTTTCAAACACGCAGAGATGGAGGACTTGTTTGGAATCTCATAGTCAGCCTGCTTTATATAGGTGCAGGTATCTTGTTGCTGCGCAATCCTTTAAGGGGTGGTGTCGCATTGACGTTGGTGTTGGGACTATTGCTCCTCATCAAGGGTATCTTTCAAGTCATCTTGGCGTTGCAACTGCGTCCGTTACGTAACTGGATTTGGGTACTGGTTGGCGGTATCTTAGAGATTGCCCTTGGTATTATTATCTGGAATCAAGGACCTGTACAAAACTTGCTGCTTCTTGGGCTACTCGTTGGCATTGACCTGTTGTTTGAGGGAGTGTGGATGATTTCGCTCACCTCAGGCGCTCGTCGTAGGTTGACATCGTAAGTAGCTAGTAAAGATTAGCATGAGTACACTAGCTATTTTGCAATAAGAAGTTTCTCAACGTAGTCAAATATCTTCTCATGGTAGTGAGGAGCTGCTCCGATAAAGAAGACTCGGTCTAAAACAATATTGGCGTTGGGATAATTTGCAGCTTGCTCCAAATGTTTATACGCAGGTTGAAGCAGGATATTACCGGCAAAATAATTACGAGTTTGAATCTTATTCTGCTCAAAGTATTCTACTAGCGATCGCTTAGACTCTCGATCTGGGCAGATAATGGGTGTACCAAACCAACAAGTCTCAGCCTTTGGCAACTCGTTTGGAACTCGAATTCCCTCAACATACTGCTCTAAAATCGTTTGCAATCTTTGTTTACTGTATCGACGTTTTCTATCAATCTCAGCAAATTTTTTGAGTTGAACAAGCCCGATTGCTCCTTGTAAATCTAAAGGTTTGAGATTGTAGCCAATATTGGTAAAAATGTATTTGTGGTCCACAATGCCATCATAATCGGGCAACCATCGGTCAAAGCGATTGCCACAAGTTCCGCACGGTAGTAAATTTGCTGCACCAACACAATAACAATCACGACCCCAGTAAGCTAAACTGCGTACAATTGACACAATTTCCTTAACATTAGAGGACACCATGCCTCCTTCTCCAGTACTAATGTGATGTGCAGGGTAGAAGGAACAGGAAGAGGCAATGGCATATTCGTTGAGGTATTGACCTTGCCATGTGCTGCCCAAGCTATCACAATTATCTAACAACAGTTGTAGATTATATTTCTCACAAATTGTGAGTAACCGATCCATGTTGGGTGGGTTACCAAGGACTGGTGATAGGAAAATCGCTTTCGTCTTGTTCGTGATTTTCTCTTCAATCAGTTCTAGATCAAAGTTGAGTGAGTTAAGCTCAATGTCAATGAAAACAGGTTTGAGATTATGCTGCAAAATTGGTGCGAGAGTTGTTGGAAAACCAACGACAGACAAGATAATTTCGTCGTTATCTTGCCATTCTAGGTACTTTTTGACCGCACCTACCATGACTAGATTGGCAGAACTACCTGAGTTCACCATAACGGAGTGCTTGATGTTGAACTGTTTAGAAAACTGTTCTTCAAATTTATGAACAGACTCTCCACTGGTGATCCACTGACCACTTAACACAGCCTTCATAATGGCGACAATTTCTTCATTATCCCAATAAGGTCCTGAGTAGTAAATTGGAGTTTGAGAGGCAACAAAGTTTTCTGGTGTTGTGTTGTAGAGATATTTGAGAGTATCAAAGTTATTAGCAGTTGATGTTAAAAAATTACGGATTTCTGTTTCTAAGGTGACTTTTTTCTCATTAATCAAAGTCATAACTATTTTCTTTTTGAATGTAGATATTTTGGAATTGTTGCAAAATTCTAATTAACAAATATTTCAAACTACAGATGCACACAGATTCACACAGATAAATCAATTGTTAATTTTGAATTTTTTCAAGGGGTGACAATCCCCTCTGATTGTCTGTTACTTTTTTGAAAAAAGAATGCAACACATGGATGAGACTCCTTCCCAATCCTCTCCTTGCTGGTTTATTGCAAACATTTTTTGAATTGGTACTAGCAAGGTAAAGGGAAAGCTGTTTTATTCTTTGCTCTTTCCCCTTTAACCTTTCTCAGTCCACACACAGTATGCTTTGGTGCTGCTAATTACTAAGTACGTTCTCTTTACCAATTGCTAAACCATGATGGGAGATTTATTAAACTCTCGATCTATTGATAATTGCCACCACCTTTCATTTTCGAGATACCATTTCACCGTCTTCTCAAGACCACTGTCAAAACTTTCTTTTGGGCTCCAATTCATCTCCTGATGAATCTTGCTCCAATCGACAGAAGAACGAAGATTATGACCAGTTCTATCCTTCACAAATTCTATTAATTTTTCCCGTTTACCAAAACTAAAATCTGGCACCAGTTTATCTAAAAGGTGACAGATTCGCTTCACCACATCTAGATTTGTTAAATCGTCAGATGTTCCTATATTGTACTTGGTTAGAGGTTGACCAAACTTAAGAAGTAAAATGAGCGCTTTAACATGGTCATCTACGTGTAACCAATTCCGAATATTATCTCCTTTGCCATATACTGGAATCTTTTCTCCTTTTAAAGCTTTTGTAATCACTCTAGGGATTAACTTTTTCGTAGACTGGTAAGGACCATAATTGTTAGAGCAATTAGTAATAATGATTGGCAAATTATAGCCAACTCCACAAGCCCAAACCAGATGCTCAGAAGCAGCTTTAGAAGCCGCATAAAAAGAAGAAGGTCGGTATGGGGAATCCTCTTTAAATTTTTTCAGGTAGTCAAACGCCCCGTATACCTCAACAGTTGAAACAAGAATAAATCGAAACCTAGATTTCTTTTCATTCGGCAATGATTTCCAATAATCTGTTGTGGCTTCGAGAAGAATATTTGTTCCTAAAATATTGGATTCTAAGAATTTCTGTGGTGATATCAAATCAACGTTTGACTCACCAGCAAGATGAACGATAGCATCTGGAGAATATTTTCTAAGCACATGAGTCAAACAATGCAAGTCAGAGATATCACCTTTAGAAAAACAGTAGCGATCGCTATTCCTGACTGAGTCTAGTGCAACATTTGTAGCCGAGTAAGTAGAACGGCTCAGATTCATCACATACCAATCTGTCTGTTCTACAATATACCTACAAAAGGCTGAGCCAATAAAACCACAGCCACCTGTGACGAGAATCCTCATTAGTCATCTCCTTAAATCCATTAGTTTCGCTGGACTGTCTTGAAAATTTCCTCCAAAATTTCTTGTGCTCCCTGTTGTCGCAAATTCTGAGCTAGTTGAATACCCAAACGTTCTGCTTCCTTAGCAGCACCAGTCACCGTATCTTTCACCAGCCGTTTACCATCTAAACTAGCTACTAACCCCGTCAAAGTTAGCTTGTCTTCATTCAACTGAGTATGAACACCAATTGGAACTTGGCAGCCACCTTCTAGTTCCCGTAAGAAAGCACGCTCAGCGAGAACGCGATCGCGAGTTGATGTATGTTCGATTGCCTGAAGAACTGACAGCACTTCCACATCGTCAGCACGGCATTCGATACCCAAGGCTCCTTGTCCGACGGCGTAAAGAGAAATTTCCGTTGGCAGAACTTGATGAATGCGCTCACCCATTCCCAATCGCTGCAACCCTGCAACTGCCAAAATCAATGCATCGTACTCACCTGCATCCAATTTGGACAGACGGGTGTTCAAATTTCCCCGCACATCTTTAAATGTTAAGTGAGGGAAATGATGCCGTAATTGTGCTAAGCGTCGTAGGGAAGACGTACCGATAACAGAACCTTCTGGTAGTGTATCAATTTGATTGTCTTTGTGTTTTTCATGCACCACCAAAGCATCTGCTGGATTTTCCCGTTCTGTCACAGCTGCTAAGGTTAACCCCTCTGGCAAACAAGTCGGTAGATCTTTGAGGGAATGGACAGCAAAATCAATCTCCTGGTTCAGCATTCCCAATTCGAGTTCTTTGGTGAATAGTCCTTTATCGCCTATTTTGGCTAATGCTACATCCAGGATTTTATCGCCCTCGGTGGACATAGTGTGGACTTCAAAAGAGACATCAGGAAAGCGTTTCTGGAGTTGTTCTTGAACCCAGTAAGTTTGAACTAGAGCAAGTTGACTTTTACGAGAACCGATGCTGAGCCTACGGAAAGGACTGAAAATGGTACATGAAACAGGATAGGGTTGAGTCATAAACTTTAGCCCCTTTTTTGTTACTTTCGGAAAAGAAAAATGAGAAAAAAACTGACAGAACTTTTGAAATGATTAGACCAAAAATCTTTGGGTGGTTATTGTCTATACAACAGAAAACCTCTGTCAATAGCAATGGAAAAACTCATAGCAGAAGCCCAAAAATGATTTTTTATCAAGTCGATTAACTTGAGAAACAGCATTTCCTACCAGATAGCTTAAATATCTTAAACGAAGGTTGAATAAGATAGTAAAAGATAAGGCTTTAGAATCAGTCTTAAATTCTTAAGAGCACTGTTCCATGAGATCCCAATCTCCAAGTTTGGATCTTGATTATCTGAAGTCATGAATGAAGAATATTCTTCAGTATATTGCTGAGCATTCTGGGATTTGAATTGGAAGTAAGTCATCTGAATAGTCATCAGAAGATAGGCGCTAAAAACAAGTTCCCACCATCGCTCAATACTGGCATAATCAGTCAGGCGAAAATCAGCCCAGCCTAGTTTATTCTTAACTTGTTTAAAGCCATACTCAATCCAATTTATTATATTATAAAAGTGCGATATTATGAATTGAATATTATTTGGCAAATTAGTCATAATATACCAGTTTTCATTTCCATTTTGGTTAGACAAAGAACTTTTACTGATTTGGTAACACCTCAGAAGGCGACGTTGAGAAAAAGCAATTTCTCGGATAAATCGAGTTTCTGATTGACAATGAGAAATCTTTTGTTGATAAGCCTGCCAACAGTTATCATATTTTTGACTTCCAACAGACATTAACATTGGGTGATTGGAGCGTATTGCAACAATAAACTGCATTTGTAATTTCTCTAAAACTCCAATGAAATCTCCGCTATCACAGTACATACTATCTGCAAGTACTAGCTTAATTTTAAAACCCCGTTTTTTTAACTCTCGAATTATTTTAACTGCCAACTGAGGTTTCGTATGATATTTATCTCCTTCTTTTAGACACTTTCTCGGTTTAAATATCTTAAAGAGTAAAGGATATGTTATTCCTTCGACGACGCCATAAGCATTTACCGAAACAATACCATTCTCTGTTTTTCCCAAATTACTAATATATTGACGAGCTACATAATCTGTAACTTTGCCCTTTTTTTTATCTCCAGTTTCATCAATACATAAGATGATTTCTCTTTTGCCGATAAACAGTTTTGTCAGCCATAGTCGAGTTTCTCTCACTGCCTTAACATTCCAGAGAGCTTCTCGTACAAAATGATGTAATGTTTGGCTATCTTTAAGTCCCACTGTTTTTGCGATCGCAGGCAAGGATTTCCGTGGCATTTCTGATAGCATTCCCCAATGTAAAAATTTAAAAGCTTCAAAATGCCTGACATCTTCAAATAGATGATAATAGTGTTGGCAGTAATGATCGATAAAAGCTACTGTGTTCTCTGCTACTCTGCGTGGCGTAACCATTTTCAGCAATGACTGTTTGAGTTTTCTTCTTTTTTGGAATTTTGTAAGCCCTTGTCCGTAAGTAGCTCGAGGTGAAGAAATGTAGGATGGGAAGCGCGAAGCGTAACCTATGCTGTACTCAAAAGCGGACCGCATCCTACAAAAAATATAGAGGTAAAAAGCCCCTGGATTTCTCCATGTGGTCATTTTGAATTGGTGGGCGTTATTTGGAGAAGGAAATTTGCTCTGTCACTTTTATCCCTTCCTTTGTGCTTGAATTTTGTAGTATGCTCTCAATTGCATTTACTGCCAATTTTGGAGAGTTCATTGAACGTAGTTGCATAGACAAAGACTTGACTCGAGCATGCAGTGCATGGTCTTGTAGTAAAGCTTTGAATTTAGATTGAATTGCTTTGGGAGTGGCTTTGTTTTTGGGTAAGTGATAGGCTAAGCCAAGTTCTTCTGCTCGCGAACCTGTTGCTGGTGAGTCTGCATAACCAGAGAGAATAAGCATGGGAATACCCAGCCTCAAAGCCCTTCCTACCGTTCCAGCACCACCATGTGTAATGATTGCTTTGACATAAGGCAAAACTTCATCAAAAGGCACAAAAGTTTCCAAACGCACGTTTTCCCCAAGCCCTGATGGCAGATCAGTAGCACTCCCAGAAACTGCAAGTATGGGAACACCCAACTGAGCAACTGATTCCACTGCGCGACGGAACACACCACCCTCCTCTCCAGGTGAGGTTGTGCTGCTAATCAACACGGTGTCAGGATCTAGGCTTTCTCCATAGGGAGGGGTATCAGTTGTGCGAGGCATCTGAAAAACAGTTGGTCCAATGAAGACTTGGTTTTCTTGAAGCTGCTTAGAGGGTATAAACTCCTCATGTATGACAACTAAATTCAATAGCTTGGAAACCGCCACAGCAAGAAACTCAGGTTGTGTGGTCTTAGGACGCTGAGGTAAACCTAATTGTTTGCGGATGCGATGTAGCGGTAAGAGAAAATTGATTGCAGCACGGGCAATAGCTGGTGGTAGTGCTGCGGGGAGGTAGGCAGGGAAACCATTCGCATCGAGTGTCGCTACCCACGATGCAGAAATTGTCACGAAGGGAATGCCTAGTCTTTCTGCTGCATAAGCTGCACCAAAACTAAGATTGTCACCAATTAAACAGTCTACTTGCTCACGTTTAATGATGGGTTCTAGTTCTGAAACCAATTCTGGCGTCATTGTCAGAACTTCGCTGCGAAAGCGCCAAATTGGACGGATAAACCCAGGAATCCATGGTGGAACTGGTCCGGAAGATTTCTTTAACCGAGATATAAGGTTACAAGAGGCGGGCATTGGGACAAGTTCAGCACCAGCTGCCCGTACTTTGTCGTGTGCATGCTGTTCAGTATGTACCAGAACACGGTGACCCCGCTTAACTAAACCCTCAGCTACCGACAGAACAGGCAAAAGTTCACCAAAAACGGCTGGTACAGTTATCAACAGAGTTGCCATATATCTCCTACTCAGAAAAAACAATTGCAGTTAATCAATGCTGTTCCAGAGAAAAGTTTTGCAATAAAACTTTTCAGGTCAGAACCGCCACATTTGAGCGACGATGATGATGTCCAGTTACCATCATTTGCAAAGCTCTAGAGGGTGCTAGTCCTGGACCGTGACGAATAGGATGAATTGGACGCGGATCAACTAGGGTCAGTTGATAACGCGATAGGATAGTAAACAGTACAAGCTTTATAAGAAACAAAGCGAAAGCAGAACCTACACAGAGTCGATTTCCACCACCAAAAGGTAAATATTCATAAGGAGAAAATTGTCGCTCTAGGAAACGTTCCGGTTTGAACTGCTCAGGATCTGGGTAGACCTCCCGGCGGTGGTGAGCTGAATAAATATTGGGCCAAATCCGTGAACCTGCTGAAAACTCATCACCCATCATTTGGAAGGGAGTTTGCGCGACTCGGAGGAATGGCAGCATAATACTTGGATATATGCGTAGCGTCTCTTGACAGGTTGCTGTGAGGTAAGGAAGTTGAGCGATCGCCCTTGTGTCTGAAAAGTCATTGATGGTATCTAGTTCTTCCAGCAGCTGTTCACGTACTCTTGGTAGCTTATGAATCCAGTACAAAGCCCATGTTAGGGCTGTTGATGTTGTATCAAAACCAGCCATAAGCAATGAAATTAATTGATCGCGCAACTCCTGATCGCTCACTGGCTCACCATCTTCATCATGAGTTAGCATCAGTAAGCTCAGAATATCTGTGCGCTCTGATTCAGGTTGCTGACGACGTTGAGCAATTTCAGCATAGATGAGTTGATCAACTTCATCTCTCAGGCGCAAAAGACGTCCCCAGGGACTCCAAGCTCCTAAATCCTTCCGTAGCGGCGGAAAGAAAAGATGCAGGGCAATCAATGGAGAAGTTGATAGATTTACCAACGCCAGCAATTTTTCGTGCAGTTGCTTTGAACGCTCTCCCTCAGTCAAGCCAAAAACAACTTTTGGGAGAACGTTTACAGGGACATTCTCTGTGCAAGCACGGAGATCAAAAGATTGTCCAATCGTCCACGACTGCATCATCTGTTCAGTCAATTCACAAATGTGCTGACCGTAGAACCGCATACGCTCTCCATGAAAGGGAGGCATGATCAACTTACGTAGACGCTGATGGGGTTTGCCATCTAACAGCATTATGGAAGAATTCCCCATAAGTGGACTAAACATTTCATTGCCTTCTCCAGAAGTAAAGGTTCCCAGAGGAGCCGTCAAAACATCTTCAAGAGCTTTGGGATGACTGACAAATGTAACAGGTTTACCGCCGGGAAATTGTACTGTAAAAATATCTCCATAGCGGCTAGTACAGGTATCCAAAAAATCTGCAGGGCGGTTCGTCCATTGCAATAATTTTGGAAAAGATAGTTTATGAGATGCACTCGTTAGTTTCATGAGTCCCTGGTTAAAAGAAGAAACAGTGAAAGAAGGTAGATAAGAAAGTTTGTGTAGGATGCGCTCTTCCTTGGCGTAACGCATCAATAACCGCATCAATAATCTTGGCGTAACGCATCAATTATTTGGACAGCATGGGTACTCAAAGGCTACACATCCTACATTTCTTCACCCAGAGCGACTTATAATCTCTGTTCGTAACCTACAGTGAGAGAAAATTTAGCTCAGCAATGAAGTTAATGGTTGTGTGAAATGTCCATTTGAATAAGCTGATTTGCTTTCAGACGGCTCCAGACCCCAACCCTTTGCCAAATACTTTTGCCGAAGCTTGCGATAAGCAAGAGCTAAAGCATCAGCTGCAACGTGAAGTTCTTCTGATATTTTGGGCATTGTTTGAGAGTCTAAAGATTCGACGACGACGGTATCTTCGTGAGCAAGTTTATAGTCGAGCTTTTGAACCAAACCATCGAGCCAAGGTTGTTTTAACATATTGCGATACAAAACACGTTTGGCAGAAGTCGTGTTTTCATCAATTGGAAAGAAGGCAACTAAAATCCCGAACTTGATAGCAAACCTACCATCTCCGCCTACGTTAATTTCAGCTAAGGTAACGTTAGGCAGGTAAAAGCTCAATCTTACCGTCAACTGTGGGCGTCCACCCAGTAAGAAGTTCAACACACTTCTTGAGCTACCTAAAGAATCATATGTAAATTGAGCAACTGCGCTCCAGTCGTCTTCCTCAACTTGATATCTAATACTTTTATCCAGTGGAACCCTCTGACCAAAAGATTTCCTATGGATAGCGATGACATGGGCAAAGTCAATATTTGCTTCTATAAGCCGGGCATAGTTAGCAGGTTCTATAGCCGAATGGCAAACAGGACGCATAGTTGAGAATAAGTACTCTGGCAGAGTTGGCAGGGAGTGGCGTTCTGCTTCTGGTAAGTCCCCATAGAATAGCCAGACAAAACCATATTTTTCCTGCACTGGGTAAGTTTGTATACGAGCTTTTTTAGGGATTGGCGTTTCAGGTGCATTGGCAGGAATGTCAATGCATTTACCATCAGCTTGAAATTTCCATCCATGATACGGACAACGGATACAATTATCTTCTACCCAGCCCAAAGAAAGGGCAGCACCTCGATGAGGACACTGGTCTTTGAGTGCTACCACTTGTCCTTGAGAATCGCGGTAAAGGACAAATCTTTGATCTAACATCACGATTTGCTTGGGCTTGTTAGTTACTTCTGTGCTAAATTCACAGGCGTACCAAAAGTTCTTCAACATTTCTATCTCCTACATTTTTAGTAAAGTTAACTTAGTCATTGAATGCTAAGTTCATTCAAAGCTAATACCATTTCTCTAAAATGTAGCTACAGATGAAAGAAGGTTTGTCATTGCGCTTAAGCGCTACTATAAACAATGTGTAGCTTTTATTTAGAGAATTGGTATGAAATGTCAATCTAGACATTCAATAAAGTAGAAGAAGGTACCGCTGAATGCCCATTCAAATTTTCTGATTGTCTTTGATCAGACTCCAGACTCCAGCCCTTAGCTACATATTTTTGATGAAGCTTACGATAAGCAAGTTGCAAAGCATCAGAAGCAACATGGAGTTCATCAGACAAGTTAGCTGGTACTACTCTAGGATATTGAGACTCACTCACTAAGCTATCTTCTGCATAAATCTTGGTGTAATACTTGAGGAATATACTGTCTAACCAAGAGTAGGGGAAGAAACTGCGAAAAAGAATTCGCTTACTTATGGTTGTATTGTTATCAACAGGAAAATGAATCGCAAAGTTTATAATCCTGATATGACCAGAGTTACTCTCAACTTTAGTAATGTTGGGTAAGTAGAAGGTAAGTTTTGACTTTAAATCTGATTTTTCTTGCCGGGCAAAGTGCTTAAACAAACCTTTTGGCTTTGCATAACTTTTGTGTGCAATTGTGGCACTTGCGCCCCAGCCTTCATCTTGAATTTCATAGTCTTCTACTCTGGGATTTTCTCGGAATCCCGCCCCAAAAGAATTAGCGTGAACTATGGGCAAATGAGATATATCAATAGAATTTTCTAAAACGCGAGAATAATGAGTATTGACTTGAAAGTCCAAGAAAGAACGATGCAAAGTCGGGTCTTCAAATTCTGGAAGAGGTGGAATTGGCGGACGTTCTGCTTCGGGTAAATCCCCATAAAATAACCACACAAAACCATATTTTTCCTGTACTGGATAGCTCTCTACGCGAGCTTTTTTGGGAATAGGTGTTTCAGATGTATTAGCAGGAATATCAATACATTTCCCATCAGCTTGAAATTTCCATCCATGATAGGGACAACGGATACAATTGTCTTCTACCCAGCCTAAAGATAGGGCAGCACCCCGATGTGGACATTGGTCTTTGAGTACTATCGCTTGTCCTTGGGAGTTGCGGTAAAGAACAAATCTCTGATTTAACATCACGATTTGCTTGGGCTTGTTAGTCACATCTGTGCTAAATTCACAAGCATACCAAAAGTTTTTTAACATACTTAACTCCTAATGTTTTTATAAAGTTTTGAATAACAAGTGATCGCTTATCACAAATTTGGCTTGCAATCGTTATATTTTTCTTGGTTTTGATTTTTCTTCCCTATTTTTTGATAAACTCTCGCTAATTTTTTTAGTTATTGTCGTTGTCCTAGATTCATACTGTTTTACTAACAGAGTTATATTGCTCTGTAAGATCCAGGTTAAACAGCGATTGTAAAACTTCAAGAGCAAGGCGTTGGGCTTCTATATCTCTCTGTGTTCGCAGTTGCACAGTCGGTTCGTGGAGAATCTTATTAATAATGCCTCTGGTTAAAACTTCCAGTGCTTCTTGATGCTTTTCGGCAAATTCAGTCCCTAAATGCGATAATGTTTTTTCTACCTCTTGTGTGCGAATATTTTCTACTTTATTTCGCAGGCAGTTCATTATAGGTACAGATGCGAGTGATTGCCACCACAACATAAAGGCTTCTACTTCTTCTGTTAAGAAGACTTCTGCTTTTTGTGCCATTTGACGACGGGTTTCTTGATTTTGGGCGACGACTGCTTTTAAGTCGTCTACGTTATAAACCTCAGTTTTTTCTAACTCACTGACATCTGCACTCACGTTGCGAGGCACAGAAATATCAAATAGCATCAAGGACTGATGTTTTGGCAGTATTGTTTCTAATTTTACCCGATCTAAAATGGGTTCGGTAGCAGCAGTGCAAGTAAAGACAATATCTGATTGGGCGATCGCACTCATCATTTCTGAGAGAGAATACAGTTGCAGTGAAGTATCTGGAAACTCACTGGCTAATTTTTCTGCTCCTGTTTGAGAGCGATTGACAACCGAGATTTTGACAGCACCTTTGGCTAAGAGATGGCGTATTAACAAACGCGCCATCTTACCAGCACCAATAATAGTTATGCGGTAATCTGCCAAATCTTGCACTTTCGTCTGAGCCAATTCTACTGCTGCTGAACTAATAGAAACAGCACCAGTCCCAATATGAATTTCAGTGCGGATTCGCTTACTTGCAGTGAGTGCATATTTGAATAAGCGGTCAAGTAGTTTTCCCAGACCTTTATATGTTTGTGCCAATTTGTGAGCTTGTTTGACTTGGCATGAAATTTGCCCTTCACCCAGTACTAGGCTTTCTAAGCCAGCAGCAACACGAATCAGATGCCGTATGGCTTCCTCATTGAGTAGGATAAATAAGTGTTGTTGCAGCTGATAGCGAGGAATTTGACCAACTTCTGAGAGAAAGTGGCTAATTTCTTCTACTCCCTCTTGAATTTCTTGAGTAACTGCATAAATTTCTAGTCGGTTACAAGTACTAATAATTGCAACTTCTTTGATATGGGGTAGCTTAAGCAAGTGGGCGATCGCACTTTCAACCTTTGTTTCTGGAATGCTCAGCTTTTCCCGAATTTCTACCGATGCTGTCCTATGACTCAGACCCACAACTATGATATTCATGATTGTTTCCTCTTGCTAACCCGTAATGAGGACTAATTAGGGAAATGGGGAAAATTGAAATCTCACTTGAGAATTATTAAGCTTTTAGTAGATCAACATTTTCTTTTTCTGTCTTATTTATTTCACTCAAATCAAAAGATTGAGGCAGACAAGCTTGATGGATGATGTCTATAACAGAATCGGCAAAAATTTCTGATGTTTTCTTACTTATCAGAGGTTCTACATAAGAAAAAGTAAAAAACATCTGTTCATGTAAAGTCACTACTTTGAGTCCAAAACAAGGACCAGCTAGATGAAAGCCTATTGGTAAGTATAACTCTTTAATTTTAACTACGTCATACTTACCTGCAATTTTAAGTTGTCCAGGATTTGCAATAAATACTGAAGCATATCGCCCCATGAGTCGTTGCATTATTTCTCTAAATTGCTCATTTTGAGTAAAATCTGGAACATCCTCAGACTGTTCTTCTGCACTATTAACAAATGTTTTGCTGTTAATAGCATCAATAATTTTTGATTTGGTTTCTCGCGCTAAATCCCAGAAAGAGGTATTTTTTTCCAAGGTGTGAGTGTATGACATAGCATCTGATACGCAAGCCAAGTAGTCGTCTGGTACTTGAGGTTCACAATATTTTCGTAAACTGACACTTGAAGCGCAGGACAAATTTACTGGCGTATCAACATGAGCAATTTTTGCGGCTGCAAATAACATTGCTGCACACAAAGCACCATGTACCGTTGTTCCCTCTTGTCTACAACGGTTTTTCAAATTAACAGTCATCTCCTGACTAAGACTTCGCGTTAAAAAATAGGTATGAAGCTCGCTTAGGGACGTTTGAGACTCGAAAAACTCAGTAATTAACGGTGGTTGAATTGCTTGGTGAAAGTTTCCTGGAGCCTTCTCAACATTATTGTTACTAAGAGAACTGTGACTTAGTAGCTCTTCAAAGCTTGGAAATGTTTTCATTGTAGCGACTTCAGATATCTGTTCGCCAGCCATAATTTTCTGACAATAAGACAACAGATGGTCGATAAAATGCAATCCTGATATTGCATCACAGATAATATGATGCATTGCTACTATAATTTCACTGATACCATGACTTTCAGAAGAACGAACAAAAGTTACCCGACAAAGAGGACCTTCGCTGACAGGAAATGGTTGGTGTATTTCATTATCTGCAATTTCACGTAATTGTGCACTTGCTGCACTTGTCTCATATTATCAACTCATACAGATATTCGCAGACACAACGAAACAACGAGCCACAAAGACGGATTTGGAAATGGTTGGTGTATTTCATTTTCTGCAATTTCAATCCATTGATTCTCATATTGTTTATCTATGACACGTAAGGGAATTTCTGGTGTCCCTTGTGATTGAAAATAAGAACCATCTGGCAATTCAACGATATGGATTTGAAGCGTTAAATGACGCTTTTGCACAAAATGCAGAGCCTGTTGCATAATATCGGGTGTTATTGCACCTTCTATCCGAGCAACAAATGCCATAATCATAGCTCCGTCAGGATTTTGAGGGATATGAAAAAGTTTTTCACTAGGACTAAGTTTCCGGCTGATGTTGTTCATGGTAGTGCTATTTATCAATGAATGTCAGGTGGACAAATAAACTGTTTAGGACGTGGAAATTTCAAAAGTCGTCCTATGATGAGTACTCTATTTTCTAATCTTGTTTACTTTGTCAATGTGTAAGTCTTAGTACTGCTCAAATTGGTTTGGTGAGGCTGTTCATACTGAAAAAAGCCAGGGTGCAGTATCCCCTTGGGGTCATATTTCCTCTTCATCTCATTGACTTTGCTCCAGTGATCACCAAATTGAAGCCGCCATCGTGGAAGGTCGAATTCTACCCAACTCGCTATATACCTTTTGCCACCCATTTGTAAACTTAGGTCGGTCAGTTGATTTAACTGTTCTACGACAGGTTGAACCTGGGACTTAGGAACGGTGGGATACATTCCAAACCCAATAACAAATTCTTCTTCAGGTAGAGGGAACATAGGCATATTGCTATTGCGAGTCACCATAGAAAAGGAACCCACGGGTGTATTCCTGAAGTCAATAAAAGAAGGTATGCGCTTGAGCGCTGTTTCGATATATTCTTTTGCTGCTGAAGCTGGCAAGAGCACGTCTATCCAAGGGTTAGCAGTCCCTGGAAGATGAGGGACTTGTACTAATGGTTGAACAAACTTCTCAAAGCTAAGGTCTTCTGTATATATATGACGATAAAAATTCAAGCTTGAGAGAAGTTCTTCTTCATGAATATCGTTGACAGAATCCACTTCCAGGGTAATCTGCAATCTGTAAAACCATTCAATCAGAGGTCTTATGCCATTTTCTCCAGTCCTCGACACTCCAAGTACACATGGAGAAAACAAAGATACTAACGAATCTACACGATCCTCCAATACAAGGAGACGTTCGTCATTCAAGAGTAAATCTAGGTCGTCATAGCAAAGGAAATAGGTGCGGGTAAAAGGTCGGTATCGTTTGAGCCGATGTTGTATCTGGGTGATGACGCCAAACTGACCATAACCGCAAAGAACGTGATAAAAAAGTTCGCTGTTCTGTTCTGGCGTACACCAAACTACATCCCCAGTTCCGGTGACAACTTCCAAACCCAGACAATTGTCAGCTTGAGTTCCATAACGAAAGGAGTTTACACCTACACCAGCTGCACAATGAGTTCCTCCTAAGGTGACGTCAAAGTTATTCGTCAAAACAGGAGGAATTACTCCATGAGGTATCGAAACATCAACAACCTGTTTCCAAGTCACACCAGCATCAGCTTTGAACCACAAGCAATCTGGGCGAAACTCATGAATTTGATTGAGCCCCCTCATATCTAAGAGAATTCCGCCTTGATTCAAAGATTGTCCACTCAAGGTATGCCCTGAAGCCCGTGAAGAAATTGTTAACTCTTTATCGGCAGCATACTTGACTGCTTTAGCAACATCAATGGAACTTTGAGGACGGACAACAACTTGAGGCTGTTTTTGAATGATACCGCCAAAATCTTGAGAAACTGCTAGTAAATCTTCTTCTGTTTCGCTAACTTCACCTTCAATGATCTGTTTTAGATCCAAGATGATGCTGTTCATAACGATTCACTCCGACAACAGCAATAAAGTATGGATTGCCCAAAACGACCATTTCAACTCAATTTTGAGACACGAATCTTGAGCATCTTCAAGCCAATTTGAAGCATGACGGGAACTGCTTGAACTAGACCAAGGACTTGGGAGAAAATGGTTGGTGTATTTTTGACTGATTTTGTCGCTGTTTGCGCTGGTCTTTCATACTTAAAGACACACACGCAGGCACCTTCAGCTTGTTTACTGAGAATTGAAGCCTTCATACCAGGAAAAGCTCTTCTGGCTGCCTCTTGTTCCATCTCACACAGGAGATAACAAGGGGTTTCAAAACCATACTCTTTAGCAATTGATAAAGCTGGACAAACCCTTTGAATTTCAAGTGTAGCGTCTACTTCGTTCTGGGAAATATCTACTATTTCTGTGACGAAGCCCATCATCCGCAGTAGGGGAATAGGTTTCTTGAAGCCTTCGGCTAAGGTGGCATTATCAATGAAAGCACCCATCAATGCCTTCTGCTGATCAGGATATTTTTCCATCATTTTTTCAAAAGCAGCTTCATCTCCCATTTCTGCTGCCAGTTTCTTGTATCTTATGAATCTATTCCGAAACAAATTCAGAGCTTTTGATTCATTTATATTCAGGAGATCTTCCATTCGTAAGTCGCCTGCACCCATCTTTTCCATTTTTTGTTCTCCTTTTTTCTATACCCATGACAAACAGCAAGCAACGCCTGCCAGTCAACTTCATGTGCTTGAGTACATGTAAAGCAAAATGAGTGCTAAAAGGGCATATCTGCAAACATGACAGCAAGTCAATGCAATGTCAATTTCAGGTTCGCTCATCGTAAGCCTGTGTTGTTTTGTCTTTTCAGCAATAACGTTGTCTTTCATTCCCTGCAACAGCTTTTTGGAGTTTTTGAGTCGATTTGTGAACCTACTTTTGTCTTTTGATAGCCTCATGTTCAGCATTTATGCTCCCCTCATGTCACTAATGCCGATTTCATTGTCTATACTTACTTTTTTCTATTCTTGTTGCTATCATTCTCAAGAAGTCTCAGTATCCGACAATTTACAGCCACTCTCGAGGATTTTTTAGGACTTCTCTAAGCATTGCCTCATTGCTATCAGAAGCAGGTTGGTCGTCATATTTCCAGCAGACTGCAGGAGGCATACAGTTAAACACACTCTGCGCATTAACCATACCGCTTGCTAGACCAAAGCGAGTACCGCGATCCGAGGTTAGGATAAACTCCACATATCGTCCACGAACAAGATGTTGCCAGTATTTGTTCTCTTCTGTGAAGACCATATCCTTGCGTCTTTCCACAATCGGTATATAGGCAGGGAGAAAAGCCTTGGTACAGTCTGTAACAAATGAAAGAAGTTCTTCTACAGTGCGATCGTTTAAGTGGTCAAAGAAAATTCCACCAATACCTCGGCTTTCACCACGATGTGACAAATGAAAGTACTCATCACACCCCTTTTTAAAAAGTGGGTAATAAGAGGGGTCATGCTTGTCGCAAACTTCTTTATGCACCCTATGAAAATGAACCGCATCTTCCTCAAAAAGATAGGCTGGTGTGAGGTCTGCACCACCGCCAAACCACCAGTAACCAGGCTCTGTACCATCACCAATTTGGAAATAGCGGTAGTTTACATGAGCGGTAGGTGCCATCGGATTATAAGGATGGATAACAAAGCTGCTACCTGTGGCAAAGAAAGGGGTACTTTTGTTGTCACTTATGTGATCTGTTTCTTTTGTTGCAAGAGCTCCTGATTTGTGTAAAGTCATTCCAGGAGGTAATTTACCCTCCATTGCCACATAGTTGATTCCCACTTTTTCAAAAACATTGCCATTGTGCAAAGCACGGTCAATATATATTGTGTCCTCACTACTCTCGCCAGCTATCCAGATACCTTTTTTGTCACGGTTCCAGCTCTGTTCGATAAGTTTCCCACCATCTAATTGTTCAATAGTCTGGCAGACGTTATCAAACATTTGTCTGAAAACTTCTTTTATTGTCTCGCGTATGCTCTGTTGTTGTTGCACAGATGTATCCATGACTTGGAGCATGCTTTATATTCTCCCTAGAAGTAAATAACTACTTTTGTTGTAATTTGCTAGGACTGACGCATTGACAGGATGCCGACTATATGGACACAATCCTACCTATTCTATTGATGTAGTCTCTTTTAATTTTGTCTAAGACTGACTAGGACTGTTCCGATTTGATATTGTCATTAAAAAATGCTCTGATTCAACAGAATTTTAAACTTTGATGTTTGTCTAATGTCTGTAGGATGATTTTGAACATCCCGTGGGATAGGCATTGCGAACGATTAACAACATTAGTGGGTAATGCCCATCCTACATTTTGTCTATTGATACTTAATTGTGCAATTTCAAAATTGTTAGAGCACTTCGCGATGATCTGTTAACAGTTTGATAGATAGTTGTAACTGTCTAACTTTCAAAGGAAGCTATCGATTAACATTAAAACACAAGGTTAGTCATCTGTCTACAGACATTGTTTATTTTTTTAGACTGACACATTAGTAAGCATATTAACCAAATTACTATACTAATACCCTGTTTTAACAAAAGAGAATAATTTTTAGGAGAGGGGTAGAGATAGGAAAATTTTGCTATTGTTTCCCTGTTGTCTGTGTGATTACCAGTTAGAATAAGACGTGGAATCATCATTATGAAAACATAGTACTTTTCGATATCTCAATTTTTACAAGTCTTGCATGGATGCTATCATTAACTCGATTTACCAGAACGACAAACAACCTTAGGAGTGGATGGAGCTGCAAAAAAATAAAGGGCTGAAGCACCTATAAACAAATCTGTGAATTTCACAGATTTGGGCATTGCTCAATTCATCTAGAATTTCGGTGAACAGTGGCATTGTGCGGAACACACCGCCTTTGATGAACGATGTTTCAGGTAATGAAAAGCAAACGACCAGTATAGTTTCAATATCTCTACAGATTGAAAATAACAGAAGGTTCGTTCATGTAGTCAAGCTCGATAATGTTTAAAATAGCTGTTGCATACATCTAGATGGCTATATCAGTGTATAACTATATAAGTTTTATTATCAATTTGGTCATCCCCATTCATAAAACCAGTTGATCTCAATTCATACTTCATCTTTTGCAACGCCAATTACTCCACACAGGACTCGACATGAACCGATGGACGCTTGCCTTGATTGTTGCTGCCACTACCATGTCAGGCACAATCGTTTTCTATGGTCTTTCCCAATCAAAACAGACTAGTCAACCAATTCAAGAAGTAAAAGCTGCTCCCATCGTTCGGCAAATCACAGCACTAGGACGACTAGAACCAGCAACAGAAGTTATTAAAGTTTCTGTGCCTGCTACTCTTAGCAATGACCGTGTCACAAAACTGCTGGTACAACGGGGCGATCGCACTCAAGCAGGTCAGGTGATTGCAATTATGGATGCACAAGCACGTATGCAAACTGCCTTACTCGAAGCGCAAGCACAAGTCCAGGTATCACTCTCAGAGCTAGCAAAGGTAAAAGCTGGTGCCAAATTTGGGGAGATTGCAGCTCAAAAAGCTGAAATTGTTCGTCTTCAGGAGCAGTTAAAAGGCGAAATTGTCACTCAACAAGCTACTATCACTCGTTGGCAAGCAGAAGTAAGAACCACCAATGCTGACTACAACCGCTATTTTTCGCTATATAAAGAAGGAGCAACTTCTGCTGTAGAGCTAGACAGTAAGCGTCTAGCTCTGGAAACAGCACAAGCACAACTCAAGGAAGCTCAAGCTCAGCAAAATCGGAGTGCAGAGACAATTCGTGCCCAAATAAAACAAGCTCAAGCTAACCTAAATAAGATTGCAGAGGTGCGTCCGGTTGATATACAAGTTGCTCAAGCTAAAGTAGAACAGGCGAAATCAGCAGCCAAAAAAGCTCAAGCTGCCTTGGATGACGTCTATATCCGCGCACCAAGAGCAGGTCGTATTCTCGATATTTACGCCAAACCAGGAGAAGTTGTTGGCTCTAAAGGCATTGTTGACTTAGGACAAACTGACCAAATGCAAGTTGTGGCAGAGGTCTATCAAACTGACATTGGGAAAATTCGCCTAGGAAAACCAGCCGTCATCACCAGTGCATCATTTCCTGGACAACTGCGTGGAACTGTTAGTTTTATTGGGTTACAAGTGACCAAACAAGAAATTACCAGTGGTCAACCCGGAGAAAATCTTGATCGCAGAGTTATTGAAGTGAGGATTCAACTTCCTCCAGAAGAGAGCCAGCGAGTCGCTAATTTGACCAATTTACAAGTCCAGGTTGCTATTCAACCGGATGTGCCATCAACTTACAGTCGTCAGCAGAAGACACTTCAATATCAATAAATTTATGTTTCGTAAATTATTTCGTAAAACCCCACTGGCTTGGCTGCAAATGAGTCGCCAGAAAGCACGTCTGTTAGTTGCTATAGCAGGAATTACGTTTGCAGATTTGCTCATGTTTATCCAACTTGGATTGAAGGATGCACTGATTGATTCGCAATTGCGCCCTTATACAACAATTCAAGGAGATTTATTTTTAGTCGATAAATTGTCTGATAACCTTGGCTCAATCAAAAGTTTCTCAAGAGACAATCTCTATCAGGCAGCAGGCATAAACGGTGTAGCGTCTGTTGGCTCGCTGTATGTTGGTCAAGCAAATTGGCGAAATCCTGACAACAAAGCCAGTCGCCAAATCTTCGTCTACGGGATTGATCCGAGTCAACCAGCATTTGACTTGCCAGAAGTCAATCAACACTTGGATGAGCTTAAGTTATTAAATCGAGCATTGTTTGACCAAGCTGGAGCACTTCCTCAACTTGGGGATGTTCCTAACTTGCTAAAAAAGGAAAATTCACTTTCTGTTCAGGTTAATGATTTTGAAGTTCAGGTTGTTGGATTATTTACGCTTGGTGTCTCCTTTTCTGCTGCGGGCAATCTCGTCACGAGTGATTCTACTTTTTTACGACTTTTTACCCAGCGTCAAGCCAACGAAATTGATGTAGGTATCATTAAAACAGAACCAAACGCAAGAATTAAGCAAGTCCAGGCAGATTTGCGAGCAATCCTGCCAAATAATTTGCTAGTGCTAACCCTCGATGAATTCACTGATCGTGAACGTGGATATTGGCAAACAGGTTCTCCCATTGGCTATATCTTTGGCTTTGGTGTGGCGATCGGGTTTTTGGTCGGAACAGTGATTGTCTATCAAATCCTTTACACAGATGTTTCCGATCATTTGCCAGAATACGCTACTCTCAAGGCAATGGGATACAGTAATACCTATTTCATCGGGGTTCTCGTTCAAGAGGCTCTTCTTTTAGCCGTTTTGGGCTTTGTGCCAGGGTTTTTGCTTTCAAGTGGACTTTACGCTCTTGCAAAGTCCGCAACATTTTTACCGATCGCCATGAAAGCCTCTCGCGCAACATTAGTGCTGATATTAACCAGCGTCATGTGTGTTGGGGCAGGAGCGATCGCTATGCGGAAATTACAGCAAGCCGATCCGGCTGATATTTTCTAAACTCGACTTTGAGCAAGAAGCAAGGGAGCACCTGAGCAAGGGAGAAAAGAGTTAATGAACATTAATGCTTCTCCCCCTCTCGGGTGCTCCCAAGCGTTTGCGTAGCGTGCCCGCAGGGCTCAGCGAGCTCCCCCTCTTCTTCTCCCTTGTTTTTTTAGTCGATTCTTCAATAAAGAATGGCATTATGTTTAGCTAGTCGCTCATGAGCCATCTTAAAATTCTCCAAATTTTTCGATATTTTGTTTGTTTCATCCATTAATGACGAGTTGTGCTCAGCGCATAAAAATGACAGAAAAAAAGCTATGGCAGATTGAATGTAATTAGACAAAATTAGAAAAAATTGCACATAAAGATCCCTTATTCTAGCCAAGCGTCCTGAATTCAAGAAGAAAGGGCATTTTGATAGTTTTACTTTAGATGGTTAAATATTTTTACGAGTTCAAACCCTCTTCTGTCACTCTAAGGAAAAAAGTGCCCTTCTGAATTCCTTCTCATTTGGAGAGTTTGGATTACGTACTGAGAATGAATATTGTACTCTAAATCATGAGTCCAAAATCTCTGAATTAAGGGTTGTTATTTTCTTTTAAAGAAGTGAAAAAAGAAGAGCAAAATCCTGATTCAAAAAATTGGGATAAAAAAACTCATGAGCATCTATCGGTTGGTTTGCATCTCACAAAGGTTGACTAATTATGTCTCTCAATCAAGCACTACCTTGTCCAATCAAACAAATGCCTAATGAAGAAGAAAAAGGTTTTGACTATTCAATTCTCGATCAGAGAACGAAAATCTTTCTTCAACAGCATACTCAAGAAATCAAGAGTTTGATCAGACGAACAGCGCAGGATATTGTCAATATTGGACAGAAGCTGCTGGAGGCTAAAGAACAATTGGGACATGGACATTTTGAGAATTGGTTACAAGCTGAGTTTAATTGGGGACAGTGGACAGCTAGAAAGTTCATGCAAGTTACTCGACAATTCCAATCTGTAAATTTCACAGATTTGTCTATCGATACTTCAGCACTTTATGTTTTAGCATCTCCATCCACTCCTGAAGTCGTTCGTCAGGAAGCTCTCAAACGTGCTAGACAGGGAGAAGTCATTACTCACGCTAAAGTCAAGGCAATTACCAAGAAACACAAAGAAGTCACCAAATTTAGAAGTTCTAGTTACGACACCATGGCTGTCACGACTGCCATTGGCGTCACGACTGAAAGTACAATCCAAGAAACATCTAATCCTACTGAGCAACTTCAAGTGTCATCAGCGTTAGATACTCAAATTGACAATATCACGGAACAATCGAACGAGAAGCTACTAAACAAAGAAACAAGAACCCTAGAACACTTTCAGGTAAGCAATCATTCTCATAATAAACTTCCGAATACTGATCACTGTAATGATTCTCTGAACGATCCACAAGAGATAGAAACTCAATCGTTATTTGGGGTTGGTCATCTTCTTTGCATCACTGACATTAATCTCAAAGATCACGAATGGCTTGGTGAGGTAGCTGAAATTACGGAAGCAACTGATACTGACATTAAAGTGGTTATTAGAATATCACTTCAACCTCCAACAGATAGAGATATTACGAAAACTTGTTGAGAGGATTCTTTGAAGAGAAAAATCAACATACAACCCGAGTTCATCTTAAGTTCAGTTCTAAGAGACTTAATCAAACAATATTAGCAATCTCAATTTGGTATGAAAACCCTTGCGCAAAACAATAGGGTTATCAGAAGAAGATATGCTGCTAGGATTTATCTTGGACTGAACTGAGGTTGAATAGTGAATCAATGTGCTGAGAAACTACTGACATGGTACGACCATCATCACAGACCATTGCCTTGGCGTCAAGAAATAAACATTTATCATACCTGGGTCTGCGAAGTTATGAGTCAACAAACAACTCTGGCTGTGGTCGTGCCAAAATTCTCAGAATTTGTCAAGCACCTTCCTACTGTTTACCACCTTGCAGCTTGTGATGAAGAGAAACTACGCCAACTTTGGTCAGGGTTAGGCTATTATGCTCGTGCTCGTAACCTAAACAAAGGTGCAAATTATATAGTTGAGCAGCTTGATGGTCACTTTCCTCAATCATACCGTGAGTGGCTTCAAATTCCTGGCTGCGGACCTTACACAGCGTCTGTTATTGCAAGTATTTGCTTCAATGAAAAAGTCGCCTGCGTTGACGGCAATATTGTGAGGGTTGTCAGCCGTTTGCTAGCCTTGTCGGAAGATGTGTGGAGTTCTTCTGGGCAATCAGCCATTCAAACTCATGTGACTCAGATGATTCCTGATGAACGTCCTGGTGACTTTAACCAAGCAATGATGGAGTTAGGTGCAACTGTCTGTCGTAAATCGAAACCTTTGTGCCTTTTGTGTCCATTACAAGAACAGTGCTTAGCTTTTGCAAGAAATTGCATTGAAATCTGTCCTCCCAAAAAACCACGGCGTGAGGTGGTAGATGTGGAGTTATTTGCTTTGCTTGTTTGGAGAAAGGCAACGGGTACACTCGCTATTGTCAACAGAACAAAAGGATTTCTCTCAAATACTGTCGGTTTTCCATTAATTCCTGCCATAGAAATATCGCAAGCCAAAGAGGTTCTTCAATCTCTGCAACATCTTCAACTTTTTGAACTGCCAAGCAAATTTTCACACAATATTACCCATCATCGTATTTCTGGAAAGGTTCTCGTCGCACAAGAGGTTGAAAACCCAGGTATAACAATAGAGACTATTGCTTGGCAAAATTTTGGTTTACCACAACCTTTTAACTGGGTTTCAAGCAGTGTTATTGCTTCAAAACTCTCCACGGCACTTGATAACAAGGTTTTTAAGCTTTTTCAAAACTATCAAGACAAAGTACGTTGAGGTTGCTTAAGGGGATCTTAGGAAGACATTTTTATATTCTTTAACAGTAAAAATAATATTAAATAGTAAAAATATTTTGTATTTCCAAGCACAAGCAAACTTAAGTTTGACTCTACAAGGAGCGGAGTACTAATAATATGCATCTCCCATCTTTGCTTTGGCATGGGATTCCGAGCATATTTGATAAATTCATACAAAAGTACTGTTTAAGCCACAGTTAAACAAGCCATTAGGATGAGGTTCTGATTATATGAATTGACTAATCATATAAATATAGAGATAAATATAGAGAATAAATAAATTAATTTATTGAGCAAATAAAATTCATATTTGCTCAAGTGTAATTTTTAATTTTCAACTTAATTAAAAATTACTAATAATTTAAGTATGACTCACTTTGGTGTCATTTGCCCGCCTTTTTCTGGTCACTTGAATCCCTTGGCAGCTTTGGGAAGAGAGTTGCGTTCACCTCCGGTGCAGTGCTCTGTGCGATCGCCAAAGCCCCGCCTTTGCCCATCGCGTGGACATCGCGTCACTTTTCTGCAAATCTCTGATTTAGAACCCAAAATACTATCAGAAGGGCTAAACTTTTACCCGATTGGGCAATCTATTTATCAACCAGGCGAACTTGCTGAAACTTTAGCCCAGTTAGGTCAATTAAGCGGTATACCAGCGTTACGTTATTCACTAAACTTTTGCCAACGTATGACAGCTATCATCTGCCAAGATACGCCTGCTGCTATTGAAGCCGCAGGAATTGAAGCATTGCTGGTAGATCAAATGGAACCAGCTGGTGAAGCGATCGCTGAACTTCTCAATATTCCTTTCATCAGTGTATGCAATGCGCAAGCAATCCACCGCAGTGCTGATGTTCCTCCGTTCTTCACTCCTTGGAGTTACCAAAACACTTGGTGGGCACGTTTACGTAATCACGTTACCTATTACATATTAGACTGCAGTAGCCAACCAATTCTACAAGTCCTGAATGAGTATCGTCAAAAATGGAAGTTACCAACTAATCCTAGGCTATACGCTTCCCGTTCTCGACTTGCCCAAATCAGCCAACAGTCTGCTGCTTTTGATTTCCCCTGTGCTCATTTACCAAAGCACTTTTATTACACTGGACCATTACGTAATCTATCTCCGTATAACGTTCCCTTTCCCTTTGAACGGTTAACCGGGCAACCCTTAATCTATGCCTCCCTTGGCAGTATGCAAAACACTAAGCAGGAAATTTTTGAATGCATCGCCGCTGCTTGCCAAGCGCTAGATGTGCAACTGGTGATCACTCTTGGGAGTACATTAAATACACAGGGACTTCAAAGACTTCCTGGTTATCCATTGGTGGTACAGTACGCCCCTCAGATGGAAGTGATTGCTAAAGCTAAATTAACTATTACCCATGGGGGTCTGAACACTGTACTTGATTCTCTCAGCTACGGAGTCCCTCTGATTGCTATTCCCATCACCTATGAACAGCCAGGAAACGCAGCGCGAATTAAATGGACAGGTACCGGGGAAGTTATTCCTTTAACTCGCCTGAGTATCTCCAAGTTGCAAGCAGCAATTCAGCGAGTGCTAACAGAAGATTTTTACTTGAATAATGCATTGAGGATCAAGCGATCGCTTTTAGAAGCAGGCGGAGTAAAACGAGCTGCTGACATTGTTGAGCAGTCAATTCAGTCAGAAATCGTGGTGTCAGATCATATCTAGTGAAGTGACACAAAATCATATAGGAACAAAAAAATTACAGATGTATTTTTAGTATGAATTAGCTCTAATTCTTCTATCAAATTCATTGGTTTAACTCAAGAAAAACAAGATAAATAAGTAAAAAAATATTTTTTATGAGTAGAGATATTAACTGAGTACTCTGAGTACTTAGATATTGTATTAGAAATAACATATTTTTTTTACAACTATCT
Source organism: Nostocales cyanobacterium HT-58-2 (assembly GCA_002163975.1). Lineage (GTDB taxonomy): Bacteria > Cyanobacteriota > Cyanobacteriia > Cyanobacteriales > Nostocaceae > HT-58-2. Next base: position 2,998,378 of record CP019636.1, on the reverse strand, counting down.
GTCTCTGAGGTAAGAGGAGCCGCAGATAGTGCAGAGGTAGGTTGAAGGTAGGGCTGTAAAGTACAGCGTAAACTTTTCAGGAGAATCACAATGGTTACAGCACAAGAGCGTCCAGCACCTTTAGCAATAGCAAAGATTACAAACCTAGAAGATAAGTTCTTGTACGATACTGCTGGTATGTATGATGCTGAAATTCGCTTTTTGGAAGCGCTACAGCTAACATTACCGCATATCCAAAATAACCAGTTGAAATCACTGTTTGAAACGCATATTCGGGAAACTCAACAGCAAATTAAGAACCTGGAGCAAGTGTTCAGCGCTATTGGGCAGCAACCAACGCGAGTCAATTGCGATGTGGCGGCTGGTGCCGTTAGCGACGGGCAAAAGGAAATGCTGCTGAGTGCCGAAACTCCTAGTCTTTTAGAACTGACCATCGCAGGAGAGCAGGCTAAGGTTGAACACTTAGAAGTTATCTCCTATCGTTGCTTGATTCAGGTTGCTGAGCAGATGGGTCAGAACCAAGTTGTGGAACTGCTACGGCAAAACTTGCAGCAAGAAGAGCAGACAGTTCAAAAGCTCGAGCAGTGCTCGCCACAGTTACTTCAAGAAGCACTCTCAACTTCTCGTAGTGCTCGTCGATAATCTCATTCCAGTTTTGACTGCAAGAATTTCACTTTAAGAAAATGAATGACGATTAGCTTACTGGCTAATTAATTGTGATCCGATAGACTGCTAAGCAAGAAGGGAGTTTTGCCATGAAAAAATGTGGCAAGCTCTCTAGAAATTTTGAATTTTGGATTTTAGATTCTAGATTAATTCTAAAGTCTAAAATCTAAAATTCCCTAATCATGTCCAAAGAATTTTCCATTGGTAGCAAGGTCCGGGTGGTAGCGCTACCACCCTACGTAAAAACAGCTGAACCCATGCCTATGCTGCGCCCCCCTGATGTCATTCACATTGGGGATGAAGGTATAGTCATTGACCGCCGTCCTGGTGGATATTGGGGGATTCGTTTTGCGCGGGGAGCTTTTCTCCTTGACAGCCAGTATGTCGAAAGTGTGGAAACTGCTTTAGAATCTCAAGAATCTGAGAATGGCGACCAAGAATTGTAAACTTATTTTAAGTTGTATTTCTGGTCTACATAAATAATGACTTCCCGTCGCACTTTTTTGAGCATATTATTTGTCAGCTGTCTGGCTGTTATCAGTTGGTTTAATTTTGCCCCAGCGGCTGATGCGCTTGGTGGCAAACTTCCTCCATTAAATCAACTGGCGCCAGACTTTACTTTGCCAACCAACATCGGCAATGGTAAACTTTCCCTCTCTGACTTACGTGGTAAGTGGGTAGTCCTCTACTTTTATCCTAAAGACTTTACCTCTGGTTGTACCATAGAAGCCCGTCGCTTTCAGCAGGACTTGCCTAAATACATAGAAAGAAATGCTGAAATTGTTGGCGTCAGTGCTGACGATGTTGATTCCCACGCTGAATTTTGCGATTCAGAAGGGCTAAAATTCCCCTTGTTAGCTGATACCACTGGTGCAGTAAGTAAAGCGTATGGTTCTTGGATGAGCTTTATTTCTGTACGCCACAGCTTTATCATTGACCCAAACGGTATCCTGCGTGAGACTTTTGTTAAAGTCAATCCAGGCATACATAGTAAAGAAGTTCTAGCACGACTCGATGAGTTGCAAAAGGCAAATACTTGAGGTATTTGCCAGCGTCAGTTTTTCTTAACTGGTTCTTGACTCATTCCCAGGTAAAACCTGGGAATGACATATTAGAGGCTGGTTAGAGTCACAAGTTTGATAACTTTACAAGAAACAGAGGGCAGAAGAAAAGAGGATCTGACTTGTTTGTTCCATTCATAGTGTGAAGCTGCGACTTAAAGATGAAATGATTGTGTCAGCACAACCTTGCCAATTGCTTGACCTGACTCAGCATATTGATGGGCAGAAGCAATTTCAGTCATGCTGAAGGTTTTAGAATCGAGCAGAGGGCGTATCTTGCCGTCATCTACCATTTGAGCCAGTTTCGACAAAATTTCTCCATGATGAGCACGATTCACACCAAACAGCATGGGAATCAACATGAAAACTAGATGCAGAGTTAGCCCTTTTGTATGAAGTAAGGTCAAGTCTTGCTGAGATAGAGAAATGATCGACACGACGATTCCATTTAATTTTGCGGCTTTGAAAGCATTCTGAAGATTGTCGTTGCCTATTGTATCAAAAACTACGTCAAAACCTTGACCATCCGTATGTTCTACCACGAATTCCTCAACAGGCTGATGGCGGTAGTTGATGGTGATATCCGCTCCCAAGCTGTGGGCTATCACTGCTTTCTCTTCACTGGAAACCAGGGCATAGACTTCTGCCCCTGCCCACTTCGCCAGTTGGACTCCAATGTGTCCCACTCCTCCAGTTGCTCCGTACACCAACACTTTTTGTCCTGGCTGAACTTTGGCGCGATCAATCAGTCCTTCCCAGGCTGTGATTGAAACCAAGGGAAGTGCCGCCGCCTCTGCCATCGTGAGTGACTCTGGTTTATGGGCAACCAAGTGGGCATCAGCTAGCATATACTCGGCTAACGCGCCCCCCATTCCTTTGACACCACCCGCACATGCGTACACTTCATCCCCAACTTTAAACTGATTGACGCCGGCTCCAACTGCTGCGATCGTTCCTGCCACATCTGCATGCAAAACGGCTGGAAAACTGGGGGCAATATCTGCCACAATACCTTGTCTAATTTTATAATCAACAGGATTGACGCTCGTCGCAGCTACTTGAATTAGGACGTGATGCGGAAGAACCTCTGGAGTCGTGATATCGGTTTGCTTGAACGCGCTGGAACTGCCAAATTGTTCAATCACTAGAGCTTTCATAATTTTGCTCTCCTGTAAAAACTGACATTCATAAACTACGATCGCAGTACTGCTGCTTGTAAGGATTTACAGCAAAGTGCAATAGTTACTTATTGGTAAACATGGCTCTAAATCATGATTTCAACAGTTCTCAATTGAGCTACTTGCCTCAGCCAGCACTTGAGCGGATTGCCAAGATGAATCTGTTTGATACAAGCTGCGCCGGGCATCAAGTTCTTGAATGCATCGCCAATAAATGGACAATTTTGATTGTCTATGCTCTAACCCAAGGCAAAAAGCGATATAGCGAACTTAAGCAACAAGTTGTCGGTATATCGCCCAAAATGCTGATTCAAAACCTGCGGAATTTAGAGCGGTACGGGTTAATAGAGAGAGAGGTGTACCCAACCGTTCCTCCAAGAGTAGAATATTCACTCACTCCACTGGGGACTTCATTAGTTGAGCCATTGGCAGTCTTGGGTGAGTGGGCATATCGACACATTGCAGATCTAAAAACGGCGATGGAACATTATGACAGCCATCCAGACTCCAATAGTTACTGGGAACCGATGTAAGTTCGTCATCTCTCTATTCAACAACGCCTCTCATTCTTGTAGCGCTTTGTAGAATAAAGTAAAAAAGTAAATTTTTTTATTTGCTTCAATGTCTGCTAGCTGCTTATAAAGACTACCATGGACTTTGAACCCCAAACCACCACCCGAACTGCTTCACAAAAAGTAGAATTTGCTCAGCCATCGGTTTCTCGTAAGTCTCTGGAATTGCTACGAGATACTGAAGCTTTGTTGCGACGTCCTACAGTAGCAACCATTGTGCCAATTTTGTCCCCACAGGTGGCTAGGCGTGTGGAAGCTGCTTCGTCTGTAGCAGAGGACTCTTTGAAGGAGTTAGCCGAGGTTGAGCTAGACAAGATTAGCGACTGGGAGCTTCGACCTGCACGCATTGGAGTTGGTTTGAGTTTTGTGGGGTTTGGGGCTTTGATGATAGCTGTGCTGTTGCTGTACCTGAATACACTGCATCCACAACTGAGTACAGTACAGCAAATTGGAAAATATTGGTATCAGTATGTCTGGTTTGTCTGTTTGGGCGTAGCAGGGATGTTTATGCTTGGTCGAGAAGCAATGCGTACAGCTCTGCAGCAGCAAAAGTCAAACCATCGGTGAAAATTTTCCCTTTACAATTGCTTAGAAGGTCCAACCCAAGGCATTAGCGACTTGATTTGCAAGTTCCAGAGGATTAAAGGGTTTGGCGATCGCTGCTCTTATTCCCATTTGAGCATAGCGACGTCGGTCTGAAGATTGTATCTTTGCTGTTAACAAAATGACTGGAATAGCTTGAGTTGCAGGATTTGCCTGGAGCTTTTGAAAGGTTGTCAGACCATCCATATCTGGCATCATCACATCTAGTAGAATCGCATTTGGTTGGAAATTTTCGGCTTTGGTGATGCCTTCTTTGCCAGACGCTGCTGTCAGCACTTCCCAACCTGCTACCGTTTCCAAGCAAATCTTGGTCACTTCTTGAATATACTGCTCGTTATCAACCACCAAAATTCGCTTGATTGCCATTACTACCATCCTGTTTAGAATTATGAGTCATCCGCTGAAGTAAATTCATGACACGCTGTTCAAATTCCTGAGCTGTAACTTGCCCTTTTTTAAGAAATTCTGTGTGCCCTAATTTGAGTCGCGTTCTTTCAGATTCGTCTAATTCTTTTGCGGAGTAAATCATCAGAGGAATTGTATTCAGTCGATTATGCTGTTGCAACCATTCCACTACAGCAAACCCATCCAATTCAGGTAGAACTAAGTCAAGGATGAGCATATCGGGATTGACTTCTTGACTAAGGCGAATTGCCTCTTTCCCGGTTTTCGCAACAAACGTTTCAATGCCATGATGTTCAAATAACATTACCAAAACTTCTGCCAAATCGGTGTCATCCTCAACAAGCAAAACACGAACTCGTTTTGAAGTATTTTTCAGCACTTGTGTGAGAGACTCAAACAACGAGCTTTCCTCCAAGGGCTTGCTCACCCAATCAACAAAGTCTGTATTCTTTTGGCTACTATGAGTGGGTGAGCAGACACTGCAAATGATAATTGGAATATTCTGAGTATCTACCTGTTCTTTTAAAACAGCCATAGTTTCCCAACCATTCATCCCAGGCATAAGCAGATCCAGTAAAATCACATCTGGATGTTCGGTAGCAGCAACGGCGATCGCTGCTTCTCCAGAAGCCACAGTGATGACACGATAACCCTGATTTTCTAATAAATCTTGGAGTTTTGTCAGGATTTCAGCATCGTCGTCACAAACTAGCACCAAAGGCAGCTGAGGTAGATGAGGCAAATGAGGCAAATGAGGCAGATGAGGTACAGTAAAGTAAAAGGTGCTACCTTCTCCAAGAACACTTTCAACCCAAATGCGTCCGCCATGTTGTTGTACAATGCTCTTGCAAATTGCTAACCCTAAACCAGTACCATCATGATTGCGGGAATCTGAAGAGTCAACTTGTTGAAAGCGTTCAAAAATACTATTGATTTTATTAGCTGGAATACCACGCCCTTGATCACGAATTGTGAATAATATAGCAGCAGATGGGGAGAGGGACAATGTTTCCGCCGTGTCTTGTTGAATTTCGGCAGTTAACCAGACGGTAGAACCAACAGGCGAAAATTTGATGGCATTACTTAAGAGGTTAGTCAGAGTCTGGACAATGCGGTCCTGATCTACCCAGAACTGTTGGGATAAACTAGAAACAGCCAGAGTGATTCCGGCTTTGTTGGCGAGAGGCTGCATCACATTCACTGCTTGTGCAATCACATCAGTCACATTGCACATTTGTTTTTCCATCTTCACTTTGCCAGATTCAATGCGCTCGATGTCGAGAATATCGTTGATCAATCTGACTAAGCGTTCAGTACTGTCTACTGCAATTTGTAGCAGGCGTTTTCCCTGTGCTGAGTCAGGTTTAATCAAACCGCTTGCAAGCATTCCCAAAGAGCCATGAATGGAAGTTAGGGGTGTGCGGAGTTCGTGACTGACGACAGAAACAAACTCGTCCTTCATCTGTTCGACTTGTTTGCGATCACTAATGTCATGCAAGTAAACAGTGTATACAAATTCTTCCCCAAGTTTTAACTTGGAAATGGAAGCTTCTGCGGGAAATTCTGTACCGTCTTTTCGACGACCATAAATCTCGCGGCGTTCTCCCATCTTCCGAGCAACTTTTGCAGATTGACCAAAATCAGCTACATACTGACGATGCGATTGAGTGTATCGCAATGGCAATAGTATGTCTAAGGGTTGTCCAAGAATTTCATCTGCCGAGTAGCCAAAAATTTTCTCGGCTCCTTGATTAAACAAACTAATACATTGTTTGCTATCAATCGAAATAATTGCATCATCTGCAATTGATACAATACCAGCAAAACGGGCTTGAGAGTTTCGTAGTTCTTCTTGTGTCCTTTGATACTCATTCAAGTCTGATTTAGCTTGGTGAGTAATACGCTGCCGCAGTTTTATCCTCTCAAGCCGATTAATAATACGAGTCACCAGTTCTGGACCAATGATCGGCTTGCTGACAAAATCATCTGCACCTACTGCAAACACCTGATTGACGATATTTGCATCACTGTGAACTGTTAAAAACAGAATTGGTAATTCACTCCAGTGCGGGTCATTGCGAACGACTTGGCAAATTTCTATACCACTAACCTCAGGAATTTCTACATCTAAAATGAGCAAATCTGGCTTAACAGCTTCTAAAGTTTCCCAGAAACGTTGCGGATTTTGGAGAGTTGTCACTTTAATTCCCCAGGGACCAAGTAAACTTTGTAACACTGCTCCTATTTTAGGGTCATCGTCAACAAGCAATACATGGGCTTCTGCTTGCGGAGCATCTTGTAAGACTTGTGCGATCGCCTCTAAGACCTGGGGGATGGGCATAGGCTTTTGCAGAAAGGAATGCGTACCACTGCGAGCAACTTGTAAACGATTTGCAAAATCGCTTTTTTCTGTAAAAACAAACACTGGTACTGGTGGTTTGCATTGGTTTAATTCTGCTAAGAAGCTGAAGCTGTCTTCTTGATCTGGGAAAGTAGTGGGGTCAATGAGTACAACACTAGGAGGTTGATGATAGAGATGATGTCTTGCTTGTTCAATACTAGTGGCGATCGCAACTTTTAAACCCCAGGCTGTAGATTCTTTTTCGATTTGTTCAGCAAGAATAGGTAAATGTGGAGCCTCTTGCCGATGGGCATTACGGTCAACCACTAACAGCAAAGGAGACTCATCACTAGTTGATGAAGAGACAGTTTCGTTGTGGTTTTGCTCAATTTCCTGACGCAATTGCTTGACCAAACGACACAACTTGTTTGTTTCATCTGTCGTTAATGCTTTACTGGATTTCAGTAATTGCTCTATTTCTTTTGCCACCTTTGAGCCGAGACAAAAGCCAAAAGTACCCAATGAGCCAGCCAGTGTGTGAGCTTCTTGTTGTGCTTGCTTACGGAGTTTTTGAGTCAGAGCTTTTTGGGTTAAAGCAACAGCAGTATTCTCAAGTAGTGTCACCTGTTCATCAACCCGTCCTTTAAATCTGTTCCAAACTCCAGCAACTCCTGAGAGTATTTGCTGCCCAGATAAGACAGGGAGTTTTTCTTCATCCTCCGCGTCTTTTCCCTGTGTCATGGCAGTTTGTACACTTGGGGGAACGCTCCCAACTTTACCCGGAGGAAAACCCTCGTTACAACTTTTTTGGGCAACGCGCTGCTTCCCCGTGTCAACGGACAATTGCACGCTAGTCTCCTCTCCTTGCAATGCGCCTTCCTCTTCGCATATCGTGTCCGTTTGTGCAGCCTCTCTAACAGGAGAAGGACTCTGTGTGCCCATTTGCGTAGCTTCAACGGAACGGACAGTTTTTTCCAGAGAGAAACCCTCCTTCTGGTCATGTCCATCTTTTGCCTGCTTTATGTGGACTGGTTGTTTAAGTCGATAGCCAATGCCATAAACTGTTTCAATTAAATCCCCAGATGCTCCCACAGCTTTTAGTTTCTGTCGTAACCCTTTGATATGAGTGCGAACCGCTTCTTCACCTGGAGTATCTTCATAGGACCAGAGATGTTCTAAAATCATGCCACAGCTAAACACGCGGCGACTGTTTCTCAAGAAAAGTTCTAGCAGCGCATACTCTTTGGGAGTTAAGGATAAATGCTCACCAGAATAAGTTGCTTCGCAGGTTTTAGGATCAAGCTGCAAATCACCGCAAGTTAGCACTGGTTGTGATGCTACACTGCCGCGACGCAATAGCGCTCGTATACGAGCAACTAATTCTTCTTCATCAAAGGGTTTAACTAGGTAATCATCTGCTCCTGCATCTAAGCCAATAGCTTTTTCGTGACTACTACCGCACCCAGTCAAGAGCAATATTGGCATCCGCAGACCTTGAGACCGGATTTGACGGCAAAGGCTAATTCCGTCTACTCTTGGTAAGATGACATCAAGCAGTATTAAATCGTAATCAAAAATTTCAATTAATTCTAGCGCTAGCTGACCATCAGGAGCGACTTCCACAACGTAGTTTTGATTGGTCAGGACAGCACAAAGAGCATGCGCTACAAGCTGATCATCTTCTACAACTAATATCTTCATTGTAAAAACTTTCTTTATAAAGATTGGTTATTAATCCAAATGTTTTAAATATAAGTATAAAAAACTGTACTAATGTTAATTTTAAAAGAGGTATTGTGATTTTTTTATTTTTATTAATAAATGTCAAAGATAAATTTACAAACCTTAAAAATAAAAACCCCTCGAATCAATTCGAGGAGTTCACGCAAGGAACAATTGGAAATTTATCATCAAAACAAAGAAACTAGGCAAATTAATAGAAATCTGGCGTTTTTACAATTTCAGGCAAAGTTTGCACTCCTATCCAACCAGTTATGGATTGTGCCTTATTCAAACAAAGCAGGTTGCTCTTTTCTCTTTTTTCAAGTTTTCTAGGAAATTCCTTGATATAACCGTTAGGCAATAAAGTGTACTGCTGTTCATTAAATACTGGCATCTCTTGCCAGCAGCTACGGCAAAACCAGTAAATTTCCTGATGACGTATGTGGCGTAAAAGTGGGCGGGAACAGCAAGGACAGTTATTCATAAATGTATTAAGGTTTTGATACTAAATGGGTTCTAGGTAAATGAGAGCGGTCAATAAAAAATTGAACTTTTCATACTTTAAAAGTAAATTGCAATTGTGAGAAACTCGTGAGGAATACTGAAAAACTTTTATTTTTCGTAATATATATACATAATTGCTGAGTTATAGCTTCTGCAAAAATATCAGTCTATAAAAGTTTTTGTTGACTCGTACCCTCACAAGATTCTCAAACTTTCTCCTTATAAATGTTAGGTGTGAGACAAGTGAAGCATATGCATACTGCTGAACTTTTTCCGTAGTTAAGGACGAATAACTATGTATCATAAAATTCTTGTTGCCTTAGAAAATTCTGAAATTAGTCAGCACATTTTTCATGAAGCCATTGCTTTAGCAGAAGCAGTACACGGGGATGTGATGTTACTACATATTCTCTCTCCCTTCGATGGAGGATACTTAAACCCTGTATTGCTACCACCTAATAGTGTTTACCCGACTTTACAGACTCAAGCTGTGAATAAATATATGGAGCAATGGGAACAATTAAAGCAAGAAAGGCTAGATATGCTGCGCTCTTTTGCTGAGCAAGCATTACGCATGGGTGTGAAAACAGAATTTTCTCAAAATCTTGGCGATCCTGGTCGAGTTATTTGTGAAGTTGCTCGTAGTTGGCAGGCTGACTTAATTGTAGTGGGTCGTCGAGGTCGCAGAGGATTAAGTGAGTTTTTCCTAGGTAGTGTCAGCAATTACGTCCTGCACAATGCTCACTGCTCAGTTTTGACAATACAAGGACCAACTCATGAGAGTAAAGAAGCTTCTCAATTGCTTGACACAACTTCAGTTTAATATAAAATTCCATAAAAAACTGTAGTATTGTACGACACAGATCTGAGAAAAGTTTTCAATTAGTGCTTAATTGCTTATTATCAGCCACAATTCAATTCAGATAGAAATCATTATTCACTTGTGTAATCATGTCTTGAATTTTACTTGCAAGTTCTTAGGATAGGGGAAGCCTTGGCTTCCCTTATTAACTTTTAGTTAGTTATTTTCAATTATTGTTCAATATATACCAATTTGGTTTTATTTTTTAAAATTTTAAGTATCTTTAGAGTGGGCAATGCTCACCAAAACCAGATACAACCCAAATATAGTAAGCTTCAAAATAAATTTAATCTATTGGTAAATCTAGCTCATAATTTTTCTATAATTGGAGTGCTCGGAGAAAATCTAAAATTTAGTGGTTTGTAACGTTAGCAACAAAAACACGTTTATACTGCTAAATTTGCGACTTAAAACCTAATAAGAGAAATCTGGAAAACGCTGCAAGTTATTTTTTTCAGACTCTTTTTATCAAAATTCCGAGCCTTCTCTTCAGATAGGATAAAGATACAATGAGCACCATTGTTCGGCGTCGAAAGGAACTCGATTTCTCCAAACTATGGGATATTTTTTGCGCGTGGATAACCAGCACTGAAAATCGCCTCTACATTGGCTGGTTTGGCATTTTGATGATTCCTACTATGCTAGTAGCCACCACCTGTTTTATCTTGGCTTATGTTGCTGCTCCTGGCGTAGACATGGAGGGCATTAGAGAGCCAGTGATGGGTTCTTTAATGGACGGTAATAACTTAATAACAGCTGCTGTTGTGCCAACCTCTGCCGCTATTGGTTTGCACTTTTATCCAGTTTGGGAAGCCGCTTCCCTGGATGAATGGCTCTACAATGGTGGTCCTTACCAATTGATAGTACTGCATTTTCTTATTGGTATTTGGTGTTACTTAGGGCGACTTTGGGAATTAAGCTATCGCCTGGGTTCACGCCCATGGATTGCCGTCGCTTTTTCTGCACCAGCAATGGCAACAACGGCAGTTTTGCTGATTTACCCTATTGGTCAAGGAAGCTTTTCTGATGGTCTACCTTTGGGTATTGCAGGTACTTTTCATTTCATGATGGCATTTCAAGCAGACCATAATATCTTAATGCATCCCTTCCATATGCTAGGGGTTGCTGGAGTTTTTGGCGGCGCACTCTTTAGTACTTTGCACGGATCATTAGTCAGTTCAACAATCTTTCGGTTAACTAACGAAAATGAACCTCCAGAAGCAGGGTATAAATTTGGTCAATCTACAACTACTTATAGCTTTTTAGTGAGTCACTATAGTTTTCTGGGTCGTTTGCTGCTTCCTATTTTTAGCAGTAAAAATCACCGGACTTTTCATTTGCTTTTAGCTACTTTGCCAACAGTAGGTATATGGTTTGCTGCACTGGGTATATGCGTGATGGCATTTAACTTGAATGGATTTAACTTCCACCATTCTGTCTTAGATAGTCGAGGCACAGTCATTAGCACGGAGGCAGATTTGCTCAATCGAGCAAGTCTTGGGTTACAAGCGATGCATGCTCCCAACGCTCATCATTTCCCAATAGTTCTCTCTGGCGGTCAACCTGTTCTAGTTAGTTAAAAATTTCTCTACAATGGTTTAGGGCATTAGTAGCATACGCATATGCCCTATGCTTTATTTCTTACAATGAAGACACATGAGTCAACTTGAGCAAAAAGTCTTATAAAATTTCTGAAAACTTTTGAATAATTTAAGCATTCTTGACACCAGTCTGACCTAGTATATTCTTATGAAAAGTCATTAGAATTCCTATCACATTTCAATTTCAGTTTTTATTACTCTGCTACGACATGGATATAAGCTCGCTAAATGTAAATAGGTATCATTAATGTATAGTGTCTATTTTTCTTTAAAATCATAACAAAACATCTTATATAATTCATATGTTTTATAGGTTCTAAATAAGTTGTAGAAAATTAATATTATTCTTGTAAGATAATTGAGTTATATTGTCAATAATGAAAAAATTCTTTACTCTAAGAACATACAACTTTTAAATTATAGTTATTTTTTGAATTTTACTAGGAAAATTAATGAATTCAATATTGTATGACACATCAATGAGTCGTAGCCTAGTTACAATAAAATTAGGGTCAATTCCTCATGTAGACTCTGCAACCAAATATCTGTGCTCCTTCTAATGAGCAAGCATATTATTTGAAGTCAAGAGGAGCCAGCCGCGTGATGAGTTAGCACTTCAGGAGAGTTTCCAAGGCCAGATACTCCACTTGAGGAGCCAGCGCGTTGCGAAGCTAGTACTGCAGGGGTTTCCCGCTCTCATAGGAACTGGCGTCCGGCTCTGCCGACTTGTTCGCCAAAGGCGTTCCCGAACGTGAGTGCGTCTCGTAAGCGCAAAGCGCAGGCTACGCCAACGCGCAGCGTCTCCGACAGGAGAAGAGAAGGGTAGCAAGTGGTGTTTTCCCGGTCTAGTTCCCCGTTGTAGTGACTGGTATGAGACCCCTTAGCGCTAGCCTCTCCCTTTGGGAGAAGACCGTACCAGTTCTTCCAGAGGCGACTAGTGTTCAAAACGAGGCAGTGCGGTGCTATAAGTCCATCACTGTAGTGAGGCAGCTGCGGGAAGGAAGCTAGTCAGTGACGGTAGTTTCCCGAACCCTGGCAACTAGGGTGGACGCAAAGGGTGCTGCAAGCATACGCGCTGCCTCTGGACTCTTGAGAAGCAACTGCCGTTCAAAAGTAAAAAACTCAAGGTTTTTTATTTTCAACTTTGGAAAGTTAGGATGAGGGACATTTGTTCAACCCTATCATTGTTCAACCATTTTTTATCAAGGTGATAACCCAGTACAAGTTATATATTTGTCAATTTTCCCAAAAAGACCTACAACATTTAAAATTTAGAGGATTCAATGAATATTGCTAATTTTAACAAAGAAAAAAATCAATATAGATTACTGAATGATGATTCAAATTTGCCAGAGAAACGTCAGAGGAAGACTCGTCAAAAAGATGAAGATATAAAAATGTCAGACACTTCATATGATAAATGTATTTTCAGTAATTCCAATCGCGGTCGAGTAGCAATTTTCATTGATGGGGCTAATTTATTTCACGCAGGTTTACAACTTGGTCTTGAAATTGACTACTCAAAACTTCTTTGTTGTCTCACAGAGAATGCGAGGCTTTTACGTGCTTTCTTTTACACTGGAGTTGATCGCATAAATGAAAAACAACAGGGTTTTTTGCTTTGGATGCGTCGTAATGGCTATCGAGTCGTCACCAAAGATTTAGTACAGTTTCCTGATGGTTCCAAAAAAGCTAATCTAGATGTAGAAATTGCTGTAGATATGATGAATTTAGCTCCTTACTACGATACTGGGGTATTGGTCAGTGGAGATGGAGATTTAACATATGCAGTGAATGCTCTCTCCTACCAAGGAATTCGGGTTGAAATTGTTAGCGTACGCTCAATGACCAGCGACAGCCTGATTAATGTTGCTGATGACTTTATTGATATGGATACAATTAAACAATACATTCAAAAAGATTCCAATCCAGGCTACAACTATCGACCTCTGTCAAATTCTGGTGTATGACAGACTTTTAAACGGCGATGTGCGGTCAGCCTGGCTAGAGTCAAAAAACATAACACTAGTTTTGTAAAATTTTTGACTACTAATTATTTGGAAACCTGGAGTCTCATGGCGTAATTTCAGTTAAAATGGCAAGCCAGGGAATGACTTTGCGCATTTTGCTTGCCTCATATCTATATGGACATTCTAATCGTTGAAGATAAACCTGAAATTGCCCAATTAATTCAGCTTTCGCTAGAAAAGGAAGGTTTTTCCTGTCGCACTAGTAGCGATGGTTTTAATGCCTTACGTATGTTTCAGGAGCAATCACCAGATTTAGTCATCTTAGACTTAATGATTCCTGGCTTAGATGGCTTGGAAGTCTGTGCAAGAATTCGACAGAAACCAGGTGCAAAAGACCCGTATATTTTGATGCTTACGGCTAAGGCTGAGGAAATTGATCGCGTTATTGGTTTGTCTACAGGTGCTGACGATTACATGGTCAAACCCTTTAGCCCTAGAGAGTTGATTGCGAGAGTGCGAGCTCTATTGCGGCGTAGTCTCCGCCACGGAGGACAAAATCAGGTATACCGTACCAAACACTTTGTTGTCCATTTAGAGCAACGGACGATAAGTCGTCAAATGAATAATTCTGAGGAACCAGAAATACTGGACTTAACTACCCTAGAATTTAACTTGTTAAGCACCTTTATTAGTAATCCTGGTCGAGTGTGGAACCGTACCCAGCTTATCGATAAACTTTGGGGTGATAACTTTTTTGGTGATGAGCGCGTGGTGGATACGCATATAGCGCGGTTGCGAAAAAAAATTGAGATAGATCCTACTAATCCCACTTTTGTAAAAACTGTTGTTGGGGTCGGCTATAAGTTTGAAGATACGTCTGTTATTTTATGAAGAATCTAGACTGGCGTTGGGCGAAGTCATTACCTTTGGCGTCACGCCTATTTTTCTCCCACTTAGTTGTGATGATAGTGGGAGTACTTAGTCTAGTCATTATCAGCAAAGTCTCTTCACCCCGCTTTTTTGTTCTGCATTTGGAACGATTGGAGCAACGTGGGTACAACTTATTTGATATTCGCACTGAGTTAGTTGACGGATTTGAAATTGCTTGGAGACGAAGCACTTTGTGGTCAGTTTTGGTAGGTGCGACAACAGCTGGAGGACTGAGTTATTGGGTCTCTAGACTGATTATGCAGCGATTGATTGAGATGGAAAACATCACTCAAAAATTTGCTGCTGGTCAATTTGACGCAAGACTACCTTTATCAGATATTCCAGAACTGAATCGATTGGGTGTAAGTTTCAACCGTATGGCAACAAGTATAAAGGGTGTAGAAGTGCGGCGGCGGGAACTGATTGGAGATATGACTCATGAACTGCGCACGCCACTGACAGTCGTGCGCGGTTATTTAGAAGAACTCGCTGATGGAACAATCGAACCCTCTCCAGAAATTTATTTGCGATTGGCAAAAGAAACTAAGCGTTTGGAGCGGTTAGTCAATGATTTACAAGAACTTTCTAAAGCAGAAGCAGGTTATCTTCCGATAAAGATACAGTCAGTCAATCTGCGTCCCTTACTGGAATCATTGGTGGAGAAATTTGCTGACCAACTGTTAGACGATGGTCCAGTTCTGCGACTAGAATGCCCGCCGCAACTACCAACTGTACTTGCAGATATTGATCGTACAGAACAAGTACTGGTCAACCTTCTTGGAAATGCAATATCCTATACTAAAAATGGTTCAATTACTATACGTGTTTGGACTGAAGCTTCTAAGCTATGGATTGCAGTGATTGATACAGGTGTGGGAATTGCCAAGGAAAATTTGCCCTATGTGTTTGAACGCTTCTGGCGCGCTGACAAATCACGCGCTCCCGTAGCACCTCATGCGCCCAACTCTGGCAAAGAGTCTAGCCTTGAAGCGGCTCGCCAGATCGGAGGAACAGGCATTGGTTTAACTATTTCACGCCGTTTAGTGGAACTGCAAGGCGGTCAGATTGAAGTCGAAAGCGAGCTAGGATTAGGTAGCACATTTCGCTTTTTCCTGCCTTTGCCTTGAGTTTAGTTTTGAGAATTTGCCTGCACGAATAAATATACAAGCTATTGACACAATGAGGTCATATCTATGTCATATCTACTTGGTAGTTTAAAGGTATCTAAGATGATTATTGTCTGACAAATAGCGAGTATTGATTAAAAAATATTTGTTACATACTTTAGTTACAAATACGGGACTATAGTTATCAATTATGTTTACTTTATTCTTTGCTGCCTTTTTGGTGAGTTTATTAACTGTATTTGGTGGAGCTGCGATCGCCTACCTTTTCCCGCAGAATCATTCCCAAGATTAAGGGATATCCCATAAGTCATTTATAGTTCAACAATAAAAAATATAAAGTTACTACATATCCTATTTATTGACTGTCAGCTTATTAAATGCGTAATAGTTAAATACAACAGAATTCAGGAGGAACACTAGCTATACAGGCGGGTTTTCCGCCGTGGGGAACTGGCGCTCGCGGAGCGTATCCGTAGGATTCACCCGAACGCGAGTGCGTCTGGTGACAGGAGAAGGGCATTCAGGATCCAGAAGTAAAAGTTGTTCTATATGTGGCTCTTGACCTGAAAATGTGTATCTTAATAAAAATGCAAACCGCTGTATCTATAAGTTTAGCTTAAGCACAATTGGCTTACAGCCTGATTACTTGTGTAGCATATATATCTTTTCTCCTGTGTTATTTTGATACCGCAGGATTTGTGTTTTTTTGGAATAGACATCATTAGAATTGAAAATTCTTTGACTTTGTCAGTCTGAAAGATTGGTATAAAAATAAAATCATAGTTTCTAATGATGGTATTAAAAGCTAAATAATTTACATTTAAGTATATTTTGTACCTATACAAATCCCTTTATAGTTAAAACGATTAATTCAGTTCTAGAGTAGTATGAATTTGGCTTATTTTAACTAAAGACACTTAAATGTTATGTATTAAAGTTTTAAAGTTTAGGTTACAGGAAAGCTGGAATACCTATACTGAATCAGTAAAATTCCGGCTTCCTCCAATTTTATGCCAAATTAGGTGTAAGTACTGATTTATGTATTTTGAGGGTTATCTTAACATTTAGCTAGCTAATAAATGAATTATTTATTGCTATTTGAATATTTTTTAGTTGTTTCGCGCACCTCTAGCCCAAACTACTAAATTTTTGTAATAAATAAGTCTAAATGAGGTTATCCAAATTTTAAATTTCTTAAGGAGTCGCTACAGTGAGCAAGATGCAATTAACGTTGGTTATAACTTACCTGATGATGACAGTCTATTTTTTCACTAACTGGTTAAGATTTGTTCTTCGTCATCCTAGCTCTTCTCCAGAAGACAAATTTTTGTCTTTTGTGATGTTTTTTATTTCTACAGTTTTATGGCCTATCGTCGTTCCCATGTCTTTTGTAGAAATCTTAAAGACACGAAAACTTGAGTTTAGTAAAGTGATTCCTGTTCTTGTTGTAGTCTGTGCGTTTAGTCTGGCATTTTATATGGGTTAGCTACTTTCCCAGCGATTCTTGGTATTGGCGCTGGCTTCACCCTTATAAATCAGAATTGATTGAGATGAAACTGACTGCTATTTTGCATCACTACATCTCAAGGCAAAAATACAGCGTACAAATTAAAATGCTTGCGATTTGCCTTATCAAAGGGAGTAACATATTCTTTGAGAATCTGTGTTAGCTTGCCAGCTCCCACTAATGACAACTCTACTTAAATTCATTAGGTATCTAGGTATAAGAGGTATTGTGAAGGCAGTCGCTGGACGCTACGAATAAACCTTGGCAGCTGTCTACCCAATACCTTTGGCTTGTATGATAAGGATAAGAGTATTTGGGAATACTGGCAAGATACTTATCATAACAATGACAATAGGGCTTCAGCCAATAGTATGTCTGGTTAACTAGAAATGAATGATATGCTCAAACAAGCCAACGAGTTCTCGGTGGCTTTTCATGGGATGACAATTCAATGTGTCATTAGGGTCACTTAGCAAGACTTAAAATTTATTTCACTTCCTTCTTAAGAAAGATGGTCTCCAGCTTGGATGCAAGCCACCGCTCAGAGACATTTTAGGGCTAAGTCTTTCTATTCGCCAGAATTTATTGCCAAATTTCAAGAACGGGATGCATATCGCATATTTTTTAACTAATGTGGGGTCTGGGGAGCAGTAAGTCCCGCACCGTAATCTTTGATTCGGTGTCGGGATATACGGACTCCCCAGGGAAAAAGGTAGTGCTCGATGTACTACCTTTTTTCTATCTCTGAGAAATTCTAACAGATAAGCAGAGTCTGTTAGAATGTAAGAGGAGGTGACGCATTGTCCCCGAAAAAGTTGGGCAGCCTTCTGTTTGTTGGTCTGTCGGCGTAGTCGAGTATTCGTTTTTCTAAGGCTGCCCAACTTTTTTACGTGTAAGACCCTCGGTGAAAAATGCTCTCGTTGACTTACAGCTACCGAATTTATCCAGATGCCGTTCAAGAAGCAAGAATGCTTGCTTGGATGGAATCGTGTCGCAAAGTGTATAACTACGCACTGCGGGAACGCAAAGACTGGATTGCTTCGCGTAAATGTGCTGTCAATGCTTGCTCTATTCGCTCCGAATACATTATCCCGGGTGACACGCCATACCCTGACTATTACAAACAACAAAACGCACTGACACCAGTCAAAAAGGATAATCCAGAACTTCAAGACGTTCAGTCTCAGGTATTGCAAGATGCATTGAAGAGACTTGACCGGGCATTTAAGTTTATGATAGGACGCGGTTTTGGTTTTCCCAGATTCAAGAAATTTGGTCAGTATCGTTCTTTTGTGTTCCCGCAGTTCAAATCCAACCCCGTTACGGGTTTTCAGATTAAACTGCCTAAGATTGGGGCAATGCCAATCAACTTGCATCGTCCAGTTCCAGACGGGTTTGTCGTCAAGCAGGTTAGGGTTGTCAGCAAAGCATCGGGATGGTACGCTCAATTGATTTTGGAATCTGGTGTTTCCGTACCTGATGTTATGCCAAATGGTAATTCCATTGGTATTGATGTTGGGTTGGAAAAATTCTTGGCTGTCTGTGATGGACGGTTGGTAGAAAGACCCCAGTTTTTCAACTCTTTGCAACGCGAGCTTAAATGGCTGCAACGCAAGTTGAAAAACAAGACTAAAGGCTCTGCCAACTACCGAAAAGTGCAGCACAAGATACGCAGATTGCATGAACGCATTTCTGACACGCGCAAACAGTTTCACTATCTAACAGCACACTCTTTGTGCAACGGTGTTGGTATGGTCTTTGCCGAGGATTTGAACCTTAAAGCAACCAGTCGAGGAATGCTGGCAAAACATTGCTTGGACGCTGCTTGGGGTAGCTTTCTGGAAATCCTTTCTTGGGTTTGTTGGAAACGTGGGGTGTATTTTGCCAAGGTGAACCCCAATGGGACTAGTCAAACCTGTCCTCAATGTGGAACTCATACCGGGAAGAAAAAATTGTGTGAGCGTGTTCATGTTTGTCATGAATGTGGATATACAACAGACCGCGATGTTGCTGCTGCAATGGTGGTGGAACAGAGGGGTTTTGCAGCCGTGGGACACACGGTCAAGCTGCCTGTGGAGGTATCGTTGTCCGGGGACGCAAGTCTAGGCACGACCCGTGAAGCAGGAAAGCCCAATTGCAAGATTGGGAAGCCCGCGCTGTACTCGTAGAGTCAGCGTCGGGAGGATGTCACTCAAATAGATGTACAGGGATAACTCAAAGACAGAGAACCTTTGACAACTCTCCGCCGTAGAACGGCAGAGATTCTTCCTTCATCCAGCGTTGCCTCTAAAAGCAGTGCCTTTAGATGGTCTGACACGTTGTCCAGAAGCAGTAGCGAGATGCCCTCCCGCCAAAATTCGTAAACCTTCATCTCGTATATTCATAGCTGCGTTGATGTCCCTGTCGTGTCTTGTTTGGCATTTAGGACACTGCCAACTACGAATATCTAAACTGAGGTTATCTACTGGATGCAAGCAGTTGCTACAAGTTTTTGAACTGGGGAAAAATCTGTCTACTTCGATGTAGATTTTTCCTTCCGATTCTGCCTTGTATTTCAACATGGTACAAAACTGACCCCATCCAGCATCACTAATAGATTTAGCTAACTTGGAGTTTCTAACCATGTTTTTCACTGCGAGATTTTCTACAACGATGACTTGGTTTTCGTCAACTAATTTACGACTTAGTTTGTGTAGAAAATCCTCTCGACATCTAGTAATTTTGTTGTGAACTCTAGCAACTTTAATTCGTGCTTTATTGCGGTTGTTCGACCCCTTTTGTTTACGACTAAGTTGTTTGTGTTTCTGGGTTAATTTTATTTCGTATTTGCGGTAATATTTGGGGTTGCCATGCTTAGTCCCATCAGATGTAATTGCATAGTGATTTATTCCCATGTCTACACCTACTGCTTTTCCATCTGACGATGCAACAGGCTTATCTTTACCGTCATCATACAGGCAGGCGGCGTAGTATTCCCCAGATGAAGTTAATGAAACAGTAACAGATTTAAGTTTTCCTTCAGGTAAACGAGATACTTTGCAGTAAACTTTGCCTAGTTTTGGTAGGACTAAAAAGTCACTATCTAGTTTTATTCCTTGCGGAAACCGAATAGATTGTTTTTGACCTTTCTTTTTAAAGCTTGGGTATTTAGCTCGTTTCTCAAAAAAGTTCAAAAACGCACTAGACAAATCTAATGCTACTTGTTGCAAACATTGTGACGGTGGTTCTATTAACCATTCATGTTCTTTCTTTAGAGAGGGCAACAAATTAATGATGTCGTTACGACTTAATCCTTTACCTGTTGCTTTGTAAGTTTCATTGGTTAAGTTAAGCGCAAAGTTGTAAAACCAACGTACACATCCAAACGACTTGGCAAGCAATACTGCTTGCTCACCAGTCGGATAGATTCTGTACTTATAGGCTTTTAACATTGCGCTTACCAAACTATATATACTATGGTAAGCTCAAGTCAAGCAAATGTAAAGTCCCCCTAGAAGGGGGAGGTTTTATACCCAATTTTTCGATAAATATGACCTGCTTGCCTTTCTTTTTGGCAATCCACTCTAAAATTTGTAGAAATTCCCCAAAAGCTAGGTCTGATATTTTGCGTCCCCAAATGAAGCATTTCAATAACTTGTCCAAGATACACTACGGCGTTCAGCAATGTCTCGTGTCCCTTTCTATAACCATGCAGCGATAATTCAGTTGCTTGACGAACTACCTGCAATGAATGACAGTCAACGTACTTCCACAGATTTTATTTTGTTAAGGATGTTAAGTGCTTACTTTCTTCAAGAAAGGTTCGGTCTGAAATGAGCACTCGTTTAATCATTAGATGGAGATGAATTCAAAGAATTTTCTGTCTCTTTAGATGAGTCCAACTTTTGTTGTAACAACACTTCTAATCGTTCAAGTTGTTGCTTTTGCTGTTTCATCATTTGCACGATTTCTATAATTTCTACCTCACGCAAAAGATTCATCTTGTCATGCAGCAGTTCTACTTCTAGCTCTGATTTTACATTCACTTGATAGTCATGCTCTGCACGGTCTCTGTCCATTCCTGCCTGCCGATTTTGGCTCATCATGATAATCGGTGCGGTGTAAGCTGCTTGAAATGACAGCATCAGGTTGAGCAAAATAAAAGGATAAGGGTCCCACTTGCCGATTCCAGTAACATTAAGAACAATCCACAAAAAGAGTAGAACGCTTTGGATGATAATAAATCTCCAAGAACCAACAGTTTCTGCAACTGCATCAGAAACGCGATCGCCCAATGTTAACTTACTTTTAGGAGGATTTCGGGCTGGTTGGCGCTCCCGTAGACGTTGTAGCGTTAAATATTCTTCTCTACTAACCCGAGGTCGCAACCATTTTCCCTGACTCATCTGAAAAACACCTGTAATCTAGATGAAGGATTGGAAATCTCTACTTAAGTAGCATTTTGAATGTGTGAGGTTTGTAAATTCAAGTATACTGCCGAAGTATACTCACAATATAGTAACTTAAACTACAGATATAAAAAATAGGGATAGGCAAGATGCCCATCCCATAAATACGCTATCTTCAGGCAAAAGCTTATTGCATTTGGGTTGGAAAAGCACCAGGACGCACAGCTAAGTTGAGATTTTGCCCATTGCGATGCAACTCCATGCGCACATCTCCCCCAACTTGGCTGTTTTCCACTGCTTTTTGTACAGAGCCAGCGTCTGTCACTGATTGACCATTGAGTTTTTGGATAACATCACCAGCACGTATCCCTGCTTTAGCAGCTGGTGAATTCGGTATAACTTTGACAACCAAGACGCCGTGGTCTTCATCGACAGTCAATCCGCTATTCGGGTCTGAGTTAATATTTTGCTTCAACTCAGGTGTCAACCCTATCATCTGAATTCCTAAATAAGGATGCTGGACTTTGCCTGTTGCTATCAATTGATCAGAAATTCGTTGCGCTGTGTTAATAGGAATAGCAAAGCCTAATCCTTGCGCTCCTTGTATGATGGCTGTATTCATACCGATAACTTGCCCTTTCGCATTAAGTAGGGGTCCGCCAGAGTTACCGGGATTAATTGCTGCATCTGTTTGAAGATACTCTACTCGCTTGTCGGGAGCACCAATCTGATTGCTGGTGCGACCAGTCGCACTAATAATTCCAGTTGTGACAGTATTATCCAAACCAAGAGGATTGCCAATGGCGATCGCCCACTCTCCGGGTTGCAGCTGGTCTGAATTTCCTAATGTTACCACTGGCAGCTTATTTGCTTGAATTTTGACAACAGCCACATCTGTGAGTTCATCTTTGCCTAGCACTTTACCTTGATAAGTGTGCCCATCTTTAAGCGTCACTGTTACAGTGTCTGCACCATCAACGACGTGAGCGTTAGTAAGAATGCGACCATCAGCACTAATGATAAAACCTGAACCAGTACCCCTTTCTACCTGCTTTTGTTGTTGATCTGGTAGTGCAGACCCAAAGAAGCGGCGAAAAAACGGGTCGCTAAATTCGTCTGGTAACTGGGTTTTGACTGTTCGAGAAGCATCAATTCGCACGACAGCTGGTCCGACTTTTTGCACAACTCCCGTCACAAAGCTAGTAGCCTCTGTACCACTTGGTATTGGGGGAGCAGCATTTACCGGACTCACAGCAAGGTTAGATGCACTCTCAGACACTTGCTGGTGATGGGAAGCGAGATAGCCTCCTGCGAACGTCATTCCAGATCCCAACAACACCAGTGATAAATGAAAAGCTGTTTTTTTCCAAGAAGCAGCATTATGGTGTTCAGAAGCAGAAGTTGTTAAGAAGATTTTATTGTATATTCCAGACTTCTTATCACCATCATGAGGTGTTTTATACATTTTCTTTCTGTAAGTTTTCTCAATAACATTTCCAATCTAAAAAGCATTTGTGTCAATACTGTTACAAAGATATGACAGGGTTATGAAAAGTCTGATTGCATATATATTTGTGTTGTTAGAGAAGAGCCTTTCTGGAGAAACGCTGAAATAAAAAGTAGAAGCAGATAGTAGGAAACGTCAAGTAACAGTCAAAAGACAGGCAAAATAGAATTGGTAGTAACACTCAAGGCAACACAGAAATTTGTAGAGGCTTAGGTAGGCAAAGATGGGGAAGCTAGCATTGCTGATCGGAGTGAGCGAGTATCAACCCGGATTAAATCCGCTACCATGTGCGGTGAACGATGTAGAAGCAATGCGACGAGTACTGACACATCCAGAAATAGGAAATTTTGCTGAGGCAGATTTGACAGTTCTCAAAAATCCCGAACGTCAGGAAATAGAGGAAGAGATTTACAATCTCTTTGCCCATCGCCAAAAAGAAGACTTGTTATTGTTTTATTTTTCTGGTCACGGCATTAGAGATGATAATAACAGGCTTTATCTGTCAACTTCTTCCACTCGTAACCAAAACGGCATATTGTTCAAGCCTTCAGCAGTCGCAGCAAACGTTCTGCATGAAAGAATGAATGAGAGCCGTTCTCAGAGACAAGTTATTATCTTAGATTGTTGCTTTAGCGGGGCGATCGCTCAAGGGTTAACGGTCAAAGATGATGGTACTGTCAATTTACAGGAACAGTTAGGTGGGAAAGGACGGGCAATTCTTACCTCTTCTACATCCACCCAATACTCATTTGAACAAGAAGGTTCAGACCTTTCTATCTACACCCGCTACTTAGTTGAGGGTATGGAAAAAGGTGCAGCAGATCGTGATGGTGATGGTTGGATTTCAATTGATGAACTACATGAATATGCTAGCAGCAAGGTCAAAGAAGCAGCACCAGCTATGACTCCCAAATTTTACCCAATTGAGGAAGGTCATAAGATTTTACTGGCAAAATCACCGAAGGATGATCCTAAGGTGAAATATCGTAAGGAAGTAGAAAGTCGTGCACAAGAATGTCAGGGGCAGTTTTCTATCTTTGCTCGTAGAATTTTAGACGGAAAGCGGGATGAATGGGGATTAACTCCGCAAGAAGCAGCTGCAATTGAAGAAGAAGTCCTGCAACCTTATCGCGAGTATGAACGTAAGCGCGATGAGTATGAGCAAGCATTGATTGAGGCAATTGCTCAAGAGTATCCATTCAGTAAGACAATTCAAAAAGACCTGAAAGAATATCAGCAATATCTGGGACTGCGGGATGAAGATATTGCCTCAATTGAACAACGGATCATTGCTCCCAAACAAGTAGAATATGAGCAAAATCTACAGCCAGTAGAGAGATTACAGCTAGAGGAAACAGCCGACTATGAGAATAGAGTGTACCGTTATAAACAGGAGTTTATTAAGGCATTGAAAGCTGGGTATCCACCTGATGAGTATGTTCGCAATGGATTAATAAGCTTTCAGCAGTCTTTAGAACTTCAGGATGATGATATAGCGCGAATTGAGGAAACAATTATCTCTCAAAAACAAGCAGAGGAGCAAGCATCTGTAAACTCGAGACTAGTTCAGGGAGATGACCTACGACTAGACCTGAGATTAGACTTTCGGGAAGCAGTACTTGGAAGTGAAAAAGAAATTCGCATTTCTCATTTAGAAACTTGTGAAGTTTGTAACGGGTCTGGTAATAAGCCACGAAATCGTCTTCCTACTTGTTCGACTTGTCAGGGAACAGGTGAAGTACATCGTCGTACTAGAACACCCTTTGGTAGCTTTAAGCAGATTTTAACTTGTCCCACCTGTAATGGTACAGGGAGCATCACAGGAGACAACTGCTATGCTTGTGATGGTAAGGGTACAAATCAAGTAACGAAGAAACTGAAAATTTCTATCCCTGCTGGTGTTGATAACGGAACTCGTTTGCGAATTAAAGGTGAAGGTGATGCTAGTGTGCGAGGTGGTTCACCTGGAGATTTATACATTTACTTGTTTATTAAAGAATCTAAGTTTCTTCGAGATGACATCAACATTCTGTCAACTGTTACGATTACCCCTCAACAAGCACGTTCAGGATGTCGATTGGATGTTGATACAGTAGATGGTTCTGAAGAACTAATAATTCCACAAAGTACAAAGCATGGTACAGTTCTGAAATTGAAAAATCACGGTGTACCCACCGTAGAAAATCCTTCACTGCGGGGAGACCATTTAATCACTATTAATGTCCAATGAGAAGTAGATCTTTAAGCGGACACGATATGATTACTCGTCACTCAACTCAAAATTCACCCGCTCATAAATATCACGAAAGTTCATTTTAAAATCTATAGAATTTAGAGTTAAAACGGCATCTTCTCCTTCATACTCTTTAAAAATCCATTCTCCTTCTGCTTTTTTTGCATATTGTTCTACAGAGAAACTACACTGGTCAATCATAATATATTCCTGAAACTCAGGAATCGAACGGTAATATTTAAACTTGTCTGTTTTGTCATAATTTTTAGTTGAATTAGATAAAACTTCAACAATGAACATTGGATTCGTAATAGTCGTGGTATTTTTTCCTTCGTATATAGGTTCACCCTTGACGACTATCACATCGGGATAAGTGTAGAGACGGTAACGAGGTATCCAGACTTTTACATCTGTAATATATATTTCATAAGCTTGTCCTTGTACTGTTAAAGGAAATTTTCTACAAAAATTTAGCGCAATTTTATTGTGGTTAGTTGTTCCCCCTGGCATTGGGATAATTTCTCCATCTTTATATTCACTTCTATATTCAGCTTGCTCTTCTAATTCAAGATATTCTTGTGGTGTGTAATGGCGCTTTTCTGTTTGTAATACCATATCAATTTCCTCAATTGGTAATAGTTATAGTATGTGAGTGAGATATAAGTTTTTTGTTTAATTTTTCCAAAAAACTGTCATGAAATATTAATCAACAAATTCAGGTCTTGCGTTGTGTGTTGACTGTAGCTGTTGTTCTAAAGTTACCCAATCTTCCTGCTCAATTAAATTGATCAATTCATCTAGTTGATGGCGATACCGTTGCAGCGAATTGAGCAATGCTTGCCGATTGTAACGCGCCATCATCACTCCTAACTCAGGATTGCCACCACCAACACGACTTGTGTCTCTAAAGCCAGAACTAGCAAATTTTTGAGCTAATTGCAGCACATTCGCGTCCGTTTCATTCATACAAGCAGTAATCAATGAGGCACTCACCATTACGGGTAAATGAGAAATCAAACTGACTGCTTTGTCGTGTTCTTCTGGAGAACAATGGTAAAGAGTCGCCCCAAGGTCATGTACGATTTTCTCTACAACTGTAATAGCGGTGGGTGATGTTGTTGCCAGTGGCGTCAATACATAAGGATTCTTTGCAAATAAATTCGGTATGGCTGCTTCTATACCACTGTCTGCTGTCCCTGCCATTGGGTGCCCACCTACAAAATTGTCCCACAGTGGGGCGATCGCCTGAACTATGGGTGTTTTGACTGAACCTACATCAGTTACAACTGCATTGGAAGGCAAATGAGAGATCAGCTGCTCAAATGTGGGAATAATAAGCCCCAGAGGTGTACAAATAAAGACCACCTCTGCTTTTGCTAGCAGGCTCATGTTAACTGATGCCTCATCTACGCAGCCTAGGGCGATCGCCCGCTGACAAGTTGATTCACGACGGCTGACACCCAACACATGATGCCCTTGCGATCGCAAATCCAAACCTAAAGAGCCACCTATCAGTCCAAGTCCTAAAATACCAATATTCATCTATCTATGATTTTGAGATTTTATGTCATATTTTGCACTTTGCTGCCCATAGACTGGGGTCTGAGGCTTTGATAACAATTATCACTTGAGCATAGCTACTTAATAAGTTGGGGCATACTATATTCGATTGGCAGCTAGTATTCTGGCAAAATAATGCGAAATAGCTTTTCCATCTTAAATTTTAAATGATTTCAAATAGGAAAACGGTACGTAAGTGATACAGTGATGCTGACGTTCCATTTGTTCAAAGAGTACCTTCATAGGTACTTATTTGTTTCTGGAATAATAAAAACTCACATTGTTGATTTTATTAAGAGAATTTAGAGTCTAGCAAAAAACACTATGTCTGATACATCTGAGGTCAAGGTTGTCCCCATAGTTCGCACATACGATATTATTTGCTTCGGAGACGAAGTTCCTGGTGTTCTTGCTCTAGTGTGTGCGGCACGGGAATACCAGCGCCAGACGAATCAATTTCCACGGACTTTGCTACTGCTTAAAGGAAACTCTAAATTAGGCATTGGGGGTCATTTAGTACGCGGTGGATTATCTTATCTTGACCGTTCCACAGTTGCTCCTGCTATTCGTCAATCTCGTAATTTGGACACTTTTGGTGACCCACCTGCTATCTACAAGGAATTTCTCAAACGAGCAGGAGTCGCACAAATTGCTCTCGATCCAATTAAAGCGGATGCTGCTTTGCGAGATATGTTGCGCGAGGTGAATGCAGATATTCTTAGCAATATTGAAATTAAATCTGTGCTTAAGCAAGGACAGAAAATCACTGGTATTGAACTGACTAAAGATGAAACTTATTTAGGCAAACAATTTATTGACTGCACTGTGAATGCAGAATTGGCGCAAGCAGCTGGAGTCAAAAAACTCAAGGGGTTTGAAACTTTTGGCTTACCTGACTCAGAACTGGCAGTAACCCTAGTCTTTGAAACTCAAGGGCTGAGTATCGAAAGACTCAAAAATGTGGAGTTGCAATATCTTAAACGCTTTACCAATACATCGGATTCTGAAGCTCAGAAATGGGTCAATAGTGCCGCAGGTGGAGATTCAGCAAGAGCAGATCAGTTTAGGAAAGACCTAGTTGATGCTAAAGGCAATCTGAAAACGATGTTTGTCGGCAAAGATTACATTGATGTTCGTAGCAAGGCTCTTTCCATTGCCTACCACGCTTTCCGAGGAACTGCCTTATCCTTGGAATCTAGTGGTGCCATTCTCGACAACGGTAACGTAGCAATTCTTTCTGGGGGTCGTTTGTCTTGGAATGCACAGTTATATAAAGTGAGTGCTACGCAAGCAGAAGCACTTGCCCGCGCCTCAGCCAAGCCGACAATGGAAATGCTCCAAGAGATGCTATTTGTCAGAAAGTGGTTTGAAAGTATTGGCGCTAGTCAAGTGAAGCCTGCGCCCGAATTATACATTCGTCATGCAGGCAATATCATAGGGGCAGTTGAGCCTCTCACTGGAAGTAAGATGCTTGCAGGCGGTGTGCCCGAAAATGAAGCTTTAGGAACTTTCGGTTATCATTTCGACATTCGTGGCGGCATTAATGGTTTAGATACAAGAGCTCTTGAGAAAGGTTTTAACAATCTTGAATTTCTCAACCCTCCCTTGTTCAACATTGGCATTCGGCATACTCTCATTAAAGATGTGCCCAATTTGGCGGTCATCAGTCCAGCTTCTGGATTTGTTGGCTATGCCTCTTCTGCTGGAAGAATCGTGGAATTCAATTGTGGTGTTGGACAGGGAGTAGGAATTGCAGCGGGAATTGCGATCGCTCAAGGGCAAAACCTTGCAGAGATTTCTAATACACAGGTCAGAACCATCTTGGCACAGACAGGGCGACTACCTCAAATTTATGGGACGAGCAATGTCGCACTCGCAAGTCAGCTAAGCAATTTTGAGAACCAAATGATTGCTTGAACTCTTCCAAGAAAAAGAAAAAGGTAAAAGGTAAGATGATTTTTACCCTTTACCTTTTTATAAGCTGTGCAAAACGTTTCTGTGCCTATACCTTTTAAAAACGCCATTATTTGGCGATAAGCGTTCGTACAGCGTGCCCTTTGGCTTATCGCGCAAAGTGTAATGCTCTTACTGGCGCTTTGCTCAATCACCAATTGGGTTTAGTTCCCCAACAAATTTCAACAAATCTGCCATTGTAAAAGTACCTGTGACTTCGCCTGGAAGGATGGGTTTCCAATTTGGGTTTCGCGCCACAAATGAACTGCTATCAGCTTCCAAAAGACCGACAAAAACTTCAGCAAGAATGCGGCTTCCTACTTGACCCAATCGTTGTCCTTGACCTTGAATTTGAGCTTCCTTAAGAATGTAGTACCACAGAGGTGATTCAATATCAAAGCGATGCTTGCTGGCTATTATTCCATCTGCACCAGTTGCAATTTCTGCTTTAGTTAATGGTTTGAATCTCATGAATCGAGCGACACTTTGACCGGAAGGCAAGCCAAGACTGAGACCACGTAACAAGTTTCTCACAGCCAGTGAATTGGGAGGTGGAACGTTAGGCAATGATTTCAGGAAGTCAACCAAGAAGGGATCTATTTTGCGGCTATGGTTAACTGGTACAGCAGAGTCAATTTGGAACCACCTTCTCCAGTCGATAATCCAATCACTTGGAATGGGAATGTTAGCAAAGTCATTGGATTGACCAGATTTTGCTGTGAAAGCAAATAGCAAATTCAGACCCGCATTTGTGAAGACACGGTTGTAGTTATAATCCTGACGAACCATACTGTGACCGAGACGGTACGCAGCTACAGAAAACTCAACAGGAATAAATGGTTCTTGTTTAAATTTGTAAAATTGTCTACCTCTATTCAATACCGATTCTAGCTGGTCTTTGTCTATAATACGTGGCAAAAAGTCATGAAGGACTATCCACTGATAATGCCAAATGACCAATTCTCTGGCTTGCAGAAACACTGACTTATCAGTGGAAGAAATTGGTTTAATGCTGCCATTTCTGATGCCTTCTACAACCTTGTTGTGAAACTTCAGAAAAGCCAAATGCATCTGTGCAACAACAAGGTTTTCATCGTTGCGTTGATCGCCAAGAAGACCTAGAGTACTGGGAGCACGAGGGATATCATGAGGTAATTGAGTGGGAATGCTAGAATCTCCGCCTCCAGGCTGTTCGTTGGTTGTTCCAATAAGGAACAAGTCTGGGTCTTCAAGTTGGTAAAGATATGGTTGTGCTTGTGGTCCAGAACCATAGACACTATCCAGGTCAAGCCTTGCTGTACGGAAGTTCTGAACTGCTAAGGGGTCAACAATGATTTCTTGCAGCGCAGTCGTGTCGAAGGTGATGTCATGGTCGATAAATTGACCGAGATAAGTGTAGCCTGCTGGGACACTTGTGTTGTCTCCATCAGGGGAGTCCGGGCTGGAGTCACTCATTGCATTGCCCAGTTCAGTTAAACTTTCCTTTGATGGAGTGAAAGGAGAAAGTTTTGGGAACATCCTACCAAACTTTCCAGTAGGTGCAAATTCACTTAGGGGTAAGTTATCACCATTACGTGCGCTAAATCCGTGTCCGTTTCTTTTAAGCATCTTGGTTGTCTTGCTATTGTTTTGGCTCAATATCCAACGGGAAGAAGTTTAAAAACCCCAAGGTCTCTTATGTAGTATCTGTATTGTTGTTGGGACAACTGAGCTATGACAGTACCCTTGAGGGTGCTTTTTTATATACAAGACAAAGAAACCCAGTTTCGGAGAGAAACCGGGTTTTTGACCAATTTTGAAACATTACTTTACTGGAGTCGTTGGTTCTTCTTGAGGGACTTGCTGACTTTGTGTTGGTTTAAGCTGTCGCGATAGGGTAGGTGGCGTTGCTTGACGGAAGGCTCCACAATAGTGCATGGTCAGTCTTAAGCAGCAGAAAACATTGTAATTATAACTAGGAGCACAACTAATCCAGTAATCCACAACATTAAAGCTCCCCAACTTACAGAATCTTGTTGTAATGTTTGCCACAAATTTGGGGCATGATTATTACGGCTTGCCATTTTATACCCTCCAATTTTTAGTGAGCTCTTACCAGACGTCACTAATCAAGTATTAACTCAGTTATGCTAAATATATCCCTGGAAAAAAAGCATTCACTTTTTACTTCCAAGGAATAAACAACTGAGACTTAAGTAAATTAACTAAGTAAATTAACAGTGCGCACACAAATGTGTGGGTTTAGCCGCACTCCCTTGCTTAACTCCCTTGCTTAAAAAAGAAACCTTTTCAAAAAGACATTTTTTGTCTCTAAGTTGTATTTTCTCATACATTAAGCATTTACACTCTTAAATTTTACAATTATGAAAAAATTCTTAATACATATTTGCTTTTATTGAAACTAAAAATTCTTTATGAAAATCACAGAAACATACGAAATTACCACATAATCAAGCTTAGTCAGTGGATATTTGAAATTATAAGCATATTGCGAATCGACAGATATTATGTATTAAAAAAGGTGAGCAAACAATGGTGCAACAAATAAGACCCAGTGAACCACAATACATCTGCGTCATTCCAGTTGAGAGCATCACAGGAAATCATGAAGAAGAAATCATGACTTTTGGTGTGTCTGCTGATGAAGCAAAACATCAAGCAGAGCAATTATTAAGAAATAATTATGGATGCGAGCGATCGCAAGTTATGGAATTGATGCAGCAGGCGAGAATCGAACAAATAGGTCAGTGGTGTTCCGTCGATAGTCAGTAAGAAAAGTACTAACAGCACATTGAGAGTGCGTGAAGTACAATGCTCTTGTCTAAGGCGGTAGCTAAAGATATATGAATCTGTGTGAGGGATTGAGATTGTCTTAAGAAAGACATACGCTACGCTGGGCATAGCTACCATAAGAGACGGAAGTCTTGAGGAAAAATACGATGACTGCCACTCTATCTACACCAGGTTTTATCGAGTCTCTGCTAGGCAAAGAAGCAGAAGACTTGCTAAGCTACAAGGCAAAAGTTTCTAAAGATTTGCTACATCTGCCAGGACCAGACTTTGTGGATCGAGTCTGGATGAACAGCGATCGCAATCCCCAAGTTTTACGTAATCTTCAGCAACTGCATTCTACTGGACGACTGGCAAATACTGGATATCTATCTATTCTTCCTGTAGACCAAGGCATTGAACATTCTGCAGGTGCATCATTCGCACCTAATCCTATTTACTTTGACCCAGAAAACATTGTTAAGCTGGCAATTGCAGGAGGATGCAACGCGGTTGCATCGACTTTGGGAGTCTTGGGAGTAGTTTCGCGCAAATATGCCCATAAAATTCCTTTTATTGTTAAACTCAACCACAATGAACTGCTGACTTACCCCAATCAATTTGACCAGATATTGTTCGCGGATGTCGAACAAGCTTGGAATTTGGGTGCAGTTGCGGTGGGTGCGACAATTTATTTTGGTTCAGAACAGTCTACCCGACAAATTCAGGAAATAAGCCAAGCCTTTAAACGCGCTCATGAACTAGGGTTGGTGACTATTCTCTGGTGTTATCTGCGTAATAACGTTTTCAAGGAAGATAAAGATTATCACCTCGCGGCTGACCTGACGGGACAGGCGAATCATCTTGGTGTAACAATTGAAGCCGACATCATTAAACAAAAGTTACCTGAAAATAACAATGGCTACGGAGCAGTAGCCAAGGCAACAGGTAAGAGTTACGGTAAAACCAATGAGCGAGTTTACACAGACTTGACAACTGACCACCCAATTGATTTGACTCGTTACCAAGTGCTGAATTGCTACTGTGGACGTGCAGGGCTCATTAACTCTGGTGGGGCGTCTGGAAAAAATGACTTTGCGGAAGCAGTTCGTACAGCGGTGATTAACAAACGTGCTGGTGGAACAGGATTAATCTCTGGGCGTAAGACATTCCAGCGTCCGTTTGAGGAAGGTGTGAAGCTGTTCCATGCTATTCAAGATGTTTACTTGTCTAGTGAAGTCACAATAGCCTAAGCTAACCTTAAACTCTTTGTTGCCAAGTCATGCAAAAAGCCAATTATTTTCTAGGATGGGCGTTTCGCCCGTCCTTGTTTTTCATTAATCTTACAAGTAGCTCGACGTGAAGAAGCGTAGGATGTGTAGCCTTTGAGTACCCATGCTGCTCAAACAATTGATGCGTTACGGCTACGCCTAACGCAACGCCAGTTGCTACAACGCGGGGAACCCGCGCAACGCACTGGCTCTCCTACACAAAATTCTGTCTGCCAACTTATATATCTATATTTGAGATATGACTAGGTAATGCCTACACTATAGAAAACTATTGTAAACAGGAGTGGCTTTGTATTTCCCTACTTTTTACATACCACGTAACCAGCCTAGGGGAAGAAGAGAGCTTTGTGCAAATTTCTTAGCATTCAAACACAAATTCACAAAGCTTGGAGGAAATTTCCTGAATGTTAGAAATTAACAAAATCTTTCATCAATTACGCCGCCAATTTGCGGTAGTTTTACTCGCTGCTTTAGTTTTGTTCGTGAGCTTACCCGCTCCCTCATCTCAAGCCGCGGGTTATTATTCTGGGGATTATTCTTCCAAAGAAAAAACCGCTCCATACTATGTAACTAAAGGAAGAGCTACCAAAGCAGAAGAAAAAATGGGACGGTACGCGAACAAAAGACCAAATATTGGCAAGGATGATTACATCGAAAGCGGTAAGCGAGCAGGTGAAGTCATTCCCAAGGATTTAGGAACTGGAACTCGCCAAAAAAATCCTCTCAATATGCTCCAGCGTGCTGGTGAAGAATTAGGAAATGACCAGCCACAGCGGGCTTTCGGGGCAAAAGATTATGACCGCAGTCCTATTGAGCAAGAACTTGCACGCAATAAGGCACAGCGTGGAGATTACAACCAAGCAATTGACAATGTAAAACGCCAAACAGGTCAATAAGGAACGTGGATTAAATAAAATCAAAATCTTGATTTGGTAGGGTGTGTTAGCGCTAGCGTAACGCACCATTCAGATACTTCTAGTGTGTTATGTTTCTAACGCGCCCTAAAAAATTGTAGGTTATTAAATCCATGATCCTAAGTGCCAGTAGTGCTTCTCAATTGCCTTCTAGAAAGATTCGCCGATTGAACAAGCCAGTTAGGTTAAGTCATAATTTGTACTCTGCTGGCTATTTTTTTATTTTAAGCAATGCGCAGACTCCAGAAAACTGCTATATCTTTTTAAGAAAATTGGTATAAAATATTGAACTATCTGTATCAGTAAAAGACATTTTGCTCACAATTTTTGAGAGTTTAGCAACAAAGGAATTATTAAAAGACAAATATCAAGAGGATTTCTGGGATATTCTTAAATATGTCAGAAGTTTGCCAAGTAAGTGACGATGAAACTGGCAGGACGAGTAAGTCAGGTAACACCTTCTATCACCTTAGCCATTGCAGCGAAGGCTAAAGCAATGAAGGCAGAAGGAATTGATGTTTGTAGTTTTAGCGCTGGAGAACCAGATTTTGACAGTCCAGCGCATGTTAAAGCTGCTGCCCAGAAAGCTTTAGAAGAAGGTAAGACCAAGTATGGACCAGCATCCGGGGAACCAAAGTTAAGGGAAGCCATTGCTCGGAAGTTAAAAGCTGACAATGGTCTTGATTACAAAGCAGAAAATGTCATCGTCACCAACGGTGGTAAACATTCTCTGTTTAATTTAATGCTGGCGCTGATTGAATCAGGCGATGAGGTTATTATACCCGCGCCCTACTGGTTAAGTTATCCCGAAATGGTGACGCTTGCAGGTGGGGTGCCAGTCATTGTTCCCACAGATGCTTCTACTGGTTATAAAATTACACCAGAGCAGTTACGTAAGTCGATTACGTCTAAAACCAAGCTCTTTGTTCTCAATTCGCCATCGAACCCCACTGGGATGGTTTACACACCAGAGGAAATTCAGGCGATCGCCCAAATTATCGTTGAGACCGATATTCTTGTCGTTTCCGACGAGATTTATGAGAAGATTCTCTACGATGGTGCAAAACACGTAAGCATTGGTTCGCTAGGAAAAGAAATTTTTGCTCGAACTGTAATCAGTAATGGGTTTGCCAAAGCTTACTCCATGACAGGATGGCGCATTGGATATTTGGCAGGACCCATTGATTTGATTAAGGCAACAATTACTATCCAAAGCCACAGTACATCGAATGTGTGTACTTTTGCTCAGTACGGTGCGATCGCTGCTTTAGAAGGTTCGCAAGATTGTGTTGAGGAAATGCGCCAAGCTTTCGCAAAACGGCGAGAAGTGATGTACGAAAGACTCAACGCCATTCCCGGATTGAGTTGTCCAAAACCGGACGGTGCTTTCTACCTGTTCCCTGATATCAGCAAAACAGGATTAAAATCCCTAGATTTTTGTAACGCCTTGTTAGAAAAAGAGCAAGTGGCAGTTATTCCTGGAATCGCCTTCGGTGCTGATGATAATATTCGCCTTTCCTACGCCACGGATATGGCAACAATTGAAAAGGGGATGGATAGGCTAGATAAATTTGTCAAGGGACTGATTTAGTCCTTCGCTGTAGAGACGTTGCATCCAACGTCTTTACATCAAAACTCTAATTTATCAACGCAACAATCCCATTTCCTGCAAACTTTGGCGCAGTCGCTTCGCCTCTTCCGGGTTATGCTGTTCGTGAAGGGCTATAGCTTTTTTAAAAGTCATGAGGCTATCTTGAACATAACCAAGTTTTAGTAGCAAGACTCCCAAATTTTGGTACGCCTCGGGATGCTGAGGATTTAACTCAATTGCTTTTCGGTAAGATATGATGGCATCTTTGAATAAGTTCATTGCCTTTAATGTCATGCCCAAATTGTAATATCCTAAAGCAAAATTTGGATCAATTTTTAAAGCCGTTTCATATGCAGTTTTCGCACCATTTAAATCTCCGGATGCCTTGAGTAAATTGCCCAGGTTATTGTATGCTCCTAACTTAAGAACGGGGTAAATTGGCAACTTGATGGCAGCATCATAATGAGCGATCGCATTTTTATAATTTTGCAATCGTGAGTAGGCAATGCCCAAATGATAGTAGAGTTCGTACAAAGTCTCATACTCTTCCTCACAATAAGCGACTCCTAGCGCCAACAACTTGATCCCTTGTACTATTTTCCCAGTTTCCACATACAGCGCCCCTAACTTACTGCAAACATAGGGATCATTAGGATGAGCAGCCAGAAACTCTTCCATTGCTGCTTGCGCCTTGGTCAGTTTATCTTGTTGGGCGATCGCACTTTTTTGGTATCCTGTGTGTAGGATTGCCACCCCTTCCATGTAACCTATCTGCCATTGTGGTTCCTGACTTAAAATTTTCGAGACGCTATCATCTACTAACGCATGGTAAGGACGGGAAAAACAGATATCTGGATGATTGCGGAACAGGCGGGAAACCAGGGAATAAGGGGATTGTTCTGCTCCCACCTCATGACGGAGAAGGTTAATAAGTAGGTACTCTTCCCTTCGTATTGCTTGCTTCAACTGCGGTACAATTTTCTGAGTGAGAGTTTCATCTGCATCTAAAACAAGAATCCAGTCACCTGTAACGTATTTTAAAGCCTCATTCCGAGCAGCACTAAAGTCATTGCACCATTCAAAGTGATGGACTTGCGCACCAAATTTTTTGGCAATTTGTGGAGTACTGTCTGTAGAGCCTGTATCTAAGACTACCATTTCATCAACCACATTTTTCACACTTCCAAGACATTTAGGCAGTGTTGCTTCTTCATTTTTGACAATCATGCACAGGCTAAGTTTCATAGATGATTCGTGTACTTTTTTATATAATTTGCAAATATTATGAACATATCGTGACAAAATCCTCATCAAATGCAGCAAGGACTTTCTCAGCAGATGAGTGACTTCAATAATAAGTCAAACACTAGGTAGATGCTACCCAAGTATAGAATAGACTGCTTTTTCAATCTTCAATCAGAAACCAGCCTTCTCACTCTTGAAAGGAAGGATGGCAAAACGACAAGAAAAGGTTTAAGTATCAAGACGCATTTTATGTTGTTGAGTGAGGCAAATTACCACGTCGGTGATACATTTCTAAACTCAATCTTAAATCTATAGAGTTTATCAACGAACTATTGCAATATTTTAAAGTGGTGCTTTATCACAAATACAAAGCTAGTGGAACAAAAATCCAACACACCTAAATTACCTCTCCCGCCACCACTTATCGGTGCAGAAGTTGGTACATTTACTGAGTTCACAATCACTCAACGGATGCCTAGTATCGCCCGTAGAGTCATCATTGAAAATAAGTTTTCCCCTAATATTAATGGTAACTTAGAGAAACTTGCTAGTGAACTGGCTTGCGGATATTTACCACTCCTTGTAGACGACACTGGTTCAGATTTTACCGCTTGGTCTAAATATCTAGAACCATACAAGCAACAGCGTTGGATAGATGTTCCCTGGTTTTTTGCTGAAACTTATTTCTATAGACTAATTCTGCAAATTACTAATTACTTTCAACCTGGTGAATCGCAACGTGTAGATCCATTTGAGTTACAAAAACGTCAAGGCTTAGAAACATCACTTGACTCAATCATTGCTTTATGCACTCAAGTGAACGGATGGCTGAATGTATCACAGCAACAAACTCAGTCAACACAAACAGCTTTGATAGCGTTGTTATATTTTGCTTTATGGGGGAATCGAGTTGACCTCAGTCTTTGGTCAGCATTTGAGAGCGATCGCAGTCGTTTTGACATTCAAAGCCAACAATCTCACATCTTAGTAGATGATGCACACAAAGTCACTGAATTGTTAATTAATAGCAATTCTGGACGTGTTGACTTTGTCGTAGACAATGCTGGGTTTGAACTTGTTTGTGATTTGTGTTTAGTGGATTATCTCTTAGGTAGTGGTGTAGCTAGTCAGATTAGGCTGCATTTAAAACCTCACCCAACATTTGTCTCTGATGCCATGATTAAAGATGTGCATCATACAACAGAATATTTAAAAACTTCTCATCATCCAGAATTAATAGCCTTTGCTCAACGACTGCAAGAATACATTGCATCAGGGCAGTTAGTTCTGCAAGATGATTATTTTTGGACATCACCTTTACCGTTTTGGGAAATACCTGACTCTCTGAAACATGAATTATCAAATTCTAGTTTGATAATTATAAAAGGAGATGCTAATTATCGAAGATTGTTAGGAGATAGACATTGGAATTTCACGACTGATATTGCAGATATAGTATGTTACTTACCTGTACCAATGGTTACCTTACGTACTCTTAAATCGGAAGTTGCAGCAGGGATTAAACCGGAAGCTTTGGAGAAAGTCGTAAAATCAGATTCTGCTTGGTTGACGAATGGACAGTGGGGTGTTGTTCAGTTTGTTAGTCATTGAAGGGGTGAGTTAGGTAGGAAAAATTGTATGTTGTGCTTGGTCGAGATGCTTTTTTGAACATTGCTCTATATTAGATATTTAGAAAAATTCTGCTTAATCTACCTAAATGGGGTGTTTGTTATGTCGAAAAATTCGGTTTTTATCCCTTGATGAGTGGATATACAGAAAGTTTCGGCTTTTTACCCCTTTATGAATGAATCTTCTGTATAGTAAGAAGTAATTTATACAAAGATTTAGTGGCATCTCGAACCTATGCGCCTTGACTCAGTTTTCATTAGATTTTACAAGTCATTCAACGTTGACTATATGAGGCAAAATCGTTCCAGAGTTCAGAAAAAGCCTTGGGAAATCATTAAAGCTGATGATACTGAGATGTGGTATCCCTATATTCAAGTACCAACAGACCCCAAAATCACAGCCGTTGTGGGTGCGAATGAGTCGGGTAAATCTCATCTTCTAAGTGCTATTGAAAAAGCAATTACTGGGTACGACTACAAAGAGCAACCAATTTCCTCAAGAGATTTTTGCCGCTATTCAGAACGTTTTCTTATAACTTCTGACAAGAATCGCCTGCCTGATTTTGGTACAGAGTGGACTCGTCTGTCTGAAATAGAATGTAATAGTATAAAAGAATTGTCTGATATTCCTTCAAGTCGCTCTTTCGATAGATTCTTCCTCTTCCGGACTAACGGCAATCTGCTAACTATTTATCTTCCTGAAGAGGAGGGAAAGTACTCTTTACATCAAGTTAACGCTCAGAAAATAGATGAATTTAGAAAAATACTGCCAGGAACTCGCAGGCTAAAGAGTAACATCGCACTTCCTTCAAGTATACCAATTCAGAAACTTGTTCAGAAAGTAAAGGGAGAAGTTAACTGTACCAGATACGAAGTTCTTTCAACTAATCAGCGTCAAAGAATTCGTAAATTGATAGATGAATTCTATCAAAACCCTGAGAAGTTCAATCAATCTAAAACCTTATATAGTTCTAATGAAGATACAGACTCGAAGAAGGTAATACAAGAAATTATCAGTATCTTGTCTAACCCTGATAGCCATTTAAACGAGGGAGACAGAGAAAAACAAGAAGAAGAAGTTAATCTTACTTATGACTTACTTTGTAAAATTGCTGAAGTGAATGACGGAGCTTTACTAGATTTAGCCAATTCAATGGGAGCTAATGATGTAGGTTATACACAAGCTCTAGTAGATAAAATTAATAGACAATTATCAGCAAATCTCAATTTTCCAAACTATTGGGTTCAAGACAGCAAATTTCGCTTGCTTCTATCAGCCAAAGATCACAATCTTGAATTCACAATAGTTGACAGAACAGGAACTAAATATTCATTTGAAGAGCGCAGTAGTGGCTTGAAGTATTTTCTTAGTTACTTCATTCAACATCGTTCCTATGAACCTCCGGATAATGTTCCTGAAATTCTCTTGATGGATGAGCCAGATGCTTTTCTATCTAGTCGAGCACAGCAAGATTTATTGAAAATTTTTGAGGAAGTTGCAAGTTCAGAAGATAAGAAGTCAGCGTCTCAAGTGGTTTATGTCACTCACTCGCCATTCCTAATAGATAAAAATCATGCTGAACGAATTCGTGTTTTAGATAAAGGCAGTGACTATGAAGGCACTCGTGTAGTAAAAAGTGTATCTAAAAATCACTATGAACCACTACGTTCTGCATTTGGAGCTTTCGTAGCTGAAACTGTTTATATCAGTCATTGTAACTTAATGGTAGAAGGTCCTGTTGATCAGGTACTTCTTGCAGGAGCATCAACATACTTA
Organism: Nostocales cyanobacterium HT-58-2; assembly: GCA_002163975.1. GTDB lineage: Bacteria > Cyanobacteriota > Cyanobacteriia > Cyanobacteriales > Nostocaceae > HT-58-2. The sequence continues at coordinate 2,958,472 of CP019636.1, read as the reverse complement.
CGTACTTATGACATCGCCTCTAAGCGTGAATCACTTGATCTCAATGAAGTGACTATTGTTCCTGCTGAGGGTGCAACTAATATTCCTTATTTGACTTATTTAGCTCGTGGACGTGATTCAGAACAACCAGCAGTAATTGTTTTACTAGATAGTGATCAGGAAGGTAATCAAGCCAAAAAAGAATTAACAGAAAAAGGTTATGGTCCCCGAAAGAAACCGCCACTGAAAAAAGATTTTGTTCTTCAAGTTGGTGATTTGGCAAGCCTAGGTATACATTTTCCTGAAAAACTTTCAAGTCCTGAAGTTGAAGACTTAATACCTATCCCAATTAGTGTCATGGCTGCTCAAAAGTTTGCTTCAGAGGTACGTGGTATTAGAAAACGCGATGTTGAAGATATTACGGAAGACTGTGTTCAAGAAAAAATAGAATCAGGTGTAACAATGTTTGATGCAGTAGATGCTTGTGTTAGAGCATGTTCAAAAGATTCGCACTATCTTGACAAAGTTGGTTTTGCACGAAGTGTTGTTGAAATAGTTAACTCTCTAAAGGAAAACACAAATCGAGAACAAAAGTACACTGACGCTTTGGATCAATTTGAACTTAATTTCAAAATATTATTTCGGGAACTTGATAAACGAAAATCTTTAGCAGAACTTGAACGTACTAGAGAGAAAGCTTCTCAGAAAGTTAAAGATCTTGAGGAGAGCTTTTTCTCTAATCATCCAAATGGTGCTAATCGAGAAGATGTTGTGGAATTTGTAGAAAAGCTAGAGGCACTATTACTTTTAGATGATAGTTTTGACAGTGATGAGATTAGAAAAGGTATAGGAGGTATTCGGAATGATTATAAGCTTCATATTAATTTAGGGGAACGTGTAGAGAATTACGAACAATTCAAGCACGATGTACAACGCCTCAAGTATTTAGGTAAGTTTGCAAGCCAAGGAAAACAAGAACATGATGAAATGAGCAGTGATCATGGCTTAGCTAATTCCTTACTCGAAAATCCTGACTCAACTGACTCTTCACCAGAGAAAGGTGAACCAACCAGTTCTTCATTAACTAACTCAGGAATGATAGGCAGTAGAAGACCCAAAAAGAGCAGGGATGGAAATCAGGATCATTCTACAACTTCACAGTAACTCCTAGTTGCTCCCACGTTAGCAGCCCAATACTACATTAGACTGTGTGAAAACACTATCAAGCTGATCATGTGTAACAGTGTAGTGAGCAATAATTAAATCAAGAGTATCTCTTTCTTGAGAGTACGATAGCGATGACCGAGTGACTCGAACAAGTGATCGCCCGATTGAAAACCTTGCTTACTACTGAGCAGGATGCGGAGGAACTTGAAGACGAAATTTGGTGGGATGAATCATTCGCAAATTTCCAAGATACCATTGCAAAACTTCAGCCGCAGCAATGGCTGAGTATCACACAGGCAAAACCCAAAGCTTACTACCTCAGTTATCTCAACTGAAACTCATCAAACTTCATAACCTTTGAATTCGGCTGACTTGTATCGAAACGATAACTGCTGACAGTTCCCGTACCCGTGTCAAAAATACTGAAAGCCGTAATGTCATTACTCGCAATATACGGCAAAGGTTTACCATCTTTACCTAGTAATGGGGCGATCGCTGGTATGACTGGTTCTAACCCATTGGGATCGCCAAGTGCAGCATAATCCTTTTTGTCACCCGTTGGAACTGGTCGCTTTCTGCCACTGAGAAAAGCACCATAAGTATTGCCAACATTAGATGTTTCTAAAAAGTGCATTCCCGACGGACTACGAAAGCGGTTCCATAGATGCGAATGCCCGTAAAGTACCATTTGTACATTAGCCGCTTCTAGTAGGGGCATCACATCGCGGATCAAGTAATCTGATTCTTTGGGATAGTTGTAACGTACTGCCTTAACATTGCCATTAGCATCACGTTCAATAATCTGCACGGGATCAGTATAGGGAGGAACAATATTGTCGCCCAAAGAATGAGGCGGATAATGAAACATCACGACTTTATACTTTGCTTGTTTAAACTCTGGGCTGTTGAGTTCTTGTGCTAACCAGTTGTACTGCTTACTCCCTTTGGCAATTGGCTCAAAAATAATCTGTCCGTAACCCCAATTCTCGGAATTTTGCAAATCTTTATCTCTTTCGCGATACTTTCCTCTTGCTTCTGCATCCATATTGGGAGTTCGCCACATATTTGCAGCATACAGAACCACCAGACGGACATCGCCAAAACTCACTGCATAGTAAGTTTCTCCACCTTCTTGACTTTCAGGTAATGTGAAAATCTCTTCGTAAGTATCGGTATTGTAGGAATTATTTTTTAGCGATTTTTCCCCATACAACTTTAAAGCAGCTGCACGCGGAAATGGATCACTAAATTCATCGCCTAAACTCCCACCCCTAGCAAAGCGTCCCATCACTTCATGATTACCAATACTCGTAAACATGGGGGCGTGTTGAATAATTTCTCCACCAGTAAAAGATGTCTTCACCCCGTTAACATCTCTTTGGGACTTGGCACGACCTTGCAAACAAGGAAAGAACGCACCACCTTCATTATCATCAAACCATTCTGAGGCACGGTCTGCAATATTCACTGTATCTCCTGCTAACCACACCGCATCCACTTTCCCAACTGTTTCCACGACCTTTTGCAGATTTGCGGCTATCATTGGTTTCAATTGATGGTCAGAAGTGAGCAAAATTTTCAATGGTGTTCCTGGAGTTGGGGTGGGTGCTAGGGTAAAAGCATTGCTGCTGACACTCTCTCCATCTTCTCGCACACTGGTGATGCGATAAGAAACTCGTTTACCTGGAGTTAAGCCAACAACTTCCGCTTCATGTCGCCAAATGTCACGCGCTACAGGTTGCTTGTAAACTTGTCCGTTTTCCGTTTGGTTTCCTATTCTGGATTCTTGGTCTTCTCGTGTCCGACTGAGTTTGGTTGTATTTGCTGTGGCTGTTTGTTGGAGATTGTCTCCATACGCAACACTATGTTTGGAACCCGCAAACTCCGTAAACCACACAACTCGCACTGAAGATTCGGTGGGGAGTTGTAGAAATGGGTCTGTAAGCAACTGAGGCGCAAGTCTTAAGGTTTTTGTTCCAGAAAAGCAACCGTATACTAGAGTCAAGCAGATAACTAGCACAAATAAACCAGCTAGTATTTTGCGGCTTGTTAGATATCTCAGCATGACTAGTTTTCCAAAACGTTGGTGCATTGATTTCTGTAGGAATACAGAACAACTACAACATAAAAGCGCACCGTTTTAGATTATGTGCTGATTATATGCTTATTAATTTTGTCAAAAAAGGAGTGAGTACGCGGACAGAATTTTTTGTAGAATGCGGTCTTTCTATGAGTAGGGCATCAATTACTCAGACAGCATGGGTTATACTTCTTTGTGCTTCTCATCCTACATTTATTTACGTCGAGCTACTTAGCTATTATTCTGGAAAAATTGCAAAAGAATGTGTAGTTCTCACTAAAGCATACAGAAGTGGGATTGGTACTTATCGTCACCACAGAAATAAAGAAAGACACTTTTGTTACACTGGAACTGTATTTTCAAATACTTTTACATTTCTTAATATGTTAAAAATAAGCAGAACAACTCTAACAAAAATGATTAAAATTTGTTAAAAAGGATGACAAGGGGTCAACAAAGGGAAACAAATCTTATGATGAACGCAGTTGAGAATCAGCCACCCCATCACGTAGTCATTGTTGGTGGTGGATTTGGAGGATTATATGCAGCAAAGGCACTGACTCGTGCTGATGTACAAGTTACTTTAATTGATAAACGAAATTTCCACCTATTTCAACCACTTTTATACCAAGTTGCTACTGGCGCGATATCTCCTGCTGATATTTCCTCTCCACTGCGTTCTGTACTCAGTAAAAGCAAAAATACGAAAGTACTACTGGGAGAAGTTAATAATATCGATCCCAAGGCACAGAAAGTCTTCATGGGTGGGGAAGCGATACATTACGATTCTTTAATTCTAGCAACAGGTGCAAAACATTCCTATTTTGGCAAGGACCAATGGGAGGAATTTGCTCCTGGTTTAAAAACTGTGGAAGACGCGATAGAAATGCGTCACCGCATCTTCATGGCATTTGAAGCAGCAGAAAAGGAAACTGATCCCGAAAAGCGTCGTGCTTGGTTAACCTTTGTGATTGTTGGTGGTGGTCCTACTGGTGTGGAATTAGCAGGTGCGATCGCAGAACTGGCGTACCACACGATGAAAGAGGATTTTCGCAATATCGACACTTCCGAAGCGCGAGTTATACTCCTCGAAGGTTTGGATCGAGTTTTACCACCGTTTGCACCAGAGTTATCACAACAAGCAGAAGCATCACTCACACGCTTAGGTGTGACTGTACAGCCAAAAACACTCGTCACGAACATAGAAGGTGATGTTGTCACACTCAAGCAAGGTGATGAGGTGACACAAATTCATGCCAAGACAGTATTATGGGCGGCAGGTGTGAAAGCTTCACCTCTAGGAAAATTACTAGCAGAAAGTACAGGTGTTGAGTGCGATCGCGCTGGACGAGTCATTGTTGAACCCGATTTAACTATCAAAGAGTACTCCAATATTTTTGTCATTGGAGACTTAGCACATTTTGCGCATCAAAACGGCAAACCTTTACCTGGTGTTGCACCTGTAGCAATGCAGGAAGGACAGTATGTTGCTTCACTCATCAAACAACGGTTGAGAGGGAAAGCCCTACCACAATTTCGTTATTTTGATTGGGGTAGTTTAGCAGTGATTGGCCAAAACTCTGCCGTTGTAGACTTAGGGTTTATGAAATTTGCAGGCTTCTTTGCCTGGCTATTTTGGCTGTTTGTTCACATCTACTTCTTAATTGAGTTTGACAACAAGCTAGTAGTCATGATTCAGTGGGGCTGGAACTATTTCACTCGCAAACGTGGGGCAAGATTAATTACAGGAAAGGAACTCTTGCAGCAGGTCAAAACCGAAGATAGTAACGGTTACTACACACCAGTGAATAATAGACAGACAGTAAATGTCTAGTGGTTAACGGAGAGGGGGGGATTCGAACCCCCGTTGACGTCGCCGCCAAAACGCATTTCGAGTGCGCCGCATTCAACCACTCTGCCACCTCTCCAAGGTAAGTATTAAATTGGAAATTGCGAAAAATATTTTCCGCATTATATCCCTAACAATATCATAAAACAGGTGTTCTAGAGGGATAAGCTCTTGTTCCAATTAGATGTAGTACATATTTTCCATTTGCTGTCTGGTGGCTTGTCGTTCATACAGGTCACTGAGCGTACATTTTTGTAGAACAGAATAAGCTTCCTGACACGCTAGTTGCCAGATTTCCTCAATGACATCATTGTCTGCTGCTTTGAGAGTGGAGTCTGATGCAGGTCTACCATCTGCACCTTCCATACAGTTCACAACATCCCAAACCGTAATATTTTTTGGATCGTGTGCCAGAACATAGCCACCCTTTGAGCCACGTGTGCTTCTAATTAAGCCTCCACGTTTTAATGTTGCAAGTATTTGTTCCAAGTAAGACTTTGGTAAATTTTGCAAAGCTGCTATTTCTCGGACGTGCAAAGATTCATCGTTCTGGTAGTGCTTAGCCAGTTCTAACAGGGCTAAAAGTGCATATTCAGATTTGCTTGAAAGTTTCATCAGCACCTAACGGGGTGACAAAAGAGCTAGGATACAGCGAGAATAAGCGACCTAGCCCTGAGGCCTCGTTGATAAAAGGGAGATTTATTGCGACATAATCTCATTAACCGAGTGACTAAATCTTTGTATGGCTCCACAAAATTAACCCAAGTTTCACCATAGAGTCCGATATAAAAACTGCTATGACGCCTTTCAATACGACCAGGTTCTTTAACGCGACCAACATAGTTTTGTACACCTTTTCGTTTAATTTCCTGTCCATGAATCGTAGCAGAAGTGTAAGCGATGGCTATCAACAAAATGAGAGTAATTAGTCGTTCACCAGATACATTAGTATCTTCCAAGTTATAACCTCCCTTCTTCAAGTCTCGGAACATTTCTTCTATATTGAATCTTCTTTTATACGCTGCGATCGCTAACTCAAGAGTCTCTAGATTTGTGAAAATAAACCATCCTTCTTTGGGAGCAATACCTAAAATTTTGCGTTTCCATTTACAAGCAACGTTAAAGCTAAAAAATCCTTGAGTTTTTGTCACTTTGACTCCTTTCAAAAACAAAGAAACTCCTGGGGATAATCCTATCTGTTTTAGTTCCAGCCAAATTTCTTGTTCTGTTTCTACGAAATAGTTCTTTTTCAATCGCAAGCAAAAATATACATTCCTTTCTCTGAGCCAATTTGCTAGTTTAACAGAACAAAATTCTCTATCTCCTAATACACAGATTTTATAATTATCAAAAAGTTGTAATACTTGAGAGAGAATCTTTTTTTGTTCATCTAGGTTACTATTACCTAGCTTTGGTAGTAGTGTAAAATATATCGGGAATGCTCTCTTATCCCAAACAACACTAACCATGAAGAGATTGATCCGACTCCAATTTGTTCTATCCATTACCAAATAAATAATTTTTTCTCTGTCAAAATATGTTGATAACCAAGTTGTCACAATCGGAAACCAAATTTTTTCAATCGAGAGGTTTGGTAATGATAGAAATCTTTGTATTTTCTTCCTTCTACTTTCAAATAGTATGGGAATTGGCAAAGCAGTAGCCAGGGTTTCTAAGTTAACTTTTTTAATGGATTGTAGAAGATTAATTAGAATTTGGAGCAACAAATATTCTGCACAACTCAGATGACTTTGCAAGTGTGTTTGGTAGAATAAGGGTAACATTATCAATAAACAGGTCTTCTTGACAAAGGTAGACCTATTTTTTTTATCATAAATTGCTACACACTTTACCTCGCAAGCTTTCCAGGGTACTTTGTCGCCCCGTCAGCATCAGCACATGGTTCTTCCTATCTGGCTGATTTTACTTTAGGAACTCCCATTGATAAAAGCAAATGTTTATTATTATTCATTTAATCAATAAAAGTGATAAAAAACAGTATAGTAGTTCATCGCATGAAATTTATAGGGTAAACTCATTTTTGATTTCTCTTCCTTCGCGCTCTTTGCTTCTTCGCGGTTAGTTCTTCAACCCCCTCATAATTAACGGGACAGAGTACTAGTAGCAAGGATATAACCGCCAGGAAGATGGTAGGCTCAACAGATAATGAGAAGCTACTACTAATGAGTGAAATGCTTATTATGAGTAGTCTGCAGGTTGTAAATAATAATACTTATGATTTAGTAGTCATTGGTGGTGGAATCAATGGAGCTGGCGTAGTGCGAGATGCAGCACTGCGTGGACTTAAAACACTCTTGATTGAAAAGAACGACTTTAGTAGCGGTTCAACAAGCTGGTCCACACGGCTCATTCATGGTGGGTTACGCTATTTGGAATCTTTTGAATTTTCTCTAGTGCGTGAATCTTTGCGAGAGCGAGAAATTCTTTTGCACATAGCACCTCATTTGGTAAAACCGTTGCTGCTGACAATTCCAATTTATCGCGATCGCTCTCGTCCCTACTGGAAAATCCAAGCCGGGATGCTCCTTTACGATACCTTGAGCTTCGATAAAACTCTTTTATCTCATAGGATGCTACCAAAGCGGAAGTTTCTGCAGTTATTCCCTGAACTCGACCCTGAAGGGTTGCATGGCGGTGCTCAATACTATGATTGCCAAGTGGCTTATGCTGAGAGGTTATGCCTGGAAAACATCCTTTCAGCCCAAGCAGCAGGAGCAACAGTATTAAATTATACGAAAGTCAAACGACTGCATCAGCAGGGGACGAGGATTGATAGTCTGACCTGTTTTGATTGCTTCACAGGCGAGGAAGTCACGGTGAAGCTGAGCGATCGCGCTGTGGTTGTCAATACATCTGGTCCTTGGGTTGACCAAATTTTAGAGTCAATCACTTCAAATGGATCAACATCAAACAGCAGTGAAAGTAAAAAAATTGGTGCGACTAAGGGTAGCCATATCATCGTTGATCCCTTTCCTGGCGCACCTATGACTGCATTGTATGTAGAAGCCAAAACGGATGGTCGTCCTTTTTTTATCATTCCTTGGCTAGGGAAATATCTTATCGGAACCACAGATAAGCGCTTTCAAGGTAATCTTGACCAAATTAAAGCTGATAACAGTGAAATTGATTATCTTCTCACTGAAACCAATCGCATTATTCCCATAGCTCATTTATCCCGTCATGATGTCAAGTTTACTTACTCTGGCGTTCGTCCTTTACCTTGGGAAGAAAGCAAGCAACCTGGGAAAATTACCCGCAAGCATATCCTCTACGACCATGCAAAAGAAGGGATTGCGAATCTCATTTCTTTGATTGGTGGTAAACTCACAACTTATCGTCAAGTTGGTGAAGAAATCGTTGATGCTGTCTACCAAAAATTAGGTCAGCAAGCCCCTCCTTGCCCAACAAAAGAAAAACCCTTGCCTGGAGCTATATTACCTAATGATCCTCGTCTGAAAAAAGCCTTTGATGAATACAATAATGTTATTCCATCAACTTCTATTCATCATTTATTTTCAATTTACGGGGCAAGAACTATAGAGGTTTTAGCTTTGACAGATCACTCATCTGATTTAGCGGAACCCATTACGCCTGAGCTACCGGATATTAAAGCCCAAATTGTCTATGCTGTAAACTCAGAGTTGGCGAGAACTTTGGTAGATATCACTCGTCGCCGCACAAGTCTGGCAATGCTTACTCATTACGGCTTAGACTTGCTGCCTGTCATGACCGAAATACTGGGTAAACACTGCGGCTGGAGTGCAGAGGATTGCGATCGCCAAATAGAAGATTATCGTACTTACATCCAAGAAAATTGCATTCCTGATTATGAACTAAGTAGAGAAAGTTAATAATCTTTACCTAATACTCTTGTATCATTGGATGAAGCATCAGCTCATCAATGACCACATGAGGCGGAGCACAAAGCACATAAAAGATAGCATCTGCAACATCGTGTGCACGAAGCCATTTTTGATGTGTTGGATCTCCCTCGGGTTCTGCATGGAATTCTGTATCAACCAGACCCGGAAAGATAGTACTGACTTTAATTCCAAATCGTCGAACCTCTTTGCGCAAAGCCATTGAGAAGGCATCTTGAGCGAATTTTGTTGCACAGTAGGCAGATCCTCCTTCAAAAACCCGTTTCGATACATCAGATGCAACCATCACAATATGTCCACGTCCTTGCTGCTTCATATGCGGTACGACCTCACGCGAAAAAAGAAAAGTACCCGTGACGTTGGTATCAAACAGCTGCTGCCATTCACCAAGAGAATATCCTTCAACTTCGCCAAATCTTCCTATCCCTGCATTGTTCACAAGAATATCGATTGAACCGAAACGTTCAACAACACGTTGAACAGTGGAGATAACAAAAGGTTCTGCTGCAACATCGCCAGCAAAGATCTCACACTCGTGTCCCTGCCTTTGTAGGTGCTCTTGGAGCTCGCTTAAAAGTTCACTTGAGCGAGCAACTAACGCAAAGCGCACGTTAGGTTGTGTTTCGAGTTTTGATACGAGCGATCGCCCAATACCTTTTGTGGCTCCTGTGATAAGGATCGTTTTTTCTTTTAACATCAATAATATTCCTTTAAAAAAGTTGTATTGTCACCGCTCTAAACGGACACAGAGAGACAATAAGACTACTTCACTTTGATCGCAATTTTTGATGAAGTGTCAAGAATTACCCCTCCTTTAGGGCGGTGAGTATGTCAACGAAGTTCTCCTGTAGTCAGAGGTGTTATCGGCTGAACTGTAGGTAGCCGTCCTTGAAGTTCTGCAAGTCTAACATTTGGCAGATGAGGTAACACAAGCTTTGCAAAATACTGAGACTCTTCAATGAGGGGATAGCCGGAGAAAATGAATGCTCGAATTCCCATATCCAAGTAACGCTGTAACCGTTGCAGTATCTGAGAGGGATTCCCCACCAGTGCTGCACCACAGCCAGAACGCGCTCGTCCTATTCCCATCCATAAGTTACCCTCAATATAGTCGTCTTCGTCAGCCATTGATGAGCGTAGGTCATCCTGTTTTAACACACCTACGGAGCGAGAATCTTGAGCGCGAGATTTTAGTTGTGTCCCACGAGTTGCATCCAGTTCTGATATCAAAGTTTTTGCCCACAGACGCGCCTCTTCCTCGGTCTCGCGTACAATAACATGAATGCGGAGTCCGAAATCAATACGCCGCCCAAACGCAGCTGCTCTGCGAGAGAGATCCTGCATACTTTCAAATAGACCTTCTTCAGTATCGGGCCACATGAGAAAGACATCGCAGTATTGGGCACACACTTCGCGAGAACCTGGTGATATACCGCCGAAATAAAGCAGCGGTCCGCCATGTTGCTGATACGGCTTTACGGGGTAAGTTGGTAAATTAAAGCGATAAATCTCTCCTTGATGCTCTATCTTTTCTTGCGTCCACGCTTGTTGCAAAATCTGAATCACCTCTTTGCATCGTTGATACCGATACTCAGGGTCTTCAACAAGACCAGGGAGTTCGGAATTAATGATGTTTACGGTCAGCCGTCCCTGCAACAGATGGTCTAACGTTGAAAGATGACGTGCCAGCATAGGAGGGTGAATCTCGCCTGTGCGTATTGCGGTGAGTAAGCTGATTTGCTCCACCTCAGATGCGATCGCTGCAGCGAAAGGCAATACTTCCTGACCTAACATATAGCTTGTGGGCAATAAAATATTCTTATATCCCAATGAATCTGCGGTCAGTACAATATCACGGCAGTGTTCATAGTTGCTACGTCGAGAGGGATCAAGCTTTCCTAAACGATCAGTGTCGCCTCCGCATAGATCGGCAAACCAAGCCACCTCACAGACCTTCTCCTGTGTCCTAATTGTTTGCAGCCGAGGTACACCACCTTTAAACATATTCTCATTTCTCCTAAATCAATCTCATTACTCTATAAGTTTTAGACAACGCGAATATTATTCACGTTACTTGAAAGTAATGAGTGTTCTCGTAATTTTTTAATTGGTAAAGTATTGTAACTACGATTTGGGGAGTGAACAGAGTGATCGCTATGGCAGATTAATCAACCCAATGCTTAGCGCGCTCAACTGCCTTTTGCCAACTGACAAAGTTGTCCAAGGCGCGATTTCTTCCGACGCCAGGCTCAAACACACGGTCAATCTGTCGTTGCTGCACCAGTGCTTCATAGCTCTTCCAAAATCCAACCGCAAGACCTGCTGCAAATGCAATACCTTGCACAGTTATTTCGCGCATCTTTGGACGTTCAACAGGAATTCCCAAGATATCTGCTTGAAACTGCATAAGGAAGTTGTTCTCGCAAGCACCACCATCTACGCTGAGTTGTGCAATAGAAATACTATTGGATGCATTAATTGCCTGTACAACTTCCTGAACCTGGTAAGCAATAGACTCTAGTACAGCGCGAACCAAGTGCTCTCGTTGTACCATTGCTGTTATGCCAAAAAAGGCTCCTCTCGCACTCATATCCCAATGGGGCGCACCCAGTCCACTCAGGGCTGGTACAAAGTAAACCCCGCCATTATCTGTGACTTGATTTGCCAACGTTTCAGTTTCCGCAGCAGTTGTGATTAGCTTAATGCCATCACGCAACCATTTAATACAAGCCCCACTTGTAAATATACTACCTTCTAATGCATAGCCTACATCCAATGTATCGCTTGCCTTTGCTTGAGTCCATGCTAAAGTACTCAGGAGTTGATGCTGGGAGCGCACAATTTTAGAGCCTGTGTGAGCAACTAAAAAGCTCCCAGTGCCGTAAGTACATTTCATTGAACCTGGATAATTGCAGCCATGCCCAAATAAAGCCGCTTGCTGATCCCCCAAGATTGCGGTGATGGGAATTTCAGCCTCTAGTAAACTTCTATCAGTGACTCCAAATATTCCCAAGCTAGGCTGAATTTGCGGCAGGATATGAGCTGGTATTTTAAACAAACCAAGCAGTGTTTCATCCCACTCACAACTTGCTAAATTCATTAACATAGTACGGCTAGCATTGCTGTGGTCAGTGGCATGAACTTTCCCTGCTGTTAAATTCCACAACACCCAGGTATCAATTGTGCCTGCTAAAATATTTTTGAGATCAGCATCTGCGAAATGCTCTAGTAGCCATGACAACTTTGTGGCAGAAAAGTAGGCATCAATGATTAATCCGGTGCGCTCGTAAATCTCTTGAGCATATCCTTGCTCTTGCAACTGATTGCAAAGAGGAGCCGTGCGGCGGTCTTGCCATACCAATGCCTTATGGAGAGGTTGTCCAGTCGTTTGATCCCAAATTAGGCAGGTTTCTCGCTGCACAGTCAACCCGATCGCAACAATATCAGTAGGGGCAATCTGGGCATTTTGAATTGCAGTTTGCATGACCCAGCAGGTTGCCTGCCAAATTTCTATAGGGTCATGCTCTAACCATCCCGGCTGAGGATAGTACTGTGTGAGTTCTTTGTATGCCTGAGAAATAATCTTGCCATCTGCGTCAAACACAAAGGCACGATTGCCTGTCGTACCTAAGTCCAATGCCAGGATGTAGCCTGATGATTGAGTTTTGCCCCCTGACTGTTGCATATTCTGTAAAGCTGTCCGACAAGGACGGGATTTTAGACCCGAGACTTTTGATAATACCTCAAACTCCGGAGCAATAACAAAGCACCGGGGCAATTTTAGATCAATATAGAATAAAGAGCGATCGCCTATAGCGGGCACTTCGTGCGATCGCGGATCTTTGGAGGAGCCTGTCCTAGAAGAACACGGCGGCGCATCATAGGCAATGACTTAATTTCAGCAAATTACAAGCTTGGCAGACCGAACGCGATAAGCCAAAGCTTAACCTTTGCTTATCACCGAATACAAGTGCGTGTTTAAAAGGACAAAGCGGTATCTTTCCACCATCCCACTGTCTCCCAAATTTAGTTACGTCAAGTTGACGGGAAAAATTCTATCTAGAGTGCGATTGCTCATCCATTTTGCCAAGGTGAAGAGATAGGTGTCACTGAAATCACCTCAGTCGCTTCTAGCCGGATTGCAGTCTTGCTACAGTTGGGGCATGGTGGCTCAAGTCTGTGGATTTCTCCATTTGAGTGTAGCTGCAATAGTATTCCTTGCTTGCAGTGGAAGCATTCACAAATAAGTCGTTTAATGGGCTGGCGACAGTCGAGAAACTTCATGTGCTGGCATGGTTCAGGCCCCGGTACAGGTTTAAGTTTGGGCTTTTCGCGTTGAGGTTTTTCTTCTGACTGGGATGAATTGTAGGTTAATAGTTTTTCTTGCTTCATGTTCTTTCTTGACTATGGTCAATTTCTCAATGAAAGCATCAATTGCTTGGTCTATCCTCGCCTTACACAGAAGTAGTTTTAAAGAGTTAGTGGTAGTTTGTGACACCTATGCTACTGCTAATCAGGTAATGAATAAGAAATACCCTGGTTGTGCCAGGGCTCTAATCTTTTCATCTTTGGTGTTTTGGTTTTTCCAACCTAGGAATACACTCTGTCGCTTTTCCGGCACATCTACCAATTGATTGTATATAAGTAAAGATTCAATGTCTTTAGCTATACAAGACAGGAATTTTGTAAAGAAAACTGAGCCATCCAAGAGTTTCTGGAAAACGTTAGTAATGATGCTTTTCTTAATGACTGACTTCACTCCTTGATGAGGAGGCTGGATAAGAAATAACAAAACTCACAGCACTATTCACTAGGTTTTGGTTTTTGTTCGTATTCTTGGTTACATTTAAACTTAACTAAAAATTATCCAACGGGTGGATGAGATAACTATTCCAATAGAAATAAATTTCTCTATATCAGGGTGGCTACCTGAATTAGTCTATTAATCTGTTTGGCATTTGTCTAACAATAGTTCTATGCTCATATTCTTGAAGGGGAGTAACTCCAAAAAAGAATATGAGCATTTTTATGAGAAAAGATTCTTTTTTACACGGTTTCTATCAGTCTTGGAAGACAACTTATCAATACTATTTATCTGTATCATTATTGAGTCTGAGTATAATTATGCATTGATCTGCAGATAATCTCGTACCCACTTACAGCCATATTCCAGCAGGTCAAGTTTGAGTATGCGCGGTAAATCCCAGACAACGAGAGTGTTATCTTCACCAACAGAAGCTAAAAAACTGCTATCAGGTGCGATCGGCTCTGCCGTTGCGCTTGGCGCAATCGCCAGATTCCAAACTGAACCACTATGACCGAGTAGAGTAGTAATCCACTGCCCTTCTCGACTCCAGAGTTTAACGGTTGTGTCCATTCCAGAGGAAGCAAAAAATTGACCGTCGCTACTCCAAGCAATCTTAGACACCACACCATTATGACTGACAAAGGTTTGAGTCGATTGGCGCTCAACCCCATCTTTTAAATTAGAATTCCACAGCTTAATCGTGCTATCACCACTACAGGAGGCAAGTAACTGACCGTCAGGACTAAAAGCAACATCATTAACACTTGCATCATTTTTAGCAAGAGTGGTCAATAAGGAGCCGTCTCGATGCCAAACTTTAATTTGGTTTAACGCCCAGCAGACTGTCGATTTCATCGACAAAGATAAACAACTGTTGTTGGGGGAACTGCACCAGTAGCAATTCCTCAATAAACTACTGCAGCCGTTGCAGTAAACCGAGATCGTTGCGTTCTTGCCACCAAGTTTTCAGGTTCAAGGTTTCCAGTATCCCCAACTGTCGGCATAAGTCAACTACGAATCCCTTGTACCATTGCAATGGAGTAATTTGTTCGCTCCCCACCACACTCAAATCCACGGCAGCGCAGTGAAAGCCTTCTTGTTCAAGGCGATGCTTGGTTCGCACCAGCAGTGAGGATTTGCCCATTTGCCGCAAGTTGAGGACATAGCAGAACTCTCCTCGTTTCAGCGCTTGATACAGTTGCGAGTCAGCTTGCCGCTGTACGTAACAAGGTGCATCAATGGCTAAACTACCGCCGAGTTGATAGCTATCTTGGGGCATAAAAAGTTGATTATTACAGTTAATTGTCGTGAACTACCCGATGCTCGCCTCCGGGAGAGCGCGGGCTTCTGTAATCATAGGCGAGTGCCTCAAATGAGACTTTCGCCCCATCTTTGGTCTTACCTCCCCTCCGACAGCAGAGACGGCTGAACCTTCCGCCTTTAGCAATCTGATTCCCTCTGCCCTAATATTGATGGCTGCGTTTCCATCCCTGTCATGGTGGGTACCACAATGAGGACAATTCCATTTCCTCAGATCTAGAGGCATCTCACCAATTTGGTAGAAACAATGAGAGCAGAGCTTAGAACTGGGGAACCATCTATCAATTTCAACCAACTTTGCACCTTTGCGTTCTAGCTTATAAGCTAAAAAATTAGTGAATGTTCCCCATCCAGTATCAGAAATTGCTTTAGCCAAATTGTGATTACGAACCATGCCTTTGACATGAAGGTTTTCTACTATGACAGCTTGGCTATCGCTGACCAACCTATAACTAAGTTTGTGTAGAAAATCTTGCCGCGAATTGCTAACCCGTTCGTACACTTTAGCAACTACTCTTCTATATCTATTTCTTGAATTACTCCCTTTTTGTTTACGTGCTAATTTCTTCTGTTTGCGTTTTAGGTTCTTTTCATGTTTAGCAAGATGCTTAGGATTGTCGTATTTAGAAACTTTTTCACCATCTGTAACAACAGCAAAGTGCTTGAGCCCTAAATCAATTCCATAAATCTTCCCTTCTACTGTAGTTGGTTTTTCCCCTTCTACTTCAGTCAAGATAGATGCAAGATATTTCCCTGATGGGGTTTTGCTAACAGTAACAGTCTTTATCTTCCCTTCGATTGGACGATGAATTTTAGCTTGAATCTCTCCAATGCTTCCTGGAAGTTTGACAACACCCTTGCGGGTGAATCCTTCTCCTATCAGAGAGGCTACGCCAACGGATACGCTTCGCGAGCGCCAGTTCCCTAGGTCGGGAAACCCTCCTGCAGGACTGGACTCACCATCAAAAACTTTGACATTTTGAGGATATTGAATTGACTGTTTACCGTGCTTAGATTTGAACTGAGGAAATCCGGCTCTACCCTCAAAAAAGTTTTTATACGCTGTGGTTAGATTAAGTGTTGTGGCTTGCAAAACCTGACTATAACAATCGGCTAGCCAACAAGTGTCTTCCGCTTTTTTGAGTGCTGGTAGAAGCGCGTTGAGTGCTGAGCGTCCGAGTCCCTTACCCGTTTCTTTGTAAGCTTCGATTGACTTATTCAAAGCATAATTCCACCACCAACGAGAGCATCCAAATGCCTGAGCTAGCTGTGCTTGTTGTTCTTCGGTTGGGTATAAACGAACTTGTACGACTTTGTGCAACACTCAACATCACCTCCTTGGTTTCTTTATTCTATCACAATATACACTTAGCGATAAACACAATCCGGAAAATACTTGGCGGTTTCTCATGCATCTTTTCCTTGTCTTTGCAAAGCAAAGAATTAGTCAAAGATACAATCGTTACCGCCCGCCTTATATCCCGGCGCTGAATCAAAGATTACAGCGCGGGACTTACGGCGAATTAGTTAAATTCAATAGATGTTAAAAATCATGCCTCTTCAGCACTTATTAAGCTATTAATTTAGCCTACTTAATATATAGTGTATATATGTACAGTATAGTATAAACTGGCAGTCAGGCAGATAAAGAATAAGTAAATTTTATGATTGATGGTTAGCGAGCGAACACATCTCAAAGCTTTTGTTTTTGCCTGTATTATCAGTTACATTCAAACTTAATACTAAACCGTCCTCCTGGTGGAGGAGATAACCACTCCAGAAGAAATAAATTTGTTTAAACCAGGGTGGCTACCTGTCAGTCAATTAATCTGTGTGGCATTTACTAAGCATAGCTTTGAGCTCATATTCTCGAACGGAGGTAACTCCAAAGCAGGATATGAGCATTTTTGCTAGATAAAGAGAATCAGGGAGGGCTTCCTAGAGAAGAGATGCAAAATGAGCGCAAGCGTTGTTTTCACCAGGAGTGACGAGTGTTAATCCTTATGGTTTGAGTACAACTTTGATGCAATTGTCCTTCTTGTGGGTGAAAATTTCGTAGCCGTGCGGTGCTTGCTCTAGCGGCAAACGATGGGTGATGACAAAAGATGGATCGATCTTGCCATTTTGGATGTGGTCGAGTAATGTCTGCAAGTACTTATGAACGTGCGTTTGTCCCATTTTGAATGTTAAGGCTTTGTTCATCGCAGCACCCATTGGGATCTTGTCCACAACGCCGACATAAACACCGGGAATTGACACGTGACCGCCTTTGCGACAGTCAATCATGGTTCGCCGCAGCACATAGGGTCGGTCTGTTTCCAAACGCACTGCTTGCTTTACCTCGTCGTACACTCCTTCTAAACCGATACCGTGTGCTTCGAGTCCCACAGCGTCAATGCAAGCATCTGGACCGCGTCCACCAGTCATTTCTTTTAATGCTTCACCAACATCTACTTCGTCAAAGTTAAGGACGTCTGCCTTGCTTTGCTCTTTAGCAAACTGTAGGCGTTCGGGAACTCGATCAATAGCAATGACACGCTCAGCACCAAGTATATAAGCACTCTTAATGGTGAATTGTCCTACTGGTCCACAACCCCACACTGCAACAATATCACCTGGCTGAATATTGCAGTTTTCCGCTGCCATATATCCGGTGGGAAAGATATCTGTAAGAAACACCACTTGTTCGTCTGTTAGTCCATCAGGAATCTTGAATAAACCGACATCGGCAAAGGGAACGCGGGCATATTCAGCTTGACCTCCAGCGTAACCACCCAGCATATGGGAGTAGCCAAAAATTCCAGATGGGGAATAACCCATGAATTTTTCTGCCAACGAGGCATTTGGGTTAGAGTTATCGCACAGTGACCACAAGTCGTGTTGGCAGTACCAGCAGTTACCGCAACCAATAGGGAATGGTACAACTACGCGATCGCCTATATTTAGATTCTTGACGGCACTTCCCAGTTCAACGACTTCCCCCATCATTTCATGACCCAGGATATCGCCTTTTTCCATTGTGGGAACGTAGCCATTATAAAGGTGTAAATCAGAACCGCAAATCGCTGTTGTTGTGATTTTAATAACAGCATCACGCGGATTAATGATTTTTGGATCGGGTACTGTTTCGACCCGCACATCCTTGGGACCATACCAACAAACTGCTTTCATAGCGATATTACCCTTTACCTCTTGGTTGACCTTCTGTTGTGGCAATTTCACCTGCTTCCATCAGCATTTTGAAGCGGCGTAAATCTTCTGCAAGTTGCTCTTTTGGGTCTTCCCCAAAGAGTTTGGCGATCGCTGCAGTGGACTTAGCCAACGCAGCCCCAATTGCACCACCAGGCGGGTTATATTCCCTGGCTGCTTTGACCTCAGTGCCGCGATGACCTGGCGCTGGCTTGAAGTAAACCCAACCAGAGTTTTCAATGTCTGCGCCTTGAACCGAACTCCAGGCAATCAATTCGTTTTCTCGATCTTCAGTGATGACTACATCCCACTCAATGCTTCCATCTAATAGTCCTTTGGTAATCCAGTGTGTTTTTGTAGGGTGTCTTGAGGACTCTTGCTTTTCGTTGTATACCTTCACTTCTTTAAGATTCTTTATGAAGTGTGGCAAGTTCTCAAAGTTACGCCAAAAATGGTAGAGCTCTTCTGCTGGTTTGTTAATCGTCACCGTCTTTTCAACTGTGATCTGTTGGTTCATGCTGCCTCTTATGCTTGCTATATAGTGTTTTGTTCACTAGATGTGTTTGAAACTTTCAAAGACTTTTTGTATAATTCTTATACGATTTCACTTTAATGTTGATACAAATGGGCAGCAGAAGAACAGGATGTAAATGAGAACAATTATAGAAAAATCATTTGTATCAGACATTTCGTGAAATAGTATT
This sequence comes from Nostocales cyanobacterium HT-58-2, assembly GCA_002163975.1. Lineage (GTDB taxonomy): Bacteria > Cyanobacteriota > Cyanobacteriia > Cyanobacteriales > Nostocaceae > HT-58-2. Next base: position 2,939,475 of record CP019636.1, on the reverse strand, counting down.
AGATGATGTTTGTATGACAAACAGAAAAAATATAGGAATTAGATTTGCAATTATTTTGTGATAGGAATTAACTAGAAAAATACTGATAATCAATTCATGAGCAACCTCCGGTAAAAGATTACGATTCAATAAGCAAAACAAGAGTTATATTCGGAGTTGGACTCAGGCAAAAATCGTTCAAAATTACCTGTTTATATATGCTGTCTGCTGTTAAAAGTTCTAGCAAGATGTAAAATCCTCAGCCGCATCACATATTCGTTGAAGATGCATTGGCTTGAAAGTGTTCAATTTTCTAAAATTTGCTGTAGTGTTAATTCTCAACCATGAAGCTTCTTAATCAGTAGTTATGATATTGACCCCACCCATAAATTATTTTTTTACACTAAATTTTGCTTATTATTGTTCTAGTTTAAGTCACTTTAAGCGTTTGACAAACAAAAAAATTCCAAACTTTAATGACAAGAACGGAGAATAGGAGAATAACAGTCTCTTGTGAAGGTATATAGAAACCTCTCTAAAAAGATTGAGCTTTTACATTAGCATTCTGGATTAATAAACAAACTAACTCCTACAAATCAACTTAACTTCTAACTCAAGAAGGGGATTAATATTAAGTTAGTTGGTAATGTTCAATACCAACTCGTTTAGCTAATTCGTTTAACTTAGTGAAAATAGAGATTGAAAAGCTTAGATTTTCAGTTCAGTTAGAATAGTAGCCGCAATTTTAGAAAAACTTCCTAAAAATCATGTTTTATTGGAGTCTTCCGCATCCATGTCCCCTATCCTTTAACATCCTAATTGATTCAAGCTCGCCAGAAAGTACACCGATAAATTTTGATATGGGCAAATACTTTACTTACAAAGCTGAGAATTTACCTCAATCTGTGGGTAGGATATACGACCTATATTTTACCCCTTACAGATAGCCTTGAAACTAGCAACAATCAATCTTTGGGGTGAGTTAGCTGTGTGCTGTATTGTTATTTTCAATAGTAAGAAGACTAGACAAATTTTATGAAAAGTGTATGACTCAAGCATCTACTAATACATCCACTACAGGTAATGGATCTAGAACTGTTGCCGAGCAAACTATCTCTGCCCTTTTCAAGAACAGGGAGCAAATTGATAGCGTAATTCGCAGTTTGATTGACAAAGGAATTGCTCACGACAAAATTTCGGTGATTGGCAAAAATTTTCAGTTAGAAACCAGAATTGCTGGCTTTCTTACAAAGAAAGATTTGATTTTAAACGGACTTGCAACAGGTGGACTATTTGGTTCGTTGTTTGGCACAATTCTCGGTTTACTGACAGGTGTAGGAGTATTGTTCATTCCTTTTGTCGGTACAGTTGTTGCTGCAGGTCCTCTCGGTGCTGCATTACTTGGGGCGGCTGCCGGAGCGCTTGCAGGTTCAGCTGGAGGAGGTTTAGCATCAGCTTTGATTGCCCTCGGTATGCCTGAAGATAAAGCTGCTATCTATGAAAACCGGGTCGCAGCCGGAGAATTTCTGCTAACTGTGGAAGTGCCAGCCGATAGAGTCGATGAAATTCGGCAACTGCTAGAAAGTGCTGGTGCTGAAGAAATTCATATCCATGAGACGAGCTTGCCACACAAGCGCTCTGGTCAACTAGAAAGCCCCAGTGATATCTCTCCAGAAATCCGAAATCATCTATCAGAAGACGCTCAAAGAGAATTTGTTGATCGTTACAACGCTGTTCTATCTGAGTCTAACGATGAAGTGAAAGCCGAACACTCTGCCTGGGATACGGTTTGTCAACTGTACGATGAAGATGAAAATGGTGTTCGCTCCAGACGTAAGGCTATGGTTTAATTCTGTCTCCATTCAACGAGAGCAGAGAGAAAATTTCGTATATGGAGAGCCACTAGAGCCAACACAGGCAATAGCGTGAATGGTTTAAGCTGGAGCGAATCGTTCGTATCCTAGAAAAGATTCAGAATCAGATTGTGGTTGTGTTGGTCATTGGACTATTTATCAAACTTTTGCCTAAAATCATACTCGTCTAGTGGGACTTTGTAAAAAACTATGCTCCAAATCGTCTCAGTCGTAGAATTGGCAGGGCTTTTACATCGATTTAGTATATACGCTTACAACTGGGTTTTTTGGCTTAGCAATGTTGATGTATTCGCCCTGTCCACAAAGGCTTTCAGGCACTCTTCATCCCAATAAAGTTCCTAAGTCCCACTAGCCAATTAAAATCCACTTTTTGAGGGGAAAGTTAAGTATGCAGCCAACCAACCCCGATCAATTTACAGAAAAAGCGTGGGAAGCGATCGCCCGGACTCCAGATATTGCTAAAGCAGCTCAGCAGCAGCAGATTGAAACTGAACACCTCATGAAAGCGCTGCTGGAGCAAGAAGGACTAGCCATCAGCATTTTTGCCAAGTGTGGGATTAATGTAGAAAGATTGCGCGAGCGCACCAAACAATTTATTTAAAGTCAGCCGAAAGGGTCTGGTAGTAGCGGTTCCGTATACGTGGGACGCAGTCTAGAGACACTTTTAGATCGAGCAGAAGAGTATCGTAAAGAATTTGGCGACGAATTTATCTCAGTTGAGCATTTAATACTTGCCTTTACCAAAGATGAGCGCTTTGGCAAACGTTTATTTACTGAATTTGGATTAGGCGAAACAAAACTAAAAAATGTTATCCAACAAATTCGTGGGAGCCAGAAAGTGACCGACCAAAATCCAGAAGGAAAATACGAAGCCCTGGAAAAATATGGGCGTGACCTTACAGAAGCTGCTCATCGAGGTGAACTCGATCCAGTGATTGGGCGCGATGAAGAAATTCGCCGCACGATTCAAATTTTGTCACGCCGTACCAAGAATAATCCAGTGCTGATTGGAGAACCTGGTGTAGGTAAAACGGCGATCGTCGAAGGACTTGCGCAGCGCATTATTGCCGGTGATGTCCCGCAGTCGCTCAAAGACCGCAAGCTAGTTGCCTTGGATATGGGTGCTTTGATTGCAGGGGCAAAGTTCCGGGGAGAATTTGAAGAGCGCTTGAAAGCCGTACTAAAGGAAGTTACGACTTCTCAAGGTAAGATTATCCTCTTCATTGATGAGATTCACACCGTTGTTGGTGCGGGTGCTGCTCAAGGTTCGATGGATGCCAGTAACCTGCTCAAACCTATGCTGGCACGGGGTGAACTGCGCTGTATTGGTGCTACCACCTTAGATGAGTACCGCAAGTACATTGAAAAAGATGCAGCCTTAGAACGGCGCTTCCAGCAGGTCTATGTGGATGAGCCGTCAGTAGAAGATACTATCTCAATTCTGCGGGGCTTAAAAGAGCGCTACGAGGTACACCACGGAGTCAGAATTTCCGACGGTGCGTTAATTGCAGCAGCAACGTTGTCGGCGCGGTATATTATCGATCGCTTTTTACCCGACAAGGCAATTGATTTGATAGACGAAGCTGCAGCTAAATTGAAAATAGAGATTACCTCCAAACCTGAACAACTCGACGAAATCGACCGTAAGATTCTGCAATTAGAAATGGAGAAGCTGTCGCTGCAAAAAGAAAGCGATCGAGCTTCTCAAGAACGGCTCGAAAGAATAGAAAAAGAACTTGCTGACCTCAAAGAAGAACAACAGGAACTCAATGCCCAATGGCAGGCTGAGAAAGAAATCATCACCAAAATTCAGTCAATTAAAGAAGAAATTGATCGGGTCAACCTTGAGATTCAGCAAGCAGAAAGAGACTACGACCTCAACCGCGCCGCTGAGTTGAAATACGGTAAGTTAACCGAGCTACAACGCCAATTGGAAGAAGCAGAAAATCTCTTTGCCGAATTAAACAGAAGCGGAAAAACACTGTTACGCGAGGAAGTCACTGAAGCCGATATTGCCGAAGTGATTGCTAGATGGACAGGAATTCCTGTTAGTAGACTGATGGAATCAGAGAAAGAAAAACTATTGCATTTGGAAGATGAAATACATCGTAGAGTTATCAATCAAGATGAGGCTGTACAAGCTGTCGCAGATGCAATTCAGCGTTCACGGGCGGGGCTTGCTGACCCCAATCGTCCAATTGCTAGCTTTATCTTCCTTGGTCCCACTGGTGTAGGTAAGACGGAACTCGCCAAAGCCCTTGCAGCAATTCTCTTTGACACTGAACAGGCACTCGTGCGGATTGATATGTCCGAGTACATGGAAAAACACACTGTTTCGCGCCTTATTGGTGCGCCGCCTGGATATGTTGGTTATGAAGAAGGAGGTCAACTTACCGAAGCTATCCGCCGTCGTCCTTACGCAGTGATTCTATTCGACGAATTTGAAAAGGCTCACTCGGATGTATTTAACATCTTCTTGCAAATTCTGGATGATGGACGCCTGACTGATTCCCAGGGTCGCACCGTGGACTTTCGGAACACTATCATCATCATGACCAGCAACATTGGTTCCGATTACATCTTGGATGTGGCAGGGGATGAGTCCCGGTATGACGAGATGCAGCGTCGCGTGATGGAAGCTATGCGGGCAAACTTCCGTCCGGAGTTCCTCAACCGTATTGACGAAACCATCATCTTCCATCCCTTGCAAAAAGAGCATTTGCGGCAAATCGTCAAGCTACAGATCCAGCGAATCGAACAGCGACTGGCTGAGCGCAAGCTGTCCCTCAAGCTGACCGATGCAGCGCTTGACTTTTTGGCAGATGTAGGGTATGACCCTGTATTTGGAGCGCGTCCGTTGAAACGAGCGATTCAGCGTCAGTTAGAAACTCCAATTGCTAAGGCTATCTTGCGCGGTGAATTCCATGAAGGTGACACTATCTTTGTCGATGTGGAAAACGAACGTCTTACCTTAAAGCATTTACCTGTGGAGATGTTGACAGCACAATCTAGCTGATACTACTGGAGTTTAGATAAATCTAGATGCTAGTGAGAGCGTAGCTAAAGTCTTGAAATCTCAACTTTACACCTAACCTACGAAAACAAAAGCCTACAAAAACAAACTCAGACTCATGGACAATCAGCAAGCCAACGGCTCGGACCCAACCTGCTTGCTTAACAATGGTTGACATCGCTCTCAGCCTCTGGTTCCCAGGTGTTGTTCGCCTTTCGGGCAAGGCACAGAAGCCACTGCATTGGGTCACCAGACTTGTTCGCCAAAGGCGTTCTCGTTTGCGCAGCGTCTCCCACAGGAGAAGAGAAGGGGAGCAGGTGGCTCTTGTACATAGCAGCCTTTCATCAAACCAAGAAAATTTCATTTTTTTCACATTATGCCAAAAGTAGTTGGAATTGATTTAGGAACAACAAACTCGGTAATTGCAGTCATGGAGGGCGGGCAACCAATTGTGATTCCGAACGCTGAAGGACAGCGTATTACTCCCTCTGTTGTGGCTTACACCAAAACAGGCAATCTCCTGGTCGGACAAATTGCCAAACGCCAAGCGGTGATCAACCCGGAAAACACCTTTTACTCCGTCAAACGCTTTATTGGGCGTAAATATGATGAAGTGACCCAAGAACTCACCGAAGTGACTTACAAAGTTGTACGTGATAGTAATGGCAACGTTAAGCTCTATTGTCCTGCCCTGAACAAAGAATTTGCACCCGAAGAAATTTCTGCCCAAGTCGTGCGGAAGCTGGCTGAGGACGCTAGCAAATATTTAGGAGAAAAAGTGACTCAAGCAGTCATCACGGTTCCTGCCTACTTTAACGACTCCCAGCGACAAGCCACCAAAGATGCAGGTAGAATTGCGGGTTTAGAAGTTCTGCGCATTATCAATGAGCCCACTGCTGCTGCTCTTGCATACGGCTTAGACAAAAAGACCAACGAAACTATCCTCGTCTTTGACCTCGGCGGCGGTACTTTTGACGTTTCTATCCTAGAGGTAGGTGACGGCGTCTTTGAAGTCAAAGCCACTAGCGGCGACACCCACTTAGGTGGTGATGACTTCGATAAAAAAATTGTTGATTGGGTTGCGAATGAATTCCTGCGCAACGAAGGCATTGACCTGCGTAAAGACAAGCAAGCGCTGCAACGACTCACCGAAGCTGCCGAAAAAGCCAAAATTGAACTTTCTAGCACAACTCAAACTTCTATCAATCTGCCGTTCATCACTTCTACCCCAGAAGGTCCGAAACACCTCGACATGACACTGACGCGAGCTCAGTTTGAAGAGATGTGTTCAGACCTGTTAGACCGTTGTCGTATTCCAGTTGAACAAGCCCTCAAAGATTCCAAACTAAGCCCTGCTAATATCAATGAAGTTATATTGGTCGGTGGTTCCACCCGCATACCGGCTGTGCAACAACTGGTGCGGCGCATGATTGGCAAAGACCCAAACCAAGGCGTCAATCCTGACGAAGTTGTGGCAGTCGGAGCTGCTATTCAAGCTGGTGTTCTGGCTGGGGAAGTCAGAGATGTGCTGCTATTGGATGTCACACCTTTGTCTTTGGGTGTGGAAACTCTCGGCGGTGTTATGACGAGGATTATTCCCCGCAACACCACCATTCCGGTGAAAAAAGCTGAAACTTTCTCTACTGCGACTGATGCGCAAAGCAATGTAGAAATTCACGTTCTTCAAGGCGAACGGGAGATGGCAGCAGACAACAAAAGCTTAGGTACTTTCCGCCTTGATGGTATTCCCCCAGCACCCAGAGGGGTGCCGCAAATTGAAGTTACGTTCGATATTGATGCCAACGGTATTCTTTCAGCCACTGCCAGAGAGCGAGCTACAGGTAAAGAGCAGTCGATTTCAATTACAGGTGCTTCTACTCTAGATAAGCGTGATGTTGAACGCATGGTGCAGGATGCTGAAGCCCACGCTGAGGAAGACCGTAGACGCCGTGAACAAATTGACACCAAGAATACGGCAGACTCGCTGGCGTATCAAGCGGAGAGACAACTCAAAGAGTTGGGTGACAAAATTCCTGATGCTGACAAGAGTCGAGCAGAAACGTTAATCAGAGATTTGCGAGAGGCTATTAACTCCGAAAACTACGATCGCATGCGGTCATTGAGTCATGACTTGCAACAAGCTCTGATGCAAATAGGTAGCGCTGTCTATGCACAAGCTGGTGCTGGTGCAACTAGTGGCCCTAGCGGTAGGACTGACTCTACTGATACTACTAGCCAACGTGGCTCAAACGAAGATGTCATTGATGCTGATTTTGTGGACAACAAGTAATTTGACAAGCCCTTTGAGCAAAAGTAGCAAAGATTTTACCTTAAGCCAGTCAAGCGAAGGAGAAAGCAAGTTTGGGCAGCCAATAGGTTGCCCTTCCCTTTCAAGGAGAAAACAAATGAAACCCTTCCATAGAATAATGATAATGATAAGAACTGTGGTGCTGGGAGCCATGCTATGGCTATTTGTTGCAACAGCAGCTTGCCAAGCCGCAGCATTGACCATAACGCCGCAAAAATTTTTTGGCTATGAATCAAAGCCCGTGGACGTGACCGTATTTCAGCCTGATCAGCAGTTACCCGGAAACACCAAGCTATCGCGGGAAGCCTTAAGAAAGCGGGTTGAACAAGAGAAAGAAAAAGCCCAAGCCAAAGCAAGAACACAACTGGTGAGAGAGGCTTTCGACACGGTGAAGGAAACAGAAAATGCGATCGCCGCCATTGAAAACGACAAAACAGAAGAAGCACTTCAAGCCCTGGAAAGGGTGACTGGCAAACTCGATATCATCTTGGCGAGAAAGCCTCAACTTGCTTTGGTTCCAATCAACTCTAGTGTAGAGATTGTTCACTTGGTACCACTGGATGTAAATCTTGTTAGAGAAATGCGCTCTGAGATCAAAAATGCAATTGCTAATGAAGATTTGCTGGAGGCGCGTCAACTGCTTAACACTCTTGCCAACGAGGTGCGAGTCACAACAGTTAATCTGCCGCTAGCCACTTACCCAGATGCGATGAAAGAGGCAGCACGACTAATAGATGCAGGTAAAAAAGACTTGGCAAAAAACGTGCTAGAAGACGCCTTATCTACATTAGTGATTACGGAGAAGTACTTGCCAATACCCGTCATCTACGCTCAAGCACTGGTGGACGAAGCATCCCAAGTAGTTGATAAAGACAAAGACCAAGCACGCAGCCTTCTTGCCGAAGCCCGCGAGCAACTCAAATTAGCTGAAGAGCTAGGTTATGGAAAACGCGATCGCGAATATGCCAATCTTGAACAGGCGATCGCAAGCCTAGATCGACAAGTTAGAACGGGTGAAGGTGTCGCAGCAGCCTTTAAAACTCTGCAAGACCAACTCTCTAGCTTCTTTCAGCGGATATCTGTTTGACACTTCCCGAAAAGAACCAGCAACTGACTTCAAAGGCTAAACTAAATTGAATTTTGGTCTCACCAACCAATTACATGGGCGACCTCCAGCATCAAAGCCCAAAACAACTTCTACGAGTTTTTCACAAAACAGATGTTTTGTTTTCTGCTGCTTGGATAAATGTCTCAAATTGTCCGTTGGGTGTCCATTGGATAGCGCCGTCTCTGCCTGTAAAGAACAGTTTTGTCTGACTTTGGTTCAATTCAGACAGCGTTTTTTGGTCAATGTTAGTGCTGGTTGCGATCGCCACCTGTGGTTGTAAAGCAGGTATTAATTCTTTTAAAGACTGACCAGGACACCACAAAACTTGTGGATGAGGTAAACTTCCAAGACTTAATAGCTGACGCAATTCAGTTGTTTTTATCTCTCCTACTAATAACCAATTTTGTCCGAAAACTTGCAACTGTAAAATAGGCAGTTGGTTATTAATTAATTGTACAACTGTTGAATCAGTATTGACAGATTGACCAACTGATAAAGGTTGATAAATTCCTCTGTTCTTTTGCACTTCCTTTTGAATGACTTGACTGGTTATATAATTTTCAGATGTGGGAGAATAGTCATAAAAAATTCCAATTGGCAGACGTTGTAATACTTCCAACCAGGCACTATTGTCATTGTTTTGGAAACTAGAAGCAATTGCCCAATCTATTTTATTAACTCCTTGCTGTTGTAAAAACGGCAGTATTGTGAAGCGTCCTGTACCTTCATCGCCACTGTTCACAAGTGTGACTTTTCCTTGGTTTTGAATAATCAGAACTGGTTCCTCTCCAGATGCTAAGACTGTTACCCGAGACAAGGTATTCACAGAATGCCATACAGGGATCAATACCAAACCCAATGCTATTATGCCACCAAACCACCAACGCCTTTGCCACCAATGCACAAGCCATACCAACAGAATCAATGCATACATTGCTAGCATTTGACCAAGGGATATGCTACCAACTGCAACTGTGCTTCCAGGCAAGCTAGCAAAAAAGTTCACCAATTGTAGTAGCCACTGGATTGGATGATGCAACAAATTAGCCAAGGCGCTTCCAGCATCAGGTAAAATTAAGCTTGTCAACGCGCTCACCATTCCACCGATACTGATGACAGAAATTAAGGGGGTGGAAAGGATATTGACTGGCAAAGTGTAAATTGCTACTACACTAAAAACATACAATAATAAGGGCAATGTCCAAATAGCAGCGGCGAGGGGAACTGCGATCGCAGAGGCAATAATTGGTGGTAACCATCCCAAACGTTTAGTGATTGGGGATACTGTCACGACCAATCCCAATGTTGCCAGAAAACTCAGTTGAAATCCTAAATCCCAAATCCATAAAGGATTAAACAACAATAACAATACTGCCGCAACCAACAGTGACCCTAACTGCTTAACTTTACGTTTTAATCCTATTCCAATGAGTGCTGCAAACCCCATAACGACGGCTCTAAGAACCGATGGTTGCACACCTGTGAGAGTGAGAAAAAGAATAAGAGCGATGCTACCAAGTGTAATTTGGGTTGCTTTTTTCGCCTTCGACGTTAACCCTAAGACGACACCCAAAATTAACGATGTTTGAAACCCTGACGCGGCTAAAGCATGGGCAAGTCCCACCTGTACAAATCGGTCTCGGGTATCATAAGGTAAATCAACAACTTTGCTACCCAAAACCATTGCACTCAGAAGCGAACCTTCTGGGATACCCAACCAACGAACCTGCGATCGCACAATTCGTTGGCGAACTTTCCACCATCCCCATTTATCTCCTTCATCTAGAATGTTGACTCGCCGTCCACTCAAACCAGCAAAAGTACCTTCTTGTTGCAAAAACTTTTGAAAATCGAAAGCACCTGGATTTGATGGTGGTTTTGGTTTGTACAAAACACCAGTGACAGCTATTTGTTTGCTTGGGTGTAAGCCAGTCGCTTGAAGTAAAGGTACAGTGACATATAACTTTCCTGAGACTCCTCTACTTGTACCTGCTGAACCGCCGTCATTTCTAACCTCATCTAGCTGAGTTGCTTGTAACCACAATTGTCCACGCTGATTACGAGTCATCCGGGGTGTACTAAGCACCTCACCACGAACAATAAACAGTTGTTCTTGATTGTTACCATTTTCCGATGGGACAAATTTACTGATATCGTTTGCTTCTGGTGTAGGAACTCGTAATTGAAAGTACAAGCTAGCCAACAATCCCACTACGCCAGCAATGAGCCATATTCTAGCGTGAGGAGTTGTTGGCGGTGGTAACTGTGGTGCTGTCTTAGCTTTTGCTTGAGAATTTTCCTTATTTTGGAGGCTTTTTCGTATATGAGAACGTCGTCTTCCAAGAAAGAGAGATCCTACTACGCCCAAACCTAATACCCAAAACCCACCCCATGGAACTGCGGTAAACAGCAACCCTAGAATGTAGCCAAGACAGATTATGACACCACTTACCTGAATCATTGGAGTTATTGCACAAATACCTGACAAACAGAATTTGTGGCTATACTGTAAATGCCCAAAATTGAGTCCCGAGAGGGGAACTTAATGTGTTGAGCCTTTATACAAACAGAGTTTGTATAGCCCCAGACTTCCAGTCTGCCGATGCATCAAGATTTTGGCAATAGGTCTATCAAAAACTCATACCCAATTTCAAACCTAACGCGGCGTGCAGAAACATAACACAAAGTGCTGTGCTACCCAAATAAGCATGAAGTATACGTAATGCAGCATTATTACCTGCAAATCCACTCAAAGAAATCGCCCCATTAATCAGTAACAGTAACAGTACTATTGAGCCAGTCCAAAAGTGGGGACTTTGTAGAATTGGCTGATGCTGCATGACTAATGACAACAATCCTCCTGTGTAACCAAGCGCCATAAATAAAAACATCCATGGTGCTAATTTACGATGGTCACTCCGACTTTTCATTGCAACATCTTTGTCTTGAGCAAGTCGCCCTCGCCAACCTGCTATTCCGACATAGGTACCCATCACAAAAATGACAATACCCATCATTACGGGATGTCCCCAATGTACGACTGGATAGGGAATACCCAGACTGCGAAACCAAGCTGCGATAGGTTCCAAAACCTGACTTAGATTGACCATTGGTTACAAACCTTAACTTTTTGCAACATCTAATTTAGCAATTTCTTACATAAATCAAAACAAAAGCCTGCGGACACAGGCTTTATCTTTGTAGCCCTACCCCATTCTGGGGTGAGAGCTTTTGCCGTAATCATGCACTCAACTAGCCGCTTTTTTCAACAGCGGAAAACCTAGCTTCTCACGTTGTTCTACATATAGTTGTGCTATCTTCCGTGCCAGATGTCGAATTCTTGCAATGTAGCGGGTTCGTTCCGTGACAGAAATCACACCTCTAGCATCTAGTAAATTAAAGGTATGCGAGCACTTCAACACGTAGTCCAAACTAGGTAACACCAGTCCCCGTTCTGTCAGTTGCTGCGCTTCCTGCTCATACATGTTAAATAGCGTCAGCAGCATTTCAGGATTTGAGGCTTCAAAGTTGTAAACACACTGCTCAATCTCTCCTTGCAGATGAACATCTCCATATGTAATATCGTCCGTCCACTGAATTTTAGTTATTGCTTCTACTCCTTGGAGATACATTGTCAATCTCTCTAATCCATAAGTCATTTCAATAGATACCGGACGACAATCAATTCCACCACATTGCTGGAAGTAGGTAAATTGAGTAATTTCCATCCCATCTAACCAGACTTCCCAGCCTGTACCCCAAGCTCCCACCGTCGCATCTTCCCAGTTGTCTTCCACAAAACGGATATCGTGGTCTTCAGGACGAATGCCTAAAGCTCTTAAGGAATCAAGATAAATTTCTTGAATATTATCTGGTGAAGGTTTAATGAGGACTTGGTACTGGTAATAGTGTTGGAAGCGATTAGGGTTTTCTCCGTAACGTCCATCAGTAGGGCGACGGCAAGGTTCAACGTAAGCAACAGCCCACGGTTCTGGTCCCAGCGCTCTTAGAAAAGTATGAGGGTTTTTGGTGCCTGCTCCCTTCTCAATGTCGTAGGGTTGGGCAATAAGGCAACCGCGATCGCTCCAAAACTTATGCAATATAGCTATTACTGACTGAAAATTCACAAGTTCCCTTCCTTACTCACAAAGAATGCATTTCCCATTTTTGCCTAAACTCGTCACTGTGAGCATTTTTGGGCATTCCAAAAAACATTCAAAATTTTTTTTGAAAAAAGAGTTGACAAGCTAGGGAGGGCTAGCTACTATGTATAAGTGCCTGATGAGCGGACGCGAAAACAAGCCGACGCCAAGGGCGGCGAACCATGAAAATCTTATAGTTTGAAAGCTAGTATACACCTTAAGCCTTGCGTCAGTAAAGAATAAAACCTAGGCTGAGGGTTTTCAAAAAATCAGCTAAAAGAAAGAGCGTGCAGTTGTGCAATATTGCAAATATTGCATCTGTACAAAAGGAATCAAAACGGAGAGTTTGATCCTGGCTCAGGATGAACGCTGGCGGTATGCTTAACACATGCAAGTCGAACGGGGTTCTTCGGGACCTAGTGGCGGACGGGTGAGTAACGCGTGAGAATCTGGCTTCAGGTTCGGGACAACAGTTGGAAACGGCTGCTAATACCGGATGTGCCTTATTGGTGAAAGATTAATTGCCTGAAGATGAGCTCGCGTCTGATTAGCTAGTAGGTGTGGTAAGAGCGCACCTAGGCGACGATCAGTAGCTGGTCTGAGAGGATGATCAGCCACACTGGGACTGAGACACGGCCCAGACTCCTACGGGAGGCAGCAGTGGGGAATTTTCCGCAATGGGCGAAAGCCTGACGGAGCAATACCGCGTGAGGGAGGAAGGCTCTTGGGTTGTAAACCTCTTTTCTCAAGGAATAAGTACTGAAGGTACTTGAGGAATCAGCATCGGCTAACTCCGTGCCAGCAGCCGCGGTAATACGGAGGATGCAAGCGTTATCCGGAATGATTGGGCGTAAAGCGTTCGCAGGTGGTCAATCAAGTCTGCTGTTAAAGAGTGCAGCTCAACTGCATAAGGGCAGTGGAAACTGAGTGACTAGAGTTAGGTAGGGGTAGAGGGAATTCCTGGTGTAGCGGTGAAATGCGTAGAGATCAGGAAGAACACCGGTGGCGAAAGCGCTCTGCTGGACCTGGACTGACACTGAGGGACGAAAGCTAGGGGAGCGAATGGGATTAGATACCCCAGTAGTCCTAGCCGTAAACGATGGATACTAGGCGTTGCCCGTATCGACCCGGGCAGTGTCGTAGCTAACGCGTTAAGTATCCCGCCTGGGGAGTACGCACGCAAGTGTGAAACTCAAAGGAATTGACGGGGGCCCGCACAAGCGGTGGAGTATGTGGTTTAATTCGATGCAACGCGAAGAACCTTACCAGGGCTTGACATGTCCGGAATCTTCCTGAAAGGGGAGAGTGCCTTCGGGAGCCGGAACACAGGTGGTGCATGGCTGTCGTCAGCTCGTGTCGTGAGATGTTGGGTTAAGTCCCGCAACGAGCGCAACCCTCGTTCTTAGTTGCCAGCACTTTGGGTGGGCACTCTAAGGAGACTGCCGGTGACAAACCGGAGGAAGGTGGGGATGACGTCAAGTCAGCATGCCCCTTACGTCCTGGGCTACACACGTACTACAATGCTGTGGACAAAGGGCAGCGAGCCAGCGATGGCAAGCAAATCCCACAAACCACGGCTCAGTTCAGATCGTAGGCTGCAACTCGCCTACGTGAAGGAGGAATCGCTAGTAATTGCAGGTCAGCATACTGCAGTGAATTCGTTCCCGGGCCTTGTACACACCGCCCGTCACACCATGGAAGCTGGTCACGCCCGAAGTCGTTACCCTAACCATTCGTGGAGGGGGATGCCGAAGGTAGGACTGGTGACTGGGGTGAAGTCGTAACAAGGTAGCCGTACCGGAAGGTGTGGCTGGATCACCTCCTTTTTAGGGAGACCCACTTTTCAGTGAACAATCAACAGTCAACAGTGAGCAAAAAAACTGGTAACTGAGCATTGATAACTGATAACTGAAAAGACATCCCGAGGTCGGTCGCGAGATTAAGGGAAGCTTTCAAACTATAACGAAGGTTCGGTCGATGAGGGCTATTAGCTCAGGTGGTTAGAGCGCACCCCTGATAAGGGTGAGGTCCCTGGTTCGAGTCCAGGATGG
>CP019636.1:1835000-2920000 GCA_002163975.1 Nostocales cyanobacterium HT-58-2 | reverse complement strand
TATATTTAGAGCAAAAGGACACACAAAACTGTCGCCAGTGTTTGGAAAAGATTAAACAGCTCAAACCAAAGGAAAAACCTGCTCTAGTGCAATCAAGTTCGACAATTGCGCCACTCAAATCTGAAAAAGAATATTTTGCGCAGTTACTAGAAAAAGCGGAAAAGGGAGACACCCGCGAGGCGATGGAGGATTTAAACTGGGCATTGCAGGTTGATCCACTAGATGCACAAGCCTACTGCTGTCGCGGAGTGGTGCGCTGTAAACAAGGAAATTATCGGGATGCTATCTCAGATTTTAACCAAGCGCTGCGACTGAATTTTCAAGATGCGATCGTTTATCGTAACCGAGGAAAAGCGCGTTCTTATCTAGGGGATCATCAAGGGGCGATCGCCGATTTTAACCAAGCACTCCAGATGCAACCCCAAGACGCAATGCTCTATATTGCTAGAGGAAATGCTTATCGAATCATGGGGAATTATCTGGGTGCGATTAACGACTACACCCAAGCATTGCAAATAAATCCCGATGATGCAACAGCGTACTATAATCGCGGCATTGCCTATGCTTGCTTGGAAGAAATGGAACGTGCTGTTGAAGATTATCAGCGTGCAGCAAGTATGTTTTGTGAAAAAGAAGATTGGGGATATTACCAACAAGTCTTAGATAGCCTAGAAAAAATCCACTCTCCTAGCTTTAACTCAGGAAAAGCAAGGTATAAATTACTACGACAGCGTCTGTTAAGGCTAGTTGGAGGATATTGGGAAATTGCTCAAAGATTGATTGAACAGGCGAAGTATAACTATCCAGGGATGCCGGAGGAATGGTACCTGCAAAAAGTCATTAGTGATTGGGAACGCGAGCGGGGGTAAGTGGAAAGTTAAGATGCATTGACTGTTTGGACATTTCAGTATAGTTTTAGTTACTGTGTGGGTAAAACAGCCTAATTCAGTCCAGGTGGTTGTTATTAAAAAACTTCCAAGCTGGATGAGAAGCGGAGGAACCAATGTATTGGGGCGAATCTCGAATCGAGAGAGACACCTTCCAGTCTTAGCCCGTCAGCTAACTCCGTCGGCATTGGAAGGAGTACCTATAGCATCTGGTTTCTCTAAGCTGTTGCTTCCAGGTTCTCCTAGCTAGCATTGCTATCAAAACTGGCAATCTGCGTAGATTTTGTTTATTGATCCACTCCGCCACGCTACAAATACACTGAGGCTAGGACAATGACTCACAAAAAATAAATTCTTATAACTCAAAAAAAGTTGATTGACATTGCTGTTAACTCAACCGAGTTAGACGGAAAGAAAAATAGCTAGTAACTTCCGTTTTTCGATATAGATTAAAGTACTAAGTTAGAATCAAGTTGGATTGACCTACTCATTCAATTCCCATCTGAGTCTCTTAAGAAAGCATAGCCTTAGAATGGTGAGTTGGGTTTCAACAAAACTAGTACTAGACAAGAAACTTGAATAGAGTTTCTCATTAGCTCAAAGGAGAATCTGTGTTGTACTAAAGCAGAGAATTTCGTTCTCAGAAAGAAAAGTCTTTCGTTGCTTAGTTAGTAGTATTAAAGACTCTTGAAATAGATAGAAAGACTTTCTTGGTTTAGAGGATATCCTGTGTATGTTTGTTGATTCAAGAATTAAAAGAATTGTGCTCGTATCTATTAGAAATTCCCTCTACTAAAAAGAACAAGTGATTTTACCAGGGAAGGTGAAAAATCAGGGTGGATTAGGTCTATTTTTCTAAAACAACCAGGAGGAACTATGCCCATCAAAAATAGTACTTTTTATACTGATGAAGTCAACTTTTTTCCCGAAAATCAGTTTAGATTAATTGGAGAGTGCGCAGGAAAAAAACTTTTACTCATTGGTAGAACTAAGGCATACGGCGATCCAATTGTGGCAACAAGTCAGACTGACGAGCCAAGTCAGGAAGATTTATATGCTTATGACCTGTACGAGTTGATGAAGTTTAGCCACGAGCCAGTTAAAATAGTAGGGGAAATTTAAAACCTCTGCTGCAAATGCACCCAAGCCACTGGTGGATATTCTTTCGGGTGGTATTCTTTGCAAACTCGCTTATTTCACTCGAATATGGCTTTTGATCGCAGATTGGATACCTTCTCACTCACAGCCTTGTTGGTGTCTGCGCATTACGGTTTGGGGTTTCTTTTGGGAACTGCTGAGAAATCCCTGACTTTAGATACTGCTGGCAGCCTCTATGCTGTCTGCCTTGGCTTGGGTACAATTGCTCTTTTAGGACTGGCAAAGTTTTACTGGACACAAGCAGAGCAAATCTGGACATTGCTAGGTTCTGCTTACGGAAATGGGGTAAAAGTTTTGGTGGGCTTGATGTCTTGGTCATCTCTGATTGGCATCGAAGCTGTTCAGTTGATTTCTGGAGCCTTTATCCTCAAGGTCTTCGGAATACCCACACTGCCCACGATGGTCGTTTTAGCTATCCTGTTTGCGACGATTTCCTTACTCCCAGTGGAGAAAGCAGGCTGGATATTACGAGGGTTATTAGTTCTGAATCTCTTGGCTCTGCTTTATGGGCTTTGGGTATTACAAGCTTTCGGTGACTATTTGCGATCGCCCATAGAGTTTGTTGGGTCACTTCAACATATCAGTTTGCCAACCACAGTGGGAATCTCACTGTCTACAATTCTGCTGGTACTCATAGATATGAAGTATCAACAGTTTCTTGTTCAGGCAAAAGATGTCAAGAGCCTCTATCAAGGGTGTGCTTTGGCGGCAATTGTGCTGCTGTTTCTTGCTTTTTTGCCATCGACAGTTGTTGTCGCGGCTCATAGAGCGGGAATTTTGCCTAATGGCATCGATGGTAAAGAAACACTTCCCTTCATCTTATCCTGGATTGGCGGTGGCACTGACAAGCCTTTAGGTATTGCTCTGATTGCATCTTTGTTGGTTCCAGCACTGGGTATTGGTAGCAGCATCTTACGAGTTCAAACCAAGACCATACTAGATTTCAACATTCTACCTATGTCTAACAGGAGTCGAGTACTTGTGACGGCTCTCAATGCTTTGTTTGGTCTTGCGATCGCGTTAAAAGGTGGGCAGATTGTCAATCTAATTGTGTCTTTTTATGCAGCCTATGTTGGAGCAGTGTTGGTTCCTTTTGTTGCCTACTTGCTTGCTCAGGCTGGACGCTATAACTTCTCGAAAGGGAGCATAAGGCTGTCTTTAACTGTAAGTAGTATTACTGTAATTTTATTATTAACTATAACACTTATTAGTCCTAATTTTCCTGTCTTTGGAAGTGTTGAGTTAAACATTATGGGAATGGGAATTTTGTTTGGGGTGATATTTTTGTTGATTGGAGAGGTATTAGAAAAGTACTTTTCAACATCCAAGGTTGGAGAAGAACCGTGAACTATCCCAGCCTAGCAAAGCTGGAGGGTGAGGCTTCTGTTGATTTTAGCTAAAGCGTAGTTAAACAAGCGACTAGCTTCTCTGGGGCACAAAAAAATGGCGAGTGGCTGGTGTCCATAGAAATAACCTGCCGACAAGGTAAAGCTGTATACATCTGCTTCTGTAGAGATGGAGAAACCGCCCTGTCAGCAAGACACTCAATGTAAACGCGAGGAATTCTGCCAAATTTTTCTTCCGTAATGTTGATTGGCGTCCCCCAAGGCGCTAGAGGTTGGGGGCGAAGCAGTGATTTGGCTCTTGTTATATCTGTATCAATGCAGTCAGCATAAAAGATGTCTTTGAGGGCATCCTCTCGAACTATAGAGACTCCTTGGTCTGCATTGATGATGATATTCGGTGATAATAATGACTCCGTATCTTGTTGAAACACCTGTAACAGGGTTTGACCATTTCTCAGCAGAATACCACAAAGGTAGACCAACATCTGGATTTTCTCAGATCGATACTCGGCAACTTGAGAAATCACGATGCCACCCATGCTGTGACCTACAAGAAATACCTTTTCAGATTGGGCATCTAGCACTTGGCAGACTCGCTCTACATAGCTTTGCAATGAGATTTCTTGACTCAATGTTGTGTCCTTTCCATGTCCGGGCAAGTCCAGAGTTATTGCTTTGTGTCCTTCCCGTTCAAGTACAGCTACTACCTTCTCCCAACACCAAGCACCATGCCACGCCCCATGAATCAACACATAAGTACTCATAACTCATTATCATTTACTTAACTGTGAAGATAACACTTTTTGCTTATTTAACGACCATCACTACTGCAAGAAAACAAAAGAACACTTATCAAATCTCTTAGAAAACATCAAAAATTACTTGTGAAAACTTGAAGTTATGTAAATACCGAGCGATTAAATCTCTTGGAGAATGGGGGCATTACCTGGACTCTACCTGGTTGGTAAAAACTAACGTTGATACAAACCAGATTAGCGATCGCTTAAAGAAGTGCATCGATAGTAACGATAAACTGCTGATTATTGAGGTGAATCCTGCCACTGCTGCTGAACATATGCCTGATGTTTGGAAGTGGATTTTTAGCTGTTTTGAGAACTATCGAGAGACACGCGACTTAAGTTGATACAACTTCACAAGACTGAACCACTACTAACCCTCTAAAGAGGAGGGGGAGAACGGGAAAGCGGGGATGTGTTGAAGCCATTTCCCCCACTTCTCCACACCTGTTGCTGTGGCATATACTCCTACAATGGAAGTATGTACACCTGTAAAATTTGTCAAATAAGGCAAATTTTTTTGACTCTTAATAATGAATTTAATTATCCTAAATAATAAATATTAATTTTGTAAACTATAGCTTAAATCAGAGTTCTAGAATTTAATTATAAAAATTAACAATAGATGTTTTACTAGCAATATTAAATATCATTTAATACTTATTAAACAACTTTCTTAAGGAGGATGACAACAAGTGTCAGAAAGTATAAGCATAAAAAAGAGAGGTTTTGACCAGACACTGATATCTAAGCCAAATAAAGTATCATGAAACAAATAGGAGCAATTAATAATAATCAAAAAACAATCAAGCTAAAGGTAGATGCTTTTATTAGAAAAAACAAAACAATAGAAAAATTTTCTAGAAAAAAAATATCCTTATTGCTACCACTTCTAGGAGTAGGAATAGCATTTTTGAGTGGCTGCTCAGTAGACTTATCGAGAAAAGCGCCACCACCAGAAACTAATAGTCGTCAAGCAGTCAACGAGCCAACGACTCCAAATAACCGTCCTCTCGAACGGACTCCTGATGATACCAATTTTGTAGTTGCTGTTGTTAAGAAGGTAGAACCTGCGGTAGTACAAATTAATACTGCCAGAACTGTAAGAACAGAAGTACCAGAAATATTCAACGACCCGTTCTATCGGCGTTTTTTTGGTCAACAAGTACCAGTGCAGCCTCAAGAGCGAGTCGTGCGTGGTCTTGGTTCTGGTTTTGTGATTAATTCTAATGGTCAAATTCTTACCAATGCTCACGTTGTTAACAATGCAGATACGGTAACAGTCTCATTTTCCAATGGCCGCACTGTTAAAGGAAAAGTCTTGGGACAAGACACCGTGACTGATGTTGCGGTTGTGCAAGTTCCAGCAAATAACCTACCAACTGTAGAAATGGCAAAATCTAATCAGGTTCAGCCAGGACAGTGGGCGATCGCCATTGGTAATCCTCTAGGTTTAGAAGAAACGGTCACAGTAGGCGTTGTGAGTGCAACGGACCGCTCTATTAGTGATATCAATCCATCTAGCCGTGTTGGCTACATTCAAACTGATGCAGCGATTAATCCCGGAAACTCCGGCGGACCACTGCTCAATGCTCGCGGTGAAGTCATTGGAATTAACACAGCGATAATTCGTGGTGCTCAAGGGATAGGCTTTGCTATTCCTATCGATACAGCTCAACGAATTGCCCAGCAATTAATTACTCAAGGCAAAGTTGAACATCCCTTCTTAGGGATTCAGATGATACCCCTCACGCCTGAAGTTAAGCAACGGATTAATAGTCTTCCTAACAGCAACATCAGCGTGCAAGCAGACCGAGGTATTCTTATTGTCCGCGTAATTCCCGGTTCTCCAGCTGATAGAGCAGGATTAAGAGCAGGAGATGTCATCCAAGCAATCAATAATCAACCAGTTACCACACCGGATGCTGTGCAGCAGATAGTTGAAAAAAGTGGTGTTGGTGGCAAAGTGCCAATGCAAGTGCAACGTAATGGCAGAACTGTGCAAGTTACAGTACAACCTGGACCGCTACCAGCAACTACGGAAGCACCTACGGAGTAGCTTTAACAACAGCAATTTTAGAAGATAAAACAAATTCTCAGGACAGGTAAGATACCTGTCCTACTTGACTTACTTTAATGTCATGTTCGTAAATGAAACACCTGGACAAGAGTTAGAAATACCACTGCTTTGTGTACATTTAGCTTCTAGAGTAATATTTCGGGCATTACTTAAATCTATAGACAATGACTCCTTAGAACCCCGCACAAGTTGCTTTTCACCAACTAAATTGTTATCAAGATACACTGATAATAGTAATTGAGCCTTATCGTTAGTCAAATTACTTGTACTATCCAATCCAAATTCCAGACTTAAGTTTTTGAATTTTGGATTTAGCCGACAGGTCGCTATGGCAGGGTCATTGGCTCCAATCATTGGAGTACTACTGACAACGGCATAAAATGTGTGAAGAAATGCGACTTCTTTTAAGGCTTCTCGCCCAACAGCAATATCTCGAGAACTACCCCTTAGAGGTTGTTCAAATCCAGGAGTACCACTTCGGCATGTCATTTTTAACAGAGATGTTGGTTGCGAAGTACTTTTAGCATTATGAGTATTAGAAATCTGTGATGATTGACTCGACTTCTTAATTTGAGCTTGTACAGGTGCAAGCATTGTAATAGCAGAAACAGAAAAAATTGCCAGACCAATTCTGAAAATTCTTGCTGACGTCTGAATTCTCATAATTATGCTTCTTCTCAGAAAAAGTTGAGAGTTGATTGAATACCTGGTATAAAATTCAACAATTTTGAAGATTATCAGGACATTTTGCACTTAAATACCCATAAAAGCTCCTTATAGAGGGCTTGCTAATTGAATTACGTAAGGAATTGAATGACAGCGCATTGTTCGTGCGTGAAATACAGTGCTCTTGTCTAAAAGCCAAACAAATCCTTTTTACTTTTGACTTGTCACAACTATTGCCAATATTGCTGCTTTATAGTAGCTAAGCATTTTGTATATTTCACTTATTAGAGGCATCTGAATTGACAAAAACCTCTTCGCCTTGTGTATCTTCAACAACTGCACTAGGCTTACTATTGTCTACAATTTCAACATCGTGTTTGTGATTATCTTTGCTCTCTCTCCACCAGTTATTCAGTACATCCTTGACTAAAGCTTCTTTTATCCAAATTTGGAACACAATCACTAAGGGAATAGCAAGGAATAACCCTAAAAATCCAAAAAATGAGGCGAAAACGACGACTGCTAACAAAGTCACTGCTGGCAGCAGAGAAACCTGAGACTTCATGACCAAGGGAACTACAATCAGGCTTTCAACCTGCTGAATTCCAAAATATAACGCTACTACAGCAGCTGCTTTCCAAGGTGCATCAACTAGTGCCAGCAGTAGCGGTGGAATTAAACTTAATGTTGGACCGACGTTAGGAATAAACTCTAATAATCCTGCTAAAACAGCATTGACGAGCGGCAGTCGCACTCCCAAAATTAACAATCCAATATAGCTCAAGCAACCGATGAGGAGCATAGTCAGGAGTGTACCTTTGATCCAACCGACTAAAGAGGTTTGACACTCAGAAAGAATTTCATCGACTCGCCGACGATAGAAAGCAGGAAATAACAGTATAAATCCCTGTCGATATGGCGAGGGATCTATTAGTAGCATGATAGTTAAAACTAAGAACAGCAGAAAAGTTAAAACAATATTTAGTGATCTACTGATTATGGTGAAAAAGTTGTTAACTAGCTGAGTTAACCAACTTTGCAAACCTTGAGTCAGAGTCTTTAGACCACGAATATTTTCTAACCATTGGTCTGGAATTGCATTTTGTAACCAGTTATTCCACGAGCGCATTCGCTCTAATGTCTTAGGCGCAAATTCACTAAATTGTTGCAATTGGTCAACAATCTGTGGGGCAATCAATGCAAAAAATCCCACTACAATAGTTAGTAAAAGACCAACTGAGATGGCAACAGCAATGCCTCGCTTGATGCGATATCTTTGTAGAAGTTGCACAAGCTGGTTTAAGACTGTTGCTAAAACGACAGCCGCAAATACCACCAAAACAATTTGCCGGATTTGCCACAAAATATAAATAGATGTGACAAGAGCAAATATGCCGAGCCATTGACCAAATCGCACAACTAGGCCTCCAAATTTTTGCTATTTCCAGCAATTGTGCTGAGCTTTCATTTTATTAAACTATCTTTGTCTTCCTTTTTAAAAAAGCCTCTCAAAGGTGAATTTTGAATAGAAAATCTATATATATCGAAAGATAGATGACAATTAAAAAATCGAGATATTAAAAATTTTTACAAGTTAGAGACAATGAGAAACAACCGTCCCAGCAACACAATCATTAACGCCTTTTTATTAGTTCTAGCAATGTTAGCCATATATCTTGTAGGCAATTTTTTCTTTTCAGTCTTTCAACACACAAAGCAAAGTACTAATGAAAAGATTTCTACACATATAGTCCAGCAGAAGATGAACTTGTTAGCATTTGCTCATGATTCAAACGGCAAATAAATCGTGAAGGAAGCTCCTTCACCAAACTTGCTAGTAGCAGTGATGCTACCTCCGTGGGCTTCGATGATGCGTTTGGCGATCGCTAAACCTAACCCAACTCCCCGACCTTTGCGTGAGCGATCGGCAGTGTAGAATTGCTCAAAAATATGAGGGAGATCGCTCTGTTTGATTCCTTCTCCTTGATCTTGGATCTTCACAATCGCCTGTTTACCTTCTCGATACCCTGTAATAGAGATTTGGGTATCTGGGGTTGAGTGCTTAATGGCGTTATCCAACAAATTGAGCAACGCTTGCAGAAGTCGTTCGGAATCGCCTTGTATTTGCAAGTCAGCCACGTTGACTTGAACTGAGATTCGCGAATTTTGCATTCGTGATTCCACTGCTGTGACTGCACGGTTAATCAAGCTATGGAGTTGTACATTCTGTGTTTCTAAGAGTGACACTCTAGCTTCCAACCTTCCCAAATCCAGCAAATCATGAATTAAGCGTGATAGCCGTTTAGTTTCATCTTCCACATTTTGGAAAAAGCGATCGCGCACTTTTGCATCATAAGCAGCGCCGTTACGAAGAGCTTCAACCGTCACAAGAACATTGCTGATTGGTGTGCGCAGTTCGTGAGACACATTAGCCAGAAATGCTCTTCGTTCTTGATCAAGTGAAGCTAAGCGTTCGCTCATGCGATTCAGTTCCATTGCTAACTGATCGAGTTCGTTACTCTGACGGATCTCAAGCTTATCCCCAAAATGCCCGCTTCCTAGTCGAATGGCAAAGTTCTTCATTGTCTCAATGGGACGGGATAGGCTACGCGCTAGCCACTCACTGATGAACGCGCACAAAAAAAGCGTCAGAAGCAGTGTTCCCAAAACAGTCCAAAGGATGGTAGAAAATTGCTTTTGAAACTGTTGCAGAGTGATAGACATCCGTAACGCACCCAACAACTGACCATGGCGCACAATTGGTCTAGCAATAAACAGTCTGTCATCATTGGTCAAAATACCTTTTGCAAAACCTTGCTGTTCCTGATTTTTTAGTGCGGCACGTATTCCAGGCACCTCTAACCAGTTGATCACCTTTCTATCCGTCTGTAAGCTAGATGTAGCAATCAGTTGACCCTGAGTGTTAAAAACTCTGATTGTAATGTTTTCGGGGGCACCATAGCGCTGCACCAAGACCTGCACTCGTTTGAGATCATTAGTTTCCAGCGCGTCAGCAACACTCTCACCAATAGCAGAACTCCAATTGTCCAAATCTGCTTGTCTTGTTTTTTGGAAGTAAGCGTGGAACGACAACAGAATGTATCCTGCCATTAAAGAGGTTCCCAAGGCTGTCAAAAGCAGGTAAGTTGCTAACAGTCTGGTGTGAATGGAATTCCTCTTGATGTGTGGTATCCAACTCATTAAACGGTTCAAAATTCACCAATTTAGAATTAGAAAATCTAATGCTAGCAAGCATCCTAGCGTCTTCAGGCATTGCTACAAATGGGATTTATAAAAGCCCATGAATTATGATGATGGCTTTTCTGAGCGACGACGCAGCACTGCTTTGATGCGTGCCAAAAGTTCACGAGTATTGAAGGGTTTCGTCACATAATCATCAGCACCTGCTTCTAAACCCCAAATCTTATCAGAGTCTTGGTCTTTAGCAGTAAGCATCACTATGGGTACGTCTGAGAAAGCTCGAATCCGCCAGCAAACCTCCATGCCATCCACTTCCGGCAACATCAAGTCTAGTAGAATAACATCTGGCACTTGCTTGTGAAACTGTTTAATAGCACTATGACCATCTGCTGCTGTTGTTACGGTGTAGCCTTCTTTTTGCAACGTATAGGAAAGGCTCTCGCGCAAAGGCTCTTCATCATCTACTAGTAAAATGTGAGGCATTGTTGACAATACTCTATATGTTACATTTTAAGACGTTTCTTTTAGTATTTTTCCATACTGCGACGTTTCAGGCTTCTTTCTGAGGTGTTGATTGCCAAATTGTTGGTCTTGATCCCATCTTGACAAATTACTGTTGCTGTACTATTCAAAGGCAGTAAACCCCTTGTATGAATGCTATAAAAGATTTGTAGGATGTGTTATGGAGAAGTCCGTAACGCATCTTCTGAGATTTGTTGCGCTGCTTTACTCTCTCATTCCCCTACACAAAATATTCGTGCAAGAATTCTAGTGATGAATTGGAGGGAAAAGTTCCAGAAATAATCAGTTGGCGATTGCTCTACATCGCTGTTCCCTGATAACTAAATTTCACTCACAGAATAACTCGTAATTCGTCTTTCATTTGTCATTACAAATTACGAATTATCTACTGTGAATTCTGTACTACTTTTTCTGGATCTTACTTAAATCCCAACTGTAATAACCAAGTTTTTCAGGAACTCTAGAGAATCTTCCTATCCGATGACCTCTAGAAAGCTCATTATGCACCGCAGTTTTTATCTCTCTTAGTTGTTCAGCATTCAGTTCTCCATAAAGTCCTGTTATGACCTCACCTACACTGAAAATTTTTCCAGAATGTCTTTGCAACAGTATGCAGATGGCATCAATCAAAAACTTACCCTCGAATTCAGGTAGCATTGCTACCCGTTTTGCTTTAGGAAGTAAGAAGGGTTTCTTCCTTTTAGGTTGTTTGATAGTCCTGGATTTGACCTTCCCATTTGGTGGAACTACCAAATTTAAATCCAAGGTGTAGCAACCAGGCTCATCAGGAACGGCTGCCCAGTAACCCTTTTCTTTGCCGTGTGTGAGAGAGGATTGAATGCGACTTTTGACAACTTTGAATACACTCGGCTCTAAATCGCCAAAAAGTGAGCGCACAACGAAGTCTATATGACAAACAGTTCCAATATGCTCTCGCAATATTTTGTCAATCGCTTGCATTCGAGTTAATACTTGGTATTGCGGCAACATTGAAACATCTGTCCCAGGAACAGAGTAATCGTTGTTCTCTGTTGATATCTCCTGTTGTTTAGATGGAGTCGACGCTGTAACTGCCGTATCTTCTTCAGCATCGGATGACTCTTCATCCAAATCTGTCTCTTGCTCCGCATCGTCTTGGAGTTCAGACTCAATCGCTTCAGTTGATTCAACATGATCTAAAACGACTTCTTGCTCCACATCATCTTGGAGTTCAGACCCAATCGCTTCAGTTGGTTCAACGCGATCTAAAACGACTTCTTGCTCCACATCATCTTGGAGTTCAGACTCAATCGCTTCTTGTCGTCCGACATTTGAAACGCCATTCGATTGCTGTGGTGACAAAGAGTCTTGTTGAGGAGGGGTGGGTGCAAAAGACAACGTCTCAACGACAGCCGTCAGGTTGTCGCGTTCATTAACAGCAGACCAGGTGGATAACAAAGCTTCTACATGAGTCAGTTGCGATCGCGCCGTTTGCCATAAACGCTCATACTCTTCTGTAAGAGATGCATAGTACTCTCTTAATTCCAACAGTGGCACCAGCAAGGTTTGCGGAGGTGGCTCTAATTTTCCTTTAATAGTCATATAGCGTTAATTCAATCCAAATCAGTGTTAGATTTGTAGGTCATTGGTCTAGGTTTAGCCTTTTTAGGCTTCATCAACGATTTTTTGGGTGCTTGAGGAGGACGACATTTTTCACAATACAAGGGTCGAGGTCCGTAAGTCTCGCGCTTTGTAGGAACACCGCATTCCTTACAAACAAAGTTGAAAACCCGGGTCTGAATCAGCCGTTTATGTGCTCTAACTGTGTATTCTCGAACAGAGATTAATTTACTTGCCATAATCAAGAGTTGCGAATTTTTGTCCTATCAATATAGCTATTTCAGCAGAGGTATTTGCACAAATATGACGCAAATAGCACGTTTTTGCCAATCATTCACTTAGCTATAGCTTTTTGTACTAACTCTCGGCAAAAGTCCCACTTCGTCAAATCAGAAAGGCTTTCTCGTTCCTTGTGGAATCGAGAAATGGGTTGAGAATAAACCCCCAGGCACCCTTCTACCACGACAATATCCTTTATGCTAGCGCCAGTGTTGTCACTCTAGCACAGCATCTAGTTATGACTCTGCCAATGTGAGTCAAACAGAGATATGTCTTTTTGGATGGCACCCTCTTTCTGCAAGATTGCCTTGAAGAGTTCTTTGAGGCACTCGAATAGAGTGTAGGAATCAATACTATGAAGTAACACAGGTCGTTAACTACAAAGAAGCAGACTTATCTATTATTTCAATTAAAGCATTGCATATTCCCACTTGGTTGCTCAAATGTTCAGTATCTAAAACAAAAATCAACGCCATATTTGCCCTGTTAACGTTAAATCCTACTGTTGGCAAGGATTGTAGACGACGGCAATGCACCTCCAGCCATGAGCGATTTTTTCTGCATGATGTTTACACCTGTAAAGGTTTGCATGTATTGTTGTCTGAGTTTGGGCAGAAGTTTACTTTTCTCATCCCAATAGCTGCCATACGGGAACAAGACATTGCACCCCTCCACCTCGTCAGTAGATGTGTTTAATTGGGTTAAACACTGTCAAAGCAAGGGCACGACATTGCCGTGTCCCTACCGTGTAGTGCATAGAATTAAAACCCACCATAAATAAAATTATTGCCCAACAGCATTCATGTTTGCGGAATTTATCCTACTTTTATTTGCAACCGTTGTGGCAAAGATCAGGAGACGCTGCAGCTTGATATGATGAATTCGTGAACAGGGCGTTCTACCCTCCTGCTGTGAAAAAGTCTTTTGTCAGTGGTCCTTGGCTTGATGGCATTTCACAAAGCTCTAAGCTAATTATGTTGAAGACAATACCCAGACATTGGTTTACTTGGAACTGTAAAGTTTTGGAAAATGATACGCCTGTCGCAAGTATAGAGTTCGCAGCATGGGCTGAAGCTGGTGAAATCATAATCCACGGTTCTCGCTATAGGGTTTATCGTGAATTTCCGTACAGTAGAAAGTTTTTTTTAGAGGAAAATGGGCAACAAATAGCTTGGGCTGAAAAACCTTCTGTATTTCGGGTATTTGATGTTAAATATACACAAATTGAATATGAGTTAAAAGCAGAATCTATTTTTAAAAATTTTATATTGCAGCAGGACAGACAGATTATTGGCTCAATCAATCCTGAGAATCCCTTCACTCGAAGAACAAGTGTTGATTTACCTGAGAGTCTGCCACTTGTAGTGAGGCTATTTATGGTTTGGCTCGTGCTAAATCTACGGCGACGGCAATCACGCAGAGCAAATGCAGCTAACACTCGCTCTGCTTGTAACTAACGAACTACGTCAGAGTCTTTGAAAGTTACAGGTCAACTTTCTTCAAATCCAAATTAGCTGAATTTTTTACTTTTGCTATGGGTGGATTGTTCTCTTGATCCAAGTTATGTTTAAGAAAATCCCCTCGCAAGCCATAGCTGACTAATCCCATGTACTCATAAAACATAAGCATTGCTTTTCTACTTGAAGTTAATTGAGAGGGTATGGGACTTGTACGTGGAATCACTTCAAACCCCATAGTTTTAAAAGTCAGCAATGAGCGCAGCATATGAGGAGGGTCTGTTACTAGAAGAATTTGCTTGACTCCTCGTGGTTGTAAGACTGAGGAGGTGAACAGTGCGTTTTCCTTAGTGGTTTGAGAACAGTGTTCTTCACCTAATGCAGCATCAGGAATGCCTTCTGCTTTGAGAAGTTCGACGATTTCAGAACCATCTCCCGCACCACTAGCAAAAATCAATGGCGCACGCTGAGCTTTCCAAAGTTCCGCCGCAACTTCAACCCTGGAATTTCTAAATGGTTCCCCCCGACCCAGTACAACAATAGCGTCTACGGTTGTACCAGGATCGGGGGGAATAAAAGCAACTAATCCTTTTTTTGCGACAGCTAGAGTCAATGGAAAAGTGGCAGTAAAGTAAATCACAAGTAACCCACTTCCCAAGCCACTCCAAAAACGCTTCCAACGCAAGTGTGGGATCATCCAAGGTAAAAAGACTAAAATCAGGAGTGGCAATACAACAAATGTTGGTGTCATTAGCCAGTGAGAGAGCATTGACTTCAAAACAAGCCACTGGCTAACAGGTCGATGGCACAAAGCTTGATTCAGCATTGAAGTTACCCTTGATACTGCAAATGCACTTTTTGTAATGTTAGCTAAATCTTCATCTCATTGACTGTTAGCTAAGAGCGTTTCTACCAGTTCATACACTTGATAAGCTGTGCTTTCGGGTATTATGTAGTTTTTATTTCTCGATTCATCATCAATATTTTAGGTCAATTCATATCTTTCAGTATTAGAGATCATTTAAAAACTCTGTTCAATCACTATGAATAAACTTTGAAGGATAAAATTGAAGTCATCAATGCCGCATCTCTAAAGTTAAGGCATTTGAACTCAGTAGACAATCATGTTTATTTACAATCCAAACAACGCATACAAATAGAAAAAGCCGCTATAACGGAGGAAATTTCGACCACTAATTGAAAATGCATAGGGGTTAGGGTATATCCCCAAATCAGAAAAATAGCTCCAGCAACAACAGCGGTAATGCGAGGAATCTCATCTTTAGTCTTGAGAGCTAAGAGAAAATTTCCAATACCAATTGCCAGTAAGACAAAGCCAGTCATAAATCCTTTCTATTACTCAGCTAGTAAGACTAAATAAGTGCGAAGCTACTATTATATTCACACCTTTCACCTAAATGCGAATCATTTCAAACGTGAATAGCGTATGTAAATTTTAGAATAATTTGTGGTTGAAAGGCAAAAATGCTCAACTTTCATGGGGAGCTATTTCACTCCAGTTATACGCCATGTAATGAGTCAGTCCAGCTAAGTGAGAGTTCCATTTTCGGCGAAGAGAGATGTACAAATTTGCACCAGCTTCTAAATCTGTTACAATTTCTATTCCTTCTGCTCTTAGCCTTTTCACTGCTTGATAATACCGCTCACGCCACACCTTTTCTAGTTTGTCATTCATCTTTGAACGCACCTTGGGGAGAAATGAGCCAGATAACTCAACCAACAATTGTTGACCTCCACCCCACAATTCTGCTGTCGCAGTAGAGTGAACTAGCGAGTGATACTTTTCAGTGTTCAAAGCACTTTTGATCAGGGTCGCTGCATCCATTGTCAAAAATAGTATCCGTGGTAGGGCATAGTAACATTGTCGAAAGCGGAAATAGAGCAGTGCTGGGTAGGAGTTCTGTGATTCCAGGAGGTTAATCAAATCCCTAGCCATGTTAGAAATATCCTGCTGGACACCGCTGAGTTCTCCACCCGCTCCCAGCCTCGCCAGTATTTCTACTGCCTCTGCCGTACCAGCACTACGGTGGTGCAAGCTTAGAGCAAAGGTGTGGCGTCTTATCAGTGCGCTATACACTGACAAGAGGTAAGTAAATGTTAAGGTAAATGTTGAAAATCCAAGTGCTGACTCCAATAACATCAGCAGCCTTTGGGTGTCTGTTTTTGGTACAAGGTCGCCTGTCCCAAGAGTCGTCAGTGAAAAACCACTGTAGTAAAGGGCAGTGACAAAATCAGTCGGCGTCTGTCCCTCACTCGCCTGGATAGTGGAACCCAACTCAGACCAGAAGATGAAGCCAAACCCGCAAACTAGCAAGCATAACCACACCACTACAGTTGCAATCATCAACATAGGACCACTGTGAGAGAGCACTTTTTCACTTTTAAAAGGAAGGATGCGTGCAACTAACCGGAAAGCACACCACATTGCTTTAGCAAGTGGTAGGCTGAGTATACTGGTGCCAAGACGAGGGAATAGTACAGTGAGGGAATAGTACAGTGAGGTAGATGTCTATCAAAGATAGAAATACCAATCCTACACCTACCATCTGCACTAATAATTTCATTTTCTAACCTGCTGCTTTCATTTGAGAGACATGACACCAGACTACTAGAAAATAGCTTCTGGGAATTGGGTGTAAGTAGCAAATCAGTCTTGGGATAGGTAAAAGTAAGTAAGTGCTATGTAGCTGGACGTAAATAAATGCAGGATGAAAAGCGCGAAGCGGAAGCCATGCTGTCCTTTGCGATTGATGCTGTACTCTAAGGAAGACCGCATCCTACAAAAAATTCTGTCTGCCTACTTATCACTCTACGCAAGGTATCCCAACCCCTCGTTTATCCAAGCGCACAGGGATGTATTGTAACGACGGGTGATTTTATGGCAAGGGCAGTTATGGATGAGCGATCACACGAAGTACCCACCATAGGCGATCGCCCATGTTAAGATTGCACTTAACTTCATGCAAAGGTTGTTGTACAAGATGAGCATCAACTCAAATATTTAAGCTGATGCAGATGGCTTCAGTAAGTCTGCACTGCACAACGTAGCTATCCACTGGAACATCAAAATCACTATTATTATATAAATTGGTATAAAGTTTCTAATAAAAAAGAAATATGATATCTGGCATCATTACTTTGATCTGAATAAAATCGTCCTATCGCCAGTAAGAGTTGCTCTCTAAATACCTCTGTCGAAGCCGTCCAGTCAGTGGATGGTTGAATTTGATTCCAATAGTCTTTAGCTTTTTTGATTGTCAGTAAAGCTATTACTAACTTATTCTTACAAAGGTCATCTGGGTTATTGTGAAAGTTAAATTTCCATGAATCACATAACTCGTCTACTCCGCTAAAATTTAGTTCCGAGCAGTAATTAATACGATTAAATGCTCTTTTAAAGTTATTCTTTAAATCAGAGTCAATTTCAATTTCATTTACCATTGAGATATAAACATTTTCTAGCAACAGAGGGCTACCCTTATAAATTGGAGTAGTAGGAAAATTATTAAATATTGATTGAAGTTCAGGTATCAAAAAATATGCTTCTTTATGAATTAACCCTGTAACCCATATACGATGCTGACTTGCTTTTTGTTTATTTACCTCTGACTTTTCGTAAAGATTACAGAAAATTTCTTCTGTATTTGAAAAAATATAATTATCAATCTTTTGTAATTGCAAATCTAAATCTACAATTGCAAAAAGTTTTTCAGGGCTCAAATATGAGTTAGTGCTGTCTTCATTGTGCAACTCTAAAAGAGTAAAATACGTATTTAATACATCTTTACGGTCTCCACAATTAAAAAATTGTGGTCGATACTGATTCCACCACTTAGGAACACATGCATTATAAAAGTTTGCATCTGGCATTTGCTCCATCTTTCCATATGATTGAGGTGAAGGTCTACGTTCGAGGTTCCAAATACCACCTTCCCCTTCACATAGCACAACAATCTTATTTTTAATTCTACGCGAGTGGATAATTATTTCACAATGTTGTCTTAGTTGTTCAGGATTCAAACCCATATTTAATATTTTGTTATTTATTTTAGAAGTTTTGGTTCTAATTCCTTAACATGAGCAGGTGTAAGGGCTTGGCACAAATCATATGAGTGAGTTGCAAGAATATATTGATTACTTGGTGACCATTGTTTGAGGTCAGAAATTATTTGATATTGCCAATCTGGATGAAATGCAATTTCAATTTCATCCATCAAAACAATTGCGTCTTCTATATTACGATACTTTATCCACATATAAATGCTAAGCCTTTTTAACTCTCCATGGCTTAAGTCTTCAGGATAAAGTTCTACATTCCCACCAGATTGATCTAATTTGAATGTGACTCCAGAGAGATCCGCACTTACATTTATCTTTTTATTAACCAACATAAGATTTAAATCATTCATTAGTAATTTATAGCTATTGCCGTACTCACCTGTTTCTATAGCTTCTCTAAAATCTTTATCTCGAGCAGCCTTAAAGGCTTCAATAATAAGAAGATCTACAGAAAGAAAATCATATGTAAAAAACCCTGTTAGCCTAGATTTTGCCTCTTTAAGCTGCGAGTTATAATCAATAGCATTATTTTGCTCTCTAAATAATAGTTTTCTAAATTCTTCATTGAGAAAGAGAAAAACTTGAGTAGCAGGAGCAGCAAGAAAGATTTTCTGTGACAAATTCTTTATAAAAGATTCTACTTTTGTCATATCTATATTATCAATATGACACAGTATAACTTCTTCTTCGGCTTTCTTGCCACTAGCTGAATAATTACATATATATATCAAATTCTCTGAATGCAAATAATTTACAACTTTTGGCAAAATACGCTCAATTTGTTTGCTTTCTTCCTCAGCTTTTTCAAGATTTAATTTATACACTTCTAATGTTACTTTAACTTCCTCTTGAATTTCTTCAAGAAATGATGTGGTTCTCCAATTTATAGAAGAAAATTTAAATCCATATTTTCTAACAAGTATTGAAATTTCTTCTCGGACACGAAAAATTCTCTCTTCATCTTTTTCGATATTTTTAAATATTTCTAATTTATCAAGGCTTTTCTGTAAAATTTGGGTTTTCTGTTCAATGTCTGAGATTTTAATTTTAATTTCTTCTAGTTTGGCAGAAGCAGAATATTTTAAATATGTATTATCAGTCTCACTTTTACCATTAGAACGGAATATATCTTTGATATAAGAATCCTTGCAAGAAAAAAATTCAAGTTGTATAATTTTCTCTTCATCCCAAATATCAATTGTTGCCAATATTCTTTTATTAGAACCTTCATGAATTGTAAACCCATGAAGCATATTTTTAAAAAAAGGTATTCTATCAGCTTCATTAGAGCAGTGTAGTAATACAAAAATTAATTGCAAGAGTGTACTTTTACCACCTCCATTTTGACTACCTAGAGGAAAAATACTGGGAAAAAATTCCTTTTCAAAAGTAATGTCAACGTTCTTTAAAACGCGAAAGTCTGGAACTTGGATTCTTAATAAATGCATAAACATCTCCTGTTACCAGCTTGATATTCACCATCTTGTAGAGTTAGGTAGGGTGGGTACTGCCCACCGCAACCTTTAAAGCTTACAGATTGAGTTTAACGAAGGCAGCAGAAATTGCGGCTAAAAACTGATTTTCCTACACCTTAAACTTCTCAGTAATCCGCCTCATCGCCTCTTCCACATTCTCCCGACTGTTGAAAGCCGAAATACGGAAGTAACCTTCACCCGCTGCACCAAAACCAGAACCAGGTGTACCTACAACATTCACGGTGTGCAGCAACTTATCGAAGAAATCCCAGCTGGATAAACCATTTGGCGTTTGCACCCAAACGTACGGCGCATTCACTCCACCGTAAACTGTTAACCCTGCAGATGTCAGCTTTTGGCGAATAATTTTGGCGTTTTCAAGGTAGAAGTTGACGAGTTCCTTAGTTTGTGATTGTCCTTCTTCAGAGTAAACTGCCTCGGCTCCGCGTTGCACAATGTAAGAAACGCCGTTAAACTTGGTGGACTGGCGGCGGTTCCACAGTTTCCACAGTTCGACATCGGAACCATCGGCTGCTTTTGCTGTGAGCGTTTTTGGCACGACGGTGAATGCACACCGGGTACCGGTAAAGCCTGCATTTTTGGAGAAGGAGCGAAACTCAATGGCACATTCCCTTGCTCCTTCTATCTCGTAGATGGAGTGAGGAATTTCTGGATCGGTGATATATGCTTCGTATGCAGCATCAAAGAAAATGATGGAGCCATTTGCTCTGGCATACTCTACCCATGCTTTTAGGTGTTCTTTGGTGGCGATCGCTCCTGTGGGGTTATTGGGAAAGCAAAGGTAAATTAAATCGACTTTTTGCGAGGGAATTTGGGCAGTAAAGTTGTTCTGGGCGGTAATTGGCAGATAAACTAAGCCCTCGAACTCGCCCTTCTCGTTTGCTGGTCCGGTGTGTCCCGCCATGACGTTAGTATCTACGTATACTGGATACACGGGGTCAGTGACTGCGATGATGTTGTTGTTGCCAAAGATATCGAGAATGTTACCATTATCGCACTTGGAACCGTCGGAGATGAAGATTTCAGATGCATCAACCTCGCAGCCTCGTGCTTGGAAATCTTGAGCGGCGATTTTTTCGCGCAACCAAGCATAGCCTTGCTCTGGACCATAGCCTCTGAAGGAAGCGCGATCGCCCATTTCTTCAACTGCTTTAATCATCGCTGTGCGGCAAGCTTCCGGCAATGGTTCTGTCACGTCACCAATCCCCAGCCGGATAATCTTAGCGTCAGGATTGGCTTCGGCGAAGACATTGACCCGTCGTGCGATTTCGGGGAATAGATAACCAGCTTTAAGTTTGAGGTAGTTGTCGTTAATCGTTGCCATAGTCAATTGTTACAAATGCTTTAAAATAGCTTACTGCCAATATTGATCTGTCTCCATGGTGTTTTTCGCTAGACGCTATCGAAATTGTGAATTGCGGCAAATCCTTGTGCGTCTGATGAATGATTCCCTGGTCGTAGAGAAAACAGCGTTTGCATACCAGCCGCCTGAGCAGCTTTTAGTTCAGCAGTTACGTCCGAAATAAACAGAATTTTTTCGGGTGCGACTCCGATAGCGTCGGCTATTTTGCGATAACTCTCGGCTTCCCTTTTGGAACCTGTTTGGGTGTCAAAGTAACCGCTGAGAAAACCAGTCAAGTCTCCCGCTTCACTGTAGCGAAAGATGAGCTGTTGTGCTTGGATACTCCCAGATGAGAAGATAAACAGCCGCTTGCCAGCAGTTGTCCAACGTTCAAACGCAGGTTTTACGTCTGCAAAAATCTGCGATCGCAGTGTGCCATCCCGATACCCCTGCTCCCAAATTTTGCCCTGCAACGATTTTAACCCGGTGGATTTGCGGTCAATCGCAATCAAATAGTGGATGTAAGCAACAGCCGCCGTCGCCTCTGTTCCATGCCAATCAGGTACTGATATCCCTTGTGCCAAATCAGTTTCGTACTCTTGCCTTAACCATTGCAAATCGGTCTGAACTTCTATTTCCTGTTGATGAGTTGTGAGAAAATCAGTAACATGGTTACGGGCAAACGGAAATAACACCCCAAAAACATAGTCCACTGGAGTCGTTGTGCCTTCAATATCTAGGAGGAGAACGTCTGCGGTATCGGAATAGCTTGCTGTCATGGCGATCGCAAATTGACCAAATTACAGTTTTGAATATGCTTTAGCGACATCCTAAGCTGTCACGGGTTGAAACACCTGTGACGGGATTGACTCCATCAGCACGTTCGCACATCAACTTTGCTTCGTAGGTATCAAGGATTGCACCAGAAAAATCTGCTCCTGTAATTACTGCATTGGCAAAGCGACTGCTGCTGAGAATGGCATCAGTAAAAATGGTGTTGGTTAAATTGGCTTCACCAAAGATGACGCGATCAGCAAATGTTTCCGAAAGATTTGCCCCAGACAAGTTTGCCCGCAGGAACGATCCCTTGGTAATAATAGTTGCACTGAGATTCGCTCCTTGGAAGTTTGCCTCTTGCATATTTGCACCAGCAAAAGACGTTCCGTGTAAATCTTTATTAGAAAAATCCTGATATCGTAAGTCTGCAAGCGTGTAGTTGACTTTGTTCTCTTGTGCCAGAACAACAGGGGGGTGAACAAATAACCAGCAACCTATCACCAAAAAGAGGAGTAAAACAGAGCAAATAGACTGTAACCAAGCTTTAACTTTCTTCATTGAGACTTGACAAAATATATCTTTCATTCAGATACTAGCTTCGGTAGGGCTTACTTGAGCCTCCTGCTGAGTACTGAGACTGGCAAAATCAAATAACTGAGTATCGGCAAGATGAGATGGGCAAACATTCTGGAGGCTGTGAAACAAACTCTCAATCCTGCCAGGATTTTCTTTTTCCCACGCTTGTAGCATCTGCTTGATCTGTGCGCGTTGTAGATTCTCCTGAGAGCCGCAAAGATTGCATGGAATAATAGGGAATTGTCTGAGCTTTGCGTACTGTTCAATGTCATGCTCAGAACAGTATGCTAACGGTCGAATCACGACGTGTTGTCCGTCGTCGCTCAAAAGTTTTGGTGGCATGGCTTTGAGTTTTCCAGTGTGGAACAGATTGAGAAATAAGGTTTCCACAATATCATCCCGATGGTGCCCTAGTGCAATTTTCGTAGCTCCTTCTTCGCTGGCAATACGGTAGAGAATAGCACGGCGCAAACGCGAACACAGACCACACATGGTCTTTCCTTCTGGGATGACGCGTTTTACAATGCTGTAAGTGTCTTCTTCTACTATCTTGTAAGGCACTCCTAGAGATTTCAAATACTCTGGTAGTATGTGTTCTGGAAAACCAGGTTGTTTCTGATCTAGGTTGAGTGCAAAAATCTGGAAGTTCACTGGGGCTTTGCGCTGGAGGGTGAGTAGCAAATCAAGCAGGGTGTAAGAATCTTTACCACCAGATAGACAGACCATGACGCGATCGCCATCCTCTATCATGTTGTAATCACGGATAGCTCTTCCTACCAAGCTACGCAGGTGCGTCTCTAACTTTTTGAAGGTTTTGGAATGAAAAACCTCCGTTGCTTCCATGCAATCTCCCCCTGGTTTCAGGATTTTAAGAACAAGTGTGAACTACCACTATCAGTCATTGTGTCTCAAAATATTACTACTGACAAAATCTCGATCATCATTCCGGTTCTCAATGAGGTGAGAAATATTCAGCAAGCCATCGCCAGCACTCAACCAAGTACAAATGTAGAAGTGATTGTGGTGGATGGCGGCTCGAATGACGGTACACTAGAACTTGTTGAATCGTTAGGTGTAAAAGTTATCTCTGCTCCTCGTGGTCGTGCTTATCAAATGAATTCGGGAGCTTTGGCTGCAAGTAGTGATATTTTGTTATTTTTGCATGCAGATACCCGCCTACCTGCTCATTTTGATGTCATGGTTCGTACAGCACTGCAACAGAATAAAGTTGTGGCAGGTGCGTTTGCTCTACAAATAGATGCACCGCTGTTGAGTTTGCGGTTAGTAGAATGGGGGGTGAATTGGCGATCGCGTTTTTTGCAAATGCCTTATGGGGATCAAGCCATTTTTTTGACCAAAGAAATATTTTACAAAATTGGTAAGTTTCCAGAACTTCCGATGATGGAAGACTTTGAACTTATGCGACGCTTGAGACGCACTGGACGCATTGCTATCATTCCTGTGCCTGTTTTAACATCTGCACGCCGATGGCTGAAAAATGGAGTGTTCAAAACTACTCTGACCAATCAAATTATTATTTTGGCTTATTTACTGGGTGTTTCTCCAAAGCAGATTCTCAGATGGTTGCGATCGTAGAAATTCACTTTTTCTCAAACAAGTTTTGCCATGAGCTGGGGAATTGATCTTGATAGGGACTTATAGCTCCCCCAGACCCCCATGAAAGATAAAAAATTAAGAAAAATTTTACGCTACTTTTTATGTAAGTGTCATATTTTAATTTGATGTAGCAAGTGAAGATGCTGTGTTCAAAAGGTATTCTTAAATTGGAATGAGAGTATCACAATTGCATCCTCGCTTGTTTGAGAGGGAAATGCTTTGAGAGTATCTGTCAACTTTCTCACTGACAAACAATAGCAAAAGTTATCATCCTTGTGAAGTTAGCAATCTAGATTTTGCCCTAGCAAAAGTAACACCCATAAGGATTTTGCATTTTCAATTCTCCAAGGAGCTAACCAATGTCAGAATTCCAAAGAGTTACAGTTCGCCCGATGGATGAGTATAATCAGACATTGGTTTCTTACGTACATCCACACAATTGGATCAATCCTGAACCAGCTGATTGTTACGACTTAGTGGTTATTGGTGCTGGTACGGCAGGATTGGTAGCGGCTGGAGGTGCAGCGCTTGTGGATGTGGGTTTGAAAGTTGCCTTGATTGAAAAGCAGCTTATGGGTGGGGATTGTTTGAATTTTGGTTGCGTCCCATCCAAGTGCATGATCCGGTCTTCTCGTGTGGTAGGCGAAATGTGGAATGCGAAACAATATGGAATTCATTCGCCAAGATATATTGAAGTTGATTTTTCTGAAGTGATGGCACGGATGCGTCGAGTCAGGGCTGAGATTAGCCCTCATGACTCAGCACAACGCTTTCAAAAGATGGGTGTGGATGTCTTTTTGGGTAGTGCTCAGTTTGTCAGCAACGATACCGTGGAAGTTGGCGACAAGACTCTCCGCTTTAAAAAAGCCGTTATTGCTACGGGAGCTAGACCCGTCTCACCTTCGATTCCAGGAATTGAAGAAGCAGGTTATCTCACCAATGAAACAGTTTTTTCTCTGATCCAAAAACCACAAAAGTTAGTGGTGATTGGTGGCGGTCCAATAGGCTGCGAATTGGCGCAGGCTTTCCGACGCTTGGGTTGCGAGGTGACACTGTTCCATCGAGGGACTCATATCCTAAATAAAGAAGATGCTGACGCAGCTAAGATTGTCCAAAAAGTGTTGACCAAAGAAGGAATTCGCTTGGTGTTGAATTGCCAAATACAAAGTGTGGAAAAGACCTACGATGGCAAAACGCTTTACTTTACCTGCAATGGGAAACAAGATGTTGTCACAGTCGATGAAATTTTAGTCGGTACGGGACGCGCCCCCAATGTTAAAGGTCTGAATTTAGAAGCAGTTGGGGTAGAGTATGACCAACGCCAGGGTGTGAAAGTGAATGATTACCTTCAAACCACGAATCCCAAGATTTACGCAGCTGGAGATGTCTGCATGAATTGGAAGTTTACCCATGCTGCTGATGCTGCTGCGCGGATCGTTATCAGAAATGCACTGTTTTCTCCTTTTGGTTTGGGACGTCAGAAACTCAGCAGTTTAGTCATGCCTTGGGTGACTTACACTGATCCGGAAATTGCTCATGTCGGAATGTACGAACATGAGGCGCAAGAAATGGGTATTGATGTCGCAACAATTAAAATTCCTTTTGCTGATGTAGACCGCGCACTTGCTGATGGTGAAGAGGAAGGATTTGTCAAAATCCACCATCCAAAGGGATCTGATAAAATTTTGGGTGCTACTATTGTTGCTCGTCATGCAGGCGAGATGATTTCACAAATAACCACAGCAATTGTTGGTAATATTGGCTTGAATAAACTGGCTCGTGTCATCCATCCTTACCCAACTCAGGCTGAAGCTATCAGGAAGGCAGCAGATGCTTACTATATCTCCACTGCTCTGACACCAAATACCAAACGACTGTTAGCATGGGTGAAAAAGTTTTCTTAACTAACTTTTTTGAGAACGTCAAAATTTGACCAATAATTTCGAGTCTCATGTTCAGCTGATATCTTTCACAATAATATGGTGTTTGGAGTCAAAAGAAATTTTGCATTGTTTTTGTAGTTGACCCATGAGTCGTGTAATTGTTACCCTGGTCGTGCAACAAGCGCTAGCAAGTTCTTCATGAGTCAGGCGAACTAAAAGGCGAGTTCCCTCTGATATTGGTTGACCAATTTCCTGTTTTAAAAGCAGTAATAATTGTTGAAATCGATCTTGTACCCGTCGTCTACCAGCGATCGCCAAAAAAGCTTCTGTTTGCTGTAAACGTTGATTGATTTTTGGTAATAAAGTATGGCTGAGCACTGGGGAAGTTGCGATTTCTGTCAAGTGAATGGAGACTAATTCCACATCCGACATGGCTGTTGCTTGGTAAGTGTTGAGAGCAGTCAAACTTGAGCCAAAAACCATTTTCTCTCCAGCCAACCCAACCATGACTTCCTCGCCCATTTCACATACTGTACTCAGCTTGACGCAACCTTGACAGACATACCAAATTGCGCCTGAGTTGAGAGGAATAGATTCTCCTTTACAATATTTGTGGCAGAGGCGATCTCGACTAAGATCGCTTTCATTGTTAAAGTTTGATGCTCCTACTGATTTGCGTTCAGTAATGTCACGCACAAGCCAGCGGAATGCTATTGCCTTATTCTGCTCATTGCAAACGACTCCGACTGTAATAGCGGCGTCAAATAATTCACCATTACGTTTTTGAATAGCTACGACTAACTCTTTGACTTTGTCACATTCACTGAGTTGAAACAGGTAGCTACGAAAGCTTTGACGATCTGGAAGCGCCACAAAGTTAATGATTGGTTTGCCAACCAAATACTGCTGTGATACGTTCAGTAATGTCGCTGCAGTCCGATTGGCTTCTCGAATGATGCCTATGGTATCTGTCACTAAGTAAGCATCTGGCGCAAAGTCAAATAAATCCAGGTAGCGTTGGCGTTCCGCTTCTAGCAAATTTCGTGTTTGTATAAGTTCTTCATTTTGCTGAAACAGTTCTTCTGTCGCTACATGGACGATTTCCGAAGCGCTCCCCAGTTCCAGGAGAGCACGGGGTAGCACATCTGGCATGATAGGTTTTTCGTTCAGATTTTCATATAAATCTGCCAACCGCCTATACATAACCTTTGCGCGTTGGGTAAATTTATCTATTTCTAATTTATCTAGATTACTCACCTGAGATTCCTACTACAAAGCTAGCTAAAGATTGAGCAAAATATCCCAAAATATTGAGCAAAATATCCCACTCAGTAAAGTCTAGGATAAACTTAATGCAAGTTTGGGCAAACTTACACCAACCAAATACTGCAATAATAAAATTATCAAACTGTGCTTAAATTGTCTTAGTCTATAGTGTCTAACAAACTGGGGCAACAAAAAAACCCTCATTCTAAAAGCCTTTTCATCAGGGGAACTTGGATTGCATATTGACAATAGATATCATACTCCCAATCATGATTAAGTCCTTTCAATCAAGGGTTTAAAACTTTATTTCTGAAACTTTATTTCTACTGAAAGTAAAAAAGCTTTTTGTCGGCGATCGCCCATGGGGCATTGCCGGAGACGGTCATCTATTGTGGCTTAGAGAGTTGTGGCTCTGAGAGACCACTCTGTCTTCTTAGGAGAGGGTCAATTTGACAGAAGCCTAAAATTATTTCTGAGCAGTTAGCAGACGGTAGATGATTTTGTCCTTTATTTACCATATACCACATACTAGCTAGAGTTTCAAACCCAAAGAAAATTGCTATGTAAATTTACATTGAAATGTTTTTGCGAATTCCCAAGCAAACACCATATGTTCATCAAAAGTATGTTCATCAAAAGTGTTAGCTTATTGCAGACATTAAAAATTTTTATTTCTTTAAACATCAAGCATCTCCCAGTAATTTCCCATCATAGGATATTATCAATCTTCAAGCAATATAGCGTCTATCTTTGGTAAGAGAATATTCAAAATTCAAGCACATACGAAAAAACATTAGGTTTGACGTTTTCGATTTTCAGTTTTGCGTCGTCTTGTGACAAAAACCTTTTTCATTGAATATTTTGATTTTCAGACCCTACTGAAGATTCATACCGAACCTACTTTGTCCTATATATTTTAAGTACAATGTACGATTTCGCATTACCCTCGTTGTCTATTATGCAAACTCCAAACGGTGTCACTTCTACCTTCCAAGATGTATCACGCAGGGAATTGCGAGAGTTAGTTAGAGTTCAATTGCAGATGCTCCTGGAAGCAGGGGACTTACAGGGAGCAAAAGCTATTCTAGTACCCGTACAGCCTGCAGATATTGCCGAGGCGATTGAAGGGTTACCAGAAGCAATGCATGCTTTGGCATTTCGCTTGCTTTCTAAACAAGAAGCAATCGAAGTTTATGAATATCTCGACTACAGTGTCCAAGAACGACTCATTGAGGAATTGAGAAGTCAAGAAGTCCTCGATATTGTCGATAAAATGTCCCCGGATGATCGAGCTAAGTTATTTGATGAATTACCAGCAAAAATCGTGAATCGATTGCTGGAACAACTGAGCCCAAACGAACGCCAATGCACAGCTCAATTATTGGGTTATGAAGCTGGAACGGCTGGACGAATCATGACGCCAGAGTTAATCTCGCTCAAAGAAGATTTTACGGTAGCAGAGACTTTGGAGCGGATTCGCAGCCTAGCCAATGCTAGCGAAATGAT
Organism: Nostocales cyanobacterium HT-58-2; assembly: GCA_002163975.1. GTDB lineage: Bacteria > Cyanobacteriota > Cyanobacteriia > Cyanobacteriales > Nostocaceae > HT-58-2. Next base: position 2,891,465 of record CP019636.1, on the reverse strand, counting down.
TTATTATCTCTACGTGACGAATGCAGCAAGGCGTTTGACTGGAATTCTATCCCTGCGGGAGTTGGTGACTTCTCAACCTGAGCAGAGGATTGGCGACGTCATGACCCGTGAAGCGGTATTTGTGTATACCGATACGGACCAAGAAGAAATTGCCAGGTTAATACAAAGATACGATTTTTTAGCTGTGCCTGTGGTGGATAGAGAACGGCGTCTCGTAGGTATTGTCACTGTTGATGATGTCATCGATATCTTACAACAGGAAATTACCGAGGATATATACACTTTAGGTGGTGGTGTACAATCCGGAGGCGATAGCTATTTTCAATCAGATTTAATCTCTGTGGCTCGTAAGCGAGTCGTTTGGTTGCTAGTTTTACTTGTGACTAACACCGTTACAGGAACAATTATCAGATCACAAGAGGATATTTTGTCAAGAGTGGTGACGCTAGCGGCGTTTATCCCCTTGTTAACTGGTACTGGCGGGAATGTGGGGGCGCAATCTTCCACAGTGGTGATTCGTGGGATGAACACTGATGAAATTCGTGCCCTAGGAGCATTCCAAGTGATTGGACGAGAAGCATTTGCAGGTGCCTTGTTGGGAGGAATATTAGGGGTGATCGCTACAGTGTGGGCTTTCTTCCTACAAAAGAATTTAGAAGTGGCGATCGCGGTAGGAATCAGTCTTGTCGCTATTTCGATTTTAGCTTCCGTTTCTGGTTCTGCATTGCCGTTTTTGTTCCGCTTACTGCGTTTAGATCCGGCATTGATGTCAGCACCATTTATTACCACAGCAGTGGATGTTTTGGGTGTTTTAATTTATTTCAGTTTAGCGCGGGTCATTTTAAGAATTTGAGTTACGAGGAAGAACTCAGAATCAAGTCTTGATTCAAAATTCTTCTTTTACCACTCCTCACTCTTGACTTCTAGGAGTTCTTCACCGAAATCTTCTTATTCTTATTTTTATTTTTAAAGAAAAATGACAAAATACAATGAGTCGCAATTTAAGCGATACAAATTCTTTTGAGTCAAAATGTTCTTGAAAAAACAGTTAAACTCAGTTATCAGAGTGCTATTAATAGCAATATTCACACTCATCGTTACTACGGTTTCTTTTCTAGATGTTAACCAAGCTGTAAATACACCAAAATTAAACTCAAAATTAAACTATAGAAGCAATCCGATAACTATTGAAAATCTGAAACCAGGTACCACGGATTGGCAGTTAACCAACCCTTCTACTAAGCGGGAAATTGAAGGTTATGCTTCACTCAGTAGTGTGAATCGTGGTGACGAAATTAAGTTTTTTGTCAACACAAAAGAACCTAGCTATACGATTGAAATTTTCCGTATGGGCTGGTATGGTGGTGCCGGAGGACGGCGAGTCGCACCAGCAATAACACGCAAGGGAGTCCGTCAACCACCACCACTTGTGGATCAAGCGACTGGGTTGATTGAATGTGATTGGAAGAATCCATATGTTTTAAAAATCCCTGACAACCCAAAAGACTCATCACAGTGGGCAAGTGGTATTTACTTAGCAAAACTCACCGCAAGCAAAAGCGGTAAGCAAAGCTACATGATTTTTGTCGTACGCGATGATAGCCGAGTTTCTGATATCCTATTTCAATCAAGCGTTACGACCTATCAAGCGTATAATAATTGGGGTGGGATGTCCCTTTATCGGTGGAATAGTCGTGGGAAACAAGCATACAAAGTTTCCTTCAACCGTCCATATGCTGCTAGTCCTAACCTGAAAGCTTCTTACGGAGTGGGAGCAGGCGAATTTTTAACTAACTTTCAACCAAAAAGAAGAACCTCCAGTGCTGGGTGGGAATATAACATGGTGCGGTGGCTAGAACAAGAAGGCTACGATGTCACTTACTGTACAGACATTGACACCCACGAAAACCACATTGACTACTCTACAGGTCAACCAATGCTGCTATCGCATAAGGCTTTTCTTTCAGTTGGTCATGATGAATACTGGTCGTGGAATATGCGGCAAAATGTGGAGAAGGCAAGAGAATCTGGTGTCAGTCTTGGCTTTTTTTCTTCCAATACCTGCTATTGGCAAATTCGCTTTGAGCCCAGCCGTTTGACTGGACAGCTTAATCGCACCATTGTGACATACAAAGAAAGCGCTGCCCTAGATCCCTTTGCTCGCGACAGCGATCCTAACAACGATAACCTAGTGACAACGCGTTGGCGAGCAAAACCTCTCAGCTTACCAGAGGATGCTCTCATTGGAGTTATGTACGAGACATTTCAGGTAAACGCTGATATTGTCATCGATCATACAGCCCCAGATTGGCTACTTGCCAATACACAATTGGGTCGAAGCAATACTCAAGCGTTCGTACACACCAATCTGAAAGTCCCTGATAAGGAAATGCGCCTTGAGGGACTCTTGGGCTACGAAGTTGATCGGATGTTTCGTAACGCCCCAGCCAATACCATCCGTATAGCCCATTCACCTTATCGTTATCGTAAAGGCATTCGATACGCAGACATGACTATTTACACAGCAGATTCAGGAGCAACTGTGTTTGCGACTGGCTCTATGCAATGGAGTTGGGGGTTAGATGATTACAATGCACCGCAACTACGCCCCTCTGTTTTTAATACTGATGCACAAGCTATCACGCGTAATATTTTTGCCAAGATGGGGTGTAAATAAAAAATGAGGAATTATGAATTTTTATCATTCATAATTCCTAACAGAATTCCTCATTTTTATAGGTTTGATGCTGTATCTGGAGCAACGATTTCGCCAGTCCCCAAATTTAGTATCATATCCTGGTCAGTAATCAGTTCTGTGAGTTCTTTAACTTGTAAATTCATTTCCTCACAGGCTTTCCGTAGTTCTTGTGCAAAGGTGTTGAGGTCATCTCCATAGCCACAATAGTAAGCTGCAGTTTTTATTCCCTGCTTGGCATTCGCTCTTGCACAATCTACTAATTCGGTGCCTTGAAGTGGTGTTTGGGATGCCATATCTGTATTATTTCAATAACGTTTCTTTGCTAAATTATCGATGAATTTCCGTATAAATTCATCCTCCCTATGGTTTATGGAAAATCATGAGAAGATAAAAATGTTAAGTATAGATTATAAATGATAAAAAATTCTATAATTCATAATCTATACTTTAAAATGACTCTTAACCTTTTAGGCGTTGACCACTGTACCACCATTGGGGTGTAAAACTTGACCAGTAAAATAAGAGGAGTCATCTGAGGCTAAAAAGACATAGCTTGGTGCAACTTCTTCAGGTTGTCCGGCTCTTTGCATTGGGACTTGTTTGCCAAAAGTTTCAACTTTCTCTTCTGGAAAAGTTGAGGGTATTAAAGGTGTCCAAATTGGACCTGGAGCTACGCCATTGACGCGAATTCCCTTGGATACTAAATTTTGTGATAAGGAACGCGTGAAGGCAACGATCGCACCTTTTGTGGCAGAGTAATCCAAAAGTTCTTGGCTTCCTTTATAAGCTGTCACTGATGTGGTGTTGATAATGGCACTTCCTTGTTTGAGGTGCTTCAGTGCTGCTTTAGTTAAGAAAAACATTGAGAAAATATTTGTGCGGAAAGTTCGCTCTAATTGCTCTTTGCTAATCTCCTCAATGCTTTGTTTTGGATGCTGTTCAGCAGCATTGTTAACTAAAATATCCAGCTTGCCAAACTCATCGATAGTTTGTTGTACAGCTTGTTGACAAAAAGCTTCATCACCAATGTCACCTGCTATAGCAACAGCACGACGCCCTTGTGCTTCAACTAAGTGTTTTGTTTCTTTAGCATCCTCATGTTCCTTGAGGTATACTATTGCCACATCTGCTCCTTCTTTTGCAAATGCGATCGCCACTGCACGACCAATACCACTATCTCCACCTGTAATCAAGGCGACTTTGTCTTTTAACTTGTCACAGCCTTGATACTGAGCATCATCTGATTTGGGTTTCGGCGTCATTTGTGATTCAACGCCTGGTGGTTCCTGAGTTTGGGGTGGCTGTAATTGTTCTTCTGGCATGATATCATTCTTCCTAAAAATAAACTCACTAAAAAATTGCATTTCAAAACTAAACCTTGGACCGATAATTCAATCCAAGGTTTAATTTTTGTGTTCGCTCTCAATTGCCATTTATCAGTTTAGGCTTTCCCCCATTTGAAGCCTATCGTACTTATTGCCAAAGCAACTGTACATAACTGCTATTAATTTTCCTCACACACCTGACGCACGCTCTTTATTTGACAATTGAACACTACTCTACCGAAACGAAAGTTTGGAATCTTTCATTTGCTTCTTAAATTAACTTTTGTTTGACCTGAATTTATCGCTCTTTAGATGTAAACAAACTCAAAATTAATCAATCTTAGGACGTAAAAATAATTTGTATAAAATAAGTCATTATCACTTTTTTCCTGGCTTCCCATTCTTTACGAATTATTGAGTTCTCTGTTTATTTCTCCCTTTGATAGTAGAAATCATAAGATGGAAAGCCGTATGTAAAAGAAGTGTTGCACATGTTCGGCATACCAACATTAATTAGGATATACCAGAGTTAGACAGTGCTAGAGGGAGTAAGGCAGGGCTATTATTATGCAAATGCTTAATATTTCTGATTTAGAAGAAACAGATAAGTTTCGACAGCTTCAATCAACTTTGGGCGAACGTTGGAGAACAGTTGAAACATTCGATAACAGTGATGCTGATATTTTAATCATTCCCTCCCTTAGTATCGACCAGCGCGAGCTCAGAAAGGTCGATGGTTGCGAACATTACGAAGAACGGCTGCTGTTTTCCCTCATTCGTCTGCAGAATCCCCGCAATAGGCTGATTTACGTTACATCATTACCCTTGCATCCTAGTATCATTGATTACTATCTGCAATTACTACCGGGAATTCCCTTTTCTCATGCTCGCAATCGCTTACTCCTACTTTCAACTTACGATACCTCTCTCAAGCCTCTAACGCAAAAGATTTTGGAACGTCCCCGCCTGATATCACGGATTCGTCAAGCTTTGAGGCTCGACAAATCATTTATGGTGTGCTATAATGCCACTCAATTAGAGGCACAATTGTCACTCAAATTAGGAGTCCCTTTATACGCTGCTGCGCCTGATTTGCAAATTTGGGGGACAAAAAGTGGTAGCCGAGAGATTTTTGCTGAAAGTCATGTTCCACATCCAGATGGTAGCGAAAGAGTTTGGAGCGAATTAGATTTGGCTCAAGCCGCCGCTGATTTGTGGGAACGCCAGCCAACCTTGCAACGGATGGTGGTAAAACTCAACGAAGGAATCTCTGGTGAAGGAAATGCACTTTTAGACTTAAGACCAATTTTAAATTTAGCACCTCCTGGTGGTTCTCATAACGAACGAGTCGCAGCGATGAAAGAGGGCTTCGTGAGGATGCGTTTTCAGGCAAAAGAAGAAAATTGGGAGAATTTTTCTGGACGGATTTGCGAGTTGGGAGCCATTGTTGAGGCGTTCGTAGAAGGAGAAATCAAGCGATCGCCCAGTGTCCAAGGACGCATCACACCCAGTGGCGACGTGGAAATTCTCTCAACCCACGACCAAATTCTTGGAGGACCAGACGGTCAGATTTATCTAGGTTGTCGGTTTCCTGCAGATGAAGCCTACCGACTGCAATTGCAGCAATTAGGGTTAAAAATTGGCAGAAATTTGGCAGCAAAAGGTGCATTGGAAAGATTTGGAGTTGATTTTATCGCTGTTGACCCAGGAAATGGACAGTGGGAGATGCAAGCGATAGAAATTAACCTGCGTAAAGGTGGTACAACTCATCCCTTAATGACCCTAAAATTAATGACGAACGGTCGCTATGACCTTTCGACGGGTTTATTTTACAGTCAGCATGGGCGTCCCAAATACTACATTGCCACTGACAACCTACAAAAAGACCGCTATCGGGGGCTTCTCCCTAACGATTTAATGGATATTGTCGCTCATCACAGGCTGCATTTTGACACTGGAACCGAGACAGGAACAGTATTTCATTTGATGGGTTGTCTTTCTCAGTTTGGCAAGTTAGGATTGACCAGCATAGGCGATTCTCCACAACAGGCGGAAGACATTTATAACAAAGTTGTCAAAGTCTTGGATGAAGAAACCCCCAGCAACAATGATAATTTGTCCTTGTTATCAGAATGTGCCATTCCCATTACTTGGGAAGGATGGAACTGTTAGAGAATAGGCAATTGTTAGTGATGAGTGGCTCATTACTAATGACCAACTACTAACGACGAACCATTTTCCAGCCCGCATTTATGTACAATCGACTCAGGCTATGTCTTTGAGCGCTTGTGTTCCACATCAATCAAAATGCAGTTCATTGCATTAACTCAGATTGTCCACGTCCTTATCCCCAGCCTTGGGGAAACAAGTTTTGTCAAACCTGTGGCGCACCGCTACAGCTGTTAGACCGCTATATCCCACTCCAGCGTTTAGGTTCGGGTGGTTTTGCCCAAATTTACACGGTTTGGGACCAAAAGACGCAAACAGAAAAAGTGCTAAAGGTATTGGTGGAAAGTTCACCAAAGGCGCTGGAATTGTTTGCTCAAGAGGCGGCGGTTTTAAGAAGTTTGAGACATCCGGGTGTTCCCAGGGTTGATGCTGATGGATATTTTTCTCTAGATGTACAAATGCGCTATGGCGCGTCTTTACAACTTCGCCAGTTTCGTTGTCTGGTGATGGAAAAAATTAACGGTCAAACTCTAGAGGAAGTGTTCCAGCAGTATTCCCAAGGGTGTCAAGAGGAGTGGGTGTTAAACTGGCTTGTCCAGGCTGTGGAGATTTTACAGGAGTTACACAGACACAAGATCATTCACCGCGATATAAAACCTTCAAATTTAATGCTGCGTACCTCCCAAGCCTCTCATCACAAGGGAGGAATAAAGGGGGATCAGCTTGTACTGATTGATTTTGGTGGAGCAAAACAATTTAGTTCTCAACTGTTTGGTTCCAAACCGTCCTCAACTCGATTATATTCTTCTGGTTATAGTCCTCCAGAACAAATTGCTGGAGGTATCGTCGGACCTGCTGCTGATTTTTATGCTCTCGGTCGAACGATGATTGAGATGTTGACGGGCAAATCTCTCAGTGAGTTAGAAAATCCCGTGACTGGAGAGTTGATTTGGCGTAAGGGGTTGAATGTCACTCCTCAACTTGCAGATTTGCTAGATGAAATGACACAGGAGGATGTGCGATCGCGCCCTGCGAATGCAGCAATCCTTCAAAAACGTCTCGTCGCAATTTCCCAAGTATCACCACACAAAGGGTTCTTGTCCCAAATTGAGCAATCTTTTCGGCAAGGATGGGGACAGGCAAAGGGGTTATTATCCCAAGTAGAGGACTCTGTGGGGCAAGCATTTTCTACTTCTGCTCACGCCGTAGGTCAAACGACTCTATTTATACTAAAAGCGATTTTCGCCGTCTTACTCGCCTGTCTAGACACATTTTGGACAATGCTGCTCACTGGTATAGGCGCTAGTTTTGGTGCAATAGCCGGGTTTGTTTTGGCATCAGAGACAACCATAGACGAAGAAATTACCCGCTTTTTGTCTCATCAGCTACCCGCACTGGTTCTCAAGACTCCAGATCTTCCTGGGTTAGAGCTTCTTTTATTTCTAGGTGCTGGCTTGGGAACCGCATGGGGACTAACAGTTGCGGGTGGTTTTGGTCAGAAGCGGCGGTTTTTTGTGACATCATTCATGGGTATTATCAGTTATGGATTCGGTTGGTTAGTTTTACAATTCATCACGCCACAACAGGGAGGAGAAGCATTAGTTGGATTAATTTTGGCTGCGGTTTCTCTGCTCACCCTAAGTTTGGGTCTTCGCAGCCATCATATCGTTCACGCAATAATAGCTGGATTTGGCACCGCTGTCGTCTTTGCAGGTTTAATTTTTTTAGGATTCCCAACAAATATATTTGACTTCTTCCGTTTACCTAACTGGAATGAGATATGGCTTCCAGCAACTTTTTTTGGTTTTGTCGGCGTCTTTCTTAGCTTCTGGTTAGGGGTGAGTTATTACCTCATTGTTCCCGGGTTGCGCTTGTTGGGCTGGCGTTAAGTTGGGGGGAGTGGAGGAAGACGCTGAGACAACCAGAAGCGGGGACACGGAGAGTTTTTTTGTCTCCGTATCCTTCTGTCCTCATTCCCCTAAAAATAATTGTCCCCCCAGCCGCTTTTATATTGACTAGGGGGAAAGAATAAATAGTTGGCTATAGAGTTTCTGTATAGGTCTTAAGATACTTACATACTACTCTTCGTGTTTACTTTTGAACAGAGTAGACGTAATATTTCACGGTAAATTAATAACTTCTTTATGAGTTCTTCAATTTTATTATGTGCTGAAGTGACCATATATGTAACCATAGCATTACATCTTTATGTAAATCTTCAAGAGTTGAGTTTATCTGTAAAAAAAAGAACATGAAAATTGTCGCTACTGCCGTCCTTTTTGCTTTTTTTGGGTTGACCACACAAGCCTTTGCGCTTAATGAGCAAGACTTGGAACTTTTGAAAACAACAAATAATTGTCCTCGTTGTGATTTAAGTGGTGCTGACTTATCTCAAGCTAATTTGAGTAAAGCTAATTTACGCGATGCGAATTTGAAGGGTGCAAATTTATCTCAGGCAAATCTCTCAAATGCAGATCTTACAGGTGCAAATCTAGAAGCTGCGGTATTAAATTCTGCAAACCTCTCAGGTGCTTCCTTCACGGGTGCAAATCTCAAATCCGCATCCTTAGAAGATGCCGATTTGACTTCTGCTGGGTTTCTAGGCACCAATTTGGAAGCTGCTAATCTTAAAGGCACGAAAGTGCTTCTCACAAACTTCCGAGGTGCAAATTTTCGGCTGACAACAATGCCTACAGGAGCCGTTACTTCTAATAAACCTTATTGGTGGTCATTGCAGCGTGAGACTCAAAAAGGATGTGATAAGTTCAAAACTGAGAAAGTTCCTGGTACAACTTGCTACGGAGAGTGAGAAGGACTAGGAGATGAGTGAGAGACGCGGTGAGGAAGTGGCATTTTCCCTTCGTAAGAAACTGCGGTACTGGTCTCACCGTGTCTGGTGTGTCCTCTTCTGCTCCTCTTCCTCAATTTCCTACTTCCAAGAAATATAAAATGTGGAAGTTAAATCAGCAGTTGGTTAACATTTCTTTATCATGAGAACAATGGCAAAACAGGGTATAACTTAATTCACTAATGCTCACTCGTATTCAAGACTTAGCAACAAAGCTGGCACCCCGCTTGATTGAGATTCGCCGTCACATCCACTCTCATCCAGAACTCAGTGGTCAGGAATACCAAACATCTGCCTTTGTTTCTGGTGTCTTATCTTCTAGCGGTCTTCACGTACAAGAGGGCGTGGGGAAAACCGGTGTCATTGGAGAACTGCAAGGAACTGGGAAAGATGAACGTTTATTGGCAATTCGGACTGATATGGATGCCTTGCCAATTCAAGAACGCACTGAGTTAGACTTTGCCTCTCGCGCACAAGGCATGATGCACGCCTGTGGTCATGATGTCCATACGACGGTCGGCTTGGGAACAGCAATGGTACTGTCTCAAATGGCAGAAGAGTTACCTGGTCGAGTGCGGTTTTTATTTCAGCCAGCAGAAGAAATTGCCCAAGGGGCTAGTTGGATGGTGGATGATGGGGTCATGGACAAGGTTTCAGCTATCTTGGGACTTCATGTTTTTCCCTCCATACCCGCAGGTTCCATTGGCGTGCGTTACGGGGCTTTGACAGCAGCAGCTGATGATTTAGAGATTATCATTATCGGAGAATCGGGACATGGTGCTCGTCCTCATGAGGCGGTAGATGCGATCTGGATTGCTGCACAAGTCATAACCACTCTGCAACAAGCAATTAGCCGGACGCAGAATCCTTTACGTCCTGTAGTCTTGAGTATAGGGAAAATCAATGGTGGTAGAGCGCCCAATGTCATTGCCGATAAGGTGCAGTTGTTGGGAACTGTGCGTTCTCTTCATCCCGAAACCCGTGCCAATTTACCAAATTGGATTGAAAAAATTGTTGCTAACGTTTGTCATTCTTATGGCGCAAAATATCAGGTGAATTATCGCCAAGGCGTGCCGAGTGTGCAAAACGATTATTTCCTAACGCAGTTATTGCAATCAGCAGCAGAAGAAGCATGGGGGAGCGATCGCGTTCAAGTCTTACCCGAACCCTCTCTTGGTGCTGAAGATTTTTCTGTCTATTTAGAACACGCACCTGGTAGTATGTTTCGCTTAGGTGTGGGTTTTAAAGATAGAGTTCTGAACTATCCATTACACCATCCCTTGTTTGACGTAGATGAATCTGCCATTATCACTGGGGTTGTCACTCTGGCGTACACGGTTTATAAATACTGGCATCAGGGTTAAACGCTCTAAATCACGAGGATTTTAGAGGTCTCTAATTGAATATTGAGTAGCAAATGAGTAGCGGCAAGATCAAAAATCAGGGCACTCAAACTCCACTACGTTGGGGTGGCAGTAGTGCCTTAACACTGTCTCTACCTCATCCCCGATCAACAGCGCGACTTTATCAGGGGAAACTCCGCTACTAATTGCCCAAGTTGCAAAAGTATGTCTGGTGGCGTATGGCTTAAGGTACCGGAGTTTCCCTTGTGCTGCTAATTCCTTGACAACACCTGGATAGCGATGAATCCTGCCCTTGTAGTGCGTGGTTATCTCATTCCAGAAATTCTGCACAATATCACTATTTAGAGGCACACCAGTTTTAGAGGTGAAAACTAAACGGTTTGGACTGTAAAGCTTTGGCTCTGGACGAAGTTCGAGGAGTGTCTGCTGCAGCTGAAGGGGTGACAAGAGGGCTGAAGTCGAGAAAATAGGGGAGTGTGACCGTTTTAAGGTAAAAAAAGATAGGTCAGATATTCTCAACAAGACCTATCAAATGATAATGTTACCTGTAGGAGCCAGCAATAAGAAACGCTCCGACCAGCAATAATGATCATTCTGAGCCAGGATTAATTGCAACTATGTTAGTGAGTTGAGCCAGGATTATCTACAACTGGGACAGGATTAACTGCAACCAGCCAGCAATAACTTGCTTTGAGCCAGAATTGTTTGCAACTAGAATCAAAAAAATTTTTGTTAAAATATTAGTAATATTAATAACTAATTAAATAGGTAATCCTGCGGCTAACATTTGTTCTTGTAATTCGCGTGTTCTGGTGGGGTCAAGTTGTCCTCGTAATAAAGAGCGAATCTCAGATGGTTTAGCATTTAACTGTTCAGATAGGCTTTTGACGTTGTAGCCATGCCGCGTCAAAGTTGGCTCTAAGTCATCAATCTGCTTGGACAGAATCGACTCGACAATGGAGAGCGTGACAATTGCTTCCCCCATACGATGAGCTTCCTCGAAGGATAAAGATAAGTGCATTTCTATTTGAAGGGGGGTTCTCAACCGCGTACAGAGTAGGTCAATGGCTTCTGCTGTAATTAAATTCTCCAGTAATGTTCCTTCTTTTGTGCAGGAAGAAAGCAGCCATTCGATGTACTGGCGCTGGCTACCCCCAATACTGTCGAGAGAGAAGATGACTGTGCGGTAGCCGATTTCTTCCATCATAGGACGACGTAAATCATTTTTGAGTTTAGGATGGCCTGCCAGGATAATAGAAAGGATGCCCCCACTATCTTCCACCACTTCAATTAGGCGCTTGAGTCCTGTCAAAGTGCTGCTATGTAGGTCGTGCGCTTCATCGACAAACAGAGCCACTGGCTTCTTACCTTTGCGAATTAGCTCTTGCAGCTCCCTTTCCCGCTTTTCGCCTTGAGTGGAAATCTTGACTTCCTTATCCGATGATAAGTCGTAGAACAAGGCAGCAATGAGCGTTGGTAAGGTCGCTCGATTTTTATCTACTGACAGAGATTTAGAAACCAATATCTTGCCTTCTTTCTTTAAGGCTTCTTGCAACCGCCGCAATGTCACAGTCTTGCCGCACCCAACAACGCCTGTGACAGCAATCATTTTCCCCTGTGGAATTGCCGCTTTAATCTCTTTAAACAACTGCCTCAAGTGGTCTGTTTCGTAATATCCTGCTCGCCGAAATTCCTTCACCAACCCATAAAATTCCATCACTTCAGTCAGCATCTTTGTTTTCCCGCCTTTGCTTAAAGTAGTGCCGCACTCGTTCCAAAATCACCTTTTTAGAAAGCGTTTGGGCTAAGAGTTCATCGATGAAAGCCCGCTCTTGCTCCGACAATCTTGCTAGGGGTAGGGCAAGGTTATCCGCAATGGCTCGTTTGGCAGCGAGGATGCTGGGATAGGTAAACTCCTGGAATGGGTCTGGATCTTGGAAAGGAATGATTATGGGTTCGCTCTTTGGCTGTGATGGAGCCAGAAATTGAAGCTCTCGGTTTCCTTCTAAGGCGGCCCGAGGCAAAACTAACCCAGTAGCCAGGGCAGCAATTCGGTCAGCTCGCTCCTGCGTTTTACTTTTCTTAAACTTGCGGTAGCGATGTAATGGAATCGGCCCGTCCACGGGTAGGTAAGGCCCATACTTAGTTCCGTCTTTCTCCACGTATAATTCATTGTCAAACAACCCCCACCAAAGGACGACAGTTTCTCCTGCCAAGTCAGGGTTTACTTCGTAAGCCACCCCTGCTACTGATACCCTGGCACAAGCATCCACCTTACGTTGTTCCGGCTCCCTGGCAAAAGTACAAAACCGCTCCCAGCTACACATGGACTGCAATCCTTTTACTGGTAAGTGTAAAAGCCAATCTTCTAAACGAGAATGGTTCTCTTGGCGATGGGGTTGATTGTTATAGTGCAGCAGGTACTGGTGCAACCAACGGTTGGCTTCTTGTTCCGTTTGGGGTTGGTGAAAGTGGTAAAGGGTTTCATGGGCTTCCTTCACTGTCCGAAACGGGCGTTCTACTTTGCCTTTCGCCCGAGCCGTTACCCGCCGCCCGTCTTTGCCATTGGGCAGATGAGTAACTAATTTTACTCCCAAACATTCCATGACGTTCTGAAATACCCGACTTTTGCTAATCGGGCCATTGTCCGTATAAAGCATTTGTGGAATACCTTGAAAACCAAACCCTTCTATGGTTTTGGCACTCATGGCGTTAAATAGGAAGCGCAAAGCCGCTTCTACGTCCTCCCCATAAACACAGTGGTATTCCTGGTAACATACTCCACTTCTGTCATCAACGACACTGTAGAGCATCAACTGTGGGTTTCCACGCCCTGGCTGAATCCAAGTAGGAAGATCAAGGTGTTTTAAATCTGAGGGGCTGAGATCAAAGTGCCAGCAATCATTGCTCATGTCAGCTTGAAAGCGCACCGCAGGAGGCTGGCGCGTCATTGAGGTGTGGTCGTAGCCCCAGGTTTTTAAGTAGTAGTTGACGCTACTTTTAGTCAACAATCCGGCAGGAGGCTGGACAAATCCATCAGGCGTTTCCATACCGTACTCTTCCAGCAGTTGAATTGCCCGAGCAGTTGAGACATGTCTTCCTTTCTTGTTGCTGGTACGGATTTTGAAGGCAGCAATAATTTCGCAGTAGCGTTCCATCTCTGCTGTTGATAACTTGCGTGGTGTCCCCCTATCTGAACGCCCTTCTGCTTTGGGACGAGACCGCTCTCGCAATGCCCGATACACTGTGTCTAGTGACACACCGTAGCTAGTGGCAGCTTCTTCAATCAGTTTTCGTCGCTCTCGAGACCTTGGTGGAAATAATTCTAGTCTCTGCCGTAATTGAACTAACGCATCATTAGGAATCTGCTTCCGGCTCATGGTGTTCCTTGGGCCTTTGCAATGTAACTGTAGAGCGTTGGCTTAGAAATTCCCATGATTCGGCAGATTTCTTCAATGGTGTACTGACGCTCGTTGTAGAGCTTGATAGCCAATTGACGCTTTGGCGCATCTAATGCTTTAGGTCTTCCTCCCTTGCGCCCCCGCGCTCTAGCTGCTGTCAATCCGGCTTGTGTACGTTCTCGAATCAGGTTGCGCTCAAATTCTGCTAGTGCGCCAAACAGATGGAAGATTAATTTACCACTGGTTGAGGTAGTAGCTAGAGCCTCAGTTAAGCTGTGCAATTCGATACCGCGCTCAGATAAGGTTTCCACCATTTGGATTAAATCTTTTAAGGAGCGTCCCAAACGATCTAATCGCCATACTACCAATACGTCTCCTGCACGGGCTGCCTCTAAAGCCTTTGTTAATCCTGGACGGGCTACTCCTGCTCCGCTAAGTCTATCCTCATAAATCCGACTACATCCCGCCTGCTTTAGGGCATCTTTTTGCAGGTTTAGATTCTGGTCGTCAGTGGAGACACGGGCATAGCCAATCAGCATTTAGAAGTTAGCTTTAGTTAAGAAACTCATTGCTTATGATTATATCTTGCCATAGATTATTTAACTGAGTTTTTTAACCAAAAATTAACTGTCTTTGGCGGTGGTCGCAAGCAAAACTTCTTGGTCAAGAAAAGGGTGGTTTTCTTTACTTATAGTTGTAATTAATTCTGGCTCAAATTTCTTATTGCTGGCTGGTTGCAGTTAATTCTGTCCCAGTTGTAGATAATCCTGGCTCAATTCACCAACATAGTTGCAATTAATTCTGGCTCAGAATGATCATTATTGCTGGTCGGAGCGTTTCTTATTGCTGGCTCCTACAATTAGAGAGTATTGTCCACCCAATGCCATTAGTTCATATTGTGTTCCAGTTTCAATAATTTTACCTTTTTCCATAACAACAATTCGATCTGCTAGTTTGGCTAAGGCTAAACGATGACTTACTACAATAGTGATACGGTTGGAGGCAATACTGCGAAAGATATTATAAATTTCATGCTCTGTTTTTGGGTCAAGAGCAGATGTAGGCTCGTCAAAAATTAGTAGTTCTGAAGAAGATAGTCGCATTAAAGAACGAGCGATCGCAATTCTTTGCCACTGTCCTCCAGATAAATCAACCCCTCCTTCTAATTGCTTACCTAGTGGCGTTTCTAGACCTTGAGCCAAAAGCTCAATCTCCTTGGTTATTCCTGCTTGATTCATAGCATTTCTAATGGCAGTATCATTTTGTAGTAAAGGCAAGTGTCCAAAGCCAACATTTTCACGTACCGTAGTTGGGAAACGAGCATAATCTTGCATCAATACAGTAATACGTGAATGTATTTCATCTAAGCTTAGATTACGCAAATCTTGACCATTCCATAGAATCTCACCACGAGTCGAGTAATACAAGCAACAGAGTAATTTTGTAAGTGTTGTCTTTCCTGCACCATTTTCACCAACAAGTGCAATCATTTCATTTGGATGAATCACTAGACTTATGTTATCAAGAATCTTTTTTTTGTCCCCTGGATACGAGAAAGATACGTTCTTAATTTGTATCCCTTTTAAGTCCTTACTGGCTGTTTCTATTAATTTAATTTGATTATTTTTATTTATTTTTATAAATTGAGAATGGTTTGACCCTGTGATTCAAAATGATGTAGCAGCAACCGAAAAAGAAACTTCCCTAGCACAACAGTTAGATGCTAAATGGTATGCGGGTTTAGCTCCCTATGCTTCTTTTGTCGCTCGTAATATTCTTTGGAATACCTTTGCGTTTAATGACAATTTACAAGGTATTGACGAGGTAAATCTGCGTTACGCCATCCTCTCCCCAGGTTTGGATATCAGTTTTATTAATGATGCACGTCAAAGGTTTATTGCTGAATCTGCTTATCTTGATGACCGTCCGGCTGCACCGTTACGCTTTTTAACGGAAGTTAACCTCGGTGTTCTCATTCGCCGCCAGACAAAGCAGGTAGATACGAACGAAGCCAGAAATCTATTGCAAGACCGTATTCGTACTATTTTTGCTGCTGGGAAAACCTTTAATTTAATTCCCTTTGCAGGTGGTGCGTATGATGTCGCGGATGATGTAGGGGATGGAAAACCCAACTTAGTACTCATTAGCTATGATGCTGAGACAGTTCGTAATGAAGCGGTGACAGTACCGCCATTAGTTGAGAATATATATCGGCATCAGGGAAATCAAGGAAGATTCCGCCAATTACTGAATAATTTGGTGTTTTTGGTTGCTGATGATGCCACTCGTGATGAGATGAAGAATAAGATGCTTTATCGCTTGGCATTAGATGCAATGCGATCGCCTGACCGTCTAGCACAATTACCAGAACACCAGCAAGAGAAAGTTAACGAACTTTACAAAAAGTCTGAACAAGAATTAGCAATTATTATTCAACAGTGCTATCGTCATCTTTTTTATCCGTCTCGTAATCGCCTAGAGGTCGCAAACGTTGATTTAGCTCATACAGCCTTTGATTTACCTTCTGCTTCCGAACGTCCAGGGAATGGACAGCAGGAAATTGTTAAAGCCTTGATGGATAACCAAAAATTACTTCAGCCTAATAGTGAGCCTCCTGCACCAAATTATGTCAGAGATCAGACACCTTTGAAAAAGGGACAAATTACCACGGCTGAACTCAGAGCAGAGTTTCGCAAAGACCCCCGTTTTCCCATCATGCTGAGTGATGACACATTCATTAAAATGGTGCGGTTGGGAATTACACAAGGGATTTATGTTTATCAAAGTGGGAATTTACTGTTAGGAAAGGGCGACCCCTACGCCGAAATAAAAATTGATGAGCAGTCGATTATTTTCACATCAACTTATGCTAAAGAACATGGCATTTGGCCTCGTCCTGCTGTCACTAAACCGAGTGAAAAAACAGAAACCAGCACAGGTAATCTTTCTGATGGAGATAGCCAGCCTACTACATCCAAAGTAGGGGAAAAAAGCGGTAGTTATAGCGTTACTTCGACTACGCTCAGTAACCATGATACTACTGAAGACTCCGGCGAAATTCCTGTAACATCAACTCCTCGTCCCAATCTTTTTAAAGCAGAAGCACCATTACGAGAAGCTTTAACCAAAATTTGGGAAGATGCACGTAGCGCCCAAATTAAGAAAATTAGTCTACTTAGTTTAAGGGTTTTTGATGGTAGTGATGGATTTAAACTGCTTAATGTCATTAACACATTATCAAGTGCAGATAAACAGGTAAAACTCACTGCTGAATATGAAACTACCAATAGCAGTAGTTTTAGTATCGAGTTTGCAGGAGAGGTGAGTGATGCTCAACCGATTAGAGGTTTCTTAGAGCCTCAATTAAGAGCAGCTTTTGAAACTCATTTAGAAATAACTTTTACCTTAAGCTATGTCAATGGGCTAGATATCAATGCAGATGAACCAGAAAAGATAACAGAAAAACTCACCAGATTTGCTACTGGTGCAGCTTTTGTAGAAGCTTATGTAGAGGCGTGTTAAACAATGGTTGTAGCTACTCTTCCTTTAAGTCAATTTTCACATCACCATAATTCTTTTACTAAGAATTTGAGTAAACCTCACTATCAATTAAAAGTAGAAAAATTGCCAGGAAGCGATTTATCTTTAGAAATTTGGCAGTTACCATCTCCCGCTACACCACATCTCAAAAACCCCAGACGTGTTGCAGGAATTAAAGGTAGAAATTTCGCTTTAATTGAACATCGTTTATTACGTCAACTGAAGCAAATAGATATTGATTTAACCAAATTACAACGAGGTAAAGTCAAAGATTTTGACCTTAATGAAGAACAGGCGCTGAGAATGGGTTTAATGTTTCGCGTATTAGCACCAATGCGAAATCGGGAGAATATGCGCTGTTGTGCTGAGGGAGTTGAAGTTATGGGCAAAGAAGAAGCCGCTTATTGGTTAGGAATGGCGATGCACCGTAAAAATCCCAGACGAGTGTTGATGGCTTTGCGCTGTTTGTTGACAGATCCAAATAAAGATTAAAGGAATAAAGAATGACTCGACGTTTGATTGAAGACTGGCTACCTGTAATGGAAATTGGCATAGAAAGTCTTAGAGAAAGAACACCAATGACTCCTTTTCCTGCACCAAATAGGCTTCATGTTTGGTGGGCCAGGCGACCATTGGTAGCTTCACGCGCTGCGGTTTTGGCTTCTTTATTACCTGCGGATGCTGATAAAAAGAAATTTTTGCACCTTTTAGGTATTCATGGCGATCCTGTAGCTACTCGCAGAAAAATTGACAAGGCTAAAAAGACTGGAGAAAACTTAGGAACTAATATTTATGGATATGAAAGAGCATTTTCTTATATTCCTTCAGATAAAGATAAAGAATGGTTAAGATATGAAACAAATAGAATAAAATTTAAAAATCCTATTGTTTTAGATCCTACTGCTGGTGGCGGTAGTATTCCTTTTGAGTCAATCCGTCTTGGTTTTGCAACCATTGCTAATGATATTAATCCAGTAGCATCTATTATTCTTAAACAGACATTAGAAGCACCTATAAAAGATGGACTAAAAGTTCTTGAAGAATACCAACGCATTTCTAAAGAATTTATTAAAATAGCGGAACCAAAATATCAAGGTATTTTTCCTGCTGAACCTAATAATAATAAAGTTGATGGTTATCTTTACGCCCGTACTATACGTTGTCCTTATTGCGAAGGTATAATTCCTCTTTCCCCTAACTGGAAACTTGCGCCAGATGGTACAGGTGTACGCTTAAAGCCTGATGTAAACAAGCGTATTTGTGAATTTGAAATCGTTTGTAAAAGCAAAGACCAATCAGCCGGAACAGTTAGTAGAGGTGATGCTCAATGTCCCTATCCTGATTGTAATCGAGTGGTTTCAGGTGATGAAATAAAATCTCAAGCACAAGCAGGAGAAATGGGCGACCAATTATTTGCTGTTGCTTTTAAAGAAAGAATAGTTAGCACAACCAAAACAGGAAAAACAAAAGAGAAATGGGAAAGAGGATACCGTGCGCCTCTACCTAGCGATGATAATTCAGCAGAAATTAAAGCAAAGTTAGAAGAAAAATTAATTGACTGGGAAGCTTTAGATTTCGTTCCTAGTGAATCTGTGCCTCATGATATTAATGATGATAGACCAATTCAATATGGTATGCCATTATGGAGAGATTTATTCCATCCACGCCAACTTCTCTGTCATGGTATAAGTGTAGAAGTATTTCGAGAATTATTAGAGAAAGAAGAAGCCCAAGGGACATTAGATGAAGCTACAAAATCAGCATTCATTTATTTAAGTTTTGCTTTAGATAAAATGCTTAACTATAACTCTCGAATGTCTGTATGGATGCCAACTAGAGAAGTTATAGCAAATACTTTTAATCGACATGATTTTGCTTTTTGTTGGTCTTATGCTGAAATGTCACCTCTCATAACTGGTTCAGGCTATGATTGGGCAATAGAACAAACAGGAAAATGTATTGAAGAACTTATTGAATTAAGTCGTCCAGATATTGATACAAAAAAAACTAACAGCAAAAGTAAGCAACTTCAATTATTAAATACTTCATCCTTTACTATACCTAATATCACAATTACAAATGATTCAGGAGATCACCTGTCTCATCTAGAATATAAAAGCGTGGATGCCATTGTCTTTGACCCACCCTACTATGACAATGTGATGTATGCAGAACTTAGTGATTTCTTTTATGTTTGGCTAAAGCGAACAGCCGGATATGTATATCCTGAATTTTTCACCCGTCAACTAACAGATAAAGAAAACGAAGCCGTAGCCAACCCTGCAAAATTTCAAGGCGAAAAAGGTGCGAAAGCATTAGCAACCAAAGACTATCAAGAACGCATGGCGAGTATTTTTGCAGAATGTCGCCGTGTATTAAAAGAAGATGGTATTCTCACCCTCATGTTTACCCATAAAGCTCAAGGCGCGTGGGA
Source organism: Nostocales cyanobacterium HT-58-2 (assembly GCA_002163975.1). GTDB lineage: Bacteria > Cyanobacteriota > Cyanobacteriia > Cyanobacteriales > Nostocaceae > HT-58-2. The sequence goes on along the minus strand of CP019636.1, from coordinate 2,871,686 downwards.
TGCTTTAGCCAGTGGTTTATTAGAAGCTGGCTTTACTATCACTGCTTCTTGGCCCGTCAACACCGAAGCTGAAAGCAGCCTGCATATCAAAGACAAAGCCGCCGCTAAAAGTACCATATTCCTCGTTTGTCGTCCGCGTCCTCCCAAATCTGAAGAAGATAACGTTTATTGGGAAGATGTCGAAAAAGATGTTGCTAAAGCCGTCAGAAAACGAGTTCAAGAATTTCAAAAATATGGCATCAAAGGTGTTGATTTATATTTATCCTGCTTCGGTCCCGCCTTACAAGAATTATCCCAACACTGGCCCTTGACTCGTGGTACTCCCAAAGCCCAACCAAAAGCGAAACAGAAAAGCAAACAAACCAGCTTATTTGATGAATTTGACCCTTATGCTGTCACCCCAGAAGATGCCCTAGATGCAGCTAGAAGAGAAGTGAAACAATGGCGCATGGAACAACTTTTAGGAACAAAACGCCAAACCAATTTAGACCCCATTACCGAATGGTTTGTCCTCGCCTGGGATGCTTTTGAAGCCCCTCGCTTCCCCTATGACGAAGCCTTACGGTTAGCGAGAGTTGTAGGTGTAGATTTAGACCGAGAAATTGTTGGTTATTTGGCACAAAAACAATCCAGCGATTTAATTTTATGGGATAGTAGCCAACGCGCCGCCAAAGCTAGTCTAGGTTCTCCAGACGGTAGTCGCAGCATGATTGATGCACTACACCACGCCGCTAACCGTGCGCGTAGCAATGGCTTAGAAGCAGCTAAGAAACTGTTAGAAAGCAACCAAGTTGATAAAAACCCAGATTTTCAAACCGCTTTGTTAGCAGTATTAGAAGTGTTACCTGTCTCCAGTACCTACACAGGTTTTACGGAAGAAGAAGGAGAAGTTGCAGAAGCTGCTAAAGATTTTGACGTGTTAGAAAGTTTGCGCCGCTTGGCATTTAGCGAAAAAGTTCCTCAGCCCAAACAATTAGAACTGTGGTTAAATATTCAAATTGCATAACACGTTTTCAAGGAGATTTGTAAAACTGTTGGGTAACTATAAGTCGTGCCAGTTGCTACACAGACAAAACTCGCCTATCGCGCTTGCGCTGCGCAAGTAGCGCATCACACAGGTGAAAAATCCTTTAAGATTGAAATAATCAAGGAAAATAATTGATATGCAAATTACTATTGAAATTCCTGAAGAAATCGGCAATCAGCTACAACAAAATTGGCAAGACTTACCCCAAAAAATTTTAGAAGCTTTAGCCTTAGAAGCTTATAGGAGTGGGATAATGACTTCGGCTCAAATTCAGCAGTTACTTAAATTCTCGTCTCGGTGGGAAACTGAGCAATTTCTCAAACAATCCCAAGCTTATCTTGATTATACAGAAGATGATTTAGAGCAAGATATTCAAACACTGCATCAGGTTTTATCAGAATGATTGTGATAGCAGATACTTCTCCAATTTGTTATTTAGTTTTAATTGGAGAAATTGAACTTCTTCCTAAATTATTTGAAAAAGTTCTGATTCCTCAAGCTGTTTATATAGAACTAAGTGCAGATGGCGCACCGCAAGATTTACTATCATGGATTGCCACTCCTCCAGATTGGCTAGAAGTTTGTTCAACTACTGTCAAAAATGATCCTCTTTTAGCCAATCTTCATATAGGTGAAAGAGAAGCAATTTTATTAGCAGAAGAATTGAATGCTGATGTCATTATTTTAGATGAAAAAGCAGCTCGCAAGGCAGCACAACAAAAGGGATTAAAGATTACTGGATTGCTAGGTATTTTAGATTCAGCCGCTAGCCGAAATTTGATTGAATTACCATCTGTGATTATGGCTTTACAGAAAACCAACTTTCGAGCAGATCCGAGCTTATTAAAATCTTTGTTAAATCGTTATTCAAAACTAGATTAAAAATTTAATTTTACTAAAAAATGGGACTACTTACAGATTATACTTGGGCAACTAAGTACGACTCTGACACCTTAAGCCTGATTAAAGAGTTTTACGAACCTGCGCTTAATTGTGCAGTCCGCTATGACCGTTCTACTGGCTTTTTTTCTGCCCGTATCCTCACCCTCGCTGCACTGGGAATTGAGGGGTTAATCCGTAATAACGGAACCATGCGGTTAGTCATTGGCTGCACTCTAGGTGAAAAAGAGGTAGAAGCGATCGCACGAGGTGAAAAACTCAGAGAAGTCGTAGACCGTTCCCTCTCCAATTTTTCTTTGTTTGCACAAAATATAGAAGAAGCAGACGCATTAGAACTGCTTTCTTGGATGATTGCTCATGGTTATTTAGAAGTCAAACTAGCCTTACCCTGTTCTCCGGACCGCCAACCGCTTGCTGTACAAGGTATTTTTCACGAAAAAGCGGGAATTCTTGAAGACAAAGCTGGTAACAGACTAGCATTTAACGGCAGTGTCAATGAAACAGCTAAAGGCTGGGCAGGAAATTGGGAGAGTTTTCATGTCTTTACAGATTGGGGTGGTACAAAAACCTATGTAGATGATGAAGAACGGGGATTTGCTAAACTCTGGACAAACCAAGCCAAACGCTGTTTAGTCATTGATGTTCCAACTGCGGTAAAAGCACAACTCCTCAGCTATCTTCCACCCAATGACCAAAAACCAAAGCGATTACAGGAAATTCAAGAGTCACAAGTCAGTAGTCAGAATACTGTAGAGACTTGTAGTCAGCCTTCTAGTGCTGATTTGAGCGATAAATTACTCACTACGAACCTTGATAGCAATGAAACAGTTTTTGTGGAGAAGAATCAGCCTCTGGATCTGCAAGAACAATTTAAACAAGTTTGGAGTTTGATTCAATACGGGGCCGCAATTCCAGGTCAAGGAGATCGTGTTGGCGAAGCAACCTGTGCAATTACGCCTTACCCTCACCAAATCAATGCGTTTCAACGCCTTTATCAAAACTGGCCCCCCAAACTCCTGATCGCCGACGAAGTTGGTTTGGGTAAAACTATTCAAGCTGGATTGTTAATTCGTCAAGCTTGGTTAGCAAGAATTGCCAAACGGATTCTTATCCTTGCCCCCAAAGCTGTTCTAACTCAATGGCAAATTGAACTTCGAGAAAAATTCAACCTTAATGTTCCTATCTATGACGGTAAAACTCTAACTTGGTATGATTGCCCTGCGTTGAGAGTATTAGGCAAACCTATCGTTAAACCTGTCACTCGTCAAGAATGGCACAGAGAACCGATTGTCATTACCTCCAGCCAGTTAATGCGAAGGGTAGACCGTGCCAGAGAATTAATTCATGAAGCTGAACCATTAGATTTAGTGTTCCTTGATGAGGCGCACCACGCCCGCCGCCAAGGGGTGAGTGGTACTCAACCCAAAGGGGCAAATCAATTACTAAGATTGATGCAGCAGTTAAAGGAGAGAACTCAAGGTTTAGTGTTGTTAACCGCAACCCCAATGCAGGTTAGTCCTATTGAGGTTTGGGACTTACTCAATTTATTGGGACTGCCTCAGTCGTGGGATTTGCAAAACTTTCAGTACTTCTTTGACTATGCTAGTACAGCCAATCCTAGCCATGACCAATTGGAATTCATGGCACGTCTGTTCCGTACGGTTGAAGCACAATTTGGCGAAACACCCCTAGAATCTGTCCAAAAATTTATTTCTGGTGGTAGTAAATTAGCTGCTAAAAAAGTGTTGCAAGCCCTCAGAGATGAAGCGACACTACCTAGAAAACAACTTAGCAGCGACAGAAGACGGGCGGCGATCGCAATTATGCGCTCTAATACTCCCGTCAATCGTTTGATTTCCCGCCATACCCGCGAATTATTGCGTCGTTATTACGAAGCTGGAAAAATTAGCAGTCGTATTGCAACTCGAATTGTGGAAGATGAATTTGTATCTTTAACTGCTGCTGAAAGACAACTCTATGAAGCAGTGGAAGATTATATTTCCAGCACCTATAACAATGCTTCTCAAGCAGAGAAAAATGCCGTTGGTTTTGTGATGACTATCTATCGTCGTCGTCTTGCTAGTAGTTTTGCTGCTTTAGAACATACCCTTAGCCAGCGAGTGAATACCCTGAAAAACCGCAACTTTTCTCAATTAGAACTGAATGAAGAAGATATTTCAGATGATGAACTTTCTGATGAACCAATGGATGTGGAAGAAGCTAGCCAGTTAGAACGGGAAGCCCTCCAAACAGAAGAATTACGAGAATTAGAATTTTTATTGCAACAAGTCAAACAATTACCCACTGATAGCAAAGCTCAAATTTTAAGTCACAAACTCCGGCAACTTAGACCCCAAGGATATCAACAAGTCATTGTGTTTACCCAATATACTGACACTATGGATTTTCTGCGTCAGTACTTGGTAGATACGGAACATTATAAAGTTATGTGCTTTTCAGGACGAGGAGGAGAAGTAGCTATTGGTAATGGGAATTGGCGAGTTATTTCTAGAGATGAAACTAAGCGAATATTTCGGGAAGGAAAAGCCGATATTCTCTTATGTACAGATGCAGCAGCTGAAGGCTTAAACTTTCAATTTTGTGGAGCATTAATTAACTATGATATGCCTTGGAACCCGATGCGAGTTGAGCAACGAATTGGTAGAATCGACCGTTTAGGTCAAGTTTATCAAGATATCAAAATCATTAATTTACACTACGAAGATACTGTAGAAACAGATGTTTATCTAACCTTAAGAGAGCGCATTGGTTTATTCTCTCAATATGTAGGTAGATTACAACCTATTTTAGCCACTTTACCAAGAAGTATTACCAATGCTACTTTATCCGGACGCTCTAAACAAGAACAACAGCGAGAAAGCCTAGTCAGCGAATTAGATAGGAGTATTCGTCAAGCACAAGAAGAAAGTTCTGATTTGGATGCAATTACCGAAACTGATTTAGAAGAACCTTTGCGATCAGAACCACTATATGACTTAAAAACCTTAGATAAATTATTGCAAACTCCTGCTCTTCTACCTCCAGGAATTGAAGTTCAACTCATGCAGGATGGCGAATATAAGTTCTCTATGCCTGGAATGAAAGAAACTTTGCGAGTTACTACTAAACCTGATTACTTTGATCAACATCCAGGTAGTACAGAATTATGGTCGCTTGGTAGTCCTTTATTTCCCATTGTTGATAAGGTGATAAATTTAGAAAATATTTCTCAAGGCACATTATTTCCGAAACTTTAACTGTGACTTTTGGCAAATTGATTGTCACTTGCTTCTGCTTGCCCTTACTCAAAATTTCAAGCGTCCTAATGCTGACATCAAAATGCCCCACATTGAGGGTGCTGATTTTGTTGCGCCTCAAAGCATTACCCCACAACAGCAGCAACAAAGCATAGTCCCGCTTTCCTGCCAATGTCAAGCGATCGCCCTTTTCAAGGGGTTAAGTGGCGGTGGCTGCAAACAAGGGTGTTGTATCAGTGTAAAGCCTGATAGAAGTCACTAAGCCTGCTTCGTTACGGTCAGTGATAGCTACCGCTGGAATTGTTATGACCTTTCCATCGTTGCGTTTGTAATGATTCAAGGCTTCAAGGACAAAAGACGAATCGCTGCCATAAATATTGAGTAAGTCGTGAGTCAAGCTATCAAATGTAGTCCAGTAATAAGAAAGACTCTGCAAGATATCAGCTTTACCCTGAACAGGAGAATTATTGTTGGATTGCATGACACAATCATCTGCCAAGAATGTGCCGTATACTTCAACGTTTTTGGTATCAATAGCCTGCAAGTAGGCAAGATACCACTCATAGGTCTTGGGTGAAAGCTGATTGACTCTAAGTTTGTCGGTTCTCACTAGTTACTTCTCCTTACCATTTAACTACTCTATCGGCTTATCTCACCTTAAAATCATGCACCAGTAATCTCAATTCAATCCTAATTGCCCTACCAGTAACCTTATTTTTTACAAGAAACCTACATGAGCTTTCTAAAATTTTTACAGCATTTCTTGTTAAAATTACTACCTGTATTATTGAAGTTTGTGTGAAGACAAGAGGGTGCTTGCTCCTCTTGTTCTGCGTATAATGCAGTCAGAAAAAAGTATAAGTAACGTGATCAAAAGTGTATATGCTTAACCTTTGCATACCCAAGATGGACTCCGCTTTTGTACCAATTATTGCAAGTGCCGTAGGGGGGCTAATGGTTTTACTCCCTACTATTATCAATAATCGGTTTCAACTTCAAAGAGACCAAAAGCAATGGGAAAGGGAGCAAAAGCGAAGGGAAACAGAAAGACTTTACGAGTTGTACCAAGAATGTCTTGTTCGATTGACTAGATTACCCATTGGGTTCTCCACTGAAAAAGAAGGGATGTCCGTTGTTCAAGTTCTTCAAGGTGAGTTATCAGAACCCTTAAAGTCATATATAGAGCTACACTCCTATATGCATAGATTTTTAGAACGTTATCCAAATCAATCTTCAAGCGATTTTAAAGACTTAAAACAAGATATAAATGATTATTTATCACAAGCACAACCTGATATTTTTTATGCTGGAACCATAAAAAATAAGTTAGTGAAATTAATGGAAGGTGAAAAAGAGCCATAGTGATCGCCTTATAACCATACTTCTCAAACAAATCATTCAAAGCCCAACCAGTAAGACTTAGACGGTAATTCAAAGTCGCCTGTTAAATGATGGCTTGATATCAAACTTTAGGCAAATGCAAAGCACTGCTATCCCCTGGTCGAATGTGGATGTAACCTGATGTTGTGCTAATATCAGCGTGTCCCATCGTTTGCTGAATCAAAGGAACAGGCGTTCCCCTCTCCGCATTATGGGTAGCATGGGAGTGCCTAAGCCAGTGACAGCTAACCTTTTGGGTCAACCCCGCCCGTTCTGCTGCATCTTTAATAATGGGGTCAACATTTTGACGCTGCAACGGCTTCAACCCCTTACCCTTGCGACTGGGGAAAACATAAGCATCCTTGGGCGAGTCCCCGCTGTAGTTCATAAGTTCTACCCAAAGATATTCTGGCAGGAGAACGTGACGAGACTTGTCGCCCTTGCCCACAACCGTAATCTGCCCCGTCCGGTCGCGAGGAGTAAAGTCCCGCCACTTGAGGTTTACCAATTCAGATACCCGCAAGCCAGCAACATATAATAGTTTTAATATCAACAAGTCCCGAATTTGTTGATATTTGTAACGATAGTTAGCCCGTTCGGTGAGCCGAATCATCAGGGCAATATCAGTTTCGGTCAAAACCTTCTCATGCAACCGCTGGTCAACCTTTTTTAACTTGATAGCAGCACCGGGGTTTTCCTTGATGTACCCTGTTTTGTAAGCAAATGATAGCAGGCTTTTGACCGCTGCTATATAGGTTTTTATGGTAGGCGCTGCCAAACCCCTGTTATGCAAATGCTCGGAAAATTCTACCAAATCTTCTATAGTTGTGTGAGCGATCGCCTTCCCCACCCCAGCCAGAAACGCGGTATAGGAGCTAGCATACATTCTGTAACACTTTTGGGTACTCTGGGGCTTATCGTGCAGCCACAATTGGATTAATCGCTGCTGGGCATCAACGGGGGCTAAATGGGAAAGTTGCTTTCCTCGCCTCTTAACTGCTAATACTGGTGTCATAGTTAATCAAAATATCAAACAGACAAAACGGCGATTTTGTCTGTTTGAATTCTCTCAACAGATGACACCTCTCTACACTCCTTTTGACTCAATTCTTTACCAACTGCCTCGTATCAACTTTCCATAACACCAATCTCTGCAACTCCAGCCGACTTTTACGTATTTTTTTGAATAACTGAGTATATATAGTGTCATCTGATGCCAAGTGCTTGAAAGCATTAATTAAGCGCTATCGTTTGGCTTTGAGAACCGTTTTGCGGTGTAATAAGAGGAAAGTGCGATGGGAGAAAATCATGAACCCGGTGCTACCTGAACTATCTAATCTCTCGCCAGCGGAAAAACTGCAACTGGTCGAGGATCTGTGGGACGAAATCGCCGCTACGCCAGCCGATTTGCCTGTATTGGATTGGCACAAAGAAGAGCTGGCGCGCCGCAAAGCCGAATACCAGCAAAATCCATCCATAGCTAGCAATTGGGAAGAAGCAAAAGCAAGAATCGCTGCACGGCATGGCTAAAAAGTTGCTCATCCTTCCTGCCGCTGAACAGGACATTGCTGAGGCTTACGACTGGTACGAGGGACGCGAATTCGGGCTGGGATCTGAATTTTTGCGCTGCATCGATGCCTGCCTGAATTCCATCCAGCGCAATCCCAATCTACACCAGATTGTTCATGAAACCTATCACCGTGCTGTCGTTAGGCGCTTTCCGTATGTAGTTTTCTAGGAGGTTGATGAACGGGAGATTACCATCTATGCTGTTTTTCACTGTTCCCAGAACCCGGAGAAATGGCGGAGTCGATTGCAATAGCATTTTGAACACAGGCTATATTGCCAAAAGCAAATGAACAAGAAAACGAGACAGATAGCTGAATTTAGTGCAGATGGTGATTGGTTTTTTACTAGTGAATTATCAGAAGCCACCTTCTGCGGCACTTTGGACTATTGTCTAGAGTTGGCTTCTTCTTGGCATAACCCAGCCGAGCGAACACTCAAAAGAGCTAGGAAGCGTTGCTTGTTAATCGGGAGCTTCAAAATGTCAATGTGGCGGATTAATTATGACGTTTATGGAACTCACAAAGCAATTGAGCGAATGCTCGCGCAAAGACCGTTAAAGGAAGAGTAGTTTTGTAAGGATGCGTAGTGCTTTCCATCATTTGATGGGGTGGTAGAGTCCATTGTCACTCCTGCGCCATCCAATAGAACCAGGGTCTCTCGACCTACACCACCTTTCAAAATCTTTGGGGGTCTGGTTAGTTTGCTCTCGCTCCAAAGTTGCCAAATCGACACCTAATCTTTTGGCTAAATTTTCTCCTGTATAAGCTTGCAGTTGCTGCTGCGGTGGGTGGTAGTTAAAAGATTGTCGCCGGGAGCCGGTTGAGGAGCGCTGATTAAGTAAGGAGATGGCTCCTTCTATTTTTGCTAACCTTTGGATGATGGCTTCAGTCTTCTGCTCCAACAGTGAAAGTCTCTGTTTGGAGTTCTCTTCTACACCCGATTCTATACGAGCATCCTGGGGATTGACGATTTGAGTCAATTGAGCTTCCAGTTGTTGTAGACTCTCAAGAAACACATTGCGTTGAGTCAGAAATGGGGATGAGTTCTAAACCAAAAGTCAAAGCTTTTTTCTTGAGGTTATTAACTACCCGCTCTCGATACTGTTGCTCATAAGCATCAACACCAGGGTCAATAAATTTATCACCAGAAGTCCAAAGGCGATAAAAAATACGTGCTAGCTTGTGAGCAGCAGCAGTAATAGCTTTGGGAGCGCCGATTTTGGCTTGCATACGACGGTAATAAGCACCTAAAGCCGAGTTACTACGGCAAAGAGTTTGAGCCGCCATCCGGAAAGCGTTGGCAGCACGACTAACAACAGAGCGAGTTTGAGAGCTTTTGACTTTACCACCAGTCACACGGCTACCAGGGCATAAACCTAACCATGAAGTAAAGTGCTTCACAGTTGGGAAACGAGTCGGATCTAATCCCAACTCGGACAACAATATCAATACGGTCAAAGCGCCAAAGCCCTGAATTTGAGTAAAATCAACGCCACTAATGCGATACAAGTGAGTACGCAGGTCAAATTGAGGCGCATTACCGGGCTGCTTCTTACCTCGGCGTTTAGGTTTGGTTAATGGCTTTTTTGTCACATCAACCCTATCAGCAAATGAAGCCAAGCATTGCTCAATTTGGGCATCGACGGCGAGAATCTGTGTCTGGTAAAACTCGTACAGTTGCAATTCCTGTTGTAGGATGAAAATCAACTCATCACGATAATCGCCCGTCAAAGCGGCAGCAATCTCTTCACAAGAGGCTTTGATACGCCCATCCTTAAGTGCGGCGAGGGTAAGTGGGTTACGTTCGCCCCTGACAATGGCTTTGATAATGCTCAAGCCTGTAGTACCTGTAATGTCACTAATCACTCTGTGCAGTTGTAGATTCATCTCGGTCAAGGCTTTTTGCATTCGTTGTACGTGAACACAAGCACTCTTGATTAAGTTATCTCGTTGTCGAATGTAACTACGCAGGACACAGATTTGGTCATCTGGACGGAATGAACCGGATAACAAACCATAACTATGTAACTTTTGCAGCCATTGGCAATCTAAAACATCCGTTTTCCGACCAGGTACAGTTTTGACGTAGTGAGCATTTACCAACTTGACCTCGAAACCACGGCTTTCTAACACTTGAAACACAGGTATCCAATAGACCCCTGTTGATTCCATTGCCACCGTTTCAATCCCACACTGTTTTAACCAATCAGCCATTGCATATAGCTCTGCTGTAAAGCAAGCAAAACTATGCACATTCTCGCTATCCCTGTCAACAGGAACACTCACCCAATGTCTATCAGCACCAATATCAATACCTGCCGCATTCGGGTTAATTACAGGTAGATTTCTTTGCTCTGCGGCAATTGGCTGTTCCTGCTTCTTCATAGGTTTTGACCACAGCGAGCGCATAGTTTTTGTGTAAGGATGTACCATGCCTGAGTGAGGCTAATAAATCTAATCTCTCAAACGGGATAGTAACGGTCATTACTTCACCAATATTTCTGCCAAAATCACCCAGAACCAGGCTCACATTCGGGCAAATACTGCACCATTGATAAGACGGTTTTTGCTGTCACGGTACTACTTCAGTGTAATATTTATTAGCTTTAATACATTCGAGAGGCTGTGTTTCTTCGATATTTTGCTAGTGCGTCGCCGCGCTAGTCGGAGGCTCACATCTTGCACCTGGAAATATGAATGTCAAAACCACAACTACGTGCAAGGGGAGCTAGACGTTCAATATTAAGTAAAAGAAGAGACACAACTATTTGGGGAAAAATAGATTCTAAGGCAGTTTGTGCAGCCTGACCCCAATCAGGTGGTGATGCAGACTGAATATGAAGATAAGTCCAATGAGCTATGAGGTAGGCAGTCAGAGAAAGAATCAGCCAGCGATACATGCCAAGGAGAGAACCCTGTCCAAAACGGTGCAAACCAAAACGATGCTTTGCGGTTTTAAACCATCCCTCAATTTGCCAACGACGCTTACCCCACCACTTGAGAGTAGAAGCTTTAATGGGACGGGTAGACAAGACAAAACGTTTTTCAAGCTTGCCCTTATCGCGCTTTAAGTAATACCAAGATACGGTAACGGGAAACTTTAAACCAACCAAATGGACTTGTTGTCCCTGTTTGTGTAAATGTCTTAAAACTCTTCCATCAACTAATTTACGGTTAATAGCCACACCTGTAACCGCATGATATCTAAACTTGCGTACACCATCAAGAAATTCCACGCTCCCAAAGGCCGTATCAGCCAAAATAATCACCTGAAAGCGTTCAGTTAAATATTTAGGTAAACGCTTCACTAACTTGAGTCCTAGTTGAGCGGGTGAGGGTGTACCCTTACCTCTCCAAACACGAAAGTTCCAAGGTATACGCCACTTTCCTACAACTAAATAAACAACTACTATATGCAGACCACGCTTGCCGTTATAAACTCTTATTAAATCCTCAAACTCTTTGAATTTACCCCGTTTTTCAAGAGTCGTTAGGTCAATAATAACCTGTAAAAATGGTCTACGTCCTTTTCCTGATGCTGATAAAACCTTTGAAACTGTCTCTAATACATGGCTGCGAACAATACGAATCATATCCTTTGTTGACCAAGGATTCATATTCAAAAACCGACTCAATGCACTCGGAGATTTGGTTTGAGAGTGTTCGGGTAAAGGATGCCCTTGCGCCTCCAAAAATAATCCCATCATGGTATCAAGATTATCTTTTTGGTATTGTGTCGGCATCAACTCTTTGAGATTGTATACTAGCTCTTGGGCGTAGGCAAGCATTGTTCTTGCTATAAAAAATTCGAGATTTCACGCCCTTTCTCTCATATTTCCTGCTATCAAAGCAAATTCAGTTTTTGGAATTAAAGTTAGCGATGGCGCTCCGCGCCCGCCGTAGGCGAGCGCACTACGGGATGACGCAAATAGTCATCCCTACATCTTGTATTTTGGAAGCTGTTTATGTAATATTACGGCTACTTAAGTCTCTTTATCACTCACATATACTTAAACTTTTTCTTCATCTTCTGTTATATTTTTGTACTCCTTATTTGCCTTTTACGGGTTTGTTCGGTTAGGTGCAAGATGTGAGTAGACGAATTTCTACACTCGTTTCTGTACCTGGGGCTGACCCCAGGATATGATGCAAGCCCTGGATAACTAAGTCAGTAGCAGTGGTGTTACGTTCTCGTGCAGCAGTGCGGAGTGCTTTAGTCAGGGTTTTGGGGAGTTTGAAGTTAATTGATTCGCGTTCCACATTCGCCATTTCTACACTATATCTATACTCTAGTACAGACAGTTTACCGCGTTTCTGACTATGGAATGTTTGAATCAAAATTGTCGATTCGCAGACAAAGTGAAAATTGTCGCGGACTAATTGAAAATATGTTTATGTAACCCTTACTCTTTCGTACTACACCGCGATGCTCCGTTATCGCTCAAAGCGATCGCCCATCATCTTTTTTGTCAACAATCAAACAGTACGTGCAAATTGCACAATTGACCAATTGTGCAATGCTGGCAATTGCAACCAAACCTTATTTAACTTGTGAAATTCTGTCAAGTCTATCGTTTGCTTCTTTGGCAAGTTGGGCACATCGCACACTAGCAGCCATTCCCCCGGCGGCAGTCACTGCTCCTTCATTAGCTTTTCCTGTAAGCAGAAGCCCTGCACCAACTAAGCTAATGAAGGCGGATACAGCAGTAGCAACGAGTGCTAGGTTGAAACTCAGGCGTGCTTGCCGTAGGCGTTCATTAGCAATGCTTAATTCTAGTGTTGATTTGGAATTAGGTAGTTCAGGTGTGTATCTCATAGTAGCTTGGGGTAATTAAGTTTGTTACTTCTAGCATCAAGCTAAATTCCCCCAACCTTGACTGCACAATCGTTTGTCTAAAATTACCTTTTGGTTGTCTTATGCTTGGCTTGTGATTGTGCGGTAATGTAATCTATAAACCTCTGGCTGCAAGGCATGACCAAGAACAAGAAAAGACAAACCGTCAAAGCCACTTCTCAAGGTTTAGAACGAGCTGAGAAAGCTCTCAAGAGATTGCATGGCACACAATTAAGCCTTGCAGATGCTTTAAAAGGTTTAGTCGGTCGCAGCACTATCCAAAAATTTTTTAAAGGTGAGGAAATTCAAGTTGATAAGTTTCAAGAAATTTGTAAAGCGCTAACTTTAGAGTCACATTGGGAAGCGATCTCAGGTTTGACAGATTTGCCTGAAGTCAATTTACCAGATAATCAACCATCTAAGTCAGCTAAGGAAGAGCCGGACAACAGCATTGACATCAGTGCCATAGTACAAAAGGTACGCGAGAAGGTAAAACCTTACATTAAAGAGCGCTGCGGTAAAATGCAAGTGCTGGATATGACCCATCCAGTTGGATTAAGTAACATTTACACTGATGTCAATATTTTGGAGAAAATTACTGGGCGCAGGCGGCTAGAGATCGAGAAGCTGCAAGCAGAACTGCTACAAAATTCCAATTTAGATGAACTTGACCGCTTTGGAGTTTCCATAACTCAGAAGCGAGTACCAGGATTGGACGCAGTGCAAGAACATAGCAAGTTGATGGTGCTGGGGAAACCGGGAGCGGGAAAGACAACATTTTTGAAGTATTTGGCGATGCAATGTATTGAGGGTCAGTTTCAGAGCGATCGCTTTCCCATTTTCATTACCCTTAAAGATTTTGCAGAAGCACCGGGACAGCCAAATGTTCTAAAGTATATTACTAAATGGTTATCTAACCATAAATTAACAAATGCCAAGGGACTTGCAGAGCAACTGTTAAGAGAAGGTAAGGTATTAGTCTTACTAGATGGGCTGGATGAAGTACAGGAAAAGGACACGAAGCGGGTTTTGAATCAAGTTCAGGAATTTTCTTACCAGTTTAATAATAATCAGTTTGTTATCACCTGTCGCATTGCTGCGAAGGAATACACGTTTCAAGGATTCACCGAAGTAGAAGTCGCAGATTTTAACAAAGACCAAATTGCCACGTTTGCTCAAAACTGGTTTTCGGTAAAAGACCCAGTAAAAGGTAAACGTTTCATTCAAAAACTGGAGGAGAATAAACCAATTCAAGAACTGGCAACTAGTCCCCTCCTATTAACTCTGCTGTGCTTGGTATTTGGCGAAGCTGGTAATTTTCCAGTCAATCGTTCCGAGCTTTACAAAGAAGGCATCGATGTGTTACTGAAAAAATGGGATGTTGGACGTAACATTGAGCGCGATGAGGTCTACAAAGACTTATCCTTGCAGCGTAAGGAAGACTTGCTCAGTCACATTGCCCTGACCACTTTTGAGCGCGGAGACTATTTCTTTAAGAAAAAGACAGTTGAAGAATACATTATTGACTTCATTTCTAACTTACGCAATGCTCGGACTGAACAGAAGGAATTAGAACTAGATAGCGAAGCCGTGTTGAAGTCAATTGAAGCACATCATGGGTTGCTGGTAGCACGGGCAACGGGTATTTATTCCTTTTCTCACTTAACATTTCATGAGTATTTCACTGCTAGAGAAATTAAAGAAAGGTCTGCTTGGGAAAAATTGACAAAGCATATCACTGAGAAACGCTGGCGAGAGGTCTTTTTGCTAACCACAGGCATGATGCGAAAAGCTGATGATTTAGTGCAACTAATGAAGCAAAAAATTGATGGCTTGTTAGCAAAAGATGAGAAGTTGCAGGAGTTCCTCACTTGGGCTGAAGAAAAATCTCGCTCAGTAGAAGCGAGCTACAAACCTGCAGCTGTTCGAGCCTTCTACATTTACTTCGCCCTCGCCCTCGCCCTCGCCCTCGCCCGAGACCTCGACCTCGCCCTCGACCAAGCCCTCGACCTCGACCTCGACCTCGACCAAGCCCTCGACCTCGACCTCGACCGAGGTCAAAACCTCGCCCTCGACCAAGCCCTCGACCATGACCTCGTCCTCAACCTCGCCCTCGACCAAGCCCTCGACCATGACCTCGTCCTCAACCTCGCCCTCAACCAAGCCCTCGACCATGACCTCGTCCTCAACCTCAACCTTGGTCGAAACCTCGACCTCGCTCTCACCCTCGCCCGATACCGTAATCCTAAATTGCAGCAGTTGCTTCAACAACTCAAAGACCGACTCCCCAACCTAGAGGGAAGTTTAGAAGCATACATATCTTGGTGGCAGGAAAACGGTCAAGCTTGGACTGAAGACCTTAGATCTGTCATGATTGAGCATCGCAATATTGGTCATGACTGGCAGTTTAGCGATTCCCAAAAGGAACTGTTGAAGCAGTACTTGGATGCTAATAAGCTACTAGTTGATTGCCTCAATAGTGATTGTTATGTAAGTCGGGAAGTGCGGCAGGAAATTGAGAGTACATTACTGTTGCCAATAAATAGATAAAAAATTACAGAAATTAACACACTGACTACCCGTGTCTACTACCCATAGCCCATCCGGCTGACGATAATAGTCCTTAATTCGCCCAGTTGATTTCGCCTCTGCCAATTGTGCCAAGTCCTCATCACTTGGTTGGGGACAGTTTGGCAATGCCTTCTTCCAATTCTCTGGTTTTTTGCCGTTCTTGCACGCTGCGACAAAGACTGCTTCTGGGGAATCAACTCGCTTCCACGTATGCAAAGCTTCTTTGAGATAAGCTAGAGCCCCTGGTACGTTTTGCCAGAACTTTTTGACAACCGTCATTATCTCTTGGTTGACGCGAAAGGCTGGTGTACACGGAATTTGACGCAGTTGATTACAGATTTCCTGAATGTCTTGTTGACTCGGTTTTTCTACGGGTTCATCGACGGCGGCGGAAGAAAAGCCCTCATGAGTCAAAGTTCGTATTGATGAGCAGCTGTAGCTTTGTTCTTCAACGAAGCGAGTACCTGAAGAAGCAGGGAGCACGCTGCGCTTGGGGGCAGGGAGAAAGGGAGAAGAAGAGTCAATGGACGTTAACTCTTTCTCTCCTCTGCTCCCCGCTCCCTGCTCCTCTGCCTCTTTTTGACTCGTATCTATTGTTTGTTCACTCACTGCGACATCCAAGGGGTTTGTCTGCGAATTTTCTTCCAAAAAGTCTTTATCCGCAGCAGCGTGTTGTTGTGTAGAGAAATCTTCTGAAGAGAATTCTTTGATATGATTTGCGCGCTCTGAGCAGATGGATGTGTCACAATTGCACACATCGATTTGCTGATTTTGACAAATCCTGTCCCACAAGGCTTTGACGTTTTCAAGGTGAATTGTGTACCAGTTTGCTTGATACCAGGTGTGTTGACTATGGCGGTACACATTAATGAGGGAGAGTTGCTTGAGTTTATCAATTGCTCTCCTGATTGTAGACATCTTGAGGAAGGGGAGTTTTTCTGCCCAACCTTCTAAGGTGAGGTAAAACCAGCGCCTACCATCGTCTAGGATGTGTTTGGAATTCAAAGAGAAGTAATGGATTTGTTGCAGGATGATTGCTGCTTCTAGTCCAATTTCTGCTGCAACTAGTGGTGGAATGAGTAAGGGTTTTTCGGGTGTGATGAGTTTACTTTTCTCATTAGTATATGGACGAACGGAATTCACCCCGGTTGCGGTCGGGGGATTTGATATTGTTTGAGTGGTCATGATGAATGAAGTGTTATGACTTCCCCGCTAACAGCTTGGTGTTCATTTCTTTGCTCCTAGCTTATGCAGCCTCCTGGTGCAATTGTTCATCAGATTTCTGCTTTCCAGGTAATCGTTGCATAAATGATCCAGTATTAGAAACTTGATTACTTTCGGTACTGTGCTCTCTGGCTTCGCTCATAGTCTCGTCGCCCTCGCTGTCCGGAATAAAAACTAGTAAATCTCCAGGTTGACAATTGAGGAATTTGCAAATGTCATTTAGTCGCTCAGGAGTCATCCGAGGCATTTCGTCAGTCTTCCTCAACCTATAAACAGAAGTTTCAGTGACACCAATGCCCTGTGCTAAGTCTTTATTTCTAACCCTTTTTTGAGCCATTATTTCGTTAAGCTTCCAGCGGATCACTGTTTTGCCCATAATCTTTACTCCACGATCCTAATATTCGTATTGGGAAAACGATTAATATTCTTCTTGCTTAATAAACCTATCTTACACGAGAATACTCTTTATTTACACAAGGATACTTTAAATATACGCGAGACGTATTGACAGAAAATATACGTCTCACGTATATTTGGATTGTTAGGCAAGAAAGCCAGACAAAACAAAGGGCGACGCCCACTTTCCACGACAAGCATCGCCCTTCAACAATTTCTCAATACTCAGAATTATGACTCAAGCAACATTAGATAATCAAGCAGTTGCTCAAATCGAGCTATCTGCATATATGCAGCAGCAATCACAAGAGGCTGCACACTACGAGATTGATTCAGTCCCCGACATTTTCGGCAACCTGTACCGCGTCTGGGGTGGGAGTTGTGGTATTAACCTCCTTGGTACGTTCTATCAAAACCTCTCAGGCTTTTGGATATCACAGCCAAGTTACAGTTCAAAGCTACAGCAATGGCGCACCAGCAATGAAGCAGTAACAGCCATCGTCAACGCATAAATACAAACTATCATGAGCCAGTTGTTCTCGTGATAACTGGCACTTTACTATATGGAGCCAGAGTATGTTTACCAGAATTGAACTTGAAACCAAAAGTCTTTTGGAGTTAGTTACACTGTGCAATCAATACGGCTTGAAAGCACATTCTGACCCTAATCTTAGGTCTTCTTGGGCTGCTGTGTTGTTGTCGTTTTCTAATATTGCTATTTCGCAGATGCAGCGGGGAGTCGGGTTAAAACATCCTGGGCGTGAGGGTATCGAATCTTTAATTGTTGCGTATGACGCTTTTGGGTTACCTACTCGTGAACAATCTGCATTGATTAAAGTTTCTGTTGAAGAAAGAAGAATAATGCCTCTGCCGTATAGAGTGGAGCAACAAAAAATGCTGGCTTTTTATCAGGCGAAGGTGAACCTTGATAAGGCAATATCTCTTCTTAGTAGCTTCTAGTCAAATGCTCAGAAAAGAACTTAGCACTGTTTTTGTAAGGTGAAATTATGGTGAAAGTTGGGAATAAGATTATCAATTTGAATGCCATTGCATATGTTGATTTAGAAGCAAAGAAGAGTTATGTCGTCAAAGGTGACGAATTGGGTGTGAGAATTTATCTACAAGCAGCAGACAGAGAAGGAAACCTCTCTAGCCTTTTCTTCTCTGGTGATGACGCCCAGTATCTCCGCAAATATTTCCAGGCTGTAGGCGAGAAGATGAAGCAATGCTGCTTGGGATGTATGGAGTTTAACTCTATTCCACGTAAATCCTAACTGCTTTAATTATCAGCAGATTTTATTTTCTGAATCTCTTTGAATTTTTCTTCAAGAGAATTAATAATTTTGTCTTGTAGAGAATTCATCAAATCGTCAGGGTTCTTATATTCATACGTATTCAGAACCCAATGATGTTTTCTTTGTAAGTCTTTCAGCATAGGATATGGTTTATTTGGAAATTCTATTATTGGTTTAACTGGAACTTCAAGAGATGGGACAATTCCTTTTAACTCGTGTGGTACAGAGTTAGGGTCAGTAATGTCGGCAATAATGAAGCGAGCCATATGAGCTAGAGTTACAACAGTTTCCTCTATATCTCGACTAGTTGGACCATCAAAGTCAAACACTATTGGCAAGTAATTATACTGGCGAAGTTCTTCTTGAATAGCTTTTAGAATTTCTAATCTTTTACCAAAGCGACCTAAGATAAGTACTGCCTTGCTAGTTATAGTGTCAATCACATTACGAATTTTTGTATTATTAAGCATTAAATAGATAAACTGAGCAACTTCGATGTCATCTACTGTGATGTCAGGTTCGCCATCAGGTGTAACAATTAAATTTAATTGGCTTTTAGGATTTCCTTTTAAATTCCAAGCTGAGATACCATAAATTCTGCAACCGTTAAAATCTGCTCCCTCTATATTTGTCTCAACTAATTGAGCACGTGTTAAGTCGGCTTTGCTAAGATTGGTTTCACTCAGGTTAGCCCCAGTGAGGTCAGCCCCAGTGAGGTCAGCCCCAGCGAGGTCAGCCCCAGTGAGGTTAGCTAGGCTAAGGTCAGCCCCATTGAGGGAAGCTCCATTGAGGAAAGCCCCAATGAGGAAAGCCCCAGTGAGGTCAGCCCCAGTGAGGTCAGCCCTGATAAGGAAAGCCCCAGCGAGGAAAGCCCTACTGAGGTTAGCCTTAACGAGGTCAGCTTTACTGAGGAAAGCCCCATTGAGGGAAGCCCCACTAAGGTCAGCCCCAATGAGGAAAGCCCCACTGAGCTGAACTTGGCTGAGGTGAGCTTGGCTAAGGTCAGCCTTAGTGAGATCAGCCTTATAGAGGTCAGCCCCACGGAGGTCAGCTCTAATGAGCTTAGCCATTGTGAGGTTAGGTATTATGTCTCGGTTTTGATCTCTCCAGTTGTTCCAATCCTTTACGCTTCGCTTTAGCAGACTAAGATGCTCTTCATTTGCCATGGCAGGTTCTTCTTATATTTTTCTTTTTAGAATCTTTACCCAACTAGGAATACTATAAGTATTAGGCGTGGGGTAAAAGTCACACCAAAAAAGTTAAACGAGACAACTTTTTGACAAAAGCTTAGGGAGAGTGTATTTTTTTGCGCTTGGGTTTGAGGTAAACACAATGGTTGAAGATTCCTTCCAACTGAGTTCTCATTCTGGGAGCGATCGCCTATTGTTAACTATTAAATTGCACAATAGTGTTCAGTTCCTCCTCTTCTTCCTTAAGGACATGGTACATATCCCAATTCTGTTGGAGATTCAACCAAAACTGTGGGCTATTCCCAAAAAACTTTGATAATCGTAGAGCGGTACTTAAGGTAATACCACGCTTTTGATTCACAAGCTCATTGATTCGTTGATAAGAAACATGAATTGCGTTTGCAAGGTCAGTTTGTGATAACCCAAGTGGCTCAAGAAAATCTTTGAGTAATATTTCACCTGGATGTGTAGGTGGTCGTTTGGCAGGAATTCTCATATCTTTCTACCTCCTCATGGGTTTAGTGATAGTCCACTATTTCAACATTTTCTGCACCCTGCTGTGTCCATACAAAGCAAATGCGATACTGGTCATTAATCCGAATGCAATGCTGACCAACTCTTTCACCTTGGAGTGCTTCTAACTTATTACCTGGTGGAACTTTCATATCATCCAAAGTATGTGCTGCGTTCAGTTGATCCAATTTCCTTTGAGCGACTTTCCAAAGGGTTTGAGGGCACTGTTTTCGAGCGTCTTTTGAATCAATGCCATCAAAAATGTCTTCAGTCCCTTTATCTTTGAATGATACTATCACGAATAGCATGGTAGCACGAGTATCATGCTAGAGTCAGAAAAATAGCTACAACAGACCTCTGTTTGTATAACCGTTGCCAAAACGATAAGGTTGAAAAGGGAGATAGGCGATTGGGCATTGCGAGTATGCCTTTATGCGATGCTCCAGAGGAGCCGCCCAAAGGGCGATCGCGCACAATTTCATAATCAATGCAGTAATGCAGTCAGTAAATGATGAAGTATTTCCAGATAAGGAAGTGGCGGGGCTGATGAGGAAATTTTTAGAACTGGGTAACAGTTTTCCGAAATTGAAAATGCTCTGGTTGTAGTCTTAGTTAGATGACTCATTTATAACTAATTTCTATAACAAGCCTTGGGGATATTGCCCCACTAAAGCCCGGTTCAAAGTGACTGGGTTTTTTAGTGGAGTGAGGAGCGCGTAAGTATGATTGTGCGTAAGCGCACACTGGTAAGCGAGTGTATGTCTGCAGGATATAGGAACAAAAGTGTACTGTCGAGAGATGACACCTAACAGCAACAAAAAACCTCGGTGAACCCAACCGAGGTAATTTAGGAGAAGACCAAATGTCGATGAGTGATACCGATACCAAAATCAAAAATCTTAGCTAACACTAAAACCAACCAAAACTAAAGTAGTGACAATTAAAATCGCGAAAACACCCTGGAAAACGTATTTACGTTGTTCCCAAATTGCAGGGTACTCGGCGTAGTACATCTGGGGTTCAGTTGGGTAGTTATTGAGAACGCCGTCTTCATTAACAGTAGTGTACATAGCGCGTTTCCTTTATTTGTTTCTTTATGTAAATAAATATAACAATATTGTTACAAAAGGTCAACAAGACTTGACATAAAAGGGCTGATAGCGCTAACAAGAGTTGCTTATCAGGAATAGGGGGAGTCAAAAGACAAGGAGCCGCCCAAAGGGCGAGGCGATAAGCCTTGTCCTGGCGGACACGCTATGCATGTTGGCGCAGCCTATCCGTAGGACTTACAGCGCTCGCTCTTCACGTAACTTCATCTAAGTGAGCGCTGGCACAACTCCATAACCTGAGAGAATTACTGAATCAGTTATGAGATTCAAGATTGCCAGAAGTCGTTTTCTAATATTGCTATTTCCCAGATGCAGCGGGGAGTCGGGTTAAAACATCCTGGGCGTGAAGGCATTGAATCTCAAAATTTTGAGTAGCGATCACGCCTCAAAAACAGGCTAAAAGTCAGTTATAGCAAGCGTTTCAGCGCGCACGCAGCCTTCCGTTTGTATATACCACACGCTGTCTGCGTGCGTGAGGCTAAACTAAGGTAAATGAGGCGTTTTTGGGTTTCTTGTCAAAAACTTGCAGTCACTCGATGCTTGTTTAAAGGTATCTGCCAGAAGTCCTGTTATTTTGAGCTTTAAGTAGGATTTTTCGATAGTTGAGATACGAGAATTAGGCTCTGAGAGTTTTTGTAATAACTTCACGTATTCTTCAAAGCTATTTCATCGTTTTAGAGGTATTAACTGTGACATAGTTATGCAGTAATTAATGTAACTTAGTTCCACCACTTTTTACATAACCTCGGTTAATGTGGAGAGTTGGAGGCTCTGAGAATACATTGTCAGCTTTTTACTTTGTCAACCAAAAATTATTCATGTTAATCAAACGTACTATTGTTTTATTCACAGCATTACTCATTGCACTATCAATGATGTTATTTTTGCCAAATCTATATGCTGAAGCTAAAGTTATTTCTCCATCTCAAATTAATCTATTTTTTCCAGAAGAATTGACAACATTGAAAACAAAAACATTTTGTGAAATTGCTGAAACAATACGTAAACGTCTTGATATTAGGCGTGACGAAATTGGTAGGTCGGCAATTCAAACTGTTCATCATCTTGCAGTTTATAAAGAAACTGAACCTATCTTTTTTGCTGGTAGTGAGAGTGGTGGTTATGTGTTCAGAGTGATCGTTCATTGGGAGCGTAACCTCGGAATAGTTGAAAGACAACATACTACTATCATTGATTGGGAAATTTTGAATAATCAGCATTACCGAGCAATTGTTAAGTTTGATGATTCAACGTTTCCAACGCATAATCTTGAAGAGTTAGATGCTTTATTCCATAATTTGATCAACACATAGTTTTGGGAAAAAGTGAAGCAATTAATGTTTCTTGATTAGTTGTCTTCTATTTTCTAAAAACATTTGTATCCGATAACTAACCGTATTAATTAGTTGTCGAAAATTGGAGCCCCAAATAACCAATTATCCCCCAGCCGCAAACATAGTGGGATTTAAGGGATAGCTCCTCCTGGTAAAGGCTTAGGCGGTTGTAGTATCGGCTTGCATGAGATTAGCTCAAAGTCATTTAATTTAATACACGCTAAATATAAATCAAGTTCATCAGGATGCGCTATGTTTAGAATATGTCCATAGAAGCCATATGATTTACTTAAATCTCTTTTGAAATTGTCAAATAAGTATTTTCGTCGATGAAAGAAAAACTTCTATTATCTTGATTATGCTGTATTTCTACTTCTTGTCCAGAGTATTTATCTTTTAACTTAACAATCATGAGGTCTAATGACTCCTAATAGAAGCGACTATCTAGTACCTTTTGACGTTAATTAGTTTTGTATATAGATAGAGAACAAACACGTCTGAGCATCTTTTTACTAGCATCGCTATCTGCTTCAACTAAGAAATACTGAAATTTGTAATCTATAGCGGTTGTGTAGGTCTTCCAATGTGGGTTCCCAACAACTACACCATTTTTGCAAGCTTTTGTGTAAGCACGCCGTTCTCTTTTACCTATACGGTAATCAAACTGTACCGCCTTTGTCATTGGTAAATTTTCATAAAACCCGTCTTCATTATTAATAGACTCGTCTATCTGTATATCAATAATTTCAACACTTGATTCGTTCAAAGCTAAAACTTCACCATCATTTGTTTTTCCTAGTGTAACCCACCTATCTAATAAGCTATTTTCGGCAATAATAGTTTTTTGGAAAAAAAGAGAAAGAAAAATAACTGAATTAGCTAATAAGTTCATATTTTTGAGAACTAGAAACACTGTAGGTTAATGCTCAACTTTATACCTTGGATACTTACAGCGTATTCGGATTAGTGTGGAATAATTACGAAGATTCCTTAAAGAAAGAATTAAGCGGTCAAGTAGTTGACTGGTAATAAACATTCCTTGCCACCACCTATTCATTCCAAATCACTGCCAGCAGTCCTCAGTGATTGGGGGCTGTTTTAGGCTGTTTTAAGCACGATCAGTAGCCAAAGTCAGTCCTGGCAGTGATAAATGAATATGACGATGAGCGTTGGTACAGATATCGTCTCAACTCTTCCAATAACTGCATTGCCTTCTGATATCTAGGGCTAGGCTCACCTTTGGTAGACCGTTGCACCGCATCAATAACTTTAACTTTCAAGTCCCAATCATCCACCAAAGCCTTGTTATCACGTTGCTTTTTACTAAGAAACCACTTAAACCTAGCTTCTAGACAGAAAACTGAACGAATAAAATTAATTTATACACAAAGGTTGTATCATTAATCAAGCTAGTAACTGCTCAAATGATGTATAATTAGCAGCAAGAACTAACATACACAGTTAAAGGCTGTAACGCTACATCAATAGCGGCTTTGACTGACCCTTGTATCGGGGTCATTTTATTTGGGTGGTTATTTACAGCTTATGAGCAAAATTTTATTTGTTTCTTATCAAGCTAATAAGGGTATCAGTGATATACGATTATCAGTGAGAACAAAGTAAAAAGTCAGGAAACGGGTGTAAGTATCGACTTTCTGAATGACCTCGTTCTGACGGGGTCATTTTATTTAAGTACCTTAATTCTCCACAATCTCTTTATTAATACCGTAGTATAATGAATACATTACAAGTACTACAAAACTACACGTTATCTTCTTGTTTACCCGTCCTGATCAAGGACATACATTTACGTAGAGATTGATTTCCCCAAAAAATAGACGTGTTAAGCCCAGTTGGGAATTGATCATTTGGGAAATTGAAGCACCTGAAAAACGATATCTAAAGCTATACAAGAGTGTTGGTTAATAGATGAGATGATTGATAAGTGAAATCTCAAAATTTTGAGTAGCGATCACGGGCAATGATTGAATCAAGATTTTTCAATTGGCAGTGATACCTATTTATAAAACAAGAATGAAATCACTGCCAACACTAAGGAACTGCTTTTAGAAAAATGACCCTAGGCGCACGTGCGCCTAGGGTTAAATGTTATCTTTAAGTAACTTTACTCATTTTTATCCTTAGCACTGCTCGTGATCTAAAGCAGTCCTCAGTCATTAGATCAAGGAAAGTAACTTCTGTTTCCCGGGAAACAGGGGTTATTTAATAGACCTCTTGCACGAATCAAGAAAACAGAGCAAGTTCAGAATTGAGAAGTCCAGCAATCAAGTTGCAACGTAAGCCAAAGCGTCTTCTGCGGTTACGATATTGTTCTTTAAGAATGCGAAAAATTTTCAATCGGCGGTTAATGTGTTCGCCAATAACACGCAGTTGAGCTAAATTGCGATTGTGGAGGCGTTCATGAGTCGATAAATCAGTACCACGAGGTTTTTTAGTGGGAATACAACTATGAGTATGGAGTTTAACAATTCCTTGACTCTCAAGAAACACATTGCGTTGAGTCAGAAATGGGGATGAGTTCTAAACCAAAAGTCAAAGCTTTTTTCTTGAGGTTATTAACTACCCGCTCTCGATACTGTTGCTCATAAGCATCAACACCAGGGTCAATAAATTTATCACCAGAAGTCCAAAGGCGATAAAAAATACGTGCTAGCTTGTGAGCAGCAGCAGTAATAGCTTTGGGAGCGCCGATTTTGGCTTGCATACGACGGTAATAAGCACCTAAAGCCGAGTTACTACGGCAAAGAGTTTGAGCCGCCATCCGGAAAGCGTTGGCAGCACGACTAACAACAGAGCGAGTTTGAGAGCTTTTGACTTTACCACCAGTCACACGGCTACCAGGGCATAAACCTAACCATGAAGTAAAGTGCTTCACAGTTGGGAAACGAGTCGGATCTAATCCCAACTCGGACAACAATATCAATACGGTCAAAGCGCCAAAGCCCTGAATTTGAGTAAAATCAACGCCACTAATGCGATACAAGTGAGTACGCAGGTCAAATTGAGGCGCATTACCGGGCTGCTTCTTACCTCGGCGTTTAGGTTTGGTTAATGGCTTTTTTGTCACATCAACCCTATCAGCAAATGAAGCCAAGCATTGCTCAATTTGGGCATCGACGGCGAGAATCTGTGTCTGGTAAAACTCGTACAGTTGCAATTCCTGTTGTAGGATGAAAATCAACTCATCACGATAATCGCCCGTCAAAGCGGCAGCAATCTCTTCACAAGAGGCTTTGATACGCCCATCCTTAAGTGCGGCGAGGGTAAGTGGGTTACGTTCGCCCCTGACAATGGCTTTGATAATGCTCAAGCCTGTAGTACCTGTAATGTCACTAATCACTCTGTGCAGTTGTAGATTCATCTCGGTCAAGGCTTTTTGCATTCGTTGTACGTGAACACAAGCACTCTTGATTAAGTTATCTCGTTGTCGAATGTAACTACGCAGGACACAGATTTGGTCATCTGGACGGAATGAACCGGATAACAAACCATAACTATGTAACTTTTGCAGCCATTGGCAATCTAAAACATCCGTTTTCCGACCAGGTACAGTTTTGACGTAGTGAGCATTTACCAACTTGACCTCGAAACCACGGCTTTCTAACACTTGAAACACAGGTATCCAATAGACCCCTGTTGATTCCATTGCCCACCGTTTCAATCCCACACTGTTTTAACCAATCAGCCATTGCATATAGCTCTGCTGTAAAGCAAGCAAAACTATGCACATTCTCGCTATCCCTGTCAACAGGAACACTCACCCAATGTCTATCAGCACCAATATCAATACCTGCCGCATTCGGGTTAATTACAGGTAGATTTCTTTGCTCTGCGGCAATTGGCTGTTCCTGCTTCTTCATAGGTTTTGACCACAGCGAGCGCATAGTTTTTGTGTAAGGATGTACCATGCCTGAGTGAGGCTAATAAATCTAATCTCTCAAACGGGATAGTAACGGTCATTACTTCACCAATATTTCTGCCAAAATCACCCAGAACCAGGCTCACATTCGGGCAAATACTGCACCATTGATAAGACGGTTTTTGCTGTCACGGTACTACTTCAGTGTAATATTTATTAGCTTTAATACATTCGAGAGGCTGTGTTTCTTCGATATTTTGCTAGTGCGTCGCCGCGCTAGTCGGAGGCTCACATCTTGCACCTAACCGTATAAGTCCGTACAAACTAAAAATATGGGTGATAAAGCTACATTATTTTTTGATTTTTCTCGCTAAATAAAGGACTTTGGGCTTCATACTGAGTGATAAAATATCATCAATTTTTCTTGGTGCAAGATGTGAGCCTCCGACTAGCGCGGCGACGCACTAGCAAAATATCGAAGAAACACAGCCTCTCGAATGTATTAAAGCTAATAAATATTACACTGAAGTAGTACCGTGACAGCAAAAACCGTCTTATCAATGGTGCAGTATTTGCCCGAATGTGAGCCTGGTTCTGGGTGATTTTGGCAGAAATATTGGTGAAGTAATGACCGTTACTATCCCGTTTGAGAGATTAGATTTATTAGCCTCACTCAGGCATGGTACATCCTTACACAAAAACTATGCGCTCGCTGTGGTCAAAACCTATGAAGAAGCAGGAACAGCCAATTGCCGCAGAGCAAAGAAATCTACCTGTAATTAACCCGAATGCGGCAGGTATTGATATTGGTGCTGATAGACATTGGGTGAGTGTTCCTGTTGACAGGGATAGCGAGAATGTGCATAGTTTTGCTTGCTTTACAGCAGAGCTATATGCAATGGCTGATTGGTTAAAACAGTGTGGGATTGAAACGGTGGCAATGGAATCAACAGGGGTCTATTGGATACCTGTGTTTCAAGTGTTAGAAAGCCGTGGTTTCGAGGTCAAGTTGGTAAATGCTCACTACGTCAAAACTGTACCTGGTCGGAAAACGGATGTTTTAGATTGCCAATGGCTGCAAAAGTTACATAGTTATGGTTTGTTATCCGGTTCATTCCGTCCAGATGACCAAATCTGTGTCCTGCGTAGTTACATTCGACAACGAGATAACTTAATCAAGAGTGCTTGTGTTCACGTACAACGAATGCAAAAAGCCTTGACCGAGATGAATCTACAACTGCACAGAGTGATTAGTGACATTACAGGTACTACAGGCTTGAGCATTATCAAAGCCATTGTCAGGGGCGAACGTAACCCACTTACCCTCGCCGCACTTAAGGATGGGCGTATCAAAGCCTCTTGTGAAGAGATTGCTGCCGCTTTGACGGGCGATTATCGTGATGAGTTGATTTTCATCCTACAACAGGAATTGCAACTGTACGAGTTTTACCAGACACAGATTCTCGCCGTCGATGCCCAAATTGAGCAATGCTTGGCTTCATTTGCTGATAGGGTTGATGTGACAAAAAAGCCATTAACCAAACCTAAACGCCGAGGTAAGAAGCAGCCCGGTAATGCGCCTCAATTTGACCTGCGTACTCACTTGTATCGCATTAGTGGCGTTGATTTTACTCAAATTCAGGGCTTTGGCGCTTTGACCGTATTGATATTGTTGTCCGAGTTGGGATTAGATCCGACTCGTTTCCCAACTGTGAAGCACTTTACTTCATGGTTAGGTTTATGCCCTGGTAGCCGTGTGACTGGTGGTAAAGTCAAAAGCTCTCAAACTCGCTCTGTTGTTAGTCGTGCTGCCAACGCTTTCCGGATGGCGGCTCAAACTCTTTGCCGTAGTAACTCGGCTTTAGGTGCTTATTACCGTCGTATGCAAGCCAAAATCGGCGCTCCCAAAGCTATTACTGCTGCTGCTCACAAGCTAGCACGTATTTTTTATCGCCTTTGGACTTCTGGTGATAAATTTATTGACCCTGGTGTTGATGCTTATGAGCAACAGTATCGAGAGCGGGTAGTTAATAACCTCAAGAAAAAAGCTTTGACTTTTGGTTTAGAACTCATCCCCATTTCTGACTCAACGCAATGTGTTTCTTGAGAGTTGATACCCTTTGTCAGCTAAACACAACTGTGAAGTCTGAAATCTGACTTCTGTATTTTTCAGTAAGCGAAAGTCATGAATGCGACTAGTTCCGTAGGCGGTACAGATGATTTTGCCACTAGCTTGGTCAACTACCAATTGCGCTTTCAAAGTATGACGTTTTTTCTTAGCGCTGTAGTAGTGACGCTGTTTTTTTTGGACGTTCCACAGGTGTTTCAGTCACATCTACTACCAATACTTTCCATTCATATGCTGGTTGATAGAACTCTCTTTTCCCAGGTAATCGAAATGCTCCTGACTTAATCAAAATATTTTCCACCTTCGGTACTATCCGGCATACTGTGGATTCATGTATACCCCAACTTTTCGAGATATGGAAGTCAGTACGATATTCTTGCCAGTATTCTCATGCAATCAATAAATGGTCTTCCACACTTAATTTTGGCTGACCGCCTTTCTTACCAGTTCTCACCAGTTCTGGCTTTAGGACTTCTACCATCCTCCCGAATGTTGCAATGTGCACTCCACATAACCGTTTAAATTCTGGTGGTGGCAGGTCTTTGATCTGTTCGTAGCTCATTGCTCTTTGTTTTTTGACTTGTATTTTTTCATGCTTACACTATTTATGCAAGAGGTCTATTGATTAAAGTTTCTGTTGAACAAAGAAGAATAATGCCTCTGTCGTATAGAGTGGAGCAGCAGAAAATACTGGCTCTTTATCAAGCGAAAGTGAATCTTGATAAGGCGATATCTCTTCTTAGTAGTTTTTAGTCATATTAGATTCACATTACCTCTTTTAGCTCACAGGCTAGAAGCCTGGGGCTATACAAACAAAGCCCACCTGCGCGGACTACAAAATCAAAATTCAGCGGTATTAAAGTGAGGTGAAATTATGTTGAAAGTTGGGAATAAGATTATCAATTTGAATGCTATTGCTTATGTTTATTTAGAAGCAAAGAAGAGTTATGTTGTCAAAGGTGATGAATTGGGTGTGAGAATTTATTTGCTTTCTTCTGATGAAGAAGGAAACTTGTCAAGCCTGTTTTTTACTGGTGATGATGCGGTGTATCTGCGTAAGTATTTCCAGACTGTAGCTGAATTATGTGGTGGTGTGGAGTAGGTGGAAAAATGTTAGGATTGCTTTAAAAGCAAAGGATATTCACTTCTTTGGCTTCGATAACAGGATAGGGAACGTCTATAAATATTCAGCTTGTCGAATCTTTAGCCAATGCAATCAAAGCTTTGTCTCCTGAAGAACGAGAGTTATTAAACTAAAAATTAACACATCAATCCAATTGGCAAAACTTACGTTCAACAATTTTAGCCAATGCTCAAGCCATTCAGCAACGGCGTAGTGGTCAACCCTTTGAACCGGATATTGATGAAATCGTTCATCAAATGCGAAAAGAAAGAGACTAAGAATTGATGACAAGTTGGTTTTCTAATACAAATCTATTGAATGCTACTTTAGTTTCTTGGTCAAGTTAGCTAAACGAGTGATGCTAGAGCGAATATTACCTGCTTCTTTGCGGCTTGAGAGCCGTTTTTTGGCTTCTTTTAGGACTTGTTTCATGACTGTATCTTTTTCTTTGCAGGTGACATAAAAAGCTTCCAAGAGGGTTTCAATTGTTATTTTTTCCTGGTTGCATAATTCATCGAGTTTTTGCTTAATTGCCACTTCCAAACGTACAGGTACTCTAGGTGCAATTTCAGGAAAGTTCGCTAGTTGCTCTTCTAATCGTGTAAGTTCAGAAATGGAACTATCAGCAGTGGATGGAACATTAACTTCAGGTGTCACAGAATCCTGCTGTTGTGGAGCCAACACATCTTGTCGTAGTGCAACTGTTGGTTGATTAGCTCTATTTCTGATTTCGTCTAAAATATTCATGTTTTTGCCTTTAGTAAAATTTATGATACTGTCTCTGATGGAATCAATTTGGCATATTCTTTTGGCAAAATTGGCTTGAGTCGTTGAGCTAAGACATGAATTGCATATTCTAGATTTGGCTGTCCCAAATCTGTTGGCGCAACCCGTTGGTTGATGGCATTTTTGAATACATCCGATTCCAAAATATGCGGCAACATCAATCCTGAACCTACCAACTGCCGCATGGTATCCATGCTTGTTTTAGTAGCGTTTGTTGGATGCAAACCAGTCCAGCGAGCGCGAAAAGGGACTACACCCAGTAGTTCACCATAAGGTAGGGCGGTTTTAAATTCTTTGATTAATTCTAAAGTTCGCAACAGCGATTGAACCCCCTTGACGTTTGACTCTGCTGGAATTATCCACCTATCACCAGCACCCAAGGAAGTCTGGGCTAAATGTGAACGTTCCGGGGGTGGGTCTACAATTGCCATGCCAAAATTACTCACAATAGGTTGCAGGCGATTTCTTAGAATAAATAGACTTAAGCCACTGGAAGCCAATTTATAGTTAGCACTCTCTAATGCATCATCGGAAGGAATTAAGAACAGGTTGGTATTGTTAATGGTACGGTCGCCTAGTTTAACGTCTGGTACGGGCGCGATCGCATCGATGATTTTTGTTTTCTCTTCTGGTTGTGTCAAAACTTCCAGTAATGTTGGGGTATTAGGCTGCACTTGTACCCCTAAGAAACTGGTCAAGCTAGATTGAGGGTCGCAATCCACAAACAAAACGGGAATTCCTAAGCGCCCCAAATACCTCCCTAGCATCAAGGCTACTGTAGACTTCCCCTGACCTCCAGCCAAGCCCAAGGAGACGACTGTTGGCGGATTTGGCATAAAGCAATTGTGCAAAATTACTAAAATATCATGTTAGCAATATATTAATATACTATAGTACAAAAGCACAATAATACAATTTAACTTTTGTACAAAACTTAAATTGTATTTAAGTTAAATAGCATATTTGCAACTCTTTGTTTCCTGTTTCTTGCCTCAACAAGTTATTTCACAACTCCTCAACGAATTGCTATATTAGGGTCTGTCTCCCAAAAGTCGATTGATTGAACGGATGTGGCTGCGGTACGGTGTCAGCGCGGATGGAGCGCTCATCTCGATTGAAGATGTGCCGAAAGGCAAAACAGCGGTAAAATGTCCTTATTGTCAAGGGGCTTTGACCGCCAAAAAAGGCACTGTTAAAGAACATCATTTTGCTCATACGACACAAACCTGCCGTTCTGTTGAGCGCCCTTACAAAGAATTGCCAATCTTACCGCTTTATGACATCTTCAATCTGGACCTTTCTGAGAAAGAGATTGAGCAGTTGAAAGGATTATGGCGGGAGTATGGGGCGAAGAATTATGGTATTCCACAGTACGTTGTTCCGGCACGTTTTATTTATCAGGAGTTACTGCAAGAAAGTCAGCATTTTGGGTATCAACGCTATGAATTTACTCCGCTGGGGAAAATTCCGCTGGGCGTATTATCGTTGAGGAAGTTTAATGAAGTGCAACATCCCCTGCTGCTCCAGAAGTTATCTGAACTGGAACAGAAAGCTGAACGTGCAAAACTCTTGGGTCTTTCCACCTTTTCTGAATTGTTTACGGACTCACAGATTTATCGCGCTCACTTAAGAAGAATTTTCCTCCACACCCTGTACTTTCTGAGAATAGAAGCAGATGGACAGATATTATATAAAATTGGCATCACGACACGTGCTGTGGAAGAACGGGTGAAGGAAGTGCAGGGCGATTTGCGATCGCATTTTACGAATATCAAAATTGAGGTTTTGGGAACCTGGTCACACCGGGGGAATGTTGAAAAGTATTTCAAATATCGCTACCGGAACTTTCATTATCCTCTTGGTCACCTGACCGAGTATTTCACCTTTAAAGATGAAAATGCTCTGGTTGTTCTGCGGGATTTAGAGCGTATGAAACCTCAAGAATAACGGTGCTCTCAAGAAACAAGACCATACTTGCGGACACTGCGGACTTAAGTTCGCGGACGGTGAAGATATACATCTTCATCACTGAAATGGGAATCACGATAACTGGAAGTTTAAAAACCTCCTTGCTATCCATCAATCCTGTCATCAATACGTTCACATAAGCAAATAAGTTTGTCGGGAGCCGGATGCACCTAAAAGCGCACGTCCAGTTCTAATTGGGAGAGGCGGAAGATAATACTTCCCCTCGACCTAACTGCTACCCCAGTTAGCGGTAGTAATTTTCTTGTGATGTTATGGCAGGTATCAGTAACTGTTTGAGTTGCTTGGCAATTACTTCGTCTTCCACCATCGGTCGTTGCTTCTTTTTGGCATGATCATGAGAGCGTTTTACGGCTGCTGCTCACGGTTTTTTACAATCGCTCAATTATTTGTCTTAACTGAGTTTCACATAATTTTTTTGTGAGCAAATCATCCTAGAAGACCAGTAAGATAATGATAATCAAAAATAAGGTTGGGGAAGGAGGCGAGCGACGCTCGCCTCTTTCCCCTGATATACTATTATCATTCTGATGCAGATATATTTATGCTCAAAGAGGTATTGACAAAATTTTCTTACTTTTAACTTGTCCCCAATGCGGCCGCAGCTTAAAGATTCCTGAGAATATATTTTTCCTAAATTGGTATGGTGAACTGCAAGTAGTTTGTTAAATAAACGTTTTTTGTGCTAACGTTTGTTTGAACAAGCGTTTTTAGTTCTATGAAGAGACGAATATCCTCCAAGCAATCTGCTGAAGTACCAAAGCGGGAAAGCCCATCAGTTAATCCGCATACTTTTAGTGAACACGATCTAGACTGGGAGCCTTTGCCAGAATGTCTGAGTCACTGGACAGGCTTTGTACTTCACTGGGTGACTGAACTTGGCGCACAGTTTTATGCCCGTGCTATGACTCCCTTAAATCTGCGTCCGCTCCAGGTTGGTATCCTCCAATTACTAGCTAGTGAAGGTGCAATGGTTCAAGCACGACTAGGTGACAAACTTCGTGTTGATAAAGCTAGCATGGTTACTTTGCTCAATGACCTAGAAGAGCAGGGCTTAATTGAACGACGACCTCATCCGAGCGATCGGCGAGCCTATGAAGTTCATCTTTTAAAGGCTGGCGAGCAACGACTCCAACAAGCAGAACACGTATCGATTGAAGTAGCAAAACAATTCTTCGCTGCCTTAACACTAGAAGAACAACAGACTCTCAATGGACTGCTAAAGCGTGTTGCGACGAGCAATGCTTCATGGAAATCAATGACAGCCAAAGATGTTGACAATTAACGCAAGTTTGTTTGGGGTTATATGAATATGATTCCAGCAGACAGCAGATGTTCTTGACTGATGAGGCTTGGTAAGTATTCCTATTACCTCAGAAGCCATTAATTGATTTGCATTCATAAGTAATATAGGAAATACAAACATCATGAGCATAGAAATTATTGTCTTCGTGATTGCAGCTTCTGCAACATTTTTCAACAATGCTCTGCATTGGTACACACAGGTCACTACTTGTAGGAGCCAGCAATAAGAAACGCTCCGACCAGCAATAATGATCATTCTGAGCCAGAATTAATTGCAACTATGTTGGTGAATTGAGCCAGGATTATCTACAACTGGGACAGAATTAACTGCAACCAGCCAGCAATAAGAAATTTGAGCCAGAATTAATTACAACTATAAGTAAAGAAAACCACCCTTTTCTTGACCAAGAAGTTTTGCTTGCGACCACCGCCAAAGACAGTTAATTTTTGGTTAAAAAACTCAGTTAAATAATCTATGGCAAGATATAATCATAAGCAATGAGTTTCTTAACTAAAGCTAACTTCTAAATGCTGATTGGCTATGCCCGTGTCTCCACTGACGACCAGAATCTAAACCTGCAAAAAGATGCCCTAAAGCAGGCGGGATGTAGTCGGATTTATGAGGATAGACTTAGCGGAGCAGGAGTAGCCCGTCCAGGATTAACAAAGGCTTTAGAGGCAGCCCGTGCAGGAGACGTATTGGTAGTATGGCGATTAGATCGTTTGGGACGCTCCTTAAAAGATTTAATCCAAATGGTGGAAACCTTATCTGAGCGCGGTATCGAATTGCACAGCTTAACTGAGGCTCTAGCTACTACCTCAACCAGTGGTAAATTAATCTTCCATCTGTTTGGCGCACTAGCAGAATTTGAGCGCAACCTGATTCGAGAACGTACACAAGCCGGATTGACAGCAGCTAGAGCGCGGGGGCGCAAGGGAGGAAGACCTAAAGCATTAGATGCGCCAAAGCGTCAATTGGCTATCAAGCTCTACAACGAGCGTCAGTACACCATTGAAGAAATCTGCCGAATCATGGGAATTTCTAAGCCAACGCTCTACAGTTACATTGCAAAGGCCCAAGGAACACCATGAGCCGGAAGCAGATTCCTAATGATGCGTTAGTTCAATTACGGCAGAGACTAGAATTATTTCCACCAAGGTCTCGAGAGCGACGAAAACTGATTGAAGAAGCTGCCACTAGCTACGGTGTGTCACTAGACACAGTGTATCGGGCATTGCGAGAGCGGTCTCGTCCCAAAGCAGAAGGGCGTTCAGATAGGGGGACACCGCGCAAGTTATCAACAGCAGAGATGGAACGCTACTGCGAAATTATTGCTGCCTTCAAAATCCGTACCAGCAACAAGAAAGGAAGACATGTCTCAACTGCTCGGGCAATTCAACTGCTGGAAGAGTACGGTATGGAAACGCCTGATGGATTTGTCCAGCCTCCTGCCGGATTGTTGACTAAAAGTAGCGTCAACTACTACTTAAAAACCTGGGGCTACGACCACACCTCAATGACGCGCCAGCCTCCTGCGGTGCGCTTTCAAGCTGACATGAGCAATGATTGCTGGCACTTTGATCTCAGCCCCTCAGATTTAAAACACCTTGATCTTCCTACTTGGATTCAGCCAGGGCGTGGAAACCCACAGTTGATGCTCTACAGTGTCGTTGATGACAGAAGTGGAGTATGTTACCAGGAATACCACTGTGTTTATGGGGAGGACGTAGAAGCGGCTTTGCGCTTCCTATTTAACGCCATGAGTGCCAAAACCATAGAAGGGTTTGGTTTTCAAGGTATTCCACAAATGCTTTATACGGACAATGGCCCGATTAGCAAAAGTCGGGTATTTCAGAACGTCATGGAATGTTTGGGAGTAAAATTAGTTACTCATCTGCCCAATGGCAAAGACGGGCGGCGGGTAACGGCTCGGGCGAAAGGCAAAGTAGAACGCCCGTTTCGGACAGTGAAGGAAGCCCATGAAACCCTTTACCACTTTCACCAACCCCAAACGGAACAAGAAGCCAACCGTTGGTTGCACCAGTACCTGCTGCACTATAACAATCAACCCCATCGCCAAGAGAACCATTCTCGTTTAGAAGATTGGCTTTTACACTTACCAGTAAAAGGATTGCAGTCCATGTGTAGCTGGGAGCGGTTTTGTACTTTTGCCAGGGAGCCGGAACAACGTAAGGTGGATGCTTGTGCCAGGGTATCAGTAGCAGGGGTGGCTTACGAAGTAAACCCTGACTTGGAGAAACTGTCGTCCTTTGGTGGGGGTTGTTTGACAATGAATTATACGTGGAGAAAGACGGAACTAAGTATGGGCCTTACCTACCCGTGGACGGGCCGATTCCATTACATCGCTACCGCAAGTTTAAGAAAAGTAAAACGCAGGAGCGAGCTGACCGAATTGCTGCCCTGGCTACTGGGTTAGTTTTGCCTCGGGCCGCCTTAGAAGGAAACCGAGAGCTTCAATTTCTGGCTCCATCACAGCCAAAGAGCGAACCCATAATCATTCCTTTCCAAGATCCAGACCCATTCCAGGAGTTTACCTATCCCAGCATCCTCGCTGCCAAACGAGCCATTGCGGATAATCTTGCCCTACCCCTAGCAAGATTGTCGGAGCAAGAGCGGGCTTTCATCGATGAACTCTTAGCCCAAACGCTTTCTAAAAAGGTGATTTTGGAACGAGTGCGGCACTACTTTAAGCAAAGGCGGGAAAACAAAGATGCTGACTGAAGTGATGGAATTTTATGGGTTGGTGAAGGAATTTCGGCGAGCAGGATATTACGAAACAGACCACTTGAGGCAGTTGTTTAAAGAGATTAAAGCGGCAATTCCACAGGGGAAAATGATTGCTGTCACAGGCGTTGTTGGGTGCGGCAAGACTGTGACATTGCGGCGGTTGCAAGAAGCCTTAAAGAAAGAAGGCAAGATATTGGTTTCTAAATCTCTGTCAGTAGATAAAAATCGAGCGACCTTACCAACGCTCATTGCTGCCTTGTTCTACGACTTATCATCGGATAAGGAAGTCAAGATTTCCACTCAAGGCGAAAAGCGGGAAAGGGAGCTGCAAGAGCTAATTCGCAAAGGTAAGAAGCCAGTGGCTCTGTTTGTCGATGAAGCGCACGACCTACATAGCAGCACTTTGACAGGACTCAAGCGCCTAATTGAAGTGGTGGAAGATAGTGGGGGCATCCTTTCTATTATCCTGGCAGGCCATCCTAAACTCAAAAATGATTTACGTCGTCCTATGATGGAAGAAATCGGCTACCGCACAGTCATCTTCTCTCTCGACAGTATTGGGGGTAGCCAGCGCCAGTACATCGAATGGCTGCTTTCTTCCTGCACAAAAGAAGGAACATTACTGGAGAATTTAATTACAGCAGAAGCCATTGACCTACTCTGTACGCGGTTGAGAACCCCCCTTCAAATAGAAATGCACTTATCTTTATCCTTCGAGGAAGCTCATCGTATGGGGGAAGCAATTGTCACGCTCTCCATTGTCGAGTCGATTCTGTCCAAGCAGATTGATGACTTAGAGCCAACTTTGACGCGGCATGGCTACAACGTCAAAAGCCTATCTGAACAGTTAAATGCTAAACCATCTGAGATTCGCTCTTTATTACGAGGACAACTTGACCCCACCAGAACACGCGAATTACAAGAACAAATGTTAGCCGCAGGATTACCTATTTAATTAGTTATTAATATTACTAATATTTTAACAAAAATTTTTTTGATTCTAGTTGCAAACAATTCTGGCTCAAAGCAAGTTATTGCTGGCTGGTTGCAGTTAATCCTGTCCCAGTTGTAGATAATCCTGGCTCAACTCACTAACATAGTTGCAATTAATCCTGGCTCAGAATGATCATTATTGCTGGTCGGAGCGTTTCTTATTGCTGGCTCCTACACCTAATACCATTTCTTTATAAAGCTGCGCTAAATAAAGCTTCAAGAATAAAGTCGTAAGAAGTGAGAGAGGAAATCATGGAAGGTGTAATTGCTTTGAGGACATCAGTTAACTTCTGCTGTAGTTGTGTGAGGGTTTGACAATTTTCCCATTGGAGTTGAGATTTGAGAAATTCCCAAAACCGCTCAATTGGGTTGAGTTGAGGAGAGTGAGGAGGTTGAAAAATAGGGATAATGTTATCTGGATAATCGAGAGCTTTCGCTTTGTGAAAAGACCCTTGGTCGAACTGGATAACCGCGATATCATCACCAAGGTCAGCAGAGAGCAACTCCAAAAAGTTTTGAAAACAATCACTATTGAGGTAGGGGAACTCATAGAAAAAGCTGTATCCACTTAGGGGTTCTACGACTCCGTATAAATAAAAATTTTCACGTTGCCATTGGCTTAAACCCACGGGTTTAACTCCTTTAGCCGTAATTAAACGTCCTGCAATTGTCTTTAATCCTAAACGTGTTTCATCCTGGCACAAGTACCTCAATCGTTTACCCTCTCCAAACTCTTCCTGCAAGAATTTGAATGCTAGAGGCAGTTTTTTTTAAAGTGAGATAGGCTTTCTGGGTGTTGTTTGGTGCTTTGAGGACGAGGCACTTTCAATTTCGCACCCAAACGCTTGCGAACAATTTCATAGACTGTTTTGTAGGCAAGTGAAAGTCCTAATTCGCTCTTGAGCCATTGTTGAATTTGACTATAGCTTTGAAACCCAGATGGTTCCTGCAACTTCTGTTTCAACCGTTCTAAGTCTGAACCACTTATGCTCAGAACTTTCCCTGGTGCATGTTTTACTTCAAGTAAGCCCCTTCGTCCTTCATCTTTATACTTTCTCACCCAACGAGTTATGGTTGCTTCATCACGCCCTAAACGTTCTGCCAGCGATCGCCTGCTGCTGACTTGACCACTCTTGAGCCAGTAGAGCATTTGCAATCTTTCTTTGCTGCTTGCTGCTGTGGCATGTTTGAGAGCTTTCTCCAATTCTTCTTGACTTTCTGAAATCTCGATTTGGAATGGACGACTCATAACAAAATTACTCAATGCACCCATCTATAAGTTTGACGCAGTTTGGCGCATCTTCATACAGAATTGGTATAAAGGAGGGATTCCTTGAAAAAAAACAGATTCAATAACTACAATCTATATATCATTAGCTAAATGATATTAAAAAGCCCATCAGAAATATTTTGAGATTGAATGATTAGACTATAGATATTACCTTATCTTATCTAAGAAAACAAAACTATCTATTAAGAAAATATAAAAAAGGTGTTGCTAAACTTAGGGGTAGTGCGTCAAGATGATGTGGGTTTGGTAAAGTAGAGAATCAATTATCACTTTGCTTAAGCAATAAAATGTCGGCTCTATGGTCATTCTAAAACTCATAAACACGGCAAGATGCCTAATAGACATCAACGCTATTTCTGGATTCAGTCGTACTAGATTACGCCAAAGAACATGAGCGGGTACTACTCACACGCAACTGTAATAATTTCCAGCAATTGCATCAACTGAATCAGCACATCCAGGAATTTTGGCAGTTTATCAAGATTCAGATGCAGCCAAGAACATGAGTTATCAGGCAATCGTCAAGGCAATTGCAAATTTAGAAAAAGCAGAGTATCCGCTTGAAAAGGAGTTTGTTGTTCTCAATCATTGGAATTATTGACCTGGCAATGATGGATGAATTCTTGTTCAGGTTCCCTGGCTGTTAGAGATTTGGTTTTGTCTGAGAAACTTCTGGGCTGCGAATCAATATATGTCCCTTGTCACCTTCTTGAACAGCCAACACCAATGGACGTTCATTCGGTTTTGCATTTGGGGGCAATGCTTGAAACAAATAAATCCAACCGCCACGTTCTAGGAGGATGCGCCAAATTCTGGGTTGGTTGGGATTGGTGGTATCATTATCTTCCATGCCACGCAGCTCATCGAATAAACCTCTATCTCCTATAATTCGGTAGCCTTTTAACGCTGGATCTGCAAACACATCGTCAAGTTTGCGTCCTAATGCAAATTTATCTTCAGGTGTAATCAGCGTTACCACAGGCAAAGTGGAGTTTTGACCAGCGTCTCGGCGAGCATCTGCAAGACCTTGCACCCGAGCCAGCCAAAATATCACAATTAAAACCCAAGAGACTATAACTATTTCATTCACCAATGAGCGCAAAAACTCGACCGAACGCAGTTGCAAAGAACTAAAGGTAGCCAGAGAGTTTAATTGCTTAGCGAACCATGAGCGTTTACGCTGGGTCGCAGGGATGACTCGAGTTAATAAAAATTGGTTAAATGTGTTGACGAATGCCTCAGTTATTATCCTAATCAACCATAAAGTCAGTTGAATAGCGATCACCACAAGGAGAAAAGCAAATACAGTTCTCAATATTGTTTTACCATCTCCCAGAAATATTTGTAGGGGAACGAAAAGAAAAGACTGTGCCGGAAAGTCGAGGTTAGTGACTTCTAGTTGAAAGAAGTAGAAATATGACCAGCGGTAAATCCAGCCTGCAAAAAACAGTGCAATACTTAGTAAACCAACAACACTGGCAAATTTTCCTAAAATATTGGGTTCCTTATTAAGTTGAGGAGCCTGGCTCACAAAAGTACTCCAAAAGTCAATAAAGTAGCAATGTTAATACTATCTATCAATTCATTAATTGATCGTCTTTTTTGATAGAAGTTTGCTAAATAATTGAGAAGTATAACAAAGCAATTGAAATGCTATCAAAGGCATTCTTCAAGCTATGAAACCTAATTTCAAGGTATCAGTTGTGGCAGTTATCGTTACGGTAACAGGATTAGTAGTCAACTCTCAAGCTGTTACTGGTAAGAATGTAGAAAAGAAAAGTTTCCTATTAACACAAGCACAACTCCAAGCAGAGCCATTGACAGTTTCTGTGGCGTTACCCGAATTAGCAGATGTCTTGCTTAAGGGGGGTGAATCACGCAGTGGACGGGTGACGGCGATTGAGCCATCAGGGCAAACACTATCAATACAGCGTAGTGGCAAAACTCTCTCGATTCCGTTAAAAGATGTTGAAAAAGTTGTTTTCAGAAATGGTGCGACAGTTTACAGAAGCAATGGACCTCCGACTATTCGTGGTGAGCGAGATCGCCCTCAAGCTCAGCAAGTTATTTGGAGCGGTCTTCCACTCAGTAATTTTACAATCAAAAATGCTAATCAGGGTTTAGCAGTCGTAAACTTGGGACTACCTGTGGTTACCCCAGAGCGGTTGCGTGGTGTTCAGGCAGTAGCAAAAGATAGACAGTATGTTGTGGATGAAATGCAGTTTAATCTGCAACAAAAAACGATGTCTATTCGAGCCACACCTTCCACACCTTATTGATATGAAATTGATACAAAAGCTAATTGATATGAGTTCGTTGTATGAAAAAAATTATCACTCCTCTACTGGCTTTGGGTGTGTGCATAACTCCTGTTTCCGCATTGCTCATAGTTCAACCCAGTTGGGGACAAACTCAAAACTCTCAAGCTCAACAAGCAGAACAATTATTAGAGCAAGGAGTACAACAAACACAGCAACAGCAACACCAACAGGCAATACAAATATTTCAGCAAGTTCTCACGATTGCACGAGAACTTCAAAATAAAAAACTTGAAGCAACTGCACTGCTTGGACTTGGTTTGAACCATGACAAAATTGGTGAGCGTCAGCAAGCACTAAAGTACTACAACCAATCTCTGCCCCTTTTTCGCGCTGTCGGCTACCGCACGGGCGAAGCAACAACCCTCAATAACATCGGTCTCGTCTACGACGCTTTAGGACAAAAGCAAGAAGCACTCAAATTCTACAACCAATCTCTGCTCCTTTCTCGCGCTGTCGGCTACCGCACGGGCGAAGCGAAAACCCTCAATAACATCGGTCTCGTCTACGACGCTTTAGGACAAAAGCAAGAAGCACTCAAGTACTACAACCAATCTCTGCCCCTTTCTCGCGCTGTCGGCGATCGCACGGGCGAAGCAAGAATCCTCAATAACATCGGTGGAGTCTACGACGCTTTAGGACAAAAGCAAGAAGCACTCAAGTACTACAACCAATCTCTGCCCCTTT
This sequence comes from Nostocales cyanobacterium HT-58-2, assembly GCA_002163975.1. GTDB lineage: Bacteria > Cyanobacteriota > Cyanobacteriia > Cyanobacteriales > Nostocaceae > HT-58-2. The sequence continues at coordinate 2,829,842 of CP019636.1, read as the reverse complement.
CTCGCGCTGTCGGCGATCGCACGGGCGAAGCAACAACCCTCGATAACATCGGTGGAGTCTACGACGCTTTAGGACAAAAGCAAGGAAGCACTCAAGTACTTACAACCAATCTCTGCCCCTTTCTCGCGCTGTCGGCGATCGCACGGGCGAAGCAAGAATCCTCAATAACATCGGTGGAGTCTACGACGCTTTAGGACAAAAGCAAGAAGCACTCAAGTACTACAACCAATCTCTGCCCCTTTCTCGCGCTGTCGGCGATCGCACGGGCGAAGCAACAACCCTCGATAACATCGGTGGAGTCTACGACGCTTTAGGACAAAAGCAGGAAGCACTCAAGTACTTCAACCAATCTCTGCCCCTTTCTCGCGCTGTCGGTGATCGCACGGGTGAAGCAACAACCCTCGATAACATCGGTGGAGTCTACGACGCTTTAGGACAAAAGCAAGAAGCACTCAAGTACTTCAACCAATCTCTGCCCCTTTCTCGCGCTGTCGGCGATCGCACGGGCGAAGCAACAACCCTCAATAACATCGGTCGAGTCTACGACGATTTAGGACAAAAGCAAGAAGCACTCAAGTACTTCAACCAATCTCTGCCCCTTTCTCGCGCTGTCGGTGATCGCTCTATTGAAGCAAGCATCCTCAATAACATCGGTGGAGTCTACGACGCTTTAGGACAAAAGCAAGAAGCACTCAAGTACTACAACCAATCTCTGCCCCTTTCTCGCGCTGTCGGCGCTCGCTCTCTTGAAGCAAGCATCCTCAATAACATCGGTGGAGTCTACGACGCTTTAGGACAAAAGCAGGAAGCACTCAAGTACTACAACCAATCTCTGCCCCTTTCTCGCGCTGTCGGTGATCGCTCTATTGAAGCGAGAACCCTCAATAACATCGGTGGAGTCTACTCCGCTTTAGGACAAAAGCAAGAAGCACTCAAGTACTACAACCAATCTCTGCCCCTTTCTCACGCTGTCGGTGATCGCACAGGCGAAGCTGTAATTTTAGGTAATATTGGTATTGTATATCGTAATACAAATCGACCGACTGATGCCATTTCATATTTAGAGCAATCTGTCAAAATTATCTTGTCAATGCGCCAAGGTTTACAGAAGCAAAATCGCCAAAAGTTTCTCCAGGCTAATGGAAGCGTAAGCGATCTAGTCGATATCCTTATTGATCAAAAACAATATGACGAAGCCTTTGAGTGGGTTAACTTATTCACCACAGCAGAACTTGCTGATTACACTCGCTTGGTTAACGCCAAAGTTGCCAACCCACAAGTACAGTTAGCACTTGACAGATGGAATCAGCAAAATCAACAACTCCAAGCCCTACGACAAAAACTACAAGATAAGTTTTCCGAGGGTTTATCTCAACAAGTTCGGCAATTAGAAGCACAAGTTTACAAGGATGCAGAGCGTATTTCCCAGGATTTTCCTGAGGTGGCAGAACTGTTTGAAACCACGCCCCCAGATATTGAAAAGCTGAAATCTTCTATCCCAACAGGAACGGTTGTTGTTCAACCAGTCATACTCCGCAATTCCATCGCCATCTTTGTTTTAACTAAAGACCGTTTGAATGTTGTTAAAACACCCATTAACCGTACTAAGTTCAATCAACTCCTCACTCAGTACTCCAAACAAGTGCAAAATGATGGTGATGATAGCTACATCGAAACTGGTAGCAGCCCACTCTACGATATCCTGATTCGCCCTGTGGAGAAACAAATTCAGGCTTTGTCTCCCAAAGAGTTAAGCATCATCGCCAGTGGTAAACTACGTTACTTTCCTTTTGAAACTCTTTACGACAAACAAAAACAGGAATTCCTAATCCAGAAATATCCTGTCAACTATCTGACTCGCATTTCTACTCGTTCCTTAGAACCACCGACAGCGCAGAAGCTTGTACGCCAACAACAAGCTGTCTTGGCATTTGGGAACCCTGTACCTCGCGAGCCACAAAATTTGCCAGGAGCAGAGGAAGAAGTTAAAAATATCACTCAACTGTTTCCCACAAGTCAAGCTTATCTCGGCAACGATGCCACTGTAAACAACTTCAAAACTTACGCTTTCCGTTTTCCCTTGGTGCACCTGGCAACTCACGGTTGCTTCCAAAACGAAGATTGTAAAAGATTGAATTTAAAAAAGAATACATTACTCTTTGCCGATACTCAATTTGATATTGCTGATGCTGCTCGTTTGGGGCTACAAGGTACGCAACTGCTAACTCTTAGCGCTTGTCAAACTGCTCAAGCAACCAATTCTTCTGGAGAGGGAATTGTAGGTGTTGCTTACATCTTTGAGCGTGCTGGTGCTAAAGCAGTGATGGCGGGTTTGTGGGCGGTTGAGGATGAAGCAACGCGGAATCTGATGATTGAGTTTTATAAAAACATTAAACAAGGCATGAGCAAAACAGAAGCACTGCAAAAAGCCAAGCTCAAGCAAATTGAGCGTCATCCTTATTATTGGTCGCCTTTTGTCCTGATTGGCGATCCGCGTTGAATCCAAAGCTGACTGAGAAGCACACTGCCTCGTTAAACTTGATTTTAGTGATTCTCAGAATCTGTCCCTATTTTACGGATACGTGGACGACGGGTGAAATCCTTGCCATATGGATGCGTAGTATCTGTTATCCCCGGCTGAGAAATAAATCCTTGTTCTACCTCTTCTAGGAATGTATCCCACGAACTGCGATGAGCCGAGGAGGAATTATTGTCCATATCATTGGCAAGTTGCCCTCCACCACGTTTGAGCAGTTCCCGCAACGCTCCAACAGCACCTGGCGGAATATGGCGAAAATTGGCAGCTTTCCACATCGCAGCAAGTTCTAGTAGTGGCGCGAGATGATCATTGAGGTCTTGTTTGTCATCATTCTCCCAACCTCGATATTTAATAGTCTTTTCCTTCAAAACTTGATCAAGCTGCTCTTCTCCTGGAGTGAAAGCCATCGCTAAATCGCGCTCGACTTGCTTGCCTTTATATCCCAGGTATTCAGCATTGGCTTTGCTGTACTCATATGCCAATGTAGCGGTTTGCTTGGTGGCTCCTGCCTCAATCATTCCCCGAATTGTTGCTGATAGAGTCGCATCGCTTTCAGTGCGAAGTATCATCAAAAGCCCAACAATTTCAGCCAAAGTTTCTGCTATATTGGGCAGTTTAATTCGTTCCCTCTGCTGACCTTGTTGAGTTAAATCTGCATCTTCGATTTCAATTTCAATCGGGTACTTTCCTGATATTGCATCCAATTGCTTAATTGCGTAGGAAACGAAGCGGGTTAAGTTCTCAATTTTGACAACACCTGAGTTTGCATCCGTGAGTATACGAGGTGCTGAGACAGGATAATCAGTAACTCCTACAGTTTTAGACAGATAACAACAATCAGCCTCAATGGCTGCTATTCGTTGAAATTTCAGCAACTCTTGAGCTTCTGTACCTGCAATAACTGTGATAGTTTGTTGACTAAACCTTGGGCGGTCTGTGTCGCATGATTCAAAAACAGGCACACTGATATTTACGAATTTCACCTCTTCGCCGTTTCCTTCTACTCCTGGTATTCCTGGTGGTCCTTCTGGTCCTTGAGGACCTGGTATTCCTTGCGGTCCTGGTGGTCCTGCAATTCCTTGTGGACCCCTAGGTCCTGGTGGACCAGAAACACCCTGATGACCTGGTAGTCCTTGCAGCCCTCGTTCACCCTGCCGACCCGGAGCACCCGGAGCACCCGCTGGTCCTTGTAGCCCTCGTTCACCTTGCCGACCCGGAGCACCCGCTAGTCCTTGTAGTCCTTGCAGTCCTCGTTCACCCTGCCGGCCCGGAGCACCCGCTAGTCCTTGTAGTCCTTGTTTTCCTGGTAATCCCTGCAAGCCACGCTCACCTTGAGATCCGCGCAATCCCTGCAAACCGCGATCGCCTCGTGGTCCTTGAAGTCCTCGCAGTCCTTGAGGTCCTCGCAATCCTTGAAGTCCACGTGGTCCTTGAAGTCCTCGCGGTCCTTGCAGCCCTCGTGGTCCTTGCACCCCTCGTTCGCCTCGTTGTCCTTGCGGTCCGCGTTCACCTCTTAGTCCACGTTCACCCTGTGGTCCCCGTAACCGCCCAATTTCACTGCGTCTGACAAATAGTCCTAAAAGACTCAGCACTCTTGATAAATCTGCACCCAGTCTGTCTACTCCGTTCTCTACAGCATCAATCCTGCCTGCAAGCACTCGTAAGGTCGCGATACTGGCTGCTAAGGCTGCAACAGATGCTGCTAAGGAAGCAATTTTTGCTACTGCTTCAACTGCCGTTGTCAATGCATTTCCAGCTTTTGAGGATGCAGCGGTTGCTAAATCATGAGCACCTACACCCACACCGTAAGCTTTGTTAGCAAGACTTCTGGCAGATTTCGCCGCTCCATTTGCATTTTCCGCAACACCTTTAGCAGTATTCGCTACCCCTTCAGCAACTGCGGCTTTTCTAAAAGCAGAGGCGACAGCATCTCGCAAAGGTCCTACTTCTGCAACAACAATTCCATTTGCTATTGGAGAGATTTGAGGGACAATAGAAGCCTCAGAACGTTTTACAGCTTTGGCTATAATTTTTTCTTCATCAATTTTTTTGAGCTTAGCAATTTCCGCCCGTAGCGCTGCTAATTCTGCTCGTAATTGGGCACAGCAATCAGCCATGATTTAAGCTCCTAATAGCATTAGTAGCAGCAACAATATTAGATTTAATTTCATTGCAAGGAATACAACAATACCCTGGATATTGAGATGTTTCGCAGCGAATGTAACCAGACGGGCAGTCATCATTGCAAGATACATGAAAATGCACCGGACAAGTACCAGAATCTACTAGTAACTTTTGACCAGATTGAGAGGAAGTAATGGTGATTTCACATCCTAACCATTTCCATAGAAGAGATAATCTGACATAACATTCTGTACGCATTTCATTAACGACAGTGCCATTAATTGAATAGCCATCACCAATTTTTAAAGGTTCACCACTGTATCTTTTAACAATTCCATATCCAGTATCATAATTACCAATTGTACCGTGGTCATCCCAAACCCCTGACAATAAATATATTTCTGGAGGAATTTTTAATCCTTTTGGCACTTCTGGAGGAGCATCAATGACGAAATCATGAGAAATTAATTCTAGACCTGAGTAAACTTTTTCAAAACTTTGATGAAAAGTTTGATATTTCTCATTGCTCGTATTAACATCTATAGGAAGTTGATTGGCTTGCGCGATAAAAGTTTGTTCTTTTTTATTGAAAAAACTCCATCTCACTACACCTTTCTCTTTTTGCGAACAGTAGCTCATACTTTATCTCCAATGCTTTGTAGCTCTTGAATCACAAATAAATGTTTCACATGATTCTGTTCAATCAAAGACTTCCATTGAAAAATCTCAAATTTATCTGTGATTGAAGAAATTTTATAGTTAGATAGCATTTGTAAGAAGATAGCAGCTAAAAGTTGTTCAGCCCGATTATTAATATTTGAGGTTAGATTTGGTAAATCTGATTTTTGAATCATAATGGAATCAGCATTTTGGAACACATTGATTCCAAAGCAAGCTTGCATTGCTAAAAGATAATTTTGAAAATTGGAATTGGGAGTCACATAGCCAGTAATGACAATAGAACCAGAAGTCGGTAATGGCGAATCTATAAGAACACCATGAGCAACTAATAATCCTATTTGAGTGTCACTCAACGAATCTATGAGAACACCGTTAGCAATTAATAACCCAGTTTGAGTGTCAATAGATGTTGTTGATAATGCTTCACCAAGTAAAGCACCATTGATGAAAGAGGTAGAATCAATTACTATTCCACCTCCGCTCAATTCACCTACAGTAAAATCACTATTAGCAGTCACTTGAGCATCTATCATGAAATTCTAACTGCTAGCCCTCCTGCACCAGGATTCACCACTAAATATTGCATTCCACTTGCCTGAATGAATTCATATCGTGCAATCCCATTGGCAGAACACATGACTAATTCATCAGAAGTTTTACAGGCTATCCCACAATTGCTTTGTGTATAAAACAAAAGCCCTGCCATAATATCCCGCTTATTTGTTTGTGGATTAGGATTAGTCAGTTGTCCATATGCTAAGCTGACAGAATAAGTGGAATTCGAGTAGGGATTCACATTGCTACTTCTCCATTCGTTTAAATAAAAGTTAGCCGGAATAAAACCATAGCTAAAGGAATTCAAGTCCCACCAGGTTGGACGCTTTTCTGGTACCAGAATTCCCAACAACCAAAAGCTACCTCCCTGAGATAAACAATTAAATTTATATTCATTCCCTCCGTTTAAACTCACAATATTGACAGGTGATTTGGAGTCAAATCCATAGTAGTAACCATACTCATTGCTACCGTTCTCGCCTGAGTGATTGGAAGGATTCCAAGCCGTAAAAATCTGTTGATAAATTGAAAATCCAGTCGTGAGCCTAACTTTAATAAAGTTGGAACCGTATTTTTTATTACTATCTACAATTTGACTGTAAACCAGATTTTTATCACTCCCACTGGTAAACTCATCCACAGGATTAGAGAATCCTGCATTGGTAAATCCCTGCTTGATGGCATCAATTAAAGATGCTTGCGTGAAGTTCGCTGCTAAACTACTATCAGTTCGTGTTGCTATTGCCATAATTTAGTAATCATCTGGGTCTAAATCAGCAGACTTATCAGGCTTTTGAAAAGCAATTGTTTTCGGATATTGACGATAGTTTGTATTGTTCCGAAAAACGATGGAGGGGAATCCATCCTCAATTGTGATCTGCTGTTCTGGGTTGGATTCTTGATTTGTTGTTGTTAAAGTGGTTTCCCACAGCTTAACCAGTGCAACCACCAGCGATTCTGCTGTGTTGGTTGCTGCTGGTGTCAGTCCCACTCCTGTGAGGTCCGATTTTTTAATGGTGAGAATGTTCGCGTCTTGAGTCGCGTTTGCACCGAATACTTGCTGCAAGGTTGGTTCTGCCATAAGAAAAACGGATTAGTACTTAATCCGTTTTATACCGCATTCATGACAACGTCAAAAACCCACAAGTTGTGTTAATACTTGCGGGTCAAATTCCAGCGAACAGAGGAGCGCTTAGCCTTGTCCTGTGGGACACGCACTCGCGTTCGGCGATAAGCGGAGCTTAAGCCTTTCCTGCGGAACGCTGCGCAAACGGCGATCGCCAGTCTACTTTACTAAGTAACAAACAATGTTATTGAGAATTGGACTCAATTTGTCTATGTGAAAAATCAGGGGCTTGGGGTGATTTTTGAGTAGCAAATGAGTAGCAATTTTGTACACTTGCCCGACCCTGCCTCAAAACAAAGACAAGACAAGCAATACAGACCCTGCTTACCCTAACTGTTTATAAATACTGGCATCAGGGTTAAACGGCTTGAAGCACAAGGATTTTAAGGGAAATAGGAGCTAATTGAGGTTGGCGATCGCCAACTCACAATACCAAGAAACCCGATTTTCTAGAAAAATCGAGTTTCTTGGTATTGTGAAACTATTTATGCTGACTTATCGCACTTGGGAGTCTAGTCGTCATCATCATCTTTCCTCTTAAGACCACCAGTTTGAACTAAACTACTTACTTCCTCATCGTCATCCTCATTACCTAAGCCCCCATTACGACCACCGAAGCTGGTCTTAGTTGTGGGTACTTCGCTGTCTGCACCTTTAACACTCTTCCAAACCATTTCAGTTAACAACTGATCTGGAACTCGGTCTTCTTGTGAGAAATCTACAGTTTCAGCTTGAGCAGCCAGAGGAGCATTAACTGGATTCTTTTCATCCAAGGATTGCGTTGGGACTATGGCTGTATAAGCGGTGAAATCCGGTTTGTCAGTGAAGCTATTGAGCATTGGCGTTGCTGCAGCATCAAATTGTGAGAGTGGTGCAATGCCAACGATCTGCTCGATAGTACGTAGCATTGAAGACGTGTCGTAGAAGGTGGAATCAACTTTGCCCGTTTGAGTGTAAGGGCTGATCACTTGAGCAATTGTGCGATGGGCATCAACGTGATCCGGACCATTCTGGGCATCGTCTTCAACCACAAAGATGGCTGTGTCTTTCCAGTACTGAGAATGGGAGACAGCATCTACAAGCTTACCCAGAGCTAAGTCATTATCCGCGACATAAGCTCTGGGGGTTGGGGTACCGACCCTTGTTCCATTGGTATGGTCATTAGGAAGTCTGACAAACTCTACACCAGGAAGATTTCCATTAGTTTTGTACTGCTGGAACTCCTTGAGCCACTCGTCAAAACGGGTTTGGTCTGAGATTGTCAGATCGTAGCCTGGGAAGTTAAGGTCTGTATTAGCCGCCAGTCTTGGCTCCGTCGTTTCACCTGTTGTGGTATTTACGGCGACTTGACCACTGAAGACTCGGAAACCATAGTTACGGTAGTCGATACCTGCATCACTGAGTTTATTCCAGATAAACGCATCGGTTGGGTCTTTACCTGGTGATGTAGCGTAATTGCCGCCCTCAAAGTCATAGGGGCGATTTCGACCAGGACTTGAATAATTCGCAGGCCAGTTCTTCTGCACGTAAGTATTTGCTATGGCTGCAGTAGACCAATTCCAGCCATCAGCAGAAACTTCTGCATCAGCATAAAAATTATCTAGCGTGACAAACTGTCGTGCTAATTGTCTTTGGTTGGGAGCTGATTCGTCACCAAAAAGATTCAAACTTGGATCGCCGTTTCCTTTCTCCAAACTGCCCAAGACTTGGTCATAGGTACGGTTTTCCTTAATGACGTAAATCACATGCTTAATTGGGGAAGGGTCACCAGCACGCAAAGGAATAACACTTTCGTTTGGCTTACCTGCAACCCGGATTTTATCTCCCTCGTTGAAGCCGTTATTCTGAATCACCTGCTGTGTATACTGGTCTAACTGCGAAGGATCTGACAGGTCAATTATTGACAGTGATCCCTGAATCATTGAACCAACGTACTGATTTGGTGGTGTTGAGCTTTGGTATGGATTTGGTCCATTAGGATTGGGACCAGCACCCAATCCTTTAGCATTGATAACGTCAAGTTCTTTTCCATCAGGAGAAACAACTACGCCAGTGGGATACCAAGCAGTTGGAATCAACCCTAAGATTTTGTCATCTGTTCCGTCTGCTGCATTGGCTAAGCGAATGACAGCGACATCATTGTTCGTAGCATTGGCAACATAAAGGGTGCTGCCATCTGGAGAAACTGTTAAGGCGTTGGGGCTGCTGCCTTCTTTAGCACCGGGATAAGGCGCTAAGTCAATCGTTCGGATAACTGTTTTGGTTTTTGTATCAATGACTGAAACATCGTCGCTATCAGCATTGGCTACATACAATTCATTATTGTTGGGATTCAACGCCATCGCGTTTGGGTGTGTGCCGACTGGAATTGTGTACTCCACTTCCCCATCAGGCACATCTATGACTGAAACAGTCGTATCACCCCAATTGCTGACATAAGCAAATTTTCCATTTTTGTCCAACTGGACTGTGTAGGGATTGTGTCCAACATGAATAGTGTCAGTCACTTGGCGGCTGGGTAAGTCAATAATTGACATAGCATCGCCCAAGTTGTCGGCTACAAACAGCGTATTACCATCTTTGGAAATGGTCAGACCAGCAGGATAGAGATTGAGGGGCTTTCCATCCGGAGTCTGTGGGGGTAGTAAGATGGGGTCAGTTTCTGTCAGTTGTTGTCCCTGTACATCATAAACACGGATTTTATTGTTACCTCCCGCTGAGGCGTAGGCCTTTTTGCCATCTGGGCTAAAGACAACACCAATGTACAATGCCTCTGGGGAACCATACGGTATCGTTTGAACAACCGTGCCTGTTGCTCTGTCAACGACCTGTAGTGATTGCGTTGATTGACCGTCGTTGCTGACAAGTAGGGTGTTTCCATCAGGGCTGAGTGCTACACCATAAGGGCGATCGCCAAGCTGCACTTGCTTACCAGCAGGGGTTAAGAACCAACCTTGAGGAGTTACCGATGGTCCTTCCGTTTGCGGTCCTGGGTACGGGCGATCCGGGACCTGTGCTGTTCCTGGAGGAAGAGTACTCAACCCAACAGTCCGACCTTCAAACCCAGCAGCATCAAAGTATTTGGTGTCGCCTACCTGTTGATAATTCAGATAAGTTTTGACACCATCAGCAGTTGGGTTAGATTCTAGAGTTCCTTTAGAGTAGAAAACATCGTTAGGTCCTCCCACCAATGCCTCATCGATAACTCGTCCTGTCAAGTTGCCATTTTGAGGAATATCAAATCCTAGGACTTTGGCTAGCGTAATTGGAACATCGGCATTGCTTACTGGAGCATTATCGGTGTAACCCTGCTTAAAGTCAGGACCGAAGGCAATCATATTGTTGTAGGTATCACCACGACCAAAACTGCCGTGCATCCCTTGACCTTGCTGCAAGCCTGTATCAGCAATCTCTACTTGTGATCCAAAGGGATTGTTACTATCAGTGGCAAATGTCCGGAAGTTCAAGACGATGGAAGGTGTAGGCAGTTGTGTTGAACCCTTCAAGTTTATTGAACTCAGCGGTAATGTCCCAGGGATATTGCCAAACTGATCATCCACAAATAAACCACTGGTGTAGTCTTGCTTGCTGAGGAAATCCACCACTTGCTTGACGGTTTCCGGGTCATTGTCTGGTACATAAATTAGGTCGGAACCTCCGTTGGCTGCAACCACCACTTTGGCATCAGGCTTGTCCTGAATCACACCACTACCACCAATCAACCCGTCACCATTTCTAGGACGTTGTCCTTGGGTAGGATCTACCAAAGTATAATTCTTGGCATCAGCAGTTGGCGTGTCAGCATCATACAGGGGTAGTCCCAATTCATGGGCAATGTCAATCGCAACAAATCCACCGGGTAAGTACCCAGCATTCACTCCTGGATATGTCAGTGATGATGCATAGTCGTTGACTTTTCCTCCTTGGGTATCCGTCAACTGCTTGCTAATGGTGGAAAAGCCGTGGTCAGCAGTGATGAAAATATCAGTATTGGCTGCCAGCTGCGGATCACTATTAATGAAGTCTAGGATTTGCTTGAGATTGTTATCAGCATTTTTTACAGCTGCCTTGGAGGTAGGACCATTAATCCCAGGAGTCAAGCTATTAAGACTATCACCTTGGTTATGTTGCGTACCATCCGGATCTCGTGACCAGTAGACCAACGCAAAGGGATCGCCTTTCTCAACGAAGTCAGGCAGGATTGCCTTGGTCACTGCATTGGTAAAGTACTGCTGCTGCACTGTATTTGCCGCAAGTGTTCCAGGAGCGGTGTTATTCCCAGAATAGCCGTTGCTTAGTTGATTGGTGCTAGCTACACCATTACTACGATCTGGCGCGGTTGCCCCTACACCTGCATCGACTAAGCGCTTGGTAATTTCGGAGCTAAGAGGAACACCTCCTGTTTTGCCTGTCGAGTCATCAATGATAATAGTGCCCGGTGTTGGTATCGTTCCATCTGGTCCGACATTGCCTTGGGTGACATCCTGAATCAGTGTTGGTCCCAATTTCCCAACAGCAGCGGTATTGTAACCGTTTTGACGGGCATATGCTAGCAATGTTTCTTCATCTAGGTAATTGCCACCAAAGTGTTCGTCAATGTCACTGAGAATCGCGTCATTTTCAATAAATGCCGTTGGTGTCCCATTTCCGCCTCCAGCAAAGACAGGATACCCTGTGTAGATGGTGTTGCTGAAGTCGCCTGTGTCGCCTAGGTAATGCCCAGTGGCGATCGCCGCTGCGTTGGGAGTTGTGAAAGTGGGAAACAAAGAATGGCTATTGCTGAAGTTCACTCCTTCCTGACGCAACTGGTAGAGCGTTGGCGCATCTTCCGGATTGATTGAGCTTGGACGTAACCCATCTGCCACAAAGATAATTACGTTTCTACCAGAAGAACCGCGACCCAATATTTGTCCGTCATTCTGCAAATCAAAGTTACTACCCAATCCATAATTCCCAGTTTCAAGATGATTGGTCAGACTGTTAGCTGAAGCAGTCACTGAACTGTCACCCAAGAAATCCATATAAATTACTCCAATGAGTTAGTTGCAGAGCAGACAAATAAAAACATTTTGAACTACTCTTTTTATTGAAAAGTTATTATTTTTTTTTGATTTGTGAGTCCAAACGACTATTGTTTAGATTTTGGTTTATTTTGTCTATGTTTCGATTTTTTATAATTACTAAATAGTTTTTATTTTGGAAAAATATTACATTTAACCTTTCCAAAATAAAAGTTATCAGGTTTGTGTGAACTTAATTTGAATGCAATGTGTCGAAGATATGAATTAATGTGTTTTTAGCAACTTAAAAAAACAATAGCAAATATTTTATTAAAGCTTAATCTAAAGTTAATTAATTAATATTTTTGTCTTAACCAAGCTTTTGTTATGCAACACAAATAAAGCCTTATCATTCAACTCAGGCTTCGCTCATTTTTTATAGACCTAAGAACTTGAAACACGCTGTATCTATCTTTAGTCATAGAAAAATTTCATTTTGATTTCATTTTTTTATGAAAAGATATAAGTAGAGAAAACCGTAAGACATTGCAGACATTTAAATACGTTCACTTATGACAATTGATTGCTAAAAATATGTTAGTCAGGGGTAAAATTCTCTGGTTGAGGCTTTCCCGTCAGCTGCTTCGACCCAAGCGCTTAGCTTTTGTTGATGCTTGCCTGATTGGTCTAGTTTCTGGACTAGCGGCAGTTCTATTAGGACAGGCAGTGGACTGGGCAGGTGCATGGCGAGTACGTGTTTCTTACCTTTGGTCTGCCTACTTGGTGCTACCAGGCATTGGACTGGTAGGAGGAATTTTAGCTGGTTGGCTCGTAGAGCGCTTTGCACCTGAAGCATCAGGTAGCGGAATGTCTGAAGTTAAAGCGGTATTGGCTTGCGTACCTATGCCGTTAAATCTGCGGATTGCTTTGGTCAAGCTGGTCAGCGCTACACTCGTCCTGGGTTCTGGAATGCCTTTAGGACGGGAGGGACCGACTGTCCAAATTGGGGCAGCATTGGCAAATCAACTGAGTCACTGGGTGCCGACTTCCCCAGAGCATCGTCGTCAACTTATCGCCGCCGGAGCCGGAGCAGGGTTAGCTGCGGCTTTTAATGCACCCATCGCTGGTGTACTTTTTGTAGTGGAAGAATTACTCCAAGATGTGTCAGGAATTACTCTTGGCACTGCTATTTTGGCTTCTTTCATCGCTTCAGTCATCTCCCGGCTCTATGGTAGTCACAGCCTGGATCTGAGTGATCTAAATTTGGCATTTGGGCATACAACTTTTTTCGCTCAGGAAATCCCTTTCTACTTGATTTTGGGGGTAACGGCAGGGCTACTGGGCATTCTGTTTAATAAAGGTGTTCTTGCCAGCTTAGCAATGAATCGGCGCGTGCTACACCTGAGTTTACCCTGGCGAATTGGAATTGTTGGGTTAGTCACTGGTGTTGTGATAGCTCTATTGCCCATAAGCTTTCGTAATAATGCTGGGCTAAGAGAGATTTTACTTATGGGTAGTGCTAATTGGATATTTGCAGCGATCGCTCTTTTAGTCCAATTTACCCTAATTATTTTAACTTACGGCTCTGGAGCGCCAGGGGGTTTACTAGTTCCCACCTTGGTATTAGGGTCTGCCCTTGGCTATTTAGTAGGTGCCACTGAACAGAGTTTGCTGGGAATGAGTGCTGCAACAACCTACGCTCATGTGGGGATGGCTGCGTTTTTTAGCGCGGTCTCTAAAGTACCAATTACAGCAGTTGTCATTGTGTTTGAGATGACGACAGATTTTAATCTGGTACTACCACTAATGATTGTGTCTGTAGTTGCTTATTTAGTAGCTGAAAAAATTGACCGGAGGTCGCTCTACGACCTTCTACTAGAGAGAAAAGGGATTCACATTACAAAAGAGCCAACTACAGAGGGGCTTTTAGCACAACTAACTGCCGCAGATGTCATGCAGCGACGTGTTGAAACTCTATCTAGTCAAATGAGCATTGATGAAGCGGTGCAGGCATTTTCTCACTCTCATCATCGCAACTTCCCAATTTTAGAAAATGGGAAAGTTATTGGCATTGTGACTCAGAAAGATTTAGTTAATATTGCCTCGCAACAGTTAGGTAAAGATGCAACTATCAGCGACATTATGACACCAGAGCCAGTGACAGTGAGTCCCACAGCTACACTAGCCCATGTACTGCATATACTTAATCGTTATCATCTAAGCTGCTTACCTGTGACAGAAGGTAGAAAGCTAGTAGGAATTATTACTCGCAGTGATATTATCCGCGTAGAAGCCGAGAGGTTAAGTGGCAATACCCAACAGATAGAACCGAAATCAGCACCTTCTTATGTAATTTACCAAACTCGCGCTCCAGCTACAGGCAAAGGAAGGCTACTAGTACCACTTTCACACCCACAGACAGCCCAAACTTTACTGGAAATGGCAGCAGTGATCGCAAAAGATCGCAATTATGAAATAGAATGTCTACAAGTGATTATTGTTCCACCTAGTCGCATTCCATCTGAAACACCAATAGAAAGCACCAAAAGCCATGATCTTTTACGCAGGGCAATATTATTAGGTCAGAAATGGTGCATTCCTGTTCACACCCAGATCCGAGTTGCTCATAATGTCGCCCAAGCAATTTTGGAGAGTGTGAAGGAGCGACATATTGACTTGGTATTGATGGGTTGGAAAGGTAATATATCAACTCCTGGTAGATTTTTCAGCCGAGTGGTGGATACTGTGATTCGACAAGCAGCGTGTGATGTTGTCCTGGCTAAATTGGACAATAAACCAACTTTTAACCGTTGGTTGCTGCCAATGGCAGGCGGACCTAACTCTCGGCAAGCAATTCAGTTACTACCTGCTCTTACTTCTTTAAGTACATCGCCTCAAATCACGCTATGTCAGGTTTTCCAGCCTACTGAGGCTATGCCTGACACAACATTATTAGAAAAATCCCTTCACTTTCTTGAATGCCGAGTTAACGGTAAGGTGCTGGCTACTCCAGTCCAGTCCAATTCTGTTGCTGAGGCTGTACTTGAGTGTGCCGAACAAGACAACAGTGATGTGATTATTTTAGGCGCTAGCCGTGAAAGTTTACTCAAACAGGTGATGCAAGGAAATATTCCAGAGAAGATTTCTCGCAAGAGTCATTGTACAGTTATTATGGTCAGAACATAATTCATAGGTTAAGAATTGCTCCAAGATTGAAGCAACTGCAACCCCTGGTCATAGAATTCTTGTTATCTGTACCCAAAATTATCTACTCCTTGACCCATCTTGCCTAAAAATCTGATTGTCATGATGGCAGCAGTGATGACGCAATATCAGATGATTATGGCTCGTGGGATGAATACACTTAAAACCGCTGTGATCACGGTTAGCGCATTACAGGCTGGCGAAGACAATAATGTGATTCCGGGTGAATCGCTGCTCAGAATTAATCTGCGCTGATTCACTCCGGGAATGCAGGATAAGTTGATTCGGGAATTCGCTTCGTCTGGGATGTCGATGCAATTGCTGAAACCGTAGTTCAGGCTCACTTATCCCTATCTATGTTTCCACCCCTTCTTCTGAAGCAACCCATCCTATGTTTGACTTCCTCAATCCTGAAGCGGCTCACCCGACGCCCCAGCAGATTGCCCGTTCGTTCCGCTGGTTGGGATGGATTGGCTTTTGGTTGCAAGCCTTGCTTGGGTTTATTCCGATTTTAGTGGTGGTCACGACGGTTCTGTTTAGGGCTGGACAGCAGCAGCGTGGCGGATCTTCCTTTGGTCTATGGTTGGCGATTATCTGTTTAGTGATTCTGATCTTCAGTATTTACTGGTGTTTTCGCTATGTGCAACTGGCTAAGAAACTAGAGAATCGGGATCTGCGTCCAGCAAAGTCTCAGGTGAGCCGAGATCTCAAGCTGGGACTGCTTGCCAATATCAGTATTATGGTGCTTGCCCTGCTAATCGCCCTGGCGCGGGTGGGTAACTTGACCTTCAATATGTTAATCGTGCCTCAAGGTTCGACCGTGATTACCCCTAATCAAGCAGGAACGATGGTTGCACGAGGAGCACTGATCACACCCTCTAACATGATTGCCATTCAAGCAATGGTCAATACAATTGCCGCCGGATTGGTTGGAGCTGTCATAGCATTGCTGCTACTCTATCAGGTCGGACAACATCGCAACCCGAATGATTAATCTTAATATTTTGAGCGAGGTTGAATTGAACCAATTGAACCGGGAGATCTGAAAATGACTGATCAATTGCTCAACCAACTTGGCGATTTGATTGGCGGATCATTTTCCCTGAATCAAGAGGCATTCCAAAAAATTGTCAGTCTTCTAGAGGGACAAACAGTAGCACTCCTGGTAGTCTTGACTGCCGGGCTCTCCTTAGCCGTGGGACAGAGTGTTATTCTGTTCATTAATCGGGTGCAGCCATTACGCTTCATGTTCAGCTTGTTGCTGAACGCTATTTTATTTACCTGTGGGTTTGTGTTCCTGGTGTTCAGTACCTGGCTTATAGGTTGGCTGCCGGGCTTGGTGCATATGCCGTGGAGTGATTTGGTGAAAGCTCTAGGACTGAGTTATGCCCCGTTGGAGTTTAGTTTTTTAGGCGCCTTGCCCTATGCTGGAGTGCCGATTCTCAACGTGTTATCGGTGTGGCATTTGCTCGCGATGGTAGTGGGGTTTAGCGCGATCGCCCAGGTGAGTGGCGCATATGCCTTTGTCCATGTTGCGTTTGGCTGGTTCACGCTACAACTTTTAGAAGGTACAATTGGGCAGCCGATCGCCAAATTCGGACGACGCGTCGCTGAAAGGGTTGCAGGCGTTGATCTGGTTGATAACCGCTCAGAATTAAGACAAATCGTCCAATCCGGAATCGTGTCTGACAGGTCACTCAAAACACCAGAAGGTAATTCTCCTGGACCCTTTGGTGCAGATATGCCAACACAGATACAACGTGAGCAGCAGTCCCCAGCACAATCACCATCCGCATCAACACAACCAACTGAAGCCGCCATTGCTGCACCGTCAGCGAGTCTTGCCGACCTCCAGATGCCGTCTACGGACACCTCTAGAAATATATGTATGCACTTAAACTATCGCTTACACGGCATTCCCCAGATCATCCGACTGGGGTTAATGCTGCTGGGAATGATCCTGCTGTTTGTGCTCATCACCGTCCTGCTGCATCCGATTCGTGAAAGCCTGTTTGGCTGGCATGAAAACCTCCCCCAGCTGGTGCGCCAGACCTTTGATCTGGTCTGGATTGGGGTGATTGCAATCATCTTTGCTGGACTCTTGGCCCCTCTGGAGGCATTGGGTTGGTGGGCAGGTTGGTACAATGATGACTTAGATACTCACAACAGTGCAACCGTCCCGCCCGCTCGTCAAAGTAATCAACCCATTGCCCGCTATACAGTCTATCTAGATGGGGTGGGTCAATCGGGTGAGGCATACACGCCCGATGTTGTCGAATTTATCCAGGCACTCCAGGCGGTCTTACCTGAAGATGTGGAGTTAGTACAAGGGTTGATGATGTATTCTGTGTTCAACCAACCTTTGGTTGAGAATCGCCCTCTAGCATGGGTTTGGCGGTTGGCAGACAAAATGCGGTGGGAAAATCCAACCGCGCTTTTGGGCTTTATGGTGAATCTCCGGAATGCCTGGATTGTTGCTGTATCAGCCGATAAACGTTACGGACCGATCTACAATCAGGCGATCGCCCAACTGATTTACAACAGTTTGGTGCAGCGGGGCTACCAACCCAGCAGTGGTGTGCCGATTACCCTGATTGGCTATAGCGGTGGTGGTCAGATGTCGGTCGCGGTGGCACCCTATCTCAGGCAGGTATTAGGGGCTAATATCGAGGTCATCTCCCTCGGTGGCGTGATGAGTGCCAACAATAATTTTTTGCAACTGGAGCATCTTTACCATCTGATGGGGGACAAAGATGGGGTCGCCCGTCTGGGACCAATCCTGTTTCCGGGACGATGGAAGTTGTTTCCCCTGTCCTACTGGAATCGGGCAATACGCAAGGGCAAAATTAGTCTGATTTCACTAGGTCCAATGGGGCATCAGATTCCAGGGGGAATCATGGACCCTAATGCCGTGTTGCCCAATGGGCAGAACCATTTGCAACACACAATTGCCGTCATTCTCTCAATTCTACAAGGTCGTCTCCGGGTTGCCACTCTCCATCGTCCCAAACAAACCAGCAATTACGAACTGTATAAACAAGCGAGCTTTAATCACTACACCTACTATCCTTTAACTCAGACCGTTGATACCCAATGGTATCGCCCCATCGCCCCCTGGATGGGTCGCCTGATTTTGCCCCAGCCTTCAGAACGTCGTCAGGTGCAAGGGGTCTGGTTTGAAGTGCATCACGCCGATCGCGGCTATGAGTCGCTGGTGGGGCAAACGGTGATGCTGCGTTGGGTGGATCATCCCACCGTCAAAAAATGGGTGCGAGCCGTAACTCACGACGTTCATTTTAGCGTTGATGCAGAATATTCCAGCCAATATGGCAGCAGCATTCACCCGGAACGGCTGAATCATTGGCAGCAAGTGGGTCCCTTGGAATCTCTGGCAGGTTCTCACCCGACCGATGACCTAATCGTGATGCTGGAAGGAGAGGTTCAGGTTGAGGTAGGCGATCGCCTGATTTTGCGCATTGCTCATCAACCCATCGAGATTACCGGACGCTATTACGGGTTGGTACAGTTTGAAGCTGTTATCTCTGGAACTGATCGCTTCCAAGTCAGGCATTTTAACCCCGCCTCACGCCGATTTGATGGCTGGGCAGAAGTGGTGCGCCTACCTCAAGTGATTTTAGCTCAAGCGTATGGTAGTTATCCTTCAACGACTCGCCACTTAGAGCAAACCCTTCTAAATGAAACGGGGTGGTACATTTACGGTGCTAAAGATGCTGCTGGACAATTTGTGGTGCAGACGTTAGCTCCCCGATCGCTATTTCGTCTCCAACCGGATCGAGTGGTGTTTGGCAGTAAATCTTCTTACCGCTACATTCGGCGGGAATCCTGGGCAAATGCAGTAGCACAGAAGGGTAAAATTTCATCGGTGCTCTGTGTGGGGAATCGCCAAACAGACCAGATCCAACCCGCCATCGACGACTGGAAAGTGGGCGATCAGGCACTGCTATTGCATGTCTATGGTGGCATTGGTGGGAACAAGAAAGAACCTGCCGCTACTTTCCCAATCTTTTTTGGTCATTTTGCCTATGGGCTAGCCACCGTGATTCGCGATCCGCTCAGTCAGGAACTGCGGTTTGAGATTCAGTATTATCAGGTGTATGCTCACAATACAGACGGTTTAACGGCTGGAACGCTGCACTGGTCACGGTACATGGGCGATCGCCAGTTTGGTTGGTTGGGGACTCGCCCAACCTGTGACATCTTGGTTAAATTTGAGCCGATGACGGGCTGTTTTGACATCAATGATACACGTCGCTCTGCTCTGAGTAATATGCTGAATCAACTCCAGGCAATGACCGCTCGGTATCGGATTGGAGATGGCACGGGAGCAACCTACGTCGGTCCTGCCAACAACTGTGCTCAGGATTCCAATCAGGCATTGTTTGCCAGCATCCGCTCCCTTTTCCGGGCGATCGCTGCTAATCAGACTTTGCTGCCAACCTGGCTCACAAGCAACCCGTCACAGGCACAGCGTTACAAGCAACTCTTAAATGTGACAGCAAAGCTATACCGTAAATTGCAACCGTTGGGTTCTCCCCGTGCGGATTGGGAAACCAACGAGTTTAATTTAGGCACAACCTTAGAAGATCAACCGCTCCGTAATCTGTGGCTGGGATTGGGAAGTTGGCGAACGCTCTTACCCCGTAAGGCTAGCGATACAATTGTGCAAGTTTTTCTGGAGCACGGGGCGGCGGTCTGGGTTCTGCGCACCAACCAAGTTGGGGGGCAAGATCCTGATATCGAACCCATCTCACCGATGACGCTCTAAAAGCGTATTCACCCTTGTTCTGGAGCTCATTTCTGTCGGCTACACCTGAACGCGAGTACGTCTGATGATAGGAGAAAGGTAGCATGTAGCGTCCCGTTATAGCGACTCGCGTTTCAGAAAAGTCTTAATTAATTAGTTTTTATGATTTATTTATGATTCAATATATTCAGACTATCATCCTACGCTCAAAACCAGCTCAACTCCTTATCCAGACAGGGTTTAAGTGGGATCAAGATAATTGCTCTGGTATGGCAGCCGCCCTGTCGTACTACGCTCTCTTCTCACTGTTTCCAATGCTATTAGTCATCCTGAGCGTTGTCGGTTCGTTAATTGGACCCAATACTGAAGAGTTTCAATACATCAAAGAAGTCGTAGAGCGGTTTTTGCCTCCAGAAGTTCACGATCTGATCAAAAGAACCGTCATTGCCCTCAACCAGAATAGTGTCGGAGCCGGGATCATTGGATTTGGCTTGCTATTATACTCAGCCAGTACAGTCTTCGCCGTTCTGAGTAGTTCAGTCGATAAAATTTGGCGATCAAATAGTTCAGCTTCTAAACCAGAATCACTTCGTAGAACACTGCTTTCCTTTCTAATTCAGAGACTTTGGGCTTTTCTGTTAGTGCTTGCGACTGCCTTATTGCTGTTAACTTCATTAATTTCAAGTATTGTCATTAAGAGCATTCTTCAACTAGTTGCAACTTTTCAAAAAACCTTTTCCTTCATCCAGGTTGACGAACTACAATTAACCAAAGGGCTTCAAGTAGGCTCATCTTTTTTGATTCTGGCTCTGGCTGCCTGCATTTTGTTCAAGATTTTGCCATCCGTTTATGTTAGTTGGCGTGATGTCTGGTTGGCTGCTCTACTCACCTCTTTGTTGCTAGTGGGATTGCAACAATTAGTGAGCAATAGCGTCATAACCATCGGTAGCCATTTCCTCTCGTATGGCTTGATTGGGAGCGTCATGATTTTGTTGCTGTGGATTTATCTGACGTGCGAAATTTTCCTCATTGGTTGCGAGTTCTCTTACGTTTATGCTCATCTTTTCGGTAGCCGTCGTTGCAGGACTATGAACCATTCGGATCGCCTACATCATTTATAGAAACTTGCTCGTTAATTTTTCTAACGTCCTCACAATTTCCTCAAATTTTCCTCCTAAGCTGAAAAAAGTCCAATACCAATACTTTAGACTACACAGCACAGCTAACTCACAACAGCAAGTTAGCAATTGCATAACGAAAGTTGGGAGGGCAGGTTATGCCGTCCATAAATTTATTAGCTATTTTCAATCCTTCCAATTACTGGCGGAGTGGTTATATCACAGTTCCCTGGCAACCTATCTATCAACAATTCCAAATCCCTCCAGAAGAACTGGTATTAAGCGACCTCAACGACCTTTCACATACACTAATAAGTGCCCAAGTTGACCGAATTGATCCAGAAGATTCTTCTCGTGACATTCTTGTGTTTTCACTACAGAAGGCAATTCCACCAAGTTCGGAGGATGGCAGACTTGTCTCAGGCTTTTTTAAAGTAGACCGGGGTAAGCCAATGCCTGCAAAAGTAGGAGAGCCATCTCTAGAGGTGATCTACGGGACTGCTGGGCAAGTGCGAGGAGTCAGACTAGTAAACAACCACCTGATTGTCTGGTTCAATTTGATACCTGCACCTGAGGATAATGAGCGAAACTGGTTTTCTGGCTCCGCTAGCAGTGTGCAGCTTGACCATCAGGAAATTTTAGATCCATTCCTGGCTGCAAGAGGTGAGTGGCTTGGGCAAGACCCAGAAAAGCGCTGTATGCAGGTCGCTGAACTCCTGTTGCCTGGACCTCCTCATCCCAAATCACCACACTATCAAGTTTCTTTGTTCAATCATTCATATCGTCTCGTATCTCAATCTTGTGGTCTTGTGCGAGCCAGCATTACTGTTGCCTCAGAACCCTTCGACTATATAGGCGTAGATCCAGATACAGGCAATAACCTTCATCTAGTGTGCGAACTTTACCGAGTCATTAGCTTGTATGCTGGGGCTGACTACTTAATTGAGGAACTATTTGTCAAAGCTAAACCCAAGGGTGAAGAAGACAGAATTATAGCTGGAAAAGAAATCGTCAATCTCTACTTTGCAGCTCGGTACTTTGCTCATATGAACATGGGACACACAGAGGATATTCAACAGGTCTTTCCTGTACCCAATTGGTTTGCTGTTGGTTCCACTGCACCCCCCTACCCAGCTTACGGCTTTGCGACTGATGTGCATATAGATACAGTGACGCATCCACGGGAAGGAAATAACAGCCGATTCTCTTGGCTACTGTTACCTGGTCAGTCTGCAAAGTGCTTGCACCTGTTTATGCGAGATCAGCTAGGAGAATTTGATGCACGGGTGGGTCATTTGTGGTGTGAACTCATCTACCAGCCGCTCAAAGCCGAAATTTACCAGGAAGTCGCTCCCAAAGCGGTGGAATCTGCTTTCGCCTTGTCATAAGCTGTTGTGCATTTAAATTGCACATTCTTTTATGAAAGCAGTCAAAAAGTCAAAAAACTTTTGACTCTTGACCCTTGAACGCCAGTCTTGCCTAGGTCGGGAAAACGCCACTTGCTACAAGTCGGCAGAGCCGACGCCAGTCGCCTCAACGGAGGGAACCTCCGCACGGCGCTGGCTCCCCAACGCAGTGGCTCCCCTCCTGGAGCTTACGCTCCCCTTGACTCTTGGCCCTTACAAACAAAGATAACGAAAACTCCCAGCACTTGGTGGTGGGAGTAGCTATCATAGCGAGACTAATTCCTAAACCGCAAAGATTTACGTCTTGTGATTGATTCTATCGACTACTTAGAACCGACAACACCCAATTTCTTCTGAACCTCGACTTTAGCAGCTTTGAATTCTGTAGCTAACTGCTCGCTTTGTTCAGTGCTCAAATTGTTACGAATAGCAGCGAACATTGTGCTTTCTTCTTGGCGAATATGGTCGCCAGTAATGTCCATGAGCTGTCTGATTCTATCTTTGAACTGATCAATATTAGAGGGGTTAATATGCTTAATGTCCTCTAACAGACGCTTCTGTTCAGCTTGCTCGTCATACAGTTCTTGAGTGTCTCTCTCACCATAGAAAGGACGAACTCTGGGGTAGACAACTTGCTCTTCAGCTTCAGCGTGAGCAGTTAGATCTTTGTAGATTTGACCGAAGTACTCTTGAATTTTTTGAGGATCGTTGCTTGCGAGAAGTTCAGTGAACAGGGTATTTACCTTGTTGTGATCCAGGCGGAGAACATCCTGGATGTTCATGTCTGTCTTGTCAGTGGTTTGGGTAACAGCGCTACCAAAAACGCCGCTTAATGCTGCCATAGCGTCTTGTACGCGTCCCCAAATACCTTGATCAGCATCTTGTCCTGTCAGTTCACGGACACCCAAAATTTCCAGAATACCCTTGAGTTGCTCTTGGTGAGCGCGGTTCTCAAAGTTAACGGTGTTCAGAGGTCCAATCGCCAGAATGACATCAGCACCAACTTTTTGTGCTGCTTTATGAATGGTCAAGCCGAGCATGGTTTGTTGGTGCTTGAGCAATTCATGCTGAAAGACTTTTTCATACAAGCTCAGTTCAGAGCCTTGGATCAATTGCCGAACCTTTTGAATCATTTCTTGGACAGTTTTTTCAGGTTCAGCTTGGATGCCATACTGACCAATAACGGTTTCGATAATACCCTGATTTTTTCTGTCATCCTCAAGAAACTTCCGGAGGCGGTCAGCTATTTCTGGGTCGTTAATTTCTCTGAGAAACTGTTCTTCATTTTGGATCAACAACTGTTGAACTGCTTTTAGATCTGCCAACTTAACAGCAATAGCAGAACGTTTTGTATCATCTAGTGTTGCAACCATTTTCTGGCTCCCCTCTGGAATTTTTATCGTGTCATTTCCAATCTCAAATTGGCACAGTTATCAATCATGTTCCATCTTTCTTTTGACCGATAGCCTCAAAAACTCTGGATAGAAAAAACAAAATAAAACTTAACCATTTTCAATTTCTCCTTTTAGATGGAGAGTGACTATACTTATGCTCCATCGCTAGATAGATAAATTTTTTATGGCAATTTTCTAGATTGACGCAAAGATGGTCAAATAGGAGATTAAGTCATAATGCCCGATAATCCGGGATTAGGAGAGCAGGCACTGAACAAAGCTGCCGAAATTGGAATATCTAGCCAGTTAGATGAAGTAGAAAATTTGGATGTGAATGTCAAAACAGATCCACTGAAACTGGTTCAAGGGCAGGTTGATGCAGTCTCAATAGAAGGCGAAGGATTGGTAATGCAAAAAGACCTCCGTGTGGAGGAATTGGAAATGCAAACGGGTCACGTTGCCATCAATCCCCTGAGTGCTGCTTTTGGTAATATTGAACTCACCAAACCAACTAAAGCGACTGGGCGAGTTGTTTTGACTGAAAACGATATCAATCGTGCTTTCAATTCTGAATATGTCCGTTCACAAATGCAAAGCCAGAAAATTCACATTAACGGACAATTAAGGACTATCATTCCTCAACACGTAGATTTTCGCTTACCTGGTAATAGTAAAGTTGCAATAAGCGCCTCCATTCTCTTAAGAGAAACCAATGAAACTCAGCAGGTCGCTTTTTCTGCAGTGCCCAAAGTGAGTACTAACGGGCAAACAGTTTCTCTAGAATATATTGAGTATGGCGACACACAGGAAATATCGCCAGACTTGACACAAGCTTTGATAGATGAAACTAGCGAAATTTTAAATTTGAGCAACTTTGATTTAGAAGGAATGACGACCCTACGAGTTAAGCAACTCGAGGTGGAAACAGGCAAACTCACACTGCAAGCTGAAGCTTACGTAGAGCAAATTCCCTCCGCATAAAACCTGGATACTAAAAATTATGGAAACTACAGAACAAAGAGCTTCGACACCGTTCCCAAATATCCCACCAGTTATTGAAAGTGACGATCGCGAGTATCACGATCCTGGTGTACCAAGCACAGTGTCGATCGCAGGGCATCCCTTACACCCTTTGACTGTCATCTTTCCCATTGCCTTTTTAGCCGCCGCCTTGGGGAGCGATTTCGCTTACTGGTTAACCCGTGATTTCTTTTGGGCAAGGGCTTCGCTATGGTTAGTCGGACTCGGATTGGTTGGAGGCGTGGTAGCAGCAC
This sequence comes from Nostocales cyanobacterium HT-58-2, assembly GCA_002163975.1. Taxonomy (GTDB): domain Bacteria; phylum Cyanobacteriota; class Cyanobacteriia; order Cyanobacteriales; family Nostocaceae; genus HT-58-2. The sequence goes on along the minus strand of CP019636.1, from coordinate 2,804,656 downwards.
TCACCGGCATGAGCGACTTTTTGCAAATTGAACGAGTCCGCAAGCGCAACGCAGGTTGGGCACATATGATTCTTAACGTAAGTATTTTAGTCTTGACAGTCTTTAACTTCATCCTACGTCTAGGCGACCCTGCATCAGCAATATTACCTTGGGGACTTATACTCTCACTCATTGTTGGTACCCTGACTAGCATTTCCGGTTGGTTCGGTGCGGAACTATCCTATCGCCACAAAATTGGTGTGGTGGGTGCTGGGAGTAGAAGATATCCGTAAGAAGATTTTAGATTTGGCAAATCGCAATCCAAAAAGCTTTGGTGCTAGAACTAAAATATTCTTTGGTTCCTAGTTGCTAGAAAATGCTATCAAAATCAACTCAAAGCTTTTATATCATCCCCCCTCTCTGCTCATCGTTATAACGATGGGCTTTTTCTTTAAGTACTACATTGGTCCTGCTCATCAGTGGTTCAATAATTACCGAGCCTTTCTTGGAGGAGTTTCGCGCTACGCTGATAGGGAAATGGTTAATTGCTAGAACCTTTGCTTGGTGGGATTTTCCTTCTTATCTGTTGGGTTGTGGTTGCAACAATTGCAAGAAAATGGTATGCAAAAAAAAGTAAAAGTTAAACCTAATTCAAAAGTTCAAAAAATTCAGGAAGACGCTGACGGTAGTCTTACCGTGCATTTAAAATCCCCTCCTGTAGATGGTAAAGCTAATGAAGAGTTAATTAAAATTTTATCAGAGAAATTTAGAGTCCCAAAATCACATATTAGAATTAAGTCTGGTTTATCCTCTCGACAAAAGCTTATTGAGATTGAGACGGATTAAGCTATTCAAAATTTTAAATTAGACTTTACTGAAAAATCTAAGTGATCCTCACTCCTCAAACATTCACGCATTCAAATTGTCTGCCTACAGTTAAGGACGGGCATGAAACCCGTCCCATAATAAATGCATATCATTGGCAGTAATATTACCAAAGCTTTAATTCTTCCGTAATACTAATATACCGGGGCTGTGCTTTCACTCGTTCTATCCAATCTTGGATAGCTGGAAATTGCGTTAAATCAAATCCACCCTCATGAGCGACATGAGTGTATGCAAACAAACAAATATCAGCAATGGTGTAGTGCTCCCCTACCAAAAAAATGCGGTTGGATAAATGTTCTTCCATCACTTTAAGCGCTGCATAACCAGGTTCTCGTTTTTGCTCGATTGCCTCATGGTATTCTTTAGCCTTTCCGAGAATAGAAATCCAAAATCTCGGTGTAGCGATATATGGTTCATGGCTGTACTGTTCAAAGAATAACCATTGCAGTACTTGCGCTCGTAAAAAGCGGTCATATGGTAAAAATTCTGTCCCTTCACTGAGATACACCATGATGGCATTTGATTCTGCTAAATATTTCCCTGGTTGAACTTCCAAAACGGGAATTTTACCGTTTGGATTTTTACTTAAAAATTCTGGCGTTCGAGATTCACCTTTGGTGATATTAACCTCTACCCTCTCAAATGGCATACCAATTTGCGTCAATAAAAGACGAATCTTATAGCCATTGCCTGATGGTAAAAAATCATACAAACGCAGGGTTTCCATGCCAAAAAAGATTAGGATGAAATGGTTGATTAATCATGCCGTAAAAATACAGCATATTCTCCAAAAAGACAAATAAATGTGATAAAATTGATTGATATATAGCATTTTAGTACAATACAGAATTCTCTCAAAGATAAAAAATAAAAGTAATATTTATTGCATTATTTGAATGTTGAATTTTAATTGGCGGTCGAGGAAAAAAGTATGTGTGGAAGATTTACTTTGTTCCAAACAGCAGAAACGTTATGCCAAACCTTCCATGTAGAAAAAGCCCCTGACCAAGAGCTGCAATACAACATTGCCCCGACACAAATGGTCACAGCAGTCGTGTGTCATCAACAAACAAAACAGCGTGAATTTCAGAAGTTACGTTGGGGGTTAATTCCCTCTTGGTCAAAAGATCCAGCAATGGGGTCAAAGCTGATCAACGCTAGAGCAGAAACAGTGGCAGAAAAACCAGCCTTCCGCTCAGCATTCAAGCATCGTCGCTGTTTGGTCGTGGCAGATGGGTTTTATGAATGGCAGCAGCAGGAGGGCAAAAAACAGCCGTATTATTTTCGTCTTGGAGAGGGAAAACCTTTTGGGTTTGCAGGATTATGGGAGCAATGGCGATCGCCCCAAGGAGAGGAAATCACCTCGTGTACAATTTTGACCACGCAAGCAAACACATTACTGCAACCAGTTCACGAGCGGATGCCAGTGATTCTTCAAGAGCAAGATTACGATTTGTGGTTAGATCCCCAAGTCCAAACACCTGAATCACTACAGCAGCTGTTGCACCCCTACCCATCAGAGGCGATGACGTCTTACCTAGTCAGCAAAGTGGTCAACAACTCTAAGCACAATAGTCCAGATTGTATTAAGCCTTTGTAGCTCTCAATTGAGCGGCTAATCAGTTATCGAAAAATTGGGTTTAAAGCCCCGTCCTTGTAGAATAGCTTTTGATAAAGTAGGTATATCCGCAACACAGGCAGAGTCTCGCTCGGGTGAGGAGGAACCTGTCTCGTAATGGGCGGTGTTTCCAACAGATAAATTTTGCTTTTAGAGCGATGAATTTTTTGGTGCAGCCGTGGGGCACACGGTCAAGAAGCTTGCAGAGGGTAAAGTCATCTGGAACATTGCCGTATGGGCAACCTTGGGGTGTTCTGGGTCTCCCGAAGAAGCAAGAATCCTCGTCCTGAAGTCCGAGGAGTGTCAAATTAGCTTGTAGTGAGCGCTTAAGCACTTGCTATGAACCCAGTCAATGTGATGATTGTGGCAAACCTCCCACGTAAGCCCCTATGCCAAGAACTCAGAGAAACGATAACTTTATTGACAAAACCTTTACAGTTATGGCGGATATCATTCTGAAGATTCTGCCAGCCAATAAACGAGCCAAAGAAGCTTTTGCTTATTACCGAGATGGTATGTCAGCACAGGCAGATGGAGAATACGCCGAAGCTTTGGAAAACTACAAAGAAGCCCTCACACTAGAGGAAGACCCCAACGATCGCAGCTATATCCTTTACAATATGGGGCTAATTCATGCAAGCAACGGTGACCACGAAAAGGCTTTAGAGTTATATCACCAAGCACTAGAGTGCAATCCACGTCTTCCCCAAGCCTTGAACAACATCGCTGTCATTTTCCACTATCAGGGAGAAAAGGCGAAGGAAGCAGGAGACGACGATTTGGGAGAAGCACTGTTCGATCAAGCCGCCGATTATTGGATGAGAGCTATTCGCATGGCTCCAAACAACTACATTGAAGCTCAAAACTGGCTGAAAACAACCGGGCGTTCTCAGATTGACGTATTGTTATAGTCGTTACTCATTAGTCATGAGTCATTAGTCCTTAGTGATGAGCTAATAATTTTTAACTTTTGACTCTTGACTTTTGAACGCCAGTCGCCTGCGGAGGGAAAACGCCACTTGCTACAAGTCGGCAGAGCCGACGCCAGTCGCCTCAACGGAGGGAACCTCCGCACGGCGCTGGCTCCCCAACGCAGTGGCTCCCCTCCTGGAGCTTACGCTCCCCTTGACCCTTGACCCTTGACTTAACCATGATTGACCGTGAACAAGTTCGCAAAGTAGCTCATCTTGCTCGTTTAGAGTTGACACCTGAAGAAGAAGAGAAATTTACAACTCAGTTGGGAAGTATTCTTGATTATTTTGAACAATTGAGTGAATTGGACGTTAGTAATGTCCCCCCAACAGCCCGGGCAATTGATGTGAGCAATGTCACACGACCAGACGAATTACAACCCTATCCTGACCGTGAAGAGATTCTTCAAAGTGCACCTGAACAAGAAGGTGACTTTTTCAAAGTGCCCAAAATCCTGAACGCAGAATAGTTATAAGTAGGGAGTTAAAGCCTATAAGTACAGAATCTATCCGACTGGTGAGCAAGCAGTATTGCTTACCAAGTCGTTTGGATGTGTACGTTGGTTTTACAACTTTGCGCTTAACTTAACCAGTGAAACTTACAAAGCAACAGGTAAAGGATTAAGTCGTAACGACATCATTAAGATGAAAAATTTCTCATCTCCTCTGCTCCCCGCACTGAGTGCTTTTTCAAGCTAGGGTGAGAAATTCACAAAGTGCTTTCCTGGGTGAGGATTTGGTGCAAGGTATGGAGTAGATCCTTAGCTGTGTAGGGTTTCAACAAAAACGCTTTGACACCAGTGTGTGTAAGTTCCGCAACCTGTTCATTGGCAGGCAGACCGCTGATGGCAATAATTTTGACCTGTGGGTTGATTTTTTGTAAGGTGCGAATCGCTGTTATTCCATCCATTGATGGCATCATAATATCCGTCACCACCAGGCGGATCTTATTTTTGTGTAGAGCATACAGGGCGACTGCTTCAATTCCATCGCTAGCAGTTAAGACCTGATAACCGTAAGTTTCTAGAGAGGTTTTCGTGATCTCACAAATAGCAGCTTCGTCATCAATCACTAGAACCAATTCCCCGTTCCCTGATGGTGGTTCCAGCTCTTCGACTGGCCGAAGTTCCCCAATCTGAACTGCTGGCAAGTAAACCTGAAACTGGGTTCCTCTGCCCACTTGACTGGACAGTTGCACAAAACCACCATGATTTTTGATAATGCCGAGAACAGTTGCCAGACCCAGCCCTGTGCCTTGACCTGGCTCTTTGGTCGTAAAAAAAGGTTTAAACACTTTGTTGATAATCTCAGGCGGTATGCCAGTTCCAGTGTCGGTCACAGTCAAGACTACATAGGAACCTACCTGAGCTTCAGGATTCATCCAAACATAGTGGTCATCCACTATCAGATTTTCAGCCAATAGACTCAAGGTACCACCATTCGGCATAGCATCGCGGGCATTCACACAGAGATTCATTAGCACCTGATGCAGTTGTGTACCATCTCCAGAAACAGGCCAAAGCCCTGGTGCTATGTCTGTGTCAAGTTCAATTGATTTTGGGAATGTCTCTATAACAACCTGTTGGATTTCCGCAATCAGTTGGTTGACTTGCACAACCGTGCGATCGCCTTCGACTCCACGCGCAAACGACAGCACTTGTTTAACCACATCGGCTCCGCGTTTAGCGTTAGTTTCCACTATCTTTAGCAGTTGCTGAGTACGTTCGTCAGAAATTTTCATCAGCAGAAGTTGAGCAGACAGCAGAATTGGCGCCAGCAGATTGTTCAGGTCGTGGGCAATGCCACTTGCCAGGTTGCCAATGCTCTCCATTCGCTGGGCTCGCAGGAACTGAGCTTCGAGCTGTTTTTTCTCTGTAATATCGGTATTGACAATCAGAATCGAGGTTGGCAGACCCTGTGAGTTGTATATGCGTGTCCACCGACTAGCTACAATGATTTCTTTTCCGTCTTTAGTGAGCTGATGAAACTCGCCCTGCCACTCACCCTTCTCAACTAAGGCTTGCTCAACAACTTCAAGTGGCGGCGACGCGTCTTTATACAAAAGCTGGTTGGCATTCTTGCCCAGTGCTTCTGTTGCTGTCCAACCGTAAAGTCGCTCAGCTCCTTGGTTCCAGAATAGGATCTGGTGCTGTAGATCGCGAACGGCGATCGCGTCGCTTGTAATATCTAAAAGAGCTGCTTGTTCACGGATTTTCTGTTCCGCCTGCTTGCGTTCGCTAATGTCGAAGGAAACTCCTACAAAGCCGATGACTTCTCCCCGGTCATCACGAATAGCGACCGTAGATATCCATACAGGAATAACACTGCCATCTTTGCGTTGCAAGAGAATCTCCCCTTTAGCTTGATGCTTTTGCTGTAGATATGCAAACTTTTCGGCTAGCAGTTGTTGCTGACCCGGAGGCGTCAAAACTTCGAGGATGGTTCTACCCATGACCTCATCAGCCGCCCACTGGTAGAGGGTTTTGGCAAAGCGATTCCAGTAGATAATCCGTCCCTCCTGATCTGTGCAAATCACCGCATTGCAGACTTGATTCAGTAGGTTCGCCTGAAATTTGATCTGTTGCTCGGCTTGTTTGCGAGCAGTGATATCTTCAACCAGTGAGACAGCAAACTGGAGGTGTCCGGCAGTATCACGAACGAGTGAGACTGTTAGTTTAATCCAAATGATCTCCCCATCTTTGCGAATGTATCGTTTCTCTAGCTGATAACCGTCACGCATCCCAGCATAACACTCTTGTACCAGTACTTGTTGGCTTGTTAGATCTTCTGGATGGGTAATGTCTGTGTAATCCAGGTTCGCCAGTTCCTCTGCACTGTACCCCAGTAATTTTTGAAAGAACGGATTGGTTTGTTCTAGCTTGTGATGCTCCTCGCTGGTCAGAAGAATTCCAATCCCAGCATTCTCAAAGATGCTGCGGAATCGCTCTTCACTCTGACGCAAGGCTGCTTCGGCTTGCTTGCGATTAGTAATGTCTGTCTCAATTGATGTCACTATCCAGCAATCAGCTGCTTGATTCCACCGGGAGGTCAAATTGACTGAAATCCAGCGGAGGGAGTTATTCTTGCAGTGGTAGAATCGATACTCAAACGTGATGGTACGCTCAGCACAAATTGCCTCATTGATAAGCGGCAGTACTCTCTCCAAATCCTCGCTCAGCACTCGTGACCACCGGACCGATGGATCTGCCTGAAATTCTGCAGGCGTGTAACCAAAAACTACCTCACAACCAGCGGAGGTGTAATGATGTTCATATCTCAGCCTGTCTTGCTCAGCATAAACTCGTGTACTGTGAATTGAGGCGATCGCACTATTAAGAATGTCGCTCAACTTCGCTTCTGAGGCTTGCAGTGCTCGTTCGAGCTGTTTGCGCTCTGTGATGTCCTGCACCATCACATTAACCCCAAGGATGCGACCATCACTGTCTATGAGCGGGTAATAGCTAGTCAACCAATCCCGTTCGAGATCTGGTTGTGCGGGTGTCGTACCGTGAACTTCCAGATCCAAGATAGGTAAACCAGATTTTATCACCTGTTGATAGGTGGATTCCAGTTCGTCGGCGAGTTCTGGCAGAACCTCCCGTACAGTGCGCCCGATGTGATTTGCCACTGGCAAACCGTTTATCTCAGCTAAGCGCTCGTTGAGGCGAACATACCGAAGATTGAGATCAACAAAGCACAATCCAATCGGAGTCGTGGCATAGATGGTTTCAATCTCTGCCAGTTGTCGCTGTGCGGTTTCCTGAGTTTGTCTCAAAGCTGCTTCGGCACGTTTGAGTTGAGTCAAATCGCGGCTGGTGACAACCACACCGGAAATCGTACCATTCGTCTCCACATAGGGGGCATAGGTTATCCCAACGAACCGCTGATGTCCATCTGCATAGTTGAACCACGTTTCGTGGCGAATGATTTCTCCTGCCAGACAGCGCTCTAAAAGTGGCTTGACAACGGTATTAAAGGCTTCTTCACCCAAGAGCTCACTCACTGAATGCCCAACAATGTCGTCGTAACGCTTTAAATTCCAATCCAAATAGGTTTGGTTGACGACCTGATAAATAGCTTTGCAATCTAGTAGGGCAATACCATCGGGAGCCGCTGACACAATCCGCTCGTACCGTCGCAGGTCTTCTTCAGCGCGTTTTCGCTTAGTAATATCTTCTACAGCACCCAGAAATTCCACGATTCGACCAACAGCTTTATCCCAGATGGGTTGAATGCGATCGCGAATCCAACGAATTTCTCCTTGTTTGGTGATAATTCGATACTCCAGCGACCTGGGTTGGCGATTTACCAGCAGGTCATGAATAAACTGACGTACGGCTGGTAAATCATCGAGATAAACGACAGCTAACCAACCGTCACCTTCGGGTAACTCCTCAATGGTATATCCTGTTATCTGACTCAGATACCGTGTTGCCCATTCATTAATGAAAGCACCTTCTGGCATGACGGCGCAGGAATAGATGAAATCAGAGGTCAGTTCACGAATAGTGTGATACCGAGCTTCACTCTGACGCAACGCAGCTTCAGCTTGTTGACAATGGCACAGAGTGATACTTTCTCCGGAAGGATTCCTTTCGGCACATTTGTGCTCGGTAATCTCCTCAAAGTTGGCTATCCCCAAGTGTAGCTGTCTAGCAGATTTGGCGTGCTTGCGTTCGCCAAGTTCAGTTGCCTGCTTGGGTTGAGTCATATCAGAGGAAATCCTAACAATCCCAACGAAATCCCCCTTATCATTGTATATTGGGGAGCGTGTGACTAGCGCCACAAAGGAAGTACCATCCTTGCGCTTGACAAGGATTTCTCCTGAGGAGCTTTCACCCCGCTGTAAACAGGACATAATAGTCGCCGCTTGGGGTCGGGAAGTTTCAGTGGGAGTGATTTCTACAAGATGACGACCTACTGCCTCACAGGCAGACCAACCGTAGAGAGTTTCGGCAAATTGATTCCAATAAGTGATGGTTCCATGTACGTCGGTGGCGATAACAGCCTGCTCAATGCAATTGAGCAGATGCGCCTGAAAGTAAATTTCCTCTAATGTTTGCTTCTGAGTCTTGTAGCTTGCCAGTTCCTGTTGTAGGAGAGCAATTTCATCCACCAACTGTTGTTTTGTCTTGTCCTGATCCTGCATGGGCTTGCCCTCCATAAGCTGGAAGTCGGTTGAAGACTTGGCGGACAATAGCCAAGGATGATAAATTACATAACTGTAATTACTCTTTCCTTGCTGCTATCTGCTGATTAACACTTAGGATTGACGATTTTTCTTACTTATGATAGTTGCTAATATATTATCTCACACTTAAGGATGAGGAAAGTTTTAAATCTTATGAACTAGTGTCTCAGATATACTCAATAAAGTCTGGAGTGTGGCAATCGCTATGACCGACAATCACCCCCAGCATTCCAGCAAAGGAAAAGCCAGTCACGTTGTAAGGACAATCCGCACCCTTTGGTGTACAGTGCAAACCAACCTCATACCAAATAGAGGGCATTTGCACATTCAAGTGGGGGTCATTCGCCAAGATAGGTTTGCCTGTAGTCGTGCGCTGACCAGATATCACCCAGCTATTTGAACCAATACCCACTCCAGTAGAACCTAAAAGTTGTTCTAGAGCCTTGCGTGGCGTGTTTATTGACTCTAACGCGGAAGCAATGGGGAACTTTGCTGATACAAAGACATTTTCCCTCTCCACATCTTTGCGTCTCTCCTGCTGTGCGTCATCAAATGACTGCATCTGGAACTCAGGCAAAATCACTGGTAAATCTTTAGGGTAAGGTGGGAAGAGTTCTTCTACCTGAGCAGGAGTCAGGGTTTTGAGCAAGATAGTACGTTCAATTTCACTATCAAGGTTTCTGCCAAGATCGTAAGCCATCACCTTGCCCTACGTGAGAGAATGTAGGGGTTGCCAAGGTTCTGGTTTGTAGCCAGGATTGAGAAATTGCAGCACCCCATATTCCAAGCTCAGAGAAACACCTTGGCGCTCTTGCAGATAGGCATTCACACCCTCAGCGTAAGCTTCCAGGTTTGCCTTCATCTCTGTATCGAGTTGACTCAGTTCTTGCTGCGCCACCCTTGCCCACCCCAGCGTCCGCAGATATTTGTCTGTCTCCGCTTGGGAGGAACCAAATATTTCTGCAAGTCGCCCCGAACCAATGTGTCGCCAAAAGTCCATTTGCCAAAAACGGTCTTGCGCGTGGACATAACCCTGCGCCAGAAATAGATCGTGGGAGTTGGTCGCGTAAATGTGCGGAATTCCCCAGCGATCGCGCTCAATTTTCACCTCAGCCCGCAGCCCTGGTATTTGAATTGTGCCACTTTCTATTGGAAATGATTGCCTGACGGTGTAGGTTGCAAGCCCCACGAACGACAGCCCCAGCACTAGTAGTACAATCACAGTCATCCTGAATGCTTTATGAAACCAAAGTTTCTGGGATATTTTCATTTGTATGTGCAGTGGCATCTTAATTTTTGGATATGATACCAATATCCGCAGCAAAAAATAGTGCATTCCCCTGCACAGTTACAATGATGACAGAAATACTTTTCGGCGATATGTGAGGCAAAAAATGGGATTGGCTGGGTTAAGAATTATTTTAGTGGAGCCAGCAGGTCCAATGAATGTGGGGTCGATAGCACGGGTGATGAAAAATTTTGGGTTACATCATCTGGTACTGGTCAACCCTCAGTGTGAACCACGCTCACACCAAGCACTTCAGATGGCAGTTCACGCTAAAGATATTTTAGAATCAGCGGTATCAGTGGCGACATTGCCAGAAGCATTGCAAGGATGTACGCGGGCGATCGCCACGACAGCTCGTGTTCGTGACTGGGAAGCACCCTTAGAAAACCCTCGCACAGCACTACCTTGGTTACTCGAAGAACCACAACAGCCAGCCGCGCTCATTTTTGGTAGGGAAGACCGGGGATTGAGTAACGAAGAATTAAATTATGCTCAGCGGTTTATTCGCATTCCTACAAGTTCTGGCTATCCATCGTTGAATCTGGCGACTGCTGTAGCAATTTGCTGTTATGAATTAGCACAAAGTCACACGGACAAAGAAGACGCGGAGAAGGGGGGACAAGAGGACGCGGAGAAATTTGTCCCCGTGTCTTCTACTGAGTCTGTACCTTTGGACATCTTGGAAGAATACTACCAACAGCTAGAATCATTACTACTCAAGATTGGGTATCTTTATCCTCATACGGCAACCAGCCGGATGGAAAAATTCCGACAACTGTATAATCGCGCTCAGTTACAAACTAAAGAAGTTGCTATGTTGCGAGGTATTTTACGTCAGGTAGAATGGGCACTAGAGAATCGGAACAATTGTGAAGGGCAATGATTCATCGGTTACTATAGACTCAATCCTTCTCCCAAAACATTTAATTATGGCTTAAACTAAATTCAAAAATGCTATGGGCAAGCAAAAATTAATTTCATTCACAAAGTGTTTGAGAAGCCAATTTAAATAGTGGGTTAGGGAATCTGCTCGAGAAAAGTTGTTTTCATCCTTGGCAGGGATTGATAAAAAAATTACCTCGGTGTTAAGGGTAAAGATTTTATAAAAATGTTGTAGGCTATACACTTTTTATGCAAACAAGAACCGTTATAAAAACTGTTTCGCGGCGTCAACCCGCCAACCGTCCCCCAGTGAAGCGCAAAGTCCAAAAGCTGGGACCAAATGAAGTGACAAAACAGCAGCAAGCCTCCCACAAAAGAACAGCGCCTACACGTCTAAAATCCATTCCTCCCCTCACCCTTACAACTGTACCTACAAAGCGACCGGGGGTAGTCGCCTCAGCAGTCAAACCGATTCCCACAACCAAAGGGAGAATTCCACCCTACAACCCAAATACAGTACAGGTCAAGAACATCCGAGTGCGAAAGCAGCCGTTGCTAAAAAAAGCTAGCTCATCCCGAAAAACGCGGTTAAAGCCGATGGCAAAAACATTTTTGTATGCCCTACGGTTGCTTATTGTGGGAGTGGGTATTGGTGCAATTGTAGGCACGGCGCTATCAGTCTTAGATCCGGCAACCCGTATCGCCACAACAGGGGGAGCATCACCCGAGACGACGGTTGGGCAAACCCAGCCACAATCGACCCAAAATCCTGCTGGATCTGCTTCTGGGTTATTGTTAACTCAAGAAATTTCTTCTTTAAAAACTGTTGTGCAAAATTTGGCAGCAGCAAATCCAAATCTCACACCAGGAGTTTTCTTGGTTGATTTGGACAATGGGAGTTATGTTGATATCAATGGCTCTTCTAGTTTTTCTGCTGCTAGCACGATTAAGATTCCGATTCTTGTAGCCTTTTTCCAAGATGTAGATGCTGGCAAAATTCGCCTTGATGAAACACTGACCATGCAGAAGGAAATGATTGTTGGTGGTTCTGGGGATATGCAATACAAACCAGCAGGAACTCAGTTCAATGTGATGGAAGTGGCAACTAAGATGATGACAATCAGCGACAACACCGCAACAAATATGCTGATGACTCGCTTAGGTGGAATTGAATCACTAAATCAGCGTTTCCGCAGTTGGGGTTTGACAACCACTGCCATTCGCAGTCCACTTCCCGATTTGCAAGGGACAAACACCACAAGTCCCAAGGAGTTGGGAAATTTGATGGCGATGGTGAGTAAAGGGAATTTGGTAAGTATGCCATCGCGCGATCGCATGCTGGATATTATGCGTCGCACTGTGAGAAATCATCTTCTACCAACTGGTTTAGGACAAGGTGCAACCATTGCCCACAAAACAGGTGATATTGGCACAACGTTAGCAGATGCGGGTGTCGTTGATATGCCCACTGGCAAGCGTTACATAGTATCTGTCATGGTACAGCGTCCTAATAACGACTCCCGTGCCGAAAAGCTCATCGGCTCAATTTCTCGTGCAGCTTACCAACAGTTTAGCCAAACAACTGTCATACCAAACGGTACAGGAAGCACTGTACCAACAACTACCATACCAAACGGCACAGGAAGCACTGTACCAACAACAGGTTATCAGTCACCAGGCACCATGCCTTTACCCAACAACATGGGTAGCACAATGCCCACAACAGGTTATCAGTCACCAGGCACCATGCCTTTACCTAACAACATGGTCAACACAATGCCTACAACAGGTTATCAGTCTCCAGGCACCATGCCTTTACCTAACAACATGGGCAACACAATGCCTACAACCAATTATCAACCTCCTGTGATGAATCCACAGTCTTACTATCCATACCAAAGATAAATTTACCAGAAACAAATTTTCCTTTTTCATGACATCTACTACACCTTCAATCCAATTTTTTGCTGGCATTTTTGAAGAACTCGGCAATGTTAGCTTGCGGCGCAATCCTAGTTCTGGGAAACGCATTGTCTTGATGACATTCAATCAATTAAAAGCTTTGGAAAAATTCAACAGCTTCACCAAACAATCTTTGAATTCCATGCTTTTAACTGACGAAGAGGGTGAAATGCGCGTGACTCCATCTTCTACAAAATTTATTTTTGGGGGCGATGAAGGCGACGAATTGCAGCGTGTAGAGTGTAAATTTGATATTGAGCAGGATGAGCATTGGGAACGATTTATGAGATTTATGAATCGTTATGCTGAGGCTAATGGTATGGCATATGGAGATAAGGGACCAGAGACACAGGTTTAGATTCTTATAAGCAACTATACAGATAATGAAAGAGGAACATTTGCAAATTCTCAACAAAGGGAAAGACTTCTGGAATGAATGGCGACAAAGGGAACCGGATGTAGTGCCTGATTTAAGAGGTGCTCAGTTAACTGAGATGGATTCACATCAGATAAACCCTCTTAAGCGAAGAAATCTCAGAGGATTTGATTTAAGAAAAGCCGATCTTGGAAAAACAAACCTCAGAGCGGTGGACTTGTCTCAAGCAGATATCTCTTCAGGTTATCTTGATGGAGCAATCTTAACTGAAGCAGACTTAACTGGAGCAAATCTTCAGGGGGTTTACCTTGATGCAGCCGATTTGAGTAAAGCAAATCTTTGCAAAGCCAACCTTTACTTCGCTGGTCTTCACCAGGCAAATCTTACCAAAGCAGATTGTACTGGAGCAACATTTTATCAGGCAGATCTAGGTGCAGCAGATCTCACTAGGACTAACTTCTGTAATGCTGATTTGCGAGAGGCAAACCTCATGGGCACCCGTTTAGTTAACACAAATTTTGAGAATGCAGACCTTACAGGCAGCTCAATTTGGGGAGTATCCGCCTGGGACTTAAAATTAGATGGAGCAAAACAATCAGACCTAGTTATTACACCTAAAGATGCCCCTAGTATTACAGTTGATAATCTTGAAGTTGCTCAATTTGTATATCTACTTCTAGATAACAAAAAAATTCGTGATGTAATTGATACAATCACTTCTAGGGCAGTGTTGATATTAGGGCGATTTACTCCGGAGCGTAAGTTAATTTTAGATGCAGTACGAGATGCACTGCGACAGCACAATTTCGTACCATTGATGTTTGATTTCGACCGTCCAAAGGATAGAGACTTTACGGAAACAATTGTGACCCTCTGTGGAATGTGCCGCTTTATCGTGGCAGACATCACAAATCCAAAGTCAAGTCCTCTTGAACTTCAAGCTACAGTGCCAAGCTACATGATTCCTTTTGTTCCCATCCTTCAGGAAGGAGAGGAACCATTTTCAATGTTTCGAGACCTTAAAAATAAACATGACTGGGTGTTAAATACACTAATTTACGATTCTGTAGAGAATCTAGTGAAAGGATTCAAAAAGGCAATCATTCTTCCTGCTTTGGAGAAGAGTGAGGAGTTAATGCTAAGAAAAGCTAGAACATTAACAACTAGGGACATTGGAGATTACTTGTAATATATTCTGTTATAAAGTTTAGGGTTAATAATCTGTTCGTCCCGTATTTACAAGCTACTGTAAGATGAAAGACGGTAACGCCAGAAATTGATGCAGTAGTAAAATTTTCGGGGTTGCATAAAGTCAGGATGAAAAATGAACCGCAAAGACGCAAAGTACGCGAAGAAAATTTTTCTGATAGAGAGAGAAAATAATATCATCCCGCAAATATGCAACGCGAAATTTTCGTTCCAAATCATCTGAAGCCGAGACTCTAAACACCCCAAACCTCAAGATTGACTCTGTTTTAAAATCCCAAAATACTACGAGCAACGCTGATACCGCATCCCAGGTAATTGAGATACCAAACCCATCAATTCCAACTGCAACAAAGCGCTGGAAACTGCACCTGCACTCATGCCCGTTTGTTGGACAATAAAATCAAAGGCTAAAGATTCTGAAGCGATCACATCCATAACCCGTTGAAGTTCTGGTGATAAATCTGGCAAAGTCAACTGCTGTGGTGATGGAGACGCTTCAACAGAATCGAGTTGAGGTATTGCTCCCAGCATTTTTAAGAGTTCGTCTAATTCCTTGAGAATGGGAACTGCGCCTTGGCTGAGTAATTTTAAACACCCTTGAGATGGATGATCATCTAGCCTTCCTGGCAAAACATAGACATCTCGTCCAAAATCATTTGCGTAATTTGCAGTAATTAAAGCACCCGATTTTAGCGGTGCTTCCATCACTAGCACAGCACGACTCATACCTGCAATAATTCTGTTGCGACGGGGAAAGTGAGTGCGATCCGGTGGTGTTTTGGCTGGATACTCACTCACAACCAACCCAGCAGTTAAAATCTGCTTGTACAGTTCTAGATTTTTGGATGGATAGACAATATCTACACCAGTACCTAAAACTGCTATGGTGCGTCCTCCAGCTTTCACAGTCGCACCGTGACTTTCAGTATCAATTCCCTCTGCCAAACCAGAAACAACAGTAAACCCATTTTTCACCAAAGCTGCACTAATAAGACGAGTCCATCGGATACCATACTCTGAGGGTTGACGTGTCCCTACGATCGCAACGAGTTGTTTTTGTCCAAGATTTTCTTGCAGATCTACTTCACCACGATAGTACACAACGGGTGGTGGACTAGGAATTTCCATGAGTAATCGAGGATAGTCTGCATCTGCTGGTGTCCAAAAATGTGGGTTTTGCTCTTGGTGTTGCTCTAGGAATTGTTCAGGATGCAAACGAGAACGTTGTTGCACGACCTTTTGCAGCGTTTGAAAACCAAAACCTTCGACTTTTCCTAATTGAGCAGGCAGAGCTTCCCACGCTGCTCCTAGTGTACCAAAATGCTGCTGCAACCGTTGTAGTAAGACGGGACCAACTCCAGAAATTTGCGACCAAGCTAGCCAGTATGCACGTTCTTGCTCCAATAGTTTATCCTCATATCTTCTGGGTTTATTATTCCCAGATTGGAAAAGCAAAACTTCTTCAAGCTCTCCAATTTACAAATAACGCATAAGTATAAGCAATCGTTTCAGAAATCACTGTCCGCACACCTTCACTAGAAACCCACCATTTTTTGGGATTGTAATCTGAGGGGTTGGCAGCAATGACACCCACCTTAATTTTGGGAGCCAAGATTTGTTTGTATATCAGCCAGCTTCTACGAGCATGGGCATCATTTGTAAACAAATTTATTGATTCTAACGGTTCATTTGAAGTTGATAGCCATTGACGAAATGCCGTAGCAGATGCGAGAGTACGATCCCTAATTGCACGCGGTGCAGGAACAACCACCAACTTTTCTTCTTGCACACCCAATTTTTTTAAAGTGGCTGCAGCAATTTCGGCATAATTCTTGTGTTCAACCAGATAATACCCTCTTTCCACCGGACCGCCTGTGGTAAAAATTTGGCGATAGGAACCTGTGGAAAATTCGGCAACCGCTTGTTGTAGTGCTTCGTCTGTTAACCATCCTTCAACAACCAATGCATCTGCCTTAATAGGGGAAGTGATAGCCAGAAATGGGTGTATATGAGTCACGGTGAACATCATGAAAAGAGCGCCACTGAAGATTGCACTCACCCATCCCTGAACTGTCAGTGTCCACATTTCTTGGCGTTTGATAAGCCGGATTTTTGGCATTTTTGAGTTTTTGTGGTTCTTTTGGGGCATTAAGCTCCTTTTACGCCCTAAATCAATGTTTTGCTTTCAAATAAGCAAACACAGACTTATCACCAATATCCGGAGGAATTGCTTGCACGACTTTACGTAGGGCAAACACCACAAACAAAATTGCCCACAGTCCCAATAAAATCTTTTCTCCCTGTACTGGTAGAATTCCAAGCATATGCCCTAGCAGCAGTAACGGCACTATGGGTGTCAGTATCTTGGTTTCTAGGCGATTAAAGCAAAATGCTTCTTTAAAATAAATCCCTGTCAAAGCTGCAAAGGTAAAGCCTATTCCCAACAAGCTGAGTGGTTGAGTGTAAATAGTTACAGCTAAAGGTTCAGTGCTAGAGAATGCCAAGATAACTGCTGTTATACTGCCAATAATCCAAAAAAGTTGCAAAAGTCGGTGCAGAAAAGCCATGTATATATGGATGGTGAGTAAACTGACACCAAGAGCAAGACTGAAACAGACATACAAAGGCGTTAAGGCTTTGAGTGCATCTGGATTATTGTTGAGCAAAATCAAAGCGCTGCCTATGGCAAAACTAAGTGCTGCTATTGTTAACCCAGTACGGTAGATGATGACACCAGTGCGATCGCCCTGATTAATTGTAAATTCTCCAAACTGACCTTGATAAACTTCTGGCACAGATACTGTTTGTGGAGTCATAGCAATTTAAATGTTTTAAATGTGAGATTTTGGGTGAGATTTTGGATGAGTTTAGGTTATGGCAAGAAATCTTAAAACCACACTTTCTATGCTACTCATACTCATTTTAAAAATCTTTGCACGACAGAAATCCGCTCGCTGTCAGTTGAACAGATGTTAAGAACCCTGAATCAGTTGTGGAGATGGGTGTCAAGACAAGGACAAGTGCTAGTATGTTGTTGTTGCTGCTTAATCATCGCTATCGATGAACAAACCATTGGATGAAGCGCTTTCTGTAGAAATCGCCCAACGCATCAAAAGCAAGGCTAAAACCCCGTTTGATAATGCTTACAAAGCAGCATTGGCGACTGAGGGAGCAATCTATGTACAGGGCTTTCTAGCTTTTGCTGGTAAGCCATATAAACCTATTGAACACGGTTGGATTGAACTAGAAAATAGTATCGTCGATCCAACACTACCGCACCTGAACAAGAATGCCCAAGAAGTTTGGTACTTTACGGCACAACGTTTAACCGTAAAAAAACTGAAAGCGATTCTGGAAGAATCAAAAGAAGATTATCCTGAAGATGACCCATTACCAATTTATGGTGATCCACCTTACGAGTATTACGGAGATGTCATGTTAGGTGGCAAGGATTATTTAGAAGCTTATAAGGAAGCAGAGGCTAAAAGTAGAGAACTTAATCAAAAAAATGCTGAGAAAAACTAACGTAGGACGGCTTCAATTTGATTTGCCATCACTGCCAAAATACTCTCTATAGCCGCAAATTTTGTCTCCTCGCACATCAAAGGAAACTGCGACTCGATTTTTGTAAAGTTCTCCGAACAACATTCCCTCATCTCGAAACTCAAAAACAACTGTTGTCTCATTACTGGTAACGCGGTCTAATGTGACAAATAGTCCGTTTTTATAAGCTTGAGAAACATATTGGAAAAATTCTCTGGCTTTTTCTTTTCCCTCATTTAACCCATGGAATTTGCCCATTGGAAACCAGAAGCTAAAGTCCTCTGTTAGCATATCGAAAAACTGGTTCCATTCTCCTGTTGCTAAACCATGCTGGAAGTGTTCAAATGCTTTATGAGCAACTTTTAAAGTCTTTTGTGGCTCCTCTGCCATGGTGACACCCTGTAAAACTCATTTGGGTCTACATTACCATGTCATAACAGTGGGATCAGCATAATATCTGATTAAAATTTTTGACATTCCCTGGCTTCGCCAGGGAACCAAAAATTAAGTGAGTCTTGTTTTAATTTCCTCAGCCAAATTTTCTAGTGGAACTTCCACTTGCTCCCGTGTTGTCAAATCTTTGAGAGCAGATTTTTGTGCTGCTGCTTCCTCTGAACCAATAATGACGCAAAATTGAATTCCTTGTTTTTCCGCCTGTTGGAATTGTTTGCCCAAAGGTCGCTGCTCAAAACTCGTAATGACATTAATTCCAGCTTTACGTAATTTTTGAGACACATTTAAATAAATTGGCATTAAATCATCTTGCATATTCACCACCATCACTTGCGCTGGAGTGGCGGCGAAGGAAGTCAGAATACCCGCTTTCAGTAATCGACTAATTAAGCGAGTTAAGCCAATAGAAATGCCTACACCAGGCATTTTTTCACCCAAAAATGTTCCTACTAATTCTTCATACCTTCCGCCAGAACAAATACTGCCCAAGGCTTCATGCCCTATTAAGGTTGTTTCGTATACTGTACCAGTATAATAATCAAGACCGCGAGCAATAGATAAGTCAATACAGAAACGATTTTCAGGAACTCCAAGATTACGAACTCCAGAAATCACTGTTTCTAACTCTGTCACTCCAAGACGAAATTCCTCAGCTTCAGGCACAGTTTCAGCTAAGTACTTGAGCTTATCAAGTACCTCATCAACCGTACCATCAATATTAACAAAGTCGATAATTTTCTGAGTCGGTTCTGCTAAAATACCTTCTTTTTCTAAATCCTGTATGACTTTACTTTCACCAACTTTTTCCAATGTATCAATAATGCCAATACAAGATTTGATTTTGCTTTCCTCAACCCCGACAGACTTAAAAAAACCAGTGAGAATTTTGCGATTGTTCATGCGAATCAGAAAATCACCGATATGAACTGCGTCAAAAATTTCGGTGATAATAGCAGGCATCTGAGCATCGTAGAGTAAACTTAGTTCACGACGACCAACAACATCAATATCGCACTGACGGAATTGACGGTAACGACCATCTTTTGCTCTTTCTCCACGAAAAACCACATCCATTTGATAACGGGCAAAGGGAAAGGTCAAATCATTCAGGTGACGAGCAATATACGCCGCAAGGGGAACTGTTTGGTCAAATTTTAAAGCTCTAGCTTCTGAACCTGTTTCACCCGCTTTATCCTTTTCTGCTTGCCGATTTGGTGGCAGGATAGGATGAATACCATAAATAATGTTGTCGCCCTGATTACCTTTGGCTTGCAGAACCTCCAACCGTTCTACTGCAGGAGTTTCGATGGGTGTAAATCCATAGCTTTCAAAAACTCTCCGGATGGTATCTAGCAAATACAATTCCAATCGCTTTTCGCTTGGAAGGAATTCTGTAAAACCACTTGGGGTCGAGAAATTTATTTTGTCACTTTTTGCCATGCCTTTTCCTTACTGACTCTAGTTAATCTGGGACTGAGGAAAGTAATTGGGTAATAGTTCAAAATCTTATCAACTACCGATAAGCATTTACCAATGACCCACAAAATCTAGATAGGTTACACGATGCAATTTCATTCTCGAGAGTGTGCACACTTCCAATGGCGTATTCACTACCAGCTTTCAAGTTTTCATCAACCACTGACGACTAAGAAAAACTTCCGTATCCAACAGCACAGTTACAAGCTTTTTTCCCACTCCTATCCTCTAGGCGCATAACTTGCTTTTGCTCACATCTAAATAATATGGAAGTAAAATTCTTCTAGCTTCAGTTGCTTTCAAGAATCCTAACTGGGGCATATTATAAAACTTAACTTTTGTCAATAACTAGATAATAATACAAAGTATATATAAGTAGTCAAATCAGGACTAATCTATGATAGTGAATTCTAAGATAGAAGAACAAGCACAAAAAACTGAGCTTCAACCAGAGCAAAATCAAGAGTTTGACTGGAAGAAATGCTGGTATCCTGTTTGCTTTGTGCAGGATTTACCCAAAAACCGACCCTACAGCTTCTCTTTGTATGATGAACCATTGGTTTTATTTAGGAACCATGATGGGAAGCTTGTTTGTCTGGTGGATCGTTGTCCTCACCGTGCTGCCAAACTTTCTGATGGACAGATCACTGACGGGAAAATAGAGTGTTTCTACCACGGTTGGCAATTCGGCAGTGATGGTGAATGTCTGCACATTCCCCAGTTAGCAACAGATGCCAAAATTCCTACCAATGCTTGCGTGAAATCATTTGAAGTTGTGGAACGTCAAGGCATTGTTTGGATGTGGGCGGGAGATCGTGAAGCCGCTGTTCATGAGAACATTCCAATCGTAGAAGAGTTGGACAAGCCGGAATTTGTGACCACAGATGTTATGCGTGACCTTCCTTACGACCAATTTTATTTTATTGAGAATGTCATGGACCCGGCTCATGTCCAAATTAGCCATGATGGCACTTTAGGGAAGCGAGAAAATGCCAAGCCATCGCAAATGGAAGTGATTGAAAATTCTAGTAAGGGAGTTCGAGGAAGGTTACGAGGAATGAGCAAACCTAATCTCCCTTGGTCACAATTAGAATTTTTCGCTCCCAACTTCGTTAGTTATAGCTATGGCATTCCACAGCAAGGTGTGGTTGGAGGAGTCGCTTTTTATTCGATACCTATGGGTAAAAGTCGATGCCGAATTTTTGTAAGAAATTATAGTAGGTTCAAGACTTGGAAATTCAAGTTGACGCCCCGTTGGCTAGATCATATGCTACGCAACAGAATATTAGAAGAAGATTTGCCACTTATCATTGGACAAAAAACACAAATTGAACGGTTAGGACAAAGCTTAAAACAAGTGTTTTTGCCACTTAAAACCAGTGATACTTTTGTCGTAGAGTACTACAAGTGGCTGGATAAGTTCGGGTCATCTTTACCCTACTATCAAGGCTACTCTACCTCTAAAGATGTGGGCACCGATGAGCATTCTTTCAAGCCAACGCCACTAGATAGGTTATCGCAACATACACAACTGTGTGATTCTTGCTCTCGCGCGTATCAAGTGACAAATCGAGTGAAACAAATTTCTGTAGGGGTGGCGATCGCCCTTGCTGCTTTGGCAATACTTGCTGATGGTTCATGGATACAAGTTGTGGCGGTTTTGGCTTCTCTTGGCGCAGTTGGTTTGGCAGTTGCTGCACAGAGATTCAAAACCCACTTTGAGCGTCCTTACACCCGTCACTAATTGTTTCTAGAAAACATGGACCTCTCTACCATGCGAAGCGGAGTAAGGAGCTAGATTTCACTATCCTTAGATTTGGTTTGGTCTCATCGGCTGTATAGCCCTCCACTACTAACCACCAACAACAGGTAACCAAATCATAAAGGTTGTTCCTGGCATATCAGGTGATGTAATAAGCGAGGTTAAAGCAGGGCTGAAAACTTGTATTTCACCCTGCATTTGCTCTATGAGCTGTTTAGCAATCGATAACCCCAACCCTGTGCCAGGAATTTCTGTCTGAGCTTGAACACCTCGGTAGTGCCGCTCTCCCAGATGCTCTATATCTTGTGCTGGAATACCAGGACCAGTATCACTGATAGCAATTCCTTGAAAATGAGCTTTTTCTTGACCTGCTTGAATGAAAATCTTTCCGCCACTGGGAGTGTATTTCAAGGCATTATCAATAATATTGCTGAGTACCTCTCGTAATGCTTTGGGGTTCATGCGTACTAAAGGTAAGTGAGGAGGAATTTCAGATATAAGTTGCAAATTTCTTTCTTGAGCGATCGCTTTAGCTGAGACTAACAAAGGTTCTAATATATCTACCACAGGACAGATAACTTCTTTGTCTCCTGCACCGGGCAACAGGAGGGGTACTTTCGCGTCTTTGTGCACGTTGGCTTCTACAAGGACTTCTTCGTGGGGTAGCGCCACTGGTCCCAAATCTTCTGCTGTTAGGTCGATCACTTCATCAAACTGTTGTAATAATTCTTTGAGGCGATCGCTTTCTCGCACAATACTATTAGCTACCTCCCGGTTAGCATCTTCTGGTCTGAGACGCTTCAGCAAAAGTTTACCAAAAGTTCGCAATGCTGTTAACGGGTTGCGAAGCTGGTGCAATAAGTTATCTAGTAAATCTTGCTGCTTTTCTTGCAGAATTTGTTGTTGCTGCAACTGCTGGTGTAACCATGCTCGACGCTGATCCAAAACGCCGGCGAGCGATAAGGTTTGGGCAATCCGTTCTATTTCACTCCTCTCTTGTTCATTCCATACCCGGTCTTCTCTGACTGTGACTAGCAACCCCATCATCACACCTTCATGGACAAGAGGTAGAACAAGTTGGTCGCCTCTGAGTAAATATTCTTCTTCTTTTCTCGGATGCGGTGGTGTTGCATCTCCTGTCGGAGTTTCTCGTGATGGAGCTGGAAAGTCGTCTGCTGGTTTCAATAACCTCCGGTTATAGCGCTTGTCTTTCAAGTTGAACGTATCATCTATACGAGAACGCGGTGTTCTTTCCAAGGTCGCAGAGGCTGAGCTATCTAAATCCCAATTAGAGTATGGAACAGGTATTGAAATGGGCAATACTAAAGCATTATTGGCTTTTTGCTGTTCCACTGCTGCCGTTTCTGGGTAAACCACCACAGGAATGAGCTTAGCTTCATTTGTTGAAGCCTCTATCAATTCTTGTGTCAAATAGACAACGCTCAAAGATGCTTCCAGCCCTTGGGCTAACAGTGCCATTTGCTCTCGGCACAGAGCAACAAACTCAGAACTGGCAGACATTAACATTTCTCAGCCCTTACTTATAGATGACAGACTAGAGGGACGAAAACGAACAGGAGTTGGCTGTTTCCATTTAACAAAGCTTAACTGAATCTGGCAACTAACGGTTCGTTCCTAGGAGTTATATTTTTCGCTGCTTGTATTTTTTATCCAAAAAAATAATTTATCTTTCTTGTATCAAAAGGTTAACAACTCTTGAATTTTTTAACTAGAACTTTTATAATGACGACGGATTTTGTAGCTATCACTACAATCTATAGCTCGTAAGAGGAGGAACGAAGGTTGGCAAGGAGACGCAAGAGGAAAAGTCGTCGTCGCCAAGAAGGACGGCGTATTTTGGAGCACGTACCTCAATTTAGCATTGAAAGCGGCGAAGATAAGCCAGTGACAGCAGCAAGAAAATTTATTCAAGCTGAAGGTATCTTGCCACCCGCTTTGCTACTTGTAAAGCGAAACGAACACACAACAGACCGTTATTTCTGGGCAGAAAAGGGGCTGTTTGGTGCTCAGTATGTTGAAGAGAACCACTTCTTGTTTCCGAGCTTGAGAGTGCTTGAAACCCCTCCAGGTCAGGAAGCATTAGCTGTTGCTAGTCGTTGAACTAACAATGGTCATCATAGAGTTTGAGTTTGACTCATGACAACCATTAACTGGCAAAATTGTTAGTTTTTTTCAAAGTTTCATGTTTTTTTAAGGATGCAGCTAACTTACCAGTGTTTGGCTAGCAATTTTGACCCAGCCAATCAACTCCGAGCAAGCCTTATGTTTGTGTGAGTTGATTATGAGTGCAAGAACGTACAAATGAGTGGAGATAGAACGATTTTGTTCTGAGCACAGCTTCGGCACGCTCTTTCAAGCGATATAGCTTTTTTCTACAGCTTGTGGAGAAGGGTCATGCAACAGAAATCGTTTTACCTCCTCTCTCTATTCTGTTTTTGTAAATTAAGATCTGTTTTTCTAAATTAAGAAATGGCTGATCAGTTTGTATTTCAACTGAAAAAAATATAAAAAAATGTAATACTTACGTGATTTTTAACAAGGAGAAAATATCATTTTCTAATTATCTTCTCCGTAGACCAGAATTTAAGCCCCGAAATCCCTCCTAGCCGCAAGACTACAGCACTCGCTTGGGGTGAAAAGTGCCTACCTAGATGCCTCTGCGAGTTAGCATACTGAAACGACTTGTCAGTGTCAAAAATACAACTATTCAGAAATTTTTAATCCCAACGTCCTTCGTAACTCAATGAGTTCATCTCGATGGGCAGTTACAGCTATTTTACTTAAAGAGTGTTTGTCGCTTTGGGTTGCCTCGACCTTCAGCGACACTTTTTCAATTTTTCCAACTTTTTTCCAATAAAACATACCACTCAAAGGCGAAAGCAGCACCATCCCAAGAAAAAGCTGACTTAGGCTGGGAAAAAGAATTGATAAAACAAGTGATAAGCAAAGAATACCAGCAGCCGCTAAGAGTGTTAAGAACACTGCTAAAAACCAGCTAGGTCTCACCAAGCCTTCAAAGATCACTTGGTTTTGTTGCGGGTCTACCGCTGCTACTCGGTAAGACCGTGCTTGAAAATACTCCTTCAATTGAGGCATTAAAGTAGCTTCATCTTGCTCGCATACCAGTTGCTCTGTTTCTGTACGGTCTTTGGTAGAGGCACGAATAAAGAAAATTAGCCCAACCAATAATAGCAAAGTGAGCAGTAACGTGGATGGCAAAGTAGCAGTATCCATAAACCAAATTATGAGTGTTTTACTGGAGGTGACTTATTCATTATTAATTATTCGCTAATTTGTCCTCCCGCTTATGTACTGTTGCCACAAACGAGCCAATTCCTCTGCTTGAGACTGCCATTCTGGAGACACCTGGTACATCCGCCTAGGACGTCCGCGACCTTCTAGTTTCTTCCAATACCCAGTGATTGCTTTGTGGTCTTCGAGAAATTTAATCGCACTATAAAGCACGGTATCCGAAAGCCGATAGGTTGGATATTCTGTTTCCAGTCGTTGGATCAACTCCGTTCCGTAGGATTCGCCTTGTAATAAAACGTACAAGATATAACAAACAGCGAGCTCCTGACAAAGGTAAGTTGGCGGAGGATTTTCAAAGAAGTGATATATATCCTCAAGTTTCATGGTTAATGAATGGCTAAAAGATGCCTAAGGGTTGAGCTTACAATCCCTGTAAATAGTATAAAATACTACTTAGTTGGAATAAGTATATAGCGTTACCTAGGCTGGATCACCAAAGGGCAAAAAAAACATGAGACAGATTCCACGCTGACTTAATTGTGGAACCGATGCACCAACCTTAGGGATACAAATAGTTGCACCCCTACCCAAGCTTCTGACATTGTATTGAGGAGCGATTTGGCAACGGCTATGCTGCAGTCTTTAGTGTCAAGTAATGCCAACAGCGTGAAGACTGCTTAAGCATAAAATACCGTCTAAGCAATTTTAAAGGGAAAATGCGGTATTTATGTAAAACTTAATCAAAACTTTGCTGGACAGTAATTCTCCTAGAGTTTTTGCTTAAAGATTAGGCAAAATATCATGTTTCATTTCCAGCTTTGTGAATACTAGACACACTTAAAAAAGTGTTAAGTACGGAATTTCTTTACTAGAAATACTCCTATTGCGTTTGCTAAATGTGATAGTAAATTGATTAAACCCTAGCACTCATGGTGATCACTATGTCAGATTCCACTTCACTTCGAGCGATCGCCCAAGCGTTTCGCCTTACAGGTTGGATTAGCTTCTGGACCCAGTTAGTGCTAGGTGTTGTTTCTGGGGGCATTTTGCTGTTTGCTATTTTTAGTCAAAGAACTGGCGGTACGAGTAGTAATCCGGGAACTGGGTTCGGTGCCTTTTTTGCAGTTGCTGGGCTAATTGCCCTCGCAGTAGGTATTTATTTAGCTTTCCGTTACACCAGATTTGGGAATCAACTGGAATCATCAAATCCTAACAACCGCCCACGCAAGGTGGAAACTGTTCAAGTTGTCCGCTTTGCAGTTGTCGTGCATTTAGTAGGAATGTTATTGACTCTATTAGGGGCACAAGCAACTGTTGGGACTCTGCTGACAAAGTCATTAACTCTACCGCAATTTGGTGTTGGAGTTTACGCCCAACTCGATCCTAGCCGGATTATTCAATCCTTGGATATCTTTGTTGTACAGGCAAATACGAACACGGTGACAGCACATTTTGTGGGGCTAGTCGCCTCGATTTGGCTATTTCATCGCATTTCCAAGCCATAATGAGAAGGATTCAGAAGATAGAATTCAGTATTCACAATTCAGCAAGATTTTAGAGTTAATGGGCATTAACTCTTGACCCTTGACCCTTGACTTTTGCACTTATCACCACTCAGAAGTACCATATTCTGATGTGTTAACTGTAAAGAAAATATTAGGCTAGGGACTAGGACAAATCTGTGCTGGATATCAGGCTAATACGAGAAAATCCTCAATTGGTAGAAGAACGGTTGGAGACTCGTGGTGGAAACTACGACATTCAGCCGCTTTTGGAGTTAGATAAACAACAACGCGAATTAGAAGCGAAGCGGAGTCAACTCCAAGCACGTAGTAACGAAATTGCTAAATTAATTCCTGAAAAGATAAAAGCTGGTTCTAACCCCAAAGGACCAGAAATTCAAGTATTACGGGATGAAGGTAGTTCTGTCAAAGCTGAGATTGGGACACTCGAACCTCAAGAGAAAGACCTGTCAGCCAAAATTGAAGAACTTTTACTGACACTCCCCAACTTGCCAAGCGATTCCACACCTGTTGGTAAGAGTGAAGATGAGAATGTAGAAGTGCGCCGGTGGGGCAATGAGTATATTCCCCACAACCCAAACATTCTTCCCCACTGGGAAATTGGTGAAAAATTGGGTATTCTCAATGTTGAGCGCGCTGTGAAAGTTGCACAAAGTCGCTTTGTCACCCTTATAGGCGCTGGTGCAAAACTGGAGAGAGCATTAATCCAATTTATGCTCGATCGCCAGATAGCAGCAGGGTATGTGGAAGTCATTCCCCCAATTTTGATTAATACCGAGTCTATGACAGCCACAGGTCAACTGCCCAAGTTTGCTGAAGAAAGCTTTAAATGCGCGGCGGATGATTTATGGCTTGCACCTACGGCGGAAGTCCCCGTTACTAACCTCTACCGTGGTGAGACTCTCAATTCTGAAGATTTGCCCATCTACCACTGTGCATATACTCCCTGTTTTCGCCGAGAAGCAGGAAGTTATGGGCGCGATATGCGGGGATTAATTCGACTCCATCAATTTAACAAAGTTGAACTGGTAAAATTTGTCCATCCCAGCACTTCTTTCGAGGAACTGGAAAAATTGGTAGGCAATGCAGAAGCTATTTTACAGGCATTGCAGTTGCCTTACCGAGTGATTGAGTTATGTACTGGGGATTTAGGATTTCATTCTGCCAAAACCTATGATTTAGAGGTTTGGCTACCCTCTTCTGGTAAATACCGGGAAATTTCTAGCTGTTCCAATTTTTTGGACTACCAAGCACGACGGGGTCAAATTCGCTTCAAAGAAAGTGGAAAGAAAGGAACCCAGTTCATACATACCCTCAATGGTTCTGGTTTGGCGATAGGGCGTACAATGGCGGCGATTTTGGAAAACTATCAACAAGAGGATGGAACAGTACGCATACCAGAGGCGTTGCAATCTTACATGGGACGTGAGGTACTGTGAACTGGGGCTATGAGTGGAGAGTTGCGAGTGGTTTGACGACTCACTCTCTATCACTCACCCATAAGACTTACCGAAAAAGCACAAAAATCAGCAATTCAGACCAGTGCTAGACTGGTACACATCTTAAAATGGAAAGAAGTATAGCTGAATAAATTCACTCATTTTTTCTATGTCGTTTTTTGCGGCTTTAGCAGCGATCGCAGTGTTGGCTGTTCTGATCCTGGTACACGAGTTTGGACATTTTATTGCAGCAAGGTCCCAGGGGATCTATGTCAATCGTTTTTCCCTGGGCTTTGGTCCTATCATTTGGAAGTACCAAGGAACGCAAACTGAATACGCTATTCGTGCTTTTCCTCTTGGTGGTTTTGTTGGTTTTCCTGATGATGACCCAGATAGCGATATTCCACCCAATGACCCGAACTTACTGCGTAACCGCCCTATTTTAGATCGGGCAATTGTCATTAGTGCGGGAGTCATAGCAAATTTAATATTTGCCTACTTCCTCCTTGTAACTCAAGTGAGTGTTGTGGGGATAGATATACCGCAAGCAGCCCAACCAGGGGTTCTCATTCCAGAGTTGGTATCAGAACCAGTTTCTGTTGCTGCTAAGGCGGGTATTCAGCCTGGAGATGTCATTTTAGCCGTTAATGACAGAACTTTTGGAACTTCTGTGCAAGAATTAAAAGCTTTCACAGAAATCATCAAAAAGAGTTTAGGTAAAGAGATTGAGCTGACAATCGCTCGTGGCGATCAAAAACTGTCTGTCAATCTGACTCCTGAAGCCAATGCTAAGGGCGAGGGTAGCATAGGTGTCCGCCTTGTTCCTAACCAGAAAGTCGTACGTCGTCGTGTGACTAACCCAGTAGAAGCGTTAAGCATTGGTGCTACACAATTTCAACGAATTGTCTCCTTGATAGTTCAAGGCTTTGGGCAATTACTGACTAACTTCCGGGAAACAGCAGGTCAAGTTGCTGGTCCAGTGAAAATTGTCGAAATTGGTGCTAACATTGCCCAAAATGATGCTGGGAGTTTGTTCTTCTTTGCTGCTCTGATCAGCATTAACTTGGCTTTCATCAATATTTTGCCTTTACCAGCTTTAGATGGAGGACAACTCGCTTTTCTGCTGATTGAGGGTTTGCGCGGTAAACCCTTACCGACTCGCATTCAAGAAGGTGTCATGCAAACTGGTTTGGTGCTACTTTTAGGTCTAGGAATTTTTCTCATCGTCAAAGAAACGACCCAATTGCAATGGGTGCAAAAACTATTCCAGTGATTAGCAAGCGCAAACGGTCATCAAAAAAGCAACAGGCGCTAGAAATCCTAGTTCGTCTCAAGCGCCTTTATCCAGATGCAACTTGCTCTTTAAACTATTCAACTCCAGTGCAGTTGCTGGTGGCTACGATTCTCTCTGCTCAGTGTACGGATGAACGAGTCAATCAAGTGACACCAGCCTTATTTGGTAAGTTTCCTGATGCCGTTAGTTTGGCAAATGCTGATTTGTTAGAGTTAGAAAGCTTGGTACGTTCTACAGGGTTCTATCGCAATAAGGCAAAGAATATCCAAGCTGCGTGTCGAATGATTGTCAATGAGTTTGATGGTCAGGTCCCAAAGCAAATGGAACAACTGTTGCAGCTTCCTGGTGTGGCGCGCAAGACGGCAAATGTTGTCCTTGCTCATGCTTATGGAATCAATGCTGGAGTGACAGTTGATACTCATGTTAAACGTTTGAGCCAGCGCTTGGGCTTAACTGAACATACAGACCCCATCCGCATTGAACGAGATTTGATGCGTCTATTGCCTCAACCAGACTGGGAAAATTGGTCAATTCGGCTAATTTATCACGGTCGCGCCATTTGTAAAGCGCGATCACCCGCTTGTGAAGCTTGTGAACTCGCTGATGTCTGCTCTTCTGCTTTTGGTGTACCACAGGTGAGTGTGAAGGCAAAAGTCGAGGAAAGCTTTTAGTGGTGTGTCAAAAAATTGCATTCTCTGTAGTTAGCGCTTGAGCAATCAAGTGCTAATTGCAAACTCAATTGATGGCAAAAGATGTGCTATTATCCAAAATGGAAAATGCTGTCTCTAAATAAATTACTGACACTATGGCAAAAAAGAGCATGATTGAGCGCGAAAAAAAACGCGCCAAACTAGCAGCTAAATACGCTGCAAAGCGAGAAGCACTGCTAGAAGAATTCAAACAAGCAGAATCTCCTGTTGATAAGCTAGAAATTCACCGCGAAATTCAACAGCTACCCCGCAATAGCGCTCCCAGTCGTCGCCGCAACCGCTGTTGGGTCACTGGTCGTCCAAGAGGAGTTTATCGTGATTTTGGGCTATCAAGGAATGTCCTGCGGGAATGGGCACACGAAGGTCTTTTACCAGGAGTGGTTAAATCTAGCTGGTAGTCATAAGTCATTAGTCATGAGTCATTTGACAAAAGACTCATGACAAAAAACAAAAAGCCAAAATTACTGTCCGCAACACTTGTCAATACCCAAACTTTCTAAAAGTAAATCGCTGACAGCGTTAGCAATAGCAAACTCTCCGTAGAAACTTTTGGAAAAATCAAACGACTGCATCTCTGTGACAATGGCAATGACTAGAGAACCTAAGTCGTTTTCTCCTTCCATCCGTTGGCGCACAAAAATCTGTGCTGCTCTTTCGGCAATTTTCTGATTCACTGCTTCAGGGATAAATTCTTCATCAAGCCACTGATGCAGGCGCTGTTTCAACCATTGTCCCTCAAGCATGGGATCTTGAGGGGGTGGTAAGGTGATCGGTGGAATTGGTTCAGTCATTTTTCTTTTGTTTTTATAGTAAAGACCTCAAAATGAGTTCGTAGTAGGCGCTTGAACCCTGACTGCAAACTATATTTTTTGCTTATTTTTATGCAATATGATATCGCCGCTATTATTCAAGGCTATGCCCAAGGCTATTTTCTCATGGCTGATGAGAATCATGGCTTGGGCTGGTATGGAAGTCGCGATCGCACTCTGGTTCCTTTAGATGAAAGATTTCGTTATCCCAAGTCCTTGCAGCGTGTCCTGAATCAGGAACGTTTTACCGTTGCGATTAACCGTGATTTTAAAGCTGTCGTTGCTGGATGTGCTAACCGAGAACTGACTTGGATTTCATCAGAGTTAAAAGAGGTTTATTGGCAACTTTACCAGACAGGTTGGGCGTATAGTTTTGAAACCTGGCAAGGGGATGAACTGGCTGGGGGCATTTTAGGAATTGTCATTGGCGGTGCTTTTATTGGAGAATCTATGTTTTACCGCATCCCTGATGGCTCAAAAGTGGCTATGGTGAAGTTGGTGGAAAGATTGCGGGAAAAGCAATTTGTGATGTTTGATGCCCAAATGATGAACCCCCATTTGAAAAGGTTTGGTGCTTATCGTGTCAGTGATGAGAAATACCAAGATTTACTTGATAAAGCTTTGCAACGTTCGTGTTCTCTCCTTTAGCTAACTGTGCTGTGAGTTTTCGGACACGTCTGTTCACTTTTGACCCTTTATGCATGGCGAAAAATTAGAGGAATTGACCAAATTTTCCGCTTTATATGCTTTACATTAATGTCATCACGTCCTATCACATTACGGATGAGACGAGTGTGATTTTCTCTCAGTTTATGCAACGTCGCCTTTACTTCTTCATCGAAGTTTGCAGGATATTCATAACCAGGGATAAAAAACGAATGTAACTCTGTATGACGCCAAAGATTATGCGTGCATTCCAGCTTTGCCGCATACGCCAAGAACCGTTTAAAAGATTCTGGAGTTTGACTGTTAACCATGAGATGAGCCTTGGTTCGGAGCAGCGTGACAATCTGCTGATTTATAGGAATGTAATGCTGTTCAATGAAGTAGCGGATAACGTCTGAATCACGGTTTGCTTGCTCTGCTGGTCTATACTGTTTACGAGTTTGTTCAAGTTCATAAATTGTACTAGCATAGCTAAGCAAACCTTCGAGAGGTCCATACAACTCCTCTATTTGACGTTCCAAATAACGAAGATGTGCCTGTGATTGGCGGGATTCAATATCCCTGGACCTCGCAAAATTATTTGCTACTACCCAGCCAATTGCGGCGACAACTGCCCCAATAATTGCTGCAACTATCGGCGTTGGCATACTCAACGTTGGCATACTCAACACCTCCTTTGTAAGGTGAGCTCATATAAATAGTATTGCTAAGGAGCCGCGTAAAAATAACGATTCTGTTGCAAAAATTTTGGTAGTGCTCAAGTTGTCGTCATTTTTACGTGTCAATCAAAATATTAAGACACTTGACAGATATCTAAAACTCCCAAAAACTGATATCCTACACCTTGTAGTTAAAAGTACCCCAAATCTATTGTCATTGAACGTGACTCAAAACTACAGCCGTGCCAAGCTCAGAGGCAAATCCTTCAAAGGACAAGACTTAACAGGTGCAGACTTCTCCTATTGCGATATCCGAGGGACTGACTTCACAGGTGCCATCCTCAGAGGAGCAAACTTCAGCCATGCCAGAGCCGGACTAAAACGCCGTTGGGCGATCGCCATACTAATATCTGCATTATTGCTGTCAGCATTATCAGGATTGTTATCGGCGATCGGTGGTTCTCTGTTGGGATTCATTCTAGTGAACGGTAACCGCGCAAATATTTATGTTGGTTTAATTAGTTTAATAGTCTTGTTACTATTTTTCCTAATCAGCCTGCACCGAGGAGTGGCAGCAGCCTGTGGGTTTTTGGCAGTGGCAGTTATGGGCGCTGGAGTAGCAGCAGTGATATGGGCTGGGATTGTGGCAGTCGCATGGGTTGGGACAGGCACTGAGACACGAGTTATGGAATTGACAGCAATCGCGATCGTAGTGGTCACAGGGGTTGTAGCGGTGGTTGTGGCTGCGACAGGGCTCGTGGTTATAGCTGGGGCAGCAGTTGTGTCAGGGGCTGTTGCAGGGTTATTTGCAATAGCAGCGACTGTTTCAGTCGCAGGGGCTGTTGCAGGGGCTGTTGTCGTCGGTGCAGCAAAAACAGGTGGTGTACTGGCAGGAGCACTAGCGGTGACAGTGGGAGTGTTAATAATAATCTTGTCTGCTGAAATTGGTTGCCGCGCCTTCTATGAAGATGAGAAGCAAAGCTGGGTTCACAATGTTGCTTTTCACTTGGTGACAAAATGCGGCACCAGTTTTCAAGGAAGTGATTTGACTGATGCCGACTTTACACAGGCAAGACTGAAAAACACCAATTTCAAAAAATCTATCCTGACACGCACCTGCTGGTTTCAGGCGACAAAGCTGAATCTGGCTGACGTCAGGACAACCTATCTTGAGGATGAAAAGATACAACAACTGCTAGTAACAAAAGACTTACAAAATAAAAATTTCGATGGCTGGAACTTGCAAGGCATGAATTTGCAAGGAGCGAATATCAAAGATGCGAGCTTAATTGCAGCTAAGCTCAATGATTCTAACTTGCAAGATGCAGATCTTTCCAGAACCAACCTCACGAGAGCGCAATTAGACAGAACTGATTTTAGAGGCGCAATTCTTACAAGCGCATACATCGGAGACTGGGGCATGACACCAGAAACCAAACTAGATGGAGTCAAGTGTGAGTATGTCTTTTTGTATGTACCCACAAAAGACAATCCTAATCCCTGTCGCCTACCCGCTAATTGGGAAGAGACATTTAAAGACGATGAATTTATTCAATTTATGAGTTCAACTTCATCCCTTCGCTTCAGTCAAAATTCAAAATTGTAGAGTTTATTTTTTGTATGCACGACAAAGTGTAAGGGCACGAACATATTGTGCCCCTACAAACAGAAATCTACTGAAAAGACTGAACTCGACGTTCTGTCACCAACGTCAGGCTCACCCACTCGCCTTTGTCGTCATAGCTGCGAATCATGCGCTGGCGTAAGTCTGGTTGGATGAGCCAACCAACCTCAAGAAAAAGTGGTTGACGTAATTGCAGTTTGAGTTGTGAAGTGGCAGAAGCGCCATCGGGTAGGAGTAATACTTGCACTTGCTTATGCGGATTTTGGTCAAAGTAGATGATAGAGTCTTTGACGGTAGCAGTTGAGGTTATTGTGCGATGATCGCCAAAGGTTAAGCTTTGCGTTAATCGACCCGTGTCATCCAGTTTTAATTGCATCAGCGTGGAGCTACTCTGGGGAGGACGCCAGTCTGGATATATAGTCACCGCTTCACCCTGCCATTCTCCCAGAAGGTCATCGACTTTTAAAGGTGGACGTTGTGCTGGTTGAGTTCCCGCCAGATGTTCTCGAATCAGGGTGAGTTTGTCTAGCTGGAGGTTTTTGTCAAATAACTGAACGAGGCGTAAGCGCCAATTTTCGTGAATTAAACCGAGTTCTGCCCCAAATTCGGAAAATGGTCCTAGCTGGATGGAACCTTGAGAAAACGCCCCATTTTCAAAAAACAGCACACCTCGCCCCAATGAAGAATATTCCAAAACTTTTTTATTTCCTGCCAGGTCGATAGTTTGGCGGATTGTTTGGTTGTTGTTCAACCCTTCTAGAGAAACGACGCTGGGAACATCTTCGAGAATTTTACCTTGAGGTGACATACGGGTGAATGAACCTTGCCATGCACCAAGATTTTTCAGCAAAGCTTCCCATTGCGATCGCATAGTTACAAATTTTGGGTTATGAATTATAAATTATGAGATGCAAATTTTCTTCTGTCATTGATAAGTCATAATTCTTGACTCTCGCTGCTCAAGCATTTAAAGTTTAGAATTTAGACACTCACCGCCCTATAAGTGCGGTGATTCTTGGGCTGAACACTGCCTCCACCAAGTCAACTCAGTTTTGGTCTTACACGCTCATATCTAGTCCGAAACATACCTCTCAATATGCCCCACTTATGCACTACTCCCCAAGCGTAGATTCGGGTATGCCCTACCCTATTTGATTTTTTTCGCGTCCTTGGAGTTTGGACTTATTTGTGCGCCATTGACTGTTAGGAATTTTGAGAGCACGGAGTAGGACGTTAAACCTGTTTCCTCATCGTTCTCACGGTCAGCAACCTATCCACATTGTCTCATAAAAGTCGCCCTAAAAGGGCGAGGTTTTAGACCCAAATTTCTGATAAATTCAAAAAGTAATTTTGAATTTTGAATTGATAATTTTGAATTCCCCGGAGGGGTGACGGCTTTTTCATTTGCAGATGGCGGGTTTTACTCAGTCCAGTTCAGGAACTGAAATTGTTAAGATTAAGGAACTTAGACTATATAAGACCTAGCGCGCAAGAGTGAGTGACAGGATCATGCCGATAGAAATCGCGGTTGAGAAGAAAAAGTTACAAAATCCGCCTTTAGACCTTCATTACCTGGGCGATCGCGTTCTTCGTCAAGGAACGAAGCGCGTATCTAAAGTGGACGAAGAAATTCGCCGACTGGTACGCGAAATGCTGCAAACCATGTACAGTAAAGATGGTATTGGATTGGCTGCCCCCCAAGTGGGAATTAACAAACAACTCATTGTCATTGACTGCGAGCCGGACAACCCAGCGAACCCTCCACTCGTTTTAATCAACCCGACTATCAAACAAGTGAGCCGTGAAATCTGCGTGGCGCAAGAAGGATGTTTGAGCATTCCAGGAGTTTACATGGATGTGAAGCGTCCACAAGTTGTAGAAATTTCTTATAAAGACGAACATGGACGTCCCCGGACGTTAAAAGCAGGAGATTTACTCGGACGCTGCATTCAACACGAGATGGATCACCTCAACGGTGTGGTATTTGTAGATCGTGTAGAAAACTCTTTGGTTTTGGCACAAGAGTTATCTAAACACGGCTTTTCACATCAGGCTGTCAAACCAGTAGCATAGGGTGATCGGGTAGTGAATACTATTACTCCAAAAAGCGGTTTATTTCTGGCTTGTTCTTGTATTGCAGCGATCGCGGCGGTCGGTTCAATTTTTGAACTTTCTTCTGGACAACCCGACTTGGGTACTCAAACAACAGCGATTATTCTGGCACTAAGCATTCCGCTAACAGGATTATTTTTCGTTGCCGCAGTGAGGGATGCTAAAGCTAATATTAAATAAGCATCAGGTGTAAAGCAAGGAAAAGGAAAAAGAAAAAAGGAAAAGTAAATCCTTTTGCTTTATGCCTTTTCCCTTTTACTTAGAACTGATACTTTTGTTGCAATTCTTAACAAGAATTCCTCAAAATTAAAGTAAGTACAACTGTTAAGAAGTATTCCATGACCAAAACAGCATGGAAGTCAGGATAAGTTTCTAAGTTTTGAATTGTTCATCCACAGGAATTTGGTAGCCGTTAGCAAGGCGATTGGTTGTGTTCGCCATAGCAATAATTCCCATCAATTCGCCGAACATAACATCGTTCATGCCTTTTGCACGTGCAGCTGCTGTATGCGAGGCAATACAGTACTCGCAGCCATTGGTTACACTGACAGCAATGTAAATTAGCTCGCGCACTAACGGATCGAGTTCGCCTGGGCTAGTCATCACTTCTTTCACAGCCTCCCATGTTCTCCGTAGAGTCGGGGGATGATTGGCTATACTTTTCCAGAAATTGTTGATGTATTCAGTCTGACGAGTGGCGCGGATATCGTCATAGACAAGACGGACTTCGTCACTGGCTTCTTCGTATTCAATCAGTTTAGTCATCTCAATGGGGAAATATAAAGGACAAAGCGTTTTAGTTTCTTAGATTACAGCGGTATTTATACCATCCACAAAATTATCAGGATAGAAAATAAGCATTCATTGTTTTTCTATCCCAAAATTAAAAATAAACAGACTACTATTGCTTCAGTTCCTGGATTCGGTTGAGTGCGCTCTGATAAAAATCGGTCTTTCCTTGTTTCTGATAAAGATTTGCAGCTTTTTGATAATTTTCAATCGCTGCCTGTATATCCTTTCGTTGAGCGTTAGTCAGAGCCCAAGCGTAGTAAGCATCAGCATTCTCAGGATTGTTGCTGATAGCTTGGTTAAAATCGGCAATGGCTTGCTCATAGTTGCCTAACCAGCGATGAGCAATACCTCTGCTAATGTAAGCATCGGCATTCTTAGGATTGATCTTGATAGCTTGAGTGCAATCAGCAACTGTCTGGTTGTATTGACCTAGTCGATGGTAAGCAATGCCTCTATTTATGTAAGCATGGACATTTTTGGGGTCTATCCTAAGAGCTTGGTTGAAATTAGGAATGGCTTGCTTGTATTGACCTTGTCTATAATAAGCGACTCCTATATTGACATAAGCATCAGCATTATTGGGATCTTTGTTCACAATCTGATTGAAAGACTTAATAATTTCCCATTGATGAGATGCTTCAGCCTCATAACTCACTCTTGTGTAAAAGTCTTCAGCAATGATTTGAGCGGGTGAGGGAGAATATGAACCATTAGGACGAGATTGCTTCCCTTTTTGTTTAATGAGATCTGTACTAGCAGGAGTCAGGGTTTGAGCGACTTGCGCTTCTCTTGGATTTAACAGAGCGTAGATAGCTAATATACTCACTCCCCACATTGCCAAAATCGTTATGATCCAGCGCAAACCAAAACCAGTATTTCGGCGTTTTTGCTGAACACTATGCTGCTCAAAACTCACTGGTGTTTGCTGATGTTCTTCTTCAAACGACTGCAAGTCTGGAGGAGAGTTGTTGTGAGATTCATCCAAAGGTGGTGTTAGGGGGAAATTCATTTGATGGTTAGGTGCAAAGAAGATGTACTCGCCTTTACCATATTTTTTTAGAGTCAACTGACCAAGAATTTTCCCTGAGCAATATTTGGTAGCCATGACTTTGGCACCGTCACCGTTGTCAGCGCTGGGTTCCCAATCACCCCAAAGGGTACGGCGCTTTGTACCATGACTGGTTGCAATGCTGAGCTTAGGGCGATAAGCCGTTTGCGTAGCATCTTGTAAGTCTTGCGGATAGGCTCCGCCATCGCATAGCGTCTCTGATAAGAAAACAGACTTTAAACTTCTCTTCTCCTGTCGGAGACGCTCTTGCAACGAGACACTCTGCGTGGCTTGCTTTAGCGTAGGGCTATGCTTATCGTATAAATACATATAAAGTTCAGTAGCCATAACTGCCCCATCTCCATCTTGTTGACCATGAGTCTGTGGAGAATCGAGGTTGGCTCCATCTTGTAGCATTTCAAACAACGCTGCAGCCAACGGTAAATGTTCAGTAATTTCACCGCCATTACTGTTGAAATTGTTAGCATCTAAAGCCTTTGTCTCAGAAGCGGTAGGAGTCCTCATCCAAACATCAGAGAGAAATTGCTCATAACGTTCTGGGTAAATCACCTCTGGCGCAGGTAAGATATCTGGAGTTGAAGACGAGCCAAACACCTCTGTAAAATAGCAGTCGAGGATACCCAGGAAATGACGACAGGGTAATTGACTCAGGTATTCGTGTACCCGTGACATTGGCAGGTAGGTGTTGGTGTCTCCCACAACGGCATCCTGTGGGATTAAATAACCTTGGGGGCTATCATCGCCACTCAAGGCGATTCCATGTCCAGCAAAGTAAAATAGCAATCTGTCATCTGAGTTAACGTCTTGAGGGAGAATCTCACAGATCAGTTGCTCAAGGGATGTAAGAGTTGCCATCTCATCCAAACACACCCACACTTCGTATTCATACTTTTCGCGCAGAATCTTTACAAGCTTTTTGGCATCGTTCACCGCATTTTGCAAGGGAGAAATCCCGTTGCTGTAATTGCTAATTCCAACGATAAATGCCATATTGCGGGCGAACTCAGGCATGGTGGCTGCTCCTGTCTCTGCTCGAAGGACTTGTTACTCAAGTCAGGTTTTCTTTCTCAGCTACCTATGTATTATCGGGGTATTTAAGTTTTCTGGTGAATTCCTTAGATGTATCATACATGGACGATCGCTGTGCGCGATCGCCTTTCAAGAGGTATGCCAATGACTTAACACACCTCCCAATAATCCTGAAAAAAAGCTAAAACCCTAGAACACTTAAGCTGCACAACAAATAGGGGCAGGTTTGAAACCCGCCCCCACTTCTTCTGATATTGTCCGCCCAACAGATGCTGCTACAAGCCTTAAACTATCAACCAAATTCACCATATCTTCTAAAGACAGTGCTTGACGCGCGTCAGAAACTGATTTTTCTGGTTCTGGGTGACACTCAATAATTAACCCATCTGCCCCACAAGCAACAGCCGCCTTTGTGACAGGTGCCACAAGTTCCCGTTTACCAACTGCATGGGAAGGATCTACAATCACAGGTAGGTGAGTGATTTGCTTGAGAGCCGCCACTGCTCCTAAGTCAAGTACGTTACGAGTGTAGTTATCGAAGCTGCGAATACCCCGTTCACAAAGCACGACATCAGGATTTCCATGACTTAAGATATATTCGCCTGCCATCACAAATTCTTCAATTGTCGCTGCTAGACCGCGTTTGAGGAGTATCGGCTTACCTGCTTGTCCTAAAGCCTTCAGCAGGTCAAAGTTTTGCATATTGCGGCTACCTACTTGCAGCATATCAACATGAGCAGCTACGACTTCTATTTGAGAAATTGACATCACCTCGGTGACGACTGGGATATTGTATTGCGATCGCACTTGTGCCAAGATTTCCAGTCCGTCCTCTCCCATTCCCTGAAACGCATAAGGAGAAGTACGCGGCTTGTAGACACCGCCACGCAAAGCTTGTACAGGTGCGGCGGAGAGCTTTTGGGCAACTGTTTCCATTTGTTCGGCACTTTCAACGGTGCAAGGTCCACCGATAATCACCAGTTCGGTACCACCGAAGGCTACTTTGTCTGAGATATTGACAATTGTCTGATGCTCAATATGAGATTTGGCAGCTAGTTTGGCGTTGTTCATTGGATTCTCCTTAAAAACAAAAAATGAGAGGTTGACAACAAAAAAGCCCAGAACCTTGATTAGTTCCGGGCTTTAACGATTCATCAATATGACGCTATCTACCCGGAACTTGCTCTGGGCCAAAAGTAAAAGCCATAAAACCAGCTACTGAAATAGGTCATAACGATGAGGTTTAACTCCTTAAAAAACAAAAACCGCAGAGTTCGCTCTGCGGTTCACCGGGTGCTTTCCATTAGGAAACTTGACTCACCCCCGGTGAACCACCCTAAACCAAAAATAAAAGTAGGAACTGCTGCTGAACATTTTTGAGACGTTTTGCTAGAAAATTTAATTTACACTTATTGCTGTAGAAGCTAGCATAAAAAAGTTAGTCGTGTCAAGTCCCCGGAAATTTAAAAAAGAGTTAAATTCGATATAGTTGTGAAAATGCAGACTTGTTACATATTTGTTTGCAATTTATTTACATAATTTAAAAAAGTATTTGATTTTATGGAATAAGTAGAAATAATCAATTATGAATGATGAATAAGACATGAGTACAAATGACTTGTTTCATCATCTAAATTCATAATTTTTACCTCACCTTTGACCTAATGAATTCTTGAAACCCATAAAGTATCATGCCAATTTCCAAAATATTAACCACATCTTTCAACTATCAAGGAGTTTACCCTTGCCCAGTTTGTCGTGTGGGTAAGATACGTCATATGCCATTAATGGAAGCTATGTCTTGTGACTTTTGTCAACAAATTTTTACTATTAATATAGAGCAACAGCAAATTAAGATGCCATCCAGACAACCGCCCCTCATTTGGCATTGGAATGGCTTTCATTGGACAGAAGCACAAATAGAAGGTGTAGAATTCGGATGGGGCTATGTAATAGCAGCAGTTGCTTTTGTACTCTTACCAACTAGCTTAATTGGGATAGTAGCTTACAATTTTCCACCTCATCCAGAAACGCCTTTGTCTTGGGTGCCATATATTTGGACTATATTAACTTTTTTGTCACATTTAGCAATTATTCTTTGGCTTTTTATAGAGGTTTATCAAATTCCAGTAAGAGCATATTGGCGAGCCTTACAACAGCGTTTACTTGGTCACTAAGCATTAAAAAATACTTCTTTTCATTCTAGTTAAATAAAATTTGTAAACAATAAAAACTGGACTGTTTACTTAAATATCAATCCAATTACAAAACCTATAAAATTTCACATGAGAGTTGGCTTATTTTATATGGTTGTCTTGCTATAAATACTTAGACCTAATTTTGGAGAAACTGCGACCACTTAACAAAATTTACAAAAGAAAAAATTAAGTTACGCAATATTAAGTAAAGTCTCATTTTGAAGAGTTAAAAGAAGGAATTTAAATAAAAAATTATGCACTATAGACATAATATTTGGCTGTAAAATGCTTGCTATCTTCCCTTGAAAGACTGCGTCTGCTAGCATACAAGGATGCCGAAAGAAAATAAAAAGTGACTACACTCTCGTGTTATCTCAAGCCTGGCAAATAAAACTGAGAAATCTCGAAAATTTCGATTTTAAGCTAAAATAGCCTAACAGCAAAAAAGATTGACAAATAATTCAGCCGCCAAATGGCTGATCACTCATAATTAAAATAATTGCCACCGAAACGTCTTATGAGTGAGTTGGAGCAGTACTATAGAGTGTTAGAATTGGAGCCTGGTGCAACATTTGAGGAAGTGAACCAAGCTTATAAAGATTTGGCTTTTGTATGGCATCCCGATCGCCTTCCAAAAGACAACACCCGCTTACAAGAAAAAGCGCAAAAAAAGCTACAGGAAATTAATGAGGCTCGTGAACAATTGCGCTTATTAAAAATGAGGTATCAAAAGTTACACAATCCAGTCTCGTCTGTACATAAACACCCAACCCAAAAAACCTATCAACCACCAAAGCCAAACCCAGACTTGAGTGGAAAAGATTTTAGTCGAGCAAACTTACAAGGCAAAGATTTATCTGGCAGAAACCTGAGTTATGCGAACTTAAGTGGTGCGAATCTCAGTGATGCTTTTATGCACAAAGTGAATCTTAGAGGTGCAAATTTGTCCGAGGCAAATTTATTTAGAGCTAATCTACTTTTAGCCGATCTCAGGGAAGTTAATTTACGAGGTGCTAACTTAGTAGGAGCTGATTTGAGTGGCGCAGATTTACGAGGCGCAAACTTAATGGGAGCACGTATGAAATCTGGTGACAGACTTCTTGTTAAACTTATTGGAGCTAACTTGGCTGGGGCAATCATGCCTGATGGCAAAATTTACGAATAAGTAAGACAATGAACGTTGCGATTATCGGTTGCGGGTATGTTGGTTGTGAAGTTGCTCGATATTGGCAACAAAAAATGACTTTTGTGGTAACCGCCACCACAACCACTCCTGAACGTGTCCCCGAATTACAAACAGTAGCCCAACGAGTCGAAGTCGTCAAAGGAAATGACCCAGAAGGTCTAAAATCAGTCTTAAAAAATCAAGATGTTGTGGTTTTGAGTGTTGGTGCAAGAAGTGCGGA
The DNA here is from genome assembly GCA_002163975.1 of Nostocales cyanobacterium HT-58-2. Lineage (GTDB taxonomy): Bacteria > Cyanobacteriota > Cyanobacteriia > Cyanobacteriales > Nostocaceae > HT-58-2. Next base: position 2,762,455 of record CP019636.1, on the reverse strand, counting down.
TGCTTACGCAGAAACTTATTTACACACTGCTCAAACTTTAGCCTCTATCTTAAAACAGACTCCCAATGTGCGGCAACTGATATACACCGGGAGCTATGCTGTTTATGGTGACAGGAACGGAGAGTGGGTGAATGAAGAATCATCGGCTGCACCTGCTAACCAAAATGGGCAAATTCTGAGCGAGACTGAGCAGGTTTTACTATCCGCATCCAGTGAAAACCTCCATGTTTGTATTTTGCGATTGGGAGGAATTTATGGTCCAGGTCGAGAACTGGTAAAAATATTTGGTCGAGCTGCGGGGACAACTCGACCTGGCGATGGTAATGATACAACAAATTGGATTCACCTTGATGACATTATTGCGGCTATCGAATTTGCCCGTAAACATCAGCTACAAGGCATATATAACTTAGTTGATGATGCCCATCTCACAACTGGAGAATTACTTGAGCGTGTGTTTGAAACACACAATCTGCCGAAAGTAACATGGGATTCCTCCCAAGAGAGTAAACGCCCATATAATGCCAAGGTGTCTAATAAAAAGATAAAAGACGCAGGATATAAGTTAATTCATCCACAGATGATATTTTAAAAGAATTTCTTGTATCCTCTTCCTCTGTGCTCTCAGCATCTCTGTGGTTGCTTACTCTGAAACCATGATTACTCAAGATAAAACAGTATCTCCCACCCAGTTTTACACTTGGAAGAACTATCGCTGTGCCTACGAAGTTCATAACCCAACCAATTCACCTCCTGAGAGTATACCCCTACTGTTAATTCATCCCATCGGTGTTGGACTGTCACGTCAATTTTGGCAACGGTTTTGCCGCGAATGGTATCAACAAGGACATCGCAATCCTATTTACAACCCTGATTTATTAGGATGCGGTGAAAGCGATATGCCCCATGTGGCTTACACTCCCAATGATTGGGCAGAACAGTTGCAACACTTTATAAAAACCGTGGTGCAAAAACCTGTCATTTTAGTCGCACAGGGTGCTTTATTTCCGGTTGCAGTTGAATTAGTTCAAAAAGAACCAAATTTCATAGCTGAACTTGCACTGTCTGGTCCTCCAGCGTGGGCAGTCATTACGAAAAAAACACCAGAATGGCAAGATAAACTTATTTGGAATTTATTAGATTCTCCTTTAGGTAATGCTTTTTATCGCTATGCCCGAGGTGAAAAGTTTTTGCGTGATTTCTCAACTCGTCAGCTGTTTGATTCAGCCGATGCTGTTGATGCTGAATGGATAAATACCTTGCAAAAAGGTGCAGCAAATCCTGCCAGTCGCCATGCAGTATTTTCTTTCTTGGCTGGTTTTTGGCGCAAAGATTATACTCAAGCTATTGCCTCCATTAAGCAACCAACATTGGTCATTGTGGGGGAAACAGCATCAAGTATTAGCCAAGAAGGTAAAAAAGAATCACCAGATGAACGCTTGGCTGATTATCTCAACGTTTTACCTCAAGGTCGTGGCATTAAAATTCCTGGTCGAAATGTTTTACCATACGAATCAACAACTGAATTTGTTGGGGCGTTAGCGTAAGCTTTCCCTCCAGGAAGCTCGCACCATTTGTCAGCTAGAATTTGAAGTAAGTGATAAGTAGGTGAACAGAATTTTTTGTAGTGGCGCGACACAGCTAAATTTGTGCATTTATAGTCAAGTTCTTCGCTAAAGCGCTACTACAAACTTTTTCTATTGCATCACATTAGTCCAGTCGCGCCACTTCGTTTAATTTGTCCACTTACTTAGTAGGAAATGCCGACACTACAGAAAACTGCTGTAAAAAAGCAAAACTTTTTAGGCAGACTCCTCAAGTAAAGGCAAAAATTTCCTAATGAGCCCAATAGTTACACCGGGCAGTTCCAATTGAGGAGTAAAGCCCACATCATCCAGATGATAAAAGCTACGAATTGCTTGAGGGTTCATTTCGGCAAGACGGCGACCAACTTCTGGTCCAGTGAATTCTGACTTTTGCCCCCAAATGGTGGCTGTGGGAACGGTCAGTTGAGTGATATACTCCGATAAATCAAAGGATAAATCCCCACGTACAAACGCCAGAGCAGCGTACTCTGCATTGAACTGTTGGGCAGATTGCAAGTATGCCTCAACAATCTCAGGATAAACTCGTTCTGCACGCGCAAATTGACGCTGTTCCAAGAAGCTGCGAATACCAAAACTGTTAGAAACTCCAGCCGTGTAGAACAAACGATCCAAAACTGGGATCTTAACAGCCTGAGCAGAGACGCTACGGCGGTAGTCTTGTCCAAATTCAGCAAGACCTGCTGGTGTTATCAAAATCAAAGACTTGAACAAATCTGGGCGAGCAATTGCAGCACGAATGGTGAAAGCTGCTGTTAAACCCGACGCAATCACAGTCGTAGGAACATCACAAGTCTTCTCAACAAACTCAATGATAGTCCTTATGTAGTCATCAATTTGATAGTTTCGGGCTGGATGGTCAGAGCGTCCCCACCCAATCAAATCCGGTGCGATGATTCGATAGTCTGCGGCAAAAGCTGGATAAACCTTAGACCATTCGTAAGCAGATGAGCCGCCACCAAACGCATGTAAGAAAACTAATGTCCTGTCCTTTGGTTGCTCAATATCTGTGCTGTACCATGGTTTTCCAACAGCAGTGTAGTACACCATTCTTCCTAGCGAAGTCATCACGTATTTTTCACCAAACCCAGGAGGCAAAAACATAGGAACATTTCACATACAGAATCATTCCAATCGTGGAGACAACAGCTAGAAACTCGCATCACTCTAAAGTTAAATCTATTTTGACCAAATAGGGAGTTGGTTGACTGCTTGTAGCATTAACTCTACATATGTAGTTTTCCCCTCTCCCACAAATGCTTTACCAAAATAACCTTCTGGTCCATCATGAACATGAGGACCGCTGCTGACAACAGTGTAACGCCCTTGCAGCCGAGCCTGGTTAAAGGGGGAGCCAACTGTCCAACGCCAGCGTGAGGCAAACACGATGCTGCTAATGTCATCAACCCAATCTCGACGACCTTGGAGGTGATAAACATGATCAACCTCCTCAAAGCCAGTTTCGCCATCAAAGCTACCACCAACAGAAACGACAATCATCTGAGCATTCAGCCACTGATCTAAGTAAGAAACCGCACCCAGGGCAACTTGTGCTCCTCCACTGGTACCAATAAGAATCACTTTTAGGGGTTGGTGGTGAGACAATGGTATTGGATACGCAGCATCCATGCGCTCAACAATTGCCGTTGCAATTCCCTGATTGTATATTGGACCATAGCGAGAGTCAGCAGAAATAGCAAACCGCCAGAGATTGCGGATTTTAATTAAGACATCTGCATTTGCTCTTTTGGCAGCACGCCACAAGGGAGCTAGCAAACGTTGACCACCCAAACTTTCGTTAGCCGCAGAATAGGGAAAGACATCTGAAACTGCTACACAATTGGGATGAAGTTGCACCAACCGACTCAAAAAAAATTCTTCACCAGCAGTCAACTGGTCAGCAGAAAAATCTCCCACTCCAGGTAAGAAGATAATGTAGCAGTCAATGTTGGCAGAGTCGGCTGTTCTATGAGAGAAATGACTTTCTGGTAACTTCTTGGTCTGATTCATATCTAAACCCAAAGTTTCTGCACCTTGATGCAGCCACCATATCAAAGTTCCAACAGGGGCAACAGTCCCCCAAATAAGAAGTATGACTCCTGCCAAAAATAGCAGCTTTAAGGTTTCACCTCGCAGCCATATCAAGATCCGCACAATAAACTGAAGCATTATCGAATATTTTATAGATTTTCCACAACAAAGTATTCTTTAATAAGGACTTGTTAGTTTTTTGTGCTGTGTTGAATCAAACCCGATTTGATTGAGTTTTTTCATCCATCCTAGGCTATAGAAAATGAGTGTGAATGACAAAAAGTTAAAGCAGAACTTCTGGAAGACACTTATATACGCCCTAGTTCTCAATGCCAACTTCTATGAAAATGCTCGCAATACACCAAAAACTCATCAATTAGCCCTAACTATTGTGATTATGGCTGCCCTTTCTCATGCTTTAGGAAGTGGCGTTATTTTGTTAATCAATCGTGCCACCTTGCCTGTACTATTCTTAGGGCTTTTGATTGATGCATTCTCGATAGTGATAGGGTATTATTTCTGGACTTTTACAATTTGGAAGATTGGACAGTGGCTTAAGCCAATAGATCCAACTTACGGTGACTTGCTAAGTCCAATTGGCTTTGCATATGCACCGCAAGTACTAAATTTCTTAACCGTGATTCCTGTACTAGGACGACCAATTGAGTTGATATTAGCAGTATGGAGTTTGCTAGCGGTGATTGTAGCAGTTCGTGAGGGGTTAGACATTAGCACGAATCGGGCAGCAATAATATGTTTATTAGGTTGGCCCTTAATTCAAATTGCAGTTGGTTTGTTGCAAGTGACAGAACAACAACTCATAAAATACCTCACATAAAATACCTCAATTGACATATTCCTGTAATATTCACTAACATACAGCAGAATTCAGAAGTCAAACAGGCTTTATCCCTGGCTTTGAGACAAAGCTTATATACTTCACCAACTTGCAATCCGCTATACTTGGAAAAAAGTTTGTAATATTTAAGATTATTAGCGTAGTAAAAACTGAGTCTAACCTAATAGGTGTAAATAATTGGAAAAATTTCTCATTCAAGAGAAAGATGAATAATTTATGAATATTTTTAGCATGAAAGATAAAAAGAAAGAAGGGTAAGAGAAAAAATGGCACTTGTAAAGCTTAGAGACTTCTACCTTGATGATCGTGAAGATAACTCCGATATCGATGAGATAAAAAACTATGATGTCTATGCAGGAAATGACAAAGTTGGTTCAGTTTACGATCTTTTAGTTGACGAGCAAACAGGTCGCTTCCGCTATTTCGTTGTAGACACAGGCTTTTGGATTTTCGGCAAAAAAGTCTTACTACCTGTTGGTCTTGCCAACATTGACCACAGTACAAGACGGATCAATGTCAATAGTCTAAGCAGAGACCAAGTTGAAAACCTACCTAATTATGATGATTTGGAAAGGGTTGACTTCGACTACGAAGAGCAGGTAAGGAATGCTTACCGTCCAATGGCGGCGAGTTCTGGGATAACTCAACCTACTTATGATCGCAACACTTACAACTACGAGCAAGAACCATCGTTGTACAACATTAGCGATCGCGATGATCAAACCTTGAGGTTGTATGAAGAACGATTGATTGCTAACAAAGAGCGCCGCAAAACTGGGGAAGTGGCGATCGGCAAACATATAGAGACTGAAACCGCTCGTGTTGCAGTTCCCTTGGAAAAAGAGCGCGTAGTCATTGAGCGTACAACTCCCACAGACGTTACACCTGTTCATCCAACTGACGCTGACTTTCGTGAAGGTGAAGTTGCTCGGATGGAAATTTACGAAGAAACGCCAGATATCCACAAAGAGGCTGTTGTGCGGGAAGAAGTTCGAGTCAAGAAGGTTGTAGAACAAGACACAGCCGAAGCAACTGAAACTATTCGACGTGAAGAGCTAGACGTGGATGCCCCAGGTCTTCCAATTGTAGATAAACAAGGTTAGCACTTTTAAGGCTCGCAGGAAAATGAGGTATATAGCCTTAACTGTGAGCCGATAACGCTCTTGTTACTGTTCCCTATGGCTACTGCAACTGATTTCAAGGATTATTACGCCATTCTAGGAGTAGATAAAAACGCTACACCAGAAGACATCAAACGCGCATACCGCAAACTTGCCCGCAAGTATCACCCTGATGTGAATCCTGGGGATAAGCAAGCAGAAGAACGCTTCAAAGAAATTAACGAAGCGCATGAGGTGCTTTCTGACCCAGAAAAGAGGCAAAAGTATGATCAGTTTGGGCAATACTGGAATCAGGCGAGTCAAGGCGGTGCACCTCCGCCGCGTCGTGGCGCAGGTGTCGGTACTGAAGGATTTGACTTTGACCAGTACACCAACTTTGACTCATTCATTGATGAGTTGCTTGGTGGTCGCTTTGGCACTCGGGGGCAGACTGGACGCAGAACTTACACTTCCCGCACTTACCAACCAGGTACAGATGAAGATGTTTGGAGTGCGTTTGGCGGTGGTACGTCTCCCGCTGCAGATACAGAAGCCGCTATAACCCTTACATTTTCTGAAGCCTTTCATGGTGTACAGAAGCGTCTGCAAATTGATGGTGAAACCGTGAACGTACGAATTCCTCCGGGTGCAAAACCAGGAAGTCGCATCCGGATTAAAGGCAAAGGTCGTCCCAGTCCTTTCTCGCAGAAACGGGGGGATTTGTACATAACAATTGATGTTTTACCTCACCCCTTCTTTCGCTTTGAAGGAAATAACATCGCTTGTGATCTCCCCATTCGACCAGATGAAGCGGTGTTGGGAACCCAAACAAAAGTACCAACTCCCGATGGTAGCGTCACAATGGTTGTGCCGAGAGGGGTGCGTTCTGGGCAAACTCTACGGTTACGCGGTAAAGGCTGGATTCAGCCCAATAATGGGCGAACTGACTTGCTGATGAAAATTCAGATTGTACCGCCACGAGATCTGAGTCCCCTAGAACAGGAGTGTTACGAAAAAATTCAAGCAAACACCACTTTTAATCCCCGTAGTGAGTTAGAACATGTGAGTTTATGAAAGAGTTTGCTCTGTCTTGCGAGGTGGTTTCCCGAGAGGGCGATCAACTGTATAGTATTGAATACGCCGCATTAATTACCACAGTTTCCACTGTATTAATTCAGCACTTGGTTGAGTTAGGACTCATTGAACCCATCGGAACAATGCTGCGCTCTCGCGATATTGCTCGAATTGCCCAAATTCAGCGTTTACATTTGGATTTGGGTTTAAATTTTGTAGGAGCGGCGATGGTGTTGGATATGGCTCAAGAAATTGCTCAATTGAAGGCACGGATTCGAGCTTATCAAGAGCAGTGAGCCACTTGTGGTAAACGGGTTCCCCGGCATAGACAAAGTGACCAAAAATATGGGATACAAGCCTCGCCCTTCCAGGGCGACTTTTGATACAATAGAACGACTCGCTACACAGGCAGAGTCTCGCGCTGCAGCAGAGGAACCTGTCTCGTAATGGGCGTAGTTTCCTGAGAAAGTTTTGGCTCCTGGGGAGCAAAAGAATTTTCTCTATCCATACAGCGGTAGGGCGCATCGCAGTGAATTTTGGTGAGGGTAAAGTCGCTGGACTCCCATTGATCCAAGAATCCCCGTCCTGAAGTCCGGGGAGCCGTCAAAAACCCAAAGGGTAAGCTATTTGTGCTACTAGTGGGACTTTGTAAAAAACTGCTTGGCGAAAGCTCTTCCTAAAGGAGGAGCTTTGCTAACGCAAAAACCTCACTCAGATTGTCAGCAACTATGAAAAGTTTTTTCGAGCGCTGGTCTCACCTCCTGCCTCAAAATCTGTAGCTTTTGTACTTCATGCTAATGAAAACAGCTGTAATTGAGTTTGAGGGTAAGGGAGTATGATCACTTTTTTATGAAGTGATTTATGAAGTGATAAGAGCAATCCTGTATGAATCGGGTTTGAGGGTAAGAAGGTGCGATCTGCTTTGCAGCAGCGCTTCGCTATCACTTAGTGTTTGATGATGTAGCTGGAAAATCAAGGCAGCGATCGCCATCGACAACCTTCACACAAGACACAAAAAATGGCGTTAAGAACTGAATATATCTCGACAGAACGTTTGCGATCGCCAGGTTTTGCAGGTGGGATCAACCCGCTAATCAGTTCAAACTGCTCTTGGGTAAGATTACTGGAGTATGGTTTACTCATGGCTCTCTGGGTGCTGTACTACGTATTTGCAGCTTACCCCTTGAGAGCTTTTTTACTGCCCAACCGACTTTTCAAACATCCTCTCAATAGGTTTCTCGTTTACTACCTAACTGTTAGTTACTTTGTACTACTGATATCGACTTTTTGATTTGACACTCCCCACGCCTAAAGGCGGGGGATTCCAGCGTCACTAACGTTCCTTGCTTTTACTGGACTTGCGTCCAATAGAAGTAGAGGGAACATCTCGACTGGCGTTACTTCGGGGATGCCCTCCCCTAGCACCGCAGTTTCTTACGGAAGGAAACCCTCCTCCGAACTGCTCGTTTGCACGACTTAAAATTACTTTGGCTGCATTCACATCTCGCTGTTCGATGTGACCACAGTGTGGACAGGAATGAGTGCGAGTGCTAAGAGATTTTTGCACTCTTGCACCACAACTACTGCATTCTTGACTAGTGAAGTGTGCAGGGATTGCAATTATCTCCCGTCCAAACTTCTGACCAAAGTATTCGAGCCACTGACGGAAGTTGTACCAAGATGCATCACTAATACTCTTGGCTAGCTTATGGTTTCTCACCAAGCCGGAAATATTTAAATCTTCCAAGACAACCTTAGCGTTAGCTAGGCATAAGTTACGCGCTATTCTCTTAGCGTGTTCATTCCTTTGTCGAGTTACTTTTAAATGTTTCCGAGCATAAACACCACGAGCTTTTCTTCTGCCAGATGACCCCTTTTTCTTTTTATAAATCTTGCGTTGTACCCGTTTGATATCTTTTTCGGATTTACGAAGATATCGGGGGTTTTCTTCATGATTGCCGTTACTGTCGGAGTAGAAGTACTCTAGACCTACGTCAATCCCAATCTCAGATATAGTTATAGGTGCATTCTGCTGGTTATCAGCTTTGACACAAAATTGAACGTAGTACCCATCGGCACGGCGAACAATCCGAACTCTCTTAATTAGTTCCACAGGATAGGTATGAATATCCCATTTCCCTAACAATTTGAGTTCCCCAATACCTTTTTTATCGGTGAATGTTATTCGACGCTTTGTTGGGTGCAACTTCCAAGACTGTTGTTTATATTCAACAGAACGGCTGTTTTTCTTAAATCTTGGATAACCTTTTTTAACGGGGGAATACCTGGAAAAATGAGCCAAGCCTTTGTTGGTTGATCTGTCAATATGGGCGTTAGTCGAGTTGTTATTAAGGCTTGGCTCATTTTTTTGTCCCAATGCGATACCTGGTTTTTTAGCCTTGCAATTAGCAAAAAATCTGTTGATAGCGCGTTCTACATTTTCAACAGATGCTTGACAAGCATGACTACTTAAGTTTCTTACAAACTCATATTCTGCTCGTAACTGAGTGTTGTACTGGTACAGTTCTTTTTTGCCTACACCATGATTGTCCATCCAATATCTAAGCACTTTATTGCGCACAAATTGACTTGTACGAATAGCTTCATCAATGGCTTTGGCTTGAATAGGTTTAACTACTGCTTTGTACTCCAGCACTAACACTTTTAAATCACCTCTTTGTTAGATAGCTTTACTTTAGTTGTTATATAGATATAGACTATCTAAGGTCAAGAAAGTTCCATGAAAAAGTTTAAATCTAATAACAATGTGGTTTATTCATGCAAGTATCACGTTATTTTTTGTCCTAAATCCCGGAGAAAAGTACTTGTTGGCGCGATTGCTTCTCGACTAAAAGAATTGTTGGCTCAAGTGGCAATTGAAATCGAAGTAGAAATACTAGAGATGGAGATAATGCCAGACCATGTGCATCTTTTGATTGAAGTTGACCCTCAATTTGGAGTACACAAAGCAATAAAAAGATTTAAGGGTAATAGTTCGAGAAATCTTCGCCTTGAATTCCCTGAGCTAAAAACCAAACTCCCCATTTTATGGATAAATTCTTATTTTGTGTCCACTGTTGGAGGAGCGCCATTAGATGTAATCAAACAGTATATTCAATTACAAAAAGAAGTTTGAAGGCGAATAAATTCGCCAAGGGCTAACCCCCATGTCTAAAGACAGGGGCTAGCTCGCCGTTGGATTATCGGTCTAATGCTTTAGGGTGCCGAATGTGGGGTAAAAAGGTACAGAGTCAACACCCTAACTCAATTCCCTATTCTTTCCCAAGCATTTGTGGTGAGAGATCAACATCCCTGGCAAATGTACTGGGTAAATTTGCCACAAACATCACCATTCTGATTGCATAACACAAAGATACACTCAACCACAATACATGGTTACTTAAAAACTTAATGGCAAAAAAATAGGTAGGTAGAAACCCAACTGCAAGAGCGACTGAGCTAACATTGCGGAGGATATGTCCTTGTGCTAAACCCAAGAAGTATCCTTCCAATGCAAAACCTATTGAACTAAATACCAAGACAAGTTGTAACCAAGGAAGAAAAGTATTTATATTCGAGGTGACTTCAGTGTGGTTAGTGAACAAGCTAAAAACAGTATCGGGAAATAGCACACACACTCCGCCAAAAAATAGTGCTACCACGAAAGCAGTTGAGAGAGAAACAACAACGATGGGCAGTAATTGTTGTGAATCTCCTTTTCCTTTAAAGTTTCCGACCAAAGCTTCTGTACCAAATCCCAGTCCCTCTACAAAATATGTATTAAAGCTAAATATCTGCCACATTAAGGCATTTTGAGCATAAACCAACGTTCCCATTTGTATTCCTTCATAGTTGAATGTTAAGGTGACAAACAGAAGAATTAAATTGCTGATTAAGATATTGATATTAAGAGCTAAGTTAGATTTTATAGCTGCAATATCCCATATTTTTCCAGATATGGCTTGTATTTCAACCCATTGGAATTCCTTGCAAAAAAATATCAATCCCACCAACAAAGATAGATATTGGCTTATGGCATAAGAAACTCCTGCCCCTACACTTTCCCATCCCAAGTGGACAATAAATAGATAGTCAAGTGCGATTTTGCTACCATTGCCAAGGAGTGACAAAAACACAACTAAGCCATTTTTTTCTCGCCCTAGAAACCAACCTATCAGCACAAAATTGAGTAAAATTGCAGGCGCTCCCCAAATTTGGGTGTTGAAATAGGCAAGCCCTGAAGATTTAATTTCTGGGGTAACATTTAGCAGACCAAACCCAAGTTCTCCTAAGGGATATTGTAAGAGTATAAGGACGAGACCTATTACTAGAGCAATTAAACCATTACGCAGTCCTACCAACAACATACCTTCTCGGTCATCTCTTCCGACTGCTTGCGCTGTAACTCCAGTGGTTCCCATTCGTAAAAAGAATAAAGCTAAATAGACAAAGTTAAGCAAGTTTGCAGCGAGATTGACTCCAGCAAAGTGGCGGATTTCTTCAAGATGACCTAGGAACATGACACTGGCTATATTGGCCAGTGGAACCATAATACTTGATAGGACGTTGGCTAGAGCTAGTCGGAAGTAGCGAGGTACAAAATTATACTGTTCTAGAAATGTCAGATTCATGAATCTATCTCACTAATGTAAAAATGTGGTAATTTACTTCTCAACTGGGAAGAATGGCTTATCGCAGACGAGAAAGGACTCATAAACTGGGAGTCTGGAGCAGTTAACCGGTCTTTTTCCCCCGGGAAAGGCGGGAGTGAAGAAGTTGCCTATGGCGGCAAAAGAAAAGGTATTTTAATACACACGCTTACAGAAGGTAATAGAATGCCTCTTTCTGACTCTACGACTCCAGTCAACAGTAACCAAAGAGAACACGTACTACCTCTGTTAGATAAGGTAAAACTAAAAACTACGACTCCAAACAACAACGTGCTAACTTACATAAATGAGGTATTCAACCCCAAATACCAAAACGAGTCTGGAAAACAAAGAAAAGCAAAGGCATACTCACCAAAATCTCTGCTCCGAGATTCCAGCAACGGCGTTGTTTGGCGCTGTGTTCAACGGAAATAGGGAAAGTATATTTCCATGTATTCATTGACCTTGCTACTATCCATATCTGGATTCAAAGAATACGATTAGTAGGATAGGTTCATATATCGGAGATTGAGTTACGGCTCTAAAGAGACCACGAAAGAGCCTAAAAAGCTTGATATGTAAGGCAGGTAACATTTTGTTATAGAAAAAGATAGGTCTAGTTTCTTGGCAAAAAAGAACGGTGTCGTAAATTTAACAAGACCGTTATCACAAATATTGCTATTATTGTATCAAATTGTATCAAACACCGCTAGAAAAATACCTGAATAAATCGCAGTTATACCAAGTATTGTTCGTTATCAAGCTAAGGGACGGACTGACAATTATTGGTATTACAAACTACAGGAATCTTCACCAATATTTCCGACAAAGACTGATGGTAAATTACCTCGATATCAGCATTTGGGTAAAGTGGGTAGTCAAGCTTACTTAGATGCTCTTGAACAAATTACCCGTCGTGCCAAAATTGAAGCTTTAGATCGCTCAATTGAAACTCTTAATCAAGGGTTGAAAGATTTAATCGAAGAAACCTCTAAATATCGCAAGCAAGAATAGATGGTTCGCGAATATACTATGCGAACCGTTTTCCACATCCCGTGAAAAGTTAGGATCCCAAATGGGTTCTATATGTCTGGGTGACAGTCGAGGGTGTGATGTGGGAGCTATCAATAGTCTTTTAGCGTTTGAGATATGAACTGCAACAAGGGTTGTCTATTTTCATTCAGGTAGAAGTGTCCACCAGAGAACATCTGTACTAAAAATGAGGAACGGGTGTGCTCACGCCAAGTCATAAGATTATCATGGCTGGCTTCATGATCTTCAAGACCACCCAAAGCCAAAATGGGACAATCAAGAGGTTCCACTTCGGAAAAGACATATGTTTCTACTAAAGTCATGTCTGCTCGCAAGACAGGTAAGAACAACTGCATGAGTTCTTTGTCTTTTAGGACTGTATCTGGTATTGCAGAGTAAATATCGTTTAATTTTTCAATAAATTCCGCATCAGGTAACACATGAAGGGGCGGGTATAATTCAGGTACGTTAGGAGCAGGGCGACCTGATACAAACAAATAAACCGGATTGACGTTTTTTTGCTGGAGTTTCCTAGCTAGTTCATAAACAATTAGCGCTCCCATACTATGACCAAAGAGTGCAAATGGCTTATCCAAATGTTGCAGAAAGGCCTCGACTAATTTCTCTGTCAGAATTTCCAGATTAGAAATTGGTTTTTCTCCGATGCGATTTTCTCTTCCAGGCAGCTCAATTGCACAAAGCTCTACATTTGACGGCAATTCTCGAGGCCAGAGACGAAAAATTGATGTCCCACCTCCTGCATAGGGTAGGCAAAATAGGCGTAAATTGGCTTGTGGATTGGGCTGGGAGCATTTAATCCAGACATTAGATATTTCTGTTTTCATAGAAAAATATTACCTGAGGAAACAAATTTGTTTCTAATTAATACTGAATCCAATGGCAGACATGTCTACCTGGTATGCGTTTGGAGCTGAAGGTTACACAGATTTCCCCGCCTACACCGCTGCGGCTAAGTAATGTTCATTCCCTAAGCTTGACAATGCCCCGGAGGCGAGTCCGGGGAGGAGTTTCACTCCTATTAATCATCAAAGCTTACAACAGTAGCAAGCACATCCTGACTCAAATAACCAACTAATGCTTCTACTGTTGGATATTTATAAAATAAGGTTGATGACAATGAGACGCCTATCGAGTTTTGCAAGCGATTTCTTAGCTCTATTGATGTCATAGAATCCATTCCTAAGTCGAAAAATCCTTGTGATAGAGAGAATGTCCTCTCTTGTTTGTCTCCCAAAACCCCAGACAATAGAGATTGAATATGGGTAATTAACAATTCTTTGCGTTGCTCTTTTTCAGATGCCTTTAATTGTTCGACCAAGTTGAGTGAAGTTTTTTCTTTGTCTTTCTTTTCGGGTTGTTGGGGCAACGGTTTATAACTAGCATGCTTAGCTTGCAACTCTTCAAAAGTGGCGACAAAGTCCCGATTCTCAGCCTGTGTCTCAGATTCGCGCAGGGGTTGTGTTTGTGCAACTTCTATCCAATAGCGCTCTCGCTGCCAAGGATAAGTTGGCACGTCAACTTGGCGGTGGGCATAGTCACGATGGAATGCCGCCCAATCAACCGCCACTCCTCGTACATATAATTGCCCCAACGCCTGCAGCAGCCCTTGCCAATCGCTTTGCTCTGGGTGTAGTGTCGGCAGCCATGTTCCATAATCAGATGGCAGACATTGCCGTCCCATCCCCAGCAAAATTGGCGCAGGTCCCATCTCTACAAATATCTCTACCCCTTGTCTATGCAATGCCTCCATTCCTGAGGCAAATCTCACTGGTTTGAGTACGTGCTCAACCCAATATTCTGGGTTAGTCGGTAAAACCCGCTCCTGTGCTCCAGTGACATTGGAGATAAAGTTGAGTTTGGGTTGGTGAAATGTCACCTGTTTCACGACTTGGCGAAACTCCGCCACCATTGGTTGCATCAAAGCTGAATGGAAGGCATGGGAAACCTTTAACCGCTTAGTTTTAATTCCCTTCTGTTCTAACTCTGCCACGACTGTGCGGACTGCTTCCCGTTCGCCAGAAATGACCGTACTTTCAGGTCCGTTGATCGCTGCGATACTGACTAAGTCGTTATCTTTGATTGCCTCTGCTACCTGTGCTGCTGAAGCTAACAGAGATACCATCTCTCCGTTACCCGACAGTTTTTGCATTAACCGTCCTCTGGCAGCAATCAGTTTCAAGCCGTCTTCTAAGGAGAAAATCCCCGCTACAGTTGCTGCTACATATTCCCCGACACTATGACCCATGACTGCGGTTGGTTCTATGCCCCAGGATTTCCACATCTGCGCTAGCGCGTACTCTAAGGCAAACAGCGTCGGTTGGGTATAAGCCGTCTGCTCCAGGAGTGAAATATCATCGTTTTGGTACAGCACAGAGAGCAGCGAGTGCTCCTGATTGCCAATTTCATGCAAAATTTCCTGACAACGGTCTAGGGCTTGACGGAAAGTTGGTTGTGTGGCGTATAACTCCCGTCCCATTCCCAAATACTGAGAACCTTGACCTGTGAACACAAAAGCGATTTGCGGTTGACTTTCGCTCTTGCTGCCTGAAAACACATGGTTGTCTTCTGCCCCAGCTTGATAGGCTAATAACTTTTCCTGTGCCACAGACACTGAGTCGGCAAGTATAGCCAAGCGTTCCTGGAAATGGGTGCGTCGAGTATTAGTGGTGTAACACACATCTGCCCACTCTAAGTTAGGATGAGTGGCTAAGTGTTGTGAGTAGTTGTGAACCATCTGCTCGAGCGCAGGTTTGGTTTTGGCACTGAGGGTGAGTAGATGTAGTGGGCGCTTCCAAGTTTCTGGTTCAGTTTTTGGTGTGACTGCTGGTGCTTCCGACAGGACGACATGGACATTGATGCCCGTAAACCCAAAGGAGCTAACCCCAGCAAACCTAGTTTTATCCGTTGCTGGCCAGGGTATCGCTTCAGTTGGCACTTTTATTGGCATCCGATCCCACGCAATATAAGGGCTAGGCTCTTTGAAGTGTAGGTGAGGTGGAATCAGCTCATTTTGTAAGGAGAGAACGATTTTGATCAGACCTGCGACACCAGCTGCTCCTTCCAAGTGTCCGATATTAGTTTTTGCAGAACCTAAGATCAGAGGTTCTTCTCTTTGGCGAAAGACATTTATCAGAGCATTTGCTTCAATTGGATCTCCCAAGGAAGTGCCTGTGCCATGAGCCTCAATATAATTGACTTCTTTCGGCTTGATACCTGCATTGGCTAGCGCTCTGCGAATCACACCTTGCTGAGAAGAACCACTGGGTACGGTTAGACCGCTTGTTCGTCCATCTTGCCCATGAGCACTGCCTCTAATTAAGGCTAGAATATTGTCGCCATCAGCTTGTGCATCTGAAAGACGTTTGAGAACGACTATGCCACACCCTTCACCACGAGCATAACCATCTGCTCCTGCCGCAAAAGTTTTGCAACGACCATCTGGAGACAACATTCGGGATTTACAAAGGTTGAGCCAGTATTCAGGCGAGACGTATCGCTGTACGCCTCCAGCCAACGCCAGGTTACAATCTCCCCTTCGCAAGTTGGTAACTGCCAAGTGAATGGCAGCCAATGAAGAAGCACAGCCCGTATCAACAGCTAGACAAGGACCCGTAAAATCGAAGAAGTAAGAAAGGCGACCTGCCACTGGGCTATACGCATTTCCCGAACCTATGTAGACATCTGTTTCCGTAGGGTCTTGTTTGACAAGTTGCCAAACGTAATCATTGGCACATATGCCAATAAAAACGCCTGTCTGGCTACCTGCCAAATTTTCGGGCACAAGTCCAGCGCCTTCTAAGGCTTCCCAAGCTACTTCCATCACCAGCCGATGCTGAGGATCTAAACTCGCCGCCTCTCGAGGCGAAATCCCGAAAAAACTGGCATCAAAATCTGCGGGAGATTGGTTGAGAAACGCTGCACGCCGTATATACACCTTGCCCGGCAGCCCAGGTTCTGGATCGTAGTATGGATCGAGATATGAATGATGACCCTCTGGGGCTTCTCGAATGGCATCTACACCATTTGAAAGTATGTCCCAATATTGTTCGGGATTATCGGCATGTCCCAAGCGACAACCCATACCAATAATGGCGATCGGCTCGTGTTCTTTCTGCTTTAATTGCTCAATTTCGGCTTGTAAACTAGCTATTTTTTGTGACGCTACCTTCATCAATTGAACATAGCGTTGTTCGTTATTATCGCTCATTTGGTTAACCTATTATATGCCTAATTGTTCTGCCTTCATCAATTGAACATAGTGTTATTAAGAACTGATTTGTAAAGCAAATTTTGAACATTCTGAATTCTCTGCTTCGCTTGTTTGTGATCTATCGATCTTTTCCTCAAAGTCATTTCTCAGAAAATTCACATCTGTAATACTTTCAGACGACTTTACAAATCAGATCTCATTAATTTGCACTCACTAGTTAGCCCATTGTATGCCTAGTTGTTCTGCAAATTGTTTGGCAATTTCTTCGGCATCATCATTTTCTGCTAGTGGCTCGAATTTGAGTGCTTTGTTATCTATTTGGAAGGACTGTTCGGATAATTCCTCGTCTTCATCAGCCTCTTCTAGGAACTCTGCCATCAGATAATCAACCAACTTTTTAACTGTTGGATAGTCAAAAGTCAGCGTAGCAGGCAAACGACAGCCTAAGCTATTTTGCAAATTATTTCTCAACTCTACAGATGTCAGAGAACTCATTCCTAGGTCGAAAAACCCTTCTGAAACAGAGAATACTCGCTCTTTCTGGTAGCCCAAGACTTTAGATACTTGAGATTGGACGTGAGCCACTAAAAGTGCCTGGCGTTGATCTTTTTCAGCTGCCTTGACTGTTTCCAGGAAATTAAGTGAAGTTTTCTCTTGCTCTTTCTTTTGCTCCTTAGGTTTGTGGAAGTCAGTTAAGAAAGTGCTTTCAACTGTATACTTCGACCAGTTTATTGGCATCGCGCCAACTTGGGGTGCTTTGCCGTTCAATAAATTAGCAAATAGATGCATTCCTTGACTAGGCGAAATCATTCCAAAGCCCATTGCATCCCAACGACTTTGCAGATTTGCATCCAGTCGAGTCGCCATCCCAGAGGTAGCCCAAGGTCCCCAGTTGATGCTGACACCAGGTAATCCCAATGCGTGCCGATGATGACAGAGTGCATCCATAAAGGCATTGGCAGCAGCATAATTTCCTTGACCTAGTGCGCCCAGAACTGAGGTCATAGAGGAAAAGCAGACAAAGAAATCCAATGGCATTTCTTTGGTCAGTTGGTGCAAGTTCCAAGCACCTTGAACCTTGGGAGCCATCACTTTTGAGAAACGTTCTTGAGTTTGATCCCTGAGCATCCCATCATCTAGAACACCTGCAACATGAACTACCCCTCGCAAAGGTATATCAGTCTCGGCAATGAGCGTCGCTACACTATCAGGTTGGGAAATATCAGTTTTGACAATCTTCACCAACGCCCCTTTGTTTTCTAGCTGCTTGACTCCTGCTTGTGCTTCTGGCGATACTGCCCCTTGTCGTCCCACTAGCAGCAGGTGGCGCGCCCCTTGTTCCACAAGGGAATTTGCCACTTGAAGTCCCAATGCTCCTAAGCCACCAGTTATTAAATAACTGCCTGATGAATCAATTTTTGCTGAGTGGCTGATAGTTTTAGCATCAGCATGTTTCAATCGAGCAACATAACGCTCTCCATCCCGAAAAGCCACTTGCTCTTCCTGCTCTGGGAAGAGGATTTCTTCGAGCAGCATTTCGATTTCATTAACTTGGTGCGAGGAAAGATCTATACAGACAGTTTCTAGTTCAGGATTTTCTAAAACAATCACGCGGGCTAAACCCCATAACGGCGATTGTTGTACTTGTAAGGAGGTTTTTGTCACTGCTTGGGCATCACGGGTGACCAGGCATAAACGAGGTATCTTTTTCCCCCAGTGATGAGGGGGAATTTTAGATAATGCTTGAACCAAATACAACACATTAGTACATAAATCCAGTGCTGTTGTTGGCACATCTGACATTTCCAGCTTTCTATCAAAACCCCATAAGTAAACTATGCCACGGCAAACTGACTGCTCTTTCTTAACTATTGCGGAAAGTAGGTTCTGGAAGTCTTTTGGCTCAGCAGGGTTAATCTGATAGCGATCGTCATTTAATACAGAAAAAGACGATCCTTGTGAAACGAAAATACAGTGTTCGCCCTGCTTGTTGAGAAGGTCGGCTAAGGAGCTGCTTACTTCTCCCCCATCGCTAAAGATTAGCCAACTACCTGCTTTAGACTTTTTGTTATCCGTCGTGGCAAATGACGAGCTTTTTGCAGAAATATGCGGCTTTACTTCCCAAGCAATTCTGTATAACCAATCATCTGTTTGATTGGCTAGCAGAGCAGTTTGATTGGCGCGGCGCACCTGTAAGTTAATCAGTTCAGCCACTGCTATTCCGTTCTCATCGACCAAATGTATATCGAAAGAGGAGAGTAAACTGGAGCTTTGATGACTTGACTGATGAATATGACACCAAATACTTGTGCCGGGCTGAGTGAAGAAATTTAGACGCTCTAAGACGACTAAAAAATAAGTCTTTGTCTCACTATCAGGACTATCTTCAAGAGCGGCTGCCAAAAGCTGCAAGCAACCATCTAACAAGAGCGGATGTAAGCTGTCCTTTGTGTTACTCTCTACCATCTCAGGTAATTTAATCTTACCGAGTACTTCTACAGAGTCACCCTGAGAACACCACAACTTCTCAATTACTTGGAAGTATGGTCCATACTCTACTCCCACGTCGCGGAATTTTTGGTAATAGCTCTCGACTTCAATTTCTTGGTTAATTTTTTGTTTCAGGGCAATTAAATCTAGTGGGGCTTTTGCCGCCGGAACTTCTCCAGTCAAAAGATAACCTTGGACATGGCGAGTCCAAGTTTCATGGTCATCAAAATTATCTGAGTTCTTGCGGCTGAAAATCGCAAAATCATAGCCTGATTCATTGGGAGTTAAAACTAATTGCACTGGGGTTGCTTCTGTAGCATCCAAAACTAGCGGCTGCTCAATGAGAAATTCTTCCACCACCAATGGCGGGTGATTGTCCCCCATCCCGGGTGCAAATATTTGCGCTCCTGCTGCTAAAACCATCTCCACGTAGGCTGCCGTGGGATAAATGACTTTCTCATACAGACGATGATCTGCTAAATATGCAGGGAAATCAGCGCTGATTTGACTTTCAAAGACGATCTGTTGATTTTTCAGCGCGGCGCTACGAATTCGTTGCCCCAGCAGAGGATGGTGCCCATTCTGTGTTCCGGATTCGCGCAGGGGTTGTGTTTGTGCAACTTCTATCCAATAGCGCTCTCGCTGCCAAGGATAAGTTGGCACGTCAACTTGGCGGTGGGCATAGTCACGATGGAATGCCGCCCAATCAACCGCCACTCCTCGTACATATAATTGCCCCAACGCCTGCAGCAGCCCTTGCCAATCACTTTGCTCTGGGTGTAGTGTCGGCAGCCATGTTCCATAATCAGATGGCAGACATTGCCGTCCCATCCCCAGCAAAATTGGCGCAGGTCCCATCTCTACAAATATCTCTACCCCTTGTCTATGCAATGCCTCCATTCCTGAGGCAAATCTCACTGGTTTGAGTACGTGCTCAACCCAATATTCTGGGTTAGTCGGTAAAACCCGCTCCTGTGCTCCAGTGACATTGGAGATAAAGTTGAGTTTGGGTTGGTGAAATGTCACCTGTTTCACGACTTGGCGAAACTCCGCCACCATTGGTTGCATCAAAGCCGAATGGAAGGCATGGGAGACCTTTAACCGCTTAGTTTTAATTCCCTTCTGTTCTAACTCTGCCACAACTGTGCGGACTGCTTCGCGTTCGCCAGAAATGACCGTACTTTCAGGTCCGTTGATCGCTGCGATACTGACTAAGTCGTTATCTTTGATTGCCTGTGCTACCTGTGCTGCCGAAGCTAATAGAGATACCATCTCTCCGTTACCCGACAGTTTTTGCATCAACCGTCCTCTGGCAGCAATCAGTTTCAAGCCGTCTTCTAAGGAGAAAATCCCCGCTACAGTTGCTGCTACATATTCCCCGACACTATGACCCATGACTGCGGTTGGTTCTATGCCCCAGGATTTCCACATCTGCGCTAGCGCATACTCTAAGGCAAACAGCGTCGGTTGGGTATAAGCCGTCTGCTCCAGGAGTGAAATATCATCGTTTTGGTACAGCACAGAGAGCAGCGAGCGCTCCTGATTGCCAATTTCATGCAAAATTTCCTGACAACGGTCTAGGGCTTGACGGAAAGTTGGTTGTGTGGCGTATAACTCCCGTCCCATTCCCAAATACTGAGAACCTTGACCTGTGAACACAAAAGCGATTTGCGGTTGACTTTCGCTCTTGCTGCCTGAAAACACATGGTTGTCTTCCGCCCCAGCTTGATAAGCTAATAACTTTTCCTGTGCCACAGACACTGAGTCGGCAAGTATAGCCAAGCGTTCCTGGAAATGGGTGCGTCGAGTATTAGTGGTGTAACACACATCTGCCCACTCTAAGTTAGGATGAGTGGCTAAGTGTTGTGAGTAGTTGTGAACCATCTGCTCGAGCGCAGGTTTGGTTTTGGCACTGAGGGTGAGTAGATGTAGTGGGCGCTTCCAAGTTTCTGGTTCAGTTTTTGGTGTGACTGCTGGTGCTTCCGACAGGACGACATGAGCATTGGTACCGCTAAACCCAAAGGAACTAACCCCAGCAAACCGTTGTTGATTGACTGTTGACCACGGCATTAATTCGTTGGGCACTTTGATTGGTAGTTGCTCCCAAGGAATGTAAGGGTTAGGTTTGTTGAGGTGCAGGTGAGGCGGAATCTGTTTATGTTGCAGACAGAGAATAACTTTGATCAGACCTGCGACACCAGCTGCTGCTTCTGGGTGTCCGATATTGGTTTTAACAGAGCCTACGAGCAAGGGTTCTTCCCTGTCGCTAAAGACGCTACCCAAGGCATTTGCTTCAATTGGATCTCCCAAGGAAGTGCCTGTGCCATGAGCTTCAATATAACTAACTTCCTTCGGTTTGACACCTGCATTTTTCAGTGCTTGCCGGACTACCGCTTCCTGAGAAGGACCGCTAGGTACTGTCAGACCGCCACTAGCCCCATCCTGATTGATGGCGGAACCTCGAATTAATGCTAAGATGTTGTCGCCATCGCGGATGGCTTGACTCAGGCGCTTCAAAACAACAACGCCACAACCTTCGCTGCGAACATAGCCATTGGCGCTCGCATCAAAGGTTTTACAACGACCATCAGGCGCAAGCATCCGTGCTTTTGAGAAATTGATGCTGAGGCTTGGTGCCAACAGCAGGTTCACGCCGCCGACTAATGCTAGCTCGGATTCTTTGTTACGCAAGCTGTTGACAGCTAGATGCACCGCCACGAGTGAGGAAGAACAAGCTGTATCCACCACCATGCTTGCTCCTCTTAACCCCAAACTATAAGACAAGCGTCCTGCTGCTGGACTCAAAAGGGTGCCTGTGCCCAGGTGAGCATCGATTTGCGATCGCGCTTCCGACAAGCGCATAGCATAGTCAAAAGTGCTGATGGCAATAAATACGCCAGTTGGAGTGCCAAATAGCTTTTCTGATGACTGACCGCCATTTTCTAAGGCTTCAAAACTTACTTCCAATAGCAGACGCTGTTGCGGGTCAAGGGACATTGCTTCCCGAGGTGAGATCCCAAAGAAGTGAGCATCAAATTTATCCACTTCGGATAAAAAGCCGCCATAACGGCTATACATCTTTCCTGGAGCGTCTGGATTGGGATCGTAACAGGCATCAATCTGCCATCGGTTGGCAGGGACTTCCCGAATCGCATCCACGCCATTCGAGAGCAGATGCCAAAAAGACTCTGTGTTTTTGGCACCTGGAAAACGACAACTCATGCCAATGACGGCTATTGGTTCTTCTTTTGCTTGCTGAACAGCCTCTAGTTTGGAACGTGCTTCCTCTAAGGCGTTGATCAACTGTAGTGTTGTTGGTTTGGCGGGAATTTGTATCATATTAAATATTACCTAGTAGTTTACTGAGTTCTTCGTACTTGCTGGCAAGTAAAATGTCCGCTTCCTCTTCTGGAAGTTCTTCAAATACTTGAGTGGATGTAGTTTGGTCTTCTTCTGTTTGCTCGGCGCTTATATCTGCTAGAGTGAGAACCTCTTGCAGTAGGTAATTTACCAGTGCTTCTAAGGTTGGATAGTCAAAGAGCAGAGTTGAGCGCAAGGAACATTCGACACTTTTTTCCAGATAGTTTCTCAATTCAACTGCCATGAGGGAGTCAAGTCCTAAGTCAAATAAAGACTGTCGCGGTTCAATCCTTGTACTGGCATTTAATCCGATGACATTTCTAATAGCCGAACGAATATGCTCCATCAAGATTGTTCGGCGCTCATGAGCCAAAGTCGCTTTTAGTTGGGAAAGTAAGGCTGGTCGCTCTTCAGATGGTTTAACAACTGTCTGGAAATTTTCAAAGAATGGCCTGTTTTCTGGCAGTCGTTCTAAGAATTTCGACCAGTTCATGGGCAACACCCCTACTTGAGCGCTGTCTTCGTTTTTTACCAAGTGGTCTAATGCTTGCAAGCCTTGTTCAGTGCCGATAATACCCCAACCTTGAGCTTTTAAGCGACTAGCAAGAGTTGCTGCCATTCCTACCTCGCCCCAAGGACCCCAGTTTATGCTCAAACTTGGTAAACCTTGCGATCGCCGATAATGAGCTAGGGCATCCAGGAAGGCATTAGCTGCTGCATAGTTGCTTTGACCTGCATTGCCCACCAAAGAGGCAGCTGAGGAGAAACAGACAAAAAAGTCTAAGGGTACACCTTGAGTCAGGACATGCAAATTCCAAGCTCCTTGTACTTTGGATGCCATGACTTTTTTGAAGCGCATAGGTGTTTGCTCCGTCAACAAACCATCATCTAAAACACCCGCAGTATGAACAATCCCACGTAAATTAGGACATTCACTCAGTATTTTTTTGACATCCTCCTGATCAGAAATATCTGCATTAATGACTGAGACTTTAGCACCTGAGTGCTCTAATTGTTTGATGACTTCATTTGCTGCTTGTTTGACACCGCTTCGTCCTGTGAGGACTAAGTGTTTAGCACCTTGTTCGACTAACCGCTGAGCCACCTTTAATCCTAATGCGCCCAACCCTCCTGCAATTAGGTAGCTGCCGTTTTGACGAACCGAGCAATTTTCTGGATTCTGAAAACTTAACACTACTTTACCGATGTGCTTCGCTTGCTGCATATAGCGGAAAGCATTGACAAATTCAGTAATTGGGAAAACTTTGGCAGGTAATGGTTTGAGCTTACCTTCCTTGAACATAGTCATCAGTTCCAGCAACATCGAAGGAATGATTTCTGCCCCATCCATCTCTCCTAAATCAAAGGGGAAATAAGCAGCATCAGGGCGTAGTGCTTGCAATTTCTGCTCATCCCAGATTCCCAATTTACCGATTTCTACAAAGCGCCCTCCTTGAGCGAGCACGTCAAAGCTCTTATCGATAAACTTGCCACTTAGACTGTTGAGGATGACATTCACGCCTTTTCCATTGGTGGCAGTGATTATCTGCTCGGCAAACTCAAGGTTGCGTGAGTTGTATATATGTTTAATACCAAGTGACTTGAGAAAATCCCACTTAGGCGGGCTAGCCGTCGCAAAAACTTCTGCTCCTTTAAGTTGCGCTAATTGAAGAGCTGCTTGACCTACACCTCCAGCCGCGTTATGAATCAATACTCGGTCTGTTGGGCCAATTTGAGCACATTTTACCAGTCCGTAATAGGCTGTCAAAAAAGTAACAGGAATCGTTGCTGCTTCTTCAAAACTGAGTTCGGCTGGCTTAGGAACTACCAATTTTGCTTTAGCCTTGACCACACTTGCTAAACTACCTGATGCGTAGGCAATCACAGCATCGCCCACTTTGAAGCCAGAGACTTGTTTGCCAACGCGCTCGATAGTGCCTGCACACTCAAAGCCGAACAATATATCATTTGCCGAAGCAATACCTAAAGATTCTTCGACTTCGCGCATCATTCCTAACGCACGTAGTACATCCCTAAAATTAAGTCCACTCGCCCGAACTTTAATCTCTACTTCATCAGGCGCCAAAGATGGGGAAGCTAAGGGAACCAAGGTTAAATTGTCAAGCGTGCCGTAGTTGGTCAGCTTCAGTGCTACAGGAGCAATGGTTGGTGTCTGTGTGGATTGGGAAGGCTCTAATCTAGCGACATAGCGGACCCCGTTTCGATAAGCAATTTGGTTTTCTGCATCGGGGGTGAGTAATTCTTGGAGTAAAAACTTAGCCGCTTCATTGGGGTGGTTACCAGATGGTAAGTCTAAACAAGTCGTTAAAAATTCGGGGTGTTCCAGAGAGATCGTTTTACCCAGTCCCCATATCGGGGCTTGCCAGACAGCAACGACATCATCTTTGAGAGCCGACTGCGCCCCTTGCGTGACCAACCACAATTGAGGGGATATCTTGGCTGAAGTTAAAGCTTGAACCAGATGTAATATTTGCTCGCAGATGGAATTACAGGAGTCATGTTCATCAAGGCTCCAAAGGTACACCACCCCGTGATAGGATCTACTAGCCAACAATTGCCGCCAATCGGCTGGGTCTGTCCAGTTAACAGAATATTGCTCTGGCTGACATCTTGAATCAGCTTTTTTGGCATAGACGAGGTGCGATCGCTGTCCGCTTGCATTCAACAAGTCTGCCAAGGTTTCGGCTAGTCCAGTGCGGTCTGCCAAAATTAGCCAATCGCCTTTGTTTGTTAGGTCTGAAGTCCCTGCTATTTTTTTGACTTCTTTCCAGACCACTTTGTAAAGCCAATCTTTCCAGGGGTCTTTCTGCTGTAATGCTTGTGACCGAGCCTTTTTCAGTTGCAGGCTGATCGCTTCGGCATAAATTTGACCATCTTTCCCAATTAACTGCAAGTCTGCCTTAAGGGTTTCTTGACCAGGCTGAGAATGAAGTTTAACGTAACTGAAAACCTCGCGGGTAGGATGCTGCCAAAATGTGAAATGCGGGTATGCGACAGGTAAATAAGTTTCTGAAAAGTCGGCAGGCAGAGCTGCTAGAAGGACTTGGAAACATCCATCCAAAAGAGCCGGATGCCAATGATAGGGCTGGTTGAGAAGATTTTTAGGCAGCTGAATTTGTCCGAGGGCTTCTCCCTCAGAACGCCACAAGCGGCGCACGCTTTGGAAGCTTCCTTCATAGACCATTTCTTGGGTGGCGACTTGCTGATAGAAAGCTTTTATGTCCTTATGTTCTTGCAGACCAGCTTGTAACGTGGTTAAATCTGCGTTTCGTTCTAAAGTTGGTATATCTTTCCCTATACGGATCTTTCCTGCTGCATAGCGCGTCCAAGTCGGTTCTTCGTTAATGAAGACCAAACTGAAAATTTGCCATGAATAGCCTTCCTGGTCAGGGATCAAGACTAGTTGCACTGTCTGTGGTTCTTCTAGCTTTAAAGCTTTTTCAATGACTACATCCTCAAAGGTGATCGAGCGGTTTCCAAAAAGTTGATTTCCCGCTGCTAAAACCATCTCAAAGTAGGCGCTAGCAGGCATAATTGCTTGACCGAAAGCCCGGTGTTCTGCTAAGTAAGGCAGATCTGCGGTAGAAAGATAAGCCTCAAACTGAACTTCTCCTTGTTTGAGTACAGATGAATAGATCCTCTCCTGTAATAAGGGATGTGCAGAAATTTCGCTACTCTTTCTGGCAACGCGTTCATGTCTGACATCAACCCAACACCGTTCTTTTTGAAAGGGATAAGTTGGTAACACCACTTTTCGACGGTGTTTGTCTAAGAAAAGCCCTTGCCAATTGATATCAACACCACGAACATACAACTGAGCTAAACTTTCGGTTATGGTAGATGATTCTGCACTAGGACGGATGCTTGGTAGCCATACGAGGCGTTTTTCCTCATCCACTAGGCAGCTTACTCCCATACCTAAGAGAATTGGTTTGGGTCCGATTTCTACGAAGCATTCTATCCCCATCTTTTGTAGGGTATTCATGCCATCGGCAAATCTCACGGGTTGACGAATATGACGAACCCAATATTCAGGGGTTGCCACATCATCCGTTATTTGGTCGCCTGTGATATTGGATATCAGAGGTATTTTTGGTACAGAGTATGCGACTTGAGCAGCGACTTGAGCAAACGGCTTT
This sequence comes from Nostocales cyanobacterium HT-58-2, assembly GCA_002163975.1. Lineage (GTDB taxonomy): Bacteria > Cyanobacteriota > Cyanobacteriia > Cyanobacteriales > Nostocaceae > HT-58-2. The sequence continues at coordinate 2,735,865 of CP019636.1, read as the reverse complement.
AATACTGGCTCCATCAACGGCGAATGGAAGGCGTGAGAAACCGTCAACTCGTGGGTCTTGATCTGCTTGGTTTTCAGTTCGGCTACAATAGAGTCTATGGATGAGCTATCACCTGAGATGACTATGCTCTGTGGGCCATTCACTGCAGCCACAGAAACTTGTGTAGCATATGGTGCGATCGCAGACTCTATCAGGTCTTCACTAGCGATGAAGCTGACCATTTTGCCTGCTTCCTGTGGCAATTGCTGTATGAGTCGTCCTCGAGTTGCTATCAGTTTTAAGCCATCTTCCAAGCTAAACACTCCCGCCACACAAGCTGCGACGTACTCGCCTACACTATGTCCCATCACGACATCAGGTATGATACCCCACGATTTCCACAACTCGGCTAGAGCGTATTCAAAGGAAAACATCGCGGGTTGCGTGTACGCTGTGAGATCGATGATGTCTTCTGGTCGATCCGGATAAAGTATTGACAGCAAAGGTCGGTCTAAATAAGAGCGCAGTATTTCATCGCATTGCTGCAACGCTTGGCGAAAAGCAGGTTGCGTCTCATAAAGTTCGCGCCCCATCTCAACGTATTGCGCGCCTTGTCCGGTGAACAAGAAAGCGATCTTAGGCGTTCCTTGATAAGCATCACCTTGGATCGTGCCTATAATTTTTTCACCCTTGACAAAAGCATCAAGCTGTTCGTTAATATTTTCTTTCGAGTTAGCAATAAGAGCTAATCGATGGGCAAAATGGGAGCGTCCAGTGGCAGCTGTGTAGCAAATATTTGCTAAAGAATCCTCTGTCTTGTCTAAGAAAGTTAAATAACGATGGACGAGATCGTTGAGAGCTTTTTCGCTTTTAGCAGATAAAGTAAGTAAATGGCATAAAGGTTCAATTCCCCCGGTAGAAAGCTCACCTTGCGGTAGTTGCGGTGCTGCTTCCACAATCACATGAGCATTGGTTCCACTCATACCAAATGCACTCACGCCTGCCAGTTTTGTTTCATGTTCTGGCCAAGGCGTCAGCTCTGTTGGGACAGTCACTGGCAATTTCTGCCAAGGAATTCGCGGATTAGGTTTCTCGAAATGTAAGTTGGGGGGGATATGGTTATGTTGAAGCGAAAGTACAACTTTCATTAAACTAGCAACGCCTGCGGCTGCCCCTAAATGCCCCATATTGGTCTTCATTGAGCCAATGACCAATGGGTCTTGACGATCTTGACCTAATACTTTTGCTAAGGCAATGACTTCAATTGGGTCACCTAAAGGCGTTCCTGTTCCATGGGTCTCAACAAATTGCACCTGCTTAGGCTCGATGCGAGCGTTTCCTAGTGCTTGGCGTAGCATTGCTTCCTGTGCAGCACTAGCAGGCGTTGTCAGGGTCAAACTGTACCCGTCGTGATTGATGACTGAACCTCTGATTGTGGCCAAGATAGGATCGCGATCGCGAAGAGCATCGGAGAGACGTTTGAGAATGACAACGCCACAACCTTCTCCTTGTACAAATCCATCTACTGAGTCCGAGAAGGTTTTGCAGCGACCATCTTTGGCTAAAACCTTCATTTGACAGAAACCAACTGTTAGTTTCGGAGAGAGTAGTAGACTGACACCACCAGCTATAGCCAGATTGCACTCACGATTTTGCAGAGATTGACAGCCCAAATGGACAGATACTAATGCTGAGGAACAAGCTGTATCAACTTGCATTGTAGGTCCATGCAAGTCCAACACATATGCAATTCGCCCTGCTGATAGACTGCGTAAATTGCTTAAGGTAGGGTAAGCATTGATTTCACCAGGATTCACCATATAAAAGCGTTCTGCCGAGTAATCATCCCAGTGAATGCCGACAAATACGCCTGTCTGGCTACCCGCCAAAGATGTGGGTGCAATTCCAGCGTGTTCGAGAGCTTCCCAACTTACTTCAAGAAGCAAGCGTTGTTGTGGATCTAAGCTCGCTGCTTCTCGTGATGCCATCCGAAAAAATTCGGCATCGAACTGTTCTATCTCATTTGTATCTAAGAAAGCCGCAGAACGCACATAAAACTTGCCCGGTGCAGGTGATGGATCATAATATCTCTCAAGGTCCCAGCGAGAAGAGGGAATATCTGTTACGGCATTTACGCCATTACGCAACAGTTCCCAGAATGCTTCTGGGGTGTCGGCCTTCCCTGGGAAACGACAACCCATCCCAACGATCGCGATTGGTTCCTGCTGACTATTTTCCGCAAAGTCAGACTCATGGTTAGGATAAGCGATTTTGTTCATAATTGAATTTTTTTAAAAGAGTAGAGCATCCCCAATTAAGATGGATGCGAAGAGCCAGAAGAATTCAAGGTAGAGTTGGAGCTGATCGCCAAGAAATGAGCGATTAAATCATATAGTTATTGTCCATAGCCGCTCTTTTACTTTTGTACCGAAAAAAACTTTGACTCAAACAATGAATTTTAAGGGATAAAATCTTCTTCACTCATACCTCCAAAGCTAATTTACGGAGTATATAAGCTTTGATATGGTCAATTGTTTCAAAGTTTTTTAGTACGAGTTCTTCAGGTTCCCAAAAAATTCCAATTTCTTCTTCGACAAAGCGAACTAACCGAAAGATATCCATTGAGTCTACGACCCGTTGCTCAATTATCTTTAAATTGTTGGTTAGAACCAAGTTGGTTTGGTCATATGCCAACTCTTGGATGATAAAATCTTTGAGCATTTGTTCAATCTGTTCTTCTGTCATTGTATTGTTTCCTACTATTACTGTATTTCCTGACACAACTGAACTTTATCTATTTTGCCGGTTGAAGTTTGGGGCAAGGAACTGCGGAACTCAAACAAATCGGGAACCATATATTTAGGAAGCCGCTCTGCACAAAACAACTTTAAATCCTGTACTGAGATATCAGGCAGTTCTGCAGGAATTGCTTCTGCGAGTTTGTCACTGCTACGTGCTACCACGACAGCCTTGATCCGGTTGCCGATTTCATTGTCGGGGATGGGAATGACTGCGGCTTCTTCCACTCTTGGATGGCTATACAAAACGTTCTCTATCTCACCTAATTCAATGCGATAGCCCCGACTCTTAATCATGCGATCGCGACGACCTAAAAATATATAGTTGCCATCTGGGGCTTGTTTGACAAGATCCCCCGTGCGGTAAATCATCTCAGATCCCAAACTACGATGCAAAGTAAAGGGAACCCGGACTTGGGCACTCTTTTCAGGCAAATCCCAATAGCCTGTCATCAACCCAGGTCCACGCACGCAGAGTTCGCCCTCGTCACCGCTAGCTACCAATTCATTACTTGCAGTCAAGACAAAAACTTCAGTGTTGGCACAGGCTTTGCCAATTGGTAGCGATTCGATACGTTCAATATCAAGCGGTGAAACTTGGTAATAAGTGCAGACATTCGTCTCCGTCGGACCATAGAGGTTGTAATAGGAGGCATGGGGAATATGCGCCATCAATTGACGCAAATATTTGATGGGGAAAACTTCACCCGCAAACAAGATGGTTCTCAAAGCAGGGAAGGTATGTTTTTCTAACTGACCATATAAGACCAAACTTGTGAGAATAGAGGGCACTGAATACCAGATCGAAATTTTTTCTGTCGCTATGTATTTAGCCAGATTAATTGGAAAGACCGATAAAGCGGCTGAGAACAAAACAATCGTGCCCCCAGCTTTGATAGTTGTAAAGATATCAAAGATGGAAAGATCGAAATGAAACGGCGCATGATTGGAAACACGGTCTTGGGCAGTGACCTGAAATGTCTCATACGCCCAATTCACAAAGGTAAGAGACGCGCGATGGCTAATCATAACCCCTTTGGGGGTTCCTGTTGAGCCAGATGTATAAAGAATATAAGCCAAATCGTTTTCAATCAAATCTGGGTCTGGAGGTGGACTACAAGGAGCTTGTAAAACCTCTGACCATCTGACGATTTTCCCAAACCACTGCGTTGCTTGCTCGTCCTCATCTGCCAGAATCACACTGTTGAGACTCTGCAACTCTTCTAAGGAATTGCTTCCTAACGCATCTATTTTTTGTTTGGTCGAAATCAGTGTCTTAATTTGACAGTTTTTAATGATAAAGGCAATCCGCTTTACTGGAGCGTAAGGGTCCAGAGGTACATAGGTAGCACCAGCCTTTAATATGCCAAAGATAGCAACAACAGCTTCAATCGATTTATCGAGGTAAATACCAACTCGGTCTCCCCGTCCTACCCCTGCATAGCTCAAGGTATTTGCCAGCTGGTTACTTATTTCATCCAACTGACGATAGGTGATAGTGTGTTCTTGGTGCTGTACGGCAACACGCTCGCTATGGGTGCGAGCGCTGCTGATTAACAGATGATGCAGTAAATATGACATAATGACGCTGCTTTACAACCCCAAGAATTTGGCAATAACGACTCGCTGAATGTCAGAGGTGCCAGAGTAAAATTTACTGCCAATAGCATCTCGCAACTCTCGTTCTAACTCTGTATTGGTTAAATAACCATATGCGCCGTGAATCTCGATAGCTTCGAGACACGACTGAACCCAAGCTTCACTAATGTACAAGTTGGCCATGGAGGCTTCCATCAGAGCCATTTGCTTATTTTCTTTCATCCAAGCAACCTTATACAAATACCCCTTGGCGTTCTCCAACCGCAACTTCATCTCCACTAACTTGTTGGCAACTAATTGAAATTTGCCAATCGCTTGACCAAATTGCTTGTGGGTTTTAGCGTAACGAGTAGACTGCTCCAACAATCGTTCCATTGTTCCTACAGCACAGGCCAGAATAAATCCTCGTTCCCACTCCATGCCATGATTAAATATGGCTAGCCCTGCCCCTTCTTCACCTAATCTATTAGCGACAGATACTTCACAATTTTCTAACTTCAGTTCCGTCACTTCAGCGCTACGCATTCCCATTGTAGATATAGGTTCTGAGACGACCAGACCGGGTGTATCTTTTTCGATCAGAAAAGCTGTCAAACCCTCTTTGCCAAGAGATGGATCTACGGTAGCCAGAATGATGAAAATATCTGCGATGGAACCATTGGTCACATAGTGTTTGTGTCCGTTGAGAATGTATCTCTCTCCATCTTTTCGAGCCGTTGTCTTGAGACTATAGATATCAGACCCTGCTTGTGGTTCGGTGGCTGCATGGGAGGCAATCCACCCTTCTCGACAAAGCTTGGGAAGATATTTTTCTTTTTGCTCTTCGCTCCCAAAGGTCAGTAGGGGCATTTCGCCAGCCCACATATGGGCATTCATCGCGAAGAGCAATCCGTTATCCTTACAACCATATCCCAATCCTTGCAAAGCATAAGCGGTAGTGAGGATATCTAGCTCCTGTCCACCATAACGCACAGGGATAGGCCATCCGAGAATACCGAAATCACAGCTCTTTTGCCACGCATCGCGATTAAATATTCTCTCTTTGTCCTGTTTAACCAGATCAGATTTCAACGACTGTTGAGCAAATCGAATCACCTTTTTTCTAAATTCGATTTGCTGACTATTCCAAGCAAAATCCATTACACCCTCTGCAAATTCAACTGACTTATCGGTTGTGTCCGCATATTAATTGCATCCTCCGTTGGTACATTGTTTGCATTTACTAGATCACGGTCAATATGGAATGGAATTCCTATTGCCTATGACCTAGTATCTGCTAATACTGATGAGAGGATTGCTGCTGAATGTAGTACAGAGACTGTTCAGCCCTTCTTAATCTACGAGCGATGTATGCCTAATGTATACCTGCGTTTTTTGGTAACGTTTGGGAATCCTGTGAACGATTACTTTGAAGCTCGCTCCCAAATGAGAAAAGGAGTTTGTTTCTTGCCATCCATGAGTTCCGGAGCATGAGTCAATATCAACTGACCCTTCTCCAATTTAAACAGGCGTTCTTGCTTTGTACCAATATAATTCGGAAACAGGCTGACATCAGGTAAATGAACCACTTTATCTGGTTGGACTTGATATTTACCACAGTAGGCAATATATGTTTGTACTGCCTTTGCCTGTTCTTCTAAAGTTCCTGCCAAAATGTCTCCTCCAGGAAAATTAGGACGATCTTTTTTTGACAGGGTTGCACACATATATCCATCGGCATTGTAAACAAGGTAACCTAGAGCATCTTTTCCATATGGATAGGTCACTTTTCCCTGTTCATCCCTATTTTCCCACGATACCAGTCGCCAAGTTCCTACAATTTGTTTTTGTTGAGCCGTTAACGACGGAGAAGAGTCGGACATCTTATAAGGAGGATGTCCCAGCAAGGAGGGGGTTGAGCCTTGCTTTGGTGAAGTTCCGTCCAACTTTAAGTTAGTAGAACTTTCTTGAACGCCAGTAGATTTCGATGCTTCAGCCTTAATTGCCGCCACACCAGATGCAATTAAGGCTGCTGTTAAACCTCCGGAAAACCATTGAATAAAAGATCGCTGGAGACGATTCTTTCTTGCTAACCCTCTGTTGCGTCGTTTAACACTGCCATCAATCAACTTATTAGAAATAGGATCCATGATTTCTTCTCAATGATTTCTTCTCAATAGTTTTTAGGAGGAGGAGCAAGAGAAAATATTGGTCTTAGATTATTCCTGCAAAATCCGTAGTTATTCTACCTTTCTGGACGTAGTTATCCTACCTCTGTGGACATAGCTTGTCTACTAGTGCTATGAGGTAGTGTTGCAAAAATTTACAAACTACATTGATAGTCCATTGATATTAAATAGCTACAGATGCTTCTTTTTCGGGGTGGTGTTGCTGTCTTTTTAACTATAGAAAAGTGGTTTCTACGTAGACATTTTTTTCTGGTGTTCACTCTGGAAACTTTCCGCAAGGTTTGGGTGAAACAGCAGGAGTACCAACAGATGTGTAACTCCAGAAACTCAAAATACAGTTAGGGATGCAAAACAAAATGACAGGCATGAGTGACCGCTATGAATGGCTTGTAGTGCACTATCTACTATTTATACATCACTAATTTGATAACTCACTCTCTTCCAATAGTTAAAGCCTAGACTAGAATCACCGTTTTGAATTAATTTTTTTTGATTTACAAGCTAAGACATACTTTATACTTTTTCTCTTCTTTTTTGGGTTTAGCTGACACCATTTATTTATGTCAAAACCTTGATGAGAAATCAAGGACAGTTAAGACAGTTAAGACAGTTAAGGATATTTAATAAAGTTTTAAGATTTTCAGATTAAGGTAACGTGAGTTCCACAGAACTAAAAAAATAGCAGGAGGCAGTGCAGGCAAATCTTTTGGGGAAATCTCAATCTTAGGTTTTTTGGGCAAATAGGTATAAGCAGCGTTCATCAGCTATCAAGTTGACCAAAAAGTTAAATGCACTGCGATGTCGAGAGTATTCTATTTGACAGATGTTTTTCAGATAGTCATTGACCGACTCAATGACAGCCTACTTACGTAAAAGAATTTTATCAATCAGTTTTGCCAAGCGATTCTTCATCTTCTTCTTGTTTTTGGATTTTGTTACTAATTGCAAACCTCGCTCATATACCTCCTAAAATAATTTTTGTGATATGTATCCCCTGTCTCCAAAAAGTTTACCAATTAGGTTCTTCATCATGTCTGGAACAGCCTGACGGTCATCAACATTTGCACTCGTCAACTGAAATGCAAGTAACTCTCTACAGTCATTAATAATTAAATGCAGTTTAAAGCCAAAGTGCCAACCTACAGAATTTTTACCCCATTTAACTAATCCTTTAAAAACCTTATGAGCATGTACATGACAATTGCGACAAACACTTGTCGGGGTCGAATCGATAAAACTAATCCCCGTAATTTCTCCTGCCCGTGTATGCAAAAATCAACACAATAACATTAAGCACCAAGGCATGAGTTCTACAAATCTTGTGTAGCCTACCAGCTGGGGATATGTCAAAAACCTTTGCACAAGCCTCAGAAGCATTCCGTACCGCAGTAGAATTTCGCTTTGTTCGTTGGTTAAATACGCCGACTCGACGTATTTGCCGCTTACAGAGCCAAATCTGGTTATGTTTGGGGTTAGAAATTTGTAAAGATCCCACTACTCGCGGTAGAACCTTGAAGGCTGAGAGATTCCACCAAACTCAGTGGTAATGGTTCCTGACTGATGGCGTTGACATAGTCTGCACTCAGGTAGCGACGGTAACTTGGGTCATTAGCAAGGTAGGTTTGGAAAAAAGGAAGACTCAAAGCCCTAATATACCGCTGAGCTAAAGCAGGGGTTGGACCAATGACCTGTTCAGGAACGGGTACACCAGAAGTTGGTGATTCTGCAATCGTTGAAAAATGCGTTGCCCCATTAATTAATAATAAATATTTATTTGGAGTCGTCAACCAAGTGAAGGGTTGAATTTGTTCTAAAAGAGCTGGAGCAACAGTGTCAATACTGCTAGAGACAATCATCACCGGAATTTTAATTTGGCTGAGACTGGCTTGCCCCAGAATACTGCTATCAACAGGGTTAATAGCAATGACTGACTTCACACGGGAGTCAAAGAGGTCATCGGTAGATTCTTCTGGTAGATTTACAGCTAAGCATTGAAGTAACAGCGAAACGTTGAGTACATCAGGTGAAGCTGGGCAGTTCTTGTCGAGTTGCTTAAAATCAATTGGTGCTCCTGCTAATGCCAAAGCCGTATAACCACCGAAAGATTGACCTACCACGCCGACTTGGTCTAAATTTAAACGTCCTCTATATGTAGAGTCAACTTGAGATAGTTTACTAAGTTGATTCAACAAATACTTTATGTCTAAAGGTCGGTCAATAAATTCTCGGGCGCTTGTGACTTCCGCCGCCCTACCCGATAATAGTGCTTGTAATTGTTGGGCATTACTCCCTGGATGCTCTGGAACAGCAACAACAAAACCATAAGAAGCAAAATATTCAGCGAGATAAGCAAAACTGGTACGATCAGAGCCGAGTCCGTGGGAGATGACAATGACAGGACGAGGGCTACTAGATACAACTGGTAGGTAGATGTCTGCAGGGAAAGTGCGATCGCGAGATGTATCGTTGAGTGTAATCGTTTGCTTCTGCCAGCGAAATTTTCCTAATCGTGGCAGATCTGCCACTGAAATATTGTCTAGCTTGGAAGTATTGGCTGCATCTAAGGAGGACTGCTTGTTAATAAGTGCGATCGCCTGTTGAGTCTTATTAACCAAATTTTGGAATGCCCCTGCAATTTCCAAACTGCGAACCAAATCTATCGCGATCGCTCTTGAGGGAAATTTGCGTAGCACATTTAATAAGGTTAATCCTTCTGGATCGGCTGCCGCTAGAATGAGTGCTGCTCGAATTGCATAGAACCCACTAATACCAGATTCCTGCTGTATGACTTCGCCAAAATTTTCTAACAATCTTGTCCCAATCGGCGTGTAGAGAAATTGCGAAACCGACACAGCATTTAAAGGAATAGGAGTCAGCAAAACTTGCCTTAGCTGACTTAGTTGCTCTTTGTCTGCATACTGAACATATGCAGCCAGATTATCATCTACTTTGCCTGTTTTAGCGTAAGTTTCAAGAGAATTGATAGAAATAGAGCGAGCAGCAATACCATAGGAGATAGTTAACCGCTCTGCACTTAGACTAGGACGAGCAGCTAGCGTAGGAATTAACCCTATGCTGAGACAACCTAAGGCTAGGTGTAACAAAAATGATTGCTTGCTGCAAAAAAGAGCATGAAAATGCAACCGAATAACTCTGGGGATAACAGGCGACATCAGCGAGCAATTCATGAATATCACTAAGTACTTCTTTAGCAATTTTAGTCAAACAAGCTGATATTGCCTCGATTATACAAACAAAGCCTGCTTTTACAGGCTTTGTTTGAGTAGCTGCACCCTTAAAGGTGACGACTACATTAACAGCAACCGTATTATCAACTACCTACAGCAAATTGTTCGTGCATAAAGGTCAATCCTCTTGTGTGGCTTACGGACTTCTACTATAGGTTAGCTCGGCTGACTTTTGTCTTGTGGACTTGTGGAAACTGACTCTGCCGTAGATTGTTCTTGCTGACCTGTAGAAATTTGCCCTTGCTGACCTTGTGCACCCGCACCCACACGAACGCTGACGATCCTTTTCTGTTCTTCCTCAGATTTGGGCAATCTTAGCAACAAGATACCGTTGTTAAATTCCGCTTCTACCTTGTCATTTTGAACCCGACTTGGTAATGGAATCATCCGTTGGAATCTGCCATAGCGAAATTCCGAACGAATCCTGCCTCTGTCTTCTTCCCTGATTTCAGATTTGCGTTCACCAGTAATGAGAACTGCCTCTGGGGTAACTTTTACATCCAGGTCGTCGGGGTTTACTCCAGGAATTTCGACCCGTAGTGCAATATGATCAGGAGCTTCGTGTATTTCTGCTACGGGTACAAATAGCGATTCATCGGTAATAAAATCAGTCTCCTCAGTAGACATGAGTCGCTCAAATAAGCGATTCATCTGACGTTGTAAGGAGTTCATTTCTCGTAAAGGTTGCCAACGGGATAACACCATAATCTTTTCCTCCAAATATTAAAGTTCAGATGTAGCAGGAACTCTCAATTAACTCCTCAGTTCACCCTAAAATAAACTTCAAGCTAATAGCCAAAGTTTGTGATTAACTAACTAAAAAACGAAAATCTAAGCAATTTGAACAAGTTTTAGCTTTAAGCCTGTTGGCGTGCTTTTTATGGGAGGCTTTGAGCACCAAAGGAACATACTACGCGATAGTGGGGAGCACCCGCCTTTGCTGATGCTCCCTCTAGGAGCCAGCGCACCCAAAAGGCAATCGCGTTTGTGGAGCAAGCGCTTTGCGCTCAGCCGTGCCACAGGGATAAGAGCTACGAGTTACGCGGAGCTTACCCTTTGGGCATAGCGTATATTTTCTTGCAATGAAGAGAATTCCGTTTGTTGCAGTTAGTGCAACACCTGAATAGACTTCTTTTTAACCACCATCCTAAAAAAGCAAAAAGTCTTCTCTCTTCTACTAATGGGTGAGGTTTTGTTATCTACTGCTCTATCTAAGGAAGGAGTTCTTGTTGTATCAAAAGTGTGATTATAGCTACAAAAAATTCTTGCCTATCTGGAAAACTCACCGAACTTCCTCGCTGCGGAAGCCCTTGGCTTTAGACATGGGGAGGAAGCAGCAGGCGAATTATTGGTGTAGATTTTGGGAGGCGGGACATTGCCGTAACCAGCAATGGCGATAAGTGGGACGGCAAACAAATAAATGATGTTCGAGACAAGTTTGCCAGGGTAAGAACATCTCTCCAAAGGAAAGCCTCGAAAGGCACAAGGTCTACTCGCCGCAGGGCGAGACAGATTTTGCAACGGTTGTCGGGGAGGGAGAGAAGGTTTCAACAATGGCTCAATCATCAAATCAGCCACCGGATTATTCAACAAGCGAAATCTACAAACGCGATTGTTGCCATTGAGGACTTGATCGGGATTAGAGAGCGTACAAACCAGCAACCGAGAAACAAGGTTGAGCGCAGACGTTCTAACTCTTGGTCTTTCTATCAATTGCGTTCCTTTCTTGAGTACAAGGGGATTAAGGAGGGTGTTGAGGTGATTGCAGTGCCACCAGCCTATACAAGCCAAACCTGCCACCAATGCTTGCACATTGGGTTGAGGTCGGATAAGCGCTTCAAGTGTGGCAATTGTGGATGGCATGGTGATGCTGATTTGAATGGTGCAAAGATGATTTCTTTATTGGGGGAGTCTGTAAGCCTGCCCAGAGGTTCGGGTTATTTGTGTTGTGAACTCAGCACGGATAGCTCAGGGCTACTGAAAGCCCCCGGCTTCTAGCCGTGGGGAAGCTTACATGATTTTTTCTATCTAATGAGAGATAGACACTAAAGCTATAGATTAATAAATACTTTGCTTACACGATACAAACTAGAAGATAATAGGTCCTTTGCTTGCAGCCGGTACTATAGCAAGTACCTTGGATGGAGCTGGGATTGGTTCAGCAGCAGGAAGTCTTGCAGCAACGCTAGGTGGTCTTGATATTCCTCAAGAGGACGCTCGAAACTACAGTAATTGGATAGAACGAGGTGAATACTTGGTGATCATAGAAGGCACCGATGATGAAATTAACCGTGCTACCTCTGTTTTACGGAATCAGAACATTCGTAATTGGAATATATACGAGATAGATGGCGCTAGGAGCGATTACCCAACCGGGGGATACGAAGACAGAACTGATATCAGACCTGACGACAGACCTATCGCCGCCGCACCTGATGACCAAACAACAAATCTCAGAAGATGCGTTACGGACTTCGTCCTAACACATCCTACAAATCTTTTACAGCATTAATTACACATTCTCTGTGCTGTTCCGCGTTCCCTGCTCCCTGCCTCCACTCACTACCCAGTTTTGTTCAGAAGAAATCAGCCATCCAAGGGGATACGCCAGCAAATATTTGAGTCGCTGCTAAGAGGGCTGTTTCTGTAGCATCGAGTTTTCCTGCAAGCTGCAACTGCTGAGGGGTAAACAAGCCCGTGTAGAGAGGCGCCAATCCTCTAATATCTAACTTCATCTCGCCCTTTCCACCACTGGTAACTTCACCACGTCCGTTGGCAACAGACAAAATGAATCTACCATTGTTTTCAGCTAGCAAGTCATCTTGAACTTCCAGATGTAGTTCAATTTCAATTTCTGGTGGATAACCTCGCTTTTCCAACGCCTGACTCACATCTATTATGCGCAGCATCCAGCGCTTGGCAGACTTTTGCTTAGCAGTTTGCTCTGGTAACAGTAAAGTTAAGGAGTCGATCGCAGAACCTTTCCATTGCACATATTTAATTTGGGAGCGATAATTGGCAAGAAAACTCCAAAAAGTTTGAACAGCAGCAGTTGTGAGAACTGTCCAATCCCTAAGCAGTATCAAAGAGCCATCTTGGTTTTGGTGTTGGCTAAATATGATGTAGCCTTGGGGTTGGTCTGCACAACCAATCAAATAGGCGTAAACTGCTTCCTTCTCATCTGATCTAATTAAGTACTTCCAGATTCCTTGATGTCTGTCTAAGTGTCCGTTGTTGAGTTTTGCTTGTTGCTGATACAAGTCATGAAAGATTTCATGATGGTTTGGAACTACAGGTATAACAGGGAGTGGCTGCTCTCTCAGTTGAATACTCTGCGTATCAACTTCCCAGATACAAAAGGCACCCCCCTGCTCATAGCCTGCTTTTCGGTATAGGCGTTGAGTCGCTGGATAGAGGACAGAGATAGGTACTCCTTTGGCGTAAAGTTCCTTAACAGTATGCTGCATCATCGCTAGTGCAGCTCCACTTCCGCGATGTTCTGCAGCAATGCCAACCCCAGCAATTCCCGTCATGGGTACGCGGTGAGTGCCCCACCACTGACCCATCGGGATCATTACTAGTCCACCAGCAACTTGCTCACCTTGGTGGATGATACGCAAGTTTTCTAAGCCGAGACGGTTGAAGAAAATTTCACTCTCACCCGGCGACATGAGAAAACACTGCTCGAGGATATTCCCCAACTGCTGAATGTCCTCTTGATTGACAACTTGGCTGTATTTAAATGTTGGCATCATAACTACACTACATTAACTACACTATATACTGCATAACACCTTTATATTACATTCATAATACACAAAATCATGTCAGTACCTCACCAAAAGAGTTCACCCGAATAGGGAATCTGAAGAAATCAAAGCCGCGATCGCGGCTTTCAGTATTATCAAAGTACTACATAGACATACCAAAACATTCTCAACCTCCTTTTAAGTAATTTTTTTATTTTCCGAAAAATCTTATTTCAAAACTGTATAAGCAACTAACAGCAATTTTCTTTTCATTACTCAAATAAACCTATAGATATCCAAAACAAAGGAGCCATTTACGATGAAATATAATTTGAAGATGGTAATATTCTTTTTAAGCTTGCTATGTTCTCTGGGCAATTCTATCAATGCAGTTTTTGCCCAGGAAATGAGTAACACGACACTATCAACTCAATTGAGTCATCAACAGACAAATAATTTTGAATTATTAGCAACAAAAGCTTCAGTAGATAAAGAACTTCAAGCTTTTTTTAATAGCAAATATGACTATTGGGATGCCCATATCTTAGCAGATTACTGGGGACAATCAGTGCAAGATGCAAAGGCTCGAATGGGCAGAAAAATTCTCTCTGGTCCAACAAATATTGCTATCCTAGAACAGTTTCTTGTAGATGCTAGGGTAAACGCTCTACAGTCAGTGAGACGAGCTCCAAATCCAAGCTCTTATAAATTTTTTAGAGAGTCAAACTATAGTTATGATGATGCGAGCGCACTTGCTAAATTTTGGGGCGATCGCTCTCCTATGGATGCAAAACTCCGCATTGAGCGCAATCTCATTTTGGGCAATGACGAGATGATTGAACAAGCGTTGCGATATGCTCGCAACCAAGAACAATGAACCAGGTTATGTCTCTTTTAAATTGGAAAATTGGCTTTGAGATTGAGCTGATGGCACCTAGGGGACTCAGCCGACAAAACTTAGCAGAGTCTATAGCTGAAGCTCATGATGCGGGAGTGCGTCGTATCTTTCACCCACAGTCTGAACCAAGTATGGTTCCAGGAACCCCTTTGTTCCAAAATCTTACTTTAGGGTTTGAGGTGATTGATCGACAAGGATATTTGATTGCTCAATGCGTGGATGACCTGACTCTTGTTGACGACTTAGACAAAACTCAAAAATCCAAGCCAGGATGGTACCGAATTGTTAGCGATGATAGCAGACTTCTGCAACTGGTGAAGAGCCAAGCTGACCCTGCTGATTCCCGCACTGATGTCCTCAAGCCAATTGCTAATTTATTTGCTACTGACCTGGACGAGGGACCAGGCGGGATGGTACGTGTTGCTGATAATACAGGAAATCCGATTGCGATCGCCGCACCTCTGCCAGGAGAACGAGAACGCCCCTGTGAGTTAATAACCCCACCTATCGATACCAATCATCTCGAACGCCTAGAAAGTCTCCTTTCAACAGCACGTTCTCTTGGTTTTACAATTCCCGTTGAAGGTGCAACGCACCTACATTTCGATGGTACATCTTTATGTTCTGCAAGAGTTTTCGCTAACCTAGTGAATCTTTTATGGACACATGGGGCGAATCTAAAACAATTGGTAGGAACTAACTCTAGATGCAGACGTTTAGGAACCTGGGATAAGAACTTGTTAGCATTAGTTAATGACTCTGATTTTTGCGATTTGTCTTGGTCTGATGCTAAGGCACATCTTGCCCAACTCCAGTTAACAAAATACTGTGACTTTAACCTCAAAAACTTGATTCACCCCATTCCAAACAAATTTACCTTTGAAGCACGTATTTTTCCTTCCTGGATACACCCAGAACCTATCATTGAGGCAGCGGCGTTGATGGAAGCTATCCTATGCTATGCAACAACAGCATCGAAGATATCACCTGCTGCACCGCTGGAATGGAAATCAGAATCCGTGCAAGAGTTTCTCGAAACACTACCATTAGCCGAAAATTTTCGTCAGGCGTGGCTGTCTCGCTGTTGCATGGAGAATTCTTGAGCAAGAAGAGTTAATCCTCGTTCTTCTCTTTCAATCCTGACTCTTGACCCTTGACCCTTGACTCTTGACCCTTAACTCTTGATCCTTGACCCTTGACTCTTGACCCTTAACGATTGAGACGACTAAGAAAAGTACGTAAACGTTCACTGTGCGGATTAGACAGAACATTGTGAGCAGAACCCTGTTCTAACACAACACCTTGATCCAAAAATACGACCCGATGCGCCACTTCACGTGCAAACTGCATTTCATGAGTCACAACAACCATTGTCATACCTTCTGTTGCCAATTGCTGCATGACTTGTAAAACTTCTCCAACAAGTTCCGGGTCTAAAGCGCTAGTTGGTTCATCAAAAAGCATAATTTGAGGGTTCATGCACAAACTGCGGGCAATAGCGACCCGTTGCTTTTGTCCACCTGAAAGTTGTTCTGGATATGCAGATGCTTTGTCAAAAAGTCCAACTTTTTCGAGATAAAATCCTGCAAGTTGTGTACTTTCTTGCGCAGATTTCCCTAGAACTTTGCGCGGAGCAAGTGTGAGGTTTTCTAGCACGCTCAAATGAGGAAATAGGTTAAACTGCTGGAAAACCATGCCAACTTGTGTTCGTAGTTGCCGTAGTTGCTTGTTGGTAAAATTTGGTTGTGATAAGTCTATATCGTTGACCACTAAAAGACCACAATCTATAGTTTCCAAGCGGTTAAAGCAGCGTAGCAGAGTACTTTTGCCACAACCAGAAGTACCAATGACTGCTACAACTTCACCTCGTCTGACTTCACCTGTGATTCCCTTAAGAACTTTTAGGGGACCATAGCTTTTTTCAATGTCTTGAAAGACAATTGCAGGTGTGGAATTGTGCATTTCTTAAAGTTTATTGCACTCTAGCTAATTTTAGCTGAAGACTTTAGATTTAGAAGAGACAAAAATGAAATGAGCATTTGATGAATTTATTTAACTAACATAATAAAAACATCATTTTTACTATGAATAAATTCTATCTTAGACGATATTAGACGGCTTAATAATAATTGTATCGATTGTTTAAAATATAAAAATTTACTTCTTTCTATAGTTCAAAAGAACTCATGGCGTGCTTTTGTATTACCTTAAGAGATGGTTCCTGGAAATATTATGTTTGTTAGCCATTATTGATTTTAGACAAAAATCATGTTCGAGCAAAAAAGCACGCGTTCGCATTTTATTAAGCATTTCTTAACTGGTTTTGGTGTCACTGTCATTTTGTCAGCTTGTGATATCTCAGGCAATAATAGTGGTACTACCTCCTCTAACGGGAATTCCTCAACAACAGCAAAGCCAGCAGGACAAACAGCTACGGTAGGGAAAACTATCAAAGTTGCTACAGAACCCTCTTTTCCGCCCTTTGAATCTAAAGGTTCGACAGGTGAACTTGTAGGTTTTGACATTGACTTGATAAAAGCAGTGGGACAAGCGGCTGGAATGACGGTTGAGTTCCAGAGCCTACCTTTTGATGGCATGATTCCCGCACTTCAGGCAAATACTATAGATGCAGCCGTCAGCGCCATGACTATCACGCCAGAACGGGCTCAGACAATATCTTTTTCCCGACCTTATTTTAAAGCAGGGTTAGCGATCGCAGTTCGTCAAGACAACACGACTATCACCAACTTAGATAGTCTCAAAAACAAGAAAATTGCTGCCCAAATTGGCACAACAGGAGCTAAAAAAGCCAAAAGCATTACCAATGCTCAAGTCAGAGAATTCGATTCTGCGCCTTTAGCTTTGCAAGAATTGGCGAATGGTAATGTGGATGCTGTCATCAATGATGGTCCTGTCACGTTAGAAGCCATCAACAGTGGTAACATCAAAGGCTTAAAAGTCGTTGGTCAACTGATTACCGAAGAATACTATGGCATTGCCCTGCCAAAAAACTCGCCCAACCTTAACGCCATTAACACAGCTTTAACAAAGATAATTTCAGACGGTACTTACGCTCAGATTTACAAGAAATGGTTTGGTACAGAACCTCCCCAACTACCAGAGACTCCCCCAGCCTCCACCTCATGAGGAAAGTTGACGTACTCCCCATCACTCCATCAAATAACAATGATTCAGAGCTTAACTATCATTCTCAATGCCCTGCCAAATTTACTGCTTGGCGCTGTAGTTACACTTCAGCTGACTGGATTTTCAGTTGTCTTGGGTATGATTGGCGGTTCTTTAATCGGAATTGCCCGACTGTCGCCAATTTCGCCCTTGCGTTGGATAACTCGCGGTTATGTCGATTTCTTTCGCGGTACGCCTCTGCTTGTGCAGATTTTTATGATTTATTTCGGCTTGCCAGCACTGTCTCAAAGCTTTGGCATATCCCTGCGGTTTGACCGTTTAGTTGCTGCTGTTATGGCTTTAAGCCTAAACTCTGCTGCTTATATAGGCGAAATTGTGCGTGCTGGAATTCAATCCATTGAACCAGGACAAGCAGAAGCAGCAAATTCCCTAGGTCTGAGTGGAGTACAGACTATGCGCTACATCATCTTTCCCCAAGCGCTGCGTCGTATGATCCCACCACTAGGAAATGAATTTATTTCCCTACTCAAAGATACTAGTCTTGTAGCAGTCATCGGCTTTGAGGAATTATTCCGACGCGGTCAATTAATTGTGGCTGACACTTATCGGGCTTTCGAGATTTACGCCGCAGTTGCTTTGGTTTATCTGGTTCTCACCTTAGTGTCATCCCAATTTTTCTCTTATCTAGAAGTTTGGATGAACCCAATCAGGCGTCAGAAAGCAAGTTCAACGAGGTTGACTTCGCTATAACTCATCTTTTGGCTATTTTTTGATAACTTAGTTTTGTGCAAACTGCTGTTCCATTTGCAGATGTTGAGGTATACCAATGAGTTCTTGAAATTCTTTGAACTCAACCAAATCCTGAAAATCAGCGGTGGTTCCCTGTTCTTTCAAATGACGCAAGCAAGCAGTCATAACCTTTGTTGCTGCAAGTAAAGTAGAAACTGGGAAAAACACAATCTTAAATCCTAACTGTTGTAACTCGCCAGCAGAGAGTTGGGGAGTTTTGCCACCTTCAACAATATTAGCTACCAGAGGAACATCCGGAAACGCAGAGGCTATTTTTTGCAGTTCCTCAACAGATTGGGGCGCTTCAACAAATAAGACATCCGCTCCAGCATCAATGTAAGCTCGACCACGATGAATTGCTTCTTCAAAACCTAAAGGAGCGCGGGCATCAGTGCGGGCAACAATTACCAAGCCACTCTCACCACGCGCCTGCACAGCTGCCCGGATTTTGCCAGCGTGTTCAGCCATCGAAATGACTCGCTTGCCTTCAAAGTGACCGCATTTTTTAGGCCATTCTTGGTCTTCCAGTATCACCCCAGCAATTCCTTGTTGTACGGCATCTTTTACGGTCCGGATAACATTCAAAGCATTACCATAGCCTGTGTCCATATCGGCGATGAGAGGAATGCTGATTGACTGAGCAATTCGCCCTGCCCTCTCCAGCATTTCTGTAGCACTAATCAACCCGTAATCTGGTAGACCGAGTGTAGAAGCGGCGATACCAAAGCCACTAGTAGCCACTAACTCAAAACCTAATTCTTCAGCCAGCTTTGCTCCCAGACAATCGTAAACACCTGGAATGGTGAGAATTACAGGACGCTCAAGTAATTGTCGCAATTTTTGGCTAGAAGATTGCATGAATGATGTTTTACAATAAAAAAGTTTCGTCTTGCCAAGATTAGCACAAAAGAGTCAAAGACTGATGATTTTGTAGACTCAATTTGTAGACTCAAAATATATTGGCAGAATTCAAAAGTCCAAGGCTGAAACTATCACTGCAATCTGTCAGCGCAATAGCTTGAAGCATACAGTTAGTGGGCAGGATTTGAAACAACTGCACTTGTTAATTGCAAGATAAGGTCTAATCGAAAATTGTCAACTAAATCTGCTAAAGCGATTTTTAAAGTGGCATACTGTTCTGGCATTTGCTCAATCAGATGAAGAACCTCTTGATCATGACAACTTGCTGCTGCCCAATATAGCTTTTGTTGCCACTCAGCAGGCATCATCGCCAGAGCAGAAGGGATTAATTTCTCAATTTTTTCTTCTAACTGTATTGATATTGGTTCCTCTTGCTGTTTATAAACATAACGCACTCCCAGGTGATGAGCTATCTTTTCAAACAGGATATCCTCGCGGAACGGTTTACTCATGAAATCATCGCAGCCTGCTGATAGTACCATTGCACGATTTGACACAAAAGCGTAAGCAGTCAAGGCGATAATGACTGTTGCTTGTCCCTTCAAATGAGACCGAATCTGTTGAGTTGCCTCTAGACCATCCATCACAGGCATCTGCATATCCATGAAAATCAGGTGAGGTTCCCAACTCGACCACAGAGAAACAGCTGCTTCACCATTTTCGGCTTCACGCACCTGGAAGCCGACTGCTGTGAGAATTTTCACTAAAAGCAGGCGATGAGTCCATTCATCATCTACTACTAGAATGCGATATTTTCTTTGGTTAGGTGCTAACTCAACGACACGTGCAGTGAGTGGTGGAGTTTTGATGTCTGGAGTTTGGGGTATCTGCAGCGGAATACCAAATCTAAAAGCTGCTCCTTTACCTGGTGTACTGTAGACAGTAATATCTCCTCCCATCAGTTGTACAAATTTGCGGCTAATCGGTAGCCCTAAACCAGTACCTGGTTGAGATTTATGACCTATGTTTCCTTGAGTAAAAGCATCAAATATTAAGTTCAGATCCTCTTGGAGGATACCAGGTCCTGTATCAGAGACTTCAAAGTGTAGTGTGCAAGAAGTAGAGGAAGTGGAGAAGGTATTTTCTCCTTCTACTCCCTCATCCTCCCCTACTTCTAAAAAGACACGCAGCGCAACACTGCCAAATTCAGTAAACTTGACCGCATTACCCACCAGGTTAATCAGTACCTGACGCAGTTTCCCTTCATCTGTTTGCACATATTGGGGAACATCTTTTGCACGCTCAAAAATGAGTTGCAAACCTTTAGAGGTCGCTTTGAGTTGAAACATTTCTTGCAGGTTATCAAGCAAGCAATACAAGTCAAAGTGACTGTTATTTAAAGTAATCCTGCCTGCCTCAATTTTCGACATCTCCAAAATGTCATCAATCAACTCCAACAAATGCTCTCCTGATTGCATAATCAGGCTAAGATATTCTCGCTGCTCATCAGAGAGAGCACCATTACGATGCATGACTTGGGTAAAGCCCAAGATAATGTTGAGTGGTGTTCTTAATTCATGGCTCATAGAAGCGAGAAATTGACTTTTGGCATTGTTTGCAACTTCTGCTGCTTCAAGCGCCTGTCGCAGTGTGGTTTCTGCCAGTTTGTGTTCAGTAATATCTACACACGAACCAATGTAACCATCAAAGCTCCCAAGAGGTGTAAATCTTGGGATACCTGTCACCAGAATCCAGCGGTACTCTTTATCAGCCCGCATGAGACGGTATTCCATGCTAAATTTTTGACGGGCATTGAAGGCTGACAGGTATGTACTTAGGTACTCATCTAAATCGTCAGGATGCATACCACTCACCCAACCGATACCCATTTCTTGTTCTAGAGTCCGTCCGGTAAAGTCTAGCCAAGCCTGATTTAAAAAAGTACAAAGCGTGTCTTTTCCAGACATCCAAATCATGACAGGAGCTGTATCCGCCATAGTGCGGAAGCGTTCCTCACTCTCCCGTAATGCTGACTCTGCCTGCTTGCGTTCCGCAAGTGCCGCTTGCCGTTCGCTAATGTCTACGGAATAACCTACAATTTCAATTGGATAACCAGAAGCATCCTTCACCAATCTCAGTTGCTCGTACAGCCAGCGATAAGTTCCGTCGCCATGCTTAAAGCGGTATTCCCGGAAATGTTGCCCATTTACAAACAGTTGTGACCATTCCTCCCAGATGCGGGAGATATCTTCTGGATGGACTTGGCTATGCCAAAATTTAGGATTTTCTATAAAGTCTCGGGCTTTGTAGCCGAGAATTGACTGAACATTCTTACTAATAAAAGTCATTTGATAATCTGGTTTTGGCTTGCAACTAAAAATAACTGCTGGACTCGAAGTCAGCAGATGTTGCAAGCGTTCGGTCATCAACCGCAGTCTTAACTCTGTCTGTTGGCGAACGCGAATCTCCTTTTGCAACCGTGCGTTTTCCTCAGTCAACTGCTTAGAAAGTCTGCAGATACTGAGTTGATTCTCAACACGAGCCAAAACCTCTTCCAACTGAAATGGATTGGTAATGTAATCAACTCCACCCACAGCAAAAGCTTTGACTTTATCAAAGACTTCATTTAGTGCACTAATAAAAATAACCGGAATGTCTTTAGTCAATGGAGACGCTTTTAATCTAGAGCAGACTTCATAACCATCCATTTCTGGCATCATGATGTCCAGCAAAATCAAATCGGGTAAGGTTGACTGAACAGACATGAGTGCTAATGGACCATTAGGTGCAGGTCGTACTTTATATCCCTGTTCTGACAAAATCTCGACTAAAAGACGCAAGTTAGGGAGATTGTCATCAACTACCAAGATATTTCCTTTGTATGGAGGATTTTGCTCCTGACTCATGTTTAGCCTGCTATCGGTTGAGTTAAAGTTAATATGCGCTGATACTGAAAATTGTTAGCTAAATCTGCTAAGGTGTTGGCTGTAAGGTCATCTGACTCACGGATTTGAGCTACAAGGGTCAGCATTTCATCCAAATCGAGGTTGATGGTTGCTTGATAGAGGTTGGCTACTATATCAAGAGGTAAGGCTGCAATCCTCTGGGTTAGCTTCTCGACGTCAGCTTGAGTTAACGCTCCGGCTTGGATGGTGGTAGAGTGAGGTTTTGTACTTGGTACATCATACACATATCGTACCCCGATATGTTTTTGCATTATTGCAAATAAATCTTTATCTTGGAAAGGTTTGCGAATAAAGTCGTCGCAACCAACAGAGAGGACAACGGCTTTCTCTTCCTCAAGAGCACTAGCAGTCAAGGCAATGATAGCTGTGGCTTGACCTTTGAGAGTTGATTTAATCTGCTGTGTTGCTTGATACCCATCCATCACGGGCATCCGCATATCCATAAATATGCAATGTGGTTCCCAAGTTTCCCAGATTTCAATTGCTTCTTTTCCATGACTCGCTTCTTGAAGTTCAAAGCCAAGTGGTTTGAGCAGCTTATATAACAGTTGACGATTGGTTGATTTATCATCAACAATGAGGATACGGTAGCTAAGTTGATTTGGTTCTAAAGCAACAACGGTGTGTGTTGGTGATTGGCTGACGATATCCATAGCATGGACAATGCTAGCTTGAATATAAAATCTGAAAGTCGTGCCACACCCTACCTGACTACTAACGCTGATTTCACCACCCATTAACTGAACAAATTTTCGCGTTATGGCTAAGCCTAAGCCTGTTCCCTCTTGAGATTCTCTACCTGTTTTGCTTTGAACAAAGGCTTCAAAGATTGTGTTTAACTCATTTTCAGCAATTCCTACACCCGTATCCTCGACTTCAAAATAGATTCTTTGTTGTCTACTTTCTTCAATAGAGGCTAATGGATTGTCAATGGTTAAAACTCTAACAGTGATTTTTCCAGATGATGTAAATTTAATAGCATTAGTTAGTAAATTTATCAATATTTGACGTAATTTAATTTCGTCTGTATGCAAGTAACGCGGAACTAGAGAAGTGTGAGTCATGACTAACTCCAATCCTTTATCAATAGCTTTGAGTTGGAACATATCTTCCAATTCATCTAGTAAATGATAGAGGTCGAAGTTTTTTTCGTTAAGAGTTATACGTCCTGCCTCAACTTTGGAGAAGTCCAAAACTTGATTGATTAAGCTCAGTAAATGTTCCCCACTGCGCATAATCATGCTGACATTTCCTTTGTCCTCAGCGCAAAGATTTTTGCTACGCAGCACGAGTTGGGAAAAGCCAAGAATAGCATTGAGTGGCGATCGCAACTCGTGGCTCATGTTGGCAATAAAGGCGCTTTTTGCTTTGTTTGCTGCTTCAGCTGCTTCTTTGGCTTGGGCTAATTCGGCATTCAACTGCGCCACTTTGCGAGCTGCAAGCCGCAGTTCCATCTCATTGATGACCACTGCTGCTAGGTCTGTTAAGATAGACTTCTCCTCCTCACAAAGAGTACGTGGTTGTTTATCAATGACGCAGAGTGTTCCCAAGTTATAACCATCATGCGTTTGTAATGGGGCAGCGGCATAAAAGCGTAAGCCTAACTCACCCACAACAAGCGGGTTCGTTAAAGAACGTATATCCTTACTAGCATCTGTAATTATGTAAACTTCCTTTGAAAGAATGGCTGATGCACAAAGTCCTGGTGTCCGCTCAATCTCCTTCACATCCAAACCATGACGAGACTTAAACCAAATGCGATCGCTGTCTACCAAACTTACAATGGCAATTGGGACTTTCAACAGCCTAGTAGCAATTGAGGTAATGCTGTCAAAAGCACCATCAGGAGGTGTATCCAAAATTTCATAACGGCGTAAGGCTTTAAGGCGCTCACTTTCTTGCTCAAAAGTCAGTTGCTGGTTACTATCCATGATTTTGCGCACAATACTTCCTGTTATCTGCTTATATCATGACAATTGGATACATATGTTTTGCTTTAATCAGTGTTTAATCTCAAAGTGTAAAAAAAATCTTTGTGCTTTCAACTACATTTAATAACACAGAAAAATCTGGGTCATCCTGAATATTATCTATATCTATAGCTTAATTAGAGCATTCCTGGTCTTTTTATAACAAACACTTAAGTTTGAAAAAATGTATATTTATTTACATTAGCATTAAAATGTATATTTTCTGACCCAAAAACGTTACTAGTATTAATAATCACTATAAAATTTGTGTATTTATCGCTTGTCAACGCCAATGTGTCCTTACCAGGCAAACCCCACGTTTACTTGCAACTTCAGTTTTCTATTTCACAATAGAGATTGAACTACTTCACCCAAATTTATCTTGATGCAATCTCCCTCCGCAGCCAGTCCCGATCTTATTGTTATCGGTTTTC
Organism: Nostocales cyanobacterium HT-58-2; assembly: GCA_002163975.1. Classification (GTDB taxonomy): domain Bacteria; phylum Cyanobacteriota; class Cyanobacteriia; order Cyanobacteriales; family Nostocaceae; genus HT-58-2. The sequence goes on along the minus strand of CP019636.1, from coordinate 2,711,259 downwards.
ATGCTCTTTCCGATCCACTAAGGATCAGCGTTATCGAACTATTGCGAAATAAAGAGCTTTGTGTATGTGACTTATGCGATGCTTTAGGGGTCAGCCAGTCTAAGCTGTCTTTTCACCTGAAAACTCTCAAAGAAGCTGGTTTGGTTCGCTCACGTCAAGAAGGACGCTGGATTTACTATGCTCTCAACATACCCCAAATTGCTGTCTTAGAGCAGTACTTATCAGAGTTTCGCCGCCTGTACCAGATGTTGCCTGCTCGTTTCTGCAAAGATCCATCCTAAATTATTAAATTTTTTTGATGATATTATTCAAAATCTTGGGATTTTTGCAATTTCCTCGTCAAAAAATCAATTTTCTTTGAAATGATAGAGATATACTTAACAAAATGTCAGGGGAGTCATGTCAGAAATTGGCATTGATATTAGCGATGATATTAGCAATCAGTTCAAGGCGGAAGATGATGCTGTGATTTTTCTTTGTGGTTGCGGAGTGAATTTATCTGAAGAATGGGTCATCAGAGATCTGTTTGAAGATTAGCAACTTGAAGACTCACAAAGACAAGAAATAGAAACTGTTCGCCGTGTTCGAGATGAAGTTAAGGAACGAGTTATCAAGCTGATTCAATCATTAAGTTAATGTGAGACATGTCTAAAGCAATAGAAGTCCGCAACCCCCGGACTGGAAAGTTTGATTACGTCATTATACCTCCACCCCCAAAACTGATAGCACAACAGTGCAAGCGTTTGCGCAGATCTCAAAAAAACTGGCTGCAGCTAGGTTTAGAACAGAGAATCGAAGTTTTACAGCAGTGGAAGCAGGCTATTTTATCCGAAGTTGATAAACTGACTGAAGCTTTGGTCAATGATACAGGAAGATTATCAATTTCTGTGTTAGAAATTGATTCATTTGTTTCGAGTATTGATCGCTGGTGTCAATTAGCGCCAGAACTGCTGCAAGAATCTGTCAAAGATACAGCAATTTCTTTTATCCAACTGCAACAAACAGCGGTTCCTTACCCTTTGGTTGGGGTTATTAGTCCATGGAATTTTCCTCTGCTGCTTTCGACAATAGATACAATTCCAGCATTACTTGCTGGTTGTGCTGTAATTATCAAACCCAGTGAAATGACTCCCCGCTTTATGGCACCACTGTTAGCATCACTCAATGCTGTTCCAAAATTACGTGACGTGTTGACTTTTATAGAGGGAGCAGGCGAAACCGGAGCTGCACTCATAGAATATGTGGACTTGGTGTGCTTTACTGGGAGTGTGGCGACAGGTCGAAAAGTGGCACAAGCAGCAGCCAAACGCTTCATTCCGGCTTTTTTGGAATTAGGAGGCAAAGACCCAGCTGTTGTGCTGTCATCTGCTAATTTGGACTTAGCAACATCAGCAATTTTATGGGGTTCTGTTGTCAATACTGGACAGTCGTGCCTTTCCATTGAGCGGATCTACGTTGCGGAATCTATTTTTGAAGAGTTTGTCGAACAGCTGATCACTAAAGCACAACGCCTTCAGTTAGCTTACCCTACACCAGAAAGTGGAGACATTGGTCCTATTATTGCAGAGAGACAGGCAGCAATTATCAGCGACCATCTGCTAGACGCAGTGGAACAAGGAGCAGTGGTTCATTGTGGAGGTGAAATTGAGAATCAAGGAGGAGGTTGGTGGTGTCATCCTACAGTTCTCACTCAGGTCAACCATTCTATGAAGGTCATGACTGAAGAGACATTTGGTCCTATTATGCCAGTGATGCCTTTTTCCACAATTGAAGAAGCGGTGAACTTGGCGAATGATTCAATTTATGGATTGAGTGCAGCTGTTTTTGCTCAATCGGAAGCAGAAGCTTTGGAGGTCGCACGCCAGATAGATGCAGGTGCTATCAGTATCAATGATGCTGCTCTCACCGCTATCATGCATGAGGGAGAAAAAAATGCTTTTAAATTTTCTGGTTTGGGTGGATCAAGAATGGGATCGACAGCGTTGACACGTTTTATGCGAAAAAAAGCTTTTTTGGTGAAAACACAGCCTATTGCCGACCCTTGGTGGTTTGATAGTCATTGACACTCCCACGACTTTTTGTAAAACTGAGCGTAGCGAAAGTTTTGCAGCTGTAAGAGTATCAATTTCAAGGCAAATCTAAAGAACAATTTTCTTTCCTCGCTCGGTAAAATTGACTTTTTTGATATCCCATTGAGAATTACTCAATAAAGTTTTGCGAAGACTGCCAAATAAAGCAAACTGTTCACAACTAGAAAGAGAAGTGAATTGACGCAAGGAATTGGGGGATATTCGTAAATCCACCGTTGCGACTCCGTCTTTAACAGTAACACGATAACCAGACAAACTAAAATCAGCACTATTACGTTGCTCTATGATTTTACCTACTGCACTTGTCACAGGCTCTTCAGCAGGCACTGAGACTTGTTGTGGAATGAGTTCTTGACATTGAGTATCACTGGTGAATAAGGTAACGTTGATCGTTTTTTTAGTGACAGTGCCAGAACTTGAGGAAGTTTTCGTTTGAGTTGAGTTGTTTTCGGTTGAAGATGATGTCCTGTTGGTCTGGGTTTGTGCAGCAGATGTCTCGTTATTTGTTGTTGAATTAGGTGCAACTGTTGTGCTTTCAAGATGACGAGATGTGGGGCTAACACTACAGCTGCTTATGGTGGTAATTATTACTAAAATTATAAAAGGAACAATATCTTGTTTGCTATTTTTCATAATTTTATTCATAATTTCTTGCCCCTAGTTTCGGTATTGGCTTAGGTATAGATTTTTTCAATTTTGAATTTATAATGCCGTACCTTATGAATGAAGCGTAGGGGTGACTAGAACTCAATATGAACTTTGCCTGAACTTTTCAGAATTTATCTGTATCGACAAGCTTTAGTGAATTGAGGAAACTGAAAAGCATAGATGAACGAAGTGCAAACGTCACTCACATCTAAGAATATTTCACTAAAATTATCAATTTGTATATGCCATATATTACCCCTCTTTTCTGAGAGGTTTTCTTTGTCACAATAAGTTATGCCAATTGAAAAAAGATTACCACATATGTAGCCACTGTCTTGATTGTCTACATAGTCAGTACTCATTTGTCATGCTGAGTCATCTGTTATTTCTTTGTCTCCCGAAGCTAAAGTTGTGTTCACTTCTACTCCTGTGCTGTTGCCCTTGAGGAGTACATTCCGGATGACAGCTGCATGTTCTTGGGCATCTTGCACGTCCTGCTCTAGTCGTTCTGCTGACAGAATTTGGTTGCGATCGCGCATTCGCTCAGCCATACGATGTGATAGGGATGCTTTCTCTTCTAATGCTCTTAGGGCTACCCACAGGGCATCTTCCAAAGACTCAGATTGCTTTGCTCGCAAAGTTTCTGCCGAGAAAGCGTGACCTGTACGGCATCTGAATCGCAATAAATGTCCCTCAGACAAATCCCACAGAGTCCCACCGCAATCAGGACACCCGAAGGGTGATGGTTTACCAGGTCGTTTGTCGCTGTTTAAGACTTTCATATCCAATTGCGCCAAATCAGATTCAATTTCCACCTCGTCAGACACAAGGTCTTCTTCACAATCCACCTCTGTGTTTACCAGGGTTACTAAGACATCTGGAATGTCTGACAGTGGCAAAATATAGTCAATGTTATCTATGTTTTCGATAGCGCTGCGCGGCATTCCATTATACATGGCATTCTCTGGGTCCTGCACAACTGCCACACCTCCCCGCATTTTCACCGCCTTTAGTCCCGCCGTACCGTCGTCAAGCGCACCTGTTAGCACGACACCAACCACTCGTCGCCCGTAAACTCGCGCAGCAGTACGGAAAAGTGGGTCAATAGCTGGACGATGACTGTTTTCTCTAGGACCACGTGCCAAATGCAGATATCCAGATTTTACCAATAGGTGATAATCTGGTGGGGCAACATATATCCGTTGGGGAAAAATCTGTTCACCATCTTTTGCATGGAAGGCTTGTAAGCCGCCGGCACGACTAAGGATGCGCGGCAGAACACTTATTCCATGGCTTGGTATATGAAGGACAATAAGAACAACAGCATCCAGGTCTGGCGGTAAATTCTTGACTATGTAAGAAAGTGCTTCCACTCCGCCTGCCGATGCACCGACAACGATGATGTCGTGTCTAGGCATTTTTCCTCCTAGCAGTAGAGCAAAGCACCTATCGTACTGCTTAATTTTAAGCTAACAGAATAGGATAAAAGATTTACCTAACTTTAAGTGGATTTATTTGTCTAACGAGGTATGAGGTGGTAGGGGTGTAAAGCATCACGTCCGTACAGAATATCGTGCAAAAAAATGAAAAAGTCATTTTCGTAAAAAAAATAACTTTTTAGCTAAGTAATATTTTTTGAAAAACCTTTAGATATTAATATACAAAATCTTTATATGTTATATAATTAGCACTTTCTTACCGATAGCCTTCTAATAAAGATAAATAAGTTTTTAGTAGCTGTTCATACGATAGCTCTGGAATGTATGGCAAAATGGGGGTCAAAACTACCATAAAATTAAAAATTAATTAATAAGGATGATTATTGAAATTTATTGTTTTGATTTGTATTTTAATTTACTTATATTTTAAGTGGAATAGTTTTTATTTTTCCAGATTAAAAAAGTAATTCTATTTCAGAATTTGGTGTTCTATTTACTTTGACAATTGTCAAAGATAACTTTAAACTGATATCTGCTTGGTAAAAAATGAATGACAGTCTAAAGTTATCAGGGATTCATCAGGATTATCTAAATTTGCCAGCATTGTCAGAACTGCCTTTTGGCTATCTGTCTTTTCCAAAGACATTTTTTGTGTTGAAAAGAAGCTCCGACCTCCTCACCTGTAAATACGGGTTCAACCAGGAGATTTGTAAAACAGGCGAATTTAAGCAGGATTCGGTTGAAAGATTTTAGGTTGTTTTTTTGTGTTTATTTATGTGCATTTTTTAACTTTAAAAACTTAGAGAAAAATAACTATAGAACTTTATACAAATGTTGTTGGTATTACGGAGGCAAAAAGCCGTGAGTTCATCAATTTTAATGTCAAATAAGTTACGGCAACAACTAGAAGAGTGGAATCAGAATGATGCTGATTATCCCAAGAACCTGTGTATTCATCAGTTATTTGAGTCCCAAGTGGAATGCACTCCAGATAACATTGCCGTCATTTTTGATGAACAACGACTCACTTATTGGGAATTAAATCAACGAGCTAATCAGCTAGCCCATCACTTACAGATGCTAGGGGTTGGTCCGGAAGTGCTAGTGGGAATTTGTATAAAGCGATCGCTGGACATGGTGATTGGACTGCTGGCAATTTTGAAAGCAGGTGGAGCTTATTTGCCCTTAGATCCCACCTATCCCCAGGAGCGCTTGGCTCTGATGATTGAAGATTCCCAAATACCAGTGCTTTTGACTGAACAAGACCAGCTAACAAGATTGCCAGCTCATCAATCTAAGGTCGTGTGTGTGGATACTGATTGGGAGACAATTGCGAAATCACGCAAAGATAATCTAAACAGTGAAGTTAACCCAGACAACTTGGCTTACACCATTTATACATCCGGCTCTACCGGTAAACCAAAAGGAGTGCAAATACTTCATCGAGGTGTTGTCAATTTTTTAACATCCATGAGTCAAACTCCTGGACTGACTCATCACGATGTATTTCTTGCTGTGACCACTATCTCTTTTGACATTGCTATCTTAGAACTCTTTTTACCGTTGACAGTGGGGGCTCGTGTTGTGTTAGTGACACGGGAGGTTGCTTGCGATGCAGCCCAGTTGTTAAAAGTCATGGCTCAATCAAGCCCAACCGTGATGCAGGCAACACCTGCCACTTGGCGAATGCTGTTAGCAACAGGCTGGCAAGGTTCTTCCAGACTCAAAATTCTCTGTGGTGGGGAAGCGATGCCCCGAACCCTAGCCAATGAGCTTCTTAAAAGGAGCGCCTCTTTGTGGAATATGTATGGTCCCACTGAAACGACTATCTGGTCAGCAGTTTATAAAGTTGAGCCTGGTGACACCCCCGTCTCCATTGGAAGACCCATTGCAAACACCCAAATTTATCTGGTAGAACCACATCTGAACGGGAAAAATAACCCAATTAAGTTAGTTCCAGTTGGGGAGCCGGGAGAATTGCTCATTGGTGGCGTAGGTCTGGCACGAGGTTACCTCAACCGACCAGAACTGACAGAGGAAAAGTTTATTTCTGTTTCCATCTCTGATAGAGATTTTTCTGGAACAAACACCATGACTTCACGTGTTGGGGATAGCTCCCGTCATTCCATGAAAGAGGCTGAATCTCGTCTCTATCGAACCGGAGACTTAGCACGTTATTTACCAGATGGCAACATTGAGTATATCGGACGGATTGACCATCAGGTGAAAATTCGCGGCTTCCGCATAGAGCTAGGGGAAATAGAAACAGTTCTCTATCAACACCCTCTTGTCAGAGAGGCTGTGGTGATTGCTCAAGAACAGAAATCTGGTAGCCAACGCTTAGTTGCCTACTTTGTTTCAAAACCTCGGCTGCAACAATTGCAGCAGCAAAGTACAGATATTTTGCAGCTACGAAGTTTTTTGAAGGAAAAGTTACCTGAATACATGGTTCCTACTGCGTTTGTCGCGATGGAAGCCCTACCTCTCACACCTAATGGCAAGGTAGACCGTCGGGCGCTACCAGCTTTTAGCCAAACCAGACCTGATTCGGAAACAATGTTTGTTCCTCCTCGTACTCCTATGGAACAGCAGTTGGTCCAAATATGGAAACAGGTTTTGAGTCTTGAGCAAGTGGGGATTTACAACAACTTCTTTGAACTAGGAGGGCATTCTCTTCTTGCAGCTCAGTTGCTTGCTCAGGTGCGAGAAACATTCCAGGTAGAACTGCCTTTGCTTTCTTTGTTTGATGCTCCCACAGTGGCTGGACTAGCTCAGGCGATCGCTGCACTGAGTGTGACTTTGCCAAATGTGTCCAACTCCACCACAAAGGTTAACAGTATTAGCGTTGCAGATTTACAAGCTGATGCTGTTTTGGATTCTACTATTTACCCAGAAGCCCCTTTCATTGGCTCTTGTGAAGAACCACAACGGATATTTTTAACAGGAGCCTCTGGTTTTGTAGGCGCTTTTTTATTGCACGAACTCCTACAGAAAACTCAAGCCAGCATTTATTGTTTAGTCCGTTCCTCCAGCCTTGATGAAGCTAAGCAGAAACTGGCTTCAAACCTCAAACGCTATTTACTGCCACATGATGAGCTAAACACTCGGATTATTCCAGTATTGGGAGATTTATCTCAACCACTTTTGGGGCTTTCAAAGCAACAGTTTCACCAGCTAGCAACTGAGATTGACTTTATTTATCACAATGGGGCATTTGTTAATTTAATTTATCCTTATACTGCCTTACGAGCAGCTAACGTGCTTGGAAGTAAAGAAATTTTAAAATTAGCAAGCCAAATCAAAGTCAAACCTGTTCATTTCATCTCGACTCTCGATGTTTTCCAATCTCCTCATTATACAGGAATGCAGGTCGTTTTAGAACAGGATGACCTGGCTTGCTGTGAAGGTCTTTCTGATGGTTATGCCCAGAGTAAATGGGTTGCAGAAAAGTTAATGATGGCAGCTCAGTCTAGAGGGATTCCGACTTGTATTTATAGACTTGGCTCGATTATAGGACATAGCCAAACTGGTGCCTCTCAAATCGATGACCTGGTTGCCAGACTGATTAAAGGTATGATTCAACTGAATAGCGCACCTAAATTGAACTTGAAGTTAAGCCTAACTCCGGTGGACTACGTCAGTAAAGCGATTGTCCATTTGTCGCGTCAGTCAGGCTCTTTGGGGAAAGCTTTTCACCTAGTCAATCCTCACGCCTTGCCCTTGTACCAACTTGTCAATGAAATCCAGGCACTCGGCTACTCTATTCAGTGGACTGACTATGAACAGTGGCAAGCACAGCTGGTCAAAGTTGCTGCCAAGCAAGAAAATGCTCTAAGTCCCTTGTTATTTTTATTAACACAATGGAATTCGCAAAACCAGCTGCCCTACCTAGAAACAGCTGCTTTGGTATCTCAAGCATTTGATTGCCAAAATACATTGACTGGATTAACGGGAACTGATGTCGTCTGCCCACCCATTAATACTCAAGTACTTCGTGCCTACTTTGCTTACTTAGGGTTGACTTCATGATTAAAGTTGCATAATACTATCAGCTTTTTTAGTGATAGATTTGGTAGGGTGTGTTAGCGCTAGCGTAACGCACCATTCAGATACTGCTAGTGTGTTATGTTTCTAACGCGTCCTAAAAAATTGTAGGTTATTAAATCCATGATCCTTAGGGTTGACTTCATGATGAAAGTTGCATAGTATTATAAGCTTTTTTAGTGATAGTTTTCAGTTAGAAACCATCAGGAATAGGTCGGTGAACAATTGTTTTTACCCAACCTATTTTTGAGAGGTACGGTTTGTTGCTATTCAAATAATGGTTTGTTGTATCATCAAAGGGAAAAGAACGATACCGTCATCCTCATTACTTATTACAAATATCCGGAAAACAACTTTAACTAGAGAATATATTGGTTAGGGGTGAGGAGTAAGTAAATTCATGCACAGGGTTAAAGGCATTGTTTCATACAGAAATGTTGATGAAAATTATCTAAAGCAACGACAACTGAACCGAGGTGCAGGTTGGTTCCTTTTGTGGGGCTTAGGTGTCGGAGCTGTTATCTCTGGTGATTTCTACGGTTGGAACTATGGTTTAGCAGCAGGTGGCTTCTGGGGATTGTCCATTGCTACATTTTTGATGGCAATCATGTATCTGTGCATGGTGTACAGCCTGGCTGAACTTTCAGCAGCACTACCTCACGCCGGAGGCTTGTACTCGTTCACTCGCAACGCTTTTGGTCCTTTTTGGGGGTTTATTTGCGGTGTGGTCGTCACCGTTGAGTATGTATTGGCGACTGCCGCACTTGTGTTTAGCATGAGTAACTACCTCAAGCCTATCATTTCCAACGTTCCAAACTACCTTGTGTGGATACTTTTGTACACAGTTTTCGTGGCGATCGCCATCCAAAGTTTGGAACTCACTTTGAATGTAAGTCTTTTTCTCACTCTGGCAGCCATCTTTGTGCTGGGCTTATTTTATGTGAGTATGTTGGGAACGAATGTTTTTAAACCAGAACTACTCTTCAATATTCCTGCCGATCCAGGGCAATCAGCGAACCTCCCTAAAGGCTGGCACGGGATTTTTGCAGCAATTCCCTACGCCATTTGGTTTTACTTGGCGATAGAGCTTCTCCCACTTGCCAACGAAGAAACAGAAAACGTGTCTAGGAATATGCCTAGGGCACTAATTATAGGAATGTTCACCCTGATTGCCCTTTCAGTTTTGACTTTAGTACTTAACTCTGGTGTAGGTGGTGGCGCAGCTGCAATTGGTCAATCAAGTGTCCCTTTAAGAGATGGATTAGAGGCTTATTTTGGTAAGGGTGCTACGAGTGATTCGTTGACAGCCACCGCCCTGGCTCTTGGTTTGGGGGCTAGCTTGCCCACTCAGATCTACGGCTACGGGCGATCGCTCTTCTCCCTTTCTCGCGCTGGATATATACCGCGCTGGATTTCTCTCACAAGCGAAAGCGGTACCCCTTACAGGGCATTAATTCTAGGTACCCTTGTCGGATTGCTGTTTGTGATGGTAGTTGACTTAGGCAGTGATGCTGTTGATGCAGTGATTTTGAATATGGCTGTTTTTGCAGCAGTCATCTCCTATATTCTCGTCATGCTCAGCTACATCAAGCTTAAACTGAGTCGTCCTAATTTACCCCGACCCTATGAAAGCCCATTGGGCATTCTGGGAGCATCTGTTGGAGCTGGTCTAGCAATTTTTGCCTTGGTTGCCTGTTACTCTGTACCTGCGTATCGACCTGGAATCTTGGGTGATGCAGTTGTTCTGGTGATGGCGGCTTTTTATTTCTTTTTCTGCAGTAGAAATCGATTAGTTGCTCAGGCACCTGAAGAGGCAGCAGCGCTCATGAAGGAAAAATGATTTAGCTTGAACCGACAGAAGCCCCACACTGTACCTGTATTCAGGGTTGCACTTGTGTGAGGAGGCAACGGCGAGTGAGACCGGAAGCCTACACTGTACCGAAGGTCAGTGTAGGTTCACAAACCTACTTTAGCTTAAACAGTTTTTTCTCCCACCTGAGCTGCTTTACCCTCAGTAGGTAGAAAAAATTTCTTAGTTATCCAGTCAGTGAAAATGTGAGACAGTAACCCTAAAGGACCAGCAAATAAGCAAAGCGCCAACGAGTGAATTGTCCAAACTCCTGTTTTCTGCCCTTGTAAATAAATATAGCGTCCAGCAAATAGATCCAAGGTCAAAAAATGAATCCAACCAGTTGCAGCAGCTTTTTCATCAGCAAAAAATTTAGCAATATCTGCTAATTGGGGATTAGATAAAGCTTGGGCATTTTCTGGTGTGATACTGGTCACAAATAAATATAAATATGCTGTTGCAAGCGGCACAAAGGGAATATAGGATTCCATAACCCGTTGTGTCACTTTCCATTTGGGCAAGAAAATCATTAATGTCCAAAAGGGTAAAACGAAAATATTAGCAATGTTGAAAAGTTGAACAATAGACATGATTATGATGCAAAATTAGATAGCCATAATTCTGCATCTTAACTCTTAATTGTTAGTTTTTGAGAGCTGAAGTGTTAAGCGTCAACAAAAAAGCACCAGGGGTAGGGAGATGAGGAGAAAAAGAGTTATTGGACAATAATTTTTCTCCCTTTCTCCAGTGCTCCCTTCTCCCTTGCTTCTTACTTTTGGAACATAGCCCGAAAGCGCTCATCTGTGCGGATTTTGTCAAAGTCTGAGTTATATTTTAGAACTGATAGATATTTGTCTGGACACAGTTCAATTGCTCGCTGCAAGTGGTTAATTGCCTCTTCGATATTATTTTCCATGGCATAGCAACGAGCTTTGTTATACCAAATCGTGTCATCGCATGGTTGCAATTGGGAAGCTTGTTTGTAGCTGGCGATCGCTTCCGCATAACGTTGTAATTTCTCCAAAACGATCCCCCGATTTGACCAAGCTTTGTCGTGGTTTGGTTGAATTGCGATAACCCGGTCAAAGCTGGCAAGTGCCTTTTCGTAACGCCCCCACTCCATCAAACTCATGCCTCGGTTATGCCATGCCATGGTACTATTGGGGTCAAACTCAATGGCACGGTCGTAGCTGTCGAGCGCTTCCTTATAATACCCTAGCTGTTTGAGAGCATTGGCTTTGTTATTCCACGCCCAATAAGCATCTGGTTGTAACTGTAAAGCACGGTCAAAGCTTTTGATTGCCTTTGCATACTGTCCCCAGTCACACAAAGTAATAGCGCGATTGTGCCAGATAGTCGCAGCATTTGGGTTCAATTCAAGAGCACAGTCAAAGCTATTAATTGCTTCAAGGTAACGCTCTAACTTGCCTAACGCAATTCCCCGGTTGTGCCATACCCAGCCAACATCCCATCGTAATTTCAGGATTTGGTCAAAGCAAGCGATCGCATCTTCATGACGACCCAAGGAACCCAGAGCAAAACCTTTTTGAGATAAGGCTTCAGGATAGTCAGGTTTACACCTGAGAGCTTTGTCGAAACTTGCTATCGCTGCTTCAAACTTTGCTGCTTTGTTTCGGCGTAGTCCTTGCTGGAAAAAAAATTCCGCCTCTAGGTTGAGGGTAAAGGTCATAAAAAATTGCATCCTGCTTTAGATATATTTTTATATTCTACTTTAGATATATTTTATTCATAATTTTCAAAAGACTAACATGACTCCACAAAGATATCCAACAGCCAAAATCTAAAGCATATTGCAGAAAACGCTTCTGTGTAGGCAATTTTTATGTGTTTTGTCCCGATTTTCACCTATCGATTTTTGTCAAGATTTTTCTCAACGACTTGTATTCGTTCCCATGGGACCACGAGTCACACCAAGCTGATTTTGCAACTTCAACTCTCGCCAAAGTTGAGAGCCTGTCATTTCGCCCTTCAATAGTTGCTGATAGTGCTGTATTGTTTGCGTCACATTCTCATGTGTCTCATTGAGAAATTCAATACGAAAATGCCTGACACCAAGCTCTATCAGGTACTGTACGTATTCCGCTCCAGTTTGAGCTGTACCATTAAATACAGTATTTCGACAACCTACGTCTGCTTGGAGGATGTGTTCTGTCCCGACCCTGTCCCGCAATTTCACCTCATGTTTTTCACAGGGACGTCCACAGTTGGTGTAGTCAGTCCCTTGAGATAAGAAGGCACAAAAGACACAATGTTCCATGTGAAACATCGGTATATGTTGATGAATTGTGACTTCAAACCATTGAGGCGGGCAACTTTTGAGGAGGTCTTCTAGTTGGGTTATGTTTAAATCGTAAGATGCTGTCACCCTTTCTAAACCCAGGTGCTTCAAATAATCTGCGGTTAAGGCATTAGCAACGTTGAGAGAGAAATCCCCAACGCGACGGTCATTGGCAAAAAACTGTAGCTGATCATAGTTCCGTACCAGATATCCATCTGCATTGCACGATCGCACTTGCTGCAAAATCCAGTTTTCTCCGGGTTTGATAATTCTGGGAGGCGCAACCCAGATGGAGTGCTGAGTCTTTCCTTTGTTTGCTTGGCGTACGACTTGTACTGCTTCTCGGTAAGCGCGGGGATCTTCAAATTCACAGTAGAGTGTTTCGATTCCGATTTCCAGTGCAGCTTGTAGTTGCTTTAAGTTTCGCACTAGGACGATGAGGGAGGGCGATGAGGGGGATGAGGGGGATGAAGGGAACACAAGTAAGTCTTGTAGAGAGGCGTTAGAATATAATTGCCAACGTTTGGGTTGGGAACGTAAATCTTCTAATTGGGCTACCATCTCCCGCCGCATTCGGTTCAATTCACTCACGGGTACCATGGCTGCACCTTTGAGGTGATTGGTCAAAGTTCCCAAACAAAAGGGAGTGTTGCCGAGACGACCAAATTGTTCCTGTAAACGTTCTGTAGTGAGGGGTTTAGTGTGCGCCTCCTCAAGGGGCATTGTAGATTCTACCTCAACAATGTGACCTAGTTCGTCGCGGGCGATCGCCTGTAAAAACTGACTAACTTCTCCATAAACGTCTATATGAATTGGACGCTGAAATTGCGGGTTTTCTCCAGCGAAACTCTGACGTAGTTGCTTATCAAGTTCTGGGTCACTCGTTTTCCAAAGCTTGTCGCCTACGTGTACTCGTCGCAGGTTAAGGTCACGGCGACCAAAGGTGAGCAATGCTTCTTTTCCTTTGTGTTCCACCGCATAAACTCGACCACCTTCTTCTCGTGCTTCGGGATGACCGCAATCAAAAACAACACCATCACCTGGTTTGACTGGGGCTTGCAACCGTACTGCTACCTTTTCGTTGCTGATGCGGGTGACTTCGCCCAGGTAAACTCCACGTTTTTTGCCAAAATGAGCATGAACCAGTTCTTTATTATCTATTCCACGAAACCAGCCTGTGTACAATCCGCGAGAAAACGCCATTTCCAGGTTGTACAGTTCCTGAGAAGATGAGATGTTCAGCACATTTCCCTTATCTATGCGTCCCCTTATCTGCGCGTCCTCTTCCAACTCCGCCATTGCCCGATCCAGGGCTTGTCGATACACATGAGTCACATTAGCGACATACTCTGGCGTTTTTAAGCGACCTTCAATCTTGAGACAACTTACCCTTGCTTTCACCAATTCTGGCAGCACTTCCAACCCAGCCAAGTCCTGTGGGCTGAGCAGATATTTACGATTTCCCAAGTCCACAACTTTACCATCAGAGATTAACTCATAAGGCATCCGACAAGCTTGGGCACATTCGCCTCGATTGGCAGAACGCCCTCCTAATGCTTCACTCGTCAAACACTGACCTGAATATGCCACGCACAGGGCACCGTGAACAAAGACTTCCAGAGGGAGCGAACTTTGACGTTCCGCGAGTTGGTGCTTAATTTTTTCAATTTCCTTCAAAGAGCATTCACGGGCAAGAACTACCAGCTGACAGCCTAGAGACTTGGCAAATTCCACGCCAGCAGCACTCGTGATCGTCATTTGAGTAGAAGCATGAATGGGAAAATCTGGTGATAAGTGACGAATGAGACGACAAATACCTATATCTTGAACAATCACCGCATCCACACCCGCAGTGATAATCGAACGAAGATATTGCTCCGCCTCTTGGAGTTCTTGCCCAAAGATAAGAGTATTTAGGGTGACATAGCCTTTGACACCCCGACGGTGCAGAAATTCCATCAATTTGGGCAAGTCCGCCTCAGTGAAATTTTGTGCCCGCATTCGTGCATTAAACCGATCCAACCCGAAATATATCGCATCTGCCCCATTTTCAACAGCAGCTTTAGCACAATCCCAGTTGCCTGCTGGAGCAAGGAGTTCAGGGCAGTCAAAGGTGGGTGAGGTCAGTCCGTGGGTTGGTTTGCGGTCAGCTTTCATCGAGTGTGTGATGGATTAGAGAGCACCATTGCGATTCTATCGTTTGTGACCCAATCCATCGAGTTAGATGGACTAAAGAAACGCGAAGTGAGTGAATTGTTATTTCCTGGAAGTCCTCAATGAATGACTTATTGAGTTAGGGCGAATTGTGACTTAATCAACCTTCAGACGGCTGCTTTGAATGCGAGCTGTTCCAAGAGACTGACACTCCTCTCCTGCATTATTACAAAGAAAAACTTGCTCAGAACCTTGATAGCTATTTTCTCCGGTCAAATTAATCACTGGCTCTATTCTAAAGACAAAAATTCCTGTTTCTTGAGTAATGGGGTTCAACTCTATAAACTTCTCAATGGTTGCTTTAAACTGATTTTTACCGATTTTCTTCCATACTCCATGACCGGGACGACTGCCTTCAAGGGAATATGAGCTTGATTCAATTAATGTTCCATCCTCATGAAACGTAGCGTAAGCATAAAATATTGGCGGGTCTCCTATAGGATTTGGATCGACATCTACGCTTACACGCCAAGTTCCTACTATCTTTTCCTGACCTAAGTTACGCTCCTGTAAGTCTTGACTGTTTGCCTTATTTTGAGCTAACCATGAAGACACGATAGTAAGTGCAACAATAGTTCCTAATACAGTAAAAATCTTTTTGTTGATCATAAAATGTACTATACAGTAGCATCAACAACTGTTTTCAGGGAACTATAGTACCAAGTTACCAAAGTAAGTATTGTTACGTTGTGTTGCATTTTACTTAAATTTTCCGGATAGAATCAGGAGCCAGTGGTGTTAGGGTCGTCAAGGTTGACTGCCTATCTGTCTAGCTTTTATTTTCACGCAAAAACACTGTAGAGACAGGAAATTTCCCATCCCTACAGCGCCTAGACGAAATGATTTCAGGATTTACTTATTAGGTTGAGGAGTCAAGCGCAGATAGGGCTTCACTTCCCGATAACCTTTGGGGAATTTTTCCTTCAGCACTTCTGGATCTTTTAGCGAAGGAACGATGACTGTGTCATCGCCATCTTGCCAATCAGCTGGTGTCGCTACGCTATAGTTGTCAGTCAACTGTAACGAATCAATCACTCGCAGAATTTCATTGAAATTGCGTCCGGTACTGGGAGGATAGGTTAAGCTCAGACGTAGTTTCTTGTTAGGATCGATAATGAAGACCGTACGTACAGTCAGCAATGCATTGGCATTGGGGTGAATCATGTCGTAAAGGTCAGAAACCTTACGATCTGCGTCTGCCAAAATTGGATAGTTGAGAGTGGCGTTTTGAGTTTCTTCAATGTCTCCAATCCAGCCTTTATGGGATTCAACATCATCAACGCTCAGAGCGATAACTTTGACATTGCGCTTGTCAAATTCGGGCTTAAGCTTAGCAACTTGCCCTAACTCTGTTGTGCAAACAGGTGTATAGTCTGCTGGGTGAGAGAAAAGCACAACCCAGCTGTCGCCAGCCCATTGATAAAAGTCTATTTCTCCGGTGGAGGAGGCTTGAGTAAAGTTTGGTACTGTATCGCCTAAATGCAAAGCCATATGAGATTCCCTGTAGTTGAAAAAGGCATATGTATTTTATCTTGCCATGTCCGCATGATACCCCGGTTCGTCGATTGAGGTTTAGCGGAATGAAACAAAATTTTAAGTCGTGCGAATTTGCACAAACAGATTTACTATCTTACGTCTAAGTGGCACAAGATTTGATTATACGCCTGAATGGTTTGAGTGGCGATCGCATCCCAACTGTAATTTTTTAAGGCGTAATCTTGAGCACGTAGTCCCCGCCGATGACGTTCTGTAGGATTTTGTAAAGCTATGCGAAGTAAGTTGGTGAGATCTAATACATCTAGTGTCCCCACCCATCCTGACTCGCTTTCACGAACTTCTTGGCAAATATGTACTTGATCTGATATCACGACTGGTGTTCCTGCTGCCATCGCTTCGGCTACTGCAATACCGAAATTTTCATAATATGATGGCAAGACAAATATATCTGCAGCTTGCAGGAGAGCAGATTTTAATTCACCTGTCACAAAGCCAGTGATAGTGGTGTGCGATCGCAATGGAGAAGTTTTGACTTGTGATTTTATTTTTTCTTCATACTCTGGCTCTTGCGGATTTGTCCCGGCTAGGACAAAGTGAAAATTCAACCCTTCAGCTAAAAGCGCTTCTAACGCTGGAAGCAGCAGATTTAACCCTTTTTTTGGGTCAATGCGGGACATAAACAGCACTAAAGGGATGTTTTCTGGTATTCCTAATTGACGACGCACTTCCTCTGTCCCTACTCCTCCTGCTTTCTTCATAGGGTTCACACCCAAAGGAATTACCAAATCTCGTGTAGAAACTCCAAATCTTTCTGAGACTTTGGCTTCCTGAAGGCTGGTAAAATGAACGGCAGCTGCACTCGCTAAATTTGGACGTTCTAAAATGGCAGCATAAAGCTGTTTTAGGTGCTTTTTTTTCTGTAAATCTGCTGGATCTAAAGTTCCTAAAGGACGCAAAATATACGGTAGATTTTGTCTCCGACACACAGTCGCGGCAAAAGTACTGACAGGGGAAAACAGAGCATGAATATGGGCGAGATTAAACTCACGGGCGTGACGATTTAGCCATTTGAGTAAATCAAAAGAGAATTTGTAGCGACGAAAAGGAGCGCAACGAAAGTAAATTATTTGATAGCCATCCTGCTTGATAGGGGTATTTAAAGGAACATCTAAGGGTTGTTGACCAGAATCACCATTACTGTTAGTTGTGAGAATTGTAACTTCCACTCCTTGCCTTGCCAATGCAGGGGATAATCCTAATACCATTTGACTAGGACCACCGTAAATTAGGGAAATAGAAGGGACAATTTGTAGAACTTGCATGAGTTGTTAGTTATTGATTTGTCATTTGTGAGCCAGCGCTGCAAGAAGGTTTCCTTCTGTAGGTGACTGGCGAACCTGAAGGGTTCTTTGTTGTTTACTAATGACTCTTGTCTAAGATTTATAGAATAAAAATAAAATTTTTGTAGAGGAAACAAGAAGTTGTATTGCCGTTATCTTAAGCGCACTCTATACAAGTTGTTTATAAAACTCCAACTGTTGTTTTGCCAAAGCTTTATTGGTGTACTGAGTTATGGCTTTTTGATAACCCATTTCTCTCAAGTTTTCTGCTAATTCAGGTTTTTCCATTATTTGGAGTATGCAATCAGCGAGGGCTTTGGCATCTCCTTCGGGAAATATTAATCCAGCATTACCAATAACATAAGGAATTTCCCCAGAGTTGGAACCAATAACAGGTACTTTACAAGCCATTGCTTCAATTAACACATGACCAAATTGTTCTTTCCAACCAATAGAAGTTATGTTTTTAAGATTGTAGTTTGTTTCTGATGGTAGGATTAAAGTACTCATTAAATTAATATAGTTTGGAACTTCATGATGTGAGACGCTTTCTACTAATATTATTTTGTTGTGAATGTTGTACTCCGTCGCTTTATTCATTAATTCTAACTGCAACGGACCACGCCCCAAAAGCATAAATTTCCAAGGTTTATCTTTTAATATAGCCAGGGCATTTAAAAGAGTGAGTACTCCCTTTTCTTGAACAAAGCGTCCGACAAAGCCCACGACAAAATCCTCTGGCTTAATCCCCAACTGAGTTGCTAATTCTGGTTGTGGTGTGGGAGTAAACAAAGTTTCGTCTATACCTAGTTGAGGCATAACTTTTATTGGACCTTGGTATCCACGTTGCCGTAAAATTTCTGCGCCATCTTGATTGCCTGAAATAATACCATGGCTTTGGTTCAGGTTATATTTCTCCAATAAAGAAACTGGAAATTTCAGGTTATATGGTAAATTCCACCAGGTAAAAAATACATTTTTTGCCTTTAGCCCTAGTAGCTGATTTAAGGTAATCATCTCAGCATAAGCTAATCCCCTAGACCCTTGTTCTACCTGGATAATCTGGGGGCGAAATTTCCATAATAAAGATATGATATCAGCGCCAAATGTTAGAAGTCCTTGATGATTTTGACTAAAGTTAGAAATAGGAACTATGCGAAATTTGCCTTCATCACGGTATGGAGTTTCAATAATTTTGTTTTGAACACCGCCTGGTTTCCACTTTTTGGGAACGACAACTGTTACCTCATTTTCAGGTTCTAATTGAGAGAGAATGCGTAATTTTTCACAATTCAGGTCTACAATATAAGTGTGACTTGCTACAAGAATTTTCATTGATATTTGTAATAAGGAATTTTGAATATAATTAGGCAGACAGAATTTTGTGTAGGATGCGTTAGCGTGATTCGTAACGCATCGATTGCTTAGACAGCATGGGTTACGCTTCGCTAACCCATCCTACGTTTATTTGCGTTTATTTACGTCGAGCTATTTCAAACCACAGATACACATGAGATTTACACAGATAATATATGAAAAATTTATTTGTATGTATCTGTGGTTTAAACATTTTTAACTTCTTCCATACGAGTGTAAATTTGACCATCATTCCACATGGATTGAATGACAGTACCCAAAGCTTTGAAAAAGCCCAAAGTGTAGAAAATACCACGAGTCACAATTTTGATAGGGGAACTGCTTTTGTGGCAAGGGGGGCGTCCAAGAACATGACAGTCAAATAAACGGGCATAGAAGCGTAAAGCTTGGATCGTTGTGAGATTTTTTAGCCCCATTAAAAAATGGTTGTGGTAAAAGGTGAGTTGATATTGGAGAGAGCGCATACTAATATCATGGCATCCTCCTGTCTCTTCTCCTAGATGCACTAAATGTGCCTCTGGGTCATACCAAATTTTATATCCGGTTTGCCGCAACCTTAAACAAAAATCAGATTCTTCTCTGACTGCACTACCGCGAAATCTCTCATCAAATCTCAGCCCGTATTTTGTAAAAATTTCACGACGAAAAGACATATTACAACCCCTGGCTGTGAGAACTTCTTGGGGTTTAATTGTATGTACCAAATCTATATAATACCAAGCAATTCCTGGGTCCATTGCCTGAGGAGGAAGATATTCAATCTCTAATTTTCCCCCAGAGTCACCCAATTTCATTCTGTCAAACACTCGACCAGCGACAGCCCCCACTTCTGGTTTTTCTAAAAAGTTTTTCGCATGAGCTGCTAAAAACCCAGAGGGTAACTGTACATCATCATCAATAAATAAAATGATTTTACCCGCTGCGCACCTGACTGCATAGTTCCGCGCGCCAGGCAAACTTGCCCACTGTAAACGCAACCATTTTATTTGATTCGCTGCGGCTAATTGCTCCAGATAATCTTCAATGTCTGGCTGATGTTTTGGTGTTTGATCTACAACCAAAACTTCATAGTTTGGGTAGTCTTGTTTTAGTACATCCGCAATGCTATCACGCAGTGGTTCCTCACGACAATAAGTCGGGATAATCACAGAAATGAGAGGAAAATTCATATGAATTGAATAGTCGTTAATTATTAATCATATTGATTATTTTCAATAAACACTAACGACTCACCACTTCCTCATCCTCATGCCAGTCGCCTCTCCTTGCAGAGACGCTACGCTAACAACGGGGGGAACCCCGCACGGCGCTGGCTCTTCTTCCCCCGCGCCCCTTTCACTTGTGCTTCTTGAAGTCTTTCCTGCTTGTCTATTTCTGGCAATTTTAAAAGAACTCCTGCAAAAAACCAGTAATAGACAGCTACTGGATCGACATCAAGAGGATAGTAGTAGGTGTTATAACTTATAAACAAGATAAACACCCACAAAGCCGCTCCATAACTGCGTAAATTATAGTTTTTTACTGAGCGATAAGTCTGGAAGCACACGACTGTTAAGGTTGTGACTAAAGCTAGAAACCCAAGCAGTCCCAATGGTCCAATTTCATAAAGTATTTTAGGATAGTAAGTTTCCACCAGTTTGGTTTCACCTAATGCCCGGGCAGAGTTAGTGGCGCGCCCTAACCCATTTCCTAGCAGTTGTAAATTTTTCCAAACGTCGTCTAATTGTTGCATAATAAATTGGTCGGGGGGCGAAGCTTCCCAACGTGCGTTGAGACTTGCTATTCTCTCTTGCACAATGGCAGGATTAATCAGCATTGCAATTCCTAAAATAATGGCGAGTCCCACTCCTATAGGGATAAATCGTTTGAGGTTGCGAATTTGACCAGTCAACAATAGCAAAGCTACGAAGCACGTAGGTACTAATGCTAGAGCTATTCTCTGCCCAGAGACAACAGCATTGATAAAGACTGCTGCCATGGAACCTAAACTAAGAAGCCGCCACATTCTAGAAGGATCACTAAAGGTGGTGGCAAAGGCAAAAAAGGTGCTAGAAATTAAGAACCATCCCCACTGCCAAGGGGCAACAAAGGTTCCTGGTAGACGAATCACCCCTTGCTCGGGACTATAAATGAGAGAACCGCCAAAGTAACATCGAGCTTCAATTGATGCTCTGAACTGGGCGGCTCCTTCTAAATATCTGGTACCTTGACATATTCCTTTTGCGAGTAATAAATATTGAATAAATCCCAGCGCACAGCAGACTAATATAAGCACAACCTGCAGGCGCGATAAAAATAGGAAATCCCGCTTATTACGAATCAGATAGTAAGCGCAAGCTATCAAGGGTACATAGCCCAAAAAGACTTTCAAACCGAGTATTCCCATACCTATTGGGATTTCCCTCGTTGAATTGTTCAAGAGTCCAGTCGAGGCTGGATTGAACTGCTGTGATCCATTAACAAATACTAGTGTTAGCAGACATATTCCCAATAAAATAAACAGTGGGGTTTTTATGGCTTGGGGAATAATTAAGGGTAGCCGTTGCTTGCGACACATCTGCCAAAGTCCAATTAGCGCTGGAATGTAGAAGGAGTCTTTCGCTAATTGGAGAATTGGACTACTACCGATGTAGTATGTGATAGTACCTCCAAACGGCAAGTAGATAAGGAAGGCAAAAAGGGCTTGGCGGGGGTATTTGTAGGACAGCGCGATCGTAATAATTCCCAATACGCCTGGCACTGCTGCCTTAATTCCACCCACGAAAGCCATGAGAATACCAAAGAATAGAGCGCCAAA
Organism: Nostocales cyanobacterium HT-58-2; assembly: GCA_002163975.1. GTDB lineage: Bacteria > Cyanobacteriota > Cyanobacteriia > Cyanobacteriales > Nostocaceae > HT-58-2. Next base: position 2,689,665 of record CP019636.1, on the reverse strand, counting down.
AGCAGCTGTGATGAAAAAATTAGTGAATTCTTTCCTTGCTTGTGCAGCTTTGCGCTTTTTGGCTAAACGTTCTTTAAGGCTAAGAGTTGGGGTTTCCTGACTCTGCTTTTTTTTGTTTTTTTTGTATTTGTTGGATTTTAACTTTGCTGTCACCATGACGTTGCTGTCATTATGTCCGTTAATTCATTAGCACTAGGTGGCTTTTTACAGATTATTTTGAATATATTGCTTCTGTGATCCCTAAATTTTTACTCAATGGAAACAAACTAAATTCTTCGCGAATTGATTGATAGAGTACTTTACGATTGAATAGACTAAATGTTAACTTGGTTGTTCCATAGTAAAAATTTTCTCCGTTGGCAACAATGTAAACGGCACCTGGAAATGGTAATGGCTCAAGGACGTTTCCATCTTTAGCTAGAGTTTCTCTTACTTTTTCGTGGTCTATATAGAATCTATAGTAACCATAACCACGGTTATATTCTGGATTTTTAGGTAACTTATTTAAGTCATAGCTTAGAATATGAGAAGTTCCACAAATCTTATAAAAATTTCTTCTTTTAATATATACAAAATTACTCTCATCCTGATATTTAAAACCTTTACTTATAAACCAACCAGGCTTATTATGATTTTGATTGACAAACTCTGCTAAATGCTTGCTAACACAATCGTCAGCATCAACAGTCATAGTATGAGATGGAGAAAATTCTTGAGCATGAATTAATCCTTTTAAAATTTTTCGTCCTTTGTCAGTATGTCCTATACAGAAGGCGTCTGGCTCGTTTGCTGGTGGAAAGTCAACTTGAATGTATGTGATGTGGGGATGATGAAATTCTAGACGTGGTCGCTCATGGCAAACAACAATGACTCTATAATCTGAGGAAGTCTGATTGCAAACTGATTTGATGCATCTTTCAAATAACTTCGTAACAAGCTCCCATGATTTGGAAGCTTGTGGACTTTTGAGGGGTATGACAAAAACAAGCATAAGCCGCTACGCCAGAAGATAACTTTTTGCGCGGATGGGGTCTATCAAAATTTTTAAAAGCCTGAAAATGACTACAGACGTGGATGTTAAGTTTGTACAGGACAGATGAATATATTAGTAAAATTTTATCTTTAATACTTTAAATTAAAATAGAAAATTTTTATATATATCTTGCAAAATTTACGCTTTTAGATAGGAAATCGTAAATACCACAGACGGAAAATCTGCAGCCATAAGAACGAAGCCCGCATATGCGGGCTTGTCGGAGTTATTTTCTCGCAGATTTTGTTTGCTGCAAGTAAAAGTTAATTAGTTAAATATATCTAAAGAAAGATGACGTTTAAGCTGCTAAGTGTAGCTGAACTTGTGTGACTAATTCATTTGTCCAGTAATTGACAAGTTCGGCTGCTTCGGCTTCTACCATAACTCGGATGACAGGCTCTGTACCAGAGGCGCGGACTAAAACTCTGCCAGAATCTCCCATTGCTGCTTCAGCAAGGGCGATCGCCTGTTGCAGGGGTTGGCAATCTTTCCATGCCATACGCTTACACCTGTCCTCAACTCGTACATTCTGCAACAGTTGGGGATACGTTTGAAAGCTTTGATCCATCATTTCTGAAAGAGGAACGCCAGCTTGTTTCACCAAAGCTGCTAAATGTAAAGCTGTTAGTAAGCCATCTCCAGTCATGCCATAATGACGACAAAGGATGTGACCAGATTGTTCACCCCCAAGCATTCCTCCCGTCCGCACCATTTCTGCCTGGACGTACTGATCACCCACTGCTGTACGAATGAATTGACCACCAGCTTGCTTCCATGCCCTTTCAAAACCTAAGTTTGCCATAACAGTGGAAACAATGAGGCTATGGGGCAGTTCTTGCTTTTGCTGCAGGCTGCGTCCCCACAAGTAGAGAATATAATCACCATTGACTTGCCTACCAGTATTGTCTACTGCCAGAACGCGATCGGCATCTCCATCAAAAGCAAAGCCCAAGTCGGCATTATGTTCTTTGACGGTTGCTTGCAGAATTTCTAGGTGAGTGGAACCGCAGTTGACATTGATGCGATCGCCATCTGGTTGGTTATGCAAGCAAATGACCTCTGCTCCCATTTCCCTAAATACGGATGGTGCAAGACCAACAACGGCTCCCCATGCCAAGTCTAAAACAATTTTCATGCCCTGAAAATTCATGGCACTTTGCAGAGGTTTTTTCAACGCCTCGACATAACTTTCTACTAAGTCTAAGCGCGAATAATGCCGTCCGCAATTGTTACAGTTGGTAGAATTCACACCGCGCAGTCCCGCTTCTATTTCTGTTTGCAACCCTTGTGATAGTTTCATGCCATCTGCACCAAAAATTTTGATGCCGTTGTCTTCTGGCGGGTTGTGGCTAGCGGAAATCATCACTCCACCTATGGCATTGGTGACGCTGGTGAGATAGGCAACGCAGGGAGTAGGACACAGCCCTAAATGCCAAACTTCTAACCCAGCCGCTGTTAACCCTGCACTCAAGGACATCGCCAGCATATCGCTGGAGTTTCTGGAGTCTTGCCCGAGGATAACTGGTCCTGGGGTTGAAGCATGGCTGCGTAAAACAGTACCTGCCCAAAAGCCCACTTGCAATGCCAATGGTGCGCTGAGCAATTCTCCCACTCTTCCGCGAATACCATCCGTGCCAAATAGGGGTGTCGCTGGAAGCGATATTAAGTTAAGACCGAAACCGCCCTCATTAAGTTTTGTTTCCGATTCATTAATCTTAGAAGCAGAACTCGCAGGGATGCCACCTTGAGCCCGAGTTATATATGAAACCATAAGTAGAAAAATCCCACACAGTCAAACAGGAGAATAGCACTTTCAACCTTATTCAACAATTCCTACTGAATACCTTTTAATCGGGATAGTTTGCTATTCTTGACTTCTATAATCTAGTCTGATTCTTCTAGCTTTTCAGCAAATTTACTTACAAGTATTTTCTCGTCTCTGTAAAGATTTCGTAAAATCAGTATTTATACTAAAATTCATTGTCAATTCCGCCGCAGCGTTAAGAATCCCATGCAGGTACCCCTTTGGATATAGCTTCTGTATAGCTCAGAGGCTTTGCACTCTTGAGTGCTTTTTCACGTGACTTAGGGCACTCAAAATTGTTTTGGTCAGATAAACTTAAAGAATTTTAATAGAAATTCTTATCAAATAGTTCTACTGTAACGTTTTAGTGGCTTTTGTAGCCGTTCGTAAATGAAAACTTCAGCAGTTCATCTTTTTAAGTCGAGCAATTTAGCATGAGCAGCAATTTAGCATCAAAATTGCGTGTTGGGACAAAAAAAGCCCACACAATGGCAGAAAACGTTGGTTTTGTCAAGTGTTTTTTAAAAGGAGTTGTAGAAAAAAATTCCTATCGGAAGCTGGTAGGTAATTTCTACTTCATCTACTCGGCGATGGAAGAGGAGATGGAGAAGCACTGCAATCATCCGATTGTTTCAAAAATTAATTTTCCTCAACTTCACCGTAAGGAAAGCCTAGAGCAAGACCTCAGCTATTACTACGGTGCCAACTGGCGCGAGCAAGTTCAACTGACTCCAGCAGGTGAAGCGTATGTACAGCGCATCCGGGAACTATCGGAAAAAGAACCGGAACTGTTGATTGCTCATTCCTACACCCGATACCTCGGGGACTTATCTGGTGGACAGATTCTCAAAGGTATTGCCCAAACTGCGATGAACCTTTCCGATGGACAAGGTACTGCCTTCTATGAATTTGATGACATTGCTGATGAGAAGGCATTCAAAGCAAAATACCGTCAAACGTTGGATGAACTGCCAATAGATGATGCGACAGGCGATCGCATTGTCGATGAAGCAAACGCCGCCTTTGGCATGAACATGAAGATGTTTCAAGAATTGGAAGGCAATCTCATCAAAGCCATTGGGCAAATGCTGTACAACAGTCTCACAAGACGCCGGACACGCGGTAGCACTGAACTAGCCACTGCCGAGTAATACAATACGATTCACACAACATTTTCATCAATTGTAGGGGCAGCGCCCCTGGGATTACCCTGGTAGAATGGGTAATCACGGGGAAGTTGCCCCTACAGCTTTTGCATCTGCGTCCATGCTTGTAGCGACTTCCGGGCTGGGCTGACTGGCAGGAACGTTGACTTCTTGCCGCCCATACCGCAGTACACTTGACATCCAAACCAACTCGTTCATAAACTTTTCCAGGCGGCGAATGTAGGTTGGTTTGTCAATCAAATTGCCAGACTCATCAAACAAATCTTGGACGTTGCTAAAGTTGAGGTCATAGAAAATCGTTATGAGTCCCAACTCACGCATCACAGGCAGTAGGTTTTGGATCACCCGCGTACCACCAAAGGGTCCTGCCGAAACGCCACACAATCCAACGGCTTTATGAATATATTCTTTAAGGCAGGTATCAAGTAAGTGTTTGAGCAAACCCGGATAACCGTGGTTGTACTCTGGTGCAACGATGATTAATCCATCTGCTCGCTCAACGGTGCCAGAGAATTGGGGGTCTTTAATAGATTCACCCGCATCATTGGTGGTCATTGGAACTTTTCTAATATCAATGAGTTCAGTTGTCACATCATCTCGTGTTGCAATCTGCTCTACAAGAAATTTGGCAACATATTCGCTTTGGCGACCTTGACGGGGAGTACCCAAAATGACGGGAATAAACAGAGGGGTGTTTGTCATAATTGCTCTCTTGTTACTAGTCAGAGGAGAAATCTATTGTTAGCTATTGCTCAACTTAGCAGCGCCAAAGGTGGCATTGAACTTGCGGCACCAAATAACGGCAGATTTGTAATCCGCTAGATTAATATTATTAGGAATGGCATAACTTTGAACGCCACTAAATTTTTGTAAGCGACCAAGGATGACATAATCTCCCTCTTTTAAGGAGTATGCTGGTGGCTTGGTTGAACTAATGACGTTTTCTGAACAATGTAAAACCAAATCTGGTCCTAAATTAGAAGTTTTAAACCAATACGGTTCAGTTAAGGCTAAAAGCTGTCGTGAGGATACGAAATGCAGGAGCATCAATTCGTTGTCCAGGACCTCGGTGTTCCACTTTTTTTGAGCGAAACTTTAATAAGCGAAACTTTAATACAGGTTTTTTCACAACCCTAGGATTAGTTCGGTGAACTCTTTGAGGCAAAAGTTGATCCAAAATTTCTACAATCAACCAATCGAAAAAAAGGGCAATTCTTCTTTTTGTAAGCGTTGAAATTTGGGAAGGGCACGGATGAGTTGTTGTCAGAATCTATTCCTGACAAACCTGTTAGGCATTAGCCTCGCTTGTATGCTGACATTTTTAGTTATCGGTTATTCTCCGTTACATCGCGCAAGAAAAGCGCTGCTTTGGGCGCTGGCATTGACAGGTGCTTTACTAATACCTTTAACTGTGAGCTTTACCCAATTAGTTAGACAAGCACAACTCGAAACCCACCTAAAAAGGCTTTGTTAAATCGAACCTTAACTTTTCAACGTTTAGAACTCCTGAAAACTGATACTAACTGGCTCACTAACCCACCCCAAGTTTGCTTGAGTGTTCGCGCACAGGAATCTGTAACATCAAAGCAAGTACGTCTTTTAGAAGCATTTCTCTCTAAAGAAATGGGGCAATATTCTTCCCTGATTTTTGAAGTTAGTCAAGTGAAAAAAGTCAGGCGAGAAATTTCAAATTCTTCTAACAAATCTCTTATAAACAAGGAGGAAAAGGAGGAATGAATAACGAACCTAGAGAATTAGAATCTATAAAGCCAGGAAACAGCCGCAAAAGGCAGAGATTAACTTTAAAGGGTGAATTTGCTCTAGCCTCAATGCCAACGCTGGTAATTTTAACGGTACTAGCTATAGTTGAGGTACTTAGTCGTCAACGACTTTTATTCGCGTCTCTTGCTTCTAGTGCCTTCCTCATTTACTTAGACCCACAACACGGCACTAACACAGTACGGACACTTGTCATCTCTCAAATGTTGGCAGCAACTATTGGCTTATTGACCTACTTGGCTCTGGGGTCTGGGTATTTATCGGCTGGAAGTGCAATGATTTTGACAATTGTTCTAATGATATTGTTAGATGTGGTTCATCCCCCTGCAGTTGCCACTTCCTTGAGTTTTGCTCTCAAGGCGGGTAATAAAAACAATTTAGTTTTATTTGGTTTGGCAGTCGGTATTGTTGCCATATTGGTTCTGTTGGAGCGGTGTGCTTTGTGGGTACTGACGCATTACAGTCGCTATTGATGTGATACAAGTTCAGGAATATCAGCGAAAAATAATTAAGATATTTTCTATGTTTGCGACTATTAAATAATTTTGAATTTATTGAATTGCAGATAATTTTGACCAGAGTCATAAAAAGAGCAATTAAGAGATTAGTCAAACATATTGACTTGCGTGAGCGTTCGCGGAGCGTCTCGTTCGCGCAGCGTCTCCGTCAGGAGAAGAGAAGCTTAACAAAGTTATCGGAGCTTGGAATCTAGGACTGTTAATGGACAGTTGCCGCATGGTATTAGACTGTTAGTGAGCTTAACTATGTGTACTTACTCAATCGAACACTTCTATGGCATTAGAGTCGGCGACGGGTGAAGTCGTAATTGCAGAACAACTCAAGCAATTTCTACTGGCACTTTCGATATCTCTCGGTGTGGCAACACTACCACAAATTTTTAGTTGGTTTCGCCGCATTCCTTACACGCTACTACTGGTGATTGTGGGATTAGGACTAGCATTCGTAAATGTGCGATTAGTAAATCTTTCCCCTGAATTGATTCTTGTGATTTTCCTGCCGCCACTGCTGTTTGAAGCTGCTTGGAATTTGAAATGGTCAAACTTAAAGCGGGATTTGCTACCTATTTGTCTTTATGCAGTAGTAGGGGTGATAATTTCTATTGCAGGTATAGCGTTTGGTCTGAATCTGTTTGCTGGACTTGAACTGAGCATTGCTCTATTAATTGGTGCTAGTCTCTCAGCAACCGACCCGGTTTCGGTAACGGCTCTATTTCGGGAACTAGGAGCAAGCAAACGCCTAACAACTCTGATGGAAGGGGAAAGTTTATTTAATGATGGCATGGCAGTTGTGGCTTTTAGCTTACTAGTTGCTCTGCCGTTGGGTACTGCCAAACTGGAATTACAGTCTGCTTTATTAGAATTTTTTCAGGTAGTAAGCATTGGTATGGGCGTTGGAGGACTAATCGGGTTTGGCATCTCCTATCTGACACAACGTTTCGACTTGCCACTAGTAGAACAGTCTCTCACCCTAGTTTCTGCCTACAGCACTTACTTAATTACAGAAGATTTGGGTGGTTCTGGAGTAATTGGAGTAGTCACCACAGCTTTAATTTTAGGCAACTTTGGTTCGCGCATTGGTATGAACCCGCGCACGCGGATCATTGTGACAGAATTTTGGGAATTCTTGGCTTTTTTTGTTAATTCGATTGTTTTTTGTTAATTGGTGACCAGATCCGCTTTGTCGTTTTAGGAAATAACCTAAAAATTATTGCAGTGGCGATCACCGCTATGATTGTGGCACGAGCAGTATCGATTTATGCTTTAAGTACTCTCAGCAACTGGTTAGCTAAATCCGAAATTCCTTTACCCGAACAAACTGTATTAACATGGGGTGGACTACGCGGGTCTGTCTCCATTGCCCTAGCTTTGAGTGTACCAGCCATACTTCCCCAAAGAGAAGAAATTATTGCCACAGTATTTGGAGTAGTTTTATTTACACTGTTAGTACAGGGCTTAACTACCCAACCATTATTAGAAAAACTACAACTTTTAGGTTCGCAACCCCTACGTCAACAATACATGGAAGCAATTGCTCGTCAAGTTGCTCTTCAACGGGCACTGGAATATTTAGAAACATCACAAAAGCGCCCCGGAATTCAGCCAGAGTTTTATCGCTATCAGAAGACGCTGCTTTCTGGAGAAATTACTCTTTTACAAGAAAAAATTGACAAGTTACTTGATGAGTACCCAAATTTGCAAGAATTTACTACTGAAGAACTGCAAAGGGAACTGCTGGCAATTGAAGCTGACACCTACGCTGAGTTTATCCGTGCAGGTAGGTTGAATAAAGAACTGTCACCTTTTTTAACAATGCATGACAGAGCTAATGAAGATAAATGAATCTATGCAATGCGCTATACCCAGTTATGGGCGATCGCCAATTGAGAAAACCCCTATGATTTCGCTAGTTTGACGCTCTCTGGTGTCTGAGAACGCTTTTCCTAAAAGACGCATACAATCGTCTTATAACCAATTTTTAAAACTCTCAATCTCTTCCTCCAACACCACTGGAGCCTTCCCCAAAAAGCCAGTCGCTCTTACGTCTCAAGCTGACAATTTCTACCCTAAAATTTATAAGATTTATGGTTTAATCATAAGAATCAGCGCTCTTATAGCTTTTTGTTAGACATCTTACGTTTTATTAAGATGCAGTTTGTAGAACTTTAAAATTAGCTTCACACTTAGCTTCCTGGGATGAGTGAGAACAACACATTTGAGAAAGTAAAAAAATCCCTTCAAGACGCGGGTACCCGTTTTGTCCGTATTTTGTGGTGCGACAATGCCAACATTATTCGTGGCAAAGCTGTCCATGTAGGAATGCTGTCCCACTACTTTGAACATGGTGTTGGTATATCCGCAGGACAACAAGGGGTTCCTGTTATGTATGATGCTGTTGTTCCCGAAACTGGTCTTGGTCCGGTAGGCGAAATCAGATTGGTGCCAGATTGGTCTAGCCTCACACTTTTACCTTATTCTCCTGGTCATGCCCGTGTTATGGGAAACATGGTATATCATGGGGAGCCTTGGGGGCTGTGTCCTCGTAGTTTCCTGATACGGATGATTGAGACAGCAAAATCCCAAGGGTTAGAAATTCGAGCAGCGTTTGAAAATGAGTTTTATTTGCTACAGCAAACATCGCAGGGATTTGTCTCAAGAGACTCGACTGTCTTTGCATCCACCCAAGCGATGGATATGAACCAAGAAGTCATTGATGAAATTGCTGATGCACTCATTGCCCAAGGGATACCAGTAGAGCAGTATTACCCAGAATCTGGACCCGGTCAGCATGAAATTTCTGTGCGATATACGAACGCTTTGCATTGTGCTGATTGGCAGATTGCTTTTAGAGAAACCGTACGCGCTGTAGCTTATCGCCATAACCTCACAGCTTCTTTCTTACCCAAAATCTTCTTAGATGCAGCTGGTAGTGGTTGCCATATCCACCTCAGTCTCTGGCACAATGGACAAAATTTGCTACCCGATGCCAAAGGTGTTTGTGGTCTTTCCAAAGTGGCGATCGCATTTATCGCCGGAATCCTACATCATCTTCCGGCACTCATGACCTTGACGACTCCCAGTGTCAACTCTTACCGTCGCATCCGTCCCCATAGTTGGAGTGGTGCTTTCCGCTGTTGGGGCTTGGACAATCGCGAAGCAGCGCTGAGAGTACCGAGTTCTCCTGCAATAACAAGTCCAACCCACTTTGAGTTAAAAACCGTAGATGCATCAGCCAATCCCTACTTGGCTTTAGGTGCGGTGATAGCCGCAGGACTGGACGGCGTACAACGGGGTCTGGAACCAGGAAATCCAATTGCCGTAGACCCCGGACATCTATCAGTAGATGAGCGTCATGTCATGGGTATAGACCCGTTACCGACAAACCTTGGGGAAGCTTTAGCCCATCTCAAACAAAACGATGTCCTCTTAAATGCTTTGAATCCACAATTGTCGCAAGCTTTTTTAGCAGTGCGTCAAGCTGAGTGGGAAACAATGAAAGATTGGGAATTCACAGAGGAAGTTAAGCTTTTGCTGGAGCGATATTAGATAGAAATAGAAGCACAGACGTATGAGGAAAGCTTTGTGAATCTGTCTGACATTCCTCTGGTTGACCAACACGCTCATAACCTGCTGCGTCCGGAAGTCGCAGCCCGTTATCCCTACTCTGCTGCTTTCACTGAGGGTTATGACTCAGAGATAGTCAATGACCATGCCCGTCATACTTTATTTTACAGGCGTAGCCTCAGGGACATTGCGGCTCTATTAAGTTGTGAGGCACAGGAAGAAGCGATTTTGGCGCGTCGAGACAGCTTAGGTCTAGAACAGTTAACACAGCTGTGTTTCACCGCCGCCAACTTAGAGGCGATTTATTTGGATGATGGATTGCAACCAGACTGTATTCTGCCCTTATCATGGCATGAAAGATTTGTCCCTGTGAAAAGGATTTTGCGGCTGGAGGTACTTGCAGAACAATTGATGTCTCAAACAGAAACTTTTGAGGATTTTCTAGAAATGTTCAACAGTGAGATTGACCCGCCGCCACCAGAAGTTATTGCCTTCAAAAGTATTGCTTGCTACCGTACAGGTTTGGATATCCAACCTGTTTCGAGGGCAGCTGCTGCTTCTAGCTTTTACGACATTAAACAACAACTAGATAATCAACCAATACGTCTTGCAGACAAATTTTTGATTGATTTTCTTGTACAACAGGCGCTTTTGGTTGCGGCAAAACATCGATTACCAGTGCAATTCCATACTGGCTTTGGTGATCCAGATTTGAATTTGTGTTTTGCAAATCCCCTCTACCTGCGTTGTATCTTGGAGTCACCGACGTATCGCAATGCTCCTATTGTCCTTCTCCATGCTTCATATCCATATATGCAGCAGGCTGGGTACTTAGCTTCTGTCTATCCCCAAGTTTATTTAGATTTTGGTTTGGCAGTACCATTTTTGAGTGTATCTGGAATGCGGGAAGCGATACGGCAATTATTGGAGTTAACTCCTACAACTAAACTGATGTATTCCTCTGATGCTCACCAAATTCCAGAGTTGTATTATTTAGGAGCAAAGTGGGGGCGTCAGATTTTGACAGAGGTGCTGGAGCAAGCAATCTCCGATTCTGATATCACTGCAAGGGAGGCAGATAAAATAGCTCTTGCAATTTTACGCGAAAATGCCCTTTCTCTGTACCATGAAACATAAAAGCGGAAGAAATAGGTACACTAGTTGTTGAGCTAGACAAACACCAAATCATTAAGGAACCGTGTGAGGTGTCTCATGCACGGTTTTTTAGCATCGTTATGAGGGTAACTTCCTGGCTTAGGTACCACCTACTGTCGTGCCATAATGATACGCATCTCGGCTTCTTTGTCTTGAATCAAATCTCCACTAACATCCACTATCACGCTGTAAATCTTGCCCGTAAACTTGAAGGGCGGTTCATAATCGGGTGTTATGGGCGCACCAGGGGCTATCCCACAGGTCACGCCACTGGTTAAACCTAGTGCTAAGGGAGTCGTTACAGGGACATCAGCTTGCCCGACTAATTTCCCATCGATATAAAGTTGGGCGCGGCCCGGTGCTCCTTTCCCCTTCGCTAAATCTGGCTGACCCGTCACTTTAAACTCAAAGCGCAACTGGTGCCGACCCTCCGGGACTGACTCTACAGACTCGACATGATAGAGCGATCGCGCTACATAGTTATGAACCCAGTGCAGTTTACCATCTTTGACATAGAAGGAGTAGCCACTATCATTACCTCCGTGAGCCAGTAATACTCCTTGTGCGCCACTCGTGGGAATCTCTACATCAGCCGTAATACTGTGAGGACGATTTAACACTCTAACGGCACTATTGGCTGGAATCGCCTGAGTATCAGGATAGTAAGTATAGTGGCTACGATTGACACCAATTTGAGGACGTTCTTCCGCAAATCGTTGTGTGCCACGTCCATCCACAGGCAACACATTATACTTACCCGCCTCTACATACCAAGTGGCAATCATCTCAATCAGCTTAGAGCGGTTATCAGCAGCGATATCATGATTTTCCGCAAAATCCTCGGCGACGTGATACAGTTCCCAATGATGGGTATCTAAATCTGTCAGAGTTTCAGCCGAGATTGGTGTACCAAAAAACTGACCTGCTTCTGTAAATGACGGACCAGGCCAAGGACAAACTGCCCGCCAGCCATCATGGTAAAGAGAGCGATGTCCCATCATCTCAAAATACTGGGTAAGGTGCTTAGTGGGTGCGTCATTTTTATTAAAAGTATGAGCGAAGCTGACACCTTCAAGGGGGGATTGGGTAACACCCTTGAGCGTTGTGGGTGGTTCAATTTCTAGTAGATCAAGCACCGTCGGCACTAGGTCAATGGCATGGGCATACTGAGTACGGATTTCGCCTTTTGCCTCAATGCCTTGAGTCCAATGGACTATCAAGGGGTCGCTGATTCCACCTCGATAAGTTTCCCGTTTCCAACGACGGAAAGGCGTATTACCTGCCCAAGTCCAGCCCCAAGCATAATGGTTGAAGGTTTCTGGGCTGCCTAGCTTATCCAATGCCTTGAGATTTTCCTCTAGGGATTCTGGCACATTGTTAAAAAACAGGTTCTCATTAACCGAACCAGTAGGCCCACCTTCAGAACTTGCCCCATTGTCCGAGATGACCATAATTATAGTATTGTCGAACTCGCCGATAGTTTTGAGGAAGTCGAGTAAGCGACCGATGTGGTAGTCAGTATGGGTTAAAAAACCGGCAAAAACTTCCATCATCCGGGCATAAAGCCGTTTTTCTGCGGCTGAGAGAGTATCCCAGTGGGGAACGTCGGGATCATGGCGGGAGAGTTCGGCATCCGCGGGGACAATTCCCATTTCCTGCTGACGGGCAAAAACCTTTTCCCTGTATACCTCCCAACCATCATCAAACTGTCCGGCGTAGGCATCAGCCCATTCTTTCGGCACATGATGAGGGGCGTGCATTGCTCCAGGACAGAAATACATGAAAAAGGGTTTATTTGGGGCAACCTGCTTGGCATCAGCGATAAAGCTAACTGCCTTGTCTACTAAGTCTTCGGTCAAATGATAGCCTTCTGCGGGGGTCTTTTCTGGCTTAACGGTGTGATTATCATAAACCAAATCTGGATAATACTGGTGGGTTTCTCCTCCTAGAAAACCATAAAAACGCTCAAAACCGCGTCCTAGAGGCCAGCGATCATACGGTCCGGCGGCAGAAAGCTGGTCTGAGGGAGTTAAATGCCATTTCCCAATTGCATAGGTGTTGTAACCCTTCTGTAGTAATATTTCCGAGAGAAACCCATTCTCAAAGGGAATATTCCCATTACCACCTGGATAACCGGTAGAACCTTCTGTAATGCAGGACATGGCGTTGGAATGGTGATTGCGCCCAGTGAGAAGGCAAGAGCGGGTGGGTGAACACAACGCCGTCGTGTGTAAATTGTTGTAACGTAAGCCATTGGCAGCTAGTGCGTCTAGGTTGGGTGTTTTGATAGGACTGCCGTAGCTGCCAAATTGACCAAAGCCCGTATCATCGAAAACGATAAATAGCACGTTTGGTGTACCTTCTTTGGCTCGCAAAGGTTCTGGCCAAGCAGGACTGGATTTATCAACCGTTCGTCCTATCACACCAGGGAAAGTATTTCCGGGTTTGTATTCACGCAGAGACATAGACCTAAACTCTTTAGAAAGAATATGCAGAGCCTAAAAATTCATTGTCCGAATTACTACGCCAATAAAACTAACTTGGGTGTGGTCACAAGTAGATAAGTAAGTGCTTCCCAAGCCACAACTATCATCTAATTATCATTCTCATTCAAAAGCAACTGCAAAATAAGCTAATCAGCATTTAAATTGCAACATAGTCACTATTTGCCTGGCTTTTTATCTAACGATGCTACTTAATGACTAACTCGCCCTGATTCAATAGCTTATCTAGTAAAGATTTCAACTCATTTACTGATTGGAATAAGCTTCGGAACAATGTATTCTTTACAGAAATACTAGACTAATTCAATGATGTTGTAATCCGGACATATGCGGATGAAAATTCTAGTATAAAGCTAGAAGTTCTTGGTCAACTAAATCTAGCAATATCTTTACGCTTATGAAAACTAGCATTAGGGAGTTGCAGAGAAATAAGAGACCAGCTACTATAAAAGGTTATGACCCAAAGCTGGTCTAAATAGGCGATCGCCAGATGGAATACGGATTAATGGATTAATGAGCTGTGGACTCAACAGGCTCAACAAGAAAAACTAATTGAATTAATGCAAAGCAACGGATTCCTTACATGGAGTAAAAAATATTTAGACACTCTTACACAAGCACAACAAACTCTATCAGCTATCAAAAATTCACAAGTTGAAAAAGAACAATAGAACTCTTGCAGGAATATTTTGTGTAGGGGAATTAGAGAGTAAAGCAGTGCAACAAATCTCAGAAGATGCGTTACTGACTTCGTCCTAACACATCCTACAAATCTTTTATAGCATTCATGCAAGAGGTCTAATGTAATATGTGGCTGGTGGAATGGGAGAAACAAGCTCTAATTCATGATTCTTGGGAGACTGAGCCACGTACTATTGAGATGAAAAATATAGCTCTTGTATTGCAACTTCCTCAAATGCAACAGCGATTAACTACCATCAAACAAGAACAAGAGCGACAGCAACAGTTAAGACAGACTGAGTTCCCTCGTAAGGACATGGAACAGAATCAACAGTTTAACAGAGGTTTTCGATAAATTTCAGCACCTTTGGCGATTGCGCTGAGTCCAGAGGACACACAAAGAGCGTTCGCGCACTGCTGTAGGCAATTACTATCAAAATTTAATAACTGAAATAGCTTTCAAAGCGGCGTCTAGCTCAACTATCTATTGCACACATAGTTGTCTGGAATAACGGTAAATCGCGCAAGCCAAACAAAATTTGTTACCAACTTGTGCAAAACTACTGTTAGTAGTAAGCTAATAGCATTCAAGTTACGTTATACGATTGGCAAATAGTTGGCTGAAACCTTTGCTGTAAGGCATTCGTCGGTCTGGAAAAAGGAATAACGATAGCTGGCTAATCTAATTTTTATCTTTTATTAATAGTACAGAAACTAATGTCTGAAAACCATAAAAGCCCGATTGAGTTGGCTGAGTTGATCCAACAGGTTAAAGAAGATCTTCTCTCGGTGACGCCTGGAAACGATAAGGATGCGCCCTTCCTCTTTGTTGAGTCTGTGGAACTGGAACTACAGGTTACTGTGAAGCAAACTGGTAAAGCAGGTGCCAAGGGAAGCATCAAAATTAATGTGCTAGGGAGTGGAGGCGAGACAAGTGGCGAACTGGGTGGCGATCGCACTACTGCGGGGACAAAGTGCAATGGGGATTGAAGGGAATCAGTGGTATCGTCCTGTGTGCTATATCTGCGTTGGGAGGATAATGACGGAGGACAACTCTTTAATCAGGTTGTACGAGCTATGAAGAAGGAATTTGTAAATCCATTGGCACAGAAGGAACAAAATCTGAACTGGAAAGATAGTAATATGACAGTGACATATGAATATGATGTATTTATTAGTCATGCAAGTGAAGATAAGGAAGACTTTGTAAGACCTCTAGCTGAAGAGCTAAGAAAAAGAGGTTATCGTGTCTGGTATGATGAATTTTCTTTGAGTTGGGGAGACAGCCTAAGTAGTGCAATTAATAAAGGTATTTCACAATCAAAGTTTGGAATTATTGTACTTAGTCATAATTTCTTCAACAAAAAATGGCCAGAGTCTGAGTTAAATGGATTTGTTTCCAAGGAAGCCCTTGATAGAAAAGTCATACTTCCTATTTGGCATCAGGTAACAAAAAAGCAAGTTTCAAAATATTATCCAATTCTTGCTGATAAACTTGCAATCGATTCTTCTCAAGGAATTGATTATGTTGTTAATAAATTTGTTGATATCATGACCCAGAACTCAGCAACTCTTCCGGTTACTTCTCCTGTCAAACTGCCAACAAATACTACAGAAATGCCACGAAAAGCACCTTCAAATGTCACAAGAGAGGGGGGACAGTTATTTAAGGATTCTCCGGTTCAATTAGATGATGCATCGGGGGCTATTCTTTGCAGAGACTATAACTCAGTCAACACTGAAGCTTCATCCGGTGGTTCATCATCGATACCTGGTAGCCCACAGAACCTCAAGCGAGGAGTTTTAACTGAGCGTCTAGCGAAATTAGAAAAGGAATATACGTTAATTAATCAACAAATTGATGAAACTGTTGATGAGGGTACTCGCTTTCGTCTGGAACAAAAAGCTAACAGAATCTTTCGAGAATTAGAGAAAGTGCAGAGTGAATTAAATTTAAATGATAAAGTTGGCTAATGAATCTAAGGAATACTCCATCAAGAGAATCACCAATTGAAGTCAAGCGAAACGCTTTGAATAACCGTTACACAAACTTATTATATGAATACGAGTTAGTCAATAAACAAATTAATGAAACAAATGATGAAGTGGAACGTTCCCGATTGCAACATAAAGCAGAAAATTTATATAGCCAGTTAGAAGAGGTTGACCAAGAACTTAAACAAATTGATATCAAGAGTAGTAATTCTAATCTTCGTTACTTAAATCTCGAACAGGATATTCTCAAAATTGATTTTGACGAAATTATGGAATCTGTTGATGGAATAATTCGGAAATTCCGTCAGGGGGCTAGAGGAGATGTATTACTGTTAGTGCAAGAAAGTCTTGCAATGTCTGGAGATTTGTGCATTAAGAGAATTCAAGAACGCTTGAAGCAGGAGACAGGAGATTTTAAGCATATTGAAATTGAATTTTCACCGGAAGGATGTTTAGATAAGATTGGTTTTCTTGAAAAGTTAGCAGAGTATCTTAACGTTTCTTTCGCAAAACAACCAGAAAAATTTGAACAAGAGTTTATTCAAATGATTCTAGAAAAAATATGTTGTTCACTTCAGGGAGGCAGTATCCTTTTCTTAGAAGTCAGGAAGTGGGACGAACTCCCCTGTGAAGAAGATGTTTTTAGCTGGTTTATGACTCATTTTTGGATGCCCCTCGTCACTCGATTGGAAATTGTGACTCAAACTCATCGACGGGTAAAATTTATTGGGGCAATTGTAGCTGATGCAGAATTTTCTTCAAATTATCTCGATTTACCTTGTTTCTGTCCAGATGAAAATTCTCCTAGAATGCTACCGTTAACTCTACGAAATTGGACAGTTGATGAAATTCAGGACTGGCTGGAATGCTACCCAGGCTTACAAAATCCTCGTAGTACTCAACTAGCAAAGCGTATTTACCGAGCAAGTAAGAATGGAATTCCTGCAATGGTGTGTACTGCACTGACTCGAGAACTTTTTGCATGAGGACTTTTTTTATAAGAATGGAATTCCTGCAATGGTGTGTACTGCACTGACTCGAGAACTTTTTGCATGAGGACTTTTTTTATAAAGTTCATATAGATTCTGTTGAGATAAACGTTAAATATATGGTTACAGCCAGTCAACTTAAATTTGAAAACAATCCCACTCGTCGTCCCAAAAATCCGCATAAAGATTCACCAACCCACCCAGAACCATACGTGGTTTCTCCCGAATTAAAGAAAGCCGTCAATTTGGCAATCTATCTCAGGCGACCATTATTATTAGAAGGAGACGCCGGGTGTGGTAAAACTCGCCTTGCTTCGGCTGTTGCCTATGAGTTAGGACTTCCCCTTTATCGTTGGGATATCCGTTCCACTACGAAAGCGCAGGATGGACTCTATGAATATGATGCAATTCTGCGACTGCATGATGTGCAAACACAGAAAGCAGAGCAACAGCTGCCAGTAGCTCAAGCAGAAACTGACGAGGAGGAAGATGAAGAAAGAGTCAATCGCAATCCTGCTAACCCTAAACATTACCGTAAATTTGGAGCTTTAGGAAAGGCATTTCAGCTAAAGAACCACCCAGCAGTTGTGCTGATTGATGAAATTGACAAAGCAGATTTGGATTTCCCGAATGACTTGTTGACGGTTTTAGATGAACCTTGGGAATTTAAAATTAAGGAAACTGGGGAAACAATTACAGCTAACCATAAACCGATTGTTATCATCACCAGTAATAAGGAAAAAGGTAACTTACCTGCGCCATTTTTACGTCGTTGCCTGTATCATTATGTAGACTTCCCAAACGATGCGAAACGGTTGCAGGATATCGTCGAGAAGCATTACCAAATTCGTAAGGAAGAATCACCGCCTTCTGATTTGATAAACACAGCAATTGACCGCTTTATAGCTGTATGGAATGAAGGTGGACTTTTCAAGAAACCAGGAACCAGCGAATTCCTCGATTGGCTGAAAGCACTCCATACATTTGAGGCAAAACCTTACAATGCAACGCAACTAAAAAAAGACAAGTTGCTTCCTTACCGAGAGTTATTATTTAAGCTGCAACAGGACTGGAAGAAGTATGCCAAAGCCTCATGAGTTCGTTTAACCCACAAGATTTGATGACTCGTGCGTTCATTCGTCTACGTCAAAGTGGTTTTCAGCTTGGCGTGGGAGAACTTTTGGCAGCACGGCAAGCAGTTGAGGGGGGATTTGGGGAAAATGAAGAAGCACTGGCAGAGACATTAAAGATTTTATGGTGTCACTCCCCATCCGAACAAAGCCAGTTTGACCCCATTTGGGAGTCCCTGTTGATCAGTTCAACTCCCAAACAGTCTAAAAAACCTCCTCCAGTAGAGCCAAAGCCTGAGCCCGATCAAGAACGGGTGGAGGAACCGCAGAAACCATCATCACCGACGGCTCCACCGCAGACTGTAACCGAGATCAAGTCTAAACCAGAACTGGCATCGCTCCCGGTTCGGGCACCTTTTACACCAGTGGAAAACGAGGATACATCTACATTACAAACGTATTATCCCATTTCCCGCCGTTCAATGGTTTATAGTTGGCGATATTTACGCCGACCTGTTGCTAATGGTCCATTAGATGTACTAGATGTGGAGGCAACCATTGAGCAAGCAACTCGCCAGGGATTTTACTTATCTCCAGTCTACCGCAGACGAGAACAAAACAATGCCCATTTGTTGCTGTTGCTTGACCAAAATGGCTCGATGACGCCATTTCATCGTTTTACCCGTGATTTAGTGGAAACAGCACTCTATGAGAGCGACTTGCAACCAGAAAAAGTCAACGTATTCTATTTCCACAATGTGCCGGCAGCGAGTGTTTACAAAGACCTTTACCTGACAGAACCCGTTGCCTTACAGACGGTAATAGAAACCTGCGATAATGAAACTAGCATATTAATTGTTAGCGATGCTGGGGCAGCACGAGGGTATCGTAAGTTAGAGCGAATTCGAGCGACTACGAGTTTTTTATTTAAACTCAAGCGACACAGTTCTTTGATTGCTTGGTTAAACCCGATGCCAGAAGAACGTTGGATTGGCAGTTCGGCAGAAATTATTGCCAATTTGGTGCGAATGTATCAGATGGATAATAATGGCTTAAGTAATGCTATTGATATTGTACGCGGGCAACCCCTACAACACTTACATTCACCTTTTTTATGACAACCGTAGCTGATGCAGAACAATGGCGAGAACAGGCAAAGCAAGCAGTAGAACGGTTTGTTGGGCGTTTTGATGAGTCTTATCGGCTGCTTTTGTATCATGCTGCATTACCTTTGGTGCTGACTCCAGAATTGGTGAACTACTTACGCAATGAATTCTTGCGAGGTGAGCAAGTTCCTTGGGTGGCGGAGGTTGACTTGTTGCTGTCTGACTTATGCGCTCAAGTGGGGTACGAACTTTACGCGATGGATACTCATGTGCGAGCATATCTGCTGGAGCAAATGAAGAAGGACTGTGGCGAACGGCGAATGCAGGAAGTCGCGCAGGTTTTAATTAGTTATGTCAGCTATCTGAGTCGGCTGAATCCGGGGCGACGGCAACAGGAATTAGAAGCGCAACGATGGGCGGCAATGGTATATTTGGGGGATGAACAGTGCAAAGAAGCAGCACGAGAGATTGCCAAGCGGCTCCTAGAGACTAGTATTGGAATGGGTTCCGAAAACCGTAGCGAGTCAGGAATTCGGGCAGAGTTAGCGCGATTGACACGAATTACCTCTGAGCTATCACCCCAGTTACAGCAAGAGCCAACCTTGCTGGAGTATGCAAGGCTGATGCAGCGGATCTTAAGAACGCCAGAGACAGTCAGTGAGGCAGAACTGAATCGTTCTTATCGCATAGGTGATGAGGAACTCACAATCCCGGATAGAGTGCTACCAGAAGGTTTGCGCTTAAGGGTGATGTCATCTTCTAGGCAAACAGTTGCTGGACTTGAAGGGTTACCGCCAATACAAACCTTTGAATTTGAAGTCGCAACCATCACTATCGAAGCGGAGACAGAAACTCCTCTAGGCATCAACCTACAACCTTTTGAATTTGAAGTCGCACTAATAGAAGTTAATCAATCTGCTCAAATCAGTACAGGTAGTTTTCCCGAAATTTTGGATGAGATGGTTTTTTCTAAAACAGGAAAACATCTCAATAATCTTGAACGGTCAATACTACAGGGAACATTAGCCAATCAAACCTATGAGAAAATTTCAGAATCAACAAAATACTCTGCACGTCATCTGAGGAATGTAGCTCTTAAGCTCTGGGAAGTTTTATCAGAAGTAATTGGTGAAAAAGTTACCAAAAGAAATCTGCAAGATGTCCTGGAACAATGGACTTCTCGTCGTCATTTAACCATTCATCGTCATCGTCAGCAAGCTCAGGAGTTTATCGAAGATTTAGGGAATGGAGTGCAGTTAGAGATGGTAGCCATTCCTTCCAGAAGCTTTGTGATGGGATCACCAGAAGATGAACCTGGGCGCTCAAGCTCTGAAAGCCCTCAGCATACAGTAACGATTAAACCTTTCTTCCTAGGCAAGTATCCTGTCACTCAAGCACAGTGGAAAGCAGTAGCCTCCCTTCCACAAGTCAATCGCGAACTTGACCCTGATCCATCTCGTTTTAAAGGAGAAAATCGCCCTGTCGAGCAAGTTTCGTGGTATGATGCTGTTGAGTATTGTGATCGCCTGTCTCAATACACTGGTAAACCTTACCGTTTACCGAGTGAAGCCGAATGGGAATATGCTTGTCGTGCAGGTACGACGACTCCATTTCACTTTGGTGAGGCAATTACATCTGAGTTGGCAAACTACGACGCTAACTACACGTACGGTGCTGGTGTCAAAGGGGTTTATCGTGGCGAAACAACGCCTGTAGGCAGCTTTGGTGTAGCGAATGCCTTTGGGCTATACGATATGCACGGTCAGGTTTGGGAATGGTGTGCTGACAATTGGCATAGTAATTATGAAGGAGCGCCCACAGACGGAAGCGTATGGTTAAATAATGATAATGATTATAACTATGCTGTTTTGCGGGGCGGTTCCTGGTACGACGTTCCTAGATTCTGCCGTTCCGCGTCTCGCGACTGCGACAGTAGGGCGGTGCGCGACATCATCAACTTCCATTTTGGTTTTCGTGTTGTCTGCGCGTTCGGGAGGACTGAGTAGCCCTTTATACTTTTGTCTTTTTGCCCTTTACCCTTTTTTCTTTATTCTTGCGAGCGGAGCGAGCCGGATTTTTTTAGATAAAGTAATGCTGGCTCACTAAACTGCTAAGGTGGCAAGAGGGAAAGTTCTTTTTGGTGAATGAGTGCGATGCCTCAACAATAATATCATATTTTGGGAATAGCTCAATCATCACAAACAAAGTATTAGAGAAGAACAATTAAGTAGAATCGCTGCGGTCTGAATTTTATTTGCCAGGAATATTATCTGGATCTACGCCAAGAGAACGTAAATATTGCGCTAATTGTTCAGCTCGCTCCCGTTCCTGCTGTACCTGTTCTGCATCTGTCAAATAGCGGTTTCCCTGCTGATCATACCAAGATAAAAACTCTTGTTGAATACCAGCAATCACTGTTTGATGTCGCCCAATACCCAATCCTATCTCTGGCATCCATAATGGTTCACCTATCTGCAACTGATAGTTCCCATTTATCAACTCATACACTTCAAACGGTTGATGTTGGTCGCGTCGCCAAAACTCCGGATTGTAAATTACGTAGTATAAAACACCAAGTTTTGTATAAATAGCCAGCTTCTCGTCGTATTCATCTCCCGGTGTATGGGATACCATTTCTAATGTGAGTATCGGGACGACATCATTTTCTTCCCAGACGGCGTAACTTTTGCGAGACTTACCACCTTTTTTCCGTTCCACTCCCAAACTCAAAAAAGCATCTGGTACGACAGGTACTCTCGGGTTGACCCCGGTAGTGTGATACACTGCCATATCTACACCGAAGAACCAATCCATGCGATTTGCCCAAATTGAGTTCAATAAAAATAGTAAAATATTGGGCAAAAAATTTTGGTCTTCATTATCCACAGGAATATCGTCACAGCAGGGAAGTTCGTCAGTGCTTGGTAACGCAATTTTGAGATCGGATGGAAGCATAACCGTTGTCTCGCTGGCGTTGAGTTCTTTTATTATAGAATTCAAATCAGGCTTAAATACGCACAGCGTCGCCTCCAGAAAATCAAGCAGATAGAAATAAATGCCAAGAATAGTCATTAACCGTTCAGGGCGGACAGCGCAATATTTTCTAGAAGACTTGGGCGATGGAGTTGAACTAGAGATGGTGCTGATTCCTGGGGGCACTTTTCTAATGGGTTCGCCAGAATATGAACTTGAGCACCATGAATCGGAAAGCCCTCAACACTTAGTAACCATTAAACCCTTTTGCATGGGTAAGTATCCTGTCACCCAAGCGCAATGGAAAGCAGTAGCTTCTCTGCCACAAGTGAACAGCGAACTCAATGCTGAACCATCTGAATTTAAAGGTGCAAATCGCCCCGTTGAGCAAGTTTCTTGGCATGATGCCGTTGAGTTTTGCGCTCGCCTATCCTCACATACCAAAAGACCTTACCGTCTACCGAGTGAAGCTGAGTGGGAATATGCTTGTCGTGCTGGAACTATCACTCCGTTTCACTTTGGTGAGACAATTACAACTGATTTAGCGAATTATCGAGGTACAGATAACGAACAATATAAATGGTCAGGTTCCTATGGTCAAGGACCCAAAGGGATTTACCGCGAGGAGACAACGCCTGTAGGTAGCTTTGGTGTAGCAAATGCCTTTGGGTTATACGATATGCACGGCAATGTGTGGGAATGGTGTGCTGACCATTGGCATAGTAATTATGAAGGAGCGCCCACAGAAGGAAGTGCATGGCTAGATGATAATAGTAATTATTATCGCATACTGCGCGGGGGTTCGTGGCACCTCAATCCTGGAGACTGCCGTTCGGCGTTTCGCTTCAACAACGATGCGGGCGGCAGGGTCTTCAACAGCGGTTTTCGTGTGGTGTGTGCTGCTGTGTGGAGTCAATAGCCCTTTATATTTTTGCTCTTTTTTACTAATAGAACCAAAATGTTCGGTATCAATCCCACAAGGAATAACTTCAATACGTCCATATTGCGAAATTAATTGACGCAGGTCTTCTGCTTCTTGGGGACTAGTGGATATTACACAATCTGCTTGTTCCAAAATTGCCTTCTCCACACAATGACGAATTGCTGCAACTTGCGGTGGATTTTCTACATTACAATATTTAACCGCACCTATAGAATGATAGGTATGAACTTGAGGTAGCCCATAAGCTATTAACAGTTACAGAATATAACCGGACAATGAAAATGGTATTTTCACACAAAAGCGATCGCACTACACTCACGAATTGCGTTGGAGGCTTTGGCGAAGCGATCGCCTTACCCATGCACTACAACCTGATAATTATGGTAGACAAAGCCATACATCTTGGTAGCATTGAGTCAAGTACCCGTCAGCAATGGAGCGAGTGCGATGTACGTAACCGTCACACAACCACTGACTTTTGAAGAGTTTCTTGCCTGGGACGATGGTTCAGGCAGAGAGTTTGAGCTATTGGATGGGATTCCTGTGCCATTATCAGAACCCAATGCCAATCACGAAGATTTAATCCAGAGACTGTGTGCCTACCTTGAAAATCACTGCCAAGAAAATAACCTGCCTTACGTATCGCGCCAGTCAAAGCAGGTTAGGCTCAAAACAGCACCAGGAGAAAAAGAAAAAAGTCGAAAAGCCGATATTGTCATATTTGCTAGGGACGAATGGCAACGGATGAAAACTAGCTCTAGTTCTGCTGCTGCATATATTCCACCACCGGTAATCACTGAGGTTGTTAGTAATAATTGGAAGGACGACTACCTAACAAAACTTGCTGAATATGAGGATTTAGGTGTTTTAGAGTACATCATTGTGGACTATGCTGCTTTTGGTGGTATTCGCTTCATTGGCTCTCCCAAGCAGCCAACGATTACAATTTACCAACTTGAAGATGGTGAGTATTTACCCCCAAAGGTGTTTCAAGGAAATAATCGAATTGATTCGAGATTGTTTCCCAACATTCCCTTAACGGCTGAACAGATTTTTGCAATGAGTCGCTGATCAGCAAAGGACGAACTCAGCACTAGAAAGAAACTGAGAGTTTAAATATTTCCAAATATCTCTTAATACTTCTAACCTATTGCACCCAAAGATTTTAAAGTAAAAATCGTCGCATCTGTTAACCCTTTGACTCTAGTAATATTCATCGCCTCATAAAGTCTTTTCGCTTGTAAAATCTTCAGACACTTACCTGTCTCTACATCCCAAATTCTCACAGTTTGGTCTTGAGAACCACTGGCTACAACTTTCTCATTGTGGTTAAAGGTTACGGAAGAAACTAAATGTGTATGGTCAACGCAGACATAGCAACATTCCCCCGTGTTGATATCCCAAATTCTCACAGTTTGGTCATGAGATGCACTAGCAAGAGTTTGTCCATCATGGCTAAATGCAACGGTATGACCATGTAGGGTTTTGATGCAAATATGGGTTTGACAATCCCAAATTTTGACAGTGCGATCGCCACTACCACTGACTAAAATTTTACTATCAGGACTATAGGCAATGAAGTAGACGCTGTTAGTGTGTCCGGTGTAGGTTTTCAGGCATTCACCTGTATGATAATTCCAAATTTTAATTGTGCGATCGCCACTTGCACTAGCTAAGGTTTGCTCATCTAAACTAAACGCCACTGAACGTACCCACCCTGTATGTGCTTGCAAAGTTCTCAAGCATTTACCTTGATGCACATCCCAAAGTTTAATTATGTGGTCAGCACTACTACTTGCTAAGGTTTGCCCATCAGGACTGAAAGCAACGCTACGTAACCAATCTGTATGTCCTTTGACACTCCCCCGTTTTCTAAACGGGGGATTCTTGCTTCACGGGGATTCCAATGAATTTCCCCTCAGCAAGCATCTTGACCGTATGCCCTACGGCTGCAAGTCCCCGAACGAGAACGACTTGAGCGGCTGCAACATTTCTATCGGTTGTATAGCCGCAATTTGAACAAATATGAGTACGTTCTGACAGTTCTTTCTTTCCTGTCTCGACTCCGCAACTTGGACAAATCTGGCTTGTCTTGCGACTATCTACCTTCTGAAAATAGACATCACGCTTGAAACAAGTTTGCTCAAGATTGTCGTAGTTATGAGGCTGGCTGATTTTTTACGTGTAAGACCCTCGCCCTACTCATTGATGCTGACTCCTGAATTCTGACTTCTGAATTCTTCTTCAAAGTGGTCAAAGAAACATCGTTGGTAACAGTTTTCGCTTCTTCAAAAGTTTCTCGACCTGTAATTAATCTAGAGCGACGATTACGAGTGATATAATTCCATGCCCACTGAAATACCACTACTAATTTAGTGTCGAACTCGATTAAGAAGTAGATATGAACGACTAACCAAAATATCCAAGCAAGGAAACCTTGGAGTTTGATGAAGCTTAAATCTACAACAGCTAAATTTTTGCCAATCATCGCCAAACTACCTACGTCATTGTAACGAAATTGTGGTAATGTTTGACCTTGAAGGCGTTTTTGAATGAGTTTAGCTACATATTCTCCTTCTTGTTTAGCTACGGGTGCAACACCAGGTAAGGGTTTTCCATCTTGGTGAGAGAAGTTGCCTAAATCTCCGATGACAAAGATGTTTTTATAACCCTTAATCGTCAAGTCTGGTTCTACAATCACACGTCCGGAGCGATCGCACTCTACACCTGTGCGGTTTGCTAAAACTTGCCCGATAGAGGAACCTTTCACACCTGCTGCCCATAATATAGTTTTTGAGGCAATTTCTTGAACTTTATCACCTTGCTTGAAAGTAACGATATCATTTTCAATATTCGTCACCCTGGTATTAGTTTGGGTAACCACACCCAACTTTTGCAAAGATACTTTTGCTACTTTTGATAACTGTGGTGCCATATGAGGGAGGATGCGCTCGCCCCCTTGCAATAATAAAATTTTAGTTTCTGAGGTGTCGATGTTGCGGAAATCTTCTTTGAGAGTTTTGTATGCCAATTCTGAGATCGCACCTGCTAACTCTACACCAGTCGGACCAGCTCCGACAATCACAAAAGTCAACCAAGCACGGCGTAGTTCGGGATCAGTTTCTTTTTCTGCTGCTTCAAATGCCGAAAATATCCGGCGACGTATTTCTATGGCGTCTTCAACAGTTTTCAAGCCAGGAGCCAATGGTCTCCAGTTATCGTGACCATAATAGGAATGGTTAGCACCTGTGGCAACAACTAATGTATCGTAGGGTATTGTTCTATCACCCAGAATAACTTCTTGAGCTTCTGGATCAATATCATTGACTTCTCCCAACAACACTTTTGTATTCTTGCTTTTCCTGAATACAGCTCGTAATGGTGAGGAGATATCAGCAGGTGATAGCGTACCTGTGGCAACTTGATATAAAAGCGGCTGAAATAAATGAAAGTTACGTTTATCGATGAGAGTAACATTGACATTCGCTTTGGCAAGAGTCTTTGCTGTATACAGTCCACCAAAGCCTCCACCAATGATGACAACGTGGTGTGGTGCATTATTCTCATGTACAACTACCATTAGAACTATTTCCTTTCGTTAAGTGGTTGTAAATTTTCTTAACAAATATCTAGCAAAATTAGAATAAAGCTTGCAGTTTATTTCTGGCATTTGAAGAAATACTAAAAGTAGTCTAAAGTACAGCAATTAAAGCAGAAAGTTGATATGTGCGGGCGTGTGAATCTGAGACAGATCTGACTTTTCACGCATTGTTGACAACTCTCCGTCCTGAAGGAGCAGAGATTCTTGGTTTATTAGGGCTATCCATGTAGCTTGCCCTCCCCAAACCTCACCACGATGTGCCCCACCGATGTATCGCTACGTTGCAAAACCACTTGTGCGGCTGCAACATCTCTATTTGTCTCATAGCCGTACTCAGAGCATTTATGCAATCGCTCAGACAACTCCTTTTTGGGCATTGCTGAATCAAGGGATGATTTCGCAAGTTATAAAATCTCTTCCCCTGCTTCCCCTGCACCCCCTGCCTACCTCAATTCATCCCACTATTATGCAACGCCAAAAAAGGGCTTCATCGTCGCAGTTTAGATGTGAGCAGTTGTTTTGCGCCGTTGCTCAAACATGAGTTGATTCCAAATTATAGCCACCAGTTTTGCAATCTTTAAACATTGCCTCAATGCCACTACGACACTTAAATGCTTTGATAGCCGCATCCAAACTGTCAAGGTTAGTGAGTAAAAACCAGCCTGTCGGCTCTAGCTTACCTCGATATTTGCGCTTGTAATATCCGGCTAAATTGAATTTTTCAAAACCTTTTTGTTTAGTGGCTTGAATGTCATGAAGAAAGAACGATACAACTGGTCTCAATCTTAGAGATTGTCATCGTTGATCTGACTGCTTTTTTTGGCGTATATAAGTGCCTTGCTTTTGACGTAAAACAAACTTTATTCCCTTGCTATGTAACCAATTCGCCAGTTTGACACTATGAAACTCCCGGTCTCCTAATACTAAAATTTGATATCCTTTAAATAATTGTAATAGTGAGGAAATTAATTCTTTCTGCTCACCGAGATGACTACATCCTCGTTTCGGTAAACATAGCCAGTATACTGGTATCGCTCTTCAATGAAACTGATGACAAAGATGTTTTGCTGACGCCATTGAATTCTGTCAATCGCAAACCTCAGACATTTTCCTTTTTTCAATTTGTAGGTCTTTACCCACTTTTTTAGGACAGGAAACCAGAGGAGCTTAATACTCAATTGTGGTAAGATTCGCATTTGTCTTTACCAACGTGATTGGTTGCGCAGCACTGGCTCTAGATCTAGCGTACTGAATTTGCTCAACCGAGAACTCAGTCATGAGCATGAGGATAAGCTTAATATCCTGAAGTGGGTAGGAAGCCAACGAGTCTTAGTGTTGATTGTACTTGCGTTCGCAGTTCTTGAAGCGACGACAAATAATTTGTTCTCCGACAAGAACTAGAAAAATGATGCCGTCCACAACTAAAATCTACAAACGATTCATCACGGGTTGACGGAAATTCAAAGGCAAGTGGAAATATCTCTATTGTGCCAAAACAGACAAAAGAGCAGCTAAATGTTTCTTCACTATGAATATGATTCGCAAAGCTCAGCTTACAAGAGTGAGTCAAGGAGATATTATAGCTTCTGTAAAATCTATTGCAGACATCTTTGGAGTTGTTGCTTAAATTAATTTCAGACTCAAAGTTTTATTACCTCAAATATTTTTTGCAACAGAGTCTTTTTTGAATCCTAGCTATTCTTACACTACAACAGTCCGTGTTTTTGTTCCAGCAACCTACAATCACTAAATTGCTGCTCCCATAGCAACTAGAGTACTAGTCTTATAGTGCTTTTAATCACTCTAGGTAGAGGAAAATGAAACCTTCATTAGAATTTAAGACCAGCCCTTTTAAGGTGGTGAAAGACATTACGGTAGCTTACTAACCAGTAGGTTATCGTCCAGAACTGAAATGTAAGAAACCTGTTAATAGCTTTTAAGAGCAATGGCGTGGAGGACCCGCAGTCATGCCATTGAACGAATGTGAGTACATATCCTTACGGACATAGGGGACGAGCGTGCCTTTCAGGCAATCACTTTCATTTGTGTGTAATAAAACTCATTAACAGGTTTTTAGTTCTCCCAGAAAATGGGCGACTGTACTCTGTGCCTACCCAAAGGGCAATATTTTTGCTTTACCACATTCCGTCATTCTGATGTCTCGTAATTTTAGAAACTTATAGCTACAAAATTTTTCAGAATTTTGTACGGTGCTCACGTTAGTGTAAACGTCAATGTAAAGATTTCTTATTGTTTACGTAAATTCTGTGTCTAACCTCGAATCAATCCATAAGTGTTCAAAATTGGCGACTTAACTTCTAGGTAGTTGCTATCAAATTTATCCTGCATATTTAAGTCATCATAACTGTATTTACTAATAGTTTGCGTCCATCAATACGCTACAAGAATAGGGTAGGTAATTTATGCCTCGGATTCGCTTCGTTATCTTTGCCATCATCAGCTTCATTGTTGCCCTAGTAGCTTCTTTCTTCACTCCAAGCACGTTGTTATCTACTCGTGTGATGGCTACAGATCCGTCCGCTATACAAATTGAAGCTGGTTATGATGACACACACAAAGCACTTGACTTTCTGTCTCAAAAACTTTCAAATTCATCCATCCTAGACAGCACCCTTTCTGTTTCCAATTCAACCTACTTAACTCAAAATCCCAATGAATCTAATTTTGATCCGTGTCAATCTGAATCATACAAACGATTATTGCAATTGAGCAGACCTAATGGTCTTCCTCGTGAAGTACAAACTGCTCTTACAGGTGCAAAAGCTGAGCTACAGCCAATCGCCGACGGTTCAGGGGAATATGTTTATGACGAATATAAAATTACGTTCAATAGGATGCCCCAAGGAGTGACGCCGGAAAGTTTTCTTGATGAAATGCTAAGAGATCTTAATGGAACAGTTAGTAACCCAGACTTCAACAACATTAATGAGTTTAAACGCCGAAGCAGTGAGGCTCCCAGGCTTGGAGATATCATAGATATCGACATTTATGGACCAGATAACGGCAGCGTCGTACTCAGCAACCGTAGTGACTCATACTTTGTGTTTAGCACCATTAAAACACCTGAAACTGGTTCCCATCCAGAATATGGTTCGCGTGAGTTTGGGTTTGAACGCAATCCTGATGGAAGTGTGACTTTTTACACTAGAGGAGCATCAAGACCACAAAATTGGCTGGGTCGCAAGGTAGGAGGTCCCCTTCAAGAGGATAGCTGGACGAGTTTGATGTCTGGAATTAGTACTGCGATCTATAAAAGAGGTGGTCAGACCCGTGCAGACTCATTTAGAAAATTTATAAAAACTCAGCAAAACCTACCTAATTGTGACAAGACACCAGATCAATCAAATAGACCTAGTAGACAATTAAAACAAGGTAAGAGTTATGGTGATCCTCATTTGATTACTTTCGATGGATTGAGCTACAGCTTTCAGACAGTTGGAGAATTTATCCTTGTTAAATCCAACGATGGTAAATTTGAAGTCCAAGTACGTCAAGCGCCTGTTAATTCATCACTCTCACTGAATAGTGCTATAGCCATCAAACTGGGTAATGACCGTGTAGTATTTTATTCAAAAGATTTTCCTGACTCTAATACCAGCACTCCCCTAAGAATTAATGGCAAACCAACTGTCATTGAAGATGATTCTCTATCATTACCAGGTGGTAACACTATAGCTAAAAGTGGTAATACCTATGTAGTCAATTTCTCTACAGGTGAGAAAGTTGTAGTAGACACAGCCCAGTTTGGAGATAATTTCTATTTCAACGTCTCACCTTTCGTATTAGATTCACAACCTGAGCGCTATAGCGGCTTACTCGGTAACGTTAATGGTAATCCCAAGGATGACCAAAAAATTCGTGGTGGGGCTGTTTTATCTTCAAAATCAACTTATGGGGATGTAAAACAGGTGTTAAACTTAGTCGGAGTTGGGCAACTTCCTTTTTCCTTAGATGCCGCTGAAAAAATTTATTTTGACAAACTTTACAAGGATTTTGCCAATAGTTGGCGCATTAGTCAAAAAGAATCACTGTTTGATTATTTGCCTAATAAGACCACAGAGAATTATACAGATCGCAAATTCCCAGACAAATATCTCAAACTAGAAATGTTGTCTTCAGAACAGGTAAAAAAAGCGCGTTCTGCATGTGAAGCGGTGAAGGTTACTCAAGATATGATGGAGGGGTGTATCTTTGATGTTGGATTTACAGGATTTTCTGAGTTTGCTCGCGCTACAGCGGAAATCAATAGCTACGTAGAAACCCTCAACACACTTTTCCCTGGTTTAAACATTCCTACATCCCAACGAGTCATTGATAACACAATAGAGCGGGTTAAGCCTAAAGTTTGCGTACCTTTTGTAGGTTGCTTATAAAGACCTTTCGGGGTGCCCAAAGACGTGCTCATCACATTGCGAATCGCATTACATTTTCATGTTTCGCTTTTTCCAATAATCGGGTTTGCGCTTTCCATGTGCAATCGCTACTACCCAAATAACTTCTTCAAGCTCTACATAAAAGATGAGATAAGGGAAACGTTTAATGGCATAACGTCGCACCCCTTCAATTTTGTGTGGTGTTCCTAAATTTGGATTTTGCTGAATATTTTCAAGAACTTTCTCTACCTCAGATAATAAATCAAGTCCTAAGCCAGGTTTTTGCTCCTCATAGTAAGCAATTGCAGTATCAAGTTCTTTTCTGGCTTCGGTGTGGATAACGATAAACTTCACCGTCGCTTTGCTCCAAGTTAAAAGGCAAAAGATAGAAGAATAAATTCTTTTTATTCTTACTTGTTAAGAATATTTTTCTCGCAATTCGGAAAATACTTGATTCGATGTTTCGCCAATAGCTGTTCCACTATGAATATCTTCTAAGCGCTTGGTTAATTCCTTATCCCAAGCGGTTTCTACATCATTGTCAATATTTTCACTATCAACATCTCTATCTAAAGATTGAATCAAGAAATGAGCAATTTCAGCACGTTCTTGTGCAGAAAGTTGAGAAAGTTCAAGCTTGAGTTTTTCCGCAGTTTCAGTCATTTTATCGTTTCTCTTGAGCAATTGAGATATGAGGCTTAACTATTAAAGAATTCAGAAGTCAGCAATCAATTACTGGAGGATTCAGCTCCGCCAACAATTGGAACCACTCATTCAGAAGATTTTGGTAGAGGACTGAATCTTCAAGTATCCACCCTTCTCCTGTCACCAGACGCACTCGCGTTCGGGTGAATCCTACGGATACGCTCCGCGAGCACCAGTTGCCTAGGTCGGGAAACCCTCCTGCAGCACTAGTCTCACCCTCCCATATAATACATTCTGTATTCTCACTCCCTACTAGCACGACTTCTTTGTTCAATTTTAGCTGCATTAACTAACGTTCACAGTTTGCTCAACGTACAAAATGCGTTTTTCTGCCAAGACAAAGTAAAGGTCAATTGGCACAGTAATAACGTACTACAATGCCTTCACCACTGGCACCTTTGCGATGGTTCGTATGTATGTGCCTCAATGCAAACTCTGTTTGCATTGCTCCAAGCAGAGCTTGGGGGAGCGCAAGGAATGCGCTCAGGTACCGAACCCGCATAGCGATCGCCCTTTGGGCGGCTCTTCCGGAGCATCGCCACTATCACTCTTTCAAATTTCCTCTAAGAAAAAGCGATCGCCCAAAAATAGTAGTTTAAAATACCCTAAAATATTTGGTTGAAACGCTTATACACCAATACTTTCAGAGCTACTTTGCCCTTGGTGACACAAACCCTATATTTACGCCTTTTTAGGAGAAAAATTTTATGAGTCAATCATCCCCTGATCCTAACCAGCGAGCAGAGATCAATAATGCGTCTATTGAAGGTCAGGTCGGGCAAGCAGGGGGCGACTTGAGGCAAATTCAAGGGGAAGTCATTTTCGAGGTGCAGGGAGACCGTAACCTTATCACCTTTCCTCAAACTCAAATCATTCAAATTACCAGTCAAGAGATTAAAGCTCGACCTCTGGTTTCAATTTCGCCTTACAAAGGACTTAAGAGATTTGAGTCAGAAGACCATGGTCGCTTTTTCGGAAGGGATCAGTTTCTTACAGGATTGGTAAATGATCTGGAACAAAGCAATCTAGTTTTACTGCTGGGTGCATCTGGGAGTGGAAAATCTTCAGTTATCCGGGCAGGGCTGATTCCTTGGTTGGCGGAGAAATGGGGAACTCGGTTTGTTCACTTGGTGTTCACACCTGATGAAGATCCATTTGAGTCGTTGTACGCCAGCTTGCTCAATAAGTACAAACAATCTGAGGCAAGAGTTGCTCGTCAGGCGGGTGTAGAAACGCTGACTCACATCGTAAAAACCCTAAAACGACCAGAAGACTATTGGTTTATTTTAATTGATCAATTTGAGGAATTGTTTACCCTCAGTCAAAGAGAGAAATGTGACCGCTTTATCGATAGCTTGGTGAATTTGATCAGAGCCAGGGAATCCAGCATTAAGCTACTTTTCACAATGCGAGCAGATTTTCTGGATCGGCTCAGTGCTTATCCTTCCTTTGGTAAGTTGACCCAAAGGCAGATTCGTCTGATGACTAATATGCAACGAGATGAGCTACGCTTAGCTATTGAGCAACCTGCTGCCCAGCATGGAGTGTTGTTTGAAGACGGATTAGTTGATGAGATCATTAAGGATGTACAGGGGCAGGCAGGGTACTTACCGTTCTTACAATATACGCTGAATCTCCTATGGGAAACGGAAGCCCGGACTAGTGAATTTAGTGATCGCATTTTGCACATCACCACCTATCGGCAACTAGGAGGTGTCCGGGGAGCGCTGCAACAACATATCGATCAGATTTATGATGCTTTCTCCAAAGCCGAAAAACTAGCAACCCAACGGATTCTTCTCAAGCTAGTAGATATTGGAGGGGATGAAGATTCAGGGACAGATTGGAAACCTGTTCGTCGCCGCGCTAACCGTGCTGAATTTACAGATGCCTTAGAGCAACAAGTCTTAATGCAGTTGATTAATCACAATTTACTAGTTAGTAACCGTCAGCCACAAACTCAGGATTCCACGATCGAAATTGCCCATGAAGCGTTACTTACATCCTGGACACAACTAAATCAATGGATTCAAGAAAACCGTCGGGCGATCGCTTTACGTAACCGTCTCAATGAAGATGTTGATCGCTGGCAGGCTAAAAAACAGGATGATGAACTATGGGGTGGATCGAAGTTAGAGCAAGCTTTAGAGTTGAGAAACGATTCCACATTTACTCAAGTACTGGGCGGATTTAGCCCAATTGCAAATCAATTTATTGATGCCAGTATGAGTAGACGCGATCGACAACGGCATCGGACAATCACTATCCTTGCTGGATTTTCTACTGTTACTCTTGCAGCAGCATTAATTGCTTTCTATCAGTATCTAGATGCAGCCAAACAGAGAATAGATGCTGAACTGAAGGCACTAAGTACAAGCTCAGAACTGCTCGCCTCTCAGGGTAATCAATTTGATGCTTTGATAGAAGCTTTGAGAGCATCAAAAAAGCTGGAGAAAGAATTTTCTACCCAAAAATCTGATGTTGCCTATAGAGTCATATCTACTCTGAGACAAGCAGTTTACAGTATTAGAGAATATAACCGTTTAGAAGAACATCTTCTAAGCGTTAACAGTGTTAATTTTAGCCAAGATGGAAAGTTAATTGCCTCTGCTAGTGATGATAAAACAGTTAAATTATGGAGTCTACCTGGGCAGTTATTGCCAATCTTA
The DNA here is from genome assembly GCA_002163975.1 of Nostocales cyanobacterium HT-58-2. Taxonomy (GTDB): domain Bacteria; phylum Cyanobacteriota; class Cyanobacteriia; order Cyanobacteriales; family Nostocaceae; genus HT-58-2. The sequence continues at coordinate 2,655,016 of CP019636.1, read as the reverse complement.
CTTAAGCATGAAGAAGGAGTAGTTAATAGTGTCAGCATTAGCCCGGATGGGCAAATGATTGCCTCAGCTGGAAATAGAACTGTTAAACTCTGGGCACGGAATGGTGTTTCCATCGCTACACTAGTGGACAACCTTGAAAATTTTCTTAGTGTTAGCTTTAGTCCAGATAGCAAGAAGATAGCGGCGGCTTCCGACAACGGCACCGTGAAAATTTGGGAACGAACTGGTTCATCCTCTAATTGGAGGCAAAATAAATTATTACCCAGTCATCAAGGTTGGGTTAAAGCTGTTAAATTTAGTCCGGACAGGCAAAGGCAAATGCTCGCTTCTGCATCCACAGATGGAGTAGTGAGACTCTGGAACGGCAATGGTGAACTTCTACACCTGTTAAAGGGTCATAAAGGCTCGGTCAATAGTGTCAGTTTCAACGCTGATGGCAATATGCTGGCATCGGGTGGCGAGGACCACACTATCAATGTGTGGAATGTGGCAACAGGCAAGAAACTGCGTACCCTCTCAGGGCATCAGGATAGTGTCAATAGTGTCAGTTTCAACCGAGACGGTATGATTGCCTCAGTAAGTAGCGATAGAACGGTCAAAATCTGGAATCAGGATGGAAGTTTATTTGCGACCCTTAGTGGGCACAGCGATAAAGTAAATGAAGTGGCTTTTGCTCCAGATGGTCAAACTGTTGTCTCTGCCAGTGCTGATAACACTATCAGACTTTGGCGTGTTCAAACTCAAGAACTAAAAATGTTTGATAAATTGGTGAATAAGCAAAATAATGGAATCAGTGTTAGCCCCGATAGTAATTCTGTTGCATCAATTCAAACTGATTATAGTGACACACCTTCCAAGCCAAGTGCCTCAGTGATCAAGCTTTGGAACTTAAACAGTGCAGAGCCTAAAGTCTTAAGAGAGCAAAACAATTTAATTGACTATATAAGCTTTAGTCCGGATGGGCAAAGAATTGCGGCTGTACTTGAACTAAGTTCCTATCAATCGCCCAATAATGCAGGAATGATTGCTAGTAATGACAAAGGTCTTGTCTTACTTTGGAATTTAAAGGAAGGAGCTGTACTTCAACATATATCCTTAGACATACCTGCAGCAGAAGTTAAAAGTCTTCGCTTCAGCTCAAATGGAAAGACTGTTGCTTTTACTTGTCGAGATGGAACTATCAGACTTTGGGATCTTCAAAGCAATCAGCTCAAGACCTTGAAGACTCACATTACAAAAGCTACAGATATAAGTCTTGGCTCAAATAGCAACGTGATTGCCTTATCTAATAACGTTATCGCCTTATCTAGCAGTGATCATACTATCAAACTTTTGGATGCAAATGGTACTCTTCTCCACTCATTAGAAGGACATCGAGACCAAATTAACAGTATTAACTTTAGTTCGGATGGTCAGTTGCTCGTCTCTGGAAGCAATGATGGCTATATTAAGATTTGGAATCATGAAGGAGCTTTAGTAGCAACTCTGAAGGGACATCATGGACTTGTAAACTGGGTTACCTTTAACCCAGATGATAGTATAATCGCTTCTGCAGGCGAAGATGGAACAGTGAGACTTTGGAGTCGTAATGGTGACTTGCTCCACACTCTTCAGTTCCAGGAGCATAAAGCTGAAGTCTTAAGTGAAGTCTTAAGAGTTGAATTCAATCATGAGGGCTCGGAACTGATATCTGTTGACACAAATAATTTGGTTGTTCGCTGGAATTTAAACCTTGAAGATTTAAAAAAACAAGGCTGCAATTGGTTACAGGACTATTTCACAAGTAACCCTAAAAAAGGGTTGAATGAGAAAAGGTTGTGCATTAATAACGATTGAAATACCTAAATAAAATTACTATTCTCTATTCTAAACGAAAGACAATCATAATCTATTATTGAGCGAAGCTATGCAGCTTTCACAAATACTTTATGAATAAAGGGGCTGGGATCTTCGCCCCCACGCAGAAGTTCCACCCCATTTAAATCATGATTGCCATAGTGAGAAAGTCTCTTGAATCAACGTCTCTACTTTGAAGGGCTTGAGTGGAACTTACTAGTGTGCCATTTTCTAATCAGCATATTCAAATCCCTGTCTAGTTTTGTCGATTTTTCAGTCGTCCCAGAATTTCACCTTCACTTGTTCTGAACTGAAATTGCAGCTAGAACGTTTGAAAAGATTAGAGCGGCTTGTGTCAACAGCGTAACACTGAAAGTCTTTACCAAGCCGAAACTGTTCAGAAGTCAGCTTTCCGTCTTTATAGATGTATATCTTTATATTAAACCCTGAATCAGATATTTTTTTTGAGCTAATAGAAACTCTACGACACTCACTCGGTTGAAGAGTTCTCAAAGTTTCGCTATGTTTCCAACTGATATAGCTATTGGTTCCTTTATCAAGATATCGAAGGGCAGTGTTAAATGGGGTACCACCATAATTGCACCAAGCGATATTATAAGAAGTTTCTATAGGTTGACCTTGACTACCAGTATTTTCCTGTGCATTAGCTACTAGCTGTTCACTCTGAATTGTACAAGCTAACCAAGCTAGGAAAGTTGTTATCAGACTCATAGAATAGAGAATTGGCAAGGCACTTTTCAACCTAGTTGTAGACATAAACTAATCTCCTATTGTCTCAGGAAAATACTGTCAAATCTAGTAATTTTTCAAGGTACAAACGTAACGAGAGATAGCCAGCAAAAAGCTTTTGAACGTAACTCTTCTACTATTGCTGGAAACTCTGTCAATACACAGTCATGAACAAACCCTTTGATTTCCCAAAGTTTCTATGTTCTAATGACTCTCTAGTATCCATGATTTTAAATCGTATAAAACTTTTAGTTAAGTACCCTTAAGGGTATCGTCAAACCTGATTTTGATTCTTTGAGATACGACGGGTAAAACCCGGAAAACTGCCGCATAAGTTTGATCACAAGTGGATATCACGATGAAAAAAATCCTCATCTTGTTAGCAAGCCCTCAGGACAAGGACACTCCTTCCCTAGAACTGGATCGGGAATTACATCAAGTCGAGACGGCACTAGAACGATCGCTCGACCTCAATCAGTTTGAACTTCTGATTCGCTGGGCGGCACGAGTTGAGGATTTACGTCGTGAGATGCTACATGAGAAACCGCAGATTGTCCACTTCTCTGGGCACGGCACAGGTAGCTATGGACTTGTGCTGGAGACAGACTCCCGACAGAAGCAGTTTGTCAGCACAGAGGCATTAGCGGGACTGTTTGAACTGTGTAAAGACTACGTGGAGTGCGTTCTACTCAATGCCTGTTATTCAGAGGAGCAGGCGATCGCTATCCATCGCCACATCGATTATGTCATCGGCATGAACCAGGCGATTCTGGATCGGGCAGCCATTGAGTTTTCGATCGGGTTTTATGATGCCCTAGCTGCCGGACGTTCCTACAGGGATGCGTACCGAGTGGGCTGCAATGCCATTGCTTTGTTTGGTATCCAGGACTCAGCAGGGAAATCAGAGTCGTTAATTCCAGTGCTGAAGGCAAGGCGACGGGGTGTGGTTGAGGCAGCCTTTTCCACAGGGAGTGATTTCCCCAAACAGCAACTCGCTGAAACGGCTACATCAATGATGAATGCAGAAAGAGCTAATTCTACTGTGCCGCAGGCAAAACCTTCCCAATCTCTTTCAATCAATGGTGGATCTGTATCGGGTCAGGTCGCTCAAGCAAGCGGTAGCGTGACTCAAACACAACAGATGAACCAGGGAAGCCCTCAAAAACCACTGACGGTTACAGAAGTTGTCGAGTTAATTACGCAAATCGAAACCTTACTGAAAAACACTGCCTTACCCGGCAACTTGGAAAGCAGAGCAATGACGCATTTAGAAGCGGCAAAGGAAGCCACACAAGAAGAAGAACCAGATAAGGACTATGCCGCTAGAAGCTTACAAAAGGCAACCAAAATCATAAAGGAAGCTAGTGAGATAATGGAGTCGGGACACAAATTATGGAATAATGTCACGCCAATTTTGAGACAACTCTTACCTTGGCTTGGGGTAGCAACTCACTTCTTTGGATTGTAAAAGAATCTTCCGATAAGTCAATCATCCTCTCCTGACTCCAATCAACTCACTAAATATCAGTGATGCTTCAGTGGAAGGTCAGGTGAGCCAAGCTGGTCGTGATAGTACTCAACTTCAAGGTCAGGAAAACATTTATAAAGATGTCACTATTATAAATATTTACAATTAAAAGTTAAGCATAAATACCCAGATAACAAGACACCAGTACTTGAAAATCTTGTTTCTGAGCAAGAATGGCATGATGACCAACAAAAAGAAAATGTTGGTAAGTATCGCAGACTGGTAGAGGCACTTGAAAACAACCTTAGCGATATCCAAGTTTATCGTGTTGGTAAAAAAGTATCGATGTCTATATTGTTGGCAAAACTACAAAAAGCGATCAAGAAAGTAGGTGGTTGCGAGTGCTGTGATTTTACAGAATTTCGCCCTACACCCAGTGTTCTGTAAGTCCGGCGTATTTTTTAGGTGCTAAGTACTAAGTAGAGCGATAGCCGTTTGCGCAGCGTGTCCGACAGGACAAGGCTTAAGCTCCGCTTATCGCACTCATGCTGACTCCTCATTAGGTACTAGCCATACCACCCTAGCGCTGGCTTTGGTTGCTTGATTAAAACCAGGTGATTGCTTGTCCCCACTAGCCTCTTTAACTGAAGGTTGAATATCTACTGATGTTGGAGAATTGCCATCGCCATCAAAACTATAGTCAAATAGATCTCCCGGATTGACGCTCCCACGGCTACCACATTTCGCTTCGCTCCAATGTGGTATGAAGCCGTGGGATTCTTGGTTCATCGACGTACCTTCAAACTATCTATCTCTTGCGAGCAGTTCTCAAACCAAAAACCCGTTCTATTAAACCAAGTTTTGAGCTTGATTTAGATAGCCCCAGAGGGCTTCATCATCCCCAAGCGTTAGGTACTTGTAGACAGTGCCTTAGAAGCTGGTTCTGTCATTTCCCTGGTTTTCGTGCGCCCCACGATACCTTGATTTGTTAAATGAATTTGCTTTTCTGGATTTGGTTTCTGTTAGAAACTCTGGCTATGTTTTAACTCGACTTCACCACCGAGCAGCAAGTATTGTTATTCGACCACGGAGTGGGGTACTGTCTGCCAAAAGGCTCAACCCGAATGGCACTAAGAAAAGCGAAAACGCTTATCAATTAAGCAGTCTGCAATTGTTTACGTAATTCTTGCCGGGATTTGGTCAATCTGGGGTATGGTTTGGGGCGGCGTTTAGTAACTCGTGGTTCAGTGCGTGCAGGACGGTCAGGAACTTCTTTGTGAACAATAATTTTTAGCAAAGTGCGATAAAGTTTGTTGCGTTTTTTAGAGTTAGCAACCTCGAATTTGGGAATAAAATTAATTAAATGATGACGAGTACCTTGTAGCGATAAACGATTTGGAGGGGTATTGTAAGTAGTCCCAGCCTGCCACATCAAACTACGAAGTAAATTATAAGCGAGTAAATAAACATGAATTTCTTTGCGTACCATTAGAGGAGTTTTACACCGTAAAACATCCATACCTAAAGTAGTTTTTAAATGTCTCAAATCGAGTTCTACATCCCAGCGTTTACCATAAAGTCCAACAATTTCTAGAGTAGGATAAGTTGCTGGCTCTAATAAAGTAGTAATTAAACTAACTCTTTGAGTGCGAAACCCAGGAATAACAATGTAGTAGTAAATTTCTCGTACAGTTATGTTAGGAGGTAAAGCTAAAAATTCATGCAGACTTAATCCTGTTGGACATCTTTGAGGTTTATACCAAGTAACCAACTTGTCACAATCACCAATAATTTTACCTTTTCGCATAGTGGTTGTGCGAGATTGATGCTTACGAAATATAACATCACAGCCGAGCTTGGTAATCGCAACCATATCGGCGTAAGCACAAAAAGCTCTATCGCCTAAAAGTACATCATTGGGTTTGATAAAACTGTACAATTTCCTAGATAATTTAATATCATGAGTGTTCAAAAAGTCTATGCACAAAGCAACGGCGGCTCCTGTTGCTAAACTAAATATCACCCCAATTTTGGCAATTGGAAACCCACATCCTTCTTTTTGAGTACTAGGTTGAGGATATTCTTTTTGGTTCTCTACGGTATCTGGCATCGAGACAGTTGAACCATCTATTACCTTTACATTTCGACCACGCCATAAATGTTCTTGTGTCACTTTCTCTTCTAGGTTTTGTGCCGAGAAATTAAAAAGCTTTTCTAATAACTTCTCTGGAAGTCTCGCTCTAGCTTGGCAGTAAGCACTTGTATCTGTTGAAGGAATTTCTACTTCTGCTTGGGCTAAATGTGCAATTATTTTACTCACAGCGTTATGACAAGTTTTATCAATATCCAAAACCTGAGATAAAAACGCCCATAACGTTATTAATGGATCAAATAATCGCTTTTTGTATTTGATATTTAGCTCAGAGATTGCAAGTCTTATTACAGATTCTGGCAATAGTTCTTTAAAAGGTAGCCCCAAACTCTGACTAAATTTGTCCTTGAGAATTTGTACTCGTAATGTCACAGTAGTAGTAATTTTGGTTTTGGCTTATTCGTCTCAAACACAGTATTTCACGGACGAGTAAGCTTTTTCTACCTTCAAAAATTTTTAGGGCAACCATACGCCATATTTTCGGAAGCGATCGCCTGAATCATCACATTACTGTGCTCTCTAACATTAAAAGCTGTATCCCTTGTTCTGTATGGCTTATAGCTTTTCTTAGTGACATTCGGCTCAACCCTATTTGCCGGACACCCTGTCTTGGACTTTCACCTGTCGCTCTCATTAGTATAACACCAAGAACTAAAGAGTCGCGAACATGGGCAAGAAAAGATTGAAGAACGTACCTATTTTGTATGAAGGAATTAAGAAGAAGCGAGCCATTGGGTTAACGGACACAGCCTATCAAAACCTTCAAGAAGCGGCGGCGGCTGAGAAACTCAGTTTGTCCGAATTCGTTGAAACATGAGCACGGCAGCTAAAGCTGCAACGCATTCATGAGTCACCACTGAAGGAGGGTTTCCAACGCCAGATGCTCCACTTGGGGAAACACGCTAGGTGCTACAACGCGGGGAACCCGCGCAACGCACTGGCTCCTCCATAGGTGTCTGGCGTCCCCACACCTTCAAGGTGTGGGCTTTCTGCTTTCATTGCTGTAAGAGGCGAAAATTGCTCCTGCATTGACATTGGCAGAACCACGACCAACTGAGTAGGGAATATTTAAGAAGCTGCTCAACATCTGGTCAATGGTGCAGAAGACAATATCACCTTCAAAGCGGGGGTCTTCTGGGTTTTCTCCTGTTTGCAGAGTCACGGTTAGGGGACGGGGTAGCTGATGAACTTGTAACCAGCGTTCGACTAAGGTTTCTGCTCGCTGGCGGAGGCTGTTTGCCAAGGTTCGCAGTGGTACAACGTAGATGAGTTTGTTGGGGAAATTGAGTTTGAGGGCTTTGGCGAAGAGAAAGGGTGCGATGCCCTTTGGGCGGCTCCAGAGGAGCATCGCAGTTTCAGTTTTCCCTGAACCAGTGGGTGCGCGAAGGAGGACATCTTGGTGTTGCAGAAGTTTGACGATGGTTTGGCGTTGAAAGTTGCGTAGGGGGAAGGTAGTGAGGATTTGGAAATATTTATCAATCATGATTGATAGAATAAATTAGGATAAATTTTGATATTAATCAGTGATCAGTTATGAATTTTAGAATTTATACTAAGTTTCTTACTGATGACTGGCTACTATTGATTGCTCACTGATTCTGCGAGGAGTTATGCTGCTAACTGAACGTCGCGCTGATCGGGTAGTTCTCTACAATATCAGTTGGCAACAATTTGAAAATTTATTAGTAGATTTAGGTGAAAGCCGTGCAGCTAGGGTAGCTTATGATGATGGTACGTTAGAGATTATGACACCATTACCAGAACATGAATATTACAAAGAAATAATTGGTGACATCATCAAAGATACGGCTGAAGTTTTAGAACTAGATTATGAGTGTTACGGCTCAACCACCTGGAAACGAGAGTTAAAAAAGGCAGGGATAGAATCTGATAATTGTTTTTATTTTCAAAATGAAGCTTTAATCCGAGGTAAGCTAAAGTTTGATTTAAATCAAGACCCACCTCCAGATTTAGCTTTAGAAATAGATGTTACCAGTAAATCATTAGATCGCTTCCCCATTTATGCGCGGTTAGGTGTACCTGAGATTTGGTCTTACGACTCTGGAGAAATCAAAATTTACCAGTTGCAAGGTGAGGAATATCTCCCAAGAGAAACGAGTTTAGTGTTTCCTAATTTAAAAATTCAAGAAATTCCGTCACTAATAGAAAGATACCGCATGGTAGGAAGACGGGTTTTCCGACAAAAAATCAGGGAATGGGTCAGAGGACAAGTGGGTTAGATAGGATACTTTTGGGATGTGGGGGTGAAGGGTGCGATGCCCTTTGGCGACTCTAGAGGAGCATCGCTGTTTCGATTTTACCTGAACGAGTAGGTGCGCGAAGAAGTATGTCTTGGTGGTTAAGGAGTTTAGCGACCGCTTCTCGTTGAAAATTACGTGGAGGGAAGGTCGTTAGGGTTTGGAAGTATTCATTTATCATGAATCAGTTTGAGTGAGAGATTCCGTTCTTAAACATACCTCATGGTTGGAAGAGGGGTTTTCCGAAAAGTTATGACGGGAGGATGAAGGTACAGATGGGCGAAAACGAAATATAAATAGAATTATTATGGAGGCAAGAAAGATGATTCGCCGATAAAGTCCATAAATCATGGTTCTTATTACCACGTTTATGGAAAAACAAGTTAAGTAATTGCAATCATTAATTTCGATGAAACTAATCAATACAATAATTTGATATTTTTAATTTGTCCGTTATCTTTCAAAGCCGTAATTTGGACTTTAACCATTTGTCCTTTCTGTAAATACTTAGCTTTTTTGTGTTCATCTGTGGTTCGCCTAATATCAACTAACAATTTATAAGTAACTTTAATCCCAATGATTTTGATAACCTCGGCATCTAAAATTTGACCAACTTGAAATTCTTGAGATGGTTCAGATTTAGTAATTTCATTTTGGCAGGATGACTTTAAATTATCTAAATTTAGGGTTTGATGTCTTCGATTGTCTGACATATCCATTACTTGAAATGGAGTTGGCAGTATCAAACGGCATTTATACTCATTAACTGTTTTATCATCTTCTTTAACAGGCTGACAGATGTAGTCATTGGTTGTTATTTCTCGTTCTATTTCCATGTATCGTGTTCTACTTACAGGTGGAAAAATATCCCATCTCAGCATAGTTAGTAACATTTGAATACGCGGTACATCCTTTAGCTTCAATTTTTCATAATCTTGTTTGTCTGGATAATCTTGGGGAAAGTCAGCTTCACTAATGTGCGTAGTTACATATTCCTCAAACTTCTGAATACATTCTTTATGCTCATCATAAGTAGCAGGGCGCTCGCCACTTAACCAGTTATTATCATCAAATAGCTGTGTGTATCGCTGCTTAGGTTCATTACGATATCGTTCATTAAGGGAAAGTTCATATTTTTCAATCATTACTGCACCCATACCTAATGGCTTTCCCATACCAAGGGAGAGGCGATATTTTTCTTTGCCATCAAGACTAAGTAATTGGAGTTTTTTCACATCTTCGACTGAGAGAGTTAACACCCATAAAAGCGCACCCAGTTCTACATCACTGAGATTTTCAAAATAAATGGTGAACTCAAAACAAACACCTGATTTAATGGGCTGAATTTCTGTATACTGGGATTGTTTATCTTTAATTTCAGCTTCAGTCGCTTTGGTTTTAATTCTGTCTATTCCTACATTTCCCTTATGCCAATATAGTTTATGTCCCCGAATTACTGTGTCTTGATTGGGTTTACTAGCATAGTGCTTCAGGCTTTTCTTTTCGTGGCTTTTTTGGACTAAGTAGTGTTGAAATGTTGTTGGTTTAGGAGTAGCCAGAATTTGTGGTGTAATGGTGTCATCAGTCAGCCAGATACCATTTTCTTCACTTTTATATTGAGCATCACTGAAAAATATACGTCCAGCACGAGATTTTTCCTGTTTTTCTTTTTTATTCTTATCAGAAGCTTGTTCTTTGTTCTCGTTTTTACGCCTAACAAAGCCAAAAATAGCATCAGCTAAGTCAATTTTGTCAGATTCACCTACTTCTTCAGGAAGAAAATCAACTGCTGATGCGGCTTTAGCATCATTTTTGGGGGAGTAGGGAATGCGAAAGTTAGGACTTTGACCAAATAAAGTTACTGTTGACTGTCGATTTTGTGGTTCACAATAAAAAACAGGTCTAGGTTCTTCATTGTCTAAATATTTAAAAAAACCCATACTTTCATCGAAAGTATTTTTATAATTCTGCTTAAAGGGTTTTCCTTTTTGAAAGTCTGTCAATGCGTTACGGTAATCTCTTATTGCATCTTCACTAATTGGAATTGAAACAGCTGAATTATCAGATTGCAAAACTATATAGTGGAACTTACGTCCCTCCTTACGGCGAAGTAGGCGTTTGCGTTCCGCTTCCGTTGTTTTGCTGTTATCTAGCATGTTACCGCTAGTAACAAGCCAGCCTTTGTGTTCATAAATATCACAATTTTCACTAATCTTTAGAGATTCTCCTACTCCCTCATAGCTAATTTTTAGATACTGAGGTAGGTAATTAGCTTTTTCCATAGTGATTAGAGAAGGAAGATAAACTTTTATATCTTCTTCTTTCACTCGAATAAATGATTTACCCAAGTGGTTTTTAATAGCTGGGCGGATGAACCATTTACTATCTCTTTTTTCTAGATAACCTGCGCTGACATTTGCAGCTAACTTACCAACAGCATTTGTATATCTTTCTGCTAGGGGATCGTCACTATCAGCAGCAACCGCACGGAAGAAAAATTTTGAAGCATCTGATACTCTTTCAATCTTGCCAAAGCTAACAATTTCAACCAGAGTTCTCACCATTCCGCGCAAACTGCTACCAGGCAAAATGGGATACTGTTTTGAAGGATGCTGAAAAAAATCAGCTTTTTTCTGGCGTTGTTCTGGTGTTAATTCTTCGTTCGACTTATCTCCAAACTCTGCAAAATCAGTAGGTGTTAAACCACAACGAATATATAAAGGTGATTCCGTTTTTAAGGTACATACAATTTTGCCAGTATGACGGTCAGAATAGTAGCGGTTATTATCGCGTAATTTACCATTACATTCAAGTTCTGCTTCAACTACTTTTTCTGGTATCTCTACAAAGTTATACGGAGCAACTGCTTTACGGTCATCAGGCACTTTTTCTAGATGTTTAGGATTCATAAATTTTTTCTTTTGTGAGAGATACAAGACGACTGAGAAAAATACGAGCTACTCCATCTTGGTCATAACAAAAATAGTGATGTATTTCTAGTCGAAGTGGACGATACTGTTTCTGTTTATCCTGGCTAAAAGTCATGCCTGTGATGGGAGCAGCATATTTAAGACCCTGAGATCCATCTGAAAGTAAGGTAAAATTACCGTTTTCTTTTCCCTGAGTACCCCAAAGAATTTGTGATTCTGGTATTAAACCTATTTTTTCTTGTTTCAGTAATTCTGATACTTGGCTTTGTAAAATTAGCCGCGATCGCCATTTTCCATTACTATTCCATAGTAAGACTTCACCAGCTTCTCCAAATATACGACATTGTTGTAATGTTGACAGACGTAATGTAGGAAAATCATATTTAGGAAAAGCTTGATCAGAAGTTTCTAAGATGCCGCTATCTACTTCAAAATGTCCCCAGATAACTCCATCTTCTGCATGAGCTAACACGTACCGTAACTGATAATCTTTAGTTATTGCTTGTTGCTTTAACCAATCCTCAAGTGATTGTTCAATTGTTTGTGTTGAAACTTCCTGACACAAATCTTGATTCATGGTGCTTGCTCCAAAAACTTTTTAACAAACTCTTCCATTTCATCTTTATCTTGTTTGCTGATTAGTAATTTCCGATTCTCCTCAGAGATTACCCACTTGTGTTGTTGCCAAACTATAGTTGCTTCAACTCCCTGCAAACGTCCTCTCCCAATACTGCTAGTACCACCTACTGGTAAATCATTCGTCCATAAATCTTTAAGTAGCAGCAGAAGTAACCCAATTTCATATTCCTTTGGTTGACGTAGTTCCAGTTCTAGTTTTATATGTGCTATGTTAGTACTTATATTGCTACTTTTTTTAGATTTATCTTTAACTTTATTAATTTTTTGGCTATCCTCTTTTTTATCAATACCAAAAACAGGTTGTTCCTGAAACAATGCTCCGTTATATGCTCCGCCTGTAAAACGGTCAATAGCAATTCGGCTTTGTACAATGTCAACTGTATTTTCTATCAAGCTCTCATGAATAATTAAACGACTAGCCTTTGCTTGTTTACTCTCTTCTTTAACAAAGCCAAATAAGTCATACACAATTTGTAAATTCTTATCTAAAGTATTCACTATTCTCTCGGCTCTATGCCACAGCACTCCTGCTAAACTTGTGCCAGAAACAACTGGCTCAGGTTTGTCTTTTCTATAGGAGTGCAAATGCACCACATCGGGAGAAGATTTGTTTTGAATTAAATCTTGACCAGAGCGAATGAGTAAAGTACTAGCTAGTTTAAATTTTGCCGTGATGAAGAGGCGATCGCGCTTATCTGGCTTGTCTACCTTTAGCTTCTGGAGGTGTGTATTACTCAATAGCTTGTCGCTTGGTAATTTAGTAGCATAAGGTTTACCCCAAGGTCTTTCAAATGTTAACCAAGCAATGCGATCGCTATGTTTAGTTAAATCAAACTCCCAGACTTGCCACTCATCTACATGACAGCGACCAAAACCCCGTCGCTTTTTCATTCCAATAGCAATTTCACCATTCTTTAACCCTTCTAAAGCTAAAGCAAGTGTTTGTTTTAATTCATTCTCATCTTTGTCTTTATCTTTTTCAATTAACAACTCAAAGTTCAGAGGAAACTTAGTTCCTGCGGGCAAGAGTTCCAAATCGTATTTTGCCTTGTCAGACGCAGTACCAGTTGCACCATCTATTTTGACCCCATCTCGTATTTCAACATTGTGAATAGTGCTACCTATTGCATCATGAATAATTAAAGTACTTTGACTATCTTTTTTTCTTAATGCAATTTTTTCTGCTTCATTTTTATTCCTTTCATCCTTGTAAGCAAATAAATCACCAAACAATTTTGCAGCCATATTATCACGGCTTTCACTTTTCGTGTAATTACACTGATATTCATGTAAATAATTGCGTAAAGCACCAGCAATTGATGAACCTGTTAGTAAAGGGTTATGACTAATACTGTCAAGTAACAGCATCATATCTGTAGCACCTTCAGCATCACCATTTCCCAAACAAGTTGGCGTATCCAGAACCAAAACACCACGTACAATGATGCGCTTAATAATATGTCGTCCTTCGCGTGTTCTATTCATCTTGTTTATCCTTTGTCGCTTGTTTGGCAACCGCAATAATTAGCCGTAGCGTGTATTCTAGCTTCAGTTTTTCAACTAAGTCTGGTGGAACTGACTCACCAGCGATAGAAAATTTTAAATTATCTGAATCTAGCCATGTACTTGAGTCTTTTAACCAGTCACAAATCTGACCTTTGAAAGATTTACGATAAACTTTTGTGTCTTCAAATTGACTATTGGCATTTTTGGTTAGATTTTTCAAAAAATCAATAACTATTTTTTTTCTTTCTTCTAATTCTTCAACACCTGATTTTTTAATTTCTTGTCTCAGAGCTTGTGTTGCTACAATCATTAACCGGGAAAGTTGGCTATTGCTGAGTTTGTTTGGTCTGAGTTTACAATTATCAACCTTCTCTAAAAGTCGCCTATCTAGCTTTTGTTCCAATAATCTCTTCGCCATCTTTTGCGCTAGTTGACTATCTTCTGAATTGGGGACTAGCTGTGGTTGCTCCCTGTTAGTTTCTCTTTTTGGTAAACAAGCATTAAATATTGCTTCTTCCTCTAGCCAATTGATAGCAATTCTTCCAAAACCATCAACCCGCCTTTCACCAATACCTTGATTTTCTACTAAACGAATTTTTTCTGAATCTAGTTTTCCATCATAGTTAAATACAAAAACACTACCTGCTGCTAAAGCTGGTACTTGCGGTAAAGGTAATCCCCATTTACGGTTAAATCCCCCAACAATAAGACTACTGGTATAACTAGATTGTGGTTCTAACTTTATATCTAGTAATTCTTCTAATATCTGAGTTAATGACTCAATTTTTTGATTAATTTCATCTCCTGTTGAGTTTGGTGGCATGGCAACATAATGACCCCATTTATCCCGTAAAATTAGATCACTTAGAAGAGTAATATGAATTAGTTCTCTGTCGTTACGGTTTTCAGGTTCAATTCCTACTTCATTCCAGGAATCATACTCTTCATCCTCTTCTATAGGAATAATCTGAGTGTGTCCATATCCCGCACTTTGAGAACCGCCTAACCACATTTCTTGTGGTTCTAGTAACGGCTGAATTTTTTCTATATCGTCAGGCTCATCACAGAGAATTACAGCCTGGAAATATTGTTCGGCATCTAAAGCCTCATAGCGAAATATTGCACCATTATCTTCATCACCTCTGCCTTTTTTGCGATTTCGCATATTATGAATATTGATGCGTCGCTTTTCTTTGTAAAGCACTATATCTTTATCATCTACAGTGCAAAAACTCTCATCTAGTGATTTGTATGAAATATCTTCTTCCGGTGTTTCGTAACTGAAATCATAAACAGTTATCTCGTCTAAATTGGAAATGTCATCACCCTTTTTCTTTAACCAAGAGCGCGGTACAGGTAGAGTGCGCTTTTGTTTTTGTTTATCGTACAAATAAGCATTTAAATATCGGGTCTTACCATTAAAGAATAAACGCTTTATATCTGGATATTTTGATTCATCTAAAATATCATCTGTACTTTTTAAATTGTGACGTTGGAGATATCGACCAATCAACACTCCCCGAATCATGCTACCTGGAATATAAGGAAAAGATACATCACTGTTCGGGTCTCCCTGAAGCGAAGTTGCTAACAATGGTTGTGTAGTGTGCACTAAAAAAGTAATTGCTTTCATCCCCTGGTTTCCTGCTCAAAATAACGAAAATGCTCTTGGGTAATTTCTTCACCAATTGAGTCATGTAGTATACAATGAACATGACCCCGACCCCGGTTACGTCCGCTACCAACTCTTTGCAGTGCTAATGTGCTGACTGCTAAGAGTGCTAGCATATCTGCTGTTGGTTTTTTTTCAAATAACAATGGTGCGGTGAAGCATAAATCTCGCAAGACAACCCGACTAGAGCGTAAGCTATGTTCCACTGATGCGCCATCTTCAGGGTCAATAGCAGTCTGACGGCGAATAGTAGTAAGAGAAGCAAGAACATCTGCTTCTGTGAGTCTTGTTTCCTGACCTCTGCGTTCTGTTTTCTGTTCTTGGTCAAGTTGAAGTTTTACAGCCTTTCGCAAGTCTTGGGGTAAACAAGCATCGCCAACGTGCATCTTGGAGATAGTTTCCAAGGTGCTACCAGGTATGCCAAATAAATGTTCGGCGGCTTCTTGCCAACGGGAAGGCGGTGGTTCAGAAAGCACAGCAATCAAATTGTCGCATTCTTCACTCAACAAGCCTTTTAAAGTACGTCCACGTAAGTAGGGAAACCCGTTAGCGTCATGCTCTACTTCTTGGTCGATTAAACCTGCTACTCCATCATCACGGCCAAAGGTTGTATCACTCAAAAGCAGCATTTTCAGGTAATAAATCTCCATCGGTTTTCTCCTTTAAAGGAATATGAAATTCCATTGCTTCAATGGCATCAAAATAACCACAAACTCTTGTATTTGTTCTGGGGTCTTCAGTCCAACCCGATTGATATAAGTTGTCATATTTCGATTTACTAAATCGGGGTAAATAGTTCTCATTCAAACCGTAAACTTGTAAAAACTGTTTGGTTTTTTCTGAACCTTGCCGTAACTGTTCTCGCAAAGCTATCACTTTATTACGGCGATTTGTCCAGTCTGGGTGTGTATTAAATTCATGAACTACCTCAGAAAAATCATCCCAGTTGCGCCAATCACTATCAGAGTGCAAGTACAAAGGTCGCATGGTGAGATTTCCTTCAGCAACTTGATATTCTCGTTGACGGATATCGCTGATTGAACCCAATAAGCCGCTAGGAGCAATGTGCCAATCAAGTGCAGAAAAATCCGATATTCTCAGTCGTTCTTTTTCAGAACGCACAAAGTTTTTAGCTTTTCTGCACAGCGATTCACTTAATTGATATGCTCTAGCAAATGGATAATGTGTTTTGACAATAGCTATTCCTGCACAGGCTGTTAAATCTTTTCCATCTGCTACTTGTTGATCTGCAAATTCCTTCAGGTAAAGTGCTGCTAACGATAATCCCAAGCGTCCATCACATACAAATGTAACGTCATCACCGCCATAAACTATTGGACGAAAAGGCAGATACTTTTCCCCATCTCTTTCTGTAATTGCAAACTGCTCCTGTAATTTACCATCTGCTAATTGGATAACTCTTTGGGCAACTTTTTTTAAAGCATTAACACCTGCCTGATTCACAGTTTTAGATAGTTCACGCATGGCAGTAATGTACTCACGGTCTGTTTTACATTTCCTACCATGTTCTTTAAAGCGATCGCTCATCCCGTTACCATCAGCGTGAACTATAGCCATGTAACTACTTTTACCCTCTGTGCGACCTAAATCATCAACATCATAAGGGACTATATAATTGCCTAGCGGCAAATTTTTAAATATAGTATCTTTTAGTTCTTGATTGGCTGGAGCTTTATTTTTAGGGTCAACGGCTCGGAGCTTTTCAACGATTTCTCTGGAGACTGGATAGCTAGTGGTTACACTGTAGCGATCGCTAGTATCTACAGCAGATAATCCAGTAGAAAGACAGTTAGCTGTAACTCCCAGACCTAGCAAAGGGACAGAAGGATTGTATTCGCGTTTTTTTCGCTCTAATTCTTTCATCAAACTATCAACAATTCCTGATAGTTTGTTTCCCCACTCAAAGGGTTCACTGTGAGCTACTACAATTTTTAAGCCTGGTGCTTCTTGCAATACTCTTTTGCTCAATCTTTTAGTAAATTTAATAGCACTTTCTTTATCTTCTCTGTTTTTGAAAAGAATAACTGCATTACCACCTCCGGTATAGACTAATTCAGCATCAAGACTATCGTGTTCAATACATTTTTCTTCTTGTTCCGGTTTAGGAATGTACACATTTTCTCCAAATATTTGGCGTAAAGCGCACTTAACCCAACCATTTGTTGCTTGTTCTACTAAATACGATGCACCTATATTTTCTCGTAAACGATTACTGCCAAAAATATATGGTTGTATTCCTGTTGTATCAATTAGGGTTGCTATGTATTTACTCATGGCATATCTTAAAGTATCGGGCTATTCTCATGAATCCACTGCTGCATTTTTTTGACAAATTTATCAGGTTTCAAGTCTGGAGAGCCAAAAACTACAATTTTTTTATCTCTTATAGTAGCTTCTAAATCACGCTTTACTCTCTCAGGATTATTATGAAAACAAACTAATCCTACTCGCACTTCATCTCCACCTAGTTGTCTGGCTCTTAAATGAGCTTCAAATAGCTTTTGTTTACAAGTGGATTTATCACCAGCAGTGGTACAGGATAAGGCAAATAGCTGATAGTCTCGCATGAAAGCAACATCAAACTCAAACCTATCGTACCTATCATCTTTATTGTTTGGATCGTCAATATGAAATGACATTGCACTTTCATGAATATCAGGAAATTGTACAGATATATTTTGTATCTGACGTAAAACATAATGTTCAAGCCAAATGCCACTTAACCAAGCACAAACATCGCTTAATTCACGAAAACCTTGGTTTTTAGATGCTTGGATATCTAGTTCGTCATTTGAATTCAACATTTGATACTTCTGCAAAATTTTTTTGATATTCTCTGGCGCTCCCTCTAAACTAATTCCAGATATCTTCATAAGTTCTGTTTCAGGATACCAGAAACCGTATTTATCTTTAGTTTGAGAATGTAGTTGATCTTTACACCATTTCCACCATTGTTCTGCTGTATTATCTGTATTTCTTAGAGTAGCTGATAAATATGCGTTAAGGAACTCCTGTGCGGCATCAGGTAGGACTGGTTGACGATTAGGCTGTTTGTTTTTTTTCCAAGGCAACTCGTGCAAATTAAAAAGTTCTTCTAATTTGACTTGAATTTTTACTATTTCACCTTTTGGAGTATCGTTTTCTCGCTCTATTAGCATTTTTAAACTTCGAGCATCCAGATAACTAAATACAGGATTATTAACTTCTGACATATCAAACAAAGTACGATAGCTATGTACAGACATTGCCTTTGTTCCACCTGTATAATTCAAACCAAAAGTATGCTTTGGATACTTTTTTAAAATATTTTTTACTTCGGTTTGGATTTTGTCTTTAATAACGCAGGAGTTAGCCTCATGTCTGCCCAATGAAATTGGTTTGACATTTACACCCTTTAAATTTCTTTCCAAACAAGCAGCTTTACTAGTTGTATCTGTGCTGTGTACCAAGTAAACAGTACCACCCTCTTTCAGCAGTATTTGGGCTGCAACATAGTTAGGTAGAGGATTTTCACCAATAAGCAAAAACAGATGGTCTACCTTGTACTTGTCAAACTCTGATGCACTCATAACCTAAGTGTATCCATTTTTCAAAATCGCCATACTTAGTATTACACAGTATCGGAAATACCCCCTTCCAATAACTGCTAGGTTAGAAAGCAGACCTTAGACATCTTAACCAACCGTGAATGCACTCTTCACCAATCCCCCGCACCCCAAACTTTTACAACAGTTAGCCAATGGCTCTTTAGATCAAAGTCATAATCTCACTCGCGCCATACGGCTATGGGCATTGTTATGTTGGCTCTATAGTGATAAAGGACACACTGCTCTTGGCGACAGCTTTACCTACACTGATTGGCGACAAGCTTTTTTTACTGAGACTCACATGGATGAAAAGCAAGTAGACATCCTCAACCATCAAGACCCCAACTGTGCTTGTATCAAAACAACCGCAGAATGGTTATTAGAATTGGAAGTGCCCATAGACGAATGGTGGCATTCTCTGCAAAAACAAATACCTATATCGAATTCTGAACTGGATAAGCTCCTGGAAGAACGGTTATTTGCTCAAGTTCGCAAATCTCTTCAAAGCGATTTAGATTTATTAGTCAGCCGAAACTGTTTGCAACGAGTGAATAACGTGGCTGGCAGGAGCAAGTATTACCGTCGAGTTGAAATATTACCAATCTTTCATAAACCAGAACATCTTGGCTCTGAAACTACCTTGAGTATAAAAAAACAGGCTTATTTAGCTGGAACTTTAGGTATGTTTAGTTTTCTTGACCCAAGTTTACCTTTGTTGGCTGAAGAAATCTCAGAAGAAGAAGTAGATGAAGAAACTCATCGTGTCTTTTTGTACGTTGATTATGTAGTACCAGAATCAAGCCCTACGCAAGATGCTGTAGACCAACTTCAGAGTGAATTGCAGTTCCTTTGGGACTCAGGACAAATTCCACCTTTGCTTTTGACTTATCACAGCGCTCATCAAAATCAGATTAAGGAGTGTGTAGTTTACCCAGTTTGTATTTACTTTATGGAACGAGCTAAATACCTGTGTGCGTATGGCACTACTCCGAAAGGTGAAATTAACTGGTACAAATATCGCCTTGACCGGATTATTTCTAAACGTCTAGAAACTTTGGATTGGAAAGACCCTCGCGTTCCACAATTATTAAGAGAAAAATATGAGGACAATCAACTGCCAACTCCCAAAACAGTCAACACCAAGTTAAAAGAAGCTTGGGGATGCGACTTTTATAAAGAAAAAGCACGGATGATATTGCGGTTTGAGCAAGATTTTCATCAGCGTTATATTGAAGGAACCAGTATTCACGACATATTTACCCCTATTGATGTCAAAGACGTAGCAAAATTAATTAAACAATATATACTAAACTCAGAAGACCGACAGACTCTTTTAGAAATTCTTCAGTCTCGCCCAACGACTGATGCATACTACCAAGTCTATTACCGAGTTACAGACTACTATGTAGTCAGGTGGTTGCGGGCTTTGGGTTCAAAAGTGGAAGTCTTACTACCTTGGAACTTACGGCAAGAAATGGCTCAGGAAATCCAAAATACTTGGAATTTATATAAATAGTAATTTGAAGAAGATGCGGTACGAAATTATTCGCCCTTTCTCATTTGAAGGCTGCATCCCCTTAGCTGTAAACTATCTACACTTGGTGTATAAGCGAGTGTAGAAATGTCGAAAGCTGAACGGGAGTCCATTAACTTTAAGTTGCCAAAGATACTGACAGCAGCACTCAGGGCAAAAGCACGGCAACTTAATACCACAGCAACCGATCTAGTCATCCAAGGACTGCATCACGTTCTGGGTGGGGCTTTAAATACAGAAAATAGCATAGAAACTCGTCTACACAAAGTAGAAGAAGAATTAGGGCATCTAGCTAAAAGTGTAGAAGAACGTGTAGAAAATAGTATAGAAACGCATCAGCAACAACGTATCACCCATTTAGAGCAAGAGTTAAAAACGTTCGCCAATCGATTAGCACTCATTGAGTCAGCGCTGGTGCAACTGCAACGCAACCCAAGTACTCAAAGAGGACGCAAATCAACAGGGTACTCGTACTACCAGCAACCCAGTGTAGAACTGCAACCAATGCTAGAAGAAAACCTTGCTAAAAGACTCGCAGTTGATGCAGCCAACCTGAGCAATCAACGCAAAACCCTAAGTCTAAAGGAATTTGTGTCATGGTCCAGATCACGTGACCCAGGGAGTATGGGGTGGCGCTACGAGGAGAAAGATAAACTTTACTACCCTGTGAAATAACAATGGCGGTTGATTTATAAGTAGCGGGAAGGGGTAAAGGGGAAAGGAACAAAGCTACTTATCTGCTTGGCGATGAGGCTGCGGGAGGAGAGCCACTGTGTTGGTCGGGTAATGCGTGACGACTTATAAGCCCTGCGGGCACACGCGCAGCGTCTCCGCAAGGAGATAGCAAGTAGCGTTCTCCCTCTCCTGACGGAGACGCTACGCGTTGGCGCAGCCTGTCCGCAGGACTTACCGCAGGTGACTGGCGTAAGCGCAAAGTGCAGGCTCCGCCAATGCGTAGCTTGCCGGAGGCATTACCCCAAACAGGTGGTGAAATTTTTTTCAGTGGGACTGCCTTGTTCAATCATCCGCCGAGAGTACACAATCCAATTCTGTAAGCGCAAGCGATCCCTCATTCCAGTTTGCTAAGTAAGGCTTGTCCAAAAAATCACCTGCTTTCTTTAGGACCTTCGGCAAAATAATTCGCCAAAATTAAATGTCCCATTGGATGAATTAAACTATCACCCTGTAACGCACGCCTATGACACCCTAATTGTGATAGACGATCGCTCTCCATGATTTTGAAGTAAAATTGACACTTCGTACAAATTTTGAGTATCTATTGCTACTTTTGTCTTCGATTTCAAAAGTTTGTGGTTGATTGACTTTTTTGGTTGATGACTTTGTCCTGGTGGCACATACTCGATTGCGAGATTGATGCTAGTTTATTTTTGAACAAACTCCTTTATCCCAATCCCCATACAAGTCATGACACTCAATTTATATTTACTGCGACATGGAGAAACTACTTTTAGTCAAAGTGGTCATTTCTGCGGTGAAACTGATGCGGAGTTGACCTCTGAAGGGATGCAGATGGCACAGAGTTTTGCCGATGTTTATCAAAAATTGAAGTGGGAAGCGGTTTATGTTAGCCCGATGAAGCGCACAATTGCAACTGCCAAGCCATTTTGTGATGCTATCGGTATAGATATGCAGTTGCGTGACGGACTTAGAGAAGGTAGTTACGGCGAATGGGAAACTAAGAGTAAATCGTTTGCCCAAGAGAATTACGCAGAAAATTATGTAAAATGGTTGACAGAGCCCGCTTGGAATGCACCCATAGGTGGAGAAACTGCGGTAGATATTGCTAACCGTTCTATGCCTGTCATTGCTGAAATTCAAGAAAAACATCTCCAAGGTAATGTTTTAGTAGTTTCCCATAAAGCCACGATTCGGATTATGCTTTGCAGTTTACTAGGAATTGATTTGGGACGCTATCGCTATCGGGTGAATATTTTGGTCGCGTCGGTAAGTATGGTTAAATTTGACGTTCATGGTCCTTTGCTAGAAATATTAGGCGATCGCCATCATATACCCGATCATATTCGCTCTCGTCCGGGAACATAATAGTCCCTACTTGTAGTTTGTCAAGAAACTATTGACATGATATCTGCAGAAGCGCCAACAAAATCTAGGCAAGAAATCTAAGGGCAAGAAAAAGTAATTAATCAGAAAAGATTTTTTATGGGCTTGTGGTGATATCATGTTCGGTAAATAACTTACGATTAAACCCCAATATTAATCCACCAGTGAAAACTGGCTAATCCTTGAATCAAATTTTGCTGTTGAAGTAAAGATTGACAGCGATAAAATAAAACTTCCTCCAAATCATTTAAAGTTTCAAACGATTGATTTGCAATAGGTTCATCAATCAAAGTCCACAATCTTTCAGCGCCGTATGAATGCCGCAGTATCAAACCTTTTTCCTGAATCGCTTGCAGGTGAGCGCCCCTGGCAATTAATGTCACTTGAGCGCCAGAGTGGGCTAATTTGGCTCCCATATAGCCGCCGATTGCGCCCGCCCCAACAATACAAACCTTCATGACGATTCCCCTGTCAGATTCAGCAGTTTCGCCATGTTCAATCGCTGCAATTTGCCCGTTGCCTCTTTGGGCAGTTCGTCTAAGATATGAAACTGGCGCGGCACTTTGAATTCTGCTAGCCATACAGTGCAATGGGCTTTTAATTCTTGCTCGGATACAGATTTATCTTTGAGAACGATGGCAGCATGGATATCTTCGCCTAACATTTTGTGAGGAACGGCAAACGCGATCGCCTCTGCTACAGCCTGGTGGCACAATAAAATATCATCGACTTCCAAAGGAGAAATTTTTTCGCCGCCTCGGTTAATCAGTTCTTTTAGTCGTCCTGTCAGGCGCAAATAACCATTTTCGTCTAATACATCCTGATCCCCAGTACAGAACCAGCCATTTGTAAACGCTTTCGCGTTGGCTTCCGGGTTATTTTCATACCCATCCACTACATTTGGTCCTTTAACAACGACTTCGCATAACTGTCCTTTTTTGAGCAGATTTCCTGCTTCGTCCATGATGCCCGCATCTACACCAAAACCGTAGCCGACAGTGCCTGGTTTTCTCACCTTAGACGGTAGGGGAGGCGTTGGGCGTTGCCCGAATGACCATTATATTGAGCGTTGCGGCTGCTAGTGCGGCTTTGATACCTTCACCAAGAACGATTAACGCGGCTGTATTGGTATCTTCGTAGAAAAACGCAAATTCTTCTTGCTTGTACTTGGAATTGAGAGGAGCTACTGTCGCACAGGTCACTGTTGCAAGGAAGACTATTACATTTCAGAGCTATTGGGAATGGCGATAGAGACGCGATCGCCCCGTCCAATCCCAAAGCGATTGAGTTCTTCAGCAAGTTTGACAACCTGTTGCCGCAGTTGCCCGTAAGTCAGGCTGGGTTGATCCGGTGCAGCTAAAGCAGTGCGCTCGTCTTCCCCAGCAAGTAAATCTAGTACTGTATTTTTGTTATTTGTCATTGGTTACATAAGGTTTAGCCAGTGGATTGGAGCCAAATTCGCTGCGATCTGCTTCCATGTCAAGCCAGCATCGCTTGAGAGAAAAATTTGACCATCACTAGTGCCAAAGGCAGCAAAATTTCCTGAAGTGTCAAGGGTTCCCGTGTTGATATTGTCTGTGAACCACTCTGGTAGACCTTGCTCGCATTTCTCAAATGTCCCCGGCTGGTTGAGTGGACGACGGTAGATTGCTGCCTTGCCACCATGAGGACCCGTAGAAGCACTCATTAAGATGGTTTCTCCACACACTGCCACAGCTCGTGAGTAGGCAGCGTGTAAGTTTGCGCGGTCAAAGCTCCAAGAATTCCCTTTATCTTTACTTATCGCCAACCCTTGAGCCGTAGCTGCTAGCACAAGCTCGGGATGATCTAAAACAGTCCTGACTTCGTGGACATCAGCATGAACGTCGATGGTAGGTTGCCAGGACTGTCCCTGGTCTAAGGAGCGCAAAATGCCGCCGACATGCACATTCACATAGAGTTCACCGGATTGACCTACTGCCATTGACCGCACATCGGGCGGACCACCCCATGGTGTATACCACTGGGAGCGTCCTTCAACTGACTCAAAACAATTGATGCGATGCGTGCTGCTGTTAACAATGCGGATGAGACAGGCTCCAGACGTTCCCACCAGAACTGCACTCTTGAGCGGCAGGATACAATTCAGTTGCAAATCATTTACCGAAGCGACTTGATGCCATTCGCCGTTAGGGTGACGATGCCATACACAATTGTGCTCGGCGATACGCGAAGCGTCAAGCCTTCGGCTTATCGCCCATAGTCCATCAGGACTTGAGGCGACAGCCGCGATCAAATAACCTTCCAGTTCAATATGCTGCTCGGAATCGAGAAACAGCAAACCCTCAGATGTTCCTGCAATCACCAAGGGTTTATGCATTGCCTGCTCGGTATTGGCAGAGTCTGTCTCTGTTTGCTTATGCGCAATCAGTTCCCCGATTTGCTGTGCAATATTATTCATAACTTGAACCTCCTTACTCATCACCGCTGCTACCATGAATTCGCATTTGTCTTTACCAACGTGATTGGTTGCGCAGCACTGGCTCTAGATCTAGCGTACTGAATTTGCTCAACCGAGAACTCAGTCATGAGCATGAGGATAAGCTTAATATCCTGAAGTGGGTAGGAAGCCAACGAGTCTTAGTGTTGATTGTACTTGCGTTCGCAGTTCTTGAAGCGACGACAAATAATTTGTTCTCCGACAAGAACTAGAAAAATGATGCCGTCCACAACTGAAATCTACAAACGATTCATCACGGGTTGACGGAAATTCAAAGGCAAGTGGAAATATCTCTATTGTGCCAAAACAGACAAAAGAGCAGCTAAATGTTTCTTCACTATGAATATGATTCGCAAAGCTCAGCTTACAAGAGTGAGTCAAGGAGATATTATAGCTTCTGTAAAATCTATTGCAGACATCTTTGGAGTTGTTGCTTAAATTAATTTCATACTAATTCTTTATGAAGCCTTATTTAACTCAGCTTCATAAAGAATTGGTATTACCACTTTCTCAGCTAATTCTAATTTTTTTATACTCTGATAATATTCTGTATTGACCTATGCCCCTATAAACTCTGCATTTTTAAATGTGACAGCTACCGTTAACTGATATGCACAATTTTTCTAATTTGTTCGTCAGATACTATCAACAAATTCTCGCCGTGTCAGCATTGACTCAAATATGTTACTGGAATAAGATTTATGAGCGTAGGCAGAGCAATTCTCTTTATTGCCCTAGTGATTCCTGGTTTGTTGGTAGCGGGGTCATCGCTTTACTCGTTCAACACTGACTATACAGCACTAGGAAGAACCGAAAGGTATGTGGAAAAATTAGCCAGAGATGGAAGAACAAATGATAGACAGTTAGAACTTGCCTATCATCGTAGTTCCGTTCATCGCATGAATGCATTTAGCAATGGGCTTTGGGGCTTCATAGGTGCAACGATCGCGGCGATCGGCACGCATGGAATAGCAACAACTAGAGAGGAGACAACTCAAGAGCAACGCAAATCATCAAAATAGGCATGAGTGCTGAGTGAAATTTCAGGAAGATAACTCAGCACGGTTTCTAAATTCCCTCAAGTCAGCCAAAGCGCGATCGCGATAGCGTCCGTAACGCTCTTGTTTATTTTTGATTTTCGCACCCAATTCTGGCAAAATCCCAAA
This sequence comes from Nostocales cyanobacterium HT-58-2, assembly GCA_002163975.1. GTDB lineage: Bacteria > Cyanobacteriota > Cyanobacteriia > Cyanobacteriales > Nostocaceae > HT-58-2. The sequence goes on along the minus strand of CP019636.1, from coordinate 2,628,936 downwards.
GTTTGGAGGCATTGGTTGGAAATGCTTGGGCGAAGCCGAACTGATAAATTCAAACAGCGATCCCATCATCGTTGTATTGGGTAAAGTCAAGGGTTCTTTCCCCAAAGCAAGCCGCGCTGCATTCGTTCCCGCTAACCAACCACCTGCTGCAGCTGCGGTATATCCTTCAGTTCCAATCAACTGTCCAGCACCTAGCAATGTCGGACGCTTTAAAAATTGTAAACTAGGCAGCAAGAGCTCAGGCGCATTAATAAACGTATTGCGGTGCATCACCCCCAACCGCACAAATTCGGCATTTTCCAAACTAGGAATCATTTGGAAAACACGCTTTTGCTCACCCCAACGCAGATTTGTTTGGAATCCTACCATATTCCACAGTTGACCTGCTTTATCTTCTTGCCGCAACTGTACGACGGCATAGGGGCGTTCTCCAGTCCGGCTATCCGACAAACCCACTGGCTTGAGGGGACCGTAGCGCATCGTGTCTTCTCCCCGCCGTGCCAGTTCTTCAATTGGCAAACAGGCTTCAAAAAATTTGGCTGTTTCCCGTTCAAAGTCCTTCAATTCCACTTGTTCTGCTGCGCAGAGTTCTTGCCAAAAACGCAAGTACTGCTCTTTATTCATCGGGCAGTTCAAGTATGCTGCTTCGCCCTTGTCGTAGCGAGAGGCAAGAAAAGCAATATCGCGGTTAATCGATTCTCCTACAATGATGGGGCTTGCGGCATCGAAAAAGCTCAAGTATTCCATCCCGGTAAAGCGGCGCAAATCTTCCGCCAATTCGGGACTGGTTAAAGGACCAGTGGCTAAAACAACAATTCCTTCCGGGATAATACGTAGCTCATTCCGGCGCAGTTCAATCAGAGGATGGCGCGAGAGGGTTTCCGTCAAATCCTGGCTAAATTGTCCTCTGTCAACTGCGAGCGCTCCACCTGCGGGAACCGCGTGTTCATCCGCTTTTGAAATGACAATAGAATTGAGTTGGCGCAGTTCTTCATGCAATAAACCCGCAGCGCGATCGCTCGCCATTGCTCCAAAAGAATTGCTACACACCAATTCCGCCAAATGTTCCGTGTGATGAGCACCACTGAAGTGTTTTGGGCGCATTTCCCAAAGAATCACCGACACTCCAGCAGAGGCGATTTGCCATGCTGCTTCCGTCCCAGCTAGTCCACCTCCGATAACATGAATTGTTTGTTTTTCCATACTTGACTCAAACTTTGATAATTTGCTGGGAATGCATACTTACAATATAACGGTTATCAAATTATTGAAGTTATCAGAAGTACCTGAAAATGGATGTGCTGGTTCGAGAAGCACAACCGGATGATGCTGCAGCGATTGTCGGTATTTTGAACCCCATTATCGCAACTGGGTTTTCAAATTGTTGGGACGGCGCAAAAACACGCCAAGTTGAACGGAACATGTGTGGACGAAATCATCATTGAACGCTTCTTGTAAATTCTCTCCCCTTTTCCTCTCCATGATGATACACTGCAACTAAGCCTTCTTCAGTCGCATCTGTAAAATTGACTCCAAATTCTTTGGGGTCTACACCCGGTTTAATCATGTGAATGGCAATCCCTTTGTAACTCTCAGGAATTGCCTCTAGCTAGAACATATGCCGATAAAGAGTACCTGGTTCGTTGCTGATCGCAATCACTAAGCTTTATTTCCCAAACTCATCTCGCGCCTACGCAACTTCACTAAAACTCGTACTTTCCTCTTGAATTGTTCAAATTCTTCTGCACTGAGATCTGTCTTCTGCCATGCTTCCCGTTGCATTAAGCGTCTACACCAACTATCTAGCTTCGGGTAATGATTGAGATTTATATCCAACCTAGGCAATAAAGGCACAACTGTTCCCGCAACGATATCTGCTAAAGTTAGCTGTTCACTACCAAAGTAAGGGCTATCTCCCAAGATTTGTGTGAAAAATTGCAAGACTTTGTCTATATGTTGCTTTGCCTGCACCAATTTTGGAGATTCTTCGTTTTCATAAATCAGAGGAATCGTTTGAGGAAATAGTTCATTAGCAGTCACCATTTGCACCATCCGCACAATTGCCAAAGCTTCAGGTTGAGTTGGAAGGAGCGCAGGTGTGGGATACTTTGCTTCTAGATAGTCTAGAATTGCTAGGGATTCTACTATCCGAAAACCGTCATCTACTAGAACTGGAACGTGATGAAAGGGATTAATTTCCAAAAACTCTGGTTGCAATTGATCACCATCCAGGCTTAGCAAGACTGGTTCAAATGTAATTTGCTTTTCCAATAAGGCTAGCCTTACACGACGAGCAACAGGCGACAAAGGTGCATAGTAAAACTTGAGCATTGAGAGTTCTCCTTAATAGTTGATAAACAAATAACTTATTGCACTTTCATCACTTTGCAAATGGACGAAATTCAAATATTTTCATCGACCTGCTGATAACCTGAATATTTCTTCTGCAATTCCTCTGGAATTGGAATCGGACGACTATTTTGCAAATTGATCAACGCACCTTTTTGCGTAGCTGTTGCTGCCAGTTCGTTGTTAGATAAAATTTCTGCCTGAACAGTCCACTTTAGCCGCCCTAAATTGCTTAACCATAAACGTCCTATCACTTTGTCAAAAAGCTTAATAGGACGTTTATACTCAATTTCAGTTCCTACGAGAATGGGTGCATATCCTTGTTCAAATTGTTTATTAAGTTGCCAGTACTCATCTAAAAACTTTAAGCGTAAATCTTCCAACCATCTGATATAGACAATGTTACTAACAATTCCGACAAAGTCTATGTCGTATGTCTGTACATTTATGGCAATTTCTACTTGCATTGGTCTTTGCAAGTTATTAGCAAGTGTCATGATGGCTCCTAAATTATTTATTTAAAGACTAATCGGTCTGTTATTTTGCAGAAAACCTGATATCTTTGGTTTGAGTTGATAGGCAAAAGGCTTAGAAATTGTCAGCGTGCCTAGGCAATCTCCCACTCTGTACTTCCCACAAAAATAGTTGCTCCACTTTCCAATTGAGTGTTTGCTGCAGCATCGACAATGGCATGAGCGAAGTCTTCAACGCTAGGAAGAAAACCTGCATGTTTGCGACGGGATTCGATGAAACCGGGGTTTTGGCGCTGCATAAGTTTAGGAGTGATAGTGCCTTCAATCAAGTCGCCACTGACCACTACCAACTTAATGCCTTTACTTGCCAGTTCAGGTATACGCAATTGCAGAGCCTCTTCGCCAGCTTTTTTGCTCTGTGCCACTGGCTCATAAATGGGATCAACTGGCTTGTGTCCATAGAAGTGAGCCAGATGGCTGGTGACGAAAACGATGCGTCCACCTGGTGGCATTAGTGGTAAAGACAGGTCAACGGTACGTACCTGGGCGGTAAGGTTAAGTTGCATAGCATAGTCGGCAGGCTTATCCTTCTCTAATCCACCACTAGCATTAAGAATGAGGAGGTCAAGGCGTGTAAATTGCTTCTCTACGAGCTTCATCATCTCCTTCATGTCGCTCTCACTGGTAATGTCAGCCTGAGCAAGTAGGGCTTGACGACCAGTGACACGTACTGTATTGGCTACTTCAAGAGCGCGTGAGCTCTTGTTGCGGTAGTTGATAACGACATCAGCACCACGTTCAGCTAACATACGGGCGACGCTTGCGCCGATACCTCGCGATGCTCCTGTCACCAGTGCAACTTGACCACAAAAATCACTCATCGCTTTCCTCGTGTTGAACTGTGATTTCTCATTGAATCTTTCTGCTTTTTCAGACTGAACGGTCTTTTTTTTAGTAGACAAATTTCAGGAAAGCCTAATTGCTTTAAATGCGTAATTGGCTTTCAATGTAATGAGTTAAATGATTGATTGCTCGCTCAATATGAATTGAGTCTCCATAGAGCTTGCTCATCATTATCGCTCCTTCAAGCATAGAAATAATGATAGTTGCAACTTCATCAGCGTCAATTGTTGAGTGAATTTCACCCTTTTCTATTCCTTTTTGGATAATTCGACAAAACATTTTGCGCCAAGAGTTCATGGCTTGTTGGCACTGGGTTCGCAAGGCAGGATGAGCATCATCACTCTCAATGGCAGTGTTTAACACTGGACATCCCCCCTTGATAGGTGGATGATCAACGTAGCCACGAAATATATTCATGATTGCTCGTATCTGATCAACTGAATGACGCTTGCTTCGGATAGCGTCTCTATAATGCTGTTTGATTTGGGCGATCGCAAAGTCAAAAGCCTGTAGCGCCAAATCATCTTTGCTTTTAAAGTGATTGTATATTCCTCCTTTTTGCAACCCCGTGACACGCATAATGTCTGAAATAGACGAGCCAGCATACCCCTGTTGGTTAAACAGTTCTGCTGCTTGTTGAAGAATTCTCTCTTTTGTGTCTTTGCCTTTAGACATTTACACATATCAGACCGATAGGTCTGAATAATAACTGGATCTGTAGATTGAAGTCAAGCATTTGTATTTCAGTCCGTTTTAACTGAATGCGCGCTATGAGCCTTGAATTTAAGTTCAAGGCGTACTCTCCAGTAAGGTGCAATATTTGAGTTTGCTTGATGTTTTGATTTTAAGTTCAATTCTTCTAAAATAAAAATTATCAAAAATCTATTTTAATATAAATATATTTATGATTAGTTTAGAATGGTATCGCAGCTTTATTGAAGTTTATCGAGTCGGAACCGTATCGGGAGCAGCCCAGGTTTTGCATCTGACTCAGCCTGCAGTCAGCCAGCATCTTGCCGCGTTAGAATCTGCACTTGGGACAGCGCTGTTTGAACGAACTCCCAGGAAAATGCTGGCAACAGAAGCAGGAAAACGGCTTTACACGCAAATTGCCGCTGCGATTGAAACACTGGAATCGATCCCAAACAGAGGAGCACTCACACAGACACCACAATTGATAAGATTAGGTGCGCCCCAAGAGTTTTTTACAGAGCGAATATTGGCAAAGTTGCCACAGGACGAAACAATACTATACACAGTGCAATTTGGATTAGCACAGCAATTAATCGAACAATTGCAAGAAGGAAGGTTGGATGTGGCTGTTGCTACCCAAAAGATTGCTAAATTAGATATTGAGTACCAATTGTTGTTTGAAGAAAGCTTTTGGTTAGTGGGACCACCTGCAACTATTATGCCAATATCAGAGGAAGTCTTGCAAGTAGACTTAACATCATTGGAGGAATGGTTGAGAACTCAGTCTTGGATTGCATACGGTGAAGATATGCCTATTATTCGTCGCTTCTGGCGGGTTGTTTTCGGTCGGAGGATTGACGTAAATCCGAAACTCATAATTCCAGATTTAAGAGGAATTCGCCAGGCTATTAATTATGGTTTTGGCTTTAGCGTACTGCCAGATTATTTGTGTCAGAAATGGGTAGAAACTAATCGGTTGACGTTGATTCTCAAACCTACAAAATCTGTCATTAATCACATTTGGCTTGCTTTTCGTAAATCTGAGAGACAAGCGCAGAAAACAAGGATGATGTTAGAGTTATTTAGTCTAGTTCCCGGCGCGAAACTAGAAAGTGTCTGAAATTAAGAGGGAACGGGGAACGGGCAACAGGAAATCTCTATACTTAAAAGCTCTTGATTTGAAGTGTAAATTTAGTGGATAAATTTTTACCATGACTATAAATACTACTATAGGCTGATTATACTTATACCAATTCTGTATGAAGATGCGCCAAACTGCGTCAAACTTATAGATGGGTGCATTGAGTAATTTTGTTATGAGTCGTCCATTCCAAATCGAGATTTCAGAAAGTCAAGAAGAATTGGAGAAAGCTCTCAAACATGCCACAGCAGCAAGCAGCAAAGAAAGATTGCAAATGCTCTACTGGCTCAAGAGTGGTCAAGTCAGCAGCAGGCGATCGCTGGCAGAACGTTTAGGGCGTGATGAAGCAACCATAACTCGTTGGGTGAGAAAGTATAAAGATGAAGGACGAAGGGGCTTACTTGAAGTAAAACATGCACCAGGGAAAGTTCTGAGCATAAGTGGTTCAGACTTAGAACGGTTGAAACAGAAGTTGCAGGAACCATCTGGGTTTCAAAGCTATAGTCAAATTCAACAATGGCTCAAGAGCGAATTAGGACTTTCACTTGCCTACAAAACAGTCTATGAAATTGTTCGCAAGCGTTTGGGTGCGAAATTGAAAGTGCCTCGTCCTCAAAGCACCAAACAACACCCAGAAAGCCTATCTCACTTTAAAAAAAACTGCCTCTAGCATTCAAATTCTTGCAGGAAGAGTTTGGAGAGGGTAAACGATTGAGGTACTTGTGCCAGGATGAAACACGTTTAGGATTAAAGACAATTGCAGGACGTTTAATTACGGCTAAAGGAGTTAAACCCGTGGGTTTAAGCCAATGGCAACGTGAAAATTTTTATTTATACGGAGTCGTAGAACCCCTAAGTGGATACAGCTTTTTCTATGAGTTCCCCTACCTCAATAGTGATTGTTTTCAAAACTTTTTGGAGTTGCTCTCTGCTGACCTTGGTGATGATATCGCGGTTATCCAGTTCGACCAAGGGTCTTTTCACAAAGCGAAAGCTCTCGATTATCCAGATAACATTATCCCTATTTTTCAACCTCCTCACTCTCCTCAACTCAACCCAATTGAGCGGTTTTGGGAATTTCTCAAATCTCAACTCCAATGGGAAAATTGTCAAACCCTCACACAACTACAGCAGAAGTTAACTGATGTCCTCAAAGCAATTACACCTTCCATGATTTCCTCTCTCACTTCTTACGACTTTATTCTTGAAGCTTTATTTAGCGCAGCTTTATAAAGAAATGGTATTACTCCTTTAGATATAAATAACGCTAAATTCAAAATAATAAAGTAGTCAATTTCTTACTAACGGATCATACTAAGAGAAAAATTTTTAATTAAGGTAATAAAAGTCTAAAATTTGAATTGAAGAGAAAAATATAGCGGATTTCTCCACGCTTTTTGCACTATTTAGAATTAATTTAAATCTAAAAATAATGTATGAAATTTTGCTTGATAACCTGCTTTACTGCTTTAAGTGTCAGTGATTTTACCAGTCAACACCAATTTTGTAGATAAAAATCAAGTATTAATTGAGTATGAGATATATCTTTCAACAAATATCTCTTTGGGTAGTAGAGTTATCCCGTTAGAAAGCAAGATGGTTAGCGGTAGGAGATGAAAATGCGTCAACTTATGAGTCGTTCTAAACTGTTGGAAAAACAAGCCCTGGAAAAAGAACGCATAGAAGTCTTACAACAGTTAGAAGATTGGGTAGAAACTCCAATGCTGGTGCTGGGCTTTGCGTGGTTAGCACTATTCATCATCGAAATCATCTGGGGGTTAAATCCTTTACTGGAAGCCGTTAGCATCACTATCTGGATTATTTTTATATTAGATTTTCTACTGAAACTAGCTATTGCTCCTCATAAAATTTTTTACATCAAAAGTAACTGGCTAACAGCTATTGCTCTCTTTTTGCCAGCGCTACGTACTTTTAGGATTATACGAGTCATAAAAATACTACGAACAGCAAGGGCTGTAAGAGGGTTACAACTGTTGCGAGTCATGACTCGTGCTAACCGAGGAATGCGAGTTCTCTCAGCAAGTATTAGCCGTCGAGGGTTTGGTTATGTTGTGGCGTTAACAATGATTGTGACTTTACTAGGAGCAGCAGGGATGTATGCGTTTGAAAACGAAGTTCCTGGGGAACCAGGGCTACACAACTATGGCACTGCTTTATGGTGGACAGCAATGCTAATAACGACGATGGGTTCTGAGTATTGGCCCAAAACGCCCGAAGGTCGGGTACTTTGTTTTTTCTTAGCGTTATATGCGTTTGCCGTGTTTGGCTATGTTACTGCTACTCTAGCGACATTCTTTATTGGTCGTGATGCCGATGATGACGAAGCAGAGTTAGCTGGAGCGAAATCGATTCAAGTGCTTCAGGGTGAAATCGCAGCGTTGCGGCAGGAAATTCAAGAATTATTGCATCAGAGTTCAGAGCAATGATGTCAGAGCAAAGATTAATGAGTGAGGAAAGTTGATGAATGCAGCAATCTCCGCAGCTTGGGACAAGGTTCAAAGCATGATTAACGGTTTCATAGCTTTGCTACCAAATATTGTCTTAGCATTGATTGTCTTTATACTCTTTTTATTTGTTGGCAGCAGAATTAAGGCACTCGTCAAGCGGTTAACTCGCAACCGTCGCCACGCCAGAAATCTAGGATTAGTACTGGGAAGGTTAGCGCAAGGGGTAACAATTTTGATTGGGTTGTTTATTGCCCTTTCCATTGTCATTCCTACATTTAGAGCCGGTGATTTGATCCAACTATTGGGAATTAGCGGTGTGGCCATTGGTTTTGCCTTCCGCGATATTTTACAAAATTTCTTAGCTGGTATTTTAATTTTGCTGACTGAACCTTTTCGCATTGATGATCAAATTGTGTTTAAAGACTTTGAAGGAACTGTCGAAAATATTCAGACAAGGGCAACAACAATCAGAACCTACGACGGTCGGCGGATTGTCATTCCTAATTCTGAATTGTTTACTAATTCGGTAACTGTCAACACTGCCTTTGATAACCGTCGATTAGAGTACGATGTCGGCATTGGCTACGGCGACGACATTGACCTAGCCAAACAGTTGATGTTAGATGCAATGAATAGCCTAGACGAAGTTTTAAAAGACCCGGCTCCTGATGCATTGGTCATGGACTTAGCCAAAAGCACTGTCAACATCCGTGTGCGCTGGTGGATTCATCCACCACGAAGGGCAGACGATTTGTCTTCGCGGGATAAAGTAATTACTACAATTAAAAAAACGCTGGTTGCCAACGGCATTGATTTACCTTTCCCAACTCAACAAATTCTTTTCCACGACCAGACCGAAGAGACAGATGGCAATCGCTTCCGTCAACGTGAAGGTTGGCCATCTGGTAAAGGTGAAATACCAAAGCCTCGTCGCATCAGTGATTCGCTCAGATTACTTGCTCAAGTCCGCTCCTCTGGTGATGGTAACGGCAAAGTAAATTCTTAAATCAACGAACAATGAGGAATGTCAAGGTAAGCACACTTTGGGATCAGCTCCACTCAAGTTACTGGTTTATACCAGCAGTTATGGCAGTGGTAGCGACTGCTTTAGCCTTTACAATGCTCACTCTTGACCGTACAGGCAAGGTAGAAATTGATTATTGGTGGCTTTACACTGGTGGCGCAGATGGAGCACAGTCTCTCTTAGAAGCTGTTGCAGGTTCGATGGTGAGTGTTGCTGCAACAGCTTTTTCGATTACAATTGTGGCACTTCAGCTGGCTGCTTCCAATTTTGGTCCCCGGCTTCTGCGCAATTTCATGCGAGATACAGGTAATCAGGTTGTACTAGGCACATTTATTGGTACGTTCATCTACTGCTTACTCGTACTGCGAACAATTCATGGAGAAGGAGATGGATACAGCCAGTTTGTGCCACAACTTGCGGTGACAGTCGGCATTTTACTCGCAATGATTAGCATTGGTATTTTGATTTATTTTATTCATCATGCTTCAACAATAATTCAGGCATCTCACGTCATTCAAAATGTTAGTGCAGATTTGCATTCAGCAATTGAGCGCTTATTTCCCAAAAAAATAGGGCGTGGTGAATCAGAACACACACAAACCCTTGCAGAAATTCCCGTGTCCTTTGAGGAGGAAGCTTTACCAATTCCAGCTAATGGCACTGGTTATTTACAAGCGATTGATGACGAAGAATTGATCAAGATTGCTTGTAAGTACAATTTGCTAATACGCCTTCAGACTCGACCAGGAAAATTTGTAGTTCAAGGTAGCAATTTAGTCCTGATTTTTCCTGGGGAAAAAGTGAATCAAAAACTTACCAAACAAATCAATAATGCCTTTATTTTAGGTAAAGAACGTACGGAGCAGCAGGATATAGAATTTCCTATTAATCAGTTAGTAGAAATTGCCCTACGCGCTATCTCTCCTGCTATCAATGACCCATTTACTGCTATTCGCTGTATTGACCAATTAAGTGCTGGATTGTGTCACCTTGTTCAAAGAAGTTTTCCTTCATCTTACCGCTACGACAAAAATAATAAATTACGCATAATTGCCGAAGGCGTAAAGTTTGCCGAATTAACCGATGCTGCTTTTAACCAAATTCGTCAGTATGGGCGGTCTGATGTCGCAGTTACTATTCGTTTGTTAGAAGCTATAGCTGCAATTGCTACTTTCACTAACAATTCTAAGTATCAAGCAACCTTGCGGCATCATGCTGACATGATTTTACAAGATAGTCGTGAGAAAATCTCACAAGAACAAGACTACAAAAATGTAGAAGAGCGGTATTACCAAGTTATTAAAAGTTTAAATAACAGTCGCACTATTAAGGATTGGAATTCACCAGAAAAATGATTGTTTGAATTATTTTTTGGAGAAATACGTATGAAAAATTTGAATTGGAAAGTTTATCGAGTGATAGCGTGGGTAGGACAAGCTTTACTAGCAATCTTTGTCATAGCCGCAGCAGTTCAAGGTAAATGGTTAAATGCCTTGGGTCTTGCATTCTTCCTTGTTATATCCTTTGTGTTTGTTGTCCGAGATGATAAATTACCGACCTTATTTGATTTTTTGTTTGTCTTGGCTGCATTACTGAATGCTACTGGTTGGGTATGGGGTTTATTTGGTATGCCGGGACCGTATGACGAAATAGTCCATGCTTATACAACTTTTGCAATTACCCTCGCACTGAGTTTTTTAGTCTATAGTTCAATGCTGAATATATTTCGGAATCATACACTTTTGTATCTAGTGACAATTACCAGTTTTGGAATTGCTATCGGTGCTTTATGGGAAGTTGCAGAATGGTCTGCGGGGAAAATTCTCAAAATTGAAGTCATTGAAAGCTTAGATGACACCATTATTGATTTAGTTATGGACTCTCTTGGTGCTGGATTAGCAGCTTTAGTTAGCCTTTGGGCATTACAAAAATGGACAAATCGTAATACAGAGACAAACGATTCACAAACTAAGACATACCGCTCTTCCATCACTATAAGCAGAGGAAAATAAGAAATTCTCAGAATATAAGGTGTCTAAAATAGCACATTGCATTCGATTCATCAAAGAGATAAGTGTTAACAAGCCAATAGATAGATGCGAAATTGGAAAAACCTTAAGCCAAGGTTTCAGTAAATTAAAAAATTGGTTGCGTTGACTACATTATTCTCTCATGAGAGTTATAGGAGAGCGGGAATATTTATTCCTGAATTCTCTGTATCATTTTTTTGTGAAATGCTATAAGACCTCCTAAATTCCGAAGAAGAGCGAGTAAGGTAGAAGTTACCCCCGGAACTACTTTCCACAGTCCCGGTAATTTTGCTCTTTTGCAACACATTGCTCTTAATACTCTCAACCGTGAACAGATCTACACACTTAGTCTCCATCAAAAAATGAAATGCACCGCTATGGATAACAATTATATGATTTTGGTTCTAAGTTGTTTCTTCATTGACAATACATGAAATTATTCTAAGTTCCTGTATAAAGCCTGATTGAGATGCTCTTACCCCGCTATATTGATGTGCCTAATACATATTTTATTCGTTCTAGCACAGTCAAACGAAATGCTTCAACATATCTTGAATTCAATTTTAAGAGAGATGTTTTTGCTTCCAGTTTTTCGCATACCATCAGAACGTGCTTATGAAAGAGCAAAAGAAAAGTATAAATCTAATTTACCTATACTTTCTTCGGATGATTTGACTTGTATCAAAGCTCTTGAACAAGAAGGAGTTTTTGTAACTTCTTTGGAGGCTTTAGGAATTCCTTCTACACCTCTACTTCTTTTAGCAGCAAATAATCTATTACCACAACTATCCGGAACTTCTCCTAGCAATAAAAAAGAATATTTTGTTCAAGCTACACGTGAGCAAATTCTAGCCTATCCAAATATCTTTTTGTGGGGAGTTGAAGAACAGTTAATCAACCTTGCTGAGAGATATATAGGGCTTCCAGTGTTTTATCATGGTTCATTTTTGCGTCGAGATCTTGCCAATGGTATTCAAATAAAATCCAGGTTATGGCATCGAGATCATGAAGATCGCCGTATGCTCAAAATATTTGTTTATTTGAATGATGTGAATGACGAGGGTGGACCGTTCCAATACATTCCTCAAGATTTAAGTAAATTATCAACCCAGATACTCAAATACAAACATAGCACTATTCGCGATGAGGTTATGCAGTCTGTTGTGTCTACTTCTCATTGGAAATCCTGCTTAGGATCTGCTGGTACAGTAATTTTTGCAGACACAGGTAGTATTTTTCATCGCGGTAGTGTACCCCTCACATCAGAACGATTCTCAATTATTTTCTGCTACACTTCTAGATATCCAAAAAATCCGCATTATTGTAAATCTCTCTTCTCTAAGAATGAATTACTTACACTAGCAAAAAAACTCTCCCAGCGTCAAAGGGAATGCATTCTTTGGCAATGGACACCTACTTGTAGGAGCCAGCAATAAGAAACGCTCCGACCTGCAATTAGGCTACTGCCTCTACGCACAACTTTTACGTCACGCATCTCATCTCAATACAACGAATAGCATAGTATATGGAAGTAGTATGAAGCATACCAACAATGGTTATGCAAGCACTAGTGGATACTTTTCTCCAAGAAGCCAAGACGGTCGAGGCGTCTAACGGTTTACCTTGCTACTTCCCGCTTGAGAACGGAAGGTATGAAGTCAAGCCAGGTCTTATTTCCTTTGGCTCTGATTTGGGTCAAGGTGAGGCTGACAAGCAGGTCTTTCAAATTGATGAAAATTTTGCTCATTACCGTAATGTAAAACTTCTGGCGCGTGCTGAACGCTTGAGCAAATATTACCAAACCTATAATTATGATGATACGGTTCCAGGTAAGTTAACGCCGAGCACCTTGGCTTCAGGTATCGCCCACCTGATTATTGCTCGCCTCACTCAAGAACACCCTCAAAACTTTCACTGCAAATGGTTAACTACCGACAAAGTTGCATTCCACTGCAAACTTACTAGAGAAACGCTATACCTTGATGCAAACTTGCAGTTGCAGAAAGTCGAAACCCAAGGTGAGCCAGTCTTTCCACCTTATGCCTCTACTTTTGATGCTCTCGCAGCACAGATACAGGAAGATTTAACGGTTGTCTGTCGTGGAAATGATGGTAGTAACTGGTTAGGTGCTGTTCATTTATGCTACCCCAATCATTGGTCAGCTGAGGAGAAGATTGGTCAAGACTTCGCCAGTATCCATGCACCCGTGGCAGGTATAGAAAAGATAAATCGACGGGCAAGTGCAATGGTTAACACGATGATAACGAGAGAACCAATGGTTCGTTTTGCTTGGGGATTAAGTACCGATACTCGCTTGAACCACCATCCCGACCCACCGTTAAATATACCAACCTATCAGTGGCAAGGGAGACATTTTAATCCGGACAACCCTCGGCTATTTCTGAGAATTGAAAGACAAGTCATTTGGGGACTCCCAGAATACAACGCAGTACTATTCACCATCCGCACCTACTTTAGGGATTGTCACGAAGTTAAAAAAGATACTAATTTGTGTCGCAAGCTATCTTCTGCTATCCTGTCTATGACGCAAGAGTCCCTTATTTATAAGGGTTTGGCAGAGAGTAGAGATAGCATTTTGACCTGGTTAGGGGAAGTTTGAGGAAGCAGAAAAATATGGATCTGTTACATGAGACTATTGACGTGCAGTACGAACTTTTTCATCCAGACTCACGCAACGAAATGGCTCTTTTAGTTGCTGAGGCATTCACTCATTCTGAGCCGCTCACAATCAACCAAGGTTTTTCTATTGATGAGTTTGCTGACTTTATCAGATTTGTGGGAGGTTGGGCAGAACAAGAAAAACTAACTGTCATCGCGAGGGATAAGCAAACTCATAAACTGCTCGGTGTCTTGATTTCTGGCGACTTCGCCTCAGCTTCTTATTTAGAAAATTATGATATCAGTGATAATAATTTCCCACCAATATTTGAGCTTTTAGGAGAATTAGAAGCACAGTATACGCAAGGTAAAAGTATATATCCAGGCGAATATTTGTATCTGTATATGCTTGCAGTTTCACCCCAACGTAGAGGAGAAAAGATAGCACAAAACTTAGTTCAGACTAGTCTAGAATATGGGATAAGCAAAGGATATCGAATGGCTGTCACTGAGGCAACTAATTCAACATCACAACACGTTTTTCGTAAATTAGGTTTTGTAGACCGCCATGAGATTCTATACAAACACTTCACCTATCAGGGACAGCAAGTTTTTAAGTCTATTGAAAAACATACAGGTACTATTCTCATGGACAAAGCCTTAGTTTAGGGGAAATTGTAGTTTAATGTATTAGAGGTGATTCCTCTCGTGAGAATATCATTCGATGCTAATGCAGTCCGTAAATACCCAACCTCCCTCAATGCTTAAAGCTGAGTGGGATGGCATTACCGTTGAGTATGGTTGTATGAATGCGATCGGTGAATTTGATTTTGCCATGCCCAAGCACGCTATCAGCGTTGCCTTTGCACCTCACGATCGCGTCACTTGGTCAGTGGATGGAGGTACGAGTCAAACAACTGCTTTGCCAGCAGGGAGTGTATTTATATACTCATCCCGTGATTTTGTCTGGCATCAGCGGGAGCGTGAGAGTGAATACATTAACTTGGTGTTAGACCAAAAGCTTCTCAACCAAGTTGCAGCCGACAACGGTTTACCTCCGAATGTTGAACTCGAACACCGCATTATCTTTCCAGACCCCACTATTTTGCACACAGCACAATTGTTTAAGTCTGAAGTTCTCAACAGTGGATTAGCTGGTAAACTCTACACCGACTCTCTCAAGAATCTATTAGCCGTTCATTTGCTAAGAAATTACACCGGAACGCAAGAATTGCCTTCGATTGAAGACTCACCACTAGACGCCCTTAAACTCAATCAAGTGAAAGATTTTATTGAAGAGCGACTCGCGGAAGATTTATCCATTGCTGATATGGCTGATGTTGTGCATATGAGTCAGTTTCATTTTGCCCGTGCTTTCAAAACTGCTACAGGACAACCACCTCATCGCTACCTGACCCAGCGGCGCATGGAACGGGCAAAGGTGCTGCTCTCTGTCACACGGCTTTCTGTGGCTGAGGTAGCATATCGAGTTGGTTTTTACAACACAAGCCACTTCACTTCTCAGTTTCGCAAAGCGACTGGTACAACACCAAAGGCTTACAGAGATAGCTTTTGATGTGGTTGCGAGCCACTTGAGCAAGATTTTGATATTTCCCAGCAAGAACGGGTGCTGAATCTGAGAGCTGTTCTTCCTAACCTTAGAGATAACAAGATGATTGCTAAATCAACAAACAGTTAGGAGGTTTCAATATGGCTCGCAAGTTTATAGATAAACCATCTTCTCAAACTCAAAAAGCTCCTCGAAAACTTCTAACTCTTGGAACGGTAATGACCCTTGCTTTAATGGGTGGCGTTGCTTTCGCTAGTACTCAAGATATTAAGCCCGGCGTGAATACCGAAATAGCGAGCAACTTGCAACAGACTGCTGCCTACAAACCAGGCTTAAATAAAGTCACTTTCCAAAGTGAAGGTGTCAAGATGGTGGGTAACTTGTATCTGCCTGCTGACTACAAACCAGGTGATAAATTGCCAGCCACAGTCGTTACGGGGGCATGGACAACAGTGAAAGAGCAAATGCCTGATTTGTATGCTAAAAAGCTTGCAGCACAAGGGTTAGCAACATTGACGTTTGATTTTCGCTTCTGGGGTGAAAGTGGCGGTGAACCACGCCAGTATGAATCGCCACAAAAGAAAATTCAGGACATGAAGAACGCGGTGACGTACTTACAGTCGCTACCCATGATTGATGCTAATCGTATTGGTGGGTTGGGTGTATGCGCTAGTGCTGGTTATATGGCGCAGACGATCGCTGAAGATAATAGGTTCAAATCGTTCGTCACCGTCGCTGCATGGTTGCATGACCCTGAATCTCTGCGTTCGGTCTTTGGGGAAGAAGGAGTGCGTCGTAAGATGGAAGCCGGGATGGCTGCACAGAAGAAATATGCTCAAACTGGTGAAGTGGAGTATGTGCCAGCTTACAAGCAAAATGATCCAAAAGCTGCCATGTCTAGCCCCCTTTCTTATTACGGCAGTTCTTCTCGCGGTGCGATTCCCCAGTGGAAGAACCAGTTTGCAGAGATGTCGTGGGTAGAATGGTTGCAGTTTGATGCTCTTGCTGCAGCTCCCAAAGTTACTATTCCCACGCTTTTTATTCACAGTGACAACTCAGCTCTGCCCGATAGTGTGCGGAAATTTTATAATACAATGCCTGGACCAAAAAACTTGTTCTGGACACAAGGTGAGCACACTGATTTTTACGACCAAGAGCCGTATGTAACCAAAGCGGTGCAAGTAGCTGCTGTTCACTTCAAAAACACGCTTTCGGATGTAAAAGTTTCCCAGAAATAAAACGAAAGATGAAGGTAAACGAAGATGACAGACAACTTTGAACAAACAACATCCCCAGAAGTAAACAACGCGAGTAGAAAGTTAACTAGAGGGTTGACTCGACGACGGATGATGCTTGGTGGTGCCTCTGTTGCGGGAGTTGCTGCAACAGCACTTGCAGGACGTGCCCAAGCGAATACTCAGAAGCCACCAGAACCCAAAACCAATAGCGATCGCAACGGCAAGTTTGCAGGTAAAGTGGTGCTCATCACGGGGGCAACTTCTGGCATTGGAGAAGGAACAGCTTATGCCTTTGCAAAAGAAGGAGCAAAAGTCTTCTTCTGCGGACGACGTGAAAACTTGGGCAAACAAGTTGAAGCCAAAATCAAAAGCTTCGGCGGTGAAGCAACGTATATGCAAGCCGATGTCAGAAAAGAACAAGATGTAAAATCATTTATTGACGGCTGTGTCAAGAAATATGGTCGAATTGATATCGCCTTCAACAATGCCGCTATTGAGAGCAAACCTGCTACAATCGCCGAGCGATCGCTTGAAGAATGGATGGACGTGATGAACACCAATGCAACGGGTGTTTTCCTGTCCATGAAATATGAACTGCCTCATATGCTACGGCAAGGCGGTGGGGTTATAGTAAATAATGCCTCAGTTTCTGGACACGTCGGCTTTGCAACTATTGCTCCCTACAGCGCTAGCAAACACGCGGTTATCTCCCTAACCAAAGTTGCAGCCCTAGAATATTCAGACAAGAATATTCGCGTCAATTCGATTTCACCCGGAGCAGTCGATACTCCTATGCTGCGACGGGCACTAGCAGCTTGGAAAACCAACTTTAAGGCAGTTTCGCAAGATTATCCTATCAAACGCATAGTCAATGTAGAAGAAATTGCTAGATCCGTGATGTGGTTAAGTTCTGATGATGCGAGTTGCATCACGGGCATGGATGTTGATGCTACAGGCGGTTATTTGACCAAGTAGTTGAGAATAATCTCATAAATAAAACTTTTTAACTCTTTATTACAAGCAAACAAAGCATTTATGAGGTTAAAGACTCGCCGTACCGTCGTTAAGAGTGCGTTAGCAGCAGGCACATTGGCAGCAATAGGCGTTATTCATTCATCAGTTGCATCCGCAGTAACTAAAAATGACCAAATCCGCCAGAAAAATGAGCGAGTCGTTCGCGATTTTCTTGACCTTTTGTCCAAAAAGCGCATGGATGCATGGCTTGAGTTATGGGATCAAAATAGCGTACAGGATATGCCTTATTCTCCACCTGGCTTTCCCAAGCGAGTTGAAGGCAAGGCTGCAATTGCAAAGCATTACAGCGCACTCCCCACTAGTGTGGGCAGAATGGTTTTCCCCGACTTAGTCATCTATCCTATGGTTGATCCAAACACTCTTTTTGCAGAATTTCGTGGGGAAATCGAAGTTCTGGCGACTGGTAAACCTTACAACAATACTTATGCGGGTTTATTCCAATTCCGCAACGGCAAAATTCTACTTTACCGAGAATACTATAACCCGATGGTTTTCACTGAAGCCTGAGGAAACAGTTTTTCAAAATGATTCAACCTCTCAAAGGCAGTCAGTTATCGACGTGACGGGCAGGGTGCTGGGCTTGTAAGTAACGACATCAATTTAATAAACAGGAAGACAAATGATGCATAGTATGGATAGAAAAGTTGCTATTGTTACTGGTGGTAGTTCCGGAATCGGTCGATCAGCGGCGATCGCCTTCGCAAAAGCAGGTGCAAAGGTGGTTGTTGCAGCACGGCGCACGACAGAAGGAGAAGAAACGATTAAGTTGATTCAACAAGTGGGTGGCGAAGGACTATTCATACAAACTGATGTTACGAAAGCTGCTGAGGTCGAAGCCCTAGTTAACAAAACCATAGAAACCTATAGTCGCCTTGACTTTGCCTTCAATAATGCAGGTTCCGGCAAAGCGAGCCCGTTAACGGAGATGTCTGAGGAAGACTGGGATGCAGAGATTACTGTCAACTTGAAGTCGATCTGGCTGTGCATGAAATATGAAATTCCGGCAATGCAAAAAACTGGATCTGGTGCGATCGTCAATATGTCTTCCCAAGGGGCGCTGATAGGTGTACCTAATTACTCAGTTTACGGTGCAGCGAAAGGCGGCGTGATTTCCCTTTCTCGTGCAGCTGCAGCAGAGTACGCCAAAGATAAAATCCGCGTTAATGTGGTCAGTCCAGGGGCAGTCAAAACTGATTTGTGGGCAGGGGCTCCACCAGAAATGTTGGAACAGATAGCAGCAGGTATTCCCCTACAGAGAGTTGGCGAACCTGAGGATATTGCAGAAGCAGTGGTTTGGTTATGTTCGGATGCTGCTTCGTTCATGACGGGACATAACGTTGTTCTTGATGGCGGATACACAGCAGCGGTGTAGGGCGACAGTAACAGATACACTGCTGCGATTGCAAGCATAGAGCGCACGCTACGTAAACAGAGCATCGCCTGCTTGGCAAAAGATACAAAGGAAACGGGTGGTTATCTCACCAAGTCGTTCTCAAAGGAAATTTCTCTATGCAATACACAACTCTTGGACACACAGGTTTAGTCGTCTCCCGTCTCGCATTCGGCGCAATGACCTTTGGCGAAGGTCAACTAGTTCCCGGTGTCATGAACAACATCGACCAAACAACGGCAGATCAAATGGTTAACCGTGCTTTGGATGCAGGGATCAATCTCTTTGATACAGCGGACGCTTACACGGCGGGACAATCGGAAATCATGCTAGGTAAAGCATTGGGAGACCATCGCCATGAAGCAGTGATTGCTACTAAAGTAGGATTTCGTACAGGCAATGCAATCACTGATACTGGTCTTTCCCATCGCCACATCATCGCATCTGCTGAAGCAAGTTTGAAGCGACTGGGAACAGACTACATTGACCTGTATCAAATCCACATTCCCGATCCCCTGACACCACCAGAAGAAACGGTACGCGCCTTGGATGATTTGGTGCGGCGGGGAATGGTGCGTTATGTTGGCTTCTCCAACCTGCCAGCCTGGAAAGCTGCTCGGATGCTGGCAATTCAAGAACGACAGGGCTATACCCGGTTTGTGGGAGGGCAAATGTACTATTCTCTCCTTGGACGGGATATTGAACATGAGATTGTCCCATTTGTGGAAGATACAGGTATCGGTATTTTGGTGTGGAGTCCTCTTGCCAGTGGTTTTCTTAGCGGTAAGTACACTCGGGAAACCCCTGTGCCTGAAGACGCTCGTCGTAAAAACTTCCAGTTTCCGCCTATTGATGTAGAGAAGGGTTACGAGGTGGTAAATTTACTCAAGGAGATTGCGCAAAATCACGCAGCATCACCTGCTCAAGTCGCTATTGCTTGGATTTTCACCAAGCCGTTTATTTCTTCGGTGATTATTGGTGCAAACAAAATGACGCACCTAGAAGATAATTTTGGTGCAACTGAGGTTAAGTTATCTTGCCATGAAGTAGAACAACTCGATAATTTGACTGCTCCTCAACCCCTCTATCCCGGATGGATGCAGGCGATGGGATGGGATGCGAAAGTCAAAGCGGCATTAGAAGATTGACATACTCCCCGCCCTATATGTGCGGGGATTCTAGGCTCAGACAGCAATTGCAGGCACAGCTCGTCTTACATCGCCTAACCCAACAGGTAAAAAAGAAAAGGCGTGTCTTCATACGGACCATCGCCTCATACCGTTTCACCTTAAGATTGATACAGATGGCAAGCTTCAGGAGCAGGGGAAGCAAGAAAAGTGATTTGTATCAAGAATTTCGTGAAATGGCATCACCTCTGTTAAATTTGGACAACGCATAGCAGAAGCGACTCTGCGTTGGAAAAAAGGCGGTTTTTGAAGAGTGATTGCAGTGTGTCATCCAAGCTGAAAAGCGACACTCCCTAAGTCAACAAAAATTAAGTAAACAAAAACTGCCTCATTTTTTGAGGCAGTTTTCCCTATTTACAGCAGTTTTTAATGAGTCGATGACAATTTGATTTTCTTACGCTACTTCATCATGCTTCTAAATTCTGGATAACACATCCCGTGCAGCGGCTAAAGTTTGGGCGATATCATCTTCTGTATGAGCCAAAGAGCTAAACCAAGCTTCAAATTGAGAAGGTGCCAGGTAAATACCGCGCTCTAGCATACCTTGGTGGAAGCGGCTAAACTTAACTAAGTCTGATTTTTTACTATCTTGGTAGTTACGGATCGGTCCTTCATTGAAGAATAAACCTAACATACCGCCAATATGACCGCCATAAACTGCATGACCAGTTTCTTCAGCAATTTGCAGCAAGCCATTGACCAGCTTCTTACTAATGTGCTCCAGATATTCATAAGTGCCGGGTTGTTGCAGTAATTCCAGCGTTTTAATTCCAGCTGTCATTGCCAAAGGATTCCCAGAAAGCGTTCCTGCTTGATACACCGATCCTGCTGGAGCAACCATTGACATAATATCTAGGCGACCGCCGTAGGCTCCCACTGGTAAACCACCACCTATCACTTTACCTAACGTTGTCAAGTCAGGAGTCACGCCAAATTTTTCTTGAGCGCCACCGTAAGCAATTCGGAAGCCTGTCATGACTTCATCAAACACGAGTAATGCCCCATGTTCTTGTGTCAATTCTCTTAAACCTTTTAGGAACTCAAGATTGGGGGTAATAAATCCAGCATTTCCCACCACTGGTTCTAGAATGACACCAGCAATTTCGTTGAGATTTTCCTCAAATAGAGCTTTGACTGCTGTTAAGTCATTAAAAGGTGCAATCAAGGTGTTGTTCGTAACAGATTTAGGCACGCCGGGTGAGTCGGGTAGACTCAATGTGGCAACACCAGAGCCAGCTTTTACTAGAAAATTATCAGCATGACCATGATAACAGCCTTCAAACTTAATGATTTTTTCTCGTCCAGTGAAAGCTCGCATGAGACGGAGAACCGCCATGCAAGCTTCAGTACCAGAGTTAACAAAGCGAACCATTTCAATGCTAGGAACAGCATCAATGACCATTTCGGCAAGTACATTTTCCAACACAGAGGGTGCGCCGAAACTAGTCCCTTTTTCTAGGGTTTCATGTAATACAGCAATCACCTCTGGATGAGCATGACCACAGATAGCTGGTCCCCAAGAGCCAATGTAGTCAATGTATCGGTTACCATCTACATCCCAAATGTATGCCCCTTTGACTCGCTCAAAAACGATTGGTTGTCCTTGCACAGATTTAAATGCTCTCACTGGAGAATTTACTCCACCTGGCATTAACTTCTGAGCAGCAGTGAATATCTGTTCTGATTTGGTTGTTCTGATCGTAGTATTAACCAAGGTTGTCTCCTTAGTAAGGCAGTGTTATTAAGCTCTTAGTTAACTTAATTTGCTATTTGAGATTTCAAACAGGATATCTTGAAACCCAAGCTAGACAAAGATATTTCTCTGATGAAATGAGTAAAAGATACGCAGAGATATATTTGCTAGCAGAAATAACCTTCTTCTCCAAGTACCTCCGACACACTCCTATCTGGCAACATATTCATAATGACTGTTGGAAGGTGTAACCTCTTCATTCTGAAAAAAGCCAGAGTTGAGTATTCCTTTTGGATCATACTTCTTTTTTATCTCATGAACTTTTGACCAGTAATCACCAAATTGAAGTTGCCATTGTTGTGTATTAAATTCAACCCAACCAGTAAGATATCTTTTACCGCCCATTTCCAAACTTATGTTACTGAGTTTTTCCAATTCGGCTAAGATAGGTGGAAGTTGTGATTTTAGGATACTTGGATAAATTCCAAAGCCAATAATCAATTCTTCATCTGGCAAACGGAACAAAGGCATTTTATTGTTGCGATTTACCAAACAAAAACAGCCCATTTGTGTCTTACTAATGTCAAGAAAAGAAGGTAATTTATTGAGTGTAGTTTCAATGTAGTTTTTTGCAATAGATTCAGGAAGAAAGACATCCATCCAAGGATGAGCAATACTTGGAACATTATCCACTTGAATCATTGGTTCGATAAATCGTTCAAAACTTAAATCTTCAGTGTGAATGCGACGATAAAAGTTTAATCCAGAAAGGATTTCTTCATCATCAATAGTGTCACAAGAATTTGCTTCAACTGTAATTCGCAATGTGTAAAACCATTGAATCAAAGGTTGCAAAGTACCTGTTACTCGAGACACTCCTTGTAAACAAGGAATTGGGAAGGACACAAGATGATCAACTCTTTGTTCAGTCACCAAAACACGTTTGTCATGCAAAAGAGCATCTATGTCATCATAAAATAGCAAATACGTGCGAGTGAAGGCAGGGAAAATGCTAAGTTTGTGCTGTAATTTGGTGATAATTCCAAACTCACCATAACCGCAAAGTACATGATAAAAAAGTTCACTGTTTTCTTCCGGTGTACACCAGACAATCTCGCCTTCTGCTGTTACGACTTCTACACCAAGACAATTATCAGCTTGGCTTCCACGCGCAAAGGATGCAGCACCTATACCACCTGCAGAATGAGTTCCTCCTACAGACACATCAAAGTAGTTGGTTAATACTGGGGGAACTAAACCATTAGGAATGCAAGCATTAACTATTTGTCCCCAAGAAGCACCCGCATCAGCTTTAAACCAGAGATGGTCTTTCTGAATCTCTGTTATTTGATTGAGACCCTTCATGTCCAAAACAATTCCATCTTGATTCAGAGGCTGACCACTTAATGAATGTCCAGCGGCTCGTGAAGAAATGACTAATCCTTTTTGATGAGCATATTTGATGGTTTGGACAATATCGTTAACGCTTTGAGGACGGACAACAACTTGAGGACGTTTTTGAAATATACCACCAAAATCTTGAGATACTTCAGTTAAGACTTCTGGCGTATTAATCACGTCACCAGAAATGAAACGTTTGAGGTCTTGGGTAATACTGTTCATAAAAATAATTAATGTTGCGAAACTTGATTTTTGAGGAGGTTAATACCAATCTGAATGATTTTAGGGGTCAGGCGAATCAAATCTAGAATGCGAGAAAATAAGCTTTGTGTTTTTTGCGCTTGTATTGTTCCCTCTTTTGCAGGTCTTTCATACTTAAACATACAAACGCAGTCACCATCTGCTTGTCTGCTAAGAATTGCTGCTTTTATACCAGGAAATGCTTCTCTAGTTGCTTCTTGTTCCATTTCGCAAATGACACGACAAGGACTGTCAAGTCCAAACTCTTTGGCTAGAGAAAGTACAGGACAAACTCGTTGAATTTCAAGTACAGCATCTGTTCCGTTTTGGGAAATATCTACGACTTCCATGTTAAAACCCATAATGCGAAAGATAGGTTTTGCATCACTGAAGCCTTTGGCTAACGTCGTGTTATCAATGAACGCTCCCATAAATGCTTTTTGCTGACCTGGATAGGCTCGCATCATTCGTTCAAAAGCTGCATCTTCTCCAATTTCATCCACTAATTTTTTATAAGCTGCAAATCGATTCCTAAACATACTTAAGGCTTTTGAGGAATCCATTTTCATCACATCATTCATGTTGATGTCACCGATACCAATCACATTATCCATGTTTAATTCTCCGTATTTTCTACTAATTCAGTGAATTTTAAAGTTGCAATGACTGACAGAAATTAGCCTTGTTTTTGATTGAAGTGAAAATAAGGAGACAAGGAAGTATTTTAGCTAATACCAAGTCTGATTTATGAACTTCTCTTGTCTACCTATTAACTAGATCCTCAAATTACCAGATATGTAAATTGAACCTTTTTACACCCACTCCCGTGGATTTTTCAGCACATCTAACAGCATTGCTTCTGGGCTATCACTAGTAGGTTGATCATTATAGTTCCAAAAAGCTTCTCCAGGCATACAATTGAGGACACTTTGTGCGCTCACAATGCCAGTTGTCAATCCGAAGCGAACGCCTCTGTCATTGAGTAGGATAAATTCAGCGTAACGTCCGCGTCTGAGGTGTTGCCAGTACTTGTTCTGTTCTGTAAATTCCATATCCTTACGTTTTTTGACAATTGGAATATAGGCAGGAATAAACGCTTCAGAACAAGTTTTGACAAAGGAAAATAGAGTTTCGATGTTGTCGCTTTGTAAGTTGTCGAAGAAGAGCCCACCAACACCACGACATTCACCACGATGAGGTAAATAGAAGTACTCATCACAGGACTTCTTAAAACGTGGGTAAAATTCTGGGTTGTGTTTGTCGCAAGCTTCTTTATGCACTTGATGAAAATGAACAGCATCTTCTTCAAACAGGTAAATAGGCGTTAAATCCCCTCCACCACCAAACCACCAAGAACCTGGTTGTGTACCATCACCTATTTGAAAATAGCGGTAGTTGACGTGCGCTGTCGGTACCATCGGGTTCAAGGCATTGATGATAACGCTAGTACTTGTAGAGAAAAAAGGAGTGCCTTTTTCACTTGCTGCTCCATTTTTTGGGTCAGTCATGACAACATCTCCCCCCTGGAAGGTCAAACCAGGAGGTAACTCACCCCGCATTGATATATAGTTTATACCAACTTTCTCAAAGACATTACCATTGCGCAATGCCCTATCAAAGTAGAGGATACCGTTATTATCCTCACCTTCTATCCATTGACCTTTTTCGTCTCTTGTCCAGCGTTTTTCGTGTAACTTATTGCCATCTATCTCTTCAACAGTTTGGCAAACATTTTCAAACATATCTAGCAAAATTTTTTCGATTCTCGTGCTAATACTCGGTTGTTTTGCTGTGGGGTTTTCAAGAATTTGAACCATAATCAATGACCTCAAAATGAGTAGTATTTGGAAAAATTGACAGCTTTACTGGAGAAGTGTTAGGTAGTGCGCCAAACTTCTTCTCTAGCTTTTGGTAGCCAAGATTTGGCAAAGTCAATCATGGGATATCTGTATAGAATGAGTTCTGAAATCACACAGTCATGTGAAAATTGATGTTAAGTTCCTCAAAAGACGAAAATTAACTATTTGAGTCTTCGAGCTTAACGAACATTTATAGGTGTTGAAATGCTTGTAGATTTCGGCTTTTGATGACGATAACCAGTTAACATCATCTTGATATCTTTGTCTGGTGCTACTCCTGCAGCATTACGCACAAGTCTAATTGGACGGTCATCAGTCAGTTGTAATTTATAACGTGACACAATTGTTGCTAAGACTAACTTCATTTGAAATGGAGCAAAAGCATATCCAATACAGCGGCGATCGCCACCTCCAAAGGGGAAATATTCATACTGAGAAAACTGTCTTTCTAAGAAACGTTCCGGCTTGAATTGTTTAGGATTTGGAAATAAGTCCTGACGTTGATGCACTGAATAGATATCTGCAACAATTTGTGAACCTACAGGAAATCTATAATTCATGACCTCGAATGGAGTTTTCGCTACCCGCATCGCAACCACAACCGGAGGATACAAACGCATTGTTTCTTGAGAAATAGCCGTAAGGTAGGGAAGTTTGGCAATAGCGTTAGTATCTGAAGGGTCACTAATGCTATCCAACTCTTGGCGTAGTTTTTGGAGGACTTCAGGATGTTTTTGAAGACAGTATAAACTGCATAATGTTGCTGTGGCTACTGACTCATAACCAGTTAACACTGTCATCACCTCATCATGTAGCTCCTTATCGCTCATGGGTTGCCCTTCTTCATCATGAGCTGCCATAAGCAATGAAAGAATATCTGTACGTTCTGGTTGAGGGTATTTACGCCGTTGTGCAATTTCGGCATAAAGAAGCTTGTCTACCTCATTGCGTAGGCGCAGATAGCGCCCCCACGCACTCCAAGGTCCCCAATTGATACGCAGAGATTTAACAACAAGATGTAGGATGAGAAGTGGAGACCTAATCCAATTAAACATTTCCATGAATTTTTGTCGCAGTTGTATCAGCTGGTCTGTTTCATCCAAGCCAAAAACAATTTGCAACACGATGTTCAAAGAGAGCGTTTGCATACATGAACTTAGGTTAATCTCTTCTCCAAGTTCCTGCTGCTCCATCATTTGCTCGGTCAACTTGCAGATGAGCTGACCATAGAGCCGCATACGTTCTCCATGTAACGCGGGCATCACGAGCGATCGCTGACGACGGTGCGGTTTACCATCCATCAGCATCAAAGATTGGTCTCCTACAACCGGGCGCAAGATTTCGTAAATCTGTGCAGTACTAAATGTCTCTGGAGGAGCTGTAAAAATTTGCTTAATGGCTTCGGGATGGTTAACAAACACAGTCAAACCATAACCCGGCCATCGGGCCATAAAGATATCCCCAAAGCGTTGAGCACAACTATCCAAAAAATGTGTTGGGCGGGTAGCCCATTGATAAACCTGCACAAAAGAAGGGGTGCGGGGACATGGAGGTAACTTCATCTGCTTGTGTGGTCTTGACAGTAATTTTTTCACACTGCAATTAGTTAAACAACACCTACTAGCTCATTAGCTGACTTTTGATGATAGTAATCAGTTACCATTGCATAAATATCTCTGTCTGGCGCTACTCCAGCCGCATGACGCACAAGACTAATTGGACGGTCGTCAGTCAGTTTCAATTGGTAACGTGAGACAATTTTTGCTAAGACTAACTTCATGAAAAACGGAGCAAAGGCATAACCAATACAGCGTCGATTACCACCTCCAAAAGGTGAATACTCATAAGAAGTAAACTTTCTTTCCAAGAAACGTTCTGGCTTGAACTGTTCAGGATTTGGAAATAAGTCATGACGATGATGAACTGAATAGATATTAACGAAAACCTTTGTCCCTGAAGGAAACTCATAACCCATGATCTCAAATGGAGTTGTTGCTACTCGCATAGCAACCGCAGTCAGAGGGTACAAGCGCATTGTCTCTTGAGAAATTGCGGTTAGGTAAGGAAGTTTGGCAATAGCATTGGTATCTGAAGGGTCGCTGATGCTATCTAACTCTTCCTGTAATCTTTGGCATACAGCTGGATGTTTTTGAAGGGAGTATAAGCCGAATAATATGCCTGTTGCAGCTACTCCTTTACCACTTAGCACTGTCATCACTTCATCGCGCAGTTCCTGGTCATTCATGACCTCGCCCTGTTCATCGCGAGCGGTCATAAGCAATGAAAGAACATCTGTGCAGTCTAATTGAGGATGCTGACGTCGGTGTGCAATTTCAGCATAAAGAAGCTGATCTACTTCATGAATTAAGCAAAGAAAACGCCCCCACGGACTCAATGGACCAAAATCTTTTCGCAGAACTGGGGCAGTATGATGCAGCACCATCACTGGAGAACTGAAATAATCAAGCATTTGCGTGATTTTTTGTCGCAGTTTTATTAACCGCTCTTCTTCGTCTAAGCCAAAAACAACTTGGAACATCACGTTAATAGAGATATCATGCGCCCACGAAGTCAGATTAATGACTTCTCCAAGCTTCCACTGCTGCATCATCTGCTCCGTCAAGTTGCAGATGAGTTTGCCATAAGAGCGTAAACGTTCCCCATGTAAGGGAGGCATAACTAACGAGCGCTGGCGATGGTGCACCTGACCATCCATTACCATCAAAGACTTGTCTCCTACCAATGGACGCAATGTTTCGTAGGTTTCTGCGATGTTAAACATCTCCGGAGGAGCTGTATAAATCTTCTCAATAGCTTTAGGATGACTGACAAATACGATAGGACCTAAAGCTGGCCATTGAGTTGTGAAGATATCACCGTAACGTTGAGTACAACTATCTAGAAAATGTGTTGGGCGCATCCCCCATTGATAAACTTGTGCGAACCACGGGGTGCGGAGACGATTAGGTAATTTCATTTGCTTCATAAAGAGCTTAAAGCTGACTTGAACAGTTCATAACTTGTCAAGATGCCAGAGTAACGGGAGATGTCCAGTTAGCCCAATCTTGAGGCTTTAAGAACGTTTCGTACAATTCAGCTTCTGGCGTGTTAGGTTCGGGTTTATAATCATATTCCCAGCGTACTAAAGGCGGTAGAGACATCAAAATAGACTCAATTCGTCCATTGGTTTGAAGACCAAAGATTGTGCCACGGTCATAAACCAGGTTGAATTCCACATACCGACCTCTGCGATACAACTGGAATTGACGCTGGCGATCGCCATATTCCATTGATTGTCGCCGTTCCACAATTGGCACATAAGCAGGTGCAAACGTCTCTCCACAACTACGCACAAATGCAAACACTTCTTCCCAGGTGCGCGGTGCTGGTGTGCCAATCTGGTTACTGTAAATGGCGGCTTTTGAATCTGAGTATGGTCCTCGATACAGTTGACCTAAACCATCCTGATAGTCAAAGAAAAGACCACCAACGCCACGGCTTTCCTGACGATGCTTCAGGTAAAAATATTCATCACACCAGTGCTTAAAAACTTGGTAGTAGTCTGGATGATGAGCATCACAAGCTTGTTTAAGTACAGAGTGGAAATGGGCTGCATCAGAAACATTGGGATAATAAGGTGTCAAATCTGAACCGCCACCAAACCACCAAACTGGTCCTGCTTCAAAGTAGCGGTAATTGAGATGAACAGTTGGTACGTAAGGATTGCGGGGGTGCAATACCATCGAGGTGCCCGTGGCATAGAAGGTATGTCCTGCAGCCTCTGGACGTTGAGCCAGAATAGAGGGTGGCAAATGAGAACCCGAAACCTCAGAGAAATTGACTCCACCTCGTTCAAAGACAGCGCCATCTCGTATGACGCGCGATCGCCCTCCACCTCCTTCAGGGCGTTGCCATTCATCTTCTTGAAATGTGCCTACACCATCGAGCTGTTCCAAGACCTGACAGATTTCGTCTTGCAATTGTCGCATGAACTGGCTAACTCTGACTTTAGCATCAACTGGAGGTAGGGATTTCGATGGAGTTGTTTTGGGAGTCGAAATAGTCGTCATATTCTCAACCTCTTTATTTTCCTATGACTAAATGTGAATATTTGAGTAACCGACAGCTTGGCGATCGCTAGTTTTCTTCTTGCTTTGAACTGGAATATTGCCGTATTTTGCAACAAGAAGTTCCTCAACGTAGTCAAATATCTTCTCATGGTAGTGAGGAGCTGCTCCGATAAAGAAGACTCGGTCTAAAACCACATTGGCATTGGGATAATTTGCAGCCTGATCTAAGTGTTTATAAGCAGGCTGAAGCAGGATATTACCGGCAAAATAATTACGAGTTTGAATCTTATTCTGCTCGAAGTATTCTACTAGCGATCGCTTGGACTCTCGATCTGGGCAGATAATGGGTGTGCCAAACCAACAAGTCTCAGCCTTTGGCAACTCGTTTGGAACTCGAATTCCCTCAACATACTGCTCCAAAATCGCTTGCAATCTTTGTTTGCTGTATCGACGTTTTCTATCTATCTCGGTAAATTTTTTGAGTTGAACAAGTCCAATTGCTCCTTGCAGATCTAAGGGTTTGAGATTGTAACCAATGTTGGTAAAGATATATTTGTGATCTACAATTCCATCATAGTTGGGCAACCATCGGTCAAAGCGATTGCCACAAGTTCCGCACGATAATAAATTTGCTGCACCAACACAATAACAATCACGACCCCACCAGGTCAAGCTGCGAGCGATTGACACAATTTCCTTAATGTTAGAGGAAACCATACCTCCTTCTCCAGTACTAATGTGATGTGCAGGGTAGAAGGAACAGGATGAGGCAATGACGTATTCGTTGAGGTATTGACCTTGCCATGTGCTGCCCAAGCTATCGCAATTATCCAGCAACAGTTGTAGATTATATTTCTCACAAATTTTGAGTAACCGATCCATGTTGGGTGGGTTACCAAGGACTGGTGATAGGAAAATCGCTTTCGTCCGGTTTGTGATTTTCTCTTCAATCAGTTCTAGATCAAAGTTGAGTGAGTCAAGCTCAATGTCAATGAAAACGGGTTTAAGATTATGCTGCAAAATTGGTGCGAGGGTTGTTGGAAAACCAACGACAGACAAAATAATTTCGTCGTTATCTTGCCATTCTAGGTACTTTTTGACCGCACCTACCATGACTAGATTGGCAGAACTACCTGAGTTCACCATGACGGAGTGTTTAATCTTGAACTGTTTAGAGAACTGTTCTTCAAATTTATGAACAGACTCTCCACTGGTGATCCACTGACCACCTAGCACAGCCTTCATAATGGCGACAATTTCTTCATTATTCCAATAAGGTCCTGAGTAGTAAATTGGAGTTTGAGAGGCAACAAATTTTTCTGGTGTTGTGTTGTAGAGATATTTGAGAGTATTAAAGTTATTAGCAGTCGATGTTAAAAAATCACGGATTTCTGTTTCTAAGGTGACTTTTTTATCTGTAACTAAAGTCATCGCTGGTCTCCTTTATACTGCAGATAGATTGACGTAATAGTGATATTGAAACTACCAAGAAGCCTGCTCAACACATAGAAAGTTTCAATATCTAGGGGAAAATTCTCAGAATTAGAGCACAGGCAAGTCAATTCTGTTGTCCACTAGTTTGCATTTTTCATCTATAGGGCACTACAGATAGACAGCTTTGTTCAGAAGTGCGAAGCTCTCATCCTTTTTACCATCTCCCTGATTTATTGGTGGAGTACCGTATACTCAGCCTGAAGGTACAAAATTCCTGATTTTTTGTAGAACTTATTGACTCCTTAACTACATAATTCCATCATACCCTCTTCAAAAGTAACAGTTGGCTGAAAACCTAATAATTTTAGCTTATTAACATCAAGAACTATATCTTTAGGTTGAGTAATTTTGTAGAATTCTGGAGCAGAACATAAATTGATTTTACTGTGAGAACCTATTATAGTTTTGAGTTGATAAATAACATCTTTTAACTGATACGGAATTCCACTACCAATGTTTATAACAGAATTTAGTGGAGCGCTCTCCATAACAAGATATATGGCTCTACACATATCATTAATGTGCATATAATCTCTTATCATTTTTCCATAATAATACAATTCTATTGGTCTGTTGTTTTTGATCTCTTCTATAAAATAAGATAAAGCTCTTTTTTTATCTGCTATTTTATTCTCTAAATTTCCATATACAGTTCCTAAACGGAGAATTCTATAGACAATACCAAAAGTTTTACAATACGAGACAAGCAAATCTTCTGCGCATTTCTTTGTAATACTATAAAATCCTTTTGGATGACAAACAGTACTTTCACTTGCTGCCTTTTTACAATCTCCATAGACTACATAGGAACTAATAAAATTAAATACGATCTTTTTGTCTTTACATTTTTCTAAAACATTGAGCAATATTTTTAAGTTAGTGTCTATATCCAAGTGTGGATTAGTAAAAACATTGTTGTTGTGAGTTGTGCTTATTAAATAAAGTATGTTTTGTGATTTTGTTTCATAATCATTTTTTGAGATTTTTATCACTTCGTCTTTATAGAAATGACAAAAGTTAGAGCCGATAAAGCCAGTACTTCCAAATACAGAAATTATTGGCTTTTTGAAATTTAATGTTTTAGGAGTTTCAAGAGGTTGGCTTTTTTCAGGGTTTATCTTATCAGCGCAATCAGTTTCTTTAGAAAGTTGCTCAATAGTTTGAGGTTGTTTAATTGCTCTGTTAATTATATCTAGAGTCATGTTTTTTCTCTTTTGTTGTAATCTATTACAGTAGATGAAACTGCTTTTGAAGACTAGGAGCATAAAACAGTTTCTCATCTCCTCTGCTCCCTGCTTCAGGTACTTTTTCAAGTCAGACGTACAGAGTTTTTGTAGAATGTATTGACCTTTGAGTACAGCGTTAATCGCAAAGGGTAGCATGGGTTAGTGAAGCGTAACTCATCTTACGTCAATTTAGTCGATCTACTTATATTTGATAGGTTAGATAATATTATCAACATCTTGAAGATAGACAATGACTTGACAATGTAAACCAAATAAAATTGAACTTTGTTGATATAGGAGCGAGTTTAAGCAATGATTTGATGAGTCCGAGAACAAAATACTCAGGAAAACTCACCCTGACAGAAAATTCTTTCGGATTTATTAAATCTGCGCTCCTAATCCTCACTTCATCAGCAATGAGTGGAAAATTGCCAATACTTAGTAGCTTGAAGCGATTTGCTCCGTTACCTTTGTGGTTTCTTTCATCATTGAATTTGGTAGTATCCCCTCAATTGCATCTGCAGCCAGTTCTGAAGAATTCATTGAACGTAGCTTAACAGATAAAGCTTTGACTCGAGCGTGTAGTGCATGGTCTTTTAGCAAAGCTTTGAGTTTTGACTGAATCGCTTTGGGAGTCGCTTTGTTTTTAGGTAAACAATAGGCTAAGCCAAGTTCTGCTGCTCGGGCACCTGTAGGCACATGGTCTCCAAAGTTGGGGATAATGAGCATGGGTACACCATATCTCAAAGCCCTTGCCACTGTTCCAGGACCACCATGTGTCACTACTGCCTTAACATAAGGAAAAACTTCATCATAAGGCACAAAAGGTTCCAGACGCACGTTTTTTCCAGGTTCTGATGGAAGATCAGTGGCGCTCCCAGAGGCTGCCAGCACAGGAATACCCATCTGAGCAACTGCTTCCACTAAATGACGGAATTGACCTTTGTCCATGTTGGCTGATGTCGTACTGGTAACTAATACCGTACCAGGCTCTAGGCTTGCTCCCAAGGATTGGCGATCGCTTGTGCGAGTCATTTCAAAAGCAGTTGGACCAATGAACACTTGGTTTTCCTGAAGTCGATTGCTGGGTATAAACTCTCGATGAATTGTCACTAAATTCAACAGCTTGGAAGCTAACACAGAAAACAACTCAGACGGTGAATTTTTGGGACGCTGAGGTAAACCGAGCTGTTTACGAGTTTGACCTAGCGGCAAGATGAAATCAGTCAAAGCATGGACAACGCGAGGTGGTAAGGGTATGAAGTACGCAGGGGGAAGTCCATCAACATTGAGTGCCGTCGTCCATGATGAAGTAAATGTCACGAAAGGAATACCAAGTCTTTCTGCTGAATAAGCTGCACTGAAACAAACGCAGTCAGCTATTATGCAATCTACCTGTTCCCGTTTAAGAATGGGCTCAAGTTCCGCAACCATGTCTGGGATGATTGCAAGTACCTCGCTTCGAAAGCGCCAAATTGTACGAGCAAAACCAGGACACCACCAAGGCACAGGCACTGAAGAAGTTTTTAACCGAGATACAAGGTTACAATGTTCGGGCATTGGGACAAACTCAGCACCAGCTGCCTGTACCTTGTCATAAGCACGCTCTCCTGTATGTACTAGAACACGGTGACCTCGCTCAGCTAAAGCTTTAGCTACTGGTAGCATATTAAGGATGGTACCGGAAACGGCTGGCACAGTTATCAAAAAAGTTGCCATATATCTCCTAATAGAAAAACTAATTGTGGTTGATTTATGCTGTTAAGGGGAAAAAGTCTACTCAGATGACTAATCTCTGGGAAATCCCCAAAACCGGATAAGGCAAATGAGTTGTCAGTTGCGGCTATTACCTAGATTTGGATGTTTTGGCGATCGCATCGTATTGCTCTGCAAGATCTAGGTTAAACAGCGACTGTAAAACTTCCAGAGCAAGGCGTTGGGCTTCTATATCCCGTTGGGTTCGCAGTTGCACAGTCGGTTCGTGGAGAATCTTATTAATAATGCCTCTGGTTAAAACTTCCAGTGCTTCTTGGTGCTTTTCGGCAAATTCAGTCCCTAAATGCGATAATGTTTTTTCTACCTCTTGTGTGCGAATATTTTCTACTTTATTTCGCAGGCAGTTCATTATGGGTATGGATGCGAGCGATTGCCACCACAACATAAAGGCTTCTACTTCTTGTGTTAAGAAGACTTCTGCTTTCTGTGCCATTTGACGACGGGTTTCTTGATTTTGGGCGACGACTGCTTCTAAATCGTCTACGTTATAAACCTCAGTTTTTTCCAACTCACTGACATCTGCACTGACGTTGCGAGGCACAGAAATATCAAATAGCATCAAGGAGTGATGTTCTGGCAGTGTCGTTTCTAATTTTACCCGATCTAAAATGGGTTCGGTAGCAGCAGTGCAAGTAAAGACAATATCTGATTGGGCGATCGCACTCATCATTTCTGAGAGAGAATACAGTTGCAGTGAAGTATCTGGAAATTCACTGGCTAATTTTTCTGCTCCTGTTTGAGAGCGATTCACAACCGAGATTGTAACAGCACCTTTTGCTAAGAGATGGCGTATTAACAAACGCGCCATCTTACCAGCACCAATAATAGTTATGCGGTGATCTGCTAAGTCTTGTACTTTCGTCTGAGCCAATTCTACTGCTGCTGAACTAATAGAGACAGCACCAGTCCCAATATGAATTTCAGTGCGGATTCGCTTACTTGCAGCTAGTGTATGTTTGAATAAGCGGTCAAGTAGTTTTCCCAGACCTTTATATGTTTGTGCAAATTTGTGAGCTTGTTTGACTTGGTGTGAAATTTGCCCTTCACCTAGTACTAAGCTTTCTAAGCCAGCAGCAACACGAATCAGATGTCGTATAGCTTCCTCATTAAGCAAGATGAACAAGTGTTGTTGCAGTTGATGGCGAGGAATTTGACCAACTTCTGAGAGAAAGTGGCTAATTTGTTCTACTCCCTGTTCGATTTCTTTGGCAACTGCATAAATTTCTAGTCGGTTACAAGTACTGATAATAGCAACTTCTTGAATGTGGGGTAGCTCAAGCAATTGTGCAGTTACACTTTCGATCTTGGTTTCTGGAATGCTCAGCTTTTCTCGAAGTTCTACCGATGCTGTCCTATGACTCAGACCCACAACTGTGATACTCATATTTGCTTGCTCTGAATGACCTGTAATTAGGACTGATTAGGAAAATGGGAAAAATTGAAATTTCACTTGAGAATTATTAAGATTTTAGTAGATAAGCACTTTCTTTATCTATCTTATTTACTCCACTCAAGTCAAAAGATTGAGGTAGACAAGCTTGATGTATGATGTCTATAACAGAATCGGCAAAGACTTCTGAAGTTCTCTTACTTATTAAAGGTTCTACATAAGAAAATGTCAAAAACATCTGTTCATGTAAAGTCACTACCTTAAGTCCAAAACAAGGACCATTTACATGAAAACCTATTGGTAAATATAACTCTTTAATTTGGATATTGTCATACTTGCCTGTAATCTTTATTTGTCCAGGATTTACAATAAATACTGAAGCATATCGCCCCATGAGCCGTTGCATCATTTCTCTAAATTGCTTAAATTGCTCGTTGTCAGTAAAATCTGGAACATCCTCAGACTGTTCTTCTGCACTATTAACAAATGTTTTGCTGTTAATAGCATCAATAATTTTTGATTTCGTTTCTCGCGCTAAATCCCAGAAAGAAGTATTGCTTTCCAAGGTGTGAGTGTATGCCATAGCATCTGATACGCAAGCCAAGTAGTCGTCTGGTACTTGAGGTTCACAATATTTTCGTAAACTGACACTTGAAGCGCAGGACAAATTTACTGGCGTATCAACATGAGCAATTTTTGCGGCTGCAAATAACATTGCTGCACACAAAGCACCATGTACCGTTGTTCCCTCTTGTCTACAACGGTTTTTCAAATTAACAGTCATCTCCTGACTGAGACTTCGCGTTAAAAAATAGGTATGAAGCTCGCTTAGGGACGTTTGAGACTCGAAAAACTCAGTAATTAATGGCGGTTGAATTGCTTGGTGAAAGTTTCCTGGAGCCTTCTCAACATTATTGTTACTAAGAGAACTGTGACTCAGTAGCTCTTCAAAGCTTGGAAATGTTTTCATTGTAGCGACTTCAGATATTTGTTCGCCAGCCGTAATCTTCTGACAATAAGACAAAAGATGGTCGATAAAATGCAATCCTGATATTGCATCACAAATAATGTGATGGATTGCTACAATAATTTCACTGATACCATGACTTTCAGAAGAACGAACAAAAGTTACCCGACAAAGAGGACCTTCGCTGACAGGAAATGGTTGGTGTATTTCATCTTCTGCAATCTCAATCCATTGATTCTCATATTGTTTATCTATGACACGTAAGGGAATTTCTGGTGTCCCCTCTGATTGAAAATAAGAACCATCTGGTAATTCAACGATATGAATTTGAAGCGTTAAATGACGCTTTTGCACAAAATGCAGAGCCTGTTGCATAATATCAGGTGTTATTGCACCTTCTATTCGAGCAACAAATGCCATAATCATGGCGCCGTCTGAATTATGAGGTATATGAAAAAGTCTTTCGCTAGGACTAAGTTTCCGGCTGATGTTATTCATGGTCGTGCTATTTATCAATGAATGTCAGGTGGACAAGTGAACTGGTTAGGACGTGGAAATTCCAAAAGTCGTCCTATAGTGACTACTTTATTTTCTTTTGCAAGCTGGCTGCATTCGCAGCCAGTCATACCTCTACCTTGCAGGAATTTGTCAACCTAACCAACGAGCAGCATCTTTGGCATGATAAGTCAAAATCAAATCAGCACCAGCCCGTTTAAAGCTAGTCAAGGTTTCCATGACTACCCGCTCTTCGTCAATCCAACCGTTGAGCGCAGCAGCCTTAATCATGGAATATTCACCAGAGACATTATACGCGGCAACTGGTAAATTGCTTGCCTCTTTGACGCGCCATATGATATCCATATAGGCTAAGGCTGGCTTAACCATCAGCATATCAGCCCCTTCAGTGATATCAAGTTCAATTTCTTTAATGGCTTCACGAGCATTACCTGGGTCCATTTGGTAAGTGCGGCGATCGCCAAATTGCGGTGTAGATTCCGCTGCATCACGAAAAGGACCATAGTAAGACGAAGCATACTTAGCAGCATACGATAAAATCGGCGTGTCTTGAAAACCAGCTTCATCCAATCCCGCCCGAATAGCCTGTACAAACCCGTCCATCATCCCCGAAGGAGCGATGATATCTGCACCCGCTTTAGCTTGAGAAACTGCTGTTTTTTTCAGCAATTCCAGCGTTGGATCATTCAAGACACGCCCACTTAAATCACCAACTTGCAAATAGCCGCAGTGTCCATGACTGGTGTATTCACACAGGCAGGTATCAGCGATGATGATTAATTCTGGGACAGCCTCTTTCACAGCAGTGGCAGCTTTTTGCACGATACCACAGTCGTGCCATGCACCAGTTGCTTCTATATCTTTATCTTCAGGAATGCCAAACAGGATAATTCCAGGGATACCAAGGTCGTAAACTGCTTTAGCTTCTTCCACAATTTTGTCTACCGACAACTGATAGACGCCAGGCATGGATTTAACTTCTTTAGCAATTGCCTCACCAGGTACGGCAAAGAGGGGATAAATGAAATCACTAGTTGTCAAGACAGTCTCACGTACCATCCGACGTAGTTGAGGATGGCTCCGAAGGCGACGGGGTCGGTGATTTGGAAACATAGAGTTTATCTACTCAAAAGGAAAAAACTAACTATTGGAGGGCTTTGTTTCACTGATGGTTAGGAATGGTTAGGCGAGTGATGTTGTGACGTAGTTCATCCTTAAGTCTTCGCCTACCAAGTCTTCATAAGCAAACTTTTTAGTCTCGTTGGACTGTCTGAAAAATTTCCTCCAAAATTTCTTGAGCTCCTTGTTGCCGTAAACTTTGAGCTAGTTCAATACCCAGTTGTTCTGCTTGATTAGCAGTTCCAGTCACAGTGTCTTTCACCAACCGCTGACCATCTAAACTAGCGACTATTCCCGTCAATGTGAGTGTATCTCCGTTAAGCTGACTATTAACGCCAATTGGTACTTGACAACCGCCTTCTAATTCTCGTAAAAAAGCACGTTCAGCCAACACGCGATCGCGTGTTGGTATATGTTCAATAGTTTTGAGTATTGATAGCACCTCTACATCATCAGCACGACATTCAATACCCAAGGCTCCTTGTCCTACCGCATATAAGGAAACTTCAGGTGGCAGAACTTGATGAATGCGATCGCTCATTCCCAAACGTTGCAATCCAGCGACTGCTAAAATCAGCGCGTCATACTCGCCAGCATCAAGTTTTTGCAGTCGTGTATTTAAGTTTCCTCGAATATCTTTAAATGTCAAATGGGGAAAGTGATGACGCAACTGAGCCAGACGTCGTAGTGAAGAGGTACCTATGACAGCCCCATCTGGCAAAGTTTCAATTTGCTTATCTTGATGCTTGGCATGAACCACAAGAGCATCAGCTGGATTTTCCCGTTCTGTGACAACTCCCAGAACTAACCCCTCTGGCAACCGAGTTGGCAAGTCCTTGAGAGAATGAACAGCAAAGTCAACTTCATGCCGAAGCATACCAACTTCTAGCTCTTTGGTAAACAAGCCTTTATCACCAATCTTGGCTAGGGCAACATCCAGAATTTTGTCGCCTTTAGTAGACATTGTGCAGATTTCAAACGTATGCTCAGGAAAGTGTTTTTGAAGTTTTCCTCGTACATCGTAAGTTTGTATTAAAGCGAGCTGACTCTCACGAGAACCGATATGGAGAGTGCGAGAAGGATGAGAAATGCTCAGTAAAGTCGAGTCGAGTTGAGTCATATACCTTAGTTCAAGTCATTTAATAAGTAATGGGACTGCTTTACAGTCTCAAAAAAGAAAGCAACATTGTCTTCTGGCGTGTTCTGTAAAATTCCATGACCAAGATTGAGGATATGTCTTTGGTTCCCAGCTTTACGTACAGTATCGAGGATGCGATCGCGAATAATCTCTTTGGGACCAAACAACACACACGGGTCTATATTTCCTTGCACTCCAATATTTGGTCCTAGTCGCTGTCGTGCTACTGCCATATCTACAGTCCAGTCTACACTAACGATATCTACGCCAGACTGTGCCATAAGTTCTAATATCCCAGCACTGCCGTTGATGTACAAGATAAGAGGCGTGTCTGGATGTGTTGCTTTAACCTGTTGCACGACTCGTTGCTGGTAGGGCAGAGCAAACGTCTGGAAATCTTCAGGAGTGAGGTGCCCTGCCCAAGAGTCGAATAGTTGCACAACTTGTGCACCAGAATCAATTTGGTAGCGGGCGTAGATGGCGATCGCGTCTGCAAGTTTCCCTAAAAATTCATGCAGCATCGCTGGCTGTGAGTAAGCCATACCTTTGATGATGGCATAGTCTTTCGAGCTTTTACCTTCAATAGCATAGGCAGCGAGGGTCCAAGGAGCCCCAACAAAGCCTAAGACAGTGGCTTGATCATTAACCTCTTGACGTAGCGTCTTCAGAATCTGACGCACAAATGGCAAAGAGACTTCGGGATCAAGAGGAGTAAGAGCATCAATTTGCGCCTGGGTTCGGATTGGGTGCTCAAATACTGGACCCTTACTTTCGATAATGTCGAACGGAATACCAATACCAGGCAATGGCGTGAGGATGTCTGAGAACATGATCACACCATCAGGTTTGAAGGCGTAAAAAGGTTGCAAAGAAATTTCCACAGCTAGCTCAGGGTTCTCAGATCGCTCCCGAAAAGAAGGGTACTTCTGACGCAAATCTCGATAGACTTTCATGTAGCGACCAGCTTGACGCATCACCCACACAGGAGGGCGGTCTAGGACTTCACCTCGAGCGGCTTGTAGCAATCTATAGTTGCCCATACATTTCTCCATATATTGAGGGTTTCCTCTTACTATTTAAGAGGCTTTATTTGTATTAGCTATTTCATGAAATGGGATAATCCGATCTACCTGCTGAACCTGAGCAGTATGAATATCATGATCAATAAGGTCTATTAGATAACGCCCATAGCTGCTTTTAGACAATGGTTTAGCAAGTCGATAGAGTTGTTCTGCATCAATATATCCTTGGCGGTAGGCAATTTCTTCGATACAAGCTATTTTGGAACCCTGTCGTTGTTCTAGGGTTTGAATAAAGCTAGAAGCTTGATGAAGAAATTCATGGGTACCTGTATCTAACCAAGCGTAGCCTCGACCCAAAAGCTCAACTCTGAGTTGCCCTTGACGCAGATAAACATGGTTCAAGTCGGTAATTTCTAGCTCATCACGACTAGAGGGTTTCAGCCTGGCCGCAATCTCACAAACTTGAGAATCGTAGAAATAAATACCAGGCACAGCATAATTAGATTTGGGAACACGGGGCTTTTCCTCTAGACATAATACCTGCCCTGTTGCATCAAATTCAACCACTCCGTAATGTTGAGGTTCAGCTACTCGATAACCAAAGATGAGTGCGCCTTCATCTAACTTAGCAGCACGAGTCAACACCTCAACTAAACCGTTCCCATAGAAGAGATTATCGCCTAGAATGAGGCAAATTGGATCGTTACCAATAAAATCTTTACCTAAAATGAATACTTGCGCTACGCCTTCAGGTCTAGGTTGTTCAACATAGGTAAACTTGAGACCCCACTGCCTACCATCCTGTAGAAGTTGTTGGAATAGTGGTAAGTGGGCAGGTGTAGAGATTATGAGAATATCACGAATCCCAGCCAACATGAGAGTGGACAGAGGATAGTAAATCATTGGTTTATCGTAAACAGGCATCAGCTGTTTGCTCACGATTTGTGTGAGAGGGTACAGCCGCGTACCAGAACCACCAGCTAGAATAATACCCTTCATAATAGATTCCTCAGATGATTTAGGATCTTGCTCTTGGTGATGGTACTTTTATTCTGTCTTGATAATTTTGCTTAATCCAAGTTTGATAGGCACCTGATTGAACTTGCTCTACCCACGTTGGATGACTCAGATACCACTGAATTGTCTTCAATAAACCACTGTTAAAGTCTTCCTTTGGCTCAAAACCTAACTCTCGGCTAATTTTGCTGCAATCTATTGCATACCGTCGGTCGTGTCCGGGGCGGTCTTTCACAAAAGTCATCAAAGATGAGTAGTTAAAGTTAGGTTTAGGAACTAACTCATCGAGAATAGCACAAATTTTCTCAACGACTGTTAAGTTTGTCTGTTCGTTGTTGCCACCAATGTTGTAGCTTTCTCCAATTTGACTATGTTGCAAGACTAGATAAAGAGCTTGACAGTGATCCACGACATATAACCAGTCTCGAATATTCTGTCCATCACCATAGATTGGTAAAGGCTTACTATGCAAGGCATTGAGAATTATTAAGGGGATCAGTTTTTCTGGAAACTGGCGTGGACCATAGTTGTTTGAACAATTGGTGATTAAAGTGGGGAAACCATAGGTATGATAGTAAGCTCTTACAAGATGATCAGAGCCTGCTTTTGACGCAGCATAGGGACTATTAGGAGCATAGGGTGTATCTTCCCTAAAAGCTGGATCTGTTGGACCTAGTGAGCCGTAGACTTCATCTGTAGATACGTGAAGAAAACGAAATTGCTCTCGCTTCTGTGGGGATAGTTTTTCCCAATAGGCTCTGCTCGCTTCTAAAAGTTGGAACGTTCCTACTACATTTGTTTGAATAAAATCCTGGGGACTGACAATTGAGCGATCAACATGGCTCTCAGCA
Source organism: Nostocales cyanobacterium HT-58-2 (assembly GCA_002163975.1). Taxonomy (GTDB): domain Bacteria; phylum Cyanobacteriota; class Cyanobacteriia; order Cyanobacteriales; family Nostocaceae; genus HT-58-2. The sequence continues at coordinate 2,587,037 of CP019636.1, read as the reverse complement.
GCAAAGTTAATAATTGCATCTGGTTGATACTGCTTTAACAGATGACTCAATAACTCAGCATCACCAATATCTCCACGGACAAAATGATATCCAGGACTATCTTGCAACTGTATTAAGGTTTGAGGATTGCTAGCATAGGTTAGTTTGTCTAGATTAATAATGTTAGCCCATCGCTCTTTGCTAGCCTTCAAAATGAAGTTAGAGCCGATAAAACCAATTCCACCAGTGACTAAGAATGTCTGCATCGTTATTCATCTTAACTAATTCAAAAACTTTGTAAATTGTGAAAAATTTTTGACTAGAATAATTTTTGACTATGGTTACACATCTAAGTCAATGCTCGAACATTATTGTTACTATTTATAATGACTTGATTAATTAGGATAGCTGTGCAATTGTATCTTCAAAAGTCATAGTTCTCTGAACTGAAAGCCCAATAATTTTATTTTTTCTAATATCAAAAATATTTAATTCCGGGCTATTTCATTCTAAAGTAGCAGAGATGTTAAGATTATTAATTTAACATTAAGCTATATTCACTCCCATCAACTTCATGACAATTCTAGAAGGGTTTACAGAGCAAGTTGTGAGAATGAAATAGCCCTTCTAAAACACTACGGAGTTATCAAGCCACGCCTCCCTTACTGGATTTAATAACTTTTGCAGGTACTCCAACTGCTACCGAGTAGGGAGGGATATCTTTAGTCACAACAGAGCCAGCACCGATGACACTTCCTTGACCAATAGTCACTCCATCTAAGACACTGACTCCACTGCCTATCCAACAATTGTCCTGAATTTCGATACCTTCACGACTGAGTCCATACTCTCTATGATTGTTAGCATAGATACCTGTATGTGATGCAATTAAGCAATTTTTACCAATTTTTATATTTCCAGGACCAGCTATGCAGACATATGAACCTATATAAGAGCCGTCGCCAATCTCAATTAGGCAATTAGAACCTATAGTAGACAGATCAAGACCGCGATTCAAACAAACCTTGTTGCCCACACGTAACAAGCTGTTTGGTGTAACTATCAAGCGTACATCCCGAGCCATGACAACTTCGTTACCAACTTCAATTAAATTTGCTCCAAGTAAATCAACCCCTGACTCAATGTATACTGCCTTACCTATACGAGCAAATATGAAACGGTAGGCTAATTGTCGCAATAAAGCACCAATTGGATGAGGAATCCATGCGAATAGATTCGTTATGATTGTGTGTACTATAGAAAACGCAGGTAGCTCAGGCGCTTGCTCATTAGTATTAGTATTCAATTCTTGGACTGTCATAGCTTGTCAAGTTTAGCGATTTGATCAATGAACGAGTTGTTTCTCAAAATGGGGTGAGAAGCGGAACTTTCAGTCACTCAACCCCAAAAAACTAAAGTAATACTGTGGCTTCTTCTGTTTAGCTTGATGAGAAAAACACTACCTCACACTTAGCAAACCAACCGTTATCTATCTGGGGGCGCAAGTGGGCTCAAATGATGCAGCCTTTGTCTCATAAAAGCTTGGTCAAGCTTCTGTGCGATCAACTTCTGACCAATATTTGCTTAGAGATTGTTCTACTCTCAGAAGGTAAGCGATCGGGGTCAAGACTCCACTAATTAGCTTTTGGACAAACAATGGTTTGTTAACTAATATGGAGTCTGATTTCTCGACAAGCAAAGCAAATTGTAAGAAATTAGCACTGACCCCATCCCGAGCCATACTGTACATACCTCTAATGAACTTCTCAAATTCTGCTGCAGGCTGTACAAGGGTTGTAAACGTTACCCACTCGTCAGATGCATTCCAGAAAGAATGATGCATACCTGGGGGAACTGGTATAACTTCTCCAGGACGGAGTGTCTTTCTGTTTCTTTTTTCACTCAACTCCATCTCAAGTTCTCCGTTTAACACCTCGAACGTCTCTGTGATGGTCAGATGGTAGTGCAAGGGAGCACCTTTTGTTTTTGGTGGAAGGTCAAAGCAAAGCAAGAGACGCTCTCCATCGCTATCGCGAGTAGAGCAAAGGACTGTCAAGCACTCACCTGTGACGGGATTTTGAATGGGTTCCGGCTGTGATAAACTTGTTGAAGCCTCTGTTGAACTTTCTTTAGTTGCAGCCAACCAAGTGTCAGAAGAGTGAGAATTTTGCTGATTTAATACCATTTTTAGAAATTTCCTTATTTTGGTAAACTAACGCTTGTAATGCAGGATAAATCGATGGGCATATAGACACGAGCAATCTTTGGGCGTGGCATAACAAAGGGATAAATCAAGGTTATCTAGTGTGCAATGTCTCCACTGTGAGTCTATAGAAATTCGTTCGAAAAAATGGGAAACGAAGAGGTAAACACGCATTACATAACTAAGAACTGTCATTGCCAATTTAGTAATGTGTATGTTCCACTCAAAAAATAGAAACAATAGAGGTAACTTTCACCTGCTCGCAAACAAGCAAAGTAAAATAATACCAATAAGAACGAACCTGAGAGTATTACGGCAGACTAATACAATGTCATCAAATTCAAGCACAGACATTATCAGCTTATTATGCCGTTTTATTTTTGTAAGAATAATGTTATTTCCCATTATCTGCAATATTTTTTTGGACTTATTGAATTGAGACCTGAAACTAGTTTTGGCTTTTGATATTTTCATATTCAGCATTTTTTACTTTCATGTCACCAATGACTATTTCATTGTCTATACTTAACTAGCTCTCTTATATGTGAAAAGTTTTTATTCTTTTCTGTGCATATTTTGATGTCTCTGCACATATTTATTTAGTATCTCTATTGTTTTGTTTTTTTGGAGTTTTTTTGAATAATGAAGGTGATAGAGCTTTATTACACCTCTTGTCTCTGCGAACAATTATTGTCTATTCCTAAAGTAAAGTCAATAATAAAAATATAAAAAAAATACAAAATTTAAAATGAAATATTGCTAATAATACACAGTAACTGTACTCAAAAAATATTTCTCTTGAAATTCAAGATTAGTAAAAAGATAAAACGTTTTGTTTTGTCTAAATTTATTCATCATTTCAAACTCATTTAAACTAGTAGCCTGTATCGGAGTTGGCTCAGCGTGTCCTGACGGAAGATCAACTTTTTGAAGGGTAATTTCTTACAGAAGAAGTGATTGAATGGATGCAAGATGTGAAACGTAGACTAAGTTCATAACCTCAACGGCTATTTTGGTCAAGGAAAATTTTATAAACAGGCTTGATTTGATATCAAATACTTGATATCCATCTTGACATCTATACTCGTGAAATTGTAATTATAACTGGACCTTCTAAGTAGCTCGACGTGAATAAATGTAGGATGGGTTAGCAGAGAGTACCCATGCTGTCCCATGCGATTGATGCGTTACACAAGGCTAACGCATCCTACAAAAAATTCTGTCCGCCTACTTAGTTCCAGAAAAACTACTTTAGTATCGTTGTGTAGTAATTCACAACTGTAAATCTTCCCAGCTGTAAATACAACTCTGTGACTGTGAAAGAGAACAAAACTATCTTCAAATATTCTCCTAGAAAATGTCGGCTGGATCAGCTTGCTGCAACTTCTGCAAGGCGATCGCTCCTGCTCCTATACACATGATAATAGTTAACACTAACACCAATGTCGCGCGACTTAGTTTCATAGCAATTGGTAAAAGCGTCGCGGACTGAGTAATAGTGTAAAGTCCTGTAGAGAGTAAAAATCCTGGCACAAAGCCCAAAGCTGCAAAGATGAGAGCCTCTTGAATAACAACTCCGATGAAATATAGCTCACTGTAGCCCATTGCCTTGAGGGTAGCGTATTCTGGCAAATGATTAGAAATATCAGTGTAGAGAATTTGATAGACAATCACTATCCCAACTAAAAAGCCAAGCACTACACCTAAGCCAAAGATGACACCGATGGGAGAGTCTTTTGTCCAATAATCGCGTTCACGAGCACTGAATTCATCAAGGGTCAGCACTAGCAAGTCATCCGGCATAATTGCTTGCAAATCGGCTTGTATCTGCTTAAGTGTTGCGTTTGATTTGACTTTAACGATACCTACATCAATTCTGTCAGCTTGGCGCTCAGGAAAAAGTCGCAAAAAGGTAGAATCACTGGTGATGACACTGCCTTGAGCAGCAAATGAGGAACCGAGGGCGAATAATCCTACAATTTGAATTTCAAAATTATTGATCTGAACAGAGAGCGGATTCTCCTTTTTGAGCAATGTTGGAATATCACCAAGCTTGGGAAGTCCTCCGGCTTTGTCGAACAGTGCTCGATTTAATAACTTAAGTTCATCCAAGTGTTGATTTACTTCCGGCATCTTAAATGCTGGCTGACTCGGATCAATGCCGTAAATCTGAATTAGACGGCTGCTTTGGTTCTCTGGATTTCGCCACGTTACCTGAGCAGTATATAGTGAGCCAACGGACGCTACACCGTTAATGCCTGCTGCTTGATACAGATTATCTCTGGAGAAATTTTTAAAAGATGTCAGATTATCAGACAGTTTATTGACTAAAAATAAATCCCCTTGAAGTTTAGTATAAAAGTTAAGTTGGGAATCATTTAGTGCATCCTGAAACCCAAGTTGGACAAACATAAGCAAATCTGCAAAGGCAATTCCTGCTGTGGCAACTAGCAGACGTGTCTTTTGGCGACTCATTTGCAGCCAGGCTAACGGCGTTTTACGGAATAATTTAAGAAGCATAAATTCATTGATACCGAGTGTTTACCGACTGTTAGCTAATGGTACATTTGGTTGAATGGCAACCTGTACTTGCAAGTTGGTTAAATTAGCAACCCGTTGGCTATCTTCTGGATTTAGTCGAATCCTCACTTCAATAACTTTGCGATCAAGATTTTCTCCTGGTTTACCACTGGTAATTTCTTGTTGAAGCACTTGTAGTCCAATAAGGCGGACACTTCCACGCACTTGACCAGGGAATGATTCGCTTGTGATGATTGCTTGTTGACCTTCACGAACTTTATTGATGTCTGTTTTATATACCTCTGCCACAACTTGCATTTGATCAGTTTGTCCCAAGTCAGTGATGCCTTTTTCGCCAACGACTTCTCCCGGTTTGGCGTAAATATTGAGAATACGACCTGTTATTGGTGCACGGATATATGCCTCAGCCAGTTCAGCTTTAGCCTTTTGAACTGTAGCAATAGCCTTTTCTACCTCAGCTTGAGCTTCCTGGACATCAACCGGACGTACCTCAGCAATTTTGTCCAGGGTAGCTTTAGCTTGTCTAATTTGTTCTTGCAGTGTCTCTGCACTTTGGTCTTGCTTAGCTTTAGCTTCGTTAAGCTGTGCCTGGGCTGTTTCCTGAGCAAGCCGCTTGCGGTCTAGCTCCGAAGCAGAGGTCGCGCCCTCTTTATATAGCGATAAATAGCGATTGTAGTCAGCATCGGCAGTTCTGACCTCAGTTTGCCAGCGATCAATCGTAGCTTGTTGGCTTGCTATTTCACCTTTTAACTGTTGCTGAATGCGAACAATTTCAGCTTGTTGAGCTGTTATCTCTCCAGATTTTGCACCAGCTTTCACTTTTGCCAGATTTGCCTGTGATACCTTGACTTGTGCTTGTGCTTCAAGTAGGGCGTCTTGCAGACGAGCTTGTGCATCCATAATTGCTATGACCTGACCAGCTTTTATACGATCGCCCCGTTGCACCATTAGTTTCATCACACGGTCATTGCTTAATGTTGCAGGTATGGATAGTTTAATAACTTCAGTTATTGGTTCTAGTCGTCCGAGAGCGGTGATTTGCCGGATGGTAGGGGGAGCTTGCGCAACTGTCGTTGCCTTACTGGTCTTTTTTAATTGGGATATTTTATAAAAAGCTGTTGTACCTGCAATGGTACCGACAGCAACAATCAGAGCAAACGTCCATCGATGCGAACGTTTGAATAATATTTGGAGGTTCATGTTGAGTCTTGTGTGGAATGGTTACTAGCTGAGGTATTGATAACGCACTCAGCACAATTCGAGGAACAAATTTTGATTGTGATCGCACGCAACTTGTAGTTTGTTTAATAATTGCCATGAGTCTATGGCACTTTTCACAAAAGAACCTTTTACCTTTTTCTGTTGTTCGTACTACTGAATCCCTAACCGAGGACTATTGATATGACTATTTGTTGCCTTGAAAGTCTACTTTTATCCAATGCTTGTGGAGTTGTTTGGGAGCCTCAACTCATAGAATTCCTTAATTGTTGCCTCTGCTGCAGTGCTTGTTGAGCTTGTGTAATGACAAGTTCCAGATCTTCGTCACTCAATACATCATTCACACACTTGTTGATGACTAAAGCCAGTTGCTCTGGGGTCCAGTTGCTGATGCGATTCGCTATTTCAATAGTCAATGCGTCCAACGTATTGTCGGTAATTGTGGCTTGATTTAACATACTGGCTGATGTTTCTATGGTGTCGTCAAGTTCATCTTTATCTCTCTTGGAGCTAATTGCAATCTGCTGGTTGCTATCTTCTGTTGATAGTAAATACGTTTGTGTCTCTACTTCTGTAGCCAAAACCTCTGGTGCAAAGCAAGTATCTGAAGCTTGATGCTGCATTGGTTTTAGAGATTGAAAAGACTCGCTGTTTGCGCTTTGCACAGCAACATCAACAATATCTGTCTTGTCAAGGTTGGACAAAACCACTTTTTTATATCGTAGGACAATATCCTTGGCTTTGGTGTAGGTCATGTTCTCACCACAACGAGCGTTTTCTAGGGCTTCTGCTCTAGCTTCTGGTGGTGTGGAGGGAGCAGCTAGGAGGTAGAGGGCTGAGGCAGTGATCTTCAAATGTGTAAAATTTACACATTTGAATTGCTCCCCAACCTGCATAAATTTGGTGGCTGTTGATATACTCCAATTAAACTCAGATTTGAGCCACTTCCTGAAGTTCCCATGTCCCAGATGCTGCTTTACCTCAATCAGCTTCTGACCAAGCTCGATGACATCTTGAGCGCTACGGCGCATCAGAGCCTTAATTTCGCTCGTGTACTGCTGGACTGCCATGTACGTTACAGTATCCAGAGCACTATAGTCAAAGTCCGAAGTCTGTTCAGGGGAAATCTGTTGTAATGAAACAGATAATGACACGCTTTGATTCATGTGCTATTTACTCGGTGAAACAACGAGAATAATTGTATGGGTAATAGCAATGGGTCCAAGCTCGCTGATATCGTTTAAGGTCAAGAAAACTTTTGGGAAGTCAATACCATAAAGTCAAGCTCCTATTCACCTCTACGTATTAAAAATAGAGGCTAGGGTTGGTCTGGAAAATGATGCAACAATTAAACTCATGAATGCAATGTCATTAACCTGCAATGCCTACGATTAGTTGAACTATGTATATGTCCAGTATTTGGGTGCAAATGGTGGAGTGTCTACAAGGCATAAGCAAATGCAAGACCGTAACACAAGAAATTGATACAACTGTGTATTTTGCATATCTCACCACAAGTGTGAGTCATTACAGATGACAATGCAAGAACAAGAATTTATTGTTTAATTGGTTTTTCAAAGGTTCAGGGGATCACTTAAAACATTGTTAATAAGCGATGTTCTTGTTGACAAGATGCGTTTGTTCTGATACCAGCACATCTAAATCAGTCTTGAATACAACCTTTATTCACAATTAGTAAGCGATTGAAGAACACGGAGCAAAGGTCAGTCACCCAAACCTTCGTTAATAAACAAGTGTTAATGAGATGAGTTTGGGGTTCATTGACAATAAAATATTTTTCTTGGTAAAAAGCGGTCACCCTTATATACCTCCCAAATATTATTCTCTCACAAAATAAAAATTGTAACCATGCAGATAATTGCAATCTTGGTGGAATTTTGTCTTCTACGGTTGCAACATACTTACTAAACTCTGATTCATCTATGCTTAGGGTTTTCGATTGAATTTGTCTGAGATACGGTTTTGGTGTTTTAGCAACGATGTTTTTAGCAATCACAGTAACCTTATCACTGGTAAATGTGTTTTTAACCTTATATTAAACTGTTTGTATGTTCTCACCATTTTTCTAAGGACGCAAGGACAGATAAGACAGTTAAGAATTCATTGAAAGGAAGATGTTAAGATTTGTAACAAAAAAACAAGTAAAAAAGAGAATTCAAGAGCAAACCTGGAGAAGCTCCGCATACCTTAGAGGATATTTGTATAGTCTCTATTTATACTAGCCCTGGCGACTTTTAAGCTAATGTGCCTTTAAGTTGCATCATTCTCAGCCTCAGAAAGACACACCGGACGCGGTGAGACAGCGAGCAGTTCGGAGGAGGGTGCCTTTCCGAAAGAAACTACGGTGCTCCAGGAAGGTTTCCAACGCCGGATACCTAAGTCGGGAAAACGCCACTTGACGCCAGTCCGCTCAAGTCGGAAGGTCCTTCCTGTGCGACTGGCTCCTTTATGCTGGGGAACCCTTTCAGCAGTCGCCTGCGTTCCCCGAAGGGAGATGCCTTTTAAATAATGGCGTTGCATAATTGCGGCATGATTTTGAAATTTGTATCAGTAAGAATCATCATGTCACCGCGTCAGCCTCAATGATCCCATTACTCAGCAACGCCTAAATGATTATTACCTCTGTCACGGCTATATAAATAAAACTCGCTTACACTGAATTTTGCACCTATACTAGCAATGCCCAAGTGCAGACACTTGGTAAGCAACAACAGTTAAGTTGTTTCTATGATAAATAAAGAAAAATTATATGAAACTAGCGTTGTAATTTTTCTAATTTATCAATATAGTTCTTTACAGAAACATAAAAAACTTTATCAAGCAATACACACTGTATAGAGTTGCACAGGAGACTCCAAATGATAGCACTTGCTGAACAAGGTCAACGCAGATTAACAATGCAGTCTATCGAAATGATCCCTGGTACAACAGCGATTCGCTGTCTTGATTGGGATCGCGATCGCTTCGATATTGAATTTGGACTCCAAAATGGTACGACCTATAACTCATTTTTAATAAAGAGCGAAAAAACAGCTTTAATTGATACTTCTCATGAAAAGTTTCGCCAACTGTATCTGGACACTCTATTAGAACTGATTGACCCAGCAAAGCTAGATTATCTCATTGTTAGCCATACAGAACCAGACCACAGTGGATTGGTCAAAGAGTTACTGGCACTGGCTCCCCAGGTCACAGTTGTTGCTTCAAAAGTGGCAATCCAGTTCCTAGAAAATTGGGTTCATCAGCCGTTCAAACAACTCATTGTGAAAAATGGCGATCGCCTGGATTTGGGTAACGGACATATCCTAGAATTTGTGATTGCACCTAATCTGCATTGGCCTGACACAATATTCACCTATGATACCAAAACGCAAATCCTATACACTTGTGATGCCTTTGGTATGCACTATTGTGACGACCATACTTTTGATGAGGATTTAGATTTAATTGAAGAAGATTTTCAGTACTATTATGACTGTCTGATGAGACCAAATGCTCGCTCAGTCCTGTCTGCTCTCAAGCGGATGAGTGAATTGCCAATTGCAACCATTGCCACAGGTCACGGTCCTCTACTTCATCACAATGTTACCGAACTGGTAGATCGTTATCGTCAGTGGAGTCAAGAGCAAGCAAAGGCAGAAACAACAGTTGCTGTTTTTTATATGTCTGATTACGGATATAGTGATCGTCTTTCTCAAGCGATCGCCCACGGGATCACCAAAACAGGTGTGGCAGTGGAAATGATGGATTTGAAGTCAGCTGATCCCCAAGATGTTAGAGAATTGGTAAGTATTGCCTCGGGATTGGTGATTGGCACTCCATCAATGACAGGATCAACCGCTGCTTCTGCTCAGGCTGCCATCAGTACTATCCTAGCTGCTGCCAAAGCCAAGCAGTTGATTGGTGTATTTGAATCTGGAGGTCGGGATAGTGAATCTGTTTATTTACTGTTCAATCAGTTCCGAGACTTAGGGCTCACTCCTGCCTTCTCACCAATTGTGCTGAAGGAGACACCCAATGATGCCACATACCATTTGTGTGAAGAAGCAGGAACAGACATGGGGCAGTCATTGTCCCGCGATCGCAATATTAAGCAAATCAAAGCCATCAATTCTGAGCTAGAAAAAGCCTTGGGACGGTTAAGTTCTGGGCTCTACATCCTCACGACTCAAAAGGGCAATCTCAGCAGTGCGATGTTAGCTTCTTGGGTAGCACAAGCTAGCTTCAAACCTTTGGGAATAACAGTTGTGGTCGCTCGTGACCGTGCTATTGAATCTTTGCTGCATCCAGGTGACTGCTTTGTTCTGAACGTTTTAGAAGAAGGCAATTATCAAAGATTGATGAAGCACTTCCTCCAGCGCTTTTCTCCTGGTGCTGACCGTTTTGAAGGAGTCAAAACTTACTCAGCAAACAATGGTTGTCCTATTTTGGCAGATGCCCTTGCCTATTTGGAGTGCGAAGTCAAAAGCCGTATGGAGTGCGGTGATCACTGGACTATTTACGCTACTGTCTCCGTAGGTCGCGTCTCTAAACCCGATGCTCTGACTGCGGTTCATCATCGCAAAGTTGGCAATCATTACTAGAGAGAAATCAGGAGTCAGAAGGAATATGACATACACAAAACTACGCGATGTTCAAGTCGCCTCGATTGGTACTGACACAACTGTGCTGCGATCGCGCACTTGGGACAGACTAAAATTTGAAGTCGAATACTCGCTCCAAAAGGGTACGACTGCCAATTCTTACTTGATCCAAGCTGAGAAAACAGCTATTTTAGACCCGCCTGGAGAATCTTTTACAGAGATTTATCTGCGCGAACTACAACAGCACCTTGATTTAAGATATCTTGATTACGTAATTTTGGGTCATGTTAACCCAAATCGCTGTGTAACATTGAAGGCATTGCTAGAGTTCGCCCCTCAAATCACCTTTATCTGCTCAAAGGCTGGTGCAGTTGCTCTGCGTATAGCTTTTCCAGAACGAGAGCTAAGAATAAATGTTGCCAGGGGTGACGAAGTTCTGGATTTAGGTCAAGGTCATAAACTGCAATTTATTACTGTGCCCACGCCACGTTGGCCTGATGAGCTTTATACTTACGACCAGCAAACTCGCATTCTATTTACCGATAAACTATTCGGTACTCATATTTGTGGAGATGAAATTTTTGATGAAGGTTGGAAACGTCTAGACGAAGACAGACGACACTATTATGATTGCCTTCATGCTGCTCAGTTCCGGCAGGTGGAAATAGCGCTTGACAAGTTTACTCCTTTATCAGTCAATTTTTATGCCCCTGGTCACGGCCCTCTTGTACGATATAGCAAAAGCCGACTCACTCATGACTATCGCCAGTGGAATCAACAACAGAAAGACAAAGACTTGACTGTGGCATTGATATATGCGTCCGCTTATGGTAACACAGCAACTTTGGCACAGGCGATCGCCAAGGGGATAAGCAAGTCAGGTGTAGGGGTAGAACTCATTAACTGTGAATTTACTCATCCAACTGAAATTCAGGCGCTTGTAGAAAAATGCGATGGATTTATCATTGGTTCTCCTACCTTAGGCGGACATATGCCTACGCAAGTGCAAACTGCCTTGGGTATAGTGCTTTCAATTGCTGCTAAAAGCAAGTTAGCGGGTGTCTTTGGTTCCTATGGCTGGAGTGGAGAAGCAGTTGATGAGATTGAAACCAAATTACAATCTGCGGGCTATCACTTTGGCTTTGACACAATTCGCGTGAAGTTCAAACCTACTGATGTCATCTTACAACAGTGTAAAGAAGCTGGAACTGACTTTGCTCAAGCCTTGAAAAAAGCGAAGAAAATTCGTGCTCCTCGACAACCCGTCAGTGACTCCCAAATTGACCGCACAGAACAAGCTATGGGGCGAATTATTGGACCTCTGTGTGTGGTTACTGCTAAACGCGGAGATCTCAGCAGTGCTATGCTAGCTTCTTGGATCACTCAGTCTAGCTTTAATCCCCCTGGTTTGACAGTTGCAGTTGCTAAAGATAGAGCGATTGAATCTTTAATGCATACAGGAGAGAATTTCGTTCTGAATATCCTCAAAGAAGGTATGAACCTGAGGCGACACTTCCTTCAACCCTTTACACCAGGGCAAGACCGCTTTGTTGGCTTGGCAACTCAAACCGCTGAAAATGGCTGTCCCATCCTCAGCGATGCTCTTGCTTATTTGGATTGCACTGTCAACAGCCGGATGGACTGTGGTGATCATTGGGTTGTGTATGCCACTGTTAATAATGGTCAAATGTTACAGGTTGCAGGGATGACTGCAATGCATCACCGCAAGTCCGGCAGTCAGTACTAATTTTTCAACAGCACTTTACAATAATCTGTCTGGTAGGAGCATATATGCAAGAGCCTCTTGAGAAGCCATCAACAAATCGATACGCATGGTTGAACACATGCTTAAATCGAAATAGTCTTGTGCGGTGTCTTGAAGCTATCCAAGACTTACTTGTGATTTCTTTATGTATTGGTCTATTCAGCTTCATGACAATTCAGTTGCGAGCCATGTTCTATTCGCTACTACCTCCCCTGAATTTTCAAGTTGTCACCTCAGATATTCTGTTTTTGTTGATTTTAGTTGAGTTATTTCGACTGCTGATTATTTACTTACAAGAGCAACGAATATCTATAGGTGTCGCAGTAGAAGTCTCTATCGTATCTGTTCTACGAGAAGTGATTGTGCGGGGAGTGCTGGAAGCACACTGGACCCAGATTTTAGCCTCTTGTGCCTTTTTGCTCGTTATGGCGGTCCTACTAGTCGTTCGAGTTTGGTTACCACCAACCTTTAACGGCATTGACCCTGAGCGTCGTATCTCTATAAGAAATAAAATACTCGCAGCAGATCCGTCATCTGAATCTAATGAACATATAGACTCTCAGGCAATGGCTTCTATTTTAGCAGAAGCTAATAATCGGGTTAGAAGTGAACACTGAAACTTTCTAAGCAGACAGAATTTTTGTAGGATGCGTTACGGCTACGCCTAACGCATCAATTGTTTTAGTAGCATAAGTTATGCTTCGCACTTTCCATCTTCCATTTTCACATTTTGATGCAATAGCAATGCAGACTATTGCATTTGTTTAAGTAGCATAAGTTATGCTTCGCACTTTCTATCTTACATTTTCACATTTTGATGCAATAGCAATGCAGACTATTGCATTAGCAGTGCAAGCCAATGCAATAACAATACAAATGAATGCATTTGCAATGCAAACTGATGCATTAATAATGCAGGAAGTTGCATTTAGATAGCACAGCAATACACATAATAAACCGTAAGATAGCATTCATTAGCAAGTAGCGCGAGCGCGTAACTCGCGGTACTTAACGAATAGATGCGTTACGGCTGCGCCTAACACATCCTACATTTGGATAAGACATATCTTTTGTATGCTAGAAAAGAGATTGAAAATGAACTATTGTTAGGATGGGGAGCGCGAAGCGTAACCCATGCTTTCCAGATGAAAATAATTAACCGTAAGATAGCATGCATTGGCAAGTAGGGCGATTGCATAATTCATGGTGCTTAAGGAATAGATGCGTTACGGCTGCGCCTAACACATCCTACGTTTGGATTTGTACTAAAATCTGTTTTGTACATTTTGAATAAATACCCTTGGCATACGACAATATCTGCCGATTTTTGACATCTGAGTATCCATTACCTTTTGTACAATGGTTGCTTAACTGTCCAGAAACAAGTATTCAGGTTTTACCCACAGAATTAAGCGTAGAACCAATCCGTTCTGATTCTTTATTCCAACTACCAGAACTAGGCAGTATCCTTCATTTAGAATTCCAAACTGTTCCTAAATCAAAACCATCTCTCCCTGTGAGGATGCTCGATTACTGGTTGAGAACATATCGAAAATACGAATGCTCCATCGAACAAGTAGTCATTTTTCTAAAACAAACAGATTCCCCTGCTGTTTACATCAATGAGCTTGCTGTTGGGAATACAAGACATGGATATAGAATTATACGTTTGTAGGAGCAAGACCCAAAACCGCTTCTGTCTAACCCTGCACTGCTACCATTAGCAGTATTGGCTTCCACAGATGCACCAGCAGGTTTGCTAGAACAAGTTGCTGTAGAAATAGATAAAATTAAAGAACCAGAACAAAAGCAAAATATCACAGCTTGCACAGAAGTGCTAGCTGGCTTGAAATTCGATCAACAACTCATTCGCCAGTATTTAAGGGAGGAACTAATGCAAGAGTCAGTTATTTATCAAGAAATACTAGAAAAAGGTGCCAAGCAAGGAAAGCTACAAACCCTGACTCGCCAACTTTCACGGCGATTTGGCACAATTTCTTCTGAATTACAGCAACAGCTTCAAGCACTGTCGATTAACCAGCTAGATGATTTAAGCGATGCGCTGTTTGATTTTTCTGAAATATCCGACTTAGCAGTTTGGTTACAAAACCAACAGTGACTCGAACTATTTACAGTATAAATAATAGGCAACTACAGAAGAAAATTTATTAAACTGGTGGTTGAAGTCGTTAGCACGAACTGGGAAACTGACTATGCTTGCTAATGTTGAGGAATATTGGCTTAGATTAAGTCGGGAATCTCGTTTTTTCATTTGGTTGGGAAAATAAGCTAACTTCAGAAAAGTCTCTATATGAAATGCTTCCAAACCATGGGGATTTTTAGAATGAAATGGACACTTGAAGAAGCCCAAAAACAGCTACCCTCAGTAATTAATGCGACAAGTCTTGAACCTCAGCTAATCTATACCGAAGAGGAATTAGTAGCTGCAATTGTAGATCCTGAACTTTTCAGTGAATTTTTAAACTGGCGACAAAAAGCTGCGAAAACATCTCTAGCTCAAGTCTTTAAAGAACTTCAGCAGTTATGTAGCGAAGAAAATTATAGCTTAGAGATACCACTAAGAAGCGACCGCGACAATCCTTTTACTGAAGACAAGGATGAATAATCTTTGTGACACTAATATCATTAGTGAATTAACTCGACCGATTCCGAATCCAGGAGTGATAGCATGGAGCGGTACTGTACTTCATCCCCTGAGAGAATCTTCTGCATGACCTCTTCTCGGTATTCAGGAGCAGTAAAATCCATGATATGCATACCAATCACCTCAGAAAGGTCATAACTAAACATCTCAGCACAGGCTTGGTTGCTGTCTAAAAGTATACCTTTCTCAGTAATGGCGATCGCTTCAAATGTTGCCTCTGCCAATAACCGAAATCGCGTCTCGCTTTCTATGAGTGCTTGCTCTGCCTGTTTGCGTTCAGCAATTTCCTGTTGTAGTTCCAGGGTACGTTCAGCAACCTGTTGCTCTAAAATGGAATTATAATCCGTTAGGAGTTTTTGTGCTTGTTTGCGTTCGGTAATGTCAATAAAAGCTGCGATCGCATATACTATCTTCCCAAATTCATCAAAAATTGGGGTGCTTAAAACTTCTAGAGGGATAATTTTATTCTGTTGATGAAGCTCTAAATTATCAACGTGAACTGTTTCACCTGCTAAAGAACGCACAATGGGTAATTGGAGAGTAGGATACAACTGGACACTTTCAGCTAGGTAAATTTCTTGCAGATAATATGACTAGTACATACCGCAGTTGGTTTATTCGACTTCTTGCACTGGCTATGATGTTTTGAGGTGGCTTTCTTGCCTAGTGTTAAGTAGGTTTGTGGCTTAAAAATGAACTATCGTAGGATAGGAGCAGAAGACAATAATCACTATAGAAGTGAACACTTAAAGTTTCTAAGCACACAGAATTTTTGTAGGATGCGTTACGGCTACGCCTAACGCATCAATTGTTTGAGCAGCATGAGTTACGCTTCGCGTTTCACATCCTACATTTTGACATTTTGATGCGATGGCAATGCAGACTATTGCATTAGCTGTGCAGGTGAATGCAATAACAATACAAATCAATGCATTGGCAATGCGAACTCATGCATTAATAATGTAGAAGGTTGCATTTAGATAATATAGCAATACACACAATAAACCGTAAGATAGCATGCATTAGCAAGTAGGGCGAGATCGCATCGCTCAGGGTACTTAAGGAAGAGATGCGTTACGGCTGCGCCTAACACATCCTAAGTTTGGATAGGATACATCCTTTGTACGCTGCGAAAAAGGCGATTGCGTGTCCTTCTCAATTTTGACGCTCACCTTTGAAGACCATTTTGACACCACTTGCAGGAGCCATAGCCACGCCACGACGGACGGGACGTACTGGACCAGACTCAGCAAGAGCAAGCTCGAACCGCGACAGAATGGTAGCTAGTACGAGTTTTATTTCATAAAGGGAGAACGCCGCACCTATGCAGCGACGATTACCACCGCCAAACGGCAAATACTCGTAGGGTGAAAACTGCCGTTCAAGAAAGCGCTCTGGTTTAAACTGTTCTGGTTCAGGATATAAATCCTGACGACGATGTGTTAAATAGATACAGGGGCTAAGAAATGTACCTGGCTCAAATTCGTAACCCATAAAATGCATTGGGGATTTGACAACTCTAGGAACGGTCTGCAAAAGTATCGGGTAAATTCGCAGCGTTTCAGAACAGACCGCGTTGAGATAGGGAAGTCGAGTTATGGTGTTGGGGTCTAGATCACTACCGAGAGTATCGAGTTCCTTAAGGAGTTTTTCTTTCACCGTTGGGAGA
Organism: Nostocales cyanobacterium HT-58-2; assembly: GCA_002163975.1. GTDB lineage: Bacteria > Cyanobacteriota > Cyanobacteriia > Cyanobacteriales > Nostocaceae > HT-58-2. The sequence continues at coordinate 2,570,393 of CP019636.1, read as the reverse complement.
GAGTGAATCCAGTACAATGCCCAAGTCAGACCTAGAGCCGTGGTTTCATGACCAGCCAGTAAAAGAGTTATCAACTCATCTCGCAACTCCTGATCGGTCATTGGCTGACCCGCTTCGTCACGCGCTGACATCAGCAAGGTGAGAATATCTGAGCGAGATGGATCGAGTTTTTCCCGGCGTTCGTGAATCTCGGCGTAGATGAGTTGGTCAATTTTCTGCTTGCGCTGAACAAAGTATCGTCCTGGACTCAGTGGTCCTAAATCCTTTATCAGAGCTGGAAAAAACGCCAAGGCAAACATCAAAGGAGAAGTTGTAAGATTCAGCAGAGAAATAAGAAGTGGTTTGAGTTGTTGAGAACGCTCTCCTTGATTTAGACCAAATACTGCCTGTAGAATGATATCCAAGGAAATTTCTTGCATAAATGGACGGATAGTGACCTCAGCACCTTTTGTCCATTGGCTTGTCACTTTTTCAGCGATTTGGAAAATGAGCTGACCGTAAGCTCGCATCCGTTCCCCATGAAAAGGGGGCATTAATAGCTGGCGCTGTTGATGGTGGCGATCGCCCTCCAGTATGATTAGAGAGTTATCCCCCACGGTGGGCCGTAAAATACTGTAAACACCGAATAGATTCGGAGCAGTCGTAAAAATTTTCTCAATCGCTTGTGGGTTACTAAAAAACACATAAGGTGTAGAGCCACCTAACTTAACAGTAAAACAATCACCGTAGCGTTTAGCACAAGTTTCCATAAACTCCAGTGGACGAGTGCTCCACTGAAGTATCTGCAACAGTGCCGGCGTTTGTGGACCTTCAGGCTGTTTTTTCTGAACCATAGCAATAACACTTTTTCCTAAAGAGTATAGAGTTTAATCAAGTTAATTTAATTTCTTTAACTGCCTTCTTATAGAAGCTTTCGATCAGTTGTTTTTGTTCTGATCAACTTAGGTAACAATTATGTTTACCTCCTCTAGACGGTGTTGAAAAAGCTGCTTCTACCTTTTGGAATGATATCTTGCTACATGACAAATTCATCCCCCAGAGGTACAAAAATTGGGCGATCGCCTCTGTTGTGAGGCGGCTCTTTTAGAGCATCGCTTCTAATAAACGAAGTAGACGAAGAACAGGTGAGCCTGCGAAATGCTAACAATTGGTGTGAGTATGCTTCACCCAATGAATAACCGTATTATGAGAAACTCCGGTTTTTCTTTCAATCTCCCGAAAACTAACGCCATCGCGATACAGTTCCAAGCATTGCTGCTTGACTTCATCGGCGTATCCTTGCAATGAATAAGCCTCCGGAAATTGCTTACCGCAGTCTTTGCAGATGTAACGCTGCTTGCCATGACGATGCCCATTTTTAGAGATTCGCTCTCCCTCACAATGAGGACACTTCATTACTTTCATTACTTTGTTGTGCAAAACTTTATCTCCTACATGGGGGCGTAAGTACGCCGATAGCAACGCCTCCATTTGCTCAAAAATCTCTTGACGGTGAGTTTCATCGCTGCGTAGAGCTAAGAGCAGCAAAGTATTATAGGCATGGGTACAAACTTGAGCCAATAAATGGCAATGTTCGGTACTTAATGCTGGATTACGCTCCTGCAGCAGTTTTGCCATAAAATCAATGGCTTCTTCGGTAAAACTATCATCAATGTTTTGAAAGATAGCTCGGGATGTGAAGTATTGCACAAAGACGATCCGACAAGTCGGCTGCTTAAAAAGTTGCTGGAATGCTGCTCCCAAAGTACGGATAAATGGCTCAAACGGAAGTTGAATGATTTCTGGCTGACTCAGTTTTGCCCATACGGCGTGTACTCGCTCCACATGACGCAATTCCAAAGCATGGAAAATCGCCAATTTGTCTGGAAAAAACTGGTAAAGCGAACCTATAGCTGTGTCAGCACGAGCGGCGATCGCATGAGTTGTCGTCGCTTCGTAACCCATTTCATCAAAGACTTCCGCTGCGGCGTCTAAAATGCGTTCAACACGCTGCTGACTGCGCTTTTGCTTGGGTTGACGACGCATGGATGCGTTTTTCTTTGTTGGTGAATTCATATTTCTTTGTTGGTGAATTCATAGTGACTTTCCCCACACTCTCACACGCCTTCCATCGTTCCTCTTGACAAATATGAATTTTTACTCATAATTTAGAATAAAAGCGAATAATTCGTCATATTTTATTTTAGGATTCTACCTGAGCCTTATTGAGTCGCCGTAAAAAGCATTTCAACATAGGTCAGACATACGTTGTACATCGACCGCAAGTCAATCTGCTTGCGTGATATTGGCAATTCGTGAACTTCAGGAAATAAGGAGAGTGTAACACCATGTCTATGCTTGCTGGTGCACCTTGGCTATTAGCCCATAAGTCTATGTTAGAAGTCAACAAGCCAAAAAAAGTTTCTCTTTACGGCACTGATTATGTACTTTGGCAAGAGAAAACTGGCAAGGTAAATGCCTTACCCAATGCGTGTCCGCATATGGGAGCAATGTTATCTGAAGGATGGTGCCAAGAACGTGAAGATAAATCGAGTACTGTCATCTGCCCTTTTCATGCACTTGAATTTGATGGTGAAGGTTGCACAGTTTTGCCAGGTTCCAAAAAGAAAACTCTGCCACAACTCAAACCGTTAGAACTGATTATTCAAGGAGATTTTATTTGGTCATATGGCGGCTTTGAACCCAAAATACCAATTCCCAATATCCTAAACGAAATTGCCTCTAAGTATGAGTTTATCGGTCATACGGCTGATACAAGTGTGGAGACTGATTTGTTAAGTATGCTGCTCGTGATGCACGACTACAATCACCAAAATGGAACTCATCGACCTTTATTTAGGATTGAGGAAGTCCGTTTTGAGACTTTTGAGGACAATGGTCATCATTCCCATGCTTTTTACAGTATGCCTACAGCACCAGCTAGTTTAAGTGAAAAACTGAAAAAGCCAGATTTATTGCTGATACCAAAAGTCCTTAAGGCTCATTTGGAAAATTACTTTCCATCGTTAGTCATATTTCATGGGGAAATCGGACTGGGTAAAGTTGCCCAAATCCACTTGTTTGTTCCAGAGTCTAAAACTCGAACACGAACCTATATATTGATGTATGGAATAGCTAAAAACCCTGTATTTAAGCCTCTGGGGCAGACGTTTCTTAACTTTGCCAAAGTTGTGGTAGAGCAAGATAGTGATATCTTGAGAAAAATTTATCCAAATACGCCACAAAAAATTAAGCTAAACAACGAAGTCGGTATGGATTGGGTTAGGCGCAATTTTGAAAGCTGGCCAGAAATTGTAACACCAAATCTTTCTAAGTAATACTGGAATAAGCTCGACTGCATCCAAATAGGCTGGTTGTATGGTGTAGAGTGATTAATGCCGTACTCTGGGCTATTGTATCCTACTGGCGTGACTGGATTAAGTTGATGCAATAAAAAAAGAGAGAGAAGTTCGAGCGGCGACTTCCGCCTTTCCCCGGAGGGGTTATTGAAGACGACATCGAAACTTCTCCTAACGGAGACGCTACACGAACGGTGCGTACTAAGAACGCAGAGAAAGAGGAAAGAGAGAGAATTTCACGAATTATCTGGGTTTATTGAGGTACACCTTTTCAAGTCAAGAGTCAGATATAGAACAACTTTTCCTTCTGAGTCTTGAATTCTGCCGTATTTTCATAACACAGATTTCATTATTAAAGCTTTTATAAAAATATAAAAAATCTCCATAAAATTCTATAAAAATCACAAATATTTTTAGAAAATATATTAATTTTATGTACAGTATAGTAACAACTGTAGCAGTCCTATTTGAGTTGTAAAATCTTCAGTCGGTCATTTTTGTCGTTTGTACGAACATTGGACTAATGACAGAATTTCGCTGAAAGATTTCCTAAATGATTTAGGATTGGTATATTTTTAGTTAATATAGAGGTTAATAAAGAATGCTAAATAAAACTTTTATAGTTGGTATCCTATCTGTAGCTACTCTGGGAATTGTGTCTTTACCAGTTCAAGCAGAACAAACCAGCACTCAAGGTAGTAATCAAACAGCTACTATTACAGGTAATAATAACCAAATTAATCAGTATATCATTCAAGTAAATGTTCAGAAAAATCGAGGAAATTGGAAAGGAAAACATCAACCATCACAACCGCAACAAAGTTCTTCTCAAGGAGCGACACAATCAGCTGAGGCTGTAGGCGATGGAAATCAGATTAATCAGGATATTCAACAAGTTAATGACCAGCAACAAAACGTTCATTCAGGTTCTCATGGTCGTGGTCGCGGTCATAAAAAGTAATTAAAACGAATTCAATGACACCGCGAGGTCACTCGCGGTGTACGCCTTGGTTTAGTTCTTTTCAAGGAGCTTTGTGACTTCTGCATGTGCTAACACAGCAGCAGGTTCGCGTTGGAGAGCGTTGTAGTAATTTTTCTCAAACGCATTACCGTCTTCTTGTGGTGTAAGCAACGTGCGGGCATCAGCAATCAGACTGTGAGCGTCATCCAATGATACCGGTTCGTCTGCTTGGAGCATCTCATCAATCTGTACCACCAGCATAGAGAGTTGACGCAACCAAGCAAATTGCTCATGATGGATGACGAGTTGCAGCAGTTCGCCACTAGAGACTCGTCCATGCACCTGTTCATAAGTGTTGCGCTCTATCTTAAGCAAAGAGGCGTGCAGGTGGAGTAGTTTGTCGCGTAGATTAGATAACTGTTGGCGTGTGGCTTGTGGAAGCGTGTTAGACATGAATGGTACCCATCCTCCCATTACGATAATCTGCAAAAGCTTGAACAATTTCGTCTTCGGTGTTCATGACAAACGGACCATATCGGACAACTGGTTCATTGAGCGGTATACCCCCGATGAGTAGCACTTCCAGTGGTGCGATCGCATCTACTGGATTGGTGATGGTTACGTCTTCGCCGTCTTGGGCAAAGAGCACCATTTGCCCGTCAAGCCCGCGTTCGGACTCTGCACCGAACATCCCTTCACCCTCAAGCACATAAGCAAAGGTGTTGTAGTCTCTTGGTACAGGCTGAACCACTGTCGCACCCGGCTGGAGTGTGAAGTGCAGGTATATAATCGGTGTTCGTGTTTCAATGACAGCAGAAACACCCAGCGCACTGCCAGCGATGATTTTCACTGTCACTGAACCATCATCGGTTTGGGCAATGGGAATGCGGGAAGCAGAAATTTCTTGATAGCGAGGTGGCATCAACTTATCACGAGAAGGTAGGTTGACCCATAGTTGCAGTGCATGTAGCCGCCCACCAGTGCGACCAAACTCCCGCTCTGGCACTTCTGAGTGCACGATACCAGCTCCTGCCGTCATCCACTGTACATCACCAGGACTTAGCGTTCCAGTATGTCCGTATGAATCTTTGTGTTCCAAGCGTCCCGCAAGGAGATAAGTTACCGTCTCGAAGCCTCGATGAGGATGATCGGGTGCTCCCTTGGCTTGATTTGGCTCAACCTTAACAGGACCTAACTCATCTAAAAGCAGGAAGGGATCAAAGTCTGAAAAGGTACTCTTTGGGAAGGGACGACGCACGACCATGCCTTCACCCTCTAGCGTCTCAACGCTGCTGATGATTCCTGCAACGGTTCGCTGTTCTTTGCTCAGATGTACGCTAGTCATGCTGCCCTCCTTCAAAGTGTTATATCTTATATATGATTAGTCATATAGTAGCATAAACCTATATGAGTTTTCACAGGTGAGTTAAACGAACACGTATTTTCGGAAAACCGTCTTATGTCTTTAGCACATACAATTCTAGGTCTACTTCATCAACAACAGATGAGCGGCTACGACCTCAAAACGATCTGCTTTGATCAAACCATTGCCCATTTATGGCAGGCAGACCAAGCGCAAATCTACCGAACTTTGGATAAACTCGAAGAGCGGGGTTGGGTTAGCTGTCAGGTTGAAATTCAGCGCGATCGCCCCAATCGTAAAGTCTACCGCGTCACGGAGGCGGGCAAAACCGAATTAGTGAGATGGCTTGGGAGTCCCCAACCGTTACCAACAGTGCGCGACCCCTTGCTCATTCAGATGTTTTTTGCAGCAGTGTTACCGAATGATGCCGTTATTCCTCTGTTGGAGCAACAACTAGCGGCTCGTCGCCAGAAGCTGGCTGAGTGTGAAGCCATTAAGATACCACCACTTGATGATGCGTCTGCCAGCCGTGAACAACAGATGCAGCGGCTGGGACTCGAACTCGTGATCCGACAAGAGCAGACGTACATTGACTGGTTGGATATGGCGATTCAGGTCATCCGCGGTCAAACGCTATAGAAGGTCTAAAGAAGGTCTAATAACGTAGCTATGCAAATGAAATTACATACTGACCTGTAGAGTGGGCATTGCTCTTATCCTCATTGAACAGATAGCAAAATTGTGAGCTTGCAATGCCCACCCCACCTTGAGCTTGTTATCCTAAGCAAGGTAAATCATTCTCCCTTGCAAGAAAGTTCTGCCTGCGGTCCTAAAGCGCAAACCGTAAAGTGAAATGGTATGAGGGGTGGGATCAAGTCAACATCTTATAAGATTTGAAAATAAAGTTGACACCAATGATATGAAATCAGAAACTACACAACTACTGACTACCAGAAATACTTCGCAAGTCTGAATATTTATAACATTATGAAAACTTATAATAACTTCGATAAAAAGCAAATACATCAAGAAGATGTTGTGACTTAAATAACCAATGAGTGATAAATATTTGCTCAAACTGTATATCACAGGATATACTCCCAGGTCCCAACGAGCAATATCCAATTTAATTCAGTTGTGCGAGTCACAACTGCGAAATAAACATGAGATAGTAATAATAGATGTGTTAGAACAACCACAGGTTGCCGAATCTGAAAAAATTTTAGTTACCCCAACTTTAATTAAGGAATTTCCCTTACCCAAAGTAAGAATCATTGGTGATTTATCAGATACGAAAACAGTTTTGTTAGGGCTTAATATTCCTCAGAAAAATAGGGATATATTAAGTGACACTAATCAATAGTATTCTATTTATTAATAAATAAAATATCAACTAAGTTTCACATATGAATCAAAAAAGCGAACAAGATTTCGTTGAAAAGCTTGTGACAGGAATTCCGGGGTTTGACATATTATCTGAAGGAGGATTGCCTACTGGTCGAGTCACATTGGTCGTTGGTACTGCAGGCAGTGGTAAGACTGTATTTGCATCTCAATACCTTGCTGAGGGAATTAAACGGGGTGAAAATGGGGTTTTTGTGACTTTTGAAGAATCTCCTCAGCGTATACGGAAAAATATGCGTAGTTTTGGGTGGGATATCTGCAAATGGGAGGAAGAAGGGAAATGGGCATTTGTTGATGCCTCTCGCCACCCTGGAGAAAAGCCTTTAATTAGTGGAGAATACGACTTTGATTCTTTAGTAGCGCGGATTAAGTATGCCATCAATCAGGTGAACGCAGTACGAGTCTCAATGGATTGCTTAGGAGCAATTTTTACTTATTTGCCTGATAAAGCTCAAATCCGGAATGAGTTATTGATGATTGCTTCAGTATTGGGACAAATTGAAAGTACGGTTATTGCCACATCTGAGCGCTCTCAAGAATATGGTGAGATCAGCACTTACAGTGTTGAGGAGTTTGTTGCTGACAATGTGATTATCCTACGGAATGCGATCGTTGAGGAGCAGCGCCGACGAACTATAGAAATTCTCAAGTATAGGGGCAGTTCTCACAAGCAGGGAGAATTTCCTTTTTCCATACTTCCTGACAAAGGGATAGTGATTATTCCCTTATGTACCACAGAGACTGTGGAGGATGGCACTTCTGATATGCGTATCTCCTCTGGCATCGTGCAACTTGATGTGATGTGTGGCGGTGGTTTCTTCCGTAATTCTATTATTCTCGTTTCAGGAGCTACAGGTACAGGTAAAACCTTGCTATCAACCCAGTTTATTGCAGCCGGAGCTCATAATAACGAACGCTGCTTACTGTTTGCTTTTGAGGAAAACCGAGAAATGATATTTAGAAATGCCTTTGGCTGGAGTGTTGACTTTCGGCAAATGGAACGAGACGAAAAATTGCGAGTTGTGTGTCGCTACCCAGAGGCTAACACAATAGAGCAGCACCTGATCAAAATGCAAGAGATAATTGAGGAGTTTCAACCAACTCGCATAGCGGTTGATAGTCTATCGGCATTGGAATGGGCTTCTAGCACCAAGGGGTTTCGACAGTTTATTGTTGGTCTTAACTCAATGGTCAGAGAGCGGAAAATGACGGCACTCTATACCTCTACAACCCCCATGACTCTTGTCAGTAGTACTTCGACTTCAGAGTCTCATATCTCTACGACTACTGATGTTATTATACTACTACGGTATGTTGAAGTTTATGGAGAAATTCGCAGAGGAATAACAGTTATTAAAATGCGAGGCTCCCAGCATGATAAGCAAATCCGAGAGTTCATGATTGACACTCAGGGTATGCAAATCGGCAAACCATTCCGTAATATTACTGGTATTTTAGTTGGTAACCCAGTTACTGGTTTTTACAAACCAAAGTGAAAAGAGACCTCTTTTTCTTCTCTTCCTAGAGAAAGTAAAAAGAATTATAAATATAAGTCTTTGGGTAATATCTTGCAAAACCAAAAACTTATTAATATTTATTCATAATAAACATACGTTTCATAAAACCAGGTAAAAGTGGATGATGATAAGTGCAACATTTTATTTTTCTTCACCTCGCCGCAATCTACAGAAAATATTCTGGCTTTGTTGAATGGAGCTGGTTTTGCAGTCAATTATAAGCTTGTGGCAACAAGCACTGATGACCAGACTGATCTAAGTTGTGGTTGGGATGTAATCATTGCTGACTACAGCTTCAGTGAATTGGATGTCTTAGAGGCATTGCACAGAGTTCAAGCACAAGGGCTGAATGTCCCTTTTGTGATTGTCAATGGCACAGATAGTGTATCTGCTGCCGTCAGGTGCATGAAGGTAGGAGCCGCAGACTACCTACTTAAAGATGAATTAGCACAGCTTCCTCAAATCATCAAACAAGCACTTGCTAAGAAAAGACAAGCATTACAATCACATAAGAAAGATTTAGAACAACGCCTGCAAACACAGACAGTAGAGCTCAGAAAACAACAAGAGCACTCCCAACAAGTAGAAGCAGCACTGCACAAAATTGAGGCGCAGTTGCAAACGTTGATTGCTAAGAACGCTGACGGTATTGTCGTCGTGGATCGTTTGGGTATTGTACGTTTTATCAACCCAGCAGCACTGAAACTGTTTAATTGTGAGCAAAAAGAGCTATTGGGTGAATTGTTTGGTTTTCCTGTCGTTGGCAGTGATAATACAGAGGTCGATATTTACCCATATAACAGAGAAAGCACCACAGCAAGCATTCATGCTGAAAAAATTGCCCAAATGCGGGTGGTAGAAATTGAGTGGCAAGGAGAAACGGCTTATCTTGTTTCCCTAAGAGATATCACTGAACGCAGGCGAACTGAAGAAGAGCGAAATAAACTTTTGGAACAGACTCAAGCGGCTAACCGCATCAAAGATGAGTTTCTCGCCGTCCTCTCTCATGAATTGCGAACACCCCTAAATCCAATATTGGGATGGGTGAGACTGTTACGGAGTGGCAGGCTTAATGGTGATAAGATACAGCAGGCTCTGGAAACTATCGAGCGAAACGCTGGCTTGCAAGTGCAACTTATTAATGACTTGCTCAGTGTGTCTAAGATTTTGCGCGGTCAGTTAAGTCTCAATCCAGTTGCTGTTGACCTGAAAAGCACAATTTCTGCTGCTATGGAGAGTGTGCGTCTTGCCGCTCAAGCGAAATCAATTAGAATCATAACTGTATTTGATGTTAATGTGGGACCAATTTTTGGTGATCCCAAACGGCTGCAGCAAGTTTTCTGGAATTTACTTTCTAACGCAGTTAAATTTACGCCATCTAGAGGAAAGGTCATAGTTCGGTTAGAAAGGGTTGACTCATACGCTCAGATTCAAGTTATCGATACAGGCAAAGGTATTAAACCAGATTTTCTACCCTATGTATTTGATTACTTCCGTCAACAAGATAGCAGCTACTCTAGAAAGTTTGGCGGTTTGGGGTTAGGTCTTCCTCTCGTCCGGCACTTGGTAGAACTGCACGGTGGTACTATCCGAGCAGAAAGTCTTGGTGAAGGAAAGGGGGCAACTTTTACTGTTAAGCTTCCTCTCATGCTTGATCCTCCCATCGCAGTTCAACATGATCCTCACAAAGATGATAATAGTCCCGATTTAACTGGAGTACGAGTACTGGTTGTAGATGATGAACCCGATAACCGTGATTTTCTGGTTTTCCTATTAGAAGCTTATGGGGCTTCTGTATGTGCAGCTGCATCAGGATATGAAGCGCTCTCATCACTAGTTGAAGAGCAGCCAGATTTGCTAGTCAGTGACATTGGTATGCCGGAAATGGACGGTTATACGCTGATTCGTAAAGTCAGGTCTTTACCAGCTGAACAAGGCGGACAAATACCAGCGATCGCCCTCAATGCTTATGAAGGAGATATGGCTCAACAACAATTATCAGAGACTGGTTTTACGCTTCATGTTCCCAAGCCTGTCGAACCAGTTCTCCTAGCAACAGCGATCGCAAACTTGGTTGAGAAGTCATCACCACTTCTGATCCAGTAACAATTCAAATTCTGCTTTTAAAGCTGTAATATCTGCAACCCTTGCCACGAGTAAGTTATTCATACCTGCGTCCACCAGACGTGATTTCCAATAGGAAATACTCTCTGAATTATTCATCCAAAATTCAATCACAGTACCTACGACTTCATCTATATCCCAACCCCACTTTGGTGGTAATGGTTCCACAGATTTGATGACAGCATCAAGCGTACATTTATGAGTTCCCACATATTCTACGCCTTGATACTGCAGTTTCTGCAAATTCTGCTGTTGATGACTGAAAAAATTCAAAACTGGAGATACGCCTACAATGTCAAAAGTGTATTTCATGCCACTACTCCAATGTCTTACATGAGTTTTCTTCAAATCAGAGTTTTTAAAAAGAGTTTATGAGTAGCTCGACGTGAATCAATGTAGGATGAGAAGCGCGAAGCGTAAGTCATGTTGTCCTTTGCAATTGATATGTTATGGCAAGGAAGAGTGTAGCCTACAAAAATTTCTGTCCGCCTACTCATAAAAAATTATGTCTGAAAAATCTCTTGAATCTCACCTGAAAAAAGTTTAAATCCTCCTATGTCATAGGTAATAAACTTCAATAAAAATTGGCACTTCTGCGTTGAGAGTGCTAAGGTTTGTCCCATAAAAGAATTAGCAGTAAAATAAGTTGAGTGCTAAAAGTTGTCCCACAAAAATTAGCAGTGAAGTGCATTGAGTGCTAAAGTTTATAGAGGTATTTATATTAAATTATTAAAGCATTTTCTTGAAAAAAAATCGATGGATATCATTTTTAATAATTATTTAAACTTGTCTAGTATAAGTTTTAAAGGTGAAATGGCAGCTTTGTCTGCTGCCTGTTTATGGGCTGTGGCGTCAGTCATATATGGGCGTTTAGGGGAACGTATTCCACCATTGCAACTCAACTTGATGAAAGGGATAGTTGCGATCGCCTTCCTTTTACTCACCATCTTAATCAGTGGGGACATATTTCCCAGCATCCCACCCGTTCCTCTCTGTCTCATCCTCCTCAGTGGCTTTATAGGCGTTTGTTTAGGCGATACAGCTTTCTTGGCAGCTATCAATTTTATCGGGGCACGTCGTGTTTTGGTGATCGGAACCCTTGCCCCACCAATTACAGCAGTCCTCGCGCAAGTTTTTCTCCAAGAAAAGCTAAATCTTAATGCTTGGTGCGGCATTTTGCTGACTATTCTGGGTGTTGCTTGGGTTGTTACAGAAAGAGTGCCCAATTCAAGTGAGAGTCCTTCAACGCATCTATGGCAGGGAATATGTTTTAGTTTGTTAGCAGCGATCGCAAACGCGACAGGAGGTGTCCTCTCGCGTGCAGCTTTGGCAAACACCAGCATTAGTCCTTTATGGGCAGCCTTGTTGCGGTTGATGGCAGCCGTATTTTTTCTCTTGATTTGGGTATTTTACCGCAAGCAACACACTCGTCCCATTCAGTTAAAAGTCTTACCATCACGGGTTATTCTGGCAGCTATCTTTGCTGCTTTTAGTGGGACTTACTTGGGAATTTGGTTACAACAGACAGCAATTAAATTTACGGTTGCGGGAATTGCCTTCACTTTATTGCAGACGAGTCCATTATTTGTCATTCCCATTGCTATCTGGATGGGTGAGAAAGTTAGTGTCAGGGCGATCGCTGGTGTTCTAGTTGCGATTGTAGGGATTGGATTACTTTTCTATTTGCGGTAGCCAGATTTGAATGAGATACGAATCTATCTATAGGAATCCGGTTTGATTTTTCAAAAGATACCTAGGATATGTTGTGCGAGAGTACAACACCAAACCCTTGCTTATGGTGCGTTACGGATTTCATCCTAACGCACCCTACTGAATTGTATTGTTCAATACTACACTTATAGTACCCATTGTCAAAAGAAGATTTAAAGGTTTCCATGCTAAATTTTGTGCAAGAGACTGATAACCAAATAGAGAAGATTCGTCAACTCATTACGGATGCTTTTGGTCAAACAAAAGAAGCTGCACTCGTAGAAACTATTCGCAAATCCTCAAATTTTATACCTGAATTATCTCTTGTAGCGCAAGAAAACGAGGATGTGCTAGGACACATTCTTTTCAGTTCAATTGTCATTGAAACGTCACAGGAAACTTTTCCAGTTTTGGCATTGGCACCACTATCCGTAACACCACTGCGCCAACGTCAAGGTATCGGTAGCAAGTTGGTGGAGGTAGGTTTAATAAGGTGCCGTGAATTAAATCATTCTATCGTTATCATCGTTGGTGAACCACGCTATTACAATCGCTTTGGTTTTCAAAAAGCAAGTCAATTCGGCTTGCACTCGTCGTTACCAATTCCTGACGAGGTATTTATGGTGCTAGAACTTAAACCAAGCGCTTTAATGAATGTCAATGGTACTGTGTGGTATCCAACTTACTTTAATGAAGTTTGAACCCTGATTTTTCTAGTAGTCACGAAACTCTTCATTTTTGTTTCTCCCCTATGTCACGATTACTAAAATTTTTGTCGCCAAAAAACACACTGCTTTTGATGTTCAGAAAATTTTGTAGAAAGGGAATGTAAATCTTCAATAGGAAGAGAAGATTTGCAATAGAAAGGCAGCCTTGGTTGTCTGGAAGTGTAATCAAAAAAGATGGCAAATCTATCTGAAGCTACAGGTATTTTTCCTCGATGAAAGATACTACCAGTACCTGCAATAACGACTGTGCCAGATGGTCCTGTACAGGATTTATAGCTTGCTGGAGATATAGCCTGTTGCATAGTTGAATCTTTGATGTAACCAGACTTGTATCCCAAAGTATCAACAACTTCTGAGGTAATATCGAGTGGAATATACTGAAATGGACCCCCATAATCATCTATATCATTTAAATAAATAATCACTTTGAATAACTTTCTATCTTCTGAGTCCATATGCCACAACCTTGATTTTCTTTCCACTTGATTGGTAAGGTCTCTCCGAAAATAGGAGCCATGATAAGCGACTGGTAGACCAAGATAATTCTCAGCAATATTGAGTAACCGTTCTTCTAATCCCCAGAGGAAAATCTCTGGGTTCTCCATCATTTGCTGGGAACTTGCATGGACAACAAATTCATTTTCATCACCAGTCTCAACTCTTGGGATTTTTGGCATTAAATTTTTGGCAGCTTGCAACATTTGGGGAGTAGAAGGAAGCGAAAGTTCTTCTAATGAAGTGATAACAACTCCCTCTGTGTTAAGAGTCTCTACTATAGTTCTCTCAGTAGTCGAAAGAACAGGGAGATGATTCATGTGTTTTGCTAATGCTTCTTGATAGGCAAACTCAGCAGGATTTCGTATTAGCGAAACTTCATAAAGATTTTGCAGTATTTTGTTACGTACCTGTGTCACGAGAGTCTTCATAATTCTTCGTAATCTCTTTGACAAAATGAGTAAGAAATATCTTAAGTAGTATTACTGTTATATGTCCAATAAATTCTTTTTATTCTGGCAAAATTTATATTTCCTTTAAATAAAATAGGCTACAGAATACCTATGCTTTACTTTTTCTGAACATTGAACCTAAAAATAAGCTTTTTAAAGATTTTTTTACCAGAAAATTTTAATAAAAGGACTTGAGGCTGACTAGAGGTAAGTTATCGATCATACCTATAAACTGCATCCTTACTTATTGGTTGTCAGGTAAACTTTGATTAAACTCAAACCGAATTCATAAAGTGGCTTAAAGTTAAGAATTTTTATACATTTAATAGCTGTATATTTGATATCAAATTGCTATTGTAAAAGAAGTCATAATCAAATTAAAAGATACTTGCTAAAAGCAAGTAAAATTTATTACTTCACAGAATTATTTGTAGATTAAAAGAATAAAAGAAAAGATGAAGTTGAAGAAGGGCTTTGAGTGTATTTTTTTACTCAAGATATTTTTTGACCACAAGTCGTTAGATCTACCGAGTTGCGTTCATAGGTGTCACCTCACCCCCGCCCCTCTCCTTCGCAAGGAGAGGGGTGCCCAGAGGGCGGGGTGAGGTTTTTGAATGCAACTTAGTAATCATTTTGTTAGTTCATCGCACCAGCCACAACCTGTATTATCGCTTTGGAATAGCAGATATGAGTATAGAGGAGTTACAGTAATGGTGCGGCTAATGATCAGCATGGTTCTGCTATGGTTATTGACTGCGTGTACCACGAGTGTTCTTGCACCAACTAGCCAGTTAGTGGAAAAAGCAATTGCATTCACATTAGAGCAAAGCCAACAGCAACTCAGCCAACAGCTAGATTTAGATTTTCAGGGGTTTGAAATTCATCGGCTATCAATTGCTCAAGAACAACCCCTGACAATTCAAAATTTACCTACTTACCGCGTTCGTGGAACTTACAATCTCACGTTCAAGCTGCCAAAACGAAAGTTAATACAACCTCACAAACCTTTTGAGGTTTATCTACAACTCCAGAGAGAAGGTAAAACTTGGCGGTTGCTGCTTCCTGAAGGTAGTGGCAAGGATTCTAAATCAGTTTGGCGTAGTTATTTCATTCAATAGTTAAAAAGTCAAAAAAGTCTGTTTTGGCAAGGCATCGCTCTATGTTGCCATTGCCTTACACTTATTTTCATCTGTTGGTCTTTCTCTGCTTTGAGTGCGATCGCCTTTGATAGAATTCATTGATGATTTGCTCTACTTGGGGTCTAACTGGGTTGGGTACGCGCACAGTCAATGGTGGCTTTCTTAGGACGACAAAGACGGCGCTTTGGTTATATCGGGGTGACTGCGACAGCACTTCAAAAGGTGTTGGAATGGGATGGAGTGAAGACGAACTTAATCAATTGCTACATCTGTACTTGGCTTACGTTAATAGATGCTTCGGTCATCTATTTCCAAGTTTTTGATATTTTCAGTCTTTAGCCAGATGTTTATTCATACTCTTTTTGTATTCAATTTTTATATAATTTATGTTATATTTTGACAAAATATTTTTGGAAAATATAAGATTAAATCTAAATTTCATTAAAGCTTTTCTCCCTAGTTAATGCCATTAAAATAAATATACATTTTAAAATAGTTTTATCTTATTAATATAAGCAATTATCAAATATGACAAATTATAGGGATATAGACAATGGATGCTCTCGGTTAACTCGTGGTGCGCCTTTGGCAGTAATACTTGCAGCAGCACTCTACATTTTGTACCAACTTTTACCAGTATTAGAACTAGTAGCTATTGCGGCATTAATTGCTTTAGTTTTGCGAACACTGTTACGCTTTTTGCAAAAGGTAGTTAAATCACAGGATATTGCCATTCTGGTATTAATTGGATTGATAGTTGGTTTTGGTGTATTACTTACTACTGTAGTCATACCGAATGCTACATTTCAGGCTGAAAATTTACTAACCACATTGCCAGCTTATCTTAATACCTTGACGGGAGATGTTGAGCAACTGCGCCGCAAATTCACATTTGTTCCTGACATATCCTTATCGTTAGTGCAATTACGGAACTTTATTAATCAGTTACTAGGCGGAGTACCAATTTTTTTGGGGCAAGCGTTTAACTTCACACTAGAGTTGGTGGCGACAGTGATTCTAGCACTGTATATGGCTTACGATCCTAAATCTCTAGTAAATGGTATTTTACGGGTAATACCTCGGCGACATCACCAACGGTTTAGACGAATTCTCAAGGCAAGCCAGAACAGACTACGTGGTTGGATTTTTGGTACAGGAATTGCCATGATATTTCTCGGTTTAGGAGCCGCCTTTGGACTGTGGATTTTAGGGATTCCGTCACCATTTGCCTTTGGCATTATTGCAGGTTTATTCGAGATTATTCCTTACTTTGGTTCCATTGTTGGTACTTTTTTACCAGCATTAGTAGCACTGAGCATTTCACCGATAAAGTTAGTATTTGTTCTCATACTATTTTTAATTCTGAATCAAATAGATGCTCATATTGTTCAACCATTAGTAATGGGACAGCAAGTTAATATACATCCTGTGATGGTAATCGTGACGTTTCTCGTCATGGGTAAGCTATTTGGATTTATTGGGGTGCTCCTTGCAGTTCCAGCAGCTGCTATCATTGTTACACTCATCGATGAATTCACGCTTCAGAGGTCTGAAAACGAAGTCCCCCCCGCATAATATCGTGTCTGGTGAAAGATTTATCAGATCATCTCACTATCTTGTGGCGCTAGTATGAATTGGTTAGCCCTCATCCCATAGCCACTCCAACCTAGAGCCCGCAATGCTGCTGTACTACGTTCTAGATGTAGGTTACAGCCTATTTACAATTATTGTGGTTTTAGACATTGTCTTGATTGTAGTTCGCAACAGTTATCTTGCAGCCTTGACAACTCTCCGCCGTAGAACGGCAGAGATTCTTCCTTCATCCAGCGTTGCCTCTAAAAGCAGTGCCTTTAGATGGTCTGACACGTTGTCCAGAAGCAGTAGCGAGATGCCCTCCCGCCAAAATTCGTAAACCTTCATCTCGTATATTCATAGCTGCGTTGATGTCCCTGTCGTGTCTTGTTTGGCATTTAGGACACTGCCAACTACGAATATCTAAACTGAGGTTATCTACTGGATGCAAGCAGTTGCTACAAGTTTTTGAACTGGGGAAAAATCTGTCTACTTCGATGTAGATTTTTCCTTCCGATTCTGCCTTGTATTTCAACATGGTACAAAACTGACCCCATCCAGCATCACTAATAGATTTAGCTAACTTGGAGTTTCTAACCATGTTTTTCACTGCGAGATTTTCTACAACGATGACTTGGTTTTCGTCAACTAATTTACGACTTAGTTTGTGTAGAAAATCCTCTCGACATCTAGTAATTTTGTTGTGAACTCTAGCAACTTTAATTCGTGCTTTATTGCGGTTGTTCGACCCCTTTTGTTTACGACTAAGTTGTTTGTGTTTCTGGGTTAATTTTATTTCGTATTTGCGGTAATATTTGGGGTTGCCATGCTTAGTCCCATCAGATGTAATTGCATAGTGATTTATTCCCATGTCTACACCTACTGCTTTTCCATCTGACGATGCAACAGGCTTATCTTTACCGTCATCATACAGGCAGGCGGCGTAGTATTCCCCAGATGAAGTTAATGAAACAGTAACAGATTTAAGTTTTCCTTCAGGTAAACGAGATACTTTGCAGTAAACTTTGCCTAGTTTTGGTAGGACTAAAAAGTCACTATCTAGTTTTATTCCTTGCGGAAACCGAATAGATTGTTTTTGACCTTTCTTTTTAAAGCTTGGGTATTTAGCTCGTTTCTCAAAAAAGTTCAAAAACGCACTAGACAAATCTAATGCTACTTGTTGCAAACATTGTGACGGTGGTTCTATTAACCATTCATGTTCTTTCTTTAGAGAGGGCAACAAATTAATGATGTCGTTACGACTTAATCCTTTACCTGTTGCTTTGTAAGTTTCATTGGTTAAGTTAAGCGCAAAGTTGTAAAACCAACGTACACATCCAAACGACTTGGCAAGCAATACTGCTTGCTCACCAGTCGGATAGATTCTGTACTTATAGGCTTTTAACATTGCGCTTACCAAACTATATATACTATGGTAAGCTCAAGTCAAGCAAATGTAAAGTCCCCCTAGAAGGGGGAGGTTTTATACCCAATTTTTCGATAAATGGCAATCCAGGCGTGTACAAAAAACTGCCGCCTGGTTTTAGGGCTGATAGCACATCCATACATCGTCAATTCATGAAGTTAGATGAATTGGTGAAGGCGATCGCCAACGATTTTCAGCCCTTCTTTCAACAAGGGAAAACCACGCTGATTAACTGCATCTCCTCCGATTTGCCTTTAATCAATGTCGATCCGCTCTATCTTCGGCGAGTATACGAAAACTTAATTTTTAACGCACTAAAATACAACCGTCTTGGATTGCAGATTACACTTGATGCAGTAGTCATTAACCAATCTAACTCAAAATTCAAAATAAAAAAATCCCAACTCCCTCATCTTCTTCGTTGTACTGTGACTGACAACGGAATTGGCATGACTCGGCAGCAGTGTGAGCGCCTGTTCGACCTCTACAGTTGCAGCCCTAATAAACGCCAATCCCTTAGCCTTGGTTTAGGACTTTATATGTGTAGGCAAATTATTACTGCTCATGGTGGCGAAATTGGGGTTATTAGCAATCCAGGCGAAGGTTCAACATTCTGGTTCACCTTACCGATTTAACATGACAACTTTCACACAGGGCAATGCTTGCTTAATCTGCCTTGTAGCAGCAATCCCATCCATGTGTGGCATTCCTACATCCATAATTACCACATCTGGATGTAATTCGGTTACTGCTTCTACTCCTAAAAAACCATCCTCAACCACACCTACAATTTCCAGATGCGGCTGGTTTGCGAGTGAATATTTTAGCCCAATTCGCATCATTGGGTCGTCATCAACAATTAATACTCGCACAGGAGTATAATTAATACTCGCACAGGAGTATTAGGTGCAGAACTCATAGCGATCGCCGACGTTAATCCGCTCTCAGCCTAGCACATTTCTCTTAAGAGTCATTGGTCATGAGTCCATAGCTATGAGTTATTCTTGCTTCTGTTCTCCCCTAGCCTCTAGCCTCCTAATTCATCCAAATGGATGAGTGAGTAGTGGCTGTTTATTAATCCCTTTACGATACAAACATCTCATTTACGGTTAATCAACGTCCAGTTCATCATCTTCTTCGGGTCCATCACCTACCTCATAGGGAACTGTATAAATTTCTTCTCTTTCCTCTTGTGTATCGTCTCTTTCTTTTTCGGTATTGTTGGAAGGGACAAAGGAGGAGATGATAAAAATGGCTCCAAGTCCCAGAATCAAACCTAAAATGATGAGAAATTCCATAGTCAGGTTCCTTAGTAACAAAGTCAGACGATAAGCCGGAGGCTTAAAGCTTCGCTTATCGCACAAACTTCAAAAGATTAAGTGACAAATGCATCATTTATTTCACGACAACTTATTTTTATGAAATGATTGCAGTGGAATACGACAATGAGCCGAAATGACTACAACTCATCGGATTCAACCTCTGCTACTATCAATCTTATCTCCCATAGTTGCGATCGCATCGGCGTTACTCGTGGGTGCAGTTCTTATCTCACTCGCTGAAGCAAATCCCATTGCAGCTTATACTGCGTTGTTTCAAGAATCCCTTTTTACATACTTCGGGTTTGGAAATACCCTGACCAAGATGACACCGTTACTGTTAACTAGTTTAGGGGTATTGGTAGCTTTGCGTGCCGGTCAATTTAATATTGGTGGCGAAGGGCAAATTTATCTGGGTGCTTTGGGAAGTGCGTTGGTAGGATTGTACGTGCAGGGATTACCTGCTGTGATTCATATACCACTGGCATTGGCTGTAGGGTTTATTTTTGGTGCAGTTTGGGGGTTCATTCCTGGTTATCTCAAAGCGATGCGTGGGGTGAATGAGGTGATCACCACATTGTTGTTGAACTATATCGCTTTCAACTTTGTGAGTTACCTAGTTCAGAACCCATTGAAGGATGCGGGTGCACCTAGTCCTTATTCGTCATTGATTGCCAAATCTGCTCAATTACCCACTATTTTACCTGGGAGTACCGCTCATGCGGGGATTTTACTAGGGTTACTTGCAGCAGGAATTGTATGGATTTTGCTGATTCTATCACCTGTTGGTTATCAAATTGCAGCAGTGGGATATAGTCCTACAGCTTCTCGTTATGGTGGTATTTCTGTTGAACGCACCATTATGTTAGTCATGGCATTGGCGGGTGGTTTGGCAGGGTTGGCGGGTGCGACAGAAGTTATGGGGTTGAGATATCGGTTGTTTGAACAAGTTTCACCTGGTTATGGGTTTGATGCGATCGCGATCGCATTTCTCAGTCGTGGTAGTGTTTTAGGTGTTGTGCTCATTTCTCTGTTCTTTGGCGCGCTGCGCAGTGGTGCGAATGTCATGCAACGCAGTGCTGGTGTTCCAGTAACTGTGGTGTATGCTATTCAGGGTTTGACTGTGCTATTTATTGCTATTAGTTTGGCACTAGAACATCGGATATATGCAACAGACAAATAACATAAACTTCTTTTCCGATTACCTAGTTTCTAGCCTTCATCTTGCCGTACCTCTGGCATTTGCTGCATTAGGAGGACTTTTTTCGGAAAAGTCAGGGGTACTGAATATTGCCTTGGAGGGAATGTTGTTGACTGGTGCATTTACGAGTGCTGCTACAACATTTTACACTGGTAACGTGTGGTTTGGTGTCCTTGCGACTCTCATTGCAGGGGGACTGGTGGGACTACTTCATGCGTTCTTAAGTGTCACTTTACGAGTTGACCAACTGGTGTCTGGGTTAGCAATTAATCTTGTTGCCGCTGGGTTAACATCGTTTTTATCACGATTGGTATTTAGCGGTGGTAGCACCCAGCATATACTGGGCATCAAACCTATTATTGTTCCTGGTCTTGCGAGTATTCCCCTCATCGGACCTTTGCTATTTCAACAAGATATACTTGTATATTTACTGTTTATCTTCTTCTTTTTAACTACATATATTTTATTTCATACCAGCCCTGGTCTGACCTTAAGAGCGGTAGGGGAATATCCCAAAGCAGTTGATGCGGCTGGAGTTTCAGTGTATCAGGTGCGTTACCTTGCTGTTGTCGTTAGTGGTTGTTTCGCTGCATTGGGAGGTGCTTATTTAACTTTGGCACAGGTACAATACTTTGCTGAAGGAATGAGTGCGGGAAAAGGTTTTATTGCCATAGCAGCCTTAATCTTTGGCAAATGGCACCCTATTGGAACTGGTTTGGCTTGCTTACTGTTTGGTGCTACGGAAGCTTTACAGTTGAGGATTCAGACATTGAATGCTGGTATCCCGTACCAATTTTTGATTATGCTACCGTATGTCACAGCTATGCTTGCCCTTGTTGGATTAGCTGGTAAATCTACACCTCCAGCAGCTTTGGGAATTCCTTACTTGAAAGAAAACCGTGAGAGAGATTAGCCAAAGCTAAATTTTTTCTAATGACACTAGACGAAATCCACAAAGTAGGGGCATTGCCGTGCCCCTACTTTGACTGTGTTCAACCTAATTGAAAATTGCTATGTACAATTTGAATGCACCTCAACTTACTCCGTCCCATACAATCTATCTCCTGCATCTCCTAATCCAGGAATAATGTAGCCGTTTTCATCCAAGTAGTCGTCAATAGCCGCAGCGTAAATCGGAACATCCGGGTGTACCTCAGTGAAATGCTCAATACCTTCTGGTGCAGCAAGTATGCATACAAACCTAATCGACATCGGATTAGTTGATTTGATCCGTTCAACTGCTGCTACTGCTGAGTTGCCAGTTGCCAGCATCGGATCTACAACCAACACATCTCGTTTGTTGACATCTTGGGGAACCTTAAAATAATACTCCACAGGAATTAGGGTTTTAGGGTCACGGTACAATCCAATGTGTCCCACTCTTGCTGATGGTAGGAGTTCCAGCATTCCATCCAAAATCCCTTGTCCTGCGCGTTGGATAGAAACAATCACCAGCTTTTTATCTGGGGCAAGCACTGGTGCCTGCATTGAGGCGAGTGGTGTTTTAATCAATTCATGTTTTAGTGGTAAATCTCGCGTGACTTCATACGCTAACAACAAGCTAATCTCTTTGAGAAGAACTCGGAATTTCGCTGTGCTGGTTTCGACTTTACGCATCAGCGTGAGTTTGTGTTGAATCAATGGATGCTTGATTATTATGACCTGACTGTTCATATGTCTTAAATGTTTTATTATGCAAATCGCCAAAAGGGCACCTGCGTCCTGTCCTTGCAAAGTTGAGGACAGTTGCTAATACCGAGTTGTGTTCATAGGTGTCACCTCACTCCCGCCCCTCTCCTTGCTAAGGAGAGGGGTGCCCGGAGGGCGGGGTGAGGTTTTTGAATGCAACTTAGTATAAGGACGCCAACAAAAAAGGTATCAATCATTAGCTTTTTGTCCCTATCAGTTGCCTTTCCAAAGCTAATGACAATAACTCATAACTTATGATTGCTGATCGCTAGAAAACCGTGCCGTCACTTTCTATTTGTATGGGGGGTATACCACCCTTTCTGCGTTCAGCAGCAATTTTTCGCCCTGCTGTCCAAGTTCCACCTTGCAGGATTTTGACTAGTGGCAGTTCTTCAGCACTCATCCCCAACTTTTCGCGGACTGTGGCAGCAATATGATCTAGGAGAATTACGGTGAGGGCACGCCATTCAACGATCACTTCTGATGCAACTCGATAAGGCTGTAGCAAAATTTCAGGATCTTTAGGACTAATCAGTCCTAGATCAAGGCATAATCCCCCATTGCGATATTCTGCTAATCCAGTGAGGGCATCCAAGCCAATGATTTCCAAGCCCAGTTCCTCTAGAGGTTCCAGCAGAGAGTAAGTCAGCCATTGGGACAGCTTATGAAATGGCACCAAGCCATCATCACTAACACTTGGGTGAAACCAGACATCCCCTAGATTAATCCCAGCAACCTCAATTCGTCCAGACCATATTTCACTAAACCCTTCTAAAACTGCACTTAGCACAGTTGCCGCAACTAGTTTCTTATTGTCAGAATTTTCTATGAAATATCTTACGAGATTACCCGGACGGGGATTTTGTTCCCCAAATAGATGAGGTGAACAAAAGAGGACTTGACCCAATTTTTGCAACAATTGCAACCGTCCAGCGATTCCCACTAAGGGATTGTTACCATTGACACCAAACCCATCTGCTAGTTCTTTTTCCGTTAAAGCTTGCAATCTTTGAGCATTGACTTGCAAAGGTACGACTTGCTTGTTACTAGAAAAAGTTCCATCACAAAACATTTGGAAACTGGCAACTGCCAAGCCTTCAGAACGCCTAAAATCTAGCTGAGTCTCACGCTCACGATAATACCAACTATCTCCGGCACCCGCATCCAGTAAAACACTGATAATCGCCAAATCAAACTTGGCAACAGCTTTCTCCAAAGGCGTGAGTCCTGCTAACTTCTGATCTAACTGAGATAGACGCGGTACGCCCCCAGCCTCAAAATGCCGCCAGCGGCTGTGAAAAGGAATTTGCAAATCCGGGTACTGTTCCCTTATGACCCGAGTAACATATTCTGCGACTTTTGGCAACTGTGTCAAATTGCAACTAAAGTGACGTGACTGACCCTCAACTGCCAACTCAAACAATTGTCCACAACGCTCACGGATAGCACCAGGCGATCGCAAATAAGCAACTAGCTCTCTATCATCTCTCCTCTGCAACCTCTGTGCCTCTGTGGTTTTTATTTCCATTCTTACTCGCTCCTGTATTTGATGATACACCCCTTAAGAGGAGAGGGGGAGCCCGCTTCGCTTGAGAGCACCCGAGCGGGGGAGAGGGAGTTAAGGTCCATTAACTCTTTTCTCCCTTGCTCCCAGCAAAGCTGCTCCTCTGCTTTCTTCCCCTTGTCCTCGTTATACCTTTGAACTTAATCTGCTAAAGAACGTCCCTTGACTCCAGCCAAGCTATCATCATCCAACACTTCTCCTGTTGTGTAGTAACCAGCTGCTTTTTTCGCTTCAATCTCTACCCATGCATCTGGGGGGATCAACTCTTCTGGAATTGGTATTCGTTCCACAATCTCAATTCCTGACTCAGTAATAGCGTTGTACTTCATATTACTCATTGACACCATGCGGTCGATACGAGTCACACCCAACCAGTGCAACACATCGGGCATCAGTTCTTGGAATCTCATATCTTGTACACCCGCCACACACTCAGTCCGGTTAAAGTAGGCATCAGCGCGATCGCCACCCTCTTGACGCTTGCGGGCATTGTAAACGAGGAATTTCGTCACCTCTCCCAAAGCACGCCCTTCTTTGCGGCAGTAAACAATGATACCAGCACCACCTTCTTGTGCCGTTTGTACACAAACTTCAATACCGTGTACTAAATAAGGACGACATGTACAAATGTCTGATCCAAATACATCGGAACCGTTACATTCATCATGTACCCGCACGGCTAAAGGCTTATTGGGGTCAGTAATAGCTGCTACATCTCCAACAATATACACAGTGATACCCCCGATAGGTGGCAAAAACACCTCCAAATCAGATCGCGTCACCAATTCTGGGAACATTCCCCCAGTTTGTTCAAATAAAGCGCGGCGTAACTCCCCTTCTGTGATTTGGAATCGCTTAGCAATTCCTGGTAGGTACCACACTGGCTCAATAGCAGCTTTAGTCACCACTAAATCGCCACCAGGTTTCATAATCTTGCCATCAACCTGCAAGCGTCCTTTTACGACCGCTTCTTGTAATTCGGGTAAGTTGATGTGCGCCTTTGTGATGGCAATTGTGGGACGAATGTCATATCCCTGTGCGTAGTATGATGCAAAAACTTCACCAACAATCGCCCCAAACGGGTCAAGCGAGACAATTTTATCTGGCGTGTACCAGCTTGGATGTGGTCCAATATATTCTACTGGAGATGTGTTGGTAAGGTCCGCCCTGTGATCTGACTGAAGAGCTCCGCTTGCCACCGCTAGTGCCCGATAAACTGCGTAACCACCAGAGTGAGTGCCAATGACATTGCGGTGTGCCTGCTTGGTCAGCGTGGCAATGACTGGACCGCGTTGCATTGGATCGGCTGCTCCCCACTGGATGGAAATCGGTTTGGGACCAAAGCGACTGGGATGCGAAGTGAGAACAATATGCCTGGAAACGCTTTTTTGCTTTGGCATAGTCGTTTCTTTATTCTTGGACTTTATATCAATTCTTAGCCATTAGCGATTTCTCTACAACTCTTTAGGAGTTGCGACTTGTAAAAGTATGGCATACTAATGACCAATCACTAATGACTCTAAATATCGAATCAAGGATTAATCGTATTGCAGACTACAGAATACAGCAAATAAATTGCTAATTTGTAATTCAACAGTTTTGAGTCCAATAAAAGAGTGCTGAGTATCTTTTTTTCATTGTTGAAACTTTACTCAGTACTCAGCACTTTTTAATGATTTATTAGATAATAATGTGCGAAATTTGATCCAAAGCAACTATCAACGACCTCGAATTCATGGATTCTTTATTTATTAATTCCTTACTTGAAGACTTGAAAAATCCGGATGAAACAGTCCGCGACCAAGCAACCAGAAAAATCTGGCGCCTTTGGTTTCAGCAAAAGGGAGTTCATGGACTGTCCATAATTGAACGCAGTCAAAAGTTAATGGATTCTGGAGAAATTACTGAAGCTGAAGCTATGCTGACAGAACTCATCAACGACCAACCAGATTTTGCCGAAGCTTGGAATCGTCGTGCTTTTCTGTACTACAGTAGTGGTGAGTATCGAAAGTCTTTAGCGGACTGTCAGAAGGTTGTTGAAATCAATCCAGTCCATTTTGGTGCACTTCATGGTATGGGCTTGTGTTATGCGGCTATGGGAGAGTATACTCAAGCTATCAGAGCATTTCACCGTGCTTTAGAAATTCAGCCCTACTCCCAAGTGAATCAGAAATTGATTTTGGAATGCACTCTTCGATTGGACTATCACAGTTCCATTGAGTAGTTGTGAAACCCACGATCTGGCTCGTCAAGGTAGACGGGTATCTGTTGATAAAACCGGAAGCCTACACCAAGCGTAAGCCGTCGGTGTAGGTACTTCACGTAGCATAAACATAAAAACCAATAGTGGCTTAAGTATGAATTAGCGCAGTTGTTGCGGAGTTTGTTGCTGGTCATGGTGAGACAAAAGCAGGAATTGTGTATCGCATTCTCATCTCCAGCTAAAATTTCCCACAATGGAATTGGGTATTCTAATTTTTGTGATGCTGAGTGCTTTATTTAACTTTAAATTTAAGTAAATCTCACCAAGGCACTGTCAAACATGAAAATTAAAACCACAGATGAACATAAATATCTTATATCTATCTGTATCTGTGTAAATCTGTGGTTCTTTTATTAAAATC
Source organism: Nostocales cyanobacterium HT-58-2 (assembly GCA_002163975.1). Lineage (GTDB taxonomy): Bacteria > Cyanobacteriota > Cyanobacteriia > Cyanobacteriales > Nostocaceae > HT-58-2. The sequence goes on along the minus strand of CP019636.1, from coordinate 2,543,767 downwards.
TCTACCTATGACTACAACATCTATAAAATCCTTTGATTTAGATGCCTTGACCGCTTCCTTGACAGGTATTGAAATTATCATTGACCCCACTCAAGTCGCAAAGTTATCTCAAGATTATCACACCTTCAGCCCAGTACTCGTACCTAAACTAGAAGGAAAAGTCGGGGATCTCGTTGTGCGACCTGCCAATGAGCAAGAAGTATTAAAAGTAGCAGCAGCTTGCGTGAAACACAGAGTACCCGTGACAGTACGCGGTGCAGGAACAGGAAATTACGGGCAATGCGTGCCGTTACATGGAGGCGTCATTGTAGATATGACGCGGATGCAAGAGATACGCTGGGTCAAACCAGGAGTCGCGCGGGTTGAAGCTGGGGTGAAGTTGGCAGCGCTGGATAAAAAAGCACGAGAAATTGGCTGGGAAATGCGGATGGCACCCTCAACATACCGCACAGCGACTATTGCCGGATTTGTTGCAGGTGGTAGCGGCGGCATTGGGTCGATACAATATGGTTTGTTGGGCGATCGCGGTAATCTTCAGGCTTTACAAGTCGTGACAATGGAAGACGAACCGCGTGTCATTGAACTGCGCGGCGATGATGTGCAAAAGGTAAACCATGCCTGGGGCATCAATGGCATTATTACAGAAGTCGAAATCCCTTTGGGACCTGCTTATCCTTGGGCAGAAGTGATTGTGACTTTCCCAGAGTTTATGGCAGCAGCAAGGTTTGGTCAAGCCCTAGCTGATGCTGATGGGATGATAAAAAAAGAGATTAGCATCTTTGCATCCCCAATTCCACATTATTTTGCACCCCTGCGGCAATACATCCCCGATGGAACTCACGCCGCTATATTGATGCTTGCTGAACCGAGTTTAGAATTATTGCCTGGGCTGGTACAGCAATATGACGGCAAGATGACATATCAAAAACCCGCTAGTGATGCAGGAAAGGGGACACATTTAGGGGAATTTACCTGGAATCACACCACCTTACACGCCCGGACTGAAGATACTTCCATCACATACTTGCAAAGTATATTCCCTGCTGATAAAAATCTGCAAGTAGTAGAGCATATGTATCAGCACTTTGGGGATGAGGTGATGATGCATTTAGAATTTATTCGGGTAAATGGTGCGATCGTTCCGGCGGCTTTGCAACTTGTTCGCTACACAACAGAGGAACGTCTCAACGAGATTATCCACTATCACGAAGAGCGAGGTGTTTTTATTGCTAATCCCCATACATACATTATTGAAGATGGTGGTCGAAAAGTGATTGACCCTGAACAGTTGAAGTTTAAGGAAATGGTTGACCCCTATGGGTTGATGAATCCTGGTAAGAGCAAGGTGCTGGAATTCAAAATTTAGAAATAGGAAACTAGAGATTAACAACAGATCCACACAGATGAAGATTTATCTGTGTGTATCTGTGGTTTGATTTCAAAAACCGTGGGGACAATTCAAAATTTAAAATAGAAAATCCAAAATTGCTCATGATTCACATTGACGGTTCCTACGGAGAAGGAGGCGGGCAAATTCTCCGTACCTCGCTGAGTCTGGCTGCAATTACTAGTCAGTCGATACGGATAGAAAACATTCGCGCCGGACGTCCAAAGCCAGGACTTGCAGCACAACACCTGACATCAGTTCGCGCCGCTGCTGCAATTTGTAACGCCAAAGTGCAAGGAGATGCTTTGGGTTCAATGACGCTGGAGTTTATTCCTGGTGGTGCTGTACAAGCGGGAAGTTATACCTTTGATGTCAGCGAAGCGCGCCAAGGTGGTTCTGCTGGTGCAGTCACTCTTGTGTTGCAGACTATTCTTTTGCCTCTAGTGCTTGCAAATGGTAAGTCCCAGGTGACACTCAAAGGTGGAACTCACGTCACACATAGCCCTTCGGTCACTTACATTCAGGAAGTTTATCTACCAATAGTACAACGCATGGGTGTGCAGGTTGAGGTGGAACTGAACGCTTGGGGATGGTATCCTCAAGGCAGGGGACAAGTGCAGTTGTTTGTGAATGGTAGTAGCATTGACGGTATTAACTTGGTAACACGTGGTGACTTGCAACAGGTGCAGGGGTTAGCAGTCGTTACGGAACTACCTTCCCACATACCCCAAAGAATGGCAAGTCGTGCCGAGAATGTGCTGCGTGAAGAGGAATTGAAACCATGTGTACAGCCATTACGGGCAAGGGGTGTAGCACCAGGGGCAGGTTTGTTTCTGACTGCTAAGTACGAGAATAGTTTAGCTGGTTTTGGTGCGTTAGGACGTATTGGTTTACCAGCGGAAAAAGTAGCAGATATGGCTTGTGAGGAACTTTTGAAGTTTCATCAAACGGGCGCACCTGTAGATGAACATTTGGCAGATCAGTTATTATTACCTACGGCTTTGGCATCAGGTGGAAGTGAATACCGAGTAGCTGAGGTGACTAGGCACTTGATGACTAATGCGTGGGTAATTGAGCAATTTGGTCTGGCAAAGGTAAAAGTGAATGAGGGTGAGAAACTAGTAGCTGTGGAACCTTTAGGGAAGAGTTGAAGGTGATAAGTCAGCTAAGGCAATTTTATGTAATAAAAATCATACAGCGGATTTTAAGTTGGTGAAGTACATAAGCTTTGTCTCAAAGCCAGGGAGAAAGCCTGTTTTACTCCTGAATTCTGCTGTATAATAACAGCTTATAATACTGCTCTAATTTTTTATGCCATCTGCTAATGCTATCGAAGTATTCTTCTCTTACGCTCACGAAGATGAAAAACTGCGAGATCAGTTAGAAAAGCACCTGAGTCTTTTGAAGCGACAAGGAGTGATTACAGGGTGGCACGACCGCAAAATAGGAGCGGGAAAAGAATGGAAGAATGAGATTGATACACACTTGAATACAGCTCAAATAATTTTGCTACTTATTAGTTCAGCTTTTATTGCCTCAAATTACTGCTGGGATATTGAAGTCAAGCAAGCGATGGAACGGCATGAAGCCAAAGAAGCACGCGTTATTCCTGTAATTCTTAAACCAGTTGATTGGAAGAGTGCACCTTTTAGTAGGCTGCAATCCCTACCTAAAGATGGTAAGCCTGTGATCAAGTGGGGAAATCGTGACGAAGCATTTTTGAGCGTTGCTCAAGGTATTAGGCAGGCAGTTGAGGAAATGCTTGCAAATTCATGATACACCAATATTATTTACTAATAATTTACCAGTGAGACTGGATAAGGTGTTTAGAAACTTCAAAAGCTATCTATGCGGAAGCTAAACCTTATTCTGTGAAGTATTAAAAGACTAATATTTTAAATAATTAGGTGCAGAAGTCAATGTCATCTACCAAAGCTATTAAAGTCTTATATTGTTGCTCTGATTCTGACAAAGACGAAAAACTACGGGAGGAACTGGAAAAGCACCTCAGAATTTTAAAGTGGCAGGGCATAATCACTACTTGGGATAAAAGCATGATTGGTGCCGGAAACGAATGGGAGAGTGAAACATACGGGCAGTTAATGACAGCTGATATAATCTTGCCGCTAATTAGTTCAGATTTTGTAGCTTCGGATGAGAACTGGAACGTTTTGGCAAAGTTGGCGATGGAAAGACATAAGGCTCGACAAGCCTGTGTCATCCCTATTCGACTCCGTCCAGTAGATAATTATTGGAAGGTTGCATTTCCTAACGTCACAGCCTTACCTAGGGATGGAAGATGTGTTACTGATTGGAAGCCCTATGATAGAGCTTTTAAGAGTATTGCAGAAGATATTCGGAAGGTCGCTGAGAAAGGAACTGGTTCTGAGTTTCCTATTCAAAACTCTCTTCAGCAAATTAGGGCAGTTGTAATACCTGTTGCAAGGATTTTTTGGAACTTGACAAGTGCGTTTGTAAACATGGCGATTACAATTTTTTCTTCCTCACCTGGAAGATTAAGGTATCGTAAGCGAAATAGGGCGAAATTCAGAGCTATTCTAAAAATTATTATCATTGTCGTAATTGCAAGCGTTTTTATTCATCAACTATCCAATCTGTTACGAAGTTCTTCACCAGAATCTGAGCCAACTCTAAACTCAGTACAACAGGTAACTTCAATTGGATGGATAAAAATAGGTCTAACTAATAATACTTCAAGGGGTTTAATTATTGGATCTCCACTGCTTAAAACCTCAGATCCTCAGATAATTGATACCCATCTGGTTCCAGCACCAGGACACCTATTTACTCTTAAAGGTAAGGTGGATTTAAGAGAAAAAAAATCTCCGTCATCACGACTGCTAGGTGAACTTCAACCGGGAGAAAAGTTAAAGATCCTTGACGTAAAGGATTTAGTGGAGCCTAGTTCGAGTTCACCTTATATGCAAGTTTGGGGACAAGTTGGTAGATGTAATCAAGCTTGTAATAGGTGAGCCTACTGTTACTATCTAATGTTGCTTTTTCTAAAGGCGATCGCTCCCTGCGGACACTCCACGCGATCACATTTCCCAAAAACATAAAAATGCGATGACTTCCCTTCGTTCCCAGGTAGAATTGGGGAAAGCTGTCCGAGAGCCAGGGAACGAGAAGGTGAAATTTGGAGCTGCTTAAACATCACTGCGAGGATACCAAGGGCTGAAAAATGCAGTAAGACCAAATGCAGCCACCGCAACCGCTGCAGCTGTACCCCACTTCAGAGCCGGATTCATATCCAACCAATCTAAGAAAGTTGGTATCTCAAGATGGTCAAAGTCTCCCTTAACTCGGTCAAACTCTGGAATGCTGGGTCCAAAAAGATTGTCTGGTCCTTCTTCTGATTTTGGTTCGTTGGTGCGCTGTCCTGCAAAACCGATAACCGCTAAGATGGAATCTACAAGTTCTGGTGACACGCGCTGCAACACATCTAGTATCCTGGCAACATCGCCCACGAGAAAATCACGAGTGGGGTGTTCCGCAGTGTAGAGAATGGCATCAGCGACAACACTAGGCGAGTAATATGGTGGTATCCCTGTAGGCTTAACTCCTAGCTTGCTGCGAACCTTGTCATAAAAAGGCGTGTTAATGACAGCAGGTAGAATAGACGTGACACTGATAGGCAATTTTTCGTGTTGCAACTCAACGCGCAGTGCTTCTACAAAACCTTCTACACCATGCTTGGCAGCAGAGTAGGGGCTTTGCAGTGGCAAACTGCGTCTACCCTCCATAGATGAAATATGAATTAATGCCCCGCGTCCCTCTTTTTTTAGATGGGGTAGTGCCGCCATGGCACCATATACCTGTCCCATCAAGTCAACATCAATGACTCGTTGAAACTCCTCTGGTGTGATTTTCTCAAAAGGACCAATGACACCTGTAGCCGCAGCATGAACCCAAGTATCTAACCTGCCGTACTGTTCTACAGTTGTGTCTGCGATCGCCTTAACTTGTTGAAAATCACTGACATCTGCAATGATATATGTTGCGTCACCGCCAAAGCGTTTGATTTCTTCTACCAAAGACTTTAACCCTGGTTCACTGCGGGCAGCAACCATGACCTTTGCACCACGTCTGGCAAACTTCAGTGCTGTTTCCCTTCCTATACCACTGGAAGCCCCAACGATGGCGACAACCTGCTGATGAATTGGTTTTAATTGCATGATTTATAATCCATACCCTCTCCTTCTATGTATTAAGCTTTATGAAGCGGAGGTTCATCTTTCGCAAGAGTGAGGATTGGCTTATTTCCAGAGGGTAGGGGAGGTGGAGGTCGATGAAAATGACACTTTTCATTGCGGTGCGATCGCCCCTCCTAACCCTCCATCAAAATCCCCACTAAAATTTGCATCAACACTTCCAAATCCGTAGGAACTCGATACAGCATTAAATGCTGAGTGGCTACCCTAATCAACTCATGCGCGAGTATCTAACACTCATTCACGAGTATCCAATACTCATTCGCGAGTATCCAACACTCACCCACCAGTATCCAACACTCATTCACGAGTATCCAACACTCACCCACCAGTATCCAACACTCATTCACGAGTATCCAACACTCACCCACCAGTATCCAACACTCATTCACGAGTATCCAACACTCACCCACCAGTATCAAACACTCGTCCGCGAGTATTCAACACTCACCCACCAGTATCAAACACTCGTCCGCGAGTATTCAACACTCACCCACCAGTATCAAACACTCATCCGCGCACTGTCGCTTGGTGAGAAAGAGTTCAAGAACAATAACTCTCTTTCCCCAAGAGTAAATGCTAATACCGAGTTGCGTTCATAGGTGTCACCTCACCCCCGCCCCTCTCCTTAGCAAGGAGAGGGGTGCCCGGAGGGCGGGGTGAGGTTTTTGAATGCAACTTAGTATAAAATCTGCATCACAGTGATATTCTATACTCTGTGTTAAAAAACTGAATTTGTGAAAACTGACAGCATTTTCTATCGCCTATTTCAAGAATTTCCCAGCATCTTCTTTGAACTTATTGGTGAACCACCAGAAGAAGCCAGCGCTTATCAATTTTCATCAGTTGAAGTTAAGCAAACAGCCTTTAGAATTGATGGTGTCTTTCTTCCTAATAAGGAAAGTGACAACCCAATTTATTTTGTGGAAGTCCAATTTCAAGGAGATTCAGGAATTTATGCACGACTATTTACAGAAATCTTTTTGTACCTGCGGCAAAATCAACCACAAAATGACTGGTGTGGTGCGGTGATATATCCTACTAGAAGTATAGATATAGCAGATAGAAAACATTATCGTGAATTCTTTATCAGTCAACGTGTTAGCCCTATTTACCTCGACGAATTAGGTGAAGCTGTATCTTTACCAATTGGCGTTGCAACTATCAAGTTAGTGATTGAAAATGAAGATACAGCAATTGAACAAGCAAGGGTTTTGATAGATAGAACCAAGCAAGAAATAAGCTCAACGCAGCAACAGCAGCAATTACTACAATTGATAGAGACGATTTTAATTTATAAATTTCCGTTAATGACTCGCGAGGAGATAGAAGCAATGTTTAGCTTGAATGAATTAAAGCAAACACGGTTTTATCAGGAAGCGTTTGAGGAAGGTAAGCAAGAAGGCAAGCAAGAAGGCAAGCAAGAAGGTAAGCAAGAAGGCAAGCAAGAAGGTAAGCGAGAGGGACGTTTGGAAGCTCAACTAGAAGCAGTACCCCGTTTATTAGCATTAGGGTTGACTGTAGAGCAGATAGCACAGGCGTTAGGCTTGAGTGTACAAGAAGTGCAGCAAGCAGCGCAACAACAATCTTCCAATGAAAGTAGTAGCTGAAAAAGGTTGACGAAGAACCAATAGCTATTTTAATTTAGGGGAAGACGGAGCTGTTGCCTTACTATAAGATTGAGCTGTGAAGATCTAATCCTTCCACAAAGCAATGCCACCCAACAAACCAGTAATATTAGGGATAATCTTCACATTTGGCGGCAGATCGAGATCTACTCTCACTGCTTCACCGCCCCCAATGTACAGGTAATCATAATTGAAGAGGTGCTCTAAAGATGCGATCGCCTTTTCTAACCGCCTGTTCCATTTCTTCTCACCCACCTTTTCTAAGGTCGCACGTCCTAGCTGTTCCTCGTAAGTCTCTCCTTTGCGAAATTCATGATGCCCCATTTCCAAATTCGGCACCAGTTTCCCATCTACAAACAAAGCGGAACCAAAGCCTGTCCCTAGTGTAATCACTAATTCCACACCCTTTCCAGAAATTGATCCCAAACCTTGCATATCGGCGTCATTTATCACTCGTACAGGTTTGTTTAAGCGATTTGACAATGCTGTTGCTAAATCAAACTTGATCCAATCTGGATTTAAGTTCACGGCTGTTTCAGTGACTCCACTGCGAACTACACCAGGAAAACCTACCGAAACGCGATGAAACTCACCTTGAGTAGCTGCTAGTCCTGCAATTGCATCAATCACAGCCTCTGGTTTTGCCGGTTGCGGTGTTTCTGTTCGTGCCCTTTGAGTTAAAGGTTTCCCTGTAATATCCAAAACCAATACCTTAACGCCACTACCACCTATGTCAACTGATAGGGTGCGGATAGCTCCATTGTTTTCAACCATTGGATTTTCTCTCGTCAGTATTTGCTAACTGGTTGATATTCTCTAATGTATCTAGGAAATATCCGATTGTAGTTAGGCTTATTTACATAATATACAATCTCTACCGAGACAAATTTTGTATTTGACATTGCTGTTGCTGATATCACAGGCAGTTTGCAATACTCTGTCATGATTTCAGCACCTGGAAAATCTAGCTGTGGCTCTCAGTTGCTTTTGTAAAATCAATAAGTTGTGCTACAAAACATTGTGACCAAAACTTTGTGACCAAAACTTTGTGAGTGTATGCTTCACAGCTTTATCCCCCCACAACGCTTTTTTCCCTACCTCACCTGGACTGATATCCAGGCAATGCCCAACAAGGAAAATGTGGTCATTATCCAACCAGTAGGGGCAATAGAACAGCATGGTCCTCATCTGCCGTTAATTGTCGATGCTGCTATTGGTGTGGCGGTTCTGGGAAAGGCATTGGAAAAGCTAGACTCCAACATTCCAGCATATGCTCTGCCAACGCTCTATTATGGGAAATCAAACGAACACTGGCATTTTCCGGGTACCATTACTCTCAGTGCCGAAACTCTGTTGGCAACCCTCACGGAAGTTGCAGAAAGTCTTTACCGTGCCGGGTTTAGAAAACTGGTGTTGATGAACTCCCATGGCGGACAGCCTCAAGTCATGGAAATTGTGGCACGGGATTTGCATATCAAGTACAGTGATTTTTTGGTATTTCCGCTGTTTACGTGGCGAGTTCCGCATATTACTTGGGAATTACTGACACCGAAGGAAAAACAACTAGGTATTCATGCCGGAGATGCAGAAACTAGCATAATGTTGGCAATTTTACCGGAACAGGTCAAAATGCACGCCGCCGTCACCGAATATCCGCCGGAACCAGCACAAGGAAGTTTGCTCAGTATCGAAGGTAAGTTGTCCTTCGCATGGGCGACACGGGATCTCAGCAAAAGTGGAGTGGTGGGAGATCCCACAGTTGCAACAAAGGAAAAGGGCGATCGCATCCTCGAATCTGTGTCTGACGGTTGGGTGCAAGTGATTGAGGATATTTATGCCTTTCGCCAACCAACCCCAACACATTGACTTGTAGAAGATCTCTCAAGCAAGCCAGCTGTTTGTTGGAACAATCGTTGTGATTGGGGCTTGAGCATTCGTTTGACGTGGAAAATTAAGATTTAGGCGAGATCGCTATGCGGGTTCGGTGCCTGAGCGCATTCCTTGCGCTCCCCCAAGCAGAGCTTGGGGCAATGCAAACAGAGTTTGCATTGAGGCATATACGAACCATCGCAAACCTGCAATCTCCTCATCTGTGTGCAATTAAGACAAAATTTGTCTAATTATTTCTCTAAAATTTGTCTACAAAACTTGAATCTCCAGATTGAATCGGAAAATATAAGAAAGAGAAAGATTCGGCAATCTAATTGTCATCCTATCCAGTGCCGTTTCACAGTCTTAAGGAGGCGACCAAATGGCTATTCTTACAATCTCTGACTTGCATCCTACTGATAACGAAAAGCTTCTCGATGCTCTAACCGATATGGAGACGAAGGTTATAGTTGGTGGGGTGAGTGCTAATGGAGGGATATCTCTTAAACTCAGAAACCTCAGCCCTTACCAACTACAATTCTTTAGGATAGCTACTGCTCTTAGCGATCCAGATAGAGGACCACTCACCCTTAGATTTTAATTCACAGTCATTGGCAATCACATGGTCATATTTATCATATTTGTGCCTACAGTTAATTTATGTTAGCTGTAGGCACAATTTATTTTAAATGAAAGTCGTTTGGCAAATTTGGATTATATATTTAAAACGGATATTAGACTATCAATCATAATTGAAAGTCTTGTAAATGAATGGTTTTAAGTTATTGCCTATTAAAAGTGACAAAAAAGAACTAGACAACACGATTGCTGTTAAGAGAGAAACCCTTCAAAAAGAACTCTTTTACCACCGCAGCGCGTCCTCAGCATAGTTGCTTTTTGTAAGTCATATTTAGGAAAGCTATGTGATTTTAACCAATAATGAAGGCTAAAAGCCTAAGTTACTCACTGTCATTATAGATACAACGCTAATTATTTTGAAAAAGACATAATTTGCATCTTTATGTCCGTGAAATCAGATTTTTCATCTTGATTTTTCTAAATCTCTAGCTAAAAATTGCAATTGTAAGGTCAAGTAATTAAAGCTTTATCTTACATAAACGCTACTCATTTCTTCCCGTTTTTATAGGAGGAAAAATAATGGCTCACATCACAGTTTAAGAACGTCTTCCCACAGGTTCTGAATTGTTGATAGCTTCCAGTTGATAGCTTCCAAAAGCTTCCTCAACAAACTGACTGATATTGATTTGGACTCTGTACATAGTAGTTACAGTGCTGAATTCGGTGCATTCACGATGTTGAGATTTAAGGTTCTGGAGACTGGAATTATAGGGTTGAAAATTACTAACGTTGTCTCCCTAGTGAAGTCATTTATTGGCTACAATGACCGTGAATTTAATAATGTCACTGTAGTCTTTGTAGCTATCGACTAATTTGTAGTTGACTGTACAAGTAGGTTTGAACTTTTCATAGCTCCATCCTGCTTAAGTTGACAAATTATCGGAGGAAAAACAATGGCTCATATCAAAGTTTCAGAACTACGTCCTGCAGGTTCTGAACTGTTTATCGATTCTGAGAGCTTCCTCAACGACCTAAGTGATGTAGATGTAAGCTCCGTACATGGTGGTTTTGGTCATGGCTTGGGTGTCTTCACCGCCTTAAACTTTAAAGTTCTCGAGGCTGGAGTCGTTGGCTTAGGTATCACTAACGTTGTCTCTCTAGTTAAGTCATTTAGTGGTGGTGGCGAGAGCACTGCTGCTGGCAATGTTGGTATTTCTACTGATGGCGCTACCCATGGCAGTATCGTAATTGGCTAATTTGTAGTTTGTTGTATCGGCAGAATTGAGCTTTTGAGAACTCAATTTGACTCAGATTAACACATTCATTAGGAGAAAAAACAATGGCTCATATCAAAGTTTTAGAACTACGTCCTGCAGGTTCTGAACTGTTTATCGATTCCGAAACCTACCTCAACGACCTAAGTGATGTAGATACAACATCCGTACATGGTGGTTTTGGTCATGGATTCACTGCGTTCACCGCTGTAAACTTTAAGGTTCTCGAGGCTGGAGCTATTGGCTTAGGTATCACTAACGTTGTCTCTCTAGTTAAGTCATTCAGCGGTGGTGCAAGCACTGGCGGCTATTAAGACCAAATTCGTTTTGTAATGCAATGAGCAGGATTGAGCAAGTATAAGTTTCATCCTGCTCAAGTTGACAAATTTTTAGGAGGAAAAACAATGGCTCATATTAAAGTTTCAGAACTACGTCCTGCAGGTTCTGAATTGTTCATCGATTCCGAAAGCTACCTCAACGACCTGAGTGATATGGATACAACATCTGTACATGGTGGTTTTGGTACTGGATTCGATATCTTCACCGCCGTAAACTTTAAAGTTCTCGAGGCTGGAGTCGTTGGCTTAGGTATCACTAATGTTGTCTCTCTAGTCAAGTCATTCAGCGGTGGTGCAAGCCATAGCGGCTATTAAGACCAAATTCGTTTTGTAATGCAATAAGCAGGATTGAGCAAGTATAAGTTTCATCCTGCTCAAGTTGACAAATTTTTAGGAGGAAAAACAATGGCTCATATCAAAGTTTCAGAACTACGTCCTGCAGGTTCTGAATTGTTTATCGATTCCGAAAGCTACCTCAACGACCTAAGTGATGTAGATGCAACATCCGTACATGGTGGTTTTGGTCATGGATTCGGTGTCTTCACCGCCGTAAACTTTAAAGTTCTCGAGGCTGGAGCTGTTGGCTTAGGTATTACTAACGTTGTCTCTCTAGTCAAGTCATTTAGTGGTGGTGGCGAGAGTACTGCTAGTTTTGGTGGTGTCGGTATTGCTAACGACATTGGTATTAATGCTAACCCGAAAGGGGCTAATATCGTGATTGGCTAATTTCTGGTTGATTGTGCCAGCAGAATTGAGCTTTTGAGAACTCAATTTGACTCAGATTAACACATTCATTAGGAGAAAAAACAATGGCTCATATCAAAGTTTTAGAACTACGTCCTGCAGGTTCTGAACTGTTTATCGATTCCGAAACCTACCTCAACGACCTAAGTGATGTAGATACAACATCCGTACATGGTGGTTTTGGTCATGGATTCACTGCGTTCACCGCTGTAAACTTTAAGGTTCTCGAGGCTGGAGCCATGGGCTTAGGTATCACTAACGTTGTCTCTCTAGTCAAGTCATTCAGCGGTGGTGCAAGCACTGGCGGCTATTAAGACCAAATTCGTTTTGTAATGCAATGAGCAGGATTGAGCAAATATAAGTTTCATCCTGCTCAAGCTGACAAATTTTTAGGAGGAAAAACAATGGCTCATATCAAAGTATCAGAACTACGTCCTGCAGGTTCTGAACTGTTTATCGATTCCGAAAGCTACCTCAACGACCTGAGTGATATGGATACAACATTTGTACATGGTGGTTTTGGTCATGGATTAATGGAGTTCACCGCCGTAAACTTTAAAGTTCTCGAGGCTGGAGCCATTGGCTTAGGTATCACTAATGTTGTCTCTCTAGTCAAGTCATTCAGCACTTTTATAAACCAGGGTCCAGGATAAGACCAAATCCGTTTTGTAATGCGGTGAGCAGGATTGAGCAATTATTAAATTTTATCCTGCTTAAATAGCTAATCTCAAAGTTTCAGAACTACGTCCTACAGGTTCTGAACTGTTCATCGATTCCGAAAGCTACCTCAATGACCTAAGTGATATGGATGCAACATTCGTACATGGTGGTTTTGGTCATGGATTCGAGGCGTTTGCAACCATCAACTTTAAGGTTTTAGAAGCTGGAGTTCTAGGGTTAGGAATCACTAACGTTGTCTCCCTTGCTAAGTCATTTAGCAAAACTGATACTGATATCTTCTAAAATCCAGTCCGTTTTTTAGTGTGTTGTGCAAGTAGGATTAAGTAATAAAAAACTTAATCCTACTCTCATCAACAAATAATTGTGTGAGGAGAGCAAGAATAAATGGCTAGAATCGTAATTTCTGATTTGCATCCTGTCAATTCTGAAGATTCTGAAACCTTTATGCATGACTTAACTGATAGAGATTCCATGTTTGTATATGGTGGGATGGGTGATGGGTTCTCTCAGTTATTTAAATATGGTGGTGTGGGTGACGAATTCTCTCAGTTTCTTGAGCTCAATATGAAAGTTTTGGATGCGACGGTAGTAGGATTTGCAATCTATTATATTGCGTCACTAGTCAAGTTATTTCTTGGTTCTCCTCGAGATCAGTTTTAGATGGTTTCTTTGCTTCACTCAGTTTACGCTCACAAGGACAACACTACCTGTTATTGGTTGATTTGTTACTGATTTTTTTATCACCAGTTTAGCGAAATAACGGATAACAGGTTTTTTATTAACCTAAATGCGCCTTCAATTTGCATATCTCTTATTAAGACCATCATTGTTTCTTGGTCTTTTAATTACAAACAAGCATGATTCATAAATAGATAGCAGTGTAACGAGAATCTTGCAATTTCAAGGCGTTTCATTGTGCCAAGGCTCTAGTTAGTTTTTCTCTGGTGTTCTGGTAAGTAAAGTTTGAATGAGTTCTAACCATATGACATTTCTATTAAGTTCTCAAAATGTTTTTGAGTACCTGATTAACAAAGGTCTTTGTACTCAAAAAGAACAGTCTACGAACATTGAACTGAAACCAGCAAAAAACTTTAACTTGTTACTAAGCTTACCAGACGGTCGTCAACTCCTCGTTAAGCAAGAGCTTATCAATCATAGAGGAAAATCGGCAGGTGAATTTTTGAGAGAATGGCAAATTCAAAAGTTGTTACAACTGTTCCCAGAATTTAGCCATATGCGCTCATCCCTTTCGGAAGCAATTTATTTTGATGTCGAGAACTCAATCATTGTTTTCAACTATCTTAATGACTACAGTGATTTGCAAGAATTCTACTTTAAGGAAAATACCTTTCCTACCTCAATTGCAACTGCAATCGGTTCTACTGTTGCTTTAGTTCATCGCCTAACTTTAGATCGTCAAGAATATCGGGAATTATTACAATCTGGCATAGGTGCAGCGACTAACCAAGTTGCTGACCTGGGTCTGAGGTTAGAACGAATCACCCCAGAAGTTTTTGGCACTATTCCCGGTGATGGGATAACATTCTTTACACTCTATCAGCGCTACGACAGTTTAGGGCAGGCGATCGCAGAACTGAGCACTGCAAGCGAACTCTGTTGCTTGAGCCATAATGACCTGAAACTGAACAATGTCCTATTATCTAATAATTGGGAGCAAGCAGTTTCCAGTGGTATGCAGCCGAACAGCATTATTCGCCTGATTGACTGGGAGAAATCCTCTTGGGGAGATCCAGCGAGCGATTTAGGAATGCTCATCGCCAGTTATCTACAAATGTGGCTGTATGGCTTAGTTACCAATAAAACGATTGCGATCGAAGAGTCTTTACGCCTAGCTACAATCCCCCTAGAATTGCTCCAGCCTTCGATAGCTAGTGTGGTCAGTGCTTATTTGAGTAACTTTCCAGAAATTTTAGAGCGCCGCCCTGATTTTTTACTACGAGTTGTGCAATTTGCCGGTCTAGCCTTGATTAACGCAATTCTGGCAGCACTTCAACATGAAAAAACCTTTGGGAATCCAGGTATATGTATGCTCCAGGTTGCTAAGGCATTGTTGTGCCGTCCGGAGCAATCAATTGAGACTGTGTTTGGCACAGGGGCTTTTGATCTGACTCAAGGCAAAGTTTTGGGCTTGCGTAAGTAATTTTAGTTATAGGCAGACAATTATGCAATTGCTAGATTCGCTGACATTGCAAACATCAGATACTTCGACCAGGCAACTACTCGCTACTCTGCGAGATATAGCCAAAAAGGTTGAGATCAAACCCAACTTTACTATTTCCCATCCAGATTACAAAACCATAGAAGTTTCAGATGAAGTCGTAGCTCGCTTTCAAAAATTACCATTGAATCTTCAGCACAAGTTTCGCAATTCGCAATTGTGCAATTTTCTCTACGGCATCTACTATAATGGCGTTCTCCGAACTGCTCTTGCTCTAGATGCAGAGCCAATGGATTCAACAAAGCTCCAAAATCTAGAGAACAATACTTTCTTGGGTGTAGATTTGGCGTTTTACGAGCGATTACACTTGGCAAATAGTGGTGAAGGCTACTTTGATCCAGGTTGGCAAGTGCTGCGGGAAGAAAGCGATGGCACTTTGGCAGTGAAAAAGGGACAGTTGACTGTGCATATCAAGCGCGATCACCATCTTTTAGGTGCAGAGCAATCTGCCGTCGTCGGTGACTCTGTCGCTATCAAGATGCCCCGGAATGTCGTGCAAAACGGATTTTACATGGCAGTCAGCGATCTGGGGCGCTACATTTCTTCTGATTCAAATATTCATCAACAGCTCGTGCGCGTCTACTTTAATTTAAGCTCTGAAGGTGCAGTTGCAGTTATGGGTAGCTTAACACGGCAACTCAATGCCATACCAATTCCCTTCACCTTTAAGGCGCTATACAATCCTACAGACTACAGACGCTTCGATACAGCAGTGCTTTATTTTGGAAAACGCAACTATGCAGTTGTTCGGCAAGTACTGCGATCAGTTTATGCAGAATGTCAGCCGTATTTTGGTGAGGACGTGCCACTATTCACAAAATGGCTAGCACCAGGACTTGCTCTGGCAGAAGAACCCAACCAAAAATTTTCTAAGCACGAAAGTTTTGGTTTAAACCGCTGCCAAATTATAGCCAATGCATTACTGGAAGCTTGGCAACAGGGGGATGAGTCAAAAGTCCATCGGATGATATTGATAATCCAACACTTTGCCCGACACGGAGTTGATTTGCAGCGTCCATATCTCAATTCCGAGTCTGACGATATTTACACAAAGTTGGAGTCATAAAGATTGCAAGTTGCAGTGATTCGCTTCAACTTCACTGCAAGCAACAGAGGTGCAATACGCTCCATACCAGGCGATTTTCAAAGTGACAATGTCTCAGGGGCACACTTTGCGATCGTCTGTTTTTTTGTGAGGACTCATGCACATATGAAAAAAGGCAGAGGACAAAGATCTAGAGCAAGTGGTTTTAGCAAGAGCCGATGGCACAGGAGTACCCGCCATAGGCGATAAGAGGAGCGATTAGCCTGTCCCCTAGGACTTACGGCTATCGCATTTGCAAAATTAGGTCTTGGTTTACGGCGATCGTACTGTGGTGTTTGAGTAGGCGGAGCCACTGCGTTAGACCATTTCACGAAATTCTTGATACAAATCACTTTTCTTGCTCCCCCTGCTTCCTCTGCTTCCTCTGCTCCCGAAGCTTGCCATCTGTATCAATCTTAAGGTGAAACGGTATTAGACGGGTTCCCCGGCTTGTTCAAAGCAGCGTCTCCGTAAGGAGAAGCAAGTGGCGTCCAGGACTGCGACTGCCTCACCGCGACAAAGACCGCCAGTTGCCTACGGAGGGAGGTCCCCTCCGTTGTAGCAACTGGCGTTGTGGTCTCCCTTTGAGTACAGTTCGCATGGGTTAGCAAAGCGTAACCCATGCTACATTTATTTGCGTCGAGCTATTTAACAGTTTAGAACCTATAGACTGAGTGAAAAAATATCAAAAATAAAACGTTAAATATTATCATGAAATATTTGATGAAATATACTGCCTATAAGTGACAGAAACCCCGTCTTCAACAGTTATGTTAGGCGGGGTAGTTCATGAATGGACTTAAGCTGGTTTTGGCAGTTCCTTAGAGGATTTCAAATTAGCGTCTAGTTCTAGTTCAAGCTGCGCCACAATATCAACTTCCTCAAGTTGTTGCTTTAACCAGACAGAAAACAAATCTTGCAGAATCTGAAAGCGCAGCGGCTCGTTTAATTGCGGTTGAATAATTTCTTCAACCCAAATGAGATGGACTCCTTTTTGGCTGACAATTGGCTTGAGAATCTGCGGTGGATGGGCAGAAAATACACAAGCTGCAATTTCTGGTCTAAAATCGCTACGGCGTCGCATCCCGCCATATCCTCCAGCACGACGCAGTTCTATGTCTTGTATATATTGGCGGGTAACATCTTGAAAAGTAATTTCGTTTTCTTGAAGCGCATAAAATAGTTCCCAAGCCAAGTCCTCGTCATCTAAGACAACTTCATAAGTGACAGCTCCGGCATAATTGAGTTGGTTTTCAAAAAAGAACGGTTCGACTTTTCCCGCAAAGAGATAGTTTGCTAGCTTCCCGGAGAGCAGGTTTATGTTTGCTAATTCTTCAAATTCATCCAGGGAGAGATAATATTTTTGTAGCCATGCCCAGGTGTCTTCAGCTTTTACAAGTCTGTTAGCTAACCGCAGGTTATCTGCTGCCTGCTGAAGTTCTTCTTCCTCGACTTTAATGCCTGCTTTATCGGCTGCACTGACAATAATTTTACGAGTAGCGATTGCTTCCAATAGATCAGGCATTTGACAGGAAAGCTTGACTTGTTCCAGGATTTCTTTAGCAGAAACCTTTAGAATCTTTGACATAACTTAACTCCTCTAAATTAATTCACTTTTCACTCCTCACTCTATGACTCTCAGCTGGATTTTAGAGTTCTAAACCTCCTTTTTGTAATTTCTTAAACGGATCTAAAATAAAGTCAACCACGCGCCGCTCACGGATAATGATCTCTGCTGTTGCTGTCTGACCAGGTATTAAAGGAATACGTTTGTTTCCTGCTTGGATATAGGGCTGTTGTAGGGCAATCTTTAACTCATAAGTTTCTATCCTACCAGAGTTGCTTTCTTGAATTTTTGAGTCGGGTGAAATCCAAGTGACATGCCCTTGCACTACTCCATAATCTTGGAAAGGATAGGCATCAAACTTGATTTTGACAGGCATTCCCTCACGTAAGAAACCACTTTGTTCGCTACTCATTTGGGCTTTGAGTATCAAGGTAGAACCCTTGGGTGCAACTTGTGCAATCATTTGACCCGCTTGTACTACAGATCCTGGCTTTTCAATGGGCAATTCAAAAATCACCCCATCAATTGGAGAGCGGACAACTCGTTGTTGTAACTGCAGATTTAAAGATTGAATCTGACTTTTTATTTGACCTATTTCGGATTGCCGAGCAGTCGTTTGTGATTGCAAGTCTTTCAATTGTTCCTGACTTTTTAAAAGAGCCAGTTTGCTTGCTTGAACCACACTCTGATAGCTACTTTGCTGCTCTTGTAAGCGAAGTTTTGCTAGCTTAATATCTGCTACGGCTTGAGCAAGAATCATTTGATAGCTGTTAGTTTGCTCTTGTAAGCGCAGCTGTGCCTGCTTCATATCAGATTCAGATGTCAGCAGTAATTGTTGAGTTTCATCTGCAACCTTTTGCAATTCAACAACTTTAGTTTGAGGAACAACTCCTTGCTGCCAAAGTTGGTGGTAGCGTTGAACTTCTGCTAAATCTCTGCTCAAACGATTTTTGCTTAATTGAAAAGTTGTCAAGGTAGTATGAACGTTCTGTTCCGCTTGATAAACTTGAGCCAGTTTTTCCAATTTTTGTAAGTTATAAGTCGTTTGTTTTGCATCTAGGCTTTGCTGTGCCTGCTGAACTTGAGACAATTTTTCCAATTCTTGGGCGCGGTTTTGTTGCTCGGTGACGTTAATCGACAGCATGAGTTGATTTTTAAGGAGCTCCAACTGCGCCAGTTGGTTTTGTTCTCCTTGCAGCTTTGTCTGCGCCTGCTGCAAATCTGTTCGCAGTACATCAGACTCTAGTTCTACTAGCAATTGCCCTGCTTTTACAGTGTCTCCTTCTTTTACGTTCACAGCAGTGACACTTCCAGCAGCAGCAGCATCTAATCTTTGCGTTGCTCCTTGAGGTTCTACACGCCCTCTGGCGGCTCCTGTCTCATCAACTTTAGACAGCATCAACCAAGGTATTATAATTGCTGCAAAGCCTACCATCAAATACAACATAGAGCGCGTCCAAACCTGTGGTAACGCATCTAGTAGTTCCTCGGTCCCGTAAAACCAATCTTTGGAATCAGTTTCTGATTGTTTTGAATGATTCAAATCGCTTGAAGATTTTACTGATGCTGGTGTAGCGCCGTTTCTATACTCATCTTGAGAAGATTTACTCAAAACTGATGATGACTTGTGAGATGGGTTTGGCATAAGCAATAATCCAAAATTCAAAGGAGTAGGATGGGCAATGCTGCCCACTATCCGGTTGATTGTGTGGCATACCCTACCTAAGCAACTTGGGTTAGTTGTTGTTGGTTTAGGTAGTAGAAATGTCCTTTTCTTTTAATTAATTCGTCGTGAGTACCACTTTCGATTAAGACACCCTTATCTAAAACCAAAATCAGGTCAGCATTACGTATGGTGGAAAGACGATGAGCAATGATTAGGGTTGTACGCCCTTTAATAATTGTGTTTAAATTGCTTTGAATAATGCGCTCAGATTCTGCGTCGAGATGACTGGTAGCTTCATCTAATAGTAACAAGCGGGGATTTCCTAACAAAGCACGAGTAATTGCCAACCGTTGTCGTTGTCCACCAGATAAGAGCCCACCGCCTTCACCAATTTGGGTTTCATAACCCATTGGTAGCTGCTTAATAAATTCATCTGCTCCCGCCAGACGCGCCGCCTCAATAATTTCATCCAGACTTGCTTCTGGATGAGCAATGCTAATATTTTCCCGAATCGTTGCACCAAACAAAAAGGTATCTTGATCCACAACACCAATTTGTGAACGGAGCGACTTCAAAGCAATATTAGTCACATCATAATCGTCGATTAATACTTTGCCATCTGTTGGCGGATAAAGACCTAAAATTAACTTGAAGAGTGTGGTTTTACCAGAACCACTACGCCCTACAACTGCCACAGTTTGCTCTGGTTGAATTTCAAAACTGAGATTTTCTATCACGTTAATATCACTTTCAGAATGATAGCGAAACGTAACATTCTCAAAGCGAATATGACCTTGTAATATTGGTAAAAACTGACGCGCAGAGGCATATAAATCTTCTTCTGGCTCGGCTTCTAACACATCATTAATTCGTTCAGTGGAAATGATCACTTCCTGCAATTGATTCCATAGCACTGAGACCCTCTGAAACGGATTAATGACATTGCCTAGCAACATATTGAAAGCAATTAATTGCCCAATTGTGAGTTGATTTTGAATCACTTGCCATGCCCCAAACCACAGTAGTACTGTGTTTGCAACTGTTCTAATAATGGAAATTGTTGTTTGCAATTGGTTACTGATGACCTGTTGAGAAAAGCCTTTTTTTATCGACTGATGTAAACGTTCTTCCCATTTCCAGCGCACCGTTTGCTCAAGTCCCATTGACCTGATAGTGCGAATACCTGTAAGAGCTTCGATGAGATAACTACTCTCGGCATTCATGGCATTGAATATCTCTCTGGAGATACGTCGCAAAAAAGGTGTTGCAATCAGGGTAAGTAAAACTAATGGCGGTACAATTACCAGTACAAGCAATGCCAATTGCCAACTGTACCAAAACATCATTCCCACATAGATAAACACTGTCAGTAAATCCAGAAAGATTGACAGTGCTTCACCTGTTAAGAAGCGCTGAATTTTGTGATTTTCTTGCAGGCGGGAGATGATGTCACCGACGTAACGAGACTCAAAAAACGATAGAGGTAATCGAAAGGTATGTTTAATAAAAGCCACAATCATCGACAAACTGACTCGGTTTGCTGTATGGTCCAGCAGATATTGCCGCAGTCCGTTCATGACGACTCCAAACAGCCCAAAAATGAGCAAACCCAAGCCAACGGCGTTTAAAGTTAAGGTGCTGCCCTGGACAATCACTCTATCTAACAGCAGCTGAGTGAAGAGGGGTGTTATCAGTCCAAACACTTGGATAAAGACACTAGCAATGAATATTTCTAGCAGTACTAGCCAATGTGGTTTGACTAAGTCAAAAAACCTCCATAATCCTGTATTTGCTTCTTGGGTTTTGTTCAGCAGATCTGTAGGTTGTAATAACAATGCATAACCAGTCCAATCGGCTTTAAATTCAGTATGGGTGAGGGTGCGTTGACCGATCGCTGGATCGCCGATAATCACCTGCTTTTTGGTGATTGCATAAACGACGACGTAATGCTTACCTTCCCAGTGAGCGATCGCAGGCAGAGGTTGTTGTGCCAATTTATCCAAACTCGCTTTCACTGGTCGGGTCGAAAAGCCTATGCTTTCTGCTGCTGCTGCTAAACTCCGCAACGATGCACCACTGCGGCTGACGTTCGTGAGATCTCGCAGTCGATTTACACTAAAGCGCTTGCCCCAATGACGTCCAATCATGACCAAACAAGCTGCCCCACAATCAGAAGCGCTTTGTTGTTGAAAAAACGGATACTGCTTTGTAACACGCCTCCACCAGTGATGGATGGTTATGGTTGGGCTAGGAAAATAAACGCGTCGAGGCTGACGGGACGAAGAGGGTGCTGTACTGTTGCGATGCTTCAAGGTGGGACTTGAAGAGGATGTGGGAACACGGGAACGCGGGAACAAGGGAAAACTTTCTCTATGTCTGAGGAGATCCTCATCTTCTTCATTCGCTTCGTCAGAGTCATTATCATTACCAGTATCTGAAGTAATGAGCTCTGGTAACTGCGGCAAGTATGAGAGTACTGTTTGCCAATCAGCATGACTCAGACTGTAAGCTATGGTGGGTTGAATAGCTTGCCAACTTCCTTCTCTTGCACTTCGACGGGTTCGCGTAGCCTGTCCTGAAGACACAGGAGCATACATTTTCCCAGGGGTGAGGGTGCGACCGTCAGTATGCAGCAATTCCCCACGACGCAACAGCCAAAGCTTGCTGTCTTGTGTAAAGTTTACTGGCAAAGAACCAATCTCTAGATTGTGTCGTTGAAACAGAGATAGTACTTTGAGCATACTCTCAACAGCAGTCATGCGAGAAAGTTGCCAGTTTTGGCAATATAACAGCAACAACTCCCAGACTTCTGCTCGATGATAAAGGCGTTCTCGAATACTGGGATATCTGCTTATTAAATCTTGCAACCAATCGCCTCTGAGATAACAAACTTTTAAATTTGTGGAAGCTCTGGCATTGTAAGGCTGAAATTCCTCTTCGGGAAATAGAGTGATTTCTCCAAATGAACCTCCCGTTGAAAAGGTAGCAATTAAGTTATCAGAAGTATCTAGCAATCTGACTTTACCCGTTAAAACTATATAAATTCCAGGATTGCTATCTAATGATTGCCAGAAGAGCTTTCCTGTTTGTGGTTCACGGATTTCTACAACTCTAAGGCAGTCTTCTAATTCTGTGTCTGCAAAAGTTTCACCCAATATTTGGGTAACTTGTGCAGCTATCTGTTGACGCGAAAATTCTGAGGGCATAGACTTACCTTTACGCTAGGATTAGTGATTTGTCTTTATGAAATTGAGTGACCATTGGAAACTAGGATCACGCTCACTGGGTAATTGCAAGTCATTAATCAAAATCCCAGAATCCTTGGTGCTGTCAGTTTCTTGTTTGGGACTATCTTGTCTTTGTTTCGTAGACAACCCCATTTGTTTGAGTAAGCGATTTATGTGACGTTCGGTAATTTCAATCCCAAATTCACTTGCTAAATGTTTGCTTAACCATTGGGCTGTCCAGTTTTGAAATGGATAGCCGTAATCACGAGGGCTATGACTCACCAATTCTTTTAAGCGTTGGAGATATTGCTCGTTAACACTCTTCGGTCTGCCTATCGGTTGCTCCTGCCATTTATGAGCTAAACCAGCTTTTGCTATACCAATCCAGTACCGTGCCATATGGTAGGAACAACCTAATATTTCACAGATCTGAGTTTGAGATTTTCCCTGATCTGCTAGCAACATAATTTCAATGCGACGGCGGTATTCTGGTTGTACGTTTGCCTGCAAATTCTTCAGCAGAACTTTCCGCTGAAAAGGCGTTAAAAACTTGCTGTTATTGAGATCGTGATTTTCAAAATCTTGAAATTGACTGGTACCGTTGGACATAACTATTACCAGCTGCAGCTAAATGTTGAATGTGTGGATTTATAAAAATTAGTCAAAATTTGTATTTCAGCAATAACTGCCATTCAATTAATCTGTTTACATAGAAATATTTGACATCATGGCATTTCTGCCATAGTCCCTGACAAATTATTGGTAGGACAAAATAAATAAGGTTAACCAAATTTGAGCAGGGTTTTTCTGAGGGGCAAATTCGCACGCAACAGTTTGTGAAATCTTGAGATAACAGAAGATTTCACAACTGTATGGTTTATTAACCTTTTAGGGCTAATTAAGTAGTTACGCGATACGCAACAACAACTACTTTTGTGGAGGTTGTCCTCCGCCTAGTGCTCTGCCTTTTAATACGTCGGCTTGGGTGCAATACAATTCAGTTACAGTAAATGGCTGCGCTAACAAGCCGGAAATTACTCAATTGTTTGAGGAATTTCAACGTTAGTAAAGTACTCTCAGTTAGCACAGCCAATAAATAGTAATGTAACTCTTCGTAAGGAATCTCTATTCTATCTTAAGAAGGATTTGACAGTTAAGTGTATTTGTTTGCAAATACACAAATTATTCAAATCCTAGAATATGGGTTGTATCTAGCATTAAATGTCTAGTTTCTGATTCTAATAACGTTTTATCCAACACCGTAATAGTTAGCTGCTTGTGACATATGAAACTGGGTTATCTTTTCATCTCCTTGCTTTTGTTAAGATGCTCCAAAGAGATGGACATACATCAAAAGTTTGATAATTTCTGATACTACAACTTTGGCTCAGAGAATGACATATGACTAAGGACAACCTATACCAATCTTTCAAAAATTAAATAGGAATGCTATGGGACTACTATTTAATTTTTGAACAAAATTAGGTATTGTAGGGGAGCCAGTTGTATTACAGTCTTTTTTAAGTAAATAAACTACAAGGTAAGGGCACAGCATTGCTATACCTCCACGAAAGTTTATCATCCAAAAGAAAAGCGTTGAGTTTTAAACAGAAAAATTATCATTAAAATATTGTTAATATTAAGATTTTAACATCTTGACACTCAGTCAGTCATCGTCATTTTCCTTATTGAGCGCCTGTTTAGCTGCTTTGATTATGGCTTTAAGATGAAATTGACTCAGACCATTGCTGGCACATGTAGAGATGACCCTAATCAACTGCTCTGGAGACAGATGTATAATTTCCATTGCAATCTTATTAATCATAATATCTTGAGAATTCGCCGTTTCTGTTGAGGTTGTAGGGTAAGACTGATGTTCAAGTTGTTGGTGTAGATTGGTTAACGGTTGTTCATGGAAAAGCTGTACCTCAGACTCTTGAAAGCTGGGAGTTTGTTCACCATGAGCAACGTAGGTGCTATTACCAGATTGCCTGACGAATATGCCAATTTGCTCATCAGCTTGACTGAATTGAGGATTGTCTGTGGATGGAAGTCGTTCGGATTTGTAGTCTAGATGCTGCTTTGATGATTCTACAATGTTTGTTAATGTCATACCCTCGCCAATGTGAGTGGTGTCAAGTGTGTAAGTTTTTCCTTGGCGTTGTACAGTCCGTTTTTTGGTATCTGCGTTTTTATCGCAGATAGCTTCACGCATTTGGCGAACCATAAATTCAGAAACGCTACAACGTTTGGCAATCTCTCGATTACTCCAATGATTCCACTCCTCATCCCGTAGCATTATCTCGACCGCACGGCGTTTATCTGCGTTGCTACGTCGTAGACCGTGGTTAGCATTAGCCCCTACCGAGTATAATAAAGCATCGCGTCGGCTACCTTGGCGTATTTCTACAGCAATCTCCTGACGCCCAGCTTTCTTCGTTGCATGCAACCGATGAAAACCGTCTGCTAGCCAGTAGTTATTGCCGTCGAAAAAAACCAGAATCGGGGGAAAGACGGCATTCAACTTTATTGCTTCGGCATACTCTGCGATCACATCCCAGTTGAGTTTGGCGCGTGACTGAGTGCCACCATTGATAAGAATGTCTGCAATAGGAAGATACTTGGGTGTCGAGCTAGATGTCATTGTCATAACTATTGTCTTCCAGGAGCTTTAATGGAGAAATGGGTGAATTCTAGAGCTACCTCTAAGAGCTAAAACCCAATTCTCTATGCACTAGAGGGCAGCATATTTTTTAAGTTTTTCATCTAGATATAACCTTAAGTAATACTTATTTTGATATTGGAGATGATATTGCAGCTTTCTAAATCTCCCGATTTATACAATTGATATAGATATAAGTAAACTTTGATGGTGATACCAGATACTTTTGAATTTTCAATTAGATTTGAAGAGAAAGAAACTTAATAATTATGTAGTAAGGTTCTAGGTACCACTTCTTTAGATATGAGGATAAAAGCACGAGATGAACCAGTATTTTCGACGGAGTATCTTGTTGTTGAATCTATTTTCTAAAGACATCAAGAGATACGCTATCATTGGAGTGAGCAAAATTATGAACTCTATTAAAATATAGCTTTTTTGTATAATTTATCGATGTCAGATTTGAACTGTTTGTCAATCAGATGAGTTGTTAAGATTTGAGAAGTTTGATGAATTAAAAAATATAAAATTAAAAAATATAATGATTTCGTGAGTATTTGACAAAGAGATACACATGATGAGTCACATCATTGAACTAAAATTAGAATACTTTTTTGTTACAAACCGAAATGCTTAAATGTAGATTTGAGGTCAGCTTGAAGTTGAGTTAACTGGTCTGAGAGTGCAGATGAATTAAGAGATTCCAGTAAAACCAAACGCTCTTGCATACTAGCAATGACTTTCTTTAAATCGTTAAAATAAACTTGTTCTGGTGTAAAAGGTAGATTGTTAAATTGCTCTTGTAATTGATTAACTATCTGAGCTAGCCGTTGAATCGCTTCTGGTTCTGAACGAGCTAAGAACTTTTGAGCTAAAGCATCTAATTGATTATCAAGTTTTGTAATGGATGTTTCTATATCACGAAGATTAACTGGTGGCGGAGGCTCTGGTAGATTATCAAGACGTAATTTTAAAGTATTCAATTGATTTGTTATCTTTTATATTGCTGCTTCAGTCGCTGCTTTATCTGATTGCAGTTGTTTAACTGCAGCAACTAAACGAGTCATATTCTCCTTTTGAGTCGTTAATTTTTTTCTTTCTACTTCGTTTAATTGTTCCTCCCAATAGTTAGGATCAAAGGACGGAGCTTTTTCCTGTTGTTGACTGATATGATAAATTTGACTTTGGCATCTAGCGATATCGCTATTCATTTGATTCAGGTCAAAAGCTTGCCATTGTGCGTTCAACTCTCTGATTTGTGCTTCTGTTCTATTGTTATTTTCATTAAGCACTGCCTTTAACTCTTCAATGACTTGTATCTCCGCTTTAGCGTCAACCTGTCTTATCAAGGTGTTGAGTTGACTACTCAGATTGATAATTGTACACTCTATCTCACTTGTGTCAACTTCTGTGTAAGTCGAAAGATTATCAAAACGTAGCGAGAAGGTGTTTAAATGATGAGTCAGTTGAGTCACCTGCGTTTTTAGCTGCTCAACCTCTTGCATTTCTGTTCGAGTGTTGAACTGTTCAGAAAGTGTTCGTGTTGTTTGCTGTAGCTGAAGTAAAGATTTGGATACAGAATCAAGGTCTGCAGTCTGGGCTGGTACAATCTGAACCTGCTGATGTATGGATTGGATAGCTTGATGAACTTCGGACGTTGTGGTTTTGTTGTACTGTCGTATTTGTTGCTGAAATTTTAACCTATTAATTAAGTTCAGCGACAGTGCCACACCCAAAGGAACGGATACATACACTAGTTGTTGGTAGACTATTGATACGATTGAGCCAACAATACAACTAACAACTGAGCAACTCTCTACAACTTGTAACCAGTTGTAGTGCTTCACAGGCTTCATTCCCAGACCTCAAATATTGAGCATACTTTTTAACATACCCTGGGAAAAGAAGCACGTTTGGAAGTTAAGTTATAAAGTTATTAAAGATACAATAAAAACTAGATAAAGAAATTGTAATTACGGTTTTTTGTAGAGATAGCGTACAGGCAGAAAAGTTTAAGATTTGCGTGATGATACGGACTACCGCACTGGAGGACTGGAGGCGATGCTCTAGAAGAACCGTCCAAAGGGCATCCCGCAGAGCACAAGACCGGAGGTGTTCGCAGCAACCAATATGTTGTTTTCCCTGTTTTGCGTATACAGATTAGATAATTTGAGCTATTGTTACATTATCAGTGCAACTGTTAATGCTCTCGTCAACTATGAATAACGAAGTTGTTCTTTTTCTACTCAGTGCTGGTGTTCTCATCCTTTACCTCATTTTCTCAGCATTGACTGAAATGGGCACCAAGCTGCCTAGGAGAAAATAAGCGTATCACGATATTCACGACCATTCGCGCTCACCATAGCTTAATACAGTTCAGTCACTTTGGGGGTTGTTGTCCGCCAAATGTTATCTCGATAACTGTTTCTCATATCTCGGTTCCCAGCCTTTGTCAATGAGGGTTTGTACGTGCTCCATAGAGCATTTCCCCTAGAACCTGCATTTAGTCGCTCAGTTCTAGAGGAACTTTCTAGAGAAAATAGCACAACTCTATTCTCTGACTATTGGGTGGCTATCGCTGCTGTACGGATAAATAGAAAAGAAAGCGCTCACGCTTGAATACAAAGTGTTCGCCACTCGAGTTGATAGTATCCAAAGAGATTGTTTGCTGGTTGTTATTTTTGGTAGGAACTATAACCTGGAGTAACAACGGCGTCCAAACAGCAAGACAGACTAAAGTTAAAATACCTGTCAGTTGACTCCGGCGAGCATTTTTTTCATTGGACTTTGGCTGTGCTGCTTGACTACAAACTGTCTTTGGGGACCAGAAATGGTCATTAAAGTTGTAGTAACTCACTTACGAACTCCTTCTTAGGATAGGAGACACCAAAGTATACCAAACTCATCTTCAATATTTATTAAGAATAGTAATGAAAATGAGTAAAAAGTACCCAGAAGTGCTGGGTTTTCCCCAATAGCCTCAAAGGAGCTTATTTAGGATTTCTCATAATTCAACTCAAGAATGACAAACAACAATACCAGCTAGATTTGCTAGTCTAGGAAATAGTTGCTATTGCATTGCTGGTGATGCAAGCACAGTAGTAATGCATGAAAATAGAGTTTTTATTGAAAAAAATAGAAGAAACGGAATTATGGCAGTTTTTGAGACTAGAGTGACAAGGACGTATAGCCAAGAAGATATACAGCAAATTCTCCATTTGGCGATCGCTCGTCAAGCTGACGACGAAAATAAAGAATTTTCGTACGATCAACTACTAGAAATTGCCGCAGAATTAGAAATCTCGCCAGAGATACTGCAACAAGCAGAACGAGACTGGCTAGATCAACAGGGAGAAATGCTACAAAGACAAGCTTTTAACGCTCATCGTCATGGGAGATTCAAGAAGCGTTTTGGCAATTATGCGATCGTTAATGTCTTTTTATTGACTGTAGATTTGCTGGGTGGTGGCGGTCTTTCTTGGTCCCTGTACATTCTACTCTGTTGTGGGTTAGGTGCGGGTCTTGATGCTTGGAATACTTTTCAAACAAAAGGCGAAGACTACGAGCTTGCTTTCCAGAGGTGGCGTCGCAAGCATCAGGTGAAAAAATTCTTTAACACAGTTGTCAACAGATGGCTGAAGGCGTGGCAGTTTTAGTTGCTTAAAGCTAGCCATTATTGCAGACATTGTCTGTATTCACCGCTACCTGAGTCTAAAAACTTTCCTGAAATTTGGGATTTTCAGAGCCTGCTTCCGCAGGTTTTCATTTGTTAGTGACAAGGCGGTATCTTCTCGACTATCCGAAAGTATCTCCAGATAATAACTTGGCTCAATAATCACGAGGTTGTGCTTACCTGCTGTAGGAACTCGAGATTCAGTTCTAGCTTCTCTCCTAGCCACAGAGCATGATCTGTATGATCTGCTAGATCATGACCAGTTGTGGGATGAACGAGAATATCTAAGCTATCACGATTGAGCATTAACCAGGGAACGACTGTGCCAAAATGCTCTGGTAAGAATGCAACTTGATACATCGCTTTCGGATGTGGACCGATGGGTTTATCATGCCAACGTCCAAGTTGGACGTCAAACCTTGCAGCTAAGCCTTCACGTACACGCGCAGCCGCCTCACGACTTGTAGTATCGAAATAAACATGAGCGTGAAAACCAGTAATTTCAAAAGTATCTTCTTTCATCGCTCTTAGCTCCAGTTTTTACTCTTATTGACCTAGCATTATTTGGATAATTTTTATCACTCCACTATCCCCTGTGATACATATCAGAGTATAGCAGCAGTGGTCAACATAATCAGGGATGAGATGCCGCCGGCAAGCCACTCTGTGTCTACGCGCGATT
Source organism: Nostocales cyanobacterium HT-58-2 (assembly GCA_002163975.1). Taxonomy (GTDB): domain Bacteria; phylum Cyanobacteriota; class Cyanobacteriia; order Cyanobacteriales; family Nostocaceae; genus HT-58-2. The sequence goes on along the minus strand of CP019636.1, from coordinate 2,514,235 downwards.
TATGATTATGTTTCATGATGTAGTAAAATTTACAACCAGCTAGATTCTAGAAAAGCTGGCTCTGTCTACAATCCAATAAACAATATTAATCGAAGTGACCTCTCAAATAAATAAAAACTTTCCTTTCCGTCTGTTTCTGGCATTTATCATTCTTTTTTCCATTCTGAATTTAATCATTACTGAGCCTGTCATTCCTATTTTGGGTTTTCATGGCATCATGACTTCTAAGACTCCCACGTCTTCATTGGGAGATATGCACTACCCACAACAAGATTTAGAAAAAATTTTAGAGTATTTCATACGTAATAATTATTGGTTTTTGACAACTCAAGATTTGTATACTTTTTTCTTAACTAAATCTCAAAAAATTCCCAAAGCTCATTCCAGTCAAAAGCCTATTATGATTTCATTTGACGATGGATATAAAACAGTATACACAAATTTACTACCCATTTTAGATAAACTTGAAAAGAAATATGGTAAGAAAGTCAAAGTTGTCTTGTTTATCAATCCAGGCGTTTTGGAACGAAAAGGAAGCCCTTCTTCAACTCACTTAGGATGTCAGGAATTAAGGGAAGGCTTGAAGCAAGGTTTTTATGATATTCAGTCTCATGGATTGAATCATAAAGACTTAACCACATTGACTCGTCAAGAGTTAGTTAAAGAACTCCAACAAGCCCAGATTAAACTGAGAAAATGCACACAAGATTTAGATCCACAACAACAAGTAGCATCTCATTTTGCTTATCCTTATGGCGCTTATAATAAACAGGTGCAGTCCTACGCCTCAAAATATTATTTATCAAGCTATGCATATAATAACAGAATACTAAATTACGGTTGTTTGAAAAACTACTACGAAATTCCTCGCATACCAATTAATAGACAAGTTTCATTTCAAAAAATGCTAGATATAGCTGAAGGATTTCATCAAATTAAGAGCCAACAAAAATGTGAAAATAAATAGACAATATTTTATAACTATTTATACTATAAATAATTATGAAATAAAAAAGTAACTAAAATGATATGTCCGTACAGGAAAAAACTATCAATATTGCTAACTTGAAACGTGTCTACGCTCTTGATGCACTACGTGGATTTGCAATTTTAGCAATGGTATTATCAGGTACTATAAGTTACAAAATTTTACCTGCTTGGATGTACCATGCTCAAGAACCACCTCCTACACATAACTTTAATCCTAATTTGCCTGGTTTAACTTGGGTAGATACTGTTTTTCCAATTTTCTTATTTTGCATGGGAGCAGCTATTCCTTTGGCTTTATCGAGTCGCCTTTCTCAAGGATTCTCGACAAAACAAGTTATTTTATACATTCTTAAAAGAGGATTTTTATTAGGGATATTTGCAATATTTCTTGAACACATTAGACCTTTTACCTTAAATAAAAATCCAACAGAAAATACTTGGTGGATAGCCTTATTGGGTTTTTTAATACTCTTTTGTATATTTGTTCAATGGTCGAGAAATTTCCAATTTAATAAGTATACAAAATGGCTTCCTCTTGGTGCGTCGATCGCAGCAATTATCCTCGTCTCTTTTGTCCGATATCCAAATGGAAGTGGATTTTCGCTTTTAAGAAGTGATATCATCCTAGTCGTTCTGGCAAATATGGCAGTTTTTGGTTCTCTCACCTGGTTTTTTACCAAGAATAATGTATTACTACGGCTAGGATTGTTAGGTTTATTGATTGCTTTACGGCTATCATCTCATATTCAGGGAAGTTGGATAGCTGTACTTTGGAAAGCTTCACCTATTCCCTGGATTTTTCAATTTGATTATTTAAAATACTTGTTTATTGTGATTCCTGCAACAATTATAGGTGACTTAATCTTAAATGATTTGCAATGTTTAAATATAAACCAAACAGGCGAAGAAATTAAAAGCAACTGGAATAACCCTCGTTTATATAGAATTATTATATTAATGGTAGCTATTTGTTTGGTACTACTGATTGGCTTACAAGCTAGATTAGTATTCCAAACAATGTTACTCAGCGCAGTTCTTTGTTCCATAAGCTGGTTTTTATTTGTCAATCCAGCTAACAAGACGGAAAGACTGCTTCAATTATTTTATCAGTGGGGGATTTACTGGTTAGCACTTGGCTTACTTTTAGAACCATTTGAGAATGGGATCAAGAAAGACCCCTCTACCTTAAGTTACTACTTTATTACTACGGCGATCGCACTTTTTATTCTCATTATCTTCACTATAATTCTAGATGTCTTCAAACAGCAAAAATATCTCCAATTACTAATCGATAATGGTCAAAATCCAATGATTGCCTATGTAGCGTTTGCGAATCTTTTCTTGCCCATTCTGAGATTAACCAAACTTGAACCCATCATTTTAGAACATACAAGGACACCATTAACGGGTTTTCTAAAAGGGGTTATTTATACATTGTCAATTGCATTTCTTGTGAGCCTGTTTACCAAGTTAAAGCTTCTCTGGAAAACGTAAAATTGTATAACGTACTAATTTTTACTTACTTATTTTGTGATAATTTGACAACCTGGAGAAATTATGATAATTCAGGGTAATAAAAATAACTGAAGCTTCAAGGCTTCACACTGTGGTAGTAACTGTGGTACTAGGAGATGCATCAATGCCAATCACTTTAAGGGTGAAGACAAATACGACTTTCAAGCAAGACTGGCGAATACAATCAAATGATCCTCAACTAGCAGCACAAGATAGGTATTTCGCTAAAGCAGGTCAGCAATTTAGCGTCTCGTCTATTGACCGTAATGCTCAGAATTATGGTGGTGACCACTGGAAAGTGACTTTCGAGCAAGCTCTTCAGCCTAATCAGGGACAATCTAAGAGTACTTGGTTCGTCTATGTACCTCACGTAGTAACATTATCAACCAATACATCAAGCTCATCTACTCTCAGAATTAGGACAAATACAACTTTCAAGCAAGACTGGCGGGAACAATCATCCAACCTCGCAGAACAAGACAAGTACTTCGCTAAAGCAGGTCAGCAATTTAGCGTCTCGTCTATTGATCGCAATGCTCGGAATTATGGCGGCGACCACTGGAAAGTGACGTTCGAGCAAGCTCTTCAGCCTAATCAGGGACAATCTAAAAGTACCTGGTTCGTCTATGTACCTGATGTAGAATTATTAAGCGCTACATCAAGCTCATCTACTCTTAGAATTAGGACAAATACAACTTTCAAGCAAGACTGGCGGGAACAATCATCCAACCTCGCAGAACAAGACAAGTACTTCGCTAAAGCAGGTCAGCAATTGCGCGTCTCGTCTATTGATCGCAATGCTCGGAATTATGGCGGCGACCATTGGAAAGTGACGTTTGTACAGCCACTTCAGACTAATCAAGGACAAGCCAAGAGTACTTGGTTCGTCTATGCACCTCATGTAGTATACGAATCATCTGCTTCTAGGTCCGCTATGGCGATAGTACCGGGTAGTCGTAATGGATACATAACTCAGGATCTACTGCACCACCAAATAAATGGGAGTACCTCTATCCAAGCAATGACACACATGAGCTTGCTTTCTCCTTCTTCGTTTCTGCTCTTGTGGTTTCTCTGTACTTCTGTGCTTCGTTTTAAAAACTTTTCAAAAGCTATACTTCTCCACTTCCCACGCTAAATTCAACGGTGCAACCATCGTTTGATGCTCCATTTCACCCCAAGTGTCTCTGGGTACAAGCCACATAATTTCAAACTCATTTCCATCAGGATCATATCCATAAACTGATTTACTTGCACCGTGGTCGCTAGCACCTGCAAAGCAACCATATTCTTTCAACAAATCAATAGCTGTGACTAAATCTTCAATTCTTTTGACTTCCCAAGCTAAATGATACAAACCAAGGGTTCCTGATGATGGCGTCATAGCCTGAGAACCTAGAGCAAATAAACCCAAATCATGATGATTTTCTGAACCAGAAGCTTTCAGAAAAGCCATCTTATCTCCCATACAAGTCACTTCTTCCAAGCCCAAAATTGATTTGTAAAATTCTACTGAACGCCCCAAGTCACGTACGTAAAGAACTGCATGATTCAAATGAGCAACTTTCATTGTCTTTCTCCTTTGTTTATATAAATACTGTTTGTACACAAACAATTAGATGACAAGCCACAGTCAGCCCAGGAAGTTTTGTTTTTACTAAAAATGTCCTAATGCGTACTTAATTAAATATTAAGATATCAAAAATATCGTTTGTATGCAAACAATCAGCTGAAAAATTTTTAAAACAACTTTTTCAGCCTTTCTAGAGAGAGACGAATTTGCTCCAATTCTCTCAGGTCAAGCTTTTCAAAGCGCTGCTTGAGGTAAGCAACGTGAGATGGATAAATTTGTTCAAACACTTGTTCACCTTCTGGTGTCAGTACAGCAAGAAAGCTGCGTCGGTCTTCGGGTGGAACTTCTCGCCGCACTAAACCTTTTTTCTCTAAACGATCAATGATTCCAGTTAACTCCCCTTTGGTTGTCAAGGTCTTTTCCGCTAGCTGGTTGAATGTCATACCAGAAGTGTTGCCCAAAGTAGCAATGATATCAAACTGGGAGGAAGTTAAGCCCATCTGCCGAATGTCAGCATCAGAATAACTTTTAAATGCTTGATATGCGCGGACTAATTCGCGTATGACTGCGAGGAATGGTTCCTTGGTTGCTGCTTGTGCAGCTTGTTTTCCTGTGGCTGGTTTCACTTGTGCGTTGTACTTGAAACTTAAAAATAATTCTGATTCTAATATAGTACTAACACAAACAAAATAGCAGGTTGTGTCGATTTCTAAAAGTGCATAAGTTCATTTCACTGTCCATTAGTAAGAATCAGAAGGAATACAAACAAACTGGATCTTCCTTCTCAACTCACAAATTTGCTAATTTTACAAGGAAACTCTCATGAAATTGAGCCGAGATGTGTTAAGAATAATGTCATTTCATATTAGCAAACATCATTTTAGAGGGTTATAAGCAGCATTGGCAGACATAGAATCCTTTTTTGGAACGAATTTATCTCTGCTAATGTTGGTTGATAGAAATTGGAATCACGAAATGTAGTGTGGCACAAAGTTTTGTCTCAGAGCATACACATATTGTCAATACGCTCGGAGTCAATCTCAACAACTCTGATTTGCATTAAATTAATACCTACTTTATTGAGAATAATTTTAGAGCAAGTTATAGTGGTTAACAAATAAGTAAAATGGGAAATCCTTGATTTTTAAAAAGATAACATAAATGTTATCTTGTCAAGATAATTTATATACATTTACCCTAGAAAGAATCAGACAATTTATGATTGTCTAATTCTTTCTTTAATTTTATAAAGAGTAACACAAATCTCTAATATTAATTTATTTAATAGTAAAGTTTACATTAGAAATTTAAAAATAATGGATTCAATATTGTGTGAGTTTCTGTCATACTTTTATATACCCACACAGCTGCTATGACTCCATGTAAAAATTTCTATGAAATTTTTTAAAACCATTTGTCAAAGTATTGTATTAGTTACTTTCTTACTTTTATATTCCCATACAGCAGCAGCTGTCACTGTTGAACAGACAAATTTTAGCGATAAAGTGACTGTTCAACCTACGAGTGAAATCAAGTTAAAACTAGACCGTCTACCAAATCAAAATGAGGGAAGATTAGCTATCTTTATTGGTCAGACTGATGTCACTTCGCTGTTTCGGACGGTGGGGAATGAATTAATTTACCAGCCAAAGGATGTTCCCCTTCCTGTTGGTGAAAACAAACTTATTGTTTATCTGGTAAAAGAAAATAATGAGTGGCAAGAAATTGCCCAACTGCCGCTAAAAGTCTCAGATCAACCGCTCGCTGAACAGCCGACAGATTCAAAAGTTACTCAAGCTCCAACGCAAACACCTTCGAGGACACGAGGAGGAACTGAACCTACGCAAATACCTGCGACGACACAAGAACAGACTCAACAGACTCAACAAACACAAACACAGCAAACTCAACCACCTTCGACAACCCAAGAACAGACTCAACCTACGCAAACACAACCAAGCCAAGAATCAACTCCAGGCGCACAACCAAGTGAACAACCCACACAGCCACAGTCACAAGGTAGTGAAACATCCAAACGTCCTACTCTGACTCTTCAATCTCAGTTTCTGGAAGCACGCAGCGGAGAAATTCCACCAAAGCCTACCTCTACCAAACTGACTTTTGAAGGAGACTTTAACAGGCAAGACAAGATTGGTGAATTAAATATAAGAAGTGTATTTAGTGTTTTCGGTACTACATTGCGGGAAGAGGCTATCCGGTTCCAGCAGTTAGGACAGGACGCGCCCAATCTTGATTTAAATAGCTATGATATCGATTTAACTTATGGTTCCACTACGTTGTCTTTGGGACAAGGTAATTGTTACGGCAATCATCGGTTTTTGCTTGAGCAAATCTGCAATCGAGGATTAGTACTAAGCTCGAAACTGGGCGATCGCTTGGACATTACTCTCGCTAGCACCAGTGCTACTGATATCGTCGGATATGACAATATTCTTGGCTTAAACGACTTCGTTGATGACAACATCTCTGCTGCGGTTCTAGGTTATCAAATAGTAGGCAAAAATCCTGACAACAACTCTGAAGGAGTTCGTTTAGAAGCAACTCTCATGAGCGCATCGCGCAAGCCCGAAGCTGACTTTAACCAATTGGAGGTGGTTGATGCAGAGGAAAGCAGTGGATTTGGGTTAACACTGGTTGCCCAGGATAATTCTGGTAGATTGCGCTTTAATGGCGGATTTGCCCGCAGCACCTTTACAAACCCCTCTCGTGAAGAAGATCCTGAACTCACTGAAGACGTAGATATTGTACCCGTAGAGTCAACCACTGAAAATGCCTATTTCTTAGAAGCAGAATACGACCTGTTGAGAGACGTGAAACTTGGCGGCGAGCGTACCCTAACACTAACATTAAGAGCCAGCCATGAACGCATCGACCCGCAATTTAACACTATTGGAGCTAGTGTCACTGCCGATCAACTGCTCAATCAAGTATCGCTAAATGGTAAAATCGCTGGGGCGTCTGTAGAGCTCAAGCAGATGTGGGATGAAAATAACCTGGCAGACGTGCCCACACTAGCAACAACAAAGAAACGCGACACAGCCTTTAATCTGACTGTACCGCTGCAAAACTTACTGGCTGTGAAAAATTCCCTGCTACCTACACTGAGTTATTCTTTCAACAGAAACCGCAGTTTTACAGAAAACACCCCCGAACCTGTTAATACCTTAGAGTCCGATGTACTCACGACTACTCACACATTTGGGATCAACTGGAATATCCAGAACTTCAATATTGGGTATAACCTCGAGAGTATCTTCCAAGACAACCGCAAGTTGAGTGAGGCTGTGGAAGCGGACAACCCGCCAGATCAGGCACCAGATACTCAACAATTCACTAACACCATCAAATTTGGGTGGCAAGCGACTCCAGGTTTGCTATTAGACTTGGGATATGAATGGACAAGCAGTAGAGACCTAGTAACCAATATCACTGATTTTACTAGCACTCCAACTTTAGGCATAACCTGGCAGATGGACCCGAGCATGACATTGCAACTAAACCTCAGCCGCCGCGATGATAATACTATCTCGGCTCGGACTTTCAATCGGCAAGACGAAGTCAGCGTCATACTCACTAGGACATTCAAAATTCAGGGTCCGGCTGGTCTGGAATTGCCTGGAGCAGTATCCTTGACTTATGGCTTAAACTCTAATAGCAATCGCAACCGCGAACTGAATGAATCTACAGATGGAACGGTTCACACCCTAGCAGGTAACATCAATATTAGTTTTTAACCAGAGCTACCCGGAATTTCTCTCCTAACCAAGTCAGGGGGAAATCAAAAGTAGGGCAGTCACGAAAAAACTTCCTACTGGAGCACACGCCAATAGGTAGGAAGATAGTTGAGAAAATACGAATATCTTGACGAAAATTGTGTTTTAACAAGAGAGCTTTAATAAGAGAGAAGTATGCGATTCCGTGTTCTGCCGATTCTGTTTTCTTTACCACTTGCTTTTTTACCAACCACCAGAGCCACAGCAGTTACAGTCAGTCCCTTTGGAGTCAATGTCAGCACCTTTTCACCTACGAGTGTGTATCTGACATTTCGAGGGTTAGAGAATCAGCGTGCAGCAGAAGCACTCTGGTGCGGTGAAATTAACGCCAATAACTCTTGTGTACCGGGAACTATTTTTGGTCGTCTTCCGAGGAGGTATAACCGAGGGACTCCTAGTGGTCCCAATAACTATACCGACATTATGACTATTCCTCCTTCGGTTGCGCGTCGTGCTTACCAAGATGCAGCGCGGGGCAATTCTCCAGAATTTTTCTACGTGCGGCGATTTGTGAGCACAACGGGAGGACCTGACGAGTATGTCGCCGTAACTTGTCGGCTAGCAGGTAGTAGTGCCAGAATCCCGTTTTCACTGACCAACGTGCGCCTCCGGTTTGACAAGAGCGATCCCGTTGTCTTAGGAGTGGCACGGGGTCAAAATCTGCCGCGAGTTCAAGCAGACATTCGCTACAACGGCAGCGGACGACTCAAAGGACGTTGGGAAGTCGTCCAACCAGGCGATACACCGCCTAACACACGAGACTTGCTGCCAGAGGCATCACTCCCTCCCGAACAACGTGCCTTACAACGGCGCTATACTCTGATTGAGCCGGTGGACGTGTTTTTGCCACCCACTGGACGTGTGATTTTGCCTGGTCCTGACCCCTCCAAACTACCTACAACTGCAGGCGGACTGCACCTGATATTGTTGAGAGTTGAGGCAACAAATGACGCAGATGCCGCCAACTCGCAAACTGGTTTTGGCACTGTGTTTACTGGTGGAGTTGCCGGTTCTCCTCTGCCTGTATTGCGTTATTACGTTGGCAATGGAGATGACGTGACGCGAAAAACCACAAAAACAAGCGAACTCCAGTTACTGCTGCCAAACCAAGGTGCCAAAATAGCAAATAACCAGCCTGTGAGCTTTAACTGGCAGCAGTCTCAAGGTGCAAGTGCATACAGGCTGGAGGTTGAAAGCGATAAAACACCAATACTCTCAGCAGTGCTGGACGCAAAGACAACCAGATATACAGCACCTCCCTGGCTTCAGGAAAGAGCCGGGCAAACTTTGCGGTGGCGAGTGCAGGCGATCGCCCCTGGTGGGAAAACTGTAGCTGAATCAGAGTGGAGCGAGTTCCAGCTTCAAAAGCAGTAGTCCGTCGGGTTGTGGTGCAAAAACAGCGTTTTGGCTCTCAAGAAGTGACTGATGAGTTCAGTCCTTTAAGCCCTCAGCCCTGCGGGCACGCTACGCATTAGCATAGCCTGTCCGCTGGAATTGAGATTACCAACTAGCCACAGCTTGTGCGACAGCCTGATGTGCTTTGGCAAAAGATTGCTCTCGAGCCTCATCACCTGCGCCAAGATTTTCCACATGAATGAATGTAATGTCTGTAATTCCCAGAAATCCAAAAATTGCTCTGAGGTAGGGTTCCTGATAATCGTATGGTGCAGCAGGGCTTCCTGGCGAAAAGTCACCACCACGAGCTGTGATAACCAGTATCTTTTTCCCTTCAACAAGCCCCTTAAAGCCTCCTTGCTCAGTTACAGCGAAGGTGCGACCAACCCGAACAATCTGGTCAATATAAGCTTTGAACGTAGAGGGTATGTTGAAGTTATACATTGGCACACCGAAGACATAGCGGTCAGCCGCCAAAAATTCATCAACTAAGGTATTTGACAATTCAATAGCCTTAGCCAGTTCGGGTGTGTAAGCATCTGGTGGTGTAAAAGCAGCGGCGATCCACGATTCATCTACATGGGGAACTGTATTCTGACCTATATCTCGGTAGCTCACTGTATCTTCAGGATGGGCATTTTTCCAAGCTGTGATAAACTCACGAGAGAACTTGCGGGAGAAAGAACGTTCTCCACGAGGACTAGAGTCAATATGCAGGATATGTCCCATGAATTAATTCCCAATAGCAAATAATAGATTTAGGAATGGGTCATTTGGCTTGTGAGTTACACATAAAGGCAACTACAAACCAGTTCCTCTATGTATCATTCAATTTTTTAGCCGTACTAACTTTAAACTATGTAAAGTTAATATGAGAAGTAGGCACTTAAAAGTAAGGTACTTACCTAAAAGAAACTATGAAAGCTGAAGCGGAAAATCACAGTAGGCTGACTTGTGAGGTGGAAACTACGCTAAGAGTCATTGGTGGACGCTGGAAGGTTTTGATTATCAAAGAATTGATGGAAGGAGTAAAACGCTTTGGCGAATTACAGAGAGCTTTAGATGGAATCACTCAAAAAATGCTGACTCAGCAACTCAGGGAGATGGAGGAAGATGGAATTCTTCATCGAAAAGTTTACCCACAAATTCCTCCAAAGGTGGAATATTCATTAACACCTTTAGGAGAAAGTCTTCAACCAATTCTCTATGCAATGCACGAGTGGGGTGTCAAACATTCATTTGAAATAAATAGGAAAAAGTAAAATATTTGATAACTGTACTTTTTTGTAAAATCGGTCTTGTTTTCTGTCTGATTATTCCTGAATCGCCAAAGACTCAACACCAATCATATATTTCATCCTTTACTGTTTAGTCATTAGTTTGTAAATATTCAATCGCTGCTTCTAGTTTTGAGGGATATCCTTCAGAAAATCTTTCAAACCAAAGCCCTTCTATCGAAAGAGGTTCTAATTTGGCTAGCCAATCTTTAGCTTGCTTTTTCAACTCCTCTAATTTCTTAGCCTGAAGTTCTTCTAGTTCTTGTTGTCTTTGTAATTTTTCAGAGAAATCTTTTTGTTCAAAATCAGCTTTCACTTCTGCTAGAAGGTTATCGATCAACGATTCTGATTTTGATTGGAATTGGCTTATGGGTTTTATTAAGTTTGTCTTTGGTTGATGCTGTTCGGACTTTGATTCCTCATACTCAGCTTTGACTTCAGCTAAGAGTTTGTCAATGGAATCCATAATGTTAAATCCTCTTGACTACAGCACATTCAGTTTACTCCTCAATTTAGTTAAAAGTTAGGGAAATGCTTAATCGTTAATAGCATTGAGTAGAACTTCTGATAAACTCATGTCTTCCATATCTTCTATAGTGATAGTGTCGCAGATATCGAACTTTGCACCTGCTCCTTGCAGTTCATCATCTAATACTTTGAGAAAGCGAATCGCTTGAGGATCTGTACCTACTTGAATAAAAGAAATAGCAAGTTCTTCATCGCGATCCATGCGGCGAGAAGCTTCAATAATCACCTTCATAACCGCTTTACGGTCATCTGGTTCACCATCAGTCACAACTAAAATTGTTTCACCATTTGGCTTAGTTTGACCAGCGGTCTTACGTTTAAAGTAGTCATCAGTTGCGTGTTTCAACACACTAGCCAAATCCGTTGTACCAGAGGGGTCGTTTTCTTGGAAAATCTGCATGACCTTGCTGGATGTCACATTTTCGTAGCGCTTAAATTTGCCAGAAAATACATAAATAGTGATACCATCAGGGTCAAATTGCTCACATTTACTTGCTAAGGCAAAAGTAGATTCTTGTGCAGTTAACCATCTGCTTCTGCCACCCTTTTGATCTGGGGTTGCCATGCTACCGCTTTTGTCGATAATTAAAGTGTAGTCACGATTCTCTAGCATTTTAAAATTCTCCATATTTGTCATTTGTCATTTTGACGAATGACTCATCAATCAGTCACTGCGTTCATCAATACATCTGCAAGGCTCATATCTTCCATATCATCCAAGGTGATGGTGTCACAGATGTCAAATTTAGCACCAACACTTTCCATTTGGTCATCCAAAGCTTTGAGAAACTTGGTTGCTTGAGGGTCTGAGCCTACTTGAATGATAGAAATTCCTAATTCTTCATCACGCTCCATCTTGCGAGATGTACTGATGATAACTTCAAATACTGCTTTGCGGTCATCTGGTTCACCATCAGTTATGACCAGAATTGTTTCGCCGTTAGGCTTGGTTTGACCAGCAGCTTTACGTTGAAAGTAATTATTCGTGGCGTCTTGCAGTACACCTGCTAAATTCGTGGTTCCAGCTGGGTCATTTTCCAGAAAGACCTGTGCGACTTTGGTTGAAGTGACATTTTCATAGCGTTTAAATCTACCAGAAAACACATAAAGTGTAATGCCATCAGGGTCAAATTGCTCACATTTTCTTGCCAAAGCCAGTGTAGATTCTTGGGCTATCTCCCACCGACTTCTCCCACCTGCTTGGTCAGGAGTAGACATGCTACCGCTCTTATCAATAATTAATGTGTAATCGCGATCACTCATCATAATGTTCCTTAGATTGTGACTCTTGTTACCTTTTTGTTCTAGTCTAGCGGTTAGGTTGTAGTACCGTATCCTCTGATACGACATTGTAATAATGAAAAAACCCGTTTAGTCTTGTGAAAACGGGTCAGGTTATCTTTTTGAACTTAAAATTTAGCTATTAGTGGTTTTTCATTCTACTCATACCATTCGTACACTGACTTATGTAGGATTCGCTTGCACTCTCCTTTGAAGGAGATTGATAATTGAAGCTTTTTCTAGAAGTCCAACGAGTATCCCATTGTTACGAATTACAGCAAGTGTAGATAACTTCTGCTGTTCCAAAAGCTGAGCCACTTCCAACAAGGGTTTGTCAGATTCCACAGTCGTCAACTGTTCTACTGGTCGCATGACTTCTTGCACTTGAGTTTCTGTCCACACAGCTGGGGAGACGGTTCGCAAATCTTGAACAGATACTGCTCCTACTAATTGTCCGCTTTCATCAGTCACTAAAAAGCGGCTCCAGTTTTGCTGATTTAATATACGCTCGTCAGCAAACTCTCTCAGGCTTAGATGAGCAGACACAATTGGACTGTCCAGTGTGACTGCATCGGCTGCTGTTAAACCTGTCAGTTGTTCCTGTACTCTGGCAAACTGTGCGACATTCCCAGCATTTTGCAGCAAGAAGAAACCAACTAACACGTTCCAGAAGTTAGCAAAACTGCCAGATAACAGGAGTGGAAGTAAACCAGAGGCGATCGCAACCCAACCAAAGATTTGCCCAACTCGACCAGCAAAAACCACACCTTTATACGGATTGCCTGTAACTTTCCAAACAATAGCTTTTAGTATATTTCCCCCATCTAAAGGCAAACCCGGAATCAGGTTAAATAGAGCTAATGCCAAGTTAATATAAGCCAGTACTCCAAGAATCGCTGCCAATGGTCCTGTGGGAACAGCCAGAAAACCAATAACTGTAAAGATTGCGAATAATATAAGGCTAACTAGAGGACCTGCAACTGCAACCCAAAAAGCTTCTGCTGGGGTTTTGGACTCTCTTTCTAGGCTTGCTAACCCACCGAATATGAACAGTGTGATTGATTTGACATCTATTCCCTGACGAAGAGCAACAAAGCTATGTCCTAATTCGTGGGCAACAACCGAGGAAAATAATAGTAGCGCTGTGAATAATCCTAGTATTACAGCTAATCCCCCACCTAATTCGGGAAATTGTGCCCCCAATCCACTGCTGTAGCTGAGAGTGACCAGGAACAAAATTAAAAACCAAGACGGATGGATGTAGAAGGGAATCCCGAAGAGATTGCCAACGCGAATAGTCCCGTTCATACTGTTCACCTTTGATTTCAACTTGCAGAGGTTTAGTTTTACCTCTTTTGATGTCTCTATTGTAACGAAGTGTTAAGGTTTTCTCAGCTTTGCAACTGTCGTGCTATCCGTCTCTTGAGGTGTGGTTATCGTACCTCATACCATTTCACTCTGAAACGGTATGAAAAAGTATCACCCCGTGTGCGGAAGAAGAAAATTGTTGGTCAATTGTAGCCTTTAAAATATTTGTCCAATGAGGATTGCAGAATTTAGCAAAACAAGTGATATTAAATCTAAATATTTTTGTTTAAAAACATCTATTTTTTAACAACAAATTACTCGCACTGACCTTACTTAACTGAGATATGGAGAAACCTGCTGATACCCAATTTCCAATTCAGGACTCACTGAAACGGCGCTGGAGTCCATTGGCATTTTCTAGTCAACCAATTGACAAAGAAACGCTTTGCAGTTTGCTGGAAGCAGCTCGTTGGGCTGCTTCTTCATTTAATGAGCAACCTTGGCACTTTATCGTTGCTACAAAAGACAATCCAGAGGAATTTAATCGTCTGCTGAGTTGTTTGGCTGAAGGAAATCAAGTGTGGGCGCAGCACGCCCCCGTCTTGATGCTCTCGATCGCGAAGCTTTACTTTGAGAAGAATGGCAAAGACAACCGTCATGCATTTCACGATGTTGGGGCTGCGGCTAGTCTTCTAGCAATTCAAGCGACTTCTTTAGGTCTGTTTATCCATCAAATGGCAGGATTTGATGTACCCAAAGCAAAGGAGTTATACAACATTCCTGAGCGATATGAGCCAGTGGCGGCGATCGCTGTTGGATACCCTGGTGATCCCGAAGCACTACCCGAACAATACCGACAGCGCGAGTTCTCGCCACGCCAACGAAAGCCCATTGAGACGTTTGTATTTACCGGAAACTGGGGACAAACTTCCCCTGTGGTCAAGAATGAGTCATAAAAAAAGAGGGACAATCCCTCTTACTCCAATACTTTTTTTATAATTTTTGATAACTAGCTGCGGTATGCGACCACAACGACGAATGGATTATTCTTCAATCGCTGCTGGTATTTCCTCTGCCACATCTTCAACTGCTTCAACTGCTTCAACTGCTTCAACTGCTTCAACTGCTTCAACTTCTTCAACTGCTGCTGGTATTTCTTCAGCCTCACCCACAACTTCAGTGTTTTCAGCAGGTGCAGCAGTAGCACCTTGCTGTTTAGCTAGCAGTTGTTCGCGATACTTAGCAGCCATTTCCTCTGCTTTGTCATAGACCAAATCGCGATTCTTAATCATGTCGCCGGGTTCAGGTTCCAGCTGTTTCGTGGACAGAGAAATACGACCACGTTCTGCATCTAAGTCAATGATCATGACTTTCACGTCATCATTGACATTAAAGACACTATGAGGTGTATCTATATGCTCGTGGGAAATTTCGGAGATGTGCAGTAGACCACTAACACCGCCAATGTCAATAAAGGCACCGTATGGCTTGATACCACGTACAGTACCAATGACAACCTCACCGACTTCTAAACGGTTCATCTTGCGCTCAACCAGCGCACGACGGTGAGATAAGACAAGGCGGTTTCGCTCTTCATCTACCTCTAAAAACTTTAACGGTAGTTCTTCGCCGACCAACTCTTCTTTCGGTTTGCGGGTGCTGATGTGGGAACCGGGAATAAACCCACGTAACCCTTCTATCCGCACCAAAGCTCCACCGCGGTTGGTGGCAAAAACACCAGAACGGACAGTTGCATCTTCTGCTTGCAACTGCCGTACACGTTCCCAAGCCCGCATATATTCAATGCGGCGAATGGATAGCGTGAGTTGACCATCTTCGTTTTCATCGGTGAGGATGAAAAATTCCCGTGTTTCGTTGGATTGTAATACTTCTTCCGGGCTATCTACCCGGTTGATAGACATTTCTTGTATAGGTATATATGCTGCTGTTTTAGCACCTATGTCAATCAGAGCGCCGCGTGGCTCTATGCTGAATACTGTACCTGGTACTATATCACCTGGGCTAAAATGATAATCGTACTTATCTAGCAGAGCGGCGAAATCATCGTGAGTAAATCCAATTTCAGGAGCGGTTAATTTCTGATTGACCATGCTGATTGTTTCCCGGTTATTATTCTCCGTAAAGGTTTTGCCTCCTAGCGATGTATATGCAAGAGCCTGATGGGCATTCCACACCTACATCCTTTTTCATCCTAGCGCAGAAATGCTGATCTGAACACAGAACCTTCCAGATCGTACATCTTACCACAAAATATCTACTTTTTTTTAAAATTTAATACTTAATTAATGAATAATAGGTGTTTTCATTCTTATTCATACGGGTAGGGCGCAATGCCTTGCGCCCTTACATCTCTTCTACTTTACACCTTAATTCTTGATAAGGAACTAGGTGTGAGTTATTTCTCTTCTTTCTTCTCAATGCGAGGAGGTTCGCGGAAGGCGATCGCAAAGAAGAGAGTTCCTATTGCCAAAGTCAAAATTAGGATGTACGCAACGCTTTCCATAGCTCTAATTCCTGCTTATTTACCCACCAGTGTTAGTGTACCAAGCTACAAGAAAGAATGGTCTAGGGAATTGGGGGTTAGCTATTGGGGATGAGGAATAATTTTTCCGGTTCCCAGTTGCCAATCCCCAGTCTCTTTGATTAGACCATTCTTAAATTTTTGCTACAAAACTCTACACAGCTTCTTTCTTACGAGTGCTCAAGTCACCCACTTTGGCGAAGACACCAAATTCAACTTGTTCTTCTAGGTCTGGGTCAACACCAGCAAAGACATCTCGGTAAATTGTCCGAGCACCATGCCAGATATGACCAAAGAAGAACAACAGCGCAAATACAGCGTGTCCAAAGGTAAACCAACCTCTGGGACTGGTGCGGAACACACCATCAGAGTTTAGAGTTTCACGATCAAATTCAAAGATTTCGCCACCTTGAGCTTTACGGGCATACTTCTTGACCTGAGCTGGGTCTTCTAAGGTCTGACCATCTAAGTCACCACCGTAGAAGCTAACAGTTACACCTGATTGCTCAAAGCTATTCTTAGATTCTGCCCGACGGAAAGGAATGTCAGCACGGACAATTCCATCCTTGTCAGTCAAAATCACTGGGAAGGTTTCAAAGAAGTTGGGGAGACGACGTACACTCAACTCGCGACCTTCAGCATCTTTGAACACCGCGTGACCCTGCCAAGATTGGGCGATACCATCACCCTTGTCCATTGGACCTGTACGGAATAGACCGCCTTTAGCGGGGCTGTTGCCGACATAATCATAGAAAGCAAGTTTTTCAGGAATTTGTGACCAAGCCTCAGAAAGACTTGCACCTCCAGAAAGACTAGCTTGTACGCGACGATCAATCTCCTGCTTGAAGTAACCCTGATCCCACTGATAGCGGGTAGGACCAAACAGTTCAATTGGGGTGGTAGCGTTTCCGTACCACATGGTGCCAGCAACAACGAATGCCGCAAAGAATACAGCTGCAATACTACTGGACAGTACGGTTTCAATGTTACCCATCTTAAGAGCTTTGTAGAGCCTTTCAGGGGGTCGGACTGTCAGGTGGAATAAACCAGCAATAATACCTACGACGCCAGCAGCAATGTGGTGAGCGACGACACCACCAGGGTTAAACGGGTTAAAGCCATCTGGTCCCCACTCCGGTGCAACTGGTTGGATATGACCTGTCAAGCCGTAGGCATCAGAAACCCACATTCCAGGTCCAAATAATCCAGTGAGGTGGAAAGCACCAAAACCAAAGCAGAGAAGACCAGATAAGAACAGGTGAATGCCAAACATTTTTGGCAAGTCGAGGGCAGGTTCACCAGTGCGAGGGTCTTGGAACAATTCCAAATCCCAGTAAACCCAATGCCAAACGGCAGCTAAGAACAGCAAACCGGAAAGAACGATGTGAGCAGCAGCGACGCCTTCAAATGACCAAAAACCAGGATCAGTTGACGGACCGCCAGTCACGTTCCAACCGCCCCAAGATTGGGTAACGCCCAAGCGCGCCATGAAGGGCAGCACAAACATACCTTGACGCCACATCGGGTTGAGTACTGGGTCGCTTGGGTCATAAATGGCCAGTTCGTACAAAGCCATCGAACCAGCCCAGCCTGCCACCAAGGCCGTGTGCATCAAGTGTACAGAAATCAGCCGCCCCGGATCATTCAGAACAACTGTGTGTACTCGGTACCAGGGTAGTCCCATCGACTACGCTCCTCCTCGATGATTTATGTTTACAAAGCAATTTTTCAGTTTTTGTTATTGCCAGAGTCTGAATTTTTCCACAGCTTTGTCTTATAAATCAGACAGTGTGGTGACTTCAGCAACGCTTACTTAACTACGGGGTATCATCCTGTAGAGTAGCAATCGCCAAGCAAAAAATGAGAATGTTTAAAAAAGTGTAACTTTTGATGGAGCTGTTTGCAAGCGTGTCGACATAAGCGTTTACGTAGCTTGATAGTTTTTCAAGCTACGTAACTTTCGAGGAGGATACTGTGGACAGGCTGATTGGTTATTTTCTCTGATGGGAAATATCTTGTACTCTATCCACTGTCAGCTACCCCTCGTACTATTTCACTTTAGTGTTTGTACTTTAAAGGGGCAAGGAGCAGAGTGTAGGGCGCAAGGGACTGTGTGAATTGCTATTACACCCTGCCTATACCACAGACTGAATATCTTGCAGTTGACATCTAGCCGATGCTGTCCCCAATCGCTCAATGACCTGTTCCGCACTCATCAACCGCTTGAGCACGACTTGACCAATAGTTTGATTAGATTGACTGATTTGTGCTTGGGTCGTCGGCTTCACTTCCACGGTTAAAATGGCATCTTCAACTCGATAAAGCCAAAACAATTCGTTTTTTTCTACCAGACAGATGTTCATTCGCTGAATGTCTGGTTGGCGTCGCCATGCGGTAATCTGCCAAAGTCCATCAGATGCCCACACTCTGCCAACTGTCCAACCTTCAGATAGAAAGAAGTATTTCACACTTTTAGTCTCGCTATTAGACTTTCAATCTATATATTCTTAATTGTTATGGGATGGTCAGTCAGTTCCCCTTAAGCTAGGTATTTTTTCCTGGCTTGAGATGCACGTAGATAAATCCCAGATATTCACCTTTCAGGCTACGGGAAAAGCTTACCAAACGAATGCTCTGGTATCGTGTAAATTTAAAACAAATTTAGCTAGTGTTTCATGTTTAATTAAATACAAACTTCTCAATAACGCAGGAACATAAGACTTTATATCTTTGTCTATTTTTCTTATTTTTATAGGATGCTTTACATAAAGTTACAATGCCTAGTCTCAAAATAAACTTCAAAACCTAGAAACAGTTCCCCTTGTTTGTGAATTTTGAATTCTTTGCAAGGCATTTTGCCAAACATATAGTAAAATATCAGACCACTAAGTTTAAAAATACCAATGCTATGATCAGGGTTTCCTTGTCCGCAAGACAGTGGAGTCAAATTAGTAAATATCTTTTTTTATTTTGTTTATGTTTACTTTTGGTGGTTAGTTGCTCCAGAAGCCAACAAATCACAACAACTGATGCAGTCAACGCCTCTACAGGAGATGGTCGCATCACGATAGGGACAACACTTAATCCCCGCACCCTTGATCCGGCAGATGCTTATGAATTGCAGTCGCTTGGGTTAGTGTACAACATGAGCGATCGCCTCTACACTTATGAACCAGGAAGCACTGAAATTAAACCTGAGTTAGCCACAGCATTACCTAAAGTAAGCGAAGATGGTTTAACATACGTCATCCCCCTACGTCAAGGAGTGGTGTTTCACGATGGAACTCCTTTCAATGCTGAAGCGATGGCATTTAGTCTGGAACGCTTTATCAAAAACGGTGGGAAACCTTCTTTCTTGCTAGCGGATGTGGTAGCTTCGGTAAAAGCGAGTGGGGAGCATGAGTTAACGATACAACTGAAAAAATCGTTTGCGGCGTTTCCAGCATTGTTAGCATTTTCCGGTGTTTGTCCAGTTTCTCCTAAAGCTTATGAAATTGGTACAGGGAAATTTAAGCCAAATATATTTATTGGTACTGGTCCATATAAATTGGCACGGTATGGTACAGATTCCTTACAATTTGATGTCTTTGATAAATATTGGGGAGAAAAGCCAAGTAATAAAGGCATTAATTTGCAAATTTTAAGTAGTCCGGCAAATTTGTATAATTCCTTTCGCACGGGTGCAGTCGATGTTGCTTATTTATCTTTAGAACCAGATCAAATTCGTAGCTTAGAAGCAAGTGCCAAAAAAGGTGATTGGCAAGCCATTACAGCTCAAGGTAGTGTCGTTACCTATTTTGTTTTAAACAGGAATCAAAAGCCTTTAGACCAACCGGAAGTTCGACAAGCAGTAGCGGCGATGATTGACCGTCCACTGATGAATCAGCGTGTCTTATTAGGTCAAGCTAGTCCCTTATACAGCATGGTACCGAAAACATTTGAGGTTTCCCAACCATTATTCAAAAATAAATACGGCGATGGCAATGTCAACAAAGCGAAACAATTGTTAACATCTGCTGGCTTTTCCAAAGAGAATCCAGTCAAACTACAAATTTGGTATCCTTCCAGTTCCCCAATTCGGAGCTTAGCAGCACAGATACTAAAAGCTTATGCCGATAAATATATGGATGGAATGCTGCAATTTGAAATCAACACCGTAGATGGTGCTACCTTCTACAGAGGAATTGCTCAGAGTTTTTATCCAACTGCATTGCTAGATTGGTATCCAGACTTTTTAGATGCAGATAATTATATTCAACCATTTTTGGGTTGCGACAAAGGGTCGGACGTAAAGGGATGCGAAGAGGGTGGAAGCCAAACTCAGGGTTCATTTTATTACAGCGAAGCCATGAACAAGCTGATTACAAAACAACGCCAGGAGCAAAACCCGAAAGCGCGGAATCAAATCTTTGCAGACATTCAAGCACAAATCGCCACTGATGTCCCTTATGTTCCTTTATGGCAAAACAAAGACTATGTATTTGCCCGTACAGGAGTCAGTGGCGTACAACTTAACCCGACTCAAAACCTGATTTACAAAACAATCAAAAAATAGTTACTCGTTATTAGTTGTTAGTCATTAATCAAAAAGTTCTTGACTCTTGACTTTTGACTTTTGACTCTTGACTCTTGACTTTTGACTCTTGACCCTATGAATAACTATGTCTCGTTCTAAAGCCTTACAGTATTACATTATCGCTCGTTTGCTTCTGGCTCCATTAATGCTGTGGACTGTAACTACAGCCGTGTTTCTCCTGCTACGTGCTACTCCAGGAGATCCAGTAGATGCAATTCTTGGGGGACGTGCGCCAGAAAGTGCAAAAGAGGAATTGCGAAAACAACTCGGTTTGAACCTTCCCATAGGGCTTCAGTACTTGAATTACATGGGACAATTGCTACGCTTAGATTTAGGAACTTCCTTAGCTAGTCGTGGACAAGCGGTTTGGGAGGTGATTGGGCAATATTTTCCAGCAACAGTGGAATTAGCGGTTTGCAGTATGGCGATCGCACTTATAGTTGGAATTGGAATTGGGACTCTTTCTGCTTCTCGTCCTGGAACTTATTTTGATGTTGGTGGGCGATTATTTGGTATCATTACATACTCACTACCCATGTTTTGGGCTGGAATGATTTTGCAATTGATTTTTGCAGTGCAACTGGGTTGGTTTCCTTTGGGGACGCGCTTTCCGACAACGATGCCTGCTCCACAGGGTATCACTGGACTGTATACAATTGATAGTGTATTGAGTGGAAACTTTAATCAGTTTTTCACGGCTTTGCATTATCTTGCGCTTCCTAGTATCACTTTAGGAGTTTTGCTCAGTGGTATTTTTGAGCGGATTGTAAGAGTGAATTTAAAGCAAACTTTGCAAGCAGATTATGTAGAAGCAGCAAGAGCAAGGGGTATTCCTGAAAGAAAGATTTTGTTTTCTCACGCTTTAAAAAATGCTCTTATTCCAGTGATTACAGTTATGGGATTAACGTTTGCGTCTCTATTAGGTGGGGCGATTTTGACTGAGGTTACATTTTCTTGGCCGGGATTGGCGAATAAGTTGTATGATGCGATTAATGCGCGAGATTATCCTTTGGTGCAAGGAGTTTTGGTATTTTTTGCGGCAATTGTGGTTATTGCAAGTATTGTGATTGATATTGTCAATGCTTATGTAGATCCACGAATTAGGTATTAGGTTAGGGTGTTGACTGTAGAAGGATTAGAGAATTCATTCCACCCCACATTTGAATGCAATTGAAAAAGGAATAACATTATTTCATAGCTTAGAAATAGCTTTAAGAACTTGTAGTAACTGAATTGCACTCTCAGGTTCCATTAAGTTTAGAAATGGCATTAAATGATAAGTGGGGTGATTTTCCTGTAAGATATAGACAAACTGATAACGTTGTCCATTGGTTGTCAAACCCCAAACTGATTTTTGATGCTTAAGACTGTCATGGACATAAGTAAGCAATTGCGGTAAACCTTCTCATAGCTCAACACTACTGTTTTTAGATTTAATGACCAAGACCCAAAAATATGCTTTGGCTGTTATCTTTTGAGCTTTATTGACAGCTAAAATATCCATTCGCCCTGTAATTTTAGTATCTTCATCTGTAATATCAACATCTGCGATTTCTTCTTCTAAGTTAATCTTGATAGGATAGCGAAAAAATCCAGCCAGTCGCAATAATGGAAAGATTGTTAATGCTTTAACAAGTCCTTCTGACATTCTCCCTTCTATTAAAGAATTATCAAAATCATTCCGAATTTGAATGAGTTCTTGTTGCTCAGACTCGGTTAAAGGTTCGAGAGATAAGATAGGAGTGAATGAACTGTTGTACTGTCTTTGAAAGTCGAAAAGTCGGTGAACATCTGCTAGAGATAGGTTTTTGGCTTGGAGAAGTGTCATAGTTATAATTATTTTAAAAGTTATTTATTAATTTTAGTACTGTTGTATTTATGCAAAATGCTGGTTTCAGCAATTAATGAAACTACCAAAAAGGAGTTCCGCTATGAGTAAAACAGCAACTGAGGGTGTACGCTGGACTACCACGGATTTAGACCTTCTACCTGAAAACGAAGGTACACGCTATGAGATAATTGACGGTGAGTTATTCATGACTAGGGCACCTCACTGGAAACATCAACGTACTTGTGGTCGAATCTTTCGAGAACTAGATTCTTGGTCAGAGTCCAGTGGTTTGGGCGAAGCAAGCATCACTGCTGGTGTTCTATTTTCAGAATCAGATAATGTCATCCCAGATGTGGTTTGGACTAGCAAGGAACGCTTAGCGGTTCTATTAGACGAAGCGGGACATCTGACTGGCGCACCAGAGTTAGTCGTTGAGGTGTTATCTCCTGGTGTAGAAAATGAGCGTCGGGATAGAGAAGCTAAACTCAAGCTTTACGCATCACGTGGGGTGCAGGAATATTGGATTGCTGATTGGCGCTTGCAACAAGTTGAGGTTTACCGCCGCGAAAATTTGACCTTAAGATTGATTGCAACGCTGTTAAATAATGATGAAATCACTTCACCTCTTTTGCCTGGTTTTAGCTGTTCTGTGGCAAGATTTTTTATGTAGAAATTGAGTGCGATCGCTCTTTCACCCAGCAAAACAGTGCGATCGCATTGCATATTCTACTAAGTTATCTTGTCTTGTCGTTGCGTCTGTCTAATATCGCAGCCATAAACACCTTGTTATATTCAGCCAAGACAAGAATCAGAAA
Source organism: Nostocales cyanobacterium HT-58-2 (assembly GCA_002163975.1). Classification (GTDB taxonomy): domain Bacteria; phylum Cyanobacteriota; class Cyanobacteriia; order Cyanobacteriales; family Nostocaceae; genus HT-58-2. Next base: position 2,490,810 of record CP019636.1, on the reverse strand, counting down.
AGCAATAGATAAGATAACAGCAACTATCACACCTCCATATGGGAGTAATATACAAATTGGATTGAGGGTGTTGCTGTGACAGCTTCCATTGTCCTAACTGTTGGTTCTGCTGTTAGCGCTGATTGGTTGTGCTGATTGATTGTAGTGTAGCTGATTCATTTGGCGTTGATGTGTATTTTGTTTTGGTTGACAAGACTATCATCACCTTGGTGAATAGTGTTTGTCGGTACGCGTAGGTATATATGTTGACTCAAAGACCTGGGTATAAGAAAGTATGTTAAAGTTGGCTGCAAAAGAAAACTTTCTTTGACTAGGTTGGCGGAAAGTCGAGTTACAAAAGTTTATCCCAGACAATGAAATCAGAAGAAGCGTTTGAATTCGTTAATAAGCTTTTTTTAGAAAACCAAAAAACTAGCTTGAGTCAATGTGAGAAAGATATCATTATAGGAATTTGGGAAGGTAAAACCTACGAAGTCACAAGTCAAGAAAGTAAATGGGCTTACCAAACTGTAAAAGAAGATGTTAGCAGACTGAATGGTAGAGTTGGGTTATGTCAAGGCAGTATCTCATGAAACTGTGCGACAGACTCTAAAAAAAACGAAATTAAGCCGTGGTTAAGCAAATCTTGGGTCATTCCTCCTCAAGCCAATGCAGAATTTGTTTGTTGTATGGAGGATGTTTTGGATGTGTACACTCGCCCATATGACCCAAATCACCCGCAAGTTTGTTTTGATGAGAGTAGTAAACAGCTAGTCGCAGAAAAAATAGAACCTCTGCCAGCCGAACCGGGAAAAGAACAACGCTATGACTACCAATATGAATGCAACGGTGTCTGTAAATTATTCATGTTCTTTGAACCTTTAGCAGGTTGGCGGTATGTAGAAGTTACCAATCAACATACTGCCATCGACTATGCTCATCAGATGAAGTATTTGGTTGACGATATTTATCCCAATGCCAACAAAATTACTGTGGTGCATGACCAACTCAATACTCATGTCCCTTCTTCACTTTACAAAGCTTTTGAACCTGCCGAGGCGAAACGCATCTTGGATAAATTGGAGTTTCATTACACTCCTAAGCATGGGAGTTGCTTAAATATGGCAGAGATTGAATTGAGTGTTTTCACTCACCAATGTATCGACCGACGCATTCGTGATCAACAAACATTAAAACAAGAGATCACTGCTTGGGAAGAAGAAAGGAACAATTTGGGAAACTGTGTTGATTGGCAGTTTCCCACCGCAGATGCTCGCATCAAACTAAAACGACTTTATCCTTCAATTCAAAACTGACTGAGTAACTACTGAGCGTGGTTTTCGTTTTCTCAAAGACCCTTTATTTTTTACCAGTAGTGTTTTCCTCAACTCTACAGAACGCGTCGCCGCCTTAGCAATGGTCATGGGTCTATGCTTGTTGGTTTATAGTTTGGGACAAAGAGCATTACACCAAGCTCTAGCTCAAGCAAAACAGACTATTAACAATCAGTTAGGTAAACCGACTTCCTCTCGGACAATGCGATGGATATTTCAATGTTTCATGTCGATTCATCTGGTAACGATCGCTGGAGTTAAGCAAATTACTAATCTGACTGATGAACGACAATGGATTCTTCAGTTTCTTGCTGCAACTTGCTGTAAATATTATCTTCTCACCTGATAGACCTGCGGAATGTGGGATAAAAAAGGGATATTGGTTACGAATTAAATTACTGCTTTGTTTACTGTTTGTATCTTATTAAGGTAAATCCTTAAGAGTTTGGCTAGAACTTGGACATCAGGCTCTCTGATAATGCTGTAGTGATTGCTAAAAAGGGTATAAGTTTCTATATCCTCAGCTAACTCTTGCCAACAAATTGTTGGATCTCGGATGATTTCCACAGATCGCTCACTAGCTCGAAAGAGGGTTATTTTTTTTGGATAGACTTGAGGCACATAACTTTTTTCGGCTTCCAGATTTTTCAGGCAAACATTAAAAAGACGTTGAATTTGGGATAAGTCAACATTATGAGGCAGAGCATTGGCTTTAATTGCTTGCTCTAACACATAGTTTAACTGCTCATCTGCTCTCAAATTTTGAAGAGCTTCAATCGATATCGTCAGGTTTTTACCAGAAAGACCTCCAAGATCCTTAGCAAACCAGGTTAATAGTGTAGCACTATCAACTCCTGTCGATTTGGCATCAGGTGCTGATATCCAGCTATCTATCAAAATGAGGCAAGCTACCTGACAATTCTGTTTCTCGAGCTGCTGTGCCATTTCGAAAGCTACTATACCGCCGAAAGACCAGCCTCCTAGATAGTAAGGACCTTGTGGTTGAACAGTACGTAACGTTTCAATATAATAAGCAGCTATATCCTCAATTTGACTTAGAGGCTCTTGTGCTTCTTTCAGACCTAATGCTTGCAATCCATAAAATGGCTGTTCTGGACCTAAATGACGTGCTAGATCAATGTAGCAAAGGATGTTGCCACCAATAGGGTGCACGCAGAAAAAAGGAGGCTTTGAACCAGTTGTCTGAATACCAACCAAGGGAGACCAAGGGGGGGAAACAATTTCTTGGCGGAGGAGTTTGGTTAGATGTTCAATGGTTGGCTCTGAAATAAAAGTAGATAGCGAAATATCCTGCCCAAACAATTTTTGAATTTGAGCCGTTAACTGTACGGCTAAAAGAGAGTGACCTCCTAGGTCAAAAAAGCTGTCGTAGATGCCTACTTGCTCAATTCCCAAGATTTTTTGCCAGATACTTACAAGGTCCCGCTCTAGTTCATCCCTAGGAGAAACATAAGTGTTTTGTAAATTTGGTCTTGGATGCAGTAAAAATGAATCTATTGTCTTTGAAGCATCTGTATCTTGTAGAAACTGAAGTTCAATATTTTGGGCAATTTCAGTTTGAGATTTCTTCCTATTTTCTGTGTTAGGTGCTATCCAATAACACTGACGCTCAAATGGATAAGTTGGTAAGGGTAAACGATACCGTTGTTCATGAGCATAGAATGTTGACCAATTTATCTGAACACCCCTAAGCCAAAGCTTACCCAATGCGTTTAGCAAAACCATCATATCTGACTGTTGGGCTTGCGGGTGGTGTAACGATGAAAGCACAAGGTGTTCAGGAACCTTAGTTAATTGACGCCTCACTAAAGTGCTTAATATCTGGCTTGGTCCAACTTCCAATAAGATTTGATTTGGTTTCTGCAATAATTCATGTACTCCGTCTGCAAAACGTACCGAAGCACGCAAATGCTTTGCCCAGTAATTTGGATCGGTTGCTTGTGCAGTTGTAATCCAGGTACCACTGACATTAGATATGTAAGGAATCTGAGGTGGCTTAAGATTGATTCTGGCGACATATTGAGTAAATGGCACGATGACGGGGTCCATCATCTGAGAATGAAAAGCGTGAGAAGTACGTAAACGATGACAAGTCACACCAACTTGACTGAATTGCCATTGCAAACTGTCTATAGCATGAGTTGGACCAGAAACAACACACAGGGAAGGTCCGTTACTAGCAGCTAATGAAAGCTCCTTGCCCAGAAAAGGTTGTACTTCATGTTCTGTAAGTGGTACCGTAAGCATTGCTCCCAAAGGCAATTGCTGCATAAGTTGCCCTCGCACCGCTAACAATTTCAATGCATCTTCCACAGAGAAAACTTCAGCAAGACATGCTGCTACATACTCACCAACACTATGACCAATCATTGCTTGAGGCTGTACACCCCACTCAAGCCATAAACGAGCAAGAGCGTACTCAATAATGAATAGTGCTGGCTGAGCAATAGCAGTTTGCATCAATTGTTGTGCGACTCCTTCAACTTCTCCTTGGCTGGTATAAATGCTATGGCGTAAATCAAATCCTAACTCTGGTTTCAGTATTTCGCAGCAATAATCTACGTACTGACGAAATGTAGGCTCAGTTTGATAAAGTTCCAAAGCCATATTCACATACTGTGCTCCCTGTCCTGGAAACATAAACACAACTGATTGTTCGTTAATTTGCTGGTATTGTGTCCAAACCTTTTGTGGAGCAAGTGTTTCTAAATCAAGCACAGCATTTTTACGATCACTGCAAACTAATATACGGCGGTGTTGGAATGTTCTACGACCTACTTGGAGTGTGTAAGCAACGTCAGCCAAGTTTATATCAGGATACTGCTTCAAGTACTCGACCAAATTTTTTGTCATTGTATCGAGGGCTGAACTGGTTTTGGCTGATAACACCAGTAATTTCCAAGGTCGAGAAATTCCAGATAATTTAACTGAGGGTGCTTCTTCAACAATGATATGTGCATTGGTACCACCGATGCCGAAGGAACTGACGCCTGCTCGGCGAGGGTTACAACTGCTTTTCCATTCAGATAGTCTAATGTTGACGTAGAAGGGGCTATTGACAAAATCAATTTGGGGATTAGATTTTTTGAAATGTAGACTAGAAGGCAATAACTTATATTTAAGCGCTAAAACAGTTTTTATTAAACTTGCAATCCCAGCTGCTACATCTAAATGTCCAATATTAGTTTTTACCGAACCGATCGCACAAAAGTTATTTTTATTTGTACCAATGCGAAAAGCCTGTGTTAATGCAGCAATTTCAATGGGATCGCCTAAATTTGTTCCTGTTCCGTGAGTTTCGATATAAGTAATAGTTTCTGGTTCAACATCAGCTATAGCCTGAGCTGCTCTGATCACTTTCGCTTGACCATCAAAACTGGGTGCTGTATAACCAACTTTTAAAGAACCATCATTGTTGATGGCTGAACCTTTTATAACTGCATGGATACAATCACCATCTGCTATGGCATCTGATAGCCGTTTTAAAACAACAATTCCTAAACCACTACCGCTCACAGTTCCTTTTGCTTCAGCATCAAAGGCTCTACAGTGTCCATCAGGAGATAAAATTCCTCCCTTTTGATAAAAATAGCCTGTTTTTTGGGGAACTCTAATTGAAATACCTCCAGCAAGCGCAATATCACACTCACCACTTAGCAATCCCTGACAAGCAAGATGAGTAGCAACCAGTGATGTTGAGCAAGCAGTTTGCACAGCAAGACTTGGTCCCCTCAGATTTAATTTATAAGAAACCAATGTCGTTAGAAAATCTTTGTCATTTGAAATAGCTGCTTGATAGCTGCCTATAGATTCTATTAGGTCAAGGTTAGAAGCAAGGTTGTTAATCAAATAAGAACTCATGCTGACACCAGCATAAACACCTATTAAACCTTCATACCTTTCAGTATCGTAACCAGCATTTTCAAGTGCTTCCCAAGCACACTCTAAAAAAAGGCGATGTTGGGGATCCATTATTTCGGCTTCTCTTGGATTAAAGCCGAAGAAAGAGGCATCAAATTTCTCTATGTCTTCTAAAACAGCTCCTGCTCTAATATAGTTGAAATTACTAAATATATTAGAACTTATACCTGAGGATTCTAAATCCCTCTCAGAAAAAAATGAAATTGACTCTACATCATCTCGTAAGTTCTGCCAAAACTCCTCGACACTATTTGCCCCTGGAAAACGACCAGCTAAACCAATGATAGCTATTTCTAAGCCATTATAATGGCTACATACTTTAGAAGTATCCATCCTAATACCATTTCACGAAATGACTGATACAAATGATTGGTTTCTAATGATGTTCTCCTGTTTCCTGCTCCCTGCTACTTATTTCTTTCAAATTTAAAGTAAAATGGTATAATCCTCTAATTTTCTATTTACACTTTTTGCGTTCGTGTAAATCTTTGCTTTAATCTATCTCTACCTTCCTTAAGTTTTTCAATTTGCTTATCGCTTTGCTGTAGTTGATTTTTTCCTTGGCTTAAATGATTCACCAAAGACTTTATTGTTGGATATTGAAACATTTCGAGTACTGTGATATCTCGCTCAAATTGTCTGCACAACTTGCTATGTACTTGAAGGAGTAATAATGAATGACCTCCTAAATCAAAAAAATTATCATGTATACCTACTTTTTCTAACTGAAGTGTTTCTTGCCAAAGTTGAGCGAGAGCTTGCTCTAATTCTGTGCTAGGTTCTACATAAGCGACTTCTAAATCTGGTCGCAAATTGTCTGGAGCTTGCAGTACTAAACGGTCCACTTTTCCAGTAGGTGTAAGTGGAAAAGCATCCACTTGTACAAAGACTGATGGCACCATATACTCAGGTAGTTGATTTCTTAAAAAGTCGCGTATTTCAGTAGTGGAAAACGCTATTTCTTGGTTAGCTACCAAATACGCTACTAAGCGTTTGTCGTTGGATAGATCTTCACGAACGAGTACAATTGCTTCTCGAACGCTCGGATGCTGACTCAGCACTGTCTCAATTTCATCTAATTCAATACGGAAGCCACGAATCTTAACTTGGTGGTCAAGGCGACCATGATACTTGATATTACCATCAGCTTGGTAGGATACTAAATCTCCAGTTTTATATAATCTTGCACCAGATTGTTTACTGAAGGGATGAGGAATAAACTTTTCGGCAGTTAACTCAGGAAGATTAAAGTAGCCTCTTGCTAAACCTGAACCACTAATATACAGTTCCCCTGTCACACCGACAGGAACAGGCTGCAAATAAGAGTCTAGAATATAAACCTGTGTATTGTTAATAGGACGACCGATGGTTGGAGACTCGCTGGTACCTTCCTTAGTCAACACAAATGTGGAGTAAGTCGTGTCTTCAGAAGGACCGTAGAGGTTGAAAACTTGCTGAATAGTTTTTTGCTGATAAAGCTGCTGTACTAGCAAATTCTGGAGCGGTTCTCCAGCTAAATTAATGATATGTACTGAGGTAGGTAAACTTCCGCTTCTTTGTAACTCTGTAATTGCCGAGGGAACAGTGTTCATCAAAGTCACTTTATTCGCTCCATTTAAAGAAGGTAAGTGCAGCAGATTCTCGGCTAAGATAACTTGACCACCCCAACTGAGGGGAACAAATAACTCGAAGACTGAAAGGTCAAAACAAATAGAAGTCGAAGCGAAGACTCCAGTAATATCTTCTACAGAATAAATCCCTCTTGCCCAATCTAGTAAAGCAACTGTGCTATTGTGTGCAATAGCAACTCCTTTTGGTCGCCCTGTGGAACCTGAGGTATAAATGACATAAGCTAAGTTGCTGCTTGTGACCTTGCTTGTCGGGTTTGCTTTGCTAAAAGTGGTTACTGTTTCCCAATCTGTATCTAGGTTAACAGTCAGAGCTTGAAGAGCAGATAATTTTCCATTTAAATTTTGTTGGCTGAGTAGAATGAGCACCTGTGAGTCTTGGAGCATGAAAGCTAAGCGTTCTTGAGGATATTTTGGGTCTAGAGGTACATAAGCCGCACCTGCTTTCAGAACACCCATAAGTCCAATAAGCATCTCTAGGGAACGCTCTAAACAGACACCCACAAAAATTTCTGATCCTACACCAAGCTTTTGCAAGTAATGTGCAAGCTGATTAGCGCGGTCATTCAACTCCCTATAGGTAAGCTGTTGATCTTCAAAAACTACTGCTACTGCATCGGGGGTAAGTTCCACCTGTGCTTCAAATAGCTGATGGATACATATGTCTTCAGAGTAGCTTGCTTGAGTATTATTCCACTCTTCTAATAATTGCTGTTGTTCTGGTTGTGTTAACAAAGGCAAGGCAGCAATTCTTTGCTCAGGATTGGCGACAATGGCTTCTAATAAGATTTGGAAATGACTCGCCATGTTGGTAATCGTCGCTTCATTGAATAAATTGCTGTTGTATTCCCATACTCCCACTAGTTCATAGTCATTCTCTTCCATCAACAAACTTAAATCAAACTTAGCTGTTTTAAGGTCACTGCCTAAGAAACTAACTGTCAGATTCGGTAGATCCAAAACTGGCATTGGTGCGTTTTGTAGAGCAAACATTACCTGAAAGATAGGTTGATGGCTGAGGTGACGCTGTGGTTGTAGCGTTTCTACTAATTGTTCAAAGGGCAAATCCTGATGAGTATATGCATTTAGAGCGACTTCTCGGACTTGAGTCAGTAACTCTAGAAAACTGCAATTACCCGTTAAACGGGTACGCAAAACTAACGTGTTAACAAAAAAGCCGATTAACTGCTCGGTCTGGCTGTGATGGCGGTTAGCAATTGGTGAACCAACACAGATGTCATCTTGTCCACTATACCGATATAGCAACACTTGGAAGGCTGCTAGTAAAGTCATGAATAAAGTAACTTTTGATCGCTGGCTAAACGCCTTGAGTTCTTCAGTTAAGCGAGTGGATAAAGAGAAGGATTTTGTCTCCCCATGGAAGGTTTGTATGATTGGTCGTGCTTTATTTATAGGAAGGTTTAGTACTGGCGGTATACCTGCTAGTTGTTTTTGCCAGTAGGACAATTGTGTTTGCAGTACTTTTCCTTGTAACCACTGCCGTTGCCAATAGGCGAAGTCAGCATATTGGATAGATAATTCTGGTAGAGTAAAGGCTTGGCCATTTACAAAGGCTGTGTAAAGCGTCTTTAACTCCCGGATAAGCACACCCATTGACCAACCATCACTGACTATATGATGCATTGTCAGTAGCAAGACATATTCGGTCGCTTCTAGTTGTAGCAAGGTAGCACGCAGCAATAGTCCTTCCGCTAGGGAAAATGACTGCATTGCTTGTGCAACAGTTAAGGATTCCACCTCTTGATAACGTTGATGTGCTGGCACTTCCCCCAAATCAACTATTGGTAGATGTAGGGTGAGAGAGTTAGCAATAATTTGCTTTGGCTGTCCATCAACTTTCACAAAGTTAGTACGTAGTACTTCATGTCGTCTAATAATTTGATTAAAACTACGCTGGAGAGCATCTATATCCAGTATTCCTTGGAGGTGTATGGCGAAAGGAATGTTATAGAAGGGACTGGCAGGTTGTAGTTGATCGAGAAACCATAATCTCTGTTGAGCAAATGACAATGGTAATTCCTGATTTCGATCAATTGGTGAGATTATGTCAGGCAATAAGGCTTGTTTTTGACCAGCCCGCTGAATATGCTCAGCAATTTTAGCAATTGTAGGTTCCTCAAAAATACTATGTAATTGCAATTCCACCCCAAAGATGTTGCGTATTTGGGAGAGTAATTGTGTAGCGAGTAAGGAATGTCCGCCTAATTCAAAGAAATCATCATGAATTCCAATCTGTTGCAGTCCTAAAATATTTGACCATATACTTGCTAGCAATTCCTCGATTGGTGTTTTAGATGCTATGTACTCCTGTGATAGTTCTGGTCTAGTTGTGTCTGGTACTGGAAGGGCGTAGCGGTCTACTTTGCCATTAGATGTCAGTGGTAGAGCTTTCAGCAACATAATAGCAGCGGGCACCATGTAGTCAGGGAGCTTCTCCTTAAGAAAGGATCGCAGTTGACTAGGGGTAGGAGCAAGCGTTGGATCTGGAACAACATAAGCCAGGATCTGCTTGTTGCTTGGAACATCTTCTCGAGCCATCACCACTGTTTCCCGCACTGCTGGGTGTTGACTGAGGACCATCTCTATTTCCTTAAGCTCAACACGGAAGCCTCGGATTTTAACCTGCTCGTCTAGACGACCAAGAAATTCAATATTGCCATCTGGTAGGTAGCGAGCTAAGTCTCCTGTCTTATATAGCCTTGCTCCTGGCTCTTTAGAAAAAGGATTAGGAATGAATTTTTCAGCTGTAAGCTGTTGACGGTTGAGATAACCACGTCCCACTCCCCAACCACCAACGTAAATTTCACCAGGAATACCGACAGAAACTCGCTTTAAGTGTGAATTTAACAAATAAACTTTTCTATCTCCTATGGGTTTTCCTATAGGAATTGATTTGATATCTTTACCTAACAGTTTAGGAATAGAATAACAGCAAGTAAATACTGTACATTCTGAAGGACCATATCCATTGATAATCTTTGTTACAGGCAATATCTTAAGAGCACGTTGGATATGAGCGACTGAAAGTGCTTCTCCGCCAACTATTAATTGTTGAATACCAAACAGTGCCTCGGGCATTGAGTCAATAATAGAATTGAATAAAGCCGACGCTAACCATAAGACACTGATTCTATGCTGTTTAATTAAACAGCTTAGTTCACTTGGTAAGGGACTTCTTCCAGGAAAAAGAACACAACATCCTCCGTAGAGTAATGGTATCCATAACTCTAACGTCAGTGCATCCCAAGAAATTGATGAGTGTTGTAGAAAGGTCTGCTCTGAATTTAGGTGTATATAGTCAACCCCAAACATGAACCCAATAATGCTGCGATGAGGAACCTCAGTACCCTTTGGTTTGCCCGTTGTCCCAGAGGTATAAATGATATAGGCTAAATTCTCAGGTGTAATTTTGCTACATGGATTATCTCCGCTTTCGTTAGCAATGATTTCCCAATCTGAGTCTAGACAAATAATTCTTGTCCATAATGTAGGTATTGTCTCGACCAAATGCTCTTGAGACAGTATGATTGGTGCCTGAACGTCCTCTATTATAAAATCTAGACGCTCTAGAGAGTATTTGGGATCTAATGGTACATAGACACCGCCTGCCTTAAGAACGCCCAACATTCCCACAACCATGTCTAAGGAACGCTCTACACAGATTCCCACCGGACACTCTGGTTGTACACCCAGCTTTTGCAAGTAATGCGCTAATTGATTTGCTTTATAATTTAACTCAAAGTAAGTGAGTTGCTTATTTTCACAAATCAATGCTATGGTATCGGGTCTTTCTAGAACTTGAGTTTCAAATATCTCATGAACACATTGGTACTGTTGCAAATTGGATTGCATTATGTTTTTCCTCTTTTCTAAAGAGTCATTTATGGATTAACTAATTACTAATCAACTATTGAACTAACTATAGCAATTCTAATCATATGTTAAAAAAGCTAAAAAGTTTGCAATAACGTGATTTGTTAATTTATAAGTTTTTAGAATTTATAGAAAATTGCTATATAATTTCCAAGTTACTAATTACTTGCATAGCTCCATACTTCTAATTGATGTAATTCTGCTTCAGATACAAGTGATAAATCCATAATTTTCTGCTTTGGATCAGCTATAATACTTTCTAACAAAGTTTGAAATTGCTTTGCTATTTGCTGAATTGTTGTTATCTCAAATAAATCAATATTGTATACCCAAGATATGAGTATTTTTTCCCCTTTCTCCTCTACAATAAGATTCAGGTCACATTTAGATGTTTGACTATCAATCTCCATAAAACTGATAGTCAAACCTGGTAAATCTAAATCTGTCATTGGTGTATTTTGTAGAGTAAAAAATACCTGAAATAGTGGGTGATGGCTCAAATAACGTTGTGGTTGTAGTGCTTCTACTAATTGATCAAAAGGTAGGTCTTGGTTAGCATAAGCACCCAAAGCCACTTCACGGACTCTGTTGAGTAATTCTTGGAAACTCAAATCGTCTGATAAACGTGTACGTAGCGCTATAGTATTGACAAAGAAACCGATTAACTTTTCTGTCTCACTATGATTGCGGTTAGCAATAGGTGAGCCTATGCAAATGTCTTCTTGTCCCGTATACAAGTACAGCAGAGTCTGAAATGCTGCTAATAAGGTCATGAACAGGGTGACTTCTAAGTTGTAATTAAGTGCTTTTAGAGCAGCACTTAGTTGGGGAGGCAAAACTGAAGATACAGTCTTGCCACGGAATGTTTGAATTGCTGACCGTGGTTTGTCTGTAGGTAGTTGTAATGGTTGCAAACCAGCTAACTGCTGCTTCCAGTAAGCAAGTTGTGTCTTTAAAAGCTCTCCCTGCAACGATTGCTGTTGCCAACAAGCGAAATCAGCATATTGTATAGGTAACTCTGGAAGAGGCGAGGATCTTCCAGCCATAAATGCTTTGTAGAGTGTTTTTATTTCATTAATAAGTATGCTAGTGGACCAGCCATCACTAATAATGTGATGCATTGTTACCAGTGATATGTATTCGTTTGAGTCGAGTTTTAGTAATCTGACTCGCAGCAATGGATTTTGATTCAAGGAAAAGAGTCGCATCTTTTCTGCAGATATTAATAGCTGCACCTCTTTATCTTGCTGTATGCTCGGTAATTCTTGCAGATCTACGATTGGCAAATGAATAACTAATTCTGGAGCAATCACCTGTATTGGGTTTCCATTTACCTCAGAAAAGATAGTACGTAATATTGTATGTCGTCGAATGATTTCATTTAAACTTTGTTCCAAAACTGCTACATTCAACAAACCTTTAATACGCACAGCTGCAGGTACGTTGTAGGAAGGATTATTAGGGATTAACTTATCAAGAAACCACAAACGCTTTTGTGCAGAGGAAAGGGGGAAATAATTGACCTCTTTTTGAGGAGAAATCTTACGAGAAGAACCTAAACCTTCTTGCTGGAGTAAAGTCTCCAGTAACAGTTGTTTTTTAGAAGAGAATTCAAAGTTGCGTTTAGATAAAGTATTCATACTATCCTACTGTCTTTGAAGAAGCTTGCTCATAAACCATTTTTTCTACTTCATCTTCTGATAGAAAAGCAAGATTGAGGATGAGTTTAGCAATTCTCTCGACTTTTACTTGCTGATCAGGATCGCTAAGAATCAATTTAGCTAGGTTAGCTACAGTGGGTTTTTCAAAAAAACTATGTAATGGCAAGTCTACTTGCAAAGTTTTTTGCACTTTGGTTACAACTTGTGTAGCCAAAAGAGAATGTCCTCCAAGCAAAAAGAAGTTATCATAGATGCTGACTTGCTCAACTTTGAGAACTTCACACCAAATTCCTGCTAGCACTTCTTCTACAGGGTTGCGAGGCGCAACATATGCCTCTAATATTTCAGATCTTACAATGTTTGGTATTGGTAATGCTTGGCGATCTACTTTGTTGCCTGGAGTTCTTGGTAAGGCTTCCAGTAACATTATGGTAGCAGGCATCATATAGTCGGGTAGCTGTTGCTGCAAAAATTGATAGAGTTCTGAAATTGAAATTGTAGGGTATAACTTCTGATTGACGACCGCATAAGCTACCAGGCGCACATTGTCTGGTTCATCTTTCCTAGCGATGACAACAGCTTCTTGCACAGCTGGGTGTTGGTTGAGTACAGCCTCAATTTCTCCCAGTTCTATGCGGAAGCCACGGATTTTTATTTGATTGTCAAAACGACCGAGGAATTGAATATTGCCATCAGGTAAGTAGCAAGCGCGATCACCAGTCTTGTAAAGGCGTGTTCCAGACTCATTGCCAAAGGGATCGGGGATAAATCGTTCAGCTGTTAACTTCGAGTGGTTAAGGTAACCTCGAGATAAATGAAGACCACCAATATGCAGTTCTCCTGGTACACCTATTGGAACTGGTTCATTATTTTTATCCAGGATATAAACTGTTTTACCAGCAATTGGACGACCAATAGGAATGTTTTTAAGCGGAAGATCTTGAGTGAATGCAGGGATTACAAAAGTTGAGGCTGCTATTGTTGCTTCAGTAGGTCCATAACCATTAAGTAAGCGCACAGAATGTAGTGGTGTCTGCTGCCAAGTTTGAATGCTTTCGGGTTGTAATAAATCTCCGCCGAGAGTTATTAGTCTCAAGTTATGGCGTGCAACTAGGTTTGGTGCTTCAGCCCACTTCTGAACCAAATAGTGCCAGTAAGCTGTTGGCAAGTCAGCGACGCTGATCTGAAAATCTGCAACCCTTTTGTGAAAATCTGTTATGGTCCATATGTCTTTTCCTCGCAGTACTAGCTTAGCCCCAGTAATCAGTGTCGGCAAAATCTGTTCTACAGAACCATCAAAATTGAGTGAGGCGAACTGAAGCACATTGTCAAGTGGGGTCAGTTGGTAATGTCTTTGAATTATTTGGCAATAATTGGCAATTGCTCTGTGAGAAATCATTACACCTTTAGGTTTCCCAGTAGAGCCAGATGTGTAGATTGTATAGGCTAAATTGTCAATTGTACCGATTAAAACAGGGTTTTCAGAAGATTCCCGTAAGAAAAATGCTTCGTCTGTATCTAAACAAACAACCTTTGCTGTTTGTTGAGGCAACTGATCCACAAGCTGTTCTTTTGTAAGCAGAACTTGCACTTGAGCATCTGCTAACATAAATGATAGGCGTTCTTGAGGATATGCTGGGTCTAATGGTAAATATACGCCACCAGCTTTAAGGATACCCAATATTCCTATTATCATTTCTAGGGATCGCTCTAGATAAAGACCTACAAAAACATCTGGTATCACACCTAAAGAACGCAGGTAATGTGCCACACAATTGGCGCGACGGTTCAATTCTTGATAAGTAATATATTGGTCTTCCAAGACGACTGCCACAGCCTCGGGTATCTGCTCAACTTGCGTTTCAAACAACTGATGGATACATATGTCTAGGAGATCGTCTACATGGTTGCAATTCCACTCTACTAGCAACTGTTGGCGCTCTGTTGTTGTTAAAAGAGATAAGTCAGCAAGACGCTGCTGAGGATTAGCAATCATACTTTCCAGCAAAGTCTGCAAATGCCTTAACATTTGCCTGACTGTGGTTGCGTCAAACTTCTGACAATGGTAAGCCAATTGCAGCGATAATTCTGAACCAGGAATTGCTACCATGCTAAGAGGGTAGTTTGTCGGATCAGAACTCCGAATATTACTAATTTTTAAGCCGCCGATCTGCTCTTGCAAAGAAGCATCTATTGGATAGTTTTCAAAAGCGACAATAGTATCAAATAGTGACAGTCCCCTAGATACATCACTCCATCCTTGTATTTCTACCAAAGGGGTGTACTCATACTGTCGCAATTCTACCTGCTGAGCTTGGAGCTGCTTCAGCCAATCTAGGAGAAAGACCTGTGGTGACACTTGCACTCGCATTGGTAGTGTGTTGATAAATACTCCTACCATGGACTCGACCCCCGCCAAAGTGACTGGACGACCGGAGACAACACTTCCAAAAATCACGTCTTGTTCATTAGTGTATCGACTCAGTAACAAAGCCCAAGCAGCTTGAACTAGGGTATTCAATGTTAACTGATGTTGCCGGGCAAAAGACTGTAAGGCTGTTGTTGCAGCCTGTGATAGCTGTAGATACTCAGTATAAGTTTCTGCCTGACTAAAAGAGTTTCTTAATGTTTTACCAACATCTAAGTGAGTTGGTGTTGTAAAATCCTTAAGTGTTTTCCGCCAGAATGCTTCAGCTTTGCTCAAGTCCTGCTGCTGTAACCAAGCGATATAGTCTCGATAAGGACGACTATACTCTACATGAAACTCTCGACGCTGACAGAATGCTTTATACAAGGTTGAGACTTTATTAAGAACCAAACCCAGAGACCACCCATCCATGACTAAATGGTGGTAGCTCCAAATGAAGTCATAAATATCTTCACTCAACCGGATTAAGGTGCAACGAATAAGCGGTGCTTGAGACAGTTGAAAGCCTTTTTGTCGATCTGCTTCAAGAAAAGCCTCTAGACGTTCTTGCTGATCAACTGAGGATAACTCAATCCAGTCGTACTCTTCCCAAGGTATTTCTACGGACTGATAAACTACCTGAAAAGGGTCTTTGTGACCTTGCCAAATAAAAGCAGTTCGCAAGATGGGGTGCTGCTCCACTATTTGCTGCCAAGCTTGCTTGAATAACGGAATATTGAGATCTCCATGCAAATAGCAACTTAGCTGATCGAAATAGACCCTTGATTCGGAGTTGTAAAGGGTGTGGAACAATATACCCTGCTGTGCAGGAGAAAGAGGATAAATATCTTGTATATTCTTTTTGCTCATTGCTCGTCCCTAACAGCCTTAACTAAGTTCTGCGATAATTTCATCCAGCTCTTTTTGACTAAATCCCATCATTGGAAAATCTGAAGGAGTATAACCTCCGGTTTCAGAAGATTTGCAGTGGGTAATGAGCGTTTGCAACGCTGTCACAAAACTTTGAGCTAGGTTGTCAATTGTGACTTTGCGATAAACTGCTTTGCTGTATATCCAATCCAGTTGCAAACAACCTCCTATGACAGCAGCATTCACTTCGAGCAAATACTTTCGACTGTTTTTGGGACTGCGAGTAGGTCCGCTAAATTCTTGGGCAAGTTGGAATACATTATCTGATGACAGAACCTGATCAAACTGACCGAGATAGTTAAAACTTATTTCAGCTTGAGGGAGAGCTTGAAGCTGCTTAGTGATTTCCGCTCCTTTAAGATATCGCAAAATACCATAGCTTATACCTTGATTGGGAATACGGCGCAGTTGTTCTTTCATTAACTTCAAAGCTTCTCCAGGAGCAGTTACTTGCTGGAGATCTAACAATACGGGGAAAATAGTCGTAAACCAACCAACAGTACGTGATAAATCTACTGTTTCCAAAATGTTCTCTCGTCCGTGACCCTCCATATCAACCAATAGAGAATGCTCTCCGGTCCACTGAGCAAAAGTTTGCACTAGAGCCGTCAGTAAGACATCATTAATTTGAGTGTTATAAGCTTGTGGTACCTCTTGTAATAAAGTACGAGTATCTTCGGGTGTTAGTGCTACTGATACTTGGCTCGTATTAGCAACCGTGTTAATGCTCTTACCTTCTGGATAATCTATTGGCAGAGGAGTAACGCTTGATTGATCTAGAGTTAACCAGTAATCAAGTTCTGATTCTAGCGCTGCTTTTTGTGCATACTCATTTAAGCTTATAGCCCAATCCCGAAAAGAAGTTGTTTTATATGGTAACTTGATTGCTTGTCCATTATGCAACTGCTGGTAAATGACCTGTAGATCTTCTAGTAAGATTCGCCAAGAGACGCCGTCTACTGCTAAGTGATGTACGATGAACAATAAGCGGTAAGGTTGATCTTTGCCTAGGTTGAACAGAGCAACCCGCATCAGGGGTCCAGACTCTAGGTTCAAACTGCTTTGCACAAGGCTTGCAAATTCCTCCATTACCTGTGTTTGCTCTATCACTGATAGGGTTGACAAATCTACCTGTGTGAAGGGTGGTGACGAATCTGGGAGGATGTTAATTTGCTGCCAATCAAATGACAAGCGCGCAAAGCGCAGGCGTAGAGCATCGTGATGCACCAGCAATTGCTGCACGGTCTGTTTTACCAGTGCTAAGTTCAAGGACTGCTGCACGGAAAGCAAAATCGCTTGATTCCAATGGTGTGCTTCTTTTAATTCCTGTTCAAAGAACCATCGTTGGATGGGTGTTAGCGGTATTTCTCCTGTGACCAAACCTTGTTCGGCTTGGAAAATCTGACGAGTACCAGCTACAGAAGCTAATTCAGCAATTGTTTGGTGCTGAAATAGCTGCTTAGTTGTGAGTGCTAGACCTGACTGATTAGCGCGAGCGATCACTTGAATACTAAGGATTGAATCCCCACCTAGTTGAAAGAAGTTGTCATAAACACCTATTCGTTTTAGTCCCAAAACATCACTCCAAATGTCTGCTAGCACTTTTTCAACATCAGTTCGAGGTGCGACATAAGTACTTGACAATTCGGGTCTATCTGTATCCAGCTTTGAGAGGGCGTGATGGTCTACTTTGCCGTTGGGTGTTAGTGGTAAAGTTTTTAGTACCAGGAAGCTCGATGGCATCATATACTCAGGTAACTTTTCTTTGAGAAAGTGGCGTAATTCATCAATAGATGGAGCTGGTTGCTGATTTGCAACTAAATAGGCTACTAAGCGCTTTTCTCCATGCAAATTTTCTCGGGCTAGAACTACAACCTCTCGAATTCCTGGATGTTGACTTAATATTATTTCAATTTCTCCTAGTTCAATACGATAACCCCGGATCTTTACCTGATTATCGAGACGCCCAAGATATTTAAGAGTCCCATCCGGTTGATAACAAACTAAGTCACCTGTTTTGTAGAGGCGCTCTCCTGGTTTGTTACTATAAGGGTTTGGGATAAACTTTTGGGCTGTCAATTCAAATTGATTTAGATAGCCTCGCGCAAGTCCAACACCCCCAATATACAACTCGCCCGCTATACCAATGGGTGCCAGCAATCCCTGTTGGTCAAGTACGTAAAGCTGTGTGTTAGCAATTGGACGACCTATTGGAACTGTCCATCGTTGGCTTTTTGATTCGCAAGTCCATGAGGTGACATCAATGCAGGTTTCCGTTGGTCCGTAGAGATTGTACAGTTGTGCATCTAATCTCGAAGCAAAACTCTTGTAAAGTTCTAAAGGTAAAGGCTCACCGCCACAGTACACAGAGCGCAGACATCGGCACTTCTCCAGTGTCGGTTGTGTCAATAGCATTTGCAGCATTGAAGGCACTAGTTGCAAGATTGTGATCTCGTGTTGGGTGATCGCCTCAACTAGATATACGCTGTCTTTATGACCCTGTGGTTGAGCCATGACCAATTGTGCACCAGCAATCAGTGGTGCATACAATTCCCAACCTGAGGCATCAAAACTAATAGAAGTTTTGTGTAAAACTTTGTCTGCTGTAGTCAATGGCCAAGTTGTCCTCATCCAAAGCATATGGTTACATAGTGCTTGATGAGAAATCATCACACCTTTGGGTGTTCCTGTTGACCCTGAGGTGTAGATTGTGTAAGCTAAATTCTCAATAGAAACTTCAGTTGTGAAGTTTTGTGTACTGTGAGTGGTAATCGCTGCCCAATCGCTATCTAAGCAAACAAGTTGTGCTGAGTGGTTGGCAAGAGTTTCTACCAGTCGTTGTTGAGTTAGCACTACAGGAACTGGGGCATCGTTTAACATCAAAGCTAGACGTTGTTGAGGATAAGCAGGGTCTAGCGGTATGTATACTCCTCCTGCTTTGAGAATACCCAATAGCCCAACAAGCATTTCAACAGAGCGCTCTGCACAGATACCTACGTGTACTTCTGGTCCTACACCTAATGTTTGTAGATAATGGGCTAGCTGGTTGGCACGTGCGTTCAACTCCCGGTAAGTTAACTGCTCTGGTTCAAAAACAACGGCGATCGCATCAGGAGTTTTTTCAACTTGTTCTTCTATCAGTTGATGAATGCATTTGTTGCTAAAGTCACTTGTTTTGGTGTTGTTGAACTCAACTAATAGCTGCTGTTTCTCAGCATCACCCAATATTTTTAATTCAGCGATGGCAACATCAGGGGAGTTGAGAGCGTTTACTAAGAGTGTATGAAATTGTCTAGCTATACAATTAATATCTTCTCGACACAAGAGATTAGAGTCATAATGAAACTCTAGGTTGAGACAGTTATCTTGCTCTACGCACAGTAGTTTCAATTTAAATTTATCAATGCAACTATATAATTTATGAATAGAAAATGTTACATTTTCGATAGAATACGGTGTTGGATATTTTTCAAAGTCAAAGCAAAAAGGTAAGAAGGGGAAATCTATTTCTAATTTATCAGTACCGACAATTGAATCCCAGGTAAAACTCTCCTGCCATTCAAAAATATTACTGACTAATTGATGAATCTGGCATAAATGTTGACTAAATAGATGTTCATTATTTAAATGATAAGAAAGCGGTAAATATTTGGTAAATAGCCCTAAAGCTTTTGTAATTTCCTCATAGTCCCGTCCATCACAGCCTACACCAACAATTAGGTTTATGTCCCCAATAAGATGCCACAATAAGATTTGCCAACAACTTAAGAAGAATACAGAAGGCGAAGTTTCATAGTTCTGTGCGATCACTTCAATTGTTTCTACCAAATCAGCTTGAATTGGCAATGTTAGAAAACGAGGTTTAAACTCCAGCTTATCAAGAGACTGATTCTCACCAATTAGTTTTAAAGTTTCAAGACCAGAAATATTTTGCTGACGCCAATACTTTCTTCCTGGCTCCATATCCTCTGCTACAAGTGATTGATTTTGCCATTCAGAAAAATCCACATATTGCAGAGGTTTATCGGAGAGTTCTTCACCCTGCAAACAAGCAGCATAAGAACAACTGAGTTCTTGAACTAAATTATTCAAGGATACCATATCTGCACATAGAGATGGCAAGCTGATAAGTAACAAGTACTGGTTTGGCAACAAAGTTACAAGCTTGGCTTGCAATAGTGGTCCTTTTTCCCAATCAAAATTAAGCTGGCGCTCTGTCTCAAACAATATTTCTAGCTCCTGTTCAAAACACTCTCGATTTGTGCACTTTTGTTCAAGGCTTGTTTGCATAATACATTTGCTAAACCTAACGTCAGATGTTTCGCCAATTACTTGGATTGGAATTCTAAACCCTTGAAGATGGTGAAAAGTCGTCCTAAGAATTTCATGTCGACTGATGATTTGAGTAAGAGCTGATTTTAATACCTCTATTTTTAGATCTCCTTCTAAGAGGATAGCAGACTGAGCATAATAAGAATTGTTATCTTGTTGTAATAACCAAAGACGCTTTTGTTGTGGGGAAAGTTGAAAGCCTTGAATTGGTTCTTGCATATTTATTTGAAGTTCTAATAATTTTTAGAAAACTGTTTTCAGAGCAGAATGATACTAAGTAAAACCGAAACACCTATGGAAAGCGCACATCCAATCCATTCACTACTCATTGATTATAAGCTGGGATGCCTATCTCATATAAACAGAACTTAAGTTCTGCCGAAGGAGGTCATAATTCTCCTTCTTCGCAATCATGGCTTATTAATTGATTAGCATTTGCTTCTACAAAAGAGGTTGATACTTTAGGAAACACGGTTGCTAATTGGATAGCAATTTCAGTGATACTATATCCTTGGAGAAAGTTAATCATAGGTATAGCTACTCCTAAATCATCTTCAATTTGGCTCTTCAATTCATAGGCCATTAAAGAATCTACTCCTAAAGTGGTTAAAGGGTGTTGAAGATTTATCTGCGATAAACTTACTTTTAATATTTGAGCTACCTGCCGCTGCAGATATGACTTCAGCAGTGACAAACGTTCTTCGGGTTCAGCTGCTTGGAGATTTTCACGAATTAAGCTATTTTCATTTTCTACAGAAATGGAATAAGAGTCTTCCAGTATGCTGCTTCCTACGACGTTTAAGGTTCCATCTAAAAAACCAGTTCGGCAAGCATGGCGTTGAATCTTACCACTAGAAGTTTTTGGGATAGTTCCTGTCTTAAGCAACAAAACAGCATAAACTTGCAGTTCGTGCTTCTCTGCCACTGCTTGACGAATCGCTTTAGTGACCTCATCAACATTAAGATTTTTAAGGTAGCTACGCTTTACTTCTTGAACAACGACTAGACGCTCAGCACCTGCAACATCAATTGAAAATGCTGCTCCACAGGTACGTTCCAGTAAGATGTGGCTTTGTTCTACTGTCCATTCAATATCCTGTGGATAATAGTTGTAACCTCGAATGATAATCAGATCCTTAAGGCGACCAGTGACAAATAGTTCGTTTGACTTTAAGAATCCTAAGTCTCCAGTGCGTAAAAATGGACCTTCCTGGGTATCCTTTAAGTATGCTTGGAAAGCTTGCTCTGTTTCAACTATCCGGTTCCAATAACCTTGAGCTACACTTGCACTTGCTACCCAAATCTCACCCACCTCATCATCACCGCAACGGGTTAAAGTCGCTGGATTAGCAATGACAATTTGTGTATCTTGTAGTGGCTGACCACAACTAACTAGCGTCTGTGCATCAACTCCTCCTTTAGCAGACGGGACTACTCGATTTTGCTGCAGGGCAGTTCCCTGAACGGTTTGAAGTACTGGCAAGGCTGTTTTAGAGCCTCCAGACACAATTAAAGTTGTTTCCGCCATTCCATAACAGGGGTAAAACACCTCTCGGCGAAACCCATATGGAGCAAACGCAGTTGCAAACTGTTCAAGTGTCTCTGCACGAATAGGCTCAGCTCCATTGAAAGCGACTTCCCAACTACTTAAGTCAAGAAACATCTGCGGTTCATGTGTTATTTTACGAACACACAGATCGTAAGCAAAATTGGGACCACCACTGGTGCTAGCCTTGTAGCGAGAAATAGCTTGTAACCAGCGCAAAGGACGTTGCAAAAAAGCCACTGGAGACATGAGAATGCATGGAACACCCAAGTACAAAGGCTGTAACATATTCCCAATCAGACCCATATCATGAAAAAGGGGTAACCAACCTACTACAACAGACTGTTTCGTATGCTCAAATCCCTTTTGTATAAGTCGTTCGTTATGTAGAATATTCCCATGACTCACCATTACACCCTTAGGTTTAGTAGTGGAACCAGAAGTGTATTGAAGAAAAGCTAAGGAGTCGTTAGTTATCCCAATTTCCTGCCAGCTGTTTTCTAAACTGTCTATAAGATTATTAGTAGCCAGCCATCGTATAGAATTTAGCTCTGAATTATGGGCGAACTGATGTGGTTTCTTGGATAGTATTTGTGTAGTTGTTAGTGCTAGTGTTGGTTGTGCATCTGCCACAATAGCTTGGAGCCTGGACATTGGTCGATTATGCTGAGGTGGATAACTAGGTACAGCAACAATTCCAGCATACAAACACCCGAAAAAGGCAGCGATAAATTCTAGACCTGATGGGTAGAGCAACAGCGCACGCTCCCCCCTCGCAACGTTATCTTGAAGCAAGGCAGCAATGACTCGAGCTTGACGATCCAACTCCCTATAAGTCAGTTGAGATCCTTCTACTTCTCCATCGAGCAGAAAGGTATAAGCTTGCTGTTCAGGCTGCTGGAGAGCTCTCCAACGAAGAAGTTCGACAAACGTGGAAAATTCAACAGATTGTTTGGAAAGGTGTTTGTCCATTTGCGCTCGTTAAGTAGAGTAAAGACTATCCACTGCAAAGGGTTAAAATTATGCTTTAAGTAATTGCTATTTGTAAATTGTATAGATTATTACTGCTAAAATGCTCCGATGTAAGTTCTTTGTTCGATTGTTTAATTCCTTGTACTGTCGCTTTACACTCTTAATTTTTTTCTTGACCGTCTTATAGATTTATCAATTAAGTTGTAACAATAACACAAGGAAAAAGCTTTATTTTTTTAAGCAATATATGGATTTTTTGACGGCTTAAGTATACTTCTATATCTAGATTAGGATGTCTCATACATTTTTGTCTACCACTCTATTTTTTTTCTTAATATAGGCATACAAAAATATAAATTTAGCTTGTTTGAGAATAAAGAGAATGTAATACAACTAAATCTAAGCAAATTAACTAAAGGGAAATAATAATTATCTATTTGATATTAAATAAAAATGAATAAGAATATATCTTTTAAGCTTGACTTTATCCATTTGCCATTGCTATCTAGACTTCTGCAAGAGTACTCTTGGTACAGCAGTGAGAACGTCACAAAAGTAAACGATAAAACTCTTGTATTTAGAGGCTCAAGAGTTTTTGAGCATCGCTGATATTTTATAGATAAAAAAAGTACTGCTTATTATGATCCAAAAATGTGAAGAATTTATAATAGAGAAAAGTGGTTTGGATAAAGTTGCTCTCACCTCCTCTCTCATTTCAGGAGAGCGAAAATGCAGGAATCTTTTGCCCCTCACGTTTCTGAAAGAGGAGTCACAGTGAGGCTTTCAAAACCAGCTATGGCTTGTGTTATGGACTGTTAATCTCCTCTAGAGCTTTATATCTAAGTAATTACGGTTGGTGAGCAGTTATTCAAATTCATAAATTTTACGAATTTGAATGTTACCGCCTCTTAGTTTAAGATCAAAAAAGAAAGAACATAAAAATATTGCTGTGGATAGACTCATATAGCAATCCTAAATGATTGATGAAAAAATACTGTCTCATTGAGTTTAGGATAGTCAAATACTTGACTATGAATTGCAAGTTCCGATAGTATCTTGAATACAGAGAAAAATAAAACTCTTTCAGAAGTAATTTATAAAGTCAATATTAAAAAAACAGACGATTTAGCATGAGTTTTTTTATTGCAGTAAAATTCCTTGTCTCACTAACTTCTGGTATAATTTTATAGTCTTTTATTTATATTGACATGATAAATATCATGGTTCAACAGCTTGCACAATTTCTGCATAGCTCGACTTTTAAAATATCCTTTAAAGTTTTATTCAAGAAAGCACAGCTAGTTATTAGGAGGATACTAAGTAAGCATGAAAAAACAAATTTTAATAGCAAGTTTTATCCTCTTCTATTTCATTTTGCCATTTAAAACTTTGGCTGCTAGTTTTAACAAAATTTTTGTATTTGGTGATAGCCTTTCTGATACTGGTAATTCATTTGATGCTACGCAATCTCCTCCTAGCCCACCTTACTATAGGGGACGTTCTTCCAATGGTCCGCTTTGGGTAGAATATCTTGCATCTGATCTAGCATTAGGCAGCGATCAGAGAACTAACCTTGCCTTTGGTGGTGCTACCACAGGGACTGACAACATAAGCAATCCAAATCTACCAGGATTAACTCAGCAGCTTTACAGCTTTACAGCAACCAATTCAAAAGCTGATCCAAATACACTATATGTAGTATGGGCTAGTGCCAATGATTACCTTGGCAATAATGTTAGTGACCCTAAGATACCAGTAACTAATTTAGCAAACGCAGTGAACTTGCTTGCTAAAGTTGGTGCTAAGTATGTTTTGGTAGCCAATCTACCAGATTTGGGTAACCTTCCAAGTACACTTGGTAATAATCAAATCTCTTCTTTACTGAGTACTTTGACTACATCTCATAACTCCAACTTGAGTACTACCCTTGCTAGTTTGAGTCAGGAACTAGGCATAAAAGTCATTCTTTTGGATGTTAATTCTCTATTTAATCAAATACTAGCAACTCCGGAAGAATTTGGTTTCGCTAATGTAACTGACTCTTGCCTAAACCTATCTGATCTTACAGCCTGTCTTAACCCCAACGAGTATTTATTTTGGGACAACTTCCATCCAACAACTGCTGTTCACAAGCTAATAGCAGAGTCAGCCTTGTCGGATCTAAAGTCTGTGTTAATTCCAGAAAACTCTACAGTGTTAAGTATGTTTATGATTGGTACTCTTGGTATATATTTAATATTAAAGCGCAAACAAAAAATAGTTGTTTTACAAAAACATAGAAGGTAATAAGCTAAAAGATCGTTTATAAAGTAAATTTTTAGACAGCAAGACGGCGTAGTATAAAATCCGGATGTATGGTTACTGTACACCTCTGTTGCAGTCATTAGGTGAACCAAAACGGACGTTGCATAATCAAGAGATAAACTGTCCAGTGCATCTAACCTTAACTGTAAGAATAGGCAGCAAAATATGTGCCTCTTGCCATCGCCAAATTATAAGTAATTGCTCTACTATTTTCTCTCGCAAATCTGTAGAGTAAGCTTTGATTTTCAGACTTGATGAACTGAATCTTACTGTACCTCATTCACATGAAATATGCTCTAAGCTTATCAATTTTCCAAGTCGTATTGCAAAAACTTTTTGAGGACAAGAGAGCCAGTGAAGTAGGATCAATTTGTATAGCCAATCTAATTGACTTAATAAAGTTAGAGGATTAATATTATGATATGCACCCTAATTCATCTCAGTCATGCTGAAGTTCTGAAAGAAAAAACTATCTAGATAGATACTAGGGTTGAGATTTAGTTACAGTTCACTTTATGGGTTTGGCTACTCGTAGTTAAGTAATTAGATATCTGCAATAGGGTAACTAGTGGTAGGGTAGGGTCCACAAGATATTAGATGATTGGTGAGGAAATTATTATCCCTTGTTAGTCACTATATTTGCTTAAAGACAAAGCTCTAGTACTGTAAATCACTCAACCAATTAGTCCAAATTTTAGAGATTTATTTCAAGAGATATCTAATGTTCATTAAAATCCGATTCTATAAATCTCTTACATAGCTATCTACGCATAGTTTAAAAATTCAGTATTTGAGTCCTTTCATAGTTTCTTAGTGAGGTAGGTTTGTGAAAGATAAAAAACAGTACGACGTTATTATTATTGGAGGCGGACCAGCAGGCACAACGTGTGCAACTATGCTATCTCGTGAAGGACATGAAGTGTTACTTTTAGAGAAGTATAAGTTTCCTAGATTTCACATAGGTGAATCCATAACTGCTTTTGGCGCAAATGCATTCAAGAAATTAGGCATATATGGGGAATTAAAGCAAATAGGCTATGTTAAAAAAAAGGGTGCTGAATTCATCTTTCAAGAAAAATCTTACAGTGCCTATTTCAATAAAAGTTTTCAAAATGAGAGTGATGAACTACCTTGGGCATTCCAAATGGCTCGTTCCAAGCTAGACCTTCTACTACTTGAAAATGCAAGAAAGAGTGGAGCAACTATTTTAGAGCAGCACGTTGTGAAGAGAGTTCTCTTTAATGGAGAGCGGGCTATAGGTATTGAGTATAAAGATTTATCAAAAGATGCTATCAATCCACCATTGCAGTATGCCTATGCTAAATGGATTGTTGATGCATCTGGTCAAGCAGGCATGATTAATAAACAAGTTGAGAATAATTGTTACAATGACTTTTTACTAAACAAAAAATTAGCCATATTTAACCACTGGGAAGGAGATTTTGAGATAACTAACACAGACGAAGATGTGAACTTCAAGTTCTGTATTCACGAAAATAGACGTGACTGGGCTTGGTATATACCGATTGATAAAAATATTGTCTCTATCGGAGTTGTTTTAAGCGAAGAGTCAATTAAAAATAGAACTGAGGGATTGGAAGGAGTATTCTATAAGTATGCTGAACAACTTCCTTTCATTAGCGATTTTCTTAAAAATCCAACTTTAAAACCGATAGACAAATTTCGCAGTGCTAGAGATTACTCTTACCGTTGTAAGCAATACTACGGCGATGGATGGGTACTTGTCGGTGATAGTGCAGGATTTATAGATCCGATTTTCTCAACGGGACTGCAAATAGCTTTCAGTAGTGCTTTTATGTTAGTAGATGCTTTGCATGAAGTACTTAGTCAAAAATCACCTAATTACTCTAAACTCAAAGCCTATAACAGAAATGTTAATAAGCTTTACAAAATTAACTCAATGTTTGTGTATCTGTATTATTTGTCTGGTCTTGAATTTGAGAAGCTTTGGAGTATCAGTCATATGTGGAAGTACTTGAAATGGTCAGGGCTGAAGTATCCAGTGTTATTCTTTTGGTATGCTTTACAGATACGTATTGCAAGTAAAAAACAAGCACGTATCTGGGGAGATGAAGTTTTATTTGGTATCATTAAATCGCAAAATCCATTAGCAAATTTACTTTTAGCTTTGAGCGAAAACTATGAAAGGCTGCAAAATCGAAGAGCTAAGAATGTAATATCTAGAAATCAATTCCTAGAAATGGAAGTGTAGAAGATACCAATACTTGAGTGATAAGTAGAGTAATTACCTGAGTAAGAGTATCTCAATTAAGCTTGACACAAGACATTAGAAAAATCTAATGTCTTGTTAATGAGACAACAACTGAGAGGATGTTTTAAAAGTCAAACTAGGTGGAAAATTATCCAAGCCGTCGAATCATGATAAGTATTTCAGATTAAACAGTTGGAATTTAGTCTTTGGGATCAGTTACTATCTCTGATAAATCTGCTACTTTGGTGTTTCTGTCTGTTTTTGCAACACAGCCCGATCAAATATCAGTAATTCACTAGTAGAAACAAAATGACACAGCATACTGCAATTTACAGAATGCAGATTTTTGCAATAGTTTGGGTTGGGCAACTTGTTTCTCTTATTGGTTCCGGTCTGACAAGCTTTGCTTTAGGAGTGTGGGTGTATCAGCGCACTGGGTCAGTTACCCAATTTGCTCTGATTTCTTTATCTATAATTTTACCCAGTATTGTAGTTGCTCCAATAGCAGGTGTATTTGTAGACCGTTGGGATAGGCGTCAGGTTATGCTTATAGCTGATGGTGGTGCAGGTCTTTCAACACTTGCAATCACTATTCTATTGTTTCTTGGACATTTAGAAATTTGGCACATTTACTTAGCTACAGCCGTCAGCTCTGCCTGTAAGTCTATTCAGATGTCAGCCTATACAGCTGTCACAACACTGCTTGTACCTAAAGAGTATCTTGGTCGAGCCAATGGTTTAGTTTATCTAGGACAATCCCTTGCTCAGCTGCTCTCACCAATATTAGCAGGCGTACTAGTTGTGACCATTCAAATTCAGGGAGTGATCCTGCTTGACTTTATTAGTTTCCTCGTTTCTCTATTCACACTTCTCTTAGTCCAATTTCCTCAATATGAAAAAACAAGTACAGACATAGCAGAAAAAAGTTCGGTACTGCATGAAGCTGCTTATGGCTGGAATTACGTTACAGCAAGACCCGGATTAATGGGACTGATGATATTCTTAACTACTACTAACTTCCTTATTTCCATAGTTGAGGTACTAGTCACACCACTAGTGTTAAGTTTTGCCTCAAGTACAATACTTGGTATTGTCCTTTCTGTTGGTGGTAGTGGTATGGTATTCGGCAGCTTAGCAATGAGCTATTGGGGGGGATCGCAACATCACATCAACAATGTATTTTGCTTCATGCTTTTGAGTGGGTTAAGCGTTATGGTTGCTGGGCTACGACCTGAGGCTTCACTATGCGCCCTCGCTGCTTTTCTCTTCTTCTTCAGTCTGCCAATTACTAACAGCTCTATCTTGGTTATTTTTCAAAAAAAAGTGGCACCCAATGTGCAAGGCAGAGTTTTCACCTTGACAGAAACAGTCACCATGTTATTCCGACCACTAGCCTATATTATTGCTGGGCCTTTAGCTGACCGAATTTTTGAGCCTCTCCTAGCTCCAGGTGGTCTTTTAGTTGAAACTGTTGGGCAGATTATTGGTGTTGGTCAGGGCCGTGGTGTTGGTTTGTTGTTCATTGTTACCGGAATACTAACTATGCTGGTAACGGTAGTTGCCTTTCAATATCCACCCCTGCGGTTGGTAGAGAAAGAACTACCAGACGCTACTTGAATGCAATGTGTGGTTGGGACTTTAAAACTTTTTAAGCCTAAATATAAATAGACTGGTTCTTTGAGCAGTTACGTGAAAGCTACCACGACATGGAATGCGGAGATGTTGTAGAACTGTTAATAGGGAAGATTAATTGTTACCCCAAACTCATAGTGATTAATGAAGAATCAAATGACAATATCATGCATGGCAGTCGTTTTGGAAAAATAAATTTTTTGCACTAAATGTTTAATCTGTGTATGTAAATTCAAGCGTTTGTTCTTGATTTTTTGCATATTATGCTTGCCAATCCATGCTTTTGAGCTTATAACAAATCACGCATATGCTTCTCA
Source organism: Nostocales cyanobacterium HT-58-2 (assembly GCA_002163975.1). Taxonomy (GTDB): domain Bacteria; phylum Cyanobacteriota; class Cyanobacteriia; order Cyanobacteriales; family Nostocaceae; genus HT-58-2. The sequence continues at coordinate 2,461,699 of CP019636.1, read as the reverse complement.
AATATCAATGTAAAAGCATCTGATACAAGAGGTATAGTGTTATTAAATTCAATCCTTTAATACTTTTCCAAGCAGAAATAACCTATTAACTCTGTAAATTGCAGTTTACTGTAAAGCTTTTCTCTTACTATGTTATAAACATTTAAAATCCCTCCTTTCAAATTGATAATCGTCTTTCTCATGTCGAAGAAATCTTTTGGTTTATATCTTTCTCTCAATAAGAAACGGTTCATACTATCATGTGACGCCTCTCCTACTATCTGTGCCAATCTACTGCATCCTTTATGTTTGGGTTCCGATAGCAGAAATAAGGTGTAGTGTTCTAGATTGCATCATGCTGTTGAGGATTTGCTGATTTCTCTAATTTTCCGATACTTATTTTTCAACTTATCATCTTATCATTCTGTCAATGTATAAGTTCTAGAACATACATCAAAGAATGGCTAGTTTTGACAATACAACCAATTTAGCCGCGAGTTGGTGTGACTCTGCTCAAAAAATCCTCATGCCTCCACTTAACCCTAACCTAACAAAGGTAATATTTTCTACTTGCTATTATGACCGTGTTTAGACAAATTCCTGCAATTGGCAAAGTCAGTCATCCATTACGCTGGCTAATTGGCCTCATGGCAACCACTGTGTTGGTCGTTAGTACAATGACGACCTATATAGTTATGAATCGGGGGACAAGTAAAGAAGATATTGCGGAATTAACTGTTCCAGTGGAAACAAAAAATGTCACGGTGCGGATTACCGCAAGTGGCAAGGTGATGCCAGTTCAAAGCGTTAACATTAGCCCAAAAAACCCTGGAACTCTGACAGAGTTGTATGTTGAGCAAGGCGACAGGGTAAAGCAGGGACAAGTTATTGCCAAGATGGATAGCGCAGACATTCAAGCACAAATTCTCCAAGCTCGTGCAAACTTAGCGCAGAACCAAGCGCAGTTAGATGAAGCCCTTGCTGGAAATCGTCCTCAAGAAATTACCCAACAAAAAGCGCGTTTGGCACAAGCAGAGGCACAGAGTGCCCAAGCTCGTGCAGGTAATCGTCCCCAAGAAATTGCTCAAGCTCAGGCTCAAGTAGACGCAGCTCAGGCAAAGGCGAAGTACACTAGCGAACAAGTTAATCGCTATCAGTACTTGTACCGACAGGGAGCAGAGAAAAAACAATTACTAGATCAAGCTATCAGCGAAGATAATGCTGCCAAAGCTTCTTTAGAAGAAGCTCAAAAACGCCTAGTGCTACAACAAATTGGCACTCGTTCTGAGGAAATAACTCAAAAACAAGCGGCTGTCGCTGAAGCACGAGCTGCATTGCGGTTGTTGGAAGCGGGTTCCCGTCCTGAGGAGATTGCCCAACGCAAAGCATCAACTGCTGCATCTGAGGCTCAACTAAAGGCAGTGCAAGTTAAGCTGCAAGATACTATCATTCGTGCTCCTTTTTCAGGAATTGTGACGCAGAAATATACTAACATTGGGGCGTTTGTAGCTCCAACGACTTCTGCCTCCTCCAGTGCGTCGGCTACTTCCAGTTCAATTATTGCCTTAGCAAATGGATTAGAAATTTTGGCTAATGTCCCAGAAGCTGACATTGGCAGAATCAAACAAGGACAGCAAGTAGAAATTGTCGCTGATGCCTATCCTGATCAGGTGTTTCACGGTCATGTGCGCCTAATTGCTCCTGAAGCAGTCAAGGAAGAAGGTGTGACATTGTTTCAAGTACGAGTTGCTATTGATACTGATAAAGAAAAACTGCGTTCTAACTTGAATGTGGATCTGACATTTATTGGAGGTCAAGTAAAAGATGCCTTGCTGGTACCGACTGTGGCGATTGTTACTGAAAAGGGCAACACAGGTGTTTTAATACCGGATGCCAACAATAAACCCCTGTTTCGCTCCGTCACAATAGGCTCACAAATCAAAGACCAAACTCAGATTTTAGAAGGATTAAAACAGGGCGATCGCATTTTTATTAACCCTTCCAAAGACTACCAAATTGAAAAGGCGCGAAAATAACAAAAGAAATGAACATTTTAGAAAGCGTCAAAATGGCAGGGAAAACGCTGCTGTCAAACAAGTTACGTAGTGGTCTGACAATGCTAGGTATTGTCATCGGCAATGCCTCGGTGATTACGATGATTGGTATTGGTGAAGGAGGGCAAAAGTTTGTTACTAAACAACTGGAGTCACTCGGACCAAACGTGCTGTTTGTGGTTCCAGGCAGCCAGGATACTCAGCGCGCCACTTTCGATGTACCAAAAACCTTGGTATTGGAAGATGCCGAAGCGATCGCCTCGCAGGTGCCAACGATAGTGGGAGTTGCGCCAGAACAAAACAGTAACCAAATAGTTAACTATCGTAATAAAAATACCAACATCAACATTATTGGTACATCTGCTAGCTTTCCAGTGGTGCGGGACTTTAAAATTGCTAAAGGTCGATTTTTTACCGACATAGATAACAAGCGCAACAATCAAGTTGCTGTGCTAGGTCATGACTTGGTAGAAAGACTGTTTGGTAGTGTTAATCCTATAGGTCAGCAGTTGCGGATCAAAAATGCCAGTTTTCAAGTTATTGGAGTGCTGGAAGCTAAAGGCTCAAATTTAGGTGTGAATTATGACGAAGCAGTGCTAGTGCCAATTACTACAGCAGCTAATCGTATTGTTGGACGCACTTCTCCTTATGGGATTCACTTAACCTATATTGTTGCTGCTGCTAAAAATGCGACTAGCATGGACGCAGCAAAGTTTCAAATTACCAATTTAATCCGCCTACGACATAAAATTATTAACGAAGATGACTTTAGTGTCGAGAGTCAAAAAGATGCTTTGCAAACTGTCGATCAAATCACAGGTGCGTTGACAATTATGTTAGCTGCAATAGCAGGTATCTCTCTATTTGTCGGCGGCATTGGCATCATGAATATTATGCTTGTCTCCGTTACCGAACGCACTCAAGAAATTGGACTGCGCAAGGCACTCGGGGCAACTCAACAAAATATCCTGCTACAGTTTATGATTGAAGCTGTAATAGTCTCAGCAACTGGTGGTTTCATCGGCACTGCTATCGGTGTGACCGGTATACTATTGGTTCGAGCATTGACTCCATTAGAGGCGGGAATTTCTCCTGTGGCAATTGTCACCGCACTTGGAGTCTCAGGTAGTATTGGTTTGTTCTTTGGTGTTGTTCCTGCTCGTCGTGCCGCTAAGCTTGACCCAATTGTAGCTTTGCGGAGCGCTTAGGATGACCAATACTTTCCCGATTACCGAGTCCTGTGTTCCGAGTCCTGTACCCAAACCAGCAATCATTTGCCTAGAACATATTCTCAAGGTCTATGGCAGTGACGAAACAGAAGTGCAAGCACTTAATGATGTAAACCTGATTGTGGAACAAGGCGAATATTGTTCTATCATGGGACCTTCTGGTTCAGGTAAATCCACAGCTATGAACATCATCGGCTGTTTGGATCGTCCTACGTCAGGACATTATTACTTCGATAATGTGGATGTGTCACAGATGGACGATGGGTCATTAGCCTACATTCGCAATAAAAAACTGGGGTTTGTGTTTCAGCAATTCCACCTTTTACCTCAGCTAACGACACTAGAAAATGTGATGCTGCCATTGGTCTATTCTGGTATAGAACCTAATGAACGCCGTGATAGGGCAACCGAAGCATTAAAGCAAGTAGGCTTGGAAAAACGCCTTTACAACAAACCAAACCAACTTTCTGGAGGACAGCAGCAACGGGTAGCGATCGCTCGTGCTATTGTCAACCGTCCCATTTTACTCCTAGCTGATGAACCCACTGGCGCACTAGACTCGCGCACAACCCAAGAAGTCCTGGATATATTTAGTAAACTCAATGCCAGTGGTATCAGCATTGTCATGGTGACTCATGAGCCAGATGTTGCTCGTCAAACCCAGCGTATTGTTTGGTTTCGTGATGGCCAAGTGGTACACTCCAACTTAGCACCAAGTGACTTGACTCATATCTTGCACCTAACCGGGTAAACCTGCAAAAGGCAAACAAAGAGCACAAAATATCGCAATAGATGAATACAAAGAGGCTATCCAAATTGTGGTTGTTCCCCTTTGATTTAGCGATAACCGAAGGCATAAGCAGAGCTTATCGCTTTTGGAAGCCGTAGGTATAGAGGTTCCACACTTCGTCTAGTATTTGGCACTTCGCATTTTGACATCTAAACTATACTTATTTTTCCATTCTTTGTTAATTTCCTATCAATTTGAGGTTTGCAGATAAGTTCTTATTTGGAACGCGATTACTATTAGTAAAATACTTAGTCTGTCTTTATGAAAACATTGATTGTTGACAACTATGATTCGTTCACAATTAATTTGTACCAGATGGTTGCAAAACTTAATGGGACAAAGCCGTTAGTTATCCGTAATGATCAAGTTTCGTGGGAGGTCATAAAGAACTTAGAGTTTGATAACATAATCATCTCGCCTGGACCAGGCTGTCCTACCAAAGAGCAGGACTTTGGTATATGTCGTCAACTCATTCTCGAAGCTAATGTGCCTTTGCTGGGCGTATGTCTTGGGCATCAAGGACTTGGCTACTTACATGGCGGAACAATTCGACAAGCCCCTGAGGTAATGCACGGTCGGTTAAGTAAGATATATCACGACGCTTCAGAACTCTTTAGAAGCATTCCTTCACCTTTTTTTGGAGTGCGCTATCATTCACTCATTGTAGAAGAACCACTACCTCCTATTCTTGAAAGAATTGCTTGGACAGCAGACGGACTTTTAATGGGTCTACGACACCGAGAGAAACCGTTTTGGGGCTTGCAGTTTCACCCTGAGTCAATCTCCACTGAATATGGTATTCAGTTATTAGAGAACTTCCGAGAACTCACACGCGAATTCTGGAACAATGGTAGGTTTGATCGGCGAGTGTTTCCGGTAGAGTTACCAAAAATCATATCTGTAGTACCTTCTAATAAACCAATCTTGGAAGAGTCAACGCTTTATGAAGTCCACACCCGCAAGCTCAACTTTTTTCGAGATTCAGAAGATGTATTTCTCAATCTTTATGGAGAGTCCCCGGTCGCCTTTTGGCTTGATAGTAGCCGAGTTGAACACGGTTTATCTCGGTTCTCGTTCATGGGTGATACTAGCGGTCCCCACAGCTTCCTCGTTCGTTACAGAGTTAACAATGGGGAACTAACTCTTTCACAAGCTGGCAATACAACTTCACGCAAAGGCAATCTCTTTGACTTCCTAGAGCTTGAGCTTAGTCAACGCTACTATCGCACTGATCACCTGCCATTCGACTTTAACTGTGGCTTTGTTGGCTACTTTGGGTACGAACTCAAGGGTGATTGTGGCTCTCAGTGCGCACACACTTCGTCGTTACCTGACGCAGCTTTCCTTCTAGCTGATCGCTTGGTTGTCTTCGATCATCAAGAGCAGATTCTTTACTTAGTCTGTCTAACTCAAAAAGATGGCGTGATGAATGCTGAAGCCTGGTTCAAAGAAATAGAGTGGCAGCTTCTGACTCTTTCCTGTGCACCAAAAGTTCAGCCTGAACACCGTCAAGAGCCAATTGTTTTCAGGCTAAGCCGTTCTTATGATACATATCTCCATGACATCCAAATCTGTTTAGATAAGATTACCCAAGGTGAGACTTATGAAGTTTGTCTCACCAATCATATACGAACTGACTATCGCCCTGATCCAATTACTCTTTATCGTACCCTACGCCGGATTAATCCAGCACCTTACTCCGCTTTCTTACGTTTGGATGATATGGCAGTAGTTTGTTCCTCACCTGAGCGCTTCCTTTGCATCTCTCAAGATCGGTGGGTAGAATCTAAGCCCATTAAAGGGACATGCAAGCGCGGAGAAACACCAATACAAGACCTGCTTTTGAAAGAAACACTACAAAACAGCGATAAAAATCGGTCTGAAAATTTGATGATCGTGGATCTGCTACGCAATGATCTAGGGCTAGTGTGCGAGGTGGGTACAGTTCACGTTCCCAAACTCATGCATATCGAAACTTATGCAACTGTTCACCAAATGCTTAGTACTGTGCGCGGTTACTTACGTGCTGATATGCGGTCATTAGACTGCGTACGCATGGCTTTTCCTGGTGGTTCAATGACGGGAGCACCAAAAAAACGTACAATGGAAATTATTGACAAATTAGAGTCGGAAGCGCGAGGGGTTTACTCGGGTAGCATTGGATTTCTTGCGCTCAATGGCATGGCAGATCTTAACATCGTTATCCGCACAGCTGTTATCTCCCCCACTGATATGACCATCGGTACTGGGGGTGCCATAGTTGCGCTTTCCAGTCCTGAGGAAGAGTTTGACGAGACAATGCTCAAGGCTCGCGCTTTAATACAAGCAATCCTCCTAACAGCACATGGTACGCTTGACAAAGGCAAATTTGAGTTCCCGATGGCTACATTTAAAAACGAACTATGTATGTTACCCTAAGCCCTTGCCCTTGGACATACGTTGATGGAGCATTCGTGGCAGCAAAACAGGCTATGCTTCCAGTCGATAGCCACGCTCTTCATTTTGGCACTGCAGCGTTTGAGTCCATCCGTCTCTATCGAACGCTTGGGGAACCGTGCATCATTGGTCTCCAGCAACACCTAGAGCGGATGCGGTTATCGCTGCTGGCACTCGGTCTACAAATGCCTCACCAAGATGCTAGTGAAATAGTTTGGCAGAGCGTAATACGAAACAAGATGGAAGAAGGCTACCTGCGCATACTGGCTTATCCGGTCGGAGACTGCCTGCGCTTAGATCCAAGCTCCTACCGCACGGCTCTGATGGTTTTAGGGTGGTACGTTCAAGGAGAGCGATTTTTGCCTCCTCTAACACTAGGTATTACCCACCTTCGGCGATCACAAGCTGGGAGTACACTGGGTAAAGCTAAAATCACAGGCAAGTATGCTATCGATGCGTCTGCTCATAGTTTCGTACGTGCTCAAGGCTTCGACGATGCACTTATGTTGCATGAAGATGGAACAGTGTGTGAAGTCACTGGAGCCAACCTTTTCATAGTGCGTGAAGGAGCACTATTAACACCACCTATTACTCAGAGTATTGATGGCATCACACGCCACCTATTTTTAGACCTAGCACGGCACCTCAAAATTCCGATACACATTGTCCCGCTTTCAGTTGAGGAGGTATGGGCAGCTGACGAGATGTTTATTACTGGAACATTTCACGGCATCCGTCCAGTTGCAAGTATGGGTAGTCGATTGTTCCGCGAATGCACTCCTGGTCCTGTAACACGCCAGCTTCAGAAACGCTTTGAACTCTTACTAGAAGATATAGAAGATCCACTAGGACTAGTATGGCTATCTAAACTACCCACAAGTACTCAAGTACCAAAACTGCCCTCTCCCTCCAAAGCTTATGGTGTCCGGCTAGCTAATGCCAAGGATGTGCCGCAAGTCATTGCCGGAATCAACAGTCTGCTTAAAGAACTAAGTCTAGGGAAGGCAGCAGATCTGAATTCCAAAGCTATAGAAACTTGTCACCACCTACTCGACCCACAAAAGCCCGGAACAGTGGTAGTCTCTTACCCACTTGATGCACCAGACACCATAGTCGGACTTCTAACACTATGTGTGCAAGAAGCTATTCGCACTGAAGGTAACTACGGCATCATTTCAGAACTGTGGGTACACCCAGAATATCGTAGCCAGAGTATAGGTACTATTTTGATCGAAGCTGTTCTAAGTTACTGTCGAAACCAGGACATTCGTCGAATTGAGGTAGGTCTACCAAATCAAGCTTTCGCGGAACTGGATCGGACGCACCGATTCTATAAAGCACATGGTTTTCAAGAAATCGGTCTACGGATGCGCTACATTCTGGAGGAAGCATAGCACTTTATTACCTAAATGTATACATCTTAAAAATTACACTTTATGCCCTATTCTTGCATAGCCAATTGCTGATTCCCATGATTATTCTCTATCAAAATGGCGATTCGCGAGCAGTACCACTACTACTGAACTGCGATCGCCAGGCTATTCCAAGTTATGAAAGTGCAGAACGCTTATGGCAGATTGCAAGTGGCCTGCAAAAAGCTGGAGGATGCAATATTCAACAGCCTGATGTCACTCACTCTGAGATTCTTGCCCTATTGCAGACTGTCCACGAGCCTGCCTACCTAAACTTTCTGAGCTACCAAAGCAAAACGCTGGATCAAAAGACCTTACTAATTGAACACGATTTTGTAGCTCCTGGTGTTTCAGCCGACACACCAATAATAGCAGGAATATTCAATGTTGCTCTGGAGGGAGCACGCACAGCCGTAGCAGCAGCACACCAACTTACATATGGTGTACAGAGAGCTTATGCCCTTTGCCGTCCCCCAGGTCATCATGCAGGAAAAGCTTGGATGGGTGGATATTGTTACCTCAACAATGCAGCCTTGGCACTGCATACATTGATCCGACAAGGCTTTTCGCCAGTTGGATTAATTGACATTGATTATCACTTTGGCAACGGTTCAGTTGACATATTGCAATCAGTTTCAGAGGCATTCTTTGCCTCCCTCCATTGTTCCACAGAAAAAAGTTTTCCATACCAAAAAACCGCACCATTAAATCAGCGACAAGTGATCATCCCATTTGATAAATCACCTGAACCAAAAGCTTTTTTAGATGCTTTAGCGAGTGTCATTGAGAAATTTATGATCTGGGGTTGTACTGCACTAGTCATTTCTATAGGGTTTGACATTATTGATGACGATCCACATGGAGGTTGGAATTTGCCGGCAGATATTTTTGCATCTATCGGAAGTTTACTTGCACACGTGTCAATACCTCTTTGTTTTGTTCAAGAGGGCGGATACTTGCTAAATCAGTTGGAAACTTGTGCTTTCTATCTAGGAAAAGGATTGCAAACAAACTGACGTAAAAAAAGATTATGAACTCACTGGAAAACTTCAGGAAAGACCTAGACGAGGTTGACGCGCAGCTAATTAATGTACTAGCTCGTCGCTTAAACATTTGCGATCAAGTAGCCCAGTTCAAAAAAATACACCATATTCCCATGATGCAGCCACATCGGGTGGAGTACGTCAAGCAACGCTGTGCAACACTAGCTGCTTCGCATGGGCTTGACACTGACTTCATCATGCGCCTCTACACCTTAATTATTGACGAAGCATGTCGATTGGAGGACAAGATTATTAACTCATCACAAGAAAGCACTTTGCAAGTGAGTACGTCTAAGCAGGAGACAAAATCATGAGCAGTGTACTGTTTGCTACGCTAGGTCCTTCAGGTACCTGCCACGAGTTTGCCACTAAGTCATATATCGAGTTTCAGCAAATCTCGAATGCAAAAGTAGAACTGGTCACAGACTTCTTACAAGCTTTAGAGTGGCTGCGTAACGGCAAGCTCGACTTTATCGTGCAGAACAGCGCGCATCCAGAAGTGTATCAGCTGACGGAGAAGTATTTCCGGGAAGTGTTCGTTATCGACACTTTTTTATTTCCAACGCAGGAGATGGCTGTTCTCACACGACGCGGTGTAGAGCACCCGCACTCTCTCGGTCTTATGCCAGCCACACGCGCCTATATTGACACAAGCAAATGGGAGACTATTATATATGAACCGTCAAAACCTATTGTAGCGCGTTGCCTGCTTACAGGTAAGTACGACAGTGGACTTACCCATATGCGCTACGCCGAAGAGTACAAGGAGTTACTGGTGGTTGACGAGGTAATCGGCTCTGTCGATACCACATGGCTTGTGTATGGTCGGCAACGGCGTAGTCGAGACGGGGTAATAGGCATTCGGAATCCTGCCCTGTTCTCGAAAGAGCAGTTTTCAAACGAGCCAGTAGAAGCTAGCTAAGCGGCAACATCCTGTTACAAGTTCTGTACCGTTCTTGGAGTATAAGTTAATTTACTTGTGTTATGGATCTCGGCATTCGTGGTAAAGTAGCGATCGTAGCAGCAGCTAGTGCTGGTCTGGGTAAAGCAGCAGCCTTACGGCTAGCCTTAGAAGGGGCACAAGTTGCAATCTGCTCCCGCAATAAGGAGCGGGTACAACGCACCGCCGACGAAATCGCTCAAATGACAGGTGTGTTCGTGCTGCCGATTGTGGCTGACCTTACGCAACCTGAAGCACTAAGCCACTTTATCAACGAGACAACTCAGCATTTTGGACCTCCGCTAATTCTAGTAACTAATGGAGGCGGTCCACCAGCTGGTTCGCCACTTTCGTTTACCGATGCAGACTGGCAAGCTGCTTTCAACCAGGTGTTTTTTCCAAGCGTGCGGCTCATTCGCAGTGTCATCTCAGGTATGCAGAAAGCTGGCTGGGGTCGGATTCTCAATATTACCTCAATCACAGTGAAACAACCACTGGATCATCTAGTCTTAAGCAGTGCCACTAGAGCTGCTCTAGTAGCATATAGCAAAACACTCAGCAATGAAGTGGCACCATGTGGAATAACAGTCAACAACGTCTGTCCTGGTCCTTTCGAGACTGAACGGGTTCGCTACATGATGCGGGAGGCTGCGGCTCGCGAGAATATTATGGAAGAAGAGGCTGCTGCACGTTGGGCAATACAAACCCCGATTGGTCGTTCCGGACAGCCGGAAGAGCTAGCAGACCTCATCGCCTTTCTATGTTCGGACCGAGCTAGGTTTATTACTGGCACGACAATTCAGGTTGACGGCGGAGCAACCCAGTTCTTATTGTGATCATTTTAAAGTAGCAAAAAGAGACATGACAACTACAGATATACGTCCTGATGATTTTTTCAAGTTAGCTTGTGCATCTTGGATTAGTCAGGCTTTAGGGATCGTTGCTAAGTTGAGCATTGCTGACTTGTTGACGGAGGGAGCAAAAAGTATAGAAGAGTTAGCACAAGCTACTGAAAGTCATATCCCCTCACTTTATCGCGTCCTTCGGTGTCTTACTACTGTGGGGGTTTTCAATGAGGTTAAACCGCGTCATTTTGCCCTCACCCCGCTAGCTGAATATCTTCAAAGTGATAATCCTTACTCCTTAAAATATTTGGCTATGACGAATATTGACCAGTGGCGCTGGCATGTTTTTGGAGATATGTTCCATACTGTCAAAACAGGTGAGCCAGCTATCAAATCAGTTTACTCAGTTAATAATTACTGGCAGTATTTAGAAAAAAATTCCGAATCTAATTTGCTCTTTAGTCAATCAATGTTTAGTATTGCCCAAAACTGCCAAATCCAACTTCTTAAATCTTATGATTTTTCTAAAGTTTCCAAAATTATAGATATAGCAGGTGGTCAAGGTCTAATTATTTCTGCTATTCTCAAGCATAATCCCCACTTACAGGGAATCCTTTTTGATATGCCAGAAACAGTTGTTGATGCCGTTAAGTTGCTGAAAGCAGAGGGAGTAGCTGCTCGATGTGAAATAGTTGGTGGAGATATGTTTCAGTCAATTCCTTGTGGAGGTGATATTTATCTTCTGTCATACATCATGATTGATTGGGATGATCGGAGTATATGTAATTTATTGGAAAATATTCGTTACTCTATGCCTGAAAATAGCAAAGTGCTTGTTATTGACACAGTAATTCCCGTTAGCAATGATTACCATTGGAGTAAGTGGGAAGATTTATTTGCGCTGTGTATGGGAGATGGAGTAGTACGTACTCAAACAGAGTTTCAGACAATTTTCCAAAAAGCAGGCTTTGAACTAGTGAAAACCTTCTCTCCAGAAAAGCCCTTAAGCTTGATGGAGCTGGTACGTGTGTAGCAGCTTTTCAAATGCGAAAGGTGATTACATGAGTCATTGTGCCTAGAGGTGAGCTTACAAAGAGAAATTCAAGGACCATCTCCAGTTATTGTTACTTCTGACGGAAAGTGATCGCTAAAATTAATTCTCATTTTTTCAGCAATCATTAAAGTGTAAGGCTTGCCCTGCCTAGATTCAGTAGATCACAAAGTTTTTTAGAACCCATACCACATGGTCATTCCAACAAAACACCCAGATACCAGAAAAGAACCGATTAATCAGCGTTTCAGGTGATACAGTTAGTTCCCAGCATGCGCGATCACCCTTAAACGAACGCTGTTTCCCCCTGATTCACGATAGCTGAAACCTTCATTATTACGTCAGTTTCTGAAAGTTTGTGATCTACTGAGATTACATCATCCTTGTCACCTCCTCAGCGCCCTTCATTTGAGCGAGTGTACACAATCTGCCGGAATCCGCTTTCCAAGGAACGAGCGTTGTAGGTAGCTTCCGTTGTAAATGCTTGCGATACGCCTCTGGCGTCTGCGCTGCGCACGCTCGCCATCATCAGCCTAAAAACGTCGGCTGAAACCTTCATTCTTTCGTCAACCTACAAAAGTTTTTGGTCTACTGATACCAATTCTGTATGAAGATGCGCCAAACTGCGTCAAACTTATAGATGGGTGCATTGAGTAATTTTGTTATGAGTCGTCCATTCCAAATCGAGATTTCAGAAAGTCAAGAAGAATTGGAGAAAGCTCTCAAACATGCCACAGCAGCAAGCAGCAAAGAAAGATTGCAAATGCTCTACTGGCTCAAGAGTGGTCAAGTCAGCAGCAGGCGATCGCTGGCAGAACGTTTAGGGCGTGATGAAGCAACCATAACTCGTTGGGTGAGAAAGTATAAAGATGAAGGACGAAGGGGCTTACTTGAAGTAAAACATGCACCAGGGAAAGTTCTGAGCATAAGTGGTTCAGACTTAGAACGGTTGAAACAGAAGTTGCAGGAACCATCTGGGTTTCAAAGCTATAGTCAAATTCAACAATGGCTCAAGAGCGAATTAGGACTTTCACTTGCCTACAAAACAGTCTATGAAATTGTTCGCAAGCGTTTGGGTGCGAAATTGAAAGTGCCTCGTCCTCAAAGCACCAAACAACACCCAGAAAGCCTATCTCACTTTAAAAAAAACTGCCTCTAGCATTCAAATTCTTGCAGGAAGAGTTTGGAGAGGGTAAACGATTGAGGTACTTGTGCCAGGATGAAACACGTTTAGGATTAAAGACAATTGCAGGACGTTTAATTACGGCTAAAGGAGTTAAACCCGTGGGTTTAAGCCAATGGCAACGTGAAAATTTTTATTTATACGGAGTCGTAGAACCCCTAAGTGGATACAGCTTTTTCTATGAGTTCCCCTACCTCAATAGTGATTGTTTTCAAAACTTTTTGGAGTTGCTCTCTGCTGACCTTGGTGATGATATCGCGGTTATCCAGTTCGACCAAGGGTCTTTTCACAAAGCGAAAGCTCTCGATTATCCAGATAACATTATCCCTATTTTTCAACCTCCTCACTCTCCTCAACTCAACCCAATTGAGCGGTTTTGGGAATTTCTCAAATCTCAACTCCAATGGGAAAATTGTCAAACCCTCACACAACTACAGCAGAAGTTAACTGATGTCCTCAAAGCAATTACACCTTCCATGATTTCCTCTCTCACTTCTTACGACTTTATTCTTGAAGCTTTATTTAGCGCAGCTTTATAAAGAAATGGTATGACAGTAGTTAATTGCTAATTTCTTAGCATCTCTTAATTTGTCAGCAACGTTATAGGTTAGGTATGTTCGATATCATGGATTCCAATACTATAGCTTTCAAAAACCACCACAATATTTGCTCACTGTCTAATAGTCCTGATAGGTTAGCCGACAATTGTATTGATAATTTTTATGTTTTATTAACCCCAATGGAGGTTAAATCACAATTACCTTTAACAAAGTCTGTTGAGGAAAAAATCCTGAGATATAGGCAGGAAATAAAGGATATCTTGGATTTTCGAGAACAGAAAAAATTCATAGTAGTTGGTCCGTGTTCCATCCATGATATAAAAGCAGCCAGTGAATATTCAAAGAGGCTGAAAATTCTGGCAGAGGAAGTCAAAGATAAGTTTCTGCTGATCATGAGGGTTTATTTTGAAAAACCAAGAACAGCGGTAGGATGGAAAGGATTAATTAATGACCCAGATATGGATGATTCTTGCCACATAAAGAAGGGTTTATTAATTGCACGCGCTCTGTTATTAGAAATTGCTGAATTGGGAATACCCTCTGCCACAGAAGTTCTCGATCCTATAATACCTCAATATATCAGTGAGCTTATTACATGGTCTGCAATTGGGGCACGCACAATAGAATCGCAAACTCACCGTGAAATAGCAAGTGGACTTTCAATGCCTGTGGGTTTTAAAAACAGCACTGATGGTAATATTCAAGTAGCATTGAATGCTATGAAGTCAGCTAAAAAACCCCATTCTTTTATAGGAATCAATCAAAAGGGGCAAGTAAGTGTTTTTAAAACTAAGGGAAATGACTACGAGCACATTATTTTGCGTGGTAGTAATGACAGACCAAATTTCGATGTAGTAAGTGTAAAGATGGTGGAAAAAAAACTAAAAGAGAGCAATTTACAACCGAGGATTGTTATTGACTGTAGCCATGGTAATTCAAATAAAGACCATAAGTTACAGGCAATGGTATTTGAAAATGTTATTCAACAAATTATAGATGGCAACACATCCATAATCGGCATGATGTTGGAATCCAACTTGCATGAAGGCAATCAAGCGATTCTTAGTCAGCGAGAGCAATTGAAATATGGCGTTTCCGTAACAGACAAATGTATCAACTGGGAGGCAACAGAAAAGATTATTTTGGCTGCCTACGAAAAGCTAAAGTGAGAAATTGCTGTTCTTAATCAACGAAAGAAATCAGCGTAAGCAAGGAGGTGATCTGCTAGAGCTCGTTGAATATGGGTATTGCCTCAGGTACATAAACATATGTATGTACAAACTTGGTGCCAAGCTAAAAGTTCCTCATTCAAAAAGCTGGAAACAAAACCCACGCTCGCCAGTCCCACTAAAAAAACTCCCTCTAGCGCTGAAATTTTTACAAAGCAAATCTGTTGAGTTTTGAGATTTAGTTAGCACACTACAGATTCTGATTTATTTGTCAATCCCTTCTACTGGACTGGCTCTCTAGTCAGGGGGTAGCGCCAGCCCAATTTCAACCACTTACCTTTTCTATTCTCAGTATTGCTTAATTCTTAACTGAGAAGTATTGCCTCACTGGGCACTGCCCACCCTCCCAGCTACTTCAATTGCTTTTTCAAGACAAATCTTGCCACTGTTTTTACATTCGGAGATTTGAATATCTGGCTGAACTCCCACAGCCTCAATGATATTGCCTTTGGGTGAAAACACTTGAGCTGTCGGAGCAATGAGGGCAAAACCCTGCCATCTAAGCTTAAAAGCTTCACCAGCAAGCAATGCACCCATTGTGCGGACTCCTAGTATTTTGGCACCTCCATTTTCTTGAGCCGCCGCTGCAAATAGTTCACAGGCAGAACCACATTTATCATCGACCAAAATAAAATAAGGTCTTGAATCTTTCTTAGCTTCATATCGAGTTCGCCACTGAATGTAGCCCTTTTCTTCTAAAAGTTTAATTCCTGCTTCGCCGGTGATGTCATTGTAATACCCTCGAAAAACGTATGGCTCCCTGATTGCCATACCCTTTCGAGTTCTATCGGTTGAAATCACTTTGTCAGAACCAATAATGTCTTCAATGAGGCTAGGTATATCACCACCACCATTTCCACGGAGATCAATAAGAATCACTTTGGCTTGCGAAAGTTGAGCTTTTGCTTGCTCGATGGAAGCCTTATTAATTTGAGGAACAATGAAACTTTTAACTCGCACAATTCCAACCTCACCTCTGATTTGGGCTGAAATAGCCTGATCGGATTTATCGGTCGATGAAGGGGCTTGCTCAAACAAGCGGAACATTTTTCCACCCTCAACTGCATCTAAAATCTTCACATGAGATATTGAAAGCTTCTTTAGTTGATTGTTGACGAGTTCTGTCAACTTTGACCTTGACCAGCTTGGTTTTGCATTGACTTCGCTAATTAAGGCCTTTAAATGCTGTTGGCGAAGTTCTTTTTTGAAAGCAGGGTCAAAAATATTATTATCAAGTGTTTGATAAACATTATTGACAAACAACTTTGCTTCTTCTTTTGAGACAATATCTGTACTTTTCAATTTAGAGGAAGTAAACCAATCTAAAGAAACATCTTCCTTTTCGTTTTCCTGAGTTTGGCCCATTTCACTAGCACTCTTTCCACTAGGTTCATTGTTAACTTGAGAGACATTGGAGGATAAGCAGCTTGTCAAACCTAGAAGTGTAATGAGGAGTAAGAACCTCATTAGGTACCCAATTGTGTACATAAAATCTCCACTTAATAACTCCCAAGGTTAACTGGGTAATTTTAGCACTGTCTTGTCAATATAAGCCATCTTTATAAAAGGCTATCTAAAGAATCAGAAACTTTTATTTATATTGCTATGATACGTATCATGGTTTGACGGCTTGCATAATTTTCCATCTAGTTCGACTTTTAAAACATTCTCTAAGTCATTTACTCACAAGGTACTGTTATCTACAAATCTTTGCTTACGCTTTGTGAGTTTTCTTACAATAGCTACACTTTTAAAACATCCTCTAAAGTCTGCTGATTTCTGCTTCTCAAGAAGTGATCTCTTGACTTTGAATTCAGGGCAAACACATCTAAATTAGTCTTGAAAACCTTGCTTAGTAATTAGACTCAAGAATAAGAATTTGTTGTTTGATTTCTTTTATATCGAGTTGATACAAGGATCAAAGTAATTATCCGAAGGGCACTGCGCTCCGCGCATTTGCAACAAATATTGTCAATAAGTATAGACTAATACGATTCTTTTAGTCTTCATTGAGATTTAGACATTCTTATTGATAAGATATGTTTGCTATGAGAGTATTACTACTTGATAAATATCATTTAATATGAGAATATCTAAGTAGGTATACCTGGAGGAAACCCGACTAAGAAATAGTAATTTCAGTCGTTAAGGAAACAGACATTAAACTCAAGAAATTTACTTTTTCTATACCTAATATAAATTAAACCTTAACTAAATAGAATTGAGTCATCATTATTAGGAAGGATAATCGTGATACTAGCTAAATTTTTAGAAAGCCTCTTTCAAAAAGGCGTGGAGTTATGGAGCAGTGATCATCGACTCCACTATCGTGCGCCGAAGGGAATCATGACACCGGAACTGCGTGCAGAGTTGGTAAAGAACAAGGCAGAAATTCTAGCATTTTTACACCAATTTAATACCAATGTAAGCAGCACTTCTGAGTCTCTGATGCTTACTTCAAAAGACAGAGATTTGCCTCTCTCTTTTGTTCAGGAGGAGTTTTGGTTAGTTGAACAAATCACACCTGGTGAGTCAGCATTCAGAGTTAATATTGCTATTCATCTTAAAGGTAAGCTTAAAGTAGCTTTGTTAAAGCATAGCCTTAACCAAGTTGTTCAACGTCATGAAGCTTTACGAACCACCTTTACCAACGTAAATGGGCAGCTAGTACAGGTTATCCGGTTCAAGCTGCTTTTACCATTACCAGTCGTGGACTTATGTGAGTTACCGCAAACAGAACGCGAGCCTAAAGCTTTATATCTAGCATCTAATGAAGTTAATCATCCCTTTGATCTGGCTCAAGGACCGCTGATCCAAACTACTCTACTAAAGCTAGCTGAGACAGAACACATATTGTATCTGAGTGTACATCATATTGTCTTTGATATTGCGTCTGCAAAGATACTGTTACAAGAATTGGCAACGATTTATGAAGCCTTCTGGTCTGGGAAAGTAGCACCACTTTCAGAGTTGCCTGTACAGTACGCTGACTTTGCTATTTGGCAACGAGAGCAATCGCACAAGGAAGCTCTAAATATCCAACTAGATTATTGGAAGAAGCAGCTAGCTAATGCTCCTGCCATGCTGGCGCTACCTACTGATTACCCAAGACCACTTACACAAAGTTTCCAAGTTGCCCATCAACCCTTCCAGCTTTCTCCAAATCTGTACGAAGCGCTCCAACAATTAAGTCGTAACGAAGGTGTTACTCTCTTCATGATGTTGCTAGCAGGATTCAAGACATTACTCCACCGCTACTCTGGGCATGAAGATATTCTTGTTGGTTCTCCTACTTTGGGTCGTGTTCACCGTAATGTCAATAATTTAATTGGAGCCTTCGCCTATCCATTGCTACTACGCACGGATTTATCTGGAGATCCTACGTTTCGAGAATTGTTAACTCGTATTCGCAAAGTTACTTGGGGAGCCTACACAAACCAAGAAGTGCCTTTTATTAAGGTAGCAGAAGTTATTCAGCGTAATCAACCTACAAGACATACTCAGCTTTTCCAAGTGATGTTTACTTACCCTCCTCAAATAGAAGCTATAGAGCTTCCAGAGTTGGTGCTAAGCCCTGTACAAAACTTTGCAGAGGCGACATCGCACTACGACCTAATTTTAAGCATGATGGAGAGCTCTGGAGGGTTGAGCGGGGTGTTGATGTATAACCCCAGCTTATTCAACGATTCTACAATCACCTCGATGGTAGAGAATTTTCAGACATTACTGAAAGGTATAGCTGCTGAGCCTGAACAGTGTCTGTCGAGGCTACCCCTCTTGAGTGAAGCGACACAACGTCAACTGCTACTAGAATATAGCAAGACGCAAACAGATTCTGCACAGGTTGCTTGCATACACCAACTTTTCGAGACTCAGGTGCAACAAATGCCTGATACTGTAGCAGTAGTTTCTGAAAATGAGCAGTTAACTTACTTAGAATTGGATACTCGTGCAAAGCAGTTGGCACATCATTTGAAGAAGCTGGGCGTAGGGTCGGAGGTGTGCGTCGGCGTTTGTATGGAGCGCTCACTGGAGATGGTGATAGGGCTTCTGAGTATTTTGAAGGCGGGTGGAGCGTACGTACCTTTGAATTTGGCAGATTCAAGAGAACGCCTTGACCTCATCCTTAAAGAGACTCAGGTATCGGTGGTCTTGACTCAGAAACATCTTCAAGTCAAACTTCCCGCTCACGGAATATACATAATTTGTTTAGAGTCAAATTGGGATATAGCGTGGCAGAATCAAGAATCATTAGTTAGCACTACAACAGCTGAAAATCTGGCTTGTATCCTTTACTCGTCACTTAAAGCAACTTCAGTTGAACATCGCGGAATTTACCAACGTCTACAGTGGCTACAGAATGAATTTAACCTGTCTACCTCAGATGTTGTGGTACACAAAACATCTCTGGCGCTAGATTTTTCTATCTACGAAATCTTTTGGCCCTTAGCTTACGGTGGTCGTTTAGTCATTACTGCTGGAGATCAAAACAACCTAGCTCACTTGCAAAATGTTATTGCTGAACAGAGAGTTAACTATATTCACTTGACACCTGAAGCTCTATCTAGTTGGATCACTATTTGTCAAGACTCAGCAGCAGAATTAAGTTCACTACACTGTGTGCTTTGTACTGGGGGATTTTTGAAGTCTCAAGTGGTCAATCAATTGTCTCAGTCTGCTACATATAAGTTATATTACTTATACAGTTTACCTGAAGCAGGAATTGTAGCTTACTCCCAAGTTCAAGTAACTAAAGATAAACGAGATTTCTTGTCAGAAGGCTATTCCACCTGTGCATCAATTTGCATTTTAGATAAGTGCTTGCAACCTGTTCCCAAAGGGGTGATAGGAGAGATTTACATAGCCGAAGAAGGACTATCCCGGGGATATTTGAATCATCCAGAAGCAACCACCTATCATTTTATTAAGAATCCCTTTCCAGAGTTACCTAGTAAGCGCTTATTTAAAACTGGTGACAAGGGTCGTTTGTTAAGCAATGGCACTCTTGAGTTACTTGATACTGGTAATCGGTACACTTGGGTTGATAGTTTTCGCATCTATCTGGATGAGGTAGAAACAGCCTTGCTGCATGATTTGTTGATAGACAATTGCGTGGTATTGGTGCGAGAAACGGAGGTTTTCACTAAAGAACTAGTTGCCTACGTAGTTTTATCCAGACCTTTCTCTTTAGAGCAGCTTGCAGATCGCTTACAAACAGTTCTTCCAAACGTCATGCTACCAAGTGCTTATGTACCAGTGTTAACTTTACCCCTTACTGCTACAGGTCAGGTAGACGAGCAAGCTCTAACCAACCTAGAAGTAATTGATATCGAGTTGATACACCGATGGGAAGAGCGGATACGATCAGTACCAGAAATTGAGCAAGTGGCAGTGGTGGTTCAAGAGGAAAGCAACCAACTTCCCCCATTGCATTTGTCGGATCTGCTACCTGGCTGGAAAGCAAATCCTATAAGTGTAGTCGAGTCATTAGTAGCTTCTTCAGCTCACCTAACTGCGGCATCAGAGGATTTTGTCTCCAAAGCGATCGCCTTCAGCAATGGAGGTGCACTGACTCTAGAACAAGATGCTCCTACGATCCTGACAGATGCCTTAAAACGTGCAGTTCAGCAAGGGCTGGGCAAAGGCATTGTCTACATCCAATCTGACGGCTCTGAAATTTTTCAATCATACAGCGATTTGCTACACGAGGCTGAGCAAGTTTTAACAGGTCTGAGAGAACTAGGACTACAGCCTCAAGACAAAGTTATTTTCCAGCTAGAGCGCAATCAGGACTTTATTGTCGCATTCTGGGGTTGTATGTTAGGAGGCTTTATTCCTGTCCCAATATCAATCGCTCCCAACTATAGGCAATTAAACAGTACCGTTAACAAGTTACACCATGCTTGGCAAATGTTAGGGCAACCAATTATTCTGACAAGTCAAACACTGGTTCAAGCAGTCAATTTGCTATCTGCTCTTTACGGTCTTGAAAATTTTCAGGTTAAAACGATTGATGAGCTGCGGGTATGTGATCCCGACCAAAACTGGTATGTTAGTCAGCCGGATGATTTAGCTTTATTGCTGCTAACTTCTGGCAGTACAGGAATGCCCAAAGGGGTTATGCAAAGTCATCGCAGTTTACTAAATCGTTCAGCAAGTACAGTTCAGGTGAACAAATTTTCTAGTGACGATGTCTCGCTGAACTGGTTTCCTTTAGATCATGTAGGTAGCATCGTAATGTTCCATATTCGCGATGTTTATCTAAGTTGCCAACAAATCCACGCTCCTACTGAGACTGTTTTGCAAGATCCACTGAAATGGCTGGATTGGATTAATCGTTTTCGGGCTACAAACACCTGGGCACCTAACTTCGCTTATGGGTTAGTCAATGATTGTGCTGAAGAGATAACTCGACGACATTGGGATTTATCCTCAATGCAATTTATCTTAAATGCAGGCGAGGCGATTGTCGCTAAAACAGCGAGGCGGTTTCTAGAACTGCTTGCTCCCCACGGACTACGATCCTCTGCGATGTATCCTGCTTGGGGGATGTCTGAGACTTCTTCTGCTGTTACCTTCTCAAACAGCTTTTCCTTGGACTCAAGTACAGATGAAGATTCCTTTGTGGAAGTAGGATCTCCTATCTTAGGAGTTTGCTTACGGATTGTAGATGCCCAAAATCAATTGCTTGAGGAAGAAAAGATTGGACGTCTACAGGTTAAAGGTTCTACAGTAACGTCGGGATATTATAATAATCCAGAACTTAACCAAAATGTTTTTACTGATGATGGTTGGTTTGATACTGGGGATACTGGATTTCTACGTAAAGGTTGCTTGACGGTTACTGGTCGCCAAAAGGATATTATTATTATCAATGGCATTAATTATTATAGCCATGAAATTGAAGCGGTAGTTGAAGAGGTTGAGGGTGTAGAAGTTTCTTACACCTGTGCTTGTGCTATCAGAACTACTGATAGCAATACCGATAACTTAGTCATTTTTTTCAATACTTCTATTTCTAATGAGAATCTGTTAAAGTTGCTCAAAGAGATTCGGAGAGAAGTTGTTCGCAAAGTTGGAGTAAATCCAGCTTATTTAATTCCGGTTGAGAAAAACGCTATTCCTAAAACCTCTATTGGAAAAATTCAACGTTCCCAACTCAAGCAATGCTTTGAAATCGGTGAATTTGATCCCATCCTTAAAAGAATTGATATCTTAAGCGGTAATGACAATACCCTTCCCAACTGGTTTTATCGAAAAATCTGGCGTCGAAAAGAAGCCAAAGTTTTGACTTATCGCTCTCAAAAAGGCAAATTCCTCGTATTTCTTGATGGGCTGGGTCTAGGGCAGTTTCTGTGTGCGGAACTAGAACGGCAGAACCAGACCTGCGTTAGAGTTGAAGCTGGATCAGACTTTGCTCAAATTGGTCCTAACCACTACCGCATTGCACCCAATAGCTTTAACGACTATCAGCGTCTGCTAGAGTCTGTAACCGCAGATCCTGTTGCTCTTACTCAAATTCTGCACCTGTGGACCTACAACGAGTATGCATCAGAAGTCCCCAGTCTAGAAGCACTAGAAGAAGCACAGAATCAGGGAGTTTATAGTCTGTTACTTTTAACTCAAGTTTTGTCTCAGATTAACAGGGATCAGTATCTACTTCAATTGTGGGTTATTTCTAGCTATGCCCAAGCTATTTTACCAACTGATGAAATAGCTTATGAGAAGACTCCCATGTTAGGACTTATTAAGACAATTCCGCAAGAAATTCCTTGGTTAGATTGTCGTCATATCGATTTATCTGTAAGTCTACTTGAGGAGAGTGCAGCTTATATTCTTCAAGAGATTCAGGAAAGGCAAGGAGACCAAGAAGTAGCGTACCGCAATAAACAGCGTTGGATACCCCGACTAGAAACAGTTGATCTATCTCAAGAGCAAAATCAACCACTACCTTTCAAGCAAGGTGGAATGTATTTAATTAGTGGAGGTCTAGGAGGTATTGCTGTTAAGATTGCTGAGTATTTGCTCAAGCATTACCAAGCCCGGTTACTTTTAGTGGGTAGAACTCCCCTGCCTATCACAAGTACCTTGCAGTTCCCCTTAGAACAGACAGATATGACCTTGGAGCGTATCAAAGCTTACCGAAGTCTAGAGAAGTTTGAGGGGGAAATCATTTACCAAGCTACAGATATCTGTGACTTTGAGCAGTTAAAACAAGTAGTTAAGCAAGCGAAATCTCATTGGCAATGTGATCTATCAGGGATAATTCATCTAGCAGGTCTTTATCAAGAACAGCTGCTAACTGAGTTAACCCAAGAGGATTTAGCAGCAATCATGCACCCCAAAGTTTCAGGGACTTGGTTACTACATCAACTCCTTAAAAACGAGCCTCAAGGACTTTTCATTAGTTTCTCTTCTGTCAATGGTTTCTTTGGAGGAACTGGCGCGGGTGCTTATTCAGCAGCAAATCATTTTCTAGACTCTTTTACTTATTACCAACGCCATAAGTGTGGTCTTCAGAGTTATTGCTTGAGTTGGAGCTTGTGGAACGAATTAGGAATGAGTCGCGGCAATTTAATAAAAGAATTAGCTTATGCTCGAGGATATCATGCTATTACAGCTCAACAGGGCTTGAATTCTTTTCTTGCTTCATTACATAGTGACCAAGCTCAACTCTTAATTGGCTTAGATAGCAGTAACCGCTACATTCGCCGATATATGGAGACAGACTCTTGTTGTCTCCAAAAACTTTGTGCCTATTTCACGATGAAAACTGATAAGGCACCTGTTAACCAATTACATGGGTGGACACTTCAAGATCGCTTTCAGCAGCATAGTCGTTGTAATTTTTACCAGCTTCAAGAGATGCCTCTGACAGACAAAGGTAATATTGATAAACAAAAACTGATTGCAGCAAGTTATGGTGTTAGCCCTACAAGTACTGTGCAGATTGCACCGCGAACTGAGTTGGAACATCAAATTGCCCGTATCTGGCAAGAGCTTTTTAATCTTCCACAAGTAGGAATCCATGATAACTTTTTTGAGTTAGGAGGGCATTCCCTGATAGCAACTCAAGCTGTGTCTCGATTGCGTGATACCTTTGAGGTAAAGTTAACCCTGCGGGCTCTGTTTGAACTACCTACCATAGCCGATTTAGCAAAACACATTGAAATATCTTGTTGTCAAGAACAACAGCAAACTTCACCCATTCAACGTATCTCACGAGATAAAGAATTACCTCTCTCCTTTGCCCAACAGCGACTATGGTTTATTGCTCAATTAGATCCTGAAACTTCCCTCTATAACGTACCTGCAGCAATACATATAGATGGGAATCTCAACATAACTGCTTTACAAGAAAGTGTTAATGAGGTCATCAAGCGTCATGAAGTCCTGCGAACTACATTTCCCATGATAGAAGGGCGACCTGTTCAGGTTATTGCCCCCACCTTAACATTGACCCTACCGATAGTAGATCTTCAGGAACTAGGTAAATCTCAACAGGAAGCTGAGGTCAAACGTTTAGCTACTAAAGAAGCCCAGCTACCTTTTGATTTGACCCGTCCTTTGCTAAGAATTACTCTTCTACAATTAGGAGAAAAAGAATATGTATGGCTTTTAACGATGCACCATATTGTCTGTGATGGTTGGTCTATCGGGATCTTGATTCGAGAACTAGCAGCCTTCTACAAAGCTCTTCTCACCACCCAACCTTTATTTCTACCTGATATGTCAATTCAATATGCAGACTTTGCTGTGTGGCAGCGACAATGGTTGCAAGGAGACGTACTGAAAACTCACCTTGCATACTGGAAACAGCAGTTGGGCAATGACGTCCCTGTTCTAAAAATGCCTACTGACCGGGTTCGACCATCAATTCAAGCCTTTCGGGGAGCAAAGCAATCTTTGGCGCTATCCAAAGCTTTGTCTGACGATCTAAAGCAACTAAGTTGTAGAGAAGAAGTTACGATATTTATGACGCTGTTAGCAGCATTTCAGGTGTTACTACATTGGTACACATCACAGGATGATATTATTATTGGTACAGACGTTGCTAACCGTAATCGACCCGAAGTTGAAGGGTTGATAGGATTTTTTGTCAATCAGTTGGTATTGCGCACGGACCTTTCTGGAAACCCTACATTTCAAGCATTATTGAGGCGAGTACGTGAAGTAACCCTGAGAGCTTATGAGCACCAAGACTTTCCATTTGACAGACTGGTAGAAGCTCTAAAACCAGAGCGAAGTTTAAATCGTACACCCCTATTTCAGGTGAAGTTTATCCTTCAAAGTACGCCTGTGTCAATTTTAGGGTTTCCTAATTTGAATATGCGTCTTCTAGAAATTGATATCGGTGATGCCAAACTTGATTTGCTTCTTAGCATGGAGGATACAAAGCAAGGGCTTATTGGGGTGATGACATACGATTTAGACTTGTTTGAGCATGGGACTATCACTCAGTTTCTAAAATCTTTTGAAGTTATTTTACATACCGTTGCTAATCACCCTGAAGTGAGACTTAGCGAACTATCAAATAGTTTGACAAAAGCAGACCAAGAACAACGGACTTTACAAAGAAGGAAACAGAAAGAGGTTAATCACAATAGATTAAAAAATATCAAAAGGCGAGCAATTAGTACTTAAATACAGGAAGAATAATTAGAGCTTATGCGAAAACTTCAATTAATGAGGTAGAAACTAACAATACAATAAGATCAAGTGCAGCAAAATGTCGAGCAATGAAGTGAATGCAAACTATTGAATTCCAAAACAACCTTGGGAACCTTTGCATCCACTACCTTTACCCGCGACCACTAAACCTAAAGGAGGACAACCATGGATAGATGACAGAAAAGCATTCGATGCAATGTTCTACGTAGTATGAACAGGATGCCAATAGAACACACTACCCCACTTTTCCTAACTCGCCAAAAAATAGGCGAACCGGGAGTATTCAAGCATTGGTTAGTAATTCTTGGCAAGCTCCCTCTTTGCTTCCTCAAGCATAGACCTGAATTCTTACGTTTGTGTTATGGGTGTCAATATACACCATTTTCATTTATCCATGGTTATTGCGGTGAGCAATTACCTTAATTTTTGTCATATGACTTCACTTGATTATTGTCGCTTTATGGGTTTTAGGAGAATCGAGATTGCTTTTGTATACTGGCTATCTTTTGAGGTTGCTATGATTGATTGCTTCTGATTTCCTAGTGTCACCGCTGGCATTTCAACTACGTAATCTGGTTTAATACCTTGACGCTCAATATCACGACCCAAAGGAGTTACAATTCTACCAGTCGTTACCATGACTATAGATTGATCAGACAATTCTTCTCCCGAATGAATTTTTCCTCGTCCATAGGTTGAAGTTCCAACTAAGACAGCACGACGATTATCTTGCAGTGCCCCTGCTAGGACTTCGGCTGCGCTAGCAGTACCATTGTTGACTAAAACTACTATGGGTTTATCAGTAAGCTTGGAACCATTAGCCCGAATTTCTTCCAAACTACTCTGACGATTACGAATTGAGGCAACTGGTTCCCTATTTAGGAAAAAACTTGCAATTTGAGTGCTAACAGGAAGCAAACCACCAGGATTATTTCGTAAATCAATGACAAAACCATCTATGCCTTCACTCAATAATTGTTTAATAGCATTATGCATTTGCTCATCTGCATTAGGCGTAAATTGTGTGAGAGCAATGTAACCAATCCTTTTTTTTCCTTGTAGCCTCAAAGAGGTACGTATTGGTTGTATGGAAATAGCTTCACGCTTGAGTGGAATGTTAAGTGTTTTGTCGTTGCGGCGTACAGTTAGTGAAACCCAAGTACCTGGCTCACCCCGTAAAAGCGTCATCGCCTGGTCCTCGCTTAGATTCTTTGTAGATACACTGTTAATTGCTTGAATAATATCCTTGGGTTGTAAACCAGCTCTAGCAGCTGGAGTGTCTGGCAGGGCAGTTACTATTCTAAGCTCCTTGGTTTTTTTCTCAGTGTCCACAGAGAAAAAGATCAGACCTACCCCATTGAATTTTCCACTACTCTCCATCTTAATGTGATCTATTTGCTTAGTGTCTAGAAGACGAGTTTCAGGGTCGTTCAGCTGCAATAGCATAGAACGGATAGCATCATATGCTGCTTTTTTGGTAGTGTATTCCTTGGACAAAAGCTCACGTCGCGTTTGTAGCCAATTCTGGCTTTTAAAGTCTGTACCTAAGAATTTGAGGTTGATTAGCTGCCAAGCTTCATCTACGATATGCTTGTAGTTATTTCCACCACTAGCGTAGCTGGAAAAACCAAAGGGAACAGTCAGTAGAAGCAGTGCAGATGTCTTGATAAGAAGGCGGTGCATACATTACCTTAAGGATTCTCGCAATTCTAGAGTAAATTTAACAAAATGTGAGCTTTTTAGTTAGCAACTATAAGGTTGTTTGCTCTAAAATCGGCTATTATTATTTTTAGAAAGAAAAATTTTATAATTTACGCCTAATCTGAATTAGGAAAAAAGGTCGGAGAGTTTAAGACAATGAAAGTTACTAGCTTCTCAACTTACACTTCCTCCATGACTAGCACAGGTAAGAGTGTTGAAACCAAAACGTGACAAGCAGTATCATAAGTTCGCAGGCAACAAGGACTATGGACTTAAAAACTGTAGTCAGTAAACTTTGCGCGATTCACCACCCAAATTCGTTGTGCACGGTTTAAATCCAGTCAGGCAAGGCTTATAGTCGAACCGTCAGTTTTCATTGAAGTGATAACTGCATTGACGGGCGATCACTTCTTTATGGATAAAAGAAAGCATTCTGTTTTCTTACAACCGAACTATCGCTTGAAGTAAACTCAACTGTCGCATCAGTTGAGCAACGATTTGCAAGTACTGTTAGCTCGCAAATCAAGGATTGAAGCACCACTATTGCCCAGACTGTTATCTCTATTGAGAAACGGAGTAAATGCTGTTATGAATCCAAGTGCATCACCATCTAAACCTTTAGAACAGCTCCTCACTCAGCACACTTCAAACTTTGACTATGGTACTCTAGACACTGAAACTCGTATGCTTATCCATCAGTGCACCAATGAAATCAAGAGCTTAATGCGCCGTAGTTCTCAAGATATCATCGATATTGGACAGAAGCTCATTGAGGTAAAGCAGTGTCTGGGACATGGAAGATTCCTAAAATGGCTTAAATCTGAGTTTGATTGGAGTATATCATCTGCCACCAAATTTATGCAGGTCTGGGAGGAGTTAAGATTCGTCGATTTTACGAATATGAATATCAACGCTTCAGCCCTCTACCTTATCGCCGCACCCTCCACATCTAAAGAAGCCAGAGCAGAAGTTCTGGAACGCGCAGGTTGTGGCGAGAATATCACCTACACTAAGGCTAAGGAAATTGTCTTACAATATAAAAAAGCCGCAAAGCCCAAGCTTGACAAGCCACTCACCATTGATGTTTCTGTAGAAACTACAGAGTGCGAGGAGCGTAAATCTTTAAGACGAGTGCAGCATGAAGCTTCTGGTGCTGAAGAAGCAGAAGTTTTAACTAGAAAAGACCTAAAGACACAAACGCATTTACCATCATCCCAAGACTTGATGCATTCTTCAGAGTTCAGAGATCAGCAGATTGCAACTACTTTCAAAGAAAATAGAAATATACTTGACTACACCATACAGACAGCCTGTATGTTGAATCAAGCTCCAATTTCCGACAATACGTTGGATGCAGTGACCACTAAAATAGCGATTGACATTAAAAACTTGACACCAAACCAACTGGCTTTAGTTATCAAAAAGTCTGTCAACAACGGATTGAGCAACCACCATCTGGAAATTCTAATTACAGAAGCTCAAAATGCACTAAATGAGCAGCAGAGGTAAACTTTAGACAAAATTGTGTAACCGGATCATACTGCCCAACCAATTAACTAATGTTGAAAACCATCTTTTAGCAGTTGTGGGTAGAGTATCCAGGTTTTAAGTAACTTTCATTTAGATAATTGATATAAATACAGCAGTTGAGCGTCTGCTTGCTTGCTTAATCAATTTAAGCTGTTGGAAAAAACATAGTCTGGAAAAGAGTTTTGAAGCTTCTCCTGAAAAGTCAGAACAACAAATTTCACTAGTAGTGAGTATAAAGGAGTCATTTGATATGGGGAATCATATTAGTGGAATTACTCCAGCTCTTTTAGAGATTTGGATGAGGAAATATTATTTCAATACTGAAATTGATATCGGCAGTAGTGGTGTAGAAAATTTCTCCCTAGCCGAGCTTTACCAGCTCGTTGGTCTGACACAAGAAGAGTTTGACCGTATTGTTTTCCATGATAGCTCTAGCCTTGGAAGCCTTGGCTTGCGTAAGGCAATCGCCTCACGGTGGGGAAATGGAGACCCAGAGCAGGTTATGGTGACTCATGGTTCAAGCGAAGCTATATTCTTAATCATGAACGGACTTCTTCATCCTGATGATGAGGTAGTTGTATTAGATCCTTGTTATCAACAACTATTTTCCATTGCTGAATCTATAGGATGTCGGTTAAAGCCTTGGCGGCTACAATTCAAGCATAATTTTGTTCCCAATGTTGAGGAAGCTAAGAGCTTAATCAACTCACGTACACGAATGGTAGTTGTAAACTTCCCTCATAATCCTACTGGAGCTTCCATAACAAGAGAACAACAGGAAGAGCTGATCGTCGCAGTTGCTAAAGTAGGAGCTTATCTTGTATGGGATGCAGCCTTCTCTGACCTTACGTATGGTTTGTCGCTACCTAACCCCATCTTGCAGTATGAACACTCTATCTCAATAGGAACTCTTTCTAAAGCATATGGATTACCTGGATTAAGATGCGGTTGGTGTCTAGCTTCACCAGATGTACTGTCACATTTTATTCATATGCGCGATTATATTACTCTTCACCTCTCACCTTTAATTGAGCTCATTGCACAGCGAGTTATAGAGAATGCAGATAACCTAATTAATATTCGCCTGCAACAAGCACGGATGAATCTAGAAATTTTGTCTGAGTGGATTGAGCAACATCAAGAGTTTGTAGATTGGGTACGTCCACAAGGTGGAGTTTGTGCCTTCTTGAGACTACGTAATATCTCAGACTCTGAAGCCTTTTGCCAGATCATGGCAAATACCTATGGAGTATTACTTGTTCCTGGCATATGCTTTAACCATCAAGATCATGTTAGGTTAGGTTTCGGATGTTCTACACCTCATCTTCATGAAGGTCTTAATCGTCTGTCAAAAGCCTTAATTGCTGAGCAAGCAGAGAGACGTTAAAAGATGTTTTTCAAAGTCAATAAAATTACTTTAAGGCGTATATTTACGTAGAGGATCATGTAGCTAATGCTTTCATATAATTTTTCCAAATGGAAAATGAAAGACCGTTTATCACTATTTCCCTGTAGCGTCAGGAAAGAAGATGGTGACAAATTTATAAGCATCTACAACAAGTTAAGAAAAACTAGGTTTTGCTAGTTTTTGGCAAGTGATTCTCTATGTGAGATAGCTGAGAAAAAAGAAACAGCAGGAGAATAGTAAGGATGTAAGTATGGAAAAGATTCTTTTGTCAACTCAAGAAATTAGTGATATCAAATCAGTCTTAAAAAGGGTTAAATCTCAATATAATTCAGCAGAAGAAGAAGATTTTTTACTGAATGCTCACGTAATTGCTCATGAGCTACCTCAAAGAATACGTATACTTTTTAATAATTTTAGGTTATTAGAACCATCCTCAGGTATTTGCATTATTTCTGGATATCCAATAGCAGACGATAAAATTGGAGAAACGCCATCTCATTGGCAGAGTAAACCCGAAATTTCTCCTACCTTAGAAGAAGAAATTCTTTTTATCTTATTTGGCTCACTGCTGGGCGAAGTTATTGGGTGGTCTACTCAGCAAGCTGGACACATTGTTCATGAAGTGATACCTATTAAAGGGCATGAATATGAGCAACTAGGTAGTAGTAGCGAACAATTACTTTGGTGGCACAATGAAGATGCATTTCATCCTTATAGAGGAGACTATCTTGGCATGATGTGTTTGAGAAATCCGGATAGAGTTCCTACCACTGTGGCATCTATAAAAACAGTACAACTAGAGTCAGAAGAGGTTAAAGTTTTGTTTGAGCCACGCTTTACAATTCGTCCTGATGAATCACATCTTGAGAAAAACAAGTCGAACTTAAAGATTCAGCCAAATGATGTTGATCATTCATGGAATTTGGCTTGTCAAGGTTATCAAAGAATTAATCAAATGAATAGCAAGCCGGAGAAAGTGTCAGTGTTATATGGTAATCCCCAATGTCCATATATCCGGATTGATCCCTACTTTATGGATGATCTAATAGATGACAATGAGGCACAAAATGCCCTGGATAAGTTGATTAAGGGGATCGACGCAGAATTAGAAGACCTTATTTTAGAGCCAGGAGATTTTTGCTTTATCGATAATTATAAAGTGGTACATGGAAGAAAACCATTTAAAGCTAGGTATGATGGTAAAGATCGTTGGCTTAAAAGAATAATCATAACTGGAGATTTGAGAAAATCGCGAAGTCTTCGGTCAACAGTTACATCTAGAATTTTGAACTAAAAATAGTCGGGTAAGCGCATTGGTAGTGTTCAAAGGACTTTTCGATACTACCGATGCTTATTTGTCCAAGATGTTCGTCTTTACAAACTGTCAAAAACTATCAAATTTACAACGACAAATAAGGCTCTACACTTTTATTGCTTGGCATCAGTTAACCGGAGAACTCCGACAATAGTAGACAACCAAGCCTTTGTAAACTTTACACTTGGGAAATGAGATGGAGCTAATTCCAACTCAGACAACAGAATCAATACAGTCAAAGTACCAAAGATATGAATTCAGGTAAAGTTTACACTACTCATGTGATACAAGTGTGTCTGCAAGTCGAATTTGGATTTGGCTAAAGGCTTTTTTGTAACATCCATCTTATTCCGTTTTCTCAGATTCAAACTCTCTAGGGCGTGTCATCAAATAGGTGTAAATCTAATTTGGAATTGATAGCCGAGCGCGAGTTGAGTAATGAGGGTTGGGTGAACTCTTAACAAAGCGGAACAAGCGACACATTGTCCCTGCCCTCGCAAAACCAGGCGGGTTTATTTGTCAACAAAAAGACTTTCTCGTCAATCAATCGCCCGGTTTTGCAACAACACGAGTTAATTGACTCGTTATGGCTGGGCGATTCGAAGGATTAAGCGACCTAGAATGGAGGCTATTTGAAGATATATTCCCCAAGAAACCAGAAAAAAGAGAACGAGGAATGCTTCATGCGCCATTTTGCCACGTACTTAATACTTTATTGTATATACTAATACAAGTGTGTCGTTAGTGCGATGTCTCACAGGGAGAGATTTGGGCATCAAAAAGTGCTGCATACAGGTAGCTACAACCTTGACAAAAGGATGGGATATTAGAAAGTTTACAAGCTCGTATATTGGGCATTGCAGAAGAAAAAGGATTAATTAACTGGAATTACGGTGCGGTTGATGGGTCTTTGTCCCCCTAGCAAAGGTGGCGGTGAGGGGGTTGGGGTCATAAAGGTAAAGAAATTTTGATAGATACTCTAACTGACGGTCATGGTATGCCTTTAGCTAATTGCACAACACCTGCTAATGGTAATGAACGAGAACAAGTTATACCACTTCTAGACAGCATCAAAGTCAAAACTAATAAACCCGGTAGACCGGACTACGTCTTGCTTTGCTAACGTAAACTAGTTAAAGTACTTGTGGCTAATAAAGGTTACGATTCCAAAAAGAAACGTGCGGCTCTGCGTAAACGCGGTATTAGACCACAATGGCTCAAGCGTGTTTGGAAGACTAATACCAATTCTTTATGAAGCTGCGCTAGATAAGGCTTCAAGGATAAAGTCGTAAGAAGTGAGAGAGGCAATTATAGAAGGTGTAATTTCTTTGAGGGCATCAGTTAACTTTTGCTGTAGTTGTGAGAGTGTTTTACAGTTTTCCCATTGGATTTGAGATTTGAGAAATTCCCAAAACCGCTCAATCGGGTTGAGTTCAGGAGAGTGAGGAGGCTGAAAAATCGGGAGTTTTCGCTTTGTGAAAAGAACCTCGGTCGAACTGAATGACCGCGATATCATCACCAAGCTCAGCAGACAACAACTCTAAGAAGTTTTGAAAACAATCACCATTAAGGTAAGGGAATTCGTAGAAAAAGCTGTATCCGCTTAGAGGTTCTACAACTCCGTATAAATAAAAATTTTCCCGTTGCCGTTGACTTAAACCTACAGGTTTAACTCCCTTAGCTGTAATTAAACGTCCGGTAATTGTCTTTAATCCTAAACGTATTTCATCCTGACATAAATACCTCAATCGTTTCCCCTCGCCAAATTCCTCCTGCAAGAATTTGAGTGCTAGAGGCAGTTTTTTTTAAAGTGAGATAAACTGTCTGGATGTTGTTTGCTGCTTTGAGGACGCGGAACTTTCAGCTTGGCACCAAGTTGATATCTCACTAATTGGTATACCGTTTTCTAAGCAATATTAGTCCTAATTCCGCCATTAACCATTGTTGAATCTGACTGTAACTTTGGAATCCTTGTGGTTCGGACAATCTTTTTTTTAAACGTTCTAAATTCTCGCCACTGACAATTGGCTGTTTTCCTGGTGCCTGTTTCACCTCTAGTAAGCCTTTGTATCCTAATTCCTTGTATTTTTTGAGCCAACGAGTAACCGTTGCCTCATCTCGCCCTAACAACACTGCCAGCGCTCGCCTACTTGTAGCCTGTCCCGTTTTTAGCCTGTAGAGCATTTGTAATCTCTCTTTGCTACTAGCTTCTACCGCATATTTCACTGCTTTTTCTAATTCTTCTTGGCTCTGTTTAATTTCAACTATCAATCTCCGACCCATTACACTTTTACCAAATACACCCTTTTCCACAATTTAGCGCAGCTTCATACAGAATTGGTATCAGTTTCACGCTTTCAGCAGGAACGCTGTTTCACCTGGTTTCAACGAAAATATTGTAGGCTTGTGGTTCGATGGAGCGAATTTCCGCCTACTTCAACGCTTTTCTTTCTTTAGCCACAATTCATATTTGGATGAACAGAATTTTATTAATGGGATAGGTTCAACTAAGTTTGCAAAGCAGTTCAAATTCGTAAAATTTACTAATTTGAATCTGATCGTCTTGTAATCCTATAAGATATTTGAAAAGTGAGGGCTATTGTAAGAAAGCTCAGAAAGCTTAAGCTGAGATTCGTAAATAACAGTATTTTAGTACCAAACGAGACTGATGACTGACTTTACGTCTAGTTACAGCTAAACCTTGTAATTCTGCGAAGGCAATTTTGCGAGGTTCGACAGCGGGATATTATCGCTGTAATTTGACTTGTGTATCCATCGTTGCGAAGCGCCAATTGATAGTTGCTTTGTACTGATTAGGCTGCTGTTGCCAAGTGTTAATTTTGTCGCTCAATTTCTACTTAGAGGAAATGCGTCAATCCAGACATTGGCGTGATAACACCAAAAATTCTATCTCGACTTAATGGAGCCAACCAGCATATTATGCAGTGTAGTGAGATTTCAACAAAAAACTTATAATCGGAAATATTTTGAAGGATTATATATTATTCCTAGAAACCAATTATCGAGTAGAATAAAGACATTAGAATATTAGTTTTTTTTATAAGAAAAACAAGAATAAATTTGCTCTAGTATGTGTTAGATTAATGTTAGAGTTGTTAATTGAAAGCTAATAAAATCTAAAAAAAATTAGTAATTGGTCACCTTCCTTGAGAAGAAGCAGAGATAAAGATTAGCCAAAGAAATCGAAAAACTGCCCAACGTCAAACAACTATCAAATCAGGAAAAAAAGTTTTGAGAGTGGAAATATAGTAGGAAATCCAGAAATTGAAAGCTACACTCGAAGCTGCTAGTCGTCAGAATTCTGCACTAATAACAACTCTAGCAATTCAGCATCAAAACAATTTAACAAGAACATAAAACCTTCAAAAATAGAGGGAGCTAAAAGACAAGTCAGCGTAGACAGAGTAGAGCAGGAGGAAGAGAATTACACCCCAATCCTGACCAAGCCATCATCATCATTACATATATGAAAAGAAAGTTATCCTCAATATGGAAAGCAAGTCGAATTTCAACAGCAGCAATTGCAAATATTTACAAAAAAT
The DNA here is from genome assembly GCA_002163975.1 of Nostocales cyanobacterium HT-58-2. GTDB lineage: Bacteria > Cyanobacteriota > Cyanobacteriia > Cyanobacteriales > Nostocaceae > HT-58-2. Next base: position 2,426,760 of record CP019636.1, on the reverse strand, counting down.
CAAATTACCACTAATTAGCTCAATCATTAGTCAAATGGAGCGGTATGGAGGTCATTGTGCTTGTTGTCAGAAAGACTGAGTTTCACCCATACCAGTAGGAATTGAACTTGGTTCTCTCTTTGCTATTCTAAGCGTAACTAGGCATCATTTCTATTAAAGAAGTAGTTTCAAAGGATTTTGAATATGGTTACCGAAAAGTTGTATCTCAGACAAAACGTACTAGTAGAACCTCTATTTAATCAGTGGTATGCATGGGCTTACCTAATATCACCTGCTACATCTGCAATGTACATAAGTAATTTGCATTTAAAAATCATGCGTTCATTTGTAGCAAATCCACAAATCCATATTTCTGCTCTTAAAAATCCAGCAATGATTGGTGGTCCATTTATCAATTATGATTTAAGCAGACTTAGCGAAGTTCAGGAGTTGATAGAGGAAACAGAAAAAGACCAAACTCATATGATAGAGTTTGCACAAGATGTTAATGCTCTTAATGAAATATTAAGAAATGAAGCTAAAGGATACTCACTTCAGCCCTTATATCAACAAATTCCTGAAAATTTAAAAGGCTATGTAGAGATAGTTTATGACTTAAACAATAATCCTTTAATTAGATTTTTAGAAGGTCTATTATATAAAAGTAAATATTATAATGAAACATCACAATCTCTTTTATTATCTACTATTAATCAAGATAGTCGTTCTTTTGCTTTAAGCAACCCAAAATTGAAAGAAAATGATTCTTTGCATATCAAAATTCCATTTAAGGATGAAAGAATTGATGAATTGTTTAAGACAAGATATGTTCCTCAACCACTGAGTTATATTAAAGAGATGTTAGAAGTTAAAGATAAAAATTCTGATTTATTATTATCATTTTTTACAGATGAAAAGTTAGATAAATATCCTAAATATGATGGTGACGCTGTAAGAATTCGTTATTTTGGTCATGCTTGTATTTTAATAGAGACAGAAAAAATTAGTATATTATGTGATCCAGCTATTAGCTATAAGTATAAGAGTGAAATTTATCGTTATACTATTGCTGATATACCAGAAAGTATTGACTACGTACTGCTGACTCACAACCATCAAGATCATGTCATTCTTGAGTCACTTTTAATGTTACGTCATAAAATCAAAAACTTGATTGTACCTAAAAGTGGGGGTGGAGCATTGCAAGACCCATCAATGAAACTAATGTTAGAATCTATAGGTTTTAAAAATGTAAGAGAAATTGATGAAATGGAAGAGATTAAAATTGATGATGGAACTATTACTGGTTTACCTTTTTTTGGTGAACATGCAGACTTAGATATTAGAGCTAAAATTGCACATTTAATACGTATCAAAGAAAAATCTATATTATGTGCGGCAGATTCCAATAACCTGGAACCTAAACTTTATCAATATGTACATAACTTAGTTGGTGATTTAGATGTTTTGTTTATAGGGATGGAATGTGATGGAGGACCATTGACTTGGTTATATGGTCCTTTATTGCCTAAATTATTACCTAGAAAAATGGACCAATCACGAAGGTTTGATGGTTCTAATTACGAAAAAGCTATTAATATTGTTGAACAACTTCACCCTAAAGAGGTTTACGTTTATGCAATGGGTCATGAACCCTGGTTTACTTATATGACATCTATTGTTTATACAGAAGAATCTCGTCCTATAGTTGAATCAAATAAATTAGTTGAGGATTGTAGAGGTAGGGGTCTCAAGTCAGAAAGATTATTTGCTCACAAGGAAATATTTTTGTAAGTTGAATAATAGTATTATTTTTGGTCTGGAACAATAGTGTAAAGTTATAGCTGCTTATGAAGTTATGAAGTAGTACATAAATAAGTGCGTTATAACTTGAAAGCAAAACTTAAAATATTGTGTCTATACAGTATTAAATTAAGCAATACACTAAAGTGCTAGACCATTTCAAAACTCTGATCTAGGCTTAAAATTTTTGTAAACGTTAATTGCTTCCATAAGCTATTACACTATCAGGATAAAAAGCATTTTCTCTTAATTTTTTAAATTTTTATTGAAGAGAAATATATAAAATTTAAGAAAATATATTGGTAAATGTTGCTGAAAATCAAGTTGCTTTTTTAAGAATATAAACCAAAAATAACTTAAATGATAAGAGGTCATAATGTCTCAACAAACTAAGGAAGACACTACACAATTTTGGCAACAATTTATCTTAAAAAATTGGGAATATGAACCATTAGCTATCCAAAAAGATTTTACTCAAGCTCCTACAACCTCAGACGAACTGTTTTCAATTATTCTTGATAATTCTCCCAATGAACCTTGTCCATCTAAAGGGTTGTATATTGATGGAAAACTCCATACATTAGCAGGTACACATTTTTGTCCAACAAAAGAAGATGGTTCATTTAGTGGTTATGATAAACGTATTCGTTCTCTTATTAGTGAACAAGAGTATGCATTAGTAGTTGGTAACATTGAAGTTAACAAATTCCTTTGGGAATCGACTTATGTCTTTTTAAAACAATTACACTCAGCACTAGGTTATCTTTATAATGGTCACTTTCATACTATTTTGTATGGAAATTATAATAGTTTACCATTTGGTGTATACTGTAACCCCTATCCTCCAGAAGGCAAATTTTATTTTCCTATAGTAACAGAAGAGAACGTAGTGCTTTGGAAACCAGAATATGTAGAAAAAAATCCAAGTATAGTCTTGTCTAAGAAATATGATGAGTTTCTTCAAGACTCTTTGACTCTTAAAGCTAAACCAGGAGGTATGATCTATTGGCCTTCAAATAGATGGTACACTACAACTTCTCAAGCAGGATCTATTTCATTAGTAATGGTTATGAATGTATCAAATAATTTTGCTGTACCATTAGCAAAATTTCTCATTAAAGAAATAGATTATTTATACGGTAATTCTTTAAAAGGGAGTTTTTTAAAGAAAATTATTGAAATTCCTTTACTAATAAGTATTGTAGGAAAAACAAAGCTTCACTATCTAGGTTATTCCTGGAAGAATTCCTTAAGAGCACATTTGTTAAAAAACATAAGTAATAGTGATTTTTTTGTCTTAATTAAACAGAGATCAGAAGAAAATCAAGCCTTTTTTAATCCAAAAAATATACAAGAAAGTGCAGAGAATATTCCAGATGCTCTCAAACTAGCAGCTATTCCTTTTAAAGAAATTTTCGATTCTTCAATTGTTGAACGAGCAACTATAAAATTATGGTTAAGAATGCTAACTTGCTATGGCTATACCCCATTTCCAAAAGCTCAAAATACACTATTTCAAGGAGATAAGGAACTTACTATCAATAATTATGTTGAAATATGGTCATCAGAGCATCCTATTCTTTGGAGACAAAGAGGTGAAAATGAGTTGATTGTTTGTGTTAAGGGACATTTTATACAAGTTTTATATCATCCCATTTTTGTGCCTCTTATTAAAAACATTAATACAGGAAAAGTTTACAGTATCAAAAAGCTTTTAGAACATTCAATTTACATGATTAAGAAAAGCGAGGATATAGAGTTTATCGAAAAACTTGTTTTGAAGTTTTTGAATGAATTATTATCTAATTGCGGGATTAAGGTTATTGATCAATCATTTGAATAATTGGTACTTAAGATTGGTTACCAATATAAACTTGACTTGTCAGATTGAGCTTATAACTTATTTCGTAAAGTAACCGGATAAGTGAATCGTTTAGTTAATTCCTAACCCAAGTGCTACTAGTAAGTAAGGTTTAATATACCTCACTGAAAGCTACTTGTCTCATCTCTCTGGGACTTTTACAAAAGTTTGATGACAAGAATGACTAGTTATTCTGATAATTCTAACTTCTCGACTTTAGTAGAACTCTTGCGCTGCAGAGCTCTACTCCAGCCTAAGAAAAAAGCTTTTACCTTTTTAAGGGATGGAGAGACAGAAGATGCAAATGTGACTTACTATGAGTTAGATGAGCAAAGCCGAAAGATTGCTGCTTATCTTCAGTTTCTAAATGCTTCTAATGAACGTGCTTTGTTATTGTATCCGCCTGGTTTAGAATTCATTGCTGCCTTTTTTGGATGTTTGTATGCAAAAGTAGTGGCTGTTCCCGCTTATCCGTTACGACGTAATCAGAAGTTATCTAGGCTCCAGGCAATTGTGAGGGATGCCCAAGCAGCAGTTGTTCTCACCACTCAATCAGAGCTGATAAACATTAAGAATCGATTTGCTGAGGAGCCAGATTTGGTCTCTATGCAATTTATAGCCACTGATAACATTACTGATGATCTAGCTTTAAACTGGCAAGAACCAACATTGTGTGAAAACACCTTAGCTTTTCTTCAGTACACTTCAGGTTCTACAGGAACGCCAAAGGGAGTGATGGTGAGTCATGGTAATTTACTGAAGAATTCAGAGGACCTAGATTTAGGATGGGAACATATTTCAAACAGCGTTATGGTAACGTGGCTTCCTACCTTTCATGATATGGGACTCATTTATGGAGTGCTTCAACCCTTGTATAAGGGATTTCCTTGTTACTTAATGCCACCTTTGTCCTTTCTTCAGGTACCGATTCGATGGCTACAAGCAATTTCTCGCTATAAAGCTACTCATAGCGGAGCTCCTAATTTTGCCTATGATCTTTGCGTTCACAAAACTACTCCAGAACAACGCACCACTCTAAATTTAAGTAGTTGGCGTATGGCTTTAAACGGTGCCGAGCCAATCAAAGAAAATGTCCTAATGCAATTTGCCGAAGCCTTCAAACCCTGTGGTTTTGACTTAGCTGCCTTTTGTCCTGGTTATGGTCTTGCTGAAGCTACGCTAAAAGTAACTGCTGTCAGAAAGAAGGATGTGCCATTTTTTTACAAAGTTCAGGCTAAGGCGCTAGCACAGAATCAGATAGTGGAAGCTACAGAATACCCCTTAGAACACCAACAAAAAGTGCAAACTTTAGTCGGATGTGGACGAAGTGAGATTGATACTAAGATAAAAATTGTTAATCCTAAATTATTGACGACTTGCGCCTCTAACGAAGTTGGAGAGATTTGGGTATCAGGTCTTACTGTTGCTCAGGGCTACTGGTGGCGAACTAAAGAAACAGAGCAAACATTTCAAGCTTATTTAGCAGACACTGGAGAAGGACCATTTCTGCGGACAGGAGATTTAGGATTTTTGAAGGATGGTGAGCTATTTGTTACGGGGCGTCTCAAAGATGTAATTATTATTCGAGGTCGCAACTATTATCCTCAAGATATTGAACTGACGGTTGAGAAAAGCCATACGGCCTTGCGGGCTAGTTGCGGAGCTGCGTTTACAGTCGAGGTAGAGGGAGAAGAGCGGTTGGTTATTGCTTATGAAATAGAGCGAAGTTACATCCGGAATCTAGATGTGGATGAAGTGGCTGGAGCGATCCGTAAGGCAGTCTCAGTAGAACATGAGCTACAGGTTTATGCAATACTCTTACTTAAGACTGCAAGCATTCCCAAGACTTCTAGCGGCAAGATTCAACGTTATGCCTGCCGAGCAGGGTGGATATCAAATAACTTATCTGTTATAGGTTCAAGTATTTTACAACCTATTGAAAATTGCGTTGAAGACAACACTATAATTCGAGAGACGTCATTGGCAACAGCCAAAACACAACGTCAGGTGTTATTGGAATTAGACCTACATGACCAAATTGCTCAAATTTTGGAAATTGCTTCAACTCAACTTAACTTGCAACAACCTCTTATCACCTTTGGTCTTGATTCATTTAAAGCTGTTGAAATTAAGCATTACATTGAAGCTAACTTTGGTTTAGTTTTACCAATGGAGGCATTTTTGGAGGACATCAATATTACTCAACTAGCTACTTTAATTCTATCTGAAGCAATATTGCCTTCTCCAACTCCTTCATCTACTCCAGTAGTGACAATACAAAAAATAACCGAATTTAACTCACGAGAAAAGCAACAATTGCCAGAAGATACTGCTCGGTCCCAAAATTGTAATCAGTATCAGGATAATCAGGTCAATATCACGAACACAATTGACCAAGAAAATGTAGAGCAGTTATTGACTAGACTCGAACAACTCTCACAGCAGGACGTAGACTTTTTGCTAAATCAACTTTTAGAGGTGCAAGAGGCTGGCGAATGAGCATGATGTATACACAAAATGATGAGCTGTCGCCGCAGGAACGGCGTGCACTTGTAGCGCAATTACTTAAAGAAAAAGCAAATAAGCTTAAATCTTTATTCCCGCTATCCCAAGGACAGCAGGCGCTATGGTTTCTGTATAAGCTAGCACCTCAAAGTTGGGCTTACAATACTCTGTTTACAGTCCGTATTAGGTCAGAAGTAGATATATCAGCCTTACGACGAGCATTTCAAGTACTGATAGAGCGTCATCCTTCTCTGCGAACCACCTATACAGAGTGTGATAACAAACCTATTCAGCAAATACATGAAAACATAGATGTTGACTTTGAGGAGATAGATGCCTCAACTTGGAACTGGGATGAATTAAAAGAATATGTGGCTACAGCAGCTCGCTATCCTTTTAATTTAGAACAAGGACCTGTGTTCCGGGTAAGGTTTTTTACTCGCTCACCAGAAGATCACGTTCTCATGTTTGCAATTCACCACATTGCAAGTGATTTATGGTCCCACCTGGTATTGATGGATGAACTTCGAGCGCTGTACCCAGCAGAAAATGCCAGTACCTCAGTGTCTTTACCATCTAATACTCTGTCATATGTAGAGTACGTTATCAGACAAAACAAAATGCTGGCTGGTTCTGCTGGCGACAGACTGTGGGCTTATTGGCAACAACAGCTCAGTGGTGACTTACCAATACTGGATTTACCAACTGATCGCCCTCGACCACTAGTACAAAGTTACCAAGGGGCTTCCATTACTTTCAAATTGACAAAGGAGTTGACGCAGCAACTTAAGGTACTAGCAAAGACTGAAAAAGCTACTCTTTACATGATTCTCTTAGCAGCTTTCCAAGTATTGCTTTACCGCTATACAGGTCAAGAGGATGTTTTAGTAGGTTCACCCACATTTGGTCGGAGCCAACGAGAATTCACAAGGACTATCGGTTACTTTGTCAACCCTGTGGTTTTACGAGCAGATCTTTCTAACAATCCTACTTTCAAAGCATTTCTGGCTCAAGTACGGCGTACTGTGTTAGGAGCGATCGCCCATCAAGATTATCCTTTTCCATTGTTAGTCGAGCGATTGCAGCCTAACCGCTCTTCCAGTCACTTACCAGTTTTCCAAGTTATGTTTGCGTTACAGAAGTTACAGCAGTTTCAAGAAGCTGTAAATCTTTTGATACCAGATGAAGAGGGGGTTCAAATTGATTGGGGAGGATTAAAACTTGAGCCTTTTGGCATAGTACAGGAAGAAGGTCAGTTCGATTTAACACTAGACATAGTAGAAGGAAGAGAATTCCTTACTGGTGTTTATAAATATAGAACGGATTTATTTGATGCTTGCACCATATGCCGCATGGCAGAACATTTTCAGACTTTGTTAGAAGGAATTGTAGCTTATCCCGAATTAGAAGTTTCAAAGTTACCTCTGCTTACGGAAGGTCACAAACAGCAATTGCTGGCGGAGTGGAATCACCCTGTAATAGATTATCCAGACCAAGTGTGCATTCATCAGTTGTTTGAAGCGCAAGTGGCTCAAACCCCTGATGCTGTGGCTGTGGTGCACAAAGACCAGTGCCTGACATACTCACAACTTAATAGTCGTGCAAATCAATTGGCACATTACTTGCATTCTCTGGGAGTCAAACCAGATCACAGAGTAGGACTGTGTATAGACACTTCTTTTGAAATGGTTGTAGCAATGCTAGCCATTCTCAAGGCAGGTGCAGCATACATTCCCCTAGACTCAGCTTATCCACCAGAACGCTTAGCTTTTATGCTGGCAGATGCTCAAGTGCTTGTCTTGCTGACACAGCAACACTTAGTTGATAGGCTACCACAACACTCAGCACAATTCATTTGCTTGGATACTGACTGGCACAATTTCAGCTTGTACAATCGAGATAATCTCAATACTGATGTCACAGCAGACAACTTAGCTTATGTCATTTACACATCAGGTTCAACAGGCAATCCCAAAGGTGTGCTGGTAGAACATCGTAGTTTGGTCAACTACACCTTTGCCATCATCCAAGCATTGGGAATACAAGCTAGCGACCCGAATGCCACAACTGGCATCGCTGAGTTTTGATGTCACTTTAGAAGAACTGCTGCCTGTTTGGTTGAGCGGTGCGACTGTTGTCCTCCCAGAGCAACGGTGGCTGGGTACAATTGCAGACCTTGAGCAACTGATACAGACTCATCAGTTGACAACATTAGAAATGACTACAGCTTACTGGCATGAGTGGGTTTATCAGCTATGTGCCACTCAAAAACGACCTCCGGATTGCCTGCGTTTTGTGCTCATGGGTGGAGAACAAGTCTTGCCGGAAAGAGTTGCTAGTTGGCAGGAGTTTAATATTCCACTGGTTCATGTCTACGGTTTGACGGAGACGACAATTACTTCGTTAGTGTACAAACTGACTCCTGGCTTGCAGCAACAGTTAGTGCAGCTACCACTTGGTCGTCCGCTTGCCAACACTCAGGTATACATTTTAGACCAGCATCTGCAACTACTTCCAATTGGTGTTCCTGGAGAACTGTATATTGGTGGTGATGGCTTAACCAGAGGCTACTTTAACCGTCCGGATTTAACAGCAGAAAAATTCCTTCCCAACCCTTGGAGTGCACAAGTAGGGGCAAGGTTGTACAGAACAGGTGATCTGGCACGCTATTCAAGCCAAGGTAATATTGAGTTTCTTGGTCGTATTGATCAGCAGGTGAAACTGCGGGGTTTCCGTGTGGAGGTGGGAGAAATTGAGGCTCTGTTAGCGCAACATCCACTTGTGCGGGACAATGTCGTGCTCTTACGGGAGGATGTCCCAGGAGACAAACGTTTAGTGGCTTATGTGATTGCTGAGCAACAATCCTCTCCTTCGACTCATCAGTTGCGTCAGTTTTTGCAACAGTTGTTGCCTGATTATATGTTGCCTTCTGCTTTTGTCTTTGTGCAGGCACTGCCACTGACTCCCAATGGCAAGATTGACCGTCCGGCTTTACCTGTTCCTGACTCTATTAGACCTCAGGAAGTAGCTTATATTGCGCCTCACACCTCAACAGAGATCATGGTAGCGGGACTGTATGCACAAGTACTTGGAGTCAACCAAGTAGGGAGATATGACAACTTTTTTGAGTTAGGTGGTCATTCATTGCTAGGTACTCAATTGATCTCCCGAGTGAGTCAAGCTTTTCAAGTAGAACTACCTCTGCGTTACCTGTTTGAAAAACCAACTGTAGCAAGTTTGGCTGAGTGTATTGAAACCACTTTATTTACTGAATCAAGTTTACAAGTACCTTCAATGGTACCAGTAGCACGGGATAAGGAACTATTTCTATCCTTTGCTCAACAACGGTTGTGGTTTATGAATCAGTTACAACCGAATATTCCTTTTTACAATGTTCCTGCAAAAGTACACATAAACGGGATATTAAATATTAGGGCACTGCAACAAAGCTTGAATGAGATAGTACAGCGTCATGAAGTACTACGTACCAGCTTTTTAACTGTACAAGGGCAACCTGTACAAAAGATTGCTTCACAACTAGATTTGGCATTACCAGTCATAGACTTGCAAGCTCTGCTAGAGCCACAACAGCAACTCGAGGTTTTGCGCCTCACTCTTGAAGAAGCAAAACAATCTTTTAAACTAGATTCCAATCTATTATTACAAACTAAACTGCTACAACTAGATTCTCAAAAATATATTTTCCTCTTGACCATGCACCACATTGTTTCAGATGCTTGGTCAATAGAGATACTTATTCGAGAATTATCAAAACTTTACCAAGCATTCTGTGATGGCAAAGCCTCACCACTCTCTCCACTGTCAATTCAATATGCTGACTTTGCAGTTTGGCAACGCCAATGGCTGCAAGGCGAAGTCCTAGAAAATCAACTTCACTACTGGAAACAACAACTCAATGGTGCATCACCATTATTAGAATTACCAGGCGATCGCCCACGCCCTGCTACCCAAACATATCGAGGTGCAACTCAATCGTTTGTATTACCAGCAGATTTGTTCAAAACACTGCAACAACTAAGTCGTCAAGAAAACGTCACGTTGTTCATGAGTGTACTTGCTGCATTTAAAGTCTTACTTTACCGTTATACTGGTGAAGATGATATTATTGTAGGCTCTCCAATTGCTGCTCGTAACCGCAGGGAAATAGAAGAACTGATAGGCTTTTTTATTAACTCATTAGTGTTACGCACTGATTTATCAGGAAACCCAAGTTTTCGGCAACTGCTGGGGCGTGTACGAGAGGTGACTTTGGGAGCATATGCCCATCAAGACTTACCATTTGAAAAGTTAGTAGAAGAACTCCAACCTGAGCGGGATTTAAGTTACAACCCATTGTTCCAAGTGCTATTCGACCTTCAAAATACTCCAATGTCAATCTTGGAACTACCAAATTTAACCATAGAGTTATTAGAAGTAGATCTTGGAACAGTCAGGTGTGATTTGGAACTGCACTGTCAGGAGAATTCAAAAGGTTTTGAAGGGATATTGGTGTACAACACTGACCTGTTTGATGCAGCCACCATTACTCAAATGCTGGAAAATTTCCAAACCTTGTTAAAGGATATTGTTACCCATCCGGATAAAAGTATTTCTGATTTGTCATTATTGAATCCCCACCAAAAACAACTCTTGGTGGAATGGAACAAAACACAGACACAATATCCTCAAGACCAATGCATCCATCAGTTATTTCAAGCTCAAGTTGAAAAAACACCGGATGCTGTGGCTTTGTTCTTTGAACAACAACAGTTGAGTTACGGAGAATTGAATGCCCGTGCTAATCAACTAGCCCATCACCTCCAAGCTTTGGGAGTTGGACCAGAAGTGTTAGTTGGTCTATGTGTGGAACGGTCTTTGGAAATGGTCATAGGAGTATTGGGGATTCTTAAAGCTGGTGGGGCTTATGTGCCCCTAGACCCAACATATCCACAAGAGAGATTGGCATTTATGTTAGAAGACTCACAAGTTCCAATACTTCTAACTCAACAGCAACTTGTCGAAGAATTACCAACATTCTGGACACAAATTATCTGCTTGGATGCAGACTGGGAAATTATTGAGAATAATAGCAAAGATAATCTGATTCATAAGGTTGACCCGGAAAACTTAGCTTACATTATTTATACATCAGGCTCCACAGGAAAACCTAAAGGAGTTCAAATTCAGCATCAGAGTTTATGCAACTTAAGCAAAGCACAAATTCAAACTTTTAATGTTGAACCACATAGTTGTGTTCTGCAGTTTGCTTCTTTAAGCTTTGATGCCTCAGTCTCAGAAATAGTCATGGCTGTTTGTTCTGGAGCAAAGCTGTGTTTGAGCAAGGCAGACACTTTACTGCCAGGAAAAGGTTTGCTCGAGTTGTTAGAGCAACAGGCAATAACACACATGACATTGCCACCATCAGTACTAGCAACATTACCAATTGAAGAATTACAAACTTCAACTAGAGCCATTATTGTAGCTGGAGAAGCTTGCTCCTTAGATTTAGCACAACGTGTAGCAAAAGGTAATCGGTTCTTCAATGGCTATGGACCGACTGAAACCACTGTCTGTGCAACCATTGCTCATGGCATAAATAACTATCATAAACTCACTATTGGTCGTGCGATTGCCAATGCACAAGTATATATTTTGGACGAGCATTTACAATCTGTTCCTATAGGAGTGCCTGGAGAATTGTACATTGGCGGTGTCCCTTTAGCCAGAGGTTACTTTAACCAACCACAACTGACAGCAGAGAAATTCATCCCCCATCCTTTGTGCCAACAAGCCGGAGCAAGGCTGTATAAAACTGGTGATCAAGCTCGTTACCTAGGCGATGGTGAAATTGAATTCTTGGGTCGCATTGACCAGCAAGTTAAGATTCGCGGTTTTCGAATAGAACTAGGTGAAATTGAAGCTGTCTTAGCACAACATCCTCACATACAACAGGCAGTGGTGATAGTACGAGAAGACCAACCAGGAGACAAACGCCTTGTAGCTTATGTGCTCGCTGACCAAGAAAATACACTTACTACCACTGAACTGCGCCACTTCCTTACACAGAAGTTACCCGAGTACATGGTACCTTCTGCCTTTGTCCTGCTGAATACTCTGCCCTTAACCTCAAGCAGCAAAATAGACCGCAATGCCCTGCCAACACCAGATCTTTCTAGAAGTAGTTTAGATATTGGTTTTGTCACTCCAAGCACTCCCACTGAGCAAGTACTAGCTACTATTTGGGCTGAAGTTTTAGGGCTAAAACAGGTGAGCATTCACGACAACTTTTTTGAATTAGGTGGACATTCTCTGCTAGCTACCCAAGTAATTTCCCAAATACGTAAGTTTTTATTGATAGAAATACCTTTGCGTAGTTTGTTTGAACAACCTACTATAGCAAGGCTAAGTAAATATATTAACAATGCTCGCGGCGAACACCAAAGCCTATCATTACCTCCTATCAGGCCTGTTCCTCGCAATACAGACTTACCTTTATCATTTGCTCAACAACGACTGTGGTTTTTAGACCAATTAGAGACAGGTAGTGCTAGTTACAATATTCCTGCTACTTTACGCCTAGATGGTCTGTTGAATGTACCCGCCTTCCAGATGGCTTTGCAGGAAATTGTGTGGCGTCACGAAGCGTTGCGCACTACTTTCCCAATGGTGAATGGTGCTCCTGTCCAAGTCATTGCATCTAAGCCAACTCTACTTTTTTCGCTCATAGACTTACAACAACTAAGTGAGGAGCAGCAATTAATCGAGGTACAACATTTAGCTACAAAAGAAGCTCAGCAACCGTTTGATTTAGCTAGTGGTCCCTTACTACGAGTGACTTTGTTATGTCTGAGTCCAAAAACACACGTGCTTTTGCTAACAATGCATCACATTGTTTCTGATGCCTGGTCAACCGGAGTATTTATTAATGAGTTAACAACTCTGTATACTAGTTGCTGTCAAAAAAAGGTTTCTCCCTTACCAGAACTGCCGATTCAGTATGCTGACTTTGCAGTTTGGCAACGACAGTGGTTACAAGGCGAAGTGTTACAAACTCAACTAAACTATTGGAAGGAGAAGTTGGCAGGTGCTCCTCCTGTGTTAGAGTTACCGATTGATCGCCCTCGTCCTGCAGTTCAAAAGTATCAAGGAGCAACACAATCATTGGTACTACCGCTAGAGTTATCTGAGGCACTCAAGGCATTGAGTCAAAGGGAAAATGTCACCCTATTCATGACTCTACTGGCAGCATTTAATGTCTTACTTTACCGCTACACTGGTCAAGATGATATTCTTGTAGGCTCACCAATTGCTGGTCGCAACTATAGCGAGATTGAGGGATTAATAGGCTTTTTTGTAAACACTTTGGTACTGCGTACTAAAGTAACAACAGACTTAAGTTTTAAAGACTTACTGGAGCAAGTACGTGAAGTAGCTCTAAGAGCTTATGCCCATCCAGACTTACCGTTTGAAAAGTTAGTAGAGGAATTACAGCCTGAGCGAAACTTAAGTTATACTCCACTTTTCCAAGTGATGTTTGCCCTTCAAAATCTTCCAACAGAACTATTTAATACATTAGGTTTAAAGTCGAGTCTGTTGGAGGTAGATAACTTAAGAGCAAAGTTTGACTTGACTCTAACAATACAGGAGATGAAGCAGGGATTGACTGGGGCGTTAGAATACAATACAGATCTGTTTGATGCTGCAAGTATCACTCGGATGCTAGGACATTTGCAGACGCTGCTAGAAGACATCGTCGCTCATCCTACCAAACGTTTGTCGGATGTTTGCATTCTAAGCGAGGCTGAACAGTATCAGTTGCTAAGCGAATGGAATGATAATCAGGTTAAGTATCCTCAAGATAAATGTATCCATCAGTTATTTGAAGCTCAGGTAGAACAAACACCTGATGCGGTAGCGGTGGTATTTGAAGACCAGCAACTGACCTATAGGGAGTTAAACACCCATGCAAATCAACTAGCACACCACCTACAATCACTTGGAGTAGAACCAGATGTACTAGTTGGAGTGTATGTGGAGCGTTCCACCGAAATGGTGATTGGATTGCTGGGAATTTTGAAAGCAGGTGGTGCTTATGTACCTTTAGACCCAGCATATCCCGAAGAACGCTTAGCTTTCATGCTTGAAGATGCACAGATCGAAGTACTAGTGACAACCAAAAAGTTAGTAGCAAAATTACCTTCAAAAAAGGTAAAAACAAAAGTAGTTGATTTGCACTATGATTGGGCAAAGATTACTCGTACAGATAACCCATGTAGTAATGTTACTGCCAGCAATTTAGCTTATGTAATCTACACCTCAGGTTCTACAGGAATACCCAAGGGGGCAATGAATTCCCACCAAGGGCTTTGCAATCGCTTGCTTTGGATGCAAGAAACTTATCAATTAGTATCAAAAGATCGCATTCTGCAAAAAACTCCCTTTAGTTTCGATGTATCAGTCTGGGAGATATTCTGGCCATTATTAAGCGGAACGTGCTTAGTTTTAAGTCAACCAGAAGGACATAAAGATAGTGCCTATTTAGTAAAGCTAATTGCTGCACAACAAATCACTACACTTCATTTTGTTCCCTCTATGCTTCAAGTTTTTCTTGAAGAGCAAGAACTAGAAACTTGTAGCTGTTTGAGGCGGGTTTTCTGCAGTGGAGAGGCTTTGCCTTATGAACTTCAAGAGCGCTTCTTTGAGCGTCTTGGGTGCGAATTGTATAACCTTTATGGACCAACTGAAGCTGCTATTGACGTAACGTTTTGGACTTGTAAACAAGAGATCAATCAACTAATTGTACCTATCGGTCGCCCGATTGCTAACACACAAATTTACCTACTGGATGCAGAATTTCAACCAGTTCCTATTGGTGTACCAGGCGAACTATACATTGGTGGTACTCCTTTAGCTAGGGGTTACCTTAACCGTCCTGACTTAACTGCACAGAAGTTTATTCCTAACCCTTTGAGCCAAGAAGCGGGGTCGAGGTTGTACAAAACGGGAGATTTGGCCCGGTACCAAGTTGATGGTAACATTGAGTTCCTCAGTCGCATTGATGAGCAAGTCAAGATTCGCGGCTTCCGAATTGAACTAGGAGAAATTGAAGCTGTATTGGGGCAACATCCACATATACAAGCTAACGTAGTGGTAGCGCGAGAAGACCAACCAGGAGACAAGCG
Organism: Nostocales cyanobacterium HT-58-2; assembly: GCA_002163975.1. Classification (GTDB taxonomy): domain Bacteria; phylum Cyanobacteriota; class Cyanobacteriia; order Cyanobacteriales; family Nostocaceae; genus HT-58-2. The sequence goes on along the minus strand of CP019636.1, from coordinate 2,411,430 downwards.
CCTAGTGGCTTATTTGGTTGCCGACCAAAAGTCCGTATCATCTATTAGTAATCTACGTCGCTTTTTGCAACAAAAACTACCTGAGTTTATGGTGCCTTCGGCATTTGTATTTTTAGAGGAACTGCCACTAAGTCCAAATGGCAAGGTAGATCGTAAAGCTCTACCTGCACCCGAGTTAGTACGACCCGAACTGCAAACAGTTTATGTTGCACCTCAAAACCAAATGGAACGAACTATTGCTACTATTTGGCAAGAATCACTTCAAATAGAGACAGTAGGTATACATGACAATTTCTTTGACTTGGGTGGTCATTCTTTGCTCATAGTCCAGGTTCATAATAAGTTAAATAAAACTTTTAAGACCAATTTATCCTTGCTTAAAATGTTTCAATATCCGACTATAAGCTCCTTAGCAGAGTACTTAAGTCAGATCAATACTAGCAAAGATTCTTATGAAAAAAATGATGAGCGAAGTGATAAAATTCAAGAAGGTAAAGTTCGCCTTAAAAAACGTCTAAAACAAAAACATTAATTATAGAAAATTTTAGTTATAAATAAAAAGGTGAATGTTTTGAATAATTCTATAGGAATTAGTCACAAGACTGGTTTAGAAATAGCTGTCATAGCAATGACAGGTCGATTTCCAGGAGCTAGAAATATTGAAGACTTTTGGCAAAATTTAATAAGCGGTAAAGAATCTGTTTCTTTCTTTACTAAGTCCGAATTGCAAAATTCAGGGATAAATCTTGCTATTCTGAATCACCCAAATTATGTCAAGGCAAGTGCTGTACTGGAAGATGTAGACCTGTTTGATGGTTATTTCTTTGGCTGCACCCCCAGACAAGCCGAAATTATGAACCCACAACACCGCCTTTTTTTGGAATGTGCATGGGAAGCACTTGAAAGTGCTGGTTACAATTCTGAAAGTTACAAAGGTTTAATTGGAGTTTACGCCAGTACTAGTCTGAATGGCTACTTGTTTAACCTTTACTCAAGTTATTCTACTGTAGACTCTATGGTTGACTCAGAAGTTGAGATAGGAAATAACAATGATTTTTTAACCACACAAGTGTCTTACAGATTAAACTTAGAAGGACCAAGCGTAACTGTCCAGACAGCCTGCTCTGCCTCTTTAGTAGCGGTGCATCTGGCTTGTCAAAGCTTATTGAGTGGTGAGTGCGATATGGCTTTGGCTGGTGGTGTTTCTATCAGAGTTCCACACAAGGTTGGTTACTTGTATCAAGAGGGAGGTGTTCTTTCTCCAGATGGACATTGTAGAGCTTTTGATGCTAGAGCAAAAGGAACTGTTGGGGGTAACGGATTAGGAATTGTTATTTTAAAGCGATTAGAAGATGCTATTGCTGATAAGGACTATATTCATGCCATTATCAAAGGTTCAGCTATTAATAACGATGGTCATTTGAAAGTTAGTTACACAGCACCGCGTGTAGATGGTCAAGCCAAAGTTATTAAATCAGCTTTTGCCATGGCAGAGATAGAGCCAGAGACTGTCAAATATGTAGAGACTCACGGAACTGGAACAGCATTGGGAGATCCAATAGAAATTGCAGCACTGACACAGGCTTTTCGTATTACCACAGACAAAAAAAGCTTCTGTGCGATTGGGTCAGTCAAAACGAATATAGGACATCTCGATACAGCATCTGGAATAGCAGGCTTAATCAAAACAGTCCTTGCCCTCAAACATAAAGCAATCCCACCCAGTTTACATTTTGAACAACCTAATCCACAGATTGATTTTGCTAACAGTCCCTTCTACGTCAACACTTGTCTCAAAGAGTGGAAAGCCAACGGAGTTCCGAGACGTGCAGGAGTCAGTTCCTTTGGCATAGGGGGAACAAATGCTCATGTGATTCTTGAAGAAGCTCCGGTAGTGGAAAGCTCTGGACCATCGCGGTCATGGCAATTGTTGTTACTTTCTGCTAAAACTCTAACAGCATTAGAAACTGCTACAGAAAATTTAACCCAATACTTACAGCAGCACCCAGATGTGAATCTAGCGGATGTAGCTTACACCTTGCAAGTTGGTCGCAAAGCTTTTGAACATCGAAGAATGTTAGTGTGTCAGAATCTTAATGATGGGATAACAGCACTGGAACAATGGAAATCAAAAAGAGTACTGACTCATTCTCAACAGTTGCACCACCGATCAATCGCATTCATGTTTCCAGGGCAAGGGGTGCAGTATGTGAACATGGCTATGGAACTGTATGAAAGTGAATCTATATTCCGCGAGCAAGTCGATTATTGCAGTCAACTGCTACAACCGCATTTAGGTTTAGACTTACGCACGATACTATATCCTCAAGAGCAAAAGACACAACAAGCAGCACAACAACTAAAACAAACATATCTGACACAGCCAGCACTGTTTGTGATTGAGTATGCTTTAGCACAACTATGGATATCATGGGGCGTACGTCCTCAAGTAATGATTGGTCATAGCATCGGGGAATATGTGGCGGCATGCTTAGCTGGAGTTTTCTTGTTGGAAGATGCATTATTGCTCGTAGCGATGCGAGGACAATTAATGCAGCAACTACCACCAGGTGCAATGTTGTCTGTGCCACTTTCAAAGGAACAAGTGCAACCCCTACTTGGGCAAGAACTCTCGCTAGCAGCAAGTAACGGACCGAGTTTATCCGTGATTTCAGGGACTGTAGAAGCTATATATGCATTGCATAAACAACTGTCCGATACAGGCATTAACTGCAGACGTTTGCACACATCTCATGCCTTTCACTCTCAGATGATGGAACCCATCATCCAGCCGTTTGCCCAACAGTTAACAAAAGTGAAACTGGGTGTGCCAAAAATTCCCTTTGTTTCCAATGTCACTGGAAACTGGATAACAGCAGCACAAGCAACAAATCCAGATTATTGGGCACAACATTTAAGACAACCAGTTTGTTTTAGTCAAGGGATAACTCAGTTACTCCAGCAACCAGAGCAAATTTTGTTGGAGGTTGGACCAGGACAGAGTTTGAGTACATTTACACGACAGCATCAGCTGAGCAAACAACTAATAGTATCTTCACTGCGTCATCCCAAAGATCCACAGTCGGATGTTGCAGTATTGCTTAAGGCATTGGGTTGGTTGTGGCTGGTAGGAGTCCAAGTTGATTGGGCTGGCTTTTATGCTCAACAACGACGCCATCGTCTTCCGCTACCAACCTATCCATTTGAGCGTCAACGTTATTGGATTGAACCAAAAAAAACTGCACACCAAACTCAGACCTACCAACCTCCACTCAGCAAAAAGTCAGATATTGCAGACTGGCTTTACATCCCTTCTTGGAAACGTGCTGCACCACCGCAACCATCCCAACAACGAGATTTAGTAGAGCAAAACCCATGGTGGTTGGTATTTCTAGATAGTCACGGTTTGGGCAACCAAATTGTGAATGCATTACAACAAAAGAACTACAAAATCATTACAGTCAGCAGTGGTTATCAGTTTACCAAACTCAACGAGAACGCTTATACCATTCATCCCCAACAACCACAAGACTATCAAACTTTAATTCAAGAGCTTGAGTCACTTAACAGATTGCCAAAAGCAGTTGTTCACCTGTGGAGTGTTACAATCAATCAACCCACTGGTTCAGATGTCAATAATTTTCAACACTATCAAGAGTTAGGCTTTTACAGTCTACTATTTCTTACACAAGCTTTAGCTAAGCAGTGCTTGACAGATTCCTTAGAGATTCGCCTTGTGTCTAATAATATTCACTCAGTGACTGGTAAAGAACTTTGCTGTCCCGAGAAAGTGACAGTATTAGGTCTATGTCAAGTCATTCCCCAAGAATACCCGCATATTAAATGCCAGCTCATTGACATTGTTCTCCCTGAGCCAGGAAGTCTGCATCAAACTAAACTACTTAGTCAATTGATGAATGAATTAACTGCTCAACCCAAAGATTTATTGGTTGCTTATCGCAATTATTATCGTTGGGTGCAGACGTTTGAGGCTGTAAAATTAGAAACAACAGCTAATTGGGCACAGCGCCTCAGATCACATGGAGTTTATTTGATTACAGGTGGACTGGGAAATATTGGTCTGGAAATTGCCGAGTTCTTAGCACAGACAGTAAAAGCCAAACTGATCTTAACTGGACGTTCAGCATTTCCTGAACGCAACGAGTGGGAATATTGGCAAAAGACACATAATGAGCAAAATGAAGTCAGTCGTAAAATTGGCAAATTACAAGCTATCGAGCAATTAGGTGCAGAACTGTTAGTCATAACAGCAGATGTTGCCAGCATAGAACAAATGCAAGCAGTTATGGAGGTAATTAAAGAGCGATTCCAGCGTCTTGACGGTATCATTCATGCAGCAGGAATTACTGGTACTCATTCTTCCTATCCAATTCAAGAACTCACACCGACAAAATCTGAGCTACACTTTCGACCTAAAGTTCATGGATTATATGTCTTACAAAAGATACTTCAAGGACAAAATCTAGATTTTTGTGTCCTTCTATCCTCTTTATCTTCTGTTTTAGGAGGATTGGGATTCAGTGCATATTCATCAGCTAATTTATTTATGGATGCATTTGTGCATCAGCAGAATCAAACAACTACTCAAAACTGGATAACCATTAACTGGGATGGATGGCAGTTTCAAGAACAACAAAGGAGTTCTTTAGGGACAACTCTCAGTGAGTTAGCTCTTACTCCAAAAGAAGGTATAGAAGTTATTCAACGCATTTTCTCTACAGATTCTTTGACTCAAATCGTTGTGTCTACTGGGGAATTGAGAGCTCGATTTGAGCAATGGATTCAACTTCAACCTTTACAAGGTACAAAAATTTCCCTACAAAATTCATCCTCACTCCATCGTCGACCAAATTTACCAACTGCTTATGTTGCTCCGCACAGTGAATTAGAACAAAGGTTGGTTTCTATATGGCAGGAACTTATAGGTATTGAAGACATAGGTATTCATGATAATTTTTTCGATTTAGGAGGGCATTCTTTACTAGCTATTCAGTTTATTACTAGAGTCAGAGATACTTTTCATATCGATTTTCCCTTACGTCTTTTATTTGAATCTCCTACCATTTCTGAATTAGCTATTACAATTGCACAAATAATTTTAGCAGAAATAGAAAATTTATCTGAAGATGAGGTCGAGCTTTATTTAAAAGAATAGGTATAACTTTTAGTATAAACTAAATTTTATATTAAAAGTTATACTAAAAATACTTACTATATCATTTTTTTTGCAAATAACTACTAGGTAAAAGAAAGATAAAAATGTCTCAAGAAAGCAGTATTCCTCAACAAGAGTCTAAATTATCAGTTGTAAAACAAGAGCTATTGAAAAAGCGACTTAGAGGTGACTCGAAAAGCGTTTCTAAAAAACAGTTGATTCCCCAACGTTCTGAGCAAACTACTGCTTCTTTATCTTTTGCTCAAGAGCGGCTATGGCTTATGAATCAGTTACAAACTGATAATCTTTATTACAATGTACCTACAGCATTACGTTTAAATGGAATATTAAATATTGGAGCACTGCAACAAAGCTTGAATGAGATAGTACAGCGTCATGAAGTACTACGCACCAGCTTTTTAACTGTACAAGAGCAGCCTGTACAAAAGATTGCTTCACAACGAGATTTGGCATTACCAGTCATAGACTTGCAAGCTCTGCTAGAGCCACAACAGCAACTCGAGGTTTTGCGCCTCACTCTTGAAGAAGCAAAACAACTATTTAATTTGGCTCAAGGTCCCTTATTACGAACTAAACTGCTACAACTAGATTCTCAAAAATATATCTTCCTCTTGACCATGCACCACATTATCTCAGATGCTTGGTCAACAGGGGTACTTATTCGAGAATTATCAAAACTTTACCAAGCATTCTGTGATGGCAAAGCCTCACCACTCTCTCCACTGTCAATTCAATATGCTGACTTTGCAGTTTGGCAACGCCAATGGCTGCAAGGCGAAGTCCTAGAAAATCAACTTCACTACTGGAAACAACAACTCAATGGTGCATCACCATTATTAGAATTACCAGGCGATCGCCCACGCCCTGCTACCCAAACATATCGAGGTGCAACTCAATCGTTTGTATTACCAGCAGATTTGTTCAAAACACTGCAACAACTAAGTCGTCAAGAAAACGTCACGTTGTTCATGAGTGTACTTGCTGCATTTAAAGTCTTACTTTACCGTTATACTGGTGAAGATGATATTATTGTAGGCTCTCCAATTGCTGCTCGTAACCGCAGGGAAATAGAAGAACTGATAGGCTTTTTTATTAACTCATTAGTGTTACGCACTGATTTATCAGGAAACCCAAGTTTTCGGCAACTGCTGGGGCGTGTACGAGAGGTGACTTTGGGAGCATATGCCCATCAAGACTTACCATTTGAAAAGTTAGTAGAAGAACTCCAACCTGAGCGGGATTTAAGTTACAACCCATTGTTTCAAGTAGTGTTCGATCTTCGTAACATCCCAATGCCGACCTTGGAACTACCAAATTTAACCATAGAGTTATTAGAAGTAGATCTTGGAACAGTAACGTGTGATTTGGAACTGCACTGTCAGGAGAATTCAAAAGGTTTTGAAGGGATATTGGTGTACAACACTGACCTGTTTGATGCAGCCACCATTACTCAAATGCTGGAAAATTTCCAAACCTTGTTAAAGGATATTGTTACCCATCCGGATAAAAGTATTTCTGATTTGTCATTATTGAATCCCCACCAAAAACAACTCTTGGTGGAATGGAACAAAACACAGACACAATATCCTCAAGACCAATGCATCCATCAGTTATTTCAAGCTCAAGTTGAAAAAACACCGGATGCTGTGGCTTTGTTCTTTGAACAACAACAGTTGAGTTACGGAGAATTGAATGCCCGTGCTAATCAACTAGCCCATCACCTCCAAGCTTTGGGAGTTGGACCAGAAGTGTTAGTTGGTCTATGTGTGGAACGGTCTTTGGAAATGGTCATAGGAGTATTGGGGATTCTTAAAGCTGGTGGGGCTTATGTGCCCCTAGACCCAACATATCCACAAGAGAGATTGGCATTTATGTTAGAAGACTCACAAGTTCCAATACTTCTAACTCAACAGCAACTTGTCGAAGAATTACCAACATTCTGGACACAAATTATCTGCTTGGATGCAGACTGGGAAATTATTGAGAATAATAGCAAAGATAATCTGATTCATAAGGTTGACCCGGAAAACTTAGCTTACATTATTTATACATCAGGCTCCACAGGAAAACCTAAAGGAGTTCAAATTCAGCATCAGAGTTTATGCAACTTAAGCAAAGCACAAATTCAAACTTTTAATGTTGAACCACATAGTTGTGTTCTGCAGTTTGCTTCTTTAAGCTTTGATGCCTCTGTTTGGGAAATAGTCATGGCTGTTTGTTCTGGAGCAAAGCTGTGTTTGAGCAAGGCAGACACTTTACTGCCAGGAAAAGGTTTGCTCGAGTTGTTAGAGCAACAGGCAATAACACACATGACATTGCCACCATCAGTACTAGCAACATTACCAATTGAAGAATTACAAACTTCAACTAGAGCCATTATTGTAGCTGGAGAAGCTTGCTCCTTAGATTTAGCACAACGTGTAGCAAAAGGTAATCGGTTCTTCAATGGCTATGGACCGACTGAAACCACTGTCTGTGCAACCATTGCTCATGGCATAAATAACTATCATAAACTCACTATTGGTCGTGCGATTGCCAATGCACAAGTATATATTTTGGACGAGCATTTACAATCTGTTCCTATAGGAGTGCCTGGAGAATTGTACATTGGCGGTGTCCCTTTAGCCAGAGGTTATTTTAACCAACCACAACTGACAGCAGAGAAATTCATCCCCCATCCTTTGTGCCAACAAGCCGGAGCAAGGCTGTATAAAACTGGTGATCAAGCTCGTTACCTAGGCGATGGTGAAATTGAATTCTTGGGTCGCATTGACCAGCAAGTTAAGATTCGCGGTTTTCGAATAGAACTAGGTGAAATTGAAGCTGTCTTAGCACAACATCCTCACATACAACAGGTAGTGGTGATAGTACGAGAAGACCAACCAGGAAATCAGCGCTTAATAGCCTATATAATCACTAATCAAGAGTCGCCACCTTCGATTAGTAACCTGCGTCAATTTTTACAACAGCAACTACCTGAGTATATGTTACCTTCAGCATTTATGTTTCTGGAGGCACTACCCTTAACCTCAAATGGGAAGGTGAATTGCAAAGCACTACCTGTTCCTGATTTAGTACGGGTTGATTCGCAAGTAGTTTCTATTGCCCCTTGTACTCCAACTGAGATAATACTAGCAGGACTATATGCACAGGTGCTTGGGGTGGAGCAAGTAGGTAAACATGACAACTTCTTTGAGTTGGGCGGTCACTCTTTATTAGGCACTAAACTAATCTCTCAAGTAGCTGAAGTTTTTCAGGTAGAGCTATCTCTACGGAGCTTATTTGAAGCACCTACCATAGCAGGTTTAAGCAACTACATTGAAACCGCTCGTCGCGAGAACCAGAGCCAGCAAATACTACGAATTAAACCTGTCTCACGAGATGGAAAACTGCCTCTGTCTTTTGCTCAGCAACGGCTATGGTTTTTAGATAAACTAAAGAAGCAAAATTCTCCCTACAATATACCAGCTGCGTTAAAACTCGTCGGAATGGTTAATGTAAAAACTTTTAAGCAGAGCCTGAACGAAATTGTCCGACGTCATGAAACCTTACGCACTACATTCACAATTGTAGATAGCGAACCAATCCAGGTCATTGCTCCAACTTTAATCTTAATGCTGCCGATAATAGATTTGTGCGAGTTACCTGAAACCGAGCGAAACGTTACAATCAAACAGCTAGTTCATCAAGAGGCAAAGCGTCCCTTTGATTTAAACACTGATACCTTAATTAGAACAACACTATTAAAATTAGGTAACACAGAGCATATCCTGCTACTAACAATGCATCATATTATCAGTGATGGTTGGTCAGTGGGAATATTGGTTCGAGAACTGACGGCGCTCTATGAAGCCTTTTCGCTCGGCAAATCTTCACCACTCCCCGAACTACCTATTCAGTATGCAGATTTTGCTGTTTGCCAGCGACAGTGGCTACAAGGAGAGATACTAGAAGGTCATCTCTCTTATTGGAAACAACAACTTGGTCATAACCTATCCACTTTGCAACTACCCACTGATTATCCCCGACCAGAAGTTCAAACCTTCCGAGGAGCTACACAATTTGTGATGTTACCTAAAGCTCTATGTGAGTCCCTTAAATCTCTAAGTCATCAAGAAGGGGTTACACTTTTCATGACATTACTTACAAGTTTTAAAATCTTGTTACATTATTACACTGCTCAAGATGACATCGTTGTAGGTACTGACATCGCCAATCGTAACCAACCTGAGATTGAGGGGTTGATTGGTTTTTTTGTTAACCAATTGGTATTACGTACTGACTTGTCTGGAAACCCCACATTTTTAGAGTTATTAGGACGAGTACGTGAGGTGACACTACAAGGCTATAGTCACCAAGATCTACCATTTAACAGGCTTGTCAAGGCACTAAAGCCTGAACGAGATATGAGCCGCAATCCCTTGTTCCAAGTAATGTTTAATCTCCTAAATACTCCAATACCAAATTTGAAACTATTAGGTCTAAACATTAGCCCTGTGGAAATCGACAGCAGTACGTCAGTATTTGATTTAAGCCTAAATATTACAGATACAGAGCAAGAATTGATAGGAGGATTGCGATACAACACGGATTTGTTTAATACTGCCACCATTACCAAACTAATAAGACATTTTGAAATTATTCTAAGACATATTGTAGCCAACCCTTTGACTGAACTAAAAATGCTAGAAGAAATACTTGCTGAAGCAGACTCTCAAGAAAGACTTATTAAACAACAAAATTTCAGAGAAACTCTTAGAAATAAATTAAAGAATCTTAAACCAAAACCTATTAGTGAATCAAATTAGAAATTAATAAGGTAATATTTTGTCTAAATAGTATACTCATAACATATTTATTGTGCATTTTTTTGTAAAATTAATCAGGGATCGTTTGTAATATCCAACTCCTCCAGTTGCAGAAATATTTAGTCTAGAGCGATAGTTGTATAAATATGCAAAAGGAATTTTTTACAGGTTATGCACTTTCTCCTCAGCAAGAGCACTTGTGGTTAATACAGCAGTCTGACAAAAGCTGGGCTTACTACTCTCAATGTGTTCTTTTGATTGAAGGTAATCTCAATTTTAAGAAACTAGAAACAGCTTTAAAGAATGTTATTGCTCGACATGAAATTCTTCGTACCAGCTTTTATTGCTTACCTGAAATGACTCTTCCAGTTCAGGTTATAGATGATAGAAATTTGCTGTCAATTTATAATTATGATTTGAGTAGTTTAGAAACTCAAGAACAATATGTTCAGATTGAAACACAACTCAACAAGTTCAGCCAACAACCTATTGATCTCGGACAAAGCTCATTGTTGTCCATATCCTTAGTCAGACTATCACAAAACAAATATATACTAATCATCACATTGCCAGCATTATGCGCAGATATAATCACCCTCAAAACTCTAGTTGCTGAAATTATCCGTTTTTACAATGAAAGTTCAGATAGTAGAGAAGTTTCTGAGAAACCAATACAATATGTTGTTGTCTCAGAATGGCAGAATGAACTTCTCAAGTCAGAAGATGGGGAATTAGGAAGGGAATATTGGCAAAAGCAGGATATATCTCATATTTTTAACTTGAAACTAGCTTGTGAAAATGAACTATTTGAACAAACAAAATTTGAACCACAATTTCAAAGTTTGAGTGTTTATTCTGAAGTCCTATCAAGATTACAAACAATTGCAATAAAATATGAGTTTTCGACTGTTACATTCTTATTGACGTGCTGGCTAATTCTATTATGGAAACTTATCGGAGATTCTGATATTATTGTAGGAAGTGCTTGTAATGGTAGAGCAGATGAGGAATTAAAAGAGGTCTTTGGACCACTTACCAAATATTTACCTCTTCATTGTTATTTAGAAGAAAATATTTTATTCAATGAATTGTCAAAAAATGTTCAAAAACTAACGCAAGAAATATCTGATTGGCAAGAGTGTTTTTCTTGGAAAGAGTTGGTTAATAATACAAAAATTAACTTTCTTCCAATTCTTTTTGATTTTTATGAGTATCCTAATTATTTTGATTCAGGCAGTTTGAAATTTTATTTATACAAACTTTATAGTTGCATTGACAAATTTAAATTGAAACTACTGTGCGTAGAGCAAGATAACTGTCTCAACCTAGAGTTTCATTATGACTCTAATCTCTTTTGTCGAGAAGATATTAATTGTATAGCTAGACAATTTCATACACTCTTAGTAAACGCTCTCAACTCCCCTGATGTTGCCATCGCTGAATTAAAGATATTGGGTGATGCTGAGAAACAGCAGCTATTAGTTGAGTTCAACAACACCAAAACAAGTGACTTTAGCAACAAATGCATTCATCAACTGATAGAAGAACAAGTTGAAAAAACTCCTGATGCAATCGCCGTTGTTTTTGAACCAGAGCAGTTAACTTACCGGGAGTTGAACGCACGTGCCAACCAGCTAGCCCATTATCTACAAACATTAGGTGTAGGACCAGAAGTACACGTAGGTATCTGTGCAGAGCGCTCTGTTGAAATGCTTGTTGGGCTATTGGGTATTCTCAAAGCAGGAGGAGTATACGTACCGCTAGACCCTGCTTATCCTCAACAACGTCTAGCTTTGATGTTAAACGATGCCCCAGTTCCTGTAGTGCTAACTCAACAACGACTGGTAGAAACTCTTGCCAACCACTCAGCACAACTTGTTTGCTTAGATAGCGATTGGGCAGCGATTACCACTCACAGTACACAAAACTTTACAACTGAAGTTTCTATTGAGAATTTAGCTTACACAATCTACACCTCAGGGTCAACAGGAACACCCAAAGGTGTGATGATTTCTCATCAAGCACTATGTAACCATATGCTTTGGATGAGGACAACTTGGCCATTGACTACAGCAGACAAAGTTTTACACAAAACTTCTATTAGTTTTGATGCCTCAGGTTGGGAATTGTATGCACCACTGATTGCTGGTGCACAATTGGTCATGGCTCAACCACAGGGTCATAAAGACAGCGTATATCTAGTTGAGGCGATCACCCAACACAAGATCACAATCTTGCAACTAGTGCCTTCAATGCTGCAAATGCTATTGACACAACCGACACTGGAGAAGTGCCGATGTCTGCGCTCTGTGTACTGTGGTGGTGAGCCTTTACCTTTAGAACTTTACAAGAGTTTTGCTGCGAGATTAGATGCACAACTGTACAATCTCTACGGACCGACGGAAACCTGCATTGATGTCACCTCATGGACTTGCGAATCAAAAAGCCAACGACAAACTGTCCCTATAGGTCGCCCGATCACCAACACACAAATTTACATTTTGGATAGTCATCTTCAACTAGTTCCTATCGGTGTATCGGGTGAGTTGTACATTGGCGGTGTCCCTTTAGCTAGAGGTTACCTGAACAATCCTGAGTTAACTGCAGAGAAATTTATTCCCAACCCTTTTAGTCAAGAAGACGGGGCAAGATTGTACAAAACTGGAGACCAAGCACGTTACTCTGCAGATGGTAATATTGAGTTTCTCACTCGTCTTGACCAACAAGTCAAGATTCGTGGCTTCCGCATTGAACTGGGGGAAATTGAGGCAGCTTTAGTTCAAAATCCGCAGGTACAGCAAGCAGTGGTGATGGCACGGCAAGACCAACCCGGACAAAAGCGCTTAGTTGCTTACATTGTCTCAAATCAAGAGCATACTCCTACTACAATTGAACTGCGTCACTTCCTTGCACAGAAGTTACCTGAGTTCATGGTGCCTTCAGGATTTGTATTTTTAGAGGAATTGCCACTCAGTCCAAATGGCAAGATAGATCGCAAAATGCTACCAGCACCTGAGTTAACACGTTTTGCACTGCAAACAGCTTATGTTGCACCTAGAGATGAAATAGAGCAAATCATTGCTGCTATTTGGCAAGAGTCACTTCAAGTACAAACAGTAGGAATAGATGACAATTTCTTTGATATAGGTGGTGATTCATTGCTTATAGTTCAGGTTCATCATCAATTGCGACAATTATTGAAGACAGACATTTCTATCATTGAAATGTTTCAGTATCCAACGATTAACTCCCTAACTCAATATTTAAATCAGGAAAAAGCTAAAGAATACAATTTTGAGAAAATTTATAAGCGAAAGAAAAGCCGTAAAACTTCTTTAGAACACAAAAAAAAATCTAGACAAAAAAATCGAGGTCTAAAAAAACAGGGAGAAATCTAAAATGAATAAAAGCTTAGATGTATGTGATTGTCCTGATTCAATAGCTATTATTAGTATGGCTGGTCGTTTTCCTGGAGCAAAAAGTATTGATAGTTTTTGGGAAAATATACAAAGTGGGATAGAAACAATTTCTTTCTTTTCTGAAACTGAATTAAAACATTCCGGAGTAGATACTCCTACTCTGAAAAATTCTAATTATGTCAAAGCTGGTGCTGTAATTGAAGATATAGAACTGTTTGATGCTCAATTCTTTGAATTGAGTCCCAAAGAATGTGAAATTATAGATCCGCAACACCGTCTTTTTTTAGAGTGTTCTTGGGAAGCACTTGAAAGTGCTGGATATGATCCTTGGGCATATAATGGTCAACTTGGAGTTTACGCTGGCACAGGATATAATACTTATTTATTAAATAATATTATTTCAAATCAAGATTTTATTCAGTCCGTAGATAATTTTCAAATTCAAATTTTAAATTCTAGTAGTTTCTTATCTACAAATATCTCTTATAAATTAAACTTAAAAGGACCAAGTGTTACTGTTCAAACAGCTTGCTCTACTTCTTTAGTAACCATTCACCTAGCGTGTCAAAGCTTATTGAGTGGTGAGTGCGATATGGCATTAGCAGGCGGAGTATCAATAAGAGTGCCACAAAAGGCGGGTTACATATATCAAGAAGGAGGAGTTCTTTCTCCAGATGGACATTGTAGAGCTTTTGATGCCAAAGCTAGAGGAACTGTTGGTGGTAATGGAGTAGGAATTGTTGTTTTAAAGCGTTTAGAAGATGCTATTGCTGATGGAGATTTTATTCATGCGGTCATCAAAGGTTCTGCTATCAATAACGATGGTCATTCAAAAGTTAGTTACACTGCACCTAGTATTGATGGGCAAGTAGAAGTTATTACTGAGGCTTTTACAATCGCAGAGATAGAACCAGATACAATCACTTATGTAGAGACTCACGGAACAGGAACAGCGTTGGGAGACCCAATAGAAATAGCAAGTTTGACAAAAGCTTTTCGTACCAGGACAGATAAAAAAGGTTTTTGTGCAATTGGTTCAGTTAAGACGAACATTGGACATCTAGATACAGCAGCCGGAGTGGCAGGCTTAATCAAAACTGTCTTGGCTCTCAAACACAAAGTCATCCCACCCAGTTTAAACTTTGAACAACCCAATCCACAAATCGACTTTGCGAATAGTCCTTTCTATGTCAACACCTGTCTCAAAGAGTGGAAAGTCAACAAAGTACCACGACGTGCAGGAATCAGTTCCTTTGGCATTGGCGGAACCAACGCACATATAATTTTAGAAGAAGCCCCAGTCATAAAAGCTTCTGGACCATCTCGTTCATGGCAATTGTTATTAGTCTCAGCAAAAACCCTAACAGCATTAGAAATCGCCACAGAGAATTTAACCCAATACTTACAGCAACACCCGGATGTAAATTTAGCGGATGTTGCTTACACCCTGCAAGTTGGGCGCAAAGCTTTTGAACATCGAAGAATGTTAGTGTGTCAAAATGTTAGTGACGGAGTACAAACACTAGCACAACGGCAACCACAACGAGTCCTAAGTCATTCTCAGCAACTGCACCATCGACCAATTGCGTTTATGTTTCCCGGACAAGGGGCGCAGTATGTGAACATGACATGGGAACTGTATCAAACAGAAGCAGCCTTTCGGCAGCAAGTAAATGATTGCTGTCAATACCTAGAATCACATCTGGGTTTAGATTTACGCCTAATTATTTATCCTGAAGAACAACAAGCACAACAAACAGCACAACAACTGCAACAAACTTGTTTAGCACAGCCAAGCTTGTTTGTGATTGAGTATGCTTTAGCACAACTATGGATATCATGGGGAATAATACCCCAAGCAATGATTGGTCATAGTATTGGGGAATATGTAGCAGCCTGCTTGGCTGGAGTCTTTTCGTTAGAAGATGCGTTGTTGCTGGTCGCGATGCGAGGACGACTCATGCAGCAACTGCCAACAGGGGCAATGTTGTCTGTGCCACTCTCGAAGGAACAAGTGCAACCGTTTTTAGGGCAAGAACTCTGGTTAGCAGCAGAGAATGGACCAGCGTTATGCGTCATTTCAGGTACGACTAAAGCGATAGATAGATTGCAAAAACAACTGTCAGATACAGGTATCAACTGTAGACGGTTGCACACATCTCATGCTTTTCATTCTCAGATGATGGAACCCATTATCCAGCCATTCGCGCAGCAGTTTGCAAAAGTCAAACTAGGGGTGCCAAAAGTTCCCTTTATCTCCAATGTCACTGGAAGCTGGATAACAACAGCACAAGCAACAAGTCCAAATTACTGGGCACAACATTTAAGACAACCAGTTTGTTTTACTCAAGGAATTACTCAATTACTTCAACAATCAAAGCAAATTCTGTTAGAGGTAGGACCTGGGAAGACTTTGAGTACACTTACACGTCAACATCACCTGACTGAACAACTGGTCATATCTTCACTCAGTCATCCCCAGGAACAACACTCGGATGTAGAAATGTTGCTCAAGGCATTGGGTCAGTTGTGGCTTTTAGGAGTTCCAGTCAATTGGGCTGGCTTTTATGCCCAACAGCAACGGCATCGTCTTCCGCTACCAACATACCCATTTGAACGTCAACGTTACTGGGTTGAAGCGCAACCACCAACAAATCAAACTTGCTCCCCACAAACTTCACTTAGCAAAAAGCCAGATATTGCAGACTGGTTTTACATTCCTTCCTGGAAACGTGCTGTACCACCGCAAACATCTGTAGAGAGTTTGCCGCAGGATACATACTGGCTTGTTTTTGTAGATAGTTGCGGTTTAGGTAACCAAATTGTCAATGCACTGCAACAACAGAACTACAATGTCATTACACTCAGCACTGCTCAATACTATGGCAAACTTAATGACAATGCCTACACTATTAACCCACAACAACCACAAGACTATCAAACTTTCATTCAAGAATTGCAATTACTCAATAAGCTACCAAAAGTGGTTGTTCATTTGTGGAGTGTCACACCCGAAAAATGCTCAGGTTCCCAAGCTAATGCCTTTGAATATTCTCAAGATTTAGGCTTTTATAGCCTACTATTTCTCACTCAAGCGTTAAGTAAGTACTGCATCAGTGAACCAGTGAAGATCTGGGTTGTATCTAACAACTTGCACACTGTGACTGGTCAAGAAACTATTTGTCCAGAAAAAGTGACAGCATTAAGTTTATGTAAGGTTATTCCCCAAGAATATCCTTACATAAGTTGTCACAGTATTGATATTGTTCTTCCCCAATCTGGAACTACTGCTGATAAAAAATTACTTGCTCAATTATTCACCGAATTGACTGTTCAAACACAAGATTTATTAATTGCTTATCGCGGCGATTATCGCTGGGTACAAACTTATGAAAAACTACAGTTAGAGACAACAAAAAATTGGACAAAGCGTTTAAAATCACAAGGGGCTTACTTAATTACAGGTGGATTGGGAAACATTGGTTTAGAGATTGCTGAGTATTTAGCGCGAGCAGTCAAAGCAAAACTGATTTTGACTGGACGGAGTGTATTTCCTCAACGTAACCAGTGGAAACACTGGCAAAAGACACATGATGAGCAAGATGAAGTGAGTCGTAAGATTCAAAAACTTCAAGCTATTGAGGAACTGAATGCAGAGGTTGTCGTCATGACAGCTGATATTGCCAATTTTGAACAAATGCAAGCAGTGATGGCTGTCGTGAAACAGCGCTTTCATCATCTTGATGGTGTTATCCATGCTGCAGGAATAACCGGAACTAATTCTTCCTACCCAATTCAAGAACTCAGTCCAATAAAATCTGAGATACATTTTCAACCAAAAATTCATGGATTATATGTTTTACAAAAGATTCTTCAGGGACAACAGCTAGATTTTTGTGTTCTTTTTTCCTCTTTATCTTCGGTTTTGGGAGGATTAGGATTTGGCGCTTATTCAGCGGCGAATCTCTTTATGGATGCGTTTGTGTATCAGCAAAATTTACCAGGGATTCAAAACTGGATTAGTATTAATTGGGATGGATGGGAATTCAAAGAAAAACAACAGGGTTCTTTTGGAACAACTATGAGTGAGTTAACCCTCACTCCAAAAGAAGGTTTAGAGGTTTTCCAACGTGTTTTATCTGCAGATTCTTTGACTCAAGTTGTTGTTTCTACTGGAGAACTGCAAACAAGATTTGAGCAATGGATTCAACTCAAATCTTTACAACAGATACCATCTTCTATACATTCTATACAAACTTCTTCTTTACTCTACCCCAGACCAAATTTATCGACTGCTTATGTTGCCCCTCGTAATGAACTAGAGCAAACTCTGGTTTCTCTATGGCAAGAACTTCTTGGTATTGACTACATTGGTATTCATGACAACTTTTTTGATTTAGGCGGTCATTCGTTATCGGGTATTCAATTTATTACTCGGGTTAGGGATACTTTCCAAGTTGATTTTCCCTTACGTCTTTTGTTTGAATCTCCAACAATTACTTCATTGAGTGAAGAAATTGAGAAAATTAAGAATAGCAGTACTGAGTTTCAAGAAATACCAATAGTGCGTATCTCTCGAGAGGCGCATCGTATCGAGCTATCTTCTCTTGCAGAAGACATCAACAGTTTGCAAAGTTAATCAGAGAGTAAGCAATGACACTGTATTTTTCTCCTAACTCTCCAATGAATCAACAAAAAACTTCTAGTTCTTCGACAGAAGAAGTTTTTGTCTTGCCTACCTCTTTTGCTCAGCAACGACTGTGGTTTCTAGATCAATTACAAGCTGGTATTTCTTTTTATAACCTTTCTAAAGTATTACGTTTGAATGGCAGAGTGAATATTGCTGCATTGCAACGAAGTCTTACTGAAATCGTACATCGCCATGAAGTCCTACGTACCACTTTTTTAACAGTGGAAGGACAACCCATGCAGGTCATCACCCCACAATTCACTTTTACGCTACCAGTTGTAGACTTGCAAACACAACCAGTAGCACAACAACAAGTTGAGGTAAAACGGCTAGCGAGTGAGGAAGTACAACTCGCCTTCAATTTAGCTCAAGGTTCATTACTACGCACTAAACTACTACAACTAAGTTCCCAAGAGTATGTTTTCATTTTGACAATGCATCATATTGTCTCAGATGGTTGGTCAATAGATGTACTTATTCAAGAATTGACAACACTCTATCAAGCTTTTTGCAATGGGAATACCTCACCAATACCACCATTGCCAATTCAATATGCTGACTTTGCAGTTTGGCAACGCCAATGGTTACAGGGTGATATCTTAGAATCTCAATTGTCTTACTGGAAACAGCAGCTTAATGGTGCTCCTCCAATACTACAGCTAATCAGCACTCGACCGCGACCACCGATCCAAAGCTTTCGAGGAGCGACGAAATTATTTGAGTTACCTCCTCACCTATCACAAGCCCTGAAGAATTTGAGTCGGCAAGAGGGGGTTACACTATTTATGACCCTGCTAACAGCATTTAAAGTATTACTTTACCGCTATACTGGTCAGGAAGACATTATCGTCGGTTCGCCCATTGCTGGTCGTAACCGCAAGGAACTCGAAGGACTCATTGGCTTCTTTATTAACAATTTAGTGCTGCGCACCGACTTATCTGGTAATCCAAGTTTCAAAGAATTATTGCAGCGGGTACGAGAGGTGACCCTGGGGGCGTATGCTCATCAAGACTTACCGTTTGAAAAACTAGTAGAAGAACTCCAGCCTGTAAGAGATTTGAGTTACAACCCATTGTTTCAAGTGGCTTTTGTACTCCAAAATACCCCAATGACCACCATAAAACTGTCAGGTGTAACTATACATCCTTTAGAAGTAGAGGATATTAATACAGTCCAATTTGATCTGGTTTTATCAATACAGGAAACTGAACAGGGGTTAGCAGGAGCGTTAATGTACAGCACCGATTTATTTGATGCTGCTATCATTACTTGGATGTTAAAATATTTGCAGACATTGCTAGAGGATATCGTTGCCCATCCTACTAAACACATTTCTCATTTATTGCTGTTGGACGAGTTAGAACAAAAACAACTACTGGTAGAGTGGAATAACACCCAAACAGAATATCCTCAACATCAATTGATTCATGAGCTGTTTGAGATTCAGGTCGAAAAAACACCAGACGCAGTTGCAATAGTATGTGAGCAGCAGCAGTTGAGTTATGGAGAACTTAATGCTCGTGCCAATCAGTTAGCACATTATCTTAAAGGCTTTGGAGTCGGACCAGAGGTCTTAGTTGGTATCTGTATAGAACGCTCTTTAGAAATGGTAATTGGGCTGTTGGGAATTCTCAAAGCTGGTGGAGCTTATGTACCTTTAGATCCAACATACCCACAAGAGAGATTAGCTTTCATGTTGGAAGACTCACAACTACCAATACTGTTAACCCAAAAACAACTAATTGACAAATTACCACTTTATCGTACACAAGTTGTTTGCTTAGATGCTGATTGGGAAATGATTGCCCAAGAACCTGACAAAAATCAAAATAGTAGAGTAACAATTAACAATGTAGTTTACACAATTTATACTTCAGGATCTACTGGTCAACCTAAAGGAGTTCAAATTCAGCATCAAGGACTGTTAAATCTTATTTTTTGGCATCAAAGAACATTTACGGTGTCACAGATAGATCGAGCAACTCAAGTAGCAAAGTCAGCATTTGATGCATCGGTATGGGAGTTGTGGCCATACTTGACTGTAGGAGCAAGTATCCATATTGTGGATGAAGAAACTTGTGTATCGCCTTGGTGTCTTTGTGACTGGTTTGTGTCACAAGCGATCACAATCAGCTTTTTGCCAACACCGTTAGCAGAAAGTATTTTGTTACTTGATTGCTTCAAGAAGCTAACTTTAAGAACATTACTAACAGGTGGTGATAAATTACATAGCTACTCTTTGCCTTCCTTGCCCTTTGAATTTGTCAATAATTACGGTCCAACTGAGAATACTGTAGTCACAACCTCTAGTCTAGTTACGTTTAAGAAACAAACTGACATTGAACCAGTAATTGGTCACCCTATTAGCAATACTCAAGTCTACCTGTTAGATCCTTACTTACAACCTCTACCAATCGGAATTCCAGGCGAATTATACATTGGTGGTGATAGTTTAGCCCGTGGATATTTAAACCAACCAGCTCTGACTAGTGAAAAATTTATCCCTAACCCTTTTAGTAAAAAACCAGGGGAGCGACTGTACAAGACAGGAGATCTTGGACGTTATCTGCCAGATGGTAATATTGAATATATTGGGCGCATTGATCTCCAGGTTAAAATACGTGGTTTCCGTATAGAACTGGGAGAAATTGAGACCATCCTGGTGCAACATCCACAGGTGCAAAAAAGTGTGGTAGTTGCGCGGGAGGATGCAGCAGGAGATAAACGCCTAGTGGCTTATGTGGTCACTGACCAAGAATCACCTTCAATCAGTCATTTACGCCGCTTTTTGCAACAGCGGTTACCTGATTATATGGTGCCTTCCGCTTTTGTCTTTTTGAAGGCGCTACCACTAACCCCTAATGGTAAGGTTGATCGTAATGCATTACCTGTTCCTGACTCTATAAGACCTGAGTTGGAAAGAATTTTGGTACCACCTCAGACTGTAACACAGGAAACTATGGCAAAAATCTGGCAAGAAGTTCTTAGCTTCCAACCTATCAGCATCCACGATAACTTTTTTGAGATAGGTGGTCACTCGTTACTAGCTACCCAACTGATCTCCAGACTGCGTAAAACTTTTCATATAGAGCTACCGTTACGCTACTTGTTTGAAGCACCGACTATAGCCACCTTAAGCAAGCATATTGAAGCTACTAATAATGAGAACCAAAACCAGCAGTTACTTTCAATCAAAATAGCGCCGCGAAATGAAAAATTACCTTTATCTTTTGCTCAGCAACGGCTATGGTTTTTAGACCAATTAGAAGAAAACAATTATAAATATAATATATCAGCCGCCCTAAAACTTAATGGATCTCTTTATATAAAATCTTTAGAACAAAGTCTTAATGAAATTATTAAACGTCATGAAGTGCTACGCACCACCTTCATAACTGTAGATGATGAACCAATTCAGGTCATCAATTCAACTTCAACCTTCACACTTTCAAGAGTGGATTTATCCGAGTTGCCTAAAACTGAACAGGATGTTATAGTCACCCAACTAGCTATTGAAGAATCAAAACGACCCTTCAATTTAAGCATAGGTCCATTGTTAAGAACAACACTATTGCAGGTGCATTCTACAGAATACATACTATTGTTAACAATGCATCACATAGTTAGTGATGGTTGGTCAATAGGGGTATTTATTCGAGAAATAATGACGTTCTACGAAGCTTTCTGTACTGGAAAAGTCTCATCTCTTCCTGAACCTGTTATTCAATATGCAGATTTTGCTATTTGGCAACGACAGTGGCTACAAGGAGACATACTAGAAGCACACCTTTCTTATTGGAAACAACAATTGGGTAACAACCTCTCTATTTTGCAACTACCCACTGACTATCCTCGACCAGCTGTTCAAACATTTCAAGGTACTACCCAGTCTTTTACATTATCTCAAGCTTTATCTGACTCTCTTAGATCCTTAAGTCATAAAGAGGGGGTTACGCTTTTTATGACTCTGCTTGCAGCTTTTAAAATATTGCTATGCTGGTACACTACACAAGATGATATTATTGTAGGCACCGATGTTGCTAACCGTAACCGAGTTGAAACTGAGGATTTAATTGGATTTTTTGTCAATCAGTTAGTGCTACGAACAAATTTGTCTGGTAACCCTACATACTTGGAATTATTAAAGCGGGTCCGTGAGATAACACTGCAAGCTTATGCACATCAAGATCTGCCATTTGAGAAACTGGTAGAGGTTCTGAAACCGGAACGAGACTTAAGCCGTAACCCTTTATTCCAAGTCATGTTTAGCTTTTTAAATACTCCAATGCCAGATTTAGAGTTGTTAGGTTTAACAATTAGTCCTTTGAAAATTGATAGTGGAACAACGGTATTTGATATAAGCCTATATATTATAGATACAGAACAAGAACTGATTGGATTATTACGTTATAATACAGATTTGTTTCGTTCTGATACAATGAACAAATTGATAGAACATTTTCAAACTCTTTTAAACGCTATTATCATACAACCTAACACTCAGTTAAATATTTTAAAAGAAATACTTGTTGAGGCAGACTTTCAACGACGCAGTGCGAAACATAAAGAGTTTAGAGCGAGTCGTAGTAGAAAGTTAAAGAGTATTAAACCAAAACCTATTAGTGGTTTACAGTAGAGACGACTAATCTAAGTATGAATGCTCAGCAGTACTAGCTAGATTTCTATAGAATATAAACTCTTGGTACGCTGAGGATAAGCATTTTAGTTAGTATATATACCAATCAAACTTTTTTCAATTCTCAATAAGGTGAAAAGGAAATATATATCTTGATAATGTTTAAAAATTAAATTTTCTATCAAAAATATATATTACAAGTAATTATATTTTATAATCAATAATCATGAGAAAATAAAAAATATTCAATACAATTATGAAATATTAAAAGCACCAAAATTTAAATAAAATTTATGCGATCTGTCTTAATCAATGTAGTCTTTAATTATTAAATCTTTGATTGAAAAATTATAATTTCTTTGTTCTAATCAGCTAGTACTTTCTCTACAAAATCTTCAAGTCAGTTTTTTATTTTAGTAAATAGCTTCTTATCCTATAAGCATAGATATAACTATGAAGTTACCAGAACAAGCAAATTTAAACAAGAAGAAGGCATGGTTTACTAAGCAGGGAACTATTAAACCAAAGGGTATTAGTGTGCTATCAGAAGGATTAATTGAAACTGAAACACTATCACCTACAACAACTATCCCTTTAGTCATTAAACCCGCTATTAAGGGAGTCAATCTCATTGCTTGGGCTGACAAAAATCAAGATTTGCTTAAAAGTCAGTTACTGAAACATGGAGCGATACTTTTCCGCAACTTTGAAGTACAAAAAATAACAGAGTTTGAAGAGTTCATTAAAACCATTTCTGGAGGGTTATTAGAGTATCGTGAGCGTTCCTCACCACGAAGTCAAGTCAGTGGTCATGTTTACACCTCAACTGACTACCCAGCTAAGCATAGTATATTTCCACATAATGAACACTCTTACTCCCATACGTGGCCTATGAAACTTTTCTTCTTCTGTGTTACACCTGCAGAGGAAGGAGGAGAAACACCTATTGCTGATTGCCGAAGAGTTTTACAACATATTGATCCAAAAATTGTAGAGCGTTTTAGAGAAAAAAAGTGGATGTACGTCCGAAACTATGGTGATGGGTTTGGTCTTTCTTGGCAAACTGTCTTTCAAACCACCGAACGAATCAAGGTTGAGGAATACTGCCGTTGTAATGACATTGAATTTGAATGGAAAGATGGCGATCGCCTAAAAACCAGTCAGATTCGTGAGGCTATAGCCACTCATCCTCAAACTGGTGAACACGTCTGGTTTAATCACGCAACTTTCTTTCACGTATCAACTCTAGAATCACCAATGCGTGAGACGTTGTTAGCAGAGTTTAAAGAAGAAAATTTGCCCAACAATACCTACTATGGTGATGGTTCGCCGATTGAGCCTTCAGTTTTAAACAAGCTGCGCCAGGCTTACTTAGACGAAGCAGTTGCTTTTCGTTGGAAATCAGGGGATATTCTGATGCTGGACAATATGCTCACAGCACATTCACGTAGACCATTTGTAGGACCAAGAAGAGTTCTGTTTGGGATGTCTGAACCCTACAGTTACAGAAATATTTAGTGAGGAGCAATAGTTGTATGGATACACAAAAGGTTACCACAGGTTATCAACTTTCTCCTCAGCAGGAGCATCTGTGGTTATTACAACAAGTTGACCAGAGCTTAGCTTATCACTCTCAGTGTGCTATTCTCATTGAAGGTAATCTTAGTATCAATATACTAAAAGCAGCTTTAGAGAACGTCATAAATCGACATGAAATTCTCCGCACCAGTTTTCACTGCTTACCTGAAATGAACATTCCAATTCAGGTCATAGCTGATAAACATTTACTTTCAATTCATCATTATGATTTAAGCTGTTTAGAAACCCAAGAACAACAAGTAAGGATAGCTACTCTGCTCAGTGAGGCTAATCAACAGTTTCTCAACTTTACACGCAGTTCATCATTGCACACATCCTTGATAACTTTGTCAGTACACAAGTATTTACTGTTGCTCAGCTTGCCAGCTTTGTGTGCAGACACAGTAACACTCAAAAATCTCATGACTGCAATCAGTCATTCTTACGCAGAATGTTTGCATAATAAAGAAGTTTCCGATCTACCAATACAGTATATTATTATCTCAGAATGGCAGAATGAATTACTAGAATCAGAGGATGGAGAGATAGGTAGCGAATACTGGCAAAAGCAAGATATCTCAAATATTTTCAATTTAAAACTGGCTTGCGAAAACCAATCATTTGGTAACCTAAGATTTGAACCACAGTTTCTAGCTTTACAAGTAACTCCTGAAAAATTATCTAAGCTGCAAGCAATTGTGGCTCGGCATGAGACAACGATTCCCGTATTTTTACTGTCCTGTTGGCTAATTCTACTATGGCAACTCATTGAACATTCTGACATTGTTGTAGGAACTGCGTGCAATGGCAGAACAGATGAGGATTTAGAAGAAGTACTAGGACTACTTGCTAAATATTTACCCATTCATTATCATTTAGAAGAAAATATTTTATTTAGTGAACTTTTAAAACACGTTCAGAAAGCAACACAAGAAATTGACAAATGGCAAGAGTGTTTTAGTTGGAAACAAATTAGAGAAAATATTAACCATACCACAGAAATAGATTTCCCCTTCTTACCTTTTTGCTTTGACTTTGAAAAATATCCAACACCGTATTCTATCGAAAATGTTACATTTTCTATTCATAAATTATATAGTTGCATTGATAAATTTAAATTGAAACTACTGTGCGTAGAGCAAGATAACTGTCTCAACCTAGAGTTTCATTATGACTCTAATCTCTTTTGTCGAGAAGATATTAATTGTATAGCTAGACAATTTCATACACTCTTAGTAAACGCTCTCAACTCCCCTGATGTTGCCATCGCTGAATTAAAGATATTGGGTGATGCTGAGAAACAGCAGCTATTAGTTGAGTTCAACAACACCAAAACAAGTGACTTTAGCAACAAATGCATTCATCAACTGATAGAAGAACAAGTTGAAAAAACTCCTGATGCAATCGCCGTTGTTTTTGAACCAGAGCAGTTAACTTACCGGGAGTTGAACGCACGTGCCAACCAGCTAGCCCATTATCTACAAACATTAGGTGTAGGACCAGAAGTACACGTAGGTATCTGTGCAGAGCGCTCTGTTGAAATGCTTGTTGGGCTATTGGGTATTCTCAAAGCAGGAGGAGTATACGTACCGCTAGACCCTGCTTATCCTCAACAACGTCTAGCTTTGATGTTAAACGATGCCCCAGTTCCTGTAGTGCTAACTCAACAACGACTGGTAGAAACTCTTGCCAACCACTCAGCACAACTTGTTTGCTTAGATAGCGATTGGGCAGCGATTACCACTTACAGTACACAAAACTTTACAACTGAAGTTTCTATTGAGAATTTAGCTTACACAATCTACACCTCAGGGTCAACAGGAACACCCAAAGGTGTGATGATTTCTCATCAAGCACTATGTAACCATATGCTTTGGATGAGGACAACTTGGCCATTGACTACAGCAGACAAAGTTTTACACAAAACTTCTATTAGTTTTGATGCCTCAGGTTGGGAATTGTATGCACCACTGATTGCTGGTGCACAATTGGTCATGGCTCAACCACAGGGTCATAAAGACAGCGTATATCTAGTTGAGGCGATCACCCAACACGAGATCACAATCTTGCAACTAGTGCCTTCAATGCTGCAAATGCTATTGACACAACCGACACTGGAGAAGTGCCGATGTCTGCGCTCTGTGTACTGTGGCGGTGAGCCTTTACCTTTAGAACTTTACAAGAGTTTTGCTTCAAGATTAGATGCACAACTGTACAATCTCTACGGACCGACGGAAACCTGCATTGATGTCACCTCATGGACTTGCGAATCAAAAAGCCAACGACAAACTGTCCCTATAGGTCGCCCGATCACCAACACACAAATTTACATTTTGGATAGTCATCTTCAACTAGTTCCTATCGGTGTACCGGGTGAGTTGTACATTGGCGGTGTCCCTTTAGCTAGAGGTTACCTGAACAATCCTGAGTTAACTGCAGAGAAATTTATTCCCAACCCTTTTAGTCAAGAAGACGGGGCAAGATTGTACAAAACTGGAGACCAAGCACGTTACTCTGCAGATGGTAATATTGAGTTTCTCACTCGTCTTGACCAACAAGTCAAGATTCGTGGCTTCCGCATTGAACTGGGGGAAATTGAGGCAGCTTTAGTTCAAAATCCGCAGGTACAGCAAGCGGTGGTGATGGCACGGCAAGACCAACCCGGACAAAAGCGCTTAGTTGCTTACATTGTCTCAAATCAAGAGCATACTCCTACTACAATTGAATTGCGTCACTTCCTTGCACAGAAGTTACCTGAGTTCATGGTGCCTTCAGGATTTGTATTTTTAGAGGAATTGCCACTCAGTCCAAATGGCAAGATAGATCGCAAAATGCTACCAGCACCAGAACACTCTAGAAGTGATTTAGATGTTGGTTTTGTTGGTCCACGCACACCCACTGAAGAAGTCGTGGCTGCAATTTGGGCTAAAGTTTTAGGGGTGAAACAAGTAGGGATTCACGATAACTTTTTTGACTTAGGTGGTCATTCTCTGCTCGCTACACAAGTTGTCTCGCAAGTGCGTAAATCTTTATTAGCAGAGCTACCTCTGCGTAGTTTATTTGAACATTCTACAGTGGCAAGACTAAGCGAACATATTGACGCGACTTGTGGAGAACACCAAAACCAGCCACTACCTCCCATTAAACCTGTTCCTCGGGATGCAAACTTACCCTTATCATTTGCCCAACAACGACTCTGGTTTTTATACCAACTGGAAACAGACAGTGTTAGTTACAACATTCCTGCTGCTGTACGCTTGGATGGTCTACTAGACGTCGCCGCACTCAAAATGGCTTTGCAGGAAATTGTACGACGTCACGAAGTCCTACGGACGACCTTTTCAGTAGCAGATGGTCATCCTGTCCAAGTCATTGCACCTGAGCCAACTTTTCTTTTCTCGCTCATAGACTTAGGACAACTTAGCCAAGAGCAGCAATCAGTCCAAGTGCAACATCTAGCAACAAACCAAGCTCAGCAGCCCTTTGATTTAAACAATGGTCCTTTACTACGAGTGATGGTGTTGCATCTTAGTCAAAAGGCACATATCCTGCTGCTCACAATGCACCACATTATCTCTGATGCTTGGTCAACTGGAGTACTTGTTCGTGAGTTAACAACTCTATATTCTACTTTCACTGAAGGAAAAACTTCCCCTTTACCAGAACTCCCCATTCAATATGCTGACTTTGCAGTTTGGCAGCGACAGTGGTTACAGGGTGAAGTGTTGGAAACTCAACTGAACTACTGGAAGCAAAAGTTGACAGGTGCTCCTCCTGTGTTAGAGTTACCGAGCGATCGCCCACGTCCTGCAATTCAAACTTATCGGGGAGCAACACAGTCTTTACTACTATCGCTAGATCTATCTCAGGCGCTTCATGAGTTGAGTCAACGAGAGAATGCTACCCTTTTCATGACCCTACTAGCGGCATTTAATGTATTACTTTATCGCTACACTGGTCAGAATGATATCTTAGTGGGTACTGATATAGCCAATCGTAATCTTAACGAAATTGAGGGACTTATTGGGTTCTTTGTTAATCAGCTAGTATTACGTACGGATCTCTCAGGTAACCCAACTTTCCAAGATTTACTTATACAAGTACGTAAAGTTGCTTTGGAAGCTTATGCTCACCAAAACTTGGCATTTGAGAAACTTGTAGAGGTTTTTAACCCAGAACGTCATTTAAGTTATTCACCGCTCTTCCAGGTAAAATTTGTTCTCCAGAATACCCCTGTGCAAGCATTAGAACTACCAGGACTGGCTCTGAGTCCAGTGGAAGTCAACGTCAACACAGCAAAGTTTGATTTGACTTTATCACTCCAAGAGACAGAGCAGGGGATAGAAGGAGTACTAGAGTACAATACAGATCTGTTTGATGACACGACCATCACTCGGCTACTAGAGCATTTGCGGACGCTGCTAGAAGACATCATTGCCCACCCTACGAAACGTTTGTCGGATTTTTGCCTTCTGAGCAAGGCTGAACAACATCAATTGCTTATCGAGTGGAATGATACTCAGGCTGAGTATCCTCAAGATAGGTGCATCCATCAGTTATTTGAAGCTCAGGTAGAACGAACCCCTAATGCAGTAGCAATAGTTTTTGAAGACCAGCAGCTAACATACCAAGAGTTAAACATTCGTGCTAATCAGCTGGCTCATTACTTACAAAGCTTAGGAGTAGGACCAGAGGTGCTGGTGGGTATATGTGTAGAGCGCTCTTTAGAGATGGTAATAGGATTGTTAGGTATTCTTAAAGCTGGTGGAGCTTATGTACCGTTAGATGCAAGATACCCATTGGAACGTTTAGCCTTTATGTTGGAAGATTCACAAGTACCAGTACTGTTAACCCAACAGCATCTAGTCGAGGAACTACCAACTTATTGGACACACTTAGTTTGTTTAGATACAGACTGGGCAGTAATTGCTCAGGCAACTCAGAACAATCCTATTAATAGAGCAATACCTGAGAACTTAGCTTATGTCATCTACACCTCTGGCTCAACAGGTAATCCCAAAGGCACTTTAATTAATCACCGTGGTCTTATAAATTACCTAACTTGGTGTCTACAAGGATATTCAGTCGAAGTTGGACAGGGAACGCCTGTTCACTCTTCAATTTGCTTTGATCTAACAATCACAGGGTTGTTTACACCTCTGTTAGTAGGACGCCAAGTGCAACTTCTTCCTGAAGATGTTAACGGTGAGAACTTATGCGCTGCTTTACGAAAAGGACAAAACTTTAGCTTGGTCAAAATAACACCAGCGCATCTGCAATTACTCAACTTACAATTATCTCCTCAAGAAATACTCAACAGTACTAGAGCTTTAATTATTGGTGGCGAAAACCTTTTAGCTGCAAATCTTAGTTTCTGGCAAGAATTTAGTCCTAATACCACTTTAGTTAATGAATACGGTCCAACAGAGACTGTGGTTGGATGTTGCGTCTATCAAGTGCCAGCTAATTCCTCTAAGGTAGGGTCAGTTCCAATAGGTCGCCCGATCGCCAACACACAAATTTACATTTTGGATAGTCATCTTCAACTAGTTCCTATCGGTGTATCGGGTGAGTTGTACATTGGCGGTGTCCCTTTAGCTAGAGGTTACCTGAACAATCCTGAGTTAACTGCAGAGAAATTTATTCCCAACCCTTTTAGTCAAGAAGACGGGGCAAGATTGTACAAAACTGGAGACCAAGCACGTTACTCTGCAGATGGTAATATTGAGTTTCTCACTCGTCTTGACCAACAAGTCAAGATTCGTGGCTTCCGCATTGAACTGGGGGAAATTGAGGCAGCTTTAGTTCAAAATCCGCAGGTACAGCAAGCAGTGGTGATGGCACGGCAAGACCAACCCGGACAAAAGCGCTTAGTTGCTTACATTGTCTCAAATCAAGAGCATACTCCTACTACAATTGAACTGCGTCACTTCCTTGCACAGAAGTTACCTGAGTTCATGGTGCCTTCTGCCTTTATCTTCTTGAACGCCTTGCCCTTAACCTCCAACGGCAAAATAAATTATCGTGCTCTACCAGCACCAGAACACTCTGGAAGTGATTTAGATGTTGGTTTTGTTGGTCCACGCACACCCACTGAAGAAGTCGTGGCTGCAATTTGGGCTAAAGTTTTAGGGGTGAAACAAGTAGGGATTCACGATAACTTTTTTGACTTAGGTGGTCATTCTCTGCTCGCTACACAAGTTGTCTCGCAAGTGCGTAAATCTTTATTAGCAGAGCTACCTCTGCGTAGTTTATTTGAACATTCTACAGTGGCAAGACTAAGCGAACATATTGACGCGACTTGTGGAGAACACCAAAACCAGCCACTACCTCCCATTAAACCTGTTCCTCGGGATGCAAACTTACCCTTATCATTTGCCCAACAACGACTCTGGTTTTTATACCAACTGGAAACAGACAGTGTTAGTTACAACATTCCTGCTGCTGTACGCTTGGATGGTCTACTAGACGTCGCCGCACTCAAAATGGCTTTGCAGGAAATTGTACGACGTCACGAAGTCCTACGGACAACCTTTTCAGTAGCAGATGGTCATCCTGTCCAAGTCATTGCACCTGAGCCAACTTTTCTTTTCTCGCTCATAGACTTAGGACAACTTAGCCAAGAGCAGCAATCAGTCCAAGTGCAACATCTAGCAACAAACCAAGCTCAGCAGCCCTTTGATTTAAACAATGGTCCTTTACTACGAGTGATGGTGTTGCATCTTAGTCAAAAGGCACATATCCTGCTGCTCACAATGCACCACATTATCTCTGATGCTTGGTCAACTGGAGTACTTGTTCGTGAGTTAACAACTCTATATTCTACTTTCACTGAAGGAAAAACTTCCCCTTTACCAGAACTCCCCATTCAATATGCTGACTTTGCAGTTTGGCAGCGACAGTGGTTACAGGGTGAAGTGTTGGAAACTCAACTGAACTACTGGAAGCAAAAGTTGACAGGTGCTCCTCCTGTGTTAGAGTTACCGAGCGATCGCCCACGTCCTGCAATTCAAACTTATCGGGGAGCAACACAGTCTTTACTACTATCGCTAGATCTATCTCAGGCGCTTCATGAGTTGAGTCAACGAGAGAATGCTACCCTTTTCATGACCCTACTAGCGGCATTTAATGTATTACTTTATCGCTACACTGGTCAGAATGATATTGTTCTTGGTTCACCAATTGCGGGCCGCAACCATGCTGAAATTGAGGCGTTAATCGGTTTCTTCCTAAATACCTTAGTTTTACGTGTCGATGTATCTGGTAATCCCAGTTTTCAAGAATTACTAACGCGGGTACGAGAAGTAGCTCTAGAGGCATATACCCACCAGGACCTACCTTTCGAGAAATTAGTGGAGGAAATTCAGCCAGAGCGTAATCTCAGTTACACTCCTCTGTTCCAGATCATGTTTGTCTTACAGAATGCTCCCATATCAGATTTGGAACTTTCGAATTTGAAATTAACCCCAGTAGACATTAATACGAGGACAGTAAAGCTTGATTTAAATTTTCATTGGATAGAAACCAATCAAGGACTCCTTGGTATAGTTAACTATAATACTGACTTATTTAACGATACAACTATCAGTAGACTATTAAAGCATTTCCAAACTTTATTGGAAAATATTGTTAGTCATCCAGAAAAGCAAATCTCTACTTTATCACTCTTAACTGAGACAGAACGTCACTACCTGTCTGTATGTCGTAACTCTATTCATCCAGTTAAATCATTTACAGAATTTCAAAAAGAAGAAATTGAGCAATCTATCACGACCCGTTTTGAACAACAGGTAAAACTTTATCCACAGAACTTAGCAGTTAAGAGCAAACATTTTGAGTGGACATATAGCCAATTAAATCAGGTAGCAAATAGTATTGCTCAAATTATCTTGAGACAATATGGCATTGCA
This sequence comes from Nostocales cyanobacterium HT-58-2, assembly GCA_002163975.1. Classification (GTDB taxonomy): domain Bacteria; phylum Cyanobacteriota; class Cyanobacteriia; order Cyanobacteriales; family Nostocaceae; genus HT-58-2. Next base: position 2,379,191 of record CP019636.1, on the reverse strand, counting down.
GAAGAAAGAATAGCCCTGTTGTTTGAACATGATGCACCAATGATTGCTGCTTTACTAGGTGTGCTAAAAGCTGGCAAAACTTATGTTCCGCTAGACCCTAATTATCCCTTACAAAGGCTAAATTACATCCTGCAAGATTCACAAGTAAGTGCTATTTTGACTAATAATAAGAATCTTGCTTATGCTCAAGAATTGAGTCAAGATACATTCGTAATCATAAATCTTGACGATATAGATCTAGTTGATTTCTTTAATGATATTAAACTTCCAAAATCGTTAGATGCCATAGCCTATATACTTTATACTTCTGGGTCTACGGGACAACCAAAAGGAGTTATGCAGAACCATCGTAATGTTCTGCATTTTATTCAATGCTATACTAATAACCTTCATATCTCTGCAAATGATAAGCTGACGCTGCTCTCATCTTACAGTTTTGATGCTGCAGTGATGGATATCTTTGGTTCCTTGTTGAATGGTGCAACTCTATATCTATTTGATGTAAAAGAGGAAGGTTTATTGAATTTATCCCAATGGTTAATTCAACAAGAAATTACAATTTATCACTCTACACCGACTGTTTATAGACACTTTCTCAATACTTTAAATGGAACAGAGCAGTTTTCTGAGATCCGTTTACTTGTCCTAGGAGGAGAAGAGGTTTACAAGAAAGATGTTGACCTATATAAAAAGTATTTCTCTCCAGAATGTATTTTTGTTAATGGTTTAGGACCTACAGAATCAACAGTTAGTTTACAGTATTTTATCAATAAACAGACAGAGATTACTAAAAATGCTGTTCCTGTCGGCTATCCGGTTGAAGAAACTGAAATTTTACTGCTAAATGAGTCAGGCGAAGAGACAGAAGTCTACGGTGAAATTGCCATAAAGAGTGCTTATGTTGCGCTAGGCTATTGGCAAAAACCGAAGATAACACGTGCAGTATTCTTACCCGATCCAAAAGGCGGAAATAAACGAATTTACCGCACGGGAGATATGGGTCGTCTAATGCCAGATGGCAGCATTGAATTTATGGGCAGAAAGGACTTTCAGGTCAAGCTCCGAGGCTTCCGTATTGAGTTGGGAGAAGTGGAGGCAGCCCTGAGTCAACACCTTACTGTCAAGGAAAGCGTCATTACAGCTTGCGAGGATAATTCTGGTTACAAGAGTTTAGTAGCCTATGTTGTTCTTAATCAGGAGCATACAGTGGCGACTGCTGATTTGCGTCACTTCCTGCAAGCGAAATTACCTGACTACATGGTGCCATCAACTTTTGTGCAGTTAGATGCTTTGCCCTTGACCCCTAGTGGAAAAGTGGATCGCCGCTCTCTGCCAAAACCAGACCAAGCTAGCCAAGATTTGGGAGTTAGTGAAACCTTTGTTGCCCCTAAAACACCACTGGAGGATATGCTAGCAGACATTTGGGCTGAAGTTCTTAAACTGGAACGAGTGAGTGTCTCTCAAAATTTCTTTGAATTAGGTGGGCACTCTTTGTTAGCTACTCAGGTTATGTCACGTATACGTGACACCTTTCATGTAGAACTACCCTTACGCCGCTTATTCGAACACCCTACTTTAGCTGAACTAGCTGAGAGTATTGAGACAGAGCAACGGACAGATTTAGGTTTACAAGCGCCGCCTATACTAAATATCTCACGAGAAAAAAACTTATCTCTATCTTTTGCTCAGCAACGGTTATGGTTTCTCGACCAGTTAGAACCTAGCAATTCCTTCTATAATATCCACACTGCGTTACGCCTGAAAGGGACACTCAACGTCGCGGCATTGGAACAAAGTTTCAATGAACTTGTACACCGTCATGAAGTTTTACGTACTAACTTTTTAACTGTCAAAGGACAACCCGTACAGGCGATCGCACCACAACTGACCTTGTCGTTACCAATCTTAAACCTGCAACTACTACCAAAGGTACAACAACAAGCTGAAGTGTTGCGGCTGGCAACTCAGGAAGCACAACAGCCCTTTGATTTGGCTCAAGGCTCATTGCTACGTGCCAAACTGCTCAAGCTAAATTCTGAAGAACACGTTTTCCTCTTAACAATGCACCATATCGTCTCAGATGGTTGGTCTATGGGGATACTTGTTCGAGAACTAGCAATACTGTACCAAGCTTTTTGTGATGGAAGCGCTTCTCCACTGCCACCACTACCGATCCAATACGCCGATTTTGCTGCTTGGCAACGCCAATGGCTAGAGGGTGAAGTCCTAGAATCCCAGTTGTCTTACTGGAAACAGCAACTAGATAAAATACCTCCGATATTACAACTGCCCAGTAACCGACCTCGACCACTCGTACAAACCTACCGTGGCGCGCGCAAAACACTTGCCCTATCTCCTCGGTTATCAGAAGCCCTCAAGGCTCTAAGCCGAAAAGAGAACGTCACACTGTTTATGACCATGTTAACAGCATTCAAAGTATTACTTTATCGTTACACTGGTCAGGAAGACATTGTTGTCGGATCCCCGATTGCTGGTCGCAATCGGAGAGAAATTGAAGAACTTATCGGTTTTTTTGTTAACACTTTAGTTCTGCGTACTAACTTATCAGGTAACCCAAGTTTTAGGGAACTGCTACGGCGAGTGCGGGAGGTGACCTTAGGGGCGTATGTTCACCAAGATTTGCCATTTGAGAAGCTAGTAGAAGAACTCCAGCCTGAAAGGAACTTAAGCTATACTCCGCTTTTTCAGGTGATGTTTAGCCTTCAGAATGCTCCAATACAGCAGTTAGAAACTTCTAACTTAACGTTAAGCACTTTGGAAGTAAATAACCAAACAGCAAAGTTTGATTTGACGGTTGACTTAGCAGAGACACCAGAGGGTCTGTACGGCAATATTGAGTACAATATAGACTTGTTTGACTCTGCCACCATTACCCAGATGTTGGGGCATTTCCAGAACTTGCTAGAAAGGATTGTTGCGGCTCCTGAGCAAAGCCTTGCAGACTTACCCCTCTTGACCGAAGCTGAGCACCATCAGTTGCTGGCGGAGTGGAATCACCCTGTAATAGATTATCCAGACCAAGTGTGCATTCATCAGTTGTTTGAAGCGCAAGTGGCTCAAACCCCTGATGCTGTGGCTGTGGTGCACAAAGACCAGTGCCTGACATACTCACAACTTAATAGTCGTGCAAATCAATTGGCACATTACTTGCATTCTCTGGGAGTCAAACCAGATCACAGAGTAGGACTGTGTATAGACACTTCTTTTGAAATGGTTGTAGCAATGCTAGCCATTCTCAAGGCAGGTGCAGCATACATTCCCCTAGACTCAGCTTATCCACCAGAACGCTTAGCTTTTATGCTGGCAGATGCTCAAGTGCTTGTCTTGCTGACACAGCAACACTTAGTTGATAGGCTACCACAACACTCAGCACAATTCATTTGCTTGGATACTGACTGGCACAATTTCAGCTTGTACAATCGAGATAATCTCAATACTGATGTCACAGCAGACAACTTAGCTTATGTCATTTACACATCAGGTTCAACAGGCAATCCCAAAGGTGTGCTGGTAGAACATCGTAGTTTGGTCAACTACACCTTTGCCATCATCCAAGCATTGGGAATACAAGCTAGCGACCGAATGCCACAACTGGCATCGCTGAGTTTTGATGTCACTTTAGAAGAACTGCTGCCTGTTTGGTTGAGCGGTGCGACTGTTGTCCTCCCAGAGCAACGGTGGCTGGGTACAATTGCAGACCTTGAGCAACTGATACAGACTCATCAGTTGACAACATTAGAAATGACTACAGCTTACTGGCATGAGTGGGTTTATCAGCTATGTGCCACTCAAAAACGACCTCCGGATTGCCTGCGTTTTGTGCTCATGGGTGGAGAACAAGTCTTGCCGGAAAGAGTTGCTAGTTGGCAGGAGTTTAATATTCCACTGGTTCATGTCTACGGTTTGACGGAGACGACAATTACTTCGTTAGTGTACAAACTGACTCCTGGCTTGCAGCAACAGTTAGTGCAGCTACCACTTGGTCGTCCGCTTGCCAACACTCAGGTATACATTTTAGACCAGCATCTGCAACTACTTCCAATTGGTGTTCCTGGAGAACTGTATATTGGTGGTGATGGCTTAACCAGAGGCTACTTTAACCGTCCGGATTTAACAGCAGAAAAATTCCTTCCCAACCCTTGGAGTGCACAAGTAGGGGCAAGGTTGTACAGAACAGGTGATCTGGCACGCTATTCAAGCCAAGGTAATATTGAGTTTCTTGGTCGTATTGATCAGCAGGTGAAACTGCGGGGTTTCCGTGTGGAGGTGGGAGAAATTGAGGCTCTGTTAGCGCAACATCCACTTGTGCGGGACAATGTCGTGCTCTTACGGGAGGATGTCCCAGGAGACAAACGTTTAGTGGCTTATGTGATTGCTGAGCAACAATCCTCTCCTTCGACTCATCAGTTGCGTCAGTTTTTGCAACAGTTGTTGCCTGATTATATGTTGCCTTCTGCTTTTGTCTTTGTGCAGGCACTGCCACTGACTCCCAATGGCAAGATTGACCGTCCGGCTTTACCTGTTCCTGACTCTATTAGACCTCAACTAGAAGAAATTTTGGTGCTACCTCAAACTGCAACGCAGGAAGTTGTGGCAGAAGTTTGGCAACAGGTTCTTAGTCTCGAACAAATCGGCATTCATGATAACTTTTTTGAGCTAGGGGGGCATTCACTTTTAGCAATCCAAGTCATTTCTCGTATACGGGAAATTTTTCAGGTAGAACTACCTCTACGCTCTTTATTTGAAGAACCAACAGTGGAAGCCTTAGTGAATGCAATGATACATATCTGGGGCGACCCCGAAATTGTTGAAGAAATTGCTATGGCATTCAAAGAATTAAAGCAATTGTCAGAAGACGAAGTAAAAATTTTGCTTTTGGAATCAACAAATAATGAGCAATAAATTGCTAATCAATTTAGTTTTGTTAAAGGAAAGATATTAAGGATAAGGGTAACAGTAGATAACTGATTTACTTTTGTATCACAGATAAAGCTTAATTAGACAATATGACCGATTTTAGCGATCAAATAACCAATTTCTCCCCAGAAAAACGTGAGCTTTTAAAGCTTTTACTTAAGAAAAAAGGAATACAAGCATCAGGGATACAAACAATTCCTCGGAGGAAAGAAGATGACCTTTGCCAGCTTTCCTTTGCACAAGCTAGGCTATGGTTTCTCGATCAGTTATATCCTAATAGTCCTTTTTACAACATTTTCACAACATATGATTTGAGCGGAATAGTGAATATAGCTGGACTGCAAAAAAGTCTCAATGAGCTTGTGCGTCGTCATGAGGTTTTACGAACTACTTTTCTAACAGTGAAAGGGCAACCTGTTCAAATAATCGCCCCCCAACTAACCTTATCGCTGCCAGTTGTTAACTTGCAAGCACTACCAGAATTGCAACAGCAAGTCGAGATAGTGCGGTTGGCTAGTGAGGAAGCACAACAACCTTTCAATTTAGCTCAAGGTCCATTATTACGGACTAAACTACTACAAGTGAGTTCCCAAAAACAAATCTTGCTCTTGACAATGCATCATATTGTCTCAGACGGTTGGTCTATGGGGATACTAATTGAGGAATTAACAAAGCTCTACCAAGCTTTGTGTAATGGTAGTGCTTCTCCACTACCACCTCTACCAATTCAATATGCCGATTTTGCAATTTGGCAGCGCCAATGGTTGCAAGGTGAAGTGCTTGAGAAACAACTAACTTACTGGAAACAACAACTTGATAGTGCTCCTTTATTGCTACAACTACCTACTGATCGACCTCGACCATCAGTCCAAACTTATCGAGGAACAACAAAATCATTTATACTACCTCTTCACTTATCTAAGTCACTCAAAGTTTTGAGCAGTAGTGAGGACGTTACTCTATTTATGACTTTACTAGCAGCATTTAAAGTGTTGCTTTACCGCTATACTAATCAGAAAGATATTATTGTCGGTTCGCCGATTGCTGGTCGCAACTATAAGGAACTCGAAGGACTAATTGGCTTCTTTGCGAATACTTTAGTGCTACGCACTAACCTATCAAATAATCCAAGTTTTAGAGAACTGTTGCAGCAGGTACGAGAAGTAACCTTAGAGGCGTATGGTCATCAAGATTTACCGTTTGAGAAGGTAGTAGAAGAACTCCAACCTGAGCGGGATTTAAGCCACAATCCACTATTCCAAGTATTGTTTGCTTTTGAAAATCTACCAACCTCAGTTCGGCAAGTATCAGATTTAAAGTTGCATTTTATAGAAATGAACACTCAAACAGCAAAATTTGATTTATCCTTATCAATACAAGAAACAGAGCAAGGGTTGATTGGGGGATTTGTATATAATACAGATTTATTTGATGTTAATACCATCAATCGGATGTTGGAACATCTACAGATATTACTAGAAGATATTGCTGTTCATCCTGACAAACATATTTCTAATTTGTCGTTGTTGAGTGAACACGAACAGCACCAACTTCTGGTAGAATGGAACAATAAACAATTAAAATTTTCACACCATCAGTGCATTCATCGGCTGTTTGAAGCTCAGGTAGAAAAAACGCCAGATACTGTCGCAGTTGTCTTTGAACAGCAACAGTTGACCTATAGAGAACTAAACGCCTGTGCAAATAAACTAGCCCATCACCTCCAAAGTTTAGGAGTTGGACCGGAGGTACTAGTTGGTCTGTGCCTAGAACGCTCTTTAGAGATGATAGTAGGATTGCTAGGGATTCTCAAAGCGGGTGGAGCCTATATACCTTTAGACGCTGCTTATCCTCAAGATCGCTTAGCTTTCATGCTCAATCATGCCCGAGTATCAGTGCTATTGACACAGCAACGACTAGTGGAAGGGTTACCAAAATGCAATGCTGAGATTATTTGTTTAGATGACAAGTTTAGTAGAGTCGCATTTGAAAGTGAGAATAATCCTACAAGTGAGACAACACCTGAAAATGCTGTCTATGTTATTTACACTTCCGGTTCAACTGGTAAACCAAAGGGTGTTGTAGTGAGCCATTTGAATCTTGTTAGTTTTTTCCAAGCAACTCAAGCATCGTTTCACTTTTTTGATCAGAGTGACGTGTGGACACTATTCCACTCGTATGCTTTTGATTTTTCTGTTTGGGAAATATGGGGTGCATTACTTTATGGTGGACGGTTAGTTATCGTTCCATACTTAGTAAGTCGTTCACCCACAACATTTTACGAGTCACTCTGCACACAGCAAGTGACAGTTCTGAGCCAAACTCCCTCAGCATTTTGCCAACTTATTCAAGCTGAGGAGTCTATGGATAGAACTCAAAATCTTAATCTACGTTTGGTGGTTTTTGGTGGCGAAGCCCTAGAACGTCAAAGCTTGAGACCTTGGTTAGCTCGTCATGGGGATCAATGTCCGCAGCTAATTAATATGTATGGCATTACTGAAACAACTATACAAATTACTTATTGTCCGATAGAAACTGCTGATTTGCAGACAACTTCAGGTAGCATAATTGGTCATCCGATTCCTGATTGGCAAATCTATGTGTTGGACACTTATTTACAGCCTGTACCAATTGGAGTGACAGGAGAGATGTACATTGGTGGCATAGGTCTAGCCCGAGGCTACTTCAATCAGCCAGAATTGACTGCAGAAAAGTTTATCCCCAATCCTTTCAATCACGAATTAGGTACACGGCTATATAAAACTGGGGACTTAGGTCGTTACAAAGCTGATGGCAACATTGAATATCTCGGACGCATTGACCAGCAGGTCAAGATTCGTGGCTTCCGCATTGAACTAGGGGAAATTGAAGCAATACTAGGGCAACACCCACAAGTACAAAATTGTGTAGTAATTGTACGAGAGGATGTTCCTAGCGACAAGCGTCTAGTAGCTTATTTAGTCACTAATCAAGGATCTGCACCATCTATCAATAAACTGCGCCACTTTTTACAACAGCAACTACCTGAGTACATGATGCCTTCAGCATTCGTATTCTTGAAAACATTACCACTAAGTCCAAATGGCAAGGTAGATCGTAAAGCACTACCTACACTTGATTCAGCACACTTACAAATAGAAGCAACTTACGTCGCACCCCGCACTCTAACTGAAATCATGCTAGCAGGACTTTACTCACAAATCCTTGGAGTAAAGCGCGTAGGCATTAATGATAACTTCTTCAAAATAGGCGGTCATTCTTTATTAGCTGCCGAAATTATTTTCCGAGTGCGTGAAGTTTTTCAAGTAGAACTACCTTTACGTAATCTTTTTGAAAAACCTACTGTGGCAAGTTTAGCTGAATGTATTGAAAACCTTATAGAAGTAGGTTCTTCACATCAATCATCCTTAGTACCAATTCAACCTGCTGGTTCAAAAAAACCTTTCTTCTGTGTACATTCTGCTAGTGGAAGTGCTTTTGTATATGCTGATCTAGCATACTATCTAGGTTCAGAGCAGCCATTTTATGGTCTGCAAGCACCTGGCATTTATGCAGAGACAAAACCGTATACTCAAATAGAGACTTTAGCATCTCACTATATTAGAGAAATGTTGATTGCCCAGCCCCAAGGTCCATACTTTTTAGGAGGTTGGTCTTTCGGAGGTCTTGTTGCTTTTGAAATAGCTCAACAGTTACAAAAGCAGGGTCATAAAATTGCGATGCTAGCCATTCTAGATACCTCTGCACCATTAATAAATAGCAATATAAACGAGTATGAAGATTTTGCTGATATACTAGCTTTGTTAAATCAAGAAGTTATATCATTAAGCAATAATACCTTCATAGAATTATTACCTGATGATTTTCAGCAAATTCATCCAGGTGAGCGATTCAAATCTTGGTTTAATCAGCTGGCAGAAAAGAACTCTTTATACAAAGAAACCTCACTTTCTCATGCCTACTCTTTACTCCACATTACTAAGATTCATTATGAAGCTGCAAAAAAATATATACCACAAGTCTATGAGGGTCAGGTTACTGTTTTCCGAACTAACGAGCGTTCGCCTAATGTTGATCCTCAACTAGGTTGGGGTCAGTTAGTTACTGGTCAAATAGATGTACATATAGTTCCTGGTAGTCACAACTCTTTAACTCAAGAACCTCATGTATCGGTCTTAGCTAACAAGTTAAAAGCTTGCTTGGAAAAAGCCACATTTAGCTATTGAGAAATAAGATTATGAGGCAACGAGAAAAGATTCAATATTAAGTTGAGTTAATCAATTTTAAAAGAGGTCTAACTATGGCAATGATGGGAAAATACTGTAAAGCTTACCCACTTAAGAAGTTACGTGAATTTGGACAGTGGAAGGAAAATACTGAAAATGTTAGAAAAGAAAAGACAGAAATCAATGGAAAGGAAGTAGAAGTTGATAGAAAATTAACTGATGAAGACTTTCTTTATCTACAAGAAAATTTTGTAGTAACAGATGGTATTTTCCTAGACGAAAACATCATTTTTGATAGTATAACTTCTGAATGGAAAGATTTTTGTCAAAACATACTAGGGTTTGAAATTCCAGTGTATGAAACTGTGAACATAGAGGCATCAGCGAACAAAGATACATCAGAACGATAGCAACTCATTTCTAGTAAATTGGAATAACCTTAAGGAAAGATAATGATGAACGAACTTGTAGAACGATTATCGCAAGGAAATCACCCTGTTGAAGCAAGTCTACGCCCTGAAAAAACAGTCGCTGCCTTTAAAGAGAGCCTTGAACGTGGATATGTTCACATTAAATTTACAAATACCAGAGGAGGCACTGAATTAGGCGTCAAACTTGATCGGGATGCTTCTAAATTGGAAGAGGCAGACTTCGACAATCAAACAGGTAAAGTTCACATAGTTGGTCACTTGACACTTAATTATGTGAATGTTCGATGTATCGCAGATATAGAACTTAAGACGCTAGAAGGCAGAGGTTTTCTTGAACCTTTAAAGGAAAGCGTATAAAAACTTAAAATGTTAGCCATTATGATATATACCTGGTGATTATGGCTAACATTTAGCTTCCTTAAACACTTATAAAGACTTCTATGTCACAGCAAAAAAAGAGATTGAAATATTGCTGGCAACTCATTAAGAGAAAATGAATACATAAAACATACTTATAAGCTAGCTCAATTACAAATTAGAGTGAAAAACATGACGACTACAAAAACTGGAATACCTCAGAAGTTCTGGAATACATTTTTATTAAATACTTGGCAGCGTGAGTGTTTATCTATCAAAGACTCTTTTATTCATCCTCTTATTAATCCAGATGAATTATTGTCACTTATAGTTGATAATTGGAATCTTGATGATGACTTATATAAGCGCTCACGCTTTTATATTGAAGGAAAACGCCAAAAGTTAAAAAAAACAAGTCTTCTTTGGCCACAAAAAGAAGACAAATCATTTTATGATTATAATCAGCGTATTCAATCTATTATCAATGTGCAAGAATATGTTTTAATCATTGATGGTCTTAAAGTCAATGGCACTCTTTGGGATTGGACTTATGACTTTCTACAAAATTTGTATAAATCATTGGGATATCTCAATGTTGGTCATTTCTATTCCATCTTTTATGGAAACTACAAAGCAACTCCATTTGGTGTACATGATGATCCAAATACGGGTGCATTCTATTTTCCTATAATAGGTCAAAAATCAATAAGAACATGGACTCCAGAATTTGTTAATCGACACCCAAAGCTGAAGAAAGCTAGAGAATATAAGGAATTTCTTGAAGGATCTACACTTCTTGAAGCTGAGTCAGGGGGTATGTTGTATTGGCCGTCGGATCGATGGCATATTGGAGAGTCTAAGGGAGGAGACGTTTCAATAGTGCTTGCTACTAATATTTCCAATAATTTTGTTCAACCACTATTGAACTTTGTTTGTGATGAAATTCAAGCTGTTTACGGAAATTCTCTTAGAGGACATCTTTTAAAGATAAAAACAAGAGTATCAATCTACTGGTCTATTTTATATGAAGAATTACATTTTCTTTACAAAGATTCTTTCCAAAAATATTTCTTGAGAATAATCCTTAAATTATGTAATATAATAATATCGACTCTATTACCAATTAAACCACATAAAGAAATTAATACTAAAGCCTTCTTTAATCCTGATAATTTACAGGAAAGTGCAGAGCAAATACCAGAACCAATTCATTTAGCAGCAGCAACCTTTGAAGGAACTGTAGATTCTTCAATTCTTGAACAAGCAAGCATAAAGCTATGGTTGGCTGGGCTTACTAGTTATGGTTTTTACCCACTCTCAGAATCTCAATTCGGGTCTTTAAATGAGGAATTGACACTGGATAATTATATTCAATTATTTCCAAAAAGAACTATTCTCTGGAAACAAGTAAATAAAAATGAAATGATTGTATCTGTTAACGGGCTCTGTTTTAGTGTTTCTTCAAATCCAATTTTCCAAAATTTAATCAAAAATATTAATTCTCAAAAAATTCAAAGTATAGAGCAACTAGTAAAGATTTCTAGCAAAATAGCTGAGGGAAATAATATTATTGAATATAGTCTTGAAGAAGTGCTAAAATTTCTAGAAATATTATTACGTTATCGTGGAATCCAAACTATTAAACAGGAAAATTGTTTCTAAATTAGATGCTGAAATTAGATACTGAGTAGAATAAGTGCATCTAAATTTGAGTTTGGGATATCTCAAGTAGTAGGTTAATGAGAAGCAATAAATTTTATATAAAAGTAATTTTTCATAGCTTTCAACTAGAGTAAATGACAAAATGTTAGTCTTGATTTATTACAGGAGATTCATTTTTAATGTATCGACATACAATTCGACATTATTGCCAAAAATACTTTATTCATCTCTTCAAAGTTTAGTACTAGCTCAGTTAGTATAGATATTTTAAATTACTCTTTAGTAGCTTAATGTTGATGGAGATAGAAAAAACTATTTTCTTTCATCGAAATAGTAACATTGGGGGCTTTTGCTTGTGAATTTAATCTGGTTTTTCTTGCGAGCTTCTTGGCTTGTCGTTGTACTTGCAGTCTTCACAGGTCTCCTCAGTGGTAGTTCTATGGCTGGACTTATTGCTCTTATAAATAATGTTGTCAGTAGTAATAACACTTCAACAAATCATTTAACCTGGAGTTTTGTTGAATTAGTACTGATAGTTCTTATATCCACTATGATTTCTAAATTATTGTTAATTCACTTATCACAAGAAGCCATCTATAAACTACGAATACGCTTAACTACTGGGATTCTTTCTTCCCCTTTAATTCACTTAGAAAAAATTGGTGCTAATCGTCTTTTAGCAACACTTATAACCGATGTGGACTCTGTATCCAATGCTCTTGTAATGCTTCCTCCACTTTGCATTGAAATAGCATTTATAGTGGGATGTTTTATTTATTTATATTGGCTTTCTGGATCAGTTTTTTTGATAATATTTATTTTGATAGTTGTGGCAGTATTTATCTTTCAATTGATATTAAATAAAGCTAAGATATTGTTAGCAATTACCCGTGAGGAGCAAGATAGGTTATTTAAACACTTTGGCACCATCATTGAAGGGATTAAGGAACTTAAATTACATAGTCAGCGCCGACAAGCCTTTCTATCAGAAGAGCTTCAATGCTCTGCTACTGCTTACCGCCACCACAACATTGTCAGTCTGACTATGTTTGCCACTGTTTCCGTTTTGAATCATCTACTTTTCTTCACTATAATTAGCTTGCTACTTTTTGGTCTACCTCATCTAATAAGTATTAATCCATCAACTTTGTCTGGTTATGTTCTGACAATTACCTATTTAATGACATCCATAACATCTTTATTAGATGACCTCCCAATTATAAACAGAGCCAGAGTAGCTCTACAAAAAATTGAAGTTATGGGTCTGTCTTTGGCAAGTAATTCCGAGGCTAAAACTCATATTCAACTTGAATTAAAGCACTCCTGGAAACATTTGGAACTTTCAAGCATTACTCATGCCTATCAAGGAGATCAAGAGGAAAGCCATTTTACTCTGGGACCTATTGACTTGACTTTTCATCCTGGCGAACTGGTTTTTCTAGTAGGTGGAAATGGTAGTGGTAAATCTACTCTTGCAAAGTTGATTACTGGACTTTATATCCCTGAATCTGGGGAGATTTGGCTTGATCATCAACTTATTACTAATGAAAATCGAGAGTGGTATCGGCAGCACTTTTCAGCAGTCTTTTCTGACTTCTATCTTTTTGAGCGCTTATTTGGTTTGGTCAGTCCTGACCTTGATGCTCAAATTCAGCACTACTTAGTTAAATTACAGTTGGAAAATAAAGTTCAGATCAAAGATAGAGTATTTTCAACGACTAATTTATCTCAAGGACAACGCAAGCGTCTTGCTCTTCTCACTACTTATTTGGAGGATCGTCCTCTTTACCTATTCGATGAGTGGGCATCAGACCAAGATCCTCTGTTCAAGGAGCTTTTTTACAAGCAACTTCTGCCAGAAATGAAGAACCGAGGCAAGACTGTATTGGTAATTAGTCACGATGATCGTTACTTTCACCTCGCAGATCGGATTGTGAAACTAGATTATGGAAAGCTAGAATATGATAAGTACCAGGATAAATAGGAAAATATCATATCCTGTAGTTACATTAGTAAAGAAAGTATACTAAACAGTCCATATTCGTAGCTTTACTTACGTAAAACATTCTAAATAAATTTTTAGTCATAAATAAAATACCTTAATATGGATAAATATATTTCAAATATGGCACTATGATACTTGTAAGACAAGCAAGTAATAAATGTAAAATATTGAAGCTTTTTAGAAATTATCACTAAATAGGAAAGTTAGAAAATTACTCGCTACCACTCAATCCTAAAAACTCTTATCAAAAAATTAAGGTTTTTATGAGGTTCAAATGGCACAAATTGTAAAAGCATACTTTGACTTAGCTGTTTTTCAATTGAAAATTCAGTTTGAAAAAGTTATTGGATATTTTTCTCTGATTGGTGATACACCCTTTTATAAAAGCTATCAATTTAATTGGGTAGAGAATCTAGAAGTTAATTGGAGAACAATTCGTAAAGAATTGGAAGCTGTCCTTAAGTACGAAGATTGCCTACCTAATTTTGAAGATATTTCTCCTGACCAATACAATCTAAATAAGGATAATCGATGGAAAGCATATTTATTTTATACATACGGGCTCAAAGCAGTAAAAAATTGTGAAAGCTGTCCAGAAACCACTCGTTTAATCGAAAAAGTACCTGGAATGAAGACAGCATGCTTTTCCATTCTATTGCCTCATAAACATATTCCAGAACATTACGGTCCTTATAAAGGTGTTATCCGATACCATCTTGGATTGATAGTTCCGCACCCTAGAGAAAATTGTAGAATTCGTGTTGGTAACGATTTTGGCTACTGGGAGGAAGGAAAGAGTTTGATATTCGATGATACCTTTCAACATGAAGTCTGGAATGATACGGATGGCAACCGTGTTGTTTTATTTCTAGATGTAGTCAGACCTATGTATTTTCCCTTTTCAGTTATCAATCGATTAATCATTAAACTTATCTCTTATACCCGTTTTATTGAAGATATGGTACGAAATCAGAGAATATTAGACAAGCGTTTAGAAAATTTTCATAACAGTTTTATTAAATAGAACTTTCACCCATACCATTTTTCTAAAATATTGTCTTCTACCTTAACTATAGAAACTAAGTCAAAGTTTGTAAGTATAAATAAAGGTGAGAAATATGAATATTAAACAAATAGCTTCATCTCAGGAGTTCTGGGACAAATTTGCATTAAATTATTGGGAGTGTGAATGCTTATCTATAAAAAACTCTTTTATTAATCCTCCTATTACAGAGGATGAGCTATTTTCAATAATTGTTAATGAATGTAATAATATGTATAGCGATTCACGATTCTATATTGAAGGCACACTTCAAAAAATTGAGAAAACAAATTTTCTTTGGCCTAAAAAAAAAGATTTGTGTTTTACTAATTATAATAAACGTATTTCCTCTAGTCTTAATGGCAGAGAATATACATTAGTTATTGATCGTTTACAAGTTAATCCTTATCTCTGGGATTGGACTTATGACTTTTTACAAAAGTTATATAAATCATTAGGTTACCTTAACTATGGTCATTTCTTTTCTATTTTTTATGGGAACTATAAGGCAACTCCATTTGGTGTACACCACGATGGGGATAGCGGATTTTATTTTCCTATAAGGGGTACAAAAATGATGAGGACATGGAAGCCAGAGTTTGTTGTTCAACATCCAAAGCTAAATAGAGCTAGAGAATATAAAGACTTTATTGAAGATTCTACACTTCTTGAAGCTGAGCCAGGTGGTATGTTGTACTGGCCATCAGATCGATGGCATGTAGGAGATTCTAGAGGAGGAGATGTTTCAATTGTACTTGCTATAAATATTTCTGATGACCTTGTTATTCCACTATCAACTTTTATTTGTGAAGAAATCCATATTTTATATGGAAACTCTTTTAAGAGATATTTTCTAGAGCTACTAGCTAAAGCATTACCGAATTGGTATACACTATATCAAGAAGTGAAAATTTGGCATCATAGCTCCATTAAAGAGTTTTTAATTAAGCTTGCAACTAGATCCTATCTTAAAGTATTATCCATTTTAGTATCCATTAAAGCCCATAAAAAAATTACCACCAAATCTTTCTTTAATCCTGAAGATTTACAGGGAAGTGTAGAGAAAGTGCCAGAATCAATACGTTTAGCAGCAATAACATTTGAAGGTATTATAGATTCTTTAATTATTAAAAGAGCAAGTATAAAGCTATGGTTAAATATGCTTACTGGATATGGTTTTTGGCCATTATCAATCTCCCAATCTGAATCCTTCAACTGTAGTAGTATGTTAACAGTTGATACTTATTTTCAAATTTTTCCAAAACTTATAATTCTTTGGAAGAGAGTAGATGAAAATGAAATTTTTGTTTCTGTAAATGGATTTTGTATAAGTGTTTCTTCACATCCATTTTTTCCGTTTTTAATTAACAAGATAAATTCTGGAGAAATTAATAATATTACTAACTTAATAATAGTTTATAATACTAAAAACAGTCAAACTAACGTTGACGTTAGTATTGCAAATATATTAACATTTCTAGAAAATTTATTACGTTATCGTGGTATCAAAGTTATTGAATAAATATGCTCACTAACTTAAATATTATTTGAAAGAGGGTTGAAAAACTTGAAAGGCTAACTGTGTAAAGAGTATAGGACTTTGTATGAAGAAAAAATAGGCTTATTTTTCTCAATAAGACTTATCAAATGATAATCTTACCTGCATTTTCCTGAGACTGAAAGTATTTGAAAAGTCAACTAAGTTTCGTTAAATTCATTCTTCTAGAAGTTTTTCTCAGCTTTATACAATCAAAAAAGTTAGTTTCGAGAAATTAGTAAATGTTCTATCAATTCCAATTCAGTTTGATAACCGAACAAATTAGACGTAAAGGAACACAAAAATATGTTGATTGTATCAAACAGTATAAATGTTATTAGCGACGACACAGCAATTTTATATCAACTAGTATGAGCAAACTTGGATCAATTTAAAGCAATCTTGTATAAAGTTAGTCACTAACTTAATGGAATATCATCTCAATGACTAAAAGTATTATCAATGAGTCAAAGGACTATGAGGCTTATCGAATCTGCTGTGTAGCCTGTTTTGTCACTCTCTTTATGTAAATTTAACATTATTTACATATTTCAATTACCTGTTAATTAGGAGAAAAAAATGAGTAGCAATGATGCCCAAGATACTACAATTTACAAAGTAGTTGTGAATCATGAAGAACAGTATTCTATTTGGCCATCTTATCGGGAAAACCCTCCTGGTTGGCGAGATGCAGGAAAAACTGGTCTCAAACAGGAATGTCTTGAATATATTAAAGAAGTTTGGACAGATATGAGACCACTTAGTTTACGTAAAAAAATGGAGGAAGCAAAGAAGGATAAAGTATAGTGTGTCTCTTTGTCTCATCCATCCCTTTTTTGTCACTTTCGACAAATGATAATTTGACAAAAAATAATCTAGAACTACTGTTTTTACAACTTTCCGCAAGGAAATTTAAATGAGAAGTGGAGGAATACGATAACAGAACGATTAGACTTGTTCTATCGCGCACTCTGCGCAAATGGCTATCGCTTAATCTATATCTGTGTCTGAGGTTTAGGATGAGTCGCAATGTTTCTTTCTCCCCAGAATTACAAAATGGGGATATAGGAATCCGGTTTGATTCTTACTAAGTATACTAAGACCTAATGGTTAGCTGGATAAACTTTACGGTTCGGAGCTTTTTCAAGAATCAAGTAGAATCCTAGACATAATAATCATTGTAAAAGACCTCTATTGAAACTGCACTAATCATTAGTCATTTGTATTTACTCAAAGAAATGACTATACCTCTTGCACAAATGCGAAATCTATCTCATCCCCCAACTCCTTCTCTCAATTTTGGCAGAAGGAAAGCCAATATCAAAGTTCCTCTGCTAAGCTTGAGAGATGGATTTAGGGCGTAGAGCTTTGCTCTTTAGAGAAGAGGGGTCAAAGATTCATGCAAAAAGTCTACTAATGACATAAAAAAGTACACTTTAGAAGTCAGATTATGAACACCACACAAACGCTTAACTACTGTGTCACTTGTCCCTACCCAAATCCTCTGGCTTCCTTGCGTTTATTCTGCTTTCCCTACGCTGGTGGTAGCTCTTTGATTTTTCGTAAATGGTTTGAGAGGCTACCTACTTTTGTCGAAGTTTGTCCGATTGAACTGCCAGGACGGGGAGTTCAGATGAAGTCAGCTCCATTGATGCGCCTGGAACCTCTTGTTAGTGTGATCGCTCTCACTCTCCTACCATACTTAGACAAACCATTCGCTTTTTTCGGTCATAGCATGGGTGCGCTTGTTAGCTTTGAACTAACTCGTTTACTCCGCAAAAAATATAACCTTGAACCAGTCCATTTGTTCGTTTCTGGTCGCAGGGCCCCTCAAATTTCCAATCCAGATCCGCCCATCCATACCCTATCAGAACCAGAGTTCAAAGAGGAACTATGTCGTTTAAATGGTACCCCCAAAGCAGTACTGGACAATGGAGAACTGATGGAGCTACTTATTCCTATCTTGCGGGCAGATTTTGCTGTCCTTGAAACTTACGTTTATGCTCCTGAACCAGCTCTTGACTGCCCTATCACTGTCTTTGGTGGTTTACAGGACTCAGAAGTCAGTAAAGACGAGTTGCAAGCTTGGCACTATCAAACAAATACTGTCTTCTCTTGGCAGCTCTTCCCTGGAGATCATTTCTTTATACACTCAGCGCAATCACTCCTGTTGCAGTCTCTCTCTCAAGAATTACAGCGAATGACAATAAATTCCTGATTGAGAAGTATGTTCAAATGATTACTAGATATCCTATTACTGGGAATAACTTAATAGAGACTTTATACTACACTTCACCAGAGCAGAGCGGAGGCAAAGGGCTTGTCTGGATCAATCAAACGCAGTACTTTGAAAATGTCCCACCACAGGTCTGGAACTTCTGTTTAAAGGGTTATCAATTCTGTCAAAAGTGGCTCAAGGAACGCCAAGGTAGCTCTCTTTCTGGCGAAGATATTCAGCGATATCAGCGCATCATCTTGTTAGTGAAAGAAATAATTGAGCTAATGGTAGGAATTGACACAGCAATTCAGAATAGTCAATTTCAAAAACGCAAAATTTTTGAGAAAGTACAAGTTATCGTTGCAAAGCAGTTAGGTATTGAGCAGAACCAAATTAGCCTAACATCAAATTTTGCTGATAATTTAGGAGCAGATTCCTTAGATATGTTGGAATTATATATAATTTTGGAAAAAGTTTTCGGCATTCAAATTAATAATACATTTGCTGAAGATATTTCTACTGTAGAAAACCTTGTAAATTATATTAATCAATTGGCTGTTGTTTAGAGACTATTGGAAAATGAAATCTGAAGTAGTTAGCAGATATTTCCTTTTTGTAGGAAATGTGCAACTATACTATGACGTATACTAACTCTCTTGCATCACTTTAGGGAGATGACATTGGAATATTGGAGAGAATACCGCACATACTTTCATATTGGGGCGTTGTTGAAAGTATAATGCTAGATTTCGCATAGTAAAAGGATGAAATGTCCTCAATGTTACTCCACTCAAACAGCTATAGCCGTAGCCATATTATCCCTCTTCTGTCACTCTCCGAAGTAAGCAAATAGTAAATAAATGAAATCATCCAGAAACATAACAGGGTTTAAATTGATTCATTATTCCCAGATGTAAATATTTGAAGCATTCATAATTTCTTACTTCTTTAAATAGTTCTTTATACTCTGCACAATATTCGTCTATGATGGCAACTGTCGGGTAAGCATCTCTTGGCAAATGCTTGAGGATTTGTAATTCTACATCCATTGCCCTATTTACCTTTCAGGGTTTTCTCGTTTCCTTCTTTTATTCAGAATACTCGGAAAGTGACAGAAAAGGGATACCAGATGAGACGCCTTCGGGTTATCCAGTTGCGCTAAGAACCCTGCCCGTTTGGCTTGATCTCGTTGACTATACCCGTATGTTTTTTTACGTGTATGTCCTATCTTTTGTAATGCTCTGGAAATCGTGCGTTGGCTAATCTCCCCGTCCCATAACTGTGACATTTCGCCCTGGGTTTTATCCCCGTGCTGTTTCACAAAGCTGCGAAACTTCTCCCAATCTTTGATTTTGCCGCTCTGCTGCGATGCTTTCTTCGGCTTGGGTTTGACATCACCCGTTTGGGCTTTGCGCTGCAACCACAAGTTAATCGTATTGCGACTGATATTGAACAGTTGGCTGGCTTCACACTTTTTGAGACCATCCAACTCAATCGCTTGCATAACTTTTTGCCGGAAATCATCACTATAAGCTTTAGCCATTGAAATCAGGTAGACGCTATGGTAACTCTTTTAGCTTACGTCCTAATCTTGTTGGCTATAGCTATACTAAAGGTGGTGGTTAACACTGGCATTTTACCAAGATTATTGACCCCAAACGTGCAGAACGACATTGATTGGCGATCGCCCGTATGTGCCTCAATGCAAACGGAGTGTGCATTGCCCCAAGCGGATCTTGGGGAAGCGCAATCCTTGCGCTCAGGCACAGGGCGCGCTCCGCGATCACCTTAGCTACTTTCTGGCTGGTAAGCGTTGGTAGTGAGGCTGATGCTACACCACCTGATAATGATTATGATGACTTACCGTTAATCATGTGGAACGCACTCAACCACTAGCCAAAAAGCCAACACGTCTTCTAAGTTGTTTTCGCTGCGGTTTCATTAACATTATTGTTGCTTTGTTAGTTGGTCAACCCTATTGGTTCCTTCTTCCCTGAATCTTGGAGAAGTTGTACAGCCTTCTCATCTGCTTAAAATAAAAACCTGCCCTTGAAAGAGGGGTGACAGAGGAGCTGAAGTGGACGAAATGGAAGAGTGTGACCGTTCCCTTGGTCAAGTGTATGCTTGTTCAAGAGATTTTCGAAGTTTTTGAGCTAGTACCTTGACATGAGGCTCACTCATCATTGATATATGATTACCAGGAACGGTATGGATTTCCACCTCTCCATCAGAAAACTGATTCCAACCCCGTGCTGGATCTTGGAAAAGGTGAGGAGAGTTTTCCTGTTGAGAACTTACCTCCTCAGCACGGAACAGAGTGATTGGAATCGGAAAAGTATTGTGTGGTACGTAATCAAGTTGACATTGAGTTCGGAAAACTTCTAAAAAACCACGCACAAGTTTGATATCTGCATGAGGAGGTAAAATGCCAGCCATTTCTAACTGTTGCTTGAAATAGTTTAATTGTTTCTCTGATGTGAGGGAAGCTAGAGCCTCATAAGATACTTGTAAATTTTCTCCAAAAAGTTCTTCAACTAATACAGCAATTTCACAGATCCATCTTGCATTATCCCAATTAGAAACATCAACCTTAGGATTGAGTTCAGGAATTGGTGCAGCGGTATCTAAGATAGCAACACATGCAACAGATTGTCCTTGACGTTGTAACTGCTGAGCCATTTCAAAAGCGACTTTACCTCCAAGGGAATGACCTCCCAAGAAGTAAGGACCAACTGGCTGAACTGTCTGAATTGCTTCAATGTAATGGCAGGCTATTTCTTCAATGCTCTGCAGGGGTTTTGTCTCACCATCAAGACCCTGTGCCTGTATCCCGTAGAAGGGTTGGTCTTTCCCAAGATATTGTGCTAGCTGGTGGAAGTAGAGAACATTTCCCCCAGCTCCTGCAACGCAGAAAAAAGGTGTTAATGTACCATTAGGTTGAATTGGTACTAAGGAAGACCAAAGTTTTTTATATGAAGAAGAACCAAGAACAACCGCTAGTTGCTCGATGGTGGGAGTTTGGAAAAGGGTAGCTAAAGGTAAATTTATCTGGAAATGTTGTTGAATGTGGGACATGAGACGGACAGCTAGAAGGGAATGACCGCCCAATTCAAAGAAGTTGTCTCTAACTCCTATTGAAGTCATATTAATAACGGATGACCAAATTTGAGCCAGTTGAAGTTCTATGGTTGTACGTGGTGCTACGTATTTCTGAACTCGTGTGATTTCTTGCTCAGGTGCTGGGAGTGCCAATCTGTCTATTTTGCCATTAGGTGTTAACGGTAGAGTATCTAAAGTTACAAAGGCAGAAGGCATCATGTATTCCGGTAGCTTCTGTTTGAGGTACTGACGAATGTCTTTGATCAATAGATTTAAACTACTCCAAGTTGGTTTCCAGTTGGAGACCACCCTTGTTTTGGTTGTCTTAAGAACCCAATCCTTTGGTGTTTGCTTGCCATAAATAATATAGAGATTTGTTTCCTCAAGCAGAACGTCTTGAGCAATTTCCAATGTATATCCGCGATCGCTTAGCAACTTTGTTATCTCATCTAGTCGATTATTTATATCATGAACCTCTATGACAATCTGCCTGATTTTTGGCCAATCCTCTTCCCGAATGCCTGCTAATACATCCAGTTCGCTTTTCTCAACATCAATTTTGAGTAAATCAATTCGTTTAACCCCGTTTTCATGGATGACATCAGAAAGAGGTCGTAGCTGGCAGATGAATTGCTTGGTTGTCAAACGTTCTGATAACAACTCATTGATAGCCCCTTCAGAAACTATGCTCTCGTTATCTTTATACTCTTTTTGCTTAAATAAAAAGGACTTGACAACATTTTGTTCCTCTTCAAGATCTGCAAAACGTCCAGAAACTAGAGAGAGATTATTGTAATAAGTGAACGAGTCACTCTTAGTTGTATTGGCAAGACCAATATTGAATAGCTTAACATCTAAGTTGTAGAGTTCTGTATTTATGCTTAGCAGGTCAAATACGAGTGGAATCGGTTCAAAAGCGTAAACTTTCACATTTGGATAGCTTTGAGCGGCAAAGAGGGTAAATAAACCTATATTTGCGCCAACATCAAACACACAGTCTCCCTCACTAAGCGTGATTCCATGCTTTAAGTAACACCTTGCCTCAAAGATTTCCTGATAGAGATATTCAGTCTCATTTTTACGCAGATGGGCAATTACAGACCCATTGGGCAACTCATATACAGATTTACCGTCAAGTCTACCTTGCTTCTTCAAGCGAAGGAATTGCAGAACTGGTAAGGCTTGATGTTTGTCAGGGACTAAGTAAGCGACTAAACGCTGTTGGTCGGACTCATCCTGGCGAGCCAATACCACACTTTCTTGCACTGCATGATGCTTAGATAATACTGATTCAATTTCTCCCAGTTCAATGCGGAAACCTCGGACCTTGACTTGATGATCCATGCGACCAAGGAATTCAATGTTACCATCGCTCAAGTAACGGGCGAGGTCTCCTGTTTTGTAAAGACGTTCTGATAAAGAATGCGAGAAGGGATTTGGGATGAATTTTTCTTTGGTGAGTTCTGGGCGGTTGAGGTAGCCTCTAGCTAAGCCATCACCTCCGATGTATAGTTCCCCAGGTACACCAATAGGCACTGGTTGTAGGTGTGAGTCTAAGATGTAGATTTGAGTGTTGGCAATGGGGCGACCAATGGGAATGTCACCTCTAGAAAACCTTTGTTTTCCAACTTCATAAATGCAGCATCCTACTACAGTTTCTGTAGGACCGTATTCATTAATGAATCTAATCTGAGGACTGTATTGTTGCCAGAAGGAAATATGTTTTTCTGACAAAGCTTCCCCGCCAATAATAAATGCTTGAGTTTGAATCTTTACTTGTTCTGAGGCAAAGAAATGGCTAAGTATTTCTAAATGAGCTGGGGTAATTTTGACAAGGCTAAACTTAGTACCAGAACATAATGCTTCTTTCAACGCTTCAATTTCTTCTTTCTCTGGTAAAAGCACTACCTTACGTCCTACCAACAAAGGAGAAAATAAACTGGTAATAGTGGCATCAAAGCCAATAGAAGAATTGACAGTGGAACCTTCTCCCTCAGCAACATTATAAGCTTTTGTACACCAGCTTAAATAATTCACCACGCCCTTATGAAGAATCATTGTTCCCTTGGGTTTACCAGTAGAACCAGAAGTATAAATTATGTAAGCTAAATTGTCTGATTTGACTTTGCTACAAAGGTTATTCTGAGAGTAATGAGCAAAGTTTTGCCAATTTTCATCCAGGCAAATTATTTGTGTTTGGTGTTGTGGAAGTTGTTTTAATAAGTGTGGTTGAGTTAGTAGTATTGGTAATTGTGAATCAGCCAACATATAACTGAGCCGTTGTTGAGGATAATTGGGGTCAAGGGGTACATAAGCACCACCAGCCTTGAGAATCGCCAACAATCCCACCACCATTTCAACAGAACGTTCTACATAAATACCCACCAGTACTTCTGGTCCGACTCCTAAAGATTGTAGGTGATGTGCTAGTTGGTTGGCTCTCTGATTTAGTTGCTGGTAAGTCAACTGCTGCTTCTCAAACACTACTGCTACAGCATCTGGTGTTTTTTCTACCTGCTCTTCAAATAACTGATGGATACACTTGTCTTTAGGGTAATCATAACTTGTGTCATTGAATAGGAGTAAAATTTTTTCTCGCTCAACGTTGCTGAGAATTCCTATTTTATCAATGACTGTTTCAGGACAATCCAAAATACTGGATACTAGGGTTTGAAATTGTTCGGCTAGACATTGAATATAATCTTCATCAAATAAGTTGGCATCGTAATAGAATTGTGCTACTAAATCATACTGACTCTTCGTCAAACTTAGTTTGAGTTTAAATTGATCGAAACAGATGTCATGTTTGATAATAGAAAAGTCAATATCATTGATAGTATATCTATCTAGTGTCGCAAAATCAAAACAAAATGGTATAAAAGTATTATTAATAGAACTTTTATTTTCATCAATGATTGACTCCCAAGTAAATTGTTCCTGCCAAGTAAAAATTTTATCTAATTCTCGTTGTATCTGTTTGATCACATCTCTAAACAATAAG
This sequence comes from Nostocales cyanobacterium HT-58-2, assembly GCA_002163975.1. GTDB lineage: Bacteria > Cyanobacteriota > Cyanobacteriia > Cyanobacteriales > Nostocaceae > HT-58-2. The sequence continues at coordinate 2,354,675 of CP019636.1, read as the reverse complement.
CCTTCTTTGAAACTAAATTTAAGTGGTAAATACTTGGCTAATAGACCAATAGAATTTTGCAGTTCCTCATACTTTCGACCTTCACAACTAACTCCAACAAGTACTTCTGATTGTTGAGTTAGACGCCATAGAAGTACTTGCCAGCACGATAGAAAAAATAAATCAAGTGAAATGTTTTCTTTATGAGAGAATTCGGAAATTTGCTCTAATTGTCTAGGTAAAATAGTTAAATTCAAATTACGATACTCAAATTCACTTCCCTGTGCGAAGTGTCTTTCAAAAGGTAATTTTATATTTAAATAATCAGTAATATTTTGCTTGTGCCAGTAAGCTTTGGCAAGTATGAGTTCTTGTTCTTCGTCATTAAGTAGTTGATTTTGCCACTCTGAGATATCTGCATATTGTAGTACTTCATCAAAAATTTCTTCTCCTTTGGTGCAAGCACGATAAAATTTGCTAATTTTCGATACTAAATTATTAAGTCCTTTGACGTCAACGTACAAAGCAGGCAGATTAAGCAATAATACAGATTCTTCTTCCGAAAGAGTGACCAAAGCACAATGGAAAAGTAAGTTCTGAGAAAAATTAAAGGGAAATTGATTATATTGCTTCCACAACAACTCCATTTGAGCCAACTGTGCTTCTAATTCTATTCCTGTGTAATCATACTCACTAAAATTGAAAGTACAATTAGGAGAGATAACTTGTAATGGTAAGGTCATTCCAGGCACACAATGAAAAGTAGTCCGGAGAATTTCATAGGTGGATATGACTTTCTCGATAGCAGCTTTTAAAGTAATTGGCTTGATCTTACCTTTAATTTGTACAGCACACCGGGCACGATAGGAAAGATTTGGCGAAGAGCCTTGTAGTTTCCAAAGGTGTTTTTGTTGAGGTGATAGTTCAAAACCTTCAATTATTTCCATCTTTTTTCTCCTGAATTATGGAAAAGTTTGAAATTGCAGATATAGATATTTATACATAATTCATTACACAGAATTTGGGCTGACATTGTTGGTGAGTCAAGAATCAATATGTAATGAATTCTGTTTAGCTACTTATAAAGTTCACTCATGGCAACGAGAACCTGGCGTTCACCTATGTAGGGCTGTCTTCCATGAGCAATGGACATATTGTCAAGCATCAGAATGTCCCCTTCCTGCCAGGGAAAGATAATTTTTTCTTGTTGATAAGCTTGGTTAATGTGTTCAATCACAGCAGGATTGATAGTGCTTCCATCACCATAATAAGTATTGTAAGGAAGTTCGTGCTCACTAAATTCGGAGAGTAAACTTGCATTTAAATTTGTATAGTGAAAGAAAGCAGCATGGTTGAACCAAATTGGTTCGCCAGTTTGGGGATGATAGTGAACCGCCTGACGAATTTGGCGAGTCTGTAAACGCGAGTCTTCTTTCCAACTGAACTCGATCAAGTTTTCCCGGCAGTATGCCTCTACTTTGGCTTTGTCATCAGTTTGAAAAACTTCTTGCCATGGTAACCCAAAGCCATTATTGTAATTCCGAACTAGCATCCATTTTTTTTCTATAAATTTATGAAGAATTTCCTCATCAATCCGCTGATAAACTTTACGCCCATCAGCAATCGGAGTTTCACCATCGCGCAAGGCAAGTTTTATACTGCAGAAATAGATTTTCAACGGGTACTTAATTGCATAAGTTAACTCGTTATGAAGTAATATAGGATACTCTGCTGGATAAACTGTAGATGTGTAAACCTGCTCTCCTACTGTTGTTCGGGGGGAAGTGCGGTCTACGTATTGGAGTAATTCGCCATCAGAAGTAACCTCAACAAACTGTTTGAACTCTTGTGCCGTTTTAACCTTAAAGTTTCGGAATAATAAGGCTCGATGTTGCAAGAGTAAAGTGTCGACCAAGCCTCGATTATTTTTAGCCCATTGTGTAATATCTAATCCATCAATTCTAGGTTGAACAACAAGGGGAATTGCTTCTTGAGAAGAAAAAAAGCAAGTTTCGACTAGTTTTGCTGAAGATAAATCAACAGATCGACGCTTTGCATTTTTCAATTTCGGGTACGAGGTTTTTATTTGTGAATTTTGTTCTTTCATAGTTTAAATTGAGGTCTTTCGATCTTAATTGAATTGCGCTTAATTTCTTTTAGTTTGCTAAGATTTCTTTTAGACAAAGATTGTTTTTCTGATTCTTTAAGTAAAGGTAATTCATCCACAGAAAGTTGAGGATTTTCCACAATCGCTGACAATAAGTTCTGGAAATGAGCTATCATTCGCTCAATAGTTGACTCATCAAATAAGTCAGTGCTGTACTCCCATGACCCCAGCAATTTCTGGTCAGTTTCCGTGATTGATACTACTAAATCAAACTTAGCAGTTGTGCTTTCTTGATTTAACTCACACCAGGTAGCACCAGGTAATTCTAGTTCATTTATCGGTGTATTTTGCAACACAAATACTACTTGAAATAAGGGTGAATAACTTAAAGAGCGTTGTGGTTGCAATACTTCTACGACTTGTTCAAACGGCACATCCTGATGTTCATAGGCTTTGAGTGTAGTTTCTCTAACTCGTGCAAGTAAAGTCTCAAAACTCTGGTTATCTTCAAAACGGGTTCTCAAGACTAAGGTATTGACAAAAAAACCAATCAGCGATTCAATTTCACTGCGGTTGCGATTGGCTATTAAAGAACCAATTAAAATATCTGATTGACCACTGTAACGGTATAGTAAAGTGGCAAATGCTGCGTACAGGGTCATAAATAAGGTAGCACCTGATTCCCGTGACAGGGTTTGCAACTTCTGGGTTAAATCAGTGTTTAAAGTAAAACTTTGAGTCGCACCTCGGAAAGTTTGCACACTAGGACGAGGACGGTCAGTTGGTAATTGTAACAGTTCTGGCGCACCATGCAACTGAGCAAGCCAATAATTGAGCTGAGTTTCTAGGACTTCGCCATTCAACCATTGTCTTTGCCAAACTGCAAAGTCTGCATACTGGATAGGTAATTCTGGTAAGGGTGATGCTTCTCCTGCACAAAAAGCTTGATATAAACTAGATAACTCTTGGATGAATACCCCAATTGACCAGCCATCACAGACAATATGGTGCATTGTCAGTAATACTATAGATTCTCGTGCATCTAGCTGCAACAAACTACACCTAATTAATGGTGCAATCTTTAAATCAAAGGGAACAACTACTTCGAGTTGTGCTAACTGCTGTAGTAAAGTTTGGCGTTCTGTTTCTGAGTGTTGTTGTAAGTCCACCACATCTATATTAATAGTTGCTTGTGGGTGAATTACCTGTATTGGCGTCCCATTTACACTTTCGAAGCTAGTGCGTAGTACTTCGTGGCGGCGTATTATTTCTGATAATGCTTGTTGTAGAGCATTAATGTCCAGCTTACCACTAATACGGACTGCTTTTGGTATATTATAAGTGGCACTTGACCCTTCGAGTTGGTTGAGAAACCACAGTCTTTCTTGTGCCCAAGATAGGGGTAATTGTTCGCTGTGGGTTCTAGGTTGAATGAGGGGAAGAGTTAATCCAGTGTCTTTCGTACGTAGCTGGCTGATAGTTTGGTCTAGTTGAGCCACTGTCGGTGATTCAAAGACCACACGTAAGGGAATTTCAATGGAAAAGACAACTCTTAGTCTGGAAATTAATTGAATTGCTAGTAGGGAATGTCCTCCTAAGCTAAAGAAGTTATCGTGGATTCCGACTGCTTGTACACCTAAAACAGAAGCAAAGATGTTGGCTATGATTTCTTCAGTTTGGGTGCGTGTTGCTACGTATTCAGTTTGCCGCGTGATTTCCCCATCCGTTGCTGGTAGTGCAAGTCTATTTACTTTGCCGTTGGGTGTGAGCGGTAGAGTGCCTAAAGTTACAAAGGCAGAAGGTACCATGTACTCTGGGAGCTTCTGTTTGAGGAATTCACGTATTTGGCTAGTGGTCAGTGATTGATCTAAGCTAACCACATAAGCAACTAAGCGTTTATGACCAGAAAGATCTTCTGTAGCAATCACCACATTTTGCTGGATTTGGGGATGGGTGTTGAGGACTGCTTCAATTTCTCCCAGTTCAATGCGGAAACCTCGGACCTTGACTTGATGATCCATGCGACCAAGGAATTCAATGTTACCATCGCTCAAGTAACGGGCGAGGTCTCCTGTTTTGTAAAGACGTTCTGATAAAGAATGCGAGAAGGGATTTGGGATGAATTTTTCTTTGGTGAGTTCTGGGCGGTTGAGGTAGCCTCTAGCTAAGCCATCACCTCCGATGTATAGTTCCCCAGGTACACCAATAGGCACTGGTTGTAGGTGTGAGTCTAAGATGTAGATTTGAGTGTTGGCAATGGGGCGACCAATGGGAATGTCACCTCTAGAAAACCTTTGTTTTCCAACTTCATAAATGCAGCATCCTACTACAGTTTCTGTAGGACCGTATTCATTAATGAATCTAATCTGAGGACTGTATTGTTGCCAGAAGGAAATATGTTTTTCTGACAAAGCTTCCCCGCCAATAATAAATGCTTGAGTTTGAATCTTTACTTGTTCTGAGGCAAAGAAATGGCTAAGTATTTCTAAATGAGCTGGGGTAATTTTGACAAGGCTAAACTTAGTACCAGAACATAATGCTTCTTTCAACGCTTCAATTTCTTCTTTCTCTGGTAAAAGCACTACCTTACGTCCTACCAACAAAGGAGAAAATAAACTGGTAATAGTGGCATCAAAGCCAATAGAAGAATTGACAGTGGAACCTTCTCCCTCAGCAACATTATAAGCTTTTGTACACCAGCTTAAATAATTCACCACGCCCTTATGAAGAATCATTGTTCCCTTGGGTTTACCAGTAGAACCAGAAGTATAAATTATGTAAGCTAAATTGTCTGATTTGACTTTGCTACAAAGGTTATTCTGAGAGTAATGAGCAAAGTTTTGCCAATTTTCATCCAGGCAAATTATTTGTGTTTGGTGTTGTGGAAGTTGTTTTAATAAGTGTGGTTGAGTTAGTAGTATTGGTAATTGTGAATCAGCCAACATATAACTGAGCCGTTGTTGAGGATAATTGGGGTCAAGGGGTACATAAGCACCACCAGCCTTGAGAATCGCCAACAATCCCACCACCATTTCAACAGAACGTTCTACATAAATACCCACCAGTACTTCTGGTCCGACTCCTAAAGATTGTAGGTGATGTGCTAGTTGGTTGGCTCTCTGATTTAGTTGCTGGTAAGTCAACTGCTGCTTCTCAAACACTACTGCTACAGCATCTGGTGTTTTTTCTACCTGCTCTTCAAATAACTGATGAACACACAACTCAGAAGGATATTCTGTTGCTGTCTCATTCCATTCCAGCAACAATTGATGAAGTTCTGCCTCACTGAGCAAGGGTAATTCACCTACAGCTTGTTGAGGATTGTCAGCGATCGCGCAGAAAATGGTTTGCAGATGTCCTAACATCCGCTCAATCGTATCTTCTTCAAAACGAAGAGTATCATAACTAATATGAACTAACAACTCATCGCCAGGCACTGCAACTACAGTTAATGGATAATTAGTTTGTTCAAAACCCTTGATATCACTAAACTGTAACGAACTACCTTGATTGAGCAAAGAACTATCAACTGGATAATTCTCAAACACCACAATACTCTCAAACAAAGGTATTCCCCGAGTTACCTGACTATTGGCTTGAACTTCAACAAGAGGAGTGTAAGAATAATGCTGTAATTCCACCATTAACTGTTGTATTTGTTTAAGCCAAGCAATCAGTTGCTGCTGAGGGGATATTAAAAGACGTAATGGTAAGGTATTGATCAACAATCCCACCATATTTTCCACCTCAGGCAAAGTAGCAGTCCGACCTGAAACAGTCACACCAAAGACGACATCATCTTCCCCACTATAACGACTCAGTAGTAATGCCCATGCAGCTTGTACGATAGTTGATAAAGTGACATGATGTTGTTGTGCTACAGATTGTAACTTGTGAGTCACTTGAGAGGACAAACGTAATTCAAGTTCCTCATAATCTGAGAAAGCTTGGTGGTGTTGAGACTGAAGCTTGTTCACTCTCAGGGGAGTGGGAGCGCAAAAACCTTGTAAAGTTTGTCGCCAAAACTCAGTTGCGGCATTTTTGTCTTGAGAATTTAGCCAACTGATATAGTCACGGTAGGGAGAAGGTGTTGGCAAATAACAAGTTTCACCATTAACTTCAGCTTGATAGAAAGTGAAAACTTCTTGAAATAGAATCGGTAAACACCATCCATCTAAAATGATGTGGTGATGATTCCAGATGAAGGTGTAAGTATTATCAGTGAGTTTGATTAAGGTAAACTCCATCAATGGAGCTTGGTTTAATTGAAAACCTTGCTGTCTTTGTGTGTGCAGCAAATCGGACAACTGCTGTTGTTGCTGTGTGGGGGAGAGCCTTTGCCAATCAAGATTCTTCCAAGGTAAATTCACCTTTTTGAGGACTATTTGTAATGGAGTTGAGTGATTCTCCCAAATAAAGAATGTACGTAAAACTGAATGTCGAACTACAACTTTTTGCCAAGCAGATTCAAAAGCAGAAACATTAAGATGACCAGTCACAGTCAAGGTCATCTGTTCAAAATACACCCCACTAGAAGGAGCATAAAGACTGTGGAACAGCATTCCTTGTTGCAGAGGAGAAAGTGGGTATATTGCTTCAATGTTTTTAGCTTTACTCGAAGATTTTTTTTGTAATTTGCTCATTTTTTTATTTTATTTATGCCTTTTAAGTATTACTTTTATGTTGATATTTTTGGTGCGATAAAGCTGCACCAAGACCTGACCTTGAGACTATTCGTCAAACAGTTCTAACAATTCATCAAGTTCTGATTGATTCAGTTGTGCATCAGGAAAATCAGATGGTGTATAGCCAAAAGCATCTTCTAACTGACAATGTTCTATTAAAGACTTAATTGCTTGAACATAAGTCTGTGCCAAATGCTCCACTGTGGCACGAGTATGAAGATTCTTACTATAAGTCAAATTAATCTGTAATTCACCTTCTATTACTAAGCCACTAACATCTAATAAATGACGACGATCTTGCTTTGAACTATAGTTATCTCCAGTGGATTCCGAAGCGAATTTCCAACCCGTTTGAGATTGTACTTGGTCAAATTGTCCAAGGTAATTAAAGCTAATTTCAGGTAGGGGAATTGTCTGTAGTTGTTGATGAATAGTCTGCTCTTTACACAAATAACGCAAGATTCCGTAGCCCATTCCACGATTGGGAATCGCTCGTAATTGTTCTTTAATGGACTTGATGACTGATTCTGGTTGCTCGGATAAAGGAAGTTGCAATAATACCGGAAACAAACTAGTAAACCACCCTACTGTCCTTGATAAGTCTACATCTTCCAATATTTCTTCTCTGCCATGTCCTTCTAAGTTAATGACTGCTGTTGAACTTCCTGTCCACTTTTTCAATGCAACTACTAGTGCACTTAGCAGTATATCGTTAATTTGTGTGTTGTAAGCTTCGTTGACTGACCCCAGCAAAGTCTTCGTTTCTTCGACACTCAATCTCATAGACACTTCTGCAGCAGAAGCATTAGTATTTCCTTGCTGAGTCTGAGCATAATCTAATGGAAGTGGTGTTGTCTTCTCCCAAGGCTGGTTGAGCCAATAGCCTAACTCTTGTTTGACAATTTCTGATTGTGCATAATTGTTTAATTTTTCTGCCCAATCAATAAATGCTGTTGTTTTGGCAGCTAGTTGTATTGGTTTTTGTGTGATGAGTTGTTGATAAATTGTTTCTAGGTCTGATAACAAAATTCTCCAAGAAACACCATCTACTGCTAGGTGATGAACAATAATGAGTAAACGCTTATCCCCTTGACTATCCAAGTTAAACATCACCACTCGCATGAGTGGTCCTGTTGACAGGTTTAAACTAGCTTGAAATTCTGTAGCGATTTTTGATAACGCTTGTGGTTGTAACTGTTTAGGAGTTGATGATATATCTACTACAGAAAATGGAACGACATTATCTAAGCCATCGTTTCTTTGTTTGTGTTCAGATGCTTCTAAGTTAAATCGTAAACGTAGAGCATCGTGATGCTCTAGTAATTTTGCTACAGCTTTTGTAAACAATTCAGGTTTTACATTGTTGGGTAGATGTAATAGAACTGATTGGTTGTAATGCTGTGGCTCTTGCTTGTTTTCCGCGAAAAATAAATATTGAATTGGTGTCAAAGGTGCAATACCTGTGACTATACCTTGTTGAGCACTTACAGCAACTATTGTATTGGCAACTCTGGCTAATTCCGCAATGGTTTGATGTTGGAATATTTGTTTTGGAGTGATTTGTATTCCTGATTTTTTGGCACGAGAAACGACTTGAATGCTGAGAATAGAATCACCACCAATTTCAAAAAAGTTATCGAAGATGCTAACTTTTTCAACTAGCAGCAGTTCTTGCCAGATACTAGTTAAGGTTTGCTCAATGACTGTGCGTGGTTCTACGTATTCTCGAACTCGTGTGATTTCCCCATCAGGTGCTGGTAGTCCAAGTCTATCTATTTTGCCGTTAACTGTTAATGGTAGAGTGTCTAAAGTCACAAAAGCAGAAGGCACCATGTATTCTGGTAACCACTGTTTGAGGTATTCACGTATTTGGCTACTGCTAGGCGATTCTTCTAAGCCCACCATATAAGCAACTAAGCGTTTGTTACCAGAAAGCTCTTCTGTTGCAATCACTACACTTTGCTGGATTTGGGGATGGGTGTTGAGGATTGCTTCGATTTCTCCCAGTTCAATCCGGAAGCCTCGCACCTTAACTTGGTGATCCATGCGCCCAAGAAATTCTATGTTACCATCGCTCAAGTAACGTGCCAAATCCCCTGTTTTATATAATCTTGACGATTTTGAATTATCAAAGGGGTTAGGGATGAATTTTTCTTGGGTCAGTTGTGGACGGTTCAGGTAGCCTCTGGCTAATCCATCTCCACCAATGTATAATTCCCCTGACACACCTATCGGTACTGGTTGTAGATGTTTGTCTAATATGTAAATTTGCGTGTTGCCTATCGGTCGCCCGATGGGCAACGTGGGGGAGCTTAGAGGTAGAGATTTTTTATCCAAAGAATAGGTAAGCACTCCTACGGTCGCTTCCGTGGGACCATAATGATTGACGATATTACAATTAGGAGATTGAGCTTGAATTGTTTCTACCCAAGCTGAACTGGATGCTTCACCACCAAGGATAAGTGTTTTTCTTGGCAGGACTGGTGTTGAATTTGACGAAGCTTGTAAAGCTGCTAGATGAGAGGGAACAATTTTGAGATAGTCAATATGGCAACGATTAATATATTCGCTAAGAGCGTTTGAATCAAAGACTTTTTCCTGAGAAATGACATGAAGACACCCACCTGTCACTAAACAAGGAAACACAATAGTGTTGCCTAGGTCTGCACTCATTGTAGACACTAAAGCAAAATTGCTACTAGGCTGAACATCTATTGTCCTAATGAGACTATAAACATAGTTACAAATTGATCTTTGTGCGATCGCAACCCCTTTCGGCTGTCCAGTAGAACCAGAAGTGTAGATCACATAAGCCAAATTATCACAACTTGCCCCAACATCAAGATTATCCTGGCTGTGTTGCTCAATTTCCCCCAAATGAGTGTCTAAACAAACCACTCGTGCTTGATTTTGTGGCATAGACTCCAGCAATGACTGTTGGGTCAACAACACTTTAATACCAGAATCCTCTAACATATAGCTCAGCCGTTCTTGAGGATAGGTAGGATCAAGAGGTAAGTAAGCACCGCCAGCTTTAAGTATTGCTAACAGTCCCACCACCATGTCCACTGAACGTTCAGTACAAATACCCACTAGCACTTCTGGACCCACACTTAAGCTTTGTAAGTGATGTGCTAGCTGGTTTGCTCTTTGATTTAATTGAAGATAGGTTAGCTGCTGTTTCTCAAACACCACCGCCACAGAGAGGGGTGTTTTTTCGACCTGTTCTTCAAACAACTGATGAATACATTTATTTGAAGGATATTCTCTTGCAGTATCATTCCATTCCAGCAACAACTGATGACGTTCTGCTGCACTCAACAGAGGTAATTCACCCACAGCTTGTTGGGGATTTTCCACAACTGCTGACAACAAATTCTGGAAATGAGTAGCCATTCGCTCAATAGTTGAGCTATCAAACAAGTCAGTGTTGTACTCCCATTCACCCACTAATCCTTGGGCAGTTTCCGACATTGACAAAGTCATATCAAATTTAGCAATTGTTCTTTTTTGATTTAACTCACACCAGGTAGCACCAGGTAATTCTAGTTCACCCATAGGTGCATTTTGCAACGCAAACATCACCTGAAACAAAGGCGAATGACTTAAAGAACGTTCTGGTTGCAATGCTTCTACAACTTGTTCAAAAGGCACATCCTGATGCTCATAAGCTTTGAGTGTAGATTCTCTAACTTGTGTCAGCAACTTCTCAAAACTGGGATTATCTTCAAAACGGGTTCTCAACACTAACGTATTCACAAAAAAGCCAATTAGTGACTCAATTTCACTATGGTTGCGATTGGCAATAGGTGAACCAATTAAAATATCAGACTGACCACTGTAACGGTATAGTAAAGTGGCAAACGCCGCCAATAGTGTCATAAATAGGGTAGTACCCGACTCTCGAGACAGGGTTTGCAACTTTTGGATCAAATCAGTATTTAGAGTCAAATTGTAAGTAGCACCGTGGTAAGATTGCACACTTGGACGAGGGCGGTCAGTGGGCAGTTGTAACAATTCTGGTGCACCATGCAACTGAGAAAGCCAATAATCCAGTTGAGTTTCTCGGATAAGTCCACTAAACCATTGTCGTTGCCAAAGAGCAAAGTCTGCATACTGGATCAGTAATTCTGGTAGGGGAGATTTTTCTCCAGCACAAAAAGCTTGATATAAACTAGACAACTCTTGGATGAGTACCCCCATTGACCAACCATCAGAGACAATGTGGTGCATTGTTAGCAATAAAACATATTCTCTAACATCTAACTGTAATAAACTATACCTAATTAATGGTGCAATCTCTAAGTCAAAGGGGGTATTTGCTTCTTGTTGTATTTGTTGTTGTAAGACAGTTTCACGTTCTATTGCTTCCAGTTGCTGTAAGTCCACCACCGGATTGGTGTTCATCATGGCGTCTGCGTGAATGACCTGTATTGGTGTGTCATTCACAGTTTGGAAGCTAGTGCGTAGAACTCCGTGCCGGCGTACTATTTCTGATAATGATTGTTGGAAGGCATTCAGATCCAAGTGACCAGTGATGCGGATTGCTCCTGGTATGTTGTAAGTAGCACTTGCTCCTTCTAGTTGGTTGAGGAACCACAGTCTTTCTTGTGCAAAAGATAAGGGGAATTGTTGTATATCTTTGAAAACAGGCTCAATAGGAGGAAGATTTAATCCCTGCTCAAGAGTACGTAATTGGGTGATAGTTTTGTCTAGTTGAGCGACTGTCGGGAATTCAAAGACCGCACGTAGGGGAATTTCTACTTCAAAGGCAAGTCTTAATCTGGAAATTAATTGGGTTGCTAGTAGGGAATGTCCTCCTAAGCTAAAGAAGTTGTTATGGATTCCTACTACTTGTATACCTAAGACTGAAGCAAAAATATTGGTTATTATTTCTTCACTTGGTGTACGAGGGGCTACGTATTCTTCCGTTTGCAATATTTCCCAGTTAGGTGCTGGGAGTGCTTTTTGGTCTACTTTACCGTTGGGTGTTAATGGTAGAGTGTCCAAAGTCACAAAGATAGAAGGCACCATGTATTCTGGTAGCTTCTGTTTAAGGAATTCACGTATTTGGTTGGTGGTGAGTGATGATCTTATTTCTTCTCCCTGCTCTCTACATAGGTCGCTTACCACATAGGCTACTAAGCGTTTGTCACCAGGAATATCTTCCGTTGCAATAACTACAGCTTGTTGGATGTGGGGGTGCGTGTTGAGGACAGCTTCAATTTCTCCAAGTTCAATACGGAAACCCCGCACCTTGACTTGGTGATCCATGCGACCGAGGAATTCGATATTACCATCACTTCTATAGCGGACCAGGTCGCCTGTTTTGTAAAGGCGATCGCATTTAGAATTTGAGAAGGGGTTGAGGATGAATTTTTCTTGGGTCAGTTGTGGACGGTTCAGGTAGCCCAGAGCTAAGCCGTCACCACCAATATACAATTCTCCTGGCACACTAATGGGTACTGGTTGGAGGTGTTTGTCTAAAATGTAAATTTGGGTATTACTTATGGGGCGACCAATAGGAATAGTTGTAGTCTCTTCTGCAACATCCTGCACCAAGTACCAGGTAGTGAATGTTGTACTTTCTGTGGGACCATAAACATGAAGCAGTCGCTGTGGTGGTGCATTTTTGAGCACTTCTTTAACTGAGTGAATATCAACAGTTTCTCCTCCAAACATGAGCTGTCGCACTGCATCAAAAGCTGACGGTACAAAATTTGCAATTTGATTGAATAAAGCCGTTGTTAAAAACAACACGCTAACGTTTTGCTCTTGGATAAAGTCTGCAAAATGCTTGGGAGATAAAACCATATCCTGAGAAACTCCGACTAGCTTTGCTCCATGAACCAATGTTCCCCAAATTTCAAAAGTGACAGCATCAAAGGAAAAGTTTGATGCAAAAGCAACTATATCTTTTGGTTGTAAATTGATGTAATTTGTATTAATAACTAAGCGGTTTACTCCTTGGTGAGGAACAGTAACCCCTTTGGGCTGTCCAGTAGAACCAGAGGTGTAGATAATATAAGCCAAATTGTCAATACACAAGCTCAGTTCAAGATTGTCTGGACTGTGTTGTGAGATTGCTTCACAAGCATTATCTAAACAAACAACCTGTGCAGTGTGTGATGGCAAACAGGACAATAGCTTTTGTTGGGTCAACAATACCTCAACACCAGAATCAGCCAACATATAACTGAGTCGTTGTTGGGGATAATTGGGGTCAAGGGGAACATAAGCACCACCAGCTTTAAGTATCGCTAACAGTCCCACCACCATGTCCACTGAACGTTCGGTGCAAATACCCACTAGCACCTGTGGTCCGACACCCAGAGTTTGCAGGTGACGTGCTAGTTGGTTGGCTCTTTGATTTAATTGAAGATAGGTTAGCTGCTCCTCCTCAAACACTACCGCTACAGCATCCGGTGTTCTTTCGACTTGTTGCTCAAACAACTGATGAATACATTTATCTGTTGGGTATTCGCTAGCAGTATCATTCCACTCCACCAACAACTGATGACGTTCTGCTGCACTCAACAGAGGTAATTCACCCACAGCTTGTTGGGGATTTTCCACAACTGCTGACAACAAATTCTGGAAATGAGCAGCCATTCGCTCAATAGTTGAGCTATCAAACAAGTCAGTGTTGTACTCCCATTCACCCACTAATCCTTGGGCAGTTTCTGACATTGACAGGGTTAGATCAAACTTAGCAGTTGTGGTTTCCTGAGTTAACTGAGTCAACTTTACACCAGGTAATTCTAGTTCACCCATAGGTGCATTTTGCAACGCAAACATCACCTGAAACAAAGGCGAATGACTTAAAGAACGTTCTGGTTGCAATGCTTCTACAACTTGTTCAAAAGGCACATCCTGATGCTCATAAGCTTTGAGTGTAGATTCTCTAACTTGTGTCAGCAACTTCTCAAAACTGGGATTATCTTCAAAACGGGTTCTCAACACTAACGTATTCACAAAAAAGCCAATTAGTGACTCAATTTCACTATGGTTGCGATTGGCAATAGGTGAACCAATTAAAATATCAGACTGACCACTGTAACGGTATAGTAAAGTGGCAAACGCCGCCAATAGTGTCATAAATAGGGTAGTACCCGACTCTCGAGACAGGGTTTGCAACTTTTGGATCAAATCAGTATTTAGAGTCAAATTGTAAGTAGCACCGTGGTAAGATTGCACACTTGGACGAGGGCGGTCAGTGGGCAGTTGTAACAATTCTGGTGCACCATGCAACTGAGAAAGCCAATAATCCAGTTGAGTTTCCAGAACCAACTCGTTCAACCATTGTCGTTGCCAAAGAGCAAAGTCTGCATACTGAATCGGTAGTTCTAATAAGGGAGATGGTTGTTGGGCACAAAAAGCTTGATATAAACTAGACAACTCTTGGATGAACACCCCAATTGACCAGCCGTCAGAGACAATGTGGTGCATTGTCAGCAATAAAACATATTCTCCAGCATCTAACTGTAACAAAATATACCTAATTAATGGTGCAATTTCTAAGTCAAAGGGCTTAATTGCTTCTTGTCGTGCTAACTGCTGTAGTAATGTTTCGCGTTCTTGTTGTGGAAACTGTTGTAACTTTATTACATTTATTTGAGTAGTAGCTTGTGGGTGAATGACCTGTATTGGTATGCCATTGATAGTTTGGAAGCTAGTGCGTAGTACCTCGTGACGGCGGATTATTTCTGATAATGCTTGTTGAAAGGCATGAATATTGAACTGACCACTGATGCGGACAGCTCCTGGCATATTGTACGTAGCACTTGCTCCTCCTAGCTGGTTGAGGAACCACAGTCTTTCTTGTGCCCAAGACAGAGGTAATTGTTCGCTGTAAGTTCTAGGTTGAATGGGGAGAAGATTTAATCCGGTGTCTTTCGTACGTAGCTGAGTGATAATTTGGTCTAATTGGGCTACAGTGGGAGATTCAAAGACTGCACGTAGGGGAATTTCGATGGAAAAGGTAGCTCTTAGTCTGGAAATTAACTGGGTTGCTAGTAGGGAATGTCCTCCTAAGCTAAAGAAGTTATCGTGGATTCCGACTGCTTGAACACTTAAAACAGAAGCAAAGGTGTTGGCTATTATTTCTTCAGTTTGGGTGCATGGTGCTGTATACGCAGTTTCCCGGATGATTTTCCCATCAGGTGTGGGTAGTGCAAGTCTATCTACTTTGCCGTTGGGTGTGAGTGGTAGAGTGTCTAAAATCACAAAGGCAGAAGGTACCATGTATTCTGGTAGCTTTTGCCTAATGAAGTTAGGTAATTCTAAAACCAGATGACGGTTTGATTCTTGCTTTAGAGGATTATTGGCATAATCACTCCAAGGTTTGACCTCATTAGAAACTTCCAAGTTGGGAAATATCCTCACAGAGCCAAATGCAGATTCCTTACATAGAAAAATTGCATCATAGCAACTGTTACCACCAGTACCGGACCAAGTGATGTCTACTTCATAAGACAATTCATCACCCAAACTCCATAAATCGTCCGGCTCTACCCCGACTTGTTTTTGAAGCTGCTGCAAAGCATTACGCAATTGACCTATACTTTCTCCCCCGTCTGAATTAGAAAGCTCTTTAATAAGTGTGGCTTCTTCTTGCAAGCGAGCATTAGGTATGTGTTTAATACCAACAACCTCTGGCTTCTTATCCAGTAAAAGTTGTTTGAGCGCTGATAAGTTCAAATCATCCTTGTTATAGTCCAGCCATTTGGGTGTAACTGTGGAAAATACTTCCTTGCCAACATGAAGAGTTACATTGTAACGGAACTTAGTTAGCTCATTATGATAATCACCATGCTTAAGCTGAATTTGAACATGCTTAATTTGGGGCAGATGCTGCTTTAAAGCTAAAAAGAAGCCTGGGTCAATGACCAATTCTTCCTCTTGATTAATAGCATTTTTCACCTGCTGTCTCAATTGATCTACGGTTAACGAATTTGGCGCGTGAGCGAACTTAGTTGCTGTATGAAAATCTTCTAATAATGGTAAGCTGCGAACATCACCAACAAAGATAAAACCTCCGTTAGCCAAAGTTTTCACTGCATTTTGTAAAACTTTTACCAGGTAATTGATGCTTGGAAAATACTGTACAATAGAGTTAAGAATAACAGCATCGAATTTGCCTTCTTCAATGTTTGTAAAATCGTGAGCAAGTTTTTGGCTTAGGCTTATATGTGAATAACCTTCCAACTGCTTAATTTGCTGGTCAATATAACCTAAAGCCGTCTCAGAAAAATCAGTACCACAGTAACTTAAGCAATGAGGAGCAATCTGAAACAGCAACATACCTGTGCCACAACCTATCTCCAATATATGTTTGGGTTGCCATTTGAGAATTTGCTCAACTGTGGAGTCAACCCAGTGACGCATCTGCTCTTGAGGAATTGAGTTACCTGTGTAGCTGCTTGTCCAACCTACGGTGTTGTAGCTAGATTCTTCAATCTCTACTGGCTTGCTGTAGAGGTCATCATACACTTGTTGCCATTGCTCAATCTGTAATGATTGTAATGGCTCTGCTGTTTCAGATTGATTTTTTTGCGCAGGAACCACATAAGCAACTAAGTGTTTGTTAGCAGGAATATCTTCTGTAGCAACCACCACACTTTGTTGAACTTGGGGATGCGTATTGAGGACAGCTTCAATTTCTCCAAGTTCAATGCGGAAACCCCGCACCTTGACTTGGTTATCAATCCTACCAAGGAATTCAATGTTACCATCACTTAAGTAGCGGACTAGATCACCTGTTTTGTAAAGACGCTCAGATTTGCAATTCGAGAACGGGTTAGGAATAAATTTTTCTTGGGTCAGTTGTGGACGGTTGAGGTAGCCTAGAGCTAAGCCATCACCACCTATGTACAATTCTCCAGACACGCCAATCGGTACTGGCTGCAGTTGTGGATCTAAAATGTAAACTTGAGTGTTAGCAATCGGGCGACCGATGGGTATAGAAGTCCCATTGGCTGTTGATTGTTTCACTGGATAGCAGCAAGTAAAAGTAGTATTCTCTGTAGGACCATAGCCATTGATCAATTGACACTGTGGTAAAGTCTGCAGCACCTTTTGCACATGAGGTGGAGATAAAACATCCCCACCTGCTAGAAGTTGTCGCACAGATGTTAGTTTCTCCAACTGTTGCTCGACCATCAAATGAAATAGAGCCGCAGTTAACCAAAGGATTGTGACGTTATGGTTTTCAATCACCTGTGCAATCTCTTCCAAAGCAGGAGGATGAGCAGGCATAACCACTAACTTCGCTCCATTGAGTAAGCTACCCCAAATTTCAAAGGTAGAAGCATCAAAGGAAATAGGAGCCAGTTGTAAAAACACCTCTTGACAACTAAGGCTGACATAATTGGTTTGTTGAACTAAGCGTACTACTCCCTGATGAATAATACTAACTCCCTTGGGCTGTCCAGTAGAACCAGAGGTGTAGATAATATAAGCCAAATTGTCAATACACAAGCTCAGTTCAAGATTGTCTGGACTGTGTTGTGAGATTGCTTCACAAGCATTATCTAAACAAACAACCTGTGCAGTGTGTGATGGCAAACAGGACAATAGCTTTTGTTGGGTCAACAATACCTCAACACCAGAATCAGCCAACATATAACTGAGTCGTTGTTGGGGATAATTGGGGTCAAGGGGAACATAAGCACCACCAGCTTTAAGTATCGCTAACAGTCCCACCACCATGTCCACTGAACGTTCGGTGCAAATACCCACTAGCACCTGTGGTCCGACACCCAGAGTTTGCAGGTGACGTGCTAGTTGGTTGGCTCTTTGATTTAATTGAAGATAGGTTAGCTGCTCCTCCTCAAACACTACCGCTACAGCATCCGGTGTTCTTTCGACTTGTTGCTCAAACAACTGATGAATACATTTATCTGTTGGGTATTCGCTAGCAGTATCATTCCACTCCACCAACAACTGATGACGTTCTGCTGCACTCAACAGAGGTAATTCACCCACAGCTTGTTGGGGATTTTCCACAACTGCTGACAACAAATTCTGGAAATGACCTAACCAACGCTTGATAGTGATGTCATCGAATAAATCTAGACTATAGTATAAGTTCAACAATAATTCGTCTTCCGTCTCAGTAGTATCCAGAAAGAAATCGTAAGGAACAAAATTTTTAGGAATAGATATCAAGCTAGTTTTTAGTCCTAATAGCTTTGGTGCTTGGCGTGGGTTTAAGTTGAATAATGTTGATACCAAAGCAGGTCTGCTTGGATCTCTTTTAAGATTTAGTTTATTTAGTAATCGAGAAAATGGATAATCTCGATGTTCATAATCATCTAGTAATCTCTCCCTCATTTGGATTAAAAATTCTGAGAAGCTTAGAGATTGATAGCTACTAGTAGAAAATAAATTAGTTCTGAGCGGCAACAAATGGGCACAATAGGCAACTAAATTCTGACTTCCCTCAAAATCACGCCCTGCTGTAGCAATACCTACTACAATATCTTCATCACTTGTGAGTTTGTGAAGAAAAATTTTATAGGTAGCTAAAAGAGTCATAAACAGAGTGCAACCTTTTTGTCTACTAACTCTTTTTAGCTCAGCACAAAGCTTGGCATCTAACTTGAGAGTTTGCCTGCCACCTCTATAACTCATTACAGATGGACGCGGCCAATCAGTCGGTAAATTAAGACTAGGAACAGAACTGGAAAACTTCTCTAACCAGTAAGATTCATGAACGACTATTTCCTCTGTCTGACTTCTTTGATTTTGCCCCTCTATGTATTCTCTGAATAACATCGGTGGCTCTAGCTGAGAGATATTTCTTTGACATTGGTCAGAATACAAAGTAGCTATCTCTTGTAGAATGATTGCCACTGAAAAACCATCAGAAATAATATGATGGATTTTAAAGAGTAACTGATGCAGTTCTTCTTCTAGCTTAAGAATATGAACTCGTAATAGAGGCGCTTGACTGAGATCGAAAGGTTCTCGAATCTCTTGCTCTAGCCATTCAGCAACTTGAGACTCGCGTTCACTACCTGATAAATTTGAGAAATTAATTAAGGGAATCTCAATTTTTACCGAAGGCAAAACTTCCTGAAAATCCCCTCCCGCACATATTCTTGTCCGTAAAGCTTCATGGCGTTCCACAATCTCTTGGATTGCTTGCTCCATTGCATAAATATGGAATACTCCCTCTAACTGAAGATAAACAGATTCAACATAAGCTAGTTTACTATTGCCCTCTAGTTGGTCTAAAAACCACAATTGTCTTTGAGATTCAGTCAAGGGAAGGACTACTGGTTGCCACCTATCAGTTTCCTGAACTTCAATTTGTGGTAGCTTTTCTTGGAAATCAGGAAGCAAGTGTAAAATCTCTGTTTTGTGCTGCTTCAGGGTTGCTAATATTGAGTCATTTGATTGATTTTTGGGAGCATCGTAGCATAGTTGCCCATTTTCATTCCAAAGTTGCCAACCTTGATTATAAATATCTTGTAAGAACTCAACTAAATTGTTCATAATACACCTCTCACCCGCTCACTTTCCTTAACATCAATTTGATAAAATCGCTGGTTATTTTTCTGAAAAAAACCACCTTGGCACATTTCTAATATGCTCTCTTTTACAGCAGAGATAATATAATCAATATCTTCTTCTGTATGAGCTGTGGAAAGAAAACAAGCTGGCCCATTTCTTCCTTCCCACATATAAATGCCCTTTTCGATTAGCTTATAAAATAGTATGTCCAATCCTATTGGTTGAGATAGATAGCTATAATTACCTAAAGGAAAAAACCGAAACATTGAACCAAAGTTTACCATTTTAATAGGCACATACTCTTGTTCAAAATAAGCATTAAGCGCTGTTATGAGCTTTAAAGTACGTTGATTAAGATTTTGTTGTAGTGATGCTCCTTGGCTTTTCAGATGTTTAAGCACTGCTCGCGCTGCTGCCATGCTTAAAGGATTTTTGTTGAAAGTGCCACCAAAAAATGTTTGTAATTTCTGAGGATAGGAAATATCACCGTAGTTCCATTGGCCACCATCGATGCCATCCATATAAGCTGCCTTACCAGCAATAATCCCAATGGGTATACCACCACCCACACACTTACCGTAAGTAGCAATGTCTGCTTCAATACCAAACCAAGCCTGAGCTCCTCCCGGATGAATGCGAAAACCAGTAATGATTTCATCAAAAATGAGGGGAATACCAACTTCTTGGGTCAACTGTCGTAGTTGTTGAAGAAACTCTTTTGGTTGTAAATCAGGTCGACGACTTTGCACAGGTTCAACCAAAACAGCAGCTAATTGCGGAGCCTGAGCTTTAATAATGTCTAGAGATTTGACTTCACCATAAGCGAGAACAATAACATCATCAACCATATTTTGCAACACACCCGGAAACATGGGAGCAGCTTTGGAGTTCTCATCTGTACTATTAGTTAAGGTCACGGCTAAAGTTCCATCAAATTGACCATGATAAGCCCCACTGAATATAACGACTTTGTCTCGACCTGTAGCTAGTCTTGCTAAACGTAACGCGGTCATCACAGCTTCTGTTCCAGAATTACAGAAAGTCACTCGTTCCATACCTGTCAATTCATGAACTAACTGCGCTACTTCCCCTGCAAGTTGGGCTTGTGGACCAATCTGCATTCCTTGGTTTAGCTGATGTTGTAGAGCTTCAATAATAAACTGTGGTTGATGACCAAAAAGATGTATGCCAAACCCCATTGAAACATCTATATATTCATTGCCATCAATATCCCATATTCTAGAGCCACTAGAAGACTCTCCAATAATAGGATATTTCACTTCTTTGAGTTCAATGCGAAACCCTACTGCCGCTCTTTTATCAGCCAGCACTGGACGACAAGCTAAAGCTCTTTGTTTGGATTTTTGAGTTTTTTTTATGTAAATAGCCAAAAATTCCTTTAAGTAATTCTGTTGCTCTGTGTTTAAAGTTTGGTTAAATTCAACAGCAGGAGAAGATTCTGCATTAAGCTTTCGATACTGTGGGATTATATCGACAGAATCAACAGTGGGTGATGTTGCTAAAACTGCTTGAGATTCCTGATTTTCCCATGAAGAAACATGCTTTGCAGACGTTGCCTTTTGCAAAATTTCTAACTGTTTAGACATCAGTTGGATCTGCTGTTGCATGATTTTTTCTAGAACTGTCTCAGGAACTTTCTCATCTATTCCTGGTTTGACAGAGTTTAATTCACGTTGAATTTGAGCAAATTGTTGTGATGTATTTTCAGGGTCAGATTGAGTCGTCCATTCCTGCGGTAAGTTCTGATCTATGTATGCTGCTAAAGCATCAAGAGTAGTTAAATCCTTAAAAAACTTGCGAATGGGAATGTTTATTCCATAGATTTTTTCAACTTTCCCTCCAACTTCCATCAAAATGAGTGAATCAGCTCCTATTTCTAGAAGATTATTATGAATATCTACTTCTGATGGATTGTCAAAACCTAATACTTGGGAAAATTGAGAACAAAGTTCTTGAATAATTCTATCTCGTCGCAAGGATATTTCTCCTGTTTTTTCCGTAAGTATAAAATTATCTGTTTCTCTAATTAAGTTCTGTTGTTTTAAATGCTGAATAATATCTTTACCAATATGATTGATACTTTGATGCCAGACATTTTCTAGAGATGAAGAGCCTGTTTGTTGATGTTCCTTTTTATCAATCCAATACCTCTGCCGTTGAAAGGAATAAGTGGGCAATACCACCTTACTACGGGTATAATCCCGATCAAACTCTAACCAATCAACTTTGACTCCTTGCACATATAGCTCTGCTAAACTACGTAGCATTTGTTGCCAGTCTTCTTGACTAGAACGCAGAGAAGGCAACCAAACTCCTACTCCTTCTGGCAAACACTGCCTTCCCATATCTAACAAAATTGGTTTAGGCCCAATTTCTAGGAAGACTTCACAACCTTCTTGGTGTAAGGTCTTCATACTTTGGGCAAACTTCACTGGTTGGCATACATGGTTTTCCCAGTAGCTTGCTGTAGTAATACTATCGTCTGCCCGGATTCCAGTGATATTTGATATCACTGGAATTCGAGGTTGATTATAGGTTATTTGATTGGTAACTGCTTCAAAGTCCGTCAACATCGGTTCCATTAAGGGTGAATGGAAGGCGTGGGAGACTTGTAGCAGTTTTATTCTGATTCCTTGTGATTTTAAGCTGTTGCTCAGGGTTCTTATGACTTCTGCTTCACCGGAAATCACAACGCTTTCAAGTCCATTGATAGCCGCTATTGCCACTTTTTTTGTGTATGGGGCAATGAGTTGATTGACTCGCTCTTCTGATGCCATCACAGCTACCATCTCACCTTTAGAAGGTAATTGCTGCATTAAGCGTCCCCGATGGGCAATCAGTTTTAAACCATCTTCTAAACTAAAGACTCCTGCTATTGTTGCTGCTACATATTCTCCCACACTATGACCCATAACCACATCCGCTTCAATTCCCCAGGATTGCCATAACTGGGCTAGCGCATATTCAATGGCAAACAGGATTGGTTGGGTATAGGCGGTTTGGTCAATAACAGAACTATTTGATTCTTGGTTACCTTCAGAATAAAGAACGTCTAAAAGAGGTTTTTGTAAATAAGATTGTAGAATTTGCTCACACTGATCTAAGGTTCGACGAAAAACGGGTTGGGTTTTATAGAGTTGTCTGCCCATGTTGATATACTGAGAGCCCTGACCTGTGAATAAAAATGCGATTTTCGGGCGCTTCCTCTCGGTCACTTGACCCCTTATTAATCTGGTGTCTGGTGTCCCAGTAGCAAAAGCTTTTAGCTGTTCGCGTAACTGCTCAGTTGATTCCGCTACTATGGCAAGGCGGTAATTAAAATGTGATCGCCCTGTATTGGCAGTAAAGCAGATATCTCCTAAAGCTAAGTCAGGGTGGATAGCTAGATAATTGTCATAACGAGTCGCTAACTGTTTGAGGGCTGCTTCCGTTTTGGCCGATAAAGCCAGTAGATGAGCTGGACGGTCTACTGTCACAAGTACTGATTCTTGAACAGGTGCCTCTCCTAAAATCACATGGGCATTGGTACCACTCGCTCCAAAGGAACTAACACCTGCAATCCGTTCCTTTCCTTTTACCTGCCAGGGGGTCTGTTTCGTTGGTACTGTCACTGGCAGTTCGTCCCAGTTAATGTGAGGAGTAGGATCTTTTAAGTGCAGATGCGGTACTATCTGTTGATGTTGTAACTGCAATACCACTTTAATCAAACCTGAGACTCCTGCAGCAGATTCCAAATGACCAATATTAGTCTTAACAGAACCAATCATCAGAGGATGCTCTGGCGAGTGTCCTTCCAGGAATACAGTTCCTAAAGCCCTAACCTCAATGGGATCTCCTAAAGATGTTCCCGTGCCATGAGCTTCCACATAACTCACCTCAGACGGCTCTAGTTTAGCCATTGCAAGTGCTTGACAAATGAGAGCTTGCTGGGAGGAGCTATTGGGAACTGTAAATCCACTGCTAGGTCCATCCTGATTCACTGCTGAGCCTCGAATCAGTGCCAGGATATTATCCCTAGCTGCCACTGCATCAGAAAGGCGTTTGAGTACTACCATACCACAACCCTCTCCTCTGCCAATTCCATTAGCAGCAGCGTCAAAAGTATTGCACTGACCGTCAGGAGACAATATTCTTGCTTTGGAAGTGGCAATCATACTGTCTGGCAACAAAATCAGATTGACTCCTCCTGCCAAAGCCATTTGACACTCTCGAAGCCGCAGGCTCTGACAAGCTTGATGGATTGCAACTAAAGAGGAGGAGCAAGCCGTATCAATTGCCATAGAAGGACCAGTTAGCCCAAATGTATAAGATATACGACCGGCGGCAGCATTTAACGGTAATCCTGTTATTCCATAAGTTTCAACACTGCCATTCACATGTGAGCGGTTGACAATACTGTTGTAGTCATTAAGGGTGATACCAACAAAGACTCCAGTAGGGTTACTTGCTGACCGCTCTGGAACTTGTCCTGCATTTTCCAGTGCTTCCCAACTTACTTCTAGTAGCAAGCGATGTTGTGGGTCCATACTAATGGCTTCTCTAGGTGAAATGCCAAAAAACTGAGGGTCAAATTGGTCTACTTGTTGCAAAAACCCACCACGCTTAGTATACATTTTTCCTGGAATCTCTGGGTTGGGGTCGTAGTAAGCATCAACATCCCACCGATCTTTAGGAATCTCTGTAATAGCATCTATACCATTGGATAGGAGTTGCCAAAACTGTTGTGAATCATTGACTCCTCCAGGAAACCGACATCCCATACCAATGATGGCGATCGGTTCTGTGTTGGCATACCTGAGTGCATTCAGTTTCGATTTTAATTCCTCAATGACTAAAACTGAACGTTGTAAAGGAGATAATTGCTTAATGTTTTCTGAAATCTTATTCATATGAATTGTCCCTAATCAGTACTTCTAATTCGTTATCAATTAGCACCTCTAATTCGGTTTCGGATAACTGTTTTATAGTTGTCGATTTCTTGTCAGGTTTTTTATCATTACTGTTGTAAGAGTGGGGTTTAGTTGAAAAATCCCAACGTAACACCTTCGACCCTATGTATTGACTTAAACTTTTAATGTTTGGATATTCAAAAGCTATCGTCGAAGGTAGAGAGGAACCCAGATTAGCTTCGAGCCGATTCTTAAGTTCAATTGCCATCAGAGAATCCATACCCATGGCAAAAAAACCTTGCTCTGGATCTGGCAACTGAGAGGCAGTTAGTCCCAAAACTTTAGCAACTTCACTTTGAAGATAAGTGATCAAGAGATCGTAGCGCTTGCTCTCGGGTGCTGCTTTTAATTGTGGTAATATTCCAGACCATTGCGCTGATAACTGCTCTTTAACTTCTTTAGCAGGGCTAATTTTGATCTGTGTCAATAGTGATCGCTGTTTTTTGGCTTGATAAACCTCTTTAAATTTCCGCCAATCAATCTTTGCCACAACTGTTTGAACTGCATTGGTTCCCAAAAGAAAACTTAATGCATTGAATCCTTGCTCTGGCTGCAATTCCTCTAACCCAATCTGCATCAACCGTTGATGATATTCCTCAGGAACAACGCCCCCAACACCTAAACTTCCCCAATTGATGCTGAAAGCTGGCAGCCCAATGGAACGGCGATAATAAGCTAAAATATCGAGAAAATGGTTAGCTGCGTCATAATGTCCTTGACCCTTCGCACCCCACACTGACCCAGCTGAAGAAAAGCAGATGAAAAAGTCCAGGTTGAGCTCCTTTGTCAGTTGATGCAGAATCCATGCGCCCAATGCTTTAGGACGAAGTACACATTCAAGTTCATCTAGCCTCATATCCTTTAGGGATTGATATCCAGCAATACCAGCGGCATGAAAGATTCCCCGCAAAGGTGTTTCAATTGTATTCACCTGCTTCAAAATCAAAGACATTTGATCAAAGTCACTGACATCAACTGCCGACACGACTACAGTGACCCCCATATCTTCTAGAGACTGAATGGCTTTGATCTGTTTCCATGTTTTAGTGTTTTGGGGAAGTTTTGCCCAGAGATCCCTTTCAGGAAGTCCTTGACGTCCTGTTAACACTAAATGCCGTGCTCCTTGTTCTACCATCCACTCGGCTAACCTCAGTCCTAAGAAACCCAAACCACCGGTGATTAAGTAAGTACCATCAGACTTAAACTGTATGCTTTGAGACTCTTTGTAGCTGCTACACGTTAGACGAGCTACATAGCGTTGTCCATTCCGAAAAGCGATGTGGTCTTCACAGTCTAAATCATACATCTCTGCCAGAAGTGTTTTTGCTGCTTCAACATGAGTGGCATTAGGGTCTAAATCTAGCATTCCTCCCCACAATTGAGGGTGTTCTAGAGAGATAACTCTACCCATCCCCCACAAAGGAGATTGGGCTAACCCTGGTATAGTATTGGTGTCGAGAACTGGCTGAGCCCCTTGAGTGACTAACCACAGGCGTGGCGGTTGAGACACTCCTGCCTTAACTAAAGCTTGAACTAAATGCAAGGTACTGCCACATCCTTGTTTTGAACTTGCTTCTAAGGACTTTATTGTCAAATCTTTAACTTCTGGGGTGTCCAAGCACCACAAATGCACAACACCAGTTAGGGATGGTAACAGAACTGTCACTGTTGCCAGCAGTTGCTGAAAGTTTTCTGGATTGTTTGGGTCAATAGTAAACTCTTGTTCAGAAACTTGTTGAAATTCCTTTCCAGGTTTGACCAATGTGCAGACATCTCCTGTAGACTGTAACTGAGCAGCTAACTGCTTGCCGATGCCTTGTTGATCTGTCAAAATCAACCAACCCTTGGACTGAGATGAAGTATCTAATAATGAGGTTTTTGCCGATTGGGCTAGAATGACTGCTTGCTGAAATAACACTCCAGAATTCTCTTCAGATGAGGGAATAGTCACTGTCTGTTCAAAACCACTTTCGGTAAGTAGCAAGCGCCATTGTGATGCTGACAGCAATGGGTAGTTAGCTCTAATATCTGTATCAGTGAACTTCCACCACCCTTCGGTAAGCCCGAAGATTAAATCTAGACAACGTTGACGAGTGGTTCCTTCAAGCAGGACTAACATTCCCCCAGGCGCTAGCAACTGCTTTATATGCTGCAACGTCTGACGTAAATCTGCTGTGGCGTGTAGCACATTAGCTGCTACAATCAAATCGTACTGATGAGACTCAAATCCTTGAGTGGATGGGTCAACTTCAATATCTAAGGTTTGATAGCGCACAAAGGGGTAATCCCGAAATTTCTCTTGGGCTTTGATGGTAAATAAAGCTCCTATATCAGTAAACACATATTCTGTTTGAGCCGGATTCAGGTGAGGCAAGATATGGGCGGTAGTTCCCCCGGTTCCTGCACCAATTTCTAATACTCTTATCCCACAAGATTTTGGCAACTGTTCTAAGACCGATAAGACGGCTTGTTGCACTAGGGTATTTATTACCTTGGCTCCTGGGGATTCTTGATAGAACTCAGTAGCAATGGTTAAGTCTCCTCTGGGGAATACTAACTGGAGTGGATCTGATTCTCCACGCAGCACAGAAGCTAGTTGAGATGCACAATGCTCAAGTAAAGTTAGTTCTGTAGCTGCACTAGGATATTGACTTAACAGGTTATTGAAAGACCGCTGTGGATCTTGAATATTAGGTACTTGAGTGATTTCCCATTGGCTATTAACAGGTTGCACAATCCCGATTTCGCTTAGCATCTCAAGCAAACGAGCTAGTAGTTGGTAGTGCTGTTTTACTACCCCCAACTGCTGAGCAATAAATTCCGTTGAAAAACGCTCTGCTAGTTTAAACTGCCAGCCCATCTCCTTGAAAGCTTTGAGCACATAATCAATACTCAAAGCTTCTAACTTAGTTAAAATTTCTCCGTAAATTTCCAAGTTACTCTGAGCGAGTAAACTGTTAAATTGAGGACGCAGTTTCAAGCTAATTTCAAAAGGAGTTGGCAGAAAGTTGGTTCTCAGTTGCTTACTGAAACTTACTTGAGGTTGCCACTTCACCTCATAGAGCCAATCTTTGATAGATTCTGCACTCAATTGGTTTTGGTATTGCTTGACTAATACCAAAACTAGTTCTGGCAGAACTTTCATTTGCTCTGGTGAGAAATTTCCTGCCTTTTCTAACTGCTTAGCTAACTGCTGAGTATCTCCCTGATTGAGCAAGTTAATAATGGGGATTGAGGCGTTTTCTGGGAAGGTTAACCCCGATGGTTTGTGTTTATTTTCCAGGGTTTCAATCCAATAAGATGATCGCTGCCACGGATAAGTCGGTAATACAACCTTGCGATGCTGATCATTCTGGTTCAGACCTGACCAGTTAACTGCCATTCCCCGCACATATAACTCGGCCAAGCTTTGTAGTATTTGCTGCCACTCTGCCCAACCAGGACGTAAGCTGGGCAACCATACACCCTCATTTTCCGTGAAACATTGACGACCCATGCTTAACAAAATCGGTTTAGGTCCAATTTCTAAGAACACTTCACAGCCAATTTGTTTAAGGATTTCCATGCCACAAGCAAATTTTACTGGCTTTAGCGTATGATTCACCCAGTATTGAGGGCTAGCAATGTCGGCATTGGCTTGTTCTCCCGTAAGATTGGAGATGATCGGAATATGGGGCATATTGTAAGTGATTTTCAATGCCACACTTTCAAACTCCGCCAGCATCGGTTCCATTAAGGGAGAGTGGAAGGCGTGGGATACTTGTAAGTGTTGGGTCTTTATTCCATGAGTTTCCAATCTGTCACAGACAGTGCGAATTGCATCAGTGATACCGGAAATTACTATACTAACTGGACCGTTAATGGCTGCAATTGATACTTTTTCAGCAAGTGGTTCAATCACCTCTCGTACTTGCAACTCAGATGCCAAGACTGCTACCATCTCACCGCTTGTTGGTAACTCTTGCATCAATCTTCCCCTGTGAGCCATAAATTTGAGCCCATCTTCCAGGCTAAAGACTCCTGCCACACAGGCAGCTACATATTCACCAACACTGTGACCCATCACCACATCTGGTTCAATACCCCAAGATTTCCATAGCTGGGCTAACGCATATTCCAGAGCAAATAGAGCTGGTTGGGTGTAGGCAGTTTCATCTATTAGTGAATGTTCCTCTGGTGATGGGTACAAGATACTAAGCAGGGGTTTGTCTAAATAAGCGCTTAAAATTTCATCGCATTGCTCAAGAGTTTGACGGAAGGTCGATTGAGTCAGGTAGAGTTCCCTTCCCATGTTTGCATACTGGGAACCCTGCCCAGTAAACAAAAATGCAATTTTCGGGCGTGTCCTCTCAGTCACTTGACCTTTAAGCAGTCCAGTTGTTTCGTTTCTAGTTACAAACGCCTTTAACTGTTGACGTAACTTCTGTGTAGATTCAGCTATAACAGCTAGACGATGGTTAAAGTGTGATCTCCCTGTATTGGCACTGAAACAAATATCTGCGATCGCTAATTCTGAATGAGTTTCTAAATAGCTTTGATAGTGATCGGCTAATTCTAATAACGCATTTTCTGTTTTCGCTGATAGGGTTAAAAGCTCCGTTTTTTGAGCACTGATAACTGGTAACTGATAGCTGTCTACTGAGTCAGGGGGTTCTTCTAGAATTATATGGGCATTTGTACCCCCGAAGCCAAAGGAACTTACTCCAGCTAATCTCTTGTCTGCCACTGCTTGCCAAGGCTGAAGTTTAGTGGGAATTTGAATAGGAGTATTTTGAATTTTTATATAGGGATTTAACTGTTTGAAATGTAAATGGGGTGGAATTTCTTGGTGTTCAAGAGACAAAACAACTTTAATTAGACCTGCTATTCCCGCTGCTGCTTCCAAGTGACCAATATTAGTTTTTACCGAACCAATCCAACACGGTTGATTGGAATCCCTATCTTCTAGGAGCACTGCTTTTAGAGAATTTACCTCAATGGGATCTCCTAAAGCTGTTCCTGTACCGTGTGTTTCTACATAACTAATTTGATTCGGCTTGACTCCCGCTTTAGCTAAAGCTAGACGAATGACTTCTTGTTGAGAATTGCCATTGGGTGCAGTCAGCCCATTAGTTAGACCGTCTTGATTGACAGCAGAACCTCTAATAATTGCTTGAATAGTGTCTCCCTCAGACAAAGCATCAGAAAGACGTTTAAGTACAACGACTCCACATCCTTCTGAACGTACATAACCATCTGCTAGAGCATCAAAAGTTTTACAACGACCGTCTGCTGCCATCATTTGAGCCTCAGAAAAAGTCAAAGTTAATTGCGGACTCAACATCAGATTGACTCCTCCAGCTAGAGCCAGATGACACTCCCCAAGCAACAAACTTTGACAAGCTTGATGAACTGCAACTAATGATGATGAGCAAGCTGTGTCAACTGCCCAGCTTGGTCCACGCCAATCCAAGAAGTAAGACAAACGATTGGCAGCAATACTTAACGCATTTCCGGTACCATAGTAAGCTCCCGTATTGATAAGATTTCCGTTTAACTTGGCATAATCTCCACCACTGATCCCGATAAAAACCCCACCTCGACTTCCTGCTAGTTGTTCTACTGCTAATCCTGCATTTTCTAGAGCTTCCCAACTCACTTCTAGCAACAATCTTTGTTGTGGATCCATGTTGCTAGCTTCCCGTGGAGAAATACCAAAAAATTGGGGATCAAACTCGTCAACCTGCTCCAAAAAACCACCCCAACTATTGTCCGATATCCAGCGAGAGACTGGAACTTTAGCAATGGCATCATCACCTGAGCGCAACAAAGACCAAAAAGCTTGTGGATTATTAGCTTTTGGGAAACGACATCCCTTACCAATGATAGCTACTGCTTCGGTTACAGTTTGCTGAGAATTGGAAACAAAAAAGGAAGATTCTAAAGCGGGAGTTGTGTGCCCCAAATAATCAGCCAATGACCGAATACTGGGATAGTCATACACAATCGTCGGAGCAATCGCAATCCCCAGCCATTCTTCTAATTCTGCAGCAATATTCACAGCTTTGACTGAGTCTAAACCATAGATAGCTAATGGTTGTTTCAGGTCAATCTTTTCTGATGCTATTTGTAATAGGTCAGCAATTTTATTCAATAACCATGTTTCTATCTCTACCACTGTTTTAGAATGGTTTTGTGAATAATATTGACTGTATTGCTGTGAGGTTGAATAAACTGCTAGAGAACTTTTTATAGTTGCTTTTTGCCATTTTCCTATGACATTTAAATTATCTTCTATAAACCCTAATTTACAAGCGTGACGTTGAATTTTTCCACTAGAAGTCTTTGGAATACTCCCTGTTTTCAACAATACAACTCCATGAATTTCTAATTCATGCTCTATTGATACTGCAATTTGAATATCTCTAACGATCTCATCTATATTCAGCTTTCTTAGGTCAGTTCTTTCCACCTCACAAGCAACAATCAAACATTCCTCTCCTTCGCTCTCTATAGAAAATGCAGCACTAGAGTTCTCTCGTAAAGAAGGATTGCTGTTTTCAACAGTTAATTCAATATCTTGGGGATAATGATTCCGACCTCTAATGAGGATTACATCTTTTAGTCTTCCTGTAACAAACAATTCTCCATTGCTGACAAATCCTAAGTCCCCTGTGCGTAAAAAAGGACCTTCTCCAGAATCGTTTAGATAAGCTTGAAAGGTTTCTTGTGTTGCTTCCAGACGATTCCAATAACCAGAGGCAACACTCCTTCCAGACACCCAAATTTCTCCTACTTGTCCTTTTTCGCCTTGAGTTAATGACTCAGGATTAACAATAATTACTGTTGTGTCCATGTTAGGACAACCACATCCTACAAACACTCGACTTTCTTTAGATAAAATCTCACTCTCCACTACCGAATTTTGTTCTAGAGGTTCAGCCAGAACCCTCTGAATGACTGGCTTTTGATTCTTGTTTCCACCGGTAGTAAACAGTGTCGTCTCTGCCATTCCATAACAAGGATAAAAGGCACCATAGTTAAAACCACACTTCGCAAATTTTTTACCAAACTGTTCTAAAGTTTCTGCCCGTACTGGTTCTGCTCCATTAAAAGCTAAATCCCAACTGCTTAGGTCAAGATTTGCTAATTGTTCTGATTGAATTTTTCTGACACATAAATCATAAGCAAAATTCGGTCCACCGCTGGTAGTTGCCCTATACTTAGAAATCACCTGCAACCAACGGATTGGTTTCTGGAGAAATGCGACTGGAGGCATAAGAATACATGGAATTCCCAGATACATTGGCTGCAAAACATTACCAATCAATCCCATATCATGGAATAAAGGTAACCAACCTACAACAATACTTTCCTCACTATGACCAAAAGCTTGATGAATCAACTCTTGGTTGTGAATGATATTGCCATGAGT
Organism: Nostocales cyanobacterium HT-58-2; assembly: GCA_002163975.1. Lineage (GTDB taxonomy): Bacteria > Cyanobacteriota > Cyanobacteriia > Cyanobacteriales > Nostocaceae > HT-58-2. The sequence continues at coordinate 2,323,001 of CP019636.1, read as the reverse complement.
CACCATGACTCCTTTAGGTATTCCTGTAGAACCGGAAGTATATTGCAAAAACGCCAATGTCTTCGGTGTCACTGATTTAGGAACAAATTCTTGAAGATTCGTTGCAATAGTATCGGTAGCTACAAACTTCAACTGAGCTAACTCTGCTTGCCCTTCCCACCTTTTGTCAATATCTGCCAAGATTGATGTGGTTGTTAATGCCACCTTCACTTGGGCATCATTAACAATAGAAAGCAAGCGAGACAACTTCTGATTCCGTCTGGGAGGATAAACTGGAACCGCCACGACCCCAGCATATAAACAGCCAAAAAAAGCCGTAATAAACTCCAATCCGGAAGGGTATAACAATAAAATTCGTTCTCCTTGCCAAGGTTGAAGATGGGATGCAATCGCTCTTGCTTGTTTGTCTAATTCCCCATAAGTAAGACGTCCTGACTCAGTTTCTCCATTTTGGAGAAAGATATAGGCTTGCTTATCGGACTGATATTGCGCTCTACAACTGAGAATATCTAATAAGGATGTGGCTATTGTGTCATTTTCCAGTAGAAGCATAAAACATCTCGAATTCAGGGATGAGGATGAATGCAAATTTCTAAGGTGATTATTCTAGACAAGACGTGGTGTTGCAGAAGTTGTAGTTAGGGGCAAACAAAACCTCATAGTTGAAGTAGACGCAAACAACATTCTACAGAACTTTATGGAATGGTCGGAACTTAACCAATAGTGGTAATTTCCTGCCATAGAAGTATCAAAAAATAGTATCTTACATCTTGTATCAAGAAAAATTGATGTTGTTTTAATACACAGTATTAAGTGTGAAACTCATATTCCAACAAGAAAAGCCAAGAAAAACACTCTCCGCTTTATTGCTCTGCTTTTGACTAAACCTAGCGTTATAAGGACAGGTGCAAGATTTGAGGGATAAAAAACTCAATGTACTCTTGATAAGCGTTGTGAGCAGATGACTCTACTTCCTGTTGACTTTACTTATCAGTTCATGCAGTACATCAAGCATCGTTTGAAGAATGATTGTGCTTCATTGACTTCAGTCCATAACAAAATAAATGATTCTAAGCCAAAAACTTGCCGAGAGGTGCGTTAGAAAAATTGCTGGTCAAAATAGAAGCTACAATTCGACGCCTCAATGCAACAATACCTGGTCTGCTACCAAATTACGTTGTTAAAATGGCGTTGCATAGTTGCGGGATGAATTAGGTCACTAGAGGTACAAATCCATAATGGAGGTAGTGCAGTAACAATCGAATTGATAGCTGAAGCATTTGTTCGGATTTAGAATAGCAAAGAGTTTTTCGATGAAGGCGTGCTAGGTAATGTCTTAATCTAGTATTTTCCCCTTCTATTCGTGTCATGTATGTTTTTTTGATTATCTGGTCACAATTATCGATAAAACATGGATAAACTGGATAACTATCTGTTACGTAGAAATAACATTTCCAACATTTAATAGTCTTCCACAGTTTGGCAAAAGTTTTGGCACTGCGATCTCCTATAATCCAAGCTAAAATACCAGGAAGACTATTATTCACTGCCATCCATATCCAAATTTTGTTTTTTTTTGCCCACAAATGTCTCAAGTTCATCAACTTGTGCTACTTCAGGAATTTCGGAATGTTCCGGCACATCTGGTAATTTGAGAGCAACTTCTCTAACCCAATTTATGACTGTATTATGATTGACTCCAGTCAGTCGCTCAATGGCGCGAAAACCAATACCATTTACATACATGGTTAGACATTGTTGTTTAATTTCGTCGTCGTATCCGCGTTTTGAATATAATTCTAGAAATTGGCACTCGCAATCGACACAGATGTAATTCTGTTTCCCACGACGATGCCCGTTCTTACGGATATGGCTGGATGCACAATATGGACAGTTTATCCTTTAATTATGCAACGCCGTTAAAATTATTAACAATAATGCTATTTTCGCTAACGAACATTAGTTTGGAAGTATTAGATATACGAGTAACATAGTGTTAACATTTTAGAAACACACTTTTAACACAATAACACGCAACGAGCCTAATTTAAGAAATTGCTCTTATTAAAGATATTTATATCTGCCAACATAATTTCTATGATCAGGTAGTACAGATGCAAATAAAACTTTCTAGCTGTTGAGGGCAGAGTCTTCTCTTTTTAAAGTCATAGCTTTCCAACCTAATTTAGGTCTTATAAATAAATTATGTTAAGAAATATATTGAAAAAATCTTTTGCTTTTTATGGTAGGTGTAGTAGCTAGGGCTTAAAGGAACTTTTAAAGCAACTACGGCAATTTAGATTCAGAGGAGCTTTACAAGCTCAACATCAAGCAGAATTTAATGACAAACTTCAATATTACTTGTTCTATTCTAAGCCAGTAAGACTGATGCCGACTCGAATCTGCTAGGAATGAACTAGTGGAATATATAGAACTTATGTCCATTCTCTAAAATTCAATAAAAGCTCCAAAATCAGAAACCCTTGCTAAATTTAGCTTTCTTAATGTTGAATTTGGAATTGGTCTTATTTAGTTCCTGATAATCATCAAAATATGGTCAGACCACCTCTTGAGTAAGCACTAGACCTATCAATTAGACAAATCAAATGCTCAAACTATTTAAAATTGAAGGGATGTCGATCTTTGTTCTGGTCTGGTTGGGACAGATAGTCTCCCTGTTGGGCTCGAGCCTTAGCAACTTTGCTCTTGATGTTTGGGTTTATCAGCAGACTGGTTCAATTACCCAGCTATCCTTTCTGATCCTGTTCACTACTCTCCCTATAGTCATCATTTCTCCCTTTGCTGGTGTCTTAGTAGATCGTTGGAACCGACGTTGGATAATGATTCTTAGTGATTCAGGTGCAGCTTTAAGTACCCTGACTATAGCCTTTGTACTAGTCTCCAGACAGATAAACATTAGACATCACATATATTTAGTATATCTAGCAACTGCTATAAGTTCCAGCTTCAGTGCGTTCCAATGGCCTGCTTACAAGGCCGCTACCACCTTGCTCGTCCCTAAAAAACACTTAGGTCGAGCCAGTGGACTGACTCAGTTAGCACAAGCTGTAGGACAGCTTCTTTCTCCCATTCTAGGTGGTGTACTTCTAGAAGTTATCCATCTGTCAGGAATTATGATTGTGGACTTCAGCAGCTTTCTATTTTCCTTAACGACCCTACTTGTAGTTCGGTTTCCCCACCCTAAAGCAACAGAAAGCAGGGAAACCAATAAAACTTCACTACTCTCACAAGCCATTTATAGTTTCCATTATCTGACCGCTCGTTCTGGGCTACTGGCCCTATTATTTTTTCTTGCTAGTAGCAATTTTCTTCTTGGAATTCTTCAGGTACTCGCCTATCCCCTAATACTTTCCCTAGCTTCCCCAGCGCAACTTGGCATGATCATGTTTATTGGTGGTGTAGGCATACTACTAGGTAGCCTGCTTATGAGTACTTGGGGAAGTGGACGACAAAGCTATATCAATATACTATTCTGCTTTATGCTGCTTGATGGATTTTCTATGCTGGTTGCAGGGCTTTATCCTTCTATTCTCCTGTTTGCCGTAGCTGCTTTTTTGTTTTTTCTTGGACTCCCTTTTATCAACAGCTCAGCTCAAGTGATTTTTCAAAAAAAAGTTGCTCCAGAAGTGCAGGGAAGAGTTTTTTCTGTTAATAGTGCTATTTGTAGTTCCAGTTTACCCCTAGCTTATCTTGTTGCTGGTCCTCTAGCCGACAGAGTATTTGAGCCTTTATTGATAGTCAATGGTCCGCTAGCCGGAACCATCGGACAATTCATCGGCACCGGACCAGGTCGAGGCATTGGTTTGATGTTTATTTTTTTGGGTATATTAACTATGTTAATGACTATTGTTGCTTACCAGTATGCTCCCCTAAGGTTAGTAGAAGATGAATTACCCGATGCCTATCATTGATCCCATTTGATGAGAGGGTATTTCAAACATTAGACCTGCCTTTAAAATAAAACGGTTGGTAGTGGTGAGGAAAATGATGCAATGTTAAGTCCTCTGTTTGCCAGGAAATTTCAAACAAAAGCAAAAAAGATGTCACCACAGAACGGCGAAAGTAGTACTCAGTCAGTTTTGAATTGAAGGATAAAGTCGTTTTAGTTTGATGCGAGCATCTGCGGTGGGAAACTGCCAATCAACACAGTTTCCCAAATTGTTCCTTTCTTCTTCCCAAGCAGTGATCTCTTGTTTTAATGTTTGTTGATCACGAATGCGTCGGTCGATACATTGGTGAGTGAAAACACTCAATTCAATCTCTGCCATATTTGAGCAACTCCCATGCTTAGGAGTGTAATGAAACTCCAATTTATCCAAGATGCGTTTCGCCTCGGCAGGTTCAAAAGCTTTGTAAAGTGAAGAAGGGATATGAGTATTGAGTTGGTCATGCACCACAGTAATTTTGTTGGCATTGGGATAAATATCGTCAACCAAATACTTCATCTGATGAGCATAGTCGATGGCAGTACGTTGATTGGTAAGTTCTATATGCTGCCAACCTGCTAAAGGCTCAAAGAACATGAATAAGTTACAGACACCGTTGCGTTCATATTGGTAGTCATAGCGTTGTTCTTTTCCCGGTTCGGCTGGCAGAGGTTCTATTTTTTTTGCGACTAGCTGTTTACTACTCTCATCAAAACAAACTTGCGGGTGATTTGGGTCATATGGGCGAGTGTACACATCCAAAACATCCTCCATACAACAAACAAATTCTGCATTGGCTTGAGGAGGAATGACCCAAGATTTGCTTAACCAACGTGAGTTCGACGTTTAGAAAACGGCAGGAGGTAGTGCAGGTAAATCTTTTGGGTAAATATCAATCGACGGTTTTTTGGGCAAATAGGTGTAAGCAGCTAAACCAGCCATCAAGTTAACCAAAAAGTGAAATGGACTACGATGGCTGGAGTGTTCTATTTGACATATATTTTTCAGATGGTCATAGACCGACTCAATTACAGCGCGTTTGCATAAGAGAATCTTATCAATCAGTTTTCCCAAACAATTTTTCATTTTCTTCTTAGATTTTGTGACTAATTGTAACCCTCGCTCATATAACTCCTCAAATAATTTTTAAGAGATATATCCTCTATCACCAAATAATTTACCAATTAAGTCACGAGTCATACCTGGAACTGGTTTTCGGTCATCCACGTTTGCTGGGGTTAGTGAAAATGCGAGTAATTCTCCGCAATCATTAATAATCAAATGCAGTTTAAATCCAAAGTGCCAGCCCACAGAGTTTTTGCCCCATTTTACTAACCCTTTAAATACCTTGTGAGAATGCGCCCGACAGTTGTGACAAACATTAATTGGCGTAGAATCGATAAAGCTAATCCCTGTCATTTCTCCTGTACGTGTATGTAAAAAGCAACATAATAGCATTAAGCACCAAGGCATCAATTCCACAAACCGAGTGTAGCTGACCAAATTAGGAAATGCTTCACGCCAACTTGTCAGCACATGCAACTTGTAGAATTCCTTGAAAGTCTTATATCCACTGCCATGAAATGCGATGACTATTGTCATCACTTCTGATAAATGCATCCGGGAAGTGCTGCGCCTTTCTCCTGTTGTCGATGGCAATTGTGGCACTTGCCGCCAGAGATTTTCCCATTGGTTACACAAATCATCTACATCGCAGAAAATTTGTGTGATATCGAGGCGAGATACAATGGTAGACATAGCCGAGACCTTGATTTTTCTTAGATATTTTTAGTCTCGGCATTCTTTGTCACTTTTTGCCGATTCTCAATCAATCGTCGCGATCGCCTTTTTGTATCACCAGTTGAGCAACTCCTACATAGCAAGCTTTTTGTGCTTTCCTATCCGTCGAACTCACGTTGAATTTAGAGGTGTGCTTGTCAAGCACCAAATCATTGAGGAGCCGTGTGAAATTAACGTTTCATGCACGGTTTTGTAGCCGAGTCAGAAGAGTAACTTCCTGGCTTAGGCATCCAGATAGATGTTGACATGATTGAGTTGTTTGGAAACATTGAGAAAGCTGGCGATCGGACTGTCATTTGCATAAATAGAAGTCAGAATTTCATCCGGCCTTACCAGAACCTGCTCAAAGGTGACACTACTGCTGTCGGTTTGGCGTTGTCCCATGTTATCCCAATCTTGATTAAAGTGAATGCCGGGGCGATCGCTGGGAACAACTGCAATGACGGGTTGTTTAGAATCAGTACTTAAGGCACTGACAATCATCCTGGCTGATAAACTTGCTCTAGTGGCAAATCGCTTAATACCATCGAACTGCCAGCCCCTGCTTGTGGCAGTTGCTAACAATCTTGGGTCGAGCGCATTCACCGCATTTGCCCAAAACCAGTTGCGTCGCACTGTATTTAAGTAGAATTGTTCTACCTGTGTTGGATTGCTGGTTGAGAGTGAGCTGACAATCGAGGTGTGATTGCCAAACAGTTGATCAATTGAGCCATCAGCTTTAGCGAACTCGCGGATCAACCCAAAGATTTTGACCCAAGACGTTTCTCCTAATCCTCATAAATCTTAGGAATCACCAGGTTGAGTAGACTGCTTTGGCGCAACTGTTCAATCTCATGGATAGGGCGACTGTCACCATTGTGATCGCGTTCTGCGGCTGTTTTGGCAAATTTACGAATAGTATTGAGAAGTTCGTTTGGTTTCGCATCTTTGAGTAGATAGCCTTTCGCGCCTGCTTGCAAACCGCGATAGATGTCTTCATCGCCATCATAGATTGTTAGCACAATATCCCTTTTCTGTCACTTTCCGGGTATTCTGAATAAAAGAAGGAAACGAGAAAACCCTGAAAGGTAAATAGGGCAATGGATGTAGAATTACAAATCCTCCTCCGAAGCCTTGTCCATTGTCTTTGACACACAAACATCGCCTTAGACGAGTTTGAACAAATCGAGAAACTGATTGAGACGAAAAAAATCCCTGTAGACTTTATGGGCTATTTACGGGGGTTAGCGCACAAAAGCTCTAAAATCGCCTTTGCCTTAGCGGGTTTGCACACCTTGGAAGAAATGACAGCGGATTACTTTCAACCCTTTTACGCCAGCGTCATTCCTATCAAAGTTGGCTTTATAAAAGCTGGCGCTACCCACCAAATTCTTGCAAATCCAGCTATTGAAGACTTTCCCTTCGACTAAACGCCGGAAGCTTTAGATAAAATCTACGAACTCACCCACGGACAACCTTATTTAGTACAGCTTGTCGGTTTCCAACTCGTCCGCCGTTACAATGACGAGGTTTTCAACACAGGACGTGCCCGAGATCATATCTTCAAAATAGAGGAGGTCGAGGCTGTTGTCAATGAGCCTGAGTTCTTCCAGCGCGGACGCTACTACTTTGACGGTGTTTGGGGTCAGGCGGCGCGGGGTGCAGTTGGTCAACAGGCTATACTTGGGGCGTTAGCACCATCACCACAAGGGCTAAAGATTGAAGTGTTATCTCAAAGTACAAGCATAGAAATTGCCTCTTTGCAAGAAGCACTTAATACTCTTAAACGTCATGATGTCGTTGCAGAAATTGACGGGCACTGGCACATTATCGTAGAACTCTTTCGCCTTTGGGTCTTACAATTGTAGAAGATTCTTTCTCTAAAAGAAAAATATTTTAGGGAATAAATATCTCGAAATGTGCTGTTGATAGCAGAATCTGCATGACGTGGACCCCTCTAAGAGAACGAATAAATCAACTACCACTTGTTCTCGCTGGACCAATTCTTAGACGTACTGAACCCAATTCTGTAACTGTATGGATAGCCCTGAAAGAAAGCCGTACTGTTACTTTAGAAATATTTGATACTACTAACAAAAAAAGACTATTTAGCGGTAGTAAACAAACAATCCGATTTGGTACTTATTTGCACATAGTTGCAGTGACTGCTAAAGCTTCATCTAATATACTTTTGTACGGAGAAAGTTATCTTTATAATTTATATTTTAGTCATGGGCAAACGCTGAGTGACCCTGGTGTCTTAACTCTAGAAGGGTCAATTAAAAATATTACATATTTGAAATACGGCTTACCAAGCTTTGCTCTTGTACCCAGTCATTTACATGATTTGCGCATTGTTCATGGTTCTTGTCGCAAGCCCCACGGTGAAAGTCTTGATGCGCTTGTCACAGTGGATAAAATGATTAGAGAAGCGCTAGAACAAGACCCAAAAAAAAGACCTCATCAACTCTTTCTTACTGGCGATCAAATCTATGTTGATGATGTGGCAGACGCGTTACTTTTTATGTTGATGGATGCTAGCCAAACTCTTTTGGGATGGACGGAAATATTACCAGATGTCAAAAATCCTGAAGAGTTAAATCCAGGAAAGCGTAATGATTTAGCAACATTCACTGCTGGATTTACAGCAAGTCTTAGCAAAATTAACACCGTTTCTAATACTGCCAAAAGTCATTTATTCACATTAGGTGAATTCTTGACGATGTATTTATTTGCGTGGAGTGATGTGTTGTGGATTAAGCCAGAAGATTTCCCAAAAATTGAAGATGTTCATCCTGATGCAGGAAGATTTGGGAAAGGTCGAGGTTCATTTAGAAAAGAAATAAGCTCTTTACAAGATTTTCAGACAACCATTAAAGGTATCAGACGTGCTTTGGCAAATATTCCCACTTACATGATATTCGATGACCATGAAATCACAGATGACTGGTTTTTGAACATGGCGTGGTGCGATCGCACTCTAGATAAATCTCTTGGTAGGCGTGTTCTGCAAAATAGTTTACTTGCCTATGCTGTCTGTCAAGCTTGGGGAAACACACCAGAACAGTTTGAACAAGGCAAACCAGGAGAAGCACTACTTAAAGCTGCTGAGGCGTGGTCAGTTTCACTCGGCACAAATTCACAACAAGAACAAGAAATTGCCCGGCGCATTGACTTGCCATCCCTAAAAGATATTAGAACAAGTCAGCCCAGGCGTGCCACTCATCAACAAGGTTCTCTGAAATGGCACTATACTGTAACTGGTCCAGAATATGAAGTCCTCGTTTTAGATACGCGCACTTGGCGGGGATTCCCAGGCAAAGACTTTGATTTTCCTGCACTTTTGAGCGCTGAAGGTTGCGATGAACAAATCTCAAAAGTCGTTCGCCCACAAGAAGCACGAGTCACTTTGGTGATATCACCCAGTCCAGTTATTGGCTTACCTTTTTTAGAATCTGTACAAAAGATAGCGAAAAGTGTTGCGGGCAAACTAGGTGCTGCTGCTTGGGGTTTTGACCCAGAGGCTTGGGGTTTGGAAGAAACAGCATGGGAACGGTTCTTTGCCAGACTCGCACTACGGGCGTTGCCTGCTCAACAAAGTCGTGTCATTATCCTATCTGGTGATGTTCATTACAGTTTTGCAGCCCGCTTACAATACTCGGCAACAAGTCCTTTTCAAAGTTCAAAAAATGTCAAAACTGAACTGGTTGTTGCTCAATTAACGAGTAGTTCGTTTAAAAATGAAGCCAAGGGACTAGGGGGTAGCCATTCATTGCACAGCGGGGGTTTTGTCTCTTTTGGAATTATCAATGATTTACCAACAGCAGAGATTTTAGGATGGGAAAATCAGGGGGGAAAGCAACTAGAGATTGGCGTTTTTTATACTCTTGTTGATCAAATAGTTCAACGTCTTCCTTGGAGAATCAAAGGGAGTCCTGCCAAAGTGGATTTAGTGCGAGAACGTGATTGCTTTAGAGTATTACAAATCACCAAAAAACCTGAATGGTGGTACAGAATCGATTTTTTGTCAGCCAAATCAGAAGAGATTAATAAACACTTAATACCAAATCCAGTCCAATTATGTTCTGTGCAAGCACCTCTACCAGGACAAGACCGCAAGCAGTCTTTGGAACAATACTTAGCAAGGGCAAAAAACTATCGTGATTATATAAAAGGAAAAGGCAAAGAAATTGTTGGATTAAATAACATCGGTGAAATTACTTTTGAGTCAGTTGATGGTAAAGAAATTGTTGTGCAAACGATTTGGTGGCGGCTAGAAAGCAGGGAGAAGAGCAAGCTTTTGGAACCTTTCCCATTAACGAGAACTGAAGTATCACTAGTGTTTGATGACCAAGATTATCCTATGGATAAAGTCCTAGAAGAAGTGCAACTATGAGCAATAGACTTCTTACGTGAATCTTTACCCTTACCTTAAATCCCTCTCAAAACTTACGAGGGGGATTTCGGGTGAGTGTCGCCTTTGAATTTTCAGCGGTTTACCTCTGCAAACTACGGGGGTCAAGTGCATCCCTAAGCCCATCACCCAGTAAATTGAAAGCTAACACCGTGAGTATAATCAACACAGCAGGGGGCCAAATGAGCCAAGGTTGCAACACCAAAATTGAAGCGTTGGTTGCAAGAGATAACATATTACCCCATGAGGGGTCTGGTTGTTGAATTCCTAATCCAATCAGACTGAGGACCGCCTCTGCTGCAATAAAGCTAGGAACGGAAAGGGTAGCGGAAATAATAATATATGTGGCAGTTTGCGGTAGTACGTGACGGACAATAATATAAAGTGGATTGCCACCCATTGCTTTTGCCGCTTGGACATATTCTCTTTCTTTAATCGAGAGGACTTGTCCGCGAATAACCCGTGCTAATCCAGCCCAACTGATAAACGAAGTAATCACGACAATCAGCAAAAAGCGTTCTGTACTGGATATCCCTGGCGGAAGTACCGCACCCAAGGTCACCAAAAGATAAATACTGGGAAAAGTCATCAGTACTTCGGCTAGGCGCATAATAACACTGTCAGTCCAGCCACCAAAATAGCCGGAAATTCCCCCAATCAACATCCCCAAGGGAAAAGTCAAAGCAACTCCAATAATCCCGATAAATAGACTAATTCGACCACCGTGTAGTAGACGACTCAATTGATCACGTCCTTGGTCATCTGTACCTAACAGGTTAAACTTTGCCTCACCATCAGCACCAAACAAATGTATATTCAGCGGGATACCACCAAAGATTTCTACCTCATCCCACTTTGGAGGTAAGGGCAAATTGAGCTGAAATAAACGGTATTCTGGTCCTTTAACAAAGAGCCTCAAGGGAGATGGCTTCTTAAAATCTACAATAATTTTGCGATCGCCCGTTTTTAAATCTGTGTCCCCTTGAGTTGTCGGATAAATGTGAGGACCAATAAACTGCCCTGACTGTTGAGAAACCCAGTAAACGCGAGTTGGTGGCAAGAGAGAACCATTTGGTTGTGGGACGTAAGGATCATAAGGGGCAACAAAGTCAGCTGCAATGACTGCTACATAGAAAACCAAGAGTAAAATTGCCCCAAATCTTGCTAAAGGATTTTTCTTGAGTCGATGCCACCAATTCATAGTAAGTACGAGTGATATTTTATAAATTATAAATTATGAATTATGTCACTTTTTCCCCATTCATAATTCATAATTCTTAATTGTCACGCACGTAGCTTTTCAACAAGATACAAGGGTTCTTCCTGAGATTTTTCGTGTTCTACAACAAACACATTTGAGTAGAGGTTAGCAATAATTTGCTTGCCTTGCTGCGTTAAGGAAAGGTAGCGCAATGCATCTTTAATATAAGGGTGAACAACATTCCAGTAGAACTTAGCATAGTTCTTGCGTAGGTCGGCTGGAGTTTGATAACCTAACACCTTATTCATTCCAGTCTCTTCAAACTCGTAAAACAAAGAAGTGATTTTCTTTAGGTAACGCGGGTCACTTAATTGTCCAATCAAATCAGCAGCACGCACTAAACCTGCAAAATTATTTGTATCTTGATGGTCTTCTGCCGCTGGAACTGGAAATCGAGTTAACTCAATATTGCTCTTTATCACCTCGGAATCTATCAATTTGTGACCGCCAAAACGTTCATCAATGAAAAGTTTGGCTCTATCCACATGATATGGCGTGAGACTAGCATCAGAAGCTCCCGGAGGAAGAGGAATCATCATTCCATCTTTACCAGTTGCATACAAGCCTTCGTCCTCTTGGTCTTGTCGGCAAACTCCTTTGACATAACCAATGTCATGACAAACTAAGGAGATAATAAAATGCAACCAGTCTTCACTGGAAACACCTCCTTCACGGATATGTCTACCACGTAAAATTTCCTGTCCAACAAGGGTGACTAGGATAGAGTGTTCCACATTATGATACAGGGCATCACTATTAGCAATGTTTTCCAAAGCCATATTGCCCGCCCAAGCTATGATATCTTGGTAATCGTGTTTTAAGCAGCCATAGGTGCGATGGTAGCCTTCCCGAATTTGAGCTACAAAAGCATCAATTAAGATTTCCGTGGCATTAAACATAATAGTAGTCACTCAGTTAGACACCAAATTGTTTTTATTATTGGTTGCTCTCAAATTTGCATAATCTGGTTGTTGTGAAAGCATAAGGCAAACAACTTTGTTATGGCTCCTCATAGTGTAACCATACATATTAGCAATCGATGGAGAATAGATGTAGCAAATCTTTCTGACTTTAGCACAACATAAGTTGTGCTTTAGGAGTAGCGCGTCGCCTCAAACCGTTACGGATATGGTGGTTCAAGTAAAAACTAGGTTTTCTTTCCCTACTTTTCCCACTGGCTAAAGAAGGTTGGGGGAACAGGGGGAGAGTGTAGAGGCTTGTTCATCTGTCTTGGATACTCATTTATCTATCTCAAATACTCGTTCATCTATCTTGGATACTCGTTCATCTATCTTGGATACTCATTTATCTATCTCAAATACTCGTTCATCTGTTTCGGATACTCGTTCATCTATCTTGGATACTCATTTATCTATCTCAAATACTCATTCATCTATCTTGGATACTCGTTCATCTATCTTGGATACTCGTTCATCTATCTTGGATACTCATTTATCTATCTCAAATACTCGTTCATCTGTTTCGGATACTCATTCATCTGTTTCGGATACTCATTTATCTATCTCAAATACTCGTTCATCTATCTTGGATATTCCCTCTGCTTCCCCTGCTCTCCTCTATGCCCTGACTATCTTATCTTTCTTAGCTCGGCAAAATTGTGACCATAGTCATGGATGCTACAAATATATTTGGGCAATAATACAACAAGCAGCAGATAAAATGTTTGATAATTAATATACGTTAATTAATTTTAAATTTTCTTAAGCATAACTGCTTAGTGATGGTTGGGCAAAAGGTGGAGGCATGACTGTGAGTGAGGAAAGTCTTTCAGAAATGAAAGTGGGAGAAACAGTGGCGTTTGAAGACGATAACTGGCAGAAAAAAAGAGTGTATAGAAGACAACCTTTATGGTTAGTACCACTGTTGATAGGTACTGGCTTGGGAGGTGTTATGGCCTTTGGAGGAATGGGTCTACTGAGTCGCAGTGTATCTGAAAAAACAGCAGCAGTGGAAAATAAATCAGCACAAAAAGCTGCACCAACGATGACAGTCACACTTGCCCCATTAGAAACGACTCGTGTTGTGCGAACCCTCAGTACGACGGGAAGCGTCGCAGCAAGCGATTTAACGCCAGTTTTGCCTCAAACAAACGGCTTGCAAATTAAAAAAATTCTGGTGAATGTGGGAGATTTTGTCAAAGCGGGTCAAGTGATGGCTGTGCTGGATGATTCCCTACTGCAAGACCAAATTAGACAAGCAAAAGCGGAAGTGGAGGCAAAGCAGGCAGATGTCGCTTCAAAACAGGCAGACTTGGCATCAAAGCAAGCTGCTGTTGTCTCAACTCAGGCATCTGTGACATCAAATCAGGCGATCGTCCAGCAAAAACAAGCAGACTTAGCTCAAGCACAAGCAAAGTTACAAGAAGCCCAAATCAATTTCCAACGCACTCAAGAACTTGCATCTCAAGGGGCGATTAGCCGACAACAATTAGATACTGCAACTACAAACATAGCGACAGCAAAAGAGGCAGTGCGCCTTGCAGAGGCAAATATCCGTAGCGCCCAAGCCAATGTCAGTAGTGCCCAAGCGAATATTGGTAGTGCCCAAGCGAGTGTCAAGATTGCCCAAGCAAATATCAACAGTGCCCAAGCCAATGTCAAAAGTAGTGTTGCTAGAGTAGAACAACTGACAACTCAACTTGGACAAACACTGGTTCGTGCCCCAGTTTCAGGTATTGTGGCAGAGAAACTGGCAAGAGTGGGAGATGTCACGGGTGTACCACCGCAAACACAGATAGTCACTGTCGTTGGTGGAACACAAAAGTTATTTTCAATAATCCAGGATAGGAAACTGGAGTTGCAGGCACAGGTTCCTGAAATTCAACTCACACAGGTTAAAGTTGGTGCATCTGTGCAAGTCACCTCTGATATTGATAGCCGTGTCAAGTTACAAGGGCGGGTCAAAGATATAGAACCCATGGTGAATCAACAAAGACGTGAAGCAATGGTGAAAATTGACTTACCGTCAACTAGTTTACTCAAACCAGGAATGTTTGCCCGTGCTGCGATTACCACCGTAACCACAACAGGTTTAGCTGTACCCCAAAAAGCAGTTCTACCTCAACCAGATGGGAGTGCGATTGTATTCATGCTATCGGGTGTAGACACAGTTCGCGCTCAAAAAGTAGAACTAGGAGAAATCCTTACTGGTGGCAGAGTGGAAATCAAAAGTGGATTACAACAGAGTAATGCCTCACAGCCAGATGTTTCGCGTCTACGTGTAGTCGTTGACGGTGCAGGATATCTCAAAGATGGTGACAAAGTACGAGTCGTAACGAGTCGTTAATGGTTCATAGTCAAAAGTGACTCTAAATTTTTGATTTCATAACTGATAATTCATAACTGATTGCATGTCCTTCAATATTTCTGCTTGGTCGATCAAAAAACCTGTTCCAACAATAGTTTTATTTTTAATTTTGACCGTAGTGGGTTGGTTTTCCTTTCTTGCTTTGGGGATTGATACCAACCCAAATATCGATGTTCCAGCAGTACAGGTTAAGGTAACACAACCAGGAGCAGGTCCTGCAGAACTGGAATTCCAAGTCACGAAAAAAATTGAAGATGCTGTTGCTGGCTTGGGTAATATTGACGAACTGAGATCAACAGTGACCGATGGCGTTTCCACAACCACGATAAATTTTGTCTTGGGGACAAACAGCGATCGCGCTACGAATGATGTTCGCAATGCAGTCGCGCAAATTCGCCAAAACCTGCCTCAAGACATCAACGACCCAATCGTTCAACGTATAGAATTTGCCGGGGGTCCAATCATGACCTACGCGGTGAAATCTGACAAGCGTTCTGTAGAGGAATTGAGTAATCTCGTTGACCAAACAATTAGCCGCGCCTTATTGGCTGTCAAGGGAGTGGCACAAATTAAGCGCGTGGGAGGTGTAGACCGAGAAATCCGAATCAATCTTGATCCAGACCGTTTACAATCTCTAGGTATCACCGCTACTCAGGTCAACGACCAAATACGGGCTTTTAATATTAACTTACCTGGCGGACGTGCTCAAGTTGGTGGTAGCGAACAAAGTATCCGCACCCTAGGCAGCGCTGCTAGTGTGGAGGTTTTAAAAAACTATGAAATCGTCTTACCTAACGGTGGTTCCGTACCTTTGTCCAGCTTGGGCAATGTAGAGGATAGTTTTGCTGAAGTGCGACAAGCTGCAAGCTTGAACAACAAGCCTGTGGTCGCGTTCCAGGTGTTGCGCAGTACCGGCAGCGTTATGGTGACAGTAGAACAAGGAGTCAAAGCAGCAGTAGAACAACTGCAAAAAACACTCCCTGCAGATGTCAAGCTGGAATTAATTTTTACCAGAGCAACTTTTGTTCAAGAATCATACCAAGGCACTATAGATGAATTAATTCAGGCTTCTGTGCTAGCGGTCATAGTTATTCTCCTGTTTTTACGTGACTGGCGAGCAACATTGATTACAGCAGTGGCGTTGCCACTGTCAATGATTCCTACCTTTGCCGTACAGTATGCCCTAGGTTACACCCTCAACAACATGACCTTGTTGGCATTAGCACTAGCTGTGGGTAACTTGGTAGATGATGCCGTCGTCGAAATTGAAAACATGGAACGGCACATGGCAATGGGCAAATCTGCTTGGCAAGCTGCTTTTGACTCATCTGACGAAGTGGGTTTGGCAGTGATAGCCAGTTCAGCAACCATTATCGCCGTGTTTATGCCCGTTGCCTTTATGGGCGGTGTTCCTGGTCAATTTTTCCAACCCTTTGGTGTGACTGTTGCCGTCTCCACCATTTTTTCAACCTTGGTAGCGCGGATGATTACACCCATGATGGGTGCGTATTTGTTGAAAGACAAGGAAGAAAGTCAAAAGTCAAAAGTGAGCCAGCGCGATCTTGGGGGTTTCCCCCAGGAGCGACTGGCGAACCCCGAAGGGGTCAAAAGTCAAGGGTCAAGGGTCAAGGGGCAAGGGGCAAGCCACTTTTTTACTCCTCTCCCAACTCCCTTGCGTCGCCGCTTTCAACCTTATAAATCTCTCCTCAAATGGGCGTTACGTCACAGGTTAACAACTCTGGGTATTGCTTTAGGTTTCTTCATTGCCAGTTTAATGCTCGTGCCCTTCATTCCCAAGGGATTAGTCGATAGTAGCGATATTGGAATTTCCATTATTTCTATCGAACTCCCACCTGGTTCGACTTTGGAAGATACCAATAAGGTCGTTACCCAAACAACGAACCTCGTCAAACAAAATCCTAATGTCGTCAGTGTACTAGCGACAGAAGAGATCAACTCTGCAACGCTTACCGTTAAACTTAAACCGAAAGAAGAAGGACGAAAAATTTCTCAAGTAGAGTTTGAGCAGAAAGTACGGACTTTGTTGGGGCAAATTCCAGGGGCAAGAATCAGTTTCCAAAGTGCAGGTTCTGTCGGTGGTCGTAAGGATTTAACAATACTCCTGCGCAGTGATAACCCCGAAGCTTTGAAACAAGCAGCAGATGCACTCGAAAAGCAGATGAGAACTGTACCCGGATTAGTGGAAGTCTCTTCTAGTGCGAGTTTGGCAAAACCAGAAATTTTGGTGATGCCCAATCCACAACGGGCAGCAGATTTAGGTGTAACAGTGCAATCTATTGCCCGTACAGCCTCCCTTGCAACCATAGGGGATAACGATGCCAATTTGGCGAAATATAATCTTCCTGATCGCCAAATCCCTATTCGTGTGCAGATTGACCCCAAGGAGCGTGAAGATATTAACACCATCAAGAATCTGCAAGTTCCCAGTCAAAATGGTAGCTTGGTTCCCCTCTTGGCAGTCGCAGATATCCGCTTTGGCAGTGGTCCTGCAACTATTGACCGCTACGACCGTTCCCGTCAAGTTTCCCTAGAAGCCAACTTGCAAGGCACTTCTTTAGGAGATGCACTCAAAGCAGTCAATCAGCTTCCAGCTTTACAAAACTTGCCGCCTGGAGTCAAGCTGCAAAACTCTGGTGATGCCAAGATTATGTCTGACATCTTCAGTCGTTTTGGTGGCGCACTCGCGCTTGCAGTGATGTGTATTTATGCGATTCTCGTCCTGTTGTATAACAATTTTCTCCATCCCTTGACGATTATGGCAGCGTTACCTTTCTGTTTAGGTGGCGCACTTGTTGCTTTGATGGTGGCACAAAAAGCTTTGGGAATATACGCTCTCATTGGTGTCGTGCTGTTGATGGGGATTGTGACGAAAAACTCTATTCTCTTGGTAGACTACACGATTATTAACCTTGAGGAAGGCAAAACCCAACGTCAGGCGTTGATAGAAGCTGGGGTATCTCGTTTGCGTCCAATAATGATGACTTCTTTAGCAACGATCGCTGGGACTCTTCCCCTTGCCTTGGGAATTGGTGCAGGTGCAGAAGTTCGTCAGTCAATGGGTATTGCCATTTTGGGAGGTTTTACAACTTCTACCTTGCTGACTCTTTTGGTAGTGCCAGTGCTGTTCTCTTACGTTGACAACTTCCAATGCTGGATTATAGATGTAGCGAAATATGGCTTTGGTAAGAAACAGCGCAGTCAGGTTGCCAAGGAGAAGGGAGTCGTGAATCTACCACCTGCTAGTTGAAATGAACAAATAATGTTAAAATGGCTGATAAACTTGTTTTAAAATCAGCCATTTGCGGGCGTAGTTCAGTGGTAGAACGTCAGCTTCCCAAGCTGAATGTCGTGGGTTCGAGTCCCATCACCCGCTTTTATTGTTGAGGCGAGGATTCATTTATCAGAGCAGTCAAATATTGGGAGGGATATAGTATTTATAACCCTTACAGTAATTCAGTAAAATCTCCTCAAACAAAAACGGATTTATTATCCTTCTTTTTTGTCCAAAGTCCAATCAACAAGCAATCAAACAATAAAGCAAAGTGTACGTATTACCTCGAACCAATCATCTGTCTCGAACAGAACTGATTGCTCGCCTTGTAGTTTTGCTCCTGGATAAAAGGAATTTTCGTAAGCATCGGGTGGATGCTTGTATTCCACTTCAAGCTTAAAATTCTCAGGTAAAGGTTTCACCTGAATTTGATGTAGGTACTGCAATGCGCTTTCTACACCTGCTTGAATTTGCCTAATAGTTTCCTCAGGATGAATCGCCCACACAGACTCACCGATTCCCTTGTTAGTAGTAAGTGTTTTAATGTTTGTGTCATAAACTTTTACAGCTTGACACACACCAGAATCTCCAGACACAAATACGACAGGAACTCTCTCATAGGCAGCAGTCATTGCTACTAAATGGAACTCGGCAATCGGTTGACCATTTAGCAGAATACAGTTTAATTCTTCACTCAAAGTATGCGCCAGAGGATTTTTGCCAGACCCAGATCGTGAGTGGTAGCCAATCAAAATTAATGCACTAAAGCTGCTATTTAACTCTTGAACCATATTGTAGGGATGTCCACTCCATCCTCTAATAAGTTGTGCTGGATAAGGCAATTGATAGGGATCAAGATTTCTGCCTGTGTCATGGGCATCCTTAACAATAATCTCAGTTGCGCCAGCAGCTATTGCCCCTTCGCAGGCTGCAGTGACTTCACGGGTCATTTGCTCTTGAAAGATCTCGTATTCTTGTTTACTCAGAGTCGCTTCATCCCAGTGGCTAATTCCGGTAATTCCTTCAAGATCTGCACTGATATAAATTTTCATAGACCACCATAGACCACTTCATAATATTGATTGTTGGCGTTGCAGAATAGTGGGATGAATTGAGTAGGCAGGGGAGGTAGGGGAAGAGATTTTATCACTTGCGAAATCATCCCTTGATTCAGCAATGCCTGATTGTTGTCTATGGGAATCTGACTTGAGTCTTGCTAAAAATAGTAAGAACCAAAAACCTGTTCGGTAACTTTTCAGCCAGCTTGGCTTTTCAAAAATCAAATCGGATTCCTATAGCTTAGTGCTCCTACTCAGCAATCCTGGCAGGAGAACCCACCCAAGAAGAATGAGCAGGTAGGGATTCACCTTTCATCAGCATGGACAGGTTGCCCAGACTGGAATCTGGTTCCATGACAGTATCGTAGAGAACGATCGCACTACTGCCTACTGAACAGCGATCGCTAATCGTCACAGTTGATATCTTCATCACACGGTCTTCAAACAGGTGGGTTTGCAAACCACAATCACCATTGAGTGCGGCATCATTGCCAACCTCAATTGTGTCAAATTCGGTGACATCGGTGGTATCGGTATAAACCTGTTTGCCAATTTTGCAGCCCATCAAGCGAAGATACCAGTTAATAAAGGGAGTACCTCGCAGCATATTCACCAGTAACGGAACTGCCAAGGTTTCATGGATACAAGTAACTAGTTCCGAACGAAACACGAAGTTCGACCACAGAGGACGTTCTGTCGATTTATACCGACCGATGATCAGCCATTTAGCAATGATGGTGATCCCCGTGGCTGCTAGTCCAAAACCGAGATACAGGAACGGCAACATGAATATCAATACTGATTCATCCCAATCATCGCTCAGCGTAATCATTGTATTAATTAATACTGAACTGAGAACCACGATGCAGGTAAGAGAGAACAGCACTCGAACTGTCTCAAAGCCTATGCGTTGCAGTACCAGAGCTAATGTTGGCTTGTAGGTCGATTCCACTGAAAAACCCTGGACAATTTGCCGTTGTGGTAGGTTAATGGCTGGGGAACCGAACCAGGAGGTATCGGGTTTAGCAACTAAGGTTTTATCGGCGGGAGGAACGGACATACAGCCAATAAGGGTGTCATCGCCAATGATCACGCCTGCTGGCAGTAAGGCACTATTACCAATGAAGGCACGCTTACCAATCCGTGTCGATTCCAAATACATCCGTCCACGCTCAACTCTAGGTACACCCATAATCACACCATCTGCAATAAAGCTTTCATCGCCGATTGTCACTAAATCGGGAACCAAAGAAGATGGTGTAGAGATTTCTGCTCGCCATCCTAGCTTTGCTCCTAGCAGGCGATACCAAGGCAGCAGATACAGCGTCGCGTAAAGTGGACGAATAATATCGAGGCTCAATGCCATCAGCTTATCGACATACCACAGTCTCAGGTAACGATGACTATCTAGCCGACATGATCCAGGTTTGACACGTCCAACGATTAACCACTTAAGTGCGGCAATTTGTAATGCCATCAAAATGACAAACGATAAGGCTATCAAAGGTGAGAAGAGCAGCCAATGTTGCTCATCACTGATGGAGTACATTTGCTCGACTCCAGGAAGAATTGGTATAAGTTCCAAAATCGGTAGAGTCAGCAATAAAATTGCCTGGAAAGTGCCAAAATAAATTCGTCGCAGTCGGGCAGGACGAGATACCATTTTGCTCGAGTTGATTCCTACTTTAACAGCAGGAGAACCAGCCCAAACTTCCCTTGCTGGAATTCGTTGCAGCGACGGCAGCATCGATAAATCCTCCAGACTGGCATTTTCTTCCATGATCGTGTTTGCGCTTAGTACAGCACCAGCACCGACAAAGCAACGATTGCCAATCTTAATCGAACCAATTTTTAGCCAACCTTGTTCCACAGTAGCATTTAGCAATCCTACTTCATAGCCAAGGCTACTATCTGCGCCGATACTCACCAAATCGGGAACACTAATATCGACAGAACTCAGGTAAACATTGGTTCCGATCTTAGCTCCTAGCAGTCGGTAGTAGATATTGAGCAAGGGAGTACCACTCAAGAAGTGGGATGGTGTAATCGATAGCAAGATATTGACAAACCACCAGCGCAAGTAAAAACTGCCCCAAAGCGGATACTTTCCTGGCTTCACTCGTCCCAGAAGTAGCCACTTCACAGCAATGGAGAACCCAAGCATCAAGGGAATGATCGCTGCTAAAGCAACCACGGACAACACAGCGGACTCAAAATTACCGAGGTCGTTCTCCTGCGCCCAACTGTAGGTTAGATAAGGTAGCAACCACTGTAAGGCAAAGCAAAATAGAATGACTATCAGCCCTAAAGCCTGAATGGTTACGCTTACCAGGTAGCGTCTCTTACTCGTATGATGGAAAGGGAGAGTGGCAGTTGGAACGTTTGGCAAAGCTGTTTGTTGTGTCAACCGGGCTGCTAATTCAGCAATGGTAGGACATTGGTAGACGTCAAGCATGGAGACGTGACTAAACTCAGGTCGTTCTCGCAATTGAGAGACTAGACTGGCAGCCAAAAGAGAGTGTCCTCCCAGATCGAGGAAGAAGTCATCGTCTATGGAAATTTGGGTGTGGGGAAAGAGCTTTTGCCAGATGTTGGCGATCGCCGATTCCTCCTTTGATAAGGTGACGGGCAGCGTAAGCTGATCACTGCGCTGCTGGCGTTGTACCCGCTCTTTTGGCACAGGTAGCTTTGATCGATCTGCTTTACCGTTGGGTAGCGTCGGAATGGAGTCCAGAATTTCGATAAAAGCTGGCACCATGTAATTGGGTAAGCGGTGGCTTAGCGTTGTATGCAAACGATTTTTCAGTTCTTGAGAATCAGCAACAGGAAAACGCAGCGTGATGTAGGCAACCAATTCCTGAACGCTTGTATTAAGAGACACCAGCGAGACAATAGCGTTTTCAACATCCGGCGTTTCCAACAAAACTGTCTCAATTTCTGTCAATTCGATGCGGTAACCCCTAATTTTGACTTGAGTGTCAATGCGTCCTAAATATTCAATCTCACCGTTGAGTGTGACTCGTCCCAGATCCCCCGTCCGGTACAACCTTGTTTGAGGATAGTTCTGCTCAAATGGATTGTAGACAAACTTGGCGGTGGTTTGTTCCGGTAAGTTGACGTAACCTTGTGCAACACCAATACCGCCAATGCAGATTTCCCCCGCTTCTCCTACAGGAACTGGATGCAACTGCTCATCCAGAATATAGACGCTATAAGTGGGTAGGGGTCTGCCGATTGTCACTGGCTTATCAGGAAGGAGTTCTGTCCAGAGTGCAGTGACTGTTGCTTCAGTCGGTCCGTAAGTATTAAGCATCCGCCGATCAGGACGACTCCAGCGTTTTACTAAATCTTGGGGACACGCTTCACCGCCAACTATCAAAGTCCGCAGTAAAGGCACATCACGATCAATAGTTGCCAACAGTGTGGGTACACAATACAACACTGTGATCTCCTGCTCAATCAGAAAATCAGTGAGTTCAGAGCCAAGCCGTCGGTGATTGGTTGGACCAGCGACTAACGTTGCACCGACGATAAAGGTAGGCCAAATTTCCTCAATTGAGAAGTCAAAGGCAATAGTCATACCTTGATAGACCCGATCCTTGCAGGCAATACCGTAAATAGGTGTGCAGACCGTGAGAAAATTGCAGATGCTCGAATGATTAACTGCAACCCCTTTCGGACGACCAGTAGAGCCTGAGGTATAAATGATGTAGCAAAGTTCGTCTGTGATATCGGCAATTGCAATACGGTTTGCTGGCTGAATCGCAATCGCTGCTGCTATAGTATCAAGGAACAAGACTTGGCAGGATACTCCAGCAGTTATGTCATCAAACTGACTGGTTGTTACCAACAAATTGAGGGAAGCATTTTCAGCAATGAAGGCAATCCTGTCTTGAGGAAAAGACGGGTCAAGCGGCACAAAGGCAGCACTACATTTTAGTATCGCAAGCAGTGCCACATAAGTGTTAACCGAGCGTTCAAGCAAAATACCAACCCTGTTACCTGAACTGATACCTCTACGCAAAAGATAATTAGCCAACTGGTTAGCTCGTGCGTCAAGCTCCGCGTAGCTAAGACACTCTGTATCGCCGATGACTGCAATAGCGTCGGGATCGGTATCACATCGTCTTTCAAAAAAGTAGTGAAGACGTTGTGGTGGTATTTCTACGTTGTCAAATTCAGCATTGATGGAATCAGTGTTTGAATAGTATGGTGTGTCCCAAAGACGATGTTCAATTTCCATATGATGATGTTTAATTTCTAATCAACAAATTTCTTTAGCTGGTCGTTAACTTGGCTGCAAAGATAAGTGCAACCTAGGAGTAATACCAATTCAAAATTCACAATCAAAATTACGAAAGTCAGATTTAGCCTGGGTTTTGGTGTTTACATCTGTTGCTTGATTTCGGACAATTGGTATAAGTACATATGTCCAAATAAATCGAGCTATATCAAAATTTATAAATAACGTCGCAAACCCTTGCTCTAAATGAATGACTAATGACAGTCTTTACGAGTGAACCTTATTTGCACTGACTTAACTCAATTAGGCAACCAACCTGTGAGCACAGCAACTATCAAAAATACACCCATTGCAAAGCGGTAGAAGATAAAAATTAAAGTGCTGTGTTTTTCCAAGTAGTGCAGGAGTCCCCAAATGGCAATGAAGGCAGAAATGCTCGCGGAGATTAAGCCGACAAGAAGTATCAGCCAACCAGCTGAACTGAGCCCTGCTTTGAAGAGAGTGTGCAGTTCCACAGCCCCAGCCAAAATGACGGCGGGTAAGCCCAACAAAAAAGAAAATCTAGCGGCTGTCTCCCGTTCCATCCCTAAAAATAGCCCGGCGGTGAGGGTAGAACCCGAACGAGAAACCCCTGGAATTAAGGCACAGGCTTGAGCAATCCCAACCCAAATGCCATCCCAAAGGGTGGTTTTTTCAAAAGTACGCTCGCGCCCTCCTCTTTTTTCTGCGATCGCCAGCAGCAAAGACATGACAATAGACGCTGCACCAATAACAATGAGCCCCCGCAGTGGAGAGTTACAGGCGTTGAGAATTGGCTTGAGTAGTAAACCACCAACAACAATGGGTAAAGTGCCCAACAACAAGCCCAGCATGAGCCGAAAAGAGCTCGATGCATAGTCTTGCCCAGTAATTGCTCTAACCGTTTCTCCCGTCAATTTTTTTAAGTCTTGCCAGAAGTAACTTAAAACAGCTGTTAAACTAGCCAGTTGCATTGCTGCTGAAAAAGCGGACCCAGGATCTTGCAGTCCCAGTAGAGTAGGTACTATCCGCATATGAGCAGTACTGCTGATTGGTAGGAGTTCTGTAATTCCCTGAACAATGCCCAGAATAATCACGTCAATCCAACGTAGGTTCGTAAAGTCTAAATTCACCTCACTACCGCTGGTACAGCCTGTAGTTGCCACCACAAGAAAAAACATAATTTGACTGGTTTAACGAATTTGTTCGTCATAAATTACAAACAACAACTTAACTTGTGCTTGTGTCGTTGCTGTGACTAGTGAATGGCGTATGTGTGACGTGTGGCAAACCAGCACTTTTTACCCAGATTGTAGTACGCAAATTAGTTAATTCACATAATTTCTTACAAAGAAAGCTGATCCTGTGATAACCATGCTGGTAAAAACTGCATAAGTACACTGTAACTCAACCTATTAAGTTACATAAGTTAACTCAAATTAAGATATGCAGATATAGCGATAGCCAGTAGTGTTAGGACACAAAAGATTTAAGAACAGATTCCATAGCTTGTCGCAAGTCAGGAAAGTCAGATAATATATGACGAATATGACTTTTGAGCCAAGCCCAACACTTTTCAATGCGGTTGAGGTCTGGCGAATAAGGAGGCAAATACAATAACTGACAGCCAGCATTCTCAATCAATTCAGCAATAAGTCCTCCGTGATGAAAAGTTGCGTTATCAAGAATAATCACCTGTCCTGGTTTGAGTACAGGAATGAAGCAAGTTGACACCCAAGTTTCAAAAACTATAGGATTACAAAACCCTTCCACGGTAAATGGTGCTATCAACTGCTGTTGACAATAGGCCGCAATCATATTTACTCGACCAGTTCTGCGTCCTGACTTAAGTGCTTCAAACCTCTGACCTTGTTTACACCAACCATAACAGTAATCATCTGGTGCATCCATTCCCGATTCATCTACATACACTCGAAGGGAATCTGGTATTTTCTCTAATTGTTGAATAAAATTAACTCGTTTGGCTTCATCCCGTTCTCTATATCCATAAGTCTTTTTTTTCGAGACCAACCTATTCTTTTCAACCCACGTGAAATTGTCCTCTTACTGATGTTGCCTGGTCAAAGTTGTGCCATTTGTGCTTGTGTCTTGTCCCCGTGTCTCACCGCAAACTGGCTAAACTTTTCCCAATCAGTGATTTTCGCGTTTGTTTTGTTGGGGCGATTCGACTTGGGTTGGTAGTCTCCAGTTTCAGCCCGTCTTTGCAGCCATAGGTTTATGGTGTTGCGACTGATTTGGAATACCTGCACCGCCTCAGTTTTGCTCATGCCATCTCAAACGATCGCATTGATTACTTTTTGTCTTAAATCATAACTATAGGGTTTTGGCATCGACTGTATTTAATTTTCTCTTTTACCTTCTCACTATATGTCCTAACAGTCTTGTCCATTGCTATAATTATATTTCATTTAATTTGTCAAACTTAAATTTTTGTTTCACAACCATCTCCTTCTATTTTCCTTTGAGACTTTTCTCTCTTGAGATGCGTTTATTCCGTTTTAGGTGATATTGTCAACCAAGACGATTGTCCTACGTAGTCGCAATGGCGAACCGAAACGTTGTGTGGATTTACAAGTTGCTTGGTCAGCCCTGACAATTCAACCACCTGCAACGGGTAGTGCAAGAAAACAACAGCCAATTGATGGTTGGTGTAAAATTTCAAGTTCTCTTACCGTTGGCAACCCAACAGAATGTTTTGCGCTTGCACTATCAGATGTCTGATGCAAATTCCTCTGCTGTGTAATACTCGGTCAATAAGGGCAAAATTTAATCGATTAGAGTTGTCTGCAAATGGTTTATGGTCTTTTGGATACGTGAATTCGCCTCAACTGAAGCCAATTCTTCTAATGTCAAATAGGTCAGTGCTATCAAGATAAAGGTTTGACCATTAACGGTTCTTAACTCATCTGCATACTTAGCATCAAAGCGCTGCAAATTTTCTGCAGCAGCTTTGACTAACGCCTGTAAAATCTTAAAAGCCCCATTGGAAAGTGGAGGCTGACCCAGGTAGTTTTCTAGCCTGCCTCCTTTTCGGTAATTTGGAAACGACTCCAACCCCACAAAGTGCAAGAACCAGTCGGCTCGATATTGTCCTGTAGCCGCTACCATGCCTCTATAGTCGGCAATAAGTTCATCAAGCATATTGTTTCGCATCGAGTTAAACAAGCGACGTGTGAAGTAGTGGGTACATTCATGTTCCAGCCGAATTATTAGAGATAGGCGCTGCCATTCGGGTTCCTCTAGTCCCATGTCCTTGGCTGAAACGTTACTATAAGGACCGTCACTCAAAATAATGAACCGATCCTGATATAGCTCTTTTTGCGGTATTATCCGCTTAAACTCTGCTGCCCAATTACTTTCGGAACAATTGCCAGAATTTTGAGCTTCCCATTGTTGCCGATAGGAGCGAATTCTATCCCAGTTGTTGTACCCACCAACTATACAGGCTCCCATAGAAGCAGGGACTGCACTTGGTTCATTCCGCATGGTGAGTGCTTGTACCAGAAAAACAAAGTCCTCTCGATTTGGGGCAACCAAAACCGGGATAGCTCCAGCTAAACTTTGATGTATGATTAGCTGGAGTTTTTCAGGTTGCTTTAGCACCAAACCAGTCGCCTCTGGTATGCCATCCACTAGAACACCCTTACGAGTAGCAGCGCGGTATGCCTCAGTTTGGCTAATACCTTCGAGTATGGGAAACCGGAACTGTACAAGCCGTTGCTTGAGTGCTTCAAATGCTCCGTCTGCTGCAACAGCGTACTTCTCCCAGGCTACCAAATGGGCTTCGGGTGCAAGTGGAAATTTGACGGGATGGGTGAACGTGTTGCGAGCAAAGATGTTTTGATTGTAAGCCAGTAGTTCCTCTACTTCTTTTGCGCTGGCTGCGAAACTGGCAAGAACATCAGCGCGAAATAATTCTTGAGCAAGCATAGGGCATTATCCGTATTGGGTTAAAACCGACTACTTACACTATTAACCTTGTACTCAAGTGCAAGGCTGATTGCTTTTGTGCTTCCTTTTAATCAAAACATTTCCCAATCTCAGCATGGGATTTTCGTCTTCATCGACCAGGGATGTATCTGTGTTGGGGTCAGTCCATTTTTTTAATTCTCCATATACATTATTACCTGCTATGTAATCAGAAGGAAACTTCAACTCGATTGGGTCTTTGAATGTGGTGTTTTCAGCAGAAACAATTCCATGACGAGCGATCGCATAAACTTTGTGAAAAGTCCGGTAATCACCACCACAAAGCAGATAGTCCCAATCTCTCTTCTTCTGGATGAGACTATATAAACCTGAAGCTGTCATGTAAGTGAATAAGTTAGCCTTAGGATTGTTTCCCCTCACTACCTGAATTGGCTCTTGGGAAAAATCAATATGCCATTTTTGACTACCATTTGGAAAAACTACTTCCAGTTGATAAACAATATTCCATAAGCGATGCTCTAAAAATAGAGATTCCCAATATTTATTAATGAACTGTCGTAGGTTAACTGATATTTCTTCATCGATAAGCTGCCTCATCGATGCCAAATCATATTTTTCCGGATTACTGTCCACCAGTCCATTACCTACATTCACTGGTGAAAATTCTAGACATTCTCTATCGTCAACTATTTTGTTAACGTATTGGCAATTCTCTGCTAATTGATGATATTTTCCGTGATTAAAAGTGAATGTATCTCCCGGATCTAAAGTAAATATATTATCCCCTATTTCTGGAAAAGCAACTTTTAGATCGTGACAGAATCTTTCCCGCGTCACCGGAAATACTACTTGATTCTGCCAAGAAGATTCATTAATATACTTGAAACCCTGTGCCCCTGGGGCAATGGCTTTTGGCTGAATTCGATTGATGAGATTAAACAGATAACCATAAAGGGAAAAAGGGAAAGAAATACTTTGATTGTACTGATATTTTCCCTCCATGCTAATGTGCCAAGGAGTTAATAAGAAGTCGATACTCTGATAAGTAGATCGCACTGTTTGAATTGTTTGCGGCGAAAAAAAGGTATCTACAGCATTCCAGAATACACCTGATTCATCAGCAAAAATCATGCCGAATTCAGGCACGGGTATTTCTGAGCGAGTTGTCATCATTGTAGTTGAACCCACTCTCACTTTACTAAAATCACTCAAAGGATATATTCGGGAGTATCCCAGATTACGCAAACAATCTTCTATTAACTTGTCCTTGGGGATAAGCACATCGACTTTTTTAGAAAGATATGCTAAAGAACGAATATCAAAATGATCCAGATGCTTGTGGGATATAACAAGAAAGTCAAATTCAGGGAGTTTTTCATGAATGACTTCTCGTTTAGGACATGTCTCATTCAGTCCTTCACAAAATGGATCCCAAAGTACAGGATCCATCAAAATTCTGCAATCCTGCGTTTCTACAAAAATAGAAGCATGTCCAATCATGTGAATTTTCATAGCTTATTCCTTGATTTGTAACAAAAGTACCTAATCGTATCGATACATAACTTTGCCAAATCTGTCTTTGGCGTGATAAGTCCTTTCAAAGAATTCTCCTATCTGTTTGCCACTGAATACAGAGTCAATCACAACATTAAATAGCGACGTTTCTCATGTAAGCAACCAGATTATGCAAATAGTGATTAATTCACTTGAACTGTCAATTGGTTTTCTACCGACAGATAGGGAGGTAACGCAAACTTAACAATATATTCAGAATGGTTACGGCATTGATAGCGGGGATGGATCTGCTGTTTGTAGCTCGTTAAATCCAAATCCTGCCGATCTGATGAACATTTTTGCGAGAGTGCTAAGGCAGCCAAAGCCGTTGTCATCATTTGATAGCTATCAACGTGTAGAGAAATGCCATGATATTGCCCCTGCACTTTTCTAATTTGTTTTTGCTGGTTGTCTGCGGTGTTGGCAGCAGTTTGACTCATTAGTAGCCCTAGTAGAACATGGGCAGGGATTTCATGATCTATTCGCAAGCTGGAGTAAAAAGGTGTTGCTGCTGGCAACAAACCATGAGAATCGATAAACTCTAATAGTCGCAATTGCGCTACTTGCATTGTCCTGCCCTTAAACCCAAGGGTTGCCATGCTGAGGATAGCTAAGGCAGTAGACATCGCTACATCATAAATGCCAAAAGAATAGTCCTCATTCATGCTGGCGAGAATCTCAGCTAGGAGTTTCTGCCGCAATTGTGCTGCTGATTTGTCTAGGCTCATTGCGCAGGCTAACACCCAATCAACTAAGTAGGGATTAGCGAAATACAAACCACTGCGGTTTTCAAAACCTGCGGCTAAATAATCTGTTGAAGTTTTTGATTCTAGTCCAGCTTCCTTTCGTAGCGCCCTGACTAAACAGGTGGTAGCATAATCTGACTGACACCAGTGGCGGCAGCTCTCATCGAACACCATCTTCCCTGGTTGCTTTTCATTAGACCACAGTTGCGGATAGTAACCGCCTTGCCCATCTGCAAAAAGTTCTAACGCCTCCACCGCTTCCGGTTCATTCAACCCTTGTAGTACCAGTGCCGAGTCAGTTGAAGTGATTAATCGGTCTGTATGAAAAGCCCAGAGGTTCCCTTGACGCTTGCTTAGTATAAATTGGCTGAGTGCCTGACGAGCTTCTAAGGAAGATTCTACTGCATTCAAAGCTTTTAAAACAAAGCCAAGGGGAACTAAGTCTCCATAGAGGAAAGGCTTTCCAGGTGGAGGTGGCTGACAAGTCATTGCCATCGGCTGCTTAACGGCTTCCTGGGCTAGTTTTGCCAAAGCTTGGAGACTATTATTCTTTCCATGGTTAACTCTACTTGTCAATGCTTTGAGTAAACCAGCTTCTAAAAGAGGGTCAATATTACCATGTTGAAGGAAAAACAGATTGCAATGTGCTGTGCGGCTGAAGTGTGACAAAATTCCAGCATGGATGTGAATTGGCAGACGGTTTTGAAACTGGGCCAGATAATACTCACCTTTGGGTTCTCCACCCAAAAACTTTACCCCCACTGCTTGAAGGAGTTCATAATGTTCAACAGAAGGCGATCGCTCAAAGATTGCTTGTGCTTCCCCATAGCCAGATTTAATTTTGATATGGAGTAAAACTGGAGAAAAGGGAGACTGTTCACCTAAACCGAGGCAATCAGCTTCATCTACTGCAAATAGCGCCAGTCTACTTGCAAATCGCTCATATACAGAAGATTGTATCTGTTCACGAGTCCAACTCTTTCCTGAAACTGGTTCAATCAGTTTCGATTCATTGTGCAGTGCTAAAAATCTGCCAAAACTTGTCAGCACCACATGACTGTAAGGTTGCAAGTCAATTTCTTCGGGGAGATGGTACATTGCTCTTGTAGTTGCACCATCAGCCAACTCACGAATGGTAGACAAATTGAACAGTACCATCCACTCTAAAGAGGCGGGAAGTGTGTGTAAAATCTCAGACACTAGCATGTTGCTGGTTTCTCCATTGACTAACAAATTGTGGACTTAGCAAACTATGGCTGGCGTAAAGATAAGCCTTTGCCTCAAGTTTCTGTGGTTGGTAAACAACTTTTATGTGGTGTAATCCCCTGAAAAACACTCTTTCATACTCGGCTCCTAAAAAGTTCGACAATTCTAGTAAACCGTTAGGCCATAATTCTTGATTAGACCTTTCTCGAAGGTATCCAGGATAAGCTAATAGGGCGTCTCGCTTTTGAGGAATACATAATCCGATTTCAACTAAATAGTTGAGAAATGACTGCCATCTTGATTCAAATTTGGGTTGTTTGCCTAAATAACATTCCAAACCTATCTTGGGAAGAATGGCTTCACCCACATCTATGTCTAAATCAATTCTTTCCACTAAAGTTGATAATTTAGTAAGAATAGGTTTCAGTTCGCTCAGACAACCTTGCCAGTTCATCTGAGTGAGATACTCTAATATTTGTTCTGGGGAAATATTGCGGATACAAATTCTCACCAAATCAGATTTTCTTGCCAGCATAACGCCAATTTGAAAGACGTAAGCTTCTTTAGGTAATAAATCAAAGCAATTGAAGAGTTGCTTTTCTACTTTATCTGGCAAGGTTCTGCCCATGAGAAGCTTTAGTGCATGGGAAACCCATTCATAGCTATGCTGATTCTTTGATTTAGCAGAGTAGATCGGTTCTGGACCAAAGAAACAACTAGGTATGGGTATAGTAGGAAGCTCATTAATATCAAATTCCAGCCAGACGTTACGCACCTTCTCATAGATAGAGGAGGTATCTGTATTCCAATTGCTGCTAAAGTCGCGGATATTACTCCATACGGGATGCTCCATTAAGGAGCTTGGTAAAGTAATAGAATAGTTGTCACCCGCTAAAATTTTCCGACCTGCTTCAGCAGCATCTGCACAGATTAAAAAGTCGGCATGAGCTTCTTTAATTCCCAAGTGACACTCGAACCCAAAAAAAGAGGTGATAGCTCTGGGAAAAACTTGAGATAACGTGTTAATACTATACCAGTTTTCCGGAGAAATTAATTGAGGAGAAATGTAAGGTTTGACAAGTTTTAAGTAATCTGTGAGAGAGTTTTCTAGAACGCTAATCATAACAAGTTAGGTTGAATGATAAACCTTAGAGAACGCTTAGCTTGGGGTTGAAACCCCTCTTAAACGCAGAGTTTGAGAAAGCAGAGGATTTTAGAACTGATTTAAAATTGCTGTATCAGCCGCAGACTTGATTTCAAATTCTGGAATATGCTCAAGTCGAGTTGCGCTTAAATTGTACTGTTCGCAGATTAAGCTGATTCGAGGTTGTGAACTTTTGACTTCATTTACTGAATGAAGTAAATCGCCACGAAAGTAAAGCAGGGTGTTGTTTCGAGGTTCAATTATGCCTACTTAGTGTTCGCCCGCCTGTAGTACTAGTTCTCCTCCTTGTAAATCTTGTGGTACTTGAATGTAGAGAACACTGACAAGATTGGGAATTGTGAACGTCATGTCGTAAGAGGAAATGCTACAGTCAACGTGTGGCTCTACACGAGTTCCACCCTCTAGTATCAGGGGATTTAGATAGAACGCATTACAAGCTTGTTTTAAGGCAACCTGCAAATACGGTTTAAAAAACGGAAAGTGCTGTTCAACTTCACTGATGCCTGAGCGTTTAAAGATGACCGAAAATCCCTTAGTTCCCGCAAAGCTTTTACTTAATTGACTTGCTGCTAAATAGGGGCAAGATAGGATATGCGATCGCAATTCGTCAAGGTACTCAACACCAAAGACATTGTGCTTCTGCACGTAACATTTAGTCATAATTTTGTTCATTGCTTAATTGGAATAGAAAATTCATAAATACTGCTCACAGGAAATAGACTCAGTAGTATTTCCTTTTTTAAGCAGAGGAGTGAGACAATTAACTATACTGAGAGCTTATGTTTACTAGATAAGACTTGCTATTTAGTGCTTTTTCAAAAATCAAATAGAAATCCTATAGAGTGATCACAGTGCTATAGATTCAGTAAGAATCTATAGAATGATGAGGATTGGCAGATTGGTGTGAGTTAATTGGCGAAAGGTGAGCGGCTTTGAGAATTGCTGCCATCAAAAATATGTAGGCTAGAGAGCCTATCACAGCTAAGAGCATGTTACCGATGAGAAAATCTAGCTTATGTTCATGTTGTAATTCAGAGACTATAGCTCCAATGGTATGTAGAACAGATGACGTCAGGTAGCCGATTCCCAAAAGCCGCCAACGCTTTTTAGGTTTCATTGCACTGAATCCAATAAAGTAGCCAAAGTAACCACTGTATGCAACCTGTCCAGAAATGTCTCCTAAGATGAGAGGAATTAAAAGTGTTAATCCAGCAAAACTACCTTTGCTTTGGATTTCTTCATGCACTTTCATCAAACTCTCTACTAATGCAAATCCAGTAGCAGATGCAGTTGCTAAAAGAATTCCATCTATAGGTTCCCATACTCCAATAAGTTCCCGCTTGGGTGATTGGAGAAATCTGCCTAGTAAGTAAACTAATAGCACTGGCAGCACTTTGAAAAATTCCTCTAATAAACCTGCTTTCAAAAATTCTTTGACAATCAGACCAAGAATGTTTTCCTGGTGTTTCAAAAAAAATTCTGATGAAATATCAGGAAAAACATCTGTCAATTTATGAAATCCAGTTAAAAGAGGCAGGCCTGTAGCTAGACCTAAGCTAACTAACAACCACCAAGGCTTATGTTTATGGCAGAGTTTATGAATAACATAATGGCTTGCAATAGCTAAGTAAGCTGCCAGGATGTAGAGGAAATTATTGTTGTTTTGAGTAGCTAACATTGCTACTACAAATATTACTGTAACAATGCCTGGAACAAGAAACCCACTCTGATGTAAATCCGCTTTTCGTGAAAGGACAGGAAATATTTCGCTCACGTTAATAAAGCTGTGCTGTTCACACTCAAAAATGAATTCTGGACCATTACGAGCAAATTTGATACGGTCATGCACTTGCAAAATTTGAGAACCTTGTAAGCGTTGACCATTGACATAAGTACCATTACGGCTTTCTAAATCGCATATCTCCCATTGAGGCATACCACTGGAAAACGTAGACGACAGGGGAGAAATTTTTAAATGCTGACGAGATACTTCCTGGTACTTTGTGGAATCTAAAACAATGTCACAACTGTTGGGATCTCGTCCAATAACTGTTGGTTTATCTGGTGAAATTGGGTATTGAGTCTGTTCAGATTCACTTACTTCACTAAGGTTGAGTTGTGTTAAGAAACTTCTGTAAAGATGTTGTCTTGTCATGAATCACAAAAAATTTGATTTTCCTAAGCTATGTAAGTAGAGCTTACATATTGACAAAATTATGGTTGCGTGGTAAAGCCATAGTAGGCATAAATCACCTCAACTTAGTAAGGTGTTGAACCTAGAGGACATAAGCCCTCCTTTACTCCTTATTAGGTGTAAGTGAATCAATTTATGCACCGGCGGAAAATGGATGGCTAAAATATTTTGCAGTCGTAGTCCTTTTGATACCGAGTTGCGTTCATAGGTGTCACCTCACCCCCGCCCCTCTCCTTAGCAAGGAGAGGGGTGCCCGGAGGGCGGGGTGAGGTTTTTGAATGCAACTTAGTATGAGCAGCAGATACAGACCATGCTTCCCTCATAATTTCGCACTATGCATAATCCAGTCTTTTTGTATGGTGCGTAAGTTCTAGTAAGCATATACTTGGTTTGTCGCTCATTTAGAATAGCTGTAGAATTTCAGTATACTTACGTCTTACACCGCTTAGTTGATTAGCTGCTATATAAGGACAAGATAGGATATGCGATCGCAATCCTCCTTCTCACGAATTAATGGCTTGCTTGAGTAGCACTTGCTTTGAGGATTGTCCTGTAACATACCCGTCACCAATTGTCCAAGGGACTACAGTAGTTAAGCATCCTAAATTCCTGAGTTCTTCTTCGACTTCCTTGATCAGTACTTCGTCATGTTCACCAGGTTGCCCTAGTTCTGCCCAACTGTGAGCATATGGTAAACAAGACTTTGCCTTAACAGTGGCACAAATTTCTGCCACTCCTTTGGGTCCTAAAAGAGAAAGATGTCCTCCTTCCTTTTTATTAGTAACTGAGAAAATTTGCGGATTGCTAAGTAAATTGGCGACAATATCTATTCCCCAACCAGATAAATTAGTACCAATTGAGTTGTAAGATAAAGGTTGAAAATTACTTACCACTTGCTCCACACTGCCAAACTTTTGTTTGACATATTCTGCTACTTGAACCATCGACCCCATTGGATCATTTCCAGCATCAATTAAGAACCAAGAGGTATAGTATTCTGTACGTACTAGGTAGGTATTACCCCAATTTCGTAAGTCAGGATGTATGGGTTCGTTATACTCTGGAACTAAAGGTTGTTCTCCATAAAAAGGTAGAACATGAATTTCTACATCCCCAACTGTAATTGGCTCTGCGTACCAGTCAACGGCAATTACATTCTTAAACCCTAAGCTTTCTAGCCTGGCTTGCATATCCTCACACATAATTGTCCCTCTGGGGACTTTGGGAACAATAATTGGAGTTTCGGGAGCAAACATCATCAAGGTTGGATAATGCCAATGGTCGTAGTGGCTGTGGGAAATTAAAATAGCATCAACACTTCCTTCCAACTTGGCACGAGTGATATCGTTCTTGATATTAGGAATTCCGTAGTTGGAATGGAGGTGAGGATCTACAAGAATTCCTGTGGTTTTAGTTCTGTATAGTAGGGCAGCGTGTTGGAGACGAAAAACTCCAGGGGTGTCTCTTGGAACTGCATTGGGACAATGTGGCTGTTCTTGGACAACGCTGCATTTGATCAAGTTATCCAAAAACTTGATCATCGGGTCACTTATTTGTTGGCAAATTTGGTTGTATGACCGATTTGACTGACCGCACAGATAAAGCAAGTTGTGTATTTCTGGCAAAATTGACTCATCTTGAATCAGTTCCATCCCGTTTTTGCCCAAAAAACTAGGATATCGGGCATTTCCGAAAGACAGTGCTAAAAGAGGGTTTTCCTTTGGAAAAAGAAACTCTCTTTTTAATGAAAAGCTTTCTTCTACGTTATTCGGATCGATGTCAAATAACTTGTCCACCACTTCCTCGTGGTTGTTAGCGGCTTGGGTAATCGCTTTGCCAAAATTGTTTAACTCTAAAAACTGATCAAAAATTTCCTGAATGAACGGCTGGATGGTGTAGCAGATGCGATCGCTTGCGTTAAATGGGCGTATTTGCGATCCTCTAACAAACGAGATGACATTATCCATTTAGATTTCTCCTTATTTTCTATTGGGGCTTGGCTAGTTGTTGTAAGTCATGAGACAGTATTTGTCTGTCACTACTTGAGGAGATTTACTTAAAATGACAGCCAGAAATATTTTTCATTTGGGCAATGGTCTTATGACTAATTCTACTCAATCAATAATCATTGTCTCTCTAAAAAAACAATATTTTTTCAGGTATTTAGTTTAGAAAAAATATCAGAATAGCTCAGTTAAATTCAGGTTATTACAACTGAGTACAACATTTGCAAGTCATCAAAATTCCGGTAAATTAGTGTTAAACGAGGCTGAGTGAGATGCGTTATTTTCAAAAATTAAATACGATTACTACATTCAAATTAGGCTGAGTTGAATAAATTGCTGAATAAAACTTGATTTTATGAATTGTTTTTTAGAGAATACTTAAGTAGATTTAAAAGTAATCCACCAGCCCTACCTAATTTATGTAGTAGTCTACCTATACTTGACTACCTAAAACGGAACTATGAAGTTTTCATTCCCACAATAAAACAGAGGGCAACAAGCTGGGATAGCCAATCCGCAACAGTTCGTAACCGATGCCAGTAGCGCCATGAAAAAAGCCAGGGTTGTAAACTTTTGGCGGCAAATCGGGGAAAAGACTAAACGTACCTTGAGCTTGGGCTTGAGTGACTATATGGGTAAGTGCTTGATGAAGAAATTCCAAAAGGTCTGGTCGGTCTAGCTTGTGGGCTGCAACTAGCAATGTTTCCATCCGACCTAAGTTTCCCCAGCAGAGATTATCCACATTTGAGATTGCAAATTTTATAGTGGTTTCTATGGCAATATCAATCTGCTGACGAATCTCTGCAGTATCCAAAATGGATAATCCTCCCAATCGCCCTAATCCAATTCCAGCAGCACCATTAGCCCAACTAACTCTCAAACAAGGTTCTTCAAATCTCAAGTCAAACCAATTTTGAGCATCAGTAGAGAAAACACTCTGTTCATAGGCGATCGCTTCATTAGCCGCATTAAGAAACCGGGAATCTTGCGTCACTGCATATAACCGCATAAGGGCATAGGCAATTCCAGCTGCACCTTGGGAAAACCCAGTCAATTGTTTACCTGCTGAGTTTTTCCAAGCCTTGGGGCGTTTGTCAATGCTAGTTTGATGCTTAAGCAAATGCTCACCGCAGGCTAGAGCCAGTTCTAAGCCAGTTGATGCTGGCAGTGCTAAAAGACCAAGAATTGTTCCTGCTGCACCTGCCATAATATCGAAGGATTTATCAGCAGCAATCAAATCTGGAGTAATCAGGGCAGCAGCTTTAAGGGCATCTTGCAGCAGCGCTGGTTCTTGCAAGAGTTGACTAATCTGTGCTAGAGAGTAGGCGATTGAACTGAGCCCGGTAGCCCCGCTCATCCCCTCTCGCCTTATCAATCTCGCTGCATTTTCAGGGTTTGAATCTTGAAGAGCCTTGCATAAAGGCTGTAAAGTTCTTAGAGCTAGCTCATGCCACTCTGAGTTACCTGTAACTTTTGTCAAGGCTGCGAGGAATAGAGCAACACCAGAACTACCATCGTACAGACTATACCCTAAGCCTTGAAGTTGGAAACCTTGGGTGTTAGCTCTGTATTTCAAACTCATCCAGCTAACGCTACCATCAGCGGCGCAAATAGCACGTTGGCGCAGATCGTGAGCTATTGTAATAGCTTGTTGCACCAACTGTTCTTTTGTTAAAAGCATTGTTTCTTTTGCAGGAGTGCTAACTACCTGGCAAGAAACTTGATTCGGTTCCCGAACAAAGCGTGAGTAGAAAGAACCCCTGATGATTTCTATTTGTTGAGCCAAGTCGGCTTCACTTAAACTTGAAAGCCGCAAAAGCACGCTTGTGAAGCTTGGTTCTTCAAACAGTTCTGGGATGACTACACCTGTAGGTAGCTCAAGGCTATCGCTTGAAGATAAAACAGTAAACATGGGGATGTCTAATTGTTCCATAGCTTGTAATTCAGCCGCCAGTATCGGCCAGAAGACAGGCTTTTCTTCCTCTGTTACAAAAGCTCGACTCAAAACATCAAGGGCGATACTGCGATCGATACCAAATCGTAACAAACTTGGAGCATAAGACTTTTGCAGAATGGAATGATAAATTCTGGTGGCACGAAACACATACCGGACTTTTTGATGTGCCAGAATCATCAAGGGACTCGTTGGGGCTAACAGAACTGCTTGATGGGAAAACAGGAAGCGGTACATCTGCTCGAATCCCGTTACTAGATCTTCTAAATAATCATTTGGGGAAAGAGGAATCCCTTTGAGTGTCGGCACATTGGCTTCCTTGATGACAACTGTTTCGTAACCCACACTCATCGCATCTGTGTTGATGTTTTGTAGACGAACAGCCAACACCTTCTGCTCTTCACCTCCTCCCAAGCCACTGAGATCGACTGTTAACTGGTCATATTGGGACATACCCCAATAAGGTAGAATCATAGTCCGCAATACTGATTCTTCTAGCTGCTTTTCTACCAACATTGTCGCATCAGATTCGCTTGAACCCATGCTTTTATTTCGATGATGCAATAGGGTTTCTAGATCCACTAATACTGGCTGTTCTCCATTGGCAATTAAGTTTCCAGAGTGGCAGTCTGTCCCTTCTAAGGTGTGGATTAGACACAGCAGCATTCCTGAGCGTTGGTAGAAGCGTCGAGCCGCGCT
Organism: Nostocales cyanobacterium HT-58-2; assembly: GCA_002163975.1. GTDB lineage: Bacteria > Cyanobacteriota > Cyanobacteriia > Cyanobacteriales > Nostocaceae > HT-58-2. Next base: position 2,284,187 of record CP019636.1, on the reverse strand, counting down.
TTCATCTTCACAAGCCTGTGATTCCACATATTCTACCCAGCCGTAGGTAGAACGGTTCAGGACTTGGATAACTTTGAAGGGTAAGAGGGTAGTGTGGCTGTTGCACCATTCCAGAAAATCATAATAGGTGGCATCTAAGCTAAGGTCTTTGGGTTTATAAACTAATTGCATTCCCGTGTCAAAGGTGATGGCAATCACAGATTTTCCCCGATTGTGGGGATCTGACAAGCCTGGTTTAACCGCCACAACTTGCTTTAAGGCTGTTTCTCCCCCAAAGCATTTCTCAATATCAGACCAGTCTGTTGCCAAATAGTTGAGGAATTCGGCGGTAGCTTCTACCCACAAATCAATTGCAGTGGCTACTAGTCGCCCCAAGACACTATATTCCTGAAATAACGACAGTAAGCCATCTTGAAATAACTTATCAATAAAGGCATAGTACTTTTCCTGGCTGTTAGAACTCTTGATGTGAAGTAACAAGAAGTCGCGCATGGCGTTCCCTGATGAGCGAAACGCTGAAAATTCCTCCATCAGAGTCCAGGAGCACAAACCGCTCAGTTGTAACACAAGTTGGTGCTCTAACGCTGCTATTGCACTGTCTGTCAGTAATTTTAAGCGATCGCCTACTAGTGCCAAAAGTTGCGCTTGAGCAACTTGCAAGCAGGGAACATAGATTAGTTCAAAGGGAGCCGGGTTTTCTGGGTTCAAGTAACGGTAAGCATACCAATGTTTGTTTGCAAGGTTCTGTGCAGCCAGGATCACTTGTCCTAGAGTAGTTGCCCATGGGGGTAGCGGTTGCTGCTCATTAGAGTGAGCATTAATCAGTAGAGGGCGAATAGTGTCAATGTCTAATCCAAGACACGCTAAACGCCTCTGGAATTTGGCTAATTTGCCTTGAGCCACAACCTGACACCATTGCTCTAAGCGTTCTGAAATCTGTGTTTCATCTTTGTCAGTAACTTGAGGAAGAGAAGAACTATTTAAACGTTCTGCCAGAGTCGTGGCTTTAGCAACAATTGATGTCAGTTCTGATATCAGATCTAAGGTGTCATTATATGGTGACATAGGCGATTATTTAGACGATATTACTAAATGCAAATGCAACTTTACAAAGGCAAATTGACTATTTTTTTCATCCTCGAATACTAAATCCACACTGGAAAACCACCTATTTCGTAAAGACGTGCTGAAAGTGCGTCTCTAAATTAGATGTTCTTTTTCAAGAGGTTTATACAAATAGGATTACGTCTTATTATAGCTTTGTACTTCATGTGTTATTCTTTTTTTTACCCAATAATTAGGTTTTCTATTAACTCCTGAAAAAAACTTAGTTTTTATGATTTTTTATTAATGTTAATTGTTTCCGAAAAACCTGAATAAACCTTAGATTTCATGAATTGACTTTTAAAAGAGTTGCTAATAATTTGGAAGTAACAACGTTAAGGAGATTTCTGTTATGAGCACACAAGCTGTTAATCAATTCTTGCAAAAAGTCAGTGAAGATCCGCAACTCCAAGAAGAGTTGGCTAAAGCCTTGGATGCGGAAAACGATCGGCAAGCTGCTACCGAATTGGCTACTAAACACGGTTATCAATTTACTCCTGATGAACTTTGGGCAGAAATTCAGAACCGTCAGAGCCAGGTTCAACAAAGCGAAGGAGAACTGAATGAGGAGGAACTAGAAGCCGTTGCGGGTGGATTTTGTACTCCTGCCATCATCCCAGCAGCTATTGGCGCTGGCGGAGCTCTCGGTGCTGCTGGTATAAGCAGAGCTAAATGGTAAAAGGACAAAACTCGCTGTTCGTTTATAACTACTTCTGTTTCTTCTAATTTTTCTGAAGAAATTGCTTCAGTTCTTCTAGTAAATTGAAGTCAAAAATCTTAAGGAGATTTCTGTTATGAGCACACAAGCTGTTAATCAATTCTTGCAAAAAGTTGTTGAAGATCCGCAACTTCAAGAAGAGTTGACTAAAGCCCTTGATTCGGAAAACGACCGACAATCTGCTACCGAATTGGCTGGTAAACACGGTTATCAATTTACTCCCGATGAACTTTGGGCAGAAATTCAGAACCGCCAGAGTGAATTTCAACAAAACCAAGATTCAGGAGAACTGAATGAGGAGGAACTAGAAGCGGTTGCAGGTGGTGCTTGTACTCCTGTTTTAGCGTTTGCTGCTCCAATAACAGGTAAATTGATCGCTGATAAGGTTAAGTGGTAAAAAAATAATCCTTTCCATTCGCTTGTTTAAAGCAAAACACCTGATTGCCGGAAGCATTTATCCTGATGCTTCTGGTTTATTTTCATCCGTTGATTGACTGCCCAACATAAATTCTCCCACCGATGATTCAGCGTAGTAATCAGTTCCTGCTGCTGTGGCAAATAAATCGGCATTACCTGAACCTAGAGCGCAGGGGGCAAGATTCATGGCGGTTGCCACTAAGTACATAGTTTGGTACAGAACACCAATATGCTTAAGGATCAGTGAATAGGCGATCGCTTCATACTTCCAAGACAGACGTTGAAATCGCGCCGAAATCACGATCAAAACCTGTGGCATATCTTGCTGTCCACTTGCTCCCCAAGCATCCTTGAGCAGTGCTTCTACATCCTTAGTTCTCTCACAAAGCTGTTCTAGTTGATGTGCTATAGGATTGTAGTGATACAGCCCTGAACTAATCCCAACACACGTATTAATAACAGGGTAAACTTCCAGTTCGTACAACCCACCCCCAGCCGGATAAGGACGGTTGCTGTATTCTCTATTGATGAGGTTTTTGACTCTAGCACTGCGATAGAGAAACTCTCCCAACTGTTGTGCTGCAATTGGACAAGAGTGATAATTTCTGATTGAACGTCTTTCCTCCAAAACTTGTGTCAAAGGAATATCAGCAGTTTTGAGGCGTTCAAGATTGGGTTGATACAGTTGAATTACAGTTTTTGACATTGGTGGTTTTACAACTGGCTGTGGCTCTATTTTTCCTAAGAAACGATAAGTACTCCCGGTAGGATTGGTATGTCTTCCCTGACGGCTGCGGGTATGGAAGAGTAAATCATGAAAATCCCATTGAGCGAGAGTCGCATTTTCCACCTCTTTGTATGTTTCTTGTGACAACATTTGAGTAGCCAAAAGTAGGCTGAGAAATTGTTGAACAATCTCTAGTGTAATGCTGGGAATTTCTGACACTAAAGTACTACAAGATTGAGGCTGGGATAACTTTGCAACTATGGCTACACCACGCCAATCTGGTAAAATCACTTTGGCTTTGGACAAGGGTGATTCTAATACCATTTGCCCTTCTACTTGGTGGAGATAGGCAAAGCGAGACAGGGTAAAAAATTGTTCTTGGCAATCCACAACTGGGGCAGAAAACTCATACTCCCAGACTTGGGGAACAGCTGTGGCAAAGGGTAAGACTGAATGGCAAACCCAGCCTAAACTGATGAATTTTTGCAGATAGGAATGGAACTTGAGCATTCCATAGATTCCATCAGCTTGCTGCACCAGTTGTTTAAGTTCAGTTGCAGTGCCTCCGGTATCGTAAAGAGTTTTCAAGGCTGTTTGCAAGCCAGATGCAGGTTGAGAAAATGCCAATTTGCGTGTACTGCTTTGGAGGATAATTTCCTTATTTTGCGGTAATTCGACTAGAGAAATATCCTTTCTGAAGGAGAGAGTAAAAGCTTCAAACATTTCAGTATATCTCTTGTATCTATTGAATTTATTTGTGATGAAACCACAAATAAACACGGATAAACAATCGCTGTTCATCTGTGTTTGTCTATGGTTGAAAATCTTAAATTAAAAATGAATACAAGAAGTCTAGTCAAAACGGCATTGGGATCTGATTCATCTGTTCCTCTACCAAAGGTGCTGGTAGCCAGCCCATTTTTACTGGTACGTCGTAAAGTCTTCCGGAACCAAACCGAGGCAAAAAATGCCTTAATTCTGGTACGATTACCTTCACCACATTCAGTCCAATATCTGGGCGAGTTTGATCCAGTACCAAAGTTTCTAAATTATGCTGCTTGGCTATTGCTACACATCTGAGTACATCTTCTTGAAGATCGTCGCTGCAATGTTGGGGATAATCTGTGTAGACTTTTGGCGCAAGCTGATTTGGTATTAGGTAAGGTTGATTTGCGATCGCTGCAAATGTGAGCCATTCATGCAGTTCACCCTGAGTCTTTCTTGGGTATTGTGTCTCAACTCTTGTCAAGAATTGGTTCATTTCCGTCACTGCTCGCAATAAGGCGATTTTGGCATCAAAATGAGCTCCGTAGCCTGCGACAATTTTCTCAGCCCCATCTATGCAACGAGAAATCGCTGCAAAGACAGGAATTTTCAAATCAGATGTCAAGTCAAGTACCCAAAATTCCCGGTTTTGACTCTTGTAGTAAGCTTGTAGTTCCAGCAGATAGGGGTCTTGAAAACTAGCCAAGTCTACAGCAGGACGCTGGAGGCGATTGTACCACCAAATACCGACGCTATCCCGCTCGACCAATTCCATAAAGCCTTGAAGAATGGCTTCTTCCAAAGTATTGCCAGCAGCATTGCCGTTAGAGTTGGCAAAACCAAACAGATGGTCTGGGGGCAGAGGATAATTAAAGTAGCATAAAGCTGTGGGCAAATATTTAAAGGTTTGTTGCGTTAAAGACCAGACTGGAGTCCACTCAATTTCCTTAGTTTCGTCAAAGGGTTCTGGGATAAAATCTACCCCAAATTGCTGATTCAAAACAGCCCGGTTTTGGTACTGAGTTTGGCTGAAGTGCAGACATAGGGCGGGATGAATTCCCGATTCCAATTGAGCATAAGTACTTTTGACCCGGATTTCATCACCTTGATAAACTCCACAATAGCGTTCGATCGCCTCACAAAAGCCACTCGCTCTAGCTTGTTGATCGGTCTTTCCCTTTCCAGCTGCTTTGTGGTGTAGCAAATGGCGCAAGCTTTGCAGATCGGTTGCACTACCAAAGTTGTGGACAGCTAGATAGCTATGAAGTAAGTTACCGAAAGACTCACAAGTACGTACCAAAGCACTGACAATACCTGTAATTGGGCTGATGTGATGTTCATAGTGCTTGAGAGTTTGCTCTGGTGAGAAAATTCGATGACCACCATCATTAGTAAACTGCTTCTTACGACTTGTAAGAATAATCGGTTTGGGTTGATCTCGTCCATCAACATCCCCACAAACAGTGCATTGAGGACGTTTGGTAAGGATATGAGTTTGTAGTTCCAGGTTGGCTGAGTTAAACGTAATAACTTTGCCTTCCAAAGTAGGGATTGAGTTTTCTTGTTTACCTTCTAAAACAATCCACTTGAGAATTTCTGTCGCTGCTAGGTTTAGCCCAATTTGGAGTGTGGAAGACAAAATGGCACGAGAGGTAGGAATACTCTCAACAGAACCGAGTTGCTGGCGGATTGCGGTTTCAACTTCCCGATTACCATAAAGACGTTGAGCTAAACATTGCCAACAGCCTGTTCTCCCTGGATAAAAAATCGGACCTACCCATAGTTCAGCCCCAACAGGCTTAACCAGTACCCACGGTTGGTTGGCATCAATAGCTGCTTGATTAAATTCACGCAAATCTGGCTGTAGGTAATCGTTGGTTAACACAACTGCTAGGGATTTTAAACCTTGGTGCGATGGCGCAGAGCGCCCGCTTCGCGATCGCGAATCTCGCACTTGAATACCCAGAGATTGCAAAGCAACAATCAAAGGCTCAGTTGGTACATCGCCAAAGGAAGTCACAGATACAAAGGTTTCCTGCAAGCGGTTGAAGGAAACTTTGGGATCTATGTTGAGTAGACTCCAGAACGCTGCAACTTCTAAGGGAAGATGATTAACAGCTTCTGTAGTGTAACCCTTGCTCTTAAGCTGGTTAAGAGCATAGTAAATGCTGGTAAAGGGGATTTCTTCCTTCAATTTACTGATAATTTCCCCAACGCTATGATTACCATCTAGCATAGGAGCTAGTTGACAGTATATGCGTCCTTTAAGTGCAACAGAAGACTGTTCGCTTAATAAGTAAACAGTGTCAGGTGGAACAATTTCAACGTGAAAATGAGGCTTAAATCGTGGTTTTTTCATAACCTGGTGTATCGTATTTACTGTCGCTTATGCTGGTATTAATTCGCTCCCAAAGCAATAATCTGCCTATTCCACTGCGCCCAAACTTTTAAGGGTAACCAATTGAGCTGGAGTTAAGCCTTGAGCTTTGGTAAGGCGCATACCTTCATAAGGTCTTTTACTTCTGAAAGTTTCCAAGCACTCACCACCATTAACATCCCAAAGTTTAATCGTTTCATCTTGACCGCCACTAGCCAAGATCCCTCCCGGACTAAAAGCAACCGACCAAATCCAACTGGCGTGAGCCGATAAAGTTTGCCAGCACTTACCAGTACTGACATCCCAAAGTTTTATCGTTTGGTCACAACTGCCACTAGCCAAAGCCTTACCATCTGGGCTAAAAGCCACTGACTGCACCCAACTAGCGTGTCCCCAAAAAGTGTTCAGGCATTCGCCAGTGTGGACATCCCAACAGCGTATACTTTGGTCACAACTGCCACTAGCCAAAATCTTCCCATCTGGACTAAAAGCCACTGACTGTACCCAACTGCTATGTCCTACAAACGTTTTTAAGCATTCGCCTGTGCAGACATCCCATAACTTCACTGTTTTGTCTTCACTGGCGCTGACTAAGGTGCAACCATCCGGACCAAAAGCCACTGACCAAAGCCAACCATTGTGTCCCCGCCAAGTTTTCAAGCATTTACCTTCACGCACATCCCATAACTTCAAGCAATTGTCACCACCGCAACTGGCTAAGGTTGTTCCATCTGGACTGAAGACAACTGAGCGAACCCAACGAGTATGTCCCAACAAAGTCTTGAGGCATTTACCGTCTGTTGCATTCCAAAGTTTTAGAGTCCGATCGCTACTTCCACTAGCTAAGGTTGTTCCATCTGGACTGAAAGCGACTGAGCAAACCCAACCAGTGTGTCCTTGCAAAATGACAGCTTTTGTTTCTGCTGGTGCGGTTTTGAGTTCTTGATTGATGCTGACATCCCACAGCCTTACCGTCCAATCTTCATTCCCACTAGCAAGAATTTTCCCATCTGGACTGAAAGCGACAGATTGAACCCAACTGGCATAGCCCTGCCAAGTTTTCAAGCACTTACCATCACGAACATTCCAGTGGCGTACTGCCTGGTCTTCACCACCACTGGCGAGAATTGTCCCATCTGGGCTGAAGGCGATCGCTGTTAATCGACTGCTATGTCCGTGGAGAGTTTTGAGGCATCGACCCGTGTCAACATCCCATAATTTCACTGTATGGTCGCCACTGCCACTTGCCAGCGTACTTCCATCTGGACTAAATACTACTGCTCGTATGCGTTGGTTGTGTCCCTCTAAAATTTTTACCTCAACACCGTCACGGACATCCCAAAGCTTAACAGTCCAGTCACCACCACCCGTAGCGAGGATGTTTCCATCTGGACTAAAGCAGAGAGTGCGAACCCAATGAGTATCTGCTAACAAAGTTTTCCTACATTCACCTGTACGCACATCCCATAGCTTGACTGTACGATCATCGCTACCACTTGCTAGCGTCATCCCGTCTGGACTAAAGGCAACTGACCAGATGTAACTGGTGTGTCCCGACAAAATTTTCTGACACTCACCACTATTTATATCCCAAAGCCTCACCGTACAGTCACTACTGCCACTGCACAAAATCGTTTCATCTGGGCTAAAAGCCACGGAGCGAACCCGCTGATTATGTCCTGTCAAAGTTTTCAGACATGTACCATCTGTTGTATCCCATAACTTCAGAGTCTGGTCGCTACTAGCGCTGCTCAGCATACGACCATCTGGGCTGAAAACAACCGAGTGTACCCAACCCGTGTGTCCCTTACAAATGAGAAGCAATTTGCTATCCGCTACTTGCCATAAGCGAACTTCACCGTTAGCATCTCCAGTTGCCAGCATTTGACCATCTGGACTAAATGCGATCGCTAAAATCTGCGTTAGCTGTTGAGCAAAAACTGATTTAGCTAAATCAGCACCAGTAAAGTTGACATCGTGTAAATTTACATCCTGTAAATACGCTTGCCAAACATTTAAATCCGAAAAATCGTAGCCATTTAAATTTGTCTGAAGTTGACAAAGGAGATTCAGGATATTTCCGGCAGCATAGCCGGATTCTTGCCCAGAGTCAACTTGCAGTTTTGATATAATTTCCTCAAGCCGAATTTCTAGATGACTTTGATTCTTAAAAACAGCCAGCAGCCTGTCTATAATAGGTTGGATGATGAAAGTAATTTGCGCTTCTCTAATATATTCTTTAGACGAGGCTTTAAGTAGAGCATGGCTTTTGAGCAAAACCAGTTCTCCTGTCTCAATTTCTTGACAAACCTGCTCAATCAACAAGCTACTTGCATATTCCATCAGCACTGGCTGCAAATAAAAATGGTTTGTCGTCGTTTCAATCAATGAGCGCTGGACCAGAGATTTAAGAGTTTTTATTAATATTTGTTGAGAGACGCCTGGATAAATATCTGATTGCAATTCATCAATAGAAACTGGTTCGCGATTAATTGCCAACCAGTACAAAATGGTTTTTCCTAACTCTGATAATCGATTCAGGTGTTGCTGTAGGAGAGCGCGAATTTCATCAATAACTAAGGTATTATATTTAAGAAATTCCGCTACATTGCCCTCAAATAATTCTTGAATCGCTGCCGCCACCATCTTTAATGCCAGTGGATTACCAGAATATTTTTTAACTAGGACTGTGCATTCAGCATCCAAGTTGCAGCAACAACCCTTCAGTTGAAGTATCTGTAGTCCGGCTGATACACTTAAACCGCGTAAGTTGAGGCAGCGAACAGGCAGGGTTTCCCCTTGCATTACAGAAATTTCTTTTGGTTTTTCCTGACTAATAAGTATCAAGCAGCTGTTATGGCGGCATTCTCCCAGACGTTTGAAGAAGTCGCCATAATCTTCATAACCTTGTTTGTAAAAGCCCGTATAGTCCCCACCGCACAAAATTGTTTCAACATCATCCAGTACTAATAAACATCGATGCTTTCGTAAATAATCAATCAGGAGTGTAATTTTTTCATCTACGGTTGCTGGTAAATCCGTTTCCTGACTGTTGGCGATGAATTGGAGCAAAGATTCTAGAATCTGTTGTAGGGATGGGGCATTACGTAGCGATCGCCAAATAACATAATCAAATTGCTCTTGAATTTGTTCGGCTAACTTAACAGACAAATGGGTTTTGCCAATTCCCCCCATGCCCACAAGCCCTACTATGCGGCAGCGCTCAGTCACAATCCATTGTTCTAGCTCAGCCAGTTCGTCGCTGCGACCATAGAAAATTGAAACATCAGGTGCCTCGCCCCAATCTTGGCATTGATCGGTCACGCAGATTTGGTCTTGATGAATAACTCCGCTTTCATGGGACACTAGACTTGCTTGCCGCTGCACTGTGGCGCGGAAATTACTTTTTTTAATCTTTTCCCCAAAGACATCTGAAAGGAGTTGCCATAACTTGGGGCCGACATCTTGCTTAAGGTAATTAGGGGAATAGCCGTTTGTTTCTGCTATCTGGTCATAACTCTGACGTGTTTCAGACCAAGCTGCCTGAATTATCAGCCGTTGAACGTCACTTAGATGTTTCCCCTTCTTCGCGAAGATTAAAGCGTCAATAAAGTTGAGAACTTCTTCAACATTCATAGATTTTCCTGTTATCAGAATTTGCTATTTGGTTGATTAGATTTCAGCTAGCTATCCATAGTATTTGTGCTAAAGTTTGCGCATTATTGAGTACAAAAAAACCAGAGAGATAAAACACTTTATTTTTTAGAAAATTTATAAGCAGGTTGGCGATCGCCAAGAAATAAATTTCAAGGCTTAGAGCTACTGTCGGTTTTCACGACTTAATTTATGAGTTTGAGTCCGTTGTAACAAACTTATGCAAAGAAACCAAAAATTATAAAACTTATTCATTGACAAAATTGCAATTGTGTGATCATTGCCATAGTAGACATAAATCACCTCAACTTAGTAAGGTATTGAACCTAGAGGACATAAACCCTCCTTTTACTTCTTATTAGGTGTAAGTGAATCAATTTATGCAGCTAATAAGATGGAACGTGAATTGTATATAGCTGAAACATTTTACAGTCGCAGTCCTTTTGAGTCGCAGATACAGACAATGCTTCCCACATGAGCGTGCACTACGCATAATTCGGTCTTTTTGTATAGTGCGTAAGTCCTAAATTAAAGGAGTGACACAGAATTAATTACACGCATTGTTTTCTGTTCGCTGTTAAACGTTCCCGACTTTCAAGTTCAGAAAAAAGTGATAGATTATCAATAATTCTGATAGATTATCAATAATTCAAGGTGTACGACCCAGAATTTTTGCCTTGATAGTCCTGCTTCTTAGTATCCCGCAGTATGATCAGCTAAAAAATTTGAAACACGAATTTAACTAAACCTTCACGATCTAGACTTATGTAATCACCTGGCTTTAGGTGATGTCTCTTCTCAGGCGACAACCGCAAATTGTTAACGTATGTGCCATTGGCACTTCCCATATCTTCTATACAAAAACCGTCTATATTAACGTGAATAACGGCATGAATTCGTGAGACAACTCTCGAATTGGGAAATACTGAAACATCTATATCTGGAGGAATGCTATTATTTGGCTTGCCGATGCAAATCGCAGAAAGATTTTGCGGCAATTCAATCTGCCTATTTGTTTGGACATGGATTAGCCGTGCCGTCGCTTGTTGCACTTGAGTGCTGTCTTTTGTGGCTGGTGGTATTGAATTTCCTTGTTGTGTGACGGGTTGAACGACGATGGTTGTTGGTGTGGGGCTACTTTGGGCAGAAGCTACCTGTGGATCGGTTGTAGAGTGAGGTTTACTGTGGATTTTGATGCGGTTTCTAAACTCTTGGGTGCGTTGAGGGTTAGGAATTTCCGCTGCTAGCTTTTCAATCAGTTGCAAAGCTGTGATTTGGGGAAACTCGGTTAGGATATCCTCAAGAATAACTCTGGCGAACGGTCCAAGACAACGGCTCAGTTCTTGCCGACAATGCTCTAAAAACTGTGGATCGAGAGGAGCAGGTGTTTTTACTGGCGAAGCAGGTTCTGGAGCAACAACGACTGACTCAGCTGGTTGAACGATCATCGTCTTGCTTGAGGGAGTTGAGTGTTCTGGTGTCTGTGCTTCAAACTGAAGTTCGCTGTTGTTTTCTGTTGTTTCCCTGAGCCTTAGTGCCTGTTGCTCCAACAGTTTGAATTCTTCTGATTCTATAATCTCTGCGACTTCACGCTCTTTCTTAGCTTGGTCAATGTTAATTTGGACTTTTTTGAGTGGCTCGCTCACTCCTGTTTCGTTTGGTAAACTTGGTAGCTGGATCTCAACGAGAATTTCTTTTGCTGACTGGTAGCGCTGTGTTGGTTTCTCCGCCAGCATTTTGTCTAGTATGCTAGCTAAAGAGTCACTGATATTAACATAGGAGCGCCATTGCCACTCTAAGGACTCATGCATCAACAAACGTGGCTCTTTTCCAGTCAAAAGCACGATAGCACAAACACCTAGTGCATACAAATCGCTGGAGGGGTAGGAATTCCCCACACGCAGTTGCTCTGGTGGCGCATAGCCAATTTTTCCTAAAACCGTACCTACAGACCAAATCTGAGATACTTTTTCTTTAACTAACCCAAAGTCGATCAGCACAGGTTTAGATTGGTCATTAGGAAGCATGAGATTGTCCAGCGAAACATCCCGATGAATGATTTTTTGCCTATGCAGGTAGTCCAACACTGGCAACAGATCTATAAGCCACTGGATAACTTCAGCTTCTGAAAATGCCTGATTTTGGTGAGAAAGGCGCTCCTGCAACAGTTGAGAGTAAGTTTTGCCATCGATATATTCCAGCACTATAAACAGTCGCTCATTCTCGGCAAACCAAGCCAGAAATTTAGGAATCTGGGGATGATTAAGATAGTATAATACCTTGGCTTCCCGCTCGAATAGCTCGCGGGCTTTTTGAGCTATATCTTCTGCTGTCCCCCAAACTACAAACTCTTTAAGGACGCAAGGCTCACCGAATCGGTGAGTGTCAAAAGCTAAGTAAGTCCGCCCGAAACCTCCTTGTCCAAGAAGCTTCTGAATGTGATAGCGATTGTTAATCAACTTTCCAGAGTCAATCTGTGCAGGCATTGCGACATTGCTCGTTGGTAACTAGAATACAAGAAGAATTCTGTCCGAGTGCATTTTACTTTGGCAAGAATACACAAAACTACAATCTACATTCTCTGCACTCCACATCTTAAGTATTACATACCTAAATTGTAGAAAATGACCAGTGAAGTGGAGCATCTTAGTGTCTTGGTGCACAAACGTTTTATTTTGGCTAGTTTGCTGTTTCTTACGTTTGTTGCCTGTACCTAATACTATGTGATACTTCAAGGTGCGGAATGTGGGATGAATTCTGTAGGGACAAGCGATCACTGATTAAAAACGTCACTTGTGTTACTTATTTTTGGCATTCTACTTTTTGGAGTTGTTTCCATTGGGGGCGTTGCATAAAATGGGGATGAAGAATGAACCACCTTCGCGCGGCGTCTCGCAGAGAAGACGCTAAGAACGCCAAAAATTAAGTTTTTCAATTGACAGAGAAAATCAAATCATCCCGCAAATATGCAACGCCCCATTAGGAATTGGTTAGAAATTGTAACCAATACCAAATCGTAGCCCGACATCAGTTTCATTAAGAAAACCAACGTTTAGACCTGCAGTGGCGGTAAATTCAGGTGATATAGGCACATCGACACCGCTAGTGAGAAGAACGCCGACGGTGCTATCTCCACTTGTGGAAATTGCCGCTCCCACGCCAACATAAGGAACAAAACTTATTCGTTGTTCTCCAAAGTCTGTGACTGATTGCACTGGATAGTCAAATGTTACAGGCAGAAGAAACACAGCATCTTCCTTCAGCAAAACAGCAGGGCGAAAAGAGAAGTTATTTGTCAAACCAATTTTACTAAAGATAGTGAAGGCACCTTCACCCAGAGTAGTATCGCCACCGAATCCAATATTTCCACCGATCCCGACATAGTTAAGAGTTGCTCTTACGGATGACAGTTCTTGCCTTTGGTTTGGTGTTTTTGGTGGTGGGGTTGGGCTTGGTTTTGGTGGTGGGGTTGGGCTTGGTTTTGGTGGTGAGGTTGGGCTTGGTTTTGGTGGTGAGGTTGGGTTTGGTTTTGGTGGTGGGGTTGGGCTTGGTTTTGGTGGTGGGGTTGGGTTCGGTTTTGGTGGTGAGGTTGGGTTCGGTTTTGGTGGTGGGGTTGGGTTCGGTTTTGGTGGTGAGGTTGGGTTCGGTTTTGGTGGTGGAGGTTGGGTTCGGTTTTGGTGGTGAGGTTGGGCTTTGGTTTTGGTGGTGGGGTTGGGTTTGGTTTTGGTGGTGAGGTTGGGTTCGGTTTTGGTGGTGAGGTTGGGTTCGGTTTTGGTGGTGAGGTTGGGCTTGGTTTTGGTGGTGAGGTTGGGCTTGGTTTTGGGCTGAGCGGATTTTCTGGAGGTGTTGGACTTGGTGTCTGGTTTTGTAGAGGTGTTGGTGTTGGGCTGAGCGGATTTTCTGGAGGTGTTGGACTTGGTGTCTGGTTTTGTAGAGGTGTTGGTGTTGGGCTGAGCGGATTTTCTGGAGGTGTTGGACTTGGTATCTGATTTTGTGAGGGTATTAGTGTTGGGCTGAGCGGATTTTCTGGAGGTGTTGGACTGACGGGATTTTCTGGAGGTGTTTGGCTGAGCGGATTTTTTGCAGGTGGTAAGGTTGGCGTTGTTGTTGGCAATCGATTAACGACCGTAGGTTGCGCTAGGGATGGTTGTAGAGAAATAACTAAACTTGTAATACCCAGTAAAGAAGTTTTAGAGAAAACTAATATTAACTTTGTAAATAACTTTTGATTCATTTCTCACTCCTCTAAATATCAACACACCGAAGACATAAATTGACTAATCGCCTGCTAGTACTTTAAGGTAGAAAGGAGACAGCAAAAATGTATAAGGAAATAAAGCTTGTAAAATCGGTTTTGCAGTGTTGCAGGTCGCCGAACACTCTCAATTTATAACGGTTCTCAATTGCGTCAGATACACCCATAAGGGCACAATAATGCTGTTCCCCTATATGTATGGCATCCAAATGAGAAACGCTATATAAGCATTGCGGCGGCGTCTAGCACATTCTACATAATCTCATGTTTTTTAGCTTCAACCAGTTGTAGTTAGTTTTTTTAAAATAAATTTTCTAAAATACATAGCAGTCTAAATTAAGATCCCCAATCTCTTGGAGAAGCCGGGGATCTTAGATTAGAAAAATTTTTCATCAGCAGTGTGATTCTTGAAATACTGAATCAACCAAAGTATTAGGAAATAAAATCCCTTAAAAATTATTCGTAGCTAGAAGGCTTATTGCTTCCTTGCAATTTTCCCTTCTGCCAAATTCCACTTAAAGGCGAGCCGTCTTCACACATCCACGTACCTTGACCATCATACTGGTTGTTTTTGAATTCTCCTACATATTGACAACCATTTTTTAAAACAAATTTTCCTATGCCTTGAAAAGAACCATTATCAAACTGACCTACGTAGCGCTCACCATTTCCACGCGTTAAGTTTCCACAACCGCTAAACCTTCCATCTTTTAGTTCTCCGTAATATCGAACATATCCACCAAACTTCTGATCAGGATAGATCATAATTCCTTTGCCTGTCAGTGGTGAATGATTTGGGAAACCATAAACTGTGGCTATCCCAGTTTTCCTACCTGGCGTACTCGGTAGAGGTGGTATTGGTGTGTCTGGGCAAACCAATTGCACATCATTTGTGGATGTGAGTGGCGATTCCGGTGTGGGTGTGAGTGGCGATTCCGGTGTGGATGTGAGTGGCGATTCCGGTGTGGGTGTGAGTAGCGATTCCGGTGTGGATGTGAGTGGCGATTCCGGTGTGGATGTGAGTGGCGATTCAGCTACAGGTTTTTCTGGTTCGGATACGGGTTTTCCCAAAAAACTCATAAATAGCAATCCCACTCCGAGTAGCACACTCGCCCCGATTCCAGCACTAATTAAAACTTTCTGGTTAACTCCCACTTCTCCTAGTATGGAGGTTAGTAATGATTGTGGCGATGATGGCAATATGAACGTTGATGGCGATGGTGGTGTTAGCGCTTGCAACGCCTCAGATGCTGTTTGATAACGTTCATTAAAGTGATAGCGCACCATTTTATCTAGCACATATGCCAGCCTAGGGCTAACCGAAGCCAAATTTCGCCACAAGACTTCACAACTACCACTATCTCTTGGCAGTTCCTGAGGTTTGATCCCAGTTAAAGCATAAATTCCCAACATCCCTACTGCGTAGATATCGCTGCTTAACTTGGGAAACCCATTTAATTGTTCGATGGGCATATAGCCAGAAGTACCAACAATAACGGAGATGTTTGTCTGCCCTTGAGCATTGACTACTAATCCGCTAATTTGCTTGACAGCGCCAAAGTCTATCAACACTATCTTGCCGTCTGTCTTACGACGCATTAAGTTTTGTGGTTTAATGTCTCGGTGAATGATATTCTTATTATGAATAAATGTAAGAAGTTCTAAAATTTCCTGTAATAACTGTGTTACTTCAGCTTCACTCCATTTCTTGCCAGGAAAAATTTCCTTACTCAAATCGTGCCCATCTATAAATTCCTGTACTAGATAAAATTTGCCGTTTTCTTCAAAGTGGGCGAAAAGTCTGGGAATTTGACTGCACTTATTGCCTAAGTGAGATAAAACCTTTGCTTCCCTGTCAAATAACCTTCGGGCAAGTTGTAAATATTCTGGATTTTGGTTTTGTTTGAGATTTTTTACAACACATACAGGATGGTCGGGTAAATCTAAATCTTCAGCTAAATAAGTGACTCCAAAGCTACCGCTTCCTAAGAGTCTGACAATTTTATAGCGCTGGCGGAGAATTTGACCGACGAGCATTACTATTAACACTCCTATTTGATTTTTGAAAAAACTTCGTTCATTTTAAAAGTGGGAAAATCAAACTTCCCTGGGCTTTGTTTTAAGGACAGGTCTATTGTCTACGCTCACACTTGTACACCTCTGCGTATTCTCTTGTACTCTTTTCCAAAAATTAAATAGGAATCCTATATACCTAGGTTATTGAAAAATTCGGGATTATTGAGATGAGCTTTTAATTCAAAATCTCAATATTTTTATATGCTGATAATAGCAATTGTTTATTTTTTTGATGATAAATTACCTAAAAAAACTGAATTTTTATTAATTGACTAAATAAAAGTATAAGCGTAAAGTTAAACTATCAATTAATGTCATCATGAAAAGCAACTAATATGAATGATTCCATACAATTTAGCGTTGGTTTAGTTATAGTCTCTTTGTTAGTACTAATCTTGTTGTGGTTACCAGATATATTAAGGAGTGAATAAGGGCTATTGGTGGGAATTTTTAGTATGTAGAGACCTTAAATTTACGGTCTCTACGAAAACTGGTCAATCTATTTGTCGTGCTACTAATCGAGCGAATAAACCCCCTTGTTTAACCAATTCCGCATAGGAACCTACCTCGATCAAGCGACCTGCTTCAATAACATAGATGCGGTCAGCATTGCGAATGGTACTAAGGCGGTGGGCAATGACTATCCGAGTAGCATTTAACTTGTCTAGACTTTCGGTCACAATTGCTTGGGTGCGGTTATCGAGAGCACTAGTTGCCTCATCCATCAGGATAATTTTTGGTTTTAACAAGATGGCACGAGCAATCAATAACCGCTGCCTTTGTCCCCCTGAAAGATTCGTACCGCCCTCACTAATTACAGTGTGCATCCCCATTGGCATTTGCTCAATATCAGCAGCAAAACCTGACATCCGTGCCGCCTCCCAAGCTTCATCCATCGTCACCAACGCCCCGCAGGTGAGGTTCTCAAACATTGAGCCGGAGTTAATTCGACCATTTTGCAGTACCACTCCTAACTGCCGTCGTACAGCTTGAACGTCTAGCCCAGCCAAGTCTTGTCCATCATAATAAACAGTGCCGCTTAGGGGCGTCTCAAACCCCAATAACAATCGAAATACAGTTGATTTCCCACTGCCAGAAGGACCTACAATCGCGACAAATTCTCCTGGGTCTGCGTGAATGGTCACATCATCAAGAATTAAAGGTCCATCTTCACGGTAGCGGAAGGTGATGTGATCTAGAATTATTCTGCCGGTCAAGCGACCTGGATCGGCGCTACTTGGGTTAGTTTCTGGGATTCCTTGCGCAATCGGCTTTGCCCGCTCCCACAATGGTACAATTCCCAAAACGTCAGTCAGGGTATTGCTCAAGTCAGTTACACCACCAATAAAAGTTCCAAACGCGGAATTAAAAGCCAAAAACGTACCCATATTCAGCCCACCGCTACCTTTAGCCTGCGCCATCTGAATAAACATCATCGCAAACCAATATAGCAGTATGGAACTTATCAAAGGCAGCGCCTCGTTAAACACGGAAACACTATCATCTATCCGTTTGATGCCTGCCTTAAGTTTAGTACGCTGACTATACTTTTTCGCCCAAGCTGCAAACGCCCGCCCTTCTGCAGCCGCTACCCGCAGTTTTGATACCCCGTTGATCAGTTCCACAGTTAGCCCATTAATTTCACCATCTGCAGCTTCTTGCTTTCGGTCTTTGCGTATTATTAGTATGCTAGAAGTTACTGTAACAATAACAGCTATCAAGGTTAGACCAAATCCTACTAAAGCTAGTTGGAAACTGTAGACAAACATCAGTGCCAAGTTCAACAGGGAAAACACTGCACTTAAGAGAGTGCGTTGTGTGGCACCACTGAGCTTGGCACGAATCTGACTAACTGCCAATAAGCGAGTTAGCAAGTCACCAGACGAGTAGCTGCGAAAAAATGCAGGCTTAAGAGTCAGTAATCGGTCCCAAATTGCTGGCTGTAGCGCAGCATCAGCAGAGTTTTCGACCCGCAGCGTCAGAATTCCTTGAGCCATTTGAAATGCGGCTTGTCCGATCGCGGCGGCAAACAGCGCTAACCCAATTTGCAACAACTGGACGCGATTGCTGTCAGGAATTGCATCATTTACCAACATTGCTGTTGCTTGGGGCGTAACCATTCCCAGCAGTGTTCCCAATATCCCCAGCAAAACTACACCCACAAGCTCTTTTCTATTGCCCCTTGTCCCAAACTCGAATAGTGTCAAGGAGTTACGCACGCGGAGTGGCAACGGTCGGTAGAACATTTGAGCTTCTGGCGATAGCGTCTGTGCTACTGCCCGATTTACTAATATCCGTGTGCGCTGTACTGGGTCGAACAAAACATAACGATTATCCTTTTGTGGCAACAATGCTACTGGGCTTTTGTCTGAGTTGGTATATGCCAATAAAGGACCATTCTCCTGTTGCCACCAATCTCCTGCTAGTAGCACGCGACGAGTACGAAATTGAGATGCCCGAGCGATCGCATCCAACGGGTCGCTAACCCGACTAAGGTCTTCCGATTGGGCCGGAGGATTAATCGTGATTCCTAGAGCGCGACCAACAGCCCCAGCCGCAATCAGCAGTGGTGTTCCTTCCTGAAAAAACGAGGTTTCTTGGGGGTGCAACACCGTGGTTAACTGCCCCAACGCCGTTTGGGTCACCTGACGGTTGAGCTGTTCGCGTTCCTGAAAAAGGCGAAAATCCTGCTCTTTCTTCTTGACAAAAAGTATATTAAAGTAGTGAAGGAAATATTCATGCAAATAATCTAGGCTAATTGCTATTTGATCGACTTCCAACTCGGCTGTTGGAACGAGATGCACTTCAACCAAGTCTTCCGCTTCTACCCACATGCCAAGTGCGAGGGGGAAATGAGGCGAAGTTGGCTCTAGCTTGAGATCTTCAATTCCCATCCACCGGACATAGCCCTCACTCAGTTGTACCCAAACGACTTGATCTGGAGAGCCTATTAGGGTATGTCCCTTTTGTAAAGATAAGTAGTGCGAGGAACCCGTTTGCTCCATATTCATAGGAGTTAAGAGCGGATTACTACCGATGAAATCGCCCAAGTGTTTGGTCCAAGCTTCTACTAGAGCGATCGCAGACTCGTCATTGTTAGCAATATCAGCGGCTAAGGCAGCGATCGCCACTGGCGACAGTTCTGTTTCTTCAATTGCCACCGCCAGAATACCCCATTGCGATAATAGTGCCGTACCGAACAAAGCTTCACCAGCGCCGACACTGAAAAGATAGCGACGATTGCCTTTTGGTTCTCCATCCTCAACAGACGTTGCAAACAGTGCAAGTGTGCCAGAATGAACCACCCAAACCATCTGTGGATCATTCAACAGCAGAGGTTCATTACCTTTAATACAGCGTAGTTTCGATTCAATATTCAGCATAACCTTGCTTCCCTAACCCTCTTCACTACTTGTCAAATGCGCATACATTCCTCCGAGATGGCGTAACTGGTCATGGGTACCTCTTTGCACCACTTTGCCTCGCTCTAGAACAATAATTTCATCGCAATCCCGAATTGTACTAAGTCTGTGAGCTACCACAATACAGGAACAACCGCGCCGTCGCAGGTTCCGGTCAATAATCAATTCTGTTTCAGCATCTAGCGCACTAGTTGCCTCATCCAACACCAACACCGCCGGATTTCTAACCAAAGCACGGGCAATTTCCAAACGCTGGCGTTGTCCTCCACTCATATTCGTGCCCCCTTCTAAAATCTGGGCATCATATCCTCCAGGCATATTCAAGATCAGATCGTGAATTACCGCGTCTTTACAAGCCTGCACCAAATCTTCTTCTGTTACAGTTGAATCCCAAAGCGTCAGATTTTCCCGCACTGTCCCAGCAAACAGAAATATATCCTGCTCAACCATAGCCAATGAATTAGCTAGCACTGAGCGCGGAACCTGACTTCGGGGAATGCCATCAAACAGAATTTCGCCCCCCCAAGGTGAGTAAAGACCTGTGACGAGCTTGGCAACTGTGGACTTACCAGAACCACTACCACCAACAAACGCTACCCGTTGCCCAGGCTTCAAAGTCACATTCAAGTTTTCAATCAAGGGGGGTTCCAAACGGCTGTATCCAAAGCTGATGTTACGCAACTCAACATAACCCACAAGTTGAAATGAGTCTTCCCTGACTGTATGTACAGACACATTCTGAATAGAGGCGCTGCGGTCAGATTCAGAATCAGTCGGGTTTTGCAGAACGTCATCAAGTCGGTTTAAGTCTGCCTCTAACTCTTGCATTGTACTGCCGAAATTGACGAGATTGTTAACCGGATTCAAGAATTCAGTTGTTAGAGTCTGGTAGGCAACCAGCATCCCGATACTCAGACTGCCGTTCATTACCCTAAAACCACCGATAACCAAGATAGAGGTTGTCGCCAAAGCTGTCAAAAACTTGGGTAATGTTGATAGAACTTGGGTAGGGAGTGCCAATTCCTGCTGGGCGTTGAGCATTTTAGCATAGTACCCAGTGAACTTAGAAAACAAGTCAAACTCTAAGCCACTGGCTTTGACCGTTTCCATTGATTGAATACCGCCGATCGCAACACCAGCAACTTTGCCGTTCTCTTGGGCGACTTTCATGTTGGCATCAACACGACTGCGTGATAAAAATTGCAGAGCAAAGAAGTTGAATACCGCAAACATAATAGCTATGCTGGTTAATACCCAGTCATAGACAATCATAATAGCAGCATAAAAGACAATCATCAGCGTATCGATTACCGTGGTGGCAAGTTGTCCCGATAGCACATCTGCGACCTTATCATTGAGTTCATTGCGACTACTAATTTCACCCGTAAAGCGCTGCGCATAAAACCCAATCGGTAAGCGTAGAGTATGCCAAAGAAACTGTCCTGACATCGAAACCGACAACTTGACCATCAGCCTGCGCAGGTAAAAAAGTCGCATCCGAGCAAGAAGACCTTGACTTACCGCAGCAAACAGCATACCTAATAGCAAAGGTCGCAGCCAGTCAGTACGGTTTTCAACTAAAATTTCATCTACAAAGACTTGAGTAAAAGCGGGTACAGCTAAACGAGGGATAGTAAGTAGCAGTCCTGCTAGCAAACAGAATATAATTGCTCCACGCGAGCTTTGTAGACGGGAGCTTAAAGCCGAGACAATGCTCTTTTTTTTGCCTCCCTTCTTAAACTCCGATCCGCGTTCCATCAACAAGACGACGCCAGTGTAGGCTTGGTCGAACTCCTCCAAAGAAACCGACCTGCGACCTGAGGCTGGGTCATTGAGGTAAACGCGGTTTTGAGAAAACCCCTCCACTACTAAAAAGTGATTGAAGTTCCAAAAGACAATATACGGAGGGCGAAAGTCTTTAAGAGCTTCCAAGGGCTTTTTGAAACCTTTTGCCTCCAAGCCATAAAGCCGGGCTGCTTTGAGCACGTTAGAGGCTTTACTGCCATCTCGTGATACTCCACACTCGCGCCGCAGTTCGGGCAAGGGTACGTTGCGACCAAAGTAGCCTAAAATAATTCCTAGAGCAGCAGCACCACATTCCACCGCCTCCATTTGCAGAAGTGTAGGAGTGCGGACGTAACTTGGTTGGCGTTGCTGTAAAAACTTGAGATTAATGAAGCCAATAGCCATAGTTTAATAGTCTTTTTAGTAAATACCAGTTAAAGACTTGAAGATCGGAATCACGTAGGAAATGGGCGCTTGTTGCCCGACTTGTACCCGGACTTGGGCAGTAGTCCCGGAAGAAATTTGTAGTGGTGGTCCATTGGAGGAAGACCATTTGTAGCCACTAACAGTTTTTGGGTCTTGTTCCAGAGAGGCAAAGATTTGCATCGGTGCCCCACCCAAACTTTGTGTTATACTGCTCGCCAGGTTTTCGTTACCGATGATTGCGGTCATATCTTGGTTCGTTACTGGGAAGGGGCGAACCTCGGTGACTTTGCCCATAACACCGCCGAAACGTTCGCGCTTAACCATACTAGGAGTGACTTGTACAGGCATTCCCGGCTTAATTTGTTTACCGTCTTTGTCGGCGAGGTAGATGACACTGATGAGTTGAGAGTTGCGGTCTTCGGTTTCAATCGAAGCAATGCGAGTGCCTGCACTGACTGTTTGACCAGGGACTATGGCAACTTCTAGGACGCGACCATTATATTTGCTGACAATTTTGCTTTTTGTCGCTAGTTCTAATTCCAGTTGGGAAATCTGACGTTTACTTGTCTGGATTTTATTATTTTTTTCAATTGACTGCTCTCGGTCTTGTTGCTCCAGTTGGGCTGCTTGGACATCAAGGTTTTGGATTTGGGCATTAATATCTTTAATGGAGTTGCGATTGCTCACGTACTGGGATTCTGCCTCGGTTTGTTGGCGATCAAGTTCCTTGAGTTGCGCTTCCAAATCTGACACCTTGGTTAGATTTTCTGTATATTCTTGTTGAGATTGCAACAACACATCATCTGTAATGGCTCCCTCTCGCCTAAGATAACGTCGAACTTCAAGCCGTCGTTTGAAGGTCGGGATGAGGGATCTACTTTGCCGTAGACTTTGCTGGAGGCTTGCACGCCGTTGTGCTAGGGACTTAATACTTTTTTCCAGCACAACTGGTCCAAACTTTTCAGCAGTAGTCAGGTTTTGCTGGAGGACAGTTCGCTGCTTCACTAAGTTCTCTCGTTTGAGAGCAATTCCCCGCCTTTGAAGTTCATCGGTTTCTCTGTTCTGATTGAGCAGTTCGGCTAGTTTTGACTGCTCTTGCTGTAGCTGCTGCCTCAGTTGGGGTTGGTCGATTGTACCGAGAACATCCCCTGACTTAATTCTATCCCCTGACTTAAGATTGAGTGTGACAATTTGACCTTCACTAGCAACTTGAAATGGCACCACATTGCGGGGTCTGATCAGTACGCCCTGACCGTTGACAGTGAGCGGAATCCGTCCGAATATACTCCAAATTACAGCAACGACGACTAAAGAGCCAATTGTAGTCAGGGGTAACCATGCTCTACGGTTAACTACCTGCATCAACTGATCTAGCCGTTCTGGCGAAGATAAGCGTTCTAAAGCTTCTTGACGAAAAAGTTTATTTTCTTTACTTTGCATACTGTTTTTTTGAATTTTAAATTTGATTTGTTTAACTCTCAAGAAACACATTGCGTTGAGTCAGAAATGGGGATGAGTTCTAAACCAAAAGTCAAAGCTTTTTTCTTGAGGTTATTAACTACCCGCTCTCGATACTGTTGCTCATAAGCATCAACACCAGGGTCAATAAATTTATCACCAGAAGTCCAAAGGCGATAAAAAATACGTGCTAGCTTGTGAGCAGCAGCAGTAATAGCTTTGGGAGCGCCGATTTTGGCTTGCATACGACGGTAATAAGCACCTAAAGCCGAGTTACTACGGCAAAGAGTTTGAGCCGCCATCCGGAAAGCGTTGGCAGCACGACTAACAACAGAGCGAGTTTGAGAGCTTTTGACTTTACCACCAGTCACACGGCTACCAGGGCATAAACCTAACCATGAAGTAAAGTGCTTCACAGTTGGGAAACGAGTCGGATCTAATCCCAACTCGGACAACAATATCAATACGGTCAAAGCGCCAAAGCCCTGAATTTGAGTAAAATCAACGCCACTAATGCGATACAAGTGAGTACGCAGGTCAAATTGAGGCGCATTACCGGGCTGCTTCTTACCTCGGCGTTTAGGTTTGGTTAATGGCTTTTTTGTCACATCAACCCTATCAGCAAATGAAGCCAAGCATTGCTCAATTTGGGCATCGACGGCGAGAATCTGTGTCTGGTAAAACTCGTACAGTTGCAATTCCTGTTGTAGGATGAAAATCAACTCATCACGATAATCGCCCGTCAAAGCGGCAGCAATCTCTTCACAAGAGGCTTTGATACGCCCATCCTTAAGTGCGGCGAGGGTAAGTGGGTTACGTTCGCCCCTGACAATGGCTTTGATAATGCTCAAGCCTGTAGTACCTGTAATGTCACTAATCACTCTGTGCAGTTGTAGATTCATCTCGGTCAAGGCTTTTTGCATTCGTTGTACGTGAACACAAGCACTCTTGATTAAGTTATCTCGTTGTCGAATGTAACTACGCAGGACACAGATTTGGTCATCTGGACGGAATGAACCGGATAACAAACCATAACTATGTAACTTTTGCAGCCATTGGCAATCTAAAACATCCGTTTTCCGACCAGGTACAGTTTTGACGTAGTGAGCATTTACCAACTTGACCTCGAAACCACGGCTTTCTAACACTTGAAACACAGGTATCCAATAGACCCCTGTTGATTCCATTGCCACCGTTTCAATCCCACACTGTTTTAACCAATCAGCCATTGCATATAGCTCTGCTGTAAAGCAAGCAAAACTATGCACATTCTCGCTATCCCTGTCAACAGGAACACTCACCCAATGTCTATCAGCACCAATATCAATACCTGCCGCATTCGGGTTAATTACAGGTAGATTTCTTTGCTCTGCGGCAATTGGCTGTTCCTGCTTCTTCATAGGTTTTGACCACAGCGAGCGCATAGTTTTTGTGTAAGGATGTACCATGCCTGAGTGAGGCTAATAAATCTAATCTCTCAAACGGGATAGTAACGGTCATTACTTCACCAATATTTCTGCCAAAATCACCCAGAACCAGGCTCACATTCGGGCAAATACTGCACCATTGATAAGACGGTTTTTGCTGTCACGGTACTACTTCAGTGTAATATTTATTAGCTTTAATACATTCGAGAGGCTGTGTTTCTTCGATATTTTGCTAGTGCGTCGCCGCGCTAGTCGGAGGCTCACATCTTGCACCAAGAAAACTTGAGGTTATTTGACACACAGGACTAACTCTAAAACCCTTATTTAACCCACAAAAGCCAAGAAAAACGCTCTTCGCTTGATTGCGCTACTTTTGACTAAAGCCGGGGTTACACGGATAGGTGCAATATCTGAGTTAAGACAGAACTTTCAAGCGTTTGAGCATCCAGTCAAATCTGGCACCGCCTAGAAAAATGTTGTCCATCACATTCAAATCAATTTCATCTTCGTATTCAAAATCTTCGGATAGCCTCTGCCCTACCCGATATGAGCTTCTACCGTATCCCAGGCGACTGATTAACCCTTGAAGTCTAGCCGAAAGCAGCATAGCTATGACTCGGTAAAAACGAGCACCCATACCTGGGTTTTGCTGGAGTTTGATCATTAGTTGTTGCTTTTTAATCGCCAACACTTGAGAATCTTCTGCAGCTTTAAAGGTATACATTGGTAAGCGAGCATCGACCAGAGCAGTTTCGCCAATAATTTCACCACTCAAGGAGGAGGCTATCTCGGTTGCGGGTGAAGAGTTGCCTTGGTCGTAATCTTCCAAAATTGTAAAAACACGAGTCAGAGAGTTCTGTGTCACTTCTTGTGCAAACATAGAAACTCTTCCACGTAATAGCACATAGAGATACTCTAGTGGTCTACCCGCTTGGATCAACACAGTGTCTGGGGCAATCACTTCAACTTGACTATGTTGTATCAACCAGTCCACATCGCTGTCGCTGAGTTCACCAAACAGCAGGGGAACATCTTGCAGTGGCGGAATTTGCAAATTTTGGCGATGTGTAAACTTTTTGACCAGACGTTCAAAGCGGTCTAATAGCAAAATTGCGATCGCACGGTAAAATCGGTTAGCAAATCCCACGTCTTGCCGAAGTATCGCTAGCAGTTTTTCGCTGGGTAAAGCCAGAACAACTGAATTTTCTTCCGCCTTTACTGTAATCGCTGAGGGACTGAAATTCAAAAAGGATATTTCACCAAGCACCTCACCACGGTCGAAGCGAGTAATTTCCTGCTCCAAGTCTTGATCATCCTCAAGAGCGGCAAAAACGCTAGCCAAAGCACTATCTGGATTTCTTCTGATACTAGCACTTAGAGTGCCTTCAAGAATTATGTATAAATAGTCAAGATTGCTCTGCTGCTGGATCAATACGGTACCTGGGGCAATTTGCTGTTGACGCCCATTAGCTATCATCCAGTTAATATCACTGTTACTCAACTGTTGGAGCAAAACCTGTGTCATATGCTTAAATTTTCAATAGTATTGTTGCCATTAGCTTTGATGAGCATACAGTTCATTCATTTTTATCAATTATCAGGTTTACGAGGTTTCATACGGTACTGCTCTACCCTTTTGATTGCCAATGCTAAACTTAGCTTCATGCGCGTAAAGGCTTCAACTAAACTGGCTACCTCATCGTTAGATACTTTCTCAAACTCGGCATCCATATCACCAGTACTCACAGCTTCTGCAACTTGGACTACGCGCTTGATCGGTCCAAGAATATATCGCTTGAGCCATAAGTTAGCCATGAATATGGCAAGTGCAAAAAAGATAGCTACAATTCCTATAACTACAACAAATGATTGACGAGCATTTTGGAGAACTTGAGCGGCTGGAATCGAAATAATTTGAATGCCGTTAATCAGATTCAATGTCCACCCAAATCCATTTTTTGTCCCATAAATCTCAACCATGTTCTTGGGCGCAACATCTGGTGTGCTATGACATTTCAGGCAACTAGAATCGGTTAAGGCTAAGGGACGAGCGATATAGAAGTATTCTCCATTTTCTAAAGAACGAAAACCTGTTAATTCTTTAAGGCTCTTGTTTTGCTGGAAGCGTTTTACAATTGCCGTCTCAAAACTATCAGCTTTATCGTTAACATTAGTAGGATTAAGCATCGCTTCCTTATAAATAAAGTCTTTGTAGGATTTGTTATCCTTTTTTAGATTCTCAAAGACTATACGTGCTGAGTAAGCAGGGATAACCTGTGGTGAAAATTCATCTCGTTCTAGGCGAGTTTCCAGCTGCGGAGTCACTTCGTTGCTTGTGTAAGAACGAACTGAACTTAGAGTCCGAATCATTAACCAAGCCTTTGAACTGATTTCATCTTGAGCTTTGTAATTGAGAATATTAGCCAAAGCAACTCCACTAAAGGCAATTCCGCCAATAAATATTAGAAGTAGTAGGAGAGTAAGCTTTTTCGCTAATTTTAAATTATTTAATTTTGAGTTAATTTTTTTGAACATATAGAATGATATGCACTGGATAAATCAAGATTGATAATGTTCAAAATGTGAGCTAATAGAAAATTCTTTTCATAACAGTGAATCAGGAATATTTCTATTTTTATTCTGCTTGAGTGACAACAGAAAGATAGCAAATTAGAACTGTAGCTCTTTTAAGAGATCATTTTTTTTGCTACTTTGTCTAACATCTGACTTATAGGATGATTGGGGTAGTTTAGGCAAAAAATGCCGCTACTAGCAAACCGAAGCAAGTCTTGTGACTCAGGAATGATACCAACAACTGGGGTTTGATAAATTTGTTCCACTTTTTTTTGCAGATCCTCGAAGTCGTAGTATTTCAGCGCTTTATTAACCATTAGTGATAAGTTTGGTACTCGCAGCTTGCGCGCTACATCTACAGTTACAGCAGTACCCTGAAAGTCTTGTTGGTCGGGTCGGAGTACTAACAAGACGATATCGGAAGTTGTTAGTGATATTAGGGTTTCTTGGTTAAGACCTGGGTGAGTGTCGATTAACAGGTAGTCAAGTTTGAGATTTTTGATTAAGTCTTTAAAACCCTTAAGCAACAGTTCAACGTCGAACCGCTCGCGTAATATACGGGAAATATCGTTCAATTTAACACTTGAAGGAACTAAATAGATGCCACTACGGGCATCCGCCTGGGTTTTAAGGACAGATGTAACATCATAGGCGGCATCGGTAATTGCACAGCGACCCCACAAGAACTCATTAAGGGTATGTTTTATGGGTTTTTCATTCAAGCCGAACAAGATGTGAATGCCTGGTGATGGAAGGTCAGTGTCAACAATGCCAACTCGATTGCCTTGGCGGGCAATGGCTGTAGCAATATTAGCTGTTGAGTTTGACTTGCCAGTGCCACCTCGGTATGAGTGAATAGAAATAATTTTTGCCATAATGAGTATTTCCGTTGTTAAAGTTTAATGCAAAATGTTTTTTTACAAACTGCAAAGGGACTAATTTGTAATTGCCTTAGTTTAAATAGAGATGCTTTGTGGACTGCATTACCACTGACAACTAACTATTAGGAGTGACTCAAAGTGAATTATGCAGTCTGAGCTCGTTTTGGGGTTCTGTCTGTCAAACGAATTCTAGACTGAATGAGGCTTTAAAAGAATTTTTGCGCGAGTGGGATCTACTGAAAGCAGCGCTGCTGCTATCGTAGCGAAGGTGGGTACCGAGTCTGTTTGAAACACCTGGGCGTTGGCTTAGCCTGCACTTTGCGCTTATGTGCGATCGCGCTATCACAAAGACGGAAGCTAGCTAGACTTAGATTCGGTAATCTTTTACTTTTCTTTCTTTTTCTTGGATAATTTATTCTTTGAAAGTCTCTAAGGAGGGGGTTTGGAATGCCGAAACCAGGTTTTTGGAAGATAGCTAGAAAAAAGCCTGTATTTCTCAAGTTGCGAATCATCCTGTTAGTTGTGCTAGGACTGATTTTCAGTAGTGGTGTTTCTTTGTTACCATCTGATTCGAGACTTCTTGCCCAGAAAACCTCCCTGCCAACAGAGGGGTTGTTTTATGCTTCTGCTTCAGTATCTTCTACTGGTGAACCGGTCAAAGCGCCCTCAAACACAGAACAACTGATGCAACAAGGAAAGACTTTATACCAAGCAGGACAATTTGCTGAGGCGGCGCAAAGTTTCCAACAGTCTGCACGGGTTTATGAGTCCCAAAAAGATGCACTCAACCAAGCTTTGGCGTTAAATTATCTTTCTTTGACTGAGCAAAAATTAGGACAGTGGAACCAAGCCAGTAAAGCTATTACAACCAGCCTGAATTTATTAAACCAATCAAAATTGAATACGAGTGACATCAAACACATTCTTGCCCAGACTCTCAACACTCAAGGTAGTTTGCAACTAGCATTGGGGCAAGCTGAAAATGCATTGGAATCATGGCAAAAGGCTGCTAATATTTATGGTGAAATTGGTGATACTGCGGGGAAAACTGGTAGTTTAATTAACCAGGCTACAGCCTTCCAATCCTTGGGGCTCTATCGGCGGACGATGAAAATCTTTGAGCAGGTAGAAAAAAATCTGGATTCTACACCAAATTCCCTTCTGAAAGTTTCTGGATTGCAAAGTTACGGCAATGTACTGCTAGCAAGTGGGAATATAGATAAGTCTCAAAAGGTACTGGAGCAAAGTTTGGTATTGGCGCAACAGCTGCCAGCATCACAAAAAGAAAGTTCTATTTTACTCAGTTTAGGCAATGCTGCCTTTGCCTTGGGCAACAGAAATCTACTCAAAGATACTATCAACACTGAAGATAATTTTCTACCGTCGCACTGCAGACAAGGTACAGTGCAAGAGAGCGATACGCGTAGCGTCAAGCCTCCGGCTTATCGCCGCTTGGACGTCACGCAAACAAACAATGCTGAGTCTTACTACAGAAAAGCCAGTGAGTATTACTATAAAAGTGCAAATACGTCAACTTCAACCCTGACTGCCGTACAAGCACAACTGAATCGGTTGAAGGTATTACAGTATCTTCAAAAGCAACCAACGAATGAAGATTTGCAAGCAATCCAATCTTCGCTCTCGAATTTAACTCCCAGTCGAGGCGCAGTCTATGCCAGGGTGAACTTCGCCCAGAGTTTAGTTTGTCTTGGAAACAGGGATAACCAGATAAAGAGACAAGGCAACGAGGGAACAACCAGAGAAATTTTCAATTCTCCAATTCAAAATCCCCAAATGATTATCCAGCTATTAAATACAGCTGTGCAACAAGCCAAAGACCTAAAAGATATACGTGCTGAGTCTTACAGTTTAGGTTATCTGGGTCAATTTTACGAGATGGAAAAACAATGGTCGCAAGCACAACGATATACTGAATCAGCCTTAAACCTTGCTCAGATCATTAATGCTCCTGATATTGCCTATCAATGGCAATGGCAACTGGGACGCCTGCTGTTTGCTCAGGGAGATATCAAAAGTGCAGTTACAGCTTACACCGCAGCAGTGGAAACTCTCAAATCTATACGTAGTGACTTGGTAGCCCTCAATCCCGACGTTCAATTTGACTTTCGCGATGAAGTAGAACCTATTTATCGCCAACTCGTTGCATTACTTTTACAACCTTCTCAAATTTCTTCCGACAAAGCAGGAATGAAAGGAGAAGTCAACCAAAAAAACTTAAAACAAGCTCGTGAGGCGATTGAAACTTTACAGTTGGCTGAATTAGACAACTTTTTTCGAGATGCTTGTATTACCGTCCAGCCAACGCAGATTGACGAAGTGGTGGATAATAGTAGTCCAGCCACAGCAGTTTTTTACTCAATTATTTTGACAGACCGCATAGAAACAATTGTCAAATTACCGCTTTCTAAAGAATTACGGCACTACACAACTGACAAACCCAAAGCCGAAGTCGAAAGCACCTTAGAAGCACTGCGACAAAAACTAGAACAACGCTACACATTTCGCGATCGCGAAGCGCTATCCCAAGAAGTGTATAACTGGATGATCAAACCTGCCATTGCAGATTTGGAGCAAAGCAACGTCAAAAATCTCGTTTTTGTATTGGATGGTTCATTGCGAAATATTCCGATGGCTGCACTTTATGATGGCAAGCAGTATCTCATAGAAAAGTACAGCATCGCCCTATCACCCGGTTTGCAACTACTAGCACCCAAACCAAACCGGGAACAATTTGAGGCTTTAACAGCTGGACTGACAGAATCTCGCTTCAATTTTAGTCCTCTACCCAACGTCGCCACTGAATTGCAGCAAATTGCAGCAGTTATCCCCTCGAAACAACTTGTCAACCAAGCTTTTACTGACACAAGTGTTGAAAAGCAAGTTAGTTATGCTTCTTACGGAGTTGTTCACCTCGCAACCCACGGCAGATTTAGTTCCCAACAGGAAGAGACATTTATACTAGCTTGGAATGGCAAGATTAATATTAAGCAATTGCGTGAAGTACTGCAAACAAGAGAACAAGTGGTAGGGCGTTCATCTCGCGTACCTCCTCCCATTGAATTACTTGTCCTTAGTGCTTGTGAGACAGCTACTGGAGATAAGCGAGCTGCTTTAGGACTCGCTGGATTTGCTGTGCGTTCTGGCGCACGCAGTACCCTGGCTTCGTTGTGGCAAGTAGATGATAATTCTACTTCCATCCTAATGAGTGAATTTTACCGCCAGTTAACGCTGGACTCTAAGATAACGAAAGCAGAAGCTTTACGTCGCGCCCAACTGTTTGTTTTGGAGGATAAAGGACACCCATTTTACTGGGCACCTTATGTTTTAGTTGGGAACTGGCTTTAGCTTAACGGTTTTCGGATTGGAGAATTAGCCTACCTGGTTTTTTTAGTGGCTTCAACGTATTTCGGAACCTGGTACTATTTCTGTTTTCCACAGTGTTGGAGCTAACGTGGTGAGACTCCAGTGACACGGGCGATGGTCCGTATGTTGCCAAGCCTGTTCTTTTAGAACAAGCTTCACTTTTAGAACAAGCTTCAAAGCCGAGCTTTGAGGCAACCAAGCAGAGCTTGGTTAGGTAACAGAACCAGCAAGAGCCGTTCGCGCAGCTAGCTGCCGCAGGCAAGGCTTTAAGCTCCGCTTATCGCTGCTAATAAAACCCGTTCAAGCAAGAGTTTCTCGACTAATTCACGTGTTGAGTTATCAATCGGTTGTCGTGTTGGACTTTCGACAATTATGGCAGGTTCGCGTATATTACTGGTAAGCCCCTAAGTGAGCATTGCAAATATGAAAATGAACTAAGTACGGAGTTGTTGCTTCAAGTGTCACTAGCTGCACATAGATTTGACTGGACACTAAAGAAAATTCGCGGACATTGTTAATTGGTAATTGTCATTCTCCACCCCCTGCCTGAAGACGGTGTCATATGGTTACACAAAATAACAACCTTTTCCGAAAAAAAGCTTTAGAAAGTTCATCTTCCCCAGAACGGTTGGATCAAGTCATGCAAGTGATCCACCCAATGAATTGGCTACCTTTAACTGCTCTTGGTTCGTTGGTAGCAACAGCAGTTATCTGGAGTATTGTTGGTCGCATACCCATTACGGTTACAGGTCAAGGGGTATTAATTTATCCTAGCAAGGTTATGGCTTTCCAGTCGCCAGCTAGCGGACAATTGGTGGCAATGAATTTACGTGTTGGGGAATTTGTCAAAAAGGGACAGATACTGGCAATGATTGACCAAGCCGAACTCCAGAAACAACTACAGCAGCAGGGTATCAAGCTACTAGAACTAAAAAGCCAGAATCAGAACGCTAACTCATTGCAATCTTTACGAAGCGAACTAGAAATTAAAGCGATCGCCCAGCAACGCTACAGCCTACAGCAAAACCTCCGTCAAGCTAAAAGTTTAGCCCCTATTCTCAACACTAGATTCGAGAGGCTCAAAAAGCTGAAGGCACAAGGGGCAATTTCAGAGGAAATGGTTTTACAGGCACAACAAGCATACCAGGAGAAGCTCAGCCAAATCAACGACTTCCAAAGCCAGTTGCAAGGATTGGTAATCAAAGAAAAAAGTCTGATTGAACAAAATTTTCAATTTTCAACCACCCGACAAAATCAGATCCAAGAGGTACGGCAAAATATCGCCCAATTGGAAGTGCAATTACAGAAAAACAGCCAAGTTATCAGTCCTTACAGCGGACGAGTTTTAGAAGTAACTACATTTCCTGGGCAAGTCGTTAGCCAAGGAACCCGCATTGCCACTATTCAAGCAGAGGAGCCATCAGGCAAAATAACTGCCCTGACTTTCTTTCCTGTGAGCGATGGTAAGAAGATTCGCACAGGAATGAAGGTACAAATTACACCTTCCACAGTAGAGCGCGAACGATTTGGCGGCATCGTGGCTACTGTCACCGATGTCTCAGCTTTTCCTGTCACTAAAGAGGGTGCTTTAAGTCTAGTAGGCAATTCAGAGGTTGTGCAAAGCTTGATGGCTCAAGGACCTCAAATCCAAGTTTTTGCTGACTTGCAACCAGACAACTCAACCTTCAGTGGATACAAGTGGTCTTCTTCCAAAGGTCCGCAGATGAAAATTTCTTCTGGCACTACGACTACCGTAAGAGTCACCACAGAGGAACGAGCGCCTATTAGCTTTGTTTTTCCTCTCCTCAAGTCTTTCACTGGTGTCAATTAACGTAGTCTAAAATTTTAATAAATAATGTTGTTGTCAAAGCTACAAGCAATATTTACAAATAAAAATATTCGCCATCGTATTT
Organism: Nostocales cyanobacterium HT-58-2; assembly: GCA_002163975.1. Classification (GTDB taxonomy): domain Bacteria; phylum Cyanobacteriota; class Cyanobacteriia; order Cyanobacteriales; family Nostocaceae; genus HT-58-2. The sequence goes on along the minus strand of CP019636.1, from coordinate 2,250,824 downwards.
CTACTGCGATAACTTTTGTCAAAAAAATACTAACTTTATTTGGGGATAGGGACATTCGGCGTCGTACCCCCACTGTTTTGCAAATGGAAGCGGTGGAATGTGGCGCTGCTGCTTTGGGAATTATTCTGGGTTACTACGGTCGGATTGTACCCCTAGCGCAACTGCGTCAAGATTGCGGCGTATCGCGGGATGGGAGCAAAGCTTCAAATATCCTTAACGCTGCTAGAGGCTACGGATTAAATGCCAAAGGTTTGAAAGCAGATTTGGATGGACTGCGACATTTGCAATGCCCCTACATCGTCTTTTGGAACTTTAACCATTTCTTGGTCGTGGAGGGGTTTAGCGACAAGCAAGTTTATCTGAATGACCCCGCAACCGGACCAAGGTCTATATCTGCGCAAGAATTTGACGCAAGTTTCACAGGAATTGTACTGCTTTTGGAACCAGGTCAACAGTTCCAAAAAGGTGGTAGCAAACCCAACATTATCTTAGCTTTGCGGGAACGTCTGCAAGGGTCTGGTGAGGTACTGCTCTACTGCATTTTCGCTGGATTTTTACTCGTCATTCCTGGACTAGTATCACCCGTATTTTCCCAAGTGTTTGTAGATAATATTTTGGTACAAAACAGGCAGGATTGGCTGCGCCCACTCCTGTTAGGAATGATACTCACAGCCATCCTGAATGGACTGTTGACATTACTACAGTTAAAGTTTCTGCGCCGGATGAAGATTAAGTTATCTGTGAGTATGTCCAGCCGATTTTTATGGCATATCCTGCGTTTACCTGTAAGTTTTTATGCTCAAAGATTTGCCGGAGAAATCAGCAACCGCATCCATCTTAACGACGACTTAGCCGATCTGCTGTCGGGGAAATTAGCCACTACTGCGATCGCTGCAGTCATGGTCATTTTTTATGCAATTGTTATGCTGCAATATGACGCGGTGTTGACCTTAATTGGGATCATCTTTGTCGCTGTGAATCTCCTGACATTGCAGCAAGTATCTCGGTGGCGCGTAGACGCCAATATCAGATTCATGCAGGAGCAAGGAAAAGTTAGTGGAGTGGCTATTTCTGGTCTCCAAAGTATGGAAACTTTAAAAGCATCTGGGTTAGAGTCTGATTTCTTTGCCCGATGGGCCGGCTACTATGCCAACGCGATTAATGCGCGACAGGAAATAGATATAACTAGCCAGGGTTTGGGAATTTTGCCCTCGTTCTTATCGACCATGACATCCATGTTAGTCTTAGCTGTTGGTGGGCTGCGGGTTATGGACGGTAACTTGACTATTGGAATGCTAGTAGCATTTCAAGGACTAATGAATAGTTTTATGGAGCCTGTGAATAATCTCGTTAGTCTTGGCAGTGATCTCCAAAAAGTCGAGGGTAGCCTAAATCGCTTGGATGATGTTTCCCAAAACCCGATAGATCCGCAGTTAAAAGAGGAAACGAGAGAAACTTCCTCTCAACCCCTAACCTTCTCTAGAATCATGCCCAAATTGCAGGGGTATGTCAAGTTGGAGAATGTGACATTTGGCTACAACCAAGCTGCTGCTCCCTTAATTGAAAACTTTAATTTATCAATCAAACCAGGACAGCGAGTTGCCCTTGTTGGTGGAAGTGGTTCTGGTAAATCTACCATTGCCAAACTCATATGTGGGCTATATGAACCGACTCAGGGAGAAATTCAATTTGATGGCAAACCCAGAAATCAAATTCCTCGCCCAGTCCTGGTGAATTCTATCGCCTTCGTAGAGCAAGATATTTTATTATTTGCTGGTAGCGTCAGGGACAATTTAACCCTTTGGGATACTACTGTGCCTGAAAGCCATTTAGTGCAAGCTTGTCAGGATGCAGCCATCCATGATACAGTCCTTTCCCTACCAGGAGGCTATGATAGCATCCTTTTAGAAGGAGCTACTAATTTGAGTGGCGGTCAGCGACAGCGTTTGGAAATAGCTCGTGCTTTAGTTAATAACCCCTCCATCCTCATCATGGATGAAGCCACAAGCGCCCTGGATGCTGAAACAGAAAAAATTATTGACCAAAAACTACGTCAGCGAGGATGTACTTGCATTATTGTGGCACATCGACTGAGTACCATCCGCGATTGTGATGAAATTATTGTTTTGGAACGGGGAAAGGTAGTGCAACGGGGAACTCATGAAGAATTGCAACAAGTCGAAGGAGCATACTTGCAATTGATCCGCAGTGAGGGAGATGCTCTTTGATAGCAATGTATCACTAGAAATTTCAAAAAACATGAAATGCTTGCCAACCAAAGATTACACCGATTTTTTCTGTCCCAGAGACGAGCCTAACTGCATAAGTCAACTTGAACGTTCCCTATAAGTTAGTAGAAGGTTTCAAACCTCACAGGATTGAGTCATATGTGTGTAGCTAGTTCTGCTAGTTAAGCTGCTTTCATAAAACAGTATCTATTTATACTATTACTGAACTAAAGCCAATCAACAAGGAGATAATCACAATGACCCAGAATCATACAAACCAACAAAAGATTCAGAACAACCAAAATAACGAGTTGGTATCCGAGCAAAAATCAATTCCAGGCGTAGAGGAAGTCAATGAAGCCGATTTAGATGCGATTAGTGGTGGTATTTTAAAATGGTGTTCAGAAACAAAGAAATGGGTTGATGTTGGAGATTACCACTTGATGCCAAACCCGCGTCCTAGATCGATGGGGACATAAGAGACAACCAGGAAATAAATTATCCATATTGTGGGATTGTCATCTGACCATTAGTGTCAACTAATCAGTGAAAACTTTCAGATATAAACGTTTTGTCCACAATCATAAAAACTCAAGGGTAAGGGGAACTCAGAGTTTCCTGGAGGGGATTTGGGGGAGAGGTATTTCTGTATTCCTTTAACCCTTGTCCTTGAACTTTTTCTCAACAAACACTAGTGAAGTACCCCTTTTTGCTTCGCTGAAAAAGGGGCTTCCAATTCCAGTTCTGCAACGACAAAAGAGGTGCTTTTTTATCACTAGCAACTTGGGTTATTAGGCAACATATTGACACCAATGTGTACCGACGTACCTAAAAATGTGATGATGTGTTAGAGCCATTCTTGACTCTAGTATCAGGGATAAATATGCACTTAAACTGGCGGAGATGGTTTGGAATTGCTAATTGTGTTGCGTTCTCTATTTGGGGAAATTCTACGATTGCCCAAATCACTCCAGATACGACTCTACCCGAAAATTCTCGCGTTACAATTATTGACAATATTATAAATATTGAAGGTGGCACTAAATCTGGAAGCAATTTATTTCATAGTTTTTCAGAATTTTTTGTCCCGAACGGTAGCACAGCGTACTTTAATAACATCCAGAGCATTCAACATATTATTGGTCGCATCACTGGTAAATCTATCTCTAATATTGATGGATTAATTAAAGCTAATGGTACAGTTAACCTGTTTCTCATCAATCCCAACGGGATTGTATTCGGGAAAGATGCTCGTTTAGAAATTGGAGGCTCTTTTTTTGCCACGACTGCAAATAGTGTAAAGTTTGCTGACGGATTTGAGTATAGTACCACCCCACAAACAACACCTCTGTTAACTGTTAGTACTCCTATTGGTTTACAATTTGGGGCAAATCCCGGTTTGATTCAAGTACAGGGAGACGGACAGGGGATCAGAAGTCGAACCACCCCATCTCCTGCAATAGATACTAATGTCGGTTTACGAGTGCAAGAGAATCAAACCTTAGCTTTGGTAGGTGGAGATATCTCTTTAGAAGGGGCAACACTCAAAACGGCGGGAGGGCGAATTGAATTAGGTAGTGCTGGTTCTAATCGTTTGGTGAGTCTCGTTCCTACAGAAAATGGCTTTTCCCTAAGCTATGGTGGCTTGCAAAACTTGGGAAGTATTCGACTATCTCAACAAACAGCGGTTGATACCACAGGCGATGGTGGCGGAGATGTTCAAGTCACAGCTAGAAGCCTGAAATTGAGTGATGGTTCCGTGATTGAAACAAGTACTTTAGGTTCAAACATAGGTGGAAATTTAACCGTAAATACTTTGGATGAGGTGCAACTTAGTGGTGTGTATAGCAGCCCCGGTGCAGAGTTTCCATTTCCTGGAGGCTTTTATGCTCAAGCTGAAGAAAATGCCACAGGGTCAGCAGGAGATATAACGATAAATACGCGCTTATTGCAAGTCCAAGATGGAGCCCAAGTCAGTGCAGTCACCAAAGGTGTGGGCAGGGTAGGAAATTTGACAGTGAATGCAGATACAGTGGAACTGATTGGTAATAATAATCCATTCCCTACTGGCTTGGGTATTCAAGTTCGTGGCTCAACAAATGCGACTACAGAATTAAAAATTAATACTCGCGTGTTGAGCCTGAGTGATGGAGCATTGGTCAGTACTGACACTTTTGGTTCAGGTAATGGAGCAAATTTGACTGTAAATGCCACTGACTCAGTGCAGATCAAGACTAGTAGCGCTTTAAATTCTCAAGCAGCACAAGATGCTACAGGTATTGCAGGAAACCTGACAATCAATACTCCCCTGCTACGTCTTGAGAGTGGAGCTTATATCAGCGCTGGCACTCGTGGCAATGGTAGGGGGGGAAATTTGACTGTTAATACTAATGGCGGTGCCGTGGAACTGACTGGTCTCCTTACCCCCGATGGAGAACTTCCGAGTGGCTTATATACTCAACAAGATACCTCAGGTGCAAAAGGAGCGGCGGGGGACTTGACAATTAATACTCGGACGTTGCGTCTTGACCAAGGAGCGGAGATCAGCGCTAGTACTTTTGGTGAAGGCAGTGGTGGCAATGTATTAGTAAATGCTACTGAATCCGTACAGCTACTTTTTAGCAGTGCTGTGGGTGCCCTAGCTGGTAAAGATTCAACGGGAAGGGCTGGAGATGTGACAATTAATACAGAACTACTCACTATAAAAGATGGAGCAGAAGTATTAGTCAAAAGTGAAGGACTAGGAAATGCAGGCAATATTAACTTAAACGCTAACTTTATCCTTTTAGACAGTAACTCTCGCCTCAATGCAAATACCACCAGCGTTACCACTGACCCAAGTCGCCAACAAGCAAATATTAATATCAATTCTGTAGGTTTGGTATTGCGTCGTGGGAGTCAAATCACCGCGAACGCCAAAGGTATCAATGTGATTGGTGGCAATATCAACATTAGTACTGGGGTTCTAGCAGCGTTTGAAAACAGTGATATCACTGCCAATTCTGATGAATTTCTTGGAGGGCAAGTAAAAATCAAGACTCAAGGTGTATTCGGCGCTCAGTTTCGGAACCCACCTAGCCTCCAGACTAGTGATATCACTGCTATAGGAAAAACTCCTGACTTAAGTGGCACAGTACGAATCAACACACCGGATGTTGACCCTAGTAAAGGATTAGTTCCCTTAAAAGTGGATGTGGTGGATGTGGCGCGTTTAGTAGATGATAATATCTGCACCAAAACTGCTAACAGTAGCTTCACTTACACAGGACGTGGCGGTTTACCGTCCTCTCCCACCAACACACTCAACAACGATGCAGTTTGGGAAGATTGGCGACTCACTGCTGTACCAACAAGAGGAGGAGAGAATAATTCTTCACTCACCTCTCACCCCTCACCACCCCCCACTCAAATTGTCGAAGCCCAAGGTTGGGTGGTAAATGCTAATGGGGAAGTCATACTAGTAGCTAATGTGCCTGTGGTAACGCCTCACAGGCTGAGAAATTCCCCATTTGGATGTCAGCCAGCAATTGCAAATTGAGATTACGGTGTTTTTTATTTGCACCAAAATATACTTTAGTAATACTTGAGTGATATTAAAAAGTGAATTTATAGCTGATGCGATGAGCTAAGAAACCCGGTTTCTGACATTCCTTTACAGCTTCTGCCGCATCATAAGTTGAGCAAACAGCCCCTCTTGATTGGCTAGTCGCTCAAAACTGCCCTGCTGTACAATCCGACCATCCTGAAGCACATAGATACGGTCGGCATTGCGGATTGTACTGACTCGGTGAGCAATAACTATGCGCGTCACCTTTAGCTGGTCAAGACTTTCACTGACAATAGCCTGTGTTCTGTTATCTAAGGCACTGGTCGCTTCATCAAACAGTAAAATTCGTGGTTTCAATACCAACGCCCTAGCAATTAACAGCCTCTGCCGTTGTCCGCCAGAGATATTACCACCTCCTTCACTGACAACAGTGTGCATACCCATTGGCATAGCTTGGATATCATCTGCAAAACCCGCCATCCGGGCGGCTTCCCATGCTTCATCAATTGTGACTAGGGCACCACTGGCAATGTTTTCAAAGATGGAAGCTGACATTAATCGGCTATTTTGCAGGACAACACCCATCTGTCGGCGTACAGCATGAACATCCACTCCTGTCAACTCCTGTCCATCATAGTAAATACTGCCAGATTCCGGAGTTTCAAATCCCAGTAATAAGCGAAACAAAGTTGATTTACCACTTCCAGAAGTCCCCACCAGAGCAATAAATTCTCCAGGTTCAGCCCGAATACTCACATTATTTAAGATCAACGGACCATCATCTCGGTAACGAAAAACCACATGGTCTACAACGACTCTGCCTGATAGCTTACCAGGATCTGCTTTACTATGACTAACTTCCGGTTCTGCTTGCAAAATTGGTTGAGCACGCTTCCACAAAGGTAAGACTTCAAGAACGTCCACAATTGTTGTACTCAAGCCGATTGCACCGCTTATAAAGGTACCAAAAGCAGAGTTGAACGCGAGGAAAGTACCAATAGATAGTGCTTGAGCACCCTGTGTTTGCTGGTTCTGCTGTAGTAATGTGGCAGTAAACCAGAAAAGCACGCAAGATGTGAATATGGGCAAGACTTTATTGACGACAGCGAGAATGTCTTCAATGACTTGGGTACCCAGGATCAATTTTAGTTGCTGGCTATACTGTTTACCCCAGTACGCAAAAGCGCGTTCCTCAGCTCCTGCTACTCGCAATTTGGCAACCCCGTTGATTAACTGCACCATCACGCCAAAGATTTGTCCTTGTTGCTCCAATAGGGGACGAACCTTGCGGAGGGTGAGAATACCAGAGATAAAAGTGAGGGCTATATTCACAACCCCTGCCACAATGGCTATTAAGGCTAATGAACCGTTGTAGTAGATGAGCAATCCCAAGTTTAAGAAGGCAAATACGCCAGAGAAAATACTTTTGAGAACTGTGCCGCTTAGTTTGGAGCGGATATCGCTGATGGCAGAAACCCTAGATTCTAGGTCACCGATAGAATACTGATTAAAAAAAGATACTTTCAGGTTCAACAGTCTGTCCCACACCGCAGCTTGAGTGGATGAGTTGGCAAAAGTTTCCAGTCTCATCAGGGCAAGCCCCTGAGCCAGTTGAAAGATTGTGCCTCCAAAAGCTGTTGCGCAAAGACCCAAAGCAATTTGTAGCAATAATCCCCTGTTGGCATCTAGGATGACGTTGTCTATGAGAATAGCAGTAGCCTGAGGCGTCACCATCCCTAGTAAAGAAACAGCAATTCCAGTTAACAGGATGATAACTACATCCTTAAAATGACCCCGCAGTGCAAATTGAAGTATATCCCAGGTTTTGAGGTCTTTATCGGGCAAAGGCCGATAAAATACATAGGCATTGGTGGACAGCGTAGCAGCGCTTTGCTCATCTACGGGGGTGCGAGTCTGCTTGAGCGGATCATAAATTTCATAGCGATCGCCTTTAACTGGCAACAAAGCCACTGGACTTTCGTCTTCTAAGCTGTATGCCAGCATTGGACCACAGTCACTTTTCCACCAGTTCCCCACAAGATGCAACCGACGCATCCGAATTCGTGAAGCACGGGCGATTGCATCTATTGGGTCTTTGAGGCGTTTGAAGTCTTCTGACTGAGCTGGGGGGCAAATCCTAATCCCTAGAGCATGTCCGACTGCCCCAGCAGCAACTAACAGAGCATGATCTGGGGAAGTGCCATGTATCACTTGTGGGGAGGTACCTGTTTCCCGCTGTTGCAGCACGGATGACAGTTCCCCCAATGTTTCATCCATGACCTGACGCTTGAGGTCTTCTCTTTCTTGACACCTCAAAATTTCTTGCTGGATTTCTTGCTTAGAGAGCAAGTTAATCATCTGTAGAAAATCAATTTGCAGTTGAGCCAGACTCACCATTAAAGTATCTGCATATTCGATGTCTTCGGTGCGAAGGCTTTTCAATTCTAATGTGTCTTCCGCCTGCAACCACATATAAGCACTCAAAGGTAACATACCAGATGCAGGCTCAAAAACTAGTTCGGCAAATCCCATCAATTTGGCATAACCACGTTGGATTTGTACCCAAGATACGCTACCTTTTTCAGGTCGGAATATCTCGCCACTAGCTAAGGAGAAGAATTCGATTCCTGGCTCTGGTACGCGCATATTTAAGCTATGATTAGGTTCACAAGCAACAGCCAAACCCAGTTGATGTATCCAACGCTCTACCAAATCCACCGCATAGCCTTGTTTGTTTGCGAGCATATACTCAAAATCTTTTCGAGACATTCTGAGCAGTTCTGTTTCCTCAAGTGACACTGCTAAAATCTGGAGCTGCTCGCTTTGAAACTCTGGTGCTGTTGAGAACATCGCTTCTGCGGATTTGATACTAAATAGGTAACGCCGCTTTCCCTCTGGGTTACCATTGTTAACTGTAATTGCAAATAGTGACATTGAACCTGATTGCACCACCCAAACTGTCTGCGGGTCATCTAATAGTAAAGGTTCATTGCCTTTGAATCGATAGCACTCTCCCGGCAAACCCGTAATTTTATTTCCAATAAGCATATTTATAACTATTAACGAGTTCGTGTAAATATGTTTGTAAACAAGTGTAAGACTATCTTGCACTTGTGTTGACTCTTTGATGTTGTTTATAGAACCCATTTGAGATCTATGCCTGAGCTAAACGCTTGAGCATGAGTCGGATAAAACATAGATTGAGCTTGGAAGTGGCGTTAGCCAGTGTTCGTTCAAAGTTTTTGACCAAACTCTTGCATCGTTCCATCCAAGCATTGGAACGTTCAATTACCCAACGAGTTGCTACCGGGACAAATCCTGTTTTACCAAGAGCGGCTTTTTCGGCTTTTGTGGGTTTAGGTGCCAGTTGGAATCGGATCTTGGTCATAATTTGAGGGTAGAGTATTTGCAAAGCAGCAGTGAGCTTGTCTAGGTGGTAACCGTGGTCAAGCAAAATTGTAATCTTTGGAATGTTCACAGGCTTGGCACGAAAGTAGTCCATGTTCTTGCTCAACAGTTCAATCAAACCACTGTCATCACTTACGCTGGCTTTAGTGCAGTGGGTGAAGAATGGTAAGCCGAGAGTATCTACTGCCAAGTGTCGTTTGATGCCATTGGTACACTTGTAATGGCAGAACCCTTTGGACTCTACACTAGCATTGCAAGTATTCTTGACTGCTTGCGAGTCTATGATCATTAGGGTTGTCCACTGTGGTTTTTTTTGGCGTTAGAGCGCACTTTCCCATGCAATTTTGTCATCATTTGCTCTAGTACTCCTGCTTCCCGCCACTGCTTGTAGTGCCAAAATACTGTTGAGTAGGGCGGTAAGTCTTTTGGTAAATCGCACCAGTTACACCCATTCTTGAGTTGATAAAATATACCATCTAAGATTTGTCGCTTTGTCCACTTTGGTGGTCTTGTTTGCTTTTTTTGGGGCAACAATGGTTCAATGATTTCCCACTCTTTGTCCGTTAAGCTGCTGGAGTACGGCATTTATTTCTCATCTTACCCTCTGTTCCAAGATCCCAAATGGGTTCTATATACCTTATTGAGGAACCTGGGTTGATTTATGCAAATATTAGTATTTGCTAGAGAGTAAAAGACGACATTTCAACTGTTTCCAATCAGCTGCCAACACCATATCTTCTTATTGCCTTATGTCCTGCTGCCTATCACTTGGCAATTGGCAGCTGACATCCCAATGATGAACTGCCTACTTTGTGAGGTGCGGCTGTGGGAGCGTAAGCTGTAAGAATCACTTCCCCATTCTGATTCACTATCCACCCCTGTGCTTCCACAATTTGAGTAGGGTGTGAGGAATTATTCTCTCCCCCTTGCTCCCTTATCCCCAGACGGGACTTTGAGTTCCCCCTATCTCTTTCTCGCTCTCTTCCCCTTGGCACAGCAGTGAGTCGCCAATCTTCCCACACGGCATCACTATTAAGTGTGTTGTTAGGAGAGGGAGGTAAACCACCACGTCCAGTATAGGTGAAGCTACTGTTGGCAGTTCTCGCGCAGACATTGTCCTCTACTAAACGGGCAACATCCACCACATCTATTGCTAAAGGAACTAATCCTCTACTAGGGTCTGTATCAGGAGTATTGATTTGTATATTTCCCCCCAAGTCAGGGCTTGCTCCTTTTGCAGTAATGCTACTCGTTTGCGGGAATGATGTTGCTTGGGATTGAAAACCAAAGATATTAGCTACATTAATCGTGACATTTCCTCCACGAAAGTTTTCAGAATCAGCACGAATGTTACTATTTTCATTTTTAACTGCAACTATAAAGCCATTTTTGCCATCAATTTTAATATTACCACCAGTAATATTGTTTCCAGAAGCTTTAGTAGTGATTTCACTATTACGACGCATTATTAATAAATTTCTTAGATTTAGATTTATATTGCCTTGTCCTGCAACAGTGTTAGCTGAAATTTTGCCTCGGTTATCAAGACGAATCAAATTAGCATTTACCGTTAAATTTCCTGCTGCTCCATTTCCCTGACTATTGCTAGATAGTTCAGCGTCATTGGTAATAAGAAGTGACCTAGTTGTAATATCAACATTACCTCCATTGCCCACAGCATTTTCTGTTACCTGGCTCTCAATCGTACTTGGGAATTCATAGCTGCTTGCTCCGTCAATAGATACCGTATCTTGGGCAATAATTTTTATTTTTCCTGCATTCCCTACTCCGTCCGTGCCTGCGCGCAAGTTCGCACCATTTCGCAAAAAAAGTGAACCTGTATTAATGTTAATATCATTTGCCGCACCTGTTCCTAGAGGTAACACAAGACTATAAGCGCCACTTCTGCGGTTATTACTGCCTACACCATCAAATAAAACGAAATCAGTCGCGTTGATATTAACTTTACCAGCATTTCCATTACCATTTGTACTGGTAGCCAAGCGTGCACCATCACTGACTTTTAGTGACCTCGCAGTGATATTTATATCGCCTCCATCACTATTAGGTTGAATAGTCGCAACTTCGCTGTAAATACCTCCTGGAAAACCTTGTTGGTTGACTCCATTTAAATTAACGGAATTAGCGGCTTTGATAGTTACACTGCCAGAATTTCCTTGTCCTAGAGTGCTTGTTGCCATAAAAGAACCATCACTTAGGGTCAAAGAATCTGCTTTAATATCTATGTCACCTCCCCTACCATTGGCATCTAGTTGTACTCTAGTATAAGCTCCCCCCTCGGTTATAAAAGACACATTATCTCGTGCTTCAATATTAATATTACCGCCGTCTCCTAATCCAAAAGTATCAGCCTGGAGCGAGGAAGCACTGGCAATTGAAAGTGAACCTGTGGTAATGCTGATATTACCTGCTTTACCCTTTATTTGCCCTCCTAACAAGCTTTTTATAGAACTTCCATTTGATAAAGAGACGGTATCGCGGGCATTAATGATGATATTACCTGCATTTCCTTCTTTGCTGTAGCTTTCTGTTGTTAATTTGGCTTGGTTGGCGAGCTGAAGCGAACCTGTAGAGATTTTTATTATTCCTCCGTTGCCTAATCCTACGCCATATCCTTCCAAACCTATGCTACTGGCAGCATAACTTTTAGCATCAAATATAACTGAATCGGCAGCATCAATTATTACATTACCTGCGTTGCCTTCACCGAAAGTCCCTGCTGTTAAAAACGATTCATCAGTAACCGAAACTGACCTTGCTTGGATTGAAATGTCATTTCCATTTCCCATACCGCCATCTTGGACTGTGGAAAAGGCTTTACTCTTATTTGCAAAGGATACACGATCGCGAGCTTGTATTTGCAAGCTACCCGCATTTCCTTTTGCAAGGGTACTAGCACTAAGAAACGAATTATTGTTCAGTCTGAGTGAACCCGTATTGATTTTTATGATCCCGCCATTACCTTCTCCTTTTTCAACTTGGCTAAAGGCAAAGGAATTATTATAAAATTCAACGGTATTACGAGCATCAATTGTTAAATTACCAGCATCTCCCTGACCTAAAGTACTAACATTTAATTGAGAGTCGTTACCAACTAACACAGAATCAGCTTGAATTTGCAAATCTCCACTTTTTCCTACACCTATAGGTTCTAAATTAGTCCAGCCAAAACTTCCGTTCAGAAACGAGACTTGTCCGCGAGCATTTATATTGATATTGCCGCCATTACCCTGACCAAAGGAACGAGTGTAAATTCTAGCTCCATCCTTTACAGACAATAATCCAGTAGTAATATTAATATCACCAGCATTCCCGATGCCATTCGTTCTCACCTGATTTCTAATTTCGCTTTGCTCTATCCTAATTGCTTCCGTGGCGTCAAGAGTAATATTTCCTGCTTTTGCAGTTGCTGAACCCAAATTGACCTCAATACCAGCATTGAGTGAACTATTTTTTAATAAATCTATGTTACGTGCGTTGACTGCGATACTACCACCATTCTTATAAGAAACATTAGCGATCGCTTCATTATTCAAAAATACATCACTTCGTAGTGATTCAGGTACTTGAGTACTAAAAGTGTTGCCATCTGTGATAAGGTTTATACTTCCTGGAGCAGCTAATCCTGTTAATTCGATTCGTCCACCATAAGCATTTAATTGTCCGCCATCCATCGTTACATTACCACCGATGAGTAATATGCTTTTACCATCGGGTACTCGCAAACCAAATGTTTCAAAATTTGCTAAATGAAGACCAGCAGGTGCAACTGAGTTATTTTGAATTGCTCCTGTAGTGATTTGGTTGTATAAAAAAGCTGAAGGGTTAATCGTCAGTAATGGTGAAGGTGCTTCTGGATTTGTAGCGCTGAAGTTACCTAGACTACCGAATTGTAAAGCGTTGGCTGTTGTGGCAATAAAAGAACCGCCTATATTTAAGCTGCCATTTGGTCCAAATACAATTCCATTTGGATTAATTAAAAACAGATTCGCCGTACCGTTGGCTTTGATTAAGCCATTGATATCAGAACGATCGCGACCTGTCACTCGACTAATAATATTTTGAACGTCTGAGGCGTTGTTAAAAAAAGCTGTACCGTTGCTGGGGACAGAAAATTCGGAAAAACTGTGGAAAAGATTGCTTCCGGCTTGCGTTCCACCCTCAATAATTCTGGTGTTGCCTTCTAATTTCACATCAGAATTACTCGGGAGAGTACTATCAGGTACAATTTCGGCAATAGCGCAATTAGTAAGAAGTATTATTGCACCAGCGAACTGATAAGTTAGGATTTGCGCGAGAAGCGAAGCGCAACGCGGGTACGCTATCAAAATTCTTAGCCCTTTGAAACACGCTAAACGCACATTTTTGCCTAACATTACATCCCTCTAAACAAGTAGAAAAAGTTTTCGCACTCCCATGCCCTATGCTCATGTTAAGGAGTACAACAAGGTGCGTTCGCCCTTTGGGCGTCTCCCTTTGGGAGAATCGCTTCCGTAGCAATATCTTCTAATCCCACAGATTCCAACAACTCTTTCCAATCAGCTGCTAAGGTTGCATCTTGACGTTTAGCACGCCTAAGTTCTCCTAAAGTCGTTACAGCATCTTGCCATATTCCTGCTTGAGCATAAAGGGCAACTCGTTGACGCGGCGTTGCTGTCTGTAGGCGACGTGTTAACTCATCTTTCGGGGTAATGCGTTGCACTAAGCCCTCAACTGCGATATCGTCTGACCGACTTTGAGGGTTACAATCAATCAAGAAGTACCAGTGATAATACTGTCCAATTGAGAGTGGTTTCTCTGTTGTGGGAAGGCTAACGCTAATGACTCCTGGTGTGTTAGATAGAGTAATGGGAATTGGTTCATTGGTGACAGAGTTGTTTTTTTCATCTAGCAAGACAAATTTTACTGAATTGATGTTCTTGAGTGTATAGGGAACGTAAAACCAAAAAGTTGGATGTTCTGCTGTGGTTAAGCCTAAAACATATTGTTTGCTAGGTGTACCTGTTGTGACTTGCTTCTGATTCACAGTTGTTTGCACCAAAGGTACCAAGGCTGTCAAAGATTTTTTCACAGCTGGACAATCACCACGAGTTCCTGCACCTTTTCTGTCTCTCGGTGCGCCCCGATTTTCTGGTTGCTTTTCTAAGGTTGGCTGAACAAAACGTATGCTTGTGGTATTTGATTGCTGAGATTGTGCTACTAACTGCATGAAATTAACTACTAGAAAAGTTGCAATCAATACTAATACTTTTGGTGGTAACAGAAAGCTACTTCCAGTCATAATTCAATTCTCAATTATTTACAGTAGGACTTACGTATTGATATAAATTTGATTGTATGCATAAACCTTACTTGATTTACAGAACAGAAGTTAAGCACTCCTACAGGCTTACTTTCTGTATTTTTAATAGATGTAACCACGCTAACTTATGCAGTTCTGGGATAGAGATGGAAAAAATTGCCAGTATTCTGGTCAGTTCAACCAAGAAGACTGACTGCAGTGCTGTGGATGCATGCAACTGTCTCTAAGTAAAGTGCGTAAGTCCTATACAGTGATTTTTTGTTATATTTTTTTGTTAATTATTTCTTGTGAAAAAAGTTACGAATTTTTTTACACCAATTCCACTTGCTACTAGTCCCAGTGCAGGGGGAAGGAATGGTATCCAACCCCCATACAACAAGAGGAGAAAGCACCAACCATAGAGAGTAAGTAATTCTGCACTGATGATGATTGCAAGTTTTAATTGTGACCTACTGTATACAGCAACTATTCCTGTGAATAAACACCAGCCGCCAATCCACAGAAATTCACCCCATGCAGGCAAAACCCATAGTAGCGATCGGTGGTCTAAAACAGCACTCAGAATTTGACTGACCATATGTGCGTGCAGCAGTACCCCTGGAACTTCCTGGTGTGGGGTAGCTGCCGCACTATAGGGTGTGAAAAAATAGTCTTTAGCACTTTGTGAGTCAACGCCAATTAGGACAATCTTATCTTTAACCCAATTGGGGTTTAATTGACCATTCAGGACTTGTGCAACACTGACTTGTTTGGCTATCTGTCGTGAGGAGCGATAATTGAGCAGTATTTGGTGTCCCCCTGCATTGAATTGTTGGTAAGCAGCTGTGGGGACATCTATGGGTTTAAAGACTACTTTGCCAAGTTGCAAGTAGCCTTCGTCGGTAATATGAAGTTGAATGCCAAGTTTAGCTAGATATTGTCGTGCTAGTTGGAAGTTAAAGGAGTAGCGAGACTTGCAAGGTGATTCTGGCTCTGGTGTCATAGATAGTAGATGGCGACGAATAACCAAATCACCATCCAAGACAACATCACTAAAACCTGTGCGGTTCGTTGGAATTTCCGGTGGTGGTGGAACCCCAACTTCTTGTTGTTGACTACCGCTGACTTGACAGATACCAATAAAGCTGCTGTTCGTTCGCAAACGAGTTGCTAAATCTGGATATTGAGAATCTACTGGAAAATCTCGATAGATGTCCAAACCAATAACTCTTGGTTTGTATGGTTCTAATTTCTGCAATAGTTGTTGTAGTGTGATATCTGATAGTGATGATTTTTGTCTTTGTTTTTGAGCCTGAATATCTGCTTCTGTGACAGTAATCACCAAAAGGCGTTCATCTGCACCTTCATCAGGTCGCATCCGTATCATTGAGTCGAAAGCTGACATTTCCCATTGTTGCATGAGACCGAGCGATCGCACTCCCGCAATGAACCCAGTTATGATGACACTTATTATCAATACGGATTGCAGATTCCGCACTGTTAATTTAGGAGAAGGAATTGTATTTGTTTGACCACGTAACTCTTGCCAAGTGAGAGGCTCTTCTGCTGGATTTTGGCAAATGACAGGTAACCAAGAAGCGCCGGGAAATTCATCTTCCAATCCCTGCAATCTTAAGCGTGCGTAACGCACTGCTAAATAGAAAGATTGACCCCCTGAAAAGGCTCCCAAAAAATGTTTGACAAATTCTTGTGCAACTAAATCTGGTACCTCCTCCCGCATAACAATAATTTGGGAAATGTATAAATCAGTCAACTGTTTTGCTAATCCCAAACCATCACAGGAATTGAAAATAGCTATTTTTAAACCGCGTGCAATTGCATATTTTAGCGCGTTTTTTAACTCGCTTATTGTTAAACGACTAGTAGGATTTATATGTATCTTACCTTTATCACCTTGGCTATGACTGTGCCCTGCAAAAAATAAAATATCCCATCCTTGTTCGTCCCAAAGCCACCTATCCAACTCCTGACGTGAAGGCTCTACCAAAAAGACTGTTGATGCATGGGGCAATTGTTCGAGAATCTTTCTATCTTCTTGAACATCAATTCCTTCACTATTACCCAAAACTGCCAAAATTCTCACTTGATTGATTTTCGGTTTGGGTAATGATTCTACTCGTTCATATTTTGAGGTACTTACAGCAACTTCACATGATTGATAACGTTCAATAAAATTCCACAAATGCCAAGGTAGCCGTCGCAGGAGACTGTCACTTGCTTCAATAATAACCTGAAATTCTTCATCTAAAGCAAATCGCCCTCGTAATTCTTGGTCGATTGGGCGAAATAAATCAGAGTTGAGCCAAGAATTGATGGCTTCATATAACTGTTCTTGAACTTCGCTAAAATCGACTTCACTAACGTTATTTAAACCAGTCGATTCTATTTCCAGTCCAGAACGTAGCAAACGTTGATTGAGCGCCTGATATATTAATTGAAAGCGTTTATAAAGTTCAGGAATTTCTGGTGCAGGAGGTAAACCCCCTGTAAATTTTATCGGGCGAGAGTTGTTAATTTCCCACAGTTGAGCAGTGACAGGAGAAAAGCCATCATTGAAGTTACCTTTTTCTAAGTTGATAACAACTAACTTATTCATTGTTTATTACAAGGCAGCTATGCTGAAGACATTCCCAGTCTACATAAATACTCTGCCAACACCCTAGTTAAGAAGAATTGTAGGTTGGGTAGAGCACAAAGCGCGTCACCCAACAAACTGAAAGTGGGTGTTACGATATTGGATTTTAATACATAATTTACCATATATTTAGTGTTGATTTGTGCCTTCATGAGTTGAAAGTCTCAATTAGCAGTTAGCAAATTTCAAATAGAGAAATTTTCAATCATACTGAAATCATCAAGAATCAGCTTGATAGAAAAGCTAGTTCCAGTTAAACCTTTAAAACGGTTAAGTTGAATGTAGGAATCTCGGCTTCTCGATTGAATTTGTTGTAAAATGTTACCTGATTCTAAAAGCAGAAGTTTGAGATTTCGCGGCAGGTATTTCTCATTACCAGTGGGATGAACTTGTACGAGAATAGCAATTTTTTCATCTGCATCTTGAGAAAGAGCTAGCATGAGTGCTAAAGATTGTCCTCCCAATTGCATCCCCAAGTCAATTAGTTTGATTCCATTAACACCTGCTTTTCTAGTTGTGGAAGAACTTCTGAAATCAAATGCTAAATTTCCTAGCTGGGAATTTAAATTTAAAACTTCGTCAATAGATTGCCAACCTGCTGTAAATATCTGTTGGAACCATTGACTGAGGTTCACATTTTTAAGTGGAGAGTCTACAAGAATAGAATTTACTGCTTCTGTATTTAGTGGTGAGCATATCTCTGCTGTAGATACGGTATTTTTTTCTTCAACTACACGTTTATTATACAGTTGTTGTCGCCATTGCTCATTGGAAATGAGTGCTGCCCAGTAAGCAAATGGTATATCCAAACGCAATCTGGGAGAATAAACAGATGTATCACTCAATGTCTGCAATAGGTTTTGGGCTTCTGCTGCTGACAAAGTCACTTCGGGTGGAAATTGTTCTTGCCAATGTAGTCCCAGTGTAGCAAACAGCAAGGTGAAGTTTTCAGTTAACTGTTCTATGGGTAAAGAATAAGTGCGATCGCTCTCGTTATATTTGCCTTGGTTCTTCAATTGACGGTGAGTGGTAAACCCACATAACCGCATACTCGAATCATCATCTTCATCTAAATTTACCTGTACCGAGATGTAATAGTCAGCCGCCCAACTGTTAATATCTACCCATTCTTGCGGTACACGCAATTCTTCTATATCTATAGTTTCAGTTGGTACTAACACTATCCGGGTTTCACCCACCTTAATTGCTGTACCATTGACTATTTCTAAAATACTAGGTAAGCTTTCCTCACAAGGAAATACCTCTGCATATAACGTAGATTCTTCTGGTAGCCATTCCTGAAACCAATTCAGTAAGTGACTCAAGCAGACGCGATTGAGATAAGCATTGTAACAAGCAATCGGATTCGAGTGGTGCCCAGAAAGCTGCCATGCTTGTTCTTGTTTGGCTGTCTCTAACTGCAACCAAGTATGCTCAGTGTCAATATTTACAAAATCTGATAAACTTAACATAATTTTCCTCTATCTTAATAAATTTTCAGTAGCTAGTATTTATTCTGAATGTACTTCTCAACCAAGGAAATCTTCTCTTCTATATCTATTTCTTGATTTCCAGACTTCGATAGAGTTTTTAAAACTGATTTAATCAGAGATTTATAGTAATTGCTTAACCATTTTTCTAAATACTCTTTTGTCCAAATATTTATCTCATGCATTAAGTTATTTTGTAATTTATGTCTTGTGTTGGTAAGTCTTTTAGTTATTTCCTCAAGATGAATACCTAAATGAGAAGCAACTTTGTTCTCATCCATTCGCTGTCCGTAATAAAGTTGTAAAATTTCGCGTTCTTCGGTTGTTAACTTCTTGATAGTTGACACCAAAGCTGCTTGAATTAAATCTGAGTGTACAGGTGCGTGGTACTCTCTTTCTAACCATTTTTCTACATATTGTTGTACCCACTGTTGGGGTTGGGAAAATCTTGCTAAAGTTTCCAGTAATTGGATTATGGATTTTGCTAGATAACGAGAAATTGTACTTTGATTAATTCCCAGTCTATCCGCTAACTGTTTTTGATTGAGTCCAAAGCCATAATAGAGAAGCAAAATCTTCTGATAATCTGGTTTCATCGCTTGCAGTTGCTCAGATAAAACCGAGTTAGCTTTCTTTATGAGATCTTCTTGATTTTCACTTGTCTCTTCAGTGACTGATATTTCTTGCCATTCAACTTCCACTACATCAGCTTGTGATTCTAATTTAGCTATCATACCAGCAGATTGCAAAGCATCAAGTGAAAACTTAGGTAAAATTGACTTCGGATAGTTTTTTAAAGCTGTAATGCAAATCTCCATCCAATCCTGAATCTGTTTAGCAGTCACTTTAGTAGAGTTAGCAGATACTTCATGAGGTGCTGTTGGTAGTGACTTTTCTGCGTTATAGCATTGGGCAGATTTTTCAAAATCTTCTTGGTCTGGATCTATCCATTTTTTACCTGTACTTCTCGCCGGATTTTTTATTTTGCTAATTAAATAAACCTGTTTAAAATATTTCCGAGCAAAAATAACTTGCGAAATTTCAGGTTCTACAATTCCTAATACTTCTAGTGCCTCTTTTAATTCTTTATCACTTTTCTTATATAGTAATCGCCACCGTGAAAATCGACTCACCTCTAATGAGAATTTAATATGATTTGTCAAGGCGTGACTTATATATGTCTCTAAATTGGCATTATGGGAATTATATTTAAGTAAAATTCCACTTAATTTCAACGGATTGTAAACTAGCAGTCTCGCAATACATAAATATTCCTCCCAAGAATTAACGTTATCATCTTTACATAAATTTTTAGCTGTCCAATAACATCTTTCTTCAAAGTAACTTGCTAAATGTTCATAGGCAAGTTGTATTTTATTCCTTGGCTCCCAGTCTACTATTAATTGTGATTCATTAAGTGCTATCTTCCGCCAAAAATACGCTATGTCTATCCCCTTATCCTGCTGGCAAGATAAATTATAAAACTCTTTATGTTTTTCTTCATATAACTTCAAATTACGTTGCAGAGAAGGTTGATGTTTCCATTTCAGGGTTAATCGATTATCTTGGTCACACATCATAATATAGGTAGAAAATTTATTAAGATTATTCTCCCGCTTTGGTAGTACAGGAATACTGTCCAATTTAGTGAAATTAAACATCTTGGTTTTTTTCTCCCTACTAGTCAACAAAGTCATTTTTTATGATATGTATGCAAGTAATCACTGTACAGCCTTGTTTTGTGCCATTTTAACTTTACTGAACTTATTGGGAGAGTAGCAGAGTATTAGAGTCATTTTGTTCATCATAAGTTGAAGTCCCATTTTATCTTTGTGAGCGAGCGCAACTATGAATATGAGACTCAAGGCTTCCTTGCATACCTTAAGGGAGGAAATAAGGGTTTTCAGGAGTCTTAAGCCGAACCTACGCTTCTGTATCACTCATTGGGATAAGTGAAATCGGAATATGCACACCTTTGAGATGATTAGGAATAGTCCACAAGAGCGAAAAATGCTTGAAAAGTTCTGAGATCAAGTAATTCCTGAATTTCTGCTGTCCCAACAATTTCGGTGCAGCAAAGCCAAGCACGTTCTTTCATAGAATGATATTCAGTCAATAGGGTTGAGTTGATGGGGACTATTACGTCCCGCACCTCTCAGTTAACGTGAGTTCGACGGCTTGAAAATGGCACAAAAAAAGCTGAGACTGTCATAAAAGCAAAAATAAACAAGGTGTCTCAGCGATGTCCACTATTGTATCTCGGCTTGACGTAACCCAGATTTTCTGTGAGGTAGATGATTTCTGTTCATCATGGGAAAAGTTATGGCAGCAAGCACCGCAGCTACCATCAATGACTGGAGAACGCCGTAGTGCCTCAAGGATGCATATAAGTGAAGTTATGACTATTGCCATCGCCTTTCACGGCAGTGGCTACCGAACATTTAAGGAGTTTTACACCTTACAAGTGCTACCGGGTTGGCGTGGAGCTTTCCCAAACTTAGTGAGCTACACACGATTTGTGGAGTTAATGCCTTGGTGCTTAATGTTGTTATGTTGTTTTTTACATAGACGCAGAGGTGAAATTACAGGAATTAGCTTTATTGACTCAACGCCAATAGAAGTTTGTCATAAATGCCGTGCTCATGCACACAAGGTCTTTAAAGGATTAGTTAAATGGGGCAAAAATTCGGTGGGTTGGCACTTCGGCTTTAAACTCCATTTGATTATTAACGACCAGGGAGAATTGCTGGCATTCAAACTAACTCCGGCAAATGTTGATGACCGAGAACCAGTTCCAGACATGACCAAGGACTTGATTGGTAAACTATTTGGAGATAGAGGTTATATCTCCCAAAAACTTTTTGAACAGCTATATGAACGGGGGTTACAGTTAGTCACGAAATCTAAAAAGAATATGAAAAACCGTTTGGTCAAATTAATTGACAAAATTCTTTTACGCAAACGTGCAGTAATTGAGTCCGTTAATGACCACCTCAAAAATTTGTGCCAAATAGAACACTCTCGGCATCGTAGTGTATTCAATTTCTTAGTCAATTTGATGGCAGGTTTGGCTGCTTATACTTATCTACCGAAAAAACCCTCACTTGACATTTACCCAAAACACCTGCCTGCTCTGCCTCCTGCCGTTTTTTAGTTCGTCGAACTCACGTTCAGTTAGATCCGGACGTGCTGTAGGGTAGGTAGCCAGCGAGTTACCATTACTGTTACTTTCCCAACCACTCCCCTCCAAACTACGCATGACCGTTTCCCTATCACGTAGCTTTCTGGTAATTTTTACCGAGGACGCGCCCAAAGCCCCGGTTTTCTAAACCTGGGGATGTAGGGCGCTGGGGAATTTATTCCCCGTCTAGTAATATTTGTGCTATGATTACGTCAACGAGTTCAACGTAAAGATGCTAGTACTTGAGGCAAAACTGGAAGGAGTAAAGGAGCAGTACGAAAAGCTAGATGAAGCGATTTGTACTGCTCGCTTTGTTCGTAACAGTTGCATTAGGTACTGGATGGATAATCGCGATATTGGACGCTATGAGCTTTCGGCTTATTGTGCTGTTTTAGCCAAAGAATTTGAATGGGCAGACAAGCTCAACTCTATGGCAAGACAAGCTAGTGCAGAAAGAGCATGGTCTGCAATATCTCGTTTTTCCGACAACTGCAAAAAGAAGATTCCAGGCAAGAAAGGATATCCGAAGTTTAAGAAAGAGCAAACCCACGGCAGCGTGGAATACAAGACTAGTGGGTGGAAGCTTTCCTCTGACCGGCGGCACATCACTTTTTCCGATGGCTTTGAAGCTGGAACTTTCAAGATGTGGGGAACTCGTGACCTGCATTTTTACCAGAAAGAACAATTTAAGCGTGTTCGTGTTGTACGTCGTGCCGATGGGTACTACGTTCAATTCTGCATTGACCAGGAAAGACTGGAGAAACGGGAACCAACGCTTAAGACGGTTGGAATTGATGTAGGGCTAAATCATTTCTACACCGACTCGGACGGGCAGACCATCGCCAACCCGCGTCATCTGCGCAAGTCGGAAAAGTCGCTCAAGCGGCTACAACGTCGTTTCTCTAAGACCAAAAAAGGTTCTAAGAATCGAACTAAATTTAGGAATAAGCTAGCTCGCAAGCATCTTAAGGTAAGTCGCCAGCGTAAAGATTTTGCCATCAAGACGGCAAGATGCGTAGTGATGTCTAACGACCTCGTGGCGTATGAAGACTTAAAAGTGCGGAACATGGTGAGAAATAAACATCTTGCCAAGTCAATATCTGATGCAGCATGGACTCAGTTTCGTTCTTGGGTTGAGTATTTCGGGAAAGTATTTGGAGTGGTCACAGTTGCTGTTCCACCTCACTATACCAGTCAAAATTGCTCCAATTGCGCCAAGGTTGTTAAGAAGACGCTAAGTACTAGGACGCATACCTGCCCACATTGTGGGCATACCTAAGACAGAGATCATAATGCAGCACGAAACATACTAGAAAAGGCACTACGTACGGCGGGTCACGTCGGAACCAACGCCTCTGGAGAGACTGACCAATACTTGGGAGAGGAAACTCCTCCAAGCAAGTCAACTCGTGGAAAGAGGAAATCTAGGAAGTGATTCCTAGAATCCCCCGCCTTGTAGGCGTGTGGAGAATGTCAAATCCAGAATAGTAACAAGCCCTTTAGTACACCAAGTTACCAGTACCACGTAATTGACGTAAGGAATTTATACAATATGGGCAGTCGCAACTAAATAACTGAATCGCAGCATTGCTTTCCTCCTCAGTAAAGTCGAGCATGGCAACCTTGCTGTCAGATGGTTGCGCTGAGATAACCGTTGATTTCGGTGCAGGGGGAGCTGATGGATTCCTCTGTGAATCTTTAATGCAAACAAAAGCGTAGTTACCGTGAGGATGAGTGATACAGGTACGACCATCATCTGTGTGTATTAATCGCTGGGTCGTAGTAGCAGCATGAGCAGGATTAATGACTGCCAAAGTAGACATGAGTGATGTAAAAATGGTGGAACTAGAAAGCAAATTCAGTACAAGTTTTCTGTTCATGGGCTTCCTTAAAAAACGTGTCTGACCGCATCAGGTTACTCAATTCACTGTCAAAAAGTCAAGTGAATTTTCTCCTGGAATAGCTAGTTTGACAATGTATGCCACACATTTGTTTCCGTCTGTGTGCCCTGTTTTGTGAAAAATCGGGTGAGCAAAGCTTGCCCACTCTACAAATCAGCCAATTAACAACAAGTTTTCCAATGCGTGAACTTTGAATTACCTACTACTGAATCTGCTGAAGGAAAACTTGTGTTTGCTGATACCCTTGGGTATTTCCCTGTTGTTGAAATAGATTTGCAGCCTGCTGTAAATCCTCAACAGCGCTCTTGCTATCTCCTAAAGCGTATTTGGCAAGACCTCGGTTACCATAAGCATCAGCTAGGTTGGGATTAATCCTTATTGCCTGATTAAAGTTGGAAATCGCTTGCTTATGATTGCCTTGTCTAAAATTGGCAAGTCCGAGATTGTAGTAGCCATCTGGTGAGGTCGGATCAATTTTTATTGTTTGATTAAAGTCGGCGATCGCTTTGTGGATATCTCCCAATTCTGCATGAGCAGTTCCCCGACCATTATAGGCATCCACATGGTTAGGATTAAGTCGTAGCGCCACATTAAAGTCGGTGATTGCTGCTTTCAAGTCTCCTAAACGAGATTCTGCCAGTCCTCGTAGGCAATAACCCTCGTAATATCTGGGGTTCAATTGTACTACAGAGTTAAAATTTTCAATAGCTCCGCTAAAGTTGCCTTGCTTAAGCTTTTGCACACCTTGGTTATAGTATTCCTGAATATTCCTTTGCTGGATGCGAGTTTGTGGTACTTGTGCAGAGATGGCAGTAGGCAATCCACCCAGTACACTAGTGATTCCCAAGATTGCAATAGCTTTGTAAATGTAGTTCATGACTTGAGTTTCTCCGCGCTAGAAATACGAGGTAGATTTGCACAGAATTGTTTCCAGTCACAACTATTGTAAACTGGTTAACATAGATTAGGAGGTAAGATGCAGCCAACCCAAAATACTTTGTAATAACAACCAAGCATTTAAGCCAACGATAATAATAGCAACAAAGTAGGCTAAAGATTTGAGCCATAGCGGATTTACAAACTCACCCATCAGGCGACGGTTACTTGTAAATATTACCAATGGAATTACGGCAAACGGTAACTGTAAGCTGAGGATAACTTGAGAGAGAACAATGAGGCTGCTTGTACTATGTTCTCCAAAGAGAATAATAGTAATTAACGCTGGAACGATGGCAAGCAAACGGGTTACCAGACGGCGTAACCATGACGGGAAGCGAAATTGCAAAAATCCTTCCATCACAATCTGCCCAGCCAAAGTAGCAGTCAGTGTTGAACTTTGTCCAGAAGCAAGTAAGGCGATGCCAAAAATAGCACTCGCAGCACTAACTCCTAATAATGGTGAAAGCAGTTTATAAGCATCTTGAATTTCTGCCACATTTTGATTACCAGAAAAATGAAACGTTGCAGCAGATACAATTAAAATTGCTGAATTGATAAATAGTGCCAAAGACAGAGCAAAAGTTGAATCAATGGTACCAAATTTAATCGCTTCCCATCGTTTTTGAGTAGTCGGTTGCCAATCGCGTGTTTGCACAATTGAGGAGTGTAAATATAAGTTATGAGGCATGACTGTTGCCCCTAAAATGCCAATAGCAATATAAAGCATATTTGGGTTCTGTAAAATCTCTTGCTTAGGCAGATATCCCGACAAAATTGCCCCAAAATGAGGTCGAGAGAAGAGAATTTCTGCTGTGAAACAAATGCCTACAGTTGCTACAAGCATTATTACCAAAGCTTCTGTGTAGCGAAAGCCTTTCCCTTGTAAGAATAACAACACGAGTACATCCAACGCAGTGATGCATACACCCCACACCAAGGGAATCCCAAATAGGAGTTGCAGGGCGATCGCACTGCCTAAAAGTTCCGCTAAGTCACAAGCAGCAATAGCAATCTCACACAGTACCCACAAAAAAAAGCTGACGCGTGGGCTGAAATAATCACGACAAGCCTGTGCCAAATCTCGCCCAGTGGCAACACCCAAACGCACACACAAAGATTGTAGCAATATCGCCATTAAGTTCGACAGCAGAATCACTGTCAACAGAGCGTAACCAAACTTAGCTCCCCCTGCGATGTCAGTTGCCCAGTTTCCAGGGTCCATATATCCAACTGAAACCAGATACCCTGGTCCTGCATAAGCTAGCATCTTACGCCAAAAGCTACTACTGTTCGGAATAGAAATGCTACGGTGAACTTCAGGAAGACTGGGTCTATTTTCGGGATGAGCCATTGGTTTTTGCTATTTCATATTTTCATATTCTTTTCATAGTCTCAGAAAATTTGCTACAAGCATCAACCATAGGGTGTATAGATACAAAGGGAAACATTACATCTACACTGGTACAGTCAAGGCTGTATCAAATGATGTATCGTACCAACACGGCGGATTATTGCGTTTTTATACAACCTTTGAGAGACTCAAGCCTGAGAAAATCTGAAGTTTGTAAATAATCTTTTACAATTAGGAGTTGCTTAGGTGAAAGAAATATTGAAGTCCTTATTTAACTTCATTTGGGCTGGCTTATTTGAGTTAGGCGGTGGCTATTTCGTCTGGCAATGGTTAAAAGAAGGAAAGCCTCTGTGGTGGGGAATTGCGGGAGGTATTGGGTTAACTCTATACGGTATCGTCGCGACTTTCCAGACTGCAAACTTTGGTAGAGTTTATGCTGCTTACGGCGGCGTATTTATAGCAATGGCAATGCTTTGGGGTTGGAAGGTAGATGGGGTAGCCCCAGACCACTATGATATGCTAGGAGCTTGTTTGGCGTTACTGAGTGTATTGATTATCATGTATGCGCCGAGAACATAAAAAAAGAATTTAGGCACTAAAAACTTTCTAATATCGTCTTTTGAGAGGTGTTACCCCTGCTCTCAAAAATGCTTTTCTTGTGTAGAAAAGCACAACTTTTGCAGTGTATTTTATACACTCTTGTCAAGAAGAAAGTTTATCGTATATCTTTTTGCAATCAAGTGGCAGAATACCCTTTGATTGATGAATTACCCAAATTAATTGTGGGAGGTCAAAAATGACTGCTTTTTCTCGTCCTTCAGTGTTCCAGAAAACCGCAGATGTTACCCTATCCAAGCCTGTACAGGTGACGCTTTATATGCTGCTATCAAGTCTTGTGATCTGGACTGTGTTTTTCTCCACCTATCCTGCGGTTCACAACACAGCGCACTCAGTGCGTCATCACACTTTAGGCGTTGCGTGTCATTAAATTATCACAATTCTATTACTTTTTAGGTGTATTAGGTTTTGCTATGATACCCAACAAAGTAATGGCATTCAAATGGCGCGAAATTTGCGCCAACGTATTTGCCTAGAAACAATTTTAGGTTTTGTAGAGATGCTTTGTTTTGCGTCTCTACATCACCTGCTTTTGATGTCATATCAAGTCCGACTGACTCTTGATGATTTCCCTGAACTTTTTCCATTCCATATCTATATGTATATGGCAGCTGAAGAAGTGAGGTAAGTTTTACCTACAAATGTCAGGGTGTCAGTCGCTAAAGCTACCAAACTTCTGCACTTTTTATAAAGTCTTATGAAAAAATATCGACTGCTTGGGGTGATCAGTGCTGGTTGCATCGTATTGTCAATTCTTTATTCCTTCGTAGGAGTTTCTCAAACTCCTGCACCTAAAGTGCTACTCACTACCAACCCACCCTTAGAACGTATTATCCCCTTTGAAGCAGAAGCACAAAAAGAACAATCTCCCGTTACTTTAACATTCCTTGCTGTTGATGCTGCGGGTAAACCGTTAGAAAATGCTCTCATTGGCTTACAAATTCTGACACCGCCGACGAATCCCCTATTGACAACAGATTTTCCGATTGTCGAGGGAACAAAACTACTGCAAATGGAGGCAGTTGCACCTGCTGGTCAGTTAGAAATTCAACAGATGCTACCTATTCGTGGTAACTATCAACTACGGGTGAATGTGTCACCTTTAGTCGCAAATGCCTTTGCTCCCTACGAGCAAACCTTGAATTTGAATGTTCGGGAAAATCCAGTCAAATATAAATATTTTGCTGTCGTTGCAGCTATTTTACTATCGGTTGGATTGCTGGGTGGTTGGGTTATTGGCGGACAAGAACAACTGCGACAAGGGGAAATTGCACCGCAGTCAGTACGTCTGTTATTAAGTGGGTTGACATTGATAGCTATAGTCACTCTATTGTTTATCAACATTAGTGCAGAAGTCGCAGAAGCTCATGGCAGTGGACACTCAAGCGGTACAGAAGTTATTGCACCATCAGTGCAAAAATCTCAGGGAGTGGAAGTCCAGCTTGAGGGGGATAAAAATGCGACTGTTGGAAAACTTGCTAATTTAGCGCTACAGGTGAAAGATGCCACTACAGGACAACCTATCAAGGATGTAGCGTTGCACGTCAAGGCGATCGCTCTGGAACATGGTTTAACAGTTTTTACCTACAAAGGTGTTGCAGACTCTGAAGGTAAGTTAACATGGCAGGAACAATTTTTTGATGGCTCACCCCATAAAGTCGAGGTGGAAGCAACTCCTCTGAGGGGATCTAAGCGTCAATTTCCACCAGTGAAAGTAGCACAGTCAGTTGAAGTAGAGGGGATTGCACCACCAATGTCTGTCCGGTTGCTTGGTTTATTCTACTTTACTGCTCTTGTGGGCATTGGCATGCTGATTGGATTGCTGATACAGTCGAAGCGAAAGTTACAAGCAAGGGCAAATTAGTAGCATTAGCCTTTACAGTACACCCCACCAATATTCTTAAAATGCCCCTTCAACGATGAAATATGCAGGAGCGACTCAGTAAGAGCCTAAGGGCTGATGACGATTCTTGTAGAGTTTGTTACTCTTAGCGCTGAATCATTGTATCTACTGAGTGACCTTGACAACTCTCCGCCGTAGAACGGCAGAGATTCTTCCTTCATCCAGCGTTGCCTCTAAAAGCAGTGCCTTTAGATGGTCTGACACGTTGTCCAGAAGCAGTAGCGAGATGCCCTCCCGCCAAAATTCGTAAACCTTCATCTCGTATATTCATAGCTGCGTTGATGTCCCTGTCGTGTCTTGTTTGGCATTTAGGACACTGCCAACTACGAATATCTAAACTGAGGTTATCTACTGGATGCAAGCAGTTGCTACAAGTTTTTGAACTGGGGAAAAATCTGTCTACTTCGATGTAGATTTTTCCTTCCAATTCTACCTTGTATTTCAACATGGTACAAAACTGACCCCATCCAGCATCACTAATAGATTTAGCTAACTTGGAGTTTCTAACCATGTTTTTCACTGCGAGATTTTCTACAACTATGACTTGGTTTTCGTCAACTAATTTCGGTTTGCTTGAGCTCCTTCCCAAATCACAACAACGCAAACACCAACAATAGTAACCCGCCGATGGCAATGACCATGCGTTCAGAAATCCTTCTGGCAATTAAACGTTCATCCATTACAGCAACGTTCGTTTTCAATTGACTTTTTCTCACAAATTATGAATTAAAAAATGATTTTGAAACAGCAGGCAGTATTTACAACCAGACAATTGGGCATTTAAACGTTTGACGAATCTAAATGTTCTACCAAACAACGATACAGGTTAAGAAGATGACTGTCAGCCAAGCTGTAATAGACGTTTCGACCTTCCCGGCGGTAGTTAACTAAACGCATCGCTTTTAATAATCGCAGTTGATGGCAAACAGCTGATTCCGTCATTTTCGTTAATGCCGCTAGATCGCAAACACACAACTCTTGGTCAGCCAAAGCTGATAGAAGGCGTAGGCGGTTTGTATCTGCCATCACTCCAAAAACCTCTGCCATCTGTCGTGCCTTGTCTGTTGGCAAGATTTGCACCTTTGAGGCGCGTACATGATCTAGGTGTACTACATGACTGTCACACTTTGGTGCATCAGAATTAGTGAGGTTTTCCAAGTCTTGCGTCGTCTTGCGCTTGTTCATGGTGTCCTTGGTAGAAAATGGTTCTCAATTTCAATAGTACCTAAAATTATAGTAGTTATACAATTGAACAGTTGTTCAATTGTTGTATTAAAATATTGGCAGTTAACTTTGTAGTCTTTTCTCCTTAGCTGCCATGACTCAAACTCCTTCCCTCAAGACTCAACTTTTACAAGTTGATGGTATGGACTGTGGAAGTTGTGCCAAGACAATTGAAGCCAGTTTACTTTCATTACGCGGTGTAACGGAAGCAACTGTTAGCTTTGCAACTGCAAAAGTCAAAGTTTCCTATGACACTCAGCTCTTGAGCGAAACTGAAATTAGAAATCGCATAACTGCTTTGGGTTATATGGTTAAACTGAGTGGTGAAGCAATGCCGCATAATCACACCCACTGCTGTGACAGCGACCACACCTATGTTGAGGTGGCACCTGCTAAAAAACTACAGGCACAAATTGGGGGGATGGATTGTGGCGGTTGTGCCAAAACAGTTGAAGTTGGCTTGCAGCAAATGGCAGGCGTTTTGGAGGCATCAGTCAGCTTTGCTACAGGAAGAATGCAAGTATCCTATAATCCGCAGATCCTTAACGAGACAGCAATTTATGACCGGGTTAGAGCTTTAGGTTATACAGTTGAGCACAGTCGTGAAGTAGAGCCGCACCATTATTCTCATTCCTGTTCTCGCAACCACGATCACGAGCATGATGACCACGAACACGTTGAAGTAGCTTATGCTAAAAAGCTACAAGTGAAAGTAAACGGAATGGATTGCGGCAGCTGTGCTAAGACAATTGAGGTCGGCTTGCAGCAAATGGCAGGGGTCACAGATGTATCGGTTAACTTTGCCACTGAACGATTGCAACTATCCTACGACCCACAATTAGTAAGTGAAGCAGCAATCTATGACCGAATTAAAGGTCTGGGATATACGGTTGAGCAGAGTCTTGAGGCAAGTGAGCGCCACAACACCCATGATGATTGCCATGAGCACAATCATGACCATGACCACGCTCATCCAGTCGCCAAAACGACTCAAAAAGGCGATCTAGTAGATTGGAGATTCTGGATTACGAACCGTCGGGGACAAAGTGTCATTTTAGCGGGAGTGGGGTTAATTCTGGGCTTACTCGCGCAACATTTAGCGTTACCCGTCTGGATAGCACGAGGTTTTTATGGCATTGGCATCGTCATTGCAGGCTATCCCACAGCACGGGCTGGGTTGTTTGAGTTGCGTTTGCGCCGCGCCGATATGAATCTGCTGATGACCATTTCAGTTATTGGGGCAGTGATTTTAGGGGACTGGTTTGAAGGAACGCTCGTCCTGTTTTTGTTCTCTCTAGGCACAACGCTGCAAGTTTTTACCTTTGGTCGCACGCGCAATGCGATCAGCGCCATGATGAATTTAACGCCACCAACTGCTACCGTCAAGCGAGGGAGTAAAGAAGTTACAGTTCCTGTTGAAAGTGTTCAAGTTGGTGAAATTTTGACCATTCGACCAGGACAGCGTGTGGCGTTGGATGGCATAGTCGTTTCTGGTACAAGCGCTATTGACCAATCCCCGATTACAGGAGAGTCAATCCCAGAAGATAAAGAAAGAGGCGATACGGTTTATGCTGGGACGTTGAATCAATCAGGTTTTTTAGAAGTTAAAGTTACCCATACATCTGACGATACAACCGTTGCCAAAATTATTCATTTGGTAGAAGAAGCCCAAGGAAGTCGCGCTCCCACACAACAATGGGTGGATCGGTTTGCACAAGTTTACACCCCGATTGTAATTTTGATAGCGATCGCTATTGCCTTCATTCCACCTTTGGTATTTACCCAATCTTTTAATGTTTGGTTTTATCGGGCGCTAGTGATGTTGGTAATAGCTTGTCCTTGTGCCTTGGTGATTTCTACCCCTGTTTCAATTGTCAGCGCCATTGGTGCTGCAACTCGGCAAGGAGTATTATTCAAAGGAGGTAATGCACTAGAAACAGCCGGGCATCTGACGACTCTTGCTTTTGATAAAACTGGCACCCTTACACAAGGTTTACCCATTGTGCAGGAAGTTTATGACCTTGGGAAAGTAAGTACAGATGTGGTGCTACAGATTGCAGCCTCACTAGAGCAGTTCTCAGAACATCCACTAGCAAAGGCAATTGTAACAAACGCTCACTCAGAAGGGATAGAGTTAGAAACACCTGTTAACTTCACAGCGTTACCCGGTAAAGGGATTCAGGCAAGCTTTGGTGAACTTTTATACTTTGTTGGTAATCGACAGTTATTCATAGACTCTGGTATTCCTTTGTCTAGTCAAGCTGAATCTCTGTTGGCTGAAATTGAACAGCTCGCTCAAACCCCAGTGTTGGTAGGGACAACCCAAGGATTATTGGGAGTGATCGCCCTCTCGGATGGGCTACGCTTAGAAGCAACAGAGGCAGTACGACAGCTCAAGCGCTTTGGGCTAAAGCAGTTGGTAATGCTAACGGGCGATCGCACTGCTGTTGCCAAGCAGATTGCCCAACAAGTAGGAATTACAGAGTATCGGGCAGAACTGCTACCAGAAGATAAGCTGCAAGCAATTGAACAGCTGCGTCGAAAAGGGGTGGTAGGCATGGTTGGGGATGGCATCAACGATGCGCCCGCTCTGGCTGCTGCAGATATTAGTTTTGCGGTTGGTGGAATTGATATTGCTCTGGAAACAGCAGATGTTGTGCTAGTGGGAAGTGACCTTAGACGGCTTGCTTATGCAGTGGAACTAAGCCGCCGTACTGTATCTGTGATTCAACAGAATGTAGTCTTTTCTTTGGTAACAAAAGGTTTGTTTCTGCTGTTGGGGACATTTGGTTTTGTTGGGTTGGCGATCGCCGTCTTAGCAGATACAGGAACATCGTTGTTGGTAACGGCGAATGGAATGCGGCTATTCAAAACAAAGACTATTAAGGATTAACGACACATAACCACAGACAGGGGCACTACATCTTGATATTCCCACTGCATTGTCATCTGGTACTGTTGATGTAGTTGTCGTTTTAAATCTAAGTGTCCCAGATACTCCTCAAACGAAATCCTATGATTTTTCTGATTTAGCGGGACGTTTAAGCTGGCAGGGTAATAGTATCACCCAAACAAGCGATTTTTCAGCCTCCTCACTCTCCTGAACTCAACCCGATTGAGCGGTTTTGGGGATTTCTCAAATCTCAACTCCAATGGGAAAACTGTAAAACACTCTCACAACTACAGCAAAAGTTAACTGATGCCCTCAAAGAAATTACACCTTCCATGATTGCCTCTCTCACTTCTTACGACTTTATCCTTGAAGCCTTATTTAAGGCAGCTTCATTCTGCGATCGCCAGCAGCAAAGACATGACAATAGACGCTGCACCAATAACGACTAACCCTCGCAGTGGGGAGTTACAGGCGTTGAGAATTGGCTTGAGTAGTAAACCACCAACAACAATAGGTAAAGTGCCCAACAACAAGCCCAGCATGAGCCGAAAAGAACTCGATGCATAGTCTTGTCCAGTCATTGCTCTAACCGTTTCTCCCGTCATAAATTACAGACAACAGGTTAACTTGTGCTTGTGTCGTTGCTGTGACTAATGAATGGCGTATGTGTGACGTGTGGCAAACCAGCACTTTTTACCCAGATTGTAGTACGCAAATTAGTTAATTCACGTAATTTGTTACAAAGAAAGCTGATCTTGTGATAACCATGCTGGTAAAAACTGCATAAGTAAACTCTCACTCAACCTATTAACTTACATAAGTTAGCTCAAATTAAGATATGCACGAAACCATATTTTATTTGATTTGTCAAACTTAAATTTTGTTTCACACTATCTCCTTCTATTTTCCTTTGAGAATTTTCTCTATTGAGATGCATCTACTCCGTTTTAGGTGATATTGATGAAACAGCAGTCAAGCAGACGTAGGCGGGGTGTCATCCTCACCCTTCAAGGTTGGGACAGATTTCAAGCTGCCAAAATTCAAGCCGAATTTGATGAGAATGCTGGAGACAACTTTTCTTTAGAAGAATTGAGCGATCGCACACACTTAGCACTGCACACTATTTCCAGGATACTGGGACGAGAGGAACCTGTAGATAAAAGTTCGTTGCAATCTGCTTTTAGAGCCTTTGGGCTGGAGTTGTCTAAGAGCGATTATACCCGACCTATTTCCCCATCAGAGGAACTAGAAACTCGACAAGCCAACCCACAGTATGATTGGGGAGAAGCACCGGATGCATCCGTGTTTTATGGTCGTAGTGAAGAATTATTGCAGCTACGACACTGGGTGTTGGAAGAACGATGTCGATTAGTCGCACTGCTGGGAATTGGTGGTATTGGCAAAAGTACGTTAGCTGTGAAGTTGGGGTTACAAATTCAAACCGAATTTGAGGTAGTGGTGTGGCGAAGTCTGCAAAATGCACCACCAGTGGATGACATTGTAACAAACATACTGCAATTTTTGCTGTGGGCGCTACGAAAAGAGATGGTGCTACCTGAAAGCTTTGATGGCAAACTATCGAAGCTGATGGAATGTTTGCAATCAAATCGATGTCTGCTGATTTTAGACAATGTTGAGACAATTTTATGTAGTAATGGTCAAGCAGGGCAATGTCGTCCTGGTTACGAGGGATATGGTCAATTACTGAAGTGTGTTGGCGAAGTACCTCATATGAGTTGCGTTCTGCTGACTTCTAGAGAAAAACCCAGAGAAATGGTACCGCTAGAAGGAGACAGAACAGGAGTTAAGTCGCTCCTATTAAAAGGATTAAATCCTACCGAGGGACAACAGTTATTCCAGCAAAAAGGACAATTCACGGGTACAGAACGAGAATGGCAAGAACTCATCGAGCATTATGGGGGTAATCCCTTAGCGCTCAAGATGGTAGCAGCCGGAACCCAAGAGCTTTTCAATGGTAGTATTGCCCCTGTTTTGCAGTATATGCAACAGGGGATACTCATTTTTGAGGACATCGGTGACTTGTTAGAACGTCAGTTCCAGCGTTTGTCAGCGGTAGAAGAGGAACTCATGTATTGGCTGGCAATTAATCGAGAGCCAGTATCCCTTGCCGAGTTAGCTGAGGATATAGTAACATCTGCTTCCCAGCGTCAATTACCGCAAGCTATTAAATCCTTATTGCAACGCTCATTAATTGAAAAAAGCAGCGAGTATTTCTTTCTGCAACCAGTCGTTATGGAATATGGCACGCAGCGATTGGTTGAACAAGTTTGTCAAGAATTAGTAGGGGAAAAATCTGTTTCTTTACGCTTGTTTAAAACCCATGCTTTGATTAAGGCAACAGCCAAAGATTACATCCGGGAAATACAAAAGCAACTAATTGTGCAACCCTTGCTTGAGCAATTGTTGCTAGAGTTGGGCAGTCAACAAAAGCTTGTAATTTTGTTGCAGGATCTATTGAAGCAGCAAAGACATCAAGCTGCAATATTAACAGGGTATACCGGAGGCAATATCCTCAACTTGTTAGTGCATTTGCAAGTAAATTTACAAGGGTATGACTTCTCAAATTTGAGTATTAGACAAGCTGACTTACAGCGTGTAAATTTAGCTGGAGTGAACTTCCAAAATACTGCTTTTGATAAGTCTGTATTTGCTACAAGCTTGAAGAGTATTTTTTCACTTGCCTTGAGTCCAGATGGAAAACTGTTGGCTACGGGTGATATTGATGGGCAGATTCATTTGTGGCAAGTGGCGGATGGAAAAAACTTGTTGACATTTCAAGGACACGAAGGTATTGTTTGGGCAGTCGCCTTTAGTCCTTCGGGGCAAACCCTGGCAAGTTGTGGTCTAGATAAACTAGTCAAATTGTGGGATGTACAAACGGGGGATTGCTTAAAAACTTTAGATCAACACAGATGTTGTTTGGTCTGTAGCTTGGAGTCCGGATAGTCAAATTTTAGCAAGCGGCAGTAGTGATACTTCAATTAGATTGTGGGATATCCGCTTAGGTAAGTGTCTCAAAGTACTGCACGGTCATACTGGTGAGGTATATTCAGTCACGTTTCATCCTGATGGTTGTACTCTAGCAAGTGGTAGTCTAGATGGCGAAATCCGCTTGTGGAATATCACTCAAGGTATCTGTATCAAAACTTTGCAAGGTCATGCTGGCAGGATATGTTCGGTTTGCTTCAGTCCAGATGGTAAAACTCTTGCCAGTGGTAGTAGCGACCACTCTGTTCGGTTATGGGATGTGAATAAAGGTACTTGCATCAAAATATTCCACGGTCATAAAGATTGGGTGTGGTCAGTTTGCTTTAGTTCAGATGGTCAAACTATAGCCATGGGTAGTTTTGACTTGAGTGTGAGGTTGTGGAACGTGCAGCAAAGTACGTGCGTTAAAATTTTACACGGTCATACAAATCAAGTGTTCTCAGTCATTTTTAGTCTAGATGGTCGAATCTTAGTTAGTGTTGGTAAAGATTCCAGCGTGCGTTTATGGGATACAAGTAAAGGTGTGTGCGTGAGAACTTTAAAGGGTCATTCCAGTGGAGCGCATTCGGTCAGCTTTAGCCCTAATGATTGTATATTGGCGGTAGGTAGTTTAGATAGTTCAGTTTGGCTATGGGATGTTGCGTCTGGGTACTCTACTAAAATTCTACAAGGTCACACAGGTTGGGTATGGTCAATTAGCTTTAGTCCTAATGGTTCTATATTGGCGAGTGGCAGTGATGACACAACCATTAAGCTATGGGATATCATTTCTGGTGATTGTATTACAACCATTAACGGTCATAGCGGTGAAGTAACATCAGTTAGCTTTAGTCCAGATGGTCAAACCTTGGCTAGTACTAGTAGAGACAAGAGCGTGAAGTTGTGGGATATTCACGAGCATAAATGTGTAAAAACATTAGAAGGACACACGGATATCATCTGGTCAGTTAGCTTTAGTCCAGATGGCGATATTTTAGCTACAGGTGGTGACGATTACTTGGTTAAGTTATGGGATGTGGGTGAAGGTAAGTCCATAACAACTTTGCCTGGTCACACTGATGCAATCTGGTCATTATCATGGAGTCCAGATGGTAAAGTGCTCGCAAGTGCTAGTTTTGATGGCTCAATTCGACTTTGGGATACCAGTAACTTTACTTGTATAAAAGTGTTAGAAGAACATACTGCTGGTGTTTGGTCAGTCAGTTTTAGTCCTGTTCGCGCAGCATTCTCCGTTAGCGAAGCGGGCGAGCAATGCCCGACAGAAGTTGGTTACACTTTGGCGTCCGCCAGTTATGACCAAACAATTCGTTTCTGGGATATGAATAATTTTACCTGTGTCAGAGTCTTGCATACTTATAGTAGTGGATTATCCACTATTTGCTTTAATTCTGTTGGCAATATTTTGGTTCACACGAGTCAAAATGATGTGGTAAAGCTGTGGGATGTGGAAACTCTTGAGTGCATTAAAACCCTGAAAGTTGATCGCCTTTATGAAGGGATGAACATCAGGGGTGTGACTGGGTTAACAGCAGCACAGCGATCAGCACTCTTGGCTTTGGGGGCGGTGGATGGTGTAGGAAAATAATGATAGTACCTGTCCCTACAAACAATTAGAGATTTTTGATTTGACTATGCTGTTCGAGTCGCTCGGCAATCCATACTTTTATGATTGATTGTCGGGTTACACCAATTCGCTCTGCTTCCCTATCAAGTGCTTCAATTACCCATAAGGGGAAGTCAACATTTACCCGTCGCTGCTCATAGCCAGGACGACGAATTGTAGAAAGGTCTAAGTAAGAAGTAATATCCTCTCCAGAGTCAAATTTTTGATCAAATTCTTCAGCCTTCATATATTTTTACCTCTTCATCTCTGGCTCGCCTGACTGATATTATTCGCACCCGCTCTTCTCTGTATGTGATGACGGCAGACCAATGTTTCCCATTTATCAGTCCAATTACAAGAAACCTTGGTTCATCAATGTTACGAGCAGCGACTTCTACCCGGTTCCTATCGCCCCACAGTTCTTGCGCCTCTATGAAATCAACACCATGTTTTACTTTATTTGCAGCACTTTTCTGCTCGTCGAACTCAAATTCCATAGAGAGCAGAGCCGTTAATCCTTAAAAAATGTATATTTAATGTACTATTTTTCATCTTTTTTTGACAATGCCAAGAGTTATCCTAGAAAGTCAAAATTTACACATCAGGCACAATGTTTTGAGTATGATTGTTCTTAGGAAGTAGTGTTTTGGGATGTGAAAGCTCTTAAGTATATCAAAACCCTGAAAGTTGATCGCCTTTATGAAGGGATGAACATTAGGCATTAGGGGTGTGACTGGGTTAATAGCCGCGCAGCGATCTGCGCTTTTGGCTTTGGGGGCGGTGGATGGTGTAAGGTAGGTTTTATTGTGGGCGATCATCTATTTGAGATAGTTATCGCTCTTCCATCACTCTGGTAAAAGAAAAACCTTAGACAACTTTTAAACCTCAGACAGCAATTAGGTTTAAAGCTTTATTTTCTAACATTATGAATAAAATCATCACCTTTGCCTGGAACTCTTGTGTAGCAAGGATTATTCTTTTCCCTCTGCTTAGAGTGATGGAAGAGCGATAGAAAGAATACAATCGCTTGACCACGGATATTTACATCAATGCGGTAGTTACTGTAATGTTCGTCACCTCAAAATCCAGATTCTTGGATGATTAACGCATTAATATCTAGTAGAAATTTTAAGAATTATGTGCTTAATCTTCTAATCTTCTAGCTTCCTTAGAGTCTCTTCACACCATTCGATAATATCAAATTCTTTTGCATCGCTCCAATTGATCTCACCTTTTCTATTTTTATTCAATTCTTGAACTTTTTTTAGCAACTCATTGAATTTCTTTAGGTTAATTTCTTGTCCAGCACCATAACCATGATGTGATAAAGCATAAATAAGTGTTAAACATATTTCCGCAAGATATTCTGACACTCCTGAGTATAAACTTACTCGAAACACGGTATCTCCCTCAGCTGATGTTGCACCATGTAGTGCGCCACCAACAGTACCTAAACTTCCTGTTATACCTGCTATTGTTGTAGCTGTAGCAATTATTGCTGGTATTGCTAACCCACCTGATAATAAACTGGCAATTGTAGCACCAATACCCGCGCCTACTATACCGATTGCACCGCCTATAATTCCTCCTATTGAGGCAGTTACAGCCGCCTGCTCCCTTCTCTGTGTTTCAGTAGGTTCTTCTTGGCTTTCTGTAAGGTTTTCTAGAAATTTACTTACAGACAAATTTGGATTTTTCGCTTCTATCTTATATAATTCAATAGCTTTTTCAAGAAAACTAGTTACGGAAGAATTTAACAAATACTCTAGATCCTCCTTCAGTTCATTCTTCGCCTTTTCTCGAGCACCGTCGTCTATTTTTTGTTTTAGAGTTTTATCTTTGACAAAAATTACTTCTTTCGCTAATAATTTATATACTTTTTGTTCGATCTGACGTTGCTGGTCAGAAAAATTCCGTAAACCTGTTTCAAATATTTTTTTTCTATCCAAGGGTAATATCCTTAAAATGGCATTATAAATTTCTTGAACCTTTGCGGGTTTATCCCAATGTGCATCAAAGACAATAATATCTTTTACTAGCAAGTTTAAATTCTCTTTCCATTGGTCAATACGCTGATTTGTATCTTTCTTACTATGACTTCTTTCAAACTCTACAGCTTTGTTTAAAACAGCTACAACTTGAGGCTGAATTTTCTGGATGACTTTTACCTCATTTAAGTCTGAATCATCTGCTGCTCTCCTCACATCCGCTACATACAAAACTACATCACTGGTTTTTAATGCATCTACTGCGCGTATATCATATGTAACATCAATCTTTTCTTCTTCACAAAAATCAAAAAAATCACCAACTGCACTCTCTCCTTTTTGCTTTGCTCTTAGGTAGCGAAGCATTTCACTAGCATTTTGAAAACCTGGGCAATCTACAAAAGTTGCTTGCAAGGATTGATATTCTGGAATCTTATAGTCCTCTGCTTCTTTAGTAGTATTACCCATACCACTAATTTCACCTGAATAGGCTTTTCTGAGAGTAGATATAAGTGTAGTTTTACCTACACCTGTATGGCCAGCTAACGCAATTCTTATTTGAAAATTATTTGTATTAAGCATGAGTGTTACTGATTAAAATTTCAAAAAATTATTGGAGTCGTAAAAGCTCTATTGATTACATAGAACATAGGGACAGCATTCCAAACCAAGCTCTTAAACCAATTTGCTGCCCTGGGAAAAGAAGTTAGTAGCGAGATTATAGAGATAATTGCAACAGTGGTTGAGCAAATTGTTATGACCCGGTGGTACCAAATATCGGATTTCTGTAATGCTGATTCTATTATGGTAAGGAGTGCTGTAAAAATTTTTACAAAAGTCCGAAGTGCTTATAGATTACACCTTTCAAGCAATGATGTGAGAGAAGAGATATCCTCTCCCCAACCACACCACACCGACCGCCCAAATTCTCTAACCCCACCCCAACTTGGAAGATGTCCCCTCGGAGCGTCTGTATCATAAATTACATCTCTAATTCCTGTCCATTTACGATTCATCCTCCATCCAACGAGATTACCAAACTGTTCGTAGTCTTTATCAACGCTTTGCCAGATGTGCTTTTGCACACTAAAGCCAAAGCGCTCTTTACTGTATCTTGCCCAAAGTTTGTCAATAGTGCATAAGTCAGTGCAGGGAAAAAATTTCATAGACTCGTCATCCAAAAAGCCATTTTCTTTACCCACTGCTTTCAGCATGACAGTAAAAGTTTCTTTATCTGCTTCTTTCCAATGTCCTGCTTGAAGCAAATCTCGTAGTGGAGTGTAGTCTACATCGCGTTCACTATTAAGGTCATTATCAGAATTTCTAGTGATAACAGGACTTCGAGTTTTTTGTTCTGATTCTAATTTTAAAACAATGGTGTTTGCAATTGAATTAGCATTAGACCACTCTATGTATCCAATAGTAGGTAAAATTGCAGATATATCTGTATTGTCCAGACGTATAGGAAGAATGTATTCTCTCTTTTCCTTAAAAGCACGAGCTTGAGCCGCCTCTCGTTCATGGTTTGTCCACAGCTTTCGAGCGTAATGTTGTGAAAGAAACATTACGCAGAAACGAGCTTGCTTTTGGTACACCTCGAGAAGGTGCTCATATAGGTTCTTTCCCCAAAGTGTGGCTTCTTCGTATTCGTCATAAAAGACATTAATACCACGGGCTTGTAGAAGTTGTGCTAATTTTTGAGCGTATCTACGATCTTCCCCTGCAAAGGATAGTGCAACGTCATACTTATAATTATGATTTGACATCTTAGTTGAGTATATTACCTAAGCATTTTTAATAACTAATTAAAATCCTAGTTTTCTTGATTTAATGAAGTTAAGCATAAAATCACCTTGTATATTATTACAGAAGCAAGCAAAATCGACTTATGCAGTTGTGAAAGAATACCTGTCAATTGCTTATAAGTAGAATCTAAAGTGATATCTAGCAACTAGTTACTCTACGTCTATATATTTAATATAGTGTGTGCATAAAGAGTTAGTTTTAAAGTGTGATGTAATTGTTACGTAATTATAGTTTGCATATTTTTCCCTATTTACACCAGGCAACTTTAGCAAGTTAATTTCAACTTAAGGCTTTCGTAAATAAATAAGAGCGATAGCTTTGCTGCCGCCTTTGAGACAACGCTTAACATCAACCCATCATTACAAGTGCAATTGCATATTTGACACAGTTGCTTAGAGAGCGATCGCCCACATCACCCAATTATCACAAGTGCAATTGCATATTTGACACAGTTGCTTAGAGAACGAACGATCACCCACATCACCCAATTATCAAAAGTGGAATCGCTCATTTGACACAGTTGCTCAGAATGCGATCATATGAAGCGATAGCGATCGCTAATTATGGTGGTGGTAGGATTGTTCTTGGATCTACTTAAAGTCAGCCGTATTAAACGTCAACAGATGTGTCATTTGGTAAGCAATCATAGCAGCAACTAACCGTGTATCGTGTGCCTGTTTACCCATAACTTGATACTTGGTTACCAAATTTTCCCATACAGTAAAAATTACTGGAGTATCGGGAAATAATATCAAAATCCGTTTTAGTTTCTTAGTCGCTTTTTCCGCTTCATCTGTCGTCAAGCCTAAGCCATTACTTGCCAAAGGACGTGTTGCAACCGCCCAAAACTCAATTAAATTCTGGGGGATAATGCAAAGCTTTTCACTTTGTTTCCGCAACGTAACAAACGTTCTACGAGCATCAGAATGCATGGGACTATTCTTCTGTACGACACGCAATAGAACATTGGTATCTATTAAATAACTCATAATTGGCTATCTTCTCGTTCGCGATAAATACTCTCGCGGCTGATAGCTTCGTCTGAAAGAGGCGGTGTTTTGCTAAAAAAGGCACTATTTGCCAAATCCATGAGTGCAGCTTCCCATTCTTCATCCGTTGCTGTTTCAAAAAATGGCTTCTCTATTTGAGATACAGTTTCATTCAACTCATCTTCTAGATTCACCTCAATCGTCACAAATTTACCCGTTGCTAATTGGGATTTTAGGGAATCTTTTGCCTTGGCGATCGCTTCTTCTTCCGTTCTACCCTCAACTGTTAAGTTTGGCATTCCCACAACAGATGCAACGAAGTGGCTTTCGGACTGACTCCTAACAAATACCTGATATTGCATCATTCTTACCTCCAGATTCTTTGTAGTATTAAGTATAGTTAGGCTAAAAATGCGATAACCAAAGGCTAATTGCTCCGCTTATCGCTTACATCACTCCATCATCACAAGCGTGATTGCATATTTGACACAATTGCTCAGCAGAGTGCGATCACTTTTGAGTCTTTATGACTGGGACTTTTATGATAGCGTATATGCTATCATAATAATATGTCGATTAAAATTGTAGTTAATACCAGCGTTTTTATTAGTGCGCTGATTAGCTCTCAAGGCTCCAGTAGAGAACTCATTCGACGCTGCTTGAAAGGGGAATATCAGCCTTTGATGGGAAATGCTTTATTTTCTGAGTATGAATCAGTCATTCAACGCTCAGAAATTATTGCCAAATGCCCTTTAACGAGTGAAGAAATTTTGGCTTTAATAGCATCATTGATGAGCGTAAGTCAATGGATTTCTATCTACTATTTATGGCGACCTAGTTTAAAAGACGAAGCTGACAATCACTTAATTGAATTAGCAGTTGCGGGGAATGCTCAAATTATTGCCACTCACAATGTCAAAGATTTCCACAATGCTGAATTGTTATTTCCTAACTTATCAATACTAAAACCCGAAGAAATTATTAGGAGTTAAACAAAAATGGCAACTTTAACTATTCGTTTACCAGACGATAAGCATAATAGATTGAAAGAACTTGCTCAAGCTAAAGGCATTAGTGTCAATAAGCTGATTG
This sequence comes from Nostocales cyanobacterium HT-58-2, assembly GCA_002163975.1. Classification (GTDB taxonomy): domain Bacteria; phylum Cyanobacteriota; class Cyanobacteriia; order Cyanobacteriales; family Nostocaceae; genus HT-58-2. The sequence continues at coordinate 2,207,696 of CP019636.1, read as the reverse complement.
AAGAACTTTCTACCATAGCTTTAGCAGAATTTGATGCCCATACGAGATTTAAAGCAATAGCTGTGACTGGCAACCCAGAAGAAGGCTTAAGAATACTAGCTAAACTTGATACTCTGACACAATAGAGTTTTTAGAGCGATGATATAAATATTAACCAAGATGATCACCCACATCAATCCCATCATCAGAAATGCGATAGCCGTAAGTCCTGCGGACAGGCTACGCCAACGCGGAGCGTGTCTGCCAGGACAAGGCTAATCGCTCCGCTTATCGCCGCCTATATCACCTATCATCAGAAGTGCGTAGAAGCTCTGCTTCTTGTCGCCAGACATCACCTTATCCAACAAACAGCTAGTGCTTACTTATTACCACTTATAATGAGGATACAGATATATCAAATTTCAGAAAGTGAAAGTTATAAAGCTTGCAGCATTTATCAATGATTTGGGTATTTTACATCTTGATATTCCCACTGAATTATCATCTGGTACTGTTGATGTAGTTGTCGTTTTAAATCCAAGTGTCCCAGATACTCCTCAAACGAAATCCTATGATTTTTCTGATTTAGCGGGACGTTTAAGCTGGCAGGGTGATAGTATCACCCAAACAAGGATGTTACGGGATGAATGGTAAACGTTATCTACTGGATACCAATGCCATCGTTTCATTATTACAAGGTTCCAGTGCGTTAGTTACATTATTGCAAAATGCCGAATGGGTAGGAATTTCCGTCATCAGTCAAATTGAATTTTTAGCATTTTCTGAGTTGAGTGAAAGCGATTGCCAGTTATTTGAGCAATTTCTCAAGCGTGTAGAAGTCATTAATTTAGTAGCCAGTAATAATTTATTAATCGAACAGATTATTCAAATCCGGTTGCAATATCGGGTAAAACTCCCAGATGCGATTATTGCTTCAACTGCGCTTCAAGTTGGAGCTAGTTTAGTAACTAATGATCGCGAATTAACAAAGGTAACAACTTTGACAATCATTAACTGGTAGTAGTAACTGGTTTAAATATTCAAGCCATAGCAACTTATCACAGATGAGAAATTGCGATCGCCTCTGGCGGGCACTCTGTGCCATCGCATATTGATGAGTTATACCGTTTCACCTTAAAATTGATACAGATGGCAAGCTTCGGGAGCAAAGGAAGCAGGGGGAGCAAGAAAAGTGATTTATATCAAGAATTTCGTGAAATGGTATTACCCCATTACTAAAACTGCGTAGACGTTGCATCGGCTTATCGCCAGACATCGCGTTTATACTTCTACCATTCGCCGCTAGATCTATTCTTCAATTCCTCGGGGATTTCACAGCCCCCAAAATTAATCTTTCTCAAAATGCCTAATTACTTTCCAATTTTAGTAAATTCAGTAAGCAAACCGCAGTTTGTTTTCTCCTAAAGCTTAAATGCTTTCTCACTTTAATAAATTCAGCAAGCAAACCGCAGTTTGTTTTCTCTTAAAGCTTAAATGCTTTCTCATTTCAGTAAATTCAGCAAGCAAACCGCAGTTTGTTTTCTCCTAAAGCTTAAATGCTTTCTCATTTCAGTAGATCGTGCATTTATGACAACTATTGCTTGTAGCAAAAGTTGTTGCAGATTTGCCAAAATTCTCTTAGGCTGATTGATACGGATATTTTTTAAGGTAAAGCAGGAACACTTTCAGCGAAAGGTGAAGCTGAACTAGAACGCTATCTGACCATAGAACATCTTGTCCGTATGACAAAAGCTCATGCATTCGAGCAATTGCGCCAAAACCCATGACTTATGTATCAGCTCAGTTTAGGTTTACTGTTCATCTTTATGCTACTAAGCTATCGTCTAAATTAACCCCATCATCAAAGCGGCTTGTCGCGCTTACATCGCCTTCAAAATCCTAACCTTGAACTCCTACACTCAACTTATATACAAAAATAAAAAATCACTGCATAAGGGCTGCAATGGGCAATAACCGTTGGACATTAACAGGAAAAAAAGCCTTGATTACCGGAGCAACAAAGGGAATTGGACTGGCGATCGCCCAAGAATTCCTGTCTCTTGGTGCTGAGATTATGATTGTTGCCAGAGATGTACAAGCAATAAAGCAGCAGCTTGATAACTGGCAATTGCAAGCATGGAAAGCTGATGGAATTGCAGTAGACGTTGCAACATCTCATGGTCGTCAGGCAATTTTTGAACAAGTACATCAAACTTTAGGAGGGTTAGATATCCTTGTCAACAATGTTGGTACTAATATTCGTAAAAAGGCGGTGGAGTATACAGAACAAGAGTATGAATATATCTTTCAAACCAATTTAAATTCTACATTTGAGATGTGCCGACTGGCTTACCCTTTGCTCAAAGCAGGAGACAACAGTAGCATTGTTAACATTGGTTCTGTTGCTGGGTTAACCTCGGTTCGCACAGGCGCACCCTACGGAATGACAAAAGCAGCGCTTGTACAACTCACTCGTTCTTTGGCTACAGAATGGGCACTAGACCAAATTCGGGTAAACACTGTTGCTCCCTGGTTTATTCGCACTCCTCTCACTGAACCACTGTTGAGCAATTCAGATGTGTTAAATTCTGTGCTATCACGCACGCCAATGGGACGAGTTGGCACACCAGAGGAAGTCGCAGGTTTAGTCGCATTTTTGTGTATGCCAACAGCCACTTATATTACCGGACAGTGTATTGCCGTTGATGGTGGCTTTTTAGCCTTTGGTTTCTAATCATGACTGTGGATGCAGCCAGTTAAAGAGTCCCAAAGAAGCAACTGTTCCGATAAAGTGAGCAGCAATACCACTCATATTTGCCATGGCGACAAAGATATCAAGGGAACGAATAATCCGATTTGGATCATAAATTGCGACCCCTTGGGGTTGGGCAATGGACTTTGATAGTAGGACTCCCAAACCAGCGCCACCCCCCAAAATGAAGAGCAACATTCCCACTAAACTAGCAATCACACTAAGTCGTAGCAATTGGATGACCAGTGCTTTTTTAGGATGTAAATCTGGGTTTGGATTGCCAAGCCGTTTGGCAAAGCGAGTCAGACGAAAAGCTAAATAAAGACTAAAAAGTAATGCTAAGATTCCACTAACAGCCCAAAAAATGCTGATACTAATTCCTGGTATTGCTCCTTGAGTGTAAGTATTGACTCCTACTCCAGGCGTAGGTGGCGTTAGTGCTTGAGAAAAGTTGCGACCAGAAATAGCAAATATTAACATCAAACTAGCAGCAGCTCCCAATCCCAGCTGTAACCAAAAACTAACCCAACCAACAAGGCGCAAAACGTTGGCAACTCTCTCTAATTTGGGATTAAGTATGCGTTCTTCTGCTTGAGTTTGCATGGTCATTCGATGAAATTCTTTCTCTCTTAACCTTACGTGTCTGAATAAGAAATTACGACCCTCGGAAGTATGAATCAATAGTATTCAAATTCATACTGAGGTTGTGGTGTCAACAGTATTTGCAGGTAAAGAAAGTCTGGATTATAGGAATCTGGTTGGATTTTAAAAGGATACGTAGGGGAGCCAGTTAGCGACAGCGTGACGCACTAAACCTTTGATATTGATGCGTTACGGATTTCATCCTAACGCATCCTACAATACCTAATTTTGTTTAAAAATCAAATAGTAATCTTATACCAAGACAGTTATCTTTATTAGTGAACTCAAGAGAAGTCACAAAGCAGTTAAGAGTTTAGCAGATAACTTAATCCCTATGTCAATTTGGTATGTTTTTATTGACAGGGCTAACACTTTGGTCCTGAATGTTACCTATTTTAATAGGGTTCCTTGGCGACCTCTGATGTTACTCTGGCTAGCTTATGCTTGGCTAGGATGGTATTTATCCGAGCATCATATTGTTTGGCTAGTGGGAGCTTTTGTGTTAGCTATCGTGTTAACCCTTATTTGGAGGAGTATTGTTTGGTTAGAGGGTTTGATTAAAATTGGTTCTATGAGTTTATTTATCGTCGTAATTGTAAGTATATTAATTGCTCTAATTGCCACTTGGTCGCTTTTTACATCTTTTGTTGTCTTACCCTTAGCAACTACACTTTTGGCTGAAATAGAACTACGTTTTGCTGGCTTTTGCAAAAGAAATAGGCTTTTGCTACTCACTGTTGTTGCTGCGTTTGGTCTAACAGTGGGTAAAGTCATTGATATTGTTCTTTTACCCGCTAGTAGATACTCATGATACAAACTGTCAAGGGTCAAGAGGAGCCAGCGCTGCGGGAGGGTTTCCCTCCTTAGGCGACTGGCGTTCAAGAGTCAAGGGTCAACAGTTTTTTGACTTTTGACTTTTGACCCCTTCTCCTGCGGAGACGCTACCGCGAACGGGGTTCGCCAGTCGCTCATGGGGGAAACCCCCAAGACCGCGCTGGCTCACTTTTTGACTACCTTTACGAAAGAATGTACAATTTAAATGCGCAACAGCTTATTGAAGTCTGAAAAAGACAAAATAATTGCTTGCAAACTTCAGTTTAAGTCGCCTTTTTTTTCCACAAGTGCAAGCCGCCCTTCTTTGTATGCTTGCCGCAGAGCAACAGCTTCTGCCACAATGGACTGTGCGCTCAAACCCTCCTCATCTATCATCTTTTGCAAAGTTGTGCCAGTCCGCTCATCTGTTTCATGAATCGGTGGAATTTGACAATATCTCCCTCCATTCTTTGTCCGCCGCCAAATACTTGGTTTTTCAGGTTTTTGTTCTTTGGGAGTGTACTGTTCTCTCATTAAGGAACGCACAGCTTCTTGAGTGATTGCAGTTAAGTCAAGTAGTCTATCTATGACTTGCTTGTACTTTTTGCTATTCTCAGCCAGTTGATAGACGGTGCTTGGTTCAATTTGTGCTAAGTCTTGGGGCGCAAATTTTTGAAATGCCGTCGCAATCTTAAGATATCTTTTTTCCTCGCCTTTCCAACCCTGGTCAACAAGTAGCTTTCTATATTCTTTGAGTGAACGCCTCCGTTTTTGCTTGGATAACCAAAAGGCATGACGCAGAATTGTCTCGGTGGCATCCGCAAGCATTTGGAAGGAAATACTATCATCTACAAAGCTTTTGATAGTATTAGCTTTTTCTTCTAAATATTGTTGCTCAAAGTCTGATTTTTCAATTGCTTGTTCGTCGTTTTGGGCTACAGTCGCACTCTTCACTTTTGTCATCATGGTATTAAATACTACTATATTTTTATCTGTGGCTTATTTCCTTACACGTTTGCACTTTGACCTCTTTAAGGTCTTGTTCAATTCATTTATTTGGTTGATTCCAACAAGACATGAGTGTTGCCGTACAAGTCTTCAAAAATAACCTGCACTCTGCAAAGTAACTCTTCTGGTTCACCAGTCATTTTGACGCCTTGGGCGCGAAGGTGTTGGACTTGGGCATGGCAATCGTTAGTACTAAATACAAAAATTGGTGTCTTGTCAATAAGTAAAAATTCTGGCTCTGTATCGAGCTTATGAAGTACGATTTCTAAGTCATTTTGCCCCTTGACACCAATTTTCAACCAGCGATAAGCTGGAGGCTTGACGCTACGCGTAGCGCCTGAACTGTGTTTATCATCATTATGTGATTTAAGTCCAGGCTTCTCAGTATACCAGTGAAGTGCTTCATCACAGTCCTTCACAAATACACTAACGTGTGTTGATCGGCTGAGCATTTCTCACTCCTACCCTCATCAAGGCAAGGACGAAGCGCCCCCTGTGCCTAAGCTCAAGGATTGTGCTCAAGCATATGTGGGCGATCGCCAAGACCAATTGTCTTACTAGAACAATTGTACTACTTAAAAAAAAAGAAAAACCCCTACATATACTAGTTTTTTAGAAAACGAAAAGAAGCATTTTATACACAAAAAACCTCCTCATATACCCTTTTGATGTATAAAAAGATAAAAAATTAGTTTTTACCGGATGTCATACTGAGAAAAAATGTGACAGAACTACTGGTATCCAAACAAAAAATTGTTCTTTTGATGTCTCTGTTTTACGGGAACTTTAATATTTCTTTTATAAGTCTTTAATATCTCCTCAGATATTAATGAGACATTATGGTTTTGTCTATTGCAGTTCAATTTTCTACAAAGAAACCAACCTTACAATTTGGTGCCAGCGGTCAAATCGTTAAAGAAATGCAGAGAAGCCTGAATCAAAGGCTTGTTCAACTAGATACTATATCAGCATATCCTTTATCGGTTTCTACCACGGGTTACTTTGACCGGCAGACCCGAGATGCGGTGAAATACTTGCAGTGTCTTGCTTTCTTAACTATAGACGGAGTTGTGGGAGAACAGACTTGGGCTTATTTATCCCAGGGATCTGCTAGCTTGCCAAAAATTTGTATTGGCTGTAGCGGAACCATAGTGAAAGCTGTTCAAGAAGCCCTCAAAGTTGGTGCTTACTACTTTGGTGCTGTCGATGGTGTTTTTGGAGCAAAAACTTACGAAGCAGTCCAGGCTTTTCAAGCAGAACACTCTCTAGAAAGCGATGGCATTATTGGATCTCTTACCTGGAATGCTTTAAGCAAGTTAGATACTCATGCTTCTCGTTGCAGTGTCAATGTATTTCGTGGATAGTGAAGTACCCATACTTAGCTTTGCTTGAGGGTGGAGACTTCCGCAATACCATTAAGTGAACCGTATTGGGAATGAAGTCGGTCAAGAAGCGATGTTGTTTTTCCTCTTTCTGTAGCATAAGTAAAACTAAACTTTAATGCCATAAAAATGTCAGCAGTGTATCTGAAAAAAAGAGGTTTATTCATATATGACTTAAAAAGCACTTTTTAACAAAAAATTGATGCAAATGAAAAATTTGGCTTACGGCGTAGTGCTAACTTCTTGCTGGATGACATCATGGGTTGTATCTTCTTTAGCTTTTAATGACATCGTATCTTCCGAATCCGTCAATACGAAAACGATAACAGTCAAGAAAGCTGAGTTTGGGGTTTTGAGAGATGATAGTAACGGTAAAATGACCTTAGTCCCCACAACTAAAGTACCATTTCAACAAGGACAAAGGTACGGATGGCGCATTCAGCTAAAGGATAGCCAAAATGAAGTGACATGGCGAGAAGTCCTTCGATTACCAAAACTGCCAGAAACTTGGAGTACAAGTAGTGGCGAAAATTTCGTCATCTCAGCGGATGGTATGGAAGCAGTCACCAAGCGTAAGCAATCGGCAAAAAAAGGAGTCATTGAGAATTTTTGGACTATTGCTTCTGGTGATCCTACTGGTAAACATACGATCACAGTTTACGTTGATGATCGTCGCCTTGGTTTTTTCGAGTTTGAGGTTCTTTCTCCGAAGAAGAAGAAACAGTAAGTTCTCCATGATTGGCAAGGTCGTACTCACATAGTTTATTCAGTTGGTATGCTAGGTTTGCTATATTTGGAATTCCATGAGTATCAAACAGAACTTTTGTTGATTTCAAGGAACCATCCATATTTTGTATAGGAGTTCATAAATTTTGAGTGTTGACCTAGAACAAACCAAGGCGTAAAGTAATAGCGAGTTACGACCTTCTATCAGGTCGCATCTAAATCTAAAGTATCTTGTATGTCATCACATCTTACTCCTCCAACAACAAAGCCACAAGTTCCTCATTTCTCTTCCGGTCCTTGCGCCAAACGTCCTGGTTGGTCTGTTTCCAAACTGGAAAACGCCTGTGTGGGTCGCTCTCATCGTTCTGCAGCTGGCAAAGCCCGGATAGAAGAAGTTATTGAGCGCTCCAAAGCCATTCTTGGTGTTCCTGCTGATTATCGCTTAGGTATCGTTCCTGCTTCCGATACAGGCGCAGTGGAAATGGCATTGTGGTCACTGTTGGGAAAGCTCCCCGTTGATATCTTGGCATGGGAAAGCTTTGGTTTGGAATGGGTTAAAGATGTCGTAGACGAGCTAAAGTTGCCAAATCTTAACATTCTTAAGGCAACGTACGGGAGTTTGCCAGATCTCAACCAAGTTGACTTTGGTCATGATGTGGTGTTTTTGTGGAATGGCACGACATCAGGAGTGAGAGTCCCTAATGGCGATTGGATCAAAGATGACCGCCAAGGTCTGACCATCTGCGATGCGACCTCTGCTGTTTTCGCAATGGAAATCCCCTGGGAGAAGTTGGATGTTGTCACCTACTCTTGGCAAAAGGTCCTGGGAGGAGAAGCGCAACATGGAGTTATTGTGCTTTCACCCCGTGCTGTCGAACGTTTGGAAAGCTACCAACCTGCTTGGCCTATCCCGAAGCTCTTTCGCTTGACACAAAAAGGCAAGCTCATTGAAGGTATTTTCAAAGGCGACACCATCAACACGCCGTCAATGTTGTGTGTAGAAGATGCACTTGATGGATTACTCTGGGCAGAAAGTCTTGGTGGACTACCAAGTCTTATTCGTCGTAGCGAAGCAAATCTCGCAACAATTGCCCGTTGGGTTGAGCAAAGTGATTGGGCAGCTTTCTTGTCTGAGAACCCAGAAACTCGTTCCTGTACCTCGATCTGCCTCAAGATCGTGGATGATTGGTTTACAGCTTTAAGCCCAGAGAAGCAGGCAGAATCTGCTAAAAAATTAGCGAAACTCTTAGAAAAGCAAGAAGTCGCTTTTGACATCGCATCCTACCGCGCTGCACCTCCTGGAATCAGGATTTGGGGTGGAGCCACAGTAGAAACTGCAAATATTGAAGCGTTGCTACCTTGGTTGGATTGGGCATACGCTACTGTCAAACAAGGGTAGGAAGAAATAAGAACAGCTTTTTCAAGGTTTCATGAATGCTGTTGTGCCCATTTTTCCCATAAAGGACGCACATCTTTTGGCTGTCCTTCATAGTTGAGCATCTGGTCTGAAATCATCATCCACGGCTGAGCGCTCCCTGTCCAAAGGTTACCCACAGGACGTAACCAACTTGTGTCATCTAGCGTTCCAGCTTTGATGTTGATGGTTTCCTGATGATAAGTCCGTTCATGAAACAATCGCGTTCCGCAGTCACCGCAGAACAGACACGTGACCTCACGTCCACTATCAGCTTTTCGTTTCCAAGCTTTTGGCTGTCCTTGGACAACGACAACAGCATCTCGTGCTACCGTGAGAGACATTCCAAAAGCACTGGAAGATTGTTTCTGACACTCCTTACAGTGGCACAAGTAGAGAGTTAACGGTTCAGCACGGATCTCATAACGAATTTGTCCGCATTGACAACCTCCGGTGTATGGAGTGCTCACAGCTTGTCTCCTTTTTGGAATTGAGTGCTGCCTGATTCTACCGAAAGCTGGTCCAATCTTGAAGTGAAGAATTCTCTGTTGACTTTTCCGGAACGAGCATTCCTCTGGTGGTAGATATTATTAGCGTAATCACTTATATCTAATCTCTTATAATTAGCCGCAGGGGACATAACCCCACTCTTATGAAAGCCTAGTCGTTATGACTGGGCTTTTGGCTAATGTTTGGCTAATTGTATTGGCTTCCCTTGAGGCACAAGCACCTGATTTGAAGGTGGGAACAGCCAGCATATGCTCTTAAAAGTCATTATTTATACTCGTATGGGCAATGTTTATTTATAAAACTCTCTTATCATAAGACAAAGACACCAAAGCTTCAAAAAGCGAAATATAATACTTTACAAATAATACATAGTAGAAGTATTAAAATTAAAACAACAATATAGAGAATTATCACATCAAACATTTTTGCTACCAAACAAGGCAATATATATTCATTAAGAAATTGCTCCGTAAAAGCAAGCCATGCAAAATCCAGGCAAACCACAGACCACAGGGCTGAATTTAGAGCTTTTTCACGTTCAAAGCGACACTTCTTTTGAGTTGCCGCAGAATTTTTCTATGATTCGCATAGGCAAGCCAAAAGACAAAATTATGCCAGATATCAATGTTTCAGGCTTGCCAAATGCCGATTTTGTTTCTCGACTTCATGCAGAAATTCATGTAGAGAAAAATACCTATTATCTTCTCGATATGGGTAGTGCTAATGGTACGTACCTTAACAATATTAAGCTAGCACCCACAAAGCGATACCCCCTTAACTTTGGAGATAAAATAGACTTGGGTCATGGGGGTAGAGTCACATTTATTTTTCTACACAAACAAGATGAGCTGGTTTCTCAATCTGATAATACTGTACTGAATAATCCACCTACAGTCATTCAAATTGAATTGACTGCGAACGCAAAGCCATCTCCAATGGAGCGCCTTAGCAAGCTTGTCGGCTTGGGGCTGATGGTTGCAGGTGTTCTAATTTTAGCAGCAAATACTCACATTAGTCTTTCTGTACGCATTCCAGGTGTTGTTCTATGTATTGCAGGGGTTGGCATCCTCACTTGGCGTCGTGCATACCATAACTTAGGATGGTTTTTGATAGCGCTAGGAATTACAGTCATGCTTTTTACTGCTAATGCCTTTGCACTACTATCTCTTGTTGCTCTCCTCTTATCGTGTTCTTTATTAGTAGCTGGATATCAACTCTTTACTACTGGGAAAATTTTCAACTATAGTTTGCGATCAAGGAATTATTAGTGGTTGATGCCAAGGGGATTTTAGAAGAAGCTTGAAAGAAAAATTGGTCAGAGCTTCGCTGTTTTTCAGCAGAGTTACTAGATTATCATTTCCATGTACATTATCTACCCATGTACTGGTGGTTTTATTTTTTGGAAGTCCTTATATCAATGACAAAAAGCGCTTGGGAGTGTTACCGTGTTTCCACCCCAGGCGCTTTTTGCTTTACACTTGCTCCTCACACACAACTAGAGAATATCACTGTCTACATCAAAGGGCAAGTATGGTACGTGACAGTTTAAAAACTGAACCTTGGTCTAGTTGCAAAACAAAAAGCGCCTGGACGTCTTGCCGTGTTTCGACTCCTAGCGCTTTCTGTCTTCAACTTACTCCTCACACCATATAAACAATATCACGGGTCAAATCAGCTCACGAATCATATAAGTGACACTTTGACAACTGCTCTACTATCTTATGGCATAGAGTATAGGGGCTTTCCTATCTCTTATGGCTTGTGTCTAAATCCACATCCTTCTGAAGATAGGTATTTAATGTAAAAAGTGACGAATACCTGTCAATACCATGACTAAACCTAGTTCATTGGCAGCTTGGATGGAATCTTGATCTCGCAAACTTCCTCCTGGTTGCACAATAGCCTTAATTCCGGCTGCGGCTGCTGTTCTTACTGAATCGTCAAAGGGAAAAAATCCATCACTGGCGAGAATTGCACCTTTGGCTTTTTCGCCAGCTTGTTCTAGGGCTATTTTAACTGAGCCAACACGGTTCATTTGACCTGCACCCACACCTAAAGTCGTGCGATCGCCACTCACAACAATGGCATTAGACTTGACGTGCTTGCAGACTTTCCAAGCAAAGAGCAATTCTTCCAGTTCATCATCACTGGGTTGTTTTTGTGTGACGACTTGCCATTGACTCGTGTCAGCAACCACGTCATCTGAAGCTTGCACGAGGAATCCACCTGCAATGACTTTTACGGTTTCTTTTGGTCCACTGCTCAAATCTGGTAAGATTAACACCCGCACTTTTGATTTAGCAGCCAGAATCTCTTGCGCCTCACTATCACAACCTGGTGCAACCACGCATTCTAAAAAAGTTTTTGTTAACTCAGTCGCAGTTCCGGCGTCAATCGGACGGTTGAGTGCGACAATTCCACCAAAAGCAGAAACAGGATCAGCATTGAATGCTTTCTGGTAAGCTTGGTGAATAGTATTTCCCAAAGCTGTACCACAGGGATTTGTGTGTTTGATAATCGTTGCGGCTGGTGTATCGATAAATTCTGAAATGATGCGCCGTGCTGCTTCTAAATCCACCAAGTTATTGTAACTGAGTTCCTTGCCTTGAAGTTTAGTAGCAGATGTCCATCCAGTTGGAGTTGTACCAGTTTGGTACCAGGCTGCACTTTGATGGGGATTTTCGCCGTAACGGAGAGATTGTAGTTGTTTACCCGAAAGCGTGTACTGTTGGGGTAATTCTGATTCTTTGTTAGTGGGAGTCTGGTTATTGCTCAAGTATGCGGCGATCGCCTGGTCATAGCTAGAGGTATGCAAAAATCCTTTTAAGGCACACTTTTGGCGAAACTCCAGGGATGGTTCACCATTTGAGCGGTGCATTTCCTGTAAATATTCTTCATACTGCGCTGGGTCGCATAAAATTGTGAGATGGGCAAAGTTTTTTGAGGCTGCCCTGAGCATAGCCGGACCACCGATATCAATTTGCTCGATCGCCTCAGGTAAAGTCACGCCTTCTTTGGCGATCGTTTGTTCAAATGGATAAAGATTCACGACAACCAAATCAATCGGGCGAATTTGGTTATTTTCCAAGTCTGCTATATCTTCAGAGACATCTCGTCGTGCTAGGATACCGCCATGTATGCGAGGATGCAGCGTTTTGACTCGACCACCTAAAATTTCTGGAGAGCCTGTGTAATCAGCGACTTTAGTGACTGGAAGCCCTGCATCTTTCAGTGCTTTAGCTGTACCCCCACTGCTGATGAATTCAAAGTCAAATTCTTCTACTAAGCTACGGGCAAGCTCGATTAATCCTGTTTTATTAGATACACTCAGCAGTGCTAGACGCGCCATAGTTCCCAAGCTTCCTTTGATGTATTTACAGTTAGTGCAGATGTCTATTGTACAAACCGACAAGGCACGTAAACGCAAAGCGGTTTGAAGTAGGTACTTGGTGTGAAGATGAAGCATTGCCTGGAATATAATAGCTGTATTGAGTCATCGATGAAGAGCGCGATCGCGTGGAGCGCAGTGCTCTTACGGGCAATCGCTATGACCGCAGTAAGCGTGTGGTTAAAAAGCCATTTGTGAGACAATCGAAAGCATACTTAGGCTTGGGGATCAGCTGAAATGCTATGGCTTGTTGTGCCCCTTGGGGTATTGATTGGAGTAGTCGGGTTTGGAGCAATTTATCAAGCACTTGCCACAAGTCGCGATCACCGAAGGTTTCTGCCACCTGGAAAATTAATTGAGATTAATGGTAATAATTGGCACTATCAAGTTATGGGTAGAGGTCAGCCGACAGTCATTGTGGATAGTGGAACTGGAGGTACTCACCTAGATTGGCAGTTAGTACAGCCTGAAGTTGCCAAATTTACGAAAATATTAACCTACGATAGACCGGGCTATGGCTGGAGTGATTTAAGTTCAGAACCCCGCACAGCTGAACAAGTCGTTAGTGAGTTGCGGCAACTTTTGAGAGAGGCTGAAATTGAGCCGCCTTATGTCTTAGTGGGAATGTCTTTAAGTGGTTTATTCAGTCGCTTATTTGCCTATCACTATCCAGAAGAAGTAGCTGGGATGGTTTTAGTGGATGTCGCTCATGAGAGAATGTACGAGGAGACACCAGTCGAATGGGTTGAATTAAACAAACGACTTGAAGGGCTGTTAGTTCATGTAGTGCCAATTATGGGGCGCATCGGTCTACTTCGTTTACTCGTTACTTTTGATTCTTTGCCTTTTGCCGCTGGTTTATTCCAGAAATTTCCACCTTCAATGCGACCTCTTGCTAAAGCACTCTATTCTCAAACTCAGTTTGGGAAAACCTTTGCTCAAGAATCTGCTGCGGTTTCAGTCAGCATGAACCAGGTTGAACAGGCACGTAAGATAAAGCCATTTCCTGACATTCCTCTAATTGTCTTGTCGTCTGGAAAGCCAGACTTCGACATAACACAAGAGGTGCTTCAGAAATTGCAAGAATTACATGCAGAGTTAGCCAATGAGTCACCCCAAGGCGTTCACATTGTTGCTCATAAAAGTGGACATGCAATCCAACTAGATGATCCAGAATTAGTCATTGATGCAATTCGTCAAGTTGTTGAAAAAGTGCGTTGTAGTAGTGCCCCATAACAACCCGCTTGCACACAGTTAACTGTCAGTTGATAAACAATTTTTTATCTTGTCATTGCATACCTTTTATGATTGACTATCAGTTGTCCCTAGTCATCTGTCTTGTCATGAATGACTAAGGACTGAGAATTAGGGATAAATAACGCATGACTGATACTCTAGAATTTGTTAACGTACCTCCTAAAACAGGACAACCACCAAAGGGTTTAATTGTCACTTTGCACGGTTGGGGTGCTAATGCTGAAGATGTCGCATCTTTGTTGCCGTTTTTGAATTTGCCAGATTATCAGTTCGTGTTTCCTAATGCACCTTTTCCCCATCCTTATTCTTCTATTGGCAGAGCATGGTATAGTCTTGAGACAGAAAATATGTATCAAGGTTTAACAGAAAGTCGACAACTGTTGATAGACTGGTTGCAATCTTTGGAGAGTACTACTGGTGTACCTTTATCACGGACAATTTTGAGCGGATTTTCTCAAGGTGGGGCTATGACTTTAGATGTAGGACTAAAGTTACCTCTAGCTGGTTTAGTATCTTTAAGTGGCTATTTACAGCCTGGCGCAGGAGATGTAAAAACACAAAATTTGGCATCCCTCCCACCTGTTTTAATTATGCATGGCAGACAAGATACAGTTGTGCCACTACAAGCTGCTCTTTTAGCACGAGAAAGACTTGAATCTTTGGGAGCTACAGTACAATACTATGAGTTTGATATGGGTCATGAAATCAGACCGCAAATGCTAGATCTGTTACGAAATTTTGTTATTGCTCATGTGTAAAAGCTCATAATTTGTCTTTTCTTTTAACATCCCTTAGTATGGGTTACAAAATTTTTACAAATTCTGATAGAAATCCAGAAAATTTTCACGAAATTATTGCTCCGAAGTGAGTAATATATATTGGGTGGCTGCGTCCAAGCGCAACTTAACCCATGCTGGATGCGAATGCTGGTAAAGGGAGGGGCGAGCATAATGAAAACTCTAAGCATTTCTAAGATAGAAATAGCTGCCATGACTCCACAAGAGGTGGAAGTGTTAGCTATACGTCTGGAGCAAGATAATTACAGTAATGCTTTTGAGGGTTTAAATGATTGGCATTTACTCAGAGCGATCGCGTTTCAGCGTCCAGAGTTAGTTGAACCATACATTCACCTTTTGGATTTAGAACCCTACGATGAGGCGTAATGGTTCTTAAAAGACGGGTTCTGATTGCCGTAGGCGGCGGTATCGCCGCCTACAAAATTTGTGAAGTTGTTTCCACTTTATTTAAAATAGGAGTGGAAATAAAAGTCATTCTCACTGATTCAGCACAACAATTTATCACGCCTTTAACTCTCGCGACGCTTTCTCGCCATCCAGCTTATACAGATGATCATTTTTGGCAACCAACTCACTCACGTCCATTACATATTGATTTAGGTGAGTGGGCAGATTTGATTGCTATTGCACCTCTCACAGCAAATACATTAGCAAAGTTAGCTCATGGAATAGCTGACAATTTGCTAACAAATACTGTTTTGGCTTCTACTTGTCCTGTGTTGCTTGCACCTGCAATGAATACTGATATGTGGGAACAGCAGGTTGTACAGCGCAATTGGCAACAGGTATTGACAGATAGTCGTTTTCATGGTATGCATACAGCATTGGGTTTATTGGCGTGCGATCGCGTCGGTGCTGGTAGGATGGCAGAACCACCCGAAATTGTTGCCTATGTCCAATCGTTGTTACATACTGCCGGAAAACGAGATTTGGTAGGTAAGCAGGTATTAATTAGTGCCGGAGGAACGCGAGAGCATCTTGACCCAGTCAGGTTTATCGGCAATCCTTCCACAGGGAAAATGGGGTTAGCTTTAGCACAAGCAGCACTGCATCGAGGGGCAAGAGTGACATTGGTACATGGTCCAGCGAGTTGGGATGTCCCCTTGGGGGTGCAAGCAATTCCTGTTATGAGTGCTGAACAAATGCGAGCGAGCATGGTACAGTTTTTACCGAATGCAGATATGATTATTATGTCGGCAGCAGTCGCGGATGTAAAGCCACAGTACTACAGTAAAGAGAAGCTGGCAAAAAAAGCACTTCCGCAATCCTTACCGCTAGAACCAGTACCAGACATCGTTGCAGAATTAGCCCGGCTCAAACAGCCACATCAGCAATTAATTGGTTTTGCAGCACAAACAGGGGATATTGTTACACCAGCATTAGAGAAATTGTACAGCAAAAACTTGGATGCAATAGTTGCAAATCCCATAGATGAACCTAATAGTGGTTTTGGTAGTGATAATAATCAAGCCATATTTTTAGATAAGCAAGGACAAAAAAGAGAAATTTCCCCTTGTTCTAAATTAGAAATGGCTCATCATATTTTTGATTTATTGCATAATTAGGTAAAGCTACTGCTGAGTTGACAGGTGACATAGGAGCCGTAGGCAAAAGAAATTGAAATACTAACTATCTCGCCACTAACTGTCCATTGCTATTGTGGATACCATTGACACTCCCCTGGCTAAAGCCGAGGGGATTCTACATTCACCCTAGTGACTTGCTCTACGAGGGTTTCCCCAAGCAGAGTAGAGGTCACTAGTCCTGTAGCGTTACTTTGCTTGTGCCCCAAGCTAGCTTTTGCAAGATTCAGAATATTTTTAGCAGCGTTAACATCTCTTTGAAGTTCGCAACCACAACTACATTTATGAGTACGAGTTGAAAGAGACTTTTTCACAATTAGACCGCAATCCGAACACTTCTGAGATGTCATTCTAGGATTGACGGCAACAACTTGAGTATTGAACTTAACTGCAAAATATTCTAACCAACGACGAAAAAGACTCCAAGAAGCATCATTAATGCTCTTAGCAAGACAATGATTTTTTACCATGTTCTTAACAGTTAAATCTTCATAGGCGACTAAAGCGTTAGCTTTGCATACGCAGCGTCCCAGTCGGAACCCCGCGACGCCTAAAGTATGGATGTAACTTCCTGAGTCAGTTACATCCTCAAGGGTTTTCAGCCTGCCGTCCTTATAAATGTCATCTGTGAACTATGACATCTGTCATCGGAACCTAGCCAAAAGAGTGGAGAATGCGATCGCACTCTCCACCAACTCAAACTATCAACTATTGTTTACCTGACTGCGTTAACGCACTTTTATTGATTCTTTTTTCTTAAAGTAGACACATGATTTTTGACCTTTTCGCACAAAGCCAAGAGCAGCGCCAAAGGCTAACATCCCCAATATAGGGGTAGATTCTGGAATAGTTGTTAGAGTGGAGTTTGTAGCTTGCCGTGATGTAAAAGATTGTAATCTTGCACTTGGCAATAATGTTGTTAAACGTAATGGAAGAGGTGCAGCAGAAACAACTTTATTAGCAAGGACAGCATCAATAAATTGAGCATAATTTGATATTCGTGTTGTCACTGAAAATTCACCAAAACTGCTGTCGGTTCCCGTGGTTAAATCTGTGTGGACTCCACTTGGGAAAACAAACGAATCGCTAAAACTGTAGGAAGCGATACCAGCAATCAAATCATCAATAAATGCAGGTCCGCCTGAATCACCGGCAGCTATATTGCTTTCTTCGTTTCCCAAGCCCAAATTCTTGATACCAAAGTGAGTACCAAATGCATCATTTGTGGACACTCCACTATCGAAATCATAGAACAATTGACTTCCAGGAATCATGCTTGTCAGGTCAGGTAATTGCTGCTTAAACAGCGGATTGAAAATACCTTCTGAAGCATCAAACTGATTCTTTCCAAAGTAACCTAGCTGAGAAAGATTACTCTGAGTATCCTGTCCTGCATATCCGTTCCCAAGGTAACCATATCCTACTTGTGTGAAAATTTTTCCAACTTCATCTTGAGCACGATAAATGTCATATTGTTGCGCTTGGCTTGGGGCTGATGTACTCAGTCGCAAAACAGCAATGTCGTTACCTTTATAAAACTTCCCGTCGTAGTTAGGATGTACGAAAAAGTCAGTCACAGGTATTGAGACTGAACCTGTAGACAAGTTGAAAGTAGCCTTTGTTTTGTTTAAATCACTGGTTTTGAATTTACCATTGTCGTCTGTAATACAGTGTGCTGCTGTGAGAATATGTAAACCCCCCTTTAACAAGGAGCCAGTGCAGTGATTAGTGGCAGTATTAATCGATACAACTCCGCTGAACTCTCCAGGCACTAGCTGGTGAGATTGTGAGTCACCAGCAGTCACTATTGCTCCTGCTAATTCTGCTGTTCCCAAAGTGGAAAGCACAGCTCCAACGATAGCTAATGATTGATGTTTCAAAGTTACCATGCACATCTGCTTCCTTGTTTAGTTTGGTTGCTTTGTTAGCAAGTGCTGCAAATCGAACTACAAAACTATAGGTACAAGTTCAAGCCAAAACCGGAAACTTCTCCAAAAGTGACGATTACTTTTTCTTATTATTCTTCCTATCAGCAACTACTTGACAACGCACCTATAGAGTTGTATGTCTATTGAAGATTAACTATAAAAAGTGGTAAGGCTGTCGTGAAAAATTCCTTTATTTTGCTCAGAATTAAGTCAAAATGACAGCAAAGCATGAAAGAAAATTTGGGCTGCTGAGCTAAGTTACAATGCTTTTTAAATGATTTGACCACAAATTGTAGCAGGATGGGCATTGCTATGAAAGCGTATAAATGGACATTTAAGATATGAGTAGGCAATGCCCACACACAAGAAAACTGCTGTCAATATTCTAGAAACTAGACTATTGTCAGTTAGTCATCATGCTTAAGTGTTACATTTAGAATCAATTATCTTTATGAATTTAAAAAGAAATACTATTTGTTTTGATTGTTATATAAGTATACAAAGAGATTAGAGACATTTGATTGACACGAGGTAGATTATGACACAGCAAATAAACAAACAAGACTTTCTCTATCCCATGCAACGATACCATGGTCCTTTCACACCACAGGATCTAGTATTCAACGCTAACTTACAAGAGTTTGCAACACGAGTTAGCTACATTTGTAACTTACAGACTCTTGGAAAATTATCCGCAGAAGATTGTTACCAGCAAATCAGCAACCTTTGGGAACAGTTAAGCCACAGTTATTCAGAACTGGGGATTGATTCAAACACTGAAAGTTAGGGGCTTGCGATGTTTCAAATTCATTCTAAACACAAACCCCTAGAATATGAATCAAAAATCGTTGCTAGATAGCAGGGGAGCAAGTCTTTAGCTCACAATCCAAGCGTACGCCCTGGAAACCCAGCAACATCAAAGTAGCGTGTTTTTCCAACTGTTTGATACTTGAGGATGGTCTGCAAACCATTAGCAGCAGATGGAGATTTCAAAATAAAAGACTTATACTGAACACTTTCAGGTCCACCAACCAGCGCTTCACTTAACACCCGACCAACCAGCTTTCCCTGAGTGGACAACTTCAAATTCAGTATCTTTGCCACGGTTAGTGGCACATCTGCGTTACTCACTGGAGATTTGTCTTCATAGCCTTGTTTAAAATCAGGTCCAATTGCTGCCATCGTATTGTAAGTATCAGCACGACTGAAGCTACCGTGCATTCCTTGTCCCTGCTGCAAGGCTGTATCCGCGACTTCTACACCACAGGCGGTAGAATTGCCACAACCTGTATCAAAGGAACGAAAGTTCACCAAAATGGATGGCTTGGGAGTCCGTGCTGCGCCTCGAAGAGCGATCGCCTCCAAAGATAAGGTCCCAGGAATTTTTCCTAAAGAATCATCTACAAATATGCCGCTGACATAGTCCTGTTTTAGTAGTATGTCTACAATCTTTTTAGCAGTCGCTTTTTTGTTTGTCTCATTAGGCAGATACAACAAATCCGAACCGCCATTGCCGGCAACAATGACATCTGGTTTTTTGGAGTCTTTACCAATAAGACTGTTTTTAGAAAACTGACCCTTATTGGGATCTATGAGAGCATTTTTATTATCTGGGTCAAACAGAGAAAGCTTCAACTCATGGGCAAGGTCGATCGCCACAAACCCAGGTGAAACAAAACCTTTTGGCACATCCGGGTAAGATAACGTTGCCGAATAACTGGTTTTACTTTCCTTACTAATAGTTGAAAAGCCATGGTCAGCAGTTAAGAATATATTTGTGCTTTTGTCTAAGCCCAAATCTTTCAATGCAGTACGAATTTGAGCTAAGTTCTTGTCAACATTCTGGCGGGCAGCCTGCACTGTAGGACCATTAATGCCAGGAACAAGTTGGTTAAGGCTATCGCCGTGATGATGTTGTGTACCATCTGGGTCGCGAGACCAATAGACTAACACAAAAGGTTTTTGCCGCTGCTTGAAGAGTGGCAGAATAACCTTAGTTGTCACATCAGCAAAATATTGCTGCTGAACTGTATTTGCAACTTTGGTACCTGGAGTTTTGCTGTCGCCAGGTTTGCCGTTGCTACCTCGTGAAGGTGTTGCTGTTGGCAATGAATTTTTGGCAAGCAGTTCACTCACTTCAGGAGTGAGAGAAATTCCCGTAGGTGTGCCGGTAGCGTCATCAAAAATGATGGTTGGTTCGCCCTTTTGCAAAGTAACATCTTGAATCAAAACAGGTCCAATTTTGCCCACAGCCGCAGTGCTGAAACCTGCTTTTCTGGAAGCTTCTAGCAGAGTTTGTTCATTGAGGTAGTTAGCGCCAAACTGTTTGTTAACTTCTTGGAGAACAGCATTATTTTCTAGGAAGGGAACAAGACTATTTTTCGCACTTTTGACCGGAGCGTTGACTTGGATAGTATTGCTAAAGTCACCCGTATCACCCAGATAGTGCCCGGTGGCGATCGCTGAAGCGTTAGCGGTGGTAAAAGTAGGAAACAAAGAGTGACTATTGGTAAATTTTACGCCCCCTTCCCGAATTTCGTTCATCGTTGGGGTATCGGTAGCATTTATTGAAGTTGGACGCAGCCCATCGGCAACAAAAATAACCATATTGTGCTGTGTTGCTTGCTGAGTGCGTTTTCCAGGAAATGCCGTACACGCTGCAATAACTGCAATCACACAAAGCGTTAGGAATACCCAATGGCGACTATGTGTAAAAAAACGCATAAACTGCCGGATATGAGGACATCAAGATTGTATTACTAATACGTAAAATTTCAACCTAGAGATGTATATCTAATGGCTGATAGTGAGAAGGCGATCGCCAAGTGGGTCATACAGACCATCGCCGAACGCGAGTGCGTAGCTTGTCACTCCGTATAGTTAAAACTTTTTGACTATTAGTCTGAGGATAGATGAAGATGCGATCACTTCCGCTTACTCATATTGAGAAAGATTGATACTCTCTGGCTCAATCAAGAGATGCCATTATGGAATTTCTCTCGGATACAGTCGTACTGTCGCGGATGCAGTTTGCACTGACTGCTTGCATCCATATGCTTTGGCCCACACTAACAACAGGCGTGGGAATTTATTTAGTCATTATTGAAGGACTGTGGTTGAAAACCCGCAATCCTGACTATTACTACCATGCTCGCTTTTGGGCTAAATTATATGCTCTTAACTTCGGCGTTGGTGTCGCAACCGGCATTCCAATGGAATTTCAGTTTGGTACCAACTGGGCACGATTTTCGGAAGCGGTTGGCAACTTTTTTGGTAGTGTTATTGGGTTTGAAGCATCTTGGGCATTTATGCTAGAAGCTGCGTTTCTGGGCATCATGCTCTTTGGTTGGGAACGTGTCAATCCGGTAATTCACTATCTCTCGACAATTCTGGTGGCAATTGGCGCAAACCTATCCACGGTTTGGATTTTGACAGCGAGTTCCTGGATGCAAACACCAACAGGCGGAGAAATGGTCAATGGTAAGTTTGTGGTTCACGATTACTTCCAGGCAATCCTCAACCCATTTATGCCGAACAGCGTTCTCCATATGTTCCTAGCAACGCTACAAACGTCCTTGTTTGTTGTAGGGGGGATTAGTGCTTGGTATATTCTCAGGAATCGCCATCCTGACTTCTTTTCCAAGTCCTTCAAGATTGCTGTAGCTGCGGCGATCATAGTTGCTCCCTTACAAATTTATGTAGGGCATTTGAATGCTGAACAAGTCTATCGCTATCAACCTGAAAAACTAGCGGCAATGGAAGCACAGTGGAATACAATTCCGAGGGGAGAGTCTGGCGATTGGAGCCTGCTGGCGTTACCAAACAATAAAGCAGAGAGAAACGATTGGGAAATTGCTATTCCCAATGCACTGGGATATATTTTGGAGCTTAAACAAAAGTTATCTGAGCCAGTACTGGGTTTGAAGGAGTGGAAACCAGAAGACCGTCCACGCCTTGTTGGTGTCATTTACTATTCTTTCCGCACGATGGTTGCTATTGGTTTTTTCTTGGCTGGATTAGTGTTCATTACTATTTTCTACTGGCTACTGGGCAGGCTTTCGCAAGAGAAGATGAGTCAGCAGCGTTGGCTGATGCGTGCCTGGATGTTTGCGGCTCCTTTGGGATTCATTGCGATTGATACGGGTTGGATAGTGCGTTGCGTTGGGCGACAGCCATGGACACTCTATCGAGAAATTCGCACTGTAGATTCTGCCTCTGATGTTCCTGCTAGTCATGTTCTGACATCCCTCACAGCTTTTACAGTGACTTACATCTTGTTGCTAATTGCATACCTTTATTTTGGTAGTCGCATTATTCGTAGAGGTCCGAATTTCGACTTGCCCGTACCTCGAGCTGAAATTACCAGACCAGCCATTGAAACAACTCCTGGAGAGTTTGTTCCCGACGAACGTCCCGTAGAAGCCAAACAATAGGAAAGACATTAGGGATTGGGAACAAAAGAATTGCCCAATTTTACACTAAACTATTTTGTTCTCAACAGAGAAAGTCTTGGCGGCAACTTTATTATCTGCTGAAAAAACACAACCTATGTTAGTTGGCTAAATAGGTATGCGGTAGATATGGTGTATTCGTCGGGAATAATGAGCGCAATTAACAGCGTTATTGCTATTCGCTATAGTTGGAGTCATTGTGGACATAGGATTTGAAGAGCAGCAAATAGATGTAGGTAAACTCAATATTCGCTACTTGAGCGCGGGTGATATTGACCCACCGTTGGTGCTGCTACATGGAGTTGGTGATAGTGCTGTTGATTGGTCTTGGGTGTTACCTATCCTGGGAACTAGGCATCGTGTTATAGCCCCAGACTTACCAGGTTGCGGCGATAGTGCTAAACCTAACTGCAATTATTCGCTTGAATTTCTGACACAGTTCTTGGTCGATTTTCTCAATACTCTAAAAGTCCAACGAGTCGCGCTGGTGGGCAACTCCTTAGGTGGTTTGATTTGCCTACGCTTTGCGCTGTCAAATCCCGAAAAAGTAGCAGCACTAGTACTCGTAGACAGTATGGCATTTGGTCGATTTGTCAACCCAGTCCTGTCAAGTTTGACTTTGCCTGGGTACGGGGAGTTTGCGATCGCCTGGAGTAAAACACCTTTGGGTGCAAGGCAAAGGGCTTGGTCACGAGCGGTCTTGCTTTTTGCTCATCCCTCCCAAATTCCTGATGGATGGCTGGCAGAACAGGAACAAATGGCGCTTCTTCCTGGCTTCCTGGAAGCAAATTTATCTATACTGCGTTCCCAAGTATCTCCATTAGGACAACGCCGGGTGGTACTCGAATCTCTACCCCAGGTACAGATGCCGACTCTGATTTTATGGGGTACGAATGACTTGGTTGTGCCAAATTACCAAGCTCAAGAGGCAGTCAAGCATCTAAAGCAAGGACACCTGGCTTTCATACCCAGTAGCGGTCACTTACCCCAAGTCGAGCGTCCCGAATTGTTTGCCTACACGTTGAATGAGTTTCTTGCTTGTCACCTTTGACTAGAAACTAGGACTGGGAAAGAGTTTTTTCAATACCTAGTACCTAATACGCAATCCCTTTTAAGGAGTAGCACCTATGCAACTCAAGTCAATCAATCAGCAGGTCGTTGCGGTCGTTGGAGCTTCCAGCGGCATCGGACGTGAGACAGCCTTCCAGTTTGCTAGACGCGGGGCAAAGGTAGTTGTCTCTGCTCGCGATGAGTCAAAGCTAAAGTCTTTAGTCGAGGAAATTCGAGGCTTTGGTAGAGAGGCTACTTATTTTGTCGCCGATGTGGAAGTCTTTGAGCAAGTTAAGGCGATCGCAGACAAAACTGTAGAGGTCTATGGGCGAATTGATACATGGGTACATCTTCCCGCTATTTCTCTGTTCGCGCTTTTTGAGGATGTTACACCTGAGGAGTTTAAGCGCATCATTGACGTTAACCTCATGGGACAAGTCTATGGTGCAATGGCGGCGTTACCCCATCTTAAGCGTGAGGGGCGGGGAGCACTGATCCATATTTCTTCGATTGAGGGCAGGCGATCATTTCCATACCAGAGTGCGTACTCCGCAGCTAAGCATGGCATAGAAGGCTTTGTCGAAGCCTTGCGCGTGGAGTTGCAACACGAGCAAATCCCCATCAGTGTAACGAGTGTGAAGCCAGCGGTCATCAACACACCCTTCTGGAACAATGCTCGCACCAAGTTAGGTGTTAAACCATCAGGGATACCACCTTACTACGATCCTAAGCTTGTTGCTGATGCCATCGTTTACG
The DNA here is from genome assembly GCA_002163975.1 of Nostocales cyanobacterium HT-58-2. GTDB lineage: Bacteria > Cyanobacteriota > Cyanobacteriia > Cyanobacteriales > Nostocaceae > HT-58-2. The sequence continues at coordinate 2,183,260 of CP019636.1, read as the reverse complement.
CAGCCGAACATCCAACTCGTGATTTCTTAGTTGGGGATGCAGCTAAGGTACTAGATTTGCTACAATGGCTCTCACCATCATTAGTAGATTCACTGTTACTGCGCATCGGCTTCAACTTGCAACGTACTTCTGAGCCAAAGTCTGAAGATGCACCTAACAACTTTTATCAACCTGTTCCTGAACACGACACAGTTGAGGGAGACTTTAGCAAGTTAGTTATACCTAGCGTTTCTGACTGGCTAGATAAAAATCCTTTCCTCAAGTGGGGTGTGATCGCTGGTACGGCGGCGTTAGCATTGCTTGCGGCACAAGCATTCAGCCATAAGGAATAAATTTCTAGGTTCCTTTTTTCTCTGACTTTCCTTTTTGGTTCCTTATGTTGTTAATATCCATGAGTAATATGTTAGTCGCTCCAAGTCAGATTAAAGCAGGTTGATTGTCAACAACAAACATCTAAATTCTAAAATCAATCATTGTTTGCCAATACGCATCTGGTAATCCTGTGTCAAAACACTTTCCTTTCACAACATATCCTGTCATTCCTTGTTCTTGAAGCAATCTATCAAGACAAGATGTTAACTGAAATTCTCCCCGTTCCCGAAAATTTTGCTTAATATGTTCCTCCAAAAAGTCAAATATTTTCGGTGTCAGCACATATAACCCAAAGATACAGAGAAACTCATCATTTACCATTCCCTCTACACGCAAATATTGGCGGGCGTACTCTATTGTGGGTTTCTCATAAACTTGCGTCAGTGAAAGAAGTGAGTTCAAGGAGTGCCAAATTCCTGTAACACAGCCAGCTTTATGGATGATATTTGCTGGCATGACTGTCAATCCAACAACACTTTGATTGACTTGTTCGTAAACATCTATAACTTGACTCGCACAGGATTTTTCAATTTCTGATGAGTAAACGTGGTCACCTAGCATGAGCAAAAATGGCTCATCTTTCACCCATTCCTTGGCACAGAAAACAGCATGACCGTAGCCTTCTTGTTCATCCTGCGTCAAAATAGTGATTCTGCAACCTAATTCTTGAAGATATTTGCTGTATTCTTGATTTTGAGGAGAAAGTTTGTTGAAAAGTTCTTTGTTTGGTGGATTTTTAAAAAAATCTGCAAAAATTTCTTTATCTGATGATTGCACCACAATCCCAACTTCTTCGATTCCGGCACTTATCGCTTCTTCAACAATTGCCAGAATGACAGGTTTTGCTCTGCCATCTTTATCAATAATTGGAAACAGTTCTTTCTTAACAACTTTAGTGGCCGGAAACAATCGAGTTCCGAAGCCAGCAGCTGGAATAACAGCTTTTTTTACCTTATTTTGTTGCATAAATTGTCAGTTTTAAACATTGCATTTGTGGAAAATAATGCTCAATAATTTCGATCAATGTTTGTTGGCTCTCTTCATCTTTAACAATAAACTGGGCAGTGCCATCTCCTTGTGAACCTACACCCTTGCCACCTAAACTATAAGATTGGATGGGTTCATACTCCAAAAGTTGATGTAGTAAAGGTGCAGTTAACTCTTCAGGACAGGCGGGTATCAAATGTTTGTCAAATTCTGCCTGCGCTTGTTTCATAAGAAGACCAATTTGTTCAGCATCACCTTTTTGCAAAGCATCAACCGCTGCTTGGGTTATTTGATAGCTGATACAACCGAGGTATTTCTGAACATTTGCTTGCACTTTGTTAGTAGCGAAGGGATAACACTCATTGAGTTTGTTAAGGATTGTTTGAGTATTTTTTGTAGCACCGAGATCCACAATCACAAAGAACAAATCCTTCGATACCTTTAACTCTGTGATTTGAGAGTGAGGACCATCAAATATCATAGCAATGGGACGATTTCCATAGGCACAAGCTTGATCCATCCGCCCACATTGGGAAGGTGTGGTTATCTCCCCCAGATATGCCAACTCCATTTCCTTCTGGAGAGTCATTTTTAAGTCGTACACTTGGTTAAATGATCGGGCTACCAGCACGCAAATCGCAGCACTAGATGATAGCCCTTTCTGAATTGGTAAATCTGTTAGGTAATTATTAATTTCCAGCCCAGATATATCAAAGTGAGCAAGAAATTGGTAAGCGACTCCAGCCGCATAACTGAAAAAACCGCCCTTTTTAGCTTCTGATAGTAAAGCTTCTTTTTCCATGGGCAAGGTCAGAGTTTCACGGGTTCCATAACTGAGGATGGAGTGAAGAACAAGCTGGTTTGGATGATGCTTTACCTCAGCATATAGTCCCTGATTGGTACCCACAAGCAGCGTGTAGCCCATTTCCAGATCAGGATTGAGACGACGGTATCCCCCAGCCCAATCGCTATGTTCGCCAAATAGACAAAGACGCCCAGGAACGAAAATTTGCATTCAGTTTACCCTGAAATCCTCTTGCTCTTCAGTAATAAATGATTATGACTTAGTCAATTTTAAATTAATAGGTTAATACCGACACATAAATACTGAGAATAAGAAAGAAAAACAAAAATTAAAAATTGAAAAAACTTTGAATTTTACACATAAAATTCTATCAATATAGTTTCATCCTTCTCTTGACTTTCATGTTAAAAAAAGTATTAAAAATAATTTCCACAATGGCTAAACTCGTCACTAGTCTACCAGGGTCAGTTGATAAACTGTCACTCAACAGATTACGAGTTTCATGGGAGAAGAGATATTCTTTATCTGTGCAAGGAGTGATACCACTTCACCATATGTTTGCCACAAATCATATTCGCAATTCGTCTCGCTGAGGGAATGTTGCGGGTTCCAAATGTTGCATCAAACAAGTGAATTGGTACCAAATTATACAGAGAAAGCGCTTGTGTGAAGAAAATCTCAAGCGCTTTTTTATGTACAAATAGAACAGAAAGTCTCTCTGGGTAAGAATAAATTGAAACTACAGAGAGCAGATGGAAATATAGTATAATCACTTAGGATTACGTTATAAATACTTCTTAAGTGTACTCTCCAACTGCTGTACTGTTACCCTAGGAGAAGGTCGAGGTAAAGGGCGCTCGTTTCCTGCATCTTCTATGCCTTTGCTTCTCCTGTCTGCTAAAAAAAGCACTGGCACCTCATATTGATAAGCTTGAAACCAATCATCACGAGTTGTAATATCCCGAATTTCTAGCTCAAATTTGAGATTTTGTATCTGTTCAAGCTTTTCCTGTAAGCCCTCACACAAATGACAACCTGGCTTGCTATATAAGATGATTCGCATTTGCTTCAACCTTTCAAGACAGTCAATAATCCTCAATGTAAAAGCCCCTCTCAATGTTGAGAGGGGCTTTGTAAAGTTATTTTGATAAAAATTACAATGATTGCCTTAGAAAAGATTCATGATAGTGATAACGCCTGCACTGGTCAACATGACCAAAACGCCCATAACTAAAGACTGGTTTAATGAGTTTGGAGTTTTAAAATCGTTCATTTATCAGCCTCTTCAATTTTTAAGTATTCTATTGAAGATATCAGGATTGCCATATATAGAAATAGAAAGATATTAAAACTTAAAAAAATGTAAATTATCTTAGTAAATTTAGTAGTATAGACTTAAGTCAAAATAAAGTATTTTGCAACGTTTTGCAATACTGTCTCAAAATACATAGTTTTCTAGATAACTTGTTACAAATGTCACTGACTGAGTTCTACATGTCTCCCGAACTCCAAATCTCACAAGCTGTCAACAGGCGGGCTGCTTAAGCGCAGGCGCGTTTCTATCTTTTTGAATGCCGTACCTTATGAATTGCTGATGACTTCCTCTTGGCAATATTACCTAAATATGGTATTCACTAAATTCCGACCGATGTATGTGCCTTTGTAGTGTAGAATTAAGCTTAATCACGCAAGGAACTATTGGACTGGAGAATAATTGATGACTTCTTCGACAGCATCTAGACCCCAAACCACCTCTTTTGACTTAGAGCAACTGAATCAGAAATTTGAAACTGCTTTTCCAAGAGAGATATTGGCATGGTCTGTGGAGAACATTCCAACTGGACTAGTGCAAACTAGCGCCTTTAATGTAGATGACCTGATAATCACCGATATTCTCTACCGTGACCTCAAGCACCCAGTTCCTGTAGTATTTCTTGACACACTACACCACTTTCCACAAACCTTAGAACTCGTTGCTAAAGCTAAAGAAGTTTACAATTTGGATTTGCAAGTTTACAAAACTCCAGACGTAGATACCCGCGAAGCCTTTGCAGCAAAATACGGCGAAGCACTTTGGGACAAAGATATTCTCAAATTCCACGATCTCACCAAAATCGAACCCTTGCAACGGGGTTTAGCTGAACTCAATACTATTGCTTGGATTACCGGACGTCGTCGCGACCAAGCTGTCACCCGTGCCAATATGCCCATCTTTGAACTTGATAGCAACAACCGCATAAAAGTCAATCCGCTAGCGAACTGGACACGCGAAAAAAGCTGGGAGTACGTTGCTGAACATGGCGTGATTTACAATCCACTTCACGACCAAGGTTATCCCAGTATTGGCGATGAACCCATCACAACTCCAGTAGGCGAAGGTGAAGATGAACGCGCTGGACGTTGGCGGGGAACTGGTAAGACCGAGTGTGGAATTCATATTTAGTTACCAGTCATTGGTCATTTAGTCATTAGTCAGGATTTAGACTAAGGACAAATGACCAAAAATATGGGATACAAGCCTCGTCCTTCCAGGGCGACTTTTGATACGATAGAAAGACTCGCTACACAGGCAGAGTCTCGCGCTGCGGCAGAGGAACCTGTCTCGCAATGGGCGTAGTTTCCTGAAAAAGTTTTGGCTCCTGGGGAGCAAAAGAATTTTCTCTATGCATACAGCGGTGGGGCGCATCGCAGTGAATTTTGGTGAGGGTAAAGTCGCTGGACTCCCATTGATCCAAGAATCCCCGGACTTCAGGACGGGGAGCCGTCAACAACAACAAAGGACAAATATGATTAAAATCCTCCACCTTTCCGACATCCACATGGGAAGTGGCTTTTCCCACGGACGAATTAATCCTGAGACAGGATTGAATACACGTTTTGAGGATTTTGTCAATACTTTGTCTCGATGTGTTGACCGATCGCTGGCAGAACCAGTGGATTTGGTCATTTTTGGCGGTGATGCCTTTCCCGATGCGACACCTCCCCCCTATGTACAAGAAGCTTTTGCTGGTCAGTTTCGCCGCCTAGTAGATGCCAATATCCCCACAGTGCTGCTGGTGGGTAACCACGACCAACACTCCCAAGGACAGGGTGGAGCTAGTCTATGTATTTACCGTACCTTAGGAGTTCCAGGCATTGTTGTAGGTGATACATTAACCACTCATTGCATCCAAACCCGTAATGGTTTGGTGCAGGTTGTCACCCTCCCTTGGCTAACCCGTTCTACGTTGATGACTCGCCAAGAGACAGAAGGTTTATCTGTGGTGGAGGTTAACCAACTACTTATTGAACGTCTGCGGATCGTCCTGGAAGCAGAAACTCGCCGCCTTGATCCCAACGTGCCTACTGTTCTTTTAGGTCACTTAATGACGGACAATGCTAGCTTGGGAGCGGAACGCTTCTTAGCTGTTGGTAAAGGCTTTACGCTTCCTCTATCTTTGATAGCGCGACCCTGCTTTGATTATGTAGCGCTAGGACATATCCATCGCCATCAAAATCTGAATAAATCGAATGACCCTCCAGTGATTTATCCTGGGAGTATTGAGCGGGTAGATTTTAGCGAAGAAAAGGAAGACAAAGGTTATGTGCTAGTCGAACTAGAAAAGGGTCGTGTCAATTGGGAATTTTGTCCATTACCAGTACGGTCTTTCCAGACGATTGAGGTAGATATCTCCAAGGCTGAAGATCCGCAGACGGCGCTAATGAAAGCCATAGCTAAGCACGAGCTCCAAGATGCTGTCGTGCGGCTAATTTACAAACTTCGCTCTGAACAGTTGGATTTGATTGATAACGCCTCACTCCATAGTGCTTTAACTTCAGCGCATACCTACACCATTCAACCAGAATTGGTCAGCCAGTTAGCTCGACCCCGTGTTCCAGAATTGAGCGCAAGTAACAGCATCGATCCCATGGAAGCGTTAAAAACTTACTTGAACAACCGCGAAGACTTGAAGGATATAGCAGAATCAATGCTGGAAGCAGCACACAAGTTGCTAGAAGATGATATGGAAGTGTGGCTAGAATCAGCTACTCATGAACAGGAGACACAGAATCCTCTATCGGTAGGCAGTAGAAATACTCAACTGCCTCTTTTGTAAAATTTTTGGCAAAAATCCTACACGATTTATTTTGTGTCATGTTAGCTTTGGTATTCAAATCTACATTTGATTAAATAGATTCCGTGCCAAAATTCTTATCTGCAACGATAGTTGCAACAGCCCTTCTTATGGGTGCATCCAATAACCTCACTCCTTCACTTGCTGGGACTTGTGCTTCTAAATGTGGTCCACACCCAATAGAATTTAAGCCAGGTCAACTCATCCGAGTGGAAGTTATCAATGGCACACCTAACTTAGTAAAACTGGAAAAACCATATAGTACTGCTGTACTTTCCCTACAACCAGGACAGAAATTACAGTTAGAGCAAGGAGACAGCACAGAACCAAATGTGTCTGTTGTGTTCTGGAATGAAGCAGGGTTATCTTTAAAGGCGATCGCCTCCAAACCCAACTTTGCGACATTACGGGTGGAACTCCGTCCGAGTTGGCGAACTCCAGGCGATCGCACAGTCTACATTCGTGATGATGGTCGAGTTAATATATTTTAATATCCCTCTCTATTTCTGCAATGTAGTTGATACATCTGGCAATGTATTTCCATCTCCATTCACAAAAGCCCAACGACTAATCACCCGTCCTCCGTTCGCCAAGCCTCCTGATAACCATTGTGGGACAAAGCCATAGCCACCTTCTTCCCATTGTCCTGACTCAATGGTCCAGAATTTTTTCCCTTGATTTCCTCCATTGACACGCCATGCAAGGTTAGGGAAATAATAATTTCCTGCTTCCAATTTACTTAATTCTGATTTTAATTCAGGCATGACATTTAAAGAAATCGCTCCCTCATAGATTGTTTTATTACCAGAACGAGTAAATTTTATCTTTCCTTCTGTTCCACCTGATGGACTTGCATCCATTTTCATAAGAGGTGGATTTAGAGTTGCATTGGTTGGATAATATCCCTGATGATTTGTGCCAGGAGCACGATATCGCCACAACTCACTGTTGTTTCCCGTACTATAGGTGGCAAAAAATTCATAATCTACATCTGCAGCCAAAGCTTTTTCATAAAGTACATGACCTTTGAGCAAGTCATCAGGATTATCTTTTATGCAATCAATATTAATAAATAAACCATCTCTATTATCATCACCTTTAGCCCCATCAACTCTATTTTTTCTGAACCATTCAAAAGTGGGATTAAATGGAGGAAATGGAGCATGATTATCATCACTAATTTCCCCAGAAAAATATAAGTTGTTTGAATCCCATGCCAATTTCAACTTATATACTCCATCACCCATACTTGTAGCAATGACATCAGACCAGTCATTTAAATTACCATCTATATTTATCGTTTTCTTAGGAGCATACGCTGATTGGATTTTCCAGGAACCTGTTTGGGGTGACAATTTTCCATTTATGGATAAAGAGTAGTTAATATTGTAATTATTATCATTTTTTGGAGAAAAAGAATTTATTGGAAAACTTATAATTCTTTGTTCTCCTGGTTGTAAATCTTTAAAAACTACACTATTTGTAGATAAATTCCATCCACTGGGAGGAGTGATTGTTAATGTTCCGCTACGAGGTTTATTAACGACATTTTCTACTTTTATCTCAATAGTTCTTCCTTTTCTCACAGGTCCTGATAAAGATAATGCTGTGACTTTTACTTCTGTTTTTAATTGAAAATTAGCATTTTGCAATATCTGCTTTAACTTTGAAGCTGGCATATCAGCTACTATATAAACGACTTCTACTGGATTCAGAGGAATGTTATTCAAATTGTTTATTCTATTTCCTCTGTAATTGTAGACCTGTACGCCTGCTCCACGAAGAGATAGAGTCCCAGAATATTCATCAGAAGGAATCTTACCTTTAGCCTGGCTACCTCCATTAGGATTCCAGGGATTACCAATATCACCATAAAATGGACCATTAACAAATACCGCTGCTCTAGCACGATTATCTACTGAATAATCGTTTTCAAAAACGATTCCCCACATTGATTTTGAATGAGGAAAGACATCAGCTACTATCTTGGTTCCTTCCAAGACCCGAGTCATAGTTTTATATGCATCCTTGGCAGCATTATTGTCTTTAATATCGTGCATTCCATGCCCACTCCAGTTAAACCAAAAAGCTCTTACTGGTCTTTGAGCATAATAACCAGCCAGCATATGCAGCAGGAAACTAGAAGGTATCGTACGGGCTACCCAGATATCTTTATCTGAGGAAAACATCTCACGAAATGTTCCAAATTCTGTTTGCCACGCTCCTGCCCTACCTTGCGTTTTAGAATATTTTTTATCTAACAATAATTGCATGACTACGCTGTGAAAGGTACTTGGACTCGGAAAAGCATACGCATGGTTTACAGAGCCATCAACATACCCTATATCATGTCTTTTAGCATACATAATATCTCTGTTATAGGCTAAAGAACCTCCACCAATTAAATCAACATTTGGAAAATCAGCTTTTACCTTTTTCCAAATTCGTCTAATCATGTCTCTGTATTCTTCAGCAGTACCACCGTTCCATGCCCACTCATCAACCCATGGTTCATTCCAATGCTCATAATAAGGCATCAAATCATGGGTGGCTGCTACCCAGTCATAAAATTTTTGTACATAAGCATCCATGTTTTTTGGAGGACCTAATTTGTCTTCTTTCCAATCTGATGGATAAAAAGGAGTTTGTAAGGTAGATACACCATAACTTTTTAAAGTTTCTATCCTTTTTCTCACGATATTAGGATCACCATTCCATGAGTCAAACTCGACTTGTATACCACGAACCCATTTGACTCCAAGCTCTTGAGAAATAGGACCGACAATTTTTGGATCACTATAACCAAATTCTAGGCCGAAGGGAGAATTGGGAGCTAATCCCGTAAATCTTGGAGGTAGTTGGGCATAACTTTTAAAACTCAATAATAAGCACAAAAACCCTGCTAGTAAACTTTGCCCCAAGTACTTCAGGCAGAATTTTGTGAATATTTTTTGTTTCTTCATATAAGTTAAAAATCAAGTTAAAAAGCTTTCTAATTTCCTATATTGCACCCCATTTCTCTTTAAAATACAGATGCTGTACTCTGGGCTAACGCATCCTAAGTACTTCAGGCAGAATTTTGTGAATATTTTTTGTTTCTTCATATAAGTTAAAAATCAAGTTAAAAAGCTTTCTAATTTCCTATATTGCACCCCATTTCTCTTTAAAATACAGATGCTGTACTCTGGGCTAACGCATCCTACAAAAATTCTGTCCTTTTATTGAAATAGCATTGAAATAGTATTGTTGTATTGGTAACTGCACTCTCAATATAGACTGAAAGCACACTCTTGGGAGATAAATAAAGATAGGCTTTGCCTCCTTCAAAACCGCCAGAGGAAGTTTGAACTGTGTTAGAACAATCCACGCCTGAATTTTCCCGTCCACATCAACGACTACCTCATCAAAGGTGGCAAATTTCCCCTCAAAAAACAGAAGTGGCGCAAAAGCTGGCAGAAACTACAAATTTACCACCCTTAATCAACCAGCTGCTGATAAATCGCGGTATTGAAACACCTGAACAAGCACAAGCTTTTTTAAATTCAGGATACTTAGAATTACCTTCACCTTTAGATGACTTTCCTGATTTGGAAATCAGCTTGGAGTTATTGCACAAGGCGATCGCCTCTCAAGAAAAAATTGCTATCTGCGGTGACTATGATGCTGACGGGATGACAAGCACTGCTTTACTTTTGCGCAGTCTGCGGTGGCTGGGTGCTCAAGTCGATTATGCTATCCCTAGTCGGATGCATGAAGGTTACGGTATCAATCAACGCATTATTGAAGAATTCCACAGCGAAGGCGTAGGATTGATTCTCACTGTAGATAATGGCATCTCAGCTTTTGAACCCATTGCCAGAGCCAGAGAACTTGGTCTAAAAGTTATTATCACCGACCACCACGACATTCCTCAACAATTACCTCCAGCACACGCCATTCTCAACCCCAAACTTATACGAGAATCCTCACCTTATCGGGGTATTGCTGGTGTTGGCGTTGCCTATATTTTGGCTGTGTCCCTCGCTCAAAAACTCGGACAGGCTCATGATGATATATTAACCTCAATGTTAGAACTCTTTACATTGGGAACCATTGCAGATTTAGCCCCCTTGACTGGTGTAAACCGCCACTGGGTGAAGAGTGGTTTGCAGCAGTTACCCAAATCCAAACTTCCTGGTGTACAGGCGCTGATTCAGATGTCTGGGGTACAGTCAACAGGAAAGGACACGGGGAATACCTTAGAAAAACTCTCCGCGTCACCACTTCTGCGCGTCTCGGCGTCTACTCTAAAGCCAGAGGATATTGGCTTTCGGTTAGGTCCGCGAATTAATGCGATTGGTCGTATTGCTGATCCGCAGATTGTGATCGAATTGCTAACTACTGATGATATGGGGATAGCGCTAGAAAGGGCGATGCAGTGCGAAGGAATTAACCGCCAGCGTCAGGAAATGTGTGCGCAAATTGAGCAAGAAGCAATAGAAATTGTAGAAACAGAATATCTCACCTCTCTACAGCAAGACCGGGTACTCGTCATTGTACAATTGAACTGGCATCATGGTGTGATTGGTATCGTTGCTTCTCGCTTGGTGGAACGCTACGGTGTTCCGGTGTTTATTGGCACATATGAGGATGAGACGCATATTCGCGGTTCAGCGCGTGGAATTCCAGAGTTCCACGTCTTTGATGCTTTGGAATATTGTCAGGACTTGCTGGGCAAATTTGGCGGACACAAAGCCGCTGGGGGATTTTCTTTGCCATCCCAGAATTTGGATGCATTGCGATCGCGCCTTAGTAAGTTTGCTAACAAATGTCTTGAACCCCAGCACCTCAAACCACTTTTGAAGATTGACACTCAAGCCAACCTCAATCAAATTCATCTTCAGTTTTATCAACAGCTGAATGTTTTGGAACCTTGCGGGATAGACAACCCAGATCCAGTCTTTTGGACACCTAATGTTCGCGTCACTGAACAACAAACTGTAGGCAAGGGTCATATTAAGCTGACACTATCACAAACTCTTGATGGTTTAGAGTACAAAATTAAGGCGATCGCCTGGCGCTGGCGTGACTATTTTCCTCTACCGCCACGACTTGACATTGCTTACAAACTTAGAGAAAACAATTTTAATGGCAACAGTACTATCGAGTTGGAGTTACTCGGCGTTAGGCTTCCAAGCTATTCGCACATTTTTTTTGCGACTCATTCGCTACCGTTAAGAACTACTATTGAGTACAATCAAAGACAGTACACCTGTGGAATCTATAACAACAGTTCTTTACCAGAATTAAGAATTGGAAATCCCGACGGCAAAATATTAGCTGTTCCGCTAGGAAACACCATCGGCTTACTAGGAACCAACCGCCAAGAAGCAACCGAGGTTGACGTGTCTCAACCCCAATACAACATGATTATTCAAATTGCTCTTCAAGCTTTATCAGAACTGAGTGCTGAACTCTGAGTCATTGTCACTCAGGACTTCAGCACCCAAGACTCAGCACTCTTATAGGTCGCCGTTGCGAAATGCCAACACAAAAATGACCGCAGGACCAGCTAACATAATGAGTGCAACAGAAGTTAGCTGAAAAATAACTTCCCAATTGATACTGCCCAAAGTGTTGAATATAGCGTCCATTTCTTCTCCCGATTGTTATAAAAACAATGATTTAACTGTAAAACCCGCCATTTATCATATCCGGCGATCGCCTATCGCCTTTAAGTTACTTAACAAAATTATAAAAAAAACTATAAAAAGTAAAAAAAGTAGCACGTTTAAAACAGGTTTTAGTTATGGCAACTTGGCAATGTGTTAAGCAATGTGGAGCCTGCTGTCATCTTGATCCAGCAGATCGCCCAGACTTGGATGAGTATTTGTTACCTGAAGAACTGGAATTGTATCTGAGCATGGTCGGTGAAGGGGGATGGTGTATAAACTACGACAAAGAGTCGCGAGAATGTCGCATCTACCCAAATCGTCCGCGATTTTGCCGTGTGGAAACAGAGGTATTTCAGGATATGTATGGTATTGAGCCAGAGGAGTTGAATGATTTTGCAATTGACTGTTGTCGTCAGCAGATTGAGGGGGTTTATGGCGACAGAAGCCTGGAGATGTTGCGGTTTGACCAAGCAGTGGGGATTTGACCAACAACAGATGTGGGGAACTGGAGGATATGTGCTTTTCTCAAGACAAGATGAGTGCTTCTCTATGTTGAACACTGCATATAGCTAATGCTGAGTGGCTTGCTATTTGTAAAAAATATGAGAAAATGAGAAAAAAATGAAAACTCATTACTAAGAAAAAAGACTGCCTGTGAAACTTGACTCCAAGCCCCTGAACCTCTCCACATCTGAGACTGAAAGCCTGCTAGAGCTAAAAGATGAGATAGAATGCCATTCTACAAGCACGTTGGTTGAACTTTCGTCACCTTTGGTTTCTGACAAACGTCAAAAGCCGCAAACTCCTATCGTCATTTTTGCAACTACGTTCTTGACCATCTTTCTGGCGGAAATTGGTGACAAGACACAGCTATCTACGCTGTTAATGAGTGCAGAATCACAATCTCCTTGGGTAGTCTTTTTAGGATCTGCAGCAGCTCTTGTCACAACGAGTCTTTTGGGTGTGTTGTTGGGTAGTTGGATGGCTAGCAGGGTTGCTCCAAAAACTGTAGAAAAAGCCGCAGGTATAACGTTGCTGCTGATATCCCTAATGCTGTTTTGGGATGTCATTAGTGGTTAGTAGTGAAGCAACATAAATTAATAATTAATAACTAATACAAAACCAAATTTATGGATTGGCATCTTTTAGGATTAAGCTTTATTACAGTTTTTCTATCAGAATTGGGTGATAAAAGTCAGTTAGCGGCGATCGCGCTTTCAGGTCGTTGTCAGGCCCCGCGAGCGGTGTTTTTTGGTACTGCTGGCGCACTGCTTTTGACTAGCTTTTTAGGAGCATTAGCTGGGGGAGCCGTTTCAGAGTTATTACCTACAAGATTGTTGAAGGCGATCGCTGCTGTGGGATTTGCCATACTTGCAGTCCGCTTACTATTTTTTAACAGTGAAGAAGCTGCTCTGGAAGGAGATGAATAGTAAATCAAAAAATAATGAAATATGAAGTTTTTATCCTTCATATTTCATTATGTTGCTGATTTTTCATCACAATCTTTAACGTCGCCAGCACCAGCCCAAAAGTGTACCACCAGCTACGAGTTTGACTGCTTCTAAAATCCAGTAACCACCATGCAGTACATCCATGCTTACTGGAGTTTCAGCAGTTGTTTGAAATAAGTTCAGTCCCATTCCTAGGGCAGACATTTGCGGAGTTAAGAAGTAGGTATCAACCAAAGTGATAGCAAGCAGTAACACAGACAAAATAATGGTGCTGTAACTCCACTTAGGTTTATTGTTATACAGAGCTAAGACACTAGTTAAGACTAAGCCAGCAGACAATAATTCAATACGATTAAAATTCCAGAAAATCACATAGCCAGCGGAAGCAAAACTAGCTTGAGTCATCATGCCAGAAACATAAAGGCTAGGCATTATTACCCAATCTAAAAATAGGCTAGCACTGAGCCAAAAGCCTAAAGTTAATATGGCAATGCTCTGCCAAATGGGGCGCTTTAGTTCGACGCTAGAAATAGCACTCATATTCTGAATAATTGCGTGTTTTTATATTTCCAGTTTCTACTTAATAAAGCTCTGTGACAACAAATATCAATTAACATTTACAAAAGAAGGAGTCAAGGGTCAAGAGTCAAGAGTCAAGGGTCAGGATTGAAAGAGAAGAGCGAGCATTAACTCTTCTTCCTCAAGAATTGCTGAATACTGAATTGTGAATTCTGCTTTTTGCCACCTCAACAGTCCTAACTCTCCTCACCCCAAGTTCGCAACTGCAAATACACAAGCACCAGCGTGACTCCTAAAAGTACAGTTGCGGCGGCGGCTGCATAACCAAAATCAAATTGACCAAAAGCCTCTTGATAAATGTAATAGACAAGTAAATTAGTAGAATTTAAGGGACCTCCACCAGTCATCACATAAACTTGCTCAAAACTCCGTAATGTGAAAATCACAGTGGTAACTGTGGCAAATATGAATGTATGTCGCAATCCCGGTAGGGTGATATGCCAAAATTGTTGCCAAGAATTTGCACCATCAAGTTCTGCCGCTTCATAACGACTAGAAGGAATCGCTTGCAACCCTGCCAAAAACACCACCATATTGAAACCAAGTTGTTTCCAAATACTTAATAGAATGAGGACTGGCATTGCCCAAAAGGTGCTTCCTAACCAGGAAATTGGTAAAATGCCAATAGTCTCTAATAATGCGTTGACTGGTCCTTCTGGTTGAAACAACCACCGAAACCCTAAACCAGCAGCTACCAGAGAAATAATAGAAGGTAGAAAATAGATCGTGCGCAGGGCTTCCCGCAATGCCATACTACGATTTAACAGCACTGCCAGTCCTAAAGGAATCACGAGAGTGGGAATGACTGTGGCAACTGTAAAATAAATAGTGTTACCCAAAACTTGCCAAAAATCAGGGTTCAAGATCAAGCGCCAGTAATTTTTCAGTCCTACCCAGTGAGTCCCTATTGAGGTAAAACTACCAGCGGTGAAACTTAGGAAGAATAAATAGGCGATTGGACCGAGGATAAAAATACCCAGCAAAATCACTGCAGGGGTGAGAAAAATCCAGGCGGCAACTGTATCATTATCTAACCACGACTTAGTATATATTTTTGGCATCTATTGATTCATCCTCCCTGCCGTTATGACGCTCCGCCCTGATTTTACACAGCAGTCGCCTGCAAAGGGAAACGCTCTTGGAGATCACGCTCACCATGCCGCTTCTTCCCCTAGCCTGGTCTCCCCCTATATAAGTGCTGACATAGTTAGTACACAATCTCCCATCAAATTGGGAATTTTGGCTTCTGGAAATGGCAGTAATTTTGAGGTTATTGCCCAAGCTATTAAAAATGGGCACTTGGCTGCCCAAATTCAAGTTTTAATCTACAATAACCCTGACGCTTATGCTGGAGTACGGGCTGCCAAATGGAATGTCCCTGCTGTGCTTCTCAACCACCGCGACTACAAAAGCCGTGAAGATTTAGATAGACAAATTGTGCAAACTTTGCAGCAGTACGATGTAGAGTGGGTTGTGATGGCAGGTTGGATGCGCTTGGTAACGTCAGTTTTCATAGATGCATTTCCCGACAAGATTATTAATATTCATCCCAGCTTGTTACCCAGTTTTAAAGGATCACGTGCAGTAGAACAAGCCCTGATTTCTGGGGTAAAAATTACTGGTTGTACAGTGCATCTTCTGTGTTTAGAAATGGACAGTGGTCCAATTTTGATGCAAGCCGCCGTGCCTGTCTTGCCTGATGATACGCTAGAAACGCTCCACGCTAGGATTCAAGTTCAGGAACATCGGATTTTGCCAGTGGCGATCGCTCTTGCAGTGCAGTCTCAAAAAGCGACATTGTGATTTCATCATGATCCGCCTGACATTCTCTCCTTGACAAATCTTTAATTTTTAATGCTCTGAGACTGTCTCATCTTCCACACATAGCTGGAGATCAAATTTGTCACGATATGAGCAACAATTGGTACCAACAAGTTCCCACTCAGCAAGGCACCATACCCTAGTAATAATCCGACGATGCTTGCCCAAATGACGTAGGGCCATTGTTGGGAACCACTCAAGTGTAAGATTCCAAAGCAAACACTTGATATGATGATGGCTGAATGGTCATAGCCAAAGGCTGGTAGCATCACACCCCGAAATAACAATTCTTCACTTAATCCTGGTAGTAACCCTAGCCATATCAAGTCTGGCAAAGCCAAGGGCTGTAGCACCATTTCTAAGTAATAATTGGCACTTCTACGGTAGGGAAGCCATAGGTAATAGGCTAAGCCACTCAAAGCGGTGATGCATAAACCCAACAACACCCCCCACAGGAAACCTTTTGCCTCCCAGCGCCAAGGCATTAAGGAAAAATTTCCCAGTTGCAGCCACAGTTTGGCGACTATCCACAAAAGAATAGCAGTCGCTCCCATCGCTACCAGCACCTGGGTGCGTGTCAAGTGTGGAATTTCTGGCTCTTGCTTCTGCTGTTGTGCCACGGTAGATCACCAGAGGAGTGAGGGAGTGAGAAAGAACTAATGAACAATCTAATGAACAATTAATGAGTGTAATGGCGATATATTTGGGCTTAGTGCAGATGGATTAATGCCTGCTTTAAGAGCTACTAATACACCTACTGCCTCTAAATATGTATTTACTTGTATTGATTTTATCCCTAGTGGTTGGGGTCGGACCTGTACTTGAGTCTGATTTTCCTCCACTGTAATAATTTGGCATCGCCTACTTTGACTTAAACTTAGTAGGGCGCCACTGCCACAAGCAGTTGCTGGTACAATCACCGCATCTACGTGGTTTGCCAAAATATCACCAGTTTCGGACAATTCATGAGATGCCACAACAAACTGGGGTGCGCGGCTCAAACCAACAAGCACGCTTGGTAAAAAAGTATAACCTAATTCTTCAGCGGCGGAACGGGGAGATAAATTGAAATCTATAGGTGGGGGAAAGAAGGCAGGGGAATGGGCGCAAGGAATCTGAAAAGTTCGCACAATCAAATGGCTGATCACAGCTTCTGCACCAGCAATGGGATCGACTCCTTTGCCTAAGCGGTAGTTTTGCTCTACCTCTTCATCAAGAGTATCGGGAAAACGAGCAACCACCGCGATCGCTTCTGCCCCCGCCTTCTTAATTAAGACTTCCGCTGCTCGTAATAAACTATCTGGATTGCCAATCGTGCCCCAACTTGCCCCCGATGCTGATGACCGTAATTCCACATTTAATGGTGCATCACTTATGACATAGTCTGTTAAAGATAATCCCAGTGTTGCTCTGGCTGCATCCGCTGCTTGCAGGTGTCGCTGCTGTAACTCTGGTTCAATTCCTTGGTCAAAAAGCAAACCTATTTTATTTTGGTGGACTGGTCGCAAACCCCAGCACCCAGCGGCAAATTTGTCAAGCCCGTAACCTTCAACGTAGAAAGTGTTGGGCATATTCCAGTACAAGCTTGCGCCGTTAAGAACATTGGGGTGAGTGATGAGGCGATCGCAAACCTGTGAAACAGCTTTTGCAACTGGCAATGCATCGCCTGCATAACCCCCGATTGCTGCCCCAATACCAGTAGGAATAATTAAGATAGCTGTGTATGAACGCACGAAGAAAGTGAAAAGTGGAAAGTCAAAAGAAATTACAATTTGTTAGCTGTTAGTTGTTTTTACTATCAACTCTCTACTAACGGCTAACAACTATTAGTGACTATAAGCTATTAGCTTTCTGTAGTAACAACAGCTTCAATCGTAGCCTTTTGTTGTTCAACATCCACAGATGTCATTGCCCAACGTAAGGGTTCCCCCTGTTTTTTCAACTCTACTTCAATGGCTTTTTGCAGTTGGGTGGGAGTTTCTTGTAGGTCAATTTCTGCGATAATAAAATGTGTTGTCATGGTTCAACTCCTTAGTCCTGATTACTTCCCAAATTGTAACTGATAGACAATCTCTTCCTTTTCGGTTTCAATTTTTAAATCAGAACGAGGATAAGCGACGCAAAGCAAGACATAACCTTGTTTTTGAAGTTCTGGACTCACGCCCATACCATCACTTTGATCGACAGAACCAGAGAGAATTTGGGCAGCACAGGTCGTACAAACACCGGCATGACAGGAACTCGGCAAGCCCAATTCAGCCGCATCAGCTACTGATAGGATGGTTTCATTTTCAGGAACTTGCAAAGTATGAGTTTCGCCTTGGTGGATAATTTCAACAGTGTATGTTTTGGGCATATACAATAACAGGGCTATGCAACAGATAAGTCAAATATCTTATCTTATAAATAGGTGGACAACATTATGAAAGAATCGCAAGCAAGCATAGCTAACTTGAGAAAGCTTGACTCGTTAGGACGCTATCCAGTGATAATTATAAGTCCTTGCCAGACAAAAAACTTAACCTAGGGAGACTTCTGCCTGTTCATCCTACCTCTCATCGACGCTGACAAAAAACTTTCCAGAAAAAATGGAAAGTCAATTTAAACACGAAATCAATTTTTGGCTAAATATTTGGAGAGCAGAATGCTGGAATTATATCGCAGACACGTTGCAGAAAGAGCCGCACTAGGAATTCCCCCCCTGCCTTTAGATGCAAATCAAACATCAGAACTGTGTGAATTACTGAAAAATCCACCTGCGGGTGAAGAGGAGACATTACTAAATTTACTGCGCGATCGCGTTCCTCCCGGAGTCGATCCTGCAGCTTACGTCAAAGCTGGTTTTCTGACGGCGATCGCCAAAGAGGAAATAACTAGCCCCTTGATTTCACCAATCGAAGCCGTGCAAATGCTGGGTACAATGGTGGGTGGCTACAACGTCCAATCATTAATCGAACTGTTACAAACTCCCACCGTATCTGTATCATCATCTTCTGAAACACCACTGGTGATGGGCGGACAAGGAAAGGAACCCATGGCAGCACACGCCGCTAACGCCTTAAGCAAAACCTTGCTGGTGTACGATGCCTTCCACGATATCTTGGAATTATCCAAAACCAATCCCTACGCTAAGCGGGTGATTGACTCTTGGGCAGAAGCCGACTGGTTTACCGTTCGTCCAATTGTACCAGAAGTCATCAACGTCATTGTTTTTAAAGTGCCAGGCGAGACAAACACCGATGATTTATCCCCTGCACCCCAAGCAATGACTCGTCCGGATATTCCTCTACACGCCCTAGCAATGCTAGAAACCAGAATGCCCGGGGCACTACAAACCATTGCCGAGTTGAAGAAAACAGGGTATCCCGTCGCCTACCTGGGAGATGTGGTTGGGACTGGTTCCTCCCGCAAGTCGGCAATTAACTCAGTACTATGGCATATTGGGCATGATATCCCCTTTGTACCCAACAAGCGGTCGGGTGGATATATTTTGGGCAGTACTATAGCCCCAATCTTCTTTAACACTGCTGAAGATGCCGGTGCTTTCCCCATCGAGTGCGATGTCACAAAGATGGAAACCGGCATGGTGATTACCATATATCCTTACAGAGGAGAAATCACCAATCAAGCTGGTGAAGTCATTTCTACCTTCACCCTCAAACCTGACACTATCCTCGATGAAGTCCGCGCAGGTGGACGCATTCCGTTACTTATCGGACGCACCCTCACTGATAAAACAAGACTTGCACTTGGTTTAGAACCCAGCACAGTATTTACCCGTCCTCAGCAACCTGCTGACACAGGGAATGGCTACACACTGGCACAGAAAATAGTGGGTAAAGCTTGCGGCTTACCTGGTGTCCGTCCTGGTACTTACTGTGAACCTATTATGACTACCGTTGGTTCTCAAGATACCACTGGACCCATGACTCGTGATGAGTTGAAAGAACTCGCCTGTCTTGGTTTCTCCGCTGATTTAGTTATGCAGAGTTTCTGCCACACAGCAGCTTATCCCAAACCAGTTGACATCAAAGTTCACCACGAATTGCCTGATTTCTTCGCCTCTCGCGCTGGTGTTGCCTTACGTCCTGGCGATGGAATTATCCACTCCTGGTTAAACAGGATGCTGCTACCTGACACTGTAGGAACTGGTGGTGACTCTCACACCCGCTTCCCCTTGGGCATTTCCTTCCCAGCTGGTTCTGGGTTAGTGGCGTTTGCAGCGGCGTTGGGTGTCATGCCCTTGGATATGCCAGAATCTGTTTTGGTTAGGTTCAAAGGTGAATTGCAACCTGGTATCACGCTGCGAGATATTGTCAATGCTATTCCCTACGTAGCAATTCAAAAAGGTTTGTTAACAGTAGAAAAGAAGAACAAGAAAAATATTTTTGCTGGGCGGATTATGGAAATAGAAGGCTTGCCAGACTTGAAAGTTGAGCAAGCTTTTGAACTGACAGATGCTACAGCTGAACGTTCCTGTGCAGGTTGCACCATCAAGCTGAGTATTGAGACAGTTTCTGAATATCTGCGTTCTAATATTGCGCTTTTGAAGAACATGATAGCGCGGGGCTATCATGATGAGCGCACCATTTTGCGTCGCATTGCCAAAATGGAAGAGTGGTTGGCAAACCCAGTACTTTTGGAAGCTGATGCAGATGCAAAATACGCCGAGATAATCGAAATTGATTTGAACGAAATCAAAGAACCCATTGTTGCTGCTCCCAATGACCCCGATAATGTCAAATTATTGTCGGAAGTGGCTAATGATCCCGTGCAAGAAGTCTTTCTTGGTTCTTGCATGACAAATATAGGTCATTATCGTGCAACAGCTAAGGTTTTAGAAGGCGCAGGTGCAGTGAAAACTCGCTTGTGGATTTCGCCGCCTACTCGTATGGATGAACACCAACTCAAAGAAGAAGGTGTGTATGCTATTTTTGGTGCTGCGGGTGCGCGAACAGAAATGCCAGGTTGTAGTCTATGCATGGGTAATCAGGCGCGAGTTGCTGATGGTGTGACGGTGTTTTCTACTTCCACCCGCAACTTCAACAACCGCATGGGTAAAGATGCGCGAGTTTATCTTGGTTCAGCGGAATTAGCAGCAGTTTGTGCCCTGTTAGGTAGAATTCCTACAGTGCAGGAATATATGGAGACTGTGGCGAATAAGATTCGTCCTTTTGCTGAGAATTTGTATCAGTATTTGAACTTTGATCAAATTGCTGGTTTTGAGGATGAAGGAAGGGTGATTTCGTTAGAAGAAATGCCCCGGATTGAGGATATTTTGGGTATGCCTACAGGGGCAGGTCGATAATTTAAGATAGGAGGGTGGGCATTGCCCACCTTATCATTTACTGTCAAATCTACAGATAAAATTCTATGGAATTATACACATCAGTACTTAGACATAGTGCAGGTTATTGGGTTGCTTTGTGCTTAGAGAATGGACTAGTAGGACAGGGAGTTACCCAAGAAGATGCAATTCATAAGTGAAAAGATGCTATTGATTCCCTTGAAACTGTTTATGAAGCTGAAAACAATATTTATAAGGCTTCTGTTTCTATACAGGAATTACATAAGTTTTTAACGATGGAGGATAATGAGCAGAATATTGTAGACTGTCAACAAATTTTATGTACTAATTTTGTCCTTTTGACATAAGTAATCAGGACAATTTATCGCTTTTTTACTTAAAACTAAATAAGGCTGTACTGCACACTGCAGATATTGATTACGTTTAAAGAATTGACATTTAAAACACGGAATCCGATAGAAAAACCTTAGAAGAATTGTGCGAGGGTATAAAGTCTGTGTGAGGTTGGACTGTTTTAACAAAACACCTAGAAAAATAAGCAAAAAGAATAGGGGAACAAAAAATATCTCTCCGTAGGGAGTTGCTCCCTCGGTTTTGGGTTCATAATTTGAGGAATTTTCTGTTAAATTTTGCTTGATTACAATTTCTCTTTGTGATAGCATTTTTAATCAAAATTTTACAAACATACTACCTGTCTCAATTTAAGCTCCGTCAAAAATTGTTTAAAAATTTGTGATACTTGCCGTTGTGACTATATCCCTTTGCTCTTATTAACCACAACTGTTCACTTTTTAGTCTTTAATAGTCTTATAGAGAGGGAAATAAGATTATCCTTAATGGGGAAAATAGATCTCAGACGAAAGACAGGTTTCATTAAAGTAATATCTCCAAAACGATTTCCAAAACACCTATCTATAGTTATGTTCATAGGGTTATATTTTCGCCGAATACTATTACTAAAGAATCACTTTGTTAAGAAAATATGTATATATAAATACATATTTATCTATCTCTGTTTTACAATCTTTTGGGGTTTAACAAAGAAGGTTCATAATTGCGCTGAAGCGCTACTACAAACAAGTTTTCATTTAGAGAATTAGTATTACCCATTCATCAGGAGTTTAAGATTTCGTCTAGATTTTGGAAAATACTCAGATCTCTAGTTCAACCTGCGGAATATAGCATAAGAAAACCCCTAACTGCCAAGATGACAGCAGGGGTGTGATTTGTTGCAGTATTTACTGTAGTTGTCTGCTCAAACTGAAAGGTTTACGCATAACTAATAACTTTGTTACAAAAGTTAATATATAACTCTCAGTAGATTATGCGGCTTTCAAGTCGCCCCAATTTGTCAAAGGGCTTATTTGAGCAGAAATTTTGTCTTTTTCTTTCTGCCCTATACCTTTTTACGTAGTTGCCTTTATTTGCGGTTGCAATCCCCTCACGTGAGTGACACTACTGCGCAATTTATCTAGTAGTTCTGACCAGTGAACACCCGCCAGACTAGGTAAGACAACGTGAGCTATTCCCACTCGTTCAGCAGGACCAAGTCCTACAGCCCACATTCCAGCCGCTAGCGCAGCCTCAACACCTGCTGTAGCATCTTCAAAAACGACACATTGCTGAGGTTCAAGTCCTAGCTGTTCGCCAGCAAAGAGAAATAGGTCGGGTGCTGGCTTAGCTCGCTGTACACTGTAACCGTCAGCGATCGCATCAATGTAATGGGCAATTCCCAGTTTCTCTATAACTGTGCGAGCATTTTTGCTCCCAGAGCCAATGGCTATCTTAATACCCGCTTGCTTCAACTCATCCAACAATGTTGTTGTCCCTGGCAATAAATCTTTTGGTGTTATTGTTTGGATAAAATCCACATAATAGCGATTCTTGCGGTCCATCATCTCTTGAAGTTGTGCTTCTGAGTAGTGCCTGTTACCAACTAACTTGAGCAGCGACTCTCGACGAGACAAACCCCGCAAGGCTTCATTTGCTTGGTGATTAAAGGGTATTCCCTCTTCATCTGCCAGTTTTTGCCATCCTAAGTAGTGATATTCTGCTGTATCTGAAAGAACACCATCCAAATCGAAGATAACGCCTTGGATATCGAGAGGTATCACGCTGTCTTGTGCAGGACGCAGGTCAAACTCGTGCCACTCACCACGCCAGTGAAGCTTAAACCTTAAACGTTTCCAACCCGGAGGCAGCTGTGGGGTTGCTATCGGTCCATCTTCTGCGAGTTGGACTCCACCAAATCCCAGAATCACAGCCTGCCAAACACCACCAGCACTTGCCCCGTGAATTCCATCAGCAGCATTGCCACGGACATTTTCCAGATCCACCAATGCGGCTTGCATAAACCGTTCGTAAGCTTCTTTTGGTTTGCCTAAATCTGAGGCTAAAATGGCGTGAATCGCTGGTCCCAAAGACGAACCATAAGTAATATCTGTACGGGGTGCGTAGTAGTCCCAGTTTGTCTGCAGTATTTCTTTGGTGTAGGGAAATTCTTGTGATTGCCGCATCAAATACAGCAGCATCAATACATCTGGCTGCTTGAGAACCTGCCGTTTGTTGGCTCCCTCAATACCAAGAATCGCCTGCATGGAGCGATCGCGTGGTTCATAATCAGCTAGGTTGATATCTTCTAACTGAAAAAATCCCTCGAACTGCTCAATCAGCCCTGTTGATGGATCGGAGGGAATCCATATATTAGTAATGATGTCTTGCCAACGGGAAAGCCGTCCTGGGGTTATTTGCAGTTTCTGTTGTAATGTCGATGCTCGATCTGGGTAAGTTTGACGCAGCCACTCATAAACTAAGAGAGCTTTTTCCAAGTGCCATTGCACCAGCCGATTTGTAAAGGCATTATTGTCTGCGAACTCGTGGTACTCATCCGCTCCAATCACCCCACGAATCTCATACCGTTCGTACTTGGTATTATACTCAACACGACTTCCCCAGAAGATCGCGGTATCCAGAATAATTTCCGTCCCGTAGTCCCGCATCCATTCGTCGTCACCTGTTGCTTTCCAATAGTACCAGACGGCATAAGGAATATCAGAACTAATGTGGATTTCGCGATCGCGGCACCAAATCCGCACATCTTCACCGTAAAAATCGTTAGGAGGCAACCAACGTGGTGTCACTTCATCACCAGTCTCCGCGCTTTCCCAAGCATACATTGCCTCCTTGTACCCATAGTGAACTGCCTTGCGCCTCGCACCATTCAACGTATGATAGCGGTAAGAGAGCAAGTTGCGAGCGAGTTTTGGTTGCGTGTAAATGAAAAAGGGGAGGATAAATATTTCGGTATCCCAAAATATGTGACCGCGATAGCCAAAACCTGAAAGCGTTTTTGCTGGGATACTCACTTTCTCATCATGCTCTGGGGCGCTGATAAGTAGTTGATAGATATTGTACCGGACAGCTAATTGTGCCTTAGTATCTCCCTCAATTGTAATGTCGCTTTGGAACCAAGCTCCATCCCATGCTTGTACGTGGGCATCCACTAGCGTTGAATAGGAAGGTAGTTGAGCAAGTTTTTCACAAGCTGCTGGAACTGGGTTATCCACATCTCGTGATGTAAAAACTGTCACCAGTTTATCTACCGTTATGGTCTCTCCCACAGAAGCTTGGAATAAAGTTGTCAAAGTAGGATAGCCTGGTGGATTTGTCACTTGGATCGGGGCATCAGTTCCTGATACCGTCATTCCGGCAGCCATACCTAAGTTGATACGGCTGGTGCGGGTTTCAAGGTGTAGCCAGATTCCTTGGTCGGTTTTTCCCTGGTCTATCAATTCCCAGTGATTAAAACCCTGATTTTCAGGATAGCCATTAATACTACCTTGAACTTCAATCAAACCGTCAAAATCCACGGGTGTTAATTGACAGCGTAGCCCCAAGACGTGTTGATCTGCCAAACTCGCAAAGCGTTCAAAGTAAATGTCTATTGTCTTCCCGCTTGGACTGCGCCAGCGTACCTTACGGCTGAGAATACCTCGGCGTAAGTCAAGCTGCCGTTCATAGCTCAATATCTCGCCACGATCCATGCGGAAGCGATCGCCATCCACAGTGATAACCAATGGTAACCAGTCAGGACAATTGGCAAGTTCGGTGTAGACAACAGGGACATTATCATAAACCCCGTGAATGAAGGTTGCTGGCAAGCCATCAGGAAAACCTTCCTCAAAACTCCCGCGCGTGCCTAGGTAACCGTTGCCAATTGTGAAAACAGTTTCTTTTGCGTGAATCTGATTGGGGTTCAGCAGAGTTTCTGTGAGTGTCCAATCTGTATAAATAAGATGGTGGGAATAGTCTGTTTTATCCATAGCAAGCCAGGGTTGTTGACATTAAACCGTTATCTTTGCATATGTTGTTCCAAAATTTTTTCAGCCCTAGGTTTGTAGAGCAGATGGAATAAAGTTTCTAAGTAACGACATCTGGCTTCGCCACTTTCTTGATTGACAAAGTTCCAAAAGCTATAGATCTTAGCTAGTAATAACAACTGCTTGGTGTGTAACTGCCAGTTATATTTGTTATGGATGCGTTGAATTGCCCATTCTGACATTTTATACCAGTGTTCTAGATATCCATCACACTGGTTAATAAAGTTCAATATCGTTTTGGCTGTTCCTTCTAAATCTGTTGGGTTCAAATGAAAACCATCGTCTCCATCTTCGATAATTTCTAAAGAACCACCAAATTGAGTCGCGAAAGTCGGCAACCCAGAACTCATAGCTTCAATAATTGTTCGACCGAAGGCTTCAAAGCTGGCAAAATGAACGAAAATCCCTGCAAAATCCCCAATAATACGGTATGCTTCCCCAAGGTCAGCGATCGGGAGGTGTATTCCGATCCAACGGATGTGACCATCAAGGTTATATTCATTGATGATGTTGTGCAGTCTTTCGATTTCTGCTGCTTCTTCTGAATTTGTCGCTTCGTGTGGATGCAATTTATCAGTCACAATAATTAAGTTGCATCTCTCCTGCAATTCCTGACTTTTACCAAAGCATTCTGCTAAACCCGCAAGGTTATCGATAGAAGTCATAGCACCAACGGCGAAGATGGGTCGCTTGCTTTGGTTATCTAGGTGTCCAAGGATTTGGGAGTCTTCCTGGGTAAAGAGCAGGTCTTGGACTCTTTTGCTAACAGTAATGTCTCGGTCTAGTGTCTGGGTATAAGGGAAGAAGATACTGTCATTCACCCCTGGTGGTACCATGTTGAACTTAGGACTAAACAAGTCAATCCCATCAACAACATGATATAACTGGGGCATCGTAAAACATTTGTAAGACTCATACTGACCCAGTGTGTCGGGTGTCCCTACAATTTCCTGGTAAGTTGATGTGATGATGAAGTCTGCTGCATTCATGCCGATGAGGTCGGCAGTGTATTGTACTGAAAAATTGTATTTATCTTCTAGCTCTTGCCAGTACAGATTGCTGAACAGGTGTTTGGGTTTTTCCAAAGAGTGAGCAATGTTGCACTGTGTCACTTTGAGACGGCGTGCCAATAGAAATGCAACTAAGATACCGTCGCTGTAGTTGCCAATGATGAGGTCGGGATGATAACCCCGAAATTGTGTAAGGAGTTCTCTTTCTGCATCCAGGGCAAATGTTTCTAGATAGGGCCAAATCTCATATTTAGAAATCCAGTTTTGAGTCACACTAGGATTGAACTCAGCAAAAGGAACGCGCAAAATCCAGGCATTTTCTGTTTGCTCAACTTTTTCTAAGCGTAAGTTGCACAGTGTGCCTTCGCAGTTGGGGATAAGGCGGGTCAGAATAATAACTTGGGGTTGAATACCAAGCACATCTAATCCAGCAAGTTTGATTTCTTCTTGCAGTTTATTTTCTAAATGACGTGCTTGTTCAAGAACGTAGATGACTTGACCTGCTGTTTCACGTCTTCCCAAGGCACCTTCTTGGGAAATCCAGCCGTGAATGGAAACGAGGACAACACGAAAAACTGACGGAACGCGAGAGAAAAAGGCTTCTAGGATGGCTGGTTCTGGAGAGTCAATCAGCCGATCAACGAGTTCTAGAGTGTCACGTACCCGGGATGCAGTATTACCCCAACCTGGTTCAAAGCCGAGTTCTTGAAGGTCGAAGCGAAATTTTTCGTATGGTTCATTCGGGGGACGTTCGTTTAGAAAATGTAAAGCATGCTTAACTTGTTTAGCAAGTCGGCGACTTGAGTTAATGCGATCATTGATGAGCAGTGGAATGCCATCATAGGAGCGTTGATGTAACACATCAAGCAAAACTTCTATCCAGTATTCAGGATCAGTCCTCACTTGAGTACATAGGTAACGGTTGAGGAAACCTAAACCCTGACCAATATTTCGTGGATCGCTGATTCTAGGGGACCCATGGTAGAATGGACTGAAGTCAACTTCTAAAATGTGGGGTTGATAACGATTGACCAAACAATCAATCACATCTAGTAAAGCTTGTGGCGTCATCCGCTCAAAGTTGCTCAAATTCGCCTCAAGCCGCCAGACTTCTTGACTTCCCATCCTTGGTCGGACAACAAACCAAGTAGCCTCCTCCTCTAAAATGATTTCATGGGTGTAGTCTATAAGTTTTGCCAAAGAGGAAGAGTAGAAAAAGTAGGCTGGCTTTTGCGAAGACACACAGTAGTCAGCAAAAGCTTGTATAATCTCGTTTCTCAAGAAGTACCTTTTATCTAAGGCACTCAAAGCATCGACTAACTCACGTAGAGCAGTTTTTTCCTCACTGGTTAAGACAGTTTGAACTAGTTCATGCATAGCACATACCTGAACATTTAGCTAGACCAAGTTCGCATTCTTCTCCACTAAAATGTGAAAATCGCTTTGTTCTAGATAACGTTTCTAACACAGAGTTATTTCTTCCCTACGTTAGCGCATATTTTGCTTAGAGGTCAGCTTCTAGAGATATGTTTTAAGTATGTCTTTAACTTTTGAAACTAGCTATAAGACACCAATATTTTGGTTGAAATATAACCTAAATGTAATATATATTTACATTCATTTTAGGGTTGTTTATATATTGGTTGTCATTCATTAAAATGACACATACAAACGAATAATATTTATAGCAGTTTTCCATTGATTAAACACAATAAAAGTAGGGGCGTAGCATGGCTGTATCCTGACTGTAGATACATATAATTAAGAATTGCTATAGTGTCTCTTCTACCATTTAACTTAAGACAGATGTCAGCTTTTTACTTAAGGCTAAACATGGCAACACTTTATTAGACTCATCTGGGAATTAACCCCCATTCTCTTTCTGAGGTCTCTATTCTAATATCAAAAGTTTTTGATATACTCCTAGCAGGTATTAATGCTATAAGCATACTGATGAAAACAAACACACAATTTTTTCTGTATTAACTTTATGTTTCTTGGTGAGATCTTTTTTTCTCGACTTCTTAATTCAACGCTGTAAAACAATTTCGTAAACAGAAATCTCAGCTTCTGGTACTATCAATACCTGTCATAGCAGAAGCCAACAGCGAATTAAGTAGCTCGAAGTGAAGAAATGTAGGATGGGAAGCGCGAAGCGTAAGCCATGCTATCCGAGTAACTGATGCGTTAGGCGTAGCCGTAACGCATCCTACAGAAAATTTTGTCCGCTTACTTATATTAATTTTTAGTATTCTTTGATACTAAATGTACTGCATTGACCGTTCGTGTAGTGTGCGATGATTGCTTCAAACCGTATGGCTTTAGAAGTTGTTTACAACAAACCTGTCAATAATAAATCTAGACAAAATATATGTCCATCTCTAAAACCGAAGCCAAGCAGCTCCTACAACGTCTTATTTTTGAGGATGCACCTCCTCAAGAATGGGTGCAGGATGTTTGGGGATTGAGTCCACTGTTAGGAGACAGTGCAGCAAAATTACTCGAGGCTTTTGACGCGTTAGTTGAGTGCTGTCCTGAAGAGAAATTAGAAAATTTGCTGCAAAGCCTTTATCAAGAGTCGTTTGAGTGAAGTGGTGAGATGAGGAAGACGCAGAGAATTATCCTATCTCACCTCACCGTGTCTCCATGTCTTTGCGTCCCCGTGTCTTCTACTTTCCCACTCTCCTTATCCACCAATCCTAGCTGGCGCGGTTGTTACTCACCGGAGGGACATCTTGAGTAAACAGAGGATTTGAGTCGGTTTGACCATCTGAGACAATTGAGCGTATACCCTCCAAAGTAGCAGGAATAGTGCGGGGGTCCATAAACATGACTTTGCTACTATCGCTTTTGCCAATTGTCGCACCCATATCGAGATAACCTAAGGCAAACAGAACTTCCAAAGCTTGGTGAGCAGAGGGGTTTGTTTTGATTTTTTCGGCAATAATGTCCGCAGACTCAGCGATCGCTTGTGCTTTGAGAACCTGCTGTTGGCGTTCGGCTTGTGCTCTGAGAATAATTGCTTTTTGTTCAGCTTCTGCTTGCAAAACGACCGCCTTTTGACGGGCTTCTGCATCTAGAATTTGGGCATCAGCTTTCCCTCTGGCGCTATTGACGGCTGATTCGCGATCGCCTTCGGAAGTTAAAATTGCTGCCCGTTTGCGGCGTTCCGCTGACATTTGCAATTCCATCGACTCTCGGACTGCTTGTGAGGGAACAATATCCCGCAGTTCCACCCGTGTTACTTTCACGCCCCAAGGATCAGTTGCAACGTCCAATTCATGTAACAAAATTTCATTAATTTGAGAACGGGCGGTAAAGGTTTCATCCAATTCTAATTTGCCCATTTCAGCACGAATTTGAGTCAGCACCAAATTTACCATCGCCGCTTGGAGATTTTCTACTTTGTAGTAAGCTTTCTCCATATCCATAATCCGCCAGTAAACCACCGCATCAGCGGTGATTGTCACGTTATCGCGGGTGATACATTGTTGGGGCGGGATATCTAAAACTTTTTCTCGAATGGTTTCGCGGAAGACAACCCTATCAAAAAAGGGAGCGACAAAGTTAAGCCCTGGTTCTAACTTTTTGTTATAGCTCCCTAAACGTTCCACCAAGGCTTCATTCCCCTGATTCACGACTTTGACAGAACCTGCTAAAGCAGAACCGCCAAGAGCTAAAAATACGAGTAAAAAGAACTGTTCCATAATAAATTTTCCAATTTTTTTTAGAAGCAATTACGAGTGCAACACATTTTCTGGCATCACAATGAGAGTTATCCCTTCGCGTCTTGTGACGTAAACCCTTTGATTGGGTGGTATGCTGAGTTTTTCGTCGTCACAACGTGCCCGCCAAGAATTCCCCTCGTACAGCACTCGTCCTGATTTCCCTGCTGGAATTTCAGTTAAAGTTTCAGCTGTCATCGCATGCTGAATTTTCGCTCTGCGTTGTGGCAATCTCACAAATCGACGGGAAAGTAGAACTAGGAGTGTAGAAAGCAATAGCCAAACCACGACTTGCAGCCATAGCTGACCTAGAATCGTTTGAGACAGAAACGCCACTATGAGAGCGCTGATTCCCATCATGAAGGCAACAAAGGCTGTTGGCACAAACAGTTCTATCAAACACAGACCTGAGCCAGCCAACAGCCAGATTAAGGTAGTACTTGGCATAATGCCATCCCAGACAATACATTTATCTTGTTAATGCATTTTTATGATTAGATACACTCATGCCTTGACTGTTTCCAGAAAGCCAAAGTAGATTTTTTAGGGTAAATTTTGATGACTTTTAGTAACAATACGTTTAACCAAAAAAACACAACCTCAGTCTATTCTAACTATTCTAACCTTCTGATATTTGACAGCCAAAGTTAATTGAAATTCACTAATCTATTTGTCGTATTTTTTGTCGAACAATTCACACTTGCATGATTTCAACTCAGCGGATAATTCATTGCACAAATCCCATCTGTACTCAACCAATCAATCCTGTGGGGGATAGTGTTTGTGCAAGTTGTCAAACTCCCATAGTTTACCGCTACCTTTGGGCAACTGGTTTTTCAGAAGCCGAAATCCAACCTGGAGAAAAGGTGGCAGATAGGTATGAGGTCATTACCCCTCATATTTGGCTAGAGACTCAACCAGGACAATTGCCAAATATACCTGAAGAATTGTCAAAAGAAATTGTGTCTTATCTGCGGTTATATCAACACAGATTACATATTCCTCAAGTCTATGGAGTTGCTGTCGATGGTATTCTCTTACTGGAAAATACGCCGATAGATGAGACAGGAAATCTCTACCCAGCAATCACAGACGCATGGGAACAAGCAAAAGCAGTACGACAAGTTTACTGGCTGTGGCAAATTCTCCAACTGTGGATACCGTTATCAGAGTTAGGAGTCGCTGGCAGTTTGCTCATTCCAAATAATGTGCGAGTGCAAGGTTGGTGCGTGCGACTGTTGGAACTTGTGGAGACGAACTATGGCACGTCTCTACAACAGTTGGGCGAGTGTTGGCAACCTTGGGTTGCTGCTGCAAAAACACCAGTAGCACAACAGTTGCAGCAGATTGTCCAGCAGATGTGCACTGAGGAAGCAAATTTAGAAGCTATTGCAGCTCAACTCAATACATTATTGCTCTCATCTGCAGCAGATTTACCATTAACACTAAAGGTTGCAGGAGGAACAGATACTGGTCCACAACGAACGCAAAATGAAGACACTTGCTACCCGCTTGACTTTTATGATCCTGATGACCCTTTGTTACCACTGGTGTCTATTGTTTGTGACGGTATTGGTGGACACGAAGGCGGTGAAGTTGCAAGTCTACTTGCAGTGCAGTCCCTGAAATTGCAACTCCGCGCCTTACTAAAAGAGGTCAAAGAACAAGCAGATATCCTACCGCCGGACTTGATACAAAAACAACTAGAGGCGAGTTTGCGGATTGTAAACAACGTAATTTTCAACTGCAATGACGAGCAAAAACGTGAAGGGACCCAACGCATGGGGACAACACTCGTGTTGGCAGTGCAATTACCGCAAAGCATACAAACAACCTCTCATTGGCAGTCACAAAATGCCCATGAACTTTACCTAGCCAGTGTCGGCGATAGCCGTGCTTACTGGATAACGCGTAATTACTGCCAGCTTTTAACAACAGATGATGATGTGGCGGGACGAGAAGTCCGCTATGGTCGCAGCTTGTATCGAAAAGCACTGCAACGCCCAGATGCAACTGCCCTGACTCAAGCATTGGGGACAAAAGAGGGCGAATTTCTGCGTCCTGTGATTCAACGATTCATTTTAGAAGAAGACGGTATATTACTGCTATGTTCTGATGGTTTAAGTGACAATGACTGGGTAGAACACTCTTGGCGGGATTACGCTATACCCGTGTTACAAGGTCAACTTTCTTTAGAAGATGCTGTCCGTCAATGGATTGAATTGGCAAACCTGAAAAATGCCCATGACAATACATCAGTCGTTCTAACCCATTATCGTGTTTCCCCAGATCCGATGGTGCCATTACCTCCAGCGCTAACACCTGTAGAAATAATAGAAGCAGAACAAGAACAACAAGAAGAACAATCTGAGTTAGCAGCAAGTTCTCAAGCTCTTCTGGAGTTGGATGTTTTAGAATCAACTACAAAAGACACAACCCCAACCCCTACTAAAAGCCAAGGGCGGCGAAAGTGGTGGGTACTGGGGGGATTGATGGCTTTGCTTGTTGGTGGTACGGGTTTAGGATTATTTACTTGGTGGCGACTCAGTCCTCAAACATTCCAGCAGTTGTGTCGCCGACTTCCCCAAGGTGTGCAGCAAGTGTGTCCGCCTCAGAAGTAAGAAACTAGAACTCAGGTAATGAATCGAAGAAATCTTTGGCAGAAATCTTTGGACTTATCGCTTCAGGCAACGAGATTGACACAAAGCGTTTGTCGTCACTGAGAAGTTTTTGCGACACAACCTGCTACTTTGAGGAATACAATACTTCTACCAACTTCGATCGCTTATTTCCAATAAAATCTAGACTATTAAGAACCCTTAGACGAATAGGATACGCCATGCCGACCTATCGATCCAAAACCTCCACCCAGGGCCGCAATATGGCTGGTGCCCGCGCTCTCTGGCGCGCCACCGGAATGCATACCGAAGATTTCGAGAAGCCAATCATTGCAGTTGCCAACTCCTTTACCCAATTCGTACCCGGTCACGTTCACCTAAAGGATCTGGGTCAATTGGTGTGCCGTGAGATTGAAGCCGCCGGTGGTGTTGCCAAGGAATTCAACACCATTGCAGTAGACGATGGCATCGCCATGGGTCATGACGGGATGCTCTACAGTCTACCCTCGCGCGAGATCATCGCCGATTCGGTCGAGTACATGGTCAACGCCCATTGTGCCGATGCCCTAGTCTGCATTTCCAACTGTGACAAGATCACCCCCGGGATGTTGATGGCAGCCCTGCGTCTCAACATTCCTGCCGTATTCGTCTCCGGTGGTCCCATGGAAGCTGGTAAGACTAAGCTCTCGGATCACAAACTGGACTTGGTCGATGCCATGGTGGTTGCTGCGGACGACAGTATCAGCGACGAGGTTGTCGAAGAGTACGAGCGTTCTGCCTGCCCGACCTGCGGCTCTTGCTCAGGTATGTTTACCGCCAACTCCATGAACTGTCTCACCGAAGCGATCGGACTCGCCTTGCCAGGCAATGGTACCGTACTCGCGACCCATTTCGACCGTAAGGATCTGTTTCTCAACGCCGCGCGGACCATTGTCAGCATTACCCGTCGCTACTACGAGCAGGATGATGAATCGGTACTGCCACGCTCCGTGGCAAGTTTCAAAGCGTTTGAAAATGCTATGATGCTGGACATCGCCATGGGCGGCTCCACCAACACCATTTTGCACTTGTTAGCCGCTGCCCATGAAGCCGATGTCAATTTCACCTTGGCTGACATCGATCGCCTCTCGCGCAAGGTTCCACAACTCTGCAAGGTGGCACCTAACACACCCAAGTATCATATCGAGGATGTCCACCGTGCCGGCGGCATCCCCAGCATTCTCGGCGAACTGGATCGTGCTGGCTTGCTCCACACGGACGTGCCGACGGTTCACAGTAAGACGCTGAAAGAAGCGCTTGATCACTGGGATGTTATGCGTACCAATGACGAAGCAGTCCACACCTTCTTTAAGGCTGGTCCTGCAGGTATTCCAACTCAGCAAGCCTTCAGTCAATCGACCCGCTGGCCCTCACTAGACATAGACCGGGAAAACGGCTGTATCCGCAGCATCGAAAACGCCTACAGCACCGAAGGCGGACTTGCCGTGCTATACGGCAACCTGGCTGAGCGTGGTTGTATTGTTAAGACGGCAGGCGTAGACGAAAGCATTCATGTGTTTGAAGGTCGGGCGCGCATTTATGAAAGCCAGGATGCCGCTGTCAAGGGAATTCTCAACGATGAAGTGAAACCGGGCGACGTGGTGATCATTCGCTATGAAGGTCCGCGCGGTGGACCTGGGATGCAGGAAATGCTCTATCCGACCAGTTACCTAAAATCCAAGGGTCTGGGCAAGGTTTGTGCATTATTGACTGACGGTCGCTTCTCAGGCGGTACTTCGGGCCTCTCGATTGGTCATGCCTCTCCGGAAGCAGCGGCAGGCGGCAACATTGCTCTGGTCAAGGACGGCGATCGCATCCTGATCGACATCCCCAATCGCAGCATCAATGTAGATCTATCGGCGGAGGAATTAGCCAACCGTCGGGTTGCAATGGAAGCGAAGGGCAAAGATGCCTGGAAGCCTGCGCAGCCCCGGCAGCGTCGGGTGACAGCGGCACTCAAAGCTTATGCACTGCTCGCGACTAGCGCGGATCAAGGCGCGGTGCGAAACCTGGAAGTGCTCGAGTAGAGAGGGAGTAGTCACCTTGAACGGCTAGTAATTAGACCACCAATCGTAGGGTGGGCATTGCCATAAAAGCTTACGTGATGCATATTTGAAATGTTAATGGGCAATGCCCACCTTTGTAATCTTGTGGACAAATATCAAAGACTCGTGAGCCAGTCTTAGAACCCCGTGGACGAGTATTAAAGACTCACCCGTGAGTATTAGAACCTCGTGGACAAATATCAAAGACTTGTGAGTCAGTATTGGAACCTCGTCAACGAGTATCAAAGACTCACCTGTAAGTATTAGAACCTCGTGGACGAGTATCAAAGACTCGTGAGCCAGTATTAGAACCTCGTAGACGAGTATCAAAGACTCGTGAGCCAGTATTAGAACCTCGTCAGCGAGTATCAAAGACTCATATCATGTCTGGTTAATTACCTGCAAGAAAGACCCTCACCCCCTGCCCCTCTCCCAACCTGGGAGAGGGGCAGGGGGTGAGGGTTGGATACCTGTGGCTATTCAAACGGACTTGATTTCACCCGTGAGTATTAGAACCTCTCTGCCTTTCATCAAAAATAGTCTCGTGAAGTACTCCGGCTCGCTTCGCTGAAGCGTATTGCTTCTTAAAACGACCATCATCGTTTCGCGTCTCATTCGCCGCAGCCTCCTTGTACAAGTACAGATTGGTCTTACACAGCGTCTCTTGGCTTGCACCGTTTATCTCCTCAAGGAAGAACCCGCGCAGACACCCGCCTCCCGCAGGTGTATAACTCTATGCGCAACATGGCTTGGCTTATTTTTCCCGTAGGACGTAACCTTACGAACCAGTGGTCATGTGTTTCCCTGATCTACCGATTTATCTGCGGCAAGGTTTGTACACCTACTTTGAAGTTAGCCTGTCTGTTCAATACGGTCAGGTGGGTCAACGACCATTGACATACTAGCATAAATATGTCTATGTTGTGGATATATTTATGAAGACAAAAGAAGTACACATCCGTATATCTGACAAACGTTTCAGAAAACTAAAAAACTATGCCACGCTGAAGGAGAAGACGGTGACTCAAATAATCGAAGATTACATTGACCGATTAACCAACAAGGGAGACTGACGACTCCTCAGCCACCCCGCTCCCTCTCAATCCTACGGATTGAATTGGTCGGGGGTGTTTTCGTCGCCGTCCGCTATTCATCCCTACCCTCAGCGAAGCGGGGTAGGGACTTTCGCGATTCCGTTAAGGGGGAATTTAGTATTATATTTAACATATATAATACATACTAATAAATACGACTTTAAGGGTTATGCAAACCGCACAAATATAAATATTGACTAGAAGAAGGGCAACATACCATAGAGATGGGATGGCTTGAAAATAGATTATGAATACGCTTGTATCTCATTACAAAGAAATAAAAGAAAAGCTAAAGTCTCAATTAGAACGTGCAGAAACAACTGAGCAAGTCGTCAAGATAGTTCAAAAAGAGATTAACAAGCTTGCAGATTTGAATAGTGATTATATAAGAGGATTAACTCCACCACAGGCACGCCTTGCCACAGTCATGTTAAAGGCACTCAATCACTACACGAGCATTTTAATATTTGTCAAACTGCAAGGTTCAACCCCAAATGCTCTAGAGAAATCTAACAGCAGTGCCAACTCACAATCAGACAACCAACTTGGTTTGACCGAGTTAACCTCTAACACTTTAGCGCCATTTAACACAATGATTCAGATAGACAAAAATCTGAAAGCATTAACATCGGTAGATTATTACAAACAGGCGCTATCACAACAAGTCAACAAGAACCGTGAGATTATAAGCAGCCTACTTACGGGTGGCTTAGCGGGAACCTTGGCTGGGGGTTATTCATGGGGGTTAATAGGAGCAATCACCGGAGGATTGATTGGAAAAATAGTTCAACAAACGCAGGTGTCTGAGAAGCCAGCTATCGTCACACAATCAGAACAGAGTAAAAACGAGCTGAAAGTTGGTGTAGATATCAATAAATTACTTGACTATCTCGATCAAGCTTTTCAGTCAATTGACTTAACTGTGGCTGCATACGGGGGAACAGAAGAGAAAGCACCCAAACCAGGTCTGGAGAATCATCTGGACTTGTTAGAGTACCTACAAGACTTGATGGCAGATGCGTTGGATGGACAAACTCAACTTCCAACTGCGGTGCGTAGGCGCATTGAACAAGCAGGCACGATTTTGAGACGCTACGGAATTGAGACAAGAGTTTATCAACCCACTGAGGAACAGGACTTAGATACCGAAGCTTGGTCAATGTTCTACTTTGAGCCGAGTCTTGACCCACAGATTACAGATTATATAACTCTAAAGCATGCCTTTGTTAAAGATGACCAGGTACTCTTACCAGGGTCCGTAGTTGAGCCTGTATCATCTTCAGAATCGTAGGAGTATCTTTGGGTGGGCAATATCCATCATTATTTTCATTCTCGTTTTCACGCTTTAACTGGTCATTTATAGTGTAGGGTTACGGCTATGTAAGGATTTGAAAGTTTGAGAGAGTGAGTTCTAGCCGTAACCCACCACCAAATGCGATGCGTTAAAGCAGCACGTAACGCATCCTACAATTTAACGTTTACTTTATGAATTATCTCTAAGTGGAAACGAGTCAATGGTATGAGTTCTATGGAGCAAATAGAATTACTAATGCATGATTATCATAATATCAAAATCATCGGATTTGATTTAGGGCACGGAGAAACGGCTCTAACCTGGGTGCGAGCAGATCATCCAGAAACGACTCCTCAAAGTCTTCTAATTAATAATAGGAAAAGCCAAATCACCGCCATTGCCCATCATCCTAAAAAAGGAAGGTTCATTGGGGAAATGGCGTATCAAATGCCTGATGCCACCATTTTTGAAATTGCCTTTAAATCTAGACAATTTAGTGAAACGGTATACCGACAAAATATTAAAGAATTTGTCAATGCTATTTACAAGCACTTGGTTGATACCAAACAAATTCAGTTAGGAGATGATAACTACTTTTTCATTGGTTGTCCATCGGGATGGTGGCAAGAAGAAATTGAGAGTTACAAACAACTTCTTTCTCAAGATTGCTTACCCAATGTCACCGTAGTTAAAGAGTCACGCGCTGCTTTGATGCACGCTAAAGAAAGTGGCATATTCACTATAGAAGAATTGCAAAAGTCGGTACTGGTGATTGACATTGGTTCATCTACCACTGACTACACTCTGGTCAAGGGTATATCTGACACTCCGATAGATTTTGGACACGATTTGGGTGCATCTCTCATTGAAAAAGAAATCCTCAAGAAAACTCTGGAATGTCAAAGACAATATAGAGAAGGACGCGAAGAAATTTTACGACTTGGAGAAATTCTCAGAGATGAAGAAATTTTACAACTAGAAGAAATTTCACAGCTTGAAAAGATTTTTGAGCAAAACAAAGTCTATAAAAATCGCTGTGAACTCCGATGTCGTAAAGCAAAAGAAGAGTACTTTACCTATCAAGAGTCTTACGAAGATAATCTCGTAAACGTTGGGATTGAGGATATTCAAAGAAAATTTAAATTTTTGCCTCTAGTTAATGGCAAAATTATGAATGCAATCCTGAGTCAACCTCTACCAGAACTTGGCAACAAAAGTTGGCGTGATGCTTTTCGTGACCAGTTACAGGCGGTCAAAGAAAAATTAGAGCATATCGGCTTTCAACCTAGTGCAATCCTCCTCACGGGGAGTGCTTCTAAGATGTCGTTTGTTCTGGAAATATGCCAAGAGGTCTTTCCCAATTTGCCTTGTAAGCGAGATGGAGAACCTGAGCTTTCTATTGCTAGAGGATTGGCACGTTGGGGAAGAGTGTACATACGCACAGCAGGATTTCTGGAAGAAATTAGCCAATTTCTAGATCAGGAACTGACAGGTATTGTAGGAGATTACATACCCACATTCTTGGAAAAATTAGCAGAGGACTTGGCAAATGGTTTGGTAGATGAGGTGATAAAACCAAGTGTACAATCTTGGCGGAACAGAGATATCACAACGCTCTCATCTCTTGAATCTGAAATCGAGCAGAAAGCAAAAACTTGGCTGACAGGAAATGATGCCAATAATAGAATGACGACCTGTTTGGTTGAGTGGTTATCAACAATTCAAAACGAGGTTAGAGAAAAAACAGATTCCATTTGTAGGAAGTATGGTTTACCAATAGGCACATTTGACAACAAGACAATTGACTTGGGCGATCACACCGAAAAGGTTCCTACATCCATATCCTTGGATGATTTAACCGGGCTTTCTATATTTGTTGGACACCTTGTTGCTTTAATCGTAGGCGTGGTTCTAGCAGGATTATTCCACATCCTACTGTTCACTGGAATCATTGCACCAATTGTTGGGATATTAGCCTACTTTTTAGGGGAGTCTATAGTTAAGGATACAGATATACCGCTCTGGATACGCAAATTAGTACCTAATCAAAAAATTGATGAACTAGCGTATCAGAAGAAACCGGAGTTGCAGCAAAAAATCCAACAGACTTTGACCCAAGATCCAACAATAGCTGTCAAATTGGGTAAATCTATCAGTGAATGGCTCAAAGAAAGTGTGCAAGAGCAAGCAGATAAGGCTAGGTTATTGATTGCGTAAAGCATGGGAGTTTATTATGATCACAACCTGTTCACCTGCCTATGACACCATAGATAAAGTAATAGCTTGTCATTCCTGCCTAAGCTTAGTGCAAAGCTTTTCACTATGGTTAACCCCACCATTATTATTCCTCAAACATTTAAAGTCAGTCACGAGCAGTTCAAGGAACTTGCCGCCGTTAACCGAGATTTAAGGCTAGAGAGAACTGCGACTGGAGAGTTAATTGTCATGCCCCCTAGTGGAAGCGATACCGGAAAACGAAACCTAGATATCGAAGGGCAACTTTGGCTCTGGAACCGTCAAACTAAGTTGGGGGTAGTATTTGACTCATCCACCGGATTTCATCTCCCTAATGGTGCTGACCGTTCCCCTGACGCATCTTGGGTGAAGTTAGAGCGATGGGAAGCACTGACGCTGAGGCAAAAAGAAGGTTTCGCCCCAATATGCCCAGACTTCGTTGTGGAACTACGTTCACCATCTGACAGTATAGAAACGTTACGGGCAAAGATGAGGGAATACATGGAAAATGGAGCGAGGTTGGGTTGGTTGATTGACCGCAAAAACAGGAAGGTCGAGATATACAGGCAAGGTCGAGATATGGAATTACTAGACAATCCCACAACTCTATTGGGAGAAGATGTGCTACTGGGATTTGTTTTAGACTTGACCGAAGTTTGGTAATTCAATGAGTATGAAAAGCGACATTAGGCTGAACCCTACCCAAGCTATGTAGAAGCGATAAGCGCAGCTTAAGCCTTAGGCTATCGCTCTGTACCATCACCCTTGTTATACCCTTGAAAGAGTATTGCTAACGCATACTGGCAAAGTTAAAAAATACAACATAAAACCAACTTGCTAGTTACCCATGTCACAGGATAACCAAATCGCTGTCGAATTCCACAATGTCACTTTTAGCCGTAACAACCGTCCTTTGGTATCAAACCTCAATTTCACTATCCGTCGGGGAGAAGCACTGATATTACTTGGACGCAGTGGAAGCGGTAAAACCACGACAATGAAATTAATCAATCGCCTATTTCTACCCACACAAGGCGAAGTATTATTTGATAGAATTCCTACAACTCAATGGAATGCAATTAAATTGCGGCGCAAGATTGGTTATGTCATTCAAGAAACGGGTTTATTTCCTCATTTCACAGTGGAACGCAATGTTGGTTTAGTGCCATCTTTAGAAGGTTGGAAACCCAAACAAATTAAAACGCGAGTTCGTGAATTGTTACATTTAGTGGGTTTAGAACCAGAAAAATTTGCTCAAAGATATCCGCATGAACTCTCGGGAGGGCAAAGACAACGAGTTGGTGTGGCAAGGGCGATCGCCGCAGATCCGCCAGTCATATTGATGGATGAACCATTTGGCGCACTCGATCCAATTACGCGGTTGGAACTGCAACAAGAATTTAAACGGTTACAGCAGGAACTGGGTAAGACTGTTGTGTTTGTCACTCACGATATCCAAGAAGCATTTGTGTTGGCATCGAGAATTGGGTTAATGGATGGGGGAGAATTGGTTGTGTTGGGGACACCAGAGGAGTTTCTGCATTCTCAACACCCAGAAGCCCTGGCATTTCTACAATGTCTTAAACTCATCCCATGAACATCAGCGACTTTTTCCTCATAAAATATGCTCCAGAAATCCTGGAACGTACTCTAGAACACTTGCTGCTTGTAGCGGTTTCTATTGGAATTGCCACTCTCGTAGGTATTCCACTTGGGATCTTAATTACCCGGCGCAGCAGCCTCCGTCAACCGATTCTCGGCATTGCAAATATTATGCAAACCGTTCCCAGCCTGGCACTGTTTGGCTTGCTTATCCCTGTGCCTATTATTGGTGGAATTGGTTCCGTCCCTGCAATTGTTGCTCTTACGTTGTATTCCTTATTACCTATAATCCGCAACACTTATACAGGCATCACAGGTGTGGATTCAGCCATTATAGAAGCTGGACGGGGGATGGGAATGACAGACAGAGAATTATTGCTTCAGGTGGAGATTCCCTTAGCGCTGAGTGTGATTTTGGCAGGAGTGCGGGTGGCGACAGTCATTGCGATTGGGATTGCAACCATTGCTGCAGCGATTGGTGCTGGTGGTTTGGGGGAGTTAATTTTTCGTGGTATTGCAGCGGTGAATAATCAGTTGATTTTGGCTGGTGCAATTCCTGCGGCGGTTATTGCTTTGATTGCTGATTTTGCGATTGGTTGGTTGGAGGGAAGATTGAAAATAGTAGGAAAGTAAGGTGTGTTGTGATGTAATGAACCGCACCAGACACAGTAATCACAGAGGAGGAGAAAGAGAGATAAATGAAAAGATTTTTTGCCTTTTTCCTTATAACTTTTGTTTTAATGCTGGGAATTGCTAGTTGTGACTCTAGTACAAGCGGCGGTGGTAGTGGCGATATTGTTGTTGCGTCCAAAGGTTTTACTGAGCAAGATATTTTAAGTGAACTTTTAGCACAGCAAATAGAAACAACAAATTTAAAAGTTAAGCGTCTGCGCTTTACGAGTGCTTTAGTGACTCATCAAGCGATTACTGCTGGCAAAATTGATGCTTATGTTGAGTATACAGGTACAGCTTTTACTGTCATTTTAAAACAAAAAGCAATTAATGATCCAAAAGAGGTTTATCAGAGGTTGAAACAAGCATATGCCCAACAGTTTAATTTAGAAGTGATGGAATCTTTGGGTTTTGAAAACACTTTTGCAATGATAATACGCGGTGATGATGCAAGGCGTTATAATATCGAAACTCTCTCAGAAGCTGCTCAATATACACCCCAATGGCGTGGCGGTTTTGGTTATGAATTTATAGAAAGAGAAGACGGTTTTCCTGGATTGGCGAAAGCCTACGACTTACACTTTGCGAAATCTCCCCGCATTATGGATTTGGGGTTAATTTACCGAGCAATCTTGCAAAAGCAAGTAGATATGATAAATGGAAATTCCACTGATGGGCAAATTGCTCGCTTGGGTTTAGTTGTTTTAAAGGATGATAAGCAGTATTTTCCACCTTATGAAGCAACTCCAATAGTCCGAAAAGAAACATTGCAAAAGTATCCACAGGTTAGGAAGGCGATCACCCAACTTGTCGGCAAGATTTCAGCAGATGAAATGCGACAGTTAAATTATTTAGTTGAAGGTGAGTTACGTGATATTAAAGAAGTTGTCAGCCAATTTCGTAAAACTAAGGGTTTAGCCTAAAATCAAAAGTTAAAAGGTAGAAATATTTTTTATTCAGGTAAATCTATTAACTGCTATCTGCGTAAAACTGAAGTGATAATGAGAGTTATAGTTGCGCTGGCAATCGAGCTAAAGGCGAGATTCACAACCTGAGTAGAGGCTTTCTGATAAACCTCAACTTTATTGTTCGTCTCCCTCAACTCTTGCTCAATCTTGTTCAACTGTTGAGCAATATCTGTTAACGTTGGTTCGTTGTTACTAGCTTGTGTCATTGGTGTAGCATAATAAATTAGTTTCTACTTTCTATTTTAGACGATAATAATTTATTCATTTTTCAAATTATGAATAAGATTTTACTCAAAACTATCAACTTACCTTTAAAAGCTTTGATTATAAGCGCTTTTATTACTGTTGGAAGTGTCTTTGCTCAAACACTAACTTTGCCAAAAAATTTAATTGGCTTTAGTTCGTCTGAAGGAGAAAAATTATTATTTGAAAGTCAATCAAGGGAAGATTTTTTCCCACTTAGTATGCAGTTTTCCACTCAAAATAATCAGGCATATTGTGGAGTAGCTAGTATTGTGATGGTACTCAATGGTTTGCAGATTCCTGCACCAGAAGCGCCACAATATTCTCCTTATCGTGTGTTTACTCAAGAAAACTTTTTTAATAACGAAGCGACTCGGAAAGTGTTAGCACCCGAAGTGGTTTCTCGTATGGGTATGACGCTAGATCAGATAGGGCAATTATTAGCTAGCTATGGTGTTAAAGCCAAGGTTTACCATGCTGCTGACACAAACCTACAAGATTTTAGAAAACTAGTATCAGAAAATTTGAAACAACCAGGTAATTTTGTTTTAGTTAATTATTTACGTAGAGAAATTGGGCAAGAAAAAGGCGGACACATCTCGCCCATAGCAGCATACAACGAAAAAATGGATAGATTTTTAATCATGGATGTTGCTCGTTACAAGTATCCGCCAGTGTGGGTAAAAACAGCAGATTTGTGGAAGGCGATCGCAACAGTAGATTCTGCTTCTGGTAAGACTCGGGGATTTGTTTTTGTGAGTCGCAATTAAAGGCTAGGGCAAAAGTGGTAAGTTCATCTTTTGCAGTTACCAGTTACCAATTACCAGTTTTTAGCGGCTAGTCACTGTTTTATTCTGCTTTTTGAACGAAAGTTGCTATGCTGAACTACCAAACAAACAAAGTGGTTATGCATAGAATAAAATACCCCTGAGAAAAAGAAGGAATAATATGAAGACTATCGAAACAATTGCTACCGTTACAGAAGATGGCAAAATCACAGTGCAGTTACCGCCAGATATCCCAGCAGGTGAGCATAAAGTTGTGGTGGTAATTGATGAACATCCTTTGGTAGAGAAACCGGAGACAAAGGAAAAGCGTCCGCCTTTAAACTTCCCTGTAGATAATTACGGTCCTTGGCCAGAAAATCTTTCTCTAAGACGTGAGGATATGTATGATGATTGGGGACGCTAACGCCATCTTTCTAGACACGAATGTTTTGGTGTATGCCAATGTGTCTGAGTCTCCTTTACATGAAGTGGCGTTACAGGCAATTCAAAGTCAATACGATGCAAATGTTGAGTTATGGATTAGTCGCCAAGTGTTGCGAGAATTCCTAAGAACTCTTACCCGTCCACAAACATTCATCAATCCTCGACCTGTTGCGACAGTCATTGAGCGTGTACGATTTTTTCAAACTCAATTTAGAGTTGCTGATGATACCTTTGAAGTCACGGAAAGACTTCTATTATTGATGGAAGAAATTACTATCGGTGGCAAGCAGGTACATGATGCGAATATTGTCGCCACAATGCTAGTCTACGGTATTCCTCAGCTATTAACTCACAATACAGGTGATTTTGCCAGATTTTCTGAGTTGATTAGTGTACTGCCTTTACAAGATTAGGTGGTGTTAGCAAAAATCCCTCTAGTCATTTTCCGAAATCTTTCAAGAGAGAGTAGTAGATATAACCAAATGCCATCTCAGACTCGGGGCTAGTTTATGGAACCAGCAACACTGACAGCAGCCGCGATCGCCACTCTCATTTTTTCAGAAGCTGTGAAAGAAGGGGGAAAAACTTTAGGTAAAGGAGTATCAGAACAAATTGCTAAGCTGCTGAATCTGATTCGTGATAAGTTTCAATCTGCGGGAACTGAGGGACTGCTAACAAGAGCGCAAGAAAATCCTGTAGAAAAAAATACCTCAAAGTTCCAAGATGAGC
The DNA here is from genome assembly GCA_002163975.1 of Nostocales cyanobacterium HT-58-2. Lineage (GTDB taxonomy): Bacteria > Cyanobacteriota > Cyanobacteriia > Cyanobacteriales > Nostocaceae > HT-58-2. The sequence goes on along the minus strand of CP019636.1, from coordinate 2,138,304 downwards.
TGGAAACACAGATGGAAGAAGATGAAACCTTTGCCAATCAACTGCGGGAACTGATGAAGGAACTGGAATCAACAGGGGTGGTTCGTCAGGTGATGGCAAGTGGAATTGAGGTGAGTGGTGCTTTGGAAGCAGCAGATATGCAACAGAAAACCACGCGGGGTGGTACTGTTGAGCAAGAAATGCTCAAGGATATAAAGGCTGGGGATGTGAAGCTTGGTAATTTGACTCAAGAAAGCTAAAATCATGAGCGATGATAAGCAAATACAGCAGAGCATTTTTACAGATGTATCAGCCCGCGATATCAAAGTTGAGAGAATTACCCAGATTATCAATACAGGTAATTCTCCCAAACCGACGGGTATTCCTCAAAATATTCCCCTGAGTGGGGCGACAAAGTTTGTCGGGCGTGAAAAAGAACTGCAACACCTCCACCAACTCTTGCAGCAAAATGACCGTGTGGCAATAGCCGCCATTGCTGGTATGGGTGGAGTTGGTAAAACTGAACTAGCGCTGCAATATGCAATAGCACACCGCGAAGCTTACCAAGGTGGAATTTGCTGGTTGCTGGCGTTACAAGATGTGGGGTTGCAGATTGTTCAGTTTGCCCGTATACAACTGCAATTAAACCCACCAGAAGATTTTGATTTACAGGCGCAAGTTGCATACTGCTGGCGAAACTGGCGTGAAGGTGAAGTACTGTTAGTGTTGGATAACGTCACCAACTACAAACAAGTCAAGCCGTACCTACCGCCGTCATCTTCCCGGTTTAAAGCGTTGATAACAACACGCCAACGCTTAGGCGCATCAATCGCACAATTACCTTTAGATGTGCTGCAACCAGAAGCGGCGCTGGAGTTATTACGAACACTCATTGGTGCAGAACGGGTTAATGGAGAAATTTCACAAGCAGAATCTCTGTGTGAGTGGCTGGGATATTTGCCCTTGGGGTTAGAGTTAGTCGGGCGCTATCTGGCACGAAAACAGGACTTATCCTTAGCAGAAATGTTGCGGCGGTTGGAGAAAAAGCGACTAGAACAACCAGCCCTTGTTAAGCCAGAGGACGACATGACAGCACAGCAGGGTGTGCAAGCCGCCTTTGAGTTGAGTTGGCAGGAATTAAACAACACCGATAAGCAACTGGCGTGTTTACTGAGTTTATTTGCCCCTGCACCGATACCTTGGGAGTTGGTAGAAGAACAGTGCTTACCTAATGTAGATCCAGAAGAGTTAGAAGAAAGTCGGGATGATAAGCTGATCAATTTGCATTTGCTACAGCGTAAGGAAAAGGGAATTTATCAACTGCATCCACTGCTGCGGGAATTTTTCCAAGCCAAGTTAGAAGCTTTACGCTTGCAAGAAAGTTGGGGGAATCTTAAACAAGTATTTGCCACAGCAATGGTAATAGTTGCCCAAAAAATTCCTCAAACTCCCACCCTTGAGCAAATTACTGCCTTCTCTCCCGCCATACCTCATTTGGCAGAAGTCGCGAACAATCTCACTCAATACGTTGGCAATGAGGATTTACCCTGGGTTTTCATTGGTAATGCTTGGTTTTATCAAGGTCAGGGGTTATATGATAAAGCAGAACCTTGGCTTAAGCAGTGTCTAGAAGTTACTAAAAATCGCTTGGGAGAGGAACATCCCCATGTCGCCACAAGCCTCAACCACTTGGCGGGACTCTACAAATCCCAAGGAAGATACGCAGAAGCTGAACCTTTGTACCAACATGCTTTGGAACTAATGCGACGCCTGCTGGGAGAGGAACATCGCTATGTCACCACAAGCCTCAACAACCTGGCTAATCTCTACCATTTCCAAGGAAGATACGCAGAAGCTGAACCTTTGTTGCAACATACTTTGGAACTAATGCGACGCCTGCTGGGAGATGAACATCCCTATGTCGCCACTAGCCTCAACAACCTGGCGGGACTCTACAAATCCCAAGGAAGATACGCAGAAGCTGAACCTTTGTACCAATATGCTTTGGAACTAATGCGACGCCTGCTGGGAGAGGAACATCCCCATGTCGCCACAAGCCTCAACCACCTGGCTGAACTCTACCGTTCCCAAGGAAGATACACAGAAGCTGAACCTTTGTACCAACAAGGATTGGAAATAAGGCGGCGCCTGCTGGGAGATGAACATCCCGATATTGCACAAAGCCTCAACAACCTGGCGTCACTCTACCACTCCCAAGGAAAATACACAGAAGCTGAACCATTGTACCAACATGCTTTGGAACTCACGCGACGCCTGCTGGGAGATGAACATCCCTATGTCGCCACTAGCCTCAACAACCTGGCGTTTCTTTACTACTGTCAAGGAAGATACGCAGAAGCTGAACCGTTGTACCAACAAGCTTTGGAACTCACGCGACGCCTGTTGGGAGATGAACATCCCGATATCGCACATAGCCTCAACAACCTGGCGGAACTCTACCACTCCCAAGGAAGATACGCAGAAGCTGAACCTTTGTACCAACAAGCTTTGGAGATTTTTGAACAACGGTTAGGGGCAAATCATCCCCACACTGTCACAGTTCGTGAAAATTTGGCAAATCTTCGCGCTCAATTGGCTTGAGAGCAGTAAAATTCAACTTCTGAACCTCAACGTTGAAGTTCTAAACTCGGACTTTGTACTTCGGAAGCTCAAGTTTCACCCTCAGAAGCTCAAGTTTCACCCTCAGAAGCTCAAATTTCACCCTCAGAAGCTCAAGTTTCACCTTCAGAGGCTCAAGTTTCACCCTCAGAACTCGGACAATGAACCTCAAAGCATGAAAGATGAACTTCTGAGGTTGAATGATCGTGTTCCACAGGCGATCGCCCACCTAAAACTATCAAACCACGAGCATGCGATCGCATATTACCGAATGTATTAAAGGCTATTCCATTCTTCTAGTGTAATTTCTCGTTCCACAATCACCTCAACTTCCCGAACCATCATCCGCAGTTGTGGTACAGAATACTCGTCATTCGAGGGAATTGTTAGGCGATGTTGCACATATGTCATAAACTGATGCTTAGTTCCAGAAAATGGTCCCTCAAAACCAAGCTGTCGCAATTTCTGGACAAAATCTCGACGCTTACAAGGTATCCATCGACTCAAGGGTTGGCTCCTTGTTGAGGTCAATATTATCAATGACTGGTAGAGAATGTCCCAATTTCAACCCCAGCAAAATCCAGTCTTCCAGTGTTGAGCGTAACTCATCTTCACACTCTCGCAAGGTTGCACCAAACGCGATCACTCCTTTACAAGCAGGAATTCTACCTGCAAATGTACCGTCTTCCAGTTTGTCGTAAACCGCCTGTGCAGTTGCTTGCTCAACGTAGTCACTTAGGATAAACCGTACAGCCATTAAATCTCGCGCTTTGCTAGAAGTTTAGTTGTCATTTTCAACTCTATTGAAACACAAAAACAAAGTACTCTCCTGCTGTAGGCACCATTAGACAAAGCCCAGTACTATGAATGGCGATTGCCCTCTATGTGGTAAAGGCGATCGCTCTATTGCTGCTACGGCTCTGTTGCTACTAGGCGATCGCACATGATATGTAGGAGTAGAGTTCAGTTTAGGCAAATTATGAAGATAAAAGTCGTATTAGAACCTAGTGATGAAGGTGGATACACCGTTTATGTGCCTTCGCTTCCAGGTTGCATTAGTGAAGGGGAAACTCTCGAAGAAGCATTAGACAATATCCAAGAGGCAATAGAACTGTATCTTGAGCCATTGGAAGATGAATTAAGTGTTACAGAAGGAGCAATAGTGAGAGAATTGGTGCTGTGAGCAAAGTTCCCAGCTTATCCTACACGAAAATCATCGCTGCATTAGAACGGGATGAATGGGTTGTTGTACGTCAGCGCGGCAGTCACATTCGACTAGAAAAAGCCACGCCAGATGAAGTCTTGAAATTAACAGTTCCAGCTCATAGACCAGTCAAGCGTACCACTTTAGCGAAGATTTTAAAGCAAGCTCGTATAGATATTGAACGATTTTTAGAGTTGTTATAAACCTGATCGCCTACCTAAAACTATCAAACCACGAGCATACGATCGCTTTATTCCTGCTACAGTTCTGTTGCTACTAAGCGATGCTCCAGAGGAGCTGCCCAAAGTACGCTTTTCCTTGCCCAGTTGCGATTAATTATAAGTAGGCGGGCAGAATTTTTTGTAGGCTACGTTAGCCTTTGAGTACAGCATCAATCACAAAGGACAGCATGGGTTACGCTTCGCTAACCCATCCTACATTTATTTGCTAGGCGATCGCCCTTCATAACCTCTCCTCCTTAGCATTGCCTACACAATTTGTTGGAAAAAAGACTTGCCTGATGCATTACGAATATGTAATTATGTCTTCATTTCCCAAAAATACTGTTTTTCGACTAACTTGCCGTATTTTTAACAGCATTTAGCACTCATCAATTTTTAGCCAGTTGCTTCAACAAGTCTGGGGTTTCATAACCCACCAGGCTCAGATGACTATGACCGAGCGATCAAGAGAGCACGTGAGGAGCCAGAAACATGAATAAATATAAAATGCCAGCCATTAGTCGCCGCAAGTTTGTCGGAACTGCTGTTGCAAGTACAATCTTGACGTTAGGAGGCTCAAGCCTTTTTTCCGCTGTTGCTGCTAGAAAGAAGCGTCCGAATATACTGTTCATTTTGACGGATGATTTGGGTTGGGGTGATATCGGTATTTATGGAAATACTTATCAAACGCCCAATTTAGACCAATTAGCAAGGGAAGGAACCCGATTTACCAATGCTTACGCAGCGCAAACTGTCTGCACCCCAACACGGATTGGTTTTTTTACAGGTCGTTATCCCGCACGCTTGCCAGTTGGTCTTCAAGAACCCTTAGCGGGTGGCGAAACTGTGGGATTACCGCCAGAACACCCAACAATCGCTTCCCTTTTGAAAGGCAATGGTTATGAGACAGCGTTGGTTGGTAAGTGGCACACTGGCTTTCTTCCAGATTATGGTCCTTTGAAGAGTGGCTTTGATGAATTCTTTGGGAATTATAGTGGGGCGATCGACTACTTTACCCATAAGGATGGCAGTGGCAAACTTGACTTCTATGAAGGTGAGGAGCCTGTAGAAAAACCAGGTTATGCTACAGACTTGTACACTGAGCGTGCGGTTCAATTCATCAAACGACCCCGCACTCAACCGTTTTATCTCAGCCTTCATTACAATGCACCACACTGGCCTTGGGAAGGACCAGAAGATGAAGAGTTGAGTAGAACTTTCTACAATTCAAACCCTTTCACAGCTGGAGGGTCACGAGAAACCTATGCTGCAATACTCAAGAGTTTAGACGATGGTATTGGTAGAGTCTTGCAAGCTTTGAGTGAGTCTGGGCAAGCTGACAACACGATAGTCATTTTTGCCAGTGATAACGGAGGGGAGAGGTACTCTGATATTGGACCTTTTCAAGGGAGAAAGGGCAATTTGTATGAAGGTGGTTTGCGAGTTCCCACTTTTATCCGCTGGCCCGGAGTGATTCAAGCAGACCAAGTGAGTGATCAAGCTATTGTCACGTTCGACTTGACAGCAACTATTTTGGCAGCAACAGGAACTAAACCTGATCCCAACTATCCTCTTGATGGTCGGAATTTGCTCCCTGTTCTTTTGGGCAAAAAACCTGTTTACCCGCGAACGCTGTTCTGGCGTTATAAATCTAATGTTGGTGGGCGTCCTTCAGGACAGCTTCAAGCAGCAGTCCGGAGTGGGGATTGGAAGTACTTGCGGCAAGGAGAAGACGAGTATCTATTTAATCTTGCCAATGACGAAGGCGAAGCAACTGACCTCAAAGACAGTTACCCCAAAGTGTTTCAACAGTTGCGCGATCGCTTTGAGGAATGGAATGGAGAAGTGCTGCCTTACCCAGCATAAGGAAAAGTGATTCATGCAGGAACGTATAGTACGCCAAGAGGTTTCATCTAGCAAATCTGACAAGCAAATTGCTCCTAAGCGTCCTGGGAAAGCACCTGATAGAGACATGGTCTGGATACCTGGTGGCACTTTTGTGATGGGATCTGACTACCATTACCCAGAGGAAGGTCCAGCTCATCTTGTCCGTGTCGATGGCTTTTGGATAGATCGCTACGCCGTCACCAATAAGCAGTTCCAACGTTTTGTGAAGACAACTGGCTACGTGACAGTAGCAGAGCGTCCACCCAAGCCAGAGGATTATCCTGGGGCGATCCCAGAACTTTTAGTCCCAGGCTCAGCTGTCTTTCAGCAGCCGAAACATCCAGTGAATTTACAAACTTGTAGCTGGTGGGTTTATGTGCCTGGTGCTAACTGGCGACATCCCGCAGGACCCGGTAGTTCTATCAAAGGGCGAGAAAATTATCCTGTTGTGCATATTGCCTATGAAGATGCTCTTGCTTATGCAACTTGGGCAGGGAAATTACTGCCCACAGAGGCGCAGTGGGAATTTGCTGCTCGCGGTGGCTTGGAGGGTGCTGTCTACTCTTGGGGAAATGAATTTGCTCCCAAAGGCAAGCGGATGGCTAACACTTGGGAAGGTGAGTTCCCTTGGCAAAACCTAAAGCTGCACCCCCCTGGAGCAGAACCTGTTGGCTTGTACCCTGCAAATGGTTATGGTCTGTACGATATGATAGGCAACGTTTGGGAGTGGACAACTGACTGGTATCGAGAGCAGCATCCAGAAAACAAGACAAAATCTTGTTGCATCCCAGTCAATCCCAGAGGCGGAACACAAGAAGGGAGTTTTGATCCAAATACACCCCAGGCAAAAATACCCAGGAAAGTACTCAAGGGTGGTTCGTTTCTCTGTGCACCCAACTACTGTCAGCGTTATCGACCAGCAGCCCGTCATCCGGAAACAATAGATACATCAACGTGTCATATTGGATTTCGTTGTGTCGTCAATGTGTAGACTTACAGGGAAAAAAAGGCAATGGTTGATCTCAGATTCAGCAAGTGTGTAAGGAAATGAGATAATTCTTTTGAAAAAATCCATCCAGAAACTGAAGAATCCAAACACTGCTCAATTTCTGGTGACAGGAGGAACGATGAAACCAGTTCGTTTATTTCAACTCCTTTCAGTTGCACTTGTGAGTGTGGGTATAACACAGGCGATCGCTCAGTCGCCTCAAGAACCTACTTTACCTAGTGTGAGTGCATCGTCAACTTATATAGCGCAAGCGAATCAATCGGCACAACCTGTTCCACAGCAGTCGTTTACAGCTGCCAACAACCTCAAAATCACAGTGAAACAGGTGACGCCATACAACCAGGAGACAGATCTGCAAATTCTCTGCTTCTTTAAGCACAAAGCCAGCGGAGACAAGGTTCTTTCTGCGATCGCGGATTTGGATAAGCAGTTAGGAGGTGTCATCAGTTCGCTTCGCAACTCCGGTGATTTTGTGGGGAACGAACTGGAAACACTGTGGTTTGTCCCACCCAGCAATAGTATCAAACCGAAGACGGTCCTCTTGATTGGGCTGGGAGATGAACAAACCCTCTCACTGGAGAAAATGCATCGTATTGGAACAGTCGCACTTCGTGAAGCCGTAAAGCTCAAGGCAACTCGGGTTTCTTTTGCCCCAGGACTGCGAGATCAAGGTAATGCTAAGCTCGACACAGGTGATGTCGCTTCAGCCGTGATTCAGAACGTCATTCTTGCTTATAACACCGAAAAGCAACTTCAGAAGCAGGGGCTTGCGCAACCATTCACCATCAACGAGTGGGTAATTGAAGCAGGACCTGACTACTATAAACAGACGGTTGCTAAAATCGAGCAAGGAGTTGCTTTAGCAAATAATAAGGTAGCGACTCGTAAACCCGTTTCCTACATCACTAATAGATCTCTTGCATGAATGCTATACAAGATTTGTAGGATGTGTTAGGACGAAGTCCGTAACGCATCTTTTGAGATTTGTTGCGCTGCTTTACTCTCTCATTCCCCTACACAAAATATTCGTGCAAGAGTTCTAATAAATAAGTAGCTCAACGCAAATAAATGTAGGATGGGGAGCGCAAAGCGTAACCCATGCTGCTCAAGCAATTGATGCGTTACGGCTACGCCTAACGCATCCTACAAAAAATTCTGTCATCCCTACTTAGAAAGGCAGAGACATTTATCCTGCATTCTCGTTAGTTTATGCAAGTTTTTTGCCATGAATATTGCATGAACCTGCCTTACCAACCCCAATATTTTTTTCTTTCCCAATACTCAGCAACTCTTTGTTCCCACTGCTCCCAATACTCTTTCATCACTTCCGGTTCAAACCAAAATATTTCAGCTGGCATATCTGGTATAGCTACAACTAGTAGAGCATGATTGACATCAATACCATACTCTCGATAACACTCGTTTACTGCTCCTAGGTAGGCTGTTAATTGCAAAGGATGTTCGTATAATTTTTCAATTGAACCTTTAGGTTTATCGGCTGTTTTCCACTCGCAAATACAGGGAATGCTTTTATAACTGGCGACACAATCAACTTTGCCTGAATAGCTCATGTTGTAGTGAAAAACTGAGCCTTCTACAAGTTTTACTGTATCAATTTCTTCTAAAACTGGTTTGATGCTTTCCCAATAAGGAAGACTGGCTTCAGGACAAACACGGTTTTCTCCAAGTAAATAGCGTTCAATTTGTTTATGAGTTTGGGTTCCTCGACGACTTGCACCTGTTGTAATTCGAGTTGCTTCTTCTGTTCCAACACGCGCTTTCCAGTTTAAGAGTCTGTCACGTTCCTCTTGCGGTTTGGTGGCATTTAATATAGTCGTGACACTGGGAAAGCGATTTCCTTGAGCATCAACGTAGTATTGTTTACCATTTTCCCGCACTGATTTGCCATTAATCTGGGGTAGCAGCTGGATATCAAAAGGCATCGTTGGTTTGTTTTTGTACGATATCATTCAAGCAAGAGATAAGTGCATAACCGATACATTCGGCTAACCGAGGTGGTACAGCATTTCCAATTTGCCACATAGCCTTTTTCATTGAACCTGCAAAAAGAAATGTATCTGGAAATGTCTGTAGTCTTGCCATTTCACGCGCTGAAATGACACGGTTGAGATATGGATGGATGTGTGTACCACCGTGATTTTCTTTAACAGTCATACTTGGTTTCCCTGGATATTGACGTTTAAAGGCATCAAGATATTTTTCATACAAAGAACCTCCTGGTGGAACTTTAGCAATTCTTTCCATATATTCGGGTGAATGGCGAGTCCACTCATGATTGATTTCTGGTATGCGAATGTACTCTGGCAAATCGAAGATTACTGACTCAATCGGTTTATATTGGTGAGGCAATAATTGAGCTTTGGGATAAGGATTTGCCATACCAAATCGGTTGGCAATAAAGATGGTTCTTGGGCGAATTTGAGGAACCCCATATGCTGCAGATTCTAAAATTGCCACAGAAATATGAGGATATCCAATATTAGCAAATGCCTCACAAATTTCTTGTCTAACAGTACCATTTTTAATGGTGAGAATTCCTGGCACATTTTCCATGACAACATACCAGGGACGTATTTCTGAAACAACACGTACAAATTCATGAAACAAACGATTACGTGGATCGTCAGGATTACGTTTGCCTGCAACAGAAAAGCCTTGGCAAGGTGGTCCACCTACAACAAGATGCACTTTTGGTGAACCAATTTCAGCTAACCATTGATGAGAATCAAATTTTTCTATGTCGCCACAAAAGTGATGACATTGAGGAAAGTTTTTTCTATAAGTCAGGGATGCTATCTCATTAATTTCAACACTTGCTATTGGTTGAAAGCCTGCTTGAAAGAAGCCTTGTGTCATTCCTCCTGCACCGGAAAAAAGATCTACAAATGTATAATTATCTGCTGGTGCAGGAGGTGAATCAACTTCGATGAATATCTTGTAGGAATCGCGATAACCCATTCGCGCAGCGTGCCGCAGGCAAGGGTTTAAGCTCAGCTGATCGCACACCTCTAGTTCTCGTTGGATACGTTCATAACGTCCCAGCTTAGCTTTTTTGTGTCTTTTAACAGGTTTTTGTTCTTCCTGATGAGCAAACAAAGACAGTTGTGTCGCTTCCATGCTGGATCTATTTATCTTATGGAGTTGTAGACAGTGAAACTAAACAACCATTGGGTTTGGTAGGCTCAACCAAACTTACTGTAAAAACAAATATGCCGTAAGACATATTTCGTAAATGAGAGGAAAAGTTCATAAATCTTTACTAACTTTAGAGGAGTCATTCGATTTTCTCTACAAAAGACTACAGCAATTATGCAGATTGGCAATCTAACTCAATTAACCACAAAACTAGCGCTCGTAACTGGTATTGTCGGTGCGAGTGCTTTCTTTGGTGTTGGCGCGATCGCGCAAAGCGCGTCTCCCTTTGAGAGCATCGCGCAGACAACAACTGAAACACAATCTCCTGCTGCAACACCTACATCTCCGGCTCCTGCTAATACAACTGGTGCTGCTACAGGCAACATTGTAGAAGTAGCCTCAGCCAGCGGTTCCTTCAACACCCTGACACAAGCTGTAGAGGCAGCAGGATTAGCAAACACGCTTTCTAGCGGTTCTTACACCATCTTTGCACCCACAGACCAAGCCTTTAGCAATTCTTTACCTGCAGGTGCTGTGGAATTTCTACTGAAACCAGAAAATAAAAATCTTCTGCGACAAGTCCTGAGCTATCACGTAGTACCAGGTGAAGTTACCTCTAAAGAATTAACAAACGGATCAGTGAAAACACTTAGTGGTGCAGTTGCTATTCGTGTGACTCCTGAACGTGTAGTTGTGAATGATGCCAGTGTAGTCCAACCAAATATCCAGGCTAAGAACGGGGTGATTCATGCAGTCAACCGTGTATTGCTTCCTGAACAGCTGCGTCAAACCATAGCCTCTAAATTAGCGACACAGCAGCAAAGCCAAGCTCCTCAATAAGAAAAATTGTTTTCTGCCGAAAATTGATTCTTAAAAAGAAACTGTACAGAAAAACACATTCCTGTTTAGCCTTCTGGCTACAACGGGATTTCCTCCCTTAAATTGCGCTGATGCGACTTTCTCCTTGAAAAAGGGTATATCTAAATACGATTTTTGTTTGTAATTTACCTTACGATAAGGATAAAAAATGTTTGTTTGGATTTTGTTTGGATAAAGTCGAGCGCTAAATACAGTAGAGTTTCAGGAAAACGACATGACTAACAGATTTCTTACTGCCTTGTTTATCATGGTCGCTGTTGCATCTATGCGAGGTAAAGTTTACGCCCAGTCTTCCAATACGGGAAACTATACCATAAATGGTAACTCTTTAACTAACATCGACAATAGAACAGCCGATAATGATTACGCAAGATTCTTTTCAGAGAAAAATTCTCAAAATAATTCAGGGAACAATGTTGGAGAAACTGTTGCTCCAGCGGGCGTTTGGCAAATAGGCGATCAGGTCGAACTACGCCGTAATGAACCAAGAACCACTCCAAACGATGTCATTTTTCCACAAGGAGACGAGTCATTTTACAATAATAACGGCGTGCAAGTACAGCTTGGTTTGGGTGACAATAGGTAGCAAAAAGTAATATTAACTCAGACTGAAGCAATAATTAGAAAAAATAATGACAAAATGCCAAACAATTCAGATATCCTCCAGTTTACTTGGTATTTTTAGCCAGTAGTCTGGAGGGTTATTCGTTTTGCTTGCTATTTATCGAAAACTTGGGTTGAAAACCCCGTCCTTCTAGGACGGCTTTTCCTCTTCAATTAACTTGTCGATGTACGCTCTTAACTTTTCTTGCCAGTGAGGAATGCTCCTTAGCTTTTCCCTCACTCCAGGCTTGAGTTTTAAGCAAACTGGGATTGAGTCTAACGGAGCATCACTCGTAAATCCCAGTTTGTGTTTTTTTTGAAACGGCATGACTATCAACGTAAATATTGGTATACTAATAGAATACGCGAATAGTAGATATGAAAGCCAGATATCAGTACAGATTTTATCCAACAGACCAACAGCGACTAAGCTTAGCTCAGTTGTTTGGTTGTGTTCGGGTAGTCTGGAATGATGCTCTAGCCTTAAGTAAAGTCAGTAAATTTCCGGGCTATAACAGCTTGGCGAAATCTCTCACTTTGTCCAAAAAGACTGAGGAAAGAAAGTGGCTGTCTGATGTTTCGTCAGTGCCATTACAGCAATCTCTTAAACAGTTAGAGGTAGCCTACAAAAACTACTTTGACTCCCTTAAAGGGAAAAGGAAAGGTAAGAAAGTGGGTCAACCTCGCTTCAAGAAAAAGACAAACAGCCAATCTGCAACATTTACGAAAGCCGCTTTCTCCGTTCAGCGTGGGGAAGTTTATCTTGCTAAAATTGGAACAATCAAGCCAATTTGGTCAAGAGAATTACCCTCTGAACCTAGTTCAGTCACAGTCATCAAAGATTGTGCTAATCGCTATTTTCTTAGCTTCGTTGTAGAAGTTCAACCTAATCTTGCTGTTACTAATAACCAAAGTATTGGTATTGACTTGGGGATAAAAACTTTTGCTGTCATGAGTAATGGAGAAAAAGCTCTAAGCCCTAACTACTCAAAACATGACCGCAAAATTCGTAGATTACAGCGAAAATTAGCGCGTCAGCAAAAAGACTCAAAAAGAAGAAACGGAACTCGCATAAGGATAGCTAAACTACACAACCAAATTTCTGATACTAGAAAAGACTTTTTACAGAAGCTATCAACCAAAATAGTTAAGGATAACCAAGTAATTGTTTTGGAAGATTTAAATGTATCAGGGATGGTCAAGAACCGTAGACTATCTAGGGTAATTAATTTGCAAGGATGGCGAGAATTTAGAAACCTTTGTGAAGCTAAGTCGGAAAAATTCAATCGTGATTTTCGAGTCATAGACCGATGGCAACCAACAAGCCAAATATGTTCATGTTGTGGTTTTCGTTGGGGCAAAATTGATCTTTCTGTTCGCTCAATACTTTGTTTAAATTGCAGTACTGAGCAACAAAGAGATGAAAACGCATCCAAAAATATAGAAATGGTCGGGATGGGGCATCGCCACGACCTTAAATGTACGCAGAGGGATTGTAAGACTACTTCGGTAGCAGAACCCAATGAAGCGTAAAGAATCACCGTGGCTTCAGCCCGGTGAGTATGTCAACTGTAGGACTTACATTTGAATGTGGTTGTGGGTTCTACAAGCGTTACTTTTCTCTAACAAAAAGCCGAGTTACCTGCCTCTATGCGAAGTGAGGAAAGAATCTTTGAGAGACTCTGTTACACTATGCTTGGCTTAATGTAACAAAGAAATCTTTGCATAAGTCATCGTCTAAATACCAAACCATTGTTGGCAATGCAGTAGTCTCATCAATTGTCAAGAGATTAATCTGCCGACACTTTGCAGTAGAATTAGACCTTTAGATACAGGAGGGCAAAACGTGACTCGTGTAATTATTGTGCGCCACGGTCAAAGCAGCTATAACACGGAAAAGCGCATACAGGGACGCTCTGATGCTTCTACATTAACTGAAAAAGGTCGTATTGATGCTGGTAAAGTAGGCAAAGCCCTCAGTAATATCCTATTCAATGCAATATACAGTAGTCCTCTACAACGTGCGAAAGATACAGCAGAGATCATCTACCGTGAGATGGAAACTCATGCCGAGCAATCTGTTGTTCCCCAAACTTCTGATAAGTTGATGGAGATTGACCTTCCCTCATGGGAGGGAATGCTCTCTGCAGAAGTAAAGGAGAAGTTTCCAGAAGATTACCGCATTTGGCACGAAACTCCTAATTTACTGCAGATGTCTGTGAAAAATCGTGAGGGAAGAAGAGAACATTTTCCTGTTCTGGCGTTATACGAACAGGCACGACAATTTTGGCAAGAAGTTTTACCTCGCCATCAAAATCAAACCATACTTATTGTGGGGCACAATGGGATCAATCGCGCTCTTATTAGCACAGCGCTAGGAATTGAACCACAACGTTACCATTCGCTCCAACAATCTAACTGTTGTATTAGTGTACTCAATTTTTCTGGGGGATTGGGAGAACCAGTCCAGCTAGAATCTCTAAATCAGACGCAACATTTAGGAGAAACTCTGCCCTCCTTACGCCCGAATCACGAAGGTGTAAGATTGTTGCTTGTGCGTCATGGAGAAACTGAGTGGAACCGTCAAACCAGATTTCAAGGGCAAATTGATGTACCCCTCAACGATAATGGTAGGCAGCAAGCACAAAAAGCAGGTCAATTTCTCAAAGATGTGGGAATTGATTTTGCTGTAAGTAGCTCCATGGTGCGTCCTAAAGAAACAGCAGAAGTTATCTTGCAGTACCATACTGGTGTAAATTTGGAATTGCAGGACGGTTTAAGGGAAATTAGTCACGGACTTTGGGAAGGAAAATTAGAAAAAGAAATAGAGCAAGAATTTCCAGGCGAGTTGCATCGCTGGCGAACAATACCAGCACAAGTCCAAATGCCAGAAGGAGAAAATTTACAGCAAGTGTGGGAGCGTAGTGTCGCAGCATGGGAGTCAATTGTCCAAGCTGCATTGGCAAAGCAACTCAAAACAGGATTAGTTGTTGCTCATGACGCTACTAACAAAACATTGCTTTGTCATGTTCTGGGTCTATCCTCAGAATACTTTTGGAACTTCCGTCAGGGCAATGGCGCAGTCAGTGTTATCGACTACCCCTCAGGAGCAAATGGTTTTCCGGTGCTGCAAGCAATGAATATCACCACTCACCTAAGTGGAAGCGTACTAGATAAAACAGCAGCTGGAGCGTTGTAGCGTTTAGCAATCTCGCTGTCAGCCTTTACCCGGTAGTTGATTCCAAGTAAGCGTAACACAAACGCACAGTTAACGATATATAAAAATTAAAAAGCTGATAGCTGATAGCTGGTAGCTCAAATGACAAGTGAACTGCTACAACAAGTAAGGGTTCTCGACCCTGTTTCCGGAACTGATCAAATCGCTGATGTGCTCATTGATAATGGCTATATCAGCTCTTTTGCTCGTCACATTTCTGAAGTGCCAAATGACATTCATATCAGAGATGGTCATGGCTTGGTTTTAGGACCAGGGTTGGTAGATTTGTATAGCCACTCCGGCGAACCAGGGTTTGAAGAACGCGAAACCCTTTCATCCCTCTTGCAAGCCGCTGCTGCTGGCGGGTTTACACGAATAAGTATCTTACCTGATACGTCGCCAGCCATTGATAATCCTGCTGTGGTCGCACAGTTGCAAAAGCGAGGTGGAAAAGAGGAGATGAGGAAGACTGAGGGCATAAATTCTTCCCCTGCTTCCCCTGCTTCCCCCACTCCTCCTACTCTCCCCCTTCTCCAAGTCTGGGGTGCAATTACCCAAGATGTTGCTGGCAAACAAATGACGGAATTGATAGACTTGGCAGCAGCTGGGGTGATTGGCTTTAGTGATGGTCAACCTTGGGAAAATTTTGGGCTGGTGCGTCGGGTGTTAGAGTATCTCCAGCCTTTGAGGAAACCAGTCGCGTTTTGGTGTAATAACCGCGAATTGATGGGAAATGGCGTGATGCGAGAAGGTCCAGATGCTATTCGCCTGGGTTTGCCTTTTGTACCAGATACTGCGGAAACCTCTGCGATCGCCGCTTTGTTGGAATTGGTCACTGTCACAAGTACGCCAGTACACATTATGCGTGTCTCTACCGCTCGTAGTGTCGAACTGATTGCATCAGCCAAATCTAGAGGTGTACCTGTGACTGCCAGTACCACTTGGATGCATCTTTTACTTGACACACAGGCAATTAAGAGTTATGCTCCAAGCCTACGTTTAGAACCTCCTTTGGGTAATCCTAATGACGTAGTCGCGTTACGGCAGGCTGTACGGACGGGTGTCATAGATGCTATAGCAATAGACCATAGACCCTACACCTACGAAGAAAAAACCGTTGCCTTTGCCGAAGCTCCACCAGGGGCAATTGGTTACGAATTAGCATTACCCCTGTTGTGGCAGCATCTGGTAGAAACTGGGGAATTTACAGCATTGGAATTGTGGAAAGCTCTTAGTACTTATCCAGCACAGTGTTTGGGCCAAAAACCGAGTGCGATCGCACCTGATGAAAGAGCGGAACTCACTTTGTTTGATCCTCAGCAAACCTGGAAAGTCGAGAAGCAAAATCTGTATACTCTTTCTAGTAATACATTTTGGCTAGGACAGCAATTGACAGGTCGGGTTGTAAAAACTTGGCGTTAAACAATTCAAAATTCAAAAATATGAAAAAGACCTGGTTTCTACTAGAAACTGGGTTTCGTTTGAGCAAATGAGTTAACAGAAAACTGTATTAACCTGGCTTAACTCAAACCAAGTGCGATCGCCAATCACTCCATCTTGTGGCAATCCTCCACGCTTTTGCAAGGCTTTGACCGCTGTTTCTGTACGGCTACCAAACTCACCGTCAATATTACCGTTGTAGTCGCCAGCGAGCGCCAGTCTCCCTTGAACCTGCTTCACAAGTTCTCCTTTGCTACCTTTTTTTAGGATAGGCATATCAACTGGTGCATTTAGAAACAGCGATCGCCAAGTTCTATCAGCAACAATCCCATCTTGTGGAAGAAACTTCTTACCTTGGAAGAGGATAACCGCATCTTTTGTTTGAGAACCAAATACACCATCAATAACTTCTTCACCAGGAAATACACAAGCACCTTTGTCATTGAGAGATACAAAAGCACCCCATTGTAATAATAGCTTTTGCAGTTCTTTGACAGCTTCTCCTTTAGAACCTTCTTTTAGAACAGGTTTGTTAAGTTGAGCAGAAGCACTTGCTTGATTTGTAAAGGTCATTTTTATTTCTCAATGTGTTTGTATCCTTAGAATCACTGTTTAATTAACCAATTTCGTAAGGAAAATCATGAAATTTAGAATTTTTTTGTTTTTATGAACGCGTGAATGCATAAATTTGAACGAAGCAAGGATCGTTATAGGAGTGTATTCGCACACAAAATGCCGGACGCAGCTACCGCAGGGACACCAATTCCTGGCGTGGTGCTATCACCTACGCGATACAAACCTCGTATTGGTGTATGTGGTCCTGGAAACATTGCTTGACCCGCCTCAATGGCAGGACCATAGGTTCCCTGATACCTTCGCAAATAATGAGCATGGGTTAAGGGTGTACCAATGAGTTCTAATACAACACGCTCTCTAATATCTGGAATAATCCGCTCTAAGGCACGGTATAAAGTTTGCGCTTTGTCCCGCTTCTTCTGTTCATACCCGTGATTGCGTTCCCAACCTGTGTATGGTTCTAGGGTGTAAGCGTGAACAACATGATGTCCCTCCGGAGCGAGTATTGCATCCCAAACAGTCGGAATTGAGATCATACAAGTATTTCCTGGGACTGTAATATCCTTGCTAGTGTCGTGGACTACCACATGATGCCCGGTCAAATTTTCCAAGCCCTCAGCACGGATACCTAAGTGTAAATGCATAAAACTATCAATGGCAGGTGTATCTAAAGCTGCTTTACGACAGGAGTGGGGAAAATCTTCGGGACGTAACAGCTTGATATAAGTGTCCCAGATGCTAGCATTAGAAATAACAATGGGTGCCTTGAAGATTTCACCCTTTGCCAACTGCACACCAATGACTTTTCTAGAGTCAACTAAAATTTGCTCGACATGACATCCCAGGAGCAACTGACCACCCCAACGTTCTAACCCCCGCACCAAAGCTTTAACAATAGCCCCACTGCCACCTGTGGGATACTCAACACCAGCACGAGAGCGTTCACCGAGCATAAACGCTACTTCTGGAGCAATTGTCCCATGTGCCTTTAAACCAGACAACAAAAAGCATTCCAGGTCAATGAGCCGCCGTACCCAAGGGTCTTGTACTGTTGCATCCATCACATTACCAACAGATGCTTGAACAAGAGGCAAATAAGGCAACATCTTTATCAAAGATGGCAAACAACGTCCCATTAACACGGGAATCACTCGCCAATCTGCCCGCAAAGCCATGATTGGAATACCTTTCATCGCCTCGTACAGTGGTAACAAGCGCTCTTCAAACCGTTTGAATTGTTTGGCACCTTGGAGCGTAATTTTTCCTATTTCTTCACAGTAACGCTCAGTATTACTATAAACAGGCAAAGTTGCTTCCGGAAAATGGTAATGTCCAAGGGGGTCGTAGGATACACTTTCTAGAGATTCACCTAAAACGTCTAGAACTTGTTTGACGGGATTCAAACTTGTGGCACTTGTCAGACCACAATAGAATGAGGGACCAGAATCAAATTCAAATGAGCGTCGTCTAAAGCTATGAGCAGCACCTCCAGGCAATGTATGACTTTCACAAACAATCACCCTTTTACCGTAACGAGCCAGTAATGCAGCAGCAGTTAACCCGCCAATTCCACTACCAATCACAATGACATCAATATCGTGCATTTTTGTCTTTTGTCCGCCAATTGCAAAGTTTAGGGTCAAGAGTTCAAAGTTCAGAGTAACTTAATTTTGACTCTTAACTTTTGACTTATAACTGTTGACTTTTGACTTATGACCAATGACTGAACCATTGATTGAACTGAAAGGAGTTTCTAAATCCTTTGGCAGCAATAAGGTTTTAGATAACGTGGATTTGGCAATTTACAGAGGAGAAGCATTAGGAATTATAGGTCCTAGTGGTACTGGTAAATCGACAATTTTACGAGTAATAGCTGGATTGATTGCTCCTGATTCTGGAGAAATTCATGTCAGAGGGGAGCAGCGAGAGGGATTGATTGAGGATGGTACAGATCCAGTTGGCATTGGCATGGTGTTTCAGCAGGCGGCATTATTTGATTCTTTAACCGTGGAGGAGAATGTGGGGTTTTCACTTTATCAACACTCAAAACTACCACGCTCTCGTATTCGAGAACTGGTCAATGAAAAATTGGAGATGGTGGGGTTATCGGGAATTGGCGATTATTACCCAGCAGAACTTTCTGGGGGTATGCGAAAACGGGTCAGCTTTGCCCGTGCAATTATGTCTAACCCCGATAACCCCAAAGACACTCCAGAAGTTTTACTGTACGATGAACCCACAGCCGGACTCGATCCAATTGCTTCCACAGTGATAGAAGATTTAATCCGGTCTTTGCAATGTATGCAGGGAGTTTGTAGCACCTACGCTATTGTCACTCACCAACACAGTACCATTCGTCGCACAGCTGACAGGCTAGTGTTTCTCTACCAGGGTAAAGTGCAATGGCAGGGAACTGTTGATGAAATAGATACTACAGATCATCCTTTGATTAGACAATTTCTTAGTGGAAATGTATCTGGACCGATTCAGGTTGTTGGTTAATCAGTGCTGGGTGCTAAGTGCTAGATGCTGAGTGAAAATAGCAATACTCAGCACTCACAACTTAGGACTAATTGTTGGGAGGAAAAATAAAATGCGAGGTCTATCGACAAGCCGCTTCGCGTCTAGGCGAACATTTCGAGAAGGTTCTGTCGGGTTATTGCTTTTGCTAGGACTGGGAGTGTTTGGGTTAATCATTGTATGGTTGACTAGATTCAATGCTGCTCGTGGCTCATACAAAGCTATTGTTGAATTTGCTAATGCCGGTGGAATGCAAAAAGGGGCAGTGGTTCGGTATCGGGGTGTTAAGGTAGGCACTATTTCTGCGATTCGACCAGGACCAAACAATATTGAAGTAGAAGTTGAAATTACCAACTCCAATCTCATCATTCCCAGCAATGTCAAAGTTGAAGCTAATCAGTCCGGACTAATTAGTGAAAGCGTTATTGACATCACACCACAATCGCAGCTCCCCCCAGGAGTTGTCGTTGCCAAACCATTAGACAGAAATTGTAACCCCCAAATCATCGTCTGTAATGGCTCTCGGTTAAAAGGTCAGATTGGTATCAGTCTTGATGAACTTATTCGCACATCAACCGAGTTAGCAACTGTATACACTGACCCAAAATTTTATAAAAACGTCAATAAAGCCGTGGAAAACACTGCGGTAGCGGCAGCAAGCGTTGCTGAGTTAACTCGTAGCCTCAATCTTTTGAGCAAAAGCTTTCAACAACAACTGAACACCTTTTCTGCGACAAGCACTACAGTTCAGAAGGCAACGAATCAACTGAGTGCATCTACCACGCGAACCCTAGATCAATTTGGTAATACTGCCCAAGAAATTCGTCTCACTAGCAATCAAGTTAATAAATTGGTGACTAATCT
The DNA here is from genome assembly GCA_002163975.1 of Nostocales cyanobacterium HT-58-2. Classification (GTDB taxonomy): domain Bacteria; phylum Cyanobacteriota; class Cyanobacteriia; order Cyanobacteriales; family Nostocaceae; genus HT-58-2. The sequence goes on along the minus strand of CP019636.1, from coordinate 2,118,130 downwards.
TGACACTCTGTTAACTAGCAACCGCTCTTCACTTGTTGCAGCATTAAACAATATTACCGAAACTAGCAACCAATTACGTCAGACAGTTAGTAGCTTATCGCCTACTATCAATCGGGTTACCCAAGGAGAATTGATCAAAAATTTAGAAACTCTGTCTGCAAATGCTGCACAGGCTTCTACTAATTTGCGCGAAGTTTCCAATACTCTTAACAATCCCAATAACGTGCTAGTTCTGCAACAAACTTTAGATTCTGCGCGTGTGACATTTGAAAACACTCAGAAGATTACATCTGATTTAGATGAATTAACCGGAGATCCAGCTTTTCGGGAAAATCTACGACAACTGGTCAATGGTTTGAGTAGCTTGGTCTCTTCCACTCAGCAAATGCAGCAGCAAGTGCAAGTTGCTCATACTCTAGATTCAGTAAGAGCTGCTGTTGACAACTCCAAGGCTGCTATTCCGGCATCAAGTCCGAATCAACAGCAAATCATGTTTCATATCCCACCTACCGCTGCTAAGAGTGCTGAGAAAACGGTTCAACCTACCACCGTTACCTTGACTTCTACCCCAAGTCCTCATCAACCTTCGATAATATTTGACACCTCAAATACCAATGCCAATACCAAGAATCATGACCAAAACTTCCACCCTACAAGTATCAACTTTACTTCTTCCACTCTAAGTGCTGAAAAAAAGCCAGTTATATTTGATACTTCAAAAACTGCTGTCAAGAATGATGATAAGCAGACTCCTCAATCTACCACAAGTCAAGTGACTCCTTCCTCATCTCAAGTAAACTTATTGAGGCAATTGAGGGAGCATCGGGAGCAGGGAAAGTAGAGAAGCAGGGAGAGCAGGGGGAGCAGAGGAGGAGGGAGAAGGGAGCAAGGGAAATACACAGAGCAGGGGAAGCAGGGGGAGTAGGGGAAGTAGGGGAAGAAAAATAATAACTTTTGACCCTTGACTCTTGACCCTTGACTCTTGACTAATTCCAATCTTCTTCTTCTTTTTTGCCACGACTTTTGTAAATACCACCACGGTTGTGTAGCTGGCGTGTTTTCTCAAAAAGCTCTGCTTCGCTCAAACCCCACTGCTGTAGAACTTTATCCAAATCGCTTTGGATATCTCTGGCACCGGGAAAGCCTTGGTAGCGAATTCGCAGTCGAGCGAGTTCTGCTAAATTATAATCAGTCGCCTCTTGAGTCAGTAAACTTTCAACAATGGGGCGATCGCGATTGTAGAGCGGATGCTGTTGGTCTTTATTTCCTCTGCTCATAAAGTTTTTGATCTTTTAAGATTGGAAATTGTGAGTAGTTAGTTGTCAAAAAAGTATCACTCACTCTGAATGACTTATCACTCATCATTCTCTCTGTTTCTAGCTCTATCTCGCCATTGACGGCAAACACACCTAAACTCTTACGGCTCTCACTACTGTCAGTTGACTTTAAATAAAGATACATTGTCCTTAAGAAAGTACACAAATGTTCAGGTGAGGGTGAGCCATCAAAGAGTGATGAGTTATGAGAGTTGAGTGATAAGTAAAATTTTAAAAGATTGGAAATGACTCAGGACTCAGGACTCAACACCACTGAATTCATCCAAAGCCCAAGCAGCAAGGGAGCAAAAACCCGATATGTTTGAACACTTCACATCTGAAGCTATTAAAGTCATTATGCTAGCCCAGGAAGAAGCGCGTCGCCTGGGACACAACTTCGTTGGAACGGAGCAAATTCTCCTGGGGCTGATTGGAGAAGGAACGGGGGTTGCTGCCAAAGTGCTGACAGACTTGGGCGTTACCCTCAAAGACGCACGTCGCGAAGTAGAAAGAATTATTGGTCGGGGTTCTGGCTTTGTACCCCCAGAAATTCCTTTTACTCCTAAGGTGAAAAGCTTGTTCGAGCAAGCGTTTAAAGAAGCTCGCAGCCTCGGACACAATTATATAGGTACTGAACACTTACTCCTGGGATTAACTGAGGCAGGTGAAGGAGTCGCTGCTAAAGTACTGCAAAATTTGGGCCTTGATTTGTCGCAAGTCCGAACCGCAGTGATTCGTCAGTTAGGTGAAACGTCATCTGTTTCCTCTGGTCGCGGTGGCAGTCAAAGACGCTCCCAAAACCTAACTCTAGAGGAGTATGGCAGAAATCTGACCAAACTTGCGCAACAAGGCAATATTGACCCAGTTGTCGGTCGCGAGAAAGAAATTGAGCGTGCTATTCAAATTTTAGGACGCCGCACCAAAAATAATCCTGTGTTGATTGGGGAACCAGGAGTTGGTAAAACAGCGATCGCTGAAGGTCTGGCTCAACGTATTGTTAGCCAAGATGTCCCCGACATTTTACAAGACAAGCAAGTCATCAGCCTTGACATGGGCTTGCTGGTAGCGGGTACTCGTTTCCGTGGCGATTTTGAAGAACGCCTCAAGAAAATCATGGATGAAATCCGCACAGAGGGGAATATCATCCTGGTGATTGATGAAATTCACACTTTGGTCGGTGCTGGTGGCACAGAAGGTGGCATGGATGCTGCGAACATCCTTAAGCCCGCATTGGCAAAAGGTGAACTCCAGTGCATTGGTGCCACCACCCTTGATGAGTACCGTCAGCATATTGAGCGCGATGCAGCGCTAGAGCGTCGTTTCCAACCGATTATGGTCGGCGAACCATCTGTTGAGGAAACTATTGAGATATTATACGGCTTACGCTCTGCTTACGAACAGCATCACAAAGTACAAATCTCCAATGCAGCGGTTATCGCCGCAGCTAACTTATCTGACCGCTACATCAGCGATCGCTTCTTACCCGATAAGGCGATTGACCTAATCGATGAGGCTGGTTCTCGGGTTCGTCTGCGGAACTCTTTGAGTTCTACAAATCGGGAACTCAAGCGAGAATTGGCACAAGTGACCAAGCAAAAACAGCAAGCTGTCAAAGCGCAAGATTTTGACAAGGCTGGGCAACTACGCGATAAGGAGTTGGAACTCGAAGCTCAATTGCGTGACTCACAAAGTGAGCAAACTGTCAATAGCCCCATTGTTGATGAAGAAGATATTGCTCAGATTGTTGCATCTTGGACTGGGGTACCAGTTAATAAGCTCACTGAGTCTGAATCAGAGATGCTGCTGCACTTAGAAGACACTCTCCACCAGCGTCTCATCGGTCAAGAGCAAGCAGTTACCGCAGTTTCCAAATCCATTCGTCGTGCGAGAGTTGGGTTAAAGAATCCCAATCGACCCATTGCGAGCTTTATCTTCTCTGGTCCTACAGGAGTAGGTAAGACAGAATTGACGAAAGCGTTGGCTTCTTACTTCTTCGGTTCTGAAGACGCGATGATTCGGCTAGATATGTCCGAATTTATGGAACGCCACACAGTTTCCAAATTGATTGGCTCACCTCCTGGTTACGTTGGATACGACGAAGGTGGACAATTGACTGAGGCTGTACGTCGCAAACCATACACAGTGGTACTTTTCGACGAAATCGAAAAAGCACACCCGCTGTCTTGAATATCATAGCTCGCCAAGTTACTGACCGTGCCGGTGAGACACTCGATGCACATCCATAAGCGTCTATCGTTCGTAGCGCACAACACAAGTCGACCCTTCACTAATATCCTTATCAATAATGCCGAAATCGAAAAAGCACACCCCGATGTCTTCAATATGCTGCTGCAAATCTTGGAAGACGGTCGCCTCACCGATGCGAAAGGTCGGACAGTGGACTTCAAGAACACACTGCTGATCATGACTTCTAATATTGGTTCTAAGGTGATTGAAAAAGGTGGCGGTGGTTTAGGCTTCCAGTTCACTGAAGATGAAGCTGAGGCGAGTTACAACCGCATCAAAACCCTGGTGAACGAAGAACTCAAAGCTTACTTCCGTCCAGAGTTTCTCAACCGTCTTGACGAGATTATCGTCTTTACTCAACTTAAGAAAGATGAAGTCAAGCAAATTGCTGACATCATGCTGCGCGAAGTTGCTAGCCGCTTGACTGAGAAGGGAATGACTCTGGAAGTGAGCGATCGCTTCAAAGACCGTGTCCTGCAAGAAGGCTATAACCCCAGCTACGGTGCTAGACCATTACGTCGAGCAATTATGCGTCTGTTGGAAGATTCTCTGGCTGAGGCGATGCTCTCCGGTGAAATTACAGAAGGTGATACAGCTGTTGTTGATGTTGACGATGACGGTCAGGTAAGAGTTCGCAAGTCCGAGAAACCAGAGTTGTTACTCGCAAATGTTGGCTAATGTTCTTACTGTGTCAATTTTTGCAGTAACGTTAAAAAATACTCCAATCCCTGTCTAACCAGGGAAAACTAGAGAAGCTCTTGGTCAGACATCTGGTGAAATGATAACAGTCATATTTTCCCTGGTAGAAATGCCAGGGAATTTTTTCTGTATGAAGGAAGCTATCCTACGATAGTTAAGTGATTGACCAAAGAGAATATATGCTGTTAATGGTAAAAAAAAACTTCACTGACACTAAGGCAATGAATTAAGCCATGTTGCGCTCATTCACACTCAAGAATTTCCGTTGCTTCCAAAAGCTTACCCTTGAGCCACTTGAAAGAGTAAACTTAATTGCTGGCAAGAATAACGTCGGTAAAACATCACTATTAGAAGCGATTTTTATTTTCATTAACCCGACTAACCCTGAATCAATACTCCAGGTAAATAGTCTGAGGGGTATTTCAAAGGGTACTCGATTCGAGGATATCGAAGAAATGAGAGGGTTTTTCTTTGAGCAAGATATAGATAAAGTGATAGAAATAAGCGGTGTAGGAGATAACGAAGTACAACGAACTCTACAGATTCGTGTTCCTGAATTAGAAGAAACTCAGATAGATGATTTACCACTTTTGAATAATGATACTGCAAGTTTTAAAGCGAATGAATCACTAACAACAGAGGTCAGACCATACTCTAGGTTAGAGTTGCAGTATAAAGATCCAAATAGTGAAATAAAAACCTCACGCATTTATTTAAGAGCCGATGGTAGATTACTGAGTACCCGTTATCGGCGAGAAAAATTTCCATTGGGTATATATTTAACGACCAGCACACGCTCTCCAATAGAAGATGCTGAGCGTTTTAGCAACTTGGAACGTGTAGGACGGCAAGACGAAGTATTACAAACCCTACGTTTGTTGGAGCCACGCTTGCAACGCCTTAGCTTGCTACTTATGAAGCGTGAGCCAATAATCAATGGCGACATAGGTATGCGTGAACTTGTTCCTTTACCATTAATGGGAGAAGGCATAGGACGGTTGCTTTCTATTATTTTAGCGATCGCTAATGCTAAAGGCGGAACTATTTTAATTGACGAGATTGAGAATGGTTTGCATCACTCTGTGTTAACTAATGTTTGGAAAGCAATAGCTGATGCTGCTCGCCGCGCAGACGCACAGGTATTTGCTACCACACATAGTTATGAGAGTATAATAGCCGCACATCATGCGTTTGAGACTAGCGAGAAATATGATTTTCGTTTTCATCGACTTGAGCGGGTAAACGATGAAATTAAAGCAGTCACTTATGATCGAGAAAACTTGGCTACCTCTGATCAGATGAACCTGGAGATGCGCTAATGCCAAGTATACCAACGCAAATCTCCAAACCGAAACTTCTTATTGGTGAAGGTTTTGAAGAGGTATTATTTTTTGATGCATTGCTTAGCCATCTCCAAATTACAGATGTTCAAGTACAAGAGTATAAAGGTAAGCAAGCACTTGCAAGTTATCTGAGAAACTTACCCAAAGTATCAAATTATCAACAAGTTATTTCGCTGGGTATCACACGAGATGCAGATGATTCTGCCACAAGTGCATTTCAAAGCGTATGCGCCTCTTTAAAAAGTGCTGGATTACCCGTACCAACTAAGTCTGGAGAAATTGCCGGAACGAGTCCTCAAGTTAGCATACTGATTCTTCCAGATGGTAAAAATAGCGGAATGCTTGAAGACGTTTGTCTAGCAGCAATTGAGACAGATCCGATTTTGCAATGTGTAGACAATTACTTTGATTGTATATCCAAAACCACTGGTAGACAACCTAATAATATGGCAAAGGCACGTATACGTGCTTGGTTATCGTCACAGATAGAGCCAGATAAGCGTCTGGGAGAAGCCGCAAAAGCGGGTTATTTGCCTTGGGATAGTCATGCATTCAATGGTTTAAAGTCATTTCTGCAAGCTCTATGACAGCAAATCGCCTAATTCCGACCCCACCAACTCATCTTCAAAATTATCCCCATCACAAAACCAACAATCAACCCAGAAGTATGCCCAACAAAGCTAATTTGTGGAGTTGTCAGATCAAAGATGACTTGCAGCAAAATGAGAGTAACAATTCCTCGCAAACTCCTAGCAGCTAGACGCGTTTTTTTCCTTCGCCAATCGTGTAATAGAACAGCTGCAAAAGCGCCAACAAGACCCATCACACATCCAGATGCACCAACTACAAAATTAGTTTCAGAGTACCCCATAACTGACAGATAAGTCACAGCCAACATGGAGCCAATTGCACTGGTAAAATATAACAATAAAAATTGCGGTATTCCGAAAGCAAATTCTACTAGGCGACCAAATAAATAAAGACCAAACATATTCAGGAGTAGGTGCAAGAAACCGAAGTGAAGAAAGGCAGCACTTAACAAGCGCCACCAACTTCCAGCAACAACTTCTTCGGGAACTAATGCACCTAAACGGTATAAGTTATTGAGGTTGGTGCTACCTCCAAGTTTTACCTCAACAGCAAAGGCAAGTACATTCAAACTGATAAGAAAGTATGTGGCGATCGCCTGACGTGGTTTCACGCTGACTCCACCGCTATATCTTGCTTCGTACTCTATTTCTGTACTGATTCTCAATAGAATCTGTTTAGATTTCTCAGTCAGCGCTGATTCAGCGACAACCACTGGCTGCGACAACCGTCTTGCAATTGCATTACGGATACGAATGTCACTCGCGTTACTTATACTTAAGAATTGCTCGTAAGCAATAATGTCTTTTCCTGCTGCTTGGTCAGCTGTTGCTAGCCAGAATAATTTGATGCTGTTTGAATAGTTTGCTAGTGGACCACTGAGTAATACTGCGACTTGTTCTGTTTGACCACAAAAGGCTAGCACATACAGACGTGCTAGATGACGTGTTCTCAGATTAGGTATTTTTTCCAGGCTATGTTCATAGCGTTCCCAAGCTTGGAGCATACCATTGATATCACCAGTCTCTCCCAGCGATCGCACATAGCAGACAAGTGTATCAAAATCTTTTTGCAACACTGCTTCTGATACATTCTCCTGTATCCACACCAGCAGTTCTTCCCAACGAGCCTCCATTTGGTAAAGAGTGACGGTTGCAGCGCGACCTGTTGATGTTGTGGCGGTTTGATGACGATTTAGAATAGCAACAGCTTCAGCCACAGATCCACGCTGACCCAATTCTAGAGCACGCAGTACCTCCGGTTGCTCGCGCCAACCATCCAAGGGATGCAGCCAAGAAATGAATCGAGCAACTCTGCTTGCATAACCAAAATCTTGTTGAGCAACGAGGCGGTCAACTTTTCTATTACCAAGACTAGGCACAATGACTAGAATTCCCCACAAACATGCACCAATCAAGCCACTTATTGATGGAGTGAAATAGCACAAAATTGCTATGACAATCAAGATGAATCCCGATACTATGACCCAGCCACGATTATTCTGAGCAGAAATACGAGATGCACTCGTCATGGTAGAAAAGCATGATAGACACACTATCCAAATCAGTATGTGATTGAGATCCATTATTGGCACCGATTGGAAAAGACTTGGTTGTAGAGCAATTTCTATTATGATTCTCTCTTGAATATGCGTGTATTACAGCATAAATTGATTGCTGTAATGTTATTCATTTGTTAATACTTCTGGTAATTCTTCACGCTCACCAATATTATCAGAATAGCCAGCTATAGGAGGGACTTGCCAACCATCTATGGCATCTTTAATCACACCAGCGATAGGGACAGCAGTGAGTAATCCTAAGATTCCACCAATGTATGTTCCCACCAGCAATGAAATTAAAACCCATATAGGTCTAAGCCCTGTAAAACTACCCAACAGCCGAGGAGCAATACCCTGGTCAATTAACTGGTCAATAACAGCAGCTACAGCCAAAACCCTTGCAGCTAGCCAAAAATCATGTGATGCTATTATAAGAGTAACAACAGCAAGACTCACGACATCACCGAAGGGAATTAAGCTTAAAATTCCGACTCCCAAACCAAAGAGTAGAGCAAATTGGACATGAAGAACTAGAAAAACTATAGTTAGGGAAATGCCCATCAGCAAAGCCAAAGCGACCTGACCAATTAAGTAATTTTGAAAATTTAGTTGAACAGACTGCCTTAATTGCTGGCCAAAAGTTAAGGGCAATTTTTTAAAGATAGCATTCCAAATCCTCTCGCCATCTAATAAAAAATAAAAAGTTAATACAACTGTCACTATGGCTTCAGAAATACTATCAATGGTGTCTATGACTAGACTAAAAAGTTCATCAGTAATGTAGGCTAATTCGTCAGGTAAGCGATTAGTTATTTGAGTAAATATATGATTAACATTCACGTTTAAACCTTGGTTAACTACCCAATGATTAAAATTTTGAAGTTTTTCTTCACTAGAATCAATCCATTGAGGAAGGACTTTAACCATTTCATTAAACTGCTCTAAAATAATAGGAAACAGAGTCATCCCTAAAGCAAATATAATCACAAAAGCTGACACGAAGACCAATGCAACTGCATAGTTTCTTTTTAGTCCCCGTTTCTGAAGAATCGAAACAGGATAATTTAGAATAAAGGCTAGTAAAGCTGCTAAAACAAAAGTTGTCACTAGGGGCTGAAAATATTGAAAGACTCGAAACGCTAGCCATCCATTTAGAAAAACTAGAGGAAAGAGTAGTGTCAAAATCAACAATTGCAGTAGTTTGCTAAGTGAAATATTCATATTAATGAATCAAAATATCTTATGTAAAGCATATTCATTAATCATAATAGATATAGTTAATTATTCTAAAAAGAATCTTGGAAGATACGAGAAAGTAGGCTAGTGAAGTGTTTCTGCTTTGAAAGGTGATGCTTGTGCTGTAAACGTACACTGCTTAACAAAACATCGTTAGAGACTTGGAAATAAAAAATCATGACTTTCACAATCTTCAGAAAAAATGATTTTAGCTTGTAGATTCGTTACAGTAGAGATACTAGAATCAGTGCTTCTTTAAAAAACAACTTCTGCTTTGGTGGGGCAATTCCTCAAAGTAAGTCAGCTTGTAGAAGCATTGCACCCAATACTTATCGGATAAAATTTTTCACCTCCCTTGTAATTTGGTAAAAGTTTAAGACGTAAAGGGTAAGTGGTGAATTCAAACGTGCACCGCTTTTGCCTCTCTCTTTTAACCGAGAAGTATTGGAGTTCCACCCCTTTAGCGTAGCGGATGGATGGAAGCGTGAACACACAAGCTGGTAATTGTTGAATTATTCTTAAATTAAGAAGGTGCATCCCAATGTTGTTTGCTTTACTAAAACAGGTTTTAGAGGTTTACGATGAGCTCACAGGCACCACTGCCTAGCAATGAAATAGCTAGACTGAATGCACTTTGTCAGTATCACATTCTGGACACTCCTCCCGAAAAGATTTTTGACGATTTCACCTTCTTGGCTGCACAAATTTGTCGCACTCCAATTGCGCTGATTAGCCTTGTGGATGGCGATCGGCAGTGGTTTAAATCAAAGGTAGGTGTCACAGTCAATGAAACGAGCCGGGATGTTGCATTTTGTGCCTATGCCATTTTGCAACAAAAACCATTAGTTGTGAGAAATGCTTTGTCCGACTCTAGGTTTGCAACAAACCCTTTAGTCACCTCTGACCCTAACATTCGATTTTACGCTGGAGCACCCTTAATTACACCTGAAGGACTTGCCATTGGAACGCTATGTGTCATTGACATAGTGCCACGAGATTTAACTCCTGAACAGACAGAAGGGCTACGAGTATTAAGTGGTCAAGTGATTACACAACTTGAGTTGCGGCGTAATGCTATCACTATGTCACAGAGTATCATGCAACGACAGCAGGCTGCAGAACAGCTTCGTCGCCAGCAAGATTTTGTTGAGGTTTTCTATCGGCAAGGAGAGGAAAAAGCTCGAAAAGGAGACTACCAAGGAGCAATTGCAGACTTTAACCAATTTCTGCGGCTTAATCCCAATGGTTTTAAAGCTTACTATCACCGAGGGCTTGCTCGTCAAAAGCTAGGAGACTACAAAGGTGCAATGAGAGATTTCGACATATACCTGCAGTATAATCCTAATAATGTCGAAGCTCGTAATAATCGGGGCTTGCTCCGCTTTGAACTTGGAGACTACAAGGGAGCGATGGCGGATTACAGCAATGCTATGCATATCGATCCCGAGTACACCATTTCCGGTAACATTGGGTTGATCCAACCTGGATTTGACTCCCAAGAAGCCATTCTTAATCAGACTCAGTCCTTAGAGTTTAATCCCAATGATGTCGATGCTGATATCAATATTAGTCAGACTCATGCTCAATCTGATTTGGAAGATTACACCATTACCATTGAAGATACTACTCAGTTTTTACCCCATCATCCCAACAACACTGGAATCTACGCCAATCCAAGTCATACCCGCTATGAGTTTGAAGATAGTAGCCAGCCCCTGCGGCTAAGTTCTGATAATGCGAAGGCTCGCATGAGACGGGGCTATACCCGCAATGAGATGGAAGATTATAGTAGCGCAATTGAGGATTACACTCAATCTTTAAAGATGAATCCTTACGATGCAGATGCTTACATCAACCGGGGTTATGCTCGCTTTATGCTCAAAGATTACACTGGTGCAATTGAAGATTATACTCAGTCCTTAAGGATGAATCCCAAGGATGCAGACGCTTACATGAGCCGAGGTAATGCCCGTTGTGAAGTGGAAGATTACACTGGTGCGATTGAAGATTACACTCAATCCATAGCGCTGAATTCTAACAATGCAGAAGCTTATATCAATCGAGCTAATGCTCGCACTAAAGTAAAAGATTACAGCGGTGCAATTGAAGATTATTCTCAATTTCTTGAGTTTAATCCTAATGATGCTAAAGCTTATATCAGCCGAGGTAATGCCCGCTCAAAGCTAAAAGATTACACTGGTGCAATTGAAGATTACAAAAGAGTTTGGTCAAAAGCAATTGAGCAGCTACCGAAGCTATCTGGCGAAGATAGATGATGAAAATAGTACGTGTATTATATCTTGTGTTTTATCCTGTGTTTTAGTAGTGTTTTTGACGATTGGTTAGAGTTCTGACAAAAATCCCTCATTTTATAATCTGGAATCACAGATGCACACAGATGAATGCAGAGAAATCATCTGTGTGCATTTGTGGTTTTATTGTTTCAAATGATTTATTTAACGTATTATACTTGTCTTGCACAGGGTTCAAGGACTTGTTGCTATAGAAAGTTCTACTGCCCTACCAGGAGGGGGAAAGCCTATGGTTATGAAAGACGCACACAGGATACCTGTTTTCATCCAATTATTGTCGTGGTAAACCTGAAGTGTCTTCAACCTGTTTACAATTGATAAAGTCGTTGAAATCTTGAGGGTAGAAACATGAGAGTTTGGCTTGCCTGCTTTTTGGTGCTGTTTGCCCTAGCGGAACTTTTTGATTGGGTAAAAGAATTTACCTTACCGCTCCCTATTTACATATTAGGTGGGGCATTTCTGGCTGTTGCTTCCAATTACGACAAGCTTTTTGGCTCCTACTTTAGTCATCCAATGAGCAAAGCAACATTGGAACAACCCCAGTTAGATTCTCCTTCTTCTACAATTTCTCTACCCATAGAAGATTCTCAACAATTTGAAATCAAAAGTTAAATATTTAAATCTCTTATTGATAAACGATGGTCAAATTATAAAATTTGATAAAATTAACTATGACTAGACACTAGACTTGAAAAATAATTTTTGCATCTACCCAGATGAGAGAGTGAGAGGAAACACTCTTTGTTAAAGCATAAAAAGATAGTTACAAGTAGGTAGAAAAATAAACTTATTTTAAAGGTCTTTTTTTTGCCCCTCCAGGACAATCTGTGAGAGGAAGTATCCGGTCATATCTAGTAATTGATCAAGTATAAAGCCGATAATACTTACATAGATTATCGCTTGGATGATGTCATCAGGGTTACGTGAATTATAAGCACTCCAAATAACAACTCCAAGACCTCTTCCACCTATTAACATTTCTATGGTAATAACTGTAAACCAAGCAACCCAGATGCCAATTCTTAAAGCCTGAAATATGTGATTGATAGCGAGTCGAAAGTTATTGCCTTGTTGACGAAATTGCCTTATGCCTTTTGCGGTATCAATCACAATTGCCCAGAAAGCACTTATGAAAACTACGAAAAAGGTAGCAGGTTCAATTTGTTTAAACACTATCAGAGCAATAGGTAATAAGGCTATAGGAATGATACTACGTCCCAGTTGTAGTATCCGCTTGAATATTTGATAAACTATTCTATTGATGCCAATTAAAAAACCAATAAAAATACCCACAACAGCAGCTAGAATGTAACCTACAAATAACCGTTGCAGGCTAGTTAAAACATCGACAAGGATATTTTGTTCCATGCCTCATTATCGTATTTGGAATATTGAGAAAATGTTGCAGCGATAACAAAAAATTCAGTTTAGTCCCAACATGAGACGAAAGTTAGGTTGAGTAAACCTTATCAAATAATAAAAGCTTAAATACAAATTAAAATAAAATTTAAATAAATCACCCTCTTGTCGTTCTTACCGTTAATAGCGACTGCGAAGGTGTAAAAAGGACATCACTAAGTATGTTGTTCTGGTTCAAGAGAATCCATGCGGACATCACGCAATATGAAACGCAACATTACAGCAGGAGCGCAGTTATTACAAAAAACTCCAACACTCGGGATGAAATGATTCATTTTCCTCCCCTTATTCCCTTGTCCCTTAATCTTATTATTTCCCCATATTTCGCTTCATTTGTTCTAACTCTTCTTGTGTTTCCCAGCGACGAAACTTCTCCTCTAAATCGTCATACCCACTGGAATAGCTGCTAGCAGCATCCCACCAACCTGAAGTCTCCAAGCGTTGTTGTGCCTGAGATTTAGCACGCGCTGTTTGTGCTTCGGCTGCTTTTGCTTGTACTTCCTGGCGCCGTTGTTGAATTTTGCGTAATAACTCCTGTGCTTGAGTGATGCGTTCTTTCACACCCTGCATCTGCCCCCAAAGCTGATTTCCTTCACGTAATAATGCGGCTTCTCGCTGCTGGGCAGCTGCTGCTAAATCCTGTCTACCAGAGGCTTTTGCCTTATCTACACGAATATGCCACTTTTGGATTTCCTGAGCTGTAGACAGAACTTGCTCTTGCGATCGCTTCTCTTGTAATTGTAAATCTGCAATTAGCTTCAACGTGTCTTCTTCTTGCTCGCGCAGTTGCTCCAATAGCGCTTCTAGCTCTAAATGCGGATTATTACGCAAAAATTCTTCCAAGCGGTTTTCTAAAAACCGACTAAAATCGTCAAATAAGCCCACTGCTAGAACTCCACAGGTAAGTTGCTTTTTTCATTGTAGTAATTATTATCGTGGGCAGAACGCGGATTCTATCCTGCTTGTGGCTGAAATTAAGCGATGAAATACATTGATACTTCAGGAAGTTTTGATGTGTATTTCAGCGTTAAGTGTTTAAAGTGGTGTTACCCAATAGTTGATTCCCCCAACAACCTTATTTTGAAAACCAAAATCAGTCAATTTCTCTGGTGGTAAACCTATGTAAGTCCAATGTGGTACATCATATTCTACAGTTCTGTACCAGCCATTTTGATTAAGAGCCTGTTTCTGCGCTTCATTGGATACTCGTAAATCAATTGCTAGTCCCCAGAGATGTTGTGATGCTCCTGGTGGTGCAACAACACCCAAAATTTTTGTTTCCCTGCCCTGACGAACTTGTTCTAAAGTGTTATTGTTTGCGTATTTTCGCCAAAATCTTGAATTCGTCGCAAAACTGCGAGTACAATCACTAGCACCATAACCCGATTTTAGGGGTATTTGGACTTGCGATCGCGCTTTATTTAAGGCATCTGCTGCTGGCTTTTGTAAATAACACTGACTTGTACCATTGACTGCACCCATGATTAAAGTAGATTGAAACTGTTTTGTTTCCTGTTCATTAGTAAATACAACTTTTTCTGGGAGTTTAATTTCCGGCTTTTGATTAACAAATATAGAACCATATGCACGCAATAGTATGTATTCAAATGTATTAGGAGCAGGAATCCTTGGTAAGCGCTCTGTAATGATTGCTAAAAACCGCTCTTTATCGCTTAAATTTGGATTGATTGTTGGTTCTGTGGTTGGGATGATTAAAGTGGGAGATATTGCTGCTTGAGGAATATTTGTACAGACTTGGGTTGACTCTTTATGACTAGTCAAAGAATCATGACTCAAGCAATCTTCTGTCTTTTGAGCAGTTACCATCAACTTATTGTGACTCATGCCCTGACTAGCAACTAAGATAAAAGAAATAAAAGCTATCAGAACATAAAAAAATATATTTTTTATAAAACTTTTCATTGTCGTAAGTAAAAATTTCAATAAAAAAGTGCAAATCAACCAAAGAATGTAACAAAAAGTAAATTTAGTTAAAATCCTGTTCCCTTCTGCCTCACTTCAACGATAAATATTCATGCTGACTTACTTATCTACCATATTTGCTATTTGTGACTTAATTCAAAAGAAAAAATAATTTTTATAGCTGAATTTTAGTGATTTTGCTGACATTTTTCATCTTAAATTACGGCGATGCAACCACTGTATCGGCTAATATTGAGATTGACTATATGCTTGCTAAAGTATGACCATGCACAGTTGTGTTGAATTCCAAGACGCGTTTGATGTTATTGTCGTCGGTGCAGGTCACTCCGGTTGTGAAGCAGCCCTTGCTACCGCGCGCCTCGGCTGTCGAACCCTGCTGTTGACACTCAACTTGGATAAAATTGCTTGGCAACCTTGTAACCCAGCAGTGGGGGGTCCAGCAAAATCCCAGTTGACTCACGAAGTGGATGCACTTGGTGGGGAAATTGGTAAAATTGCGGATCGCACCTATTTGCAAAAGCGCATTCTCAACTCTTCACGGGGACCTGCAGTGTGGGCATTGCGTGCCCAGACAGATAAACGAGAATATGCAGCGGTGATGAAGGGTATTGTCGAAAATCAAGAAAATTTAATAGTCCGGGAAGGAATGGTCACAGATTTGGTGATGGGCGCAAATGATGAGGTGATTGGCGTTCAGACATTTTTTGATGTGGCGTTTCAGTGCAAAGCAGTGATCTTGACGACGGGCACGTTCTTGGGAGGACGGATTTGGGTAGGTAAAAAGTCCATGGAAGCAGGACGTGCTGGAGAATTTGCCGCTGTCGGTTTGACAGAAACTCTCAATCGCCTAGGATTTGAAACAGGACGGCTGAAAACGGGAACCCCCGCACGGGTAGACAAGCGGTCTGTAGACTACAGTAAAATGGCACCTCAGCCAGGGGATGAAGAAGTCCGGTGGTTTAGTTTTGATCCAGAGGTCTGGGTAGAACGCGAACAACTTCCTTGTCATATAACCCGCACCACACCAGAAACCCATCGCTTGATTCAGGAAAATCTGCACTTGTCACCAGTTTATGGTGGATGGGTGGACGCGAAAGGACCACGTTATTGTCCCAGTATTGAAGATAAAATAGTGCGCTTTGCCGATAAGGAAAGCCACCAAATTTTTATCGAACCTGAAGGACGAGATATCCCCGAACTTTATATCCAAGGGTTTTCCACAGGATTGCCTGAAAATTTGCAACTGCAAATGTTACGTAGTCTCCCTGGTTTAGAAAACTGTGTGATGCTGCGTCCAGCTTATGCTGTTGAATATGATTATTTACCAGCGACTCAGTGTTACCCCACCTTGATGACTAAGAAGGTAGAAGGGCTATTCTGTGCTGGACAAATTAACGGGACAACTGGCTATGAAGAAGCTGCGGCTCAGGGAATCGTTGCTGGAATTAATGCTGCTCGCTTTGTTCGCAATCAAGAAATGATTGTCTTTCCACGTGAGCAAAGTTATATCGGTACGCTCGTTGATGACCTATGCACGAAAGACTTACGGGAACCTTATCGGATGCTTACTAGTAGGTCAGAGTATAGGTTAGTACTGCGGTCAGATAATTCTGACCAACGCCTGACACCATTAGGACGGGAAATCGGCTTAATTGATGACCGACGTTGGCAGCTTTTTACTCGTAAGCAAGAAAAAATTGCAGCGGAGAAAGAACGATTGTACGCCACACGAGTCAAAGAACATGATGAGATTGGACGGGCGATCGCCTACTCAACCCAACAAGCAATCAAAGGCTCAATTACCCTAGCTGACTTGCTGCGACGTCCAGGGTTCCATTACATTGACCTCGAAAGGTATGGACTGGCAAATCTCGAACTTGAACGTGCTGAAAAAGAAGGCGCCGAAATTGATATCAAGTATTCGGGCTATCTGCAAAGGCAGCAAAATCAGATTGACCAGATTGCTCGTCAAGCACACCGCCAGTTACCTGTGGATTTAGATTATCAAGCCATTGAGACTCTCTCTAAAGAAGCAAGGGAAAAACTCAGCAAGGTCAAACCATTGACCATCGGTCAAGCTGCTCGCATTGGCGGGGTAAACCCAGCCGATATTAACGCCTTATTAATTTATTTAGAATTACGTAAAACCAAGACTCAGAGCGAATTTCCAGCGTTGGCTTGAAAACAACTCCAGAAGAGCGAGTATAGTGGTAGGGGAAATCTGAGGAGACTGGTATGATAGATGACATTAAATAAATAACTGGCATCATCAACTGTCCTCAGATCAAAGTTGAATTTCATACAAAGTCTCAATCAACTCGTATTTTAAGACGAGAGGTTGGATACTTCATCCACAGTCTGTATTCGTAGGCAGGGGAAACGAAATTTATCTTCCCAGGAGCCAGAAGTTAAGAACGCTATGTCACAAAAAGCCAATACGTATCTCATTCTTCCAGAGCTATCAGAAGAGTTAATCGCCAGCGAACCTTGGTCGATAGAAACCTATGCCGATGGCTTGATGGATGAACTGTTTGCCGAAATCGACTTGATTCTAGAAGGTAGTGACAGCTTACCTTTTCAAACTCCACCCCAAGACTCTATTCGTCAAGTGCAAACGGTTACAGTACCGCAGATTGTCGTACCAGAAACACAACTTCGTTCCCTACAGAATGTTCCTAAACCCAGGAACAACCCATTGAGTACAGTAGTGGTCGGCACTCCAGCGGTTAGTAGACCAATAAACAAACCACAAAAGAAATCGCAACACACAACGAGCATAGTGCTTTGGATGGGAGTAACCATTGGGTTAGCAGCTGCCAGTGTTTTTTGGGTATTGCACTCTGGGCTGCTCAATCGTCTTGTTTCCCAATCTCTTCAGCAAAGCTTGCTACAGCCGCAGGCGCTGCCTCAACCTCAGTTACCTACAAAAGCGCAAGTTGAAGCAGATTTGGTTAATTATATGCTGGGAGCACTCGCAGTCATTGACAAACAAGAAGCAAGAAGTCATCTGAGATCTGCCAAACCCGTCCTCACAGCGACTGCGCCAGCTAACCAAACAGCCCTTGCTTATATCACCCCCACGGATAATCTACCAGTACCTGTCGCTGCAAATAATCTCCCTCCCGTGCCCAACCAACCTATACCCAACCAACCTACAAGAGTTGTTGAGCGCATCTACATCCCTGTGTATCAAGCACCGCAACCCATGCGCTACGCGCCTCCACCTATTGCTGGTACTTCCAACCCTTTACCACAAGTGGCTACAGTGCCTAAAAAGACCTTGAGCAATGCTTCTAAACCTGCGTCCGTCATAGCCTCTAATAATGCCTCCAATAATGTCTCTAACAACGCCCAACAATTAGCTAAGCCGAGAGTGCAAGCGCTTGCTGCTGTACGTCCAGAACCCAAGCCTATGGCGATCGCTCAACCAGTGACTGTACCACAAGTAACCCAACCTGTACCCGTACAGCCTGGCGTTCCTTCCAACGCTGCACCAGCGCCCAGTTATATACCTGAAAAACACGAAGTCGCTTCTGGAGTAACAACTCCAGAAATTACCTCTGCGTCCCACACCTTGGAAGGATTACTAGAATTAGGGAATAAATCTGCCGCCTTATTCAAAATTAACGGCGTGACTCGCCGCATTGAAGTGGGCGAAGCCATTGGTTCAAGCGGTTGGACTCTGGTGGAAGTTACCAACGGCGAAGCTCTCATCCGTCGCAATGGTGAAGTCCGTTCCATCTACACAGGACAGACGTTTTAGTTATTGGTGTAAGGGGCTAGTAGATAATTAAGAATATCTTGGTTATCAACGCTACGCCCCCAATTACTATAGTTCAAAATTTTCTAAGAATTACCGACAGAAAAGCCCCGACGTGTAGGTTTTGCAGTAGCTAACTCCACTTGAAAACTCACCTTATCGCTCATTTCACCACTTTTGGCTTCCAAAGTCCATTTCCCAGGATGTAGAGTCCAAAACATAGAGTGTGATGAGTCCATAGCTATTTTTTGACCATTTAACCACCACTCCACAGGCATTACAGTTGTTCCTGCCAGCTTAAACTCCAGTTTTTGCTGGGCTTCGTTACCTGGATACAGTAAGAAGACATCATCCTGATGAGGAGATACAATCTTGAGCTTGTGAGAACTAAAGCTAGATTGCTCTTGCCTTGCCAACCACTCATCATACTCACCAGACGAAGTAAAACTGTTCTGATTTTCGTAGTTCCCAAGGTCTTCAGCGTAAAAATATTCCTGTACCACTGAGGTACAATCTAGTGTTGGTTGTAACCCAGAAGTTGCACAGATTGGTCGTTGTACCATCCCTTCTGGAGAAGAGAAACTTGCTGGTTCTTGATGCTCATGCAAGTGTAGCATGATTCGATTCCACAAAGGCGCTGCTCCCATAACGCCTGAAACTTGGCGCATTGGATCACCGTCAAAATTGCCTACCCATGTCGCTACAGTGTAGTCAGTTGTAAATCCGACTGTCCAAGTATCCCGAAAATTTGAGGAAGTACCGGTTTTGACAGCAGCCGGAAACGGTAAATTGAGTACTGAGTCTACACCAAACACTGTCGCACGAGCATGGCGATCGCTCAACATATCCGTAATAAGTTGCCATGTTGTAGGGGGAGAAAAATGGGGAGATTTTTGAGTATGTGTGGTGTTATCTAACATAGTCACAACAGAAATGTGTTGTCCCTGTCGTGCCATGGTGACATAAGCTCTAGCTAATTCCCATAAACTGACTTCACCGCTACCCAAAGTCAATCCTAGCCCATAGTATTCTGCGGATTGAGTGAGATGTTCAAACCCCATCTGGTGCAGACGATCCAAAAAAGTTTGCACCCCAACTTTTTCCAACACCCGTACAGCTGGAATATTCAAGGAATTTGCCAAAGCCACACGCACCCGCACTAGTCCTAAAAAGCTTTTGTCGTAATCAGTAGGGCTGTAGAGTTTTGCACCAGGAATTGCATAGTGAGCAGGTACATCTGCCAAAATTGTATTGGGGCGAATCAACCCTTTTTCCAAAGCCAACTCATATAGAAACGGCTTGAGAGTAGACCCTGGTTGACGCAAGGCTTGCACACCATCATTCCTTCCCTGCTTTGCTTCATTAAAGTAATCAGGTGAACCGACATAAGCCAAAACTTCCCCAGTGTGGTTGTCAATGACCAAAGCAGCTGCGTGATGGACATTGTGAACAGCAAGGGTGGAAATGACCTGCTGCAGCTGTGCTTCCACAAACTGCTGTAAGGGACGGTCTATGGTAGTGCGGATTGGGGATGATTTTTGTACACACGGGGAATTTTCCAATAACTCTCTTTGCGTCATCCCGTCACCCTGTCTCCGTGTCTCAGATTGACTCGCTAGCCAAAACAAAAAGTGTGGTGCAGCAATAATTCCCCGTTGGCGAGACTGAAAGGAGATTTCTTCAGTGTATGCTCGCTCTGCTTGAGAGTGGGTGATGTACTCATCTTTTACCATACGATTGAGAACATATTTCTGTCGCTGCTTTAAGCGTTGATAATGCTGAAGTGGATCAAAGTAAGTAGGATTATTAGGAATAGCAGCAAGCAAACTTGCTTGGGCAAGATTGAGGTCATTCGCGGGTGTGGAAAAATAAGTACGAGCAGCTGCTTCCACACCATAGATATTCCCCCCCATTGGGAGACGATTAATGTAAGCAGAAAGGATTTCATCTTTGTTGATCCCAGCAACTAAGCGCCAAGAGAGCCAAATTTCCTGAACTTTGCCTGGTAGAGTGCGCCCAACTGGGTCTAACATCCGAGCCAACTGCATGGTAATTGTAGAAGCACCGGAAACAACTCTTTTTGCGTGGAGTGCGTCCTTAAGAGCGCGGGCTGCTGCTTTGAGATCCAGCGCCCCATGATGATAAAAGTCGCCATCTTCTGCAGCAAGAATGGCGTGGATAAAGTGGGGAGAAACTTGATTTAATGGCACCACAGATGTATGCTCTTGGTCACGGGTGAGCAAAGTTCCTAGTGGTAACCAATTGCGGTCTGTAAATTCGAGTGCTAGTTGTTGTTGTGCAATGTCTGCGGCGCGAATGGGAGCCAAGCATGGGAGTAAACGCACTGTAACGCATATCAGCAGTAACGCAAGGATAAACTTGCAACTACTACCATTGAACTGATGCCAAATGTTCTTTCTTATCTTTCTTATTTGGATAAGCCATCCCAAAGCTAGTCCCATCTGCGAATTTCCTGACCAGGAAGACACACCTTAATTTTTGCGCTATGGTTCTGAGAGAATCAGGAAATATTTCAAAGCTGTAACAATCAAGCTTTGAAAGTTAAACTCTCAGGAACTGAGGAACAAATAACCCAGACAAAAAACAAAGCCCCACAGGATTTCGTGCAGGATGCTGTGGAGCAATCTTTTAACAGTTATCACAGGGTGACATATTATGGTAAGCATCTTTGGCTTAATATTTTTTTTATCTACCGTTTTGTTAGCTGTTTCATCAGCGATAGAGCAAGCCGAAAGTAGAACTAGCAAAGTCGCTGTTATTATAACTGTTGCGTTTGGCTTATCTCTTATTATCTACTGGTACGGAGAACAAAAGGTAGGAAACGTAACACAAGAAATTCAGGATTATTTGGTGTATGAGCATCTTTATTGTGAGTAAAGCCTCAAACTACCATAAAGGAGCCTGTGTTACGGTTCATGCCATGAAGGGTGTTTGTAGTACAACACCTTCTAGAAGGTGAAGGTTGTGCGGAGTACACCTACAGTTGTTGTGTCGTTTCTACTGTCGCCTTCTGGATTAAAAAGGACAAATGCGCCTGGGGTAATACTGATATTGTCATTCAATTTGAAGCGGTAGTAAGCTTCTAAATGGTAAGGAACTGCCCGATTTACACCTGCATCGGCAAGTCTAGCATCACCATCGGCAGAGGTACGATAGAGCGGTTGTCCAAAAAGAATTCCGGCATTGTTTCCTTCTTTGAATAGATCATTGAAGTGAACTCCTGCCATCCAACTTGTGAAGGTGGTAGAAGCATCAACACGACCAGAAGAATCATCAACAAATATTGCTGCACCGTAGCCAGATAAAGCAACTTTTGGAGACAAACGCCAAGTGACTGTACCGCCAAAGGAGTTAAGTTTCACCGGTATTCCGAGTGGCACGCCAGCCAAAGCACCGATATCACTACTGGTTAATCCTGTACCTAGGATGTTGATTTCGTGATAACTATTGGCGTAGTTTAGAGCAATATCCAGGTAACTAGTCGGTTTAACGGTTAATTGTGCTGCCACGACGCTACTACCCCCGAACACGCCTGCTCCCAAGGGTGTGCCAGAAACTCCCGGCGAGACATCCGCAGCCGAACTAGGAATATTGGCATTTACACTGCCATATAAAGCTCTTAAATCTACCTGCTTTGAGATGTTAAAAATAAATCCGGCAGCTGATGCCAAACCAGAACCAGAAGTCCCGCCAGAGACACGTAGTACAGGGTTCAAACCTGCAAAGCGAGAAATCGCTTCTTGCCCTTCACCAGCAAAAGGTGTGACTGCAGGAAAGGCATCCGAAACTTCCGCTGCTGTCCCGGCAAACAAAGTTAATTTATCAGCGACGGGAAAGATGTAAAGCAGTTTGTAAAGCTCTAGGTCATTAGCACCAGTGGTCGTTAATGTCTTAACATCAACACCAGGAAATTGAGGTTCAAAACCCACACGAGCGCTACTGGCACTGAATCCTTGCGAAGAAGCTAATCCCAGAGATTCCTGAAGGCTCCCACTACCACTCACACCACCTAAAAAGTTATGCGATTGCAAACCAGTAATCAGTAAGTCTTTGCCTGTAAAGCTCGTGTTAAGATTCAACCGGACTCTATTGACCAGGATGATATTAGGGTCATCTCTACCAGGAGCGCCGCCTGTGGCACCAATGCCTGCAAAGATGACCTCACCACTCAGTTTGGTCGTCGTGGAAAACTGATTTGCTTCCAGTTCTGCCGTGTGAGCTTCTAGAGCATCTACCCGACCTCGCAGTGTCGCCAGTTCTGTAGCGAATTCTTCTTGCAGTTTTTGCAAGGTTGCTAAATCCTCTTTTGTGACCAAATCAGAGGTTCCTGTCGCAATAAGTTCATTGACTCGATCAAGACAGGCATTTAAGCCAGCAGCAAATTCATAGCGAGTCATAGCGCGATTGCCTCGATAGGTACCATTTGGATACCCAGCAATACAACCATAGCGCTCGACTAGAGATTGCAGTGCTTGAGCTGCCCAGTCAGTAGGCTGTACATCAGACAATTGCGACACAGATGTCACCTGTGCAACGGTGTTTGATGCTTGGGATAGATTTGAAGATTTTGCGGCAGTCGAGAGCGTAGAACTGGGAACAGCGTTTAGCCCTGTATCCTTACTTTCGCTTTCCTGCTTCTGAGTTAGAGCAGGTGCATCTTGTTGCTTGTTATCAGCAGATGTAATGAATTCTGCTTGACTAACATTAGGTATAATGCTATCTTTAGCGCGGATTTTTTTATTGGTAAGACCACCGCTAAAATCGCTGAGCTTATTAGAATAATTTGATACTAATATTTTCTCGAATTCTGCAGATTTTTCAGTTTCTTTTAGGTTTATCGTATTATTTGCTACAAGCAGATTAGGTGTTGCGTGAACAGGTAACAATCCGGCAATTAGATATAAAAAGTTTGCTCCACCAGCAGAAGCTAGTAGATATTTTCTCTTCATGACAACTCCTACACACCTATACGGGAAATTTGACGGCGATATTAAAAAACAAAACAATAGTTGAGCCAACCCAAGGTGCAGTTGACAATGAAACATTGCCGTGTTTGCCTTAAGTTAACTAACTACTGTATTAGAGATTACCGCAAGTATCTGACTCTAGTAAATATATTTTCAGCAACAATTAACACTAGCTATTATTAAGAATTTTTATAGCTGCCGTAGAATAAGTTAGACAACTTGTGGTATCTTGCATAGCTATGATTGACATATCAAAACCCTTGCATTGTTCTTTTGGGAAAACCGTAAAGTTAAGTAGCGCAAGTTATGTTGCCAGAGTATGGTTGAGCGTCGATGTGCTCTGCCTTTAGTGCCTAACGAGATTGTCCAGATACTGGCTAGCTATGTTTTGATGCCTTCTTACTCTACAGAGCAATAACCATGTCTAGAACGCAGTAGTAACGCTTACTAGTCATGTCAAGGAAAATAACACAGCAACATGAATTGATTAAGAATTTTATTGTTTTCTGGAACAAGCAGACACTATTAGTTATCAATATACAGAAGTATAGGGAAATCTTAGGAGTTAGTCACTGTACATATTAACTATAATCTCAATAACATTATTTGGTTGTTTCCAGCGTTAGTCACAACCCTGATTTGTCTGTATTTGTTGCAATCAACAGAATCATGGGTAGTGCTCAATATGTTTTTGCTTGTTATCATTTTTAAATTTTAATTTCTTAAACATTAAGATTATAAGTAATATCCAGCATGATCATAAGAATTTTTATGCAGTTCTTTCTATTCTTAACAATTCTATTGGGAATAGCAGGCTGTCAATTTTTGAGCATCTCTCCAGGAAAGGAACAACTTCCTGCAGTTTCTCCACTCATACCGCCACAATTACCAGATTGGATTGAACAAATTAGCCCTTTTGCAGAGTCTGAACCTCTCAACCAAATCCGTATCCGGTTTAAAGAGCCTTTAATTCCTGTTGAAAGCCTTGATAGTCCAGGACAACAAAGTTTATTAGACAAATTTGAACTTGTACCATTTATACCTGGTAACTTTAGATTTTTGACACCACGTATGGTGGGATTTCAAGCTGAAGAAGCATTGCCAAAAGCGACTCGTTTTAAAGTTACTATAAAAGCAGGTTTGGCAGATTTAAAAAATCATCGTCTTGACAAAGATATAGCTTGGACTTTCAATACTGAAGCGATACAACTTACTCATTTGCCAGGTAAAAATCCCATAGAAAAGTCTGAAATTGAGCCGATTGAATTACAGCCTAAGTTACAATTCACTTCAAATGTAAAACTGGATTTATCATCGGTACAAGAACATTTACAACTCATTCCTGAAACAAAAAACAAGGGTGTGCAGTTTAGGGTAGAATTTGCTAAAGAAGAGAAACCATCAGAATCTCAAGATCCTCTAGAAAAATTTGACCCTTCCACACGTCAATGGCTTTATAACTTAACTCCACAAGAAAATCTACAAAAAGCGACAAATTACCGTCTAGAATTTTCTCCTGGTATACGTCCAGCTTATGGTAATTTACCTAGCGAAAAAACATTTGTCAGTAAGTTATCAACTTATTCTCCATTAGAATTTCAGGGAATAAAATTTTATGGTCAACCTGATGCTGTTGGAAGCTATGGAAGATTTGTTAATGGAAGCCCTCAGCTTGAATTTAACAATGGTTTAGTAGCAGATTCAGCTCTTGAAAATATTAAAATTTATCCAGCACCAAAATCGATTCCTCGAATTATACAAGCCATTGACCAAGAAAAAATTATTACAATCAATCCTTATGCTCTAGAGCCTGCAAAGACTTATACAATTACTATCGGTACCAATCTTAAAGATAAATTTGGGCAAACTTTAGGAAAGCCAGTGACAGTGAAGTATGACACTGGAAATGTAGCGGGAGATATTTGGGTTCCTGAAGGTTTGAATATTTTTCCTGCTGGTAAAAATTTACAATTAAATATTGCTACAGTCAATTTGCCAGAATCAAAGTACAAGGCAGTTTATAAAGTTGTCCGACCAACAGATTTAGTTTATTTTGATTCTGCTTATCCTAGAGGGAATGGTAATGATTTATTACCTAAACTGAGTGAGTGGCAAAGCTTTAATGTATTGAATAAGAAAAACCAGCAATTAGAGGTTACTGTTCCTATAAGAGAAAAACTTGGTGCAGCTACGGGAATGCTTGCTTACGGAGTGCAAGCGCGCACGAATACTTATCAAGAAAATGGTAAAGAACTGTGGCGAGAACCTACAACTTATGGAATGGTTCAACTGACAAATTTAGGAGTTTTTACACAGTGGTTTCCTGAATCAGGTTTCATTAGAGTTCACCACCTTGCCGATGGTTTACCAGTCAAAGCTGCTGCTGTCGAAATCTATGAATCAAAAGTAGACACAAAATCTCGTCCTCAACCTGTACCCTGTGCTTCAGGTCAAACTGATGATAATGGTACATTAAGAGTAAATCGTGAGGATTTACGGCAGTGTTTTCAGGGGAATAAAAGCTTTACTAAAGAACCAAAACTGTTAGTTATTGCCCGTGAAAATCAAGATTGGGCATTTGCTCGCACTGAGGAATACAGTGGTGCTTATGGCTATGGAATTGATGCAGGTTGGGAAAATGGGAAACCTGTTTCACGAGGAGTTATTTTTTCAGATAGACAATTGTATCAACCTGGAGAAAAAGCTTGTTTGACTGGTTTTGCTGACTATCTGCAAAATGGTGAAATTAAGCAAGATAAAAATAGTATTTACCAATTAACACTCATTAATCCAGATGGACAAAAGACAAATTTAGGTACGCAAACAACGAACGAGTTTGGAACGTTTTCTCTAGAGTTACCAATTACAAAGACTCAAAGATTAGGCTACTATACCATTCAAGCCAAAGGAAAAAATGGACAAGAAATATCTGGAGAATTTCGCGTAGCGGAGTTTAAACCCCCTAATTTCAAGGTTGAACTGAGTTTAGATAAAGAATTTGCCCTCATCAACGATAAGGTAGAGACTCAATCCACAAGTCGTTATTTATTTGGTTATCCTGTGGAAGGGGGACAGGCTAAATATTTTGTGACTCGTCAGCAAACTCGTTTTATCCCTAAAGCTTGGGAAGAATATTCTTTTGGTAGACAGTGGTTTTTCCCTGAAGAACCGCTTTCTGTAACAAGTGATGTCTTGCAAACGAATGTAGAACTTGATGTTAATGGAAAAAGCAATCAAACAGTCACCGTGGCAAAAGATTTGCCTTATCCAATGACTTATCGTGTTGATGTGCAAGTCGCAGATGTTTCTAATCTATCTGTGGCAAATTCTAAAACATTTATGGCATTGCCAAGCGATCGCCTAATTGGTTTAAAAACCCCCTTTGTTGCTGAAAGTGGCAAAAGTTTCCCCATTGAACTTGTCGTCACTGACCCTACAGGAAAACAACTGACAGGTCAACGGGTACGACTGGAACTGCAACAGATGAAATATAGCAGCGTGACTCAGCTAGTAGAAGGAAGTCGAACGGGGAAAACCCAAGTTGAATACAAGACAGTAGGACAAACAGAAATCACTTCTGGAAGCAGTCCTCAATCTGTCAGGCTGACACCAACCGAATCTGGTTCCTACCGCATCCGTGCTAATTTTAGCAATGCTAAGGATGAATTGAGCGCAACAGATTTACAAATTTGGGCAAGTGGTGAAAATCCAGTCTTTTGGGGTGATGGAGAAAAAGACCGTTTGGAAATTAAACTTAATAAATCAAGCTTTAAACTAGGTGAAACTGTTACCGCACTGATACAATCTCCTTATCCCGAAGGAGAATTGTACTTTGCTGTCGTCAGGGACAAACCCCTTTATCAACAGATAACGAAAGTTAAAGGAGGCGCACCACAAATACAATTCCAAGTCACACCAGAAATGTTGCCAAATGCAGCTGTGCAAGCTGTGTTGGTGAGACGTGGTGCGCCACTTAACCAGTTGGAACCCGGAAGTTTAGATAACCTAGTTAAGATTGGCTTTGCTCCTTTTAAAATTAACTTGGAAGACAAGTATTTAAAAGTGCAAGTGACTCCAGTGCAGATATCACTGGAACCTGGTGCAGAACAAACGGTACAACTAGAACTCAAAGACAACCAAGGAAACCCCACCAAAGGACAATTCACTATCATGGTTGTGAATGAGGCGATACTACAGCTTTCTGGCTATCGTCCGCCAGATTTGGTGAATACAGTTTATGCTGAACAACCGATATCTACCCGCTTTAGTGATAACCGACGGAATGTTATCGTTGATCAGCAAGGTGTGGTTAAACCTAAAGGTTGGGGTTATGGCGGTGGATTCTCAGCAGGTGCAGCAAATACCCGTGTTCGCACAGATTTCCAAGCTTTAGCTTACTACAATGGTTCTGTCATCACAGATGCTACAGGTAAGGCACAAGTCACGTTTAAGCTACCAGATGACTTAACCACATGGCGAGTGATGGCGATCGCCACTGATGGAAATCTGCGTTTTGGCAACTCAGAAGCAACATTTATCACAACTAAGCCGTTGGTGACTAATGCGATATTGCCACAGTTTGCCCGTCCTGGTGATCGCATCCTCGCTGGCTTATCCGTCACAAATAACACTGGTGATACAGGAAGTCTGAGAATTCATGGTGAAGTCGGCGGTACAGTAAAGTTTGCTGAAAATAACCCTACATCTGCGACTTTACAAACCCAGACTGAAGCAGCTACCCGTGCATATCGCTTTCCGATGATAGCTGGTGGTGTGGGAGAAGGAAAAGTTCGCTTTATCACTCAGTTAAATCGTACCGCCGCAGATGCTTTTGAAGTGCCTTTGGAGATTAAGCCATTAGAAATCACAGAACAAGTGATTGAGACAGGTGTCACTGCAAATCAGGCGAAAATTCCCCTCAATGTTGATAAAAAGACTTTTCCTAACGCGGGAGGCTTAGACATTCAACTGGCAAGTACTCTAATACCGGAAATTAAAGCACCAGCACAGCAAGTTTGGGAAGATGATGACTTGCCTTTTACCGAACCTGCAGCGAGTCAGTTAATGATTGCTGCGAATCTGCAAACTTTGTCTCAAAAATATGGTCAGACATTTGCAGAATTTCATCCTAGCAAACGTGCCTCCCAAGCTATTGAGCGATCGCAGAAACTTCAACTAGCAGATGGTGGCTTTGCTGCTTATCCTGGACAACAAAAGTCAGATCCTTGGGTTTCTTCTTATGCAGCGGAATCTTTTGCAAAAGCTGATGAGGCGTTTCCTGGTTTGGTAGATTCAAAGATGGTGTCTCGCCTTAAGGGATATTTGCAAAAAGTTTTGGCAAACCCTGGACAATACGAATTTTGCAAACAGCAGCCATGTAAAAGTCAACTGCAACTCAATGCTTTGATGGCTTTGGCAGAACTGGGAGACAAGCGCAACACTTTCCTTGCAGATATCTATCGCCAACGTGATGCTTTTGATGTCGTCACTCAAATTAAGCTGACGCGATACTTATCTCAGTTCCCAGAATGGCAAGATGAATCTAAACAACTTTTGAGTCAGTTGCAACAAAATATATATGATACTAGTCGCACTGCAGTTGTCAGCTTACCCCGCAGTTGGGGATGGATGAGTTCACCGACCACAGCGCAAGCGCAAGCTTTACGCTTGTTCATTACCCAACAGTATAAACTAGAAGTTATCGATAGATTATTGCAAAGTCTCTTGGCACTGCGTCGGGATGGTACATGGCAGACTGATTATAACAATGCCCAAGCGCTCACAGCTTTGGCGGAATATAGCCAACTGCAACCAACGCTGCCAAATTTTGTGGCTACAGTGCAACTAGCAGGTAAGAAGTTGGGAGAAAAACGCTTTGAAGGTTATAGTAATCCCAGCTTGGAGGTAAGTGTACCTATGGATAAATTACCACGTGGGCGCCATGATTTGCAACTACGAAAATCTGGTCAAGGGACTTTGCACTATTTAGTCGCCTATCGCTATCGCTTGCAGGGAAATCAACCAGGTAGGTTTAACGGTTTACGAGTCACACGAGAAATTCGTCCAGTGAATCAAGATAAAGTATTGCAAAAGTTTGGTTTATATGCATCTGATAAGCCATTTACGGCAGAAACTGGACAAGTCTTTGATATTGGTTTGGAAATTATTACAGATCATCCTGTGAATCATGTGGTGATGAGTGATCCACTACCTGCAGGCTTTGAGGCGGTGGATACGAGTTTTCAAACTGCAACACCTGCATTACAGACAAAAACAGACAGTTGGCAACTTGGGTTCAAGACGATTTATAGCGATCGCATTATCGCTTACGCCGACCACTTAGAACCAGGAGTTTACAGCCTTCATTACTTAGTACGTTCTGTAACTCCAGGAACATTTCTTTATCCTGGGGCGCAAGTCCACCTGCAATATGCACCCGAGGAGTTTGGGCGTACCGCTGATTCTACACTCGTGCTGGAGGATTGACACTCCCACGACTGCCAAACTTTGGCTTCGCTCAGTTTGACAAAAAGCCGTGGGATTCTTGGGCTGAACTTGCCTTTTTTGAATTGCTCCTACTCAAGGTCTTACGATTCATACTTGTCCGAATCACAGTTTTTTAGGCTATGACCCACTCAAGGACAACTCCCCAAGCGTTTACCCATTTCAGGGTACGTTCCCATGTGCCCCCATGGTACGCGAATGACTCCAAATTGTTTTTTGAAATCATTCACTGTTGTTGAACAGTTACTGCCCTGTTTATAGAGTTTTCGGTGCTCTTGCCCTTACTATTTTCCGACCAATCGTGTGGCATTCCGTAGCATTTTTCCTAGCCGAGCCAAAGTTGTCGGGCACTTATCGGCGGTATCTTAACCTGTAGGCTGATTAGATTGTCGCACAATTTGATACTTTTGTTCCTGGATATCTGACTGAGGCTTTAGCCTCAACGCATTCATGAGGACAGTACTGCAGGAGGGTGTCTCTCCGCAGGTATGTGTCCGTCCCACGGC
Source organism: Nostocales cyanobacterium HT-58-2 (assembly GCA_002163975.1). Taxonomy (GTDB): domain Bacteria; phylum Cyanobacteriota; class Cyanobacteriia; order Cyanobacteriales; family Nostocaceae; genus HT-58-2. The sequence continues at coordinate 2,087,707 of CP019636.1, read as the reverse complement.
TAGATGCCGATGGGCTTTCTGCTCTTATCACTGTAAGTTATTGCCCTTCTCCTATCACCAGACGCACTTGCGTTCAGGCAAGACAGAGAGCCAGCATTGCTATTAATACAGGACGGAGGGTAGGAAGGCTCCTGCCGGTTCGTTATACAGACCGAGGCTCATCAACGTTTCGGGCTGGATGACACGCAAGCCATGGTTCAAACACCACCGGAACAGGTTGCCGTTGCGCATCGGAACATAGAATCCTCCCCCTCCGAACGCTTTCGCCGCCCCGATAAGCGCCTTTAAGTCCTCATTGTTCTCGCCAACAGCGTGACCGAAGAAGCCGATTTCGGTGGCGTAGCCCGATATGCGCCCATCACACTCTGCCAACGTTGCCGTGCCCCGCCCAACAGCTCTGGCAAGTTCGCCCGCCCGGTCATGACCATGAACGCGGCAGCAGAGTTGATTACACGCGGTAAGGTCTGTCTCCGTTGCCGGGCGAACAATGCGACCGGGTATCGTTAAGCCGAACGGTTGTCCCTGAAGGTTCGCCAGTGGCTCGCGCACGTCGAAGCCGAGTTTTGTATACAGGGAAAGCGAGCGGCTGTTATACGCGGCTTGAACGAGTCGCACACCGACGAAGCGTTTTTCGCGCGCCCGCTGTAAAACATATTCCATCAAGCGGCGACCAATCGACCCGTTTTGCGCAGTAGGGTCTACCGTCGTGGGACCGATACCGGCGATAGTGTCACCTTCCCACAAACAGTTGCTGCCGATGACGCGCCCGTCCTCAGCCTCGGCTACGACCAAATAAGCCGTCGGGTCCGCTAACAGTTCGGTCAACATTTCCGCTCCGAACTCCGCAGAAGGAAAATCGGGTACGAAGCCATGCTGTTCTGCGATGGCACGGAATGCTTGATACAGAATGGTACCGCAAGGGAGTGCGTCGTCGGGTCGTCCTACACGCAGCATCACCGAAGACGTTTGTTCAAATACTTTGTCCATGATGAAAAACCTTTCAAGTGTTTCTAGCGCTCTCATAAGTTTTGACCAAGCCATGTCTGACGACAAGCTGCTCCGCGTCTACGCACTCAAACGAACGCTGTTTCCCCTGAATTTACGATGGCTGAAATCATCCCATGATGAAGTACATAAGCTTTGTCTCAAAGCCAAGGATAAAGCCTGTTTTCCTCCTGAATTCTGAACACCTGTCACCTACGGTAAGTGCTGCGGACAGGCTGCGCCAACGCTTAGCGTCTCCGTCAGGAGAGGGAAACCCTCTTGCATGGCTAGCGCTCCTTCTGACTCAAGAATTGCTGCTGTAAATGAGTTTATTTAAATGAGAAACGCCATACCTACTCAAAGAACCTCTGAGTAAAGTATGGCTATAGAAATTCAATTCTGCTGATTCAACCGAAGGAGTTTGGCAGCAACAGTATTCAAATACTCTCGGTTGCCTAAGGTATTAGGTGACACTTTGCCTGCTGCAATACCAGCCTTCACCAATGATTCGGCAGTTACTTTACCAGATGCATAAGCAGAAAGTAGCAGATCATTGCTAGGAATACCTTGTTTTTTGAATTCTCCTCTCATCGCAAAAGTTACCAGTTCATTAGGTGTGAGACTGCGAGGACTCGTAGTATTCGCCTGATTATTGGATACTGCAGAATTGACCTTTTCCGCACCAACAGCAGGCACAGCAGCAACGCAGAGAAGTAAGCAAGATAAACTACCAATAAATATGCGTTTCATCGTATCAACTCTCTGAAAAATCAATTTGAATGTTCATAGTTAATAGATTGCAGCCGTCAACTGAGGTAGAGATGATGTCTTAATGAGAGAGAGTTGATAAATCGATGAATAAAATGAAATTCAAATAAGAATGACATGAAAAAGCTCACCTACTAGTGCTGCAGCGTCAATAATAAAGAGCGATCGCTTGGCTGACTATGCTCTTTGAGTCACAGATCCGCAGCTAGGAGACAAGACATAGGGCGATCGCCGCCAGCAAACTTCTTAGAGAAGCCAGATGAGTTGACAGGTTGCTCCCGTTGGTTGAATAGAGTGGCTTCCTTCTCACAATCAAACCCACTTATAGCTTTATGCTAAGTGAGCTATATCATGTCCGGCTGATTAGTTATCATTCCCGCATCTGTGCAAAAAGAGTGAAAACTCTTTCTTCCCTTGCTCGGGTGCTCCCTTGCAGTCTTAATGACAAGTGTTTAACCGGACACGATATTGCACATCACGCAACATCGTGTATTGTGCTTGGTTACAAGATATTTAAGGAATTATTAAGTAATAGTTGCCACATAGGTATTTGGTCGTATTAGTAATAAAATACGGTAATTTTACAAAAATACCGTATAAGTATTGCTAAAGAAAATACAGCAAAAACGTTGTGTTTATTGATGCAAAAAACAATAACTACTACGGGTGTTTATAGGAGGAATGTAGTGAGCAGGCATCTAACCGCCAATTTTGATTGGATAGCAGTTCCTTTTGCAGTTCTGCGGATGATTGGACAGTGGTATCAGCAACTGTCTAAAGGCAGATTCAAGCTAAGCTTTTTTAAAAGTTTTATACCTCTATTCTTTGTAGGCGTCAGCTTGAGTGTGATACTTGCTGCTTACGGCACAAGTCATAGCAATTCTTCGAGCGCGACTCATGCTGGAAAGAGTACCAGTCTGATCGCTCAACAGAACAATATCGAACTTAATCTCGTTTCGTTCTCTGTCACCAAAGCTGCCCATGACAAGATTATTCCCAAATTTGTAGAGAAGTGGAAAAAAGAGCATAACCAAAATGTCACCTTTAAGCAGAGTTATGGTGGTTCTGGTGCTCAAGCTCTTGCCGTGGTTCAGGGAGGATTAGATGCTGATGTGGTACATTTGTCCCTCGCTCCGGATATTCAAAAGATTGAGCGAGCAGGATTGATTCAACCAGGTTGGGAGAAAGAGTTTTCTAACAACAGCATCGTCAGTAAGTCTGTAGCTGCAATTTTAACCCGTAAGGGCAATCCCAAAGGCATCAAAACATGGGCAGACTTAACAAAAAGTGGAGTCACGGTGATTACGCCGAACCCTCTAACATCTGGTGGCGCACGCTGGAACTTCTTAGCGTTATGGCATGCAGCAATTAAAAGCGGAAAAGATGAGTCTAAGGCATTAGAATTTGTCACCAATGTCTATAAACACGTTCCTCTCTTACCTGAAAGTGCTCGTGAGGCAACCGATACTTTTTTCAAGGGAGGCAAAGGAGATGCTCTCATCACTTATGAAAATGAAGTATTATTAAAAGCTGCAAATGGTGAAAAACTTCCATATTCTGTTCCTGATGTCAATTTCTCGATTGACAACCCAGTTGCCATTGTTGATAAAAATGTAGACAAGCACGGCACTCGCGAAGTAGCACAGGCGTTTATTCAGTATTTGTACACTCCGGAAGCTCAACAAATCTTTGCTCAAACTGGTTATCGACCAATCGATTCGGGTGTAGCGCAACAAAAGGAATTTGTTGATAAATATCCTCGGATCAAAGCTTTAGCAACAACGAATGACTATGGCGGTTGGGCTGCGATTCAGCAAAAGTTTTTTAGTGATGACGCCATTTTTGCCAAGGTTCTGCGTACCGTCAATACAGCTAACAAAGGTTAGATCCCTACGGCGAGTATTTAGATGCTAATGGAGGACGACGAGATTGAGGAACCAAAGCTATAGGTTTTGGTTCCAGCACAAGACTTTTCAAACGCTTGTGGGAGTTGCGCGAAATCACATTCACGTATATTTGGTTAAATGTATAAAATTTTAGGAGCTTTAAGGCTTGAAAAATTAACTTGCGTGATCCCAATTGCTCAGTAGCTCAGGCTCCTGTTGTTTTTGATGAAGTGGGCGCAAAGGCGCTAAAGGAGTACCAATATTCGTGTGATGGCAAGACTTTCGTTTTTTCTTCGTGGATTTGTTGTCCTGTTTTTTGGAGTCAAGTTCTAGAGTATTCATGGAATTCACCTCTATTTTTTCGCTTCCGGGTTTGTGATTGTTGAGGCATCGATAAATCTGCAATCATTGCCTGTCCCTTTATGTATATGTCCAAACCTCTATTTAGATCATCACTCTAGAAGCAGTAATTTCCGGAAAAAGAAAAAACTACAAGGACAGACTCCAAAACCGCGTACAGAGTCTGTCTTTATCTATGTATGTGATTGAATGATATGAATACAACAATATAGGACTCATATTTGATTTTTGAAAAAAACTCAGTATGCTTTCTGTTCCCTGTTCCCTGTTGCCTGTTCCCTGTCTCGACGAGTAATTTCACAAATCAAACCGGATTCCTATAGTTGACTTGCAACGATAACCAATTATTGCATCTGTTGCTCGCACAGCCTCAACTCACGAGACTCCTGTCGAATCTTCCCTAGACGAGCAGCTTCTTGCAATTTCATGAAAGCGTCCAAATCTTCTAACTCATACTTTGTTCTCAGAAGACTTCGCAATTGTTCTTCCGCTGCAACGCTGAGATATCCAGTTGTTATAGCTTCTTGAACGACGTCACGGATTAACATCATAGCCGGAAAAATCAATGTGGTTTTGTTGACTACAACTTCTTTATAAGAAGTTTCGTTTTTTTTACCAATCTTTACAATAACTTGATTGAGCACGCTTTGCTATTCTCCAAGAGAATGGTTACGTTGCGTAAAGTGGAAACTATGTATAAATTTCCAGAAAATTTTTACTGGGGTGCTGCGACTGCTTCCTATCAAATAGAAGGCGCATATCGAGAAGGTGGACGCAAACTGAGCGTGTGGGATACCTTCAGCGCCACTCGAGGCAGGGTTGTTAATGGCGATACGGGTGCTGTCGCTTGTGACCATTATCATCGCTACAGAGAAGATGTGCAGCTCATGGCAAAATTGGGCATAAAACATTACCGTTTTAGTATTGCATGGTCGCGCATCATTCCTGATGGTCGTGGCGCGGTGAATAAAGAGGGCATTGATTTCTACAAACGCTTGGTGGATTGCTTAGACGAGTACGGGATCACTCCCCACGCGACTCTGTTTCACTGGGACAGCCCCCAAGCACTAGAAGACTTATACGGTTCTTGGCAAAGTCGCCAGATGGCGCACGATTTTGCTGATTATGCCACTGCCGTTGTCAGTCGATTGGGCGATCGCATCACTCATTGGATGACTCTCAACGAAATCCCCTGTTTTACTCACATGAGTTATGATGCTCATCACAAACCTCTGCACGCGCCAGGCAAGCCCCTCAAGACGAGAAAAGAAATTTGGCAAACTTCTCACCATGCCTTACTTGCTCATGGCATGGGTTGTCAAGCTATTCGTGCTGCCTCACCCGTTCCTTGTCAAGTCGCTTTGGTGGATAACCCCAGCGTTACAGTTCCCATCAACGAATCCCCTGCCAATGTTGCAGCTGCAAAAAACGCCTTCCATACTTCTGGGCAGAATGGTGGTATTACTTTCCCTGCCCTGACTGGCACTTATAGTCCCGCCATGCTAGACAAGTTGAAAGGCGATGCCCCAGATATTCAGTCTGGGGACTTAGAAATTATTCACCAACCTCTCGATGCCCTTGGTCTTAACATTTACACTGGCACTTATGTTCGTGCTGCTGATAATGAACTGGGATACGAATTCCTCAACTTACCCAAAGGCTATCCGCAAATGTATATGCCTTGGTTGAGTATATTACCCGAAAGTATTTATTGGGGCATCCGTCATGTTAGCGAAACTTTAGGGCATAATGACTTACCAGTGTACATCACTGAGAATGGCTGTGCAGCACAAGATGAAGTGAACACGACTGGTGAAGTTATAGATACTGACCGGATCATGTACTTGCGACAGCACTTAAAGTCCGCGCATCGAGCTATCAGTGAGGGATATCCTTTAAAGGGGTATTTCTTGTGGAGTCTGATGGATAATTTTGAGTGGGCTTGGGGATACTCTCGACGCTTTGGGATTGTTTACGTAGACTACAAAACACAAAAACGCATCCCAAAAGCAAGCTTTGAATGGTACGCAGAAAGTATCCATCAGAACCGGGTTGTTTAATAGAAATTGGTTTCTTGCAAGAAATGAAGAATCGCTGCATTCACCGCTTCTGATGCACCAGAGGAGGCGTCATGACAACAATCGGGCAAAATTTGTAATCTTGCATTTGGAAGACGCTGACGCAATTTTTCCCCATCACTTGCAGGAAACCAACTATCATGTTCACCCCATAAAATCAGGGTAGGACACGTAATCGCACCGAGATTATTTTGAAGCTGACTGATAAAACTTGGTTTATTTGTTTGCAAGTGTTCAATTTCTCGCGCTGCTATTTGTAACTCTTCGGAGACTTTTGTGAGAGTTCCAGAAATTTCAGTGTAAGGGTAAGTTATCCAGTAAACATCTTCCTGTGTCAATATTGATGGGTCGTACAAGACTCCACGTCTTTCTATTGCCATAATTTCTCGCACCACCGGAGCAAACAAATGCGCTAGACGAAACGAGTCAATCGCTTGCACGATTTCTAGGGGAATTTGGGAAAGCAACCACATTCCCCAATGAGGTAAACGTTGAGGAAAAATAGGTACATTTAGCACCACAAGCCGCGCTATTAATTCAGGATTTGCTTGAGCAAGACCAAGAGCAATCAATGCACCTAAAGATTCTGCCACCAGTACCACAGGTTCATCACACAAGGAAAGAATGATTCTTTCTAACTCAATAATTTGATGACCACTTTGTTCTCGGCGAGACACAGGTTTTTCGGAAAATCCGTAACCTTTGGCATCATAACAAATGACTCGAAATTGTTGAGACAGAGGCTGGACACTGTGACGCCAATTGTAGCTCCAACTGCCAACACCATGTAATAAAAATAAGGGTTTACCTGTTCCTTTTTCACCGTAAGCAATTTTTACAGGATACCCATTCGCATCAGTAATTATGAGATTTTGCCGACCTTTTGGGAAAGTCTCTTGCCACCAGTCTTTCATTAATTTTGTCGTGATTTATCTAACCGCCAGTTAAGAATCCCAGCAGCGTTGCAAGCAGCCTGGTGAGTATCACGGCAAATGCGACTAATCCAATAGCAATGATAAACAATACAGCTAAAACCGCAAATACAAACCACTTGTCTGCACTCTTCCTCTGGCTGGGAAACTTTAAGTGATCTTCCAGTAGCCTAATATTATACTCGTTAGCTTTCCAGCCAACATCAAATAAGTCCCCTAGTATGGGTATTGAACCTATTAAGCCATCAATAATTATATTTAGTACCATCCTACTTAAAGTCGCTGCTGGTGCACCTAGCCGTGCAGATTCTAGAACAATGTATGCCGAAAGCATAACTCCCAAAAAATCACCACCGACAGGTATTAATCCCAGAATTGGATCTAAACCAATACTTACCTGCGTACCAGGAATGGTAATGACTCTATCCAGTAAGCGGCTTAGCTGACGCAGCCTTTTTAAAGTAGGTGCTTTGGCATCAGGTTCAATCGTAGGATAGTGATGGGGATTTTCAGACATGAGCGCGTTTGTATTAGAGTTGTGAAATCGCTAAATATTCTACTCTTATGCTGGGAAGACAAATGGTTGATCTCTGGGATACGCAGCAATAATGACTTTTTAATTACTTTTTTGATGTAAATTACATTTTCTGTGTTTTGAGAGTTTGCACCTAAAAATATAGTAGTGGCATTTATGACTGAAGAATTAACACAACAGTGGTTAGCAGAAATTAAAGCACTCAAACAGCAGGTAGCGGAACTTCAAGCAGAACGCGACGCAGGTTGGCAAAGTGCCGAAAAATGGCGAAAACTTTACAACACTGAAGCAGAACAACGCCGTTCAGATGCTCAGATGGCGCAGCAGACAATTACGTCTTTAAAAGCACAAATACAGCAAATCCAAGGTATTGAGGAAGCACGACTTGAGGACCCCACAGCAACAGCAGCCATTCAACAACAAGTCGAACAACTCAAGTCTGTGGAGGAATTGCAAGCCAAACTCATTGAGGTCATCAAAGAACGCGATCGCCTGCTACAAGCTTTGAAAACAGAACAAGATAATCATGCCCAAACACGTAGAAGCCTGACCACGGCTTTGGGCGACGCTATCGATGGTTTGACTAGGGAGAGGGAAGGGGGATGAAGGAGTAGAATCAACCCCATTTTCCCCTACTCTGTTCTAAAATCCCATCGCTTCTGCAACTGCCAATAGTTCTGGCTCTATACCCTGTTTGAATTGACTGTGACTGTGTTTGATGGCTGTATCTGGGTCTTTGAGCCCGTTGCCGGTGAGGACACAAACCACTGTTGCACCTGTGGGAACTTGGTCTTTGACTTGTAACAAACCGGCAACAGAAGCGGCGCTGGCAGGTTCGCAGAAAATTCCTTCTTCTGCAGCCAAAAGGCGATAAGCATCCAGAATTTCGGCATCGGTGACGGCGTGGAAATGACCCATACTGGCTTGTTGGGCGGCAACTGCTTTTTGCCAGCTGGCAGGGTTACCTATGCGAATCGCTGTGGCTATGGTTTCTGGATGTGCTACTGGCTGACCAGTCACGAGGGGAGCTGCACCTGCTGCTTGAAATCCCATCATCTTAGGCAGGCGATCGCACTTTCGGGCTTGATGATATTGACAAAAACCCATCCAATATGCTGTGATATTTCCTGCGTTGCCGACTGGGATGCACAGCCAGTCTGGAGCATTACCCAAAACATCAACAATTTCAAATGCCCCTGTTTTTTGCCCTTCTAAGCGGTAAGGATTGACTGAATTGACCAAAGTGATTGGATAGCTTTCCGCCATCTCGCGCACAATTTCCAACGCTTGGTCAAAGTTCCCTTTTATTGCCAGGACTTCTGCTCCATACAGCAACGCCTGAGCCAACTTGCCCAGCGCTACATAGCCATCGGGAATGATAACAAAGGCACGCATACCCCCACGCCGAGCGTAAGCCGCTGCTGCTGCTGAGGTGTTGCCCGTACTCGCACAAATAACCGCCTTGGCTTCAGCTTCCTTTGCCTTAGAAATTGCTAATGTCATTCCTCGGTCTTTAAAGCTTCCAGTGGGGTTTAGACCATCGTATTTGACGAAGACACTCACTTGTCTGCCAATGCGTTGTGCAATTGAGGGAACAGGTATCAGGGGTGTATTGCCCTCAAGTAAGGTGACAACTGGTGTTTTTTCGTTGACTGGCAAATATTCGCGATATTGCTCGATGAGGCCAAGCCAGGGTTGGCGATGAGATTTAGCAGCAGACAGGCTCAAAGTCACGGTATTTTAAAGCTCTAAGCTCCAATTGAAAATAGCATCTGGTATATATTTTGTACTTGAGGGGCTATATCAGCGCAAGAGGTGATATCAATTGTGACAATGAATATTCGCCCCAAAGCCAAACCACCACTCTATTCCAAACAATTTGTTTGGAACAAAACAATTGCATATACAGTCTTCTAATACACAACCTAAGAGACGTTACATTTGGGAAAAAAAAGTATACAATTATTTAATGATTCTTAAAACTTGCTTATTATAATATCTCTAATGGTGTGAGATGAGAATAGATATGGCGATGTCTACATCTAGTGTTTCTGAAACCGAGTCCCGGACTATCTTGGCAAACAAGTTGAACAAATGTTTTTACCAAGCCGAGCAGTTAGATAAGTTTATGGTCTTACAGGCAGAGGTTGATCGTCTGCTACAGCAGTTGCAAAACTTGAAAACGCAAAGGCAGGTTACTACGCACAAGGAGGAATAAGCGAGTTGCCCAGGTAACGATTGCTAATCTCCTATGTAGTCAAAATAGTATGTAGTCAAAATAGTGTGATGCGTTTGCTATTCAAAGCGCTGATTCTTTTGTGACCAAATTTTCAGACTGTAACTGCGGGCGTCCTCTACAAGTAAAACTAGGGGTTGCACTGCTCGGAGTCTAGCGATCGCGCCCAAAAATTGCTGGGAGTTACTCTTAAAATCAGTATAGATGACTTGACCGTTATCAGACAAGATAAGCGTGCGAGGACGAAATTGGTTTTTGTCAGAAAGACTGAACGGTGGCTGTTGCAGCCGAAAACTTCCGTCCTCCTTGCTCCCATTTGAGAATTCATCTAAGGATGCTATAGCCTCTTCTGAAAGCGTTAGCACAGTTTCTGGTTTCCCGTCACCTGTTAAATCAATTTCTTGAACAGGCCATTGTCCTATCCTGTGCAAAATCTGCTGGGGATCGGGAACCTTTGGACTTTGTAACTGACCAGATTCTTGCAGCGAACGCCAGATGTTCGGTAGCATGGCTTTCACTCGTGAGGCGTCTTTTTGATACAGTTGCTCCAGGGAGATGGGTAATGGCTCAACCCATTCTAAAGCAGAGTTTGTCACAGCCAAGGGTAATTGGTGCAGAGACGTTGCATACAAAGTTTCTACCGTTTCATCAGCAGCAACTAGTAATCGCAAGACCCCGTCCCGTAACTGCACAGCTTGAATGGTAGCTGAGGTTGTGAGTTGTTCTCCGTTTGGCAACCAGACCGCTATTTGAATTTCAGGATCAGAATCTATACCCAAAGTCTGCCAGAAAAATTTTTCTGGGGAAGTTTTGGGTGGCTTTAAATTTGTAAAGGGGAATTTTAGCCAGCGATTCCCGTCGTGAAATGCACTGACTTGTATTTGATACCAAACTTGACTATCAGCTTTTTGTAGAGATGTTCCTTCTACAGAGGGAGATTGCAACCAGTCAGCAGGGTTGACTTCTGCGATTGGTTGTACTGAACCAACAATCTGGCTAGGGTGAGAAGGAGAAATTGTATATGCTGAGACTTCACCATTAAGTTGTTCTAATAGGTTTTGAATGTAAGCACGGGCATCTGTTATGTTTTTAGACTGCCCGTTTAACCAGGAATTCGCCTTTTCTTGACCGTGCTTTGCAGCTAAAATCAATGCTCCCCAAGCTTGCACAGGTTGTTGATGGGGTGTTAATCGCAATTGTGCTTCTACACGACTCCACAACCGTCCGCCATCTGCTTTTAGTAAAGTCGCAATTTCTTGAGCATTTTGCGGCGAAGTCTCAAAAACCTGTAAAGCTTTCTCCCAACGACCATCTATCAAATCTGCTAGGACTTGTTGGCTGGGACTTGCCCAACTTTTATCTGCTTGGATTTTGGTCCGTTGGGAATGCAAGCGGATAACATCTATTTGCGCTTGTGCAGCTTCCAAAAGCTGCCCTTTTCGCTGTTTTTTAAAAGATTCCAACCATTCTAAGGCTGGTGTCCACAATCCACTGCGGGCTAAGACCAGGGCGTTTTGATAATCTGAATCTTGAAGGGCTGGTGGTGTCAGGGAAATTTGCTCAAGCTGTATGGGGTTGAGGACAGATTTGGCTGGTTGGACTTGATAAACACGAAGCTGCGGTTCTAAACCAACTGTTTGATCCACAACTAACTGTTTGTCACCACCAGCAATGACTTTCTGCCATTGAGGGAGTTGCCCATTGGGGCTTGTCCAAGGCAGCATCAGCTCTAGATGAGCCCGTTCAGGATTATAGTGAACAATGTGACCGTAGGCGATCGCACTTGTTCCTTGCTGGCGCTGTCCTCGTAAATAAAACCATACGCCTGGTGAGGATGTCCCGTTCTCAAAGCGCCCCACTTGACTCAAAGGCAAGTGTAGGCTGGAACCTTGGTTGTCATCTGTAGAATTAACAATAGGGGCAATGACAAAAGATTCGTCAGGTCCAGTCACAGGGAGTTGAGTGGCTAGATGGTAATGTTGTTCTGGCACAGATTGGAATTCTGGGTTTTCTGCGCGTTGATAAACCCTAAGTTCAACTATATATTCACAATCTGAGTGACAACTAGCACGTTGTTTAAAAACTGGCAGTAAAAAGGAAGACTTAGTATCACTTTCTAGAGGCAAGATTTGTCCTGCTATCTGTCCTTGTTGGCTAAGGGAATCTTGAATTTCTTTCAGGGTTTGGGGGCGTTTCGCACTATTACTAGAAATTTTAGTCCATTGTGGAAAAATTTGATTTAGCCAGCTTACTTGTTCTGGATTAAGTATAAATTTAATACTAATCCAAGCAAAAGTCGTAATCAATCCAGCGCTGCATAACAAAACTATTATTGCTACCATCGACGCTAGCCAACTTCCTGGTTGAGGTTTGTTGTCTGATTTTTGAGGAACAGGCTCAATTGTGCTTGAATTAGGCTGATTTGGTCTTGGTGCAGGATTTGATGAGGGGTTTGTCATACGACTTCTGCTGTAAATTAAATAAATACTTTGACTAGAGCATTTTCTTTTATACTCGCGTTCCTTAACTATTAGCTAGAAACTTTTCAAGAAAGGTTTTGATTCTTCTTTTCTTCTTTATTTCCACTTATCAGGATGTAATTCTTTGTTTTTCTACAACTTTTCTGTTCATTTTTTCTTTCCTTTGTATAGCCGTTTTCAATTGTATGGGCTATCCGTTAGGAATACAGCAATTCCAATTTTATTTTTTCGGCTATAAATTCAGTAAATTTACCAATGTCATAAAAACTATTTCTTCAATAGACTCTCATTATGTGTGTGTGAGGCGATTGTAAAAAAACGAGAAACAGGAATGAACCGCAGCAGGTTCTGTCGCGGCAATTTAAAATACGGAGACATAACAGATCCGGAAATGTTTTTCCGCATTATTAATGTCTCCGTATTTTTTTTTAAAATAAAATAAAAACGTTCTACATATCTATGAATCTATATATTCGTAATCTACTAGCACTTTTATTAGCTCTTAGTTCTGCTACAATTGTTGCTCAATTGTCAACAAATATCCTAGAATCAGATGATGTCAATTTAGAAAATAACAATAGTATTTTGGGTATAGATAGAGTCTACAGCCTGGAATGCTGAATCAGTAATTAACTCTGTCTTTTCACTTAGAAACTAGTACCGATAAGGACTTCCTCATAGTGTTTACCGGCATTCTCCCAAGTAAATTCTGTTCCTACAAATAGTCTGGCATTACGAGACAATTCTGCTCGCAATTGCGGATTTTTAAATAATTTACTAATAGCATTGACATACTCGACTGGCTGATTTGCTCGTAATGCTCTCAGTGGACTATTTGGATTATCTACAGCCAGTCCTTCTAAACCACGATCACTGGCGACGACTGGTACACCTGCAGCCATCGCCTCTAAAGTTTTATTTTTAATCCCAAATCCTGTTCGCATTGGCACAATACAAACAGTTGCTTTGTGTAAATACTCCACCATTGAAGGGACACGTCCGGTTACAATAATTCCAGGTTTATCTTGGAGTGCTAAAACTTCTGGTGCAGGACGAGAACCGACTATACTGAACGTTGTATCGGGGTAAAGCTTCTGAATTTCTGGTAAGACTTCGTTGCTGAAAAAGCACACAGCATCGATATTTGCTAGATTATCCATTGCACCAATGAAGATTAAGCGTTGTCCCCCTGGATCATGAATGCGGGTAGGAAATGTCGCCAAATCTACACCGTTGGGAATGACTTTAATTTCACTGTTAGGGTTAAATTCTTGCATTTGAACCCTATCTTCTTCTGTTGTGACTACAATTGCTGAGAATTTAGAGCAGTAGTTTTGTTCGTAACGACGCAAAAGCGGTAGATAGAGTTTGTCTCGCCATTTATTTTCCGAAATGCCCGTCTCTAGTTGGTTACGACAGGTTCCGTAGACTGAACTATGAACATTGACTACAGTTCTTACACGTTCTTGAAAGTGCGATCGCACATAAATTTCATTAACACTGTGTTCGCTGGTGATGACATCACATTTCCCCGCCTGCACGAAGTTATCAACCAAGCTTTGCATCTCAACTGAGTAGCGGTTTAAGACACTTGGTGGTACCCCGTGTCGTATAAAATGAGCAAAATTTTGTATCTTATTCAGTACTTTTTTGTGTTTGCTGGGAGTTATTAGGGTTGTAGGGCGGTCAAAAACAATTAATTTATCAACACAATCCCTTAATTCTATAATGTTTGCATCTGAGATATGAGACTCCCGCTGAGTCACCAGAGTAATAGCATGACGTTGACTGAGATACTTGAGTAAATGAAATGTCCTCACCTGAGTTCCACCTCGTGTGGGTGGATAGGGAAATGTAGAAGACAGCATTAGAATTTTCATAGATTACCCAGTAGCAGAAACTAGGTCAACGACAGCGATGATAAGTAAGCGGACAGAATTTTTGTAGGATGCGTTAGGCGTAGCCGTAACGCATCTATCTCTTGGACAGCATCGGTTACGCTTTCCATCCTACATTTCTTCACATCGAGCTACTTGTACACATCATAAATTTTTTCAGCAATTTTTTTAGTATTTATACGTAAAGATTTAGAAAAATATCAAACCATGAAAAGGAAAAATTCAATATTTCTTTTAAGAAAAAGTTCTGAACTATTAGTATGGTTTGTCCTAAAACTAAAATAAATATGCCTCAAGTAAGCGTCTGTATTCCAACTTTTAACCGTATCAATTTGTTACCTTTCGCCATTGAAAGTGTACTTCAGCAGACTTATCAAGATTTTGAGTTAATTGTCTGTGATGATGGTTCTTGTGATGGTACATCTGAACTCATATTGCAGTATACAGATAACCGCATCAAATACATCCGTCATCCGCAAAATATTGGAAAAAGCAATAATATGCGTTCTGGCTTTGATGCTGCAACGGGTGAATATTTTATCAAATTTGATGATGATGATAGATTAACCCCAGATTTTCTATCACGTACCACTGAAATTCTTGACAAAGACTCTAGCATTGATTTTGTTGGTACTGACCACTGGGTGATTGATATTAACAACATTCGAGATGAAGCAAAAACCCAAGAAAATTCTCAGCGTTGGGGTAGGGCGAATTTACCAGAAGGCGTTGTTGATAATTTATTGGAAGTTGTGTTTGTTAAACAAAGTTTTCAGATAGGTGCAACTTTATTTCGCCGTTCAGTCTTACATGAATTGGGATTTATGCAACCTAATTGGCAAAACTGTGAAGATAATGATTTATTTGTACGGCTGGCTTTAGCAGGGAAGAAAGGTTATTATTTACCAGAATTGTTAATGGAATATCGCTTTCATACACAACAGCAAGGTATTGATAGAGCAATTCCTTATTTAACAGATAAATTGCAGTATTTAAAAAGTTATCAATTTGAGTTTGAGAAGCTGGAGGAAATTAGGGAACAGCGTCTTTTAGAAACTCAGTTATTGTTAGGTTTACGGTTGATTGAAAAAGGTGAGACGCAAAAAGGAAGGGAGTTGGTTTTAGCAGGGAAGTCTTTTTCTCCTGCTAAGGCGTGGACTGGGTTGGGTTTGTCGCTGTTACCTGTAGGGTTGCGTCCTTGGGCGTTTGGGTTGGTGAGAAGGGTGAAGGGGTAGGGAAAATACCTTGCCCGAAGGTGCAAAGAAAGTAGAGCAGTAGATAGGTTGGGTTGAAGTACAAAATCTAACATTAAGTTTTATGTCTGTTTAGTAACATTGATACTGCCCGGACGTTCTAAATTATAGATAGGATAGAGGTAGTGTGTAAATTGTTGCCATTCTAAATAAATTAGTCCTGATTCCAATTTAGGCAAAATTACTTGCATGGATACAAATGAGCTGAAGTTCTTACTAAAGTTGTTAGGATGCCCTGATTATAGGTCAAGCCTTAGTTCCAGTACTTTCAAAGCTTTTAAAGGTAAGGATAAAATTTGTCGTGATTTGGGCGATCGCGAACTGGTAGACTATTCCCGCGAGATTGGCGCAGTTAAAATTTTACCGCCTGGTCGCGCTTTACTTAAAACTGATACGAGTCAGTTACCGCTTACACCTGATGAAGTGAAGGTACTGGAGAGTATAGGCAAGGCTTCAGGAAAAATTACACCAAGTAAAATCAGTGTCAAATCAGTCAAGGCTGGGGAACGAGACACTATCTTGCAACGCTTTGATGAAAAGGGATTAATTGAAGTTGAAACCAAGATTAAGAAGACTAAAGCTGAGGTATGGCTTACCGAACGAGGAATTGAGTATTTGCGGGATGATTACAATCCCAGGGGTACTGCAAACATCAGCTTGGATTTGCTGAATAATTATGTGCGCTTTTTGCGAAAATCTTTGCACGGTAAACCAGAACAGGTATCTCTTTTACCTGCAATTAAGGAAGAGCCGACTGCTGTAACAATTATCGATATTACTGATGAAGAAGTTTTACAAACTATCCAGAAATTGGATCGGGAGCTAGGTACTGATAATTATTTGCCGATTTTTCATCTGCGGGAAAAGTTACAGCCTCCGTTGTCACGGGATGAATTAGATAAGGCGCTGTATCGTCTGGAAGAAAGCGATCAAATTGAATTGGGTACGTTGGTAGATCCGACACCCTATACTCCAGAGCAAATTGATAGTGGAATTTCTCAAAACATTGGTGGTTCACTCTTCTTTATTAGTGTGAACTAGCAATATATATAGTGTTTTTACAGAAAAATTAGTTCGCTACTCACACCACGATTTAACTATGGCATCCATTAACGACATTATCAAACGCGAGGTTAACCCCTTTGACTTGATAAATTTGAAACCTATGAATTTTTGGCGCGAGACACAAGACTCTGCGCTTACAGTTGAGTCAATTCATCAAGAGGCAATAGCTGAAATTGAAGGACTACTAGACTTAGTTGCTACAGATCATCGTAGTCGTACTGTCTTGCTTATAGGTGACTCTGGTTCTGGTAAAAGTCATTTACTCGGTCGGATCAAGCGCACACTTAACCCCAAAGCCTTTTTTGCCTACATCCTATGTAACTGGGCTGATAGTGGTAATATTTGGCGTCATATTTTGCGCTATACCGTTGATAGCTTAATCGAAATTCCAGAGAACCAGCAAGAGTCTCAGTTAATGCTGTGGCTTAAAAGTTTATCTGCTTTTACTAAACGCAGTCTCAAAGAGCGATTTTTTAATGATAAAATCTGGCAGTTATTACAAAGCGATAGGCAAAAATTTATTCAACACTTAAAGCAAACATACAAAAAAGCTGGTATCTACAATCCTGACATTTTTTTTGGTGTACTGCATGACCTCACCAATCCAGAATTATTTGACTTAGCTTGTGAATGGTTGCGTGGAGATGACTTAAGTGAAGAATCTATGCAAACCTTAAAAGTTAGACATTGTATTGATACGGAAGATGTCGCTAAAAATATTTTGGCAAATTTTGGTAAAATTTCTACTGAAACTCAGCCCGTAGTTTTATGTTTTGAAAACTTAGAGACACTACCTAAATTACCAGATGGTTTTTTAGATATACAACCTTTATTTGATGTTAATACAACTATTCACGGCGATAACTTAAAAAACTTTTTAGTTATTATTAGTATCGTTACTCAGACTTGGAACCGACATATTGACAAAATTCAACAGTCTGATAAAGCAGGAATTCATCAAGCGGTTAAGTTAAAACCAATCACGCTCGAAGAAGCCGAAGCACTTTGGGCTTATCAATTAAAATACTTACACCAGCAAGCTAGTCCCCAGCCAGCTTCAAATATTTTCCCATTAACTCGGCAAGTATTAAAGCAAAATTTTCCTCGTGGAAAAACTCTACCCAGAAATGCATTTATTTTGGGTAAGCAGGAATATCACAAATACAAGCTTTCACTATTAAATACTCAAAATACTGATACTATTAAGCTTGTAATTAGTCCTCCATCAAAACAGTCACTAACGGCGAATAGTAAAGAAATTATTATACCCATAACAAAAAAAGCTGATTCTACTCAAACTCCGATAATTCCTAGACTACAACCTACTATAAATGACAGCGAGAGAATTAAAGCTGAATTTGAATTGCTATGGCAGCAGGAATATCAAAAAGTTCAGGAAAAAAATACCAAAATTACCTTGTTAGCCGCATCCGATCTAATTTTGATGTTGCAACAAGCTTTGGAGGCATTACAAGTACAGGAAATCAAGCCGAAACTTATAAGTGGAAGGTACGCCAGTTATTCTTTGAGTTATCAACAGCCTGGTAAGCGTGAACGAGTTGGGATAGTCTGGACAGAAGATTCAAGCATGGCAAGTTTTTTCAATATGATGAATGCTTGCCAGAAAGCTATTCAGCAAAATCTCTGTCAAACCATGTACTTAATTAGGGCTGGAAGTATAGGAAATCCAAAACTTGCTGGAAATCAACTCTACCAACAAATTTTTACATATACTAATCATCGTCATATCAAACCTAATCTTTCTTCTGTTCACTACTTGGCAACATATCAGAGCTTTGTGAATTCAGTGGAAGCTAATGAATTAGTGCTTGTAGATAAAACCATTACTTTACAGGAACTACAAACTTTAATCCGTGAATGCAATATTTTGCATAACTGTATTTTATTGCAAGATTTAAAAATTGTTTCCAAACAAGAGCAGATTGATGATAGCAATAGAAAAAAAGATTTAAGACCTGTTAAAGATTTCTTGTTGAATTTAATCAAAACCCAAGGTTACATGGGAGTAATAACTTTACTTACACAGTCTACTAGTCAGTTTCCTTTTGTAAAAGAAAGTGAAGTTCAACTCTTGATTGAACTCTTGTGTCAAGAAAAGAAGGTAAAAATTATTAATCCAAAAGCTAAGTTACAAGACCAATTAATTTGTTTCATAGCTCAAACATAATTTTTGTTTTAAATTTTAGCCAATGCAATACCTCACACAAGCTACTGAAATCCAAGCGCAAATAGCCAAATTTGCCTTGGCTAAAACACTATGGCTAGATACAGAAATCGCTAACTGGAATACTTACCATCCAAGATTATCGCTAATTCAAGTGTTGGCTAACCCGATAGATTCTGTGGGTGAATCTGTTTTTATTCTCGATATGTTAAAAAAACCTGATTTAGCGGCAGATTTTATTAACCAAATCATGGTTAATCCTAATATAGAAAAGGTATTTCATAACGCCAGCTTCGATTTGAAATATCTGGGAGGACAGTTAGCACAAAATATTACCTGCACACTGAAGCTAGCCAGAAAGATAACTCGTGAAGTTTTGCAAGTATCCAATTTACAACTTAAAACCTTAGCAGTAGAACTTTGTCACTTTTCTAATGTAGATAAAGAAGAACAAGCAAGTGACTGGGGAAAACGCCCTCTTAGCCAAAAGCAGTTACAATATGCTGCATTGGATACAGTTTATTTGGCTGCTGTGCATCGCCGCTTATTAGAAATTTCTAATCCTGATATTATAAATAATATTTTTGATATGGTAGCTAATGTTTCAAGCGAGTTAACAGGAAAATTTGAAAATTCATCTTTAAATGCTACTAACATCAGAGTTGCCTTTGAATGTCCTCGCCTTTTCTATTTGAATCAGCATTTTGGAGGAAATACCTTATTTTTATCACGAAATAGTCATACTGAAATTGGTAAGGCATTCCATCAATTAGCTGATGAATTTGTGAGTTTAGCTAATCATGAACCGCGATTGAAAGATTTGTTTCAATCATCTGCTGCCCAATTGCAGGTAGAGGAAATTACCTCTGGTATGCAACAGCTTTTTTATGAAGTCAAGTTCTATCCTTACCTACAGCAAGTTATTAAAAAAGATGCTAACCAAGCACAAGCACTACTGCAAGTTTGGCAAGGATTACAACGACTTATCCGACACTTTGCAGAATTGCTAATCATCAATCGACGCTATTGTAGTGCAGAAACAGTCATTCGTAATACTTTTATCGGCGAAGAGCGTAAGCTAGAGCACTATTTTGATTTACCTAATGACACACAGCAACGGGTAGCAGGGGAATTTGATTGTTTAGTCTATAACTTTGAAAAAAAACGCCTCTGTGTCGTAGAGTTTAAAACCTATCAGACTGCTGATCCATCAGCGCAATTAGCCCAAGTTGCACTTTATAGCTATATGCTATGGCAAAAGAAAAAAGTAGCTGTTGACTCAGCAGTTTACTGTGTTTTGCCAGAATTCAAAGAATATCAATATACCTGGGAACAACTGGAAAATACAGTGCATCAGCTGATTCCCTATAAATTACAGCAAATGTGTCAATGGTTGAGCTGGGAACCACCATTACCCAATCCCCCACCGCCAACAACCCAACCTCACCTGTGCAAAATTTGTCCACAGCAGCAAAAGTGTCAAAGTTTCTTTGTTGAAAAATCTCAAACTGAAGAGTCATCGTACAAACAGAATCAACAAGAAACAGATGAGCAAAATGGGCAAACAGAAAATGAAAATCTTGATCAGCACTCACATAATGCTGATGACATGGGTAAAGATTTAGTTAACACTCTGCAATCTTTTGGTCTAGATGTAGATTATCACGGAGCGGCTGTTGGTCCAGCTTTTATCCGGGTGAAACTCAAACCCCAGCTTGGTGTTAAAGTCAACTCCTTGCTGAAGTTATCAGCTGATTTGCAAGTTCAGTTAGGGTTAGCAAATCCGCCTCTCATTTCTCCTCAGGCGGGATATGTCAGTGTTGACTTACCTCGTCCAGACAGACAAATTGCTAAGTTTGAGGATTATATAAAATTGCAAACTTTACCAGCAACAGCACCAGTGAAAATTGCAGTTGGGGTAAATTTAGAAGGGCAATTGATAGAGGCTGATTTGTCCGATCCAAATACTTGTCACTTTTTAGTAGGGGGTACGACTGGAAGTGGAAAGAGTGAATTTTTGCGATCGCTCCTTCTAAGTCTCATTGTTCGTCATTCCCCACAAAATTTGCAAATCGCTCTCGTCGATCCTAAAAGAGTTACATTTCCTGAGTTTGAGCAGATGCAGTGGTTGCATTCACCAGTTGTCAAAGACAGCGATCGCGCGATTGAACTGATGCAACAACTGGTAACAGAAATGGAATTCCGCTACCAGCAGTTTGAAAAAGCGAAATGCGCTGATTTAAGTACGTATAATCAACGTTCTCGTCAGCCTTTGCCTCGTATTGTCTGTATCTTTGATGAATATGCTGACTTCATGGCAGAAAAGGAATCCCGCACGTCGTTAGAACAAAGCATTAAACGACTTGGCGCAATGGCAAGAGCAGCTGGAATTCATTTGATTATCGCGACTCAACGTCCTGAAGCAAGTATTGTTACCCCAATTATCCGCTCAAATCTACCAGGACGAGTTGCATTGAGAACTGCTAGTGAAGCTGACTCAGCAATTATCTTAGGGGGTAAACAAACATTCGCTGCACGCTTGTTAGGGAAAGGTGATTTACTCTACCAAATTGGCGCTCAATCACAGCGGTTACAGAGTTTACTAGCAACTGCTATTAGCTTATTGCCAGCCTAAGCTTAGTACTTAAAAATATACTTTTATTAAGGATTGAAAAAATTGTGTAGATTTAGTTATGGGAATTGATGAATTACTATTACCTTACCGAGAAAAAATCTTACAAATTGCTGCCAAATACGGAGCTTCTAATGTCCGAGTTTTTGGTTCCGTTGCTAGGGGAGAAGCAAGACCAGATAGCGATGTGGATTTTCTGGTAGAAATTGAGCCACAAAGAACTCTATTAGATCAAATTGCATTGATGCAATCACTGGAAGCTTTATTAGGACGTAAAGTAGATGTTGCAGAATCAGAAACTTTGCATCCTGGTATTAAAGAAAGAGTCTTGAAAGAGGCTGTCATTCTATGAAAGATGACCGTCTTTATTTAAGCAATATTAAAGAATGTATTGAGCGGATTGAATCTTATACTTTTGAGGGCAAAGAGGTATTTATGCAAACGTTAATAATTCAAGATGCTGTGATTCGGAATTTTGAGATTATTGGTGAAGCAACGAAGCGATTATCTACTGATTTGAAAGAAGCTTATCCAAATGTTCCTTGGCAACAAATAGCAGGCTTCCGTGATGTATTGATTCATAATTATTTGAAAGTTAATCTAAATCGAGTTTGGGGAGTAATAGAGCAAAATTTACCAGAATTAAAGGTTACAGTTGAGGAAATGTTACAAAAGCTGGAAGGAGAAGGTACGTGAGGAGAAAATAACGCAAGTGCATATAACTTTTTAAAATTGTGTCTAACACACTCAATTAATTTTTGCCAACCTTCATAGAAAGTCTCTTCAGGAAACCTAGCCATCTGTTCTACCCATCCCGTAGCTTCAACAAGGGAAGTCGGCTGTGTTTTTTTTGCTATTGACTGAAACTGGGAAATTTTCCCCTGCGCTAGAGATTTTACACTCTCATATCCCCACCAATGTACCACTCACTGCTATAATTTTGACTGCTTTGCTTGAAGAAGTGTCACTGAGGTAACGTTTTTGACAATTTAAAAATATTAAACTTAGCAAAAATTTTCTATCTATAACGAAATGTTTGCGTTAAGTAGATGAGAATGCTTTATTAGAGGAAGTCACCAATGGGATATGTCATTGCAACTGCAAATATGAAGGGCGGGGTTGGCAAAACAACCCTGACTGTTAATGTAGCGACTTGTTTAGTCAAAAATCATGGCAAGCGGGTGCTTGTGCTTGATTTAGATAGTCAAATTAGTGCCACACTTAGTCTTATGTCCCCTGTTGACTTTGCTAAGATTCGCAAACAAAGACGGACATTAAGATATTTGATAGATGATATTATCACCCCTTCGTCAAGAGCAAAATTAACAATTCAAGATATTATTCAGCCTCAGGTTTGTCAAATCCCTGGACTAGATTTATTACCAGGAGATATTGACCTATATGATGAATTTGTTGTCTCAGAAATGCTGCATCAACAAGCAGTAAGTTTGGGTGAAAATGAATTTGAAACGATTTGGAATCGTTTTGAAAGAGTTTTGCTAGGGAAAATCTTAGAACCAGTTCGACAAGAATATGATTTTATCATCTTGGACTGCGCTCCTGGGTATAATCTTTTAACTCGTAGTGCTTTGGCAACTAGTAATTTCTATATACTTCCTGCTAAACCAGAACCATTATCTGTTGTGGGTATTCAATTGCTAGAAAGACGCATTGCCCAGTTGAAAGAAAGTCACGAAAACGAAGCAAATATAGATATATCTATGCTGGGTATTGTCTTCACAATGTCCAACACTAACTTTTTGACTGGAAGATACTATAAACAAGTCATGCAACGCGTTCATCAAGATTTTGGCGATGCAAGAATTTGTCAGATTCAAATACCTGTTGATGTGAATGTTGCTAAGGCAGTTGACAGTTTTACGCCGGTTGTTGTGAACAATCCCAGCACACCAGGGTCAAAAGCATTTTATCAATTAACGCAAGAGTTGTTGCAAAAGCTAGAGTATGCTGAGGCGCAAAAGCGCCAGAAAGCTAATTTAGAACTTGCGACACCATAGAAGAGATGGGGGAGAATTTTGACTTCTCCCTCATCCCCCGTCCTCTTGTCTCTTCGTGCTAAAATTCCCCAGCTAGGGCTGCAACACACCGTTCGCAGATGAGGGGATGTTCAGCTGACTCTCCGACATGAGTTGAGTAGTTCCAGCAGCGATCGCACTTTTGCCCTTCTGCGTTTACAACTCCAATGTCCCATGTATCGGACTGCAATTTGTACTCCAGCCCTTGCACTGCTTCCGGAGAATCTAACAAGTCCACCTGTGAGGTGATAAACAGGTAACGCAGTTCGTCTACTCCATTCTGACTCGCATTGAGTGCTTTGACTGAGGAGCGTAACTGCTCATCTGCAATATACAGCAACACTTTGGCTTCCAGAGAAGAACCAATGAGTTTCTTAACTCTGGCTTCTTCCAGCACCTTGTTGACCTCAGTGCGCAGTTGTCGCAATTGTTGCCACAACACTGCTAATTCTGGATTTTGCCACTTCTGGTCTAATTGTACCCAGCCAGCTTCAAAGACTGACTTGTAAGGTGTCTTGTACGGGAGAAATTGCCAGATATCTTCTGCCATGTGGCTGAGAACTGGGGCGATCGCCCGTGCTAAATTCTCTAAAGCAATCTTCAGCACCGTTTGACAGCTGCGACGACGCCAAGAATCAGGCGCACTGATGTACAGCCTGTCTTTAGCGATATCCAAATAGAAGTTGGATAAATCCACCACGCAGAAATTTTGAATTGTTTGGAAAAAGCGGAAGAATTGGAAAGTGTCAAACGCTTCTGTCACTTCGCCAAAGACTTCCGTCATCCGGTGCAGCATATAGCGATCAAGCTGCGGTAATTCCTCGAACGGTACCGCGTCTTTTTGGGGATCGAAATCGTGCAAGTTACCCAACAAGAACCGCGCTGTATTGCGAATCTTGTTTCTGATATCCGTCAGTTGCTTGAGGATATTTTTACCCAAAGGTACGTCTGAAGTGTAATCTACCGACGACACCCATAAACGCAACACGTCTACACCATAGGCGGGTTCTTCTTTTTGATTTTTCCCACCTTCAATCACGACTTTCGGTTCAACCGTATTTCCCAAAGACTTACTTTGCTTGCGCCCTTGTTCATCTAAGATAAAGCCGTGAGTCAATACCGTTTTATAAGGTGCACAGTCATTCACCGCTACACTGGTGAGCAAACTCGACTGGAACCAACCGCGATGCTGGTCTGAACCTTCCAGATACATATCAGCAGGATAGCGCAATTCTGGTCGTTGTTCTGCCACAGCTGCCCAAGATGAACCAGAATCAAACCACACATCCATTGTGTCAGTTCCCTTACGGTAAGACCGACCGTTGTTGCGGTATTTTTCTGGTAACAACTCTTGGGGTGGAAGTTCCCACCAAGCATCAGAACCTTTTTCGGCAAAGATTCCCTGAACGTGGGAGATAGTTTCCTCATTCAACAGGGGTTCACCAGTTTCTTCGTCGTAGAAAACAGGAATAGGTACACCCCAACTGCGCTGACGGGAAATACACCAGTCAGAACGTTCCGCAACCATTGGCGTGATGCGGTTTTCACCTTGTGCAGGAATCCATTTCACAGAGGCGATCGCCTTCAGCGCCTCATCCCGAAATCCTTCGACTGAAGCAAACCACTGTTCAGTCGCACGGAAAATCGTTGGTTTCTTTGTCCGCCAGTCATAAGGATACTTGTGTTGGTAGGGTTCCTCCTTCAACAGAGAACCCGCCGCCGTTAGCGCATCAATAACTGCTTGGTTTCCATCACCCAGAACATTCAACCCAGCAAACGGTCCCGCCTCCTCGGTAAAGTTGCCATTATCATCCACAGGTGCAAGAATAGGCAAACCGTAGCGCTGACCAACGATGTAGTCTTCTTGACCATGACCGGGGGCAGTATGTACTAACCCTGTCCCTGAGTCAGTCGTGACGTAATCACCGCCGATGACAATTGGACTTTCACGGTCAAATAGGGGATGTCGGTAGGTAGAGTGTTCTAAATCTTTCCCTTTAATTGTGGTTTTTACAGTGAGTTGAGTTCCCAGAATCTCAGATAGACGTTCCACCAAATCAGCAGCAACGATGAGATATTTAAAACCGACTCCCTCAACTGGAGAACTTACCTCTACAACTGCGTAGTTCAAAGATGGATTCAAAGCAACAGCCAAGTTACCTGGAATTGTCCATGGTGTCGTTGTCCAGATAGCTACACCCAGCTGGGGCAAGAACTCTCCAAGTGTAGGTTTGGCGGCTTCCGATAAACTAGTGATTGGGAAAGCTGCATAGATGCTACGCGAGATGTGACCTTCAGGATACTCTAACTCAGCTTCTGCCAACGCCGTTTTAGAACTGGGACTCCAGTGTACTGGCTTTAGACCGCGATAGATGTAGCCTTTTAACACCATCTGACCGAAAACACCAACCTGCGCCGCCTCATATTCCGGCTTTAGGGTCAGATACGGGTGTTCCCAATCACCCCAAACGCCGTAGCGCTTGAAACTTTCGCGCTGTTCATCAACCGTCGAAAGAGCAAATTCTTTCGCTTTTTGACGCAGTTGTAAAGGTGTCAAGTTTTGCCGTTCTGCTGATTTCATATTCTGCAAAACTTTGAGTTCAATCGGCAAACCATGACAGTCCCAACCTGGGACGTAACGAACTTTACGCCCACGCAGCAGTTGATAGCGGTTAATAATGTCTTTAAGAATTTTATTTAATGCGTGACCGAGATGGAGCGAACCATTGGCGTAGGGTGGTCCATCATGCAATATAAATAATTCGCCTGGATTATTTTGAGACAGGCGTTCATAAATTTTATTTTCTTCCCAAAACTTTTGGATTTCTGGCTCCCGCTTGACAGCGTTTGCTCGCATATCAAAGTTCGTTTTGGGCAAATTTACAGTGTCTTTGTATTTTCCAGTTTCTGTCACGATTTCATGCCGAGGAAGAGTAAGGTTATCTTCTCACTATTATCAGGGAGAAGGTCTTTAATGTAGATGCTTTGCATCTAGGCAGGCGACGCAAAGTATGCTAGCCGAAATAGTCGAATATTAGATTTATGGTACTCTATCTTTGCTGTTGAAGGTCTTCTTCTGGTGGATGCCAACCATCACGCACCCACAAACGACTTGCCTTAACAATAGAACCTTTGTTTACAACAAGCTAGTACAGATCTGCAATTTTCAATTGTTCGATTCTCTTATTATACTGCATTGTATTACTATGCATTATAAAGGACAAAATTATTATGTAGGATGAAAATTATGAGTACCACAAGTTTCAGGCTGGATGATGACCTTGAAGAAAAGCTAGAAATGACTGCAACGAAACTTCAACGCACGAAGGGCTGGATCATCAACGATGCGTTGCGTCAGTACATTGCACGTGAGGAGCGAAAACTGCGGATGCTTGAAGAGACGGAAGAGGCGATCGCTGACATTCAAGCAAGCCGAGTTGTTTCTGGTGAAGAGGTCATGCAGTGGCTTGAGACTTGGGGAACTGCCACCGAAAGGAAAGCACCCAAGGCATGAAGCTTAAGTTCTCAGAAAGTGCGGTGAGGGATTTGGTGAGACTACGAGAGTTCATCGCTAAGAACAGCCCCCAGGCAGCAGAGCGCGTTTCGCTACGGCTGAGGCAGGCAATAGGAAAACTTGTGCTCCATCCTGATATAGGACGACCAGTACCAGAGCTTGAGAACGTTCGTGAGCTGATCGCTGGGGACTACGTGGTTCGTTATCTGCGGGAGGAAGATACGCTCTTCGTTCTTCGAGTTTGGCACGGCAAAAAGTACCGCGATTTTGAATAGAGCAGTAGCCCCTTTATGGACGATCGCCCCAAAAGAGCGATCGCCCCTGAATGTGATGTTGTTTGCTACTTACGAGCTTTGAGTTGAGGAATTTGGTGGGATTTGTTCGGGAGGTGCTTCTGCTGGGGGAGCAAGTTCAGCGTCGGGAGCAATTTCCTCAATAGGAACTGGTGTTTTTTCGGTTTCCGTGTGTGCTTGGGCGGCTTCTACTAACTCCGGAGATGGAGGTGATGGTGGGACTGCTTCTGGGACACTCTCAGTTTTAGCTTCGGTTGGGGCAGAGGCGACAGCTTCTGCGGTTTGTTCTGATGTTGGTCTTTGTGCTTCGATATCAGTCGTGCTAGGAGAAGTCACAACTGGTTGTTCTGCTGTCGGTTTTTCAGGTGTCTTTTTACCGACTGTTTGCACTCGGTCTTTCACTCCAGAAAAAGTGCTACCGATACCCTTTTGTAACTGCCCAAGCCGTTCCGGAAGTGATAGCTTAGAAACCTGCTCCTGAAGATTAGTTTTGACTGTTTCAGTGCTAGGTATCTGGGTTTGTTGTGTCTTTGGTGTGAGTTGACGACGTAATGATAGTGTTTGCCAGCCAAACCAACCCAAAAGAGCGACACTAGCCACATGACCCAGCAAAAGACCTCCAGTAATGCGTTGGGCAAATATCCATAAGACCAAAGCGTAGAAAAGTCCTACACCACTCCAGATAAAGTCATTCTTACGGTGGATTTCAGGGAAAAAGAAAGCCGCTAAATAAAGTGCTACACTTCCAAGACCGACAGCCAACGCCAGGATATATGCCAGCATTTGTGGTTACTCCTTACTGTGTCATTTAACTAGGGATTTGAGATTGGGGATTAGGGTTTGGGAATAGTGAACTGTGAGTTGTTGACTGACTACGTACGGGTGTAGGGTTTACCGCTACGCCCCTACTCATCACTCAACAGTAGAACTACTCGATTCCAAGTATCCAGTCCCCAATCGCTTAACTAGATATCTCAATTTTGCAAATTTTGCCAGAAAGTTGTTGAATCAGATACAAATTAAAATTTTTTATCTGTGTAAATTGAGTATTCTTGCTGTATGCATGAAGTCTTAATGTCTTCTTTAGGAGAGAAGCAGAAATCTCGGACTACCCTTAAAGATAAAGAGAATCTGCAAGAGTTAGCCAGAATTTTATGACACAGCAAAGCTTTGGTGTGATTGGTCTAGCTGTTATGGGTGAAAACATCGCTCTCAATGTAGAGCGTAACGGCTTTCCAATCGCAGTTTACAACCGCTCGCGCGACAAAACTGATAAATTCATCGCTGAGCGTGCCCAAGGAAGAAACGTTAAAGCGGCTTTTACTTTAGAAGAGTTCGTTGCCTCCTTGGAACGTCCCAGAAGAATTTTAATCATGGTGCAAGCAGGTAAACCTGTAGACGCAGTGATTGGTCAGCTCAAACCCTTGCTGGACGAAGGCGACATTATTATCGATGGTGGCAACTCTTGGTTTGAAGATACAGATAGACGCACCCAAGAATTAGAACCTGCTGGGTTTCGGTTTATTGGTATGGGCGTTAGCGGTGGTGAAGAAGGGGCACTTAATGGTCCTTCACTCATGCCAGGAGGTACACAAAGCTCCTACCAGTATCTGGAGCCAATTTTTACGAAAATTGCTGCCCAAGTTGATGATGGTCCCTGTGTAACCTACGTTGGTCCTGGTGGTTCTGGTCACTACGTCAAAATGGTACACAACGGCATTGAGTACGGCGATATGCAGCTGATTGCAGAAGCCTACGATTTACTGAAAAATGCCGCTGGACTTGACCATAATCAGCTCCATGAAGTTTTTGCCCAATGGAACACCACAGACGAACTCAATTCGTTTTTGATTGAAATTACGGCAAATATTTTCCCTTACATTGACCCAGACACAAATTTACCCTTGGTAGATTTGATTGTTGACTCCGCAGGTCAAAAGGGAACCGGACGTTGGACTGTGCAGACTGCTTTGGAATTAGGTGTTTCTGTGCCGACAATTATCGCGGCAGTCAATGGTAGAATCATCTCTTCCTACAAACAAGAGCGGGTCGCAGCATCCAAGGTACTCACAGGTCCCACAGGCAAGTATGAGGGAAATACCAAAGACTTTATTAACAAGGTACGGGATGCCCTCTACTGCTCGAAAATCTGCTCTTACGCCCAGGGAATGGCGCTGCTATCCAAAGCTTCCCAAACCTATAACTGGAATTTGCAACTGGGTGAATTGGCGCGGATTTGGAAGGGCGGCTGTATTATTCGTGCTGGATTTTTGAATAAGATTAAGAACGCATTTGGCGAAAATCCATCACTGCCTAACCTCCTGTTGGCTCCTGAATTCAAGCAGACGATTCTTGATAGACAAACAGCTTGGCGTGAAGTGTTGGTAACAGCAGCTACGCTGGGTATTCCAGTACCAGCATTTAGTGCATCTTTGGATTACTTTGATAGCTATCGTCGCGATCGCTTGCCTCAAAACCTCACTCAAGCGCAACGTGACTACTTTGGCGCACATACCTACGAGCGTGTGGATAAGCCTGGTTCCTTCCACACAGAATGGGTACCCATTACTGAGAAGTCTTAGTAAACTTCAACGTCATAATGACAAGCTGAACAACCTACGACACCTTCAAGTTCTACGTTAGTGAGATTTTCAGCTTGGATTTTTGAGTGACTCTGAGTTTTTCAGAGTCACTTTTTTTGAATTAAAGCTTCGCGCAGACAGCTTTGACCTCAGTGTAAAGTTCTAGCGCATTGTGTCCCATATCGCGTCCCCATCCTGACTGCTTGTATCCCCCAAAGGGTAAGGCAGCGTCAAAGACGTTATAACAGTTAATCCAAACTGTACCAGCACGCAATTTAGATGCTAAACGATGAGCTTTCGACAAGTCGTTAGTCCAGATTCCTGCGGCTAAGCCATAAGCGCTATCATTGGCTAATGGTAGAAGTTCATCGACTTCTCTAAAAGGCATCGCTGTCACCACTGGACCAAAAATTTCCTCTTGTACCACCTTCATTGTCTGCTTGGTATCAACCAGTACCGTAGGCTCAACAAAGTAGCCTTGCTCACCAATGCGCTGTCCACCAGCTAAGGCTTTTGCACCTTCAGCAAAACCTGATTGTATGTAACCACAAACTCGGTTGAGCTGCTCATCAGAAACAAGGGGTCCCATCTCAGTACTGGGGTTAAGCCCTGGCCCAATTTTGATTTTCTTAGCTTCGGCAGCAACACCTTCCACCACTTGCTCAAAAATATCTTGCTCAACGTAAAGTCTTGAACCAGCAGCGCAACATTGACCATGATTGAAGAAGATGGAATTGGCGGCGCCCTTAATTGCTATCTCTGGGTCAACATCTTTGAACACGACATTGGGCGATTTCCCACCGAGTTCTAGAGAAACTTTCTTGAGGTTGCCAGTAGCAGCTTTGACAATTAATCTACCCACTTCAGTTGAGCCAGTAAAGGCAATCTTATCAACATCGGGATGTGCGGCTAACGGAGCACCTGCACTTTCACCATATCCGGTCACAATGTTGATTACACCATCAGGAAATCCAGCTTCACAGATTAATTCACCCAAGCGAATAGCTGACAAGGGGGTTTGTTCAGCTGGTTTCAAGACGATTGTGCAGCCAGCAGCTAGAGCCGGTCCCAATTTCCATGCAGCCATCAGTAGGGGAAAATTCCAAGGAATAATCTGTCCGACGACGCCAACGGGTTCGCGCACAGTGTAGGCAAAATACTGAGTGCCAGGGGTGTAAGGTACAGAGATGGGAATCGTATTTCCTTCTATTTTCGTCGCCCATCCCGCCATGTAGCGAAACAAATCAACGGCAAGTGGCACATCGGCAACACGAGCAACGCTGATTGGTTTGCCATTATCCATTGACTCCAATTCAGCAAATTCTTCCAGGTTCGCTTCTAGCAAGTCAGCTAATTTCCAGATCAGCTTTCCGCGTTCTGAAACAGTTAGTCTTGACCAAGGACCGCTTTCAAAGGCTTGACGTGCAGCCTGTACTGCTCGGTTAATATCTTCGCTCTCACCAGAGGCTGCATGGGTGATGATTTGACCTGTCGCTGGATTAAATACAGGAAAGGTTTGACCACTAGCCGACTCAACCCATTTTCCCCCAATCAGTAGTTTTAAAGGCTGATTTAAAAACTTTAAAACTTGGCTGCTAATATGAGTTCCAGATGCTTCGAGTAAAGTTGGCATATTTTTCTCCTTATTATTAAAGGGTGATGCGCTTCACTTGTATCTTTATCAAGTTGAGTAAAATTCGTTAATTCCTGTGCTAATCTCTACTGTACGGAGGAAGTTTAGCTTGGAGAGGTTTTTTTATATATTCTTTATTAGTTGTAAGTAATATTAATTTATGTACTTGAGAGCACTTGACCAGACCACAAATCATAGGGTATGCATTGTTGAAAAAGCATACGTAACTCATATTTGAGATATTGATAAGCAATGCCGACTCTATAGAAAATTACTGTAAACTTGGGAATTTTCTAAACTTTTATAAATTTTTTACCTAATTAGGTCCAAATGCAAATGGCTATATAAAAAGTTTTCTAATTGACAAGTTAGAGTTCACCATTTTTATATTTAGCCTTTAATTCTTCCAATTCTTCATCTATTTTGCTTTTACTGGAAGAAGGCTGGGATGTAGACGACTGAGTCTGAGATGGAGTATTTGTTTTGTTTTTGGGCTTGCCACCTAGAAGAAATAGAGTTTTCATTTCCTCTAATTCTTGATCTAATTGCATTTCCTCGAATTCTTTATTTATTTGATTGCTCGCTTTATTAATAGAAACAGGTGTGGAAATAGATGTTGATGGAGCAATCTGTTTTACAGACGCTGCGGGTGTTGGGGCTAATTGCTGCCCTTTGTTTAAGTCTTTGAGAACTTCGTCTACAGTTTGGTAACGTCGAACAGGAATGCTTTCTAGCATTTTGTCTAGGATAGAGCTTAACTCATTGCTGACTGGACTAGTGAGATATTGGCGCCACATCCAAGCATCGTTGTGAGTGTCGTATACGTCAAAGGGAGAACGTTGAGTTAATAGATGAATGCAGGTGACACCTAAGCTGTATATATCGCTTGCAAAAATAGCCCTGCCTCTGATTTGTTCAGGTGCTACATATTCCGGGCTACCAATACTGGTTCCTGTGCGGTTTAAAGCTGTGTAAGTGGCTTCTTTCGCAGCGCCAAAATCTACGAGAACCAAATTCCCATGAGTTTGTTGGGGAGTGCTACGACAAATAATGTTTTCTGGCTTAATGTCTCGGTGAATGACTTGTCTTGCATGACAAAATTGCAGGACTGGTAATAAATCATTCAACAGTTGCCGAATTTGAGTTTCGTTAAAAGCACTTTTTTGTGCCAATTCCTGGGCTAGATTCAGTCCATCAATAAATTCTTGTACAAGATACTGCCTATCGTCTTGAGTAAAGTAAGCTAACAGTTCTGGAATTTGAGGATGCTTACCCAACTCATCCAAGCGCATTGCCTCTTGTGTAAATAACTCTACTGCTTTTTGTACTGTGCTGGTGCCTTGAGCTTGGGGGTAGAATTGCTTAATGACACAACGTGGTTTGGATGGTTTATCCTCATCTACAGCTAAGAACGTTCTGCCAAAACCACCTTGCCCTATGGGTTTGATAGCCTGATAGCGTTCTTTGAGAAGTAACTTGGAACCACACGTCTGACAGAACCTGCCATCATTCGTGTTGAGAGGCTTGGGACAATTGGGATTTAAGCAATAGCTCATGTGACAAATCCGACTTTGGCGTAGCTCTTCATACACTTGTCTACGCTCTTGGATACTTTCATTTTGCCACGCTTAAAGATAAAGACAGATCTTGCTAAAAAACTATCATCAGTCAATTGCTGAACGCTGACTTTTTAGCTGGAGGAGAGCTTTCCAATCTTGTAAAGCCTTTTCTGTCCATAGCCAATTTTGACTTAATTCTTTTGGCTGAAAATTGATGGGATCATTTTTTACTATCATTTG
This sequence comes from Nostocales cyanobacterium HT-58-2, assembly GCA_002163975.1. Taxonomy (GTDB): domain Bacteria; phylum Cyanobacteriota; class Cyanobacteriia; order Cyanobacteriales; family Nostocaceae; genus HT-58-2. The sequence continues at coordinate 2,054,558 of CP019636.1, read as the reverse complement.
ACGCAGCTTGATTGCTTCATTGAGATATCGCTCTCGTTTTCCGTTGGGTTGACTATGTGCTGTTTTGTACAAACTAAGAGCCAAACCAGTGTAAGCTGTCAAAGCATCTCGGGGCAGTGGCTTTGAGGAAGAAAATGTTGTGGGAGAAACAGCAGTTGTATTCTGTTCTCTAACTGCTAAGCTTAATGCTTTAAACCAAGAGTCGTTGGCTAAGTTAAGATTACCTTCTACGTAGTAAGCAAACCCTAGAGCGTTGATATATAAAAGTGAGTCTGGTTTAGCTTTGACTGCACTTTCCCAATAGCGACGGGCATCATCAATACTGTACGTGTTGTCTCCCGTCTGGACAGCTTGCCACGCCAACCGCCCCTTAAAAAAGTTAACAGATGGATCGTCTATGAACTCTTGAGGAACAAGCTCAAGGGCTGCTTTTGCATTGGGAAGTACATTACGGTTTAGGAGTTCTTCCACCGCGTCAAGCCCTCCTTGTAAGTTCCCTTGGCTGACTTTTTCGCTGGCGATCGCCGTGACGGTTTTGGTGTCAGCTGTTTTAAGATTGACTTGCGGGCTGCTGGAGGAGGAACCTGGTTGTTGCGATTGGGTGGGAATAGGCAGTACAGGAGCCAGCCTTGATATCTGTTGATTTTGTGACCACCAGTTGAAACTGACAATGCCTGCGATCGCACTTACTCCCACTGCACCAACAACACCTAATAGTTTACGTCTTTTGCGTCGTTCTGCTGCGGCTCTTTGTGATGGCGAGCTGGTTGTCTGAGTTAATGATGATACATTGGAGCCTTCCCAATCTCGTTGTAAGTTCCCAGCCTCCTGACGAGTCAGTTCGCTACTGGAGGAGGGGAGTTCGCGATTTCGAGCTGCGCCAAGCTGTCTTCCGTAGGATGCGGCTGCGCGGACTTCTTCCCACATCCCCACATCGTTTTCCAGCGAAGCTATTTCACCTGAAACCTCTTTGTCGTCAAAACTATCTTCCCCAAATTGCACAAGTTCAGCTGTCATGGAAGATTGCTCGGATGCTGTTTTTTGTCTATCTAGCTGGCGGAACAGATCCGAAACAATAGCTGAATCCTCTGCGTACGTTGGGTCATCATACTCAATTTCATCAACCAGATCACCCCAGGTTTCTTCGCCCAGCAAGTCTAAATCCGAGAAGTCCCTTGCCAAGGTTGAGGGTAACATATCCTCAAGGGGTAAAGGCAGATCGGCGTCGTTTGCCGGATCTGAGTAAATTGTTGCTGTTGTCTTTAAAGAGGAACCGTATTCGTCAAATAACTCTTCATCCTGGGAGAAAAACATTCCTGGGCTAAGATAGCCGTCAAATTCTGGCTGGAGATATAAAATTGGTAATGCCCAATACAGTTGGTGAGAACCATAGGCAGCAATTAATCCTTGACGCATCCGGCTGACGCACAAATCTACAGGATACCCCTGAGAAAGGTTGCGATAAAACAATTGTGTGAGCATCAAGGCGACTTCATCGGGAATGCGTTCTGACATTGCCAAAACGCTCCTGATACCTCGCTTTACCAGGCTTTCTGTCAAATTCCGTTCACCTGTGTCTCCTGTCGGATCAGCGGCGGTAGCTGCATATGTCCCCAGACAGGAGTTAAACACTGCCATTTGGATATTATTGTTGACCAACAACCCTGCCAAGTCGTCGCCACTTAGGGTTTCTCTTAAACCAGTTCTGTTACTGACTAAATATATTTCTCCGCCATTGGAACCTATGTTGCTGTGACCGGAGTAGTGCAGAACATGATATCTTCCTTGTTCTAGGGCTTGTGTCAATTCTTCCCGCCCTGGTTGCTCCAAGAGGGTGAGTTCTATGTGCGGGAGATAATCGCCACCTTCTCCACCACGGTGAAGTTCGGCTTGGAGTTTAATGGCTTCTTGTTTGAGGAGATCTAGACGTACGAGGTCTGTAGGAGAAGCGATCGCCATCAAGACTTTTATCCGACCTTCCTCCGATGGGATTGGCATACTTGTGGAAGGCAAACGAGATGCCCCGCCAATTCCACTTTGGTAGCGAGAAAAAGCGATGTGCGGTCCAGTTGCAACTGGGCGATCGCCTGCATGCATGACTTCCCATGGTAAACGCGCCAACCGTATGTCTTTCAATCCTAGGCGTAGACGCAACACCTGTTGGTGGTTTTGGGCAATTCCTTGCGCCGTAATCCAACTATCCCTGAGAGTGCCTTGAAACAGTGCGTTATACAGTTGCTGACCCAACGCCACCAAGTTGACCGAGTTTCTTGCGATCGCATCTCCCTGCAGCACCGACTTCAACGGGTCATTCATTAAATGCCCCGCAGCCGTTAACCAATCAGCTACAGGCCAAGTCACCAGTTCTTCTGCCAATGGCACCCCAGGCGCGACTTGTTCCGTCCGCACCAAGTAGTCATTTTGCCCTACTGGGGTTACGGAAATGTGAAATTCCTGGGTCACAACTGCTCCTGTTTGCCTCCTAAATCTGGTTTGAAACGCGAAAGTTTCAAGTCAATGTTTTGCTTCTTCTGATACCTTAGATGCATCCTGCTACTGAATGTTTCTCATTCACCCTGTTTTGTTGATTAACGTTTCCCTGTAAGCATTCATAACCCACCAGTCAGAATTCATGCTGTATTCTCTTCAACTAGGTTATGAGTCCAAGAGAAAAGCCTCGTCTTCTGGAGTATCGTTGAGGAAAAATTCTTCCTTCATAAAACTACATCACATAGGTGTAAGTCTTTCTAAACTCTGAATTTTGAATCTAATCTCCTTTCATAACTTTATCCGGATCTTGTTAATTTCGCCCAGAACATTCTTATTGGTAGATGCACCTTGATCTTAAACTCCCATGTAGGCTAACTCCTATGGGAGTTTTTTTGTCTTACTGGTTTAGAGTTTGCGTCAGCAACACAGGGCTAAGGGTGTAAGGAAAAATGATTCCCTACACCCATATCTTCACGAATTAATGCTCTCCTGATAATTAACTCCCTTGGTTTATCAATACCCTCTGTGTTTTCCGTAGTTTACAAATTGCAATTTTTTCTGATACACACAAAACTATACGGAAAAGGGTAGTTATATCTCGAACAAAGGACTGGTAAATAGACCCTGATGACTAACACCCCAGTGGACTATCGGCTGCTAGAGTTTTTTTATTTTTAAATAAAAGCAAAATATTTTTACCTCAACCTTGGAGGATTTATCCGGAATATCCTGGTCATTTCCAGAACAAAGAATTGGTAGATGCACCCTGATAACTGACTCCCCTGGTGGACTTTTGGCTACTAGGGGATTTTTTTAGTGCTGACACAACTATAACTCTAATTTTCGCAAATTTATACGGAATGCTCAGGTTATCTGTCTAACATCGAATTGTGTAGATACTCTCTGATAACTGACTCCCCAAGTGGGCTTTTGGCTACTAAGCCTTTTTTACCATTAATACAACTATAACTCTGATTTTCGCAAAATTCTCCGGAATACTTGGTTATTTCCAGAACAATTAATTGGTAGATGCACCCTGATAACTGACTCCCCTGAGTAGCAACTCGCTGCTAGGGGGTTTTTATTTTTTACACAAACCTGAAACTGACTTTCGTAAAATTATCCGGAATACTTGGTTATTTCAAGAACAATTAAGTAGTAGATGCACCCTGATAACTGACTCCCCTGAGTAGCAACTCGCTGCTAGGTATAAGTCAGAAGTCATGGTGATTACCTCAATATGTTTGTATAATAACTGACTCCCCTGAGTAGCAACTCGCTGCTAGGGGTTTTTATTTTTTACACAAACCTGAAACTGACTTTCGTAAAATTATCCGGAATACTTGGTTATCTCTAGAACAATTAAGTGGTAGATGCACCCTGATAACTGACTCCCCTGAGTAGCAACTCGCTACTAGGGGGTTTTTATTTTTTACACAAACCTGAAACTGACTTTCGTAAAATTATCCGGAATACTTGGTTATTTCAAGAACAATTAATTGGTAGATGCACCCTGATAACTGACTCCCCTGAGTGGCAACTCGCTGCTAGGGGGTTTTTATTTTTTACACAAACCTGAAACTGACTTTCGTAAAATTATCCGGAATACTTGGTTATCTCTAGAACAATTAATTGGTAGATGCACCCTGATAACTGACTCCCCTGAGTAGCAACTCGCTGCTAGGGGGTTTTTATTTTTTACACAAACCTGAAACTGACTTTCGTAAAATTATCCGGAATACTTGGTTATCTCTAGAACAATTAATTGGTAGATGCACCCTGATAACTGACTCCCCTGAGTAGCAACTCGCTGCTAGGGGGTTTTTATTTTTTACACAAACCTGAAACTGACTTTCGCAAAATTATCCGGAATACTTGGTTATCTCTAGAACAATTAAGTGGTAGATGCACCCTGATAACTGACTCCCCTGAGTGGCAACTCGCTGCTAGGGGGTTTTTATTTTTTACACAAACCTGAAACTGACTTTCGTAAAATTATCCGGAATACTTGGTTATCTCTAGAACAATTAATTGGTAGATGCACCCTGATAACTGACTCCCCTGAGTAGCAACTCGCTGCTAGGGGGTTTTTATTTTTTACACAAACTTAAGACCAACTTTCGTAAAATTCTCCGGAAGACCCTGGTTATTTCCAGAACAATTAATTGGTAGATGCACCCTGATAACTGACTCCCCTGAGTGGCAACTCGCTACTAGGGGGTTTTTATTTTTTACACAAACTTAAGACCAACTTTCGCAAAATTATCCGGAAGACCCTGGTTATTTCAAGAACAATTAAGTGGTAGATGCACCCTGATAACTGACTCCCCTGGTCGGCTACCAGCTACTAGGGGACTTTTTTGCTCATAGTGAAAAGTATAGGTGTGCACGAAAAATATAGGGAGTATGGTGCGTGTATGTAGTATAACGCACTGCTAGGATTATTGTGTTCTTTTAGTGCAAAATTTAAGTCATTAGTAAAATTTATATATTGTAGAGATCTGGTGCAATGACCAGAATTTCACACTTAACTCTAAATAAATAACCTTCCATCTCTAAAATCTTAATATTTTTTTATAATTTCTTTCGGTCTATATTTGTTAATCTTCTATCTAAGCCAAAAGCTGGTGCTGATAACTAGAGAGTTGCAAATCCATGAATTTAGCTGTCATTAAGTTTTCTTCAGAAGACTGCGGCATTTGCCACAAAATGTCTTTTTACGACAAAAAGGTGGCAGAGGAACTGGCTTTGCTATTTATCGATGTGAAAATGCAGGATACGACTACTTACCGTAAGTATCGTAAGATTCTGCTGAGTCAGTATCCCGATAAATCCCAAATGGGATGGCCTACTTACATTATTTGTGATTCGCCAGAAGGAGAATTTCAGATTTTAGGCGAGGTCAAAGGTGGTCATCCCAAGGGAGAATTTAGAACTCGCCTACAAGAAGTTTTAAATTCAGCAGCGTCTAATCAGAACTAATCACGTCAAAAGATTTGACTTCTAGCACTGGACCAATCATCGCAACAGTCATTACATCTTCACGTACCTGTCCAGTGACTTTTGCTTTTTGTCCTTGTTTGAGTAAATTTTTGTCTGCTCCTCTAAGGATTTCATAAGTCTTACCCTCATCAGTAACTAACGCCCAAGCGCCAGTACCAATGTCACGGCGTTCAACGGTACCTGTAACTGTGATGCTCATATTTAGTAAACCTCTAATATTGAAGCGGGTGAGGAAGTGGGAAGAGTAATAATAGTATTCTCTCCCCTGCTGCCTCTACCTCCTCATCTGGTCCATCTCTCTTTATGCTGGTTGTTCTTCATTTTTGACTGCTAAACGAGCTAAACCGAAACATAGCAGGGCATTCGTGATGAGGAAGATACGAGCTAGGATACCACTACCCAATCCCCAAACGGTGGGGTCTGATACCGCACTCACTGCCAAACACGCTGCTACACCTAGCGATGAACCAACAGAAAACCACTTCCATTTAGGATTTCCTAGCAAGAATGCCATTAAGACTAACGGAATCAGTACGCTAGCAAATAGCGGATTAAAAGCATTTGTTCCTTGAAAGGTATTGCCTAATTCTGGAATTGAACTTCCCAATAAGCGGAAGGGCCATTGTGGAAGGTCAAAAATAAAGATTCCTTTGAGAGGAAACAATCCGGAACTACCAGCAATTAAGCCCGTAGATAAAGCCCAGCCCCAACGGAACGGGAAATAAACTCGTAAAAACCAAGCCAGGAGATAGGAACCAATCACCATCAAAATTTTGGGCAACAACGCTACAGCACCGCCATCAATCCAAAACCGGGGGTTAAGATAGCCGTTATCCCGCAGCCAACGGAAGAAATCTTGGAAATTGATTTGCCCATGGTTGGCTACTTGCACTGCTGCTTCTGCGTTGAGTTGTCCTGCACCATAGTAGTTCAAACCATCATCCTGGACTCCTCGTGCTGACTGCTTGAGAACTTCGAGGATTTGGTCTGGTTCTTTCACACCAGAGGCTTTCACTAATGCTGCAACACCAGCAACGTGGGGTGCTGCCATGCTTGTCCCCTGAAAGCCCAGAAACACTCCTGTGCCATTGTTATCAGGGTCGATGGTTTCTTGCAGAATCTTACCTGCATCACTGCCACCAGGGGCGGAAATATCTACTCCTGCACCAAAGTTAGAATAAGGGGCTTTTTCTCCATCTGGACCTAATGCCGAAACACCAATCACATGGGGATAACGTGCTGGGTAAGCCGCAGAATTCTGATTTTCATTACCAGCAGCAGCAATGATGACAACGCCCTTTTTGTGGGCATATTCAATTGCGTCTTTCATCAGCTGGCTTTCACCACCACCGCCCAAGCTCATGTTAATGACATCTGCGCCATTATCAGCAGCAAATTTAATGGCTTCGGCAATATCGGCAACAGTACCACCGCCATACTCACTCAGTACTTTGAGAGGCATCAGCTTGGCTTCGTAGGCAATTCCGGCTACGCCATAGCTGTTGTTTGTGGATTGGGCAATAGTTCCAGCAACGTGAGTGCCGTGCCCATTGTCATCCTTGGCTTCTACTCTGTCGTTGACAAAGTCGTAGCCAGCGACAAATTCTGTCTCCAATAAGTCCCGGACGCGAGTCACACCAGTATCAATCACCGCAACCGTAACATCTTTCCCTTTGGTTTGAGTCCACGCACCTTCAACATGAATATTGTGCAGGTTCCACTGCTTGCTGTAGTAGGGGTCGTTGGGACCTTGTAAAGCTGGTTTGGCTTCGTCAACCTCTTGGGAGGGCTGTAAATATTCTCCCAGCCAAGTAACTTTACCTGGTTTTGGAAGCTTGTAGATGTAGTTCGGTTCAATAAAATCCATTTCTTGGGCAAATTGCGACTTTTTCAGTTCTTTAAGCCGCTGTTTATCGCCCTTGATGATATAAACATTCTCCTTGGCGGAAAATTGATTATCTAGTTGGGGAGTGACGTTGTACTGTTGAGCAATAGCTTGCAGATCCTGCTGCAATACCTCTTTGGGAATATCTTCCCGAAAATTTAGCACTATTGTCTCAAATTCCCCTTTGGTTGCCAGTCCCTGAAAATTAATAAAATTAAACAGGGCAACACCTAGCCCAATGACAAATAAGCAAAATAATATTAGCTTTTTCATCTCAAACCATTACAGCTTTTTGCCAGTTTGCTCACTACCATAACTCATACACGCCCTTTAGTGGCGCGTTTAGTAGTAAACTTACAACTTTTACACAAAACTCAGGACACTTTTTCAACGATGGAACGCGGTCTTTTATGGTTACCCCTGTTATTTGCATTTTTTTGGTTGGCTTGGCAAGGCTCCAAGGAGTATCAAAAAATAGAGGCTTATCGCACTTGGGCTGAGCAATTTGAACGAGCTAAGTACGATATTTATGCAGTTTTGGGTCAAAAAGGTAACAATATTACTTGGGGGAAACCAACACCTAAAGGTCCAATTAAGCTTGAAACATTTTCTTTGCTTGATGTTAAGCAGATCTCTCTTTTGATTGATGACAAACAAGTAGATATAGAACGAACACCGGAAAAAGGTCGTACTATCGAGTTGGAGTTTCTATTTTCAGAACCCAATCAAACAGTACGTGTTCCTTTTACAGAAATTCCCCTAGCAGCAGAATGGGGCAAGTGTTTACAAGGGCAATTGCAACGCATACAGGAGGGGACGCAGGATAAGGTATAAGCAATTCAAAGTTCAAAATAAAGAAAACCAGTGCTAGGACGTAGTCTAGTTCCTAAGTGTAAGCAAGTTAAATACTTGACAATATAGAGGAGTAGAGAAAAAGCTGTAACCTGTAACCTAGCACCTATCATTTATTCCCTACACTTATGAACGCCGAAACGACCCCCAAAGTGCCCGTTGCTTTAACTATTGCCGGATCTGACAGCGGTGGCGGTGCGGGTATTCAAGCCGATTTACGCACCTTTGCTTTTCACTGCATCCACGGTACAAGCGCTGTCACCTGCATTACAGCACAAAACACTTTGGGCGTGACCCGGGTTGATGCTATGGCGCCAGAAGCTGTTGTTGCACAAATTTGTGCAGTCTATGAAGATATAGGCGTGCAAGCGGCGAAAACGGGAATGTTGCTGAATAAGGAAATCATAACCGCTGTTGCCCAACAGGTGGAAGCTTTACAACTTCACAATCTCGTCGTCGATCCAGTGATGGTGTCTCGTACAGGGGCGCAATTGCTGGATGATGACGCTGTGAAAACTCTTCGGAATCTGTTAATCCCCAAGGCTGCTATTGTGACCCCAAATCGTTATGAAGCTCAAATTTTGAGCGGTTTACCAATTCATTCTTTAGATGATATGAGAGCAGCTGCTCAAATCATTCATCAGAATGCAGCAGCAAAGGCTGTTTTAGTCAAGGGCGGAGGTATGCAGGGAAGTTTGCGCGGCGTTGATATCTGGTTCGATGGGCACAAGATGGAAACTTTGACAACAAAACATATAGATACAAAGAATTCTCATGGCACTGGTTGTACCCTTTCAGCAGCGATCGCCGCAAATCTTGCACTTGGAAAGGACTTGATAACAGCAGTGCGACAGGCAAAGGAATATGTCACTTCTGCACTTTCTTACGCCTTAGAGATTGGTAAAGGGCAAGGTCCTGTGGGACACTTCTTTCCACTATTAATCAAGTGAAGGTGTAAGGAACATAAAAAGTCAAAAGAATTAAGGTAAAAATTTTTAACTTTTAACTTTTTTCCTCTCCTCTATAGCTCTAATGAACCATATATGCCAAAAGGACATATATTTACTATTGGTTCACTTGTCGATTTTTCCCCTAAGTTGTAAATTAATAATCTTTCCCCAAGTTTTCTATTATTCTTGGGCATAGTTTCAGAGGCTGTCAGTCTCTGATAGTAGATTCGCTTCGTTGACTTACGTACTTACCTTTAATTTTGATATCAACCTACCAATGCGAACAATCACAGGTTCTGTTCACAGCAGTACACCAGCACCCAATACCCAAACCTATTCTCCCGCTGTGCCAATCTCTGTCTATCGGGACTTGGCAGCAGAGTTACAAGCTGTCCAAGCAAAGTTAGATGGTCTTAACGTCCAGAATCAACAGCTTGTCCAAGAAAATCAAGTGCTTCGGCAAGAAATTGCTAAAGCTGTTGAGTCTGTTTTGCGCCTACAAAAGTTGGTTGATGCGCAAGCAAAGGTTAGTTCTCATCAAACTTCCCAAGCTCCTGCTGATTATAGAACTGAAATCAAACGACCATTGACCGAAACAACTTCTCACCAAGCTCCTGCTGATTATAGAACTGAAATCAAACGACCATTGACCGAAGCAACTTCTAAAGAGCAAGTTTCTCGTCCGCGTGTTTTCTACAGAGAAAGTTCGCCAACACCTCCTTTTCCTTCGGTGATGCAAATTCCGGTTCCCGTGTCAGAACCAGTCTTTATAGAAGAGCAAGACGTCAGCTATACTCCCCATAGCGAATCAAGGCCAACGCAAATTAGAGGTTGGTGGTTAATAATAGCTATTTTGCTAATTATTGTTCTAGGTTTTGGTACTGGGTATTTGGTTGTACGCCCCTTATTTGAAAGCCATAGTCGTTAGGTCAAATCATTGTCCTAATCAATCTGTCGCGCATCACAATTCATCTTTATTTTTGTTAAAGTAAGCTACAAAAAAAATGATAAATTGACCTTAGAAACCTCAGATGCTAACTAAAAAGACGATGAAGGTAGACAATGCTTACTAATTTAACTTTTATTTGATAAGCAAGGCATCTATCGTAAAGTCATATGGCGATTTGGTAGATATTTATTTGAGGTTGCATTGTAAGTTAAAGCGTTAGAAAATCGATCTGCTTTGATAGATAAACGTAGAAGACAGGAGACAAAAAATGAAAAAAGTAGAAGCTATTATCCGTCCTTTTAAGCTTGATGAGGTGAAAATTGCCCTAGTCAATGCTGGTATTGTTGGCATGACTGTTTCTGAAGTTCGGGGTTTTGGACGGCAAAAAGGTCAAACAGAACGCTATCGCGGTTCTGAGTACACAGTTGAGTTTTTGCAAAAACTTAAAGTAGAAATAGTTGTCGAAGACAATCAGGTTGATATGGTAGTTGACAAAATTATTGCGGCTGCTCGCACTGGTGAAATTGGTGATGGGAAAATTTTCATTTCGCCAGTTGAACAAGTTGTGCGGATTCGGACTGGGGAAAAGAACACAGAAGCAGTTTAGTATCAGGAGATATTGGTTCGTTGTTAGCAGTTAGCCACTGCGTTGCGGTGAGTCCAGCGCTGCGGGAGGGTTTCCCGACCTAGGCAACTGGCGCTGGTGGAGCGTATCCGCAGGATTCACCCGAACGCGAGTGCGTCTGGTGACAGGAGAAGGGGTTTCCCTCCGCAGGTGACTGGTGAACCCGAAGGGAGAATAGTGCCTGCTGAGTGTAACCTCTGCAAAAGTTTATGACATACCTGGGGGGCATTTCCCACAACTCCAACGCCTGTGTGACGGGATTCACTACAACAGGGGGTTGGGTTTCCCACGGAGGAGCTAAGGCTGGGTAGTTCACCTATTCACTTCCAACTTCTGTTGATTAGTGACTTCCAAGGGAAGGAAAATCGTTAGCACTTCTCCGTGATGGGGACGTTCGCGCACAATAAGTTTCCCTCCAATCGCCTGGAACAAATGCTTAGTTGCAGCGAGATTGAGACTAATCGTACCCGTTTCCGGTTGGAACATGAGCAGTTGACCAAGAGCCTTGCGAATCGGTGGTGTACATGAAGATACTGTTGCTTTACTATTATCTGTCACCTGAGGTAGGGGCAATAACTGCAATTTCAGTTGATCCCCAGCAGGTATAACCTGTACTTGAATATGGCTACCAGCAGGTAAGCTGCGGGTGAAATTCTCCATTAAACCCGTGAGAACTCGATCCAACATACTAGGATTACTGACCACAGTTGGTAACTGCTGAGGTAAAACCACATCCAAAGTCAAATTCCGCCGATTTGCTGCTTGTTGCCAGCGCGGAATGCTTTGCTGCAACACTTGCTCCAGCGACATTGCCGTGAGTTGAGCGTTTGTGCATTTTACAGGCGCAGATGTTTCTAGTTCTGCTGCTCTAAAGAGCAACTCCATACGGTCAATTTGCTCGGTGCATTCGTGATCAATAAGTTCCAAACGCTTAATAACGTTTGCAGGCAAGTCACGCTGTTTGAGCAAAAGACGAGTGATGGTACGAATTGTTGTTAAAGGAGTGCGAACTTCGTGAGCAAAAGCTTGCAACAGTTCTACATCAGAACGAGTTGGCACTTCTGATGAGTCACACAGGAGGACACTTGCGTTCGGAGTTTCCTGCCGTAGAGCAGAGTGTTTGGTAGGTAAACGTGGTGACGTGGGAACAGTTTCTACACACTCTGCGCGTCCCCGCGTCCCTATATCTCCCTGTTTTCCTATTTCCGTGTCTTCTTCTGGTTCTGGAAATTGCTTTAGCAATAACCGACTGAACTCCATAATTGTGCGGTAATCTGGAGCTACTGGAGAATATTTTTGTACTAATTCTTCTAAATTGGCGAACAGATCTGGATGACTTAATATAACTCGTGCTCCTAGTGCGCGCCATGCTAACTCAACGACCTCTGGCTCAAAAGAAAAAGAAAAAGTCTTACCACCATTGGTATCTTCTGCTAACACTAGGACTAATCTAAATTGCTTGGTGAAAACCAAACAAAACTGCTCCCTCGCCAATGGATCTGTTCCTAGCACGGGTAAAACCGACTCATCAGGAGCAAATGTATCTGTGGCAGCCACACCAGGTGGCAGTTGAAATGGCATCAGTGCCAAGGGGTTAAATGGCTTTGCCGTAAAAGTAACCGTCTGTAAGTTTTGAGTCAGGCTTGGTTCGCTAAAGACAGGTGCTGGCGCAGCTAAAACTAATCCAAGGTTCGCCTCAGGTAACGCCGTTGCTAAAGTATTTAATAACAGCTGTTCTGTCGCTGCTACGCTGACGCGCCATTGCTGCTCTGCTTTAGCAGATGAGCATTCAGTCATTGTTGATTGACTGTTTGCTAAAACTTCGCTCAAACTCGGCAAAATCCATTTGTACACAAGTTCTCACCCCTTTAATTAAAGAGCGACTGACAGCACGCTGGCTAGGCATTCACTACTATCTATGAGGTTATAAGCATTTGTTTATAAGTGAAAGTCGTATAACCGAACAATTGAAGTGCAATTACCCCTGTCAGGGACTGGAAAATAGTTATTGGGTGAAGATTTCTTCCTATACTCAATCACCTTGTTAGGTACATAACCAATCTGTTGATAGATATTTAGCTTACACTTGCGGACGATGCAAGTCAGAAGAAAAAAAGGCAAAACAGTAATAAGAGCACAAAAAATATTGAAAGTACACTACAGTATACTATTTTTGCTGTCTTTGTGCTGTTTTTGTGCTTTTTTCTAGCTATTTACATGGAGGAGTAAAATGGCTTTGGGCGAACACAAACGTGCAGTCGGAGTATTTTCTAACCGTCGTGAAGCCGAGCACGCACTCACTGAGCTTAGAGATGCTGGCTTCCCAATGAATAAAATTTCTGTCATTGCTAAAGATAGCGATCGCAGCGGTGATATTGCTGGTGTCGAAACGCAGAAGCATGTTGGCAATAAAGCTGATGAAGGAGCGGCAGCTGGAGCAGTAACAGGTGCAACATTAGGAGGTATCACCGGTTTGCTCGTAGGTTTAGGAACCTTAGCAATTCCTGGCGTGGGTCCTATATTGCTCGCAGGCGAGATCGCTACAACTTTAGCGACAACTATTGCTGGTGCTGGAATTGGTGCAGCAGCTGGAGGCTTACTAGGTGCGCTTATTGGTTTGGGAATTCCTGAAGAACGCGCCAGAGTATACAACGAACGTGTCTCTCGTGGTGATTACCTGGTGATAGTGGAAGGTACAGACAGTGACGTTCGTCGTGCCGAAACTGTTTTAAGAAACCGAGGAATTGAAGAGTTTGGCATTTACAGTGCACCTGGTGTTGTCAATACTCACACCAATGACTCTGCTCGAGTTGTCAGTAATGAATCTCTAGAAACTCATCAACCTCCAGTCAAAATTGTTGACCGTCGAGATACAGTTGATCGTCGGGATACTATTGTTTAGCCAATTGTGAGTGATGAGTCAATCATCAAAGAAGTGCTTTTTTTGGACTTTTTAACGCCAGATACTTTTTGTCGGGGATTGCCTGCTTAACACACTGGCTGCTCTTGACTCTGAATTCGCAAAATTCGCTCCTCAACCTCACACACAATAAACAGCTTTCAGTTGTCAGGGAATTGCTGTCATAGAAGTCAGGAGACCATAACAAGAGTTTGTACATTCTTGTCTGCATTCTGCAGATAGCAAAGATAACTGTTTGGTGTTACTCACTGCTTGTGTCAATGAATCGTTTGAAACTTTGAAGTGGAAAAGAGAAGATGAACAAGTTCATTCCATTGATTATTAGTGGCGTTATAGCTGTTGGTGCGTTTGGTTGCGGCGAACCTCCCTCTAGAACGAGTGCAGATGCTCCTTCAGGGACAAATGAAAACGTTAATGCCCCAACAAAAGAAACTGCTCAGACAACTCAACAAGACGCTACTAGCGAAGTTCGTAAAGACCAAATAGAGTCTGACATTAGAGCACGCGAACAACGTAACAATGCCACTGGCGGTGATACAGACAGAGCTGATGCTGATTTAGAAAGCGAAGTGCGCGGCAAGTTAGAGGCTAATTTGCCAGCTAGTCAGCTAACAGTTGATGCTAAAGAAGGTGATGTTACCGTAGCGGGAACAGTTCCGACACAGGAGCAGTTGAATAAGATTCCTACTTTGGCACAAGAGATTAAAGGTGTCAAAAGCGTAAAGGTAAACGCAAAAGTGGCTCCAGCTCAACCTACATCAAACACAAACAACCAACCAGGTCAGTAACAACTTTTGTAGCTCGTAAAACTACATAAGCACCTACCATAAGACATCAAAAGACTCACGCTCGCATTCTTTCATGACGTAAAGGGATGCGAGCGATTCCATATTTCAGCTAAGCCGCAGGAGAGTAGCAGCAAAGAGCTTAGCCTCTTGTTTGTGTACGCCACTGTTTGTAGGTGAGTATATAAAGGGCAATGATCAGCAACACCAGGGGCGTTATTGTTGTTGGCTCCGGGACTTTCTTGACTTCTTCTCCAGGAGGAGTTTTCACTGGGGGAGCAGGTGGTATTTCAATGATTTGGTTTTCACCAGGAGGAGTGTTCACAGGAGGAATAGACCCACCAGAGGGAGGAGGAACAACACCAGGAGGGATACTTGATACGAGATTTGATCCCCCACCCGAGGAACTATCACCACCACCACCAAGGGCTAGAAGAAGTAGGAGCAAGCCAAGACCACCGCCGCCAATGATCCAGCCTGGAAAAGAAAAAGAATTGCCTGAAGCTTCTTGGAAGACAACATCTTCTACCAAGTTGGAAGGAAGATCCACGTTAAGCGCTTCTGGCTCCAACGGTACTAGATTGTCTGCTACAAAGACATCTCCTTGGAGAGTTTCTGCAACGGGCAAATCAACTTGAGGAATGCCAAGATTTGGACGCCCGTACTCTGCGCCTTCTGGGGAATAGGGCATGGAGAGGTCTTTCAGAATGGTGTCTTTGAGATTCTCTTCATTCCCAGATTTCACCGCACGCATTGAGGTGGAAAGTTTGTCGGTGTAATACTTGGTCTGTCCCGGCTCTAGACCCAAAGCTTGAATCTGCTCCTGAGCATTGGGAATTTTTGCAACCTCTTCAAGCAACAAACGCCCATAGGAGTATTTCAAATCCAGCAAGGCATTACGAGGATCGAGCGAGTTACCAGATGTTCCAGGTGCCCAGTAAAAGTTCTTGGTAACCTGTCCTAAACCCTCTTGGGGAGTCCGAGCAACTGTCTGCCCAAGAAGATACCGATACCCGTCCACGATATTAGCGTTGTCGTTCTGCCAGAATGAAGCGTATGGGATCTGAGAAACACCAGCAGAATTTCCGTAGAAGGAGGCAAAATTTTGGTAGTTTTCTGCCCCACCAGCAGCTCGCATCAGCAGCTGCTCGTAGGTTGGTCCACCATTTGATTCAACTATTTTCTGGAAGACTGCTCCAGCCTTGTTACAAGAGAAACCAAATCCGACAGCACATCCAGAGATGCCTCGCATCTGAGTCACATCTCGCCCCGATATTTGGTACTGGAGATAGTTTTGCTCCAGTCCTGGCTGGATACCATAGGTTCCCATTCTGAGTTGAGCGGATGCGGGCTGATATGCGGCGAGTACTGCTGCAATGGATGATAAGGTGACCGCAATTCTTTTAACTACTGACTTCAAGGAATACACCTCCAACAAGTAATTTTAAACGCACCCTATGAAACTGGAGAGGAAGCTAAATTTTGAGGCAAGTTGATATTGATCGTGATTCCTGTACCCTTGAGTTTTCCGCCTGTGACAGGATGGTATAGGACAACTCCACCGTTTATCTGGTCAAACAGATAACCACGTGCAGTGGCTTGTACCTTCTCTTGCTTCACCAGGGAAAAGAAGGATTCCAGATATCTGCGTATACTTTCACGATTTCCTTGGTTTGTATTTGTATGCTTCTCTATAATCATCATGAACAACTCCAAGCTACGGTTATCTTGCCCATCAACAAGAATGCCGTCGTCTAAAAAAGAACTGGCTAGAAGCTTTCCATTTCTTTCTTGGACTTTAAAGAGAGTATAGTAGCGTCCATGTTTTCTAGAATCACTCACATAACAAGCCCAGGAACCATCTAGGTTTTGTGTAAAACCTTGCTGCGCTAGGTAAGAAAGCGGAGAAGCACTTTTGTAACTCACCGGTGTAGGCAATAAATCTTCCACAGCATCGGAAGAGCAAAGCTTATGCGTTGTTTTTTGTTGGGGAGCAGTTGAAATCTCTTGCGCTATGGCAATGTGAGGGATAACAGCGATCGTAGATACAGAAATAGCAAATGTACTTAGTAGAGCAAATATATTCATCTCTTTTCCTTATATGTTCCTAGGGAGTCCCTTTTGTATCAGGATGTCCCTATCTATAAATTCCTTGTACCTAGATCCAATTATTGAGTTATTGTTTCCGGATTTAGTTAAAATTCCCTATAAATATTTAAAAAGAATGTATAAATAAAATGACCTTGATAGGCACTAATAAACTTTTTAATGTCTTAGAGACGGAGAAATAATGCTTTTGCCTCCTGCTTAAATTTTTCATCTCTTTTCTTGCTCCCATTTGTGCAGAGTTTCATTATATTTTCTTTTTGAGTATAAAATTATTTAAGTTTCTGATAATTATGGGTGTTTTTGCTGAGATAGCTTATGTAAATTTCCTATCAACTGAAATGCTATTTATAAAGCAAACTTTAAATTGTGAGAAATTGCCAGATCACCTATTGTTGAAGACTCTGTACCCTATGTATAACTTACACCTCACTATAAACCTCCTTAAGATATCCTTTTGTGAAACTCTGTTTAAGGACTGTAGGTATTTCATGTTTAGTTTGTAAATTAACCCTGACTTTTAAAGTGGACAGAATATTCGCTTGATTCATTACAGTTTTTCAGTGGAATTACCGTTCTAAACTTTTTAAACTAACTTTTTGGAAAGTGTAGTACTAACTTAGTTGCAGTTCTGATACCTGCATAAAAATCTATTTTTTCAGTGATTTGGATCACAGCATTAATGTAACCTCGGTATTGTTAATAAAGAAACTATTACTACCAATCAAATCCAAGTAGCAGTGATTTGCGTCACAACTTGAATATTCATCTCTGCGCTACTCAATGAGAAGCCGCCTTGAGAGTTGAAGTTGCGATCGCACTCACTCATGAACACACCTACTTGAGGGTTAGGCTGAGGGATGATTTTTGTCGTAGCAGCCTAAGTGTTCATCTCTGCATAGCTAAAGGTGTAAATCTTTTAATGTTTCTACCAGCTTTTGAATATGGGTGGGTTGATGAGTTCCCATGACAGAAATTCGTATCCGACTGGTAGGAACGGTAGGAGGACGAATAGCTGGGGCAAAAATGCCAGCCAATTTTAGCTGTTGTCCAGCTTTGAGCGCATCTGCTGCACTCGCAAGTTGAAAGCAGAGAATTGGTGACTCTGAAGGTAACAATCTCAGCTTTGGGATTTCCTCTTGCATAGCTTGTTTGAGTTGAGCCACATTCTGCCATAATTGGGTGCGGCGCTGCGGTTCTTGCTGTACTATTCTTATTGCTGTCAGTGCCGCGGCTGTATCCGCTGGGGAAAGCGCAGTAGTGTAAATCCAGCTAGGTGCGCGATTCCGTAAAAAGTCTATTAAGGTTGCACTCCCCGCCACATACCCACCGAGACTCCCCAAAGCTTTACTCAAGGTGCCAATTTGAATTAACTGCCTTCCTGTACATCCAAAATGTTCTACGCATCCAGCGCCAGTGTTGCCTAGTACCCCAGTGGCATGAGCTTCATCAATAAGCAGCATACATCCATATTCTTCTGCTAGATCCAAGAGTGCTGGTAAAGGACACAAATCCCCATCCATACTAAAGACACTATCGGTGATGATGAGGCAGCGTCGATAGTTTTGCCTTTGTTGACTCAGTTGGATTCTTAATGCTTCAACATCACAGTGAGGGTATTCGAGAACGGTTGCACCACTTAGAGTTGCCCCGTTTTTGAGACTAGAATGATTGTACTGGTCAGACAATATCAAATCGCGCTTGCCTACTAGAGCAGTTATTGTCCCTATATTCGCTAGATAGCCAGAACTAAAAACCACAGCATCTTCTGTTTGTTTGAGAGATGCGATCGCTCTTTCCAAATCTCTGTGTGATTCTCTATGTCCACTGAGTAACCTAGAACCAGTACTACCCGTACCCAGTTGCTGAACAGCGATTGTGGCTGCTGCAATCAAACGTTCATCCCCAGCTAATCCCAAATAGTCATTGCTAGCAAAATTAATCACCTCTCGTCCTTCCAAAAGTACGGTTGCACCAGGACGACCTTGAATTGTTTGTACTGAACGATACCAGTCAGCGCGGTGAATTGTGGCTAGGGATTCTTCTATCCAAGCGTAGGGGTCTGCGGGCATGAGAAGAGGCAAGGAATTTGTTTTTCCCTGTAAGGAAAAGTAGATACAAATTTGATTATCCCTTATTACAGCAGCTTTTTGAAGATTTTGAGGTGGGCGATCGCCGAACGCGAGTGCGTCTTGGAAGAGAAGGCTTAAGCTTTGCGTCCCTGCTGTTGGAAGTTAAAACAGTGAACAGTGAACAGTGAACAAAAGCCGACAACACTAGCTGACAACTGGTAACTGACAACTGGTAACTAATAACTGATAACTGATAACTGGTAACTGCAAAAAATAAATTGAGATCGCTCCGCTACGCTTGCAGAGGGTAAAGAAAAGAAGAGAAAAGGGGAAAAGTGCAAAAGTGTCAAGGGCTAAGAAGTCCTCCCGAACGCGCAGACAACACGAAAACCAACATAGCTGACGATGAGGTCGCGCACCGCCCTACCGCTGAAGTCGCGATACGCGGAACGGCAGAAAGAAGGAAAGTAGTACCAGGAACCGCCCCGCAGACAGCGATACTCACTATTATCAATCCATGCACTGCCATCAACAGGCGCTCCTTCATAGCTGTCATGCCAGGTATCAGCACACCACTCCCAAACATTGCCGTGCATATCGTATAAACCAAAGGCGTTGGGAGGAAAACTTCCTACTTCTGTTGTCTGTTGTCGATATTTGCCTTTTGGTGCAGAAGCGTAAGTGTAATTTCCGTCGTAGTTAGCTAACTCAGTTGTAATGGTCTCACCAAAATGAAATGGTGTAGTTGTGCCAGCACGACAGGCGTATTCCCATTCTGCTTCACTAGGTAATCTATAGGTGCGTCCTGTCTTTTGGCTGAGTTTTTTGCAAAAATCCATTGCATCATTCCAGGACACCTTCTCTACAGGACGTTTTGCTCCCTTTTCCTTGAAGTAGGACGGATTTTTACCCATCACTTGTTGATACTGTTCTTGGGTGACTTCAAACCTGCCCATAAAAAAAGCAGGCACGTTTACTGTACGCTGCGGTCCTTCATTTTCTCTTCGCTCCTTTTCTCCTTGTGGTGAACCCATTTTAAAAGAACCAGCAGGGATGGAGACCATTTCCAGAGTTACGTTATTACCCAAGTCCTCCTTAAAGAACTTGGCTTGCTGGTCAGGATGGCGTTTAACGACCTGCCCCTTTTCATCCACCGTTAAAGTTTCAAACTGAACCGTCCAAAGGGGCAACCCCAATGCTTTACGTCCTCCTTCGGTTGGGGGAATGTATTTGGGTGCAGCCACAGAGATAGTTGTGGGTTCATTGGTACGTTGATTGGTGGGGTGATTAGTAGGTTGATTAGTAGGTTCAGGTGTTGGTGATTGACCCTTAAAAATCTCACGACCTACAACTGCTGTCACCAAGCCTGTACCCCCCAAGCCAGCTAACTGCAAAAACCGTTTTCGACTGATTCGCAATGGAGTTGTAATAGTTGCGGCTTGTTGTGAGGAGGAAGCGTTACTTTCCTGCTCATACTGCTGTGACTTCTGCCGATATTCTGCTTCTTGTTGCAGTCGGAGTCTTTCTGCCTCCTGTTGCTTCATCTGTTCTGCTTGCTGCTGTCGCCGTAATCTCTCTGCTTCTTGTTGCTGCCTTATCCTCTCTTCTTCCTGATGTTTTCTATACTCCGCTTCCTTCTGGACAATAATTGGCTGTTCGATCTGCGATATTTCATCATCCCTAAGCTGCAAAGATTGCTGCAACTGTTTGAGTTGACTACGAGTCACCTCACTCAGGGGAAATTCTCGCTCAATTGCTCTAGTGAAGTCTTGTTTGTAGCGAACTAAATTCTGACGGTGTGCTTCCGCCTGTTGAGCAATTTGTGATTCTTGGGTTGATTCAGAAATCCCTGCTCTGTCTCCACCTGGCGTACTTACAAGCTCAGGAATTGAAATCACAGGTTCAGTGCTTAGTTGTTGGCGTCGAGCAATCCTTTTAATAGCGTCTAATGCATCCCTATCAGCACGGGATACTGCCAAAACTCTCACCCATAGTTGCTCAGCTAATGACCAATCCCCTATATTTTCAGCTAGAGATGCCTGCAATTTCAATTCTTGTACATCTCTGAGTGTGGCAGATTGCTCCAGCAGAATATAGTACATCTTGTAGGGCGGTTCTGCCTGTAGGTAAGGATGTTGTACAGGTTTACCATAGCGAACATTCAACTGGGGAACTTGGTAACGCAAATGTTGTTCTAGACGCTCTACTGTGGCACAATTAGCTTCTCCCTGTAGTCGCAGTCCTTGTAATAATGTATGGGTAAATGAGCCATGTTGTAATTCCTCAATTTCCCAAGACTGCTGATTAGCAGTGCAGGAATAAAAGGTGATGACTCCTTGATGCCTTTGCTCACCAATTCCTAATCCCATGCGATTGCCTTGATCCCGACAGATATCTAAAAACAACACGACGTTATCTGCTCCACTACGGCGTAATCGTTGTGTTACGTAGTCAACAGAAATAGCTGTTTCTTTTACACCTTGTGGATCACTGTCCGACAGCATGAGATAATCTTGGTCTGCAAAATGCCTGCCATGACCTGCAAAGAAGAACCAAAGATTATCCCCAGGCTGTAACAATGGTTTTTCAAAGTTTGCTCGTAAAAATCGCCACAAGTTTCCGTAGGTAGGCTGAGTAGGAATGGGTGAAGGTGAAGCAGGGATTTCTGGAGAGTTTTCTGTGAATAAAAATACTCTGTCAAACGCCGCTTCTTTTTCAAACCAATCGCGCATTGCCTCAGCATCTTGCTTAGCATAGTTTAGCGATTGAAGATTGTTGTACTTGTTAATGCCGATTGCGATCGCCCAATTCCTACCCATATTAAAGTGCCGATTATTTCCGCTTAAACTTAAAAGTCATAGCGCCTTTCCCCCCAGCTTTACCGCCAACTCCAAACAGGCTGATTTTTCCTTCTCCATTAATTTCTACTGATAACTGGACTTCATCAAGCTGTATTTTGGAAGAAGCTTGGTCAGCTTCGTCAAGTATTTCTTTCATTGCTTGCAGAAATCCTTGCATTTCCTGCTTGAGTTTGGTGACTTCAACCGCTTTGTGTTTAACTTCTTCAGTCACTTTTACTTCTGTTGTTTCTCCTAGTCTTCCTCCTATATCACGACCACTTCTAGAACCAGTGGTAATCTCTGTTTCAGATGTTTCTTTGACGATAATCCAGATTTTTTCTGGGGTTGGAATTTCTGCTGACATAAGATGAACTATATGAAACGACTTTCGATTTAATTAGCTTTTACCAAGGTTTACAGGATTACCGTCTGCGCTTCTATTTCGGCTATTCTTTGGGTTAGTGGCAAATGTTGTATACAAGTGAGATAGTGTGCTCAAGCTCCAAGCACCAATTTTTTGAGTTTAAGACTACATACTGCAACAGAGCATTACTATTATTAGTTAGCCTGAGCGTAACGCATCATATCGTATCCTTATCATTAAGACCACAGGGAGTATGCCTCGTTGGGAGTAGAACAGAGGGTTTTAAGATTTTTGCAAAGATGCACCGCATAACAATAAATCAACCGGACTTGATATTAATTGTTTGGACAGCATGGGTACTCTCGGCTAACCCATCCTAACGTTTCTTCACTTTGAGCGATCGTATCAACGCGGACAGAATTTGTGTAGGATGCGTTAGCCTTGGTGTAACGCATCATATCGTGTCCTTATCATCAACCGGACTTGATATGAATTGCTTAGACAGCATGGGTACTCTCGGCTAACCTATCCTACGTTTCTTCACTTTAAGCTTCTGAGAGTCAACGTTGAACTTCTGAGGGTGAACTTCCAGCTTTTGAGGATGAACTTTGAGCTTCTGAGGGTGAACTTTCAAGTTCTGAGGGTGAACTTCCAGCTTCTGAGAGTCAACGTTGAACTTCCGAAGCTGAATTTTGAGCCTTTGAGGTCGAACTTTTAAGTCTCACTCTACTCCCGCTTCTCTCCATCTCCCAAATTCTTCATTTCTTCCCACGCTTGCAAAATTCTTTCGGCTTCTTGACACAATACCTCGTGATACTGACCATTGCTTGCAAGCAAACCACCCCACTGATTCACATCACCAGTGTTATACTGCAACGGCGTACCGTCAAAATGGGTAAACTTGCCACCAGCTTCTGTCAGAATAAGTTCTGGAGCAGCCATGTCCCAATCTTTGGGCGCAGACTTCCCAGACAGAGATATATAGATATCTGCTCGTTGTTCAACAATTGCAGCAATTTTGCCGCCGACACTACCAACAGCTTTCTGATTTTGACATGGTAGGTGTTGCAGTAAGTAATTTAATCTTTGATTACGGTGGCTACGACTGACAACTAAAGTTAAATCTTCAATACGTTCCCTTGATGAGACTTGTAATGGTAAACGTTTGCCATCCCGGGTTTCCACAAACGCACCACCTCCCTTGATGGCATAGTACAACTTTTCTGCTTCCGGGACTGCTACTACAGAAAGCACTGGACGTGTTTGTTGCACTAACGCCAGGTGAATGGCATATTCCCCTGTTCTTTCGATAAAATCTCGCGTACCATCCAAAGGATCGATGATCCATGCCCATTCGTGCTTGGCTTGTTCCGCTTCGTAGGTTTCTTCGCTAATGTAGCCAAAATCTTCATGACCTAAAGCTGCTTGCAGATTCTCCAAAATATAATGATTGACATTAATATCTGCAATGGTGACAGGTTCATTCTGTTTATACTCCACTTCTAGTTTGTCACCACTACTTTGGTAGTAAGAACGCAGTCTATCTGTTGCTCCCCAACCCACAAAACGAGCTAATTCTAAAATTCTTTCTAGGTCTTTCATGTACTTGTCCCCTTGTTCCCTGCTTATTTTAATGTCAGCAATCTACTGCTGAGAATGCATCCAGCGGCGTGTGCCAAAAAATTGACAGGAAACAGAAGCAATATGAGCTGCTTCCTCCAATGCAGTGGTAAAACTTTCCCGTAGGATGTAATGACAAAAAGCACCGTGGAAAATATCTCCAGCCCCTAATGTATCAACAGCTTGAACGGTCGGCACATCGATAACGCCAACTTTACCATGTTGAAGATATCGAATGGGTTTTTCTCCATGGGTGATGGCAATGTGGGAAATACCAACTCCAGTGAGATAATCAAAAATCTCGTCTTCAGTCTGACAGCCGGGAGGATGAAAATTCGCAGAACAAATGGCGTAGTCTACAAAGGGTAAGACTTTCTCAAACCCGAGTTTCCAGCTACCGCCATCGATGATAACTGGGACGTTCTTAGCTTTCGCCATTTGGGCAATTTCACTCCCAATAGCCATCTGATGCCCATCTATCAAGACAATATCAGTATCTTGTAAAATTTCTGGCGGGATGGATTGGCTGGTTGCTTGAGTTTTGACAGCATTTATGGAAACAACCGCTCGTTCACCAGTGGACTGGGTGACAATAATGGAAGAAACGGGTGGCGTATTTTGCGTAGTGGGATCAAGGTCAGTGATTCCGATTTTGTAATTTGCTAAATCGCTTTTAATGAGCTGCGTCATTGGGTGAGAACCCACGATACCCAACACTGTGGCTTGATTACCCAAATGACGGAAAGTGACAGCAGCGTTCGTTGCTGGACCACCTGCGGTGACGGTATAGTCAGCCGCGACTATCTTCTGGTTATTCCTGGGGGGAGATTCCGCAAGGTAAATTAAATCTAAGGTGACTAGACCGACAAATAGTCCGTGTTTTTCCATCTGTGGTTCTTAATAGTAAATAGGCGAAAAGAATTTTTTATAGCATGCAGTCTTGCTTTGAGTACAGCATCAATTGCAAAGGACAGCATGGGTTATTAATTGCAAAAGACAGCATGGGTTACGCTTCGCTAACCCATCCTACATTTCTTCACGTCGAGAGACTTACTAAGTTTTACAAGAAGTCTAATTAATGTCGGACAAGATACTCATCCCACAAGATAATATTGACTCATGGATATAAAACCAGGAACACTTTACGTTGTTGGCACACCGATCGGCAATCTGGAAGATATGACCTTCCGGGCAGTACAAACTTTGCAAACAGTGGATCTCATTGCTGCGGAAGATACGCGCCACACAGGAAGACTGCTACAACATTTTCAAATCAAAACGCCGCAGGTGAGTTACCACGAACACAACCGTAGCAGCCGCATCCCAGAGTTATTAGAGCAACTGAGTGATGGTAAAGCAATTGCTCTCGTCACGGATGCAGGTATACCAGGAATATCCGATCCTGGATATGAACTGGTGAAAGTTTGCATTGAAGCTGGGATACCAGTCGTACCAATTCCTGGTGCAAATGCAGCAATGACAGCATTAAGTGCAGCCGGACTCCCAACGGATAGATTTGTTTTTGAAGGATTTTTGCCAGCCAAAGGTCAACAACGACGATCGCACTTAGAATTCCTGGAAACAGAACCTCGCACTCTCATTTTCTATGAGTCTCCGTACCGCCTGCGCGACACTTTACAAGATTTTGCCGAAATTTTTGGAAACCATCGCCAAATTGTCATAGCACGAGAGTTAACCAAATTGTATGAGGAATTCTGGCGCGGAACAATTGAAGAAGCGATCGCTCACTACAGCCAACGCGATCCCCAAGGCGAATATACCTTAGTTGTGGCTGGAAAACCACCCACTCAAGTGCAACTCTCAGAAGAAGAACTCAAAACAGAGTTAGAAAAAATCATGAGTCAGGGAATATCGCGATCGCAAGCTAGCCGTCAGTTAGCAAAAGAAACTTCCCTTCCCCGTCGTCATCTCTATCAATTAGCTCTTTCTATCAAAACATCTAACCAAGATAGTTAATCATCATGAGTTATTGTTAGTTATTCTCACTACCTTGTTCCCTCAACTACTCAACCTCCTACTCCCTCAACCTCCTTATCCCCACTTTTTTCAGGGGGAGTTTCGCCAAAGTTAAGGCAGCACTACAATGGGAGTATTGATGATGAGGAACAAGAATGACCCAAGTGGTTTTAGGAGAAAATGAAGGAATTGATTCAGCTTTGCGACGGTTTAAACGCCAAGTCTCCAAAGCTGGAATCTTAGCCGATGTCAAGTATCATAGGCACTTTGAAACACCATTAGAAAAACGCAAACGCAAAGCAGTCGCTGCTAGACGCAAGAGACGTATGAAATAAACCGATTTGGTGCTTGACGTAGCTTGACCTGGAATCGGAGGGCGCAAGCCCCTCCATTCATGGATGAAGATAAGCGTGTAGACTACCCCAGTTGCTACCCTTCTCCTGTCACTAGGAGCTAAGCGAAAGGGTTCCCCTCCGGAGTACAAGCCGGCAAATCCAGGGGTCCTCTAAAGAATCTGTTACAAAAAAGTATAATTTACTACTTTTAAAACATCTTTGAAAACATCCTCTCAAATCCGAAGTGGATCTGAGTCTCCCTACAATTCAGCATTTTCAAAAGAACGACTGTTACAAACATTCATAGCCTTTTCTACTCCCTGCTTGAGGCTCAGTTCTGCGCATTCCACGACAAACTGGAGGACGAGAGACATCAGCTGATTTTCGGCAGCAGAAAATCGTCCCAAGACATGAGAGACTGAACCTGATTCGTTACCATTGTTTGCACCTTTTGGTCTACCAATACCGATACGCAAACGAGGAAAGTTTTGAGTACCAAGGTGTGCGATCGCGCTTTTCATCCCGTTATGTCCGCCAGCCGAACCAGACAAGCGCAAGCGAGTTTTTCCTATGGGTAAATCCATATCATCATAAATAACCAAGACCAACTCAGGTTGCAACTTATACCAACTTGTGACTGCTTGCATTGCTTGTCCTGAGCGATTCATATAAGTCAGTGGCTTTAACAAGCGGATTTTGTCTCCATTGGGTGCAAATCCCTCTCCATATTCCCCTTGAAACTTGCGATTTTCTGCTAAAGGAATCCTCCAAGAACGGGATAGCGCGTCTACAGCAGCAAAGCCAACATTGTGGCGTGTTTGGTCATATTTTGGTTCTGGGTTCCCCAACCCGACTATTAGTTGGGGAATCACCAAAGTTTTGTTGGCAATAGCTTCTGTCATTTTGATTTTAGTCTACTAGCTTTTTTGGGAAGAACTTGCAGTGTCTTGCTCCAACTTAGCTGCTTCTATTTGCTTGGTTTGTGCTTCATCTGTTTGCTTGGTGTCTAGTTCAGCAGTCGTTTTTACAGCTTCTTCTAACTGAACTGCTTCTTTTTGAAACTCGTTTTGAAACTCGCTAGAAGCTTGTTGAAAACTGCGAATAGCTTTTCCCAAACTGCGACCAACTTCTGGTAGCTTTTTAGGACCAAAAATTAATAGTGCTACCACAAAGATCAAAGCCATCTCTGGCAAACCGATACCAAATACATTCATACTTGTTCTCCTGTAAAATTAACAGCTGCCTCATCAACTAACATATCCAACATATGTAGTCTACTGTGAAAATATGCCAGAGGGCAGAAGGTGAGACCAGTACCGCAGTTGAATAAAAAAACCCGGGACAACCGGGTGTGGGGTAGGCTGTTATGCAGGCTTTTTAACTTGAAACATCAGTTACCGCCCCAAGGTCCGCCAGTCAACAGCAACATCTTGGATCAAGATAGACTTGTTGTAGAGTTGCAGAATAATCAACAGAAAAACGAAAAATAGCAGAATAAAAACACCCATTAGGGGGGTTGTACCCCAACCGGGAGCCACTTTACCATACTCAGAATTTAAAGGTCTGAGAATATCTCCCAAGCGCGTCCTTTGTGCCATAGTTCACCTAAGATGAGTTGCCAAAGCATTTTTTAATCTTCTGTAATATTCTATAGGAATAAAACACATAATCTATACTTGTCATGGAACCCGCAATAGTTCTTAGCATTTCTGTGTGCGCTGTTGTAATTGTCATCACGGCGCTATCGATCTACACCTCTTTTGGTCCTCCCAGTAAGGAATTGAGCGATCCCTTTGAAGACCACGAAGATTAAAGTTGATAGGGTTTGTCATTGCGCTTAAGCGCAACGACAAACCTATTAGCAAATCTTAAAGCTGCTCATTTCCCAAGGCTGTATTGTAAAGTTTTGTTGCTTTGATGAGAATTCAGAAGTAGACAAAGAGTGCTCCAATAAGTCCACTGATTCTGTTAGAGTCAACCCCAGATCACTTTGCAAGGACAACTCGGCTGGCTCTCCGTGACATTCATAGCATCGGAGAATGCATTGCTGTGGGTTATCTTCCGCTTGCTTAAACGCCATTAATATTAAATTTTCAGCCGACAAATTGAGTAAACTACCGATAGGTGGTAAGGACTTCTCGCCTTCATTGGGTTGTAAGGTAAGTGGTATGACTTGCATGGGTAAATTCAATTCATACCCGTGTCTTACTGTATGAGCTGATTCCCAGCTACCAACATGAGGATATAAAGCATAAGTAAATTCATGAAATCCTCGGTCTGCTTCTGGATCAGGCCAATTGGGACTACGTAGCAAGGTCAAGCGTAGTTGATTCGGTTTGCTATCATATCCATACTTACAATCATTGAGTAAGCTGACACCGTAGCAAGAGTTTTCCTCTACAGCAGAAGTCGTCAAATCTGCCCAACGCAAAGCCGGGACTTCCCATTTCGCCTTTTCTGCAGAAGTGTTGGGATGAGTGGAACGGCGAATAGCCCCACAAGGAATTTCATAGGTCGCAAAGTCCGCTTCTACATTCAGAGGAAAAGCAGCTTTCACCAACACCTGACGTTCTTGCCAATTCACAGTTGTGGCGATTTTGAGAACTGGTGAGTGGGTTTGCAAAATGTAATCTTGGCAAAACTCAGATTCACCTAGTTGGCGCACCACACGCACCCGACTTTGTACTGGTCCGGTTTCCAACCATTCAATGGATTTCATCTGCGTTGGTGGTAAGGGATGCTGGGCATAATTTGGGTCAATATTCCACGCATCCCAGTATTGACCACTGTCTTTAAAAGCTTGCAGTTGATTCCCCGCACCACTGAGAACTTCTCGCTCAAGAATTTTATCAAAGACGCTTGATAAGTCTCCAGTTTCAGGATTGACGACGACTTTGAGAAATTCATTTTCTAGAACCCAGTCAAGGGGAGTGGGGGATGGGGATGAGAGGGATGAGGAGGAATGCAACCAAAAAACACGGTAGCCAACAGGGGGAATGTCTTTTGCCAAAAACAACAGAGTTAATGCTTCAGTTGACTGGGAAGGTTGTTTTTCTCCGAAAGTGTCGTAAATTTGCCATTCTTGGTGAGCAGTTGCTGGTGAAGGTAAGGTGAGTGTGACTACCTGCGATCGCTGCCAATTGAGAGAATTAAAAACGACAATCGGTAAACTGTTGGGTTGTGGTGGTGCTGGTAAGTTGATTTGAGATGCAAGATGGCTCAAAGACTGCTGCAAAATCTCATCGCCAACTTTTTCTACCTCTTGCCAAGTTGGAAGTGCATCCACGTAAACTTCAGTAATCGAAGAACCAGGCAGAATGTCATGAAACTGGTTAAATAAGACCTTTTTCCACGCTGCTTCTAGTTCAGCTGTTGGATATGTGACTTGAGAGCTAATAGTAGCCAAAGCTGCAAACAACTCTGCTTGATACAATAACCCTTCACAACGACGATTCCAACGTTTTTGGTCGGCGTGAGTTGTATAACAACCACGATGGAATTCTAGGTAGAGTTCGTCGTCCCAGGTGGGGAAGGAGGGAGAAGTTTTTTCTTTGATTTGCTGTAGGTAATTTTCAGCGGTAGAGAATTCTAGTTGAGGGAAGAAGGGCGACTTTTGCCAGCGTTGAGCAGTTTCTAACATATCACGGGTAGGACCGCCGCCGTGGTCACCCACACCAGGGAGCCAGAGGGCTTCAGAAAAACCTGTTTGGGTTTGCCATTCACAGGCAAAGGATGCCATTTTGATAGGGTTTATACCTTCACCAACGGGCGCAGACATCAGGCTAAACACTTCACTACCATCAGGCGATCGCCACCAAAAAGCACCATAATCAAACTGAGTTGTGTCGTTCCAGCGCAACTTTTGAGTCACAAAAAACTCAATCCCAGCCTTAGCCAAAAATTGTGGCAAAGTTGCACAAAAACCAAAACTATCTGGTACCCATATCACAGTAGAAACTTTACCAAATTTCTCCAACACGTAGCGCTGACCGTACAGCAACTGACGGACAATTGATTCACCTGCAATTAAATTCAGTTCCGGTTCAACCCAAAAACCCCCTACAACCTCCCAACGCCCAGTTTTGACTGCTTGTTGAATAGCATCAAACAAATCCGGGCGATTTTCCTCAATCCAAGCATAAAGCACCGGAGAAGAATGACAGAAAATCAACTCCGGGAAATCCTGCTGAAGCTTAAGAACCGACTCAAAAGTACTTTGTGCTGCCTGCCAAGTTTCACTCACACGCCACAGCCAAGCCATATCAAGGTGAGCATGACCCAACAAATAAATTTTAGGCAGATTTTGGATTTTCGATTTTAGCAAACTCTGACGAACTGCAAACAAAGAATTCTCCAACCCTCTGTTCTCTTCCTCTGCGCCTTGGCGATTCATTCCTTCCCAATCAATTTCCGCCACCACCGCAGCCAAATTCTCCAACTTCTCAGACTCAAAACTTTCAAAATAGCGCTGCATCACAGCCAACTCATCAGCCACAAAACCGGGATCAGGGTGATTCTCATCAGTAGACTCATATATAAAGAGCGACTTTACCAAAGCCCCATCACAATGACCTGGACTCACCAAACGCAAAGCTACAATAAATTCCTCTCCTGGTGTCACCGCAGAACTCAGTAGCACCCTAGGTGAAGAATCAAACAAATCGCCCTCAAGCGCTAACTGACCATTGATATAAATTTGGGCAGAATCCGCCCACCAAACCAGTGCTAGCCGCAAAGACAAACCCTCTAGCGGATAACCCTGTAAATTTTGGGGAATCACTAATTTTTGCGCTAACCATAGAACTTGTTGCCCCCCTGTCCAAGCAATGTGTCCTCTGGTGTTTAACTGAGCAAGCTCCCAACTAGAAAAGTTACACGTGTGAACATCAGCTACAGGAAAGTCAGCTTCCAAGTATCGCCAGGAGGAAAGAGCATCTACTTGAGAATAAGAGCGCAACTTCTCAATTGCTTGCAAGATGAATTTAGTATTGGGTTGAGATACAGAGGAGGTCATAATTTCGCTAAGATGATAAAACTCACAATCATCAACAGTCTTTTGATTTATTGTTTGGTGAGAGTCCAAAAGCGAACAATGCTCTCAACAAAAATTCACCACCATGCCTTCTGGTACCTCTGGTCGTTATCAAAGCAGACTTTTTAACTTTTTCCACCAGCAATCTCGGCGCTGGGGCGAGCAGTTTGACCGCACCATACGGCATCTACAAGTCGCTGCCAGTTGGTCATTAGAGGCTCTACTTTACCCAGTGTATCTGCTGATTCAAAAAGCAACAGACTCAGCTGGCAAACAATTACACACAGGCGAGCAACAACGCAAGTTCCATTTACCAGCAAATGAGACGGATAGCCAATCCAAAACTCCATTATCTGCTGACACTCCCATTCAGCAAGTTCTAGACGCAGTAGTGACGCTGCAAGTCGTAGAGACGCGGAGAGATTTATTAGAAAATTCCTCATGTCCTTCAACGGTGCAGGGAATTGCTTCACTTTTGGTAAATCGCAATTTGGTACTCGTGACTGCTGACAATGAAATTCTGGACATTTTGACATACCAGCAGCAGGAAAAATTGCGAAACCGAATTCTTGATGGAGTGGCTGCGTACTGGCGTTCTTGGCGGTTGACTCAAGCAGAAGACGAAACAAAACTCTTACCTGAAATTGACCGCTTGTTGAACAAGCTGATTTCTGGTCGTCAAGAAAATAGACCTGCCTTACCAGAGGCAACGAGAAAACAAGAGGACATTGAGTATACATCTTTACCCATTCCGTCTCAAGGGCTAGTACTACTGGATGCAGCGTTTGCCCAGCTAGAATCTCATGCCATCACACCAATATCTCGTGTTAGTGGGCAATTGCTCCAAATTGTTCAAACTCAGCTAAACATATTTCTCTACGGGAAACAGCAGCAATTAACTACTGAACAAGGAGCATTAGCTGTTGATGGGAAACATCAAACATCAAAGATTCAGGCTTTAATTTGGGGGGCAATCAATTACTTTTTTGGGGAGCGTAATGCCAAGAAATTAAAGCCTGAAATACCAGCAAATGGTATTATTGACCAACCTTTACTAACAAATCCCAATAGGAAATTACACGCAAGACTACAACAGCATCCTTCTTTCTCTGCTTTGCCCAAAACCCCTCATTTGCAAAGCGAGGACATAGCAGATCCTTGGTTGACAATGAATGACTTATTTGGTGATTTGCAGGAGGGCGCAGAGGTTATCAACGAGCAACAATTATTAGTTGCATCATCCCAAAATACAAAATTTGTTTCCCCATCTCCTGACTCTTCTATTTCTCCACTGGAAAGCAAAGCCAATAAAAGCAAAGAAAAGAAAGGTAAAATTCTTCACCAGCAACGTCAGAAAACCACTGAAGTTGAGGCAAAGCCAGATTGGATTGAAACACAAGCTCAAACGATTGGATATGAGAAACATCTTCTAGAGCAAATACTCGAATGGCTAGACCGCGTCATGCTTTGGCTAGAAGATATCTTTGTCAAGATTGGTTTCTTTTTACAAGGGCTGTTACGAGGGAGGTAAATGACTGGATTTTAGACGCAATTCCAGTGTTAGCTGACCGATTAAGCTAAAAAGTATTCCCAAGCATGGGCTTGGGAATGAGGATTTATCTTAATTCCTTCCCCACATCTGGGCAGGGGTCGGTCATGGATTAGAATTAATATCCGCCTTCTTCTTCGTACTCTGGCTGTCTCTCTTTGACTTTCTTGGGGATGTTCACTGGTTTAGGCGGCTCATCATCATCCCACGCATCGCGGGCTAAATCGTCATCATAATCGTCGTATTGCTCAGCGTATGAGTCATTGTTATACGAACCTGAGCTATACTTTGGTTGTGCTTGATACTTGTCTTTGCCTGTTGCCTCACTCCAGTTATCTTCTTCCTCATCATCTTCTTCGTACTCAACAGGCTCATACTGCCGTGCCTTCATGACTTGACGCTGAGGACGTTCTTCTTCGTAGTAGTCCTCGTCCCATTCTTGTGCGACAGGTTCGGGTGCGCGAATGATTTTCGGCTTAGGTTGCTCTAATGGCACTCCGCTTGGCAGTTGCTTGTCTGGTGTAACTGTACGAGGAGTGTAGGAGGAGTATTCTTCTTCAACATCGCGTTCCCAAGGTGCTTTGCCGATCCCCAAGCGCTCTAACAAACCAACTGTCAACTGATTGACTCGTTCTTCGGCTCCCTCAAAGACAATCAATCTGTTGGGACCTGTGCTGACGATTTCATCCACCGAAAACTCGTAGGTACTCAAGAATTGGTCGGGAATTTGCGGTAGACCCAAAGAGGCGATGACGATTGAGTGCAGTTTCCCTGTTTCACCATGAAACTTGAAGCCCCGTACCTTACCTAAGACTTCACCAGTTTCTGTAATAACCTCCCAGTTTATCAGATTGCTGTAGAGATCAACCTCAACATCTTCAATGACATCCTCGTTATTCACTAGGATGACATCACCTATCTGGTTGATGCTGTTGAGGTACATATAGCGTGGTATTCCAGAAACGGAGATCAGGCTATCTCGCAAGCTAAGAGCCACAACCTCTCGCTGGTCTACATCAACCCAAACTTGGCTCACGATTCCCAACCGTTTGCCGTTATCGCGAGTGATTACCTGGGTGTTTAAAATATCGGAACGTCTAATACTTTGTTCAGAGGTCATTCTATACCGAGTCCTGATCTCGAATCCGGTTTATCTATACACTATTATTAACAAAAACTCAAGCAGTCGTATGGTCGGATTATAGCTTAATACCCAAAACTTGAGTATAAGCACCTCTTGCTTGAGTGACGCCAATTGTGCGTTCGGCTGATTCTATCATCGGGCGACGCAAACTGACAACAATAAATTGTGCTTGTTGCGCCTGTTGTTTAATCATTTTAGCTAATCGTTCTACATTTGCCCCGTCCAAAAACATATCTACTTCATCAAAGGCATAAAATGGCGACGGACGGTAGCGTTGTAATGCAAAAATAAAACTCAAAGCAGTTAAAGATTTTTCTCCTCCAGACATCGAAGCAAGTCGTTGCACTGGCTTACCTTTGGGATGTGCAACCAAATTTAATCCACTACTGAAGGGGTCTTCTGGATTGTCGAGTTGCAGGTATCCATCGCCTTCTGAAAGGGTGGCGAAAATGGATTGAAAGTTCTCATTGACAGCATCGAAAGCTTCTTTAAACGCACGTTGACGCAGTGTGGTAAAATTCTCAATTCTTAACAGTAATTCGGTGCGCTCTGCTTCTAAGGTTCGTAACTTTTGACTGAGTTCTTCAAGGCGTTTTTGCGTACGCTCATATTGTTCCAAGGCAAGCATATTCACAGGTTCCATTGCTTGCAGGCGTTTGGCAAGAGAGCGCAATTCTTTTTGCAATTCTTCTAAATTGACTTTATCTGGAACTTCTGGTAATGGGTTAGGTAATTCTGCCGCCATCGTGTGCAATTGAGTTTGCAGTGCAGCTAGTTCTTCCCTCCGCGTTTGCTGAGTTTCTTGCAGTTTTTGTAGTTCCCATTCCAACTGTTGTTGACGCGTTGTGTGCGATCGCAATTCCTGTTCTGTGGCGTCGCGTCTTTGTTTTTCTTCTCCCAAATTCTGTTCCATTTGACTTAAAGCAGCACGAGTCTCAGCAATTTGAGTGCTGAGTGCTGAGTGCTGAGTGTTAAGCGCTACACCTTGGTTTTGCTGCTCTATTTGCTCCTGCTGATATTCTTCGATACGTTGCTCACCAACAGCAATTTTTTCTTGCAACCGCTGCTGCTGATTTTCTCCATCTTTGAATTTTTGCTCTGCGTCCCTTAAGGCAGACTCTCGTTGTTGCAATTGTTGCTCTTGAACTTTTATTTTTGCTTGGATTTGTTGCCATTCTTGGGGAGTTTGCGATTGTTCTAACTCTGCCAAAGCTTGGCGCAATTGTTGTAATTGATGCTCTTGCTCCGGTAATTCCCGATCTAAAACTTCTAGGCGAGATTGGACGGTAGCTAATTTCTCTGTGTTTTGGGAAAGCTGCGATCGCGTTGTTTCCAATTGCATTGTCAAACTCTTAATTTCTTTGTGCAACTGTTCCAAACGCAGCTGTTGTTCTCGCCGCGCCTGTCGTGCTTCTGTCAGTTCTTGACTCAGTTGTTTTGTCTTAGTAGAGAGAGTTTGTATTGCTTCACTACAACGTTCTAACACTCGCTCAATATCCGTCAAGCGACTTTTTAGTGAAGAGACTTCCTCAGATTCTGCTGCTTCTCCCGTGCCAAACCGTAATGACGAACGCTGATTCGTGCTACCACCAGTCATTGCGCCGCTGGTTTCCAAGAGTTCCCCATCTAAGGTGACAATACGGTACATTCCCATATGCTGACGCGCTTGACTGAGATTTGCAAACACCACTGTGTTCCCAAAAACATAGTTGAACACATCCTTATAACGGCGATCGCACTCAATCAAGTTCACAGCATAATTGACAAAGCCGTTAGCATAACGCAGCGTAAAATCTTGGGTGACTTTGGGAGCATGAATTTTATTTAACGGTAAAAAAGTTGCTCGACCAGCACGTTTTTGTTTGAGTAGTTCAATTCCCGCTGCTGCTATACCATCATCTTCTACAACAATATGCCCCAAACGTGCCCCAGCTGCGATTTCCAAAGCCAATTGATAGCGAGGTTCCACGCGTCCCAGCTGGACAACTAACCCACAGACACCTGGGATTCCTGATTGCAGGATGACTTTACTGGCTTGTGTTCCTTGGACTTCTTGCTGTGCGACAAGTTGCGCTTCTAGTTTATCCAGCTGGCGTTGTTTCTCCCGTTGTTCCTGTAAGAGGCGCTTTTGCGTTTCCTGCTGGATTTGTAGTTCTTGTTCTGTGGCTGAGAGTGTTTCAGCTAAGTTTTGAATAGGTTCACCAGAAGTGTAAAATTCTGTTTCAATTTGCGCACATTCAGCTTGTTTTTCTGACAATTGGGGTTCTAAAGTTTGAACGAGCTGGGTTTGCTCCTGAATTTGCTGCTGGAGTTGGTTATTCCGTTCTTTGAGTTTTGCTTGGTCTGTACGTTGAGGTTCAACGGTTTGCAGCAAAGTTTCAATTTGGCGGTTAAAAGCTGTTTGTTGCTGCACCCAGGCTTCCGAAGCGGAAGCAATTTCCGCTGCGGCTTCACGGGAATTTTCTAATTCTTGTTGCGCCGCATCTC
Source organism: Nostocales cyanobacterium HT-58-2 (assembly GCA_002163975.1). GTDB lineage: Bacteria > Cyanobacteriota > Cyanobacteriia > Cyanobacteriales > Nostocaceae > HT-58-2. The sequence goes on along the minus strand of CP019636.1, from coordinate 2,018,573 downwards.
GTTCTGTTTGTCGTGAGGCGATGACTTGCGCCTGTTCAACTTGTTGTTGTGCGAGTTGTTCTAAAGAACGCTGGTGCTGTTGAATTTCCTCTCGGGTTTGTTGTAAGCGCTTGGTGGTTTCTTGTGCTGTTGTTTCTAGTTCTGTTTGCTGACGCTGAAGCTGTTTACGTTCTGCTTCTTGGGTGGCAAGGGTAGATTGTACAGCCAAAAGTTCTTCTTCTCCCAATGCTTTTACATGAGCGTTTAATTGCTCTAGTTCAGCGGTTTTTTGGGCAATTTCTGAAGTTAAGGTAGTGAGTTGATTTGTGAGTTCAGCCGAGGTGCGATCGCCTTGTTGAATTTGCGTCGCTAACTTTTCTTGTTGTACTTGCAGGGAACGCCATGATAAAACTGCTTCCCACTGTTGTTTATCTTGATACTCAGTGCGAAGTTTTTGGTATTTTTCTGCTTTGGCGCGGTCTTGGGAGAGGCGATCGCGCTGTGCAATTAATTCTGTCTCTACAATACGACAACTGTCTTCCTTATCCTTAACTTCATCCAAAGTTTCTTTGGCTTGGTTTATCTTACGGTCAAACGCTGCCACCCCTGCCAATTCATCAATAATTTCCCGTCGTTCTCGCGCATTCATCGAGATAATGCTGGTGACATCCCCTTGCAGCACAACGTTGTAGCCTTCAGGATAAATACGTAGAAATTCTAGTTCTTCGTGTAACTCTGTGAGGGTGCAGGAGACACCATTAATGTAGTAATTCGAGGTATAAGTTCCTTGGGGAGTAACTCGCAGCCTTCTGGTGACACTCCATTCGGTACCTGGTTTGGCGCGGATTTTTTCTCGGCGATATTTTGCATCCTCGCTTTCTTCCTCTTGTGCTTCCTCTATGTCCCCTAAGTCCTCATCTTCAACGGACACAACAGGTAAAGTTTCCAGTTCATCCTCTATTTCATGGTCTGACAAATCAAACGTCACCGTAACGCTAGCTTCGACAGCAGAACGAGATTTGCTAGTTTGTGTCGTGTTGACTAAGTCGGGTAGACGATCTGCACGCATTCCCTTAGAACTAGCGAGTCCCAGACAAAACAACAGCGAGTCTAGAATATTCGATTTACCGGAACCGTTAGGCCCAGAAATAACTGTAAACTCCGGCAATAAAGGGACAGAGGTCGTACCGCCGAAGGATTTGAAGTTAGTGAGTTCTACGCGCTTTATATGAACCATCGCGCTGTTTTACTGGGCTTATGAAGTTCAAGTGTATCAACAAAATTCTCAATCAAGTTAGCGCGAAAGTTATTGAACCGCCAAGAGGAAAAGAAAATTAAGAAGGTTGGTAGGAGTGTTTTGCTGCATGGAGAAAGCAAAGATAAGTTTCTGTATCTTATGTAACCTCTGACCCAGTAGTTTAGTTTAATTCTCACACACTTTACTGCAGACAATAATTGGAGAGCCATCTTAGGCGACATCAGAAGATGACCCATCCTTGGAATTAAAACTATTATTCCTTATTTGGGTTTAGTAGCTATGTCACTTGGGACAAGCTTTTTCTTGTCTAAGCAAGCAGAAACTAAGCTTTGAGATTCCCATAAATCAATACGGTTCAAAAAAATTTATGCCAACGGTAGTGAAAATCGAAATGTACTTCCCTTATCCAACTCACTTTCTACCAGGATTTCCCCTCCTTGTAACTTAACAAGACGATGAGAGATAGCCAGACCCATTCCAGAACCACCAGGGTTACGGGCACGAGAGCGCTCTGAGCGCCAAAATCTATTAAAGACAAAGGGTAGCTCTTCTGCCTTAATGCCATGACCTGTGTCAATAACTGCAATCCATAACTGCGGAGGTTTGCTCCAAACTCGCACTGTGATAGAACCATTCGCAGTGTAGCGTACTGCATTGCCAAGTAGGTTGACCAGAATTTGCTCGACTCGCTCAGGATCGGCTGATACCAAGGGAGGATTGGGTGGGCACTCCAAATGCAACATTGGACCTTCTTCTAAAAGTTGATCACAGAACCGTTGTATTAGCGAGAGTAAGAGTGGATATACATCCATGGGTTGAATATTGATGGGTAAATATCCCGCCTCGGCCTTGGAAAGTTCTTGTGTATCATTCACCAATCGACCTAATCGGGCTGTCTCTGTAGCTAATCGCTGGAACAGTTCTGCTTTTGGTTCAATAGCGCCATCTGCTAAACCCTCCAGATAACCCTCCAAAATTGTCAACGGTGTACGTAACTCATGTGTCAAGTCTCCCATAAGTTCTCGACGGCGCTGTTCTACCCCTTCAAGGTTTGAAGCCATTCGGTTAAAGTTCATGGCAAGGCGGTTCAGCTCTGGAATTTCACTCTCAGGTATACGCGCTGTTAAGTTCCCCTGAGCAAACTGCTGAGTAATTTTCTCCATTTGAACGAGAGGTTGTACAATTCGCTTAGCAACTAGGTAACTCAAACCACCTACCACAGTTGTACTTATCAGTGCTGACCACCAAACTTTCCAATTCCAGACTGCCTCAAACTCCTCAATCAACTCAGAGCGAATTGCACCCAGGTCAAATCCTCGTCCTTGTAAAAGCGTTAAGCGCAATTCAAATAGGTGGTGGGATAAAAACCAACTCACGAGAGCTCTAGCACTCAACCCGACTAGCATCACAACAATGTGGGAGAATATTAATCGCGATCGCAGGCTAAGCTTCCTCACAATTCGTCCTGGATAACTGGGTCTTCAAATTTATAACCTGCTCCAATCACAGTTTTGACAAAGGTTGGATTCGCTGGGTCGGGTTCAATCTTCTTCCGTAGCCGCGCGATGTGAGTATCAACAACCCGCTCATCACCATAAAAATCACTACCCCAAAGTTTGTTAATTAGGTGAGTTCGATTCCAAACCCGACCAGGGTCACTCATAAATGTTGCCAGCAGTTCAAACTCCAAAGTCGTTAGGTCTAAAGGAGTCGATTGATGGGTACTCACAATCCGTCTCGCTGAGTGTTGCTCTACATTAATGACAAAGTGTTGGGTACGATAAATTTGACTCTGCTTACCATGACGTAGTGTCCGTCGTAGGAGTGCTCGGACACGGGCTACCAGTTCCTTTGGGCTAAAGGGCTTGACTACGTAGTCATCTGCTCCAGTGGATAAACCGACAACCCGATCATTTTCTTCACCCTTTGCCGTCAACATCAAGATATAAGGGTCTTTAGGGCTTGGTTGCTGTCGAATGCGGGCACAAACTTCCAGTCCGTCCAAGTGGGGAATTTTCAGGTCTAGGATGATCAAGTCAGGCGGATGCTCTTGAAACACTTGAAGCGCACTTAATCCATCTCGACAGTGGCGACAAGAAAATCCTTCCCTTTCTAAGTACAGTTGAATTAACTGAGCAATCTCAACTTCATCTTCAACAATCAAAATCTCCATTGGGCTGACAAAGATCTTTTCTATGAAGCATTAATAGTAAACCACTTTATCAAGCTATATCAACCAAGGAAGAAGTTGCAAGCTAATGTCAACTGACGGAAGGACACATATCTCACAACTTCTCCAGGGATTGTATACTTTACGTATTCTTCACAAAATGTGAATTCAGAACTAACAAATCTTTGCGAATATGTCACAACTTTGCGACAGAATTTACATCTGTTTGTTACCTCTTCATTAGAAGGAAAGTGTAAATTCACATATAGCAACAGAAGATTGATGTACAACACCGCCAATACACAATGCTGGAAACCGACTTGAAATTTCCTGGATCAGTTCAGTTTCCTCTTGACAGGCATATGTGACAGTTTTGTCCAACTGTTTGTGTGTTTCTTTCTAAGAATTTTATTCAATTTCCTAACAATTATTATGTTTATGGAATTAGCTAATGTTAATTAATGCACAGACACTACCTACTGGTGAAAGTATCGAAACTGATGTTTGCATTGTTGGCGCTGGTCCAGCGGGCATCACTTTAGCACGTGAATTTACCTCGGCAAACTTTCGCGTTTGTCTTTTAGAAAGTGGTGGTCTTGAGTTTGACACAAAGACTCAGTCACTGTGTCAAGGTGAAAGTGTAGGAAATCTTTTTGGCTCACTGAACGACCAACGCCGTCTTCAGTTTGGAGGTACAGCAAATAGCTGGAAAATTAGATTGGGTGATAACCAAATAGGTGTTAGGTACGTACCACTAGATACAATAGATTTTGAAAAACGGGACTGGCTACCATACAGTGGTTGGCCTTTCAACAAATCTCATCTAGATCAGTTTTACCAACGCGCTCAAGTTGTCTGCAAACTGGGAGCTTTTGATTATGATGCCGAGGTTTGGCAGAATGCGAAAACTCCTCAGTTACCTTTCAAAAGTCGTGTGACCACCAGCATATTTCAGTTTGGTCCCCGTGCTGTCTTTACCCATGAGTATCGTGAAGAACTCAAGCAAGCTAAGAATGTTACTATCTATCTCAACGCCAACTTGATGGAGATTGAAACCGAGGAAACAGCTCAAACTGTAACTCGCCTACGAGTCGCTTGTTTATCAGGAAATGAATTTTGGGTTCGTGCAAAAGTTTTTATTTTAGCTGCAGGTGGCATTGAGAACGCACGTTTACTATTGCTATCAAACAAAACCCAAACATCTGGGCTGGGCAATCAAAATGATCTGGTGGGTAGGTTTTTTATGGATCATCCCTTGGTCAGCTGCGGTCAGTTGATTCCTGCTAGTCCAGACATTTTCAACAAGACCGCTTTATACGACCTGCGGCGGGTAAAAAACATACCAATTATGGGCAAACTAACCCTGACGAAAGAAGTCATGCGCCGTGAACAATTACTTAATATCAGTGCATTGCTCTTTCCTATTCCTAAACCATATCAGTTAAAAGCAGTCAATTCGCTAAAAACACTGCTTACGAGTATAAACGATTCACAAGTCCAGAAAAATAGCCTCAAACTCTTAAACAATGTCGTTCTTGGTCTTGACTATATCTTACCTGCTGCTTACAGGGCACTCATCAAACATCAACCGTTTCTTCCTAGTCTTGCTTGGGGTGGTTGGTCATATCTTCAAGATAACGAACAAAGATTTAGTCGGTTTGAAGTCCTACATCAAACTGAACAAGCACCCGATCCAGATAACCGGATAACGCTGAGTGGTGATCGCGATCGCCTTAATCGTCAGAAAGTGAAGTTAAACTGGCGCTGGAGCGATATTGATATTCGCACGATTAAGCGAGCACAGGACATCCTCAAAGAGGAGATTGCTTGTGCTGGGATTGGTCAGTTAGAAATTGAACGCGATGGAAACCTACCGAAATTAATTCATCCTGGTACACATCATCACATGGGGACGACACGTATGCATGACGATCCCAAGCAGGGTGTTGTTGATCGAAATTGTAAAGTTCACGGTGTTTCCAACCTATTCATCGCAGGTAGTTCTGTGTTTCCTACAGGCGGATATGCTAATCCCACACTCTCCATAGTTGCTTTAGCAATTAGGTTAGCAGACCATGTCAAAACCGTCATGGCACAGAAGACTGTAGTACTTAAGTATTGACAAAAAACATCCTTCAGAAGGGAAAGAAATTATTACTCGTATTGCAAATAACAAAAGCTGAAAAGGAGCAACATTTTGAGGTATCACATAGCTCTAAGCTATCAATCTGACCTAGAACTGCTAGCTCAAAATGCTCAAGCAGGCAAATGTCCTGTTCATGCGATGTGGAATATGAGCCAGCTTTTGAAAGCAAAGGTTCATCTACCAATCACAGATTCAATATCGCCTTTAGATATTATTTGTTCCAAGATTATAGGCAGCCCACAACATTGGGCGCTGGCACGCGTTTTGTGTAAGCAACTTCAAAGGGATGATGTCTTATTTTGTACAGATGAAGAAGTGGGCTTTCCCATTGCCGCGCTTTGTCGTGCAAAAGTTGCGCCACCTAAGATTGCTGTCTTTGTCCATAACATTAACCGACTGCGGGGGCGTTTGGCATTAAAACTGTTGAATGTGCAAGACTGGATTGATTTGTTTATGACTCACTCCCCAGTTCAAGCTGATTTTCTTCGCAACTATCTGTGCTTACCGGACAAACGTGTTTGTCAAGTCGTTAAGGCACCACCTACAGACATATCCTTCTTTACACCAGGACCAGCCTCACCCCAAAAGCGGCGTCCGGTGATTGGAAGTAGAGGTTTGGAAAAACGGGATTATCGAACTTTGGCTGATGCAACTCAAGATTTAAATGTCGATGTGAAGATTTGCACTTTTTCACCGGACGTGAAGGCAGTAAAACGAGCATTCCCAAAAGAAGTGATGCCAAGTCATATGTCATATCGCTTTTACGATTGGTGTGAGTTGGTGCAGCTTTACCGCGATTCCGATGTAGTTGTCATCAGCCTTTTTGAAAATGATTTTCAAGCCGGGCTCACCACTCTGTTTGAAGCCATGGCTTGTCGGCGACCTGTCATCATAACCCGTTCGTCGGGAATTATTGGCGATTTGATTGATGCAGGTATTGTCACTGGTGTGAATCCCGGTGACCCTGTCGGATTGAAGCAAGCCATTGTCAAGCTGTTAGATGAGCCTAAAAAGGCTTCTACTCAGGCTCAGCGAGGTTATGAGCTGGTAGTCAACCAGTTCAATCATCATAACTACACTCAAGCTTTGGTTACAAAACTCACCTCTACATTTGGGAGTATCAATAATTCCAAATTAGTGTGTTTGAAAAGAAAAAAATCATATCTACACCCTGAACCTCATCCTATGTGAAGCTGTCAGATTATTGAATATTAGAGTGCCATGAAGTCACAAAACATAACTTCCCCTCTCCATGAAGTATCACGGGTATTATTAGTATCGATGCGGAATCTAAAACTTCATGTTTCTCGCTCTGGACCCTATGAATTTGAGGATATTATTTGTGCTTGTGACACAGTTGATTTAATTACACCATCCTTAAATCCTACTCTTTTCAAGGTAACTAATAAGTTAGCTAACGGTGCAGCTAAAATATTTAAAAAGAGTAGACTAATAAAATCGTTATTCAACTATAAATTTGAAGTAGATGAAGAATATGATTTATTTTTCATGTTTTGTCAATCAATCCAAGATGTTTTGATTTTAAATTCTATAGAAGGCTGGCGGAAAAAGTGCCGCTATGCTGTTTGTTGGCTAGATGAAATCTGGGCAAAAGATATTGATGATTGGCTCGTTCAACTACAGCTTCTCAAAGATTTTGATTATATTTTCATGAACTTTAGTTCTAGCATGAATCAAGTCGCTGATATTATTCAGCGCCCTTGTTACTCAATTCCCTATGGTGTTGATGCTTTAAAATTCTGTCCTTATCTCCGTGACCTTTACCGCTGTATTGATGTTTTAAATGTTGGACGGCGTTCAGCAGTCACTCATAATGCTTTACTAGAACTCGTAGAACAGAAGAAATTTTTCTATATCTACGATACTATTAAAGACTTATATATGACAGACTATCGTTATCATCGGAATCTTTATGCAAATCTTGTGGAGAGGAGCCGTTACATGATAGTCAATAAAGCAAAATTTGATTTAACTGGTCAAACCAATCCTCAAGAAGAAGTTGGACCACGCTTCTTTGAAGGAGCTGCAGGCGGAACAATCATGTTAGGTGTTGCTCCAAAATGTGAGGATTTTACTAGCAACTTTGATTGGTTGGATGCTGTGATTGAAATTCTATTTGATTGCTCGAATATAGCTGATATAATATCTCATCTAGACGTGCAGTCTGAGTACCAAGAAAGAATACGTAAAAACAATATTATTAACTCCCTACTTAGGCATGATTGGGTATACCGTTGGGAAGCAATTTTGGCAACGGTAGGACTTAATACCACTCCACAGATGAGAGAACGCAAAGCTAATCTCAAAAACTTAGCCGAGATAGTCAGAACATCAGCAAGCAGTCACCAAGGTTTCCCACTATAGCACTTGTTACTAATACCAATTCTTTTTAAAGATGCATAAATAAAATAAACTTGCGGAGGTAGGTTTTGTTTGTATCGCGCCAAGCTTCCAGCCTGAGGGCGATAATGTGCAATCTGACATAGAATTGTATTAGTAGGGATAGTTGGTCAACATCTTCCCAAAATTTTCACACTTGCTGCTATGGAGATGTGGGGAAGGGTGCTTCATTAAAGTTGTACAAATTTAAATTGCGATATTTGGGAACTGGTAGGAACACAATCCAAAAGCCACAATAGAAGGGACAGGCTGTATATAATGAAGCCTTGCCTTGAATAAGGAGTTTGTTATCAGTGGTATTACAAGTCAAAACAAGCACCTACGAAGCGAAAACTCAAGAAATCGCTAAACAACTTCTCGCAGCGACACAGGAAAATCGTTCGTTCTTCGGTGCGTTACGGGAGCAGATGCGCTGGGATGATAAGTTACTGGCTTGGGCGATGAGTAATCCAGGATTGCGGGTGCAACTGTTTCGTTTTATTGACACTCTTCCTGCTTTACGTAGTAAACCAGAAATTGCAGCCCATTTACAAGAATATCTGGGCGATGAGTCGGTAGAACTCCCTGCAGCCTTGAAGGGAATGCTAAACTTTGCTAACCCTGATTCTATGCCAGGGCAAGTTGCTGCCACAACTGTTTCCACAGGTGTAGAAACATTAGCTCATAAATATATTTCTGGAGAAAATATTAAACAAGCGCTAAAGACTATTGAACGACTGCGTAAGGAAAAAATGGCTTTCACCGTAGACTTACTAGGAGAAGCGGTGATTACCGAAGCCGAGGCGCAGTCTTATTTGCAACGCTATCTAGATTTGATGCAACAACTGGTGGACGCATCGAAGAGTTGGACGCCAGTTCCCTTAATTGACGAAGCAGATGGACAGCCATTGCCAAAAGTCCAGGTTTCTGTAAAGTTAACGGCGTTTTACTCACAGTTTGACCCCTTGGATGCTAAGGGTAGTGAAGAGCGGGTGAGCGATCGCATTCGTATCCTTTTGCGTCGTGCCAAAGAGTTAGGCGCTTCTGTTCATTTTGACATGGAACAGTATGCTTACAAAGACCTGATTTTCAGCATCCTCAAAAAACTGTTGATGGAAGAGGAGTTTCGCACTCGTACAGATATTGGTATGACAATACAAGCATATCTGCGCGGCAGCGAACAAGATGCACGAGACTTGATTGCTTGGGCAAAACAACGTGGTTATCCAGTGACAATTCGTTTGGTAAAAGGCGCATACTGGGATCAAGAAACCATCAAAGCCGAACAGAAGCATTGGCAACAGCCAGTGTACAACGACAAAGTAGCGACAGATGCAAATTTTGAGGTGATAACTCAATTATTGCTAGAAAATTATGAATATGTGTATTCTGCGATTGGTAGTCATAATGTGCGATCGCAAGCTCATGCAATAGCAATAGCTGACAGTTTAAATGTCCCCCGCCGTAGCTTTGAAATGCAAGTCCTCTACGGTATGGGGGATAAAATAGCAAAAGCGTTGGTTGATAGAGGTTATCGCGTCCGAGTTTACTGTCCCTATGGGGAACTGCTTCCAGGAATGGCGTATCTGATTCGTCGCTTGCTAGAAAATACTGCCAATAGTTCCTTCTTACGGCAAAATATGGAAAATCGTCCCGTAGAGGAACTGCTAGCACCACCAGTTGTGGAGTCTATTTCTGTTGCTTCCCCCTCGCTTGCAGAGGGAACTGAAGAGGGATTCTCTGGTGCCGCTGATACAGATTATGCTGAAGAGGAGGAAAGAAGAAAAGCTGCTCAAGCTTTTCAAGCTGTCCGCCAACAGCTAGGTAACACTTATCTTCCTCTCATCAATGGAGAGTATACAAATACTGAAGTCTTTATAGATTCCGTCAACCCCTCGAATTTCAGCGAAGTGGTTGGTAAAGTCGGACTCATCAGTGTTGAACAAGCAGAACAGGCGATGCAAGCCGCAAAAGCTGCGTTTCCTGGTTGGCGCAAAACACCCGCAAGAGAACGCGCCGGGATATTGCACAAAGCTGCTGACTTGATGGAACAACGCCGTGCTGAACTTTCGGCTTGGATTGTTTTAGAAGTTGGGAAACCAGTGCGGGAAGCTGATGCTGAGGTTTCCGAGGCGATAGACTTCTGTCGCTACTACGCTGACGAGATCGAACGATTAGATCAGGGATACAATTACGACGTTGCAGGGGAGACGAATCGATATATTTACCAGCCTCGGGGAATTGCTGTGGTGATTTCTCCTTGGAATTTTCCCCTGGCGATCGCCACAGGGATGACAGTTGCAGCTTTAGTGACTGGAAATTGTACTTTGCTAAAACCAGCAGAAACATCTTCTGTGATTGCAGCGAAACTCACAGAAGTTTTGGTAGATGCTGGAATACCCAAAGGTGTCTTTCAATACGTTCCTGGTAAGGGTTCCCAAGTCGGTGCTTATCTGGTAAATCACCCAGATACTCATGTCATTGCTTTTACTGGTTCACAGGAAGTTGGCTGTCGGATTTACGCAGAAGCAGCAATTCTCAAACCCGGACAGAAGCATATGAAACGGGTGATTGCAGAGATGGGTGGCAAAAATGCCATAATTGTAGATGAGAGTGCTGATTTAGACCAGGCTGTTGTTGGTGTGGTGCAGTCAGCATTTAGTTATAGTGGACAAAAATGTTCTGCTTGTTCGCGGGTGGTGGTGCTCGAACCGATATACGATAACTTTGTGCAGCGGTTTGTAGAAGCGACAAAATCGTTGAATATTGGTGCAACAGAGTTACCCAGCACGCAAGTTGGACCAGTCATTGATGCTAATGCCTATAGCCGCATCCGCGAGTATATCGAAAAGGGTAAGGCAGAAGCAAAAGTTGCTTTAGAAATGCCAGCACCAGATAACGGGTATTTTATTGGTCCTGTTGTCTTTACAGATGTGTCACCAAATGCAATCATTGCCCAACAAGAAATTTTTGGTCCAGTGGTAGCGGTGATTAAGGTCAAAAACTTTAAGGAGGCGTTAGATGTTGCTAATGGTACCAACTATGCCTTAACTGGAGGACTTTATTCCAGAACTCCTTCGCATATTGAAAAGGCACAAGAAGAGTTTGAAGTTGGAAACTTATACATTAACCGTAATATTACGGGTGCTATAGTTGCACGTCAACCGTTTGGTGGTTTCAAGCTTTCTGGAGTTGGTTCTAAGGCTGGGGGGCCAGATTACTTGTTACAATTCCTCGAACCGCGTACAGTGACGGAGAATATTCAGCGTCAAGGTTTTGCTCCAATTGAGGGAGCAGAATAAGTGAGTCGCGACGGTTTGGTGAAAACCTGATAGTACTCTGTCAAGCCAAGGCAAGCAGGGTAAAATAACGAACCACAAAGGACACAAAGTACACAAAGAAAGCTGAATCACTTCGCGTACTTTGCGTCTTTGCGGTTCATTTTTTATCCTGACTTTATACAACGCCGCCAGGAAAGTATTAAGACACGAGGATTTTAATTATAAATTTATAATACGTGAATTTTTACTTCCTCCAAAGGGAGTGACTCGTCCTCTACACTGTAAATTATGGTGTCAACTATTCAAGCCTTACCAGCAGAAGTCGTACATCTAATTACAGCCGGAGAGGTCATTGACTGTTTAGCCTCTGTGGTACGGGAATTGGTAGAAAATTCCCTAGACGCAGGTGCGACACGTATCGTTATTTCCCTATGGCCCCAACAATGGCGTGTGCGTGTGGCAGATAATGGTTGCGGAATGAGCATAGATGATTTGCACACAGCAGCAACAGCACATAGCACCAGTAAAATTCGTAATTGTGCGGATTTGTGGAAAATTACCAGTTTGGGGTTTCGTGGAGAAGCATTGCACAGTTTGACGACTCTGGCAGATTTAGAAATATTAAGTCGTTCGCGAGGTGGAGATTGCGGGTGGCGGGTTGTGTATGGCTACGCAGGAGAAACTGTGTACGTAGAAGCCGCTGCGATCGCCCCTGGTACTGTTGTAACAGTCTCAAATCTCTTTGGAAATTGTTCAGGTCGTCGTGAGGCGTTGCCAACCTTAGCACAGCAAATGAAAGCAGTGCAAGCAACAATTTATCAAATCGCCTTATGTCATCCTCATGTCACCTGGCAATTATGGCAAAATGACCGGGAGTGGTTTACTTTGTGTCCCGCCGCTTCAATAGGACAACTGCTACCTCAGATTCTACATCAGGTCAAAGAAGCTGACCTACAAGAGTTAAAACGAGAAATACCCAACCCAGAGAACTCACAGAGCAAAATTCAAACATCAGGACTCCATTTAGTCATGGGATTACCTGATCGCTGTCATCGTCATCGTCCAGACTGGGTGCGGGTTGCTGTGAACGGACGAATTGTGAAATCCTCGGAATTAGAGCAAACTATCCTGTCAGGATTTCACCGCACATTACCCCGCGATCGCTATCCAGTCTGTTTCCTACATCTATTTATTTCCCCAGAGCATATCAACTGGAACCGCAACCCAGCCAAAACAGAAATTTATCTCAACCAACTGAGTCATTGGCAAGAACAAATTTCTCAGGCGATCGAGCAAGCACTCCGCATCAATTCTACTTCTGTGAAAGAAGCTGTTCACACATCGCGAGTGAGTCAATTACTCAAAGCCGCAGAAGAAAAAGGCGGATACAATGTCAATCGTTCCATTCCCACGGAAGACAACACAACACCCTACAACCTCAAAGCTGTTGCTCAAGTCAATAACACCTACATCGTGGCAGAACATCCAGGTGGAATGTGGTTAGTGGAGCAGCACATTGCCCATGAACGAGTTTTGTACGAGCAATTGTGCGACAATTGGAAAATTATTCCCATCGAACCTCCCGTCATTCTTTATCAATTATCTCCAGTGCAGGTATCGCAACTGCAACGCATTGGTTTAGATATAGAACCTTTTGGTGAAAAACTTTGGGCAGTTCGCAGCGTACCTGCACTTCTTCAGCAGCGAGACGACTGCGCAGATGCAATGTTAGAACTCAGTTGGGGAGGTGACTTGCAAGCAGCACAAGTCGCCGTCGCCTGTCGTAGTGCTATTCGTAATGGGACTCCCCTAAGTTTGCAAGAAATGCAAACATTACTAGATCAATGGCAACGCACACGCAGCCCCCGTACCTGTCCCCATGGACGCCCAATTTATCTATCTTTAGAAGAGTCTGCTTTATCCCGTTTTTTCCGGCGTCATTGGGTTATAGGGAAAAGTCACGGAATTTAAATATTATTTTGTTAGATATTATTTTGATAGCTTAGTGTGTTTCACCTTACGCCAATCTTTAGAAACGGTACCCCGCTTGCCAAAGCACATTCCAATTCCAAAGTATCGCGTAATGCATCGATATTCATAGGCGGCTTGGGATTAGGTACTCGTGGTTGCAAAGATAGCTCAAACCACAGGACATCGTGCCAAGCACCACACTTGTATCCTACACCTCGGTATATTCCAATTGGCTCAAATCCCATCAATGTATGGAGTTTTTCACTGCCTTTGTTTGGGATAGTAACACCTGCATAGGCACTGTAATAACCTTGAAGCACCAGAATTTTGAACAGCGACGTGTATAAAGCCCGTCCTATACCCAAACAACGCGCTGATTCATGAATGTAAACGGACACATCCACAGCCCACTGGTACGCAGATCGATCCCTATGAGGTGCAGCATAAACATATCCTAGAACTTCTCCACCATGCTCACACACCAGCCAAGGCAACTTCTGTAGAATTTTTGCAATGCGTTGCTGCATTTCATCTAGAGTTGGTGCTTGAATCTCAAAAGACACAGGAGAGTCGCTGCAAAAGGGGGCGTAAATTTCGAGAATTTGCTCAGCATCCTGTTGAGTGGCAAACCTGATGATGGATGGCATAGCAAGCACCGTCCCTAGACAGTAGGATGAACAAGATGAGTATTACCGGATTTTTAGGCTTTTGGGTGTTTCTTGCTATACGAATGATTGGATCTTCTCCTCATAATCCGGTGAGATTTAGGGTTTGAATCTGATTTAGAGGTATGTTCAATCAGAAAACCCAACAGATAGGTGAGTGTAGCTGCACCAAAAGAGAATAGAGCAATAATAGCATCACGGGGCAAAATACCATCTAACCAACTACCTTAAGAGATGATTTATAAAGTAAACGTTAAATTGTAGCGGTCTTTGATGACCTAGGGTGCGACGGTCTACCACTTCTTCTAAGATACAAGGGTGCGTTACGGGCTGCTTTCACGCACCAACAAATGCGATGCGTTACGGCAATTTCTCAGTCTGTCAAACTTTCAAATCCTTACATAGCCGTAACACAACGGCAATAAAGCGAGAACTCTGAGCGGCGGAAGCCGCCGCTCGGAGGTTCGGTGGGGAGGAACATCCACACCGCTTTTTGCTTCTTCTACCTAATATTTACTTCTAAATCAACTTTTTACAGAAACCTAATTTACAGGCAGTTGACAGCCAAAGATTATTTACTTCCAAAAAGAGCAGAAAATTCTTCCTCATTGGGTTCAACTTTGGGAACGTTATTCAATTCATGACGAAGCTGAGAAATTGATTCATAAATTTGCTTACGAGCGCGGTTAGCGCCCCCCAATGGTTGATGTTCTTGCAGACAATGCCACGGATTATATGAGAGATTCTCGCAGAACTCCATTTGTTCAGGTGAATCAAAGCTTTGAGGCGGAATTTTGATAGTCGCAACTTTATGAAAAGGAGATTTCCATTCTATTGATGAATCCTCAATTGGCATTCTCTCTGCATCAGTTTGAAACTGAATCAAAAAGTCGAAACTTGCTTCCTGACTTTTTAAATACTCAACCATTGCCTCACGTAGATAGTTTGGAGAGTTAGAAATTTTCTTATCAAATATATTATTAGCAGATGGTTTTGCTGAGAATTTAATTGCTCTATCGCCAAATTTATAAGGCGTCATACTCCAATATTGAATTGCCAAGGGATTTATAACTTTTTTACGTTGAATTGAAGTAGCGATCATGAACTCTTGCCAGCGCCAATTCAACAAATTCAAACCTGGAAAGAAAAACTTGAATGGTAGGCTGCCCTTTGCTGCTATAATCGCGGCAAAAAACTCAACATAATCCTGAAGATTACGAATCAAAAATACAGGATGATTGACCATGACAAAGTCTTGAGTTTTCTTTTCGTCTTCTAGCAGCTTCTCTCCTTCTACATCAAAAAGTTTTACTGCCATACCACGACCATCACCTTTTGTATCAGGTTTGACGGCATTTCCTGAAGCATTGGAAAAGCGAATACAAGCAGTAAACTTTTTTCCTGACTCTTTAAAAACTCCAACTTTCATCTCTTCTGGTAGGTTGGGTTCAATGATAAATTCCCCTTTCACACAACCATGATGTTTCGCATGAGCATCTCGTCGAGCAAGTCTCTCGCCTACTTGGTAGTTGTGCTCAACTTGCTGTCTAGTCATCTGTTCAATTGCTTGGATAGCAGACTCCTCGTCTGGTGTTGGATATTCTCTACCAAGTTCTAATTTGCCTTTTTGAGTTTGCATATTAGTTAACCTTAAGTATTAGACCAACGTTAATTTGAAAGAGTACTTGAAATGAGTTTTTATACCATTTCCCGAAAATCTGGTTACAAATGAAAGAAGGTTCGTAATTGCGCTTAAGCGCTACTACAAACAGTGTGTAGCTTTCATTTAGAGAATTGGTATTGGCTAAAAATAGTGAGAAAAAATCTAACTAGCATATTGCTAGTTAAAAAACCTATTGATTTGGTGGGTAATGCTAACAGACACCCAATTCCTGAGTCGTTACAGACACGCTGCGTGATGGCACGAAGTGCCCGCCATAGGCGATGGTCCGTATGTTGCCAAGCCTTTTCTAAAAGAAAAGGCTTCCCCATTGCAGAGCAATGGGGCAACCGTATGAAATACGGTTGGGCAACAAGACCCGCATAGTGATCGCATATTCGCGCAGAGTTGCTGTACCCTGATAACAACTCACAGTAGGACGGCAACAAATCATTTTCCCTAGCCGCCTGTAGTGCAAACCTAAAACTGGAATGCTAAGTAGACGGACAGAATTTTTGTAGGATGCGGTCTTCCTTTGAGTACAGCATCAAGTGCAAAGGACAGCATAAGTTAGCAAAGCGTAACCCATCCTACATTTCTTCACGTCGAGCTACTTACAAGGGGCGATGGTCCGTATGAAGACACGCCTTTTCTTTCAGAAAAGGATTTCCCATTGCAGAGCAATGAGGCAACCGCATGAAGTGCGGTTGGGCAACAAGACCCGCATAGCGATCGCATTATAGAAAGTTTTACTGTGCTGTAATAGTACCCCACAGGGTACTCTACTCACTCATTCTTCTTACCTAAAACCTGAGAGGATGCTCCCGCCACACCGGAACGGTTGGCGGCGAGATGAATCGAAGGCTAAAAACGAAACACCCCTTAACTGAATCAAGCCGCAGGTTTGACAAGGCAAGGGGTAGTTGAGTTTTTAGCAATCTCTATGCTACTGTTACGCTATAAAGTTGAGTATAAGAATGCTAGTACTTGAGGCAAAACTGGAAGGAGCAAACGAGCAGTATGGAAAGCTAGATGAAGCTATCCGTACTGCTCGTTTTGTTCGCAATAGTTGCCTAAGATACTGGATGGACAACAAGAGCATTGACAAGTACGATTTGAGCGCATATTGTGCCGTACTTGCCAAAGAGTTCGAGTTTGCCAAGAACCTCAATTCTATGGCTCGTCAGGCTAGTGCAGAAAGAGCGTGGTCTGCCATTGCTCGCTTCTACGACAACTGCAAAAAGAATAAGCCTGGGAAGAAAGGATATCCACGTTTCAAGAAAGAACAAACACATGGTTCTGTGGAATATAAAACCACTGGATGGAAGCTTTCTGAAGACAGAAGATATATTACTTTCACCGACGGGTTTGGAGCGGGAACCTTCAAGATGTGGGGAACCCGCGATTTGCATTTCTATCAACTAAAGCAGATTAAGCGGGTGCGGGTTGTACGTCGTGCAGATGGATACTACGTTCAATTCTGCGTTGACCAAGAACGTTTAGAAAAGCGTGAGCCAACACTGAAAACTGTCGGGATTGATGTGGGATTGAACCACTTCTACACCGACTCCGATGGACAGACTGTTGCAAATCCACGTCATCTCCGTAAGTCCGAAAAGTCTTTGAAGCGTCTGCAACGTCGCTTATCCAAGACGAAAAAAAGCTCTAAAAATAGAGCCAAATTTAGAAACAAGCTTGCTCGCAAGCACCTCAAGGTAAGTCGCCAGCGTAAAGATTTTGCCATTAAGACGGCAAGATGCGTAGTGATGTCTAACGACCTCGTGGCGTATGAGGACTTGAAGGTGCGGAATATGGTGAGCCAGCGCGTTGGGCGGGTTCCCCGACTTGAGGCGACTGGCGAACCCGTAAGGGTAAGGAATAGACGCCTCGCCAAGTCAATATCTGATGCTGCGTGGACTCAATTCCGGGAATGGGTTGAGTACTATGGAAAAGTGTTTGGTGTGGTTACAGTCGCTGTTCCACCTCACTACACTTCCCAGAACTGCTCTAACTGCGGGAAAACTGTCAAGAAAAGTCTTAGTACTAGGACAGACAATTGTCCTCACTGTGGGCATACCCAAGACAGAGATCATAATGCAGCACGAAATATATTAGAAAAGGCACTACGTACGGCGGGTCACGTCGGAACTAACGCCTCTGGAGAGAACGACCTCTGCTTGGATGGGGAAACTCCTCCAACTAAGTCGGCTCGTGGAAAGAGGAATCCCAAGAAGTGATTCTTGGAATCTCCCACTACACGCCGCTTGCGGTTAGCGGTGAGAGAATGTCAATCCTCATCTGCTTTAATTCATAGAAACGACTCCACGGAAAGAATGAAGTATGTTCACAAACTTATTGAAATCAAAACTTCTAGGGTCGATTCTTTGACCAGAACGATCTACATCTCGATGCGTTGTAATCCTCTTGTCTGGAACATTACTTTGAGCTAAAAGCCAAGCAAGAGATTCGTATTGAGCATCTGTATAACCGCTATGGCTAGGTTCATTATTTTCTAAACCAGAAGGCGGTGTTTCTAAACTGACGTGATAAGCAAAATTATTCACAGACGGGGGGAGATGAGGATTCGTCTTGACGGTTTCTGAACCAAATGGTCCATCAAACACGGAATTAGCCGCACCAAATGCTCGCTTTTCTGGCGGGACTATGTAAACAACCGTCCCATCTAGTGTGATCATCGTATGGTAGCTTGCTTGAACATTCTCATCGTCGTGAGGAGTTTGAAAAAAATTAATCACACTTGATGCAGGTGCAGCGGTTTCATGAAGCACTATGATTGGCTGATGGCTGGCTGGCTGACCATCCACATCTTTTGTAAAACGCTCTCCAAAGTTTGTTGGATTTGCCCATGCGATCGCGTATCTTGGTTTGTAGGCTCTAAAAGCTGCAGTGGTTTTGACTGGGTAACTGAGAGTTTTTTGAGATTTGCTCTTTTGGTCTTTATTCTGTTTCAGCTGGGATTTTGGATTTTGACTGGAGATTTCTGTTTTTGAATTTGACCTTGTCTGAAGTGTGAGTTGACTCTTTTGGTTTTTTTTCTGTTCAGATTGAGAGTTGGAATTTTGACTAGACAGGACCATCTCTGGAATTGATGCTGGAGTTTTGATTTCTGGCTGTGACTTGGAATTTTGACTAGGCACAGCCGTTTGAGGATTTGATGTGACTGTCTTGATATTTGGTTGGAAGTCGGAATCTTGACGAGAGAGAGCTATTTCTGGATTTGATGCTGCCCCGTCTTGCAAAAACTCTGCTTTTCCTAGAATTAGTCCCAAAATAAGACCAATGAACACTAGAAAAAATATAAACCATCCAGTTCGCTTGACCCTAAATCTCATTTTTCTAAATATATTGATAATTTGATAAAACGTCTTATATTTTTATTTCTAATGAGAAAATGATTACAATATATTATATAAATATAAAAATACACACAAAGTAATTTATCTGTCTATAGGTCTATATAAACTCCCCGAAATTAGCTTTCGACTTTAGGCTGGCATTTCTTACACTAAATGTTTTTTAATAAACATTTAAGTTGCATATTTTCTTGCAAGAACTGTCCTTTTTAAAGGCAAGACACAAAGAAGCTTAAAGGTTTGACGCCATAGACAAGAATTGCAAAAAGAAATAATGTTGTTAATTATACATTAAAAAGTGATGAATTTATTCCAATGGCTTAGAAAAACGTCACATAGCAACTTAAACAAATATAACTAGTATTTATTATTACAATGACGAGCGATGAGCATCAATTTGATTCCCTAATCGCATAAATCATAAATTTGAGATAACAAAAGCCTAAAATGAAAAAACTTGCACTGATTGCTTGGTCAGTCTCAGAATAAATAGGCGGAAGCACACGGGGAAACTAACGTGAGTCATGAATTTGATTACGATTTAGTGATTTTAGGCGCTGGAGTAGGCGGACACGGCGCTGCCTTACACGCCGTTAGCTGTGGTTTAAAAACAGCCATTATTGAAGCAGCAGATATGGGTGGAACTTGTGTCAACCGAGGCTGCATTCCATCTAAAGCACTGCTGGCGGCATCTGGACGTGTGCGGGAATTGCGTAATGCCCATCACCTCAAGTCGCTGGGAATCCAACTGGGAAGTGTGGCATTTGACCGACAGGCGATCGCCGATCATGCAAACAATCTCGTATCTAAAATACAAGGCGACTTGACCAATAGCCTCAAACGCCTAGGAGTTGATATCATCCGAGGTTGGGGGAAGATAGCAGGGACACAAAAAGTCTGTGTGACAACAGAGAGCGGCGAAAAAACCATTACAGCCAAAGATATTATTCTCTCCCCGGGTTCTGTACCTTTTGTTCCTCCGGGTATTGAAGTCGATGGAAAAACTGTATTCACCAGCGACCAAGGTGTGAAGCTGGAATGGTTACCAGATTGGGTGGCAATTGTTGGTAGCGGCTACATTGGCTTAGAATTCTCCGATGTTTACTCAGCTTTGGGCTGTGAAGTGACGATGATAGAAGCCCTAGACCAGCTGATGCCAGGATTTGACCGCGACATTGCCAAACTTGCTGAACGGACACTCATTACTCCCCGCGATATTGAAACGTATGTGGGGACATACGCCAAAAAAATCATTCCTGGTTCACCTGTGGTGATTGAGTTAGCTGACTTCAAAACCAAAGAAGAAGTAAATGTCCTGGAGGTTGATGCTTGCTTGGTGGCAACAGGACGCATCCCAGCAACGCAAAATCTTGGTTTAGAATCTGTTGGAGTCGAACTTGACCGTCGCAATTTTATCCCAGTGAATGACAGCATGGCAGTGCTATCCGCAGGTGAACCAGTACCCCATCTGTGGGCAATTGGTGACGCTAACGGTAAGATGATGCTGGCACACGCCGCTTCTGCTCAAGGTATCGTCGCAGTAGAGAATATCTGTGGGCGACACAAAGAAGTGGATTATCTCAGTATTCCAGCAGCAGCGTTTACTCATCCAGAAATTAGCTATGTGGGCATGACCGAAGCAGCAGCGAAGGAAAAAGGTAGCACTGAGGGATTTGAAGTTGCCACAGCAAAGAGTTACTTCAAAGGGAATTCCAAAGCATTGGCAGAAGGTGAAGCTGATGGTATGGCAAAAGTTATCTATCGCAAGGATACAGGCGAAGTTCTAGGAGTTCACATCTTTGGAATCCATGCCTCTGATTTAATTCATGAAGCGTCAGCGGCGATCGCCAACCGCCAGTCTGTCCACACCCTCGCTCATTTGGTTCACGCCCATCCAACACTTTCTGAAGTACTGGACGAAGCTTACAAACGAGCAATTGCCTAGCTTAGTCAAAAGTCAAAAGTCAAAAGTCAAAAGTCAAAAAACTCTTGACTGTTGACTGTTGACCCTTGACTGTTAACTCTTAACCCTTGACTCTTAACTCTTAACCCTTGACTCTTGACCCTTGATCCTTAACTAAAATTATGCAAATTCGTCGCCGTAGACCAAACCCAGCTGTTGCTGTATCCACAATGCGGTATCAAGTCGCCATGTCTGATGCCCAGCCAAACAACATCTTAGAAGAAATTGTCTGGTATAAAGAAGAAGAAGTTGACAAAATGCGGGAAAAGCTGTCTTTGCAAGAGTTGCAGCGTCAGGTTCTTGGGGCACCTCCTCCCCGTGATTTTGTGGCAGCTTTGCGACAAAGCAAAACAAAGCCAGCTTTGATTGCTGAAGTTAAAAAAGCTTCTCCCAGTAAAGGAATTTTACGAGAAGATTTTGAACCAGTGGAAATTGCGTTAAAGTATCAAAGAGGCGGTGCTAGCTGTATTTCAGTACTCACGGATGAAAAGTTTTTTTCTGGCAGCTTTGAAAACTTAGCTCAGGTACGCGCCGCAGTGGATTTACCCCTACTATGCAAGGATTTTGTCATATATCCCTACCAAATGTATATGGCACGTGTCCTAGGTGCAGATGCGGTATTGTTGATTGCGGCTGTACTCAGTGATCAAGATTTGCAGTATTTCGTCAAAATTGCCAAAGCTCTAAAAATAGCGGCTTTAATTGAAGTCCATACTCTAGCAGAACTTGACCGCGTACTAGCTATAGATGGCGTATCACTGGTCGGTATTAACAATCGCAACTTAGAAGATTTCTCTGTTACGTTACAAACGACTTGCGAACTTTTACTAGCAAGGAAAAACCAATTACAGCAAAGGAACATTGTGGTTGTGAGCGAGTCAGGGTTACATAATCATGAGGATTTGACTTTAGTAGAACAAGCTGGAGCATCTGCTGTCTTGATTGGTGAGTCTCTGGTAAAACATTCAGATCCAGAGCAAGCAATTGCTAAGCTCTATGCCAAATCTTCAACTCCTGCATAAATCAAGCTTTAGCCAAATCCTTTTTGCCTATGTAACAATTCATCTAATGACAATGAATCTGACCCATCCAAACTCTCAAATCAATTATCAATTTCATGGAGCCAATTCCTCTGCCTTCACCGATCCATTACGAACTGATCCTGCAATTGTTAGAGAGACAAACCATGCTAGCAGTCAGCAACAATCCAGATTTGCGTAATCAAGTGAATCAGCTTATTATTTCCCTGCGCAAAGCTGCTGTACAACAAAAGCAATTGGAAGAAACTTGCCAGTCTTCCTCTGTTGATATTGATCATCGTTGGTCGCTCAATCATCTGAATACTGAACATGTTGCTGCTCCCGATAGATGAAGACACTTATCTACTTTGTCTGCTACAACCTTCATAGACTTGGCAAGTTCTAAACAAATGAATTGATAACAGCAAGACATCGTGAGTCGTGAGTCGAGATTTGGTTAGCATTTTCCCGACTCTCAACTCCCGGTGTTGGCTTCAGTCTCTACGCACCAACAAATACAATCCCTGCGGCAAGCTCTCAGTCTGTCAAACTTTCAAATCCTTACATAGCCGTAACGCACCATCATCAAGGGTTTGGTGCTGTACTCTCGCATAATACACTCTTGTATCTTTTGAAAAATTAAACCGGATTCCTATAGTTAATGATTAACAAAATCAAAAGAGCGAGTTGAATTTTCAACTCGCTCTTTGTATAAGTTATATTTATTATTTTTTATTTCACCTACTAACTTTAGTAAAAGGCATTTCCGTCTATGGAGCATAGTTCGATTCTCCTGAACAAGCTAATCATTCCTATGCTGTCTCCAGCCAGTCATAGATTTGTTCTAATTGTTCTATGGTAATTAAGCCATATTGCCAAAGAATCATTGGCAAAGGACCTGGGTCTTGCTCCCGATGACGAAGAGCAACTGCAATGCAAGCTGTGGAAATTGACAAATCTTCCTGCAAGAAACGAATAAATCTAGAATATGTTGATGGTGACACTTTATACTGCACCTCCTGAGATCGTGTGTACTTTTATATTTCAATTCTCCATGAATCACTAGTTACAAGTAGCCAATATTTCACCTGTCACTCAACTATTACTAGGTAAATATCCCAGCAAGCTTTAGTCTTGTGTTTTCCAAAAAAAGCATTTTATGAAAGAATAAATAATATTGCCACTTGTCTTATTCAGTCTTAAGCAGCACAACTCTCAGGTTAATCTGGCTTTATCTTTTTTACTTCAGTACTCTAGTTAACTACACCTGTACTAGGGAAGATTCCTTAAGCTTATACTCCCTTATTGACTACTCTTTACACGTATGTCTAAAGGATGATTTTTTGTTATTTACTGTAAAATCTGTTATCCTACTTTGGAAAAACTAGGCTCTTTGTAAGAAGCATAAATTTATTTACCAGATGACGCAATCCTGATTGATACAAAAATGATAAAAACGAGACTAGGTCAAGTTTGCAACTGAGCAAGACACAAATCTTTATTTGCGCAAAAAACCGGAATTTGGGAATTCAATCTTAACACGAGAGCCAACTGCCAAACCCAACTCCGCTGCTCGTCCAGAACGCAGTTCAATCACTTGGTTGATTGGCGTCTCGGGACCATAGGTGGGACAAGGATCACTATTGCAGGCAGGTACGGAAGCTGCAACATACTGAACTACCCCATCTCGCAAAAATACCATATCCAGTGCTACGGGTACATTTTTCATCCAGAAACTGGCTTGAAACGGTGATGGGAACTGAAACAGCATTCCCCGATTATCGGGCAGAGCAGGTCGATACATCAACCCCATTGCTTGCTGTTGTGGTGTTCGTGCGACTTCTAGCTCAATTTTTGTGCCATCGGGAACAATCGCCACAGCTGAAATTGGGAGTTCTTGCCCAGCATTCCGAGTGGGTGGTGTACCTTGTGAATACATTGGTGATTGAGTTTGAGAAGTAGGCGTATCAGTGGGAGGTACTGCTGGTGTAGGCAAAGAACAGCCCGCTAGCAAAACGCCGAAAACGATTAAGAGCAAATATGACCGAATCATCATAGCACTTTTCTCATGAATCCAAAAAATGATGAATTATGAACCATAAATTATGAAACTAGAGGCTCTATATTATTTCATAATTCATCATTTAGCACTCATAATTTATGATTCTCCTCATCTTTGCCTATGTCCCAACTCCTCTTCACGTTTCTCTTAATACATAACCTACACCTCGCACCGTTTGAATGAGGCGCTTTTGCCCTTCATCTTCTATTTTCAGTCGTAAGTAGCGAATGTACACTTCAATCACATTCGACTCACCCATAAAGTCGTAACCCCAAACATTTTCCAGAATTTGTTCGCGGGTTAATACTTCACGAGGATGTTCCATTAGATACTTGAGCAGTTCAAATTCCTTCATTGTTAAGTCGATCGCCCGTCCATTGAGTATGGCACGGCGAGTTGCTATATCTAAAACTAGGTCGCCAAAACGTAACTGCTCGGAAGTATCGATATCAGGCTTTAAATAGAGGCGAACCAGGTTTAAAAAATCCTCAGAGCGGTAAGGCTTGAGAATGTAATCATCGGCTCCAGCTTCTAAGCAAGCTACGCGGTCGTCAACTGTATCCCGTGCCATAAGCACAAGTACGGGCGATCGCATTCCGGTGGTTCTAAAATTTTTACACAGCGAGAGCCCTGATTCTCCTGCTAGCATTCGGTCAATAACAACTAGAGCAGGCTGGCGATCGCGGCTATGTTGTATACCGTTGACCCCATCGTGAGCCACAATGGGGTCATACCCAGCTTCTTTCAAATCGAAAGCAAGCTGATTTGCCAGGCTCTCGTCGCTTTCAATCACCAAAACACAAGGGCTATGAGCAAGTGTCATATTGATTTTTGATGTTCGATTTTAGATTTTGGATTTGGTCGAGTTGGTAGAGGTGCAATTTCCGGGTTTTTGGTGATAGATCAATCCTGACTTAACACGCTTTCTACCTACCATGTTTTAGCACGTACAAGTATCAGCCAAAAAAAGCAATAGATACAGTCATTTTAATCACTTATTAAGCATTTGGCTGGTCTGGCTTATGAACATAGTGATGAGTGGAGCTTGTGCACAACCCTTCTCAATAGCAAAGAAGCTACGCACTAGTTCACCACTCATCCAAAATCTAAAATTCTATTAAGGTAATTCCACAGAGGTGGGTTTCGCAATGTGTGGTAAACCCCAACCCAGTTTTTCTCGTAAAATTCGGAAAAATTCTGGTGGTTGCAGGCGAATGAACCGGGCACGGTAGTTTGATTTTTCTACATAAACCCGATCATCTGGGAGAACATAGCATCCCCCGTTACCATCCACAACCATGACCAACCGAGGAGTATTCACTGGGTAGATGTTGACTGGCTCACTATCTGGAAACACCAAAGCCCTTGATGCTAGGGAGTGGGGACAGATGGGTACAAGCTGCAACACGGGTACGCCAGGGGTGACAACAGGACCACCAGCACTCAACGAATATGCTGTTGAACCAGTTGGTGTAGATATAATCACGCCATCAGCTGCAATGTCTACTGGTGCATGCCGACCGACTGCTATTTCAAAATGACACATAGAGGTCAATGGTTCCCGGTGCAGCACCATCTCGTTCAAGCATAGAGCCTCCCACAGGACATTGTTTTCCCGGGAAACCTTGATGGTGAGCATCGCTCTTTCCTCAATCTCATAATTGCCCGAGAGCAACTGTTCGATTGCTTGAGGCAATTGATTGAGGTAAGTTTCCGTCAAAAACCCCATGTGACCAGTATTCACCGTTAAAATTGGGATACCACAAGGGGCGACCAAACGAGTAGCAGCCAGAACTGTACCGTCTCCCCCTAACACCACCGCAAACTTCATGTCTGAATCGAATCCAGGAGGTGTTAGTCCCTCAATCGGGGTGTGGCATACGGGGCTTTCTGGAGTAGAATAACCCAGTATTCCACCAGCGCCTGTTGTGATGCAGACATCCCAACCTGCAGCGGTAAACTTGTCTTTCAGTTCGATAGCGATTCGGCCCGCTATCGGCTTAACGTCATTGTAGATAATGCCTGCTTTGGGCACACTCAAATATCCAGCTATTATGTATGGTGACGTGCTTTATTATGTTAATCGTTACACATTTTTGACAATTTAGTCATTAGTGTTTTGTGATTTGTATCATGACTATTGAGTCATGACTCATGACTACTGAGTGTTAACTTTCTTAAAGGGAGACCTTTTTGGTTTTTGCTTTTTGGTCTGAATTTTCTCGTAGTCTAACTCCTTAAGCTTCTTCATGATTCGGTTGAAATACTCTTGCAGGTAACTTTCTAAGGTCGTAGTTTCTTTTGGATCTAATCCAAAGACCTTGTAAACCTCAGCCATTGGTGCGTTTAGTGGTCTACCACTTGCTATGACCTCTGTAAAGGTAAGTCTGTCTGCGACATTCCATCCCCATTGAAAGAAGCGTATGACATGGCGCATGGTACGCAGCAAGTTGATAGGCATACGCGTGATCCGTGCTTCTTTTCCAGATAAGCGCTCGCACAGACTAATAATTTCTTCTGCACTCCAAGCACGAGTTCCTACGATGGGAAAAGTTTGCTTTTCTGTTTCTGGCACTTTCAAAGCACGAATGGCAAATTTAGCAATGTCTTGAGTATCCATGTAGGCAATGGGAGAAGACTCACCTGTGACCCAAACAGGTTGTCCTTCCAAGATGGGAATTCCATATTGACCAATCAAGCCTTGCATGAAGCCAGCTAGACGCAATACTGTGTAATTTAAACCAGATTCAGCTAAAAATAGCTCTGTACACCGCTTGATTTCCATGAGCGGAACTTCTGGGTACTTTTCAGTATCCAAAATTGAGAAAAAGATAAAACGTTCTACACCCGCAGCAAGAGACTCCTGAATCAAAGAGACCTTGCCTTCCCAGTCTACTTGTTTAATACTAAGTGAATCTGTAGGACGAGACGTTGCTGCATCAATCACTGCTGTGACACCCTCAAGGGCTGCCTTCAGTGTCTCTGGATAACACAAATCTCCCGGTACGAGTTCCGCACCCCACTCCTTTAGAAATGTGGCTTTCTTGGCACTCCGGACAAGACAGCGGACTTTATATCCCTCATCGATCGCACGACGAGCCACTTGTCTCCCTAAGGTGCCAGTGGCACCAATTATTAATAATGTCATGAGGGCTTTTTACAAAATTTAAACTTTTATGAATAAAATCTTATCAGAATCGCCTATGCAAACAAAAGTTTACATTCTTCTCACCCGTGTCTATGAGACAAAGAGACTTCTTAGGTGTCTCTTGTCTCAATGAACACTTTCCTAAAGAGATTCCTCTTCTGCACCTTGAACTTTGAGCAACAAAACACCCAAAGCCCAACCAACGAAGATTAAACCGAAAGATAATAAAGCTGCATTCAACATTTCGCCGCCCATGGGTGTGACTCTCCTTTGCAAATTGTTTAATTAAGTTAAGTCTACCAGAGCCTGAAAGAACTGCTATGGGATTAGACCTGTGTAAAACATTGTAACGTTGCTGACACCCTCAAAGGTGCGGCTATACTTATCAAATCGCTGGGGTGAAAATTATGTCTCATGATAGGTTGACATTTTGGCAATTAGTGGAAATATAAGCGTCCTTATTGTCTCCAAGGCTTTGGGTAGAACCTTTGGCTGGTTCGGCTTTGCTCCCAGTGTTGTTTAAATCAGAAATTTTTGTTTGTAATTCAGGCGCTTCTGAACATAATTCAGGGAAATATCAATGCATCAAGCGACGTACTGCGGCATTCACCCCTCATTGATGGTAGATGCGGTACTTGTTGCCATGTGATCTCCCAATTGTTGGTAGAAATCATCTACATCTCTCATCTGTCTTCCACCTTATCAGTGCATAAGTTGAATATTCTTGCATTTATTAAATAAGTTTAAAGATAAGAAAAACGACAAAAAAGCAATCTTTCAATTCAAGCAATTTCTTGATGAGTGAAAGAGCAGAAACTACCTATTTGAGTTTCTATAAAGCTTTTGTTCTCAACAATTTTTTGTAACACAACCGCATATTGACATTTTCCTCTGAAGAATAGAAACTAATACCAGAGTGTTAAAAGTGTAAGTAAAGTAAGAGCTAAAGTTAATACATCAAAATTATTACTACGCCAGTTTCTACTCTTAATTTGAAGCTAGTGGATAGACTTGATATGCTGAGTTATTTTATTAACAATAATTCATTTGAATTTATATGAAAAAGGTTTTATATTCTATAGCTTTAAAAGCTTATGTGGCGGAATGAAGGGAATAGATACCACAAAAGAAAACTGATAAAGTGCCAAAGCTATTCATTTATCATGTAAGAATCAAGCGAGGATTTACAAAACCATGAATAATAAAAAAAGGCTCGTAAAAAATGCGATATCTATCATTGTAATGATTGGTATTACTGCGATTAGCAGTAGTGCGACTGATGCCCGTCCTTTAAAAGGAAACACAGAAAAAGGAGCGAATTCTGTTTCCAGATGTGTTACAAATCACAAGCAAAAACCAACTCCACCAAAAGTGAACCGAATTCCTAGCACTGGTAACAAACAAGCGGACGATACGGCTAATTGTTGGGTGTGTCGTAGAACTAGAAGGGGTTGCAGCTATCTAATATTACCATGTTCTTATGCATCTAGTAATTGCTGTGAGTAGCCCGTTGAAGGTATGTAAAGCTTTGCACAGAAAACTTTTTCATTTTTAATTCTGTTTAGTGTACTCAATTAGGAATACTGTAATTTCAGGATTTTTCTCTTAGTTGATGTAGTAAATTTTGTTATCATAATCCAGCAATTTAAAGACCGCTTTGATTATTTCAGATATACTTGATCGAGAAATAGTATCCTGTTCGTCGTCTACTATCTCTTGCTTTTGGTAACCTAGCTTTGTAGCTTTCTCTGAATTACTTTGTTTTCTATAGACAGATTCTAATCCACATAAAATCTCTTTTACATCTCGAACCAGTTTATCCTGATTTTCATCTAATGAGGAATTTTCATTTTTTATCAGTTGGTTTATCGTATTTAATGCTTGACAAAAATACCTTTCAGCATCTGGATACTGTTCTAATGTATAATTAGTAAAACCCAAGTTTTTCGTATCTTGTACTATTTTGAAGTGATCGCCTAACAGTTGCCTTCTAATATTTAAGGCTTTGACAAATAAGTTTTGAGCTTCTTTATAACTTTCCTGAGCATAGCAAACTTTGGCTAAGGAACTCAAAAAAGTAGCTACAGATAGAGTCTCCTGTTGTTGTAAAGATTGACTCCGATCTAACGCTTGGTGATAATGACATTTAGCTTTTTTATAGAGTTCTTGCTCATCTTCAGAGAGTTCTTGCTCCTGGTAATGGAGTGCTTGCTCATAGTAGACCGTACCTAAATTGTGGTAACTTTCAGCAATAACAAGATTATCCTCGTTTGAGAGTCGTTGATACATTTTCAACGCTTCATCATAATACAATTCAGCCTCTTCCCAATGACATTGTTCACGATGCCAATACGCTAAATGGCTGAGACTTTGCGCTATATCTGGGTGCTCTTTAAGTTTTTCTTTTCTGATCTTTAATGCTTGCTCAAGCATCTCTTTAGCTTCCTCATACCTCCCAGTCAAGGAGTATACGTAACCTAAACCATCCAATGTTTTAGCTTTGTCAAGATCTTCCTCTTCCGAGAGTTGCTTTTGGAGTGTGCTGTAGTTAGATATTGCCTCCCCATAGTTTTCCTGCAACAGGTTTGAAAATGCTAGGACATTGTAAATTTTTGTTACGAGGTTCTTAGGTACATCATCGGAATATAACTTTTTCAAGTCGTCTAAGGTTGATGTACACAATTCCACTACTTCCCGCAAACGACTTCTTCTAGAGTTCCAGCGCCTTGCCAAAATCTCTGTCATTTCTACTTCTATTTCTATTACATTCCCTAGCTTAGCCAGCCGGTAAATCTCCAAGAGTCGTTCCTCTGGGGTTTTTTCTTCTTCTGGCTTGAACCAGAGGCGATACAACACTTCTGTTGCTTGCTGATATAAATGATGTGAAGAGGTTTCATCCAACTTCTCTAAAAGCAAAATGCGGGGTACTCGTAGCGATCCATCAGGACTAACTTCCAACAGTCCCAAGTCAATAGCCTTATCAATATAGTGAACATAGTGAGCAAAACTGCCAAGAGTTTCACAAATCTTCTCTAATGCTTCCCTCGGTACTGGTAACTCAAAAATTAATCCCCGTTGCAATATCTCTCGCATTGGCTGGTCTATTTGTTTTGCGAGTTCTTCTGTCAAGACTTTCTTTTGCAATTCTACAGGGTTAGCTTCCAAACGCTTGAGAGTCTCAACTTTATCGCTTGATTTTTGTAATTTCTCATATAGGAACTCCAGCAAACGAGGATTACCGTCTGCGAGCTTTTTCATTTGCGACTGCCACTTTTCATCGTCTTCCTGAGATTTCTTCTTATTAGAGGCAGTTAAGCGATCCCACTTTTTCTGTAAATCTACTCCTCGCATTGCATCCAATGGTTGCTTGTGGATATCATCCTCCCATTTACCAAGGTCGTCGGAATCGTATTCAAAGTTGAAATCGTAACGGCAGGTAATAATGATGCCGTAACTAGGATTACTTTTTTTTATTGCCCAAAATATTGCATTCAAGATGTCTAGTGCATATTGCTTGGGCGCATACCCATCATCGCAGGGTTCTAAATTCTCCTCAAAGTCATCTAGTACCAACAAAAAATTTTTTTCACCATTATTTGATAGGTCATCAAATACCGACTCCAACCGATATCGCAATTCCTTATTGTCTTCTGTTAGTTCTGTTAGTAGTTTTTGGTTATTTCTCACCACCTTAATTTCTGATAACTTCTTCACTAACTTTGGTTCATCTACTCTCCCTTGCCAGACAACTCGCTCGAAATTCGCAAGTCTGTCACACAATCTTGCTGCTAAACTACTTTTACCTAAACCACCCATGCCATGAATTAAGATTGCTACCTTATTTCCTTCTACCTCATTTCCTCCAAGTAGTGAGCACAAGCACTTTTGCAATTGGCGGCGACGTCCCACAAAACTTTCACGGGTAGCAATTTTTATTTGTTTGGTGTCTAGATCTAAAAACTCGGTGGCTACTGATGGCGGTCGTGCTGGTCTTCTGTTAGATAGCGTAACTAGGTTCCCTGGCAAACTATGTGCTGTATAAAGCCGTAATAAATGCCAAGCTCGTGCCTTATTTTCTTTATTTTTTTTATTTTCTTCTTCAATTAATGCCAGGTAGGTTAGTGCAAGTGCGTGAGTTACTTCCTTGCCTTTTAACAGTGCTTCATACAAGGCTTGTACTGCTTTTGTTGCACCTTCGTCTGAAACTGTGTAACCCCAACCCAAGACTGCTTCCACGCCTGATTTCAGCAACTCCTCAGCCATTGAAGGCACAGATCCCGAATTGCTTGCTTGTCCAGTGTGACAAGCTGAGAGAAATACTAGTTTGGGTTGGTAGCCTTTCAAGCCAGGGGGGATGATCTGGCTAGCGCTAACATAATCAGCTTCACCGGTTTCTTTCTCTGCGATAAAGTAAGGGGTTGAGTCTTTGATAGTACCATGACCTGTTAGGTGTAAAACGTCAAAAGGATCTTTGAGTTTGCTGTTCAAATGGTCACTGCTGTTATTTTCGATTGATGTAACCAATCCTGATATGGAGCCGCTTTCTTCCACTATCAATTCTAGATCTCGCCGACCTATCCCTTGCATTTCGAGAATGCTCAAAATGCGTGCTTCCTCCGCTTCATAATTCAATTCCGGTTTTATGTCTATCGGCGACGAAGCCATAAACAGAACTTTTAGCGCTCGGTTTTTACGTGGATTATTAACAGATAATATCTTTCCCTCGTCTTCTTGTGACACCCATCGCACAGGCACAACAGTACGCTCAACCAAAAATTTTGTGCCATCGTGTAGCACTTCCCAAGGCAGATGAGCGAGTCTTTTTGCTGCAGCTATTGCTAAGACAACTCCATCACTTGGTGCATACCTATCCACAAATTTGTTTAACTCGTTATTGCTTCCACCATTCAACCATTTGTACAGCTGTTGCCCAATTTCAGCATAATTTCCCGCCACATCGGAGGGAACATAGTATTCTCCTTCAGCCCTCTCAATCAGTTTGGCGATTTCTCCCAAGGGAAAGGAACGCGATGGCTCATATTTATTAGAGTTATCCTGAAAGACGCGTAATTCTACACGCTCACCTACCACTGGCTTCAGATCGAGGCGGAGAATTTTCATATTATGGCTCCAGAACTTTGAAGACTCCAACTATATTTTCAAAACTAGAACTAGCGATTTCAGATATTGCATATAATTATTTTAAGTTTCCAGTCAACTGCCTTTTATTGAGCAAACCTACAAATCATGCTAATCAGCAACATGACGAAACTTAAGTCAACATTGATGAGGAGCGTAGACATAATTACGTAATAAACACTTAACCTAGGGTATTCAATTTTGATATTACCTAGTCAATTGCTGAACTAATTTAACCTCTCTCGAAACAGACAAACGTTAATATAAAAAGGATGTTTGAAAAGATTGGGT
This sequence comes from Nostocales cyanobacterium HT-58-2, assembly GCA_002163975.1. GTDB lineage: Bacteria > Cyanobacteriota > Cyanobacteriia > Cyanobacteriales > Nostocaceae > HT-58-2. The sequence continues at coordinate 1,986,047 of CP019636.1, read as the reverse complement.
AAGGTATATTTTGTCATTCTGTTAGCGGAGTGGGCAAGGGAGGGCAGCGCAGTCCTGAGCGAAGCGAAAGAACAGAAGCGAAGAATCTCAATCATTTTTCTTTAAATCATCTAATCTCTGAGCTAATTTTTTAAGTGTCTCATTATCAATCGTCTCACCTGTTAAAACAATGCGTTCCTGATTACGCCCAACAACAACAATAATTACCACTTTTTCAATTCTTTTCCCAGACTGTCCTTTTTTATGCTCCTCATACCACTTGCGAATTTGTTCAGCTATCTGAATACCTCCGACAACAATTCCAACAATCGAAGCGACTGTTGCCAATATTGTCTCTCTTTGAGGTTCTTCTGTTACCGTATAGTTTCCGGATATTTCTGGGATTGCTAAAAGAGCTTCTGTTGCATCAATTGCATCGTCTCCCTCAATCACCATCCGAATTTCTGTCATTGGTTTACCCGCTCATCATTGGAAAGTTTCAAATCTAGTTTCACATAGTTTTAGGGTAGTGCGATAGCCGTTCGCGTAGTGTTCCGCAGGAAAGGCTTAAGCTCCGCTTATCGCCACTGACATGAATACTCGGCTCAATCGTTTCATGTACAATTGGTCGAGGCGCGCTACCCTGATGAGCGATGCTCCTAAAGAGAGCTATTTCACAAGCATTATTTTTTGTTCTTTGATATTAGGTGTACTATACCATTGGGTCACATTTCATAGCATATGACACGACTGAGTACAGAATGTGAGATATACAAAAAGTCAATTGTTGAAGTCCTTGATAATACAAGTTAAGGTGACTATGCTTTCCCATAAAAAATTGCTCTTTATAGGAGTTGCTTGTTTAAATAGTGTTTTAATCAGTTGTTACTTTAACAGTCCTACTCAATCTATCCTTGCCCAGAATACACCAGAAACGAATAGTGCTTGTGGAAACACTAAACTTGCTCCAGAAACTACAAATTCTGGTTCTTCACTAAGTGCTCTAGCTCTAGACAAAGAATTCATGACTAAGGTGGCGCAAAGTAACATGATAGGGATTCAAACAAGTAAACTCGTACCCCGAAAGTCTATAAATATAACAGTGACAAACTTTGCAGAGCAAATGAAGCGAGACTATGAAGATTGGAACAAACAGCTGGAGAAAATAGCAAGGGATAAAGGTTTTAATTTACCAAAAGATTTTGGTTCAGAGAACGAATCCTTCTTGAAAACACTAAAGCAGGTTGATGGTGATAAATTTAACCGAGCATATATGCGAGGGCAGGTTCAAATTCATTCCAACATTCGGAATGAGTTTGAAAAGTATTGTCAACAAGGACAAGACCAAGCTTTGAAAGGGTTTGCAGAGAAAATTTTACCAGTTGTTGAGAAAAATCGAGAAGAAGCTGGAAGAAAAGCAAGACTGCTTTAAGGAATCACCAAAAGTGTTTCCAGCATGAAAGTTAGATTTTTCTACTCCTTCAATGGAGAGCTAACTGTTTGAGAGCGAATGGGACTCAGTGCAAAGCGCGCGCTGTGCGAACGGTGTATTGCCATAATTTGAAACGACAATTGTGTTTACGTAGGCTTTCAACGAACGGGATTGTTACGCCTTAAGAAAAGACGAAACAAGTCTGTTTTGAGCAAATTCCTGCTCTCTACCAAGTTGAAATGCATTTTGAGAAAGAAGAATATGCCGACAATGTACAAATTTAGTGAAAAAGACATAACATCAGTGCAAAGCCGCCCACGCTTAGCATTAACCCTGGGAGACCCGGCTGGAATAGGACCAGAGGTCATTTTGAAAGCTTTAACAGACCAGGAAATTCACAAAACCTGTGACATAACAGTTGTGGGTAGTCGAGATTTATTAGCAAGAATTTATACTCAATTACAGTTAGTTGAAAATTCTCAGTCTTTAGCAAATCCAGCAGAGCTATCAATCCTCGATGTGCCATTGGACAAGCACATACAGGGTGAAATTTCCATTGGGACGGGTAATGCAGCCAGTGGTGGGGCTAGCTTTGCTTATATGGAAACAGCCATTGCCCAAACACTCGCAGGTCAATTTGATGGTATCGTCACAGGTCCAATTGCAAAATCAGCATGGAAGGCGGCAGGATATAACTATCCAGGACAAACAGAACTTTTAGCCCAGAACTCAGGCGCAAAGCGTGTGGGAATGTTATTTGTAGCGCGATCGCCCTACACCAACTGGACACTGCGCACGCTGCTTGTAACCACACATATTTCTTTAAGTCAAGTCCCTCAAGTCTTAACATCGCAGTTGATGAGGGAAAAATTAGACTTGTTGGTGGAGTGTTTGGAGAAAGATTTTGGTTTACAAACAGCGAAAATTGCGATCGCTGGTTTAAACCCACACAGTGGCGAACAGGGACAACTAGGACATGAAGAACAAGATTGGTTGATTCCTTGGATAGAGCAAGAACGTAAAAACCGACCAAACTTACAGCTAGAAGGTCCCATTCCACCAGACACAATGTGGGTCAAGCCAGGTCAAGCTTGGTATGGTAGCATTGAGCCCTCAAAAGCAGCAGATGCGTATCTTGCACTGTATCATGACCAAGGCTTAATACCTGTAAAGCTGATGGCATTTGATAGAGCAGTCAACACTTCCATTGGTCTTCCTTTCATTCGCACCTCACCTGACCACGGTACAGCATTTGATATTGCAGGTCAGGGAATTGCTGATGCTACAAGTATGAAAGCAGCGATACAATTAGCAGCTGATTTGGTATCCCAAAGGCTGATAGTAGGTCAGTGATCATATCTTCGTATCTATTAAAAAAATGAATTTTTTTAACAAAAATAACTAGTAATGTTACCATTGACCACGGTGTTTTTTAGCATGAGGAGAAAAGATGAGTAATCAAAATAACCTCCTTCGCAATGTTCTCGTCGGTGCAGGAATCGCTGCCGTTGGTGCCATTGGAACTAAAGCTGCAGTAGATTACTTCCGGAACCGTGGAAAAGAAGAAGTCGTTGATGAAAGCCAACCAGATGCAGAACCAACCTCTCCAGAAGAAGTTGCTTATGCAACTGTAGAAGAAAGCTCTGTTCAAGATTTCCTTGACAAAAGCTTTGGTAATCCTGGTCGTTACACTCCCAATCGTCCGCCTAAAATTTTCGATTATCAAGGCAGACAGTATATGGTGATTTGGGCTTACGACAATCAGCAACAAAAAAATCAATTGTTAGCTTTCATTTACACAGACCAAGGTCGCAAAATGATTGCCAGCGTTGGATATACAAATGACAAAACTGACTACAATATCAACCTACAAGACACACCTTTTGCTGTTGAAGTGAATGATCAGAAGCTGACATCTGGTCAGTCAGAAACGAGTGGAACTAGCGATGTTGACTTTGTTCTCACTGCTTAGTTAATGGTTTTCTAGCAAAGAAATTTTGAGAGCATGGGGTGGTTCATGAACCACCTCATTTTAATGGTTATTCCTGTTGTGTCACTAGACCTCTTGTACGAATGCAGAACCTCCCTCATTCCCCCTCACCTCAGGTCGTCTCTCTCCCAAGCTTGGGAGAAAAAAATACCGCTCATTTTCAAAGCTTTCTCAAATTTTATGTATAAAATACAGTGAAAAAATCAAGATTTGCAAGTTTAGCGAATCTGAATTGATTTCAGTAAAAAACAAAGTGGCCAAAAGGGATTTGACCTCATGACCACTGATTAACCAAGTTTTACAACACACAACCACACACAATTTAGTGGGTCTTTTACCATGTTAAACAATTATACAGCTTTGGTCGAGTTTTGGCGGTTGCATATTTGTGGGATAACTTAGACAGGCAGAGGCACAATTGTTTTGTAGAGGTAATACATTGACGCTCCCACGGCTACCACATTTCGCTTCGCTCCAATGTGGTATGAAGCCGTGGGATTCTTGGTTCATTGACGTACCTTCAAACTATCTATCTCTTGCGAGCAGTCCTCAAACCAAAAACCCGTTCTATTGAACCAAGTTTTGAGCTTGATTTAGATAGCCCCAGAGGGCTTCATCATCCCCAAGCGTTAGGTACTTGTAGACAGTGCCTTAGAAGCTGGTTCTGTCATTTCCCTGGTTTTCGTGCGCCCCACGATACCTTAATTTCTGAAATTATTTTGCTTTTCTGGATTTGGTTTGTGTTAGAAACTCTGGCTATGTTTTAACTCGACTTCGCCACCGAGCAGCAAGTATTGTGATTCGACCACGGAGTGGGGTACTGTCTGCCAAAAGGCTCAACCCTATTTGCCGCACACCCTGTCTTGGACTTTCACCTGTCGCTCTCATTAGTATAACACCAAGAACTAAAGAGTCGCGAACATGGGCAAGAAAAGATTGAAGAACGTACCTATTTTGTATGAAGGAATTAAGAAGAAGCGAGCCATTGGGTTAACGGACACAGCCTATCAAAACCTTCAAGAAGCGGCGGCGGCTGAGAAACTCTGTTTGTCCGAATTCGTTGAAAGATGGGCACGGCAGCTAAAGCTGCAACGCATTCATGAGTCTGCACTGAAGGAGGGTTTCCAACGCCAGATGCTCCACTTGGGGAAACACGCCAGGTGCTACAACGCGGGGAACCCGCGCAACGCACTGGCTCCCCAAGACCGCACTGGCTCCTCCGTAGGTGTCTGGCGTCCCCACACCTTCAAGGTGTGGGCTTTCTGCTTTCATTGCTGTAATAATCTTATTGAGAGCATTTGAGACATTCTTATTTAGAATTATTAAAAGTATCTATCAATACAAATTCTTATGCAACACATATATCCTGGAGAAGTGTTTGCCGATACGGCTGATTTTGACATCGGTATTCGCCAGTTGTTGCCGCGATATGATGAAATGCTCTCAGTTATCACGCATTGTCTGCCTTCTACAAGTCGTCGCATTTTGGAACTAGGATGCGGTACAGGCGAACTCAGTATGAGGTTACTCAAGTGTTGCCCAGAGGCTCAAGTTGTTGCCATAGACTATTCACCCCGAATGCTGGAATTTGCCCTAAGTAAAATTACTGCAGCTGGATATGAGCAAAGGTGGACTTGTCTAGAAGCAGATTTTGGTGATTGGGCAAATGATCCAAAGGAATTAGGCTTTCATCAGAAATTTGATGCTTGTGTTTCATCGTTGGCAATTCACCATCTCAAGGATGAGATGAAATTGAAGTTATTTCAGCGAATTAGTGACAGTCTTTGCGAAGGTGGTTGCTTTTGGAATGCAGACCCTATTCTGCCAGAATCACCTAATTTAGCAGAAGTTTACAAGTCAGTACGAGAAGAATGGGCGGTTCAACAGGGAACAACCCTCGCAGAAATTCGTGCCAAAATTGGCGCGACAAGTACTTACGGGCACTCCAGCCAAGACCAACTTGCTACTTTAGATTCTCATTTGCAAATGCTGACAAAAGTTGGCTTTGAAACTGTAGCAGTTCCCTGGAAATATTACGGCTTAGCAGTTTTAGGCGGGTGGACTCGCTGTAATTAACTTTGAGTAGTCCTCTACACTCCTGATGAATCGCGTTTTTATCTTTCATGAGTGCTACCCTACTTCTTATTTTTAAAAAATTGATTAAATTATCAAATTTGTAGTAACAAAACAGTAATAAACCATATAATTTCCTTTCAACAGGAACTATGATGTAAAACCGTTGGTTCTATGAACGAGAATTAACTAATTGACGCAACAAGGTGCCGTGAGTCCTTTTAAAGTACCCTGTGAAAGTACCGTCTTCTCTTAATAGACTTACTGAAAATAGAACCGAGAAAATATCAGGGGGTTTACTGTTTGCAAGAATTCTCTACTCCAAATCAATAGAGAGTAAGAGCCGATATCTGCCATCACACATCAGCAAAAGGAGAACATCTTTAAGATGGCTCGAAAAAAGAAAAAATCTGTTGGGTTTGACTGCGACCATCAACTTTACTCCAGATGCCCCATCTGTTGTATTGTCCCACCCCATATATTGGAACACGTGGCAGTGAGTGGTAATCCCCAGCAGCGTGAATGGGCATTTCGTACATTAAATGTTTCAGCGCAATTTCGCGGTCGGCGGAACGCCGTAGGTGCTGTCAATTTTGCGGTTTCTCCTGGACAGAAGCGCCGTACCATCTTCGATGCTAAAAACAGCGAAGAACTACCTGGTACGCTGGTGCGTGGAGAGGGTGACCCCCCCAGCAATGATGTAATGGTCAACGAAGCCTATGATGGGGCTGGCGCAACCTTTGACTTGTTCAGCGAGATTTTTGAGCGCAATTCTATTGATGACAAGGGACTGCGTTTAGACTCGACTGTACATTACAGTGTAAAATATGACAACGCCTTCTGGAATGGCGACCAGATGGTTTATGGTGATGGTGATGGAGAACTGTTTCAACGCTTCACCAAGTCCATAGATGTGATTGCGCATGAGTTAACTCATGGGGTAACTCAGTATGAAGCTGCTCTCATATACTTTGGAGAATCTGGGGCACTCAATGAGTCATTTTCTGATGTTTTCGGCTCTCTCGTCAAACAACGAGTCAAAAATCAGACTGCGGAGGAAGCTGATTGGATCATTGGGGAAGGTCTATTAGCACCCAATGTTAAGGGTGTAGGTATCCGCTCAATGAAAGCACCAGGCACAGCGTATGATGATCCAACGATGGGTAAAGATCCTCAGCCAGCGCATATGAAAGACATCTTCACTGGTACAGAAGATAACGGCGGCGTCCATATTAACTCAGGCATTCCGAACTATGCTTTTTACCTAGCAGCAACAGAGATTGGTGGCTTTGCTTGGGAAAAAGCTGGGAAAATCTGGTACATTACTTTACGCGATCGCTTACGCTCCAAAGCCAATTTTAAACAAGCTGCCAAGATAACTATCACAGTGGCTGGAGAACTTTACGGTGAAGATAGTAAAGAACAAGAAGCAGTACAAAACGCTTGGCAAAAGGTAGGAGTTATTTGAGCTTATGAATTATGAATGATAAAACTTTTCATGAGTTTTCATTCATAATTCACTAGTGATTTTTCTTGCTAAACTGGGAGATATTATATTTCTCTTCCCAGTTTTTACTATTTCTTGCAAAAGATATTAAGACGGAGCGCAAGAAAATGCAGGTATCATTGAAACGTACGGGTGGCTTTGCTGGGATAAGCAGAACAAAAACTGTGGATACGGAAAATATACCAAAAAATGAAGCAGACCAATTGCGCCAATTGGTAGAAGCCGCAGATTTCTTCAATTTACCTGAAAATATAACCGCTCAGACAAATCAACCTGACCGTTTTCAGTACATCCTGAGTGTCGAAGATGAGGGGAAAACACACACAGTTACTGTTGGTGAAACGGCAATGCCAGGAACATTAAGACCGCTTATTGAATGGTTACAAAAAAGATAAAAGAAAGAAGAAATACTTTTTTCATGCTTCTTGAAAAGATAAAAAATCTTAGAAAAAGAAAAATTTCTGTTTCCTTCTTTCTTATCTCGTTCTATAACAGTTCCCAAGCCTGTTCCTTGTATCCATACTGAAAGATTTCTGGATGTAGAATTTCTCCCAAAATTTCTATAGACTCTACAAGTCGAGGTCCTGGACGATTAAAGTAGGAATTACCATCCGTAATATAAACTCTCCCACTTTGAACAGCATGTAATTTTTGCCATTCTGGATGTTGACTTAATAATTGGGCTTCTTGGCGGGTGCGCTTTAAATCAAAGCCACAAGGCATAAAAATGATAATATCTGGATTGCTAGAAATGAGTGTTTCCCACTTCAAAGGAGCAGAAGGCTGACCCGTAATACTAAGTAGAGGTTGTCCTCCTGCTAAGGTTACCAGTTCAGGAATCCAATTAGCAGCGACCATCAAAGGCTCAGTCCACTCAATACAAGCAACAGTCGGGAGGTGTTCTGTTTGGGAAAGACCTTGTGTTCTTTGGTCTACTATTTTCACCCGAGCTTCAAGATTTTCTATCAACTGCAGCGAATCTACATTGAAGACATTAGCGACTCGCTGAATATCCTCCCAAATATCTTTCAGAACATTTGGTTGTAAGGAAATAATTTGAGGTGAGCTATGAGTGAGGGTGGCAACTGCTTCTTCAACATCTTTTAAACTTACAGCACAGACATCACATTGGTCTTGGGTCACGATGTGAGTCGGCTGTAATTTTTCTAAAACATCCGTTTTGATTTGATAAATACTCAGGGCAGATTGCAACAGATTGTTAACTTTATCGTGAATTTCACGACTTGGAGCATCAGTTTTTATGCGTGCTTGAGTACAAACAGGGCGATTTTGGATTTCTGGGGGATAATCACATTCATGCGATCGCCCAACAATTACATCCGTCAACCCCAGCGCAGCCAAAATCTCCGTTCCACTGGGAATTAGGGAGACAATTCTTACACTGCCATCTGTCATTCTCCACCTCCACAACAGTTGCCATCACCTCGATTTTCGCAAAATTCCACAAAGAATGAATCTTTCTCTAGGTGAGTGAATGGAGATGAGGAAGATGGAGAGATGCGGAGATGGTAGGAGCAAGAGACTAAGCTATTAGACTTCCTGCAAAAATACGAATAAGTCTAAAAGGAACCACAGATGTAGACGCCGGAGGCGGCTTGCCACAGGCTACACAGATAAATACGGATGTTCATTGGTGTTTATCTATGGTTTATCTCAAAAAAATTGACTTTTGCAAGAGTTCTATTGATTTCTTCATTTTGAATTTTGAATTATGAATTTTGAATTATTAAAGTCCTTCCATGCTTTCACGAAATTGCCTTGCATCAGGGCTGCAACAGCTGAAAGACCTCTGAATTCGGGTAAATTGGGATTTTTGGCTAAACTTGGTTTGAGGGTCTTTTGGGCTACTCCTGGTTGCCAATTATAGAGTTGGACAAATGCTAGATAAGCATACGCATAAGGATTTTGTGAGTCTAACTGAATGACTTGTTTTAAAGCTGCGATCGCACCTTCCACTCGCCGCTGTAAAACGTTTGCTAACGCTAGAGCATAAGCCCAATCCCGCTTTGGGGCAAAATTCTGCAATCGATATTCCAAAGTGAGCCTTGCTTGTACCAAATAATCCTGAATCGGGTCGTATTGATTAATACGTCCTACTTCCTCAAAGATTTGCCCCAAAGCTTTTGTTCCCTTGGGTAACTGAGCTCCTAAAGTCTCTAATTGAGTCACTAAATCCAATTCAGGTGCTGGTGTGGCAGTTGCTTGAGAGTCAATTTGCAGTGTTACTTTTGGCACTGAGATGGAATAACTTTCTCCTGACAATCTGTTGAGATATTTTGCCTCTAGCGTGTATGTTCCTGGTGATATGTCAGCAGGAGGCAACATTGCCATTCTTTCAATCACCTGAAATGTCCCTTCAGGTTTTTTTGCACCAGGATGCAAAGTGCTCATTGCGATACCGTGGTCATGTATCCAATTATCAGTACTAGGAGTTTCACCGTTTTTACGCCAAGTCAGTAGCACTAACCCGTGTTGCAGTTCATCCCAAGAACCGTACCACTCATAGGTTACAGGGACTGCGACTCCTGGCGGTGCTTTTTGTGGAACTGTGACTTGTGACAGGGCAAGATGAACAGGCGAGGTACTTTTGTCACCTATTGGCTTTACCTCTGTCGTTGGGGTTTTTTGATGATAAAGCTTGAGAACACTGCCATCGGTCAAATTCCAAGATTTATTGAGCTGGAAATAACCGCTTTGTTCTACATTCTTTACCATAGCAGCTTGAGCGTCTTTGACTGGTCCTTGCTTACCTGTTTTCGTGAGGAACCACTCAAGCGATCGCGCATCCTGATCAACATACTTTTTCCTGGTTCCCACCTGACGTCCGTAAACTTGAAAGTTTTGTAGTGCCCCGTAATAATTTAAATTGTGTTGGTTAATTTCTGCCGTTGATGGCAACACTCCCAAAGTTGAACGTAAATACGGTTGTGTTTGGATAATTTGAGTAATGATCTGCTGATGGGGCAACTCTGTTTTCATGTAAGGATAACGCTGGGCTTGAGGACTCAAAGCTTTTGTCACCCAACCACCGACAACACCTCCTACAGGGAATAAGTTCAGCAACATCAGTATTGCTGCCAAACCAACAGTACCCCACCGGATGCGCTTACCCAAAAGACTAGAAAAACGCGTTAACCCATACGCTAAAAATATTGATACAACAGGTAAATAGGGCAATACGTAGCGGTCATCTTTATTCATGTTCAAAGATGACAGCAAATAAGCACCTACAAAGAAGACTGTCAACCATTTGAGTGAGGATAGCGGGGAAGCAGAGGACAAGGTAGAAAAAGAATTATTGGACAATAACTCTTTCTCCCTTCTCCCTACTCCCTGCAGCGCTGTCTCACCTGCTCCCTTCTCCCCTGCTTCTTTCCTCCCACTTTCTCCTGAGCGACCCCAATAAAGTAGCAATGCAAAGATAGGCACCAGTAGCAAAGGAAGAGAGACTTGATGGGGAAGTTGATGCCAATAATAAGTCCATGCTTGCAAAGAGTTGAGTGGCGCTTCACCCTCAGCAATTGCAGAGTCAATTGTCGCCCGCTTACCAGAAGTGAGGATAATTAGCCAATTCGTGCGATACCAAGGACCAAAAACCAACACTGACAAGCATAAAGCCCCTAATAGTTGCGCTAACCGCCCCCATCGTCGATGACGTAGCGCCCCCACTCCAACCCACACTATCGGCGTCAGCAGAAAAAATAACGCCGTCTGCTTCACCAGCAACGCCAATCCCAGGGTTAAACCAAAGGCTCCAGCCCAGAGAAGAGAAGGAGGTAAAGAAGAGGAAGCAGGGAAATTTTCTCTCTTTGCGTCTTTGTGTCTCCCCTTCACCGTGTCTTTTCCTCCTACACGCCAAACAGTGAGGCAAAAGAAACTCAAGGTAACAATTGCTGCAAGGGGATAATCTAGCAGAAATTCTAGACGCAGCAAATAAAGAGCGGGAAAAATTTGACAGAGTGCAGCAGCCCATAACCCAACAGACTCACTAAATAGCACTTTCCCCAACCCATAGACGGAACTGAGTAAAATTGCACTGAAGAATAGCATGACCAGAGTGGCTTGATCTGGTCCAGTGCCAAAGATATTCTGAACGATTGCTGTCACGATGTAGGTTAAGGGCGGTATTTTGGAGGAGAGTAGCCAAAAACTCTGCCACCATTCCTGGTTCCACCACTCGGGATATTGCAACGCTCGCCAATAATTTAAAGTACCAGTTAAATAATCTGCCTGATCCCAAGCAGGGATAGAGTGATCCAGGGCAAACCAAATGCGATCGCACAGCGCCCCTAACAACCAAATAACGCCAAGTATCAGTAAGCTCTTAAATCTATTGCGCTTATATATGTGATGACTCATGATATTGGACGAGTGCTCATCGCTAATAAGTTGGTATTTGCTCTGTTATGACAACTACAAATCATCTACCTCAATGTCTTCCTCATTGTCACATGGCGAATGCCAGGCTCTTCAAAAACCTCCCTTGTTCGACAAAGGTTCCAGGCGAATTGAAATACTGCAAGATTTTTATAGAATTTTGTATAACTTAAAAATCCTTAATTTAAGTTATTTAAGCGTCAAAAGAAATATGTATTAATTGTAAAAAAAACTCAAGAAAAATACGATTTTTGGTAGATTTCAGTTAATGTCATAATCGAGTTATGCGTATGGAAAACCATTTATTAGGGGGTTTCACACTCCAGACCGAAGTCCATGATGTAAAGTCTCGTCTGGATTGGGGACAACCAAATTTCACTATTGTTGATGTGCGCGAACGGCAAACATACAATCAAGCACATATATCAGGGGCTATTCCCCTCCCTCTAAACGAACTCGTAAAAAGAGCAACAGGTTCTCTGGCTAAAAATCGGGATATCTATATTTATGGTGATAATGACGAGCAATCAGCCAATGCTGCACAAGCGCTGCGAACTGCAGGGTTTGCTCGTGTGTCACAACTAACAGGTGGTCTTTCTGCATGGAAGACAGCTGGTGGTGCTACAGAAGGAATTTAGCGCTGTCCAGGTGTTTATAACGGAGGGAAATCCTCCGAAGTTATGAGCAGAGGTTTCCTCCGCTCATAACTTTTTTGCGTATGCGAAAAGCTCCTCATTGCTCAAAACGTTCTTTTGGCCGTCTGCTGCTCAAACTTCTGTGGTCATTCACGACTCCATCATAGCTAGGGTTTTAGCAGGTTGTGTATTTAGCAACCCATTCAACAGAGAGGCTGGACGTTGTCTGTGGGGCCAAGCAAAAGCATGACGGAATGCTGCATCCTGACATACTTGTAGCTGGTCAAAGTTAATAATGTCGTAAGTTAAGAGATTTTCATACTCAAAAGGCAGACGCACATTGTGTAACCCAGCATTATCAGTACAAATAGCAATGTCTACCCCTGCATCAAAGCAACGGTCAAAAACTAACTTGAGTTGACGTATATCCTGCAAAGTCCCGGTTTTTAGGTAGGTTGTCGGGCAAACCTCTAAACACTGACCGCGTTTAGCCACATCTTTGAGTAACTCCGGATACAGCAAGGGGATTTGGATACCGTGACCAATCCTCATCAAATACGGCAAGAGTTGGGGATAGCAGCCAGCAGTGGTTTCATAAAGATGTCCTGTGGTGTTGAGTCCAACAGAGCGCGCATAATCATATAAATGAGTCCATTCATCCATGCGCTCTGCATAGTAGCTGTCTCCCCCAGCCACGTCTACAGCACAAACATACTGTCTCTTTTGCGCAGCCAAATCGACAATCGCTTTATTGACCTCAAAAGGTAAGCGCGAATGCATACAGAGAATTTGGCTAGTAACAATTGGATACTCTGAAATTTGGCTTGCTCTACCCACCACTTCCACAATTTCTGCCATCTTGTCAATTCTTTCAGATTGACTTAGATGCTCTGGTGTTCGTAGATAAGGAGTATAGCGCAACTCCAGATAAGCCAAATTTTCAAAGATATAAGCACCCCTCACTAAACGGTAGATGAAGTAAGGCAAAGTCTCCACAGTTTGTACGCTTTCTACCAAGGTGTGCAGCTCCAGATATTCATCTAGAGTGTTGCGTGGACGCGTGTAAAACTCTTCAAATGCTGAATAATCAGTAAAGCGGGAAATCAAATCGGGCGCATGGCGCTCGAAGTAGCGCCATAAAATACGGGGTACAACGGACCCGCCCAAATGTCTGTGTAATTCTGCGTATAGAGCCATAGTGGTCTTTTAACAAAACCAAAAATTTTAATTATTATTAACACTAACAAATAAAAAAACAAAATATGGTAAGAAGTTGTCTTATAAAATTATTTTATCTTTCACTGAAGACGCCGTGAATTGTTTGTAATAACTAGTTCCCTGTGCAAAGCTTAGACAGAAACGTTTGAATCACCATAGCAGTGATTGAGGCAATCTCTTCACTTAACAACACTCCGCTAGTTGCAATGATTCTAACATCGGGATAGATTTTTGGTTGTGTGAGGATAGCGATCGCCCCCAGTGGGGTGCTTCTAAGTCACTTCTTCTTGCAATCGAAGCAGCTTGGAAGACAAATAGGTTTTGATGTTTTCTAAGTTACGCATCTTTTCAGTAATCTCTTCCAGTTTACGTTCAATAATTCGGACTTGCTCCTGTTTTGGAATGGTCTGGTCTTTCCATTCATCTAGTAGATGCTTCATCTCACCGAGAGTAAAGCCCAATTCTTTGCCTTGGTGAATCATCATAAGACGCTCAACCATTTCTGCACTGAACTCTTTGTAGGCTCTTGTTCCTGCTTGGCGTTCACTGGCAGTAATCAGCCCTATTTTTTCGTAAAAGCGGATTGTGTCCTTCGACAAACCTGTTTTTTTGGATAGTTCACCAATTAGCATTGCATCAATCCATCTCTTGAAGAACCAACTTGACTGTGGAGTATACTCCATAGTTTACGCTTCACCATAGCAGTATTTAGATTTCTGGAAGTCAACGATGAGTAAGACCGTTTTGATTACAGGCGCTTCGAGTGGTATTGGTGAAGCAACCGCAAAATACTTCCTTCAAAAAGGTTGGAATGTTGCAGCAACTATGCGATCGCCTCACAAAGCAGGAGATTGGGCAAAAGTAAAAGGAGTGATTTGCCCATTTCTTGATGTCACTGACCCTGAAACAATCACGTCTGCCATCCACAAAACATTAGAGCATTTTGGGCGCATTGATGTGCTAGTTAACAATGCTGGGTACGCACTCATGGGACCGCTTGAAGGTGTTACACCTGAGCAGTTAGAGCATCAGTTTCAAACGAATGTTTTTGGGTTGATAACCACTATCCAAACTATCCTTCCAGTTTTGCGCCGGCAGGGGGGAGGCACAATCATCAATGTTGCTTCCATCGGGGGTCGTCTTGCCTTCCCGCTTACCTCGTCTTATCATGCGACAAAATGGGCAGTAGAGGGGCTGTCTGAATCTCTAAGCTATGAGCTACGTCGCTTTGGTATTCACGTCAAAATTATTGAACCTGGCGGCATCAAGACAAATTTTATTCATCACGGTACAGTTTGGGCGACTCATGCTGAGTATACACAGATGATCAACCAAGTGAAGGACTTTATGCAAAAAATCAATGATTCGCTGCCAGAAGCAGAAGGTGTTGCCAAAACAATTTATCGAGCAGCAAATGATGTCTCTGGAAGACTGCGTTATTCTCCTTATGGTGAGTTATTTTTCCTTTTGCACGCCATTCTTCCCGAGAAATTGTGGCAGTCTTTAGTCGAAAAGATGATGCTTGGGAAAAGCAAATAAAACTCAGTGATACCAATGTAATATCAATTCTCTATGAAGATGCAGACAACAAAACATTGACAGGATTCAAAAAATTTGCTAATAATAATTGTTTGTGGAAACTTTAGCTCTTTAATAAACACTTGGCTAACGTCATTGTTATCGGTGCCCAGTGGGGCGACGAAGGAAAAGGTAAAATAACAGACTTACTCAGCCGCTCCGCAGATGTTGTCGTACGTTACCAAGGGGGTGTCAATGCCGGACACACAATTGTAGTGAAGGGTCAGACCTTCAAACTGCACTTGATTCCCTCTGGTATATTGTATCCAAATACCGAGTGTATGATCGGCTGTGGGACAGTCATAGATCCACAGGTTTTGATAGCAGAACTTGACCAACTCGAAGCACTTGGTGTTTCCACTCGCAACCTGCTCATTTCTGAGACAGCTCATATCACGATGCCTTATCACCGATTGATCGACCAGGCATCAGAGGAGCGTAGGGGAAGCCATAAAATTGGCACGACTGGTCGAGGGATTGGTCCAACTTATGCTGATAAATCAGAGCGGACTGGTATCAGGGTTCTAGACTTAATGGACCCTGAAGGACTGCGTGAACAGCTCGAGTGGACAATCAATTACAAAAACGTCATTCTAGAAAAGCTTTACAACCTACCGCCTTTAGACCCCAAACAGGTAATTGACGAGTACCTAGGGTATGCAGAACGCCTGCGACCGTACGTTGTTGATACATCCTTGAAAATATACGACGCGGTTCAGAAACGGCGCAATATCTTGTTTGAAGGAGCACAAGGTACGCTCCTCGACTTGGATCATGGGACATACCCATATGTCACCTCCTCCAACCCAGTGGCGGGGGGAGCTTGTGTCGGTACAGGGTTAGGACCAACAATGGTAGACCGAGTGATTGGGGTAGCAAAAGCATACACCACTCGGGTTGGTGAGGGACCTTTCCCCACGGAAACACAAGGGGACGTGGGAGAACTGTTATGCACACGTGGTGCTGAATTTGGCACAACCACCGGACGTCAGAGACGTTGTGGCTGGTTTGATGCTGTTATCGGTCGCTATGCTGTTCGCATTAACGGTATGGATTGTCTAGCAATCACCAAACTGGATGTCCTCGACGAACTTGAGGAAATTAAAGTTTGTGTGGCTTATGAGATAGATGGCGAACGCTGCGAACATTTTCCTAGCAGTGCCCGTAAATTTGCACGGTGTCGCCCTATCTACAAAACCGTGCCTGGATGGCGTACCTCAACGAGTCATTGCCGCTCCCTGGAAGAATTACCAAAGCAAGCGCTAGACTACTTAAAATTCTTGGCAGAATTGATAGAAGTCCCGATCGCGATCGTCTCCTTGGGAGCTAGCCGCGACCAAACTATCATTGTAGAAGACCCCATCCACGGTCCAAAGCGTGCTTTATTACACCCTGACGGTACGCCCGCTTCATTGCTAAGTGCATAGGGACGCAAGGCATTGCGTCCGTACTGAGTGATAATATCAGAATCTAAAATCCAAAATCTAAAATCCGAAAATGGAGCTAACAGTCGATTGTCAAAAGCGACCAGAAGGCAGTAAGCCCAATGCTTTGCGCCGTTCTGGCAAAATCCCCGCGAATCTTTACGGTCATCAAGGTACCGAGTCCATTGCTCTAGTCCTTGATGCTAAAGTCGTTGAGCGCCTGCTCATCAAAGGTTCGGTTAATAACACTTTGATTGACCTCAATGTGACTGATATTCCTTGGCGTGGAAAAACCCTGCTAAGAGAAGTTCAGTCTCATCCAGCAAAAGGTACGCCTTTCCATCTCAGCTTTTTCGCCGTTGCAGGTCATGGCGATACTGATGTGGGAGTGCCTGTGCATTTTGTAGGAGAACCAGTGGGCGTGAAGCAAGAAGGTGGCGTCTTAGACACGCACATTACACTCTTGCAGCTGCGTTGTCCACCAGAAAGCATTCCTGAAGTGATTGAGGTTGATGTCTCTAACCTACGCATAGGAGATAGTTTAACCGTTGAGCAACTCCCCCTACCTGCGGGTGCCAAATATATGGGTGAACCAGGGCAATCTGTTCTTACTATTTTGCCCCCACAAGGTAGTTCTGATGCAGGAACAGAATCTGCGAGCTGAAATACCTAAAGTTTGTTATAGTTACCGATGAAACCAGGGGGCATACCTCTGGTTTTTTGTTATTTAAACTGCCAAGAGCACCTACAAAAAATGACAGAAGTTTCTCTTCCCCCTTTAATTCAGCAGATGTTGCAGCCTGGGTTTTATCCACATCAGGTGAAGGAACCCATTCAATTGGTTCAGACGCACATCTCTTATGTACTGTTGACTGGAGATTATGCTTATAAGGTGAAAAAGCCTCTTAATTTTGGCTTTTTAGATTATTCAACTTTAGAAAAGCGGCAACATTTTTGTCAGGAAGAGTTGCGTTTGAATCAGCGCGGCGCTGCAGAACTTTATTTAGAGGTGTTCCCTGTGACTTTAATAGGGGAACAATACCAGCTGGGAGGAACGGGAGAACCAGTGGAATATGTGCTGAAAATGCTCCAGTTTCCCAATGAGACACTGTTTAACAAAATGTTTGAGCAGGGTCAGTTAAATGAGGCTCTTGTGGAGGAATTGGGACGGGTCGTAGCTCAGTACCATACTACTAAAACGGTAACGAATGATTATATTCGTTCTTTTGGTGAGGTGGAGCAAGTTCGGGCTGCGTTTGATGAAAACTACGAGCAAACGGAAAAATATATCGGTGGTCCCCAGACGCGGGAACAGTTTGAGGAAACAAAGCAGTCTACAGATAAATTTTTTGCAGACCGCCGTGAACTTTTTCACAGCAGAATCCAAAATAACCATATTCGAGAATGCCATGGGGATTTGCACCTAGGAAATATTTGTTTGTGGAAAGATAAAATTTGGCTGTTTGACTGCATCGAGTTTAATGAGCCGTTTCGCTTTGTCGATGTGATGTTCGACATTGCTTATGCTGTGATGGATTTGGAAGGTCAGCAGCGTCCCGACTTGAGCAATGCGTATTTGAACACGTACCTGGAACAAACTGGCGATTGGGAAGGGTTGCAGGTGTTGCCCATCTATTTGAGCCGTCAATCTTACGTACGGGCAAAGGTGACTTCATTTTTGTTAGATGATCCAGGCGTACCTTCTTCTGTGAAGGAGGAGATGGCAAAAAAAGCCGCTAATTATTACAAGCTGGCTTGGGAATACACAAAACCTCGTCAAGGACGGCTGATTTTGATGTCAGGTGTGTCCGGTTCTGGTAAAAGTACAACAGCACGCTATTTAGGTCGTCAATTGGGGGCAATTCACATTCGTTCGGATGCAGTGCGAAAACATTTGGCAGGAATTCCGTTATTGGAACGTGGCGGTGATGATTTGTACACAGCCGAAATGACGGAAAAAACTTATGCAAGGCTGTTAAAATTAGGGATTTTGTTAGCAAAAGAAGGCTACGTAGTGATATTAGATGCTAAGTATGACCGACAGCAGTTACGTCAGGAAGCGATCGTCCAAGCTCAAGAGCATCAACTACCTCTCCAAATAGTCTCCTGCGCAGCACCATTAGAAGTTTTGCAACAGCGACTAGATAACCGTACTGGTGATATTGCTGATGCGACTGCTAGTCTATTAAAATCTCAGCTTCAGCAAGCTGAACCTTTTACTGAGGAAGAAAAACAACTCGTTAAAATTTTGGATACAACTCAACCAATAGAGGCACAATTAAAGGATGTAATACGGTAATAGGCTTTACCTCATGGCACCACCAAAGCTTAACTTCTCACCAAACTTCGTCACTCAAATCCTACTTGGGTTATTTTTTGCACTGATATTTTTGAGTACAGGATACGACCCAGCCCTCAGTATTTTTCTGGGTGTCTTAGGTGGTTTAGCCCTAGGCTTGGTAACAGCATCAACGAAAACAGGTCCACAGCCTCAAACAGTAGCTACCTCTGAGGGTGTTGATGCAGGCTTGAAGTATTGGTTATTTTTCTTACTTGCCTTTGCGTTCGTAGGGTATCAACCACCTATGAGTATCTTCTTGGGTGCGATCGGCGGCATCGGTGGGGGCTGGATTATTGCTTGGTGGCAAGCCAAGGAAGAATCAAGAACTCAGATCCCACAAGAAGGGTTAGAAGAAACCACCGAAGAAGGTGAAATTGCCAGTGAGAAACCCCGCAGACGGCAAATCAGGAAAACCACTCGCCGTTACCGTCGCCGCCCTGGAACCATTAATTTCAGGTTTTGGCAAAGGTAGCCGCTTCAGCCTGAAGGAGATAGGGGAGATAAGGAAGAGTAGCCCTTGTTTATTGACTTCTCCATCCCCTCGTCCCCCTTATCACCCCAACCGAAGATAGCGACCATAATGTTTTTATATCTCTCCAAGTTACTGCCACTGTTTTTCTATCCCTTGGGACTGGCTTGCCTATGCTTGCTGGTGGGACTTTTCATGTTATGGAAGCGACCGCGTACTGCAGCATTGGCGATCACGCTAGCACTGATTCTGTTGTTATTAAGCAGTAATGGCTGGGTTTCTCGCTTGCTTGTGCAGTCTCTGGAATGGCAAAATCTTCCACTGACTGAAATACCAACGGCACAAGCGATTGTCGTTTTGGGTGGTGCGACCAAATCAGCTTTCCCGCCACGACCAACTGTAGATTTAAATGAAGCAGGCGATCGCGTCGTTTATGCTGCTCAACTCTACCGCCAAAAAAAAGCTCCTATCATTATTCTCAGTGGTGGTCGCATCAATTGGAGAGGAAGCGGTTCCTCTGAGTCGGCGGATATGGCGACAATTCTCACCTCTATTGGGATACCAGAAGAAGTCATTGTACAGGAACCTGATTCCCTCAACACTTATCAAAATGCGGTCAATGTCAAAAAAATTTTAGAGTCTCGCGGCATTCGCCGCATTTTGCTGGTGACTTCCGCAATTCATATGCCGCGATCGCTCCTTATTTTCCGTCATCAAGACATTGATGCTATTCCGGCGCCTACTGACTTTCTCATTAGTGAAGGTGATTTGCAAGAACTTACTAGCACTCCAAAATCGGCGTTACTGAATGTATTGCCTGATGTCGAAAACCTATCCCTATTTACCTCTGCTTTAAAAGAGTATGTTGGGATTTCCGCTTATCGCTTGCGCGGATGGCTATGAGTGGGTCAGTCTTGAGTAAGTAATAATAGATAAAGATTTATAGAAAAATTTCTCTGTTTTAACTTCTAAGTTTTAACTTAATCAGAATTATGTCTCAAGAGTTACCCCGGATTATACCTGCTCCTCAACCGGAAGTTGAGGACACATTCGCGACTTACCAAACAACTCATCAGTTTTATCAAGAAGTTCAGGTGCGGTCAGATTTTCAACAACACTGTGAATGGTATAACACGACCGCAGAGCGCCATCGTCAAGAGCTAAAAAGAATGCGCGGCGAACTCAATATCATGCAGTGGTTTCGCAAAAGATAGATTCAGCAGTTTATACATCAGCGAATATTGGATGATTCCAAAATTAGCCTTATAGATTACAGCGTTTAGCTTTTGCGCTCCACGGGTTCTTCACAATCTCTGGTAATAATGTAGTTGTCGTTAAAGTTGAATGTCAATAAAGTAACCTACAGCCTCCTGCCAAAAGGAGGCTACTTATTTTCAACAGAGATATCAGAAAATGCAGTATCTTCGCCGCAAACAAGTGATTTAGATAATTTCTAACTCATTCTCACGCAAGTGTGCCTTAAATTTTTTACTAAACTGAACTTGAATCGGCAAGTTAGCACTCACAGGTCTACCTTGCCATTGATTGAGAATACCTACCACTTCCCCTTCTGTGCCTTTGAGATCAAAAGCTTTACCGCGATGCTCAGGATGATGGTAAATTATGACGGATTCTTTAACGCGGATGCGATCGCCAATTTTCATACCTACTTTTACACCTAGCTTCTGCTTTTCCACAACTGTCTCCACAGCCATCCCTCACTGAACTTGCTTTTTTGAAAAATAGACTGTTTACAAAAGTGACCGTTGAGTCATAGTCAGTACAGATGCGCGCAAAGCGCGTTCCTGTAGCTGCTAGACAAACAAAGCCTGCACAAGCAGGCTTGATTATTGAGTGTGTAACCGTCTTCCTTACCCTTTTGTTCTCTCAATCAACGAAGAGACGAACAAGGATAGGGCAACATAATAGTCGCCTCCTATTTGAGCAAGAGGTCTAGTTCTTATTATCTTCACTCTAGGATGCTCCCAAGGTCAACTGCTTGCGGAGGAAGTCGCAGAAGCTGGGATGCTAGAGACTATAATGGATCTCTCCGTCAACGGGCTGGAGAGTAGAAAATTTATTAGCCCTTCGGGCAAGGCAGAAGGCAGATGGCAGAGGGCAGAAGGAAAGAAAAGTTTTAAAGTAAGCCTTTTTGCCGTTACAGGGTTCCTTCTGGGAAAATGAGCCAGGCTTTGTTTGTTGATTTGTTCATCGTGGTCGTTAGTCGGTGGGGTTATTAAGCCTGGCTCATTTTTTTGTCCCAAATGCGACGCCCAAAATGGGTTTAAGACCCCCACTAAAATCTTCGATTTAGTGGTCTACAATTACAGGGGGTTAGAATCCCCCTGTAATTGAACTTTCAGCATAGCTGCCTCCTGCCCTCTTCAAGGCAATTTTCCAATACTTCTTTCACAATCGCACTTTTTCCACTACCGGGTGTGCTGACAATGGTAAACTAACCCCGATTGTGGCAGTGGAGAAAGTTGGATATGTCGGTGAAGACGAACACACGACCAACAAAATTTTGGCTTTTTTCAAGAATGGCTTACTGAAATTCAGTTAAATATCCTTTGGAGTTGTTGGTAGTTGAGGGTTTAGGTGTTGAGTTCATCATAATTGAGCATTGTTGAGAAATAGAAAACAGGAAAATCATAAAAATAATATAATCATAAAAATAATATACGGAAAAAAGTAATGGATATTTTCTTCATTGGAAGTCCCTAAGTTATTTTTTCGTAACATCCATATCTAACTTTTTCGTAAAATAATCACTAAAATACTTTTTATACAAACCACAGCTAACTGTTGCAGTTTTTCCCTCTAAATAGACTAGTCCCAGACTTTTTAACTTAAATGCAACTTCTTGTTCTAAGGCAATCGGTGCAGTTGCCCTTATAACTTTTTGAAAACCATCAAGCAAGTCAAGATTTTGTAGAAGATACCATAACTGTTCTTGTAAATGCTTACTAAAAATTCCTATATCAGTTGCAGCATTTTGCAGTAAATTTTCTACAGGAATTTGCTGTTGTACGCTATGATAAAACACCAACCGCGCTAAGTAAGGAAATCCTCCCGTGAGTTCCATTAATCTTTCTAATTGAGATACTGTGATTTCGAGTCCGTGACGCCTTGCTAAATCTTCAACTTGCAAACTTGTAAAAGGGGGTAAATTAATTGCTAACCCTATATTAAAGGGAGATTTATTAATATCTAGGTTAATATAAACATCAGTAGATATAACAATAACAATTAGCAACTTTTCCCAATTTGAAATATCTCTTGTTTCCTCATACCATGAACGCAATAGTGCTAGAAAGTCACGGCAAATCTTAGGATATTCAAACAATTTATTGACTTCGTCCAATGCCAAAATCACAGGATGAGAAATTTTCTGTAATAAATGCTTTTGAAAATAAATAGTACAATTCATTAAAGCACCCATATCTTCATCCCAATATTCCTCTAGCTTTGGCTCTATTTCTAATTGGTAAGTGATATTAGCACAGAACCAACGCAAAAATTTTTCTAATGACGTGAAAACTTCTGTCTCAGCACGATGTAAACTTAACCGTACCGTATGATAACTATGGGAATTTCCATGAGCAAGAATTCTTGCCATGAGAGAAGTTTTCCCCATCTTTCGTGGTGATTTGATATGGATAAATGCACGAGGTCGAAGAATTTCTTGATAACAGATTCGTTCTAAGTCCCGTTCAATATACAAGGTAGAAGAAAGAGGAACTTGTCCTTCTGGGGATTCTAAATCTATCTTTTGTCGCGTTGCCTGTCTAGGCTTGGATATTGGCTGTAAAGATGAACCTTCTAGTCGTTGCTCTAGCACAGCCCGACAATTAGTTCGATTCACTTTTTCCCCAAGAATATCAGAAAGTAGTTGCCATAGTTTAGGAGCAACCAATTGCCTAATATAATTCTCTGAATAATTGTTTTCTAAAGCAATTTGTGCATAATTTTTTTTGGTTTCCGATAAAGATGCCGCTAGGACAGATTTTTGTATAAACGAAAGTGGTTTTCCTGTTTTATTAATAACCAACGCTTCGGTACTTTCGAGAATTTGTTCTATGCTCCTCATCTATATTCAAAAATAGAAATATTTAAAGTTGAGTTTACCTTTCAGCCATTATTCTTGTTGGGCAATTGAGCTAACAGCATGAGTAAAAAGTACCACTTCACCAGAGCAAGAGAAATTTACTCCTACAAGTTCAGTATTTCAAAAATATTAAATCAGTTTCTCCAAGTCCACTTGCTTTAATGAGCATAATGAGCATAACGCACAATAGGTTAGGTACTGAAACCCTGCAGTGTTCTTCCATCCATCTACAAGTCAGGAATATTTAATGCTCCATTCTCCCTCAACCATTGCTTCTGTTGAGGAGTTAACCCAATCGCATCAGTAAACAGCGCTCCCTTAACGCGAGAGCGGGAAAAATTCACCCCCTCTAATTGAGTATTTGTGAAATTTGCACGCCTTAAATCAGTATCAGTTAAATTTGCTCCCTTAAGAACTGCTTCCTCTAGGTTGGCATTAAATAAAGACGCTAACTCTAAATCAGCACGACTCAAGTCTGCATTAAACAAACAAGCTAATTCCAAGGCAGCTTGACGTAAAATTGCATCGCTCAAATCTGCATTACTCAAATCGGCATTAATTAAATCTGACTCAGTTAAGTCAGCTCCCTTTAAAATAGTATCCTGTAATTGCGCTCCCTCCAAATCAACTCTTCGTAAAGAGGCAGCAGATAAAGTAGCTCCTTCCCAATTAGATTGGCGAAGATTGGCATTATCAAAACTAGCACCAGTGAAATCTGTTGCTTTGAGATTTGCTTTAAACAAATTTGCCCTAGTTAAGTCTGCTTGGGTCAAACATGCCTTTTCTAAATCAATCTCTGTTAAATTTGCTTCTCGTAAGCATACTGAGTCTAGCTTAGCATAATTCAAGTGAGCGCCAGTTAAGTTCGCCTTCATGAGAGCAGCGTGGCTCAAGTTTGCCCACAAGAGACTCACATTCAACAGATTTGCATGAGTTAAATTGGCTTTTTGGAAGTCTGCTCGATTCAAGTCTGTCCAAATCAGTGTGGCACAACTCAAGTTAGCCTCACTGAGATTGGCACTACTGAGGTTAGCATAACTAAAATCAACTCCACTGAAATCAACACCCTGTAAAGAAATCTGGCTTAAATTCAAGTGTTGAAAATCTCTTTGTTGGGCTGCATACCGTTGGATAATTTCTTGGGCAATCATTGTCTTGATCAAGTTTAACTAATAATAAACTACCCTATACAATTAATAAACCATCGCATACAATGAATTGCTACCTAATCTAAAAATATTTAATAAATAATTTATATTTTATTTATTGATAATTAATGTACTTAAATTTAAAGATATGAACTTTATGTATTGACAAATATTTTGTAATTGTGCAAATAAACAATCTTTGTAACATTAAGTCTCCAAAATTAAACTAGTGATGTATTGACAAACAAGAAAAATATAACAAACATTACTTCATAGTCAATACAAATATATGAATTTTATGTCTTTGTCCTGTTATAAAAAAATGTTTTAATAAACACACAAAATCAGTATTTTTTACACAATTATCAGCAAAAAAATCTGTCTACTGCTTGGGTTTTCATTCCTTTAGCTTGAAATTCGTAAACCTCTGCAAATATGAAATTCTTTAGTTTCATGCACAAAAAGAAGAAGGAAACAAGCATGAATAAAAAAGCAAACTCCATACCTGCTGTTGATTTAGTAATCGTCATCGATACTAGTCCTTCGATGAAAGATGAAGCCCAGGCTCTGAGTGATGCTGCTGCCAGTGCGATCGCCAAAGCTAAATCCAGTTGTCCTGCAGATTTAAGAGTCGTTTGGTTGGGCATAGAAGGTATTTGGAAAGGCACAAACTTTGACCAAACTATCAGAGCTTATCTCACTCAAAAGGTTAATGTATCTGAGTCTAAACTCCGGGGTAGAAAAAGAGGAGAACTAAAGTCTGCAGGCGCGCAAGAAGATGCAGCTCGCGCTATTGAAGACATCTCAGATTATTTTGATTGGCGCCAAGGTGCAGCACGAGCTATCTTTTATCTTGGTGATGAAGCACTTGAAGGAGGTGGAGATAAAACAGAACAAGAAGATATTAAAGCTGCTAATTTAGCCATCCAAAAATCCCAAACAGCAGGAGTGACCATTCACACCTATTTTGGAACTTCTAAGAGCAAGCATCAAGAAAGTATCAAAGCCGAATACGCTAGACTTGCAACTTCAACAGGTGGGCAATCTTTTACAAAGAGAGACACGATTAACGGTTTTAGCACAGTTTTAGAAAAAGTTATCTGTGGTAGTCGCACAGTTAAAACTATTAAGCTCCAACCAGGAGCAGTCTATATCCAAGATTGTGTCTCCAATGAATTAAGCAAACTTTATACTCTGGATTTAGTCACAGGTAAAGCGACTTTTATTGGCGAGATAGTTACAGAAGTTTCTGACATTGCTTTTGTCGGTTCACAACTCTATGGACTTGATCGAGAGGGTGACAAAACTCGACTCGTTAAAATTGATGTAAATTCAGGTGATGCTACCGTAATCGGTGATCTTGGCTTTGGTGCAGCAGGCTTAGCATATAATCGTCAGCGTTATACCCTTTACGCCACAACTGCTAAACAACTGATTGCTATCAATCTTAAAACAGGTAAAGGGACGCCAATAGTAACGGTAGCAAATAAAGATTACAACTGTGGTGAAGTTGCTTTTGCTCCTGATAGCAAAACTTATATTACCTTGATCGGTTACGACAAGAAGAAGTTATTAGCAAGCTGCAACCTCGATACAGGTGAAGTCACAACTATCGGCGATATTGGCTTTGCCGATCTTGCGAGCATGGAATTTGTTGGTGATGTCCTCTATGGTGTGACTGGCAACTTCTTTAACTTAGGTAAAGACGGTCAATTAATCCGTATTGATACTACTACTGGAAAAGGAACTTTAGTTGCTACAACTGATCCTATCGGTCGTTGGGCAGGTATTTCTGTTTATGAACCAGCTACGGTAGTCACAACTGAAATCACATCAGAAGTCAAGTCAGACGAAAAATTGCACGAAACAAAAGCTATTAAGGAGGAAAGCGTGAGTATTTTAACCATCGATACCAAAAACAATTGTTACGTTATCAACGCTGATCAAATGAACAACTTGCAACAAAATGTTGCAACTTCCTTTACCTTTGAAAAAGGCACTTTTGATATCAGAATTACTGGTGGTCGTTACAGTTATGCAAAGACTCAAACACAAGGTGAACCTTTCGTTTTACTTTGGATATATGGAATTGATGGTAGTACATTTATCAATAAAAACACAGGTTTTGAGGTAGGCGCAACTTGGACAACTTTAAATGGATACAATGATACTTTGAAGTTAGAAGTTAAAGAAAGGGCGGTTCTCAACGCCTTATTCTTTGATGTGAACAATAACGATAACAGCGGTTTAATTGACCTTTTAATTACCAGTAATAAGCCATTTTTTAATCCTCAGACCATAACAGTAGATAGTAAGCGTAATTGTTATGTGCTGGATGAAAAATACCTGTCTACTGTGAAACAAGCTGGTTCCAACTCAGTTGAATTAAACCCTGGAAACTATCGAATTAAAATTCGTGAGGGTAATGCCAGCTATTGGTCAGATAATAAGAAATTCAATATAGAACCTTGGGCTTTGATTTGGGTCACAGGTGGAAAATTTATTACCAAGTTGACTGGAGTTGAAGTTGAAGAAACTTGGGTTTCATTAAATGGTCTCAAAGATGAAGTCGTTTTAGAGGTCAAAGAAAAAACCACATTAACAGGTTTATTTGTTGACACTTATAAAGAAGATAATGAAGGACAAATTATTCTGGCAATAGAGTCAATCAGTGTGACTGAATGGACTGAGAACTATAAGGTCAAAGAACAGAAGCAAGAAAAGACTATTACAACCGAAACTGTAACTGTTACCAATATTGAAAGTACAAGTGGATCTGGAAATCGTGAAGCAGTAGGTGTGAACAGTTCGATAGAGTTCACCTTCCGTTTTAACGAAGAGGAGTTCAAGAAGAAGTGGGAAGAGCAGTTACAGCAAATTAATGCATCTATCAACGTGAGAGATGAAGCTGATGTAACCCTAGAAGCTAAGTATTGGGATCAGCTCGAAAATTGGCTCCTGAAGAACTATGAGAAGCACTTCAAAAACCTAGCTGTCGAAGTAGCGAAGATCAGGTTTTCAATGGATGCCTACATACAACAGATGGAGTTTAGTCTCAACCAGCACTTGCAAAGCTGGTCTGGATACTTAGATAGGCTTGTGGAAGATAAGATCAGCGTTGAAATATCGAGGAAAATTAACCAGCAGATCAACCAATACGTTGACCAAACTTTTGAACAAAGGATACGTAATAACATTGGGTTAATTATCAACAATATTGTCAATAAACAGGAACTCAACCAATACATTGATCGGCATATCAATCAGCAAATAGACCAAACCTTCGAGCAAAAGGTACGTAACAACATCGGGTTAATTATTAACAATATTGTTAATAAGCAGGAACTCAACCAATACATTGATAGGCACGTTAATCAGCAAGTAGACCAAAGCTTTGAGCAAAAAGTACGCAACAACGTTGAGTTAATTATCAACAACATCCTAAATCGGCAAGAACTCAACCAGTATATTGACCAGCATGTTAATCAGCAAGTAGACCAAAGCTTTGAGCAAAAAGTACGTAACAACGTTGAATTAATCATCAACAACATCCTAAATCGGCAAGAACTCAACCAGTACATTGACCAGCATGTTAATCAGCAAGTAGACCAAAGCTTTGAGCAAAACATACGCAACAATACCAGCTTAATTACACAAAACCTTGTCAATAATAATAGTGAGTTTAACCAGTTCGTTAGCCAGGAAATCAACGATTCCTTCGAGCAAAACATACGTAATAATGTTGAATTAATCATCAACAACATCCTAAATCGGCAAGAACTCAACCAGTACATCGACCAGCACGTTGATCAGCAAATCGACAACTCTTTTGAGCAAAAGATACGCAACAACATCAGCTTAATAACTCAGAATATAGTCAACAATACTGAGCTTAACCAGTACGTTAGTCAGGAAATTGACAACAGCTTCGAGCAAAAAATACAAAATCACATCCAAGCAATTACCCAGAACATTATCAATGATAATGATGTATTTAACCAGTACCTTGACCAACGCTTACAGCACAGTATCACTAACAACAGTGAAGTTAACAACAACATTGTGAACATCGTTGCCAATAGTACTGAAATTAACAATAAGATTGAAAACGTCCGCAATGAGTGGAACCAGACATTCATAAGCCTCGTTACACAGCAAGTTGATGAAGTGATTAACATAATCGGTGGCAGAGAGGCATTCATCAGATTAATTACTCAGAATGTCGTGAATAATAATACTGAAATTAACCAGTATGTCAGCCAGCAAATAGACAACACATACGAGCAAAAGGTACAAAATTATATCAACTTAATTACTCAGAACATTGTCAATAACAATGAGGTTTTCAACCAATATGTTGATCGGCGTGTACAGCACAATGTAACTAACAACAACGTGGTGATCAACCAAATTTTTGATAACGACCAAATAACGCGGAAGATTGAGAATATCCTCATCGATAATTCTCAAATTCACCAGAAGATTGAGAATGTCGTTATCAATAGTACTGAAATTAACAACAGAATTCTGAACTTCGTTGTCAACAGTACTGAAATTAACAACAAGATTAATAACGTCTACAGAGATATTGACATCAAGATTGAGAACGTCCGCAACGAGTGGAATCAGACATTCATTACTTTGGTTAGACAGTATGTTGATGAACTAATCAACATAATAGGCGACAGAGAAACATTCAACCTCCGGATCGCGAATGTAATCAACGTCAAGGTAGACGAGCTTCTCAACCAAATCTTGAGAATCAGAAACGAACTGACTGTGATTATTAACAATGCAGACAGACATCTCTATGAGTGGACTTTAGGAGAACTCATGGCAATCAAAGGCTGCTTAACCGATCGCCAGGCTCTTGTCGAGCAGCTAATCACTTTTAGTTCTGAACTCAGAGTCAAGCTAGATAATACTACCTGCGTGGATATCAACACATTCAAGCCGTTCAAGCCTATCTCAGTAAATCCTGCACAACTATCACCCGTGCAACCGCAGCAGTTGCCAGGAAAGCAATAACTAAACTTTAGCCTTTAGGGCTAAGTTAAGTGAAATTTGATGGCGTAGAGATTGCGTTAAAGCAATGCAATAACGCACTCTACTGCAAGAAAACATTTGAAAATCTCCCTCATTCTTCTTTTTCACAAATGACATGAATACTCCTATTTCTTTTGCATCATTTAATTCCCAAGCATCAACATATGATGCTAACAATGCTTACCTACTAGCTCAAATCTGTGTACAATCTTACAGAAGAAAACAAGTAGAAAAATTGGGAGGCAAAGATGAAAACAATGATGACTGGCGAAAGCGAGTCAAGCAAGAAGCATCAGCTTGGGGATTTGCTAGCGATCGCGTTTACTGTTTCAACAACTTAGGTGCCCAGGCAATTCTATTATCTGATGCAGAGAAAGTTATCGTTGCTTTTCGAGGAAGTGAAGAACTATCTGACTGGGAGGTGAACTTAAATCGACTGAAGAATCAAGATTTTTGCAACAAGTACAATCTTTGCTTGCACACGGGTTTTTGTAACTATTTAAATAATATTTGGAAACCTTATAAAGACCCTCAAGGAAAGACAGAAGCTAAAGGTATTAAAGCCATCCTTCAAGAAGAAATGCAGAATTCTCCTAACGCTAAATCATTGTGGTTTACAGGGCACAGTTTAGGTGGTGCTGTAGCAGTATTAGCCGCAGCTACTTCTATCTTCTTTGATGAATTACCATTTGAAATCAGTGGAATTTATACTTATGGACAACCCCGAGTTGGGGATTTAAGATTTGCGAAGTTATACAATTCTCAACTCAAATCTAAGACATTTCGATTTGTTAATAATAATGATGTCGTCACCAAAATTCCGACTTGGGCACCACTATTCTTCTTTTATCATGTCGGACAAATTAAATACTTAACACAAGATGGCGAAATTCTAGATTTTGAAAAGTTAAACTGGTGGCAAAAGTGGCAAGAAATCTTTATTGATGTAATCAAAGATTTGCGCGAACAAGGAATAAACAGTATCACCGATCATAATATGTCAACGGGTTACATTCCGCCATTACTTAGGGTAATTTCAGAGGCAGATGCCCTTGCTTCATAGTCTTCTTCCTAGAAGTAACAAGATAAATTAATCTTGATTTTTGTACATTTTACTGCTGCTTGTAGTACAATAATTACTCAAATTTTGAATAAATTGAGCAACAGAAAAAGAGAAATTTAGAGTCAATTGAATACAAAATTCAAAAAACCGAAGGTAAAAAACAATAATGATTGCAAAAAGAGACACATCTAAAGACGGATTTGATAACAAATTGCAGACATTTGTTTTAACAAACTTTAAAGGGATTTGGCAATTTCTTCAAAGCAACCAATCTATTGCACGCAAAGTTAACAAAGCTCTGCTTAACAGTCTCATCTATAAAATTCCTACTCGTCCTAATGCCTACAGTATGATGACTCTGGATGAGTATATTCCTGATACTAAAATTCCTAAGAAAACTGATACTTATACTTCCTGGGAATCACTCAACGATCGCACATACACCGGACGACATCTCCCACCCGATCCAAAGTTAAACTCTGAGAAGAATCTCCCAAAAGTTGAGGACTTGGCCGTTTTATACCAAAAAAGAGATGGTAAGACGATTTATTCTACCAAATCTACTATGCTGTTTCCCTATTGGGTGCAGTGGTTTACCGATAGTTTTCTCCGGATTAATCATTACAATAAATTAAAAAACACCTCAAACCATGAAATTGATTTGTGTAATGTTTATGGTTTAACCAGAAAACAGACACATCTTTTAAGAACTTTTAAAGGAGGTAAATTCAAAACTCAAAAACTCAAACGCCAAGATGGTGTAGAAGAAGAATATCCCTTGTTTTACTATGCTGATCCAGCGCAGGGTATAGTTGACCCTCAATTTAACGGTCTTTATGAACCTATTAATGATGAAAAAAGACTGCCTCCAGAGAGAAAACAATATCTGTTTGCGATGGGAGTAGAACGAGCAAATGTGCAAATTGGCTATGTCATGCTCAATACTTTGTGTTTGAGGGAACATAACCGTCTTTGTGATGAGTTAGCACGTAGTTATCCAGATTGGGATGATGAACGCCTCTTCCAAACCGCGAGAAATATTCTCATGGCGATTATTTTAAAAATCATTATGGAAGAGTACATTAACCATATTACTCCCTATCACTTTAAGTTGTTTGCTGATCCTGAAGCTTTTACTAAGGAAAGTTGGCATCGTCCTAATTGGATGGCAATTGAGTTTGACTTTGTTTATCGCTGGCATAGTGCAATTCCAGAAACATTTATCTATAACGGTCAACCAACTCATATTGCTGCATCTTTGTGGAACAACAAGATGTTGATTGATCAAGGTTTGGGGGCATTGATGGAAGAAACTTGTTCCCAACCAGGTACAAGAATTGGTTTATTCAACACTCCTGATATATTGGTTGAGTTAACTGAATTACCCTCAATCAGATTAGGACGCCAGCTACAATTGGCAAGCTACAACGATTATCGAGAAATGTGTGGCTTTCCCAGAGTGACCAGGTTTGAGCAAATTACTGGCGATGAATTTGCTCAACAAAAACTCAAAGAATTATATGGTCATGTTGACAATATTGAGTTTTATGTGGGACTTTACGCTGAGGAGGTGCGGAAAAATTCAACTATCCCTCCCCTTGTAGCACGCTTAATTGGGATTGATGCTTTTTCTCAGGCGTTGACTAATCCTTTGCTATCACCCAATCTCTTTAATAAAGAGACTTTTTCTCCTGTGGGTTGGGAAATTATTCAAAATACCAAGACTGTCTCAGATTTAGTGAATCGCAACGTTCCGGCATCAGGCAAGAAGTACAAAGTGACTTTTGACCTTGAATAGATTTACAAGATTCCACATCGGCTTTTAGTGCGATAACTCTTAACAAGACCCCTCTGACTCTGTCGCCAAAACAGAGGGGATTTTTTACATTCTTTGTTTCACCAATCCCTTCGGGGTAGGGAACAGGCAACGGGCAACAGGCAACAGTTCAAGACAAGACCAGAAAACAGTTGATTTGCTCGTTCCCTCTACCCCGAACAGCCAATGGGTCACGCATTTGTCCCCTAGAAATAGAGCCAGCCTTGGTTTTATTGATATGTGGAACAAGACGCGTACTCAAAGTAATAAGGCTGGCTCTATTTCTCACGTGGAAGACCTCGTCAGAAGCCCCGTTCTCTAAGGACGAACGTTTTGGACGGGGTCTAAATCCCCTTACATAACCAGTCTGTTCCCCTTCGGGTGACGCTCCTGCAGTGCTGTCTCACCTGTTCCCTGTTCTCTTGTAAATACAAAGCAATTTTGAAAAATGAAACTATTTACGGAATACCCAGAAAAAGACGAAACCAAATATTGCGCTCTCATGAGCAAGCTAGTCAAAAAGAACATGGAAGTTCTTTACGGGGGTGAGGACAAAGAACCTGCAAAGAGAGATACCCACTCTAAAACCCACGCAGCTGTACAAGGGACTCTAGAAATCTTTGACTTTGATGAAGCAGCAATTAAGCAGGAATTGAGTAAACGCACTTCATTAACTGAAGCTCAACTTAGAGCCATTTCCCTCAAACAAGGTTTATTTGCAAAACCGAAACAATATCCGGTGTGGCTACGATTTGCTAGTGGTGCCTTTTCCGTCAAGAATGATTATGAAGGAGATACGCGCTCTATGGCAGTAAAAGTGATAGGGGTAGAAGGAGAACGACTATCGCAAAGCCACGAGTTCCAAACCCAAGATATTATTGTGCACAACACGGAACTCTTTTTTATTAAAACCATCAAAGACTTCCACGGCTTTTTTACGGCGATTTATAGAGCAAATCTCTCTTCACTTCTGAAGCTGTCCCCGGTTTTATGGCTACTGTTGCATCCCTACGAAACCAAACTTCTTAAAACCAGTTTCAAACGGTTTCCCAAGAGTTTGCTCACAGAACGCTATTGGAGTGCTTCAGCGTATTCTCTGGGACTCAAACCCGATTTTGACCCATCCCAACCAGGTCGAGTTCCTGTGGAATATCCGGCTGTCATTAAATATGGATTTAATCCAGTTTCCAGTCAACCACCTCATCAACAGATTCCTTTCGAGCGCAGATCAGAAAGTGATCTTGAGCGTGCTAAAGCCTCCGGTTCAAAGGACAACCACTACAGAGAAGATATCATTCAATCTTTAGCAAAGCCTGGTGCTGAATACTGGTGGGACTTTCAAATCCAATTTCAAACTAGCCCAGAGATGTCCATCGATGATACCACCATTGTTTGGAATGAAGAGGAATCGCCTTTCTTTACAGTTGGTCGCCTGACAGTTAAGCATCAGAAAGTTGATTCTCCCCTAGAAAATGACTTTGGGGAAAATCTCAGTTTTGCTCCAGGAAATGGTCTAGCTGTGCATCGTCCTATCGGTGCAATTAATCGGTTACGCAGCATTGTTTATCCTATTGTTGCTGATTACCGTCACAAAAGACGAGGAGTCAAATATCAGGAACCAACTGTCTAATTTTTTAAAGAATTTTAGCCAAAAATTCTATAAATATATTTCTACCTGCACTTCTGCTCAATAAAAAACGACTTTGCTTGCATCGGAGATACTGGTTATGGCGAGAAAAAGATATTCGTATATTGGGGCATCAGTTCTATTGACCCTCTTAAGCCCAACCCCCGTTTTTTCTGATGCACCACCTCATATCATCGAACAGCAGTTAAGGAGTTTGGAGCGGGACAAAAACTTCACAGAGGAAATAGGAGGAAAGTCCCAGGTATCCTCTGAGAAAAAACCTGATAGAGTGCAGGGGAACTATGATGCCTCTTCTAAAAAGAATGGTACTCGATATGGAGATACTAGAGAACGAGGGTCAACACCAGCAGGAAAAAACAACCCATCATCTGGGGTCTTGAGTAGTGAAACTCAAAACGGTTCACCTAATAAATCTGGTGTATCTTCTGGAACAGGACAACTCAGTAAACCGTTTGTCCAAGAACGCCAAGCAAGTGAGGGAAAAAACAATCCATCATCTCGGGTCTTGAGTAATGAAACTCAAAACGGTTCACCTAATAAATCTGGTGTATCTTCTGGAACAGGACAACTCAGTAAACCGTTTGTCCAAGAACGCCAAGCAAGTGAGGGAAAAAACAATCCATCATCTCGGGTCTTGAGTAATGAAACTCAAAACGGTTCACCTAATAAATCTGGTGTATCTTCTGGAACAGGACAATTCAGTAAACCGTCTGTCCAAGAACGCCAAGCAAGTGAGGGAAAAAACAACCCATCATCTGGGGTCTTGAGTAGTGAAACTCAAAACGGTTCACCTAATAAATCTGGTGTATCTTCTGGAACAGGACAATTCAGTAAACCGTCTGTCCAAGAACGCCAAGCAAGTGAGGGAAAAAACAACCCATCATCTGGGGTCTTGAGTAGTGAAACTCAAAACGGTTCACCTAATAAATCTGGTGTATCTTCTGAAACAGGACAACTCAGTAAACCGTCTGTCCAAGAGTACAAAGCAAGTGAAGGAAAAAACAACCCATCATCTGGGGTCTTGAGTGGTGCAACTCAAAACGGTTCACCTAATAAATCTGGTGTATCTTCTGGAACAGGACAGATCACTCAACTCCCGTCCATCGCTGGCGACAACAATGCGCCTCTTGTAAAAAAAAGTGACTCAGGGGAGCTGACTCCCTCGTCTGTAGACAAAATAAAAGATGACCAGATCCCCAGTTCCAATGAGCCTCAAGAAAACCGGAAAAATGTCCCTGCTGTCGTTAACAGTAACGGTTCCTCAAATAGCTTGAACTCCTTTTTCAAAAGTCCATTTGGGCTTTGGTTGTTGTGGTTGCTCCCCCTCGCAATACTTGGTTTGCTTTTGTGGTGGTTCTGGAGGCGCCGTCCGTCATCATCTGCACAACAACAAGACAGACCTGAGTCGCCAAACTTTGTAGATTCCACACCGCAAATCCCATTAACACCGAACCCTCTTGTCTCGCCTGATGTCATCTCACCCAATAACGAAGTAGAACAAGGTCTGGTTTCACCTGAGCTTGAGTCAGAGTCTGAACCAGTATCGATTGATACTGGAGCAGATGAATTATCTCCATCATTTACGACGAACGCTCAGTCTCAAACTGAAGACATTGAAAATAATATATCTGCACCTGTAGTGTCATCTGCTCAAGCAGTATCGAGTGATGCTGAGATGGAAGACGCCTACAGATTAGTCAACCTAGGAGAACATGAGGCAGCCCTGGCTCGTTTTAGAACCTTAACCTCAACTTATCCCGAACGAGTAGATGGTTGGATTGGTCAGGGACAAACTTTACTCAATCTGCAAAATTTTGAAGACGCCCTGGCTAGCTTTAGCCAGGCAATTCACTTAAGCTCAATCGTTCCAGTCGCAGCCTGGTTGGGTCGTGGTGAGGCATTGGTAGCTTTAGATCGACCTCAAGAAGCGCTAACCGACTTTGAACAGGCGATCGCCTCTAACATTGTAGGTGGCGGCATATTCTTGGCAGGAGCAGCTCTTGCTACCAAAGCTTTGCTCGGTAAAGGAAAGGCGCTGCAGCAATTGGGAAGAACACAGGAAGCATTAGCTAACTTTGATCAGGCAACTGATGTCACACCTGACGATCCCAGTGCTTGGATGCTTAAGGCAGAAACACTACTCCATCTCCAGCAACCAGAGGCAGCTTTAGCTATTTTTAAGCGTGTCACACAATTAGCCCCCAATTATCTGCCAGGTTGGGTGAGTCAAGGGAATACCCTAGCTAGCTTGGGTCGCTTTGAGCAAGCTGTTGCTCAATTTGAGCAAGCACTTAACATCCAACCTGACTTAACCAATGCCTGGGTTGGGCGGGGAAAGGCTTTGGTCAAACTAAATCGTCTAAATGATGCACTTGCCAGTTTTGAGCGGGCATTGATACTACAGCCGGATGCACCCGATATCTTAACGGCAAAAGGAAATGTCTTAGTTAACCTGGGACGAGTAGATGAAGGAATAGCTTGTTTGAACCACGCGCTTAACCGTAATTCCAACAATCCAGTCATCTGGATTGATAGGGGAAATGCCCTCATCAAATTGAAACGACACGAAGAAGCGCTTGCCAGTTTTGAGCAATCAATCAACCTGAAATCTGATCATCCTCAAAGTTGGTTAGGAAAAGGAAATGCACTGCTAAGCTTGGGGCGTCCAGCAGAAGCTGTGAGCAGTTTTGAACGCACTATTGAACTGACTACCATGACTGCAACGGGTGGTATCTTATTTGGTGGGGCAGTGCTACTGGCAAAAGCCTGGGCTGAGAGAGGTCATGCCCTACTGCGCTTAGAGCGTTCTGAGGCAGCAATTGCCAGCTTTGAGCGTGCTACAGAAGTTAATCCCAATGATGCTCAATTATGGATGAGTCGAGGCAAGGCGCTCGCTCAACTCAATCAAACTCAGCAAGCCTTATTGTGCTTTGATCAGGTCATTGTTCTGAACCCACAGTTGATGGAAGGCTGGTTAGGAAAAGGGCAAGCCCTACTGAATCTGAATCATTCTGAAGAAGCTCTACCGTGCTTCAACAGCGCGATCACACTCAATCATGATGCTCCTGATAGCTGGATTGGTAAAGGCAATGCCCTGATCAACTTAGGTCAGGTTGAGGAAGCTTTACCTTGTTTTGAGCGGGTTGTTGAGCTGAACCCTCAATCTCAGGAAGGCTGGAAAGGACAGGGGTATGTATTAGTCAGTTTGGGACAGTCACAAGCGGCTCAATCTAGCTTTGAGCGGGCGATCGCTATTAATCCTCGTGATGTTCAAAGCTGGGTTGGCAAAGGCTCTGCCCTGGTTGTTTCTGGAAAGGCACAAGAAGCTTTAAGCAGTTTCGAGCAAGCTATTGAGCTAGATCCCAACAACGCTAGCGTTTGGCTGAATCGAGCTAATGTCTTAATTATCCTGAATCGATTCCAAGATGCAATCAGCGATTTAGATCGCGCTCTTGAGAGCCGTGTTCCAGAATCACCCTTAATCTGGGTAACGACAACTTCAGGTATTATTTTACTGGAGCGCACAGAGCTACTAGCCAATATCCAAACCACAAAAGAAGACGTATTATCTCGTCTCAGGCAAACCGAGGTAGAACAGCCCACATCTGATGAAACTGCCACTGTCCAACTCGATCCAGCGCAGATTTGGGTTCAGCGAGGTGATGAACTCAGCCGTCAACAACAAATTGATGCAGCGTTAGATAGTTACGAACAAGCTATAACACTAGAACCTAATCTCCTTGATGCCTGGATTGGTAAAGGAATTAACCTGATTCAGTTGGGAGACGCCAATGAGGCATTGGTTTGTTTTGATCAAGCCATTGAAATATTTGAAGACAATCACCTAGCTTGGATAGGTCGTGGCAGTGCATTTAACTTTCTGGGAGAATATGAAGATGCCATCTTCTGCTTTGAGCAGGTTCATGAATTGAACCCAGACTCTACTTTAGCTTGGCTAGGAAAAGGATATGCCTGGTTAGGATTATCTATACTTACCGATACACTCACTAATTTTGAGCAGGTTATCGAACGTCAACCAGATCTACCCCAAGCCTGGTTAGGCAAGGCATATACTCTACTGGCGCTACATCAGTTCGACGAAGCAATCATCAGTTTTGAACGCGCGCTGGAACTTTCCTCAACGCAGACGGACATGAGATCTGTAGAACTGATACTGACTATTGTTGCCCCTAGCATTAAGGTAGTGACTCCATACGCCTGGGTTGGCAAAGGGACTGCTCTAGTTAACCTAGATAATATTGAGGATGCACTAGAAAATTATGATCGCGCGATCGCCACAGCTCAGGTAGCAAAGGTTAATGTTCCTGCGTGCAAGCATCGAGAAAGTATCGTAACCGGACAAGTTTTCATACAGGAAGATGCGATCAATGGTTTTACAGTAGCATTGGAACAGGTGATTTATAGCACTCTTGAGTATGCAGCTTACTATAAGCTCAAGCCCGGAAGAATATATATTCAAGATTGCCTTTCTGATGAATTGAGTAAACTTTATACCCTGCACTTAACAACAGGGAAAGCAACTTTCATCGCGGAGATTGCAACAAAGTTAACTGATATCGCTTTTGTTGGTACTCAACTTTATGGACTCAACCAAATAAGCAACAGCACTCAATTAATCGAAATAGATATCAACACAGGTTACACCACAGTCATCGGTAACATTGGTTTTGCTGTCCTTGGTTTAGCCTACAATCGTCAGGATCACACTCTGTTTACCACAACTGCTAAACAACTCATAGCCATCAATTTAGAAACAGGTCAAGGCACTCCAGTACTGACACTAGCCAATCAAGACTATAACTGTGGTGAAATCGCCTTTGATGGTGATGGCAAAGCTTATATTACCCTAATTGACAACGATAAGAAAAAATTACTAGCCAGTTGCAACCTCAACACAGGAGAAGTCAACGTTATCGGCAATATTGGCTTTGCTAATATTGCCAGTATGGAATTTGTAGGAGATGTGCTCTATGGCGTGACAGGTAACTTTTTCAACTTAGGCGAAGATGGTCAACTCATCCGCATTGACATAACCACTGGTCAAGGAACTTTAATGACCATCACTGATCCCATCGGTCGTTGGTCAGGAATCTGTGTTTATGAACCAATTCAGGAAGTAACGACAACAATCACACCAAATATTAATTTGGAAGCACAATCTCAAAAAGTAAAAGAGGAAGAAACTTCTCCAGCCACATCAGAAGCAATTGCTCAAGTTATTAGAGTATTAACAATTGATACCAAAGACAATTGTTACGTTATCAACCCCGGCGAAATGAACAATCTGCAACACAATGTTGCGAATTTCTTTACTTTATATAAAGGAACTTTTGATATTAGAATTACTAGTGGTAACTACAATTATGCCCAAAGTAAGACAGCAGGAGAACCATTTGTCTTACTTTGGATATACGGAGTTAATAACAGTAGATTTATCAATAAAAACACAGGATTTGAAATAGGTGCAACTTGGACAACTTTAAACGGATATGATAATAGTTTGCAACTAGAAGTCCAAGATCAAACAGTTTTATGTGCCTTGTTCTTTGACGTGAATAATACAGATAACAGTGGAAGAGTTCATCTGTCAATTACTAGTAATAGCTCATATTTTACTCCACAAGAATTAATAGTAGATAGTAAATCTAATTGCTATATTCTAGATGAGAATTATCTGTCAAGTTTGCAGCAATGGGGTAGTAACTTCATACCATTAGGTCCTGGCAAATATCGCCTAAAAATTCAACATAACAGCTATGCCAGTTATTGGTCAGACAACCAAAAGTTTGACATAGAAGCATGGGCATTAATTAGGATAAAAGGCGGAAAGTTTATTACCAAGATGACTGGTATTGAAGTTGAACAAACTTGGTGTTCTTTGAATGGTTTTAAAGACGAAGTAGTTTTAGAGGTTAAAGAGGAAACAACGCTTTCTGGGTTCTTTTTTGATACTTATAAAGAAGATAATCAAGGCAAAATTTATCTAACAATTGAGTCAATTTTGGAAAATTCTATGACTGTTAACAGAGTTAACAGTCATGTGACTACCATTGTTGATAATGGTAGTAGCATTGTCAGGCAAAGAAAAAATCTAGACTTGAGTGAAGTTGCAGTGTATGAACTCAAAGTTTGGGCAGACGCACGCTGTAACGATGATGAAATCAAGGATGTTATGGAAGGCATTAAAAATCGCATCCTTCAAGACAAGAACAACTTGAATCAAGTCTTAAAAAAAGAATTTATCTATACCCTTTGGAAGCATGAAAAGCTGCCTAAAATTTCTAATACATGGGGTAGAAGAGTTAAGGTTAACATTGAAGCTGAAGGTCAATGGAATTATGGAACAAGCTATCACAAAGGAGAAACACAAAAAGACCCAAATATTGACAGATTCGTAGACGGCGATGGTAATCAAGATATGATTCAACTTGAAAATCAGGAGAGTGATATGCTCTTTCATGGGGTGAGAGGATTAGAGGAAAATAACATACCACCTGCGGCATTGATTGCGTTTAAAATTCAAGATAAAAATCAACTAGGTGAATTCGAGCCTGACAAATTTGAGTTCCAATACCTAAGTCATGGGAAAAATCAACAATTGGAGCTCGAACCACACGAAACGGTTTATTTTATTAACAATGATGAGCCAGGTTTTTACGACGACAACAGTGAATATCTTACCCTTCGTTACTGTATTGTCTAATTCTTTCTACTATAGCGTTTTACTTGAGTGCAATAGATTTCTTTCACGAATGCAAAACCTGTCCTCATGAGGCAGTGCATTGCGGTGAACCAGTGCTCTTTGGAGGGTTTCCCACACCCTGGCAACTGGCGTTAGCGAACGCAAGTGCGTCTGGTGACAGGAGAAGGATGCTCGCGTAGCGTATCCGCAGGATTCACCTGAAGGGGGTTCCCCTGTTGTAGCAACTGCCGTCCCCCAACCCCTTCTCTTAAAATTGGGAGAAAGAGAAACAATTTTAAAGTCCCTCTCCCAAGCTTGGAGAGGAACTTTACGGTGATACCCCCGAAAATCTAGCTACAGAT
This sequence comes from Nostocales cyanobacterium HT-58-2, assembly GCA_002163975.1. GTDB lineage: Bacteria > Cyanobacteriota > Cyanobacteriia > Cyanobacteriales > Nostocaceae > HT-58-2. Next base: position 1,945,109 of record CP019636.1, on the reverse strand, counting down.
GAAAGAAGGTTCGTAATTGCGCTTAAGCGCTACTACAAACAATATGTAGCTTTCATTTAGAAAATTGATATGAGAGCAAAGATTCGTGCAAAAAGTCAGTGTTGTGGAATCTAAGATCGTATAGTTTATTAAAAGAAGTAGGAAAAGTAGGAAAAGTAAGTAATTTGACATAAACTATTTACTATGATGTTTATATGCTGTAAGTTAACGACAGAAATAAAATAAAAATAATAGGAAATATCTTATACAGCAAAATTCAATGAGTCAGAAGTAAAAAGGGATGTCTATTTGGGTTTTAGACCTCAGCATTATACTTTACGCACCCTCAATATGCTGTAAGTAGTTGAAATATAGGTTAAGAAAACAAATAGGTTAAGATCTCAAAAAGCTAAAAATAAACAGATCCAACTTTTAAAAACTTTGTTTAAGCATATTTGATTTCAGACAAAAACTCCAAGTGTTTGTGAATTTCTATTAGCTCGAAAGCTAAAACAAACATTAGAAGTAAAATGGTCTTGCAGTATTTCAAAGAGTTATTGGCATGATGCCATTCTTGGTATTGTAGGGCATTCATGGGCTTCTAATACAAATTGGAAAAGTCTTTCACCTATAGTTCAATTAGTGCAGTATGGGGGACTATAAATACCAAGTAGGTGGCAGTCTGACAGTTAGTGCACCTAATTACGTAAAAAGACCAGCAGACTCTCAGCTTTATAAGGCTCTAAAGCATGGAGAGTTTTGCTATGTACTTAACTCTCGACAAATGGGTAAATCCTCTCTGCTCGCAAGTACGAAATCTCGCTTAGAGAGAGAAGGATTTAAATGCAGTACCATTGATATGTCGATGATTGGTACTTCACATATTACTCCGCTTCAGTGGTATAAGAGTGTCCTTGGTAATTTATGCTTGAACTTTAATTTATTAAATAAAATAGACTTAAAAGTTTGGTGGCGTGAGCAAGAAAATCTATCTTTACTAGAAAAATTAAGGTGTTTCATTGAAGAATTATTGCACATTTACTTTCCTCAACAAGAATTGATAATTTTTATTGATGAAATCGATAGTATTCTCAGTCTAGATTTTTCAGTTGATGATTTTTTTGCATTTATTCAGTTTTGTTACAATCAGCGTTCAATTAATCCTGAATATAAACGGATTACCTTTGCTATTTTTGGAGTAGCAACACTGTCTGACTTGATTCGAAATAAAAAATGCACACAACTTAATATTGGTAAGTCGATAGCACTTGAAGGCTTTAAACTACACGAAGCTATTGCTTTGACAAAAGGATTTGCTGGAAAAGTAGGCAATCCCGACGTCCTTTTAAAAGAGATATTAGTTTGGACCGATGGGCAACCATTTCTGACTCAAAAGCTGTGTTATTTAATTAGTAATTATAGTCAAGATTTAGACAGTAAGGTTCTTTTTATTTCTCTAGGTAAAGAGGCTTTTTGGGTGGAAAGTGTTGTCAAGTCAAGCTTGCTTCATAACTGGGAATCAAAGGATGAACCAGAGCATCTCAGGACCATCCAATCTCGCATTTTTCACCAAAAACAATATACTGGGAGAATATTGGGCGTTTATGAGCAAATATTGCAGGGGGTAGAAGTATCGGCAGATAATAGCCGAGAACAGGTAGAACTGTTGCTTTCTGGTTTAGTCGTAAAACAGCAAGGTGTTCTCAAGGTAAAAAACAGGATTTATCAAGAAGTTTTTAACCTTGAATGGGTAAAAAAACAACTTGATGCCTTGCCTCCTTACTTTCAAGCTTTCGATACTTGGATAACATCAAAGCCAATAGATGAATCATGCCTGTTGGGAGGACAAGCTATAGAGGCTCAAATCTGGTTGCGCGGTAATAGTTTGAGCGATTTGAACTATCGATTTTTAGCTAATAGCAAAAAATTAAATAGAAAAGAAGTGCAACCAGCATTGGAGGTGGAACGAGCAAAAGAGGCGTTGCATATTTGCGGGATGATTTGATTTTCTCTGTCAATTGAAAAACTTAATTTTTGGCGTTCTTAGCGTCTTCTCTGCGAGACACCGCGCGAAGGAGGTTCATTCTTCATCCCCATTTTATGCAACGCCGCAAAAGAAATTGAAGCAAGACTCATAGAGGAACAGAAAAGACTAGCTCAGAAGCAAAAAGCTGCAAGAATACAAAGGGTCTTGCTTTCTTAGCCTCCTCTGGGATTTACAGCGGGTTCTTAATCTAGATGAACTGGCGTATACTTGCAGTTAAGTGCGAGATTATCTGTGGACGAATGCAGAGGTGGAGGAAAGTGATCGCTCTCTATGCAAAGGAGTTTGGATACCCTACGCTTCATAAATGGTAAGTGAGAGCATCAGCCCAAAGGAACACCTTGCGCTTGTAGCATAGACATAATGCAATTTTAACAATCTTGCATATTAAGAATTTTCGCCCTTAACTTTTTCAGCCTGACGGAAGGGCTAAAGTAGTGAAAAGTGAGAATGACTCTTTCTATTTCCTTCAAAACTATATGAAAATTCACTTTCTGCTTATCAAGTTCCTGATGTCAGTAAGTTGATAAAAGATGGATAGGAAAGAGGCTTCTGACTATTTTGTCAATTTTTATCATTTTGTATGCTAGTACTAACACTCACAAAGATTATTTTGCTTATAAGCTATTATGTTTTCAAAAATACCAATTATTAACCATGAACATTTAAGTTAGGTTAGGTCAAATTAAATTACGTAATTTAATTTGGATTAAGTAAAATAACAATGAGCAACAGAGGCTCTATACCAGCTTGCATATCCTTTGGCTAAGCATCTAGAGCAACTTGCTAAAAATTTTAAATGAAAACAAAATTGAGAATTTTTAAAAAAGATTAAAAGCTTTAAAGAAGAGGTTAGAATGAGTATTGATAATACTGAAAAAGATGTCATTTTAATTGTCGATGACACTCTCAGCAATTTACAGATGCTGTTCGATTTTTTAGAAGATGCCGGCTTTAAAGTTTTGGTAGCTGAAGATGGAGAAAGTGCCATTGAAATGGCACAATATGCCCCACCCGACTTGATTTTGTTAGATGTGTTCATGCCGAAAATGGATGGTTTTGAAACTTGCCATCGCTTGAAAACCAATCAAACTACTCAAGATATTCCTGTAATTTTCTTAACCGCCTCAAGCGAGAAGGTGGATAAAGTCAAAGGATTGAAACTTGGGGCAGTTGACTACATTACCAAACCTCTAGAACATGAAGAAGTTTTAGCTCGGGTAAATATTCACCTGCACCTGCGAAACCTAACCAAGAGACTCATACAACAAAATCAGCGTCTAGAGGTGGAAATTTCTGAGCGCAAGCAAGCAGAACAGAAAATCCGCGAACAAGCTGCTTTGCTGGATATCACGACAGATGCGATTCTCGTGCAAAACTTGGACAACCAAATTCAGTTTTGGAATTTGGGGGCTGAACATTTGTATGGATGGAAGATCCAAGAAGCACTGGGGAAAAATGCTAATGAGCTACTGTATCGACAGGAAACCTTATCTCAACTCGCCAACATTCAGATAAGTTTGGTGGAGAAGAGCTCTTGGCAGGGTGAATTACATCAAATCACTAAAGAAGGCAAGGCAATTATCGTCGCTAGTCGGTGGACTTTGATGCGTGATGAAGATGGGCAACCAAAATCCATTCTAATAGTTAACACTGACATCACAGAGAAAAAACTACTCGAAGCCCAGTTTCTTAGGGTCCAGCGCTTAGAGAGTATTGGCACCCTAGCCAGTGGTATCGCTCATGATCTCAATAATGCGCTCACACCAATGCTACTGTGTGTTCAACTTTTAGAGAAGAAACTCTTGGATCAGCAGAGTCAAGAGTGGCTTTCGATACTTAAAACAAATATCAAACGTGGGGCAAATTTAATAAAACAAGTGTTGTCGTTCGCGCGCGGAGTTGAGGGCGATCGTACAACTGTACAAGTAAATAAAATAATATCAGAGATTGAGCATATTACCAAACAAACATTTCCCAAGGCAATTGAGATCCGCACTCATGCAACAACGCAAAACCTCTGGGCTATTTATGCCAATGCCACCCAACTGCACCAAGTCCTGATGAATCTCTGCGTTAATGCTCGTGATGCTATGCCTTATGGCGGTATTATTGAAATTTCTGCCAAGAATTTTTGGATTGATACTCACTATGCCCGGATGAATATTGAGGCTAAGATGGGTCCGTACGTTGTCATTACGGTATCTGATACAGGAGTTGGGATTAGAAGAGAAATTATTGATCAAGTTTTTGAGCCATTTTTTACAACCAAAGAGGTGGGCAAAGGTACTGGGCTTGGTCTTTCGACAGTGATTGGTATCGTTAGAAGTTATGGTGGTTTTATCAAGGTCTATAGCGAAGTAGAAAAAGGAACAAAGTTTAAAGTCTATTTACCTGCAATGCTGACAACAGAGGTAGATAGTTTCCAAAGAGAGCACCATGAATTACCCATTGTCGGGCATGGAGAATTCATCCTTGTTGTTGATGACGAAGATTTTATTTGTGAGATGACTAAAAGTTTGTTAGAAAACTATGGATATAACGTATTAGTTGCTAAGGATGGAACTGAGGCGATCGCCCTGTACGAGCAACATCAGGAAAAAATTCATGTTGTCATCATTGATATGATGATGCCATCAATGGATGGTTCAACTACGGTCAGAGTCTTAAAAACAATTAACCCAGAGGTGAAAATTATCGGTGTTAGTGGACTTGTCTTGACTTCTAAGATGGTTAAAATATTTGGTAATAGCGTCAAAACCTTTTTGCCAAAGCCCTACACATCAGATGAATTGTTGAAAAAATTACAGTTCGTTCTCAGCAGCAAGTAGAAAACTCACTTGATAGGTCTGCCATGACTCTCGCTACGCTCAAATTCAAGATTCAAAATACAAAATTCAAAAAAAAAGATTTTTTTTTTAAATTTATAAAGCGTGAATTTTGAATTAAGCGAAGGGGTAACTTACCTAAAATCTTGTCTCATATTGTACCAGGACTCGACTTTCATCTGCTAAATTGGTTGAACCTCGCACAAGAACATCATCATTGACTCGATAGATGAGGTTGTAACGGAAAGGCTCATTAGTCAAGAAAACCCGCGATAGGGAGACAGAGAAATTCTTACTTATATCAAACACACCTTCTGCTGCTAAGCCGAGAACTGAAGCCCTTGATGCTTGATTGGAAATCGGACTAGGATAGATGCGAAATTCACTAAAGCCAATAGCTTGTCCAAGCGAACTAATGCTTCCTTGCAAACTACCAAATATGGTAGAACCAGCTAGGGTAGCAATTCCAGCGGTAGCATCTGTTTGACCCAAAGTATTAATGATAGAACCACCCAACAGGGAAATAATCTCTGCTTCATCACGGCTGGGTTCGCTAGTTAGTTCTAGATTATCAGCTAACCGACTAGCTGGTCCTGTTGCTCTAGCCCGAACGCGAACAGTTCGTAAAGTCCCAAAGTCAATTGCAGAAACATCACTGATTTCGCTCGAAAAAGGAGAGCTCAAAGTGCGACTACCTGTCGCCTCCGGTACAAGTGCGACAAGCCGGACATCTAAGATGGGGTCGAGTCCGCGACTTGGAGTAAATTCCGCAGTTTGTTCATAGCCTCGTTCTAGGGTAAACTGAGTCGTAAATAAGTTGACTTGTCCTCCTGTGAGACGAATAACCCCTTGGGGACGAGGCTTTGCTAATGTACCATCAATAGTCAGGCTACCTTTGGCGCCAAAGCTAAGCAAGGACGGACTTAGATCGCCTCCCGGTACAAAGCCGCCGAGAATAGGTTGAGTGGAAACACGAACACCATTACCTAGAATAAGCTGTAAATTATCAAACTCTATAGGTAAATTAGGTGCAGTCGCACGAGCAGCTGTGCTAGCTTGTGTAGCTGCTTGTTGTCCATCTGTTGCGCTATCTGCTTGTGTACCTGTTGGTTGTGCGCTGAAAGTTGTTGTTGCTTCATCGGTTTTCCCATCTGGTGTACCTGATGATTTTGCAGTAGCTGTGTTAGATTGTCCAATGAAGACCTGACCATCACTCAGCTCTATCTTCCCGCCAATATCTGGGGAGAGCGCTGATCCACCAATGACGACATTACCACTCACCTCTCCTTGATACAGCCCTTGAACATTTAAATCTAGATTATTGACCGATACTGTCAGGGGGTTTGTTGCGGCTTGCTGCTGTGCTGCCTGACGTGCAAAAATCGGCAGGACTCCCGCAGCACGTAGGCTACCCTGATTGTATTGCCCCTGAATGCCTTCCACAGTCGCTGTATCACCGTTAAATTGCAGCGTACCTGTCACATTTGTCAAGGGATCAGTCAACGCTTGAGCCTGAAAAGTCGCATTATTGACTGTGGCGACTCCATTGATAATGGGTTGCTTTAAAGTCCCTTGGATATCTACATTGACTTGTCCTTGACCATTGACCCAAGTGACTTTATCGGTAAACAAGTTTAACAGCGCCAAGCCTTCATCCTGCACTTTAGCATTGATGCTGATTTGATTACTCTGTGGTTGAACGGAAGCAAAAGGCAATGCAAAAGGTACACTTCCTGTAATTTCTACAGGCTGTGTCCCAGTGAACAACAAACTACTACCAAAATTAAAACGAGCATCGTTATAGTTGAAACTTAGTTGCCCTGTCTGCACTGGCTGTTTGTTTACAGTACCGTCAACCAGTGTCAGTTCACCCAAAGCGCTGGGGTCTTTTAAATCACCACCTAGGGTAGCAACAGCATTCACCTGACCTGTAACATCAACTGGGAATCTTTGTAAGAAAGGCTGGACAAGTGATAAAGGTAAATTCGCCACACGCAACTGTCCGGAGAGTTGTTCAGTTCCCAACTGTCCTGTAAACGCCAAAAGCCCTGGATTCAAATCTGCACGCAATGGCAACAGTGTCACAACACCGTCTGCAAAAGTGCCTCTGGCAATGACATTATTAATGGAGTACTCACCCCATTGCCAATTGTTACCCTGAAAATCAAACTTGGCATTCAACCCTGACTTTAAAGAACCAGCGACTTCAATTGCTCCGTTAATGGCACCCTGTAATTCTGCAAGTGTGGGCAGAGTTGTTGGGTCTTTTTGCTGTGCCTGTTGTTGTGCAACCCGATTTGCAATTTTGGAGAAATATTCTAACTGGGTTTGTAAATCTGCATTCGGCAAACTGCGAGGCTGAGTTTGAAGAACCTCTGCTTTGGCAAATTCTGGCTGCTGCAACCCTCCACCAACATCACCAAAATCAAAGATGTTGAATGCTTTTAAGAGTGTCTCAATTCTGGTTTGGTCTAAATTGGCTTGCAATTGAAATTGCGGGTTGTCTCCTGATTGCACATTTCCATTGAGGGAGATGCGGCTATCTCCTATTTGCAAGACACCGTTGGTTAAGCTGCCAGTCCCATCGGCATAACTAATGTTACCCCGAAATTCATCTGCTGTGACTCTACCAAGGCGAGGTTTGGCGATCGCCACCTCTCCATTAGCTGTGTAGTTATTGAGATTAACAACTAAATCTCCAGATGCTTGCCCAGCAATAGGTCTTAACGTATCGTTAGGGATAAAGCCCTCAACAATAGCCAAGGGAAAATCTCGCACGTTGACGAGCAAGTTATCTCCTTGGGTTCTGCCAGTGGCGATCGCCTGATCACGTCGGAATAAAAATGAAGTCGGGCGGTTATTCGGACCTAGGTTCACTGCAACTCGGTCTTGCTGACCTGCAAGTTGTAGTTGTCCCCCTTGTCCCCCTTGATATTTGACATTCCCTGCTAAAACAGGGTCAAAGCCCAAACCGTTGATATTCAAATTTTCTAGCCTGATGTTGCCAACAGCATTGGGTGCTGTCGGGGTGCCTGTGACTTGTCCGGTAAAATCAAGTTGCCCTGCTAGCCTTACGTTTCCAGGAAGATTAGAACTTGCTTTTTCTAGGTTGTAATCACGCGCCAGGACATTCAAATTCAACCCAGTGACTTGAGGTGCGCCCGTTTCCGGCACCTGAACAGCAACAACACCGTTAGCACTCAGTCCGGGGGATGTGGCGCGTTGAAGAATAATTTGCTGTCCGTTCCACTGAACTTGTGCTGTGATTGGTTGTGCAAGCAGCGCTAATCCTTGTGGCAGGCGGACTTGTCCTGCGGCTCGAATATTTGACAGGTTAAAAGATTCAGTCGTTCCTGCTATCTGTAAGTTGCTATTGAGTCGTCCTTGCAGTTGTGGAGAGAAACGATTGAGTTGAACTTGAGAAACATTAGCAAGCGTTTGCCAGCGACCATTATCAAGACTAATGTTTCTCAGGTTAACCGTACCTCCTGCTACATTGCGGAGGCTTGCTTGTCCTGAAGCTTGAATGGTTGAGGGTTGGAAGGAAGCAGTACTTCCCGACAAATTCAACTGACTGCTTAAAACTCCCCCTTGAACCTGGGGTGGTATCTGTGCAAAACGGCTTAACTGAATTTGCTGGGCATCAACAAACGCCTGCCAGCGACCTTGTGCAATTTGACCTCTCCCCCGGATTGTACTACCTGCCACTTTGAAAACAGCATCTCGGAACGCAAGACCATTCCCCTGTTGATTCACAGCAACTTGTCCAGAGGTGGGGTAAGTGGCTGTGGGTGCTGACAACTGCGCGACTGTTTGTATGTTGCCAAGTGAGCCAAAAATCTTGGCGTTTGCCGATACATTGCCTATGGTGAAATTGGGTGAGGTATTGTATGCCTTGGCGATCGCATCCCCTGGTAAATTTTCAGCTTGGACGTTCAACGCAACTCGACCTCGGGGGGCGAGTTGAACTTGACCGTTTGCGGTGATTTGTCCTCCGACTTCTGGGGTTGCCTTAACGCTGGCAACATTGACGACCAAAGGCTGTTGCCCCAGTGAACCGGAGACAGTGGCGTTTGCGGAGATACCACCAATATTGATGGGTACTGATAAACCATAACCTTGGGCGATCGCATTTGCTGGTAAACCTTGCGCTTGAATATTTAACGCCACATTACCTTGAGGGACAAGTTGAATTTGACCGTTTGCAGTGATTTGTCCTCCTGCTTGTGGTGTTGCCTGAACGCTGGCAATATTAATAGCCAAAGGTTGTTTGCTGTCTCCTGGTGAACCAGAAATGTCGGCTTTTGCTGATATGGGACCAATACTGGTGGGAGGAGTAAAGCCGTAGGCTTTTGCTAGTGCATCTGCTGAGACACCTTCAGCTTGCAGATTAAACTTCACCCCACCCTGTTGGGGTTTAGCACCCAGTTGAATTTGACCACCACCTGTGATTTCTCCACCTGCTGCTGGGATTAACCGCAAGTTTGAGACAGCAACTTGAGATGCGGCTTGAGAGACACTGAGGCGGAAACCTGTACTAATTGTCTTGAAGAGAACACGGTCAACTTGAACAGCTTGTATGTTGCTTGCCGTTCCGCTCAAAATTGGCTGTTTGATTGGTCCTTGTAACTGAATATTTGCTTGTACATCTCCAGCAACTGGAACTGGCAAATTTACCTTTAGCGTATCCAGAACATTTTTGGCACTGGCTGCCTTGACCTGAGCAGAAATGTTGTAACCTGTTTGAGTATTAAGAGAACCATTTGCCAGAACAGGAACTTTACCATAGTTCGTACTGAGATTTTCCAGAGCCACTGTCTGACCTTGGAAGGTTAATTTGCCATTAGAATTGATAAACTTTTGGGGAACGTTTTGAATTTGGGCAGTGACTTGATTGGCGATCGCTGTTCCGTTAATAGCAATGTCTTGCTGATTGGGTTGTTGCTGATCTGGCTGCAATTGAACTGCTAAGTCACCATCTACACGACCTGCTTCCAAAACAATTGGTAGCTCAATTAATCGACTAACATCTGATGCTTGTAGATTTTGCGTTTGCAGTTTGAGGTTTGTTTGTAGTGTAGACGGTTTTGTTTCTCCGACTATTTTGACTTTGCCTCCCCTGCTGAGTTCAGCACCGAGTTCATAGCTAATTCCTTGATTCTGAGGCAAAAATCGGGCAGTTCCACTGACTTGATCCAACGCGACTGAGCCTTTGGGTTTGTTTGGTGTAGGATTTGGCACCAACACCACATCTCCATTTTGAAGCCTAAGTGTCTGCAACTCAGTTTGAATAACGCCTTTTCCCTCTCCAGTCTTTATTTGAGTACTCACCCAGCGCCCTTGCTTATCCTGTTCTATATAAACATCGGGTTGAACCAAAGTAACATTTAATGCCAATGTTCTGTTAAACAAGAGCCGTAAAGGGGAGAACTGTACATCCACAGCTTTTGCTGCAACTCGATCTGGATCAGTAGGAGTTGCTGGTATAGACAGAGAGCCAAACCTCAGACTAAACAGTGAAAATCGCTCAACAGCCCCTACTTTGACATCTCTTCCTAGTAATTGCTCAAGATTGCTTTCGACCAAGGGTGCTAATTCTTTATAAACAAAGTTTCTCACCCACAAAACACCACCTGCCAGTCCTGCCAGCAAAACCACGCCGATAACAAGACTGGTACGTCCTAACAGAATGAGCCATAGACGACGTGAGATAGGCTCCTGTTCATTTCCTGAATTTGGAGGGCGCTTCATAGCCGTTACCAGTATTGTTATCTGAAGTGAGCAGTGAGATGAGCAGTTACAGTTTGATGAGCAAGTCAAAAGCTAGGGCTGCATATTCTGGCTCCAAAACAACACAGAATTATGTTACTGGAAAGTGTCGTGTTTATGAAACTCCACTTATAAGTTTTGAAGAACGTGACTGCTCGACTGTAATTGCATCAATACTGACAATGACTATAGCGGGAAGATAGGCTCAAATAATGTAAATCTTGTAGAGAAATTCAGATTGTAGACAAAAATATGACTTTAGAAGTAATCCAATAGTACGAAAAGAAATAATATCAAATTATGAAGTTTAACATTATATCATGCATAGCTTAAGATTCTTGTTCTCTTAAAGAGTGTTAGGAACATAAGGAATATTGTCAATATCACGTAAGCCATCCCAACAATTGAGCCACCTGCTTTGCTAAGTTTAAAGGGTCAAAAGGTTTAGTCACTATTCCTGCAATATTTAACTGTGCATATTCATCTAACTCAAATTTATGCACTCGAGCAGTTAACAGAATCACTGGAATTTCTTGGGTAATCGGGTGACTTTGCAACTTTCCCAACAGTGATAGTCCATCCATTTCTGGCATGAGCACATCAAGTAAAATAGCATTGGGAGTTTTCGTTTGAGCTAACAACAGTCCTTCTGAACCAGATTGAGATGTTAGTACTTCCCAGTTTGCTAGACATTCTAAACAAGCTTTAACAATCAGACACAAGTTTCTTTCATCATCAATAACCAAGACGCGCTTCATTGGGATGGGGGCACAAGAATTTAGATTCATTCAAGTAAGAACTTTAAAACCTTTTTACAACCTTAAGGTGCAACAGTTTTTGGTCTAGCAACATGAGTATCGGTTATTTTATTCGCAAGTTACTCTGTAGGAAGCCCTTTTTCTGTCACCAGACACGCTGACGGCTTCCTCTCTGGAGTACAGAGGCTCTGTCCGCTAACAGCGTAGCCTTGCCCCAGGCTCAGGACACACCTGCAAGGGTATTGGATATTCCCCCTTGTGGCGACTGCCGTGCGAATTCTATTCGCGCTTAGCTTGATGCAAGGCAGATACAAGTATAAACCTATCCAAAGAAGTAGCCTTGAAAAATACCTCTTCAGATATAAAGAAAAAAAGTATTCATGTATACTGTAATACTTAACAAATTGCGGTTTTGTTGAAATAGTTATGCAACTAACTATATGCTGTCATAATTTGCTGAGACAAAATATTAAAAAAGATCTAATACTAAGTTGCGTTCAAAAACCTTACCCCGCCCTCCGGGCACCCCTCTCCTTGCTAAGGAGAGGGGCGGGGGTGAGGTGACACCTATGAACGCAACTCGATATAATCATCTTCCCCTACACCAATACGGTTCGGATAAATCTCAATGAGGTTGGAATACCACTCGAAACAAAGCATAAATTTATTTATAGCAAAACGAAATTTTTATAATTTGTATTTTAGACAAGTTGTTTTTAGTATGGGATTAAGTCAGTTCGGCAACACTCAAAGCTTGTAGATCATCTCAATTTGGAGAAAATTTCATGTCTGCAAAGGTTTTAATTGTTTTAACCAGTCATGACAAACTTGGCAGTACCGACAAAGCAACTGGATTTTACTTGTCTGAAGTGAGTCATCCAGTTGCGGTATTTCATCGTTCAGGGCTGACAGTTCATTACATGAGTCCTAAAGGTGGCAAAGCCCCAATGACCGGCGTGGATTTGAGCGATCCGCTCAATCAAGCCTTTCTGGACAATCCAGAGAATGTAGCTCAAGTTGAAAATACGCTTCGTCCAGATCAGATTGACCCCACCCAATTCAACGCTATTTTTTATGCGGGTGGACACGGTACAATGTGGGATTTTCCAAACAATGCAGAGATTGCTACCATTGCGGCTGCCATTTATGAGCAAGGAGGTGTTGTGGGTGCTGTCTGTCATGGACCAGCAGGTTTAGTCAACCTCAAGTTGTCAGACGGAAAGTATTTGGTAACAGGTAAAAATGTTGCTTGCTTCACCAATGAAGAGGAAGCGGCGGTTGGGTTATCTGAAGTCGTGCCATTTTTACTGGCTTCAACATTAATTGAACGGGGTGCAACCCACACTAAAGTCGCGAATTTTCAAAAACATGTCATCGTGAGCGATCGCTTGGTGACTGGACAAAATCCTGCATCCGCAACTGGCGTTGCTGAAGAAATGGTAAAGCTACTGGACCGAGTGTCCCTAATAGCAACAACTGCATAACAGAACAAATCATAGGAGCGTGACTTATGGCAACACCAGCAACCGCGCAAAATTTCATTCAGCGTTATGAAGCTTCACCACAAGCACCTCGTTTAAGTACCCAGCAGCTGATGTTTGCTGGAGAGCCAGAAAACGAAGCGCTCAAAAAAATGATGCTTGAGCCACCTCAAGATCCGAACGAATTGAAAGGCAAATCCTTTGCAATTCTGGCAACTGACGGTGTTGAAGAAATCGAACTCACACTACCGTACCAATATCTTAAAAGTCGAGGTGGCAAGGTAGAATTAGTTTCCCCAGCCTATGCACCTTTTCCGGAGAAATTCGGCGTACAGTATCCGGAAATACGAAAAACACACATCATGACAGTTTACTTCATTGAAACCGCTGGCTGGTTTAAGATTGATCGCTTTTTGGATCAGGCAAAGACCGCAGATTATGATGCAATTATTGTTCCTGGCGGTGCCTGGAACCCTGATATTCTCCGTAATACGCCAGACGCTGTCAAATTTGTACAAGAAGCTGCTGCTGCCGACAAGATTGTGAGCGCCATCTGTCATGGACCTCAAGTGCTTATCAATGCTGGTCTGCTCAAAGGCAAAAAAGCAACTAGTTATTGGAATGTCCATCTTGACTTAGCAAATGCAGGTGCCACAGTTATTGATGAACCTGTGATTGTTGACGGCAATATCATCACCAGTCGTGCTCCTCTGGATCTCCCTCAGTTTTTGAGTGCTGTGACTAGTGCTGTAGTAAAATCTCGTAAATAATTGGGTGTAGTCAGTTATTCTTATGGGCTGGTTTGAGTGTACACTCCCAGCCCTCTTTAAATTATGCGCCTGCGACTTACCAATGTAGCATTTTCATCACGGTTATGATGAGCACCAGAGTTAGGACAATCCCATTCATGCACATTTACGGCTCTTTCATGTGGACATAGAAGGGAAGATATTCAATATTATGTAAATAATTATACAAACTGTCCGGAATGTGACGACAATTGCAGTAAAAATGACTAGCCAACAGTGAGCGATCGCGCATCCGCCCATTGGATGATGGCACTGAGTATTTGTCAAGTACTTGGAAACTTTGTTTTCAAGCTTTGACAACACAAATCAGCGTGAGATTATAGAGGCAAAGGTTATGAATTGGCTTAGCATAAGCGCTGCAGTAGTTGTGACAGTAGTAACAGGAGTCTTATTGTGGTCTAAATCGAAAGAGTGTGATCGCCTCTTAGCTCAACTTAAGCAAGAAAAACAGCAGCGACAACAAACAGAGCATCACTTACTCGCTCAGCTTGAACAAGAAAAACAACAGCGACAACAAACAGAGCATCACTTACTCGCTCAGCTTGAACAAGAAAAACAGCAGCATCAACAAACAGAGCATCACTTACTCGCTCAGCTTGAACAAGAAAAACAGCAGCATCAACAAACAGAGGATAGCCTACTCACTCAGCTTGAACAAGAAAAACAACAGCGACAACAAACAGAGGATAGCCTACTCACTCAGCTTGAACAAGAAAAACAACAGCGACAACAAACAGAGGATAGCCTACTCACTCAACTTGAACAAGAAAAACAACAGCAACTAGAAACAGAGCATCGCTTACTTGCTCAACTTGAACAAGAAAAACAGCAGCATCAACAAACAGAGGATAGCCTACTCACTCAGCTTGAACAAGAAAAACAGCAGCAACTAGAAACAGAGCATCGCTTACTTGCTCAACTTGAACAAGAAAAACAACAGCGACAACAAACAGAGGATAGCCTACTCACTCAGCTTGAACAAGAAAAACAACAGCGACAACAAACAGAGGATAGCCTGCTCACTCAACTTGAACAAGAAAAACAACAGCAACTAGAAACAGAGCATCGCTTACTTGCTCAACTTGAACAAGAAAAACAGCAGCATCAACAAACAGAGGATAGCCTACTCACTCAGCTTGAACAAGAAAAACAGCAGCGACAACAAACAGAGGATAGCCTACTCACTCAGCTTGAACAAGAAAAACAGCAGCGACAACAAACAGAGCATCGCTTACTCGCTCAGCTTGAACAAGAAAAACAACAGCAACTAGAAACAGAGCATCGCTTACTTGCTCAACTTGAACAAGAAAAACAGCAGCATCAACAAACAGAGGATAGCCTACTCACTCAGCTTGAACAAGAAAAACAGCAGCGACAACAAACAGAGGATAGCCTACTCACTCAGCTTGAACAAGAAAAACAGCAGCGACAACAAACAGAGCATCGCTTACTCGCTCAGCTTGAACAAGAAAAACAACAGCGACAACAAACAGAGGATAGCCTACTCACTCAACTGGAACAAGAAAAACAACAGCGACAACAAACAGAGGATAGCCTACTCACTCAACTTGAACAAGAAAAACAGCAGCGACAACAAACAGAGCATCGCTTACTCGCTCAACTTGAACAAGAAAAACAGCAGCATCAACAAACAGAGCATCGCTTACTTGCTCAGCTTGAACAAGAAAAACAACAGCGACAACAAACAGAGGATAGCCTACTCACTCAACTTGAACAAGAAAAACAACAGCGACAACAAACAGAGGATAGCCTACTCACTCAACTTGAACAAGAAAAACAACAGCAACTAGAAACAGAGCATCGCTTACTTGCTCAACTTGAACAAGAAAAACAGCAGCATCAACAAACAGAGGATAGCCTACTCACTCAGCTTGAACAAGAAAAACAGCAGCGACAACAAACAGAGGATAGCCTACTCACTCAGCTTGAACAAGAAAAACAGCAGCGACAACAAACAGAGCATCGCTTACTCGCTCAACTTGAACAAGAAAAACAACAGCGACAACAAACAGAGGATAGCCTACTCACTCAACTTGAACAAGAAAAACAACAGCATCAACAAACAGAGCATCGCTTACTTGCTCAACTTGAACAAGAAAAACAACAGCATCAACAAACAGAGCATCGCTTACTCGCTCAACTTGAACAAGAAAAACAGCAGCATCAACAAACAACAAAGCTTAAAGACTTGGGTCAACAGCAGTCAACCTCACAAAAGATACCAGAGTTAACCACAACACTGCGCGATCTCCTAGAATCTGGAAAATGGAAAGAAGCTGACCAAGAAACACTCAGGATTATGCTTAAGGTGACAGGTCGAGAACAAGAAGGTTGGCTAAATGTAGCATCCATCCATAACTTCGCACCCGAAGACCTCCGCGCGATCGACCAACTTTGGGTCAAATACTCTAATGGTCGCTTTGGGTTTAGTGTTCAACAGCGCATTTGGCAAAGCGTAGGAGGAAATCTCAAAGCTGACGATAAGATTTACCAAGCTTTTGGTGATTGTGTGGAATGGCGCGTGCATCAAAATTGGTTACAAGTTAATGAACTCACTTTCAATCCCTCAGCTCCGACTGGACATTTACCTGCTGTTGCTGTGAGGTTGGGTGGGTTGAGTTGGGGTATAGATGGGTTTTGGTGGGAAAGGAGGGAAGCTTATGTTTTTCTTCTCTCTGAGAAAGACTGGTCATGGTAATCCTACTAACACTCCAAAACCTAAACCCAAACCTAAAGGTAATGATGTAGGTAAGCCCATCAAAAAAAGCCAGCAATCTCAACAAAAGGCAAAGGAAAACTCTGAAGGAGATAATTCTGCTACTCATGCTAGACCACCAAAACCAAAATCTTAAAAGCGATCGCGCTCCCTTTAGCTCCTTTACCCATATAACAAAAATGTCCTATCTAACTCATCTGTCCCTTTACACATTCCCTGATTTTTTGTCAGAAAACCCGTCTTCCTACCATGCGGTATGTTTCTATTAATGACGGAATTTCTTGAATTTTTAAATTAGGAAACACTAGACTTGTTTCTCTTTGAAGATATTCCTCACCTTGCAGCTGGTAAATTTTAATTTCCTCAGCATCATAAGACCAGATTTCAGGCACACCTAACCGTGCATAAATAGGAAAGCGATCTAGTGATTTACTGGTAACATCAATTTCTAAAGCTAAATCTGGAGGTGGGTCTTGATTTAAATCAAACTTTAGCTTACCTCGGATTAAAGCTTCATTTTGAAAATAAAAACAATATTTATTCCATCACCGCCAACACTGATTTCGGCAATAATTTATCTTTAAACCAAACAATTCTCGCAGGGACATCATTTAATTTCACCCCTGCTTTATCTAAATTCAAGCGCTCAGAAATTGCTAGAATTAAATCATGACGTCCTGCACGCCGCACCTGTGAAAACTTCTTTTGTAAATATTCTGGTCGCCAATAACCAACTATTTCTAATAAAAATGAACGCCCATCAGGATGAACTAATCTAAAGTCGGGAATCATTACACTTCCTGGAATGGGAATTAAGTCAACTTCTCGCTCTAACACCCAATCCGTTTTCATCGACTCCCACTTATCAGCAAAAGACTCTTCCAACATACTATCGTATGGCTTGCCTGCCGAGTAATGAGACACCAAACCGCAATCAGAATTGAGAGTAAAACGTCCAGTTTTCCATGTATTTGTGTATGGATCACGAGTTTGAAGTATGGTAGAGAGACTCCATTTTGTGACATGAAGTAAAGCCGGAATTAACTTAGCGATCGCCAGACCATACCGTGTACTTGGAGTAAACAAACTCGTAGGACCATCTACTGTAATTGTAAATCCGTGGTCAGCATCTCCCTCAATATAAGACATTAATTGAAATAGCTTGAGATAGCGAAACAAAAGCTTATATTGCCCTGGAACATTTCGATGAGCATTTATCACCAATTGACTCGCCTTATAAAACACCCCTTGCACCTGAGATAAATTATATCGATGCAACAATTCCTCAGGTTTTGGTGTATCAAAAGTAATTAAAATCTTATTCTCAGATAAATCAGCATATAACCCCTCACGAACTTGCCTCGGCAAAACTTCACGCTCAAGTTCATGACTCAATTCATCAGCAATTTTTGTTAAAGTGACTTCTGTCAATTCCCGACTTGGAGGAGATTTCGCCGCCAAAGCAAAAACCCTTTCTCGTAACATTTGAGGTTCCAAAGGACTCACTATCTCAAATGTGCAAAAACTACTTTTGAGGATATAAGCTAAACCCCGCTTCACCCTATAATCTGGAGTATCCCCCTCCAACTCCGACAACTGACGCTCAAGCGCACCCTGAGTATCACCTACCGCCTTCTCAAAACAAGTCATTAACTCCGTCGCCAATGCCAAATTTTGCTCATCAATCTTCAACCTCTTCGGGATAATCTCCTCCCCATTTTGCCTGTGACTCAGTAACTCTGTTGGTAACATTAGAATTTTTAACCGTAAAGAAATGCAGACGAATACAAATAATTATTGCAACATTAAGCAGGCAGACAGAATTTTTTGTAGCCTTTGTTAGCCTTTGAGCAAAGCATCAATTGCAAAGAACAGCATGGGTACTCAAAGGCTACACATCCTACATTCATTTATTGACATAGAGTGATTTATCAAGTTTCATCCGTCTTTATAGGTGGTTTCTTTTGCACGGAATAATTTATTTCTAACTGTTCAGCCGCCTTAAGATTCTTTTCCTTTTCACTTCCATAAAGAACCTGTAATTTTCCTTTTTTATCCTCTTTTCCTCTATGTTCTCTGCGCTTCTCTTGTTCATTTCTCTCCACCCCTCTTCTCCTTGCCGAAGTCGATTCCTCACTCGTATCCTCCGCCACCACCTCATATAAAATTGCTTGCTTATTATTATCCTTCCCCTTTCTTAAAACCCTTCCCAACCGTTGAATATACTCCCGTGTCGAACCAGTACCAGATAAAATGATGGCAACAGAAGCTGCTGGCACATCAACTCCCTCATTTAACACATGAGAAGCAACCAGACTTTTGTACTCCCCTTCCCGAAATTTTGTTAATATCTCATGCCGTTCTTTCACAGGAGTTTGATGCGTAATAGCTGGAACAAGAAACTCACCAGAAATGCGATAAACTGTCGCATTATCAGCAGTAAAAATCAAAATTCTTTCTGGATAATGCTCCGCTAATATATCAGCAAGAACTCTTATTTTTCCATCAGTTCCCAAAGCAATTTCTTTCGCTTCACGGTGCGCTAACATCGCTCTACGTCCAGCTTGCGATCGCGCACTCATCTGCACAAACCTTTGCCAGCCTTGAATACTTCCTAAAGATATCTTTGATTCCTTTAAAAAATCGTTGCGAACTTGAATCAATTGATTGTACTTTTCCCGTTCATGTTGTGATAACTTGACCTTAATTTGTACAATTTCATGTTCTGCTAATGCCTTGCCTGCTAAGTCTTCAGCCCTTTTACGATAGACTTCTTTACCTATTAAAATATCTAAGTCAGCGTGTTTGCCATCTGTGCGTTCGGGTGTCGCAGACAGTCCCAAACGATAGGGTGCGATCGCATAATCCGCAATCACCCGATTAAAATCTGTTGGCA
The DNA here is from genome assembly GCA_002163975.1 of Nostocales cyanobacterium HT-58-2. GTDB lineage: Bacteria > Cyanobacteriota > Cyanobacteriia > Cyanobacteriales > Nostocaceae > HT-58-2. Next base: position 1,925,808 of record CP019636.1, on the reverse strand, counting down.
AATGATGACATTCATCAAAAATGAGTAAAGCATACAGATTCCCCAAACTTTCGGCGTGGATAGCTGCACTATCGTAAGTCGCAACAAGCACTGGTGTTCTATCTCGCGAACCACCTCCGAGTAACCCAACCTCAGCATCGGGAAACGCCGCCTTTAAATGTGCATACCACTGATGCATTAAATCGAGCGTTGGCACGACAATCAGTGTTGTGCGTGGTGTCGATTGCATCGCCATTTGCGCTAGATATGTCTTACCCGCTGCTGTGGGAAGCACCACCACCCCTTGTCTTCCCGCAAGTTTCCAAGCTGCTAACGCTTCACTTTGGTGGGGGTAAGGTTCCATTTCTAAACTCGGAACCAAGTCTATCGGATAAAACCCTTTCGCCTCATCAATAAATTGAGTCTCTTCCGCTTGCATTGCTTCCACCAAAGCACGGTATGCAATTGCCGGAATACGGAATTTTTCCACTCTATCATCCCATGTCGCAAAATCCATCCAAGCTTTGCTGCGTGGTGGTGGATGCAAAATTAATGTGCCACGATCAAACGTTAATGTGGGGGTGCGAGCCATTTTTTGCTTTTTCTGTGCTTTTGTACAATGCAAGAAGTGTGTCACATTTAACTATTAATATCGCAAATGCTCCCACAACTGTAGCAATAGCGAAAGTTTTGCCTAAAGAAAAAGCACCTCAGCAAGGGAGCACCCGAGCAGGGGAAAATAATTAGAGATTAATCATTTGTATCAGGCATTTTGTGAAATGGAATGAGTTCGAGCGATCGCTCTTCACGCTCTTTCCTTGTACTAAAACTTCAGTCTCAAGGGAGATCCTTATTAGGGCGTAACTCAGATTGAATAGAAAAAACCGTGTATGCATACGGATGAATCTTCATGAAGCGCGATGCCACTGGTAAATTTGTTAGCAATTGGGAGTCAGAAACAAAACAACGAGTGAGCTTATCTCTTACCAGTACAGCGTGGCGATCGCTTGATAAGGCAGCTCAAAACCAAGGAATTTCTCGTTCTGAAGTGATTGAACACTTTGCCCGCAGTCTTGAAATTACTGCCCAAGAAACGGAGCGCCAGGTGGCAACAATTCTTGAAACCATTACGGATGCCTTTGTTGCCTTTGATCACAATTGGTGCTACACCTACGTCAATCAAGCAGCAGCGCGAATTCTGCACAAAACGCCAGAAGAACTTATTGGAAAACACGTTTGGAATGAAGTGTTTCCTGATTTGGTGGGTGGGATAGCATACCGGGAAATGCATCGAGCAATAGCTGAACAAGTACCAGTAACTTGGGAAGAATTTGGACAACCTGTTCAGCGTTGGTTAGAGGCAAATGCCTACCCGTCTGCTGAGGGGTTAGCGGTTTATTTTCGTGACATTACTGAGCGCAAGCAGGCTGAGGCAGAACGGGAACGGTTGCTGCACGAACTGGAAACCGAACGCGCGCGGTTTGAAGCCGTTTTACGACAGATGCCAGCAGGTGTCATGATTGCCGATGCGGCTTCTGGTAAGCTGGTTCTTGCGAATGAACAAGCCAAACAAATTGTTGGGTATGGCTATGAACAATCGCTTGAGCTTGAGGAATATCAAGCTATGACTCCATTTGAAGCCTTTCGCTGTAATGGACAGCTTTATGCCGCTAACGAGTATCCACTAATGCGATCGCTCTTGGCAGGTGAAGTTGTTTCTAACGAAGAAATTGAGCTACACCGAGAAGATGGTAGCCGCACTTTCATCAGTGTGAACTCAGCACCAATTTTAAATAGCCAAGAGCAAATTGTTGCTGCCGTTGTCGTCCTCCAGGATATCACTGAGCACAAGCAGGTTGAAACTGCCCTGCGACAGCAAGCCGAGGCATTAGAAAACCAGCAGAAATGGTTAGAAGCCGTGCTGGATTTGATGCCAACGCCAATGGTCTTTATTGAACCAGAATCCGCAAAAGTCACCTTTTCTAATCGAATCGCCAATGAGTTGGCAGGGGGTGACTTTCCGAAAAACAAATCTCTTGACGAATATCCCGATGCCTACTACTGCACCGATGCAGACGGTGAACGCATTCCCACAGAAAGAATGCCAGCGGTGCTCATAGCACGAGGAGAACGGGTGCAAAACTATGAGCTAAACTGGCATACGCTGGGTGGTATTCGCTCAACGCTTTGCTGGGGAGAAATCTTGCCTGCCATGTATGGGCATCCTGCCATTGGCATTGGTATGTTTCAGGATGTGACTCGGCTCAAGCAGATTGAGGAAAACTTGCGGCAGACGGAAGAACGCTTACAGCTTGCCCTGTCGTCTGCTCAAATGGTCGCTTGGGACATGGATTTGCTCGCAAATCAAGTGGTGTGTTCTCCCAATGCTCAAGAGCTTTGGGGCGTTCAAGAGGGGACAGGACAAGACTTTTTTGCTGTTGTTCATCCAGATGATCGGTTGCGAGTAATGCAATCGGCTCAACGGGCGATTGCTGGAGAACAGTCCTACGTGCAGGAGTACCGATTGATTGCTCCCAATGGTGGTGTCCGCTGGCTCAACAGCCAGGGACGAGTTTATCTCAATGCGACTGGACGGGCAGTTCGCATGATTGGCGTTTCGGTCGATATTACAGAACGTAAACAAATTGAAGCAGAGCGCGATCGCCTTTTCAAACGAGAACAAACTGCCAGATTAGAAGCAGAAACCGAACGCAAGCGGCTGCATGACATCCTGATGCAGTTGCCTGCCATGATTGGGATTGTGACTGGTTCTGAGCATATATTTGAATTTGCCAATCCAACCTATCTGCAACTGGCTGGGCGCAATCCAGATATTATTGGCAAATCGATTCGAGAGGTTTTTCCAGAGACAGAGGGGCAGATTTACTTTGATGCGCTTGATCAGGTTTACCAGACTGGAGAACCGTTCATTCGAGATGAGTCACCTGTCTACTGGGATCGAAATGGTGATGGTGTTTTGGAAGAAGGATTCTTTAATTCTGTCTTTACAGCTTGGCGGGATGCCAAGGGCAGGATTCAGGGCGTTTTAATGCATAGTATTGAAGTGACAGCCCAGGTACGGGCGTGGCAACAAATTGAGCAATTGCTCAAGAACCTGCAGCAAAAAGAAGAACAGCAGCAATTCCTGATCGAACTAAATGACGCGATTCGTGCCATTCAAGACCCCAAAGAAATCATGTGGCAGGTTGTTCGTGCGACAGGCCAACACTTGCAAGTGACTCGCTGTACCTACGGTGACATTGATCCGACGCAGGAATACGTCATTGTTGATCGCGACTATTGCAATGGTGTCATAAGCGTTGTCGGTAGACATCACATGGATTCTTTTGGTCCTGAAATCATTGGCGAGTTGAAGCAGGGCAAAACAATAGTTGTGGATGATGTTGATGTTGATCCTCGTACAGCTGGATCTGGGGCTGCTGCTTTTGATGCCATTCAGACGAAGTCTCTGCTGTGCGTTCCCTTAGTGAAAGAAGGGCGGTTTGTCGCATTGTTTGTATTGCATCATGTTTCCCCTCGCCACTGGACACCAGAGGATGTGGCGCTGATGGAGCAAATTGCCGAACAAACCTGGTTAGCCGTGGAGCGATCGCGCTCAGAAGAGGAATTGCGAGAAAGCAAAGCTCGGCTGCAATTGGCGCTGAAGGTTGGACGCATGGGAACCTGGGACTGGGATATGCTGATGGATACGGTAACCTGGTCAGATGGTCAGTTCACCATAATGGGACTGCAACCAAACGAGTGCCAACCAAGCTATGAAATCTGGCTTAAGAGCGTTCATCCAGATGACTTAGCTCAAACAGAGCAAGCACTTCAACAAGCCATGCTCAAGAGAATGGAGTATTACAACGAATATCGCACACTTTGGGCGGATGGCTCCATTCATTGGACAGAAGCAAGAGGAAAATTTACTTACAATCTACAGGGACAACCTACGCGCATGATTGGCGTTCTCATTGACATTACAGAACGCAAGCAGGCTGAACAAGAACGAGAACAATTGCTAGAACGCGAACGAATTGCCCATGCTCAAGTGGAAGCTGCACAGCGTCAACTGGCAACCATTTTTGAAACCTCTCCCATGGGAATTGGGTTATTAGATTCACAGCAGCGATTTATTGCCATTAATGAAGCATTAGCCGAAATCAACGGGCTCACCCGCGAACAACACTTAGGGCATTCAATTCCAGAACTTTTTGGTCAATCCGATCCAAAATTAGTCGAAGTTTTTCACGATATTTACACCACAGGGAATCCCTTTATTTCACCAAACTTTGCGGTGAATGTTCCAGGACGTAGCGATCGCCGTCCCGGTTACTACAACGTTTACTATCTTCCGACAACCAACCAAAATGGTCAGGTAGAAAGCGTTTTAGTGTATGTGGTAGACGTCACCGTTCGCTGCCGTCTGGAACAAGCCCAACACTTCTTAGCAAAGGCAGGTCGTGTTTTAGCCTCTTCCTTGGACTATCAAACGACATTAACAAACATTGCTAGGTTGGTTGTGCCACAATTAGCAGATTGGTGTACCGTGCATATTGTGGATGAGACGCTCACCACTCGACGCTTAGCCGTTACCCATGTCAACCCTGAAAAAGTTGCCTGGGCGGATGAGTTAGAACAGCGCTATCCTCACGACTCAAATGCACCTAGAGGTGTAGCTCAAGTGATCCGAACAGGTCAATCAGAGATCTATCAAGATATTTCAGATGCGCTGTTGGTTGAATCTGCTCGTGATGCGGACCATCTGCAACTCTTGCGTGAGGTTGGCTTTAGTTCAGTGATGATTGTGCCATTACGAGTGCAAGACAGAACGCTTGGCGCTATCTCCTTTATTGCAGCTGAGTCAGGACGGCGCTATGACCAAGCTGATTTAGCCCTGGCAGAAGAACTCGGACGACGGGCAGCGTTAGCCGTAGAAAATGCACAACTGTATCAACTGGCTCAACGCGATCGCGCCAAAGCAGAAGCCGCTAACCGAGTCAAAGACGAATTTCTCGCGGTACTGTCTCACGAATTGCGATCACCCCTCAATCCTATCCTGGGCTGGACCAAAATCCTGCGAAGTAAGCGGCTCGATTCCACAAAAGCCGAGCAAGCCCTGGAAACGATTGAGCGCAACGCCAAGTTGCAAGCGCAACTGATTGAGGATCTGTTGGATGTCTCCCGCATCCTGCAAGGAAAAATGAAATTAAATGTCGCTCCAGTGAATTTAGCTGCAACAATTGAAGCAGCCCTAGAAACGGTGCGACTAGCAGCAGAAACCAAGAATATTCAAATTCAGACCATATTCAACTCAGTTTGCGGAACTGTTTTAGGTGATGCGAACCGCCTACAACAAGTTGTCTGGAATCTCCTGTCCAATGCAGTAAAGTTTACTTCCAGTGGAGGACGAGTCGAGGTACGACTGGAGCAAGTTGGCACGTATGCTCAGCTCCAAGTCAAAGACACAGGAATTGGCATCAGCCCAGAGTTTTTGCCTCATGTGTTTGAATACTTCCGGCAAGAAGATGGCACAATGACACGAAAATTCGGTGGGTTGGGATTGGGGCTGGCGATCGTCCGTCATTTAACTGAATTGCATGGAGGAACCGTTCAGGCAAATAGTCTGGGACAAAACTTAGGGGCAACATTCACGGTTCTGCTACCATTAAATATCGTGGAGCAAAAGCTATCTTCTGATGATAGCCATTCCGAAGGTGTAACACACCTAACAGGTATTCAGATATTGGTTGTGGATGATGATGCGGATATGCGGGAATTAGCAGAATTCATTCTGACGCAATCTGGCGCACAAGTGACAACAGCCGCTTCCGCAGCACAGGCATTAGCCATCTTGAATCAGTTTATTCCCGATTTGCTACTGTGTGACATTGGTATGCCAGAAATGGATGGCTATTCTCTGATTCGACAAATCAGAAAAAGCTTACCCCAGCAGGGAGGAACCGTTCCAGCAATCGCGCTCACTGCTTATGCGGGAGAAATCAACCAACAACAAGCACTAGCCGCTGGATTTCAGATGCATATCTCCAAGCCTGTTGAACCCGAAAAATTAGTGCAAGCAATTGTCCAATTGCTTCATCCCAACGAGCAAGGAAAATTTTTGAATTTATAATTTTGAATTTTGAATTGGAGCGAAGCGACTTGACCAGCCTCTGGAATTAGAATTGACGTATCCCTTTCTGGTAGCTAATAGTGTCTGACTCTCTGCCATTACGCGAAAAGTATCTCGCCTTAATTGATGAAATTGTCCAAAATACGCTTAAGGGTAAGATTAGCTCTCAAGAGCTAGTGTATCAAATGTTGGTTAAAGGTGTGGTTGTTGGTACGGGGGAAGTTTTTGAGCTCGCTTTGAGCGATCGCCTCAATTCCACCCAGCAACAAGTGGACACCGAAAAAGATGAACTCAAGCAAGCAAAAGCAACCCGTAGTCTCAGGGCGATTAAGACAATTCAAAGTCAATGGCAACGCGCTCAACAACAAAATAAAGCGACAGAAGCCATTGTCTATGCGGTAAAAGAGATTACCACTGCTGAAACAGGGAGTCGTCTTGCAGCATTCTTACGTGTCACTGATCCCAACCGGAAGAATGCTCTAAACTTCCAGCAAGTCCAGCAAGTCTCAAAATCTTTACAGCAATTTGCCCAGGCAGATTCTGATTTTCAACAAATATCAGAAGGTATAAACCGTGGCGTGGTTAGTTGGCAACGACTGCAAGACCACTTAGTGAGTTGGATGTACGAGCAAAGCAGGGAGTCGATAGGATTTGGAGGCGTACCGGGAGAACGTGGTCCTTGGGCAACTTGGGCAAAGCAAGTCAATAGTGAGTTTCCCCAAGCACTGTTTCGCAAGTTAGCAATGGAGCAATCTGCAATTGAATTTGCTCAACAGCATAACAGTATCAACCTCCGTGACTGGGTGGAGATGGCAATGATTTTGCAGTCCTTGCAACGGGGGTTAGTCAACTGGTTCGACCAACAGCCTTACAATGTCAAAGCTGGCTCAAATTTGTCAATTTCTACTTTCTTGACGTTTGCAGTCATTTGGAGTCAATTGGCAAATGGTTTTGGAAGCGGTGCACCAACATACAGTGCTGGTTGTTCTCAAGTTATGCTACAAATTCTGCGAACCTTCGCACAACGTCCTTACTTTCCTTTATATGGAGGAATTTTTGCCTCTTTTTCAGGCAGTTACTTGCGCGATGCACTGAATTACTTAGATGAACCACTGCGCGCAGTAGAAGGAACTCAAGAAAAAGCACGAATTTTGACGCTGTTAGGCTATTCTCAGCGAGCTTTCGGACAATATCAGCGTTCTGTGGAGTTTCATCAGCACGCACTGAACATCGCACGTAATGCAGGCGATCGCCCTTGTGAAATTGCCAATCTCAACCACTTGAGCCGTACCTACGTTGCCCAAAAAATGTATGCTGAAGCAATTGACTGTAGCCAACGAGCATTAATACTTAGTCGGCAAACAGGCGATCGCACTGGAGAAGCAAATGCTCTAGTCAACTTGGGCTACAGCGAAGTGATGCAAGCACAGCAGCTAGAACACACAGAACCAGAGACTTATGAAATGGCAATTCACTACTTGCAACAGGGTTTAACACTATCAGAACGATTGGGTGATCTTCAAAGTAAAGCTTTGTGTTTCAGCAGTTTAGGCATAGCCTATTTAGTGATTGAACAACCTCAAACAGCTCTTAAATATTTAGAAGATGGCTTGCAAACAGCACAAATTTCGGGCGACTTGTATCTTCAAGGTTTGAATTTAGCGAATTTAGCAGAAGCTTATTATCTTCTACAAGACCAAGAAAAAGCAATTTACACAGGTTGTTTGGGAATGTATTTGTTAAACCAAATTGCTTCAAATGAATGGCACAAAGCCGCAGGATTACTCATCATGTTGCAGGCACAAATAGGGGAAGAAGCGTTCAGGAATTTATTGCAGCAAAATCGTTCAAGAATCATTCCCGTGATTGGTGTGGATGGGTATGATTACATTCCTCAACTGTTAGAAGAGTACAAGCAAAATCTGTAGTTATAGAAACTGTATATAAAAAATTGGGCAATTGCCAGCTTAATTTTGTCCTAACTAATACCAAATAAAAAAATGTTTGCGACAGATAAACCCCACCCGCCCTATCGGGCACCCTCCCCTTACCAAGGGGAGGGTTGGGGAGGGGTTCAACCGATGTGTTGCATTCTTTGTTTAAATTGGTATAAGAGCAAGGAATTTATATGTTGAATGTGAGCTGAGATGAAGAAACAGAGAAGTATATGGTAGAGATTCTCTCCCAGCCAGTAGGCAGTAGTGGCGTGACACGTCTAAATTGGTGTAATAGAAAAATTGGGTTTCTAGAATCTCAATATTTCAGAGAATTGTAATCTACTACTTTAGCCTTGCCACACCACTACGATTTGTGGTTTGGCGAAAGTTATCGCGCAACCATTAACTCAGACTCACTTTCTGTTGGTACACCATCTTGCACCAAGGAAGGTCTGTTATTGTCGCGTTGCAGCATATTACCTGCAAATGCTAACAAAGCGTTAACCTTGCGGGTACGCCACTCATCTACAAGTTTCTGCACTTGGATTGCAGACATCCGGCGCGTCATGGCTTCATAGAGATAGGCAGCATGACCAGTCTCATCCTTAGCAATGCTCAACATCCCTATTTTTAGGTTACGAGCAATTGGGTCATCTTCAGGTAGCACGTTCGCCATTCTGGTAAAGTCTTTGCTAGCATCCAACTCCAGGATGTAAGTACTAGCCATAAACACATCCCAATCAATGCTCTCAGGTTTGATCTGTTCTTGAGAGTAACCCTCAAAATATGCGGCAAAGAAGGGGCTGCGCCGTTCTTGAGTTTTATTTTCCTCGGGATTCTTAGGTAAACTTTTAAAATCTATAACTCTTTTATTAAGTTGTTTTAAGGCATGGGCAAAAATTTGACCGTGCCTGGTTTCATCGGATGCGTGTTTTGCCAGTTTTTCTGCAAGCCATGTGTCACCTTCTGCTGCTGCGCGATCGCCCAATTTCGTCAGAAATGGAACTGAACCAGACTCTGCTAACTGGAAACCCGCGAGGACATTAGGACGAGTTTTGATGTCACGGATTTGCAAAGCAGAGTAGTAAGCCATAGCACCAGAACCAACTAAGTGCATGACGTAAGTCAAGAAATTCATGAGTAACTCGTGCTTACTGTGAGGAAGTTACATTTCTTATACTAATCTTCATTTCCAGTTTGGGTTACTTATTTTTTTGTTTGTTGGAATGCTGCAAGAAAGCCAGTCAAAATGCCCTTACTCTAGAAGAGTTGGGCTACACAAACAAAGGCTGCCTCTGCAGCCTGTAAGGCTTTCAGCCCACGAAGGTGGGCTTTGTACGCATAGCCCTAGACTTCCAGTCTGTGGGCATTTCTGGGTTTCTCGGCTACACTCTTGCAGGAGGCAAAGCTAACGTTGTATCCTGGTTTACCTGATCATCTTCAGTACGAGGCACTTCTTCTGATGTCAACAGTTGCCGAATTAACCTGGCTACAGCTTTTTGGACCAACTGGTTGGTGATTTGTTGACCCAAACGCTGTACCCCAGGATTGAACAACAATTGAGCAATTTGAGGTGCGAGTCGAGCTGGATCAAAACCACGAGTTTCTCGGAGAATAGTTGTAATACGTTTGATGTGCTCCAAGGTTTGTTGTTGTTCGATGCTAGCAGCAGGAGTTTCATTGACTGCTGTTATGCCAACTCTTTCCCGAAGCAGGTATGTAAAGTTATGTAAAACATTTCTACTGACAGCATCGAGTCCTTTGACAGCTTCATCCACAAGTTTGTCTCGAATGAAAGCACCGCGATCAGAAGACAGGAAGTCTACCCCCTGATTCAGTACTAAGTTAAAGTCATAGTCTTGACTGTTACGAGCATTACGTAACAAGTTTTCTAAACGATTCCAGCGAAATCGACCTTCTTTAAATAGCAAATCCCGTAAGGATGCTCTTAATTCGGGTGATGGATCGGTTAATAGGCGTTTAGCAACATATGGATAAGCTTCGCTGAGAACTTTAAAGTTGGGATCAATATAGATAGCAATTCCTTCTAAAGTCACCAAAGAACGAATAATTAAGGCGTAGTAGGGTGGTACGCGGAAAGGATATTCATACATCAACGCCGAAAGGTCATCGGTGATGCTTTTGATGTTCAATTCAGCAACACTGGCTCCTTGAGCATCAGCAAACACGTTGGCAAAAGCCGGAATAATGGGTGTTAAATCTGTCTCGGGAGATAAGAAATCTAATTTGACGTAGTCTCTTGCCAAGGCGTCAAAGTCGCGGTTGACAACATGGACGATCGCTTCAATTAAACCATAGCGCTGCTGCGGCTTAACCTCACTCATCATCCCAAAGTCGAGATATGCCAATTTCCCATCCAGTGTGGCTAACAAATTACCTGGGTGGGGATCGGCGTGGAAAAATCCATGTTCCAGTAACTGACGCAGCGAACACTGCACACCCACTTCTATTAAATAACGAGCATTTATGCCTAAAGCGCGGAGTTCTTCTGGCTGGGTTAATTTCACGCCATTGATCCACTCCATCGTCAAGACGCGACGATTGGTGTATTCCCAGTAGATTTTTGGCACATAAACATCTTTGAGATGACCATAAAGCTGGAAAAACCGCTCAGCATTTTCTCCCTCATGAATATAGTCCATCTCTTCAAAGATGCGATCGCCCAATTCATCGAGGATACCCACAAGATCACTGCGCACTCGTTTGTTGTTTTGCTTCACCCATGCAGCTAATCGGCGCAGGATATACAAATCAATGGTGATGCGCTCTCTTAAGTCCGGACGTTGAACTTTCACAGCGACTTCTTCACCGGATTTCAGCTTACCTTTATAAACTTGACCCAAGGAAGCAGCAGCAATTGGTTCACTAGAGAGTTCAGCGTAAATTTCTTCTGGAGAAGCACCGAGTTCTTCTTGAATAAACCTGTAAGCAATTTCGTTGGGAAAAGGTGGTAATTTATCTTGCAGTTGCGTCAGTTCCTCCAGATAAAGAGGCGGAACGAGATCTGGTCGGGTGGACAAAGCTTGTCCAATTTTGATGTAAGCTGGTCCCAACTTTGTCAGTAGTTCTCGCAGTTGAACTGCTCGCCGTCGGTCATTTTTGACGACAATTCCTCGCTTGCTATCCCAGTACAAACCCAAAGCAAAGGTGAGAGTTGCTGTCAAAACTGTGACAATGCGCCGGAAAACCTGCAGAGGTCTTTTTCGATAATACTTCGCAATCTCCTGGGGATTGTAGCGTATTGCATCAGGTTCAGCGTTTGTCGTTCTTAGCACCTTATGTTTTGGGGTTTCCTCTGAGGTTGGTAAGCTAACAACTTTGACTAGCGCACCATTTTCAGACACTCGTTCAGTATTGGATAGTTCGTTGTGACGAAAATCTTTGCGACTGTCCTCAATAGACAGTTTGCGTGAGTTTGGAGATCCGTCCACGTGACTGTCCTCCTTCATTGGTTGGGAAGTCGGGGGAACTGTCTTAGCATTCATGTAGCTCTACCACTGCATCAGAGTTGTTCTGTTAAGTATTGTAACAATTTGTTATGCAAAGCCGGAAATTTTAGAGGAGAGGACAGCAGATCAGGAGAAATTCAGAACCTGTGACCTATTACCTATTCCCTAGTTAAAAAAACTCTATCGTTAGCACCAACTCTATTAAAGTCAAAATTAACTAAATTTGGTACACTCAAGGGGTCTTGCTAGTCCAATGGCATTAGGTATCGCTAAATTTCTTAAAGAGCATGAATTAGTGTCTCACAAATGAAAAGAATCCGGCGTCTGTCCTCACGGAGAATTTGGCTTGATGTTGTCTCTATTGCGAATAGAAAACTTTGCCCTGATTGACCAATTAGAACTAGAATTTGGCGCTGGACTCAACGTTTTGACAGGAGAAACCGGCGCGGGAAAGTCGATTATTTTAGATGCGATTGATGCTGTCTTGGGCGGTAAAGTCTCCAGTCGTGTCATTCGCACTGGTACAACTCGGGCGATGGTAGAAGCAACGTTTAACTCTAACTCAGCATTAGCTGCTTGGTTGAGTGAACAAGAAATAGATTTAATAGAAGATAACTCCATAATTATAAGCAGAGAAATTGCAGCTACCGCAAGTCATATTCGCAGTCGATCGCGCGTTAATGGAGTGTTAGTCAATAAACAGGTGATGTCAGGGCTGAGGGAATGCTTGGTAGAAATCACCGCCCAAGGGCAAACTGTACAAGTGGGACAATCTGCTCAAGTTCGCGACTGGTTAGATATTTATGGTGGCGACTCCCTCATGCAGCAGCGTCAGCTTGTCAGCTCCACATTTTCTGCTTACCAACAAGCCCATAGCATACTGGAAAAACGCCGGACATCAGAACGCGATCGCCTGCAACAACTCGACTTGCTAACATATCAAGTCAAGGAACTCAAAGCAGCAAATCTCAGCGAACCTGATGAATTGGAAAAGTTGTTGCAAGAACGGGAACGCCTCAATCATGTCGTCGAACTGCAACAGATGAGTTACAGCATTTATCAGGCTTTGTACCAAAATGATGGTGAAACTCCAGCAGCAGCAGATTTAGTGGGAGACAGTGAGGCGACGTTGACTGATATGGTAGAGTATGACGCCCAACTACAACCGTTGTTGGATATGGTCAGGGATGCTCAAGCAACTTTAGCGGAAGTGGCGCGGCAGATTAATACCTACGGCGAAAGTTTGGAAGCAGATCCACAGCGTTTAGAGGAAGTCGAAGAGCGGATTCAGGAATTAAAGCAAATTTGTCGCAAATACGGTGCAACGCTGACAGAAGCAATAGCTTACTACCAACGCATCCAAGGAGAATTGGCTGAACTCCAAAATAGTGAACAATCCATTGAAAGTTTAGAACAACAAGAAAAAGAATGTTGGGAAAAGCTGACTCAAGCTTGTCAAAAGTTAACTCAGTTGCGCCAAACCACCGCTGCTGCTTTGGAAGCAGAACTGATCAAGGAGCTTAAACCCTTAGCAATGGAAAAGGTACAGTTTCAAGTTGAGATTGTACCAACTTCTCCAACCGCAGCAGGAGCAGACAAAATTACCTTTTTGTTTAGTCCTAACCCCGGAGAACCGCTGCAACCTTTGACACAAATAGCTTCCGGTGGTGAGATGAGCCGCTTTTTATTGGCGTTGAAAGCTTGTTTTTCTCAAGCTGATGATAGTACGACACTGGTGTTTGACGAAATTGATGTTGGGGTGTCCGGACGCGTCGCCCAAGCCATTGCGGAAAAGTTGCATCAGTTGGGTGATAGGAGCCAGGTATTATGTGTGACACACCAACCCTTAGTGGCAGCGATGGCAGATCGCCATTTTCGGGTCGATAAGCAAGTGGTCACTGCGGGTAAAGGTGACAAAGCAAACAATGGACATTCCGAACAGCGTACGGTTGTGCGGGTGACATCCTTAGACAATTTGAATAAGCGTCGAGAAGAATTGGCACAATTGGCTGGTGGAAAGTCAGCGCAAGAGGCGATCGCCTTTGCTGAGTCTTTGCTGACGCAAGCAGCCAACCACCGTCGAAAACGTTGAAACTTAATTGTGCAAATTCTTGTGTAAAAATTATTGTGCGGCAGTGCAGTGAGTTGCTGGATGCCAAGAACTATGAGGCGTGACAGTGGATGCATCAGCTGTGAGAAATACCTCACCTTGAGCGTTGATCACCCAGCCACTGGCTTCTACAATCTGTTGTGATGTAGGGGCATTGAGATTCTTGCTCACACCTTGTGTAGAGCGGGTTTCATTTTCAGAATCAAGAATAATCCAATTGGCTATGACAGCATCACTCATAAGCGGTTCTGTGGGATTAGCAGGCAAACCACCACGTCCAGTGATGGCGAATCTGTTGTCTTTTTGCCCTCTACCTGCTTGACACACTTGGGAGACTTTTGGTTCAACTATGTCCACTGGCAGGTTGACTAATCCCTGACTGGGGTCAATACTAGGGTCGTTGATTTCCACCGTACCATTTAATCCTGCCTGAGAACTGGCATTAATATCACTCAAGTTCGTGAGTTGAGGGCGTGTTTCAAGCCCATAAACTCCCAAAGAGGTAATTGCAATTCTACCGCCCTTCCCTTGATCAGCGTTGGCAATAATGTCGCTATTTTCATCACGTCCTGAGACGATAAAGCCATTGGCAGCATTGATAGTGATATCGCCACCATTAGCACTATTGAGAGCTTCAGCAGAAATCAAGCTATTGCGACGCATCAACATGAAATCTTGCACCTGCAAATCAATATTGCCACCTTCTCCAGATGTGGTAGAGGCTTGTAGTTTGCCGTTGTTTAGCTGGATAGAGTTAGCTCTAACAAATAATGAGCCTGCACTTCCTCTTCCTTGACTGCTTACGGTCACTTGCGAGCCATCGACAGTTAACTGCCCACTAGTCATTTTCACATTTCCGCCTTTACCTGTGGCGTTTCTTGATGTATTGGCAAATATGCCAGTAATTGCTTTAGGATCGTTTGTCTGATGAGTAATGGAAATCTTATTAGCTTGAATATCTATATCACCAGCATCACCGCTACTTGAGGTACTGGTCAGAAATTGCCCACCATGAGTTAACTCTATTTCTCGACCACGAATAGTGATATTACCTCCCCGATAAGCACTCAAAGTGTCTGCGGTTAAACTTCCTCCATCGGATATACGGAAAGTCCCATCACTCACATTGATACTGATGTTACCTGCTGCACCTCTGGCTCTTCGCTCATTCCGCGTTCTCAACTCACTCGCTTCAGGTTTTCGACGAGGATTCAATGGACCAGGAAATGGTCTTTTACCAGAGATTTCTAGCAATTCTTGAGCATTGATTTGAATACTACCAGATCTCTCACCACTATTTGCCCGTGATGATACAAGCGAGCCAGCAAGGATAGAAACAGAGCGTCCATCAATAGTGATATCACCAGCATTACCGCGTGCAGAAAGGAACCGTGGGTCTTCACTGCCAATTTCGGTGAGTAGAAAGCTATTGCGCAAAGACACTGGACCATTTGATTGTATTGTAATGTTTCCAGAATCGCCTCTATTAAAACTAATGGCAGCGAGTTGGCTGTTGGAAGATAAGGACACTGATTCATTGCCTTGCAGGGATATGTTTCCTGCACCCCTGACATCAGAAAAACTGCTGCTGACAAGAAAAGCATTGAATAAAGAGATGGAACCATTGGCTTTGAGTGATATATCTCCGCCTCCTAGTCCGTCTCTGATACTGAAAGTCGAAATAACTTTATCTTCTGGACTGACATCCTGCCCAGTTAACGAAATTGAACCAGTTGCTTCTAGTGATACATTGCCGGCAGCTCCCTTCCCAGTTGGTCGATCAATGTAAGGCTCAGTACTAAGTGCTGGGTCAACTTTTGAATTAGGCTTTCTAGCCACATTATTTATGAAAATATCTCCAGCCCGAATGTTAATATTTCCAGCATTACCAGTGCCACCAGAATTCACAACATTTACAATTCGACTCTGCTGATTGATGTTCACTGTTCCAGTCGCATTGAGCGTGACATCACCCCCCGGTGAGTTAACTGCTGTTAACCCTTTTCCTATACCAGCTAAAATCCTACTTCCTGCCGACATATCTATGTTACGAGCAGTGAGGTTGACTCTCCCTGCACCTTTATCGGTCACATCAATAGAAGCTTCGTTCGTCAAGGATAGATCTGCTTTCTGGAGATTTGAGGGAAATTTGAAGGAGGGGTTGCTTTTTATCTCAAAACCTACCCTTCCTGAACCTGCGACTCCCCCTAACTCGACCGCACCATTGGGAGCTTGTAATTTTCCATTATCTAAACTGACATTGCCACCCAATAATAATAAACTCTGAGTCTGAGGAACTGATAACGTGGCTTTATTAACTTGAATGGAATGACTTTGTTGATTGGCAATTTGATTGAAGAGGAAGGCATTAGGATTAACATTTAGCAATTGAGATGGCAAAGGATCGAGTGGATTTGCATTGAAAATGTCACCATTGGTTAATCCAATACTATTTGCTGTCGTTCCTACAAACGAACCCCCAATATCCAGACGAGCATTTTGTCCAAAAATAATCCCATTGGGATTCATCAGAAACAGATTAGCATTACCCAATACACCCAAGGTGCCAAGAATTTTCGAGGGATTTGTGCCGGTGACTCGAGTCAAAATATTCTCAATGCCGGCAGGATTGATGAAATAGACTCCTCGCCCTGAATCAACATTGAATTCCCGAAAGCTGTGCAACAGATTCACGCCTCGAGTTGCTCCACCTGAAATGCTCTCACTAGGAATATTTTTAATATTGACATTGGGTGTGACGACAGTTGTCTCGGTACCCAAGGTATTATCAGCTGCAATATTGCTTTGAGCTAATGTAGATTTTCCAGACAAAGCAAGAACTTCACCAATGACCAAACAAGTTCCTAGGGTTAACCAAAAGCTCCTACACGACATCATTTGTCTCTTCCTGTTTTGTTGCTACGGCGACCTTCTCTAAAATAGTCATGGGTCCGTAGACTTTGAGAATCTGCATTTGTTGCTCGTCTTTCACGAATAGGCTACCTGCAAATCCTAGTGAGTTGACAGGAATTGACTCGAAACTTTCCTGCGATCGCGGTACAATTAACATCCATTCTCTTGTCGCCAGAAGATTGTAAGCACCAGATTGCTTGTTATCACTTGCTTCGCCACTATTTTCTAAACCCACTGCACGTAACAGAGTTTGGTAGCGCTCTAGCGTTGCTTCCGCCGCTTTCGATGGAGATTGTGCCAAATCGGGGTCTAGTTTTGTGAAGGCGTGTACAAAAGGAAGTTGCGGTATGATAGCAACTGAGCTATGAAATTGAGCGGATGGCAGCAGAGGTTCAACAGGTAGTTGCAACCCATTGGGTGTGAGTGGAAGTGGCACAAGTTGTAAATGTTTGTGTCGCTGGCTGGCGCCTGCAATCTTGCCACCATTGTAAAATGCTAAGCCGTCAAACTCAGCAAGACAAGCCCACATAGCTGCAAAATCTTGCAAAGTGAGTAGGCTTTCTTGTGCCTCAAACGCACGCGTGATGAGCAGCAGGTGATAGTCAACAACGTTGTATTTATTTAAGATGCAGACGTGAGTATCAGAAATATCAGCGACAAATAAATCCGGCTCGTAGGGAAGAAAAGGATTAAAGTCTTGACCAGATGAGGGTTGTTTCTGCTGTTTTTGCTTAGCTGCATCTTTACGAGCAAGGTTAGATAAAACTCGTACTAAGAAGCGAATGCCCTCTTGCTCTATGAACTCAAATTCTGTTGGTATTCTCAGCAATGCGCCGGACTGTAGAGCATACTCAGTCTGCTCTTTGGCACGTTCCCATAACGTGCCTGGTTGCAGCAGAATTTCGTTTTGTGCAGTGAGTTTTTCTTCAGGCATGAGTGACTATTATATCACCAAATGAGCAATGTTGACTCACGCTGATTGTGCAGAGTGTAGTACCTTAAACTTGTCCACTAGACTAAAATCAAACTAACCCTCTTGTCTAAACGGTAGAAAAAGCTTAAATGCTTAAATAAAGTGTCATGACTGTAACTACCTATAAGTGGACAATTGAACAATATCACCGAGCAACAGAGGCAGGCATTTTTGATGACCAGCCCATAGAATTATGGCGCGGCGACCTCATTGTTATGCCTCTAGAACGAGAATCCCACGCTTACTACAACACAGAAGCCGCCGATTATCTCCGCACACTACTCGGTGAACGGGCAAAAATCCGCGATGCTAAACCTGTAACTCTGCCAAACAATTCCGAACCTGCCCCCGATGTTGCCATTGTCAAACCTTTAGGCGAGGTCTACTTAGAACACCATCCCTACCCTGAAGATATTTTCTGGATGATCGAATTCTCCAACGCCACTTTAAATAAAGATTTAGGTGAAAAAAAAGAAATTTACGCTGAGGCAGGCATTACTGAATATTGGGTTGTCAATCTAAAGACTCCGCAGTTACAAGTATTTCGTGACCTCAAAAATGGGCAATACAAAACCGAACTAACACTAACCACAGGCACTATTGCCCCTCTAGCGTTTCCTGATGTATCCGTCCAAGTTGAGCGCGTCATAGGTGTAGCGAAAAGAGGCTGACCATTCCGTTGCTTTTACCCATAACTTTAATTTCGCGTTGCATATTTGTGGGAGGATGTCACAAATTAACCATGAACGTTATGTTGCAAGTATGCAACTAATTTCTCTCCTGCGGTGTCAATGTGTCTTTTTAGCAACCTGACAGCAACTTTTGTATCATGCTGTTGACAAGCTTCTAGTAGTTGATAGTGTTCCTTTTGGGAGCGCTCTTGGTAATCCATCTGACTCAATTGCAGGCGGACATAACGGTCAACATTCAGGTGCAAGCTTTTAATCATCATCAGTAGCCGAGGACGTTCGGCAGCAACATACAGCGTTTCATGAAATTCCCAGTTCAGCTTCGCGAGCAAACCTGGGTCAGTTGTCTGGTCTGTTTGTGCCAAAATCTCAGATGCTTTTTCTAAAGCTGAAACACTCAGCAAGGGAATTGCCAGTTGAATCGCTTTCACTTCCAAGGCGCTGCGAATCTCGAAGATTTCCTGCGCTTCTGCTGGAGAAAGTGCCGACACCGTGGCTCCCCGATTGAGATGAATCTTCACCAATCCTTCTGCCTCAAGTTGCCGCAAAGCTTCCCTGACAGGAATGCGGCTCACTCCAAACTGAGTGGCGATTTCATCTTGTCTTAGGGATTGTCCTTCCTCAAAGATGCCTTGCAGAATTGCTTCTCGCAAAGCGTCTGCAATCAAATCTGGGGTACTACGTTGTTGCTGCAGCACATTGGCTGCTAAGTCATTTAAGTTCATAATGTATATTGTATACGATTTTTTGTATACAATATTCAAAAGTACTTGTCCAAGAATCCCTTCTATCAATATCAACATCACGGGAGATAGTTATGAGCATTCGACCTCAACCAGATCGGGTCATTATCTTTGACACAACGCTACGAGATGGTGAACAGTCACCAGGCGCAACGCTTCTGGTGGAAGAGAAACTGGCGATCGCTCATCAACTAGCTCTTCTGGGGGTTGATGTGATTGAAGCCGGATTTGCAGTGTCGAGTCCCGGGGACTTTGAAGCTGTCAGAACAATAGCTCAAGAAGTCGGCGTACTGGGTGGACCAATTATTTGCAGTTTGGCAAGAGCTATTCGACAAGATATTCAAGCTGCAGCTGAAGCATTACAGCCTGCGGCTCATAAAAGAATTCATACTTTCATTTCGACCTCAGATATTCACCTGAAGTACCAGTTGAAAAAGTCTCAGAGTGAGGTTTTGGCGATCGCCGAAGAGATGGTTGCCTATGCCAAGTCTTTTGTAGATGATGTAGAATTCTCACCAATGGATGCCAGCCGAACAGATCCAGAGTTCCTCTATCAGGTGTTGGAACGAGTGATTGCTGCGGGTGCAACCACAATCAACATTCCTGATACTGTTGGTTACTGCACACCCAAAGATATGGCAGCACTTATACAGGGTGTTCAAAAAAATGTCCCCAATATAAATCAAGTTATTCTTTCTGTTCACACCCAAAATGATTTGGGTTTGGCAACAGCAAATGCCTTGACAGCAATTGAAAATGGTGTGCGCCAGGTGGAGTGTACAGTCAATGGAATTGGTGAACGAGCAGGGAATGCAGCATTGGAAGAAATTGTCATGGCATTGCAGGTTCGCAAACCCCATTTCAATTCCTACTTTGGTCGTCCGGTTGACTCAGATGCACCCTTGACAAACATCAATACCCAGGAGATTTACAAAACTTCTAGCTTGGTTTCGCAATTCACAGGAATTGTAGTGCAACCTAATAAAGCCATTGTCGGCGCAAATGCTTTTGCCCATGAATCTGGAATTCACCAAGATGGCATCATCAAACATCGGCAGACTTACGAAATAATGGAAGCTGCTGACATTGGTCTATTGGAAAATCGGATTATTTTGGGCAAGCACTCCGGACGGAATGCGTTTAGAACCAGGCTTGAGGAATTGGGGTTTGAGTTGAGTGAGGCAGATTTGAACAAAGCCTTCATGCGGTTTAAGGAAATCGCCGACAAGAAAAAGGAAATGTCAGATTGGGATTTAGAGGCGATCGTCCGGGATGAAACACAAATGCAAGTAGACAAAGGCTTTCAACTCGAACACGTGCAAGTGACGTGTGGTGATTGCACCTGTCCGACTGCAACCATCACAATTGTCACTCCCAACGGAGAAATTCTTACTGATGCAGCAGTCGGAACTGGACCAGTAGATGCTGTTTATAAAGCAATTAATCGACTCGTGCAGATTCCTAATCAACTGATTGAGTTTTCCGTCCAGTCTGTGACTGGAGGAATTGATGCTTTGGGAACAGTCACAATCCGCTTAAAGCATCAGGAGCGGATTTTCTCTGGACAGGCTTCTGATACTGATATTGTGGTAGCAGCAGCCTACGCCCATATGAACGCACTCAATCGCCTCTATCGATTCTTACAAAGGCTCACAGAGAAATCTCTTGCTTCGGATTCTGTCTCAGTCCCTCACCGGTAGGGCTTGTAAAAATGACTCATAATTTTTCAGTGTCAATCTTGATTAATGAGCATTTATATAGTATTTTTGTACTATATAAATGAACTGACTCAAGTCGTAAATATGAAAACATAAGGAGTAAGCGTATAAGTCGCTTACTGAGAATTTGATCGTTTACATATGCTCCTAGCGATCGCTAATTGCTGATACCATAGCAGTTAGCGTTTTTCTTATTAGTATAAACTGTTTTAGCCACTTCAAAAGCGCTATATTATTTAGTGCGATCGAATAAAAAGCCATTTCTGTTCGGAAAATAGAGACTTCAGGTTGTAGATAAGTGGATAAATAGTCAGGCGAAATTAATAGCATCCATATAAGCAGCGCAAGCATATGTAGCAGCATAGGGAGTAAACAATGGCGAAAGTAGCATTGCTGGTGGGGGTGAGTGAGTACGAGCCGGGTTTGAACCCTTTGCCTGCAGCTGTTGAGGATGTTAAAGCCATACAACAAGTTTTGTTACATCCAGATATAGGTGGTTTTGCACAAGCAGATGTCACCCTACTCAGCAATCCTGCTCGACAGCAAATGGAGGAAGCGATTGAGAATCTATTTGCAGGTCGTAACAAAGATGACTTAGTGTTGTTCTTCTTCTCAGGTCATGGGATAAAAGATGATACAGGCAGGCTTTACCTGGCAACTCACAAAACTCGCAAAAATCTCCAAGGAGAATTAATCCGTTCAAGTGCAGTTTCAGCCAGCTTTGTTCAAGAAAGTATGAACAGAAGCCGTTGTAGGCGACAAGTTGTGATTTTAGATTGTTGTTTTAGTGGTGCTTTTGCTGAGGGGTTATTAGTTAGAGATGATGGCAGTGTTAATATTCAGGAGCAGTTAGGTGGTGAGGGAAGAGCAATCCTCACATCATCCTCATCAACGCAGTATTCCTTTGAGCAAGAGGGTTCACAATTATCGATTTACACTCGTTATCTGGTTGAGGGTATTAAAACTGGAACAGCAGACTTAGATGAAGATGGGTTCATATCCATAGATGAGTTGCATGAATATGCCAAAAAGAAGGTACGAGAAACTCAACCATCTATGAAGCCAGAGATTTATGCCATTAGAGAAGGCTTCAAAATTCGACTCACAAAAGTTCCTCCAGTGAATCCAAAAGAAAGATACCGTAAGGAAGTCAAACGGTACATCAATCGTGGAGAAGTTTCTTTTGTCGGTCGTAATATTTTAGATGTTTTAAGAAATCGTTTGGGGCTTTCTGTTGCAGAAGCCACTGCAATTGAAGACGAGATTTTAGAACCCTACAGACAAGAATTTCGGGAAAAACTTAAGCAGTATGAACAAGTCTTTACTCAATTGATGAAAAGACAATCAACTGTTAGTGAAAATGACCGCCAAGAATTGCGAAATCTTCAACAAATTCTGCAACTAGGGTATGAGGATACTGTTCCTATAGAGGAACGAGTGACTGCAACACTTGAGAATTACGGAAAAAACTTGCAGCAGTATGAACTAGAATTTTTCAAAGCTGTGAGGCAAAACTATCCTCTAAGTGAATCAACAAGTATCAAACTACAGCAGATACAGCAACAATGGCAACTTGCTGATGGCGATATTGTTTTGATTCAAAACCGTGTTCTTGCTGAATTAGAAACACATAGACAAAAATTACAGCAGTATGAAAATTTCTTTTTAAGTGCTACTCAGAAAGAGTATCCACTTAGCGAAGCAACACGTCAGGAACTTCAGCAACAACAGCGACGTTTAGAATTGACTGATGAAGATGTCACTCCCATTAAAGCTCGTATTACTGCTCAGATAGAGGAGTATCAGCAAAAGTTGCAACGGTATGAGCAAGTAGTCCACGAATTAATTCGACGTGAGTACCCAATTAGCCATGAAACTCGTGAAGAGTTGCGACGGTTTCAGCAAGCTTTGGAACTGAGTGATTCAGAAGTTTCTCATATTGAAGAACGAGTATTGAGAAACCGAGAAGTTATTCAATCAATAGCCAATAACTTGTCTCTTAGTCCCACTTTGCCTTCCAAGCAACAGCAGCCAGTTCAAGCGGAAACAATTCAAAGTGTTCATGGTGTTACACCTACACCTGTGCCTTTGTCAGTTCCCAAATCATCAGATGCTTCTGAAAACTACTGGACACCTGCAAAACACATTCCTAAGATTACCGCAGGGTTGGCTGTAGGAGGAGTCATTGCTACTGGGGTAGTAGGAGTCATTGCTACTGGGATTGTTGTCAATCTGTTCTCAACACCACAAGAATCTAACTCATCTTCTTCCACAACATCATCAAGTGCCGTCAACAAAAACATACCAGACTTAGGTGGCAATGTATCGTTAACTGGCGCTGGAGCCTCTTTCCCAGCACCTCTCTACCAAACTTGGTTCCAAGCTTTATTAAACCGGAAATATCCCAACCTTCAAGTCAATTATCAATCAATTGGTAGTGGTGCTGGGGTGGAGCAGTTTATCAAAGGTGTTGTAGACTTTGGTGCTAGCGATGTTGCCATGACGGATGAAGAAATTAAGAAAGTGGAAAGGGGCGTCCTTTTGCTACCTATGACTGCAACTAGTCTTGTGCTAGCTTACAACCTACCAGGGGTACAGGAACTCAAACTTCCAAGAGATGTCTATATCGGCATCTTCCTAGGTACGATTAAGTCTTGGAACGACCCAAAAATTGCTGTGGCTAACCCTGGTGTGAAATTGCCCAACCAACCAATCACAATTGTACATCGCGCTGATGGTAGTGGTACTACAGGTGTGTTCACGCGACATCTCAGTGCCATTAGTCCAGAGTGGAAATCCAAAGTAGGTGATGGCAAAACTGTCAACTGGCCCGCAGGAATTGGCGCTAAGGGCAATGAAGGTGTTACCGCCCAAATACAACAAACTCAAGGCTCAATTGGTTACGTTGAGTACGGATACGCTCAACAAAATAAACTGAACTGTGCTGCTTTGCAAAATAAAGCAGGTCAATTTGTCACACCCAGTGAGCGATCGGCATCTAAAACTCTGGAATCAGTACAGTTGCCAGAAAACCTTCGCGTCTTCATTACAGACCCAGAAGGGCAAAGCTCTTATCCTATCGTCACTTACACTTGGATTTTGGCTTACAAGAAATATCCCGATGCTGCAAAAGCCAAAGCAATGGAAGCAATGATTGAGTATGGTTTAACGGAAGGTCAAAAGGTTGCTCCACAACTAGGCTATGTTCCCTTACCTGAAAACGTAGTCAAAAAGGTTGCTGCTGCTGCTGATGCAATTAGTCCAGACTATAAAATTGCTGTAGGCGGTGCCAACGCTAGTAAATAGCATGAAGAAGAAAAATTAAATCACGTCACAGATGTGTCCTTCCACTTTACTTGAGATGATACTCCTTCTTGACAACCGCCATTGTCATACTATCTGTCTGTGCTAGAAGCCTGAGTCTCTGCTGGGTCAATTTCACAGACAACCTCATAAAAAGAAGTCGTCGGTGTTTTCACAAACAAAGGTGTCATCTTTTTCAAGATGTTATCATAAGCTTCGCTGTGATTTGCTTCCATATCTCCTACATTTTCCCAAAAAATGACTGCAATACCTTTGTCAGTTCCTGGTTCTTGTAGTAGGTATGCTCCTTTAAAACCTTGAGTATAAGTAGAGACAGCTTGTTCATAAAGTCTTTTGGCTTCTTCAAACTTGCCTGGTTTGAATTCTCCGATCGCAACGTAGGCAAATTGATGTTTCAAGAAGTCGTGGAAATCTGACATTTTTTCCTCCAAATCAAGTTCCTAAAAAAGTTCAGACATTCCTAATAATTTAAAGGAAAGATGTTTCCTTTTTGCAAATTATTTTTTCAAAAATACAAACAAGCAATATTTTTGCAGGAGAGATTTTTCTATGTCCACATCAGCAACAGATGAATTGTATGATTTGCTCTACTTAGTTACCAAGAAACGACTAACACAAGTAGCCATAACTAAACTCCTGGGTATTGCTTTACAACTTCTTTGAGAGCACTTTTAATAAATGGTGAATCTCTTCAACCGTGTTATAGTGTACAAGCCCAATCCGTAGCAATCCCCCACTTGACTCAACTCCTAATTTTTCGGTCAAACCAAGTGCATAAAAGTTACCATTCCAGGTGAAGATGCCCTCCTGACCTAATGCTTTTGCGACAGCGTGAGGTGTTTGTCCAGCGAGTCGAACGCCAAAGGTTGGTGTACGCCAGTCAAACCGAGTGGGATCGGTGATGCCGTATAAAGTTAGACCTGGAATTTGTAACAGATCTGTAACCAATTTTTGAGACAAGTCTTTTTCGTATTGCTTAATGACGATCATCGCCGCAACTAGGGCTTCTCGACGGTTCTTGACACCTGGCAAAACTCGCTGACCTAGTTCAGCCAAGTAGTGAATAGTCGCCACCAACCCCGCTAATCCCTCGTAGTTTTGAGTTCCAGTTTCCCAACGATATGGAATTTCGTCTGGCGCTGGCTTCACTTTATAAGGATACAGTCGAGCAAGATGCTCGCGTTTTGCATACATTATCCCCACATGGGGTCCAAAGAATTTATAAGCGGAACAAGCGAGAAAGTCGCAGTCAAGCACACGCACATCAATTGGACTATGAGCAACGTAGTGAACTGCATCAACAAAAACCATTGCTCCAACAGCATGAGCCAATTTGACAACTGTTGCCACATCGTTAATTGTACCAACAGCATTGGACGCGTACCCCACTGCTATTAACCGCGTCCGCTCATTGATTTGCTGCTGGAGATGGTTCATGTCTAGTGTGCAGTCTTCTGGATTGATCTCAACCTCACGAATGACCACACCCCGTTCAGAGAGAGCATACCAAGGTGAAACATTGGCATAATGGTCTAGCTTGGTGACAATGATTTCATCACCAGGTTGGAGTTCCTGACCAATGGCTCGACTGAATGTATAGGTGAGCGTAGTCATGTTGGAACCAAAGACCACTTCATCAGAATTGCACCCCAATAAATCACCCATGGCTGCACGAGCTGCAGTTATGAGTGCATCTGTTCGTTCACTTGTTGCAAAAGCCCCGTGAGCATTGGCGTTTGACTTTATCAAGTATTCGGCGATCGCATCTATCACTGATTTTGGCACCTGAGTTCCACCAGGTCCATCAAGGAAAATCACAGGTTGACCGTTGATTTCTTGTGAAAGTGCAGGAAACTGATTGCGTATCCACCCCAAGTCAAGGTCAACCATAAAAAACTCCTTCATTCTTTAGGTAGAGGTCAATGTCTAAATATTCAATTTGTTTCTTGCTTATTTTTCGATGCTATTAATCCTGGACACGTGAACACAAATACATCTCTAATTCCGCCCTCTACATCTTTGGCATTGATAGTATCTGTAAAATGGAAAAATTCCTTGTCGCTAAATACTAACATCTCACCAGGATAGAGAATTTTGTTAAAAACGGGGTTGCCTTTCTTAGATTTGTATAAATGAGTTTCTCCACCTTCAATATTTTCTCTGTTCACTGAAAATATCCCAACTAAATCTACTCCATCCCTGTGGATTCCTTCAGGGGCTGGTTTGCCTATTTGCCATGGAGAAGCAGTGGTTCTAATCTGATGAACCGCAATTTCTGTGAAGGTTGAGCAGAGTTTACAAAACTCGAAAAATTCTAGAATCAGACTCTGTAATTCCTGCGATTCTATCAGTTTCTCATCGAGTTCTTGATACTCTCTGACGACATCACCAAGTAAAGGATTATATTGTTTGCTTTGAAATAAAGGACTATGTGGTAGATGGACTATCTTTTCATCAGAAATTTGAAAATGAGATAGTCGCCGAAAACGATAGTTGCCTGCTAAATATGGATCTGCAGGTAGATTGATAAAGAAAGGCTTAAGAGCATCTACATTTACAGCAGATATGCGTTCCAAAGCATAGCTGGTCAGACAATTAAAGTCTTTTTTCTGTAACTTCAACATTTTATTAACCTCCTAGGGTTAACTTTATCTAGCCATGTTGACACGTTAAACAATAGGGTTAGCTATTTCACTACATAGTTGAACCCAAAACGAAAATTTTCAGTGACAATCCAAACAATTCTACTGCCAGTCAAAAATCTTCTGAACGTAAAAAAACTCTTAATTTTTACGCAATACTTCCTAGCAGAGGGCTTAAATTGTTAATGCTAATCGGGCACAGTGAAATTATGTAATAAATTATGTAAATTCTTGAAACCCGATTTTTTTTAGATTTCTTTAACTTGGTTATTTAGAGTTTTCTTGAGATTTTGGTGCTTTTGTTTTACACCTTTCTCCTCAATTATAAACAAGGAAAAATTGACCTGCAATATTGATATCAATATTGTATCAATGTAGGAGTTATGCTGCCATAACATATTGTCGGAAGCGCTTATCCTTGGCAATTTCATCAAAATCTATATCAGCTGCAGCTTCTTCTTTATAGCTAGGATTAATTGCAACTGCCCGTTCCAGATTTTCTAGGGCTAAATCAACCTGTCTTTGCAGTGCATAACAGGCAGCTTTGTTATAGTAAGCACCAGCATAGTCCGGTTTTATTTCCAGCGCTTTGTCGAAGCTGACAATAGCTTCGTCATCGCGTCCTAAACTCACTAGGGCGTAACCTCGGTTATTCCAAGCTTTGAAGAAGTCAGGCTTTAATTTAATGGCTTTGTCAAAACAGGCGATCGCCTCCTCGAAGCGTTCCAACTCTTGCAAAGTCAAACCCCGGTTAAACCAGGCGACAGCGTCGTCAGGCTTAATTTGTGTCGCTTTCTTAAAAGAAGCAAAGGCTTCTTTGTGTCTTCGCAAGTATCCCAGTGCGACACCCCGATCAACCCAAGCTTGATGGTAATCTGGCTTAATTTTCAAAGCTTGTTCGTAGGAGGCGATCGCCTCTTTGTACTGTTTCATCCTTGCTAAAACCATGCCTCGGTTCAACCAGGCAACAGCGTCTTTTGGCTGGATTTTTACTGCTTGGTTATAAGCAGTGAGTGCATCTTCATAGCGCTTTTGGGAGAAAAGAACATCTGCCTGTTGGAGGTAATTATCAACTTTGGACTCTTCCTGAGTCTGTGTAGACTCTTTGACTTCGGGTTGGTTCGGTACTATATGTATTTTCTTCTCAATTTTAGGGGGAGCAGACTCTGGAATAGAGGGAGAGGAAGGAGGTGTTACCTCAGATAGTTGCTGAAGAATGATATTTTTTCTATGTTGAATATCCTTCTGAAATTGAGAAAGTTGAGAGACAAATTCTGATTCTAATCTTCCTAACTTCTCAAGAATGAAAACCTTTTGTTGTTGAACATCCGTCTGCAGTTGTGAAAATTTAGATGTAAACTCATCTCCCGATTTCTCTAAATTTTCTATAATGAGTTCTTTCCGTTTCTCAGCATCAAGCTGTAATTTAGAGAGCAGAGATTGAAAGTCTGAGCGCACTTGCTCTAAATTTTCAATAACTTTATCTTTTTGCTGCTCAGTATCAAATTCTAATCCCGAAAGTTGAGATGTAAACTCCGATTGGGATTTTTCTAAATTTTCTAGGGCAATATCCTTTTGCTGTTGAACATCTGAGTGTAATTCCGACAGTTGCGATGTCAATTCGGAACGCACTTGCTCTAAACTTTCAACTATTTTCTCTTTTTGCTGCTTCGCATCAGATTCTAATCCCGAAAGTTGAGATGTAAACTCCGATTGAGATTTTTCTAAATTTTCTAGGGCAATATCCTTTTGCTGTTGAACATCTGAGTGTAATTCCGACAGTTGCGATGTCAATTCGGAACGCACTTGCTCTAAACTTTCAACTATTTTCTCTTTTTGCTGCTTCGCATCAGATTCTAATCCCGAAAGTTGAGAGGTAAACTCTGATTGGGATTTTTCTAAATTTTCTAGGGCAATATCCTTTTGCTGTTGAACATCTGAGTGTAATTCCGACAGTTGCGATGTCAATTCGGAACGCACTTGCTCTAAATTTTCAATAATTTTCTCTTTTTGCTGCTTAGTGTCAGATTCTAATCCTGAAAGTTGCGATGTAAACTCCGATTGAGATTTTTCTAAATTTTCTAGGGCGATATCCTTTTGCTGTTGAACATCTGACTGTAATTCAAACAGTTGTGATGTCAATTCGGAGCGCACTTGCTCTAAATTTTCAACTATTTTCTCTTTTTGCTGCTCAGCATCTAACTGCAATCCAGATAAATGAATTGTAAACTCTGAGCGGGATTTTTCTAAATTTTCTAAGGCAATATCCTTTTGCTGTTGAACATCTGACTGTAGCTCAGATAGATTTGATGCAAGCTCTGTTGCTAATTTTCCTAAATTCTCAAAAGTGAGATCTCTTTGTTGTTGGAATTGCAATCCTAACTCAGAAACTTGAGAAGCAAATTCCAGTTCTAAAGTTTTTACCTCTTGTTTAGAGTTTCTTATGACTGTTTCTAATCCTGCTAACAGTTGTTCTTTTGACTGAGATATCTCAGATGGAAGTCGAGATAAACTTTCTTGCTCTATTTTGATTGTTTTTTGAAGTGCTTCAACTTCCTTTTCTAATTCATTAGTGATATTTCTCGTATCTTGAATCAGATTTTGTGCTTCTTGGCTGACAGTGACTAGCTGTTTTTCTAATTCTTCTACTCCCTGTAAGCGCTCCATTGCTTTATTAACTATCTCACGGATGGCAAGGCGCCGCAGGAGCAACAACGCAGCAATGACTGTGACTGGAACTAGAGTGAGTATCGCTAGCCAGACATTGAACAAGATAGTTGTACGAAGAAAGGCGCGATGTTCTTCCGTCAGTTGTGGCGATTTTTCCTGAATTTGATTGGATATTGGACGCTGTGGAGAAGGAGATGGTGTTGTTTGGGCACTGGCAATACCAACGGACAGCGCGACGGGTGAAAAGACTATGGCACTTCTCAACAATAAGGCGAAGATGAATTGATTCTTGCTCTTCATAAAGATAATCTCTATCCGTTCTATCCGTTGGTCAGTTTTTGAAGCAGCACGTACGTACATCTCCAATCTAGCAGTCCTGATTGAATAGTTGAATGACTTTTGCTAAGATTTTGTACCTGCTTTTTCATCTGCACTCAAGATTGAATTTTCGATACTTTTTGGTACTATTCGTGCAAAAGAACTTCACTTACTCCCCTACGGGGTGTTGGTTTTACTTGAGAACCAAAACCAAGGCGCAGTATTATCTGAGGGTAACCGGATTTATTTAAAAGGGTTTGGAGTTTAGGACGCAGTTGTATCACTTGTATAGGTTGATTTAAGAACGATGCAGAAACACCTACAGCTTGTCCAAGCAGCAGAACTCTCTCTAATGCTTGTCCAGCACTAAACCAGGCTGCGGGAGTGTCTTCCTCGGTTCCCAGAACTGCAAGAACAGGTGATCCAAGAGCTAATTCTCGGTTGTGTGCCGCTTGTCCTCTGCCAATATCAAAAGTACGAATGACATGAGCAATAATAGGGGTGGCAAAGTCTAGAAGTTGCCTTATACTTTTGGCATAAGTAGGCATACCATCACGGGTGATGATACGACTGGAGTGAATCCATGCAGCTAGTTCGCGACGAAAATGAGGGTCTGCCAATTGAATGCGATCGCCCTCTGCAATTAAATCAGCTACCGCATTACGAAGGTCTTCGCCTTCAATGATCTCAAGCCAAGCACCTTCCGCAATTGTAGACTTTTTCATGATAGAAAGCAGCGTTTCTGGAATGTCCCAATTTTGGAATGGTAACCTATTGGTGTGTCGCCTGGTCATTGTCGCAAATAGCAAATGTTCCTCTTCAGTTTCCTCTCTAGGATCGCCTAACCAGATATGAGCTAGCAAATCTGAATCATCAGGGTTGGGAAAAGTTTTTACCACATCAGTGTAGCCAAAGTGCCGAATTGCCAATTGTAAATTCAAAAGCGCGGCACCGCAACTTATAGTTAATTCTCGGTCTAGAGGATCATTAACAGGCAAAGCACGGGTTCTATCAGCATAAAGTTCAATAGTTTCGTGAGCAATTCTAAACAGCCAAGGTTGCGTATTGTGCCCTGATGGAGCTAATATTGCATAATTTAATAAAAATTCTAGTTGTTCAGAAGGACTACCTAATTTGGGAAAATCCCTTTCTGAAATGTTCCAAGGGGTGAAAGAACTGGATGTTAAGGTTTTTGACATATATGTCAATAATGAAATTATCAATATTAGAAATTTTGATTTTTAAATTACATATTACTAAATAATTAGTAATTCATAATTAATGATCTAATTAACAATAATTAATTGTTAATTTTATATCTTCTATATTTTTATGAAAACTATATATTTTTTGTTTTTTTTAGCTAATCTATATTATTTAAATTTTACACATTGAGGAGCGATCATAGACTTGCCATCATATGTACCCCGAGCAAAACCCCCTTGCATGAGGTTAATGGGGCAAAAAAATGCTGTTGCTCCTCCAAAGACCAGTTATTGATCAGCCTATCTCAAGAAACTAAGCAATTGCAGCTTATTTCAAGAACCATAACTCGGTTGCTGAAAAAGGCTTGTGAAGAACATTTTCAAAAATGGTAGCGTCTTCAATTGCTGATATAGTAGCTGGCGAAAGTGATATTGCGGTTTGTCAAACGCAGACGCCTGTACACTTCCTTTAAGGTTGTGTCTCCGTTCGTTTGGGTTGTCTAGTCGCGAAAAAGTCGCCAGGAAATTTGAGAAAAATTCTCTCAAAGCTGATTTTAGGAATTGAACGGATCTTGTTGATAATGAAGCGATCGCTATCTATCCTGACCCTTTGCTCTACTTTTGTTTCTTTTGTGACACCGTACGCTGTTATCGCTGCACCACCCAGGACACCAGACAAAACAGTCAATTGTGACATCCTGGTTGTAGGTGGAGGACTTTCTGGTGTCGCCACAGCTTATGAAGCTTTACTCGCTGGGCAAACGGTTTGTCTTTCCGAAATTACAGATTGGCTGGGAGGACAAATTTCTTCACAAGGGACTGCTGCACTTGATGAACGACCAACCCAGCGGCGCAAATTATTCTACTCCCGGGGATATCTAGAATTGCGAAACCGCATTGAGCGCAAATACCGTGGTAACATTAACCCTGGTAACTGCTGGGTGAGCGACTCCTGCTTTCTTCCCCGCGATGGTCATGAAATTTTGACCTCAATGCTCAAAGATGCTGCAAAAAAAGGCAAAGGGAAGTTGGAATGGTTCCCAAACACAGTCATTAAAGATTTGGAATACAGTAGCGATGGAAAAATAATTAGTAGTGCGATCGCCATTCAACATCAACCAGCCAAAGGCGCACCACCCCTCAACACCTTGCCTTTATCGCAAACCATCGAAGACGCTTATACCTACCAAGACTCATCTCAGTTTGCCAAGACTATTGTTCGCTTTGCCCCTAAGCAAACCAAAAGTAAAGCTGGCAGTAATGCCCCTAACTGGTATGTTGTAGACACATCAGAAACCGGGGAAATTATCGGTCTGGCTGATGTTCCCTATCGACTGGGGATTGATGCTCGTTCCTACTTAGAACCTTCTTCCTCTAGCACTCAAAACGACCCTTATTGTCCACAAGGCTTCACTTACACGTTTGCCATGGAGGCGACCAAAGAGCCACAGCCTCAAACAATGCCTCCATTCTATCCACAATATGCACCATATTACAGTTATGAATTGAAGCGACTGGCAAGCTTTCCCCTTGTTTTCACCTACCGTCGCATTTGGAGTCCCTCGAAAGGAGAACCAATGGAATTCGGTGGTGTCAAGTTTACCTCTCCCACGCCAGGAGATATCTCCATGCAAAACTGGACTTGGGGAAATGATTACCGTCCGGGAACCTCCACTGATAACTTAATTTACAGTCGCCAGCAGTTACAAGCAACCGGGCAATTGAAACCAGGAGGTTGGATGGGCGGACTGCGGACAGAAGCCTTAAGAAAAGCCGAGCAAATTTCTCTAGGCTACTATTATTGGTTGACAGCTGGGAATACAGATTCCCAATTGGGAGATGGTGTGAAGGAACCACAACCAAATTACCGCTTTTTATCAGGACTAGATTCCCCAATGGGGACAGCACATGGCTTGTCAAAACATCCTTATATGCGGGAAGCACGACGCATCATTGGACGCCCAAGCTGGGGACAACCCGAAGGTTTTGCTATCTGGGAAATTGATATCTCTCGTCGCAACTACGATGATGAATACTACAAAAAGACACTACCGCCAGATATGTATCGCCGTCTGAAAGCTGCACTGGGAGGTTTAGAAGCAGCATCCGTCCTTTCAGGTCAAGTGAGTCCAGAAAAAGTCATGCGGCGCACTCGTTCTACTATCTTCCCCGATGCTGTGGGTATCGGTCACTATGCCATAGACTTTCATCCTTGCATGACCAAAAGTCCTCCCGAAGCACCTGGAAATACAGAACGTCCAGGCGAAAGGCGTGGTGCTGGACAAGCTTATCCCTTTCAAATTGCATTGCGGGCGATGATTCCCCAAAAAATCGACAATTTGCTTGTAGGTGGGAAAAGCATTGCCACCAGTCACATTGCCGCAGCAGCGTACAGGGTACACTCATTTGAATGGTCTGCTGGTGCAGCAGCTGGTACAACAGCGGCTTTTGCCCTCAAAAATGGCATCGCACCTTATCAACTTGTAGAGAAATTGCCCTTACCAGAACCACGACTACAAGTCCTGAAACAGTTGTTAGAAAAAAATGGCAATCCAACGGCTTTCCCTGATACCTCGATTTTTAACCAAAATTGGGATGATTGGAAATAGTTATTGAGAAATAATTACTGAGTTGTCGGTGAACCAACGCACTGGTTCACCACTAACCACTAACAATGGACTACACTAGTTAACTGTAGTTTAGTTTTGTTAACCTTTTTGGCTAGGTGTTCTATGGTTACCAGGCTTTCAGCAGCTGTTTACGGGATGGCAACAGCACCAACTATTGCTCCTGAACGGTCTAGTCAAGTGACCCGTAAGCCATATCCCACTTATAAGGTAATTGTCTTGAATGATGATTTTAATACTTTTCAGCACGTTCACGATTGTTTGGTAAAATATATTCCAGGTATGACTAGCGATCGCGCTTGGAAACTCACTAACCAAGTGCACTACGATGGTCAAGCAATTGTTTGGGTCGGTCCCCAAGAACCCGCTGAACTATATCATCAGCAGCTGCATCGAGCGGGTTTGACTATGGCTCCGCTGGAAGCAGCATAATAATAGAAAAATAAAATAATGACAAAACCCACTGAGGGCAGACTCGTTTGGAATCACTCCACTCACATCAATAGTCTCATCCCAGTCCTAGAACGTTTAATAAAGCAGGATGGGATTCAAACAGTTACACCAGGACAAATTGGACGGGTGAAAGGTCATTGCCCTCATTTACAATTGCGTATATCTGTTCCAATTCGGGGTGGCTTTAAGGTTATTGCACGCCAGGGGAAAACAGTGCAAGAAGTGTTTATCCTGACAAATTTGCAGCAGAATCAACTTGAAGAGGCGATCGCGATCGCTATGAAAAAGTAATCATATAGTAGTAATCATATAGTTTAGAAGAACAGTAATCATATAGTTTAGAAGAACTTAGTATTTAGGACTCAATCTTCTGCCAACGATTCAGTTAGCTATTTTTTCATTTTATGCTGTGTTGTTTACACTGGTATTATTCACACTGACAGTGTTAAATTGCTATTTACTAAAACTATTTACTAAAAGATTAAGTAACACACCGCTCTTTGCTCAACGGTGCGTTACGTTTAGATAAACAGCTTTTCAAACTATTGTGATTTTTTAGTTCCGTGTTCTGAGTTCTCTTCATTAATCTTCAACATGACGCACTGCCAATTTGTGTAGTGGCAGACTGACGATGCAAGAAAATGTTAAGAAATATGACAGTGCAGCTGTTATTTTTAAACTCATCATTAAAGTGTCCCAGTCGGGTAACACTATTTTTTGAATAGCGAAAGCAACACAGTAAACGAGCCAGTAAGAAAAGCTCATCCTAAACAGAATGCGCTCTGTTTGTTCCGTGTCATTCTTTTCCTGCTTACGCTCCCATAGTAATAGTAAACCTGCAATACAAGCTACGAAAGAAACAAGCACAAAAAAATCGTGACAAATGAAGTTTACTGAATTCATTCGTTTATATCCTAAAAGATTTTTATCGCTGCAACTAAGTCTAAAGGAATAGTCTTTTGGGATAAGCAAATAGTTACAAACTGAAATATACCACTCTGCAATTTGTAAATAAATGCAAAGAAATTATAAGTTAATTGATTATAAGTTAACTGTTAGTAAGGAGTTGTTATTAGTAAGGAGTTGTTAATTGTTAACGAGTAACGATTAGCAACCTTGAGCTTCACAAGCACCAATACTCACCCAGCTACTTGAACCGTCTGCCCAATGTTCTTTTTTCCAAATAGGGGCGTTATGTTTAAGAGTATCAATCGCATAGCGGCAAGCTTCAAATGCTTCAGAACGATGGGGACAACCCACCGCAACTAAAACACTGATTTCACCAACCTGCAAACGTCCTATGCGATGATAAATGACCACGCGATTTACCAGCGACCATTTTTGACGAATGTCAGCGGCAATTTGATAAAACACTTGCATTGCCATGGGTTCGTAAGCTTGATATTCCAAGGCAATCACAGGTTTCCCATCAGTTTGGTTACGAACCATCCCACTCATAACCACAACTGCGCCGTTAGATGGATCATCTGCTTTGGCATAAACCTCCTCAACAGACAATGGCGCAAAGCTAATAGCAAAGCTATCTTCGACTTTCGGTTTTATGGGAGAGGCAACTGAAGCCATAAGACCCAAGTTCATCTTTAATTATTTCTCTCCCTTAGAGGGATTTATACACAGACCGCGTTTACATTCTACATCAATTTCTCAACAAGTCTGTTGGTAATCTTATGGCTAACGCACTGCACAAACAGACGGTTATATCAATTGACAAAAACCTAACCTCAGAGCGTCTTGGTTTAATCAATCTTGACAAATTCCTTACTAGTTTGTCTCTTAGATAAATGTAATGTGAGGATATAGGACGACTATTTGATTTTTGAACAAAGTTAGGTATTGTAGCGTGCGTTAGGATGAAATCCGTAACGCACCATTATCAAAAGTTTGATACGTTACGCTGTCGCTAACACACTCTACGTATCTTTTGCAAAATCAAATGTGACACTCCTCTTGCGAGAAGCAGACAATAGCACACATAATTAAATGTTTGTCAATGCGTAACTTCTACACTTGATTCCTACAAAATTATTACACTATGCAAACAGACTTTTTTGGCTTTCTTCTAAGGTATTCCAAGTTTAATTCTTAAAAAAACACCAAAAGCCATATGCATCTGATGAATTTTACGTACTTTCACTGATTTGAAAAAAATTTTGTCATCTTCCTTTGGACATATTACTATAATAAAGTGAAATAAAGTGACAAAATTATCTGATAACTCGTCTAGAGAATCTGATAGTAACTAACTGCAGCTATCAAGTGGAGCAACCACTGCTTTAACCAAGAGGTCAGTTCCCAGTGAGAGCTACCAGTTAGAGGTAGTCTGAGCCGCTATTTCTGCTTTTTCAAGCCAAACAAGCAAATGTATATGGCATCTGCAAAGAGACCTACAGTAGACAGCGTTCTCAAGCAGCTACCTGAAAACTTTGCTGATCGAAGAATCTGGAGAACCGTGTATCCCATTAGGGCAATTGATAATTCAGTACCCGCAGGAAAAGATATAATGAACCCCTTATTGTCTAACAAGGAAGCAGTGAGGCTTGAGGCTCTTCACCAGTATCAGATTCTCGATACATTACCAGAACAAGCATTCGACGATTTGGCATTCTTAGCTGCCCAGGTTTGCGCTACACCGATCGCATTAATTAATTTTATAGACGCTAACCGTCAGTGGTTCAAAGCCAAAGTGGGGTTGGATATAGAAGAAATGCCCGTGGATATTGGGTTTTGCCCCCTTTGTATCCCACAAGATGATATTTTGATCATCCCTGACACTTTAGCTGATGAACGCTTTGCCACCAGTCCCGTTGTGACGTCTGCTCCCTATGTGAGATTTTACGCTGGAATTCCTTTGATCACACCGCAGGGATATGCGATCGGAACTCTGTGTGTTGTTGACCGCGTACCGCGCCTGACTTTAGAATCAGAACAGATCAAGTCACTCCAAGCAATCAGCCGCCTCATTATTAGACAACTGGAGTTACGCCGAAATTCAACTCAAGTAGCTACTATCAAAGCAGAACACCAGAAACCGCAAAAAGTACTGAAACAAAGCGAATCTACCCTCCGCAGCTTCTTTCGCAGTGCACCGATGATGGGAATCATTGAGCTATCAGATAATGATACTCTGCACATTTGTGATCATGCTGCCACCGCAAGATTTTTTGGGCTAGCACCAGGAGCAATGCGAAATCGCCATGCTAGTGAGCTAGGTTTGTCACCTGATTATGTAGGTGATTGGATGTATTCTTGCCGTCAGGCACAAAAACTTCAATTACCCGTAAGCTTTGAATATCCTCACAACACTTTAGCAACAGGAAATCAAAGGTGGCTAAGAGCCACCGTCTCAGCAATTGAAGAAAGTTCTGTGAGTTGTCCACGATTTGCTTATATGGTTGAGGACATCACTGAGTGCAAACAAGCAGAAGAAGAATTGCGTTGGAAAGAAGCACTTTTGCGCTCAATGATAGGTGTCTCCCCACTGGCATTTTATGTTGTTGATTCCCATACTGGTGACATTCTCTATGTCAATGAACGCTTTTGTGAAATGTGGGGTATTGAGCATCTCAAAGAACAAATTGAAAGCGGCAAATTGAAACATCAGGATGTCATGAGCAAATGCTGGCAATTAACAGAAGTTTATCCTTTTAGCTCCTGCCAACCTATTTCCAGCGAAACGTACATCTGTGAAGACGAAATCTCCTTGAATGATGGTCGCATTATCCAGCGTTCTTCCAGAGGTCTTCGAGATGAAAATGAACAATATTTTGCCAAGTTATATATTTTTGAAGATATTACTACACGCAAGCTTGCAGAACAGCAAATTCGTGAACAAGTAGCATTACTTGATGTTGCTACAGATGCAATTATTGTACGTGATTTGAACAATAAAATTTTACTGTGGAATAAAAGTGCTGAGAACCTTTATGGCTGGAAGGCAGAGGAAACTTTAGGGAAAAAGATAGAGGAAATTTTACATAACGAACCTTTGCTACAAGATAGGAAAATTTATAAAAATGTCTTGGAGTCTAGCTCTTGGCAGGGTGAATTGCAAACCATCACGAAATCAGGTAAAGAAATTATCGTTGAAAGTCGTTGGACGCTAGTACGCGATGAGCATTCTCAACCGAAATCTATCCTTGTGGTTGACACTGATATCACACAGAAAAAGCAACTAGAAAAGCAATTTTTACGTAATCAGCGAATGGAGAGTATAGGTACTCTTACAAGTGGTATTGCTCACGAT
Organism: Nostocales cyanobacterium HT-58-2; assembly: GCA_002163975.1. Lineage (GTDB taxonomy): Bacteria > Cyanobacteriota > Cyanobacteriia > Cyanobacteriales > Nostocaceae > HT-58-2. The sequence goes on along the minus strand of CP019636.1, from coordinate 1,887,637 downwards.
TTAAACAATGTACTCTCTCCTATTTTAATGTCAGTACAAATGGTCAAAGCACAATGCCATGATGAACGAACTAGGCAAATCCTGACCATCGCAGAGAACAATGCTAAACGAGGTGCAAGTTTAGTAAAACAGATACTGTCATTTGCACGAGGAATAGAAGGAGATTGGACTCGACCGAACGCCACAAACAGTGATCGCCCTGTGCTTCAACTGAAGCATTTGATCTCAGAGATGAAGCAAATTGTCGAACAAACTTTTCCGAAATCAATAGTTGTTCAAACTCAAATTCAGTCCAATTTATTACCTGTTTGTGGTGATAGTACCCAACTTCATCAAGTGTTGATGAATTTGTGTCTCAATGCACGTGATGCTATGACGAATGGCGGTACTTTGAAAATTTCTGCCAAGAATGTTTTCATTGATGAAAATTTTGTCAAAATGTACCTTGATGCTAAGGTCGGTTATTATATTGTCTTCACGGTTTCTGATACAGGAATTGGCATTCCTAACGAACTATTAGATAAAATTTTTGAACCGTTTTTTACAACTAAAGAGTTTGGTCAAGGGACTGGACTAGGACTATCAACAGTCATGGGCATTATCAAAGGTCATGATGGATTCATCACTGTCTCTAGCAGCGTCAGCAAGGGAACAACGTTCAAGGTCTACCTACCAGCAGTAAAAAAAGCTGCGACACAGTTCATGGAAGACCTAGAAATGCCGATAGGACAAGGGGAATGGATTTTGGTTGTAGATGATGAACCCGCTGTCAGAGAAATTAGCAAAGTTTCTTTAGAAAATAATAACTATAAAGTCATGACTGCTAGTGATGGTATAGAAGCAGTCGCGCTCTACGCCCAGCATAAAGATAAAATTAGTGCGGCAATTATCGATATGATGATGCCAAATATGGATGGAGTCACCACTATCAGTACCTTGCACAAAATGAACCCATTGCTGCGAATCATTGCTGTTAGTGGACTGGCGACAAGCGAACAAGTTCCTGTAGATAAAGCCTCTCAGTTAACAGCATTTTTACCTAAGCCATATACAACTCAAGAGTTGTTAAAAACTTTGCGTCTGATTATCACTCGTCAATAGTAAAAGTTATAAGTATGAGTAGGGGGAGTAGAAAAAGATGAGGGAAAATAGCAAATAACTCATAACAAATCACTCATACAAAATCACTAATGACTAATTTGATTCTAGTTGTAGACGATGACACTTTGACACGGTTACAACTACGGAGTTTGCTGCAACAAGAAGGGTATCAAGTTGTAGAGGCAGAAAACGGTGAGCAAGCATTAAATTTGTATATACAAACACGTCCTGATTTAGTCCTACTGGATGCCCTGATACCAACAATGGATAGATTTACCTGTTGTGCTCAGTTGCAAACACTCCCTACCAGCACGGAAGCGCCTATATTAATCATGACCGCGCTTAATGAACAAGCAACCGTAGAGCAGGCTTTTGCTGCTGGTGCCACTGATTACATTACCAAGCCAATTCACTGGCAAGTCTTGCGTCAAAGAGTGCGTCGTCTTTTGGAAGCCCGTCACGTTATGCAGAAATTGCGACAACAAACGGAAAAGGCGCAGAGTCGAGAGGCGCAGTTGGTCATGGCATTAGAGGCAGCCAGCATGAGCACCTGGGACTGGGACATTGTGAATAACAAAGTGGCTTGGTCAGATAACCTTAAAGTCGTCTTTGGCTCGGAAAGTGCTACCTATGAAGATTTTCTTCAACACGTTCATCCTGAAGACCAAGATTTTGTCAACCGTTCACTCATGGACGCTCTCCAGAAAGGAGCAAAGTACGACATAGAATTTCGCGTTGTTTGGCATGACGGTAATATTTCTTGGTTAGCAAGCAAAGGAGTTGTCTTTCGCGACTCCTCTAATGTCCCCACATGGATGACTGGGGTAGCCATGGATATCACCAAGCGTAAACAAGCGCAGGAGGCGTTAGAAGTTTATGCTACCCGACAGGCATTCTTAGCAGAACTTAGTCAACTGGCACTAGCTGGTATAGATTTAGCAACGCTGATGAGCGAAAGTGTTACCTTCGTTGCTCAAAGCCTTAAGGTTGAGTATTGCAAGGTTTTAGAACTCCTTCCAGATGGCGACGCCTTAGTGCTGCGGGAGGGGGTCGGTTGGCAACCAGAGCTTGTAGGAAAGGTAACTGTCAGTTCTGGAAAGGGTTCCCAAGCTGGTTACACCCTACTTTCCAACGAACCAGTAGTCGTCACAGATTTCCGTAGAGAAACTCGCTTTAGTAGACCAAAACTCCTACAGGACTATCAAGTGGTCAGTGGTCTGTCGGTGATCATTCATGGTAAAAAACGTCCTTTTGGTGTCCTAGAGGCAGACACAACCAGTCAGCGCACATTTAGCAAAGACGATATTTACTTTTTGCAAGCTATTGCCAATGTGCTGGGTACAGCTATTGAGCGTCAGATAGTCGAAAATACCCTCAGAGAAAGCGAGCAACGCTGGCAGTTAGCTTTGCGGGGCAATAATGATGGGATTTGGGATTGGAACCTGAAAACCAATGAAGTCTTTTTTTCGGCTCGCTCAAAGGAAATACTTGGTTACTCTGAGAATGAAATTGCCAATTATTTAGATGTATGGATGAGCAGCGTGCATCCAGAGGATATGGCTCGGGGAAAACAAGTTATTGAAGACCACTTTGCTAAAAAAAACCCTTTCTACATCAGTGAGTATAGAGTTCGGTGTAAGGACGGTAGCTACAAATGGATCTTGGATCGGGGTCAAGCACTGTGGGATGAAAATGGTAACGTCGTGCGCATGGTTGGCTCTCATACAGATATTACAGAGACCAAGCTGGTAGAGGAAAAACTGCAAGAAAGCCAAGAACGTTTTCAGATACTCACTCGTGCGACAAATGATGCTGTGTGGGATTGGGATTTATTGACAGATAAATTGTGGTGGAATGACAACGTAGAAACTCTCTTCGGTTACTCACCAGAAGAAGTTAAAAGCGAGGCGACTTGGTGGTACGACCGTATACACCCAAATGATAAGGAGAGAGTTGTTTCTGATATTTATGCTGTTATCAACAACGGTCAACAATTTTGGTCGAATGAATACCGCTTTCGCCGTGCAGATGATTCTTATGCCTACATTTTTGACCGAGGTTATGTCGTTCATAATAACACAGGCGAGTCGGTGCGAATGATTGGGGCGATGATGGACATTTCTGAGCGCAAGCAGGTCCAAGAAGAGTTACAGCGACAGAACTTGCGATCGCAGTTGTTTGCCAATGTCACTTTAAAAATTCGTCAGTCCTTACAAATCAATGAAATTCTGCAAACCACTGTCACAGAAGTGCAAAAGCTGCTGCAATCTGAGCGTGTGTTAATTTTTCGCCTGCTGAGTGATGGTTCTGGAACGGTAGTGCAAGAGGCTGTGGTTCCTGGTATATTTGCTGTTCTTGGGCAGAACATCAATGACCCTTGCTTTATCGAAGATTACATCCAGAAATACCGCCAAGGGCGGATTAGTGCGGTTACTGATATTGAGCAGGCTGGCTATCAACCTTGCTATGTGGAATTTTTGAAAGCACTCAATATCAAATCAAACCTTATTGTACCTATTCTTTTGAAAAATCAACTGTGGGGGTTGCTCATTGTTCATCAGTGTACTGATCCTCGTGAATGGACGAACTCGGAAACTGAGCTTTTACGACAGCTAGCAGATCAGATGGGAATTGCCCTTGCCCAAGCTCAACTTTTAGAACAAGAAACTCGTCAACGACAAGAACTTATCCGTTCCAATGAAGAATTGCAACAATTTGCCTTTATCGCCTCACATGATTTACAAGAACCATTACGTAAGATTAAGACATTTGGTGAGCGATTAAAAGCCGCTTATGGCGAGACTTTAACCGAACAAGGGCTTGATTATCTAGAACGGATGCAGAATGCAACCCGCAGGATGCAGGCTTTGATTGAAGATTTGTTAACACTTTCACGAGTCAACACTCGAGGGCAGCCTTTTATACCAATAGATTTGACACAAGTCACACAAGAAGTGTTGTCTGATTTAGAAGTCCTGATCCAGCAAAGTGGGGCATATGTGGAGTTAGGCGAGTTACCTATCATTCACGCTGATCCACTACAGATGCATCAATTGCTACAAAATCTTATCAGTAACGCTCTGAAATTCCACCGAAAGGGAGAACTCCCTATTGTTAAAATTTCCAGTCGAAAATTCAACCGTGAAGATGGTGTGGAATTGTGTCAAATTATTGTAGAAGATAATGGTATTGGCTTTGACGAAAAGTATCTTGACCGCATCTTCAATGTTTTTCAACGTCTGCATGGTCGCAGCGAATACGATGGGACTGGCATAGGTTTGGCTATTTGCCGAAAAATTATCGAACGTCACAAGGGGAGTATCTCAGCACAAAGTACACCAGGGCAAGGGTCAAGATTTATTGTTACACTTCCCATGCATTGTCGTGCATAATCTACACTCCCTCAAAAGGGTTTATCATACCCGCAGAGGTTATGTGAGTGCATACAACTTTACTGGATAACTTCATTAATTGTTGCAATTTAATAATGAGTTCATCCTAAAACCTAACACAAAGGAGAAAATGCAGAGTGAAGGGTCAGCAAACACCCATCAATATTTTGATGGCTGATGATGATGAGGATGACTGTATGCTAGCTCGTGAGGCATTGGCAGAAAGTCAATTGGCAAACAAACTGCACATCGTTAATGATGGTGAACAGTTAATGGATTATCTTTATCAACGTGGCATATATGCCAACAAAAGTAGTGCACCGCGACCAAATTTAATCTTGTTAGATTTAAATATGCCCAAAAAAGATGGTCGTGAAGCACTGAGAGAGATTAAAACTGACCCACGCCTAAGACAAATTCCCGTTGTTATTCTAACGACCTCCAAGGCAGAAGAAGATGTTCAGAGCAGTTACGATTTGGGTGCAAACTCATTCATCATGAAACCTGTGACCTTCGCAAGCTTGGTGGAAGTTATGAGAACAATAGGAAAATACTGGTTTGATGTCGTGGAACTGCCACTATGAGTCAAAGGAGGCAGAAATGAAAGCAAGCTCATTTAGAGTTCTTCTTATTGATGATGATGAAGATGACTATATTTTAACTCGTGATTGGTTACGTGAATTTCAGGTAGCTAGCTGCGAGTTGGAATGGATAAATAATTATCAAGCAGCCATGGAGGTCATTGTTAACAATCAATACGATGTCTGTCTTGTTGATTACCGTTTGGGAGCGTGTAATGGACTTGATTTATTGCGTGAAGCAATTGCCAAAGGTTGTTCTTCCCCAATTATCTTACTCACAGGTAAGGGGGACCCGGAAATAGACATTGAGGCAATGAAAGCAGGTGCAGTAGATTATTTAGAAAAAAGTCAGTTGACTGCTCCTTTGCTAGAACGTTCTATCCGCTACGCCATTGAGCGCAAGCGTTCAGAACAAAAAATTCGTGAGCACGCAGCATTACTTGATGTTGCGACTGACGCAATTTTTGTATGTGATTTAAAAAATAATATTTTATTTTGGAATAAAGCAGCCGAGCAGCTATACGGGTGGAAATCCACTGAAGCAATTGGCAAGAAAACATTAGAACTTTGGCATGAAAAAGACACAACACAATTGCAAAAAGCCCTTAATACTTTATTGCAAAATAGTTCATGGGAAGGTGAACTACATCAAAAAACAAAATGTGGCAAAGAAATTATCGTCGAAAGTCGTTGGACACTAGTGCGTGACTTCGATAAAAAAGGACAATCAATCCTTGTTGTTAATACAAATATTACACAAAAAAAAGAATTAGAAGCACAATTTTTCCGTGCTCAGCGGTTGGAAAGTATTGGAACTTTAGCAAGTGGGATTGCCCACGACCTCAACAATGTCCTTGCACCCATTTTGATGACCGCACAACTTTTAGAATCACAACTGCATGATGAGCGGAGTAAGCGCTTGCTACCAATCTTGATATCGAATGCCAAACGGGGAGCAAGTTTGGTGAAGCAAGTACTGTCGTTTACTCGTGGAATGGAGGGCGATCGCACTCTGTTGCAATTAAGGCATTTAATTAGAGAAATTCAGCAAGTTGTTAAAGAAACATTTCCCAAAACTATTGAAATTTTTACTCACATAGCGCCCAACCTGTGGACAGTTTCTGGTGATGCAACCCAACTGCATCAAGTCCTGATCAATTTATGCGTTAATGCTCGTGATGCCATGCCCCATGGTGGTAACTTGACCATCTCGGCCGAGAATTTTGTGATTGATGAAAATTACGTCAGGATGAATCTTGATGCTCGAGTTGGTTCCTATGTTGTCATTACTGTTGCTGATACAGGAGGTGGTATTCCACAGGATATTATAGACCGTATTTTTGAACCATTTTTTACAACCAAAGACCTAGGCAAAGGCACAGGGCTTGGTCTTTCAACTGTCCTTGGCATTGTCAAAAGTCACGGCGGTTTTGTCAATGTGTATAGTGAGCTAGGCAAAGGCAGCCAATTTAAAGTGTATTTGCCAGCACAAGCGGCAGCAGAAACTCCAGAAGAACAAGAACTAGAATTACCGCGCGGTAACGGAGAAGTGATTTTGGTTGTAGACGACGAAGATTCGATTCGAGATGTTACGAAAACATCTCTAGAAAGTTACAATTACAAGACCCTAACAGCTAGCGACGGCATAGAGGCGATCGCTCTTTACGCAGAACATCAAAACGAAATATCTGTAGTCTTAACAGATATGGTGATGCCTTCTATGGATGGGGTAACCACTATCCGCACCTTACAAAAAATAAATCCAGCAGTCAAAATTATCGCCGTTAGTGGGCTTGCTTTTGCTGAAAAGGTGAATACAGTCACTGACATGGGCGTCAAAGCCTTTCTAGCCAAACCTTACACTGCTAAGCAACTCTTGCAAACTGTCAGTGCTGTCAAGAGTGGGCACTAGAATAAGGTGAGTCGTTCGTCATTGGTAGTGATACCGAGTTGTGTTCATAGGTGTCACCTCACCCCCACCCCTCTCCTTAGCAAGGAGAAGGGTGCCCGGAGGGCGGGGTGAGGTTTTTGAATGCAACTTAGTATGAGTCCAGTACTGCAGTTTCTTACAGAGGGAGACGCAAGTGGCGTTCTTCCTCCAGGGGTGACTGGCGATCGCACAGCGTATCTGCAGGATGCACGCGAAGGTGAGTCGTCTTTTTTACAACTAACGACTAACCACCAATAATCCCTATTCCCAATCTTCTTAAAGAATGATAAAGAATGATGACCAATCAGCGTTCTGAAGTTTTAGCCATCAACGAAGCTTTTTATCGGGCTTTTGAAAAAAAAGATATCGAGGCAATGGATGCCGTATGGTCTCAAGGAACAGGTAGTCTTTGTGTTCACCCTGGATGGAATGTATTGCGTAGTTGGAAGGAGATTCGCTCCTCTTGGGTTAACATTTTCAAAAATACTGCCTATATTGAAATTAACACTAGCATAATTGCTGTGGAAGTTCGCGAGCATATCGCCTACGTGGTACTTGTCGAAAATGTCCTCCAAATCATTAACGGTAGAAGACTAGAAGCCCAATCAATGGCTACAAATGTATTCGAGCTTTTGGGTGGGAAGTGGTATTTGGTTCATCATCATGCCAGTCCTGTTATGCGCTGAGATGCAAGAAGACGGGGAAGTAGAGAAATATGAGGGAGATATGGACCCGGAGAGCTTGGGACGCGGTGAAGAAGTCGGAGTCTTGGACGCCACTTGCTTCTCCTTACGGAGACGCTGCTTTGAACAAGTCGGCAGAGCCGCTCTTGTTGCAAGTGGCGTTTTCCCTCCGCAGCGCCGTCTCACCACGTCCTCTGCTACTCTCCACTAATCTCCAATCAACTCTACTGCATCACGTCCATCCCAATTGTGTAAGTAGACTTTGACAATCTCTTCTTTGGCAGTGGGGAGCGGCTTGCCAACAAAATCTGGATGAATTGGCACCTCACGATGACCTCGATCTACCAGCACGGCTAGACGAATCACCTCAGGTCTACCATACTCGTTTACTGCATTTAAAGCAGCACGAATTGTTCGTCCTTTGAAAATGACATCATCGACAAGAACAACAGTTTTACCTGTCAAATCAAAAGGGATGTCAGTTTTTGCAGGAGTCCGCAACCCAATTTGGTCTAGATCATCACGATAAAAAGTGATATCCAAGGCTCCCACCGCTATAGGTATACCTTCAAGTGCCTCTATCTGACGCGCCAGTAACTGGGCTAGAGGGAAACCTCGTGTATAAATACCTAATAATACGAGTTGGGACAAATCACGTGTTTTTTCTATGATTTGCGAGGCAAGACGATTGACGGTACGACGGAGTTCTTCAGTTGAGAGAATCTCAACCACTTTGGCTTTGACAGATACAGTCATAGACCGATACCCCTGAATAATGACTGAAACTATAGGAAAATAGGTAATTTTGATTGGCAGCTTATGGTGGTTAGTCGAAAATTTGACTGACAACTAAACAATGCCCAATCTCTAACTCCTAATTCCCTATCTCCATCATGACTTGTTTGCGGCAAGTAGTAATAGAGGTATGGCAACCCCCAACCACAATAAAAAGCAGTGTTGAGTCATTTGCAAAGCTTGATCAATCGCAGTTGGGGTGATAGGACGAAAGGCGTTTCCGAGCAATGGTTTTTGTTTTGCTACTCCACGATACCAATTTGTACCTCCCACCTGTACACCCAAAATAGCAGCATAGGCACACTCACTCCAGCCAGAGTTGGGGCTAGGATCAACCACAGCATCCCGACGGCAAATTTGCCAAACGTGCAAAGGTTGACCAGACAGGAGTGCCAGAGTTATGACTGTTAACCGACAAGGAATCCAAGTTAAACAATCTTCCAACCGCGCACTAAACCATCCTAAATATGTGTAGGGTTTTTCTCGATAACCCACCATAGAATCAAGAGTACTGCTAGCTTTGTATGCCAAAGCTAAGGGTATTGGACCAATAACTGGGATAAACGCACCAACAATTGCATAAAAAAGAGGAGCCATTACTCCATCGGTGGCATTTTCTGTCACTGTTTCTAGAACAGCTCGTAAAATTTCTGGTTCTGTTAAATTGTCCGTATCTCGACCAACGTAGTGACTTAAAGCCGAACGGGCATCTAAAAGCTGTCCTGCTGTTAATGGTTGTAAAACTGTTTGGGCTGCGACTCTTAAACTTCTTCCGGCAAAACAGCTAGCTAGAAGAATACTTTCTAATGTTATTCCCAAAAGTGGGTGCAGCAATTTGGCACTGTGAATAAGTAAGTGACTAATAACGCCGCTACCAATGATTAGGATAATACCTAACACAATTCCAGCTATGCGTTGTGTTAAAGAATTCTGACAATATACGAGAGCAAGTTTGGTAAAGCGAGAAATAACCCACCCCATAACTTGCACAGGATGAGGCCAACCCCATGGATCACCAATCAAGTAATCTAAAGTGGCAGCGATGATCAGGACAACAGCAGGTGTCATTAGTCAAGAGTCAAGAGTTAAAAAAATTTTTGACCATTAATAACTAAACAATAAAATTTGCTTCTTCCCCTAGAGAAGCTTGCCAACTACGAGCATCATAATAAAGATCTGCCAAGGTAATACTGTACAAAGCTTCTTTGAGCTTTCGATGCAGCTTTTGCCAAAGGCTAAATGTCACCCAATCTTCTGCTTGTGTTGGGGAAGCTTGATGATGGGGTAAAGGTTCAATGGTTTCTCCAACTGCCTGGAAAATTTCTCCTAGAGAAATTTGTGCAGGCTCTCGTGCTAGTTGGTATCCGCCGATGCTACCCCGAATTGACTTGACTAACCCAGCACGGCGCATTTCTATCAGCAATTTTTCGAGGTAGGGAGCTGGGATATCTTGGCGAGAGGATATTGCTTTTGTAGATGCAGGACCGTACCCAGGCTGTAAACTCAAATCAAGCAACGCTTTCACACTGTAGTGTCCTCTAGTTGTTAGTTTCATTTTGATAAATGCAATCAGTCATTACTGTTTACTGTTCATTGTTCACTGCTTGCTGTTGACTGTTTATTGGTCAGTGTTGATTAACCAATAACTTATGAACGTCACTTGCTTGTGTTGAGTCCAGACGCTGCTTATATGGCTGCAGCACTTGCGGCGCTTACAACGGGACAGACAGTTTCTTCCAGTTCGCACTATTCTCGGGAACTTGCCGAAGTTTGGAGCGCAGGTTTCGTGTGCTCCAACTTCTATGCGTAACGCAGTGGCTCCTAATAATTAATGAGTCATAACAAAGGATCAGTTTTGCTTATCATTCTGTGTGCCAATTATCAAATTCAGCAAGTAAGTAACCTGTTTAGGTATGCTTTATGAAACTTAAACAAATACAGTGTATCAGTCACCTGAAGGCACAAGTGTTAATTATGGAGTATCTAGTAGGATAAATTCGGGGCTTGAGAATCAGGATACAGCGCTGGAATATTTTCTCTACGATTCAATCTAGGACTTATATTCCACTTCTTTGTTCTTACTTCATCCTTTATCCTTTCCTTGGGCATTCACAAACTTAAAAACTATAGTTACCACCATTGCCTATACAATCTTCTTCAAAAGATATTGTATTGGTAATATTGGTAATCTGGTCAAAAATCTGCTCTCCGGGTGTAATATACTTGGCAATAGCACCAAATAAAAATAAATAATGACGCTCTTTCTAGCATAACCTCAGCTAAAATAAAATCGATTCATTTTATTCGACCATTCGTTTTTGAATTAAGTTGATGGCTAAACAGAAAAAAATTGAACCCCTCGTTGGTGAAGATCTGCTCAAGAAAGTCAAAGAGCTTGAACACCTAAGCAAAGAAGAAAAAGCCAAACAGTGTGGCTACTACACCGTAACCAAAAATGGTATAGAGCGCGTCAACATGATGAAGTTCTTAAATGCCCTCATTGATGCTGAAGGCATTCAGTTAGACAGTGCTCCTAGTGCAAATGGGCGGGGTGGACGCAGTGCAAGCTATAGAATTAGCGTGCAGTCAAACGGTAACTTATTGATAGGTTCAGCCTATACAAAACAAATGAATCTTAAACCAGGAGATGAGTTTATCATCACTTTAGGCAAAAAACACATTCGTCTGAGACAAGTAGACTCAGACGAGAGAGAGGATGCCGAGGAGATGGCAGAAGCTGCTGTGTAGATAGTCTTAGTCATTAGTCATGAGACTGCGAAGCTGTTGACTAATGACTTTTGAGCGTTGAGTATTGACTTGACTATTGACTCATAGTTACACCCTTTTTTCGAGTCATGGGTAGATAGTAGCGAAGTGCCCGGCGCGTCACAGCTATGTTGCAAGTTAAGGCAATTTGCTCCTTTTCTAATAACCCTAAAATAAGCTCTTGGTTGTCTCGAGCTACCACTGGTAACTGATGTAAACCTCTAAGCGACATGCGGTCTAAAGCTTCAGCTAGAGGTTCATCATGCAATGCATAAAGAATATCCGTGGTACAGATATCCATAAGTGTTTGATTGGCTATATTAGTTTGGATTTCACTTGATGAATTTGGGTATTTTTCCAAAAAAGAAAGAGCACGGTTGACATCTTCTAGAGAAACGATACCAAGTAATTGCCCTGCTTCATTCATAACCAAAGCACTACGGCAGAGGTCATCTGTCATTTCCAAAGCTGCTTCTATCACATTCATGGTTGCTGGCAGCTTTTTTGGACAAGAATACATGGCATCTTCTACTAAAATTTGCTGCAAAATTTCTGCTTGATCGTCTTTCAAATCAGAAAGACCAATTTGCTGTAGGTTGGAATTAGAGTTACAAGTTGGCTTGATTCTTTCGACAAGCCAAACACTTAAACCCACTGCTGCCATGAGGGGTAAAACAATGCGGTAGTCCCGTGTTAATTCAAATAGCAATAAAATTGCTGTCAATGGAGCTCTGACACTTGCAGCAAGAACTGCTGCCATTCCTACCATTGCATAAGCTGGGGGCGCTGCCATAAACTCCGTGATCACAGGCGCTATACTTGCCAAAATTTTTGCATAAGCTGCTCCAAAAGAAGCACCTAAAAACATGGCTGGTGCAAATAGACCACCAACAAAACCACTACCAGCACTGATAGCTGTCATCAATAGCTTGACAACGAGCAGCACAAGTAACAGAGACAGAGAAAATTTCACATCCTGAAGCATCGCTTCCACAGTGCCATAACCGATCCCCAAAATTTGAGGAAACTGTAAAGCAACTATGCCAACAATCGTGCCGCCAATAATCGGATGAATGGGTTCAGGTATGTTTCCTAGCCATTGCAGATAAGGTATCTGCCCATTAAAGCAGGCTTTTGCCAAACGAATCAATTGAGTATATGTCAGGGAAACTAAACTGGCTCCCAAACCCAAGCCGACATAAAGCGGTAACTCGAATGGACTGCGGACTTGATAAACAGGTAAAGCAAAAGCAGGTTGTGCACCCAAACCAATTTGAGCAATTAATGCTGCGACGACCGCTGCAAGCAGCACCACACTCACCGCAGAAGTGGCAAAGGATGTAGCGCCCAACACCACCTCCAAAGCAAAGAAAACTCCGGCGATTGGGGCATTAAATCCAGCAGCCAAACCAGCAGCAGCACCAGCACCTAAAAGCAACCGACGTCGCTCTTGAGAGACTTGTAACACAACAGACAGCAACATACCAAAATTGGCGCCAATTTCTACACTTGGTCCCTCTGGTCCCAAAGAAGCACCACTCCCCAAAGATACTGATGCTGCCAACATCTTTGTGACTGGTCGTAATGGTCGCTTGATTTCTCCTCCTTGAGACGCAGCGATCAAAGATGAAAGCCCAGGACCAAAGTCTTGGGTGCGCCAGCGCATAAATCCGACGATACATCCACCAAGGATAGGAACACAGGCTAAAGTCCAAGCGCCCCAACTACCAATGGTACCCATGAAATTTTCCAGCATCAGGTGGTGAATCAACCCGATGAGATAGTGAAAGGTCACAACACCCATTCCACTGCCACCGCCTATAAGCACGGCTAAAAGCAGAACGACGGTTTCTGGAGATGGTTGAAAACGGTTAAGCAGATGAGTCAAACGGGCAGAAGGGGTGGTAAAGGCAGGTTGTTCTACCACCTTCCTCAATTCAGTAGAAGGCACAAGAGTCATTGAGTGGAGGAGTAAATCTAATAAAAAATTTAAATTTTTATGTCTTACATTTCATTGTGAGTGATCATTTAGCAACCAGACAAGAGCATTGTATATGTTAGTTTCACAAAGCTTTAGTAAAAAAATTCCCATTGCCCGCTATTTTTGTAAGGACAATGCTTAAATAGGGAAGAATTGATGGTTAATGGTTATTAGCTGCAGTCATCTAGAGTAGCGAGGAGTCAATTAAAGGTTGGATTGTATCGTCCGTTGGGCAGTGATACAGCGAGCAGTGTGGTTCAAAGCAGCGTCTGGGCTATCCAGAGGAGGAGAGCCACTCGCTTACACTTAAGTTCAAAATTATAAATTAAAATACTGTTTTAACTTATAATTTTGAATATTGAATAAAGCAAACGCGAGTACGTCTCCGTAGGAGAAAGGGTAACTGGCGTTTGTTCTGCCGACTTGTTCAAAGCAGTGTCTCTGTAAAGAGAAGCAAGTGACCTTTTCCTACTCTCACGGCGACAGGCGGAAGGGTCTCTTTACTTGAGGAGGGAGCGTATTGCGCGATGATATAAAGGGAAAAGTAAGCAGTGTGAAGTGAAGTAAAGTGTATCTCCGTCCTTATGCTTGATCGTTCATACTTTGACTTTTTACCCTTTATCCTTCTACCTTTACCCTTTCTTGGTCATTCTCACTAAAATCTAGCTATACTCGTGGTGCAACTCTATTAATCCTTGTTTGTAGCATCGGCTGTTGCCTGCTTCAACTTGAACACTGTATGCGTGATTCATAGCTGATGTCAGACCACATTGGGTAATCTACACACGTGTTAAGCGGAAATTCTCCATAGCTATTGAAATAGAGCAAATAAGTGGACTAGGCGGACTAGGTAGATGAATACACACACCTTTGATAATCATTATGTGACTTGCCCAATTTGCCAAAAAAATGCTACACCAAAGCTAGTAAAAACGTGTATAGGATTATATACCTGTCCGTATTGCCAGGAAAGACTTGTCGTCTGTCAGAGCGGTCATTACGTCCGTGATCCAGTCAGCTACAGACAGATAACGATATCATCAGCCCTGCGTCGTCAAAGCCGACCTTTAGCTAGAATTCTACGGGATTTTGTCATCCTCAAGCGTCCCATAGTCGCTCTGGTTGTAGGAAGTGCTATTCTCTTGAGTATGATTGGTCTGAGCCAGCAAGCCTCAGATCAAGATTCTCCAATCCTTCCAACAACAGAGAAGCAACGTTGAATATTGAGAATTGTGAGTGGTGAACCCTGCAGTGGCTCACCACTCACAAGGTTCTTTGCTCTTCTGTTACTTAGTATTTTTTGTAACTAATACCCAGCCCTGAGCATGGTCAACTAACTTCACCGACGCGAGTTGGAGATTTTGGAGCGCAGTTCCATCAAGCAGGAAGTAGGGTTGTTCTTCAGATTGCCAATAATTTTCCAGTTGAGTAAAAGAAGCGGGAACAATGGTGCGATCGCTATAAAAGTCCAACGATGGGCGATGGTAGGAAAAAGACGTATAAATCTTTGTTCCTGTTGGGTTGGCTCGCTGAATCATCTGCGCAACTGGTTTGACTGGGTAAGCTTCCCCTAGTTCCCAAATCCAGTAATTTGATTTCATCAACAGTAGTAGCGAAACATAACAGCCCCAAAATAGAATCTTGAGGAATTGTCCGTCACCCCGCTCTGCCAAAACAGCTGCTAGTGCCATTGTTGTCGCAACTGCTGCAAAAATCAATTGTAAGTCTGATTTTGGTGTATCTCCCAAACCAAAGTAAATGCTGCCAGCTGTTGCCACTACAGATAGGAACGCCAAAGATACGACCAAAGATCGGGGATATGATGACAAAAGAGGCATATTTTCGATTTCAGCAAGCTTGGCACCAGAAGCTAAGGCTATGCTTGGGTAGATGGGAAATACGTACCAAGGAAGTTTGGTTCCCATTAGGGAAATACAGACGAGATAAACACCACACCATACTAGTACTAGCTTTGCCCAGCTCAAGTTGCGATTTTCCCAAGTGAAGCGCAGACTAGACGGCACAAAAATGAGCCAGGGCCATGTGTACTTGAAAATCTCCAACAAATAATACCATAGTGGTCCGGAATTGCCCTCCACTGATTTCCAAACACGGCTGAGGGATTGATCCATCATGCCGATTTTGGTAAAGGCGTAGCCATAATGTACCCATTGAGCACTACACCAAAGAGCGACAGGCGCAATGCCGAGAAAGATTCCTGTCCACAAATATCGACTATTGAGCAGTCGCGGTGTGTCCCAAAACAGAAAAACCAACGCGATCGCACCCAACAATACACCTAGTATGCCTTTGGTTAGGCAAATCAACCCAAAACTGATTCCAATACCGAGGCAGTAGCGTAGGTTGCGGCGCGATCGCAAGACACACAGTATCATAACCATGAAAAAACAGACTGCTGCTCCATCCAACATTGCTAAGCGCCCATGACGCACTACTGGCAGCATTGTGAGGTAAACTAGGGCGCTATAAACAGCTGCCCAACGTTGGCGAAATATTTCTCGTCCAATAAAATACAGTAATGGCACTGAAATAGCTGTAAGAATTGCTCCGGGTAAGCGTGATGTCCACTCATGCACTCCCCCCAGGGAGTAAGCCCAAGCAATAAGTAAGTGCATCAGCGGTGGCTTATTGTGATATGGTTCACCCCCGAGCGTAGGGTAAAGCCAATGCATTGAACCAGCTGGGGCGCGCCATATCTCACGGGCAACCTGTGCCACAGTACCTTCATCCCAATCTCGCAGGGGCAATTCTCCCAGATTTATGGTGTATAGTAAAACCGCTGCTAAAAGCAGCACAATCACCCATACCCAATCAATCCATTTCTCAACTGTACGGTACTGTTTTTCCAGACGACCCCAAATAAAGCTTCCTTCTTGCATATTCGGTGGATATTTATTGTGCTTGCTGGTTCGATTAAACAGAGACGCTCTGGAGTCTCGAATGTTGCACCCCATAACAACGAGTATTCTTCAACCATCCCTTGACTTTAAATTAACTTAAATTGCTTTGTGAAGAAATAATATTTTTTAACAGATTTTTCTCAGTTTTTGATTTTATTTAATAATTTTTTTTGTGATAAAAATGGTAAAACTGTGACTAATCAAAAGTTTGAATGAAGTTTAGGTTGGAGAATATCTCAATGAATCTGCCTGCTATCTTAGACATTGTACTTGGTTTAGTATTCATTTACTTAATTTTGAGTTTGTTAGCATCAGAAATCCAGGAGTTGATAACTACGTTGTTTCAATGGCGTGCTGAACATTTAAAAAAGTCAATTGAAATTATGCTGGCAGGCAATGTTAGAAATGGAGACAAAGATGGCAACATAGATCGAGTTGTCCTATTAGCAAATAGATTATATGCTAACCCTTTAATTAAAAATATTAATCAAGAAGCTAAGGGATGGGCTTCAACTTTACCTCGAAAAGTGACTTGGGCTGTAGCCTCATTATATCACTCATTAAAAACAAAATCTGTAGGAAAGGAAAGTAGAAGTGTATTTGGAGATGACAGACATACTGGTCCTTCTTATATACCGAAAGATATCTTTGCAACGACTCTCCTAGAAACATTACACCTTCCAGAATTGGTGCAATGGTTAACTGAATCGAGGATAGAAAACTTTAAAAAAGAGAGATTAGAAGAGATCAAACAAATTATCAAAGAAATGTCGCAAAATGATACGACCTATGAAACACAGAAAATGAGTGAAGAATTTAAAAATCTAGAAAACGAATATGAGACTATTGTCGATACTTTTAGAAAAAATAAATTTAGTTTAGAGACTAGCATTAAACGTATGGAGGAAAGCCTAGATAGATTTATTGTCAATGCTTTTCCCCAAGATATGCAAGAAAATGAACAATACAAAAAAACACGAAAAAAATTAGAAAATTATAAAAAAGATATTTTTTCCAATGTTGAACAGGCAATCCTGCTAGGAGGATTACAACCTAACATTGATGAAGTTGTTCAACTTGTCAATAAAAGTAGTTTAGTCTATCGAGAATTGAAAGTAGCACACGAACAACTCAGTGATAAAGATAGCGAAAATTATAAAAGATTTCAAAAAATTAAGAATTTTGTTGAAAATCAATTACCAGATCCCATAGTAGAGAATATAGAAGTTTTGGCAAAGCGCGCCCAAGGAAGAATTCAAACGACAGAGCAAGGAATTAAAAAATTACGACAAGAGATAGAAATAGCTTTTGATAGTTCAATGGAAAGAGCTTCTGGTGTGTATAAGCGCAATGCTAAAGGAGTGGCATTATTGATTGGTTTTATTCTTGCAGTTGCTTCTAATACCGATGCATTTCACATGGTTGATAGACTATCAAAAGATTCAGCCTTACGAGATATAATCGTTCAAAATGCTGGCAAAATAGCAAATTCTAATAATACTACTATTGAACAAATACCAAATAATACAGCTGCAAATATAACTAGTCTGACAGACGAAGCTAATAAAATTTTGACAAGTGTTTCGCTGCCAATTGGTTGGAGTGATGCTAATTTAGCTCAGCAACTTAGATGGCAATCCAAGCCACTTATAGCTAAGGCACCTTTAGATGGTTCTCAGGTCGAACCTCCTGTCGAATACATTAAAAATTACTCAGTTCTCAATATTATGAGAATGATTCCTGGTTGGATTGTAAGTGGTATTGCTATTGCTATGGGTGCGCCATTCTGGTTTGATTCACTCAGTAAAATTATGAATGTGCGTAATGCAGGTAGACGACCGGAATCTTTGAGAAACCAGGATGGAAATCAGGAAAGCTGAGAAAAGTGAAAATTTGAGACAAACTCTAAAAAATAAACACAACTTGTAACTTCCACACTTTGTCTTGACGAATAATCTCGATTTGTCGAATAAATTCTCGAAAGTAAAATCGTCGCTCTGCTTCAGACAAATCTAACCAAAATTGGGGAATGGAAACAGCTTGAGCAACAGAAAGCAAATTCACTGGTGGTAGAGTTGCTAGTTTTGCTTGGAGTGTGGATATTTCTGTGCGGATTTTATATGCTCTCAACTTTGCTGTGTCAGTATCCAAAACTCCAGTCTCTAGCAAGGTGGATAACTGATTGAGTATTTCTTGCTGGCGGGAAATAGCTTCAATGAAACTATTTTTGACTGCATCCAATTGAGGAAAATTAATAAGCGCCACAGCAAGAGGTAAGTCACGACAAATCGCTTGAATTGTCTGTTCTAAGACTTCTTGGTAGGCGATCGCCCGACACTTAGGGCGTTTGGGACAGCTAATTGGACGTAAATAAAGATATTCTTTCTCTTGGTTCCGTATGGTCACACGGGTGACGGTCATGTGAGACTGACATTCATGACAGATAACCAATCCAGCTAAAGAACGAGGTGCACTCGCTGTCCGAGGAGGTAAACGACTGTTGCGGCGTAAGAGTCTATCAACTTGGGCGGCTTCTTCTCTATTAATAATAGGAAGATGCGTATTGGAAATAATTTCTCCGTTCTGATAAGCTGTATCACCGCGATAAACTGGATTTGTCAACCAACGGCGTCCAGTGGTGACAGAAATTTTCTTACCGTATTTTTTTGCTATGTAACGAACTGCTCCTCGCAGAGAACTATAGAGTAAGAAGTGTTCAAAAAAATCTTTGACGACTGGGGAAGTTGTGCGATCAATAGTATATTTTCCTTTCCCTCGACGATAACCGTAAGGGGCTTTACCTGGTGGAGGTGCACCGTCCAGACGGTTGCGTGCGTGTCCAGTGCGGATGCGGCGGCTACGTTGGTCACGCTGAATTTCGTACAGCAATTTCAGCAATTCAGCGCGCGGGTTGAGACTGTTTTGCGAAGAATTGTAGTTTTGTTCAATAGCAATGAGAGTTATTCCCATTGCTTGTAGTTCCGTAAGATGTAAACTCACTTCCTCGACAGTATCGCCCAACTCTTCTAAACGGCGAATCACCAGACAATCTGGTGGTTCGGTTTTGCAGTCATTGAATAATTGTTGTCGTTGAGAGCGTTTTCCTAAGTCTTGGTAAATATAGTCTAATTCCCATCCCCACGTTGTGGGATCAGGAGCAGGTTCGAGTAAGGGGTCGGTGTAGGTATAGGCGAAGATTTTCATGAACGAACCGCGAAGACGCATAGACACGAAGTGGCTTCCCAAAGGGTAGGACGCAAAGTCAGGAGTCGGGTGCGTTGATGCAGTGTAACGCACCTATTTTAGAATCTGAACTTAGAATCTGAACCGCACCAGGCGCAAAGAACGCAGAGTCAGGAGAAAATTTATCCTTTTTTCCTATCTCCGCATCTTCCCCTATTCCTCCCACTTTTTCACTTACTGTTGGCTGAGTTCGATAATATTACCATCTGGGTCTTTGGTGAACAGGGCTGGACGTCCGGAGGCGCTAGGTTGAATTAGGCAGTTATGATCAAGTAGTTGTTGTTTGGCTACATCTAGGTCAGCAACCGAGAGAGCGACATGGGGGTTGCGTCCCCATTTTTCGTTTTGGGCTGCAGTGGGGACAGATGGGGCGACTATCAGGTGAATTTGATAGTTGCCGACTTGATACCATGCGCCAGGGTATTTTAAAGAGCGTTCTACTTTGGGTAATGCTAGCACCTTTCCATAGAAATGTTCGGCTCGCTGCAGGTCACTCACGAGAATGGCTGTGTGTAGACATTGGGTAATTTGCATTGTTGGGGATGCAACTCAGTTTATTTAGATTTTGACGCAGTTTTAACCGCAGAGATGTAAAATTTCAGGCGAATGAGGGTGGGTGTTTACTTGTTTTCGTCTTGATTGGGAGGGTTGGGGTTGCGATCGCTCAGAAACCACTCGATCAATTTCTTGAACAATACCCCCACAAGCGCCTCACCAAACTTAATCAAAAGCCAGAGAATGAAATCCATATGACCTCCATTGCTTAATTGAGTTCAGTCTCGCAATCTTTTTTTGGAGGTTTCTCTAAACTTTGAACTGAGATAACTCTGATTTCCAGAGATAACTCTAAATCTTGAGTTACCCGCTTATTGCTAATGCCTTTATCGTTAGACTTGGATTTAGGTGATAGAGAAAATAGAGTGAATGCTTCCGCGTGAGTTTCTGAGTCAGGTAGCTGAGCGATACGGGCTTTCCCAAGAGCAACAGCAGGTTTTCTTAGCAAAGTTTGGCAATGACAAGAGCGACCAAGAGATTATGGACGCTTTTCATATCACCAATGGGACTGTGCGCTATCGCTTGGGTGAAATTTACAGAAAGTTCAGGATAACTGGCAAAGGTCCAGGTAAAGCTCACAAGTTGCTGACCTTCCTGACTAAGGAGTCTCAAAAATTTACCGCTTTAGTCTCTCCAAGTTCTAATGCTTCAACTTCAGCTAATGACTTAGATGCACTGGTGCGGGAAGTACGTGAAAAGCGTCATGAAAAAATTCAAGACCAGTGCGGTACTATGCGGATGCTGCATATTTCCCAGCCAGTTGCAACATCAGATATTTACACAGATGTCAATATTTTGGAACAGGTAACAAGCCTGCAATGGCGAGAGATTTCTGACTTGCCACAAGACTTCAACCCAGAATCAGATGACTTTGACAGATTAAACAGAGTTGTTCAGGAACGAGTATCAGGGTTAGAGGCTGTGTCGCGCTACTCTAGGCTGATGGTACTTGGTAAACCAGGAGCAGGTAAAACCACGTTTTTACAGTGGGTAGCGATTAACTGCAACCTGGGTGAGTTTCAGCCTGATAGAGTACCGATATTCATTCGGCTGAAAGACTTTGCTGAAGACACTAGAAGAGATGACAGCAAGTTCAAATTATTGAACTACATTAGGCAAGAATTTAGCTATTGTGGTATTGCCGATATATCGATTATTGAAATGATACTTACCAAGGGCAAAGCCTTAATTTTGCTAGATGGTTTGGATGAAGTATCAGAAGAAGATGATGAGGTAGTCAAACAGATTCGCCAATTTGTTAATACATATTTCAAAAATCAGTTTATTATCACCTGTCGTATTGCTGCACTAAAATACAGATTTTTGGTAGAAAAATTTACTGATGTTGAGGTTGCAGATTTTAACGATGAGCAAGTAGAAGTTTTTGCTCAAAAATGGTTTGTTGCAGCTGCCAAAAATGACCGAGAACAGGGTGAAGCCATAGCAAGGCAGTTTATTGAAAAGCTTAATTTACCACATAATAAACGAATTAGAGAATTAGCTGGAACACCTTTATTGCTGAATCTGACTTGCTTCGTTTTCCAAACTCAAGGAGAATTTCCGCAAAAACGTTTTAAGTTGTATGAGCAAGGACTAGACATTCTGCTTAGGAAATGGGACGAAGAAAGAGACATTCAACGGGATGACGTATATCGCAATTTGTCTTTAGAGCAGAAGATAGAGCTTCTAACTCAAATAGCAGCAATCACTTTTAGAAATAACCGTTACTTTTTTGAACAAGAAGAAGTCGAGCGATACATTGCTGACTATATTTCTACTTTACCTAATGCCCAAACTAACCAAGCTGTATTGCAACGGGATAGTAAAAGAGTCCTGAAATCTATTGAAGCACAACATGGATTATTAGTAGAGAGAATGCTAAATATTTACTCTTTTTCTCATCTGACGTTTCAGGAGTATTTTTCTGCTGAAAAGATTGTTGCTAATTCTGCGTATGAAAGTTTAGTGGAGCGTATCACCGATAAACGCTGGCGAGAGGTGTTTTTGCTGACTGCTGGCTTGATGAAAAATCCAGATGAGTTGGTGTTGTTGATGAAGTGGAAAATTGATGATCTGTTGACTGGGAATGATAAATTGCAGCGTTTTTTGGGGTGGGTGAATGAAAAGGCGAAGTCAGCTGAAGTTGATTATAAACGTGCAGCGGTTCGAGCCTTTTATCTTGTTTCTCTCAATGAAAGTTTTCTTTTTCTTTTTCGTGATATTGATAGACAGTATCGACCTGGATTTAAATTTTACAAATCTAGAGATTTTCGTAGTAATATTTGTTTTACAAAAGCAGGCAATATAATTCGTCTCTTTATGGAAATAGAAAGTTATATTGTTGATTTTGAATTACTGAGTTATTCTCAAAATATAGAGCATAATATCCAAAATACTCTTAAAAAATTTCAAGAGCAAATACCTAACCCATATGATGACCAAGAGCGATTTGATCAATGGATCAAGGACAATAGTCAAGCTTGGACTGAGCAACTAAGGAAAGTAGTTGTTAAGCATCCTAATCTTGCACATGACTGTCAATTTAGCGAAGCACAAAAGGAACTGTTGGGGCAGTATTACGATGCCAATAAGCTACTAGTAGATTGCCTTAATAGTGGTTGTGAAGTATCTCCCGAAGTGCGAGAGGAAATTGAAGACACCTTGTTATTGCCCATTGCCGAAATTGAGACGCGTCATCAACGAATTTTATAACGTATCTAGCGGATGATTTATCTGTGATATTAAAAGGCAATTTATCCGTTATGTCTTCTGCTAAAAATTGATAATATCAAAGAAACTATTAGAAAAAATGTTTGGGCTTATGCTGATGCTCATCCTAATGAAATTGAAACAGCACTTCGAGATCAGGAAGAAGCAATGCAACAAGAAGTGTAATCTATGGAAAGTCTCTATGCTGATGACCCTTCGCCAGTTGTAGAATTGCTACGTGCTTTTGGTCATGATGTTCTTACAGTGCAAGAATCAGGAAATACAGGGTTTTCTGATCCAGAGGTATTAGCTTTTGCTGTCAAAAATAGCCTCACAGTTTTAACGCAAAATCGTCGAGATTACATAAGGCTGCATTAGTTACAACCAAACCATTCTGGTATTATTGTCTGCACAGATGACCGAAATTTTGAGCGATTAGCAACACGCATTAACAAGGCTATTTCTACAGTTGAAAGCTTGAAAGGTGCATTGATTCGAGTTAACCGCCCATCAGAATAAAAATCAAACAATGTATAACTTAGGCAGGTTATTAGAGTGCGTCAAGACAGCGTAACGCACTCTAGCAAAGCAAATTTAGTTAATCTTTACTCCTAACCCTTAACTCATAACACCTCACTCTTTACGGCACAACTAGCACTGGACAAGGAGAAAGATTAATCACGCGGGTGGTAACGCTATCAGTCGCCCCCTCGTCAGTCAATCCTAGCCCCCGACAACCCATGACAATTAAATCTGCCCCTATTTCATCTGCCACATCACAGATGGTAAAAGCAGGTTTGCCTTGTCGTTCCAGGGTTTCGGCTGGAATGCCTTGCCCAGCAAACAGAGATTTGGCTGTTTCTAGCAGTTGGGCTACTGTGTCTAGTGATGACATGACGTCCGCGTCGGGCGAGTCTGCAGTGGGTTCCTCAACCACACTCAGCACCACCAAGCGACTACCGTACTTTTGCACGACATTAACAACCACATCGGCTGCTTCTCGTGCTTCCCGGCTTTGATCAACTGGAAATAGAACTGTTTTGAACATTCGGATTCACCTCCGCCCCCATGACTCGGTAAAATCTGGATGGTTGTACTTATCAAAACATAACAAACAGGCAATCAGGAGGTTATGCCGTGTCAAAAAAAACTTTAGCAAATTTATCTGCAGCAGATTTGTCTGGTAAACGCGCCCTGGTGAGAGTTGATTTTAATGTACCAGTGGATAACACTGGCAACATTACAGATGATACTCGCATTCGGGCTGCTCTGCCTACCATACAGGATTTGACGCAGAAGGGAGCTAAGGTGATTCTAGTGAGCCATTTTGGCCGTCCTAAGGGTGTAGATGACAAACTGCAGCTGACTCCGGTTGCTAAGCGTCTATCTGAATTATTGGGGCAAGAAGTCGTTAAAACCGATGACTCCATCGGTGATGAAGTTGCAGCTAAAGTGGGGGCTTTGCAAAACGGACAAGTCCTCTTACTAGAAAACGTCCGCTTCTACAAAGAGGAGGAAAAAAACGATCCAGAATTTGCCAAAAAACTGGCAGCAAATGCTGATTTGTATGTCAATGATGCTTTTGGTACCGCACACCGTGCCCACGCTTCTACCGAGGGCGTGACGAAATACCTGAGCCCCTCTGTTGGTGGATATTTGATTGAGAAAGAATTGCAGTATCTGCAAAGCGCGATTGAAAGTCCTCAACGTCCTTTGGTAGCTATCATTGGCGGTTCCAAAGTTTCTAGTAAAATCGGCGTGATCGAAGCTCTTTTGGAGAAGTGCGACAAACTTATCATCGGCGGTGGAATGATTTTCACTTTCTTTAAAGCCCGTGGTTTGAATGTCGGTAAGTCACTGGTGGAAGAAGACAAGCTAGAACTAGCGAAGTCTTTGGAAGCAAAGGCTAAAGAAAAGGGCGTGGCTTTTCTGCTCCCCACAGATGTCGTGGTTGCTGATAAATTTGCCCCTGATGCCAATTCTCAAACTGTCAGTGTGGAAAATATTCCCGACGGTTGGATGGGATTGGATATTGGACCTGAGTCGGTGAAATTGTTCCAAGAAGCCCTTGCTGACACCAAAACGGTGGTTTGGAACGGTCCCATGGGTGTGTTTGAGTTTGATAAGTTTGCCGTGGGAACTGAAGCGATCGCTCACACTCTAGCAGACATCAGCAAAAAAGGCGCAACCACCATCATTGGTGGCGGTGACTCTGTGGCGGCTGTGGAAAAAGTTGGTTTAGCCGACCAAATGAGCCACATCTCCACCGGAGGCGGTGCGAGCTTGGAGTTGCTCGAAGGTAAGGAGTTACCTGGTATCGTTGCGCTGGATGAAGCGTAAAGGCTAATAGGTAAAACCAATGTAGAGACGTCACACACAACGTCTCTACCCAAAACTATAGGGAGAAAATTGTGGAACCCAAATGGCTGGAGTGGGCACAAAAATTACAAGCGATCGCACAAAATGGTTTAACCTTTAGTGAAAATCCTTTTGACATCGAACGCTACAAAGCCCTACAGGCGATCGCTGCTGAAATCATAGTTACCCACTCCAATATTGAACACAGCTTTATCCTCGATTTGTTTGCCCGTGATGTGGGATACGCAACACCCAAAGTTGACGTGCGCGGAGCAGTGTTTCGTGACAACACTATACTGTTAGTCAAGGAACGAGAAGACGGCTGTTGGACTCTCCCTGGTGGATGGGCGGATATTGGCGACTCGCCCAGTGAAGTAGCCGTTAAGGAAGTCTATGAAGAATCAGGTTACGTGACTCGTCCCGTCAAGCTATTAGCTCTCTATGACAGGAATAGACAAGGTCATCCACCGCATCCCCATTACATCTATAAGCTCTTTTTTCAGTGCGAACTTGTCGGTGGTTCTCCATCGCCTAGTATTGAAACAGAGGAAGTCGGTTTCTTTGCTGAAGATGCTATTCCAGAACTATCACTTGGGCGGGTCACACCATCTCAAATCACCCGACTTTTCCAGCATTATCGCCATCCAGGTTTGCCTACAGACTTTGATTAATCAATTTTGATGAATCATTTGATACTAACTCTCCAAACTCAAAATTCCTTGCTCTGCATCCAAAGTTGCTACTACACCAACTGGTAAAGCTGCGTTGGGCGCTTCATGACCAAAAGGCAAGTCAGAGACAATGGGAACGCCCAAATCTCCAAGGCGATCGCGCAACACTTCCTCAACACTGAAGCTAGGAACGTTTGGTGGCGGTTCACAACGGCTAAAGTTACCCAGTGCAATTCCACAGACTTTTGATAAAGCACCACTCATCCGCCACTGCGTCAGCATTCGGTCAATGCGGTAGGGAGCTTCTGTTACATCTTCCAATGCTAAAATCACACCATCCATATCTGGTAGCATTGGTGTACCCAAAAGATGAGTCGCTACCGTAAGATTACCTGGTAATAAGATACCAGTCACAACACCCCCACCCCAACCACAGCCCTTTAGAGGTGCCAAAGGACGACCTTCCACACAATCCAATAGCCTTTGAATCGACCAATCTGGTTCTGAGGCAAGAGTTGTCATGACAGGACCATGTACGCCCGAAATTCCTACTGTGTAAAGGCTCCACAAAAGCGCAGTGATGTCAGAAAAGCCAATGAGCCATTTGGGAGGGGACATAGAAGTTTCTCTCAAGTCTTCTATTGCCCATGTCCAATTTTCCAAGATACGAGTGCTACCGAAACCTCCTCTGGCACAGAGAATAGCGCGACACTCTGGAGCTTGCCATGCTGTTGCTAGTTGCTTGCGGCGGTGTTCATCAGTACCTGCTAAATATCCCCATTTGTCCTCTATCTGTGGAATGATTTGTATTTGATAGCCATGCGATCGCCAAATTTCTACTCCTTTTTGGAAAGCTTCAAATTCTCGCAAAGCCCCACTAGGAGCAATCACTTGTAGTAAGTCACCAGGTTTGAGAGGTGGAGGAATAATTTTAGATTTGAGATTTGGGATTTTGGATTGCATTAATCATTTTTTAGTTCAACAACAAATGATACACCTGCTTGATGGATTGTTATGAGGAAAATCAACAATCTAAAATTTGCATGAACCATCGTTCAAAGCGATCGCCTAAAGCTTCTAGAGAAAACTCAGTTTCTGCCGAGGCGCGACAGGTTTGACGATTGATTTCATCCAAGTGGGAAATAGCATGAACTAATCCAGCGATATTATCAGGTTCCACTAAGAAACCTGTTTTGCCATCTTTAACGATTTCCGCCGGACCACCACGACGATAAGAAATGACTGGGACTCCGCAAGCAAGTGCTTCTATTGCCACATTTCCAAATGCTTCTACCCAACGGTGTGTCATCAACAATGCCCGACATTCGCGCATAACTTGCTGCATTTGAGAAGTTGATAGAAATCCCAGATACTCAAAAGGTGCATTTGGGTAGTCCTGACAAATTTGCTGCCAGTACGATTCATCTTGAAGTTTACCCATAATTTTCAGTGGAATATTAGTCTTTTCTGCCACAGCCACTGCATCTTCCAAACCTTTTTCTGGGGAAATTCGACCGACCCAAGCTAACTGTTGTTTTGGTTGGGCGCAAAACTCATACAGTGATACATCTATTCCATTACTTAAACAAAAAAACTGCTGGTCAAGAGCAAGAGTGGCAGCTTGTTCGAGACTATGAAAGCCAATCGTACGAGGAAACTGCTTTGCGACTTGTCTGATAATTTGGTCTAAAGCGTCACTCAACGATCCCATGCTCACTAAATGGGCAATAGGACGTTGAAAAAAAGGTGTTAAGTAGAATGGCAACCAATCATAAGCAAAGTTGACAATCAGGTCGAACTCACCTTGAACCTGACGTGCATAATCCCACATATTTGCCAGTACAGAATTTTCTGGCATGGTCACAGAGGCTGTGCGTTCCTGACTCTGGGCAGTAATTTGTAAATTGCCAGGAATTTGCACAAGTGGTAAGGAATCCTCTATGGAACCAGAAGGGGCAACTATCTGCAGCTGATGACCGCGCCGAACCATTGCTTGAGCGATGTTATGTAAGGTCAATTCCACACCACCACCGAGTCCACTACCAAGTGGTCCAACAGGTGTGGAGACAAAGAGTAATTTCATAGATTTGCGAGCAGCACTCATACCTAGTCATCCCGCAAAAACAGCTGAGCTACCTAATGTATATTTATTTTGCAATTGCTGGTTTGTGGGTTGGATTGAATTGTACAATCCTAACTAAAAATTTTCGTTATCGTCTTCCTCCTCATCTGTATCCTTCTCTATCTCTTTCACATCACCAGGCAAAGCGCGGATACGATTCATCTGTGAAAGAGCATACTTTGCTGTTGCTTGCACGTCAGCATCTGGATCTTGCATAGCATGAGATAACATTTGGCTAACTTGAGCCATCATGTCATATACGCGAGTCAAGTCGCGAATGGCATTTTGCCGCACTTGTGGGCTTTCATCTTGCAGTGAAATTGCCAAAGCACGATTCATCGGTTTGAGTGCGCGGGTACTGATTTCTGATAAAGCAGCTAAAATCAAGCTGCGTTGCTGAGAATCTGCATCCATCATCAAGTCAACTAACGGTTGAATTGCTCGCGAGTCACCTTTTTGACCCAAATCCCAAATCGCCTTGCGTCGCTGCGTTGGATCAGGGCTGCGTAAGTCTTCAATCAATTGATCAATAATATTAACTTTAGCGAGGCGAGAAGTTGTTTCCGTTGGCAACAATTGTGCAGAGGGTGATACTGTTGTTTCTTGTAAACTGGTGACACCAGCAGCATGAGACTGCTCATCTTTTATGGTGTGAAACTTTTGTGTTGTTCGTGGACCTGGACTGGTAGTCACCTGAGTATAATTTTCTGCAGATGTTGTAACTGTTTTCCCTTGACCAAGCCTTCTGGTTATGTACAGCAGTGCCCCAATACTTCCTAAAACACCAATACCCACAAGTAACCACCAATCTATGCCTCTTTGTGTCTCTTGTTTGGGAGTGGGTTCATCTGTCGGACTAATAACAGAGGGTTGAGCTGTAGAACTCATCGCAGAGGGTTCAACAGTGGGACTAATCGCAAGAGAAGAAGCCGATAATTTTGTGTTTATTGCTGTCTGAAGGCTCTGCCTAGTCGTACCACCAAAAATACCATCTACTGTCAAACCTTTGGCTTGTTGGAACTTAGTAACGGCATAGGCTGTACTTATGCCATACTGTCCATCTATTTCGCCATCATAATATCCTAACTTTTTCAGTAGAGTTTGCAGTGACTTCACTTGCGCACCTGTGCTACCAAGTTCAAGAGGGGACTGCTTAGCAGTGCCTTGGGAGATGACTTGAGCCAGTTTTAAATTTCTTAAAACTGGCTCAGATGTTACCGTGCTTGCTGGACGTTGGTCAAATCCCAAGCAGGCAAGGCAAGCAATGAAAATGATTGAGGAGTAGATTAACCTCATATGGCAAGTCTCAGCCAGAACATGCATTGGAAGCCATTGATACCAAGATAACTCTAAGGTAGATGATTAAATTTTTCTTGGCTTGCTACAGATTGAACACACAGTGACCGCTACTAAAATTCAATCACATTACTGGCGGTTGTTATCCCTGAATTGATTATCTATTTTTTATGTATTTTGTTTCACTGCCCTTTGTGAGTTAGGGTAATATCTCTGGTTCAGATTCTCTCACTGGTAGGGTAACTGCGTTTGCCTTCTTTGCAGACGCTTCTAAAACTTGTTGTTGTGGTGTCGTCAGGGTTATTTCACTTGTAGCAACCTTTTTGCTTGCTCCTGAGAGGGTTTCGCGCTGGTTGATCAGATAAATGCTCACCAGAGTCACACTGACTCCTACCCACTGCACTGGAGTAAGAATTTCTTTAAGTAACAAATTGCCAAATAGCAAAGCAAATACAGGTGTGAGGAAGGTGAGAGAACTAAGACTGGTAAGATTGCCGCTAGAAGCAAAATAAAAAAATAATCCGTAGGCGATCGCACTACCAAACACTGTGGCGTAACTCAACGCTATCAAGTCAGATGGGACAATGTTCTGCAACTGTCCAGATTCTGCAACCGATGAAATCCCCCATAATGGCAAGCCACCCAAGATCATGTGCCATCCTGTAGCCATCACAGGATCAGCATGGCGGCTGACGAATCGGATCAACACTGTTCCCACTGCCATACTCAGTGCGGCTAGAAGCATCAACCACTCACCGCTGTCAAACAATTGTTGTAAAGGTGTTGCCTGTAACGTTTCTACAATCTTACCTGAGTCTAGAAAATGGAGAATCCACTCATCCGGCAAGCCAATTAAACTAATGCCTGTGACTCCCAATGCTAATCCCAGCCATCCCCAAAAACCAATATGCTCTTGAAATAACCACAAAGACAGAAGCGCTACAGCTAAAGGTTGAGAGTCAATCATCACAGACCCCAATCCAGCACCTGTTCTGAGTAATCCCTCGGCCAAAAAGCCTTGAAATAAGGTTCCATCTACCAAAGCAAACAAGACAATCCAAAGCCATGCAACCCAACCCTTTGGCTGAGGTCTACCCATGAATGCAGCTGCTATGAGAATGAGCACCCCAGCGGGTATTAAACGCACTCCCGCCATAAACAATGGTGTTGTGTGGGGCATCACTCCTTTCATCGCCACCATAGCTGTACCCCACAAGAAAAAAGGGGCGATCAAGAGTATCGGTGCGAAGGGTAATTGAGATGCACTGATTTTCAGTTGCATGGGATTGCTAATGTCTTTTTTACAAGTGCGAAAATCGCTTTCACTAATTTTACCCAATTATTGCGATTTGTGAAGGAAAGAATACTTAGTTATGAAGAAAGCAGCCATTATGAACTGCGTATACCAGCAGCTATGATGACTGCCTCGTCTGAAGGACGACGGTTGAATTGACAGCTTAGGTGATGCTTGCTGTTGTAAGAGGCAGCGGTTGGGTATTTGTGGCACAAACGGCGCATTCTACCTATCAAGATTTATCAGCTTTAGTTTCCAAGTTGACAGGAGAAAACATCGATCAAATTTATGAAAATTTTATACCCCTGTAACTTGATAGTTTAACCGTATTTATAGTAGAGTTTTACATTATGTCGTAATTGCAGCTTTTAGCAGTAGATAAGGGTTTTCCTCCTTTTATTCACTAAAGAAGGAGATTTTCTATGCGGATTGTGATTAACAATCTGTCAGTATCGTTTGGTTTTAGTCAAGTCTTAATCACCACTTCCAAAATAGAGGGTTTTTAACTTAACACTAAACAAACGTCCGCTTGGCACAACCCTTTTACTAACATAACCAAATTAAATTGACCATGAGGCTTTGTAGAGACTGCTTCATGTACTTATTCATGTACTTAAATGAGTAAAGTTAAAGATGAAGAAATTTTTTCTTGCGTTCCTATTTTTCCTTGGCATTGTTTGGGTTATATTTACCCAAGTCCCCCTCCCATTGGACAATAATTTTTCTCTCTCAGCCTCAGCCAAAAAACCAAACAATCCATTAGAGTATGAGGTTTGGGCTATTGACCAGGCAGATTCCCTTGATGGTACTACTTTGGGAGGAAATCTCTTTGTTTTGTCAGGTAACGACCGAGACTTTTTAGAAGGTCATGCAAAGGTTAAGCAAGTTAACTTGGCTGCTAGCGCTAAAAGTAAGGGTCTTGCAGCAGGTCAGAAACCCCACTGGATTGCTTTTAACGAAGGTGCCACATATGCAATTGTCGGACATGCGACTACGGCTCACGTCTACGCAATTGATGCAAATTCGCGTAAAGTTGTAGACTCGATTCTTCCACCAGGATTACCAAACTCGAACTCCCACGCTGTTTACCCAACAAAGGATAACAAATTTGTATTTGTTGCAGATACTCCTGGTCAACGGATTCATAAGATTTCCACAAATTATGAAGCACCCGGAGGTAAAATTTTTGGTGAAGTTCAAACGTTAGACTTCAATACTTCAGACACAAAGACAGCCCTAGGAACTCCCACTGCTCGACCAGTGGTAGCTGTGGTCGATGATGCAAGTAAGTTTGTTTATGTCACTTTTGCTGATGGTGGTGTAGCGATCGCAAATGCAGAAACACTGACAGTAGCACACATTTTCAACAAAGATGAAGCTACCTTCAA
This sequence comes from Nostocales cyanobacterium HT-58-2, assembly GCA_002163975.1. Lineage (GTDB taxonomy): Bacteria > Cyanobacteriota > Cyanobacteriia > Cyanobacteriales > Nostocaceae > HT-58-2. The sequence goes on along the minus strand of CP019636.1, from coordinate 1,855,851 downwards.
TGGATTGATTGCCTCTCAGGTTGGCGACAACTTTATCACCAATGCAGGTAATGCTAATCCCGAAATAGCTGACTTTGCCTATGTTTATGACAACAAGTCTCTGCTAGAAAATCCCTCGAAGCGTCCAGATTTTATCAAGGTTCCTCAATCCGGTAATGATGCCCATGGTGTAGCTGTCGTTCATGACAAATACTTATGGCAACTTAACCGTGCATCAAACACCATTACAATACATGAGCTCAAACCCAATCCCTTTGATCCAAACATTGATAGTTCAAACAAAGTTCGCGCAGTTAATCTTGTCGAACTAACAGATACAGCTTTAGGTCCTGATCCTGCACCAGACTTGATAGACACATCACCCTCGCAAGAGATTGCCTTTATCTCACAGCGTGGACCAAATCCCATCTCAGGAAACGATCCAGCATTTTTCAACAGTGTGGGTGCTACCCCTGGAGTAGGCGTTGTGCAAATTGAAAATGATGGTCAGGATGCTAAACCTGCTTATCTATATAGATTTGATAACGTTGTGAATGGAGTTAACATTGGTGACTTCCACGCTCTTGCTGTTCGTAAATAGAACCCACTCACAATACGGTTGGTGATAAGCTCACAACCTTTGGTATAGCCACTTACATTATGACTTTTTAGGAGCTTGATCATACGGTCTTTCAGCGCTGTTCTAGGGTTTGATGGTGATGAAGACGGCAGGATTGACGGGAGTGGCTGAGTTTGACATGGAGAACTCCTCAAAATCGATTAAAATGGCTCAAGCATGAATGCCTGAGCCATCACTAATATTCAATTAATGTACTGCGCTAATCGCTTAAGCTTAAGAACTCAGTCTATGAAGCTTAGTAGCGGTTCCGTCCGCCGTAGCCTCCCCGATTACCACCAAACGAACCTCTGTCTTCTCTGGGCTTAGCCTTATTAACTTTGAGGTCACGTCCCATCCACTCAGCGCCATCAAGAGCATCAATGGCAGCTGCTTCTTCAGCATCTGAACCCATTTCTACGAAACCAAAACCGCGCAAACGACCTGTTTCACGGTCAGCAGGTAGCTGAACTCTCTTTACAGAACCATATTCTGCAAAAACAGCATTTAGGCTAGCTTCTGTAACTTCATAAGAAAGATTGCCTACATAAACTGACATAGGTTGTCTCCGAAATTGTAAGTGTGTAGAGATTTAGATTTCGGAGGCAGGTCTGTAGATACCAAAAGGAAAAAGCCTGTCAATACTAAAAACAAACATGGATACCGAATTAATTCTCACGTACAATCATGACATAATAGGCAACTTATTGAAAAGGTAAAGTTTGAAAATTGTAATAAAAAGTTATATTTATGATTAGGTAAAGAGGACGCAGTTCACTTTTTCCGATGGCATTTTCACATCTGCTTTCACTTTGGCGATAGCCGACGCTTTTTAGACACCGGGCTTGTACGCGATCGCCAGATCACAAAACAGGGGTTGTGTAAGGATAAAAGATAGTCTATGAGGAAATTGCATGACTATTGAAACAGCCACCAAGTATTACATTGCTAATAAGCCAGTACGGCATAAAACTCTAGGACTGCTGCTCATTGTTGATTTGTACCCATCCAGATTTGACAGCGTGCGAGTAAAGCTGACAAACGGGATAGAGATAGATTGCCAACTAGCGTTTCTTGATCCTGTGTAGTACCTGTCGCGAAAAGTAAACATCGGTTACTTCGGCGTTTCTAAAGCTATTTTAAAGTGCGTTAACTATAGTTAGCGCACTTTGAATTCCTAATTCAGCACGGCTATCGGCTGTAAATTCGCCACTAATTTCACACCAAATTCCGCCTCGAATACATCTTTTTTATAATCCAAACTCCAAATTTCTAAAGCACAGTCATCATCGGCACGGGATGGGTAAATTTTTAAGCCACATTCCTGCTTCTCAGGCAAATATTCACACTCTACCCGTGCAATTGCTCCAATTTGCCGCCTATCTAAAGCCACCGCTAATCTTAAAATAGCACTCAATTGATTGACTATTTGTTTGTGCTTTTTACTCAGCACGTTGCGGTAATTTTCATGCTTTTTTCTAGGAGGAGATTTGCGATGATAACGCGCTAAATTAGCAATGATTTCTATTTCAGTTTCGTTGTAGCCCAGTAATTCACTATTGCGAATAAGATAGTATGAGTGCTTGTGGTGCGAAGAATGGCTGACATAATGACCGCAATTGTGCAACATTGCTGCGGCCTGAAGTAATTGCCGTTCTTCTGCTCCCCAATGGTGGAGTGTTCCTTTTGTTTGGTCAAATACGCTGAGGGCAAAGACTGCTACCCTATCGCTGTGTTCTAAATTGACGTGGTACTTGTTAGCAATTCTTAAAACACTCCGTTGACGCACCGAACTTTGGTAGCGCAAGCGGTCTTCAATCAAACCGTGGGCTAGCATCCAGTCTACAATGACACCTTCCCTCAAGGAACGCTCGCACGCTATGACCGAGTCAACTCCTAAAAGGTTCATTGCTTCTTGTAAAATGACTGCGCCTGCCAGTATAACTTCAGACCGTTTCTCTGGCATACCCGGAATAACTGCCCGTTCTAAGTTATTCATTCTACGCAAGCGATTGACCCATTCACGCAAGTCTTTTAAACTCAGTTCATAACCGTTGAGCGTAGAAGGAACATAGCCTAGCTTCTCTCGTGCATGAATCATCACCAGAGTTTCAATTGTCCCGGAAGTTCCTACCAAACGGGGAAATTCTCCTAACTTGATGTTCACCTGTACCTCTTCAACAGAACGTTCTAACATTCCGCGTGCATATGCTTGCAGATACTGGAACTCGCTGTTACTAATAGGATCAGTCGTAATTAATTCGCTCGTGAGCCGAACTGCACCAACTTTTGTACTGGTGAGAGTTCGCTCTTCATGACTGTCACCTAAAATTAATTCTGTGGAACCGCCACCGATATCTATAATGATGTGGGGCTGGTTGTTGAATTCCATACCCGACAGCACACCTAGATAGATCCGCCGCGCTTCTTCTTGACCAGAAATCAGGTCAACACTTAAACCCAAATCATCTTCTACCCTTTGCAAAAAATCTTTGCCGTTAGGGGCTTCTCGCACGGCGCTCGTTGCTACAGCAATGATTGTTTCGGCGTTAAAAGTCTTTGCCAGTTCTTGGAAGCGTCCCAAGGTGGCGATCGCCCGTTCAATCACTTCTAGTTTCAAATTACCCGTGTCAAGTTCGCGATCGCCGAGTCTGACGGTTTCTTTTTCTCTGGCAATGATGCTAAAAGATGGCAGTTTGGGTTCAATTTGCACAATGACCATGTGTAATGAATTGGTTCCCAAGTCAATAGCAGCAATAATGCGATGTTGCTCCACTGTTTGAGTTGGAAGGCTCTCCCAGCTAACTGAAACTAAATTCACCATCTATCGTTTCTCTCTATTAAGGATGGTAAAAGCTGGCAATACCGAAGGTTTCGGCAAGACGATGTATTGAGGAAAACAAAACTGCTCTCAGGTAGAACGTCTTTTGACCCTTCCTGAGTCGGGACAATGCACCTTATGCACCACAACTCAAGTGACTCATTGGTTGTAGCCAAAGTTGCCACTTGTGATTATGATTCTACAAATATCAAATAAAGATATTCTATAGATGTAAATATGTGTGAACAAATCTATCTCTAGTTATCTTTTTGCTGCCTATGCTAACTACGCCAGAACGCAACCAAGAACCCATGTGGTTTGTGATTATCCGGCTTTTACGGTGGCATAAACCAGAAGGTCGATTAATTTTGATGATTCCCGCTCTTTGGGCTGTGTTTTTGGCAGCTTCTGGGAAACCGCCTTTACCACTGGTTGGAGTTATTGTCCTGGGGACTCTTGCCACGAGTGCTGCTGGGTGTGTAGTCAATGATTTGTGGGATAGAAATATAGATCCTCAAGTAGAAAGAACTCGCGATCGCCCTATTGCTTCTCGTACACTTTCTGTAAAAGTCGGCATTGTCGTTGCCATAGTGGCGATGGCATGTGCTGCAGTTCTTGCTTTCTATCTTAACGCGCTCTCATTTTGGTTGTGTGTGGCAGCTGTTCCAGTCATTTTGCTTTATCCAGGCGCAAAACGAGTTTTTCCTGTGCCCCAACTGGTTCTTTCCATCGCTTGGGGTTTTGGCGTTTTGATTAGCTGGAGTGCGGTAACTCATAATCTCTCACTTCCCACCTGGCTGCTTTGGGGTGCTACTGTTTTGTGGACATTAGGATTTGATACTATTTACGCCATGAGCGACAGGGAAGATGACCGTCGAATTGGTGTAAATTCTAGCGCTTTATTTTTTGGTGATTTCGCGCCTGTTGCAATTGGTATTTTCTTGGCTGGCACCATCTTTTTACTTGGTTGGCTAGGTCTTGTCATACACCTGCGTTCTACCTTTTGGATCAGTCTTGTTATTGCTACAGTCGCTTGGGTATGGCAGTACACACGCTTAAGACAACAAAACTTACCTAACTCTGCTTATGGGGATATGTTCCGGCAAAATGTATGGATCGGTTTTCTCGTACTTGCTGGGATGATTGCCGGAAGTTTATAGTGTCTTCACAAACCCGGTTTTTTGAGAAACCGGGTTTTTACTGAAAAATTATTATTTTTTTATCAAAAGATTTAGCGCTATCATTGAAACTTTACTATGTCAGCTTGGAGTTGAGTCTATTATGCCTATAGATAGATGCACTCAATTCCATGAAACGAATCCAGGCGACAAGACGTAACTTCTCTACGCATCTTGTCAAATTCATCTGCGTAGTTTTACTGTTTACAGGAAGTCTTGGTATTGTCGGAGGCAGTTTCTTTTTAAGAAAATCCCAAAGCAGCATCAGTGAAACTGAGACAATAACTAACACCTCACGCTATCAAGAAATTCGTCATCAACTATGGTCTAATCAATCGTTAGTCCAACATTTTCCTACTGATATTCCCGCGAATGCTTCTGGTATACAGATTGCTTATTTTCCTGGTTCATTGCAAGGAAATAAATTTTTTCAACTACGATTGAAACAACCACCACAAAAGATTCAAAAACTACTTGCTCAATACAGACATATCGCTAAATACAAATATAGAGGCGGTAATACTAACGACCACGCAAACCAAACCAACGGTGTACCAACAACTTTCTTTTATACAAGTCAGTTCAAAGAAGACTCTTTTCCATCCACATATGAAATATTAGTACTAGATGCACATGATAAGGGAAGCGCCAACTTCAAGTGGAATCATGGAAATAGCTATGGAGTAGCAATTGATAGTTCAACATCAGAAATTGTTTACTGGACTGAAGAATGGTAAGAGTTAGTCAGCTAATGCCCGGAAAACTATATGAGAAAAATCATTCTTGGAGTGATGGGACCAGGACAAATGGCTAAAGCAGTTGATGTGCAAAATGCCTATGAACTTGGGAAACTCATTGCACAACAAGGATGGATTTTACTTACTGGTGGGAGAAATGTTGGCGTCATGGAAGCCGCAAGCCAAGGAGCAAAATCTGTTGATGGTTTAACTATTGGTATTCTTCCTAATCACAATAGTAAAGGTATTTCTAAAGCAGTTGATATTGCGATTTTCACAGATATGGGAAACTCTCGAAATAACATCAACGTTCTTTCGAGTGATGTAGTGATTGCCTGTGGTATGGGTACAAGTACGGCTTCAGAAATAGCCCTAGCTTTGAAAGAAAATAAAAAAGTTATTTTGTTGAGTGATGATGAAGAAAGTAAAATTTTTTTCAAGAAACTAGCGCCAGAAAATGTTTATATTGTGGATGGAGTGGAAGAGGCGATCGCCACAGTTACGACAGTCTTGACCCCCACTGGAAATTAGTACATCTAAATTAGTACATGAATTTAGTGTCGTTCCTTCACCACTAAACGTACACCCCCAGCTGGTGCAAATGTTACCCCACGACGTACAGGTTGTAGGGGACGGGTCTCAGCTAGTGCCAGCGAGTAGTGCGATAGGATAGTAGCCAGCACTAATTTCATCTCAAACATGGCAAATGCCATGCCAATACAGCGACGATTACCACCTCCAAATGGCAAATATTCGTAAGGAGAAAATTGACGTTCTAGGAAGCGTTCTGGTTTAAACTGCTTGGGTTCTGGATAAATATCTGGGCGATGATGAGTTAAATAAATACAAGGAGATAGCCTTAGTCCTTCTGGTAACTCGTAACCCATCAATTGCATGGGGGTTTTCAAGGTGCGTGCGAATGTAAAGAAAGCAACTGGATATATTCTTAAAGTTTCACAACAGACGGCATTTAAATATGGTAGTCGAGCTATTTCTGTAAGCTGCGCATTGGCGATATCGATGGAGTGAAGTTCTTGCAGTAGTTTTTCGCGTACATCGCTCAACGAGTGAATCCAATATAAAGCCCAAGCTAGAGCAGTTGCTGTAGTTTCATGTCCAGCAAACAGCAAGGTCATTAATTCATCACGTAATTCAACATCTGTCATTGGTTGACCTTGTTCATCACGAGCAGATAGTAACAAGGTCAAAATATCGTCACCTGAAAATTGCTCTTGAGTTCGACGCTCTTGAATTTCTTGGTAAAGTAATTGATCGAGTCGCCCTCTTTGCCGTAAAAAGTTCCCCCAAGGGCTCAAAGGTCCTAAGTCACGTTGCAAAGATTTGAAAAAAAGAAAAACGACACTCAAAGGAGATTGAAAAGAATCTAACATAGCAGTTAAAAGTTGCCTGATTCTTTGGTAACGTTCCCCTTCTTTGAGCCCGAACACAGCGCGTAAAATCACTGTTAGAGAAATCTCTTGCATAATTGGACGGGCGACAAAAGAGCTGCCAACGGTCAACTTGCTCATTACCTGTTGGGTAATGTCACGCATGAGCTGACCATAAGCCTGCATTCGCTCACCGTGAAAGGGGGGCATCAAAAGCTTGCGCTGTTGCAAGTGCGGCTCGCCGTCTTTTAATAATAAGGAGTTTGGCCCTACCAACGGTTCTATAATCTGATTTCCTGGACTGGATTGAAATAGCTTGTAATCAGCCGTAAACAGTTCCTGAATCGCTTTAGGATTACTGATAATAACTTGTGGTGGAGAGCTAGCAAAGTCCGCAATAAAGATATCCCCATAGCGCTCTTGCATTTTTTCAAGATAATCTAATGGTCTTGTAATTCCCCAGACAGTTTGTAACCATTTATGTTCGCGGGCTATGTTTGGTAACTTATTCCCTATCTTCTCTGGGGAAATTTCTTGAAGTTCAATCATCAGCTATTCTCCTGTATTGTCGTTAAATGAATTGAGGGGCGGAATGCTATAGCGATAACGGAGCGATTAGCCTTGCCTTCTCCTACGGAAATGCTACCGCGAACGGCACGCTGCGCGTTGGCGTAGACTGTCCGCAGGACTTACGGCGATCGCGCACTTCCTCCACTGGTACATTCACAACTTCCCAGAAGTTTCAATTGTCGCAAAGGTTTACTTTACAAGCTGTACCTGGCTGTAGAGCGTGTCTGATTCTAAATATATTAAACAGTCCTTTACTTGCATCTATATAAGGTCTGATTTGAAGACCTCAATAAGAATATAGAATGACGAATAGCAGAAATAAAAACCGTTTTCGCCAGGCTTAACGTCACTATGATGAGAGTTTGCAACACAAACGGTAGCTCTGGAGAAGAAAAATAGTGATATCTATCTCACATCTCCCTTGAAAAACAAGATATCAAGAAGTACGGGTATAATGTCTTACGCCCGTACTCGCAAACACGAATGAAATTTATACTCGCGCCTCCAGTATGAGATTAAAAGGAGTTTGTGTAGCACGGCGGAACCGACTAAAGCCAGCTTCGGTCATAACTTGAGCCAGTCTTGCTTCACCAGCTTGTGCTCCGAGTCCTAGCCCAATCTCTTGAGATAGTGAATTAGGCGTACATATTGCAGTAGAGGCAGAATAAAACATCCGACCGACTGGATTGAGATTGTCTTCAATAGAGTTACCAGCGAACGGTTCAACCAATAGCACGGTTCCATCTTCAGCGAGGACCTCTTTTGTATGTTTTGCCGCACCGACGGGATCGCCAAGGTCATGTAGACAATCCATAAAGCAAACTAAGTCGTAGTTTGTTCCTGGAAAGTTCTTAGCATGAGCGACTTCAAATTGAATGCGATCGCTCACACCAGCTTCTACAGCGCGTTGGCGTGCAACAGTAATTGACTCGTTGTGGTAATCAAAGCCAAAGAATTTTGAGTTAGGATAAGCCTGTGCCAAAAGGATAGTAGATGCACCATGACCGCAACCCACGTCAGCCACTAAAGCACCTGAGTGCAGCTTTTCTTCAACTCCTTCGAGTGCAGGAATCCATTTAGTTGTCAGGGATACCCTATAACCTGTTTTGTAGAACGCTTCGCAGCCGCAAAATAGCCGATGATGATGCTCATGCCAACCAATCCCCCGACCAGTTTGGAAAGCATTTATAACTTTGTCCTCATCTAGCCACATAGAGGAAATAGTATCGAAAGCAGGAGCCATGAAAACAGGGCTTTCTGGATTAGCTAACACCATCGCGTGTTCGTCAGGCAATTCATAAGTGCGCTGCATGGGATCATAGGTGATATAGCCACTGGCTGCCTGAGAGTTCAGCCACTCTAAAATGTATCGCTCGCGAGTCCCTGTCTTTTGAGCCAGTTGAGAGGGTGTCATCGGACCAGCACCAGCCATTGCTTTATATAAACCCAATCGGTGCCCAATGCTAGTCATCACACCTGACATACTCACTGCCATATCATTGACCAGCTGATTTACAAATGCATTAAGACGATCTTCATTCATTAGAAATTTTCCGTTCATTATTTTGATGCTTGCTTACCTCATCTTTTGGAAAAGTAAGGCAATAGCTTGGCTACTCATGTATGCTAACCTCAAGCGTATTATTCATAGATAAAGCCAAGAAACTTAAGAATCTTCTCTAATAGGTCATTCATGATATGGAGACTACGCAAAAATCAGAATGACCTGAAAAAATTACTATTTCAGCTATGAGTCTGGAGTTGATAAATCAGTTTTCTGCTGTTTAAGCGCCAACGGTAAAGGCAATCCTGTGGCTTCAGCAATTTCCTCGGATGGAGCTTCCCGTGTGGGGCTTTTCAGGTATTTTCCATTATGAATGGGAGGCACCACCTTCATCTTGTGTGTGATGCTGCAGTAGCGGTGAGTTTGTTGGAGTTGAGGCAGTTCCTGGATGCTTTGATTGGCAATTTTCTTACGCAATTTAATAATCGCATCGATGACTGCCTCAGGTCGAGGGGGACATCCCGGTATGTACACATCAACTGGAATTAACTTATCCACACCACGAACAGTTGTTGGAGAATCTACACTAAACATCCCGCCCGTAATTGTGCAAGCTCCCATAGCGATAACATACTTGGGTTCTGGCATTTGCTCGTAAAGTCGCACCAAATTGGGAGCGTACTTCATCGTGATTGTACCTGCGGTAATCATCAAGTCTGCCTGTCGGGGAGTAGCACGGGGAATCATGCCATATCGCTCCATGTCAAAGCGAGAAGCATAGGCAGCCATAAACTCCATGAAACAGCAGGCTGTGCCAAACATCATCGGATACAAACTGGACATTTTTGCCCAGTTATAGAGGTCATCCAGAGTTGTGAGAATAAAGTTTTCAGACAATTGTTGCGTCACTGCAGGACGCTCAATTGGATTGATAACAGAGTTAGTCATGGGTTGGTTCCCCCATAATTCTGAATATTTTTTTAACTACATACTTAATAACCACAATTTCCGATAACGTTTTAAACTGTGCTGATAAAGATAAAGGTTTTAGGTTACTCGCTTCAGCTTTGTGCTAGTGTTGCAGTCTTAGAAGTTCAACATATAAAAAACCCGGTTTCTTACAAAACCGGGTTGACTAGTCAGTTAAGTTGAAGGTAGGTTTTACATTTGTGCAAGAGATCTATTGGCTAACTAACAAAGCAACAGGGAAGTGTTTCAGTGCTTCACCAATGAACACAGTGCCATTAGCTTGAACTGGTTGCTCAGTAATCGCATCTTTCCACACTGAAGATGCTTGTGTGGGTAGCTTTAGGCAAGTGTCATTCCAAATTTGTTGTCCCAATGGATACTCTCCAGGTTGAATCAAACTGGTGAAAAAGCGAGGAGCTATGGTAACAATTGTTTTATTACCTTGACTTCTTGCAAAAGCAATGATGTGTTCTTTAAACTTTCCACTCACCTCCAAAGGCAAGTAGTTACCTTCACGGAAGACTTCTAAACTCTCTGTTCTTGCTTTTAAAGCTTGAACAGTGAGGAACAGCTTGATTCTGGCATCTTCTTTAGTTGCCAGTAATTCATCTATAAGCTTGAGAATATCTGTCTTGGCTTGTTCCTTGATTGTTTTAAGGCAGGACTGTCGAGTTTCAAAGTCAACCGGACGGCGATTATCAGGATCAACCAAACTAAAATCCCACAATTCAGTTCCTTGGTAGAAGTCTGGGATTCCAGGAGAGGTAACTTTCAGCAAAACTTGAGACAGAGAGTTGAAAATGCCGTAGTAAGCAATTCGTTGTTGAAAAGGAATAAATTCTTTTAAAAAAGGATTGCTATCAGAAAGTTCTAGAACAGCTTTGACAAAATCTATGAATGCATCTTCATAAGTGCTATTTTGTCTTAGCCAAGCTGTGTAAACTTTTGCTTCTCTAATGGCTTTGAGCACATACTCTTTTACGCGTTCAACACAGTCTGCATACTCATGTTCAAAAAAGGGAAAAGCCCCTACAAGTGTCTGGTAAAAAAGATATTCATCATTCCTATCAGGCATACTAAAACGCTTGACGGTCTTTTTATGGGAATGATTGATTTTGCTCCAGGTACGAACTTGTTGTTGCCATTCTTCAGGAATTTCTGAGAGAACATTTAGCCTGGCTCTGACATCTTCACCCCGTTTGGTATCATGAGTTGAAGTAGCACTCATTGCATGAGGCCAACGAGCCTGACGTTTTTGATTAAATTCATTAAACTCTGAAATACTAATGCCAAATTGACCAGGTTCGCCTCCAACTTCGTTTAAGGAAATGAAGCGATTATAGACGTACAAAGCAGTATCTTCAACTCCTTTTGCCATCAATGGTCCCGTGTACTGTTGTACTCTCATCACAAAGTAGAGCCACTGGTCTTTCTCAGCTTGAGTGAGAAAATCATCATATTCCAGCAACAGCAATTTTTCAATAAAGTTCAATTCATTGTTCAAGAATGGTGTGTGAGGTTTGGTAGCCTCAATGACTTCCTGGATATAGGCGCGATCGCTCTCGTTTATCCCCTCTTGATTGATATAAGTTCGGTAAATAGGAAAGCGACTAAGAACTTCTGCCAAGGCTCGTTTCAAACCATTGATTGTAAAGTCACTTCCATACCGATAATTACCAGCGATTGTCTTTAAGAGAAAAACTAGGTTATCAATATCACCTGCTAAATTTCTCTCTATGATTAGGTGTTTTTTATCTGGAACAATTTGCGCAAATGATGTTGTCAGACCTGTAAATTCAGAGTAAATTTGAGTAAAATTCTCTTCGTTTTCTATCTTACAAAAAATTCCATTAAGATAATTTAAGTAATCGTAGCCAGATGTGCCCTGAACTGACCAATTATTAGGTAATTCCTCTCCTGGCTGCAAAATTTTTTCAACGGTGATGTATGTATCGCCAGTTTTTTCTCTTAGCCTCTCTAAATATTGAGTCGGATCATAAAGTCCATCAATATGGTCAATTCGTAAGCCTGTAAACTTTCCTTCGTTTACCAGCTTGCAAATCAAATCATGGGTATTTTTAAAAACCTTTAGGTCTTCAACCTTAACCGATATCAATTCGTTAACGGTGAAAAATCTTCTATAATTCATCTCTTCAGCCCCGACTTTCCAAGAACAGAGGCGGAAGAATTGTTCAGAAAGTAAACTCTCTAAAAGATTAAAACTTTCTGGTTTTCCTGGTTCCCCATTAAAAAGTTGTAAATTCTCATCAATAAATGTTCTTACATCTTCATTATCTGTATAAAGTTCCCAAAGAAGACCTTTTACAAAAGCACCTTGGTCTTGCCTTTGTTGGGATGTTGCCTCTGAAGGAAGATTTTTTACCATGTACAAGATACCAAGTAACCTGACAAAGATTGGATGCTTTCTTCCTAAAACTTTGGCTAGTTTCCCTAAATGTTGAGTCAAAAACTTACCATAGGATTCTAGTTTGATAGGCAGTTTTAAGTTGTAATAATTAACATTTAGCCCACTCTCCTCATACTTCAGTTGAATTTCACCATTTTCTAGGCTAGTTGCAAAAAAATTACCTAACAATGGAGCTAAAATGGGTTCATTATTACTAGCAAAAGGGGAATTCCAGGCGATATCAAAGTAATCAATATAGGTTGAATCAAGACCATTTTCAAGGACATTCATTAGATAATGATTTTGGCTGTCATAAGCCATGTGATTGGGGACAATATCCTGTACCCAACCTAGGTTGCACTGTTGCAATTCCTCAACTAAACTTTCAAAAGCTTCCTGAGTTCCTAATTCTGGATTTAATTGAGTAGGGTCAACGACATCATATCCGTGGGAACTTCCGGCTCTTGCTTTGAAAACAGGAGATGCATAAAGGTCAGAAATTCCCAAATCTACTAGATAGTTTGTAATTTTTTTTGCTGCATCAAAACCAAAATTAGAATTGAACTGAATTCGATAAGTAGCTGTTGGAATTTTCATGTTATGTACCAGTTATTAATCATAAAATATGGGTGAAAAGTTATCAGCACTCTTTTTGATATTTCCTGATAACTGTGAATTTTTCACTGATTAATGTCCAGTTCTTTCATAAAGAGTGAAACTCTGAGAGCACATGGTTAGTTCTTGTGTATTGCTCAAGTTTTCTAGTAAAAGTGAACCAGCACCTTGCCACTTTTTATCGGCAGAATCTAAAATTTTTCTCCAAGCATTTCCTGATATAGCAGGACTGAAAGTGACCTCATTTTGATTAAAGTTCATCAGACAAAGAACTTGGTTGTCCTCACTCCATCTGCGCCACCAGACAATTTTTTCAGCTTCAAGAAAGCCAACTTCTATATTTTTGCGATCGCGCTTCACTAAAGCTGGAATTGTGTTTCGCAATTGAATCAGGTGTTGATATAACGACCAGAGAACTTGGTGTTTCCCTTCTTTGCGTTTTTCCCAATTTAACTTGCACTGGAGAAAGGTTTCAGAAGATTCTGGATCTGGTGGTTCTCCTAAATCATGAAAGGCAGCAAACTCTTGTTTTCGTCCTTGTCTGACTGCTCTAATTAAATCAGGGTCATCATGACTAACAAAGTAAAGAAAAGGTGCTTCTTCACCATACTCTTCACCCATAAATAAAAGGGGAATGTAAGGGGAGAGTAAAACAGCACCCGCAGCTAATTTTAGAGCTTCAAAAGAGACGAGATGAGATAATCGCTCACCCAGCATTCTATTGCCAACTTGGTCATGATTTTGAATGCAAATAACAAATTGATCCAAGGGGCGATCACTCGGAGAATTCCCATGAAAGCGCCGACGATGCGGTGAATACTTCCAGTCATACACAAACGTGTCCTGGTAGGCTTTTGCCAGGTGTTCACACTTGCCAAAATCCTCGTAATACCCGATTTGCTCTTGTGTCAGCAACGTATGTAGCGCATGATGGAAGTCATCGCTCCATTGCGCGTCAATTCCATATCCCCCTGATTCCACAGGACGAACCACTCGGGGGTCATTTAAATCGCTTTCTGCAATGAGATAAAGTTTTCGATCCTGTTGTGTTGACAAATCTGCAACATTTTCTGCCAGTTCTTCTAAAAAGTGTTTAGCGCCCAAATCATAGATTGCGTGAACCGCATCTAGGCGTAGTGCATCGATGTGATAGTCCCGCAGCCAGTACAAAGCATTTTGAATAAAATAGTTACGCACATCATGGCTGTGAGCATCATCAAAGTTCATTGCACTGCCCCAAGGAGTGCGATAAGTCTCTGTAAAGTAGGGACCAAAGTGGCTCATGTAATTGCCTTCTGGACCAAAGTGGTTATAAACCACATCGAGAACGACCGCAATTCCCTCTTGATGAGCGGCGTCAACCAACCGCTTCAATCCTTCAGGACCACCATAGGAGTTTTGGACTGCAAACGGATAAACCCCATCGTAGCCCCAATTGCGGTAAGCAAAGCCACCATCGGTGGGTTCATCACCCGGAAACTGAGCAATTGGCATGATTTCGATTGCATTCACCCCTAGCTCTTGTAAATCCTTGAGTCGGGGAATAATTGCCTCAAAGGTACCTTCCGGGGTGAAAGTTCCAACGTGCAATTCGTAGATAATCATGCTTTCTAAAGCAACGCCAGACCAATTGCTGTCATTCCAGACAAAGCTGGGATCAATAACCTGCGAAGGACCGTGTACACCCAAAGGCTGGAGACTTGAAGCTGGATCAGGTCTAGACTCACCATTGTTTAATTGGTAGAAATAGAGCGTTCCTGGTTGAATCTCATCAGCACTGATGTGCCAATATCCTTCAGTCTTATCCTGCTCCATCGGGAGTATGCGCTCCTGTGGCGAGACTATTTTGACTGCCACTGCTTCTGCACTCGGTGCCCAAACTCTAAATTCACAATGACCGTTACCTAAATAATGAGCGCCAATTTTCATACAGAGTAATTAAGTGCTGAATAAAGAGTGCTAAGTAAAACAGATGAGAAAGAGATAGAGATGTTGTTCTTTTGCTTTTTTATCTTCCTCGTCTGGTTGTTTAACCGAGACGGCGTAGGACTACCATTGAACGTGCCACAACTGGCACGGCTTGGGTGTCGGTGTAAATTTTTTCCTCTGTGATAAAGCGAGGTTCTTTAGTGTCAATGACAACAGACCACTCTCTATGCTGCATTGCTTCTGGTAAGAAAAACTCAATAGTTTCGTAGTGGGCGTTAAAGAGTACAAGAAAACTCTCATCGCTAATGCGCTCGCCTTTAGGACCAACACTAGGAAGTTGTCCACCATCTAAGAACATTGCGATCGACTTAGCGTAACCAATTTCCCATTGTTCCTGAGTCATCTCACTACCATCTGGGTTGAACCATGCGATATCGCTGATGCTCTTTCCGTGGATAGGTCTGCCTTGAAACCACTTACGCCGCCGAAATACTGGATGCTGGTGACGGAAGTAGATCAGCTCACGGGTAAAATTCACCAAATCCTCATTTTTCTTTTCCAAGTCCCAGTGACGCCAAGAAATCTCATTGTCTTGGCAGTAAGCATTGTTGTTGCCATGTTGAGTACAACCAATTTCATCACCACTTAACAACATTGGAATACCTTGGGAAAGCATTAAAGTTGTTAAGAAGTTCCGCTGTTGTTGTTCCCGTAGTTGTAGCACTTCTGGCTCGTCTGTTTCACCTTCTGCCCCACAGTTCCAAGAACGGTTGTGACTTTCCCCATCCCGGTTGTCTTCCCCGTTTGCCTCGTTGTGTTTGTCGTTGTAGCTTACAAGGTCAGTCAAGGTGAAGCCATCATGTGCTGTAATGAAATTGACACTTGCATTAGGTCGTCGTCCATTGAGCGCATATAGATCGGGGCTACCAGTCACACGGTAAGCAAATTGACCCAAACTTTCATCAATACCACGCCAGAAGTCTCGCACTGTATCGCGATACTTACCATTCCACTCAGACCACAAAACAGGAAATTGACCAACTTGATAACCGCCTTCTCCCAAATCCCAAGGTTCAGCTATGAGTTTGACGTCTGCGAGTATCGGGTCTTGGTGAATGATATCAAAGAAAGCAGCAAGACTGTTCACTTCATATAACTCACGCGCCAAAGCCGAAGCTAGGTCAAAGCGAAAGCCATCAATGTGCATTTCTGTGACCCAATACCGCAGACTATCCATGATTAATTTCAAAACTTGCGGTTGGCGCACGTAAAGAGAATTACCGCAACCTGTGTAATCCATGTAGTAGCGAGGACTATCATCAACCAAGCGGTAGTAAACGACATTGTCAATACCTCGCAGAGATAAGGTGGGACCTAAATGGTTTCCTTCTCCCGTGTGGTTATAGACAACATCTAGAATGACCTCAATTCCGGCACGATGCAATGCCTTAACCATCTCCTTGAATTCGGTGACTTGTTCACCTAAAGTACCGCTTGAACTGTAACCGGAGTAGGGAGCAAAATAGTTGACAGAGTCATAACCCCAATAATTCCTCAGCCCTTTGTCAATTAGATGTCCTGGTTGAGATAGAAAGTGATGTACTGGCATCAATTCAACTGCTGTAATCCCCAGTCTTTGAAGATGTTCAATTGCGGCTGGATGTGCCAACCCAGCATAAGTACCGCGCAGTTCTTCTGGAATATCTGGATGTAATTTGGTAAAACCCTTGACGTGGGTTTCATAAATAACGGTTTCGTGCCATGGAGTTCGTAGCAGCTGATCGCCTTCCCAATCAAAAGACTGATCAACAACAACAGATTTTGGCATCAAATGGACGCTATCTAGTTCCGAGAAAGATAAATCTTCTTCAGGCGAATCCCAAGAGTAGCCAAAGAGTTCTGGACCATTACCAATCTCACCATCGATCGCCTTTGCATATGGGTCAATCAGTAGTTTGTTAGGGTTGAAACGATGTCCTTCATTTGGTGCATAAGGACCATGGACTCTATACCCGTAACGTTGTCCTGGTCCCACTCCTGGTACATAGCCGTGCCAAACGAAGTTGCTGACTTCAGTCAGGGTCAAGCGTGTTTCTTGATTATTTCTATCAAATAAACAAAGCTCAACACCTGTTGCGTTTTCTGAAAACAAGGCGAAGTTTGTGCCTTTGCCATCCCAAGTTGCCCCTAGGGGATAAACGTTTCCGGGCCAGAGTGCTAAGTACATAAATAAATCGCTATTTAAACTTTAATTTTTTAGAAGAGATTTTGTGGCGCAGCACTGTTCATTATTCTCTACAAATGATTTTTTCCGAGCCTACCTCTAGAAGGATGTTAAGGAATAAAGTAGGTAGAATTATGCAATATTAGGCATACGTCTTTAGAAGGAAAAGAATTCATTGTAACATGATAATCTAAGTAAGTACTGTAGATTATTACTAGATTCAAATCACAAAAAGCTCATAGTTGCAATATATGATCATTGTAGTCTCTGTTCTTAGTCTCCCGATATCTGCAGTAACATTAATAATGTAAGTGATTACCATCATTTGAGCGTGTATTCAGCGCACGCTGTATCCGTTTGGTTTAGCATACCGTAGACTTAGAACATGGAAACTCAGCGCAGTGCTCTCTAGGTAATGCTCGTATATTGCCAAGCCTTTTGTTTTAGAAAAGGCTTCCCTATGATTGTGCAATAAGGCAAACACATAAAGTGCGGCTGGACAACTGAACCCGCTTCGCGATGATGTGGAGCACATACCTTGCCCTGTCAGACACACTCACGAACAGCGATCACACACATAGATGAACCAATTCAGGTAGCAACAACCCAAGTTGCTTGTTACCGCACCATAACTTTTGACGTATCTAGAACGACGAGTACTATTCTGAACGTGACCTATAAATTAATAGACGTCCTTAAAAGGATACCATAACTAATCGTATGATCGCTAGGTTCTCATTAGAAGCCTCAGTGATCAAACGTTGGGTGTAAATATTTGGTGACTAGCGACCGTTGCAACGGCACTTGCAAAAAAAGAAATTTTATCGAAGCTGATAAAAGTGCTTAAGACAAACTTGCTGTACGATTATTTAGTCGTTGAACAAGCCAATCCCTAATGACTAGGTAAACTTCATCAGCTACTTCATCCAAACTATGACTAGCGTTGGGATACAGAATCAGACGCTTAGGTTCAAGAGCAAGCTGATAAACATATTGCGAACATTGAGGTGATAGTACCTGGTCAGATGTACCATGCAGAAGAAGTAGGGAGCAGCGCGTTGCAAGTTCTGTTACAGACTGTACACCATATGATTGAGTAGCCAGGGTGACAACAGTACGAACCTCTGGGGACTGAGCAGCAGCTTGAATGACTACTGCACCTCCAGAGGAGTGACCAACCAAAGCAACGTCTTTGATTCCCTCGTCTTGCAAGTATGTAAGACCTGCTAAAACATCTAAAATGGATTCCTTTAAATCTGTTGGGTTGCGGTAGCGCACTCGTAGAGAAGCTATGTGTTCTTTCCTCAAAACTTCACACAGCAATGGGTACAGTCCACGAGCTGGCGTATCCCAGCCACCCCCAACGCCCCCAACCCAAATTACAGCTCTTTCAGCACCCTCTACCGGATAGTAGCGACAATGAATAGAACCTCGGCTTGTTGTCAGTTTGACTGGATGATATTCTTCCTGTGATGGTCCTACTTCAATATCTTCAACAATCATCTCAAATGATTCATCATAAATAATAGGTTGCACAAAATTCTCCTTTATCATTTCATTCATAAAACCGCCGGAAAAATTTATTAACAAAAAAGGATTTGGAAATTACAGTTTACAAAAATTATTAAACTATTTTTTTCAGTATGTCGAGATATTTTTTTAAGAGTCTAGGCTAACCTGTATCTCAATTAGCTGTTACTAATTCCAAATTATCTGAGCTTGTATCCAGTGTCTACATATTATTAAGGACTAGCCTCTATCCATGGGTTAATAGATTAGATCTCTTGCATGAATGCTATAAAAGATTTGTAGGATGTGTTAGGACGAAGTCCGTAACGCATATTTTGAGATTTTTTGCGCTGCTTTACTCTCTCATTCCCCTACACAAAATATTCGTGCAAGAGTTCTATTAGGCTCCTATCTGGAATTGTCGATGAAAAACAAAAGGTTTCCTATTTTTCCTTTGGTAAAAAGTATGTTGACCTGACAGATCCAAAGCACAAAGAGTTTACAGTGCTCACTGGTATCATGAAAGCAAGCTTCAACAGTTGGTGTGATCCAAAAAATCAGGTAGACAATCGACTTGAGAATTAATTGGCTTTTCAAATCCCAACCAAAAATCAAATACTAGTATCCCTAGCCCTTGAGACGGAAATTCTTTGATGTGTTTGTGGTTCGCTAAGTTGTGCACCTTGCGAGCAAAAGTTCGGTTGTCATCCTAAAAACTCAAAACTTGAGTCTTCACTATAGACACAGACTGACGAAAGAATCAGAGTCTCACCAATGCTGTTGAGTTTAAAAGACGCGAATGCTTACTCTATGAAAGTCTGCTCCTGTAGACCCTATGAATTGAGTTCTCCATCCTGGAAGACTTCCTAAAAACTTTTCGGTCTACTGACTACATAATAGAAAGCGGAACAGACCCAAGTAGAAAGACAGATAGGGGCAGAGCAGCAGGAGAGCGGGGCAGAAAGGGGAGAGATTAGGGGAAAAACAAGGGTGAGAAAAAAAGTTTGAGCAAGCCCTTGACAAGCAAAAGAGAGGGGGCTAGACTAGATAAAGTGTGAAGAAGACAAACACACGCCGAACCAAGACAAAACAATAGTTTGAAAGCCAAAAACATTATATATCCTCGTCAAAGAAATTGAGTCAAAGGGGAAACCCAAAGACAAAAAAACTAAGAATAAGGATTCTGGAAAAGAAATTTTCCATAGCCTTGACAAACTCAAATGACAAAACGGAGAGTTTGATCCTGGCTCAGGATGAACGCTGGCGGTATGCTTAACACATGCAAGTCGAACGGGGTTCTTCGGGACCTAGTGGCGGACGGGTGAGTAACGCGTGAGAATCTGGCTTCAGGTTCGGGACAACAGTTGGAAACGGCTGCTAATACCGGATGTGCCTTATTGGTGAAAGATTAATTGCCTGAAGATGAGCTCGCGTCTGATTAGCTAGTAGGTGTGGTAAGAGCGCACCTAGGCGACGATCAGTAGCTGGTCTGAGAGGATGATCAGCCACACTGGGACTGAGACACGGCCCAGACTCCTACGGGAGGCAGCAGTGGGGAATTTTCCGCAATGGGCGAAAGCCTGACGGAGCAATACCGCGTGAGGGAGGAAGGCTCTTGGGTTGTAAACCTCTTTTCTCAAGGAATAAGTACTGAAGGTACTTGAGGAATCAGCATCGGCTAACTCCGTGCCAGCAGCCGCGGTAATACGGAGGATGCAAGCGTTATCCGGAATGATTGGGCGTAAAGCGTTCGCAGGTGGTCAATCAAGTCTGCTGTTAAAGAGTGCAGCTCAACTGCATAAGGGCAGTGGAAACTGAGTGACTAGAGTTAGGTAGGGGTAGAGGGAATTCCTGGTGTAGCGGTGAAATGCGTAGAGATCAGGAAGAACACCGGTGGCGAAAGCGCTCTGCTGGACCTGGACTGACACTGAGGGACGAAAGCTAGGGGAGCGAATGGGATTAGATACCCCAGTAGTCCTAGCCGTAAACGATGGATACTAGGCGTTGCCCGTATCGACCCGGGCAGTGTCGTAGCTAACGCGTTAAGTATCCCGCCTGGGGAGTACGCACGCAAGTGTGAAACTCAAAGGAATTGACGGGGGCCCGCACAAGCGGTGGAGTATGTGGTTTAATTCGATGCAACGCGAAGAACCTTACCAGGGCTTGACATGTCCGGAATCTTCCTGAAAGGGGAGAGTGCCTTCGGGAGCCGGAACACAGGTGGTGCATGGCTGTCGTCAGCTCGTGTCGTGAGATGTTGGGTTAAGTCCCGCAACGAGCGCAACCCTCGTTCTTAGTTGCCAGCACTTTGGGTGGGCACTCTAAGGAGACTGCCGGTGACAAACCGGAGGAAGGTGGGGATGACGTCAAGTCAGCATGCCCCTTACGTCCTGGGCTACACACGT
>CP019636.1:745000-1830000 GCA_002163975.1 Nostocales cyanobacterium HT-58-2 | reverse complement strand
GAGTGTGATAGTTTCATGCATCTCCATTTAGGTATTGACGCACAAGGATTACGGTCAGATCTCGCGTGCCACTACATATTTGTTAATAATTGGGAAATCGGCGTTACAGCTCCTCAAAACGTTGTCTTGGTGTCTATTCCCTCAGTTTTAGACCCATCACTAGCACCATCAGGAAAGCACGTCATTCACGCTTACACTCCTGGTAATGAACCTTATGACTTGTGGCAAGGGATGAACAGAAAAAGTGAGGAGTATATCCGACAAAAGCAGTTGCGGGCAGAAGTTATGTGGCAAGCCTTGGAGCGAATTATTCCAGATATTCGCTCGCGTTGTGATGTGACATTAGTTGGTACACCACTAACACATGAGCGTTATCTGCGACGCCATAGAGGTTCTTATGGTCCAGCATTTGAGGCTGGAAAAGGTTTCTTTCCTAGTTCTAGCACTCCTCTTTCAGGACTATTGTGCTGTGGAGACTCGACCTTTCCTGGCATTGGTCTACCTGCAGTCGCCGCCAGTGGGATGATTGCTGCAAATACGCTGGCACCGCTAAAGAAGCACTTAGAAATGCTTCAAGATATTGATTGCCTTGGTTAGTTCATAATAAATACAGGCGCTATCTTTACAAAACTTTATGTATTTAACTTGGCTAGACAGCAATTCTTGGCTGCTTGAAATCGGAGGGCAACGGATACTCATTGATCCTTGGCTAGTTGGTTTGTTAACCTTTGGTAATTTGGATTGGTTCTTCAAAGGTTCTCGCTCCAAAGAACGCCCAATACCAGAGAATATTGACTTGATTGTGCTATCTCAGGGTTTGGAAGACCATGCTCATCCACCAACGCTCAAGCAGCTTGACCGTAATATTCCAGTTGTAGCTTCTCCCAATGCTGCTAAAGTAGTACAGCAGTTGAATTACACCCAAGTCACAGCACTAGCTCATGGAGAAACCTTCACTCTGAATCAAAGTGTGGAAATTCTGGCAACTCCCGGCTCATTGGTTGGGCTAAATTTGGTGGAAAATGGTTATCTCCTCAAAGAATTGGAGAGCAGTTTTACCCTCTATTACGAGCCTCATGGAAATCATTCATCCACGCTTAAGGAATTTGCTCCAGTGGATGTTGTTATCACTCCGTTAATTGACGTGGCTTTACCCTTGGTTGGCTCAATTATCAAGGGTAATAAATACGCCTTAGAAATTGCTCAATGGTTGCAACCCCAAGTCATGTTACCCACAGCAGCTGGAGGCGATGTGATTTTTGAGGGATTACTCAACTCTTTGCTTCAAACGAAGGGAAGTATTAAGGAATTGCGTTCATTACTAGAAAATAAGAATTTACCGACACAGGTCATAGAACCTAAACCGGGAGAACGTTTTGAACTGCACTTGAAAAAGCGAGTGGTAAATGTTTGATGGAAATGACTGATGAAACTTCAATGAATCTGCGATTGATTATAAAATTTCCATTACACTCTTTAAAGCCGATTTTATCCTGACTGCAAAATATGAATTCCGATGATAAGTCAAAATAAGTTGGTTAATTGCTCTTGTCATTGCTACATAAAGCAGCCGCGCCGCAATGCACTGTATATGCACTTGCTCAAATTTCCCAGAAACAACTGAGTTTGAAGTGTCATTTTTTGCAACTTTTTATGTCAGTTGAGAGAACTATAACAGTCTAAAAAAATACTGTTAGAACAGAACAGATAATAACAAGACGGAAAGTCACCATAGGAATTACGGTTCTGCACACCACATCATTTTGCAATTATGCATATATTAGAGTTGTCGGTTGCAGGGATAGGTTCTCTGAACTGGTTCTCAACCATTAACGAAAAAGCTCAACACTAAAAACTTGATGCCTAAAATCGTAGACGCTCATTGGGAAGTAGGACATTCAACTCCTCTAGAACAAGCTATTTTAGAAGCTATTGAGGAAGCCCGTACCACTTGTGACATTCAAGGAAACCAATCAGCTAACTGTGCTGTCGCGTGGGATATTGTCGAAGAGTTACAAGCCGAGAAATCTCATCGACAGGCAGCACAAAAGTTTAAAACTTCCTTAGAACAGTACTGTGATGAGTATCCAAATGCACCTGAGTGTTTAATTTATGATGTTTAACTTGAGTTAAATATCTGCTACAGGCAGTTTGATATCTCGTCTTCATGTAGAAACCCGTTTGAAGTTTTGACAATTCAAACGGGTTTCATACTTTTCGCACACAGATTTACAGATCATCAACTTACAACAGTTTTCTTTGTATAAGCATTAGCGCAGAGCTTGCCACGACTACCATTTTTAACCAGATGAGTAAAGTTGCATTCAGGATATTTCATTTTTCCTTTTCTACACGACTTGTTGTCATAGTTTCAGCAAGACCAAAGTCAATAAACCTTGAGAACTGCTCCTCTTCTTCATAGAACCAACTTTCTGCTAGAAGAGATACGATAATAAACCAAAGAAAGCAGAAACCTAACAACCAAAGCATTACTGTCATTGCTATCACCTCCAACAAAGCGATCGCTTACTTTTTCTGATAGTGGAGAAAAAACTCTATTGAGGTTGTTACTTCAATATTGATTTTTTGATAACGAGTGTAAAAAGTCAGTCATAAATATTATCGTAACTTTTCAATCAGTATCTTTCTTTCCTGAACTTTAAATGCAGGCACTCTTTAAAGTTATCAAAATTTTTCTGAAGTGATTTGTATATTGCAACAATGTGTAAAAAATATAATATTATTCTCTGTGCTTTATTTTTAGCTAAAACTTTCTGAAATAAAAAAGTATAAAACTATACATTTAAGTCAAAAACGAGTTTTCCTACCTACTGATATCCTCGGTTGCTGTAGAAGGACAACAGCTTATGGTAGATCTTTACTGCATCTAATCGTACGAAAGATGATTAATTATAAGCTGCATTAATTTTTTGGTAAAATTGCTGACAATGGTATGTTTTTGCGTATATCCAACATACTGGCAAGCGATTCTTTCCCCTGACCAAGCGAAACGTTTTGCTCTGGTGGCAAAACTGTGACTACGGGTTGTGCTTGACCTGACATTGCCACAACGGGTGTTCTTGCTTGTGACTGCACAAAAATTGGCAGCTTTTTGGGAGAGCGTGTTTCTAATTTTGGGCGACGTTGTGTCAAGCGTGCTTGATAGCGGTTGATGTGATTTTTGACTTTTTGTCGCTGTGCTGGACGATTTAGCAGTAAGAATAATATTAGGCTACCGCTAGCACAACTAAGAGCAATAGCAGCCACCATCCACAAAGGTGTAGGATTGGCTGTTCCGGAAGGTGTTTTGATTGGTTTGACAACCTCAGCTTCTACTATTTCTGCCTCTGCCTGTTTTGGGCGTCCTACATAACCTAGGCTGTACAGGGCAAGAGCACCAGTACCCAGAAAAACCACTGACAACCCAGTCGGCAATAGCCAAGGGTGGTGTACAAGCACATGAATCAGAGAATTCTTGCTCTGTGTGCGTTCTTCTATGCTCCTCCCCGACTCGGATATCGGTGCTTGTGCTGGGGATAACTGCTGCTGTACACTCTGGCTATTTTCCATGATTGCTTTGCTGATGGGTACCCTCCAATACCTGATTGTACTGAAGGGTTAAGCATGTTGTATCCGTAGAAATATATCGAATTGAAGTATCTTTTTTATTTAATATGAACGACTCAATCCGATATTATTCAAGATTTTGTATTATTGAATACTCTTTGCGACAAGGAATAGATAAAGAGATTTCCTATCCCTTTGCTGGGAGAGAATGTCTCTCAAGTGCAAGTTGGATTAATTTATCGACTAATTCAGGGAAAGAAACTCCACTATGTGCCCAAAGAAGCGGATACATACTTGTTGCTGTAAAACCTGGTAAAGTATTGATCTCATTGATGAACACTTCTCCTGTGGCTTCTACGTAGAAAAAATCTACCCTTGCTAATCCAGCAGCGTCAACGGCTGCAAACGCTTGCAAAGCCATTTGCTGAATTTGACGCGTAACAGCCTCTGGTACAGGTGCAGGAATCAGCAAATCCGCTTTTCCTTCAGTATATTTAGTTTCATAATCATAAAAATCTGTTGTATAAGTAATTTCACCGACAACAGAAGCTTGTGGACTATCATTTCCTAAAACGGCACACTCTAATTCTCTTGCGACAACTCCAGCTTCAACAATTATTTTGCGGTCATAGCTGGCGGCGTTATCTAATGCTGCTTCTAATTCTTGCCGCGATCGCACTTTTGCAATGCCTACCGATGAGCCTAAATTAGCAGGTTTAACAAAGCACGGATAACCCAAAGTTTCCTCAATTTCATCACATAGTTTTGGGAAAACACAAGGATTTGACCACACTTGCGCTCTATTTAATGCCTTATACTTCACTTGTGGCAATCCGGCTTGGGCAAAAGCTGTTTTCATGGCAATTTTGTCCATCCCGACCGCTGAACCCAACACTCCAGAACCAACAAAGGGGACTTGCATTAAGGTGAGTAACCCTTGAATTGTGCCATCTTCACCGTTGGGACCATGGAGAATGGGAAACCAAACATCCACTTCTGCGACTTGGGAAGGAGATTGCCAACGGCTGAGAGTTTGAGTTTTGGCAACTGATAATTGAGAATTGGCACTTTGATTGTCAGAAGTCGAATTCGGCAATTGCAAAGGTGTTCCTGATTCTAAGACTTGTTGTGGTGCATCCCCAGCCAGCCAACGTCCATCTTTTTGAATGTAGAAAGGTAGTATTTCGTATTTACTCGTATTTTGCTCTGCACTCAACGCTGTGGCGATCGCCCGTGCTGAACTTATAGAAACTTCATGTTCGCCCGAACGCCCACCAAAAAGTAATCCCACCCGTAACTTTGTCATTTGAAATACCTCCATAACTCGTTAAATTCAGATAGCGTAGCACACCTTCGCAATATTGCTGTATTTTTCCTTAACGATAGATTTTTGGTAGTCCACAAGACATTTAGACAAAAAGAAAAAGAGAAATTGACGCGTTCAGCCCAAAGAGTGAGAATATGCATTCTTATTGCCTGCCCACTGTTAGCGAACGAGGGTGGGGTATCCAAGCGGAGGTTGAGATGAAAAATTTGAAATGGATGTTAGCTAAACCTCTTATTGTAGGGGTAGCGCTAAGCGTTCTGATCATGTTTGTCACAGTACTTGGTTTAGGCGGTACAAGTAGCAGTGCTCAAAGCAGTCATAAGACCCAACTACTCTGGTATGGTCAGTCAGCTTTCAAACTCACAACACCTTCTGGCAAAGTGCTACTGATTGATCCCTGGCTGACAAATCCTGTGAATCCAAATGGAAAAGCTGACCTGGCAAACCTTAACCGCGTTGATTTCATCTTGGTCACGCACGGTCACTCTGACCATGTTGGTGATGCTGTGGAGATTGCCAACAAGACGAAAGCAAAGCTGGTGACTACCTATGATTTAGGTCTGGCAATGGTTGCTTACAACAAATATCCCAAAGAACTAGTAGAATTTGATACCCAAGGAAATTTTGGGGGTGAATTAACCTTGCTGAATAATGAGGTGAAAGTTACCTTTATTCCAGCAGTTCACAGTTCCTCAGTCTCATCAGATGGCAGTCCTGCTATTTATGCTGGGAACCCTGGAGGTTTCTTAATCAGTGTAAAAAATGGACCCGTTATCTATCACACGGGCGATACTGACCTCTTTGGGGATATGGCACTGATTCCCAAGTTTCGCAAAGTGAGCCTGATGCTTGCTTGTATTGGAGGTAAATTCACGATGGGTCCGCAACGAGCAGCAGAAGCAGTGAAGTTAGTCAACCCAACAACGGTCATCCCGATGCACTACGGAACTTTCAACTTACCAGGAACTCCGCAGCAGTTTGCTCAGGAATTAAAGAGTCAAGGAGTGAAAAGTCGTCTGAGAGTGATGAAAGTGGATGAAACCTTGAATTTGTGATAACAACAAGAATATTTTCAAATTTCTAATGGCTAGTTCAGAACAGCCATTAGAAACTGTCCTCACCTTCTACACTGACATCGCTTCTCGCACTTCCACAGGTTCACCCGTTAAGCTAAAGGCGCGAACTTCAGTAATTCTCACCTTAACCAACTGACCCTTGAGTTCGTTGATATCACCAGTGAAGAAGGTAAGACGGTTCCCGCGAGTCCGTCCCATCACCTGAGTTTTATCTTTGGGATTTTGGTCTTCCACCAACACTTCTTCAATACGTCCCATGTAACGCAGCGATCGCTCACCTGCTTTAATAGCAACAAGATGATTGAGCCGTTGTAGGCGATCGCTTTTGATTTCTTCACTTAATTGCTCATCCCAGATGGCTGCTGGTGTCCCCGGACGAGGAGAGTACGCCGCTGTATTCAACTGGTCAAAGCCAATGTCTTCTACTAGTTTGAGAGTATTTTCAAACTGTTCTTCTGTCTCTCCTGGGAAACCCACAATAGCATCAGCACTAATCGATGCATCCGGCACATACCGTCGAACTGTATCGATGATTCGGCGATATTTCTCGTGAGTGTAACCCCGACTCATGCGTTTTAAGACTTCATTATCCCCAGATTGGAAGGGAATATGGAAGTGTTCGCACACTTTAGGTAATTCCGCACAAGCTTTGATGAGACGTTCGGTAAAATAACGAGGGTGAGAAGTCGCAAAGCGAATCCGCTCAATTCCCGGCACATCATGAACGTAGTAAAGTAAATCTGTCAAAGTGTGGAGATGACGACCTTCTGGCGTCACTCCTGGTAAGTCTCGTCCGTAAGCATCGATATTTTGACCGAGTAGCGTAACTTCTTTGAAACCCTGTCGCCCTAGTTCTTCCATTTCTGCCCAAATTGCTTCCGGTGTACGAGATTGCTCTACACCCCGCACATTAGGAACCACACAGTAAGTGCAGCGTTCGTTACAGCCGTAAATCACATTTACCCAAGCAGTTACAGTGCTATCCCGCCGTGGCTTGGTGATATCTTCGATAATATGGATTGGTTCGGTCGCGACAACTTGATTGCCATCAAACACTTGTTGCAACAAATCTTTCAGGCGATTTGCGTGTTGTGGTCCCATCACCAAGTCTAATTCTGGTACACGCCGCAACAGTGCTTCGCCTTCTTGCTGAGCAACGCAACCTGCAACAATGAGGGTGAGGTCTGATTGTTCATGCTTGCGCTTTGCTTGTCTACCTAAATAAGAGTAGACTTTTTGTTCCGCATTATCTCGAATGCTACAGGTGTTGTAGAGAATGACATCTGCATTATTCGGGTCTTCTGACCACTCAAAGCCCATGTCTTCTAGGATGCCAGCCATACGTTCTGAGTCGGCTTTGTTCATCTGACAACCGAAGGTAGTAATGTGATAACGACGGGGTGAAGTGGTCATGGTAACTATGGCGGGAACAAGATGGCAAATTACAGTCTTGATAAATTATAAATTTTTGTCATCTATATCGTGTTGGTCTAGAAAAAATAGCTCTCCAACTCTTGGCGTGATTTTTCTCTAGTGATAAAGTTGAACCGATCCTGAGCAACTTATACCAAATAAAAAATGTTTGCGACAGATAACCCCACCCGCCCTATCGGGCACCCTCCCCTTACTAAGGGGAGGGTTGGGGAGGGGTTCAACCAATGTGTTGCATTTTTTTCAAATTGGTATCACATAGGCAGATTTTATTTTGCAATAAAAAAGCCCTATCTCAATAGGGCTGGGCTGTAACGTATCACTAGGATGATTTCGAGAATTCAGTGCAAACGCATTGATTTGCGTCAGTAAATTGTGTGATTTTCGTCACGTTGGTACTCTACAAGAAAGCTACAATCATCTCCCAATCAAGGAATGACTCACGACTACGCAGGCTTCCAAGTTCCGTGAAAACTGTGGGGAATGACACCAGGTAATGCCAATTTACACAGAGGCGAGTCGTCTAATCTATCGGCGTCAAATACCCAAACCTCACTACTATTAGAATTGCCATCGTACACAACTGTGATAATCCATCCTTGTTCAGGATTTTGGGGGTTGGAGGCATAAATGGGTTCTGAAGGATAGCGATGTTCCCCACAGTCGGCAATTGTGAGGGATTCAGTTTTGTGGTCAAAACGGGCGATCGCCCCAAACATTTCTTTAAGAGTATCCACTCCTTGTCGATGCACCGTCAGATAAGTTTGGCGACTGCTATGTCCTTGGTCTTTTGGAGGTACCACCGGGAATTCACAGTGTCGGTTCATAATTTCCCCAATTGCTTTGACTTTGCCCGACGTTGGGTCAAGCTGCATTCGCCAAAGTGCACTTACAGCAGGGGTGTGAGTTTCTCCTGTTGCGACTTCCCGCAGATACTGGTTTGTCTGAAAGTCAGGATACCTGACCATATCTACAATCACCAACCCACTCTCATCGACATAACCGTTGGCAAAATGCCACTGATACCAAGGTTCAGCTTCACCACGACTGACTACCTTGAGGGTATGGCGGTCAACTACTAAAATTTGGGTTCCCTTGTTTGGGTGCCATTCTAACGAATGACCAAAGTCACTTAATCCTATCAGCGTTGAGAAAACGTTTAGCCGCACTGGAGGGATACAAAAAATAAGATATTGTCCTGCAAAGACAAAATCATGTACGACTGGCACGCCTTCTAGTGTGTGTGCTGCTTTTTGTACAATTTTGCCTGTAGAGTCACTTCTGTAAATGTTCAACGTGGCATTGAGCCCTGGGCTGATACCAAAGTTAAAAATCTCCCCTGTTTGTGGGTCGCGCTTATAGTGTGCAGAATAAGCTAATCCATTGGTCAATCCCTCTAACTTATCTTCTCCAAAGGTTTCCAAAGTTTGCAAATCGAGGGAGTAGGGTTTCCCGCCTTCCCAGAGTGCCAAAAGTTTGTCTGGTAGCGTCAGCACTGAGGTATTGGCAACGTTCTTAATTGGTTTTAACCATTGATTCCAAATTGGTCCAGGTGCGGTCATCCCATAATTGCCGTAAAGCAGTTGACCTGCTGCGGCTTCTTCTTGATAACCAGCAGTTTGCACATAGCGGTAGACTGCTGTGGCGCCTGCATCGGTGAAGCGTACGGCAAGAATTGCGCCATCTCCATCAAACCAGTGTCCCATGCGGATACCACCGCGTTCTAGCCTGGCGGGACCATTACGGTAGAGTGTACCACGTAAACCTTCAGGTATTCTGCCTGTAAGGATTTGTAGTTGGGTAAGAGGGAATTCTGTTGCGGGTTGAGCAAGGGCTTGTGCCCAGGTCTTTTTAGTTGACTTTTTATCAATTATATGCATAAAAAGTTTGGGACTGTACCAAGGACCAGAGTCATACTTTGATTGTCCTTATAATTTTGTTACAATTTCTCTTCCAGAAGGGCGAAAGGTTTTTTAAATCACAGAATTTTGCCTAGCTTATTCTGAGAACGCTGTGGTTAGAAGAGGTAACAACTATTGTTAGATGTGTTAGACGACTTATTGAATATTTTTATGGAGCGCCACGGCTACGCCGATAAAATCTCTCCATTCTCGGAACTATTAGATAACTTAAGCGTTTTCACAAGCAGCAAGAGTGCTGAAGGCTCTGGTCGTAGGTTCGATGGTTGGTCTTTATCGGAGCGAAACCCTGAGATTATAAAAGCTTGGATGCCGATTTGGGGATGGTTCTACCGCTACTATTTTCAAGTTCAAACCTCTGGTTGGCATCATATGCCATCGGAGGGAAAAGTGTTGATTGTCGGTTCCCATAATGGTGGGTTGGGTTCACCAGATACATCAATGTTCATGTATGACTGGTTCCGCACCTTTGGCTATGATCGATTAGCTTATGCTTTGATGCACCCGTCAGCTTGGCAGACTCCCATCTTCGCTGTACCGGGTGCCCAGGTGGGGGCAATTATAGCGCATCCCAAAATGGCGAGTGCTGCCCTACGAAAGAATGCAGCACTCTTGGTTTACCCTGGAGGTGCTCAGGATTTATTTCGTCCCTACAGTTGGCGAAACCGAATTCATCTAGCAAATAATAAAGCGTTCATTAAGCTAGCTTTGCGGGAGGAGGCGCCAATTGTGCCGATTATTTCTCATGGTGCGCACGAAACTCTCATTGTGCTGGCTGACCTGTACCAGCAGATGAAACAATTGCATGAGTGGGGTTTTCCCTGGTTACTTGATGGGAACACGGGCGTATTCCCAATTTACCTCGGGCTCCCTTGGGTGGTGGGGATTGGACCTATACCTAATTTCCCATTCCCCATGCAGATCCATACTCGTGTCTGTGCACCAATTGTGTTTGAACGCTATGGTTGTACCGCTGCTCGTGACCGTATCTACGTGGATGCTTGTTATGAACGGGTTCGTGCTCATATGCAAAGCGAACTAGATGATCTCGTACAAAAGTCTGGCGATCGCGGGAAGGAAATCTGAACACTTGCAAACAATTTATACCTGCGTCAGAACCACAGCCAGTGCAAGAAAAAGTCGCACCAGTAGAAGAAATAGAACAATCAGAAGTAGTGCCCGTGCCTTGGGAATGCGAAGCATCTACAGAGGAAATATCTGTTACACCAAAACTAACATAAGCAACCAAAATTTTTGATTATGTAATATTTTCCCTAGACTTGTCGCAAAAGTATGGTTAATGGATATTTAGAACCACAGATGAACACCGATAATTTATCTGTGTGCATCTGCGGGAAGTCTGAGCGGAGGTTTCCTCCGATGGCTTCGCCAACGTCTTCGACGAACAGAACTTTCCAAGACAGTGTTCATCTGTGGTTCCATTTTACACAACCACCGTCGCCTTCAACTCCAAAATCTTCTCAATCACATCTTCTACGACCTTATCCGGTGTAGAAGCGCCAGAGGTAATTCCTACGACAATTTCCCCATCTGGCAACCAGTTTTCTGCAATATTCAAATTGCCATTTAATTCTCGATGTTCAATGCGATTTCCTGACAGAATTCGCGCTTCACTATCAATGTGATAAGAAGGAATCCCCTGTTCTACAGCAATTTGTTGCAATTGTGTTGTATTTGATGAATTAAATCCACCAATCACTATCATCAAATCTAGCTTTTGTTGCACTAACTCTAACATCGCATCTTGGCGTTCTTGCGTTGCGTCACAAATGGTGTTAAAGCTTTGGAAATGCTGATTCAACTCAGAGGGGTCATACTTTTTCATCATTGTCCGCTCAAAGAGTTTGCCAATTTGCTCGGTTTCACTTTTGAGCATTGTGGTTTGGTTAGCAATGCCAACTCTTTCTAAATCTTTATCCGGGTCAAATCCAGCTGAGCAAGCTTTACTGAATTTTGCTAAGAATTCTTCCCTATTTCCTCCATTCAATATGTAGTTAGCAACGTATTCTGCCTGTTCCATATTTAGGACAATCAAATATTTCCCTGCAAAGGAACTCGTAGCGATAGTTTCTTCGTGTTTATATTTACCGTGAATAATTGATGTATAATCGACTTTTTTGTGTTTCTCAACTGTATTCCAAACCTTAGAAACCCAAGGGCAAGTTGTATCAACAATTTTGCAACCTTTTTCGTTCAGCAACTGCATTTCTTGAACACTTGCCCCGAAAGCTGGTAAAATGACGACATCTCCACAATCAACAACAGAAAAGTCTTTTTTTCCCCCTTCAAAGGGGATAAATCCTACTTCCATCTCCAGCATACGCTGATTGACAGAAGGATTGTGAATAATCTCATTCGTAATCCAAATCCTCTCATTGGGAAAGTGCTTGCGGGTTTCATAAGCCATCGCTACAGCACGTTCTACACCCCAGCAAAAACCAAAGGCTTGTGCTAACCGAATGGTGACATTTCCCTTTTGCAAAGTATAGCTGTTATTGCGAATTTCCTGAATTAAATTGCTCTGATACTCAGACTCCAACTGAGTGGCGACTTCTGCTTGATGACCAAATCCTTTACGATGATAATTTTCTGAATGTTGTAGCGAACGTTTAAAAGCTTTGGTATCCATTGTTTTTTCTCTTTCGTCTAAAATGTCATTTTTTATTTTCTCTCGCCAAGACGCTATAGAGACGCAAAATTTTGCGTCTCTATAGCTTTGCTTAAGATTATTATTTTTGTGCTTGCAATTCTATTTGACTATACAATTGTAAAGCAGAACTCCAAACTAGATAACCTTGAGAATTGAGATGTAATCCATCTGTACTCAGTTCGAGGCGGAGATTACCTTGTTTGTTAGCAAACAAGAAATATAGATCTAGGTAGTTCACCCCTTCTTTTTGAGCTATGGTTCGTAGTTTTTGATTTAATTGGCTAATCCGACGATTAGGAATCGCCAAAAGTTTTTCTTGCCTTTCCCAGGTTGTCTCTTCTCCTCCATGCGGCAAAATCGACTGCATAACGATTTGTGTCTGTGGATGCACCTTCTTGAGATAAAGTATGATTTGCCGATGATTGTCTAAAATGATTTCATCACTCACCCCCCGAATCAGGTCATTAATGCCAATCATCACAAAAATTGTTTTCGGTTGGGTGGCGTCAAATAACTTTAATCTTTTTAATAGTCCAGTACTCGTTTCCCCAGAAATTCCTTGATTTAACCAATTTCTGTTTTGAGGTAACAACTCAGGAGGAAACCACAAACTCAAAGAATCTCCCAGCAGTATCGTTAAATTCTCAGTACGCTTTTGAGCAGCGACTTTGGCTTCTTGTTTCAGGATGTCTATCCATTGCTGATAATTGAGCTTGTGACGCGGACCTAACTGAGGTGTAATCGCTTTTGGTTGACTGTCTGGATTAACTTGTGTTGGGGACGTTATCGTCCCCAAAAAAGCGGTAAAACCCTGCTTTTGATAAATCAGCAGGGCGATCGCCAACATGAGAACAACGTTGGTTAACAGGGAGAAAAATGCCCAAATTGGAAAGGTTTTTGCAGGAGTAGACACGAGTAACAAGACTTAGCAAATCTTTCACTCAGATTTTAGACGTATACGCCAATAAATCCTACTGCTTGCTGCTAAGATTGATGCGGTCTCCAAACTCCTCGTTATAACCTTCTTCGCCGTGTTCATTGATATCCAAGCCTTGCAATTCGGCATCTTCCTTAACGCGCAGACCAACTGTCACATCTATAAGTTTGAGAATGATCCACGTACCGACTCCAGCAATGATGTAGGCAACAACAATTGCTGCAATTTGTGTAATCAGTTGACCAGGATTGCCGTAGAACAAGCCATTTTTCCCGGCTGAGTTGACTGCCGTGGTTGCAAATATGCCTGTGAGAATAGCTCCCACTGTACCACCTACGCCATGCACGGGAAATGTATCTAAGGCATCATCAATTTGTAACTTGTGCTTGAAACTCACAGCATAGAAACAAACAAAAGCGGTGATGCTACCTATTAAAATTGCTGCCACTGGTGTGACAAATCCCGCTGCTGGGGTGATGCCCACCAAGCCTGCAACTGCTCCTGTCGCAGCTCCGACTGCTGTTGGTTTGCCTCTCAATCCCTTTTCTAGAATCAGCCATGTTAAAGCAGCTGCAGCCGCACCTGTATTGGTGGCAACAAAAGCAGCTGTTGACAAGGCACCAGAAGCCAAGGCACTGCCAGCATTGAAGCCGAACCAGCCAAACCACAGCAAGCCAGCTCCCAGCAAAATGAAGGGAACGTTGTGAGGAGGGCTGAGACGGTCAGGATAGGTTTTGCGAGGTTTGAGGACGATCGCAGCGACCAGGGCAGAAACGCCAGAGCTGATGTGAACAACTGTACCGCCAGCAAAGTCGAGGGCTCCCCAGCCACCGTACAAGCCCAACAATCCACCTTTCGCCCATACCATGTGAGCAAGGGGGCTGTAAATAAATGTTGACCACAGTAATACAAACAAAGAGTAAGCGGTGAAGTTCATCCGCTCTGCGATCGCCCCAGAAATCAGTGCTGGGGTGATGATGGCAAACATGGCTTGGTAAATCATGAATGCTTGATGGGGAATAGTTGGAGCGTAGGAAATGACCTCAGAAGGATTTGACCCCTTGAGATAATCGGTGATCTCGTATCCGACACCATTCAAACCAAACCACTCCAATCCACCAACAATGGGATTGCCTGGAGCAAAGGCAAGGCTATAGCCCCACAAAATCCAGGTCACTCCCACAATTGCCATGAGCACAAAGCTCATCATGAGAGTGTTGAGGATGTTGCGCGATCGCACAAATCCTCCGTAAAAAAACGCTAGCCCAGGTGTCATCAATAGCACAAAGGCTGCTGAAAGCAGCATGAATGCTGTATCAGCAGCAGTTTGAGCATTAGAAATCGCTGCGTTGACATCAACAGGTGCAGCGAAGGCATTTCCTATGAGTGGTCCACCCAGAAACAGTAGGGTTACAACCCCAATGATCACAACTTTGTTCAACACTTGTTTTTGTCCCGAAGCACCAACTAATTTGTGTCACGTAAATCTATTTGAGTAACTTATGACACGTGTTTTTGTCTTTAAAGTTACCAAAACTTGATTTTTTTGAAAGATTATTAAATATATACTCCTTATTGCAGTTGTCAACTGTTAAATATTTGTACAAGAATTCTATTTTAGGTATTTATTATCAATAAACCAATTTTATTTGGACGTTATAAGATTGCGTTCGAGCGATTAGTTAGTAGCAATTGCAAGAATGTTTGCAATCTATGAACTCATATGTAGGAACGCTAGGCTTTTTCATTTTGAATTGTAAAAACCCGCCCCTATATCACAAGAAAAAGTTTCAGGGGACGAGCGTTTGGCTAATCAGTTGTTATTGAGTTAGAGTTACAAACTTGTGGGCAAATCTCCCGTACGCGAAACTCCACTACTGTAGCTAGTTGGATCAGAAAATCCGCTAGCACCAGCTTCTTTGACAAATCCGCTATAGGCTTCCATACCGTGTTCGCCGATATCCAAGCCTTCAATCTCCTCTTCTTTAGAGACTCTAATACCTAAAGTCGCCTTGAGGATTACCCAAAAGATGGTGCTAAGCAAAACGGTAATACCGCCAACTGAGACAACACCAAGCAGCTGAACAAAGAATTGTCCCAAGCCACCGCCTGCAAATAAACCCTTTGCAGGACCAAGACCATCAGTATACCAAGAAAATTTTGCAAGACCAGGACCAACAGCAAACAAACCAACTGCCAGAGTTCCCCAAATACCACATACGAGATGAACTGAGGTAGCTCCCACTGGGTCATCAATACGGATTTTGTCAAAGAAAGTCACGGAGAAAACGACCAAAATTCCGGCTACTAGACCAATGATGAAAGCACCACTGAGAGTGACATAGGCACAACCTGCTGTAATGCCAACTAAGCCTGCCAAAATACCATTGATAATCATCGAGAGGTCTGGCTTACCCAAATACAACCAAGCTGTGATGGTCGCAGCAATACCACCGACAGCACCTGCCAAATTGGTAGTTAAGGCAATGTGAGTAATAGCACTTGGATCAGCAGCCATCACAGAACCAGGGTTGAAACCAAACCAACCCAACCACAGAATCAGACAGCCCAAGGTGGCAATGCTCATGTTGTGACCAGGCAAGGCAACGATTTGCCCATCTTGATATTTCCCGATGCGTGGTCCCAGCAATGCTGCTCCCATTAAAGCCGCCCAGCCACCAACAGAGTGAACGACTGTAGAACCAGCAAAATCAAAGAAACCTCTACTAGCTAGCCAGCCACCACCCCAAATCCAGTGACCTGTAATTGCGTAGGCAATACCTACAAGCAAGAGGCTAAAAATCAAGAAGTCAACAAACTTAATCCGTTCAGCAACCGCACCAGAAACAATCGTTGCTGCTGTTCCAGCAAAAACAAGTTGGAACAAAAACTTTGCAGCGAGTGGTACACCAGCCCATTTTAGAGCGCTGAAAATGCCTTTGTATGCATCATTGGTTGCAGGACTGTTATCTGCACCTTGCAGGAAAAATCCATTCAACCCAATAAACCCGTTGCCATCGCCAAACATCAAGCCAAAACCAATTGCCCAAAAAGCAACGGTGGCAAGAGCAAAGACAATCAAGTTTTTAGCAAGAACGTTGACAGCGTTTTTCTGACGACAGAAGCCGGTCTCCAACATACAAAAACCGGCGTTCATAAAGAACACCAAAAAGGCAGCGATCGCCACCCAAAGAGTATCAATTGCAACTTTAAGTTCTGCTGTGGTTGGTCCTGCGGAAGCCGGAGTTTGTGCAACTGCTGCATAACCCCACGCCAGTACAATCAGACAAGCTAAGGGGATGCAGGCTTGCCAGCTAGGAGACAACTGCTTAATGACAACATTTAATCTCTTGACAGTCGAGTTATATTGTGAATTTGTCACAGGCGATCGGCGAGATTGCCACCTGTTTTTTCTTCTCGATTTGTTTGTGTTTGTGATTTTTATCCTCATGCTCTCAACCATCCTGAACCGGAAAAACATGTTGAGTATCAATAGCTAACACCCGAAGCGAAACAAACCATTTTTTGATATGGGTCATTCAGGCAAGCTGTCTGCTTAAACTAACTGATTTTCATAACCAGTAAGCGGTTGTTTGAAAACCAGAATCTCAAATAACATACAAAAGCAGCTAAGAAAGTGATGCTACCTTTGCAGTTAATAAGAATATTCTTAGAAAGTTATTATGTTGTTTCCGCAACCGTCAAGTCCACTTTGTTGACTTTTTAATAATTATTTCTTCATTAAGTAATTTCCCTGAAAACATGATGTATATAAGCAATATAGCTACTAGAGTAACAGTCATCGTTATAACAGGCTTGAATACAGCATAATAGGTGCTTTTAGGGTAAAAACAATAGTTAACGCGTAAAATAATAAGCTTTGTCTTTTTTTTCTTTGGCGTTCTTATTTTTACTTTTTCTTATTCATTTCTAACTACCAAAGAGTCAGGCTTTGTACTGAGATTTTATTGGTATTCAACTATATTCCAAAGCACCTATTAAGTATTACGTAAAGAACAAAATATATTCAAAAAAGTCAAGACAATGATGAAAATTGTGATATTTTAATTTTGTAATTTTCAATACAGTTTTTTTTCTAAACTTTCAAATCAACTATTTGTGTTGCTTTGCTACTGAACAACAAAAATCTAAAATCGCTAAATCTAAATATTATTTTTTTATAAAAAAACATTGACAAATTGTTATTTAAGAATGATTTTGAAGTAGATCTATACTTAGATATCTACTTAGATGTAGACTTATTCGTTACAAAATCCCCCTACAGATTACATCTGCTTTAAATATTGCTCGTACCCAAGTTGTTCTAGTTTTTCTTGCTTTGCCATCACGGATTCCGACAAGGTTTGACGGTAATTCTGCACCTTCTTGAGTAATTCGGGTTGCTGAGTTGCAAGAATTTGCACCGCCAAAAGCCCAGCATTTTTAGCATTACCTATAGCAACAGTTGCCACTGGGATACCAGCCGGCATCTGTACGATTGAATACAATGAATCAACCCCTTGTAAGTGACGGCTAGGGACAGGAACACCAATAACAGGTAGAGGGGTTAAAGAAGCGACCATTCCCGGAAGATGAGCAGCACCACCCGCACCAGCGATAATGACTTTAATGCCACGCTGATGAGCAGATTGAGCATATTCCACCATGCGTTCAGGTGTACGATGGGCACTCACAATCGCCACTTCTGTAGCAACACCAAATTCTTCACAAACTGCGATCGCGCCTTGCATGGTTGGCAAATCCGAATCGCTACCCATAATGATGCCGATAAGAGGAGTCATAAGCAACTCAAAATTCAAATTTCAAGGAGGAGAAAGCCTCATGGGAACAAAGTTCCTAGCTGCCTTCGATAAGCAAAATAAAATGTAAGGACAGTTCAGGAAGCGAAAGTTAGGAAAGTGTATGTCAATAATAATCTCATCTATGAGTGTGGATGAGTAGCGTTTGTTAGGTATTCAACGGAATGGAATTGCTAGGTTTGATAACTCAATCTAGTCTACGAGGTGAGTTGATCGTACTAAAAGGAGAGTGGCTATGAAAAAAGTAGCGGTGTTTGGCAATACTGGAGGCGGTAAATCAACTCTAAGCAAGAGATTGTCCCAAATCACTGGTTTGCCACTTCACGTCTTGGACAAGATTCAATATCAACCAGGGGGTAGTGAGGTTCCACATGAAGACTATAAGCACGCCCATCAGCAAATTTTAGTGACTGAACAATGGATTATTGAGGGGTTTGGTTGTATGGAAACCCTGTGGTTACGACTGAACGAGGCGGATACTCTGGTTTTTATCGATCTACCACTATATGTGCATTTCTGGTGGGTAACTAAACGACTAATCACAGGTTATTTTAAACCGCCAGAAGGCTGGCCGCAAAACAGTCCAATATTGAGGAGTTCGCTGACTAGCTACCGCGTGCTTTGGTTATGTCACAAACATTTGACCCCTAAATATCGTGAGTATATCAAGCAGGCTCAAAGCATCAAAAGTGTTTATCACATCCGCTCAACTAGACAGATAGAGCAATTTTTTGAATTAATTGAATTTTCCTCTACAAGCTAGCAGACTTCAAGTGCTGATTGTCCTAGCATGATCATAAATTGATTTTGATTCACCGCCGCCTGTTACCTCTAAAATCAGGTCAGATTAAACTATCTTTTTGCTGACGTGATGACCGAAGCAGTACAAACCCCCATTGGTACTTACGTAGATATTATCAACGCTCGGGTACCCGGTTACACAGATTTGCAGATGCTCTCAGTTAACCCGCAGGGCATAGTTGAGCAAATCTTACCAATGTCTAAAGTCCTCAAGCGAGTTCCGCCAATTGACTTACAAGTGTTGGATATTGCTGGTGATTGGATTTCACTAGGCGGTGTGGATTTGCAGATTAACGGCGCGTTGGGATTGGCGTTTCCTGATTTATCAGCAAAAAATTCTCACCATCTGATAAACATCTGTCAATTTTTGTGGGATGCGGGGGTAGACGCGTTTTTACCCACCATAGTCACGACTTCAGTAGACAAGATTCAGCGTGCGCTTGCTGTCATCGCTGATTTTATGAACCTCACTCCTAACAACTTGTATGCAAATGAGGGTAGTGCCAAAATTCTGGGAGTGCATCTCGAAGGACCATTTTTGAATCCTCAAAAGCGAGGCGCACATCCAGTAGAATATTTGTTACCACTAAATATTGAGCAAGTAAAGAGAGTTTTGGGTGATTATGCCCATGTTGTGAAAGTCATAACCCTAGCACCAGAGTTAGATCCAACTGGTGAGGTGATTTCATATTTGCGCTCTTTGGGTATTACTGTGAGTCTAGGACATTCCCAAGCGACAGAGGAGGAGGCGCAGCGTGCTTTTGAACTAGGGGCAACAATGGTGACTCATGCTTTTAATGCTATGCCACCATTACACCACCGCCAACCAGGATTGTTGGGAGCGGCAATTGTTCATCCTCATGTTATGTGTGGTTTTATTGCTGATGGTCAGCACGTCTCGCCAACGATGCTACAAATTCTACTACGCGCCAGCACTCCTTTTTCTCAAGAAGGTCAAGAGAGGGAAATACACAAACAAGGGGTTTTCCTTGTGAGTGATGCCCTTGCCCCTCTGGGATTGCCTGATGGCGTGTATCCTTGGGATAAGCGGAAAATTGAAGTGAAAAATGGAACTGCACGACTCCCAGATGGAACTTTATCAGGCACGACTTTACCTTTATTGGTAGGTGTGCAAAATTTGGTGAAGTGGGGAATATGTGACGTTCAAAGGGCGATCGCACTTTCAACAATTGCACCACGCAGGGCGATCGCTTTATCGACAATTCTCTCTGGTGTTTCTGCTAGTCACTTATTGCGCTGGCATTTAGATGAATCGACACAAGAACTTTCATGGCAACGGATTTTGCTGTAGCAGATGTAAGCAGATAGTTCATCTGATTATTCCACAAATAACTCATCCGTAACATCTATTAGCGATCCGTTGCCTCACATGGTACTTTTATGCTTTGGGGAACCTTGAGAATTAAGTTTCATGAACGTAACCGACGATAAAACAATTGTTAAAGATTATTTCAATTCCACAGGCTTTGACCGCTGGAGACGTATCTATGGTGACGGTGAAGTTAATAAAGTCCAGCTTGACATCCGTACTGGACACCAGCAAACAGTAGATACAGTCCTCAGCTGGCTCAAAGCTGATAACAATTTGGCAAATCTATCTATCTGCGATGCTGGATGTGGTACAGGTAGCCTCAGCATACCCCTTGCGGAAGCTGGAGCAAAAGTCTACGCCAGCGACATTTCTGAAAAAATGGTGGGAGAAGCCAGGGAAAAAGCACAAATCTTGGGACATCCAGAAAATCCCACATTTGCTGTACAGGATTTAGAAACCTTAAGCGGTAGCTACCATACAGTGATTTGCTTAGATGTTCTCATTCACTATCCTCAACAAAAGGCAGATGAGATGATTTCTCACCTATGTTCTTTGGCAGAATCACGGATTATTCTGAGTTTTGCGCCAAAAACTTTTGCCTTTAGTTTGTTAAAGAAAATAGGTAGTTTCTTTCCTGGTGCTAGTAAAGCAACTCGCGCCTATCTCCACCGTGAGGCTGATGTGGTGAAAATTTTGACAAAAAATGGCTTTTGTGTACAACGCCAGTCTATGACTCGAACTCGCTTCTACTTCTCTCGCCTGCTGGAAGCAACACGCCAGTGATTAGACGCGGGGACACAGAGACGTGGGAACGCGGATAATTTATCACCGTGTCTGGGCGTCACCCACTCCCTGCGTCCTTCAATTTCAACTTAACAGAATACCACTGGAAGCTTATGGAAAGTGAGGTTAGAATCACAAGCAAGGTTTGAATCAGAAAGATAACAACTATGAAGACTGCTGAAAAATTGGCTGCGGGTTGGCTGCTTACACTCGGATTCATGTTTTTGTCTGTATCAACCTCTGCAATGATGCAGAAAAATGCCATGCAAAAACCGATGCTGCCCGGTTTGCGATATTATGATTTCCGTAATGAAGCTGCAATTAATGTACTAGATAACACTGCGTTGCATGGTTTAATTTTTGGTGTTCCGACATCAGTACTCGGAGTCTGGATGGCTTTGGGAATATTCCGTCAAACTCGGCAGGAAAGAAAGGCGATTAAGTCACAGGCAAATGAAGCGCTGCAATCTACCTTTTATCGCATGATACAAGAGAATAATGGGCGTATTACTCTTGTTAGCTTTGCAATGCAATCACAACTACCACCAGCAACTGCTAAGCAATATCTAGATGATCAAGCGAAATTATTCAATGCTAATTTTAAAGTAAGCGAAGAGGGGGGAATCTCTTACGATTTTTATCTTTAAAGAGTGATTTGGCAAAAATTGTCTAACCCCATGACACAGATTTTTTTAAGTTTAGCAGCCATTTTCGGTGGTTCATCTGTTGCTGCTGGTGCCTTTGCTTCCCATGCTTTGCGGGAGAAAATCAGTGAGCGTTCCTTAGAAATTTTTGAAGTTGGCACTCGTTATCAGATGTATCATGCCCTAGCGCTACTGGTTGTGGCACTATTTCTGAGTCGTATCGAGTCCCCTCCGCCTACGCTTTTAGCAAGTGGATGGCTGTTCATCATTGGTATTGTCATTTTCTCAGGGAGTTTATATACTCTCAGCTTGAGCGGTGTTAAGTCTTTAGGCACGATCGCTCCAATTGGAGGTGCAGCATTGATTGCAGGTTGGGCTGCTTTAGCTTTTGCCGCCTGGAGTTTGAAATTTTGAAAAACTATGAGTTATAGATTGTGAATTGTCAAAACTTTCATGATTTATAATTCATATCACCCTTACGAAAAAATTGCTGCAAAATCTCCCCTGGTTTGCGGTCCCAAGTGTCGATATGCTCGTAAATGAAACCATTTTTGTTGAGTTTATAGGTTGAGTAACCGTTGAAAAATATTCCAGCTTTCCAAGGAACGCGCAAAACTCCACGAACTGTCCAGTGAGCCAAAATTGTGTCCTCGGCTGACTGCTTGACTTCATGTAAGTCAA
Source organism: Nostocales cyanobacterium HT-58-2 (assembly GCA_002163975.1). Taxonomy (GTDB): domain Bacteria; phylum Cyanobacteriota; class Cyanobacteriia; order Cyanobacteriales; family Nostocaceae; genus HT-58-2. The sequence goes on along the minus strand of CP019636.1, from coordinate 1,808,010 downwards.
AATAAATTTTTGTAAAAAACAATTGGGCATGAAATCGCAAAGTCCAAAAGATAATGCGATAGTTCAATTTTCCTTTGAATTTGTTGACTGGGTCTTGAAAGTAGATATCTTGCGTGTAGATATCGTAGGAAATATCCTTCTCAAAAAGTGTTGGTAAATCTCTGTTGAGAGTTTCAATAACCCTTGCTATCTGCGATTGATATTCCAATTGATATTCCACGCGATCGCTCCTCAAAAATCAGTTCTGTATGCTCGTGGTGTTTTTCCTGTCCATCGCTTAAAAGCACGGTGAAACGCACTCGGTTCAGAAAAACCCAACAAAAAAGCTATATCATAAATCGGAGTATCAACTTTTTTAAGATACCTCAGAGCTAACTCTTTGCGCGTTTCATCCAAAAGTTGCTGATAGGAAGTTCCCTCTGCTTGTAGTTCTCGTTGCAGGTTCCTCACACTTATAGCCAAACTGCGAGCGATCGCCTCAATTGAGGGAACTTCTCCCTTCAAACTATGCGTAACTGCCCGAACAACTTGATTGGTATAGGTATCTTCTTGACTCAGTTCGTTTAGCATGACCTCAGCATGTTGCTCAAACATCAACAAAAGCGATGGATTGGCAGATAAAACAGTCCAATCCAAACAGCCAGCATCAAAGATAAGCCGATTTGTTGGTTGAGAGAAATGCACAGGTGCGCGAAAGATGCGCCGGTGTTCGGAAATATCCTTTGGATGTGGATGTTGAAACCACACTGTATCAGGAATTAATTCCTTACCTGTTAGCGTTTTTGTTGTCGTAAGTAGGGCTGAAAAGGTGGACTCAATGGGCTGTCGAGGTTCTTCTAGCAAGTAGTTTTTGAGGTGACTCACGATATCACAGTCACACAACACCTGCCCTTGTGCAACTGTGAAGTGAATATAAGCCCCCTGACTGAAAAGACGTGTGTAGCGCGAGAGGTTTTCCAGCACCTGTCTAAAGGTCTGACAATTGAAAAGCACATAACCCACAATCCCAATCATCGCCAGATTGAAGGTTTCTCCTATGTGAAGACCAATATTGTTATCTCCTGTCAGCTTGACCACTTCGTGCCACAGAGCTCGATTGGTTTCTCCTGTCACGCGGCTATCAGGCATTTCCAACATTCTAGGGTCAATGCCAATGGCAGCACACAGGCTCTTGGGATCTATTCCTTTATAAGTTGCTGCATATTGAACAGTACTTCTAACCAGAGAAATGGAGAAGGTCGCCTCTTTCATAGAACATTTAAGCGCAGTTTTTTAAAACGGCGTGATAGGTCAATTTGTTGGCGTAGTGTGTCAATTCAACATCTCACTAGACAGCATATCTTTTAATTGTTGGTTAAAACGCTGTGTATCAAACAACTCAAACAAAGGAGTTTTCCCAAAATGACATCAACAAAACTAGGCTTCGACTCTGCTAACACATCATTCATCGCAATCTCAAATCAGTCACTACCAGAACAAATTGAAAACCCCGTGACTGGCGATCGCATGACAATTCTTTGCTCTACTGAGGATAGTCACGGGAAGTCTTTTAAAGCTCAGTTCAATCTTCCACCCGGTTCAAACGGCAGTCCTCTGCATTATCACAATCATCTCACAGAGACGTTTGAGGTCTTAAGCGGAGCGCTGGAAATGGAAGTGGGTGGAAAAGGAAACATTAAAATACTTCGCCCAGGAGAAATTGTGTATGTTCCTGCTGGTGTGCATCATAGTTTCCGAAATACTTCTGATGAATGGGTAACATTCGTATCCGAAGTCCGTCCTGCTGGGGAGTTTGAGCAGTTTATTAGAGCTATGTACGGTCTGGCGATCGACGCAAAAGTGAATAAGGAAGGGATGCCTACAAATCTCTTACAATTTGCCTTGGTGATTCAGAAAGCCGACCTCGTATTAGTCGATCTGCCGTTATTCGTCCAAAAGCTGATTATTGGAACGTTAGCACAGATTGCCCGGCTTTTGGGAGTGGAGCGATCGCTGGTCAAATATTGGAAACAAGCCGAACAAAAAGAGGCTTAACCAAACCTTCTTTCCAGCACGGGGATTTCAATTTTGAATTCCCCGTAGGGGTGACACCATCTAGTTATTTCTTATCAATAAACAGTGAATAGTTAAGTTTTGTTTTTGGTGCAGTGGATTGAAATGCTAACTATCAAACAGTCGAGGGAAATAAGATGAGCCGCTTACAACTTGCTAAAACAACAGGTGCCCTGTTTATTTTTTTCTCTATTTTGCTCAATGTACCCTACTTGCTGCTGATTCAGAATTTTGAGTACGACGATATCTTACGCGAACCGACGGATTACATTTTAACTCAGTTCCATTCAGGCGGAACTGGTCTGATTTTAACTTGGTTTGTCTTTGGTCTAGCAGCATTATTGTTTATCCCAGTCAGCGCCCTACTGCAAAAAGTACTGGGACGCGAAGATACCCCTTATCTTACCGCCGCCACTCTGTCAGGCGTAGTTTCCAGTGTGCTACAGTCTGTTGGGCTAATGCGCTGGGTGTTTGTGATTCCTGTCTTGGCTAATCTGTACGTTGATCCGGCTGCTAGTGCAGTCACCCGCGAGTCAGTTGCTGTTGTTTTTCAAGCAGTTCATCAATATGGCGGCGTCGTCATCGGCGAACAAATCGGGCAACTTCTGCTGACTTTCTGGACTTTAGGGGTTGGTGTAGCTATGCTCAAATCTCCCCTTTTAAAACCTTGGGTTGGCTGGATGGGTTTGGCGACGGTACCCTTTTTAATTTTTGGACAAAGTGAGTTACTTGCAACTGTTATTCCATCTATTCCTACATGGGAAGTCACTCCAGTGGGTTTCATTTTGTGGGAAATCTGGCTGATTGTAACAGGAATATTTCTGATAAAAGCAGGAAATAAACGAGTCGCTGTCAATCCTCAATCGCTTCCAGTTAAAAAATAAAGAACCACAGATAAACACAGATAATTCATCGGTGTGTATCTGTGTTCATCTGTGGTTCAATTTTCATTCAATTGACTTTTATCACAGGTTTATTAAAAAACATTTCTTAAAAAGCTCAGTAACTGCTGCCAAATAGAAGATGACACTTTCTTGCTGACTCTAGCTTGATTTAAATCTGATAAAGAAGGAAATGCCGCAAACTGAACATAGGGACCTTTTCTTAACACCTTCGCCAAAGCGTCATTGTCTTCTCGCAAACCTTCATAAAAAAAGAAAACTTCCCCAAAAATACCACAAGCGCGGTTATACTCAATCGCTTGCAACAAGTACTCTGGACTTATGCGGTAAGAACTCACCTTCATTAGAAGCCCTGGTGCTAATTTCGGCAGTGTGGCATCCGTGAATTGTTCATTGACTAGCTTATCAACAATACCTTTGTAAGTCAGAAAATCACGGCGATAAATTTGCGGATGGATCATATCTACAAGCCCCCGTTCAAGCCAAGTCGGCGAGTCTTGCAAGTATTCTTTGTATGCCCAATCGTGAATATTAGGAGTAATTGATATAAGTAGGTTGGAATTAATCGCTTTGACTGCTTGATAGAGGCGAGCCAGAAATTCTGTGAGGATATCAGCACGCCACTGCAACCATCTTTTCTCCTTAAAGTTTTTTGGTGGATATTCACCAAACTGCTGCCGATAACGTTCCACAGTTCCTGGATCATAACCACCTTCGCTAGGTAAGGCAGGCAATCGGTCATCACCTTGGATGCCGTCTACATCGTAATTATTTACGACTTCCAATATGAGATTTAACATGAGATGTTGGACTTCCGGGTCAAGGGCATTTAACCACTCAAAGCCGTTTTTCTTCAGCAAATTGCCCTCGCGGTCACGGGCAGCCCATTCAGGTTTTCTTGCCAGCAGTGCCCCACCATTCAAATTGTAGGAACTGGCAAATCCATATTCAAACCAAGGAATGACCTTTAGCCCAACGCGCTGCGCCTCAGTCACCACTTCCCCTAAGGGATCGCGCCCAACAAATTGCGGGTTAATTTCTATATCAAAGGTTTGCCGCATGAGTTGACTTGGATACATTGTTGCTCCCCTGTTCCAAACAACAGGAAAGATTACATTGAATCCTGTCTCGGCAAGGAAGTCCATCGCTTCTGCAATATTTCGCCGAGAATGGAAAACCTTGCTATCAGTAGTGGTCAACCAGACGCCGCGTGTTTCTACTATTGCCATCTGCCCTTTAACTGTTTGAATTGTTCTACAGTCTTACTACTAACTGACGATACCGTGCCTGAACCATCATGTAAGCACCATAAGCCACTAAACCCAGCGCCACAAAGCCTAAAAGCCAAGGACCATAAGGTTGTTGCGCTAACGCCTGTAAGGCTTGACCTAAACCTCTTGCTTGACTGGCATCAGATTGAGTTGCTGCTTGAATCAAAAACCAGCCAATAATACAGAAAACTATTCCTCGTGCGACTAAACCAAATCTGGAAATACCCATTACCAATTTACGTTGCGAATCGTCCAATTCCCTCAAATTGAGTTTTTTCCGAAACTTACCAGTAAAAGCTCGATAAAACTCATAGAAACCCAAACCAATAACAAATGCTCCCACAGCCCCAACGAGCCATTGACCAAAAGGCTGAGAAAGTAATCGCGCTGTCCAATCTTGTGTGGAGTTACTATTACCACCACTACCTGAACCAAGGATAATCCGCACAGCGCTTAATGCTATACCAGCGTATATTAAACCATTGGTGAAATAACCAAGTCGTTGTACCAAACCTTTGGCATCTGTGCCTTTCTCTTCTGGGTCTTTTATTGCCTGTACAAAGCGAAAAATGACATATCCTATTAAGCCAATTGCCACCAAAGCTAACAAAAATTCTCCAAATGGCTGATTGACAATTTCCTGGAGAGCACCTTTAGTATCAGTCGTTCTACCACCACTACCAAATGCTGCTTGCGCTGCTAGTAATCCAACGACAGCGTAAACTACTCCTTTGGATATATAACCAAATCTGGCTAGTCTCTCCACCCACAAAGAAGGATGATGTGTTAGTTGTTGTGCCATAATACTTACATTTAATTATGGGTAAGTATTTATCAGGATTCACCTAACATATACATCTATCGTCGGAAGAATTTTCATTATATATGAAGATTGGCTGAGTGTTTTTTCGTTTCAACTTCATATTTAATATGAATAATTTTTTAAGATTAGTTATCATTAATATTTGTATTGAAACTAACAGTAGTAAGTATAAATTATGTCTTTGCAAGAAGATTCATGGCAGCACGAGTACATCACAACAAACGGAGTTAAATTACATTACGTGACTCAGGGAGAAGGACCTCTCATGCTGATGTTGCATGGATTTCCTGAGTTTTGGTACTCATGGCGACATCAAATACCAGAATTTGCCAAAAACTTTAAAGTTGTTGCCCTGGACTTACGTGGTTACAACGACAGCGAAAAGCCTAAAAACCAATCAGCTTATGTGATGGATGAATTTGTCAGAGATGTTGAAGGCGTTATTAAGGGATTAGGATACGAAAAGACTATTTTGGTGGGACATGACTGGGGTGGTGCGATCGCCTGGAATTTTGCTTACTCTCACCCTGAAATGGTAGAGCGTTTAATTGTACTTAATATTCCTCACCCTGCTAAATTTGGTGAAGGATTACGGACTCCCCAACAGTTGCTACGCAGCTCGTATATATTCTTCTTTCAATTACCTGGAATACCAGAATTCCTCATACAATCGTCTGATTTTCAAGCGCTGGAAACTGCTTTTAAAGGGATGGCGGTTAACAAAAGTGCTATCACCCAAGCAGATATTGAAGCTTACAAAGACGCCGCTTCTAAACGTGGTGCCCTCACAGCAATGTTGAACTATTACCGTAATATTTTTCAGCAGAGAATAGTCAACCAAAATTGGGGCGTTTTAGAAGTGCCAACATTGATGATTTGGGGAGAAAATGATACTGCACTTGGCAAAGAATTAACCTATGGCACACAAGCTTATGTCAAAGATTTTCAAATCAAATATATTCCCAACTGTAGCCATTGGGTACAACAGGAACAGCCTGAATTAGTCAATCAGTATATGAGAGAATTTTTAGGGAGTTAAGGTAGTTATACCAAATAAAAAAATGTTTGCCACAGATAACCCCACCCGCCCTATTGGGCACCCTCCCCTTACCAAGGGGAGGGTTGGGGAGGGGTTCAACCGATGTGTTGCATTCTTTTTTCAAATTGGTATTAACTCCCAACCCACAACGCAAGTTATTGGGTAGACCAAGTTTTGGACAGGCTTTGCGCACCTAAAAGACTAAGCCCCAGCAGTGCAGCCAGACAGCCTGCAACAACAGCGACTGTCGAATTGGGTGTCCGTTCGACTGTATTGGCGACAACAATGCCGATAAGACCCCAGACCAGTGTGAGCGCGTAGACGATGTTGCCCCGACTCGCAAACGTTACAGTCGCTCCCAAGGCTGCTGCCGCGAAGAGAAACACAAGGAAGAGATCTGTCTCGGGCAGACCTAAGCCAGAGAGCAACGGCGTCCGGACAAGCGGTGACCAATTTGCAAAGACGGCAAGCGAGACCCAGCCCGTAAAGAGGCTAAGTGAGAGCCAAACGAACGCACGCTGTGCCCATGTGAGCACAGTATTGTGTTCGGCAATGCGTAACAGCGTCACAAGCAGCGCTGCCAAGGTAAACAGGAAGATAGTACCTGTTGACCAGAATTTTGGAAAGAAAGCTGCGACGATCGCATAGATTGTAAGGCTGATGAAAGCTGCAGCTGTCGTCCAGCCGATCCGCCGTAGAAGTGGCTCCTCACGGTTTTGTGGCAGCGCTTGATAGATGCCGTAGGCAATGCAACCGACAAAGATTGGCAACCAAACGCTGAAGGCGTAGTCTGCAGGCACGACCGGCGTTTGAGTCGCTCTCGAACTTGTCTTAATATCCACGCCAATCCCGGTCACGACCGGGAAATAAACAGCAACCCATTGGGCGATCGCGAATATGAGATTCAGCGCCTGCCGTAGGCGATCGCGTTGAAGTTTCTCATCAGCCATTGATGATTTTTCTATTTCGTGCATAAAGTTACTTAGTGCATATGCTACAGAAAAGGATGGCTTAACAAAGCAACACCTTATTGCGCCTAATCGCTCGGACCCTAAAGTACAGAAGGTATACAGGCTGGAGGGTGTCATCGTGTGCCTATCTAATCCAGATTACAAGGCGCGGTAGAGCCAACCCATCAACAAGCCGCGCGGGTACCTGGCGCGGTTCGATTACGCCTATTGCTTAACGCAAGAGCGGCACTTTTTACTGACCCCATTGTAACTTGACCTTCTGCAAATCAGTCATACCCAAAAAGGCTTAATTTTATCACCTTAAGTAACGAAATTCTTCAAGATTTTTCAGAAACAAGAAAAGTTTATACAATTTTCCGAAAATCTGGCTACAGATGAAAGAAGGTTCGTCATTGCGCTTAAGCGCTACTACAAACAACAAAAGTGAAAAATAGCCTACGAAGAAACCTCGCAAGCTATTTTTCAAAGCAGTACAATATCTACGTGCAACAGCTTAACACTGCATATTTCTCATACCACTTGATAGACAAAACTAAGACTTGCCCAATGATTCACATCCAACACATATGAGTCAGCTGCTGTGCCGTTCATATCGCTGACTGCACTGGCATTATGCAAATCTTGCAGAACAGCTTGTGCGACTTCTAAAGGCTTTATCAATGGCTGAATGCGCTGTTGTTCTGCTTTGGGATGCTTGGCAGCTTCTAAAGCAGCCAGAGATAAGGTAAAAGGTGCAGTACTAAAGATGAGTTGGGTTTCACTTAAGGACGTTGGTCCTTGCACTACCCATTCAAAACCAGCAGTCGTTTGTGGTATTGTCAAAGTCTGTCCTGGGGAAATGACCATATTTTGGAGTACTGGTTTGACTTCTGATGTGTCTGGTTCAGTATTTGTGTACCAGGAAAACAGAGCGATCGCAGTCCTACTGCTATTTAATCCCAGCAGCATCAGATAAACAGGGCGGTCGCTCAGATTTTCCACGCGATACTGTATCTTACTTCCAATAGCCACAGTGGGAATGCTACCTAGTTCCGGATTGAATGACTTCTTGCTTGAGGTTTCGGTACTTTGGGTTCGCAGTGTTTCTCGTTGTATCAGCGCCCGAGGCGTTAAAGTGCCAATGCTCTCCAATGTGGCTTTAAGACCTAGGCGGGAAGATCCGGCATTTTCTGTGAGTCGCCACAATTTTGCTGCCAGCAAGGTTTGTAGTTTTGGCGCTAACCGCTGTGCAGCGACTTTGACTGCTTCTCCTGCTTCTCCATTGGTGCTGGGAATTAATTCACTACCAAGAGAAAATAAACCATAGCGGCTGAGAGACACCACTGTAGGGTTAGTCGCTGCTAAATCTTTATTCTTGGCTTCTGGTAGTTTCCCAAACACATAGTCTGCGCTTTGTTCTCCTGCAACGACGCTTGATACATGAGGGACTGTTGCAAAGGCACTTGTAGCATCGACTCGCTCAATTCTTTCCAGTCCTGCAAGAGCAACCGTTAAACCTATGTTCCTCGGAACAACCCGCACAGCTTCCTGAACGAGTTGCCCGACTTGTGGGGAAGCCATCCCCTCAACACTGGAAATTTGCGCTTTTGCTGTTAACCCAGCACGCGATCGCAAAACCAGCTGTGTATTCAACCTTTCTTTTGTCACCAGGGTGAAGCGTGAATTGACTCCGTAGTATTCTATGACTTGTGCAGGGACTCCCCCCAACCACAGTAGGACAGTTTTTCCATCGTCTTCGATTCCTGTCACAACTCCCTCTGCGCCAGAGGTGATGTTTGGGAGCAAAATATCTGCAATGAGTGTTCGAGAAAGCTGATTTTTTTTGTCTAGTAACAACAACGCTGGCTGCTGTTTCTGGCTGCCTGACTGCTGGATTGAACTTGCCACATGAGAAAGAGACACTTGAATTGTCGTTGCTGGTGTCGCTTGCCACAGATACTGCGTCAAGGCGTGGGTAAATAATCCCGCACTAAAACCAGACAACTGCTCCTCCCTTGCCGATTGCTTGGGATCAGAGGTTGCTGACAGGACAATAACTGGTTGTTCAGTGGAGACGTTCTCCTGTCGCTGTTTACGCAACTCTAGTTCTTCTGCCAAGAGGATAGCTTGCTCTGGTCCTGGGCAGGCGCGAATTCGTAAACCTGTGGGCAGGGTGTTGGAGCGAGTATAGTAACTCGTATCCAAAACTGCTGTTGTATGGTTTGTCGCTAGCGATCGCAACATCAGCAGCAGTGTTTCTTCTAACAAATAATTGACAGATTTCTTGTTTTGTGGGTTTTCTTTTCCAGTGACCGTAACGAGAGCATTTTGCTCTGTTTCTGGCATATCCAATTTCACCCGACTGCCATAGCCACTGTAGTGGAATACAACCACATCATCTAGTCTAGCTTGCTTAACCAGATGCTCGAAAAACGCCGTCTCGATAGATTCCCTCGTCGCTTTTTCATCAGTTAACGAGATAATATCTGAGGGTTGGAAACCAAAGCGGTGAATCAAAAGTTCCCGTTGCAGTTCCACATCAGTTAAACAACCAGTCAGAGTTGGACACTGGGGGTACTGATTGATGCCCACTAGTAGAGCCAATTTACGTGGTATGGGTTGTGCTAAAGCTTCGTAGTAGCGACTTCCTAAGGTCAACCACTCAGTCCCAACTGCACCCAATACCGTGAGTGTAGAGCCAAACCTTTGTAAAAACGTACGCCGCTTCATAGTTAGCTATCAGCCCTCAGTCCATCAGCTATAGCTTATAGGGCTGAGGTCTGTAGTGTAAAGTAACCTTTTATACTTAATTATCTGCTTGGACTGTGCTTTAAATATGGTAAGTATCGATTGGTATTTGCATTGCTCGTGCCAATTCTGCCGCCACCTCTCGACGAGAAAATTCTGGTGGAGGTAACTCACCACGGCGCAGCATTTCCCGCACCTTTGTTCCTGAAAGATGAATACGCTCTTCCGGACGACTAGGGCTTGTTTTACTTGTCGCCATTTGCTGGGTACGCGTGCAGTAAAAGGCATGTTCAAACTTCATCGGCACAATGCCTACTTCTTCAGGCTTAAACTCATCAAAAATATGCTGAGCATCATACGTGCCGTAGTAATTCCCGACTCCAGCATGATCCCGACCGACGATAAAGTGAGTACAACCGTAATTCTTGCGAATTAAGGCGTGGAAAATTGCTTCCCTAGGGCCAGCATAACGCATAGCCGAGGGATTAATTGCTAAAAGAACGCGGTTATGTGGGTAGTATTTCTCCATCAAAATTTCATAACAGCGCATTCGCACATCTGCGGGGATGTCATCTTCTTTCGTTGCTCCAACCAATGGGTGCAAAAAGAGACCGTCCACAATTTCTAGGGCGCATTTTTGGATATATTCATGAGCGCGGTGGATGGGGTTGCGAGTTTGGAATCCAACAATTGTTTTCCAGCCCATTTCCTTAAACAGCTGCCGAGACTCGACCGGGTCAACTTGGTATTTTGGAAACAGAGGATGAGGCTCGCGTTCTAATAACCACACGTCACCTGCTAGATGTACAGAACCTTGATTGTAGAGTACCTTTACACCAGGATGGTTTGAATCATTGGTTCGATACACATGAATAGCTTCACGGATCTTGTCGTAGTGATATTTTTCTGTAAGTTCTAATACCCCGATATACTGACCAGCAGGATCATCCAAGCGGATCAATCCACCTTCTTTCAAGGGGGCGGCGACTTCTTCATTTACTGAGAGTGTCACAGGAATTGACCAAACAGTACCGTTAGCGAGTCGCATTTCTGTGACAACACTGTTATAATCCTCTTGGTTCATAAAACCAGTTAGAGGACTAAAACCACCAATCGCAATCATTTGCAAATCTGATACCGCTCTTTGATCAAGTTGCACTCGCGGTAAAAAGTCAGCTTTTGAGAGAAATATTTGTTTTTGCTCAGGTGTAGCGATGCGATTCACTAGTTGCCCACCGTGAGGGGTTATGCCGTCTAGATGATAACTCAAGGTAGTCCTTTTTTACGATAACTACATTTTTTTTTAAGCTATGTATTAACTTATCACTTTACGTTTCGCTGATTTTAAGAGAAGTTTTTGAAATTGGTGCACAAGCTTGATATTAGACCTCTTGCATAAATGCTATAAAAAATTTGTAGGATGTGTTAGGACGAAGTCCGTAACGCATCTTCTGAGATTTGTTGCGCTGCTTTACTCTCTAATTCCCCTACACAAAATATTCGTGCAAGAGTTCTATTGGTAAGCTCCAAAGTAGTGACTAACGAGGAAGTTAATAATATGCCTGGCTGTCACAACCACAATGCAGTGGTAATCGCAATTAGAAAAGCTACTGACTCTGGACTTTTTGAACGGTTGTTGCTCCAACATAGAGAACCTCCAAGGGCACACTGCCTCGTCTAAACAATCCTCTTAAGTGTTTTACCTATCAAACGAGGGCTGCTATAATTACGCTACATCAGTGCAAAGAATATGAAACTCTTCTGTCACTCTGGAAATTAAGAATTACGTTCAATATCTTACTAGATACATATTACTAGATAAACTTTTTATCCAGTCTGAGTTGAACATTAATACTTGTACTAATGACTATCAGTGTGCGGAGTGCTACCAGAAACATTGCTTGAAGAGTAAAGGATTGAGAACATGGTGAATACGTGCGTTATAACCAATCAAGTCTTTACGAATGCGAATGACACAAAGCTGGGATTAGAGTCAACTTTGCAGGAGCTACTACTTTGGGATGTTAACACTGATATATCTCTTCCAGCAAGTAACTTGATCAAATGGTTTGAGGAGAAGCCTCTGCTGCCAGGAATTATTTTGACCAGTAATGGGCTATACGTTGGGGTCATTTCACGACGCAGGTTTTATGAGAAAATGAGCCAGAGTTATAGTTTGGAACTCTATTCTCTGCGACCTATCGAAATACTCTACAAAATGCTACCGCAAGTGGTATTGGCACTTGATGAGAAAACAGGCATTGTAGAAGCAACCCAATTGGCATTACAGCGATCGCCTGAATTTCTCTATGAGCCGATTTTAGTGGAAACTGCTGCAAGAAAGCATCGGTTAGTTGATTTCCAAGCATTACTCCTAGCCTACTCCCAAATTCATGTTTTGACACTGAGTGAGCTACAACGGGCAGAAGAAAAATCCAAAATAGCCAGTACAGACTTACTTGACCTTCAGCACAAGTATGACCAATTACTAGAGCAAGAAAAGAATCAAAAAGTCGCCTCCTTGGGACAATTCGTGACTGGTATCGTCCAGCAAATTAATAAACCCGTGACCTTCATTGCTGGTAACCTTATTCATACCAAACGCTATATTCAAGAGCTACTTCAACTCATTAATCTGTACCAAAAATATTATCCTGAGCCAGCAGCAGAAATTCAAACTGCGCTCAATCAAATTGAAGTGCATTCTTTTAGTGCTGAGATCCCCAAGCTGCTAACCTCTATAAAGAGTGAATCTCAGCATATCCGGCAGATTGTCCGTTCGTTGCAAAACTTCTCCTACCTTGATGAATCTGAGAAAAAAGTAGTTGACATCAATCAAAGTATCGATAGTGCTTTGCTACTTTTAGAGAATCGTCTGAAACAGTTCACGGACGGTGAAAGCATTACCATCGTTAAAGAATACAAAAGTCTAACTCTGGTGGAGTGCTATGCTGAGCAAATACAACAGGTTTTCATAAACATCCTCAGTAATGCAATTGATGCCCTTGATGAGGAAATACAAAATAGGAAATCATGGGCTAAGACACAACAAGAGGAGATCCCCAAAGATAAATTCCCCAGTTTCCAAATCCGAATCGAGACTGAGATACCACCTCCTTTTACTCACGTGGTCATTCGCATTGCAGACAACGGACCTGGGATGATAGAGCCAGTCAAGCAGTGTATATTCCAGCCTTTCTTCAGCACTAAACCTGTTGCTAAAGGAACTGGATTGGGACTATTCATCAGCTATCACATCGTGGTTGAAAAACACGGTGGTCAATTGCACTGCAACTCTACTGTTGCACAAGGGACTGAGTTCATCATTAAAATTCCAGTTTAAAACTAGCTGACTAGCTAAATTGCTCAATGATCCCACCACCCAAGACCTTGTCCCCGTCATACCACACAGCAGCTTGTCCAGGGGTGATACTAAACTGAGGTTCATCAAACACGATGCGGACGCGGGAGTTTTCTAAGGGAATGACCATGACTGGTACAGGGCTTGAACGGTAGCGAACTTGCACTTGGGCGCGAATCGGGGTTGATGGTTCGGCAATAGATACCCAGTTGACCCGTTCTACAGTGCATTCTGGCTGGGTTGCTTTGGTGCGATCGCCCACAATCACCCTGTTGTTCACAGCGTCCAACGCAATCACATACAGTGGTTCAGCAGCGGCGATGCCTATCCCCTTACGCTGCCCAATTGTGTAATGATGGACACCATCATGTTGTCCTAAGACTTTGCCTGCGGTATCAACGATATCCCCTTTTTTCGGCGCGAGATATTTATCGAGAAACGCTCGCATTGAGCCGTTACTTTCCACCAAGCACAAATCTTGGCTTTCTGGTTTATCTGCTGTTTTCAGTCCGTATTCATCAGCGAGACGGCGAGTTTCAGTTTTGTGTCGTTCCCCTAGTGGAAATACGCTCCCTGCTAGTAAAATTTGTGATAAATCATACAAAAAGTATGATTGGTCTTTGTTGCGGTCAACTGCTCGCAGCAATTGGTAACGACCAGTTGCTTCATCGAACTGAATACGGGCATAATGACCAGTGGCAATGCGATCGCATCCTAGATTTTCGCGAGCGTACTGCAACATAGGACCAAATTTCACAGTTTTATTGCACTGCGAGCAAGGCAGAGGCGTGATCCCAGCACTGTAGCCGGTGACTAGGTAATCAACAATATTGGTCTGAAAAACGTCTCGAATATCAACAATATGATGGGGAATACCCAGCTGTTCGCAGATATAAGCCGCGTCAATCATTCCTTCAGAGCAGCACTGACCTTTCCCTTTCATTAGCCAAAGGGTTAAACCAATAACTTCATAGCCTTGATGATGCAAAATAGCTGCTGCGGTGGAACTATCAACGCCACCAGAAAGACCAACTACGACTTTGTTCATATACGTAAACTTTGTGCTTGCTTGTGACGGCTCCCGATGAGTACAGCTTTGCACCCTAGTCGGTTTTATAGGGATTTTACCCAGCCTATGCCTCCGGTGAGCAGTATTTCAAGGGTACCAAATTTGGCAGTTGCTCGCCCACTTTTTGCGTTGCCACACCAAGATAACTTAAGTACCTGGCTTTGATGCTGTTTGCAAGCACCCAAGTTGCTTTTTAAGTATAGAGTGAATAACTGGCAAATATTGTGTGATTTTGCTACACAAATCAAGATACTTTAGATTTTGGATTTCATGACTTGATTATTTTTTGCTAAAAAAACTATCTAAAATTCTTGGTGCTAATAATTATGCTCAACGCAATCCCAAAACAGGTTATGACATTTACCAAATTCAGCCGACTATCCTTCATTTTGCGTTTACTTTTAGGAGGCTGGTTTGCTTTTATGTCCCAACCCAACTTAGCACAAGCTCAAACTAATAACCAAACTAATAACAATGGAGTTTTCATAGCGCAGCGACGACCATCTGTGTATGACGGGGTCCCGCCAGCACCTTCAATAATGCCTTCAATAATGAACGAGCCATTACCATCCTTGCCCTCAAACCCTGAAGGTTACACAACTCGTGAGGTAAATACATCTTCTCAACGTGTTTTCGATTTCCAAGCACAGCCATATCGTTATAACCAAGACTATGCTCCCTACAAAGTCTATGTTAGTAATAGTGACTACAGATCACTTCAACAAGTACGTCGCCTTTCACCAGGGGCTTTTAGACAGCAGTTTCGAGGACGTTCTGTGATTCAGATAGGAGCCTTTAGGACAGAAAACGGAGCGCGAAACCTAGCCAGACAACTGGATTTTGATGGTGTACGTACCGCAGTTGTTTACAATAACCGAGTTGTTTATAGGGGACAAAACAGAAGGGAAGTGCCCTATGATTCTGACCGAGGTGATTATAACAGAGATAGGTCTAGTTCTTACTATGTAGTGATTCCTACCAAACTAGAAGAATTATCCTACTACAGTAATGCAATCAGACGTTATGTAGGACGGAATGCATACGTTATTCCCAGAGATGAGCCGCGAGGACCTCATGTGGCAGTTGGACCTTTTGTCAAGCGTTGGCAGGCAGAAGAGTGGAACGACCGTTTGCGAGATAGAGGATTTGGTAATGCCAGAGTTTACTACGGAAAATAAAGTCAAGGTTCCAGCTTTTTTTCTTCGAGAGTTAGATCAACTGGCTAATTAGTACTTCCGTCTTTGGCATAACTGAAACTTTGACTACGAAGGTCATACAGGTTAGCAAAATCGCATCCCTGAAAGCGAATGAGAGGTAAGTTATTAACGTGAGTCTCCAAGGGAGGCGCACGTTAATAGAACGCATTGAAGAGTTTATTTATAATTGAATAAAAAAAGGAAAATTGACTTATGACTATAGCTAGTAAATCTAAGCTAACCTTAGAAGATTTCCTAAAACTTCCAGAAACTAAGCCAGCATCAGAATTTATTAATGGAGAAATTATTCAGAAGCCAATGCCTCAAGGTGAACATAGCCGAATACAAGCTAAACTTTGCGAGGTGATCAACCAAGTGACCGAAACAAAAAAAATTGCCATCGCTTTTCCAGAACTGCGTTGCACCTTTGGAGGTCAATCTATTGTCCCTGATGTTGCTGTCTTTAGATGGGAAAGAATTCCACTGACTGCATCGGGCAGGATTGCTAATCGATTTGAAACTTATCCTGACTGGGCAATTGAAATTCTTTCACCAGACCAAAGACAAACAAAAGTTCTTGCTAACTTATTGCATTGCTCGCGATGTGGCGCTGAGCTAGGGTGGTTATTAGACCCTGAAGAAGAAAGTGTTCTGGCAGTGTTTCCTGGTCAGCGAGTGGAAGTTTATCAAGGTTCAGCTCAGTTGCCAATCCCTAATGGTATCGAATTGGAACTGACGGTTGAACAAATTTTTAGCTGGTTGACTATTTGTTGAACTCGAATCCACAGCATTCCAAAATTTCTGATGCAGCAAGGTGTTATATTCTCAATACCTCCTAGATAAATCGTCCACCACCATCAATGTGCAAGACTTCTCCATTCATGAAGCCGTTGGTCATTAGAAACAGAATCGCTCTTGCGGTTTCCTCAGCCGTACCAATTTTTTTTGTAGGAAGTGTTGCAGCCTGTGCCTGTATCACCTGTTCATATTGATCACCAAATGCGGCTTGCAGCAGAGGAGTATCAATATATCCAGGGGAGACTGTATTAACGCGAATGGGTGAAAGTTCTAAAGCCAGAGTTCTTGCCATTGCTTCAATCCCCGCAACAGCCGCTGCAATGACTGAAACACCTGGTATTGGTCGTGTGGAAAACAAACCAGACATCAGCGTGATAGAGCCTTCTGACATTTTAGGAAGGGCATGACGAATAGCATAGATTGCTCCAAAAACTCTTTCTGTAATTGGATGTTTCAGTTCCTCTAAGGGAGTGCTAGCAATTTTTCCATCTGTTTCAGTCCTGCCTGTTGAGAGGCTACCTGCTGCTACAAAAAGATGATTGACCTGATCCAACTCCTGAAATATCTGCTTAACCTGTGCTTCATGGGATATGTCTGCGACAATAGTCCGAACATTCCCTAGCACTTCGGCTGCTTTTTGCAGCTTTTCTGGTGTCCGCGCAGCAATAGTTACATTAGCTCCATATTCTTTAGCAAGTTTAGCAGTAGCCAAACCAATTCCAGAACTACCGCCAATAATTACAATGCTCTGGTCTTTGAGTTGCATGATCAAACTCCCCTCTTTATCGCTTCTATCTTGAGGATACGAGCGCGATATTATATTGTCTAATTAATAATCAGCATGACAGTCATCACAGAAATGAATTATGAACAACTCGACCTCAATCTTTTGACCGTCTTTGATGCTGTGATGACAGAACTCAACGTCACTCGTGCGGCTGATCGCTTGCACATGACTCAACCCGCAGTCAGTAACGCACTCAAGCGCCTGCGTCACCTGCTTAACGACGAACTGTTTGTCAAAGTGCCAAGCGGAGTTAGCCCAACCCCGAAAGCAATGGAAATCTGGCAGCCGATTCGAGATGCATTGACTCAAATTCGTCGGACTCTTGAGCCGAGCCAATTTGACCCAGCAACCGCGACTATTGCATTTACCATTGCGATGAATGACCTCACAGCAAATCTGATATTGCCTAAATTGATTGCTGTTCTGGAAGAATCTGCTCCTGACATCGATGTGCGAATTATCCCAAATACTCACATCAATGCTCCAATACTTTTAGAGCAGGCAGAAATTGATGTTGCAGTTGGTGTGTTTCCCCATCCAAGCGCACGGTTGAGATCCCATACACTGCTGACTTCACCTTTTATTTGTGTGATGCGCCGCGATCATCCTCTTGCAGGCAAGAAATTGACCTTGGAACGTTACGTGCAAGCCAAACATCTACTCGTAACCCTGACTGGCGAATCAACTGGACTGATTGATCCCATTTTGCAAGAGCGTGGATTGCAACGCCGAATTGCGCTCACGGTGAATCAGTTTGCGATCGCTCCTCGAATAGTTGCTAACTCCGATTTCATAGCAATTCTTCCAACTAGAATCGTTGAAATGAGCGGACTAGTTGAGCAACTTCATCTTGCTCCGCTACCGATTGAAATCGCACCATCCATCTTAAAGATGATGTGGCACGAGCGAAATCATCGTCATCCTGCGCAAGAATGGTTGCGATCGCGTCTTATTGAAATATGCAGCAATCTTTGAGATAAAAAAAGCGATCGCCTACCTAAAAGTGCGATCGCTTTTCAATTACGGCTTCAATCCAAAATTCTTAGACGAGCAAACTTTGCATCAAAGGCTTATCTTGAGATAACTTACCCGTCCGCAACCATTCATTGAGTTCATCTGGTGCTTTCGCTTGGTTGAGATGTTCTCGCAGTTGTGCGCCTTCAAGAATTTCCTTCTGCAACAGTTCCTGTGCGGTCTGTTCAAGTAAGTCGCGGTTTTCTTGCAGAATACTCAAAGCAATATGGTGGGCACTATCCACGATTTGCTTCACCTCACGGTCAATTTCTTCTGCCACTTTGGGGCTGACTGGACGGCGAGGATTTGTGTAACCTTCAAGAAACTGCTGTTGAATTTTTTCAAAGGCAACAGGACCCAATTCATCGCTCATTCCATATAGAGTAACATAGCGTTCTGCAAGGTCAGTCGCTTTTTGAATATCGTCACTAGCACCTGTAGACACTTTACCAAAGACGATTTCTTCTGCGGAACGTCCACCTAACAGGGTGGCAATGCGACCGCGAATTTCGTCTTCTATCATTAAGAAGCGGTCTTCTTCAGGCATTTGAATTGTGTAACCCAAAGCCCCAACACCACGAGGGACAACAGAAATTTTCTCGACTTTACCAGCTCCTGGCATCAAAGCACCGATAATGGCGTGACCAACTTCGTGATAAGCAACTGTCTTTTTCTCAGTTTCATTGAGAACCCGAGAGCGTTTTTCCAAACCAGCAACAACGCGCTCAATGGCTTCGTTGAAATCTGCCATCGTCACTGCTTGCTGATTTTGACGTGCAGCAAGCAGTGCAGCTTCGTTGACCAAATTGGCTAAATCTGCCCCAGCAAACCCAGGTGTTCTTGTAGCAATGGTTCCCAAGTCAACATCATCAGCCAATCTGACATTTCTGGCATGAACTTTGAGAATCGCTTCACGACCAATTTTGTCAGGACGATCCACAACCACTTGACGGTCAAAGCGACCAGGACGGCGTAATGCGGGGTCAAGAACTTCCGGACGGTTGGTGGCGGCGATGATAATCACACCTGTGTTGGCATCAAAGCCGTCCATTTCAGTGAGTAACTGGTTGAGGGTTTGTTCCCGTTCATCATTACCACCCATGATAGGACCCGCACCACCACGAGACTTACCTAATGCGTCTAACTCATCAATAAAGACGATACAGGGAGCTTGCTGTTTTGCTTGCTCAAACAAGTCGCGGACTCGTGCTGCACCTACACCAACAAACAGTTCGATAAATTCTGAACCAGAGATGCTGAAGAAGGGGACACTCGCTTCCCCAGCAATGGCTTTTGCCAGGAGTGTTTTCCCTGTTCCTGGAGGTCCTACGACCAACACTCCTTTGGGAATTTTCGCTCCCAAACGGGTGTATTTATCAGCACTCTTGAGAAAATCTACGATTTCTTCGAGTTCGGCTTTGGCTTCATCTACGCCAGCAACATCACTAAATTTTACACCAGTGCTGCCTTCGGAGTAGATGCGAGCTTTACTTTTACCTACAGTCAGTGCAGCAGGACCACCGCCACCCCGATTGAGTAAAAAGCCCCAAATACCAAAGAAAATTAATGGTGGTATGACCCAGCTTAAAAGAGTGCTAAGCCAACCATTTTGGTTTGGTGGTGGTGCGGCAAACTCTACATTATTGTCTCGAAGAATCTTGGGTAAATCTAGATCAATAGCGATCGGTGTCGTTGTCAAGACTTGTTCGGCAGGTTGACCATCTGGAGTCTGAGTTTTCACAGAGTACTCAATGCGATCGCCACCCACAATTGCCCGATCCACTTTCCCTGCTTGTACCTGAGCAATAAAATCGCTATAGGGAACTTGCTGCACTTTAGGACCCAAAAAGCTGGGAACAATCAAGTTTAGGAGAAAAAGAAGAGTCAACAGAATGAGTAAGCTTCCGCCAAACTGACGTATTTTAGGCGGTTTGATTTGACGTTTATTATTATTAGTCTCAACTGGCATTCTTTGATGTACCTTCCACTTTACAAATTCAAAATTCCAAAAGAATTCTTAGAAAGAATTTTTTCAATCCTAGGTCTACGTGATAATAGCGTTAGAAAAGGTAGTAGCAGTAATAACACCAGGAAGAGCAGCAGCGACACTGGCAAGTAAATCATGGCGCTGTTGTAGAAGCAGAGTGTTGTCTATTGCTCTGCTTGAATTTATTTTAAAGACTGAGACATATCTTTTTAGTTCGTATCTACCCCCCCAAATAAATGTGAATTGCCGTACTTGTTATGCAAAATCAATTTGGATTTGTTTTAAAAGTGTTTATTCTGTCGGCTGGACTCTCCGTCTTGATTAAGTATGTTTTTCCCAGTCTATATATTCCAGCGACAGCAACTAACGCCCTTATTATGGTTTTTTTGCCAACCGTTCTTATGATGGGTATTTTGTTATGGCGCTTCCAGCGACAGCAAAATTAACAGAAAACATCTAGGCGGGAACTGCTAGAATCATCTAGCCTACATGCATCAAGAAGAATAGAAGTTATTCTACAGCCAGGAGTTAGGTAGTGAATTTAGGTCAATGGATTGGCTTAATCGCCATAGTTCTTTCTTTGTACATTCTGTGGCAGATTCGGGAAGTCCTGTTGCTGATGTTTGCTGCAGTTGTCTTGGCGACTACCTTAAATCGACTGGCTCGTAGGTTCCAGCGCTCAGGAATGAAGCGTGGCGTCGCGGTTTTGTTGTCAGTGGCTATCTTCATAGCCTTGATTGTGGGTTTTTTCCTGCTGGTTGTACCACCTTTTGCCGTTGAGTTTCAAGCACTCACAAAACAGGTTCCTCAAGGATTAAATCGATTGAATACTTGGTTGGACTACCTAAGAAACCGCATTCCTACTCAGCTGACTCCCTATGTACCCGACTTAAATAGCTTGATTCAACAAGCACAACCTTTTATCAATCGTGCAGTAGGAAGCTCCTTGGCATTGGTCTCTGGTTCCTTGGAAGTTGTCCTCAAGACTTTACTGGTGCTAGTGTTGACAGGGATGTTCTTAGTGGACCCCTTAGCATACCGCAAGGTATTTGTGCGGCTGTTTCCCTCATTTTATCGACGGCGAGTGGATGGCATTTTGGATAAATGTGAGGTGTCATTGGAGGGATGGATCACAGGCGCTTTCATTGCTATGAGTGTCGTGGGACTGATGAGCGTGATTGGCTTGTCAATTTTGCGTGTACGTTCAGCACTGGCTTTGGGAGTGTTAGCGGGATTTTTGAACTTGATTCCTAATCTAGGTCCAACACTGAGCGTGATACCAGCAATGGCGATCGCCCTTTTAGATGCTCCCTGGAAAGCTGTTGCTGTCTTAATTCTCTACTTTATCATTCAGCAGACTGAAAGCAACTTCATCACGCCAATTGTTATGGCGCATCAAGTGTCTCTACTACCAGCTTTCATCTTAATCTCTCAGTTATTTTTTGTGACATTCTTTGGTTTCTTGGGCTTGTTTCTTGCACTACCCCTGACAGTGGTGGCTAAGATTTGGGTGCAAGAAGTCTTAATTAAAGATGTTTTGGATCGATGGGGGAATAATTCTCACAACCAAACTGAGTACGTGATTGTTTCTGGCGAGCCACCAACAGAGAAATCCATTGAGAATTTAGTAAATGATGAGGATTAACCAATTAGTCAAGAGCCCTAATATAAAAATAATATAAAAAATTTTTCATCAAACTTTCACTGTCGATTCATAAAGCTTACAGACACTAAGAAATGTAACGTAAGCTGTCAAGGCATTGAAATTTGATTTATGAGTACGCTACAACCAGTCAAAAAGAGCAACGCTAAACCCAGAATCAATTCTGCCTTCAAGCAACTGATGTCCATACACTGGATCATGGCAAGCTGTTATTTGATACTGTTTGTCAGTGGTTCATCGATGGCTCGGCTACCTGATGAGCTATTTTTTCGAGATCCAGTCTATGAGTTTCATAAATCTATTGCAATTGTGACGGTAGCTTTACTGACTTGGCGGATATTGACGCTGCTGCGTGTGTGGTGGAGCAAGTACACAAAACGTCCGCCCAAGTTGACCAAGGAGTGGTGGAAAACATTTGCTCTACATACTAGCCTTTATATCTTCATGTGGGCGGTTCCTGTCACTGGCTTCTTCCTATCTAACTCTTATAGAAGCAATAACGTAAAATTCTTTGGGATTCTTGTACCAGACATATTCCCGCAAAATTCTGCAATTGTCGGTATAGCAAGAAGCTCTCATTTTTGGTTCGCCTATACATTTTTGGCGTTTATTCTCATACATATTTTGATGCAATGGAAAGTTGTGCGGGCAAACTATCGCAGGTTTTTAGGCTTTGTAAAAGCCAATTTTGCCAAAGCGTAGAATGTGCTGCGTTGGAAACCGGATTTCTCCAAAAAACCCAGTTTTCCCTTGAGAAATTCATTTTGACTCCAAAGTATAAAAAATATATAAATTTTTTTTCAGAAAACCTTCACTATTGGTTCATATGGCTTAACCACACTTAATAGAGCCCTAAGCAATTAACATTCTTTCAAGAAGGACAGATTTATGGCATTGACAAGATATAAAATCTGTGTATACAAAATTTCTTCTCAACAGATATCTAGGAAGCTGAAGTATACCTAGTGCAGATTAAAGTGTTTCCACAGCAGCTTAAGCTTTAAGGTTGTTTCCTCCTGGCTGATGACTACAATTTCCAGGTGATCTACTATATGGCAACAAAAGTAACAGTGCCGAAGCCTACCCTTTCAATAATGGACGCAGTTGCCCTAATTGTAGGTATGGTAGTCGGCGTAGGCATTTTTAAGACGCCAGCTTTCGTAGCAGCAAACACACAAAATGCAGGTGTTGCACTGCTGGCATGGTTGCTAGGTGGAGTGATGTCCTTGGTTGGGGCTCTATGCTATGCAGAGTTGACCACCGCCTATCCCGATGCTGGAGGGACTTATCATTACCTTATGCGTGCTTTTGGCAAAAGCCCTGCCTTCTTGTTTGCTTGGGCGCGGATGAGTGTCATTCAAACTGGTTCCATCGCCTTACCAGCCTTCGTTTTCGGGGATTATGCTTCTCAGTTGCTGCCTATCGGGCAATACTCTTCAGCCATTTACGCGACAGGTGTCGTCATTTGCTTGACAGGTTTGAACATTCTGGGCGTGCAGCAAGGGAAGTGGGTTCAGAACTGGCTTACGATCGCAAAAGTCGTGGGTTTACTGTTGATCATGATTATAAGTCTGGTCTTTGCTGCACAAGCACCGCCAGAGACATCAACGACAGCTACTCAAAATGCTGCATTTGGACAGGCAATGATTTTTGTCTTGCTAACCTATGGCGGCTGGAATGAAGCTGCCTATATTTCAGCAGAAGTACGGGATGGCAAACGCAACATGGTACGTGCATTATTAGCAAGCATTGCCATCATCACAGTGATTTTTCTGTTGATCAACCTGGCATTCATTCATGGCTTGGGACTTGCAAGTTTGGCTTCGTCAGAAGCACCAACAGCTGATTTGATGCGTCGCGCTGTTGGAGAAAACGGAGCAAGATTTGTGAGCTTCTTAATTGCGGTTTCAGCCCTTGGTGCAGTCAACGCCACTATTTTTACTGGTGCCCGTACTAACTACGCTTTAGGGCGAGACTTTCGGAAATTCTCATTCCTAGGACACTGGCAAGAGAGTACTGGAACTCCAACGAATGCCTTATTGGTTCAGGGAGCAATTTCCTTTGCATTGGTGGTACTCGGTGCTGTAACCCGCAAAGGCTTTGAAACAATGGTTGACTATACTGCTCCAGTGTTTTGGTTCTTTTTTCTACTATCTGGAGTAGCATTACTAGTGTTGCGCTCTCGAGAGCCAAATGTGCCCCGTCCTTTCCGTGTACCTCTTTACCCGTGGACACCATTGCTATTTTGTGCAATTTGTGGGTACCTGCTTTACTCCAGTCTAACTTATGCAGGTATTGGAGGTATCACTGGAGTCATTGTTCTTTTAACAGGTATTCCTTTACTTCTCCTCAATCGTCAACGAACCACCTCCACAAATCCTTAATTCATGGAGAGAGATGTCATGAAATTACAGGCAATGTTCAAGGTTTTGTTTACAACAGTGAGTGTAGGTAGCCTGATGTTGGCTGGTTGCACTCAGCAAGAGCAAGTGAGTTCCCAAGTACAGGATGAAGCATCGCCTTCCATTGTAGAAGTACAGCAGCGGTCTAGTCCCACTTCCACACCCCAACCTGCGGAACGAACACCTGATGTTGTGTATGTACCAACACCTCCAGAAGTCGTTGATAGAATGTTAAAAATCGCCAATGTCACCTCAAAAGATACTCTATATGACCTTGGCAGTGGTGATGGACGGATTCCCATTGCTGCAGTACAAAAGTATAAAGTCAAGAAAGCTGTTGGTATAGATATTGACCCAGAACGCATCAAAGAGGCAAACGAAAACGCCAAAAAAGCGGGTGTCACAGGTCAAGTGCAGTTTCTGCAACAAGACTTGTTCAAGAGTAACTTTAGCGATGCAACAGTCGTAACTCTCTACTTATTACCCGAACTCAATGTCAAGTTGATTCCACAGCTATTGAAACTCAAACCAGGTACCCGTATTGTATCGCACGCTTTTGACATGGGCGATTGGAAACCTGAGAAAGTTGAGCAAGTAGACGGTAGAACAGTTTACTTCTGGACTGTACCAGCAAAGATTCCGGCAAATTTACAGAAGTACACTCGTAGCAGCTAAATTGAATCGTCAAAACACAAAATGCAGAAGAGTTCTACGTAATATCACTGCTTCCTATCCTTATGGGTTTGCTAGGTGACTTTTCTAGTCGCAAGCCGAAGAAACCAAATAATTTTTAAGAAGTTGCGAAACAAGTTATGGCAGGTTAACATAACCACGGCTTTGCTAACGCTAAAGCCGTGGGATTCTTGATTTATTTAAGTGTCCTTGAGAGAAAATAAAGACAAACATGATTATGAACACTCAACAAAATGACCGACAAAAGGCGTTCTGCTGATTACAAGCAGGTTAGCGGCTATGTTCCGGTGGAGTTGGCACGGGAGTTCAAAAGTATCTGCGCTCGTGAGGGTGTATCCCAAAGCGACGCACTAGAAGAAATGCTCCGGGAGTGGCTAGCTAAAAGAACAGCTGGTGACTCCTCACAACCTGAACAACCAAGCCCGCCAAGAACAATTGCCGAATTGGTTCAAGCCAATATGACAAAACTCAAATACTCTGGTGTAAAAAACTTGCAAGCACTTGCTAGAGGGGAAGTGCTACCCACACCAGGGGATTTCGCCATCATTACTTCTACCTTGGGTATCCCTGAGCAAGAACAAAAAATGATTTGGCAACAAACTTTTATTTGCTTACATAACGAGTCCAATGGTGTGAAAGATGAGTGCGAATGTACTTAGATTCCTGAACCAACCGGGCTGGAACTATAAACTGTCTCACGAGGGGGTTTCTATCCTTGCCCCCACAAAGCAAGACGCCACCCTCTTTGCTCAAAGCTACGGGTCTGCTTTAACTGAAACTGCAGTCAAAATCAAGGGTAAGGTGCGGATACAATGGAGAGGCTGCAAGCAACCCATCGAGTTTTACGGGTGGATGATATCTGAGGAAGCTTCTGCACCTACCGAAACTGGCGATAGTCCTTGTCGGGTGGGCGCTCTGAACCATCACCTCTTACCAGTGGGCAATGCAGTCTTTTGCAGTCAATTGCATTTACCAATAGAATTACTGTGCCGAATGGTTGCAGCTGCTGAAAATCCGCGTCCAGTCAGTATCGTCAGACAAGATAACCACAAGCAAATCATTGTTAACAAGCTAATGTCTGATATGTTACAGACATCTCCTGAAATTGTGACACAAAGGGTCATGACTCAATTTTGGTTACCTGGAGATTTAGCAGAACTGGAACGACGACTACGCAACGAGATCCGATTCACTTGGACTTACTGTGGTAGACTCAACGAGCAAACTTGGGCAATCCTGACAACTGAATTTGAGGCTTTCGAGGTTGAGGGGATTTGGTACAGACAGGGAACCTGCTTGGCAACCCCCCAACCTGTGCCAATTCCGCCAGGAGCTTTTGCTCCAGTATAGATGTAGAAATCTACCACTTTCAGAAACTTCAAGCAATGAAAAATTCTTGGAGGGTATAAATTGTTTCGGGGTGCACTCCTAAGAACACTCACCCTTTGTGAACTCATAACCATCTTGTAAAGATTTTTTAACACTACGCCTCAAAATATGCTACTAAATCACATAATTTCCTCACTTTTGTTTACTATATTTTGGTTGCAACAGTAGGAGTATAAGCTGTCACGTATTTCAATTGCATATCCTCTTATCAGGGTCGTCCTTTATTCTTCAGTCATCCGGGGGCAGGTTTCCAAACCTGCCCGTATTTGCTTGGAATGATAAAAGGCAAACGACTAAAGACTCATGACAGTCACAACGAAAAGGGTGCAAGTTATATGCGCAACAGCTTATTCATGATTTAGCAGCAAACTGTTCATGCTTACATCACTATTGTGAAAGTGTAAAAACAGATGAGTGTGAGTGTTCTTAAACTTTTAAACCAAGCAGGCTGGAACTGTAAACTGTCCCACGAAGGGGTTGCTATTCTTGCCCCAACCAAACAAGATGCTATCCACCTAGCTCAAAGTTATGGGTATGCTTTGAGCGAAACGGCAGCAAAAATCAAGGGAAAAGTGCGAATAGAGTGGAAACGCTGCAAGCAACCCATCGAGTTTTACGAATGGATGGCATCTCAGAAACCAAATGTATCCGCCGAAACTACCAAACCCTTCTTGCCTGTAGGAGGTGAAGTCTTTTGCAGTCAGTTGCACTTACCAGTAGAGTTATTGCGCCGAATGGTTGCTGCTGCTGAAAATGAACGTCCGGTTAGTATTGTCAGACAGGATAATCACAAGCAAATCATTGTGAATAAGCCAATGTCTGAGATGTTACAAACCTCTCCTGAAATTGCTACTCAGAGGACGATGAGCCGATTTTGGCTACCTGAAGATTTATTACAACTAGAACAACGACTACGCAATGAAAGCCGATTTACTTGGACTTACTCAGGCGGACTCAACGAGCAAACTTGGGCAATCCTAACAACCGAATTTGAGGCTTTCGAGATTGAGGGCATTTGGTACAGACAGGGAACTTGCTTGGCAACCCCCCAACCTGTACCAATTCCGCCAGAAGCTTTTGCTCCAGCATGACTGGATAATTAAACTTATTTAAGAAACAAAAAATCATCAGGTGCATCAATACTGAAGACACAAATTTATCAGTGATTATCAGTGAGGGTATCCAAAGTTAAACAGTACGTAACTCTAAGTTTTCCTTAAAATTATGAAAAGTTATCTAATTTTTGGTCTATTTTAATTTGAATTTGTGATTTAATATTGCTCTGACTTAATTAAGGATAAATATATAAGTACAGTTAATAAATTTTCTTTAAAGAGCCGATAAAGATTTTATAAAAGTGCTTGAGCATAGCAGCACTTTTATTTCATCAATCATAAAATAATTTATTTATAAGCTGTCAAGATTATATTTCTGAATCGTAACGAGCAAAAATACCATGTAAAAATTTTTGACCATTGTTTAAAAGTATACCATTGATGTTCTTTACTGTCAAAAATAAAAGGTAAACTGCACGTTTTCGTTTCTAGGTAAGTATCTAAACAAAATTAATTACACATTCTCTGTGCTGTTGTCCGTTTTCTGTTAAGAGTTTCCTGCCTCCATTCGTAACTTTAATTTTGCCTAACTACTGATTTCAATGTATTTTTGCCTCTAAATTCTCAACTCAAGTTTCTACTGATAAACTCAAAAAGATGATGAGATTGTTTTGACTTTTTTAGAATTCTTTCCGAAATAGCTAAAACGAACACTGTAGTCAAACAGAAAATATGGCTTGTATGACAACTTCTAAAACTTTATTCAAATGCTCTATTTGCATTCGAGTGATAGATCTCATTTCTGAGACAGCCAGTAGATAGAATTTAGTAAAAAATGGGAAAAATTGAAAACTTAGATTTAGCTAAGCCATAATGCTAATCTTTTGGCAAAATCTTCCATGTAGTCATAAAAAGAGGAAAAACTTCTCTTTTCACTGGAAGAAAGGATAAGTTTCATTAGTAGTATTTCTGAAGGATGAAAGATGAGAAAAATCTCATAGACGGATGACTTCTGTTCATGTCCATTAATTAAGTAATAGCAATGAGGGTTACGAAATATGGATGATATCAGCAAAAAGATTGTCGCTCTCTCACCAGCTAACAGGGTTCCACTGAAGCTAGAGCTTAAAAACAAAAGTGCTGATGTCAAAAGGCAGCAGACCATTCCTAAAAGAACTGACTATGAACCCGCTCCTTTATCTTTTGCCCAGCAACGATTGTGGTTTCTGGCACAAATGGAAACCAATGATTCAGCCTATCACATCGTTAAGGCTTGGAAGTTGCAAGGCGACTTGAATGTAGCGGTGCTGCAACAGTCTTTAAATGCCATTGTCGCTCACCATGAAGTTCTACGAACTAACTACACAACACAGGATGGCAACCCGCTACAGGTGATTCATCAGTCTCAGTCAGTGGAATTGGAAGTGATTCATCTCAAGGATTGTCCCCAAACTGAGCGCAACACCCAAATACAACAGCTGCTACAAAATGAGGCACAACGCCCCTTCAACTTAATATCTGATTTGATGCTACGCGCCTGTTTGCTGGAGCTATCATCACAAGAGCACATCCTGCTATTGGTCATGCACCACATCGCCGCCGATCGCTCTTCTATGAGCATTTTGTTTGAACAATTAGTCAACCTTTACAAAGCATTCTTAAATACAAAGCCCAATCCTCTGCCACAACAGCCCATCCAGTATGCTGATTTTGCTGTTTGGCAACGTCAATGGCTCTCTGGTCAAGTGCTAGACAATCAACTTAACTATTGGAAACAGCAACTCGTGGGTGCAAACCCAGTACTAGAGTTGCCCGCAGATCGACCACGACCACCAATTCAGACTTATCGTGGTGCACAGCAATCCTTCATATTACCCCAGAGTCTATCTTCAGCACTTCGTGCACTGTCAGATCAAGAAGGTGTCACACTGTTCATGACATTGTTGGCAACTTTTCAACTCCTGCTGTATCGCTATACCAATCAAGTTGACATCCTCGTCGGTTCTGTGATCGCAGGTCGAAATTTGCCAGAGCTAGAAAGTCTCATTGGATATTTTGTCAACACACTAATACTACGCACCAATCTGTCAGGCAATCCTAGCTTTCGAGAACTCTTGCAAAGGGTGCGATCAGTTGCAATGTCCGCATATGCCTACCAGGATTTGCCCATTGACAAGCTGATTGAAGAAATGCAACCAGAGCGATCGCTCTCGTATCACCCTTTGTTCCAGGTGATGTTTGTCATGGAGAATACACCCAGACAAACATTGGAGTTGCCAGGACTGACCTTAACACCCTTCAACTTGGATAACGTTACCTCCAGGTTTGATTTAACACTGTCAATCACGGAAACAGAACAAGGACTACAGGGAGAGTGGAAATACAACACTGATCTGTTTGATGCAGCTACAATCAGCCGCATGAGTGGACATTTCCAGACATTATTGGAGGGAATTGTTACTAACCCAGAGCAACATATTAACGAATTGCCATTGTTAACAGCAGGCGAGCGTCACCAGTTACTTGTTGAGTGGAACCAGACTCACGCAGACTATCCCCAGGATAAGTGTATTCATGAGTTATTTGAACAACTCGTGGAGCGAACCCCGGATGCTGTGGCTGTGATGTTTGCAGACCAACAACTCACCTACCGAGAGTTGAATAGTCGTGCTAATCAAATAGCACACTACTTGAGGACCTTGGGGGTTGGTCCAGAAGTCCTAGTGAGCATTTTTGTAGAACGTTCCCTTGAGATGGTCGTAGGACTTTTAGGGATTCTCAAAGCGGGTGGAGCTTACGTGCCTCTAGATCCAACGTATCCTAAAGAGCGCTTGGCGTTCATGTTGCACAATTCTCAACCTCTGGTGTTATTGACCCAAGAGTCTTTGAAAACAGAATTACCTGAACATACAGCGCAAGTTGTTTGTTTTGATGGCGATCGCCAATCAATTGCTCAACACTCACAAGCAAACTTAAACCAGACTGCAACAACTGCCAACTTAGCCTATGTGATTTATACCTCTGGCTCAACTGGAAAACCCAAAGGGGTTCAAGTCACACACGCTAACTTGTGTCATTACGCCCAAGCAATGGGGCAAGCACTAGGTATTACAACAGAAGATGTGTATTTGCATACAGCATCGATTGCTTTCTCATCTTCCGTTAGACAATTCATGGTGCCACTGGCTCAAGGTGCTACTGTTAAAATTGCGACTTCCCAAGAGAGAACAGACCCCAGAGCACTGTTTGCAGGAATGAAACAATACGATGTCACGGTGATTGACATCGTTCCCTCTTATTGGCGCAACTGCATTCATACGCTAGATAGCCTAGAGCCTCAAACAAGACAAGCTTTATTAGACAACAAATTGCGCTTGATTGTCTCTGCAAGCGAACCATTACTCTCTGATATTCCCACTCAGTGGAGGTTTGGCTTCCAGCATCAGGCACAATTAATCAATATGTTTGGTCAAACAGAAACCTGTGGAATTGTTGCAACCTATCCGATTCCAGCACAACAGGATGAACGGGTAAAAATTGTTCCTCTTGGTCGCGCGATCGCAAACACGCAAATTTATCTGCTTGATTCTCACATGCAACCAGTCCCCGTTGGTATGCCAGGGGAACTGCACATTGGTGGTTTGGGACTAGCCCGAGGTTACCTCAACCGCCCAGAATTAACAGATGAGAAATTCATTCCCGACCCTTTTACCCAAAAAGAAGGGGCACGGCTTTACAAAACTGGGGACTTAGCTCGGTTCTTAAGTGATGGTAGTATTGAGTTCATCGGACGCAGTGATTACCAAGTCAAAATACGGGGCTTCCGCATTGAATTGGGAGAGATAGAGGCTGTATTAAACCAACACCCAGCGGTACTTCAAACTGTAGTCGTTGCTCGTGAAGCCGTCAGGGGCGAAAAACGTTTGGTAGCCTACGTTGTTCCTAATCAAGAGCCAGCACCCATAGTCAGTGATTTGCGTCACTTCCTTAAAGAAAAGCTGCCTGAGTACATGGTGCCATTCGCTTTCGTATTGTTGGAAAGCTTGCCCCTCACTCCCAGCGGCAAAGTTAACCGTAGCGCTCTTCCAGCACCTGAACTTGCAAAGCCAGAGCCGGAGGCAAACTTTGTACCTCCTCGTGATGAGTTAGAACGCCAGTTAGCGCAGATTTGGGAAGACGTTTTACACGTCCACCCCGTGAGCATACACGATAACTTCTTTGATATTGGGGGACATTCCTTACTAGCCGTACACTTATTTGCACAAATTGAGCAAAAATTCGGCAAAAAACTTCCTTTGGCCAGCCTTTTCCAGTCAGGTACAGTAGAAACTCTTGCTATGATGCTGCGCAGTGGAGAGGAAAAAGCTGTTGGTCATTATGTTTTGATAGATGCAGGTGAGGACACCTCAACAAATCCTTGGTCATCCTTGGTAAAAATTCAACCCAAAGGTTCTAAGCCACCTTTGTTTTGTATACATCCTCTTGGTGGAGAAATCTTGTGTTACCGTCCTTTGGCACGGCATCTTGGATCAGACCAACCAGTTTATGGGCTACAACCACTAGGACTAGATGGAAAACAACCTCCCTTAACTCGCGTTGAAGATATGGCAACTCACTACATTCGAGAAATCCAGACAATTCAACCCAATGGTCCTTACTTTATCTGCGGTTACTCTTTTGGAGGTACGGTTGCGTTTGAGATGGCACAGCAACTTCACTCTCAAGGTGAGAAACTGGGTCTTCTAGTTATGCTTGATACTTGTCGCCCAGGTTCAGAGAAGCGATCACCCTGGTTTATGAGAGTTTTCGAGCATATCAATAATTTCTTACAAGAGGGACCTTTTTACCTACAGAAAAAGCTTGTAGGTTGGCGTGAGTGGGGCACATACCAAATCCGAGAGAAATACAAGCGTTTGTTGGAAAATTCGGAGCAGTTACCTGAAAGTGACGAGCACTTAGACATTATAGGCGCTAATGATCAAGCTCTTCGCCAGTATAATTTCCAAACATATCCTGGTCAAATGACTCTTTTACGGACTGACGATAAAAATCGGGATACTGCTGTAGGTATGCAGTACGATCCCCTATTTGGTTGGGATGAGCTAGCCACTGGAGGAATAGATGTGCATTATATTCCTGGCTCTCACCTTTCCCTGCTTGAAGAACCTGATGTACAAACGTTGGCAGAAAAATTGAAGCTTTGCCTGGAGAAAGCATATGAATTTAACCTCGTATTCCATGATACAGGTTCTTGTGCTGCTCAAATCTCCGCTTGAAAGTGCCATTAAGGAACAGTTAAAACATTTTCTCTTAAAGACTAAATAAAGATTTTATGAAACTGCTAAGTTCTAGCAGTTTTTTTACTTAATAAGTCTTAAGATTACTTAGGACATTAACTAAATAAAAAGTACCTTGCAATAAGGTAAATCATGAAAGAAGACTTAAAGTGTATCTACATTTCTAAACTAAACCAAATTCTAAAGGATCTGAAATCACTGTAGGAGTGTAGTCAGCTACAATTTGAGGTCTTGGGATAAGGTCCGTGAGTGTTAAAAATCACTTCTTGCACATTTTACTCTCCTGGCTGAAACCTCAAGCGAGTGTAAATACACATACGAGTGGGGTAGTCTTTTGGCTTTTTTCTTCAAACTCTGACGCTTGCAGAACTAGCTAACACAATCACTCAGAATTTTTAGGATATCAATGAACAATCCTTCCAGACACACCTGTGCTCTTCCACAAAAGCATCTTGTTGACAATTGTTCCACTAGTCTGTCCAACGGCTTCATCGAATTCACAAAACAAGATTAGGAGGGCGATCGCTATGGAAGTAACTATCAATAATATCACAGATAAGCAAATCGTGGAATCAGTTCTACTGGACTATCCGCTGATTGATGACTGTGTCGTGCTAGTCCGGGAAGCGGAATCTTCTAAACGAGAGCTAGTTGCTTATATAGTCTCAGCAGGAACATTTTCGTTAGAGCAGCTACAATCCCACTTACAAGCCGTGTTGCCTGCTGCTATAGTTCCAAGCGCCTACGTCCCGGTGTCTGCCCTGCCCTTGACTGACCAAGGTTTGGTGGATGAACAAGCTTTATTTGATTTGGAAGCGATCGACTCAAACTTAGTGCAGCGATGGCAAGAGGAACTGCGATCTGTGCCAGAAGTCGAGCAGGCGGCAGTCATAGTTCAAGAGTATAAAGAGAAACTTCTTCCTCTACATCTATCAGATCTGCTCCCTGACCACAAAGGTAAGGGTGTAACAGAGAATGTCAATCAAGAAAAATTGCTTGCAGAATTCCTGCCCACTTCTTTAGTTAACACTGTTGCGGTACTACAACAACAGCAGGAATCGAAGGCGTTAGCTATGAGTTATGGTGAGCCACTGCTGGAGGAAGCAGATCATCCGAGCACTCTGGCAGCAGCTCTACAACGCACAGTGCTTCAGGTACCAGAAAAAGGAATTGTTTACCTCCAGGCTGATGGTTCTGAGATTGTACAGTCCTATGGGGATTTATTGAAGGAAGCGGAGCGAATTCTAGCAGGACTACGCAAGCTGGGTTTGAAACCTCAAGATAAAGTGATTTTCCAGCTAAACCAAAATTGGGATTTCATCCCTGCTTTCTGGGGCTGTATCTTAGGAGGTTTTGTCCCTGTACCAATATCGACTGCTCCAACTTATGAATCAGTCAACACGACTGTTCAAAAGCTACACAATGCTTGGCAGATATTGGAGCAACCCCTCATCCTAACGAATGCAGAATTGGCTCCTGGTGTGCGTTCCTTGTCTAACCTTTTGGGTCTGGAAAACTTTAAAGTCGAAACGATTGAGCATTTATGCTTATGTAAACCTGACCAAAACTGGCATATCAGTCAGCCTGATGATTTGGCTGTATTAATTCTGACTTCTGGCAGCACGGGCATTCCTAAAGGTGTGATGCTCAGCCACCGTAACATCTTGAGCAATGTGTCTGCAAGCGCTCAGATGAACGGTTTCAGGCGTGAAGATGTTTCATTGAATTGGTTGAACTTAGATCACGTAGGTAGCCTTGTTCGCTGTTCTATTCGCGACATCTATGTTGGTTCCCAACAGATCCACGTTCCTGCAGAAGCTGTGTTAGAAAATCCACTGAGGTGGTTGGATTGGATTGAGCAATATCGAGTCACATTCGCTTGGGCACCTAATTTCGCCCTAGGATTAGTTAACGCTCAGGCAGAAGCCATTCAGCAACGCAGTTGGAATTTATCTACAGTGAAATCTCTGTTGTCGGTGGCTGAAGCGATTGTGCCTAAGACAGCAAAAAGGTTTTTAGAGTTGCTTGCGCCTCACGGACTATCTCCTGAAGCTATGCATTCAGCTTGGGGTATGACCGAGACTTGTGCAGGCGTGACATTCTCACATCGGTATTTGTTGAATTTACCATCGGATGACTATCCTTTTGTGGAAGTAGGCGCGCCCATCCCCGGTTTTAAAATGCGTATTGTCAATACCCAAGGGGAAGT
This sequence comes from Nostocales cyanobacterium HT-58-2, assembly GCA_002163975.1. Lineage (GTDB taxonomy): Bacteria > Cyanobacteriota > Cyanobacteriia > Cyanobacteriales > Nostocaceae > HT-58-2. The sequence goes on along the minus strand of CP019636.1, from coordinate 1,773,305 downwards.
GGTACAAGAGGATACAATTGGTCAGTTGCAGATTTCTGGACCGATGATTACCTATGGGTACTATCAAAATCCTGAACTCAACCAAGAGGCGTTTACCGAGGATGGATGGTTGAAGACAGGAGATTTGGGGTTTCTCCATCAAGGGCGTCTCACTATCACTGGTCGGCAGAAAGATGTCATCATCATCAACGGTCTGAATCACTACAGTCATGAAATCGAAGCGGTCGTCGAGGCAGTTGATGGGGTGGAAGTTTCTTATACTGCTGCCTGTGCAGTCCGAGATCCCGAAGGCGATACTGACCAATTAGTCATTTTTTTCCATACTCCCTTGACTGATGACAACCAATTAGCAGAATTGCTCAAGGAAATCCGGGGGAACGTTGTTCGCGAGATAAGAGTGAATCCGGCTTATCTCATTCCTGTTGAGAAGAAAGCTATACCTAAAACTGCAATTGGGAAGATCCAGCGATCGCAACTGAAAAAGCGCTTTGAAGCAGGTGAATTTAACGCAATTGTCAAACAGATTGACATCCTCACTGGCAATGCCAACACGCTTCCAGACTGGTTCTACAAAAAGATTTGGCGTCGGAAAGAAGCGGTCACCATCACCACTCAACCAAAAATGAGTCAGTCTCTGGTGTTCCACGATCACTTGGGATTAGGTCTGCGCCTATGTGCGCAATTGGGTCAGAGCAATGCGCCGTGCGTGACTGTCGAGGTCGGATCAGACTTTGCTCAACTCAGTGACAACTCTTATTCCATCGATCCTAAGAATCCTGAGCATTATCAGCAGCTCTTTGAGTCTCTAAAACAAGCAAATCTTCAAATCGATCAGATTCTGCATCTGTGGACTTATGGTGAGTATGAGGGAGAAGTTTCCAGCCTGGAGGCGCTGGAGCAGGCACAAGAATGTGGAGTCTACAGTCTGCTGTTCTTAGTCCAAGCACTCTCAAAAATCCAAGGTTCAAAGACAAACGTACGGTTGTCTGTGATTTCCAGCTACACACAGCCCACAAAGCCAGAAGACGAGATTGCTTACGAGAAAACACCGTTACTTGGCTTGATTAAAACAATTCCTCAGGAAATGCCCTGGTTAGACTGTCGCCATATTGATTTATCTGCAGAACAGGGCGACGCCAATGCTGCTTATGTTCTGCGAGAACTTCAAATCATTCAGAGGGAACGAGAGGTCGCCTACCGTGACGGGCAACGTTTAGTCCCCCGTTTAGAGAAAGTTGACATCCGGCAGGAGCAAAAGCAGGAATTACCCTTCAAGCACGGCGGGATGTATTTACTCAGCGGTGGTCTGGGTGAAATTGGCATAGAGATTGCTCGATATCTGCTGCAACACTACCAAGCTCGACTATTGTTGCTAGGCAGGACTCCTCTGCCAGAAAGAAGTACATGGGAAGAGCACCTAAAGCAAGGGGATGCTGTATCCACACGTATCAAAGCTTACTTGTCCTTAGAGGAGCTTGGAGGAGAAGTTCTTTACCAAGCCGTTGATATTTGTGATTTGACTCAGTTGCAACAAGTCGTTGCTCAAGCTAAGTCCCACTGGCAATGCGAGTTGGATGGGGTAGTCCATCTAGCAGGGATTGGTCAAGAGCGTTTGGTGATTGAGGAAACGCAAAATAGTTTAGCGACAACACTTCGTCCCAAAGTATTGGGAACCTGGGTACTGCATCAACTCCTTAAGAACCAGCCAAACAGTGTCTTTATCAGCTTTTCTTCAGTCATCAGTTTTTTTGGAGTGTTTAATGTGGGTGCCTATGCCGCCGCTAATAGTTTCCTTGACGGCTTTTGGCATTACCAGAGATACAACAGTGGGTTGCAAAGTTATTGCTTTGGTTCAAGTACATGGGGCGGAACAGGTATCAGCCGTGGTTATGAATATCGGGATTCACGTCTTGCTCAAGGTCGTGAAGTCATGTCGAAAGAGCAGGGATTGAATTCCTTCCTTGCTAGCTTGCACCATAAGCCAGCGCATCTGATTGTCGGATTAAATGGAACCAACCCTCATGTCCGACGCCATATGCAGACCAAATCCCATCGTGTCCAGAAATTATCTGCATATTTCACTGCGCACACTGACCAGGTTTCGGTTGCCAAGTTGCAAAAACTAGAAGTGTGCGATCGCTTTGGAACGCGAAGTTCCTGTGGTTTCCTCCAGGTTCAAGAAATACCGCTAACAGACACAGGTAAAATTGACTGTAAGCGGCTGGCAGTTACAGGACAACAGACGATTACTGAGTATGTTGCCCCCAGAACTGAGTTAGAACAACAACTTACCAGTATTTGGCAACAAGTGTTGAATCTGCCGCAAGTCGGGATCTACGACAACTTTTTTGAGTTGGGAGGAACTTCGCTACTAGCTGTGCGACTGTTTTCAGACATTGAGCAGACATTCAGCATCAAGCTTCCTCTCGCCTCCCTCTTTCCATCAGGTACTGTGGAAGCTCTTGCGAAGAAGATCTCCCAAGAAAAAGAGTTATTCGTTAGCAATCAGGTGCTATCAGAAAAGACTCAAGACACATCAACAACTATTTGGTCTTCTCTGGTAGAAATTCAACCCAAAGGTTCTAAGCCACCTTTGTTCTGTATCCATCCTCTTGGTGGAGAAATCCTATGTTACCGTCCTTTGGCTGTACATCTCGGACCAGAACAACCAGTTTATGGGCTACAACCAGTAGGACTAGATGGTGAACAGCCTTTATTAACTCGCGTGGAAGACATGGCAGCGCTTTACATTAAAGCAATCCAAAGTGTTCAACCCAAAGGTCCATATTATTTGGCAGGGTACTCTTTTGGGGGTATAGTTGCCTACGAAATGGCACAGCAACTTCACTCTCAAGGTGAGGAAGTGAGTATTCTAGCTATGATTGATACCAATCGTCCGGGTAGTGAGAAGCGATTGCCCTTTGTGCTAAGATTTTTCCTGCATATAAATAATCTCATACAACAAGGACCTGCCTACCTGCAACGAAAGCTTGTAGGCTGGCGTGAGTGGGGCACTTACCATATCCGAGACAAATACAAGCGTTTGTTGGAAAAGTCGGAGCACTTACCTGAGGGTGACAAGCATTTAGACGTTCTAGGCGCTAATGACCAAGCTCTGCGTGAGTATACTTTCCAAGCTTATCCTGGTTGCATGACTCTCTTGCGGACTGACGATAAAACTCGGACTGACGCTGTAGGCGACATATACGATCCGCTCTTTGGTTGGGGTGATTTAGTAACTGGAGGAATAGATGTCTATCATCTTCCTGGCTCTCATCTTTCCATCCTCGATGAACCTGAGGTACAGGTGCTTGCAGAGAAATTGAAGCTTTGCTTGGAGAAGGCGCATACAACAACTCAAGTATCATTGCCATTGTAATTAGAACCTACTACATCTACAAGCGAAGAAGACACGGCGAGAAGGAAGGGTACTCAAAAGGGCACTTCCCTCTCCGTGTCTTTCTCTCATGCTTTCGTATGAAAGAAAAGATAAAGATTGTATAAAAACTTGCTACTTTGTAGCGACAATTTTACTTAAAAGTTTTAAGATTATATATTTAGAAAATCAGGGAAAATCTGTTCTTTTAGATACAAGAAAAACACCTACTCATAAGTAAGACATGGTAGAGAGAAGACACAGAGTGTATCTATCTTTGTGAACTAGAGCCAAATTTAAGGTATCTAGAATTACTGTGGCAGCATAGTCAAGCATAATCTGAGATTTCAAGATAAACCAGCGTGCATCCAAAATCAATTCTTGCAGTGGAGAGGATATTTTATTCTCTCGGCTTAAACCTCAAGCGAGTGCTTGCACATATACAACTGAGGTTATCTTTTCGCTTTTTTCTTTAAACTCCCACACTTGCAGAACTAGCTAACACAATCACTCACAATTTTTAGGATATCAATGAACAATCCTTCCAGACACACCTGTGAGCTTCTACAAAAGCAGCCTGTTCCCAGCGGTTTTATTAGCCCACCCAACGGCTTCATTGAATTCAAAAAAGAAGATATTGAGCAATCAATCGCAAGTCGTTTTGAACAACAAGTTCATAGGTATCCAAACTCAATTGCGATTAAAAGCAAGACCGAAACACTTACATATGACCAGCTCAATACAAAAGCTAATCGTCTAGCACGATCTATCGTATCACACCTATCACAGCGAGGAGAAGGAAAGGAAGCGATGGCGCAGAGCGACCGCCCCACAGGGGCTATCGCACTGTTGCTAGAAGGTGCCAGTTTTATTACCGCCATGTTTGGGGTCTTGAAAACAGGAAAAATCTATGTACCGATGGACCCTTCAACTCCCCAAACCAGGCTTGCATACATTCTTGAGGATTCACAGGCAGTTCTAATTGTTACCAACAATAAAAATCTAGCTTTAGCCCGTGAGTTAGCTCAGGAGCAATGCCCAATATTGAACCTTGATGATATTGATTTCAGTCTTCCCACAGATAATTTAGATTTAAAAGTATCTCCTGATACTATTGCTTACATAATTTATACCAGTGGTTCAACCGGGAAGCCAAAGGGAGTTATGCAGAATCATCGCAACGTGCTGCATAATTGTATGAATAATACCAACGCTTTGTGTATCAGCCCGAATGACCGCTCAACCCTTCTGTATTCCTGTGGTTTTATGGGGGCAATGAGAGGCATCACTAATGCCTTACTTAATGGTGCATCCCTCTACCCTTTGAACGTCAAAGAGGAGGGATTGAATAGTTTAGTCAACTGGCTCATTCAAGAAGAAATCACTATTTACCATTCAGTTGCGACTCTCTTCCGACAGTTCGTTGGCATCCTTACAGAAGAACAGCAGTTTCCCAAACTTCGCGTCCTCATATTTGGCGGTGAACCTGTTTTACGGAGAGATGTAGATCTCTACAAAAAATATTTCTCCTCAAACTGTGCCATGTATGTTGGTCTGGGAGCCACTGAAACCGGAACTGTCCGGCAGTTCATTGTTGACAAAAACACCCAGATCGACACCAGTACCGTACCGATTGGCTACCCAGTGGAAGGTATAGAGATTCTGCTGCTTGATGAAGCAGGCGTTGAAGTTGAGTGCGGTTCTATTGGTGAAATTGCCGTCAAGAGTGAATACGTAGCTTTAGGCTATTGGCAAAAGCCTGAACTGACAAAAACAGCATTTCAGCCTGATCCACTATGCGGAAGTCAACGAATTTATCGCACGGGGGATCTGGGACGCATGGAGCCAGATGGCTGCCTGATACACCTGGGACGAAAAGACTTTCAGGTGAAAATTAGAGGCTTCAGAATCGAAGTCAGTGAAATCGAGATGGCGCTTCTGAATCATGATTCTGTCAAAGAAGCTGTAGTGGTTGCCCGTGAGGACATACCGGGAGACAAACGTCTGGTTGCCTATATTGTTCCCAGTCGGGAGCCAGCACCCACTCCCAGCGAACTGCGGCGCTATTTGCAGGATAAGGTTCCCGATTATATGCTGCCTAGTGCCTTTGTATTTTTGGATACCCTGCCTTTAACACCCAATGGCAAGCTAAACCGCCTTGCCCTTCCTGCACCTGAAGCAAACAAGCAAGAGCTGGAAGCAACATTTGTTGCCCCTCGCAATGATGCAGAACAACAGATCTCGCAGATTTGGGAAGCAGTTTTAGGCATTCAACCGATTGGCGTGAGGGACAACTTCTTTGACTTGGGAGGGCATTCCTTGCTAGCCGTAAGCTTATTTGCTCAAATAGAGAAGAAGTTTGGCAAAAAACTTCCCCTAGCCACGCTCCTCCAATCAGGTACAGTGGAAGCTCTTGCCGAAACGCTCCGCGAACAAGAAGTGCTAGCACTTGATGAGCAGGGGTTAAAATCCGATCTTGCTTTGGTCGATGACTTATCAGCAGCTCAAAGACAGGAAAAATCAGAAGCTCTTTGGTCATCCCTGGTAAAAATTCAACCCAATGGTTCCCGACCACCTTTATTCTTTGTACACCCCCTTGGTGGGGAAATTTTATGTTATCGTGCCTTGGCACTGCATATGGGACCCGACCAACCAGTTTATGGACTACAACCACAAGGACTAGATGGAGAACGACCGCCATTCACCCAGCTTGAAGAGATGGCAGCCCATTATATTAGAGAAATCCAGTCCATTCAACCTTATGGTCCTTATTTCATTGGAGGATACTCCTTTGGTGGTATAGCTGCTTTCGAGATAGCTCAGCAACTCTACTCTCAAGGGGAGAAAATAGGTCTTCTAGTTATGCTTGATACCAGTCGTCCTGGAACTGAAAAGCGAGCCCCCTTCCTGATCCGAATTTTCGAGCATATCAATAATTTTTTACAACAAGGACCTGTCTATCTTAAGCAAAAGCTAGGGGGTTGGCGTGAGTGGGGAATATACCAAATTAGAGAGAAATATAAGCGTTTGTTGGAAAAGTCGGAGCAGTTACCTGATGGTGACCAGCACTTAGAAATTATAGATGCTAATGACCAAGCTCAAAGGCAATATGCCTTCCAGGTATATCCTGGTCAAATGACACTTTTGCGGACTGAGGATAAAAATCGGGATACAGCTGTCGGTATGCAGTACGATCCGCTATTTGGTTGGGGCGAGTTAGTCGCTGGAGGAATAGATGTGCATTATGTTCCTGGCTCTCACCTTACACTTCTCGATGAACCCCATGTACAGGTGCTGGCAGAGAAATTGAAGCTTTGCCTAGACAAAGCGTACACCATGAAGGTTCCAGTGAAGCATTAGACTTCTTGCATAAGTCTGTGCCCACTCTTCTTTGGAGAGCAAAGCTTTACACCATTTCACGAAATTCTTGATACAAATCACTTTTCTTGCTCCCCCTGCTTCCTCTGCTTCCCCTGCTCCCGAAGCTTGCCATCTGTATCAATCTTAAGGTGAAACGGTATTACACCCTAGATCCCTCTCCCAAAATTGGGAGAAGAAGGGGTTGGGGGACGGCAGTTGCTACAACGGGGAGAAACCCCCCCTCATGAGGGCAGGTTTTGCATTCGTGCAAGGGGTTTAATCTGTGAATCTTGTCAAGCTTGATGCTAAAACAGCTATGAGGTAATTTGTCAGGGTATGAGCGTCTACCCCCAACTCTGTCCGCTCTTGTGCTGCTAAAATCCCTGCTTGAGCATGCCACCAAGCAGCCGTTGCCACAATTTCCTCTACAGAAATCTTTTTAGAAGAAGCTTGCGCCAATAATCCACCCATAAGCCCAGTTAATACATCACCACTCCCACCACGCGCCAAAGCAGGAGTACTTTCGGGATTTATCCAGACCTGACCTTGAGAGTTAGCGATCGCAGTTCTTGCTCCCTTCAATAACACCACTGCCCCACTTTGCACCACCGCTTCCTGCACCGCTTGCACTCTATCTTTGTTTGCATCAGAAACATCAGGAAACAAGCGCTTGAACTCACCAGTATGGGGTGTAAGTACGGTAGGATATTGTCGCTTTTGTAACGTTAAAATGGTTCCCATTTCAGCGAGAATATTCAAACCATCAGCATCGAGAACCAAAGTATTAGTGCTATCTAATACTTCCTGTAAGATTGGGCGTGCATCTCGTGTTAAACCGGGACCGCAGGCGATCACATCAAATGAATTGATATCAGTTTTTGGTGGGAGTTGCAGTTGGGCGATCGCCCCAGATTCTGTTTCTGGGCACCCAATAATCAGGGCTTCAGGCAACTGTGCTACCATGATTGGCTTGAGAGATTCTGGCACAGCAATTGAGAGCATACCTACACCACTTGCCCTTGCTCCCAACCCGGTTAATATTGCCCCTCCCGAATATCGACGCGAACCACAAATCAGTAATAAATGTCCTTCCTTGTATTTGTGGGTAACTGGCGGACGAGGTAGAGGCAAAGTCGAGAGTGCAGTTGTTTTTGTGATCCGTTTAATGCTTGGTGAATCACCCAAGACAGCTTGTATATCAGCCAAGGGAATATCAAAATCTATTAACTCAGCTTTGCCGACATAGTCAAGACCTTGGTCTTGCAATAAACCAAGCTTCCATAAACCCAAGCATAGGGTGTGCGTTGCACACACCGCAGTTCCTAACACCTCGCCCGTATCTGTGTGTAACCCTGAAGGCAAATCAATACTAATAACTAGTTTCTTCCATTCATTAAGCTGATTGATGGCGGTAGCTATCGGATCTGTGAGCGTTCTTTCTAAGCCAAATCCAAACAACCCATCAACCAACAAATCACAATCTTGCAGGGGCTCAATTGTCTCATAACACGGTATGCCCAGACTCTTAGCATACTGCAAGTGCTGCGAAGTTAATTCCTTGAGTTTAGAAAAAGGACAATATATTAAGACTTCTAGCCTGTGAAAGTACAACTCACGGGCAACAACTAAAGCATCACCGCCATTGTGACCGGGACCAACGAGAATGCCAACCCGGCTTCCTCTCTCCCTTTCTCCCCATCCTCTTTGAACGCGACGGGCAATCAGTCCTGCTACTTTCTCCATCAAAGCAGCTACAGGCATTCCCGCTGCAAAGATGCGTTCTTCGATATCGCGCATCTGCTGTGTGGTGACGACCACTTGTGAAATTTGTTTTTGCCTGTCCTGCATCAGTTTCGAGCCCTGAAGTTGTGAATTTTCAGCTATGAGTGATGAATTATTTTTATCTCTTTCTTTATCCTACCCAGAACTCTTTTTAAGAGAAGATTTACACGTAATACTATAAATACCTTAATCTTATAACTTGAATTTATAAATTTGAATAAAAATAATGTTTGATTTGAGCAATCGACTTATCTAAAGTGAACATTAGGAAGTTTAGTTGTGGCTTAAATAAAAGCAAAGCCTCTGAATTTAAAATGAATCAATCAAATTCAAAAAAGTTAACTAACAGGCTCATAACTGCGGTATGTCTAGTACTTGTAGTAGTATTTTCTCTGCTTGACCAGCCTAGCGCTAGCGCTCAATCACAAACACCATTGATAACGACGCCGCAATCTACACCAGTTCCAATAACATCTGTAGCAGCCAACGTTAGACGATTACTAGACACCAAAGAATGCGTGGGGTGTAACCTCATGGGAGCTACACTCAAAGATGCAAATCTGCAAGCTGCAAACTTAGAGAATGCGAACTTGCTTGGTGCTGACTTAGAGAGAGCTAACTTACAAGGTGCAAACCTACAAGGTGCAAACCTACAAGGTGCAGATTTGGGCAAGACAAATATAACAGGAGCAAATTTAGAGGGTGCAAACCTATTTGATGCAGACTTAGAGAAGGCTAATCTAACAAACGCGAATATCGTAGGGGCAAATCTTACTGGGGCTGATTTGGAACACGCAATAATACCCCAAGGATTTACCATTCAGTAAGTGAACGACTCAATGAACAGATAACTATAGTACAGATGGTTGTTCCATCTGTCCTTACAGGTGCGTCCGCTAGGCGTAGCTTGCTTCTCTCCGTGAGTACCGCGCTACCGCTACGAAGTAATACCAAATAAAAAAATGTTTGCGACAGATAACCCCACCCGCCCTATCGGGCACCCTCTCCTTGGTAAGGGGAGGGTTGGGGAGGGGTTCAACCGATGTGTTGCATTCTTTTTTCAAATTGGTATTAGTATTCCCTTAAACTCATCAATCAAAAATCGTTCAATCGTCACTTCTAAATTGACTATTGGTAGCTGAAATCATTTATTTATTAATAAACGTAGTGATAGATAATCATAAGGTTCGTTAAATCCCTGTTTGTTTGACTTCTTCCTCTTCTACTTGTTTGGTTGTTGGCTCTGCATCCGCCGGTCTTTGGACAACAACCCCTAGTAAAACAGTAGCAATGCCACTGATGCTACCGCCAAGTTTTCCATTAATCACTCCTTGAGTAGTGAGGACCGTGGAAATACCTGCAACAACTCCTAAGATAGTGCCAAATAAATCAAGTTGATTTTTGTTGAGTCTCATAGTAGATAATCAAGGTTAATGAGAGTGTACTGACAAGAGATTTCTATTTAATAGGTGAGAAGAAATCCACCTATTAAGTTGAGCTAAAGATTTAGCTTCTTTGTGTTTCTTCTCTTCTGATTCTGAATAGAAGAGAGAGAAATGAACTTATGCACAGCGGTTATTTGCTTAACTCCGCTGCCAAATTTTAATCGTCTTATCCAAACTCCCACTTACCAAAAGTTCCCCCGAAGCAGTAAAAGCCAATGCTGTGACCGTGTGAGCATGACCTGTAAACGTACCAAGCAGTTCTCCCGTTTCTATATGCCACAACTTAATCGTTTTATCTGCACTACCACTGGCAATAATTTGTCCATCGGGACTCAATGCAATGGCGTACACTCCATCTCTATGTCCATTAAGTGTGTGGAGTAATTCCCCATTTTCCAATTGCCAAATTTTAATCGTTTTATCCCGACTCCCACTGACTAAAATTTTTCCATCTATACTAACAGCCAAGGCACGAACAATATGAGAATGACCAGTTAACGAGTGCAGCAATTCTGGCTCGAAAGTTATCATAGCTCTCTGTCGCGGGATATGCCAGACTTTGATTTTGCGGTAACTTCCTGTGACTAAAATTTGCCCATCTGCACTCAAAGCCAGTGAATGAGCAGCGGTATCATCTAGAGATAGGGCAGTAGAAACCTGACGCTGCATCAAGTCCCAAAACATAATTGTTCTGTCATCTCCGCCGGTTGCTAACATTCGTCCATCTGGGGTAAACGCAACGCAACGCACCATGCCATTATGCTTATGCAGAATATCAATTAAGTCTTGTGCTCCTACATGCCAAAGCTTTACTGTGGAGTCTGCACCAGCACTGACTAAAGTTTGCCCGTCTGGACTGAAAGCCAATGAATTCACTTCATCAACCAGTCCAGATAAGATCCACGGATGCTCTGATAATGTCCCAATTAACTCACCCTTGGTCAAATCCCATAGCTTTGTCTCCCCTCGACTACCACTTGCGACAAGAGGAGAAGCGTTGCCGTTATTACCCCTCTGACTGAAAGCTAAGCAATTAATTCCCCTAGAATGCCCTTTTAAGGTCTGCCAGCATTCCCAATCACCTACTATTGTTTTAAGCGGATGCTCTGGTGCCAGAGTCTGAGTTGTCTCTGTGATGACAATCTCATTCAAGACTCGCGATGTCTCTTTTTTGGCACCTAGTGATTGTAAGTACCAACTCAATCCTCCTGCATATAATAACTCACTTGGAGTAACATACAGTTTTGGTTCATGAAATTCAAGTTGATTTGTAGGTAAAAAACCTGTCATTATTGCTTGTTTTTCGTAACCTCTTTGACCAGTAAATGGATAAAACAAACATAGAAAAATTAATATTTGATGATTTTTTAAATCCTCTTGTGTTATGGACCATCTTACTTTGTCTTTCTTGATACTGTTAAAACTTTCTCCATCAGCAGCACAAACTTGAAGACTGACTTTGGGGTTAGTTGCTAGCAAGTATGAAAATTTGCTTTCGTTACGTAAATTTCCCTCATCATCAAGAACCATGTTGTTCAAGATATCTTGTGGCACTTTTTTCACCTGTTTGCCCAGGCGATCGCCTATCACTCGGTTAACAATTTGCTCTCGCAAAATATAATCTTCCGCTTGCTGCTGGAAGTATGTTGGAAAGGGGATCGTCCAGTCTGGAGGTTCAGGATATTCAGGCGGTATAGGCGGGGGATTTTTGGCAACAATTTCTGCTTGTTGACGAGCCATACCCAGCAGTTTTGCCAATGGTTCGCCCCAAAATGCCATAATCTCACTGTGACAGCCTTTGACTTGACTTTCCAGCAAAGATAGAGGAGAAGTCTTAGGTTTTTTGACTCGTTGAAGGAAATCAGCTTGTTGAGCTTTGAGTAAGCTAATCCAATCCATTTGCATTCCTGCGGCGCAGTATTGCATACCTACGTTAATTTATGCAAGGGCAATTGCTCAAGTTAGTTTAGCAACTTTTGTTATCTAAAAAGTTCGTGATTCCAGTAGTTAATTTAACATAAGCATTTGTATGGCTAGGCACCAACTGAGCCGCTTTTGGGAACGGTCAAGTGGTGACGTGAGTCAGTTTACCTCAAGCAACTTAAGATAATAGATGATTTTACCTAAGCTGAGGCATGAAATACTGTTTCACCAGACGCAGTTTTGGTTAAAACTTTTGTCAAATTTGAGAAAATCCCGGAGCTAGAAAAAGTGACAGTTCCAAGTATGACAACGCACTGAGGAGGGGCTTATGGCATGGATTTATCTTCTGATTGCTGGTTTATTTGAAATAGGATGGGCAATTAGTTTGAAGTATGCACAAGGATTTACTAGGCTTGGTCCCAGTATTGCCACGATAACCCTCATGATAGCTAGTTTTGCCTTTTTGTCTACCGCCCTCCGTACGCTACCAGTTGGTACTGCCTACACTATTTGGACAGGTATAGGAGCCGTTGGTACAGTTTTATTGGGTATGGTTTTATTTCAAGAACCTATTGAGGTGCGCCGCCTCACTTGCATCGGCTTGATTATCGTAGGTGTGATAGGACTTAGGCTTGTTTCTCCACACTAATATGGTGAAGCAGGTTAATACGATATACGCCAAGCTCTTGAAGAAAATGCAGAAGTTTACAATCAAATACCTAAACTTCAGTGAAATGATGTAGCCTGAGTTTGTCAAGCAAAATTTTAAATCTTGTAGGGTGTGTCATTGCAAATGCAGCGATCGCGGTGTGAAGCAATCACAACGGCTGTGATGGCTTCCCAATGTCACTACTCCTGTACTGTTTTGAATTCTCAAAGAAGCGAGAGTCATAAGTAGTACTTTTTCTACCACAAGTGTGAGTCACAAATAGCCTGATATCTGCAACGATTGCGATGGAGAGATAAAGAGCCATTCATGCAAATTCATACACCAGACTGGGTTAAACACGCTGTATTCTACCAAATCTTTCCAGATCGGTTTGCTAGAAGCAAACAACCTCGCAAACGTATTTTACGGAATGCTCGTTGGGAAGACTGGGAAGCAATGCCAACACTCCAAGGTTACAAGGGAGGAGATTTGTGGGGCATTCTAGAGCAGTTAGACTATATACAAGATCTAGGAATTACTGCCATTTACTTTACGCCTATCTTTCAATCGGCTAGCAATCACCGCTACCATACGCATGATTATTATCAGGTTGATCCGATGCTGGGAGGTAATCCAGCTTTTAAAGAATTGCTAGATGCAGCTCATCAACGCAATATCAAAGTTGTTCTCGATGGGGTGTTTAACCATTCCAGTCGGGGCTTTTTCTTTTTCCACGACGTATTGGAAAACGGTCCGCATTCACCTTGGGTAGATTGGTTTAAGATTTATGATTGGCCTGTTTCTCCTTATAACGGTGAGTTTCCCGCCAATTATGAAGGGTGGGCTGGAAATCGAGCGCTTCCAGTCTTTAACCACGATAACCCAGAAGTGCGGGAATATATCATGGAAATTGCCGAATATTGGATTAAATTCGGCATCGACGGTTGGCGCTTAGATGTGCCTTTTGAAGTGAAAACTCCTGGTTTTTGGCAAGAATTCCGTCAGCGAGTCAAAGCTATTAATCCCGAAGCTTATATTGTGGGTGAAGTTTGGGGAGATTCCCGACAGTGGTTGGATGGAACTCAATTCGACGCAGTGATGAATTATCTGTTTGCAGGACCAACCATCGCTTTTAGTGCAGGCGATCGCGTGGTGATGGAACAAGTACAAAGCCGCGACTATAAACCCTATCCCCCATTATTTGCTGCTGAGTATGCTGAAAAAATGCAAGAATTGCTGCAACTTTACCCTTGGGAAATTCAGCTGACTCAGTTAAATTTGCTTGCAAGTCACGATACAGCAAGATTGCTGACTATTGCAGGCGGAGATCAAGCAAGTGTAAAGTTAGCAACTTTACTGCTACTCACGTTTCCTGGTGCCCCCAGTATCTATTATGGCGATGAAGTTGGTTTGCCAGGAGCCATAGATCCAGATTCTCGTCGTGGTTTTCCACTAGAAGCGAGTTGGAACAGGGAGATTCTCCAGACTCACCGCGACTTAATTGCTATACGCCACGCTCACCCATGTTTGCGTACGGGTGAGTACAAAGTTTTATATGCTCAAGGAGCAGTTTACATTTTTGCGCGAATTTTAGGAACTGAAGAATTGATTATTGCAGTGAATGCTGGTACTGCATCAGCAAAAGCAAATATTGATACAGCAAGTCTCAACACTCAACCAAACAAGCTTTTATACGGCGCTACAGAGGTGGAGTGGAGTGTCGAGGGAGAATCTAAGCAGCTGACTTTAAGTATTCCCCCACGCACTGGCTGCATTCTAGGAGTAGGGTAAGCAACTCACTTCTCCCACTCCTGCGGGGGCGCAAAGTCTTTGCGCCTCTACTTTCCAGCAACCAGTGCAGGCATTAACACTGCATTAATTATATGGATAACACCATTGTCGGTAAGAATGTCAGTTTTGAGGACATTGGCATCATTCACTTTTACCTTGCCGTCAGCAGAATCAATTGCTACGATTGATCCCTCTAGCGTTTCTGCATGGTCAATTTGGATCAAATCGTCAGACCTGACATCTCCGTAGGCTACGTGATACATCAAAATCTTCTTCAATGTGGGGATGTCTTGCAGCAATGAATCTAAAGTTCCTTGTGATAGCTTGGCAAATGCCTCATCTGTGGGTGCAAAAACTGTATATGGACCAGGATTTTTGAGAGTTTCTACCAGTTGGGCAGCCTCAATAGCCTTCACAAGTGTGTTGAAATTTCCAGCGTTAGCAGCAGTTTCAACAAGGTTTGGCATGAGATGATGTTTTATTCGGGTAATGTTACAAAATACTTATAGAGCGGTAAAAATCTCTCAACCTCTATCAATAGAGAGGTTGCTCCTAACTCAACACTCCAGCAGTAAATATGTAAGTGCTGCTAAACTGAAGAGAATGACTTCACTCTTACCAGTGATTATGCTAAAGCGTTCTAAGTTCGAGACGACTCAATCGCAAATTATGCACCGTGCTGAGGATCTGATTAGTGCAGCCTCAAATCGATACCGCATTACAGTTCAAGTGGCAAATCGCGCTAAGCGTCGGCGTTATGAAGACTTTGACAGTGCAGATGATGCAATGATGAAGCCAGTACTGAGGGCAATTATCGAAATGTCTGATGAACTGACTCAACCAGAAATTATTGGCGAAGTCTAAAGTGATGCAGGCTGGAAAAAATCATGGGACACGGGGACACGGAGAATTCCGCTTCTCTCCTTATTTCTTGTTCCAGAACGTGATCAAGGGAGTTGGGGTAACACTGGTTAGTGTACTTGTTTTGAGTTCTTTCCAACTTGCTTACGCTCAAAGAGTAAGTTCCGGCGATGCTTGGCAGCAAGTTTATCAACAATTGCCCGACTTACCCCGAGAAAATCAGTACATTGGTAAGGAAAGTGGCAAGGTTGCTGAAAATAGCACCTTGGTCAGTCGTATGATACGGTATCATTCCTATCTCAAGGGACGTGCACCAAACTATCGACTGGATTGGAAACTGACTTTTGCTGATTACCTGGGTGTTAACGAAGTGATGTATGAAACCACTTATCCGGGAAATGATACTCTGCGGAAAAATCCTTTTGATGGCGATCGCGCTGCTATTGCACGCCTAAATCGTCGTCAGCGGGATGCATTGGTGCAAGCTTTGGTAAACGTTTTCAGTCCTCAAGCGCAAAGTACCCCACCAGCCTCTGGTAACACTTCATCCCAGTCAGAGGAAAGCACTCCAACGAGAAGAGAAGTTCCCAAACAAGGAGGCGCACAACTCCTCAAGTAATGAGTTGTGAGTTATGAGTTAAAGAAACTTCAAGCTCAAAACTCACAACTAAAAACTCAAAACTCATTTATGGAACGTGTTATCAAAAGTGGACTTGGTTGGCGCATCGGTTGGAACCCAGCAGCACCAGAATTTAAAGGTTTAGTGGGGACAGATGATTGGGCGATCGAGTTAACAGAAGCTGAGTTGAATGATTTTTGTCGGCTCTTGACGCAACTGGCAGAAACCATGAGGCAAATTGCAACTGAATTGATGGATGAGGAAAAAATTGCCTGTGAAGCTGAAAGCGATTTCATGTGGATAGAAGTGGAAGGTTATCCTCATGCCTATAGTCTGCGCTTTATCCTGAAAACAGGGCGTTGTGCAGAAGGCAAATGGGATGATTCCGCTGTTTCTGGTTTGTTGCAAGCCTGTGAGATGCTCAAAGTTTTTTAGATTTAGACCTTGATAACTAGAAGCCCCCAGGTTATAATTGGAAAGTTGACTACGGGGCGTAGCGCAGCTTGGTAGCGCGCCACTTTGGGGTAGTGGAGGTCGTGGGTTCGAATCCCGCCGCTCCGATTGATAGAGAAAAGCACACCAACGAAAAACTGCCAATTCTAGGTAGAGTTTTTAAGTGTAGCACGAGAGTAACGTTTAGTAGTTATTGGAAAACAAAAGTTAACAACACGTCGGGAGTATATAAAGACACGCCGATGGGCTTTCTGTTTTAATCTTTGTAATCTTGCCATCAACATTAAGGCTGTCTTCTAGTGAACTACCCACACCTTATCTGTACTCAGATAGGTGTGGGTAGTTCACGTTATCCGCTGATATCGTTGCATCAGCAGAAAGTATCTTAAATTTGTCTATCATATAACCATCATATAGCTATCAGATAACTACCAACTCAAACTAAAATAAAAAAGACGGTAACGGCAACATTCCATCAGAGTTATGAAATCACAAGATATGAAATCACATTATTGTCTACGCTGTAGTCAACCGTCTCGACCAACTGACCCTAGAGCAATTAAATTAGGCATTTGTGACCCATGTTGGATTGGATTCTGTATTGGTAAGTGGTCAATACCAAAGGTGTGCAGTCAGCAAAGGGAAGATCCGGAAAAATTGAAGCTCAAAGCCCAGAAACTCAAATCAGCCACAAAGGGCTGGAGTGATCACCGCGCCACTTAAGAAAACTAAAGATTTCCTTTAGTTTTGTAATTTCAGTACATGAACGACTCCTGATACTACAGGCTAACTGAGTTAATTTGAATCTGATCTGTGGTGGAGAGAAATGTTTTTAATCCAGTATTCTTCTACAACTCAAGAAATCACCGTTGATGACTGTCACGAAGATTGGCTAGAACAAAACGGTTATGACTCACAGCCATGTCTCATCTTTGTCGAACAAAAGCATGAATATTTTATATTCTCAGGCACTGAAAAATTTGCAATTTACTTGCGCTCACCTGCAGGGGCGTTCTTATACCACGACATCCCGACCTTGGGAGATGCTACAGAATTATTCAACACATTAAAAGCAATATACAACCCAGTCTCAGTCAAGTAACCACTGTAAAACAATCTAATGACCCTCGATTGAAAGGCTTTTAGTACGCAAGTACTCTTACCCTAGATAAAGTTGTTGTCTATTTCTTTCCTGATGGCAGAAGGGTTGCAATTAAACACTGCACCCTCTGCCGAGCAATTCAGCTTTCCTATGAATCGTGGGTTCAAATCCCGCCGCTCCGATTGAAATAGGAGCTTATCTAGTAAGGGTTTCAGTTATTTCGAGGAATCTCAATGCTTTTTAAGTTTTCCTAACATCACACTATGATTATTACCCAATCATGTCACATGAATGTCACATGAAAGGAGAACCCTCAGTCATACCAGTGTTTGAAAAGCTTGTATTTATCAGGTTGGTACTGGCTCCAAAAATGGGTTGTTGAAATGGTTCCAAAATGGTGTTGGTATTGCCCAGGAAATCTGTTTGTGTTCCCAATGTCATGGAATCAGCAGTGACATCAGGAGCCAGAGAAGAACTTCTTGCATGCAAGCTATCTCCATCACTGTGTTCTCCAACAAGACCGCCTGCCAAAAGCTCATCCGGAACCTGATCTTCAGGACTTGTCACCACTTGAATTGGACGCATCATATCGTGGTCTTCATGGGTTAAGATGTGGCAGTGCCAAACATACTCCCCTGGTCTGTCAAATGTAGCAATGATGCGGACAACTTCGTTAGGGTTGACGATTACGGTGTCCTTCTTACCTTTCTCGTAGGGTTCCGGGTCCTTGGGATTGTCGAGGAGGGTAACATTTCGTAGAAACTGCTTAGTCTCACCTTCCATTGGTTCTGCTTCAGTCACTAAATTACCACTGAACTTCTGCCGATTGAGAACCTGGAAGGCAACCAAGTGTAGGTGGACAGAGTGTGCGTACTGGGTAGGGTTGTAGATTTCCCAGACTTCGGTTGTGCCTACTAGTGGTGTTTCAGTCACTGGGTCATGGTATGTTAATGAACCATCTTTCAAAGTACCAAGTAGAAAAAGCTCATTGTTGTTTGCCTCTCTTATTTGAAAAAGAGCTAATTGCCGAGTAGGTCCAGTTTGCTCAGGAAGTGTGATTTTGTCAGGTCGTAACTGTGTTGTTAGTCCATCACTCTGGTCTGTGTCAACCGTGGCGTTTGGAACATCAGAAAGCGGTTGATTGACAGTGAATTTCATAATTTGACCTGTTGTACCTGGATCGGCTCCTGGTCCATAGTTTCTCAGGATGAACTCTTTTCCAGCATCGTTAGTAAAGTCAACAATCACATCTGCGCGTTCAGCAGGAGCCAGAACCAAGTAGTCTAAGGCAACTGGATTTTCCAATAAGCCGTGCTCAGTGCCGACTAGATAAAGCTTTTCATATGAGTCTTGTAAGTCCAATTTGTAAAAGCGTGAATCTGAACCATTCAACAAGCGCAAGCGATACTTTCTTGGTTCAACCTCCAGCTTGGGCCATGCTATCCCATTGACTAAGATGACATCGCCATAGGCTCCTGTTCGGTTTGGGACTCCTGGAGGATTTGTATTGGTGTCTTCTGGATAAAACAGTTGACCATCGGTAGTAAATTGTTTGTCCTGAATAAGAATCTCTCTTTCGTAGTCACCACTGGGTAGGACATTATTATTGATGAGATTATTTTCGTTGTCATCTCGCAGTAAGTAATACCCAGTAAGACCTGCGTAAACACTTAAACTGGTGAGTCTATGAGTGTGGTCGTGATACCAAAGCGTTGCTGCCTCCTGGTCGTTGTCGTAAGTATAGGTTTTCTTAACCCAGTCGGGTCCTGTTAGGGAATAATTTTGTGTAAACCAGGCATCTGGTATCCCATCGCTCGTTGTCTCGGTGTGACCCCCATGCAAATGTACTACTGTGGGCACTAGCCCTTGTTCAAGAGCTTTCTGAACAAGTCCATGGTGTTCATCGTGCTCATCGTACTGGTGCATTTCAGTGTCTACCGGCAGCAAGTGTCCGTCTTGAGGTAGCTCGTTTTCCCAATCAACTTCAATTGGCACGTCCTTTTGCGCAATGAATGTGGGACCAGGGTAGGTCACATTTTGACCTTCTAAGCCATATCCCCAAATGGTTGTGTTTAAGATCTCATCATCACTTGTGCCATACTCTCCGTCTGCACCGGGTCCAGAATATAATCCAAGCCATTGCTCGGTTTCTCTCATTTCTACAGTAAAATTTCCGCCCTTTGTAGCATCTATTTTTTCAGGGGATGGTAAAGAATTAATGAACTTTGGTTGAGCTTTTGAATTTAACATAGACGTTGATGATATAACTCCGAAACCAGAACCACTCTCCAAAATTAAGAGCAGTATTCCCACTAAACTAGCAATCACACTAATTTGTAGCCATTGGCTCACCAGTGTTCTTTTAGGACGTAAAAATGATTTTCTAGGCATTGTAAAAATGAACTTTTAGCCATGATAAATTGATTTTTTTACAACTCTTACTGAAAGAAAGTAAGCAAGAGTTAAAATAGTAATTTTCTATTTTCATCATTGTGTTATCATTAACACAGCAATTGACCAAACTTTTCCTCGAACAATTTAATGTTTGTTGATATGCTTTATTTACAAGAAATAAGCAACAGACGTTTGTACTCAAAACAAGTTAAAGGTGAGGTATAAAATAAATAGAATTGTTCATGTTTGATTAAAAAACAAGAAACAAGAAATGATTGCACAAGAGTTAACGAAAAGGTTACGAAATTCTTCAACCCAATTTCAATGAATAATCTTGTGATGAATTTGATTTTTTTTTCTATCGAGTCACAGATTATTGAGATATAACAAGAATCAACAGCAGTTTTGTTGCGTTTGAGCGCTTTACCTAAAATCTGTATGAAGGTTAGGAATTTAAGCAAGCTTGATTGTAAACTCAATACTTAACCCTAAGTTTCATCCAGATGACATAACCTGATAAACGTGTGTTTATTAGAGCAAGTATATGACATTACCACCCCAGTTGCTGAGTGACCCGTTTCTGCAACTACCAACAGAAACTTCAATACGAGTTGTGTGGTTGACTGAGTTTGCTGGTTATGGACACATCGTTGCCTACGGTAAGAATCTAACGCAAACTGCTATTGCCACAACGACTCAACTCAGGCGCACACGCGAGGATCAGAATTCACGAGTAGCAAATCAAACCCAAGACGGACAGCTTTATCAACATCCTGTCCAGCGTGATATTTGGCGACACGAGGCTGAAATTACTGATTTAACTCCTGACACACGAGTTTGTTACCGTGTGATCAGTGTGCGAGAAGATGGCGAAAGCGTTAACAGCAATGTTTTTACCCTTGCACCGCAACCGAGTCCAGGGACACCACTAAAAATCCTACTGACCTCTGACCATCAAATTAAGCCAATGGTTGCAGCAAATTTGCAAAAAGTGGTGGAAACAGTCGGAAGAGTCGATGCAGTTTGGTTTGCTGGTGATTTGGTTAACATTCCCGATCGCGCTTCAGAATGGTTTGATGATAATCGTGGCGGTGCTTTTTTTCCCTGTTTGCAAGGTCGTGCTCATTATGAAATGGGCAACAATGGGATCAAGACAATCTACAAAGGCGGCGAAATCATCCAATATGCCCCAATGTTTACTTGCATTGGCAACCATGAGATTATGGGACGCCGTGGTCATCAGAGCATCAATGATGAATTTGATGCTACCATTCCCCGTGCCGCTGCTCTCAAATTGTATGGGCAGGAATTTTTAAAAGATAATTCTTTTAATACCGATACCTACGAAGAGATTTTTACCTTACCGCAAAGTCAGGAAGGTAGAGAAACTTACTACGCAGTCAGCTTTGGTGACGTACGTCTAATCGTACTGTATGCGACAAATATGTGGCGATCGCCCAACTTAGATGCAGAGGCAAGAGGCAGATACCGAGAACGGGACAAAGATTTGAACACTCCAGAAAATTGGGGTTACGGGCAACACATTTATGAGCCAATTGCTAAAGGCAGCATACAATATAATTGGTTAGTCCAACAACTCAACAGCCCTGAGTTTCGGCAAGCAAAGTACAAAGTGGTGATGTTGCATCATCCACCCCACACCTTGGGTGGTAACATAGTTCCGGCATATACAGATCCTATGCAGATCATTGAACGCGATGCGGATGGCAACGTCAAGGCAATCCGTTACGAGTACCCAAAAGATGCAGATTACCTCATCCGCGATATTGTGCCTTTACTTGAAGCCGCTGGTGTGCAGTTAGTATTTTATGGGCATTCTCATCTATGGAACCGTTTTTGTAGTCCCTCGGGAATGCACTTTTTAGAAACATCTAATGTTGGTAACTCATACGGTGCAGCTTCGGGTGAGAACAAGCGAGAAGTACCTGTTGGCTATAAAGAGGATTATGCTGAACTTGGCGACCCTTATGGTTTAGAACCTGTGGTACCAACAATAGCTCCATTGTTAAGTGAAGATGGTAAACCGATGCCTTATATTGCAAGTAATGATATCACTGCTTTTACCATCTTTGACACGGGAACTGGAACAGTCAGCAGCTATCGTTTTGATACACGCAAGCCGGATTCGGAAGTTATTAAGTTTGATGAGTTTCAGTTGAAATAGAGCGGGTGTTGTACATCCATGAAGCAGGGTGCGTTAGGACTTGTTCATAACGCACCCATTGTAGATGTGCATTATCATGTTAATCTTTCTCGTCTTGCCTCTGGTGAAATGAGCGATCGCTCTTAACTTCAGGGTCGTGTTTGCGCAGAACAGCCTCAAGCTTAGCGGTAATTTGCTCTATTCTGTGTTTAACAGTTTGGAGGTCTATACCTCTCCAAAGGTCTGTGCTGATAAATTTTCTATCGTTTCTACTGTTGTTAGACACGGTATCCTTGGGAAGAAAGGCTTGAGGGTTCTTTTGCTTTGTTTACATTTTTACAAATTGTAATAATTTTGAGTTCTCTCTTTTGGTGTAAAAGTAGCAGAATATACTGTTTTTAATACGATGATTTTACTCTACGAAAGTATCCGAGAAGAGTATAATAAGTATAAGTTACAAAATGCTCTACAATTTTCATCTTTCTTATTCTTTGATAACTTGTGAACTTTTTCATCGGTTGCGCTGTTTGGTCATATAAGGGTTGGGTCGGCGAACTTTACCCTCAAGGCACTCGTCAGGGTGAATTTTTACAACTCTACAGCCGACGCTTCACCACTGTTGAAGGCAACACAACCTTTTACGCTGTGCCTAATCAGGAAACTGTCACCCGTTGGGCAACACAGACACCCGAAGGTTTTGAATTTTGTCTGAAATTACCGCGAGATGTGACTCACGACGGACATCTGCAACCGCACATCCCTGATGCTTTAAAATTTTTGGAAGGGATGCATCCTTTGGGTAAACGTCTTGGACCTGTTTTTGCTCAGTTACCCCCCAGTTATGCACCGACACTGATTGATGATCTCACCATATTTCTGGAAGCATTGCAGCAAACTGGTGTTCGTTTAGCGTTAGAAGTTCGGCATCTTGACTGGTTTACAGAACCTTATGCGAGTGAGTTGACAGCACTTTTAACAAAGCTTGGTGTAGGAAGGGTACTGCTAGACTCGCGTCCTATCTACAGTGGAGACGATGATCCACAGATACAATCTGAACGTCGCAAACCGAAAGTCCCTGTGCAATTTAGCGTGAGTGCGCCTTTTAGTCTGATTCGATTTATTTCCCATCCCAACTTACCAGTCAATCAGCCTTTTATGGAAGAGTGGGTGACTCAAATTAAGCAGTGGTTGCAGCAGGGAACGCAGATTTATTTCTTTGTTCACTGTCCTGTAGAAGAGCGATCGCCTAGTACAGCACGTCACTTCCAAAAGTTATTGGAACAGAGTGGTGTAGCCGTTCCTCCCCTTCCTTGGAATATTCTTGATAATCCCCCGAATCAACTCAGTTTGTGGTGAAATTTCAAGAACCCGATTTTCCGAGAAACCGGGTTTCTCAATTCACAGTAGTTAAAGGCGGAAGCCCACGAGTATGTGGGTGACTGAGAAACCCACATACGTCCTTTAGGCGTGGGAGGAAGCCGCAGGCATTTTTAAGTGCCGTCCACGCATTTGTCCCCTAGAAAATGAACCAGCCTTTGTTTCGTTAATTAGTGTTCCAAGACGAGTACCCGTTCTAGTAAGGCTGGTTCATTTTCTTCGTGCTAGACCTCGACCCCATCTTTCAACTAATTCGCTAACACTGACCCCCTCAGATTCGGCTACTTGTTTTAAAGTATCCCAAGTAGAAGGAGTTAGCCAAATTGCTTTTCTAACCTTTGCTTCATCATAAAACAAAGGCTCGTTCCTCATTGCTTTCTTTTTAGGTCTTGGTGTTGACATTCTTTAGCTAGGTACACTAAGCTAATTATAGGTCGATAAAGAGAGATGAGTCAATATGCAGGTTAGCTACCAATACAAGTTGCGCCCTAAGCCAAGTCAATCAAAAGTCATGGATTCGTGGTTAGATATGCAGCGTAGTTTGTTCAATTGGTTTCTGGCTGACCGCATTGACGGCTATTATCAAACCTTTATCATGGGTGAGTATTGCGATATCAGAACAAAAACTGAGCGATACCCGTTAACTTGCTCGTTGAATAAGAACTCAAATTTACACAATCCTTGGAAAAATCCAGACAAAAACGGAGTAATCAAAAAGCGCTCTTGCTCTTTAATGCAAGATGCCTATTTGGCAGAAATGAAGCAAGCTAGACCTTGGTATAAAGCAATCCACTCAAACGTATTGCAGATGCTGGTAAAGCGTCTTGACACGGCAATGGAAGGCTTTTTTAGACATGGTCGTGGCTTTCCTTCATTTAAGAACAGGTCTAACTTCCGTTCTTTCCAATACAAGCCAGGTGACGTTAAACTCGATGGGAATAAGATATACCTGCCATCAATAGGGTGGATGCGTTTTTATAATTCTCGTCCTATCCCGCAAGGATTCCAGATTCGTACTGTAACGCTACGTAAGAAAGCAGATGGGTGGTACGCGAGTATATTAATTAAAGATGACTCAGTTCCTGATTTCCCAGCCCCAGGAGAGGTTAATACTGTTGTGGGATTGGACATGGGATTAACAAAGCTTGTTCATTGCTCAGATGGTTCCGACTTTGACAATCCCCGCCCTAGTACCTCCAAAAAGGGGAAGCGTACTTTAAAAATCAGGCAGCGACGCTTATCCAGGAAAAATATTGGTAGCGCTAATCGCAAGAAACAGGCACAAAAACTTGCTCGGCTCCACAAAAAACACGCCGATAAACGTAGTGCTTATCAATGGTTTGTTGCCAACAAGATAGTCAGCAAGGCTGATGCTATTAGCGTAGAAGACTTGAATATCAAAGGAATGAAGGCAAAGTGTAAACCCAAGCCTGATGATGTTAAACATGGTCGATTTCTCAAAAATGGTCAATCTGCTAAACGCGGTTTGAATCGTTCCATCTCTGATGCTTCATGGGGAACTTTGATAGAAAAAATTCAGTACGCGGCTGCAAAGTCGGGAAAAAGTTTTTTCAAGGTAGACCCAAAAAATACGAGCCGTACTTGATCTAAATGCAGTGTCGTTGATGCCTTGTCTCGCTTTGGAGAGAAGTTTGTTTGTACATCATGCGGACATGAAGCACACGCAGACAAACAAGCAACAGGCAACATAAAAACCCGTGCAATACAACAAAACGGGTTAGCAATTAAGAAACTTAAAAAGGTACGCAGGGACTCTGCGAAACCCAAACAGTTAAGACTGTTTGAAACGCCCACCGTTGAATCAACAACGGTTAAAAGGAAACAACATCGTGCTAAAAATAGCAAACGCGGTGTGCCTGGGAACTCGCCAACTCAACTGAGTTTATGGGATATTGGAGACTTGGCTTAGTCTTCAATAATCCCACACCTTCTAGGTGTGGGAGTGTCAAGGTAACCAAAATTCAGGCAAAATAGATTTGACTATTTGACGCGCACTCTTGTTAAGAGTTCTTGCTAATTGAATATGTGCCTCATCCGCTTCTACAGGTAGAATTTTGGCTGGAGTCCCCTCTCCAAAATAGGAAATAGCTAAATTCGCTGCTTCTAAACCTGTGACATAAGCCTTTTCTTGCGACCATGAACCGTGGCGGTTTACAATCCAATCACCACTCATAAAGACATTCTTAAAACTCGTTTTTGCTCGCAACATATAACGATAGCTTCCAGGCGCAAAGTGAGTCACCGCCTGTGGTAGACGAATGACGCTGCTATCAATAACCTTAGCTTCCCGAAATTCCGGCACACAAGTTGCTAAATAACGCTGAACTATCGGCACAATTTCTTCATTTTCTAAAGAAAGAAACTGATTGGCATGATAAAAATCAGCTTCAACAACTGTTCCTGGTTCGTTAGAGTACTCATCATGCAGTGCATTCAAATCAAAAAAAGTCCAACCTGTGGTTGCATCAAACCCAAAACAAGCATTAGAAGGACGCTTAATATGAATTTTACGGTCAAACCATAACCGAGTTGCTAAAACATCAACTGCTCCCAAATTGCTCACATTGCGAAATTCAGCACGACTTTGCAAACTCAGACTACTTGATAAAATCTTTTTCATGCCAGTGATACCAACAGCAAAAATCACTGCATCAGCATCAAAGACTTCATCATTGCAAACAACCCCTTTTGCCTGATTATCGCTATCAACAATTAAGTCAGTCACTCGGCGGTTTGCTAATACCTTGCCTCCGGCTTTTTCAATACGTTCTACCCAAGGACGAAAGATTTTTTCTCCTACTGTTCCCCGACACCAAACCACATCAAAATCTGGTTGATGCGCCAAAATAAAATAGTAAAGCATCCCTAGAGTTGCTGCTGCCGAACACTGTTCCCCAGGAGCAAACAAGCCCACCAATAACATGGGTTCAAATGATTCACTATAAAGCCTAGCAGAAACGCCAAAATCCTTGAATAATTCACGGGCAGTCACAAAATCATAACGCCGCCAAGCTTCATCGGAATTGTCAAAATCAATAATGCTATAAAGTAAAGGCAAGGCGCTAAGGCGATCGACAAGCGGCAAACGCTTAAACTGTGTATAGAGGAAAGTTCCTAGAGGCGTGGGAAGTTGCGGTAACTCCTGAAAAATTGGTGATTCAACTTCTAACCCGGCTGGAGAATATTGCGATGAACGAGTCCAGCTTGTAAACGGACTAATTCCCAGTTCATTGATTAAAGAGAAAATATTTTTGTAAGGATACCAGAAACCATGAATACCCGCTTCTACTGAACGTCCTGTCGCTGTTTTCCAACCTGCAACTAGTCCACCAGGATAGGAACCTGCTTCTAGAAGTGTCACATCATACCCTTGTTTTGCCAAGTGGTAGGTTGCCCCTAAACCAGCCCAACCAGCACCAACAACAACTACGCGCTTACCTTGTGACACCTCTGACATACCAACCTCCAGTGTTTATTCCACCATCAAATTTAAAATATTTGGTGCGAACATACTATTTAACCATGAAGCCACTAAGAGATGAAGACTTTACTCAAGCTGTTGGGGAGAAAAATTTATCTAGATGTGCAAATTATTTAGATGAGTTTCCTAAGTAATACCAATTTGAAAAAAGAATGCAACACATCGGTTGAACTCCTCCCCTTGGTAAGGGAAGGGTGCCCAATAGGGTGGGTGGGGTTATCTGTTGCAAACATTTTTTTATTGGGTATAACAATACTTGCGAGTTATATGAATTTCACGTTATAACCAATAACATATTCATTATTTAATGAGAAATCATCATAATGAACCAATCAAAAATCGGCACAATCAGTTTGAATGACTTTCAACTTCGAGATGGCATTTATTTTCCTAAAAACTATGAATATTTGAATAGTACTGAACAAAAACAAAGATGGGACAAAATTGGTGAGACCTACTATGGTTCTCAAAAAATTGATCAAGCAGAAGAAAACTCACAAATTAAACAAGATTATACTGTTTTAACCGGAAGACCCGGAGGAACATGGAATAAATTTCCTGTTAATAAATCTGTAGATTCTATTCTTGAAATTGGCTGTGGTTACGGTAGGATTCCTTTATTTCTTTCAAATGATAAGAATCTGAAATGCCAAAAATATTACGGCATTGATATTTCGGAATCTTTACTACGGCGATTATTAAAGTGTAAGCGAGAATATGATTTTTTCACTAATGCAGATTTTTACATTATTTGTGCTTCGGCTGAACTCCTACCTATAGAAGATAATTCGATTGACTTGGTTATTTCTAACTGTGTCTTCATGCATATACCAGAAGTACAGATAAGAAATCTTATGGGAGAAATATCTCGTGTCCTCAAACCAGGTGGAAAGTTCGTTTTCAATCATTCTTTCCATAACAAATCCTGTCCCTCCCATAAAATTCATAATTTTATCAGAAGACTTAGTCCAAAGCAGAACGCAGTTTATCTCAAGCAATATTCTGCAGATGAAATAGAATCAATGTTAACGACTGCCGGCATGAAACATAAGTGTCCACAATATACTGTAGAACCAACACAAGAGTATGCAATTCTACCAGAAACAATCAAAGGAATACGGGTACCACTTGCCAAATTGATAAACAGAAGTTTGAAGCCCTCAGCTGCTATGAAAGAAACTTTGGCTTATGGCTATAGTGCATACAGCAGCCAACTAAACTAAGTTAAGTAGCCTTGAAGAGGACACGGGGACACGGGGACACAGAGAAGAAGAGTCAATGGACAACAGATCTTCTCTCTTTAGCGTCACCGCGTCTTTGTCTCTGTGCGTCTTCCTCTCACTGCATTACCACGTCTCCACTACCAGATAATTTATTTTTGGAAGTTCTTGAGCGTGAGATACGTGAGATAATCAAAATATTATGGCAATAGCAATAGATTTTGGGACAAGCAACACGGTTATCGCTCGCTGGAACCCTGTTACCCAACAACCAGAAACCCTTAACATACCTGTTTTATCTATTCAACAAAGTCTCAACCCCCCACTCATTCCCAGCTTGGTTTATGTTGAAGATGCCTCAAAGGGACAAGTCTTGGTAGGTCAACAAGTGCGCGATCGCGGTCTTGACCTAAAAAATGACCCGCGATTTTTCCGCAGTTTCAAACGCGGGATTGGTGCAGACATCCAAGGTTTTTTACCTGAAATTGATGGAACACTCATCAGTTTTGAGCAAGTCGGAGAATGGTTCCTTTCTCAGGTCATTGAGCAATTGGCACCACTACAAGGGGGAATAGACTCTCTGGTGTTAACTGTACCAGTAGACAGCTTTGAAGCTTACCGCCACTGGTTAGGAAAAGTTTGCCAATCCCTAAGCGTTGAACAAGTACGGATGCTGGATGAACCGACAGCAGCAGCTTTGGGTTATGGTATGGCAGATCAAGAAATTCTCTTGGTGATTGACTTTGGCGGCGGAACGTTGGATTTATCCCTCGTGCGGCTGGATAAAACTGTGCAAAGCACTCAAAAACCCATAGGATTTCTTCTCAAGTGGGGGAATAAGTCTTTAGCCCAAGACTCAAAACAAAAGGTAAAAACCGCTCGCGTGTTGGCGAAAGCTGGGCAAAATTTGGGTGGTACTGACATTGATAATTGGTTAGTTGATTACTTTGCCAAAACTCAAGGGTTGGTTGTGAGTCCCCTGACAACGCGACTTGCAGAAAGAGTCAAGATTCAGCTTTCAACTCAAACCCAAGCGAGTGAAGTTTACTTCAACGATGAGACGTTTGAAAGTTATGAGTTAGAACTCAACCGTGACACTCTAGAAGATATCCTCAAAGAACACTCATTTTTTGAACAACTTGATGAGTCGATGACTTCCCTTTTGCAACAAGCACGACGCCAGGGAATAGAAGTTTCAGATATTAACGCTGTTTTACTTGTTGGTGGAACTGTGCAACTTCCAGCAGTACAAACATGGGTGAAGCAGTATTTTGACGCAGACAAAATTCGGAGTGAACGTCCTTTTGAAGCGATAGCTCAAGGTGCTTTACAGCTTGCTCAAGGCGTGGAACTGAAAGATTTTCTCTACCACAGCTATGGTATCCGTTATTGGGACCGCCGCAACAAATGCCATAACTGGCATCCTATCATTAGAGCTGGGCAACCTTATCCGATGAGTCAGCCAGTGGAACTCGTTTTGGGCGCTTCTGTAGACAGTCAGCCCAGCATTGAATTAATTATGGGCGAATTGGGAGCAGACACAGGCGGTACAGAAGTTTATTTTGATGGCGATCGCCTAATCACTCGTAGTATCGCCAGTGGTCAAACAAACGTCAAATCTCTCAACGATAAAGAAGGCGCCAGATCAATTGCCCAACTCACACCACCAGGTTTTCCAGGGAGCGATCGCATCAAGGTTCGCTTTCTAGTAGATGAGCAACGCTTTTTGCGAATTACCGTTGAGGACTTGTTGACAAGTGAAACGCTGTTGGAGAATCAACTTGTGGCGCAGTTGAGTTAAAGACGTAGGGTGCGTTAGGCTAAAGCCGTAACGCACCGCCATGTAACATGATGCGTTAGGTGCTTTGATCATCTTTTTCGTTACTTATGAGTCGTTAAGACTCAATCACGAGTCGTGAAGACTCATCCACGAGTTATTAACACTCAATCACGAGTCGTGAAGACTCATCCACGAGTTATTAACACTCAATCACGAGTCGTGAAAACTCACCTACGAGTCATTAACCCTCAATCATGAGTCGTGAAAACTCACCCACGAATCATTAACCCTCAATCATGAGTCGTGAAAACTCACCCACGAGTCATGAACACTCAATCATGGCTTATCAGAAATTTGGGTCTAAAACCTCGCCCTTTTAGGGCGACTTTTATGAGACAATGTGGATAGGTTGCTGACCGTGAGAACGATGAGGAAACAGGTTTAACGTCCTACTCCGTGCTCTCAAAATTCCTAACAGTCAATGGCGCACAAATAAGTCCAAACTCCAAGGACGCGAAAAAAATCAAATAGGGTAGGGCATACCCGAATCTACGCTTGGGGAGTAGTGCATAAGTGGGGCATATTGAGAGGTATGTTTCGGACTAGATATGAGCGTGTAAGACCAAAACTGAGTTGACTTGGTGGAGGCAGTGTTCAGCCCAAGAATCACCGCACTTATAGGGCGGTGAGTGTCAATAAGGCTCAATAGTGAGGAGCCAGAAGTCAAAAGAGAAGAAATTGTTCTATTTTCTCTCTTCTTTTTCCTGTTTAGTCACTTATACAGCGGTTTGCATTTTTATTGAAGTATACCTTTTCAAGTCAAGAGCCAGATATAGAGCAACTTTTACTTCTGACTTCTGACTCAGGAATTGCTGCTGTAACTCCTCACTTCATTTATTCACCACCACTGGTGTCCCTATTGATGCCCAGTTAAATAGCCACCTGGCATGTTTGGGAGCTACATTTACACAGCCGTGGCTAATCGGTGTACCAAATTTTCTATGCCAATATGCGCCGTGAATTGCATAGCTTCCACTGTAATACATAGTATATGGAACGTCGGGAATATCGTAGTCTGTACCCTGCATTCGAGCTGACTTGTACTTGGATTGAATCTGAAAAACACCAGTACGAGTTGGAGTTGATTTCTTACCTGTAGAAACAATAACTGCATAGACAGGTGTGCTACCTTCCCAAGCTATTAAGCGTTGGTTTGAAAGGTTAATTTGAATCCAACGTTGATCAGATTTTTGTAACGTCTGTATCTGGTCTCTAATCGTCTGGTTTTTTGATTGCGCCCAAACATCATTTGAAGCAGTAAAAAAAATATTCGAGCTTAATGCTATCCCGATAAACAGTAGCTTCAAATGATGCTTCCATATAGGAGAAATCAGACTTTTCATACCATATATACTTAAAGAACAGCAGTCTGGGGAAAGTTTTTGCTTTCTCCTATACTTCCCAGTTTATTGCTGCAACATGAGGCGTTTTGTCTGATTTGATCCTAATTGCAGAGCAATTGATGTTGTACTCAAAGGCTAACGTAATCTACTTAAAAATATAGAAATGTAGGATGGGTTAGCGAAGCGTCACCCATGCGGCTTTTTGCAATTGATGTGTCACCCATTCTGGATTTTGCAATTGATGCGTTACGCTAAGGCTAACGCATCCTACAAATTTTACTCAAAGGCTAACGTAATCTACTTAGATAGGTCTACTACAGATTTTCTTGCTGAGTTAAAGTCACAATGTCTTCAAACTGGAAGTTATCAATTAACTGAATGAGTGCATTGGCAACAGGAGCGTGCGATTCGGGAATTTGCGAAATCAACTGGTGCAGCAACTTTGCATTGACACAAATTGCCGCGTGGTGCAATCAGGTGATGTAAGTTGAAATCCTGCTCGTTGAGGATTATTCTGCCCGCCTCAATTTTGGACATTTCCAAAATATCATTAATGAGGGTAAGCAGGTGTTCACCACTGCGACTGATGGTGTTGAGATATTCCTGTTGTTTTGGCTCAAGGGAAGAACTGCGGTTCAGGAGTTGAGTAAATCCCAAAATGACGCTCAGAGGAGTGCGTAACTCGTGGCTCATGTGAGAGAGAAATTGGCTTTTGGCATGGTTTGCCACACAACTAAATGCATTGATTCGTGACAAATGTAATGGTCTTGTTATGACATTTATTCGATGTGAGCAAATATAACTTTTCGACAACTTAGAGCTATCAATTGGAATGAAGTCCAAAACAGAGTCAGATTGTGACTAAGGGCGATGGCGCAGAGCGATCGCCATCAAACGAAGATAACAAAACTCATTTGACTCATATCAACCGCTATCTTGATACAAATGGTCATGTTGAGGAGAAAACCTGGCAAATCGAACGAGAAACCTGTAATCAGCCTGATGGAGTTATTTATCCTGCCATACCCTTGATGCGAACGCTGTCCTTTGGAGCAGGTGCATCGGCTTAGATTTCACAGAAATTCATCCCCAGGAAACCCTTTGGAGTTGAACTCTTCTTTAGGGATCACAATTGGTGATCAAGTGCTGCAATCGTGTATGGAGAAAACGGTCAGCTCAATCGAATTGTACACATTCAAGAACATCTGGGTCGTTTCTTTGATAAATCAGCTAGTTTAGAACCCTCAAAAATTTCGGGGAATTGGATCGGGAAAAAACTCTCCATGGCTCCTGATTTAAGCGTTTCACCTGAAGAGGAGACTCAAATATTCTTTGATCATATCAGCAGTGGTCATCACAAGCTGATTTCGCTTCCTGGAGGTATGATTCTCATGCTTCCTGAGAACGTCAATGTTGATCAACCGATTCAGATCGCTGCTCTTCAACGAACAGCAGATGATCAATTGAAATATCTTGCGGCTCACTATACTGCTGTTGGTGCGTTTGCGTTACTAATCTCTGCAACTTTGCAACAGAAGATCTAAACGCGCCTGTTGACTGTCACAGGCTTGTTACAGTTTAAAACTAACAAGTTAACGTAACGCGAAAGTGCCTAACTATCATCAGACTACCATGATAGTTGGGGCTTGTGTCACAAATTCTTTGATTTTCTGTCAAAAACCAAGGTATTTTATGTATCGCAGGGGGCATCGTTCATCGTTGAAAGAAAAACGTAGTTAAGGCAACAGGATGGACTCTACCAAATATCTGCAACGGTTTTTGACACGTTCAGGAAACGCTAAAAGCATATTTCAATTAAGCCTATTACTAGGCACAGTTATACCGATCGCATTTTTGGCGATTATCTACGGCTTTCCTTCTTGGGCGATCGCCCCTTGGGCAACTCCCTTCAGGAGCATAGCGGATCAGCTAAAACATTACCCGCAAGTCGAGGCTGTTAAATCTGTTTTTTTATTCTTGGCAGCAGCACACGTTCCAGCAACAGCTTGTTTTTATAGCGTAAAAGAATTCAGAGAGAGCGTAATACTGAGTCACAAAGCAAGATATATTTATGCCCCACTAGCATTGTTCTTGTTTTCAGGAAGCGTTTTTGCTTTTTCAAGCGAATTTATCAAACCCTATTTGTTACTCGTTTACTGGGTGTGGCAAGCTTATCATTACGGTAAACAGAACCTAGGTGTTTATAGTTTTATTTCATACGCTCAGGGGAAATCTACTCATAAGCTAGAGAAATTGTCTATTGCTTTAGGCACACTCATAGGCGTCCTCTCGGCAGGAAAAATTCTTGGAATGGGAGTTGCACCAGCTTATTTGCACGGCTTGATAAACCTTTCTTATTGGGCAGGTTATTTTGTCTTCTTAATGGCTCTAGCTTTAAGTGTCTATACTTTCAGCATGAGGCGAACTGATTTTACGGTCACAAAATCGATATTCTTCTTTTTGCTAGTCTTCTTTTTTGTCCCCGCTTATTTTCCCGGAGATACGCTGATTACATTCTCTACTTATGCAACTGCTCATGGTATTCAGTACATCGTATTCATGGCAGTTATAGCAGGAGGGAAATCTCTTCTCAAACCTTTTTGCTTGTTGTTACTGTATTTAGGGTTAGGAGGTTTTCTCATTGCTCGTTTGCCTGAGTATACAAACTTTTTTGCAGGAGGATTGGTAGGATTAACAATGGGACATTTCGTAGTAGATGCGCACGCTTGGAAATTAAGCCAAGTCAATCAGAGAAGATTTATACTTAGAAAATTTGCTTTTGTTTTTAGCAAATGATATCCGATTGGAAGTGACCTCACTACTCAAACATTCAAAATCACCGAAGCTCTCATGCCTCCCTTCACCCCTGCGGGGAACGGAGGAAGCCCTTCTCCTGTCATGACAAATGTCATGGTTTAGACATGACATTTCTTCGATATGAGCAAATATTTCTGTACGATACCTTAGAGCGATCGAGTCCTTTTACCAGGAGTCTAATAGTTTAAGATTGCTGTATGACTAACACTGCATATTTCCCCGTACTCAACATGAATTCCGGTCAATCCAAAGGAGACATTCTCATCGTCGATGACAAGCCGGACAACCTCCGGCTATTGTCTGCTATGTTGAGCGATCACCAGCCTTGTCCAAGAATTTCAACGCACCATGGGAATGACAGTGGAATCTCATATCGACCTGTCTTAGTAAAAACGTTACATACAAAATCTCAGCCACCGGATATTATTCTGATGGATATCAGAATGCCTGTGATGGATGGTGTCACTGCGACCCAACAAATCTGCCAACAGTTTCCAGGCACCAAAATTTTAGTCCTCACCACCTTTGATGATGCCAAGTACGTGGCGGAAGCTATCCGCTTTGGCGCAAAGGGATATTTGTTGAAAGATACCCCATCGGAGGAACTAGCGGAAGCCATCCGCTCCATCCATGAGGGTTACACTCAATTTGGTCCTGGTATATTAGAAAAAATCGCTGCCAGCACACCCTCTTTAGAACCAAATCAACCCCAGGAACCTCCACCAGGATTTGCAGAACTGACACCCAGAGAACGGCAGGTTCTACAAATGATTGCTGCAGGTTCTAGTAATCGAGAAATTGCCCAAGCACTCTTCCTGTCTGAAGGGACAGTCAGAAACCATATCTCGCACATTCTGACTCGCCTGAATTTGCGCGATCGCACCCAAGCGGCGATTGTAGCCACGACTTTTCTTTCCTGGTTGGAGAATGCTCAGACTCCCCATGAAAGCGATTAGCCTGTAGGCTGATCTCTCCTAAACACTGTGAACAAGTGTTTGATATTTGGGTATCCTTTCACAACTTCTGTAAAGATGTTTTTTGAGCAAATGACCCAAAATAGAAATTCCTTGCTCGATATCCTCTGGCGAGTTAGCAAAAGTCAGTCGCATAGCTGGATAACCCTGTTTATCTGGGAAAAATGCTGTACCACAGAAAATCAACACATTTTCCGATAAGGCTTCTTTTGTAATTGCTTGAATTGGGATATCGAGCGGTAATTGCACCCAAAGAAACAATCCTCCTTTGGGAACCGTCCACTTTGCTTCCGCAGGAAAATAACGCTCCATGGCTTGCACCATAATATTGCGGCTTTGAATATTTTCCGCTCGCAATCGACTGAGGTGACGGCGGTAATGTCCTGATGCGAGGTATTCACTCACTATTGCCTGGGAAACTGTGGATACATGAATGTCATGAATTAATTTCCGCTCCAAAATGGTTTGATAATGCTTGCCTGTCACCACCATATAGCCCACTCGTAACCCAGGCATCAAAGTTTTCGTAAATGTACCGACATAAGTCACCAAATCGTGTTTATCTAAAGCTAGAATTGGCGCTGGTACGGGCTCGAAATTCAATCCTTCATAGGCGTTATCTTCCAAAATAGGACATTCGTATTGTTCAGCTAAGGCAAGCAATTTTTGGCGATGTGCCTGAGTGGTCGTCAAACCAGTAGGATTGTGTAAGGTACTGATAGTGTAGATTAATTTCGGGCGATGGCTCTTGAGGTATTGCTCTAACAACTCCAGATTCATCCCCTCAGCTGTCATAGGAAGACCAATGATTTTGGCTCCTAGGTTCTCTAGGATGGCGATCGCACCATAATATGTGGGAGCTTCCACAATCACCCAATCTCCGGGTTGCACAAAATGATACATTGCCAAGGACAGAGCTTGTTCAGAACCATTGGTAATAATTAAATCCTCCGATGATACATCCAATCCTTGATGTACCAACATTTGAGCAATTTGTCGGCGTAGTGTTAACTGTCCTTGCGGCAAGTCGTATTGAGATAATACATCTACTTGCTTAAGCGCTCGTTTGGAAATTTGCATTAAATTCTTTGGCGGACGAGGAAAGCCAAAACTCATATCAATCATTCCAGGCTGCGCTTGTGCTTGCACTCTTGCCATATGCATATCGAAAAAAGAAGTGCCTCCAGGCTCTTTAATTATCACGTCTTGCGCTGGGGCAAATGTTGATTCTAGGTTGGCAGAGACTACAGGCTGAGTGCTCACAAAATAACCAGAACCTTGACGAGCGCAAATCACTCCATCTGCTTCTAAAACGTTATAAGCTTCAATAATTGTGAGTTTATTAACTTGTAAATTCTCTGCTAAGGACCGAATTGAAGGGAGGCGATCGCCGTTTTGCAGTGCGCCAGATTTAATCAGACAACTAATGCGATCGCGTATCTGCAAATAAATAGGCTTAGGTGACTGCCGATCTAAAAAAATCTTCATCTTGGCGCACTCATTCATGACAACAGCACTATGTACTGGCAATATAAGCGATTTCTAGCGGTTGTGCATGGTACAGTTGGGTGAATTTTGACTAGAACAGTTACTTTTGCCGCATAACTGTACTACCTTAAATCTGCAACAAGTGTACCTTCTCAATAGAAAATTCCTGAGCGAAAGTGAAAATCATAGGTCACGAAACACTCATAAGCAATAAATGCTGAGCCTTAATGAATGACTCAGCA
This sequence comes from Nostocales cyanobacterium HT-58-2, assembly GCA_002163975.1. Lineage (GTDB taxonomy): Bacteria > Cyanobacteriota > Cyanobacteriia > Cyanobacteriales > Nostocaceae > HT-58-2. The sequence continues at coordinate 1,736,583 of CP019636.1, read as the reverse complement.
CTTGCTACTTATCGCTCAAAACTTTTAAAGTTCACTCAGGGAATTTATTATGAAAATCTTGAATACTTCAAATCAATTTTTGTTGCCGTTAAAAAAAGTTTGGCAACATTTTGTAATATGGCTATTTAGTGGTTCTGAACTGCAAGTATGGCAGGAATCAGATCGGCATGGTCGTACTTTGTCTTGGTGCGCCCATGATCCGATAACAGGACGTTCTGTATGTTTTGGTTCTGAAGAAGAAATGCGAATTTGGATTGAGCAATGTTACTACAGGTAACATTTACCAACTTGGGGGATTGTACAGGGCTAATACCGTTTCACTTTAAGTATTTGCTGCAGTCATCACCAACAAATAGATATACATGTTCGCCTAATCGGCACCAAACATACTAAAACTATCCAATCTAATTTCTCTGAGAATATCTGATGCTTTCCAACCGCTAGAACCAGTGCTAGCAAACCTCATATTCGCTGGTTGTGCAATATCTATTGGTTCTAGATTTGGTTGTTGTGATTGTTCAATTTCTTGAGTTTGCGTCATAACTTCTTGCTGTTCAAGTTCAGATTCTTCTTGCTGCGTTTGGTCTTTTAATATTGGTTTTGAGATTTTAATAATTGTTTCTTTAGGCATGATAAAACTTCTCCTATTTTTTCTTTCTCTTTGGAAGTCCTCATTATAGCTTTTATTGAAATAATAGGTTTGGCGCTAGCCACTCAAAATTCTATTCGTCGGGCTTATAGCGTACTCGGTAGCGATCGCGGTGAATTAATGCCTTGTCTTGACAGTGCCATTTCCCACTATCTCGATGAAACAACTAGAAACTAACCGCGACTAACCCATTCGTTATTCACCGCCCTGCAATCACAATGTATCTTCCTGCAATTACAATGTATCTTCCTGCAATTACAATGTATCTTCCTGCAATTACAATGTATCTTCCTGCAATACAATGTATCTTCCTGCAATCACAATGTATCTTCCTGCAATCACAATGCATTGCCCTGCAATCACAATTCACTAGCTTACATTTGTTATTCCCAATTTTCAATTCCTAATTATGTCAACCATTATAGTCACAGGAGGAGCCGGATATATTGGCTTTCATGCAGTATTAGCTCTGAAAAACGCAGGTTATGAGGTTATTTAGAGGGATAAAGCCTGGGTCTATACAAACAAAGCCTGCGCAGGCAGGCTGAGTCCATGTAGCCAAACCATGGACTGGTGATGGCAAATGTTAACTCAAGCGTATTGCTTTATACCTTAAAAAAAGATTCCTCAATTTCGACCGGCTCTTGGTCAAATTGCCGCATCAACTCCAGTAGGGCTTCTTTGTCAGGCTTGTGACCATTTTTCATAAGTTCCGCTAAACCCTCAAAATACTTTTCGCGTTCCCCTCCTGGCGTAAACATAATCAGCAATTTTGCAGGCGTTGTTCCCCGGTTAGCAAATGCGTGAGGTGTACTACGGGGAACCAGTACAAACGCCCCTGGTTGACCTAGGATTTTTTGATTCCCAACTAGGATTTCAACTTCGCCCTCTAGGACATAGAATATCTCTTCCATGTGGCGATGAATGTGTGGTCCTGGTGCTGTTCCCCCTGGCGGTATTAAGTTTTCAAACACACCCAAGTGACCGTGAGTGTCAGCACCAACAGCTTTGAATATTACCTCACTATTACTGATTGTTAGGCGATCGCCCTCTCCTGGCGCTAGTACAATTTCTCTGATGGGTAATGTCATCTGAATTCTCGTTAACGTTTTTCCAATTTAGCGACTCGCGATTCTAATTGGTTAACTTGCTGCTTGAGTTCGATGACCAGAGTTGCTAGTCTGTCGAACATCTGATCTCGTTCTTGCTGGGATACAGTTCTTCTAGAACGTGTAGAGGGTGATGGTGTGGTTGGTGCAGCGCGAGAGGGCGATGGTTGCCCAGTTTGTCCCAGCTGCGCCTCAATACGACTGACACGGGACTCCAAACGATTAAAGTCTGCTTCCAGGTTGTAGAAGCGGGATTCTATTTGCTGAGATGAGGCGGTGTTTGAAAACCCTCCGCCCCAAAGCACAATAACCAAAAATAGGGCTAACACTACCAGCCCAATACGTTTCATCACTTGACTCCAATTATGACGTTAAGCGTAGGGTGCGTTCAGCGTTAACCTCGTAAAAAGGCTAACTAGCATCAATGCACCTAATGCACCCTATCGTGAGTCTGGTTGCAGCTGAGAAAATAGCCTTTGCCAATCGGTAGAAGCAGCAGGATTTTCTCCCTCTTTCACCTCAAACGTGACATGACACGCCTGACTTTGTTCTATCGCTTCTACACAGAGCTTAGCGACATCCTCGCGGCTGATTTTTCCTCTTATATTGTCGCCTTGCTCAACAATAAACTCCTTGCCTCCTGCGTCCTCAGTCAGTGCACAAGGTCTAATAATCGTGTAAGGGATTCCACTTTCTCTTAAACTATCCTCTCCCTTCAACTTCCATGTTAAAATTCCTCCCAACTGGTCATTTAATCTGACTGCTGGTGGTTCTTCATCTAGATTGATTCCAGGACGTCCAGGACGAGTCACACCTGCTGAACTCACAAGGACAAACTGTGGTAACTCAGCCCCACCATAAGCTTTGATTGATTCCACCTGTAAAGCAAAACCACCAGGAGAAAACTTGGGATTTAACTCACCATCGTATTCAAACTTGCTCAACATTAATTGCAATGAGCAAATTTTGCTAGCATCAACTGGTTGGTAATCTTTTAGTGTTTTGGCACGAAACACCGGGGTCATCGCACTAAAAGGGATGCGAACATCTATCCAGTTATGAGCCTCTGTGTCAAAAGCATAGCTATATGCAACACCATCCCATTGTGCCTCTGTACGCAGAAGGAATTTGTAACGCTGACCATCACCTCTTAAGCGCAGTTCCACACCTTCGTAACCAGATAAATTGAAACCAGGCGTGAAATTTTTCGTTCTTACAGAAGCAAATCCTCCAGAATTCGCAGTTGAGACATTCCCAGCAAACAAGGCTGTCTCTTCCACAAACTGGATATTACTTTGACTCACACCACCCATCACAACATCATCCACTGCACCCCAGATATTCTTCAATTCGGTTGATGGTTTTGTGAAATCAAATATGAGTTTTTCACTTGCTTTCGGCAGATATTTGGCAGCAGCTTCCACCAAATTCTTCACTCCTTGATATTCTACGTTTTCAGGGGTATCTCCAACAATTTCTGGTTGGTAAAATTTGATACCTTGATAATATTTGTCGCGTTCTGGTGTGTCTCCTTCTACTGGTTGCACACGAACAGCCGTGCAGCATATCACAGCTTGGATATTAGCCATAACTAGAGGAGTTAGAGTTTCAGGCTTAGTAATATCTGCAACAACTAAGTCAATATCATTGCCGAGAATCGACCTTGCTTTGTCGATGTCTCGCACAAGTGCGCGCACTTTATAACCCTGTTCCAGCAGTTGTTTTACCACTCGCTTACCGAGTCCACCCGTTGCACCTGCTACTAGTATTACACCCACTTGTTTTGCTCCATCAAGTCTGTCTTTATTATCCTGAGGACGGCCCTGAATCAAATCTTGTATCCAGTTAAGAAAAGGAATAACCTCAAAGTATGTGAGGGTTTGGAGAAATCTGCCTAAGTCCCATTGAGAGCGATTGTTGTTAGTCACAATTCATTTCTCACACTTATCCTGTTGCAAAAATATTATGACGATGATTTTTCATAAGTTCACCATCAGTTAGGCTGATTTTTTAAGTGTAAGTGTTCTGAAGACTTTTTTTTAATTGTTACTTCTTATGGTAACTTAAAATTTTTCTTTTGAATTTGAATCTTTTTCTAAAAAATTAACGAGTCAAATGTAATTACTATATTGATTAAACAAATAATAAATTATTTATTTTTTAATTTTTTATTACGTAAACGCAAACTTTCAAAACTATAAAAAATAGCAGGGAACATTAAAAGAATTAAATTATACTGTGTCACTTCTTGGGTATAAAACCTGTTTTGGAATAGTAAAATAAAACCACAGATAAGAAACGCCATGATTAACAATACATCTTGATGGCGAAATAGATTTGGACGCACAAAAGGGACAGCAGATAAACAAAGTGCCGTAGTTATTAGAATAATGCCTAAAAAGTTGATTTGATTATTGAGCATTTTTGTTATTTATTATCTAGTACGTAAACGAAGACATTCAGTAAAAGAAAAAATACTTACTCCGGCAAGCAGAGATTGAGTAATTGGTATTTCTTGAGTCCCATACGACCGATGTTCTTGAAACAAAAGAAGTATACCGCACAAGCAAAACACAACAGCAAAAATGACATCGTAATCTCGTGCTAATCTTGGATACCAAGAGCGTAGAACAAATAATCCTGCCCCAAACCCCGTCAGAATAACACCTAGTAATATTATCCAAGTACCAGCTTTAAATAAAAATAATCCAACTGCACCTATAAAAGGCAAAAATCTTACTACGGACAGACATTGATTTAGCCAAGTCAGTGGTAGTTCTATGACTGGTCGAGAGTTGTTTATTGCACTAGAAATAGGTTTTGGTAATGGTTGTTGGGATATTGCAGCAGGCATATTTGATGTAGGTGCAGTATGAGGTATATGCGTAGGCGGAATCCACGATTGCGTTGGTGGTAGAGGATTTGCTAGTTGCTGCAAGTCTTGCAAGACTTCTGTTGCTGACTGATAGCGATCGCGGTAATGGTAGCACACCATCTTCTGTATTATCATAGCCAGTCTAGGACTAATCTGTCCCTGAGTTTGCCAAATAATTTCTCCTGTTTTCTGATTTTCCTGTAATTGATTTGGCAACATTCCCGTCAGCGCTTGAATAGCAATCATACCTAGTGCATAAATATCACTATTGTGCTTTGGCTTACCTTGCGCTTGTTCTGCTGGCATATAGCCAGGAGTACCAATAGCAACAGTAGCAGTTATTTGGCTAGGAGTTGTTGCCAGTTGAGAGTACATTTGTTTAACTGCGCCAAAGTCAATTAAAACTAACTTGCCGTCTTTGTCACGTCTGATTAAATTATCTGGCTTAATGTCACGATGAATCACCCCATAGCTATGGACGAACTCCAAAACACGCAAAACATCTTGTAGCATATGAATAACTTGGCTTTCGGTCCAAGTTTGACCAGTTCGCAGCTCCATGCTAAGAGAATGCCCTACGATTAACTCTTGCATCAAATAAAATTTTTCATCTTCTTCAAAATAAGCTAAAAGACGTGGAATTTGGTCATGGTTGCCCAATTGTTCCAAAATCTCAGCTTCACTGTTAAATAAACGTCTAGCAGTTTGTAAGTGATACGCATCAGAACTCGCAGATTTTAGCAGCTTGAGAACACACTTAGGATTTCCTGGTCGGCGTGTGTCTTCAGCAATGTAAGTTTCACCAAATCCTCCAGCACTTAGGACTTGGACAACTTTGTAACGCCCATCTAGTAGCTTTCCTAACATTGTGTGGCTTACACGAGTGTTTTTCCTACCTGATTTTGCCACAAGATAGGAGATTGAGAGTTTTTACGGAGAAACTTTGTAGGTTATGAACCAATACGCTTGGGTTAACATTTGCCATGACCTGCATATTGTGTAGCTATATATACTAAAATGACCGACACAGACCACCTTAGTATATCTAGCCAAGAAAGTTTACATAGTTGGGTTTCACTGCGCCTACTTACTTATCTACACCAATTTTCCCAAATGACTTTGTTTGCGAGCAATTTGGGATAGAGAGCTAAGGGAAAATTTGAGAAAGAAGAGTTTAAGTTCTATCAATTATGCTCCAGTTTCAACCCCCTGGCTTTGGACAAAAAGTCATTCATACTTCTTTAGGGATGATGGCTTATTATACACAAACGACGGCACCTTGGTTAATTGCCCAGACCGAAGATTTCTCCACCATAGTTTTTCTCCATAACTTCGGTGGCGGTGCTTCTGCTTATGAATGGTCTAAAGTTTATCCTGCTTTTGCCACCACGCACCAGGTGTTAGCCCCAGATTTGATTGGTTGGGGTGAATCTGCACATCCTGTGCGGGATTACCAAATTAGTGATTATTTGACGACCATTGCAGAGTTTATCAGACATACTTGTCGTCCACCTGTAACGGTGGTTGCATCTTCATTAACAGCTGCTTTGACAATTCGCCTCGCCATTGCCCACCCTTTTTTATTCCAAGCACTGTTTTTGGTGTGTCCCTCTGGATTTGATGATTTTGGTCAAGGTGTTGGACGCAGACTTCCACTTCAACTCATCAATACACCACTGTTAGATGATTTGATTTATACTCTTGGCGCTGAAAATGAGTTGGCAGTACGTAACTTTTTGCAAAGGTTTTTGTTTGCCAAACCCAATCGAGTCTCAGAAGAAATGGTACAGGCGTACTTAGCTTCTGCACAACAGCCCAATGCTAAATTTGCAGCTTTGGCATTTTTGCAAGGTGAACTTTACTTTGACTTGAGTTTGTATATTCAACAATTAACTATTCCTACAGTAATATTTTGGGGTGAAGAGGCACAATTTACTGGTATTAGGCTAGGACAGCGTTTAGCAAAATTAAATCCCAGTGCTATTCGAGATTTTCAGGTAATTCCAGATGCGGGAGTTTTGCCCCATTTGGAAATCCCAGAGGTATTCATTGGTTTGTTACAACAATATCTACGCAGGCTTTAATCTACATAGGTTTTCTTAAACTATATTTCATTACAACAAACAAGGATTTATGGGCGGGGGTCTTCATAGTCGAAGGATACACAAGGGCTTTCAACTTCCTGCACACTTTGGAATGAGTTGCAGAAAATGACGGTAGAACAATTAGCTTCTAATTCGTCAGGGTGAATGCACTCTATCGCTCCTTCTACCAAAGTGTGAAAGATACACTCTAAGCATATCGTCTGATATGGCAATGGTTCTTTATTTGACTTTGGCATTGAAATACCCCCTTCCACAATGCCTGATTTGAAGAGTTTCTCAACTTGTCTTACTACACATTTCAATCGTCCAACAAACTCATCAATGCTTGAAATTCAGGATCTTGCAATGACAATAATTGATGTTGTAGATGTGACAATTGACTATGTAAAGCTTCAGCCACATAGAGCATATTAAATTTTTGTGCGATTTTTAGCTGATTTTCTTTGATCTGAATTTGTTGAAGTAGGTGGTTTTTAACGTGTGTTGATTTTTGGTAGTAAGCAATCATAGTTGCACCTCTGCTGATAAATTGATGCACAAATCTCAGTATTATTCAAAATTGATAACATAATTTTTGCTCAACATTTAGAATTTACTATAAATAAACGCCAGATTGATACAGCAGAATTTAGGAGTTAGGAGGAGCGCTAGCCATGCAGCAGGTAAGATCAGCTTCAATCCATTTAAAAACTGACCAGTGAAAAGGATAGCCCTCGCTCGGTACGCCGTTGGCAAGCGGTAGTAGTCGGGCTAATCTGGGCAGCCACAGGTGTTCCTTAATTTTTCAGCAAGTTGGTGGGTATTCTGACGGTTTTCATCAAGACATTTGTATTTTTTTTGTATTATAAAAATAATACAAAAAAAGAGATATTTTGGGTGCTTTCCATGTCTGAAGGTTTTGACCGTAATGCCCTAACTGCCCGTGCCATTGCTGCATCGGTAGCTATTGCCAACAACCATAGTATAACTGTTGACGAGCCTCAAATTCTGGCGGATGCTTACTCGGTTCGAGTACACCTGCAACCTGCGCCAATTATCGTCCGTATCAGCACGATTACCCCTGTATTACGTTATCCCATCGAAACGTGGTTGTTACGTGAGCTATCGGTTGCCGAGTTTTTGGTAGTGAAAGGCGCTCCTGTAGTTCCACCCAGCGACCTTGTACCCTCTGGTGTATATAGTCATAATGGATTGTTTATGACTTTTTGGCAGTATGTTCAGCCAGTATCGGATGTTATACCGGAGTCAGAAACAGTCGGGAAAATGCTTGCTGAGTTACACACAGTTCTACGGGATTATCCTGGCGAATTGCCGCTGTTAGCACCACCTCTTAACGATATTCCACGGGGAATCGAACGTTTGCAGCAAGCTGGTAATATTTTGAGTACCGATGATTTGGAGTTACTACAAGCGACTTACGATACATTGCTCTCCAAGCTCAAAAATCCTTTTGGCTCATTACAGCCATTACACGGTGATGCCCACGCTCGTAATTTAATCCTGACAGCAAAAGGTTTATTGTGGAATGATTTTGAGGATACTTGCATGGGTTCTATTGGTTGGGATTTGGTTAACCTTGATGATGCTGGAAGAAAAGCTTACGGTGATATTCCTGAACATGAGATGTCAGAAATATACCAAAAACTGCGACAACTTCATGTGATCGCCTGGGTATATGCACTATCTCCAGAGTTTCCCGACTGGGTTGAATATGTTAAAGCGATGCTCGCTGATTTGCACGAGCATAAATAAAAAACGAGATTTTATACAACATGAAAGCACCAAAATTTGCTGAAGCGATCAAGTTAGAGTTTGTGAGAAAACCGTGTGACAGAATCTTAGTTTATAACCAACGCAAATTTACACTACAGTATTTCACTTTTATATAAAGTATTCTCTCATTTTACTGCAACTATATAAGTAAAAAAACTTATTTTTTATAAAATTTTTGCTTAGCGTATTCATTCAACAGAATAAAGGTTCTGTATAGAAATACACGCTATCGGTGATATTCGCAAATCATTTAGGGCTAGTCTTTGATTGCCTTGTAATGCTTATTAACAATTAGTTATTATTAGCAGTGATGCTTACTCAGATATTATGTTTTATTCTTGACATAATATCTAGATTTTTAGGAGGATATTTCCATGAATTCAAAAAACTCAAATAATAAAAAAATGCAAAATTTAGATGAAACTTTTCCACCATCTATAACCGAAACTTTACATAATTTTATAGATAATACCCTGAAAAATCATATAAAAAATTCTATAGTAGAAACTTTAAACCAATATGTAGATGAGCAAAAAAAATTACAACGTGCTTATTACACAAACACGAACGCTATTCTAGACAATAGTACTGCTATTAAAGAACTGTACAATAAACTGGAACAAACTCAGGGACAACTGGAGGATTTTAAAAATTGTGTAGAAAAAATGCTCATAGAACAACGTCAAAAAAATGGAGAACTACAACGCAAAATTCATCATTGGGAACAGGCAGCAACAGATTTTTTTCATATATTAGAGAGGGCAGAGGATTACGAAACAGACGAAAACAAAAAAATTATAAATAGAATCTTAGATGAATTTAATGGTATTGTTATCAATTTAGGAATGGAACGGATTATTCCTCAACCAGATGAATCTCTCAATGAAAGGTTTCATGAAGTCGTTGATGAAGAAGAATCAGAAATGACACCAGGAAATATTGTGAGATGTATAAGTTGGGGTTATAAAATTGGTGACAAAATGATTGAAAAGGCGAAGGTTGTTGTGGCAAAATCACTAGCAGAATAGCCTAAATTTGATGCGAATTCTGCTTGACTATTATCTCATGAGATATAAACAAATCTTTAGTGGTAAGGTGGGCATGACAAACTGAGTGATAGCATGGTGAGCAATATCCACCCTACTGCGATTCTTACACTGGGAAAGGAGTAAGTTAGGCAATGATAAGAAATTATGCTATCGGAATTGATTTAGGTACCTCTACATCTGAGATTTGTGTCTACCGAAATCATGAATCATTTCCGATTCCTGACCCTGTTACAAAACTAGCTATAATCCCATCAATTGTTGCTATTAATAAAAAAGGTGAACTCTTAGTAGGAGAAAATGCCCGGAGTTGGGTTGATGTATCAGGTCGCGGAGTTCGCGAAATCAAGCGAAAAATGGGCACCGGAGAAACTGTCAAGTTACTAGATAAAGACTATCGTCCTGAAGAAATTTCTGCATTGATTCTTCGCAAGCTTAAGGAAAATGCTGAAGAAGCACTAGGAATTACGATTCGAGAAGTTGTCCTTTCTGTCCCAGCAAACTTCCCTGATGCGGCTCGACAAGCAACACTGAATGCAGGTGAATTGGCAGGATTAAAAATTATTCGCTTGATTAATGAACCAACAGCAGCAGCTTTATCCTTTGGTATCAATAATATTGATGTTGAAGAACAGCTTGTTGTCTTTGATTTCGGCGGCGGTACATTGGATATTACAGTACTCGAGATGGTGGCAGGTGTTCTTGATGTTAAGTGTAGTTTTGGTAATCCCCAATTGGGAGGCAAAGATTTTGATGAAGCAATGATGGCATTGCTGAAGGGAAAATTTCAAGCAGAAAATCCTGGAGCAGAAATTTCTCAAAAAGCTTATGGCGCACTGAAGGAAGCAGCCGAAAAAGCTAAAAAAGTACTTTCAACACAACAATCCTATGATGTACGAATTCCGTATTTTGCAGCGAAAAATGGTGAATTCATTGACTTAGAGGTGGAAGTGACTCAGCCAGAGTTTGAGCAGGCGATCGCACCTCTATTAGAAAAGGCGCGGGACTGCGTACGTCAAGCACTGAATGCTAAGAAGCTACGTCCCAGTGCGATCAACCGTGTGTTACTAGTAGGCGGTACAACTTACATTCCTGCTGTCCGCCAATTAGTGATAGAAATGTTTGGCAAAGAAGGAAAAGCACCCGATATTGGTGCTGACTTAGCTGTAGGTGTTGGCGCATCTGTGCATGCTGCTCTTGCTCAAGGTTTCATTCCTGAAGATTCAGGTTTGATTCTGACTGATGTTGCTCCTTTTGGATTGGGTATTGAAGTGGTCAGTTACGTTGGTGGACAATATATGCTGACTTATGAACCTTTGATTCAGCCTAATACAACGATTCCCTATTCTACCCTGAAAACTTATACCCTTTTGAGAGCAGATCAAAAGCGTCTGGAAGTGCGTTTATATCAAGACAATACAGGGAGGGCGAAGCTACCTAATGAAGCGATTGACACAGGAATAGCCGCAGACATTACTGATATTCCTCCAGCTCCTGATGGGAATCCTTATCCTGTGGAAGTGGAATTTTCTTACGATATCAACGGGATAGCTAAACTTAAAGCAAGCATTCCTCATATTAGCAAAAGTGTAGAGTTATCGTATGGTTACTCAGCGAAACGTATGGGTAACAAAGACATCGCTGATGCAGCTTCTCGCTTGAAAGAACTATGGAAGCAAAATGCTAAGGCGAGGCAATATGAAGGGCTAATTAGTAAAGCAGAACGATATATGGCTGGAATCCCGCCTCAAGAAAGATCACCCTTGTCTGATATTGTGATGGAACTTAAAAAAGCTCTGATGAATGACAGCATTGAAGAAATTCAAAAAGCAGGCGATCGCCTTGTGGACTTCTTGTTTGATTTAGAAAACAACATGGAAGAGTGACACATGGCATATGAATTTTATCATATCCTGGAAATTTCCTCTCAGGCATCTGCTGATGAAATCAAACAAGCTTACTTTCGGTTAGTTCGCAAATATTCTCCTGAAAAAGAGCCAGAGAGGTTTCAGCAAATTCGGCTAGCTTATAATACGCTTTCCAACCCAAAAGTGCGAGAAAATTATGACATCATGCAGAAGCACGGGGACCAAATTAAAGACCTTATTGAGCAAGCTGAAAAGAAAATGCAATTAGAAGAATGGTCAAACGCCATTTCATTACTAAAACAAGTTCTTGTGCTAGCACCAACAATTGATGTAGCTCGCAATCTACTAGGTCTTTGTTATATTCATACTGAGAATTGGGATTTTGCTGTTAAAATCTACAGGGCATTAACCAAAACCAACCCTGATGTAGCACTTTATTGGAGTAACATGGGTTGCGCCTATAAACGGCAAGCTGAGTTCTTCAATGATGGAGAATTTAGCAAAATTCAACTTTATTACAATGCCCGTGAATGCTATCAGCAAGCAGTCAACCTAGAATCATTTAATTCTGCACCTTATCTAGATATAGCTGAAACTTACCTTGATGAAAAGAATTATTTAGAAGCGCTGACTTGGGCAGAACATGCAATTGGTGCTGACGGAAAAGCTGATTATAATGACTTTGAAGCTTTTTTCTTTATCTGCCGTGTTCACTTTTGTAGTGGAGAATCACAAAAGATAGAAGTCATAGCTAAGAGAATCATATCCTTATTACCTGAAAAGACAGATATACGAAAATATGCTGCTAGTCGATTTGCTAATATGGGCATTGAAATTGCAAAAAACGCAACAAAATCTGCTAATTTTGATAAGTGGAGAGCAGCTTTCCAATTCTTAAAAGCAGCTAGAGATTTAGAACAAACAAATGTAGGTTTTAAAGAACTTTGTACAAAAATTGAAAAAATAGTTGCAGCTATTAACCAATATGAAGAAATTAGCAATGATTACTTAATCATCCAAGGATTTCAAAGACTAGCTGCATTCTGTTTAACTGATTATTTTGATTTTTATGATTCCCTGCAAGAGAGAAAAAGTTGTCTGAATGACATACTCACTGAAATTTTAGCTTCTCCCACCAGCACAATTATTGCCTCACTTGAGAAAATTAAATTTTCTTATCCTGAGATATATGGGTTAAATGTAGAACTCTTTGAACGTATTGAACAAGTGGTTTGTGTACCATAATTGTGTTAATTTATAATTTGACATCTCCCAAAAGTTAGATTTTTGGAAATAGAACTTACTAGATTATTATGCAGTTCAACTTCTGGTTACTTGGAAATAATATATATAAAAGTTGCTTAATTTGTACGTCTGAGTGTTCAGGTTTACATATCGTTATAGCCAAAGGTGCTCTATAAACTTCTTAACTCACACTTGAGGCCCGTCTAGTTCAGTGAACTTTGTCAAGCTAGTTTTTTACCAATATGTCTACTAAGGTCTGTCGTGACTCAAATTGAAACAATTTTTGGAATTTGCTCAAATAGTGGTAACATAATCGATAGAGATATGCTATCTTCATTTACAGGATTTATATTCGGTTGTGCAGTTTGTTTTTATTTACTTACAAGCGTCTCTCCGAATCTAACTCTCTACGCAATTTGATTCCGGAGATGTTTTATGTCAATTTATGTGGGTAACCTATCTTACCAAGTTGAGCAAGATGACCTTAGACGTGTCTTTGCAGAATATGGAACTGTTAAGAGCGTTCAAATGCCTGTAGACCGGGAAACAGGTCGTGTAAGAGGCTTCGCTTTTGTAGAGATGGGAACAGAAGCAGAAGAAGCTGCAGCTATTGAAGCCCTTGATAGTGCTGAGTGGATGGGTCGTAACCTGAAGGTGAATAAGGCGAAGCCCAAAACAGATGGAGGCGGCTCATTTGGTGGTGGTGGTAGACGCGGAAACAACGGTGGAGGCTACTCTCGACGTTACTAAAAAAGCTTTGAGACAAAGAATTTAACTCTAAGGTCTCTAGGGCAGACAAGGAGTCTGCCCTTTTTTGCACTCTGGTTTTACTGAGTTGCTCACAAATATCCAGTCGTTAATTCACTCAATTTAAGGAGGAGATAGGATGACCCAAGTGATTCTTGGCGAAAATGAAGGAATTGAGTCAGCCCTCCGCAGATTTAAACGAGAAGTTTCCAAGGCAGGAATTTTTCCTGATGTCAAGAAGCATCGTCACTTTGAAACACCGCTTCAAAAACGCAAGCGTAAAGCAGTTGCCCAGCACAAGCAGCGTAAGAGTCGTTTCCGCTACTAAGGACAAAAGGACAACTGTCAGCAAATAAAGCTGTGCCGATTATACTAACGTTATGACTGAGGCAGAGCCAAGTGATGCTGAGCTCCATCGGGCAATAAAGCCTGATGGAACACAAAACAAACTAGTCACAACTAGTCACAAATAGTGAGAGCGCTTTAGACAACAAAAGATATTTTGAGAGAGTACACTATAGTTGAAAAAAGACACACTTAACAGATATTTTCTGCACAGGTATAGCAACCGTGAACCCAGAAGCCAAACAAATAGTTAGCGAACTAAGGCGAGAGTTTTACTCTCTCTTCGCTGCTACTATGAATGTGCCAGTGAAAATTACTGGTGCGTCCTATAGTAGTAATTCCCCCATTGCATCTTGGGTAGACAATAAGCAACGACTAAACTATGTGAATGTCTACGCTTACACAGCACCTGACGAATTAATCCCATTACGTCCATTCATTCTTCGGTTAGCCATTAACAAAAGTGCTGGTAGAATTGCGATAGTGACAAAAGGGCAAGAATGCCGAGGTATGAATCGAGTTTGGGACTTCGAGTTAACCTTATTACCAGGGGAAATTTTAGACTTTCTGCCCTGGATTGTTAGCTTAGTTAAGGCTTATGACAAAAATTCACTTTCATTGCTACAGCCACCACCCCATCCATTTGAATTTATAGTGCCGACAGTCGGGCTCTTGAATGAAGCATGGACTGAGAAAGCTTGGATGCTTACAAACTCAACAATACTCAATTAGGTTGCTCTATAGCTTGCTCGTTTAAAAATAAAACTTACCTGCAATCTTAAAAGCCGCCCAGTAATAAGGATGATTGTAAAGCTTTGTTTCTGCTGGCATTTTGCTAATTTTATATAATTCTGTGGCTAAATTTGCCCTAATTCTTCGTCCTTCTTGAGGTAATTGGCTGAGTAATTCTTCATACCATTGTTTTAGCTCGCCAGCAGTCAATTCTTTGAGCCATTCTGTTGCTTCTGCCAATGCGGTGGCTGGCAATTTATTTTGCTGGAGTCGCCGATAAAACTCTATCATCACTAAGGCGATCGCTGCAGATTCTACAGTCCACAAAGGACTCAACACATGACCAACGCCTCGACTGAGAAAAGTACTGACCAAACCGACATATTCAGTTGTGATATTTTGGTGAGTCATATTAGCAACTTCACAATTTGATAGAGTCATCAGTTTGTAACTTGCAATTGGCTTTTTGCAAATTTCTTCTATAGTTAATTTATCTTCACCTGTTAACACAAACTCTGATTTTTCTGGTTGACTCAAATTGTCAGTTACATATCCGGAAAAATGAAATATAGTGTAATTCTCAAATAAGGCATTTTCTACCTGTTTTTTTGAAGCTTGTAAGCCTTGAATACGTTTGCAACGATTGAACATTTGGCTAATAGCTTCAAATTCAAGTTTGGCAAATTGCGGTGTGGGATAACTTGTACTTTCAGGATATTCTACTATCAGCGATGGGAGATTCTGCACTTGCCAAAGAGATCGAGATCTGAAAGACAATCCTATTTGGGCGCTTGGCAAATAGGAAAATGTAAAATCATACGATACTTCCAATAACTCCTCTTCCCAAGAAAAATTCTTGAAAAGAGCGTGGAGTGGAAATCTGTGTAAGTCTCGGTGGGGAATTAAAATAAGATGAGTGATATCTTCAAGTTCATTGATAATTGTGGAAATATTGAGGATATTTTTTAGATTCAATAGCCTCTGTTCCATGTCCACATACCAGGAATGCATATTTTTGGTTGATGTGTCATGAGCTTGCAGTTGCTGATAGTCTCTGTATTGCTGATTCCAGTCCTCTAACCAATCTTCAAATTCAACCAAACGTTTCACCGCTTCAGGTAGAGGCATTTCATCCATGACGCCTACATTAAGTATGGGTGTAAATATAGGTATGGGTTCTGGAGATTTATATTTAATGATAAAGGTGCGTAGGGTACAAGGGCTGATATGCCAGTAGATAATTGCAGTCGTCGGGTTGAGAAGTTGGTGAATTGATGGATAATCGGGTGAGATAATTTCTTCTGTCCAATCAGAGAGAAGCCAGGTTAAACAAGCATTTTTACCATGTTCGGCAATTTCTAGAGCTTGCGCTATCTCACCGAACTGCATAGCTATATCAACTGCCAACTGCTCAAAACTTGCATATTTCAGTGCTAAATGTTTCTTACTCTCATGAGATTCTGTGGAATCGCTCTGTAAGTAGTGTAATAAATCAGTGGCATATTGATAAAATTCTTGTGCTTGAGCCGTTTGTCCCAAGCCTACAAGCGTTTTAATTAGGTTTTGCACAACCTCCAAATGTAATTCTCTAAAATCATCCACAGTCAGGGAAGAAAGCGCCTGGTTGTACTCAGCAACAGCTTTCTCCCAATAAGAGCGGGGTGTAGCATGTCTCTTGCCGTACTCGTAATGTGCATTACCTAGTGCCAGATGTAACCGACCCCATCCTTCTGGCTGTGTATTTTGGTGAACATATTTCAGTCCTTGCTCATAGCTTGCCAATTTCCCTTCATAACCCCGCTCATACAGGGCTGGATTGGCAGAAGCTATGGAACTAAAAAAAGTGAGATGCGAATCGCTGTAAACTGCATTTCCTGCTGCATGACCTCGACCAATCCAAGCTTCCCAAGAGTCAGGTTTGATTTGCAAAGCGTTGTCATATGAGGCGATCGCTTCTTCAAATCTCTGCAAATAGAATAGCACGACAGCTCGGTTGTACCAAGCTAAATCAAATTCAGGATTCATTTCTATCGCTTTGTCGTAGGAAGCAATTGCTTCTTCCCGGTGTCCCAAATTTTCCAAAGCGACAGCGCGATTAAACCAAGCTAAGTAATAGTCGGATTTGATTTCTAAGGCATTTTCCCAGGAAGAGATAGCATCAGACCAGTGTCCCAAATTTGCCTGTACCACACCTCGGTCGATCCAAACTTCGTAAGCGTCGGGTTTGCTTTGAGCCGCTTGTGCGTAAGATGCGATCGCCTCTTCATGTCGCCCCATTTTATCCAGTACACTTGCCAAGGTGTACCAAGCTTCGTAGAAGTCGCTTTGAATTGCTGTTGCTTGCTCTAAACTGGCAATGGCATCTTCAAATCGTTCTAAATGAGAAAGTTCTAAACCTCGGTTGTACCAAGCTTCATAGAAGTCGTTTTGAATTTCTAAGGCTTTGTCGTAAGAGGCGATCGCATCATTTATTCTTCCGCTGTGAGCCAACGCTAAACCACGGTAATACCAATTATCTTGGTCTTGTGGTTGCAGCATGAGTGCTCTATCATAACTGGAAACCGCTTCCAATACAGATCCTAACTTTTGCAGAGCCATACCCCGGCTCGACCAAGCTTCAGGATAGTCGTACTTAATTTCTATAGCTTTATCGAAGCAGAAAATAGCATCTTCAAAGCGCCCTATTTCACCAAGCGCCGCACCTCGGTTATACCAACATTTATAAAAGTCAGGTTTGATGGCAATTGCTTTGTCGTAAGATGCGATCGCCTCAGAAAAATGTCCTAAGTAAAATAGTGTTAAGCCTCGGTTAAACCAATATTCGTGCGAGTTGGGGTAAATTGCTATAGCTTTGTCATAAGATGCAATTGCTCCAGACAAATCACCCATCTTAGCTTGCTGAAGACCTTGGTAAAAGTATGCTTGTGCCCGTTCTACAGGAGTTTGCTGCAGTTGATTGCTTAGTGAATTCGTCTTAACTGGTACTTCGCTTTGAATTCGTAGCCCAGACGCGAGTTGCTGAACTAAACCTGTACTTTGCTCCAACCTCACTAACAATTCATCTAGCGTTACAGCCACAGGCGGTTCTAACTCCGAAGACTCTTGCCACATCTGAACCTCAGACACTGCTGCTTGCAAGCTTTGTTCTACCCAAGATTCTTCTTCCCATTGCTCAAGCGGAGTTAGGACACCATCAGATGCTGTCGTTTTCACATCTGGTCCGTCATATTCCCATATCAATTCGTTTGTGTTACTGTCATACTCCTGTTGTAGAGAATTTGCCAAAGGTGCAGGCGCTTTGTTTGCTGTTTGATGCTTGCGCTCATTATTTGGATACTGTTTGTGTTTGGTTGGAATCAACCCTTCTTCTAATGAAGTCGAGAAAGTCCAAGGTTCTATAGTTTCTGTATCTGGGACATGATTTTCCCAATACGGTTGACCCAAGTTTCGCGTCAGCAACCGTATTCCAATGTCGTAAGAGAGTTCTCCAATGGTCCCGATATCAAGTTCTCCCAGCTGCATCATTCGTTCTGCCAATTGATTATTTGGTGCAGGTGATTTTAACAATTTTTCACCAAAATCCAGCAGCCAATTGATCCAGCGCTCAACAGATATGCGATCTTCCATTCTTTGTAGATACTTGATCGCCCATTGTTGCCCTCGTGCCTGATGTACACCTTCTAGTAGCTGGGTAAACAGAAATTCCAAATCCGCATTTGTGAGTTCGGGTGGTGGTACCACCTTCTTTTCCCTCCCAGGATACATAGAAAGAGCCAGCTTTTTCCTAGAGAGGAATCTGAAAAACTTCTTAAGCCACTTTACTAGCCACTTGAACATTTCTGGAATTCATGGAGGGTGTTCATCATAAGATTTTAGCGATCACTGTGTTAAAAAAGTTATGAGTTACGTAAAAACCTCCAAGAATCACAAGGGCAATCAGTCGTCTGTAGTCCTTCACCAAGAAGCAATCCCAATGATAGTTTCCAGCAATAACCACAGTAATGTATCGTAGAAAAATTTACAAATTATTGCTGGAACTTGTGTAGAACCATCATTCTGCTTGATTGGTACTTGATTCGTTAGCAGCATGGAATTGATTGAGCAATGCCTGGATAATTATTTGTGGATCGTTTGTCTCAATCCCCAGTTGCTCAGAAATTTGGTTGCGTAAGTTCTCATCCTGCTGTATCAACACAAATAACTGATCCAAGGTAATAGTTTGATATTCTCCTTCCGGAAGGTTTTCCTCTTCTATGACTTCCCCTTGTACGTTGAGATTTTGTGCGGTTGCCTGAGTTTGTTCTACAGTAGTATCTGGTCCCTCATACTCCCATATTGGCTCGCCACCTCCCCGCGTTAACAACTGCATCCCAATATCGTAGGCAACATTTCCAACATCTCCAACGTCCAACTCGCCTAGTTGTACCAATCGGGAGGCTAATTCATTATTCGGTGTAGGAGATGCTAGCAATCTTTCGCCAAAGCGTTGCAACCACTCCACCCAACGTTCTGTTGAAACGCGATGTTCAATGTTATTCAGCCACTTCTGCGCCCATGCTTGTCCTCGTGCTTGGTGCACACCTTCTAAAAGGTCTGTAAACAGAAATTCCAGATCTGTATCAGTAAGGGGTGGAGGCGGTTGTTTTTGAACATTTTTCCCTACTTTCGCTGGGGTTTGATTTCCGCCAAACAAGCGTTGAAAAAACTTTTTGATCCATTGAATAAACCGCTTGAGCATCTCTCGCACCCGTAAGTGTTGGTGTTTACCATAAGATTGTAGCGGTGTCTTATGCGTCTACGCACTGCACGACTGCGCGACTAGATTAAATAAAATGTACAGACGCTCAATTTTCCGTCGCTAGTCGGGCACAAAATTTTTTTTATCAAAAAAATATTCAGCAGTTACAGCCTAGCAAAGTTATGGTATATTTGTACTATACTGGAAGAAACTCTCAATCTTTGAAGTTACCTTATACGTTTAGAATTATCTAATCCCAAACTGCTTTGAGTGCTAGTTATTAACCCTCAAAAGCATTGACATTTCAAATCTATGTCTTATCAACCCCTGCACCACAAGTATCGCCCAAAGAGTTTTGCTGAACTGGTGGGGCAAGAGGCGATCGCTACCACCCTCACAAATGCCATCCGCACTGCCAAAATTGCGCCTGCTTATCTGTTTACTGGTCCTAGGGGTACAGGGAAAACCTCCAGTGCACGCATTTTGGCAAAATCGCTCAATTGTCTCAACAGCGACAAACCGACGTCTGAACCTTGTGGGGTGTGTGATGTTTGTCAGGGAATCACTAAGGGTTATTCCTTAGATGTGATTGAAATTGATGCTGCAAGTAATACTGGTGTTGATAATATCCGCGAGATTATAGAAAGGGCGCAATTTGCGCCCGTACAGTGTCGGTACAAAGTTTATGTTATTGATGAGTGTCATATGCTCAGTACAGCAGCGTTTAACGCGCTCCTAAAGACACTCGAAGAACCACCGAAACACGTTGTCTTTGTCCTAGCAACAACTGACCCGCAACGAGTTTTACCTACTATAATTTCCCGGTGTCAACGCTTCGACTTTCGCAGAATAGATTTAGAAGCGATGGTGAAGCATTTAACCCATATTGCTTACAAAGAAGATATTAATATTGTCCCTGAAGCTATAAGTTTGATAGCCCAAGTTGCTCAAGGCGGATTGCGAGATGCAGAAAGTCTCCTCGACCAGTTAAGTTTGTTGTCGGGTGAAGTGACACCAGATAGAGTTTGGGATTTGGTTGGGTCAGTCAGCGAACGCGATTTGCTTTTTTTGTTAAATGCGATCGCCTCTAATAACCCAGAAGCTGTTTTAGACTGTACCCGTAAAATTTTAGATCGCGGTCGCGAACCCCTGATTATCCTCCAAAATCTCGCGGCATTTTATCGAGATTTACTCATTGCGAAAACTGCACCTAGTCGCCATGATTTGGTTGCTTGTACTCCTCATGCTTGGGAAGTACTCATTGATTTTGCTCAAGATTTTGAGATCAGTACAATCTTGGTAGGGCAGCAACATCTGCGGACTGCTGAAGTGCAATTGAAGAACACCACACAACCACGTTTATGGTTAGAAGTCACATTGTTGGGATTATTACCATCAGCAAATATCTCTGTTCATCAAAATGGTAAAGGCGCAGTTTCTAGATCAACAATTTCGCTACCTCCAGTTTCACAACCTATAGGAAAAGGCGATCAAAGATCACTTACAAGCCGCGAACCACCTTCAAGATCAGTACCAGAAAACAACTCAAAAACTGTAGAAGACTTCAAAATCCAGGAAAAACATCAGTTATCACAAACTCCCACTGCCCCTACTTCACAGCAGTCGCAAGGCAGTGACTACAACGGCGAGAACCCTGCGAAGTTTGAAGCGGAGGTTTCTTCCAATTCAACAACTCTTGGTCATGCAGAGCCTCGGGGACTCCCGGTTCGAGAAGAGGGCTTAGTTCGTCCGCAAGAAAAGCCGTCATTCGCACAGACTCCTCCTGGCGACTTCTCTGGGCATGATACTTCCTCCACTTCTCCAGAAGAACCCCCTAAAATAGCAGCTGTCTCTTCAGTATCGCAAACAGAGGAAGTGACTGAGGGAAAACAATTTGACCTAGCTCAAGTTTGGCAACAAGTGCTTGCCAATTTCCAGCCCATATCAAGGCGAGAGCTACTGCGTCAAATGTGCCATCTTGTAGAATTTGATGGCACTGTCACTCGTGTCGCTATTAAACAAAAGTGGTATCAAACAGTACAATCTGAGCAATCAAAAATCGCAGCAGCATTCAAGGAAACTTTTGGGTGTGAGGTCAAGATAAATCTGGAAGTCGCAACCTCATCAACTTCTATCCCACCTCAGACTTCTGCTCCTCAAAAAAAGCCTACAGCTGCTCCTCATAAACAAGTGCCTTCTGCACCTTCCTTTGAAGCTCCTAAATCAACGACAACACCAATCACAAATTCTTCAGCAAACACTTCAAATGTCACAAATGGTGTTGTGCAACCTTTAGATACAAACAATTACAGTACTACACCTTCTCCACCTCAACCTACTGCGTCCCCTTCTCATTGGGAAGCTGATGAGGTTGTAGCCGCAGCTCAACGTTTGGCACAATTTTTTGATGGAGAAATTATTCGATTTACAGATGATACAGAACGATCCAATTCTGTGACAACATCTGATTGGGAAGAGGAATCGGAAGTTGATGATGAGTAAAAAAGAAAAGAGGACAGGGTATAGGAAACAAAAATCTGTTTCCTATAACTTATCACTTACTCCATATTTCCCTGATGTACAGTTTTCACCCATTTTAGGCGCTTTGGTCGTACTGACATTCGGGCAGTGCTGCTACTTATGACTAATATCCAGTGGAGCATATATAAAGTGCCACGCAAGGTCTGGAACAGCAGTAGAGGATAGGTAGAAAGTTTAAAATCCTCTTCTTGACGTATGCGCCTTAAACCAGCAAACATCCCCGCCATCGATATCGTAACCGTCAAACCAGTGACCGGACTTAATATCGGTGGACGATGTCGTGCGATCGCCATCAATAAATCTGGCACTGCTGCTGTGGGTAAGATGTACTGGATCAGCATATATATTAGTAAATCCCAGGTTTTTCTCGTACCCATACGGTTTTTGAGAATCAAATCCCAGTAATCTAAATACCGCTGATACCCGCCTTCTGCCCAACGGTTGCGTTGATGCCAGAGGGCAATGGCATTTGTCACACCCTCTTCTTCTACTGCTGGGTTGAACACGCACTCAATATCCCACCTATCGAGATGCAAGCGCAGCGTCAGATCCAAATCATCGGTAATGGTTTCTTCATTCCAGCCACCGCTCCGCAAAAGCGCTTTTCGCCGGACAAATTGACCGTTACCTCGCAGTTCGCCAATTCCACCAATGGCAGTCCGTTGGTGCTGCATGAATGTATCGACTGCCATTTCTACCGCTTGACCTTTTGTCCAGAAATTTTCCTCAGCGTTGGCGATCGCCTTTCGCACCTGAACTGCGCCTACTTTTTCCCGTTGAAACAACGGTATGACACGTAGTAGCAAGTCCGGTGACACCTGGGCATCAGCATCAAACACCGCCAAAATTTCCCCTTTTGTCAGCGGTAGCACTTGATTCAAAGCTCCCGACTTTCCTCCGCCAGCTTCTGGCTTGCGCCGCAGTACTTTCAGATTGTTGTATTCCTGCTCTAGTTTTGATAGCAACTGCGGCGTTCTGTCGGTGCTGTTATCGTCAATCACCCAGACTTCGTATTGCCCTTCTGGGTATTTTAAACTACAAAGGCTCTTGACTAATCTGCCAATGACCGCCTCTTCATTTTTGGCTGCCACCAGCACAGATACAGATGGCAGATCTCCCTGCATTTGCTCTGGGTAACGTTTTGGTCTGGCGAAAACTACGACTAGGGCATGAATGCCTATGATAGTCGTCAGTCCTAGTACAAACAGAGTTCCCCAAGAAATTAAATGCAGTGCGATCGTGCCACTCCAGACTATCGTCAAAACGAGAGCGGCTTTGCGTCTGCGACCTTGAAACCGGGATGGAAGAGACACTGAACGGGATGTCTCCTCCTCTAACTCTTCTTCTGAGGCAGAGAGCTCAGACAATAGGGAGTTGAGCGGATCAAGCTCGTTGTAAGAATCGTTTTCGGGCCAGGAATTCGCTGGCATAGGTTACTTGATTCAACCACCAGTATTTGTCTACACCTTTAAAGAAGCTGGGTATTAAGTAACACCAAACTGTGCAACCCTCACAGACTTCGAGCTTACCTTGAGATTGGCGGTACTGTTCGACCTCAAGAGACTCACGATAAAGCTCATAAAGCCGCCCATTAATGGGAACTCCAGTTTGAGCGAAGTGATAGCAAGGTAGCAGCAATTCGTCATTAGGAGAAATTGCAATGACAGCTTCCACCGCTTTACAGCGGGGATTTTTAGTATCATTGCCCCCAGCCTCAATAAAAGCCAGTGCAGCCCTATTGTAACCGACATTGTTATATTTCTTCGCAGTTGCTTCAATTGCCGCCACCATTTGCGGCGTAGGATTCTTATTCGAGTTGTAGTGTTCGTGTGCTGTAAAGGCGGGATTCAGCCAAACTCGAACACCAAGTTTTTTGCCTAATGCTCCTACTTCTTCAATTCGCTCGTAGTTCTGAGCAGTCACGGTGTGGTTGAGAACTGGGTATTCTCCCTGAGACTTGGCGATCGCTACTGACTCTACGAGTGTGTCAAAAATCTTTACACCTCGAGACTGATCATGAATTTCTGCATCTGCACCATCTAAGGAGAAATTCAAAAAGTCTACTAATCCCTGAATTTCTTTAGCTTTCTTTGGATACAGAATTGTGTTCGTCGTCATACTGGTTACAAAACCCTGACGTTTCGCTTCTGTATAAATTTGTCCTACATCATGCCGTAGGAGTGGTTCACCACCTGTGAAGTCCACATATTTCACTCCTAATCGGCGTAAATCATTCAAATTATGCTTAATTGTTTCAAAATCAGCTTCTTTTCCGGGTTCTAATGCCCATATGTTACAAAAATGACAGCGGGCATTACAACGGTAGGTCAAGTAGTAGTTTGCAACCAGTGGAGCCATAGCGAAAAACCACTTAAGTATTCTTTAGGAGATCTTGAAACGGAGTTAACCAAGAGTCAACCAGATTAAGTGTTAAGAGTCAACAAAAAAGCGGGGGAAAATAGAGCAGGGAGCCCGCTAAGCCATCCGGGCACACTACGCGAACGCTCGAGTGCTCCCCTGCTTTCTTCCCCGTTGTCTGTTTTAGTCAAAAATAAGTCTTTTTATCTCCTGATAAATAAAAAATGTGTCAAGAGACATTTTTTTGGGAACACTATTGACATCTGACAAGATACCTATTTGTCAACTTACGTAAGGAATATTTATTAAGTATGGCTTTAGAGCAACTCCAGCCCGCTACTGACCAACAAGCAAGCGTCTACTCACCTTACATTCAGGGTAGCAAACGCAATTTCTTGCCCTATGCCATTAGTCTCTATCAAAAAGGCGTTTTGGAGGGACATCGTAAGATAGAAGGTAGTGATAATATTCCTTTTGTTGCCACTTGGAATATTGTGACTCTACCATCAGACTTAACCCGTTGCCGAATGCAGTTTGATGGCAATGCGGAGTTAAGCTACGAGGTGACTATGGCAAGCTTTGAGTTTATAAGTTTTTTAATAGAACTGATAGAAAATTATAAGCGTTACCGCGTTACTGATTTTTCCCAGGCATTCTACCGCAAGATGCTACGTATCGAGGATTAAATTATCCGCTCGCAACATAACTCCATAATTATTCGATTTTGGCAGTACTACCGCTAAAAAAAGTTTTTTTGAACAATCTACACTCCTTGCAACTTGAGCAATTCTTCTTGTAGTTCAGTAGGTTGATAACTTCAATTGCAAAGTTCGACCTAAAATTAGTAGAACCTATCTGAGTTGTCAAAAGCTACCTAAGTTTTGAAATTAGGAGTGCATGAGTGCCAAAATCAGCTAAATATTTATTAATTGGATCTACCGAAGCTTACTGCGGTAAATCTGCAACCGTCCTAGGTTTGTCCCATCAACTACAGCAAAAAGCGCTGGATATTGCCTATGGCAAACCGTTAGGCACATGTTTGAGCGAATCTGGAGGAACTGCGGTTGAGGAAGATGTTCAGTTCATTGCTCATAGCCTCAACCTCCCTAAAAGCCGTGTTGCACCCACGATGCTGCTTTTGAATGAAGTGGCTGTGCAGAAACGTTTGCAAGGATTAGACAAGACAGATTATCAAAAGTCTCTAGCGCAGCAATATTCGCAAATGCAGGTCAGTGATTTAGTGGTGCTGGAGGGTCCTGGTAATTTGGAAGAAGGCAGTTTGTTTGATTTGTCTTTACTACAAGTCGCTGAAGTTGTTGATGCTGCCGTGCTTTTGGTAGCGCGCTACAAGTCGCTCCTTTCAGTTGAAGGGCTATTGTTTGCTAAACAGCGGATGGGCGATCGCTTGCTTGGCGTTGTCATTAACGATATTCCTGCAGAACAATTACAAGCCGTTAACACTAGTATTCGTCCGTTTTTAGAACAGCAAGGTATTCCCGTGTTAGGGATGTTACCAAAAAGTGAATTATTACGCAGTGTCAGCGTTCGCGAGCTAACACACCAGTTAAATGCGGAAGTTCTTTGCCGTGGCGATCGCTTGGATTTGATGGTGGAAAGTCTGGCAATTGGCGCGATGAATGTCAACGCAGCAGTGAAATATTTTGGAATGCGCCATAATATGGCGGTGGTTACAGGGGGCGATCGCGTGGAAATTCAGCAAGCTGCTTTGGAAACTTCTACCCAATGCCTGATTCTCACAGGACAATTGCCTCCTCCCTCCTTCATTCTCAATCGCGCGGAAGAACTAGAAATCCCCATTTTATCAGTTGATTTGGATACCTTAACAACTGTAGAAATTATTGACCGCACTTTCGGTACAGTTCGTGTCAATGAACCTATTAAAGTCGAGTGCATTCGTCATCTGATGACTGAACATTTTGATGTTAACCGCTTGCTCGCTCTACTGGATCTCAACCCGGCAGCAGCACTATCTTAAAAACTACTTATACCAAGCTTGATTCAGTGATAAAGATGAAGGGCGGGGCACAGCACTGCGGTGTTGTGCCCTGACAAAATCATGAGTCACACGTTTGACGTAAGGCACAGCTTAATTATTTTCAACTTTTAATTGCTTATGGTAGAGGTTATTTTTTTTCTTGGATACAATGGTATTCCGTTAGGTAATGCTGGCTCTGGAATTTGTCGCTTTTGATGAGCAGCTGATGGCTCAAGCACTTTCGTGAAGTGACCCTCAGACTCCATTCGGTCGTGAGCATCTATTGCATTAGGTAAGGTTGTGTCTTCTTGCTTCCAGTGAATAACTGCGGCTTCATCACACCAACGTGGCAGATACCGCATGGCTTGGCGATGTGAGCCAGAGTTACGGTACTGTCGCATTGCTGACTCATCCTCCCAGAGAGTTATAGTCCAGGAACCTCCCTGTCTATCGGTGGTAAGTGTACCGCATAAAAACCCAGGAGTATTTATGATTTGCCATGATGAGAGCGCGGTGTGCCATAAAAAGGCAGGAAAGTAACGAGGTGACTTGAGATGCAAGCGTGTCACTGAAACTAATACCATTTGATGCTTCTCCTCGTTGTTTAGAGTCTTGAGTTATGAGCAATGGGACTTGAGTGCTAGTTTTTGCTTTCCAACGTTATGACTCGGCACCAAGCCTATATGCAACTAGTTGTTATGCAATTAATTGCTTATAGTTTCAGTATATTCAAAAAGTTGCATAAGTCAAGAAGGATTTTTATGGCTTTAGCCCACGCAATATTGGCATCTCTTGTTGAGCGCCCGTGTAGTGGTTATGACCTAGCCAAGCAATTTGACGGTTCTGTCGGCTTTTTCTGGTCAGCGACTCACCAGCAGATTTACCGTGAGTTATCTAAACTCGAAGCTCAAAACTGGATAGATTCCGAGATAATTCCTCAAGAAGGACGTCCAGATAAGAAGCTTTACCACGTCACACAAGAGGGACAACAGCGGCTTTTAGAGTGGATTGCACAGCCTTGTGAACCCACACCAATAAAAGATGATTTACTGGTAAAAATTTTTGGCGGTTATGTTGCTCAAAGGCAGACAATTTTGGAAGAACTAGAGTGCCATCGTCAAGCTCATCTCAAAAAATTATCTAGATACAAAGTTTTGCAGCGAAAATACTTCCAAAATCCTCAACAACTGTCAGAACAAGCAAAATTTCAGTACCTGACTCTACTCAACGGTATGAGTTATGAAACACATTGGATTGCTTGGTGTGAGCAAGCAATCCAGCTATTAAGTTGAAGAGACAGAGAAATAGCATGACTACATAAGGACAAATAGCTTACAGGGAAATCCCCCGCGTCTGTTACAATAGCTAGGTTGTTTAATCTGATTTTGTCCGTCTTTGAGCCAGTCAACAGACCTTATCAACGTCGATACATTAGCGCAAGAACTGGCGACAATCCAGCAAACGGGTTCCAAGCGAATCGCGTTGCTGGGTTCCCGTCATGTCCCGATTACCCATCAGAATCTGATTGAGATGATGACCTATGCCCTAGTTTTATCAGGCAATCGGATCATCACCTCTGGCGCTACGGGTACGAATTCAGCTGCCATTAAGGGAGCAATGCGGGCTGACCCAAATTTGGTGACGGTGATTCTACCTCAAAGCTTAGAACGCCAGCCTCATGAATCGCGCCAACAATTAGAACAGGTAATGCATCTGGTGGAAAATCCTAGCAATGACCATCTGTCCCTTGCTGAAGCTAGTTACTTGTGCAACAAAGAGATTATCTCCCGTTGCCAGCAACTGATATGCTTTGCATTTCACGACAGTGGCATCCTGCTGCAAACTTGTAAAGATGCAGAAGAGCAAAGAAAGGTGGTGACATTGTTCTACTTTGATTAATCATTGTCATTTGTCCTCTGTGTTTGACTTTTGTATTTGACTAATGACTAATCATTGGTGACTAATGACTATTTTTTTGTACTCTATTGCTGCTGCTAGCATACTGATTTACTTACCATTTCTGGTGGTAGCTTATGCCCGTGTTCGTACTGGGTACGATATCTCTGCTCCCCGTGCTATGTTTGATAAACTACCACCATATGGTCAACGAGCTTATTGGGCACACCAAAATTCGTTTGAAGCGTTTATGATTTTTGCCACAGCAGCATTGATGGCATACGTAACGGGTGTTCATTCTCCTCTAGCTGTAGGAGTGGTTATCGCTTTTCTCATGGCTAGATTGCTATACTCTATTTTTTATATTTTGAATATACCCGTTTTACGCTCACTCATGTTTGGCATCGGCTCCCTTGGGTCTGCCACTCTCATTGTCCTCAGCATTATTCAAGCAACTGCCTAACTAAAAACTGAGGGCTAGTTAGTGGTTAGTAGAATATTCAATAACCACTAACAACTAACAATGACTAAATTAGTAGTTGAGAATCCAAAATTTAAAATTCCAAATGTTTTATGGCTTCTACCTATTCCTTTGACATTGTGAGCGACTTTGACAGACAAGAATTGGTCAACGCTGTTGACCAAACTGTACGAGACATTAAAAGTCGCTACGACCTCAAAGATACTCAAACAAGTGTTGAGTTAGGTGAACAAAGTATTACTGTAAACACAGACAGCGAGTTCACTTTAGAATCTGTACACAACATACTGCGCGAAAAAGCTGCAAAGCGCAATCTCTCCCAGAAAATCTTTGATTTTGGAAAAGTAGAATCAGCCAGTGGTAACCGGGTTCGTCAAGAAATCAAACTAAAAAAAGGTATCAATCAGGAGATTGCTAAGCAAATTTCCAAGTTGATTCGCGACGAATTCAAAAAGGTGCAAGCCTCTATTCAAGGAGAAGCTGTGCGTGTAACCGCTAAAAGTAAGGATGACTTACAAACTGTCATCCAAAGACTCAAGCAAGAAGATTTTCCCGTTGCTTTGCAATTTACTAATTATCGTTAGTTATTAGTCATTAATATGTGCCAAATGACTAATAAACATTGGTTGAAAATCCATTTAAAGTTGTAGGGCTAGCATCTTGCTAGCCCTACTTCATCACAAAACAAGTACAGCAATGAGTTCAATAAACTTCTTGCACGAATGCAAAACCTGCCAAAAATTTATGCAAGAAATTTCATGGTAAGCAATACTCTCCAATTCATTAACTGCGTGCACCAATACTTCTTTGGTAAGCAGGACGTTCTGAGATCTGCTTGATGTAGTTCAATACAGCGGGGTAGGCGCTGAGGTCTAACTTAAGCATAATGGGAATGTAAGACAGAATAGAACCTACAGCCACGTCAGCCACTGTGAATTCTTCGCCCAGTAAGAAAGGTTGACGCTCAAAAATGTCATTGAGAGGAGTTAGCAAGCGGGGCGTTTCCCGCTCCCGGTTTGCTTCCACAAAAATTCCTGGTCCCAAGGTGGCGTTGGCAAATAAAACCCACTGAGCAAATTGAGCGCGTTCCTCTAAGGAGGTGTTTTTACCATACTTCTCGGCGAGATACAGCAAAATTGCCCCAGATTCCCAAAGCTGGAAATGATCATCCACAATTGCTGGGACTTTTCCTATGGGGTTGATAGCCAAGTACTGAGGCTGACGGTGTTCGCCCGCCTGCATATCTAGCTTCACAAATTCGTAGGGAACTCCCAGTTCTTCTAAATACCACTGGACAATTGATGCGCGACTGCGCACACCGCCAAACAGTTTTAACATCACGATTACGTCAATATCACGATTAGACCAGTCAATAAGAAACAGTCATCAGTCAACAGTAATTATATGGTCTTTTTTTTGACTAACAACTGAATCAAGAACTGAATTAAAGAACTTTGTGAGTATGGGAATGTTGTTTAACGTTGTCTTCTTTTGTGACAACTCGTGTAACATTTAGTACTCTTTTACGTTCTGTAGAGTACTTAAAATCGGTATAAGTTGTACCTAGAGGAATCAGAGATTTCGCAGCTTCACGACGCTTGTAGGTGCGAGCAGCGGCGATCGCCCGTTCGACAAAATCATCACCAATTTGAGCTGTCTGGGGAAATCCTTCTGGGATTTGAGGTTTATCTGTGTCCAGTACGGCTCCTAAAGTTGTTGCATAAGCGTATTTAAAGGAAGTAGAAGTGCCTTTAACGAGTGTTTCCAAAGACGCAGAGGGAATAGGTTCTATAACTTCGACTTGATGAACTTCTCCGTCTTCTTTGACAAAGCAGGTTGCTAAGCCGATAACAATGTAATCTTCGGCTGCTAAATCAGGAGCATTGGGATAAGAAGTGATAGGTGTCATAAGAAAATTTTATCAAGACTTCACAACAATAGAATTCATAATTTAAGACTGAGTGTTCAGAATATTTTTCTGCCTTCTAAGATTTGAGTTCCGAGTTTTTTCTTTACAGAAGCTTTTTGGTATTTTATCAAGTTGTAGTTCACACTACTTGAATACTCTACTAAATTCATATCGGCTGCGTCTGGAATTCAACTTGGGGAAGACGTATAAATTATTAGATTGAAGCATCAATGTAGGTATGGTGTACCTTTATCTGGATGGAGCGCTGAAAGCAACCTTTGACTCTTTCAAGCATAGACTCTCACAGATGATGTGTGGTTACATTTTGCTTTAATGCTCGCGCTCAAGCGCTCATAGCCACCTTAACAAGTGACACAGTTAGAAAACCACAATAACGGGGAACCCTATAAGTTGATCTCACAGAGCAAGTAGCTCAGGTAGGAATATATGAACAGTCACTCATTTTTTCCCTCTCGTGACGAACAAAATCACCGCAACCCATTTGCTTTGCATACAAACGTACTACAGCAGGAAGGGTCTAACGGTCGCAGTCAATCTGCTTTTGGAGAGAGCTACTTGCGCTCTTATGCTCTAAAAAAAGCCCGGCAAGGCAATTACACTGAGGCGATCGCGTTATTGAGCCAATTAATCCATCGTCATCCCCAAAATGCCATTGATTACAATAACCGAGGGCTGATTTATTTTCAAAGTGGTGAAACGCAAAAAGCATTTTGCGACTATAACACAGCTTTGCAACTTAATCCTAAATTAGCCAGCGCTTATAACAATCGAGCAAATTACTACGCAGCTTGTGGGGAATTGGTTGCAGCGATTGCTGATTATGATCGGGCACTAAATTTTAATCCCAGTCACATCAGAGCATGGATCAACAGAGGGATAACTTTACGCGACTTAGAGCAATATGAGGAGGCTATTGAAAATTTTGAGGTTGCTCTGCTTTTTGGTCAATTAGAAGAGCATATTTTAGCAGAACGAGGTAGGACTTACCATCTTTGGGGCGACTGGAATTGCGCGATCGCTGATTATCGTCGCGCCTTGACTCAACTGTCTTTTTCAGCTTTCAACTCCCAAGACTCGCCTTCGCGCTTGCGTTTACAAGTTGAAAACTGGTTATCCGAATTACTGTGTCCACAGCACCGGAATTGATAGATTTTGCACTCATCACCACTTTAGGGCGTCTTCATGAAAGATAGAGTTAGAGACATCCTGATAACTGTTGATAGCTAAGAGTTCATGGATCATAGATGACTACATAGCTGCTAGAAATCAAGCTACAAGCTATTGAGTATGAGCTGCTAGCTTTGTTCCTAGTTCCTCAATTTATTTTTCGGGATGTTAGCTACAAATAAAAAATTAGTTTGATTCTGGTTGTTCAACTTCTGTCGTATCCTTTGAAAACACGACTTGACGTTGCGTGGGGTCAAATCGATAGCCTTGTTCTTGCATAATCATCTTAGCTTGGCGCGGATCGAAGTTACGACTAAATTCCGCCTGCAACCCATAGACACGTTCCTCCATTTGCTTGACATCAATGCGGATAGCTCGTAACTTCTCTTGCTGTGACCAATGATATGGCAACAGTTGTATTAGAGCAGATATTGCTGCTGCTGAAATGACACAGTTAACCACTATTTTAGCTGTGGTTTCCAGCGCCATCACTTGATAAGAGCGTTGACGAAGACGCCGCTTTGGTCGAGGGGTCACTCGAGGCTTTTCTATAGGCTGTAGCGGGGGTCTAGATGGTTGAAATGCGTTCATGGTGAGATGAAGAACCTCGCTGAATGAGCAGACATACCACAAAGAGCACACCTGCACTCATTGCAGTTTTATTTAGCTGTCATATTACTTCATTTTTTAGCAGTTGGTACACTGGTTATTTGTTAAATAATAAACCTGACATTTGTGCGTGTACAGTCTCGAACTCCTTACCACACCAAGCAGCAATGATTCGAGAACTGCACTCCGCACGATCTGCTTTACTCGCTCAGAGAAATGTTACGAATTGTAAAGTTCTGTTGCCAACCGCCAAGCTAGAATGCCTGGAATCAGTGCCACAAGCAGAGCGATATACACTTGAGTATCTGAAATAGAAGTTGTCACCTGAGCGAGGTACAGGGTATCCAGGATAGACATGATTTGAAACCTCCCTATCTCAATCGATCTTGAACAGTTCGTTTACTACTTTTCACTGTTTTGCCAAGATTGGGGAGTAGGTTGTTACAAGATGCAACAATCACTCTTCATGATTTATTAGAAAAATTTATCAAAATATGAATTTCTATTTGGGAATTGATTTTGGCACGTCGGGTACAAGAGCTGTGGTGATTGACGAGCAAGCTTGTATTCAAGCTCAAGCAAGATACCCTTTTGAAAGGTCAAACGTCTCTAACTTAGCAGATTATTGGGAGACGGCTTTGTGTACTGTGCTTGAGCAAATTGCCAAAGAATTGCGGCGAAAAATTAGGGCGATCGCGATTAACGGAACTTCCTCCACCGTCTTACTGTGTAATGCTGCTGGAAAACCTGTAGATGAGCCACTACTGTACAACGACGCACGGGGAGCAGTCGTGATGGAACAGTTGAGAGACACAGCGCCTGCAAATCACACAGTTATAAGCGCAACTTCTAGCCTTGCTAAACTTCTGTGGATGTCGCAATTACCTTCTTTTACCCAAGCCAAATATTTTTTGCATCAAGCTGACTGGCTAGCATTTCTCTTGCATGGACAGTTAGGTGTGAGTGACTATCATAATGCTTTAAAGCTGGGTTATGACGTAGAAGAGTTAAAATATCCAGAATGGCTCAAGAAAACATCAATAGACATTCATCTACCGAAAGTAGTAACTCCAGGAACTCCCATTGCTGAATTACGCGCTGAAATTGCGGCGCGCTTTGGTTTTCCTCGAGATTGTCAAGTATGTGCTGGGACAACAGATAGTATTGCAGCTTTTCTCGCCAGTGGTGCTAAACTCCCAGGTGAAGCAGTGACTTCCCTTGGTTCAACATTGGTGCTGAAGCTATTGAGTCGCACCCGTGTGGAAGATACGAGGTACGGGATTTACAGCCATCGCTTGGGGAGTATGTGGCTTGTTGGGGGTGCTTCCAATACAGGGGGTGCAGTGCTACAGGAATTTTTTACCAAAGCTGAATTAGAAAGCTTGAGTCGTGAAATTGATGGGTCAAAAGTCAGCGAGTTGGATTATTATCCGTTGTTAAAGCTTGGGGAACGTTTTCCAATTAATGATCCAAATTTACCACCGCGACTGGAACCACGTCCTGCTCATAATGTGGAATTTCTGCATGGGTTATTGGAAAGCATTGCTCGGATAGAAGCAAGAGGATATGAATTATTACAGGAGTTGGGATCAGACCGATTGACTCGAGTATACACTGCTGGAGGTGGGGCAGTGAATTCTAGTTGGACGGCAATTAGAGAGCGTCTTTTGGGGGTTCCTGTGATGCAGTCTGGACATACCGAGGCGGCGTATGGAACAGCGCTTTTAGCGATGAGAGGGGTAGGAGCCTGATGAAAAATGAATTTAAATAAAAACAAAGACTACAAAGGTAATATTCTAGTCGTTGACGACACACCCGATAACTTGCGTTTATTGTCAGCAATGCTGACTGCACAAGGTTATGAGGTTCGTAAAGCTTTGAATGGCAAAATGGCTCTCACTGCTTGTCAAATGGTTTTGCCTGATGTGATTCTGCTAGATATTAATATGCCAGGGCTGGATGGGTATGAAGTTTGCAAACAACTCAAGGCAGATGAGAAAACTTCTGAAGTTCCAGTGATTTTTATTAGTGCCTTGGATGATGTTTTAGATAAGGTAAAAGCTTTCGATATAGGCGGTGCAGACTATATTACTAAACCTTTTCACGGGGCAGAAGTTATCTTACGAATTGAAAATCAGATTAATTTACGCTTGTTACAAATTAAACTTAAACAAAAAAATCTCTTATTGCAAAATGCTCTTGATAATTTAAAAGCTGCTCAAGTCCAACAGATTCAAAACGAAAAAATGGCGGCGTTGGGGCAATTGGTTGCTGGAATTGCTCATGAGATTAATAATCCAATCAGTTTTATCTATGGCAATCTTGAGTATGTCAGGCAATATGTGCAAGATTTAGTCAATGTCATCTCAGTCTATCAGCAGGAGTACCCAAATCCCAAACCTAGGATTCAGCAAGTAGTCAAGGAGATAGACCTGAATTTTTTGATGACTGACTTGACAAACCTAATGGGTGCTATGTACAGAGGCTCTGATCGCATTCGGCAAATCGTACTAGCACTCCAAAAATTTTCTCGCCTTGACGAAGCTCAGATGAAGTCAGTCGATATCCATGAAGGTATAGACAGCAGCTTAGTCATTTTGCAACATCGACTTCGGCAAATAGGAGATTCCCCTGCCATTGTTGTTGTGAAAGATTATGGTGACTTGCCCTTGGTCACTTGTTATGCTAGTGAACTTAACCAAGTGTTCATGCATATATTAGATAATGCCATCGATGCATTGCAGCGCAAAGCAGAAGGAGATGAATGCAACGCAGATGGACAAAACTTTTCATTTCATCACCCTACTACGCCATTACCTGTTGATAGAGGTGCCATCTGTTTCACTCCTCAAATTCGCATTCGTTCAGAGTTAGTCGACAATTATACTATAAAGATTAGTATCTCAGACAATGGACTTGGTATGAATGAGTCTGTGCGATCGCGCTTATTCGACCCATTTTTTACGACAAAACCTGTTGGTAAAGGTAGTGGACTAGGATTAGCCATTAGCTATCAAATAGTGGTACAAAAGCATCAAGGACGCATTAGTTGCAATTCTTTACCAGGACAAGGGACAGAGTTTATCATCGAAATTCCAGTCAAGCATCCAAACGCAGAATCAGATATTTCGTAAAAAATTATAGATCAAGCTATTAGATTGACAAATGCTTTTCCAATCACAGCAAGCAATATCGTCATCAAATTCAAAAAATAGAACTTTCTAGAAAACCTCGCCAAACAATGGAAAAGCGGGCATTTTTCCGTTGAGATGGAAAAATTTAGCAAGCAAAACTTTTGTAAGTTACGTCATACATTTTTCTGTTGCGTAGCATAATAGAAATGTGACTGATCTGCTAAACCCTTTACGCTCGCTTAAGGAAGGTCACTGGTTCAAGCTGATTTGCGGAGCCAGCTACCAACATCTGCCTGCAGTCAGAAGTTTAACCTTAGCCTACACTTTGGCGGGTGCTGACTGTATAGATGTTGCCGCCGATCCGGCTGTGATTGCTGCAGCCAAAGATGGGCTGCAAGCTGCCTCTGGTTTGACTAGAGTTGCTCAGCAGCGTGATTTTGGCTGGAGCGGCAGTTTGCCGCTGTTGATGGTTAGCCTCAATGATGGGGAAGACCCTCATTTTCGCAAAGCTGAATTCAATCCGACACAATGCCCTGATGATTGTAGCAGACCTTGTGAAAGGATCTGTCCGGCTCAAGCAATTACTTTTAATAGTAGAAAAAATGAGTTTTCGGGAATTATATCACAAAAGTGCTACGGCTGTGGTCGTTGCATACCAGTTTGTCCTTATAATATAATTTATACAAAGTCATATGTATCAACGCCGGGAGCGATCGCACCATTGATACTGTCATCTGGGGTGGATGCCATTGAAATTCATACAAGTATTGGGCGTTTGGCAGAATTTCAAAGATTGTGGCATTCTATTTTACCATGGGTTGAACGTTTGAAGTTAGTAGCAATCAGTTGCCCAGATGGCAATGGTATGATTGACTACCTTCATGCCCTTCATAACGTGATCACACCCCTACCGTGTGCCTTAATTTGGCAAACTGATGGTCGTCCGATGAGTGGAGACATTGGTGATGGTACCACTCTAGCCGCCGTCAAATTAGGGCAAAAAGTCTTGGCAGCTAAATTACCGGGATATGTGCAGTTGGCAGGTGGAACCAACAACTACACTGTTGCCAAGTTAAAGGCAATGGGACTGCTGAAGAAAGCAGGGGGACCAGAGGTAACAGGGGGAGCTTGGGGAGGAGCTTATTCCTCCCCTGCCTCCCTTGCCTCCCCTGCCTCCTCATCCATTGCCGGTGTCGCTTACGGTAGTTACGCCCGGGTGCTACTGTCACCAATTCTCGAGCAATTAGAAGCAAGGGAGGTGAAAAATGCTCGTTTTAAAACAACTGTCCGCCTAGAAGAAGAACCAGAATTGCTTTGGCAAGCGGTTTCGCTTGCATATTCTCTCGTTTCCCAGCTCAAGTCACAGTAGTAGGAAACAGTGTTTCCTACAAGCGCGTTGCGGACACTTTCCTTAACGGGGGGAACCCCTGCACGGAAGTGCCCTTGCTATCTCTAAAAAACGTCACCATAGAAAGCATGACGATTACAGACGATCTCCAAAAGTTGTTAGACATTTTGCCCCAAGACCTGCGGCAGATACTAGAAAAGCATTCGCAGCGAGATAGCCTAGTAGAAGTGGTCTTGGATTTGGGTCGTCGCCCAGAAGCTCGCTTTCCTAATCAAGCAGAGTATCTGAGCGAAACACCCGTTACGCAAGCACAGATAGATGATTGTATTAGGAGAGTGGGAACCTTTGGCGGAGATAATCGGGCAGGAATTGAGCAAACCCTGCACAGGATCAGTGCCATCCGTAACCGTAGCGGCAAAATTATTGGCTTAACCTGCCGTGTCGGTCGGGCAATTTTCGGCACAATTGGCATGATCCGCGATTTGGTGGAAACTGGAAAATCAATTCTTATGCTAGGACGCCCGGGTGTAGGCAAAACAACTGCACTACGGGAAATTGCCCGTGTTTTGGCAGATGATCTCAATAAGCGAGTGGTCATAATCGACACCTCCAACGAAATCGCAGGAGATGGTGACGTTGCCCACCCTGCCATTGGTCGTGCACGGCGGATGCAAGTGGCTCATCCCGAGCAGCAGCATCAGGTGATGATTGAGGCAGTGGAAAACCATATGCCAGAAGTCATTGTTATCGATGAAATTGGTACAGAACTGGAAGCCTTGGCTGCTCGTACCATTGCGGAACGAGGCGTTCAGTTAGTAGGAACTGCTCACGGTAACCAGATTGAAAACCTGATAAAAAACCCCACACTTGCCGATTTAGTGGGTGGTATCCAGGCTGTGACGCTGGGAGATGATGAAGCCAGACGGCGGGGCTCTCAAAAAACCGTTTTGGAACGGAAAGCACCTCCTACCTTTGAAATTGCCGTGGAAATGTTAGAACGGCAGCGCTGGGTAGTCCATGAAAGTGTTGCTGACACAGTGGATACTCTCTTACGGGGACGTCAACCTAGTCCGCAAGTGAGAACTGTAGATGACAACGGCAAGGTGAACATGACTCGCCAGCTCGTCGCTATCAATGGTCGCGGTGGACAAACACTCGCTGGAGAGGAATCTTTTGTCCCGCCAGCACGGCAGGCAAACGGTTGGCGTGCGACTGGGCAAATGATACCCTTAGCACCACTGTCTAGTGAAAACCATAAGGGTTCTGGACGCAGTGAGTTTGACCGCTTACTGAATGAATCCTTTAATGACTACAATGACTTTGATTTCGACTCCACTAGACAGGCGGGACCCAATGGCGAAGATTTGCCACTGCACGTATATCCTTATGGTGTTAGCCGCAGCCAATTAGACCAGGTCGTTCAGGTGCTTTCTTTACCAGTGGTATTGACAAAAGATATCGATAGTGCTGATGCAATATTAGCATTGCGATCGCACGTCAAAAACCATGCCAAATTACGGCAAATGGCAAAAGCCCGTCATGTGCCCATCCACATGATTAAATCCAGCACCTTGCCGCAAATTACCCGGGGTTTGCGACGGTTACTCAACATCGACGACCCAGATGTCAGCGATGATCGCGAACTGCAACTCTTTCTCCACAGCGCCAGCGATGATGAGATGGACGCCCTGGAAGAAGCAAGACTTGCTGTAGAGCAAATCGTGATTCCCAAGGGACAACCAGTCGAATTATTGCCCCGTTCTCCACAAGTGCGAAAAATGCAGCATGAGTTGGTAGAACACTATCGCCTGAAGTCCCACAGCTTTGGGGAAGAACCAAATCGGCGTTTGCGGATTTATCCGGCTTAACAAATAAGTAGGTAACCTGGGACAGTTTTTTCCTGTCTCCTGTTACCTACCAAGCTAATGCGCATATAATTATCGCTGCTTTCTTAGGAAATCACTCTTTTGAGTTCCCGTGTAGTAGGGTATGCACCCCTCCATAATTGTCAAATATCGTACTGCTTTACAATGTAACGATGCAGTGGGGCTTAACCAATGCTCCACTCCAGCTGGAATATGGATATAGTCCTGTGGATGAAGTATGATCTGTACCTGCTGACCATCAGGTTGTACAAAGCCAAAAATGATGTTTCCTGACAACACATAGAGAGCTTCAGGCGCAGTGTGAGTATGGTAGCTGCTACAGGTTGCTATGAGTGTATCAAGATAAGGCAACCCTGGATGTACAGCCAGCAAATCATTCCCAACATAACCTTTTTCTTTCTTCAGAAATGCGAAAAGGCTGTTATGACTTTCTAAGATATAGTTCTTTTCCTTATCTGTTAGAATTTCCTGTGAAAGTAGGTCTGCCAAAAAGCCTGAAGTGCTTGATTCGTAGTGTGTAAGGTAAATTCCAAGCGGTGATAGTTCACGGGCAATATCGACCAAATCACTATGGATTGTGCCATTTTCTAGCAGTAGGATAGCCATTACATGACTGACTGAATTAACTATAAAAATTATACTTAACTTTTTTTGATAATCTACGATATTCCTATAGGTTTATAGTATATTAGACAAATTGAAGCAAAAGCCCCATTGCTTTAATGCCGACTATGACTGATACAACAAGGTAAGGCAACAACAGTGTAAAGAGTTAGCGATAGTGTGGAGCGCCCGCCAGAGGTAATCGCCACCGACGCTGCCTCTGCGTTATCGTACGCCGCAGACATAGAATGCTCCTCCAGTGGAGTATCGATTGCAAATTGGATGAAACTGGAGAGCGATCGCCTTTAACAACGAAACTAGGACTTATTAACGGGTTTAGGTTGTATCCCGCCCACCAAGAGGGATACGAAGACATTTCTACTAGTATTGACAACTCTCCGCCGTAGAACGGCAGAGATTCTTCCTTCATCCAGCGTTGCCTCTAAAAGCAGTGCCTTTAGATGGTCTGACACGTTGTCCAGAAGCAGTAGCGAGATGCCCTCCCGCCAAAATTCGTAAACCTTCATCTCGTATATTCATAGCTGCGTTGATGTCCCTGTCGTGTCTTGTTTGGCATTTAGGACACTGCCAACTACGAATATCTAAACTGAGGTTATCTACTGGATGCAAGCAGTTGCTACAAGTTTTTGAACTGGGGAAAAATCTGTCTACTTCGATGTAGATTTTTCCTTCCGATTCTGCCTTGTATTTCAACATGGTACAAAACTGACCCCATCCAGCATCACTAATAGATTTAGCTAACTTGGAGTTTCTAACCATGTTTTTCACTGCGAGATTTTCTACAACGATGACTTGGTTTTCGTCAACTAATTTACGACTTAGTTTGTGTAGAAAATCCTCTCGACATCTAGTAATTTTGTTGTGAACTCTAGCAACTTTAATTCGTGCTTTATTGCGGTTGTTCGACCCCTTTTGTTTACGACTAAGTTGTTTGTGTTTCTGGGTTAATTTTATTTCGTATTTGCGGTAATATTTGGGGTTGCCATGCTTAGTCCCATCAGATGTAATTGCATAGTGATTTATTCCCATGTCTACACCTACTGCTTTTCCATCTGACGATGCAACAGGCTTATCTTTACCGTCATCATACAGGCAGGCGGCGTAGTATTCCCCAGATGAAGTTAATGAAACAGTAACAGATTTAAGTTTTCCTTCAGGTAAACGAGATACTTTGCAGTAAACTTTGCCTAGTTTTGGTAGGACTAAAAAGTCACTATCTAGTTTTATTCCTTGCGGAAACCGAATAGATTGTTTTTGACCTTTCTTTTTAAAGCTTGGGTATTTAGCTCGTTTCTCAAAAAAGTTCAAAAACGCACTAGACAAATCTAATGCTACTTGTTGCAAACATTGTGACGGTGGTTCTATTAACCATTCATGTTCTTTCTTTAGAGAGGGCAACAAATTAATGATGTCGTTACGACTTAATCCTTTACCTGTTGCTTTGTAAGTTTCATTGGTTAAGTTAAGCGCAAAGTTGTAAAACCAACGTACACATCCAAACGACTTGGCAAGCAATACTGCTTGCTCACCAGTCGGATAGATTCTGTACTTATAGGCTTTTAACATTGCGCTTACCAAACTATATATACTATGGTAAGCTCAAGTCAAGCAAATGTAAAGTCCCCCTAGAAGGGGGAGGTTTTATACCCAATTTTTCGATAAATGTTTTGGGGAGCGTAGTGCCTGCGGCGCTAGCAAAATATATGCTTGCCAATGACTACATTTGTATTTATACCATTTCACGAAATGCCTGATACAAATGATTGGTCTTTAATTATTTTCCCCTGCTCGGGTGCTACCCTGCTGCCTATTTGTATCAACCTTAAAGTGAAACGGTATTACTAGTCGCTACACTGACTAAGTGAATTTGGATTTTAAACTAGCAGGATTCTAAGATTAGCGATCTAGGATTGAGAATTTGGGAGAGGGCAAT
The DNA here is from genome assembly GCA_002163975.1 of Nostocales cyanobacterium HT-58-2. Taxonomy (GTDB): domain Bacteria; phylum Cyanobacteriota; class Cyanobacteriia; order Cyanobacteriales; family Nostocaceae; genus HT-58-2. The sequence continues at coordinate 1,695,448 of CP019636.1, read as the reverse complement.
TGACTGACGTCGTAGTTGGCTTGGATCTGGGTACAGGAGGAGTGCGGGCGATCGCGGTTGACCTACAAGGGCAAATTATCGCTCAGACGACGAGAAGCTATCCCCTGTTAACACCACAGCCCGGTTGGACGGAACAGAACCCATTGGATTGGCTTGAAGCTAGTTTGGATGCCCTGTTCGGTGTTGCTCAACAGCTAAATGGACACCGAGCAATCGCCCTCGGTTTGTCTGGACAAATGCATGGCATGGTTCCACTTGATGCAGAGAGCAGAGTGATCAGACCGGCGATTTTGTGGAATGACCAGCGCACTGGTAAAGCCGTTGATGCGATTGAAGCCACCATTCCCCAAGAGGAATTAATCCAGCGCACTGGAAATCCTGCAATTACCGGATTTCAGCTTCCGAAGCTGGTGTGGTTACAAACTGAAGAACCGCAAGCCTATGCTCGGCTATGGCAGATTCTCTTACCAAAAGATTATCTTGGATATGTGCTCACTGGCGAGTCAGTAACAGAGCCATCTGATGCCTCTGGTGTCGGGTGTTTGAACCTGGCGAATCGGCAATGGGATACAGATATTCTCAATGCTCTCAATATCAACGCAGCGTTGTTCCCCTCAATAGTTGAGTCTACGGCGATCGCCGGACGCTTGAAATCAGAAATCGCCACCCGCGTAGGACTACCTGCTGGATTACCTGTAGTTGCTGGCGGAGGCGACAATGCCGCAGCGGCGATCGCTTTAGGGATTTCATCGAGTAACCTGAACCGGGGCAGTCTGAGTATTGGCACCTCGGGAGTTATCTTTGCACCGTGCGTTCGCCCAATTCCCGATCCAAAAGGTCGGGTGCATTTGTTCTGTCATGTGGATGGTGGCTATCATCTGCTGGGAGTGACGCTGGCGGCAGGTGGTTCTCTGCGTTGGTATCGAGATACGTTTGCACCGAATATTCCCCACACCGATTTGATGGATATGGCAGAACGTTCTTTGCCTGGTGCCCGTGGTGTTCTATTTCTGCCCCACCTCTCAGGAGAACGCAGTCCCCACCTCGATCCAGATACTCGCGGAGCCTGGGTGAATCTGTCATTGGCTCATACACAGGCAGATATCATTCGTGCTGTTCTAGAAGGTGTAGCATTTAGCTTGCGGGAAGCATTGGAAGTCATTAGTGCGATCGCTCCCGTTCATCAACTCTTGGCAACAGGTGGAGGTGCACGATCCAACATCTGGTTACAAATTTTGGCAGATGTTTTGCAAACCGAACTCATTGCTCCCAAAGCTGAAGAAGGAGCTGCTTACGGAGCAGCGATTCTGGCAATGGTGGGGGTTGGTGCATACCCCAACTTAGAAGCTGCATTCAAGATGCTACCGCAAGATAGCAATGTCGTACAGCCGCAAGCAAATCTTATCTATGAAGCAGGGTTTAAGCGATATAAGTTATTATACGACGCCCTTAAAGTTGTTCGTTGACAAAACACCATCGCTAAAAGCAGGAGTAATCTACCTGCGCTATACTCACGCAACGCACATGAGCGAAGGGATGCGCTTGCAGTATGAGATAACCTCACAACTAAATCTGTGACAAAATAGTTTTGTTGTCCTACAGCAAATGCGATCGGCTACAACTTATGATTTCTACCATCAAGCGCCGCTACACTTTGGATGAATATCGTGCGCTCGAAGAAAAAGCGGAAGGACGCAGCGAATATCGAGATGGAGAAATCGTACCCATGCCCGGAGGAACACTCAAACACAGCCGCATTAGTGGTAATATTTTTGCCTTTCTCAAGTTTCTGCTGCGCGATACTCAATTCGAGCCAATTAACAGCGATTTACGGCTGTGGATTCCTGAACATCGACGCGGAGTATATCCAGATGTGATGATTTTTGATGGTGAACCGCAACTGAATAATAATCGCTTGGATGAAGTCTTGAATCCCATCTTGATTGTTGAAGTACTATCCCCTTCCACCGCAGATTACGACCGACAGAATAAATTTCGGATATATCGATCAATTCCTAGTTTTAGGGAATATTTATTAGTCGAGCAGGATGAAGCTTTTGTCGAACGTTATAGCAAGCAAACCCAAGGTTGGTTACTCAGTGAATTTATCGGCTTGGAACAATCTATTCCCCTAGACTCAGTTGGGATAGAATTGCCAATGGCGGAAATTTATCGCGGTGTTGTTTTTGATTGAGCCACTCCCCCGTTTTGAAAACGGGGGATTCAGGCATCAGACAGAGATTGCAGGCACAGCCTGTCTGACATCTCCTACGCCTAGAGTCGAACTCCCGACTCTTTTTATATTTTGTGCGGCATTTGCGTCTCGGTCATTGATTGAATGACAGGACGGACAACGCCAACGTCTAACCGATAAATCCAGTTCGTCCAGAACATGACCGCAACACGCGCTGGTTTTACTAGACGGATACCATCGGTCTACATAGACAATGTGCTTACCTTCTTAAAACTCGATCGCTCCGTTATCGCCATAACTGCTCACTGCATTAGGAAAATGGATCAAGTCGATTTCAATAGACCTGCCTTGAAAATAAAGCAGATTTGTAGGATGTGTTAGGACGAAGTCCGTAACGCATCTTCTGATACTAAGTTGTATTCAAAAACCTCACCCCGCCCTCCGGGCACCCCTCTCCTTAGCAAGGAGAGGGGCGGGGGTGAGGTGACACCTATGAACGCAACTCGGTATGAGATTTGTTGCGGTGCCTTACTCTCTAATTCCCCTACACAAAATATTCGTGCAAAAGTTCTAATAAACAAAAAAGCATTTTGCTTTCTCTTAAAGCTTAAATGCTTTCTCAAAATGCCTAATTGCTTTCTCATTTCAGTAGATTTAGCAAGCAAAAAAGCATATTGCTTTCTCCTAAAGCTGAAATGCTTTCTCATTTCAGTAGATCGCGTATTCATTTCAGTAGATTTAGCAAGCAAAAAAGCATATTGCTTTCTCCTAAAGCTGAAATGCTTTCTCATTTCAGTAATTCACGTACTCATAACAAATATCCCACTTGTAGCAAAAACCATTGCAGATTTAGCGGAATACTCTCAGGCTGATTCATACGGAAGTTTTTAAAGTAAAGAATATTAACCGTAATGTATGACAAGGTGCATATCATGGCTCGTAGAAAAAGAACCTCCCAGGTGTTAGAAAAAGCAGTACGTCGTGCGGCTGGCATCAACTCAATTGATCCGAATTTAGATTTAGGCAATGGACTCACTCAGCCTACTTTCTCAACTCTAATAGAGAGGATGCGAACTAGAGAGAATGCATACAACAGTGCCCTTTCTAACCTGGATAAGTTATACAGTGAAATGCTCCAAACAGAGCGCGAGTTGGCAGATATGGCAGAACACATGCTGTTAGGAGTTGCGACTCGATATGGCAAAAGCAGTGTGGAGTATGGCATGGCGGGAGGAGTTCCTAAGAACCAGCGCCGCAAGGGACTGCGAGGCGAGTTGCCAATTCCTAGTTTTGAGCAACTGTAATTGGTTACCAGTCAAGTTTTGAGCGATGAGCGGACAAAAACAGATGATGGTGCGTTGCGACGGGAGGGATGCGATCGCTAACTCAAGGGCAAGAATCGTACTTGCCCTTTTGCTTTGCGTCTTGCTAATAAGCGATCGCTATCTTCAAACTGAAAGTTGCTGCAATTTGGCGATCGCTTTCTGTAAAAATTCCTGCTGGAAGCCCGATACGCGCAGCGTCAAGCCTCCAGCTTATCACGCAGGTTGCTCAAGCAAGCATTCTGCTGGTCTGGTTTTATCTATAACTTTGTAATACTGATGAAGTCCAATTAGCGTTTATTTAGGAAACACCGCGACTACCGTTCACCCAAAATGCAGATTTGCCAATTATGTGAAATGACAGTATATAGGCAAGGATAGGCAGGGCAGTCGCTTTATAAAGGTTTAACTTAGAAAAATCGGATTTAGAGATACACTAAATATCATTGATATTTCAGCATATATAACAAAATATATAATAAACAAGTTTTACTAATTCCTATGACTCAAAGCCAAGATAATCAACCCGCTTGGTGGGAATCAGTACAAAAGATTTTAGATAACAAATTGGTCGGCTGGGGTGTGCCGGGTATTTTTGTTGCGATCGCCGCTGACCATGCTAAAAATGCCCGATGGAAAGAGTTTGCTATCTTCTTAGGAATCACCGTTCTTGTCTTTATCATAATAAGAATTGGGAATAAGCTCCTTCCCTATTTCGATCAATTTCTGGATTGGATACTTGGTACTCAAATTCCAAAATGGTGGACAACAGTTACAGATCGGTTTGGGGCAGAGTATCTTGCCGGAGTAACGGCTGAATGTAAAGAATACCAGGGACGTGGATTTAGCGGTGAAGGACTGGATCTGGAAAATGTGTTTGTGCCATTGGGCTTTAATTCAGAAACGCCTGTGCGTAATCCTCAAGATGTGACTTCTGGTGATGAAATTGAGCCAGAGCAAAACGAGCAAACAGCAAATTCTAGACGCATTGCAACTCCGCAGGAAAGTGAAATTGGTAGTTTGCTGAGAGGGATTACAAAAAAAACATCGACGAAGTGTCGGCGACTGGTGATTTTAGGGGCACCTGGTTCAGGAAAAACCACACTTTTACGGCACATCACACTTCTATTTGCTCTGCGAAAACAATCAAAATTGTATCGAGGTTTGCCTCAACTTGTTCCTGTTTTGTTGAGGTTGAGAGATGTGGCTCCCGCTATTGTTGCAGATGATAAGTCCTCTCTAGCGCAAGTAATCGCCAAAGCGATGGGAGATGAATCAGAAAAAATTCAGCAGTGGTTTAACAAACAGCTGAAAAACGGCAAGTGTTTGGTGATGTTAGATGGACTCGATGAAATTGCAGATGATGAGCATCGAAAGCAGGTAAGCGCTTGGGTTTTTCAGCAACTCCAACATTATCAGCATAAATTACCGTTCATTCTGACATCACGTCCACAAGCTTACAATCAAGCTCCTCTGCGAGATACCCCAGCTTATTTTGTGCAGTCATTCACCACTGAACAGCGCAATACGTTCCTTTTTAACTGGTACTTTAACCTAGAAAAACGTAAAAATTCTGGAGGGCAATCACAAAAGCAGCTGAAGAAAATTGCCGAATCCAAAAAAAACCAGTTAGTGCGGCAAATTGATGCAGTTCCCTCGCTGCGCTTGATGGCAACTAACCCGTTGTTGCTGGCATTGATTATTAATACTTACAAGCAGAAAACGAGCCTTTCTCCAACCCGGACAGGGCTTTATAAGCAAGTGTGTGATGTGCTTCTCCAAGGACGGCAAACGGCTTCTGGAAGTACTCGATATCCACTCAAGCCAGAGCAAAAGCAAGAAGCGTTACAAGCACTCGCTCTAGAGATGACCAAACTCCAAGTACTTCAGTTTACGCTGGATGAGAGAAATCAGGACAGTAATATTTTTCTAGCAAAAGAGTTTCTTCAGAAAGAGCTAGCTCAGATGGTTGAGGCGGGAAGAGACTTTAAACCAGAAGATTTTATCGAAAGAGATGATATCGGTGTGCGAGAACTGTTGAGTGATCGCAAACAAGAAAAACTCTATGAATTTACTCATCGGACATTTCAGGAGTATTTAACCGCAGTTGAACTGACAAAGGCAGAGCATGAGCCTTATTTATTAGAAGTTTTTGCCAAAGATGAAAAACACCTGGATTGGTGGAGACAGACCATTTTGTTTTATGCAGGTCAGGTGAAAGTAGATAAACTGATTGATGCTGCATTAAACAACCCAACCGTAGCAACTCTAACGCTTGCTTACGAGTGTTTGCAGAACAAACTCAGAGTTAGCCGGGAGAAAGAGCAGGAACTACTGAATAAGGTAGAACAGGGGTTGAAGTCGAATGACATAGAAGTTTTTAAGCTAGCAGCATCAGTGCAACTGGAAAAACGGCTATACCACCTGAACGAAGATTGTTTTGTCGGGAGTTCAGAGAAGGAAGACCAGCCTTGGACTACTACAACAGAAACAGGTGATAAAATCTGGGCAAGACAAGTGGTAGATGATACTGATATCACTGAGTCCGAATATCGATTGTTTCTCTTAGAGACAACCAAGGCAACCAACAGCGACTTAATTTTGGAAATCAAACCAGGTGAAATTGACTTTGCAAAAGAAAATGCGTTTTGTGCTTGGTTGAGTGAGAGAACTAAAGAACGATTTGGTGAAGCAGGAATCTGTTATAAACGGGAAACCTCAAAAGACACATTCCGCCTAGTTCGGTTTCGCATACCCGAAAAATATCATCAGCTCGCTTACTACCTAGCAGCAGGCAAGATGCTAGAGGCAGATGAGGAAACTTATAAAGTGATGCTGCGAGTAGCAGACCGAGAAAGAAAAGGATATTTAAGCTTGAATGACATCAGCAAATTTCCCTATGAAGATTTGCGGGTGATTGATCGCCTCTGGGTACAGTACAGCAATGGCAAATTTGGCTTCAGCGTCCAAAAACGCATTTGGCAAGATCTTGGTGGATGGTTAGAGGGAGAACAACGCCGACCAGGATTGGCGGATAGGCTACCTTCTTGGTTACAGCGATCACTATCCTCTTTGGGTGTTAGACGAGGGAATAACGACTCATACACAGACACAGCATTTTACATAGCATTTGAGCAATTCTGCGAGCGAGTAGGATGGATTGAGAATAAGAAGTCTAATGGAAGTAGTAGTCTGAAGGAGTATGAGAAGTCTAATGAGGAGTACAAATTGAGAAACGATACGTCAGCGGGAATGAAAGAGGGGTCGTTGCCCCTACCGCGATGCGACATCGCACATAAGAATATGTATGAAAATAGAAAATATGTGTATCTCTTCTCTCGCGTCGAGACTTGGAAACTGTAACATTCAATAGCTTTAGTCGTTTTTAAACATTTGTTTCAACCTTCTTCATCACGAATGCATTAGGCTTTCAGCAATCCGATACCTGGCACCTACTATTTTTGAGCTTGCTCTGGCATAGCTATGGCAAGTAACATTGGGCGCACCACCAATATCTCTGGCTCCGTCCGCTCCATTGACTTGTTGTGCCGAGTGACACAGCCTGTAACCTTTCATGTCCAATTTTCTGTGCGTAAACCTTCAATTTGTCCAAAATCAGAGGAATTTCGAGTCAAGAGAATTGCTTGATTTACTAGCGCGATTGCGCGAGGCGCAGTGCCAAAGGCAATCGCAGCAATTTTTAAATCCATCGTGCCAAGTCTGGAATATAACTCTTTAAGACGTTAAAATTCTTGAGCTACTTGTCCATCAAATTCTAGGATTGGGATAGCGCAGTAATTGGTTAATTGCTTCTTCAACTGCTTGTAAGCTTCAACTTGTCCCTCAACAGTTCGAGCTTTTGCTACATAACTCAACCACTCCCGCGTTTGCTCCTCATCGCTAATGATAGTTGCTAAGACCTCATTGGGATTGACAGTTGCCAACCGTAGGAGAAGACGTTGAGATCCTGCTCCTCCGCGCTCCAAAACGCTAAGATGATCGGTATCAAGAACGTACATCTAATGTTGCGTGATTATACAGATCCTTAATACAGTGATTCACGATACTCGCGTCCTAGCTGCATGGCTTCATCATAATCTGAATTATCAGCAAATGTTCCTGCAATCCTCTCCCACCAAGGTTTTTTTGGCAAAGAAACAACCTCTAATTTACTTTTGAGCTGTGCAACTTCAGCCTCTAGAATTGCTACTCGTTCTTCTAGTTGTTCTGGCACTGTTGACATAACTCATTTACCTTTACTAATTCTCTCCTTCCATTTTCTAACACAGACTTCTGGTAATCCAGACTTTGCGTATCGGGACAGTGCATCACAGCTTCAATCAACCTATTCGAGAAAACACCTTTTTAAAGGCAATTTGGTACTAAATTTTAGAAAGAATTGCTTTACTCGCAATGTGCGTCCAGAGGAGAAGGACAGTATGGTTGGGGTTTTCGCGATCAGGTAAGTCTCTGGGTGAGTATTTTCTATTGCCCTCCAGTAATCTCCAAGTTAAATCCAGTTATGTAGCTTGCCTCATCGCTCATCAGGAACGCTACCCCATTCGCTACTTCCTCTAAGCTTCCCAGACGGCGCATCGGCACTGAATTGATCATCTGTTGCTCAACCACTTTGGGATCAGCGTCAAAGTACTGGGAACCCACTGCTGCCTGCAATTCTGTTTGCCGCGTCCACATAAAACCGGGACCAATGAGCGCAGGAGAGACCGCATTCACCCGGATGCCGTAGGGAGCCAAGTCTTTGGCTGCCGTCTGAGTCATTCCAATGACCGCGAACTTTGAAGCGCTATATGCCAGCATATTTGGCGGACCAACCACTCCTGCATAACTCGCCATATTGACGATGACGCCTCCACCCGCATCGCGCAAGTGCTGTGCAGCCGCCTTGAGAACGTGGAAAACGCCGACAACGTTAATGTCGATGACCTTTTGAAAGTCGTCTTCGGGATATTCATCGGTCTTGGCAAACCCTCCTTGATAGCCCGCGTTGTTAAAGACATAGTGGATACGCCCAAGCTGCTGAGCAGCACCAGTAAAGGCTTTGGCAACATCATCAGCAGCCGTAACATCACAGCGGAATGTGCCCACTGGAACGTTGTACCCTTTTAGTTCCTCAGCCACATCTGCCATCTTCGATTCATTCAAATCCAGCAGGACTACACCTGCGCCATCAGCGGCAAAACGGTGTGCAGTTGCCTTGCCAATATCTCCCGCACCACCCGTAATTACGATGGTTTTGTCTGCAAACTGATAGGTTGCTTTTGTCGTCATAGTTTCAACCTCTTTTTTAACCTTTTATTGAAGAATCATTGCAAATGCCAGTCATTGAGGTGGAATTAGTGCGCCGGGCTTTTCTCCCGTATATTGTAGGTAAATAAAAATACTTTTTTTGTGTTGATATTCATAGTTGGCTATTGCCAATCTAATCTTTAGATATGGATAAAAGTCGGCATTGCTGAATCAAGGGATGATTTCGCAAGTTATAAAATCTCTTCCCCTGCTTCCCCTGCACCTCCTGCCTCCCCTGCCTACTCAATTCATCCCACTATTCTGCAACGCCTAAAAGTCAATCTCAAGGGCAGACTATTTCAGCAAATTGGCGTTGCTGAATCATGGTGAATCATGGGATGATTTCGCCCAATTTGGAACGAACTTTCAATTATCTCAACCGCTAATTCATCCCACATTTATGCAACGCCGTGGGTCAGAAAATTCTTTGGTAGAGAGATTGGTATAACTTTGCCCCTACAAAGACGAAATTAAAGGACAAGTATATGTTTAAAATAATTCATTCAATTAATTTTTGTTGCTTCTAACTCTAGGTTTTGAAACAAGGGCGTACTCAAGTATCGCTCACCATAACTCGGTTGCACCATCACGATTAAACGCCCCGCATTCTCCGGACGCTTAGCGACTTCAACAGCTGCCCACAAAGCAGCCCCGGTTGAGATACCAGACAGTATCCCCTCTTCTCTTGCCAACCTACGACTGTATTCTATTGCCTGCTCATCTGTCACCTGAAGGACTTCATCAACAAGTTCCAGACGCAACACAGGAGGAATAAAGCCAGCTCCTATACCTTGAATTTTATGTTCTCCCGGTCTACCACCTGTCAGTACAGCACTGTTAGCTGGCTCAACTGCGATCGCCTGAAATTCTGGTTTACGCAACTTAATTGCTTCAGCGACTCCTGTAATTGTACCTCCTGTACCTACGCCAGCAACTATGATATCAACTTGCCCATCTGTATCTTCCCAAATCTCCGCAGCCGTTGTTTCTCGATGGCTCTTGGGGTTGGCACAGTTACGAAACTGCTGAAGCATATAAGCATTTGGTGTACTGGCAACAATTTCTTTAGCACGAGCAATAGCCCCAGACATTCCCTCCACGCCTGGTGTCAACTTCAATTCTGCCCCATACCCCATTAGCATTAACTGCCGTTCCATACTCATCGTATCTGGCATTGTTAAGATTAAACGGTACCCTTTGGCTGCCGCTACCATAGCTAGAGCAATGCCCGTGTTCCCAGAGGTGGGTTCAACCAAAACTGATTTTCTAGGTTGAATCAATCCTGCTTTCTCAGCAGCTTGAATCATACTGATGCCAATCCGATCTTTTACCGAAGCCGATGGATTTAGCCCCTCCAGTTTGACTAAAATTTGGGCGACACAGCCGTCAGATTGAGGAATACGATTTAGCTGAACTAGAGGCGTCCGACCAATCAGTTCCGTGATATCACGAGCTATTCGCATTAAAATTCTCTCCTACGGTAGGATTTGCATTCCTGTTTAAATATACACTATGTCAATCGAATAACCGTATATTAAAATGCATTAAATTGGATTTGAATCAAGCATTTTTATATACTTTGTTAAAAAAGTTGACAATTTGAGAGTCACTAAAGATGAAAAAGTCACCAAAAGAAAGACGCATAGAAAAGTCAAAAGGTGATAAATTCTTCTTCTTTGACTTTTGACTTTTGTTAACTTTAATCTAGTACAAGCGAACTATATATAGGAATATAGAATAAAATGTCTGACTTAATTTTATTTTGGCATCGCCGCGATTTACGTATATCTGACAATACAGGACTTGCCGCAGCAAGAAAGCAAAGCTCAAAGGTTGTGGGAGTGTTTTGCCTCGACCCAAATATTTTAGAACGAGATGATGTTGCTCCTGTCAGAGTGACTTATATGATTGGTTGTTTGCAGTCATTACAGGAGCGATATGCGCAAGCAGGTAGCCAATTATTAATTCTTCACGGCAATCCAACGAAAGCAATTCCACAACTGGCAGCGGATCTAGGCGCTCAGTTTGTATTTTGGAATTGGGATGTAGAACCTTATTCGCAACAACGCGATCGCGCCGTTATCGAGGCGCTGAAAGAAAAAGGCATTAAGTTTCTTGAAAAAAACTGGGATCAGCTTTTACACTCACCAGAAGATATTCGTACTGGTTCCAATCAGCCTTACACCGTCTACACTCCCTTTTGGAAAAATTGGAGTAGCAAAGCGAAGTCTACGCCAGTAGAAATTTTGAAAAATGTCCAAGGATTGACAGCAGCTGAACAAGAAATTGCCAAGGCTTCTGGGACGATAGAGTTACCCTCAGCCAAAGATTTAGGTTTTCACTGGGATGGAGAATTAGTCATTGCGCCAGGAGAGACGGCGGTGCAAGAACGGTTAGAGGAATTTTGCGCCAATACAATTACTGAATATAAAGAACAGCGCAATTTTCCAGCAGTTGACGGTACATCCAGACTGAGTGCTGCTCTAAAATTTGGTGTTATTGGTATTCGCAGCGTTTGGCAAGCAACTGTAGAGGCGCTAGAATACAGCCGCAGTGATGAGACAGAAACCAGTATCCGTGCATGGCAACAAGAACTAGCCTGGCGGGAATTTTATCAACACGCGATGTATCACTTCCCAGAACTAGCAGAGGGTGCTTTCCGTGACCCTTTTAAAAACTTTCCTTGGGAAAATAACGAAAAACATTTCCAGGCTTGGTGCGAGGGTAGAACTGGCTATCCTATTGTAGATGCAGCAATGCGCCAGATGAACGAACTTGGCTGGATGCACAACCGCTGTCGGATGATTGTCGCCAATTTCTTGACCAAAGACCTGCTGATTAATCCCCAACTCGGAGAAAAATACTTCATGCAGAAGCTGATTGATGGTGATTTATCTGCTAACAACGGCGGTTGGCAATGGAGTGCTTCTAGCGGTATGGACCCTAAACCCGTGCGAATTTTCAATCCTGCAAGTCAGGCGCAAAAGTTTGACTCAGAAGGGGAGTACATCAGACAATGGGTTTCTGAATTGCGGTCTGTTGATACGGAATACTTGGTGACTGGCAAAATTTCACCTTTGGAACGTCAGGCACTTGGCTATCCTGACCCAATCGTGGATCATAATCAACAGCAACGGCAGTTTAAAGAGCTTTATCAACGGCAAAAAACGCAGTTGTAATAGCAGTCAGCCAAGCAAGTGTCACACATGTTGCGAAATTAATTTCTCTCAGGATAATGATTTAAGTATCGCGCTTTTTGCGTGCGGCTTATGTCATCAAACTTTAACCCTCAACTCAAAATAGAACTTAAGCTTCCATCTACCCATCCTGAGTTATTGCATGGACTCGATATTTGGTTGCGCTTGGGTTTGATATCGGATGCTCAAGTTAGGCATATCTGTCAAGAGTTTCTGGTTTGTCATGTGGAGTTACAACCACAAGCTACACCTGACGCACAACTTGAGACATTGCAAACAACATCTCAACACAGCAATAATGTCATAGCAGCAGCGAAGAAACCCAATGTCCTTGCCAGGATGTTGCAGTCGCTGGGGGAAGAATTGAGCGTTCGTTGGCTGCTATTTTTAGGAATGTTCTTAGTGGTGGTATCTTCTGGGGTACTAGCTGCCAGTCAGTGGGAAAAATTTCCACCTGCTGGACAATATGGAGTTTTGCTTGCCTATACCTTGAGTTTTTGGGGGATCAGTTTTTGGGCTGGCAGACAATCTAATTTAGGCTTGACAACTCGAGCATTGCTCATCGTCACACTGTTGTTAATACCAGTGAATTTTTGGGCGATGGACAGCTTCATTCTTTGGCGCAATCCTTTGAATTGGATTGTGGTGGCAATAACTTCGATTATCCTCTCAACTATAACTTCTCTAGTTTGCAACAATCGGCTGTTCTCTGGTAATCAGCCAGCTAGGAAATTACCTCTAGTCAATATTTTAGGGCTGTCATACCTACACTGGGGTTGGCAAATCCCAGGATTTCCCTTGATTGCAGTCTATTTGGCAACGATAGGCACGACTATTGCTAGTGTTTATCACACTCGTAACCAGCAAAAGCAAACGGTTACACAAGTGGCACAGAGGCAAACTGGATTAGGTATCAGCCTGTCATCGCTCGTCATCATTTATGCTTTATTGGTACTGCTACTACGAGCAATTTTTGTTGCTCGCTCAGATATCCAAGAATTAGGCTTAGCTATTGGTATTTCTGGCTGGTTGTTGACTTGGTTAGCACACAGGGAAATAGGGAGCAGGGGAGCAGGTGAGACAGCGCTGCAGGAGGGTTTCCCTCCGCAGGCGACTGCGTTCCCCGCAGGGGTTCTCGCAGAGTACCCGAAGGGGAGCAGGGAGCAGGTGAGACAGCGCTGCAGGAGGGTTTCCCTCCGCAGGCGACTGCAAACCCGAAGGGGAGCAGGGGAAGTATCTTCTCCCTCATCTCCCCCACTTCCTCCGTGGGAACTCCTTGGCGGAATCTTACTATTCTTGGGCTGGTTGGTGTCGGTAGGTGCAGCTTTTCCCTGGCAAGCAACGGCTGTGAGTGGTTTGGGTTTGTGGTTTTTCAGCCGTCGCTTGCAGTTGTGTGGTACTAGAATAGATGTGGTTGCAATTTTCGCTATTGGATTGCAGACAATTTGCCTGGGATGGTTACTAGTACCTTCTCAATTGCAACAATGGGCGATCGCCACTGGTACTGAACTGACTTATTCCCAAAATGCACCGTGGGCGTTGCTAAGTGTGGCGTTATTTCCCTATCTTGTTATCATGGTGGCGTTGACGGATAGGCTTTATCACACTCAAAAGGTGACATTAGCTGGTTTTGGGGAAAAATTAACGCTGGTGTTTGGATGTTCACTCACGGCGGTGAGTTTAGTCAACCCCACATTACGCTCTTTGAATTTACTCTTGTCTACAATCACTCTAGGTCATGTCAGCCAGCGACGGTTGCCCACTAGAATGAGTCTGGTATATATGACTCAGATTGCTGGAGTCCTAACGTTTTTCTCAATTATTGGTCGCTTCTTTCCCAATCTTAATGCAGAGATTTGGGCAGGTATTGTGTTAGCTGTGGCGGTTGCAGAGTGGTTCTTGAGTCGTTCAGGTAACAGAGTCTGGCACAAGAGTGCATGGTACATGGGTTTGGGACTAGCGGTCCTAAGTTATTCATTATTATGGATAAATGCTCGATCAGCTTGGTTTGGCTCTGGTAATGGTAGTCAGAATTGGGGTTTAATTTGGTTAGTCACCCCTGTGACTCTTACAGGTCTTGCTACTTTGGGGTTACAAAATCCAGCGAGTGCAGTCGTACGTCCCACACTCAATAGTTGGTTGAGTGTTGCTGCTTTGGGGTTTGCTCAAGCACTGACTTTACCTCTCTCTGGCGGTAGATTAGTCGGTTTGGCTGTCGCTAGTGTTTTGATGTTCATCAATACGCAACATTTAAGACACAAGCTTTGTGCGGGAATTACTATAGGTTTTGTATTGGGTTTCATTGCTGCCTTGTTATGGCAAGGTGTGCCTGGTTTACCGCGATTGTCGCTACAAGGCTGGTTTGTCGTGGGATCAGTCTGTATTGTGGGCTTATGGCTAGCCCGTAAATTCTTAAGAAACAACAGAAACGAATTAGTCGTTATTTATGTAGAAGCAATCGATAAATGGGCGATCGCACTATGTACTGTTGAATTGATACTACTGAGTATTCACTCCCTGCTTGTTTACCAAAGGCTTGCTCAACCTGATTTTTTATACTTCATTTCTTCAGTCATTATTTTAGGGGCAATTATTTATCGTAGTTGGCAGCAACCCACGACTTGGGGCTTTTATGGAATCGGATGGTGTCTGGAATTATTGATTGCTGAAGTTCTCAGTTTGACGGGCGATCGCTCTATCATCAAGATTGCAGTTGCTAACATCGCCCTAGGTTTGAGTACTCAGCTTTTAGGGGAGTGGTGGCAAAGAAAACACCGACTCGAACAACTTCCTAATCGCTGGCACATTCTGCCCTTAATATATGCTGTCTTTGGTCTTGTATTACGTTCGCATACCTTTGCCAACTGGACAGGGTTATCTTCCTTAGCAGTCGCTTTAATAGCTATTGGAGTAGGGCGACGTTCTCAAGAATTGAAACCCTTAGTTTATTTAGGACTTGTTGGCGTATCAATTTCGGCATATGAACTTTTGTTATACCAACTCTTGCAAGTGCCAGGAGGAGCATATGGTGATGGCTTAATTGCCATGTCTGTTCTTGGCACTGGCATTATGTATGCATATCGCATTCTCTCGCCTTGGCTTATAAATTACTTACGCTTAACCAATGAAGAACTAAAAGTTGTTGCTCATATCCACTGGGCTGTCAGTAGCTGTCTGTTACTGTTTGCCACTTTCACTCCCATGGCAATAAATCACCTTGTGGGTTTAGGAACAGGTGCATTTTTGATTCGCTACGCCATTTTTCAAGGACGCCACCATCCGCAGTCGAGAATAGCACAAATCTGGGTTTATCTTGGTTTGTTAGAGATAGCTGGGTTTAGAAATTACTGGATTGATACAGCAGTAGGACAGTTGTTTGCAGGACCATTACTTCCTTGGATAGCACCTATTGCTTCTGTCGTTTCCTACTTTCTCTATATCTTACCTTGGGAGCGCTGGGGCTGGTCTAAGAGACCTTGGCAAAACGCAGCATACATATTCCCATTAATAAATTTGTGGCAAAGTCGAGCGGAAATTTCTCCAGTCGGGTTGCTGATCACAGCTGGGTTCTATGCCTTTGTTGCCAAAGTTTCAGAAAAATTCCGTTTTACTTATGTTGGCTTATTGCTAATTAATTGGGCGTTGTTCCGTTGGTTTTCAGACTTACATCTGACTGATGCTTTGTGGTATGTTACACCAGTTGGCTTATCGCTACTCTATATTGCCCAATTCGACGCTTATCTGAGACTAACAGAAATGAAAGAATGGCGCCACTGGTTGCGGGTACTAGGCTGTGGTTTGATATGTGGAGCGGCGATTATCTTTCATCAAGACACAGCATTTGTGCCAGGAATTTTGAGTCTTATCGCTATTTTCGCAGGATTAGCTTTGAAAGTGCGGGCTTTTCTCTATGTTGGTACAGGTACCTTTTTTCTCACGAGTTTCTATCAACTGGTGATTTTCAGCTTGCGTTACCCATTTCTGAAATGGGTTGCTGGCTTGCTTGTTGGTATCGTACTCATATCCATTGCTGCCAATTTTGAAACCCGTCGTGAACAGCTCAATTCTTTACTTCGCAACACAAGTGAGGAATTGCAAGAATGGCAGTAGTAACGAAGAAGCAGGGGAGTGCGCTTCGCTTTGTGGCTGATAGCACAGGAGAGGGAGTTAACGCCCATTAACTCTTTTTCTCCCCTACTCCCTGCTCCTCTGCTTCCTCCCCTCTGCCTCTTTGGTCAAATTCCATTATTATGTTCAATTATCATCAATCTTTATAAGGGTTGTCACACTAGTTAGTCAGTAAAAATTTATTCCTGTAGAAGGATTGACAAATAATATATAATAAGAATTGTAATCATTTTTGAGCATTTGTTTCTCATTCGCTAAATTTTTGAAGTAAAAAAGTATATCTTTTATACTTTCAAAATCAACGAATGGCTATTTATTCCCCTTATTTTAAAAGTTGGTATTTGACTATTAATTTCTAAGCAGCTAGGATGATTGATCTAAACTTCTTGATAACAAAATTAATTTAAATATGTATGCTAAAGCATATACAAAACTTCACAATTAGAACTATTCATGCACATTGGTTTACAAAAGGAATTTCTATTGAGTGTAAGCTTTTAACATATACTATTACAGAACAGAAAACTATTGTAGAGTGGAAATTATTCTTGTATTAAAATAAGCTGTATTAAAAAGGATTTCATGCTTTTTTTGTTAATAAAATAAATTTATTTAATATGAAGTGATAGTAAGTCACTTAAAGCTAAAATAAGCAAACATTTTAAAATCATGCAGATATTGGCATAAAACCAATATTACTGTAATTGGAGAGAGAGCAAATGCAGTCAGTCACTATAGATTTTCCTTGTGATCCAGAACCTCTTGATTCGCCTTTTTACATTTCTCGTCCTTCAATTGAAGAACAAACTTATCAAGAAATTACCAGAGTAGGAAGTGTTATTCGGATACAATCCCCTCATAAGATGGGTAAGACTTCTATGATACTGCGCCTGCTGAATCATACAGAGCAATTAGGCTATCACAACGTATATTTAGATTTTCACCAAGCAGAAGCAACTATTTTTACATCTTTGGATAAATTTTTGCGTTGGTTTTGTGCAAATGTCAGTTACCATTTACAGCTAACCTCAAAAATAGAGCAGTATTGGGATGAAGAGATTGGTAGTAAAGTTAGTTGCACAGTTTATTTTCAAGAGTATTTACTCGGAAATATAAACAGTCCTTTAGTCTTGGTTTTGAATGAAGTCAATCAGCTTTTTGAGTATTCTACAATTGCCCAAGAGTTTTTCTCATTACTGCGCTCTTGGCATGAACTCAGCAAACAAAATGTTTTTTGGCAAAAATTTCGTCTGGTTACAGTTTACTCTACAGAAGTCTATACTAACTTAAACATTAATCAATCTCCTTTTAATGTTGGACTAGCAATTAAATTACCTGAGTTTAGCTTAGATCAAATTCAGGATTTAGCTCAACGTTATGGACTTCATTGGAAAGGTAATGTAGGGCGAAATAATGCCACATTACTATATGCAAAAGTTGGTGGGCATCCCTATTTAGTAAGGCTAGCGGTTTATCACCTGGCTAATTCACCTGACAAAACTTTAGAGCAACTATTACGCGAAGCTCATACACCCACTGGAATTTATAGCGTGTATTTGCGACGACAACTGGCTATTTTACAGCAAAATCCGGAATTGGCAGCTGTATTTAAGCAGGTGATGACTGCTGATATTCGCGTGGACTTAAACCCGATAGTTGCGTTCAAGCTAGAAGGTATGGGTTTGATAAAATTGGATGGTAATCAGTATACTGTCGCGTGCGATTTGTATCGAGAGTATTTTGCTCCTCAAATGCTGGAAGAAAAGAATTGGCAGGAGCAAATTAATGAATTGCAAAAACAAGTCAAAGAGTTAGAGCGCTTGTCTTATACAGATGAACTTACTCAACTTGCAAATAGACGCTACTTTAATATTTACCTAGAACAACAATGGCAAAGGTTAGCACAAGAAAAAAGTCCTTTGTCGCTGATTGTATTAGAAATTGATTATTTCAAAATTTACTATAATACCCATGGTCGGGAAGCTGGAGATGAATGTTTGCGGCTTGTTGCTGGCATTATCCGTAAAGCTGTTAGCAGTCATGATGCCCATGCAGGAGTGGCAGTTCGTTATCAAGGGATAGAATTCGCTATAATTTTGCCGAATACAACATCTGCGGTTGCTTTTAAAATTGCTGAAAACATCCGCAACCAAGTTAAAAGATTAGCTCTTGCTCATGATGAGACACTGTATGGGTTGCCGGCACCTGTTGTGACTGTGAGTTTAGGAATTGCTTGCACAATTCCTCAGACACAAAACTCCTCAAGAATTCTCGTGCAAGCAGCATTTGAAGCACTTCAACAGTCAGTAAACAGTAAGCGCGATCGCACCCATATCAGCTCAACTTTAAATTATGGATTTCGAGATAATAGTTAGACCAGAAATCATACTGTTTCAACATAACTAGCCCATCAGCAATGAGCAATTAGCAACTCATGACAAATTATACATTTCAAGTCGGTGGTAGTCTTACAACTGATACTCTCACTTATGTCAAACGAAAAGCTGATGAGGAACTTTTTCAAGCCTTAAAAAAGGGTGAATTTTGTTATATCCTCAACTGTCGACAGATGGGAAAATCTTCACTTCTTGTCAGGACTTGTCATCTGCTACAGCAAGAAGGTTATCGCTGCACAACTGTTGACATGAGCTGTATTGGCAGCGAAAACATCACCCCATTACAGTGGTATAAAGGCGTTGTCACCGATTTATGGCGAGGGTTGAATTTATCAAGCAAAGTTCATTTAAAATCTTGGTGGCGTGAGGAGGAAGATATCTCACTTCTCCAGCAGCTGCATCGTTTTATTGAAGAGATACTTTTTGTCCAGTTTCCTCAAGAGAAAATAGTTATATTTATTGATGAAATAGATACGATTCTCAGCTTAAATTTTGCGGTCGATGATTTCTTTGCCTTAATCAGGTCTTGCTACAACCGAAGAGCAATCAATCCAGAATACAATCGCCTCACGTTTGCCATTTTCGGTGTCGCCACACCCAGCGATTTAATTGCAGATAAAAATCGCACACCGTTTAACATTGGTAGAGCCATAGAGTTACATGGTTTTCAACTAGATGAAGCACAGCCACTCGTTAAGGCGCTAGAAGACAAGTTTAGTCACTCCGAGAGAATTCTCAATGAAATATTAAGTTGGACAGGTGGACAACCATTTTTGAGTCAGAAGATATGTAACCTTTTCCTGAATTTTTCAAAAAATCAAATAAATGACTCACTAGACAAAATGAATAGCTGTAAACATATCAGCTATAGTTCAAAAACTGTAATCAATTACTTGTCTACCATTGTTGCAGTTCACGAAGAATATTCGGTAGAGCAGTTAGTGTATGAACACATCATTTGCAATTGGGAATCACAAGATGAACCGCAACATTTGCGGACAATAAGTAACCGAATTCTCAGTAATGAGCAACGTGCGGGGAGAATTCTCAGTATCTATCAACTTATGTTGCAAGGTGTAGAAGTCAAAGCCGATGACTCGCGTGAGCAAATCGAACTGTTGCTGTCAGGTTTAGTGGTGAAAAAGCAGGGTGTTTTGAAGATGAGAAACCTGATTTACCAAGAAGTTTTTAATACCGAATGGGTAGAGAAACAACTAAGAAACCTTCGCCCCTATTCTCAAGCCTTTGATGCTTGGGTTGCTTCACACAAAACGGATAAATCACGACTGTTGCGGGGACAAGCCTTAAAAGATGCTCAAATTTGGTTGCAGGGCAAAAGCTTGGCTGATTTAGATTATCAGTTTCTTGTCGCAAGTCAGGAATTAGCAACCAAAGAAGTGGAGCAGGCGCTAGAAGCAAAACGGCTCAAGGAAGTGGAAGCGCGATTAATAGAGGAGCGAAAACGACTAGCACAAGAGAAAAAAACCGCCAAAATTCAAAGGTACTTGCTAGGAGCAGTCAGTACAGGATTGCTAATTGCTGTTGGTTTGGGGGCGATCGCTTTTCAGGAATATCAGCGAGCCACACTTAATGAGATTAAAGCGACTGTTATCTCCTCAGAAGCCCTTTTTGCCTCAAATCGAAAGTTTGATGCACTCCTACAAGCTATCAAAGCAAAACAAAGACTGCAAAAACTGGGTGCGGCAAATACTCAAATCGAGACTCAAATTGACAAAGGGTTACGGCAGGCAATTTATGAGCTGGTTGAATCCAACAGCTTGTCAGAGCATAGCGCTGCGGTTAATGGCGTTGCAATCAGCCCAGATGGTAATACCATCGCCTCTTCTATGGATAACACTGTCAAGCTCTGGAGGTATGACGGTACCTTGCTTACGACTCTCAAAGGGCATGACGGCATAGTGTTTAGAGTGAAGTTCAGCCCACAAGGTAATATCATTGCGTCCTCTAGTGAGGACAACACTGTTAAACTCTGGAAGCTTGACGGCACTTTGATTACGACTCTCAAAGGACATAAAGCTCCGGTTTGGGGTATTGCCTTCAGCCCAGATAGTCAAACAATAGCCTCAACCTCTGGGGACAACACCATCAAGCTCTGGAAGCTTGACGGCACTCAACTTATGACTCTCAAGGGTCATAACGCCACAGTTTGGGGGGTGGCAATCAGTCCTGATGGTAATACAATCGCCTCAGCAAGTGCGGACAGAACTGTCAAACTCTGGAAGCGTGACGGCACTCAACTCATGACTCTCAAGGGACATAACGCTGAGGTTTTGGCAGTCGCAATCAGCCCAGATGGTAATACCATTGTCTCAGGCTCTGCGGATAACACCGTCAAACTCTGGAGGCATGACGGCACCTTGCTGACAACTCTCAAGGGGCATAGCGCGGCGGTTTGGGGTGTTGCAATCAGCCCAGATGGTAATACAATCGCCTCAGCAAGTCAGGACAGGACTGTCAAACTTTGGAAATTAGATGGCACTGAGAGTATGGTTCTCAAGGGGCATAGCGGTGGAATTTGGGATGTGACTTTTAGCCCCGATGGTAGAACAATCGCCACAGCAAGTGCGGACAACACTGTTAAACTCTGGAAGCCAGAAGCCACTTTCCTCAAAATCCTCAAAGGTCATAGTGGTGGGGTTTGGGGAGTTACTTTTAGCCCGGATGGTCAAACAATCGCTACAGCAAGTGCGGACAGCACCGTTAAACTGTGGAGGCGTGACGGCACCTTGCTGACAACTCTCAAAGGGCATAGCGGTGCGGTGAGAAGTGTTGCTTTTAGCCCGGATGGTGGAACAATCGCCACAGCAAGTGTGGACAAGACCGCCAAACTCTGGAGGCGGGACGGCACCTTGCTTACGACTCTCAAGGGGCATAGCGGTGGAGTTTTGGCAGTTGTAATCAGCCCACAAGGTAACACAATTGCCACAGTGAGTGGGGACAGCACCGCCAAACTCTGGAGGCGGGACGGCACCTTGCTTACGACTCTCAAGGGACATAGCAGTGCGCTGAGAAGTGTTGCTTTTAGCCCGGATGGTGGAACAATTGCTACAGCAAGTGTGGACAAGACCGTCAAACTCTGGAAACTAGACGGCACGCAACTCATGACTCTCAAGGGTCATAGCGCTGGGATTTGGGGAGTTAAGTTTAGCCCTAATGGTCAGATGATCGCCACAGCGAGTTTGGACAAGTCCGTCAAACTTTGGAAACGAGATGGTACTTTGCTCTTAACGCTTAGGGGGGATACTGGCTTTGGCAAAGTCGATTTTAGTCCTGACAGTCAGACAATCGCTTCAGGAGGTGTAGACGGGTCTATCAAACTCTGGAATGTAAATGGCACTCAGCTTACAACCCTCTATGGACATGGTGCCATGGTTTTGGCAGTCGCTTTTAGCCCCGATAGTAAGACGCTTGCTACGGCAAGTGATGACCAGACTGTAATCTTGTGGGATTTGGATCGAATTCTTAACTTAGATGAACTGGCATATGGTTGTCATTGGGTTAGCGATTATCTGCGGACGAATGCAGAGGTAGCAGAGGACGATAGGCGTCTTTGCGATGATGTTTCAACTCAAAAAGCATCTGTGAAAAAATAAGTGTAAGTCTGCAAAGCAAGCACTCCGTGCGTTAGCGTACCCCTACGCTTAAGCAAGCTACGCTTAGCGTCTCGAACACGAGTGGTTTGGTCACAGGAGAAGAGAAAGTTATACCGTTTCACTTTAAGGTTGATACAAATAGGCAGCAGGGAGCAGGGGAAAATAATTAAAGACCAATCATTTGTATCAGGCATTTCGTGAACTGGTATTACTGGTGGCGCAGCCTCTGTGATAGGAGAAGGTATCGTCCTTGTGGAGTGGGTAATCTGCCAATAAGGCAAGAGTTTAAGTTCATGGGCAGTCAACACAGCAGCTCTTTTCATACCTGCTTCAAGAATGTCCCACAAATTATTAACTTACTTTTTTGTTAACTGTCTTAACTGTCTTAACTGTCTCTTTTTCTTTTCAATAAATTGCTTAACTGTCTTATCTGCTATTGCATCTTTGCAATAAGGCTGAGAGTATATTGAAGTAATAAAAAATTAGGCGTTGTTAAATCAAAATGTAAATCATGTGATTATCCAAGGGGTACTGGTACCTTTGCAATTGCCTCCAAATTTCGGGAGCTATGGGCCTGCAGCACTACTGGCTTCGCGCTTGAGATAAAATTCTACAATGTCATCCAACTAGGTAATGTGTTGAATGTCTGGTTTCTCTTTTCAATCTTGTCATGTATGTATTGTGATAACGTGGTATTGATTGCTAGTGAAACATAAACATATCAGCCGTTTACTATGTAGAAGTCACACTTGTCCATTTCCAGTAAATAATTAAGTTAGTGAGACTATGACAACTTCTGAATTAACTAATCTTGATCCAAATAATCAAAACGCAATAGATGGAGATTTATCTTTTCAGGCAATTAACAAAAAGTTGTTAAATTTGAAAGTTATTGAATTTTTATTACTTGCAATTATTTTCACTTTTGGTATCCTTGTTACTGTCTTTTCTAATGATAGAAACTTTATCATTACTGGGATAACATTAATAACAACTTCGTTTTTTTTGTTACTCATCAATAGACAAGTTTTTCAGAACGTTAAAAATTCTATCAATAGATTTGAGGCGAACGAAAAGGCTGAGCTTTATAGTTATCTACTGAGTGATAATTCCTTGGATAAAAATACATTTACTCCAATAAGAAGGAAGGCTTTACAATATAGCCAAAAGTTAATTGACGATTACAAACGAACTCGGAATTTATCGAGAAATCTTTACTATATTTTGCAAATTGCGACGATTATCTTATCTGGAGTCACACCAATCTTAGTTCTAGTGGACAAATTAGAAGCCGGACAAGCTTGGTTAAAGTGGCTTCCGGTAATCTGTCCAGCTATAGCCTCCATAGTTGCAAGTATAGTTACCTCGTTTCCTTTTCAGAAGAACTCGGTTGCTGCTAATACATGTGTGGAATTGTTAGAGGCTGAACAAGAGAAATTCGTCTTGGGAATAACCCCATATTATCGTTGCTATGACTCAACTGACGAAGTTGAACAACAACAGAAAGCAAAGCAAGCGATTGAGAATTTTATTACTCAAGTAAACAATATCCACCTCAATCAGTTGCAGGAAATCGGTGAGGGTCAGAAGAGGGAGGAGAAGGAACAACAGCAAGCAGAAAATAGCCAGCCAACAGCAGAGCAGAGTTAAAAATTTTTGATTGTTAGTGTTAAGAATATAGCACAACAAATCTCAATCAAAGATTCTCTAGATACCAAACAGGTCCAAACTCTGAGGTATATATCAATTCAGAAGCGGCATTCTTTTGCACGCTTCTGAACACATACTCAGAAGAGAAAATTACTGTACAGGAAATCATTATTTACATTGAGTTGCCCATTAGAATTTAGTTTTTTTATCTAAAGACCAATAGGTATTGAGAGCATAGACGTATCTTTTGGAGACTTACTCTTGAAGAGAAGAATTTAGGAAGTATGCTATTTTTAATTGCGTTCAAACATGAAGTTTAATCCCTTTTAACTTCTCTCGGAGAGTAACAACCAATAGCATATCGTTATTTTGCTTGGATTCCCAATTTCTATTTACAGACAACTTTCTGGTTAATCTTTGATCAAAATAGATTTTTGTCTAACTTCTCTAAAAATGAGTTAAAAAAAGTCAAAAATCAAGAATTTTATAGTACAATTATGTAAAAATACCGATGATCAATAGAAAAAAGAGCGGTTATAAAGGCTGAAATTACCTCCACTTTTAATAATTGCACTTTGACATGAGATATCAGGTCGGCGGTAGCCTTCAAAGTGACGATTCTACATACATTTTCCGTCAAGCAGATGAACAACTTTATGCTGGGCTAAAGGCGGGAGATTTTTGTTATGTTTTAAACTGCCACCAGATGGGTAAGTCATCCTTACTGCAGCGGACGAGACATCGTCTAGAAAAAGAGGGTTACATCTGTGTTTACTTGGATGCAATCCTGTTAGGAAGCAAGGAAACTACACCTGTGCAATGGTATAAGGGCATGATTGTTAGCTTGTTTTACGGAGCATATCTGGTAGAGCAGATTA
Organism: Nostocales cyanobacterium HT-58-2; assembly: GCA_002163975.1. Lineage (GTDB taxonomy): Bacteria > Cyanobacteriota > Cyanobacteriia > Cyanobacteriales > Nostocaceae > HT-58-2. The sequence continues at coordinate 1,670,762 of CP019636.1, read as the reverse complement.
ACTTTCAAGCTTGGTGGGAGCAACAAGCAGACCTTTCCCCTGTGCAACGACTACATCAATTTGTTGAACAGGTGTTGCTACAAAAGCTGCAAAGCGATCGCATTTTTATTTTTATTGATGGAATTAATAACCTGCTAAGTTTGAGTTTCCCAGTCAACGATTTTTTTGCCTGGATTCGTCATTGCTATGAACGGCAGGTCTACAACCCAAATTTCAAACGCCTCGGTTTTGTCATATCTGGTGTCGTTAGCCCATCTGACCTAATTGTTGATCAATACCGAACGCCTTTTAATATTGGTCGAGCAATTGAATTATGTGGCTTTCAACTGCATGAAGCCACACCTCTACTTAAAGGATTAGAGGAAGTGGTCAGCCAACCACAAAAAATACTACAAAAGATTATTCATTGGACAGGGGGACAGCCGTTTCTCACCCAAAAACTCTGTCAGTTAGTTCTCCAGGTTGCTATAGAAAATTCTAAGAAAAAGATTACCATTCCTCCTGGTCTTGAAGGATTTTGGGTAGAGCAATTGGTGCGACCGCGCATTATTCAACATTGGGAATCACAAGACGAACCCGAACATCTGCGTACCATTCGCAATCGCCTTCTTTTCCATAAACATCGAGCTGGTCGGTTGTTGGGGCTTTATCAGAAGGTGTTACAAGCAGAGGAAGGAGAGAATGAGGAACGGATAAAAAACTCTATACCAACCGAAGATAGCCCAGAACAGAAAGAACTGCTGCTATCTGGCTTAGTCGAGAAGCACAACGGCTATCTTCGAGTCAAAAATCCGATCTACCGGAATGTTTTTAATACTCAGTGGGTGTTAAGGCAGTTAGACAATCTCCGTCTTTACTTGTAGGAGCTAGCATTGATGCTCTACTAATTTCTCATGAAAAAGGCTCAAAAGCATTTCTAACGCTCCTCACCTGACTTCGTGATATCCGAATTAAGCCGGGAGAAATTAGAAAAATTTAAAAAACCTACTTTTCCTACTTTTCTTACTGAACTGTATTGTGTTTTAAATTGGTTGGCTCAGATCCATAACTCATTTATTAAGTTAACTAACAGCATTTTCAACTACAAATCCGGAACATCACTAAATTGATGACTGACTGATTCCGTGTGGCTGTATAAATCAGACTTACAAAGGTTGTTATCTCAGATGTTTACAAGACAAGCACTGGAAGTGCAAAAAGGGAAAAGGGGAGTAAGTAGGAAAAGTAAGTTCTTTTGTATAAAGTGTTTACTATCAAGTTCATATGCTGTAGAAAAAAGTAAGTGATCGTTTGATGAAATTTGTTGCCCAAGTTTTTAAAGTGACCACGTAACCATATTCAACAAGTTTGGGGAACACAAGGTATGAAGATGAAACAAGCTAAACCCAAGCGAAAACGAGGTGTTGTACTGACTCCTGTTGGACTGAAACGCTTACAGCAAGCCATTCTTTCTTTGGAGATTGCGGAAAACAAAGGCATTCGCTTGACTTTAGAACAACTGGGCAACCGCATGAATGTTTCCGCTAGAACTCTGAGTCGATTGTGGTCTTTAAGTACTGGTGTAGACCAAAAAACTCTCAAACTCTGCTTCAGCGCCCTTAACCTAGAATTACACAGTGAAGACCATACTGTTGTGAGTGAAGCAGATGAGGCTGAAGCATTCGACTCCTTCTCTGAGAGTTCATACACACAAGAAAATTTGTCTCAATTTTCCTTCGCCAATTTATTTATCAAAGAACATAGTGAACAAGGCGAACAACCGGAAAATCCTTCATACCCAGATGGTCCTGTACCTTTGGATTCTCCCTTTTATGTTGAACGTCCCCCGATAGAAGAACTGGTTCATCGAGAACTCACTCAACCAGGCTGTGTGATTCGGATTCAAGCTCCCAGACAGATGGGTAAAAGTTCTCTTGTGTTGCGGCTTTTGGCCTTTGCACAAAAACAAGGGTATCGTACTGTGAATCTGAATTGCTATCAGATTGATAGTGAGTGTCTGACTGACTTAAATAAGCTCTTGCGTTGTCTTTGCTGGCAGATTGCAACAGAATTAGGCATTGATCCTAATCTCAAAGGAAAATGGGATGAGGAAATTGGTTGTAAGTTGAGTAGTAGCTTCTATTTTCAAAACTATCTGCTCAAGCAATGTCAAAGTCCAGTCGTTTTGGTGTTCAATGAAGCTGACCGTTTTTTTGAACATCCTCACATTTGTCAGGAGTTTTTTGCTTTGTTGCGTTCCTGGTCTGAGGAAGCACGACACAATCTTAATTGGCAAAAGCTGAAGCTAGTCGTAGTTTGCTCTACGGAAAAGTATCTCTCTTTGGATATTAATTGCTCCCCGTTTAATATCGGTTTGCCTATTCGTCTGAATGAATTTACCCAATTACAGGTAGAAGATTTAGCTAGACGATACGGTTTAGACTGGCGTACTAGTGAAGAGTCAGCCCAACTAATGTCGCTTGTCGGAGGTCATCCAGCACTGATTCAAATGAGTCTGTATTATCTTTGCTGTCAAGGAATAACCATGCAAAAATTGATACAAGATGCGATGACTAATGGTGGCATCTACCGTTATCATTTGTGGCGACACTGGAGAGAACTGCAAGAAGATCCCAGTCTGGCAAGGACCTATGCTGAAATGGTGACGGCAAAGCAAAGTGTTTATCTTAATCCTATTGATACTTATAAACTTGAAAGTCTGGGTTTAATCCGCTTTGAAGGCGATGACATTCTACCCAGATGTGAACTCTACCGCGCATATTTTGCAAAACAACTAGCTGCAACTATTTAACAAAATTCCATAACTTATACTAACTCATACCAACTCAATCACATAATTTAGTAACTTCCAAAATACCCTTCCGGCTTCCCCTGCTTCCCCTGCTTGTCTCAATTCATTTTTTTAATTGGTATCAACCATGCTCAATTGTCCTTCTTTGCCTTTGCACTTCGTACAACATCAAAGCAGCCGAAATCGCCACGTTTAAAGATTCTACGCCTGGATTGAGGGGAATTTGCACTTGTAAATCTGCCATTGCTGTCAACTCTGGTGACAAACCAGCACCTTCATTCCCTAACAGAATCAAAGTGGGTTTGCGCCAGTCAACTTCCCAATAAGTTAGAGTGGCGCTAGGTAATGTTGCAACAACCTGCATTCCGGCTTGCCTACTCTGCTGGACTGTCACTTTTAAATCAGGGCTCACCGTCATTGCTAATCGAAACCACTGTCCAGCAGAAGCACGTAAGACTTTTGGGTTGTCTAAATCTACACTGTCTTCACTAATCCACAACCCAGAAGCCCCAGCAGCAGCAGCAGTGCGAATTATCGTACCTAAGTTGCCTGGATCTTGAATAGTCTCCAATGCTAAGGCTACGCCAGTCAACGGTGCTTCTCCAAGGCGAGAACCTCTTTTTGCTGTCGCAACGACGCCATCTGGTTGTACTGTAGTGGCGATCGCCTTTAACACTTCTTCACTGACGATTTCTGCCCGTTCGCAAATATCACTTACTTTTTGCCAAAGTAAGGGGTGGGTGTTTTGCCATTCTGAAGTACTACACACGACTTCTAATGGATGGTTCACCGCACAAGCTTCTTCTAATAGATGCGTCCCTTCCACTAAAAACAATTGCTGCTTGTGACGTTCTTTTGACGAGTGCAGTTTGCGGATTTGCTTAACAAGAGGATTTTGTAAACTGGTTATCATCAAAGTTTTGAGTTCTGAGCAATGACGGCTGAGGGGGGACACTCATAATCTGGGTCTAGGTGATTAGCCTACGGTAGACTCTTTTCGTATTCATTACTCAGTATTTAGAAGCGTTATGCGGAACCCGGGACTTGAACCCGGAAGCCTTTCGGCACTAGAACCTGAATCTAGCGCGTCTGCCAATTCCGCCAGTTCCGCGAATATAAATGTCTCTTGACCGTATTTAATTATGACTAAACTATTTAATTGTGTCAAGTCATTATTTCTTTCGTCACGATTTCTTTGATCCTCATGCAATGACTCTATCACTGAGTCGCTGTAGACAAAGAATGAAGGGTTATCAGGTTGTAGGGAATAATGAAATTCATTCAAAATTCAAAAATTTTTTACACTTTCAGCATTTTTATCATTTTATTATTACTGCGTGTAATATTATACTAACCCTCTTAAACAATTGAACAGCAAGGTTTTCAGTATTCTAGTCCAACCAGCAAGAAATTTATCTCCTCCAGATGTTGTGCAAAAATGTAGAGAATCAAAAACTATCGTGTAGAATCGAAACCAACTTCAAACGTATAAAAATGATAGTTTTTTTTGGAGGATAGGCTTATTATTCCTTCTGGCGGCTTACCAGATGCCAAATCTTCTCCTACAGCAGACTCCTCAGTCTTGCAAATATGGGGTGGGCATCGTTTGCAAGGTCATGTAAGAATTAGCGGGGCAAAAAATTCAGCACTGGTTATCATGGCGGGAGCCTTGCTATGTTCAGGCGAATGTCGCATCCGCAACGTGCCGTTACTGGCAGATGTAGCGCGGATGGGTCAGGTTTTATCTGCTTTGGGCGTTCGTTTGCAGCAAACTGAAGACATATTAGACATTAATTCAAGCGTTATCACAACTTCAAAAGCTCCCTACGAACTGGTTACTCAGTTGAGGGCAAGTTTCTTTGCCATTGGTCCTATTCTGGCACGACTGGGAGTCGCGCAGGTACCGTTACCAGGGGGTTGTGCCATTGGCGCAAGACCAGTGGATCTGCATGTCCGAGGACTGCAAGCCATGGGAGCTGAGGTGCAGATTGAGCATGGTATTTGTAATGCCTATGTTCCTGGCAACAATCGCAGGTTACAGGGAGCAAAAATATACCTGGATATTCCTAGTGTAGGAGCTACGGAAACTCTGATGATGGCGGCTACCCTTGCAGAAGGCGAAACCATTATCGAGAATGCTGCACGCGAGCCGGAAGTGACCGATCTGGCTAATTTCTGTATCGCAATGGGAGCAAAGATACAGGGTGCCGGAACGAGTAGGATTACAATTGTTGGCGTCCCAGAGTTGCACTCCACTGAATATAGCATCATTCCTGATCGTATTGAGGCAGGGACGTTTTTGGTGGCAGCAGCAATAACCCGTTCAGAACTTATCCTCTCGCCAGTGGTGCCAGAGCATTTGCTACCAGTCATTTCCAAGCTAGCGGATATTGGAGTGCCCATCATTGAGGAAGCCCCTGACTGCTTACGAACTCTGCCAGCAGAAGTCCTGAAGGCAACTGATATCGAAACTTTGCCCCATCCAGGCTTCCCCACGGATATGCAAGCGCCGTTTATGGCATTGCTAGCACTGGCTGAAGGTGACAGCATAATTAACGAAGCTGTGTTTGAGAATCGCTTGCGCCATGCCTCAGAGTTAAATCGCTTAGGGGCAGATATTCGTGTCAAAGGCAACACTGCCTTTGTACGGGGAGTGCCGATGTTGTCAGGCGCACCTGTCATAGGTACGGATCTGCGAGCATCAGCAGCCTTAGTGTTGGCAGGACTCGCAGCACAAGGAAAAACTATTGTTCAGGGATTGCGTCACTTAGATCGGGGCTACGATAAACTCGATGCAAAGTTGCAGCAGCTGGGAGCAAGAATAGAACGCTTGTCAGCAGCAGAGCAAAATACGGAAGTTCCTCCCGACACTCTCAATTCTCAAGCGTCTATATCCTTATAGAACCTACAAAAAACGATAAAATCAACAGGACAAGGAAAATCACCTTCCTTGTTCCTTTTGCTATAGCTATACTGGTTTGTGTGGGGCTGTCCTATCACCAGTCCTGTGCATCACAAATCTTTTATTTCCCCAGCTTGCTTCGCTATGTTATCCCAGAAGAATCAACTGATTGGTCTCAAAGCAGATTCATTTCGTCATCCACTAGATCTGGAGGCAACCACAGCACTCAAGCAGATACCTGGCTTGGATATGATCGTGCGGAATATTTTGGGACCATTGGCGGAGCAAGTGTTCTATGTGGAAAATATCGCTTCTAGTGTTCTTGTCAGTGAAAAACAACTGCCCCATCTGCATCAGTTGTTGTTAGACGCTTGCAAGGTGCTAGACATAGAGCCACCTCAACTTTATGTTAGGCAGCATCCGGCTCCCAATGCCTACACCTTTGCCATGCGGGGAAAACAGCCTTTTGTTGTGCTGCATACTTCCTTGATTGATATGCTGGAGCCAGAAGAAATTCAGGCGGTGATTGCCCATGAATTGGGACACCTCAAGTGTGATCACAGTGTTTACCTGACTCCAGTAAATATATTGATATTAGCTGCAGCGGTTGTACCCACTGTAGGAGCTTTTCTCGCCCAAGCAATACAGGCACAACTTTTAGAATGGATACGCTGTGCAGAGTTTACATGCGATCGCGCAGCATTGCTCGCAACCCAAAACCCTAAAGTTGTCATGTCCGTGTTGATGAAACTTGCAGGGGGTTCGCCCACCATCGCACCGCAACTCAACCTTGATGCTTTTATTGCTCAAGCTCGTGCTTACGATGAGATCAGCAACACTGAAATGGGTGAAATGGTTAAAGCCGCACGCACATCTCAGTTAACTCACCCAGTGCCAGTCCTGCGTGCAAGAGAAATTGATCGTTGGGCAAGTAGTAAAGAGTATCAAAAGTTGTTGCAAAATCATAAAATAGTGTATGATAGTGAAGCACCCAAGGGCGGGTGGCGAAACTGGTAGACGCACCACACTCAAAATGTGGCGGGCATGCGCCCATAGGAGTTCGATTCTCCTCCTGCCCATCTTCATAGGGACACAGCCCTATTTCTGCAAGGACACAATAAGTTATGTCCTTGCAGAAATAAGAAGAGATGACATTATCAATCAGACAACTGAAGAAGATTACACAACCAACCTATCGACTCTGGATAATATTCGCAGTCCAAAACGAATTCTTGACCTCGTGCAACACTCTTGAGTAGCACGCAACTATTCTCAAGCTTCCAACGTGTTAAGTCTTGGTGATAGGTGAGGCTAGACTTTTTACCCAAGGGATGAAACCACACTGGCAATCGCCATGTACTTTTTTGTCTGGCACCAGGAGCAGTTAAGCATAGAGCAGGATGAAATTTTTTAAAGGTTCCTGCACCTGACTTGTCAATCTGAATATTTGGTAACTTTATGCGGTCAGCACAGATATAGATGCAATCTTGCTTGGCATACTTCACCGTTTTGCAGTGCGGATGGTTTAATGCCCATGGAGGTATCTGTGATAGAGAGTCTACAGGAATGCGTTTTTCAATTTGCAGCCAACCAAAGATAACATGTAGCTCAGGAGCATTGTTAACAAATTGATATTTTCCAGCCACTTGCTCAACTTGTCTAAACCATCCAAAGAAAAGAAATACATCTCCTTCCTTGACTCCTTGGTTTTGCAAATGACTTTCTGCAGCACCCGCCTGTCCAAAAATTGGCTTCCAGTTTTTTGGTCTGGGGATGCTAGCAAAGTTTAAATCTGGGTCAAGATGTGTCGGTGTTTGAGGTTTCACATGACCTCTTGTCAAATCATGAACAATAACTCCCATTGAATGATTGCCCATCATAATCTCTTCATATTGCCGAGAGTGAGTACTAGGCATTATTTCAGGTATAGGTAGTGAATATAGCTCACCTGAAGGTAAAATCGGGCTGGGAACTCTACCGTATGCAGAGTCAAAACCTTTTCGACTGAGGATTATCTTCATTAGATATCTTTATGTATTCTTTTTGTAGAGCTATACATCTCATTCCGGATACTCGTTGATACATGATGAATACTTGTAATGAGTGTAAAGAATGTATAAAACTCAGTAGTCATACTTGTGAAAAAAACTCACTTAATCGAAGTTAAAAGCCGGAATACTCCTAAGTATAAAGCGAGATATTTAAGAATGAAGCAAACTTTTGCTTGGTAAGAAATGAGTTAAAATTGTCTACTTCGTGATGGATGACAACAAGGGTACAGAGTTATTCTTAATTCTGAAGTAAGTCATCTATATCTGTTTTCTGGCACTATTGAGGTGTGCTATTTAGGCAAAGAAGATCCAAGCTGTACAATGACGATATTTTTCTCTTTTCAATTTCATTTTCAGAATTTGACGTAAGAATAAATCACAACTATAATAAGTATAGATAGACCAAAAAAATAGAAGTATCTTTGAAGTATGACTTTGAGGTATTAGTCGCGACAGAGGTTTTTATATCTAGTGAGTGTTAAACAGTGAATCTTCAATTTTTTAAGTTCAAAAAGAAGCAAAAATTATGCGACTAAAAAGATGGGAATCTCCTCGACGAGAGGGCAGAAACGATAAGGGTAGAGGCGGTGCTGCCAGACAAAGGCAACTTAAAAAACAACAGCAAATGCTCAGGAAGAAGCTCAAGGAAGATAGCAAGCCAGACAATAAGAAATCAGAAAAAATTAAAAAGACAAAACAAGGGGAAGAGATTTTTATCTTCCCCTTTTATTTTTGCTTTCCTCTGTTATATCAACCTAGTTTATAAATACACACCCAGCAAGATATGGAATTTAAATAAAGGATGTTATTTGCTTCATAGAACAATTCTGTTTACATAAACTTGAAAAACAGTAGTTTTGATTACAATTTTTATTGTCAATCTTTAAGTATCAAAATTTGTCAAATTCATAGTCTGTGCCTTTACCAGCAGACTTCATATTCATGCTGAATAAATATTTATTTTCTCTTAGTAAGAGTTATATGAAAGAAATAAAAAGTAAATATAAATTTCATGTAAAGCTTAAGAAAAAAATACAAATAAGGCTCCATTTTAGAGTAAATTGCTATACAGGCTAATGTGATTGAATTAATACCAGGGAAGTCAGCTAATAACTGTAAAAGCTACTGCATCTCCATGTGTTAACTTTCGGCTATACCCCAGAGGTGAAAGCGTTCAGAGATATATTCTGACACTTCCAATCTCTGCAATGGTTTAGTAGATGTTTTGTTCTCTGTTAGACACAAGGAGTGACCTATGGTAGGAAGGGCTTTTCTACCTGTTCAAAGAGTGCTTGATTTTCCGATTACTGCCTTACGCTTTAATGATCAGATAAAAACAATGTTGCGATGGGCGATCGCACATGAGAGTAAAACTGTATGTGTCGCCAACGTACATATGCTGATGGAGGCTTATTGGAATCCAGACTTTGGTACTGTTTTGAAAAATGCAGACCTAGTTACTCCCGATGGTATGCCTCTAGTATGGATGATGAGGCTTTTAGGAGCTAAATACCAAGACCGGGTTGCAGGGATTGATATCTTACAAGCAACGTGTGAGCTTGCTCAAAAACAGAACGTCAGTGTTTTCTTTGTGGGTTCTCAAACAGAGATTCTCTCTCGCATGAGAGAACGGTTAAATCAGGAATATCCCAACCTGAAAATTGCAGCGATGGAACCTTTACCCTTCCGTCCCCTAACATCAGCAGAAGACGAAGCACTCATTCACAGAATTAACTCTAGTGGTGCTGGTTTAGTGTTTGTTTGTTTAGGGTGTCCAAAACAAGAAAATTGGATGGCTCAGCATAAGGATAAAATTCATGCAGTGATGATTGGACTGGGTGGCGCTTTTCCTGTTTATGCAGGAATCCATAAAAGAGCACCTCGCTTCATGCGAGAGTCCGGTTTAGAATGGCTTTATCGGTGGATACAAGAACCACGTCGCCTTTGGAGTCGCTATACAAAGACTATTCCTGTGTTTCTGTGGTTAGCTTCTAAGCAACTCTTGACATCAACTTCTTTGATTAGTACGCCATTCCATATTCGTGAACGATACCTGGGATGGAAGAATTAGTCAATGAGTGACTGTGGTGATTAAAAATGGTTTACTCCTTGCCATAGTACATTTTGACATTTACAAATGCTATGAGTAGGCAAGAGTAAACAGTTATTATTCAATTTTAACCAGGATGTATCACAAAATACCTATTACTTCTGAATACTTGGTACAAGCAAGATTGAGTAGTAAGGCTGGAGTGTTTACAAACAGACAAAGGCGTTTCGTGTCAAATTCAGAAAGGTACCAGTGAATTTTCTGATAAAAATATCCGGAGTCGCAGCCAAGTCTCCGAAAGGATACGACAGGAGACTGAAAGATTTGAAAGGTCGAATCTATTCCCAGGTTATGATTACCTTGAGTATCAATATCAACACAATTCCAATAATTTACTAACTAGAAAGATGCAGACCTTCCTAGTCACAGGTGGAGTTGGTTTTATCGGTTCTAACTTCATTTTAAAGGCAAGAAAAGAACAGTGGGCTAACATTATCAATTTGGATAAGTTAACCTATGCTAGTCATCCCCAAACTCTGGCAGAATTGCAGAATGATTCTGGATATCATTTTGTCCCTGGCGACATTGGTAATCTTGAGCTATTGCGTAATTTGCTAGAGCAGTACCAACCAGACGCAATTATCAACTGTGCTGCTGAAACTCATGTTGACCGCTCTATTTTAAGTCCCCAGGACTTTATTCAAACGAACCTTGTAGGGACATTCCAACTTCTGGAAGCGAGTAGAGCTTACTGGGAAAAATTAACCGCGCAAAAGCAAGAGCAGTTCCGTTTCTTGCATGTGTCTACAGATGAAGTCTACGGCTCATTAGGTCCTACAGATCCAGCTTTTCGGGAAGAGACTCCTTATGCTCCCAACAGCCCTTATGCTGCGTCAAAAGCAGGTTCTGACCATCTTGTACGAGCTTACTATCACACATATGGTCTGCCGATTTTAATAACCAACTGCTCTAACAACTACGGTCCGCGCCAGTTTCCCGAAAAACTGATTCCCCTGATGATTCTGAATGCCTTCAATGGTAAACCTTTACCAATCTACGGCGATGGGCAGAACATTCGGGACTGGTTGTATGTTGTGGATCATTGCGAAGCCCTTTACACAGTGTTGAAACATAGTCGTATTGGAGAAACATATAACATTGGTGGTAACAACGAGCAGACAAACCTAGCAGTTGTTGAAAAAATTTGTGCAATCCTTGATGAATTGGCTCCAAAACCTCAATTCCGTCACTCCAGCCTGATAACTCTGGTCAAAGATCGTCCTGGTCATGATCGACGGTATGCCATAGATTGCAGTAAAATCAGCAGAGACTTAGGCTGGCAACCAAAGGAGAATTTTGATAGCGGTTTGTTGAAAACCATTCACTGGTATCTAAGCAACCTAACTTGGGTTGAGCAAGTCCAATCAGGTGCCTACGCACAGTGGATCAAGCAAAACTATGGAGACAGGGAAGTAGCGCTCTCAGGCTAACAAAATTCCCAACTATCTAAGGAGTGAATCATGAAGGGCATCATTCTAGCTGGCGGTTCTGGTACACGTTTGTACCCACTAACCCAAGTGGTAAGCAAACAACTGATGCCTGTCTACGATAAACCCATGATTTACTACCCCTTGTCCACTTTAATGCTGGCTGGGATTCGTGAGATACTTATCATCTCTACACCTGCTCACCTACCCCTGTTCCAGCAACTTTTACAAGATGGTAGTCAGTGGGGTCTCAAGTTTAGCTATGTTGAGCAACCCAAACCTGAAGGCATTGCACAGGCATTTATCTTAGGCAAAGATTTTATCGGGAACGACCCCGTATGCCTCATTTTAGGCGATAATCTCTTTTATGGGCATGGTTTAATTAATGTCTTAACTCGTGCCGCTCAGTTGCGTGAGGGTGCAATTGTTTTTGGTTATCGAGTCGCTGAGCCTCAGCGATATGGAGTCGTTGAATTTGATACAGCAGGTCAGGTAGTGAGTTTAGAGGAAAAGCCTAAGTTTCCCAAGTCAAAGTATGCTGTACCAGGTATTTACTTTTATGATGCTCAGGTTTGTGAAATTGCAGCCACTCTCCAACCCTCAGCCCGTAATGAACTAGAAATTACAGACTTGAGCCAAGAGTATCTCCACAGAGGACAGCTAAAAGTCGAGATTTTGGGTCGAGGCTATGCCTGGTTAGATACAGGAACCCACGAATCCCTTCACCAAGCTGCTAGCTTTATTCAAACCCTGGAACAACGGCAGGGCTTAAAAATAGCTTGTATCGAAGAAATTGCCTACTGCCAAGGATATATTGATGCTGACCAGCTCTACCAACTTGCTAAACCATTAGCTAAAAGTAGCTATGGGCGTTACCTAATGGATATTATCAACGGTGATATCTGTACTGCTCGATCTCAGCAGATGAATCCGGTTATATCAGATAATGACTTCAAGCAGGGGTTTGCAGAAACAGAGAGGGTAGTGCTGTGAAAGTCATACAGACTGAAATTCCGGATGTATTGCTAATTGAACCGCAAGTGTTTGAAGATGAGCGCGGCTTTTTTTACGAAAGTTACAATAAGCGAGTTTGGCGAGAAAAGGCAAATTTCACAGAACACTTTGTGCAAGACAATCACTCGCGCTCATCTAAGAACGTACTACGCGGTCTGCACTATCAAATCCAACCTCAAGGCAAATTGGTGAGAGTTGTCGTTGGTGAGGTGTTTGATGTCGCTGTGGACTTGAGGGCGACTTCTAAATATTTTGGTCAATGGGTTGGCATTCATTTGAAAGCCAAGAACAAGCAGCAACTGTGGATACCACCAGGATTTGCTCACGGTTTCTTAGTGCTTTCAGAATATGCAGAGACGCTTTACAAAACCACAGACTATTACGCCCCAGAGTATGAACGTAGTATTTTGTGGTGTGACCCGGATTTGGCGATCGCCTGGCCCATCGAAGGAGAACCGATTATCTCTGCAAAGGATAGAGTGGGTAAGCGATTGAAAGAGGCGGAGGTATTCACGTGACCAGAATACTCCTGACAGGTAGCACGGGTCAAATTGGTTGGGAATTGCAACGAAGTTTGATGACTCTTGGCGAAGTTATTTCTGTCGGGCGTGAATTCTCCACCACAGGTCTACGCATGGATCTATCTCTGCCTGACACTATTCGTCATGTCATTCGCGAAGTTCAACCGGGCTTAATTGTGAATCCGGCTGCATATACTGCCGTGGATAAGGCAGAGGCAGAACCTGAATTAGCAATGGCTGTCAATGGAACTGCACCTGGTGTCATTGCAGAAGAAGCCAAGCTACTTGGTGCAGGAGTCATTCATTACTCAACAGATTATGTGTTTAACGGTTGTCAGGCGACACCCTACACAGAGCAAGATAAACCTGATCCCCAGAATATATACGGAAAAACGAAATTAGCTGGTGAAGAAGCAATTCAAGCAGTCGGTGTGCCTTATTTGATCCTGAGAACAAGTTGGGTGTATGGTTTGAGAGGTAAAAACTTTTTGCTCACAATGCTGAAATTAGCAAGGGAGCGAGAAGAGCTAAGCGTTGTAGATGACCAAGTAGGAGCACCAACTTGGAGTCGAATGATTGCTGAATCTACAGCACAAATTTTGTCTCAAGGAATCAAAGATTTGATTGTTTTTTTGAGTGGTAATAGTGGGATCTATCATCTCACAGCGACTGGTCAGACAAGTTGGTATGGCTTTGCCAAAGCCATTTTTGAATACGATTCTAAATCTAGTGAACATAAGTTGGAGACATTAATAGCAATCTCTTCAGAACAGTATCCAACTCCAGCTAAAAGACCAGCCTATTCTTCATTAGAGACTCAGAAAATCTCTCGTACATTTGGGTTAGCTCTTCCTAGCTGGCAAAGCAATTTAGAGTTGGTGCTTAGCTGACAATATTTTCCATAAACTTGAGAATTCGTACTATTACTAGCTTGACATTGCTATCAAATAAGTACCAATAATTTCATTCCAATTTCTAATGTAAAGTTTAAGTGAAGATGTAAAAAATATACAAATACTTCCTGATAGGAAGATTGATGTAAAGAAATAATTAAAAGAATAACACAGTGTATTCTCTGAAGACTTCAGATACTTTGGCTGCAATCAGTCACGCATTGTCTAATTGATGCAATATACGGGTAAGTAAATGAGCACAAAAGAACTCACCATTGAGGCTGGTCGGGCTGAGAAGCAATACTGGAAAGACCTATGGACATACCGGGAGCTATTCTACTTTCTTGCATGGCGTGACATTTTAGTGCGCTACAAGCAGACGGCGATCGGTCTTGCTTGGGCACTGCTCCGGCCATTTCTAACAATGATTGTGTTTACGTTCATCTTTAGTATTATAGCTAAATTACCCTCTGAGGGTAATGTGCCTTACCCAATCATGGTCTATGCAGCGCAGTTGCCTTGGCAGTTCTTTTCAGGGGCGCTGACTGAGTGCAGCAACAGCTTAATCAATAATGCCAACCTAGTTTCTAAAGTTTACTTTCCCCGGTTGATTGTGCCAACGAGTGCAGTGATTGTCAGCTTTGTAGACTTTATGGTTGCTGGCATGATCCTGTTGGGACTTATGGCATGGTACAACTTTGTGCCAGACTGGCGCATTTTAACTTTACCACTATTTATTTTAATTGCATTTGCTGCGGCTATGGGGGCAGGGTTGTGGTTAGCAGCATTGAATGTGGAATACCGGGATTTTCGCATCATTGTGCCGTTTATTGTCCAGTTCGGGCTGTACATCTCACCTGTAGGTTTTAGCAGCAGCATCGTACCAGAGCAGTGGCGATTACTTTACTCGGTAAACCCAATGGTAGGGGTCATCGATGGCTTCCGTTGGGCAATTTTAGGCGGACAGTCAAACATTTACTTGCCAGGTTTTTTTCTGTCTCTAGGACTGGTTGCACTAGTGTTTTTTAGCGGAATTTGGTACTTCCGCAAGACGGAACGTAAATTTGCTGACATCATTTAGCAAGGAGTGGATGACGTGTCTAATACAGTCATTAGAGTTGAAAATATAAGTAAAAAGTACGTTCTAAACCACCAGCAGACAGGAAGTGGTAGCTACAATTCTTTACGCGATTCGATCGCAGAGGGAGCAAAATCTCTAAGTAAGAAGTTACTGAAGCCTTCAGATAAGAAAACATTCAACGCAAGCCGTGAAGAGTTTTGGGCTTTGAATGATGTGTCGTTTGAGATTAAGCAGGGCGACAGAGTCGGTTTTCTTGGTCGCAACGGTGCAGGAAAATCAACATTATTAAAAGTTTTAAGCCGGATTGTAGAGCCAACAAAGGGAAGGATTTCCATCAAAGGACGTATCGCCAGTTTGCTTGAAGTTGGCACAGGTTTTCACCCAGAGTTAACAGGTAGGGAAAACATCTTTCTCAATGGTGCCATCCTAGGCATGAGCAGATCTGAAATCAAACGCAAATTTGATGAAATTGTGGCGTTTGCAGAAGTCGAAAAGTTTTTAGATACGCCAGTGAAGCGGTATTCTTCTGGAATGTATGTCCGCTTGGCATTTGCAGTAGCTGCCCACTTAGAGCCAGAGATTTTGATTGTAGATGAAGTACTGGCAGTGGGAGATGCTCAGTTTCAGAAAAAGTGTCTTGGCAAGATGCAGGAAGTCTCTACAGATGGAGGGCGAACTGTTCTATTTGTTAGTCATAACATGGATGCAATCCAACGATTATGCTCTCAATGTGTACTGCTTGAACGTGGTCGATTAGTCGCTCAAGGTGACACGAATAACCTTGTCGCGCGCTATATGTCTAATAATTCCACTATACAAGCTTCGCCTAATCAATGGATTGATGTCTCACAAGTAACTCGAAGGGGAACAGGAGAGGCTCGCTTTGCAGCCATTCAATACAGTAGCCTTAATGAAGAGACTATGTTTCAACCCTATTCAAATGGAATCCTTGAATTTTCATTAGCTATTGAGTCCAAATCATCTAGGTCTGTTGGAAGTATTGCTGTTACTATCTATGACAACCTAGGAACTAAGTTGGTTAATGCTGATTCTCTGGTCCTTGGTCAAAGCATAACTCTTCAAAATGGACAAAATATAGTCAAGATAAAAATTGAGAAACTATATTTAACTCCAGGAATTTATGTACTGGGATTGTGGCTTGCTGACCCCTTAATTGGCACTGTTTTTGATCATATTGAATCAGCATTTGAAATAGAAGTCATTAATTTTCAAGCTAAAGGAATTGGTATTAGACCAGATGCTGATGGTCTTGTCATGTGCGATTTTGAGCTTTCTCAAGTGAATTAGTTAATGAGATTTCAGGAATATCTGAGTGCACAATTATTAGATTGTTTCATAAGTAGAACTCAAGTCTACTTTAGTCCGTAGTCATTTTTGCACGCAACTATGTTTGGTATAAGCGAAACTTCTGAAACAACACAGCTAAGTACCAAACAATAAATTTTCAGAAAATTTAGATTTATTGTTATGAAAATAGCATACATAGTTTTAGCCCACAGAAACCCTGAACAACTGATACGCCTGATTAGTAAACTTAATACTGAAAATACCTCATTTTTTATACATATTGATCAAAGGTCAGATGCTAAAATTTATCAGCAAATAGTCACAGGTCTCAGTCATATCCAAAATGTTTACTTTTTAAAAAGACATAAGTGTTTTTGGGGACACTTCAGTATTGTAGAGGCTACTATCGAAGGATTCAAAGAAGTTTTTTCCAAAAAAATTTCTTTTGATTGGGTTTTCCTCATATCAGGACAAGATTACCCAATAAAACCAAATAGTTATATTGAAGAATTTTTACACAAGAATCAGGGAAAGTCATTTATAGATTACTTTCCGATTCCACAACCAGATGAAATCACTCCAAAATGGCCAAATAGTGGGTTTGACAGAATAATTTACTGGCATTTCCGTTTATTTGATGAGCCTTTTGTATTTCCAGGAAAGCGACAATTAAATGTCTACCATTGGAAGAAGTATCCGGGACCACCTATCCTAAAGGATCGGATTATTTCGAAGTTATGGTTTTCTCTAGTTTCTAAATTTTCTATTAGACGCAAATTTTTAAAAGGCTTTAAACCGTTCGCAGGTTCTCAATTTTGGGGGTTGTCAAGAGAATGTGCTGAATTTGTATACAATTTTATTCAAGAAAATCCTAAAGTTGTTAATTATTTTAAATATGTTGATATTCCTGATGAAATGTTTTTTCAAACTATCATTTTAAATTCAAAATTTAATCACGATGTCATTAATAAGAACTTATGGCACATAGATTGGGATAATCCTAATCCAGATTATCCTGCAACAATGGAGAAAAAAGATTTTGATACTCTTATGAAAT
The DNA here is from genome assembly GCA_002163975.1 of Nostocales cyanobacterium HT-58-2. Taxonomy (GTDB): domain Bacteria; phylum Cyanobacteriota; class Cyanobacteriia; order Cyanobacteriales; family Nostocaceae; genus HT-58-2. The sequence continues at coordinate 1,653,607 of CP019636.1, read as the reverse complement.
CTCCCAAATTATTTGCTAGAAAATTTGATATTTCTAGAGATTCCGATATATTAAGTATGCTTGATAAGCATATTCTAAATGTAGAACAAGAGTGTATTAAATAAATATTATACGCTAGCGAAAATGACTACTCTACTGATGATTGATGATTTAGATAGTTATAATCTATCTCAAATATTTTTATTATCTGAATTTACTTTTAAGTTCTGGTACAAGTTTATCTATTCTATAACTATTGCAAACACATGAAAGTAGCTATTGTTAGCAAGTCTGATAGAAATGGTGGTGGGGCAAGTAGAGTTGCTGAAGATCTGGCTACTTGGTTGAATGATATGGGCTACCCAACCGATCATTTTATTGCCTTTAACTGTAAAGAGCCTCTTTCATTTCAGCACAATCTGTATGCAGAAGGTCGTAGATATAGGCTCTGTCGTAGAATTCATCAAAAAACTCACGAATACGGTTTCCCAGAACTATTCCCTGTGGAATACTGGTTGAATTTGAGTCAAGTTCTCAATAATTACGATGTAGTCCATTTTCACGATCTATACACTGCCATATCTCCGCTCACTCTAGCTCTAACTTCTCGGCGCAAACTCACTTTTTTCACGGTACATGACTGTTCTGCATTCACTGGTGGTTGTCTATACCCAATGGAATGTGAGAAGTTTACTACTCATTGTCACCAGTGCCCTCAATTACCTGCTGGTATAAAGAAAGATAAAATTCCTGATCGCACAAGAGAAATTCAGATAATCAAACGATGGATTGCTGCTAAATTCAATATTCATTATATATTTCCGAGTCACTGGATGGCTCAACAAGCTCAACAAGCTCTCAATTTTAAAATTTCACCTACAGTTATTCCTAATGCTATTGATTTGAAACATTTTACTGCCAAGAAAAAGCTAGATGTCAAAATTAGTTTAAATATTCCAGAAAACCGTAAAGTAATTATCATTTCAGCACATGTTCTTAGCGATGCTCGCAAGGGAGTAAAGTATGCAGTTGCAGCACTTCAAAGTGTGCGTGATTTATCTCCATTTATTTTAGTTGTAGGATTTTGCAACGATGAATTGAAACATGCACTAGAGGGACTTGAGTTCAGAGAAATGGGTTATATTTCAGACCCTAGCTTCCTCGCTAAAGTCTACTCTGCAGGGGACATTATGCTCTTTTGCACCCTTGCTGATAACCTGCCACTCACTGTTCTAGAAGCAATGGCGGCATCTACGCCAGTCGTTGGTTTTTCCACTGGGGGTGTTCCAGAAATCATCCAGACTGGACGCAATGGTATTCTAGTTGAGCCTACTAACCAACAAGCATTAAATCAAGCCTTGCGCCAAGCATTACTGTCTGTAGATTTGGAAGTAATGGGTCAGCAGGCAAGAAAGGATGTTGAAACTAATTTTTCAACAGGTGCATTTGTTGAGAGGCATCTGCAACTCTATCAAAATTTTCAGCATTCATTAACGAAAACATCCACACAGTCTGTTGTAGCACCTGAACCTGTCACAAACAGATAAGTTTATCACTGCCCTACAGAAAACAAATTGGAGAAATGATATGGTTTTCACTCCAACTCTAACGCTTTCAACCGCTACCTCAATTAGTTCTGAGAATAGCCGCCTTTGCTTGCTCTCTGGCTCAGCCAATCTCTCATTATCTCAAGAAGTTGCCCAATATCTGGGCATTGATTTGACTCCCACAGTCCGTAAATGCTTTGCCGATGGAGAGATATATATCCAGATAATGGAATCAATCCGAGGTTGCGACGTTTATCTGATTCAACCTACATGTCGTCCAGTCAATGATCACCTTATGGAATTGATGATCATGATTGATGCCTGTCGTCGTGCCTCGGCAAGGCAAATTACAGCAGTGTTGCCTTACTCTGGCTATGCTCGAGCAGATCGTAAGACAGCTGGACGAGAATCGATTACGGCTAAACTAGTGGCAAATCTTATTACCAAAGCAGGTGCTGATCGCGTTTTGGCAATGGATCTGCACTCAGCGCAAGTTCAAGGCTTCTTTGATGTTCCACTGGATCATGTCTACGGCTCTCCCATCCTGCTAGATTATCTGCAAAATAAGCAACTTTCTGATATCGTTGTCGTTTCCCCTGATGTCGGCGGAGTCGCGCGGGCACGAGCATTCGCCAAGAAACTCAACGATGCACCACTTGCCATTGTAGATAAGCGTCGCCAAGTACACAATGTTGCAGAAGTGATGAATCTTATCGGTGAGGTGCAAGGTAAAACGGCTGTTCTTGTTGACGACATGATCGACACCGCAGGTACAATCACCGAAGCGGCAAAACTACTTCGCAAAGAAGGTGCACGTCAGGTTTATGCTTGTGCAACCCATGCCGTTTTTTCACCACCTGCGATTGAACGTCTCTCGAGTGGCTATTTTGAAGAAGTCATCGTTACAAATAGCATCCCAATTGTGGAAGAGAACCACTTTCCACAATTGAAAGTACTATCTGTTGCTAATCTGATTGGTGAAACAATCTTCCGTATCCACAAAGACAGTTCTGTGAGCAGTATGTTTCACAACTGAATCAAAACTCACCGTACATACACACAGTTTCCCTGCTAATAACTGTCCATTAATGCCTTGCACTTTTTGTTGAAAACCCTAAGAATATCGGTGAAATTCTGATGAAAAAGAGAGTTCATTCATTTGACGTGTTTGATACATCCATCGTTAGGATTTGGGCGAAACCTACTGACCTCTTCTGGGAATTAGGTTATCAACTACAAAAAGAAAATATCATTCAAATTTCACCAGAATCTTGGTCTTCCTTAAGAATGGGGGCTGAAAGAATTGCCAGAGAGACGGGACCAAATTATGAAGTCACACTAGAAGAAATATATCAACAACTTGCTCGTTCCTTAAACTGGTCGAGTAGTGAAACTCAAAAAGCCTTACAGAAGGAAATCGAAACGGAACTATCGAGTTTACGTCCAGTTCCAGCAACTCAAAAGAAAATTCAATCGCTTCATCAAGAAAACAAACGAGTTATCTATATTTCAGATATGTATTTACCTGAAGAGGTGATTCGGAATTTCTTGAAAGAAAATAAGGTTTGGACACCTGGCAGCACTTTGTACGTTTCGTCAGAAACTAGGGTTAATAAAGGATCTGGTAAATTATTTCAACACTGCTTGGCACAAGAATCACTACAACGTTCTCAGTTACTTCATATTGGAGACAACTTACACTCAGATGTAAAAGTTCCTAAAAAACTTGGGATTCCATGTGAATCTTTTACTCAAACTCACCTTAATCGATACGAGGAACAAATAGCCAATACTGCTCAGCTTCCCTTAAAGTTTAGATCCCTACTAGCTGGCGCAAGTAGGCTGACGCGTTTGCAGTCTCAAGAAACAAGTCACAATAAACAAGTGATTTGGGATACAACAGCAAGTGCCATTGCGCCAATGTTGTTTGGTTTTGTTCACTGGTGCTTAGTAGAAGCGCAAAGAAGAGGACTTCAAAGACTATACTTTGTCGCCAGAGATGGGCAGATATTGCATAAAATAGCTCAAGTTATTTGTCGGAACTGGGGCTATAAAATTGACTGCCGCTACTTCTATGGTTCTCGTCAAGCATGGCATATGCCTGCTATTCAAGAAGTTGGTGAAGTTGAGCTTGACTGGATATTATCTGGAGTTCAGGCGACTCAATTTTTATCAATTCGTTCTATATGTAACCGGGTTAACATATCACCAGAGCAAATTCAAGATGTCCTGAGTCGCTATGGCTTTTCAGCAGCAAAATGGGATCTTAATCTTCAGCAGCATGAACGTGACTTACTAAGGCAAATTGTCACCGAAAAAGAAGTGACTGAACTGATCATCTCAACTGCTGCTACCTATCGTGACAAAGTGAGTGGCTACTTCCGTCAAGAAGGGCTAGCTGATGGCGTTCCCTTTGGTTTTGTGGATGTGGGCTGGAGTGGACGCACGCAACGCTCTTTTAGCAAATTGCTAAACATTGCTGGTTTCTATCCAGAATCTGGTCTGTATGGTTTTTACTTTGCCCTTCAAGACCGGGTTCAGCCATTTCAAAATGACCATTTACTGGCTTATTTCTATGATGTAGAAAAATCGAGCGATCGCTATTTTCTCTGCAAGTACAGATGCTTATTCGAGCTTTTCACTGCAGCAGACCACGGTAGCACCAAAAGCTACGAGCAATGTGGTGAGCAGTATATTCCTGTATTTCGTTCTCCAAAAAACGAACAAGCGATTAATTGGGGATTATATGTGCTGCAAGGTGCTGCTGTTGAATTTGCAGAGCAGATCACAACCAATCTCAGTGAGCAAGAATGTACAACTGAACTTTTCCTAGAGGTGACTGAAATTTTGGCAAAAGAATTTGTCCTAACTCCTTCGGTTCAGGAAGCGGAAGTGTTTGGTTCCTTTGTATTTTCTGGAGACTTAACTGAAAATGCCTTCTATGAACTAGCACCCATTTACAATTTAGGTGACTGGTTGAGACTACTACTTTATAGTAGGCATATACATGAAGATGTTTGGTTTACTGCTTCAGTTGCCAGAGGCAACCTCATAGTGAGAACACTCCTAGGAACAAAGAAAGTCAACATGATTCGTCAAATAAGAAGAAAATTTTTGGACAAATTTAAGCGTACTTTTCAGCTAAAAGCAGCTATGAAAACCACTTAAAATCGGTTTGTACCATCTTCATCTTGGATGAACGTAGACAGTATGCATGGAAGGTACAGAGTTTAATAGTTAGCCTTAAGCAAGGAGAAATTGCATGAACTTTGATTGGTTAATCATAGGCGCTGGATATTCTGCTTGCGTCATAGCTGAGCGAATTGCTAATGAGCTTGGGCAAAGAGTCCTAATTGTAGAAAAACGAGATCATATCGGTGGTAATGCCTACGATTACTACAATGAGCATGGCATTTTAGTTCACAAATACGGACCCCACATATTCCACACCAAATCCAAAAAAGTCTGGGACTACCTCTCGCAATTCACGGAGTGGAGACCCTATTACCACCACGTACTTGGAGTATTGGAGGGTAAAAAAGTTCCTATCCCCTTTAATCTTAATTCTCTCTATGCTCTTTTTCCTCCAAAATATGCCGAGAAGCTAGAGAACTTACTTCTAGAAAATTTTGGTTTTGGGGTTAAAGTACCAATTCTAAAACTGCGTGAAAGTGCTAGCGGTGACCTCACCTTTCTCGCTGATTACATTTATGAAAATGTCTTCCTCCGCTACACAATGAAGCAATGGGGAGTGAAACCGGAGGAACTGGATCGAGCAGTCACAGGACGTGTTCCAGTCTATATTAGTCGGGATAATCGCTACTTCCAAGACCCCTACCAAGCTATGCCTAAGCTTGGCTATACCGAGATGTTCCGCAAAATGCTGGCTCACTCCAATATTAAAGTACTGCTGAACACAGATTACCGCGAAATTATCAACGATGTGAAGTTTAACCGGATACTTTGCACGGGACCAATTGATACTTTCTTTGATTATATGTATGGCGAGTTGCCATATCGTAGCCTACGCTTTCAGTTCGAGACTTTAGATCAAGAGTGTTATCAAGAGGTTGGAACAGTCAACTACCCCAACGACTACGATATTACTCGCATTACTGAGCAGAAGTATTTGTCAGGACAAACCTCACCCAAAACCACTTTGGTGATGGAATATCCCCAAGCTTATGTTCCTGGGAAAAATGACCCTTATTACCCCATCCTTAATGAGGAAAACCGCGAGCGTCTTGACCTTTATGTTAAAGAAATCGAGAAGCTCAACGGTTCAGTACTATTTGCAGGGCGGCTTGCAGATTACAAGTACTACGACATGGATCAAGCAGTGGTTCGGGCACTTGGTGTCTTTGAGAAAGAGATAGCGGCTACTGTATCATGAACAATAAATACATCTAAAGAAGTTAGCAAGCTTATTTATTCGCAAAAAAGCCGATATTGGTAACTTCATAAGAGGACATGACTGAATCAAAACTCTGTTCAATCTGGTGCTGCATCTACCAAACAAGAAAGAACATCTCAAAACAGCGCAGGATCTAGATGAACGTAGTAAGCAGAATTCAATTTCCTCGTACACCCGAAACCTCTAGTTTATACATACAATCTAATGAGGGTGTTTTCTTAAATTTTCAAGAAGAGAATGTAGAGATTTCTTTCACTAGAAATGGTGTTTTATCTTTCAACACTTACTTCAATTCATTCTATGAAAATTTTTACGCAAAATATACAGATCTTCACTCCCTTTATTATTTTTTAAGGCTTGAGGGAAGTTTTCAAGTGTCTCTGTACAGAGAACACCATAATCATGACAGTAAAGAACTTATTGACTCAAAAATATTTGAAAACTGCCAGTCATCACAGGCGATCAAAATTTTCTTACCAGAGTCTTGGCGAAGTGAGAATGCTAGTAGAATTTATCTTGAAATCACTTGCCAAAGCGAGAGTGGTTTGCTCAAAGAGGGATTTATTGCTACAGAACAGCAGAAACTAAGAGAAGTTGCTTTAGGTATTGTTAGTTGTACCTTCAAGAAAGAAGCTTATATCAAAAACACAGTCAATACTATTCTCCAAGATACTCTTTTAAAAGATAAAAAAATTAAGGTTTTTATTGTTGATAATGGAAAAACTCTAAAGCAGGAAGAATTTTTAGACAAAAGAATTCAACTGATTCAGAACAGAAACGTAGGTGGAAGTGGTGGCTTTACACGGGGCTTAATACAGGCAGTGCAGGAAGATGTTTATACACACTTCCTATTTATGGATGATGATATTGAGTTAGATAGCGAATCTATTTACAGGCTATTTGGCTTGTATGAGTATGCTAGCCATGACTTTGCTATATCTGGCAGTATGTTGGATTTGTACAAAAAGCATATATTGTATGAAGCTGGAGCAGTTTGTGTTAAACGCATAGACCGCAAGGGAAATGTTCACTATAATCCTTTTGCAGGGCTCGCTCTTAAACACAACCTTGATTTATCAAAAGCCAAAAATAATAATTTGTTATTATCGGATGATAATTTAGATTACGGTGCCTTTTGGTTTTTCGCTTTTTCTAAAGCAACTCTTGAAAAAATTGACCTACCACTGCCCTGTTTTATAAGGGGAGATGATGTAGATTTTGGCTTAAGAATTAAAGAACGTCTGAACAGTAAAATAGTTGCTTTCCCAGGTATAGCTGTATGGCATGAACCTTTCTATACAAAGCACGCTGCATGGTCTGTTTATTATGATGTTCGTAATCGTTTAATAATTCATTCTATGAGAGGAACATTAGGATATATAGAGGCTATCAAATTTCTGACAATAGACTTACTTACTAAGCTATTAGTGTTTGACTATAATTCTGCAGGAATGGTGCTCAAGGGTTTTGCAGACTATATAAAAGGACCAACAGTCATCAAAAATAATGATCCAGAAGTACTGCACTCCAACATTATAGAACTGAGCAAAAGTTATAAAAACCAAATAACATCATCATTGAATGAGCATGAAAATTATCATCAATCATATAATCCTATTAAAGTCAAAGATAATAAAAAACAAGTTTTCAAAAAAATTATCGGCTTATTAACGCTTAATGGTCATCTACTGCCAAATTTTTTGCTAAGAAACGAAGATGCTCTCTATTGGATTGGCTCTGACTACCATGATAAATGGTACAAAGTATTTGCAAGGAAGAGGGTTGTTATTTACAGAGAAGGAAGTACCAATATCAGTCAGTATGAGATGAGCAGAACATCTTGTATCGGAATTTTAATAGATTGGCTACGACTCATTAGTAAAAGTAGTACAAAATGGTCATCTATTAAGTCAGAGTGGAGAAATGCTGCCGATTATTTTACCTCTAGTAATTTTTGGAGAGAATATCTTCATTTAAATGGATAAGAGACCAGAAAAAATTATAGAAAAACGGAGAATCAAATAAATCTTTCATCTAATTATCACATTTACCAAAAAGCACAAAATAGATTGGTGTTGAAATGAAATATCCTGTGCCGGAAGTGCAAACTGAAAAGCTGCAACCCATTCAAATGCCCCAACTGCCCAACACTCCATTGGTTTCAGTGTTGGTTGCCAATTACAACTACGCCAAATACATCAGTGAGACTCTAGAAAGTGTACTTCGCCAAACCTACCCACACTTTGAGGTGATAGTCTGTGATGACGGTTCTACTGACAATTCTTGTGAAATTATCGCAACCTACGTCCAAAAAGACTCAAGAATTAAGTTAGTCAGTCAACCGAACGGGGGAGTTGCGAGTGCCTTAAATACAGCCTATCGGGAAAGCAAAGGTCAAATTATTTGCTTACTCGATGCAGATGATATCTGGATGAATACAAAGCTGGAAAAGGTTGTGGAGGCGTTTAAGTCTGATCCTCAATTTGGCTTTGTCATTCACAATGTCATTCAAATTGATGGTCAAGGAAACTTCATAAAATTAGCTCCGATGTACAAGAGCTTAGCCTCAGGCTGGATGGCATCTTACGCTTTGGAAAATGGTGGAGATATTGGTGGAATTCCTCCAGCTTCTGCACTTAGTGTCCGACGAGAAGTTGCTCATTTCTTATTTCCATTAAATGAAGAGTTTAAGCGTAACGCAGACAGTCTTATCTTCTGTATGGCTCCATATATAACAGTCATTGGGGCTGTACCAGAAGTACTAAATCAGTTTCGCTTGCATGGAGCCAATACGACAAGTCTACCAACCTTGACGGTAGAAGTTATGGAGCGCGGGCAAGACACCTTAGCACGTGTGCACCAAGAGCAGAAAAAGTTTCTCACAAAAGTCTACGGTACAGAAATTGCCGAAAAGCTAACAGATTGGCGGTGCAGTCTGGCTGTCCGCCATAATCTTTATTTACTAACCCGTCTTAAAGATGCCCCTAAAGCAGAAAGTAGAAAGGCGCATCAGCAGTTTGTAACTCACCCTTTGTTTAATGCCAATTACGGTAATTTTATGTTTAGAAAGTGGCTATTCCTATGGGGTGAGTATCTACCAAACCCAATTTTTAAGATGTTGTTTGATCAAGTTTACGGATTGAGTCGGCTGAAACGCTTTGTGAGATGGCTGAGGAAAAGTTTTACAGTAAGTCGTGCATATAGCTAACACTAACTGGTGTGCGAAAGTTATTTTAAGACTGTAGCAAAAAGCTTGAGCAAACTTAGTTCCCTTCACTAAGAGAGAAATATGCAACAAAGACAAATTGAAAAATTGCAACCTATTGAACTCTCACCACTTCCAGATAATCCCTTAGTATCAGTCTTGGTTCCGAACTATAACTATGCAAAATACATTGGAAAAACTATCGAAAGTGCACTTGGTCAGACCTACCCTCATTTTGAGTTGATAATCTGTGATGATGGTTCGACCGATAACTCTTGTGAGGTCATCGAAACATATGTCCAGAAAGACTCGAGAGTAAGCTTGATACGCAAGGAAAATGGTGGTATTGCGACTGCTTTAAATAGAGTATATGAGGAATGTCAGGGACAGATTGTTTGTTTGCTTGATTCAGATGATCTTTGGTTGAGCAACAAGCTGCAAAAGGTTGTAGAAGCTTTCAAATCTAAGCCAAAGTGTGGTTTTGTCGTTCACAATGTCATTCAGATTGATGGGCAGGGAAACTTTATAAAATCAACTCCTATGTTTGAAGGTTTAGCTTCAGGCTGGATGGCACCCTATGCTCTAGCAAATGGTGGTTTTGTTGACAACATACCTCCTGCTTCTGCACTTAGTTTTCGACGAGAAGTCACTGATTTAATATTTCCCTTAAATCCAGCGATGGCGAGAAACACAGATAGTCTTATATATCGTATTGCCCCATTCATCACGGAAATTGGCTCTGTACCAGAAGTGTTAAATAAGTTTCGTTTACATGGAGGCAACTCTATGAGTGGCAGAATGTTAACCGCAGACGTTATAGAAAAGTTCCAGGTTTGTGCAAAGCTTGTACACCAAGAGCAAAAAAAATTCCTACAAAATTTCTATGGTACGGAAATTGCTGATCAGCTCACAAGCCAGAAGTTGAACATAGCATTTTGTCACGAGTGCTATTTACTTGCCCGGCTCAAAGGATTACCAAAGGCAGAATGTAGGGAAGCACATCGGCAGCTTGTGACTCATCCAGAGTTCAATACCTTCTTTAACTGGTTTAAACCTCACAGATGGCTAGTCCAATGGTATCTACCAGACGCACTTTTTTCGATGTTCTTTAATCAAGTATATGGTTCAAGTTACCTGAAGAAATTTGTGAAATGGTTGATGTGGAAAAAGCCTTTTGCATATCCTGTCAGTGGTTAATCCTATTGGATTTTGATGACCGTAGTTCCTTTTAAGGAGAAGGCTGTTAGCCTCTGAAAATTGTTATATCTGCTTACTTGTGTAAACTAGGCAGAAATGTTCTGAGAGTGGTTAGTCGTTGGAGGTAACAATGCGTGTCGTCATTGCGCGCCCAATGCCAGAATTTAGTATGGATGTCTATGCAAACGGTCTGATTTCAGGACTGAGAACTGTTCGACCGCATTGGGAAATAGTTGAACTAGCACCAAATCCTGTTGATAGGCGTAGTCGCTCTTTGTTTCTTCGAGTTAGGAAATTTTACGAGCGTTTTTGGCGCTTTCCCAGCATTGTGAAACACCAACAAGCAGATATCTTTCATGTTATTGACCATAGCGAAGCTCATATTATTCATTGGTTAAAGAAAACAGGTAGACCTGTTGTAGTTACCTGTCATGACTTAATTAACTTTTTCTATAGTGATAATCTTAAAGGTTCAGTCCAGCTACCATTTGTGAGTAGTGGTATGTGGCTGCGCTCTGTCAAAGCTATGCAGCATGCTAACCATGTCATTGCCGTCTCATCTGTCACAGCTAAAGATACATCTCAAATACTAAACATTGATCCAGCACGGATTGCTGTCATTCCTAACGCTGTAGAGGCTATATTTCAGCCATTGCCAAACAATCAAGTTGAGTCTTTTCGGCAAAAACAAGGAGTTCCATCTGAAACAATTTGCCTCCTCAATGTAGGCTCAAATCATCCACGTAAGAATATTTCTACTATTCTTAAAGTGGTTCAAATATTGAAAGAACGAAAGTTACCAATACAGTTTTGGAAAGCAGGATCAAACTTCACCGAAGAAGATCAAGTTTTTATACAATCTCAAGGACTTGAGGGTCATGTTAGCTATCTAGGAAAGCCAGATAAATCTACTCTGGTTCAAATTTATAACGCTGCTGATATCTTGATGGCGCCGTCTCTACATGAGGGATTTGGGATAACAATCTTAGAAGCAATGGCTTGTGGAACTCCAGTGATTACCTCGAATGTTTCAGCCATGCCTGAAGTTGTAGGAGATGCTGGTATTTTGGTAGATCCAATGAATTGTCAAGCGATCGCAGATTCTGTAGAGCATCTTTACAAGAACACTGATTATCGTCAAAATCTCATAGAAAACGGAATCAAAAGAGCAAAACAGTTTACATGGGAAGCGAGTGCTGAGCAAATTGCCAGAGTCTATGAAAAATTTTTAGATAAAAACTGAAAGTCTCTGTCGATGAGAAACTTTCAACATACTAAATAGGACAAACACCTGTGATTCACCTCTAAACTGTATAAATTAGGTAAGCCATATATGAAAATTTTGATCTCCGCCTACTCCTGTGAACCAGGTAAGGGTTCTGAGCCTGGAGTAGGCTGGAATGTTGTTCGGGAAGTTGCCAAGTACCATGAGGTTTGGGTATTAACTCGACCTGATGAAAGCGGAGAAATCATTGAAGCAGAGTTAGCTCGTAACCCAGTTCCTAACTTGCACTTTGTGTACTTTACCCTACCGATTTGGGGCAGTGGTTGGCGTTGGGGACAATCTGGGGCGATGCAAATCCACTACTACCTCTGGCAAATTCAGGCATATTTCGTAGCTCGCCGCCTCCATCGTGAAATTAATTTCGATCTTATACATCACGTCACATTTGTCAAGTATTCAAATCCAAGCTTCTTGTCACTACTGCCAGTTCCTTTTGTGTGGGGACCAGTTGGAGGTGGGGAATCAGCACCAAGAAAGTTTTGGCGAGACTTTAGCTCACGTGCCAAAGTTTATGAAACTATGCGAAGCGTCGTTCGCTGGTTAGGAGAGCACGATCCATTTGTTCATATGACTGCCAAAAACAGTGCTATAGTCAGCGCGACAACTGAAGATACTGCTAAACGACTATACAGAATGGGAGTGAGTCATGTGCAGGTTTTGCCTGCCATCGGGCTAGCCACGGAAGATATAGAGTTTCTGACTAAGTATGAAATACCTGGCAGTTCGCCCGTAAGGTTTATTAGTATTGGTAGACTGTTACACTGGAAAGGCTTTCACTTAGGATTACGTGCCTTTGCTAAAGCAGATATAACCAATGCCGAGTACTGGATATTAGGGGATGGAGCTGAATTGAATCAACTTCAGACTCTTGCACAGGATTTGGGAATTGCACAGAAGGTCAAATTTTGGGGCAACCTACCGCGTGAAGAGACCTTGGCAAAGCTAGGAGAGTGCCATGTACTGGTTCATCCTAGTTTACACGATTCTGGGGGCTTGGTGTGTATGGAAGCGATGGCAGCAGCGCGACCAGTTATTTGCCTGGATTTAGGTGGACCTGCCATCCAAGTGACGGAAGAAACCGGCTTTAAAATTCCAGCTGTTGATCCTGATCAGACGGTACAAGATTTAGCTGAGGCGATGGTTCGTTTGGCTGAAGATTCGGAACTTAGAATCCGCATGGGCAAGACTGGACAAAGCAGAGTTAGGCAGTTATTTCATTGGGAAGTTATGGGGCGATCGCTAGATCAACTCTATAAAGAAATTGTGGCACGTCATCATCAACTGCCTGAACCAATGAAACCTCACTCAAATGAGTCAGATGTTGCTGAGTTACAACAAACGCAAAACTGAATCATTACATATTTTGTAAGAATAATCCTTAATTATTACTTAGAGAACCAACGCGCTATGCGTATTTTAACTGTTCACAATCACTACCAGATTCGAGGAGGAGAAGACGAGTGCCATGAAGCTGAAGTCAGTTTATTAAGGGAAAGGAGTCATTGTGTTGACGCGTACGAGGAAAAAAACGACCGCGTCTCAGAGTTGGGCAGCCTACGTGTAGCGGCAAAAACAATCTGGTCTCAAGAGGTGTATCAAACACTCAGGCGTCTGTTCACTCAACGACGTTATGATGTGGTTCATGTGCAAAACTTTTTCCCCCTAATCTCGCCATCTGTTTACTACGCCGCGAGGGCTGAGGGTGTTCCTGTAGTCCAAACCTTACATAACTATCGGTTACTGTGCCCCAATGCTCTTTTTTTCCGCAATGGAAGTATTTGTGAAGACTGCCTAGGAAAATTCATTCCCTCTCCAGGAGTGCTGCATGGTTGTTACCGAAATAGTCAAGTCGCGACTGGGGGTGTAGCGACGATGTTAACTGTGCATCGTGCTATGAGTACCTGGACAAAAATGGTAGATTTATACATTGCTCTGACCGAGTTTGCCCGACAAAAATTCATTGAAGGTGGTCTTCCTGCAGAGAAAATTGTAGTCAAGCCAAACTTTGTCAGTTTTGATCCAGGTCTTGGTGAAGGACGTGGTGGTTACGCCCTTTTCGTAGGGAGACTTTCTGTGGAAAAGGGTTTGGATACTCTGTTATCTGCTTGGGAACATCTTGGTATAAAAATCCCTCTTAGGATTGTGGGGGATGGCCCTTTAGCAGACCAAGTGGTGGAAGCAACAAAAAGACTACCTCAAGTGAAATGGTTGGGACGTAGACCAATGGCAGAAGTGTATGCCCTGATGGGGGAAGCGATGTTTTTAGTCTTCCCGTCAAAATGGTATGAAACCTTTGGTCGTGTCGCAGTTGAGGCGTTTGCCAAGGGGACTCCGGTGATTGCTGCTAATATTGGTGCTATTGCAGAGTTAGTAGAGTCTGGTCGCACTGGCTTTCATTTCCGTCCTGGTGACACGGAGGATTTGATAGCTAAGGTGGAGTGGGCTTTATCGAACCCAGCAAAGCTCGCTCAGATGCGTCAGGAAGCACGAGCTGAATTTGAAGCTAAATACACTGCCCAGAAGAACTACGAGAAACTAATAGAAATATACACTAAAGCTCAAAGTATCAGAAATTCACAAGTTCATTTCTAATATCTAGAATAATATAGATGAACGCAAAAACACAGGTTTACAAGAAAAAGGACGGGTATGTTAGGAATTCAACCCTAATACTCATAGCGTTTGCTAGTGCTTTTTTTCCCAGAATTATTGATACTTTAGGTGCACCTCCACCTATCAATTTTGTTCATTTCATAACAGTTCCCCTTGCGTGTGGCATTGTAATAACCACAACTCAGGTTAGGAATAAAACTCAGATATCAACTTCTAAAGAAATCCTAGCTAGTCTTTTTATCCTGCTGGGGGTTACAACTGCAAGCGCCTTTCTCAATAAAGCTGGAATTATTAATGTGTTTCTGGAATGGATGTTGCTTGTAGAGCCTTTCTTACTGCTGCTAGCAATAATTTGTATCCCAATTTCTCCAGAAAGGTTTAAACGATTTAAAGCTTGGATGATGGGCTTTATCTACGTGCACATTTTCTTAGCTTGGAGTCAGCACTTTCTCATCAGCATTGGCAAGCTTGCTGTAACTATGATGACGAAAGAGGACAATGTCCAAGGGGTTTTCTACCTCACAGGTGCTGGTCATGTTGTAGGTGCATCTGTTTCTATGGCATTTGGCTTCTATTATTTGATCAGTGCGAAAACTGCTCCAATGTGGATGCGAGTTTCTGTTTTTTGTGCTGCCTTCTTTCAGCTTTTGTTCGCTGATGCTAAGCAGGTTCTGATGGTTTGGCTGGCAGCTTGGTTACTTCTGATACTTATTAATTTAAAGGATATAAAAACTACCTTACAGTATCTGATAGCCGCAGTTTTGGTTGGTTACACACTGCTTTGGTGTATACAAAATTTAGAAATGTTTGCTGCTTTCAACACCTGGATTAGACCAGAACTTTACGGTTCTGATGGTCTGGCTACCATTCTAAAAACTCAAGCATTTCGGATTATTCCTTCATATTATGAATCATCCTTAAATTGGTTATTCGGTCTCGGACCAGGTCATACTGTTGGACGACTAGGAGGGTGGATGTTAGCAAGTTATTGGAATCTATTAGGACCTTTAGGCGCTACTATTCATCCTGCCAGTGCAGCTGTTTGGGATGCATGGAACTCCATTGCTTGGCTTGACTCTAGCTTTTTCTCCCCTCTATTTGGTTGGGCAGGCATTTGGGGGGATTTAGGATTTGTGGGTTTGGCAGCTTACTTGTATGTCTGTGCCATTGTCTGGTATCGGCTGTGTCCAGATGACTTTTGCAAGTTTCAGATGCTGACTGTACTGGTTTTTGGTTTTATCTTCACTCAGATGGAAGAACCAGGATATATGCTTTCTGTTGCTAGTTTGATTGGTTTACGATGGCAGGAGCAGCGACTTGCCAAGGTTGCCCGTCGGAATCGTTTCTTGTATAGAAATACAGATATTGAGCGATCGCTAGAACTGAGTTGATATGGCTCCAGTCATCAACCAGTAAAAGAAAGATTGGAGATACAAAACTTTGTCATACAAGCGTTCCCTGACCTGGATATGGTACAGTGTTCTACCAAGAAATTTATCTGAAGTTTTGACGTCATCAAAAAGTTGATTATAGACTTTAGGAACAAGAAGAGTGATTGTAGAATCACTTTTCACTAGCTGCAAAATTTCCTCTGGCAAAGCAACTCCCAAAAGAGAATGTGCCAAGAAAAGCCCTAGAAAGAGTATTCGTCTACAACCCCAATCATTAGCTTGTTGCAAGACTTTTTCCCAATTGAGATCAGGATTATTTTCAACAAGTGTAGCAATATCACACAAGCATGCTAACCGTGTCCAAATGTGTCTAGATGCATGTACACATAAGATGGGCAGCCAGTCTTCTTTAGGTAGGTAAGATACAGTTGTTCCCGCTAAGGAGAATGCTTCTAAGTCTTTCCATAAGTGTTGAGGTTCAATGGGAGAGACATATTTTGGTGCAATTCGCCAATGAATTTCGAGAAAAATTTGTTTATCATCATGAATAAAGTCATAGGTATGCTCACTTTTTGATTGCAGATAGGAAATTTCCTCTGCATGAGTCATATTGACTTTGCATCGGTATCCTTGAGCGAGCAGCAGTTTCTTCACAGCAAAAAGATCTGTCGGTTGAACGATAATGTCTAAGTCTCCAAATTGTCGTAGAGCCACATTACCGTATACTGAGAGCGCTAAAACTGGACCTTTGTATGGAACTGCTACAATGCCTTGCTCTTGCATTAAACTGAGGAGTTTGATGAGTTCTCTAGTTAAAAACAAGTTGCGCTGAGCGATCGCACCGAAGAAGTGGCGGAGTTGTTCTAGGGTAGATTCTGGTACAGACTCTGGGCAAATAGTACTCAAACGTGTGTAAACAAGGGATACAACACTATAACTGCGAGCTTTTTGAACCAATTTTTGCCAGTTGATGCTATTTTCTTTGATTAAAGTTTTTATACGTGCACTGGTGGCATGATCAACTTGTGGACGAACACAACACAAAATGAGATCAATCTCTGGGTAAGCATGAATGACCTGATTTTGCGTATTAAATTTTGGTAAAGTTTTCATTATTTTGACCTATTTTGTAGGTGTGGGTTTCTAAACAACTCCACTCTCCACGCTAGAACTTCCACTAGCCTGCATTTGGTCGAACCAAGATGTGGCATAAAGTCCTCCCAAAGCAAGCAATTCGTCGTGGTTTCCAGACTCCACAATCTCTCCAGCACGCATGACGTGAATGATATCTGCTTGCATTGCTAAAGTGAAGCGGTGAGTAATGACAATTGCCGTGCGATCGCTTGCCAAATCACGGAATCTCTCTAGCCAGTCGTGTTCAGCCCAGGGGTCCATTGCGCTCGTAGGTTCATCTAGAATGATGATTTGGGCGCGTCTATAGAATGCCCGTGCTAACGCTAAACGCTGCCATTGACCACCACTTAACTCTGTTCCTTCCGGAAACAATTTCCCCAACATAGTGTCATAACCCTGGGGTAAGTGCATAATTTTATCATGAATGCCCGACGCTTTAGCTGCTGCTTCAATCTCTGCCTGATTTGATCCTGCCCATATATCACCCAAAGCAATATTTTCCCCAGCGCTCGTGTAGTAAGGAATGTGAGATTGAAATAAAACAGTAATCAACCTGCGGAATTTCTGCACTGCAAACTCGCGTATGTCTGTGCCTTCTATTTCAATGCTTCCAGACTCAGGGTCATAAAAGCGGCATAAAAGTTTGATCAGCGTACTTTTTCCAGCACCGTTATCACCAACAATCGCCACAATTTTCCCAGCAGGTAGTAGCAAGTTAAAGTTCTCTAATACTGGTTCCTGAGTGCCAGGATAGCGGAAGGTGACTTGTCGAAATCGAATTCCTTGCTCGAGTGTTGCAGGAACAGGGACAGGTGTAGGTGGGTCTATAATTTTAGGTTGAATTTGTAAAAATTCAAACAAATTCCCAATAAATAAGCTATTACGGTAAATTTGCCCCAAGTTGCTTAACAATGTCTTCACAACACCTTGTGCTTCATTGAGTGCCTGTAAAAATACGGCTAAATCGCCTAAAGATAAAACTCCTATCAAGACTTGCCGTCCCATCCAGAACACAGCAAAACCCAACATCGCCAATGCAATGATGGTAGCTGCAAAGCGACCCAAAGTTTGCTGCCTCAAAAGCTTGAGTTGTTCCTGTCTGAGTTGCTGACGCAACTTCTTGTAAGATGACTGGAAGTATTCACCAAAGTCAAACAACCGCACTTCCGCTGCCGTTGAGTTATTGGTCAACAGCCAATCATAATAGGCTATCCAACGACGAGCGGTTGTCGTGCGCTGCGACCATCGATACTGGACTTTGTTTAAGTATGTCAATACAAAAAATGCAGGGAAAGCACTGATGACCAAAAGCAGTGGGAGCCAAAGACCGTAGGGAAGCAAGATTGCTGCGACAGCAAATAAAGTGACACTGTTTTGCAATAAACTGCCAGTACCTTCTAGTAAGGCAAGCGATCGCCCACTCGCTCCTTCCCTGGCGCGGTTAAGCTGATCATTATACTCAGAGTATTCATAAAAGCCATAATCGACACTCAGTGATTGTTTTTGAATTAAACCACTAATGTAGTCGTGGACTAATTCTGACTGAGCCGTACGAATCCATTCACTAGAAGCATTCAAAAACTCTCCTAAAAGCAAGATACCTGCCATCAACCCAATTGGCATCACAATCTTCTGAAGACTTTCCCAAGAAAAGCCACCTCCAGCAACTCCTACCAAATTATTGACTAACTGCCGAGTTAGAGTAATGGAAACTGCGGGTAGCAATCCTTGAATCATCAGCATGATCATCCAAGCAACAGTCCAGTAGTGTGATGCTGCCCAAACTAGGCTAAGAGTTTTGTGCAGATGAGATAGTATCGTATTTGCGCCACGGAGCTTCCTAAACAACTTCAAAAAACCTCTCCAGTCAAAAATTCATAAAGTTGGAGTTTATTAAACCGATAACAGAGAATTGGAGGCATTCGTCGGAAAACTCTCGCTATGAGAATCTTCGTTCATTTGTGCTAGGTCATCCTCAACTAACTTTACGAGGTTTGGTAAGTCTGTCAGGGAAGGTTTGCGAGTGAAGCGACAAAAGCTGACATTTTTAATCAACTCAGCACAAAGACGCATATGAGAAGTCACAAATTCAGAATTTGTTACTAAGCTCATGGCACGAGTATGACGCACTAACTCAACAAAGGCTTCTTGGGGTTGTAGTTTGGTAATTTTATGCTCACTTCCTTTATCTAGGACATAAATCCGTTGAAGCGGTAAGGGAGTTTGTTGGAAACCACGGTCAAAGTTGTAAGAAAGTTTGGGGGAATTTTGACAAACTGGAGATAAGCCATCAGTATCTTGTCCCAAACAAGAGAGTGCTTCTGGAAAAAGTTTGAACTGAGGATAGGTCGGAAAAACAATTGCACAATCTGCAACAATTTCCACAGGCATCACGTCATCTGTTAAGATGCTGTAACCCTTGGTATGAAAAGTTGCAGCCATCGTTGATTTACCCCAGCCTGAACCACCCATAAATGCCACAGCTTTGTTGTTAATGTCAACGCAGCTGGCATGTAGAACGAGCAGTCCTCGCTGCCGAAGCAGAACAGACAGTATGGGACCTAAAAGTATAGTGCGCAGACGAGCTTCTTCGACTCCTAAAACGGGCTCAATAATAACTTCACGTCCACTCTGAATCAGAACCTTGCCGACTTCTGCAACTTCTCCCTGAAAAGTACTACCGCCGTCATGTTGCATCTCACCTGTGTTATCCACTTTGCCAAACCGTACAATCACATCTGGCTTGCCTTCACTCTCCACCAGTTCTGGCAAGGGTAGTTCTGAAGCAATGTATAGGTTGTAGGCTTGATAAACTTTCATATCTTCAGCGTGTTTGGGAAATGTGGAGAACTTTAAGTATCTATTGCAAAATTTCTACATTAATGTTGAGTTGCCACAGGGACAAACCAGCAATGTGGTGTGCCCTGTAGCAATCGATGTAGTCAAATAGTTTTTACAGACTCAATCCGAAGATTTTTTCTGTAGAACTATTGTCCTTAACTGCTCTGAACAACTTGGACTTAAGCTATGGTTCGGTGACGGTAGAGACCGCACTCATCAAAACTACAACTACCAAGCTGTTGAACTTACAGCGTGAGTTGATTGTAGTCAAACCACAAATCAAGATGACTACTCAAGCAGCAGAGAAATTGATTTGCTGTTTGCAGTCAATCCAACCAATCCAGTCACAGTTGAGTTGTATTTAGTTGACCTTTGTTGGGGAAGGTGAAAGAACCCCATCTTGTGAACCATAGGTAGCAGGTACTGGTTGATTGGGTTGAACATTAATGCCATTGGGAGGAGCAGTGAAAATGAAGAAATCATTTCTTGACCCACTACCAAAAAGTTGGGTAATTTCTTCTACGTTCCCGTGATTGGTCAGTTTAGGTGCGTTGTAAGTTTTTTTCATGAGTTGCATTCCTTGTCTATGCAGTGTAACTACTTCTTTGTTGTGGTAGCGCTCCCTGCCCTTGGACTTACGGTGCGTCTTGGTATTTATAAATTTTTCTACCAATCCACAACCTGCCAAGAGGTTGGACTTACGGCATCAGTTGGTTGTAGTCGAACCACGAAGCCAAAATGATTGCCTGCCAAACAACCATGCAATCTTGATCGCTGATTGTGTGACTTTCCAAAAGCAATCGCTGATATGCTTCTTGGAAAAAATCTAAATTAATGTAATTCTCAAGTCTTCCTAACTTGTTGCGCACAACCTCTTCTAGAAGTTGGCGATCGCGGTTGAGCAATCCGTCGTTGAAATTTGGTGATAAGTCTGCTTTTCCTCCACGCCATTGAACTTCTTCTGGCAAAATGCCTTCTAAAGCACGTCGCATGACTATTCGACCCCATCCTCCGTAAAGCTTCTGTTCGGACGGTAATGCCAGACAAAATTCAATGAGTCGTTTGTCCATGAACGGATGACGGGTTTCTAGAGAAAATATTGCCGCATATTGATCCATCAACTCCAAGGTGTAAGTGAATAATCCTTGGTTGAGAGTGAGCCATTGCTCTTCTCTGACGCTCTGGGGTTGTTTAGGGGAACCTCCTAATTTCTGGATACGCTCATCTAAAGCAATACGCTCTGCAAAGATACGATTGACTAAGGGAATTTGGGGGGCTACAGAGTTGACAGATTTATCTTGTTTGTGCTGCCGTCTTTGCCACCATTGCCCGACTGCTTGAATAAGAGGTTTGAGCCCGTGCTGCAAAATTAACCTTTTGCGTGAACCACCGAAATGCTTGTGGATTTGCTGAACTGCTTTGAAAAACGCTATCCAGCGCCACCGTTTTGCTAAATCCTTGAGGTATGGTAGACCATGACCACGAAACAAAGTGTGAGGCGGTATATCGAAGTTTTGGGCAACTGCCTTTGTTTCCAGTATAAAAAATTCCCAATCTCCTTGGCGTGCCAGTTCAGTGAGTCTCATGATACCGTGACTGACTGTAGTGTCGCCATCAAAACCATCGAGGCTAATTCGTAGTCCCAATTCCTTGACTGCTCTGTTCAATTGCCAAGGATAAAAATGACTGGGCCCTATTAGAGCTTCATCTTCATACTGGAAAATTTCATCTAGGTTAGATAACGGACCGGACTCGTCTCCATGAACATAGTGAGGAATGAATCCTCCTTGCTTAAGTACTACATTTATATAAGGACGTTCGTCACACTCTGTTATTTTATCAAAAATACTTGAAATTGTGTGTAATTCAGTACCATCTTGTGTCAGTAAATCCCGTGCTACACAAGTGACTGCTGAAGAATCTAATCCACCACTCAAATGGCTGACAATGGGAAAGGCACTTCGCAAGCGGCAATTTACAGCTTCTGTGAATATTTTCCGAAATTCTTCTGCATATGCTTCATCAGAATCTAACTGAATCTCATGATGGAGGTCAAGTGACCAGTAAGACCATGATCTCACTCCAGACTGGCTGACCACCATACTGTGGGCGGGGGGAAGCCTCAGAATATCTTGGTAAATCGTGATCACTTTATCTTCCATCATCAATGCCAGGTAATCAGCAATCCTGACCTCATTGAGCTGGCGTGGAACTTGCTGTAAACATAACAAACCTTTGATTTCAGAGGCAAAGACAAAAATGTTGTCTGCTTGATAATAGTAGTAAAAGGGCTTGATTCCAAAATGGTCTCTCGCACAAAAAAGGGACTGTTTGCGTTTATCCCAAATGGCGAAAGCAAAGTCACCCAAAAGATGTTGTGAACACTGCTCACCCCATTTCTCATAGGCTGCCAAAATCAGTTCGCTATCTGTAATTTTTTCTGGTGGACAGTTATCAAACTGTAACTGAGATATGAGTTCGTCACGGTTATCTATGCGTGCATCAGATGTGATGACTAAATCGCCAGTCTGATTGACTAGAGGTAACTTCTCTAATAGGGATTCTGGTGTTGTCCACAACATTCGATGCCCAAAACCAATAGAGTCATAAACCCAAGTGTCTGCACCATCTGGTCCGCGATGCATCAAGATATCTGCCATCCACTTCAAGTCTGCGCTGTCTACAAAGCGACCGTTGAGACAGTAGATACCCATGATGCCACTCATAGTTTGACTCCTTCAAGAGATGGCAGTGGGATAAACCGCGAAAGATCTGCAAGGTTCCCAATCGCAATCCGTCCTTGATACTCAATCCAAGCGTGAGCCTCTAATTGTCCTCCCTTGTCTTTGGCAACACCTATACGTAGTTCACAAGAGTAACCGTAGCGACTCATGAGTATTTGGGTCGTCAAAGCACGAGCCAGACACTTTGCTCCACCAGGCATATAGCGTGTTACCACATTCACAGCCCAAACAATTTTGCCTACAGAAATTTGACTTTGTTGAGTCTCAAGTGGGAAACGAAAATTTTGCTGATTTACCTTTTGCAGAAGTTTTAGTAAATTCCGAAAGGCTAGAAAAAATAGCCCTAACCTAATTGCTCCCAGCAAAATAAAAGCGATCGCTAAAAGATTCCGCTCGTCCCCAGAAAGTTTCACAAAGTTACGTACCTGTTTCATTCTCAACCTTAATTAGCTCTGCAGCTTTCAATTCATTTAGCAGTGCCAAGAGGTCTCCAACGCAAACTTCTGGTTCTACTTCATATTCTTCTAAAATCGTCTGTTTAATATCTTTCACGACTTGGGGCTGCTGAAGTAAATTCCAGATCCTTGCTCCTACTTCGTTTAACCCATGGTACACTCCCGATTTAAGATTCAGAATCACTGCTTCGCCGCCAAGATCGGAAGATATTTGCTCCACAGCAGCCACTACTCTCGATGACTCTGATATGTCGCAGTTCAATGGTTTTGAGGTCATCATTATTGCTGAAACTTTAAGGTCTTAACTAGGATAAAAGATACGATGACAGCCTTAACGTCAGAAAATGATCCCTGGTATCAAAATCTAAAAATCTTCTTTTGAAGAAACTGCGCTTTGCTTTCCGCAGCGGTAGATCCGTAGTCAAACAAACTTTTTGCACTCTTGTAGATACCTACTTTACTTATTGGCAGATGTCTACGTAATTAATCTTAATACACCACACAGCAACTTGCTCACTTCTTTTCTTAGGTTTATGAAATTAACACATTAATATAAAGTATGTGTAAATTTAAACATTTAACTTCGACGATAAATAAATGTTTTTTCTTTATGTAAAAACATTTAGCATAGTATGTCAATCTAAGAACACGTAATCGAGTTCAACTTCAGCACAGACAATTGATGAAAACTTGTGTATTACCACATACTAAAGTTGATTTCGTTCAAGAGTTTGTAGTGAGGTTATTTAGTACAACTCAAAACTTGTGCTATTCAAAATCTACTTTTTGAAGTAAGGCTATCCACATATCAGGTGGCTCACAGTAGTAATCAATTTCCTCAACTTGATATCGATAAGCGCTAGAGCCGTTACGTAAAATGATGTAATCGCCGCGTTTGATATCTTTACCCCATCCTGTCATATAACCTTTTTCCTGGTTATCAACAGATTCAAAAACATAGTCACGTCCACTAATACGTTGAGTATAGTCATAAGTCTGACTATGTGACTGTTTGGTTTTACTAAATAAAAAGTTATATAACGATAAAAAAATGATATTGAGGTTGATGCCTGATCTGCTATACGACATAGATGATTGGGAAAAACAGTATTTTTTATGGCAAGTGGGAAAAATCAAACGACGAGATTCATTACAAGAATTCTTAGTAAAAGCCAAAGAGACGATATATATTTTAATCCAGTGTTTCCACTAGACAAACCGTTTAACTACCTAGAATAAGAGCTAGGTCTCACACATAAAATAGCAACAGGATTTCACGCAGTCAGGCGTATGAGCCTGTTGGTGACAACCAAGACTGATTACATATTCCCACAATCCTTACACCATGGTTGCTTCCAACCCATAACTACCTGCATATTTGATACCTGCTAGGGGAGTTTGAGTGAGATTGCTGGAGTCCATCCGAAATCATCTCGGGAAATACTTGACAATAACCTGTAATTCACTGCTATATTATTTAAGGATAAATCAATGGGGCGTAGCCAAGCGGTAAGGCAGCGGGTTTTGGTCCCGCCATCCCTAGGTTCGAATCCTAGCGCCCCAGTATAAAGAGGGTAAACAAAA
Source organism: Nostocales cyanobacterium HT-58-2 (assembly GCA_002163975.1). GTDB lineage: Bacteria > Cyanobacteriota > Cyanobacteriia > Cyanobacteriales > Nostocaceae > HT-58-2. The sequence goes on along the minus strand of CP019636.1, from coordinate 1,629,218 downwards.
TTGTTTACCCTCTTATTTATGTTTATAAATTCCACTTCCAATAGCTCTATATCGTTTCAACCTATTATTCCTAATCTCCATCACAACTTCTCTTGTAAGTACTTGCGTTGTTTTTAATACAAAATAATCTGCTGCATACTTAAGATCCAAAAGTTAAATCGATACCACTCAGTTTTATCCGGAAAAGCCCGGAGTCTACAAGAATAATGTACTAAACAAGACAAATAGTGAAAAAGTACCATTCGCCACATACTTGAGCAGAAGGCTGTGTGCGATTAAGTATTTCAACATTGAGTTTGTCAAAATTGGTTATGAACAAATTACCCTTACCAAAGCAAAGTCAGCGTATAAAAAAAAATTATATTTTTTACTTGAAAGATAAAGAAACTCACAAAATTTTTCTATGTAATGGTACTGTATCTATAGAGTGCATCTGTTCAGTCCTAAACAGTATTATTCCTAGACTTCAGACAGGGTAAAGTGTCTATCACTTGGTTTATGACAAAACTTTAAGTCGTCGCTGAAGGTGTCAAAACTATGTGATGAACTGATGTGTTTATTAATGTTCCTGCATATATAAAACAACTTGGTCGTCGAAAATACGGAACCACATATGCCAGGATGAAACCGGAGCGTGCACTCACGTAAAACCACAAGTCAGAAAACTTACTAAGGCTATGCTGAAGTCAGAGAAATATCCTCACCCGTTGTCACAAGCCTACACAGCCCAGTTAAATGAAGAAGAAGGTGGATTAAATCTGGGTCAAGTAGGAGCAACTCTCCGCCGTCGTGCATTGTTAATTGCTGGTGTAACAGGCGTAGTAGCCACGGCAGCGGTGTTGAAGGCAGAAACAGATCCTCCAGTGTATCAAGGCAAGTTTGAGATACTAACTAAGCCTGTCACTGGGGAAGGTCGGGCAGTAGCCAATGTGCCTCAAACTCTGAGTTCAGGTGGAATAGCACCTCCAGAGGCGGTACAACCTGTTAAGACAACAATTAGAGTTTTAGAGAGTCGTGGGATATTAGACCCGGTTATCAAGCAGCTTCAGGAGAAATATCACACAAAGTATCCAAAGTTGGACTACGACCTCATCGCTAGCATATTAAAAATAGAATCTAAAGAGGAAAATATTTTAGAAGTTGGATTTAAAAGCTCAGACCAAGAGCTAGTAAGCGATGTTTTGACATTACTCAAAGATGCCTACATAGAATATAGTCTCGAAGAGCGTCAAGACGAAGTTAAGCAAGCAATTAAGTTTGTTGAAGAACAAAAACAGCCTCTAGAGAATCGGGTTAGAGTCTGGCAAGAAAGACTGCGGATCATTCGACAAAAGAATGATTTAGTTGAACCAGCACAGAAAGCCCAAGAAATATCTAATCAGATTGCCACACTGACACAACAGCAAGCAGAAAATAAAGTTCAGCTAGAACAAATGCTAGCTAACTATGAGGACTTAAAACGAGAGTTAGCACGACAGCCAGGAGAAAGAGCAGGTAATTCGGTACTGACAGAAAATGCTCGCTATCAGAAAATACTGGATCAAATCCAAACACTAGACATCGAGGTGAAAAAAAATGCAGCAAAATTAACAAGTGACAACCCCAGTATGCAGTTTTTACAGGAGCAGAAAGCAAACTTACTCTCCATGCTGACTGGGGAAGAAAACCGGGTGAAAAGAGATTACGAAAGCCGTATCCGGACGCTGCAAGCACGTGATAAATCTTTAGGAGAAAAAATAGATTACTTCAACGACTACTTGAGAAACTTAGCAGTTGTTATCCGTGAATACGATAATACTCAGCGAGAATTAAAGATAGCCACTGAAGGTCTGACTCAATTTTCAGCCAAAAAGCAAGCATTGGAAATAGAGAGAGCTCAAAGGTTGCCCTCGTGGAAGTTACTCGATCCTCAACTTGAGGAAGTCAAAGAACCAAAAGCTGTCGCAGACAGTGCGAAACGAAACTTAGCTTTGGGGACAATATTAGGTCTACTGTTGGGAACAGGTGCTGCTCTAGTTGTAGATAAACTCAGCAATGTCCTCTATTCTTCTAAAGACCTTAAAGAAGCTACTGGATTGCCACTGTTAGGAGTCGTTCCTTTAAGAAAAGAACTAGGAGCATTAGCTTGGCAAGAGGCAGCAGGTGGAGTACAACAAGCAGCCAGAGCATCCTTTTTTGAAGTTTTTCGCTCTCTTTACACCAATATTCTTCTTCTTGGTTCGGATACACCTATTCGTTCACTGGTCATAAGTTCGGCGGCAGAAGAAGATGGCAAGACAACAGTGGCAGTACACCTGGCGCTTGCAGCTGCGGCAATGGGGCAACGAGTCTTACTGGTGGATGCCAATCTACGTTCTCCCACAATTCATAATCGTGTGGGTTTGATGAACATTCAGGGATTAACTGATGTCATTTCACAAGACCTAGACTGGAACAATTTAATTGAGCGATCGCCCTTAGAAGACAACTTGTTTGTCCTCAGTGCTGGTCCGATTCCCCCTGACTCAATCAGGTTGCTTGCGTCTCAGAAAATGCAAGATTTGATGAACGACCTACAAGGCGCTTTTGACTTAGTGATTTATGATACACCCCATCTAGTAGGATTTGCAGATGCTAACTTGCTAGCTGCTAATACCAATGGACTCATACTAGTTGCTGGGTTAGGTAATCTCAAACGCACTATATTCCAGCAAGCATTAGAGGATCTTCAAGTATCCGGCACACCCATCTTAGGGGTGATAGCCAATAAGTCCAAAGATTCCTCACCTGGCTCATACAACTACTACCAGCAGTATTATAGGCAGAGCACTAGTACAGAACGAATTGGAGATGAAGATAGCATTGAAGTCGCTAGTTCCACCTCATCCTCATCCTCTTTTAGAAACGGTAGAAAAAATTCATAAGTCAGATTTGACGCATGAAAATTGCACGTCGGACTTGTGAGAGTCGTCGATAGTTAAGAATCAAAACTCAAGAGTTCCTCTGGTCTGGAGTGGACTCTTGACATTTGAGAGCTTAGCTAGAGAATTCAAGCACCCCTTGAAGAGGCGGGATTCTTGCTTCAGCGAATCAACTTATCTAATTGGGTTTCCCCAATTAAACAGCGGTCGGTTTCTCCACGCCACATGCTTCTCCTTACGGAGACGCTGCGCGAACAAGTCGGGGAACCCTTTCGGCAATCGCCTACGGAGGGAAATCCCTTCTCCTAGCGGAGACGCTACGCGAACGGGTTCGCCAGTTGCCTACGGAGGGAAACCCTCCTGCAGCACTGGTCTCACCTCCTGCAGCGTTGCCTCACCAACGCAGTGGCTCCCAAGCGTTATGAGTTTCGGTGTGTCTCACCGTGCTACGAGCCAGATACTGATGGGCTTTCACCTTGAAATCCTGTCATTCGGTGTAGCTCTTGGGAAAGGTACTGTAGTAGGAGTGATTGGGCTGAGTGCAAGAAGAAATGATTGCCAGGGAACATTTGTATTAAGAATGCAGCAGTTGTCTGCTTTTGCCAAGCTTGGAGTTCTTCGTAACTAGCTTCTTGATCTTGTAAACCACCGAAAACAGTGATAGGACAGTGAAGTGGTGGCTCGGTATTGTAGACATAAGTTTCCAGAACTGCAAAGTCTGCTCGTAAAATTGGAACAAGAAGTTGCATCAGTTCGGCATTTTCCAACACTGCTTCAGGTGTCCCATTTAGACGGCGCAGTTCCTGTTTGAACTTAGACTCTGGCAACGCGTGCATAGGGGGCTTTGGGTTAGGGATTTGAGGAGCACGCCGACCAGACACAAACAGTTGGTCTGGAACAATACCATATTCTCTGCGGAGTTGACGAGCAATTTCAAAGCTGAGCAACGCGCCCATACTGTGACCAAAGAAGGCAAACGGCTTGTCTAAATGTGGTTTGAGAACAGGAACAATGGCTTGAACGAGAGGTTCTAGCCGCGTGAATGGAGCCGACTTCATCTGTGTTCCCCGTCCTGCCAGTTCAATAGGACACACCTCAACAGTCGTAGGTAGACTGTTAGACCATGTACGAAAAATCAGAGAGCTACCACCTGCGTAAGGAAGACAGAATAAACGCAAAAAAGCTTGAGGGTTAGGTTGTGGGCACGTCACCCAAGAATGAAATGTTTGCCTGGTTGTCATACTTAGATCTGAATATCGGGATGAAGGTGCAGCTTCTGAAGACGCCGATATATCCCCGTGTCAGCAGAGATTTCCACGTGTCCTCACGTCAGTCTCAAACTATCATGTTCAACTTAACAGAGTACTACATGGAGTACTACGTGTTACGAGCAGCATTCTCCATCTTTTTCTTCCGACTCAGCAGTTTCATGTTAGTCCAATGCGACGTCATCCAAACATCTCTTGCTCTAACCCACACATAGCAATGTCTCAATTGACTGCCTTCTGTCTTTCTTCATAAGTTTGTAAATCAATTTGGAAATTTGACAGCCTGTCTTTTGACGATATGCACTATAAACCCCAGAATTATGAAGGACATTCTCTAGAATGCGCCTTTTCGTAGAGAGAACACGGGATGAAAAAGATTTTTTCAGTATTGTTGTTGATCGTAGCAATTGTCACCTTTGTCTTTAATCGTCCAGCTTTAGCAGCAGATGCTGTTAAAGGAGCCAAAGTCTTCAGTACCAATTGCGCTTCTTGTCATGCGGCTGGAAAGAACTTGGTTCAAGCTAACAAAAACTTGAAAAAAGAAGCTTTGGAAAAGTACGGTATGTACTCAGAAGAAGCCATTATCGCCCAAGTGACAAATGGTAAAAATGCCATGCCAGCCTTCAAAGGTCGTTTAAAACCTGAGCAAATCGAAGATGTAGCGGCATATGTGCTTGGACAAGCCGATAAAGGCTGGAAGTAAAGGGAAAATTTAGCTATTGTTTGCTAAACAGTAGGTTAAGCATATGCCTGACCTACTGCTTTGCTTACCGCGAAGTTTTATGAATCTCAGATATTGATTCATTTTGGCAAGACAGCAGGGTTTTGTTAGCTCCTGAGAGAACGCCTCACAATACGATTTGGTAGTGTCGTTATCTAGTGAGGCAAGCACCGGGAAGGGCTGTTTTATTTCACTAGGGCAAGAAGTTTGTCAATCTCATTAGGTAGCTTTGTCCATGAATTCAGTTACAGTTTCAAACCCAATGAAGGTGCTTAACCGCTTACGTGTTATACTCTCGGCGGGGTGATTATTAAGAATGTTATCAACAGATCAATCGCTGTTCATTTTTTCATTACAGTGACATATTTCGATTTATGTATTATTTATTACTGTAATGAAACGAAATCACAAACTGTATAATCGGTGATGTGGCTCACGATACTCATCGGAAAAAATCACAATGATTGCCCTGCCTGGAGTTGTCATCCAAAGCAAAATCTATGAGAGTTCGGCATCTCTGGTGTATCGGGGTATCAGAGTGAGAGATAATCGAGCTATCATTGTGAAAATGCTCAAGCAAGATTATCCCTCTCTTCAAGAACTAACTCGCTACAGACAAGAATATAAAATTACCAGTTCTTTTAACCTGGAAGGGGTAGTCAAGGCATACAGCCAACAGGACTATCAACGTACACTCGTCATTCTTTTAGAAGACTTTGGTGGAGAGTCTCTGGAGCAATGGATGTACAAGCGTCCAGACTTCTGCCCGATGCCCTTATCTGCTTTTTTGCGTCTTGCTATCAACCTTACCGATATTCTGGGCAGAATCCATGCAGCCAATGTCATCCATAAAGATATCAATCCTGGAAACATCGTCCTCAATCCGGATACTGGCGTTGTCAAAATTATTGACTTCGGAATTGCCACTCAATTTAACCGCACTAATCCGACTTTCAAGAGCCACTATGCTTTAGAAGGAACCCTTGCCTATTTATCTCCAGAGCAAACAGGGCGGATGAACCGTTTGCTTGATTACCGCACTGATTTTTACTCTCTGGGTTTGACACTCCTGGGCCTAAAGGCATGAGGATTCTTGCTTCAACCGTCCTCCCTAGATACTCAAATGCAGGCATTCAAATATCCCCGTTTGGATACGTCCACAAGCGTACACGGACTGCCCGACCGCGTTTGAAAAGGTTTATTCTATTTCTTACTTTTACTCCCACATTTGTGAGCCACTGCGGGGGTGAAGCAGCGCTCTTTGGAGGGTATCCCTCCGCAGGCGACTGCTGAAAGGGTTCCCCGGCATAAAGCAAGTGGCGGTACAAGATCTTGGATTTTTGCTACCTTTCTTTCCGGATCAGGAGCTGTCCGCGCTTACCTACTTCGCCTTTTTTATGTGCGCATTACCGCTGTGTTTTATTGTTGCATAAAGTCTCCCTAGAAGGGCGAGGCTTTAGACCCAAAATTTTCGGTAACGTTCTACGAACTTCTAACTGGACATCTGCCGTTTCCCACAAACGACATACTTGAGCTAGTCCATTGTCATATCGCCAAACAGCCACCTCCGCCTCATGAGTTGAATGCAACGATTCCCAAACCAGTTTCAGATATTATTGTCAAACTGATGGCGAAAAACGCGGAAGATCGCTATCAAAGTGCTTGGGGAATCAAAGCGGATTTAGAAATTTGTACTCACCAATTAGAGGAAATCTCTCAAATTGATAGCTTTCAACTGGGTCTTCAAGACGTTCGGGATCAGTTCCAAATTCCACAAAAACTGTATGGAAGGGACAAGGAAGTTGCAATGTTGCTGGCGGCTTTTCATCGCGTTGCTTCTTCACAAAACTATGCACAAAAAACTTCAGAACAGGAACAAACAAACAACTCAATCCTCAATAAAGTCGAGATGATGTTGGTATCTGGCTATGCTGGAATTGGAAAATCAGCATTAGTGCAAGAAATTTATAAACCAATCACTCAAAAGCGTGGCTATTTTATCTCTGGTAAATTTGATCAATTTCAGCGCAATATCCCCTACAGCGCGATCGCATCTGCCTTGCAAAAATTGGTGCAGCAACTGCTTGGTGAATCAGACGACCAGGTGCAACAGTGGCGATCGCGCCTGCTTACAGCATTGGGAAGCAACGGACAAATCATCATTGATGTGATCCCAGAAGTTGAATTGATTATTGGCAAACAACCGCCCGTACCAGAAGTTGGAGCAACTGAAGCTCAAAACCGCTTCAATCGCATTTTTCAATCGTTTGTGCGGGTGTTTTGTTCAGAATCACATCCCCTTGTCATCTATTTGAAATTGTTGATCATTTGAATCATGGGATTGAGCTTGTTAGCAATCAATCTGAACGAAATGAAATTGCCAAATTAAATTTAATCGCAGGTCAGAAAGCAAAAGCAGCGATCGCTTATAGTATGGCGAAAAAATATTTAGCCAGAGCAAGAGTTTGGCTAGCAGCTTCTAGCTGGCAAACCAATTATGAACTGTCGTTAGATTTATATTTAGAAACAACAGAAGTTGAGTACTTGTGTGGCGATTTTGAGCAGGTAGAATACTGGGTGGCGATCATTGTGCAAGAAGCCAAAAATATTCTCGACATCGTTAAAGCTTATGAAGTCAAAATTCAAACTGATATGGCGCAAAGTCAGCCATTAAAAGCGATCGATACTGCATTGCAAGTTTTACAGCAATTGGGAATCAGTTTTCCCAAACAGCCAAGTCAGTCAAATATTCAGATAGAGCTAGACACAATTACATCACTTGTTGGCAATCAGCCGATTGCAAACTTAAGCCATTTACCTGAAATGACTGAGCCGGAAAAGTTAGCGGCGATGCGCATTCTATCAAGCATCATGATTGCTGCTCAAATAGCTGCTCCTGAATTGATGCCGCTATTAGCAGCGAAACAGGTCAACTTGTCAATTCAGTATGGCAATGCGTTTACCTCTGGTTTTGCCTATGCCAACTTTGGGTTAATTCTTTGTGGAATGGTTGGGAATATCGAGTCAGGCTACCAATTTGGACAACTGGCTTTGAGGCTGTTGTCACAGTCTCATACTCATTCACTCACAGCTAAGACATTTTTCATTGTATATGTCTTCATTATCCACTGGAAAGAACATATTAAAGAAACATCCCAGCAATTACCAGAAGGTTATCAAAGTGGGCTAGAAACTGGAGATTTAGAGTTTGCCGCCTATTGCGCTCACACTTACAATCTACAATCCTTTATTGCTGGCAAGGAACTCGTGGAACTTGAACACGAATTGAGAACTTATGGTGAAGCAATTCATCAAATTAAACAAGAAACTCCACTTGCTTGGAATCAAATATTTCACCAGTCCGTCTTAAATTTAATGGGACGTTCTGTCAGTCTCACTCGTCTAATTGGCGAAGCTTACAATGAGGAATTTAGACTGCCACAGCATGAAACAGATGGAGCAGTAATTTTTCTCGTACATTTCAATAAACTTTTCCTCTGCTATCTATTTTCTGATTATTCTCAAGCACTTCAAAACGGGAGGAAAGCGAAAAGACATTTACTCAAAGCAAGAGGGACAGCCCTTTATCCTTTGTACTACCTATATGACTCTCTAGCAAGACTTGCAACATACCCAGAAATCGACGCTCAAGCACAGGCGGAAATTATCAAAAACGTTAGTGCTAACCAAGAGAAAATCAAACACTGGGCAAGTTATGCGCCAATGAATCATTTACATAAATATCATTTGCTGCAAGCAGAGACGGCAAGAGTTCTAGGTCAGTTTTTTGAGGCAGAAGAATTTTACGAACAAGCTATCCAAGGAGCCAGAGAAAATGGATATATCCAAGAAGAAGCGTTAGCTTATGAATTGGCTGCAAAACATTATTTGGCGCGAGGTCGAGAAAAGTTTGCCCAAACTTACATGAAAGAAGCTCACTACTGCTATGAGCGTTGGGGAGCAACTGCAAAGGTCAGAGATTTAGAAACTCGCTATCCGCAGCTATTTCCTCAACCATCAAACGTAACTCACACGACACCAATTCCCAAAGCTTCTAAAACGACTTCTAATAGTTCACCCATCGCTTTTGATCTAGCGGCGGTACTAAAAGCATCCCAAGCAATTTCAAGTGAGATTGAACTGGATCAGTTGCTCAGTTATTTGATGAAAGTCTTAATTGAAAATGCTGGCGCACAAACTGGATTTCTGATTTTGGAAAACTTAGGAGAATGGGTGATCCAAGCTTCTTGTGAACTCAATGATGGTGAAGCAGTTGCGGTGGTGAGCCAGTCCGGTGCGGGGGTTCCCCCCGTTGAGGAACTGGCGAAAGGGTTCCCCGGCATAAGCAAACTGCTGAACCCGGAGGGTGAGGATGTCTGTGCTACGCAAGTGTTACAATCTATCCCCACAGCAAATCGACTGCCTGAATCAATTATTCAGTACGTGATCCGCACTCATGAATCTGTCATCTTAAATGATGCAACTCATGAAGGTCATTTTATTAATGAACCATATATTCAACACAACCAAACTCAATCCATCTTCTGTTTACAACAATTAAAGCAGAAAGCCCATCGGCTTCTAGCCGTGGGGACGCCAGTCGCCTGCGGAGGGAAACCCTCCTGCAGCGCTGGCTCATGAATGCGTTTGCACCTTCAGGTGCCGTCCAAATATCTGTGAAGCTTTTTAAAATCTGTGTTTAGGGAACCAACGTAATTATAAATACGTCTATAATAGTAACAGGTCGATAACTAGGAATACACCATGATTGTCTACGAATTCAAAGCCAAAGGGAGAGTCGAGCAATATCAAAAAATTGATGAAGCTATCCGTACATTTCAGTTTGTACGGAATAAATCTATACGGTTTTGGATGGACAATCGTGGTGTTAAGTTATCTGAACTGAGTAAGCTAAGTGCTGTCTTGGCTAAAGAATTCGAGTTCGCCAATAAACTGAATTCACAGGCTAGACAAGCTGCAACAGAGAGAGCGTCTTTCTCAATTCAAAGATTCTACGATAATTGCAAGTCGGGGAAACCGGGTAAAAAAGGCTTCCCACAGTTTCAGAAAAACAACCGTTCTGTAGAGTACAAACAGACTGGATGGAAACTATCTGATGACCGCAAATACATTAATTTCATTGATAAATGCGGGATTGGGAAGCTAAAGCTGATTGGTACATACGACTTGCATTATTATCAGATAGACCAAATTAAACGAGTTAGAATTGTTCGTCGTAGTGATGGATACTACGTTCAATTCTGCATTCAAGCAGACAGGAATGTAGATATTCAACCTACGGGAAAGACTATAGGGTTGGATGTAGGACTATCAGCTTTCTACACCGATTCTAATGGTTCCAAAGTCGAAAATCCTCGTCATTTGAGAAAATCAGAAAAAGCTTTGAAACGACTACAAAAGCGGCTTAGTCGTAAGCAGAAAGGTTCTAACAATCGTAAACGCGCAGTTAAGAAGTTAGGACGCAAGCATTTAAAAGTTTCTCGCCAGCGTAAAGACCACGCTGTCAAACAGGCGTTGTGCGTAGTGAAATCTAACGATTTTGTGGCTTTTGAGAAACTCCAAGTAAGGAACATGGTTAAAAACCGTAGGCTTGCTAAGTCAATTAGTGATGCTGGTTGGTCACAATTCACTCAGTGGTTAGAATATTTTGGCAAAGTGTATGGACGAGTAGTGTCTGGTGTTCCACCTCAATACACTAGTCAAAACTGTTCTGACTGTGGGGAAATTGTAAAGAAATCACTTTCTGTGCGTACTCATATTTGTAAATGTGGGTGTGTGCTAGATCGTGACCACAATGCAGCAATCAACATTTTAGACAAAGCACTAAAACAAGCCGCATATCAATTAAGTACGGTGGGGCACACCGAAACTCATAACGCTTGGGGAGAAACCAACCTCTATTTAATTGGGGAAACTCAGTTAGACAAGTTGATTCATTGAGCCAAGAATCCCACGGCTTCAAGCCGTGGGAGTGTCAACTACAGACCGTATGAAAAAACGATGAGTCAGACAAGCGATGGTAACAGGCTTCTCATGCCAATTTCAGAACACGACCATACGCAAGGAGGAATGAATGCCTCAGTCATTTTAGTGGAATACGGTGACTATCAATGTCTTTCCTGTGGTGAGGTTAACAGGATGATTAGAGAAATTCAACAACAGAGCCAATTGTGCTTTGTATTCCGCCATTTCCCCCGCATACACATTCATCCGCAAGCACAAAAGGCAGCAGAAGCGGCAGAAGCCGCCGCCGCACAAAATAAGTTTTGGCAGATGCACAATACCTTATTTGCAAATCAATATGCCCTTAACAATGGATATCTTCTAGAGTATGCCAATCAGTTACAGCTTGACATTGCTCGATTCTTGTGGGACATGACAGATCATGTTCACGCTGAACGGGTTACTCAAAACATTCAAGGTGGCATACAAAGTGGTGTCAGTAGTACGCCAGCTTTATTTGTCAACGGAGTGCGCTATAAGGACGCATGGGATACACACAGACTACTCGCAGCGATCGCGCAAGCTAGAAATTCTCAATCCATCTAATGCAACTACTGCTTAAGCAAGCTATCTCAAAACTATTTTTGTCTGAATATTGCATCAACCCCACTCATTAGAACTCTTGCACGAATATTTTGTGTAGGGGAATGAGAGAGTAAAGCAGCGCAACAAATCTCAGAAGATGCGTTACGGACTTCGTCCTAACACATCCTACAAATCTTTTATAGCATTCATGCAAGAGATCTATTAGACAGTATAAGAACCAGGAGAAGCGATGATGTCTGAAAAGAGAGCAAAAGAGAGCGTCAACTCTAAGTTCATTATTTGAGGCGGCGTGATGGGCTGCATCTTCTCAATATCAAGAAGAACTGAAGGCAGTTACTGATATAAGCCTAACAAGTCGGTTTAAACAACACTTTTGGTGTGGCAGAACTTAAACTTGCTAATTGAGTTATGAGTGGGTGATCGCCATTTCAAATTTGAGCTAACTCATGTTGTCACTACCAACGATGCTCTTTCGTCTTATCTATAAATGTTTTCACAGATTTTAACAGGAGGTTTATAAATGAGGATTTTTGTTGCAGGGGCGACGGGAGTGATCGGTCGTCCGCTAATCGCACAATTGCGCAGTTTAGGTCACGATGTCGTTGCATTGACCCGTTCTTTAGAAAATGCGCAAACTTTAGAGAAACAAGGGGTGGAACCTGCGATCGCAGATGTATTTGATGCCGATGCTGTCAAAGCAGCTCTGGTTCGAGCTCAACCAGAAGTGGTGATTGAACAACTCACTGCTCTACCCAAGACTTACACAGGCGAATCGATGAGTGCAGCAGCACCCCTCAACCATCGTATTCGTCGAGAAGGAGGTGCTAATGTGCTGGCAGCAGCGCAAGCGGCAGGTGTGCGTCGATATCTAAGGCAGTCGATCGCATTCTGGGCAGTTCCTGGTACGGGATTGGCAGACGAAGAAACGCCCCTAGCTGTTGATGCCTCGCCTGCAGTTGCAGCAGACATTGTTACAGTGACCGAAATCGAGCGTCGCCTCCTTGAAACATCAAACCTAGAAGGGATTGTTCTCCGTTATGGCTTCTTCTATGGACCTGGCACCTGGTTTGCTGTCGATGGCGATGTTGCTAATCAGGTGCGACACCAACAATTCCCGGTCACTGGGAATGGAGAAGGCGTATGGTCGTGGTTACACGTTGAGGATGCGGCGATCGCTACAGTTGCGGCAGTTGAGCGAGGCAATCCCAGCATTTACCTAATTACTGATGATCGCCCCTTAGCAGTGCGCGAGTGGCTCCCTGCCTTTGCTCATTGGCTCAATGCACCACCTCCTCCGCAGATATCAGTTGAAGAGGCGCTACAAATTGGTGGTGCGGATGCCGTCTACTACGGCACTCAGATGCGTGGGGCATCCAATGCCAAGGCAAAACGGGAACTCAATTTTCAGCCGCGCTCATTAGAGTGGCTAGTTGGAACTACTGTGGCTCATGCCAGTTAGCAATTTTAGGAAGAAGCAAACTGTGACATACAATTAACAAGCAGAAAGAATTATGACTCACTATGACTACATTGTGATTGGTGCCGGGTCAGCAGGCTGCGTGGTTGCCAACCGTCTGACCGAAGACCCTAACACGAGTGTGTTGTTGCTCGAAGCGGGCAATCCAGATACAAAACCAGAGATTCAAATTCCGTTGGACTGCACAACTCTACCTGGCACCGAGGTGGACTGGGGATACTTCTCTGAACCAGAGCCGTATCTCAACAATCGCACAATCTTTTGTCCTCGTGGTAAAGTCTTGGGAGGCAGCAATCAATTATCAATTTTCTGCTTTATATCAGAGGCAATCATCACGATTATGACCACTGGCAGTCACTGGGGAATCCCGGTTGGAGTTACCAGGATGTATTGCCCTATTTCAAGAAATTTGAGAATCAACAACGCGGTGCTTCCGAATACCACGGTGTAGATGGCGAGTTGAGTGTGACCGATGTGATTGCTCCTGCCGCAATAACTCAACAATTCGTAGAGGCTGCTATGACACTGGGTTATGACTACAACCCTGATTTCAATGGCATCCAGCAGGAAGGAGTAGGACCGTTTCAATTCACGGTCAAAGATGGAAAACGGCACAGTGCTGCGGCTGCTTTCCTCCTGCCCATTCTTGATCGTCCCAATTTGACTATAATGACTGGAGCATTAGTGACTCGGTTGTTGTTTGAAGGAACTCGCGCCGTTGGAGCAGAATACCTGCACAAGGGAACACAGCACCAAGTCAGGGCTGATCAGGAAGTGATTGTTAGTGCAGGCGCATTCGATTCGCCCAAGTTGCTACTGCTGTCTGGCATTGGGGATGCAGCACAATTACGAACAAAAGGGATTTCTGTTGTCGTTGATTTGCCCGGTGTCGGTCAAAATCTACAAGACCACATTCTTGTTCCTGTTCCATACGAAGCAACTGGTGATTTACATACGGCAATCACCAGCAATGGCATCGCTGAAGCTGGATTGTTTTTGCATAGAGAAGGTAATCTGACGTGAGTTCGACGGATAGGAAAGCACAAAAAGCTTGCTATGTAGGAGTTTCTCAACTGGTGATACAAAAAGGCGATCGCGACGATTGATTGAGAATCGGCAAAAAGTGACAAAGAATGCCGAGACTAAAAATATCTAAGAAAAATCAAGGTCTCGGCTATGTCTACCATTGTATCTCGCCTCGATATCACACAAATTTTCTGCGATGTAGATGATTTGTGTAACCAATGGGAAAATCTCTGGCGGCAAGTGCCACAATTGCCATCGACAACAGGAGAAAGGCGCAGCACTTCCCGGATGCATTTATCAGAAGTGATGACAATAGTCATCGCATTTCATGGCAGTGGATATAAGACTTTCATGGAATTCTACAAGTTGCATGTGCTGACAAGTTGGCGTGAAGCATTTCCTAATTTGGTCAGCTACACTCGGTTTGTGGAATTGATGCCTTGGTGCTTAATGCTATTATGTTGCTTTTTACATACACGTACAGGAGAAATGACAGGGATTAGCTTTATCGATTCTACGCCAATTAATGTTTGTCACAACTGTCGGGCGCATTCTCACAAGGTATTTAAAGGGTTAGTAAAATGGGGCAAAAACTCTGTGGGCTGGCACTTTGGATTTAAACTGCATTTGATTATTAATGATTGCGGAGAATTACTCGCATTTTCACTAACCCCAGCAAACGTGGATGACCGAAAACCAGTTCCAGGTATGACTCGTGACTTAATTGGTAAATTATTTGGTGATAGAGGATACATCTCTCAAAAATTATTTGAGGAGTTATATGAGCGAGGGTTACAATTAGTCACAAAATCTAAGAAGAAAATGAAAAATTGTTTGGGAAAACTGATTGATAAGATTCTCTTACGCAAACGCGCTGTAATTGAGTCGGTCTATGACCATCTGAAAAATATATGTCAAATAGAACACTCCAGCCATCGTAGTCCATTTCACTTTTTGGTTAACTTGATGGCTGGTTTAGCTGCTTATACCTATTTGCCCAAAAAACCGTCGATTGATATTTACCCAAAAGATTTACCTGCACTACCTCCTGCCGTTTTCTAAACGTCGAACTCACGTCAAGTTAAGGTTCGCAAGTCTCCAGAGGGTTCCAAGATAGAAGTTGAGGCGTTTTGAAATTAGTCTTTGATCGCATCTGCAAATCGCATCTGCAATGCGATCGCCCGGTTGTTAACGTCGGATGTCTGCAACGCTTCAACTCTCGATTTGTCGAAGTTACGCTACCAGCATACTGCTCCGGTACGGTTCGTGCTGATGGAACAATACAGTCCGGCGATGGCGAACAAAATGCTGTGTGCATTACGGCGGACGCTCGATGCATCAGAAATTTCTGCTCGACAGAACGAATCACACTAGCGAACTGCAAACATCAATTCTCAAGACCGCGCATCCTCGATGATAAGCGAAAGTGTACTAACTGCAACTATGCTGAAACTGCTCCATAAGTATTTTTAGCTTTTTGGGTGAAATCAGCAGTTTGCTACAACTAAACTCTTTCCTAGCTGCATTCCCCCTCCCACACCCTTCAATTCTTCGCGGTATCTGTCTTGCGTATTTTTGCGCTGTGACTTCAGTTGTGTATTTTACCTGCTTCAATCCCCCTTTCTGAAAACCCTATCCTTGAAAGTACTTCTTCTTCCCCTGCATATCCATACCGCTCCAAACGGTATTAGGATGCCTCAGATAATGTGCGGCATCCATCTATCATCCATCTATGTAGGATAAAAAACTAAGTAGGATAAAAAACTAGCGTCCGCAGTTCGATACTCTCGCGCGGTGGGGCATTCGGTGAGCTTGTCGGATCGTCGAACGAGGTGTGGGCAGCAAATCTTGCTCGTCCGTCCTCTGCGGAGTCGAAGCACTTAATAAGTAGCGCCTCGTCCCGTTGCATTTGCGGGAAGTAGAACCATCGATGCTCTGGGTTGTAGGTAACTGCATATGTCTCGCCGACGCGATCGCGATATACGAGGTCGCCAGCCACGAGGTCTGTTGATGCAATACTCTGCGCGTCGCACACTGCTAGTGGAGACTCCTGTATCGGTTCTGCAATTGGTCGCCAGATGTTGATCACAGCAAACCGATGTTGCAAAAGTACCTCAGGATCATCCAACCCAATCGCCGCTAACTCTCTGCGGGCACGAGTGTAGCCGGATTTGGCGGTGAAGTCGTTGTGTACGCGCCTTACAGGCTCCTTGACGCTATTCTCACCTTGTTTGGCTCGTTGAGCATTACGGACGGTGCTATCGAACACTACCACCTTAGCTGCACCTGTCACATCTTTTAAAAGTTGTTCAGCTTCGGGATAGTAGACGCGGCTCACTTCGTCCTCATCGTAAAAGTCGCGGACAGCGCTGTCATGTACAGCCAGCGCAAAGCCCTCTTGATCCAGGGATAATTCCCTTGTAATCGACCGAGCATTATAAATCGGCAGCGTGTGCCCCTCATACGTGCCGTTGTGTCGCTTAACACCCGGTGGCGGTTCGTAGGTGTAGTTAACAGGTTTTTCTGCCATCGGGACGAGATAATGGAGAACTGCTTCAATATGCGGCAGATTCTCGAAAATAGGTCTGTCTAGAGTTTGACTATCTAGGCTCATAGATTGCACCTCTTGTCCAATGTTTTAGTCACTCATCCTATGAATCCGCTTGATGACTGACTGTAAATCTTCTCTCTTGCGTCTGGGTGTCTGGCGTGTGTTTACCTTAACCCTTGTAATATAACGCTTTCACAAACTATTGCCCTACTTTTGAACAGCACCCACACTCGTGGGTTCACCAAGAATCTTAGCGAATCGTTCTATATAGAAGCTCACAGGATTTTCAACTGCCCGGACTGACTCTCGCTCTCGCACAATATTCCACCATTGCTGCAAGCGGGATGTTTCTGATGGTAGCGTAAATTTGCGGAAGTGTTCCAGAAGAGGCAAGCGTTCAAACCAGGGATAGAAACTGATATCGACTAAACTCAACTTCTCCCCTAACCAATATGGACCATTACCGGACAGCTTGCCTAATCCTTCTTGCTCAATGTACAAAAGGGATTCTAAAAACTCTCTGCGCCCCTGTTCTTGTTCCTGCGTATCTTTACCGCGCAAGAATTTGTTAAACGCTGGGACAAAGCGAGTGTTGGCGTAGTCTATCCAGATGCGAGCGATCGCCTTAGCTCCTGGATCACGTGGCAATAAAGGCGGTTCCGGGAAGACTTCATCGAGATATTCATTGATGATAGCAGACTCATAAATCTCGATATTCCCATGTTTTATGGCAGGAACTTTGCCATAGCGTGAAATCTGCGTGTACCCTTCCGGTTTGTTCTGTAAGTCAATTTCAATCGGGGTAAAGTCAATTCCTTTTTCTAGCAAAACAACACGGGTCCGTTGGGAGAAGGTAGAGCCTTTTGCGAAGTAAAGTTGTAAAGTACTCATGAAACCATGTCCTTGTAAGTATTGCGTCGAAATTTATTTGCGGTTGTACTAATGTGGGTTAGCACAACTCAAATAACAGCCCAATATACACACGAATTGAGTTGACTCGTAGGGGTCAAATAATCTGACAGGCGGGTATCCACATCAGTTAGATAACATATTACTGTTTATCGGTCGACTTTTTGTAGATTAAATTTATTATACAGTCTTTCCTGAAAGAGAAAATTTTATGTTCATAAAATTATGTATCACGAATTGTTAGAATTTCTAACAATATAAAAGGTGATTGCGCGATCGCTGTTGCCAATGCAACTGTGGAATTCAAACGCCATGCAACCCACATCATTGATTCCAATCAAGCAGATAGTGTTGTGCGATATATCCATCAGGATTGGACTCATACTAAGTTGCATTCAAAAACCTCACCCCGCCCTCCGGGCACCCCTCTCCCATTGTGGGCTACGGTGTACACACAAGTGTGCCCAGAGGGAGTTTCCAGGCAAAAAAGGTGGATTCAAACTGCTCAAGTCCGCGAACCAAAGTAGTAATACCAGGAGGTTTTTGAGACTTGTAACCAGACCAGCCACCAAGTCGAGCAATCATCCAAGTAGCCCAAGCAAGAGTTGAAGGAGGATAGGGATTTTGTTGTAGTCGAGTTTTGCCATCTAATGTAGGAGCAAGAGTAGATAAGCATTGCTGTTGCTCATGAGAAAAAGCAACACTGGCAGGTAAATCAGGATTATCCCGTCCCTGAATCAATTGTAAAATTCGCACAGAGATTGACAAAGCCAACACAGTCAATCGCTGGATAGCAGCGATTGACTCTAACTGGGTAGCTTCAAGATTTCATCCAGCAGTTTTGAGGGTGGCAAAAAGTTGTTCAATTCGCCATCGCCATGTGTACCATCGAATCACTTGTAGAGCTTGTTCTAAACAAACGACTTGGTGGGTGGTGAGCAATCGCCAATGAATCGGTGCTTGACCTGGTGGTGGGTTGACTTCCACGACTTCCACGGCATAAAGTGTCACACTCGGAGGATAATCTTGTCCATTCAATTTATCTGGACGTTGAATTTTCACCATTGCACGACGAACAATTAATAATCCCTGTCTTGCGGTTCTACTCAGGCGTGCATCTGCTGGGACATCTACTGTGTAAGTCCCCTCGCTCGGCTGTTGGTTTAAGTATGTATAAACTGATGAGGTCTTCCCCACTAGGCGACGGTCAATGCGCGCTCTGACCAATACATGATTGTCTCGATTCGCTACTGTAGCAAATTCTTCATACATATCGCTTTCGCGCTCAGCAATGTGAGTCACTATTTTGGCATTCCCAATAGTTAAACATCTTTGCGTTTCTTCGGCAGAACGTAGCCACTTGTATGATTCTTTCTTTTCTATTGGTCATCGACTGTAATTGCGTTCATGCTTCTCTTGATGCTTAACCTCTCTCGTCCACAGTTGTACTGTACTGATCCCCAAGGGAAATCCATTTGCTGCATCTAATACTAGTGTCGGATGAATATAAAAGCCTACATCTGTGTTGTTTCCTACTACACCTACACCCAACGCTTTCAACCTGCCTACATGAGACTGCAAGTTGATTTCGCTCGTATCACTGATGGCTAATATATGCTTTCCTTCTACATGAGATACGCAGTGGTCTGATAGGCTTTGCACTAATTCCCCTACTGTCACATTCTGATTCTCCAAAAACCGATAGTATCCTACTTGCTCGCCTCTATTTTTACTTATTTGTCGAATGCTGACCGATTGATGTTTTCCCAAAGCTTCGTACAATGCTGCCCCCTTTTAGAGAGTCGCGGGTCTCCAAATGCTTTTCCCCCAATTGCTTGAGCGTGTATTCTGATTGGATTTTCCACCGCCTTTTACTCCTCACAACTCCTGCCATTATGACTTTACTTCGACTTGTGTGTACACCGTAGCCTTCGCAAGGAGAGGGGTGCCCGATAGGGCGGGTGGGGTTATCTGTCGCAAACATTTTTTTATTTGGTATAAGTCAGAAAAGCAGGAGCTATCAGCTCACTCGGAGAGGCTGCGCCAACGGATACGCTACACGATGGCACGAAGTGCCCGCCATAGGCGATGGTCCGTATGTTGCCAAGCCTTTTCTTTCAGAAAAGGCTTCCCCATTGCAGAGCAATGGGGCAACCGCACTTCATGCGGTTGGGCAACAGGACCTGCATAGCGATCGCGTCTGGGTAGGAGAAGGATGACACGGAGAATTTTTAACCCAGCAAAGTTGATGTGACAGACCACTAAATACCACCGCCACTTCCTCTTCTCACAGCATTAGCAATATTGATATGCTGGGGCTGGACTGTCCCTACGTGACCCGCGTGTGCCAATGAAACAGCAACATTGATGACACCAATGTGCGAAAAGGCTTGGGGAAAGTTACCAAGATGTGCTCCAGTCTCCGGGTTAATTTCTTCCGCAAACAGTCCCAGCGAACTGCTGCGCGCTAACATCTGCTCAAACCAGACACGCGCTTCTGCCGTCCTTTCTGCCAAAATAAGTGCGTTGATCAGCCAAAAGGTACAGAGGACAAAGGACGACTCCTGACCACTCACCCCTTCTGGTGCATTCCGGTAGCGGTAACATAGACCATTGTCAACCAGATGTTTAATGGTAGCGTCAATTGTGGATATCATACGGGGGTCAGTTCCGTCAATGAACCCAACAGTGGACATGAGCAAATTCGAGGCATCAAGAGTCTCGTCTTCATAGGATTGCTTAAACGCACCAAGTTTTTCGCTCCACCCTTTTTCAAATACCTCATTGCGGATCAACTCGCGTTCTTGTCGCCATCGAGCAATATCGGCTGCTAAATTGAGTGTCTCAGCCATTTCGATACCGCAGTCTAGTGCCACCCAAAGCATAACTTTGCCATAGACGAAATGTCGTAGTCCTCCACGAACTTCCCATATACCACTACCAGGCTCGCGCCAGTGCTTGACTACCCAATCCAGTAACGGACGAATATGCTCCCAGATTGCAGTCGGATCGTACTTCCCAACTTTCCAGGCAAAATGCAACGCGCTGAGCACCTCACCATAAACATCGAGTTGAACTTGTTCAGCAGCACCATTACCAATGCGGACTGGTTGCGAGCCACGATATCCCTGTAAATGATCCAAGGTTTGCTCGACAAGCTGCCCCTGTGGTGTAATTGGGTAAAGGATTTTTATCCCGGTGCCTTCTACCTTGACAGTGCGTACAAGCCAGTCAAAGAATGGATGCTCATCATCAAGATAACCTGCGAGAAGCAGTGCATACAAAGTAAACGACGAATCGCGAATCCAGGTGAAGCGATAGTCCCAGTTTCGCTCTCCACCAATCTCCTCTGGTAGCGAGGTGGTAGGTGCAGCAACAATTGCTCCTGAAGGAGCGTAAGTCATTAACTTTAGGGTAAGCGCACTGCGAACAACTGCATTGCGGTAGGGACCTTGGTAAGTACACTTATTGACCCAGCGTCGCCAGAAGGCGAGCGTTGATTCAAGAGCATTAGCAGGGGCTGGATGGGACAGTTTTGTATCCTCTTGAGTGAACAGCGTGAAAGCAACTCGCTCCCCAGGGTGGAGGGTAATGTGGGATGTAAGTGTATTAGTTGTAGTGTCGATATGCCATTCGGCAGGACCAGTCACGGTGAATTGACCGAATCTCACCTCAGTACCAAATGGAAAGAATTGGGGAATTGTGCGTGCGTAGTTGGGACGTGGAGTACAGATACTAACAATCTCAACTATTCCCTCGACACCTTCGACAATCCGGATCAGTCTGCCTGGTGCAGCAACATCTTGCTGCTCATCACTGGTGATGTCCATAAAATCAAGCAGCGAGATTTGTCCTTCCATACAGGTAAAGGTGGTTACCAATACGTTGGTTTCATCAAGATACTGATGGGTACTTTCATAAGCTGTGACTGGTTGAATGCTCCAGGCACCACCACGCTCAAGATCGAGGATGCGGGCGAACAAAGACGGTGAGTCGAAGCGAGGCAAGCAAAGCCAGTCAATTGAACCACAACTGCTAACCAGAGCTGTCGTATGACAATTGCCAATGACTCCATAGTCTTCAATAGGGGGAAAGCATAGATTGGGAGTAAGTGATACTTTGCTGTTGCGATATGATTTACTACTCATTGCTATCTTTGCCTTACCCGACAACTAAAATATGTAATCTTTTTACTCCATGCTTGGGGTCTGTTCAAATTGCACTATCATCAGGAGAACTGGCGTATCACCTACTGTTCCAGAGAGATGACCCTTATGACCTTGTGCGTCCGTTTTTGTGCCCTGATCTCCTCCGAATGAAATCTCGCCAGAACCCATTTCTACTCGCTGCCCGTCCATAGTCTCCACAAACCAGCGTCCCGACAGCGGAATTATCCACTGTGGCTTTGGGTTCTCATGCCAGTTTCCAACCCATCCAACGGGTAGCACAGTAAAAATGACTGTGGCACCAGACTGCTTCAATTTAGACAGCCACTGAGGAGAGGTATCTGGTGCTATACCTTTCTGGATGAAGCCCTGAATTTGACGACGGGACTGGTGGCTTACGCCGTCCTCGTCGATCCAGACATCCCAGTAATTAATTGTCGGCGGCGTAGAATTTTCGTGAGAATGCAAGGGTTGAGATGTTGTAGGCTTTTGTGATGAGTTATCGTGCATAAAAATAGCTCTCTTAAATTGTGCAGTTATATTCTGCAAAACTGGTCAAACTACTTGCATAATTCACTTTCCTAGTATTGAATGTGAATCTGAATACAAGTAAAAATTTATTAATGTTGACTTTTTTGAGAAGATTTACGAATAGCAGCTAAAGACTTTGCTTCAATAAAAATTTGTTTTATTTCGGGATGCTGCTGGCGAATTTTTTCTTCTAGACTATCCACCGTCAATGCTATTTGCTCACCTGACAGATGCTTGGAAAACCGAATTTCTAGGTTTAGTAATACTTCCTGTGGACCAAGTTGCATTGTTAGCAAGCGCATTACATCTTGTACCCCTGGCTCTGTTTTTGCGAGAGAGCGAATATTGGCTATGGTTTGAGGATTGGCACTTTCACCAACTAATAATCCTTTACTTTCAGTAGCTAGTAATATTGCTACTATAGCTAAGATAACGCCGATGATAATCGAAGCGATACCATCAAAATAAACATTGTTAAACAAATGTTCTAAGAATATTCCCAGTAAAGCTACGAGTAAACCTAAAATTGCAGCAGAATCCTCAAATAATACTGTAAATACTGTAGGGTCTTTACTGTTTTTGATTGCTTGCCAAAAAGTTTGATGACCCTTGGTAGGCAAAAACTCCCGTAAAGCAACAGTCCAAGAAAAACCCTCGAATAATATTGCTACACCCAGCACAATGTAATTCCAAAACGGGTTTTCTAAAGGACTAGGGTTAATTAAATGAGTGATTCCTTCATACATAGACATCCCACCACCAATGGCGAAGATGAGGATAGCAACAATTAAAGTCCAGAAGTAAAGTTCTTGACCGTAACCAAACGGGTGACTATTATCTGCTGGCTTTTGGCTCATGCGAATTCCCAACAGAAGTAACAGTTGATCGGCAGTATCTACCACTGAATGAATACCCTCAGATATCATGGCGGAACTGCCGGTAATGGCAGCCGCAATAAATTTAGTAATAGCGATCGCTAAATTAGCGCCCATCGCTGCAAAAATTGTTTTTCTAGATGAATCTGATGCCATGAGGGTAAATGATAGAAGGCAGGAAGCAGAAGGCAGAGGGCAGAAGAAAACTATGCACAAACTTGTAATTCGCCATCTTGATGGGTAACTTCCCATCGCGTTTGTTCCCCCTCCCGCCAAAAACGCAATGACACTTTAGTGTCTCCCACAGCCAAACTTGTTAGTTTTAAATCTGGCAAACACTCTGGAAGATAAGGCTGTACTTTTAACTTTTTCTGTGGTGCATCGGCTTCAAGTCCTAGGATGCTGCGAATAAGCAAGAAAATCGAACCAGCCGCCCAAGCTTGAGGTATATTCGCATCTGGGTAAGGTACAGGGAAGTTGTTATCTTGGCGTTCAATTCCCGCAAACAATTCTGGCATCCGCCCAGCTTGAAAATAACTAGCAGCAGCAAAAATGCCTTCAGCTATGCGATTAGCTTCGTCATGGTAGCCGTATCGCTTTAATCCAGACGCAATGATTGAGTTATCGTGAGGCCAAACACTTCCCCGTTGATAACTAATCGGGTTATAAGCTTGATTTTTAGCGCTAAGAGTCCGTACACCCCAGCCACACCACATATCTGTTTGAAAAAGTCGGTCAACAACTTTTTTTGCTCGTTCCTGGGGTACAATGCCAGACCAGAGCAATTGACCGGGATTTGAGGCAATAGACTTAACTTGTTGCTTGTTGTTATCTAAGCCAAGACAGTAAAAGCCTTCCTCTTCCATCCAAAAGCGATCATTAAAGCGTTGATAAAGGTCTTGTGCTTTTTGACGTAGCTTTTTTGCTTGCTCTTTTTCTCCCCACACTTCATAAATTAAAGCTGCCCTTAGCCAAGCATCGTAGACGTAACCTTGTACCTCACACAAGGCAATAGGTGGCTCAACTAGCTTGCCATCCGGGTAAACCATTGATTCACCCGAATCTTTCCAGCCTTGATTGCGTAATCCTTGACTGGAACGAGTTAAATACTCTACAAACCCGTCACTGTCAAAATCTCCATATTTATCAATCCACTGAAGTGCCTTTTCTAGTGGCGATCGACACTCATTCAACATACTAAGGTTAGCGTTCCAGCTATAAGCCTCAGCTAGGGTAACGATCCAAAGAATAGTCGTATCTATTGTTCCGTAATAGGGACTATAGGGTAACTGATGTAGTTTAGTTAATTCATCACGCCGCAATTCATGCAGCATCTTGCCCGGTTGGGCATCATGCCAGTCACCTAACTTAGTTGCTTGTAACTGAGCCAACCTGACAAGCGTACCACAGGCAAAATCGTGGTAAACTGCCATCGTTTGCAAGCTGGCAACAATTGAGTCGCGTCCAAAGACAGCCATAAACCAGGGAATACCAGCAGCAGGCATCCAAAATTGATGACCATTGTCTTCTACCTTAATTCGCAGTGCTGCCATATCTACAAGGGCTTGCTGATAGAATTCTCTAATCTCAGCATTAGATGATTCTAACTTTGTAGCATGAGTCAGAAAATCATCGCTTACCTTTGTGGCTTCTGTACTGTGAGACACAGCACAGGTTTGCTGAGGTTTAAGGACATCCCCATTGGCTAAAGCTGTAAAGTTGATACAGGTGTGCCATCTCTTCCCAGGATGAATGACAACATTAAACATTAAACGACCGTTGGCATACCTTGCTTGTGAACTGGAGCAAACTGGCTCAGTTACGATGCCTCGGACAAAAGAACCGTTACGGTATTCGGTAGAGAGTATTCCATCTTTCCATGTTGTTGCTGTTTCTCCCCGTGTTACGATGTTCTTTGCTCTCACTTCAAAGATATCTGCAAAGTCAGAACGAATTGCTAGCATCAATTGAAGCTCAACTGGTTCTGAGTGATAGTTGGTAATGTCAATATCTTCATGCATTCCCTCTACAATGTCGCGCCGGATACTTACAAGCAAACAACCAGAAGGTAAAGTGCCGTTGACTGTGGGAAATTGCGGATTAGTAAATTGGTAAAGCGCACTATGATGATTGATATTGCTAGAAGCTAGCAGAAAAAGTCGGTAGCGATTGAGAGAAATCTCATAGTAAGAAATCAGACGTGTGTCGTGGACAAAAAAACCTTGTGCTAAATTATCATCGATGGAACTATCACTAGCTGTTACAAGAAATGAGGAACCATCATTAATTGTTATTAGACCAGGATTGACAGTAACTTTTGTAGGCATAACTTTTTGTAGGTATTAAGTTTCAGCCATTCTCCGTAAAACCGGGATACAAAGTCATACCACCATCTACAAACAGTGTTGCACCGTTGACATAATCAGAGTCATCAGAAGCAAGCCAAACCGCTGCTTTGGCAATGTCTTCTACTTCACCCACTCGTTTTGCAGGAATCAATTGTAGTAACTTTGCCTCGGCTTGTGGGGTGTCCCAAGCTGATTTATTGATTGGAGTTTTGATGGCACCAGGGGCAATACTATTCACACGGATTTTATGGGGGGCAAGTTCTTGGGCAATACTTCGCATCATCATATGAATACCGCCCTTACTGGCAGCATAATTAACATGACTTGCCCAAGGAATGACCTCATGTACTGAACTAATACAAATAATCTTACCTGCGGCACAAGAGATATGAGGTTGCACACCTCGACGCAAGAATTCCTTTGCAGCTTCCCGCGCACACAAGAATTGTCCTGTTAGATTCACCCCAATAACTGCATTCCAATGGTCGAGGCTCATATCTACAAAAGCTGAGTCTTTTTGAATACCTGCATTGTTTACCAGAATGTCAATAGTACCGAATTGGTTGAGTACCTGACTAAACATCGCATTTACTTGGTCTTCTTTGCTGACATCAGCTTGAATCGCAAAAGCTTCACCATTATTAGCTTTAATGTCATCAACAATTTCTTGGGCTGACTCAGCTTCAGAATGATAGTTGATAGCTACTGCTGCGCCTGATAAAGCTAGATAGCGAGCCATAGCCTCACCTATGCCAGAACTAGCTCCTGTCACAAGTGCTTTTTGACCTTTAAGCAAGTAAGGAGAATAGCTCATAAGAGTTCCTCAGAATTTTGGCTAGTACTAGACGGCAGGAGGAAGGAAAACTTGTTTCATTTTGTTAATTATTCAGTAATGAATACTTACATGAATGAGTTACTCATCAAAAATCCTATTGTTCTGGAGTGTCTAGCTGGATTCACAACAAAATCCTATATAAATCAACAGTCTTCATAAAATTGCTTGCCTTTGCTATGCCAGTCAACCAATCTGACTGCCCAAGTTATGTCAGAAGTTTTAAAGGATACACTTATTTTTTAGTTACTTGTCTGATTCTGGTCTCACTTTAAAGGTTTGCAGTAGCGATCGCCTCCAACTATTGGAGGAATAAACACTTCTATCCAAAAGGCTAGAAAAATTTCATCTAATTTTCATTATTGTGTGAAATCTTGAAAGCATGAAGTCAGCAGTACTTCTTTCCCAAACAGAAAATAGATTTTAAGATAATTTTTCTATCTATTTTTTCTTGTTATAAACAATACATAGATTTAGGTAATTAGAGAACAAAAATAAATAATTTATTTTTGTTCTGAATCACCCTTACGATAGTGTTGTTTTGTCCTAATCATGAGGGAATATTTTCTAAAAATATTGTTTTCTTGGAGAGCTATTTTCAAAGCAGATATATGAATAAAACTCAATAATCAATTTTATTTTTACAAAAAAAGCCATTACAGCATCCGGAGACTTCAAGGAGAAAGCGATGCCTGCTCTACCTCTCAATAACCAGAATCTACCGTACCCTGACCCTCTACATCCCATCATCGTTCATTTCGTGATTGCAATGGTGTTTTTTTCTTTCTTTTGCGATGTAGTGGGTTATTTTACCCGCAATGTGCGTTTATTTGAGGTCGGTTTCTGGAATCTGTTTGTTGCAGCGATCGCAATTTTTGTAGCCATATTTTTTGGGCAGTTTGAAGCAGGGCTGGCGCAAGTGTATCCAGCAGTCCAGTCAACACTCAATTTTCACACACTTATGGGTTGGTCACTTGGGGCGATTGTTGCCGCTATTACAGCTTGGCGTTTCGTGATTCGCAATCGCAACCCCCTAAAACTTCCTCCTACTTACCTCGGTGTCGCAACGTTTTTAATTTGTCTGATATTCTTACAAGTGTATTTAGGAAGCAAGCTGTTTTGGGTATATGGGTTACACGTGGAACCTGTTGTTGAAGCAATGAAGCAGGGGGTTTCGTGATGAACTTGCAACTGATGAATCAATTAGGGTTAAGGCTGGATGCTAACGGACTGCCCTACGAAATTCCAATCCATCCGCAACTGGTACATCTGACATTGGGTTTGTTCATCATTGCCATATTCTTTGATATAGCAGGAGCGCTTTTTCCTATAGAACGACCAATTTTCAAATTTTTGGGTCTTACTACCATCCGTTCTAGTTTCTTCGACGTTGGCTGGTACAACCTAGTAGGAGCAGCTATTGTCACATTTTTCACTGTTGCAGCGGGATTTTTCGAGTTGCTGCTGGCAAACCCATTAGTTGATAAAAAGAGCGATTGGGGATTGAATGCTAGTTGGACGATGCTTTTGCATGGTTTAGGTGGTATTTTGCTGTTGGGGGTTATTGTTGCCATGACCGTGTGGAGAGGTTTGCAACGCTACCACTGGCGCAAGGACGCTTCCAGGCAGGTGCAGTGGAGTTACTTGTTAATAGGCATTGTCATGTTGGGTATTTTATATCTCCATGGAACTTTAGGGGCGCAACTGGGAGAGGAGTTTGGCATTCACGTGACTGCTGCTCAGTTACTCCATGATGGTACAAATCCAAATTTGCTACTGAAATAATCCAACGAAAAGCACTTTAAGTATTTATGGTTAGATTTTTAGAATATTTACTAATAGCTGGTTATATTGCGGTGCTGCTTGTTGTTAGCCATTGGATTGGACAGCAGGCTTATTCTTGGATGCCTGCTGAGGCTACAGCAGAAGCGCAAAAAGTAGATCATTTATTTAGCTTTCTAGTCTCAATTGGTGCATTCATCATTCTTGGTCTTGTAGGCATGATGGTGTACTCAGTACTTTTCTTTCGAGCACCCACAAATGACTACAGCGAGGGACACCCATCTAGGGGTGATGTCAGGCTAGAAATTTTGTGGACGGCAACTCCAACTGTGCTGGTCTTGTGGATTGCTTTTCAAGGCTTCAATATTTATCAGCAATTAAATATTCTGGGTTTGGGGCAAATCGTGCATTTGCATGCACCTTTAGAATCTGAAAGAGCCTACGCCGCAGATGTCAGCGATGTCCCCAAACCAGCTGCGGAAACTATTGATGTTTTCGTTAAGCAGTGGGATTGGTCTTTTCGCTATCCAAATAATGTTACCAGTCATGAATTACACCTCCCGGTTAATCTTCGCACCCGTCTAAATATGCATGCTCAGGAAGTTATCCACGGTTTTTACGTTCCTGAGTTTCGCTTAAAGCAAGATATTGTTCCTGGACGCAACATTGACCTAGTAGTCACACCCACTCGTGTGGGCAAATACAAGCTGAAAGATTCTCAATTCAGCGGTACCTACTTTTCCTTGATGGATACGAATGTATACGTTGAACCTTTTGATAAATATAATCAGTGGCTCGCCCAAGCAGCTGATGAACCAATGACCGCAAAAAATCAAGCAGTTACTGAGTATACCCAACCAGCAAAGACATTATTTAAAACAAGCTGGTACACTGTCGCGCCCGCCCCCTCAGAGTCTCCCGTTGCAATTGAAAGGAAGGTAAGTCATGACACATGATTCACTTGAAAGTATGACTGGGGATGGAGACTCGGAAAAATCCCAAAACAAGTCTGAGCAAAACTGGCGGCGTTACTTCAGCTTGAGTACTGACCATAAGGTCATCGGCGTTCAGTACATGGTCACGACCTTCATTTTCTTCCTAATTGGTGGACTATTGGCGATGCTCATCCGTGCTGAACTGCTCACCCCCGAATTAAATGTGGTTGACCGCCCCCTGTATAACAGCTTGTTTACCATGCACGGGACAATCATGATTTTCCTGTGGATTATCCCGTTCAATGCAGGTATTTCTAACTACCTGGTACCGCTAATGCTAGGAGCGCGAGATATGGCGTTTCCCCTACTCAACGCCATCTCTTTTTGGATGATTCCACCAGCGGGTATTTTTCTGTTGTCTAGCTTCTTGCTACCCAACGGTCCTTCAAAGGCTGGTTGGTGGTCTTATCCACCAGTTAGTTTGCAATTTCCCCCAGGTCAACCAATTAACGGTGAATTTTTTTGGATTGTGAGTTTAGTACTCATCGGCATCTCTTCAATCATGGGGGCTGTCAATTTTGTGACTACTATCTTTTGGATGCGCGCACCAGGCATGACGTTTTTCCGTATGCCCGTGTTTGTCTGGTCAGTTCTTAGTGCTCAGTTGTTGCAGCTGATCAATTTGCCTTCCTTGACGGGTGCATTGATACTGCTATTGTTTGACCTCGCTTTAGGGACAACTTTTTTTAAGCCTTTGGCTGATGGTGATCCCATTATCTACCAGCACCTATTCTGGTTCTATTCCCACCCAGCAGTTTACATCATGGCGCTACCAGCCTTCGGTATTTTTGCGGAGGTTTTGCCTGCCTTTTCCCGTAATCCCTTATTTGGCTATCGGTCGTTAGCGATCGCCTCTTTGGGTATTGCTGTGGTCAGCATCTTCGTTTGGGTACATCATATGTTCGCCAGTGCTACCCCTGGCTGGATGCGGATGTTGTTCATGGTTAGCTCAATGTTGGTTGCTGTGCCCACTGGTGTCAAGGCATTTGGCTGGACTGCCACAATTTGGAAGAGCAAGTTGCACTTAGAAACACCCATGCTATTTGCAATGGGAGGTGTAGCTATGTTTCTTTTTGGTGGTGTCACGGGTGTCATGCTTGCAGCAGTACCGTTTGATATTCATGTCAACAACACTTACTTTGTAGTGGGTCACTTTCACTACATTGTCTTCAACACCATCACAATGGCAATCTTTGCCGCCATTTACTTCTGGTTCCCCAAAATAACTGGACGGATGTATGCCGAAGGTTGGGGTAAGCTGCATTTTTGGTTGACCTTTATCGGGGCTAATCTCACCTTTTTCCCTATGCATCCACTCGGTTTACAGGGAATGATACGTCGAATTTCCTCTTACGATCCACGCTATCAGGGATGGAACGTCATTGCTAGCCTAGGAGCATTTTTGCTGGGAGTATCCACACTGCCCTTTATTGCCAATATGGTAGGTTCCTGGCTCTACGGACAGAGGGCAGCGGATAATCCCTGGCACGCCACTGGGCTGGAATGGACAACGACCTCACCTCCTCCACCAGATAATTTTAAGCAGATTCCAGTTGTGAAAAGACCCCCCTACGACTATGGCGATCCAAAATACTCTGTAGTGGAACCTTCTGATGATACTGAGTCAACACCCTAAGAACTGAAAACTAAGCATTAAGGATTATCAGACGCCGCATATGTTGATTGGGAGTTTAAATCCCTTTCCGCAGCCAGTCTCTGTTCCCCGTTCCCTGTTCCCTGTTCCCTGTTCCCTGTTAATTATGAACCGTCGTGTCATCCACATAGATGAAAGTCCTATCCGTTTTGAGCGGTGGCGACGATACCTGCCAAATTGGCTGAAGCGGTTTTTACCAAGTGGTGGTGGAAGTGCTGAAGACCATCATGGCAAAGGAATGTTCGGGTTTACCGTGTTCCTGTTGTCAGAAAGCATAGTTTTTTTGAGTTTTATCTTCACATACGTTGCCCTGCGATTAACACACTTAAGAAATTGGCTACCACCTGGTGTTTCAGGTCCGGAATTGTCTACCTTTGTGATTATTAACACAGTGGTGTTACTCTCCAGCAGCTTTGTTATCCAACCAGCAGAAAATGCCCTCAGGCATCGTAGGCTAAATAAATTTCGCTGGCTTTGGCTAATGACGATCGCGATGGGAACCTATTTCTTGATTGGTCAAGGAATTGAGTGGAGCAAGCTTGATTTTGGGTTAACTACAGGACTCGTTGGTTCAACATTTTACGTATTAACAGGTTTCCACGGTCTGCACGTTCTTACTGGTGTGCTTCTACAGATAACTATGCTTGTCCGTTCCTTTATTCAAGGTAACTATAACAAAGGTCACTTTGGTGTGAGTGCTACCACTTTGTTTTGGCACTTTGTTGATGGAGTTTGGGTCATCCTCTTCTCGATTCTCTACCTATGGCAAGCATAAAAATATTCAGAGATAAAAGTATTTTCAGGAGTCATCTTATGAATTTATTTATCCAAGCAATTCCAGCATCAGAACTCTCTCCAAAAACTATTCAAGAAAGTCCACTACCAGGTCAAGATCCACTCATTGCACGTGGTTTACAAAAAGAACAGTACGCTGGCATTATCGGGTTGGCAATTGTCGTCATT
Organism: Nostocales cyanobacterium HT-58-2; assembly: GCA_002163975.1. Taxonomy (GTDB): domain Bacteria; phylum Cyanobacteriota; class Cyanobacteriia; order Cyanobacteriales; family Nostocaceae; genus HT-58-2. The sequence goes on along the minus strand of CP019636.1, from coordinate 1,597,650 downwards.
GCTGCTGTGGGATTTTTTAGCCGTAGAGTTGAATATGCTATTGTGTTAGCTCTTGTTCTCAGCACCTTTTTGATTGCTTTGTTTTTACTTGTATAATAAATTCTTTTTTGTTTTTTTGTAAATAAAAGTGACTAACAGAATTCTTGCAAAATTCCTTATTTTGGACTCTTTATTTGCGCCTCACTTGCCTGATACGTGAGAAAAACAAATATGAATTGAAATGCGTAAACCTTGAGCACTTAGAGAATTTTTATGAACAGCCTAGTTTATCAAACTGTCATTATTGGTGGTGGCTTTACCGGACTATTTACAGCCTTGTACCTAGCTCATGAACACTATCCTCGCTCTGTAATCTTGATTGATAAAAATGAGCGCTTTTGCTTTAAGCCATTACTTTATGAGTATTTTGATGGCGAGATGGATACCCTTCAAGTAGTACCGAGGTTTACAAAATTACTTCAAGGAAGTGGTGTCATCTTTGTGCAAGATACAGTACAGTCGATAGACTTACATCAAAATGCGGTCAAATTAGCTTCGGGCAACTCCTACAATTACAGTAACTTAGTATTAGCTTTGGGTAGCGTTACTGGTTATCATCAGGTTGAGGGAGCGAAAGAAAATGCCTTTCCTTTCTGGACACAAGCAGATGCGATCGCTCTGGACCGACATTTGCGCGACTGTTTACAAAAAGCAGCCCAAACCGAAGATATAGAACAACGTCGAAAACTATTAACAGTAGTCGTAGTTGGTGGTGGTCCAAGTGGTGTAGAAATGGCTGCCACTTTAGCAGACTTTCTGCCGCATTGGTATAGTGCTTTAGGGGGTAATTCTGCTGAAATCCGCGTTATTCTACTCAATCATGGTCAACAAATCCTCCATGGTGATATTAACGATCAGCTGCGCTCAATTGCCGAGAAAGAATTACAAAAACGCACTGTACCAATTGAAATTCTTACGGAAGCAGAAGCGACTGCTGTTCACCCCAACACAATTGAATATAAAAGCAATAATGAAGTTAAGACACTACCAACATACACCACAATCTGGACTGCTGGCACTTCTACCCATCCGCTGATTCAAGACTTACCAATTTCTAAAGAACATCGGGATCATCATGGTCGTCCCATAGTGACTCCTACTATGCAATTGCTCGACTTTCCAGAAGTGTTTGCAGGCGGTGATTGTGCAGCAGTTCAGGATAATTCGCTACCACCTACAGCCCAAGTTGCTTATCAACAAGGAGCTAACATTGCTAGTAATTTGAAAGCGATCGCTCTAGGAGAAGAACCCAAACAGAAGAACGTTAACATCCGGGGAACCCTCTTGAAATTGGGGATAAATGATGCTGCTGCTAACTTATTTAATATTTTTGAAGTTGCAGGTGAACCCGCGCACTTAATCCGTCAAGGGACTTATTTAACGCTTTTGCCAACCCCAATTCATGATTTCAAAGCCACAACTGAATGGCTGGATGAAGAGATTTTTCACCATCACCTCGACCCTCATGATGTAGGTAAAAAAGTGGTACAGGCAGTGGAATTAGTTGGTGCAGGAGTCGTTGGTGTTTTAGTTGCGAGGAAATTACTGCGAATGTTGGGAGACGAAGAGAAAAAGAAATAGGTCATGGAGACTGAATTCTTCTCCTAATGTCCAATACCCGTCATAACAACGTTAATAACAACGTTAATAACGACATTAACTGTAAGTGCAGAGGCAGTTGAATATGCCTAGTCAAACCAATGTACAGGTACAAAGAATTCGAGCTATTGGATTAACAGTAACAAATGCCGATCGCTCTTTAGATTTCTATACACAAGCACTCTTGTTTGAGTTCGTTTCCGATATGACTGTTGAAGGACAGGATTACAGCGATCTGGAAGGCGTGGCTGGGGCAAAAATTCGCATTATCACCTTGCGACTAGGAGATGAACTCATCGAGTTGATGGAATATCTGAACATTCCCTTTAAACCCATCCCCAGTGATTCAAAAAGTAATGATTTGTGGTTTCAACACATGGCGATTGTGGTAAGTGATATGGACCGCGCTTATGCTCATTTGCGCTCATTTCCGATTGAACCCATATCTGTTGAACCACAGACAATACCACCCAGTAATGAAGCATCTGCTGGTGTTCGTGCTTTTAAGTTTAAAGACCCTGACGGTCATGATTTAGAGTTAATTTGGTTTCCGCCTGATAAAGGACAAGACAAGTGGCATCAAAACAGAAATCGCTTGTTTCTCGGAATTGATCATAGTGCGATCGCAGTTTCCAACACCGAGCAGAGTCTACACTTTTACCACGATCTCCTGGGAATGCAGATTGATAGCCGCAGTCTCAACTGGCGTGAAACACAAGCTCGCTTGGATAATTTGCCAGGAGCCGAAGTGAGAATTACAGGTTTGCGACCAATTCAAGATGGTGTAGGAATTGAATTGTTAGACTATATTGTGCCTGGAAAGGGTCGTTCTATACAGAGTGACTGGAAAAGTAGTGATATTGCACACATACAAATTGAGCTTGTTGTTAATGATATTGAGCAGCTAGTGGATAAGCTACGGCATAACCGGGTTCAGTTTGTATCATCACGGATTGTACAGTTTAGCGATCGCTCATTTCCTTACGGGCAGAGTTGTCTCATTAAAGATCCTGATGGACACACCTTGTTGCTATTGGCGAAATCGTCTCCAGTGGGGGAATGATACCCCAACTTAGGGCAATAATTAACATGGCGTGTTGTATCTGTGCAGTTTTAGCTTGATGGAGAAATATTAGGAACTGTTGATGCCTTTTATCTGAAAATTAAAGCATCGAGCGAATAAGCACCAGGGCCTAGAACCGCGATCACAATCAGCATCACACAGTACATAAACGCCTTTTCCCAACTTGGCGGTTCGCCTTCTCCTAAAGGCCCCATATACTGACCTTGGGGAATTAAGTATGGATCTTTAGCCACAAAAGGTTTACCTCCAGTGACGTGTAGATATATTGCAAAAATCATTGAGCAGAGAATCGGCAAGGTCGCTAAGAGTGTGAGGAATCCTATAATCAGAAAAACTCCACCGCCTAACATAGACGCAGCTGATAAAAAGCAAAGAAACACAGGCATTTTTAGAGACTCAGCCCACTGTCGAAGATGCGTTATCTTTGGATAGCCGTGTAGTAAAAATAACCCGCCAACGCTAACTCTGAGCAGTAAAAGTGCCAATCCTGGGAGTCCGCCAGGATACGCATGATAGAGTGAACTTAACAAGTACGGCCCTAGCTGTGGGAAATGAAATGCAGCTAGAAAAAAGGCGATCGCCACACCCAGTGCGAATTGATAAATCATTGCTGTACACCACGGGTATTAAGGTCGATAGCATATAAGGATTTGCCTGCTGTGATAAAAAGGCGATCGCGTTCTTTCCCACCGAAAGTGAGATTAGCGCATATTTCCGGTACTAGAATTTTCCCCAAGCGAGTTCCGTCAGGGGCGTATACTTGCACGCTGTCTTTAGAACTAGTAAAAACATTGCCATGTTCGTCCACCCGAAGTCCATCAGGTTGTCCTGGCTCGATGACTGCAAACACGCGACCGTTCGTCACATACCGACCGTCCACAACCTCGTATACACGGATATGATGAGGTCCTCCAGAAATATTAAAAGCAGCTGTATCCGAAACATACAGAAGACGCTCGTCTGGACTGAAGGCAAGTCCGTTAGGGCACACCATGTCCGTCACGACTGGATAAATTTCACGAGTTGCCGGAGCGAAGCGATATACGTAACTTCCGGTTTGTTCCTGTTTGCCACCATACCCTTGATTTGGTTGAGTGATGCCATAGGGCGGATCGGTGAACCAAATCGTGCCGTCGCTTTTGACTACCAAGTCATTTGGACTGTTGAGGTGTTTACCTTGGTAACGATCCACTAAAATTTTCCACTCTCCATCATGTTCGCGGCGGATGATAGCACGCAAACCCGACGAACACGCAACAAGACGACCCTCCAGGTCGCGGTAATTGCCACTTTGGTAGTCAGATGGATCTCGTAGAACGCTCACATTGTCACTAGCACTCCAGCGCAACAGGCGGTTGCCATGCGCGTCGCTCCACACAACACTATTATCCTCGTGAAAGTAAACAGGTCCCTCGCTATGGGCGGCACCGTTGGCAAGCTTTTGGAGTGAGGCCTTTGGGCGGATGAGCGCACGCATTCGCTCTTCATAAATCTCAATAGCTTCAGGCATAGGAATCTCCTGTTATCTCACTTGGTTACTGACGAGAAATAGCAGCTTCAAGTTAATACCAAATTGCTATAGCAATCCTATTTGATTGATGAACTTACTCGTAGAGGAAGGGAACAGGTGAGACAAGTCCTCCAGAAGCCGGTCTCCGTCACGTATACGCTTTCTTTAGCTTCCTGTAAGGGTAGGGGGAATGACTTCTCGTTGGCGGAGCGTCCTGTTCGCGCAGCGTCTCCGACAGGAGAAGGGAAGAGTACTCGACCAAGGGGAACAGATTTGTTGGCAAATGAGGCAAATAATCTAGGATTGCTATATAAATGCAAACTTAATATTCTGTAAAAAATCTGTTTTTTCCAGCTATTAAGTACAAGCTTACAGGAAATTTCTATAAAAATAATTGTTCTTTCATTAACTTTTATTTACCTGAAAAACTAGGTATAAGTCATGCAACTAATTTGTAGTTTTGAATCATCTTTAAAGTCACAGAATAATTATTAAAATATTGTTAGCATAATTGCTTTTTCTTCTTGAAAAAAAACAACTTTTCTGATTCTCCTAATAAAATAGTAATTTCATTTTTTACCCTGATTCGTATAACTTATCTTGTAAAAGTGAAATTAAAATGAAATAAAAGCCTTTCTTTAGATAGAAATCAATACTATGTCATTGGGTAGAAGCAATGTTGTCATTAACGTTTTAGCCTAAACATAGAAATCTATCATTAGAGCTATTCAGCTTCTTTAACAACTGAGTAAGTCACTCAAATTCTTGTCAAAATGCTTTGTATAAAACGAATAAAATACTAATTGAACTGTTGTAAAAACTGATTTTTTTCTCAATAAATCTGACTTGTTTGTCTAAATTGACAATAATCTAAATTGACAATAAACAGTAAAGTGGCTAGTTGCTCACTACAAGTCAAACCAAAAATGCTGCTAACGAAGATATCACAATGGTCAATATTAGCGAATCAATGTTCAGTACGTGATTCCTTCACTGCTCAAGGCAGGTGTAAGAGTATGAGGGTATAGACTCAACTAGCCCCAAACACAGGATGTAAGCTCTCTGTTGTCATATCAATTTGTAATTCGTAACTAAGAAAGTCTGATTTGATCTGGTTTTCCGAGTTGGAATCTGTTGTCGGATTTTGAAGAAATGAATATTAGTGAACACTACGACATCATTATTATTGGTACGGGAGCGGGAGGAGGAACGCTAGCGTATCGATTAGCACCTACTGGCAAGAAAATTTTGGTGCTGGAGCGGGGTGATTTTCTACCCAGAGAAAAAGAAAATTGGAGCGCATCGGAGGTTTACCAAAAAGAACGCTACCATACCACTGAACACTGGTATGACAAAAATGGCAACGCCTTTCGTCCGCAAACTGGTTACTGGGTTGGTGGTAATACCAAACTGTATGGATCGGCGTTAATACGGCTGCGAGAACGAGATTTTGAGGAGGTCATCCACAAAGGCGGGATTTCTCCAGCTTGGGAACTAAAATATCGGGATTTTGAACCTTATTACACTCAAGCAGAAAAGCTATATGATGTACACGGTCAACAAGGGGAAGATCCCACCGAACCACCTCGCGGCGAACCATTTCCCTATCCTTCGATAAGCCATAAGCGGCATATACAAGAAATTGCTGATGGCATTCGCGAACTGGGCTACTACCCATTCCATCTTCCAATGGCAATGAAGTTAAACGAGGCTGACTTTACTAGAAGTCCCTGCATTCGCTGTGATACTCATGACGGCTATCCCTGTCTTGTCCACGCCAAAGCTGATGCCGAGGTAAATGCCATTCGTCCCATTCGAGATATCCTTAACTTAACGTTATTGACAAAAGCCAAAGTCCTCAAATTGCATACTAGTCAGTCTGGGCGAGAAGTCACCGCAGTCGAAACCGATGTCAACGGCGAATTGCATCGTTTCTCGGCTAATATTGTCGTGGTTGCCTGTGGAGCTATCAACTCGGCTGCTCTACTGTTGCGCTCTGCTAACGACACCTATCCTAATGGACTGGCGAACAGTTCCGACCAAGTAGGGCGCAATTTGATGAAGCAGCAAGAGTTTGCACTGTTGTCAATTCACCTTGAACCCTACCAAGCAAAATTTCAAAAGACGATTGGTGTTAACGATTTTTACTGGGGAGAACCAGATTTTCCCTACCCCATGGGCATGGTACAAAACACCGGAGATGTTCTTGCAGATATGATTCCGGCAGAAGCGCCCCCATTGTTAGCACCATATGTGAAACTGATACCAGAGTTTGCACTCCAGCAGATGGCTGAGCGATCAGTAGGCTGGTGGCTACAAACTGAGGACTTGCCCGACCCTAACAATCGTGTATATGTTAACGGTGAAAAACTGTACATAGATTACACCCTTAATAATACTGAAGCTGCCCAACGTCTAGTTCATCGCTGGACATCAGTGATGAAATCCATCCCACAAAAAGCAATGCATGTCATTCCCTTTAGCCTCTATCCACGCAATCAAATTCCGCTAGAAGCAGTGGCTCATCAATGTGGTACTTGCCGCTTTGGCAGCGATCCAAAAACCTCAGTGTTGGATCTCAACTGTCGTACCCACGATGTTAATAATCTTTACATTGTTGATAGTAGTTTCTTTCCCTCAAATTCCGGAGTTAACCCAACCCTGACAATTATTGCGAATGCTTTGCGCGTCGGTGACCATCTAGCAGAGCGAATGAAATGAGATGGTCATTAGTTATTTTTTGCTTTTTTGAAAAAGACAAAAAGGACGAACATCATGACGAACGATGAACGGCAAATTACACCACAAGACCAACCACAAATTCAATCTCAACAGAGCACATCAGAACAAACAGATTCTCATCCCTTAGCGACAAGTCTAGGTGCAGTAGGAGGTGGAGTTGCAGGAGCTACATTGGGTCACTCAATCATTGGTGGTAAGGTTGGTACTGCGATTGGTGGGATTACAGGAGCTATTGCTGGTGGCATTGCAGGCAACAAGCTCGCTGGGTTTGCCCAAGAAGCTATCAACGAAATTCAACCGAGTGGGTTGGGTTTTGGAGCCAATGATAAACCAATCGAATTACCCCATCATTACAATTGGGAAGAACTAAAGGCGCTATCAAAACCACAAGGTGGAGAAATTCAAGCTACTTAAGCCAATTGAAATGGTACAAACAATTTATGCCTTTGGACAAGGAAGTGTGATGTTTTCACTTTTCAACAAAAAATTCATTTTTGTATGAATCTAAAAACTATACAAGCATCAATATTTCTATCTTAAGAAGAATCCAAATTTCATAGTTATTTCACTTTTTTGTGAAAGCGTATTTAAAAAAGGCTTTAGTACTGATAAGCAACTATTGACTATGCGGCTTATATTAGTTGAGGATGAAGCAGATTTAGGTGCAGCAATCAAACAAGTCTTGAGTCATGAGGCGTATGTAGTTGATTGGTTTCTAGACGGTACTCAAGCATGGCAGTATTTAGAAACTGGCTGGACTGAATACACGATGGCAATTTTTGATTGGATGCTGCCAGGAGTTTCAGGATTAGAATTGTGCAAATGGTTGCGATCGCGCCACTTAACTCTACCTGTATTAATACTAACTGCTAAAGACCGGATGGAAGAAAAGATTATTGGTCTAGATAGCGGTGCAGATGACTATTTAGTTAAACCGTTTGATATGGCAGAACTGCTAGCTAGATTAAGGGCATTGCAACGGCGAGCCTCTTACGTAGGAGCAACGCTGACACCTCAAGTCCAACCCCGACGCTTACAAGTAGGTTGCCTGACGCTCAATTACAGTACTCATGAACTGACTCGTCAGTATAGTCACGGTAAAAAGCAAGTCTTCTCGTTAACTGTCAAGGAATTCCAATTGTTGGAATATTTCATGAGGCATCCTAACCAAATTATCAGCCGCGATCAAATTATTAATCAACTTTGGGAAATTGGTGCAGAACCAGTTAGCAATGTAGTAGCAGCACAGATTCGCTTATTGAGACGCAAATTGGGAGAAGAAGAGAGCGGAGCTTTGATTGAAACGATTTATGGTGTAGGTTATCGCTTAAACATTCATGCTGCAGAAACAAGCTGCTGATTTTTGCTGACTTGACGACACTTTAAATAATGTCTAGAAGCATGGAACGCAATTCACTTTTCCACCAAACTCGGTTGCAGCTAGCAGCTTGGTATACGCTCGTGATGAGTGGTATTCTAGGGCTATCTGGTTTGGGAGTTTATAGTGTCGTTGCCCATGCCTATCATGAAACTATAGACCAGGGTTTGGAATCAGTAGCAAATGCACTGCGTCAAAGTATTGAGCCTGCTTGGCAGCAACCCGGACATTTACAGCAACTTGCTAAAGAACTTTCCTTAGAAATATGCATAACTCAAACAAACTGTTTGCCTAAAACAGTAGTCATTAAACAACCAATAGCAGAGGCAGCTAGTCCAGTTAATTACTATATACGCTTATTGGATCGCTCAGGAAAACTGTTTGCGAGTGCAGGTATACCATTTGATAAATTACCGATGCCCTCACCATCAAAGCATTGGCAAACCCTTAGAGACTCCCATGGCACTCGATATCGCCAAATCACTTTATCTCTACATTCCCAAAACCAGCTTTTAGGTTATATGCAAATAGCGCGGAGTCTTACTGACTTAGACCAACATCTTGCTTTTTTGAGATTAACTTTATGGCTGGGTTTGCCAATTTCAATGATTTTTGTTGGTTTATCAAGTTGGTGGTTGGCAGGAAGAGCAATGCAACCTATATATCGTTCCTACCAACAAATGCAACAATTTACTGCCGATGCCGCCCATGAGTTTCGTACGCCTTTAGCAGCAATGCACTCTACTATTGAAGCTGCAATCAAACTTCACGGACAACCAAGCTCAAAGCCTTTATCCGAGACAACTGATCATAGAATTTTGGATGTTCTCAAACGACAAAATCATCGCCTTTCACAATTGGTAGGAGATTTGTTGCTATTAACGAGGATAGACCAAAAACAACTAACAGGAGAATATCATCGTTGCTGTTTAAACGATTTAATTAGTGACTTAATTGAGGAACTAGCATTTTTGGCATTAGAGACTCAGGTAAATCTCTCTAAGCAGGTGCTCTTTGCCAAAAAATTGTACGTTATGGGAAATGAAGAACAGCTTTATCGCTTAATTTCCAACTTAATTGTGAATGCAATTCAAGCAACACCTAGTGGGGGAAACGTCACGGTTTCTTTGGAAGATAGTGAACGTTACGCGATTATCAAAGTTCAAGACACAGGAATTGGAATTGCTCTAGAACATCAAAAGCAAATTTTTGACCGCTTCTATCGAGTTGATCGTGGTCGCTCACGCACCTCTGGCGGTTCGGGATTGGGATTAGCGATCGCTAAAGCAATCGTCCAAGCACACAAAGGCAGTATTTCTGTTCAAAGTCTACCTGGATTGGGCAGTACATTTACAGTTCGACTTCCTCTATAAACTAAGCCTGCTAAGGCAGGCTTCGTCTATTGTGCAGCCAAACCCTTCAGAGTAACGGCGATCGCTCTCCCGAAATGTGTTGTCACTGCTCGCATACATTTGGTTTTGCATCAAAATCCTTCTTTTGTGACTATGAAGGACTAGAAGCGGTAACCAACCCCGGCTTGTAAGCTAAGAGCGTCAGCGTCACTACCTTTATATGCGTCAATACCCCACTTGGCATCGCTATACACAACTACGTTTTTGGCAACTTCTGATTCAGCACCAAGGGTTAAGACTGGTGCATTTTGATTTCCCAACTGGCTTGCTTGTCCTTCATCGGTGAGGAAGGAGTAACCGCCGCCGATGTAAACGTTAGTGTTTTTAGCGATGGGTGCATCGTATGTTAATGTCGGTATAATTGCTGTTGAATCACCACCAAACAGAACAGAGCCGCGAACTGAAACAGGCGCATTAGGAACAGCAACGCGTCCTTGGACATTCCCACCAAATGTAGCCGCATCGTTTTGTCGTCCGCCATTTGTGACGCCAGCAGAAACACCAGCACCAATGTAGTTACCGTTTAGACCACGTGTTGCAGCGCCTTGAGTTGGAGCTGTTTGAGCCGAGGCAATACCAGCGGAGAGGACAACAGAAGCAACAGCAATTGTAGAGGCGACTAATTTTGTAAGTTTCATAGGTTTCTCTTACCAGATTTCAATACAATTCATACTCTCTAGTACTAGAGTCCCTTTCTTTACAAAATTTGACCTCACACACTTAGGCTATCCAAGTGGGTGAAACTGTTTCACCCAGCTAGGTGAGCCTGCACCCAAGTTTTTTACGTATAATATAAGGCATTATCTGACTATTATTTATTTTTTCAAAAAACGCTGACGCAGACGAGAGACAAAAATATTGACCTCTGGTAATTTCATCCAGGCAGCAATGCCAGCAAAAACGCTGATGCCAACGAAACCAGCGATCGCTAATTGTAGTAATTGAATGAGCAAACCATTGTTCCCTAAAACCTGCTGCAAAACCTCAAGAGTGCCATAGCTTGCTACACCAGCAACTATGCTACCAGCAGTCAAACCTAGAATGGGCAAACTCCACTCTCGCCAAGGTAATCCATTTAACCTGCGATCAAGCAACCACAACAGCATCAAAAATGAACTGCAATTCACCCCAACTGTTGCTAGCACCAAACCGGGAGCACCAAAAGGTTTAAAGAAAATCCAATCTAGTACGACGTTGAGGAAGATGTTAATCACACTAATGCGAAATGGTGTTTCACCATCACCTAAAGCATAAAACACCCGTACCAAGACATCTCGCCCCAAATAGACAAACATCCCAATGCCGGAAGCGATTAGTATGGAAGAAACAAGCCCTGAATCTGCTTGGGTAAAAGCACCACGCTCATAAACCACCCGCACAATGGGGACAGACAGCACTACCATCAGCGCACCCATCGGTAGCATAGTAAGGGCAGTGAGTATGAGTCCCTGGCGAATTCGCAACTTTAGCTCTTGCCAATTATCTGGCTCTGCAAGTCGAGCAAATACTGGTAACAAAGGCAACAAAATAATGTTGGAAATAATTCCTAATGGGGTTTGCACCAATATATTGGAATAACGCAAGCCAGAAGGAGCAGAGGGGATGAAGGATGCGAAATACATATCCGTATATAGGTTAATTTGCAACATCCCAGAGGAAAAGGTTGCTGGTCCCATGATTTTCAGTACATCATTGACCCCAGGCTGCTTAAAATTAAATCGCAAGCGGAATGTGCCAAGCCCTGCTCGTGCTTGGGCAATTTGCTGTATTAACCATTGCAAGAACGCTCCAGCTAATGTACCTCCAGCTAAAACCATTCCACCTACAATGGCATATTGAGGAGAGCTAATTTTGTTACCTAGTTGCAGAGCGAGGATACCAAGCCCCAAAATCAAAATAATACTGGAAAATAAAGGACTCAGGGAAAGGAGCCAGTATTGATTTGCTGTGTTGAGAGTTCCAAAGCCAATACCAATCAGTCCTGCTAAAACTGCCATTGGTGCCATGATTCTCAGTTGCAGGATGGCATTTGCTTTTACTGATGCTCCGTTAGGAATGGTATCTAAACCTGGTGCGACTAAGTCAATTAAGTTAGGGGCAAATATCACCAGGAAAATGGTCACTAAAAGCAGCAAACCACCCACCAAAGTCGTAATTGTTTCGACTAAGGGTGCAGCTTCTTCTTGCTTGCGCTTGGCGAGGACGCTAACGATCGCACTGTGAAATGGTCCGTTGACGCCACCTAGCAATATCAACAGAAAACTGGGGATCATGTAGGCGAAGTTATAAGCATCGACAACAGCCCCCGCACCAAAAGCAGCGGCGATCGCTTGTTCGCGTACCAATCCAAAAAATTTACTAATTAACGTAGCAACGGCAATAATGCCAGCAATTCCAGCAAAAGAACGAGAGGCTTTTTGTTGTTGTGTCACAAATCGTACCTGACAGCTTTCTCAAGGCGCATATCTTGAAACATTTAACCTGAATTTTAGGAGTTTGTCAGGGGAGTTTTGACAAAATCAGAAATGTTGGGGTGTAAGTCGGTATCCATTCTTAACGTTGTTTTTTGCAAGAAAGGTCATTGTACTGCATTGCAAATAATATTCTCAAAACTGCTCTAAAGAGCATCAGTTGATTTGAAATACACCTATTAAAAATAAAATTATTTCCAATAAGGAGAATCACAATGACAGTCAATTCCAAAGGTACTATAGTTCAACCAGGTCAGGGTTCCACATACTTGTTTTGGGGTGACCTCTACACCTTTGTTGCTGTAGGGGAAGATACAGGTGGAGCATATTCGCTAACCGAGGTCGTACTGCAACCGCAAAGCATGACACCACCCCACATTAATGAACAAGACGAAGCGCACTATATTCTTGAGGGTGAAGTTGAGTACCAACTTGACAAGCAGACAATCGTCGCAACTCCAGGAACCTTCCTTCACCTTCCCAAAGGTCAGAGCCACGGTTTTAAGAACATCGGGTCAAAACCTGCTAAAATGCTAGCCTGGATTACACCAGCAGGACCTGAACAGTTTTTTGCAGAAGCGGGTCAGCCAGTGAAAGCGCCAATGAATGAGGAAGAAATGCGCGCTCTTGTCTCCGCTCCAACTCCCGAGGAAATCGAAAAAGCCGTTGAAATCGCTACGACCAAGTATGGGGTAAAATTAGTTCCTCCTGCTTGATAGTTGTGGCAGTCAAGGATACATCATTTTTAAAGTTAATTATTTTTGCTCAAGCATAAGCTGGACTGGGAGTGAGCAATACCCACAACCAAGCAAGACCCCAAATAACAATCAATCCCAGTATACGAAGTAAGATTTTTTTCATAATCTTGTCTTTTGTGAGCCGCTGGTCTTATCGGAACGCAGTGGCTCCTAATAACTACTTCCAATCTTTACCAATACGGATTGTGATGTCAGATTCCAAATCACCAGTCGCTGACACCTCAACCTGACCCAAACCTAAAGTTTGTTGCAATTGTTCTCCTGCTTGCCGATTACCTTTCTGGACAATAATCTTAGTTTCGCTGCGAGTGTCGGGCCAATCCGACACAGCGTAAACTTTTGTAAAACCATTTTGTTTAAGACTATTAATAACTTTTTCCGTGAATTGAGGTGTTGTAGAAGCATTTTGAACAGCAATTTTGAGGCTAGTCAGCGGTTTGACACTGGATGAGGTACGCGCTAATGTTACCCCAGCATAGTCATCGAGTAAGTCAACTCTTCCAGTCAAATCTAACCAGTAGCTATTGGGGTCTTGGCTAAGACGGCTGAAAATGCCAGGTAATATGGTCATTTGGTAATTATCACGCTCTAAGTTTAAGCCAAAGTTCACCAATGCCATCATTTCTTCGAGCTTCAGGTTAGTGTCAAATTGCTTTCGCATAACGCGGATAAGTTGAGGCAACCTGGGTAAGACAGTAGGACTGTTGAGGCGATCGCGCAATCCCACCAAAAGTGCTTGCTGTCGTTGGACTCTGTCTAAATCCCCCATTCCTGTTTCGCGGAACCGCACAAACTGTTCTGCCTGTTCGCCATTGAGTGTTTGCCAACCGCTGACTAAATTCACTGAAAAGTGTCCTGTTGCGTCTTTATACACCATTGGTTTGGGAACAAAGATTTCGACTCCACCCAACTGATCCACCAGTTGTCGCAAGCCACTTGTGGATATACGAATATAGCGGTCAATAGGTGCATTACTCAAAGTCCTGCTGATGACCCGCGCTGCCAAGACAGGACCCCCCTTAACGTTAGCATCAGATACCTTAGTTAATCCTTGTTCTGGAATAGCGATCATAGTATCTCTAGGTATCGATAGCACCCGAATTGTTTTGTTGCTTGGGTTAACGCGTATCAACAGTATCGTATCGCTATGACCTGAAAAACTTTCCGGGGAGCCATTGACACTGCTAGGAACTGGTTCAATACCCATTACCAAAATATTCATTGGTCGGGTGAGATGGTATTGGGAAATGTTACTCCACAGTTCTCCTGGCAGAGGTATTTTTTGATCTTTTGCACCTAATCCCAATTCTTCATCTGTTCTGTCTATGTCACTCCAAAGTGGAGTCCAAAGTGCCAAGGTAGATACTAGCAAACCCGATAAAGTGATCCCTACAACAATTGTCAGTATCCAAAATAGCCATCGAGGCATGGCTAATCCCAACCTATGGTAAAGCTGGCTGGGAATAGAGCCTGTAGACGCTACAAATTGAGGTGACACATTGTCTTGATTTCTTGCTATCACCCGGTTGGGGGATTGTTGTAATTCACCAGATGTCCCCTGATTTTCTTGACCTGCCACTTGTTTCACCACTATAGTCTCCCCACTCATCCACTCCCTAAAGGTTATGTTAATGCAAGCTACAAATCTTGCCAGTTAATACGATCACCTGAAATCTAAAGTTAAGAAGTCGCAAGTGTAAAATTTTTATCTTGCATCTTTTCCCCTTCACCCTTTCTTGTTATGCATTTGTGTTATTTTCTTTGACTTCATTGATGAGCATCTTTATACTTCATTACTTTTGTTTGTCACAGTACACTTATAGTGTTCTTTAGTAAGGTTTTATGACACAATGACTAGACCCTTGTTCCCTGTCATCCTTGCTGGTGGTAAAGGTGAAAGATTTTGGCCGTTAAGTCGCCAAAATCGCCCTAAGCAATTTCTGAATCTTGATGGCAGTAACAGAAGTCTCCTGCAAGCAACCGCTGATCGACTGCTTAAACTTGCAGGCGGTTGGGAAAACTTGTGGGTTATCACTTCTAGTCAGATAGCTCAAGGAGTTCGAGAACAACTGCCTGAACTACCATCTGACAATCTACTTGTCGAGTTGCAGGGAAGGGATACTGCCGCTGCAGTTGCCTGGGCCAGTTTGGAAATTAAAAAGCGTTACGGAGAAGACGCTATCATCGGCTTTTTCCCCGCTGATCACTGGATTGCCGACCAAGAAGCATTTGCACGCACAATCAATGCAGCTACAGATCTGGCGACAAACCAAGCAGCAATTGTGACACTGGGGATCAAGCCAACCTTTCCATCAACTGGTTATGGCTACATTGAACAAGGCGAAAAGATTGGTAGCTTTAATGAGTTGCCAGCTTATCACGTCAACCGCTTTACTGAAAAGCCTGACCGTCAAACGGCAGAAAATTTTCTTTCTACGGGACGCTTTAGCTGGAATAGCGGGATGTTCATTTTTCAAGCAGGCATTGTTCTCAAGGAACTGCACAGACATTCTCCAGAAATTATTGAACCGATAGAAAAATATGGGTCCAATATTTATCCAGAGCTACCTAAAAAGAGTATAGACTATGCCTTGATGGAGAAGACAGATATAGCCTATGTCTTGCCAGCAGATTTTGGCTGGGATGATTTAGGAGATTGGAATGCCATTGAACGTTTACTGAAAAAAGAAGACACTGCTAACGTTGAGTTAGCAACTCATGTGGGACTCGATACACAGGGAGCGATCGTTTATTCTTCAAATGACGACGATGTTATTGTGACCGTTGGCTTAGAAGATGTGGTGATTGTGCGCGATCGCAACGTCACCCTAATTGTCAAAAAAGACCGGACTCAAGAGATTAAGCAAGTCCTCAAAACCCTGCAGAGCGATCCCCGTTTTACTCACTTGCTTTAAAACTTAAAACTCTTGGCAGAGGTTTAAAAGGTGTATTTACCAGTATAACTTTTCTGTCTCCTATTTCATTTGAACAATTATGCTAATCAATAGTTATCAACCTCTAGCCAAGAGCATGGCAATAAACAGCATTATTGCTTACCAAAAATATATTTCTCCTCATAAAAGATTTTCGTGCTCCCATCGTCTATTACACGGTGGGGATTCCTGCTCCAATTACGTCAAACGAATGTTGAGTGAGCAAAGTTTAAAAGAAGCTGTACAATCATCTTTACAAAGATTCAAGGATTGCGCTCAAGCAAGCAAAGTCTTAGAAACCAGGAGTTCCACAAACGGCTTCAGGTGCATAGTTATTCCCTGCTGCGTACCTTTTTAATCCTTTTGTTGCTCTTGCTCTCTACCCTTTCTTGCCTCTGCGGTCCTTTAAACCCATGTTCCTCACCCAAACTGTTCCTCGTCAAAGAGAAATCATTGAAGTCCTGCTTCGCAATGGCTGGGACTATATGCGACGTCTGTTGACTGGAGGTAAAGCTGATGAACCTCAGCTACCTACACCTGCTGTTTTAAAAAACATCCTGGTGGATTTAGGACCAGTCTACGTCAAATTAGGTCAGTTACTCTCTACCCGTCCAGACCTACTCAGCGCATCATACATTGAGGAATTGTCAACACTACAAGACGAGGTGCCCCCAGTTCCCTGGGCAGATATAGAAGTTGTCATTCGCAAACAACTCAAACGCCCCTTAGAAGAAGTCTTCACCACAATAAATGCTATTCCAGTAGCAGCTGGCTCCATTGCCCAGACACACAAAGCCACACTCGCAGATGGTCGAGAAGTCGCTCTCAAAGTCCAACGACCAGGAATTGATGTCACTGTTGCCCAAGATATCGCTTTAATTCAAGGAATTGCCGATTTAGTGGCTCGTACTGAATTTGGGCAAACTTATGAAATCAAATCCATAGCTGAAGAGTTTACCAAAGCGCTAGAAGCAGAGTTGGATTTTCTCCGAGAAGCGAGTTTCACCGACCAGTTACGACGCAATTTATCCCAAAGTCGTTGGTTTGATCCCACACAATTAGTTGTTGCCGAAATTGATTGGGATTTGACAACACCCAAATTACTGGTGATGGAGTGGCTGGACGGAGTTCCTCTGCTGGCGGCGAATCTTGATAGTGACAAAAATGGCAAAGATCCTGCCCTAAAGCGCAAAGCAATTACTACCCTATTATTCCGCGCTTTCTTTCAGCAGTTATACATTGATGGCTTCTTTCATGCTGATCCCCATCCAGGGAATTTGTTTTATCTCAAAGATGGTCGCGTTGCCCTCTTAGACTGTGGCATGGTGGGACGGCTTGATCCCCGTACGCAGCAGATATTGACAGAAATGTTGTTGGCAATTGTTGATTTAGATGCTCAGCGATGCGCTCAGTTAACTTTGCAGCTTGCAGAGTCTACGCAGCCAGTGACTATGGTTAAACTGGAAAATGATTATGACCGAATGCTACGAAAGTATTACAACTTGAGCTTGTCTCAACTCAATTTCAGTCAAATCATCTACGAACTTTTGCAAGTTGCTCGCAACAATAAAATTCGTTTGCCCAGTAACATGGGCTTATATGCCAAAACCCTAGCTAATTTAGAGGGGGTAGCACGGGGATTCAATCCAGAGTTGAACTTTATCGACGAAATTCAGCCATTACTCACAGATTTGTTTCGCCGACAGCTATTTGGCGATAGTCCAGAGCGCTCTCTTTTGCGAACAGCTTTGGATCTCAAAAGTCTCACTTTACAATCTCCCCGTCAGATAGAGTTGCTGCTTGAGAGAATTACCTCGGAATCTCTACAGTGGAATTTATCAGTGCGAGGTCTAGATAGTTTTCGCCGCACCACAGATGATGCTGCCAATCGTCTTTCTTTTAGTATCCTAGTAGGTTCACTGATTATGGGCGCAGCAATTATTTCTAGCAACGCACGGACATCGCAGTTGTCCTTTTTGAGCAATGTGTTATTTGCTGCCGCTAGTCTGTTAGGGTTGTGGTTAATCATTAGTATTTTGCGATCGGGACGTCTACGCTAAAACCTATGTCCATCATCATTGCTCAAAACCTGAGCAAATTTTATCCTGTCGCTGTTAAAGAACCAGGCATTGCAGGGACAATTACCCATTTTTTCCGCCGCACTTACCGACAAATCAAAGCAGTTCAAGATGTTTCCTTTGAAATTGCACCTGGTGAGGTTGTGGGATTTTTGGGACCAAATGGTGCTGGGAAAACCACGACGCTAAAAATGCTTACAGGGCTGATTCATCCTTCTAGCGGTCAAGTCAGAGTTGCAGGACATATTCCGTTTCGTCGCCAAGAAGCGTTTTTGCAAAAAATTACCTTGGTGATGGGACAAAAACAGCAATTGCTTTGGGACTTGCCCGCTCTAGATTCTCTCAAGATTAACGCTGCTGTTTATGACATTTCTGATAAAGAGTTCCGTTATCGGGTCGGGGAATTAACCGAAATGCTGACGCTGGAAGGCAAACTTACTCAACCAGTGCGCAAGCTATCTTTGGGTGAGCGCATGAAGGCGGAACTCTTGGCAGCACTTTTACACCGTCCTCAAGTCCTGTTTTTAGATGAACCTACACTGGGACTGGATGTAAATGCTCAGGTCGGGGTGCGTGATTTTTTGCGCGAGTACAATCAGCGGTATCAGGCGACAGTACTCTTAACAAGCCATTATATGGCTGATATTACAGCTTTGTGTCAGCGAGTACTGCTCATTCACCAAGGACAGTTGATATATGACGGCAGCTTAGATGGACTGCTGGAACGTTTTGCCCCTTATCGGGAAGTTCATTTGGAGTTAACCAATCCTCTACCTAAGGAAAAACTGATGTTGTACGGTGATTTACGACACATAGAAGGGCGCTCTGTGTGTTTTATGGTGCAGCAAGAGGAACTTACTCGCACGGTGGCAAGAATTTTAGCAGATTTAGATGTTGTCGATTTGACAGTGACAGAGCCACCAGTCGAAGAAGTGATTGGGCAAGTTTTTCAAGCAGGCGTAGTTAGCGTTTAAATGGCTAATTTGCTCGTTTGGGGTAACAGAAAAAAACTAATAACTAAATCTTGATGATGAAGCGAATTTTCAGGAAAGCCCTGACATTTTTGTCAGTGTACTACGCTTACATGGTTGAGTATCGGGCGGAACTCATTTTATGGGTATTGGCAAACTCTCTGCCAATTATTCTTATGGGAGTTTGGATACAAGCATCACAAGGAGGGCGCTTCAGTCTATCACCTGTAGATTTTACCCGTTACTTTATTACTGTTTTTCTTCTCAGGCAAATCACTGTTGTTTGGGTCGTTTGGGAGTTTGAAAAGGAAATAGTAGAAGGAAAACTATCACCTCGCTTACTACAACCTATTGATCCAGTTTGGCATCATATTGCATCCCATGTTTCTGAAAGAGCTGCCCGTTTACCTTTTGCTGTATTGCTACTGGTGATATTTTTTATCCTTTACCCGCAGGCTTTTTGGTTGCCAAGTTTAGCAAATGTTTTGCTATTCATACTAGCAGCAGTGCTAGCTTTTGCTTTGCGTTTTGTGATGCAATACTCATTTGCAATGCTTGCCTTTTGGACGGAACGAGCTAGTGCTGTAGAAAATTTTTGGTTTCTGTTTTATTTATTTTTGTCTGGAATGATTGCGCCTCTGGAGGTTTTTCCTGAACCTGTGCGGGCGATCGTACTTTGCACTCCGTTTCCTTATATGATTGATTTTCCTGCAAGTATTTTAGTAGGTCTACCCGTAGATCTAGGACGGGGATTTTTGTCAATGGTGGGGTGGATTTTGCTATTTTTCGGTTTGAATCGTTTGCTATGGCGACGGGGATTAAAGCGATATTCGGGAATGGGGGCATAGGAATCAATATGTATGTCTTCACTCTCAAAGGGTGTTGAGGTGGTGAGTACTCATCCCACAACAACAGTGAATAAGGCTTAATATGAAAAAGTATTAAATTTTTAGTTTCTATCTCAGACCTTTTACCTTGTTTACATGGACTGGCAAGAAATATCTGGTAACTGGGTACTCGTTCCGCGAAATCCTATTGGTATCATCCACTTCTTGGGTGGCGCATTTGTTGCTACCGCACCTCATCTGACTTACCGCTGGTTACTAGAACAACTGGCAAGCAAAGGCTATGCTGTCATTGCTACGCCGTTTGTGAACATTTTGGACCATACTGCGATCGCAAAATCTGTACTGTTAAACTTTGAACGTGCCTTGGAACGTTTATACGATTCTTCGGCAATACGCAAGCGCTCCCTTCCCATTTACGGGATTGGACATAGTATGGGATGCAAACTCCACTTGCTTATTGGTAGCCTCCTTCCTGTAGAACGTGCCGGCAATATTCTCATATCCTTCAACAACTACGCAGCACGGGAGGCTATTCCCTTAATCGAACAGTTCAATTTAGCCGCCACCGTCGAGTTTACGCCTTCACCGTTAGAAACCAACAAACTTGTACAAGAGCGCTATCACGTTCGTCGCAATCTACTGATAAAATTTACCAACGACTCCCTTGATCAATCAGCAGCTTTAACTGAACTGCTGAAACAACGCTTTCCGGAGATGGTCACAGTACAGACGCTCACTGGCACTCACACTACACCCCTGGGGCAAGATATTAAATGGCAGACGGGAGAATCTTTCACACCCTTTGATGCTTTTGGACAGTGGTTCAAACAAGAAGTTTACCGGGACCTCAATCAGCTCAAACGCTCCATTCTCTTATGGCTAAATCCTCTTTCCCCTCCATGATCAACCAGGGAGATAGTCAAAAGCCCAGATACTAGGTCAGGTTATAGTCCAAAGTTCAGCATTTTGACTATTGACTAATGACTATTGACTGATGATCATTGATGAATGACTACTGATTGATGACTAGTGTGTTTCAAATCTTAGTAATTGATGATGATCCGGCAGTAAAGATACTTCTTACCAGAATGCTGGAAAGACAAGGTTATGAGGTCCTTGCTGCTAGTAATGGTCAGGAAGGAATTGCAAAGGCAATTGCTAACTGTCCGGCGCTCATTATTTGTGATTGGGTTATGCCAGGGTTGAATGGGTTGGAAGTTTGCCGATACATTAAGGCAGATCCCCAGTTATCTACTACATTCTTTATCTTATTAACGTCTTTGGATTCGGTAGCTGATCTCGTTAAGGGGCTAGATGCAGGTGCTGATGACTTTATCACTAAACCTATTGAACATAATGAGTTGCAAGCAAGGGTAAGAGCAGGCTTACGTTTGCATCAATTAAGTAGAGATTTGCAAACGCAAAAGCAAATTTTAGAAGCAGAATTAGCAGAAGCCGCAGAATATGTGCGTTCTCTTCTACCTCCCCCAATGACGCAACCTCTAAGCATCAATTTTCAGTTCATTCCCTCACGCCAACTTGGCGGTGATTGTTTTGATTACTACTGGCTTGATTCTGACTATTTAGCCATTTATCTATTAGATACTGCTGGACATGGTCTCAAAGCAACTCTCCCCTCAATTTCTGTGCTGAATTTACTGCGATCGCATGCTCTTAAAGACCTAAACTATTATCAACCAAGTGATGTCTTGCAAGCATTGAATGACACTTTCCAAATGAATTACCAAAATGATAAATACTTTACTATTTGGTATGGAGTTTATAACAGAGTTAATCGCCAATTAACTTATGCAAGTGCAGGACATCCGCCAGCAGTCTTACTCTCTAGAACATCTCCAACTTCAACTGAAATCAAAAGATTAAGAACTCCTGGTGTGCCAGTGGGTATGTTTCCACAGGTAAAGTATGTAGATGACTATTGCAATATAGAAGAGTTTAGTTCCCTTTATATTTTTAGTGATGGCGCTTATGAAATCATTAAATCAGATGGTACAATTTGGACCTTAGATGCTTTTATTCAGATGCTTGTGAACTCCCAGCGTCGATTCGAGGGTAAACTTGACCAGATAGTAAAATATATCACCTCTTTGAATTCTAAAGAAGCTTTCGATGATGATTTATCTATAATTCATATTAAATTCGATTAATTAATTTTAGATGTTACAACCTTGTTAAATTCTTCTTGATTAGAAAATATTTCAAAGACTTTATCCATACCTGTCAGTTCAAACAGTATCCTAACTTGTTCATTAATCGAGCAGAGCACTAATTTTTTATCCACAGATCGTAGCGCTTTAAAAGCTAATACCAAAGCTCCCAAGCCAGAACTATCTACAAAAGTCACATCTTTTAAGTTCACTAATACTATTTTTGCACTGGTTTCTTTTTCCAAAATTTCCTGAATTCTTTCTTTCAACTCTTGTGATTGAGTAGCGCCTAAACTTCCACTAAGAAAAACAACTTTTACTTGCTCTGTCATAAATTTGGAACACTTATTTAGTATAAACGTTTTCGGATTTTGTCATTCTATAACTCATATTAATTCATTTAAAATGAAGCTTGCTACATCGCTATGTGAAAGTTTGGAATAATAAATGAAGATTGATGAGGAATCATTTGTTTATAATTTGTTAACAGTGAGTGCCTTTTTCTGCTATTCTTGTATCCACATTTGCAGGAGTATAAGACATCACACCCCGCCTTCCCTACACTCCTGGTGAAACGGGGCTCACCTTAGCTCGATGTAGCAACCTCTCACCTTGGCGATAACCAGCGTAACGCACCTTGACGATTTCACCTAACTGTGCATCTCCTTCCATAAGCTGGTGTAGTTGGGGATCATAAGGAAGTTCAGCTCCTACAGGTGCTATGACTTCCACTCCCCACTGGTGCAAAAGTCTTTCTAGAGGTTTTTGCACCAAGGAAACGATATTGACTGCTGGTAACTGAGGATTTTCTCGTGCTTTATGTGCCGCTGTAGGAAACTGCAACAACAAAGATTCCAAGAGTTGCAAGCTTAACTGCTGGAACTCCTGGAGTAATACTTGTCGTTGTTGTTGTATTTGCTGTTGCGATCGCTCGTATTCTTTTTTTAATTCTGCTACGTATTGTAACAAGTCTTGAGTTGGTGTCTGGTTGTCTCTCACTAACTCAACCTGAGAAAAAGTAGTAACTAAATCAGTTAAGGTGATTTGCAGCGCTTGCGATAATTTGAGCAGAACATCTACTCGCATTTGCTCAACACCGAACCGCCGCAACCGTAAAAGCTGGCGTTCTGAGACACCAGCGGTGCGACTCAGAGCTTTAAAACTAGAAATACCCACCCGTTGCATCAAATCATGCAACTTTTGAGTGAAATCGGTGTGGGACATTGTTAAGCAATTTAAAATTCAAAGTTCAAAAATAGGATTCTTTATTTTGAATTCATTGTGCTTGAATTTTGAATTCTCCCCAAGAGGGTTGACAACTTACAAATATTTTATTATCGAATGCTCACACTAGGAGTGAGCTATAAGTGGTGAGCCACTGGCTCACCAACAAATCACAGCCCCACCTTTATTCTTCCAGTAAACTTCTCAGCATCCAAGCATTCTTTTCGTGTACCTGCATCCGCTGAGTCAATAAATCAGCAGTGGGTTCGTCATTGACCTCATCTACTACAGGGAAAATAGACCGCGCAGTTCTAACAACGGCTTCTTGTCCTTCTACAAGCAGGCGGATCATTTCCGTTGCTTTGGGAACACCAGGAGTTTCTGGAATTGAACTCAACTTGGCAAATTCGCTGTAAGTACCAGGTGCAGGATAGCCTAATGCTCGAATTCGTTCGGCAATCAAATCAACTGCTGTTGCTAACTCTGTATACTGTGTCTCAAACAATAAATGCAGAGTTTGAAACATTGGTCCTGTAACATTCCAATGGAAGTTATGAGTTTTTAGGTACAAGGTATAGGTATCAGCCAACACACGAGACAAACCTTCAGCAATTTTAGCTCTGCTTGCTTCGTCAATGCCGATATTTACTGGGAAAGCTTGAGTTGGCATAGTTTTCTCCTGGTTATGAGTATAGACGCGCTATTGTACGTCTCTAGCTATATACGTATATTATTCAACAAACGAACTTCACGCTAAATGCATCTTGAGAACACTTTTGGGAGCTTTGCGGACTCGGGCTAGGATGGTTTCTTTACCCAAACGTTGGCAAGCTTCGTAGCGATGGCATCCAGAAAATCCATAGTACTGCCCATCGACTTCTAAAACATCAATTGGTTCTTGCTGCCCAATAGCAGCAATTGATTCCATTAAGGCTTTGACTTTTTCTGGATCGTTTATGCGTGGCAAAGGTCGCCGTATTTGATTTAAAGGAATTTCTTGAACTTTGACCATAAATGATTTTTGTTGATGACTGGGGTTTTCTCAAACTACTGACATCAATCAGAATTTATTGCTTAGTTTAGTAGCTCTTTATAAATCATAGTCATTATGACTTTGATTTGCAACTTATAAAAAGAGAAAATTAGTATTGGGTTTACCAGATAAGTTGTGCCAAAAACTACTACACTACATAGGGAAGTCAAAAGACCGAAAAGGAACCCCAAATATGAAAAGGGGGTCTTGATGTTAGGATGATCCGCTTTAATTTTGTTTAATTTTGAGATTTTTCCGGTGTGGGGGCTTGCACCCAAGTAGGTCTGAGATTATCCTTCTAACTTCGTAACTGATTTTTGCGATCATCCACTTCTAAAGAGCTGTGGCTGCAGAATAAAGATTCCATGAAAATCATCTGGCGTATTTCTTACACCGTAGTGACCACATTTTGTTTATTAGGTCTGACTGGAGCATCAGGTCCTGCAAGCAGAACAAAGGATGTGGAACTGAGGATTGGCATTGTGCAGCGATTTGGAGATAACCCTACAGAACAGCTGCAATTAGAACCGACCAAAGGCGATCGCTTGAGGCTGAAATTTAAAGATGGTCATAGCCAGCAAACTCTAGTGACAACCAACCCTGTTAAGCTGGAAATCTTGATGCAATCTTTACCAGTAGCAGTTGTAGAGGAAAGGGTTGTGCTAGGAATTTTTCGCACCTATGAAACTGCTGAAGACAGTGCGAGAAACTGGCGTGCTAAGGGAATAGAGGTGGAAATAGCCCAACCAGATCGCTGGCAAGTTTGGGCAAAACGAGAAGTTTATAATACTCCCTTACTAAGACGTTTGCTGTTACAGAGCGTGCAAGCTGCTGGTCATAAAATGACTTTTGTCGATAGCCAAGTTCTGCAAAAGGTACCACGAGTCACTTGGCAAGTGGATGGCAAACGTTACAACCTAGATGATTTAGAAATTAGTAGCGACAAAAATTTGATTCGGGTCAATGAGACTAAAAAACCAGAGAATGCACGTCTTTACGCTGGAGAGATGTCGTTACAGCCAAATGCTTACGGTAGCTATACTTTAGTTAATAAAGTGCCTTTGGAAACATACTTGCGTGGTGTCGTGCCTTATGAAATTGGTGCAAATGCACCAAAGTCAGCAACGGAAGCACAAGCGATTATTGCACGAACTTATGTTTTACGGAATTTACATAGATTTGCAATAGACGGGTATCAGTTGTGTGCAAATACTCACTGCCAAGTGTATTATGGGCTCAGTGGAGTGACACCGAACACAGATCGGGCGATCGCAGCAACACGGGGTATGATTCTCACGTATGGAAACGATCTTGTGGACGCGTTGTATTCTTCCACAACTGGTGGTATCACTGCTTCCTTTAGTGATGTCTGGAATGGTGATGATCGTCCTTATCTGCAACCGATAGTAGATGCCCCAAGTCATAGTGTGTGGAATTTGTCTGGGCGAAATTTAGCAGATGAAAACGAATTTCAACGGTTTATCAGTCTCAAACAAGGATTTAATGAAAGTCAGAGGGATTTATTCCGTTGGCGACGGGAAACTAGTTTGAAAGATATCACCAAAGGTTTACAGAAATTTCTCAAGGTGAAGAAAAGCCCTTATGCGAAGTTTAAAACTATCCGAGAGATGAAGGTCGCAGAGCGTAGCAAGAGCGGACGTATTCTCAAACTCGATGTCAAAACAGATATTGGCACCTTTTCTCTACATAAAGACGAGGTTCGCAGTGCCTTTGCTGCTCCTGTCAGCACACTGTTTTATCTACAACCTTTAAATAAAGGCAAATCAGAACTTTGGGGATATGCCTTTGTTGGTGGTGGCTTGGGACATGGAGTTGGCTTGAGTCAAATAGGTGCTCAAAATCTCGCTAAACTAGGCTGGTCAAGTCCAAAGATTCTCCAGTTCTACTATCCTGGGACTAAAATTCAAATTCTCTACAACGGAATGGAGCAAATTAACCAAGCAAGTGTACATTAAACTCCAAATCCTCTGTTTCCCAGATAAGTTAACTGAGGCTTTCTTGGGAAGATTGCTAGAATATAAGTAAATAAAGCAGGAACGGAGGAATTCCCTCTGTTCCTGCTTATACAACATGAATTTAGACTTTGTGCCAAAGTAGGTGTTGGAGCAGACACAGCAGATGACTTCTGTTGTTGATACTGCTTCTTTTCCTTTTGTGTCTTTACGACATGGAAGACTCTTGTAAGAGGTTGATGTTTGAGCTGCCTAACCTTTAGTAGAGTTCCTCTTCCTTGTGGGTTTCGATGGTACAGTCTCCGGTTGGGTAAGCAACACAAGTCAGGATATATCCAGCTTCCATTTGGTCATCATCCAAGAAAGATTGGTCAGACTGGTCTGGAGCAGCACCAGAGACGAGTTTTCCAGCACAAGTAGAGCAAGCGCCAGCGCGGCAAGAGTAAGGCAAGTCAAAACCTTTCTCTTCAGCAGCATCTAGAATATATTCATCATCTGACACTTCTATTGTTTCGTTGAATCCTTCAGCTTCGTTAATCAGTGTGACCTTATAAGTTGCCATTTTGTCATCCTCTCTTTTGCAATCGGACCGTATAAGTTATCCTAAAGCAAATACTACGGCTGTTCCCACCGGCTCAGCCGTCTATTAAAATTTGCTTCACTTCTGATACTACGAGAAAAATAAAAGGATGCAACCGGAATTTGAACTCGATTAGTAATGAAATTTAGTTAGTTAATCAAGATAAGTTTTTCTTATATTTCTGAGTATCTACTTGCTAGATTATTAAATAAAGTTATAAATGAGCCAAAAAGTTATCAATGTATAAAAAAATAACCAGGTAGACCAATTTCAGGTTGCTTATTCAGCCATGGTGTGGTGGTGTAGGGGAATAGGAAGTCATGGAAAATCAATTTTGATGAACAATTACAAATTCAAAATAGTTTTTTCAATTTTCTACATTCTGACATCCTTTCTTGCTCGCCTAGAAGAGCAATAAACTAAGCGGTGACATAATAATGTACGATAACTCTGCTTTTTCGCAAAAACGACCTGTACGGGTGGGTTTAGTTGGTACTGGGTATGCAGCAAAGCTACGGGCTGAAGCATTGCTGCATGATGAGCGCTCTCATTTAGTCGCTGTTGTTGGTCATACACCTGAGAGGACAGAAGCCTTTGCCAGAGATTATCAGGCTCAGGTCATCAATTCTTGGCAACAACTGGTAGAGCACGACGATATAGACCTAGTGATGATTTGTACTGTGACTCGGGATCATGGTCTAATTGCGCGCAGAGCACTTGCTAGCGGCAAACATGTTGTTGTAGAATACCCACTCTCTGTGGATGTAGGAGAAGCCGAAGAACTCATTGCCCTGTCAAAAGCACAAAAAAAACTCCTGCATGTAGAACATATTGAACTGTTGGGTAATTTACATCAAGCCTTGAAGCAACATCTGCCACAAGTGGGTCAAGTCTTTTTTGTGCGCTACAACACGATTAAGCCCGAAGGTCCTGCACCACGCAAATGGACTTACAATCACGAGCTTTTCGGCTTTCCTTTAATTGGCGCACTTTCGCGATTACATCGTCTTGTGGATTTGTTTGGTAAAGTGACATCAGTAAACTGTCATAACCGATTTTGGGAGACGGAGACAGAATATTACCAAAGCTGTTTATGCCTGACTCAACTCTCCTTTAGCAGTGGACTGTTAGGCGAAGTGATTTACGGTAAAGGCGAAACCTTATGGCAGTCAGAACGCAAGTTTGAAGTTCATGGGGAAGACGGCGGATTAATTTTTGATGGCGACACAGGAGTTTTAGTACAGTCAGGAGAAACGCGGCCGATAGAAGTTGGTAATCGTCGAGGTTTGTTTGCGAAAGATACGACAATGGTATTAGACCATCTCATTGATGGTACTCCCTTATACGTCACCCCAGAAGAAAGTTTGTATACTCTTAAAGTTGCAGATGCGGCACGACGTTCTGCGCAAATGGGGGTAACAGTGATCTTGGACGATGCTTTAGATTAAACTTCAATGAAAACCGAAACAATTGTTATTTTATCCAACAGAGAACTAGACAAGATGCGTAAGGCTGGGCGCTTGGCAGCCGAACTTCTACACTATCTTGAACCACTCGTCAAGCCAGGGGTTAGCACTCTCGAACTGAATGACAAAGCTGAACAATGGACGCAAGCTCATGGAGCAAAAAGTGCCCCTCTTGGCTACAAAGGCTTTCCTAAGTCAATCTGCACGAGTGTGAATGAAGTCATCTGCCACGGCATTCCCAATGCCAAGCAAATTCTTAGAGAAGGTGACATCATCAATATTGATGTCACACCAATTGTTGATGGCTATCACGGTGATACATCCAAAACATTCTTCGTTGGTACACCTTCCCCAAAAGCAAAAAACCTAGTTGAGGTGACAGAAGAATGCCTCAGAAGGGGTATTGCTGAGGTCAAGCCAGGAGCACGCGTTGGAGACATTGGTGCAGCTATTCAAGAGTATGCTGAGGCACAAGGCTTTTCTGTGGTGCGAGACTTTGTCGGACACGGTGTGAGCAACATTTTTCACACCGCACCGGAGATTCCCCACTTTGGCACGCGTGGCAAGGGAAAACGTCTGCGACCTGGTATGGTTTTTACCATTGAGCCGATGATTAACGAAGGCACTTGGGAAGTCGAGGTTCTAGGCGATGGTTGGACTGCTGTGACACGCGATCGCAAACTTTCCGCTCAATTTGAGCATACTATCGCTGTGACAGAAGATGGTGTTGAAATCCTCACAGTACGTGAAGGCGAGACTTAATCCCGATTTGTCTGCCTCGATTTATAATCGAGGCGAATTGCTCGCTCTAAAGCAGATTTCTCTCTGGCTCTACGAGCATACGGCTGTAATTTTGGGAGATTCCAGCCTGTAATTATACTCATATCGTCCAAATTCATTCCTTTGCTCAACATTTCTACACACCATGTCTGTTGAGCTTGCTCAATAATTGGCTGTTGCCCTTCAGGTGTTAATAATCCCTCAGTTAATATCCGCCAACGCTCTTGTATTTCTCCCTCTGCAATTGGCATTGCATTGTCATTGAGAAATAGTGCAGCGTGATCATCTTTACGAGTATTTAACCATTGAGTCAAAGGATTGCGAGTGTAAGAGCCATAGCGCTTACCCATGATCCACTGATTAACGGGGACTTGTCGAACAGCACCCTGAGTGATTTGCAATATGTGCTGGTTGGCATCGCTGATTTGATGCATTCGCTCCAAATTCACAATTTCTTGTGGAGATAAACCTGCTCCAAACAAAACGTATATGAGGGCATAATCTCGTAGACCTGATTTTTTGGCTCTTTGCAGAATCGAGTGGACTAAATTGGCTGGTAAATCTACGACCTTTTCTCTCGCAATCACCTCATTGTTGAGTTGATTTGAGGATTGTGTGGCGACCTTGAAAAACAGCGCCACCAAGTTTTCCAAAAACTCATCTCTATCATGCCAAAGTTCGTGGAATTCACTGGTAAACTCAATCACGGCATACCCGAGTAACATACTATTGAGTAAACTTGCTAGCTTTTGGACTGGTAATTGCGTGTGTAATTGCTCGCGCTCCATGACTGTTGCTAAATATTCGGCAACATAGAGGTTGGCTTGACTTAAACTTCTTCCTAGTGCCTGACGATTTTCTACTGGATATTTTCCTGCCTCACCAACTACAGAGCGTACCAATTCCGGGACTTGTTCTAAAGCCTCTATGCGGTCTTCGCAATAGTCTTTGAGAGCTTGGTAAATACTGGGATTTTGGCTCGCTTGCATTTTCAAGGATTCACCTAATTTTTCAAAAACTGGCGATTCAGAAATGACCGCTAGAACCAATCCGTGCTTGTTACCAAATTGCCGGAATAGCGTCACTTCATTAACTTTTGCTAATTCCGCGACGGCTTTTGTCGTCGTCTCGGTAATTCCCTGAACTGCAAATAACTCCATAGCTGCATTAATGAGTCGCTGTCGCGTTGAGATTATTTCACTAGACATAATTAAAATTGCAAGTGACACTTGCATTTATATTTTACCTTTGCTAAGCTGAGAAATGTAAGTAGCACTTGCATCTTCTCATTCTACTTTATAGTGCCGAGTACTCATGACTTAGCACAAACACAGGTATTTACGTTAAAGGAAAGATTCATGAAAATAAACTCCTCAGATGCGGCTGTTGGTCAGCAGCCACTAACTCTGAGCTGGAGCAATGTCGCATTTTTTGGTACCTTTCATGCCTTGGCAATGCTCGCTCCCTGGTGTTTTTCTTGGTCGGCGTTGGGAGTGATGATATTCCTCCACTGGCTGTTTGGCAGCATAGGCATCTGTTTGGGGTATCACCGTCTTTTAACTCACCGAAGTTTATATTTGCCGAAGTGGTTGGAATATGCGATCGCGACCTTGGGAGCACTCGCCATGCAAGGAGGACCAATCTTTTGGGTTGCAGGACATCGGCTGCATCATGCGCATACAGAAGATGCAGAAAAAGATCCCTATTCTTCCCAGCGTGGTTTTTGGTGGAGCCATATGCTCTGGATTTTTTACCCGCGCCCAGAGTTTTTTGACGAACAACATTACAAAAAATTTGCCCAGGACTTATACCGTGACCCATTCTATCGTTGGCTAGATCGCTACTTCTTGCTACTCCAAATTCCTGTTGCTCTTCTACTGTATGCTTTGGGAGGATGGTCTTTTGTGATTTACGGAGTCTTTCTGCGAGCAGTAGTGCTTTGGCATACCACTTGGTTTATTAACTCTGCGGCTCACCTACGCGGTTATCGTCGTTTCCAGTTGAAGGACAACTCTCGTAATCTCTGGTGGGCGGCTATTTTAACTTATGGAGAAGGTTGGCATAACAATCACCACGCTCATCCAAATGTTGCAAAAGCCGGGTATCGTTGGTGGGAAGTTGATATGACTTGGTGGGCAATTAAAATATTGCAGCTTCTCGGGTTAGCTAAGAAAGTCGTGATGCCTCCAACGTAGAAGAAGCAGGGAGCCCGCTGAGCCCTCCGGACACGCTACGCGAACGCTTGGGAGGCGGGGAGAGGGGGAGAAGAATTAATGTTTATTAACTCTTTTCTCCCTTGCTCCCTGCTCCCTTTTTATCTGCTCGACTTGTGCAAGAGGCTGAACGGGTTATCTACCCAACTTATTAGGAATCCCTTCGCAACCACCGGGAATAGTCCCTCTGGTTTTTTCGCCTCCCCAAGCGCAGCAATAGTAACGCACCGACTCAGACATCCGCTGAACTTCAGTAAAATCTGTATCTTCTACCACAGCACCAGTGTGTTCCCCAGTTTTATAGTTTGCTGGTTCGGTACGGGTGCGGGGTGAGGCGGTTTGAGCAGAACCGTAGAAGAGGCGAATTCCTTTTAAGTCAGCACCTTTGAGTTTAGCTTCATATAAAATAGCTCGGGAAAGATTGGCTTTTACCAAATCACAGCCAATGAGGTTAGCGCGGACAAGATTTGCATCTGAAAGGTCTGTCCAACGTAAATCAGTCCCAGTAAGATCTGCTCCCGCAAGCATGACTCCTAAATCGATCACACGCAAGCCTGATTCCCGGTCTTCTTCATAACCGCCATTACCATCAAGAATAGCTCGACCAAGGTGGCGATCGCGTTTTAGTGGTGTCAACAATTTGGAACGCGAGAGAAAGCGGAGAATTTTCGCTTTACCACTGCCATCTACACTACTTAAGATTGCTGCTGTACGTCCTTCAGCAAGTAACCGCTCTTGGGGCCAATCCTCTAAAAATCCTTGTTGATCTAATACTAAGTCGGAGATGCCTTGGAAATAGGAATCAATCGTTTGCTGCTGGGTGATGATATTTTGCTGAACGGTAAGCAGGTTTTGCTGAATTGTCAAGTCTTTGGAAATGACATACTGGCGCCAAGCAACAAAGACGGCAATAATGGCGATCAGAATTTGCCCCAAAGCGCCAAACCATTCCGCTAGGGGTCCAAAAGCTTCCCAGTTAATTCGACCTCCCCAAGCTATGATGCGATCGCCCAAACCGCTGAACTTCACCAAGCCAAAAAGACTTGCTACAATTCCCAAACAGGCAATAAACAGCGCTCGTTCTTGAGCTGAAAACCACTCTTGTACTGCAGGAACTAATGCAGGTAACAGCACAGCTAAGGAAATGAGCAAAGCAACCAGTGTTCCCAATGTTCCTACTAACCAGTTATTTATGGCAATTCCAATGAAAATAATGGCGATCGCCACTAAAATCAGCAACAATGCCCTGAGTTTTACTGGGACAGGTCGAATTCGCCCTTGGATTGTGGAAGTTGCTTGTTGGAGAGCAGCGCTATAGCGGGGAGATTGCATGGATGAAACTGCGGCAAGGGCTTGTTGAGCGGCAAGTTCATCTGGTATGAAGCCATTGTCACCTGCATCCTCGAAGTCATCGGGTTGTAAGTTTTGTTCAGGAACAGGTTCTTGTTTATAAAACTGGGATGAGTTGGAGTTGGGTTCTATCGGCATAACTATATTTTGGCACCAGCACGCCTCAGTTCAACAGCTGTTTCATAGTAACCACGAGAGTATGGAGCTAGGCAACCTACCCAATTGGTAAATCAGCTGCTATCTTTCACAACACTTTGTTGTCGGCTATTGTGCATCTTATTTACATACTTACTCATAAAAGTTGTTAAGCATCACAAGTCAAAAGTCAAGAGAAACTCTTGACTTTTGAGTATTTCTAAAAACAAGTTGTAAAACACCATAAGCAATACAATCACATTCCCTTTAGGAGAGAAATTAATGTTGCTATTTTAAATATCAGGTTCTTAAGATTAAGAGAATCACCAAAAGTTACCTTGTTAAATATGTATTTTATGGTATGATTTTAGAGGTTTACTTTGTCAAATATTTATGTTTGATAAAAGTTTTCATACATTTCTTGAAGCATAATTCTTATAAAATATCAGTGTGTCTTTATACTTCTTTAAACGAAGAAAAAGATTTAGGATGATATGTAAGAGTTCTGTAGTAAAGCATGGTCAATTGGCGCTGCTTTGTTGCTTCTGGTTTTTTTATAACTACACTGTTGTCTGGTTGTGAGAATTGGGCAAAATCATCTGGACAAAATAGCAACCAAGTGATACAAGAAATTAATGTTGCCCAGCTCATTACAGAAGCTAATGATGCTCAAAAGGCAGAAGGTTTATTCAATCAAGGGAATCATTTGTTCAACTTGCGTCGCTACAATGAAGCGATAGCTGCGTATGACAAAGCGATATCTATTAAATCAAATAGAGCCGAAGCATGGATTAATAAAGGTAATGTATTAACTGCTTTGCAACAGTACCAGGATGCTTTAAAATCGTACGACGAATCAATTTCTGTCCAACCAAATAGACATGAGGCATGGTTTAACAAAGGTAATGTCTTAACAAAATTGCAACGTTACCAGGAAGCTTTAGCATCCTACGACAAAGCAATTGCCATCAAACCAGACAAGCACGAAGCATGGATAAATAGAGGCATAGCCTTAACAAAGTTGCAGCGTTATCAGGAAGCTTTAGCATCTTATGATAGGGCGATCGCGTTGCAACCAAACAAGCACGAAGCTTATTACAACAAAGCTTGTACCTACGCTTTACAGAACAATACTGAATTCGCAGTTGAGAACTTGCAAAAGGCAATTAAGCTTTTTCCTGGTAAGTACGATAAATTAGCAAAAACAGACTTAGATTTTGAAAAAATTCGGACTCAAAAGAAATTTCAAGAATTGATACGATAATTTTCTAATTTTAAGTCAAGTGTCAAGTAGGGTGCGTTACGGTAAACCTAACGCACCCTATATTTATATATTTTCAACTTACTTCTTAAAATTGTTATTGTTAATCTGAGTCAAAGTATAAATTTCAGACATGAAAAAACTATTAATTACGGGCGCTAGCGGTTTTTTAGGATGGCATCTTTGTCAGCTGGCACAACAAGAGTGGCAAGTCTATGGAACCTACTTTTCTCATTCTTTAGAAATTCCTGGCAGAAAAATATTGAAAGTGAATTTGACAGATTTTCAAGAATTGAAACAAATATTTGAGGCTGTGCAACCAGCAGCAGTTATTCATACCGCTGCACTATCTCAACCGAATTTTTGCCAAACCCATCCAGATGAATCACATGCAATTAATGTCATAGCATCTTGCAATATTGCCGGACTTTGTGCAGATTATTCTATCCCTTGCGCTTTTACGTCAACAGACTTAGTTTTTGATGGTTTAAATGCTCCCTATTGTGAGACAGATCCTGTATGTCCTGTGAATATTTATGGTGAGCAAAAAGTCATGGCTGAGGAAGGTATGCTAGAGCGTAACCCTATGACTGCTATCTGCCGAATGCCGTTAATGTTTGGCATGGAAACACCTACAGCCACAAGCTTTATACAAGTCTTTATTCAAACTCTAAAACAGGGAAAAGAGTTAAATTTATTTATAGATGAATTTCGGACACCAGTCAGTGGAAAAACTGCGGCAAAAGGACTGTTATTAGCATTGGAAAAAGTGAGTGGTCACATTCATCTAGGAGGAAAAGAGAGAATATCCCGCTATGATTTCGGTCGATTATTAGTCGATATTTTTCAACTGCCCAACAGTGGATTAAAATCTTGCCAACAGAAAGATGTAAAAATGGCAGCACCTCGACCATCTGATGTTTCTTTGGATAGTTCCAAAGCTTTTTCTTTAGGTTATCAACCTCTATCATTGCGAGAAGAACTACAAGATTTACACAAAAATTTTTCTAGTAATATTTAGAGGTAGGGTGGTTAACACAGTGTAACGCACCAATCCAATAGTTAATTGTGTAGACAATAAATATAGAAATGCTGGGGTCTGTACCATCAGCTACCAGTTTAGTGACCCCATTCCAAAGTAATCTCTATATTCGCTGTACTAGGATTTTTTACAAGTAGAACTGTAAGTTTACCTGATTCAACACCGATATCAACACCAAATTTTACACTAGCTCTATCTGGCTTGACCTTGTGCAATGCTTCCGCAATTTCTTTGGTAAGAGATTCAATTGCAGTAGTGACTTCCTCAAAAGGGCGGGATTGAAAATTGATTTTGCGATCGCCTATTTGTGTAGCTTCAACTCTGACACTAGTCCCATCAGCAAGTTCTACTGCAATCATTTTGGTTTGGAGTTCCATGGGTGTTTGACTGGATTACTCTGCTTTTATAGCATTCCATTCTCCGCAAGCAAAATGATCTAGCATACAAAGTTGTGGAAAAGATGAAGGAGATGGGGGAAAATAATTTTTGACTCTTGATTCTTGACCCTTGACTCTTGACTTAATTAATGCTGATGCTTGCTCAATCCCCCTGATCGTTGTTCGCTTAATCGCTTCCAACATTCATTGCTGCTAAAAAAGCTTTCTGACTGACATCTTTGTAGACTGTATCTAAATACTTCATGACAACATCAACTGCGGTTAAACTTGTTAAATTTTCCTCTTCTTTTGCTAAGGGAATTGACCCTAACACATCTAAAACTGTCTCGCTTGTCGATGGTGCAATAACGACCAAAGAAGATTCTAATGGCTCATTATATTGCCAAAACGAATCTATTTGTACAGAGGATTTTTTCTCTGGTGTTGACTCTTGAACCTCCGATGTTTCCGTTTGAGAAGTTTCAACATTTTTGGTGCGTGATTGACGTAAACTACTGATAATTTGCTCTTTTGTCCGTCCCCGTAATTGGAATAAGACAAATGGATCTTCACTAAAGCGATCGCCCAATTGATAGTAAACCGCAGCAACGTGTTTGCAGGGATTAGCCTTATCAGGACAAGAACATTTACTGTGAACATCAGACAGGGTGAAAGGAAATAGAGAAAGACCGTTGGTAGTAAAAACGTCTTCCATATTTTGCGGCATTTCCCCTGCTAATAATTTTGCGGCAAAAATGGACTTTTGAGACATAGTCTCAATCACATAACCCCACTGTTCCTGACTAAAAGGGTCAAGAGATAGGGAAACTTTATAAGGTTCTGGCTCAGAACCTTGCACCTTAGCCAACACAATGACACCTTTAAACTCGATGCTGAGGACATTTCCCTGACGCGCATAATTTCTCCCACGTTCCAAACGTTTTTTAAAACGATAGGAATCTAACAAATCAAGCCACCGTTGTGACCACCATTCCCGACTTGCTTGGAGGGTATAATTTGTCATTCTGTTTCCTCTTCTATGACTGCGCTGCGGTCAAGTATGAGCAAGTTGCGGAGTTGGTCTGTATCCAATTCAGTCAGCCAATCTTCACCTGCACCAACAACTTGTTCAGCAAGTTGTTTCTTACTTTCGATCATGTCGTGAATTTTTTCTTCTAAGGTGCCAGTGCTAACAAATTTATGGACTTGGACGTTGCGGGTTTGACCAATACGAAAGACTCTGTCTGTCGCCTGATTCTCTACTGCTGGATTCCACCATCTATCAAAGTGAAAAACATGATTTGCCCGTGTTAAATTCAGTCCCACACCACCTGATTTCAACGACAAAATCATAATAGATGGTCCTTGGGGATCGTGTTGGAAACGATCTACCATTTCCTCACGTTGTTTTTTTGAAGTACTACCATACAAAAACAATGTTTCTCGCCCTATCTGTTTTTCTAGATATGGTTTAAGCAACTTACCCCATTCTGCAAACTGAGTGAAAATTAAAGCACGATCACCTTCTGCGATCGCTGTCTCCAACATTTCTTGTAAGCGCTGGAGTTTTCCAGAATGATATTGTTCTAAGGTGTCTTGCTTCAAATAATGTGATGGATGATTGCAGATTTGTTTTAGCTTGATGAGTAAAGCTAAAATCATACCTCTACGTTGTAAACCTTCAGCTTCTTCAATCTCAGCCAAGGACTCTTCCACTACTTTTTGATACAATTGTGCTTGTTCAGGACTCAAGCCACAAAATACGGTCATTTCCTGCTTTTCTGGCAAATCCTGAATAATTTCGCGGTCAGTTTTCAGGCGACGCAGAATAAAAGGTTGAACTAATGAACGCAACTGATTTAATGAAGCAGTATCACCATACTTTTCAATTGGTATGGCAAAACGTCTCTGGAAAAACTGCCGATTTCCCAAATAAGCAGGATTGAGAAAATCTAAAATTGACCAGAGTTCTTGCAGTCTATTTTCTACTGGTGTTCCCGTTAGGGCAATCCGAAATGTAGATTCTATTTGCCGTACTGCTTGCGACTGCTTTGCCTCTGGATTTTTTACATTCTGCGCTTCATCTAAAGCAATGATTTGCCAAGAAACTCCCTGCAATGACTTGATATCGCGGTGAAGAAGCGAGTAACTCGTGATGACTATGTTATGCTTATTTGCTGCTTCTACAAATGCCTTACTTTTGGGACGCTTATCACCGTGATATTGCAAAACTTTCAGCGTTGGGGCGAATTTCTTGACTTCTCGTTCCCAGTTTCCTAAAACTGACGTTGGGCAAACAAGCAGTGTTGGTTTTTCGAGTGTTTCCTGTTCTTTTAGGTGTAAGAGAAAGGCAATAAATTGGATGGTTTTGCCAAGTCCCATATCGTCAGCCAGACAAGCACCCAAGCCCCAACGTTCCAGAAAAGCAAGCCACGCCATGCCGCGTTCTTGATAGGGTCGCAATTTTCCTTGGAAGCTGGCGGGTGTTGGCAGAGGTTCGACGGCTTTGTTATTCGTCAGCGTAGTAATTAACTCTTGCAATGCCCCTGACGCCTCAAAGCTGACCACTGGTAATTTTTCAATGGTTTGAGTGTCCCCTGTACTGAGGCGCAAAGCGTCTTCTAAAGACAGCGCCATTTGTTCTTTACGAGAGGTAAAAAAGGCTTGTGCTGTCTTGATATCTTGAGGTCGCAATTCCACCCACTCGTCATTAATTTCTACCAGTGGGCTATTCAATGCCACCAGCCTATCAAATTCTGCTTGGGAAATCGTCTGTCCACCAATTGCCAATTCCCACTTGAAATTCAACAAACTTTGCAAACCTAAGCGTTCCTGCTTTTTCTTGGGAGTTTGAGCAGTAATTTTCAAACCTAAACGATTCGCCCAGCCTTCGCGGTTTGCTAAACTAGGAGGCAAAATCACGCCCAAACCACTATCTTCAAATCGCCACGCCACAGACTTGATAAACTCGTAAGCCTGAACAGGGTTGAGGTGGCAAAACTCTGGATTTGGGGTTTCTAGGCTAGGTGCAATTGGTGGATACAACCGCGAAGCTAATCCCAAACCACGCAAAAACGTCTCTTGTGGTTGTTCAATTGTTCTATTTTGATAAACAAATTTTTCTAAAGGGTGGTTCCAAACCGTTGTCGCATCCACCAAAAAATTTGGGTCATCCGCTGCTTGGAGGAAATACGCTAAAGTCCAATCTTTCGCCCCTGATTCTGGTGGATGCAGTACAAAACACGTACGAAACTGTTTTTTCCCCTCGATTTGGTATTGCAGGGGCATAGTCCAAGCTTTTAGCGCCGCCTCCAGTCGTTCCACCCCAAACGGATCAGCACTGACTGTATTAGACGCAGCAGTCAGAGAATGCAACCACTGTCGCACCGCAGTCGGTAAAGACGCCATGACTCTAGTTTCCACCAGAGTTTGAGAATCCACCATCTTTCGTACTTGGGCATCTATTGTACTATTGAGAAATTCTAGTAACAATTGTTGAGGTTCTGGCGGCAAGTCTACTTTGGGGGTAGAGGAAAATGTAGATCCCGTTTCTCCTCCACATCCCTGCTGATATGTCCGACAAGCCAGTGGCATCAATTGAGAAAATTTTTCCAGACGAGTTCCGTCTTGGGCACTATCTATAAGTGCTTGCCATTTAGCAACAACGACATGATCTTGTTGCCGTTGGATAGTCGGTAAAAACTTACAACGCGAAATTAAATCTAAACTCCATCGGGCAATCTGCGCCCAAAAGCGTAAATCTGGACCTAAAAAGCTATTCTCCCCGTTAGTAACATTTAGGGGTAAGGAAGTGAGAAATTTTATTGCTTCTTCAGGTTTGAGACAAAAACCTTGAATCAGCCACGGTTGCAGGTACTGTGGAGTTTGTGTTTCTAAACCTATTGCGGCAGAATGCGCTGGGAATACTGATGCTGTCTCCTCATCAGGACTCTCTAAGATATAAGTTGGTAAGACAACAATTTGGGAGTGAGTTGGCAAACTCACATCGGCAGTACTGGCAACTTTACGTGTTTTCCGTTTTTGTACAGACGTTGCCTGTAAAGTCTCTGTCTCTTGTGTTTGCAGTGTTCTAGAAATTGAAATGTTACGTGAATGCAGCCACTCAACTAATTCTACTGGTGTCATCGCTAATGGATGCGGTTGTACATCTGTTGATGCACTTTTACCAGGATTTGTCCCAAGAGGTCGCCAAGTTTCCCCCCAAACAAACAAACAACTCCCCTGATTTTGTATTAACCAACTACCGTGTAAAATTGCCATTGGAAACGACTCAGATTTTCACAAAACTAAGGTCTTGAATTCGTTAATTTTCTATTTTTAGAAATCCTTTTTTTGATTTTTTCAATCATATGAAAATTTTTTAATCATTTGATTTCCTAAATATTAAGTAAAAACTGGTAAATAAATATTAGCTAAAATACGATGACATCTCTATTCTACGCAAA
The DNA here is from genome assembly GCA_002163975.1 of Nostocales cyanobacterium HT-58-2. Taxonomy (GTDB): domain Bacteria; phylum Cyanobacteriota; class Cyanobacteriia; order Cyanobacteriales; family Nostocaceae; genus HT-58-2. The sequence goes on along the minus strand of CP019636.1, from coordinate 1,557,759 downwards.
TGATATTTCAGGTGCATTAGACTGTATGCAGCAACAACATCTTGTTATTTTTGAAGATAAAACAGTTACCCCAAGATAAACTCCTCATAGGAAGTTCGCAGCATACTGGCTGGGTAAAGATGCTTTTGTTGTTAGGAGAGTCGATGAAGGTGCCGTACACAATATGGTGTAGGGACACGAAATTGCTTTGCTCCGCATGGCTGCCCCAAGGGCTTCTCGCTAGAGTGGCTTTGAGTGCTTTTTCAGTAGCCCAGACGCTATGCCACACAGTACCTGCCAGCAGGACTTACGGCATACGCTTAGCGTAAGCATTCCTCCTCTTTTAGGAGGCACTCTAAAAAGTTTTTACATCCTAGATTAATGTAGCCATATTTGCAACGCTGGTTTCATTGTACAACCTGGAGTGATTGAGTAAGGAATTGGGTGCATATCCATTTTGAAGAGTGAGTTATGAGTTGTGAGTGGGAAATTATTCAGCACTCAGCACTGTTTTGCTGGGAAGTTGTTTATCTTTGTATGTAACTGACACCAGCCACAGAGCATAAATGTTAGGATTGCCACAGAGAGAGAATAGCGAGCATAGAAGGAAAAAAAACTGAATGGGAGAATTTGAGAAGTCAATATCCTTTGACGGACGGGATATTCGACTGAAGGTTGGTCACCTAGCTCCCCAGGCAGGTGGCTCAGTGTTGATACAATCTGGGGACACAGCAGTTTTAGTGATGGCTACACGATCAGAAGCCAGAGAGGGCATCGATTTTCTTCCCCTCACAGTAGATTACGAAGAAAGACTATATGCGGCAGGTAGAATTCCCGGAGGAATCATGCGGCGGGAAGGTCGTCCGCCAGAAAGAGCAATTCTCACTAGCCGTCTCATTGACCGTCCTCTGCGTCCTTTGTTCCCGTCTTGGTTACGAGATGACCTGCAAATTGTTGCCCTAACGCTCTCAATGGATGAACTGGTGCCACCTGATGTCCTAGCTGTCACTGGTGCTTCGATCGCCACCCTAATGGCTAAGATACCATTTAATGGACCTATGGCGGCAGTGCGTGTTGGTCTTGTGGGAGATGACTTTATCATTAACCCCACTTACGCAGAAATTGAAGCTGGAGACCTGGATTTGATAGTTGCTGGTTCACCAGAAGGCGTCATCATGGTGGAAGCAGGAGCCAATCAACTGTCAGAAAGAGATATCATCGAAGCAATTGATTTTGGTTACGAAGCTGTACAGGACTTAATCAGGGCACAGCAAGATTTAATTGCCGAAATCGGTCTGGAAATCCCAGTCGTGGAGCCACCAGAAGTAGATCCGACACTGGAAAACTATATACGCGATCACGGCGCCGAAGAAATTAAAAAAATTCTGTCACAATTTGATTTCGACAAAAAACAGCGCGATACGGCTTTAGACGCAGTCAAAGAATCCATTGTCACTGCGATCACAGAACTTCCAGAAGAAGACCCTGTTCGCGTTGCCGCATCAGCAAATAGCAAGGCTGTTGATAATACCTTCAAAGAACTGACTAAAAAGTTCATGCGTCGTCAAATCATCGAAGACAACGTTCGTGTTGACGGTCGCAAGCTTGATGAAGTACGTCCTGTATCTTGTGGCGTTAGCATTTTGCCCAAGCGAGTTCACGGTAGTGGCTTATTTAACCGGGGATTAACTCAGGTGCTATCCGCTTGTACTCTCGGCACACCCGGAGATGCTCAAGCATTAAACGATGACTTGCAGCAAGATCAAGAAAAGCGCTATATGCACCATTACAATTTCCCACCGTTCTCTGTTGGGGAAACCAAACCCCTACGGGCGCCAGGGCGTCGGGAAATCGGTCACGGGGCTCTTGCAGAAAGAGCAATACTACCGGTGCTACCGCCAAAAGAACAATTTCCCTATGTCATTCGGGTCGTATCAGAAGTCCTTTCTTCCAACGGTTCCACCTCAATGGGTTCGGTGTGTGGTTCGACACTGGCGTTAATGGATGCAGGCGTACCCATTTCCAAACCCGTCAGTGGTGCTGCAATGGGTCTGATTAAAGAAGGCAACGAAGTCCGAGTCCTGACTGACATTCAGGGTATTGAAGACTTTTTGGGCGACATGGACTTCAAAGTCGCTGGGACGGAAACAGGAATCACCGCCCTGCAAATGGATATGAAAATTTCCGGTTTGCCCTTGGATATTATTTCCCAGGCTGTCCACCAAGCCAAAGCAGCACGGTTGCACATTCTGGAGAAAATGCTCCAGACAATTGATCAGCCGCGCGACGAAATGTCACCCTATGCCCCACGTCTGTTGAGCATCAAGATTGATCCAGACATGATTGGTTTGGTCATTGGACCAGGAGGCAAGACGATTAAGGGCATTACCGAAGAGACAGGTGCAAAAATCGACATAGAAGATGATGGTACGGTGACGATTTCTGCTGTGGATGAAAACAAGGCGAAAAGAGCACGTAACATTATCCAAGGCATGACAAGAAAGCTAAATGAAGGTGATGTCTACGTAGGTCGTGTCACTCGCATTATACCGATAGGTGCGTTTGTAGAATTTTTGCCAGGTAAGGAAGGAATGATCCACATTTCTCAACTTGCTGACTACCGTGTTGGCAAAGTTGAGGATGAAGTTGCAGTTGGTGATGAAGTGATTGTCAAAGTGCGGGAAATTGACAACAAAGGTAGGATTAATCTGACCCGCCTAGGTATTCATCCAGAGCAAGCAGCTGCAGCGCGAGAAGCAGCGGCAGTGAATCGCTAATCTCCCAGAAGATTTTAGATGTTGGATTGTGGATAAATCGCAAATCTAAAATCTCAAACAGCCGCATGAGTCAATTCAAAGGCTACATCACAAATCCAAAATCTAGACAGCCGCACGAGTGAACTTGCGGCTACACGGACAAAGCCCGCACGCGCGGGCTTTATGCAATCAGGTCATTTCCCAATCGGGAATGAAGGATTTTTGTCTTAGGCTTACGCCAACCATTTGTCTCCACAGTAAAAATACGCAAATATACCAATAGGAATATTTGAGGTATTTTGAATAAATGTAAAGCTATAACAAGTTAGCTTTGATTTTCAACTTGACATAAAGCATTGTGAGTGGTAAACCTCTACCAGAAACTACTGCCCATGTCAGGATTATCCGCCAATCCTGGCAAGACGGCTTTCTTGAAGGTGAAGTGAGAGCAGGTGACTTTGAATGGCAGTTCCAATGGCATTTCCGTCGGGGAGAACTGTCTGTCAAGCCTTCTCAAGGACGTGCTTTAATTAAAGAACCTCTTGGTCGCTTCTTGGAGCAACGAGACTACCAACTTGAACCGGGAGGAGATTACGCTTTTACTATCCGAGCTAAGCTCTAAGAAAGAAGATGGAATAATGATTTCTTCAGTCTTTACTTTTCATTTTTCATTCTCCATTCCTCATCACTGATTCAGTTAAACGATTGAGATATCTTTCAATTAACAGGATCGCTACAATGTCGTCTATTGGTCGTGGTGGTTGTCGTAAGCCTTGTGGTATTAGCTTCACAAGTCCTTTAGGAGGATACATTTGCCAGTAGCGATCGCGTGCTTCTAATGTTGTGTAACGCTCATCCACTAAAATAACGTTCAGCGGATCTGCTAATTCATCATTGAGTTGCTGTTTCCAGCGTTTGGCTGTGGTTTGGTCACCCATCACCAGTAAGGAGATGGGAAACTTTTGACGCAGCGATACAATAGAGGCGATCGCCTCAGTTGCCGATACGACTTGGTGATGGTACAGTTGCCTATCTAGTCCCATCACAGCCAAACCACACTTGTCGCGACCCGGGTCAAAGCCTAAAATAGCTGGTTGAGTTGGCAAGAATTTATAGGAAGTCATAATAGAAATTTAAAAGTCAATAGCTTTTAGACTATGGACTCTAGACTCATAGGTTATTAAAATTAACAATTGGCAACATAATTGCAGATTATCAGTACTCGAGCATTTTTATCTAAATATTATCCTTAGTTTTTTTAAGTGCTAAAAATAATTTGTCCGTTTTGGATTGCCACGAGTTTTACTCTTAGTGGTCCAGCTGTGTATGTGTCCTCTGCGGCAATAGCTTTGATGTCTATGGGCTGGTTATACTGTCTCAACTGTGCGATAAAGCGAATGAAAGTCCCATCTATCTGAATACTTTCTAAAATACCAGCGTTACGGGCGCGAAATTGTGAAGCAGAAATCAACTGTTCCAACCGCTGTCGCAGTTGATAGGAAGTCATAGTTTTGGGATCTGCGGTTGTTGCTGCTATGGTCTCACCTCCGGTAAATACGATTTGATTGAGTGCTGCATCAGCGAAAAATGCAATCTGCTTCTCTCCTCTGACATAATTCCCTGCAGAAAAAATGCGCACCACGTATTCTCGATTATCGTTAATTTGCTTGCTCAATTGCTCAACTTGCTCTTTTGTCACTTGCAGGACCTGCAAATTTGTTTGATTTGTCGTCCCACCAGGCTCAGTTAATTCAATGCTAGCGTTTCGGTTAGCCTCTTGTAAAAGTTGAATAACCAACTGACGTGCAGCAACAGATTGATTGACACGAACAACGCCTGCAGCAAGAACTTGACCGCGCACGAGTGCTAGTTTTCCTAAACGCAGGTCACGGTAGGACTGGTAGTATTTCTCCAGTCTTGCCACTTCCTGTTCTAGATAATCTTGTTGTCTTTCTAACTCTTTGAGGCGAGATTCGCGTTGAGTAATCACTTGCTCTCGCGCTGCAATTTCTACATTGCGCTGTTGAATCAGCCGATCAAGATTGCCAATTTTTTGATCCCGCTGTTCAATTGCTTGCTGTCTGTTGGCGAGTTCGCGATCGCGTTTGGCAATGGCTGTTTTAGCTTGCTCAATCGCTTTTTTCGCTTCTTCGTACAAGCGTTGGCGTTCTGCTTTTCTTTGTTCAATTTCCGCCAACAGTGTTTTTTTCTCGTCGTAAACGCTTTGAAGTTCAGCTATGGCTTCTTTATAGCGAGTGACTGCTAGACTCAGTTGTTTTTGGGTACCTTGAAGTTGAGCTTGAGTCTTAGCTTGTTGGTTGATGGTGCGGTTCAGTTGGGCTTGTGTTGCCTGTTGTTTGGCGTTTGCCTCCCGTAAGGACTGATTCGTCTGCTTCAAGCGTTCTTCTTGAGCCTTTTGTTCTTTTCGAGCTTGGTCTAGCTCACCTCTGGTGTCTTCTAGCTGCTTTGCTGTTGTGTCCAGTTGTTCACGCCTGCGTCTGAGGTCTTTTTGAATATCCTCAAGCTCAAACACTCCCTTGCGCAACCCATCGTCGGCAGCAAATAAAATCCCTAAGGTTGATGCCGAAATCAAAGTGCCTGTAAAAATAGTTACTAGTACTGCGGTGTTTTTAGGACGCAGGTTGAACAGTGAGAGGCGCGCCTTGCCAACTCGTGTGCCAATGCGATCGCCAACGGTGGCAATCACACCTCCCAAAATTAAAATTGCCGCTATTAGGATGTACCCGGTGGTCATCTTCAGCTACCGACGAAATCCTTCCAGATACAGCCTACTACTTCCAGTCATTATCTGTGGGGAATTGATAATTAGCAAGCATTGAGATAGCTCAATTTTCACTAGTCCTTATTCCCCAGTTCCAGAGAGTCTTGAGGAGCCACTCGCTGAGCGCCAGAGGCGCACGCTGCGCTTACGCTCAAATTCAGAAATTCTAAATTCGTCTTGAAAAGTTTGCTAAGGAGGGAAACCAACGCCCTTCTCCTATCACCAGACGCACTCGCGTTCGGGTGAATCGGTGCGGATACGCTCCGCGTTCGCCGAAGGCGTGCGCTTTGCGCTTACGCCAGTTCCCTAGGTCGGGAAACCCTTCGGGTGACGCTCCTGACGTCGCTACCGCTGCGCTAACGCAGTCGCCTGCGGAGGGAAACCCTCCTGCAGTGCTGTCTCACCTCCTGCAGGACTGGACTCACCAGATACCTAAGGAGGGAGACTGGCTCCTCCTGGCACGCCAGTTCGCACAACGGGGGGAACCCCTGCAAGCGACTGGCTCAACTTTTCGCAAAATTCATGCGGGAAAAGATTCTGAATTTTGAACGAGCGAATGAGCGAACTTTGAATTCTTCCGCAGGAGGTGACTGGCGCACTTGGCTGCGGAGCGACATACCTTTACACAAAAGCAAGCTACGCTTAGCGGATACACCAGAAGGAGCATCACCCACGAGGGCGTTGTTGAGACCTGACTTTTTTATCTTACTCAAAACTCAGAACTCATTGCTCAGAAACTTTTTAGGTGAATTGCCGACTTAAGGTCACAGGCTTATGAACAGTAATTTTTTTCTTGTGTATGGAAATCATCTTTTTTTCGCGTAAATCACCTAGCAACCTAGTGACTGTAACGCGAGTTGAACCAATTGCTTCAGCGATCGCCTGATGAGATAGCTTCAGATCAATTGTGATTCCATCTGCACAAGGAACGCCAAAATCACGACAGAGAATTAACAAAAAACTCACCAACCTAGAACCCATATCTCTGTGAGCGAGTGTTTCTATCATCATCTCTGTTTGTAAAATCCGCGAAGAGAGTCCTCGCAGCATTAACATCGACAATTCTGGGTTTTCCTTTAGCGCTTGTTCCACCTGTTCAATTGGTGCTGACAACAATTCTACAGAGGTAAAAGCAACTGCATGATAAAACCTATCTGACTTATTTCCTGTCAGCAAGGATAAGACGCCGAAAACACTATTTTCCCGCAGCAACGCTACGGTTATTTCTTCTCCTGCTTCGTACACCCTGGAGAGTTTTACGGCACCTTTTAATAGAAAATACACTCGTTCTGCAGGATCGCCGGGGAAAAAGATGGTTTTGTTACGTTCAAACGTTTCCACAACCGGCGGAAACGCTCCGGTCGCCATCTGACGAAAAACATTTGCTAGGGCTTTATCTTGTGTCACGATCATCTCCCTTCCCCTACCCAATGCCGGAAAAACTAAAACCGATTCCCTAAGAATACACCTGAAAAATCAAGATCACATTGTCAACATTTTTGTACTTTCCTATACTTATCATCTTTGCTTCGTAGTTATTTGTTCATCATGATACATAATTTCTTGTATTTAGATCTAGTCCTTTTTCATAGTTAATTACCAAAGTTTTATCTAAAAGTTTTATGAAGTAAAAAAAATAGACATAGTAATTCTATTGGAGGTGTCAAAATGCAGTCTCTATAGGGTGTGTGGCAGTTGGTGGAAATAAATTCTATTTACTACCTATCACCTACTCTCTACTACCTACTTTCTCCCACCTACTACCTATTCGGAAATCATTTAGTCCTGCTATGTGTTGAGCATATATTTAAAATTTTAGTGAGGATTTTGTAGTATCAAAAGTTTACTCAAAAATCGTGTTTGTAAATAGTACCAAAAACAAAGACAAATCGGTGTCAGATTCTAGTATGCTCAAGCATGAATGTTCACATTAAGAATTTATATGCTGGATCTCACGGGAAAAAATGCCCTCGTAACGGGAATTGCAAACAATCGCTCAATCGCTTGGGGGATTGCCCAACAACTGCAAAAAGCAGGAGCTAACCTAGGTATTACCTATTTACCCGATGAAAAAGGCAAAATAGAGAAAAAAGTCGCAGAACTAGTAGAACCGCTCAACCCCAGTTTGTTTCTTCCTTGTAATGTCCAAAACGACGAGGAGGTTAAGTCTACCTTCGATGCGATCGGCGATAAGTGGGGCAGGTTAGATATCCTGATCCATTGCCTTGCCTACGCCAACAAAGAAGACCTAACTGGAGATTTTAGTCAAACCTCCCGTTCTGGCTTCAAGCTGGCTTTAGAGGTCAGTACTTACTCCCTAGCACAACTGGCTGGATATGCTAAACCTTTGATGACTGAGGGAGGAAGTATCGTCACTCTCACCTATTTAGGAGGTGTGCGGGCAATTCCTAACTATAATGTGATGGGAGTTGCCAAAGCAGGTCTGGAAGCGAGCGTGCGATACCTGGCATCTGAAATGGGTCCACAAAATATCAGAGTGAATGCTATCTCTGCTGGTCCCATTCGGACTTTAGCCTCTAGTGCCGTAGGAGGCATTTTGGATATGATTCATCATGTGGAGCAGGTGGCTCCCCTACGACGTACTGTCACTCAGCTAGAAGTGGGCAATGCAGCGGCTTTTTTGTGTAGTGATCTGGCAAGTGGAATCACAGGACAGGTTCTGTATGTAGATGCAGGATATGAAATCATGGGAATGTAACGTCAGTAGTACTATTTGCTAATCAAAATTGCTATTTCTGTATTTATCATTAGCAATTACCTATTAGCAAATGGCTCTGACCCATTACCCTATAGTAAGCATAAGCTAGGTTCTGTATGCAAATAAGCGATACCTCCGGCAAGGACTCCGTCCTACACCAAATTCTTCCTTCTCATAACCCACAACTTCCCAATGGCGCTCGTATCGCCGAAATTAGCCGCACGACGAGCGAAACAGATGTGTATGTCAGAGTCAATCTGGATGGTACAGGAGTTTGCAATGCAGCAACCGGCATTCCCTTTTTGGATCATATGCTGCATCAAATTGCCTCCCACGGGCTCATTGACTTAGAGGTCAAGGCAACGGGAGATTTGCACATTGACGACCATCATACCAACGAAGATGTGGGGATTACTTTAGGTCAAGCTATTAGCAAGGCACTTGGCGATAGAAAAGGTATTGTCCGTTTCGGTAACTTCCTCGCACCTCTTGATGAAGCTTTAATTCAAGTGGCACTGGATTTTTCTGGGCGTCCCCACCTCAGCTATGGCTTACAAATTCCCAGCCAACGGGTAGGAACCTACGACACCCAATTAGTGCGCGAATTTTTTGTGGCTTTAGTGAATCATAGCCAAATGACGCTGCATATTCGCCAGTTGGATGGCATAAATTCCCATCACATTATTGAAGCAACATTTAAGGCATTTGCGAGGGCAATGCGCATGGCGGTGGAAATTGACCCCCGTCGCGCTGGTGCGATTCCTAGTTCTAAGGGGATGCTGTGAAAATTTAGGGGGATAGGGCTCTCCTTTGCGGTTGGAACCTGTGGCAGAGCTAGGTAAGTTATGACCCCCTTATCTTCCTTATCCCCCTACTCGCTTAGTGAGAGGACATTGGTCAATAAGGTGTTATTATTATCAGTCAACTGGGTAATTTATCATTACATCTTATTTTGTCCGTTGCATTAAGCGCAAGATGATGTCTGTTGCAGACGCCCCTGACTCTCAAATAAATACCACAGGCATTCCGCCAGTTGTTTTAACTTCTGAGTTACGAAAAGTCTATCGCACAGGCTTTTTTTTGAATCAAAAAGTCGTATCTCTCAAAAGCTGTTCTTTAAAAGTTTATAAGGGAGAAACTTTTGGGTTACTGGGACCAAATGGTGCTGGTAAAACAACGCTGTTGAAATTGTTGCTGGGAATTATTCGTCCAACATCAGGACGAGGATTGCTTCTAGGCAGACCATTGGGCGATCGCAGTGTGAAGGAACGCATTGGCTACCTAAGCGAAAACCCCTATTTGTATGACTACCTCACTGGCTGGGAATTTTTACAGCTGATCGCTGGGCTATTTCAAATTCCTCAGAAAGTTCAACGTCAACGCATTCCCCAACTGCTGGAATTAGTGGGATTATCCCAAGCAGATGCCCGCAAAAAGCTCCTTCGTCGCTACTCTAAAGGAATGCTACAACGTGTCGGTATGGCACAGGCACTCATGAACGACCCAGAACTGGTGTTTCTTGATGAACCAATGTCTGGTCTTGATCCTGTGGGACGTTACCAAATGCGGGAAATTATCCTCACGCTGAAAGCTGCAGGTAAGACAATTTTTTTCAACAGCCATATTCTTAGTGAAGTCGAGCAAATTTGCGATCGCATTGCCATTCTTGCTCAAGGAGAACTAATTTCCTATGGTTTCCTTGATGAATTATTAGGAACAAGGAACATATATTACGTTAAAGGTCATGGTGGTGATTTAGAAGTTCTTAAAAAATGGGTTCTTCATCTAGAGTATCAACCTGATGGCTCTTGGCAAGGTGAAGTTCAAGGTGATGCTTATGATTTTCTAGCCAGTCTTCGCCTCATGGGTGGGCAAATCATCGCCATGAATTTGTCTCGTCCTTCTTTGGAACAGTATTTTATGCAACAAATCCAACAACACAACAATTCTCACAGCTAATTTGATACTTAATTTGATACATTTCCAAATAACCTAATTTTTCTCCACAGCATCTTCGCACACCTACTTTATAAAGCCAGCAAGAACTCATATTAATTAGATGAAAAGTAAGTGGTCTCAAAGATCCACCTATTTTTCCTAATATTTTTATTTCCCGCATCATTTCATTATTTCATATCTAATCTTTTGATAAATAATATTTTCATGCATCGTACATTTAAACGTGGTAAATTGATCCAAGAAAACGTAATGTCAACCACAATATATTTACAGTTATCCGATATGATCTAAGCTTCAACTTTAAACGAACTTCACTAAAAATTCAAACATAATAAACAATTATGCTCCTGAAAAAGAAGATTCTTGAAGAAAATAAGAGTGGCAGGGAACTTGAATAGGAGACAATAGTCAAGCTTAAAATGTTCAGACAGTACTTTACTAATAGTAGTTTTGGGTAAATATGGATAATACAAGGTTAAAATTCATCAGCCAACAATTTGGTGGTGTGGTACTGTTAACTGCTGCTAATATCGCTTTTCCGCTTGCTAGTTTGGCTCAGAATCCAACGAAACAACCAATAACACAGACAGATATAAATATACTAAGACAAGCTGTACCAGCAGCAAGACAGACAAATACAAATACACAAAGACAAGCCGTACCAGCAGCAACACAGATAAATACAAATACACAAAGACAAGCTGTACCAGCAGCAACACAAATAAAGAATACAAATACACAAAGACAAGCCGTATCGCCAGCAGCAACACAGATAGATACAAACTATACATTGGGGGGCGGCGATCGCATCAGAGTTAGTGTATTTGAAGTTCCAGAATATTCAGGCGAGTACCAAATTCCTCCAGGTGGAGGGCTGAACCTACCTTTGATTGGTAGTGTCTCCGTTCTGGGGCTGACAACCGAACAAGCAGCGGACTTAATTGCCCAAAAATACTCTCGCTATCTCAAGCGTCCCATCATATCAGTCAATCTTTTAGCTCCCCGTCCCATCAATGTTGTCGTTGCTGGAGAAGTCACACGTCCAGGAGCTTATACTCTCAGCTTACAAGGAAGTGGAGGGAATGACCCTGGTGTGCAATTCCCAACTGTACTATCAGCTCTAACGACAGCACAGGGGATAACGCAGTCAGCGGATGAGACACAAGTGCAGTTAAGACGTAAGGTAGGACGAGGTCCAGAGCAAATCATCAGCGTCAATTTAAAAGACATTAGACAAACAGGTAGGCTACCACAGGATATTACTTTACGGGACGGAGACACCATCTATGTCCCAACCGCAACCACATTAGACTTAGCAGATGCACGAAATTTATCTGCATCGAGTTTTGCCGCTGACCCTACAAAACCCCGGAGGGTGGCAGTAATTGGTGAAGTTCTGCGTCCAGGCTCGTATCTTGTTACCGAAGGGACCTCAGAAGGAGGAAACGCAAACAACACAACTGGCGCCCCAAGTATAACTGGTTTGCCAACTTTAATGCGAGCGCTGCAGTTAGCTGGAGGAATTACACCACAAGCTGATGTTCGTAATGTCACAATACGCCGACCTACCAGAACAGGTGCAGAGCAATCGCTCAACGTTGACCTCTGGAAACTACTCAATAGCGGTGACATCAATCAGGACGTGATTTTACAAGACGGAGATACAATTGTGTTTCCAACTGCAACTGAAGTCAACCGAGCAGAAGCAACTCAATTAGCGACTACAACCTTGTCTCCTTCACGCATTCAAGTCAATGTGGTTGGCGAAGTGAAAGCTCCGGGAGTCAAAGAAGTTCAGCCGAACTCCCCCTTAAATCAGGCACTGCTTTCTGCTGGAGGATTCAACGATGCCAGAGCTAGCAGAGCTACGGTTGATTTGATTCGCCTCAACCCGGATGGCTCTGTGACCAAACGCGAAGTTAAAGTCGATTTAAAACAAGGAATTAATGAGCAAACAAATCCCATACTTCGTAACAATGACATTGTTATAGTCAACCGCTCTGGGATTGCTAAGACTGGTGATACTATAAACACCCTAGCAGGACCTGTTGGTACCATCATAAATCTTGTACGACTTGTCTTCGGATTTTAACTTCGATGACAAATGGGGGGCGCCAGTTCATGCTTCTCGTCCCCACACTTTTGAGAAAACTGCAGTGTGATTCATAAACTCATGAGTTATGCGCTACTAATAACAAGTGACTAGTGACTCATGACTCATGATTGATATGCAGTTTCAGCTTTTGACGGCTAAGCGTCCTGAAGTCCGGGGATTCTTGGATCAATGGGAGTCCAGCGACTTTACTCTCACCAAAATTCACTGCGATGCGCCCCACCGCTGTATGGATAGAGAAAATTCCTTTTGCTCCCCAGGAGCCAAAACTTTCTCAGGAAACTACGCCCATTGCCAGACAGGTTCCTCCGCCGCAGCGCGAGACTCTGCCTGTGTAGCGAGTCATTCTATTGTATCAAAAGTCGCCCTAGAAGGGCGAGGCTTGTATCCCATATTTTTGGTCAAAAAACATCAGCGTAAAGCATCCTGGGCACAAGGATTCGTGTGCAGTTTGACGCTTGCTTTAGGATGGGGTTTGGGAATACCCTCGACTTTGGCTGCCCAAACAGTGATTATCCGCCTAGGTCCATTTCAGCAATCAGTAGCGATCGCAGACTTAGAAAAGTTTGCCAAAACTGGGAGACTACCAGAAGGGCTGCAAATTCTGTCACCCGTGCTAACTTCAGAAGTCCGAGGATTGCTCACCAAACGATTGGACGTCGATCCTGCGGTTGCAGATAAATTTATCGACGATTTGGCGCGATCGCCAGGAGGAAGACAGTTTATATCATCCATAGGCGGAATCATACCAGGCAGTACAGTAGAAAGTATCAAGGCAACTCTTAATTTTGCACTACGGCAAGCCAACGGTTTTAGTGCACTGAGTTTCTTGCGAGCTTACCCAGCAGAGAATCTTACCGTAGACGCCACAAAAGCTGTTAGTTTTGCGGTAGAGTTCAACCCAAATTACTTACAGAGTCAAGCCTTGGGTCTTTTATTAGAACGAGAGTTATCTGCCAAAAGTGATATACCCTTTAAAGCAGCATTTGATCCAGCCGCGCCAGGTCGTGAAGTCGTACAACAGCAGACAATCGTCCTCAATGACCGACAGCGTAACCGTATTCTTCCTGTAGATGTTTATTGGAGTCAGGGTAACGCCGAAGACCCATTGGTTGTCCTCTCCCACGGCTTTGGGGCAAACCGGGGATTTTTAAGCTACTTAGCGCGTCATTTAGCTTCCCATGGAATCACTGTCGCTGCTGTTGAACATCCTGGTAGCAACGACATAGCTATCAATAGAGCTTCAGATACACAGAACTTAGCACAGCTAATCAGTGCTACAGAATTTATTAACCGACCAAAAGATGTCAGCTTTGTGCTGGATGAACTAGCAAAATTGAATACTCAACTTGGGCAACTTCAGGGCAAATTACACACGCAAAAAGTCACTGTTATTGGTCACTCCTTGGGAGGTTATACTGCTTTGGCTCTGGTAGGAGGCGAAGTGGATTTGGAAGAGTTGCGGAAATTTTGCAAAAATTCTTTGAGCATTGGGGAAGCTCCTGGTGACTGGTTGCAGTGTACTGCAGCTTCTTTACAAGATAAAAAACTGAGGTTACAAGATGAGCGAATCAAAAGTGCGATCGCCCTCAACCCCCTAGTTGGCAAACTCTTTGGCAAAAAAGGTCTAACACAAGTCACCAAGCCTGTTTTAGTTTTCACTGGAACCGAAGACGCTTTAACTCCAGCGCTCAAGCATCAAATAGAACCTTTTACCCAACTCCGGGGTGAGAAGTATCTGTTAACTGCTATTGGTGGGACTCATTTGAGCATTAGCGATCCCACGTACCCAGCAAGTGCAACCACGACTATAGTCAAAGAACGGCGAGGAGATGAAACCAAATCCCTACGTCAATTAACTAGAGGTATTAGTTTGGCATTTATCAAGCAACTCACACCAGATGCAAATATTTACCGACCTTTTCTAACATCAGGTTACACACAATCCCTCTCTACACCCCAGCTTCCATTGCGTCTTGTTTCCGATTTACCAGCAAGTATCAAATCATGGCTGGAGCCTGTAGAGAAATAGCACACTGATATAGAACTCTGCTAAGGTGGGCGTTTTGCTTGCCTTTTTTTATGATATCTGGTGATGGGTTACGGCTACGCTTAACATATCCTACTCAAGCAACTGATGGGTTACGGCTACGCTTAACACATTCTACGTTTAATTATGTTCGCCTACTTACAGTTAAAGATTCATTATTATATAAGTAAATTAAATTACAAAAATGTGCTTGCACACGCAACTCTCTTGGTGGTTTAATAGCGATGTCCAAAGCCAAGTCGCTGCAAATCTCGTTTAATTTCGCCAAAATCTTGCTTATTCCCGCAACTTGTGATATTAACATTACTCATTCTGGACATTAGACTGATATATAGGACATGGTTGTGCCGCGTCCTTAGGGTTAATTCCGCCAAACGCTAAGTAGGAGAATACATGGAACCAATTATTGCCATAGTTTTGGTCCTTATAGGGTATGCATTAGGGTCTGCAAAACTTGTTAATCAGGGGAATGAAGCGTTGGTTGAACGCTTGGGGCGGTATCATCGCAAACTAAGACCAGGACTGAACTTTATCGTTCCCTTGCTAGATCAAATTGTGATGGAGGACACAACAAGAGAGCAGGTTTTAGATATCAAGCCTCAGAATGTGATCACCAGAGATAACATCTACTTGGAAGTGGATGGCGTGGTCTACTGGCATATTAAAGATGTAGAGAAAAGCTTTTACGTAATCGATGATCTCCAACAGGGGCTAACAACCTTAACAACAACAACACTCCGAGAAATCATTGCTCAGAACACCTTGGAGGAAACCAATGCATCCAGAGCGGAGATGAACAGAACTTTATTGGATGAGTTGAATCGGACAACTCAAAAGTGGGGAGTTGAGATTCTCCGGGTAGATATTCAGAGCATTACACCACCTGAGAGCGTGCGCAGGTCAATGGAAGAGCAGCGGGCAGCTGAAATTAAAAGTCGTGCTGCTATTTTAGAAGCAGAAGGGGAGCGGCAAGCTGCAATTAAGAAAGCCGAAGGAACCAAAACTTCAATGCAGATCATTTCTGATGCTTTGCGTTCTAATCCCGAAAGTAAAGATATTCTGCGGTATCTTGTGGCTCAAGATTACATCAATGCCAGTTACAGACTAGGTGAAAGCCAGAATGCCAAAGTTGTCTTTGTAGATCCAGGCAAAGGAGGTGACATGATGAATGAGTTGGTCAAAGAAGCGGTCACAGAAGAAGACGGTAATGGCAAGAAATCTGAAAATGTTTAAATAAGCTTATACATAGTTTGACGGGAAAACTGGCGAAGATTGTCGAAAGATCGCATCAGCAACCAACGCCACATCCTGCATTTCTCCAACATCGTGAACTCGGAGGATATCAGCCCCATTAAAGATAGCAGCACAACATGCCGCCGCTGTTCCCCAGACACGTGCCTTCGGGTCTGGTTGATTTAAAATCCGACCAATGAAACTTTTACGGGATGGTCCTACTAAGATAGGGCAATTGAGTTGATGCAATTGGGGTAAGCGGCGAAAAATTTCCAAATTTTGCTCATAGTTCTTAGCAAACCCAATACCTGGATCAATGATAATTTTTTCCTGGTCAATACCTGCTGCAATGGCTGCAGCAATTTGCATTGACAAAAAACTAGAGATTTCCCCTATCAAATCCTGATAATCAGTAAATTGTTGCATTGTCTGGGGTTTTCCCCGAATATGCATTAATATAATCGGCACACCCATCTGCGCCACAGTTGACAGTATTTCAGGGTCAAATGTGCCACCAGAAATGTCATTAACTATATCCGCACCTTCTTCCACAGCAGCTTGAGCAACATCTGCTCTTGTTGTATCTACAGAAATCGGCACTGATATCTCTTTGCGCAGAACACGTATTATTGGCAGGACTCGCTCAAGTTCTTCTGCAAGAGTTATTTGCTCTGCCCCTGGTCGAGTTGATTGACCACCCACATCAATAATGTCTGCACCACCTGCTACCATTGCTTGTGCCTGTGCTAAAGCTGCAGTGGTTGTATTAAATTTGCCACCATCACTAAAACTGTCAGGTGTGACGTTGAGAACTCCCATTAGGTATGTTCGCCGTCCCCATTCAAAACAGCGTTCCCTAATTGTCAATTTGCTTGTCATAGATAATAAAAGCGAGCAAGGTAGGCATTGCCCACCCTACTGTGGTTGCTGAAAATTTACTTATAATTCGCGATTCTGGCGAAACTTTCAGGTTCCAGACTTGCTCCGCCTACTAAAACACCATCAATTTCTGATTGAGCCATAATTTCGTCTATATTATTCGGCTTTACCGATCCACCGTATTGAATTGGTACATCAGGATTGCTCAATTTGCTGCGAATGAAACCTATGATCCGATTGGCTTCCTTACTTTCGCAAGTGTCACCAGTGCCGATCGCCCAAATTGGTTCGTAAGCAATGACCAAATTCTCCTGATCGACATCCACTAAGTTTTTTTCTAGTTGATTGGCAATTAGTGATTCTGTTTCCAGCTTATCTCTTTGTTGTTTGGTTTCACCTACACATAAAATTGGTGTAAGACCAAACCGTTGAGCAGCTTTGAGGCGCAGGTTGACGGTATAATCCGTTTCACCAAAGTATTGCCGCCGTTCGCTATGACCGACAATAACATAGCGTACCCCAATTTCGCTCAGCATCGGTCCGGAAATTTCACCCGTATAGGCCCCAAACTCTTCCCAGTGGACATTTTGCGCCCCCAATTGTACACGGCTTCCATGCAAACTCTTGGACAAAACGTTTAAGTCAGTGAAGGGGACGCATAATACCACTTCTCGGTCTTGGGGGGTTTCGTCCAAGCTAGGCAGAAATCCTCTTAAAAACTCCAGGGATTCTGCCTGGGTTTTGTACATTTTCCAGTTACCGGCAATAACGATTTTTCGCACAGGTGATTTCGTCAAGATCCTAAAGCTACTAGATGCATTTTTCAGTTTAGGACTTTTTGTTAACCAGTAGTTAATTGTTAGTTGTCAAAAAGTTTCACTAACCCTCACTCCTGTAAGTCTTCTACTACCGCCGCCGCCCTAATCGTTCCCTATGACGTTGAAGAGGAGGCGGTGAGACAGCGCAGTAGCTCCCTTCCTGCAGTACTGGTAAATGATGACAAATGTAATGGTCTATACATGACAAAAATTCGATGTGAGCAAATATCTCTTTTCAATAATCTAGAGTTATCTGCTCATGGTAAATCTGAAATTTAATAGAGTTATTCAGAGTTATTCCTATGATTCACCACATTTCAATCGCCGCTCAAAACCCTCTCCGTGTTGCTAGTGTGCTAGCGGAAATTTGGAACGGTAAGGTTTTTCGTTTCACATATCCCGGTAGCTATTGCGTGATTCCCTTTGATGACTATGGCACTGGAATTGAAGTGCTGCCTTTAGGATGTGTGCTTGTTCCACCTTCCGATACAGAACCGAGCAAAATTATCCAAACACCTGGTTCGTCCAGTTTTGTTGCAACTCATGCCGCGATCTCTGTCCCTGCAACTGCGCAGCAACTTGAGCAAATTGGAAGGCGGGAGGGTTGGCAAGTCCGGCTTTGCGATCGCGGTCCCTTTGAGGTGATTGAGTTTTGGGTGGAGAACTGGCTAATGTTGGAGTTTTTGCCCCCTGATCTTGCAACCCAGTATTTGCAGTCTGTCCAACCTGAGATTGCAGAACAGGTGTTTGGTCCGCCAATCCAAATAGCTCAGGTTTAGAGCAGGTACATTGGTATCGATCGCTAACAATGGTTATTAGAAGGAGAACAAAATGAGGACTTACACAGGTGGATGTGCTTGCGGAGCAAATCGTTATGAAATTAACACAGAACCGCTGCTGATGGCTCATTGTCAATGTAGAGACTGTCAAGAAGCTACTGGAAGTGGTCATGCATCAGTACTTGTTTTCCCCAAAAGCGGAGCCAAATTGTCTGGTAGCGTCACTGAGTATTCTACTAAGGCGGATAGCGGTGAGACAAAAAAACGTGCATTTTGCCCTACATGCGGTTCGCCACTCTACACGTTTCTTGAATCAATGCCTGAGGTATTTGTTATTAAGGCGGGAAGTCTGGATGACCCGACTGTCTTCCAACCTCAAATGGTAGTTTATACCGACAGTGGATGCGCTTGGGATTACATTGACCCCGCCTTACCAAGCTATCCAAAAATGTCACCCTCCACGTAGTTGCAACAACTTGTCCTTCGAGTCTGTTCTTGCTCGACTTGAAAAGCCAGGGACGATTTTCTATATTGCACCGCCACTTTTAGCCTTTTCACCTCAAGAATATCTAATACCAATTCTCCAAAATCAAGCAACAGATGTAAATCGCCAAACCCAGACTAAATCTGACTTTCTGAATTTTGAATTTTGAATTTTGAATTGATATAAATGGAGTGATTTCATGATTCATCACCTTTCTATTTCTGCTCAAAACCCCCAGCACGTTGCACAAGTTCTAGCTGAAATCTTGCAGGGACAACCGACACCTCATCCTTATAGTCCAGACAGTTATATCGTTTTTCCTTTTGATGAATATGGTACAGAAATTGAAATTTATCCTTTAGGGACTGAGATAACACCCGGTGACAGTGATGAGAAGCGAGCATACACAGAAAATCCGACTGCTTCTAAGTTGACAGCGACCCATGTCATGATATCTGTACCTGTCAGCACCGAACAAATTGAGCAAATTGCCCAACGTGAAGATTGGCTTATGGAACGTGCTAGCTTCGGCTTTGATTTCATTTTGCTTTGGGTAGAAAATAGATTGTTGGTAGAATTACTGACCCCAGAAATGACCGCTCAATACTTGGCATTTACAAAACGAGAAAATCTGAGTAAATACTTTGTTTTCCGTGACTAGAATATTTTTTAGACAAAGACAGGCGATAAGCAAAGCTTTCAGTCTCCGGCTGATCGCTGTTGGCATAGAGACAAACAATTAATCTTGTTAATGAATTCCTTCTTGCTGTTAAATATTTGCATCGCCGTGCTATCTAAATGCAATCCCCTACATTGTTAATGCATCGATTTGCATTATTAATGCATTGACTTACATTGTGAATACACTGGTCTGCATTGTGAAAGTATTGACTTGCATTGCGAATGCATTGAGCCAAAACTTTAAGTAACTCGACGTGAATAAATGTAGGATGGGTTAGCCTTTGAGTACCCATGCTGTCAGAGCAAATGATGCCGTACTCAGACTAACGCATCTTACTGGCTGGCATTGCGAATGCATTAAGGCGAAATTTTGTCAAAAAGTTTTAGTTTTATGGACAAGTTCCAAAGGAAGACATTTAAAACTTCAGATGGTGCTGACTTAAGCTACATTAGCGCGGGTAGGGGAAAATCTATTGTCCTGATTCACGGTTGGTCGCAGTCGGCGGAACAATTTAAATATCAAATTCCCGTCTTTGCTGAAAGGTATCATGTTATAGCTGTCGATTTGAGAGGACACGGTGAATCAGAGAAAGTCACCTACGGTTATCGGCTATCTCGATTATCCAAAGACATCCAGGAATTAATCAGCGTTCTGCAACTAGAAAAGCCCCACTTGCTTGGTCACTCTATGGGGTGTGCGGTTATCTGGAGTTACCTCGACTTGTTTGGGCAAGATGAAATTGATCGATTAGTCTTTGTGGATCAATCTCCGTTGTATACGTCTCGCCCACATTGGGACTCTCAAGAGATGGAAGAGGCTGGAGCAATTGTCACATCCGAACAACTCAATGAAGTCGTGTACGCTCTAGAGAGTTCCGAAGCTGAGGAAGTGACTCGAAATACCCTGGCTCCGATGGTGACGAATGCCATGCCAAAGGAACAATTTGAGTGGATGGTGCAGTGTAATCTTCGCTGTCCGAGAGCGATCGCTGCGACTTTGTTGTACAACCAGTTTCATATGGACTGGCGAGATCAAATTGTGAAGATTCGCAAGCCAACTCTGATTGTTGCCGGAAGAAAAAGTATTATCCCGTGGAAATCGCAAGTCTGGATCAACAAAAGCATTCCTCACTCTGAGTTAGAAATCTTTGAAGAGGTTGAAGGCGGAGGACATTTCATGTTTATCGAGAATCCAGAAAAGTTTAATCGGCGAGTCTTACAATTCCTGGAGTGCAGTATCACTCACGCATTATAAAAAACTTACACTTTGAACCGCCTAGACGCTCATCACTCAATCTGCTGCTGAAAATTACTAGGATGGTAACGGGATCTATAAAAATTTGTCACCTAATAATTTATAATTTAAGATTCAAAATTATTATGACTTCAACATTGCCCTTACCTGATCCACATCATAGTGATTTGCCTAACACTGACGAAAATTCTCTCAATTGGGAAGAACAACTCGATAGTGCCATTTTCACTTTTGAAGATATTCAGGCAGAACTTAACTATAAACAAGCACGAACAGCACTACAAAATTTGGTAGCTCATCTTGACCTCACTCCTCAAGAAAAAGATGGGCTGGAGATGGAAATTGCTGATTTGGAAGGCATGCTATCGAAATTAGAACGCATGGTGGTGCAAATAGCCGCCTTTGGTATGGTGGGAAGGGGCAAATCATCTCTCCTCAATGCTTTAGTAGGGCAACCAGTGTTTGAGACGGGTCCGTTGCATGGTGTCACCCGCAATGCTCAAACAGCAAGTTGGAGCATCACTGAAGAAGCAATTGGAGATACAGAACGTGCTTTGCGCGTCACTTTACCTGGTACAGGTCAATCTCAAGTGGAATTGATAGACACTCCAGGGTTAGATGAAGTGGATGGAGAAACCCGCGCCGCGCTAGCACAACAAGTCGCAAAACAGGCGGATTTGATTCTGTTTGTGATTGCAGGCGATATGACGAAAGTGGAACACGAAGCCCTTTCTCAATTGCGGGAAGCTGGTAAACCTATTTTGCTAGTGTTCAACAAGGTAGACCAGTATCCAGAAGCAGACCGCATGGCAATCTACCAAAAAATTCGGGATGAGAGGGTGCGGGAATTGCTTTCACCAGATGAAATTGTCATGGCTGCAGCATCGCCATTGGTCAGGACAATGGTTCGTCGCCCTGATGGTACTAAAGGTGTGCAGTTGCGTCCAGGGGACGCTCAAGTTGAAGAACTCAAGCTAAAAATTTTGGAAATTCTGCACCGCGAGGGCAAAGCCTTAGTCGCCCTCAACACCATGCTGTATGCCGATAACGTCAATGAGCAATTGGTGCAGCGAAAACTGAAGATTCGAGACACGAGTGCCAATCAGTTGATTTGGAAAGCAACGATGACTAAAGCAGTGGCGATCGCTCTCAATCCTGTCACTGTAGTTGATCTTCTTAGTGGTGTGGTCATAGATATCGTCATGATTCTCGGTTTATCAAAACTTTATGGCATTCCCATGACCGAAACTGGAGCTGTAAAACTATTACAAAATATTGCTCTCAGTATGGGTGGCATCGGTGCTAGCGAACTATTGGCGAACCTAGGTTTGAGTTCGCTTAAAACATTACTTGGTCTGTCTGCACCTGCGACTGGGGGAGCTTCCTTGGGTGCTTATCTGTCGGTGGCGCTGACTCAAGCGAGTGTAGCAGGCGTTTCTTGCTATGGTATTGGATATGTCACCAAAGCGTATTTAGCGAATGGGGCAACATGGGGACCAGATGGTCCTAAAGCTGTGATTAGTAAAATTTTGGCAACCCTCGATGAAGGTTCAATTCTCAATCGCATCAAAGATGAATTGCGATTGAAGATCAAAGATAAAAAGACAAAATAATAGCTTTAAATATCAGATGCTACTTTGCTAATTTTCACCAATAGCTAACTTTCTCTTGAATCAATACACAGCTATGCAACCAGATTTACAAGGCTTATATATTACACAAGATGACTTAAAACAAATAGCTGATTTGAGTCATAGAGATTTGAAAGCTTATGAAAAATTAAAATACCCACGTTTAGCACTTGTATCACTTTTGGGCGAGTATGTTCAGCAGATATTGTTTTTTGGCTGGGGATTAATTCCTATTGCTTACTTGATTAAGTGGAGATTGTTCAGACAACATCAAAAAAATCTTCTTAAGGAAATTGATAATTATAATGCAGTCTTAAAAGCAATAGATATTAATGACCAGCTAGAAGCTGCGGGAAACCAAGGAGTGAGTTTAACTGAGCGAGAAAAAGTCATCGCCCTACTAAAAACCACAAAACGTAATTTAATTTGTGCGTTAAAAACAGAGCGTATTTTGAGAAAAAATAAGGAATTCATTGCTGGAAATATGGGACTTTTGGAGAGCAATGTAAGTGCTATGCAAGCATTACAAGTCAGCCATGAGGCGAGAGAATATGCACAACGACTTGATGAAGCCTTAAAAATTGCACAAAATGTACAACTAGAAATGAGAAAATTAGAAGAGGATTAAAAGCAATCCGAGGTGCTAGCAAGTGCCATTATTGTCTTTAGAGCTTAGCTACAATAATATCTAGAGTTTGTCAGTCATAAATTTTACTATATATTACCACCTGAAATTAGGATACAACATATACGCAACTAGTCCAATGATAGGAGTATCAACCTGTGCAGCCGGACTTAATAGGCTTGGAAATGACTAAGGGAGAACTAAGACGCTTAATTGGGTTAGATCCAGATAGTATCTTTCGACCTTCTGTTATGAACAATCGCAAGAAGCGATTGAATTTTTTTATGAATGAAATGGTAGTGGCGCTAGTGCTGACTCCCATCCTTGTCGGATTTGTTTATGCATTTATTATTCTGCCGACAATTGGTTCTTCAATTCTCATAGGAATCATCTTACTGATAAGCGTGCCCATTGCTGTTATAGTTGGGCGCTGGCTTTGGCGACGTTTAACCTGTCCTAGAACACTCAGAGTCCTTTTAGAGCAAGTCGATAAATATCATGCTGTGATCAAAGCCATGGATAGTCATGACCAGTTGGTCATATCTGGGAACACGGAAACTCATCTAACTGATAGAGAAAAAGTTGTCGCGGCACTGCAACTTACTAGAGAAGATTTAGTTCGCGCTTTGAAAACAGAACGGATTTTACGAGATAATAAATCACTGAGTAATAATCAAGAGTTACTTGTCAATAATTTAACAAATCTGCAAACTTTGCAAGTTAGCACTGAGGCAGGCGAGTATGCTCAATACCTAAATCAATCATTGCAGATTGCCCTTGATGTGCAAGCACAGATAAAAAGACAACAGTCGTCACGTTGACTTAAAAGATGACCAACAAACCAAAAATAATTGTCTTAGATGATGACCCAACGGGTTCTCAAACAGTCCACAGTTGCTTGTTACTTACGCGTTGGGATGTAGACACCTTACGCTTGGGGTTGCAGGATGATTCCCCAATTTTCTTTGTACTGACGAATACGAGGTCACTTCCCCCAGAAAAAGCAGCATCTATCACTAAGGAAGTCTGCCAAAACCTAAAACAGGCGATGTCTGGAGTAGGGAAAGATGAGGAAGGACAAGAGGACACGGTGACGCGGGGACACGGTGACGCAGGGAATTTCTCCTCATCTCTACAAGCAGCTAAAAAAGGGGAGGTTCTGATTGTTAGTCGTTCTGATTCGACTTTACGGGGACATTACCCAGTAGAA
Organism: Nostocales cyanobacterium HT-58-2; assembly: GCA_002163975.1. Taxonomy (GTDB): domain Bacteria; phylum Cyanobacteriota; class Cyanobacteriia; order Cyanobacteriales; family Nostocaceae; genus HT-58-2. Next base: position 1,533,806 of record CP019636.1, on the reverse strand, counting down.
ACCGATGTCATTGCCCAAGAACTCGGTCCATTTGATGCTCATTTTCTCATACCAGCATTTTTTGAAGGTGGACGTATCACCCGCGACAGTATCCATTATTTAATAATCGATGGTGTCCCCACGCCTGTTCATGAAACTGAGTTTGCCCGTGATTCCGTCTTTAGTTATCATTACAGCTACTTACCTAAGTATGTAGAAGAAAAGACTCAAGGACGTATCACTGCTGATTCAGTAGAAAGATTTTTACTATCGGATATTCGGGCTGGTAGCTTGGAACGCCTCTTGCAACTCACTCACAATCAGTGCGCTGTTGTGGATGGTGAAACTCAAGCGGATCTCAACCGCTTTGCACAAGATGTGTTAGCAGCAGCAAGTCAGGGCAAACGTTTCTTGTTTCGTAGTGCTGCCAGTATCTTAACGGCTCTAGCCGCGTTACCTCCCCAACCCATTGCCGCAGAAAATATGTCACAGTACGTGCGGGGAGGTAAACCGGGCGCAGTTATTGTTGGTTCCCATGTCAAAAAGACAACTCAGCAATTAGAGGTTCTGTTGCAGCAAGAGGGAACCAAGGGAGTCGAAGTGAATGTAACGCGGTTAGTTGATGATGTCGCAAATGAGTCTGATACGCTGCTAGCCGAAGTTTTAGACGATGTTCGTACTGCACACAATGCTGGCAAAACACCTGTCATCTATACCAGTCGTCAAGAACTGACCTTTAAGGATGTCAAGACAAGATTGCAGTTTGGGCTCAAGGTATCAGGTTTATTGATGGATATCCTGCGGGGCTTGCCATCGGATATAGGATTCTTAATAAGTAAGGGCGGGATTACTTCAAATGATGCCTTAAGCACTGGTTTAGCACTAACTTCAGCACGTTTACTTGGTCAAATTTTAGCTGGTTGTTCAATGGTGATAACTCCATCAGACCATCCCCAGTTTCCTAATTTACCAGTGGTGCTATTTCCAGGAAACGTGGGCGATGCTGATGCCTTGGCAATCATTTATAAAAGATTAAGTAGACAAATACAGGGTGAGGATTCTTAATCTTTAAGAACGCTGTTGCAAATTGCAACTAATCTAGTATAAATGATTGCTCTGTTCCATTTTTTGGTAAGTGTTACATGACTTCTGATTCTACTATCCCTGATCTAGAGTCGAAAAAAGCCTCTTCTGATGTAGAGACAATTTCTGCCCTTTCTGATGTAGAGTCAATTTCGGAAGCAGAAGAAAATCCTGTCCTTCCAGAAGCAGAAGTAAATTCTGTGCTGCTTTACCTAAAGTCACATCCTCAAGACCCCAACGTGGAGACAAATTCCTACCATCCCGATACCCATCCCGATATCGAACAGGCGAATTCCTACCATCCCGATGTGGAGGCAAATGCTGATCATCCTGATGTAGAGGCAAATTCCTACCATCCCAATATCGAATCAAATTTCTATCATCCTGATGTAGAGGCAAATTCCTACCATCCCAATATCGAATCAAATTTCTATCATCCTGATGTAGAGGCAAATTCCTACCATCCCGATATCGAATCAAATTCCTATCATCCTGATGTAGAGGCAAATTCCTATCATCCTGATATCGAATCAAATTCCTATCATCCTGATATCGAACAGACGAATTCCTATCATCCTGATGTGGAGGAAAATCCTGTCTTTTCCGATATCGAACCCAATCCTGTGCTTTCTGATGTTGAGTTAAATCCTACCCTAACTTCTGCCGAGTCGAATACCGTTGTTCCTGATATAGAATCCAATCCAGCCTTTCTCAATGTCGAGTTCACTGAATCATCGTCATTGGAAAATACGCTGAATCCGAATATCCAAGTCCAAATTAAAAGTCAGGAAGGAAAACTTCTCTTAATTTTGCCCACGGAATCCCAAGTCCCTGCCTTGGAACATAGTTGGTCTGATATTTGGCAACAGATGAAGCTGCGACTTTTAGCAAGCGATCGCTCTTTTTCACCCAATACAAGCGTACATCTTGTTGCACAAGACCGTTTATTGGATGGCAGACAGCTTCAAGAACTTGCCGAAAGTTTGAATCAATTTCAAGTTCAACTCAAATCTGTTTCTACCAGTCGTCGCCAAACTGCCATTGCTGCTGCGACAGCTGGGTATTCTGTAGAACAACAACTACAACAACAATCAACGCTTCATTCTGAGGCAAAACCTGAACGTCCTCCCCTTGCAGATCCTCTTTATTTGGAGAAGACGGTACGTTCCGGAGAGGAAATTCGCCACCCAGGTCATGTTATCCTCTTAGGAGACTTAAATCCTGGTGGTATCGTAGTTTCAGATGGAGATATTCTGGTTTGGGGTCGTCTACGTGGAATCGCTCATGCAGGTGCTCAAGGAAATCGTGATTGTCTGATTATGGCTTTGCAAATGGAACCAACCCAATTGCGAATTGCAGATACTGTAGCTAGGGCACCAGAAAAATCCCCGATGCAGTTTTATCCCGAGGTGGCGTACATTGCACCGCAAGGAATTCGCATTGCGAGAGTGACTGATTTTTCCAGAATTCTATTAAGCAGGGTGAATCAAGAGACATAAATCTTTTTTATTGTTGTATATTTTTTAATCACTAATCGAGCTCGTTTCTGTCATGACTCGCATTATTGTTATTACCTCCGGCAAGGGAGGGGTGGGGAAAACCACGGTTACAGCAAATTTGGGGATGGCTTTAGCCAAAATGGGGCGTCAAGTCGCTTTGGTTGATGCGGATTTTGGTCTGAGAAATTTAGATTTGCTGCTGGGGCTAGAGAACCGCATAGTGTACACTGCGGTTGAAGTCTTGGCTAGAGAGTGTCGCTTAGAACAAGCTTTGGTGAAGGACAAGCGGCAACCGAATCTCGTTTTGTTACCTGCGGCACAAAATCGCACCAAAGACGCGGTCAATCCTGACCAGATGAAATTATTGGTGAATGCACTGGCGCAGAAATATGAATATGTTTTGCTTGATAGCCCAGCAGGAATTGAAATGGGGTTTAAAAATGCAACTGCCCCAGCAAAAGAAGCCCTGATTGTAACCACTCCAGAGATTGCCTCAGTCCGTGATGCTGATCGCGTTGTTGGGTTACTAGAGGCACAAGGAATTAAGCGTATTCATTTGATTATTAACCGTATCAGACCCGCAATGGTACGGGCAAATGATATGATGTCAGTTCAAGATGTTCAGGAACTTCTCGCAATTCCTTTGATTGGAGTTGTCCCTGACGATGAGCGTGTTATTGTCTCTACCAATCGCGGCGAACCTTTAGTGTTAGCAGAGAATCCTTCTTTAGCTGCCACAGCTTTTGATAACATAGCCCGTAGATTGGAAGGGGAAACGGTCGATTTTCTTGAGCTAGACTCGTCTGATGACAACATCTTCAGCCGTCTTAGAAGGTTGTTGTGGACAAAAATCATTTAACTTCATCCCGTCTGCTCCCACCAATCCGCAATGATTCTTGAACTTTTAGAACGACTTTTTCTTCGGAGTGTTGACAACAGTCGCACTCAAGTTAAACGCCGCTTGCAATTAGTCATTGCCCATGATCGCGCTGACTTAAACCCTCAGATGCTGGAAAAGATGCGGCAAGAAATTCTAGAAATTGTCTGTCGTTACGTGGAAATTGAGACAGATGGCTTGGAGTTTACTCTAGAAAGCAATCAAAGGACGACAGCTTTAATTGCCAATTTACCCATCCGTCGAGTGAAAGAAACTCCCGATGAAATGACATCTGAGTTAAAGAGTAGTGATTAAGTCTGAGTCGTTTGACACTTTTTCTTTTGTCATCAGTATAATGACGGATGAATAATCGTTTATCATAGAAAAAATCCCGCTATAGCGACCAACTACAACGGGGTTCAGTTTGAAATCAAATCAGTCTAATTGCCCATAAGGAAGACTTTCTTTATTCGTAGGAGTTCCTGTTGCTCCTTTGTTAGTCTTGATTATGAGCAAATTTTTCCTATCTGTATGCAACTTGTGGACCTGCCCAAACTTCTTTGACCCTTTGACCATAGACAACAGGCTGATCTGCATTTGTAGCAGCGACAGTTTTGCCATCATCTGCAACTGTCATCAAAGGCCACTCTTCTTCGCCTAGTTCACCAGCGCGGAATAACACCTGGTCAGGTTGAGTTTTACTCCAACCCAACAACACAGCAATCTCATGCCTGTGTTCTTGTTGTGAAGGAGAGACACTTTGAGAGCGATTTTGATTCCGGTCCCAAATCACGGCATAGTCTGTGACATCGGAAGTGCTCATCGCCCCTTCAAACTTGCGTGCTAAAAAGCGATCGCCCTTCTGTGACCAACTCACCGGCACTAACACTGCAATACTTCCCAGTGCATCACCATTTTGCGAAGCCACCTGAACCTTCAACAGAGGATCTTTAATAGGAGCAGTTGAGCTAACTACGCGCAAGTTCCCAGTGCGTCTATCTTCTACAAACAGAACGCTCGTGACCCGGCTATTGTACATTTGTGGTTTGACTTCTAGTTGTACACGGCTGTACATAGCATATCTACCATCCGGAGAAATCACAGGCACACTGCGGTGGTAACGCACTCCAGAACCACCCTTGGAAGCGATCGCCTCTTGAGTATTTTGTATCCATACCCAGGGAATGGGATGAGGGCTGCCTATTGGGTCTTGCTGTTCGGCTTGAGTTTGTTGTGATTGTTCCACAACAGACACTGTTGTGGACTTTTGTTGTGATTCTTTCAGAGGGTCAATTTTAACTGCTTCCAATCTTTGCGCGGCAACCACTTCTGTTGAGTGAGAGTCATTTAATGCCACGGCTTGAACTTTAGAGGCTTTCAAGCGTTGCACCAAATCATCTTGACTAGCCGCTCCCTTTGACGCTGAGTGAGGTTCTGTGATTGATGGCGCTAGTTCAACTGCTGCCAATGGATCATAATCAGGCATTTGAACTGAAGCAGAATCATCTTCGACAGTCCAATCCTCGATTCTATCTACTCTGATTTGCGGTTTGGAAACCGCAGCCATAAACACTGGTAGAGAGTGAGATTTTTCTCTAAAGGATGAGATTTGATCTGCTTTTGATACTGAAATGAAATTAGCGTCATCAACAGCAGCCGTTTTATTTGACACAGAGTCAGATAACACAGAGTTAGATTCTGAAGTGACGGAAGAGATACTAGCTGCTTGTGTTTGTTTTGCTGAAGTCGTGTGAGCTGATGCTGCTACTAATGGTGCGATCAGTATCACATACAAAGAGTACTTGAAGAATGGTTGCACGCGGAACCATCCAGACAGCATAAGGTGTTTGAGCATTTGTTGACTCTCTAGAAGGGGTTGCTGTGCGAGAAGCAGTGCCTATACAGCTATGGGGCAAGCCATCATTATATGTATAACAAGGAACTCCTAGTTTTAACGAGATATTCCAGTCAAATTTCGCATACTTTTACAAAAATGGGTATTTTTGACTACGCATTGCATTTACCAGATTTTTGGGAGCAGATGCCAGTATACTATTCGTGCAGCTTCTGGGGGAAATCACTATGTGACAGAAATTTTGCTGCTACAAACACCCAACTAAATCCAAATACAAGTATGGTTACAAGGGCGTTGATGATTCGTGAAACTACTGAGGATGTGCCGCAAGAAGTCATTGAGCTTGGCTATGAGGGATGGCGTACACGCACGCTTTTACTCGGTGTAAGCATCACCTTTTTTCCTTAACCACACTGCAGATACCGATAACGGTACTAGTATGGCTTTAACTTTAAAAATTTGCAAAGTAAATTTGCAACCAAGCCAACTTAGAAATTAATACTGAATATCTAGCCAAAAGAAATTATTACAAAATAGACTGCAAAAAACCGCATGACTAGTTGTAACAATGACAAGATCACACCACTGGCTTGGAATCTCAGCTACAGAGGCGGAGTTCCAGAAAATATATATAAATGAAACGCGTAGACGCACGGGGCGCCATGAGACAGTGACCAGTTCAAGGGAGGAAAATTCTCCCACAGAAACTAGCAGCTTGTCGTCAGACACTGGCAAACAGTGAGGCTTGGCTAAAGCAGATGCGGTGAATACTGGCTTAAATTCCAGCGAGTTCATTATAACTCCACTCAGAGAGCTTTTGTTTTAAGAAAATGCACGAATTTGTACTTAAAGAAGCAAATATCCAAATATACACGAGTCAGCTAAGAAGCAGGGAGCCCGCTTCTTACCCAGCCATAACTTTAATTTTGCCTAACTACTTATTTAGAGCGATCGTTCACAGCAAGCGCATTGGCTGATATATATTCTAGAGTCGATACTCGAATAACTCTTGACTCCTGACTCCTGACTCTTGACTCTTATGAAAATCATATTCTTCGGCACTCCGAGTTTCGCTGTACCTACGCTAGAAAAACTATTGAATCATCCAGAATTTGATGTTCTGGCAGTTGTCACGCAGCCTGACAAACGACGGGGACGCGGTAATCAACTAACACCTTCACCAGTAAAAGCCGTCGCCACCACTGCTAACATACCTGTGTGGCAACCACCAAGGGTAAAAAAAGACACTGAAACTTTAACAAAACTCAAAGAAGTAGACGCAGATGTATTTGTCGTCGTTGCCTACGGGCAAATTCTTTCTCAAGAAATTTTGGATATGCCTAAATTAGGTTGCATCAATGTACATGGCTCAATTTTGCCCCAGTATCGTGGTGCTGCCCCCATTCAATGGAGTTTGTATAACGGCGAGGCTGAAACTGGTATCACAACAATGCTGATGGATGCGGGGATGGATACTGGTACGATGCTTCTCAAAGCGACTACACCGATAGGATTACAGGATAATGCTCATGATTTGGCAGAAAAACTTGCTGTTATGGGTGCAGACTTGTTGGTGGACACTTTGTTGAAGCTGGAACAACAGGAAATTGAGCCCATTCCTCAAGATAATTCTCAAGCGACTTATGCGCCTTTGATTAAGAAAGAGGATTATCAATTGGATTGGTCAAGAAGTGCCATACAATTACACAATCAAATCAGAGGCTTTTATCCAGACTGTACCACCACCTTTCGTAACCAACCACTAAAAATAACCGCTACTGCCCCCCTTGGTGATGCTTATGATGATGCGCTACCACCAGAGATTGTAGATGTTCGTCATAAATTGCCTGATGTATCAACCTTATCAGGTAGTCCAGGGCAAGTTGTCAGCATCGTCAAGGGGATAGGAGCAATTGTTCAAACTGGAGAAGGTTTATTGTTATTGCGCGAAGTTCAACCGGCTGGAAAACGTCCCCAGTCGGGATGGGATTTTGTTAATGGTATGCGTTTAGCCGTGGGGGAAGTGTTCGGAGGTTCTGAGTCTTGAGTGCTGAGTCGTGGGTAGAGTTGTGAGTTCTTAACAATCAATTCTGGGTGATTTTTGCTTTTTTTTTAAATCCCACTCAGCACACCCGGTAGGAAAACGCCGTTGAGGCGTCTACGGAACTCAGCATTCTGCACTCTCGTAGTAACGGCAAGTTTCACATGGTCCCTCAGGGTTAACTGCGCAACGAATGATTTCTGAACAAGCATTGTAGCGGCAACTAGCATCACCGATGACCCAGCGCCCTCCTACAAGACTTTTTTCACTTGGTCGTTGAGCAGATTGTACATATAAAGCAATTTTTTGCAATCGATAGCGCCCTGCCTTAAATTGATAGCGGTGGCGGCGTTCTAGGACTGCGTAGGTTTTCCCTTCAAAGTCAACGTAGTTTCCAGGTTGTGGAGTCCAATCAAGTTTCACACTACCGAGGGATTGACGCGAGTGCATCAGAATCACCTCGGTTGGTAAAGAATCTGGTTCCATAAGCTTTTGTAATGTGATTTACATTAATAGGATGGTAACGCACATACTTGTGCGAATTCGCGTAGTTTATGTTAGAGTTAACGATTTACTAATATTTTGTAAAAAAGTGCTTTTCGTAAGTACACATTGATACCTGTAGATCCTAATCTCTCTTAAAATAGCCTCAAACCTTGACTAGTCATACTTGCAAGTAAGCCATAATACATTTTAAGACGGTTGAGCATGAGGTCAAAATATGCCCTTAGAAGCGACTGCCATAATCAAGGCAGTTATTCCGGCTGTATCTCCACTACTAAAACCACTGTTTTCTAAAATTAATAGTGCATTAAATCCTACCGATTTAGAAAAAGCCTTAGAAGCAGGTATTACCGCTGCTCAGGAATGGGATGAAAAGCAGTCCTATGCACAACAATTGTTTTATCATTGCGATGACAAGACTCAAAAGGAGGTTTTGTCACGCTTTTTTACAAATACAGCTGTTTTACAAGAATTACAAAAGCCACTACAGGAGAATGAAATCACTCCTAACTTAGATTTGTTAATTCAGATTTTTAAAGAACGCATAGCAGCCGAAAACCAAAAATTAAAATTCCCTGAAAATAGTGTTGAAAATTGGCTAAAAATTTTTGCTGATACTTATTTTGAAAAGACAAGTGCATATTTAAAATATAAAATTGCTAAGAAAGATTATCTCAAACAAATAGCGAATTACTTTGATGATGTCAAATTTGCTGGTATTGCTGTTGAAGGACAAGAAGTCGATAAATCTGCTCAGTTACCGCAAATTTTTGTGATGCCTGATGTGGTAGAAGATATTCGAGAGAGAAGTTTTGCTGATAAAAAAGATTTTGTATTCTTGGAAGCTAACTTGGAAGCAACAGGTATCGGCGAACGTCAAGCAGAATTACTCCGAGAGCAAAGGCAAATAGGACTCATTGACAAAAATTCTGGCAAAAGATTTTCTGCACAAAAGTTATTAACTGAAAGCACATCTAAAAAATTTGTCCTTTTGGGCGTACCCGGCTCTGGTAAGACAACTTTGATGAGTTACTTTGCTGTGATGCTAGCCGAGAAACAACTAGAAACTCTTGGTTTAGGAGCAGACACAGATTTACTACCAATTATTATTAAAATTCGGGATTTAGCTAAACGTGCAGAGCATCTGAGTATTTTAGATTATATTAGACAGTTTGCTAGCGGCAATTTACAAGTTAAAGAACTGCCAACAGGCTTTTTTGAATATTGGCTGGATGATGGACGAGCGTTAATTTTACTTGATGGTTTAGATGAGGTTGCAAGCGAGGCAAAGCGTTACGAAGTAGTCAATCAGATTGAAGTATTCTTAGGTCAATATCCGGAAAACAGAACAATCATTACATCTCGTCCAGCAGGATATAAAAGCGTCTTTTTCCGCACAGAGGAGTTTCCCCATTATACGTTGGAGTCGTTTGACGATGCCGAAATTGAATTATTTGTGAAAAAGTGGTATGAAAGCCGCTTTCAAGATCCAGAAGAATCACAAAGAAGACAAGAAAGTTTACGTAAAGCTTTAGGAGAACAAAAGCGGATCAAAGAATTAGCCCGCAACCCACTGTTACTCACAATTATTGCCCTGATTCATCGGTATGAAGCGTATTTACCCAGACAGCGACACAAACTTTATGACCGTGCGGTGAAGACCTTATTAACGAACTGGGATGCTGGTAAGGAACTCAATTATAAATTTCCTTGTGAATATCTCCATCACGATGATATTGAACGCTTGATGCAACAGCTGGCTTATTGGATTCATTGTCAAGGAGGTACGGGGGATAGAGAAGGCGGTACCCTAATTGATAAAGAGGAACTCATTAAGCAATTAAAGGAATTCATTGCTGAAGAAAAATCTATCAAGCCACATCAAGCCAAGGCTGAAGCAGAACGTTTTGTAGCACATATTCAGGAACGTGCAGGTTTATTAAATGAACAAGGGCAAGACTGCTACGCCTTTGTCCACAAAACTTTTCAGGAATATTTAGCAGCACAGGAAATCAAGGATAGACAAGAAGGCGATGGTGATGAAGTGGTGTTGGAGCATATCGAAAAATATCTCCATGATCCTCACTGGCGTGAAGTGTTGCTGTTACTCATTGCTCAACAACACCGGAAAAAAACTGCAAAATTCCTTAAGTATATTTTGGAGCAAGATACGCCTTACGAAGAATGGCTGCACCGTAACCTTTTCTTTGCTGCTAGTTGTTTAGCAGAAGATTTAGAAGTGCAAGATGAAAGCATAGTGCAACAAATTTTGCAGCAATTAGTTAATTTGGAAATTAGTCATGATGAGCAAGTTGGTGCAAAAATCCGCGAGCAGGTTTTTAAAAGCTTTTGCAGTTTGAATGAAACTCGGTTTGAAGCGCAAGCACTGCAAATGTTGAAAGACTCAGCACAATATATTAGTGAAGTGCGTTTGCAAGAATATTGTGCAGCTTTGGGGGAAAAAGAAGAAGTTATAAAAACACTCATAGTGCAACTATGGGATGAGAATTTAGAGGTGCGTGCGTATGCAGCATCCGCGTTGGGCAACTTGGGGAATACATCAGTAGAGGTGGTGAATGCACTACTTTTGCGGCTGACTGATAAAGATGAGAATTTAGAGGTGCGTGCGTATGCAGCATTCGCGTTGGGCAACTTGGGGAATGCATCAGCAGAGGTGGTGAATGCACTACTTTTGCGGCTGACTGATAAACATTCTGAGGTGCATTTGAATGCAGCATTCGCGTTAGGCAACTTGGGGAATGCATCAGCAGAGGTGGTGAATGCACTGCTTTTGCAACTGGCTGATAAAAATGAGGATTTTGAGGTGCATTTGAATACAGCATTGGAGTTGGCCAACTTGGGGTTGGCGAATGCATCAACAGAAGTGGTGAATGCACTGCTTTTGCCACTGGCTGATAAAAATGAGGGTTATTTGACACGTGCATTTGCAGCATTCGCGTTGGGCAAGTTGGGGAATGCATCAGCAGAGGTGGTGGATGCACTGCTGATGCGACTGGCTGATAAACATGAGGATTCTTGGATACATAAGAATGCAGCATTCGCGTTGGGCAACTTGGGCAATGCATCAGCAGAGGTAGTGGATGCACTACTTTTGCGGCTGACTGATCAAAATTCTGAGGTGCGTGAGAATGCAGCATTCGCGTTGGGCAAGTTGGGCAATGCATCAGCAGAGGTGTTGAATGCACTGCTTTTGCTACTGGCTGATCAAGATTCTGAGGTGCGTGAGAATGCAGCATTCGCGTTGGGCAAGTTGGGGAATACATCAGCAGAGGTGTTGAATGCACTGCTTTTGCTACTGGCTGATCAAGATTCTGAGGTGCGTGAGAATGCAGCATTCGCGTTGGGCAAGTTAGGCAAAAACTCCAGTGATGTTGCTACCACTGTCGCCCAATGGATTTCGCAGCACCAAGATTCAGAATACGTAGGCAGTGGAATTGATGCGCTGTGGGAATTGGTGGCAACGGATGGTTAACAGGATCTATCCATTAATACCAAATTATCTTTGCTTGTCATTTTTCTTGGCGCTTTTTTTTGCGAGGCAGCTTTCACCGAAGGCGTCTTGGCAGTTCATACATCCCCTGTTTGTGCAACGCCGGGGTGTAAAGCTTGAAATTCCGCGTTCCGAACTCGAAGTTCCGAGTTCGGAGCTTGGAATTCCGTCTTCCAAACTCTAAGTGCTGAGTTCTGAGCTTGAAATTCCGTCTTCCAAACTCTAAGTGCTGAGTTCTGAGCTTGAAATTCCGTCTTCCAAACTCTAAGTTCCGAGTTCTAAGCTTGAAATTTGGAGTTCCAACCTTGAAGTTTGGAGTTCTGAACTCGAAGTTCCAAGTTCTCAATAGAAATACAGCACTGCATTTAATTGCACGCCGTGATAAATACCTGACTTGTCACAATTTCAGTCCATTCGCCATTGATTTGCAAGCAAACACCGAATTTCATTGAGAGGGCGATCGCACAGGGTAGAGGTTCATAAGGGCGATCGCCCACTAGCATACTTTGCCCCTACCCCGTGGTTTATTGACTTGAAAAACACTCTAAGAAAAACTGTACAATCATCAGATGTGCTTTCACTGAATAAGATATTGTTACAATTTGTGTCATTAAGAGCAAAGGTTATCAACAAACAAGTGGCATATTTAACGTGCTCAATCTCTCTTTCTTGTTGACTTTTGATTCATGCATCTATATAATGGCGAGCTACACTCCAAAAGCTGCTGTTTCAACCAGATTGATATAGGGCTAAATCTCAACTTAAGCAATCCAAAACTCAAAATTTACAATGCTGAAATCCATTCCAGCTATTCATTACAACTATCCTATACATCCTATTTAAATGCACAATAGCATCACTGCAATTGAATGGTGCTTATTACATTCTTTGAAGTTATGTAGCCTTTCAATTACGAAGGATAAGCCGCTGCGGTAAACTAAGCCATGATTATGATTCTTTCAAACCAGAAAAACACTCTGAAAGGAGCTTTTTTTCAATGTCTCATACCGTAAAAATCTACGATACCTGCATCGGTTGCACACAATGCGTTCGTGCTTGCCCCACTGACGTATTGGAAATGGTTCCCTGGGATGGCTGCAAAGCCCAGCAAATTGCCTCTTCACCCCGCACTGAAGATTGCGTGGGCTGCAAGCGCTGTGAAACAGCTTGTCCTACTGACTTTCTAAGCATCAGGGTGTACTTGGGAGCTGAAACAACTCGCAGTATGGGTCTAGCTTACTAATTTTTGCTTCGGCTCACAATTAATTATCTCGATAGCAAGCACTTTTAGAAGTGGAGGCTGGGCATTACCTACCATTTGCAAAAATGGTGAGCAACGTCCAGCCTAAAATATTATTTGTACTCTTAACTTATTGTAAAATTTTGAAATAATTTTCAACACTGAATAAAATTATATCTCGTAACTCGCACTGGTAGGCTTCATTCATGCTGTGATGACTTTAATAATTCAGGCAAGACTGTTTTTTTGCCAAAATGCCATCTTTGTGCTTACAACTATACTGAAGTTTAGTCCTATACAAAAATTGGTGTGAGTTATGTGCGGTATTGTTGGCTATATTGGAACTCAAGCAGCAACGGAAATTTTGCTATCTGGGCTAGAAAAACTGGAGTATCGGGGCTACGATTCTGCAGGAATCGCGACGATATGGGAAGGTGAAGTAAACTGTGTCCGAGCAAAAGGTAAACTTTACAACCTGCGCTCTAAGCTGGAACAAGTAGAAACTCCTGCTCAAATTGGTATTGGTCACACTCGCTGGGCAACTCATGGTAAACCAGAAGAGTACAACGCTCATCCTCACATGGATGCGGATCTGCGAATCGCAGTTGTCGTAAATGGGATTATTGAAAACTACAGCGAGTTGCGCGAGGAATTGAAACAGAAGGGATACCAGTTTCGTTCTGAGACGGATGTCGAGGTGATTCCCCACCTGATAGCTGAATTTTTGAAGCACTCCCCTAGTTCCGCGATCACCCCTGGGGTGGCTCCCTTTGGGAGCATCGCTTTTTCCCCTTCTCCTTTGCTTGAGGCTGTTCGCCAGGCTGTCCATAAACTCAGGGGAGCATTTGCGATCGCAATCATTTGTGCTGACTACCCCGATGAACTCATTGTTGTCCGACAACAAGCACCTATAGTGATTGGTTTTGGGCAAGGGGAATTTTTCTGCGCTTCCGACACACCAGCGATTATTTCTCATACCCGTGCGGTGTTACCTCTAGATAATGGGGAATTGGCACGCCTGACACCTCTGGGTGTTGAGGTTTACAACTCGGCTGGTGAAAGGTTGAAAAAACAACCCCGCTTGCTCAACTTGAATCCCACTATGGTGGAAAAGCAGGGATTCAAGCACTTTATGCTCAAGGAAATCTATGAGCAACCAGGAGTCGTACGGGCTTGCTTGGATGCTTATTTCAATGCAGATTGGAGTGCAGGAGATTCTACCAATTCTCCAGTGAAGCTTGGTTTGCCTGGAGAGATTTATACTGACTTAGAACAAATTCAAATTGTTGCTTGCGGTACAAGTTGGCACGCAGCAATAGTGGGTAAATATTTACTAGAACAACTGGCAGGAATTCCTACTCAGGTGCATTATGCTTCAGAATTTCGTTATGCACCAACACCTCTGACAGCAAATACCTTGACTATTGGGGTGACACAATCTGGGGAAACTGCCGATACTCTAGCAGCTTTGGCGATGGAAAAAGAACGCCGCCAAGATAAAGACACAAAGTATAAAGCGCGACTATTGGGAATTACCAATCGCCCAGAAAGTACCTTGGGTCACATGGTACCTCATATTATCAATACTCTTGCGGGAATTGAAATTGGAGTCGCGGCGACAAAAACTTTTATTGCCCAACTAATGGCATTTTACGCATTGGCGTTGGATTTAGCATATCTTCGTCAGGCAATTTCTCAAACAAAATTACAGGAAATTATTAATGGATTGCGTCAAATTCCGGGCGAAATTGAGGCAACTTTAGAAAGTCAAGAAAAATCTATTGAGCAATTGGCTCATAACTTTGCAGAAACCAAAGATTTCATCTTTTTAGGAAGAGGAATTAACTACCCTATAGCCTTAGAAGGGGCATTGAAATTAAAGGAAATTAGCTACATTCATGCAGAAGGATATCCGGCTGGAGAAATGAAGCATGGACCAATTGCTCTATTGGATGCAAAAGTTCCAGTTGTGGCGATCGCCATGCCTGGAAGTGTTTACGAAAAAGTGATTTCTAACGCCCAGGAAGCCAAAGCCCGTGATTCTCGCTTAATTGGAGTGACTCCATTTCATCATGGAGAAGCAGCGGAAATTTTCAACGACTTTATTCCAGTTTCCAAAGTTGATGAATTGCTTTCGCCAATTCTTACAGTCATTCCCCTGCAATTACTGGCTTATCACATTGCCGCGCTTCGTGGTTTGGATGTAGATCAGCCAAGGAATTTGGCGAAGTCTGTAACGGTGGAATAATATAATTTCAGCTAAAAAAGATTTATGTAGAAAAACAAAAAAGCTGGAAAGTAGACAAAAAAGTTAGATCATTTCTCCAGTAGGTGAGTATGCAACCATCCACTGGAGATTTTTTATAGAGACCTGAAATATGGCATTTGAATCGAGCAGATATGTCATTCTATTGTATCAAAAGTCGCCCTAGAAGGGCGAGGCTTGTATCCCATATTTTTGGTCAAAATAGCGGCTCCGTAGTTTCATATTCTCCCTGTTTTGGTCGTTCTAGCTGTTCTCCTACCCAATCACCAATTACTTCTTCAGGAAAATCTACTTTGGCAGGAGCTTTAGCACATGATATGGTCATCGCTAAATATTTTCGATATTGGGTATATTCTGTTACAAATCTATTGAAAAGCCAAAAATAAAACGCTTGACAACAAGAATTTGAGAAGTAAATCAACACGTCTATAACACTACCACGTGCGTGAGTTGATTTTACTGGCACCTATTTAAGGAGGAAAGCTCTGCAAGCTTAATGTAGAAGTTTTAAAAACTACAGAGATGGCTCAGTTATGGCAAACGAATTTATTAACATTCCTGACTGGATTTCCTTTGAAAATCAAGGTGCCGGCATTGCAGTCAGCGATCTGGATAACAACGGGCAACAAGATTTAATAGTGCTGAGGGTAGACAATCCTCAAGGAAAAAATCAAGCTTTTTACAAAGTCGGTAAAAATCTTAATCCAGATGGCAAAGTGACTGGGGGTTGGGGTAACTGGATACAAATTCCTGATTGGTTTTCTTGGGAAAACCAAGGCGCGGATCTGGCAGTTGCTGATTTGGATGGGGACAACCAACCTGAACTGATTGTCTTCATGATTGACAACCCTCCAGGCAAGAATCAAGGCTATTACAAAATCGGCAAAAAACTTGATGCTAATGGCAATGTGACGGGTGGTTGGAGTGATTGGATTCAGATACCAGACTGGTTTTCTTTTGAGAATCAAGATGGAAGCATTGCGATCGCTGATCTGGACAAAGATGGAAGACCTGAACTCATTGTCTTCATGATCGATAATCCGGACGGAATAAACCAAGCATTTTACCGAATTGGCAAAAGCCTAGATGCAAATGGTAATGTTACTGGTGGTTGGAGCGAGTGGAAGCAAGTACCTGAGTGGTTTTCGTGGGAAAATCAGGGTGCTGGAGTTGCTGTTGCCGATTTGGAAAATCGGGGTGTCCTTGATTTGATTATCTTTCAAATCGATAATGCGGTCGGTCAAAACCAAGCTTTCTACAAAATCGGTGAAAATCTTAGCATTGACGGGGTGATAGCTGAAGAAAATTGGGGTCATTGGCTGGGAGTACCAAATTGGTTTTCATGGGAAAACCAAGGTGGTGGGATTGCACTCACTCAAATAAACGGTAAACATAAGCTGTTTACATTTATGGTGGATAACCCACCAAACCAAAACGCAGGGTTTTATGAAGTGCTCGACCTCGACGATGATCCTGTTAGAGAAGGCAAGTGGGAACTGTTACCTTTCCACTCTGGTGTTTTGGCGGTACATACAGCTTTGCTACCTACAGGCAAGGTGCTTTTCTTCGCCGGGTCTGGTAGCAGTGCCACACGCTTTGCGAGTCCCGATTTTGGTAATGAAGCTAAAGGCATTTTTACAAGTGTTGTTTGGGACCCATCAGTGCCACCTGGTCCTGGAAATCCCAACTTTTTCCATCCTAAAACACTCCGTGATGGAACAGGACGACCCTTCGACTTTTTTTGCGGTGGGGACTCCTTTCTACCAGATGGTCGCCTGCTTTCAGCTGGCGGTACAATAGGCTACAACAAGTTTAAGGGTCGGGCTGATGCTACTGTTTTTGATCCAAACACCGAGCAGTGGTCTTTTGTCAAAAAAATGGCACATGGTCGCTGGTATCCGACATTAATTACCCTCGGTGATGGTCGTATTCTTGCTACCACTGGGTTGGACGAAACAGGAAACAATCATAATCAAGCTTTAGAAATTTACTCAGCGACAACTAATACCTGGCAACAACTTCATTTTCAAGAAGGTTTTCCTGGCTTGCCATTTTATGCTCACCTGTTTCTCTTAGCAGACGGGAGAGTCTTTTTCTCTGGTGGTCGCATGGATGACGCGCTTCAAGTGGAACCTAGCATCATCAATTTAACAAAAAACCCAGTTCAAACAAAGCCTGTCCCAGACCTTCTAGATCCTGTTTTTCGCAATCAATCTGCAAGTGTGATTTTACCCCCAGCACAGGATCAGAAAGTGATGATCATTGGTGGTGGACCAGTTGGGAAGCCCGATAAGAGAGACGCGACTGACAAAGTGAGTATTGTGGATTTGAAGGCAGCAAATCCTACTTACGTTGAGGCAGCTCCATTGCTACTTCCTCGTCTACATTTGAATGCTGTTTTACTACCAGATCATACTGTTTTCGTCACTGGAGGCTCTCTCAAACAAGAGGATGAACCATTAGCAAGGCTGCAAGCAGAAATTTACGACCCAGCCACTGACACATGGCATCTCATGGCTGCTGCGACCGTTCCTCGCCTGTATCATTCCACAGCAGTATTGCTTCCAGACGGCAGAGTCGTGGCTGCTGGCGGTAATCCCGATGGTGGTAAGTCAGTCACTTGGGAGCCACCTGATCCAGAAGAGGAAATGCGGCTAGAAGTTTTCAGCCCACCATATTTGTTCAAGGGTTCACGTCCAGTTATTAATCAAGCACCAACGGAGTGGAAATACGGTCAAACCCTCACCATCCAATCGCCACAAGCTGGAAACATCCGCTGGGTAAGCATCGTAAAAAATGGGGTAACGACCCATGCATTTGACAATGGACAACGTTTAGTTGATCTCGATATTGTTTCCCAAGGTGCTGGTTCAATTCAAGTAGTAGTGACTCAGAACCCTAACTTAGCGCCTCCGGGTTGGTATATGCTTTTCTTGATAGACACTAACGGAGTTCCTTCAATTGCAACGTGGATACATCTGACATAAAACCTGCGACGATTAGTCAAGCGCTTGTTGCGGAAATACGGCTATTCACCAGAGAAGCAGGAAAAGATGACGTGACGGTGCTGGAATAAGCAGAGTCACTGTGTACAAATTAGGCGGCTTAAGGAAGAAAATCTGGAGGTGCGATCGCCCATATTCCAGATGTGAATCACAGTCGCCATACCCACAAACCCAACAGATGGCGCTGGGATAAAGTCAATTGACAATCCTCTGTGCAGTAGACTTGGCTTTATCCACAACTTGTTTAGACAGAGGAATATATCCTAGTTCCAGACTGTATTTTTGTCCCTCAGTTAAAGCCCAGTCAACTATGTTTTTCATAGCTCTGGCTTTGACCGGGTCTTGATATTGGTTATAGATGAGAAGCCAGGTGTAAGTGACGATGGGGTAAGACTGAGCATCTGCAGGATCGCTGATGAAAGCAATTAAGTCATTATCTGGTAATTTCACTTGAGTCAATGTTCTAGAAGCTGATTCTGGTGTCGGCGTGATGTAATTACCAGATTTATTTTCTAAAGCAGCCATTGGTAGTTTATTTTGTGCGGCGTAGGCATATTCTACATAACCGATAGCTCCCTGGAACTGCTGAATCATTGCAGTCACGCCTTCATTACCCTGCGCACCAATTCCTCTTGGCCAGGCTACACTTTTACCACTGCCAACTTTACTTTTCCATTCTGGACTGATAGCACTCAGGTGTTGGGTCAACACACTCGTAGTACCACTACCATCAGCCCGGCGAGTGACCATAATCGATAAATTGGGCAAATTTACCCCTGGATTAGCTGCTGCTATTCTAGGGTCATTCCACTTGGTAATTTTTCCTAAAAAGATATCCGTGTAGACTTCACGTGGTAACCTCAGCGTAGATGTTAAATTGGGCAGGTTGTAAGCCAACACCACACAACCAGCAGTCATCGGTAAAGCGATCACACCTCGTTTAACCTGAGCTGCTTGTTCATGTGTAATCGCCACATCGCTTGCTGCAAAGTCCACAGTACCGTTGATGAGTTGTGTTACTCCCGCGCTGCTTCCTATGGATTGATAGCTAATTTTCACATTGGGATTTTGCTGGTTATAAGCTATAAACCAGCGCTGGTACAAAGGTGCAGGAAAAGTTGCCCCAGCTCCAACCAGGGAAACATTAGCAATGTTTTGACTATCGGCAGCGCAGGAAGCAATACTTAAGGAGACGGCAATTAAGGGGAGAACACAAACCTGTCGCATGGATTGAAGTTGAGCAGACATACAGAATGTTTAATATTAACGTGTCATGAACAGCCCAGGCAATTCCCCAATCTGTAGTCATGAGGTTCTGCAGAAGTCAAAAACTCTTCCCAAGCCGCCTCAACCCAAGTATAAGTGAAGTCTAGGATGAATCATAACCTGCGACCAGTTACTATCTCGAGATATTTAGCCTAGCTGACTTCTAAGAGCGCTTCACCTCGTCGATAAAGTTCACAAGCATAATCAGTCCAAATGCCTTGTCCCCAGTATCGAAAACAACTCGTTTGTAATAACAAGTTATATAGCAATGCTTTTTGATAGTGAGAACTCTGTGTTACTAAAGGGTTTTGCTGTACTAATCTATCATATTTTTTGTGGAACAAAACGCTGAATTTCTTCATTGGATCTAAGACATTTTCGTAGCCTTGAACCCAACTTAAATGGTTCGTCCAAGAAGCACCATCCATATGGAATTGATCGTCTGTTTCTTTTAATTCTGCTATTGCTTTTTCTACGGCTTCTGGCGTTGCTTTTTGTGGGTCTACTCGCTGCCAAATTTTGTGTTGCTGCACAGCTTGACAGACCGGATAATCATTAGGATTTACACCAGCAGCCTCAATCAATTCTAAATATTCTGTACCATTGAGTGCAACGACTCCTGAGTGGTTGTTTCCTGAGTCGCGAATTTCATGATACACCCTAAACAAATCACGGGGATATTCATTCATCATCACGCCCCCATTTTCCCCATCAGCAATTTGGGTGACTAAAGAGGGAATTGTTACATTTCCAATTTGCTGCTGACCCCTTCCTTTTGCCTCAAAATAAGGCTGCATCTGAGCTACTAATTTTGTATCAGAACCTTGAGTTTTTATTAAGGCTGTAATGCTGATTGTTTCTCCCTTAGAATTGCGGGCAACTAGACAGTTTGGGATATATTGGTCGTCATGGCGTAATGCAGAACCATCGAGACGTTCTACCGAATGTTCTTGCACCATAAGCCAACGATAGCCGCATTCCTTCAAAGCTTTTATATATTCAAACAGTGTATCTGGGTGATTGGGTAAGTGCATTTCTGGGGGAGAAAAACCCTTCACTCGCTTTAGGGCATCATAGCCAAAAATGGCTGCGAAGTGATGTTGCCACGCTTGAATATGAAGTTTAATGTCGGGAATAGGCGTAGAAGGAATAACTGCATGACTCCACATTGTTCCCAGCCATTCAACATACGGCTGATATTGAGGATCACAGGTTATGCGCTTAAGGTTGTTGAGGATATCTTCCCGTCCTATTTGTCGTAATCCCCACAATAAATTACCTGAATAATCAAGCATAATCCGCGGATTGCAACCTTCGGATATCAGTTGGGGAATAAAATCTCCCATGCGGCTATAACACCAGGCAAATGGTTCTGCATTGTGATTATCTCCTTCATGAGGATGTTCAAACATATACTGGAGATTGCTGATGAGTTCCCCATCAACACCCGCAGGAATAGTGGGTTGATGCATATGGAGGGCGCAAGCAAACCCAGATGTGATATTTTCTAAGCAGAGATTTGTGGTGTTCAAAAATACGGGGTCATTGTGTTGAACCACTGAACGAATTTTTGCCTCCCAACCACAAATATTTGGTAATCCTGTCCTCAACTCTTCCAAAACAGGTAGGTTGGCAGATGATGTAGTTGCGGTCATAATAACCATCCCAATCTTTAGAGATTATTGAAAGAAAAAACCAGCAAGCAGAAGGGGCAAGAGTAACAAGATAGACACAATCAAGAGGAGAGTTCCCGGTTCAACCTTAATCTGTGGATCGCGCATTTTACACCTTTTCAGAAAATACGTGTTGTCAACAATTAATGATAAATCTATGAATATCAAAAATTAAACTTTATCAAATTCAAAATTCAGTTAATGTACATATATATTGCATATTCTTTTTTTAAGATTCTCTAGACTCGAAAAGTCAAAAATCAAAAAAACTCTTTATCCTTAACTTTTCTGCAACCTCACGGGCAAGCACGCATTGTTATATGCATCAGATCTGAAATATACATAAGACATACTAATTTTTATTCCATGATACAAGAAAAGGGTGTGTTCATACCCAATTTCTCCAAACATCTTACGGAGGTTATGTCTTACATCTTCACCCTTGGCATCCTTACACTAACTCTCGCTAGCTGACTTTGTTCACGCTGATCTATTTTTGTGTAACAAAAATCAGGGCATAAAATTTCTAAAATAGAGGGCTGAGGTTCCTGAAGAATGTGATGTTGGAAAATACGACTATTTTGTCAGTAAACCAGCATATTTAATTCTATTTTTCGCTAAACGAGCTTTTAAATCAAGACCTCATGTGATTAGAATAGAAACCTTTTGGAAAGAGCAATTATAATGAAATGCATTCAACAAAAATCATTGAGATTGAGAGTATTAGGAGAGAAATTGTGACTCAAGATTACTCAGCAAAATGGTGGGCAGCGTTTATATGTATCATATTTATCGAAGCAGTGTTGCTCTTTTTGTTAATTTCTAGGCAACCTACTCCTCTACTTTTTGTAGCAATCATTGCTATTGCATTTCTACTGTTTCTTATTCCTCAGCTTGATGAGGTTATTTCATTGACTTTTGACAGAGGAAAGCTAGAAAGCAAGATCAATGCAGTCGGAAAGAAAATATCTGCAACTAAGGCAAGAACTGACAAACTTGTTTTGTTATCTATGTCAAAATCAATGTATGAGACTCTCAAAAAACTGGCTGCGGGTAGCTTGGGTTCTTATGAAATGAGTGATGCTCTAGAAAGAGAACTTTATCACCTTAAGAATATGGGATATGTAGAGGTGAGTAGAATTCGTGACATTCCATATGAAGGGAATAATCTTTCAGATTATGTGAAAGTCACAGATTCTGGTAAGCAATTTATCGAACTTCGTAAAAGTGCAGAAGAGGAAAGCAAAGGTTAATTTTAGCTTGATGAAGTTGACCCAGGGTCGTCTACACTTTACTCTAAATACTGAATTTTCACTGCATTGCAATGGTTGGCACGTACGATTGGGCAAAGCCCAATCATTAGGGTCCGCAAGAGTTGATTCTATGCTATCGCCAGCGTGACTTTGAAGTACAGGCTGGCGATATACTAACAATACACTTGTTACTCTCGTTGACCGTCAAGAACGCATAACTTTACATTATCTACAAAGTAGATCAGAATTTTCCACCAAGTTTGTCCTCCAACAATTCTATCTTCCACCAAAGGTGCATGTTCTCGTTGGAAGAGCCTAACTGCTGCTTCAGTATGTGAACCAAACTGACTGTTAGTCTCCAAAGAACAACCGTAATCAATACAATTTAGAAGCTCTTCCAGACAAACAAAAGCTCTTCAACCAGACCGTGAATTAATATTTCTATATTAATATTTTTGTGTATAATAAGCTACTTCTCCATAAGTTTTTTAAAAAGGCAAGGGTCAGTTGTAAAGAGAAATACAAAATCTCACGCTAGCTACATCTGGACGAAGGCTGCAAAATGTGTGCATTTTTCAGCAGCAATTAGCTTTAGAACTTGCTTTTTTTAGCAACTTATGAGATAGTTCCTATAAATAACACTAAATCTATCGATTTACCGTATTTTAGACAAGTTAAAGTTGAATAGCCGAGGTTGAGTTTTAAAGGAGTAGTAAAAATGACATTCGCAAGTCGAGCAACATCCTTAGTTGTCACCGTCCAAGAATCAAAGAAGGTTACTCCCCGTGTGTGGGAACTTGTGCGATTCAGTACAGCACATCTGATACGGCTTTGGTGGCATACCAAGGCATATGGAACCATTTTAATGATCGGGCTCTTGACATTGCTCAGTTTGGTTTTCGTGCGTATTCATTCGGCTTGCCGTAAGCTGCTGTTAGTTTCCACTCATCAAGGTGTTGGAGGATATAGGTGGCAAACATTCAGCCGCAAGTCACTGGATTAACGCAGCTACGGGCTGTGTCTTACCTAGCTCCCAATTGGTTCAATTTCTACGAAACCGTTCTAGCATATTTGGGTCGCGTGTTGGGAGTTAAAACACAGCTTCATCAAGGAGAATGCGACCCACTGGAAGACCCAATCTTGTTAAAAGATCAACTGGATTTAGCATTCATTTGTGGGTTACCGTTGATTCGGTATTGCCAAGTTGTACCACATCAATTGCAAGCGTTGGTTGCTCCTGTGATGTATGCACCACGCTATCAAAACTGTCCCATTTACTTTGCAGATGTGATTGTAAATACAGCCAGTCGTTTGACAAGCTTTGATGATTTGGCTCTGAAAACATTTGGCTATAATGATCCTGGTTCCAACAGTGGTTACAATTTGCTGCGTTATCGGTTATTTCAAGACGGATATCCCAAAAACTTTTTTCGCAAAGCAATACAATCAGGTTCTCACCAACGTTCAATTCGGTGGGTTGTTGAAGGGCTAGTAGATTGTGCAGCAATTGATAGTATCGTTTTAGAGCAAGAACTGCACAATTTTCCCGAACTGTCTGAGCATCTGTATATCGTGGAAGTTCTTGGACCATGTCCTATGCCGCCTTTAGTGGTAGCCCAGCGTCTTGGTGTATCTGTAATTCAGCAGCTTCAGCTTGCCCTCCTTAAGCCAGATGCAGAACTACAAGCTGCGATGGAACGAATGAGAGTTCAGCGTTTTGCAGCAGTGAACCTAGAAGAGTACAGTGCACTGGCTGATACTTACAATCTCTGTCTGAAGCATGGATATGAGGTCATTGGGTGAACTGAATATTTTGCTTTCCTCTCAATTTTCTGGAAAATATATAGCCATTATTGATAAATAAATATAGATACAAAATGAATAGAACTCTTGCACGAATATTTTGTGTAGGGAAATGAGAGAGTAAAGCAGCACAACAAATCTCAAAAGATGCGTTACGGACTTCGTCCTAACACATCCTACAAATCTTTTACAGCATTCATGCAAGAGGTCTAATGATGAAAAGCCCAGCAAAATTAATAAATAATCCAAAATGCTGTTTCAATGACACTTTTGCAAAAAAGCCTAAATAGCCTGAGTCTTGCAGGTTTACTTTTTCTTGTTCCTGCTGACACAAATACTTTTTTTTATACCCAATCACTGCCAACACCAACTCAAAACTCCAGTGAAAAAATTCTAACCAAAGATGAGTTGTACTTCGGCTTATCTAAGCCAGGAGGGAAAATGGTATCTGAGGTTGAGTGGCAGCAATTTTTGAACCGTGTGATTACACCACGCTTTCAACAAGGACTGACTGTGATGGATGCCTACGGGCAATATCTCAACAGTTCAGGGAAAATGACTAGGGAAAAAACTAAACTCATTATTCTGATTTATGAAAACAGCCCAAGGAAAAATCACATGATTGAAGAGATGATATCGAGCTATAAACAAACATTTCAACAGGAATCTGTTCTGAGGGTAACTAGCACTGTAAAAGTATCTTTTTGAAGTTTAGTTCTAGGTGTAGTAACTTGCAAACGACTACACTGAGTCCCTTGAGAGAACTTTGGTTTGTGAGCCAGAAATTTTCATTTCTGGCTGTGATAAAGACAAACAATTCTGGTCTCAAGCAATTTTGCAACGAACTCTACTTTGCTTTTCACTCCGCAATAGAGCATCTCGATAAACTTGCTCAAATAAAACTCGCTGCGCATGGCTTCCGCCAATCTTGTGTAATAGAGGCAACACAGGTTTGAGTTGAGCGATCGCCGTTAACCAGTCACCTTGAGCATGAGCAATCATACCTTTAGCAGCTGGAATTGCCACTTGATTCCAGTTTTGATTTAAGTAAGCATTTACACTTGCAGCATATTTGTGCATACTAAGCTGCATTTGGGCTAACCATTCAGTACGTCTTGCTTTTGCCAGTGCATAGACATAATGCAAGTCTTGAAAGGGCAATGCGTGTTCGTGAAGGCGGGGAAAAAGATATGCGCTCAACTCCTGCCAACGTTCACCTACATCGACTCCCCGCAACTCCAGCCGTAACAACAGAGCGATCGCCCCCACTTGGTCTTTGGAAGACTCTTTCTGAGCGCGTCCCCAAATGTGAGTGTCGTATAGGTTTAACACTGTCTCTTCGTCGCCTTGTTCTAGGTAGTACAGCGCCACATGCCACCAGTTGTGTGTGTACAGCATTGAGTTGCTGTTTTCCCAAGTGTCAGCATGGCTCTCCATCCATGCAATGCCCTCATCTATTCGTCCTTGAGTTTCCATGACATGAGCAATTGCATGATGCGCCCAAGGATCGTGACGATTGATAGAAGTCGCCATTCGAGCCATTGTTTCTGCTTCCATCAGCCGATGGCACTGTTCCAGACCAAATGCCACCATTCCGTGCAGATAGTGATTGTCGCGATTGGCAGGTAAAACTTTTTGCGCAATTTTGAGTAATCTCTCTTTGTCACCCAAGTAAAAGTAGTGATACTGTCCCTGCTGAATTGAGATGAGGTCACGAGGAAACTCTTGAGCAAGAGACTCGTGTAAGGCGATCGCCTGGTCAATTGCTCCCATAGCCCAAGCAGTAATTCCTTGTATGTATAACCGCTCTCGCTTTGTGACTTTTGGCAAATACTGTTGAGCCGTTAACAAATGGGGCATACCTTGCTTCCAAGCTGTAGCGTTTTCTTGAGAGAGATAATGAGCCGCTGCATAGGCGTGAATCAATGCACAGGTAGGATCTGCCGCAATTCCTTGGACAATGACAGCTTCAGCATCCTTGCCATAGCTGAGGGCTTGTCCGATGAAACGGTCGATGGCTGCGATCGTTTCTTTAGAGTCTGTTGTCACTTCAAGTCCTTGAGCGTCTTTTAGCATTGTTCATTCCTGGTTCAAGGTCAGCTTTTCAGGTGAAACACCTGTCAATGCACCAACTTTTTTGAGTTGATTGACTAAACAACACTAAATCTATCAAATTACCGTAAATTTGAGTATGTTATGACCAATCTTAAAATGACAAGAATAATACAGGGTGTATAGCCGTACAGGTTATTTGTACGGGCACAGCATACTCCAAGAAGAGGGGGAGCCCGCTTTGCTTGGGAGCGGAGGAGAGGAGAAGAGAGTAGAGGAGCAGGGGGCGCAGGGGGTGCAGGGGGAGAAGGGTTAATGGACGTTAACTCTTCCTCTTCGCCTGCTTCTCTGCTTCCCCTGCCTCCCCTGCTTCTTCTGGTCATTGAGCCGCAATTTGATATCACTCAGCTCGCAGCAGCACATACAAGTTCTGCTGATTACCACGCATCAGGCGCAAATCTTCATCCAAGTAGGTAATATCCGACCAACCACTGCCAGAAAGGGTTGATTTCAAAGGTGACGCTGGTTCTATTCCTAAAGCTTCAGGGAAAGCAGTGTTGTCCAAATCGTCAGTTGCGCTCTGAGCAGAGGTTTCCAAAAAATCAATGGCAAGACGCTTAGAATCTACAACTGTGTAGCGTGCCAAGACCAGAGCCACACCCTTAACACTGGAGCCTGTGATAAATTCAATGAGGTTGTTGTATTGCTGACCATCTGTGTAAATTTCTTGGAAGATACCAGTAATACTGACCGCGACATCAGGCAACTTACCGAAAGAAAGACGCGAAAGAGTTGTTTGTTGTTCTAATCCGAATGTGCTGTATAAAAGCCGCCAGCGTCCTTGAACCAATTCCATATGGCTTGTAGGTTCACTATCTTGATTGAGAGCCTCTATTTGTTCTGCTAATTTCTCGATTCGCTGCCGATGAGCTGGGGTGAGGTTCAACCCATTGTCAGTAACTGCTGAAGTAGCAATCAACTCTTGTTTGAGGTTGAAGAGCGCGTTGTTGCTCATATCAATACTTTTTCTTCTGCTTTGATTGAGGTTCGGTCATCATGATTTACTAGGTGATAAAAACCGGATTATCACTTTCTTTATTGTTCAATAACATAAGAATCAAAGCAAGATAAATGCTGAACCAAGTAAACAAAATCCTATTCATAGGAGAAACAATTATGACATTAGTTCGTTGGAACCCCTGGCAAGAAATGAACTCTTTACAACGTCAGATGAATCGCTTATTTGATGATATGGTCCTACCCTCAACATTTGTTGAAAGAAGCTTCCCCAGAGTTCCAGCTGCTGAGTTGCAAGAAACAGCAGATGCTATCCATCTCAAGCTAGAACTTCCAGGAATGGAAGCTAAAGACTTGGATGTACAAGTGACAGAAAATGCAGTTTCTATCAAAGCTGAGCGCAAGTCAGAAACCAAGACCGAAGAAAAGGGCGTTACCCGCAGTGAATTCCACTATGGGAAATTCCAACGTGTGATTCCTTTGCCTGCTCGCATTCAAAATACTAATATCACAGCAGAATACAAAGATGGTATTTTGAATTTGACTCTGCCTAAAACTGAACAAGAGAAGAACAAGGTTGTCAAAGTTAACCTAGATCAATCTGCTGCTTAATAAATTTTTGTTCAGTTATTAACTCCCTTTACCTTTAAGGCAATTTAACCAAAATGCACAGTAGGTTAGCCTAAAGGTAATGCCCAGTTTCTTTTAGGAAACTGGGCTTTTTTGTTGATAAAAATTGGGTCAGTAAATTAAAAAGTTTTTCCCGAAGGGCGATAACGGAGCGATTAGCTTTCGCCAATAAACAATGAATTAGATGCGTTACGCCAAGGAAGACCGCATCCTACAAAAAATTTTTAACAGATTAAAGTGGGTACTTCATATGCAAAGCGCTTTAAGTGCGGATGTTGGAGTGTAAAGCTTGACATTCCGAGTTCTGAGGTGAAATTTTGGAGTTTCGAGAATAATTGCTCTCAAAGAACACTGCTTTACTCTGCAACAAGTCGCCCAGCACATAGCGTAGGCTGCAAGTTAGCATAATTTTATCAGGAGGAAGTGTGCATCAATCACTGTTAGACGTGACGATATCTAATGGAACCGCAGTGCATCACCCGAGTTAATATCAAACCAGTGGATATTTTGAGGCGGCAAAACTAATCTAATTTCCTCATTATTCCATTTTTGGTCTGGAGGTAACAAAGCACGCACTGTAAACGGTTCTGTCTCAGAACTAGCAACTCGCACACTGACTAAATTGTGCATACCCAAGTTTTCCACCAGATACACTTGCCCTTGAATTGTCTCTGTATCATTTGGTTGGGCAACGCGGACGTGTTCTGGACGGATACCTAATATAATTTCCGGTGGTACTGTTGGTAAATCTGGCAAAAGTATTTTTGCATCACCCAGGATTGCATACCATTCCTGACAGGGTAGTGTTAGCAGATTCATTTGCGGGCTTCCAACAAATCCAGCGACAAATAAATTCGCTGGCTGGTTATAGATACGTTCTGGTGGATCGAGTTGCTGAACAAGACCGTTGTTGAGTACAGCGACTTTTGTCGAAAGTGTCATCGCTTCTGTTTGATCGTGAGTGACATAAACCACAGGTGCTTTTTGAGCAGCAAATATTTGTTTGATATCTGCACGAACTCGTTCGCGCAGGAGTGCATCTAGGTTACTCAGCGGTTCATCCAACAAATATACTTGAGCGCGACGCACCAACGCCCGACCAACTGCAACTCGCTGTCGTTGTCCTCCGGATAGTTGACCAGGTTTGCGTTGCAACAATTCTTCTAATCCCAAAAGTTTTGCAACTTCTGTGACTCGCTGTTGAATTTCAGCACGAGGTGTTTTTTTCAGCTTTAGTCCAGAGGCGAGATTTTCGTATACCGACATATGAGGATAAAGCGCATAACTTTGAAACACCATCGCCATATTGCGATCGCCCGGTCGCTTAAATGTGATATCCTCACCTCCAAGAAATATCCGACCGTGAGTCGGTTCTTCTAACCCTGCAATCATTCGCAAAGTCGTGGATTTTCCACAGCCACTAGGACCAAGTAAAGTGAGAAATTCATTGTCATCTACAGTTAAGCTCACGTCATTCACCGGAATGACTTTGGGAGTATAGGTCTTATTTAAGTTTTGTAATTCGAGTGTAGCCATTGTTCTATTTATCCCTTAACAGCACCAGCAGTCAACCCTTGGATAATTTTGCGTTGGAAGAACAAAACGAGTAAAACTAAAGGCAATGTTCCAACAACGGTTGCTGCAGCAATGGGACCGTAAGGAATTTCAAAGACTGATGCACCGCCTAATTGTGCTGCAGCGACGGGAATAGTTTTCATCTCTTCACGAGTGATAAATGTCAGAGCAAAAATGAATTCATTCCAAGCAAAAATAAAGGTGAGAATTCCAGTTGTTACTAAAGCAGGAATGGTCATGGGTATTAATATTTGCACTAGCATTTGCAAAGTATTGTAACCATCTACCCTGGCGGAATCTTCCAAATCTTTTGGCAATTGTTGGAAAAAGGTGCGTAACACCAGAATTGTTAATGGCAAATTAATAGCAGTGTAGGGAATAATGAGCGCTAAATAATTATTGCCTAAATGCAAACCTTGGATAATTTCTAACAATCCCAGGAACAACAAAATGCCAGGGAATAAAGTCACAATGAGGATAGCTGCAAGGATAACTTTTCCACCCCAAGGACGCAATCGTGCTAAAGCGTAAGCAGCAGGAGCACCCAGCAGTAAAGAGAAAGCTGTGGAAACAATTGAGACGAAAGCACTATTTAAAATGTAGCGCCAAAACGGACGACGAAGAAATAATTCGATGTAGTGATTGAGAGTGATTCGAGTGGGAAAATAAATAGTGGGAATTTTGGCAATATCCTGATTCAACTTAAAAGAGGTCAAGAGTTGCCACATTGCCGGTGCAAGACAGAAAACGACAACTAAGGCGATCGCTATCCAAAGCAAAATCTTTTTCCCAGGATTCTTTACCTTTGTTTTTGGTTGAGGATTGGTGGTCAATCTTTCCTGAGTGACAGCCATAGCACTTTTATGATGTGATAGGAATTTAAGATTTGAAATAGAGTTAGTGCAGAATTTTGTGTAGGATGCGGTCTTCCTTGGCGTAACGCATCAATTGCTTGGACTTACAGCAGAATTCACGAGTAATGCAATTAGTAAGAGGTATTGATTCGAGATTTGTTGAGTAAAAAACTTGCAATAGCAACCGCTGCAATCAATAACAAGAAAGTACAAACCACGAGTGCAGCTCCATAGCCAAAATCTAAGTAGCGCATGACGGTAGAGTAGATGTACAGCGATACGACTTCTGTTGCACCACCGGGACCACCTCCAGTCATCACAGCAATCAAATCGAAAACCCCAAAAGCTTGAGCAAAGCGAAACAGCGTAGCAATAAGAATTTGCGGCATCAACAGTGGTAAAGTAATTTGATAGAAGCTTTGCCAAGGTGTCGCACTATCAATCGCATGAGCTTCATATAAGTCTGGTGAAATCGACTGCAAACCAGCGAGTAGCAAGATACTAATAAATGGAGTCGTTTTCCACACATCTGCAACTATCACGGCTATCATCGCCAGTGTTGGTTCTCCCAACCAGTTAATTCCAGTTTGAATCAAACCCAGCCGCAACAGAATGTCATTGACAACCCCAAACTGATCGTTAAAAATCCACGCCCAAGCAAGACCAATGAGAGCAGTCGGTAAAGCCCAAGGTAAAATAGCGATCGTACGTACTGCACCGCGTCCAAAAAAACGCTGATTCAGAACTAAGGCGATACCGAGTCCTAGCAGGAGTTCTAAAGTGACTGTTGTTCCTGTAAAGACTGTTGTTGTCCAAAAACTTTGCCAGAAACGACCATCTCCCGCCATCCGTGCGTAATTTTCCAAACCCGAAAAGACTGGTTGCAGCTTTGTTCCCAAATTTTGAGTGAAAAAACTTAACCAAAAAGCACGCACTATGGGATAGCCGAAGACAAACAACAGCAACAGCAAGGCGGGTAGCAAGAAAATCCACGCTGTTCGTTGTTCTCGACTTCGTATTGTTTGCAGATGAGCCATTGGTGATTTCCCCTATTTTCCCAGCAGTCGTCTTGTCTCATTAGCAGCAGCTTGCATTGCTCTTTCAGGAGTCATACGATTTGTCAATGCGCCACTGAGATAACGTTGCAAAATATCTGATGCTTGAGCATATTGGGCGATAGGTGGACGTAAAACTGCTTTATCAACTATTTCTAATAGCTTAGGATAATGGGGATATTTAGCGACAATTTTTGGGTCTCTAAATAGTGAGCGTCGGCTTGGTACAAAACCTGCATTTAAAATAAATCGGCGCTGTGCTTGTTCACTGGTAAAGTATTGAATTGCTTTCCAAGCTTCTTTAGGATGTTTAGAGGATTTAGAAATTCCTAAACCCCAGCCTCCCAAACAAGCTCCTCCATTGTTCCCAGGGGTCCCAACCATTGATTGAATTCCAATTTTGCCCTTGAGTGGGGAATCCGCAGCATTGGCTAGAGGCCAAACATAGGGCCAACTGCGTAAAAATGCTGCTTGACCACTTTGAAATATGCGTCTTGTATCTTCCTCAATATATGTTGTAACTCCAGGTGGAGAAATTTTTTCTTGAATCGTGTCTTTGAGAAAGGCGATCGCCTTCAATGTCTCTGGTTTATCTAGTCCAACTTCTAAGGTATTGGGATTCACCCAAAATCCACCAAAACCTTCCAAGACTTCCACAAACATAGCTGCAAGTCCTTCGTACTGGCGACCTTGCCAAATATAACCCCAATTAATCTTTCCTTGCTCTTTTAACGATTTAGAAATTTTGAGTAAATCTGCAAAGGTTTCTGGCGGTTGAAAACCTGCTTGCTTGAGCAAGTCTTCTCGGTAGTAGAGGACTCCAACATCGCTGCGTACGGGAATTCTGTAGAGTTTGCCTTCGTAACGTCCTGCTTCGACATCTTTGGGTGAGAAGGCTGCTAACTCTTTTTTTGTCAGGCGATCGCTCAAGTCTAACAACCATCCAGCAGCGGCAAACTTAGGTGTCCATATGACATCCATGTTGACCAAATCATAGGGAGAATCACCTAAGATAAATGCTGAAGTATAGAGGTCTTCAAGCAAATTTGTGGCATTTGGACCTTCAATAAGATTGATGCGAATGCCTGGATTTTTTGTTTCAAAGTCTTTAATTAAGCCTTGCTTCCAAGGTTGGGCATCAGGAGCAGTAATCAACATATTTAAGACTACTGGTTGCTGTGACCAGGCTTGGGAAATAGAAAATAAGATGATGCCCAAGAAAACAGCAGCAAGTATTCCTACAGAAAATTTAGTTTTTCGTAATTGTTTTTGCTGCTGTTTTATTTTTTTCAATTCAAACATTTTTTAATAGAGACTAATAGCCTAAAGTAATACAGCAAAAGTCAGGAATCAGAAGTAAAAGTTTTTTTTATATCCGGCTCTTGACTGGAAAAGTGTACCTTATTAACTTGTAAGCTGCTATATTTATTTATGCTTTATTAAACAATTTACTATTTATAAAGCAATATAGTAGAATTTCTTTGGGTATTAACTATTTATTAACTATTTTTGTAATATATTGAAAGAATTAAACTAAGCTTTTTTAAAGAATCAATAATTTAGTAAGTTGTGTTACGACACTCAGGGTAATTCCTGAGTGCTTTTTTATAATAACTGTTAACAGTTATCAGTAGTTATTCATAAGCTCATCTATCTTAATTTTGATGAAAAGTTTCTTGTGCTGGAGATTGAACAACCTTTTGATTTGCTTTTTGATGACGTGCTTGCCATTCAGTGTAGAAAAAGAGAATGGCTAGTAAAATGTAGGCGATCGCCCAGGGCGTTCCACTTCCAAAACCCAAATTAACAACCGTATCTGCTATTGTCCAACGATAGCTATGCATCAAGCCTACCCAAGAAAGTAAAGCGGCTACAATAGACCAATAGGCAGCTTTACGGAAATTTCGCTCAATAATATAAACTGTGATGCCAGCCAAAATCATAGCTGAAAAAATGAACCCCTGCTCCAAGGCAAAAGCACCATGAATAAATGTATCGCTCAGCTTAAACTGTTCTATCAATGCTGGTGTTAAGGGTTTTTCTGGCGTTCCCAAACCTGCTGCCCGTAGAGCATTTTTAGCAATTAATGCGCCCCAACCTGCAATCCCTGGCAACAAACCGACAACCACAGCAGGAGCATGGTGAGGAGGGGTTGCTGTGAAGCTTTGAGCTACAATCACAATACCAATCCACAACACAATTGCCATCCCAGCTTCAACGGGGACAAAATAGGAAAGGATTGCAACGGTTCCAGTGAGGCACAGCAAGCCCATAAAAATACCATTGAGAATTGAGTAGCCTACTCTTGCTCCTAAAGCTTTCCAGCCAGGATGTCCAATATAAATAGTCGTTGGAAAACAGGAACCACAAACAGCAGCAACAAGTGTACCAATGCCATTAGCTGCAAGACTTGGGGTAACAGGATAATTATCTCCTGCGGCTTCTGCACTCTCCAAATTTTGCAGGCTACCGACAAGGTTAAAAAGCCCCATTGGTAAGATAATACTGAAATAATCCAGTAAGACTGCGCGACTATTCCACAATTCTCCTACCCATAATCTTGGCAAATAAATTCCAATTGGTTGTAGTGCAGTGACAAACTTGGTATTGTCCCAACTCACCAAACCTGTCCCCCATGCCAAACCAATTCCTAAAAGAACTGCTAGTAACCCACCAGGGATGGCAAATCGAACTTGCCCAAAGTAGGTAATCAGAATAACGCCTAAAGGAACCAAACCAACGACGGGATTAGCAAAAGTCCGAAACAAAAAGCCAATGGCAATAAAGGTGATGGCAATACCACCTAATGTTGACAGCATCGCTGCACGAGGGGCAAGGCGACGTAGAGGATTACCAATCCATGCACCTGCTAATTCAATCAAACCTGAACCTAAGCAAGCGACTAAACCTGCTTGCCAAGCCAGTTCAGCAGCCTGTTCTGACGATACTCCTTGGGCGATCGCTGTCAACCGCACAGGTAACATGACCAGAAATATATACGCAAAAAGGCTTACAGTATTGATACCATAGGGCAAAGCAGTGATATCATCCCGTTGCTCCCGTTGACCTTTTTGGTAAGCTAACCACCCATAATAAAAGTTACCGACAATTAAACTTAAAGCAATTCCTGGCAGAATATGTCCGTATATGAGGGAAGCAGGGAAGCCAAGCACCCCTTGACACAAATTTACAATCAACAAAATTTGAATCAAGTTGTCGAGAAAAAGTCCAAATAAACCATCTATATCTCTGCGAACAAACCAGCGAGGAGCTTTAACTATTGGGATTTCCATCGTCTACTGTTGCCTCGACAATTTTTTGTAGTCGCTTTAAGGATATCAGTAAAAATTCAGTAAAGATATTGTTTGCAGTTGTAGTTCTTCAAGTATGTAATCAAGTTGAATTTGGCAAGATAGAATGAGCTTGATATTTGAAACTCACAGGTTGCGATTGAAGCCAATTTTAGACAGTGACCTGAACACACTACATAGTATTTTTATTAATTCATATGTGAGAAAGTATTTGTGCGATGACAAAATTTTGTCTTTGCAACAAGTTAAAGAAATGTTGATAGAGAGCCAAAAGCTCTTTAATGAAAGAAAATTTGGTCTTTGGTTTATTGAGACTAAAGATGAGAAAGAAATTATTGGGTTTGTTGGTTTGTGGTATTTCTTTGAAGAAGAGCAGCCCCAATTAGCTTATGCTTTACTGCCTGAAGCGACCAAAAAAGGTTATGCCACTGAAGCCGCAACCAGAATACTGGAGTATTGTTTTAACGAACTTGGTTATCAGTATCTTTTAGCAAGCTGTGATCAGCCAAACCTTGAGTCACGGAAATTAGCAGAAAGAATAGGAATGAGAGAAGTAGAGGAAAGGATTGTGAATGGCAATCCATTATTATTCTTTAGGGTTGAGAGGTTGTAGGTAAAGTGCTATCTAACAGTCACATTGTCCGCTGCGCTGAAGTGTTAGCCAGCCGTAATCGCTTATGCTGAAAGTATAACATCCATAATTTTAGGTGCAACCCTTATGAGTGTTGTGATTCCTGATGATATCCTCCGAGCAACAAAGATGACTGAGGATGAATTTAAGTTAGAGATTGCCATTATGCTGTATAAACAGGAAAAAATCAGTAGTGGTAAAGCTCGTGCTTGGACTGGGCTGACTGTAATTGAGTTTCAACACGAACTTGCCAAACGGGGTTTATGCATCAACTATGACGTGGAGGACTTTCAAGCAGATATGAGAACATTGCAATCACTAGGGCTGCTGTGATCGTTGTTAGCGATACCTCACCGATTACAAACCTAGCAGCGATTGGTCGATTAGAGTTGCTGCAACAACTTTACGCTCGTGTCCTCATCCCCATAGCCGTTTACAATGAGATGGTAAGAGCTAATAAATCTGTTCCCGGTGCGGTAGAAGTTCAAACGTTGCCTTGGATTACAACCCGGGCAGTTGTAGACTCTGAACGAGTGACAGAAATTTTGGAAAACCAGGAAAATATTGATTTGGGTGAAGCTGAGGCGATTGTATTAACCCTGGAACTCAACGCTGATCTTCTTTTAATGGATGAACGTCGAGGTAGAACACTTGCAACAGGGTATGGATTAAAAGTAACGGGTTTACTAGGAGTTTTACTGCAAGCTAAACAGAATGGTTTTATCCCAGTTGTGAAACCACTTCTGGATCAACTGATTGACCAAGCTGATTTTCGCGTTAGTAACCACTTATACACAACTATTTTACAATCTGCTGGTGAATAGACTACTTTCGGGTACACTCAAGGTCAAAGTTAAATAAAATTGATTAAATTGAGAAAAGTGATGATGAGTGCTGTAGTACAAGAACTTTTGAAGACTTTCGATCAGTTAACAAATTCAGAACGACTAGACTTGCATCAGAGATTTTGAAGTGGTCATTCATTGAGACTTTCCGCCTTTATCTGATGAAGATCTAGTCTTAAATGTTGAAGGACTTTTTCTAGAGTTAGATAGATGATCAGGCCGGCACTTGAATACTCCGGCTACCTGCAAGCCCAAATGCTGTGTGAATAGCTTGCAACGCCTTCACGCCTTCCTCTTGCATCACAACACAGCTAATTTTGATTTCCGAAGTCGCAATCATTTGAATGTTAATTTGGTGCTGTGCCAGCGCTTCAAACATTGTCGCTGCAATGCCGGGTTGTCCCACCATGCCAGATCCCACAACACTAACTTTGGCGATCGCACTATCGAGTACCACTTCACCCCATCCATAATCTGCTGCTGCTTGCTGGAGCATTTTCTGTGCTGCTTGTGCATCTATCCTGGCAACGGTGAAGGCTATATCCCGTGTAGGAATGCCATTGATCATATGACAGCGCTGGGACTGAATGATCATATCTACGCTGATGTTGCGTTGTGCCAATAGTCCAAACAGTTTCGCCGCCGTTCCTGGACGATCTTGTACGTGACGAATTGCCAAACGTGCTTGGTTCATGTCCAAGGCGACACCTCTGACGGGAGATGAGGCAGATGAGGAAGATCGGGAGACAACCAGACGCGGTGAAGAAATCGAAGTCTTAGTGATTTCCGTCGAGTCCGAACTTCCGAATCCGGAGGGTGAGGCGGAGAGGAAATTTATCCCCGTGTCCTCTACTTCCCGGACTTTCTCAATTTCAAAAGCACTACAAAGAGCTGCAACAGCGCGATCGCAATCTGCGTTGTCAATCACGCAACTGACTTTGACTTCGCTTGTGGAAATCATCTGGATGTTGACGCCAGCTTCTGCAAGGGTAGCGAACATCTTTGCTGCAACACCCGGACGCCCAATCATCCCCGCTCCTGCAATGCTGACTTTGGCAATATTCTGCTGTACCATCACTTCAGCTTCTTCTGTTTCAGCTGCCTTATGACTACGCAGAACAGGAGCAATGGCAGCCGCTACAGCTTCTGCCCGTTTTAATATTGGTGATAATACGGTAAATGCAATATCATTTGTATTACCTTCGTGGATAGATTGAATAATCAAATCTACGTCCACTTCCTGACGAGCAATTTCTCCAAATAACCGTGCTGCAACACCTGGTTTATCTGGAACACGCAACATTGACACCCTTGCTTGGTTTGTATCAAATTCAACATCGTCAACTGGACGAGCTATTTCCAAATTCACAAGTGAACGTGGGCGTGGTTCTGGTGAAATCACCCAAGTCCCTGGCTCATCTGTCCAACTAGAACGTACTACTAAGGGAACACCATAGTTTCGGGCAATTTCCACAGCACGAGGATGTAATACTTTTGCCCCCAAGCTTGCGAGTTCCAGCATTTCATCGCTAGTGATTTCATCCATCAGTTGTGCTTCTGGCACTAAGCGAGGGTCTGTCGTTAAAATCCCCGGTACATCGGTATAAATTTCACAAAAATCTGCTCGCAATGCTGCGGCTAGTGCCACCGCTGAGGTATCTGAACCACCACGTCCTAGTGTCGTAATTTCCAATTCTTCAGTTCTGGTGATTCCCTGAAACCCAGCCACTACAACGACTTTGTTTTGATTGAGATGTCGTTTCAGGCGGTCTGTTTCGATATGTAAAATTCGCGCCCGAGTGTGTTCGGCTTCGGTCACAATTCCTACTTGCGCCCCTGTCAGAGAAATTGCTGATTGTCCAAGTTCTTGCAAAGCCATACTCACCAAGGCAATGGTTACTTGTTCACCTGTGGAAAGTAACATATCCATTTCCCGGCTGTTGGGATTCGTTGAGATTTCGTTTGCAAGCTTAACGAGTCCATCAGTAGTTTTCCCCATTGCGGAAACTACAACAACAAGTGAGTTTCCTGCTTTGACAGTTTTGCACACGCGCTGTGCTACAGCTTGAATGCGTTCGACTGAACCGACAGATGTACCACCGTATTTTTGAACTATGAGTGCCATAACTTTTATTATTGCTTGTGCCTGTAAAATCAATGCCCGCGCTGAATTAGCAAGCCTTGACGGCACTTTCAATTCCTTATCAGGATGAATACAGAACTACGGGCGTTTTATAAGACTTTATAGATATTATAAAATTATACGCTTTGGAAGAGCACAGAATTCAGCTTGAGAGTTATATTGCTGGCGTTGCTGAATAGTAATGATAGATTTGACAGAATGGGGATATGAAGTGTCCTCAATGTTATTCCTCTCAAACCACAAAAAATGGGCATCGTCGAGGTAGGCAGTGCTACAAGTGTAAGCAATGTGGTCGGCAATTCCTCGAAACTGGTCGCCGTTGGCGTTACGCAAATGATGTCAAGCAATTATGTATCAAAATGTATCTCAATGGTATGGGTCTGCGTGGCATCGAACGAGTCACCGAGATTCACCACACCACAGTCATGCATTGGATTCGCGAAGCTGGAGTCCAACTCCCAGATGCCCCAGAAGCTGAAGAAATCCCAGAAGTTGCTGACCTTGATGAGCTACAAACCTTTATTGGCAACAAGCGCAATAAGTTTTGGATTTGGAGTGCTGTCAATCATCAACAAGCTGGAATTCTCGCATGGGTCATCGGCGACCGTAGCGCCAAAACCTTTGAACCTTTGTGGCTAGTCGTTAAATGTTGGCACTGTTTCTTCTACATCACCGATGGCTGGAAGGTATATCCTATCTTTATTGACTCAGATGAGCAAATTGTCAGCAAGACTTACATGACACGAATTGAAGGGGAGAACACGCGTCTGCGGCATTACCTAGCAAGACTACATCGTTCGACCTTATGCTACTCCAAATCCCTAGAGATGCTCAAGTGTTCACTCCGCTTGCTGCTCCATTATTTGAAATATCACATAGTTCCGCTCCCACTTTAAATCATTACCTTTCAGCAACGCCCATGATTCATATGCAGCAAGAAATTGATCAATACGAAAAGCTATTTCAAGTTTTAGATCGAGTAGTCATACTCAGTAAACAACAGCAGGAAAATGTTCGTAAATTTTTCAAGTACCAGGAGTTCCCAAAAGACTATCAACTCCTGAAGGAAGGTGAAATATCAAAGTATTTGTATTTTCTGGTTAAAGGGGTAGTTCGGCAATTTTACTGTGTTGAAGACAAGGAGATCACGTCAAGGTTTGCATTTGAAGATGATTTTATTTACTCACCTCATAGCTTTATTTCGAGAAAACCAAGTAAAGAAAATATTAAATCAGTTTCAAATTGCCAGTTTTTTGTGACAACTTATGAGGGGTTGCAATATCTTTATGACAACGACCCTGCATGGAATAAGATTGGACGATTATTGATAGAACATTATTATATTGAGTTAGCAGAATGGGCTTTTCTAATGAAAACTCAAACCGCTTTTGAACGATATGAGGATCTCGTTCAGAGACACCCTGATATCCTCGATCGCGTCAAGCTAGGACATCTTGCCTCCTATTTGGGAATAACCCAAGAAACCCTCAGTCGTATCCGCGCCAGATATCGAAATCAGCAACGCCGCCGTCATCTAGCCCAGGAAATTTGATCAGGATCAAATTTGACCTATATCAAAAAAAGCTCCTGTTGCTTACCTGTGGAGTCACCGTAAGATGCAGTTATCGACAAAAAACAACGCACCGCGAGGTAACAATCATGGGATTCAAATATATCAACGAACTAGCAACTCCTGAAAATGTTGATAAACTGCTGTCTTTAGTTGACATGGTTGCTGGGGGGAGAGTTGACACGCAAAACATCTTCGATATTGAGGATGCTTTTACTGATAGTGAGCAAATGAAAAGATGTTTGCAGGTTGTCCGTCAAAATCCAGACTCAGCACAATTAGTTGATGAGCGTTATATGGGCCCAGAGTTTGATCTGGAAACCTTGCTGAAGCTGTCGGAAGGCTCATTGGGTTGGACTTATGCTCGTGTTCTCAGTGCCATGAACTATGATCCACGGTTCTATCGCCTCCGAAAAATTGAATCAGATGTCGATTACATTACCCATCGCGTTCGCAAAACTCATGATCTGCATCATATTTTGACGGGCTTTAGCTTTGATGACCACGGCGAACTGGGAGTGATTTCAGCGACAGTTGGGCAAATTGGCTATCCTGCATTCACGTTCATTGATTTGATTGGCTCGTTGCTAGCGTTCATGGCTAATCAAGCACCGGAAGGCATCCATTCTCCTCTGGAATATAAGTTTGACCTGATTTCTCAAGGCATCCGCATTGCACGGCAAGCGAAACCCTTGTTTCCGGTGAAGTTTGAAGAAGGACTGGAACGTCCTATAGACGAGTGGCGTGCCGAATTAAACATTGTGCCAGTGACCGAAGGACTCTGGAGTTGGTATAGCCGTCCTTATCTGCGGGATGCGATCGCCCCCACCCTCGCAGCGCAGCGCCCATTGGTCGACTGTTGAGGACATCATCTCCCGTTGATCAGGCTGAAGAAGGGCATCCAACAGGCTCAGATGCCCTTCAAGTTTGACGCAATTCTGATAAATCGATTGGAGACATAAATTGTATGATTAGCAATCAATTGGTAAATTGCGCTGTGCTATCACCAGATGAACTGGAGCGCGCGATCGCAAGACTAAATCATTGGAAGATTGTAGACGGTAAACTCTACCGCCACTTTGAATTCACCTCATTTATCGCAGCATTTGGCTTTATGACTCGCGTTGCACTGATTGCAGAAACCCAAGGCCATCATCCAGAGTGGTTCAATGTTTATAACCAGGTTACAGTTCAACTGACAACCCACGATGCAGGTGGAATTACCATGAATGATGTTACTCTTGCCCAAAGCATTGATACGTTAGAGTTGTAAAGTCCTGCTTCAGGTAAGGACTTCATGGGTATCCGCCGAGATATGTGCAAAATGGGACACGTTGTAAAGTTTTGTAAACTCAATTGTCAAAACCCTTGATTTACCTTCGTTTCAGCCTCGACCATTACTTGACTATTCAAATAAAAACATTCCCTAAAAGGGTCATTTTTGGGCAAGTGTCAGGGACAAAAAGAGGTGAAAGCTTGGTTTTACCGTGCAAAAATTTGATTCGCCCTCTATCATTTTGGGGCAAGGCGCGTAAATCAACAAGGGATTGTTTGCAATATTTATTTAGGGAAGTCCAGAAAATAAATTATCCCAATTTTTAAACTCAACGCCACTGTTTCTTCCCCCTGCTTCCTGCTCCCTTGCCTACAAAGTGATGGAATATTTTTTTAGTGGGAAGTCCCTTACAACGTGTCTCTTTTTGCAGGTATCTCGGCGGCCACCCTCTTACGCTTCTGCTCTGGCGTGACATCCAGATAAAAGCTACAACGTCCCCAGGTCGCTGTGGCCTTTTTTGAATAGTCCTCAAAGGTATCCCTGCGCTGGACATCTGCGTGAGGGCAGTTCGCCTAAAACGAGTGGGTGCTGGCTCCCTAACAGAGATGTTGTCATAGCACCATTACCCGACAAAAAGCGAGGCGATCGCTCAATTGGCTGGCAGATTACATCATCATTTAAAGTATAGATAAATACCCATGTTTAACTGATTCATCCCGCATTTATGCAACGCCCTAAATCTGATTGAAGGTGAATATGAAATTACTGACCCAAGCTAAATGTATTCATAAGCAGCGAAAAATCATAGCCAATCCTGATAGAAAGCTACTGGCAAAGTTTAGAGTAGTTCTGGGGGGAATGGTTTCTGCGATCGCATCTGCGATTCCTGCTTGTGGAGCCGAACGAATTTCGTTTTACTATGCACCGTTTGGGCAGTTTGATCTGCCTGTTAATTCATTAGAAACCTTTGCTAAGAAGGGAAAAATCGACAGTGATTTTGCCTATTATGCCAAATTTGCAAATTCAGAGGAATTAGCAAGTTTGCGAGATTTATTGCAACGGCGTTTTGATGTCACTCCAACTTTAGTCTCCCAGTTTACCTACTCTCCGGTAGGAGAAACGGTAATGAAGCGGTTGGGAAATGATTTTCAAACAGGTTCTCAACAAAATGGGTTTTATGCACTGCGATCGGCATTCATCTTGGCAGCAGCAGACTCTGATGGCTTAACGCTTGTGAATGTGTTGCGGAAATTTCCCAGCCATACGATTTGGTTTAACTTGCCCCGTGTCCGTGGAATCGTTAGCAGTCTGTCAGGAATTTTGAAACAGCGAGATTCTCTGATTGCTGCCATTCAGCAAGATGCAATCGCTGAGGCATCTCAGACACTCATTGATTTTTCCCAACGCTCTGATTTGCGAAAAGGTGGATCGTTTAACTGGCAAAAAGAAACGCTGAACCTAAACGATCAATCCCGGAATCGTCAACTGCTAGTGGATCTGTACCTACCTCAACCAAAAAACGGGGATGTTAATCCAACCCCGATTCCAGTCATTGTGATTTCCCACGGGATAGCATCCGATCGTCAGAGCTTTGCCTATCTGGCAGAGCATCTTGCATCCTATGGATTTGCGGTTGCTGCCATCGAACACCCCGACACCAACAGGAAAAAGTATCAGGATTACTTTTCGGGATTAGCAAGTCCGCCTAGCGCAATGGCAGCAATCGATCGCCCGTTGGATGTGAAATTTTTATTGGATGAACTACAACGGCTTTCCCAATCAGACTCCAGGTTTCGAGGACGGTTGAATCTCGATCAAGTGGGCGCAATCGGTCAATCTCTTGGCGGATATACGGTACTGGCATTGGCGGGTGCTGCCATTAATTTTCAGCAACTACACAAGGATTGTAATCCAAATAACTCCCTGAACTTATCACTGTTGATTCAGTGCAGAGTTGACGAGTTAGCCCCCAAAGACTATTCGCTGAGAGACGATCGCATCAAAGCTGTGATTGCCATGAATCCCCTCGATAGTACCGTATTTGGGCAGTCGGGATTAGAGCAAATTAAAATCCCGGTGATGTTGGTTTCAGGAAGTGATGATATCTTTGCTCCGGCAGTCCCCGAACAAATTCGCCCCTTTAGCTGGCTAACGGCATCCGATAAATATTTGGTATTAATGGACAAAGCAACTCACTTTTCGCTGCTTAAAACGGATTCAGGACGCGGAGTGCTGCCCGTTCCACCAGAGTTTATTGGCCCCAATCCGGCGATCGCTCACTCTTATGCAAAAGTTCTGAGTGTTGCGTTCTTTGAAACCCACATTGCCAATCAACCAGATTACCGTTTTTACCTGAGTGCTTCTTACGCCAAGTCTATCAGTCAGTCCCCGATAAACCTTGAACTGGTGCGATCGTTTGCATCTACCAATGCCCTGTTAAACAAGAAATAGTGAACATGATTCGACATTATGCACAAAGCATAAAGCTTAAATTTGAATTTATCGAAAGCTTTTTTGATAGCGTAGAGAAACACCTCCCGGCATTCCCGGCGACTCAGTTTAAATTCGCGGTTATTGCAACGGGTAGTAATGTGGTAACAGTAATCAGGTTTTATTTGACGAGGTTGACGGGGCATGGGAGTTTATTTTTAGGATAAACATTTATGCCATCACTAAACCTGTGCTGATTCCTCCCGTGTAGACTCTAGTATAGAAATATTAGGCGTTGCTGAAAGGTAATGATTTAAAGTGGGAGCGGAACTATGTGATATTTCAAATAATGGAGCAGCAAGCGGAGTGAACACTTGAGCATCTCTAGGGATTTGGAGTAGCATAAGGTCGAACGATGTAGTCTTGCTAGGTAATGCCGCAGACGCGTGTTCTCCCCTTCAATTCGTGTCATGTAAGTCTTGCTGACAATTTGCTCACCTGAGTCAATAAAGATAGGATATACCTTCCAGCCATCGGTGATGTAGAAGAAACAGTGCCAACATTTAACGACTAGCCACAAAGGTTCAAAGGTTTTGGCGCTACGGTCGCCGATGACCTATGCGAGAATTCCAGCTTGTTGATGATTGACAGCACTCCAAATCCAAAACTTATTGCGCTTGTTGCCAATAAAGGTTTGTAGCTCATCAAGGTCAGCAACTTCTGGGATTTCTTCAGCTTCTGGGGCATCTGGGAGTTGGACTCCAGCTTCGCGAATCCAATGCATGACTGTGGTGTGGTGAATCTCGGTGACTCGTTCGATGCCACGCAGACCCATACCATTGAGATACATTTTGATACATAATTGCTTGACATCATTTGCGTAACGCCAACGGCGACCAGTTTCGAGGAATTGCCGACCACATTGCTTACACTTGTAGCACTGCCTACCTCGACGATGCCCATTTTTTGTGGTTTGAGAGGAATAACATTGAGGACACTTCATATCCCCATTCTGTCAAATCTATCATTACTATTCAGCAACGCCATATTGCTGAGTGCTGACTTCTGAGTTTCAGGTTGATGAATTCTTCTTACATTTTTTTGATAATTTTTCGAGTACCGTACTTCAACTCGTATAATCCTAGCAAACCAGCGGCTATAAGCGTAGGCAAAAAGTAGTAAACGCCTCTATACGCCAGCATTGCTCCTAAAACTGCTGCGGCAGACATTTTAGCAGACAGAATAAGTAAAATAACAGTCTCAAAGACTCCTAATCCACCTGGGACATTACTCACAACACCTGCAAACATTGCTAGTAAGTATATACCCAAAAAGTCTAAATAAGCTATCGGTGTATTGGCAGGAAGCAAGATATAAAGAACCATCGCAGCTAAAATCCAGTCAAAGCCAGAAATTGCTATTTGCCCTAACGATATTTTGAAAGTAGGAAAGCGAAACTCATGAGAGCGAATAGCTAGAGGTTGTTTAATGAAGAGGCTTCCTAACAAATAGACAGCAACCACTATCAGGAAAATAACACCGATAGGACG
This sequence comes from Nostocales cyanobacterium HT-58-2, assembly GCA_002163975.1. Lineage (GTDB taxonomy): Bacteria > Cyanobacteriota > Cyanobacteriia > Cyanobacteriales > Nostocaceae > HT-58-2. Next base: position 1,489,012 of record CP019636.1, on the reverse strand, counting down.
TACTGTTGAAAAAGGCAAATGAAGTTGAGTAGGGATTTTGAGGGGGTTTGTTAAAAAAATAACTCCGGCAAGTGCAAAAAGTCCTAACCAAAAAGTAAAATTGGCAAATGCAATCACTTGAGCAATGGAAAGCGCTGAAACTCCCCAAGACGAGTAAAAACGATAACGGATAGCGCTACCAGTTAGCAAAGGTAAACCTATGGTATTGCTGAAAGTAGAGCTAATAAAGTTAGTGAAAGCAACCTTTTTCCAACCAAGGGAACGACCAATGTAACTAAAGCCTAAGATATCGTACCCTATCATCACCAAATAGCCCAAGGCTGTTAACCAGATTGACCAGCTTAAGCGACTTTTAGGGATTGTGGCTAATGATTGCAAGACATCATAATAATTATACTCACGTAGCTCGTGACTTATAGCCCATATAGAAAGTACCAGAAGCAGCAAGCCAAACAACGAACTGAAATTGAGTCGGAGTTTTTGAAGCATAGTGCAAGGGGGAGATAGCGAGAATAACTCATAGCGACTGACTAATGACTCAGCATTCGCAAAATTTCCATTGTCTTGACATAGAATCGTCACATCTTTGGCTTAAGCTTTAGATTGCATTCACTTACTAGTGGAAAGAAAATTGACTCATAGTTAGCTCTTCAACTAGTTTTTACAACTAATAATAGTTGACTATATAGCAATCCTAAATGATTCGTGAAACTCTGTGTTCTCTCTTTTCTTCTCCTGTCATCAGATGCACTTGCGTTAGCGTTCTTGGTGTGTTGGCGGTTACTCCTCTTTGATTTATCAAATAGGACTGCTATAGGCGTTCACTCATCAAAATTTGCATCTTACATTTCATTACTATTAATGGATATTCTTGATGAACTACTTTAACTTTAAAATAATACTGCTAGTTTCGCTGCTTAGTGTATGTAGCTGTCATTCCATAAAAAATGTATATGCACAGACACCACAGATGCATCCACAAAACCCTGCTTCTGTGCTACCGCCACAACCAAGTGTTAGCGACTTAGCTACCCCTCTGACTTATACAACCGAAACTTACAATAGCCAAGTTATGGGTGGAAGTCGCACTTATGGCGTTGCTTTACCTCCCGGCTATGAGCAAAACCTAAATCAACGCTATCCAGTTATCTTTCTTCTCCACGGCGGACACGGAAATCATAAGGATTGGTTTGAAAAGAAAAAGGGAAATGCTTTAACAGTCCTGGAACAACTTTATGCAGCTTCAAAGTTACCACCTAGTATTGTCATCACACCAGATGGTAATGATAAACGTGGTTCTAGCCGCTACTGGGACCCTGAATATATTGATGGTCCTAATGGTAAAGTGTCTACAGCAGTTGGTGAGGAATTAGTCAAAGTTGTGCAAAAGCGTTACCGTACACTCCCTAATCCAGATTTTTGGGCAATAGGAGGATTATCTTCTGGAGGTTGGGGTGCAATGAATGTAGGATTGCATAACTTGAATCACTTTTCAATTTTATTTAGTCATAGCGGTTACTTTAAAGATAAGAGTGGACCTGACAATAGCCCAATCACCTATATCAAAACTATTTCACCTCAAGATAAAAAACGATTGAAAATTTACTTGGATTCTGGCAAGGAGGATATTGAAGAACTTAAAGAAGCCCAGCAATTTAGTGAAGTTCTCGGCCAAATGAAAATTTATAATATGTTTCGTCAGTTTCCTGGTAGTCATACCTGGAGTTACTGGCGCACACATCTGGCAGATTCGCTAACATTTGTAGGAGAACAATTTAAAATCTCGCAAATAGCACACGCAGCAGATAATTTGGGTTTTGATAAGCCATGAAATTATCTAAAGTCTTAGTTGGTATTGCAGGTACGCTTACAATCCTGACTGCTATAGGCTACTGGTATGTCTTTATTTTGGGTGCACCACAGCTAGATCCACCTCAAAAACAAACGAATACTGGGTTGAAGTTTCAATTAGAAGCTTTTTACAGTCAAGCAATGGGTACACAACGGCTATATGGTGTCATTTTTCCCCCAGGTTACGATAAAAATTCTCAAAAGCCCTATCCTGTCATATTTTTACTACATGGTGGTCACGATGATGCTCGTGCTTATGTGGATAAATACGCAGTCTTAAACGTATTACATGAACTCTATAAAAGTTACAAACTCCCACCTTCTATCGTGATTACACCAGATGGAAATGATAAACGGGGTTCGAGTCCTTTATTTGACCCCGATTATTATGATGGACCTAATGGTAAGTTAGGAACCTTGATCGGTTCAGAATTAGTACAAGTCGTCAAATCACGATACCACATATTAAAAAATCCAAAGTTTTGGGCATTAGGAGGTCTATCTTCTGGGGGATGGGGTGCATTCAATATTGGGTTACGCTATCTCCAAAACTTCAAAATTTTATTTAGCCATAGTGGGTATTTTACAGATAACAGCGGTCCGCAAAATAGCCCGCAATACATTGTTCAACAGTTACCAATTCAAGAGAGAAAGCAACTACGCATCTATCTTGATGCTGGTGAGGGTGACTCTAATTTACTGGCTTCTACTAAAGCCTTCCACAAAACGTTAAACAAGTTAGGCATAGAGAATGTTTTTTATGCCTTTCCAGGAGGGCATGGTTTGTCAGGTCCAGATATAGGATGGAATTACTTCCACAAGCATCTTAAAGATTCACTCTCTTATGTGGGAATACAGTTTAAAAAAGCAATGCTTAGTAAATAGTTTTTAGGAAACAATTTCATTAATAATTAACCTTAGGAGTATGCCTTCACACCTTTGGTGAATATTAATTACCAAGAAGTATCGGCTACTACCAATAATTAACCATTCATAACGACTAATGAATATTGAATTAAGAACTCGGATTGGACTTTGGAGTGTAACTATCTTTACAGGTTTAGTCGGAGTGGTGAACTTAGTGTCAGCCGTGACGCCTAACCTGCATGAGCGAAATCACTGGTTGAGGCAGTTTTTGCCCTTTGATATTCGTGCTGGTGGTCACATATTTGCAGCGTTGACTGGCTTTGTGTTGCTGACACTTGCAACGAATTTGTTACGTCGCAAACGAATTGCTTGGTTGCTCACTATTGCATTATTAATTATTTCTATACTCAGCCACTTGATCAAAGGATTGGACTATGAAGAAAGCCTTTTATCTGGTGTTCTGCTGATGCAATTACTTTTAATGCGTCATGTCTTCACAGCAAAATCAGACCGTCCTTCGATCGCACAGGGAGCACGTGTATTAATTGGTGCTTTGCTGTTTACTCTGGCATACGGAACTATTGGATTTTACTTGTTAGATGGAAAATTTTCGGAAAATTTTAATTGGGTTGAAGCCATAGCGCAAACGTTATCTATGTTCTTCACAGAAGATAATGCAGGGCTGCAACCCAAAAGTCGATTTGGAGAATTTTTTGCTGATTCTATTTATATTATTGCAGCAAGTACCATTTCTTATGCACTCTTGATGCTGTTACGACCAGTATTTCTACGTGATTCTGCTACTTTTAAAGAACGAATGCAGGCAAGAGAAATCGTAGAAAACTATGGATGCTCTTCTTTGGCAGCGTTTACATTATTAAGTGATAAAAGTTATTTTTTTAGTCCTTCTGGTTGTAGTGTGATTGCTTACGTCCCTAGAGGAAGGGGTGCGATCGCCCTAGGTGACCCCATTGGACCTGTTGACGACCGTCAAGAGGTCATTGTGAGTTTCCAGTTGTTTTGCCAACGCAACGATTGGTATCCAGCATTCTATCAGACTTTACCCGATGACATTGACCTCTACAAGTCGCTTGGGTTTCAGATTCTCAAGATTGGGGAAGAAGCGATTGTTGACCTCAAAGCCTTTACCTTGCAAGGAAAAGCGGGTAGAAACCTCAGAACTGCAGTGAATCGTATGACGAAGCTGGGGTACAACGTTAGATTTTACCAACCACCAATCGCTGATGAGTTGTTGCACCAGCTGAAATCGGTGAGTGATGAATGGCTACAATTGGTGCAAGGTTCAGAAAAAAAGTTTTCTCTGGGTTGGTTTGACGAAGCTTATTTACGAGAATGTGAAATCGTTGCAGTGCAGTCTTCCTACGGTGAGATTATTGCCTTTACCAACATTGTGTCAGAATATCAACTCAATGAAGTTACTAATGACATGATGCGGCATAGAAATTCTATGGAGAATGGAACGATGGATTTTTTGTTTATTTCTATGTTCCAGCACTACAAAGAACGGGGTTACGATAGCTTTAATATTGGTCTTTCCGCCCTTGCTGGAGTGGGTGCAACTCAAGAGTCACGTCGATTAGAAAAGGTATTACACTATCTTTACAAGCATTTAGAGCGATTTTACAATTTCCAAGGCTTGCATGCATATAAAGACAAGTTTCACCCCCGTTGGGAGTCACGCTATTTGGTGTTTCCCAGTTTAACAGCTTTACCCGACATAGTTGTCGCCTTGATTCGTGCTGATTCAGGCGATCGCCTTTTAGATTATTTTAAACCTGGAACTTGAATCAAGTTATTGCCGTCGCTTCCGAAATTCTCATTTCAGGTGCTGTATTTATAAATTATAGAAATTTACGCAAAAATTCCCTAAACCTCCGTTATGGGAGCTAATACTTCCTTTGTTGTTGACAAAGGGTAAGGTTTGTATTGCGTAACTTCACACATCTATAGAAATCTATTAAGAATCTATGGCAATGACAGAATACAGAACCCCAAATTTCTTTACTAAAATTCGACGGACTGCCATAATCTCCTCTCAAATAGCAATAACCTTGTTGTGCGTTTCTTCGCCCTTAGTAGCAACTGGTGCGGCTTGGGCGCAACAGTCAGTCCTGAATGAGGAACCGCAAAACACAGGTAACACTGCAGCAACTCTTGGTCAAATAGCAATACCCGTTCTGATTCAGACCTTACAAGGCAATGGATCACAAGGTAATCTTAATTCTGGCTCTGTTTTAAATAATATCGGTAGAGAAGCGGTTTCTGCTGCTGTACCTGCTTTGATTCAAGCTTTGCAAGGTGGTAACAATCGTTCACAAGTCAGCACTAATATTACTCCTAATTCTACACGTGGTGAGGACAACATTGCCCAAAACATTGCCCAAAAAGCAACTTCAACTGTACCTGCCCTAATTGAGTCTTTACAGGGAAGCAGTTCTTTGCTTCGCCTTGCTAGTGCTTTTACTTCCGGCTTTCTTGGTAATGAAGGTGGTGTGATTCCTTCCTTAATTGCAACTTTGAAAGACCCAGATCAATCTGTTCGTTTGGTTGCCGCCTATACTTTAGATAAAATCGGTGTGAGTCTTCAAGACCAGGCAAGGCTACTATCCAACGTTGAATTAGACCAAGCAATATCATTTTTCGACTCAGCATTCAAAATTGTTAGCAACCCTCAATCCATGTTTTCAGATGATATCATTGCAGGTATCCTGAATCCTCTAGAATTTCTTAAACAAGAAAGACTAGACCGCTCACAACCACAACAACAGCAACAACAATCACAACCACCGCAACAACAGCAACAACAGTCACGACAACAGTCAAGACAACAACAATAAATTCATCTGAAAATATAATGTCCTGTTGCAGTAAGACAAAAGTAGCTTCCCTACAACAAACTACATACTAATGATTGCAATAATCTCTACAGGGGAGTTACAAAAAAATTTTGACAATAGTACGACTTTTTTGGCAACGTTTATTGGAGAAGCCAAAATAACTTTAGCTTTCCGAAATCGAAGTGAGTGTTGCTGAATTAGTCACAGTTTCCATTATCCTCCTGCTTTTAGCCACGGGTGTTGCCCTGCTAACGCGGCGACTTGGGATTCCCTATGTTACAGGTTTAGTGTTGGCAGGTTTGCCGATCACTGAATTATTATCTCGTCCTATTGGTTTAGATCCTGCCTTAGTTCTGAATCTTTTTCTGCCGATTTTAATATTTGATGCTGGCATCAATACAGATATTAGCCGTCTACGAAGCACTTTTAAACCGATCGCCCTGCTAGCTGGTCCAGGGGCTGTGTTTTCCACTGCTATTATTGCCGTTGTATTGAAATTTGTGCTGGGACTGGCTTGGATACCTGCTCTATTTGTAGGAGTCATTCTGGCAAACACGGATACGGTTTCAATGATAGCCGTCTTTAAGGAGATACCGGTGCCCTCTCGACTTTCCACAATTGTGGAAGGAGAAACCCTATTCAATGATGCTGCTGCTCTGGTTTCGTTCAACCTGATTTTGCAAGTCTATTTGACAGGTTCACTCACGTTACTAGAGGGAATCCAACAGCTGCTCTTCATCTCTGTAGGAGGCTGCGGAGTGGGGTTAGTCTTGGGCTACTTGAGCATACCTATATTTACCCGTTTAGATGACCCCCTCAGTAGTCTTTTACTCACCGTCGCAGTTGCATTAGGAACGTTTCAGGTTGGGCAATTTCTAGGTGTATCAGGTGCTGTGGCTGTCGTTGTTGCTGGGTTAATTTTCGGGAATTTTGGGCTTTCTCGTAATACTTCTGCTTCTAGTCGCATCACCTTGTTGAGTTTCTGGGAATATGCCAGTTTTACTGTCAACACCTTTATTTTTCTGCTGATTGGTGTACAAATAGACCTGGTAACGCTCTGGAAAGCTTTACCTGCAGTTCTACTTGCGGTTTTGGCTTATCAAGCCGGGCGAGTTCTTACGGTCTATCCGCTACTCGCTATGGTGCGTTGGTTTGACCGCCCAATTCCACTGCGCTGGCAACATTTACTCTTTTTAGGCAACATCAAAGGTTCACTCTCAATGGCTTTGGCGTTAAGTTTACCCACCACATTGCCAGGGCGAGAAGGTCTTATTGCTTTAGTTTTCGGCAGTGTTCTGGTATCGTTAGTGGGTCAGGGGTTAAGCTTGCCATGGCTGGTAAAACGTTTAAAATTGTCTAAATTTTCAGAGGTTCAGCAGCAGGTTGAAGAATTGCAAGCGCAGCTGATGACGGGTAAAGCAGCACAAGATGAATTAGACAGCCTGTTGAAGTCAGGGGTGTTACCAAAATCTGTCTATGAGGAGATGCGTTCTGCGTATCAGGTGCGAGTGGCAGGGGCAGAAAGGACTCTGCGGGAATTCTACAATCGCCGCCCCGATAAGTTTGACGAAAATACAGGTCATTCCATAAAACTTGATGCTATTCGTCGCCGTTTATTGCTTGCAGAGAAAGTAGCGCTCAACGAGGCAATGCGTAAGCGAATTCTCTCAGAAGAAATTGTCCGAGGGCGGATACAAAAGATTGACGAGCAATTACTGAAACTAGATGATGATTAGTCGCTCATCAAGAACCCTGTACAGAAGATGAGCGTTTGTCATTATTTTGACTTTTAATAACTTTGCCAGGGCTAATCCAGGAAATTCCTTGTTGGAAATCAGTACCAATCATAACTGCTTCAACTATAGGCTCAGAAACTTTTGTTTGAGCTACCCACTCCACAATAAAGTTAGCCCCTACACCTCCACTAGTGTTAGTTCTATCGACAACAAAATCTGTAGAAGCCAAGGCAGCAAGTTGAATCGGACGCTCTAAATACTGTTTGACTAATTGACCATTTGAGTCATAGTAGCGCACAGAAGTTATGATGATAGAGTTGGTCAAATCTGTATTACGAATACTGAGAGTCGCCGCTAAATTGAAAATCTTTTTCCCATCTCCATGATAAATATGGGAGTAGATAGGGACATAGATACTTTGACCCATCACTGTCTTGAAATTTTCGTCTATAGTTACCTCCGTTTGAGATTTATTTGCCTGCTGAGTAGTATCTGCTTGTGACTGCGGTGGCATCTGTGGTGATGTACAGGATGTCAGTAAAGTAACAGCGATCGCTGAATAAAAAAGTGAATATAGCTTCATTAGAATGAATCATTTACAACCTTCAATAAAATCAATAACTTGATGTAATGATCCTGGTTTAGTTACAATCAGCACAGTTGAATAGGGTTCTAGTACTGTACTGCCGTTAGGAATCATCAAATCTTCGTGGGGATGGGGTTGATAGCCAATAATTAAAGAGCCAGTGGGAAACCGGGAATCTTGAGCAATTTCGGCAACGCTACGACCGACAACATAGCAATTGTTTGGGATGGAAAGTTTCAGCACCTCAATCTGTCCCTGCTCAAAATGCATCATTGATTCTACTTGAGGATACTCAATGGCGTTCACCATTGTTGAAACCGCTAGCTCGACAGTACCAATGATATGATTAGCTCCAGCCAATCGAAACGGTTCAGCAAAATCGGAGTGGCGCATCCGGGACAGAATATGAGGAACACCGTAGTGCTTAGCGAGAGTGACCATCGCTAAGTTCAAAGCGTCATTTCGCAGAACAGCTGCCAGAGCGTCGGCTTTACGAATCCCAGCTTCCAACAACACTTCTGTACTCACTGCACTGCCTTCAAAAGCCATGACCCCCACTTGTTCGCGGGCATAACGGCAAGCATTGGGGTCAATGTCAATCACAGCGACAGTATGTCCTAGTTCTACCAATTTCTGTGCTAAACTCAACCCTACCAAACCAGATCCACCAATGAGCACGTACATGAATGCTTTTTGATACTCTTCAACTTCTACTTTACAAGTTAGTGAAGAAGGTGAAACAGCAAGGGTCACTTGATGTAAGTGCGATCTCTCGTGGCACTTTGTTGACGGGGTGGGATTTAGATTATTTTGTTCTCGCTTGTGTGTATGTGGCTGCCTTAAGATGCAGACACATACACGCTATTTAGAAATGTGATTTTATGACTTAATTTATTATTCTTTCTATAAAGTTAGCATAAAATCCGGAAAATTTATAGTTTAATTGCTTTAATATTTATATTTCTGTTGCCACTGTGAAGATTAGTGTGATAATGTAAACCGTAATTAATGCATTCGTCATTGAACGAATTCTGTTAACTTTATAGTAATTATTGAAATTGAGTGAAATGCTAAGTCTGGAAAAGATTTTGGTCGGCAGAGGACAGAGAAACTGTCCACCATGAACTCAAGTCATTGAGGCTAGTCGCTCAATTATAGTAATATCATTTGAGTCATGAGAATGCTTGTTATGGTCGTTATTTATCCTTTGTAGTCCCAAAGGATAAATGACCAGTGGTAAAGAGCAAACATGGCGCAAAACCTCATAGCTCATCAGAAGTTAAGTTGAGAGAAGATAAAGCTTTTCATGATATCGATTGAGAATAAATTTAGGGTATTTGAAGCTTAAATTGTGGATGAAAAATAAGAATTTTTCCATCTGGTTGGTGAGATTGCAGTGCTAAAGTCGGTCATTCGTATTCAAGCCAGACGAAGCTTATCTTATGCACACTTACAGAAACATCTAGGTAGCACAGATGGATTTTCTCTATGTAGTTTCCTGCGTCCTAATTTAAACAGTGAAGAGGAGGATAATTTGAACACAAAAGTTTTACAACAAGAATGGTTCTCCAATATTAAAGCAGACATCTTGTCAGGGACTCTAGTCGCATTAGCACTCATTCCAGAGGCGATCGCCTTTTCCATCATCGCAGGTGTTGATCCGACAATTGGGTTGTACGCCTCCTTTTCTATGGCTGTGGTGACAGCCTTTGCGGGTGGACGACCTGGTTTAATTTCAGCGGCTACTGGGGCAATGGCGCTGCTGTTGACGACTGTGGTTAAACAACACGGGCTTGAATATCTCTTTGCAACAACAATTTTGACTGGTGTGATCCAGTTCATTATTGGTTGGCTGAAGTTAGGTCGCCAGATAAAATACGTTCCACGAGCTGTCATGATGGGCTTCCTCAACGCCTTGGCAATCTTAATCTTCATGGCGCAGTTACCTCAGCTTGTGGGTGTTCCTTGGCAAGTCTATCCAATAGTAGCCGCAGGTCTTGCCATTATATATGTATTGCCCCGATTTACAAAAGCTGTACCATCACCATTGGTTGCCATTGTTGTTCTCACAGCAATTTCCATTGTTGCTGGTATCGACGTTCCTACCGTAGGTGATATGGGAGAATTGCCCAAGACTCTACCAGTTTTAAGAATTCCTCAGATCCCACTGAACCTTGAAACCCTCCAAATCATATTGCCCTATGCAATCACCTTAGCGATTGTGGGTTTGCTGGAATCATTGTTGACAGCATCAGTTGTTGACGAACTCACAGATACTCCTAGTGACAAAAATAGAGAAGCTAAAGGTCAGGGAATTGCCAATATCGTTACAGGGTTTTTTGGAGGAATGGCGGGTTGCGCCATGATTGGTCAGTCAGTGATTAATATCAGCGCTGGTGGACGTACTCGTCTTTCAACGTTGTGTGCAGGTGTTTTCCTGCTGTTTTTTATTCTTGTGCTGGGTGACTGGGTGAAGCAAATCCCAATGGCATCACTGGTGTCGGTGATGATTATGGTTTGCATCAGTACCTTTAGTTGGGCCTCCGTGAAGACTTTACACTTAGTGCCGAGAAATGAAGTTGCTGTTATGCTAACAACAGTTGTTGTCACCTTAGTAACCCATAACTTAGCACTTGGAGTTGTGGTTGGTGTTGTTCTGACTACAGTCTTGTTTTCACGTAATATTGCCAAAGTCGTCTTTGTAGACTCAGTTTTGGGTCATGATCAAACTTACCGCATCTATACTGTTGCTGGACAATTATTCTTTTTATCAGTAGACGACTTTTTTGCAGCGTTCGATTTTAAGGAAGACTTGGAACGGGTCAAAATTGATTTAACTCATGCCCACATTTGGGACCAAGCGGCTGTGGCAGTGATTGATAAAGTGGTTATCAAGTTTCGCCGCAATGGTATAGAGGTAGACTTAGCGGGACTAAACGAAGCGAGTTCAACATTGATAGATAAACTGGCTATTCATAACAAGTTAGAAGGGTTGGACAACTTAGCTAATCACTAAATTATCAAGAGCAGATAGATAAAAAGAATCTTCAGAGGATGCATCATGAGCTTTATTTTTACGCACGAAAGTAAACATTGATAGAGAAAAAGTTAGAATAACAACTGCTCACTTTCTGCTTTGAAAATTCCAAAATAAAAATTAACAATTTTTATATAGGACTCATATTTGATTTTTTTTGAAAAAAACTCAGTACACTTTCTGTTCCCTGTCTCGACGAGTCATTTCACAAATCAAACCGGATTCCTATACCCTCGAAGCTCTATACCTAAAGAGCAAGCTGAATGCTAAGCTGACTAATGGCATACAAGAACGGTTACGCTGAGCGTTTGCAAAGTGTGCGCACAACGCTGACGAGAGAATGAAAAATTCAAATTCATAAGAATTTATAAATTTAAAATGATTTTTTGTGCTTTCTCTGGAGGAGTTTTACGCAAGAAGAAGCGTGTTTGTAGGACATATTTTGAATTTTAAAATTCAATGTCAAAATTCAATATTTGAGATAGAACTTAATACTATTTTTATAAGGTAAAAAAATATTTATTAAGTTACTAAGAAATTTTAAAAATCCTTCAAGGTTTAGAAATTCAGTGAGAGAATGTGACCTATTCTTTTCAATGAAAACAAGACATGGACGATCGCACAAAGGCTATCCAGGCTCTTACTGCTAAACGCTGGCAGGTATCCCTGATCCTAAGTGGAGCCATGATGTTTATCTACTTTGGCTTCATTCTGCTAATTGCTTTTAATAAGCCCCTATTGGGTTCACAAGTCATTCCAGGACTGAGCCTTGGGATTTTACTGGGAGCACTGGTGATTGTCTCGGCATGGATATTAATTTTTATCTACGTACGCTGGGCAAACAACAATTACGATGATAAGGTTGCAAGATTTACACGCCAATAAAAGGGACTGGGAACTGCCAACTGTTGAGTGCTGACTGTTAATTGTCAACCAATCCCAATCTACAATCCCAACTTAAAAACCCAAAATCAATATGAATAGTTTATGGTGTTATCAGCCCTTGGCTGAAGTGGATATTACCCATCTCGGTCACTTCAATCCACTGGCGATATGTTTCTTTTTTGTATTCGTTGCAAGTTCCCTAGGCATTACCTATTGGGCGTCAAAGCGCACCAAAAGCACATCCCATTTCTACACTGCTGGCGGTAATGTCAGTGGTTTTCAAAATGGGCTAGCTTTAGCTGGAGACTTCATGAGCGCTGCTAGCTTTTTAGGTATTGCTGGGCTAGTGGCACTCAATGGCTTTGATGGTCTGATTTATTCTATCGGCTTCTTAGTAGGCTGGCCCATTGTCATGTTCTTAATTGCAGAACCTCTGCGTAATTTGGGCAAGTACACTTTTGCTGATGTTGTGGCTTATCGTTTGCGACAAGCACCAGTACGAATAGCAGCTGCTATTGGTTCATTGGCAGTTATCAGCTTCTACTTAATTGCCCAGATGGTAGGTGCTGGTGAACTCATCAAGTTGTTGTTTGGATTTGAGTATGAATTAGCCGTTGTCATCGTTGGTTGCGTGATGATGGCTTATGTCATTTTCGGTGGGATGATAGCCACGACTTGGGTACAAATTATTAAGGCAATTCTGTTACTAGGTGGAACTGTCTTGCTAGCAATTTTAGTACTTGCACAATTTGGCTTCAACCCCATAACACTTTTTAGCAGTGCAGCTGCTAAATATGGTGCAGGTGTTTTAGCTCCTGGCAAACAAGTTTCTGACCCCTTTGATGCTATCTCCTTGGGTATGTCGCTGATGTTCGGTACTGCTGGACTACCCCACATCCTGATGCGGTTCTACACAGTACCCGATGCTAAGTCAGCTCGGAATTCAGTAGCATACGCCACAGCTTTTATTGGCGTTTTTTACCTACTAACTTTCATTCTTGGCTTTGGATCAATGGTGCTAGTAGGTCAAGATGCTATCAAGCAGATTGGCACTGGTGGCAACATGGCTGCACCAATGTTAGCAGAATTCCTAGGTGGTGATGCTTTCTTAGGTTTTATCGCCGCTGTTTCCTTCGCCACGATTTTAGCCGTTGTGGCAGGGTTGACTCTTTCAGGTGCAGCAGCTTTGTCTCACGATTTGTGGGTGAATGTGGTGCGAGACGGTCATGCTGACGAAACAGAACAACTCAAGGTGGCACGCTTTGCAACCATGCTGCTGGGGGCATTGGCGATACTACTGGGTATCCTATTTAAGGGGCAAAACGTTGCTTACATGGTGGGTTTAGCATTTGCGATCGCCGCCAGTGCCAACTTTCCTGCGTTGCTCCTATCGATGCTCTGGCGACGCTTCACAACCAAAGGTGCAGTAGCAAGTATGCTTGTGGGTACGACTTCCGCTTTGGTGCTCATTTATCTTTCACCCACAATTCAGGTGACTATCCTCAAGTATGCCTCCGCTCCCTTTCCGTTAAAAAATCCAGGGTTAATTAGTATTCCCCTGGCATTTTTGGTGGGTATTGTGGTTTCGCTATTAGGGAGCGAACGGCAAGCACAGGAAAAATTTGCAGAAGTTGAAAACCGCATTCATATCGGTAGTTAGTCATTTGTCATTCCTAGTTCGTAATCATGACTCTCAATTACGAACTACGGATAATTTATGACAGATTGCTACTGTCCTAACTCTTGCAAATTGTTCATCACTTGTTGATACAACTGTTTATTACTTTGTTTCTCAAAGATTTGTGCTGCTCGCTGCAAGTCTTGTGTCGCTTTCTGTTTATCTCCTAACGCAGCATACGCATTTCCTCGGTTATTGTAAGCTGCAGCAAAGTTAGGAGCAAGACGAATGGCTTCATTATAATCTGCGATCGCCCCCTCTCTATCTCCTTGGGCAGCGCGGGCGTTTCCCCGGTTATTGTAGGCAACAGCAAAGTTAGAAGCCAGACGAATGGCTTGGCTGTAATCTTCTATCGCCCCGTTTCTGTCTCCTTGTGCCGAAAGAGCATTTCCCCGATTATTGTACGCCTCGGCATATTTGGGACTGAGACGAATGGCTTGGCTGTAATCCTCTATCGCCCCGTTTCTGTCTCCCCTTGCAGCGCGAGCATTTCCTCGGTTATTGTAAGCTTGAGCATCATTAGAATTAATAGTTAGCGCTTCGTTATAATCTTCTATCGCGCCCTGCTGATCGCCCATATCAAAGCGAGCAAGTCCCCGACTGTTATAAGCACTTCCGTAGTTGGGATTGAGGTTAATGGCTCTAGAATAAGAAGCGATCGCGCCTTGAGAGTCTCCTTTTATTTGCTTATACTGACCCTGAATATAAAAGTCTCTAGCTTGAGATGGTCTTGCTGCTGGACGTCCAGCAGGACGAACTCCGATTTCTGTGACTAAGACATCGTCATCGTTACTACAAGAAACGGTTGCAAGGGCGACCAATGCGGTAAGTGCAGCTATGCAGACAGCATTCATTCTTTACTATTCATCCTTAGAAGCAGCATTTATCACACATCACTGTTTTCGTCATTTTCCTGATTTTTGGGAGTCAACCGCCAAGCAGTGGTTTTCTCAATCTCTACAGACAGTTGCTCTAAATTTTCCCCTAAATCTTTTTGCAGTTTCTGAGTCAGCGTGATGGAAAAATCTAAATCAATGTCTTGATTTTGCGCTAGTCTGGCGAGTTCTATAAACGGTACTTTTACCGTTTTTCTATCGTAAGAAGTCAGCTTGAAATACGAGCTTTCTGATAGATTCTGAGCTAGCATAGCTTTTTTTATCCGCTCTTGGAGATGTGCGAATTCTGAATCTAACAGTTTCCACTGTTGCTCAAGCTGTGAATATCTTGTATTGAGTGATGTTAAGTTTTCCGTTGTAGGGTCTGGGTTAATTTCTTTATTTAATTCTATCAAACGTAGATGAACTTGAGCAAGATAAATGCAGTCTAGGTAAGCATACTCTATTTGTTCTTCATTTAGGGGTCGCTTTCCCCAATCACTACCTTGTTCTTGTTTATCTATATTTTTAAAATGACAAAGTTCCGTAGCAAGAGTTTTGAGTTGATAGTTAGGGACTGGTAAGGCATAGTAGGGAACTTTTTTTGCCATTTCCAAGGTACAAGTGATATTTTTTGCTTTCTTGTTACCCAAAAATTTCACATCAAAGCTAGCATTATGAAAGACTTTTTCAATATTGGAATTCACCATAATTTTGTCAACAAATTCAGCCACAACATCCGGCTGATCTAGGACATCCAGAACAAAGATGCGATCGCCACTCAAATCATGTGGATCATCCAATACTTGAATAAGCGATAGTCTGGGGTTGCGACTTTTGTATTCTGCGACTTCTGTATCAATCCACAAAGTACGACTAGCTTCAGTATATTCAGCAACAAGAGAGTGGATTTTACTAGCTGAAGTTAGATATGGCATGGGACAATATTTCCTGCAAAATGAGCAAGAGCAGTTAAGTTATAGTTTCCCAAGTTAGCATTTTCTGAGTAATCTTTCTGGCGTTGTATCTACGTGAGGTAGTCGCTTGTACTTTAGTGACAGGACGATGTTGTTTTATCTCCTAAGCTGGATAACCTAAACCTCTGACTCAAGTCATTTTGTCTTTCTCTGCACCTCAGCGAAGGCGTGCCGTTTTTTATTCAACCTATGAAAGTTTGCTTGACAGAGTACTAGTCCTTATACCATTTCACGAAATTCTTGATACAAATCACTTTTCTTACTTTCCCTGCTTCCTCTGCTCCTGAAGCTTGCCATCTGTATCAATCTTAAAGTGAAACGGTATTAGTCCTTTGTCGTCACAAATGACTAAGGGCGATTCTTTAGAACATATCAGCAGGATCAGCCGCTTGAAGTTTACGGGTGGCGATCGCCCCTGAAATTAAACACATAATGATGGTCAGCAATAGTACTAATAAGGTTCGTGTCAAGGTCATGTAGATGGGCAAATTTGTCGCATTTCTTGTCAGATGATAAAGTCCTAGAGGAACTATTGCTCCTGGAAGAAAGCCCAGAAAAGCTAAGATGAGAGCCTCTTCAAAAATCACCCCTAGCAAGTAGAGATTACGATACCCAATTGCTTTGAGGGTTGCGTACTCCTTCAGGTGAGAATTGACATCGGTAGAAAGGACTTGATAGACAATAATTATGCCAACGATGAATCCCATCGAGACACCAAGACCAAAGATAAAGCCAATAGGGCTTTCTGTCTGCCAGTAGTTTTCCTCAAACTGGATAAATTCTTTACGTGTCAAAACTTTTACATCATCGGGCAAGTAAGTTCTTAATGCTTTTGCCACCTGCTGTGGGTCATAGCCCGGTTCAAGATAAACTAAACCCAGATTAATGCTGACTGCTTGTCGCCCAGGAAAGAGGCGTAAAAAATTCTGATCACTGGTAATCAGATTGCCCTCAGCCCCAAAGGAAGTTCCCAATTTAAATAAACCACCAAGAGTGATGGTGCGATTTTCTACTTCGGTGGTAACAGTTTTCTCTTGTTCAATTTGAGCAATGGTCTGTTGATATTCTCCTCTAGAATCACGGTCAAATAAGAAGATATCTGGCAGCTTAATCTTATCCAACTGTTGGTTCACTTCCGGTAGCTGAAAAGTTGGTTGGTCAGGATTCACTCCAATAACTTGAATTGATGTTTCACGACGGGTTTGAGGATTTTTCCAGTTGATAACACTGACATACACTGCTTCTGCCGACTTCACTCCTGATATGGAAGATGCTTGATACAGTCGCCGCCGGGAAAATGTGGATAGATTTTGCATATAACGAGCTTTGGGACTGACTAAAACAATGTCTGTATACAAAACTCGGTTGAGGCGAGTGTTACTGTCATAAAGTGCATTCTGAAAGCCAAGCTGCATGAACATGAGAATATCGGCAAAGGCAATGCCCGATAATGCCACAAGCAGACGACTTTTTTCACGACTCAGTTGTAGCCATCCTAAAGGTGTTCGCCGCTGTAACTGTTGTATAAATCCAATCAAATTTCAATCACCGCCTTGACCTGCAAATTAGTAAACTGAGCAGCGTTGTGGCTGGATGTTTTATCCAGCCGGATATGAACTTCAACAATTCTGGCGTCAATATTGGTACTGGGGTCGGTATTAACTACACTTTGTCGGCGCACTTGTAAGCCTATCCAATCCACTTTTCCTTGCAATTGATGAGGCAGAGCATCGCTTGTGACTCGCACTTGCTGTCCTGGACGGATTTTACTGATATCACTTTGGTAAACTTCTGCAACCACAAACATTTGGCGAGTTTGTCCAATCTCAACAATCCCATCACTTGACACCACTTCACCAGCACGCGTGTGTATATCTAACACCTGACCATCTTGAGGCGATCGCACGTAAGCTTGTGCCAAATTTTTCTGAGCCTGATTCACTTGTGCTATGGCGTCATCGACTTCTGCTTTTGTTGCTTCCACATCTACTGGACGTATCTCAGTTATCTTGTCGAGTGTGGCTTGCGCTTCGCTGATTTGCTGGCGACCAGTGGTGTTTATGCGGGTAAGAACAGCTTGAGCTTCACTGATTTGCCTGCGACTCGTGCCATCAATGCGGCTGAGGATTGCCCTAGCTTCTCTGAGTTGCTGTGTTGCAGTGTCTACACTGAGACGTTTACTGTCAAATAAAGACTTAGAAATTGCACCTTCAGAAAAGAGCTTCTGATAGCGTTTATATTCGGCTTGAGCATTGTTGAGTTCCGCTTGCAATTTTCCAATGGTTGCCAGTTGCGCTCTCTTATCACCTTGCCATTGCACTTTCAGTCGGGCGATCGTTTCTTCTTGTACTGTTTTTTCTCCTTGCCACTGTGCCTTTAATCGCTCAACTTGGGCTTTTTGTGCTTCGATTTCACCGCGTTTGGCACCTGCTTGTACCTGAGCAAGATTTGCTTGCTTTACCCTGACTTGTTGCTGTGCTTTGACGACAGCAGCTTGTAGGCGGTCTTTGCTGTCGAGAATCGCAATCACCTGCCCTGCTTTGACCTCCTGTCTCTCCTTCACTAACAATTGCTCAACTCGATTTTCTGTAGGCGCAGCAACTTTAATGACTTCTCCCTGTGGCTCTAGCTTTCCTAGAGCCGCTACTTTTGTAACTTTAGGTATATTAACCTGGGGCATTTGTGCCACAGGAGATTGCTGTGAGTGTAACCACCAGAACCTATAGGATGTCACTCCAACGACAACAAAAACTGTCGCAATTGCCAATATCATCCGTGGGCGACGGCTCTGTTTGAAGGATGCGGAACCAGACGGTGTTCCATCGCGCACCAAAGGTGACTTCTGATTGAGTTGAGACATAAATAAACTATCTAGTTTAGTTTATTGTTTCTAAACTAGACGGTACAGTACAATTATGTCAATAAAAATTTTCTAACAGTGTTCAGTGAGCTTAGTTGCATGAGTTCGACGCCACTTGCTTCTCCTTACGGAGACGCTACTTTGAACAACGGGGAGCTTTGGCTTCTCAAATCGAGTAATCATGCACGCCAGTCGCCTCCCTCCTTGAGCTTATGCTCACCATGCGACTCTCCATGGCAATGCACTGCCTCGTTTATTGCACTTGATTGAAAACAGCTATAACCTGCTAAAAGTAAGAGATAAAAAAATGAGAAAAACGGAAACAAATAATTTAGATCGTAAGCTGTCAGAAGAAAAAGTAGATGCCATTCTGGCAGGTGCGATGCGAGAGTTTTTAATACATGGATATGCTGCCACAACTATGGACCAGGTGACAGCAGCAGCAGGTGTTTCTAAAACAACGGTCTACAATCACTTTCAAGACAAAGAAGGGCTATTTACTGCTTTGATGCAGAAATTAATCCTAGAAAAATATTATGCAGCATTTAACCCTCAAAAAGCTCAATTCATGCAAGGTGAAGCGTCTATCATCTTACGTCGCTTGGCGTTCAGTATGTTAGACAACACTCTAGGCGACCAACAGGTGTTAGGATTAATCCGCTTGATTGTTAGTGAGTCTGGACGGTTTCCAGATCTAGCGCGGTCTTTTGTTCTTAATCTGGAAAAATCATTTTTGGAGGATCTGTGTCAGTTTCTGAGATCTCATACTGAACTCAACCTGCCTGATCCAGAAGTGGCTGCGCGAGTCTTTGTTGGCACGTTAGTCCATTTCATCCTAATTCAGGAAATATTGCATGGCAAGGATATCCTACCAATGGAGCGCGATCGCCTCATTAACAACTTAATTTACCTCTTGACTATAAATCAGACGAGAAACCATTTACCTGTAGATCAGTACTCAGGGACAAGGCAAAAATCTTCTAGGCGTAACCGTAAGAATTCAGGTAAGTTTGAGCGAGACTATCAGGCTGAGCCGAAACGTTTAAGATCCATCAGACTAACAGATACAGCTTGGGAAAATCTCGCTGCGATCGCAGATCAAAATCAACTGACTCGTAGTGAGGTTATTGAAATCATTGCTCGCAATGGTGGACTGACTTGAGGATTTAGAACTCCTTTTCGCTTTCAGTACGACTTGGCTCGGATATTTGTATATACATGGTAATTTGAGCAAGTGATTTGAGTGATGATTCCGTCTCAACACCCAAATTTGCCTCATTCTTCTCAGCGCTTCATTAGCAACATTCATTCGCAATTTTTTGATTTTTGTATATACATGGTAAAAAGGAGTGTAACGGTGAAAAATTCTTCACTTTCAGAATAGCTACCAACGTTTTTGGTGAAAGTACGAAGATTAAGTGTATAAAAATATTTTTCATAATATTTACATTAATTATTGAATTATGAGTTGTCAGATCCTCTGCGTTCCTCCACTCGTCTTTCTCCGTCCAGGATAAAATAGAGCATAGATTTTGTGCCACCTTTTACCAAAAGGCAGAGTTTTAGTAGCAAATCGTACAGAATCAGTGTGACAAAAATCTGTATTCAATAAAGGCTAATTGCATCTAACCTTATATGACTTCCCAAATTCGCTTTTTAATGTGTGCCCCTAACCACTACGATGTAGATTATGTGATTAATCCTTGGATGGAAGGAAATATTCACAAGTCATCGCAAGAGCGTGCCGTAGAACAGTGGGAACAACTGCACCATATTCTCAAAGAACACGCGATTGTAGACTTAGTACCACCTCAGAAAGGCTGGCCCGATATGGTGTTTACAGCCAACGCAGGTCTAATACTGGGGAACACTGTCGTATTGAGTCGCTTTTTACACAAAGAGCGTCAGGGGGAGGAACCTTATTTCAAGCAGTGGTTTGAGGAAAATGGGTACACTGTTTACGAACTACCAAAAGACTTGCCTTTTGAAGGTGCAGGAGATGCACTTTTGGATCGGGAAGGACGCTGGCTTTGGGCAGGATACGGTTTTCGGACAGAGTTAGATTCTCACCCCTATCTGGCAAAATGGTTGGATATAGAGGTATTATCGTTACGACTTATTGATGAGCGCTTTTACCATCTAGACACTTGCTTTTGTCCCCTAGCTAACGGCTATTTGCTGTACTATCCACCCGCTTTTGATTCCTACTCCAACCGCTTAATTGAAATGCGGGTACAAAAAGAAAAGCGGATCGCGATCGCTGAAGCCGATGCGGTTAACTTCGCCTGCAATGCGGTGAATGTAGACCACATCGTTGTGATGAATAAAGCTTCAGAGGCGCTGAAAGCACGTCTTGCAGATACTGGTTTTCAAGTGATTGAAACACCGCTGACAGAATTTCTGAAAGCTGGTGGCGCAGCCAAATGCTTGACATTGCGGGTAACGGAACCAGTACGGGAAGAACTGCATGCCAATGTATCGGTAGAAAGTCGCATCATTCGCATAGAAGGACATTTGCTTGATTCTGGCTTGATTAACCGTGCTCTGGATCTAATTACAGATAACGGCGGTAGCTTCCAGGTGCTGAATTTCCTCTTAGGAGAGCAGCGTCAAAGTACCTCAGCAGCAGAGGTGAAGGTGTCCGCGCCTTCCCATGATGTGATGGAAAGCATCATATCGCATCTGATTGATTTGGGTGCGGTAGACTTGCCTCAAGATGAGCGCGATGCCAAGTTGGAACCCGTCACCCAAGCAGGGGTCGCTCCTGATGATTTCTACGTCAGTACAATTTATCCTACTGAAGTGCGGATCAAGGGTGAATGGGTGAAAGTGCAAAATCAGCGAATGGATGGTGCGATCGCCATTACCCAAAGCCCCAAAGGTCTAACAGCACAGTGTAAAATTTTACGCGATTTAGAAGTGGGCGAATCTGTGGTTGTGGATGTACAAGGTATCCGCACCATTCGGAAAACAGAATCGCGAGAACAACGTAATGCCCAGGAATTCAGCTTTATGTCAGCGGGAGTGTCCAGCGAGCGACGCGTGGAACTGGTGGTTGAGCAAGTGGCTTGGGAATTACGTAAAATCCGCGATGCAGGAGGTAAAGTTGCGGTCACAGCAGGACCTGTGGTGATTCACACGGGTGGTGGCGAACATCTGGCACAGCTGATTCGGGAAGGATATGTGCAGGCGTTGCTGGGTGGAAATGCGATCGCTGTTCACGACATTGAGCAAGCAATGATGGGAACTTCTCTTGGTGTGGACATGAAGCGGGGTGTGGCTGTACGCGGTGGACATCGCCATCACCTAAAGGTGATCAACACTATCCGTCGTTATGGTAGCATTGCCAAAGCTGTTGAGGCTAGGGTTATAAACAGTGGCGTCATGTATGAGTGCGTCCGCAATGGTATCCCATTCTGTCTTGCCGGTTCAATTCGTGATGATGGTCCTTTACCTGACACCGAAATGGATTTGATCAAAGCGCAAACTGAATATGCTCGACTGCTCAAAAGTGCAGATATGATTTTGATGCTTTCGAGTATGCTGCACTCTATTGGCGTAGGGAATATGACTCCCGCTGGAGTGAAGATGGTTTGTGTAGATATCAATCCAGCCGTAGTGACGAAGTTGAGCGACAGAGGTTCAGTAGAATCAGTTGGTGTGGTGACAGATGTGGGGTTATTCCTCAGTCTATTGGTGCAGCAATTGCAGAAATTGACGAGTCCGTATACAGCTAAGGTGAGTTAAGAAAGTAGGGTGGGCAACATTGCCCACCTTGTGTTTAAAATAACGAATATCAAGTGTACAGAAAAGTCAATGAGAACTTGGGTGGAACGCAGAGGAAGCAGAGGGAGAGAAGATGGAGGGAGTCGTTTTCAAAAGACAGCTACAAATTCGTTGGGTTAGTTTTGTTGCTGACTTTTTATTAGCAGGGATGGTGGTGGGACCACTTGCTGCTCCTTTTCTTGCTGCATCTGGGTTACCATTGTTACCCTTGATTGCAAAGATAATTTATTTTATGGGTAGTCATGTGTGTCCGCAGCCGGATATGGGAGTCGCATTGGCACAACCACATATTATGGCTGTGTGTATGCGTTGCTACGGCACTGTTGCCGGATTGCTGATCACTCGTTTATTGTATGAAGTGACAAGCGGTAAAGGTTTTTACTGGTTAAGTCAGTACGATTGGAGTGGTGCAGCGTTTGCCAGCGTTTTGATGATGGCTTATCCCCTAGAATTAGCGGCGCAAGTTTTGGGTTGGTGGAGTTTCAATAATTATATTGTTACGCTTTTTGGGTTAGTTACGGGTTTAGCATGGGGTTTATTTACTATGCCAATATTGCATGGGCGACAACAGCCTGAAGCAACTCTGATACAAGATAATTAGTGTTGGGCTGATGTGATGTTTACTTGTGAGACATCTTGGCTATCAAGACATTCAAAGATTGAACTATGACTTCTGGGAAAGCTGCAAAGGCTGAATTTGCTTAGCATCTTTTTCCATCATTGTTTTCCAGGGATTTTTGTAAAGTTGAAATCTTTGTTTGAGAATTAACCAGAAGAACGGAATTGCGTCTAGGAGATACCTCTTCCAGAGTCGCCTTGGTTCATTTAAAAGCCTATAAAACCATTCCAAACCTACTTCACTCATCCACTTTGGTGCTCTCTTCAGACTCCCAGCTTCAAAGTTAATAGTTGCACCAATAGCCAAAAATATCTTAATATTTTTAAACTGCTTTCTATATTTAGCAATCCATATTTCCTGTTTAGGAGCACCTACACCAATTGCTAGTACTGTAGCATCAGAAGAGTTAATCATACTAACTATATTTTGGCATTCTTCTTCATCTTTTTCAAACCCAAAAGAAGGCGAGTGTGCGGCAATAATAATCTCCCGACCTACTTTGGAATTTATCTCTTTTTGAGCAGTCTTAGCTACACTTTTTTCTGCACCTAACAAAAAGATTTTGATATCTTCATCATCTTTGTAATGTGTGTAAAAAGCCGGAAATAAATCTGAACCTGAAATTTTCTCTTGTATCGGTGTTCCCAAAAAACTAGATATATACATCAACACTTTACTATCACAAACCATATAGTCTGCTTGTTGGTATGCACAATAAAACTCCTGACTTCTCTGCAATTTCATGACATGGTCAACATTAGGAGTGAATACAATACCGCCACTTTTTAATTTTTCTAATAACTCGATCATTGTTATGTTGTTAATGGTCACATTAAGCAAATTAACCTGTTTCATTCCACTACCAAAATATATGATTTTCTGAAGATTGAAGAATTTTACAGTAAGCAGTTATGTCAGGTACCCAGAAACAGAAATGTCGGTAACCAAGCTAATTGAGATAATTTTTGAATCAAGCAATTTGCTCTTGATATTTTGAGTCGTGTCAATACAATTGTTCTTGTGCTGTAGACAATACCGCTAGAAGGTGCAGCTGTTTGTCACGAAGAAAATAGTTTTCTTCAGCAATAAGAAGTTTAATGAGAACTTTCAAACAATTTTTAATAGTATGTGAGCGTTTCTCCTCCAAATGAATAGTTAGATGTGTAGTAGCGTCGGTCTTTGTTCTATTGAAGATCCAGAATCTATTTTTTATGCGCATCACTATAATTATTTTTATTAAATACGAGTATCACAAATTACATAAGATAGAATGCTTGAAAAAGCAAAATAACAAAACTTGATACACAATAAATTACTCTTTTGAATAGAGTTTTTTTCTTGACGAAGTTTAATATAACTTTAATTTGAACCAACTTTAAACACCGAATATAAATTTAACATATAGAAAAAAACGGTTCTTGTAAAGAGAATGTAAAAAAAAGACTTTAAAGTCTTAGTGGATTAACGCAATACATTATTTTTCAGAAGAGAATTTTCAGCCATTGACAACCTAGCTGGATAAGTGTTGTCACTAGCACGACTTTGCTAAAACGTTAAAATTTTTGCAAAAATTGCCAAAAAAAACAGGTTTGGTAAACGACACTACATTTACCAAACCTGTGTTCAGGTTGAATCACAAGGTGAATTCAATTCTATGCAACCTATGTCAAGATCGGGAAGTATGATGGAAAGCTTATTTCCCAGGCAGTATCACCAGTTTTGGAAAGTGAGATAGACTCATCTAAGTTGATACCGTTCATTCGCCAAACAGCAGTCTCATCGCTACCATAGTTGCGCCAGAGAATGTCGGCTTTACCATCACCTGTAAAGTCACCCACCCCTTCGATTTCCCATCTAACATCATCAACTTTTGTGATTAATTTCGCCTCTTTTAAGGTAATTCCATCCATCTCCCAAACAGCATTCTCGCCAGTACTATAGTTTCGCCAGAGGATGTCTGTTTTACCATCACCTGTAAAGTCTGCTTGACCTTCTATTTCCCAGTTCAGATCTCCAACTGGAGTCAGCAAGGTAGATTGTTGTAGGGTCGTACCGTTCAATTGCCAGATGCCGTTCTCACCAGTGCGGTTGTTGCGCCAGAGAATTTCGTCTTTGCCGTCACCTGTAAAGTCTGCTAGACCTTGGATTTCCCAAGCAGTGTCGTCAACTTTAGTCAACAAGGTTGCTTGTTCTAAGTTGGTACCATTCATCCGCCAGATGCCGTTCTCGCCAGTGCGATAGTTCCGCCAGAGGATGTCTGTGTTGCCGTCGCCTGTAAAGTCTGACTGACCTTCAATTTTCCAAGCAGTGTCCTCGACTTTAGTCAACAATGTTGCTTTTTCAAAGTTGGTATCGTTCATCTGCCAAATGGCATTCTCTCCAGTACGATAATTCCGCCAGAGGATGTCTGTGTTACCATCATTGGTAAAGTCTGCTTGACCTTCTATTTCCCATCTGACATCTGCAGGTTTGGGGAGCAGTATAGATCGCTCTAAGGTCGTCCCCGTAGTACCACCTAGCTGCCAAATGGCTGTCTCATCAGTGGTATAGTTTCGCCAGAGAATATCTGGTTTGCTGTCGCCACTGAAATCAAATTTGGAAGAATTCAAGGTAAGAGTGACGTTGCCAGTCAGTTGAACAGCTGGGTCACCTTGTAAGCCACCGTACTCTACAATGTAACCCAAAGGCTGATAGGGTCCAGGTCCTACAACATCGGCAAGGTCGTTCCATCTACCTTGTACAGATGGATCAAGGACAGGGTTGCCAATGACGTGGGCGTAGTTTTCCACATTATTCAGGTTGTTCGGCTCAGTACTTGCCCAGTTACTGTATCGATTTTCAAAAGGACTACCAGTTGCCCCTCCAGTCCAAAATTGAGTTCCAGCTTCTGGTCCTGTGACCCACCGCCACGTTCCCTCTGCACCCGCATCACTGCCTCCTATCCAGCCGTTTCCTTGGACTTTACCTTGGATAAAGTTCTGTTCTGTGGCAGAGGTAATTGTTGCCAGGTAACCTTGAAGCCCGAAGTAGGTACTATTTGCAGCCAAAGCCTGCGCGTTTGTCCAGCTTAGACCTCCTTCAAGAGGGACAAAGTCGTAGAAGTGCTTATTTTCCGGATTAGCTAGGTTAGTTCCTAAAGCAAATTCAATTCCACGTGCTCCTCCTGAAGGAGTACCATTTGTATTACTGTAAGTGACTTGACGTAGCACATTCTGGTATACATCGTTGGCAGCCGTACCAGTGAGAGTCAAAACCCCTGTTGTCGTATCGTAGTTCCAGTTCAAGCCTTGGATAGTGCCACTCGTACCAGTCTGTCCGGCAATACCAAGACGGTCTTGAGTGGCGTTGAAATTAGAGGTAATGACTACTGATGCACCATTTAAGTTGCCATTATTAGGGTCAGTAATACTCAAATTGGGGGCAAGAACTTTGGGACTAGCACCACTCGCGTAATTAGTCGTCCCAGAAACGTTCAAAGTCTGTACCATGGCTCATCCTTGTGTGACAAAAAACCGTTTTTGGCAAGATGTGAGATAAATTGCACAGCAATCCAGAACAATATATGTTGTGGACGCTACTAAGCAAGTAACTGCATTAGCCAGGATATCGTATAAAGGAACACTTTTAATAGTTGAACAGTACTATCTTGAGATGAAATTGCCTGTCAGGAATGGAAAAAAAAGAACGAAACAATATAGGGTGAAATAGCAAAAATGACTACTTTGCTCACCCCGTGTTATTTTTCCCAAAGAATCTCCTTGGATGACAATTGAAGTATTAATTTAATAAAGTTTTAAGGATGTTTTTTATAAGGATGAAGTGTGTTATTTCAAGAAGGCAGGAGGCAGAGAGCAGGTTCTGCCTTTTCCGGTTATCTTCGTTGGTACTAACCCTAAAAATCAGCGATCGCTACGAAACCACTCAACAATTCCATTAGCTATCACTCTTGCCAACTTTTTCTGTTCTCGGGAATTAGTCACCCATTCAAATTCATTAGGGTTGCTCATAAAACCCAACTCTAGCAAGACTGATGGCGCACTTGCTGGACGTGTGAGGGCTAAATTATCCCAAAATACGCCGTAGGATGGTCGTTTTAACTGACTCACTATATAGTTGTGCATAAAGACTGCTAAGCTGTGAGCTTGGGGATGATACCAAAAAGATCCCATACCGCTCGTGTTTTCTGCATCACCTTCATCAGGTAGGGAGTTGTAATGTATAGAAATGGCGATCGCTGGTTCTTCTTTATCAATTTTTGCCACGCGATCAACGAGCGACACATCCGTATCATTCTCCCGTGTCATGACGACTGTCGCCCCTCGC
Source organism: Nostocales cyanobacterium HT-58-2 (assembly GCA_002163975.1). Taxonomy (GTDB): domain Bacteria; phylum Cyanobacteriota; class Cyanobacteriia; order Cyanobacteriales; family Nostocaceae; genus HT-58-2. The sequence goes on along the minus strand of CP019636.1, from coordinate 1,462,074 downwards.
TTCACCAACTCATCGCGTACCAACTTGGACACCGCGAGATTGACATCTTTTTCGAGATAACCTGTTGGTCCTGATGCACCGGATTCTTTACCCCCATGTCCTGGGTCAAGTAGAATCTTGAGACCAGATAATGGCTTTTGTTTTCTGAACACTCCTCTGCTTCTAGAGGATATCAAGGGAGAGTGACGTAAACCCAGCACCAAACTGGTTCCCTCGTATCTCAGCTTGTACCCCCACTGTTGGGCTTTTTTCAAGTTAAAGGTATACTGTACTCCTCCCTGTCTGCTTCCTAAAGTGGGCAGTTGTTGCCAATCTAGGCGAGAAATGAGAGGGTCATCATCTAAGCGAATAATATCCGTCTGGGCAGTGGTGTTATAAAGAGTAAGAGTAAAAGTCTGGTTACCCTGCTGCACACTCACAGGAACTGGAACTTGGAGTGGAAAAACCATCTCCGTCACACCAGGGAGTTGACGATATCCAACACTGCGGATAATAGATTGTGGAGGGATTGCTCCTGGTAAAGTGCGGGTTTCCTTACTATTAATCCAAGCACCGTAGTCCAAACGCAGCCACTCACCTTCTCGTCCTGTCACTGCTGAGCGTGTGCCTTTAGGTAAAGGTGTCAGTCTAGAATAGTCTGTAGTGGGACCAGTGCGAGCAACACCAGAATCTGCTGTCACTTCCACAACTTCTAATTGCGTCGGTGAGAGGATTTGAACTTTACCAGAACCAGCTTGAGTAATCGTTTTGCCATCCCGTGTGAGTTCAAACTGGGGTTGTCCTAAATTTCCGGATGTTTGTACTGTCGTACAACCTTGATACTTAACTGCGCTAAACTGGGCAGAGGGTTGATTTTGCCCTGTCAAGGCGGCAGAATTGGCTGGGAGTTGTGCTTGTTGTGGCTGCGGTAAAAGCGAGACACTCTGATTTGCTAGCTTCACAGAAACAGTCGCATTTGGTGCGGCGATCGCACTAAAACAGATCAATTCCCCTGGGAGTTTGGCAATGTCTACTGCTGGTGTGAGAGAATTTTTAACAAAGGCTAATCCCTGTGGAACTTCCGGCTGGGTAGAAGCTCTTGTCACTTTAATCTGGACTTCTTGATTTTGGTAGCGGACAGTAAAGAGATTTTCTCCTAACTGCAATGGTAAACTCGGGGCAAAATGACCAGACTTGCTACGTGATATTGGCTTACCATTAATAAAAACCTGTCCACTTGATGGTGCCGTACCAATAAAAAAGATTTTCTTTGCAGTTGTCTGGTAATTTGTCTTAGGATAAACAATCTTAAGGGATTGCTCTTGAGCCAAAGCTACTGAGGGGGTAACTATAAAGCCTAATAATACTAATTCAAAAAGTGGTCTCACGTCAAAATATAATAATTTACAAAAAGAAAAAAGGGAACAGGGGATGAGGAACAGGGTACAGAAAACATTCAATAAAGCTGTCACTCGTAATCCATAACATAATACCCATAACCTGTTCCCTATCACCTTTTGTCCAGTCCCTGTAACCTATTTAATGTTGCAAGCAATTAAAAATAGTATGACTAAGTTTGTATTTGTTACTGGCGGTGTTGTTTCTAGTATCGGCAAAGGAATTGTCGCAGCCAGTCTGGGACGATTGCTCAAATCAAGAAATTATTCAGTGTCAATTCTTAAACTTGACCCTTATATTAATGTTGATCCAGGAACAATGAGTCCCTTTCAGCATGGTGAAGTCTTTGTGACTCAAGATGGTGCTGAGACAGATTTGGACTTGGGACATTACGAACGTTTTACAGATACATCCATGTCGCGGTTGAACAGTGTAACTACTGGTTCAATTTACCAAGCCGTGATTAATAAAGAGCGACGTGGTGATTACAATGGCGGCACGGTACAGGTCATTCCCCACATTACCAACGAAATTAAAGAACGAATTATTAGAGTTGCTAAAGATACCAATCCCGATGTAGTTATAACAGAAATAGGAGGGACAGTAGGAGATATTGAATCACTGCCGTTTTTGGAAGCAATTCGCCAATTCCGTAAGGACGTAGGGCGGCAAAATGTGTTGTATATGCACGTAACGCTGGTACCATGGATTGCCTCAGCAGGTGAAATGAAAACGAAGCCAACGCAGCACTCAGTCAAAGAACTCAGATCAATTGGAATTCAACCAGATATTTTAATTTGTCGGTGCGATCGCCCACTAGCAGCAGGTTTAAAACAAAAACTCTCGGAATTTTGTGACGTACCTGCAGAATGCGTGATTCCAGCACAAGATGCAAAAAGCATTTATGAAGTCCCACTCATTCTGGAACGAGAAGGACTGGCACAGCAAACGCTAGAGTTGCTGAACATGGAACAACGCCAACCTGATTTAGGGCAGTGGCAAACATTAGTGGAAAAATTGTATAGTCCCAAAAACAGGGTAGAAATTGCGATAGTGGGTAAGTATGTCCGTCTGAGTGATGCTTATCTTTCTGTCGTAGAAGCACTGCGCCATGCAGCAATTGCTATGAGTAGTGAACTGCACTTGCGTTGGGTTAACTCAGAAAAATTGGAAGTAGAAGGAGTCGAAACCTATCTTGAAGGTGTAGACGGCATAATTGTCCCGGGAGGTTTTGGTGTTCGCGGGGTAGATGGCAAAATTGCCGCAATTAAGTATGCTCGAAATTGCCAAATTCCATTCTTAGGTTTGTGTCTGGGAATGCAATGTTCCGTGATTGAATGGGCAAGGGACATAGCCGGATTAACAGATGCTAATAGCGCGGAATTTGATCCCCATACCAACAATCCAGTTATTAACTTGTTACCAGAACAACAGGATGTGTGTGATTTGGGTGGGACAATGCGTTTAGGTTTATATCCTTGTCGCTTGCTGGTTAATTCTCTGGCTTTCAAACTCTATCAAGAAGAAGTCATTTACGAACGCCATAGACATCGTTATGAATTTAACAATGCTTACCGTAATCTATTCATAGACTCTGGCTATGTTATTAGTGGAACTTCCCCCGATGGACGCCTAGTGGAAATTATTGAATTTCCCAATCACCCCTTCTTTATTTCTTGTCAATTTCATCCAGAGTTTCAGTCAAGTCCTAGCACACCTCATCCTCTATTTAAGGGTTTCATCCAAGCTGCGATCGCCCGTTCTCACCCTTCCTCGCGCACACAAACACCAGCACAAGTCTCTTAATGAATCATTAGTCATTTGTGAGCCAGCGCTACCAGAAGCTAGCGACTTGCTATGCTCGAATTCAAAGTTCACACAACTGGCTCCCCCCGAGACGACTGCGTTCCCCGTAGGGGTTCAAGGCAGAGTACCCGTTTGCGCAGCGTCTCCGACAGGAGAATTGATAATTTTGAATTCCTCCGCAGGAGGGGACTGGCGTGTATGATTCCCCCAGTTGTACCCCAGTGTAAGCGCAAACTATCACTTCTCCTGATGGAGAAGGGTCTTTTGTTTTAGTACTAGTGACAAATGACTAATAATCAATGACAAAATTCAAAATTATTTCAGGGTGTAGTGCTGAAATTTGCTGCTAACGAAACTTGGGATCTGAGAGGATGTTGTGGCCTACTGGGTGAAAATTCACTATGAGAGAAATGAATATGTAGTCAATTTTGAGCATGTTACGGCTTTTTGTCATGAACGGAACGGCAGGGTAACTTTTTGGTTACCAGACTGTGCGATGCCAATAGTGGTTAATCCTCAAAATAACTTAGAAGACTATCAAAAGATTCTGGAATATATAGAACATATTACGGGATTAGGATTTGAGTACTCCTATTGGGTGAAAATTAATTATGAAAGGAATGAGTATATAGTTAACCTCGACAGCATTAGTTCCTTTCGTTATGAACCAAATAACGGCAGAATAACTTTTTGGATTCCAGATGGTAATGTTCCCATTATTATTAACCCTGTGAGTAATCCAGAATCTTATCAAAAAGTTTTGGAATATATTCAAAACACAACTGGATGTATTTTAGAAGTCAATAATTAGGAGTCCTGCAATAGAATTGTGGGATTTGTACCTTCTAATTATCCTAATTATCCGTCAGCTTGAATAGACCTCTTGCATGAATGCTATAAAAGATTTGTAGGATGTGTTAGGACAAAGTCCGTAACGCATCTTCTGAGATTTGTTGCGCTGCTTTACTCTCTCATTCCCCTACACAAAATATTCGTGCAAGAGTTCTAATGATTTGAATGATACGCCCCTAACCCGCTAGTTTTGAAAAAGCTAACTTCGCGGCACCTGATATCCCCGCAAAGTTGCCTAATTCTGCTGGTAATATTTGTAAACAATAGCGTGAAGTAGGCATAACTCTACGCTCAATTTCTGCTTTGGCAGATGATATGAAAAACTCGGAACTTGCACTCACACCGCCACCAATCACGACTGCTTCCGGCGTTAACACATAAATTAAACTTGTCAACCCAATGCCTAAGTCCGAACCATATTCTTGCCAGAATGTCAAAGCTTTTGCATCTCCAGATTTTGCTAGAGCGCCCAGTTCTGCTGGTTCTTTTCCAGTACGACGACGAATTGCCGGGACGGACAAATACTGCTCCAAAGAGCCTTGATTACCACTATTACACTTTGGACCATCTGGGTTGAGGGTGATTAATCCTAGTTCACCCGCTGCGCCAAAATGACCAGTAAAGAGTCTACCATCTATGATAATGGCGCCACCCACTCCAGTTCCCAAAGTGAGCAGGATAAAATTTTGAAAGCGACGACCTGCTCCTAGCCAAGCTTCCCCGAGCCCTGCACAATTGGCATCGTTCGCAACAATTGTTGGTTTGTCAGTTTTTGCTTCCAGCCACTCAGCTAAGGGAACATCATGCCATCCTGTTAGGTTAATAGCGACTTTGGCAATGCGTCCTTCTGCATCGGCAGGTCCCGGAGTACCAACACCAATGGCAATGGTCTGACTCTCGGGGTCAATTTGGGCGATCGCATCTACCATTGCTGCCACAACCGCCTCTGGTGTCGATGGCTGCGGCGTCGCCACACTTAACGACTGTAAACAAGTACCATCTGTGGCATAACGCCCCAACTTAATTGCTGTTCCACCTAAGTCAATACCAATGACTTGAGAATTCACCTCTTTCAAACCCCTTACAAGCAGGCGCAAAACCACAACAAATTTAGCAACGGATGATGGATTTGTGCTAAGGACAGATTAACCATCCGCTACACCCGCCATAAAATCCGTTGCCACGGTTGCCAAATCTTTTGCTTTCAAATCTGTTCCTTTATTGATTATCAGTTTCGCTACCAAAAAATTTTACATTTTCAGACTCCTTTGGTGCAGGTCGTAAAGTAGCAACAGTCAGGGTACGAAAACTGGGCTGACCCTCCAAAGACGCCACTGGAGCACCTCTTAAGATGCCAGTTAGGGCAACGGAAAGCATAAAGCCACCAGCAGCAGCAGCAATTAAAGAAAAGTTATCTTTCACGCAAATCTCTCAGTAATAAATACAACAGATATTAGAGTAGCAAACGAAATCAGGTGTGGTTTGGGAGTTGGTAGTTGTTATCAGGTGGAAATTTTTTTCTAACCACTATCTCATAACAATTTTTCTACTCACCACTATGTTAATAACAAATCACTCTTAACTATTTCCGGATGTCTTTCCGTAAACGAGGGTTGATAAATTCATTTAACCCCTCACCAAGTAGCGAGAGCCCTACAACCATTGTTGTCATAGCTAATCCTGGGAAAAGTGCAGTCCACCAAACACCAACTGGTAGCGCTTGCAAAGCTTGTTGTAAATCACGTCCCCATTCTGGCGTTTCTCTTGGAAGCCCTAATCCTAAAAAGCCCAAACCGCCCAAAATCAAAATTGCGTCAGCGGCGTTAAGGGTAAAAAGGACGGGTACACTTTGAATCACGTTGAAAAACAGGTATCGAGAAAGAACCTGCCAAGTATTGGCACCCATTGCTTGCGCTGCTTCGATGAACACTTCGGTTTTGACGCTAACAGTGTGGTTACGGACAACACGATAATATTGCGGCACGTAAGCAATACTGATGGCAAGAGCTGCGTTTAAAATTCCACGTCCCACTATAAATGCCAGTGTTACTGAAAGCAACAAACCTGGCAAGGTGTAAATACTATCCATGAGGAATAGCAGAGCTTTGTCTAATCTACCCCCCACGTAGCCACTCAACATACCCAGAGGCACACCAATTAACATACTGAGTGTTGTAGCCAATAAAACCACTTGTAAGGCAGCTTGAGCGCCGAATAGCGTACGCGAGAAGACATCATAGCCTTCGCGACTGGTGCCAAACCAATGTTGGAGTGAGGGTGGTTCTTGAATGGGGTTACTGAGGGAATCTGTGGGGTTTTGTACCCAACCAAAAGCCTGAAATAAGGGAGCGCACAGAGCCAGGAATAAGAAAAATAGAGTCATCATTAACCCAATCAACATCAGTTGTTGGGAAAGGGAGGGGCGTTTGGTAAACCGTAAAAATCTTAGCTGGGGACTTTTTATGATGGTCATAAATAGGAGCAGTCAGGAGTTCTTGATTGTGCGTATAAATGACCATTCTACATATCACACGATTTCGTGCAATGATGCTAAGAAACAAACCTGGCAACAGATACAATACTTAGGTATTGTGGTGTTAAATATTAAAAATATTTATAAATATTTATGACAATATTTAATATCGCAATAATATCATTAAGGGAGTCAAGAGCCAGCACCTAACCGTGGAAAGTAACAGTGCTAATTTTGATTCTTAAGTAGCAAAAGCGGAAACCAGCGCCTAACCGTGGAAAGTAACAGCGCTGGCTTTGCCTCCTATTCTCGAAGGAGATAATTTTATTATGGCTTATCAACAACGCCTCAAACCTTGGGCAGTTGTCCATCTCATTTCTTCTTCACAAAAGGTAGTCGTCAGCCGACATCGGAGTCGCACTGATGCAGAAGGTTACGTTCAGTTATTACGTCAGCAAATGCCCGGTAGCCAACTTGATGTTCTTTTCGAGCCAGCAGAGGACAAAAGTTTTCAGTCCACTTAAGTGGACTTAAGTGATTAGCCCTGCACCTAAGTACAGGGCGCACAAAGACTTACAAATTGCTTTCAATCAATTGGCGGTACTCACTCTTTTGTTTCACGCCTTTGAGTTCCTTCAACAAATCCTTATCCTTGAAGAACTGAACTGTAGGTGTTCCTGTAACACCAGCATTTTCAGCGATGTCTCGGTCTTTATCGATGTCAATTTCGACAAAGTGAATTTTGCCATCAAATTCATCCACGACTTTATTTAATATTGGCTTGAGGGTATGGCAAGGACCACAGCCAGGAGCGACGTATTTAACAACGAGTAGGCGATCGCTATCATGGAACAGCTTACGCAAAGCATAACCCCCGTAATGACGGGTGGAGTTCAAATCAAATTCAGCAGCTTTTTGTTCTTCTGTTTTCGTCTCAGCTGGCTGTTCTATCTCATTATCTGGAGTTTCCGGTTTTTGGTGGAATTCCTGAATCAAGCCACTGGCAGACAACCAGCGTTCTGCTAACATCGCCGCCGAACAGCCACTACCTGCAGCAGTAATTGCCTGACGGTACTCATGGTCTTGTACGTCGCCTGCGGCAAAAACACCTTCTATGTTTGTTTCGGGAGAACCAGGCTTAGTGACAATGTAACCCACGTCATCCAGCTCCAGATGTTCCTTGAATAAAGATGTATTAGGAGTGTGACCGATCGCGTAGAACAATCCCTTGACGTGCAGATCCTTTTCTTCACCAGTGTCGGTATTGTGGATTCTTATCCCTTCCATGTGCTTCTCGTTCCCAAACACATCTATTGGTTGTGTGTTCCAGTGAACTGTAATTTTGGGATTGCTCAAAACACGGTCTTGCATGGCTTTAGAAGCGCGCATCTTGTCAGAGCGCACCAGCAAATTCACTTTAGAACCGTACTTAGTCAGGTAAATCGCTTCTTCCGCCGCCGAATCACCACCACCAACCACAGCTAACTCCGCACCATGGAAAATAGGCGTAGCACCATCACAAATAGCACAAGCGGAAATACCCCGGCTCCAGAACTGATGCTCACTATCTAAACCCAAGCGCTTTGCCGTCGCACCAGTAGCAATAATAATGCTGTGGGTTTTAAATTCTCGTTCCTCAGAGCGGACTGTAAAAGGACGCTGACTCAAATCAACTTCAATAACATCTTCTGTATATAACTCAGCACCCCAGCGCTCCGCCTGAGCCTTCATCCGATCCATAAGTTCTGGTCCAGTGATTCCTTCAGGAAACCCAGGAAAGTTCTCCACTTCAGTCGTTGTCATCAGCTGACCACCAGGCAAACCCCCAGCTTGGAAACCTTCAAAAACAACAGGTTTGAGATTAGCCCGTCCGGCGTAAATGGCAGCCGTGTACCCCGCTGGACCAGAACCGATAATCACTACATTTTCTACTGTCGGGTTGGTCATAACTACAATAAACAAACTCATAACGACTACGACTTAGTATAACATATCAGACAGGGCGTGATAGAAATTTCTGGATTTGGGAATACTAAATCCTGGGTGCGCCGCTTAGTTGTGCTGCATAAGTCTTTTAGATCTATGCTACAAAGCCATTAAGTCGAGAGGTATCAGGAAAAAGAGACTATCAGGAGAAAATTCAGAATGGCAACTTCCATATCTGTTCGTCAATAACCATTAATTTCAGATTAAGTAGGATGTGTTACGGCTATGTAAGGGCTTGCAAGTTTAAGAGAATCAGTTCTAGCCGTAACGCATCGCAAAGATTGGTGGATTACTTTATAAATCATCTCTTAAGAGCTTAAGTCAGCTAAAAGTGATTAATGGAAAAGTTTGAACTTACTTCAATAATGTAAATATGCGAAACTCGCGCCTCTACAAAGCTCGTTAATGTTGCTAGAAAACATGAATAAAAAATTTTCCAAGGGTGATAAGAAATAAAAGAAAGTGGGTAAGTTAAATTTAGAACTCAATCAATTTCCTATCCTCTGGAAAATACTTATGAAGACTGAATTAAAAGCAAAATTTCTCCAACACATTCTTCAGAAAAAGAAACAAGATGAAGGTTTTACACTCATTGAACTGCTAGTAGTAATTATCATCATTGGTATTCTTTCTGCTATTGCTTTACCCTCTTTTCTTAATCAAGCAAATAAAGCAAGACAGTCAGAGGCTAAAACCTATGTAGGTTCAATGAATCGCGCGCAGCAAGCCTACTACCTGGAAAATAATTCATTTGCAAAAAACGCTGACTTTGGTAAGTTAGGTCTTGGTGTAGCAACACAAACAGAGAATTATAAATATAACATTGCCGATGGTACTAGTGGTGTCAATAATCAAGCACAACCAATAAAAGACAAAGCACCCGTCAAAGCTTATGTTGGTGGCGTGATGATAGGAACTGTATCAGCCACAAGTGAAGCAACGACTTTAGCTATCTTGTGTGAAGCGGAGAAAGCTGTGACAAATGGTGGGGATGATGGTACAGCACTTTACAAGCTTAACGGAACAGCTCCTACCTGCCCCGATAACTACGTTAGTGCAGCTAAGTAAATAAGTGAGTTAATGAGCAAGCAATAAGATACCAACTCATTTAAACAAGTATTAATTTCAATGAGAGTTTTTATTCTGCTAAATTAAGTATTTTACCGAAGTGGGTAGAATAATCTACCCACTTTGCTTAATGAATAGACTTAACTGACAAGAAATAACTTCCAAGAATAACCTCATCAGGTGCTTGTACCAACTCACAAAAAATATTTCCTATGATTACTGATTTTATGAACTGGCAGCAACAAGCTCATCAATATTTAGTAAAAGGGGAATATTCTCAGGCTGCAAAATTATACGAACAAGCAATTACAGCCGAACCAGATATTTTATCCCACTACTGGCATTTGGGATTACTTTTGCTTCTACAAGGGCAAGAAGCAGAGGCGCAAATGACTTGGATGCTGCCTATGACAGAAGCAGAGGAAGACCAAATTCAAATTTTTACTAATGAACTAATTCAAGTTTTGCAAGCAGAAGCACAACGGCGTGAGACGCTAGCAGAATATTCTCTTGCCTGGATAATTCGTCAGCATATACGAGAAATTAATACCACTGACATTAATAACTTACTCAAGATTATTCAACTTTCAATTAAACTAGAAAAATTTGAAGACATAGAATTACAGCAGGTGAGATTAATTGAACTTCTACAGGTACGGCAAAGTAAAGATTTCAATGCAGAATTCTTGCTACAAGTTCTACAACAAGTTCTAGAAACAGCACCTTTACACCCAGCAATTTTAGAATTAGTAGAAGCTTGTTTACCTTATTTTTCCAAGCCTGATGATTGCTTCTGTTTACTGCTACCTATTGCTATGAAAATAGGTCACACATTTAAGCAACCTGCACTGGCAGCAAGTTTTTTAGAGTTATGTTTGTGCTTAGATGCTCAAAATATAGAAACTTTACGACATCTAGCTATTTTTTATCAAGATGCTGGTCGTTATTCTCAAGGAATAGAGACAGCTAAATTATGTTATTCACTATCACAAACATTACCTGATAAAATTTTTGCTACTCATTTAGTGCTTCGCGCCTTAATGACTGCGGGTGGATATTGGAATGAAGTATGCTCAACTTGCCAAGAGTTGGAATCACTTTTGAAAAGCTTTATCAAAGCGCAACCACTTCCACTAGATGAGTTGAGAACTCTTCGGCTGCTGACTCCATCATTTGCTATACCTCATATTAAAGATTGTCCAGCCGAGTTTAGAGAAATCCATAATCAAATTGCCCAAATTTTCCAGACTAATATTCAAGCTATCACTCAAAAAGAAAGTAAAATCTACTCTCAGCACCATAGTAATCAAAAATACTCGGTCATTTTCTCAACAAGAAAATTAAAAATTGGATATCTATCTTACGCTTTTAGACAGCATTCTGTAGGTTGGTTAGCTCGTTGGTTATTTCAGCATCATAATCGAGATAATTTTGAAACTCATGCCTATTTTGTTAACTACAAGCTGATAGATGATTGGTTGCAAGATTGGTATGTCAATCAAGCTTCACAAGCTCATACATTAGGTATGAATGGCTTAGAAATTGCTGAGAAGATATATCAAGATGAAATTGATATTTTAGTTGATCTTGATAGCATCACTCTAGATATTAGCTGTGAAGTGATGGCACTTAAGCCAGCACCAATTCAAGTGACTTGGCTAGGTTGGGATGCATCGGGTATACCAGCAATTGATTACTTTATTGCTGACCCATACGTATTACCAGGTTCAGCGCAAGATTATTATACAGAGAAAATCTGGCGATTACCTCAAACCTACATAGCAGTGGATGGTTTTGAGGTGGGTGTACCAACACTGCGCCGAGATGAGTTAAATATTCCCGCTGATGCGGTGGTTTATCTCAGCGCCCAAAGAGGATATAAACGCCATCCTGAGACGACAAGGTGGCAAATGAAAATTCTGAAAGAAGTCGCTAATAGCTACTTTTTAATTAAAGGTTCTTCTGAGGAAGAAGCAATTAAACGCTTTTTCTATAAAATTGCGGAAGAGGAAGGCGTGAATTGTTCAAGGCTGAGATTTTTACCGCAAGTCGCTTTAGAGTCAGTTCATCGCGCCAACCTAGGAATTGCTGATGTAGTATTAGACACCTATCCCTACAATGGTGCGACTACAACCCTAGAAACTCTTTGGATGTGTATTCCCATGGTGACACGAGTCGGCGAACAATTTGTAGCTCGTAACAGTTATACCATGATGATGAATGCTGGTATCACAGAAGGCATAGCTTGGACTGATGAAGAATACATAGAATGGGGTATTCGTTTGGGTAAAGACGAGGCTTTGCGACAACAAATTGCAGGGAAACTGCGACAATCAAAGGCTACTGCACCATTGTGGAATGGGAAGCAATTTACACGGGAGATGGAGAAAGCTTATGAGCAAATGTGGGCAAACTATCTTGAGAAGTCATAATCATGGGTGACTACTTTGGATAAGCTGAGAATTCTAATCATTACAAATCTGTATCCTCCACAAGCGATTGGCGGATATGAGCGGGGGATGGCTGATTGTGCAAGACTGTTAGCTCATCGCGGTCACACTGTACTGGTATTAACAAGTAATACAGAAAAATATGGTACCAATTACACAACTACGGATACAGAGCCTTCTGTAAATCGCTGTTTATACTTATGTGGTGCCTGGACTAAAGAAGGAACCCATTGGTTTTCTGCGGAACAAGTTTTAACCAGAACTTTCTATAATCGCCAAACGGTAGCTTTAGAGGTGCAAACTTTTAAACCAGATGTTTGCCTAGTGGGTAACATTGACTTTTTGGGACTGGAACTGATAGAAAAAATACTTGCTAATGAGATTCCAGTAGCTCATTACGTTATGAATGCTAATCCTGGTTATGTTGCTGAATTAGCTCCTAATAGCAAATTGCATCAATACATCACCTGTAGCAATTGGATTCGAGAAGGCTTAAACCAACAGGGTTATCCAGTAGAAACAGCACAAACTATTTATCCAGGTGCAGCTGTTGACGAATTTTATCAAGCTGAACTCCCACCGCGCGATCGCCTACGCATTGCGTACGCTAGTTTGGTGATGCATTACAAAGGAGCCGATGTACTCATTGAAGCTCTTTCCTTACTTCATGCTGCAGGTGTGGAGTTTTCCGCTACTATTGCTGGCGGTACTCTACAACCTCAATTTGTTCAAGCTCTTCAGGAATTTGTTGAGTCAGAAGGTATGCAAGATAAGGTTAAGTTTCCTGGAGTTCTCTCACGCCAACAACTAAAAGAACTGTACCGATCGCACAACGTCCTGGTTTTTCCTTCTCGCTTTCAAGAGCCTTTTGGCATTAGCCAAATTGAAGCTATGGCTGCAGGATTAACCCTCGTGACTAGCGGTACAGGAGGAGCCGGGGAGATAGTAGAAAATGGCAAGGATGGATTAATTTTTGAGTCAGAAAATCCTCTAGATTTAGCTAATGTTTTGTGTTTTCTCTACCAGTTCATCCAGATGAGTGGGAAAGAATGACTCGTGCTGGACAACAACGTGCTATGTCTGAATGGAATCAAGTTCGTGGAGTCGAGGAACTAGAAACTGTTTTGATGAAGCTTGCTTCTATGAAATGATAAACGTTTATATAAACTCTTCTCTCGTTATCTTCCTACATAGCTAAGAATACTTATCCTAAGAGCGATCGCTCTTGTCTCCTTGTTTCTTCAGCTGCTCTAACAGAGTCTTATAATGTCGGTGTTCAGGCTGTAACTTCACCAGCTTTTCCAAAGGTGCAATAGCTCCCTGAACATCCTGTAAGCGCAGGCGGACATTAACCAACCCATACAAAGCCACTTGATTTTCTGGTTCTCGCTGTAAAACTAACTCAAAACCCTGTGCTTGTTGGTGTAATGAAAGCTCAGTAGACGCAGGCGCTGATTGGGGATTTTGAATAGCCTGTTGTAGTGTAGGAACTATTGCAAATACCCCAGAACTAAGAAAAGATACAATCGATACTATAGTTAAAATTCTTTTTCGCCGCTCAATCTTCTGATGGCGGGCAATTCTGTACTGTTCCCCAGAACTAGCCATTTTGATTAATTGCTGTGGTAAACACTTAGATAACAGCCTTTCTCCTGCTTATAAGGATACCCATTGTTCCAGAGAAAATAACATTTTGCAGGAGAATATTTTACATAAGGCAGAAAGGCTAATTTTCTCACTCTGTAGCAACATAGTGAAGTGCGATCGCTAGTAAAATTGGGATTACTAAGCGTTTACTTCTTTACTCTCCGCTAAAACCTGGCTTTGTTGCCTGATTTAGTCTGCTTTCAACTGCATTAACTTATTAGGACAACGGAATAGCTACGGGAATAAACATCTATAACTTAATCGACAAGCCGTATTTTTCTAGAGAGAGAATAAGTCAATAAAATCAGCTTGATTAAATTCCTCCCAGCTTATCCATTAGCCTAAGCCTTGGGATAGAACAAAGCCCGTCATCCTGGCGTCACTTCTGCTACCGATACTTGATACTATTTCTCAAAATCTTCAGATAGGTATAACCTTTCCTGCCTTCCTTCTTGAGGCTTGTATTTTTTGATTATTTTTGCTTCTCATTGAATCATTAAATTTTTATAAAAATGTTACTTTGACCTATCAAATATAAGATGTTTGCGATATTCTATATAACATTTCAAAGATGTGTATAGCTCCAGCTGACTATACAGTTCACGGTTTCGCAAAATTCTGTAAAAAGGCTACGCTCATATAAGTTTGTTAAAACTCGCGCACATTATGCTGAAAAACACAAATAGCGTTTTGCATACATTCCCAAAACGTGTTATTTGTGCAAAAGATAAGATAACTCTTGTTTTAGATTCAATGTAAACTAACCACTCACAGGGGGTAAAATTTAACTCGTTTGGTGGGGATTACCGTACAAAACCGAATTTAATGGTAACTCAGTTGATAAGTTATGATATAGTAAACAAGTTAAGACTTGCTTTGCCAAGGTAAAAAGCTCTACGCATCGGCAAAAATTCCAAAATGGAAAGCAGTTTTGATAAAGCATTTACCAAACCAAATCTGATTTAATCGAGGTTATGAGTAAGCAGCAAGTAATTCACCCTATGGTGAAGTTGCAGCGTAATGTGCGTTCACTCGTAGATTCCAATATCATCAAGCCCACAGATAGTATCTGGAAAATCGCTTTGCTATTCGGCAATGAATGGCAGTACTGGAAACAAGAACTGCTAGACTTTGGGTTTAGTATGCAAGATCCAGTAAGCGAATTGCTAGCTGTCGAAGCTTGGGATGAAGAATAGGAAGTTACAGAAAATAGAGGATAGGTGAGTGAGGGTCAAACTTTTTCTATAACCCTGTGCTTTGTCCCTTATCCTCTATGCTTCTGTCCCCTGTTCGCTAAACTTTGCATTCAGCTAAAGCCGCCGCCAACTCCTTAGCCGTTTGGTAGCGATCGCGTGGCAAAGGTTCTGTAGCGCGATCAATCACCTCCCGTAACTGAGGAGTAATCGTGGGAACATTTCCGACTTCAAACCGGAAATTGCGACCCCTCTGGCGATAGAACTTAAAAGGGCTTTCCCCAGTCACCAGAAAAATGAGCGTTGGTCCAATCGCATATAAATCGGATTGAGTCAGAGGCTGTCCCCGTTCTTGTTCGGGAGCACAATAACCCTCTGCACCAATGCGAGTTCCAGGTGTTGTGCCAATTTCCTTCACTGCCCCAAAATCCAATACCACTATACGATTATTTGAATTCCGGACCATTAAGTTAGCGGGTTTGATGTCACGGTGGATGAGGGGTGGTTCTTGGCTGTGGAGATAGTCCAAGATATCGCAGGTTTGGATCATCCAATTAATTGCCAGATTTGGGGTGACTGGTCCTTTAGAATAAATCAGTTTTTCTAAATCTTGTCCGTGGACTAATTCCATTGCTAAATATTTCTTCCCACCTTCAACAAAGAAGTTGTAGTATTTGGGAATTCCAATATGATTGAGAGATTTTAAAGTATTTGCCTCTCGTTCAAATAATTCTTGTGCCTTGGCAATTTTTGCCATATCAGCATTCATCTGCTTTAACACTAGCAGTTGTGGATGTCCAGCAATTTTTCCCTGTCCATCCCAAGCTAGATAGGTTGTACCCATACCTCCTTGTCCCAGAATCCGCAACACCTGGTAATGACGAATTGTCTGTATTACTGATAATGGTTGACCGCAGTGGATACAAAACAAATTATTAGGCAAGTTTCCTTCGTGCGTGCAAGTATGTGACGTAGAAGGAGAATTTTGGCTTAAAGTTTGTTGGTCGATTTGGAATTTCAGGATTGGACCTCCCTGTGCCAATTGCAACAGGCTGTCATCTGGTAACCAACTCTGAGTTACCAAAACGCCGTTGAGAAAAGTGCCATTTGTGCCTTGACTAATTACCTGCCAGGAACTGCCATTGTGATCAGAACCGATTTGTCTGAGTTCTAAATGATGCCGCGATACTAAGCTATCACTTAAAACAATATCATTGTCTGCCGAACGACCAATCCGAATGACGGTCTCGTCGTCAAAGTGCCACTGCTTAATAGGTGTTTTTTTTTGCGGTTCTAACAGGGTCAGCGTGACCATAGGTAATTTCTGATGAGGTGGTGGGAAGTAAGGATTGTTTGGTTATGGGTTGTTAGGTTTTTTCTGAACTATTCATGACTAACCCTTCGAGTACGCTTATGCCTTGTGGGCACGAAGAAAGCTACGGGCATTTACACCAAGCGAGTACGCGCAGCGTTTGAACTCTTGAGAAGGAGGAGAACTCTACCGTAGGCAATCGGTGAACGCGTAGCGTCTCCATACTTCAACCCTTCTCGTGTCATCAGATGCTATGCGTATGCCTACGGAATGCTTTGCACTTACGGCTTTCCTCTGGGCCACGGAGGATTTATACCATAACGGCGCAGGTATGCCGCAAGCTCAGGAGATGCCCGAAGAATTTTCTACGCCCTGAGAACTGACGTTAGCGTTAGCCAGGTACCCAGGTACTCGTAGCAGACACACCAAAAGAGCGTTATTTGAAGGTGGCGAGCGTAAGCTCCAAAAGAGTTGGCTCGCTCTCACAGCAACTGGTAAATCCAGTTCCATAAGACCTTGTTCTAGGGATATGCTACGCGTTGGCATAGCTTCTCCACAAGACATACAGATACACTGAGTACAGAACGTATACACTCGCGTTCCCAGTAACGTAAGCTCCACTCTAACGACGAGAAGCCGCTCTACAAGCGTCTACGCGAAGCGAGTACACGCAGCGTCTGAGTTCTAGAAAAGCAGGGTTTCCCTCCCTCAGCCCTGAACTGACCGCATGGGCTTACCATCGACTCTTAACCACTTCCCTTACTAATCCCTAATCCAAAATTTACTGTTGTTCCAAATTTGGGCGCACTTTTGCCCGAATAATGATCGCAGTAATATTGTCATGACCATTGTAATGGTTTGCCAAATCAATTAAGGCTCGAACGCCACTTTCCAAATTGGCACTAGAACTTAGCAGAGGTGCTAAGTGAGTTTGCCAATGAATTGTCAGTAAATCATTATCTGACAAACCATCCGAAGCAAGAACAAAAAGCGTATCTTCATTGATCTCAAAAAACTGCACATCGGGAATGATAGAGTGTTCATCGCGAGGACCAAGAGCTTGAGTTAATTGGTAAGCATCAGGGCGAGAGTAGGCGACACTAGGTTCTACACCTCGAGAAATTTCCCGTTGACCAACTTCGTGATCTACTGTAATTTGTTCCAGCCCTCTTTTACGAGTGACGCGGTAGAGACGACTATCTCCCACATTTGCCACCGCTACCTGATTATCTTGGATTAAAACCATCACTAGGGTAGTGCCCATGCGCCCAACACCAGAACGAGCATCTTTTTGATTGAGATCAAAAATTGCTTGGTTGGTTTGCCGCACCGCCTTACGAATATCATCTTCTGATGGCAGTTTGTTCAAAGCCCAGTTGGTCTGAAAGTACTGCCGCAAGGAGTTGACAGCTAAAGCACTAGCAACCTCACCACCAGCGTGTCCGCCCATTCCATCGCACAAAACATACAGACCACGCACTTGCAAAGTACGCTTGTTAGGCAATTCTAGCTTCTGGATTTTTGTTTCAATACCAAAGTAGTCTTCGTTATGATCGCGTTGACGTCCTACATCGGTAAGCCCTGCATTTTCTAAGCTCACTAACTGCATGGGCAAAACAATTGTAGGTACATCATCTCCTTTTGAGTCAGTCTCATACTGTTCCTCATCATCTAATTGCAAGATAGTAGCGGTAGCAGGAGTCTGAGACATCTTTGAGGTGACAGAAGGAATACTTGTGGGATTGCCTTGAAATTCCGAGGCTATAGCTTCTAAGCGTGATTGCAACTGCCCTAGAGTCTGTATCTTGCCTAGTTCCAAGTCTCCTATCAAGTGCAAAATAGAGCCAAATTGAGTCCGTTGAGACTGTCTAAAAAGTGCTTGCCAAACCCGCCCTAAAACTTGAACTGTGAAGACTTGTGCCTCCGTCGTATCAGGTGCAGTTGTTTCTATATCTTCTGGTAACTCAACATTATATTGGTTATCTGGTGATTCTACATACAATCGTTGTAGCGCTAATGACTCATCTTCATCAAGTCGGAGATTGGACAACTCCAACAAACTTTGACGACAGTTGACTGTTTCTAACACAGACCACAGTTGTGTCATCTGGTAAAGAAAATGTACGATTTGTAACGAACTTGTGGTGTCTTCTCGCCAAAGATAGAGTAATTCCTGCCAATTTGAGCGGTCTTCGATGAGCACCACCTGTATATTGTCCTGCTGCCATGCATCATGAATTGGCGGTATTCCCAAATGGGACCAAGACTGCAAGTCAATATAGAGTTTAGCCAGACTAGGAATTTTGTTAGTGTCCATTGATAGCGTTGCTAGCCCCTGTTGCTGATTTGCCAGCATGACCTCAAGGAGGGACACTTGGTATGGTTGGCAGTCTAAAACCTTAATACACACCTCAGTATTAGGAGCAATTTCTCCCAGGGCTGGTAGCGGTTCAAGCAGTTGATAACGTTGTTGTGGATCTAAGTAGGAGCCTACTGGGAGAGGAGAAGGAGATGAGGAAGTGGAGGGAGATAAACAAATGAATTTGTCTTCCCCGACTTCCTCTACCTCTGTCACTTCCCCGACTTCTCCTACTTGCTCATCTTCTTTATTTTCCCCAGCCGCAAAAGTTGCTTCCTTAGTAATAATTGCCCACAAAACTGTTCCGCATTCAGCGCCACAGTTATCACATTGTTGTGCATTTAAAGCCATATGAGTCCCGCACTCTGAACAGACCTTTTGGGTCAGTGAAGCGCCACAGTTCTGACAGAATTTGTTCGTGTTGGGGTTTTCAAATTTACACTGAGGGCAAATCAGCATTGTGGAAGTTCCTTAATTCCCGTTCCAAGGTGCTTCTAGCCACTACAATCCGAAAGTACTACATTGGTTAGCACATTCTTAACAGTAGACCCACAAAAATATTATGGTTCATCTGGCGAATTTTGGTGGCAGTCTTAATTTTTACGCATATTAACTATAGATTTGAGATATCGACAAGCTCTACCTTCACAATAAATTGCCATTAAAACTAGGTAATGTGGCATATTTCAACACATATCTTTAGGTTTAGAAAATTGAACCAGTGGACAGATGAGAATGTAAAAGGCGATCGCACGGAGTACCCGCTTTCAGCGATGCTCCAGAGGAGCCGCCAAAGGCGAACGCACTCGTTATTTAAAATCTGAAAGTAGATTTAAACTTGCACCTCGGCGCTGACATTAACTAGAAAAGAACCAGAAAAAGGGATAGTACTCCTCTATTAATGTCATTTTTTGCTAAAAATCTACATAAAACTTATGGAAATACTATAGCTTTTTTTCTATGGTGTTTTCATGGATAAGTAAAAATCAGCATTTAAGTGTGTCACTCAACTCCTACGTCTCATCTCCTTTTAGAATTGCGTGAGCTACCTGCAAAAGCTAAATTGAGTAATAATTTGAGTTCACCAGAGGTCAGGTCACGCCATTGACCTGGTTGCAGACCATTTAATTGTAGGTGAGCAATACTTATCCTAACCAATCGTAAAGTCGGAAATCCCACAGCCGCCGTCATTCGCCTAACCTGACGATTTTTTCCCTCTGTCAAAGTCATTTCCAACCAAGCTGTTGGCACATTTTTGCGAAATCTAATTGGCGGATCGCGTTCCGGTAAAGGAGGCTCTGTTGGCAAGAGCTGCACCAAAGCTGGTTGAGTGCGGTAGTCTTGAATTACCACACCTTCTTGTAGCTGCGTCAAAGCCTTAACATCAGGAATTCGTTCTACCTGCACCCAGTAAGTCCGTTGGTGTCCAAACCGAGGATGGGAGAGGCGATGTTGCAATTGTCCGTGGTTAGTCAACAGTAGTAATCCCTCACTGTCCCAGTCCAAACGACCCACAGGATAAACATCAGGAACTTCAATATAGTCTTTGAGGGTGTTATGAGTGGGAGTGTCTTTTGTAAACTGGCTGAGGATTCCATAGGGTTTGTAAAATATGATATATCGGTAAGTCATTAGTCACAAGTCGTTAGGATTTGTCAATTTCTTGCTTCCAGCCATAAGCAAGATGATAAAATCATTTTCCATGCTAGGGGTGCCTGCACAAAAGGCTGAGATTACACCCTTAACACCTGAATCCGGGTAATACCGGCGGAGGGAAGCTGTTTATCGAGGAAATCAAATATGCGGACAGAATGGGTCGCCAAGCGGCATGGGCAGAGCAATGTTACTCAAATGCACTATGCCCGTCAGGGTGTTATCACGGAGGAAATGCACTACGTCGCCCAACGGGAAAACCTTCCCGTTGAGGTCATAAAAGATGAAGTTGCACGGGGACGGATGATTATCCCTGCTAATGTTAACCACACAAACTTGGAGCCAATGTGCATTGGTATTGCCTCCAAGTGTAAAGTAAATGCCAATATCGGCGCTTCTCCTAACTCTTCCAATCTTGAGGAAGAGGTTGCAAAGCTGAACTTAGCGGTGAAGTATGGCGCTGATACAGTGATGGACTTGTCTACTGGTGGCGGTAACTTAGATGAAATTCGCACCGCCATTATCAAGGCTTCACCAGTGCCTATTGGCACAGTACCAGTTTACCAAGCTTTAGAAAGCGTCCACGGCAACATTGAAAAATTGACACCTGATGACTTTCTCAATGTCATTGAGAAACACGCCCAGCAGGGTGTCGATTACATGACTATTCACGCTGGGATTTTAATGGAGCATTTACCGTTAGTGAGAAGTCGCCTCACTGGTATTGTGTCTCGCGGTGGAGGCATTTTGGCAAGGTGGATGCTACATCATCATAAGCAAAATCCGCTTTATACCCACTTGCGCGACATCATTGAAATTTTTAAGAAATATGATGTCTCCTTCAGTTTCGGCGACTCCTTACGTCCTGGTTGTACTCATGATGCTTCTGATGAAGCACAGTTAGCTGAACTGAAAACTCTTGGACAACTGACCCGCAAAGCTTGGGAGTATGATGTACAAGTGATGGTAGAAGGTCCCGGACACGTCCCGATGGATCAAATTGAGTTCAATGTCAAAAAGCAGATGGAAGAGTGTTCTGAAGCACCTTTCTACGTGCTGGGTCCTTTGGTGACGGACATTGCCCCTGGTTATGACCACATCACCTCAGCAATTGGGGCAGCCATGGCTGGCTGGTACGGTACCGCCATGCTGTGCTATGTCACACCTAAAGAGCATTTAGGCTTGCCCAACCCTGAAGATGTGCGCAATGGTTTGATTGCTTATAAAATAGCAGCTCACGCCGCAGATATTGCCAGACATCGCCCAGGAGCAAGAGACAGAGACGATGAACTGTCCCGTGCCCGTTACAACTTCGACTGGAACCGTCAGTTTGAATTAGCACTTGATCCGGAAAGAGCGAGGGAATATCACGACGAAACTCTACCAGCTGATATTTACAAAACTGCTGAGTTTTGTTCAATGTGCGGTCCCAAGTTCTGCCCCATGCAAACTAAAGTTGATGCTGATGCACTGACAGAACTAGAGAAGTTCTTGGCGAAGGATAAGGAACCGGTGAGCCAGAGTTAGGAATTGGGAATTATGAGTTGAGAGCAGTTAGGAGGTAGTGGAATTTTCTACTACCTCCTAACTATAAGGTGACGCTCAAGAGCGTCACTAGTGCTGGAGATCAGCTGACTCACTGCCGATATCGCTCCTGAATCTCCTTAATCGTATACACTGCCTGGAACTGTAATCCCTGTTGTTGGTAAAATTCTGCTCCTCCTTGCAGGCGGTCTACTAGTGCAATGATTTGATTAACCGTATAACCTGCGTCTCTGAGTCGGTGAACGGCTTTCATAGCAGATTGTCCAGTGGTGACGACATCTTCTAAAACCACGACTTTTGCACCTTCCGGCAAACTAGGACCTTCAATATATGCCTTTGTTCCATGTCCCTTGGGTTCTTTGCGAACAATGAGCGCTGGAATGGGTCGGTTTTCATAAGTTGAAACCACACTTACTGCCGTCACAACAGGATCAGCACCCAGTGTCAACCCAGCAACTGCTTGAGTATCTGAAGGGAGCAGAGGTAACAGAATTCGTCCAACTGCTAGAGCACCTTGAGGGTGGAGAGTCACCTGAGTCTTGTTGATGTAATAAGAGCTACGCAGCCCAGAAGAAAGAACAAAATCACCTTCTTGATATGCCAGTTGACAAAATAAATCTAGTAGGTGTTGGCGCAGGGTTACAAAATCAGTAGTAGTTGCCCAAATATGTGATTGAGTGGGGGTTTCGGCTTGATATGTCATGACAACTGGTAAAAAATTATGCTACACCAAAGGTTGAACTCATAAGAGTTCTGAAAATAAGAATAAGTCAAGATTCGCCCAAATATTAAGGTGCATGAAACATGGGTACAAAACTCAAATCCATAAGTAGCTCATTGGTATTGCTAGCTACTATGACTTTTCCAAGTATTGCTGTAGCTGAAACGGAAACACCCAATTATGAAACACTCAGTGAGGTGTTTGAACGTGCTTTTTTTAAAAACGCTCCTAATTTCTATGGCAGTCAAACTTTGAGAAGTCAAATTAACGTGATACTGGGATCTGGTTCTATTTTCCGCAACTCATTTCCGGAAAATCAAATTGCGCGAGATGCTGAATTAGTTCACACTTTGTATCGCGATGCTCTCAATCAGCAAGCTACTAGCGATCCGTACATCCGTACCCCTGATTTGCCAAATCCTTATAATTCTTCCTTGCTCGTGTCTCCTCGCACGAATGCCAATAAACTCAGGATTGAAACCGAACCATCCCGCTAAAGAACATGGTGACTGAGTTACTTTTTTGACATTTTACTCAGCACTATCTTTTAATCCAGGGTGCAGGAGTTGAACCTGCCTAGGGCGAATTATGAGTTCGCTGCCTCAACCGCTCGGCCAACCCTGGTCGATATCTCATTGTAGCGCAAGTCTACATAAGTTGACAATATAAGATATCATACCAAATTTTTATACTACACAGTTTAACGACGCGTTAGTGCAGACTAATATTGATTAAGTTCCTCTGAGGATTGAAGTAAATAACTTCGATACTTAATTAATAAACCAGCATTCATATGCAATGGCTTGTTTGCAATGAAACTAAATTCTACTGTACTTCTGACTTTAATTTTGTTAATTCTGATGTTGGGAGCGGGTTCTGTAAGTGCGTTTTGGGGGTTTACTTTGGGAAGTGCAGCACTTAAAGGCGTTACAGCGCCAGATGCTCGTCCCACAACAAAGTTCACTAGCAGTAAATCAGCTAAAGAGCAACATACAGGTCTTGCTCTACTTAGAGAGGAAGAAATCTTAAAAATTGTTAAGGCACGAATTGAGGGCAAAACTAAGACTGCTAAATCCAAGAAACAAGAAGACGATGACGAGGAGATAAATAGCAGCAAGCCCAAGCAAGAGGAAAAGCCTCTGGCAGTGGCTGAACAAGAAAAACCCCAAGAAGGATTTCCAATAAACACTGAAAGCGAGGGTGTCAATCTTTCGGTGCAATCTGCTCGCTTTTCTGGCGGTGCTTTGCTTTTAAAAGTCAAAATGCAGAATAAAGGTAAAGATTCTGTGCGCTTCTTGTATAGTTTTTTAGATGTCTCGGATGATAAAGGACGAACCTTAAGTGCGAGTACAGATGGTTTACCGTCTGAATTACCTGCCAATGGACCTACTTATTCTGGCACGGTGAGCATTCCCACGCCTTTACTTGATGATGTCAAGCGCATTTCACTTGCCCTGACAGACTATCCTGCTCAAAAACTACGGTTAGAAGTGTCAAATATACCTGTACAAAGGTAGATGTTAGGAGTTAGTAGCACGACTAACTCCTAACCAAAATGGGGGCATCAGTATTACATGAGCTTTGGCAGTGAGTAGTTTTCCTAGCTTAAGTTGGACGGATGTAGGGCTACGGTTGTTGTCAGTGCTTCTACTGATTGCTATCAATGCCTTTTTTGTAACAGCAGAGTTTTCTATGGTGACAGTGCGGCGATCGCGCATTCATCAGCTTGTAGAGGCTGGTGACATCCAGGCGATCGCCGTCGAAGTGCTGCAACGCAGTATTGACCGATTGCTATCTACAACTCAATTAGGCATTACTCTTTCTAGTTTGGCACTGGGGTGGATTGGAGAAAGTACCATAGTTATACTAGTCAAATCAGTGTTACGTTCTTTACCTTTACCTCAAGGGATGAGTACAGTTATCGCTCATTCTTTCTCAATCCCAATCACCTTTTTTTTCATAGCCTATTTGCAAATAGTTTTAGGCGAACTCTGTCCTAAATCAGTGGCTATGCTGTATTCAGAACAGCTGGCAAGATTTTTGGGACCTTCGGTCAGAGCAACTGTCAGATTTTTCAACCCTTTTATTTGGATTCTCAATCAATCAACTCGCTGCCTGTTGCGACTTTTTGGCATTGAATACACAGGTCAAAGCTGGAGACCACCGGTGACACCTGAAGAATTACAACTCATTATTTCCACAGAGCGTGAATCTATTGGGTTGGAAGCGGAAGAGAGAGAATTGCTCAACAATATTTTTGAGTTTGGGGATGAGACCGTACAAGCAGTGATGGTTCCCCGTACCGGTATTGTAGCGTTACCAAAAAATGCGACCTTCCAGACTTTTCTCCGGGAAATGATAGCCACTGGTCACTGTTGCTACCCCCTGATTGGAGAATCTTTGGACGACATTCGTGGCATTGTGTACTTCAAAGACTTAGCAAAACCACTAGCCATGGGGAAACTGAATTTGGAAAAACAAATTCAGCCATGGATGCGCCCGGCAAGGTTTGTGCCTGAACATACTCCTTTAAATGAACTTTTGCCAATCATGCAGAGAGAGGAACCCAGTATGGTGATGGTGGCAGATGAATTTGGCGCTACCGTTGGACTGGTGACTATCCAAGATGTTATCGCTCAAATCATTGGCTATCCGGGAGAACCCGACAGTACCAATGATCTACTCGTTAAGATTTTAGATTCTCAGACTTTCTTACTACAAGCCCAAATTAACTTGGAAGACCTCAATGAAGTTTTGCATCTCAATTTGCCCTTAAAGAAAGAATACCAAACTTTAGGAGGCTTCTTACTTTACCAGTTGCAGAAAGTTCCCACCCTTGGTGAAACCTTCTGTTATGAAAATTTAGAATTCACCGTTGTGTCAGTCACTGGACCTCGTCTGCACCAAATTCAGGTACGACGGTTGGAGGAGTAGAGAGTGAAACAAGAAAGCAGGGGGAGCAGGGGAGGTTGAGGAGCAGGGGAGGAGGAGTGAACGGACACTAACTCTTCTCCTCCTGCACCCCCTGCATAAGAACTGCTTCTCTACTCTCTTCCCCCCCTGCTTCTCTTCTTCCCTAGCCTCCCCTGCTCTCTTCAGTGGAGGATGAGGGGAACGCGGTGACACAGCAAAGCTACCTCTACTGAGCATAAGCCAGTGGATCTTTCAATCCCAGATCAGCAAAAGCAGCAAGACGCAAGCGGCAAGAATCACAGATACCACAAGCAACATCACCTCCTGCATAGCAAGACCAAGTCAGTTCCCAAGGAACTTCTAATTTGTTGCCAAGTTGAATAATTTCTGTTTTTTTTAGATGAATCAAGGGGGTAACAATGGAAATGGGTTGTCCTGAACGTCCTTGTTTTGTTCCTAAACGAAATACTTCCTGCATTGCCTGAATGTAGTCAGGGCGGCAATCAGGATATCCTGAGTAATCTAAGGCGTTAACACCTATATAAATCCGTTGGGCGACTATGGTTTCAGCGTAGGCAAGGGCAAAGCTTAAAAAGATGGTATTGCGAGCAGGAACATAAGTGACAGGAATACTTTGAGACATTTCCTCTGGGTCACGCTTGTGAGGTAAATCAATAGCATCATCGGTCAGTGCCGAACCGCCCCACTGTCTTAAATCAAACCTTACTACTTGATGGTCTACCACGCCAGCTTTTTGAGCAATTGCCAAAGCTGACTGTAACTCTCGTCGATGTCGTTGTTGGTAATCAAAGGAGATGGTGTGGCATTCAAAACCATCGACTAGCGCTTGGTATAGAACTGTGGAAGAGTCTAAGCCACCAGAAAGTAGAATGACAGCTTTCATATGAAGTGGTTTTTAAATGGAATGATTTGTATGGGTAGCGTGTAGGAGTATCAAGCGACAAATCGATTCAAGACTTAAAAAGGTAAATCAAAAATATATTTCTAATTTAGTTTTTTTCTACACCCCCTACACTCCAATGTAGATTTCGCTCCGGGTCATTAACTTTTTATGCAACAAAAAGAATTGCACTAGCGTCTTATTGATTCTTTAAAGTTAATCCAAAAACTCATTAGAGTTTTTGGAGAGTGCAAAAAAGAATCAATTTGAACATCTCACATAAAAGCAATCCAGATGGCGGGAACTCACAATAAACTTTGAAATTCTTCATAAACAGAACCTCTATGTTACCATCTGGATGGTTTTAGACGCATGGTCATTGGCAATTGAGTATCAAAGCCAACGACCGTAGCGTCTCTATATTTGGTGGTTGAGGAGAGAATAAGAGTGCAAACTAAAAGTATGTCAGCGGGAGAACAAAATGGTCAAGCACAGCGCAACCATCCACGACCGATCCGCATAGGCGTAATCGGTGTGGGTAATATGGGACAGCACCATGTCCGTGTACTAAGTTCAATGAAAGACATTGAATTGGTGGGCGTAGCAGATATTAATGTCGAAAGAGGGTTAGAAACTGCTAGCAAATATAAGGTGCGATTCTTTGAAGATTATTGTGATCTACTGCCTCATGTTGAGGCAGTTTGCGTTGCTGTGCCTACCCGCCTGCATTATGCTGTTGGAATTAACTGTCTTTTAGCGGGAATTCATGTTCTGATTGAAAAACCGATCGCAGCAAGTATATCCGAAGCAGAATCACTAGTAAATGCTGCAGCCGAATCTCAGTGTATCCTACAAATAGGTCATATAGAGCGGTTCAGTCCAGCATTTCAAGAGCTGAGCAAGGTGTTAAAAACTGAAGAAGTGCTCGCACTGGAGGCACATCGTATGAGTCCGTACTCAAGTCGGGCGAACGATGTCTCTGTTGTCTTGGATCTGATGATTCATGACATAGACCTACTTCTGGAATTAGCCGCAGCACCAGTGGTAAAGTTAACCGCTAGTGGTAATCGCACTTTGGATTCTGGTTATTTAGATTACGTGACTGCTACCCTAGGGTTTGCCAATGGTATTGTCGCTACTCTGACTGCCAGCAAAGTGACTCACTGCAAAATCCGCCGAATTGTTGCCCATTCTAAAAACTCGTTTACTGAGGCAGATTTTCTAAAAAATGAAATTTTGGTTCACCGACATACTAACGACTATCGCCAAGCCCTGTACAAACATGATGGTGTGATAGAAAGAGTTTACACAAGTAACACTGACAAGCTAGGCGCAGAGTTAGAGCATTTTGTCAACTGTGTGCGTGGTGGCAATCAACCTTCAGTAGGAGGAGAACAAGCGCTAAAAGCCTTGAGATTAGCCAGCTTAATCGAGCAGATGGCATTAGAAGATCGTGTTTGGAACCCATTAGATTGGCAATCTGAACCAAGAGTACAATCGTTGACACCCACAGTTTAAGGAAACAGGGTATAGGTTACACAAGATACAAAGAACAAAAAGAGCATAGGAGATAGGTTATAGAGAAAAGGAGAAAAAAATCCTTGTCATCTGTAACCTATAGCCAATCACCTGTAACCCATACCCTTTTTCATTTATATGAAGTCTTCATTTATATGAAGTGTATTTTTTAACAAAAGTAGCTAAAAAGTATTAGATAATGCATATTTGGTACAGCAATGACTGTAACTTAGCAACGAAACTTCTGCAGCAACTTCAGGAATAGACTTGATGCTCGAATGGATAACCAATACCATTAACTCTTTGGGCTACTGGGGAATCGCTCTGCTGATGTTTCTAGAAAACGTATTTCCCCCGATTCCTTCAGAACTCATCATGCCATTGGCAGGATTTACAGCTCGGGCAACCCCAGAAAAGCTCAACGTTATCGGTGTATTTTTTGCGGGACTGTTAGGTTCTGTACTAGGCGCACTTATTTGGTACTATCCCGGTAAATTCTTAGGGGAACAGCGCTTGCGAGCGTGGGCTGACAAATATGGAAAGTGGTTGACTATATCTGGTAAAGATATCACAAAGGCAAAGCGTTGGTTCGACCAGCAAGGTAGTAAAGCAGTTTTGATTGGTCGGCTTGTACCGGGAGTCCGCACTTTGATTTCCGTTCCTGCAGGCATCAGCAATATGCACTTACTACCGTTTCTAATTTACTCAACTTTGGGTAGCGCTGCATGGGTTGGTTTGCTAACATACTCAGGATATGCGTTAGGTAGTCAGTATGAACTAGTGGACAAGTACCTAGCTCCTGTATCTAAAATTGTGCTTGCATCTATCATCCTGGCATTTGTTGTCTGGGTGATAAAGCGTAAGCGCAAAAACAGGAAAAGATGAAAAATTCTTGTCTCCAGTAAAGGCAGAGAAATCGCCTTTTTTTGCGTAAAAACAAGCATTACTAGCCGTCTAACTCTCGCTTGCTCTTTACTATTTCCTGGTAGAGAGCGTGACTCTTGCCCTATTTCTATTGCTCAACTACTAAGTAATTCTTAGCGTATTTCTTGCTACAGTTGACGCAACAAGGGTTCTCTGATACACGCATTTTTGTAAGATGGGCATGATAACTTGTTAAAGCTAAGTAATTACTAGGAGCGCTCATGACAGACCAACCTTCCGCCGCTACTCCAATGAATGCAGCTGCTATTCCTATGAATAGAGTTTCGGCAGCGAATCCAATCAATGCCGCTCCCACTCAACCAGTTGGTGGCGGTACAGGAAAAAAGATTCTCAGTGTTGATTTAGGTAGAACTTCTACAAAGACTTGTATTAGCCGCGAACCCAATAATGTAGTGTTTGTCTCTGCCAATGTGAAAGAAATGTCAATGGAACAGGTGCGTGGAGGAGTTTTTGAAGCCCGCGCTACTGATCCATTGATGGATCTGTGGTTGGAGTATCAAGGCAGTGGATACGCTGTTGGTCAACTAGCAGCAGATTTTGGGGCTAACCTAGGAGTGGGTCAATCTAAGGTTGAAGACGCACTAGCAAAAGTTTTGGCTTGTGCTGGCTACTTCAAGCTCAAGGATGATATTTCAGTGGTGCTAGGTCTGCCTTATCTCTCCCAAGAGCAATTTGAAAAGGAAAAAGCACAGCTCATTAGCCAAATGAGTGGCCCTCATGTGATGAATTTTCGTGGCGAACCTGTCTCCTTGAACATTACCAAGGTATGGGTTATGCCAGAAGGCTACGGCAGTTTGCTTTGGACTGAGGCGCAACCAAAAAAAGGCGCAGCACTGCCCGATTTCACCAAAGTCTCTGTAGCGATTGTTGATATAGGACATCAAACAACTGATTGTTTGATGGTTGATAACTTCCGCTTTGCCCGAGGTGCTTCTCAGAGCGAAGACTTTGGTATGAGCAAGTTTTATGAACTGGTAGCAGCCGAAATTGAGGGAGCAGACAGCCAGTCTTTGTCTTTGATTGCTGCCGTCAATCGACCCAAAGGCGATCGCTTCTACCGTCCCAGAGGTGCTAGTAAGCCCACCAATCTAGATGATTTTCTCCCCAATCTCATAGAAATGTTTTCTCGCGAAATCTGTAACCGTGTGCTAGCATGGCTGCCAGAGCGTGTTACCGACGTCATTCTTACCGGCGGAGGTGGAGAATTCTTCTGGGAAGATGTTCAACGCTTGCTCAAAGAAGCAAAAATTAACGCCCATTTAGCTTCACCGTCCCGCCAAGCAAATGCTCTGGGACAATTTATATATGGAGAGGCACAGTTATCCCCCGCTCGCGCTAGGGCTTAAAACTGATGTTCCAATGGTCAAAAAAAGTAGTTAAATCTGTTACGTTCGAGCCAGGGGTAGCTGACGAAAGCTTGTTAGCGCTTGTCGAAAGTCAATTGGAAAAAGATCCTGAAAAGACTTTCAGCGACCTCTGTAAAGAAGCCTTATGGCAATCTTTGTGCGTACCAGAATCTGTACGACCTACCCCAAAACCAGCAGCAGCAACAGCAACACCAGGGGTGGAACAAAACATTGCTGAACTGCGAAGTCAAATCGCTGACCTTGAGGAACGTTTTTTTGCCAAGGAATCTCATCGGTTAGAGAGCATGGAACACCATCTGATGCAACTTAGTCAACAAGTTGCGCAGCTGGCTATCATAGTTAATCATGTATCAACCAGTTCCCCCCTAACTCCCCAACCTGCACCAATTCTAGAAGTCATCAATAATACTTCCACTCCGACTAACGCTGCTGCTACTCCTGCTCAAGAGGTGGACCCAGTCATCAGCCGCATTAGTCAATTTCTGGATGACTTCTAGAGAAATTTCAGGGTGTAAAAATCTTTTGCTGCTGTCAAACCTCCTTAACAGGCATTCCTATTAAGGAGGTTTAACGTTTTATTATTTTAATTTTCATCATGCTCTATAAGCTAAGCTGTTTGTAGCTACTCTATATCGGTGTGTTTAGAAAAATTCTACCTTTACCTGGCTCCCAATCTGTCTGCCATCAAGATGAAAATTCTCTGTCGACAAAAAAAATAGTCTCAAGCTTGCCAGAGATTAAAAAAATTATCCAGCAGCTAATAACTGCTATCCTAGCTGGCTTTTTCCTCCACTGGCTGCATACTCCAGTAGCTTGGCTACTTGGTCCAATGCTGGTGGGAATTGCCTATGCAATTATCAAGGGTAAGCTCCAGCCTCTACCTTCGAGGTTCAAAACAGTTGGGCAAGTCATTATCGGTATCGTCAGTGCCACCCGTCTTTCTCCGGAGACACTCAGCACGGCAACAACCTACAGCATACCTCTGCTACTGTGTGTTTTTACTACTGGTAGCATGAGTATGTTGAGCGGCTACCTATTAAGCCGTTGGGCTGGCATTGATCGCACCACGAGTTTTTTAGGTTTCATACCGGGTAGCGCCGCTAGCATCGTTGCCATGAGTGAAGAAATGGGAGCAGATGCGATCGCTGTTGCCCTTATTCAGTATATCCGGGTATTACTAGTTGTCTTACTCGTGCCAACCATAGCCAGCTTACTTTTTCCCACTCACCCAGACACCCAACCCACAGCCACTGTTGTCATCACAAATAACCTACCAACATTACCAATGTTATTGAACCTCTCAGTTCTAGCTGTATGCAGCGGCTTGGGGATTTGGGGGGGAAGACAACTCCGTCTGCCTTCATCTGGGTTTTTGGGTCCGTTTTTGGTTGGGTTAGTTGCGTTTTGGATGCTACCATACCAGTTCCAAGTGCCTCAGCCCATTTTTTATGCAGGACAACTGCTCGTTGGATTGCACATTGGGGTACAGTTTGACTGGCAAACTGCCTGTAAGCTCCTACGTGCCGTATTAATTGAGGTGGGGTTAGTCATTGCGCTGATTTTAATTTGTTTGGGAATCGGATATGAGTTCCATGTGATAACGCACGTTGATACGGTAACGGCAGTCTTAGGATTCACTCCTGGGGGAATAGAGGCAATGATTGCCACAGTTTTGCAACTCGGTGGTGACACTGGATTAGTGCTGGCAATGCAATTGACCAGGATGTTGGGTATTTTGTTAATTGCCCCATGGTTAGTGGCTTTTTTGGTTAAACGTGCGAAACGAGCTAATTCTCAACTGGAGCAAGCAAAAGAATTGGTGGAATTTAACCGTGTTGAACCTTGAAAGCAGAGTAAAGAATTTCATCAACTTTATCCAAAGTAAGATGTTGTTGATCAGCTAAGGTTTTAATTCTTTGGGTAATTGTTTGAATTTGGAATTTGTCGAAGTTTAGCCCTAGTTGACTTGCTCGATTCGCAATTGCATGCTTACCTGTCAGCTTGTGATTAATTAAAAACGAGCGCGTCAGACCAAAATCACTGGGATCAATCACTTCATAAGTGTTGGGATTATTCAGGATTGCTTGAGTATGAATGCCAGCTTTGTGGCTGAAAGCCGCTGAACCAATAATGTAATGGTTGGAGGGAATAGTGATGCCAACTTTATCAGCAACTAGATCATGTAATTTTTGGAGTTGATGCAGACAGTATTTACCCTTCAACGTCTCTGGATCGACAGTATAAAGGCGAGCAATCAAACCAGCAAGGGGCGTAATCCCATTACGCTCACCAATTCCTAAGATTGTCGTATCAATATGAGTTGCACCAGCTTCGAGGGCGGCATAGCTATTGGCGATCGCACAACCAGTATCGTTATGACCGTGAAACTCAATGTCTTTATCAGTGTATTGGCGCAGAGTCTGCACTAGATGAAAAACTTGATTGGGAGTCGCGACACCCACAGTATCAGCAATACCGAAACGGTTTACCACACCTAGTTTATCGATAGCAAGATAAACCTGTAGCAAATCTGGAAGTGAACTGCGGAAGGAATCTTCAGTAGAAAATCGCAACTCAGTTTCAGGGCTTTGTTCGTGGATGAAGGTTATGACTTCTGTTGCCAGTTCAAGGATTTCATTGATACTTTTACCATGACCAAACTGGCGTAAAAGACCAGAGGTGCCGATGAACATATTAATGCCATTGACACCTGTATCGAGGGCGACTTTGGCATCGTTTAGATGGCAGCGAATGTGCGTTAGTATTTTGGATCGCAAGCCTAGTTGAGCCAAACGCTGACAATCTCGACGGGATTGAGGGGAAGCACAGGGAGATGTCACTTCGATGTAGTCAACCCCAAAATTATTGAGTGCTTTGGCAATCTCAACCTTATCATTTGATGAAAAGTTGGCAAGACAAAATTGTTCTCCTTCGCGCAGAGTACTTTCAACAATTGCAAACTGGCTTAGTGGCATTGATTTAGTCCTTCTCTTAGCAATTTTATATAGATAAGCTGAGTTTTAAGGGGAGTTTTTTACTCTCACAATTCCAGCTTCAATTAATATTAAACCGTCTGTTTATACCCTGTTGCAATTCTCAAATCTCTTTCTATTGCAAAGAGATAACATAGCTCATAAACATTATTTTTTTTGTAAACACAGACGAAATCAAATTTTTAAAAATTAACTAATTATTACAAAAAAAACAAAAAATATTTTAGAAAAAATTCAAAAAAAATAAAAATAAGAATATTATTGAAAAATAAAAAGGTCATGTTATTATGAAAACAATTAGTATTAATTAGCTCTAAATTATAAAAAACCCAAATAAGATATTACAGGGTCGAACAGTTCTGATGACTGGTTCTGAGCAAAATATTGGCAAGACCATCCGATAGAATCTGATTGAAAATTGAGGGAAACTCTCATATCCTCGATGCAAAAGGAAATCACCCTTCGGCAGCGTCCCGCTCAACTATGCAGTAGCGCTGTTTTTTCCAAGGTCGTAATTCATTTTTTTTAACGCCTGTCACACCGTCTTTCGGATAATCTCGCTGACTAATACCAAATAAAAAAATGTTTGCGACAAATAACCCCACCCGCCCTATCGGGCACCCTCCCAGGGGTTCAACCGATGTGTTGCATTCTTTTTTCAAATTGGTATAACTTGCGGTTTTTCAGTTCATTCACCAGTAAGCTTAGTGTCCAGAGATTGCGTCCTTCTGGCGCTTGAGAACAGCAAATTGCAACCAAATGCGCTTCTAATTCATACCGAGTTGCGTTCATAGGTGTCACCTCACCCCCGCCCCTCTCCTTAGCAAGGAGAGGGGCGGGGGTGAGGTTTTTGAATGCAACTTAGTATCACCATCAATCTTGGCAATTTGCAGCAATTCCTCCGAAACCAATTATGTTTAAAACCTAAGAAAGCTTGAGAAAGGTGGACTGTGGGTATTTCGCTTATCAAATGCAAAGAATAGACCTGACTTATCCTGACCTTATCTCGACGATGCAGCTAAAAATGCTTATGTTTTCCCAAAAGTCATGACCTTCTAGGACTTTTCAGGACTGTGTAAGTTCCCGAAAAAGCTTAACTTAACTGTGTAGTCAAAATAAACCTTCTTGAAAGGGACTTCGGTCTACTAAAAACTATAGATTTATTTACGAGGCGAGATTATGAAACTTTTCTATCGCGGTATTAGTTACGAATACGAGCCTGCACATATTGTCAGCAAGAAAACAGGGCGACCTTTTCAGCCAGTTGAAACTTCTGGAGCATCTTACAACTTGATTTATCGTGGGCACACTTATCGTGTTAATCCCAATACTATACCAACTGAAGACTCTACGCCATCAAAAGCTTATCAGTTAATCTATCGGGGAATTGCCTACTCAGTGAATGAAACTGCACAGGGAAATGTCACCGTAGTTTCTCAGCCTGCAAGCACTGTCAAAAAATGGTACAACAGCCAGTTGGTAAACAGCTAGCGATTGCTATCCATCGCTATGCAGGTCCTGTTACCCAAGCGCACTTCATGGGATTGGGCAACATACGGACCATTGCCGAGCGCGAGTACGTGTCCGACAGGACAAAGCTAATCGCCTTTCCTATCGCCGTTAGTTTACCCAGTCTTCACGAAAACCGACAAGTCTATCGTTAGACGGAAATCCAAAATCCTCATTCTCAAGAAAGAGCAATTCGAGTTGTCTTGTTCGGTAGATTTTTGTCAGTGAAGACAATTCTTGCAAAAATACCTGGTGAATCAGGCGTTATGTTATTCCCTTGTCACCCTCTTCCACAGAAGATGACAAGAGATCAAGAGGGTGTGCTGACTCATTTGGACATACGCAATCCAAACGCATTTACCTGTTAGTGCACGAAAGCTTTTGCAAGAGGGTTAATCTTATTCGCGAGGAAGCTCATGACTAATAAACTGGTAGATAATATCATTCCATCACAGCCACCAATTGACCCACAGTCTGATGTTCATGTCCTCAAGGCTCGTCTGGAATGGGGTGAACCTGCTTTTACAATTCTGGATGTGCGCGATCGCAATTCTTATAACCTAGGTCGGATCATGGGCGCAATGCCTTATCCAATCGATGAATTGGTAGACCGAGCTGAACCATCTCTGGCGAAAAGCCGTGACATCTACGTTTACGGTGAAAACGACGAACAAACTGCTCAAGCTGCACAATTGCTCAGAAGTGCGGGGTTTGTGCATGTATCTGAACTCAAAGGCGGTCTGGCAGCATGGAAGGCAATTGGCGGCCCTACCGAGGGTACTATAGAATCAAGAACTCCTGCTGGCGCAGATGACTACAATGTTGTTGATCGCTTGAAAAACCACGCAGAAACGCAGCAAAAAGACGTATAGTATCTAGCCAAAAGTGAGCCAGTGCACTGGCTCCTCTTGACTTTTGACTCTTCTTGAGGTTCAAGAAATAAAAAGAAAATTGTTTTTAGTGTTCAAACAAGTCCTTAAATTGCAACAAATCTAAGGAAACTATCGTTGGTAAACATTGAAAGCATTCTTGAGCAAGTTCCCAGCGTCCTTCTCGTTTGAGCATATCTATCAGTTTCTGCCGCACATTAATGAGGTAGCGTACATCATTAGCAGCATAACTGAGCTGTGCTTCGGATAAATTAGCAGCGTTTCCCCAGTCAGAACTTTGAGCGCTTTTATCCAGTTCCACCTGTTCTAACTCTTGCACCACATCTTTAAGCCCGTGACGTTGAGTGTAGGTACGAGCTAGTTTACTGGCAATTTTGGTGCAGAAAACAGGATGAACGTGAATGCCCAGATTGTAACGTAGCGTCGCAATGTCAAAACGCGCAAAGTGAAATACTTTGAGGACATTCGTTACTTCTAAAAGTTTTTTTAAGTTTGGAGCATCAGTTTGACCTTTAGCAATACGAATTGCAGTGACTTTGCCTTCAGGGTTGCACAGTTGGACGAGACACAAGCGATCGCGTTGTGGTAATAATCCCATAGTCTCGGTGTCTACAGCAATCACCTCAGCTTGTAGATAGCCCGAGAGGATAACGTCACTAAGATCGCGATCGCAAACCTGAAAATCTTCCATGAATCAGATTGAGTTCAGTTAAATACCTATATTATCTACGGTTGTATTAACACTCCAACGGCGATAAAAAATTGCTATGCTCATTTTCATACAAAGTCGTGGGATTGTTGCTACGCTGGGGGAATGCTACTTTGAACATAAGGATTCCAACTAATTTACCTAAAGCTGAACATCTTGAGCGTGTGCCCACGGGCTAGAATTCCCCGAACAAGAACGACTTGAGCGGCTGCTACATCTGTATTCGTTGTATGACCGCAGTTTTGGCGTAATTAAACCTTATTTACTGCTGCGCAAGAAAATTTGCGTCAGGTAAACTTCGCCTTGGTTGTTAGTTGCGACACCAATCCCAGTCATGTTGTAATTGCCTTTAATGTTAACAAGATGGTCGGGACTGTGAATCCAACCAGACACCGCTTCCTGGGCAGGATCGCTATATCCTAGGTTAAAAGCGACATTTTCCGCTGCACTTCTGTAGCGAATAGGAATAGCACCCACTCTCCTTCTAAATCCCTGATGACTAAACGGAACTTTACGATTAGCCATATTTTGACTGTGAATCCTTGCTAGCCGAGAGATTTTTGTATTTAGAGATAGCTTTGGCAAACCCTTAGAAGCTCGATATCGATTAATTTGGTTAAAAACTGACCTTTCCAAATCACTAGATTTCATAGTAGGTGATGTAACCTGACGTGATGCGATCGACAACACCTTATTGTTATCTAATTTATTTGTAGAGGTTTCACCTGGTATGGAAGTGGATGATATTCCACTAGCAAGGACAAGCATACTTAAAGCTATGCCAAAAGCAGTTTGTCGGAACATGGAGAATTCAATGATGTGTAGGGTTATAAGACGCACACCCTGGTTTTTTGTTTCTTAATATACTGGTATGTTTTTTTAGATTTAAGGAGCTAGGAAATCATCACATATCCAAATAGCTGCGTCAAGAGTCTTTGGTCACAATCTTGGGGCATACATTGTTACTTTGAAAAAACGATAAATACTAAAATTTAGCAGCAGATGGATAACAAATATAACGTATAGATTTGCTATACCAACGACACTTGTTACAAAATCTGCTGCTTCTCATATTTACGTATCGTTTTTTCTGCACTCTGGACAATCTGGAAAATTTTGGCTCTGTTTACTCAGGATTTAAAAACTTAGCTACCGTCTGTACATCCTTGTCACCGCGTCCAGAGCAGTTAATGACAATCCGGGGACTACCGCTTAGTTGAGGACACAAGGTTTCTAGGTAAGCTATTGCATGAGCAGTTTCTAGAGCAGGTATGATGCCCTCCAACCGTGAAAGCCCTTGAAACGCTGCTAAGGCTTCTTGGTCTGTCACACTATAATACTCTGCACGACCCGAATCTTTCAAATAGCTATGTTCTGGACCCACACCAGGATAATCTAACCCTGCACTCACCGAATGCGCCTCAATAACTTGCCCATCTTGATCTTGCAGTAGGTAACTCATTGCCCCATGCAATACACCAATTTGTCCCTTTGTCAAGGTAGCAGCGTGTTTATCAGTATTGACACCTTCACCAGCTGCTTCCACACCAATTAACCGTACAGACGGCTCATTGACAAACTCATGGAATAATCCCATCGCATTGGAACCACCACCCACACAAGCAACAAGAATATCCGGCAAACCACCCCACTTTTCCAAAGCTTGAGCGCGAGTTTCTTGTCCAATAACCGCATGAAAATCACGTACCATCATTGGGTAAGGATGAGGTCCTGCCACTGAACCTAAAATGTAGTGAGTTGTTTCTACATTCGTTACCCAATCCCGAATTGCCTCAGAAGTCGCATCCTTCAGTGTACCCGTTCCCGCAGCGACCGGACGTACTTCTGCCCCCATCAACCGCATTCTAAACACATTCAAAGCTTGACGTTCCATGTCGTGAACGCCCATGTAAATGACGCATTGCAGTCCAAAACGAGCACAAACTGTAGCTGTTGCTACCCCGTGTTGACCTGCACCTGTTTCGGCAATAATGCGCTGTTTACCCATGCGCTTCGCCAATAAGACCTGCCCGAGTGCATTATTGATTTTGTGCGCACCAGTGTGATTTAAATCCTCACGCTTTAAGTAAATTTGCGCTCCTGTACCATCTGGTCGAGCATAGTGTGCCGAGAGGCGTTCAGCAAAATACAATGGTGTAGCACGCCCTACATAATCCCGCAGTAGTTGTTGTAATTCTGCTTGAAAACCAGATTCGTTGCGGTATTGCTGGTAAGCTGTTTCTAACTCAGCAAGAGCTGGCATTAGGGTTTCAGGGACGTACTTACCGCCAAAACGCCCAAAGCG
The DNA here is from genome assembly GCA_002163975.1 of Nostocales cyanobacterium HT-58-2. Taxonomy (GTDB): domain Bacteria; phylum Cyanobacteriota; class Cyanobacteriia; order Cyanobacteriales; family Nostocaceae; genus HT-58-2. The sequence goes on along the minus strand of CP019636.1, from coordinate 1,423,582 downwards.
TCCTTGGGCATCAGGGTATTGGGTGGCTGACTGGGAACTGGAAGGTACAGGAGTCGTAGTCACGGACAAGCTAAAATAACAGAACGACCATTATTATATAGAACTCTCTTCTCCTTAGCTTCTTGGTGGTTCAATAAATCAAAACTTATGTCTTCATCCAATGGCAAATCCTCACAAAACCGTCTTGTCTACCGGGAATTTGGCAACGATAACTCAGTCCCCTTAGAAAGGCCAACATCCGCTGCCTTAGAAAGACCAATCCAAGAACTACCCCCTCAACAGCAAAATGTGCGTGTGCAAGCAACCCGCGCCGGACGAAAAGGTAAGACTGTGACTGTAATTAGCGGTTTTCAAGCCAAACCGGAAACCTTGCAAGCGTTGGTAAAGCAGTTGAAAACACAGTGTGGTACAGGTGGTACTGTTAAAGATAACGAAATTGAAATTCAAGGTGAGCACAAGCAGAAAATCCTTGAGATTTTGATTAAACTAGGTTACAAAGCCAAAATTAGCGGCGGATAATCTGTGCTGTTTATCATACTCGGTTAACCCGCTGCTTTAGGGCAGAAATGTTATCTTTGATAAGTACAAAAGAAAAATACAAAAATCCTGCTCGTTTTGATATTTATAGGAGGGAGCAATGGATTTGCTTCGGATTATCTGCGCTGTTTTTCTACCACCACTTGGAGTCTTTTTACAAGTCGGTTTTGGTATAGACTTTTGGATTAATATACTCTTGACACTTTTGGGTTACATTCCTGGAATTGTCCACGCCATATGGGTTATTGCTAAAAAATGAACATATTTTCAAAATAAACAAAGAAGAAAGTAGAGTGGACAAATAAGCCAAAAATTTTTGGTGTTAAACGTTTAAACTTTGATTTTGTTGGGTGAGCAATGCTCACCCATACTCTTTTTGGTAGGCTAGCAAAGTGTCTTTTTTTAGAATTCCTCAGAAAATTCATCAAAAAGTTTTGTAGTTAAAGATGTTCACTTAATTCCTGATGAATTTTACACAGAATGGGTTCAAGGTGATGAAAGCCAGTTCTCCCTTACGAAAAGACCTTCACGAAGAAAACCGTTTGTCTTGGAATGAAGCTACCAAAGCACATAATAGTCATAAAGGCGATCAAGCTAAGTTCTTTCGGGAAGGAGGAAGTACCCTATTTCCAGAAGAGCAAGAACTTTTAGGAAATATTGCTGGCTTATCTTTGGTTCATCTTCAGTGCAACGCCGGACAAGATACCTTGAGTTTGACACGGTTAGGTGCGACCGCCACAGGTGTGGATATCAGTGATGAGGCGATCGCCTTTGCTCAAGAATTGTCAGAAAAATCTGGAATTCCAGCCTCTTTTTATCGTGCGGACGTGTTTGATTGGCTGGAAGAGACAGCAAAGCGAGGTGAGCAATTTGATATTGCTTTCTCGTCTTACGGTGCAGTTTGTTGGATATCTCATTTGAACCTTTGGGCAAAGGGAATTGCAGATGTTCTCAAGCCAAGTGGACGCGTCGTTTTGATGGATTTCCATCCTGCGGCAATGATGTTTGATAAAGATTTTAGCCACAAGTTCTCTTACTTTGGTGAAGGAAAGTACTTGACTTGGGAAGATGGTATAAGCGATTATGTCGCTGAATCTGGTACCAGCTTAGCTCCTTGGGGTTATGAAACGGGCATTGAGAATTTTCGCAATCCCCACCGTTCCCACGAATTTCAATGGGGTCTTGGTGAGATAGTTACGGCGCTGTTGCAAGCTGGACTAACTCTGGAGGTTTTGCAGGAGTATCCTTACGCCAATGGTTGCAAACTATTTGAACGGATGCGGGAAGCATCCGGACGCCGGATGTTTCCACCTGATGATGTGCCGAATTTACCTCTGATGTACGGGATTGTAGCTAGAAAACCTTGAATGGGGAATAAGTCCACAAAGGCAGTTAAAGTACTTTACGATTTGCTAAATACTCGTACATCTGCCAACGAGCATTCACCTCGGCTTGCGCTTCTTCCAACAACCGCTTGGCAAGGGTGGGTTTGCTCTTGGTGAGCATTTTGAAGCGATTTTCTTGATACATTGATTGATCGACTGGCTGCTTGGGCGATCGCATATCCAACTGCAAAGGATTTTTGCCTTGCTTTTGTAAGTCAGGATTATACCGATACAACAACCAACGACCTGATTCTACTAAATCTTTCTGGTGGCTCATGGCTGTGGTCATGTTGATACCGTGGGCAATGCAGTGACTGTAGGCAATAATCAGTGATGGTCCGTTGTAAGCCTCTGCTTCTAAAAATGCCTTGAGGGTATGTTCGTCTCGTGCACCAAGGGCTACACTCGCCACATAAACATTACCGTAGGTCATGGCAATTAGCCCTAAGTCTTTCTTGGCTGCTGGCTTGCCACTGGCGGCAAATTTAGCAACTGCTGCCCGTGGCGTAGCTTTAGATGATTGCCCGCCTGTATTAGAATAGACTTCAGTATCCATGACCAAAATATTGACATTGCGACCACTGGCAAGTACATGATCAAGTCCGCCAAAGTCAATGTCATAAGCCCAACCATCACCGCCAACGATCCAGACGCTTTTCTTAACGAGATAGTCTGCCAGGATTTTGAGATTTTGAATTTGAGATTTTAATGTGCTATTGTACGTCTCTACATCAATGAGGATTTCATCTAACCGTTGTTTCAACAGCTCAATCCGTTGACGTTGCTCGTAAATATCTGCTTCGGTTTTTTGCTCTTGCTTGAGGATAGACTGAATGAGATTGTCATTGCTAATCTCAGCACTTAATTTTTGCAGAAGTTCAGCGGCAAATTCGGCGTGTTTCTCTAAGGAGAGACGAAAACCAAAACCAAATTCAGCATTATCTTCAAATAAACTATTAGACCATGCTGGACCCCGTCCTTCAGCATTTTTTGTCCAAGGGGTTGTCGGTAGGTTTCCGCCGTAAATTGAAGAACAACCTGTGGCGTTGGCAATCATTGCGCGATCGCCAAACAATTGTGTCAGCAATTTTAGGTAAGGGGTTTCTCCGCAACCAACACAAGCACCAGAAAATTCAAACAACGGTTCTTGTAGTTGTTGTTGGCGAACATGATTGAGTTTGAGTTGTCGGCGATCGGGATTTGGCAAACTTAAGAAGAAATCCCAGTTTTTACGCTCTTGCTCACGCAAAGGCAACTGCGGTTCCATGTTAATTGCCTTGCGTTCTGGCAAAGATTTATTCTTGGCAGGACAAACATCTACACAGATACCACATCCCGTGCAGTCTTCTGGCGCAACTTGAATCGTAAACTTCTGTCCTGCGAAATCTTTGTCTTTAACATTCGTTGACTTAAAAGCTGCTGGGGCTTTAGCTAATTCATCTGCTTGATAAACCTTGCTACGGATGACTCCGTGAGGACAAACAATAACGCACTTGCTGCACTGTACGCATATATCGGAGTCCCACACAGGAATTTCCTGCGCTAGGTTGCGTTTTTCCCACTTGGCAGTCCCTGTCGGAAAAGTGCCATCTGCAGGAAGCGCACTGACGGGGAGTTCATCGCCCTGCCACAGCATGATTTTGCCTAGGACTTCTTGCACAAATTCGGGTGAACTGGTGGGGAGTGTGGCAGAAGACGCAAAGACGCTGAGAATAGGAGACGCGGTGAGTGTTTTTGAAGAATTCCCCGCGTCCCACGTAACCTTTTGCAAATTATCCAAAGTCTTGTCTACAGCTTGCAGGTTCATGCGAACAATTTCTGCGCCTTTCTTGCCGTAAGTTTTTTCAATGGCTTGCTTGATTTTAGCTATTGCTTCTTCTTGCGGCAAAACACCTGCTAAGGCAAAGAAGCATACCTGCATTATCGTGTTAATCCGTCCTCCCATGCCACTTTCGCGAGCAACTTTGTTGGCATTGATGACGTAAAATTTGAGTTGCTTACGAATAATTTGCTCTTGCACTTCTACTGGGAGATGTTCCCAGACAGTATCAGCATCGTAAGGACTGTTAAGCAGGAATGTTGCTCCAATAACAGCAGCTTTTAACACATCAATGCGTTCTAAAAATACCCACTGATGGCAACCAATAAAGTTCGCTTGATCAATCAAGTAAGTTGAACGAATTGGTTGTGAACCAAAGCGCAAGTGTGAAACGGTCATCGAACCTGATTTTTTAGAATCGTAGACAAAGTAGCCTTGGGCGTAGTTGTCTGTTTCTTCACCGATAATTTTGATTGAGTTTTTGTTTGCCCCAACTGTACCATCGGAACCCAAGCCGTAGAACATTGCCCGAACAACATTATCCGGTTCAATTGAGAAGTTGGGGTCAAATGTTAGGGAGGTGTAGGTAACATCATCATGAATACCCACAGTAAAGTGATTCTTTGGATTTGGCTGAGCAAGATTTTCAAAAACTGCCCGCACCATCGCTGGGGTAAATTCTTTTGAAGAAAGACCGTAACGACCACTGATGACTCTAGGAAAAGGTGAAATTTTCCCACTACCCCTGCCATCTGAAAATTCGTGGAGAGCAGTGACTATATCTAAATATAGGGGTTCACCAACACTACCTGGTTCTTTGGTACGGTCAAGAACGGCGATCGCTTTCACACTGCTAGGCAGAACTTCCACAAACTTTTTGACATCAAAAGGACGGAATAGCCTAATTTTGACAACACCAACTTTTTCTCCATGGGTGTTGAGATAATCTACTGTTTCATGGACTGTTTCACAACCGGAACCCATGAGCACAATAACTCGTTCTGCATCTGGGGCACCATGGTATTCAAAGATGCGGTAATGTCGTCCTGTACGTTCTCCCAGTTGATCCATGACTTGTTGAACAATGTCAGGACAAGCATTGTAGTAGGGATTAATGCCTTCGCGGGATTGGAAGTAGACATCGGGGTTTTGAGCGGTTCCTCGTAACACCGGACGATCTGGGGTTAAAGCGCGATCGCGATGGGCAAAAACCAGTTCATCATCAATGAGCGATCGCAAGTCGCTATCTTCTAGGAGTTGAACTTTCTGAATTTCATGGGAGGTCCGGAAGCCATCAAAGAAGTGCATAAACGGCACTCGTGCCTGAAGAGTAGCTGCATGAGCAATCAGGGCAAAGTCTTGGCTTTCTTGTACTGAAGCGGAACACAACAAGGCAAAGCCAGTCGCACGAGCTGCCATTACGTCACTATGATCGCCAAAAATAGACAAGGCGTGGGTGGCAAGAGAGCGAGCTGCAACGTGAATAACCGCACTCGTGAGTTCACCTGCTATTTTATACAGGTTGGGAATCATCAATAATAATCCCTGGGATGATGTGAAGGTTGTGGTGAGACAACCTGTTTGTAATGCCCCATGCACTGCAGCCGCTGCACCGCCTTCACTTTGCATTTCAACCACATTGGGAATGGTGCCCCACAGGTTGAGACGTTCTTCAGAGGACCAAGTATCTGCCCATTCACCCATTGGTGATGAGGGGGTAATAGGATAAATAGCAATTACTTCATTGAGACGGTAAGCAACACGGGCAACAGCTTCATTCCCATCTATCGTTGCAAAGGTTTTGTTCATCATTCCTCCTGTTAGTTCCCCCAGATACCAAACGATTTACAGTGCTAATGATTAATACAGCAGAATTCAGAATTCAGAAGGAAAACAGGCTTTATCTCTGGCTTTGAGACAAAGCTTATGTACTTCACCAACTTGAAATCTGCTGTAAATCATTTCCTAAGCTTCTTAGCCCTGAGTTAACTCCTTCACTTAATTCAAAATTCATGTATTCTAAACTCAAAATAAAGAATCTCATGTTTGAATTTTGAAATGTGAATTTGAGCAGAGAGAGAGTTATCTTTTCATCTGGTATTAATGACGATTATGCACAGCTTTAACTTGCAGTTTTTGTATTTTTCAGAATCCGATTTTATAGATTCAGTATTCCTCTAAATTGTGTTAAAGGAATGACCAATAGGATAATTTAAATAGCACCTGCCAGGGAAGCTTGTAGATGAAAATCAATGAGGCAAAATATTAAAAAATATTTTTATTTCTCTTTTTGTCTCATTTTCCTTGTATGTATAGACAAGTTATGACATTTAGTCCAATACGAAATCAATCTTCCCTAAAATTTAGTATCTCATGGTATTGACTGCGTTTTCCTATGTTAATTACTAATGTACTCAAGTAGAAAAACTACGAATTTTTAGGATTTTGAGAGAATTAAAAAGTTTTTTTGGGGTATAGGTACGGGAGACGTTTATAGCTTCTTTGTTAGCTTAAATAAAGGTATTTCAGAATCTTTAAGGAAATATATAGGACTCATATTTGATTAAAAAAAACTCAGTACGCTTTCTGTTCCCTGTTCCCTATTGCCTGTTCCCTGTCTCGACGAGTCATTTCACAAATCAAACTGGGATTCCTATAGGTACTCAAGTCTCTTCGATATAACTCGAATTATTGTATATATTTGAGTTGGATAGAAAGTTTATTTTTGCTCTTATCTTTTTCTGTTGAAACTTTTTTTCAGAAGAATATTGTCTCATGCAGCATTAATGCGTCACCAAAATGCAGAGGACTGACATTGGCAACTGCTCTCACAGCTGACGCAGGAGGGTATAATCCCCAAATAACTCAACCTAAGCTCAGATATAAAGTACGTTCAAGCTTGGTTAACAAAACTTAATTGTAAACTCAATAGCATAAATAACTCGATATTTTCTGTCGAGCACAGAAAATATAAATACAATCTAAAGATAGTTTCTCTTTTTTGATCAATATGATATCTTACTCAATCGATAACAACAGTATATAATGTGTGTAACAACTGCTTTTTACCAGCCTCGGATACGTGATGCCTCACTGATTGGTTGTGGCGGATCTGACTGAAAGATTACTGGTTAGAAGCTCACATAATTTCTAATCAAAATTTGTGTTCCTATCGGCTGAATTGTTCTTGGTAAACATCTTTCTTCAGATGTATATTGATACTAAGCAGAAAGTGATACTTAGCTCTACCTAAATTTAACTTTTGAATAACTGTGGAAGAACTTCTGGAAGCTGTAGGACAAATTCTGCAAGACAAGCCTCTTGGTTCCATTCAGCGGTTTGTGCTCCATCAATCATTGATGGGAAAAACTTACTATGAAATGGCGAAAGGCTCAGGCTATGGTAGCAATTACATTAAGGAAGTTGGCTCCCAGTTGTGGCAAGATCTTTCAGAAGCACTAGGAGAGAGGGTAAGTAAAAAAAACATACACCTAGTCTTGAATAGATTTCTACAAAAGAAAATTGGTCAGTACAACAACTCACCACAAGAAAATGCCAAATCCTTCTCTGATATAGAAAAGGGTCTTCTAGATTTTGTCACACTCAGTAAGCTAGATTTTCCTAGTGGTCCTGTGCCACTCGCTTCTCCTCTCTACGTTGATCGCCCTCCACTCGAAGAACTTGTTTATAGTGAAATTATGCAACCTGGGAGCTTGATCCGTATCAAAGCACCGAGGAAAATGGGGAAAAGTTCGCTGCTCAACAGGGTCATTGCTCACGCGAGAACGCAGGGTTATAAAACCGTTTCTTTGAACTTTCAGGAAGCTGATGAAGCTGTTTTTACATCGCTAGAAAAGTTTTTACGTTGGTTTTGCATTAATGTCAGCAGGCAGTTGAACCTCGCCCCTCATCTGGATGATTATTGGGATGCTGAGATGGGGAGCAAAGTGAGTTGCAAAATCTATTTCGAGGGGTATTTGCTAGAACAAGTCGATAGTCCTCTAGTCTTGGCTTTGAATGAAGTCCATCGAGTTTTTGAACATCCCAATATTGCTCAAGATTTCTTGCCAATGCTCCGATGTTGGCATGAACAGGCAAAGCAGGAGAAAACCTGGCAAAAACTTCGCTTAGTGGTGGTTCACACCACAGAAATCTATATTCCGCTCAAGCTAAACCAATCCCCTTTTAATGTTGGGTTAACTTTTCCATTACCACCATTGACTCTTGAGCAAGTGCAGATCTTGGCACAGCGCTATGGACTCGATTGGGCAAAAGACGAGAAAAGAGCACAACGCCTTGCTCCTCTTCAGGCAATGATGGGAGGGCATCCCTATCTAATAAGTCTTGCGCTTTATCATCTGCGTCAGGAGGAGATGACGCTGGAGGAATTATTACAAAAAGCTTCTACACCAGCCGGAATTTATAGTCAGCATTTACGAGAACTCTTGACTCTACTCCAAGCTGATCCGTCATTGATGTCAGCTATGCAACAGGTTGTCATGGTCCATGAGAGAGTGCAGCTCAATGCCATCGTCGCATATAAATTAGAAAGCATGGGTCTTATTCAACTAGATGGCAATCAGGCGCGCCCAAGATGTGAGTTATATCGCCTTTACTTTAGCCAACAGCTCTTAACGCAAGAAAGGGCTAATGTTTCTCCAAATCTCTTGAAGGAAGAACAGCCAACATCTAATCTCATCAGTGAAACTGATGCACTCAGTCTGTTTGTTAATCTACATTACTTCAATCAATATCTGGAAGCAGAGTGGCAACAATGGCAGACAGAGGCTTCAATGCTGTCTCTGATTGTGTGTGAAATTGACCACTTTAAGTTTTACAGTAATACTCACGGGTATCAAGCTGGAATGAGAAGTTTACAGCAAATTGGTAATACTATCCGCAATGCTTTGAAGTATCCAACGGCTCTCATGGTACATTATGAGGGAACAAAGTTTGCTGCCATCTTGCCCCACACGCCTGCTGACACTGCTGTCAAAATTGCCGAAGACATTCGAGAGCGTGTCAAAGAATTAGCGATCGCCCATGAACCGTCTCAATTTGACGGATTTCCTGCTCCAGTTCTTACTGTTAGCTTGGGGATTGCTACTGCACAACCAAGTAATGATAACTCACCTGCAATGTTAATTGCTGCTGCTGAAGAAGCTCTTTTTCAAGCAAAAAGAAAGGGGCGCAATTGTGTGACTTTAAACTCAATTTTATATGAACAAATTTAGAGAATTCATATTAGCTATTTGCCATTTTGGCGAAACTTTAAAAAACTCTTAATGGAAAATTTTTGAATTTATAAACACAATAAATTTTCACATTAAAATTTTGAAATTGAATGAGAAATTATCGATACCAGGTTGGTGGCACATTAACCACTGATGCTCCAAGCTATGTTGTGCGAGAGGCAGACATAGAACTTTACGAAGCCTTGAAGCAGGGTGAGTTTTGCTATGTCCTCAGTTGCAGGCAAATGGGCAAGTCTTCACTCATGGTGAAAACAAAGCATCATCTGCAACAAGAGGGCTTCAAGTGTGCCACTGTGGATATGAGTAATATTGGTTGTGAAAATATGACTCCTGAACAGTGGTACAAGGGAGTTGTGGGTGACTTATGGTTGAGTTTTAAACTTATAGAAAAGGTCAATTTAAAAACTTGGTGGCAAGAACAGGATGATGTTGCTTTAGTTCAGAAACTGAGTCGTTTTATTTCGTTACTTCTAGCTCAGTTTCCTGATGAAAGACTGTTTATATTTATTGATGAAATTGATAGTATTCTTAACCTTAATTTCCCGATTGATGATTTTTTTACTTTGATTCGCTTCTGTTACAACCAGAGAGCACTTTCTCCAGAATATCATCGCATTACTTTTGCTATTTTTGGGGTAGCTACGCCCTCAAACTTAATTCGATATCAAAATCATACGACTCCGTTTAATATTGGTAAAGCTATCGAAATACATGGTTTTCGTTTTCTTGAAGCTCAACCACTAGCCGAGGGACTGGAAGTCAACGGCAATAATCCCCAAATAATTCTTAAAGAAATACTAGCTTGGACAGGTGGGCAACCTTTTCTCACTCAAAAGCTGTGTCGGCTTTTAGTAAGTGCAAGTCAAGAAGTGTCGGCTGACAATTTAAAAATGCTGCCTGGTACGGAAGCCTTTTGGGTAGAAAGTGTAGTGCGATCGCACATCATCAATATGTGGGAATCACAAGACGAACCGGAGCATTTGCGGACAATTCGCAATCGCCTTCTCGGAAACGAACAATCTGCGGGGAGATTGCTAGGACTTTATCAGCAAATCCTTCAGGGAGTTGAAATACCACTTGATGACAGCCGAGAACAAGTCGAACTGTTATTATCTGGTTTGGTTGTCAAAAAGCAGGGTTTCCTAAAAGTTAAGAACCGGATTTATCAAGAAGTTTTCAACCTCGAATGGGTGGAAAAACAATTAACTTATCTGCGCCCTTATTCCCAAGTTTTTAATGTCTGGATAGCTTCAAAACAACAGGATGAATCCCGGCTATTACGTGGACAAGCTTTGATTGATGCTCAAACCTGGGCACAAGGCAAAAGCTTGAGCAATCTAGATTATCAGTTTTTAGTCAAGAGTGAAGAATTAGATCGGCGAGAAGTTCAACAGGCATTAGAGGCAGAACGTGCCAAAGAAGCTGAAGCACGACTTGCAGAACAGCAAAAAAGGCAAGCTCACGAGCGAAAATTTGCTAGAGTTGTGACACTTTTATTGCTAGGCATGACTATCAAGTTTTTGATAACTCTTTGGTGGGGAGTGTCGCTTCTACAACGGAATCGTAGTCTCGAATTAAAAATTCGATATGCTAAGACTTGCTATGAGGAAAAAGTGAAAACGGCAAAGCCTGAGTGTGATAGACTCTAAAATGGAATGCCTGAATCCTTCAGGAGCGAGAGTCTGGCGGATTTTTTTCCTGTTCCCTGTTCCCTGTCTCCACGAATGAATTTAATTTTGCCCAAACACCTAATAATTATTATTTAAATGGGGTAACTTTTGAAGTAAGTCAACAAAAGCTTTACCACGATGACTCACAGAACGCTTCACTTCTGGTGTCATTTCAGCAAATGTTAAGTGGGTTTCTGGAACGTAAAAAACTGGATCGTAACCAAAACCACCATGACCACGAGGAGCATGGAGTATTTCACCGCGACAATAACCTTCCGATTGTAAAGCAATTATACCATCTGGACGAGCGATCGCCACTGCACAGACAAATTGCGCTTGGCGATTTGGTGTATCGCCTAATTCTTTCAACAGCCTGGCAATGCGGTCGCTATCGGTTTTGCCATAACGTGCAGAATAGACCCCTGGTGCGCCTTGGAGAGCATCCACTTGCAAGCCAGAATCATCGGCGATCGCCCAGCTTCCTGTTGCTTGTGCAACTTGAGAGGCTTTTAGGCAGGCGTTAGCTGCAAAAGTGTCTCCCGTTTCTTCAATTTCTAATTCTTCAGGTTTGAGGGTTAATTCCCAATCGGAATCAGCCAGGTAAGTTTGCATTTCTCGCAACTTACCTGGATTGCCTGTAGCTACGATCAGTAATTTAGTCATTGGTTAAGAGTCAAGAGTCAAAAGTCAAGACTTGAACAATGGATGTTGAACTTTGAACTGTTAACTATTCTGCCCAATCTTTCGCCCAAGCCAGAGTCTGATGCACCTGTTCAAGGGTGGGGGCTTCGCAGTACAAACGTAGAACTGGTTCGGTTCCGCTAAAACGAATCATTAACCAGCTATTGTCAGCGAGACGGAATTTGTAGCCATCAATTGTCTGGCAATGAATGACTGGTTTTCCTGCTATTTCTGTTAAAGGTTGAGTTTGCAGTTGTTGCAAAAGACGCGATCGCACTTCCATGCTGGCAAGGGGTAAATCTATGCGATCATATGCGGAGTTGAAATCTGTTTGTTCTTGTAGGTGACGATAATAGTCACCTAAATCCAACCCAGATTCCACGATAGCTTCTAGTACGTACAATGCTGATAGCAGGGCATCTCGTTCGGGAATGTGGCTTCCATAGCCAATTCCTCCTGACTCTTCGCCGCCCAATAACACTTGTTGTTCTAACATTCTGTCAGCAATGTATTTGTAACCTACGGGTGTCTCAAATATCGATAGGTTATGCAGTGCAGCGACGCGGGGAATTAAGTCAGAACCACTGACGGTTTTCACGACTTCACCTTTAAAGTTGCGTCTCAGGGTTAAGTGGTCGATTAAGATGGGAATGAGGATTTGTGAACTTAGGAAGTTACCTTCACCATCAACAGCAGCAATGCGATCACTGTCTCCATCAAACACTAAGCCTACAGCTAAACCAGCTTGGTTAGTTTCTCGATGATTCCGCATCACCTCAAATAGACGCGAAAGATATTTGGGTAATGGTTCTGGTGCGCCGCCACCAAACAGAGGATCGCGATCGCTATTGATTTCTCTGACATCATTGCCAAGTAGCATTGCCAATCCACCAGCAGCAGCACCATGCATAACATCAGCAAATACCGTGAGTTTCCCCGCTGCGATCGCATGACGGATTTGCGTAATCTTGACTTTACTTTCTAGTTCTTGACAATAACTGCGCCACGGATTGAACTTCTCTATCTTGCCTGGGGTTGAGGCAGATGGCATTGCCTCAGCCGTAGGTAACAGTGCTTCTATTTGCTTGGTGACTTCTGGTGGTACGGAACCACCAAAAGCACTTTTAACCTTTAAGCCAAGATATTTACCAGGATTGTGACTGGCGGTAATCACGAGTGCGCCTAATGCATTTTGTTGCTTGGCTGCCCAACTAAAAGCCGGTGTTGGGGCAAAGGAGTCTGTCAGCAGCACATCAAATCCAGCGCTGGAGACAACATCAGCGACTTTTTGGGCAAAATCTTCTGCCATAAACCGCCGATCATGTCCCACAATAATTTTGCGGTTGCCTACTTCTTGACCATATGTATCGAGTAATACTTTTGCGGCAACAGGCGCAACTATGGCTACACGCTCAAAGGTGAACTCATCGCCAATTACGCCCCGCCAGCCATCTGTACCAAATTTGACTACGTTCGCTGCTACTGACATCGAGGTATCCCTACTTCCTAACAGTGGATTCTAACATTCACACAGGGCACCCGGTTAAAAATGAATCTAGTATAAAAAGTGTAACAGTAATTAGGATACTATTGATGACACACAAACAACAAATATGTTCCCTACTCATTGAAGTCTGCAAAATGATCTGTTGCCTCAAGCAAAGCACTGAGAATTCCCTGTTCAGTCATTGAATGTCCTGCATCTGGGACAACAACAAATTCTGCTTCCGGCCAAGCACGATGTAATTCCCAAGCTGATACCATCGGACATACGACATCATAACGTCCTTGAATAATCACAGCAGGAATATGGCGGATCAGGTCAACATTTAAAAGCAATTGATTTTCTTGTTGGAAAAATCCTTTGTTAACAAAATAATGACATTCAATTCGTGCGAACGCTTCTGCAAATTCATTCTGACCAAATTTTTGCATGAGTTCCTTATCTGGGAACAATCGACTCGTACTCGCTTCCCAAATTGACCAAGCACGGGCTGCTTCCAACCTAGTGAGTGAATCTGGACTCGTCAAGCGTTTGTAATAAGCTGTGAGCAAATCATGGTGTTCAGCAGGCGGAATTGGTTTTAAGTATTCTTCCCAAGCATCAGGAAAAATATAGCTAGCCCCTTCTTGGTAGAACCATCGCAATTCTTTTTGCCTTAACATGAATATGCCGCGGAGAATAAGCCCGGCGCATTGCGAGGGATGTGTTTGACTGTAGGCTAATGCTAGAGTACTGCCCCAACTTCCACCGAAGACAACCCACTTTTTTATACCCAAATGCTCTTGCAGCTTTTCAATATCACTGACTAAATCCCAAGTGGTGTTCTCTCGCAGTTCTGCATGAGGTATACTTTGACCGCATCCCCGTTGGTCAAACATCACAAGACGCCATTTGCTAGGATTGAAATACTGTCGATAAAAAGGAGGACATCCACCACCTGGTCCTCCGTGTAGTAAAACAATTGGCTTACCCTGCGGGTTGCCTGATTCTTCAAAATGAATAGTGTGGAGTTCAGAGACTTTTAATTGACTTTCTTTGTAGGGTTCGATGGGTGGATAAAGTTTTCGCATGTCATCTATATCTATATCTACTGCCTGTGATGAGGGAATTGTATAACAAATCACTTGAATGTTTGTGATTTTTGATGCACGCGTTAACACTGTATAGATATCCAGTTTGATTTTTGAAGAAAATTAGGCTTCAAAATAGAGATCATATCGACTCATAATAAAAAAAGAATTAAGAAATATTAAGCTGAACTGTCTTAGTTATGAGCACAACAGCCTTAAACTTAATAGCAATATCTGTCTTTATCATGACAATTTCCAGTTTGCTGGGACCGTTGTTTCACTTATCACCTACAATTCCAGCAACACTGACCTTTACCGTTTTGGGAATAGCGACTTTCGACGCATTTAGTTTACAAGGCAAGGGTGGAAATCTAGTTTTAGATTGGATAGCTGGTTTTTCGCCCGAACACAGAGAACGTATCATTCATCACGAAGCAGGACATTTTCTAGTTGCTTACCTGCTAGGTATTCCTATTATGGGTTATACATTGACTGCCTGGGAAGCACTCAAACAAAAACAACCAGGGCAAGGTGGTGTGAGCTTTGATGACGGCGAATTATTGTCTCAACTAGAACAGGGTACAATCAGTGCCCAAATGCTGGAACGTTACTGCACGATATGGATGGCAGGAATTGCGGCTGAAATGCTGGTTTATCAAAACGCGGAAGGAGGAGTTGATGATAAAAGCAAGCTATCAATGGTATTGACAAATTTAGGTTTTCCTGCATCCACTTGTGAGCAGAAACAACGCTTTTGTGCCCTACAAGCCAAAACACTGTTACAAGAAAATTGGTCGGCATATCAAGCTTTAGTCTACGCTATGCGAGAACGTGCTTCAGTCGCAGAGTGTACTCATGCGATCGCTCAAGCTAAGCAACAAACAACGTGAACTTGCGTTTAAGAACAAGTCATCTCAGCCAAACAATACCCTGTTAAGAGAAAATATTGACAGGGGATTGTATCCTATAGTGCTGAAGAAGTTAGTTTTTCAAATGACAGTGAACAACTAAGTAATATAGTTATTGATAACCTTCAACAGTATAACCAGCAGCAACAATTGCTTGTTTGATAGACTCTTCAGAAGCTTGTGCTTCCACTGTCACTGTTTTAGCGTTGACATCCACATCCACCTTGGCATCAGGTTCTACTGTATGAATAGATTCGGTAATGTTTTCTGCACAGCCGTTACAGGCAATATTTGGTACATTCAGTTTTAACGCCATAATCTACCTCTTTGTAGGAAATTTTGAACTTTTTTTGGCTTTCCATTGTAATAATCGGTAGGATGCTTGCTCATCTTACCAAAGTTAGGTCAGTGTGGCGTAAAACAACAGCAGCACGAGTTGCGACTTAAGCAAAGGTGAGTGGTCGCAAACTGAAACAAAATGCAAAAATATATAGACGTACTTAATTCGTGCTGAAGACCGGGTACCGAGTGCTGTGTGCTAAGAAGAATTTGGAATTGGTTGTGAAACCAGAAACAACTTGACTCAGCACTGATTGCTTAGGATTGACTCACGACTCATCGCTTGAAATTCACAATTTCTTGAGACTTCTTAAGACTTAGGGCTTGGAACTCAGAACGCAAAACTTTAGTTAGTTGATACTACTTTTATAAATACCCATGTCAGTAACTCCCCAGTACCTCAGCGGTAACGAAATTCGCAGCAAATTCCTTGACTTCTATGCCCAACGGGAACACCAAATTCTCCCAAGTGCTTCCCTAGTGCCAGAAGATCCAACCGTACTGCTGACGATCGCGGGGATGCTACCATTTAAGCCCATTTTCCTAGGACAGCGTACACCAGAATTCAAGCGGGCGACGACTTCCCAAAAATGCATCCGCACCAATGATATCGAAAACGTCGGGCGCACCAAACGGCATCACACGTTCTTTGAAATGTTGGGGAATTTCAGCTTTGGGGATTATTTCAAAGAACAAGCAATAGCTTGGGGTTGGGAAATTTCCACAAAAGTCTTTGGTTTACCGCCAGAACACCTCGTTGTCAGCGTCTTTGAAGAAGATGACGAAGCTTTTGAAATCTGGCGTGATAAAATTGGTGTTCCGGAAGCCAGAATTAAACGTTTGAGAGAAGACAACTTTTGGAATTCTGGTCCTACTGGTCCTTGTGGTCCATGTTCAGAAATACACTACGACTTTCACCCCGAACGCGGCGATGAAAATATTGATTTAGATGACGACAGCCGATTCATTGAGGTTTATAACCTCGTCTTCATGCAATACAACCAGGATGCTGAAGGGAATTTAACGCCACTAGCTAACAAGAACATCGACACCGGAATGGGTTTGGAGAGGATGGCGCAAATTCTCCAAGGTGTTCCCAACAACTACGAAACTGATTTAGTTTTCCCGATTATTAAAAAAGCAGCCGAAATTGCTGGGATAGACTACGAATCGGCTGATGAGAAAACCAAAGTTTCCTTAAAAGTGATTGGCGATCACATTCGTGCCGTCGTCCATATGATAGCTGACGAAATCCGCGCTTCTAATGTGGGACGAGGTTATGTATTGCGTCGCCTCATCCGTCGCGTTGTCCGTCACGGGAGATTGATTGGGATTCAAGGAGAATTTACCACCCAAGTCGCCGAGACGGCGATCGCCCTTTCAGAATCAGCTTACCCCAACGTCCGGCAACGGGAAAACGCCATCAAAGCGGAACTGCAACGCGAAGAGTCTCAGTTTCTTAGAACTTTGGAACGCGGCGAAAAACTGCTTGAGGAAATCATTGCCCAGGTGCAAAGCAAAGGCGCAACCCAAATTAGTGGTGAAAGTGCCTTTACCCTGTACGATACTTACGGTTTCCCTCTAGAACTCACTCAAGAAATTGCTGAGGAAAACAACCTCACTGTTGATGAGGCGGGTTTTGCTGTGGAAATGCAAAAGCAAGTAGAACGCGCGAAGGAAGCACACAAAACAATCGATTTAACGGTGCAAGGTTCTCTCGACAAGCTAGCAGAACACATCCACGCAACAGAATTTTTAGGTTACACCCAACCTGTAGCCACATCCAAGGTTGAGGTGCTGTTGGTCAATGGCGTCGCCCAAGAAGAAGCAGAAGCAGGAACCAAAGTACAAATTGTCCTTGACCAAACCCCATTTTATGCCGAGTCAGGGGGACAAATTGGCGATCGCGGTTATATATCCGGCGATGGCGTCCTTGTGACAATTCACGATGTTAAGAAAGAATCTGATTTCTTTATCCACTTTGGACACATCGAACGCGGTACAATCCGAGTAGGAGATGCTGTGACCGCGCAAATTGATCCAGCAAATCGGCGTCGTGTCCAAGCCAACCATACTGCAACTCACTTATTGCAAGCAGCGTTAAAGAAAACTGTCGATGAAGGGATATCGCAAGCAGGTTCCCTCGTATCGTTCGACAGGTTGCGGTTTGACTTCAACTGTCCGCGTTCTCTGACACCAGAAGAAATAGAGCAAGTTGAGGAACTGGTGAATATTTGGATTGCCGAAGCCCATTCTGCCAAAGTGGAAATTTTACCTTTAGCAGAAGCAAAAGCCAGAGGTGCTGTTGCGATGTTTGGGGAAAAATACGGCGAACAAGTGCGCGTGATAGACTTCTCTGGTGTCTCAATGGAATTGTGCGGTGGTACCCATGTCAGTAACACCGCAGAGATAGGCGTTTTCAAAATCGTTTCGGAAGCAGGTGTAGCTTCTGGAGTGCGACGGATTGAAGCTGTTTCTGGTCCTGCCATACTAGATTACCTGAATGTCCGCGATAAAGTCGTTAAAGATTTGAGCGATCGCTTCAAGGTTAAACCCGAAGAACTCCCCGACAGAATCACCACTCTGCAAAACGAACTCAAAACCACCCAGAAGGAACTGGAAACCCTGAAATCACAGCTTGCGATTGCTAAATCTGATAGCTTGCTACAAACAGTTGAATCCATTGGTGAGTATAAAATTCTCGTCGCCAAGATGGAAGACGTTGATCCAGAGTCCTTAAAAACTGCAGCCGAACGCTTGCTGCAAAAACTAGGCAATGGTGTAGTAGTACTGGGTTCCGTTCCAGAAGAAGGAAAAGTTAGCTTAGTTGCAGCTTTCAGTCCAGAGGTGAACAAAAAAGGCTTGCAAGCAGGGAAATTTATTGGTGCGATCGCCAAAATTTGTGGTGGTGGTGGTGGCGGAAGACCAAACCTTGCCCAAGCAGGCGGACGCGATGCGAGTAAATTGCCAGAGGCGTTAGAACAAGCGCGCAGTGAGTTGCGATCGGCTTTGGGTTGATTGTATTTTCTTGTGGGGCAGGCATCTTGCCTACCTTATAGTGAATAAATTTGTAGTGGCGCGACACGACTAAAATGATGCGATAGAAAAAGCTCGTAGTAGTGCTTTAGCACAGAAGTTGACTCCTAATCTAATGCACTAATTTAGCTGTGTCTCGCCAGTAGGGTGGGTTAGGCGAAGCCGTAACCCACCATTTGTTTGTCCTCAAGAGGTAAAAACCCACATCCCACAAGCGAAATCACATTTGTATTTTATTTTTAAAACATGACAGTTGGTCATTCTATTAAGTTAAGTGACTAAAGGCTGTGTAAGGATTTGAAAGTTTGAGAGAGTGAGTTCTAGCCGTAGCCGAATGCTTGCTGCAAAAAGTGGGTAATAGTGCGATGGTATTGGGTTCCGTTCCAGAAGAAGGCAAAGTTAGCTTAGTTGCAGCGTTCAGTCCGGAGGTGAACAAAAAGGCTTGTAAGCAGGTAAATCTATGAGTGCGATCGCCTGTATCGCCAAAATTTGTGGTGGTGGAAGACCAAACCTTACCCAAGCAGACGGACGTGATGCGAGGAAATTGCCAAAAGCATTTTTCCCTCAAAAGTCTCACTTGATATTTATCCCAAACACTTGCCTGTTCTCCCTATTGCTATTTTTTGAGTTTGTCGAGAACACGTCAATTAACCAGGTTGTTCCAGCCTCATACCTTGACACAACATTTCAATTTTTGTTATAAAAAGTAACAATTAAAACCTACTAAACGTTCAACAGACACTATCAGGAATTCAACTTCACTATTTTTTGCTTATTACCTACTGAGCGTTCAATAGATAAATTTATCAAGACCGTAACAAAGGAGATGTATGACGTATAGATTTGATAATTTGTCCAGTATCTTCAATGTAAAAGAAATTACAGCAAGCCGAGCAATGGGCGTACCGAAATTTGTAGCTATTGCCTTGGTATTTGCAATGATTGGAGGCATTACGCGTCCATCCTCTGCCCAAGTCAAACAAAATAGTCAATTAACCGTTGAGATTGATGGACTAAGAAACCGACAAGGGCAAGTTTGTTTAAGCCTATTTACCAGTGGTAGAGGTTTTCCGAGTAACAGTTCCAATGCCGTACAAAATCAATGTACAGCAATTACGGCGACACCACTATTCATTACTTTTAAGAATTTGCAACCAGGCAGTTATGCTGTTGCTGTTCTCCATGATGCCAACAGTGACAACAAAGCAAATCGCAATGGTCTGGGAATTCCTGTTGAAGGATTTGGGTTTTCTGAAAATCCAGTCATCCTAACTGGTCCACCTAAGTTTAATGATGCTGCGTTCCTAGTTGCAGGTTCCACTACAAATATTCAAATTAAGTTGAATTACCTTTTGGGTGGCTAGGACAGTGAAATTGATAAGCTGTCGCGCCTGTGAAGAGAAACACACTGAATACTCACACCACATTTGCCTATAGAGAAACGGTATCAAGCCACAGATAACCGATTCGAGACATGGGATGGCGCAAAACACCAAATTTTGGCGATGCTCCGGAGGAGCCGCCAAAGGCGATAAGCAGAGCGATTAGCCTTTCCTGCGGAACGCTACGCGTTGGCGTAGCCTGTCCGCAGGACTTACGGCCATCGCATAATAAAATAAAAAAGGGATACTTCTGCCAATCCCTTTTCTAAAAACAAACTTTGTCTTGAGTTAGTATAATTAGAAAACTCGAAAAATAAATGGATAACGAAACGGTTCATCAGGTTTGCTGAAACAGTGCAACAATGCCCAAATTGTCAGTCCCCAATGCAGTAAAAAGCCGAAAGCAACAACAGGAAAGAACAAAATTCCGCCGATACCAAAAGTGAGCCAAGATAGAATTCCAATTGGAACTCCAATTATGATTGCCCATAACCAAACATTGAAGTGAAAATTAATTGATTCTTTGGCGTTGCTTTTAACAACTGGGTCGTCGGAAATTAAGTTAATTGCAATTGGAATACCAATCGAAAATAATGCTGTACTAAAGAAAATCGCCCCATGACACAGAGATGATAGCAGTTTTCGCTTATCAGAATCGTATGTCACTTCCATCTTGGTGGCTCCTCAATTCGCTTTCTAGCTTTGATTTTAACGGTCAACTCATATATTTATCATTACAGGTTACCGTACTGAGAAAGCTTGGAGGCTTTTCCTTGAGTAGAGACTAACTTTGAGCACGACTCCTCAACTATAGGTTATGAGGTTTACCGAACCTTGTAGCTGCAGAGATAACATAAAGTAGGGTACAGCCCTAACTTTAAATTACTTAACAAAGGCAGTAGAAAATGGGTCGCTTAAATCCTTTCTCTCTACAAATGCAGATTACCCAAATGTTCGACCAAGGGCAATCATTTTTCGCCACAACAAAAGTTCAGGATTGGTTAAAAGAACGCAACCATGATCCTGCAGACTATGATATTCTTTTCCATCAAAAACCTGCACCTCCTGGTTCAAAATCAGTCATGGTTATTGAAATTGAGTTACGTCGTAAAGATGGACAACCTGTTGACCCGTGGTTGCAGGAACAAGCTAATCTTCATGCTTGATACTTTCTTAGAAGGCGGCTATTGCGAACTCTACTTTGTAGAACTAGTATGAATTTTTGCGAATTTGAGCGCTTCTTGTACAGAACGCTCTTTTTTATCTTCAATTCTTTAAAATAAGGCTTTCATAACATACTACTTCACATTTTACACCAATCATAGCTCTAAACGACCCAAAAACGTTAAGATGATTTTTGCGCCTTGGCAAGAAATTTCAAAAATCATCACATAAATATTATGGTTAATCTTTGGACTTCCGCAAACCATGCGTTACGCTATCTTGCAGAAGCAGATACGATTCCCCATCGTACTGAGGGTGAAGCAATATTGCTAGAACACGTCCCCAAAACAGTAAAGCGCATTCTTGATTTGGGAACTGGAGATGGTCGTTTGCTAGCATTACTTAAAATTGAACGTCCCCACGTCCAAAGCGTTGCCATTGACTTTTCACCAACCATGCTAGAAATGGTAAGAACCCGCTTTGCTGGAGATTCCACAGTGCAAGTGATTGCACATAATATGGATGAACAGCTTCCTGAGATAGGTACGTTTGATTTAGTCGTCTCCAGTTTTGCTATCCATCATCTCACTCATGAACGCAAACATTCTCTCTATACAGAAATCTTCCACTTGCTAGAACCAGGTGGAATTTTCTGCAACTTAGAACACGTCGCCTCATCTACTCCAAAACTGCATGAGCATTTTTTACAGAGTATAGGTAGAACACTTGAGGAAGATGATCCATCAAATAAGCTTTTGGATGTGGAAACACAGCTTCGTTGGCTGCGAGATATTGGTTTTACAGATGTAGACTGCTATTGGAAATGGCTAGAACTTGCACTACTGATTGGGGTAAAACCTGAATAAGCCATCACATTTTCAACTTATATAATATTGGAATTAACGAGTACCTTTGTAGTTGTGCGTAAGGAGACAAATACAATAGTATTAAAAAATGAATAAATACCAAATGCAGTTATGATGTACCAAGTTGTTGCCAACCTAACTGACAACCAAATTTCTGATTTGCTAAATCTGTATAAAAATGAATTTTGGAGCAACAAACGTACTCATGAAGATGTTATACAAATGCTTGGAGCGTCAGATATTATCATCGGATTAGTAGATGAAAATGAACAATTGATTGGTTTTACTCGTGTTCTCACCGACTTTGTATATAGAGCGACTATTTATGATGTCATTGTTAAACCAAGCCATAGAAAAATGGGATTAGGAAATGTGTTGATTAATGAAGTTGTGAAGCATCCGAAGTTAGCCTCAGTTGAGCAAATTACTCTTTACTGTCTACCAGAAATGATTCCATTTTATGAACGTTGGGGCTTCACAACTAACGTGGGTGAACTACAACTGATGTTTAGAAAAAATCAGTTTTTTGCTGAAAATATATACACTAGCAATAAGAATTAATAATATTATTTTACTAAAGTAGATAGCATGAATAATTTGTTAATAATGTATTTGTAGCGTATTTTTGGTATGTTGAATAATTTCATTAAAAATATTTTCGGTTTTATCAAACTATCTTTCAGCAATTTCCTGCCTAGCAGTATCATAGGCAATAAGATAGAAGACATTTATAACTACCTAAAAATCTCAGATTTCATTGGAACTTCAGGACAACCAACAAAAGAGCAATTTTCGGCAATTCAACAAGCCGGATATCAACTTGTTGTGAATTTAGCACCATCAAAATCTCCTAACGCCTTACCTGATGAAAAACAAATTGTGGAAGCTGAAGGTATGCAGTACATACATATTCCTGTGGTTTGGGAAAAACCCACAATGGAAAATGTGAATGAATTTTTCAGCATTATGGAAGCCAACACTCACAAAAAAGTTTTAGTTCATTGTGCTGCTAATATGAGAGTCTCAGCATTCATGTATTTATATCGCCGACTGCATGAGCATTTAAGTGAGGAAGATGCAAAGAAGGACTTACATAAAATTTGGGTTCCTAATGAAAACTGGCAAAAGTTTATGAACCAGGTCCTTGAGAATTATGAATGAATAAAATTTCTAGTTTCTAGATAGTTGTAGTGGAATTAAACAATGAATTGGGCGATCGCCTTTCTGCTGGCACTTTGTGCGATCGCACCAAAGGAACAATTCCTAGCAATAAGCTATCTTTAATTATGGACTTGTGCAGTCAGTCACTTATGCCTGCTAAAGATGCATTTCATACTATTGTCAAAACAGCCCTCCAAAAGGATAGATGGCAAATAACCCACGATCCATATCCACTTCAAGCTGGTAGTTTTAACTTGGCAATTGACTTAGGAGCACAAAAGGTGATTGCGGCTGAACGAGGAGAACATAAGATTGCCATTGAAATTAAGAGCTTTCTTGGTCCATCAAAGATTTCGGAGTTCTACAGTGCATTAGGACAGTTTTTAGCGTATCGAGCAGCACTGCAAGTACAAGAAAGTGATCGCATATTGTATTTAGCAGTGCCGAATAACATATACGACCAGTTTTTCACCACATCATTTATTCAATCACTAGTTGAGCAGCATCAAATGTATTTGCTGATCTACGATATTGATCAGGAGGTGATTAGACGATGGCAGCCGTAGAAGAATATCGTCAGCACATTCAAAGATTGCTAAGTGAACACGCTCAGTTAGTTTGGGACAGCCGCATTCAGGCAGAGACAATTTTTGATCGAGAGCGGGATCGCTATCAATTGGTGTATGTAGGTTGGCGTGATTCACAGCGTGTCTATGGAGTTGTGCTTCATCTCGACATTATTGATGGAAAAATTTGGGTACAGCAGGACGGAACAGAAGTCGGCATTGCCAATGAGCTAGTTGAAATAGGAGTGCCAAAACACGATATTGTGTTGGGTATTGACCCACCCAAGATGCGTCAATATACAGAATTTGCTGTAGGCTGAGTCAGGCAAATGTTGGCTAGCATCGCACTTATGAAATAAATGTGACTCAAACCACTGCTTTTTAAGAGAAATCGCTAAAATACAGCATAAATGCAATAAAAATCTGCGGCAAATGCTTAAGCGACTTTGGCAGTGGCTCAAAAGGTTTTTTCAGGGGTTATTTGGCAGTAAGCATCCATCTCCTCAACCGGGGGAACAAAGGAAGGTAGAACCACCTAAACAACGGACAGATGCGGAGTATGAAGCGTTGTTTCTCGAACTGTTGACACGTGTGAATGAGGGCTGGAGTCGTGGACGGGTAAAAGGTTTTTTGGATGCAAATAAAATTACTGAAGCAGGTTTGGTGGAGTGGTTGCGGCGCTTTGGGGAAAGATTGTTGGCATCAAGCGCACCGAATGATGAGTTAGCTTCTCGGATGGTGCAGCTGGGTGAGTTGGATGTTGGGGAAGTTGGAGATGTAGCGCGTGATATTGGGATGCGGTTGTTGGACAGAGGAGGAGAAACGAACCGCCAAGGTGCAGAGGACGCAGAGGAAGGAGAAGAGGGAGATGCAGACACTATCACGTTGGATGAGTTGTTTGTGAGGTTACAGCAGGATGAAAACTTACGCCAGCAATTTGTTCAGCAGCTAGGAATTGAAACAGATGATCCACAATTTATTATTCAGGCACTTATTAATCAGTTCAATACTGCTGGTGATTTGAGTACCAATGAGGCAGAAATATGGTTCTACCAAGGTAATGAACAATTTGAGGCTGGGAATTTTGAAGAAGCGATCGCATCCTACGACAAAGCAATTGAAATCAAACCTGACGACCATGAAGCTTGGTACAACCGGGGTACGGCGCTGGCTAACTTAGGGCGAGATGAAGAAGCGATCGCATCCTATGACAAAGCAATTGAATTCAAACCCGACTTACATGAAGCTTGGCACAACCGGGGTGTGGCGCTGGCTAACTTAGGGCGAGATGAAAAAGCGATCGCATCCTTCGACAAAGCAATTGAATTCAAACCCGACTTACATGAAACTTGGAACAACCGGGGTCTGACGCTGCGTGACTTAGGGCAATATGAAGAAGCGATCGCATCCTATGACAAAGCAATTGAATTCAAATCCGACTACCATCAAGCTTGGTACAACCGGAGTCTGGCGCTGGTTAACTTAGAGCGATTTGAAGATGCGATTGCATCCTATGACAAAGCAATTGAATTCAAACCCGACTTACATGAAGCTTGGTGCTACCGGGGTGTGGCGCTTTGTAACTTAGGGCAATTTGAACAAGCAATCGCATCCTTCGACAAAGCAATTGAATTCAAACCCGACGACCATCAAGCTTGGTACAACCGGGGTGTGGCGCTGGGTAAGTTAGGGCGATTTGAAGAAGCGATCGCATCCTTCGACAAAGTACTCTTAATCAAACCCGACAACCATAGTGCTTGGAAAAACCGAGGTATTGCTGCGGGAAGTTCAATTAGCTTTAATCCGCTACCGAGTTTGTTGATTGGCATAGTACAGACAAATCGAACTCTTAACCAGCGCGGCTATGAGGGGCAATTGGCAAGCTATGAGGAAGGGTTGAAGTATTGCCACCAACACACTCACCCAGAAGGTTGGGGACAATTGCATCAAGCAATAGGTAATGCACACTACAACCGAGGGCGAATAGATTTCCGTCCCCACAGCTATTGGCACAAAGCTGTCAAAAGTTACAACGAAGCGCTGAAAACTCTCACGGAAGCAGATTTCCCTGACTTGCATCTGGAGGTTTTGCGAGACTTAATTCGCGTCCTTTTAGCTTTGGGAGAAACAGCAGCAGCGAAGGAATGGCGGCGACATGTGTTGGAAGTTTTTACGAAACTATTCAACAGCAAAAAATCTTCTGGCGAGAAACGACAATTGGCGGTTAAATTTATCAGCTTCTCGCAGATGCGGGTTGATGTTTTAGTAGAGGACGGTGAATTAGTTTTGGGATTAGAAGCTGCTGAGAGAAATAAAAATTTCTATCTCACCTGGATTCTAGATGCCCAGAAGCAAGATATCCTCAATCCCAGCTATGCTGATATGCAACAGCTGACAAATCCTACAACTGCTGTTGTCTATTGGCATCTCAGCCCTTTTGCCCTCAGCACTTTCATTATCAAACATAACGCTGCTCAACCCAGCGTCGTTTCTACTCCCTCCTTTTTGGGCGAGTTTGAAACCTGGGTGAAACAATGGAATCAACAATATGAGGATTACCGCAAAACCAAATATCAGCAAGTTGAACAAGCAAACAACTGGCGTGACAACTTGCCTCAAATGCTCAACCAGCTGGGTGATATCCTCAATATCTCAGCTATATTGAGCGAAATTCACCACGAATTCATCCAAAATCTCATTTTGCTTCCTCACCGCGACTTGCCCCGTTTTCCCCTGCATGCGCTGTTTCCCGAACATTTCACCACCACTTATCTACCCAGCGCCCAAGTCGGCATATTTTTACAGCAGATTTCGTCAACAAGCAACGAGGAATTCCCCCAACTACTGAGTGTGGAACATCCCGACAGCGCAGGCTTTGATATACTACCTCATGCCGAAATTGAATCTGCTGCTATTAACCAGCTCTTCAACCATCCCAACAACAAGCGGATTTCTGGCGAACAAGCCACCAAAATAGCTGTACAAGAAGCTCTTGCTGCTCAATACAATATCTTTCACTTTACCGGGCATGGCAGTTATGATTTTGAGCATCCCAAACAATCTGCCCTTGCCCTGAGTGGTGAAGATAAACTCACGGTGGAGGAAATTTGCAATATAGATTTTAGAGGTTATCAACTTGTCACCCTTGCTGCTTGCGAAACTGCCTTAACTGGCAACCAAACCATAGAAAATGAATATGTTGGCTTAGTCAGTGCTTTTGTTTACCGAGGTGTCACCAACGTTCTCAGTACTTTATGGACGACTGTCAATGACGATGCGAGTAGTTTGCTCATCATGTACTTTTACTGGCAACTCAAGAAAGGCAAATCACCAGCCATTGCGTTAGCAAAAGCCAAAATATGGCTTCGCAGCCTCACGGATTATAAACTGGAGAGATTGTGTCAAGTCATCTTCAAGAAGCTACCGCAAGATGAAAAACCTCTCCGCCCTCACATCAGAAATAAGTTATCGCAATTCCGTAATATGGAACTTGCAGATAAAAAACAGAAGCATTTTGACGATCCCTATTATTGGGCAGCTTTTACAATCACTGGTTGCTTCCCTCGTCCCTCATTCCTAGCCTGAGGTTGGGAACGAGACAATAACTAATAACTAATCACTAATTCTTATGCAGCCTAACGATATAATTTCTGTTATGGCATTCCACAATGCCCTAGCCAAGCTGAATGAATCTTTGCCTAAGGATATCCAAAAGCAGCTTCAGGCGATCGCTCAAGATTTAAAAGCCAATCCAAGCAATATTCGCAACCTAGATATTATTGCTGAAAGTTATCCACCGTTAGATGAAGTATACCAAAAAGAGCTGACAACATTGAAAAAAGAAGCTGGTCAGCGGAATAAAGGGTTTCCACCACTCCCTCTGCCAAAAGAATCGAATCAAGAACTCACTAACTCAGTTATTGATACTTTTAGTGCTGATGATTCTGTGGCTGCTGCGAAAGCAAAACCAAACCTCTTGAAACGGCTTTGGCAGTTTATTTCTGGGAGTAAATAAAATGTCAGAGGAAATTATTTATCCCAGTATAGATTTCTTCCTTTATGACTTGAAAGATGGTTTAGGACAAGAGCAGTCAAAAATTGACCAAAACTGCCGTAGTTTCTGTCAAAAAATCTACGGTGATTTAGACGAAAAAAGCTTTCAAGAAAAATATGCACAAATCCAGAAATATCACAACACAGACGTTGATGTTATCGAGTTACTCGATACCCAAACTAGGGAATTCCAAGCACCGCTAGATGGTTACTATTATCCCCTACAAATAGGCGATACATATGCTCTCCGGGTTAATGACTCCAGGAAACGAGATGCTAACGGTAAATATAACGATGAACCACAAGATATCAAAGATGAACCATTCCTGAAACTAAAACAAGAAATTACCCAACACATCTCTGGACAAACAGGAACAATTGGACAAACTTGGTTACTTTGGGGCAAACTGACAAGTCATAAAACTGATGTAGAAATTGAGGAGATTGCTCAAAAGTGCTACACTCAAATTCTTAGCGATTACGACTGGAAACGAGATATTATTGGCAAGGGCAAGTTAGAAGAAGGAACAATTTTTGAATTGTGGTATTGTCCCCAAAATTTAGGTTTAAATGGAAAAGAATTTTGGGAAAAGTTTAGACAAGAAAATCATCATGTCTTAATTTGGTTGTTTCCCGATAAAATATCACCTGATGAAATGAGAAAGCGGGTACAGAGTGCTTATTACGATTTTTTGCGCTTATGGCTATATCGGCATAAAGTCGTTTGGTCTTATTATCAAAGCCGTTATCAAAAAACGCTTTTAAAAAAAGAATACGTCGAAATACAACCATCCATAAAGCAAGCTCGTGAGTTACCACGACTCTTACAAACTAACAGTTTAAAAATCAGCAAACTACAAGAAACTTTGACAGCTAACTTAATTAACTTGTCGGATTATACTATTGCCTTAAACTATCTAGAAAATCAAAGCCGTACCATTCAATTAAACCTAGATAATTATAAATCTCGTTTAGATGAGATGCAGAAAAAATATGCAGGTAGCGACTTAGAATTTCTAAAAACCTTCAGCGAGCGTGAAATCTACGCCAAAAAATATCAGCGACAAGTAGAAGCAGACCATGCAAATCTCAGCCCAGGGTTAACCTTACTGCAAAATCTCAACAGCACTATCCAGGGTATCATTGACCTAGAACAAACCAAAAGCGATCGCGCTCTAGATAACACCATAGCGCTTGCAGGGATTGGACTTGCCATCAGCGGCTTAACAGCAACTGCTATCTCTGCCAAACAACCCCCTGTTACTTCCTATAAAGACTTTTCTTTCCTAGTTTCACCAGTCTTTTTTTGGAGCATTGTATTTAGTGCCCCATTTTTAATCGCCCTCATCTTTCGCCTATTTCGCCGTTAATTACCTAACCTAACATAACCTAAGTAAATAGGCTTTGAATAATGTACTGACTCTCCTGTCTGTTGGTGTTCGCTTTTAATCACCTACATAGCTCAAGCAAATATTAAAACTCTATCAAGACCCAACAAACAGCAATCGCCTTTGTGCTAACCTTAATACTTCTTTGTGTCTCTCGCCGCCAATATCTTCGTATCCTTAGTGCCTTTGCGGTTTAAAATTCTCACTATGTCTTTAGTTTCCACAATTAAAAGTATATACACTGATGGTGCTTGCACAGGTAACCCTGGTCCCGGTGGTTGGGGTGTTGTTGTCTATTTCAGTGATGGTTCCATTCATGAAATAGGCGGTGCATCTTCCCGAACTACTAATAATAAGATGGAGATGCAAGCAGCGATCGCCGCCCTCCAATTTTTAAAAGATTCAGGACAAACCGAACTTATTACCCTCCATACTGACAGCGAATACCTCATTAACTGTGTGACCAAGTGGGTGAGAGGTTGGAAAAAGCGGGGCTGGAAAAAGGCAGATGGAAGCCCTGTACTCAACCAAGACTTGCTGGAAATCTTAGACGAACTCAATAGCCCACAAGTTAAGTGGGAGCACGTTCGCGGTCATGCAGGTAATGTAGGTAACGAACGTTGTGATGTGATCGCCCGCGCATTCGCTCATGGCAAAACCTTATCCCTGCAACAACAAGACTTCTCTCATGTGCAGCAATCTTTAGAGCAAAAAAGCCAGCCAGAAGACATATCAAGAGGATCTGATTTTCAAACAAACCCTACAATAATTAACAAAAAGAAACAGGAAATCAGTACTTTTGTAACAAATATAACTAACATGGAACTACATAACCATCCTAATACTTCCGCAAACGAGGAACTGCCTCGAGAAATGAGGGTAACGCAATTGCGCAATTTAGTTGAAACCCTCCGCATTGCGGACGAAATTGCCGAAAAAGGTTTCCTTATCACTAGTTCTGAGCTGGCAGACCTGATGGATGTCCATGCTAGCGCTGTTACTAGTCGTGGAGATGAGTGGCGCTGGCGGAACTGGATTGTATCACGGGTGCGGCGTGAAGGTAATCAAATTCTCTGGGAACTGGAACGGGGCGATAAGGTAGGAGGTGAAGAAGAGTCCTGAGCGTTGGCGAGCCAGCGCCGTGAGAGCGGTCTAACTCTGCTTAAGCACTGGCTCAACGGACAGTTGTACAACAGTTGACACACTCGCGCGAACCCATGAGTGCATATGCCTCTGCCACACACCACACCCTTTGCGCTCACGCCAGTCGCTTGACGCCACTTTCCACTTCTAGGGTGGAAAGTGTCCGTGGTGCCCATAGGGCTCATAATTTAGCACTGTACTTGCGCCCTCGCCACTCTTTGGGAATGCGGAATGCAGATAAGAAAATCCGCACAACTGCGAGTGGGTCAGCTAGAGGTGATAGCCAGAACAACCAGCCACCTTTTGCTTGAGTACGGTCGTATGAAGGTGCGATCGCAAAAAGCATTGCAAAGCGAATCACCAGTAGAAAGAGATTCAGTGCCAATAGGAGAAGGAGAGGAGTGGGGGAGCTGAAGAGTGTAGGAGTAGGAGAAGAAAAAAGGTAAGTGAGGACGACAATGAGGGGTAAACCTTGCACTGCCAAGAGCAGCCATAAATCTCCCCAAAGTTGAGCGCGGGAGGAAGCATCTTTAAGATCAAGGCTACGCCCCCATTGTTCCCAAGTTTCCTTCGCTCCCTCATACATCCGCACCTTGAATACTTTTGCCCCATCTAAAAAGCCGACCTTAAACCCAGAGGCGGCTATATTCCGTGCCAAAGTCACATCATCACAAAAAGAATGACTCGCACTCGTATAACCACCTACAGCCGCCAGAACAGAGCGACGGCACAGATAGCATTGCCCATTTGCCATCACCCGTTCTGACTGCTCGGTATTGACACCAGCAGGGTTAAATCGGTAAAGCAGAGTCATCAACAAGGCTGGTTGTAGCAGGCACTCTCCTGGATACTTGAGAATGAACTGGGGTGAAAGGGAAACCAAGTCATAGCCTTGAGCTTCTGCAGTCTTCACCAACCCAGCTACTAAACCAGGTGATGGTTGTATATCAGCATCCATACCTAGAAACCATTCACTCGCCTCCGAGGTGTGCAAAAAGCCGTAATGCAACGCCCAAGGACGCCCCACCCAACCAGTGGGTAAGGGATCATCTGTCATCAGGCGAAAGCGAGGGTCTTTCTGCTGTGCTGCTTTTACCAAGTCTGGTGTACCATCACCAGACCTGCTATCGACAACAATAATTTCCCGAACTTCGTAGCTTTGCTGACTTATCCCATCAAGCAGGGGAGCAATACGAAGAGCCTCATTCAAGGTGGGAATAACAACACTGACATTGCCTAAAAGTTCTGGTGTAGGATTTTGGGGTGTAATGGGAGGACGACGGTTAGGTCCTTTGAGGAGGCGCGACAGCAAAATTGCTGTTGCTGGTAGTTGGATGAGCAGTAATAAGAGTGAGATAGCACTTGCTATCGTCCACGTGTCTAGCACAGCAAAATACCCGGCGATAGAAATCAAAGCTCTACTCAACAGCAACTTTGACACTTGCTACAGAAACTTCAGTGGTTGTCGGTGGAACAGCAACTTGAGCAGATGCGGCTTTTGCTCTCCACCAGAGTGCAACAGCAGGAACTACGCCAATTGCAAAGCCCAAAGAAACTGGGATAGCAAATCCAGCAGCTAAGCTCAGTCCAGCAGCGAAGAAAAAATTGCTTAAATAAACGATTAAGGGCACCCAGAGTTGCGATCGCTCTAATTTAATGGGCGTGTTTCTCCATAGCAAGGCTGCTACAGTCATGAAGAGAGCGCTCGTGCCAAACCAACCTGCATAATTCTGGTAGGGTGTTCCAAAGAACTCTCCTGGATTTTCCCAATACCAAAAGGGGAAAGATGTTTGACTCATAGCTGGTTCCAATGCAAAGTCCCAGCAGGTGAAAAGCAAAGCGCCCAAGACTACGGCACCTACTTGGCGTAGTAAACTGGGATTTTGAGCTACCCTCAGACCAGCACGAGCAATCAGGTAAGAAGACAAGCCCACGTAAAACCAGGATAAGGGAATTGTAAATGGCACAAGCCCTGCAATCTTATATCCCAAGCCACTCAAATAACTGTAGTCCCCAAAGGGAAATCCAGTGCTAGTTCCCAGTAGTTCGCTGCCCACTGAGATTGACATAGCTGGCAGCATGAACCCTAGCCAAGTGCGCCATCCCAGTATCCGGTATGCATAAATCGAGACAGCTATTGTCCCCAAAATAATATCTACCACACCGCCATCAGCCAAACTCAGCTGCATGGCTGTTTGTCCAACTTCTCCAGAGTTTAAAATTATTTCGGCATTAGGTATGACCAATAGAATGCCCACCAGTCCAAAAGCCTTTGCCAATATATGACCAGTCAGGCATACACGCTCAGGTATAACAAGTTGTCTCATGATAGTTCCTTAACAAGACATGACACGCGGCTACTTAGCTGCTAACAGTTTACAAATGTTTATGAAAATATTTAACAATTTCTACGAGAATTCTTTGCAAACTTACTTTGCTTTCATTGGGAGAGCATAACAGCCTCTTGATTAAAGTAAAAAAAAATATGATGATAAAGTTATAGTCTAAGCCATTAAAGCCAAGATCTATCAACTAAATCTGGCTTGTTTTGACGGGTTATATTACAGGGAAGCAATTCGTCCTTCCCTACAGAGCAGTACGTTTATGCTTTAGATAGTTGTGGCAATCGTGGTCTGTCTTTATAGTGGGAATAACCCATGTCAATTTTGAAAAGACTTCCCTTCGTTTCCTTAGCATTACTGCTGCTTACTTACATGACCTTCGGTTGGGTAACATCTCAAGCGCATACTCCTTGGTCTGTACGGCTGCTCACGGTGATTGCTATTGTATTTCTAATTGGAGGCTTAACTACTTCCTGGAGGAGGCTTGCAGACTATTCTTTTGTCTTATTCAAATCAAAGTTTAGGTCTTTTAGTATTTCCCTTTTAGCCGCCTTCTTGTTCTTTTTGATGTTAGCTTGGTTCCGAGTCTTCCTTGATATCTTACTCATCGTTGCTGCCACTATATTGGCAAGGATAGACTTTCAAGCAGCTGGCTTTAGTGAAAGGCAAGCTTTTTGGGTTTTGTCTGTTTTCTCTGTCACAGGATTCGCGTTGGCTGTGCTTATCCAACAGTTTTTCTAAAGTCAAAAGTCCATGGCAAATATGGACTTTTGACATAAGGTCTGTTCGGGGCAATCGCCACTCACTTCCTGCGGAGGAATTCAAAATTATCGATTCAAAGTTCAAATCAAAGTTCAAATCAAAATTCAAAATATTTGTTGAACTTTGAATTTTGCGGAAAGTTTAGCCAGTCGCTTGCGGTGAATCCAGCGCGAATGAGCGCTTTGTCGCTCTCACGGGAACTGGGCGTCGGCTCTGCCGACTTGTAGACGCGTAGCGACTTCCTGTAAGGTAGCAGGTGGCGTTTTTCCGCGCCCTGCAAACTTTCTAAGATAATTTTGAATTTTGAAGTCAGTAGAACTCTTGCACGAATATTTTGTGTAGGGGAATTAGAGAGTAAAGCAGCGCAACAAATCTCAGAAGATGCGTTACGGACTTCGTCCTAACACATCCTACAAATCTTTTATAGCATTCATGCAAGAGGTCTAGTGAGTGGCTCACTTTATGATTAACTGGCGACTGTCTCAGCTGCTGCAGTTACTGCGTAAACGCTAACTTTCTTACGATTTTTGCCCTTACGTTCAAAGGTGACGACACCATCAATTAAGGCAAACAGAGTATCATCTTTGCCAATACCAACGTTGTTACCAGGGTGAAATTTCGTGCCGCGCTGACGCACTAAAATATTTCCCGCCCGCACAACTTCACTACCGTAGCGCTTGACACCCAATCGTTGGGCATTAGAGTCACGACCGTTACGTGTACTACCTGTTCCCTTCTTATGAGCCATAATTTCCTCTTATATCTGTACTTTAGCTTTTATCTATTATTCTGTAACAGCTTCTTCAGCAGGTGGGTTTTCAGCAACAGGTGTTGCAGCAGTTGCAGTTTCTTCAGAAGCAAGCACTGAATCATTGAGACTGATCGAGTTGATCAATAATCTAGTGATTTCCTGGCGATGACCCCGCTTTTTGCGGGTTTTCTTTTTCGGTTTCATCTTATAAACCAGGACTTTGCGACCTCTCAAATGCCGCAACACCGTACCTTCTACTTTTGCCCCTGCCACAAGCGGTTGTCCTATGGTGACTTCGCCGTTGTGCTGCACTAACAATACTGCTTCTATGGTAACTTTCTCGTCCTGTTGGGCAGAAAGCAGTTCAATGTCATAAAAGCGACCTGGCTCAACTCGTAGTTGTTTGCCGCCAGTTTCAATAATTGCGTAGGTCATGGAATTGTCCTTGAGGTTGCCGTACAGGTAGCTGGACTGTGTGCTCTTAAGAAAGCTTTCCAGCTTTTGCATTGTCTTTACCTGATCCGAGCAGGAGTTAGACACACAATCTATAATCTTACCTCAGCAATTTTGCTTCTGTCAAAATAAGGAGCTTTTAAGTTTAGGGATTCCCTGTTCCCTTTTAAAGAGTTTGAAACACATAAACAAAGCCATAAAGACTGATACTGAGAAAGAACAATGCAGCTAATTGATTAACACGCATATCAACTGAAGGAGCAATGGCTTCTCTTACCAAGATAGAAATAGATGCCCCAACCACAAAGCTCCAACCCAGTATCATGTAGGGGATGGCCAGTGTAAAATTCCAAACAATTAGCATTGCAATTGCTAGCAGTACCATCAGCATCTCTACAAACCGAGGCGGATTGTATTGGCTGGATAATACAAAAGTGTCGAACCAAAAGCGCCAAAATCTCATAATTTGTCAAGAGTCAAGAGTCAAGAAGAGCCAGCCAGCCCAACCTCCTTCTCACTAGCGGAGACGCTGCACGAACAGGGGAATTCAAAGTTCAAAAACCTTTAATTTTGAATTTTGAATTGATAATTTTGAATGTTTGAGAAGCGAGTGGCGACTGGCGTTCAAGAGTGAGTACTTTGACTACAGGCTATGGACTATCGACTCACTCCTAACTTCTGTCCTGTACCGTTTTTTTGTGTCGTATCTTCTGGTAGTTCTACCCCAAAGACACGGCTAAAGGCTTTTTCTACTTTGTAGCCAGAATCAATCGATTCTAATGGATCTTTCCGGAGTCTGTGACGCAGAGATAGAGTAATCACACGGCGAATATCTTCAACTGTAACTTCGGTACGTCCTTCAAATGCAGCGATCGCTTTGGCTGCACGATTCGTGACAATGTCTCCCCGCAAACCATCTACATCGAGTTCAGAACACACTTCAGAGATTTTCACCCGCAAATCGTAATCTATTGTTACGGATGGCAACAGCTTTTGGGCATTGATGATTTTCTGTTGCAGTTCGTCTTGCTGAGATTTGTACTTTTCCAGAAATACTGGTGGATTTTGGTCGAATTCCGACCGTTGCTCAACGATTTGCACGCGTAAGGCTGGTTCCCTGACTGTGTGGATTTCTGCATGCATCCCAAATCGATCTAACAGTTGGGGACGCAGTTCACCTTCTTCAGGGTTCCCAGAACCAACAAGCACAAAACGTGCTGGGTGACGGATGGATATGCCTTCCCGTTCTACAGTGTTCCAACCACTGGCTGCGGAGTCGAGAAGTACGTCTACCAAATGGTCATCTAGCAAGTTCACTTCATCCACATAGAGGATACCCCGGTTAGCTTTTGCCAAGAGTCCTGGTTCAAACGCTTTGACACCTTCTGATAAAGCTTTTTCGATATCAATTGTGCCGCAAACCCGGTCTTCTGTGGCTCCCAATGGTAAGTCTACCATTTGGACTTTTTTGTAAACAACGGGAATATCCGCTTCTTGCTCCAGCTGTTGGCGGACTTCATCGCTCATCAAGTCAGTGTCACTGGGGTGGCTGTTGAAAGCGTCATTGGCAACAACGGGGATTTCTGGTAACAAGTCAGCCAGCGCCCGGATAGTTGTCGTTTTGCCGGTACCGCGATCGCCCATAATCATCACACCGCCAATTTTCGGGTCAATCACGTTCAACAGCAGCGCCAGTTTCATTTCTTCTTGGCCCACAATTGCTGTAAAGGGAAATACCACGCGACGCGCACTTGCGGTGGCTTGATCAGTTGGACTCACGAAATTACCTTATCTATATTTTTTTATTACCGTTTTTATTGTGCCATAGTTGGGGTTCTGGGGAGAACAAGCAGGGGAAGTCGGGGAAGCAGGGGAAGGACTAATGGTTGATGACAAATTGGAAGAGATTAGTGTCAGGAATGAGCGCTCATTGCAGCAGCAGTTGGCTTGGGCGATTGAGGCTTCTGTTGGACAGTTTAAGCTGATTTTGGCACGGTGCAATTATGCCAGTTCGGGATCGCGTCTCACACAACGGTTACGCGAAATTTGTCAAGTGAAAATTCGGGTGTTGGTGCTTAAGGAATCTGAAAGGACTCTTTATACCGCGATTCGGGAAGAATTTCGGGATGATGTGCAAGCCTTGATGATTTTGGGCTTAGAATCAGTGCGGAATCTTGACCAGATGCTGATTACTGCAAATCAGGTGCGGGAGGAGTTTCGCAAGAATTTTCCTTTTCCTGTGGTGTTGTGGATTGATGATGAAGTTCACAAGAAGTTAATGCAGTTTGCTCCTGATTTGGAGAGTTGGACGACAACGAAACATTTTGCAATTCCTCCTAATGAGTTAATTGAGTTTTTGCAAGAAACAGCAGAGCAATTATTGACTGGTCGTTTCAACTTGACTTTAGAAAGATGTTGGGAGATTAAATTAGCTTGGCAAGATTTGCAAAATGCTGGACAAGTTCTAGAAGCAGAAGCAAAAGCGAGAATTCAATATTTGTTGGGATTAACAGAATATATCGATAACCGCTTAGATAATGCTCTGGAATATTATCAAGAAAGTTTGACTTTCTGGCAGCAGCTTAATAATTTTGTATAGCAAGGAAAAGTCCTGAGTAATATCACTTTATGTTATTACGAAAAAGCTCGACAAAATGAAACAAATGGTCTTCATACTAAGTTGCATTCAAAAACCTCACCCCGCCCTCCGGGCACCCCTCTCCTT
This sequence comes from Nostocales cyanobacterium HT-58-2, assembly GCA_002163975.1. Lineage (GTDB taxonomy): Bacteria > Cyanobacteriota > Cyanobacteriia > Cyanobacteriales > Nostocaceae > HT-58-2. Next base: position 1,386,622 of record CP019636.1, on the reverse strand, counting down.
AGCAAGGAGAGGGGCAGGGGTGAGGTGACACCTATGAACGCAACTCGATATCAGCACAGAAGTGAGACGATAGATAAGTCTACACAGGCGGGCTTAGTTACTGTAGCTCCACCCTCTAGGATATCAGAGACTGATTGGCAACAAACGAGAAATTATCTTCAGCAATCTCTGCAAGTGTTTGAGACTGCCCAACGTCCAGATTTAGTTGCTCATTTGCTTGATAAGTTGGGCGTTATTTTGAGGGATTTACAAGATTGGGAGCAGTTGAAGACTTTAGCTGAACAATCTTTGTCAATTCATGAGGCTGAAGGAAATTCACTGAAAATATATCAAGATTATGGTTTTTTGGCTGAAGTTGCTCTGGCAAATCAAAAATGGCGGGATGCGAAAAAGTTGGCTGAAAAAGCATTAGAAGTTTTAGCTACAGAGAATAGCTCTCAGACTAGAAGTCTGGAGCTATACAAACAAAGCCTACCTCCGCAGGCTAATGAGTCCGCGCAGGCGGACTTCGTTTGTGTAGCCGCGATTTCTAATCGCCAGAAATTTTTATTTCTTCTGGCGCAAGCTGAACAAAATTTAGACGAAGAACAAGAAGCTAGAAGTCATTTGGAAGCAGCAAGAAAGATAGGTGTCGCTGACCATAAGCCGCAACTTTATCTCAATATTTTAAGTCATTTATGAAGCTTATCTTTAAAACAAAAGCTATATTTAGAAGCTTTTCAAGTCAAGCAAGAAAGACTTTCAATTGAGCAGCAATTTGGTTTACGGGCATTTATTGGTGCAGGTCGTTTACAAGCAACAAGACAAGTAGAAGCGCAAAGCATTACACCTTTAATAAGAGAAAGTCAGGAAAGTGTTTCCCCGGAAATTAGCGCATCTGGTCGTTTGCTGGATGTAGAACGTTTGATTGAACGCATAGGTCGTTCTGATCATAAGTTAATAGTCATTTATGGACTGTCAGGAGTTGGCAAAAGTTCGTTAGTCAATGCGGGACTTGTGCCGACTTTGAAAAAGAAAGCAATTGGTGTTCAAGATAGTTTCGTTGTCGTAGTGCGAGTTTACACCAATTGGGTGGAAGAGTTAACACGGCAGATGAAGAGTGGGCGGAGTGGAGGCGGAGACTCAGAAGTTCAAACTTTATCTTTAGATACTCAACAGCGAGTTTCAGATACTCAAGGGCGAGTCTCGGATACTCAAGCGCCAGTGTCAAATACTCAACCACGAGTCTTGGATACTCAACCACCAGTAGTAAACACTCAACTGAGAGTCTTAGATGCTGACGCGCGAGTATTAAACACTCAAGCGCGAGTATCAAATACTCAATCACGAGTATCAAACACTCAATCACGATTATCAAACACTCAATCACGAGTATCAAACACTCAATCACGAGTATCAAACACTCAATCACGAGTCTCAGAAGTGAAAACTCCTCACTCTCTAACTGCCCTTTTAGAACAATTACGACAGTGTGAGGCACAGAATCTCCGCCCAGTACTGATTTTTGACCAATTTGAAGAATTTTTCTTTGTTGATACTGAACCCGTACAAAGACGGCAATTTTTTGAATTTGTGGGGGAGTGTCTCAACATTCTGTCGGTGAAGGTGATTTTGTCGTTGCGGGTGGATTATTTGCACTATTTGCTGGAGTGCAATGACTTGCCCAGTATGAAGATCATTAGCAATGATATTCTCAGCAATCATGTCCTTTACAAGTTGGGGAATTTTTCACCAACTGATGCCAAATGTATCATTGAGCGCTTAACTGAGCGTTCTCATTTTCACTTAGAACCTGCTTTGATTGAGGAACTGGTGCAGGATTTGGCGCGTGAACTGGGTGAAGTGCGCCCCATTGAGTTGCAGGTGGTAGGGGCGCATACAAGGAGAGACTCTTGCAGAAGAAGGCAAGATAAAAGAAGCGATCGCAGCTTACACAAAAGCCCAACAGCTAGATCCAAAAGTGGAAATTGACGCTAATTCTTTAAATTCACTTTGCTGGCAAGGTAGCTTAAGAGGATATGCTGCTGATGTTATGTTTGCTTGTGAAAAAGCGGTGCAACTTGCTCCTAATGATGGCAATATTCGCGATAGTCGTGGCTTGGCTAAGGCGTTGACTGGTAACATTCAAGGAGCAATTGAGGATTTTGAGGCACACATTGCCCAGACTGACGATAAGGAAATAAAATCACAACAGCAAGGTTGGGTAAAAGCTTTACGCGCTGGCAAAAATCCCTTTACCGAAAATTTTGGGTCTAAAGCCTCGCCCTTCTAGGGCGACTTTATGCAACAATAGAACACAGTGGTAATGCGCACATAAAAAAGGCGAAGTAGGTAAACGCGGACAGCTCCTGATCCGGAAAGAAAGGTAGCAAAAATCCAAGATCTTGTACCGCCACTTGCTTTATGCCGGGGAACCCTTTCAGCAGTCGCCTGCGGAGGGATACCCTCCAAAGAGCGCTGCTTCACCCCCGCAGTGGCTCACAAATGTGGGAGTAAAAGTAAGAAATAGAATAAACCTTTTCAAACGCGGTCGGGCAGTCCTTGCGAAGTGTGGACGCATCCAAACGGGGATATTTGAATGCCTGCATTTGAGTATCTAGGGAGGACGGTTGAAGCAATAATCCTCATGCTTTTAGGCCCAGGAGTGTCAAAGATGCAGAGTTGAAAAAGTTGTTGGCGCAATAGAACACAACTCAATAACCGTCCCAAATAATTCTCCCCCTGCGTCCCCTGCTCCCTGCTCCCTGCTTCCCCTACTCCCATCCCAAAAATTCAGCCACCTCATTCACCAACTTCAACGGATCAAAAGGTTTCGCAATCACACCTGCGACGCCTAACTCTGTAAATTGCTTGAGGTCTGCTAGCTGCACTTTCGCTGTCAGCAAAACCACTGGAATTTTTTGCGTCACGGGATTATTTTGTAACTCCTGAAACAGCGATATCCCATCCATTCCTGGCATCATTACATCAAGTAAAATCGCGTCAGGAATTTCTGTTTCAGCTAACAGCAGTCCTTCCCTACTGGATTGGGCTATGAGTACTGCCCACCTTCCGATGTTTTCTAAACAAGCTTTAATTACAAGACATAGGTTTTTTTCGTCATCAACGACCAAAACGCGCTTTGTTGACATAACTCTACCTTTACCTTTTCTCTGTCTCTTGATGACTTAGTTCTTGACTATCAAGTTGTTGAGGTAGAGTAAAAAAGAAAACACTACCTTTTCCTAACACGCTTTCTACCCAAATTCTGCCGCCATGCTGTTGCACAATACTGCGACAGATGGCAAGCCCCAAACCTGTTCCTCCTTTTTGGCGTGAGTCACTCGCATCCACCTGTTGAAACCGTACAAAAATATTCTCTAGCTGATCATGGGGAATGCCCCTTCCTTGGTCTTGAACTTTAAATAAAACGCGATCTGGCAGTGCTTCAGCACTCAACGTAACTGTGGTATTTGCAGGCGAAAACTTGATGGCGTTGCTGAGCAAATTGACAAGAGTTTGAATAATTCGGTCTGGATCTGCCCAGACTTGCACAGAACTAGGCAAAACGGATAGTATGATTTGGCTTTTTGCTGCCAAGGATTGCATGGTTTTCACAGACTGATGGATTAATGTTGCGGCATCGCACCACTGCTTTTCTAAAGAAACTGTATTCGCTTCTAAGCGTTCTAAATCAAGAATATCATTCACCAAACGGACCAAACGCTCTGTGTCACTGGTAGCGATATCTAGCATTTGTTGAGCAGTTTCTGGTTGGTCTTTCAGTACGCCAGCAGCGAGTAATCCTAAAGAACCGCGGATTGCTGCAAGCGGCGTTCGGAGTTCGTGGCTGACAATCGAGATAAATTCTTTTTTCATTTTCTCAATTGCCCGAGTTTCCGTGATATCTTCTATGACGCCAACATGACCTGTAAGTTCACCTGACTCGGATAAGATGGGAACTGTCCTAACACGGCCAAACCGAATAGTTTTGTCTCGGTGGACATAACGCAGCTCACAAACGTATTCTTTTTGGACTGCGATCGCTGCATCCCACTGGGACAAAATCACTTGTAAATCTTCGGGATGAACAAACCGCGTCCAGCCAAATCCCATCCCTTCCTCATAGGTATAACCACAAATTTCCTGACAACGAGGATTATTATAGATAGTCCTCCCCTGCTCATCTGCTCTGTAAATGCCCACGGGCGCACATTCGCTTACAGAACGAAACAGCATTTCGCTACGCCGTAATTCAGATTCTGCTCTCTGGCGTTCGCGCAGTTCTTCTTTAAGTTGTAGATAGAGTTCTGATTGTTGAATGGCGATCGCCATTTGACTAGTTAACTGTTTGAGCAACTCGATTTCCCAGCTTTGCCATTCTCTTGGTTCACTGCACTGGTGAGCAATGAGCAATCCCCAAAGGCGATCGTGTTGGATAATGGGAACCACGAGCTTTGCTCTCACTTGAATCTGAGCTAAAAAATCTGCTAGCCATGGCAGTATTTCCTCTTTTTCACGATCTACAAGGGTATAAATGCGTCCTTCCAAATATCGCCTTTGCGCTTTTTGTGGGAAATGCTCTTCGGCAAAAGTATGGTCTAATATTCTAGTCCATTCACCTGTCACAGCTTCAGCAACAATGACTCCAGAGCCATTTGGCTGGACTTGGTAGACTAAAACTCGATCAGCCGCCAGCAATTGTTGGACTTCAGTCACAATGGTGTTGAGGACTTTTTGCAAATCGAGAGACTGGCGTATTTGTTGGGTAAGCCGTGTCATCAACCGCTCTCGTTCTACCTGCAATTTCAGAACGACCTGAGAGCGTTCTAGCTCAAAAGTTCGCTGTTGAACCCGGATTTCTAACTCTTCATTGAGTTGCTGTAGGGCAGTTTCAGCAAGTTTGCGTTCTGTGATATCCTGTGCTATTCCAATCAGGCGCTGATTTTGTCCAAGCTCATCCTTAATCAGAACTCCTCGGTCTCGAATCCACCGTACTGTTCCATCAGGCTGGATAATGCGATACTCATGCTCAAACCCTCCTTCGTATGCGTTTTCAAAAAGCTTACCAAGAGTCGTTTGCACTCTTTCTCGGTCATCAGGATGTATACCATTCATCCAGTCCATGCAATCGATAGACATATTTTCACGCTTGCGTCCCCAAATTTTTTCGTAAGCTGGACTAACGTAGAGTGAGTGAGGCTGAGCTGGATCTCCTATCCAAAGAACATCTTGTATATTGTCTGCCATCTGACGAAACCGCTCTTCGCTCTCTTTCAAAGCAGCTTCTGAGCGCTTGCGTTCGGTAATATCTTGTGCTATCCCGGCGATGCGCGTAATTTGTCCAAATTCATCCTTAATCGGAAACCCTCGATCGCGAATCCACCGCACTGTTCCATCTGGACGCACGATGCGATATTCTTTCTCAAATTCTTCTTGTATGCCTTCTTCAAAATCAGCTTGCATTCGTTGTTGGTCATCAGGATGAACACTCGTCACAAAGTTCATCAAATTGTCATACAAGCTTTCAGATGTGCGCCCCCAAATTTTTTCGTATGCGGGGCTGACATAAAGTACTTTGCGCTTTATTATGTCGGACATCCAAAAGACATCTTGGATATTTTCTGCCAGCTGACGAAATCGCTCATCGCTCTCCATTAGGGCAACTTCTGACCACTTCCGTTCGGTAATATTGCGCTGCACTGCCACAAAGTGAGTCACTAAGCCTGTTTCATTTATTACCGGAGCAATACTCATTTCCGCCCAGAATTTTCTGCCATCTTTGGTATAGTTAATCAACTCAACAGATACCGAATCCTGGTTTTTTAGCGCTGTGCGAATTCTATCTAGAGCTGCTCGATCAGTTTTTTCTCCTTGCAGAATACGCGGTGTCTTGCCTGTGACTTCCTCTGGGGTATAACCTGTCATTCGAGTAAAAGCGGGATTGACATAAACAATCCGGGGACCAGGTGAGTCAATAGGTTCTGCCTCAGTCACTATGACCGCATCATTGCTATGAACAATGACAGATTCCAGTAAACGCAGTTGTTCTTCTCTGGCTTTGCGATCGCTAATCTCCATGATCGTTCCCAGCATCCGCACTGCTTGCCCTTCATCGTTGTAGAAAAACTTTCCCTTTGCCTCAATCCAGTGAATGCTGCCATTAGAACCAAAAATCCGTAGTTCCTGATGATAATTATGCTGCTCAGCGCGGGAGCTATTCAACGCTAAAGCCACAGCTTCTCGATCATCTGGGTAAATACGAGCCATCGCAGATTCGTAAGTTTCTGGAAAAGTTCCAGGCGCCCAACCAAATAACTTTTCGTCACTACTTGACCAAACAATAAGATTAGTCAGCAGATCCCAGTCCCAAATGACCATTTTGGCTGCTTCCAAAGCCATAGTGAGTTGCTGACTAATCTTAGCTAATTTATTAACATTACACATAAAATTTTAACTTTTACTTTTCAGTTTATTTGCTTAATTTTTATTTTTATAAAAACTGAAATCAATATATAGCAATCCTTTGTTTTTGAAAAAAATCTAAGTACTTGTCTGGTGGGCAATACTCATAAAAATTCATATTATATATGGTAGGTATTAACTACCCCAAGTAAATTTTAAAAATCAAATATAATCCCTATATTTATAATAATATATTTATAACAATAGATACTTAAAATCAAATTGATTGTTAAAATTTTTCTTAATCAAGCCTACTTCTTCTAATCATCTTAAAATTAAGAGTGAGAAAATGCTTTCTAAAAAAAGATAGCGTTCTCATTTGAGAAAAATATATATGAAAAATAGCTTATTATAGTAGCTCTTGGTCATTTCAATGACAAGTAACTACTAATAAACTGCGATTTTTATTTTCTCTGAAAAAACTAGAATCAATATGTGCTCATTAATTATTTACAGGTAGTTTTCTTCTCATTTGCGTACGATCTATTCTATTAAGAACACGGGTAATCAGTTCTTGTTCTTCTATTGGTTTGCGTACATAATCATCGGCACCTACGGCGTATACATTTTGCACGGTTTTTTCATCAGAGTGAACCGATAGGAACAGTATAGGTAAATGACTCCAACGGCTGTCATTGCGGACGACTTGGCATAGTTCAATGCCATTAAAATCTGGCATTTCAATGTCTAAAATGAGTAACTCGGGGGTAGTTGCTTCTAATATCTTCCAAAAATGTTCTGGGTGTTGCAGTGTAGTGACTTGAAACCCCCAAGGAAAAAGCAAATTTTTCACATGATTTAGCACAACGGGGTCATCATCTACAACCATCACTTTAGCTTCTGTAGCAGTATGTTGATTCAGTGCCTTTCTCACAACTGAAAGCACTTCATCAATAGGCATACTTTTGTGTAAAAAGATATAGGCTCCCAAACGTGCAGCTTCCACTCGATAACGGAATTGCTCGGATGCAGTAAAAACGATAACCGGAATTCCAAACTTTTCCTTAGTAATTTCCTCAAGGAAGGTTAAACCATTTTCCTGAGAGTTTGGAAAAGTCAGATCTAGTAAGATGACATCGGGGCAAGACAAGGAAAGTCTGCTTTTTGCAGCAGATAAGTCTGTAGCTACCTCTACCTGCAAATTCCAAGCTGCTGCTTCTACTTTCATTCGTTCTGCTAGCACCATATCGTCATCAATGAGCAACACTCGCGCTGTTGGTAGTCTAGAGACTGGAGGGATCGCAGGTTGAGATGGCTGCTGCTGCAATATCTGTTTCAGTGATGTCATTAATTCCTCTAACTTCTCCAGTTGCAAGGTTGTGTATTGCTTACAACTACTTATAGTTTGCAGCAAGACTTCGATTTCCCGTGCGACTTTTGAACCTTTATGAAAGCCATAACATCCTAAAGTTCCAGCCAAGCGATGGGCTTCTGTTTGTGCTTGTTCAAGCAGCTGGCTGTCTATACTTCCAGCTGATAAGTCTGCTAATACTTGCTCCAATAACTCCAACTGTTCTCCCAGACGACTCTCTTTAAACTCTTCCCATATTTTTTTGACCAGAACCATGACCTCTGCCTCAGCTTTGCGCTTTTTTGAAAGCTGTGTACTAGATATTGTTTGGCGCCTCTGCTTGTTCTGCTTCTGTGCTCCTTGCTTTTGATCCCCTTTTTTATCTTCTCGCAGTCGATAGCCCAATCCGTAAACTGTCTCAATCAAATCTTCGGTCATGCCCACTGATTTTAACTTTTGCCGCAGACCCTTAATTTGGGTTGTCACAGCTTCCTCTCCAGGAGATTCAGAAGATGACCAAACGCTATCAAGTAAAGCACTTCGACTAAATATCTTGCGGGGATTTCGTAAGAAAAGCTCTAACAAGCCATACTCTTTGGGGGTGAGATGCAATCTTATGCCGTTATAGCTGACTTCTGTGGTACTGATGTCAAGTTGTAAGTTTTCCCAACTGATCACTGTAGGTGTGACTACCTTTCCCCGTCGCAATAACGCTCGAATCCGAGCGACTAACTCTAATATCTCAACAGGTTTGGTAAGGTAATCATCAGCACCTGCCTCTATACCTGTAACGCGAAGGCTGGTACTATCATTTGCTGTTAGTATCAAGATGGGTGTTTGATAGCCTTCCTGGCGGAGTTGGCGACAAAGGCTAATACCATCCATTTTGGGAAGCATGACATCTAGGACAATCAAGTCAAAGTCAAATGTCTTTGCCAACTCAAATCCAGTTAAGCCATCTTTTGCAGTCTCGATCTGGTAGTTATATGCCTTGAGCGACTTTACAAGCAATAAAGCATTAAATTCATCATCTTCTATCAAAAGAATTTTCATACACAACCCCCCTCTTACAGACATTGACACCTGCTGTATCAAAAGAAAATCACAACTGATTAGACTTCTTGCATGAATCTTTGCCCGCTCTTCTTTGAAGAGCAAAGCTCTACACGCTAAATCCCTATCCCAAGTTTGGGATAGAGACTTTGAGATGGGCTCCCCTTCTCCCAATTTTGGGAAAATGGGTTGGGGAATGAGAGCAGGTTTTGCATTCGTGCAAGAGGTCTATTTTCTAGTTTTTCTATAGATATGCTTTTGGTACACCACAAAACGAAACCAGTTAGTAGTGTCTGCAAATATAGTTTAATAGTGGTTGACCCAACATTTTCTAAATATACGTACTGCAACATCACGCCTCCATAAACAGCAGAAGGCAATATCTTCATAACTCTCAGAGGACTCACGTTCAAGTTGTTTTTGTATAGAGAGCCACCCTGAATATCTGTTACAGCCAAATGATGAAACTAGCTAAGTCAAAGAAGTTTATTCTAGCTACAAAAAAGATGGTATGTCTAGAATAATGGACATTGCTAAAGAAATTATGCACAATTTTGCTAAGATTTCCCAAAAATGGTCAAAGAATCTATAAAGGTCGTTATAGTAAAGTAAAGATAATGTTAAAAATCATACTTGTCAAGTGTAGATTACTATGGATTGTCTGTTTGGCATAAAATATTAAAACTATTTTTTCTAAAAAAATACAAAAATTTTTGTACTCAAATGTTGTGAATAGAGTTTTCTATGATAATTTAGTTAAAATTTAAAAACTATATAATTAAAAAAGTTTCCATTTCAAAAAAACAATTTTCATTATTGTCCAACAAATAAATATGGTAGTGCTATCTTAGTCGTGAGGTATGACATCAGGTTGTCCTAGAGATGCAGATTTCTAAACCTTCTCTCATAGGACAAATGACAGTCTAAATGAAAGAGTTTCGCAATCATTCTAAGATAGCTACATCAATCTTATAAATTTCTTCGTTAAGAAATTAAACAAATCCTTGTTACAATCCCTAAAGCTTAGTTCCAGAAATGAAGTGATAACCCAACACTGTAAAAAAAGCACTTTGATTATATATAATCACTATGTATCAGGGGCAACACAAGAAGATTGAAGGTATATACGAAGTATGTATTGGCGTCAAAGAGCCAATTTTTGCGATTCAATATTGGGAATTATTTGGTTACCGAGTTGGTCAAATAGGTGAATTGTCACAAGCTGCGGCACACCAATTATACGGTGTCAATTCATCTTTACGTTCAATTCGCCTTTATCACCAAGATACGGATCATGGTTTGCTGCGTCTCATGATTTGGCAAAATCCCACCAACGAGGGGTTAGGGATGGGGTCGATGAAGGTAACGGGAAATCGGTGGGCAACAACCTTAACGAATGATGTGATAAACATATTAAACCATGTAGATGAAGCCAAAGCAGCTGGTTGGGCTGTGAGACATACATTCCCCCATTGGGAAGTTATCTACAACAAAGAGAAGAAAAGCCGTCCTTTTATCGAACCAGCGATTGGGGTGCGAGAAATGCTTTTGTTGCAACCTTTAACGCGACAGGTTCTCTTTCAGAGATTTGGTTATACACTGCCACATTACGGCAACGTTAACCAAAGTTCTGCCTTGAAGACAAGCCAGTTTACGCATATGGGCATGGTTATTCAAGACGATACCAAAGAAACTCTGAAGTTTTATGACGAAGTGTTAGATTTGCTGCGCGTGCGTGACGATGTAGAGACAAGCTACGAATCTTCTTTAGCTGGTCGAGAGATTTTTGACCTCCAACCAGGAGAAAAGTTTTATGTCACGGCTTTTGATGATCCCCGGTCTTCTCAAACCAACCTGAATGATGCCCGTTCCGGTAGACTTTACATTGTTCGCTTTCCAAGTGATGTCAAGTTAGATTCCCGGTTTGAAGCTGCACAACCAGGCTGCTTGGGAATTTGTCTTTACACCTACCGGGTTAAAGAATTAGAGATGTACTGCGATCGCATCAAAACAAGCCCTGTGTGTAAGTATACAAGTATAGCTCCCAACGAGTTTGGAGAGATGAGTTTCTCCTTCGTTGCACCAGATGGTTACTTTTGGACGTTGTTAGAAGCTGTGTAAAGTTGTTAAAAGGGAGATGAAGTTTTTTAAATTTTAGATTGGGAGCTAATACCAATGCCCAGTTACCAAACTACAACACAATGGCTAGCTTTGGTCTTACTTGGAATTGTGTCTGCACCCCTGCTAGTAGTCGCAATCACAGCATTCAACATATACTTTTACGGGAGCGCCAATCGTGTCGTCAAATCCGATGCTGCAATAGTTTTGGGAGCAGCAGTTTGGGGAAACGAACCATCACCAGTTTTCAGAGAAAGAATCAACCACGCCATTAATCTCTACAAAAAAGGGGCTGTACGCACTATCATTTTCACTGGTGGCGTTGGCAAAAACGATCATCTTGCTGAAGCCGTGGTGGGTAAACGCTATGCAATAGCGCGGGGGGTAAAAGAAGCCAATATTCTCATAGAAACAGAATCTCACACGACTCACCAGAACCTTGAAAATGCTCAGAAAGTGGCTTCCAAATACCATTTATCTAAGTTTCTCATCGTGAGTGATCCCTTGTATCTTAAGCGAGCCGTGTTAATGGCACAAGACTTGGGAATGGATGTTCATCCATCCCCTACGCCTACGACTCGCTATCGCAGTTTCAAAAGCCAGTTTGAGTTTCTGATGCGAGAGACATATTTCTACTTTGTCTACCTCGTGTTAAAGTATTGACCTTTCTCCTTCTCCTAACTTTGTTTTTTCTCTGTAGTTCTCAGCAAAAGCGTAGAGTTTCATAACATCAGCAACCTAAATCTCTTCTACTTCTGGTAAAGGAAAGACTTCGCCTGCTAAGTAAGCATCATAGTGCTTTTGGAAGTAAAGCCAAGAAGTCATATCTTCCACATCAAGGAACGACTGTGGTGCATTCTTGTACAAAGGAACGCGGGTATTGATTTCATCTTGAAGCAGTTGCGGTAACTCGCTAAAGCCATTCACTTTGTTTCCATAAGCACTATAAATGAGATGACCGAGACGTGCACCCATCTTCATCCAAGGAAGCCACTGACCAATTCTATCCCAACTCAGTCGGAGTTTAGTGACAGAGGAAAGTTCAGAGTTCAATAAATCTGCGGTGGGAACAGTCAATTTAAATAACTCAGCCGCTTGATAAGTGCTGTGTGGGCTATACTCAGCAAATTTTGGATTGTCCCCCAAAGGATTGGGATATGTGGGAAATATATCAAACACGAAGGTTGCACTGTCTCCCTCTACTGGCGCTGGAAACTTGCCCTTAAAATGACCTTGCACAGGATTGTTCGCAACATGTACCACTGGCACTATTTCCCCCGTCCAAGGATTCTCCCATTTATGCAAAATTTCTCCTGTTTCTGGGTTCAGGTAGTAAGTCAGTTCTCTTGAGGTAAAATCCCAGCTGCCCTCTCCGGTAGAAATACACCGACTCACGCTCATACCCACTATTTTGAATAGGAGCTTTTTCTTCTCGCCTGGGAGAAAAGCGTAAATATTGCCTTTCCAAATGAGAAAAGTTGATTCGTTAGAGTCAAGAGATGAACGAGTTTTCACCCAGTGCTGGGCATCAAATTCTTGAATTTGAGCGACCATCTAGAGCATCCTTGGTATGTGAGTGAGGAAAAATATCAATAGAACCAAGTTACACTCAAACCAAGAGCAGATGTATATCTTACCTGCAGATAGCATTCGTGAACTAGAGCAGAGTTGGGTAGACTAGAGCGATCGCCCGTATGTTGCCCAAAGTCGCGGAGCGACTTTGGGCAACATCGCACAAAATATGCAGCGGCTCTTGACAACTCCTCGCACTTTAGGGCGAGGATTCTTGGGCTGAATCTTGCCTCCACCAACAGTGTTGATTTTGGTCTTACAGTCTCATGTCTAGTCCGACTACACTTTTTACAGCAAGCACTCTTATTGGACTACTCCCCAAGCGTAAGTTTCCGTGTGCCCCACGGTACTTATTTATTTTTTTCGTCCTTACTGTGTGGACTGTTTGATACCATTGACAGTTAGGAATTTTGAGAGCACGGAGTAGGACGTTAAACCTGTTTCCTCATCGTTCTCAAGGGAGACGACCTATTCACGTTATACCAGAAAGCCGTCCTACAAGGACGGGGTTTTAAACCCAAATTTCTGATAAACGTACATTTGATGGGATAAAAGACGATTTGTCTCTCATAGTAAAACTTTAACTAAGTAGTCAATGAGGTAGTTGAAGTAACTCCTTAACTCCGCAGCAGCTTGATTTGACAGTTGAGCTGAATATTCCCAATAGCTTATGTACTTGTCTTGAATCAATTTGAACGCTCTCACATACATCTCGACTGGAGGCTGATTGTGAGTGATGATGCCTTGATAGAGTAAACGGGGTTCAATCCCATTTTCCAAACAACTTCCAAGTAGCTTCAAATACCTACCGATGTTATGACGAAATACCTCTATTTCGGGATGATGCAAACCCACTAACTCATGCGCCACTTCTTGTGCTAATTCTTCTCGGTGAGATAGGAGCCAAAATCCTGCTTCTAGACAAGCTGCTGATTGTGCTTCTAAACGTGGTAGAGAAGCAGTAAGCTGTTGAATTTGTGCTAAAGATTCTTGGAGTTTGTGTTGTTTAGCTTGAATATCTGCTATGCTGACACTTCCTTGTGAACGCTTATTGTTCTCTATCTCGTGGATTAAATCTTCAACAGTTGGTTTAATATTTTGAATAATAATTTCAGTTTGCTCTTTCAGTATGTCTAGCACTTGCTGACGCACATCGTACTCTAAGAGCTTGTCTAACTGATTTTTTGTATTATCTTGCAGAAAGTTGAACTGGTCCTGCAAGTGCTGAATGAGTGACTCTAGACGTTGTTCTGTATTTGGTAAACCTTCATATAGATGTCGTTCTAGAGAATCAACTCGTTTTTGCAAAGATTTAACAGATGTTCTATTCAACCAAGGACTGATGATAAATTCTGCAAACCCCTGCACAATTTTAATAGACTTCTGCACAAATCCGACTCTGTTTATGTTCTGCACCATTAAATTTGTCCTCGGAGATCACCACTAATCTGTTCAATTCCCAAGGGGTACCCAAAATATACAACTTAAATGCCAAGAGTTCCTTTGTTCAGGCTTGGGATGTTGTTATCGTATACACCTACTATTTTTCAAGTTAACCACTCAACCCTGTCATCAGGGAGAATCGCTAAGTTGTGATAAATACTACACGGCAATTTTTTACTAGTCTTCAAATATAAACTACTATAATAAAATTTTAGAATTTATAAAAACAAAAAAAATAAATAGTATTAAGCATTTTTTTATGAAAAATATGCTCATTTTTTGTTTTTTGTAGATTTTTCTTATTTTTTGTTCGATTTTCCTTTTTTTCACTTATCTTACATAAGAAAAATATGCATGAAACCCTTTTTCAGCAATTTTCCTACTTTGGCTAAAAGATTTTATATGAATTTCACAGTGATACTATAGAGTACTATAGCAATCCCATCTAATTTGTAAACAAGACTTTAAAAAAACCGCACGCATTCGCTGAAGATACAGACAAAGAGGTCAGGAGAGATTTTCAAAGAATCATTTAGGAGTGCGGTAGTGTTTTACAACTCAAGTAAAAATGCTCGATATACCTCAAAACAAAGATAGTTAAATAAAACTATTAAAATTATGACTCAAGGTAGTTGTACTTGTTATATGAATTATTTTCAAGGAAAAAATTCTCAAAAGTATTAAAAAATACAAAATACAGCTAATTTCAAGCTGGTGTAGCACATAAGCTTTGTCTCACAGCCACGGATAAAGCCTGTTTTACTTCTTAATTCTGACTTCTCACTCAAGAATTGCTGCTGGATCTAAATTCTATCTTGAGATAGGATTTCAATATTTGAGTGGGAAAACCGTACTAGATTGGAGCGCTATTTCTACCTGATAAATCTGTGTTTGGGTCGATACAATCAAGGAGCGGCTTAAGTAATGCTGTTGCTATTAGGAAATAGCGTACTTACAGCATTACAAGGAGACTCAAAATATGAGAAATCAATTCAAAACTGTTGCATTACTAGCTTTATTAAGTGCAATTTTGATTTCAATAAGCTACTGGGTAATTGGCGGAACCAGTGGTGTCATTATAGGAATTGTCATAGCAGCAGTAACAAACCTGTTTGCTTGGTATCAATCAGATAAAATTGCACTTGCAGCATATCGTGCTCAGCCAGTTTTACCGCAGCAAGCACCAGAACTGTATGAGATGGTGCAAAGATTGAGCGATCGCGCTCATCTACCAATGCCAAGAATTTTTATTGTTCCTAGCCCAGCAGCTAATGCCTTCGCTACAGGACGTGATCCAGAACACGCAGCTGTTGCTGTGACTGAAGGAATTTTAAATCTTTTACCAGAAGACGAACTCGAAGGCGTCATTGCCCACGAACTCACACACGTTGCCAACCGTGACACTCTAACACAGGCTGTTGCGGCAACAATTGCGGGTGCTATCTCGTTTTTGGCCCAAATTGTGAGCTATAGCCTTTGGTATACCCCATATTCTAGGGATAACCGCAATGGTCCAAATCCTTTGGGGATGCTGTTGACTATCTTCCTTGCCCCGATAGCTGCAACAGTCATTCAACTCGCAATCTCACGCACACGTGAGTTTTCAGCAGATGCTGGTTCTGCTAGATTAACAGGGAATCCTCGCGCCTTAGCCCGTGCGTTACAACGTTTAGAAGCGACAGCAAGGCAACTGCCCTTGCAAGCCAACCCAGCTTTTGAGCCATTATTGATTACAAATGGATTCTCCGGACAGTTCCTCAGCAACTTGTTCTCTAGTCATCCATCTACTGAAGCACGTGTTGAGGCATTGCTAAAGTTAGAACAAGAACAAATGTCCAGAACATCTGAATTTTCATTTGGGCGATAAACAGTAGTCATTGGAGTCATTTGTCAACACAAAGGGCAACAGGGTGTGGGCTATCACACAAAGTTAGATTGCACAAAGGAGGCTAACCATGACGCATAATAATGAAGAAAACTTAGTTGTTGAAGAAAACTTAGTCATTGTTCAAGTCAGCCCTCAGACCGATGAAATGGTAGAAACTGAGATGGCTGGGGAAACCGATGAAGTCAAGCGTGAAACCAAAGAACTGATTGAGGCTATTAAACGACGCGCCCAAGCAGAAGCAGAATCAGCAGGTACCCTAACTCGTGAAACCTATCTGAACGCGGTACGGCAAGCACGAGAAGCCCTTGAAGGTGACAAACTTATTGAACGCGATCGCATTGAAAGCGCATTTGCAGTTCTACAGCAAGAAGCTGAGAAAAATTGGCATTTGCTGTTTCAACAAGTAGCAGAACTGGGCGATCGCTTGCAAGATGCGGCAAAAGCTGCGTGGGATGCTTTTAATGCACCTCGTCCTCAACGTTAATCTTTTTGATTTCACGCCGACACTGTGTAGAGACGTTGCATTGCAACGTCTCTATAGTTATTGGCACAAGATAATTTCATCTTTTCTTTAACTGGAATGACTAGAATAACTAAATGATGCTAGATAATGAAAAGGCTTTAACATTGACTTGAATTTTCTACCTCGGTAATTAAGAACTAATAGCTATGCGAACTTACTATTGCGGCGAACTCCGAAAAGAACACATTGGAGAAACTGTTACCTTGTACGGATGGGTAGACCGTCGCCGCGATCATGGGGGTGTCATCTTTGTAGATTTACGCGATCGCACTGGCATTGTTCAAGTCGTCAGCGATCCACAGCGTACTCCAGATTCCTATGAACTGGCAAATACCCTACGAAATGAGTACGTTGTTGAAATCACGGGTAGAGTGACGCAACGTCCTGAAGAATCCCTCAATTCCCGTATACCTACTGGCGAAGTTGAAATTTATGCCGATAATATTAAACTGCTCAACTCAGTCCGCAAACAGTTACCATTTCAAGTTTCTACCGCAGATACCGATCCAGTGCGGGAAGACTTGCGGCTGAAATATCGTTATTTAGATTTGCGGCGCGATCACATGACACATAACTTACAACTGCGTCATCAAGTCGTCAAAGCTATGCGTCGTTATCTAGAAGATGTAGAAGGTTTTATTGAAGTCGAAACCCCCATCCTCACGCGTTCCACTCCCGAAGGCGCACGTGATTACCTTGTACCCAGTCGCGTCAACCCTAGTGAGTGGTTTGCCTTACCGCAATCACCCCAATTATTCAAACAGTTGCTGATGGTGTCGGGATTTGATAGATACTATCAAATTGCCCGTTGTTTCCGTGATGAAGACTTACGCGCTGACAGACAACCAGAATTTACCCAATTGGACATGGAAATGAGCTTCATGTCCCAAGAAGAGATTATTGAACTCAACGAAAAGCTAGTTTGTCATATATTTAAGACAGTAAAGGGGATTGAGATCCAACGACCTTTCCCACGTCTAACCTACGCCGAGGCAATGGAACGCTATGGCAGTGATAAGCCAGATACGCGTTATGGTTTAGAACTGGTCAATGTTTCAGATGTTGTGAAAGACTGTGGTTTTAAAGTCTTTCGGGAAGCTGTTATCAACGGTGGTATTGTCAAAATTCTTCCCATTCCTCAGGGGAACGATTTAATTTCTAATGTCCGTATCAAACCAGGTGGAGACTTATTCAAAGAAGCTGCCGATGCAGGTGCCAAAGGGTTAGCTTACATCCGGGTACGGGATGATGGTGAAATCGATACCATTGGCGCAATTAAAGATAATCTCACCGCAGAACAAAAACAGGAAATTTTACGCCGCACAGGCGCACAACCTGGTCATTTGTTATTATTTGGTGCTGGTGACACTGCGACTGTTAATAAAACTTTAGATAGGCTACGGCAATTTGTTGCTAGGGAGTTCGGGTTAATAGATCCAGAAAAAATCAACTTACTTTGGGTCATAGATTTCCCAATGTTTGAATGGAATGCAGAGGAAAAACGGCTAGAAGCACTACACCATCCATTTACTGCACCTCATCCCCATGATTTGAGTGACTTAAAAACAGCAAGAGCACAAGCTTACGATTTGGTATTGAATGGGATAGAAGTTGGGGGCGGTAGTTTGCGGATTTATCAACGGGAAATTCAACAGCAGGTCTTTGAGACAATTGGTTTGTCTCCCGAGGATGCACAGAATAAATTTGGCTTTCTCTTAGAGGCGTTTGAATATGGCACTCCACCCCACGGTGGGATTGCCTATGGTTTAGACCGTTTAGTGATGTTATTAGCTAGAGAAGAATCCATACGGGATGTCATTGCTTTTCCAAAAACACAACAAGCGCGTTGTTTGTTAACAGATGCGCCTTCGGTCGTAGATCCCAAGCAGCTCAAAGAGTTGCACGTTGCTTCAACATATAAGCCAAAGTTATAGACTGTATCAAAAGTGTGGCTGAATCGTATTTTGATTTAGCCATGCTGATAAATAGGAGCTTTCAGCATATCAAATTTTTCCATGCTTAAGTTCTCATGATTTTGCTAGTTTTCAAATCTGGTGCTTTTTGGGGTAAACATCGTCTATCTTGTATTTCTGCTCTTTAGAATTTAGAGTGCAACTATACAAATTCAACTCCCACTTGAGATACATCTCTATGTCATTCAGGAAAAAAACGAGAATAACCAACTGTATAATTTTGGCTAACCAATAAAAAGCAGGCTCCAACATAATTACTACAAGCGCTGTTTCCCCATTAAATTTCTCTGCATGAATAGCAGCATTGAACCGCCGACCTCCCTTTTGTCAGTACCCACAGGTGCATTACGGATTCCAGAATTGCCGCCTGCAAGTCCAAACGCAGATGATGAAGCTGTTGTGTTTTCTCTGGTGATTCCTACCTATAACGAAGCGGCAAATATCCACAAAATCGTCTCTGTCTTGAGTACCTTGCTAGACGAATCAATGGCAGGCAACTACGAGTTAATAGTCGTAGACGATAATAGCCCAGATGGTACTTGGAATATTGCACAGTCTCTGGTGAGCGAGTACCCACAGTTGCGAGTGATGCGACGACAGCAAGAACGAGGACTTTCTAGTGCCGTAATTCGGGGATGGCAAGCATCCACAGGAAGTGTATTGGGAGTTATAGATGCTGACTTGCAACACCCACCCCATGTGCTTGAGCAACTGTTGCAAGCCATTGAACAAGGAGCAGATTTAGCCGTCGCCAGCCGTCATGTGGATGGAGGCGGCGTCAGTAGCTGGAGTTTTATTAGGCGGTTCTTGTCAAGAGGCGCTCAAATATTGGGGTTGCTCATCTTACCAGGGGTTCTAGGGAGAGTGTCAGACCCAATGAGCGGTTATTTCTTAGTACGTCGAAACTGCATTGTTGGTCAAACCCTCAATCCTGTGGGTTACAAAATCCTCTTGGAAGTGATTGGACGGGGAAAAGTAGGCAAAATTGCCGAAGTTGGATATGTATTTTGTGAACGCAAACAAGGTGAAAGTAAGGTGACTTGGAAGCAGTATGTTGATTACATCCACCACTTAATTCGCTTACGGTTGTCTACAGGTCCTTTAGGAAGATTTTCTCAACGTGTTGGATTCCCCATAGGTCGCTTCCTCCGCTTTGGTTTGGTGGGACTATCAGGGGTCTTTGTGGATATGGCAGTGCTGTACTTGCTCAGTGACCCGACGACTTTAGCATTGCCGCTGACGCGCAGTAAAATTATCGCTGGGGAAGTAGCAATCTTCAATAATTTTTTGTGGAATGATATCTGGACTTTTGCTGATGTCAGTAGTCACCAGCAGCAATGGCGTCAGCGCTTGAAGCGGTTTTTGAAGTTTAACATCATCTGTCTAGCGGGACTGGTTTTGAATGTGTTGGTGTTGAACTTGGTATTCAATTTTATAATTCCCAATCGGTATGTTGCTAACCTAATTGCGATCGCCATTGCCACTGTTTGGAATTTTTGGGTTAACCTCAAGTTGAGTTGGCGTGTGACTCAGGTGAAATAGCTTTCGGTGAAATTTGAAATCAAAAAAAGCGGATGAATATTTCCTTGACCAGGTGAAATCTCTTCCTCATCAGACCTCTTGCATGAATGCTGTAAAAGATTTGTAGGATGTGTTAGGACGAAGTCCGTAACGCATCTTCTGAGATTTGTTGTGCTGCTTTACTCTCTCATTCCCCGACACAAAATATTCGTGCAAGAGTTCTATCGTCTAATCAAGCCCTAGAAGCTGGTGTCAAATAATTCAAGTCGATCAAAAATCCGCTGAGTGGGTTATTCTCGGCTTCCTCACTTCTAACCTTTCTCCCAATTTAGAAAAAGAGTTAGGGGTGAGGATTTTTGTGCGGAAATTAGCTATTGAAAATACGAAAACCCGCAAAGGCGGGCTGATACACAACAAAACTATGAACTAGAACGACAAAATCTTGAATTAGCTAAAATATCTCATTTCTGCTTCCAATTGACGAATTAAGTTTTCATCGCCTTTGGCTCTAGCTACTTCTAAGCGATGTTCTAAACTTCTCCTTATATTGAACTGATGCGCTTCCCGCGCTTTTTTTGTCATCTCTAATCTGCTTTTGCTCATTTCAACAGTTTGCCTCTTATATTTCTCCATAAATGTCTGCTTTTCATAACATAGCAAACTTTTCGTAGCTTTTGCTACAGAAAAAATAAACTTAATATATATTAATCAACCAAAATATGTTGTAGCCCAATGCATCCCAAGCCCATGATCACTTTGCTCAGCGATTTTGGTGATCGCGATATTTATGTCGGCGTGATGAAGGGAGTCATTGCCCAAATCAACGCAGAAATAAAGTTAGTAGACTTGACACACCAAATTCCCCCACAAGACATCGCTGCGGCTAGATTTTGCCTGATGAATGCTTATTCTTACTTTCCCTATGGCACAGTGCATTTAGCAGTCGTAGATCCGGGTGTTGGCAGTATACGACGCGCGATTGCAGTAGAATTCACTCATGGGTTTCTGGTAGGACCAGATAATGGGATATTCAGTGGATTATTGAGTCAAAGTTCTGCAATTGCAGCAGTAGAATTAACAAACCCTGATTATTGGAGAAACCCTCAACCAAGTAGGACTTTTCATGGAAGGGATATCTTTGCACCCGTGGCTGCCCATCTTGCTAGCGGAGTTCCTCTCCTTGATTTGGGGAATCCAATCAACTTAGCAACGTTGGTACAGCTAGATGTATCCGGGTGTATTCTAACAGAAACTGGTATAGCAGGTTCTATTCAATATGTTGATCACTTCGGTAATTTAGTTACCAACATTCCTGGAAATTATGTGCAAGGTAAAACCTGGTGTGTCAAAGCGGCTAGGTTCATAATTCCAGGATGTGAAACTTATAGTAATGTGAGAGTTGGGCAGGCGATCGCACTTATTGAGAGTCACGGCTGGGTAGAAATTGCTATTAATGGCGGAAACGCTCAATTACAGTTACAGATTCAGTTGGGAGATACAGTAGAACTTTCTTTTGAAAAGTAATAAGCAACAAATTCTGAAAAATCCTCATGATTTTCTCATGTTTCTTGTTTAGCTTTTAAGCTGTGTCTTTTTACCTTTTTCTGGGCTGAATTGTTTATGCTAAGTTGATGACAAAAAATTATTGTCATGCATTGGCTATCCAGACGTAAGCATAGCATATTCACTAGGTAACAGAATTTAGTAAGAAAGCTTGTTGGTAAAATCTATTTTTGACTTGACTTTTCCAAAATGGTTTAAAAGCAAAAAGTGGAGCTATGTTAGCGAAGCGCATTTTAGTAATTGATGACGAAAAAAACTTGTGTACCGTTATTAAAGTTTGTTTAGAAAATATAGGAGGTTGGCAAGTATTAATAGCTCAATCTGGTAGCGAAGGATTGCTATTAGCTGAAATTGAAGTTCCCGATGCTATTTTACTAGATCTCATGATGCCAGACATAGACGGAATGATACTGTTACATACATTACGAATTAATTCAGTTACCCAAAGAATTCCAGTCATTTTGCTAACTGCTAAGCCACAGCCTATAGATGTCAATCAATCTTCACAGTTAGGGGTTCTAGGAGTGATTTCTAAACCTTTTGACCCTGTAGAGTTAGCAGATCAGGTAGCCCAAATACTGAAATGGAAATAAGCTTGCTTAAGCTGAAAATCTTTTAAAATATACAGACACATCATCTGAGACACTACATAATTTTGGGAATCCTCAGAATTTCCTCATTTTTTTTGTATAACTTCATAAAATAAGCATCTCATCTCATGTTGGGTTAACCATTTCTCACTAAGGACTAACGTGAGATACGAGAACAAGGGTGTTTGCTATGGGCAATTAAACTAACTTGATATTAACCTTGCGGCTCAATTTTATACTGAATAGCTCACAATGAGTTATTTATCAAGCAAGGAAACTATGTGGTTTGGACATATTTTTAGGTCTGATCATGAGAAAGTCGTGCAGTATAATGTCAAAAAAAATACTTAGATAATATGCAGGAACAAAACCAGTATGGTAAAAAATATTACCAAAAAGGTTCTATATATAGATGATGAACCTGAAATGCAACTGATTGTAAAAACCTGTTTACAGACTTTAGGAGGATGGGAGGTAGAAGTTGCAAAATCAGGCACAGAGGGTTTAGTGAAAGCGGAGGAATTAAAACCAGATGCTATCATTTTAGATGTGATGATGCCAGGAATGGATGGTGTTGCTTGTCTGCAACAACTACAGGTAAATGTTAAGACTCAAACAATACCTGTAATATTTTTAACTTCAAAATGGAGTCTAACCGAACGGTGTCGATTTTCAGCATTGGGTGCTGTAGGGGCGATCGCCAAACCATTTGATCCTCTGACTTTGGTTCCTCAGATTGCAAAAGTTCTCGGTTGGAAGCTAGAAAATTCAAATACACTAAATTAAAACAGTTTCAATAGACCTCTCATATTGAGCTATTTTATTTAGTTCTTCAAAATATTTTGAATCTCTAAAATTTGAGGTAACCTTGCTGAAATCAAGCCAATTTTCAATATAGTATTTGCAAGCAAATGAAGAAAATCAGGTTATAAAACTCAGTCCTGATGATTGGGCAATGTCATACTGGTTATATAATTTACATAATAACTATTTTTTCAAATCAAACGAGGAGTATGACTTTGCTTGAAAAAATTCTCATTGTGGATGATTCTCTTAGCCAATTAGAACTTATATGTCATTACTTGAGAGGCAGTGTTTACTGCATAATTAAAGCAACTAGCGCTCAAGAAGCTTTAAAAATAGCTTTACAAGAAGAACTTGACTTAATAATTACTGATGTCGTCATGCCAGAAATGAGTGGATTTGAGTTGTGCCGTTCTCTAAAAAAAAATCCAGCTACTCAAAAAATCCCAATTGTCATTTGTAGTTCTAAAAATCAAGAAATTGACAAAATTTGGGGGATTAAGCAAGGTGCAGCCGCCTATGTTTATAAACCTTTTACCCAGGAACAATTATTGCGTGCGATTGAATCCGTGGCAGTAACAACAGCAATAAAGTAAGATTTATATCTCTTAATTTTTACGGGAAAAAAGTATGCAAAAAAAAATAGTTTCTGATACTATTTAATCTATCATTTGAAGTCGGTACTTAGCCTGTTTCCCTATTGTTCTAAATGCGTCTCTCGAAATAACTTAAGCTTAGTGGTATGATACCTATGAGTTATTGTTGAGTTATTTTCTGGTCTTTGTTCTCACATAGAAATTTGCATCTACCAATAAAAATTTCAAAACGTTACTCTTTCAAGCACACCACCTCATAGGATTGGTAGATGGTTAAAATGATTGGCAAAGACAAAAATCGCACTACAGGCGAAAATGAAGATGTTAGAAAGAGTTTATTCATAACATCGTTACAACAAAATACTGTCATACAACCTAAAAGCTACTCTAGAAATTCTCCGGTTCGTCATGTTATTTCTTGGGTAAGACGAATAAGCATACGCAACAAAGTTATCGCCTTTACCTTTATTATTGGTACACTACCAGTCTTTAAAGTTGGGGTAGTGACATATTTCTTAGTCAACCAATCAACAACGAAGGAAATTGTTAACAATAGGCAAGATAGAGCCAGGTTATTAGCAAATAATATTAGCAGTTTTATGCTGAGACGGTACGGGGATGTTCAAATCATCTCCAATATGGCAGTCCTGCAAAATCCTAAATTAGGAGGAGCAATCAATCGTGAACAGATACAAGCACGGTTGAGAAATTATATAGACATTGAAGACACGTATGAAAGCATAGGTGTATTTGATATTAATGGGAATTTAGTTGCCGAATCAGCAGGAAAATTGATTCCCAATCAGAAAAACGAAACGTATTTTCAAGCAGTACTGAAAACTAACAAACCGTATATTAGTCAACCCATCGTTACCAAAAGCAGAAATCAGTCTAAAATTTACATGGCTGCGCCTGTTAAAGATAGTGGCACGGGTCAAACAATTTCTATTGTTCGGACAGTGATACCCGTAAAATCTTTAGAAAAAGCAGTCTTGATACCTCAAATCAATCAAGATGATTACAACATTATAGATGCATCAGGAAAAATAGTCCT
The DNA here is from genome assembly GCA_002163975.1 of Nostocales cyanobacterium HT-58-2. Classification (GTDB taxonomy): domain Bacteria; phylum Cyanobacteriota; class Cyanobacteriia; order Cyanobacteriales; family Nostocaceae; genus HT-58-2. Next base: position 1,362,189 of record CP019636.1, on the reverse strand, counting down.
ATCTCGTACAGGAAGCCAAACGAGCTTGAATGCAAACGAAGAAATTCCTAAGTGGGAAAAACTACAAAAGAATCAGCAAATAAGTACTGACATATTATTCAGCAAAAAGGACAATGCTGAAAAATTAGTGACCTATGTGCCTTGGCAAAAAGTAGAAGGGTTGCCAGATTTGAAATGGACATTAGTTTTAAGTCTAGATACGGCAACTGCATTTGCAACGCAGAGACAATTATTACTGGCAATGGAGATAGGAACACTCACAACGGCATTGCTACTAGGTGGAATTGCAGCATTTATAGCTAATCGTTTGATGAAGCCAATTGAAGCTGCTACTGTGGCAGTGCAAAAATTAGCTAAAGGAAACCTGGATACTCGAATTGTCATCAAAGGCAGAGACGAAATTGCAATCTTGGCTGATAACATCAATCAGATGGCAGATCAAGTGCAAGATCTCCTACAGAAACAAACCACTGAGGCTGAGCAATTAAAGTTGTTGACAAACATCTTACTCTCGATTCGTCAGTCTCTTAATTCTGAAGAATTGTTCAATTTAACAGTTACAGAGGCAAAACTGGCACTGAATGTGGATCGAGTTGTCATTTATCACTTCAATGCTACAGGAGGCGGACGAGTGATAGCCGAATCTGTGACTCCTGGTTTTGTAGTTGCTCTTGGGGAAACAGTTATAGATGCTTGTATTGATAAGGAGATTATAGAAGCTTACAGACAAGGTCGGGTTATGGCTGTTGATAACGTCTTAGAAGCAGACTTTTCTCCCGAACATCAAAAATTGATGGAACAATTGCAAGTCAAAGCGAACTTGGTAGCGCCAATTTTAAAAGATAACCAAGTCTTCGGATTTTTGATTGCTCATCACTGTCAGGAATTTCATGTTTGGCAGCCATATGAAATTAATTTTTTGCGGCAGTTAGCGCTTCAAGTTGGACTGACCTTAGATCGTGTCAGTTTATTGGAGGTGACACAGATACTGAAAGACCTTGCTGTCCACCTGTCTAGAACTCATAACTCACAAGACATTAACAATTTGGCAGTTCAAAGTATCCAAAAAGCCTTGAAAGTAGAGCGAGCAGTCATTTACAAAATAGACGAAAATTTCCATGGAAGTGTCATTGCAGAATCAGTTGCTGAGGGTTGGCCTTGTTCCTTGGGTGCCGAAATTTATGACCCTTGTTTAAAAAATTATGTAGAAAAGTATCGGCAAGGTCGTGTGACTGCCATTAACAATATTTACCAAGCCGATCTGAACGAGTGTTATATTAGACAACTAGAACCATTTGCAGTTCAAGCAAATTTAGTTGCACCTATTCTGGTGGGTAATCAACTGCTTGGTTTGTTAATTGTTCATCAGTGTTCCAATCCTCGTTTGTGGCAACAGTCAGAAATTGACTTGTTTGAGCAATTTGCTAGAATTGTGGGACTAGCTTTAGAGCGAGCCAATTTTTTAGAGCAAGCCGAACAAGGACGACAAGCCGCAGAGAAAGCTTCTCAACAACAACGTCAGCAAAAAGAACAACTGCAACTGCAACTACTTAGGTTAATAGACCGTCTTGAAGGCGCATCTCAAGGTGATTTGACAGTGCGTGCTGAAGTCACTGCTGGAGAAATTGGTACTGTCGCTGACTTTTTCAACTCTTTATTGGAAAGCCTGCGAGAGATTGTCACTCAAGTCAAACTAGCGGCGACTCAAGTCAATGCTGCAATTGCAGACAACTCAGGGTCAATGGGTCAGCTGGCAATTGAAGCACTCAAACAAGCACAGGAAATTAGCCGTACCCTGGATGCTATTGACCAAATGAGGCAATCGATTAAAGCTGTAGCGAAAAGTGCAAAGCTTGCTGCAGACGTGGCGCGCACCGCATATAATGCTGCTGAAACCGGAGGGACAGCTATAGACCTGACAGTCGAAAATATTATGGGTTTGCGCGAGACAATAGGAGAAACGGCGAAAAAAGTCAAGCGTTTGGGCGAATCTTCGCAGCAAATTTCGCGTGTGGTGGCATTGATTAACCAACTTGCTATGCAAACCAATTTGTTAGCTATCAACACAGGTATTGAAGCAGCGCGTGCTGGTGAAGAAGCGCAAGGTTTTGCAGTGATTGCTGAAGAAGTCGCTGTACTCGCAGCTCAAAGTAGCGAAGCCACGTCCGAAATTGAGGAAATTGTTGCTAACATCCAACTCGAAACCAGCGAAGTTGTTAGGGCTATGGAGTTGGGAACCACACAGGTTGTTGAAGGTACTCGTCTAGTTCAAAATACCAAGTACAGTTTAAACCACATTCTTGATGTCTGTCGCCAAATTGACGAATTAGTGCAATCAATTTCCACAGCTACAGTATCCCAAGTGCAAACTTCGCAAGACGTTTCTGTTCTGATGAAAGAAATAGCTAAAGTATCGGAAATGACGAGCAATTCATCTCGTCAGGTTTCCACATCTCTCCAAAAAACAGTGGAAATTTCACAGCAATTGCAAGAGAGTGTGCGGACATTTAAGGTGAATTAGATTGACAAGCCCCTTCGGGGCGGGAACGCTTAAGAGGGAACTCTTAACAGAAGAGAGAATTAGTCCCAAAGTAAGGTTGAAAGCCTTGCCCCTTGTGGGCGAAAAAATCCTTGTCTCACTCGGTAGATAGAAACCCCACCCCTTGTGGGTGGCTTATTTCCCTGTTGCCTGTTGCCCGTTCCCTGTTCCCTTTCATTTTCCCTTAGGGAAAATGAATGGCTCTTTCCTTTCTCTATTTCCCTTTTCATTTTTGACTTTTCCATAGCCGTAAAGCTACCCAATCTGCTTTAAATCCTGCAGGACAGCAGAGGCTGATTGATAGCGATCGCTAAAGTGGTAACACACCATCCGATCTAAAATTTCCGCCAATTCCCCACTGACTTGCGCCCATTGACGCCATATGACAGTACCAGTATCAGCGTTTGGCTGGAGTTCGTGAGGTGACAAACCTGTGAGTGCCTGAATTCCTATCATTCCTAAAGCATAAATATCACTGCATAAGCGGGGATGACCTGCAAATTGTTCTGGTGGTGCGTAACCCCGTGTCCCAATAGCAACTGTAGCTAATTCAGTTTGCTCATGATTTGGTGGTTGCATCATCTTTACAGCACCAAAATCAATCAACACCAACTGATTATCTTTAGCACGCCTGATAATATTACTTGGTTTAATATCTCGATGAATCACACGATGCTCGTGAACAAAGCTAAGAATATCTAAAATCCCTTTAAGCATATCGACAACAAAGGCTTCATTCTGCACAGTCCGCACTGGTGGTAATTCCTCATTCAAAGGATGTCCCTGAATATATTCTTGTACTAAATAAAATTCATTATTATCTTCAAAATATGCCAGAAGTTGGGGAATTTGAGAATGTATTCCCAAAGTTTCTAAGATTTGTGCTTCAGCATCAAATAATCTTCTAGCAACTTCTAAAAACCTCGTATCTCGGCGGGCAGGCATCAGTTGTTTAACAACACAAATCGGATTGCCTGGGCGCTGGGTATCTTCTGCTAAATAAGTGCAACCAAATCCACCAGAACCCAAAACTTTAGTAATTTTATAGCGTCCGCTTAAGACAGAATCACCAGTTGTTTTTTCTGAATTTTCAACTTTTGATGAAAGGTGGATATGTTTATCTTTAATTGCTGTACTTTCTTTTAATAATGTGTTTAACTGCTCGATTGCCTCTTGTTGTTTTTCTACTTGCAGAATCATCACCTTCGTTTGCTGCTGAGTTTGGTGTGTTGTGTAAGTCATCACACAAATTCCACTCAATACCAATGCAATAGCAGGTGGTACCAACGGCACCCATCCCGCTTGCAGAAACAAAACAACGGCGATCGCCACCAAGCTACTGAGGGTCACACCTCCCACAACGGTCAGTACCAAAGGATGTCGTAGCCGCCACGCTAAAGCAGCACCCAAGAGGGACCAAACCCAAACCCATACACCTTCAACCCAATCAGGAAAATACCAAATGACAGGTCGCCCATCTAGTGCCGTATTAAGCATTTGACTGGCTATCTGCGCATGGAGCAAGACAGCAGGCATTCTAGCAGGTTGATTTGGCAAAGCACTGTAGGGCGTGTAAAAGCCAGGATGAAGGCTAGGAGACTTAGTCCCAATAATGACGAGACGATCTTTGACCCAGTTAGGATTTATACTGCCGTTGAGGGCTTGTGTGAAAGTCACCTCCCGAGCAAGATTATTTGGATGGTGGTAATTGAGCATAATTTGGTACCCGCCCTCATCCACGCTTTTATAACCACCTGTATTGCTGTCAAGAACTTTAAAACTGGCTTTGACCTTTTGTGATTTGGTATCAACCAGCTTAAAATGATTTTCATCGCTGAAATCAGGTTCAATACCTTCTTTTTTTAAATAGCTGATTGCAAGTAAGGCAGCAAACGAGAAGTTTGTTGTACAGTTTTTGTCTTGTGCGGAATCAGCAAACAACAAACTGCGGCGGACAATGCCATCTTCATCAGGTATCAGATCAGTAAATCCGACATGATCTATGGGAAAATTAGATGGTGGTGCAATTTCCGGCGTATCTAAGCTACTAAATGCACATATACTGAAAATGTTATCTTTACGCTTTAAGCTAGCCCCCAGATTTGTTTGCTCAGGTCTGTATATATTTAAACCAACGATACGGGGTTTATAGGACTGTAATTTTTCTAACAGCTTGTTAATTTTATTATCTGACACAGGCCATCTGTGTTGCCGAATATCTTCTTCAGTAACAGTCACTAACAAAATACGCGGATCTAGTGCTTCAGTCGGACGTAACCGTAGCATTTGGTCATATGCTCTTAACTCCCAAGACTGCAACCATTTCAGTTCTCGGACTCCCAAGACTAGGGTCGTGACACCCAAACTGGTCACAAGAACAGTTCGCAGCCAACCTTTGGGTGCATTATTGTGATCACCAATGCCTTCTTTGGGAGCCTCTGTTAAACCAAGTTCCTCCGGCTTGCGTTTAACAAGCGGATGGCGAAACCGATTCAACATCTGCAAAGGAGATGGAGAGGTTGGAAAAATCAAACGACCCCCATCTTTTGCCCACGAAGCACGCAGTTTTTGTAATAGTCCTATAATCACAGAAATGTAGCACCAGCCAGAATATGGTAGATTACGTGGACCTGGAGCTAAAGTTCCAGGCTTTAGAGGGAAAATCGAGATTATCCCAGGTCATATCCACTCTAACAATTTAGTGGCTGGTAACAACTACCTATACTGTATACAATACTTTAGCTGTATCTAAAAATACGACAACCTCACAAGGACTATCGAATTTTCCTACTGAGGCTGCAAACACAATTTACAGTCTCAGCAAATATTTTTCACATGGAGAAGCTGACCATTCCCACATTGAGCCAGCATAATTTTTCACATCAAAAAAGCCTAAGTTAACAAGAACAGCAACAAAAAAAGCTGAGCGAATTCCACCTGTACAGTAAGTCACAACTGGAGTCTCACAATGAATTCCTAATACTTCTAACTTTGTAATAATTTCTTCTGGCTTCAGTAAATTTCCCTCGCTATCCATTAAATCTTTAAAGTAAAAATGTACTGCACCAGGAATATGTCCTCCACGCTGTTCACCATAAGGAGTTGCACCAGTATATTCTTGCTTTTGACGAGTATCAATGACAGTTAACTTATTTTCTGAAAGCTTAGCTCGTAGGATATCACGCTCAATTTCCCAGCAATCAGTGCGATTAACAACAAAATCTCCTATTTCTTGGGAGCAATGAAATCCACGAGAGGTTGCAACACCTGCTTTGACGAGTGCATTATAACCGCCATTAACAAAAGCTGTCTTTTGATGTCCTAAAGTGCGTAACATCCAAACAATCCGCCCTTCTTCTCCAAAATTGTGAGGAGGATTGCCAATAACAATGACAGGCTTAGAGTTAAAAACACCAACTTTACGCAGTTTTTTTTCTAAAAGATTTCCATCTTCAAGAAGTTTTCCCCGATGAGATTTTTCTGTTTGTGAAAACTGCTGCCAAGTGACATGAACAGCACCTGTTATATGTTCAATCAAATATGCCAATTGATTGCGAGTATCGAGAATAGTCGCACCTTGAGATATGAATTGCTTGGCAACATTTGCACTTATTATCCATTGCATATTTCTCTCAGTCATGACAACAAGTTGTGACTTTCAAACAAAGACTACAAAGAATGACTGCCATAGCTTTCAGTTTACTAGTATTAGAACTGTTAAAGTACCTGTATTGTTAAAAAACCTAAAAGAAGCGAAACAATCATGGCACTCTATTTAGACTCTGCGATCGCATCTGAAGCTGAAATTGCCAGTAAAATGGGCTGGGTAAAGGGTATCACGACAAATCCAACACTTTTAGCAAAAAGCCATGACACCCCAGAAAACACGCTGAAAAAATTGACGCAATTGACTTCAGGACCTGTGTTTTACCAGCTCATTACGTCTGATTTTGAAGCTATGCTGGCAGAAGGGAGAAAAGCTTTTGAGATTATTGGCAAGCAAACGGTGTTAAAAATTCCAGCAACATCGGTTGGGTTTGCAGTAGTGGCGAGTCTGTCGCCAGAGATAACTTGTTCAGTAACAGCCATTTATAGTGCAGCACAGGCAGCAGTAGCAAGGGAAGCAGGTGCTAAAATTGCGATCGCTTACGTCAATCGTGCTACTCGGTTGTTAGGTGATGGGATTGCTTTGGTACGGGATATGGCTAGTATACTTGCTGGCAGCAATATTGAAATTCTCGCAGCTAGTATCAAATCACCTGAAGAAGCAGCAGCATCGCTACAAGCTGGGGCTCATCATCTGACTTTACCTTTGCCAATGTTACAAGCTATGACAACTCACGAATTTTCAAACAAAACAGTTGAAGAATTTGCCAACAACGGTCAAGGACTGCTTTAATCCATTTGAAAATTAGATTGGCTTACCTTGCTCATACGCTAGAAAGCTCTGTGTCTAACACCAGGTGTGATCCAGTAAGCAGACCTGTGCCATTATCGCCCATCTGGTGCAGCAAGTGTTCAATTTGCTTCATTTTCAAGCAAGTTTGCTAAGGACAAAAGCGGCAAGAAACCCAAAGACGACGATCAGTCCAGTAAAATTATGGGCTTGCTCGAAAGCTTCTGGAATCATAGTGTCTGTAATCATTGCCAAAATAGCACCTGCTGCCACAGCAGTAGTTGCGGCAATGACTTCTACAGAAAAGTGACTGAACAAAGCATAACCCGAAAGTGCTGCTATGCCGGAAATAATAGCAATTCCTCCCCACACACCAAAGATGTAAGCAGTTGAACGCCCTGCTTTTTTCATGCCAGCAGCACTAGAAAGTCCTTCGGGAACGTTAGAGAGAAGAACAGCCGCCACAGTCACCCAACTGACAACTCCTCCCTCAATCATACTGACACCAATCACGATAGATTCTGGAATACCATCAAGTAATGCACCCACTGCAATCGCAAGTCCACTCCCACTGTTTTCCTCCTCCGATGGTTGCTGTTCACCTGAACGCTTGCGATGTTTAGCACCTTGATGGGACAGAAACCAGTTTGCTGCTGTGTATACTACAGCACCACTCACAAATCCGAGCGCTATTGAATCAAAACCACCACGCTTATAAGCTTCATCCATCAGTTCAAACGCCAGTGCCGAAATCAACACACCAGCACCAAAAGCCATAACTGCAGCGATCGCTCTTTGGGGAATTTTGGCGTAGTAACCAACCGCCGAACCCAGTAGCAGTGCTGAACCACCAACCAAACCCTAGAAACCTGCTTTTAACCAAAGTGGAAACATTATTAATTCGTAATTAATTCGTAGTTCTTGACATACTCACCGCCCTAAAGGGTCGGTGATTCTTGACACTTCACCGAGATGTGCTGGCAAGCCAGTCTTACCTTCTCTCCGTGCCCGTTTAGAGTCGTGGCAATGCCCTATCCCGACTTTATTTATATTTCTAGCAGCGTTCTCGTCTCTGTCCTGCTCAGTTCCGCAGTTTAAGCACAGAACAGAACGAATAGACAAATCAAGCTTGCTCCATCGATACCCACAACATGAGCAAGTTTGACTAGTAGGTTCCCATCTGCTAATCACCTTGAATTCCCGGTTAAGCTTTTCGGACTTAGCCTCGCATAATACCCGGAATTCTCGCCATCCTTGCAAGCTAATCACTCTTGCAAGTTTACGATTTTTAACCATTCCCGATACGTTCAAATCTTCCAAAACAATAACTTGGTTCTCGCTAACTACTTTGGTTGATAGTTTGTGCAGGAAATCTTTGCGGGTATCTGCGATTTGGTTATGTTGCTTGGCAATTCTTAAACGCGTGACTTCACGACGTTTAGAGCCTTTCTGTTGTCTTGCTAGCTTACGTTGTAGCTTACGGATTTTGCGGTCTTTCTGAGAGTAATTAGGGCTAACTGCTGTTTCACCGTTACTCATCACCGCAAAGGTTTTAATTCCCAAATCAATACCAATACTTTGGTTTTTGGCATTGGATTGAATAGGTTCTATCTCTACAACAAAGCTGAGAAAATAGCGATTAGCACAGTCTTTGATGACTGTTACACTCGATGGTGCTGACGCATTGTCCCCTAAAAAATGAGGCAGGCTTTGTCTTGGTTGATTCGTCAGCGTAGTTGTGTACTCGTTGTAATAAGCCTGCCTCATTTTTTTTGTGTAAGACCCCCGTGACGGTGAGCAAGTTCGAGTCTTGGCGGTTTCCGTCGAGTCGAAACTTGCGAACCCGGAGGGTAAACTTCTAGACCAAATAGGCTTAATGCTACCAATTTTGGCTAGATATACTTCATCTCCCTTGATTGAAAACCCACCAATTCTAAACCTTGCTGATTGTCGTGCAGTCTTCTTTTTAAATTTAGGGCTACCGACCTTTTTACCTTTTCGCTTACCCTTGAGTGAATTGAAAAAGTTTTTGTAGGCAACTCCTAAATCAGCAACAGATTGCTGCAATGGGATATTAGAAACATCGGACAACCATGAACGCTCATCAGTCTTTTTAGCTTGTGTAATCACCAACTTTTGCAAGTCGTTGTTACTAGGAAGCTTTTCAGACTGCTTGCAAATAGCCAGCGCATCATTCCAAACCACACGGACGCAACCGAACAACTGGGCTAGCAGTTGTTTTTGTTGGTCTGTTGGATAGAAACGGAATTGATACCTAGCTTTCATTGCCTTGTTTGTTGTACTATTAATATTAGTATACTAATAACTACAGCACAATACAATGACTTTTCAGAAAAAACACAAACTTGGTTTTACTAGCGACAATCCTTTAGACGTTGAACCTATTTGTTTTAAAGGTCGCATTGGGCAGAAGCAGGCACTTAAAAATATTCCGGGGTGGCAAGACAAGCTTAGGGATTACATTGATGAGTTAATCAATAAAAAGCCGTCCTAGAAGGACGGGGCTTGTATCCCATTATTATTTCGGTTTCTTTTTCTTCTTCTTCACTCAGATTGCCACGGGATGCATTCTGCTCGATGTAGCCGCGCAAATCGTTTGGCGAAAGCCTAAACTGCTTGAGAATCGCCTGCACAACTTCGCTTTCGCTCAGCACGTACAGCAAATGTTCGGTATCGACCTCGCGCTTGCCAAATTCAACTGCCTTTTCGGCTGCGCGTTGCAAAAATTCTTTCGTCTGTTCGCTTAAGTAATCATTCAGATTAACAGTTTCGCGATCGCTGACTTGACGCCGTCGGCTAAAGGTGTCTGCAATCTGACCATTATCAAAGCGATCACTAAAGAAGTCATCCAATAATCCACCGCGAAATAGCGACTCTAGTGGTGAGATGTAGCGCTGGTGACGAGTAAGTTGGTTATAGTCGTAGTCATAAACATCCAGAGGTTTGCGGCGGCCATTCTCTAAAACCGTGACGCGAACAGTTGCTGGTCGTCTGTGGCAAATATCACACATTTGTTGAGCCATAGTTTTGTCTTTTGGATTAATGATTTTCAGCAAAACTGTATGTATATCAATGAGGATGCAAAATATAAAGGTTGATTTCGTAAATTTCACGCGTTGTGTTTTTGATTCGTTATAAGCGTTCAATTTAGCAATATAGTTGAATCCTTCCTTGTATAAATTTCTTGGATCAGCTTAAAACTTCAAATCTAATAATGGCGACTATCTAATGGGTTACTATTTATTTATACTTAGAGAAATACTCTTCTTTCATCTTAATTTCATTTTTGTGAGGATCTATGAAATTTCGACAATCCAACGATTAGGCAATACTTTAAATCCAGGTTAATACGACAAATTGCATCAAATTTGGTGTTACATAATTAGCTGAACACGCACTCAAAGTTTTCACCGCTAAAGCCTTGGTCAGCTCAAATGACAACTTAATTAAGAGTGACTTCTGCAGCTTCCATAACAACTGCTGCCCCTCCTAAACGTTCTGAAAAGTTTGCTCCCGTAACGATGGCTGCTAACACTAGTCCTAAAGTATCAACAAGAATAAGATATTAATTTGCTAATAGAATTCTAAAGAAGCCAATAATTTTATTTAGTAAAAAAGACACTAATTTGCTACAAACGATATTAATTTACAAAATGCGACATATAATTTGCGAATGTACATAAAAGTTAATGCCTCATAAGTAAACTAAACCCTATGTTTCCAAGTTTTTTACCAACTACAGTTGGTAACCTTACAGAATCAAGCTCGATCACTCTTGCTCAGAGTATTCGGCAGATAGCTCTTACCACTCCCTTAAGTCCACGACCCATTACCACAACCTACGTTTGTCAAGGAAGTGGGGGTACACCTGTGCTATTGATTCACGGCTTTGATGGTTCTGTATTTGAATTTCGCCGTCTTGTTCCCCTACTAGCGGTACAAAATGAGACATGGACAGTGGATTTATTGGGTTTTGGATTTACAGATAGACCAGCAGGAGTCAAGTTTAGACCCAGTGACATAAAAACTCATCTCTACTATTTCTGGAAGACCTTGATTAACCAACCTGTTATTTTGGTAGGTGCTTCAATGGGTGGTGCAGCGGCGATTGATTTTACCTTGACTTATCCAGAAATTGTGGAAAAGCTAGTCTTAATTGACAGTGCTGGTTTAGCAGGTGGTTCACCATTAAGCAAGTTGATGTTTCCACCTTTAGATTATTGGGCAACTCAATTTTTACGCAATCCCAAAGTTCGAGCAAGTATTTCTCGTGCTGCGTATAAAAACAAGGAGTTAGCATCAGTTGATGCCCAACTCTGTGCAGCATTACACCTAGAATGCCCTGACTGGCATAAAGCTTTGATTGCTTTTACCAAAAGTGGTGGATACAGTGCTTTTAGATTTAAAAAACTCGCAGAAATTGTGCAACCTACGCTAATTTTGTGGGGTGATTCTGACAGGATTTTAGGCACTAGAGATGCTAACAGGTTTAAACTTGCAATTGCAAATAGTAAACTGATCTGGATTAAGGATTGCGGTCATGTTCCTCATTTAGAACAGCCGCAAATGACTGCCCAGCATATTTTAGAGTTTCAATGAAAATTTAAGGATAAATTTTAACCCCAAGAATTTACACTTCCACTTTGTAATTCAAGTTTAACTCATCACCTGTCATCCCTCGGATACCCCAATTGTGCTTTGGAGTTTCTGTAATCGTGATTTCTACATCCATTGGTGCAATTCCAACTTGTTCCCAGAGGCGGGAAAATAGCAAATTAATCAGTTTTTTCTTTGCTTCAACAGTACGTCCTTCAAACATACTAATTTCAATGATGATGTATTTGTCTGAACGTCCGGGTGGGTAGATAAAATCATCAGGTTCAAGGGGAAAAAAGCGATGGGCACGCTTATCTTGAGGGTATAACAGCGCCTCAACCACGGAAGAATGGATTGCATCGGAAATAGCACTGCGGGACTGACGGATAAATGAAGCAGTGCCATAGATTTTGATTTGCGCCATGAATGTTTACCTGACTGATTAACTGGTTCTAGTCAAGTAACCACATCGGACCAGAATTGTCAACTGATTCTTCAGGCTTCTTTACAGGTTGGTATTCTGGTAATCGGTAAGATTTTTTCTGATAGCTTTTTGGTGATTGAGTATTTTGTTTGGGCTGTTGTAATGTACTAATTGTTTCTGTCAGTTGTGAATTAGCTTCTGCGAGTTGAATTGCTGCCTGTTTTGCATCATCTAGTTCTGTCTTCAGCTTGACTGCTAATTTTTTTTGCTTAGATAGCTCTGATTGTAAATCAGCAACTTCTTGCTGAAGAGAAGCTTCTTGTCGTTGTGCTTTTTCTAAAGTTTCTTTCAATTCTTTGACAAGAGAAGCTTCTTGTCGTTGTGCTTTTTCCAAAGTATCTTTCAACTCATTAATCAGAGAAGATTCTTTTTGCTGCGCTTTTTCTAAAGCTTCTTTCAACTCTTTGACAGTTGCTTCTAACTCAGCTTTTGTTGGGTTTGTCCGTCTAGAAGTTGTTGACTCGACTGCTTGTTTTTGCTCCTCCTCTGGTTGAGCAGAATCCTCTTGTTTCCCTGTCTCATTATCGGAGGAGATGGAGGGATTATCATCAGAGATTGCAACGACATCGATAGTCGTTTCATCTTCTGATGGTGAAAATTTTTGTGCTTCTTCTTGTAATAAGTCAGAAAGACGTTTTTTAGCCATTATTCCCTCCAATCACGCTTTAGTTCTTCAGCTACGCGGCGGTAGTCTGACTCCGCCTCCCGTGCGTTCTTTCCTCTCCACTGGGTAATTGGTACACCCTCAAGTGCAGCTCGTTCATGCGCTTTGTAGGCGCGGATGAAGGCTTTACAAGCAGGAATTCCCATCTGCATAAGAGTGTTTTGAGCTTCCAGCACTTCCCCTAAACTCCGCGTATCCACCTTAGTCAGCAATACCCGATGGGGCTTTCCCTTGGGAATGACTGCTTGTTGAACTGTCTCGATAAGGACAGTCAAATCCATTGGTGCACATGGTGTGGGCAAAACTAGATAATCTGCTACAGCAACTACTGCCGCCAATGCTTCAGAGCGCAGCGCCGGAGGCGTATCCACTACTACTAAATCGTAACCTGTTATTCTTTGTAAATGACCTAAAAGTTTGGGGTCAGTTGACTGTGATAAATCAAAACCCATGCTATTCTGACTGCGCCCAAACCACCAACTGGCAGAACCCTGAATATCTGCATCGATTAAAAGAACCTTTTTTTCTTGTGCAAAGGTTGCAGCCAGATTGACTGCGGTTGTTGTTTTACCAACTCCTCCCTTACCGTTGAGGATAGCGATGATTTTTGGCACTGATTGCTTCCGATGCTGCTTTCACAGAATATACCTCTTGAGAGGGCAATGGGGAATGGGGAATAAGAAAATAGGAGAATATTTTTACACCCTGACGCATTGTCCCCTAAAAATAAGCCGGACCTTCAAGCCCCTCGATTAATCGATGGGGTAGACAGATCAATAAAACAAGGTCCGGCTTATTTTTCACGTGTAGGACCCCGTGACAACGCCAGTTGCTTCTCCTTGCGCAGACGCTACTTTAAAACAACGGGCAAACCCTCACACCCCTTCCTAAAAAAGTTCACAATAGAAGCGATCAGCACTCAACGCCACAAGTGTTTATGAGAGTAACTAATAATCTGCCTAATGGACCCAAAATGCCTGTTTTCTTGAGACGGCTGAAATTTATTTTTCAGCCGGTGGAATATGTAGAAGGTTTTGCCAAGAAATACGGTGATACCTTCACCCTTTGGGGTCGCAATGATTCTCCTTTGGTTTATTTCAGTCATCCCCAAGCGCTGCAACAAATTTTTACTGCTGATTCTGGTTTGTTAGATGCTGGAAGAGGAAATCAAGATTTACGATTTTTGCTAGGTTCTAACTCCCTGCTTCTACTAGATGGCGATCGCCACCAAAGCCAACGTCAACTATTAACTCCACCCTTTCATGGCGATGTCTCACGACAAGACCCAAAGGGTCTACGTATGCGGGCTTACGGCGAGACTATCCGCGAAATTACACAGCAAGTCGGCGACGAGTGGAAGATGGGTCAATCGTTTAATATTCGTGCGTCGATGCAAGAAATTACCTTACGCGTCATCTTGCGCGTGGTGTTTGGCTTAGATGAAGGACCCCGTTTAGAGAAAATTCGACAATTGTTGAGTGCATTGATGGACTCCACAACTTCCTCCTTCATGTCTGTCGGCTTATTTTTTGGATTTATGCAAAAAGATTTAGGCGCGTGGAGTCCTTGGGGTCGGGTGCTACGCTTGCGACAACAAGTAGATGAAATCATTTATGAACTGATTCAGGAACGTCGCACAGAATCTGGGCAAAATCGACAAGATATCCTCAGTTTGCTCATGTCTGCTCGCTATGACGACGGTCAACCAATGAGTGATGAAGAGTTACGCGATGAACTCATGACGCTGATGGTAGCAGGACATGAAACCACTGCTTCGGCGCTAACTTGGGCTTTTTACTGGATTGATTTTTTACCACAAGTGCGCGACAAGCTGCTCAAGGAACTAGATACCCTTGGTGACAAGCCTGATCTAAATACTATTGCTAAGTTACCTTACCTAACAGCGATTTGCCAAGAAACACTGCGGATTTACCCTATTGCCATGAATGCGTTCCCTCGAATTGTGCGATCGCCAATCGAAATTCAAGGTTACACGCTTCCACAAGGGACAGTCATTCTTCCCAGCATCTACCTAGCACATCATCGGGAAGAAACTTATCCACAATCAAAGCAGTTTAGACCAGAACGCTTTTTGGAAAGGCAATTCTCCCCGTATGAGTATTTGCCCTTTGGTGGCGGAAATCGTCGCTGTATCGGGTTGGCGTTTGCCCAGTATGAAATGAAACTGGTATTGGCGACAATTCTATCGCGCTTTCAAGTCTCGTTGGTCAACAAGCGTCCTGTGCGTCCTGTGCGCCGTGGTCTCACCTTGGCACCACCAGCAGGAATGCAGATGGTTGCAACGCCTATGGCAAAGCGTGCAACGACTGTTGGTAAACAATTTGCTACATAGTTGTTTCTACTTACTCAAACTGGACGGCTATTGCGTTAGGATATTGTCACGCTTCCCTCTTGAAGAAGTTCTAAACTAGCAAAGTGTGTTTAAATAAATTAGTATATATGTTCTTAGTATATATGTTCTAGTCACACTTCTAGACCCACACACCCGAAATCCTTAAACATCCATAAATATAGATAGAGATTAGATAGAGGCACCCAATGGCTGTTAACACCACTGATACTGCAGGTAAGCAGAAAGCGCTCAATATGGTACTCAACCAAATTGAGCGTAACTTTGGCAAAGGAACAATCATGCGCTTGGGTGATGCCACCCGGATGCAGGTAGAGACGATTTCCAGTGGGGCGCTAACCCTGGATCTAGCTCTAGGTGGCGGTTTACCCAAGGGGCGAGTGATTGAAATTTATGGTCCAGAAAGTTCCGGTAAAACCACATTAGCACTGCACGCAGTCGCCGAAGTGCAGAAAAACGGCGGGATTGCTGCCTATGTTGATGCAGAACACGCTCTTGACCCCGCTTACGCTGGGTCGTTGGGTGTTGACACTTTAAATTTGTTCATCTCCCAACCTGATACTGGGGAAACAGCTTTAGAAATTGTTGATCAACTTGTCCGTTCTGCTGCGGTTGATATTGTTGTTATTGACTCTGTAGCAGCACTTGTTCCCCGGGCTGAAATTGAAGGCGAGATGGGAGATGCTCATGTTGGTCTTCAAGCAAGATTGATGAGTCAAGCCCTACGTAAAATTACTGGTAATATTGGGAAATCTGGTTGTACAGTTATCTTTCTTAACCAACTGCGCCAAAAAATTGGTGTTAGCTACGGTAATCCAGAAACAACAACTGGTGGTAACGCACTGAAATATTATGCTTCAGTACGCCTGGATATTCGTCGGATTCAAACCTTGAAAAAAGGTTCAGAGGAATTTGGTAACCGCGTCAAAGTCAAAGTTGCAAAAAATAAAGTTGCACCACCTTTTAGAGTTGCGGAATTTGACATTATCTTTGGTAAAGGTATTTCTACTTTGGGTTGTCTTGTCGATTTGGCAGAAGAAACTGGTATCCTTGTCCGCAAGGGTGCTTGGTACAGCTATAACGGCGAAAACATCTCTCAAGGTCGAGACAATGCCATCAAGTACCTAGAAGAAAAGCCCGAATTTACTGAAAAAATTAAGCAGCAGGTACGTGAAAAACTAGATATGGGGGCTGTTGTTTCTGCTAACTCCGTTAGCAAGACAAGTGAAGATGACGAAGATGAAGAAGAGTTAGAGCTAGAAGAGTAACACTAGCATTGCAGTTGCTTGGCGACGAAATAACCTCACTTCTCAAACTGGAAAAACCTACATCTCATTTCCCGCGTCATTTCCAGTGAGGTTAGGGAAGCCGTTTTCTCTATCAGGAGCCCAAAAGCCAAGTGTCGGCGTAGCCTGTCCTCAGAGCTTACCGCATTCCCCTTAGCGACCTTCGTTGCTACGGCTAACGAAAATCGCTAGGGGAACCTGAAGGGTAAATTCCCTAACCTTCCATCTCTCACAAAATGTCTCTAAAATTTGTCTGTTTCTGTGTCTTAGTTAGGTGGATCAAAGCGATTGACAATCGCTGCCCAGAGAATCATCGGCGAACCTACTACCAAACAAGTCAGCCACTGGTTAAATGTGAGCGGTGCAGTGTAGAAAATGTCATTAATGAGCGGCACATGGGCAAAGATGATTTGCAAGATAATTGCCCCAACAATTCCCAATCCAATCGCTGGAATATCAACATTTTCTTCCAGCGTACCATCCATTTTGGCAATGAGATTGGGTATCAGTTGACTAATGCTCAACAGATAAAAGATGCGTCCCGCAATTAAGGAATTGATTGCCATCGTTCGGGCTAAATCGATATTTCCTGTAGAGCGGCGAACTGTTTCAAAGACGCTAAAAATTACAATCCAGTTAAACAGGGAGATTGCCAAAATACGTCCGACGCGACTGCGGGAGAGGATAGGCTCTTTGGGGTCGCGGGGTGGCTGTTTCATCACTCCCGCAGCTTTCGGTTCAAACGCCAGTGGCACGGTCATGGTGATGGAGTTGAGCATATTCAGCCAGAGAATTTGTAGCGACAGAATCGGCAATTCCATGCCTAAAAGCGTACTCAGCAAAACCGTCATCGATTCCCCACCATTAACTGGGAGAATGAAGCAGATGGCTTTGATGAGATTTTTATAAACGGCGCGTCCTTCCTCAACCGCTGCTTCAATCGAGGCAAAGTTATCATCAGTGAGCAGCATATCCGCTGCTTCTTTGGCAACTTCAGTGCCAGCTTGCCCCATCGCAATCCCGATATCCGCTTGTTTGAGGGCAGGGGCATCATTCACTCCATCCCCCGTCATCGCGACAATCTCACCTTTCGATTGCAATGCTTCCACAAGCCGCAGCTTCTGTTCCGGTGCGACACGGGCAAATACCACGCCATCTTCTACGACATTGGCGAGTTCTTCCTTATCCATATGGGCGAGTTCAGCCCCGCTGAATGCCAGCACTGCCCCATTTTTATTGATTCCCATCCGACGAGCGATCGCTTGTGCCGTAATTGCATGATCGCCCGTAATCATTTTGACCTGAATCCCCGCTTGCTGACAGGCTTGCACTGCCTTGGTTGCACTCTCGCGAGGTGGGTCAATCATCCCCTGCAACCCCAGGAAAATTAGACCCGATTCGATGTCAGCATGATCCACAGTTTCTTGGTTGTCAGGTACAAACTTTTTGGCAAACGCTAACACCCGCAACCCTTGCCGCGCCATAATATTGACTTCGCGCTCAATTGTTGTTTCACGCAAAGTTTCCAGGCAATCCAGAGGCTTGATTGCTCCCCCATCATTAAGCATCCAAGTGCAACGCTTGAGAATTGCCTCCGCCGACCCCTTGACATAAATCGTCTTACCCCTTGGCGTTTGGTGCAGTGTTGCCATGTACTGATAATCGGATTCAAACGGGATAGAATCTAGCCTGGGTCTTTCCTGTTGCAACTCGTTCTGAAGGAACCCCGCTTTCTTGGCAGCAGCAATTAACGCTCCTTCCGTGGGATCGCCCATAACCATCCATCGACCGTTCTTGATTTCGAGGTGAGAGTCATTGCACAACATCCCAGCCCGGATGCATTGCCGCAAGGCTGAGGCTTTGTCTAAGTTAACGAGGCGCTCGTCTTGGAGGATTTGACCTTCAGGACTATACCCGATACCCGTAACAGCATACTGATGCCCTCCGGCAAAAATGGCTTGCACCGTCATCTGGTTTTCAGTCAGCGTCCCCGTTTTATCCGAACAGATGACTGTTGCACCGCCTAAGGTTTCCACTGCTGGCAACTTACGGATAATCGCGTGACGGCGTGCCATGCGGGAAACACCGATCGCTAGTGTAATGGTCATCACGGCAGGTAAGCCTTCGGGAATCGAGCCGACGATTAAGGCTACTGCAGCTTCTAGTGCGTCTTGGAACGGTCTGTTATTCAACCCCACCACGAACGTCAGTGCTGCTAAAAACAGCACCACGCGCAACCAATTAAGGCTGAATTTGTCAAATTTGCGGGTCAGGGGAGTGGACAGGTTGGTGTGTTGTTCCATTAGCTGGGAGATTTTCCCCGTCTCCGTCTCAGTTCCTGTGGCAATGACGACACCAATTCCCTGACCGAAGGTGACGAAACCGCCTGCATACGCCATATTCTTGCGCTCGGCAAGCGAGGTTTCGGGTTTGAGCAGTGCAACCTCTTTTTCCACTGCAACCGACTCCCCAGTCAAGGCAGATTCATCCACTTGCAGGTTACGAGCTTTAATCAAGCGCAAGTCAGCGGGAACTTTGTCTCCAGAATTCAGTATTACCAAGTCTCCCGGTACCAACTCGCGGGAAGGAAGTCGTAATTTTTCCCCGTTGCGGATAATTGTTGCTTCGGTGGTGACGGCTTTGGATAAAGCTGCGATCGCACTTTCGGCTTTCGATTCTTGGATAAATCCGATGATGGCGTTGGTGGTGGTTACCCCCCAAATCACTGCTGCATTCACAAAGCTCCCGGTAACGAATTTGACAAAACCAGCACCCACCAAGACAATCAGCAGGGGCTGTTTGTATTGCAGGAGAAATTTAACCCACCAGGGTTTTCCTTTCTTACCTGTCAATTCATTAAGACCAAAACGCGCAGTACGCTCTTTGATCTCAGCGCTACTTAAGCCCTGCTCTGGGTCACTATCGAGCAAGGCTAAAACTTTCTCACTTTCTAAAGCATGCCAAGCTGTCGGCTGCACAGGACGCTGTGCGGTCGTGGACAGATGAACCATGAGTAAATACCTATTAAACCGTGCCAAAACATATATAACACGATAAAGTAGTGCCAGACTATAGCAGCACTATAGAAAAGTGCCAAGAAAAAGCATAGACTGATGCCACATCAAACCGCTTTGCCGAGTCACTAAGCAATTCAAAATGCTCTAACTCAAATGAAAGAATTGATTGAGGGCAGAGCCATGCTAAACTTTAGCACTGACTCACACGCCGACATAGTAAACGGCTTGCGAGATAGTCAAGCTCCACATCAAAATGTTATACCCGTGAATCTCTTAGATTTGTCAGCACCGTTTGAATTCGTCGGGCGGCAGGCTCAATTTCAACGCATCACGCAGGTTTTAGCGCGTGACGGCGACATACTGATTGTGGGAGTGCCGGGAAGCGGACGGCGGACTCTGGTGAGGCGGGCGGCTCAAGAAGTTGGCACTCACATCTTGGAGGTTGACTGCATCCGAGTGACCGATGGTCAGCGCTTTGTACAATTGCTGTGCGAGAGTATAGACCAGACATTTCAAAGTGCAGTCGCTCGATCGCTCATGCAAGAGTGGATTGAAGGCAAGGCATGTGGATTATTTGTCCTGAAAGACGAAGCAAGTGGCAGACAGCGACTGAAACCTGTTCGGACAGAGAGCCAAGAGCAACAATGGAGAGCATTTGAGGTATTACTCCATCTTCTGCAAGAGTTAGCGGAATCTTCGGGCGAACGAATGGTGCTAATTTTGCAAAGCTTCCCCCACATCCGTTCTTGGGATCGCAATGGAATGTGGGAAACATTTTTGAGGAACGAGATTCAGCGTCAGACTCAGGTAAGTTATGTATTAATCGCCACGATCGCAGAAATCAGCATTTATGCCGATGAACCAGGCAATAATTTGGAAATCGTGCAATTGGCTCCCTTAGCCAATGATGTTGTCGCCGCTTGGGTTCAGGAGGACTTGCATACCGAAGGGCTGACATTCGATCCGCGATCACAAGCGCTGGAACTCTTTGTCAATGCGGTGCAGGGGCACTTAGGTGATGCTTCAGCACTGGTGCGACGCTTAAAGTCGGTACGAGTTTCTGACGGGCTCATTCGCGATTGGCACGTCCAGCAGGCAATCCAAGAACTGCTAACCGACTTATCGATGGTCTTTGAGTCATTACTCATGCTGCTTCCCGCCAATCAGACGCATCTTTTAGAATCCTTGGCGTTAGACCCTACCGACAAGCCGCAAAGTCGAGATTACATTCACAAGCATTACCTGTCCAGAGGGGGCTCTCTCCAAGGAGCAATCGCGGGATTGCAGCACAAAGGCTTGATTTACGGTGCTGAACAAGGTTACCGACTTGCTCTGCCTCTCTTTGCTTTGTGGCTTCGCCAGCGCCTGAGTTAAATTTTCAGTGAACAAGCCTCTGAAATCACAACAAGCCTCGTTTGCCATTGGGGCGTACAGTCAGCCAGTTCGTCTTAGCTAGTGCTAGCTGCTCTTCAGAAATTTTGGCACCAGTAAGATTAGTTCCACAAAGGTTAGCTGCCCTGATATTGGTATTGCTGAGATTAGCATAAGTCAGATCTGCGCCCCGCAAATCTGCTCCTTCTAAATCGGCATAACTCAGATAAGCGTGACTCAAATTAGCGTCTTTGAGATTAGCTCGGTTAAGACTAGCTTTGCCAAAATCGCTATTGTAAAGATTGGCTCCTTGAAGGTTGGTTTTCTGCAATTGTGAGGAATGAAAATTTGTTCCGGATAAATCCACGCCTTGCAGATTGAGCATACTCAAATTATACAGGGTAAAATCCCGTCTCCCCTTCAAGTAGGCTGTTAACAAACCCTGAGTATCCAGCTGACGTAGAGCTTTTGACTTTTGATCACTATTAGAACTACTATCACTGCTTACGAAAGCCGTTGGTTTTACTGGCACAGAGCTTGGTTCTATTCCCACTGCATATGTGCCATGAGTCTCTGCTGTCTTGGCTCGTCTTGCTCGAATAGCAGCGGCAACCTGGGCAACCCCTTGTCCAGAGAAATTAGTACAAGAGTTACTGGACAAAATACTTGATTCTTCACCACTTTGGTGAGTTCTCTGTTTGCTAGCAACAGAAGATTTAACCAACAATCCTTGCGCCAAACTATCCAGATAAGGTTCTAGCTCCAATGCTCTGAGGACTTCCTTTGCTGATTGGTAACGATTACGAACAGAGACTTCCAGCATTTTCCGCAAGACTTCGGTGAAGTGATCACTTGTTTGCATCAGTCGCTTCCATAGCATTTCACCCGTTGTCGGGTTGTAGTCTAAATCTTT
Source organism: Nostocales cyanobacterium HT-58-2 (assembly GCA_002163975.1). Lineage (GTDB taxonomy): Bacteria > Cyanobacteriota > Cyanobacteriia > Cyanobacteriales > Nostocaceae > HT-58-2. Next base: position 1,340,531 of record CP019636.1, on the reverse strand, counting down.
CGGCGATTTTCCAGTAAGTAGATAAATGCAAGTCACTCCTACAGCGTAGATATCGCTAGCGAAGACAGGACGCATTGCCATTTGTTCAGGAGGAGCAAAACCAGGAGTCCCAATAGCATATGCAGTTAATGCGGTTTGCTCGGATTGGTTTGTTATTTGAGTAACTTGGTTTTTGACGGCACCAAAGTCAATCAGGACTAATCTACCATCTTGAGCGCGGCGAATAATATTGGCAGGCTTAATGTCGCGATGAATGACTCTACGCTCGTGGATGTATTGCAGCAATGGCAGAATCTCGCTTAAGAATTGCTTGACTCCTGCTTCGCTGAAAACTCCATTGCGTTTGACCTCTTGTTGTAAGGTGATGCCATTAATGTATTCTTGAACTAAGTAAAATTGTTCACAATCTTCAAAATAGTTAAGTAGTCTGGGTACTTGTGGATGACTACCAATTCGACCCAAGGTTACAGCTTCTCTCTCAAAGAGATCCCGTGCCATTTGCAGAACGTGTGGTGCTGTTCCTGAAGGTCGTAATTGCTTGATGACGCAACTAGATTCTCCTGGTAAAGCTCGGTCTTGAGCTAAAAACGTTGCTCCGAACCCACCCTGACCTAAAGCGTTGATGACCCGATAGCGATCGCGTAATAGCAGTTGTGAGCCACAAGACTGACACCTTTCGCTGTACGCCAAATTTTCCGGGTTAGGACACGTAGGATTTATACAGTAGCTCATGCACTCTCAACTTACTGCACGAAGAATTATGGGGAGCGTTAAACTCTCATTTCATTATTAAATTTCAAATCATTTCTCACCAGGTAGTTTTCTCTGGAATTCTATTTAAAGAGTTGCTAAAGTTAGCTAATTTTACGTAAAGTCATCGTAAAACCTCAAAAATTTACTATGGTGATGCTACGTAACTCTGTAAATTGTTGCTCACCGATTATTTCATTTCAATTACCAGAGATAACCTGATAGGCATTGGGTTATTTTATTCTGATTTTTCTTAAGAATCTCATAGGATTGAGAAAAATAAAGTCTTTTCCTGGTCATCAAAGATTTTTGACTCAAGAAAAATTACTCTCCTTGGGATTGCCTTCTTTATAAGAATCTTTAGATATTGGTCATCTTCTTTACAAGTATAAATGACCATTTTAGGATATCTATTAGTATCTTATATAACATTGTATAATTATATTTTTAAATTTTATAAATTAATATATGAACAAGCATTCAAATATTTTAGATTAAGCGTAAGACGAAAAGGAGTAAGGAGTTAAGTTATGACTAGCGTAACCCAAATGAAATGTGCCTGTGAAACCTGCTTGTGTATTGTTTCCCTTGAAGAAGCTATTCACAAAGACGGGAAATACTACTGCTCAGAAGCCTGTGCTGAAGGTCACCAAACAATGAAAGGCTGCGGTCATAGCGGTTGTGGCTGTTAAAAAAGAACTGGGAATTACAGACTGGGGACGAGAAACTTTCTTCCCCAGTCTGTCATCCTTAATTCCCAGTATAAGATATTACAGAGATGACATCACTTCTCTTGCAGCTTTTAGTGTCCGCTCAATATCTTCTTCTGTATGAGCAATGGAAGTAAACCCTGCCTCAAATTGAGACGGTGCTAGATAAACGCCATGCTCCAACATGCCGCGATGGAATCGTCCAAACTTGGCTGTATCTGACTTTTTAGCATCCTCGTAGTTGTGAACTGGTCCACCAGTGAAGAATAGACCAAACATCCCGCTGATTTGACCGCCACAAGCGGTATGACCTGTTTCTTTGGCAATTTGCAGCAAGCCATCAGCTAACTTCTTAGTAATGCTGTTCAAATACTCGTATGTACCTGGTTTTTGCAGCAATTCCAGCGTTTTAATTCCGGCAGTCATTGCTAGTGGATTCCCAGAAAGAGTCCCAGCTTGATACACAGGACCCGCGGGAGCAATCATTGACATGATATCCCGACGACCACCATAGGCTCCTACCGGTAGCCCACCACCGATAATCTTGCCCAGGGTTGTGAGATCAGGTGTGATACCAAACTTCTCTTGGACACCACCGTAGGCAATGCGGAAGCCAGTCATGACTTCATCAAACACCAACAACGCCCCATGCTCTTGAGTCAATTCTCGTAGACCTTCCAAGAAACCCGCATCGGGAGGAATAAACCCAGCATTGCCAACAATGGGCTCTAGAATGACACCAGCAATTTGGTCGCGGTTTTCCTCAAACAAGGCTTTGACAGCTTCCAGGTCATTGAAAGGCGCAGTCAGGGTATTGCTGGTCGCTGATTTGGGAACACCGGGAGAGTCAGGGAGACCGAGTGTAGCCACACCAGAGCCTGCCTTCACTAAGAACATATCAGCGTGACCGTGGTAGCAGCCCTCAAACTTGATCACTTTCTCGCGTCCAGTGAAAGCTCGCATCAAACGCAACACTGCCATACAAGCTTCAGTGCCGGAATTAACAAATCTTACCATTTCGATGCTAGGGACGGCATCGATGACCATTTCAGCCAGTATATTTTCTAGCACGCTGGGCGCACCGAAGCTGGTACCTTTTTCCAAAGCTTCATGCAATGCTGCAATCACCTCAGGATGAGCATGACCGCAAATAGCTGGTCCCCAAGTTCCGACATAGTCGATATATTGGTTGCCATCCACATCCCAAATGTATGCGCCCTTGACATGGTCAAACACAATTGGTTGTCCGCCCACGGATTTAAAAGCTCGGACAGGGGAACTGACCCCTCCTGGCATGAGATTTTGGGCAGCAGCAAAGATTTCTTGTGATTTTGTCGTTTTAATCGTTGTATTTACCAAGGTTCTCTCCTACAGTGAGAATAAAAAGCTCTATCTTAGGATAGGGGTAACCACTGCCTTGAACTTATATCCTAGTAAACTAGCTGAACCAGGAAAATAACAATATGTTATACAAGTCCAATCAAGACTTGCCTTTAGAGATTCGCACTCGTTTATCTGAGGCATATCAGGATCTGTACCGAGCCGCTTTTAACTCGGCGATCCACTGGTACGGTGAAGCGCCAAAGGCTCACCGAGTCGCATTGAGTGCAGTAAAAATGCAATCTGCAATGCATAGGAGTTTTGTTTAAAGCTACATAAGGAAGTGAGTTTAAAAAACCTACCATCTGCTCTCCTCTAAAATGGTATCTTGAACTAATGTGCTATTTGTATAGACCAAAGCAGCTGGTATGTTTTCTTCCGATTTACATTCCCTACACCACGCCATCCCTGTTGAAAGAATTCGCTACGATGAGAGGGGACTAGTGCCAGCGATTGTCCAAGATTATTTGGATGGCACTGTTTTAATGATGGCGTGGATGAATCGGGAGTCGCTACAAAAGACTTTAGAAACTGGACAAACTTGGTATTGGAGTCGTTCCCGTCAGGAATTGTGGCATAAGGGAGCGACTTCTGGGCATATCCAGAAAGTAAAAAGTATTCGTTATGACTGTGACAGTGATGCTCTACTAGTAGGAGTAGAACAGGTAGGTGATATTGCCTGTCATACTGGTGAGCGCAGCTGTTTTCATCAAATTGATGGAACAATCGTCTCACCTCCAGGTGATACATTGTCACAACTGTTTGCCGTGATATGCGATCGCCGTGATCACCCAAAAGAAAATTCCTACACCTGTAAGCTCTTGGCAGAAGGCGATAACAAAATTTTGAAAAAGCTGGGTGAGGAAACCGCTGAAGTGGTGATGGCTTGTAAAGATGACGAGCCAGATGCCATTGCTTCTGAAGTTGCTGATTTGCTCTACCACACTTTGGTCGCATTGGCTCACCATAACGTTGATTTAAAGGCGGTTTATCGGAAGTTACAAGAACGGAAAAAATAATTCATCAACTCAGGAACCATTTTGCCTCTGATGTTCCAACTACTGTTGACATCGGTATTGATCAATCTACCAGTTCCAAACTCATACAGACCACGCTGAAGTCAACCAGAAAATGTAAGCGTGGTCTTTCCATGCTTGAGCAATACATCACCATCCAAAGCGCTTGCTTTGCTTATGTAAGCTTCTTCAGTCGTTACTACGTTGATTCTACCCAAAGCACCTTGGTACTGTCGAACTCACCCTCATCTGAAGATTTTTTGTAATTCTTATCATTCACTCAAGTTTTCCTCACAGATTCCACAGGGTTTCCACAGGCAGTTTCCTATTTTCCACAGATGTTTCACGATGTTACAAGCTCTAGCCGTATTACTGGGGATTTCTTTCTTTTATGAACAGGGGTGTTAAGGGACTGAGTTTTTATTAAGATATATTAAAAAAATAGTTGGAAACCCTTGTGCTTTAGTAAATATTTATTTTTTATAAACACTTTCTTAACATTTCGCAGCATTGACAACCCCACCCCCTTTTGCTGCAAAATGATGCGGCTTGCTTTTTTAGTCCGTTGAACTACTGTGTAAATGACCTAAGCTGTTGCCGCAGATTGTCAGGCAAGCTAAGGACCGTGTGTTCCCAGTATGGCTTACCAAAAGCAAGGTTTCCCCATTGGTGAACTTCAAAGGAGACGAATCTTATGAACGCAACAGTAAGTATCTTTACAGAAATCCCCGAAACACTACATGAATCTTTGAAAACTTACTTAGAAGCACATCCAGATTGGGATCAAAACCGTGTACTCACAGCGGCGTTGTCATTATTTTTACTTCAAAATGGGGATAGCGATCGCCGAGCTGCCCGAGTCTATCTAGAAACTTTGTTTCATCATTGTTAAATAGAAATGCGTTGTCTGATTTACCAAAAACAGTAAATTTATCAGAGATTCTTGCTCATGCTTTGATATGTGTACCACTTACCGTGCTGAATGACCAAACTTTAGTGATACATAGCGAGCGACCAAAAGAAAGTTGAAGCACAATTTGAGGGATGCCATACGGGTTAGGAATTCAAAATTCAAAACTCACAAAAAGACTCTTAATTTTGAACTTTGAATTGAGAATTTTGAATTTAAGTATGGGGTATCTACAAAAAATCTCAAGTGGTGACTGTCGCCACTTGAGGTTAGGACTTACAAGATTATGAATTGCCGTCATCAAGCGGAAGTTACAAGTATTAGAGCAGAAAGCCCACCAGCAACAGTCTGAAAACTTTTTGGATTTTCAGACTGTTGCGTCCTTAAGGGGTGTGGACGCCAGTCGCCTGCGGAGGGAAAACGCCAGTTCCTTCTCCTTGCGGAGACGCTACTTTGAACAACGGGGGGCTTTGGGGTCCCCACGAAGGAGCCAGCCGCGTGGGTGGGTTTCCCGACTTGAGCGGACTGGCGTTGGGGTTGGGGGGAAACCCCCCTTCTCCTGCAAAGACGCTATCGCGAACGGGTTCGCAGTCGCCTGCGGTTCGCGTAGCGTCTCCGTCAGGAGAGGGAAACCCTCCAAAGAGCGCTGTCTCACCGCAACGGACTGGCTCCCCTCCTGCAGCGCTGGCTGATGAATGCGTAGCGGCTTTAGCCGCCTTTTTAGTCCTCTAATCAATTCCCGCAAAATGTCAGTTTGAGTCCTGCCTTCTTGGTCACAATATTGCTTGAGCAATTCTTTTTCTTCCTCTGTTACACGAAAAGTTATAAAAATCTCAGGCTTGGGCATATCAGTATACCTCTTTATGTGGTATCTTAATTCTAGTGGTCAAAGTATTCAACCACTTAAAAAACCCAGAGCCCTTGGGCATCGCACCTTGAAAACTAAAGATAGGGGGTTCTATACAGGAATGCTTGTGTAGGTAAAATCTTTAAGCACCAAGGAAGGCGAAAACCAAAGTTTTGGTTGAAAACAGTACCGTGGGGCACACGGAATCTGGCTTCTGTAATGTGGCAAAAAGCTTGTGGACAGAACCACCTCTGGCATGATTAGGAAACTCATCATGGTAAGTGGACTGGATGAACCAAGAATCCCACGGCTTCAAGCCGTGGGAGTGTCAACCAAATTGAATACGAAGTCCGCATTCAATACCCCTTTTTACCTTCTAGGCTGGAAACTAGGACGGTAGTCGTCTGTCCTTGCAAAGACGCAGTGCAAAGAGGTTTTGCTCTAGGATACGAAGAAACTGTACGCTAACAGCATAGTCATGCCGTAGACTTAGAGAACATAGTCGAACGCGAGTGCGTTAGGTAACAGGAAAATGGCACAGCCTAGCTTACACAAACAAAGCCCCTTTGAGTACTCTTGCTTGAACCCCTCGGAGGAACGTAGTCGCTGCGAAAGAGAGCTAACCCTCATAACAGATCTGTCTCACCGTCTGCGCGTGCCATACAAAAAAGGGGTTTAACAATCGGATTTAGTATACTTTTGCTCTGCTGTTAGAAATAAGGCTTTTACTCACTAGAACTCTTGCACGAATATTTTGTGTAGGGGAATTAGAGAGTAAAGCAGCGCAACAAATCTCAGAAGATGCGTTACGGACTTCGTCCTAACACATCCTACAAATTTTTTATAGCATTTATGCAAGAGGTCTAAGGATGAAGTGTGACTCATGAGAAATGTCATGAGTCACACTTCATCCTTGCTTTTAAGTCTTATGGACTTTATTCTGTCATGCACAAGCTCTTTGAGCCAAGGAAACTTAAGCCTCGCAGCAATGCCTGGTTTTTGCTCATGCAGTTTAAGGTTAATTTTTTTTAACCTAGTTACCAATAGATCTGTCGTAATTCACATATTTTGTGATGAACAAGCAATTGATTTTCCTACTGAGATTTTTCAGACTGCTGAGCTTGAGAAGGACATTCAAACTTATACCCAACGCCACGTACAGTTTGAATTAATGCTGGTTGAGTTGCATCAGCCTCAATCTTCTTGCGAATTTGACCGATATGTACATCTACAACCCTTTGGTCACCGACGTACTCGTAGTCCCACACCTCCTGAATAAGTTCAGCTCGTCGCCAAACTCGACCTGGATGGCTGGCTAAAAAATGCAACAAGTCAAATTCCAAAGCAGTTAAGGGTACAGGTTGGCTATTAAGTGTGACCTCCCGCCGTACGGGATCAATCATCAACTTTTCAAATACCAGGCGCTTCTGTTCTGCAGTCGTAACAACACGCTGTCGCCGTAAGATAGCTGCTACTCTCACTTCTAGTTCCCCTAGACCAAATGGTTTGGTGAGATAGTCATCAGCACCTTTAGAAAAGCCGCGAATCTTGTCAGCTTCATCTGCACGGCTAGTTAGCATCAGTACAAAAACTCCGTTACGGCTTTGCATCTCTTGGCAGAGGTTAAACCCAATAACGTCTGGTAAATTTACATCTAAAATCACCAAGTCTGGGTTAAATTGCTCAAACAGCGATAGAGCAGTCTTACCATCTTCGGCAGCCTCTACCTGATAGTTTTGCTTGATTAAAAAGCGTTGGATTAGATTCCGAACCGCAGGGTCGTCATCAACTACAAGAATCTTGGCAGGAGCCATGACCATCACTTTGCACAAAAATTTATAGGATTAACAGGCGGATTCCGTAAAAAGCACGGTTCCCGCTTTGGGGGCAATATCTATCTACAAGGCTAAGGCATGAATTCCCTGATTATTTAAATACTAGTGTAATCAGGATTCTTAACAATTAGAGCGCAAATATTCTGGTAATGCCACCCCTTGCTTCAGTATCCGGCTTATCCGGCTTTTTATTGCCAACCTTGTGTCTACAAGGCAGATGCTTTGACCTTAGCCACGGCAACTGGGTCAAGTAGGGTACCTTGTTATCCCAGTGCGCAATAATTTAAAACGCTTCAATTTTAAATCGATATGCGGCTTTATGGTACATGGCAACTGAGGCTAATTCTTGAGAAGTGGGTCAAGGTATAGTGAAATTGTCAAATTTGAAACAAAAGAGATTTTTTCTCATAAAAACGCATTCTAGATGTTTTTAGCTCAAATTCCAGGGTAAAGCTCTAGCCAGTGAACGACATGAGGGGATACACGGAGTTATAGCTATATGTTAAAGTGACTATAGTCAAAATTACCAAGTCAATGCAGCTTACCTATGTTACTATCCGGGTAAGGCATACGAATTGACCAAAACATTGGTTTCGACCAACATAAAACTATGGTCGTTTCTTTTTTAGCAAGACATTGCCGCCGACTGAGGCTGAAGTGATAAACTCCCATGAGCGAGCAAAATCCCTACGAAAAACTTGGGGTATCAGAAGATGCTAGCTTCGATGAAATTCAAGATGTTCGCAATCGCCTATTGGAACAACACAGTGGCGATGCTAAGCGTCGAGAAATCATAGAAGCAGCTTATGACGCGATTCTAATGGAGCGCTTGAGGATGCGCCAGGAAGGCAAAATCAAAGTGCCAGAACGCATCCGGTTCCCAGAGCGCCTCGTACAGTCGCCTCCAAAAGAAAGTCTATCCCCTCGTGAGCAGTCGCCAGCGTGGCTGCAAAGAATTTTGGATAAACCAACTCCAGCAGATGTGTTGTTGCCGGGGGCTTGGTATGTTGGATTGAGTGCTATCAGCGTGTTTTACCAAGCTGGGGGCGAACAAATTTTGCAGTTGCTCTTGGTACTTGGCGTAGGCGTAAGTGCTTACTTTCTTAACCGAAAAGAAGGTAAGTTTGGTAGAGCAGTTTTATTAACGCTTATTGGTTTAATAACAGGGTTAATTGCAGGGGGATTAATCGCTAGCGGATTCCCACTCCAAGTACAACTTTTGAGTTTGAGCCAGAATCAGTTTGCTACAGTGGCTACTTTCGTATTGTTATGGCTTATCAGTAGTTTTTTAAGGTAAATAGATATTTGGGAATGGAAATTGGATGAATCAAGGACCAATTTTCCTTCCCAACTCAAGTAGCTTGTTGTAATGCTCTGTCTAGAACTAAATCTACAGCAGCTCTCAAATCCTTCACAATGAGATCTGGTTGATAAGGTTCCAATTGTGCGCGATCGCGAATACCACACTCCACAGCTATCATCTTAATACCGTGCTTTGTCGCAGAAATAATGTCAGCTTCTGTATCTCCCACCATCCAAGTATCAGAAGTTGGAGGAAGTTCCTTAATTGCACGTGCCATTAACAAAGGTTTATCATCAATGTCACGAGTTTTGACGTAGTCGTTGCTCAGGCAATAACAGCGATTTTCTGGGAAAAATTTCCCTAAATTATATTTTTTGAAGGCATAATCTAATTCCCAAACTCGACGCATAGTCATAACGACTAAATCAACACCCGTTTGTTGAATTTTTAACAATGCCTCCACTGCACCAGGAGTGAGGCTATCGTACTCAAAGTAAGGTTCTGTATGCACTGTTTTGCGCCGCAGTTGAGAAAACTCTTGTGCTTGCGCCTCATCAAGCCCAGAAATCATACCAATTTGTTTTTCGGGAATGCGTGATCGTTTCAGCTGCCAAAACTCGGATTTACCCAGTTGTCTGACTTGTTGATCTGGACGTCGAATCTTTTCCAAGCAGTACTGATACACACGGTAGTAGCGCTCAGAAACATCAATGATGGGACCATCAAAGTCTGTAATAATTCTTAACATTTTTAATTAAAATGTAAATATTTATTAACAGACTATCTTAAATAATCCTGTTTAACACTTTTAAAAATTTAATAAGTCAAATTAGGATTTTTAATATGTCATCAAAAACCATTAGCAGGATCATGAAGAGGTACCATCTTTAGAAGGCAATCGCTAGCCTTCTGCTGTCTTAGACCCTCTGCTTGTGTCTGGGCTTGACGCTTGAGGTCGTAACGGCAAATGAGATGGGAAGCCTCAGACAAAGCGCGGTGGGGTCTGTGGGGACTATTATGTTGATGTACTGGGGTCTGAAAAAAACACTTCTGGTGGTATGTCAGCACTAACAACGCCCCGTAGTTCAACTTGATGCTGTAAAGATTGAGTCTGTACGTTTTGTAAATTCTCTTTTAACTCGGTTTGTAACCAATATTCAAATAGTTCATTGAGCAGGCGCTGTCGCATTTCTTCATCTAGCTGAGCTGGTAGAAACTTTTCGAGCTGTACAATCACAATCCAATCTCCCAAAGGTTTTGGTGGTAGAAGCTGACCAGGCTGAACTGATGCCAGTATATTTGCTAAGGCTGGATGAGGAATTCCTAACTCCACCGGACCAATTAAGCCGCCTGTTTGAGCCTCTGGACCTTGAGAATATTCACGAGCAAGTTCGCTAAAAGACTGTTCTCCTTCCTGAATTCGGAAGTAAAGCTCTTGGGCAATACAAATATCTTTAACCCGAATGAGAGAATAAACAACCCTATCTAACTTTGCCTTACGCTGAAGAAAGTAGGACTGTAACTTATCTGCCCAAGTGCTTCTTTTGAAGTTTTCCAGTTTTATATTACGAGTGGCTAGATACTCTAGTTGTTCACGGTCTAGACCATGAGCTTGCAACCATGTTTGCAGATCATCCTCAGAATTCAACTGATGCTGCTGGTAAAACTGCTTATATGCTTGATTGTGTTCTTCTTGTGTCAGAGTCTGGTTGGTGATCGCATTGTCTATAAGAATCTCTCTCACCAACTGTGGCAGCATTCCGTACTGTTTCAGTAGGGAAATAAGTTCATCGTAGCTAATGGCGCGATCGCCGACTTGTAAAACTGGAATCATAACCTCCTAAATGTTGTGGTGCAGACTTTTGGCTATGTCAAGTTAGGTAACTCTTTGTGTTTTATCAAGATATTTTAATAATAGTCTTTCTAGTTCTACTGTACTGAACATTAACAAGCAACTTCATTATTTGTTTGAGTCTCGTATCCGTGAAAGTGAGCAGCCGTTGTGAATTTTTGCTGAAGGGAAGAGGGTTTCAATGATTGACGAGAGCAAAATAATATGTAGATTATAAGCGCGACAACTTATGGGAGTAAAAAAATACCCCCACGTTTGGAGTGAGGGCGAATTGAAGTGGAAGAATAAAAACTCTGGTATCGATTTTGATTAGACAATATCCCCACTATTAAGCTGTGCCCAATTTTGAGTACCTAGCCCGTCATTATATCCATTTAGTAGGGTATTATTGTCAAGTCCGGCAAGACCCACACGCGGGTCAAGACTAAGAGGTTTTTCTAACCCTAGGACGATGATTTCATTGTTGTCGATCGCAGGTGGTCGTCCAATAGAGAAGGGATAGTTGTTATCGTTGGCAACCAGAATGGTGTTCGGATCTAGCACCAACACATTTTCAATGGTTGTAAAGGGGAAAGTAAACTGCTTGCTGCCATCTTGATTCAAGTCATTTGGATCTTGAATATTGAGAAGATCCGCGACTTCTTCTTTTGCCACAAAGCCACTGGCATCTTTTTCGGAAAGGTCTACTTTGAAAATCTTTTTAAACTTCGCATCAGCAGCTTGACCATTATCACGTTCGATAACGAGATATTCATTATCGTTAACAACGGTGAAATCACCAATAGCGTTGTTGGGGTTCTCTAACTGATAGTAACCAGCTAAACCGTCAAATTGGTTAGCATTTAAGTCGTACTTGTAGATTCTCAATGAACCTGCAGGATCGCCAACAACAGTTCCTTCAAGTAATGGGTACAGGATTGTTTTATCTGGGTTAATTGCCAAGCCCTCAAAACCTTTTGAACTGGCAAGATTAGAGACAAGAGGTTCCCCTACATAAAGATTACGTACAGTATTTCCAGTTCCTGGGAAATCGGTGAAGAAACCATCAACTCCCAACTGTATGAGCTGCTTAAACTCCTGGGTGGGATCACCGTTGTAATCTTGTGCTAAGTAAAAGCCTTCGTTACGGAGAGTGTAGGGATGTACCAGTAATTTTGCAGCGTGGGCATCTTGAACTAAAGTTGTAGGATTACCCAAAAATCTGTCAGCATCACTAATTGTGCCATCGCCATTGAGGTCATCTGGTTGACCATCACCATTGCGGTCAACGGTTTGCGCGGGTACAATCAAGCGTTTATCAGGACCAATCCCACTGGCATAATCATTTACAAAATCCAACCCTGCTGGAGTTGTCAAGTCACCATAAGTGCGGGAGTCACCACTCACCACAAAGTCATATGGTTTTTGTGTTGCGCCGCCATAGAGCTGAACGAGTGGTACATCAATTCCCGCTTGAGGCAACAGCACATCATTGAGTTCCTGCAAATTGCCAACTTCAAAAGATTGGATGAATATCCGCTTCGGGTCAGTAAAGTTTTTGGCAACCAGAGTATCAACCAGTTCTTTGCCCAAGTTGGTATTGATGGGGGTACCATCTAAGCGTTTGCCCTCAGTTGCAAAATAGGTAGGATGCTTGGTTTCAGGATAAATACCAATTTTGCGCCCAGTTTCTTTTTCAACCTGCTTCACTAGGTCGATCACTTCTTCCAGGGTAGGAATTTTTAAACCATCATTGTTGTATTCGGTTCCTCGTAGGTCAGGTAAGCGTTCAATGGCATTGAGAGTTTTGATTTCTTCTAAAGTGAAGTCTTCTGAGAACCAACCTCGGATAGTGCGACCATCAATCACTTTGGTAGTCAGGCGATCAGCAAACTCATGGCGTTGATAAACATCTGTGCTGGTGTCAGTGTTGTTGATTGTTCCGTCTGGGTTGAGAATGGCAAGAGCGTTTTCGTGACGGGCAATCAGCACTCCATCTTTAGTCGCTACTAAGTCAGGTTCGATAAAATCAGCACCCAAAGCGATCGCTACTTTGTAAGACTCCAAAGTATGCTCTGGACGCAAACCACTCGCTCCCCTATGACCAATAACAATAGGAGCATCGCCAGTTAAGGTATCAAATTGAGCCTTCTTTAGGACATCAGGGTTGTCAGGAGAAAGTACAAAAGGTGCAGTTAATTGGTCGCGTACGAGGTTGCCAGTACCAGGGAAGTCGGTGAAGAGGGCGTCAACACCAAGCTGGAAAAACTGCCTAAACTCCAATTGTGGATTACCGTTGTAGTCTGAGGCCAGATAAAGCCCTTCGTTGCGGAAGGTGTAGGGATGTACTTGTAGCCCTACTGCATGGGCATCTTGTACAAGTGTTGTCGGTTTAGTGGTGACTTTATCAGCATCATTGATGACACCATCATTGTTTAAGTCATCTGGCTTGCCATCTCCATCTTTATCAACCGTCTTCACAGAGACAATCATCCGCTTCCAAGGACCAATACCATCAGCGTAAGTCGCAATTTCTTTTAAGCCTTCTGGTGTCCGTAGATCTGCATAGGTACGGCGATCACCACTCACAACCAAATCGTAGGGCTGAGTCTCAATCAGTGAACCATCATCTCTAACGTCAATAGCGTCTAATAACTGAACTAAGGGTATATCTGTTTTCTGATTCAGTTCTTTGAGATTACTGGTTTCAAAAGATTGGATGAAAATGCGGCTAGGGTCAGTAAACCCTGTATTTTCCAGGGTTGCTAGCAGGGGTTCTTCCAGAGATAGACCAATAGAATCGTGATAAGTGGGATGCTTGGTTTCCGGATAGATACCAATTTTTTTGCCTGTTTGTGCTTCTACCTCTTTGACTAAATTGATGACTTCTTCAAAGGTAGGAATTTCAAAGACTCCGTTGAAGACTTGAGTGCGGAAGCTTTGAGGCATAACTGCCCGTAAGATCTTAATTTCTGCCAGGGTAAAATCTTCAGCCCAGAAACCTTCTTCGGGAGCACCACCATCGATGACTTTGACCTTTTTGCGATCGGCAAACTCTGGGCGACTGGCAACATCGGTCGTATTAATCAAATTCGGTTCGTGGCGAGCAATCAGCACTCCATCCTTTGTAGAAACCAAATCTGGTTCAATGAAGTCTGCGCCTCTTTCGATTGCTAGCTTGTAAGCCTCTAGAGTGTGTTCTGGCAATTCACCACTTGCTCCCCGGTGTCCAATCACAAGCGGTGCCTGACCATTGAGGGTGTTGAGCTTAACGACACTGGCATTAGGTACGGAGATAGGAGCCTCAAGCAGTTTACCAGCGCTGTCAAAGTGCAGCAGGTAAGGACCAAACTCGTCACCTACCCATATTGTGCCGTCCTTTGCTAAGACAAAAGACTCCACATCAAAGTCTGCCCCTGTCAATGGGCGGTCTTGAGTATTTTCATTAACAATTTTGAAGGGAGCTTTTTTATCAGGGTCAGCTAACTGAATAAAGTTTAATACCTGAACACTACCTTCACCCCCTTGAGTAGTTTGGAAGCTAGGGTTAAGACGATAAATCCGCAACAAGTAATCAGCACTGTTATTTTTTGCCCCAAAACCATTATCAGAAAGGAACCAAAAAGTGTTTTGGTCGGCAAACTGTACGCCACTAAAGCCTTGAACGGGTTGGCTGGAAAACGGAATGGTTCTTCCATTGGTACTGCCTGTGATGAAATTACCAGATGGAGGACCGTCAGCAAATGTATCTGCTGGTAGTGAAGCAAATCCCTTGAGTGTCACGTTTGCCATAGTTTTTCCCTAGTTTGATCACAACCTAATTTTTTCGCTGGATATTTTTGTCTGGCTTAAGTTAAGTGTTTATTTGCAGCACAAAAATTGAGATTGAATCTCTTTCTTGATAGATGTTTATGGCAAACAAGCCCTTGACATCTGTCAAAATTTGAGATGTACTGAACCTGTAAAGTTTATCTTCTCTACATCCCCATCGAAATTCTCATATGTAGGTTAAGAATAAGAAATGATTTGATTAAAAATATTTTTTCTGAAGCAGGATGAATCCAATTAAAGCTAGTATCACTATGAAGTCACTGAAAAATTCACTCATAGCGGTTCTAATATTGGGTACATCCCTGTAGTAATCATAGAAATTATCCAAAAAGTCATCGAGAATTTTTTGATGACAAGTGACCACCGGGCTTAACTTCTTGTAGTGTCGTCCTTCGTATACTTAGCACAAACTAAAGCTTTTATTCCTGGACCGAATTCTCCTTCGTAACCACCAGGTAGTTCTGCCAAGATAAGTTTTTCCCTCCGCCATTAGGGAGATCCAAAAAATCAATGAAAGCGCCGCCTTAAACTGTTCACTGGCTGCGCTCACAGATCAACCTCTCTAGCTGGACATATATTTACGCCTTAAGTGCTTTAGAGGATATCTCTTGAAGTGAAAAGATCATGTTGAAATGAGAAATTAGACCTTTGGTAAACTTCTGAGACATCCTCTTAGATTGCTTTATATTTTTTCGGCTGTACTTGTGATTACTCTCCCGGCAGGAACAACTTGAAGTAAGAGAATTTTTTTGCCTTGATTGACAATCACTCCTTGCAAGCTGCCGGAATTACCAAGGTTATCCGTGAAGCTCAAAGAAATCTTGCAGCTCGACTCTACCGTGTAATCTGAAGGGGTGACAAAGAAGCTACAAAGCAGATTGGATAAGAGACATAGCACGTAGACCCTTGTGAAAATAAGGTAATTTACTGGGCTTTAAGCGCATCAAATCATGAGCGAAATGAGCCCAAAATTCCATTGCTCCCACCCAAAGTAGACCATATAAACCAACCCAAAATGTACTATGTCGGCGATGTAATCGGTGTAATTCCTTCAGACGACCAACATATTTTTGTAGTCCCATCTGGCGGGAGCGACGACCAGCATTAACAGCACAAGTATATGCGATAGCAATTAATAAAATTAGTGCTATCAGACGTTGACCATCAGCAGAAGTAGATTCGAGATTATAGCCACCAGTCTTACAATCTTTAAACATCGCCTCGATGCCACTTCGTAGTTTGAATGCTTTCCTTGCTGATTCGAGACTATTTAGGTTAGTCAGTAAAAACCAGCCAGCAGGCTCAACTTTGCCACGATATTTACGCTTGTAATATCCGGCTAAATTAAATTTAGTAAAACCTTTCTGTTTAGTTGCTTGAATACCTGTTAGGAAGAATGAGATACCAGGAATTAATCCCAAAGATTGTAACCGTTGATATGATTGATTTTCTTGTCGAATATATGTGCCTTGCTTTTGACGTAGCACAAAGTCAATTCCCTTGCTGTGTAACCAATTCGCCAGTTTGATGCTATGAAATTCTCTATCACCCAGCACCAACATTCGATATCCTTTAAACAACCGCAGCAATGGTCGAATTAACTTTTTCTGCTCACCCAAATTGCTACATCCTCTTTTTGATAACAATAACCAGTAAACAGGTATTGCTCTTTTTTCTTCAATGAAACTGATGACAAACACATTTTGGTCACGCCATTGTGTTCTATCAATGGCAAATATCAGTTGTTTCTTTCCCAATATATCCCTGTTTTTTATCCATCTTTTGAGCAGGGGAAACCACAGATATTGAATTGATAATTGCGGCAGCAGTAAAAACCTTTGGATACTCCGTCGCCGACTTTCAAAAAGTATCGGTTGTGGAAATACAGATGAGAGCTTCTCAATCGTCACAGTTTTATGAAATTGCAATAGCATAATCAAGATTGAGAGCATCTTGTACTGCGTCGGTGTCAGTACATTGGAAAAGCAGTTTTGATAGAATTTAGGTAACATTATCATTTGATAGGTCTTGTTGAGAATATCTGACCTATCTTTTTTTACCTTAAAACGGTCACACTCCCCTATTTTCTCGACTTCAGCCCTCTTGTCACCCCTTCAGCCGTGTAATTTTCGCTAAATACTCTAGAAATTATCGTACCGTTAAAGCTAACAGTATCATCACCACTAAAATTCCCATTACCATCAAAGGTAACCCAGCCAACTTTGCCAAAAGGTCCTGGGGGTAAAGGTTCTGAAATAATTGTCCCTGTTGCCTGTAATCCATATACTGATTGCAACGTCTGGAGTGTACACGCTGGTGGCTGAGCTTGCACACGATGCGGGAAAAAAATCTCTAAAAAACACGCTCCTGTAGCAAGAACTGCTAAAGTCAAGGATTTCCTTTTCATAACTTTATCTATTCCCTTTCCAATGGAAGTTGGTTTTACTAGGGTTGAAAATTACCCTAAAGTTAGATTAGGATTTCTCTAAAATTTAGGCAGTCCTTAAAAGTCTGATCAAGTCAGGAGTTAGAGAGAGAAAATCAGTGCTTTTCAGATTAAATATTGGCAATAAGTCAGAATAAGTCAGCTATCTTTCTGTAATTTGTTTAAGTGCGATCTTATCTGGTAATCTAATCAAAACCCACAATTATATCATGTTCGGAGAAAAATTATAATTCGGACTGACGCGTAGCGGTGAGTCCAGTGCTGTCTCACCGCTACGCGTCCACAAAATAACCGAAAAGCTTGTGATCTAAAAATGTGTGAATGAGCGAACATTGAATGCGTGAATTCCGCCAAGCGGTACCACTCCCTACTGGAGTTTAGACTCAAAATGCTCTTCCATCACTTTGATTAAGAGAAGAATCAAAGGAAAAACTTAAAACCCAGACACTGTGAGGTATTTGGGCTTTCATTTCTCACACAAAGCCCGCAATATTGATTCTTAGACAAACCGTTTCACAGTAAGGGTTACAGAATATTCTCTCGATAAAGTTATGAAAGAGCTAAAAGCCAACAGCAGAATTAGTGGGCAGTGGGCAATAAACTTGCTCAACAGGACAACTGAAAAAACGCTCGCCAGCCTATCTATGATTCATGACTCAACAATAACTTGTGCTGAATCAAAGAAAAAGTATTTTGTTTTCACATTATTTGTGAATAAAATTCAAAAGGACTTTAATATCATTAGTATGGACAAACTCAACAACCTTATGAGCTTTGTTAAACTCTTTATCCAAAACGTCCAGAAGTGTAGTCGCGGGTACGAGAATCAAGAGCATTGCTGAAGATTTGAGTTGTTGTTCCAAATTCAACCATCTGACCAATGCGACTTTCATCGGTGCTAAAGAAAGCGGTGAAATCAGAAACGCGAGCTGCTTGCTGCATATTATGAGTCACAATTGCAATTGTGAGTTCATTGCGTAAACTGTAGATCAGCTCCTCAATTTTCATTGTTGCAATGGGATCAAGAGCCGAACAAGGCTCATCCATGAGTAAGACTTTTGGTTTTACTGCCAAAGCACGGGCAATGCATAGGCGCTGCTGTTGACCGCCAGAAAGCCCTAAAGCTGATCTATGCAGCTTATCTTTTACCTCATCCCAAATAGCAGCACCTTTGAGAGCAAATTCTACAATTTCATCTAATTCTGCTTTCGGACGCCATCCAGCGATTTTCACACCGTAGACAATGTTATCGTAAACACTCATGGGAAAAAGATTCGGCTTTTGGAACACCATACCGATTTGGCGGCGTAACCGATTTAAGTTAACACGAGAGTTGTAAATATTTTGACCATAAAATTCTACGCTGCCATCTACTTTTACTTGTCCTTCTAGTTCGCTAATGCGATTAAGGCATTTAATAAAAGTTGATTTACCACAACCACTAGGACCAATAATGGCGGTGACTTGGTTCTCGTAAATATCCATTGACACACCTTCCAGTGCTTTGGAAGTGCCATAGTAAAAGCGGAGATTCCTGACTTTGATAGCTGGATTTAACTTACTCATACTGTGCTAGGTACTACAATAAAAACTCACACCGTTGCTAAAGTTGTGCATTAGACTTTTCTCTTTCTTGTAAAAAGACGCGAGAGAATACTGATTAACATAATTATCCCAACCAAGACAAGAGAAGCTGTCCAGACGACTGCTGTCTTCTCTGGCGAAGGGTCATTGTACAAGTTAAAAACTAATACCGATAGCGAAGCTGTTGGACTGATTAAATTGCTTGACCAATCTAGACTGAACAAAGCAGTAAAAATCAAGGGTGCTGTTTCACCAGCAGCACGAGCTACAGCTAATAAAACTCCTGTCGTGATAGCAGGAAGTGCCGCAGTGAGAACAACGCGAAAAGTTGTCTGAAAACGAGTTCCTCCTAAAGCGGCAGATCCAAGACGTACAGAAGTAGGAACTAGTTTTAAAGCTTCTTCTGTTGTCAGTACAACAACAGGAAGCATGAGAACCGCCAATGCAAAACCACCTGCGATCGCACTAAATTGCTTGGTGATCAATACGATTACAGCATAAGCAAATATTCCTACAACAATAGAAGGGACTCCAGTGAGAATAGAAGCGATAAAGCGAACAGCACGACCAATTTGAGTTCCTTTACCAATTTCAGACAGAAATATGCCTGTCATGATCCCAGTTGGAACACTAAATAATGAAGCAATTGCCACCATTTCTAAGGTGCCAACAATCGCATTCCCAAATCCATCGTAGATCACTGATGTCACAAACATGGACGGTTTGAGGCTTGATATGCCCCGCCCGATGATTTCCCATAGTAATGACAGCAAAGGAATCAGGGCTAAAGCTGTGAGCAAGAATGCTACTACAGTCATTCCATAGTTAAATATAAGTCTTATAAGCGGTAGAGGACTACATATTTCTGCTGCTACAGATTTATCTATCTCAGATTCTTGATGACTGGTCATATCCCTTACGCCTTTACATATTCAAATTCTTCGGTAACTTTGGCGTCTCCCTTTGGACATATACTTTACATGGTGTTACTGTCAGTGTTTTCTGTAAAAGTATGTATCCTAAGCATCTTTACAATTAGCTTCTCATTTACTCTTGCCGCCAACAAACTGTACTATTACCAAAGCACAAATATTTACAACTAAAGTCACAGCAAACAAAATTAAACCCAAGTAGGTTAAAGCTCCAAGGTGCAATGGATCTTGAGCTTCAGCAAATTCATTAGCCAGTACAGAGGGGATCGTGTAAGCCGGATCAAGTAGTGAAAGACTAATTTGAGCCGAGTTACCAATCACCATAGTGACAGCCATTGTTTCTCCCAAAGCTCGCCCCAGTGCAAGCATCGCGGCACCTACAATTCCAGAAAACGCAGCAGGTAATATGACCCGAAAAATGGTTTCCCAACGCGTAGAACCCAAAGCCATTGAGCCGCTGCGCAACTCTTTTGGAACGACTAACAACACTTCACGACTGATTGCTGCCATCGTAGGTAGAATCATAATCGCAAGAATTATACCAGCAGTCAACATATTGAATCCAGCAGGACCTGGTGTAGCGAACAGAGGTATCCAAGAGAAAGTGCTCGATAACCAAGTTTGTAAGGGTATAAGTGCCGGAATAAAGATATAAACACCCCATAAACCGATAATGACGCTAGGAATAGCGGCAATCAGTTCCACAATAAAGGCTATTGTCGTTCGTATGGAAGGAGGGATCAAATTTTCGCTTGTAATCAAAGCCACCGCTATCCCTACTGGTACAGCAAACAACATGGCAATTATGCTACTGACCAAGGTTCCATAAATATATGGCAAGGCACCAAAAACGAGACTACTTGTGTTCCATTCTTGACCCCATAGGAATTGCAGTCCAAACTTTTGAATAGCTGGTAGAGCTTGTTGGAAAACGACCCAACTCATCCAGAACAGCACAGTAACCGTCAGACCAACAAATATGTAAACTAGACTTGTAAATGCTTGGTCTATCCAGAAATTTTTCCCACTGGTTGCTGTTATGTCTATATTTTCATCAATCAAATTAGGTTGATTGGTATTAGCTGGTTCAGAGAAATTAGCCATTACTCATCAGTAAATTAAACTATTTTCATGACATTGAGGTGGGCAAGTAGCCCACCTTGGTAGAGTGAAAAGTGTGAGATGACAGATTATTTGATAGCGCTGTTGACTGTTTGTATAACTTTATTGGCTACAGGAGCTGGAATGCGAGTGTAGTTCAGGTCATCATTAAATTGTTGACCATCTGTTAACAACCAGTTTACAAAGTTTTTGACAGCAGTGCCTTTGGCAGGATTTTGATAATTTTTGTAGACCAAAAGCCAAGTCAGACCAACGATAGGATAACCCTGTGTTGGATCACCAACAAATACCCGATAATTATCTGGGAAGCTTACATTAGACAAGGCTTGGTTGGCAGCTTCTAAGGAAGGAGCTACAAATTCGCCTTTTTTGTTCTGTACTTGTGCTGAGGTCAGTTTGTTCGTCTGGGCATATTGATATTCAACATAACCAATAGCACCAGGAGTACGAGCTACTAAATTAGCAACGCCTGGGTTTCCTTTGCCTTTGAGCACGTTGGAAATAGTCCAGTTTGG
The DNA here is from genome assembly GCA_002163975.1 of Nostocales cyanobacterium HT-58-2. Taxonomy (GTDB): domain Bacteria; phylum Cyanobacteriota; class Cyanobacteriia; order Cyanobacteriales; family Nostocaceae; genus HT-58-2. Next base: position 1,319,519 of record CP019636.1, on the reverse strand, counting down.
AGTGGTGCTGGCACCAATTCTACCTTTGAAATAAGGACTAATGGTAGCTAAGTGATTGGAGAAAATAAAACTTGTACCGCTACTATCGGCTCGAACAACAGCTTTAATTGGCTGATTTGGTAGATTAACACCAGGATTATCAGCTTTAATTTGAGGATCGTTCCAGTTAGTAATTTGACCAGAAAAAATGCCTGGCAGTACCTTACGGGACAATTTGAGTTCTTTTACACCAGGAATATTATAGACAACAGAAACAGCACCACCTGCGGTGGGTACCAAGATGACACCATTCTTGACTTTGGCGATTTCTTCATCCTTCATGGCAGCATCGCTACCACCAAAGTCAACAGTTCCGCTAATGACTTGACGGATACCAGCACCGCTACCAACGGCTTGATAGTTAACTCCTAAGTCTGGATACTTCTTTTTTACTTCACGAGCATAACGTTCGTAGAGTGGAGCTGGAAAAGTTGCTCCCGCACCATTGATGGTTTCTGCTTGAGCAATTGCTGTAAAAATTGGTCCAAAAGTAACAACACCCGTGACAGCACAAGCACTAACTACACGATTCAAAACGGTAGTTGAAAATTTCATATGCCTCGTTATTAAGGAAGAAAATTTTGTTGAGCGATAATACGCAAATACCCTACTATGAGTAGGGTTAAGAAAAAATTAATTATAATTTAAGCATAAATTAAATTTATTCAAATTTTGGTTTAAAAAAAAGAAAAATATGTTCAATTAATATTAATTATACCAAAGATAAAAGGTAAAAAATATTGGATATCTAACAATGAAAGATATCAATAGTATTGAGTTTAAAACTCTCTAATTTATGGATAATGCTATTCATGAAATAATAATATTTTTTAATTGTGCTTAAATACTAATTGAGCAAATCAGATTTACAAAACCTGTATGAGCCAATCATTTTCTCCGAAGACTTTACTAATCTCCCTGCAGCAATTATCTCCACAGATGCTGGTACTATCAACAGTATTGCATGGTATGTTACTCGCAGTGCCAGTATCTTCATTCTTGCCTACAAAATTACCACTAGCTACAGCAGTAAAAAATGAAGAAGATCATGATACGTTGCCAGTCACTACTAGTACTGAACTTTTTAGTACAGATAAGACGCTTGTACACCCGAAACCTCCTGTAGATGCCTCTGTAACAACAGAGACTTCATCTACCGTTGCGCAACTACCACCGCTTCCTACTTCAGAATACACGGGTATATGGAAACACAGTAAAGAGAATGTAGGCACACAGATTCACACAGATAGGATGAATAAAGATACAGAAAGGCAAGAATACACAGATACAGAGAATAAGCACACGGACAATGAAGAAGAACTCATCACACCACATGAATTACTTTCTACATCTACCCTATCCTCTGATGCCATAATTGATTCACAGAAGAATGCAACTACCAAGAATGAAACATTATTACCTAATTCCACAACTAGGGCAAAACCTTCTTTGAAACAAAAGAAGAAACTTATGGCTCGCTCATCTCAAGAATCTATTTCTTCTAGTGTTGTTGTTTCTGACTTTTCTACAAATCCGAATACTCAAAAGCTTTATGTTGATTCTTTGTCAGCATATGTAGATAAACCTAATCTGCAAACATATGAGCTGATTCCTCCAGTTTCTGCAAAAGAAGCCTTTGATACGACTTTCATTAATTTGGGAAGAGAAGTTATCTTGACAGCAGATCTAAATTTTGCTGAACCAGATAAATTTACCCTTTCCCAACGTGGAGTAGAGAATATTTTTGGTACTGCTTTGGGTAAAACTCCTGATGAATTAGCCTTGCTGATGAAAAGCAAACTGGAGGCACAAGGCTTTCAAGTATCTCACATAAATACTTATGGTGGTGGACCATTTTGTGAAGTGAAAAAGGGTACTTTCATCCAATACATTTCTTTTGCACCCACTGCAAATGGGACAGGAGCGATTATTGTAACCTGGAAAACTGCTCCTGTTTAACTAAACGGGTGGAAAATCCTGCACTGTCAACAAAGTTTTCGTATGGGCATAAAAGCAACACGTTATCATCATCTAGATGCGATAGTGTAACTCGTCGGCGGGTCATTCAGGCTATTCACTGACCATCACTCTTAGTTTGGGTGTCTATTGGGTTGGAAGGTTCATGCCAACATTGCAAGTAAATGAGTTCCAGTTCGTTACCAACTTGAGAAAAAAATCCCATTTGCCGCGATCGCAAACAGAGAAAAATTCGGAAAAATACAAAGGTAAAAACTGCTACACCTATTGCAGTTATAGAACTAATCAGCGCCTGAGCGAGACCAGAATTGACGGTAGAGAAATCAGTAATGCCTAGAGAATTCGTTTTAAGGTTCGTGAAGGTGGTGATAAGCCCATTTGCTGTACCTAATAGACCTAGCAAAGGCGCGGTCGCTACCACACTTTCTAGTAGCATATCACCTTTACGCATTGCCACAAGTTCCCTATCATACGCAGCTTTTATTGCTAAATGAAAGGTTTCGGGAGACGGCTTTTTCAGTTTTAGAGGTTCTACCAAAAAGCGACCAATAGCTAAACCATGAGCACTTTCTGCAATTGTTTCTGCTTTGTCTAAATTTATCTTTGCCGCTGTCAAAACCTCACGCACGACCTGTTTTTCTTGAATCAATAGTGTCACCCAGAACCAAATACGTTCTAGGATACATGCCAAGGCTACTACGGATAAACCCAACAGAGGCCACATCACAAGACCGCCTGCTAGGAAAGTATCATAAATTCTAGTCATATTTAATCTGGTGAGCAATTACTGGTAAAAATTAATGCATAGTTTGTGAGAGTGCCCGAATGGTTTTTATGAGTAGTTAAAGAAAATGAATTCCCGGTTTAACTGGCAGTCAACAGAGCAGGAGGAGTCGAACAAAAACATAACATAACGAGTGAACGCCAGTCACCACTCGCTTGCGCTCAAATCAAAAATTGTTTTTTAATTTTTAATTAAACTGAGGTGTTAGAAACACTCCCGCAGTGCTGGCTCCTCATCACTAATGACTAATAATATAAGAAAGCGCTTCACACTTCTTAAGTGTATTTTTTGGGAACATGGCAAGAGATTTGCGGGGATTTATCAAACTTCTGGAAGAAAAAGGACAATTGCGGCGGATTAGCGCCTTAGTTGACCCAGATTTAGAAATTGCTGAAATTTCTAACCGGATGCTACAAAAAGGTGGACCGGGACTACTGTTTGAAAACGTTAAAGGCGCATCCTTTCCAGTGGCGGTGAACTTGCTGGGAACGGTGGAACGGATATGCTGGGCAATGAATATGCAGCATCCACAGGAGTTGGAGGAATTGGGGAAAAAATTGGCAATGCTGCAACAACCGAAACCACCCAAAAAGATTTCTCAGGCGGTTGAATTTGGTAAGGTGCTGTTCGATGTGCTGAAGGCAAAACCAGGACGGGATTTTTTCCCTGCTTGTCAGCAAGTCGTCATTGAAAATGATGAGTTAGATTTGAATAAGTTACCTTTGATACGCCCCTATCCGGGTGATGCAGGCAAAATTATCACTCTGGGACTCGTCATTACCAAAGATTGTGAAACAGGGACACCGAATGTCGGTGTGTATCGCTTGCAATTGCAATCTAAGAATACGATGACCGTTCATTGGTTATCGGTGCGGGGAGGTGCAAGGCATTTACGCAAAGCCGCAGAACGTGGGAAGAAATTAGAAGTGGCGATCGCCCTTGGTGTAGATCCCCTCATTATTATGGCAGCCGCGACACCCATACCTGTGGACTTATCCGAATGGTTATTTGCTGGGCTTTACGGCGGTTCTGGTGTGCAGTTGGCAAAGTGCAAAACAGTAGATTTGGAAGTTCCCGCAGATTCAGAGTTTGTGCTTGAAGGGACAATTACACCTGGGGAGGTTTTGCCAGATGGACCCTTTGGCGACCATATGGGTTATTACGGTGGCGTGGAAGATTCGCCCCTCGTTCGCTTCCATTGTATGACACACCGCAAAGACCCAGTTTATCTCACCACCTTTAGCGGGCGTCCACCCAAAGAAGAAGCCATGATGGCGATCGCGCTTAACCGCATCTACACCCCCATTTTGCGGCAACAAGTTTCCGAAATCGTCGATTTCTTCTTGCCAATGGAAGCTTTGAGTTACAAAGCGGCAATTATATCTATAGATAAAGCATATCCAGGACAAGCGCGACGAGCAGCTCTTGCTTTCTGGAGTGCTTTGCCACAGTTTACTTATACCAAATTTGTGATCGTGGTGGATAAGGACATCAATATCAGAGATCCGCGTCAGGTTGTGTGGGCAATTAGTTCCAAAGTTGACCCCACACGGGATGTATTTATTTTGCCCAACACGCCATTTGATAGTTTGGATTTTGCTAGTGAGAAGATTGGTTTAGGGGGAAGGATGGGAATTGATGCAACTACGAAGATTCCCCCAGAAACTGAACATGAATGGGGTGCGCCGTTGGAGTCAGATCCAGAGGTGGCGGCGATGGTTGAAAGGCGTTGGGCGGAGTATGGTTTGGCAGAGTTGCAGTTAGGGGAAGTGGATGTGAATTTGTTTGGCTACGATGTAAGGTAACACCCCACTCCTAACCCCTTCCCCGCAAGCGAGGAGGGGGAACAAGAATCATTGGGTGCATTGTCTTGTTGAGTCATTTGGTGGATGAATAACTGATGCGTGTTGACTCATTTTTCCCAATAATCTGACTCCAACCATCAAAAACGCTGTCACTCTCAACAAAAAGCGATCGCACTTTCTTCCAAACGCCCTTGCACTTCTACTCACCACATCATCAGACCCCTTCTGGCTTGCGAGGATAAGCTTGTCGGGTGTGGCTCACTGCGTGGTTATGTTAAATTAGATACAATTTAGACAAGTTTACGCTGATTTGCTATTTTAATAAGATAAACAAAAGATTCGCAGAACTTATCAATGGACTGGATTACCTTACTGCGATCACTACAATCTGATTTCATCAAAAGGTTAACATCTGGTTGTCTGCTGCATTGTGAAACAGAAGGACAGTATAGTGAATTAACGGTCATCTCTGGAGAGAGGTTAAAAGCACTACGGGAATTCTGTTGGCAGATGGCTGAGAAATATAAACGCACTTCACCAGTCCGTGATGTTTTTATCAATAATTTGAAAGGAAAATTAGGTGAGGAAGTTGTAAAAGAACGTTTAGCAGCTTTTGTGACTGAAGTCGATTATGAAAAACGATTCGGTGTTGGTGATGGTAAAGTTGATTTCACCCTGACTTTTGATCCATCAGTTGGTATTGCAGTAAAATCACGTCATGGCACTATTAATAAAGTCAGATGGACAATTAATTCTGAAGAAGTGCAAAAAAATGCTGTTGTGGTCTGCATTTTGATTCAAGAAGAAGTGAATGAGGCACAACCTGAATATCACCTTTTTTTCGCTGGGTTTCTCCCTACCCAAATGATTAAGTTGAAGACAGGAAAAATTTCATTTGGGATAGAACAATTACTTTATGGTGGTGGCTTACGGTCTTATTTAGAAGATTTACAAACCTTTACACATCAACATTCTTATAAACAGAAGCCGCAGATTGAGAAATATACACTTCAGCAAGAATCTAGCTATCAGCAACAGAAGCAACAGTTTATCAAAACTAATTTGTCTCCCGAGCAAAATGACTATTTGCGTTTCCACAATGGAGATTTAAATTTGTTATATGTAAAACTGGGTGATGAATGCTTTGAGAAAGAACAGTATAATACTGCAATTACTCACTACAATCAAGCTGCAAAACTTAACTCTAAAGATGCTGATACTTATTACAAACGTGGTTTAACTCGTTATCAGCTAGGAGATTACGAAGGGGCAATTTCTGATTACGCTCAAGTAATACAACTGAATCCTTACTATGGCAAAGTTTACATAAAACTTGGTTTAGCTCGTTATCAGCTAGGAGATTACGAAGGAGCAATTGCTGATTATACTCAAGCAATTAGAATGAATCCTAATGATGCAATTGCTTATAAAAATCGTGCTGATATTCGCTATCACATAGGAGATTATCAGGGAGCAATTGAGGATTATACTCAGGCAGTCAAGATTAATCCAACGAGTTCTCATGTAGGAGATTCAAAAAAAGCAATTGAGGATTTTAGTCAGTCAATTGAAATTAATCCTCATGATGTTATTGGTTACCAAAAACGTGGTAACTCTCGTTTTGATGTAGGAGATTACAAGGGAGCAATTGAGGATTACACGCAGGCAATTAAGATGAATCCCAATAATATCGACGCATATTGTAACCGTGGTCATGCTCGTTATGACTTAGGAGATTATCAGGGAGCAATTGAGGATTATACTCATGTTATTAAGATAAATCCTAATGATGCTGATGCATATTACAATCGTGGTTATGCTCGTTATAACCTAGGAGATAAACAGGGCGTTATTGATGATTTTCAAAAAGCGGCAGACTTTTATCGAAAAGAAGGCAAGCTAGAGGAATACAAATATGCACGTGAAAAAATTTTAGATTTAGAAATAGAAGAATCTTTAGATATTTTAAACTTTTAAAGTCATTGAATATCAAGTTGATAATCCTGAAAGATTAAAAACTCAGAAGTTATTCGTGTCATTACTCAATGAATTGATGTTCAAAAAATCCCGGCAGATTGACTTGCCCAAGATTATCACCAAGCCCGAAAAGCAGAAAATACTATTGATAAAGACATGGCTTTACAGCTTATGCTTATCTTTGTTCATAATCGGTTGCTCAAGCAATAACCCCAACAGCAATACAGTTGAGAAGTACAGCCGGAAAGACTTGCCGAAAGAATATACAGAACCCAAAGCCGATGGCTTATTTTACTCAAAAAGCAGCAGTAGCAATAGCCAATCAGGTAAGTACGATGTAACAGGCAGATTGCACAGCCAAATTGAGCAGATATCTCGTGCTGCCCAAGGGCGTGTGGGCGTTGCAATCACGTTACTGGAAACCGGAGAATCGGTTGCTCTCAAGGCAAACGAGCAGTTTCCCATGCAAAGCGTTTATAAACTCCCAATTGGGATGGCTGTGATGCATCAAGTGGACCAGGGGATGTTGAAGTTGGGGCAGAAAGTTCAGGTTACGAGAAACGATTTCGTCACAGCACGTCAGCATAGTCCAATTCGGGACAACCATCCGCAAGGAGTGGAATTAAACGTTTTGGACTTGCTACGATTCATGGTGTCTGAAAGCGACGGTACGGCTTGCGACGTTCTGTTGAGACTTATCGGTGGACCACAGTTCGTCACCAAGTATTTGCATGAGCTTGGTATAAATGGCATCGTTGTGGCTAACACGGAGAAAGAACTGGGGCAAAACGAATTAGTGCAGTATCGCAACTCGGCAACACCTGAGTCGGTGATCGTTTTGTTAAGCGCACTGCATGCTGGGCGTGGACTACGAGAATCCAGCCGTGCGTTGTTGCTGCAATTGATGACCCAAACACCCACAGGTCCACGGCGCATCAAAGGACTGTTGCCTGTGGGGACGGTTGTAGCCCACAAGACTGGGAGCTCACGCACTGTGAATGGAGTGACGGCTGCGACGAATGATGTAGGACTCGTTACGCTGCCCAATGGGCGGCATATTGCCGTAGCAGTCTTTGTTTCAGATTCAAAAGCTGACGATTCCACACGCGAAAAAGTCATAGCAATGGTAGCACGGGCGGCGTGGGATTACTGGAGCAGACAAAGACACAAGTGAATTCGTATAAAGATGGAGAGATGTGGGGCGATTGCCTAAGGGGCACCAGCAAAGCTGATCGCAAGTATACCAATAGTGACACTCCTACACTTCTGTGCGAGTAAGTGTAGGCTTCTCTTTTGCTTTCTATGCGAAAGAATTCATCTTAGACAACCACAGGTTTACAACAGAAACCTAACAAAATCGTAATCCCTGTTGTTAGTAATTATTAATAAGTATTTATCTCAACATTAATAAATTCTTAATAGTTCATTAATAGCCAATTGATAGATTAACATTGCCAGATTCAATTGGGTTTCATACTAAATCCACATTTGTAACTTCTCTTTGCCTTAAGACCAAATGATGCGGCTTGTCAAACAAAGTTCGCAGATTTAGAAATAAGAGCATTAAAACAGGATTTGGTATCCAAAAAGTTAACACTGGGTTGACTATCATTCGGCTTTAAATTTCCCCTCTATTTTCAGAATTCCCAAATCAAGGATGCATATGGAGCGTTTTCATGTTGATCGCTTGCTATCTACCAAAGCACAGCGACGGCGCTTTCTGATTGGTGCTGGGGCTGTGACTGCTGGCGTAATTGCAAGTCAATGGACTCACAGAGTGATTGCACAGCCTAGTTTTTCTGCTTATCCCTTCAGTCTTGGTATCGCTTCTGGCGACCCTTTACCAGATGGTGTGGTGCTGTGGACACGGTTGGCTCCAGATCCATTGAATGGTGGCGGTATGCCAAATGTTAAGGTGCCAGTGCAGTGGCAAGTTGCCTTAGACGAAAATATGAGACAAGTTGTGCAACGGGGCAAGGTGATAGCAACTCCCGAACTTGCACACTCTGTCCATGTCGATGTGCGTGGGTTGCAGCCAGATCGTTGGTATTGGTATCAGTTCAAAGCAGGGAATGAAGTTAGCCCTATCGGACGAACTCGCACGGCTCCAACGCGTCATGCCCATGTCACTCAGTTTCGCTTTGGCTTCGTCAACTGCCAGGATTGGCAGAATGGTTACTACACTGCTTACCAGCACCTAGCCCAAGAGGACTTAGATTTGGTCGTTCACCTGGGTGACTATATTTATGAGTATGGACCACAACCCGGAGGTCCACGCCAACATAATAGTCCTGAAATTGTCACCCTTGCTGACTACCGGAACCGCCACGCCCTTTACAAAACCGATCCTAATCTACAAGCATCTCATGCAGCCTTTCCCTGGATAGTCACGTGGGACGACCATGAAGTAGAAAATAATTACGCCAGCTTCATTCCAGAAGAAAATCAAAGTTCAGAAGCATTTGTAACCCGTAGAGCGAACGCTTATCAAGCTTACTACGAACATATGCCTTTACGCCGTTCATCGTTGCCTCAAGGTCCTTATCTGCAGCTTTATCGGCGTTTCGCCTTTGGAAATATTGCCGAGTTTAATGTGTTGGATACTCGCCAGTATCGCACCGATCAGCCCTGTGGTGATGGGATCAAAGTTCCTTGTTCAGAAATCTTCGATCCAAATGCGACTATGACTGGTACTGAGCAGGAGGAGTGGCTATTCCAAGGTTTAAGTGAGTCCCAAGCTCGGTGGAACGTCATCGCTCAGCAAGTTATGCTGGCACAATACGACTTTGATCCAATACCAGGTCAAGAAGTCTTTAACTTGGATCAGTGGGACGGTTATGTAGCAGCACGCAATAGATTATTACAATTTATACAACAGAAACGTCCTAGTAACCCAGTGGTGATTGCTGGTGACATCCATTCAAGCTGGGTGCATGATCTGAAAACTGATTTCAGCAACCCAAACTCACCTACAGTAGGCACTGAATTTGTGGGCACCTCTATTTCTTCCGACTTTCCAGAGATCTTTATTCCTGGAGTTGTTGCAGCCCTATCCGACAATCCTCATACTAAATTCTTCGACGGTAAAAACCGGGGTTACGTGCGTTGTCATCTTACACACGCCAGTTGGCAAAGTGACTACCGCGCTGTTTCTACTATCCGGGAAGAGAATGCGACTATCAGTACTCTAGCTTCATTTGTTGTCCAAAACGGGCGACCGGGGGCTGAACGTACTTAGTATTACATATTTTGGTATAAAAAGACTGCTGAAATTTTCAGTGGTCTTTTCTTTTTGTGCATACTGTTTAACGTGAGTTCGACGGCTTGAAAATGGCAAAGTGACTACCGCGCTGTTTCTACTATCCGGGAAGAGAATGCGACTATCAGTACTCTAGCTTCATTTGTTGTCCAAAACGGGCGACCGGGGGCTGAACGTACTTAGTATTACATATTTTGGTATAAAAAGACTGCTGAAATTTTCAGTGGTCTTTTCTTTTTGTGCATACTGTTTAACGTGAGTTCGACGGCTTGAAAATGGCACAAAAAAAGCTGAGACTGTCATAAAAGCAAAAATAAACAAGGTGTCTCAGCGATGTCCACTATTGTATCTCGGCTTGACGTAACCCAGATTTTCTGTGAGGTAGATGATTTCTGTTCATCATGGGAAAAGTTATGGCAGCAAGCACCGCAGCTACCATCAATGACTGGAGAACGCCGTAGTGCCTCAAGGATGCATATAAGTGAAGTTATGACTATTGCCATCGCCTTTCACGGCAGTGGCTACCGAACATTTAAGGAGTTTTACACCTTACAAGTGCTACCGGGTTGGCGTGGAGCTTTCCCAAACTTAGTGAGCTACACACGATTTGTGGAGTTAATGCCTTGGTGCTTAATGTTGTTATGTTGTTTTTTACATAGACGCAGAGGTGAAATTACAGGAATTAGCTTTATTGACTCAACGCCAATAGAAGTTTGTCATAAATGCCGTGCTCATGCACACAAGGTCTTTAAAGGATTAGTTAAATGGGGCAAAAATTCGGTGGGTTGGCACTTCGGCTTTAAACTCCATTTGATTATTAACGACCAGGGAGAATTGCTGGCATTCAAACTAACTCCGGCAAATGTTGATGACCGAGAACCAGTTCCAGACATGACCAAGGACTTGATTGGTAAACTATTTGGAGATAGAGGTTATATCTCCCAAAAACTTTTTGAACAGCTATATGAACGGGGGTTACAGTTAGTCACGAAATCTAAAAAGAATATGAAAAACCGTTTGGTCAAATTAATTGACAAAATTCTTTTACGCAAACGTGCAGTAATTGAGTCCGTTAATGACCACCTCAAAAATTTGTGCCAAATAGAACACTCTCGGCATCGTAGTGTATTCAATTTCTTAGTCAATTTGATGGCAGGTTTGGCTGCTTATACTTATCTACCGAAAAAACCCTCACTTGACATTTACCCAAAACACCTGCCTGCTCTGCCTCCTGCCGTTTTTTAGTTCGTCGAACTCACGTTGTTTAAGTACAGAACAAGTGGGAAGTGAAGAGTCAAGGAACACTAAGTCTAAGTATTTCTGAATACTGAATTCTATATTCTGACTGCTTCTGCAAGCATAAAATTTTTTAACATTCACCTTAACATTCACCACTGATAATTTATACTTGCTTAGTGTCTTTTTGCACACTTATCCAACCAATAGCAACAAGAAGCGCACCAACGGCGAGAAATCCTAAATCCCAGGCTAACTGGTTTGGTCCTGGTTTGACATGGTGAATCCCGAGAATATGATGATCAATCACTCCTTCAACCAAGTTGAATAACCCAGCACCAATCAGTATTGACCCAAAATAGATGTTGGATGACCAAGCAACATCATCACGTCTTCCAGCCTGCCATAGCAACACGACTCCAATCACAGTCATTACCCAGTCAAAGGCATGAAATAGACCGTCCCAGACCATATTCATATCGATATTAGAGATTGTGGTCGGAGGTCGGATACTACTCAACATATGGTGCCATTGAAGAATCTGATGCAGTACAATTCCATCAAAGAATCCTCCGAGACCCAGACCCAGGAAAATTCCGGCAATCATCAGCGGCGCACTTGAATTGCCTTTTTCACTTTTCGCCTCCATCATCACCCTCTGAAATAGAGCTTATTTATTAACCATAAACCTCTGTAATGAAAGCAATCTTCTGCCTATGGACAAGTACTTTGGTGGAATTCAAACTAGACAACTTCTTGCTAGTCTTTACGGTGATGATAGATATTAATGTATAAAAGAGCAATTTTCAAATGACTATTTACTTTTACAAGGTTTGGCAACCTTATGGCTGTTTTTCTAATTTTTCTCCTCACGGGATTATGATGCAGGGCATCTATTGGTCAACTGTTGAGCATTATTATCAAGCTCAAAAGTTTGTGGGAACTCCAGATGCAGTGATTATACCTCTTATCTACAATGCCGAGACTCCAGAACTAGCTGCGGCATTGGGACGTGACCCCACGCACCAACTTCGTTTGGACTGGGAAGAGGTCAAAACCCAAGTTATGCGAGAAGCTGTACTCAAAAAGTTTCTCACGCATCCGGATATTAGAGAAACCCTTTTAACCACAGGTGACCAACTGATTGTGGAAAACTCCCCAACCGATTATTTTTGGGGTTGTGGCGTAGATAACACTGGTCATAATCATCTCGGTAGAATCCTTATGAATGTGCGTGAAGAAATCCGTAAGTTACCATCTTTGTCAGTGATTTTCGATTAATGATTTGTCGTAAGAATTTTGCATAACAATTTAAAAACAAAGTAGGTCACTTTTTCTTAGTGGGGGACGATGACTTTCCCCCAGCCACAAAGTTTTGTTTTGCAAGTTTTTTATCTAATTTGCCGGGAAGACCCCATACGCAGCGCAGGCGGAGTGTGGGGATGAAAGGCAGTTAAAATACGAAATATCCCTTGAATGACTTCTTGCGGAGCAAGAACAAAGAGAGGGATAGTTGAGTCTTTAACATTTTTAGGGATTACATTGTTCCCTAAAAAACTCTACAAGATTTCCAGGTCGTAATGGTGAAACGATGATTGTTTTTGAGTTCAAAGCTAAAGGTACTGAGCGACAATATCAGCAGATAGATGAAGCGTTGCGGATTACTAAATTCATCCGTAATAAGTGCTTGCGGTTTTGGATGGACAATTCATATGTTAAGCCTTACGACTTGAATAAATACACTGCTGTTATAGCCAACGAGTTTGACTTTGCTGATAAATTAAATTCTTCAGCAAGACAAGCAGCAGCAGAAAGAACGGCTTTTGCCATCAAGAGATTTTTTGATAATTGCAAGGCTAAGATTTCAGGTAAGAAGGGATATCCAAGATTCCAAAAAAATAACCGTTCAGTAGAATATAAGTTGAGTGGATGGAAGCTTTCAGACGACCGCAAGTACATTAAATTCACAGATAAATGTAATATTGGTCAGCTCAAGTTAGTTGGAACTTGGGACTTGCACTTTTACCAAATCAAACAAATCAAGCGGGTTAGAATAGTTAAACGTTCAGATGGTTACTATGTTCAATTCTGTGTAGACGCAGAACGGAATATAGAGACTCAACCTACAGGTAAAACCATAGGTTTGGACGTTGGTCTGAACCACTTCTATACTGACTCGCAGGGTAATACTGTAGAAAACCCTAGATATTTACGTAAGTCAGAGAAGGCTTTCAAACGTCTTCAAAAACAAGTTAGCTGTAAAAAGAAAGGGTCTAGGAATCGTAAGAAAGCTATTAACCGTCTTGGTAGAAAGCACTTGAAAGTTTCGCGTCAGCGTAAAGATAATGCCGTTAAACAAGCATTGTGCGTAGTCAGGTCTAACGACCTTGTGGCATACGAAAAACTACAAGTGAAAAACATGGTTAAGAATAGTAAGCTTGCGAAATCGATTAGTGATGTTTCATGGTCGTTGTTCACTCAATGGTTAGAATATTTTGGCAAAATCTATGGTCGAGTTGTCGTACCTGTTGACCCAAAATTCACCAGTCAAAACTGTTCATCATGTGGTGAGGTTGGAAAAAAATCCCTATCAGTTCGCACTCATATTTGTAGGTGTGGTTGTGTTTTAGATAGAGATTTGAACGCATCGATTAACATATTGAACAAGGCATTGAAACAAACTAATTACGACTTAAGTACGGTGGGGCGCACCGAAACTTTTAACGCTTGTGGAGAGATGACCCTCTACCCAGATTTGGCAACAAATCTAGGCAAGGTTGCTCAGTGAAACAAGAATCCCCGTATGTAGCGAAGCGAAATGCGGGGAGCGTCAATGATTGACAAGATAGACAAAATGTAGACTAGTAGTAGTAAGAAATACAAGACGTAATTGCGTAGAGTGCATCGACCTCAAGGGTGATTAGGCGAAACTCATTGTCCATGAATCCTTGCACGTTTGCCTACGCCTAAAGGCAATTTGTCGTTATCTGGCGTTTTGGAAGCTAAGACATTGGCATCACAGGTGCACTATCGCCCAAGAATAGCTTTACTTTCATCAAGCAATGCATTATCGATACAAAGTATACATACGGCGATTGTTGCTAGTTAGTGGAATAGGTCTACTAGGTCTGGTATTATCACCACTGATGTTTTATGGCTGGCGGTGTTTTCTACGTCCTCCCCGGACAGATGTGGAACAAGTGTTATTCCGTGGCATTGCTTACAGACGTCATGCTGTCTCGACACCGCGCCTAGCAATGATCCACATCGTGACTATTGACCTAAAAACACCAGGAATTAAGCCATTGGTCACGCCAGGAAGACCAAAACCAAGCGATGGAGAAACAATTGCACGAAAAACGTCTGAATTTCTGAATGAATTCAAGGTGCAACTGGCAATCAATGCCAGCTATTTCCATCATTTCTACGAAAAGTCTCCTTGGGATTACTACCCTCACAGTGGTGATCCTTCAGCTCCCGTAGGTGACGCGATCGCTAATGGACATCGTTATTCGCCACCTGAGCCAAATCATCCTGTGTTGTGCTTTTCAGCCCAAAATCGTGTCCAAATCTTAAAAAATATTCAGTGTCCTGAAGGTACAGTTCATGGTGTGGCAGGTAATCGGCTTTTGGTTGATCGTGGTCAGGCAATTGATGAAACTTTGGATGATGATAAACCATATCCACGTGTTGCCGCTGCTATTGATCGAGAAGGGACAAAATTGTGGCTGATTGCAGTAGATGGGAAGCAACCGTTTTACAGTGAAGGACTGACAATTGCTGAATTGAAAAAACTTGTGATGAATTTGGGTGCATATGCAGCACTCAACTTAGATGGCGGTGGTTCAACAACACTAGTAATAGGAACCAGTCAAGGTTCAAGGGTGTTAAACGCTCCAATACATACCAAAATACCTATGCGTGAGCGTCCTGTTGGTAATCATTTGGGTTTTTATGCGTTGGAGTAGTAAGTGATTAGGGTGTTGTGTCAATAGATAGTTGCTCAAAATTAATGCTGATTATACTTAGCTAATATCCAAAGAGCCAAGCGCTCTAAGACCACCAGCGAAGCAGTGATTCCCACCGCTAAACCAAATAAAACTAAGTTACTTTCATTCCCAGCGCGTAGAGCAAAACTTAGCGATGTAGCAACAGCAGGGGGATGTACCACGTCCAGCACAATCATTAGAAAAATAACAATCACCATTGCAGTACCACCTGATATATACCCAGAACCAAGCAACAAGTACGTTAGAAACCCGACTGTTGCTGCCATCGATTGGGAGATTATCAGCGTTCGTACTGTATTAGTGCCGTGCTGCGGATCAAGATAAATGAGAAAGGCACTAGAAGCCAAGGACGCAAAGAGTAGACGCTGCCGACTTAAAACTTCAACCAGAGCCAGGACAGTTAGTACTAATACCGTTGGTACCGTAGCTAATATCAGCTCACCCTTGAGATTTAACCTACGTCTTAGCGATCGATTTGCTCCTTCTATGGGTTTTAAGCTAGAACGTTCTCGATTCATATCTCTATCTCAGTACGTTCCCGTTCTGGTAAACGCCTTTGCTCTCCTTGCCTGATTTCGCGCTCTAGGAAATAATTCAGCAGAGTTCTCAGAAGAACAATTGCCCCCAGATTGAGAATATCCTGGCGCGTGGGTGCAACTGCCGTACGCAAGATGTCACTGGCAACGGTAAATTCCAATCCTAATGCCAACACCCGTCCCAATTTTAGGCGAATCAATTCGGTGGAATCATAATGATGTGTCGTGCGGGAAAACAATTGCCGGATATAAGTCACAATTCCACGGATAACTGCACCACCAATCACCACCGCAGCGGCAATTTCTGCCCCGGCAGCTAAGTAACCAACAATCACCTTCAACCATGATTCCAAAGGACTCTCCAATACTGCGGGTTGATCAGTTCGTCCCACATTCAGACTCAGCAGTAGAACCAAACCAAAAATTAATCCCAGGGGTAGCAGAATGTTGACTAGAGAATTGTTTCTCGTTTCTCGTTTCATGCCAGCTGTTTCAGCGTCGTTATCTATACTTCTTAAACTAATGACGAACAGAAAAACTTCAATCTTTAGACTGAAGACTCGAAAAAGGCTGCCAAAATTCTCGGAAAAGCCATGTATTATATGTTTGTTAAGAGCTCAAAATACTTAATCTCTTAACCCAACTGCCGTCGGAACTGACGGATACTCAAGGTCATCAGTACTGTGGCGAAAAGCAGCAGAATCAGCACCTGAGGCCAAAGTACCTCTATACCAACTCCTTTAAGTAAGATTCCGCGACAAACTTCAACAAAGTAGCGTAAGGGGTCCAGATACGAGAGCCATTGCACAAAGGTAGGCATACTAGAAATCGGTGTCATAGCTCCACATAAAAGAGTCAAGGGTGGGTTGACAAAAAATGCTGTTAGTTGTGTCTGTTGTTCGCTTTTTGAGTAGGAAGCAATGAGAATACCGATACTAATACCTACCCAAAAGTAAAGCACAGCAATCATGAGGAAGACAAGTAAATTACCCCGCAGTGGCACACCAAAAACGAGCTTGGCGACACTAAGAGCAATTACAACATCGACGGTCAGTAGAACGAGTAAGGGACACACCTTAGCCAAAATGACCTCTGTATTTGAGGCTGGAGTCATAACGAGCTGCTCAATAGTCCCCGCTTCTTTTTCTCGCACGACCAACGATGCAGCGGCTTGGGAACCAATCACTGTCAGTACAATTCCAAATATCCCCGACACAATAAACCAAGATGTTTCCAGTCCGGGATTGTAGAATACTGAAGTCTGAACCTGCACTTGATTGCGTTGAGAAGCTACAGGACTGCCACTATTATTGGTATGACGCAGGTTGTAGTTACTGACTAATTGGCTAATGTAACCAGAAGCTACACTTGCTGTATTTGCATCTACAGCATCGTACAACGCCTGCACTTCGATTGTACGCCTCTTCACAACGTCATCAGCAAATTCTGGAGGAATTGTGATACCTACTGTTAGCTTTCCAGTTGCTAAATCAGCAATCATATCCTCTTGATCAGGATAATAGCGACTAATGACAAATGCATCGGTTTGGTTGAGGATTTCTACAAACTCACGGGAAGCGCTGCTGTTACTGTAGTCAGTGATGCCAACTTTAAGGTTTTGAACTTCTGGATTAAGAGCAAAGCCAAACAACATTAGAAAAACCGTGGGCGGTACTAGTAATTGAATCACTAACTGACGGTTCCGAAATATCTGAGCGAATTCTTTTTGGAAGAGTGCCCAGAAACGACTGCCGAAAATTATTTCTATAAGGTTTGCTAATCCTTTTCTCATATGTTTATTCCTCTTCTCTATCCCCCTCATCTCTATGACCCCAATTGCATCTTCTGCAATTTACGCCAAGCCAAGAAGCAAAAGAAGCTTGCCAACAGTGCCAAAGCAAATACCTGAAACCAGACTCCCAACCAACCCATGCCACGAGCATAAGCATCACGAGTTAATTCGATGTAATACCGAGCTGGAATAATGTTGGAAATCCAACAGATGCCAACTGGGATGTTTGCTATGGGGTAGATGAAGCCCGATAATTGAAGTGACAGCAAAAATGCGGTAAATGCTACTGCTTGAATGGCAGCACTCTGGATTTTGGTATTGCTGCCCAGAAAAATTCCCCAAAATACACAGCAAGCAATATAAAGCATGGAACTGAGAATCATAGGTGTGGAATCACCAACAAATCGCAGACCAAAAAACAACCACGCCTCTATGTTGACAAACAAGACCTCTGCCATGCCCACAAGCCAAAATGCGGCTGCCTTACCCAGTAAGTACTCAGTACCTGTTAAGCTAGATGCATAGACTTGGAGGATTGTCCCTTGTTCATACTCTTTTGCTGTTGCCAAGCCAGCCAAAAGTGTTGGAAACAAGGTCACTGTAATCGCAACAGCCCCAGGACCAATGTATTTCAAGCTTTCTAAGCCCGGGTTATACCACAGCCGAGACTGGAGACTTACAGGAGTATGACCACTCTCCCGCAGACTTGCCACAAAAGCACTAGTCGTTGCGTTGGCATAGGCTCTAACAATATTGGCAGTGTTGGCATCAGTACCATCTACTAAGATTTGCACTTCGGCTGCACGTCCATTCCGCTTTAAGTCTCGTGAAAATTTAGGAGGAATGATTAAACCTGCTGCAACTGTGCCTTGATCTAGCAGTCGTGGCACATTAACCTCTGGTCCAGAAGCAAGGATATTGAACTTATTGGTGCGTTCAAAAGTTGCAATGTACTCGCGGCTCATCGGTGTTAAGTCTAAATCTTGAATGGCAAAGTTAATTTTGTTTACCTTGAGAGAGACCGCAAACCCAAACAACAGTAACAGTATCAATGGCAACACGAGCGCTAGTGCTAGAGTTAGGCGATCGCGTCCCAATTGCGTAAGTTCTTTCACAGCCTGAGCAAATATACGTTTCATAAGTTATGACTCATGACTAACTTCTCCCACTCCCCCACCTAATCACTCGGCACCTCTAACCCTCGCTGTCGCGCCTGTTCTACCAGGTTGATAAACACGTCTTCCAAAGAAAACCCAATTTCTCTATGGCTTTGAACTCTTATGCCAGCCTCAACTAGCCAGTTTTCAACTTGTGAAATCTGCGTTTGTGGCTCATCTAAAACTGTATGCAGACGTGACCCAAAAATAGATACCCGCCAACGTTCCAATCTCTGCTTAAGTAGATCTGAAGCGACTTGCAAGGGTTCACATTCCCATTCCACCAATTGACCTGACTGTTCCTCTTTGACTTGGCGCGGGGTTCCTTGTGCAACCAGTTGTCCTGCAACCATGAGCCCCAAACGGTGACACTGTTCGGCTTCTTCTAAGTAGTGAGTTGTGACTAGTATTGCCATGCCAACATTCGCAAACTCGTTAATCCAACGCCAAAATTCTCTTCTTGCTAAAGGGTCAACACCAGAAGTCGGTTCGTCGAGAAACACAACTTTTGGTTCGTGCATGACTGCTGCACCAAAAGCCACCCGTTGTTTCCAACCTCCTGGTAAGTCTTTAGTTAACTTATCTTCTTGACCGACTAAATCACTCATCTGGAGTACCCAGTTTTTCTTTGCTCTTCGATGGCGACGGGGAATACCATAAACACCGCAGTAAAATTCTAGGTTTTGTCCTATGGTCAGGTCATCGTAGAGAGTGAACTTTTGCGACATATAACCAATTTTTTGACGCACTTGAGCACTGCGTAATTGACCTGTTTCTCCTGCCAGAGTCACTTTGCCAGAACTCGCGGGTAGCAAACCACAAAGCATTTTAATAGTTGTTGTTTTACCCGCACCATTCGCTCCTAAAAGACCAAAGACTTCACCGTATTTTATGTTTAAATTAATATTTTTAACTGCGTGGAAATTTCCAAAAACTTTATTGAGGTTTTGCGCCCCAATCGCTGTTTCCTCAGATTGTTCTTGACGGAAAATACGAGGGTAGTTGCTTGCAAATCTCTCTCCTTTAAGTTCCCGTAACCGAGCGACAAAGGTATTCTCTAAAGTTGGGGTATCGATCGCTAAATTTTCAACTGGAATTTGTTGCTGCTCCAACACACGCCGAATTCTTTGACTCGTTTCTCTAGGCTGTCCTGTTAGGACATCTAAGTGATCGCCAAAGCGTTGCACATCAGAAACCAATTCTCGTAAATCAAGGTTGTTGTGGAGTATATCAGCTGCTTTGTCTAGCTGTGCCACGGGCAGGTGAACTTCTAACCGTTGCAATCCCAAGCTGGCTTTCACCTTGGCGGGTGTGTCACACTGCTGAATTTTCCCATCATACATTAAAGCAATCCGCGAACAGCGTTCTGCTTCATCTAAATAGGGTGTAGCGACGACTGTTGTCATCCTTTCAGTCACAGCAAGTTCCGCCAAAATGTCCCAAAACTCACGGCGCGATACTGGATCTACACCTGTTGTTGGCTCATCTAATAACAAGATTTTGGGCTGGTGAATAAGCGCACAGCACAAGGCGAGTTTTTGCTTCATTCCTCCAGAGAGACGTCCAGCGAGACGTTCTTTAAACTGTGCCAAGTCTAGTAATTTGAGATAGTGTTCGCTGCGCATTTTAAAAGCCGCCTCACTCACTTCGCGCAAACCTGCTGCATAACGCAGATTTTCCCAAATGCTCATATCGAGGTAGAGACTGAAGCGCTGGGTGAGGTAGCCCATTTGCAAGCGCACATCCCAAGGTTTGGAACCAAACACTTCAACGATGCCACTTGTTTGTGGCATAACCCCTGAGAGAATTTGAAATGTGGTGGTTTTGCCTGCTCCATCAGGTCCAATCAACCCAAAAATTTCGCTTTGGTAGATGTCTAAGTTGATTCCTGCTACGGCTTCAGTTTGTTTGCTGTAGCGGTGTCGTAAGTCCCGGATGGAGATAAGGGGAGTGTTTGTCTGGAGGGTTGTTGTCATAATTTAATGAACAGCAGAGACGCAGAGGGCGTAGAGAAAAAAGACAACAGAAGGATTTCAGAATTTCCAAGGTAGGGCAAATCGAGTAGAAGCACGTTTTTGTTGTGTTTCTGATACAAGAATCCGACCATCGGCGGGCATTCCTGGTTTGGCTAAACCTTGGGAATTTTTGAGGGTGAGTTCTACGCCAAAAACCTGAGTCACTCTATCTTTTTTGAAATAGGTGTTTTCTGGAGTGAAGCTGGCTTTGGGGTCTATTCGAGTGACTGTTGCTTCTAAGGGTTGTTTAGAAAAGGTATCTAAATAGACTAAACTAGGCTGACCAACTCGGACTTTTCCAATTTCTCCTTCGGGGATGAACCCACGCAGATAAAGATTGTCGAGATTGACTATTGTCACTAGTGGTGCGCCTGCTGCAACAACTTCGCCTGGTTCTACAGAACGAGTGATGACGTTACCAGCGAGGGGGCTGTTAATGACTAAGTCATTCAAGTTCGCTTGTGTTTGTGCTTGCGTTGCTTGGGCGTCACGAACTTCCTGTTGAGCGACTGTAATATCAGTACGGGCTTGGGCAATTTGTTTTTCAACTTGTAGTGCTGCTGCGGCACGAATAGGTGGATTGCGGAGAGTGGCTTGAGCTTGGGTTAGGGTTCCTTGAGCAGATTGAATTTGTTGTTTGGCAGCATTGAGGCGGGCTTGTGCCACATCTAGTGTGGCATTATCTTCATCTTGGGTTTGAGCTGATATTGCGCCTTGGGAATACAAGTAATTGGTGCGTTTTTGTTTTGTTTGTGCCAGCTTCAAGTTTGCCTGAGCCTCTACTAATTGGGCACGAGATGCAGCTAAGGCATTTTCTGCCTGTACGACTCGACCTTGACTTTCTTGAGTTGCTTGTTGTGTGGTGAGATTGGCTTGCTGTAGTTGAGCTTGTAGTACGGGTAACTGCTGACGGGCACGTTCTAATTTTTCCTGTGCTGCACGGATACGGGCTGCGTCTCCCTGAAGCTTAGCACGCAATTCGGAGTCGTCAATTTGTACCAACAACTGACCAGGTTTAACCACATCTCCTTCTCGAACGGCTACAGTGGTGACTCGACCACCAATTTTTGCAGAGATATCGGTTTCGTAGCCTTCTATTCGCCCACTTAAAAATAGACCATTAGGCTCTGGCTGATAAAAAAAGACACGATACCCACCGTATCCCAGTCCTGTAAGAAGCGCGATCGCCCCTAAAATTATCACTGGTTTGGGGATAGATTTTCGCGGCTTTGGTGGAGATGGCTGTGGTTGAAAGGCTTGCTCTCTCTCTTTTACAGGACTACTACTACCCTGTTTTGAGTCTTGGGAGGGTTCGGTCGGCGTTTGTGTCATAACAACTCCATGCTTGTGAATTTTAGGAGGTTCAGAGTTGATTGATTGATTAATCAATCGTGCGCCAAAAAAATTTTGCTTTCAAGCTTAGCTATTCATGTGCTGGTGGAGAAATTTCCATGCCCTGCAAAAACACCTCGACGGCAGTTGCTACCATCGTATCAGAGCTAATCTGTTGAGCATCAGGCTGTCGGAAAACTTCACGCGTGAGGATATACGCAACAAGGGAACCAATAAAACAGCGAGCTGCTGCTCCAGGGTTCATCGGTTTGAGGGCTCCGGCTGAGATTTGCTTTGCCAGATAGCGAGTTAAGAAGGAGATAGAACGGCTAGGTCCAACATTATTGACTATCTGTGCGACCTCAGGTCGCCGAAACACTTCGCTGAGCATCAGCTTTAGAAACTCGACAGATTTTGAGTTCTCCAACGCTTCTAAAAATGCTTTACCAAAGATAGTGAGTGCAGCCTGCGGAGGTTTGGTCATAATCTCCTCCTCACTGTGACTCAGCAGTTGCAGCACTGGAAGGCGTTGCTCAACCACCTGCCCAAACAAGTCGTTTTTATCCTTAAAGTAGTGATATATCAAACCCGGTGAGCCAATCCCCGCAGCCGTAGCAATATCCTTGTTGGTTGCTTTCTCAAAGCCTTTGCTAGCAAAGACTTGTAATGCACCATCAATAATTTGCTGTCGCCGACTTTCAAAGTCTTGTTCGTCGCGTGGAGGCATATTCAATGTTGATTGACTAGTCAATCAAGAATATAACACAATATTATTTGAATTATTTAAAGCTGCTACAATTACTTTCTCTGACTCAGACAATATATCAAAAACTTATGGATACTCCTGCTTGAGAATTTGCTTGATTTCTGAATCTAGTTCAGGAACTTTGTTGGTTACAACGTCCCACACAATGTCGTAATCAACACCGAAGTAGTTATGGATTAACCTATCCCGCATCCCAGCAATTGCACGCCACTCAATCGTGGTGTATTTCTGACGTAGACTATCAGGTAGTTTTTTCACTGCCTCCCCAATCACTTCGATGCTTCGCACATAAGCACGCTTTCTTGTCTCGTCTTGCATGAAGGTAGCCTTGTCCAAATCACTATAAGTTTTCATGATGTATGCTGTCTCGTCGAGAATGTGCTGTAAATACTCACGTGCCGACGGAGACATATTCAACCTCATGCAGAATATGCGGACCAATGTAAGGACTTAACGATTCGATGGTAATGAGGTCAACTTTCCTACCAAAAAGATCTTCTAGAAAGAACGATAGATGCATAAAGTTATCAAAAGTCTTCTGGTCTGGCTCAAAAACAACAAGAATATCTACATCGCTTTGCTCGTGAATTGCAGTACCATGCACAAATGAACCAAAAACACCACAACGTTTGACACCAAAACGCTGTAATTCTTGTTGGTGTTCATGTAGGAGAGACAGTACTTGAGCTTTAGTTTGCACAGGCATAGTTTGCAGAGCCAACCCACCCATATTGAGTCTATCACAGCCTTATTATTGAGGGGTTACAGGTCTTTGGTTCAATATATGAGTCATTTTAAACCTCCTACCATCTGACTTATTCTCATGAAAGTTTCTGTACCCTAAAAGTATTTGTAGAAAAAGAAAACATAGTGCAAAATAAGCGCAATCAACACGTGTGACGAGGTTCACAAAATGAAACTGCGGGAGTTACTAGCAACTGTAGATGGTATTGTGCAATTACCACAACATCCAGCTATGGATACGGAAATCAAGGGTTTGAAGACAAATTCCCATGCTTGTGTTCCAGGAGATTTGTTTATTGGGATGCCAGGAACACGGGTTGATGGTGGGGATTTTTGGCAAAGTGCGATAGCCTCTGGTGCTGTCGCTGCGATTGTTTCTCCTCAAGCAGCGCAGAAACATCCCCCCACGCCAGAAGCTTGCGTCATCATTGCTGAAGATATGACAAAAGCTTGTGCCCAATTAGCAGCGGCTTTTTACGGATATCCTGGGCAAAAACTCAAACTTGTAGGTGTGACGGGTACAAATGGGAAAACTACCACTACCCACTTGATTGAGTACTTTCTCAATAAAGCTCATCTACCCACTGCTTTAATGGGGACTCTCTACACTCGTTGGAGTGGTTTTGTCGAAACTGCAGTGCATACAACACCGTTTGCTGTGGAACTACAACAGCAGCTAAAGACTGCTATTGATGCCGGTAATGAGTATGGTGTGATGGAAGTGAGTTCCCATGCTTTGGCGCAGGGTCGAGTGATGGGGTGTCAGTTTGAAGTAGGAGTATTTAGCAATCTGACACAAGACCACTTAGACTTCCACCGTGATATGGAGGATTACTTTGCAGCAAAAGCACTGCTATTTAGTCCTCAATATTTAAAAGGTCGGGCAATTATTAATGTTGATGACTCCTATGGTAAGCGGTTAATTGAATCGTTAAATGCAAAGAAAGTTTGGAGTTATAGTGTCAACAATTCTACAGCAGATTTGTGGATGAGCGACCTAAATTACGAACCTCATGGTGTCAGTGGTAGATTGCATACACCAAAGGGTGAAGTTGCTTTTCGTTCGCCGTTGGTTGGTCAATATAATCTCGAAAATTTACTAGCAGCAGTAGGAACAGTTTTGCACTTGGGATTAGATTTGCAGTTAATAGCATCTGCAATACCTGAGTTTCCTGGAGTTCCTGGACGAATGGAAAGAGTGCAAATTAGCTCAGAACAGGATATTAGCGTCATTGTAGATTATGCTCACACGCCAGATAGTTTGGAGAATTTGCTCAAAGCCTCACGTCCATTCATTCCAGGGAAAATGATTTGCGTCTTTGGGTGTGGTGGCGATCGCGATCGTACTAAGCGCCCAAAAATGGGCAAAATTGCTGCTGAATTAGCAGATGTTGCAGTGGTAACATCCGATAATCCCCGTACTGAAGACCCAGAAAGAATTTTACAAGATATTTTAGAGGGAATTCCAGAAACAGCTGAGCCAATAGTGATCTGCGATCGCGCTACCGCCATTCGTACTGCCATATTGCAAGCGCAACCCGGAGATGGCGTTTTGCTTGCTGGCAAAGGTCATGAAGACTACCAAATACTTGGAACGGAAAAAATCCATTTTGACGATCGAGAACACGCACGAGAAGCTTTAGAAGACAAAATGAAAATAAAAAAATAGAAACTTTAACTCTTCCTTCTGCCCCCAGCATAGCTGCCTTGACCGAACGCGAGTGCATCTGGTAACAGGAGAAGGGCGGTAAAACAGAAAAAAGAAACACCAACGCAGATGATAGAGTTATCATCTGCGTTGTTGCTATTTCTAGTCTCCATCACCACTTATTTCTAAAAAGCATTCCACTCTGCAGGAACTGTCTGCACAGAAGAGCTAGAGGCTGTGGTACCATCTATCTGCCAAATAGCATTTTCACCCGTGTCGTATCTGCGCCAGAAGACATCCGTCTTGCCATCACCATTGTAATCGCCAATACTGGGTTGCCACGATACATCCGTTGTAGGTAAAAAAGCCGCAGTCTCAATTGATGTGCCATCCATTAACCAAGCTGTGTTCTCACCAGTTTGGGTGTTATGCCAGAAGACATCGGTTCTGCCATCGCCATTGAAATCGCCAATGCTAGATTTCCAAGAAGAGTCTTTTTTGTCCAGAGAACCTGAGGTGATGAAAACGCTATTCATCAGCCAAACAGTATTTTCATCCGTTTGATTATTGTGCCAGAGAAGATCCGTTCTGCCATCGCCATTGAAATCACCCAAAGTCTGAGTCCATGACGGATCAAGTTTCGTCAGAGCATATTCTGATGAATCTGTTCCATTCATAAACCAAATGGCGTTCTCTCCTGTTGTTTGATTACGCCAAAAGATGTCGTTTTTGCCATTCCCATCGAAATCGACAATATTGTAAGACCATGATGAGTCTGTTTTAGACAGAAAAGCCGCAGTAGTGACTTGTGTGCCATCCATCAACCAAGTGGCGTTCTCACCAGTTGTCTGATTACGCCAAAAAATGTCGCTCCTACTATCACCATTAAAATCAGCAATGCCAAAAGTCCAGGATGAATCTACTCTCTCCAAAGCAACTGCTGAGGCAATTTTTGTGCCATCCATCAACCAAATGGAGTTTTCCCCAGTTGTCTTATTACGCCAAAAAATATCCGTTTTGCCATCACGGTTGAAATCAGCATAAGCAAAATCCCAAGATGAATCTACTTGCGGCAAAAATTCTCCTGTTGGTTTGGTACCATCCATGAGCCAAACAGCAGTTTCATTGGTTTGAGAATTGCGCCAGAATTTATCTGTCTTGCCATCACCGTTAAAATCAGGAACAAGAGCTGGATTACTGAACAAGAGATTGGGATTGGGATTTTTTTTTGCGGTTGTAGCTTCTATTGGCTGTAACGATTCATCCAATAGCGATTGTGAGGAACGTCCAAGGCCCAAAGCAGAATTTAAATCATCTGCCTCCGCAAAACTATCGGAGATTGGGAGAGATTGGAATGCACTAGTACCTCCAGAAGAGTCCAAGGTCTCAGATGCAAACATGATGTTTGTTAACCACTAGTGTTCATTAAATTTTTAACTGTTTTTTTTTAATGTTTCTGTTAAAACATAACATCTAGTCTTTTTTCTTATTTTTGAAAAACTGCATTTCAATACAAAAAATATGTTATTAATGTAACGAATTTTTGTTTAAAAATAAAAATAATATGTATTTTGAGTTACGCAGCATTAATAAATTCATTGTGTATTGCTTGTATAATTCAATACTCTTCAGATAAACTTTAAGTTAAAAATCTTGTTATTTAAGCATCTTATTATTTTTATATAAAATCAATAAATAAAGACTACAAAGAATTTTCTTTCCAAAAGGGAACTAGTGCTTTTATGCTGCTTATTAAAAGCAATTATTGCCTTATAAAGTTATAAAAAAACGCCGAAAGAATTCTCGGCGAAACATACAGCGCTTTGCATTTTTATTGAGTGAGACCTATTCAAGTCAAGAGCTAGATATAGAACATCTTTTGCTTCTAACTCCTGAAGTTTGATGTAATTATACTGAAATTACTGACAATATTAATGGCGTGAAATCTAAAAGAATTCGTAATTGATAACTCGTAATGATCAACTCAATTACGAATCATAAATTACGAATTCTTTAAAAATTTCTAGACAGTGTACCACTCTTTAGCAAATACCGACAGGCTCGTTTCAGTGGGGGTAGAGCCATTCATCTGCCAAACCTTATTCTCGCCTGTTTGGTAATTGCGTAAGAAGATATCGCTCTTGCCATCACCATCGACATCGCCAACGCTTGGCTTCCAGGCTGCACTTTGCGTCGGTAGAGCAGTGGCACTGGAAACAGTTGTGCCATCCATCAACCAAACCTGGCTTTCACCAGTTTGTTCATTGTACCAAAGGAGGTCTGTCTTACCATTGCCATCAAAATCGCCAATACTGGATTTAAACCCTGAGCCAAGTGTTGGCAAGGCAGCTTGAGAAGCTATGTTTGAGCCACTCATGAGCCAGACAGCGTTCTCACCCGTTGTCTTATTACGCCAGATAACATCGGTTTGATAATCGAGATTAAAATCTCCAAAGCTAGGTTCCCAATCTGTACTCAGTGTTGGTAAGGTACTTGCAGAAACATTGTTACCATCGACTAACCAAACAGCGTTCTCACCCGTTGTCTTATTACGCCAGAAGATGTCAGTCTTGCCATCACGATTGAAATCAACAACATTGGCTGTCCAGTTTGGGTCAACTGTTTGTAAAGAAGCAGAAGCAACAATATTTGTGCCGTCCATCACCCAGACAGCATTTTCACCCGTTTTCGTATTGCGCCATCCAAGGTCAGTTTTGCGATCAGCATTGAAATCAGCAACACTGAAAGTCCAGTCTGAAGACAATGCTGTCAAAGATGCTTCAGAAGTCACTGTAGTGCCATCCATCAGCCAAATGGTGTTCTCACCAGTTTTTGTATTGCGCCAGATGATGTCAGTTTTGTTATCACCGTTGAAATCAGCAACTTTAAAGTCCCAATCTGAACTTAATGTTTTTAGATAAGCACCAGAAGCAACGTTTGTGCCATCCATAAGCCAGATAGCAGTTTCACCAGTTTGAGCATTACGCCAGAACTTGTCGTTCTTGCCATCTCCGTTGAAATCAGGGTAAATTGCGGCACTAGTAAATATAGGATTAGGATTGGGATTAGGATTGTTCAGACCAGGGATGAGTGCAGCTTCAGAAAAGTCTTGATCTACATCTAATGATGATTGTGAAGCTCCATTTAGACTCAAAGTATTTAAAACACCATCGTTTTCAAAACTATTTGTGTTCTGAACATTTAATGCACTAGAATCTGTAGCTCCTAAAGCTGAAGAGCTTGATGTATTTCGAGATTCCAACATTGTGTTTCTCTATTACTAGTGTTCATCAATGTTTTAACGTCTTTTATTTTTTATTTTTGTCAAAAATTAACATATTGAATGTTTTCATTGTTTTTTTTGAATGCTGCTCTAAAAATCATTAATTATAAACAGAATAATTTTTAAAAATGTTAAGGCATAACATTTTATTTTCATTAATTTCAGGTGATTTTTTGATAATTTTAGAGAAAATATAATATGTTCCTCCATTGGGTGTTGCTCAAAAATTCTGTATTCTTATTTAGATCAGATGGATACTTTATTCAAAAATTAAACAATGATAATGTATACTGATTAAGAAAATATAAAAAATTTAAGCAAACATAAAAAATATAATTTGCTAATAACATGGCTTGAAACAAGAGAGTTGTGCTTCCATATGTAAATAAAAAAGTCAACTATACTGCAGAACCAGGTGAGGGAAACTTCACTAAGTACAAGAGCATTGAATTCACCCTCTCATCGTCCTACCCAAATTAGCGAAAATCGCCAGCACTTCCTGCACCACAAGTGTTGAGTAGTGTCCCTATAGCGATCATGCTAGTGACGCTACAAAGATTTACAGCAGAATTCAGGAGTCAGGAGGAGCCAGCATTGCAGGAGGTGAGACCAGTACCGCAGTTTCTTACAGAGGGAACTGGCGATCGCGGAGCGTAGCCGCAGGATTCACCCGAACGCGAGTGCATCTGGTGATAGGAGAAGGGTGTTCAGAAGCAAAAGTTGTTCTATATTTGGCTCTTGACTTGAATAGGTGTACCTAACCGCTGTGAAGCAAAAGTTGTTCTATATTTGGCTCTTGACTTGAATAGGTGTACCTAACCGCTGTATTGATTCGTGTTGCTCACAGTGCTGACTAAATGCCTGTCAGAAATTCTTTCTGTAATTTTAATGTTAAAACTTTTACAAGAAACTAATTTTAAAGTTAACTTAACTTTGCTTTTATCTTCAGCAATTATTATAACTACAGCCTAACAAGTAAGTAATATCACTTAATTAATTGGTACAACTAAGGATTCGTTTGACTTATACCAATTCTCCAAATTCAAGCTACACATTGTTTGTATATGTAAATTAGTGTACTTTTTGTAAACTTTAATACTTAAGTGCAATTAGTAAAAACTGTGGATTAAGTAGACCGGGGTAAGATTAAGCATCTACATTTACATAATCTACCTTTGTTCTAGCCGATTAAGAAACTTCAACCGCCAGTAACAGTATTTCCACTTAAGTTGTCACAACAAGTGTGTTAATCAAGTATAAATTAACACTTCAATTTATTTTTAACTGAGCAATAGGCAGTAGGCTGAAGAGTCACTGAAAATGCTCATTGTTTTACCTTTACAGCAAAGGAGGAGCTTCCATGCCCGCAATTAACCTGAGCAGTCCGTATTCTCAAAACTTTGATTCCTTGGTCACTTCAGGCACTAACACATGGACTGATGACTCCACTATTCCAGGCTGGTATTCCAATAGGGTGAGTTACACAGCAGGGACTGGCTCAAGCAATACAGGCTCGCTCTATAGCTTTGGTAGTACTGGCAGCACAGAGCGCGCTTTGGGATCTGTCGCATCTGGTAGTACAAACACAATTTATTCTGGAGTTCGCTTTGTCAACAACACTTCTAACACGATTACTGGGCTTAATATTAGCTACACAGGTGAGCAGTGGAGAAATGCTGGCAATACTAGCCAACAAACGTTAGATTTTCAATATCAAACCGGGGCAACTAGTTTAACTTCAGGTAGCTGGATTGACTTTAATGCCTTAGATTTTACCAGTCCGATCGCCACAGCAACTGCTGGTGCTTTAGATGGTAATGCAGCAGCAAACCGCACTGCTGTGTCTTCTATTTTGGGTGGTCTCAGTCTTGCTCCTGGTCAAGAAATATGGCTGCGCTGGCAAGATATAGACAACTCTGGTGCTGACCACGGTTTGGGAATTGATGACTTCTCCATATCTACTGTCGATGCTCCACCGCCACCTCCTCCTCCAGCCGTTCGTATTCATGATATCCAGGGAGCAGCGCATATCTCTCCCTTGAATGGTCAAGCGGTAAGCAACGTTCCTGGTATCGTGACTGCCATAACCTCAAACGGCTTTTACTTGCAAGATCCTAACCCTGATAATGACGAGAAAACATCAGAGGGGATTTTTGTCTTCACGAACTCTGCACCTACAGTAGCTGTGGGAAACTCTGTCTTAGTTAGCGGTACAGTAACAGAGTTTCGCCCAGGTGGTTCTGGTGGCACAAATAATCTCACTACCACCGAAATTACCAGCCCAACCATCACCACAGTCTCAAGCGGTAATCCTTTGCCTTCTCCTGTCATTCTCGGCAATGGTGGACGAGCAATTCCAACCCAAGTCATTAGCAATGATGCGGCGGGTGGCAATGTAGAAAATGCAGGTACAGTGTTTGACCCTGCTGAAGATGGCATAGACTTCTACGAAAGCTTGGAAGGGATGCGTGTACAGGTCAACAATGCTGTGGCGGTAGGACCAACGAATGATTTTGGTGAAATTCCAGTATTGGCTGACAATGGCATCAATGCTAGTGTTCGCACGGCTCGTGGTGGCATTGTGATTCGTCCTGGTGACTTTAATCCAGAGCGGATTATCATTGATGACGCAATTATCTCCAATGCTCCACAGCTGAACGTAGGAGATACCTTGAATGGGGCAACTATTGGAGTTATTGACTACAGCTTTGGCAACGTCAAGCTATTGAATACTCAATCCCTGCCCAGCGTCACCTCTGGTGGTTTGCAGCAGGAGGTGACCAACTTAGCTCCTGGGAACAACCAACTCACAGTTGCCACTTTCAACGTAGAAAACCTTGACCCTGGTGATGGTAGCACTAAGTTCAATAACCTCGCCAGCCGAATTGTTAATAACCTGAAGTCGCCAGATATTATCAGCTTGGAAGAAATTCAGGATAACAATGGAGCGACCAATGATAGTGTGGTTGATGCCAGTCAAACCTTCCAAACATTGATTAATGCGATCGCCGCGAATGGTGGTCCCACCTATGAATTTCGTCAAATTAGCCCTGTAGACGATCAAGATGGGGGCGAACCAGGTGGTAACATCCGGGTGGGCTTCCTGTTTAACCCCAACCGAGTGCAGTTTGTCGACCGTCCTGGTGGTACCTCCACCTCCAGCACCGCAGTCAACAACGTGGGTGGTGCTCCCGAACTGTCTGCAAGCCCCGGTCGTGTTGACCCAACCAACCCTGCTTTCAACAACAGTCGCAAGCCCTTGGCTGGTGAATTCATATTCAACGGTCGAACCGTGTTTGTGATAGGTAACCACTTCAACTCCAAAGGCGGAGACCAGCCACTGTTCGGTAGATTTCAACCGCCGACACTTTCTAGTGAGACGCAACGCAACCAGCAAGCTGCAGTGGTGAAAGACTTTGTCCAGAGTATTCTGGCAACTGACCCCAACGCCAATGTGGTCGTAGCAGGTGACTTAAATGACTTTGAGTTCTCTAATCCCGTCAACAACCTAGAAAGCGTTGGACTAACGAACCTGGTTGAAACCCTATCTCCAGAGGAGCGTTACACCTACGTCTTTGAAGGCAACTCTCAGGTGTTAGATCACATTTTAGTCAGTCAAAATTTACGTACTAACCTAGATGGATTTGATGTAGTTCACATCAACTCCGAGTTTACAGTCCAGGATAGCGACCATGACCCCGTCGTAGCTCGGTTTAATTTAGCACCTAGCGTCATTAACGGTACACCAGGTCGAGATACTCTGACTGGTACTTCTGACAATGACAGAGTTATTGGCGGTCCAGGGGCTGATACTCTCAGTGGTGGTCCTCGCAGTGACCAGTTTGTTTATACTAGTATCCGCGATGCAGGCGATACAATTCTTGACTTTCAATCTGGCAGTGACAAGATTGTCCTCACCCAACTATTCCAGAGTTTTAACCTTGGTAGTCTTGACTACGCAAATGCAACTGCGGGCGGTTATTTGAGCTTTGGTACTCAAGGCAGTGATACCAATGTTCTGTTTGACCCGGATGGCTCAGCAGGTAGTAACAGTATTGCCACACCGCTTGTTACAGTGTCTGGTGTAGCTGTTGCTACTTTGAATAATGCCAATAATTTTGTTATCTAAGTAAATTTTCTGCACGAAGATCTAATATTTCTCCTCACAAGTCGTCAGGGAACGAATGATTGCACGATGGTACACCCATCTTTGTATCAGGGTGAATTTACCAAATCAATTGGCTGGTGCTAAAGCACTAAGTCCAATTTCTTTGGCAAACTCACACTTATCACCAAAGGAATTTTATGACCATTTCTCAGTTCATCAAACATTCAACTCTCAAGGCAGTTGTCCTCAGCCTTGCTAGCTTCGGTGGTTTGGTGATAAACAATGCCACCTCCTTTGCTGTTCAAGTAAATTTCAGCAGTTGGCAAAGTTTTGGTGATGTTACCTCTAGGGCTGGTCAGGCTAATCTGACCACTAACGCCTTACAAAGTGATGATTTTCCTCAACCTGATACATCTTTTAATTTCTCAGGCACCCCAGCAGGAGAAGCGCGTCCTACCCCAAATCTACAAAACTTTTTGGGTGTAACTGGTACTGCTCTGGATATTGGTGGTGTAGCATTTGAAGGGTCTGCAATCAAAAATACAATTACTGCACAAGCTGGTGATGTGTTTAGCTTTAACTACAACTTTCTTACTAATGAGACAAGCAAACCAGATTATGCTTTCTTCTTGGTAAACAACACTGTCACTAAGCTAGCTGATATTACCAATGCATCCAATGTTTCCAGTCCCTTCAGCAAAGAAACAGGGAATAATTCTTTTACCTATACCTTCTCGACTCCTGGGACTTACAACCTAGCTTTGGGTGTGGTGGACATAAATGACTATAACAACACATCAGCCTTAAAAGTAAGCAATGCCAACCTGCAGCCAGTCCCCGAACCTCTCACCATTCTGGGTTCACTCACGGCGCTTGGCTTTGGTGTAGGTATGCGGCAACGTTTCCGCAAGCAAGCGTAGGTTTGGGACTGAACTTTTGATAATTTTCCTGTGAGATGGGCGAACAGCCCATCTTTTCCTTATCATAAGTGGACAGAGCTTTTAGTCGATTTTCCCTGTGAAAACTCTTTCTGCTGGTCCGGTCATATAAACCCTCTGGTCAATTTCTGACCATTCAATTTGTAAGGGTCCTCCAGGGAGTTCTACTGTAGCAGCGCGATCGCACCTCCCGGTCAACACACCAGCGACTAAGGAAGCACACGCACCTGTACCACAAGCTAAAGTTATACCAGCGCCTCTTTCCCATACACGCATTTTGACGTAGTCACGGCGCACGACTTGAATAAATTCAGTATTTATCCGTTGGGGAAAAACTGGGTGATGCTCAAACTGGAGACCAATGGCTTCTAGAGGAATTGCTGCGACATCTTCTACAAAAGTAATACAGTGGGGATTGCCCATATTCACACAGGTTACATCCCAAGTTTTAAGTGCAACCTCCAGCTGCTGATTGATAACTTTTTGGTTAGCTGGGCTAAGAGTGGTAGGAATTTCACTAGCGAGTAGTCTGGGGATGCCCATATCCACTTTCACTTGACCATCCACCATCAGTTGGGGTGTCATCACACCACCTAAAGTATGAATGTGATACTTGCTTCTTTGAGCCTCACCTTCTAAATCAGCCAAAAAAGCTGCCAAACAGCGAATACCGTTACCACACATTTCTGGTTCTGAACCATCAGAATTAAAAATCCGCATGGTGTAGTCAGTACCATTTTCACCTGGTAGCGCAAAAATGACACCATCTGCACCGATACCAAAGTGGCGATCGCACAACTTCACTGCTTGCTCAGGAGTTATCACAGGCTGTGATGACGAGCGATTGTCAATCAAAATGAAATCATTGCCCAAACCGTGATATTTGGTAAATTCAATTGCCATTTTCAAAATCCATGAATTATATTTGTGTTTTCTCTTTTGTCATTTGCCCTTACTGATGACAAATGACTCATGATAGATGGCTCATGACTATGATTACGGAATTCGACACCTCACTGCCTAGTGTTCGGCAAGTACAAAACCTGATTCAACAGGCAGCGACAATTCAGTTAAAACTGCTGACCGGCGATCTCCTAACCGGAAGAATTATATGGCAGGACGCACAATGTGTGTGTTTAGTGGATGAAAATAGCCAGCAGACAACTGTTTGGAAGCAATCAATTGCATACATCCAGTCGAAAGAATAGTCCTGGAACTAATCCAACACACTATCCATCGGCAAAAACTCTTTGAGTGCTTCTGCTTCACCTGCTTTCACTACAGGAATAGATAGTGGAATTTCGCTTGCTGGGGCAAGCAACTGTACAAGTTGATTTAAAGAAGGCAAATGACCGCACAATAAAACTTGGTCGCGGATTTGCAAGTCCTTGCTAGCATCGGGGAAGCGGATAAATTTCCCATCTCGTCGCATCGCCTGCACCATGACTCCATATTGGTTGCGGATATCTAAGTCTGCGAGGGTTTTTCCAACCACTGGACTATCAGCACTGATTGTGACCCACTGACAAGCGCTGTTTTCTCCAGGGACAGCAGCCTGACCTTTAGCAAATTCATCCAAAGCTGCTAATTCATCATCCGATCCCACGACCAAAAGGCGATCGCCCTCTTCTAACTTGGTCTGGGCTGGAGGATAATCGATTTCTTCACCTGTTTCGCGACGAATTGCCATCAAACTTGCTCCCGTTAGGTAGCGCATATCCGCTTCGTCTAAAGTCATACCAACAAGGGGTGAACCAGATGGTAAAGAATACCAGCGTTTATTGAGGTCTTGAGTTGCTTGTCGCAAATCGCGGGAAACTTCAGAGGCTGATTGCTCTGGTCGCAGATCCAAATAATGACGATTGCGAATTTCCTGCATTTCTCGCTGTACCACAGCAAATGACAAACCGACTTCAGTTAATATGTAAGCTACCATCTCCAAACTCGCTTCAAACTCTGGTTGCACAACTTCCCGCGCCCCCAGTTGGTAAAGCACTTCAATACTTTTATCGTTGGTAGCCCGAACGACGACATTTAAATCAGGAGACAATTCCAAAGCGCGTTTGAGGCAAAGGCGTGTACTCATCGGATCAGGAAGTGCGATCGCCATTCCTCGTGCGCTGTTGACTCCAGCAGTTTCTAAAACGTGAAAACTTACGCAATTACCATAGACATAAGGAACGCCTGCTTCCCGCAACTGCTGAATTCGACTTTCTGCCTGGTCAATAACAATCACAGGTAAATCGTGCTGCTGTAGCAACTTTACCAAATTGCGTCCTACTCGCCCGTAACCACAGACGACGACATGATCTTTGATCGGCAGTTCGTCAGCAACTGCTAACGGCTTACCCTCTCCACTGAAATAGGGCTTCAGCCAAGGCATTGATTCTAGCCAGTCAAATAAAATGGGAACTAAACGTAGCACAAAGGGGGTCAGTACCAGTGTGACTGCTGTTGTTCCCAAAATTAGTAAATAGACTCGCCGGGAAACTAATCCCAGCACCTGTCCTTCACTGGCAAGAACAAACGAAAATTCTCCAATCTGAGCTAACCCTAACCCAGCCATCAACGCCGTTTTCAGTGGGTAGCGAAACAATTTTACCAGTGGCGTGATAATTAAAAATTTCCCAATAAAGACCAATGCCACTAGCCCCAGAATCAATTCCAGGTTATTCCACAAAAATGCTGGGTCGATTAACATCCCAATGGAGGCAAAGAATAAGCTAGCAAAAATATCTCGCAGTGGCTCCACGTATGTTAATGTTTGGTCGGAGTATTCCACCTCCGAAATCATCAAACCAGCAACAAAAGCCCCCATTTCAATAGAAAGCCCCAAATATTCTGTCAACAGGGCAATACCCAAACACAGCGCCACTACGCCTAATAAAAATAATTCTCGGCTTTCGGTACGCGCTAGCAGTCGCAACAAAGGAGGGATCAGCCAAATCCCTGCGACAACTGCACCAGCGGCAAATAAACCAATCCGCAACAGTGCTAATAACACTGCGATAACAAGCGTTTCTCCTGGTTGATGAAGAGCTGGCAGAACTGCAAGCATCAGCCCCAGTGCCAAATCTTGAACGACTAGAATTCCCAGCATGACTTGTCCGTGGGGCGTTTCTGTTTCATTACGCTCCATCAAACACTTGAGAACAACTGCTGTGGAAGACAAAGACAGAATTGCCCCTAAAAATATACCTTTAGCAGGCAGATATGCCCAAGCACCTGCAGCTCCACAAACCAAAACGGTGATGAGAATTGTCAGGGCAATTTGGAGTCCTCCTCCCCCAAGAGCGATCGCCTGAACTTTTTTTAGTTCTGTAAAAGAAAATTCAACTCCCAAGGCAAATAGTAAGAAGGCGACACCGAACTGAGCCAAAGTTTCTACTTGAATTAATTCTTTGATAAGTCCCAGTCCGGCTGGTCCCACGACCATTCCACCAATGAGATACCCAAGCAAAACGGGTTGTCGCAATAAGCTAGCCAAGAGTCCGCCACAGGCTGCTATTGCAAGAACTGAAACCAAATCAACTATTAGCCTAAAATCTTCCTGCACAAGCTTATCAAAGAACTATGAAAACTTCATAAACTCAGCATACAAAGTTTTCTATTAGTGTGGGGAGTATCTTAGCAACAGTTGGCAGCAATCTTCAAAAGACATTGCTTTCCAACTAACCGCAGATCTGGATATCTGGTGCTCATGAACATGAGTTATTTATACTAAGTAAGTTTCAAAAATAACAACCAAGTTTAGGAAACACCTCAAACAATACGTTAGTCTTTGTTTCATCAGAAGAAGTGAGAATTGTTAATAACACCTCTATGACGACCAAATATCACGCCAGTAATTCTGGGCAAAAGTTACTGGGTTCACTCATGCAAGCTACAAAAACTAACCTCTGTGCAATCAGTGTAGGTCTTGGAATATTGGCTGCTTTCCCCATCGCCTTGGTATCGCCTGTAAAAGCGTTACAAGTACAAGTGAATCCAACAGCTCCTAAACTTGGAGACACCATATCAGTTTTAGTCAGTCTAGATAATCCTGCTAACGGTAGCAATGTCACAGTCACACAGGGTGATGACACTTATCCAGCGTATGAAATAGCACCTAATCAGTATCGGGCTTTGATTCCCACTACGCCTTTGGAAAAAGCTGGAACCAGAACTCTTCGGGTTTCTGGCGAAGGTCAAGAGAAGAACTTGTCTATACAAGTACGTGCCCGTAAATTTCCTGTACAACGCATCAATCTTCCCCCAGGAAAAGCTGGGGTACAAGCTACAGAGTATGAACTCAAGCGTGCATCAGAGTTCAGGGCAGTACGAACACCAGAAAAGTTGTGGGATGGTCCTTTTGTCGCACCCAACAAAGGGCGGATGAGCACAATTTATGGTGTACGTCGTTACTACAATGGGAAATTTGCAAATGATTACTACCATCGCGGCGTTGACTATGCTGGCGCTGCGGGTTCGCCTGTTGTTGCTCCAGCGGCTGGACGGGTTGTTCTAGTAGGCACAGTATCCCAAGGATTTCGGGTTCATGGTAATGTTGTTGGCATTGACCACGGACAAGGCGTGGCAAGCATTTTTATGCACCTCAGCCGCATTAATGTCAAAGAGGGTGATTTTGTGAAACCTGGTCAATTACTTGGCGCAGTCGGTTCAACAGGTGCTGCCACTGGTCCCCACTTGCATTGGGGCTTATATGTCAATGGTAAGTCTATTGACCCTGTACCCTGGCGATATCAATCAGTAAAATAATAACTTTTTGCTTATTATTTGCTCACAAATGGGCAAAATAAATAGGATTGATTGGTACCGTGCCCACCTTGCTTGGATGGCTGAAAGATGATGAGCGTTATGAGTATTGGAAAAATTGTGGAACAAGCTCTCCAGGATGGTTATCTCACACCAGCAATGGAAGCAGAAGTCGGGCGAATCTGTGATAGCGCCAGTGAACTCTCCATAGAGGAGTATATGGCGTTGGATCGGCTGATGGGGTCGCTATTGACTGGGGAAGTGGTGGCGGTACCACGCAAACAATTTATCAACGTGATGGAAGAGTTGGTACTGACAGAGGCAATATCCCGTGTGGCAGAAATTGAAGCAACGAGCGAAAGTTCTCTGGATGTGGGAGATATTGCCGCTTACGCCCTCAATCGTCTACCACCTCTATATGCCACGACAGAAGAAGGGGCTAACTACCAGCGCCAACGTGCCAAAGCAGAACTGCAGGAATTGATTGCCCACCAAGTAGGAGAGGCGATCGCCCGTAACCTTGACCGACCTAATGATGACAGAACGCCAGTCGGAACAAAAAATACTGGTAATGAAGTTCTACGTCAAGTCAGTACGTTACTCCAAGCATACGCACCTCATTTTGAGCCAAAATCTGAGTAGTCACCCCATTTGGGGAATTCAGAATTCAAAATTACAGCGGATTTTCAGTTGGTGAAGTACACGTGCTTTGTCTCAAAATCAGGGACTAAGCCTGTTTTACTGCTGAATCCTGCTGTAATTTTTTGAATTTTGAATGTTTGAAAAGCAAGTGGTCATGAGTCATTGCTTCATGACTCATGAGTTATCACTCACGTACTTCTACGGGTGTGCCCATACTCACCTGCTTATAAAGCAAGCGGACATCAGGATTGCGCATCCGTAGACAACCGTGGGAGATTGCACTGCCTACGACCCCATCATCTGGTGTACCGTGAAAGCCAATTTGATTGCGTCCATCTGACCAAAAACCAATCCATCGGTCTCCCAATGGGCTATCCTCACCAGAGGGAAATACTCTGCCAGTAATTGGGTGACGCCAGATAGGATTGAGTTGCTTGTGCATGACTTGAAAGGAACCAGTTGGGGTTTCCCAGCCTTTCTTACCCACACCGATTGGGTAACTTGCGATGACGAGGTCCCCCTGGTGAACGTAAACGCGGCGATCGCTTAAATCAACCACTAATTGAGTTTTTCCATCACCTAGGCTTGCAGATGATTTTCGTTGAGTGACACCTTGATCTGGTAGCAAATTTGAGATACTAGAGGCTATTATATTTTGTTTTTTTTCTTGGGTGAGTTGCCACGGTTTTTCTGCTGCAGAGGCTTGCCCAGATAAAACGTTTTTATCTATTCCCGACTTGGTATGAGGCGTCATAGAAGCCGTCATACGCCAATGGACAGCGAGAGATAAGATTGCTGTACCAAAACAGAGCAACATCACTATACGCGTTAATGAGTCGTTTCTTACTATCGCCATCGTCTATTCTCTCCAGCAGACCCATCTGACCTAGCTATCAGCTTACCCTAGCTTACTCTACCTTGAAGCAGAAAGCCTTGTTCTGTCACTAGACGCTATGCGTATGCCTATGCTGAACGCAGTTGCCGCAAGAGCAGTAAACTTTCTCTGGGTAGCCCAGACACTGCTTTGAAGCGAACTACTTGCTGTCTCACTGCTTCATTCAATAGTCTGTTATCCAAGTTTGTAATATCAAGAGATTCTACCGATAGTTCACCTGAACACTGACTTCTACTTTCATGATGTGGTTACTAAAAATTCACAAACATTTATCAGTTCCCTCATGAATTTGTCAAGAGTCCCGGGCAAACTAGGGCTATGGGGATTACGCTACTGCTTTGACAGAACAAACTCTGGGTGAGAAACACTTGCTTCCTGGAACTCTTTATAAAGAGTAGCGATCAATCATTTTAGGTGTGGGTGGGAGAAAAACATATGTTGGAAAAACTCTTTCTAGCAATTACGATTACTTTTTCCTTAAATCTGTTTTTACAAGTTCACGTACCCGAGCAAAGAAATACAGATGCTAGCAATTACCAACAAGAAGCTGGAGCAGTACCAAACCTTTTAGTCAGACTACCACAAAAATAAAAGTTTTATGAAGCAGCCGGTGAAGTATGGGCAAGTCAGGAGCTAATTTTTCCTTATTCTTTTGTCTTTATCGCGGAATTTTAATTTGTCAATTGTAGACAGCCAGTTAATAATATTGCACAAGTATAAGTAACATTGCCATTTCCTTGCTAGGTAATAACTGAGAAGTGTAGGAAGAGCGTATCCACGCAAAAGGAACCGGGAGCAGTTTTTTGTGCAGCCATCTATCCAACCAGGTGGATATACCCTAATGTTCCAGTCATAAATCCGTCACTCAATAAGGGAACATCCTGCTGATTAGCAGGTCTAATAGATAGGGATGATTTACAGCCAGTACGATCTATGAGTCAATCGATTACTGTATCCTGGTCAACGGTTGATGCGAGGCTTCCAGAAGCATCAGTGCAAGTTGACAAACTCTCAAATCACGACCTAATTTTGCGCTGTCAAGCAGGACTACGCCCTGATCGTGCTGCCTTTGCTGAGCTCTTGCGCCGATATCAATCCCAGGTTGATAGAGTCTTATACCATTTGGCTCCTGATTGGTCTGACAGGGCTGATTTAGCTCAAGAGGTTTGGATTCGCGTGTATCGCAATATCAACCGATTACAAGAGCCAGCTAAATTCCGGGGCTGGTTAAGCCGCATTGCAACCAACTTGTTTTACGATGAGTTGCGCAAGCGTAAGCGGGTTGTCAGTCCCTTGTCGCTGGATGCTCCCCGTTCGGTAGATGATGGCGAGATGGACTGGGAAATTGCTGGAGATACTCCCGGACCTGAGGAAGAATTAACGACTAGAGAGTTTTATGAGCAATTACGTGAGGCGATTACAGATTTGCCAGAGGTGTTCCGCACAACAATTGTCCTCAGAGAAATCGAAGGATTGGCATACGAAGAAATTGCTGAACTCACTGGTGTTTCTTTAGGAACAGTCAAGTCAAGAATAGCCAGAGCAAGAGCAAGATTGCAATCTCAATTGCAAAACTATCTAGATGCGTAGTAACAGTATCCTTCCTTAGATTCATGGCAGAATATGATAATACGTTAAGAATATTAAAGAACTTGCAGAGTGCTTCTGCCGACAGGAGAAGAATTGATTAATTTCTCACACTTGTCCGCCTTGTTTACCCGTGTAGGAATTGGTAATAATGTTAAAATGACTACTGATTCTCAGTTTGATGACCATTCTCGCGTGCAAAATCATAACAATTTGCCAAATGAGAAGGCTGACCATGCCAATGAATCAACGGGTGCTATGGATATGATGGTGAAGCGCGATCGCTTCGAGTTATTGAGTGCTTACCTCGACGGTGAGGTGACGGCTGCTGAACGTAAGCAAGTCGAGGAATGGCTTGCAGACGATCCCACAGTTCAGCGTTTGTATGGTCGGCTGTTAAAGCTGCGGCAGGGTGTACGGACTCTACCGATTCCGGAACCACAACAGTCAGTAGAAGAAACAGTTGAGCAAGTAATGGCACGTTTACGCCATCGACCCAGGTTACTGTGGTTGACTGGAGGTGCTGCTGTTGCTGCTTGTGTTATTGGTGCCATGTCTAGTTTACTGACAGGTGGTGAACCAAGATTACCTCAACTTGCCAACAACCAACCAGTACAACAAACACAACCAGCAGAGTCTGCTCCTATTGGTCCTTCACCGCTTATGGTTGCTATAAATAACCCAGTTATTCCTATTCCAAAAGCAGCACAAGCCTCTCCGGAAAATCCAGTGGATCAAGTTCCTCAATCACAGGATGAGGGCTACGATCTCATA
The DNA here is from genome assembly GCA_002163975.1 of Nostocales cyanobacterium HT-58-2. Taxonomy (GTDB): domain Bacteria; phylum Cyanobacteriota; class Cyanobacteriia; order Cyanobacteriales; family Nostocaceae; genus HT-58-2. The sequence goes on along the minus strand of CP019636.1, from coordinate 1,277,460 downwards.
TATTGAATCTGATATAAAGTAAAATTATCGATTGCGAATTATGAATCAAAAACTTTATAATTCGTAGTCTACATTATGTTGTCTTGATAACTGCTCCACATACCGTCAGGTAAGTGGACACCTTCTAGTTTTCGGGCAAGTTCTTCTGTCATCAAGTAGACCCAAGCCCAACCTAAAGAACTTCCTTGTAGAGTGTAGGTCTGTATTTGCTTTCGATTGTAAAGATTTTCTGACGCAGATCTGGCGGGATCATAATCTTCGAGATCATCTAGTCTCGTTAAGACATCTAAATTAGCGAACGAGAGTATGTATCCGTGGACTAGGCTATTTCCTGGCGTCATTGCCGGATAGCCCATTGGTAGGGCAAATAATTTTCCTCGTACTACTGCTTTAGTAGTATTGACAACTTTCCCAGCACAGTATGCAGGATAGTTTTCTTCACCTGGTTTGAGAGTGCCGTAGACAAAGATTTGTAATAGATCAGAAGGTTCTACTTTTGATTCACTCATTCCTTTTCCTAAACCCATTTCTTTAGTAAGAATACAATATTATCAACAGTAAAAAGGCTTCTGAATGTATTATTAGAAGCCTTTTGTTTTGCTATTAAATATGATAGATAATACCGATTCTCCAAAAGAAAGCTACACATTGTTTATTAATTTGAGAATCTACGTAGGATGTGTTAGCGCTAGCGTCAGCATCGTTCTTAATTTGATGTGTTACGGATTTCATCCTAACGCATTTAAACATGATAGATAATACCAATTCTCTAGAAGAAAGCTACACATTGTTTATTAATTTGAGAATCTACGTAGGATGTGTTAGCGCTAGCGTCAGCATCGTTCTTAATTTGATGCGTTACGGATTTCATCCTAACGCATCCTACTAGTGTGACTGTATGGAAGAGATAATATTTGATTTTTGGGCGTTGCTGAATAATGGAATGATTGGGGCTGACGCACAGACAGAGTGATTATGTATTGCTCCAAATTCTCAAATCATCCCGCAATTATGCAATGCCCCCATTTTAATTGCCAAATCTTGCAATTCACAATTACCGTTCGCTACATAAATATGTTGGTAGATGCCTGCTATGGTTTTTACATGAGTTTGCACTGATTAACAAATTGGATTGACAATTATTCTAGCGATCGCATTTATTTAAACTTGTTTCTCTGGTACTTTTGCGATATTCTCCCAAATCAATGACAGTGCACATCACCTTTTCTTGTCGTTGGGCTGAAGTCATGTGTCTGCGATTTTCTAGATATGCGATCGCCAAATCTGGCAACAAGGCATCGCGATCGGCAAGTTTTTGTCGAATAAGTTGTCTGACGATTTTAGATATAAGCTATATAGGAGTATGTCCAATCATGCCTGAGCATTTTGTAAACACAAAGAAAGTATAAGTTAATACTAAAATGAATAATAAAATATTTAAAATCTAACTTTTGAGCATTTCATGAGCATATTGTAAATTATAGAGGCTGAAAGTACTGATATTATGTCGTCCAAGTATAATCCCGTAACAATTGAGGAACAATGGCAAAAAACATGGACTGAACAAGGTCTAGATAAAACTATTACAGATAGTAGTAAGCCAACATACTACGCTCTGTCCATGTTCCCTTATCCTTCGGGCAGCCTGCACATGGGTCACGTCCGTAATTATACCATTACTGATGTAATTGCCCGCCTCAAACGGATGCAAGGGTATCGGGTACTACATCCGATGGGTTGGGATGCCTTTGGCTTACCAGCAGAAAACGCCGCAATTGACAGAGGGATACCCCCCAGTTCGTGGACTTATGAAAATATTGCCCAGATGCGGCAGCAGTTAAAGCGTCTTGGCTTTTCTATTGATTGGGATTGCGAACTTGCCACTTGTTCGCCAGATTATTACAAGTGGACGCAATGGATTTTCTTGCAATTTTTTAAAGCAGGGTTAGCTTACCAAAAAGAAGCTGCTGTAAACTGGGACCCCGTTGACCAAACTGTCGTGGCAAATGAGCAAGTTGATAGCGAAGGACGTTCTTGGCGCAGTGGTGCCAAAGTTGAACGCAAACTCTTGCGGCAGTGGTTTTTGAAGATTACCGACTACGCCGAACAATTATTGAATGACCTCGACAAGTTACCAGGTTGGCCTGAACGCGTCAAGTTGATGCAGGCAAACTGGATTGGGAAATCAACAGGGGCATACTTGGAATTCCCCATTGTCGGGATGGAAGAAAAAATTGGCGTGTATACCACTCGCCCAGATACGGTATATGGCGTTAGCTATGTGGTGTTAGCGCCAGAACATCCCTTGACCAAGCTTGTGACGACACAAGAACGGGAATCAGCAGTAGAAGCCTTTATTCAAGAAGTTTCTAGCCAAAGTGAGTTGGAACGCACCGCTGAAGATAAACCCAAGCGTGGTATTCCAACAGGGGGTAAAGCAATAAACCCATTTACTGGGGAAGAAATACCCATCTGGATTGCTGATTACGTGCTGTACGAGTACGGTACGGGTGCAGTCATGGGTGTTCCGGCACATGATGCACGGGATTTTAAGTTCGCAAAGGAACAAAACTTGCCTGTCAAAGTGGTCATTGTGCCACAGGAAGAGGCAGACAAGGAGTCTGCTTTACAAGCGGCATACACAGAACCAGGAATTGTGGTTAATTCTGGTCAATTCAATGGAATGGTTTCCACAGATGCCAAACAAGCAATAGTTGAATACGCCGAACAACAAGGTTTTGGCAAAGCACGGGTACAGTATCGTTTGCGCGATTGGTTGATTTCACGACAAAGGTATTGGGGTGCACCCATCCCAGTCATTCACTGCCCCAACTGTGGTGCAGTGCCAGTCCCAGATCAAGATTTACCAGTACAATTGCCGGAAAATGTTGAATTTTCTGGACGTGGTCCCTCACCCTTGGCTAAGTTAGAAAATTGGGTGAATGTACCTTGCCCAACTTGCGGCACTCCAGCAAAGCGGGAAACCGACACGATGGATACATTTATTGATTCCTCGTGGTATTTCTTGCGCTTTACCGATGCCAGGAATGAGCAACAGGTTTTTGACCCCGCGAAGACAAATGACTGGATGCCAGTGGATCAATACGTGGGTGGCATTGAACACGCGATTTTGCATTTGTTGTACTCACGGTTCTTTACCAAGGTGTTGCGAGACAGAGGTTTGTTGAATTTTGATGAACCTTTCCAACGCTTGTTGACTCAGGGCATGGTGCAGGGTTTGACATACATGAATCCCAACAAGTCTGGAAAAGATAAATGGATTCCTTCCTATCTTGTCAGTAATCCAGATGATCCGCGTGATCCGCAAACGGGTGAACCACTGCAACGCCTTTACGCCACCATGTCTAAGTCTAAAGGCAATGGTGTCGCACCAGAAGAAGTGATCAGCAAATATGGTGTAGACACTGCCCGGATGTTCATTCTGTTCAAAGCACCACCAGAAAAAGACTTGGAATGGGATGAAGCAGATGTACAAGGACAATTCCGCTTCTTAAACAAAGTTTGGCGATTGGTGAGTGATTTTACCAACCAGCCAAGAGAGGTTAGTAATCAACCCACTCAACTAAGTAAAGCTGAAAAAGACTTGCGGCGGGCAATTCATATTGCTATCAAAGAAGTCACAGAAGATGTAGAAGGCGAATATCAATTCAACACGGCCGTCTCAGAATTGATGAAGTTAAGTAACGCCCTTGATGATGCTAACTGCAAAGATTCACCAGTTTATGCAGAAGGCATTCAGACATTGGTTGTGTTGCTGGCACCCTTCGCACCGCATATTACTGAAGAATTGTGGCATCAGTTGGGTAACACTGAGTCAGTTCATAAGCAAGCGTGGCTTAAGTATGATGAATCTGCTTTGGTTGCTGATGAAATCACATTGGTGGTTCAAGTCAACGGCAAAAAGCGTGCAGATCTTCAGGTTCCGGCACAAGCAGATAAAGCAGAGTTAGAAAAGTATGCTCGTGATTCAGAACTTGTCCAGCGTTATCTTGAAGGTAAGGAAATTAAAAAGGTGATTGTGGTACCAGGGAAATTGGTGAATTTTGTCGTTGGTTAAACGTTTTTTCTCACTGATGAGATGAAGAAAAGGAAGAAGGCAACAACAACCTTCTTCCTTTTTTTGTTTCTCAAAAAGCATCCCTAATTTACAAAAAAATGCAAGAGGGAAAATCTATAATCAAGACAATGCTTTCGGGAGATTGAGACAATGACATATATCTCCTCCAAAATCCTCACCGTTGAAGATTTTCTCACTCAATATCGAGATAACGCGCGCTATGAACTGGCAGACGGAGAACTCATTGACATGGAACCCACTGGTCCACACGAAACGGTGAGTGGTAAACTTGCAACCAAAATTGGTATTTACCTTGTTGCAGAACAACTTCCCTGGTTTATTCCTCGCACGTGTTTGATTTATCCCTTCGCAGATGCAGCCACAGTTCGTCGTCCTGATGTCGTGGTTCTCGATGAAACCGTTCTCCACACTGAACCCCTTTGGGAACGAGAACCTGTAATTACGCTGGGACGCTCGATTAAACTGGTGGTGGAAGTCGTTAGTACCAACTGGGAAACTGACTATGCTCGGAAGGTTGAGGAATATGCACTTTTAGGAATTCCAGAATATTGGATTGTAGATTATCGTGGACTGGGTGGTATGGCGTTTATTGGTAAACCGAAACAACCCACGTTCACTGTTTGTCAGCTGGTTGAAGACACCTATACTCAACAACAATATCGGCTCAATCAATCAATTAATTCACCGCTTTTACCTGGTCTTCAACTTCGCCTAGATGATATCCTTCCTCGCTAGGTGGTTACAGGATCGTAGTAGTGAGATGGTAGCCAAGCGCATTATTCAGTGAAGCAAGTGGCGATCGCAAAGGAAAGGGACAAGAGAAGCCAAGGGGGTATCTCTATCAGAAGATAGGTCTAAAATTGAGTTGTATCGGTATATAAAAGAGTTTAAAAATGTTAAATGCTGTAGAGTTTTAAGCAAAAATTCAAAATGGTTTAATTCAGATTCCCGATGAGTACAAACAAGAACTTGGTGAAGGAGATGATATTAAAGTCATTGTGTTGGTCAAGAAAAAAACATTGCAAAAAAAAAGACATAATTGATGAATTAACTGAGAATCCCATTCAAGTGAATGGCGTACTCAACCATGAGAAAATGGCGTTGCATAATTGAAGTATGAATTCAAGCGAGAAGCAGAGCTTAAGCCTTGCCTTCTCCTACAGAGACGCTAGCGCGAACGGCACGCTGCGCGTTGGCGTAGGCTGTCCGCAGGACTTACGGCTATCGCTGCTAAAGGGGTAGTTATATTGAAAGTTTCCACATAATAATCCACATAATAAATAGTTATGCCGCAAGTCCTTGGTGGAGGACGCAGATAGAAATCGTGGCTGCTAGCACTTGAATAGTGTGAACAAATGTACTAGCTTTGTCTCAGTTGTTGCTGATGAGACGTAAGGGTAATGACGGCTGAGAATGTTCAAAGCAAACCGAATTATGGCATTGATGCGCCAGGTCTAGTGCGCTTCTTTTTTATCGCTGGTGCAGTTGCACTCTTCATCTTTCTTGTGGTGCTATTCTCATCAATATTGGGGCAAATGCCAAAAATAATTGTCGGTACGCTATTGGGTATTGCAGCCACTTACTTGCTTGGTATGGGTTGCTTCATGCTTTATGGCAGTAAAGTAATGAAGTTAAAAGACACAAAGAAACTACTGAATCTAGTTCAGTGGTCAGGTAGTGAACTTGTGCTTGACGTTGGTTGCGGGCGAGGTTTAATGCTAGTCGAGGCTGCAAAGTGCCTTACCTCTGGCAAGGCTATTGGCATTGACTTATGGTACCAGCATGATCAAGCCAACAATAGTTCTGCTGCTGCACTATCAAATGCTGCAACTGAAGGTGTTACAGAGCGCGTTGAAGTCAAAACAGCCGATATGCGTCAGTTGCCTTTTCCAGAAAACTACTTTGATGTTGTGATCTCAAGTTGGGCGGTTCATAACTTAGACGCAGAGACTGATCGGAAAAAAGCACTAGATGAAATTATTAGAGTTCTTAAACCCAATGGTATGGTCATTCTGGCAGACATCGTCTATCAGCTTGAGTATGCAAAATATTTTGAGCTTCGTGGCATGACAAACATTCGGTTTTATAACAATGCAATCCGAGATGTAATTCTTAAAGCAGTAACTTTTGGTAGTTTCGCACCATCTGCTGTCTCAGCTTGCAAAAATGCATAACAATTTGCTCGGAGCGGACTGCCGAAAGTCACTGGTGATGAGTTCGAGGTTGTTTGCAGCCGCTCAAGCGAGCCGTTATGCGGCTCAAGCTACTGGTCAGGGCTGCTCTTCAGGTCTCTTCACTCTCGAAAGCTTAAGCTTCGCTTATCGAAAAATTGGGTATAAAACCTCCCCCTTCTAGGGGGACTTTACATTTGCTTGACTTGAGCTTACCATAGTATATATAGTTTGGTAAGCGCAATGTTAAAAGCCTATAAGTACAGAATCTATCCGACTGGTGAGCAAGCAGTATTGCTTGCCAAGTCGTTTGGATGTGTACGTTGGTTTTACAACTTTGCGCTTAACTTAACCAATGAAACTTACAAAGCAACAGGTAAAGGATTAAGTCGTAACGACATCATTAATTTGTTGCCCTCTCTAAAGAAAGAACATGAATGGTTAATAGAACCACCGTCACAATGTTTGCAACAAGTAGCATTAGATTTGTCTAGTGCGTTTTTGAACTTTTTTGAGAAACGAGCTAAATACCCAAGCTTTAAAAAGAAAGGTCAAAAACAATCTATTCGGTTTCCGCAAGGAATAAAACTAGATAGTGACTTTTTAGTCCTACCAAAACTAGGCAAAGTTTACTGCAAAGTATCTCGTTTACCTGAAGGAAAACTTAAATCTGTTACTGTTTCATTAACTTCATCTGGGGAATACTACGCCGCCTGCCTGTATGATGACGGTAAAGATAAGCCTGTTGCATCGTCAGATGGAAAAGCAGTAGGTGTAGACATGGGAATAAATCACTATGCAATTACATCTGATGGGACTAAGCATGGCAACCCCAAATATTACCGCAAATACGAAATAAAATTAACCCAGAAACACAAACAACTTAGTCGTAAACAAAAGGGGTCGAACAACCGCAATAAAGCACGAATTAAAGTTGCTAGAGTTCACAACAAAATTACTAGATGTCGAGAGGATTTTCTACACAAACTAAGTCGTAAATTAGTTGACGAAAACCAAGTCATCGTTGTAGAAAATCTCGCAGTGAAAAACATGGTTAGAAACTCCAAGTTAGCTAAATCTATTAGTGATGCTGGATGGGGTCAGTTTTGTACCATGTTGAAATACAAGGCAGAATCGGAAGGAAAAATCTACATCGAAGTAGACAGATTTTTCCCCAGTTCAAAAACTTGTAGCAACTGCTTGCATCCAGTAGATAACCTCAGTTTAGATATTCGTAGTTGGCAGTGTCCTAAATGCCAAACAAGACACGACAGGGACATCAACGCAGCTATGAATATACGAGATGAAGGTTTACGAATTTTGGCGGGAGGGCATCTCGCTACTGCTTCTGGACAACGTGTCAGACCATCTAAAGGCACTGCTTTTAGAGGCAACGCTGGATGAAGGAAGAATCTCTGCCGTTCTACGGCGGAGAGTTGTCAACTCATGATTCATACTTTCATTCAGCAACGCCATTGTTCAGAATGCGTGGGCGTAGCACGTTGCAGATATCGCCTGTTTTAACCCTATCACCACAAGTGCTATCGCCTCTACAAAGGCATGAATATCAGGAGTGTAACAGGGTGAAATCAAGCGCAGAAAGGAACACTCTTGGCGTTAGGGGTAATGGTAGTTTGTTTCTAAGTTATTATCCAAACAACTCTGCGTTTAAGAGATTTGCTCAATGACTTACCGGAATGAGTCAGTAGACAGGCATTTTGAGAAAGTAATTCACCTTTTTGTTTGTGGAAAACACCAAAATGAGTGCGTGATTTACTGAAATGAGAAAGCAATTAAGCATTTTGAGAAAGCAATCTACCTTTTTACTTGCGGAAAACACCAAAATGAATAAGCAATTAGGCATTTTGCTAATTGAAGAAGCAAGAAGATGAGTAAATTTAAGTATCAAAACTTTCTCAATCCTCAAACAGGCGATCGCCCTTATGCAACCGATGTGCAATCTGATATGTTTGGACTTGCGATCGCATCGTTGGCGCGTGTGCTGCTAAATACCGAGTGGCAGCTACTAATACGTGAATACCAGCAGGAGTTTGACCCAAAAAAGAATACTGACGAAAAGCTGCTTCTACTTCTTGAATAACGTGAAAGTCGCGATTTTCTCGCAGCATTAATTGACCAAGCATCGCTAGTAATCTTTGTGGATTTCCACCACCGTAAAGATACTGCGCAACTAACTGACCTGCTTCGTTTACCTGCTGTTGACGATTCAACAACTCCGGCAATTGTTGGAGTAATTCCTCTGGATTTTCAACTGGTTGTTTTGGTTCTGGAAGTCGGGCAGGTGGCACGTTCAAAAAGCGATTGAGGTACACACTCATGGCAGCATCGAATACACCCCGAAGTAACTCTAACGATGGTACCCGTCTCAATCCTTGATGAACTGCATGGGCAAAGGTGAATGGATGGTGTGCTGTGTCCCAGTCTCCGAAGTCGTTGTTAGTATTGAATCGGGCAACACGGAGGGCGGCTGTGTATGTAACAACACCTGCTAATTGCTCTTGAGTGCAACCTTCTTTCAGTGCAGTCAATAGCGCGTCGGCTATAGCTTGGGCATCTTCACCCAAGAGAATAGGAACCAATTCTTCCCGATCTGACCAAGTACCCCATCGAGGTCGTCCTTCCTCCAAAGCTGTTGGCAACTGTTCAAACGCAGACTCTAAAATTGCTACCAAATCCACAGGGTAGCGCCAGGAATTTGACTCTTCCATGCGGGAGGCATTTGCCAAGCTAGAAATCAAACTTGCCAGAACATTCTCAGCCCCCTGCCAATCTACAGTATCAAGTGCTTCTAACGCTTTATTAATAAAGTCAACTGTGTGACCAACATCAATATAGCGGTGGTCTGTCGCAGCAGCAAATAATATATCTGCGATTTGTTTCCTATCAGCACCCATGCGAATAGCAGAGACTATACAACGTTCTGCTGCTTCACTATCCCGGCGTTCAATAAACTGACGGAACCAAGCTTTAAGAGTCTTGATGTCAACAGTGGAATTGGGCAATGGGTGAACCACAAAGTGAGGTGGCGCACCTCCACTGTCACGGGCGACAGCTGAAAGTCCTTGATAAAGGGCAAGAGGTCGGTCTTCTGCATTCAGGTAGGGCAGCAAGTTCATCATGCAGGTGTGGATGGTTAAGCCTGTACTCCAACCTTCCTTGTTGTAACGGGTGCCAAACTCTAATCCCATACGGAAGGGTTCGGTAGCATCTAACCCCATGTTGAGTAAGGCAATGACAGATTTGGCAATCACAAGGGAAATGCCTTGTTCTAAACCATCCTCAAGCCGTTGGCGTTGGTGTGTATAAGAGTCAACTTGGGGAGTCAAATTCACCCAAATCTCATCATCTCGAATTTCTACAGGAAAAGCACGGACATCATCTGCCCAAGAATCGAAAGTTCCTCCACTGGCAAGGTCAAAGCGGGCATAGTGCCAAGGGCAAGTCACAATACCATCTTTGCAAGTACTCCCGTGGAGGGGAAAACCCATGTGAGGACAACGGTTATCTATCGCATATACCTGATTATCAGAGTAGAACAAGGCAATGGTGTGTTTTTCTAGATTTACCAATAAACTCCCTGCTGTTTGCAAATCGGCAAGTTTGGCAGCACGGATGTATCGATCTACCCCTGTTGTAGGTTCAAAAGTTTGAGTCATATGCACCTTATGGGAAAGTAGAAGATGAGAAGCACAGGTGATATCTTCTACTTTCTACTTTGGCCAAATTTTAAGAGTTTGAGCGGAAATTGACTCTAAATTTTGTTAAGGCAGATTTCCCCGACTCGTATTTTGCACCTGGAAATAGAGATGTCAATTCCTTGACGAACTTCTATCTGCCATCGTCGTTGACCCCACCAAGAAATGGTGCTGGCTTTGAGAACTTTGGTAGACAGGACAAATCGTTTGACATACTTACCATCATCACGCTTAAAATAATACCAGGATACAGAGATAGGAAACTTCAACTAGTCGCGACCAGTTGAAACTATTTTTCTTGCTAAATTCAGATGTGTTTCAACGCCGTTTTTCTCACGTTTTGGTACAACAATGCAAATTTGATGACTATGCCTCAGCATCAATTGGCAGTGCTGAATAATAATAATCACTTAGTTGGGGGGGCAAAGCGGTCGCCATTGTCGACCGCTTTGCCTCTCATCACTACCAATCCAAGCACTTGTCCAATTTGATGATCGCCTGTGCTGAGGCGTGTCTCAGTATTATCAACATTTATACAGTTATATATATGACCTTTGTGCCGCGTAAGTCCATTCTCGCTTCTCGTGTTACTTTACTACACTCCTATTGGTGTATTCAGGGTTTATCCAGACAGGTGCAAGATATGAGCTACCACCTCAAAAAACCTAAATAGTTTTTAAATCACTTATTCAATGAGGATAGTTTTGCCTACAATCAATATGCGTGGAGTTCGAGGATATGAACGTTGGACGACAAATATCAAACCTACTTAAATCGTTTAGCGAGGATGACGCTCCCAGAAGCGTATATAACTCAAGTCCAGCATATCCAGGAATCCTCTAAATTTCAGCCGCATTTAGAGCAAACAAGGCAAGCAGTACCTTTTCCCGGGTATACGGTTATAACCCCACCTCGCGAAGACGAAACAGACAACTCTACTTTCTATGCACACCTAGAGGCTTATCAACAGGAGCTTTTACAACTATCCTTAAACTCTAATTGGATTGTGCTTGTACCTCCTGCTAGCTTTCATTTGACTTTGGCAGACTTGATTTGGGACAGTGCTTACCGTGACGCTTGCCAAAATAATCCACAATTTGAAGAACAGCTACACTCTTGCTTTGCGGAAATTTTTCAGCAGTATCAACAACAATCAAAGCGGTGGCAAACTCATCCCATTGAATGGCATATGCAGGGACTGATAGTGATGCCAAGAGCTATAGGTGTTTGTTTAGTACCTCAAAATGAAGCTTGTTACGAGCAAATTGTTAGCTTACGTCGAGTCATTTATCAAAATTCCAAGCTGATGGCTTTGGGAATTGAACAACACTATCACTTCACGGCTCATGTCACCTTGGGCTATTTTGGCGAGATTCCAGCTCATTTAGACCGCGATCGCTTAGCTACCATCCTCTCTCAATTGAATCAGCAATGGACAGAAAATTCGCCACTATTGACCGTACATCGTGCCGAATTACGCAAGTTTGATGATATGACGCGCTATTATCGTCAACCAGACTGGCCAAGTTTAGATTTCAGTCCTCAACAATGATTCCAAAAATGAGGACACCAAAACTATGCTGCATCCATTTTGGACCTCTAAGGGGTACAAATGAATGCGGCAGCTTGCGATTTATTGCAAAACGAAATTTTTTCAGATATCTTTCATATAATACTACGGTAATTTTATCGATTTACTGTAACTGAAGAATCGATGAATATCAGACTGTACCAAGAATCAGACGCTAAATCTGTCAGTGACCTTTGGAATGAGGTATTTCCAGAAAACCCACAGCACAACGCTCCAACACTAGTGATCACAAAGAAGCTCAAAGTACAGCCTGAGTTATTTTTTGTAGCTGAGAAAGATTGTGCGATCATTGGCACCATCATGGCTGGATATGATGGACATCGTGGTTGGCTATACACTGTTGCGGTTAGCCCCCAGTATCGGCGTCAAGGTATTGGTAGCCAACTCGTGCAGCATGCAGAAAGCGCACTCTCAACTCTGGGATGTCCCAAAATTAACTTACAGGTTCGTGCCTCAAATGCAGGGGTGGTGGCGTTTTATGAAAGACTTGGCTATGTCATTGAAGAACGCATCAGTATGGGAAAGCTTATCAAATAACTTGTGGCTCAGTCTTAGAATATTTACTTTAGCTCGTATGACATTGGAAGCTGGAAGCCAGCACCAGACTTATTCTTATATGCAGCTAAAAATATGGGAGTTCAAGCTCCATGTTGCACTGTTGTAGAAGATAGCATTTTGGGTGTGCGTGCAGGTGTTGCCGCTGGTATGAAAGTTTTAGGTTACACCGAACAGAATCAGGCTATTTCACTTGAGGCATATGGAGCGCGTGTCTTCCACTCTATGAATCAACTGCCTTCTTTGCTGTCATACCATTAGAAACTTTGTAGGTTGAATTTTCTTAGGTCTACCCAATTTAGGATTGAGTTTTAACATCATGCTGGCATGATTTGAACAAAAGGAGGAAACTCTAATGTCTAATTTAACTAACCAGCAAATTGTGCTCAAAAGCCGTCCGGTTGGAGAACCCAAAGAAACTGATTTTGCACTTGTGGAAACACCAGTTCCCGAACTTGGCGAAGGAGAAATTCTTAGCCGTACCATTTACCTGTCACTCGATCCGTATATGCGTGGTCTTATTAGTGAGAGCAAGTCTTATACGGCAAATTTAGAACTCAACTCAGTGATGGTTGGTGGTACAGTCAGTCAAGTCATAAAATCAAATGATCCTCAGTTTCAAGCAGGAGATTTCGTACTGAGTGCTAATGGTTGGCAAACTTATGGAATCTCCAAAAGTGAGAATCTGCGTAAACTTGATCCCAATCAAACTCCCCTATCTTACAACCTCGGTGTACTAGGGATGCCCGGACATACTGCTTACAGTGCTTTGCTTGACATTGGTCAACCTAAAGCAGGTGAAACCGTTGTGATTTCAGCGGCTTCTGGTGCTGTCGGTTCAGTAGCAGGTCAAATTGCTAAAATTAAAGGCTCTCGAGTCGTGGGAATTGTTGGGAGTGATGAGAAGCGGGACTTTGTGGTTCAGGAATTAGGTTTTGATGCCGGTATTAACCGCAAAACTCAAGAACTCTCTTCAGCACTCAAAGAAGCTGCTCCCAATGGAATCGATGTTTATTTTGACAACACCGCAGGTGAGATTTTAGAAGCCGTGTTGCAACAGATTAATCTTGGAGCAAAGATTGCGCTGGTGGGCTTGATATCAGAGTATAACGCTGTACATCCTCCTGCTGGTCCAAATTTGAGACCACTACTGATTAAACGTGCATTAATCAAAGGTTTTCTTGTACGCGATTATCAACATCAACAAGAAGATTGTTTGCGTGATGTCTCCCAGTGGTTAAAAGAAGGAAAGCTCAAATACAGAGAAGACGTGGTGGTTGGTTTGGAGAATGCTCCTCGTGCCTTTATCGGTTTGCTTCGCGGTGAGAACTTTGGCAAGTTGATTGTTAGGGTGAGTGATGACCCAACAGCATTTCCTACTTGAGACTCATAACCAACAACTCCAAAAGGGCGATCGCCTTTTTGGGGCTGAAAAAGATTTCATTTCTTTACACCTAATAGTTCTCCACAAAAATAATGGAAAAATTCAAAAAAGTCGCTCTTGTTGGATGAACTCACGGAAATGAATTTACAGGTGTAGATCTCATCAAAAAATTTGAAAATTCTCCAAAAATTGTCAAAAGGTCGAGTTTTAAAACACTCGTAATACTTGCTAAACCAAAAACTTTTTATAAAGCTGCTTACTACGAAAAGGGCATAGCGATCTGTTTTACAAAGAAAAAACAGGTCTTTGGATGAAGGGTTTTTGCTAAGATACTTAACAGAAGTTTATATTCTGTTTCAAATTATTTCAAAATCTGCATATTTTAGCAGGACCCATATGAAGGCTGTTCTCAAGTCTGATACCCCACAAATCACTCGATTGTTTTCCAACCTTGAATTCTATGGCAATAAGCTGAGTCATCAACCAGGTAGTGTTTTAGGCAGTACCGCACTTATTGCTGGAACAACGGTTGGTGCCGGTATTCTCGCATTACCTGCAGTAACTCTGCCATCTGGAGTTGTGCCATCGACAGTTCTACTTGTTGCTGTTTGGCTGTATGCTTTGGTCTCTGGTCTTTTGATTGCAGAAGTGACTTTGAACACGATGCGTCTTGTGGGGCGTCCGAGTTTAGGGTTGTTAATCATGGTTGAGAAGACGCTTGGGAAACTAGGTGCGCGGGTTGCTGGTAGCGCGTATCTATTCATGCACTACGCCTTGCTTGTGGCGTATGTTGCCCAAGGTGGAGAGATTTTAGTCTCTGCTGTTGAAAAAGTTTTAGGTGTGGAGAATCTTCTGCCTACTTGGGTGGGGACAACAGCGTTCACTCTCTTACTTGGTGGCATTATGTATCTTGGGCGAGAGAAGTTTATTGAGAAATTAAACAACGCGTTCGTAGCAATTGTCCTTGCTTCATTTTTGGGACTGTTATTGCTTGGAACAACGCAGTTCAAGACTTCTTCTTTTTTCTTTCAGGATTGGAGTGCACTTCCAGCAGCTGTTTCGGTGATGTTTGTGGCACTGTTCTACCATAACGTTGTCCCAACAGTTGTCACTCAGTTGGAAGGAGATGCTCACAAGATACGTCAGTCCATATTTATTGGTTCTGTGATTCCTTTGGTCATGTTCTTGGCTTGGAATGCCGTGATTCTGGGAAGCGTCAGTCCCGACATGGTGCAAGGTACGGCTGGTGGTAAAACCGTTTTTGACCCAATACAAATTCTACGTAATGATGGGGCAGGAGAATGGTTAGGTGTATTAGTGTCTATTTTCTCCGAGTTTGCCATAGTCACATCATTTATTGGATTTGTCTACGGTTTGCTAGATTTCTTTAAGGATCTTTCAACACCCTATGAGCCTTCTAAGCGCCTACCGCTTTATTCTCTGATTCTTTTTCCCCCTATGAGTCTTGGGGCACTTAATCCCAGCATATTCTTAGCTGCCCTAGACTATGCTGGAACGTTTAGTATTTCAGTTTTAGGTGGCATTATTCCTGCCCTCATGACTTGGAAGCAACGTCAAGAGCAGGAGCAGTCTAATATTACAACTCAACCGCTTGTTCCAGGTGGTCAGGTGACACTGATTGTGATGATTGGTGTTGCGTTAGTTGTGATAGGGAAACAAGTTGTGTTGATGTGGATGGGGTTGTAAAGTATCAACTTCAAAATTTTCGACTCACCACAATCTCTGTTAACGACTATGGCAAGATGCAGAGTTGAACGAGGGACTATGAGGTGTCACGGTGGGTGCCTGAGCAACTAAAATCACATCGCCATTGCTATCTACCACCCACCCTTGTGCTTCCACAATCTCATTCTGACGATTCTTGATATTTTTGTTATTTTGTTGTAAGTAATCTACTAATGTTTGCCTTACTTTCTCCTGGCTTGAAGCACCAGAAGGCTCATTTGCATTCTCATCCAAGGACACCCAATTTACCTGCACATTGTTGCTTCTCAGAGCTTCCCTAGGGTTGGATGGTATGCCGCCGCCTCCGGTGATGATAAATTCGCTTTGATTTCGTGCTACATCTGCATCACATCCTTGTGCCAGTCTTGGTTTTTTTGATTCCATTGGCACGTTGATAAGTCCACGCTTGATTTCAATATCAGGCGTATTAATACTTACCACTCCATTTAAAGTCGGGTTGGTCTGAGAAATTGCCGTGATGTCACTTGTGAGTAAGTTTTGCGAGTCTAGTTTGATTGGGTCGTTCGTTCCCAATTGTCTTGCCAAGTTTTCTCGACTACGTGGTGCTATGCCAAAAATACCAGTTGCGTTGATTTGGACTTTGCCACCAGAGCCTGTGAAAGCATTGGCAGTGATGTCGCTGTTTTCTTGTGGCTTGGCGACGATGAAACCGTCAGGAGCATTGATGGTAATATTACCGCCGTCACCAATAGCCTGTACTTTGCCTGCATTGGTGGAAATTTGACTGTTGCGGCGTAGCAGTAATAGGTCTTGCACTTGTAGGTTAATATTTCCGCCTTGACCAGTGTCAGTTTCCGATGAAATTTTTCCTCTGTTGCCTAGAATTATAGAGCCAGCATCTATATTGAGTTCGCCTGCTTTTCCTAAGTTAATTGGACCCCCCACGTATGTGAAATTCCTTCGAGTTTCACTGCTTACAGTTACTGCAGCCCCATCTCGGACTATCAACTGCCCAGTAGTAATTGTCACTTTTCCAGCATCTCCAGAACCTGCAGTACTAGCAAACAAGCCACTGGGACGACCTGCTGCTGTCATTCCACTGGTTTCTACTGATTCAGAGGCATTAATAGTCAAATTTCCGCCTTGTCCTGTGGCTGCTCTGAATTGCTGAGAATTGTTGATTCTTTGTCCACTAGACTCTGCTGTTACCAATGCTCCATCTTGAATATGTAACCTTCTCGTATTAATGATCAGGTCACCCGCCTTTCCCACACCAAAAGTTGCACTAGACAATACACTAGAATAGGAAAGACCATCTGGTGTACGAAAAGAACCAATCAGCTCCACTGATTCAGATGAGGTGACGCTTAATTTTCCTCCCGCACCTTGTGCTCTTGTCGAAGTTATGACCTGTGCGCCATCCCGAATGACTAATTTCCTGCTAGTAATAGTTAAGTCTCCGCTATTTGCGACACCTGTACTTTGATTAATAACGCGTACAGGAAAGCCAATGAGTTCCACAGAATTGCCCTGCATCTGGATACTACCACCACTATCTTTGCCACTAGCATCTACAGTAGAGGGAATCTGGAAATTGCTAATAATGCGCGGAGTAAGTTGAATATTCTGGAAATTTTGAATACCTTCATACCCCAAGACCCAGCCAACATCGGTTTGCTTCAAACTAACCAAACTATTGGCAGCTACACTTCCTAACTCAATTCGTCCTCCTGATGCCGTTAAGCTTCCGCCATCCAGTATGAGGTCACCTCCCACAAGTACCAAAGTTTTACCTGGCGGCACTTGTAAACCAACAGATTCATTTAAAATATTAGTGGCACCATCTGACTTTGCTTGGGATTGATTACGAATCGCTGTTGCAGTTGCTCCAAATTGCAAACCCACAGGAACACTGACTGTTAGTAGAGGAGTGGCTTGAGGAAGTGTGGCACTAAACTTACTTCCATCAGCAAAGTTCAGACTGCTTGCGGTACTAGCGAAAAATGAACCGCCAATATTTAACGAGGCATTAGGACCAAAAATAATTCCATTAGGATTTATCAGAAACAGGTTGGACTGTCCATTCACTCGAAGGGTTCCATCAATATTAGAAATAGAGTTACCCATTACCCGACTAATGATGTTTTGAACATCTGCAGGGTTGTTAAAGTAAGTTGTAGTCCCAGTAGATATGGAAAACTGCTCAAAACTGTGGAACAGATTGCTACCTACTTGGGTTCCACCTTCAATAATTTTTAGATTGCCAGTTGTTGTTACACGAGAATTCTCAGGGAGAGTCTTATCTGGAGTGATTTGGGCATTAGCACGGTTTGTCGCAAAAGAGATTGCGATACATATTACAACTACTATGCTATTAAACCCAGCCAAAAGAGCAGCCATTCCAGATCACCTCTCCATGCAAAATAGCTACTGAACAATAGTAACGCTGCAGTTACATTCAGTAGCTTACCTTAGCTATGGTAAATTACATTTTGCTTTTTACTATAGCTTAATTAGGAAGAGTATTTTTCACTTAAATGGCTAATGAAACTTTATAAAAAAACTAGGCTCAAACTCAAAATTGTGTCAATCCAAGAAAGAGCGAGGATCTTACATTGATTGAGTGCATATAGCTATCACCACTAAGTTTTTTGTACTTTTTCCCTGATAAAGTATTCGCCCTGTCCACAAAGGGTTTTAGGTACTTTATTATTGGAAAAAGTTCTAAAGTCCCACGCATCTATTACCCACAACATCCTTGTGTACACCAGTCACAGCCTGTGATGACAAGCTTGTGACCTGGAATTGCTTGTAAAGAATCCTTGATTTCTGGATCTTTAATAGCATTAGTTAATCGAATTTTATCTAGGTCAACTATTACATGAATTTGGATAACTCTGTCTGTTAAACCATAACCAGCAAGCAATTCGACTAATGGAGAGTTGTCGAGCCCATTATAGACTGCCTGCTGAATCTCTTTTTGTAACTGTTCTAGTTTTGCAGAATTCATAACTTTTGGTTCTCCTTGCGATGCATAAACCATGATTTTTTCCTTAGAAATTGTTAGATTGATAAACTGATATGGCACTTGAGGAAAGTGCGTAATACTATCCGGTAATAGATAACTACTGTTGGAAAGAAGTTAACACTAAATGTATCTTCCCTTCAGCTTCACCACCTTCCTTCTACTCCTTAATAGGGACGACCGAAATCAACTTATGCACTTTTGAGAGAAAAACTTGAAACGACCTTTTCCCCTTCACATCATTAACTGATCGTTATTAAACACAAGATGCTCATTTCCCAGGCAGGGGCGAGTAAGAAAGATATCCACCCGGTAAAACATCTCTCTTTCCTTGTGAAGTGGGTGTCTCGCCTGCTACCATAGGAATTCTCTTCCTCAAGAAGCCATAAGCTGTAAAAGATGACTTAGAACGTATAGGACTGGTATATCTTTTAAAGTACTTAATCTACTATCTGGCTATGTCTTGCTTTGGATACGATAACGACAAAACCCACAAAAGCGATCGCTCTCGTCAAAAGACTCAACACTTTTGGTGTTTTGGGTCAAAACTAAGCGATGACTGGGAACTTTGACCTAATTACTGTCGTCAATTGACACCAATGCAGGTCTATAGCGTTTTGCGATATCGCGTACAGAGGAGAGTAGCTTGCACGAGATTAACCGTACAGTTTTGGTATTATTCAGCACGGTAATCAAGAAAGTCAGGGGTGAGAGCCAAGAAGCATATATGATCCATAACTAACAAGTCCAGCAGGTGGAAACCGATGTCATTCTTGGCAAGCACTTTTAATCTTTTGCTGAAGAAAATAGCTAATCGGAATCTGCCTTTCGAGTTAGAGGTTGGTGAATGTTGGAATGGGTTGCAATTGTCAGCTGACTGTAGATTCATGCAATTGCGGTTAGGTAGACAAGGATACCAATTTCGGCAATGCCAACTTTTTGATTTAAGTGGTTACTTTTTCGCCAACAATATTAAGCAAACTTAATGATACCTAGTGGAGTTGCAATCTTATGGACTTGTATGGAGATGCCTTAAACATCCTCAAGGAAACGAGTCGGACTTTTTATATCCCAATTATTCAGTTACCTCTTGGCTTGCAAGAAGCGGTAGCATCAGCATACCTATGTTTACGAGCCATTGATGAAATTGAAGACCATCCAGAACTGGATAACTTCACCAAGGCAAAGCTGTTACGAACAATTAGCTTGACATTACAAGCAGGGGGTGATGGCTTTGCCGTTGACGCTTTCCATAAGGGATTGAAGTCACATGAACATCTGCTACCGGAGGTTTCTCTTCAGATTCGAGAATGGGCAATACTTGCGCCTGCAACCATTGCACCTCGAATTTGGGATGCGACTGCAGCAATGGCAGACCGAATGGCTTACTGGGCCGAAACAAATTGGAAAATTCGTACAGAATCTGATTTGGATCGTTACACCTTTGGAGTTGCTGGTGCCGTTGGCTTGATGCTCTCAGATTTATGGGCTTGGTACGATGGGACACAGACAAACCGTATCCATGCGATCGGGTTTGGTCGTGGTTTACAAGCGGTGAATATTATCCGGAACCATCATGAAGACATGGTGCGTGGAGTAAACTTCTTCCCAGAAGGCTGGAGTGTAGAAGATGTACATCATTATGCTCGTCGCAATCTAGCGCTAGCAGATGCATACACCAGTGCTCTTCCTGTGGGTCCGGCTTTAGACTTTTGTCAGATTCCCATGACTTTAGCTTATGGTACTCTTGATGCCATGGCTAATGGCAAAAGTAAACTCAGCCGCAGTGATGTCCTTGCACTCATTGACCAGTTAACTAACACAAGCAGGTAGAATACTCTCTGTTAGTCACTATCTACAAGGAAAGCTCGTTAACGACTGACCTAGTACATTCACAAACTGAGTTTGTTTAGGTCTGTTACATTCGTCCGAAGTTTCGCTCAACATTGCTCCTCGCACTTACTCACACACTTATTTAGTAGTACCTTAGAAGCACTTTGCAGCCATCCTCTGTGTCACTGACAGCAAGCTATGTAGTATCTACACTGAACAACATGGGACTAAAACGACTGGCTTTGCAAAATTATTTTTCTCATTAGACTTGCTGATGGTATTAAAAAATATATTCAGTCACAATTAATGTTTTTACGATCACTGAGCAGTTTTCTGGTAAAAAAATAAACGCCATCTCTTGAGTCCTCAAGTTTTCTGATGGTTAAATTGCTACAGACTATATAAAACCTTGCAATGCAGTCTATTGCCTTGCTAAACAAAAGGAGAAATGTAAGTGAAAAAAACCCTTTTTCTTAATCCTCCTTCCTTTGATGGGTTTGACGGTGGTGCAGGTTCCCGATACCAAGCCAAGCGTGAGATTACCTCCTTTTGGTATCCCACATGGCTAGCACAGCCCGCTGCCCTAGTCCCTGGAAGCAAGCTTGTAGATGCTCCTCCACACAATCAAACTGTGGAAGATGTGCTGACAATCGCCAAAGATTACGAACTGATTATCATGCACACCAGCACACCTTCGCTTGCAAATGATGTCAAGTGTGCTCTTGTGATGAAGGAACAAAATCCTCATGTGCAAATTGGCTTTGTTGGGGCACACGTGGCAGTCTTACCAGACCAAACGCTACGCGAGAATCCAGTCATAGACTTTGTGTGTCGCAATGAGTTTGACTACACCTGCAAGGAATTAGCACAAGGCAAACCTTGGGATCAGATTAAAGGTCTAAGCTACCGAGACAAGAACGGTCAGTTGCATGACAATCCAGAACGCGACTTGATCCACGATTGGGATGCTATGCCCAGCGTGCTACCAATTTATGCACGCGACTTAGATATTACAAAATATTTCATAGGTTATTTACTGCATCCTTACGTGTCATTTTACACAGGGCGTGGCTGCCCCGCCAAATGCTCTTTCTGCCTCTGGCCTCAAACCATTGGCGGTCACCAGTACCGGACCAAAAGCCCAGAAGCAGTTGGGCGAGAAATGGAAGAAGCCAAAGCCCTTTTTGGTGACAAAGTGCAGGAATATATGTTCGATGATGACACCTTCACAATCGACAAGCAGCGGGCGATCGCCATCAGCGAACATATGAAACGCCTCAAGCTCACTTGGAGCTGCAACGCCCGTGCCAATCTAGACTACGATACACTCAAGCAACTGCGTGACAATGGCTTGCGTCTCTTGCTAGTGGGATTTGAATCGGGCAACCAGCAAATTTTGGACGGGATCAAGAAAGGCATTAAATTAGAGGTGGCACGAAAGTTTATGGAAAATTGCCATAAACTCGGCATCACCGTACACGGCACATTTATCATCGGCTTGCCAAACGAAACCCAACAGACAATTGAGGAAACAGTCCGCTTTGCTTGCGAAGTCAGTCCTCATACCATCCAAGTTTCCATCGCCGCCCCTTATCCAGGAACCGAACTTTATCAACAAGCTCAAACTAACGGTTGGTTTAGCGACAATTCCTTAGTTGCTTCATCCGGTATTCAAATGTCTACACTGCAATATCCCAACCTCTCCAGCACTCAGATTGAGGATGCTGTCGAGCAGATGTACCGACGCTTCTACTTTCGACCCAAAGCCATTATTCCGATTGTGGGTGAAATGCTAACCAATCCCCAAATGCTCGTGCGTCGTCTGCGCGAGGGACGGGAATTTTTCTCTTACCTGAAACAGCGCCACACCCATGCAGCTGCTAAAACGCAATCAGTTGTGACTAGGTAGTCGGTCGTGGTTACTAGAACAACCAACAACTAACAAATAAACTATTGCCATATGAAACTAGGAAGCGAAGAACACAAAAATCTGTTTTGCCGCAGTTTCATCGAAAGCCACCTAGAGTTCGAGCCTGAGCAACTCCCCTGGCCTTGTCTTGATAGCGTAGCTCTAGAACGTATACGAAGCGTTCCCTTTTGGAAAGAAGCCCTCAGCACAGAGCGAAATGCTGGGGCTATGGTCAGCGCCTTTGCGGCGACGGTGAGTGACCCCCTGTTGCAAGAGGCGATCGCCCTTCAAGCGATGGAGGAAACCCGCCACTCCCGACTGATTGAGTTTGTCATCAACCGTTACGACATAAAGATTTCCCAACCTCCTGAACCTGTACTTCCTAGCAATATCAAAACTGCTTTCCTTGACTTTGGCTTTGGAGAATGCCTCGATTCTTTCTTAGCCTTTGGACTGTTTGAAATTGCCCGTCAAGCTAAATATATGCCTGAAGCAATATTCGACATTTTCGATCAAATTCTTCACGAAGAAGCACGGCATATTATGTTCTTTGTGAATTGGGTCACTTACCAACAAATCCAGGAAGGTCGTAAGGCAAATTGGTTGCGAGGGGTTGATGCTCTGTGGCATTACTGGAATGCGCTACAAGATAAAATCAAAGCCTTCAGTGGCTCAGAAGAAGAGAAACAGCAGGGTTTTACCGCTACCAGCGCTGGTAACTTTATGGATAATTTGACCCCCGAACTGTTTTTGTCTACTTGCCTGAAAGAAAACGCAAGACGGATGAGCGCTTTTAACCAACAATTACTCCAGCCACGACTGCTACCTACACTTGCTGCAACTGGCTTACGCGTTCTCAAACTCAGACCTCGACGACAGTCTAACCCAATCACCCAGTTTTCCGAACCCTAAAACTAAAATCTATACAGGCTCAGAGATTCGCCATGATCATTTGATAAAGCCCGCTTCACTATCATGCCCGGCTAATTAATTATTATTCAATCTTGTGGGGTGGGCCAGAAAGCCCACTCTGTTTATAGGAGGGACCAGAAGCCCATCCCACAAGAAAAAATTGGACAGTTTTTAATGAGGATTTTAGTGATTAGATTTTTTGTCATACTCCACTTTGCCGTAGTCCAGTTTTATGATTCGGTCTGCGACATGAAAATAGCGGTCATCATGGCTGATGACGAGTACGGTTTTGCCCCTATCCCTCAGTTCTGGTAAAAGTTGAGTGTAGAAAATTTCTTTAAATACTGGGTCTTGGTCAGCCGCCCACTCATCAAACAGATAAATTGGTCGGTCTTCTATGTATGCTGTAAGCAAACCCAGTCGTTTCCGCTGTCCTTGCGAAAGATTTGTAGTGGACAGTTTGCCATTTTCAATTTTGACCTTATGGTCTAGTTGGAGTAGCTTCAAGTACTTTTGAGCTTGAATATCCAAGTCCATACTGTCTAACCCCAAAAGCTCGTCAAATAAATAGAAGTCTGAGAACACGACAGTAAAATGTTGGCGATACCACTCTCGATTTTGTTCAGTAATGGGTTCTCCATCAAGCAAAATTTCTCCAGCTTCAGGTATGTAGAGTCCAGTAATGAGTTTGGCGAAGGTGGATTTACCGCTACCATTGCCTCCAACGACGAACACAAGTTGTTGCGGATAAAATGTAATATCGATAGGACCGAGAATAAAGCTATTA
The DNA here is from genome assembly GCA_002163975.1 of Nostocales cyanobacterium HT-58-2. Classification (GTDB taxonomy): domain Bacteria; phylum Cyanobacteriota; class Cyanobacteriia; order Cyanobacteriales; family Nostocaceae; genus HT-58-2. The sequence continues at coordinate 1,253,771 of CP019636.1, read as the reverse complement.
TCTTCTTGATCTGTACGGTAAGTATGGATAACATCCAGAAGTTGTAAGCACCGCCACGAAGAGTTGCTTGCAGGTGGAACAGTTGATATTTCAGCTCGACTAGCCAAAGATAAACCCAGTGACTCAATCTTTCGCAAGGCAATGCTAGCTTTGCTCAGTAAGGGGAGATTCTCCACAAGATTGTTCATCGGCATCATCAAGAACGAAAACGTCAAGATGTAGCCAGAGAGGGTTTGGGGACTAATAGTCAGCAGATTGGGCAGCGTAAATAGGACAAAACCAATCGCGAAAAAAAATATAAGTCTTCCCCAGCTTGTTGTCGAAGCAAAAAGGGTCAGACCTTGAACGTTGTGACGGCTGAACGTGGCAGCTGTTGATTCAAGATCCCTAGAAAGGAAGACTTGACGCCGTCTGTAATGCAGCTTGAGTTCCTTGATTCCTTCGGTGATAGTGCGGAAATGCTTAAACAGCACATCTTGATCCTCACGAGCAAGGGCTAGGAACTTCTCTCCTCTTCTTAACAGCCACTGGGAACTGCCTATCGCCACGACTGCAAGTCCTATCACCATCACAAGTACCAACCAAGAGAGCCAAGTTATATACACTAAGCAACCTGCAACAATAGCAATATCAATGCAGAGGTAAGGCATCACATGAACAGCATTAGCAACTGCCTGAACATCTTCCGTAAGGGTTGCCAAAAGTCGGGGATTTCCTAGTTGTTCCAAATGACTTAACCCAGAAAAAAGAATCTGGCGACTCAAGCGCATTCGTAATTGGAACACAGCATGCTGAGATAACCGAATCAGCATCACTTGAGAAATAACACTCGTGATCAGTGCCACTAATGCCAGCCCTACAAAACCCCAAGCCATAGTTGTGAGACGTTCACTCATGCTGCGACTTGCGGCAGTACTGATGAGGGCTATGAGGCTAGCGCTACTGCCACCACTTAAAAATCCGGTGACAACCGCGATCGCCACCATACCCCAAGAAGAACGCAGGAGAAAGGAAATCAGACTCATGATGGTAGATTACAAACCAATTCAGTTCAAGCTCCCACGAAAGATTAAGTATTCTATATATAAAAACCCTTTATAGTATCACCCACAAGTCGTATTTTTTTCACAGAAAAATCATAAACTGATGTGCAGGTTATCTTTAAAACGCGTACACTACCTACGCCCTTGACAGTCAATGTATATTTCTACTTTTTTTTCAACAACTTCTTTGAGTCTAATTATCATTGATTTGCTACTATTCATCCTGTGTGTATCAGCTGTCTTGTTCTACTGTTATGGGATCTATGCAGCAACCGAGTTTTTTTCCCATCAGACACAGATTGATCCCAACTTTCACCCACCTGTTACTATTCTCAAGCCAATTTGCGGTCTCGACATCGATACTTACAAAAACTTTGCCTCATTTTGTCAACAAGACTACCCAGAGTACCAAATCATCTTCGGTGTACGCGATGAAATAGATCCTAGTGTGCAAATTGTCAAGAAAATAATTGACGATTTCCCAGAAATTGACATTCGTCTCGTCATAAGTGATCGCACGATTGGCACGAATTTGAAAGTCAGTAATCTAGCGAATGCAGAAGCCGAAGCCAAATATTCGCTCCTGTTGCTTGCAGATAGCGATGTTCGTGTCGGACCAGATTATTTAAGACGAGTTATCCAGCCGATGGCTGATCCAACCGTAGGTGTTGTCACCTGTTTGTACCGTCCACAAGTTCGAGGGTGGGTGGCAATCCTTGAAGCGATCGGGATATCCACTGAGTACCATGCTAATGTTTTAGTCGCAAGGTCGGTGGAGGGAATGAACTTTGCCCTCGGTCCAACCATTGCCATCCGCAAAAGTGCTTTGGAAGCAATAGGAGGATTTCTGGCGATCGCCGACTACCTAGCCGATGATTTTCAACTTGGCTACTTACCTACACAAGAAGGTTACAAGGTAGTTCTTTCAGACTATATTATTGACCATGCGATCACAACAGAAAGTTTTATTGATTTAATCCATCGTCAGACACGTTGGAATTGCTGCACGCGAGTTTCTCGACCTTGGGGCTATCTAGGGCTAATTTTTACTCACGGTACAGCAATAAGCTTACTATTCTTAATATCAACAGTCGGGTCAACTTTCGGTTGGTTCGGTTGGATGGTTGCTAGTTTAACCTGGAGTATGAGGTTAATCATGGCATGGGTTGTTGGAGTTAGGAGTCTCAAAGATCCGAACGCCAGAAAGTTTCTGTGGCTAGTGCCTTTGCGTGATCTCATTAGCTTCGTATTGTGGTGCTACGGCTTTTTTGGCAACACAATTGAGTGGAGGGGGAGACGACTGAAACTGGCAAAAGGCGGTAAGCTAGTGGAAATTACTGATAATTTTGCAAAACTATTATCAAGTTAGTTTTTCGCTCTTTGTGAGGAGAAATTGGCGATGAAGGGTAATGTGATACCTTTAGAAAAGCCTGTTGTTGAAACCACGAATCGGAGAAGCCGCTACATTCCGCGCCATCATCGACGCATCCTCTGTATCTTTCCCAAATACAGCCGCTCTTTTGGAACCTTTCACCACGCATATCCACTGAGAGGTAATCGGGCTTTTATGCCACCACAAGGGATTTTGGTTGTAGCGTCCTATTTACCTCAAGAGTGGGAAATCCGGTTTATTGATGAGAATGTGCGTTCGGTAACAAGGGCTGATTTTCAGTGGGCTGACGTGGTGATTGTGAGTGGGATGCACATCCAGCGATCGCAGATCAATCAAATAAATGAACTTGCTCATCGAGAAGGCAAAATCACAGTTGTGGGTGGTCCTTCGGTATCTGGTTGTCCAGAATATTATCCAGAGTTTGATATTTTACATCTGGGTGAATTGGGGGATGCAACTGACAACATGATTGAGTATTTGGATCTACACAGTGAACGCCCCCAAGGGCAAATTCGCTTTGAAACGAAAGAACGATTACCCCTGAGCGAGTTTCCGATTCCAGCCTATCACTTGCTGAATCTTGATCATTATTTCCTTGCCAACATTCAGTTCTCCAGTGGTTGCCCTTATCACTGTGAGTTTTGTGATATACCTGCACTGTACGGAAATAACCCCCGTCTTAAAACTCCAGAACAAGTTCTAGCTGAACTGGATGCGATGTTGGAATGTGGTAATCCTGGGGCAGTGTATTTTGTCGATGATAACTTTGTGGGCAATCGCCGTGCTGTCATGCAGTTGCTGCCACACCTCATTGACTGGCAAAAGCGCAATGGCTATCCTATTCAATTTGCCTGTGAAGCCACACTGAATTTGGCACAGAGTCCCAAACTTTTGGAAATGATGCGCGAAGCCTATTTTTGTACAGTGTTCTGCGGCATTGAAACGCCAGAGCCAGACGCTCTTCACGCTATTGGTAAAAATCATAACCTGAGTATGCCAATTCTCGAAGCAGTCAAAATTTTAAATAGCTACGGCATGGAAGTTGTTTCGGGAATCATCATCGGATTTGATACAGATACACCAGAAACCGCAGACCGAATCCTCGACTTTATTCGTCTGTCTCAAATTCCTATGTTGACAATTAACCTACTTCATGCACTACCTAAAACTCCACTGTGGAGCAGGTTAGAAAAAGAAGGGCGACTCGTTTTTGATGAAAATCGCGAGTCCAATATCGAGTTTTTAATGCCTTATGAACAGGTTGTACAAATGTGGCGTCGCTGCATCACAACGGCATATAACCCAGAATTCTTATATCAGCGATATGCCTACAACATGGAGCATACCTATCCTAACCGGATAGAAGTTCCCAATAGCCCGGCTCGAGTTTCTTGGGCAAATATTAAAAAAGGTTTAAGAATTTTGACGAACATCCTGCTGCGGGTTGGTATATTCGGTAACTATCGTAAGACTTTTTGGAAAATGGCACGACCGGCACTTAAAGCTGGTAAAATCGAGCAACTGATTCACGTAGGACTAGTCGGACACCATCTGATTCAGTTCACACAAGAGTGTGCCAAAAACGAAGAATCAGCTTCTTTCTATTCCCAAAAAATACGTAATACCGTTCGTACTTGACCATACCTATGACCAAGAAGTCTTGGGATGCCCAACTTGCTCACTGGTTAGTGAAACCTCTCAAAAACAGTTGGATACATCCCAATCATCTCACCACACTCAGGCTAGTGACTGGGCTTTTGGCAACAGCAGCATTAGCAACTGGTCGTGCCAACTGGGTTAATATCGGGGCTGGGCTGTTCGTGTTGTCCAACTTTTTGGATCACACAGATGGTGAATTGGCTCGGCTCAGCGGAAAGAGCAGCCAATGGGGACACCAGTACGACCTTGCCTGTGACGCCATCATTCACGTTCTTTTATTTGTGAGTATTGGCTATGGTCTGATGAACAGCGAACTCGGTTGGTGGGCATTGCTCATGGGTATAGTATCCGGGGTTTCTGTTGCTTACATTTTCCACTTGCGAACCCAGATGGAACAGCAACTTGGTAAAGATGCAACCAAACAACCCAATTTCGCTGGTTTTGATGTCGAAGACGTGCTGTATTTGTTTCCAGTCGTGACTTTGCTTAGTGGACTAGTACCGTTGCTGATAGCAGCTACTATCGGTGCGCCAATCTTTGCAGTATTGACCTTTTGGCAGTACCGCTTCCTGCCACAGTCTGAAGCGCAGTAACGAGAAACTTACCAAATATGTTGAAATTCTTTTCTGAAGGCGAATTAGAAACCTTTAAACAACAAGGATATTTAGTTGTCAGAGGTCTGTATAAAGCTGCAGAAATTGAACAGATCAAAGCCTGGGTGGATGAAGTTCAATCCCTGCCAGAAATTCCAGGGAAATACATGATGTATTTTGAGGACAGCTTGCTTGAACCAGGAAAGCGGGTACTGTCGCGCATCGAAAATTTTTGTCCTTACCATAAGGGTTTTCATGAGTTGATCAATGGTGAGGAAATGCTGCAGCGAGTTCATGAACTCTTTGACGAGCCAGCTATTCTATTTAAAGAAAAGATTAACTTCAAAATGCCTGGTGGAAATGGCTTTACCCCTCATCAAGATGCCCAAGCCGGATGGAATGATTATGCTAGTTTGTTTATCACAGTTCTGATTACCATTGATGAGTCCACAGTAGAAAATGGTTGTCTTGAGTTAGCGGTAGGTTACCATCAACGCGGTCTGATTGGAGAGCTTTGGAAACCGCTCACAGAAGAGAACATCAAAGGCATGGAGTTTATTCCTGTCCCAGCAAAGCCAGGTGATGCTGTGTTCTTTGACTCCTACGCACCCCATCGCTCAGGACCAAACTTAACTGGACATCCCCGACGAGTGCTTTATTTGACCTACAATCGTCGTTCTGAGGGAGATCATCGCCTCCAATACTATGCGGATAAACGCAAAAGCTACCCACCTGATATTGAGCGAGAACCTGATAAAAAATACGTGTTCAAGGTCTGAAAATTAAAGTTGCTCCGCGACGACTTTGCCTCAGAGCTAGCTCTGCTTTGAGGCAGCCTTTTCTGGAGGAACAAGCTTGGTAATATACTGGCGATGTCTGGCGACAAGAAGCAGAGCTTCTACGCACTTTTGATGTGGTGGTTCCAGAGTCTTTCTTAATATTTACTTTGTAAATACCCTCTAAGTGATAAAGTTATCAATTAATTAAGGATTTGTTAATAAATCTTGTATTTACCAACCCATTACGGTAATAACATTCTAGGAAATTCTTGCGAATTTCCAGAGTTCCGGGTGGCTTAGAGGAGTGATGAACTGAACAATGAAGGCAATAATATTAGCCGCCGGGGTTGGACGCCGCTTGGGTAAAGACGGGCAAGCCCAACCCAAGTGCTTGCTAAGGTTTAACGGAAAATCTCTACTAGAACGTCATTTGGACTCTCTTCGTGAATGCCAGATTGATGAAGTGATGATCACCGTGGGCTACCAAGCCCAAATGATCCAGGATGAAATTAAGGCAGTAGGTGCCGATAATTGGGTCAGTACTATTTACAATCCTGACTATACCAAAGGAAGTCTCATCAGCCTGTGGACGTTACGAGCACACTTGACGGCTGGTGATGACCTGTTATTGATGGACGCAGATGTTTTGTATGACCCTCGTATTCTTGAGCGACTGGTGAAGACGGATATATCTAACTGCTTCTTGTTGGATCGGGATTTTGAACCAGGGGAGGAACCCGTCAAGCTTTGTATCAAAGACAATTATCTAGTGGAGTTTCGCAAACAAGTTGCTGCGGATCTTACTTATGATTTTGCAGGCGAATCTGTGGGGTTCTTTCGGTTTGAAAGTGCGATCGCCCATCGTCTTGCCACTCGCACAGAATATTACGTCGCCTCTGGACTGCATGAACAACCGTATGAGGAAGCAATTCGGGATCTGCTGTTGGAGACTCCACAGACATTTGGGTACGAAGATATCACGGGTTTACCTTGGATCGAAATCGATTTTCCAGAGGATATTCAACGCGCCCAGAACGAGATTTTACCTGTGTTAGGAAGAATGTAAATGTACCAAATATCTGCACCTGTTGTTAATGGAGTAAAACCAAGCAAGTGCGCCCAATTGCGAGCATTATTGCAATCGCCACGACTCGAATTCATCATGGAAGCCCACAATGGTATGAGCGCCCGCATTGTGGAAGAGGCTGGATTTAAAGGAATTTGGGCGAGTGGGCTAGCCCTTTCGGCTCAATACGGTGTCCGAGACAATAATGAAGCCAGTTGGACTCAAGTGGTGGAAATGCTGGAGTTCATGTCCGATGTGACCCAAATTCCCATTTTGTTAGATGGGGATACTGGTTATGGCAACTTCAACAATATGCGTCGTTTGGTCAGTAAGTTAGAACAGCGACGCATTGCAGGAGTCTGTATCGAAGATAAGCTTTTCCCAAAGACCAATAGTTTCATCAACGGCGATCGCCAACCACTCGCCGATATTGAGGAATTTTGCGGCAAAATTAAGGCAGGCAAAGACAGCCAACAAGATCCAGATTTTTGCATCGTTGCCCGTGTTGAAGCCTTGATTGCTGGCTGGGATCTCTCGGAGGCATTGCGCCGAGCCCAAGCTTATCACGCAGCAGGAGCCGACGCAATCTTGATTCACAGTAAATCATCCCGCCCAGATCAAATCCTAGAGTTTGCCAAAGAGTGGGCGGGTCGCTCTCCGTTGGTCATTGTACCAACCAAATATTACAGTACCCCAACCAATGTCTTCCGCAAAGCAGGAATCAGTTTGGTGATTTGGGCAAACCACATGATTCGCGCTGCTGTCGCCAGTATGCAGGCGATCGCCCGGGAAGTTCAAAGCCAAGAAACCCTGATCAATATTGAAGATGATATTGCTCCTGTCAAGGAAATTTTCCGGCTACAGGGAGCAGATGAGCTGCAAGAGGCGGAAAAACGCTACTTCACCAACGGACGCCACCATACTCAGGCTATAGTACTTGCTGCAACCAGAGGACAAGAATTTGCTGGGTTGACTCAAGATAAACCGAAAGTGATGTTACCTCTCGGAGGAAAACCTCTACTCAGGCATTTGGTGGACAAATTCAAGAAACTTGCCATCAACGATATTACCGTTGTCGCCGGTTACAAGGCAGAAACTATCAAAGTCGCAGGGACTAAAGTCATCCGTAACTCAGAGTATGAAACCACTGGAGAATTAGCATCCTTAGCCTGTTCCCAAGCCAGCTTTAGCGACGATATGCTGGTGGTTTACGGCGATTTACTTTTTAGAAGCTACATTTTGCAAGATTTATTAGATTGTCCTGGAGAAATTGTTACCGTGGTCGATTCTGTAACAAATAATAAGCAAGTGAGCGGTTCTCCTGACTATGCCTATTGCTCCATACCAGACGACCTCTCACTTTTTGGACAGGATGTCAACCTTTTGCACATTTCCAAAGCAACGCAAACACAATGGGGACAATCCTGTGGACGGTGGATTGGGATGCTAAGATTGCGAAGCCAAGGCAGACAGTGGCTGGATGAAGCACTTGTTGAGTTACAAACAAGAACAGACTTTCATCAGTTGGGTATGCCAGAATTATGTAATTACTTAATTGAGCAGGGGAAACCAATCAAGGTTGTTTATATTCGCGGTAACTGGCTAGATATCAACTCTTTGGACGACCTCGATCTCGCTTTTCAGTTGAAAAAATAAAAGACTTTGATTCTCATGATCCAAGCCGAGGAATTTGTCGAAGCGGCTCGCCATCTGGGCTTTGAATGGTATGCTGGTGTACCCTGCTCCTTTCTTACGCCTTTTATCAACTACGTCATCAATGACGTTCAACTCACTTATATCTCCTCAGCCAATGAAGGAGATGCGTTAGCGACGGCGGCGGGAGCAGCAATCGGTGGCAAAAAAGCCGTGGTCATGATGCAAAACTCTGGTTTGGGTAATGCAGTTAACCCGCTGACCTCCCTTGCTTATATCTTCCGGATTCCGCTGCTGCTTATCTGTACGTTGCGGGGTGATCCCCAGTTCCAAGATGAACCACAGCATCAACTCATGGGGCAGATCACAGATAAATTGCTAGAAACAATGACTGTCCCTTGGGAATTCTTTCCCAAAGAAGCCGCAGAGATAGAACCTGTGCTGCAACGCGCCCAAGCTTATATGCAACAAGAACGCCGACCCTACGCCTTAATTATGCGAAAGGGAACGGTTGCTCCTCATGCACTCATCCGTGCTTCTATCTCCTCTCGCAACCAAGAAAAGAGCGATAATCATGCTGTTCCCAAAAGCTTTTTTGTAAGTGATAAAGAGCAACGTGTCTCCCGTGATGAAGCGCTGGCTCGAATTGTAGAACTGACTAATTCAGAAAATACGGTAATAATTGCGACAACCGGATATACAGGACGCGAACTCTTTGCTAGTTGCGATCGCAGCAATCATCTCTACATGGTAGGGTCGATGGGTTGTGCTTCATCTCTGGGATTGGGCTTGTCCTTAGCACGTCCAGATCTCAAAGTCGTGGTCATAGATGGGGATGGTGCTGCACTGATGCGTATGGGTAATTTTGCTACAATTGGCGCTTATGGCAGTTCTAATTTGATTCATATTCTCTTAGACAATGAATGTCACGATTCTACAGGCGCTCAAGCTACCGTTTCTTCCGGCGTCCGGTTTGCTAAAATTGCCGAGGCGTGTGGTTATGGCATCACATTAGAAGGAGACAACCTTTTACTTCTAGATACTTTATTTGCAGCACATTCAAACGACACGCCTAAATTCGGACATCTGAAAATCCGTCCGGGAACCCTCAAAAACCTACCCCGACCTAACCTATCTCCGGAAGCCGTTTTGCAACGCCTCATGACTCATATTGGTTCTAGTTTTTAATTTCATGATGATTCTCCTGAATCCCGGTCCCGTTAATCTTAGCGATCGCGTCAGAAATGCTCTGTTGCGTCCCGATTTGTGTCATCGTGAAGTTGAATTTTCCCAACTTCAAAGCACAATCCGCGAAAAACTACTTCAAGTCTACGACCTATCAGGCGATCGCTGGGCAGCAGTTTTGCTCACGGGTTCTGGTACAGCAGCGATGGAAGCTATGGTCACGAGTCTGGTACCAAGAAACGGAAAGCTGTTGGTGATTGAAAATGGCGTCTATGGTGAACGACTCTCCAAAATTGCCAATATCCACGGAATTGATTACATAGCACAGCAACATCCATGGGGTGCCGAAATTGATATCAAAGGCTTGCTAACACTTCTAGATGAAAACGATGATATCACCCACCTCGCCGTCGTTCATCACGAAACCACAACGGGTCGTCTAAATAATTTGGTTCAACTCGGCAAAATTTGTCAGGAGCGCAATATCCAACTTTTGGTAGATGCGGTCAGCAGTTTTGGGGCTGAGGAACTCAATTTTGAATCCTGGGGAATCACGGCTTGCGCTGCTACAGCGAATAAGTGCTTGCATGGTGTCCCGGGAACAGCCTTTGTCATTGTGCGCCGGGATGCGCTAGCAGGTGCAGACACAATCCCACGCACCTTATATTTAGATTTGCCAACCTATTGCCAGCAGCAGGACAAAGGGGGTACTCCTTTTACCCAATCCGTTCAGGTATTCTATGCTTTGGCAGAAGCTTTGCAAGAGTTGGAAGAACAAGGGGGTTGGCGTGCCAGACAGACTCATTACAGTCAACTTGCCAGTTTGGTAAGGAACGAATTACTCGCAATGGGAATTGAGCCCTTACTTCCCGCAACAAGTTCATCTGTTGTTCTGAACGCCTATCACCTACCAAACGGTTTGAGCTATGACGAGTTCCACGACAAACTAAAAGCACAGGGTTATGTGATTTATGCAGGTCAAGGAACTTTAGCTAAATCTATCTTTAGAGTCTCGACAATGGGGGCGATCGCCCGTGCTGACATGGAACGTTTTCTTGCTGTTGTGAAACAAATTCTTACCGATTAAAGAATTGAAGTGAATAATGTCCTAAATGGCACCGAAGGTGACATCCTTTTGTTTAAGCCACTTGCGGTATGCCACACTGTAGCGATCGCTTGGCAGATGTATTTCAGCTTTCAAGTCCAAAGGCAGGCGTAGTGGTTTCTGTGATTCTACAGTCAGATAGTCTTGACTGACAATTTTGTCTTGCCTCTCTACAAAAGCTTGATCTGAAAACATATGAAGATAATCCTCCAAAATCCAGAACCACAAAACGCACTCTTCCTCATCAACTGGAGTCACCATGTAATACAGAGTTAGGCGGGTTCCATCTTCCCCATGTCGTTCAAAGTATCCAGCCAGGGGATGGTGGATAAAGTACTCGTAAGTCACAGGGAGCATGGGTGCAGATGAGGGATCTTTTGAATTGAAATCTACTTCCCATATACCGAATTTGAAACGAAAACCATCTGGATGCAACTCTAGGTCATGATGCCTCAACTCTGGACGGCGCGAGGTAGCGAACATACCATCATGCACAAAAGGGAAGTGAGCTGGATCGAGGAGGTTTTCAACAACACGTAGAGGGCTAGTTTTGAAGGGGTAGGGACCGCACAAAACTTTGCGGTAGGAGGGGTCGTCCCACCCTGGATATGTAGGTATGTCATATTGCGGTATTCCTAAACAAACCCAAAGCATATCGTAGTGCTCTTTGATATGGTAAGTTTGGATACAAGCTCTTGCTGGAGGTGGTTGGTCTGGGGTAGCTGGAAGCAATACACATCGACCTTCAGTGTTAAACACTAAACCGTGATAACCACAGACAAGAGTATCTTTATGAACCCATCCCAAGGAGAGACGCGCTCCCCGATGAGGGCAAAAGTCCTGCCAGGTCAGGGCTTTGTCGCCATTGTGCCAAAGAACTAAGTCTTCACCTAGTAGACGCTTTTGTAGAATGGTTCCAGGTTGTAGGTCTTGTGATCGTGCCAAGACATGCCAACTATTCCGTAAAAACTGGTCTTGCACCATGAGAATAGCACTTATCAAGTTAAAAGCTGTATATTAGTATTATGTATTATTATGGCAATAAGATTTAATACAAGCAATTTTAAGCAATTAAAAATGCTGCCAAAAAGAACACCTCTCCTTGCTGCGCTGAAGAAGGATAATTACGGCGGTTTCGTTAAATTGCTTATTCTTTGTGAAAATTTTATTCCTTGATATGGAATTTTTCTTTAATTTTTGAAATACACGTAGGGTGGGTAATGCCTACCATATCTAGGTTTTGGTAAGTATTGCCCACCCATTGCTATAGGTAGAATATTCTGATTCCTTTTATCTCACCCTAACTGTCCGTCCATTCTCACATTTGTACTGTTTGCCGTTGACAGTTGCGGTTGTAGTGACTTGAGTATCTGGTGAGTCAGAGGAACAATTCAGTTTAACTGCACTATTCCTGATTTCTGTTGTTTGATTAACTTGTGAAGAGTTCGTGTCACTGGAAGTTTCACCGTCACAAGCTGTTGTAAATGCCAATAAGGAAAAAAGTAAGCCAAATACAACTATTTTGTTAGCAAGGCTTTTGGGCATTATAAAATCCGTAATTCTTGTTAGAAAGCTCTATTCCCTATTGTAGGAAAATTGAATAAAGATAATCTATTGAATAGTACACTTTAATTTCTATATATAATAACTATGCAAGTGAAGCCATAGATGCAAATTCTAAATAATATAGGTTCAATTTTTGAATTTCAGGATCGCCCCTTTATTCGGGAGCATTAAACTCTAAGTGGCAAAACCCACCTCAACGGACAAGTATGAGATGGGCTCGTTGACAATTTGTTTCTTTACTTATTGCAATTGAGCAATCAGACCATCAGCCTCAATGCGCAATTGGCGTCCGCGCCAAAAAACGCGCTGTCCAAATGCACCCATAGCCCAGACGATAAAACTCAGTAGGTCTCGCAAAGGTATGATCCACAGCCAACGCAGGAGTTTGGGGCAGTTCATACTCAATATACATACCAGTACTTGGGCATAGCGAATAAATAGTGTGATTAAGCAGAGTGCGATCGCCCATCCAGCAAATCCTGATACCGCCAGCAGAGGAAGACAGTAGACGGTACCGTAGCAAAATGCCAGACTATAGTAGACAGATCCGCATACGCCGGATAGTTTTGCTGGCACAGCGATGACCAATTTTCCCATGCTCCCTCATCAAGACCACGGACTGACGCCAAGATAGATACTGATAAGTCTAGGATATTTGCGTTTTGCTGCTGGGTAGGTGTAAATGCAAAAAACTGATAGGTGCAGAAAGCACATGCTAGGTAAAAAGGAACCGAGCCAACTATCAGAAGAAAAAACACCATTTCTAGAACAGTAATCACGTTTGGTTGCTTATCTGTGCTTTATCTTCAGATTAGCTCCCCATTCCTAGCAGAGATTTGACCGATCGCCCGATATTCGATGGCTGCATTGCATCCATGGCAGCAGTTGGTTCATAGCCGCAATGAACCATACAATCTGCACATTTAGGATTACCACTAGCGCGACCGTATTGACTCCAATCCGTTTTCTCTAAGAGTTCTTGAAAAGTCTTATAGTGTCCTTCATTGAGAAGGTAACAAGGCTTTTGCCAACCAAGAACGCTATAGCTGGGACTTCCCCAAGGTGTACATTCGTAATCTTTCTCACCTATAAGAAAATCTAAAAACAGTGGACTGTTAATAAAATCCCAGTTTTTCTTGCCTGCTTTGTAGGGAGCTAAGATTTGCCGGAAGAGTGCCCGTGTTTGTTCGCGCTTGAGAAAATGATCTTGATCTGGTGCCCATTCATAACTGTAGCCTGGGGAAATTGTCATACCATCAACACCTAACGTGCTGAGGAAATCAAATAAGTCCTGCAATTCTTTGGGATCAGTACCGTCAAAAACCGTAGTATTTGTAGCGACACGAAATCCTCTTGCTTTGGCTGCACGAATCGCCGCAATTGCAGTGTCAAAAACTCCTTTACGATCTACACACTTATCGTGCCACTCTTGCATCCCGTCTAAATGCACACTAAAGGTCAGGTATGGGGAAGGCTTAAACTTATCCAAGCTCTTCTCTAACAACAATCCATTAGTACACAAGACAATAAACTTTTTGCGTTCAATCAATCCCCGTACAATTTCATCCATTTGGGGATGCATCAGAGGTTCGCCTCCAGGAATAGAGACAACTGGTGCACCGCACTCTTCCACGGCAGCAAAACATTGTTCAGGAGTTAAGTGTTGCTTAAGAATTTCTTTAGGATGCTGGATTTTGCCACAACCAGGACAAGCTAAATTACACCGGAACAATGGTTCCAACATCAGAACCAGAGGGAAGCGTTTACGACCCAACAGACGTTGAGTCACTATGTACTTACCTATTTCAATAGCTTGTTGTAAATGAATGCCCATAATTCTCCTCTACACCTTGATATGGACTCTAGTCAGCACCAATCTGCATTCAACCAGTTACTCAAAATGTCTGATGACAATTTTGTATGGTTATGGTAAACGGCGAAAAAGTCTCTATTTGTATGCTACCTCAACGTATTTCTGAGCCACAAACCAATTTACGGCGTCTTTTAAAGCAGTCTGAATTGGGGTTTGAGGCAAACCCAGTTCTCTAACTGCTTTAGAAGCATCGTAATACATTGGTTGATGCGACATACGAACGCCATCCAAAGGAATCGAAGGGGGTTTGCCCAGAGGCGCGAGAATTCGCTCATCAATCCAAGCTAAACTCAGGGGTAGCCACTCGGGGACAGATTTTTGAGGAGCACTCAAACCCGTGATATCGGCAAGTTGGTCTAGTAGTTCTTTAAGGCTAAGGTTTTGGTTTCCCAAGATATAACGTTCTCCTATTTTTCCTTTTTCCAAAGCTAATAAGTGTCCTCGTGCTACGTCACGTACATCGATAATATTCAAACCTGTCTCTAGGTAAAAAGGCATTTGCCTACGCAGAAACCGGAGAATAATATCACCAGTAGGAGTTGGTTTAATGTCCCAAGGACCAATTGGAGTGCTTGGATTGACTATCACGATATCTTGACCCTGTTTTACCGCTTTTTTCGCTTCCTGCTCAGCTAGATATTTAGACTTCTTATAATGACCAACAAGTTCCTCTAAGGAACTTTGATGTGTTTCATCCACGACTTTCCCTGGTTCACCTACCCCAATAGCAGCAACAGAACTGGTATAAACGGTGCGTTCAATATCTGCTTGACGAGCAGCTGTTAACACATTACGTGTTCCCAAGACATTATTGTGATACAGTGCATCTCGATCAGATTGCCAAAGAGAATAGTGAGCCGCAACATGAAATAGTACCTGACAACCCAGTATTTTTTGGTACAAATCTCGATCATTCAAGTCTCCTTTAACAATCTCCACGTCTAAATTTTGTAGATTATGCAAGTCGCTGTGAGGACGAACCAAAGCCCTGACTGCATATCCTTCTTCAAGGAGCAAGCGTGCTAAGTTAGCACCAACAAAGCCTGTAGTACCGGTCACAAAAGCGCGAAGTGTCATGAGTTAATTACCTTTAACACTGTTAACTGATTCGGCGGAATTCCACATCCGGCTGTGCGGTGGGGATGGATAGCCCAGGGATGACGATGACATCTTTAACCAATTCTTTTTACAGGAAAGAAAGGGAGAAAATGTATGAAGAATCCCCAAATTTTTCCAAAATAACGTTACTGAAAAAAGCATACAATAGTAACAGGTCGAGATTTAGAAGAAGTTCACATGAGACGACAAGCCGTAAAAGTCAGGTTATACCCTACTGATGAGCAAACTCAAATACTCGAACAGCATTTTGGTTGTGCGCGTTGGTGGTGGAATTATGGGTTGAACAAATGCATTGAAACATACAGAGCGACTGGTTTTGGCTTGTCTCAGTCTGGGCTAAACTCTTTGTTGCCAGCACTCAAAAAAGATAAAGAGACTGAATGGTTGGGAGAATGTTATTCTCAGGTTTTACAGTCTGTGAGCCTAAATCTTAGCCGTGCATATCAAAACTTTTTTGAAGGTAGAGCAAAATATCCTAAATTCAAATCAAAACATCAGCGCCAATCAATCCAATACCCACAGAAAGTAAAGCAAGTTAATGAGTGCTTGAAATTTCCAGGTTTGTTAGGTGTAGTCAAAGCCAAAATACACCGACCACTTGATGGAACTATTAAGACTGTCGTTGTTAGTAAATGCCCATCAGGGAAATACTACGCTTCTGTATTGATGGAATATGAGGGTAATTACTCAGCATCAAATACAGATGGGCGGGTGATTGGTATTGATTTGGGTATCAAGGATTTTGCAATCACCTATGATGGCGAAAAAGTTTCTAAATATCCAAACCCAAAACACCTAACTAAATATGAAAAGAAGCTAGCTAAGAAACAACGCATTGCTGCACGCAAGAAAAAAGGCAGTAATCGTCGTGGAAAAACAATGAAAATTGTAGCTAGGGTATACGAACAAGTTAGTAATGTCCGCCAAGACTACCTACACAAGCTATCTAGAAAGATAGTTGATAACAATCAAGTAGTAGTAGTTGAAAACCTAAATGTCAAGGGCATGGTTCGTAACCATAAACTAGCAAAAGCAATATCTGATACAGGTTGGGGAACTTTCGTCAACTTCTTGTCCTACAAGCTAGAACGCAATGGTGGGAAGTTGGTAGAAATAAACCGATGGTTCCCCAGTTCCAAACTTTGCTCTAATTGTCATTACCAAATCAACGAGTTACCACTAGATGTAAGGACTTGGATTTGTCCAAGTTGCGGCACTCACCACGACAGAGATGGTAATGCAGCGATGAACATCAGAGCAGAAGGTATCAGAATGCTGTCCTCCTCTGGGACGGGGGAGGCTAACGCCAATGGAGAGAAAGTAAGACCAATTCGCGGGCGCAAGCCTAAGATGCGGCATTCCTCTGTGAAATTGGAAGTCCCACCCTCTAGCTCTGCTAGGGTGGGGTAGTTCACACTAACTACGATCAAAGCTTAAACAATAAGAGACATTCGTTAGCGAAACAATGCTTGTTGATGCCATTCTGGTTGCTCAAGGAGCAGAATACAAATCGGTCTGTCAAGGATTAAATCGCCTTACGGTTCCGACACCGCCCGTTTTTCCCATTCCTATGGGACCATCAGCATTCACCAAATATTTAGAACAATGGTTACAAGCTAAACACCTTTCTCATCATCCACAACCGAGAGTTTTGTTGATGGGTTTATGTGGAAGTTTGTCACCAAAATATAGTATTGGGCAGGTTGTACTGTGTCAAAGTTGCATTTATCCTATTTCTGAAAAGAATAAAAAAGCATCTCAACTTGTGTGCAATTTAGAGTTAACAGAGATACTGCAAAAGAAATTGCATGACAAGGTTTTTATGGGAATGAGCCTGATGAGCGATCGCCTGATTTGTTCTGCAAATGAAAAACTTCAATTAGGTAAAACATATGGTGCTGACGTTGTAGACATGGAGGGATATGCAGCCTTAGAAGTTTTGAGTCAGTTGGGAATTGCTGTTGCAATGCTGCGAGTTATCAGCGACGACGCACGCCACAATATTCCTAATCTCACCAATGCATTAAATAATGGTTCTTTGCAAGCGCTCCCTTTAGCAATGGGATTACTTAGACAACCAATTGCTGCAACTCGCCTGGTTTCTGGTTCTCTTAAAGGACTACGGACTTTACAGGATTTGACAACTTTTTTGTTTGGTCGATAGATACCTCAAAAGACATCAGCATTGGTTCTAAGCTAAAACTACGTCGTAAATTCGACCTAAACAAAATTGTGAAAACTATACCTGTGAGCCCTGCTCTGTTGCTATAAAGAAGTCTTTTTTATGGGAATATGTATTTATTGCAGGGCACTCGCAAGCTTAAATAAAATAGCCCTCATTTCCTCCATCTACAATACTCCAGCATCTATCTATGACATCACCATCAGCAGTCGCTCTTTCGATGTGGACTCCCCTGCGTCAGCCGATGTTTCGTGCCTTATGGGTTGCATCAGCGGTGTCAAGCATCGGGACTTGGATGCATGATGTAGGCGCAGCATGGTTGATGACTTCTTTGGCACCGAATTCACCATTGTTAGTGGCGCTAATGCAGGCGGCATCTAGCTTACCGTTTTTCTTGCTCGCATTACCAGCAGGAGCGATCGCTGATGTTGTTGACCGTCGTAAAATGCTGCTATGGACGCAGGGTTGGATGCTGGCTATAGCTGCTTTGTTAGGTGTGCTGACAATAGCCAATATCACAACCCCTTGGATACTCCTAGTACTAACCTTTACCCTGAGTATTGGTAGTTCGATGAATATGCCTGTCTGGCAAGCCATTACCCCCGAACTTGTGCCTAGAGAAGAACTACCGCAAGCTGTCACCCTCAGTGGTATTGTTATTAATTTATCTCGCTCAATTGGTCCAGCTTTAGCGGGGATCATCATCGCTACAGCAGGGACGGGAGTTGTTTTTCTGCTTAACGCTGCCTCGTTCGTCACTGTGTTATTTGTCATCTATCGTTGGCAGCGCACACATGAAAAGAGCGCTTTACCCACAGAACGCGTCGTAGGAGCAATCCAAGCAGGGATACGTTATGTGCGCTATGCCCCAGTCTTTCGGTCTGTGCTAATTAGAACGATCGCCTACATTTTCTTTGCGAGTGCCTTGTTTGCTTTGCTACCACTGTTGGGGCGTCAAGAGTTAAAGCTAGATGCGTTCGGATACGGTATTGTTCTTGGCTTTTGGGGAATAGGTGGGTTAGCAGGGGCGTTCATCTTACCCAAAGCACGACAACGGTTTTCTATTGACAGGTTGGTGGCGGGATCATCTCTGCTTATGGGCATGATGATGCTGGCGATCGCATTTTTCCGCATCATACCAGTGGTGTGGGCAGCGATGCTGCTGGTGGGAATTTCGTCTCTTACCGTTATGGTTAGTCTTAATGTAGCAGCGCAAACAGCAGTTCCGACATGGGTGCGCGCCAGAGCTTTGTCGGTACAATTGCTGGTATTTCAAGGAAGCCTGGTACTGGGTAGTCTTTTATGGGGGACTTTGGCCCAACGTACAAATATCTCAATCGCTCTCGCCAGTGCTGCTATAGGATTAATTGTTTGTGTCGTGCTAGGAGTGCGTTATCGCCTCCGTTGTGCTGAAAAATTGGACTTACAGGCGTCCCTGCATTGGGAGCAACCACCCATTGCCTTTGAACCATGTCCAAATGACGGTCCTGTCTTAATTACCTTAGAGTATCGCATTGACCCGGCAAACGCTGAAGAGTTTACCAAAGTGATGCAGGCACTGAGTCAAATTCGTCGGCGTGATGGTGCAATTCAATGGGGTTTGTATCAAGATTTATCTAACCCTGGTCGGTTTGTAGAAACAGCGCTAGTAGAATCTTGGGCAGAACACAAAAGGCAATTTGAGCGAGTGACAAATACAGATAAAGTGATTGAAGAACGAGTCCGCGCCTTTCACATTGGCGATGAACCGCCCAAGGTTTCGCAGATGATTTATTCAACCCCTGATAGACAGCCATGTTAAGCAATTCAAAATACTCTGCGCGCACGCGAGTGCGTGCGCGTAGCGCTGACAAAATTTAATCCAAAAGAAAACCAGTGCTAAAAATTTGTTTCTCTAGCTCTGAATCATCTCACGCACTTTTTTCTGCAGCGCCGGATCTTGTCTGACTGCTGCTTCAATTTGGTTAAAGCGCTCTACTTTCAGCCCTTCTTTCTGAACGACTTGCTGCATCTTTGACTCAGCTTGTTGCTGAATCTGTCCAAGCCTAGAGAAAGCTTTGTCATATTGCTGCTTTTCTTGTGGAGTAACCGTTTTTGTGGGTTGAGATGAAGGATTTCGCTGTGACCGATGGATTTCCATAAATCGTTCTTGGCTTAACCCAGATTGACCGACAACTTGCGTCATCTCCTGATTTGCCCCCTGCTCAATCACTATCAACTGTTTTATAGTGCTGGCAAATTTCTTAAGTTCTTCTGGACTGACTTGCGTTTGGGGTGCTGCTGGAGTGGCTTGCGTCTGGGGTGCTGCTGGAGTTTGCTGTTGAAAGGGTGGAGCTACGGGTTTTTGCACTTGTGCTTGAGCCGACAGGTTGCCGACAAGCAAAAAAGCGAAAACATAACCACCTGTCAGAATTTGCTTGAACACGTTGAGTTCCTCCTTGTGGATTACCTGCCCCGTGTCAGAGAAGGTATTTCTTTTATCAGGTCTTTGGGTTCCATCAATTTATCAGGTCTGTCCCAAGCCTGTACCTGAACAACAAACAATGGTCTCTACCGAACATTGCTAACTGCTCTGGGTATTCGCTATTGTGGTACAGCTTAATACATATTAACTAATTAAATATTGGCTAAATGCTATCCATGGGTGTTTCTTCGCTTGAGTTGTCTTTGGGTAAGTGTACTTGATAGCTCTCAATAACAAACCCACCTAGACAACATCTAGGCGGGTTGTTGATTCAAAGGAGTTACGCAATGAAACAAAAAATTAAAGTTTTGAGACAATGTATGGTTTAGGGGAGATACCAACGGACACTTGCTAGCCGATGCCAAGCCCTTCTCTGGTTGGATACCCTACGTGCTCTTGAAGAAGCTACGCCGTTAGCGTACAGCTTCTGTGTTCGGTGTTCAGTTCTAGCCATAAGCATATCCAAACACGAGTGCGTGTCCGTTGGCGCAGGCTGTTGGATATGAGAAGCCAAGCCCTCCAAAGAGCGCTGGAATCACTGCAAGCGACTAGCTCAACTTTCTCCAAAATTATAAATTCAAAAATTTTGAACTTTGAATTTTAAACTTTGAAGGTTTGAGCAGCAAGTGGTGACAGGGGAATAGAAGGGTAGCATATCCGCAGGATTCACCCGGAGGGTCGCCTTGAAGGTTTCCCCATCAGCAACTGGCGTTGAAAACCTTCCTTCTCAATCAAGAGCCCAGACGCTGTGCGATCGCCAACAGGACTGGACGTCACCAGCCGCCTGCTGTAAGCCCTGTAAAGAGGCGCTCAAGGGGCGCGTAGAATCTCTGGAGAGGGTTTCTCTCCCGGAACTGACGCTCACTACGGTCCTCCCCAAAGCGGTTTTCTCGGCAATGTCCTGCCCTTTTATTGAGATGACTGGCATGGTAGGGGTGCCATAGTTCGCGCCCGTACGGTGTAGGAAACATGCCACAATCCTCACTACACCTCTACATTTCACTCCCCACTCTCAGTCTTAACAAAAAATTTAGTGTGTAGGTTCAAGATTAACTAAAATCTTTGAGGAAAAACCTTCCACTACCGCGATCAATATCGATACTCACAAGATGCTCCCTAATGATCTAGAGTGTTTCAATTCCCTATACAACTTATAGAACGATAAACAGGAAAATAGGGAAGTTCATCATATGATGCCAACGGCAAATATGCGGCAAGATCAAACTTTCGTCTTTTGTAAATTTTTGTAAAGCAATGTAATAATATATAGCTGTTTGAAAGAAGATAAAGGGTTGCTTAAAATTAATTTTTCTGTAACCACGTGTGATGGAACTGAATTGACAGCTGCTGAAATGCTTACCCAAGTACACCTCTCACAGTCATCAAGCAAAAAAGCGAGAACTCCTAGCAGCGTGAGATGGTGCTATGCAGGAGGAAAGCCACTCGCTTACGCTCGAATTCAAAATTATTTTTGAATTAAGCGAACACGAGTGTGTCTGTGTAGGAGCAGGGGTGACTGGCGTGAGCGCAACGTCTCCGGAGAAGGTTTCCCCCGTTGTCAACGCTTCGCGTGCCAGCTATGCGTACGTGCAGGTCTAGGTTCTTGAGAAGGAACTGGCGTGGATTTCCCCAGAAGAACCTGGCGACAGGTTTGCCTGGCATAAAGCAAGTGGCTTTGTCCACAGGCTTATTCCTATGATTGAAAGCAGTGGCTTGCGCCTTGCGATTTTCGCTCACGCAAGTCCAACTAGCTTCGCGCTAAGTTCCCACATACGCTCGCCTTTTTCATCATCCCGGGCTTGAGGAGAAACCTTTTGCACAAACGACTTGCCATCTTTCTTCTGTCGGTTCCCCCAGCTCCAATAGGCACCAGATTGTTTGTACTCAGGATCAGCAACCACGGCTGCGACACGTTCGCCAGCTAACTCCTGAGACACGTACCCCCCAGTAATGTACTTCTGGAATTTTGGGAAGAGTTTCTGAAATAGGGGGAAGTGATTGCGGAATAGTGGCGTATCTGCAACACATCCCGGATAAAGAGAGGTGAAAGTGATCCCAGTGGACTCGTGATAGCGCCGATGCAGTTCCCGCATGGTCAGCACGTTACAAACTTTGCTGTCTTTGTAAGCTTTGACTGGCTCAAACTTCTTGCCGTCAATCATTGAGATTGGCTCTTTAAATCCTGCAGCAAAGCCATCCAGATTTCCTAAGTCCGGACGTGGCGGAATCTTTCCGCCAAGCTCATCCGGATTATGCGTCACTGTTCCCAAAATGACCAATCTCGGGTCCGAAGTGGATGCATTCTTCAGGTCCTCAAGCATGAGGTTACATAGCAGAAAATGCCCTAGGTGATTTGTCGCAACGCTCAATTCATATCCTTCTGGGCTTCGCAATGGCTCCTTTAATAAAGGCATATAAATTGCAGCGTTGCACACCAAAGCATCCAAGGATCTGCCACTTGCCCTGAAGTCCTTCACAAACTGGCGAACACTCTCTAAGGAGGCTAAATCAATGTGCATAATTGTATAGCTGTCTGTCGGTATTCCCACCGTTTGAGCAGCTTTTTCCGTTTTGGGTAAATCTCGACATGCCATTACTATATGCCATCCCCTTTTGGAAAGTGCTTTCGCAGCATACAAACCGACTCCCGAAGAGGCACCAGTGATGACAACTGTTAACTTCTGATCTCGCTCCATTCTGTTCAGACTCCGTTGACTGTCTCTAGGATCTCACACGACGTTCGTCACCTGCTCTTATTTTTAGCCCGTACCGATAAATGTATACGTCTAACTCATTCCTTGGATTCATAATACCTAACATATTCAAGTACGGAACTTTAGCAACTCTTTCACTCAATTGAACTTCTCTTGCTGCTCCCAAGCTGTAAACCAGTGACAGATGGTCATACGACTCACCAGAAAAATCTTGTTCACTTTTGTCATGCTAGCTTTGTTGTTTGTTTGCATCAGTCCTGTATTATTTACCAGTAGCATTAATTCTCCAAATTATGAGTCTCCCATTTAGTCAAAAACTCGGTCTCACAGTAAGTTTTGCTACCTTATTACTTATCGGTTTAGCCAATAGCTATCTATCTACTCAGTCAAAAACCCAACAGCTAGCCCAACAACATTCAACTCAAGAGATTTTATCTAAAATTCAACAGGAAAACTCCGCTCTACCTCAACCGCAGATGTCTCTAGTCTCAAATCAAGAGAATGCTTTTACTTTTCAGCAAACATCATATGAAAATCTAAATAAACAAAACACTCGGGCATCTGGACAAAAGTCAGCACCTGTATCAACATATTATCAAGTTATTGATGAGTTACAAAAATATAAATTTAGTGTTCAAGGCAGTGAGGTTTTCGATTCAGGAAAACTACCTAATAATAAGGTTAGCTTCAATCAATCAGATTTGTTAACAGTTCTCGTTAACACTAGAAAATATTACCAAAACTATAGTTCAGAAGACCAAAATATTCTACGTTCTGGACTTCTTAGTACTCAAGGAGTGACTGTGCAGAACATTCTCCAAACCTTGGATTTTATGATTACTGTCTTACAGGAAGATATTGCCAATAAGCGAGCTACTCGTTTACAAGACCCAAATTTTATTAATACCAATTTCCGGGTTATCAAATGGTCTGCCTATAACTCTCCAAAATCTGGACAGAAGCAACTAAGAATTACAAAATATGCGGTTTTTACTCATCCTGCTTCTCACAAAAAAACCTCTACTTTTAATACACCAATCTATAGCTTAAAAGATAATTCCATAACTAATAAGTTCTATACTAAATACACAAAGCAGGATGTTTTGTCAGGTATTTATGAACCTGGTGGCAAAGAATTTGGTAAAGTTGAACCTCTGGCTTATTTAACCCGAGAAGGTTTAGAAGAAGCTCTCATGGAGGGAACAATACTGGTAAATTTTACCGATGGCTCCAAGGGACTTTTTAATGTAGATAGAAACAATGAAATGCCTTACATTCGTGGAGTTGCAGCAACAGCACAAAAGCGCTATTGGTATTTTAGACAAGTTGATGCTATCAAAGGCTATGGATATAAGATAGATGCAAAAATTTCTATCAAACCAGGAGTGACTTTTGCTGGAGATGTCTTGAATATTGGTTTAGGTAGAGTGGTTGTTCTTGAGTATATAAAAGGTGGACGTAAACAACTGCAACTGGGAGTTCTCTCAGATACAGGCGGAGCATTTTTACCCAATCTTCATCAACTCGATTTTTTGGCAGGTATTTTTAGGAATAGAAAAGAATTTGATCAATATATCAGGCAGCTACCTGAATATGCTACAGCCTATATCCTAGTGAAAAAGTAAAATGACTCAAGAAGTTTTGAAGAAGTCAGCTATACAGAGTTGACGGACAAAATTTTTGTAGGATGCGGTTTTCCTTGGCGTAACGCATCTATTGCAAAGGACAGCATGGTTACGCTTCGCTAACCCATCCTACATTTGAGTGGTCAATATGCCACTTTCTCTATGAGTTAAAAGTTAAGAACAGACACTCATAACTCATAACTTTGACTACCTTCCCAAATACCGACTAGCCATCTGCATGGCGTCAGTAATATCAACATCGCCATCGCCGTCTGCATCAAGAAAAGAATTCAGCACGGGATTTCCACCTGTTTGAGGATTTTGAGCATTTGCTCCAGATTTCAACAAATTTAGTACCAAAGGAACTAAAACTGGCAGTAATTGTTGAATCGTACCTGCATTTAACCCTGTACGCTGGGCGACAGTCTCAGCAACCTGCTGCTGTAAAAAAGGAGAGAAAAGAGAGTCAACCGCTTGTGGATTAGGGGAAGGCTCGCCAAATTGATTTACCACATCTTGCGCCGCTTCATCACCTTCTGTAGCTCGTTTCTCTTGTAAGGCAGAACGCACATAGTTACCCACAATCCCCAAAGCGGATTGCATTGTGGAAGGGTCTGTACCAGTGCTATTGCTTAATTGCTGGACAGTGTTGAGGATATTGCCAATCTGACTTGTACTGCCTTGTTGACTGGAATTGTCGATCGCACCGAGAATTTGGTCAAAAAGTCCCATGAGCTTTTTCTCCCTATGTACTCATGCTAACAAAACCAAATTTTGACACGCTAGCTGCTACTTGTTTCTAAGTGTTTAGTAAAAAATAAGCTTTTTCGATTTGCTAGCGCTGGTTTTACTATATATTGTAAAGCTGAGTAAAGCTGAAATAAGTAATTAGTACTATTGTAATCCCTGTATGCCGACAGGTTAGATGTTATCAAATCTTTACTAGGATATACATTTATTTGGTTTTGATGCTAATAGAGAAGTGTCTTTCTTCTTACTGGTGCTGCTTCTCGCGATGGGTAGAAAAATTGTGAACTCTGTTCCTTGCTCTACGTCAGATTTGAAACTCATTTCACCGAGATGCTTTTCAACAATAATTTGATAGCTTATCGATAAACCTAAGCCAGTGCCTATACCTCGTGGTTTCGTCGTAAAAAATATTTCAAATATTTTATCCCAGTTTTGAGGCGCAATACCCGAACCGTTATCTGTAATTGTGATTTTTACCCAATTACTATCCCAATCTTCAGTTTTGATAGTAATCTCAGGGGAAAACTCCGAATCGACAGCAGACTTTTCCTCCAAAGCATCGATCGCATTACTTAAGAGATTCATAAATACCTGATACAGGAGCCCAGGATAAGCTGGAACGCTAGGAATATCACCGTATTTATAAGTAACATTGATACCCGTTTTGAGGCGGTTTTGTAGAATTAACAGTGTACTGTTAATGCACGCATGTAAATCTACTAATTGGACTTCCGCCTCATCTAGACGAGAAAAGTCTTTCAAACTTCGGGCAATTTCCCGAGTGCGAGTAGCCCCAAATTCTATGGAATTGAGAAGTTTTGGCAAGTCGGCTATCAGAAACTCTAAATCTATTTCCTCTGCTAATGCTTGTACGGAAGTCGGGGGGTGAGGAACCTCGGCTTCATATGTTTGCACAAGCGCTAGAAGATCATCTACGTAATTTTTTGCGTGTATGAGGTTACCAGAAATAAAATTCACAGGATTAAGAATTTCATGAGCGACACCAGCCAGCATCTTTCCCAAACTGCTCATTTTCTCACTCTGAATAAGCTGCGCTTGGGTTTGCGCTCTTTGTTTTTCTAAAAGTTGATTGACCAACTGGATAAGCTGGTTGAGAGAGGTTGCTAACTCGCCAACTTCATCTTTTGTCGTAATGGGTGCTTGTAGGTCAAAATTAGCATCTCGGGTCACGCGTTGAGCAATGTCTGTCATCTGTCCAAGGGGACGAGCAATCGCATGGCTTGTGTATAAGGCGAGGATGGTAGCAAGTGCAGTAGATAGCAGTATACTACCAGAAATGATTTGAGCTTGTAGTAATGCTGCCCGATTTTGAGCTGCGTCAGCTCTATCTCGGCGCTCGTGAACTAAGACTGCAAAGTCGGCTAAATCGTGGGTAAATTTATAAAAGTCACGGACAGCAGTGCTTTGATGAAATTGCCAAAGCAATAGCTGGGTTTGTGAAATTCTGTTTGGGTTTTGGCTGAGGGAGGAAATTTTCTGTAGTAGCACTCTGAGTCGCTGAAAATACTCTGTCAGTGTGCTGTCGTGGTTGTTGAGCAGAGTTTGCAAGTCTTTTTGCGAATTGGATTGACCAAATTCTTGCAACTGAGAAAACAACATTTCAGCTTCCGTCAGATAGGCACTTAACTGAGAACCGTCTTTTTGTAAAGCTTTTGGTTGATTTAAAAAGGCGACCACTTCTTGCCGATAGATCTGAATTTCCAGCAGCGCTCCTTGCAATCTGCTTAATAGATTGCCTTGGTGATCTGCCACGCTCATTTGGTCTCTAGCATGTTGAAAGTAGCGATCGCCAACCGTTAACCCTGCGGTTGTTCCCAAAACAGCAATTCCCAGGGAAAGAACATACCCGCAAACAATTTTTTGTCGAATCTTAAGTCGGTGGAACACTCTTTTAAATCCGTGAGAATAACTTAAATTTACGTGCCGAATTGATAGTGGAGCTGGCTGTTGAACTTTTCCAGGCAAGGGTTTTCATCAAAAAGAAGGAATTCATATTGTAGGGATTTACGCTAATTTTTATACATAATGAGTTCTCAGTTTAGCAAAATGACTTGCTCACCACCCTGGCGAAAAATACTGAAACTATTAAGATGAGAAGCATCCCGGTACGTATCCACGCTTTTTTTGCCAACCATGTCTGTGCCACGTATTATCACGCTGATTGTTGGTCTGGTCGTCATTTTGGGACTAACTCTGTGGCTGATTGATTCTTTCAGTCGGCTTTACTGGCAATTCTCGTATTCTGCGCCGTTGCTGGGTAATCTGCTGTTGTTTCTGGCGATTCTACTGATAGGAGCCTTAATTGTTGGATTTGTCTATTATGTGTTGGTCATTCAAGCAGGCGAGAATCGTCGTCAACGCCGCCGCAGACAACGTTCAAGTATAAAAATCCCAGATGCCAAATCTGATGCTGCTTCTTCAACACTGGAAGCTGTGAGGCATCAGGTTGCCCAAATTCAAGATGAAGTGGCACGCCAAGCTTTACTGAGCAAGTCGCGGGAGATTGAGACAAATTTAGCTCGTGGGGAAATCCAAGTCGTGGTCTTTGGCACTGGAAGTGCTGGCAAAACCTCTTTGGTAAACGCGGTGATAGGACGGGTTGTTGGCAAAGTTGATGCACCAATGGGAACAACCCAAGCTGGGGAAACTTATTGCTTGAGGTTGAAAGGATTAGAGCGCAAAATTTTAATGACAGATACGCCGGGAATTTTAGAAGCAGGTGTGGCGGGAACCGAGAGGGAACAACTCGCACGAGAACTGGCAACAGAGGCGAATTTACTGTTGTTTGTGGTGGATAATGACATTCTACAGTCAGAATTTGAGCCGTTACGAGCATTGGCTCAAATCGGTAAACGCTCTCTGCTTGTCCTTAATAAAACTGATATGTATACAGATGAGGACAAAGAAGCAATTTTGGCAAGATTGCGTCAGCGAGTGCGGGGATTTATTGCACCAAGTGATGTGGTGGCGATCGCAGCGAATCCCCAATCTGTAGAGCTAGAAAATAGCGAAATTTTTCAGCCTGAGCCTGAAATCTTCCCCTTACTTCGGCGAATGGCTGCAATTTTGCGAGCTGAGGGTGAAGATTTGGTGGCGGATAACATTCTCCTGCAGTCCGTACGGCTGGGAGAGGAAGCGCGGAAACTTATCGATGCTCAACGTCGTCGTCAAGCTGACAAAATTGTAGATCGATTTCAATGGATTGGTGCTGGTGTGGTTTCGGTAACGCCTCTACCAGTGGTTGATTTGCTAGCAACAGCAGCTGTCAATGCTCAAATGGTCGTGGAAATTGGCAGAGTTTACGGCTGTGAGTTGAATATGGAGAATGCAAAGGAATTAGCGCTGTCTTTGGCAAAAACTCTTGCAAGTTTAGGAATAGTTAAAGGCGCGTTACAGTTACTGACTACTGCTTTGCAACTTAATGTCGCGACTTTTCTTGTTGGTAGAGCAATTCAAGGCGTGACTGCGGCTTATTTAACGCGGATTGCCGGAAAGAGTTTTATTGAGTATTTTCGTCATGACCAAGATTGGGGTGACGGGGGAATGACAGAAGTCGTGGAACGACAGTTTCAACTCAATCGTCGGGATGAGTTTATCAGGATGTTTATTCAACAGGCGATCGCACGGGTGGTGAGACCTTTGCAACAGAGTTCTGAACTGGTGGATGAAGAAAATGAGGAGTTAGGGACTAGGGACTAAGGAATTCAAAATTTAAAATTGTCTTGAAAAGTTTGCGGGGCGGTGACAGAGATTGTGCAACGATAGTCTTAATCAATTCAACAGGCGATACTTTCTCCTATCAAAGAGGTTGCGCCAACGGTAAGCTTCTCTTCTCCTGTCGCCAGACGCACTCGCCTTCCAGACACTAGGCGTAGCTTGCTTAATTATGCGGCTATATTGACGCACAGATTGTGAAGCCGTTCTCAGTGAGAACTGAAGTTAAGGAAGATAAGCTTGATAATAAATCTTAACAAAAAAATACCACTTAAACTAGATGCGCTTATTGGCACAAACTATTATCTAGAAATATTTCCAGTATTTGCCAGGAGTAGTAACATTTCCTACTTCATAGTCATTTTAAGATAATCGTTATTATAATTACAAATTTTCAATATTTTTATACGTGATAATAACTATGGGAAAAAAACTTTTATTTGTCAAAATATTGCCTTAGTTAGGGACCCTTCCATTTATGTATAAGGAATTCCGGAAACGAGGGGCAATGTTAGAAAACTTATATAAGCAGTGACTAAGTAACTAGCTAATGACTAACCACATGATCGGTAAGGTACTACAAGGGCGTTACCAAGTCGTCCAAACATTGGCTGCGGGGGTGTTTGGCGAAACATACGTCGCTGTAGACATAGAAAAACCAGAGAATCCTAAATGCGTTGTTAAACAGCTCAAGGTTATCAACTCCCAACCAAGCTACTTACAAACGCTTAAAATGCGTTTTCTCACGGAAACCGAAACACTTAAGCAATTGGGACACCATGAGCAAATTCCCAAACTGATATGCTGCTTTGAAGAACATGAACGCTTTTACTTAGTGCAAGAGTTTGTGGAAGGACACGCACTGACTGCAGAACTACCGATTAATCCTGATTTGGGTTATCTGTGGAGTGAAACTGAAGTTACGGAATTTTTACAAGATGTTTTGTCGATTTTAGATTTTGTTCACTCTCAAGGTGTTATCCACTGTGACGTTAAGCCAGAAAATTTAATAAGACGTGCATATGATAGCAAGTTAGTTCTCATTGATTTTGGTTCAATTCAGGCAATTGATTTTGAGATTATCGATACAGCCTTGCCTTTATGTAAGGTTCCTGTCACTTCATTAGGTTACATACCACCAGAGCAATTTATTGGTCAAACACAACCTAATAGTGATATTTATGCTTTAGGCATGATTGCTATTCAAGCTTTAACAGGGCGGACACCGCTGCAATTAAAAGTAGATCCCCAGACGAATGAGATTCTTTGGCGTTGTCAAAATACGCCTGTGAGTGATTATCTGGCTGCTGTTATCAGCCAGATGATTCGCTACGACTATAAAGACCGCTTTACATCAGCAAGTGAGGCATGGCGGGCGCTTCAGCAAATGCCGTTAGAAAGTCGGCGATCGCAAACCATAGAGGTTGAGTATACCCTTTTTTCGGAACAAGATGAAACAAGTCAGCCCAAAGATTATTTCAATGGCGATCGTAAAACTTCAGCATCTCCCAATTCTTCTCCACTGTTGACAGGAATGAAGGTGGGGTTAGCGGCTAATTCTTTGGTGATGGGATTTGGAGTCTATTCGATAATACATAATACTCCAACTTATTCAGAAACAGAGACACTTTATAAAGCAACTGAAGAATATCAAGCAGGCGATTTAGAAGGAGCAATTGCTTTAGCTAAATCAATTCCCCTAAACAGTAATGTTTATCCTGAAGCACAAGCCAGTGTTGAAGAATGGCAAAAGCAATGGCAGAATGCTGCTGAACAATATGAAGCAGCGGAAAAAGCCTTTCAAGAGGGTCGTTGGTCAGATGTACTGCGTGCAGCCTCCCAAGTTCCTGATATTTTGCATTGGCAATCAAAAACAGATAAATTAGTTGAGCAAGCACAAATAAATATTGAGGCACAAACGAAAGATCTATTAGCCAAAGCTTATGAAAAAGCATCATTAAAAGATTTTAGCAGCGCTTTAGGCTATCTTAGTCAAATTCCTGAAGAAAGCTCTGCAGGAGTCATAGTTCAACAAAAGTTAGGTGAGTATAATCAGAAAAAACAGATTAGAGCATCTTATTTATTACAAAGAGCCTATAATAAAGCAGCAGAGCAAGACTTTGAGAGTGCTGTAAAATTTCTCCAACAAGTTCCCAAAGATACTCCTGTATATGCGACAGCTCAAGTTAAACTAGTAGAGTATGCTCAGAAACAGCGTGTTGTACAAGCTGAAAGTCAAAAAGTAGCTTCTTCAAAGTTACCTATCTCTTTGAAGATGAAAGAACCGTTTATCAGTAGTAGTTCTACTACGAGCCTACAATTTTTCGATCCAGGAAACCAATTGCAAGAGGTAAATATTAGATAGTCAAAAGTCAAGAATCAAGAGTCAAGAAAGCATGCAGACTATTGTTCATCACTCAAAAAACTTTGAGATCAGGACTTTTGACCGTGGAATCAGGATTGGGAAATAACTCTTGCTGTACTTGATTGCGGGCGTTTATAGCTTGTTGATAATCTGGCTTTATTTTAATTGCTTTTTCGTATGAAGTAAGAGCTTCTTGATAACGTTTTAGATTAAATAGAGCATTACCTCTGCTATACCAACTTTCGTAATGTTGTGGTTCGTAATGAACAGCTTTATTATAGGATGAAATTGCCTCTTGGTATTTCTGTAAATTGTACAGAGAGTTTCCTCGACTATACCAAACTTGATAGCGATCGCGCTCTAATTCAATTGCCTTATTATAAGATATAATAGCTTCTTCATAACGTTTTATTTGATGCAATGACCATCCCCGGTTATACCAGGCTTGATAATTATTAGGATTGTATTTAATTACTTGTTCAAAAGATTCTATTGCTTCTAGATAACGTTGCAAATTGATAAGTACACTCCCTCTAGATAGCCAAGCTTGATAAAAACTGGGCTTGTATTGTACTGCTTTATCATAAGCTACAAGAGCATCTTGCAAGCGTTGTAAATTTACGAAAATATTACCTTTATTATACCAAGCTTTTTCATAATCTTGCTTTAATTCCAGGACTTTATCATAGGCTATCAATGCCTCATCATATTGCTTTAAATTTTGCAATAACGAGGCTTTATTGTACCAAGCTTGATAATATTCTTTATTGAGTTCAATAGCTTGTTCATAAGACTTTATAGCTTCATCATATTGGTTTAATTTAGTTAAAGCTTCACCTTTAGCATTCCAGATTTCTGGGTCGTTATTTTCTAATTGCAAGGCTTTATTAAAGGAAGCAATTGCGTCTTGACTTCTTTGTAACTTATTTAATGTAAAGCCACGTCCACTCCAAGCTTCTAAATAATATGGATCTCTTTGAATTGCTTTGTCGTAAGCTGTAAGAGCTTCCTTGTATTCTTTCATCTCATAAAGTGTTTTACCTTGTCCGTTCCAGGCTTGAGCATAATCTGGTCTAATGTTAACTGCTTTCTTATATGCTGATAAGGCATCTTGATAACGTTGTAATTCATATAGTGTATTAGCTTGTTTATACAATTCAGTGGCCTTGACAGAATTAATAGAATGAGTAATATATAAAGATGCTCCTACACCTATTCCGATTAAACATATTAAACCTAAAAATTTTATAAATATATTCTTTTGATTTTTTTAATTGATACCATTGTAAACGTTAGATAATTAGAATGAGTAATATATAAAGATGCTCCTACACCTATTCCGATTAAACATATTAAACCTAAAAATTTTATAAATATATTCTTTTGATTTTTTTTAATTGTTTTAAAAGTTTGTTTTGAATTATTTTGTAATATTGGATAATTCAATGTCATGGTATGAGATTGAGTTTTGTGTAAATCACTAAGAGCTTGTAGGGCAATTTCTGCAGAAAGATAACGTTCTCGAAAGTCATAACACACCATTTTGTTTAGAACTCTCGCAAAGTCCTCACTGACTGCGGTATATTTCTGCCATACAATTTCACAAGTCTCTGCATCTTTTTCTAGTTGCTCAGGAGATAATCCAGTGAGTGCTTGTATACCAAGTACTCCTAAAGCATAAATGTCACTACTGAATTTTGGATTTCCTTGAGCTTGTTCACTAGGAATGTATCCAGGAGTACCTATAGCAACTGTGAATTTTGTTTTTCCAATGGGAGTCATGACTTGAGTGGTGATTTGTTTGACTGCTCCAAAGTCAATCAAAACTAACTTATTATCTGACTTGCGTCTAATGATATTCCGGGGATTGATATCACGGTGAATAACCTTCTGCTGATGGACAAACTCTAAAATCTCCAAAATTTCTTGTAAAAGACAAATAACTTGGTCTTGACTTAGAGGTGTTCCTGGTATTATTTCTTGACTAAGGTCATGACCTTGTATAAATTCCTGTACAAGATAGAATTCTTGATTTTCCTCAAAGTAGGCTAGAAGTTGGGGAATGCAGTCATGAGTGCCTAATTTATAAAGAACTTGAGCCTCAGTATCAAATAAGCGTCTGGCTGTTTGTAAATTATCAGGATCATTAGCCTGTGGCTTCAGTTTTTTGACTACACATTCAGGTGAGCCAGGTAATTGAGTATCACAAGCAACAAATGTTTCACCAAATCCCCCTCCCCCCAAGTGACTAATAATTTGGTATCGTCCAACAAGTATATTGCGCAACATCTGGTTCCCCTAGTTTAATATAGTACGGTCTGATTTCAATCTTGCCATAGCTTCTCTTATTGGAGCGATGAGGAAGCTGAAGGAGATAAGGGAGATACAGAGGAGAATAACTAATAATTAATGACTCATTGATATGATTCCTATTAGCGATAACATTTTCTTTTTTCGACGGAGAAAACCAATCATTATTTACTGTCTAATTTGCCTCAATATTGCCCTATTTTTATGGGAACTAAAACTAGAGCTTAGTGGTGAATTAAGCAACTTTGTAAATAGCTGGGGTGTAGTGCCAGCAGAGATTAGTACAGCTTTTGCAAATGCACTTGCTGGAAATTTAGCTGCTTGGATAGTTCTGCTAATGCGTTCGACTACACTGCTTGTAGGAATGTTCCTTCACGCCAGTTTTAGTCAAATTCTAGGAAATTCAATATTTTTGTGGGTTTTTGGCAGAACACTTGAAAGTGTTTTTGGTTACAGGCGATTTTTAATATTTTACTTAGTTTCCGGAATTCTGACTGGATTAGTACAAATTTTGGCTGAACCAAGTTTGACAGTATCATTGATTGGTACAAATGGGGCAATTACAGCTATTTTAGGAGCCTATATTCTGAAATTTTCTAACGCTAAAATTGATACTATTTTGCCACTTATAATTGTATTTATTCCGGTGGAACTACCAGCCTCTTTCTATCTATTTTGGTGGTTTGTGCAACAGATTTCTTATGGGATTGGTAGTTTAAATATTTCTGGTGGCGTTACCTCGAGCAGTATCAGTTATTGGGCACAAGTTGCAGGCTTGTTTATTGGTGCAGCTTTTACAAAGCTACTACAAAGATAAAGACTTGCTCCATTGCGATCGCACACAGTACCCGTTTTAGGCGGTGCTCCAAAAGGCGGCGATACCTTCTCCTATCCCAGAGTCTGCACCAATAGACACACTAGGCGTAGCTTGCTTAAGCGTAGGGGTACACTAACAGACCATTCATGTCATCAAGAAATTAGTCAGTTAGTGATGCTCCTACAGAAAGACACGCCAATGGAATTTCTGCTTTCATTGCTGTAAAATTTCAGTAGGAAAAATTGGTGGATTAATTGCATTCTGTATCTAAAGCTGATACGATAGTTCAATGTTATGTTTGGCGGCATAGCCAAGTGGTAAGGCAGAGGTCTGCAAAACCTCCACTCCCCGGTTCAAATCCGGGTGCCGCCTTTAAAAAAATCAGCGCAAACTGAGGCGCCAAGCGAGATGGCGCTTTTTGTTCTATTGCCTTGTCGTTTCAAAATATGTCAAATTAAGTCAGGAAAATCCAGTAAAACTCAAAAATTTAGTCACAAATTTAGTCACAATTTTAATGAGCTAATGAGCGACGAGGCTATATCCAAAGCAAACGAGCGACTGAAGACAATGAACGCGAGAGTGAGCATAGAGCGACGGGGTGATCGCCTATGGTTGAGAGCAACACTTCCGCCAAAGCCACATATTAATAAATCACAGCCTTACCAGCAAAAGGTATCACTGGGAGCAAAAGCGACTCCAGTGGGAATTCAATATGCTGAGCAAAAAGCCAAACTTTTGGGCGCTCAATTGGATTTAGGGCAATTCAACTGGGCGGATTGGATAGATACCATCGAAGCACCTCAGGAAAGAACTGCCACAATTGGTGAGTGGGTGGCACGGTTTGAAAAAGATTATTGGAACAAGGTCAAGCGCACTCCAAATAAAGAAGAAAACTGGAAGAGGGACTACGCTGTAGTTTTTTCGCGACTACCGAAGAATGAACCCTTAACCTTAGATGCATTACTGACTTATATCAAATCCACGGAACCAGATAGTAGACCTAGAAAACGTGCTTGTGATTACTGCCACAAACTAGCGGAGTTTGCAAACTTAGAGGGCAGAGAAGCTATCAAAAGCTATAAGGGAAGCTATTCAGCTAAATCAGTTGATCCGCGACAACTGCCGAGCGATGAAGAAATTGCCAAGTGGTACGAAACAATCAAAAATCCAGCATGGCGTTGGGTGGCTGGGGCTATGATTTGTTACGGACTTAGAAATCATGAAGTGTTTCGCTTGGATGCCAAAGATTTTCCTGTAATGCGAGTCACTGAAGGTAAAACGGGCGATCGCGTTGTCCTTCCTTTGTATCCAGAGTGGGCTGAACGATGGCAACTGCAACAAAAAACACTTCCACAAATCAATCAAAACTTTAGCAATGCCAAACTGGGAACAAAAATCTCTGGTTGGTTTTATGACAACAAAACATCTTTTTCTGCATATGACTTGCGTCACTGCTATGCTAGGCGGTGTTTTGAATTTGGACTTGCGCCAGATTGGGCAGCTGGGCTGATGGGGCATTCAGTCAAAGTTCACATCGGCACTTATCGTGCCTGGATCGATGAAGCTACATACCTTCGGGTGTATCGACAAATTATTTATAGAGATGAACGACCTTTGCCCCCAACTATCTAAAAGCCGCTGGAGTGCTTATTAATTCTCTGATTGCTGCCATATTAATTTTAATAATCCGGTTTTTAACATTAACAGATGCAACATTCACCCAGTGAACCCCTTCTTGATATTCGCCAGAATTAATCCGACGCAAAATACTACTACGGCTAAATCCTTGCCCTAGCTTGCTATAACATTCTTCAAGCGTTACTAAATCATTCTCGTTAACAACAGTCGTTCGCGCAGCGTTCCGCAGGAAAGGCTTTTTTCTGGGCATAGCAAAATTACACTTATGAGTGTAGTATCACACTCTATAGTGTCACATAGCGTCAAGTTATGCCAAGACCTGCAAGGCTAATTCAGGGTTTTCTTATCGGGAAAGGCAGAGGGCAGGAGGCAGCTATGCTGAAGGGAATTCTGGTTCCTGCCCTCTGCCCGTGACCGTTCGCGCAGCGTCTCGTAGAGAAGGGAACAAGAGATCTGAATCCCCTTCTAAACGGAACCTTCTGCCTTCTTCAACACCAATAAGTTTGTTTGATGCTCTTTCTACCTCATCAGCCGCTAGTAGTATGTAGTGGGTAGCCAACGACCAATCATTGCGCTGTTTACTGTATTGGGCGATCGCCCGTAAAATTTCGGCAAAGCTCCCCTGTTTACGCAGCTCAGCAATCGTTTCTTCTATACGCATAAAAAGTAAAAGTAGGACTGGGGGGTTATTCCCCTCAAACATAATAATAACCGTGAACAGTTACCAGTTATCAGCAGTCAGCTACCTGTATGATTGCTGGTCAGAGAAGAGAGTAGAGGAGCAGAGGATGCAGGAAATGCAGGGGGAGAAAAGAGTAGAGGAGCAGGGGGTGCAGGGGGAGATGAGTTAATGGACGTTAACTCTTTCCTCCCCTGCCTCTCTCCTTCCCCTGCCCTCTTTTCCCCTGCTTCGGTCAGCGTCCAGATGTTCTCAAAGCTACAATTTCACCAAGCTTTTGAATCAAGCGTCCCACTTCACTGAGCGAGAGCTGCATCACATAAGGCATCACATCATCAGCTGTAAGGATTTCTCGTTTCTCCCCGCCAGTTTGCTCAGTTCCTATCGCCAGCAACTCTTCCCAAGTAAAAGGCGTAAATCGCTCCAGCTTTTGCAACGTCGTTATTTTTGGCGTTTTTACCTGACATCGCTCTAATCGAATAATTGTCATGTAATTGACGCCAGTCAATTTTGCAAACTCATTATAACTACGCTCTCCCCTTGCCGATCTCACAATCTCTGCCAACCTTTGTAGTCCTTCTTCGGTGAACGCTGTATCTTGTTGATGCATTAACAAGGGAGTAGTGTAGTATGACCCCTAAATAGCAATTTAATCAACACTCGTAAATAAAGGGTTTACACTTGTAAGTGTAGATTTTATAATGCAAAGCATCCACAAAAACAAAAAATTATGTCGCGGCTTAAATCTCCATCTGAAAGAAAAATTGCAAAAGGCAGAAGAAAGATATTGGTTAACTTTGAAACTACCGTAAGCAGGGCTGAACGGATAAATCAAGCAACTTGGGCGCTCAATCTAAGCAAAAGAGAGTTTTTAGAGCAAGCGATTGATAGCTTCTGTGAACTTCACAAGGAAAAAATTGAGGTGATCGCAGCCTTGGCTGCTGCAAAGTAAAAACGATCGCCCTTCACGAACGACCGTAAAAGCTTAATTAATTGTAATACCCATTATGGACACAGAATTTTATCTTCTATCTAAGGAATTTCCGTAATTTCCCTGTAAAAAGAGCGTTGTGGTTTTTCGTAAACTGAACCACAACGCTCCTCATGCTTGAAGGAAGTACTACCACACGTCCGGCAAGACACCGTAGTGCTTCCTCTCCTCAATCAACGCGTGAGAACGGCAAGCTTAACAACAAATAAATAAGTGTGATTACTGTCACCTCTAATTGTGTCTTCGCTTACTGCGGTTCACTCAACACATTGATTTTGTTGCCTCTGATTATAGCGTGCCAACAAACAAATATGAAGCTAGGAATTTTAGCATTCCCAGCAGCAAAAAACTAGCTATTTAATGACATGAAATCATGACTACACTACCATCTACCTTAAATAATGACAAAGCGATCGCTGTCCTATCCAAAGCTAAAGCCCCATTTATAGCTTTGTGGAAGGGAGGAGAAGAAACGGCGACGACGGAGGAGATAGCCGATTTTTACGATGTTACAACTGCCGAGATCATAACGACTTATGAGCGCCATTATTTGGAGTTCGAGGGGGAACTCGACGGGGAAGATGGCTGGACTCCACGAGCCACTTTACGACTGGGAATGCTCTTAAATTGCCCGGTCGCACACCAGATAAGGGATATTGCGCTCACAATCATTGAGGCGATAGCACGCGAAGAGAAACAAGAGCAAGTCAAATCCTTATTTGCTAATACCGAATTTATCGGCTGGAGTAATCGCGAAATTGCCAAAATGCTGGATTGCGACAAGAATACAGTTGGCAGAATTCGCAATCGCTTGGAAAGTTCAGGAGAAATCCCAGCAGCTACAAAAAGAAAATACAACAGAAGAGGAAAAACACACGAGCAAGCCGCCAAAAAAATTCTATCTGGTGAGGATTCACCAGATACAAAACTTAACAATTGGATAACC
Source organism: Nostocales cyanobacterium HT-58-2 (assembly GCA_002163975.1). Lineage (GTDB taxonomy): Bacteria > Cyanobacteriota > Cyanobacteriia > Cyanobacteriales > Nostocaceae > HT-58-2. Next base: position 1,215,521 of record CP019636.1, on the reverse strand, counting down.
ATATCAGATGATCATCCTCACTATGGGGGGCAAAAAGCTATTCCTTGCTATAGTGCCAGCAGCCAGCAAACCTTTGTGGAATTTGCTGATGGGACACGGGAATTGATTAGTAACAATTTCCTGATACCTTCAGAAGAGGTGGAGATTTCTCCAAGTCGCAACAGGATCTACTGCCAAGAAGAAGTTGAAGCAATAATTGCCCAACACAAGCGCGAGATTGAGCGGCTAGAAGCAGATATCCGGGTGGGGGTAAGGGTAGAGGAGCATGAAAAAGCGATTTCCCAAGTGAGCGAGGAAATCACAGCAGCTCGAGAAATCGCGAAGCAGCTTCGAGAAGAAAATGATAGGTTACGAAGCCAAATTGCAAGTCTTCAGAGTGTGCAGTTGCAAGAGGAGAATGAACGACTCAAACAACGTATACAAGAATTAGAACACTCGATCCAGTTTACGCCAACCACGCGGGGAGAGCCAGAGTTACACCTGCGGGCGATCGCAGCCCGGACGGATGAATTCAAATCCGAGCAAAAGCTGAGGGAGGTAACACGACTTTTGACGATGGCTTTGGCATCTGTAATCGTGAACACTCCCAAAAGTTTCTATCAACCACTAGTCAAACCCGCCAGTGAAATTCTAGGAACCAAAGCAGATCGAAAGGCGATCGCACAGAAACTCGAAGCACTAAGAGGACTACCCCAAGCACTGAAGGAATTTAGGGAAGTTCTCAGCAAATCTGAAAGCTGGCAGGAGTTTGAGCCAGTCGCCCTAAAACATCAAAATCTTAAAAGAGAGATTTGGGGCGAACTGAGCCAAGAAGAGAGGAATAAAATTAAGTGCTTAAAAGAAGGTCACCAAGAAGCAGTGGCTCTTGAGGTTGGGGCACGTTTCGCCATCTGCCCTGGTACCACCAACCCTTGCACCATCATCAAAATTGGCAGCGGAGAGAACCCCTACCTTATCCAGTGGGACTTGGGCGGAGAAGAGCAATGGGTGAACGCAGAATTCTTTCAAAAATTTCAGCCACTAATTGAAATCAACGGCATCACCTTTGGGACAAAGGTGGCGCTCGCTGATTCTTACGCAGTGGGATACAACTTCCACGGAGTTGTGGAAGACATCAACGCAGAGACAGAAGAGGCAGTTGTACGTTGGGAAGAGCGGCAAGGCAAGCCCAACGAGTGCGAGCGCTACTCAATTAAAGAATTGCGGATATTGCAAACCGAGTTACAGGTAGCCTAATTATGCAGTTAGTAGCAGATATAACAATTCCTAACGCAAAGAAAGAGTTGACCCTAGACGCTGAAGATATCAAGCGCCTTAAAAAATTAAGGGTTATCAATCCCATGACTTACTTCTACTTTGCACTGCTCTGCAGTTACGGACAAGCCAGTCCGAGCATAGACAAAGATAATTTTTGCGATGAATGGGGTTTAGAGCCAGATGACTTTGATTTGTTGCTGGCACAACTTCAGAAGAAAGGCGCTTTAACTCGCAAGCCAGAAAGATATGTGCAATTGAGCCTGTTTTCGCCAGCAGAACAAGGAGACGAATCATGAACCTTGCACAACTAAAAAATTTGTATCTAGCCTCCCTGCAACCTTACCACGAAGCTCCTTGGGGTACACAGCTTCCCCCTTACTCCGAAGGCACCCCGGTGCAGTGCCAAGTTCTCGACATAGAAGGCGTTGTGTGGGGGCGAGTCTGGCTATTAGGGGCAAAAGGAGGATTTTGGCAGTATCGTATTCAGACTTCTCCTAGTAATTGCCTGTGGATTCCTGAACAGGATCTAGAAACATTAGATTCACACAGAGGGAGCGGGCGCAAGTGAAAGATAAAGTTTTTATGCCTAACCAAATCCATAGTTTTTCTAGCACACAAGCGCAAACCAGGTAAAAAATGATTGCAATAGAAACTAAATGTTACCTGTACCCAGGAACAACAAAATATAAATGCTCTAGGTGCGATCGCATCTGCATCCCAAAAACCTTTGTACGAGCACAACCATACTGCGCTGCTTGCTGCGATCGCATAGGGTTAGATCCTCAACCCCTGAAGCTAGATACAAGACCGAGAGTAGAGTCGGCATACTCGCCACCCAAAAAGCAAGCAGGCAAGCCCAACCCTGAGAAAATGGCGCAAATTCTTCTATTTCTGGAGAATGAACCACAAAAAACGGTTGATGTTATTAATCATCTCGGCATATCCCAAACCATGACATTACTCAATCTCCGAAAACTTCGCAAGGACAGAAAGATTCTTTATCTTCGCGGGGCGTATCACAACGCACCAGGATGGTGGGCGCTACCAAAGGACGAGGAATCGTTACGTCAAAAAGCAACTCCCCAAACCGTAGAAAAAAGATTTTTAAGAGCCCTCAAAGATCATGAAGCACTGAGCACAGAACAAATAGCCAAAATCTTGGGTATAAATCTCCCCCATGCACAAACAGCCGGGAAATCGCTATTGCACCGGAAAAAGGTGCGTTCTTGGGTTGTGGGCGAGGAGCGGTTTTTTGCTTTGCCTTAATGCAAAAAGCGACTGCCCTAAGGAAGTCGCATAGTCGAGGAATCTATCAAAACCTCGTCCATTTTAATCAAGTAGTTATCAAATCATAAATCATGAGTGTATCAATTTTTCAAAACGAGTGTTCACTCGTGCTACAGTCAAGTGATTATGATACAATGAAAACAGGTTTCGACTTATGCCAGAGGATAAAACCAGCTATTTACGCAAAGAGCCACCAAAGTGGGTTCATTTGCCAACTACGCCATGCAGATATCCCCAATCATTCAAGCCATACTTGGACGAAATTGCCCGCATTGGAGATAACAACTCCAAAGAGTTCTTGGCGTCACTGGGTGCGATCGCTGCCTGGGCAGCTGAGCAGAAAAATCCTGTTGAGGCGTTGCAGCAGCTGTTGCAGCTGGCTCAGAAACTGGATCAACCCTGAGCGTAGTCGAAGGGTTAACCCCTCGGTTACGCTCGGGGTTAAAGCTGAGCGAAGCCGAAGCTTTAAAAACAGTGCCCCCGACTGGTGGAACAGTGCAGGGGACAAGCAATCTTATTTGAGATTACCTATGATTCTAACAGAAAAAATGTTGGCATATTGCTGTGCCAATGAGGAGGTGGAGTGATGCTTAAGCGTAATCATATTCACCCGGAAGGCTTTGATGGTGACAATGTAGACGGATTCTTCATGGTTGCTCGGTCTGATGCAGCGCTAGCCATCTCTCATAAACTCACTGGTTCGCAGTTGCGACTTTGGTTTCACCTGTTAATGATTGGTGCTTTTGCTGGTCGTAACTCTGATGGTCGGCTTATCTATGGTTCTTTGCCTAGTTCGGCTGAGATTGCATCAAACCTTGGTTGTCACCGAAGGACTGTTGAAAAAGACCTTGACCGATTTGCAGAAATTGGATTATGCGAGTTTGTTCAACGATCTGAACGTAACACGATTGAAGATACAGTTTGCGATCGCTTACACTCTCAACTTGGCGGATTGCGAGAAGTTGAAACACCAGTGGGGAGAATTGACCTGCTGACCGATACAGAAATTATCGAAGTCAAGAATATTAAGGACTGGAAAGCGGCTATAGGTCAAGTCCTGGCGTATTCAGGATTTTTCCCTGAGCATCGTAAGCGCTTGCACTTGTTTGGCAAGAAAGGGGAAATGGTCACTTCTACAGCTGTGACTATCTGCGCTGAGTTGGGAATCACGGTCACGTTTGAGGAGGTAGGGTGATGGCAGTTGCTCAACAGGCTAATTTTTCTCAACGGTCTTTTGTTCAGCTAGATGATTCTGTTGTTGAAATCTTAATAAGTGACCAACTAACTAAAACTGACCGTCGCTTGTTTTGGTACTTGTTTAAGCTTGAGCGTTGGGGCGATCACTTTGTAGATTTACCCTCTCAGTCTGAGATTGCTTTAGAGCTAGGCGTCCGTCGCGAAACGATTAATCAGTCTCAAGCTAAATTGCAAAGCTTGGGCTTATTTGATTTCAAAATTACTGGGTGGAAGGCTAAGAACCTTGTTGCGCCTAAGTCACACCTTAAGACAGAAAAAGATCACAGGGTGTTAGAAAAATCTAACACTGAGTTAAAAGAATCTCACAATGTATTAGAAAAAACTAATACTGAGTTAGAAGAATCTCACAATGACATATATATAGATCGCGCGCGCGATCAGACTCTTCAGACTAATACAGACTTAATTCAGACTCTCTCAGACTGCGCGGAAAAAGAGAAAAAAAATCATTCTCATTTTGAAGAGGTGGAAGAAACTAATCCTCATTTACTCGCTACGTTGGATAATGATTCCGAGTCTTTGCAACTAACGAGCACGCCTATCGTGAAGGCAAATATTCCAGCATGCGGGCACGACCCGTTTTACGACAAACGGGTTGACTCTAAGGACATTCAGTGGAATTGGCTACCGAGCGGTCCTTGGAAAACTGAGCAGGGGAAGCTTGATTTTAATTTCCACACTGCGATCGCCCAAAAATGGATTAAAGAGCATGGTGGTGATTTGCATGAGAAGAGGGCAAATGTTCTCAAGCATTTTAAGAAGGACCCTGCAAACATTCCTATTGAGTGGGAATGGTATCAAAACACTGTTTTGCACAAGGCTGCAAATATTCAAACCCGAAAACTAGCAGGGATTGATACGACATTTGAAGAACAGGAAATCTTGAAGCATCAAAGAGCTGCTGCCCGATTGCCCCAAGAAATGCGCGTGTCAGAAGGATTGCCGCCCGAACAAGTTCTTGAGCAAATTGCACCTCATACATTAGGAGTTATCCAATCACAATCAAATCTTCAGCAAATTGAGCTGCCTAAAGATGATGATGCGCTTGATTGTGCTGATTCTGAGGTTGCTTTAGGTGTAGGAGCCAGCAATAAGAAACGCTCCGACCAGCAATAATGATCATTCTGAGCCAGAATTAATTGCAACTATGTTGGTGAATTGAGCCAGGATTATCTACAACTGGGACAGAATTAACTGCAACCAGCCAGCAATAAGAAATTTGAGCCAGAATTAATTACAACTATAAGTAAAGAAAACCACCCTTTTCTTGACCAAGAAGTTTTGCTTGCGACCACCGCCAAAGACAGTTAATTTTTGGTTAAAAAACTCAGTTAAATAATCTATGGCAAGATATAATCATAAGCAATGAGTTTCTTAACTAAAGCTAACTTCTAAATGCTGATTGGCTATGCCCGTGTCTCCACTGACGACCAGAATCTAAACCTGCAAAAAGATGCCCTAAAGCAGGCGGGATGTAGTCGGATTTATGAGGATAGACTTAGCGGAGCAGGAGTAGCCCGTCCAGGATTAACAAAGGCTTTAGAGGCAGCCCGTGCAGGAGACGTATTGGTAGTATGGCGATTAGATCGTTTGGGACGCTCCTTAAAAGATTTAATCCAAATGGTGGAAACCTTATCTGAGCGCGGTATCGAATTGCACAGCTTAACTGAGGCTCTAGCTACTACCTCAACCAGTGGTAAATTAATCTTCCATCTGTTTGGCGCACTAGCAGAATTTGAGCGCAACCTGATTCGAGAACGTACACAAGCCGGATTGACAGCAGCTAGAGCGCGGGGGCGCAAGGGAGGAAGACCTAAAGCATTAGATGCGCCAAAGCGTCAATTGGCTATCAAGCTCTACAACGAGCGTCAGTACACCATTGAAGAAATCTGCCGAATCATGGGAATTTCTAAGCCAACGCTCTACAGTTACATTGCAAAGGCCCAAGGAACACCATGAGCCGGAAGCAGATTCCTAATGATGCGTTAGTTCAATTACGGCAGAGACTAGAATTATTTCCACCAAGGTCTCGAGAGCGACGAAAACTGATTGAAGAAGCTGCCACTAGCTACGGTGTGTCACTAGACACAGTGTATCGGGCATTGCGAGAGCGGTCTCGTCCCAAAGCAGAAGGGCGTTCAGATAGGGGGACACCGCGCAAGTTATCAACAGCAGAGATGGAACGCTACTGCGAAATTATTGCTGCCTTCAAAATCCGTACCAGCAACAAGAAAGGAAGACATGTCTCAACTGCTCGGGCAATTCAACTGCTGGAAGAGTACGGTATGGAAACGCCTGATGGATTTGTCCAGCCTCCTGCCGGATTGTTGACTAAAAGTAGCGTCAACTACTACTAAAAAACCTGGGGCTACGACCACACCTCAATGACGCGCCAGCCTCCTGCGGTGCGCTTTCAAGCTGACATGAGCAATGATTGCTGGCACTTTGATCTCAGCCCCTCAGATTTAAAACACCTTGATCTTCCTACTTGGATTCAGCCAGGGCGTGGAAACCCACAGTTGATGCTCTACAGTGTCGTTGATGACAGAAGTGGAGTATGTTACCAGGAATACCACTGTGTTTATGGGGAGGACGTAGAAGCGGCTTTGCGCTTCCTATTTAACGCCATGAGTGCCAAAACCATAGAAGGGTTTGGTTTTCAAGGTATTCCACAAATGCTTTATACGGACAATGGCCCGATTAGCAAAAGTCGGGTATTTCAGAACGTCATGGAATGTTTGGGAGTAAAATTAGTTACTCATCTGCCCAATGGCAAAGACGGGCGGCGGGTAACGGCTCGGGCGAAAGGCAAAGTAGAACGCCCGTTTCGGACAGTGAAGGAAGCCCATGAAACCCTTTACCACTTTCACCAACCCCAAACGGAACAAGAAGCCAACCGTTGGTTGCACCAGTACCTGCTGCACTATAACAATCAACCCCATCGCCAAGAGAACCATTCTCGTTTAGAAGATTGGCTTTTACACTTACCAGTAAAAGGATTGCAGTCCATGTGTAGCTGGGAGCGGTTTTGTACTTTTGCCAGGGAGCCGGAACAACGTAAGGTGGATGCTTGTGCCAGGGTATCAGTAGCAGGGGTGGCTTACGAAGTAAACCCTGACTTGGCAGGAGAAACTGTCGTCCTTTGGTGGGGGTTGTTTGACAATGAATTATACGTGGAGAAAGACGGAACTAAGTATGGGCCTTACCTACCCGTGGACGGGCCGATTCCATTACATCGCTACCGCAAGTTTAAGAAAAGTAAAACGCAGGAGCGAGCTGACCGAATTGCTGCCCTGGCTACTGGGTTAGTTTTGCCTCGGGCCGCCTTAGAAGGAAACCGAGAGCTTCAATTTCTGGCTCCATCACAGCCAAAGAGCGAACCCATAATCATTCCTTTCCAAGATCCAGACCCATTCCAGGAGTTTACCTATCCCAGCATCCTCGCTGCCAAACGAGCCATTGCGGATAACCTTGCCCTACCCCTAGCAAGATTGTCGGAGCAAGAGCGGGCTTTCATCGATGAACTCTTAGCCCAAACGCTTTCTAAAAAGGTGATTTTGGAACGAGTGCGGCACTACTTTAAGCAAAGGCGGGAAAACAAAGATGCTGACTGAAGTGATGGAATTTTATGGGTTGGTGAAGGAATTTCGGCGAGCAGGATATTACGAAACAGACCACTTGAGGCAGTTGTTTAAAGAGATTAAAGCGGCAATTCCACAGGGGAAAATGATTGCTGTCACAGGCGTTGTTGGGTGCGGCAAGACTGTGACATTGCGGCGGTTGCAAGAAGCCTTAAAGAAAGAAGGCAAGATATTGGTTTCTAAATCTCTGTCAGTAGATAAAAATCGAGCGACCTTACCAACGCTCATTGCTGCCTTGTTCTACGACTTATCATCGGATAAGGAAGTCAAGATTTCCACTCAAGGCGAAAAGCGGGAAAGGGAGCTGCAAGAGCTAATTCGCAAAGGTAAGAAGCCAGTGGCTCTGTTTGTCGATGAAGCGCACGACCTACATAGCAGCACTTTGACAGGACTCAAGCGCCTAATTGAAGTGGTGGAAGATAGTGGGGGCATCCTTTCTATTATCCTGGCAGGCCATCCTAAACTCAAAAATGATTTACGTCGTCCTATGATGGAAGAAATCGGCTACCGCACAGTCATCTTCTCTCTCGACAGTATTGGGGGTAGCCAGCGCCAGTACATCGAATGGCTGCTTTCTTCCTGCACAAAAGAAGGAACATTACTGGAGAATTTAATTACAGCAGAAGCCATTGACCTACTCTGTACGCGGTTGAGAACCCCCCTTCAAATAGAAATGCACTTATCTTTATCCTTCGAGGAAGCTCATCGTATGGGGGAAGCAATTGTCACGCTCTCCATTGTCGAGTCGATTCTGTCCAAGCAGATTGATGACTTAGAGCCAACTTTGACGCGGCATGGCTACAACGTCAAAAGCCTATCTGAACAGTTAAATGCTAAACCATCTGAGATTCGCTCTTTATTACGAGGACAACTTGACCCCACCAGAACACGCGAATTACAAGAACAAATGTTAGCCGCAGGATTACCTATTTAATTAGTTATTAATATTACTAATATTTTAACAAAAATTTTTTTGATTCTAGTTGCAAACAATTCTGGCTCAAAGCAAGTTATTGCTGGCTGGTTGCAGTTAATCCTGTCCCAGTTGTAGATAATCCTGGCTCAACTCACTAACATAGTTGCAATTAATCCTGGCTCAGAATGATCATTATTGCTGGTCGGAGCGTTTCTTATTGCTGGCTCCTACAGTTAGGGGTTTCTATGGAGCAAGTGAAGACTTTGGTTGAGTCATTAAAAGCTAAATCTGCTACTAAAATCAGGGGACTGCAATCTGTTACTGAGATTGTCAATTTTTTAGAGGAAGATTTTAAAACCATTTTAGAAGACATGAGGAAATACTTACTGTCCGGCAGTGATACTTACCGCCAAATTGCTATTGATTGGGCATCAGATCCCAAGAATGGCTGTGAACTGGTGAAGGTTAACGGACGGGTTGTTGATATTAAAGAAATTGAGTTTTAAGGGCAAAATGAAAACATCAAATTTTCCTTGTTGGTTGTCTCCGATTCAGTTGGAAGAGGCGGAAGCGTTGATTAATCTTGGGTTCCGTTACTGCGGCAACGCTGACAATTTCTGCGTTGAACGCAAAGTTTCTTCTGTAGGAAAATGGACATTTTACACTTGCGATGGGCAAGTTGCTCTCGATGCTATTTGCGACGGGGCTTTGTACTCTCGCTGCTTAGAACTTGAAACATGGCACGGTGACCAAACATGGTTTAACAATCAAGTTAGGCAGGCTCGCAAAGCCATACAAGAGGTTCAGCGTCGTAAGAAAGAGCGCCAGGGTGTTCAACTATCTTTGTTTGAGGTTCAGCCGTGAACTTCTGCATCTCGTACTATGCAGGTGGTGGAGGCTTCTCTCTGGGAGCTAAAGCAGCTGGTTGTAAAACTCTTGGGGTGGAACTAGATCCTGCGATCGCTGCCCTCTACCAAGCTAACGTTGGTCCCTGTGTGGTTGCTGACGTGACTACCCTTGACCCCCACAAGTTGGAGTTTCCCTCGAAGAGTGAGAGACGACGCTCTGGCAGCCTTCTCATCTGGCAGTTATCACCAGAGTGCAAAGTTTTCAGCCGCGCCAACACTGCGGCGAAGAAAAATTGTGCTCAGTCGCTAGCAACAGCCAGTGCCACATCCCTCACTAAGATTTTCTGGCATGAGCAGATAATTGAGCCAGACTGCATCATCTTGGAAAACGTGGAGGACTACGCCAATTACCAAGGATATATTGACTTCTGCAATTACCTAGAAGAAAGAGGTTATCAAATCTTAAGCAGAAAACTTATCTTAAATGCGGCTGATTTTGGCGTTCCTCAAAGTCGCCGAAGATTAATCATGATTGCTGGCAAAGGCGTCCCATTGCCCAAAATAGAGGCGACTCACGCGCAATTCTTGCACGGGCAGATGGATTTATTCAGTGCTCCCAAATTACCTTGGGTTGGCTGGTACAAGGCGATAGAGGACTTATTGCCAGAATTACCGCGATCGCAACTTACGCCCAAGCAAGAAAAAGCTATTCAAGCTTTAGGACTGAAAACTCAGCTGGTGGATCAACAAAACTCCAAATCTGTCCGGTTGGGCTACAAGACAAGAGCACTTAATGAACCTAGCTTTACTCACGAGGGTCTTACACGTAAAAAAAATGGGCAGCCTTATTACAACGAAGATCTAACTACGCCGACAGATCAACAAAACGAAGGCTGCCCACTTTTTTCGGGGACAATGCGTCGGGGATGCAACGCTCAAACCAAAGCTTTTTTAGTGAGCGGGCAGCAAAAAGGCATCAATGGAGAGCGTGAAGTAGGCACTGATAATGAGCCTATTTGGACCATCCCAGCATCAATATCGAAAGGAGTGCCACGAGCGCTTCTTATTGAGCGAGTAGGCGCATTCAATATCCCTAAAACACGAAGCCCACAAGAGCCTTGCTGGACTTTGAGGTGCCTGGGTGATGACGGCAAGAAGGGCAATAGAAATAAGATTATTGATGCGGTGATGGAGGGTGATGTGCACTCTCTAAACACTCGTGCATTAGCACGGTTACAGTCTTTCCCAGACTCGTATCAATGGTCTGGAAAATCAGCATTGGATACAAAGGTAATTGGTAACTCTGTGCCGCCACTTATGGCACAGAGAATTATTGAAGCGTTAAAAAAATATGAAAATTAGAGCTATGTCTATCTTGATGAGATCGCATTTCCGTAAATTTTCTTGTGCTAACATCTTGGGGATATCCTCTGACCGTAACGAATGTTACCCCAGTATGCAGGTGTAGGAGAAACGTGCCCACAGTGGCAAGTGCAAGTTAGCAGTGGTGGAAATTTCATCACTGCTGGCACTTTGTACTTTAGTTTCCAATTGCAGAACCGTGCAGGCTTCAACAAACCATCAGTTAGCGCAGCAATTACATATACTGCCGGACAAAGAATTCTGATGAATATCCCAGCTTCGGTGCAAAAACCAGGCTGGGATATTCATTACTATGTGCTCAGTGCTGGCTCAAGCAACGACCCCAGCACTCATGTGCAGATTGCGAGGGTCCCTGGCTTCCAGTTTGGTCTAGGCATCGAAGCGCAATCAGCCAAAACTCCTCTACCCGTCACAATCACGCTGTCGCAGGACGCCCATATTGCACTTGCCCCCACAGTGGCAACACTTGCCAATCTTCCCACAGGTAGTACAAGGCTGGATGGTTGCGTGCGTTGGGTGACGTCTGAATCAAAGTGGTTTGAGTATCGCGCTGACTCTAACCTATCCCTTTCACCTGATGTAGTAGCAGCTGATATTGGTCGCTGGGTGAGAGTTGGTAGTCCGACTACCTACGTTGCCGATACCCGTGGACCGGGAGGAAGCGATCGCCCCATCACTGAAGTTAATCCCCTCACCACTATCCCTACCCCTCCCTACCCAGGACAAGCAACGGGGGGCAAGGTGCTCCCTACTTGGGAAGCACAGTACTGGCTCTATAACAACGATGCGATTGCGCTGGCAGCTGGGATAGAGTTTGGCATTGAACTGGAGTATAACGACCGCAAAAGCCCGGACTTGCTCAATGGTTTATTCATGGTCAAATTCATTGGCTATGTACAAACTGATGGCACAATTCGCACTCAAGATTCACAGGGGAAAGCATTCCCCTCGGTCGGTGGCTATTTCCCATGGACTCCACGCCTCACCACTTCTTTCATCACTCCCGATACCTTGCAGCCAGGGGAGGCGATCGCACTAGCAGTCAAACCTTACTTCTCTGTTACTGAGTTAAACAATCAAATAACGCCCGGTTCCACAATTGGCGTCTTACCCAGCATCCGCACTCAGTCAGGTGATTACAATCCACTGGGCAAACTCCTTCCTGGCGGTGCAGTATTTGACTTGGGTGACAAATACAGAGTCGTCCCATCTGGGGGATTATCATTTGATATTCTCTCAGGTGCGGCGCTTGTCGGTGGCTATGATTTTCCCTTGAAGCCAAGGCGCACGATTGGGGGACTTGCGCCCAATACAGCAGGGCAGAAAGTTGTGATCAACGGCAATGGTGCTGTGTATGTTGACCCACCATCGTACATCCCAACCGCAAGTGAAGCAATCCGAGCAATCGTCGGAACAGTAGCGGGTGAAAGCGCAGCGGGGGCATGGAGCAATTATCAGGCGATCGCATCCGGGCAAGGTGTAACTCTTACCCTAAATTATCCCTGTGATGCCAGTGGTAAGGGTACGATACGGGCAAACTACCCAGATGTTTTGGCTGGTAACACCAAAGGCAATTTCAATCCGCTCTCAGTCAACATTTACCTCCAACGCCAAGACACTGGAGAAATACGCCGATTTACTGGATTCACTGTTGTTGCAGGTCCATCGCAGCAATTTACTATTGCCAACTGGAGCCAAGGTGCGGTAGTCACGGCACTACCCACAGCCGCAACTGATTTCTCCTTGTTCGCCCCAGGTGCGGCGATAATTGCCGTTGGTGCGGGGAACTTCCCTGCAACGAGCTACCGTATAACTTATAGCTTCGTCTACGACGGCAATCAAATCACCTCAATTAGCCACGCTTCACCACCCTGTATAAGGGAGTGGGAGGGGGATTTCCAACCGCCTACTCTGGCAATTGGGACAACCACAACTGCGCCTGCTGGAACACAGGCAGTAGTTACCAATTCCGGTACTAGTAGCAAAGCAGTACTTAATTTTACTATTCCCCAAGGTGCGAAGGGTGATAAAGGCGACAAGGGAGATAAGGGGGACAAGGGAGACGCAGGTGCTCAGGGTGCTGCTGGTTTACCAGGTGCGAAGGGCGATAAAGGGGATAAGGGAGATACAGGTGCTCAAGGTCCTGCTGGTCCTGCTGGTAGTATCACAAGTTCAGCTGGTGCGGTTATCCTTGATACCGCGAACCAAGTCAACGGGCTAAATCGAACCAACCTCCCAGCTTTGGAAATCAATGCCGCCACAATGCCTTTCCTGCCTTTGAAGTCAGGATGGACACTGCGCGGAGCAATGAAAACAGCGCTCGGTTCTGGTGTCACTGTTACGGTTGTGGTGACAGCGGAGGATTTTTAATGTCGTTCCCGTCGGGTGTAAATCGCGGCGTTTTCCCTCTTGCCCGCGCTCTTTCTATGAGTGGTGTAAGAGGCGGGCTACGCCCTGGATTAAAAAACTTATCACCACCTGCGAAAGCAGCACAAGACACCAAACCACGCCGAGTATTTAGTTCTACCTTAGCTACTCTTAAAGGCAGCCAAGGAATGCAACTGATTCAATCAGGGAGTGTGGATGATGGCAATATTAACGTTGGTGATATTGGTTTTGATTTCCCTTTCTACAATGCCACTTACAAAACCAATATTTTTGTTGGTAGCAATAGTTATATAACTTTTGGCTATGGTTCAAATGCTTATTCAAATATCGGCACTTCCAGCCCAGGCAGAGGAATATTTTTAAATTCTGGAGATCACTCTTACCAACAAGTATTCGTCAGCCAAGATACTCCTGGGGAAAGCTTTAGAATTCGTTTTGAAGGGTCCTTGTCAACATCAGGAACTATTGGATCTCCAACTCTTGTTTGGGAAGTAACCCTATATTCAGATGGTAATGTTCAAATAGTAACAGGAAGTGGTGGAAATGATAGTTTTATTACTGACGGTACAGGAAATAACTTTTTAAATTTTACTTTATTTAATGATTCCTCTGGAGTCTTAACCAAAAGTGGTAATACTTATACTTTTGCTCAAGGTTCCTATGGGGTACAAGCTTCCCCCACTCCCACTACTACGCCAACAACACCATCCGCACCATCCGAACTGGTATTACCTACTCAAGGATTAAGAGAATATTTTTACAGCGGAAATTTATCTTTACAAGATAATGCCCTTGTCAGTCAGTGGGCTTCAGCAAATCAAACAGCTACTCAAGGAAATTCGACAAATCAACCAACTTACAAGCAAGGAATTTTTGCGAATGGCAGCATACCTTCTGTGTTGTTTAGTGGCAATAAATACCTAAATGCAAATTTAAGTTATCTTGCTGGCGTTAAATATACAATAGCGGTTGTCGAAGCAAGGACTTCATCAAATAGCGTTAATTATTTTTTGACTGGAAGCGACAACAGTCCGAATACAAACTTACATCTAGGATATGTTTCTAATAGCAGTATTAGATTTGCTCAGTATTCAAATGATTTGGATTTTTCTGTTGCAGCTTATTCTAGTTTTACCCCGTACATTTGGGTTTTTTCTAACAACTCTAGAGGACACGCTATCTGGCGTAATAATCAAATATTAAGTAGCAATTCCAACACCACTGATTTGATTAGTAATTCTGGCGGCATAATAGGTGGGAATGGATTGGGTAATTATTATGGGCACTTAGGGTTAATTGCCTTCTACACAGGAGATAAATCAGACAACGAAATAAGAGATATATTCAGCGCGGTTAATTCTACTTTCAAGGTTTACTAGTGGACATTTCAATTTGGCAACGCTCTCTCAATCGCATCATCATCGCCACAAGTAACGGAGGGCGATCGCGTTCCCAAGTATGGTTTACAACTCCACAAGGACGTATCCAAGGAATTTGTGCCACAGATTTAAAAGCAGGTGAGTGCTTGGCGGTGCAGACAGATGAGGGGGAATGGTGGTTGTTTTCTACAGACAAACCGCAACTTGAAAATTCTACAGAAAGAACAATAGAGTATCGAGTCACAGGTAAAAAAACAAAACAAACAACGGCTTTGCCAATCGTTTTTTCTGTATTAGAATACCCAGACATTTATAGATTAGATATTACTTATAAAAGTTATTTAGGGTTTGGCACCATAGGAAGAAATGTTTTAAATGTTTCGGTTGAAATCTTTGAAAGGAGATTGTTTTATCTTGCCCCTCCTGGTGTAACTCCAGAGTTTTATATAACTCCTCCACAATGGGCAACTTTTGATTACTATAATTATAGTTCTTCTAATATTTCCTTTTCTGCAACTCCTCCAACATCAGGAAATGCATTTAACTATCAGTATTTTGGGTTGCGTTATCGACGTTTAGAAAATTATGAATTTTTAACAACAGATGATTACATTAATTGTACGGCAGTTGGTACAAATGATACTACAACATATCTTGCTAGCTGTATTCTAAGTGGCGATTTTATGACTGTTGGCTTTAATAGTATTCCTTTGAATAGGTTTGGAGTTGCTGCCTTATGGGATGATGGTGAAAATAGAAATCGCTGTACTTGGGAAATTAGATCACAAAGCCTGACTAAAGTGCAACCATCCGATCTTGATGTTCTTGGTACTACTTACATCCCAACCCCCTTTGCTAGAAAGTTGTACTTAGGGGGTGATCGCTCACAACCATTAAATTTAAATTTAAATATTGATAATAACTTAGCTTGGCAAGTCTTTATCACTGCCTTAAGAAATAAAAGGTTTATTACATTAAAACTGGGATTTTTAAATTCATCAAGATGGGTAAAAATTATTTGTCTATTAATACAAGGGAATACAATTCAAAGAGAAGAAAGGATTATTCACACTGTCTCTGGTAGTAGTTACCAATATCAAAACCCTCTTCCATTTACCATTAATGAACAAGATTGGCGCAGAAGTATTTGTAATATAATTGACAATACAAACCCGCCTAGCAGTGGCGATATATGCGTGGACAGTTATAGACTAAATCCCTACATAAATCTGACAAGACTGAATTTATATGAATGGGACTCTCAAAATCGACAATTGTTAAGAGAGCAGTTAAAAACAACAAACGCTAATCCAGAAATTACTTGTTCTAAAGTAGAAAGCTTAGCCGACAGTTGTAGACGAACGGGAGCTAAGAAAAGGAAAATGTTGGCTTATGCTCTAAATAATTCAAATGTGCAAATACACGCAGCCGCACCCGTGATTTATTAACCCCGATAAGTTAGGTTTCTTTTCGTATTAGTTTGAGATTTTAAGGAATCAATTGTCAAAATAGTTGTCTGCCCTTTGACTGTAATCTCTATCCCTTGATTCGACTTAATAATTTTCGGTAAGAGCGCTTTCCACACTTTGACAACATCTTGAGCAGAATACATCACGGATTCCTCCTAGAGCGAATATTGCTCCAATCTAGCACTTGTCCTAGTTGGGCACTGACAACTTGAAACCCAAGCACACTAATTGCAGAATTAACCTGTTTGGGAACTGAAACTTTCTTGTAAGAGATGTCAGGAAAGCCCTGCCCTGCCAGTCCCCATCTACCAAGTGTGAGGGAAGTCACTGCCGTCACTCTTGGCTGCCCGTCTACAATTCCCAGTATATTGAGCGTGGTACTTGCCCCTAAAACCACGCGCTCACGGTATTCCCCATTACACCAATAATTAAAGCGATCGCCCTCTTTAATCCCCAGATTGCCCGGTATTTGCAAGCGCTCTTGCAGTCCACTTCTCCAATTTTCGATTGCATATTTGCACCGCGCTGCTGTCAATGCTTCTTCCAGCGTGCGAGCCAAGGGAAAGCTTTCAGTTCCTCCTATCGGGTCATCCATGGTGTACCCAGCCGATTGCAGATAATACCTATACTGCTGCTTTGGTACAGTTGACTGCGGCTCCTCTCGCTCATATTTGGGTGGTCGCTTCTGTGCTGTGGGCGGGTTCCCCGTTCCCTGCTCAATCGAAGTTTCCTCCAGTGCAGATGCGATCGCCTGTCCCTGTGCTTTAAATTTTTTTACGTACTTCACCCACTTTTGTGGTGATATTTCTCGCCCTCTTTGGTAAATGGGCAAGCCATTACGAGAGCCAATATACTTCTCCTCATACACTGCAGGTGTAATTTGGGTAATCGCCTCAAAACAGCTTTCCTCACCCACAATCAAGGGAGGTTCAAGTTTATCACCACGAGACGCTGACAATCCCTCATTTGCTGGATTGGCTTTGGAGGTAAAGGCGACTGATTCAGTGCGCTCGTGTGCTACGTAGTAGGGTGGCGCGTAGTCGGGATTGATAAGAGGGATGAGGCTGCTGGTTCCATCTCGGTTACAAACCTTAATCACCTCAAATCCTCCAGTTGAGTACTCCGGCATCAGCTGCAACTTGTAGCTTGTGCGGCTGACAACCGGGATTTTTATGAAATTATACAACGCGTATTCGGGGTCACTCGCCCCCAACTGCAGCGTCTCAGGTGATTCAGCATTTTCTTGCTTAAACCGAACCGTGTTGACTCCGCTCTCTGTGACATACAGTAAGTAACCTGTTGTTGGGTCGTAAGTGTAATCAGTACGAGTTTGCTTAAGAAGTTTCCAGCATTCACCCACCCCACCCCGTAGGGTGCCTGATGCGGCTTCATAAATCTGAATTGCTGTGAAAGCAAAGCCCCACACTTCATTTATCACCGATATCTCAGCCCCATCTTCCAAGGTGGTGAAAGAGCGTGTCTTTGTTTGCCCGCCAATATCAAAGCACAGACTCATAGTTTGAATCAACGACATACCTTCTAATGGCACATGAGCATACACATCCCCGTCTACCCTTTCCTCGCGCTGTGGTTCTTTTCTCTCGTATCTGGGTACACTACTCCCCTGCGTGCGCTCCGCTGCATTGTTGGCGATTTCGCTAAATCTCCCACTCATTTCAACGTTAGGGTATTCAAATCCTAACGCCGTCATTGTCTCCTTTTTCAAGTTTGGCACTGGGGGAAGGGTTATGGAAGAGGGGAAATTGACAAGGTCTGGTGCCACTGGGTTAAGGTCTGAAATCACAATCGGCTTTTTGCTCTCTTTGCCTATAGCCTCATATCCAGTTTCCACCTCACCCAAAATATCTGATTCTTGATAGGTCCAAACCCCAACACTGTCAATTGGCACCGCCTCCACTCCAGCAGGGTTAGACCATCTTAAAAACGAGTTCGCAACACGTAACCGTTCTTGTAGGAGTTGGGCAGGATTGGCGATCGCATCCCGTGGTGTGTCGCGAGGTACTGGAACCAGTGGTAATTCCGGTCCAATATATTTAATCCCTGCCCTCTCTAGCAACTTTTGTACAGTCGTACTCACTGCACCAGCTAGCACACCAGTAGCACTACTAATACACTCTGAATCTTGAAATGGTTCATCCACAGCTGCATTGTTCTTGCCATCTTCTCGTAGAAAAATTGGTTTCTCCAAATAATTCTCCCATCGACTACCAAGGCTCACGCTCAACTTGCACCGTGCATCTGGGTAAATTGCTCTTGACAATTCTGTGATGGATATATTGTTTATCCTTAGTGGCAGTCCATACAAATCTAGTTCCGCCCCTGGAGCAAATATCTGCTGTAACGTACTTTTATCCAAAGTCAATTCCATCTCAAAACTTGCACTGGGCTGCTGCTCAAATTGCCGATTTAATTGAATGGTTCCTTGCAGTGGCAATTGGGTAAATAGACTTGGGTATGGAGGAGGAAGCAGAGGAGGAATGAAGCCAACGTCCTCAACTGTGCCATAGATTTGCACACTTCGTGCCTCACCTGATACCTGCACAGTATTAGTGTAGGGGTTATAAACATATTCGTTCTCTTGTGGCGACTCTGGATTTTGAGCAGGAGTAAGCGATCGTCCGTTTATCACCACAGCTTTCACCTCTGTCCACCCTTGAGGTAGAACGACTATGTTAGTTGGAGTTTCTACAACAATCTTTTGTACTTCTCCATAGCCTACTTTTATCAATGGTGCGTGGGTATTTTGATTAAGAATAATTCTGCTTAAGTAGGCATTGTAAATATTGTTTTTCGATTGTCCAGTAAAGTCTATTGTAAGCATACATAGGTACGGTTTAAGGTAATCCCATAGGTGATGTGCTAAACCACCCTTCTTGCTGCAATTGCTCTCTTGTTTTAGACTGTTTTTTCCAATAATTAGGAATATTGTCAACAACTCTTACATTTTTACCTTTGTTATTTATAATAACTAACTTTATTTTGGTAACATCTAAAAATGTAATTTTTTGAGATGCAACAAATGGTGATAAATATTTATCAAATATATTCTCATTAGCATTTTTATGTATAAAAAGAGTGCCGTCTGGTATTTCTAACATGACTGATTGTGTTTTTGGATGTAATATCCAACTGCAATAATATTGGCTAAGATCATCAGGGTTTTGGAATGATTTTGGGCGACTCAATTCATAAAAACCTTGAAATATTCCTTTTGCATTTTCGAGTCTTGTTATAGGTATGTAGAACATATTTAGTAAATACAATAATCATTTTAAATTTTATCATAGTTCATTATATTGAGTGCAATTTATTGTCTGTTTGCTTCATTATTAAAAGGATAAAATATAATTTCACTTAGTTGCATCGCTGACTTTTGAGAATTGTTAAGTCCTCCTATATGAGCAGTTGTTTGTCCATAAGAAGTAAGGAAATTCCCATCAATAACATTGTTTAAATAAAATTTCCCATTGCTATTATCACTATTACAATGCATCTCTAATAAGTAAGAAATGTTTACCTGTAATGTTGTATTTTTAGGTCTATTATTATCTATATAATTTATTGCCGTACCTCCATAAGTTCCCCATTTTTGATTTTGTTCTAAGTTAACTAAAAGCGTCATTCCACTAGTGTTGTAAGTGGTGTTTGAAGAAAACACTCCTTTATAGGCATTTGGCAAACTAGAAGTAATAAATAAAACTGCAAATAGGCTGAATCCATTAATAGAAAGATTTGGGTGCGACAACCAATCATCGACACCATCAAATCTAATTGTTGCCCTATTATTCCATTGTTCAATAATACCAGAAGTTGCTATTTTTGGCTGCATACCCAATGTTGTTTGAGTACTATTATTGGATGCAGTATTATCAAATTTAGTTACAAGAAATCCATCGCTACCATTTAGAAAGGTAGTTAATGCTGTTATATCAAAGTTTCCACTGCTGTCGAATCCAATATTCTGTTCACTGTTACCAGATGATCTTCTTATTCTAGCCGCAGCACCTGCGTAGTCTGTCTTTAGCTTACGCAAAGAGAAAGTAAAACTTGCGCCAGGAAACAAATCAAGCAATAAATTACCAAATACTCTTGCAAGATTAAATCTTCCTAATCTACCAGGTCGGGGAGAATTTTTAATATAAGGCATAATTAAATCTCCAAAAAGTAGCATAACCCTGCACACTTACCGCAGCATCTAAAGTAATATAAAAACCACTTCCTGACGCTAAGCGAATAGGTTTTCCATAATCAATAGATTTATCAGTAAGCCTCATGACCCCACTCATGTTAGTGAGTGAACCTCCTCCTGTTGTTCCAGACTTGAGAGTAATACCAACCGAAGACGCGCAAGTAAAATGTAAGCCTGTAAGGAATTTTGTCGTACTGCTAGGAGCGATAATTGCGTTATCTCCTGCTGCTATCAAAGCAATAGGTGCTGTTTTTATAGGTGGTTCTGCTAAAGCTACTACAAGAGCAGTATCTGTAAGACCAAAAGGTGTGCAAGGTCAAGTTGGCGACCGCATCAATTCTTTTTTAGCTGGCTGTGGATTTAATCTCCGAAAGCTTTATCGCTTTTTTGTCACCGCTTCACTTAATAACCTTGTAACTTAGACTACTATTTTTTTATTTTTCAGGCACGACAAGCATATCATTATACTTTTGGCTTAGTTTTCTCTAACTTTAGTTAGAGGATTCAGTCTTAGATTTGAACATAATGATATGTATATCCAAACATTATTTAGGATAAGCTTAAACAGGCGCTTTTCAATAAGAAGAAGAGTTTCATGACCTTTATCAATTCAGGCAAGAATTTGTTTGAGAAAATTGAGAAAAGATATTAGAATATACTTTAACAGCCAATTGCCTGGAATTTCTCTAAAAAGGGGTTATAGGCGGTAAATAGTTCTTTTTGGGAATGTTTTAGTCTGAAGGCAATACTGAAGCTAGACGTTGAAACGTCAGAAAATCAAGTCAAGAGTTTTCAGATTTGGCGTTGTTTCAATACTAGATCGAGCATATTCTATCTCGTAAAGATATCCCCTGAAAAGGCCAGTAGTAGGCAAATTTAAAGGAGGGAAAGTTATGAAAGCTTTGTTTTGTTATGCAAAATTTTGATTCATTTAGTATCATTTCTGTTGAAGTTAGTAAATAAGTAAAGCGTACTCTACAATATTTATTTACTTTGAGAATCATTGTACTTCGATATTTCGTCGAGATACGAATCCCCTCGGCAGAAGATTTCTAAATGCCGGAAATCTTTGTACTGTCGTGAAAACCCACCAACAAAAGTTGCCACTTCAGTAAATTCGCTAACGATATCAGATACGTAAAATTTTCAAAAAAAAGATGTCTTGAAACCGTTATTAGATTTTGTTTTCAAAGATTTCAAGACGTAAAGGAATTGCTGTGTTTTACCGATAAATTGGCTAAAAAGTGAATCGTAACTTATGCAGGAAACCTTAAAGAATTTTTTAGGACTTACTGCTTTTGCCAAATATCTGCTTGATTATTAACTCTGTCTTGTTACTTTCAGAAAACAATAATTGAAGCAGAATTTTGAAACTTTGAATTAATGCAGCTTTGAGGATTTATTTTCTGACAGAAACTAAATTTTCTAGTTCAAAAACGGAAATTAAGGAGCTAAAAGAAAGGTCTTCAGCGATTGGGTTATCCTACTCTGGCAAAAGAGAATTAAATTAACTGATTTTTTAAGTTCACTGAAGTAAATACCCATGAACAATCACTCTTATCCAAAGCCGATTGTAAACCAGCCCGGGCTTCCTCTCGATTACACCTATGGACGAACTGCCTTCGTCACGCCCACGTATCCAAGGGCGAAGCCTAAGATGATCCCGTCCGACGAGGTAGAGCGGCTTCCAGCCATGATTGCGGATCCATTTGACCCCTCCTATTTGCTAGACTTGACATCTGCATCGCTGCCAAACTTCAACTTGGTCGATGGGACAGTAGCAATAGCTGTTGACTCGCAAATGCCATTTGTCCTTTTCAAGGGTTATAACCCAAATACATGGTTTTACGCTCCGCGTTGGGGTCGGATTGCCAAGAACTCTAACGGCGAACCTGCTTTTACAATCACCAAGAAGGTTAGAAACAACCCTGATGGTTCGAAGACGACAGTGGGTGGGATACTCAGCTTCATGGTCGAGCTGGTCGTTGAATTGCCCAGCAACGACGAGCGGAAAAAGTGGACTCATTTGATAAAGACGCTCTATAATCTTCAACCAGTTGGAGAAACCTTCAACTTTCAACCGTTGCGGCTGTCCCCAGGGAAGATGGACATCTCTGGACTTGACATGTATGCCCGCCCTGGTCAACCCCTAAAGAACATTGATGTGGGAGCCTCCTCGTCAATTGGGTTCGCCATTGAGTTGACCCCTGATGGAGCTGATCATTTCGCTAGTATGCTGGGAGCATCCCCCATCCCCTTCCCACCGCAGGTGGCCATCTTATTCACCTTCAAGTATCAATATTTAATTCCGCAGTGTGATGTTCAAGCTCACGGCTTCAAAAAGAGAACCTACGACTACTTCTCAGTAAATGCTAAGGCACGGGCCAGTTACTTTGGGCTAGTCAACGGGTCGTTCGACTATCAGTCCGTCCGCGCCGACCTGCGATCAATGCAGGCGCTGGACGTGAGCATCGTAGGGACACCTCCATCGGGAGTTGATCAGCAGAAACTGCTTGACGCAGTGTTTGATATGTTCGTCAAGATGGAGGTTGGTCAGTGGATGCAGCCTGATCCAAAGCCAGTGGAAGCTCCGTCTCCCGGGGGGTTCTTTGGTGGCGTTTCAGTAGCAATGAAGAGTGTGTTGTTGTCTGACACTGCTCAGTTTGATGAACACTTGAGCTTTTCAAGCATTAGTGAGAGTATTCACCAGGTTTCGTTTAATTTTGAGCAGGCGCTCGGGCACTTCGATCCAGCCAAACATTTGGTCATTGAGCAGGACGACATCAAATTACCCTTTAAGCTGGCTATTGGCAGCAGCGAGAAGGTCAAGATTGTCGTCCCGTCTGCCAGTTATACAACAACTACAGGCCCGCAGAATGTGCAATGTAATGCCGTTGATGGTAAGAATGGTGGGCTTACGGATGGGATCATACAGTTCACCTGGCCACAAAAGCCGAGCTCAGCTCAGATTAATCTGATTGTCAACTTTGTTGCGCCATTCGGACCTGGTTACGAGTTTCGTGTTACCCAACCCGTATCCGACACCGGGGCAGCATTCTTGTTTGAACCCGATCTGTTTGTCCAACGTACTCGGTTCTTCTTCATCATGGCTGCGACAACTACCGATCTCAGTTCTAAGGCCCTCTTTAAGTGGGAATGGAACCCGCCCCAGATTGGTGGAACTCCCCGACCTAAGATGTCTGGCTTCTTCTTGATCGTTCCTGATCCTAACGGTGATCCAAACAATCTTCCAACCTACGATCTCGAGTTCCCCTATCACCCATACGACTGGAGGGGCGAAAGTACCCCTAAGATTCAGTACAAAGTTCAAGGGCTAACTGGCGAATGGAAAAATCGTACGGGCTCGGGAACTATCAGTCTCGGAGAGACATCAGTTGCTTTTGACTGGAGTGGGATCAGTTCAATTGGCAAGGTTCTTTCAATCCCTGCCCTACTGCCCAAAGCGGATATCCCCGACCCGGCGTACCACCAACGGCTGATATCCCAATACAGTCAGTACATAGAACCGAAGTCGGTAAGTGAATCCGGTAACGGTGCTGCGTCGAGGGCGAGAGGAATGTTCGGCAGCGTTAGAAACATCTCAGTTGGGATTGATCGCTCAAGATCCCTTGGCTACGTTCCGCAGCAAGGAGTCGAGCCGTCCCTGTTCGAGCGCGAAATTATCGCCCAAGCTAGCTTAACAGTTCCTAAATTTCTAGCAGCCCCAGCTTATCCAGCAAGCTATGATCTTCGAGATGTCAATGCACAAAACTTTATCACCTCTGTCAAGGAACAAGAACACTGCGGATCCTGTGTAGCGTTCGCAGTCTGTGCTACCGTAGAAGGAACTCTCCAAGTTAGACGAAATGACCCGTACTTAAACCCTGATTTCTCTGAAGCACATTTGTTCTACTGTCTAGGACGTACTCATGGTCGCACTTGCGGTAACTTCATTGGTAATCCTCCAACCCCTGAGATAAACGGTGGTTGGTGGCCTGGCGGGGCACTCGATGACTTTCAGTTGACAGGCGTAGTTGATGAGGACTGTTTCCCTTACTCTTCGCCGAACACACCATTTGATTCAACCCCGTTGTGCAACGTTTGTCAGGATTGGTCGGGGCGGGTAACTAAGATATTGGGCTGGACGGTCTTGAGCGTCGCAGACCAGATGAAGTCCTGGATCTCTGGTGGTAAGGGCCCTTTAGTTGCTGCCTTTACCCTATACCAGGATTTCCTTGATTACTTCAGAGATAACAATGACCCTAGTAGCATCTATCGTAAGAGTGGGAATCCTAAGGAAGTTGGCGGACACTGTGTCTGCGTCGTCGGTTACTCTGATGACGAGCAGTGCTGGATTTGTAAAAATAGCTGGGGTCTTTACTGGGGAGCTTCCGGATTCTTTAAAATTGGTTATGGGGAAGTGGGTATCGATGCCTATATGTGGGGTGTTGATATCAACTGACCTGGCTGTATACATTTCGGTTGGGAAAACGTCGTAGGGTAGGGATCGAATGGCACTAAGAAAATGTAGAACCCTTGCTTGGATTGGGTGTAGGGAAAAATAAAGACTTTCTAGAAACAAGCGCTAACATGAATAAATTTTTAACTCACTACACCCCCCACCTTACACCCCGCACCCAAAAGCTTTATAGATAATGGATTTGCTGAAATTTTAGTGCCATTCTGTAGGAATCTGAGCTGCTTTCGCCTTTCAACCAATGGCCGCTCGCTTGATTTCCTCAAGATTAGATGAAAGGAGGGTAGCAATGGCAGAGTTGCACCTGAGTTACGTTGATAATCATCAGACTGTTCAGGCAAATGTGGGAGACACCATTGTCATACAACTCCCAGAGAACGCTAGTACAGGATACCAGTGGGATGTCTTGTCTTTCTCTCAAGACCTCGTCACTTACGAATATCAAACCAATATAGAAAGCCCGCCTGGTAATATCGGTGCTGGTGGAAGTGAGTCTATTTTCCGGTTTAGAGCGGATGCTCCAGGTCAGTCCCAAGTGTTTCTTAAGTTGTGGCGGGGTCACGAGAGCGATGAATCTGTTTTCAAATATAGCGTGACATTAAATGTTTCTTAGTAAAGAAATTTAGTTAAAAAATATAGACAGGAGGTTTGTTATCTAATGAACACATACATTTTTATCTGGATTTCGAGTTTTTTAAGATTTGGAGTTTAGACCTATGAGTACTGGCTTCTCTGAAACGAGAGTGCCTCTGGGCTCTTCACCGTCGGGGTCAGGTGTGCTGCATGGCACGTGGCTATTTGACTTCGAGTCCGGGAGCGAGGTTAATCAGCTTTCGATGGCCGATGTATGGTGGGAGCAATTAACTAACACCAAGCGGCAATTAGTCCCAGTTAGCGGTGCGACCCTCTGTAGCTTGGGGCTAGTGAACTACGACGCGCTGACCTTGTCCAATCTAGAAAAGCTCTCCTACAGCAGCACGTCTATCCAGGGCAACATGAACGGGATCAACCAGCTAGTCGACAACAGTGTATTTGCTGTCCGTACGCGAATGGGTCGATTTGCTAAGGTTCAAGTACTCCACTACGATTACAATCTACAGATTCGTTGGCAGTTCCCAGAGCGCGAAATCAAATACTTGGACGTAAAGATCACGCTAGGGAGTACACCGACTTGGCTCGTAACGCGATACACAATAGAAAGTAGCCAAATGACGCCGAGTGGTATACGTAGCTGCGGTCAAGGTATCTTCGGTTCGGAGGGTGGAATAGTTCAGGGTCAGGTTTCAGACGAGGGAGGAGCGTTCCCGTCGACGATTTCCGTGACGGTCTCTATTGACTTCGTGCCCGACACACATTTGACGGGCTTGGTAAAGAATTTTGCCCCCTCTGTGACCGACACTGGTGTAAACTTCTTTTTTGAGCCGAAGCAAGTTATTCAAAATACAAGTCTCTTTTTTGACTTACCACTTAAGCCAGTCGCCACCGACTACTTCTTAGTACGCTGGAAGCACACTGCTGGTGAAACCGTTGTTGCGTCAGGACAAAAATACCTCTCAGCCGACGAACTTCAGAAGCAACCAGTCACTCAATATACCATTGTTTTTGTACCTGATCCTATTGGAGCTAATGATTTGGACATCGGAATTGTAGGGCGATATCAGAACTTGGAGTTGACCCCATACATACAGAAATATGAATTATCAGAAACTGCTATTTTAATACGAGTACAGAAAGCTACTACCGGATCAGGTTATGTACTCGTTTCGGTTTAGGGCCAGATACAGTGATGCGATGTAGGAGTTGAGCGTTATCCCTCTTTGGTATTAAGCTATTTGGCACAGCATTTAGTAACGTAGCCAAGAGGGTTCAGGCTGTCAAATTCAGTGAGGTTTAAACGGTACAGCTTAAAGAGTGTATCCAGTTGATCAAAATCTCATTTTTACTATAAAAAATGAAAAATTTTTCTAAAACCCACATTCTGCAGGTTAGTTTGAACTTGGTATTTTCTATAAACTAACTCTGACGTGGGTTTCAGGCATTGAATCTGTATTTTGCACTCTGTGATCGCAAAGGGGGTAAGTGTCAAAATTCAATTTATTGACACTATTCTCAATAAAATTAGCCTGTTTGAGACCAAAAACTTTGCTTACCCCCATAAATAATAAAAAGCGTGAATTTATTGTCAGCACTGAGTTTTAGTTGTTTTATCAAAATTCCGGTTTTGATAAAACAACCTGCGAGGGGCAATTTTTTAAGCATTTTGCTTATAAAAAATGTAGTTTATATGTAAATTTAGAAACTCATTATGGACGAGAAACAAGTACGGATGGAAGAAATCGGTAAGCAACTTCGTGCAAAGATTAGCAGTAAAATTGCGACATCTACTTTTCTTGCTGGGTTTGGTTTTGCCGTGCTGTCAATTCAAGTTTCAATATTGTGGGACTCTGAACACATTCCAGGTCTACTGTTCCTCTCTATCGGACTTATGGTTGCATCGTTATTCATTTATATTATGGCGGTCATTCAACTTGATGGTCTGACTATGCCAAAGCGTTTTTGGAAAGAAGACGAGAAAAACTATAACCCTTGTGCCTCACGTTTAGCCTATCTCACAGATGAAGACATCTGGGAACTTCGCAAACAAATGATCTTTTATTGGAGCCGACTCACTATCGTTGCTACCGTAGTGATGGCTATCTCTTTGTTTCTGATACTACTGCCGTGTTCACCACAGACGTTCTCTATTAACTTAATTGAACAAACATGTTTCTGGTCACTACTCTCGCTATTTATTGCGTTTGGATATTTTGCAATTCAATATTATTACTTTGCTAAGAAAAACTTTAAACCGTTGTTACGCAATAAAGATTGAACTCTTTTTCATCTATGTAGAAAAAAATCAACATAATCATAAGGGTTTCAAGCTATAAATTTTAGATACCTTTAATTACTGGAGTTTAGTGGTTCATGAACTTTCCGTTCAGCACTACGGATGAAAATAAGTACACCTGAAGTAAGACGGGATTAACAAGCTGAGGTCGGTTTTAGTCTAGGGTGTGTTTTAAAACTAACACTATAGCCAAAGAATGATAGAAGCGAGCGTCAACATTGCAAGATAGTTATCAGCTTTCTTTTCATAGCGTGTAGCAATCCGACGAAATTGCTTTAAACGGTTGAAACATCGCTCAACCCGATTTCTTTGACGATAAATCGATTGATCAAACTTACCGCGTCTGCGTTCATTCGACCTACGCGGAATTGTTAAGCGAATGCCACGTCGTTGCAAATAGCGGCGAATATTAATACTACTGTAGCCCTTATCCCCAACAACTCGTCCGGGACGAATGCGTGGGCGACCGAATCTTGGGCGTTTTACCGCTCCTTGTGACATTAATTGCTCAAACATCACTGCTTCATGACGTTCACCAACAGTGAGCAAAAACGTGATCGGTTTGCCATTACCATCACAGCGCAGATGGATCTTACTGCTAAAACCCCCTTTGGAACGTCCTAAAGCCTCTCGTTGCTGCACCTGCTCAATTTCAGACAACTCACTTTCGGAGTTTAGCTCCCCCTTTTTGCGCCAGCTGCATCTTGGTGGGCACGGATAACACTGCCATCTACATAATGTACTTCCCAATCCATCTGCCCCGAAGCATCAGCAAGTTGGCTGCAAAGATTGCAAAATCTTTTGCCAGATTCCACTTCTACGCCAACGGTAAAATCGACCTGCTACTGTCTCCCACTCTCCATAACGTTCTGGTAAGTCGCGCCACGGCGCTCCGGTTCGTAAAATCCACAACATACCATTGATCATTGTGCGGTGATCTTTGCTTGGACGGCCTGTTTTTGGTTTTTGAGCTCCAAGCAGTGGTATCAGGCGCTTCCATTGTCGCTGGGTCAAGTCACCTCGACTTTGCAGTGGAAGAATCATAAGTGAATGCTAAATTCTTTAATTTTTTAGTATTTTTGCCTATTTTATCGAGTTTTAAAACACGCCCTAGTCCAAGTTACTCCATTATCAAGTGATCTCTCGAATTGAAGCGTACCTGCAAAAGTTCCAGTAATTAATAAAGCAAAAGAACTTTCACCTGTAATATTTGCAGACACGGCACTACCGTTTGTTGGATTTCCGGTAATGAGATTCTGGTTGTTTGCACCAACTATAGGTGCATTACTACTAGTATCGGCAGTGGTAATATTTGCTGGAGAATTAACAAGATCAACAAAACTTGTGTACAGTTCACCTCTGGAACTAAGCTGCAATCCGTTTGTTTGCCCAGTGGTTAAGCTTGGTAAAGTACTAGTAAAAGTTCCAATTAAGTCAATAGGTAATCGATTGTTAACCAGTGCAGGTAAGCGAGAAGATATCACTTGCCAAATAGCGCTTAACCATCCTCTTGCCCCAGTACCGCCAGCAGGCATAGGTGCGTCTGTAATGTCTTTGCCTTCTGGTAGTAATAGATTGAGTCTCTCAAGAATTGTGCTAGGAAGATCAACTTTTAATCTGTCTGCTGGTGCGAGCGTCGCAGGCAGACGATCGCGTACTGCTTGAATATCGGTAGCTTTTGCCAGGCTACCTGTATCCCCTAAATCTACCCTCCCTGCTATTTTCTGTGTATCTCCAGGTTCAGTTTTTTGCTGCAATTCAAGTAGCAAGAAGTTAAGCCCAGCAAGTAAGCTTTCAAGTTTTTGAATCTCTGTCTGTTGGTTGGTTGCTGTCGCGTTGTCGCTAGCAGTGCTCTCCTGTTTGCTTATAAATTCCCCTTTGTTGTTCACAGCTAATGGGCGTATTTTGCCTTGTGAATCGACGCCCCCTACAAGCTGTGTTCTCCACGTTGCTGTCGTGTCGTGTCCATTCTCATCAAAAGTTGTCATTAGTTCAGCCTCAATATTGATTCCTTAAACGTAAATCCCCAATCTTTCTTGAAGTAATCTTCTGAGCCGACACGAACCAAAGAAGGAAGGTTTGCATCAAGTGCGATCGCGCCCCATCTAATTGTTGCTGGCTCCCCGTTGTAGATAGGTGCATCGACTTCGGGATGGCAGAAATCAACTAGCTTGATGGGTGTATATCTGTTATAAGCCGAAGACTCACTGATATCCACCAACCTTTTGATTAAATCTAATACCAGCTTGCGCCTATCTTTCACTATCGCTTTGAATCCCCGCCGGGTATTGACTGTGGCAAAGACTGCTGCAGAACTAAAGGTATTACGCAGTCCCTTATCCCCTAGTCGGTCGTTCTCCACGTCGTAGTCAGGATGTAACCGCAGATAGAGGTAATCTGCCGTGTCTGTTGTGTCGTACGCGCTGGTATCAAATAAATCAAGGTGTTTGTATTGCGGGTTCAATTGCTCAATTAAGGCGATAGGCGCTCTGATGAGCAGAGGTTTGCTTGATTGCCCCTTACAGGTATGTGTTTGATGATAAGCAATAATTTCATCTCTCAGCATAAAAATCTATCTGGTGAATATTCACCAGATACAAAAGTTTACAAACTTCTGTTAACAAAAGGCAGAAGTACGAGGGCATTTCCTTCTGCCACGCCAGGTGCTTTATGCCGGGAAACCCTTTCAGCAGTCGCCTGCGGAGGGATACCCTCCAAAGAGCGCTGCTTCACCCCCGCACTGGCTCCTCTGCCTCCTGCCATCTGCCTTCTTCACAAGAAATAATCCAACGGCTGCCCATAAATCTTGCAAAGCTCTAAAAGCTCCCACGCATATATTGCCCGCGCTCCTCGCTCCTTTTTACAGATTGCCGCTTGCGAACAATTCATCTGAGCACCGACCTCACATTGAGTTAGATTAGCCTCAATCCTAGCTTGCTTGAGTTTCACTAAAAACTCGGCTCTATTCCTCGTTGTCATAAATTATGGCGAAGTGTCATAAATCAAGCTAAAAAGTAAGTACTTACAATCATGGTTTATGCGTACAAGCTAGCATTGCTTAGCTTGTTTTTGAAATTATGGATACTGCCTACTTTGATTCAGCAGGCGGTCTAGTCGCCGTCGGTTCTCAAGAGTCAAATAATGCCTTAATTAAAAATGCCCTGATTTTGATTGAGGGCACACACAAGGACAACAAAGGAAGAGTGCATCACTTCCCCGCCGAGCGAATCCAGCGGTTGGTAGACAATAGCAATGCTGCCCTCGCTACGGGTGTGGAGATTCCTTTAATGCTGGATCACTCAAAAGCCCTAGTGTCAGACCAAGGGCTAAGAAAATTGGGAGAAGTATCCTCCAACTTGGAATGCCGCATCATCTCAGAGCGGGATTTGCCAAATCCTAAAATGCGCCATCTGATTGGGAAACTAGGCGCTTTTAGCAAAGTCGCCATAAAAAAATATGTTGATGATGTCAAGAACGGCTTAATTAAGCTTTTATCTCCTGGCGTAGATATACAAGGCGATCGCATTGCTGAGGTGTCCGCTGTTGCCTTCCCTGCAATCCATGGTCCTGCTCTTTTCTCACTCAACTACACCGAAGCAAAAGAGCAGCAAGGAGCAATTCGCAAGCTCAAGGATCAGTGCCAAGAATGCTTTGATATTTTGTTCGGCGTGATCAGGGATATTGATGGCGCTGATGAAAACGAGATGCTAGGCATCAATCGCGGCTCTCTCAAGCGCAAAGCTGTGGATGAATTTGTAGGAGATTTACTCAGCATCCTTGGGCTTGATGAAGAAGAGCCTGAAGAGGAGCAGGAAGCCCCACCCCCTTACGCGCCGTTACCCGCTCAATATAGTCAATGGGACGAGGAGGAGATAGAAGAAGAATTACCATTTTCCTCGCCTCGTTTATCCGTCTTTAACGGTAACGGTAACGGGAAACTTTTGAAAACAAGGAGGAGAAAGTGAACCTATTATTTACAATGCACGATATTGAAGCTTTGTTTAGTGATGAGGATGATTGGGCAAACTTTGCCACTAGAAAATCAGCAGCTGCAGCAACACCCGTAGCTGTTGTTACTCCCTCAGAAGGACGCCTAGGCGAACTCCGGCAAAAGTACAGAAAAACCCCTCAAGCCCGTAACGCGGCTGCTTTAGGCGCTGGAGGCGTAGCAACAGATGCCCAGATCAAATCAATGCGCCAAACTGCCGAGCGCTCGTTGCAACGGCGTCAAACTCGTGCCGCCAACGTTGCTGCAGGCTTGGGACCTACCGGGCAACGCCGGGGATACTTCCGTACGGTGAAAGGGAAGAAGGTATTTGTTCGGGGCGGAAGTGTCATGACTCGACGAACAAAAACTGGAGCCATTGCCACAAGAGTTATTGATTCAGGAGAAAAGGGGGCAAGAGGATTATTGAGGACAGGATACGGTAGAGGAATGAAATTAGCCGGAGGCAATAAGCTAGGGCAACGAATAGTTAGTGGTGGATATCGCGCAGGCTCTCATGTGTTAGCTCGTCCTGGTAGGTATGGTGCAGCTGCTGCAGGTGTGCTTGCAGCGGGCGCAGGCGCTGCCTATTTACTGAATCGAAATAGGCAAGATTATTCCAGCTATAGACCTGTTGTCACTTTCCGTAGGTACTAATTATGTTGACACAAGAACAAGTTGCAGAAGAACTGGCAACTCCGCCAGAATACGAAGAAATTCAAAACCTTGACCAAAATTACGCTGTCTTTAGAAAAACAATCCGTGAACTTCTTGAAGTTGAGGAGCAAGGACAAGCTGACTCTGACAGCGTAGACGCAACCATCGGGCAAGCTATTGAAGACCACGCCGAAAATCAACTTGAAATCTTTGGTTTGGAAATCGAGGTAGATGTAGATCCTGGCGTTGACGCTCCCTTTGCTGCACAGCTAGGATCTGCGATCGCCGAAATCATCAACTCTAACTACGAAGATGCAGATGAAGGCATCGCTGAACTTTCCCAAGTTGCGGGAATGTCTCCAGAAGAAGTTGTTTCTTGCATCTCAGGGCAAGCCATCCCAACAGTGCAATCTTGTGAGGTGATCGCAAATGAGTATTTAGCGGACGATGAAGAAGCGTATCAAACCTTCTTACTTATCGCTCAAGATGCTCATGCAGAATCAGGTTACGAAGAAGAACCTGAAACAAGTGAGATGAGTGCTGAGGTTGAACAACTTAGAGCAGAGTTCTCAGTTATGCAAGAGCAACAGGAAGTGGGGCAACGCTTGCGCCACCTTGAAAAGCTAGGAACAAATCTTCTTAATGAAAACATTTTGACTCCTGCTGAGCACGCAACATTGTTCGGTTCCGATGCTTTCCGCGAGGACCCTGATTCTGTCTCCGTATTTTGTGAATTCTGTGCTGCCAACAATACCAGCCCTCACAATTACTTGGACAATGTTGAATTCTGCTTAAATTGGAAATCTCAGTGCGGACCATCCAACTACGGCGCGTTTTTTAGCGAGATGGTTCAGGAGTCTTTAGAGGTTCCTGAAACGGAAGTCAGACAGCAACAAACATTTGTCAGCGATTACCGTAGTCGCCACGGCTACCAGTAAACAGTACCAGCCGCAGTGAAACCTGACGATGCGGGTACGTGATAACTGGTAACTGATAACTGATAATTAACCAAGTACAACACACAATGCTTAGCCGTACTTCATTCCGCCTAGAGAAGCCAATTCTCTACAACAATGTCAATGCCCAGTCTTTGTATGGAGCGTTGATTGACCCTGCAAATATTGCCAAGGTTGGTGGCTTCCGTCGAATCCCCGCAGGCTCATTCTTGGCAGCAAAAAATCGTCTCTTACCAAGAGCTAGAATTATAAGCCCCTACACATCTGGCAGCGCTACAGTGATTGTGTCCAATCCCTACCCTTTTAAAGTGGGTGATGTGCTCAAAGTGATTGGTACACCTACCTCTACACCTATTCAAGAGTCACAAGCTGTCAACAACGCGACCGCTGCAGATTTCGGAACTGTTACAGCTATCGACACTGCTAACAACAAGCAAGTAACAACTGTGACCCCCGCTGCGGTAGCTGTGGGGAATGTATTCAGCTTGACAATTGAAGGCGCTACTATTAGTTACACCGCCACAACAACCACAGCTGCTGATGTCGCCAAAGGGCTAAAAAATAATTTTGATGCGGCTAAATCCCCCACAGGAGCACTCTTCGATTTAAGAGCAGAAGTTAATGGGGATAGCCTTGTGTTCACACACGAGTATCTTGGGGAAATTGCGGAAATTGTGGGAAATGTTGTACAGGGAGCTGCCGCCACCACGGGAACTTTAGCAGTTACCGTAACTCAGTCTGTTGGTGCTTTAACTATCACCCCTGCTTCTGGTAACACAAATCAGGTGATAGGAAACAAGATTGGTACAATTACCGATTTGGTACTAGGTGTAATCACGCACGATCATCTATTAACAGATGATGACGGCATCGATACACCCCGCGCTCTAGCCGCTTATGACAGTGCAATGGTTAACACCAAAGCGCTGCCTTACTTAGATGGGCATATTGTGAACGCTTTGCCCAGACTTGCTTTTACGCCTAGATACGGAGTCTGAGGTAAAGTATGGTACTTACAATTGCCAAATTTCTAAACACTGCACGTGTCAAATCAAGCCTTGATGCTTTAATTGACAATACTTCCGCTTTCCTTGTTGACCCTAACAAAGAAGATTTACTCAAGCGCGAGGGGAAAAGACCGGACCCGCAGCTACTCGACCAATACAGGATAATGGACGAGTATGCTCCTATTCAGCAAAGTGACGATTTTCGGGTTCTCGAATATCTGATTGAGCGAAATATGGCGATCGCGTCTGTTATTGCCACTGGTCAGGAAATTCCTCAAACTCGCGCTGGGCGGATTGTCAAGATTGAGGGCAGCCAATTCGGTAAGATGGCAATCTCCCACGTTTTTAACGAGGAAGATGAGATCCGGATGCTGGAATTTTCCAAAATGCAAAATATCCCTGAAACTTTTCGGGATATGCTTTTCGGAACCGTGGACAGTCTGCAACCAAGGATTATCAAGCTTTCCAACGTGCTCACTTGGCAAACTTGGCTACAAGGCTTTGTCGATTTCACCGACCCGCGCAGTGGCGTTGCTATGCGCCTTGCCTACAATACTTATCCTGAATTGTTCCCCACGCCACTTACCGGGAACACTCCAGGTAGCGCAGTTTGGAATGACTACGCCAATGCCAACGGGATTCTAAATCTGCAGCAACACGCCCGCGCCTTTTACAATCTCAACGGGTACTACCCTGACGAGATTTTCATGAGTCAGGAATTGGTTGATGACCTATTGCGCCAGCAATCGACTCGTGATCAAGCTTTAGCACTAGGGCTCATCAATAATCTTCCAAACTCCACCATTCCAGCAATTGTTGACGAGACGCTTCTTGGTCAAGCACTCAAACGTCTCAAGGTTCCCCCAATCCGTATTTATGATGCGCAGTACGAGATTGAGGTAGCGCCAGGGCAGTTCATGAGAGGTCGGTACTTGCCTAATCATAGCTACGTCTTCGCAACAAAAGGCATGAGTAAGCGCCTGTTTGGACCAACAATTGAAGGTCAAGGCAAGCCCGGTGTTTTTGTGAAGGTGGAAGAATGGCTCAAATCCTCTCCTCCCGAGAGTCGGTGTTACGCGGTTGCGCGGATGATTCCTTTTATTCCCCAACCCAAAGTTCTTGGCGCACGTAAGGTGAAGTAATATTATGCCGATTGATCCAAGTCAACCCGCACGACTCCTACAACACGCCGTCATCAATGGCAACGTTTATCACCCGCGAGTTTACCAACCGGGGGAACTTCCTGCAGAACTACTTGTAGAAGGCTACGTTTCCCAAACCGAACCCGCGATTGCTGCTTTCAGCCCAAAGATAGGAGTATTTGAAGCAACTGAAATCAAAATTTCGGTTGAAAATACCAATACTCCGACAACTTTTACTCAAGCTCCTGGGGTCATCACAACAGCATCTCAGCCAAGACTACAAGTTAACCAAGCAACTGTCGAGGAATTATCAAACCTCACTGGTGTAACGGTTTCAGTTGCCAAGAAACTTGTGGAGGAACGACAAAAACAACCATTCAAAAATATTGCTGACCTAGATGCCCGTGCTCCACTATCTAAGGCGAAGTGGGAAACTCTCAACGATCGTCTGCTTTTCGATCAGTAAAATCTAACTATGCGAATTCACTTTGGGCGTGGACGTGACAAGAAAAAGCGCAAACCTCGCGCCTCGTATGCAGCTCGGTTACTTGGTCCCAATCGAACCAAGTACACTGACCCCAAGCGTAACCTCCGCTTAGCACGGCAAGCTTATCTACAGGGTGAACCTGGATTATTGGAGAAGTGGGGTGTCATCCCCAACCGTCGCGCTAGTATGAGCAGCGGTAATAATTACGCTGCATTTAGCAACTACTACACCCGCACCCGTCACGGACGCCGGGAACTTGTTCACAAATCCAAAAATCGAATTAAGGTTGTTGCCAAAGGTAAGCGCTTGGGTGTTTCTGTCCGCGCCTCTGTCCCCATCAAGCAGGGTGAAGGGTACGTATTAGGGGCAGGAAGCTTAAGAAAAGATGGGCGCAATATCCGTGAAGGATTCAAGCTTACCAATAGCGGGCGAGGTATTGGGTACAAAGCTCAAAGTAATTTGGGAGCGTATCAAGTAAGAGCTAGAGGTTATGTCGGTTACAACAACGAAAAAAGGAGATAAGGATTTTGAGATCGCAGCAGGATGACCAAGCCTAAATGCCCCCGGTGCAACTCAACCAAAGAAGTCGTCTACTTTGATGAAGATTTTGGCTGGGGTGATTGGCACTGCTTCGACTGTGCCATCTACTTCTACGTTCAAGAGACGCAAAATGCCACTAAAATACACAACAGCAGAAGCGATCGCCCGCCGCCTACGGGGGCGACTTGAGATTGGTGAGACTTCTCCAGTTCAGGCTTTTGGTCAAAGTCTTGGAGCGAAGCAAGTGCAACCACAACTCTACGAACAAGTTGGTGCTCAAGTGGAAGCCAAGCTTGATATGGGTCTGAGTATGCTTTATCAACTCCCCATCCCAGAAGAGGCAACACAGGCGAGGTTTATTCTTGCCTCAATTGTTGAAAAGTTCACCATAGCTGAAATACTTGCAGTTCACTACCAAAACTCTCAATCAGAAGGCGGTGACATGGGCTATGGTGCTGTATTACTCAAACAAGCCAAGGAAGAGTGCCAGCTGATTGGGATTAAGTTCCCTGGTGTGATTGAGCAGATGACAGTGTTTAACCGTCCCGAGCCGATGGTCCTGCCGGGTGTGCCTATCAAAGGCGATATCCCGGATGTGGTCACTCGCAACTACAGTATGACTGTGCAACGAAATCTTAATGAGTCTGAGTCTATTAACTGGGGGATTTAATCCAAACCCAAATTATAGATAAACTTATGGCTGAAATCTTATTTAGATTAAAGGATGCTCAGGATTGGGCACAGTTCGGCTGGCAGTGTGGTGACACCTTTATTCCTAATAACCGCAAGTGCTGGACTGACGAAAAGGGTAATAAACTCAAAATTCCTATCACTTATAAAGCCTACGTCAAAAGGCGATCGCAAGTTTTCAAAAAAGCACAACAAGGTTACGTCCCCCAAACCGATTATGAGCGCCGACTAGTGCAATCGGTAGAAGACAGACGAGTTAAGATCCAATCTCAAAAAGAACGCTTGAGATTGACACAAGCTGCAGCTGCGGCTGGTGCTAAGCAAATTCTCCCCTCCGGTATCACAGAGGCAAGCGTTGATCAGCTAAACCTTGACCCCAAACGCTTCCAGTATAAACTTGTTCACGGCGAGAGTGGGGCGAGTGGTTCACTTGTTGGTGTGCGCAAGTGGGACCCAAACTTGGCGGGCATCATTCAGGTATGGCGTGACCCAAGTGACGGTAAGGCATACGTTGTCAACGGACACAACCGGGTGAATTTGGCTAAGCAGTTAGGAGTCAAGAATATTACCTCTCGCTTTATCAACGCCAAGACCCCAGAAGAAGCCCGCGCCGTGGGAGCAATGACCAATATTGCTGAGGGGCGAGGTAACGTACTCGACGCCGCCAAGTTTTTCCGTGACTCAGGGCTAACCCGTACTGACTTGGAGAAAAAGGGCATCCCCTTAAGGGAGAAAATTGCCGACGATGGGATGGCACTGGCTCAACTCAACGACGGTTTATTTAACCGAGTCGTGCAAGGTGACTTACCCCAAGAGCGTGCGATCGCCGTTGGCTCCTTAATTAAAGATGGTAAGCAACAGTCGGAACTGCTAGAACTCGTTGAAAAGCAGGAGAAGAAAGGACGAAAGATTACCAACGACACAATTAAAGAATTAGCTGAGATGGTCAACGCCGCACCCAAAAAGCAAGAGGAAGAGGGCGGATTGCTTGGCTTGCTTGGCTTTTCTCCTGAACAACGCAGTTTAGCACTAGAAAAAGCCGAAATCCAATCTGAGATTAAGCGTCGATTATCACGCGAGAAAAAGCTATTTGGCACAGTGGGCAAATCCTCAGCCGCGAAGGATTTGGAGAGGGCAGGAAACCAAATTGATGTTGGTGCAAGTAAGGAAGTGTCAGAGCAAGCCGACATTGCCCTACGGGTATTTGATGAGGAGAAAAACTTCACAGGCTCAGTTTCTGACGCTCTCAACCGGGCAGCGGAGCGTATAGCCGATGGTGAAAATTCTAAGAAAGTAAAAGACGAAGTTTATGCAGAAATCCTTGCCGAAATTCAAAAAATTAACCCCAGACGAAAAAAACAGAGTTCTGGAGGAAGTCAAGAAGATGATGGTGATGCTCAAGGCTCGCTCTTCAGGCGCAACCAGCAAGTAGCTAGTTTTACTAAGCAACTGAAACGAAGGCTCAAGCGTCGCCGTCGTTGCTGTAACTCTTGCGCTGCGAACTTTAGCAGCGATACCTATACCCGCCGCACCCGCACAGGGAAACTGGCAATCGTTCGCAAAGGGAAAAGAAAGCGAATATTTACTCGTCCAACATTAACAGGACCTGCAATCTTAGGGTTGGCAGGCATTGCAGGAACTACCGGATTGCTTCTAGCTGGAAGAGGTAAGGCAAGAAATATCCGTTTGCCAGTTTCTAAGTCTACTATTACCTCAACAAAACTTGCTCCAGCACCAACAAAGCAGCAGGTTTTAAACAAAGTAAGTGAATCTGTTGGTGATATCCGAAGAAAATTGAATGACCCTAATCACGTCTGGGAGCTTTAATCATGGGATTAACACTAGAAATTGACGCACGTGATATTCAAAAAGCTAGCGATCGTCTCAGAGGGATTGCACTCCGTGCCAGCGACATAACTAATGCAGGGGAAGGTATTCGCCTCATCCTACAAGCAGATGTTGACTACAGATTCCTTCATGCCCCAGCAACTGAGACGGGTGGCGAGGTATATGGTGGTGAGCGATGGGAAGCACTGAGCGAAGCTTATTTAGTTGCTCGTCCCGAACGCTTGGGTGGTCAGATATTGCGTGACACTGGAGAATTGCAGCAATCACTTACCGCCAGTGGTTCACCCAATCAAGTGTTCTCAGTCACAAACACCGATTTAATATTTGGTACTGCCCTCCCCAAAGCTGTGGGACTACAAAAAAAACGTCCATTTCTCTTTTGGCATCCACTGCTGATTGAGAAAGTAGCAGAATATTTGGCTAATTATCTTGGGGGCTAAGGTGACAACTCTCACCGCTAACTGCAAGCAGTGTAGCGGGAGCATCTCAAATTCACATAAGAGACTTGCTGCTTCATAGGCTGAGTAACCTCTAAGCCTCCGCAGCCAGGAATCGGTAGTCCAACCGACCCATGTTTTAACAGATTAAGCGCTGAGTTCCAGTCTCGGTCAATAACCAAGCCACAGGAACAACTATGAACACGAACCGCAAGAGTTTTCTCAACTCTTTCACCACACCCCGAACAATTGATACTTGTCCCTCTAGGGTCAACTCCTCGTGTATGCTTGCCGCATTTTACTGCCACTGCTTGCATGATTTGGAGGAATGCACCCCAGGCGACATCTAGTATCGACTTAGCTAGCCGTGTTCTAGCTAGTCCTTTAATGTTTAGGTTTTCAAAAACAATTAAGTCATAGGATTTAACCAACCAGTGAGCAACTTGATAATGAAACTCTCTTCTTTGTCTTGCAACGTGCAAATGAAGTTTAGCAACCTTGTTGGCTTGCTTTTGGTAGTTCTTAGAACTTTTGGTCTTACGTGCAAGATTGCGTTGTTGACGAGCTAAGGTTGCTTGTGCTTTCCGATAATACTGTGGTACTTCAATGCTTTGTCCATCAGCAGTAGTTAAAAACTTTTCTAGCCCAACATCTATGCCAGTAGCAGTCTTAATCTCATCAATTGGTAACGCAGCAGGTACAGTTTTATCTTCTAGCGAGAAGCTGACATACCATCCATCGGCTTTGCGTAAAATAGTTGCTTGCTTAATCTCAAATCCATCTGGGATTGGGCGGTGTAGGATGACTTCAATCTCACCAATCTTAGAAAGTTTGAGAATATTACCTGTTAGATGTGCGCCTGCTTTAGCGCTATTGACACGTGGGAAGGTAAAAGAGCAAATATCACCACGCTTCTTAAAACGTGGGCGTCCTCCCCTCTTACCGTTTTTGTCAGGGATTAACCAACGTTTCCACGCTTTGTCCAACCTCATCAAGTTCTGTTGTTGGCAGTCAGCGTAAATGTTCTTGTACTCAGGGAAAAGTTCTTTCGTTTGTTTCAGATCTGACGCTTGTGTGTAGTAATCAACTTTATTTGGAATCTCACCAATTGGTTCAGAGACCAAACTACAATGGTCAATCTGTGACCTTGTACGGTTCAGCCAATCCAATCTCTGACCTAGCGCGTAGTTGTAATGACGACGCAGCAACTCACCCCAGATTTCTAACGTGACAACCTGTTGTGGCGTGGGATTGAGTTTGTACTGGTAAGTTAGCATCATGCTACTATTGTACTGCATAAATACTAATAATTGCAGTATGAGCAGCGATAAACCTTTAACAATCCGATTGCCAGAATCAGAGTTAGAAATACTTAAAGCCTATTGTCGCCAAGAAAGTAGAACACAGACAGAGGTAATTCGTGAATACATCCGTAATCTCAAAAAGAAAATTAACCGCACTCAAGATAATTAATCTGGTAATTGAGAGGGTATTGAACCCCCTCAATTACCCCGCAATTCCCCATCACCGCCAACCGCTCCGGTGTGGCGGGAGTACCCTTGCGGAGGTTTAGATGGCTATTTTGTTCACTATGGCTGACGTTGCTAGAAATTGGGTGAATTTCGGGTATCCATGCGGCAACACATTCATCCCCAACCGCTCAAAGTGCTGGACTGACCCCAAAACTGGAGCACGGTTAAAAATTCCTATCACCTATCAAATTTGGCAGAGAATTCAAGGCTCAAAGGGGAAGGCAGCACAAAGCTTGTATAGGGATAGGGAGCAGCGAATTAGGGAGCAACGCCGCGCTGCTGTACCCGGATGGCGTAAACAACAACCAGCCCCACCAAAGCCAGAAATAGACACAAGCAAACCAATGGGCTTGGAAGAGTTCCGTGATTTCAATTCACGACTTTTACAAGGACAAATCACAGCTGAGGAAGTCAAAGCCACTTGGGAGAGAATCAAAAAATCTGAACCTCAATTAAGAGAAGAATTGCAGAAGCTAAAAAAAGACCAATTAACGCGACTGAACACAGGCTATGTGTGGAGTAATGCCAAAAAAGAAGATTTAGTAAGAGGGGCGCTGGCAGGCATTCAAGAACGTTTTGCACCTGTGGGATATAGCTATACAATTGGTAATCCAAACTCTCGTATACAGGCAATCGATAAGGCAGTGAATGAGTGGACAGATGAACTCATTCAAGAGAAAGCAAACGCATATAAACAGCGTACGGGAGAAAGACAAGAAAAGATTTTAGCTATTAAAAAAGCGATAGAAAACCCAGAAACGTTAGAGGATTTCAAGACAAGAGAAAGCTATACCAAAAACCCTTTAACCCCAGAACAAAGACGCCGTTATGATGAATTATTAGCTGAAAGTAATCTACAGCAAAGACAGGCAGAAATAGAGAAAAGGGGCAAAGTTTCAGCAGTTGAAAAAGAAGGTATCAAGTTATCAATTCAACAAACAAA
The DNA here is from genome assembly GCA_002163975.1 of Nostocales cyanobacterium HT-58-2. Classification (GTDB taxonomy): domain Bacteria; phylum Cyanobacteriota; class Cyanobacteriia; order Cyanobacteriales; family Nostocaceae; genus HT-58-2. The sequence continues at coordinate 1,173,895 of CP019636.1, read as the reverse complement.
ACATACAAAACATGGGCACGATTTACACGTTGTCAGCCTTGATGAACGTGTTGATAGAGATACTTATAATAAACTCAACGAACGTGCCAAAAAACTCGGTGGCTATTATTCCTCTTATGCAAAAGATGGCGCAATTCCTGGATTTCAATTTAAAGATAAAAAAAGTGCCGAAGAATTCTTAGGATTAGAAGAAGTTAATAAAGCAGGCGATCGCATCGCCCAGAAGCAAGAAAAAGCGACTGAATCACTCACCGCCAAAGCCGAAGCACTCAAAGAAGATGCGGAAGGGCGGTTAAGCCAAGATAGGTTAACCAACACTGCCCGCCGTGTGAGAATGGCAGAATCTGCTGAATCCCGAGCTAGCGGTGATATCTTCATGGCGAATACCATGGCTAATATTGCCAATGCAATTTCAGAAGGTAGGGCGAAGTACCTGACGGGCATTAATTCCAAAGCTCAGGTTGAACAATTAGAAAGCTTACTCAAGCGAGCACATGGTGATAGGGCGAGGGACGAAAGCAAAGACTTGGGATATTCTCAATACCGCAATATATGGGAAGCAGAACCAGACGAAAAGTCGATTGAGTATACTGAGTATCCTTACCCGAATATTCATAAATCCGTACTTAAAGACTTGATTGAGGCAACCAAGGACAAGCCTGGATTAAAAGCCCTAGCCGCAAAGATGCGTAAGCGATACAACGAAGTTCACTCCAATGAAAATATGCATCGGGTGAAATTTCAGGACCCTCAATCTATCCAGGATTTCCGCGACTTTATCAATCGAGCCGAAAAAGCTTTCGGCAGTGAAAAAAGTACGCCAGAAGGTCGCTCTTATTCCTCCAGCTTTCTGAGGTGGAACGCAAAAGAGGGGAAAGAAGCCCTCCAAGAGTATGACCGCCTACAACGTGCTGGAATTACTAGCGCTCCTGAATTACGCGTTGCTCTGCGCGAATACCTCAATTATCGTGGTAAAGGCAAAGACATCGATCCAATCAAGCGACTTGAGCGAGATTTGGTAGGGACGAAAATTGCTGGTTACTTCCCTACCCCAGATAGACTCGCTGATCACGTGATTGAAACCGCAGACATCAAGCCAGGTATGAAAGTTTTGGAACCAAGTGCGGGGAAAGGGAGCTTAGTGGATGCGGTCAAACGCAAGCATGGGGAAGACGTTGATGTCACAGCTGTAGAAGTTAACTCCAAACTTGCTGACATCCTAAAAGCCAAAGGATACAACCCAAATCAAGCAGATTTCTTGGATCTTAAAGACGGTGATTTTGACCGCATCATCATGAACCCGCCTTTTGAAAATGGGCAGGACGTTGAACATGTACGCCACGCTTATGATCTGCTTGCTCCTGGCGGGAAAGTGGTGGCTATCATGTCCGAAGGTTCATTTTTTCGGTCAGATAGAAAATCTGAAGAATTTAGAGATTGGCTCTCCTCTCGTGGCAAGGCTGAAAAATTGCCAGAGGGGTCCTTCAAAACCAGCGACAACCCGACGGGAGTATCAACCCGCCTTGTTGTTTTGGAAAAACCAAAACGCCGTGAATACTCCATCTCCCGACAATTAACAGAATTTGCCCAACCCTTAAAACGCCGCCTCAAAAGGCGTGCTAATTTCTCGCGTCAACCAATCCGGGACCCAAAGGGGGGACTAACCGCCGCCGGACGCCGCCACTTCAGGCGCAAGTTTGGCAATAACCTCAAACCTGGGGTGAAGAAACCACAACACAAAATGAGCTTAGAAGATATGCGCCGTAAAGGTTCTTGGGCGACTCGGTTCTATGGCAGAAGCAAACTGCCACCCCTCAAAGATAAAAAAGGTAGACCCACTCGTTTTGCTTTAACCGCCGCTGCTTGGGGTGAACCCGTACCCCGAACCGTGGCTCAGGCACGGGCGATCGCAACCAAGGGACGCCGCTTGCTCAAACGTTACCACCAAAAGAAAAATGCTCGCAACTGACACCCCACAACTACCCCAATTCGACGACTCAATGAGTGTACTTGCCTCCTATCTCCAGTCGGGGTTAAACGAGCGTATTCAGCAAATTTATCCCGGCGTCGTCGCCGTACGTAACACTGCCTGTTACAATTCCCTACCAAGGGATTTAAGCAGTTTCCCGTTGCTTAAGGTATACCGCAACGTCGATACTTTCACCCCTACTGGCAACACCACCCAAGCAGTTATCGGCTACTGCCAAAGCTTTCCTGAAGAGGAGCGCATACCCGGAATTTTGCGTTGGGTAGCAAAGCAGATAAATTTTCTACTACGCGAGTGGGCGATCGCACACAAAGAGTGCAGCCCACGTATCGAATACAATGAGGAATTCCGAGCAGAGTATCGGGTGATGACCCTGAACTCGGAACCTATATACAGCTTGTTGCAATTCAATTTTCAACTGATGGAGGATAATCTTTATGAGTAGTGTAGACAACTATATAAGAAAGTGGACAGGCATCATTGGGCTAACAATCACTGACTTAACATCAGGAGCTATCCGAGCCGGAAGACTCCCAACCAACGCGGTGATTGACGACAACGCGGACATTGAGAAGATTACAGGTACAGACTCTTTAGGACGTGAAACCAATATCGGTTCTAATGTTAAAGCATTTAAGCCAGTCCTCACCTTGACCTACTCTGGTGCAAACCTAGACTTGTATGCATTACAAAGAGGTAGAGCAGTTAACCGCCTCACCTTTGATGACTTAATGCTTCCCAAGGAGATGCAGGTCACTAAGTCACTTTATGCAGGTGCAACTACTGGAAAAGTGGGCTTTGGAGTTGCTGAGGATGCTGTCACGAAGGCTTCGATTATTGGAAACAACTTAGATGTTGTTCCTTTGACTCAACAACCCTTTGATACATTTGCCCCAGCTAGAGACAACAGTTTTGCGATCGGGGAGAACTTCGCTCGTAAATTCTCAGATGACTTAGTCGCTGCCCGCGCATTTGTACAGATTGAGGTTCCCCTACCTACGGCTACCAGCGCTCGCGCAGTATCCGAGGAATCTTTAGGAGCGCAGTCTATAAATATGTTAGTCAAGTCAACTAACGACACTGTCACCTTAGTCAAAATCCCCACCGCCCAAATCGACCCCTCCGGCTCTCGATTTGACCCCAAAGCTGACACAATCGAAGTCAAGTTCGACCTCTCCGGCTTAGGAACTTGTGAACCATACAAGGTCTATGAACTGGCTTCTAAGATTTATTGCGATGCGTAATTTTTGTAATAACGTGTGACATATGCGGAATTTCCGCATATGTCACCTGTGTAACTATGTATTACAATTGTCCGCCTAAAAACACTTGCTTGTTCTGTGGGCGTCCTATCAAATTCAACTTCAGGGGTGATGGTTGGGCATGGTGGGCACGCTACCCAGATAAAGTGAAAGTAGGTATGGTTTATGATGCCTGTGTTCCACCACCACCAACGACAGTATGAGCAGCGATCGCAAACGACAGTACCCAACTTTTGAAGTGATCTACTGGGGAGAAAATGACACCCCCAGCAAGGTAATTATCGTAAAACCCGTTCCCTTCCGGTCGAAGGCTGGGGGGCTGGGTGACGTTATTAAGCTACAGGAAAAACTACTACGCGACTTTGTTGAGTGCGATGGACGCTTAGCTACCCTCATGCTCAACAAATCCACTTGGGAGACGATGGTTAAACTTGCCGCCATGCTTCCTGTGGTCGGACAGGAGCAACCCGGCTTTGATATTGAGCCACTGGCTGAAGCTTCTGATTTGGCACAATTGGGAAGAATCTTTTTCAGCGGGAACATCAAGGATTCTTTAGAGCGGGAAACAGACGCAGACGGCACTGTTATCAATGCCCCGTCACTCATTGCCAAAATTCACGACATAAATTTTTCAGCAACCCTGTTCCGGCTGATACGGGAGAGGGACGAAGCAGATCAGCAAGAAAGGATGAAAAAACTCGAAGCAAATCTCAGCAAGCTGGAGACATCCCCAGTAGTGGAAATCTCGAAGTAGATTTGCTTGCTTTCTTGATTGAAGCCTACGGTAAAGGTGGACTAGTCCCCTACCTTGTAGAAAATTATAGCGCTCAATTCCTCAACGACCTACTTGAGCAAACCGTCGAACTTCGCCGTGACCCCAAAGAGCGAGAGGAAGAGATACAGCGAGAAGAAGCACAGAAATGGCTTGAGGAGAATAAGGGGCAGCAGCTTTTATTTAGGGGTGACAATGGCGAGGAAGAAATGATTAATGTTGATGATTTTAGTTGGGTAGAGTGATGAAAAAAAGCAAAAAACACAAAAAACCCCAGAACGTTTAAACGGCATTTGCATCGCATTGAATTGTCAACCTGGGGAGCTTTTGGAATATGTGCCTGATGATAGCAAAGAAAGTTCTATTGTTAATGTAGTTTCGTAGAGTCTATGTTGCTATATCACTAGATATCCAGCGGCAAAGAACTGAAAAGATAGAACGTAAGGAGTAAGTTTTAATTTATACGTATAGCTTAATAGCTTTGAGGTATTTCGATAGGTGATCGCCATTTTTAGCTATGGTTATCTAGCGTTGAGTTAATCGTATAACTGGGGTGCTTAATTGTAGTGATCTGCCCAATTAAGCTGCTACGTCCTGTAAATACAAATACTGCTGAAACCCAATAAATACTTCACTGATATTTGCAACGCTTCCTAGTTCTTCCACAGCATCACGAACAGTATGATATTTCAACTCTAACAGTTGAGGTAATTTCGTGCGATCGAGTTCTCCTACCCCGGCTTTGATGTATTGCTCTAGTACAAAGTCGAGAAATTCTTGCTGTTTGCCGAGATACTGCGAAAAGATTAAGGACTTGTGAACGAGGACACGCTCTCGACGGCTCATGGGTGGAGAGGCATAGGCGATATAAGCCAGCACATCATATAAATCGCTTTTCTCAGCATCAACCAGACGGCTAATTTCTGTGAGTTGTTCCTCACCGTAACCCTTCTCTGCCAGTCCTTCTAATAGGGCTTTACGGGTGTCAGGACGGCTCCAAATTGCTCGTAGCTCGTTTTCATCTCTGAATAGTTCAGGAATTTCGCCAAAGAGACGTTCCACAAATTCTGCGGCGCTCATGGGTTTACCGTCTGGACTCCAGAAGCTGGTAGACATCCGGTGCTGGAGGGTGCGTTCTTTCCCATCAGCGAGTTTGATTTTGATTGTTTTGGGGTGGGGAACTTCTGTACTTTCGTTTCTATCTTTGCCAGTATTTGTTGTAGAGACATTGTATTTCCCTGATTCCTCCCGCCCCTTTGAAATTTTGACGAGAACAGGTTCTTGTGGTTCGCCATCCCATTGCGGATCGTTGAAGTGTTCGTAGGCTTTGACAAAATCATAGATCGTGAAGTAGTCTTTCCCATCAAATAGACGAGTACCACGACCAATAATCTGCTTAAATTCAATCATTGAGTTGATTGGGCGCATCAGCACAATGTTGCGAACGTTCCGAGCATCAACCCCAGTGGAGAGCTTTTGGGAAGTGGTGAGAATTGTGGGGATAGTTTTCTCGTTGTCTTGAAAGGTGCTGAGGTGCTGTTCACCGAGTTTCCCATCATCGGCGGTGACGCGGACACAGTAATTAGGGTTACTGCTAATCTTCATTTGGTTGATTAAATCCCGCACAGCCAGAGCGTGGTCTTGGTTGGCGCAGAATACCAGAGTTTTTTGATTCTGGTCAATTTCTTCCATGAACAGTTGCACCCGGTAGCGTTCGCGCTCGGTAATTTCGATGATGCGATTGAAGTCGGCTTCGGTGTAAATTCTCTCTTTTTCTACCGTACCTTCAATGAGTTCGTCTTCGGCGCTGTAGATGTATTCATCAAGGGTAGTATCGATCTGCCTAACTTTGAAGGGGGTGAGGAAACCATCATTAATGCCGTCTCTGAGGGCATAGGTGTAGACGGGGTTACCGAAGTAGGCGTAGGTGTCTGCGTTGTTTTCTCGTTTAGGAGTAGCAGTGAGTCCGAGTTGTACTGCTGGTGAAAAGTATTCTAAAATACTGCGCCAGGTGCTTTCGTCACTGGCTCCGCCTCGGTGACATTCGTCAATGATGATGAAGTCAAAGAAGTCGGGGGGATAGTCGCTGAATTTGGGCGTAGGATTGCCAGCGTCGTCCCGTCCGGTCATAAAAGTCTGGAAAATGGTAAAAAAGATACTGCCATTTTTGGGGACTCGACCCCGTTTTTTGATAGCTTCGGGGTCGATGCGGACGAGAGCATCGTCGGGGAAGGCAGAGAAAGAGTTATATGCTTGGTTGGCTAAGATATTGCGATCTGCTAGAAACAAAATTCGAGGGCGACGGGTGGGTTGTCGGCTGAGATTCCAACGGCTTTGAAACAGTTTCCAGGCGAGTTGGAAAGCGATGAAGGTTTTACCTGTGCCAGTTGCCATCGTTAACAAAATCCGGTCTTTTCCTTGGCAAATCGCTTCTAGGACGTGCTTAATGGCATTGTGTTGATAATAACGGGCTTCCCATGTGCCGCTTTTGTCTTCAAAGGGGATGGCAGCAAACAAATCGCGCCACTCATTATTTTCGCTAAAGGTCGCTTCCCACAGTTGATCGGGGGTGGGATATTGCTTGATGTAGCCTTCTACCCCTGTGTGCATATCTACTTGGTAGATGCCGATGCCATTTGTAGAGTAGGCGAATCGAGTCTCCAACTTTTCGGCGTATTTTTTGGCTTGTCCTAAGCCTTCGGTATCGGGCAGGTCGCGTTTTTTAGCTTCGATGACCGCGAGTTTTTCGCCGCGATAAACCAGCACATAATCGGCGATGTCTGATTGCGCACGTTGACCATTGCCAACCAAGCGACCAGGGGCGATAACTTCGCGGCGGATGCGACTACCTTCGATAACTCCCCAGCCTGCAGCTTTGAGTGCGGGGTCGATGAGTTCAGCGCGAGTTTCGGCTTCGTTCATGATGGCTCGTCTTTGGAATATGGCAGTCGGCGGCGGGCGATCGCGATCGCTTCTTGTAGTTTAGCCTGTAACAACACTTTAAGTGGTAATACGGTGAAGTATTTGGCAAAGTGGAGCAAGTTTTATCTAGTTCAGGACTTACGCATTTTAACGAAAAACTGTCATTCTGAGTGTAGCGTTAGCGAAACGTTCGCGCAGCATGTCCCGAAGGGACTCAGAACTCCCTTGATACTTCGCTACACTCCGTTTCGCTCACTATGACATTCTCGACTTTGCGTAAGTCCTGTAGTTATAGCAATTCGATCTGAAGATTGTTTGTTACCTGCACATAAGATGATTCCCTGTGATGGCTGTTCGTCACTCTCCTGATAGTATTTGGCAAACCAAGGCAGGTAAAGTTCCATTTGTCTTTTGTATTTGTGACGGAAGTTACCTAGTTTGAGGTCGATGGCGAAGAGGCGTTTGAGTTTACGGTTATAGGACCAGCCCTTTCAAGGTGACCAACGAAGATACGTTGTTTCAGTGCTACCATCTTGAATCCTCCGTTCAGATTTTGGGCTTTTTGAATGTTGAAATGACCAATCTTCGTTCCAAATTTCACCACCTTGAAAGGGCTGGGTTATAGGACTTACGTATTGACAAAAAAGGCAAGATATATAAAAAGGATGAAAAGGAAGGTAAAACTTTCCACTTAGGCGATTGGCTTTGCCACTGCCCCGAATCGCGATCGCTAACTGGTTAAGTTGCCGTACCAACCTCAAACCTAGTGACCTGTTGTTTATTGCGCTAGACTTCCACAATGAAGGTCATCAGCTGACGGGCGACGGCATTTATGCTATTGTGCATAAAACCTAGGAACTAGCTAGCATCAAAAAGCGGATGACACCTCATAATAATGGCATTCAGGTATTACCGATGCTCTTGATTTGGCGGAAGGTGATTACGGGAAAGTACAACATCTTAGCCGTCACGCCGACCCCAGAACAATCCTAGTTTCTGAGGACAACAAGAATCAGTACCAACTGGAGTTTACTAATAAATTAGCAGTTCGTCTTGGTAAAAGACGCAAGTAAATCAAAACCCTCAATGCCCCGTCCTAAACGTAACTTTCAATCCAATTTTTGCTATCACATCACCTCTCGTTGCAATAATCGCGAGTTTAAACTAAGCCGTCATGAATGCCGAGAAGTGTTCCTTTTCGCTATCAAAAAAGCCATTAATAATAAGTTTAATTTTAAGCTTTATGCGTTATGCATAATGTCAAATCACGTGCATTATTTAATTGAGCCAGTTCTACCAGAAGACCTTCCAAAAATTATGCACTGGCTTAATTGGTATACTGCGATGTGCTTCAATCGAATGCTCAATCGTACAGGACATTTTTGGGAGAAAAGATATTATAGCAGTGGCTTTGAGAAAAATGATTATAAAAGGGCATTAAACACGCTGCGATACATTCATGCTAATCCTAAAGCATCGGGAATGCAGTCAGGAATTTTCTATGATTTTAGTAATTATGGCACTCACGATAGGCTAACAGATGATGGGCTAACTGAGTGGCATCCAGCATTTTTATCTTTGGGTAAATCTTTGGAAGAATGTGCTACTAAATATCGGGGATTTTGTAAGAAATATAAACCACAGCCGAAACCTGAAAAAAGTTATCACTGGGGAAGTAAGTTGTTACCCAAGGTGGTGAAGGGGAAGAAGAAAAAGACATCACCAGGGCAGATGAAACTACCTTGGGCAGAGTGGGAGCCATTAACAACAGAAGTTCAGGCGGTTGCAGAAAAGTTTGTATTAGCTAATTGTTATGACCCGAAAATAGCGATGAAGTTATTTGTTCAGGACGGTGCCAGGTATTGAAATTGCTGAAATGCCTATGAATTCGTAGAAAGTATTTCAGATAACAAATCGTTATAAAAAATAGCCCTAAGGCAGCAGTGCTTATGTGTTACTATTAGGGCTGTTTTGATCCGTTGCCGCCGTCCGTCCAGATGCGACGCAATGCAAATGCAAGCAACGGAAGAGCACCAACGAACGGAAGAGCACCTGATGCAAGCAATGATGATGCACCCCATGATGATGCAAGCACCCCCCCCGGCACCCCCGCCCCCCCCGCAAGCATTGTTAGTTTCTTTTCACTGTTAGTGTTGGAGTTATCGTTTAGTTTGTTGTCTATTAGGAGTTGATCGTTTAGTTTGTTGTCTAGTATTTGTCTCAGTGTTTCTCTTCGTTGAGTTCTCAATCTTGTTTTTTCAACCACCCGTAATGCTTGTGGTGTTTGTGGCGCTGCATTGTTGGACACATCACAATCACAGAAAGCTTCTACAATTGCCAAACTATCTGCAAGCATCTGCGGTGTTATTACCCTACTAACATCCTTTATAACGTAAGGGTACAGAGGTTCAAGCGTTACATAATAGTAACCATTTTTCTTCGCATACTCTTTCTCATATGACGTTAATATTCTTCCTCTTAAGATATTGTTTTTTTCTCGATAAATATTCTTAAATACTTTGTTTTCAAAATCGTCATCTGTTGTTAGGCAAACTTTATATTCGCTTAATATGAAGGAGATATACTCTTTTGCTTTCTGCTCATTTTTTGAGCTAAGAATGAAATAAATAACGTCTCTGCTAATTTCAGGAAGGTATACTTCTACAACCTCCTCTAAGACACTCCTCTTTATAAATTCACTTTGGAACCATATTTCAGCTGATTCAACCAATGGGGTTCGATTGAGTATCGCCTCCAAGATAACATCTGCACTAAGTAAAAGCTTCGCCATCTCTCACTGCTTCCTTTCAGTTATCATCACAAGATAAAGTCAAACCTGTCGCTTCTTTACTGATTTTTTAATTTCCTAGTAGTATCTTCCTCGGTAGTAGTATTAGTATCAAGTTGTTCGATTGTTATTGTGGTTCTTTCCTGAGTTCCAAACGCTGCACGCCAGTTTTCAATTGACTTATCTGTAGAATCAGACTGTCCTTCTACATTAGACGGTTCCACAACATCAAAATTAGAGGTGGTAAAATCTTCGTGAACGCCTTCATAGGCATTTTCGATGGTATGTACACCAGGCTTTACCTCTTTGACTATCAACTTGTCATTCTTTGGTTTAATTCCGCTTGGGTCTATCATAATCTAATCCTCTATCTTAATATTCCTGATAGAATACTAGCTCCTACCATTATACTGCGATAAACATTTCCAAGTCTCTCAGGATTAAGTATATCCTGAGTAGGAGTGGTGGTATCTATAGACAGAATTCCAATAAGAGCATATTGGTCAATAATGTCTTGGAAATTTTGAAAATTAGAATTTTGAAACTCTTCATATTGATTATCTTTAAGTAAAGTAATTGTTTTCCAGTCAAATATGGGAACAACAACTGTAGTCTTTTTATCCTTGGGTATTTTGTTGGCTTGAGCTTTGGTTATGTTATATTCAGAAATGTTTTCTCTAAGAACTTCAATATTTTGAAGAGCAGGTTTTCGATTCTTCCAAGACTCCGACCAAGCTCCTCCATTATTTATTTCTATTTCCCAATCAATATCTGGATTGTCATCCATACGGTATTGATATACAGTAGCCAATTTACCTTCGTCAGTTGGCAACATAATATAGGAACGACACTGAGTGAGAGTTTCGCTTTCTTCCAGTTCTCTCACAACTATTTCTAGGATAGGTTGAACCAAACGAGGAGGAGCATATAGGGCTTGCAGCCGTTCTACCATATTATTGGCTCGTTTCCATGCCAATAAATTAGTTCCTATGAAGCTCGAAGTAACACTATGTCCTCTATCAAAAAGTCGTTTTCTTTTCTCTTTATCAATTGAAAAGTCAAGTGTATTTATATCTTTTGGCAAAGAGACGCGTACATGATAAATATTATCTATCACCTGCCTTAATAAGCCATCGCTTGACTCTAGCGCTGTTGCCAGCATATCTCCGAGCAACTCACCTAGTTGATATTCTTGTGTATTGTTAGTCTGAGCAGGGATGTTATCTTCCTCGTCACACAAATCAAATGCTATTACTGGTTTGTGATTAATAGACCTCTCTTTCTGAAAGAGGAATATTGGCAAGTTGCTACTTAACCCACCATCTACCAAGACACTACCATCTCCTGGTCTAACTGGAGTAAAAACAAACGGGAAACACATCGACGCCCGTACTGCTTTAATAACAGAATAATTTAAAGCTTCTTTTTCTTCATCTCCTGGGTATATTACAGCTTTATGGCTTCTAATATCCGAAGCAATAACTTTGAGAGGAGAACATCCTAAATCTTTGAGTTCTTGAAAAGTGATGTCTGTTGCGTTTTGAATTTTTTGTCTTAATTCAGAATTGTTACTAGTTTTCTCTTGAAAAATTGGGCTAGTTTTAATTTTGTATAAAAGAAAATCAGTAAGTGTTTTGGCATCGCACAGTCCTAATTTTTTATTAAGCTTGTCAATTAAATCTTTATTTTGCAATAAAAAGATAGTTTTAAAAAAAGAAGTGATAAATCCTTGAGGAATTTTTTTGAGACGCTCTAAGTCATTGTCAGTACCATCCAAAAAATCATTAAAATTAATTTCCTCAATCATTATCTCTTTGATTTGTTCTGAGGAATATCCGACACTAGCAAGTAAAGCTACAATACTTCCAGCGGATGTACCGCCATAGCCTATAAACTTAATGCCTTGCTCTTTTGCCGCCTGAAGACATCCTACCAAGGCAGCACCCTTAACCCCGCCACCGTCTAATATAGCGTAAGCTTCCATAGGCATAGAGAAGTCTCCGCACGTATTGTCTTAAAAGTATTTCTAATACAAGATAAGTATGAGATTTTCCAGCTAAAAAAACAATACCCTACATTCCGCATCCTGTAGTGTTACACCAATTATGTCTCACTGGTTTGTGATTTACTCCATCATCTTCCAAAACCAAGCAACTGTCTGACGTAACCCGTACCGTGACCGCAAATCTGTTCCTCGAAGGGGTCAACTTCGTTCATATTTAACTCATCTCGATTTGCGATAAAACACTTTTTTGTTGATTCTGCAAGGGTTTGAGGATTTAAGAGTGACTCATCTCGATTTGCGATAAAACACTTTTTTGTTTGTTCTGCAAGGGTTCGAGGATTTGGGAGTGACTCATCTCGATTTGCGATAAAACACTTTTTTGCTTGTTCTGCAAAGGTTTCAGGATTTGAGAGCTACTAATCTCGATTTGCGATAAAACACTATCTACGCCCAAAAGGGTAGATATCTGGCATAGCGCGTAGAAGTTGATTCTGATTGGTCTGCTTTGATTAATCCAGCTTTTGTGGTGTATCCGATAATCTGAGATACTGTTGCTGCCTGTGACTCACCTAGATGAAAACGCTCTCGCAGGGTTTGGTTAGACATTCGTTGATTGCTGACATACAGCAGACAGCAATGCTGGTAGCAGGCTCGAATTCGGTCTGTTTTGCTCATGTCGGCGAAATCCTGATGGGCAAACAGCACTGCTGTGGTGCGTGTATCACCTACTCGAAAATCTGGTGCGGGTAGTTGAAACACTTCTGCTGCGCTTACAACTTTGTCAATGCCACTGCCTTTTTCTTCACATATACCGAAACGTCGCATTATGTCTGCGAGTTGTTCGTTACGGGAGCGATTTTCATCAATAAATCGCTCTACCTTAATGGGCGGGATGCCGGGATTAGATATCTCAATGCGATCGCTATACATCTCGATCATCACTGAAGTACCTGTTGCTAGAAAATCCTGATGCACCAAAGCATTAGCAATAAGTTCTCGTAAAGCCTGTTCTGGGAACATCTTTACTTCTTCCCGCACAACTTCCTCGATAAAGCGATTTTGAGGTGCTGCTGAGTGGACAAAATCCACTAATCCGTTAAAGCCAACAGCATATCCTCGGATGCCTGTCGTGTCATTACGAGTTTTTAGCTTATTGATACCTTCGTAGATTACGACACGGGGAGCTTTACGAGCCAAGGTAGGGGAAAAGGCATCCAGTTTTTTTGCCAACAGGATCGCAGCTAAGTTTGTGATTGTCCAACCATGTGCTGTTGGTTTAATTAACTGTTGGCTTTGCAATCTTTCTAGGACAGCATCACGGGTAGTTGGATAGGGAATTTTTAGCAGTTCAAAGTATGCTTGGGTATCTAGGAGGGCGATTACATCGTCAGGGCTGGCATCACATCGAGCGGGTTGGCAAAACCAATCTTGTTGGTCTTCTGCAAAAATTTTCTTGAGTACATCTGGTGTCATCGGCACCAAATCTTCTCCCGCTCTCATTAGGTAAGCTCCATCAAACGCTAATGGTTGCCCGACGGGACGGGTTGGTACTTCAAAAACCAGGACTCGTCCATCAGGATGCGGCAATTCTGTAGCGTCTACCCGAAATCTGAGTTTGTCTACGATGCGAGATTTGATATCGTTGAGATCGGTTGGGGATAGAAAAGCTTGGGAACCTACAACCCGACGCGGGAGCTTATCGGTTACGCCCAAAACCAGATATCCACCACCTTCGTTGGCTAAAGCCACGCAGTAGCGCAACAATTTGGTTGTATCATACTGTTGCTTGGCTTCTTTGAATTCTAGCCGTTCTGTTTCTGTGGGTGCATTCAGCCAATTTTCAAGGTTTTCAAGGGTAATCATGCAGCGTTTACCTCTTGAGCAGCTTTTGTTATTTGGTTGGCAGTGTCTGCGGTGAGTTCGCCAGTGAATGCTTTTTGCAGAATGGATTGTTTGAGTTCTTTGAGTGCGGCAATTTTTTGGCGGCAGATGGTTTCAAGCCTGCTAATTTCTTGAGAAAGGAAGTTAACTTTTTCAATGATGATTTGTTGCTTTGAGATAGGTGGCAGATGAAGTGGTAATTCCTTAATAATTTCCATGTTTAACCCAGACATAATAGAGCCTTTAGCTCTTTCTGTCAGAAATCGTTGTGCTATGGGATGATGGAGGAAATAAGCATGGAGAAAACTAGGCAGGCATTGTTTGTGGTCTAATGTAATACAGCAAAGGTGTTTAGTATTAATTGCCGTAGGAATATCATCGGGAACAATTGCACAACGTCCGCAAGTACCCATGATGGTAATCAAGACATCACCAGGTTTGACTTGATAGCGAGAAAGCTGGCGGAATTTTTCAGGAGTAATAAATCTTTTTTTGCCCCATTTAAATTCATTTTCAACGGCGTTATCAATTCCCAGAACGGCAATCCCTTCATCTACAAATTCACTATGCAAAAGCTGGCTTCCAAATGGTCCAGTTCGTATTGAGCCTTTTTTAGGAAAGACTACATCTGCAACGGTTTTTCTATGCCAATCATCTTGATCGCTATCGGCAAAAATAGCAGTTTGAATGACAGATTCAAATAGTTTGCGGGAGTTGGCGAGGTTCTTTTCGGTGTTGGCGCTCGCTCTATCAATTCCCTCCAATGCCTCATCTAAAATTGCCACAATCCTCTTTTGTTCAGCCGGTGGTGGAATAGGAATTTTGATTTTCCTGATAATAGGCATATTCAATCCACGTCGTTCTTTATTATCATCACCAGTTATTTTTCTGATTTCTAGATATCTGCTATGCAAATTGTAAAAAATATATTCCGGTATTAATTCAATTTCTTTTTTAGGACAAATGCTAACTAATGATTGATTACACGTTGCCTTTGTCCTTAATAATGCAACAGCACCACGAGTTTTTCCTTGACCATTCAATGCAATCAAAACAGAATTTATGGGTAAATATTTTGCATTTGAATTTTTTAATCCTTCCTCTGTAATTCGACCTTCACAATCGTAAATTTCTTTTGAATGTATATCTCCAGAAACAAGCCATTTTATTTCTCCATTGACGAAATATTCTGGTTTATTTCTGCTGGGGGTCCCTCCTGTCATTAAATTACAGATATCCCCGATTTCTTTAATTTCCCAGCCGACTGGTAACTGTCCACCATCAACGGTTAACTGCATATCATCCCTCCAATCCCCGCTAAAATCTCCGCACTCTCCGCATCCAAAGCAGCAATTTCATCCAAAATTTCCTGCGGTTCTCTTAACTGTGATTCCTCAGCTTTATTTGGATTCTTCACCGACAGATCGAACGACTCGCGATCAATATCAGCAATGTCCACCAGCCAAGATTTTTCTGTTTCTGCAAACGTAGCCTGTAACTCCACAAACTCGCGCAAATCCTCATCATTCAGCGCATTGGTTTTCCCCAAACTACGCCCTGGATCGAGTTGGTAATACCAAATTTTCTGAGTTGCCATCCCCTCAGTTAAAGGTTTTCCCTGAGAAAATAAAGGCGTTCTCTGCAAAGCGTCCAAGGGCTGTCCTTTCTCAAAAAACAGCACCACCGTTTTCACCCCCGCCCCGATAAAAGTCCCACTCGGACAATCCAAAATGGTGTGCAGATTGCAACTAGTCAAAAGCTCCTCACGCAACGCCCGCGAAGCATTATCCGAATTTGACAGGAACGTATTTTTGATGACTACTGCCGCCCTTCCGCCCTGCTTCAGCATTTTGATGAAATGCTGCAAAAACAGAAACGCTGTTTCCCCAGTCTTAATCGGGAAATTCTGCTGTACTTCCTTGCGTTCCTTTCCCCCAAATGGCGGATTTGCCAGGATGACATCAAAACGATTCTTGTCTTGAATATCACTGAGATTTTCCGTCAGCGTGTTGGTGTGGATAATATTTGGCGCATCAATGCCATGCAAAATCATATTCATGATGGCAATCACATAAGCCAAACTTTTCTTTTCCTTACCCGTAAAGGTATGTTTCTGAAGAATCTCAAGCTCTTTTGTCGTCAGCTTACCCCGACGTAAATAGTCGTAACTCTCGCACAAGAACCCCGCCGAACCGCAAGCCCCATCGTAAATGCGATCGCCAATCTTCGGCTTCACCACCTGGATTATCGCCCGAATCAGGGGACGCGGCGTGTAATACTCACCCCCATTGCGCCCCGCATTCCCCATGTTCCTGATTTTGGCTTCATAGAGATGCGATAGCTCGTGTTTCTCCTGTTGCGATCTAAACCGTAGCTCATCAATATATTCCAGCGCATCCCGCAAGCTGTAGCCGCTTTGAAACCTATTCTTAATCTCGCTAAAAATTTCCCCAATCTTGTATTCAATTGTGTCTGGACTAGTAGCCCGTTGCTTGAAACTCTGTAAATATGGAAATAGTTTGCGGTTGACATAATCAATTAAATCATCGCCAATCAGCGCATTATCATGATCCAACGTCCCATCCGCCTTTTTTGGAGCTGCCCAAGATGACCAGCGATGCGCCTCATCAATAATAAATTCATAAGGTTTACCGACCAGTTCCGCCTCTAGCGCCCTTTCCTGCTCCAAGTCATCCAAATACTTCAAAAACAGCAGCCAAGAGGTTTGCTCAGTGTAATCTAACTCTGTAGTACAACCCGCCTCCTTCCAGAGAACATCATCAATATTTTTAAAAGTTTGCTCGAACATTTAGCTTTACTGTGGAATTTTTAATATTAATGGCTTGGCTCCTATCTTGCACGTACAAGGTGAAATGAGCGTGCAATTTGTTGAGTGCCAAATCACGGTTAAAAAACCGTACATACCTACTCCAATTTAAGACTCCTAAGCTTAGATTGAACTTCCCGATTGATGTAGCTGTAAACCCGGATTTCTCACAAAAGCTGAGAAATCAGTGTTCAAAAAGTTTCAGGATATATATTATACAAGCATTTTAATAATTTTAACCATAACCCTTTAACCCCCTTGTGACTTTCCACCAGTAGGGAAATCTTTTTTTTGCAACCAATCTCTAATCGCCTCCTCCAAAGCCGCAGTCTGCGTCAATTCCAGACGCGCACAGGCGATTTCAAACGCGATTTTTAAGTCCTTAGGGAGTCTCCCCCGTACTTCTCTAGTTTCTTCTGCCATCCTAATTTGAAGCCAAAGCTTGCGGCTTTCATTTTTGCACAGCCTCTGAGCAAAAGAACATTTGCGCTATTGCGCTATTGCGGCATAGCGAAAAACTTAATTAATATTGATCATCCTAATTTATTTTATAGAAACATCTCTTTGCAATTAGAGACACGACTAACACAAGTTTTAGAATCTATTGATACCTACGACCCGCAAAAGACTGGTTTGTTGTTGATATGTGGGACCGACCCTAATAATATGTACACTACTATTGCTTTTGAATTGCTGGAAGAAACAAAAGCAGCCTAGCTTTTCCCTAAATTGGAAAAATGGGGAATAATGGCAATATGAATTGGTGCGTATAGTGGAGTTTCCTTACGAAAGAGCAGCCGTAGTTCTTGCAGAAAGTGAGTTGTTTGGTGACAAACAAACGGCTAAGCGCTGGGGAATTAGCGATCGCACCATCCGGAACTACCGAACCAGAATGAGTGAGGATGAGCATCTTGCCGCACTTTTCCACCTAAAAAAGGAAGCGCTCACAAAGGATTGGCAATCTGATGCAACTAAAGCTCTAAAGGTATCACTCAATAAATTGGTAGAACTTGTGCAGGATAACGGCAAGCCTGATCAAATTCATGCTGTCGCTGGGGCTGTCAAGATTGTGGGCGAATTGAAAATTGCATTTGAGGCGTTAACTGATGAGCCTGGCAATAATAGGGAAGGTTAACAGCCTCAAGCGGCAACGAGAGCAACGCCGTAAAAGACGGCAAGAAAAGCTCAACGCACAGGGTACGGTCCCCTACGCAAAATATGCTGATGACCCAGTTGGCTTTTGTTCCGAGATTCTAGAAATCGCACCAACGCCTGAGCAAATCTCAATCATGGAATCTGTGCGCGATCGCCCCATTACCAACGTCAAAGCAGCGCACGGAGTTGGAAAAAGTTTGACCGCTGCAGTTTTAGTTCTTTGGTACGTGTTTGCCGTTGGTGGCGTAGCAATCACGACTGCACCTAGTGAAGACCAAGTAAAGGATATTCTCTGGCATGAAGTACGTAAGCTCTACGACAAGCATAAGAAAAAGCTTGGCGGCGAGCGCGGGGTTTTATTTGTAAGGCTCAGTGAAACTGCGAGGGCTTGGGGGTTTACTAGTCGCAATTATGACGTTAACTCATTCCAAGGTAAGCATGAGGAAAAAATGCTCCTCATTGAAGACGAGGCGGACGGAATAACAGAGATAATTGACGATGGCTTTCGTAGTTGTTTGACGGGTTCGCGCAACAGAGGTCTGAGGATAGGCAACCCAGTTGACCCATTGTCAAACTTTGCTAAGACTTGCAAGAAAGATA
Source organism: Nostocales cyanobacterium HT-58-2 (assembly GCA_002163975.1). GTDB lineage: Bacteria > Cyanobacteriota > Cyanobacteriia > Cyanobacteriales > Nostocaceae > HT-58-2. Next base: position 1,155,696 of record CP019636.1, on the reverse strand, counting down.
GACACTGCATAACAATCACAGCTTTTAGTCACCCCAACACCGCTTGGGCGTATGAGCGGTGTGCCGACGGTGTGCATCGGCTTAAGCCAGAAGTTGCAGCAAGAATTCTCAATGAAGACGGGGAAATCAAGCCACAAGATAAGTGGGACGAAGACTTACCACGGGACGTGATACCGGGTGCCATCTCAATTGAATGGATTGAGACAGTACGCCGAGACAAATTTGAAAATTCGCCATTTTGGATCAGCCGAGTTTTGGGCGAATATCCTGAAGACTCAACAGATGGTATCATTCCTCTGCGCCTACTTCGTGCCGCCCGCGCTCGCTACGACGCCAACCCAGAATACTGGGAGGAGCTTGCTAAGCGCTACACTTGGCGCTTAGGTTTAGACGTTGGCGATGGCGGGGACCCTCACGCCTTGGCAATCTGGCGCGGACCAGTGCTTTATGAAGTGCAAATTCACCCAACCAAAGGGGACCTGCTCGACACCGATAGAGCAGCAGATATTGCTGAGGAGAATATGCGATCGCTTGGGGGACACTGTGAGATAGCTGTTGACTCCACAGGGGTGGGAGCGGGAACCTTAGCTAGATTGATAAAGTCTGGAAGGCTTGCTCGCGCTTGCCGATTTGGAGATGGGGCAAAGAAGCCGAAACTCTATACTAACCGCAAAGCAGAATTATTCTGGAATTTCCGGGAAGCACTTAAGAGTGAAGAATTGGCGATCGCACCCCTGGAAAATGAAGACTACGTCTTTGCTGACTTGGCGGCTACCCGGTACACAACTAACACCAAAGACCAAATACTGTGCGAACCCAAAGAGAAGACAAGGAGCCGTTGGGTCGAAGCCCTGACTCAGAAGCAGCAATTATTGCCCTATCAATTCCAATCATGGAAATCCCGCAGCCATCGCCACCTGAGGAATACCAAGAAGAGAAGTTTGGGGAGTTGAGCGAGTTAGAACAGTTGGATAAACTGTTAATGCCATGGTAGTAGCAAAACTTACAATTAGTATGTCAATAAAATTACCTGAATATCATTATCACAACTAGATGGAAGCAACCAAAACAAATCTCAAACTCTGGTTGAGAGCCAAAGCACAAGCCAAGGCAAAGATGGGTGGAAAGCACTCTGCTAGAGCCATGCAATACGCCGTTCAGCTTTACAAAAAATGGGGTGGTGGTTTTCGTGGTAAGAAATCCTCCTCGAATAACTTAACCAAGTGGGCAAATCAGAAGTGGCAGTACTCCAGCAAAAAGATGGAGGGCAAAGGACGCTACCTACCAGATAAAGCGTGGGAATCTTTAAAGCCTGGGGAAAAAGCTGCAACAAACCGAGCCAAAATTAAGGGAACTCGTAGCGGTCGGCAATTCGTACGTCAACCGAGTAAAATTGCAAACAAAGTGAGGAAGTACCGTGATTAGAGTTGAGTATACCTACGAAGAGGCAACTGCCTTGTCTAAGGCGATCACAGTACCTTAAGAGTTAACTACACAATCTTCATTTATTTTTCCGTAGCTTTGCTGCATCCGTAGTGTGGGAAGGGCAATAGAAAAGAAAGTAGCAATCTATTACCCTTATGAGGAAGTAATTGCTTTATCGAAGGCGTAAGGCTATTGCTTTTGCTAGACATTTAAAGAACAGATCTATTTAGCCGCTTAACCAGTCGATGAACTGTCGTTGACGGTTTATCGTCTGCTGGGTTTGGCGTAGAGTATTGAGCTAAAAGCTTTTCTGCATTACGAATTGCTGTTTCTTGTCTAGTTTTTAATAATTCATAATTTTTTTCACTATTTTTTTGATAGTCACAACTTATATGTTCTCGAAAATACTGATTTATCTTTCCAATACAGTCCTGCCTTGAAATTGCTGTATCACAATAATGAAAATGCAACAAATACCAAAGTTCAAATGATTCATTTGAATAAGCTACTTCTATCTTTTCACGCTGTGCAAGATCTAGAGCATTATTGAAATCTTTTTTTGGGAATGAATCACGATCAAATACGCACCAAACCTGGTCATAATTATCATTAGCTCTTAGTTCTATAGCTTTTTTTACCACATTAATAGTATTCTCACCTGTTCCATAAGTATAAATCTTTACTTTACTAGGAACGCGGAACTTTTTAAAATAGCATGGTTCTGTTTTTTCTCCTTCACAAACAATTAAAAAACGTTCTATAGGATTTAATGTACCAACTCGTCTATCGTGGTATCCATAACTATTCCTGGTCTGGCTCGAGCCTCTCTTCGGCACTTGGACCACCTGTCAACCTATGTAAATCTCCTATAAAAGGTATAGCACCATACTTACCATGAATGTAATCACTTTCAAAGGAAGCATCATTTCTGACTTTAAATTCTACTAAAGAGTAGAGATGTGTAGCACCCTGTACATCCTTTTCGACAAACCATATCTGATCTCTACGAAAAATTTTATTACTAAGTAAATTGGTATCATGTGTAGTAAAAACAAACTGTGCGTTACGAGAATTAGTGTCACTTGAATTAAAAAGGTCAATAATGGCACAAGTAATTAATGGATGCAGACTTGAATCAAGTTCATCAATTAATAAAATTTTCCCTTTTTTTAGCGTATCTACTAAAAAGCCCGCCAAAGCAAATAACTTTTTTGTCCCTTCTGATTCGTGACTGTCAATATCAAACGATTCAGTACGATACTTCTCACCATTGGAATTATATTTCCAATGAATAGTTGCGATAGTTTTTCTTCTATTTGATAACAATTGCGAAATGAGATGTTTTCTTACGTTGTCTGAAAATTCAGACCTGGAAAATATATTTTCTAGATCTGAAGTTAGTGGTTGTTCAACCTGAATATCATCAATTCCTAAGTCTAGTTTTTTTATAAGTTGAATAATTTCATGTTTGTAATCTTTTTTTTGTAGAGAATTAATTGTATAGTCGCGGTTTGCTTTATTCAAGCCAGAAATAATATGTAAATCTTGAAACCACTGTAAAATTTTTTGAGATATCTTTCCATTGAATTGGGCTACTACTGATATAAATAAAGCATTATTTCTAGTCTTCTCCGTAATCTCTTTGCCTTCTGCAAATTTTTCTGCTATTTTAAACTGGTTAAAGTCACGCTTAAATAAGTTATACTCTCTTGTCTTCTTAGCACGAAATAACCATTCAGATACCACCTGCTGTCTATCTACTTCAAAGCCATACCTAAACCTTTCGTTGTCTAAGATGAAAATAATTTCAAAATAAGATGGTTTCTTCTCTGTATCTGTACTAAGCCTAAATGCTTCAACGTTTATTTCTTCTTTAGCTTGAGTTTCTTTTGAAGAATTGAGCACAAGCCACCGCATAAATCCAGTAGCAGCAGACATATTACTTTTGCCACTTGCATTAGCTCCATAAATAGCTGCGCTTTTTAACACTTTCAAATCATCGTTAACTTTAAAGGTGTTGTCATAATCAATCGTTTTGTCTTTTGCAGAAATTTTTGCGGCTATCATGCTGAAAGTAACAACATCTTTAAATGATTTGTAGTTTCCAACACTAAACTCTAGTAACATAAAGAATTTTTGAAAACAAAAGGGCTTAATTTGTGATTTTTTCACAAATTAAGCTTAGTATACCCTTATAGCTTGCTTGTAAGAGGTTTGTAATTAGCAGAATTGCACACTTGATTATTATTCTCTAAATTTAGTACCCTCGCTATTTGTTCTACTAGAACAAAAGTATTACTGTAAAGCTATTGACGCATACGGTTGGTAGCTGTGTATCGTTGATTTGTTGTTAGTTATGCTACAACAATGGGTATGTATACCCTCAAAGTAACTTGGCAGACACCTCCCTCAGTATAAGACTCAAAGCCGTTGATGATGGCGCGATCGCCAACATCAACAAAGTTGAGTTTGCTTTTTCGGGGTTAACAATTGGTACTGCCGCCCTATCAGCAGCGCTCAAAGGGCTGAATCAGGTTACGGATTCCTCTTTTGGTAACTTTGTACTAGGAACCCAGAATGCAGAGAAACTGAGTGGTGCGATCGCCCGCCTAAGTGATGTTAACTCTAAAGCATTAAAAACGTTCTCTGCTTTATCTGATGTTGCTTTTTTAGGAGGTCAAACCCTTACCCTTCTAAAAGGTGCGCAGGACGCAACGGCTGTATTTACTCGAATTCCCCAAACTTTTGATTTGTTGCGTGCTTCTGGGGTAAGTAGCCGCTCAATTGAAGATTTTTACACCCTGACAGATGCAATTAAAAGCAGCGAGGCTTCTGTAGAACAATTTGCGGTCAATGCTGTCGAGCAATTGAGCAGATTTGAGCAAGCGGCAGCGCGAGTCGGGACAATTTTGCGAAGTAGCGTCAACTTTGACGTGGGGGGCAATGCACTCCGAGCAAGCCAAAAAGAGCAGCTAAAAAACGCATTTCAAGTTCAAGAAATCGTTAACAAGCAGATAAACAATGCGGTCACTTCTACCGAAGCGCTGACGGGACAGTATGAGGTGCTATCATCTGGCTTCACAAAAACGGCTGAATCTCAGAAGGTGCTAACCTCTGGCTTGAAGTTGATTGGTATTGCCCAAGCAGGGGGTGCTCCGGCTAGTCCTACTGATACCTTACAATTGTTGGTCAAGACCTTGAACGCTTATGAACTTGGCGCTTCAGAATCAGCCAAAGTCTCTGCCATCTTGAACGCCACAGTTGACGCTGGTATCACCACAATTCAAGAGTTGTCTTTGGGCTTTGGACAAACCGCCAAAACTGCCAAAACAGCAAACGTTGGTTTGGTTGATTTGGCTTCGTCTACAGCTGTCTTGACCGGGCAAGGGATTAACACAGCCAACGCTTTAACTGGTTTGCAGCGGACATTTGGGACAATTATCGGCAAAACTCCAGAAGCAGAAAAGGCATTAGCAAAACTTTCGCTCAACGGGCAGAAAATACGCTTTGACCAAGCGGAGGTGCAAGCAAAGGGATTTACTCAAGCCTTGCTAGACCTGAACAAAGCAGCAGGGGGCAATGCTCAAATATTGCAAGAAATCTTTCCTGAAGAGTTTGCCTTCCGTACTGTACTAGCCTTGCTGGCGCAGGACGGGCAGAAGTTAGCCTCAACGACTGCAAGTATCGGCTCGGTTACGGCGAATAGCTTGGACGAGGTTTTCAAAATCGCTACTGGCGATCGCGTCAACCGCTTCCAACAAATAGTCAATAGATTCCAAGAACTCATTATTAAGGTTGCCGCTAGCGTTGCCCCAGTGTTTGAACCTGGGATAGGAGTGTTGGAGAAAATAGCCAGCGCATTCAACAATTTACCTGAGCCAGCTAAGCAGGCGATTGGGCAGTTTATTGTGTTCCAGTTGACTGCCCGTGCCACCACGAGCGCTGTTGGTATTTTATTTCAAACCCTCCTCAGCTTGGCGGGTTCCTATTTCCAAGTTCGCTTAGTGTCTCTTGCTTTGTCAGGGCAGTTGGGCAAAGAACTGGCAGTAATCCGTGAGTTGATTGCACAACGTAAAGGGCTTGCATCCGTTGCTCTGCAATTATTTGGAATCGATCAGCGCTACCGATTGGGAGTACAAGCAACAACTGAAGCGATAGAAAAGCAGAATATTGTCACCAAAGCTGTTGCCGCCACCCGTACCAAGGCGGGCGAAATCTTCAATAGGAATGTTGCTGGCTTTTCTGGACAAAACCTCGACGCTGCCAAGGATGCTGGTAGACATTTTGTAGACAAGAGTAGACAAGCTTTTCATGAAGGTATCAAATCAGCGAGAAATATAGGCTTAGGGCTTACTGAGAGTGCTGGCGTTATTGTCACTCCCCAGATTTTGGGACCTGACGGAAAGTCACTATCACAAACAGGAATCAACCGAGTTCAACAGGAAGTTGCTAAGGTTGGTGATGCGGTTGGGGACGCGCTGGCTCAAGCAAAGCAGAAAATCACTACCTCAGTTGCGGATGTCGATACCTCTGCACTCATCGCCACAACCGCTCAGCAAGCAAAAGACAAGGCAAATGCCGCTTACCAAGGAATCAAGCAAAGGGCAGAACAAGCTAAGGTAGCTTTAGCAGGTGAAGCAGCCGCCACTGCTGCCGCCACCACTGCAACGACATCTCACGCTGTAGCGTTAGCAGCTGATGAACTTGCCGAGCGCGGGATTGCCCAAACCCGTATTTTTGGGCGTACGGTACTTTTTAGTACCCTTGGACCGCTAGGGGCAATCAATAGCTTACTAGCAACCGAGATCAGCTTAAAAACCGTTGCGGCTGGTGCAACTCGTACATTTGCGATCGCCCAAGGTACTGCTGCCACGACGGCTAAATTATTAGAGATAGCCTTAAAAGCACCTATCACAGGAATTACCGCATTAGGCAAAGCTGCGGGAGGTTTCGTCTCTCAAGGGATTTCTGGATTAACGGGGACTCTTGGACCAATTGCACCACTCTTGGCTGTGAGTGGCTTGGCTGTGTTCGCTTTCCGTGAGGAGTTATTTGGGCTGCGCAAAGCTTCCAATGAGGCTGCGAATGGATTGGCAGAGGTCCTGAAGAAAGATTCAGAACTGAGAAAGCAATTTGGGACAGAACGTCGCCTCATCGAATTCAAGGCAGAACTCACACCGGAAGGGGGAGCCACCCCAGAGAAGATAGAAACGCGACTTGAGCAGCTGCGTTTGTCGGGGAACCTCACCACCGGACAATTTAATCAGTTGCGCGAAACCCTTGCCAAAGTGGGCGCACAAGGCAAACTCACAGCAGATGGCTTAAATGAATTCCGAGCACAATTAGAAGCAATTCGCCAGGGCGCGCAAGGCAAACCAGAGCAAGGAGTTTTTGATAAAATCGGTGGCGCTGTGGCTGGTACACCGGGGGCGATCGCAACTGGGACTGATTACGTCCTTGATGTATTTGCTGCGGCACTGAGTAGACCCCTAGAATTTTTCAACCCTGCTACCTCCGGACAGGCACGGGAGGCAATTACCACGAGCCGGGAAGCGGATAACCTCATCAAGAACTTCAGCCAAGTAGGCATAGCTATTGAATCGACTGGCACCCAAAGCTTAGCTACTGCTGAGAAAATTGCTCAGTACCGTAAGGGGTTAGGGCTGACGGCTGAGGCAAATGAGAAAATACGGGTTGGGGCAAAGCTTACCACCCAAGAACTTGAACGAGAGGAGCAGGTTTTTAAAAGCCAATCAGTTATTAATGAAAATTTAATAGCTGGCGTGGAGAAGGATATTGCCCAGCAAAGAAAACTTTTAGAAAGCGTAAAAGACCCTACCTTAAAAGCAAGCCTTGAGGAGCGAATCAACCTACTGGAGGTGGAGCGCTCCACCCTAGAAAAGCGCAATGAAGCTTTAAAAGTCGGGCGTGAGGAGTTCGTCAAATATTATACAGATACGCTCCCCAATCTCAAACGAGCGCTCACCGAAACAACTAACTTGCAGCAATCGCTGACCAATGCCCAAACAGCTTTTAGGCAACCGTTCCGCCTTGATGCTGCAGGCAAGGCAACGCCATTTTTAAAAGACATCACCACCCTACGCAACGAAGCTGCTCAGTATGTGGCTCAAGTGCAAGAAGCTTACCAAGGTGCGGCAATCGGGGAAGCTGAAGCCATTAAGCGCCTACAAGAAGCCAGAGACAATCAAATCAAATTACCAGATGGCACGGCTGGATTTAGATTATCCCAAAGCGATCGCATCACTGCCACCCAACAAATAGTAGAGTTGAGGCAAACAGCATCTAAGGGCAGAACTGCTGACATCAATTTAGATATCGAGCGTGCTAAGTTGGCACAGCAGCAGCGAGTGAAGTCTGAGGAAGACACACAAAAGCGGATTGTTCTGTTGCAAATCCAGGCAACAAAGGAAGCACTTGCCCAGAAGGAATTGGAAGTCAGGGAATATGCCAAGTTCCCCGTCCGTCGCAACCAACTGGAGAGAGAAGCTGCTGCACTTAGAATTCAAATTCAACAACAAGAAGCGGCTGAAGTGCTGCGGCAATTGGAGCGACAAAGGGCAAGGCGACAAGAGGCAATCAATATTGAGATTGAGCAGGTGCGAGCACTGCAAGCCGAACGAGTGATTGGAACGGAAGCAGCAGAACGGCAAATTTCTCAACTGCAGATAAAAGCAGCACGCGAGCGACTCAACAACTTAATTGAAGACTACAATAAATCGGGACGCACAAGTTTTGAGTTGAGTCAAAAGATTGCGATCGCCCGTGCTCAACTGCGACAACAAGAAGCAGCGGAAGTTGAGCGCTTATTCAATTTAGAGCAGGAGCGCCAAAAGCGGTTACTTGCCAACGCTGCCCAAGCGCAAACACTGACACTACAGGGCAGAGGGCAAGCAGTAGAGGGGCAATCCAAAGACTTAGAACTGCGCTCCTCATTGCTCTCTAGCATTAATCAGCTGCAAAACGTCCAGGCAGAAGCAGTTGAGGCACAACTTAACAATCAACTTAAACTCACCGGAGACACTCAACGACGTGCCCAAATTGAGCGGCAAATAGCCGAGAACAGATTGCAAACACTCGCCGTCACCCAGCAACAAGAGCGGACAACACTTGCTATTCAAACCCAAACCAACCGACTGCAACTTCAGCGAGAGCAAATACAACTGAGAATTCAGAAGATAGAAAGCGATCGCAACCTGGCTGAGTTGAATTTGGAACTCATCCGAGCACGACGGGAGCGCCGCACGCCGGAGGAGATTAAAGCCATTGAATTACAAATCCGCGCTACCAATCAACAAGCAGGCGTGCTAACTGAGCAGGAACAACGACTGGAGCGCTCTCGTACCCAGCAAGAGCAGATTGCTGAGAATTCCCGTAAGGAGTTGGAAATTAAGCAACGCACCGCCACAATCAACGCAAAGATAGAAACAAAGCTTGCAAATCAGCGAGAGATTCAAGCAGGGATTGAAAAGGCAGCGCGGGACATTGAGTTGGCGGCTCAAGCATCACAGATATCCGGGCAAATTCAACTGAACCAAAGTGAAGCACTGGTTAAAGTGTATGACCAACAAAAAACCTCTTGCAGGCGAGTCAGAATTTAGCGAAGGGACGAGTTGACTACGTTACTGGGGAACTACAAATAGTATCTGATCTATCCAAGTCTGACCGTCAAAGACGGGACATTGCCCAGACAATTGCTGCCACTAGGTTGCGATCGCTTGATCAGCAGTTGGCTTTGGAGCAGAAAGTTTTGGATTTGAACCTGGCTCAGCAAGCAGCACAATTGGAGCAGGAGAAGATACGAAACCGTGTTTCTCAAAGTCAGAATGTAGCTGAAGTTGCCAAAGCACAAGCCGATTTAGCTAAATTGCGAGTGGACTCCACCGCCACACCAGAAGCAATACAAGCGGCTCAGTTAGGCGTTCGAGCAAAGGTAGAGGAAGGTATCAGCTTGCAATTTGCTGGTGCTCTCCTACAACAGCAAAGTGATATACAACGTACACTGGGAAGCATTGAACGGCAAAACCTCCAAGAGCGCAGCGGGCTGCAACGTGACCAAGCCCAGGTCGAGTATGCAAAAACCTTAAGCCCTCGTGAGCAAGGGGAACTTCTTGGGGGATTAAGGGAGCAAGCACTGCAAAAAAGCTTTGGAGTTAGCCGTGATGCCATTGCCCCCACCATGGATGCCTTCCTACGGCAAACCACAGATATGCTACGCAGGCAACCTGTAGGATTAGAACCATTGCAGCAGTACTACGCTGGGCTTGCCAATCAGCAATTCCTCCCCACCCAACCATCGTTGCAGGTTCAGTTTCCTGATTTTGAGCAGTTCCGACAAAATCAGTTAGCACGGTTACAAGAATTTGGCTATCGGATGCCATCCCCCTCACGCATATCTCAGGATGCGGGGCAAACTGGGCTAATGGAGGCAGTACAAAAGTTAACGGACTTGGTGAATCAGAAGCTAGGGCAGCCAAGCGCCGTGACTCAGCAAAATGAAATCAACAATTATTTCAATCAAGAAACCACTCGTGTGGGTGATACTGTAACTCAGCAGATTAGGCGATCGCTTTATGAGTTGGGAAAAGAGTTGGGGAGGTAGCCACCCGTAGGTTTTACGAGTGACTTTGGGAGCAATAGAAACGGCGTGTTATTACTGTCCATCATGAAATCTATTATAGAAACCATGCTGGGTTTATTCATACTACTGTTTGTAGGTAGTGTTACTTGGAACGCTTGCGATAGTTTCAACAAAAGTAGCCCTCTCTGGGAAAATAATTGTCTCATCCAGCGCGTTAGCGTGAAAAGAAGCGATTGTGAATATTGTTGTAAGCGTTGACTTGTAATCACCCTGCCCTCACAACACCGCCATAACCCTCGCTATATCCGCCTTCAGTAATTCGGGGTTAGCATCTCTGGTGCCGAAATGCAGAATGTTGTGCATAAGTTCGTTTTGCTTATCTCTCAAGAAACACATTGCGTTGAGTCAGAAATGGGGATGAGTTCTAAACCAAAAGTCAAAGCTTTTTTCTTGAGGTTATTAACTACCCGCTCTCGATACTGTTGCTCATAAGCATCAACACCAGGGTCAATAAATTTATCACCAGAAGTCCAAAGGCGATAAAAAATACGTGCTAGCTTGTGAGCAGCAGCAGTAATAGCTTTGGGAGCGCCGATTTTGGCTTGCATACGACGGTAATAAGCACCTAAAGCCGAGTTACTACGGCAAAGAGTTTGAGCCGCCATCCGGAAAGCGTTGGCAGCACGACTAACAACAGAGCGAGTTTGAGAGCTTTTGACTTTACCACCAGTCACACGGCTACCAGGGCATAAACCTAACCATGAAGTAAAGTGCTTCACAGTTGGGAAACGAGTCGGATCTAATCCCAACTCGGACAACAATATCAATACGGTCAAAGCGCCAAAGCCCTGAATTTGAGTAAAATCAACGCCACTAATGCGATACAAGTGAGTACGCAGGTCAAATTGAGGCGCATTACCGGGCTGCTTCTTACCTCGGCGTTTAGGTTTGGTTAATGGCTTTTTTGTCACATCAACCCTATCAGCAAATGAAGCCAAGCATTGCTCAATTTGGGCATCGACGGCGAGAATCTGTGTCTGGTAAAACTCGTACAGTTGCAATTCCTGTTGTAGGATGAAAATCAACTCATCACGATAATCGCCCGTCAAAGCGGCAGCAATCTCTTCACAAGAGGCTTTGATACGCCCATCCTTAAGTGCGGCGAGGGTAAGTGGGTTACGTTCGCCCCTGACAATGGCTTTGATAATGCTCAAGCCTGTAGTACCTGTAATGTCACTAATCACTCTGTGCAGTTGTAGATTCATCTCGGTCAAGGCTTTTTGCATTCGTTGTACGTGAACACAAGCACTCTTGATTAAGTTATCTCGTTGTCGAATGTAACTACGCAGGACACAGATTTGGTCATCTGGACGGAATGAACCGGATAACAAACCATAACTATGTAACTTTTGCAGCCATTGGCAATCTAAAACATCCGTTTTCCGACCAGGTACAGTTTTGACGTAGTGAGCATTTACCAACTTGACCTCGAAACCACGGCTTTCTAACACTTGAAACACAGGTATCCAATAGACCCCTGTTGATTCCATTGCCACCGTTTCAATCCCACACTGTTTTAACCAATCAGCCATTGCATATAGCTCTGCTGTAAAGCAAGCAAAACTATGCACATTCTCGCTATCCCTGTCAACAGGAACACTCACCCAATGTCTATCAGCACCAATATCAATACCTGCCGCATTCGGGTTAATTACAGGTAGATTTCTTTGCTCTGCGGCAATTGGCTGTTCCTGCTTCTTCATAGGTTTTGACCACAGCGAGCGCATAGTTTTTGTGTAAGGATGTACCATGCCTGAGTGAGGCTAATAAATCTAATCTCTCAAACGGGATAGTAACGGTCATTACTTCACCAATATTTCTGCCAAAATCACCCAGAACCAGGCTCACATTCGGGCAAATACTGCACCATTGATAAGACGGTTTTTGCTGTCACGGTACTACTTCAGTGTAATATTTATTAGCTTTAATACATTCGAGAGGCTGTGTTTCTTCGATATTTTGCTAGTGCGTCGCCGCGCTAGTCGGAGGCTCACATCTTGCACCTAACCGAACAAACCCGTAAAAGGCAAATAAGGAGTACAAAAATATAACAGAAGATGAAGAAAAAGTTTAAGTATATGTGAGTGATAAAGAGACTTAAGTAGCCGTAATATTACATAAACAGCTTCCAAAATACAAGATGTAGGGATGACTATTTGCGTCATCCCGTAGTGCGCTCGCCTACGGCGGGCGCGGAGCGCCATCGCTAACTTTAATTCCAAAAACTGAATTTGCTTTGATAGCAGGAAATATGAGAGAAAGGGCGTGAAATCTCGAATTTTTTATAGCAAGAACAATGCTTGCCTACGCCCAAGAGCTAGTATACAATCTCAAAGAGTTGATGCCGACACAATACCAAAAAGATAATCTTGATACCATGATGGGATTATTTTTGGAGGCGCAAGGGCATCCTTTACCCGAACACTCTCAAACCAAATCTCCGAGTGCATTGAGTCGGTTTTTGAATATGAATCCTTGGTCAACAAAGGATATGATTCGTATTGTTCGCAGCCATGTATTAGAGACAGTTTCAAAGGTTTTATCAGCATCAGGAAAAGGACGTAGACCATTTTTACAGGTTATTATTGACCTAACGACTCTTGAAAAACGGGGTAAATTCAAAGAGTTTGAGGATTTAATAAGAGTTTATAACGGCAAGCGTGGTCTGCATATAGTAGTTGTTTATTTAGTTGTAGGAAAGTGGCGTATACCTTGGAACTTTCGTGTTTGGAGAGGTAAGGGTACACCCTCACCCGCTCAACTAGGACTCAAGTTAGTGAAGCGTTTACCTAAATATTTAACTGAACGCTTTCAGGTGATTATTTTGGCTGATACGGCCTTTGGGAGCGTGGAATTTCTTGATGGTGTACGCAAGTTTAGATATCATGCGGTTACAGGTGTGGCTATTAACCGTAAATTAGTTGATGGAAGAGTTTTAAGACATTTACACAAACAGGGACAACAAGTCCATTTGGTTGGTTTAAAGTTTCCCGTTACCGTATCTTGGTATTACTTAAAGCGCGATAAGGGCAAGCTTGAAAAACGTTTTGTCTTGTCTACCCGTCCCATTAAAGCTTCTACTCTCAAGTGGTGGGGTAAGCGTCGTTGGCAAATTGAGGGATGGTTTAAAACCGCAAAGCATCGTTTTGGTTTGCACCGTTTTGGACAGGGTTCTCTCCTTGGCATGTATCGCTGGCTGATTCTTTCTCTGACTGCCTACCTCATAGCTCATTGGACTTATCTTCATATTCAGTCTGCATCACCACCTGATTGGGGTCAGGCTGCACAAACTGCCTTAGAATCTATTTTTCCCCAAATAGTTGTGTCTCTTCTTTTACTTAATATTGAACGTCTAGCTCCCCTTGCACGTAGTTGTGGTTTTGACATTCATATTTCCAGGTGCAAGATGTGAGCCTCCGACTAGCGCGGCGACGCACTAGCAAAATATCGAAGAAACACAGCCTCTCGAATGTATTAAAGCTAATAAATATTACACTGAAGTAGTACCGTGACAGCAAAAACCGTCTTATCAATGGTGCAGTATTTGCCCGAATGTGAGCCTGGTTCTGGGTGATTTTGGCAGAAATATTGGTGAAGTAATGACCGTTACTATCCCGTTTGAGAGATTAGATTTATTAGCCTCACTCAGGCATGGTACATCCTTACACAAAAACTATGCGCTCGCTGTGGTCAAAACCTATGAAGAAGCAGGAACAGCCAATTGCCGCAGAGCAAAGAAATCTACCTGTAATTAACCCGAATGCGGCAGGTATTGATATTGGTGCTGATAGACATTGGGTGAGTGTTCCTGTTGACAGGGATAGCGAGAATGTGCATAGTTTTGCTTGCTTTACAGCAGAGCTATATGCAATGGCTGATTGGTTAAAACAGTGTGGGATTGAAACGGTGGCAATGGAATCAACAGGGGTCTATTGGATACCTGTGTTTCAAGTGTTAGAAAGCCGTGGTTTCGAGGTCAAGTTGGTAAATGCTCACTACGTCAAAACTGTACCTGGTCGGAAAACGGATGTTTTAGATTGCCAATGGCTGCAAAAGTTACATAGTTATGGTTTGTTATCCGGTTCATTCCGTCCAGATGACCAAATCTGTGTCCTGCGTAGTTACATTCGACAACGAGATAACTTAATCAAGAGTGCTTGTGTTCACGTACAACGAATGCAAAAAGCCTTGACCGAGATGAATCTACAACTGCACAGAGTGATTAGTGACATTACAGGTACTACAGGCTTGAGCATTATCAAAGCCATTGTCAGGGGCGAACGTAACCCACTTACCCTCGCCGCACTTAAGGATGGGCGTATCAAAGCCTCTTGTGAAGAGATTGCTGCCGCTTTGACGGGCGATTATCGTGATGAGTTGATTTTCATCCTACAACAGGAATTGCAACTGTACGAGTTTTACCAGACACAGATTCTCGCCGTCGATGCCCAAATTGAGCAATGCTTGGCTTCATTTGCTGATAGGGTTGATGTGACAAAAAAGCCATTAACCAAACCTAAACGCCGAGGTAAGAAGCAGCCCGGTAATGCGCCTCAATTTGACCTGCGTACTCACTTGTATCGCATTAGTGGCGTTGATTTTACTCAAATTCAGGGCTTTGGCGCTTTGACCGTATTGATATTGTTGTCCGAGTTGGGATTAGATCCGACTCGTTTCCCAACTGTGAAGCACTTTACTTCATGGTTAGGTTTATGCCCTGGTAGCCGTGTGACTGGTGGTAAAGTCAAAAGCTCTCAAACTCGCTCTGTTGTTAGTCGTGCTGCCAACGCTTTCCGGATGGCGGCTCAAACTCTTTGCCGTAGTAACTCGGCTTTAGGTGCTTATTACCGTCGTATGCAAGCCAAAATCGGCGCTCCCAAAGCTATTACTGCTGCTGCTCACAAGCTAGCACGTATTTTTTATCGCCTTTGGACTTCTGGTGATAAATTTATTGACCCTGGTGTTGATGCTTATGAGCAACAGTATCGAGAGCGGGTAGTTAATAACCTCAAGAAAAAAGCTTTGACTTTTGGTTTAGAACTCATCCCCATTTCTGACTCAACGCAATGTGTTTCTTGAGAGTTATCCCTAATAATGTTATAGGGGTTATTCGCAATAATTTATGGGTGTATTATGGCTTGTATGGCGTGTATGGCGCGAGAAGCTCGTTAATTGGGTCAAATCCTTGTCCACTAGGCAGCTATTGATACAAATCGCTATCTTAGCTGCTTTGCCTGGAGTGATCACAACTTTTGCAAAACTGTATCCCTTTGAGGGAGTTGGTGAGTGGACTGGGATTGGCAAAGACTCAAATAAATCAGTAACCACAGAACAAGAAATCAATCCCAAAACTAAAGAAGTTACTAAAATAACAAAGAAGGAAACTGAAAACTTCCAATCTGCTAAGACTTTGTGGGATTGGTTAGGCTTAGCTGGCGCGATCGCTATTCCTTTTGTATTATTTTCCTTTCAACAAGCAGAACAGCGACGTTCTGAAAAGCAGGCTGAAACTGAGAAAAAAATAGCAGACAACAATTTACGTGAGCAGGCTGTAGAGGCTTATATTGACAGAATGTCAGAACTGCTGATTGATAAAGAGCTAAAAGTATTGATTGACAAGCAATTAGAAGAATCAGACCCCGAATACCAGAAGCTAGATGCAGCGCTTGATATAGCGCGTGCTAGAACATTATCGGTGCTGCGAAGGTTGGATCAAGATACAGAGCGAATAAATAGTGTTTTTGAATTTTTATCAGACGCAGAACTCATAGACAAGCCGATTTTAAAAGGTGCCAACCTCAGCGGTGCCAACCTCAGCGCTGCCAACCTCAGCGCTGCCAACCTCAGCCGTGCCAACCTCAGCCGTGCCAACCTCAGCCGTGCCAACCTCAGCGCTGCCAACCTCAGCACTGCCAAGCTCCGCCGTGCCAACCTCAGCCGTGCCAACCTCTTTGTTGCCAACCTCAGCGGTGCCGACCTTGAAGATGCCAACCTCCGCCGTGCCGACCTCAGCGGTGCCGACCTCAGCCGTGCCAACCTCAGAGCTGCCAACCTCCGCCGTGCCCTCCTCTTTGTTGCCAACCTCAGCCGTGCCTACCTCAGCCGTGCCGACCTTGAAGATGCCAACCTCAACGATGCCAACCTCAACGATGCCAACCTCAACGATGCCAACCTCCGCCGTGCCAACCTCAGCGGTGCCAACCTCAGCGGTGCCTACCTCAGCCGTGCCAACCTCCGCCGTGCCAACCTCAGCGGTGCCGACCTCAGCGGTGCCGACCTCAGCGGTGCCGACCTCAGCGGTGCCGACCTCAGCGGTGCCGACCTCAGCGGTGCCGACCTCAGCGGTGCCGACCTCAGCGGTGCCGACCTCAGCGGTGCCGACCTTGAAGATGCCTACCTCAGTAATGCCAAAAAGCTAACTCTTGACCAAGTTAAATCTGCCAAAAACTGGGAGAAAGCAAAGTACGACAAGGAATTTCGTGAGAAGCTTGGTTTACCAGACAGCTAAGTAAGAAGATAACATTACTGTTCGCATCCTATTCCATCACCATCCCGATCAAACGCCTGCATATCGGGTGGCAATACTCTGAACCTACGATAGGAAATGTCATCCCAGATAATTTAGAGAAAGTTTTACTGACTTTTGGGACCTCTTGAGTGAAAGAATTTACAGAGGGATTCCCTGATTGCCCGATGAAATCTCTGACAAGAGATGAGTTAAAGCAATTGATAGATAAGTATTTGTTCCCTATTCCAGAAGTGCAAGCTTGGAATAAACCCAAAAGCAGACATCAAGAACACGTTTTTGTCAGCCGATACTATAAACCTTCCCCAGATGACGATTTTATAGACTTAGACGCCCTTGCAAGAAATATTACTATTAGCGTGATTCGAGAGGCGATCGCTGACAGTAGCGAGACTCATGTAGGTTGGCGAGATTTGTAGACTTTTGTATCTGGTGAATACTCACCAGATACAAAACTTAACATTATTCACGTCGAATCAACTGAATTTCCCCTCTCACCCTTTGCAGTTTCTGATTACTTCGCCCCAGTTCCTCAACCAGTGCTACCCGCTCCTCGGTCAACTGCTCCAACTCCTGCGCCAACCGCATCCCTCGCTGCGATCGCGTCCCTAGTTGTTGCTGTTGCTCCTGTAAGCGCTGTATTTGTTGGGAGACAGTAGCCAAGCGATTACTCGTTTGGGTAATCGCTTTTTCTAGGTCTGTCGCACTTGTCTTCAGTTGCTGCAGCTGGGCGTATGACTGAGCATTGAGGCGGAGTTCTTGAATTTCCTCAATTGCAGCCTTCAACTGTTGAGTACTATCAGCAAGTGCTTGCTGCTTCTGCTGCAACTGTTTCTCTAGTCGCTTGGTTCTTCTGCCCTGTTGTTGTAACTCATCGATTTGTTGGTGTAGCCCAGAAATCTCTGTAGCTGTGGTGTTCACTGTCTTGGTTAACTCGTCGATTCTCTGTTGTGCCTGAGTCACAGCCTGCTGATTTGCAGGGAACACGTTGCTCATTTGCTGCATCTGGTTGAGCCTACGTACCTGCTGTTGAGCTTCCTCCAACTGCTGTGTCAACTCAGTAGCGGTCACGGTTCTACCATTAATATCAAATACTGGTACGCGGCTGGCATCATAGCGGATGCGCTCATACATATCCTTCGCATCCTGATATCCCTGCTCAATCAAGCGTGACTGCTCAATTCTGGAGTTACCCAACTGCTGCAAGAATGATTCCTTGGCTTCTTGATACTGTTGATACAATCTTGTGAGTGGTCGGGATTTGGGAGCGATAAGCCGAAGGCTTAAAGCTTCGCTTATCGCACCCGGTTTGGCACCCAAGGACAGTACATTTTGATATTTATTATCCCAATCTTGCAAAGTCAAGAGAACTTTTCGAGAGTAACCGTAAGCGTCATCTGGTGAAATTTGCGCGTACAATTCTTGCAGCTTCTGGGTATCACCTGCTGCCCTTGCTTTTTCAATGTCACGCCACAAGGTACTTAATCGATTGTTGGTTGAGCCAATATTCTTCTGATCAACCATACCGTTACGCAACTGTTCCCAATAGTTCAGCCGCTGTGTTGCACTCTCCAGTAGCTGAGGTGAAGTTTGTATTTTCCTATCAGCATTCACAAACCGAAACTCAGACTGACGCTTTACTGCTTCAATATTCTCCTCTACCCGCCTCAGCTTACGGCTCAAATCTGCCGCCATCTCTCGCAGGATCTGTATTGCCCGTGGTGAGTCGGGAGCACCAGGCAGAACCAGTGCCAAATCTTGGGGGATGTTGCTTGTATCCCAACCATTGAAACTAAGCAGCCACGCAACTCGCCCTTGGGGCATTGCCTGCAATTCCCGCAGATTCGCCCGAATCGCGTTAAACTGACGCTCAATCACGGGCGAGACACTTGACTCAAACCGCTGGTACTGCTCGTCATACCGATTGTAGAAATCTACCTGTCTTGTGGCGCTCGCTTCTAAATTTTGCCGAGCAATACTTTCGGTTTGACGAAACTGAATCACCCTAGTTTGCAACTGTCGCTGCACGGTCCTTAATTCTCTTACAGCGTTGTACTTAGCTTTAACTTCGTCGTTTAATTGTGCTTTGGTTGTAGGAAGTTTCTCAAGGCGCTGCTGCAACTCTTGAACCTTCCTCGCCATATCCCGAACGCTTTGATTGATAAGTTTGACATCATCAACTGTACTACGGGCTGAATCTAGAACCGGGTTTACCACCTCCTCAATCCTATCTGCTGCCGTCTTAATACTTCCTTCCAGTGCGCTGTGGTCGTTCTTCAATCGCTGCAATTCCAGCCACTTACTTGATCGTTCTGTACCGGGTAGAAGCTTTGTTAATTCCGCCTCCAATGATTGAATCCTGTTATTTAGGTTGGCAAGTTGCGATCGCAGTCGGGCTGCTTCCTTCCCTGATTCAGCAACCGCTTTCTGCTTTGTGGCTCGGTTGAACTTGGTTTCTAGCTTGTTGATTCTATCCTGTATTTGATTGATGTATTGGTTGTTGTTGCCAACTGAATCCCCTAGCGCTTTCTGCGCTTTGGAAAGTTCTGAGCGCAAATTTGCCAGTAACTGGGGTGCTTGCTCAAAATAGTTTGGTGCGGTGGGGTCTAGAATCTTGGCGTAATTGTCCTCCAAGTTCCCCAGTCGTCTATCCCAAAAATTTAGCTGGTCCTCAACTTGGTTCACTTGCTGGTTGAGGTTCCTCACTTTATCTACAGTGGTTTGAGTTTCACTCACTGTTTGGTTAAGGCTTTTATCAAAAAAATTGAGCTTAGAACTCAATTGCTGATTGGCAACAGCCGCACTCTGGGTACTATGATTATTAACCCCAGTTCTGATATTTTCTAAATTCTGCCGCAATGGGTCAACTGTGGGAGATTGGGGCTTAGTTGTTGGCGAAGTTGGTGGGAGGATTGTTTCTGATGGGCGTGTCCCCGTAGTGTAAGGTGCGGGGGTTCTGGGGGCGGATGGTCCCTCTATTTCACCCTCCGCCAATACCCGAACTGGTACAGGTTGAGTTACGGGTGGCAACCGTCGTTGCACAATGGCAGCGCGTTCTTGCATATTCTTGATGGTTTGCTCACCAATGCCCTTGCCCTTAAGTCTTTGCTTCAGATCCTCGATGTCCTTGAACCCGCCCTTCTGTAACTCCCTAAAAATGGTATCGGCTTGAGTTTTAGTTAGTCCCAAGTTGCTCGCCCACAGTTGTACAGGCGTGCGAATGCTTTGGGGGTCAAGCAATGGAATGATTGCATTCCCCTCCGCCAGTTGTTTTAACCGCTCGAACGTCTTACCACCAATACTGGGGATAGTCCGCAAATCCTCAACAGATGTGAACGGCTGCTGCTCGCGTCTTCTGATAATCGCATTCTCTTGGCGGACGTTGAGCGATCGCCCTGGCAATAAGTTCTGTAATTCTTCGCGGGTGGCGGTATTTAAATCGATTGTGCCGACCTGGACCCGTGGCGTGTCGCGAGGTACTCGAACAATTGCACCTTCTTGCTGTGGCTCTGCTTGTGGTTGCACCTGCTCTACAGGCTTTTCTTGAATTGCTTCACGTATCTGATTTGTTGCCAGAGTAATCGCTGCAGCTGGTGCCGCCACCCCTGCACTACGACCACCAAGCAGGACAGCTGCCAATATCCCTGCTGCTGCCCACGGTGCCGCTCGTGGGACCAACTCTTTCTTATCTAGGCTGCGGTTAGGGTCCTGAGTTTTCGGATCATCCTTCAGTACTGCGGACCAAAGACAACGGCAATTGGGATGAAGAGGAGCACTGTTCTGCGCGATCGCTCTCCAATCATCCAGAGGAACCACCAACCCCTGACGAGACGCACAAATAGGACATCGCCTTTCATCAATGATTGTATAAAATACCACATGAGAGACTAACCCTGACTGGCGGTACGTATCCAACCGTCCGGCGTTGTAGGCAAAGGTCAGTTCCGTGCGAGCAATTGTTTCAGCCCGACGGGCAAAGCGCCCGCTCTTAGTTCCAAGAATTTCTTCTATCTGGTTCAATAGTTCACGCCTACTGATGGGTTCTCCTGTGTCCGGCTGAGGGGTGACGGCTGCCAGCAATGATTCTCGAATGCGGTCAAACTCAGAATTGCTCACATCGCTGGCTAACTGGTTGATTCTTCCCCTGATAGCATTCTCAGCAGGAGTGTTACGAATACTTCGGACTTGCACACCCTTCTTTTTCGTGCCATCATCAAACTGAACGATATTAGAAAATTTTGTAAACTTAGCAACACGAAGACGGCTTTTCTCAATTTCTTGGTTGCTGTGTTTCCCTCCTAATTGCCATCCTGCAAGCCAGATTGAATACAGAGCTTGACTAATTTTCTGGACTAAGATTTGTTTGACCCTATCTATATTTTTCTCCGACCTCTTGACCGCCTCAAGGGGAATCTTTTTAAGTAGCGCAGCGCTCTTTGATTCCAGGCTGTCCAAGTCGCCTAAAACTTGTTTCTCGCCTAAAATGAGCTTATCTCCAGAGAATTGTAGGAACCCATCAAACACTGAATCAAACATATGGTCGCTACGCCGGAACTACCGATAACAGCCAGTCTAGCTCCTGATCTTGATGAACTCTACGCGGAACAGATTCAGGAGCTATCAAAGGTAAATATTCCCGACGACCAGTATACTCTGGATGACTTGACAAAGATGCTTCGCTGGTGCCCGATTAACCGGGTAGCGGTTGAACTCAAAGCACTGCGGGCAGCAACCACATTTGGGGACTACTACCACAGCGATCCAAATCCCTACCCTACAGCCTCCGGAGAAAAAACTATTCAAGAATGGATACGGGGTAATTTTGATAGTATGCGCGGCAGCCTCACCGATGTGGTAGGGAAAATTGTGCGGCAAGCTTACGCATTGGGGCGATGCTGCGGGGAGATAGTCTGGGAAAAGAAAACATCTGGAATTCGTCAAGAGTGGCGGCTAAAACGCATAAATTTGCTTACCCCGAGTCGTTACAACTTCGCTGGAAGTAAGGGGAAGGTGGACCGGCTTGTGTACACCCCGAATGGGGGAAAACCCTTTGCAATCCCCTACAGCAAAGTTGTCCACGTTTACAGCCCCAGCATCGACGAACCCGACGACCCCAGAGGGGACCCCCAAGCAGCTCGCGCTCTTCCCTTCTATCGAGCGCGCCAGCAAATGTACAAAGCCTGGAGCATTGCGGCTAAGAAGCAAGCGACAGGGACGACAGTAATTCAAGCCCCATCCGAGAAAACTGTACCAGCACGTGATCGCGCTGGAAACCAAAGATACAATGCTGATGGCTCGCCTAAGACTGAGCCAGCGCTTACAGCTGCGGTGAGTGCAGCTCAACAAATTGAAAATGGCTCGGTTTTTGGAACCGATCTCGAAAACCGGGTAACAAGCATTCCCGCAAACGGAGGAGAAAACTTCTTCAATATCACCCTCATCCACTACCAAAAAATTATTTTCTATTGCTATGGTGTACCTAGCACCATCTTCGACGATACAGCGTCGGGAATCGGGAATACTGGTGTAAATGCAGGACACAGACTGATTTTAGATAATCAAATTGAGGCGATCATCCAAAGCTTGCGCGATGAGCTTTTAGAGAAGGTTGTTCGTCCGTTGTTGCTCGCAAACTTTGGTAGGAAATTTGAAAGCAATCTTGGTGAATTCAAATCCCAAAAGTTCTTAGATCCAGCACTGGCATCAACCAGGGTTAGCAACCTTATCATGGCAATGACGAATGGACCGATAGATGCTAATGATTTAGAGGCAATCAATCGATTGCGTGAGGACTTGGGATTATCACCTCTACCCAAAGAGATTTTCGATCAACAACAAATAGCAAAACTGCTGGCACAGCAAGAGCAGCAAGTCAATGAACAGTATTAATACAGTGGTTTAAGTCCACCTCTGTCTGAGGTTCAGTATTTGTAGCATTCTTATCCTAAATGCGCTTAGGATAACATTTTCTTATGTCAAGAATGCAGATCACAATGATTTCTACTAACGTTATTTCCCAGAGTACGGTAAAGCTTGCAGCCCAACTTATATTTAGTAGCTTTCTTATGGGCTTTTGTAGCTTCCAATTGCTCAAAAACAACCCTTCTAATGAAGCGCTGTACTGGGGGGGCATAAGTTCAACCATCGCCTACTGGCTACCATCGCCTACTGACGGAACCAAAAAAGATGAAGAATAACTTTTACCTTCTATTATCAGATTACAATCAAGAAAAAATTATTAATCTTAATTCTCAAAAATATGTAATTGGCAGACACTCTAGCTGCGACATCCTATTACAAAAACAATTTATATCACGCTGGCACTGCACTCTGATTCTGAATAAAGATAGACACGAAAATTATTTTTATAGCATTTGGGATGGTGTTCCTATGCGAGACACCAGCACACAGGGTATTTATATTAACAGTAGAAGAGTTTATAAAGCAGTTTTAAACTCTGGGGATATTATCACTTTTTCTGAAAATCAAATATATCCTCAAGCCATATTTAATGTTGAATCAGGCATTGAAGAAGAAGAGCATCAAACCCAAGGAGTTAATTTGCTGGAGGAGCGGATGCGGATCGCTGTAGCTGGTTTTGGAGATGATTTCGATGAGGAGGCAGTTAGACCGACTTTATCGCGAAAATGAAGTTACTTACAGAGGAGTACTATTACTAGCAACAAGCCTCAATTTTTTAGCAATTTGTATTAATCAAATCCTGTTACAAACAGGATTCAAATTTCAAGCACGTATTCCTCATTTTGCAGGCACATTTGACATTATCGCTATCAGTGGTTTGTTGCTTGCTGCAATCTCTGGATATTTCGCGTTCAAGCAAATTCAAATGGCGGACGAAGGCGCCAGAGACACAAAACAGCACGCAATTAAAGAGGAGATAATTAGAGAAATAAATGAGGGGAAAGCAGACTTAGAAAAGATTGAGGAGAAATTAGATAAAGTAGCACAAGATATTTATGCTTTAAATTTAGAATTCGGAATGCATATCAAATCCGAGATTCATCCTGGTGCTTTGCGAAAATTCATGTTTATCGAAGACAAATTATACGAAGTCGCCGCAGCCGTGGCGCTTCTTGGTAGAGATGCGGAATACGGGCTTAGGTTAAGTAAGTTAGAAGAAAAAATAGAAAAATTAGATAAGGAATAATATGAGTACTTTAGAGCAAGGGAAAAAACTTATTCGATATATGCGCTTTAAAAATTGGAGAATTAAGGCTATTAATATCGTTTATTTAGAAGATGCCAACCCAGACACTTGGAACCCTTTAGAAGGTAGGTTAGATGAGTGGGATGATGTGAGAATTTTGGTAAGAGATACAGGCGAAGTCTTGTTATCCTGTGAAGCAACGTGCGAACCTGGAGCTTATTACACCCAAAACCGAATGAACCCTAAAGGTGCATTTAGGATTGCTAATGATATTCAGTTCCTTGATGCATGGCAATTTGGATATCACTACAATCAATTAGCACTTGTGCAATGTGGAACAATTACCGGATTCCGAGACAACAACGAAGATGGGATACGACCGGGCGATCGCCAAGATACGGGTGACGATTTTTGTGTGAATCAACACACCACAGGAGACAGCCCAGATGCTCCACCACCCAAGAAAGTGGGGCACTGGTCAGCCGGATGCATGGTTGGTCGCCATGCGTCAACTCACTACAATAAGTTTATGCCCATTCTCCGTGGGTCTGGGAATACAGTGTTTGATACGGCTATCATTGCCTCGAACTCATTCGCCAATTGGAGGGGTTAATCAGAATATTTCTTGACGTACTCACCGGGCTAAAGCCAGGGTGATTCTCAAAGGATGTTACGAGGCAGACTGAAGCCGTGCCTCTCCACCCAACTTCGCTGCTTCTTCGACTCTTAACTAGACTGTTGCCAGTCCCCGTCAGACCGTCTCCACAGGCATTTTGTTCCACGCTGCGTCCCAGCGCGTTGACCCCCCTGTTGCGGATCACTTGTGCGGCTGCCACATCTCGGTGAGTCGTGTAACCGCATGACTGACAAGAATGAATTCTGTCTTTGAGTTCTTTTTTTCCTGTGTGTGTATCGCATTGCGGACACGCTTGTGAGGTGTAGTCTTTGTCCACTTTATCGAAATACACACCTCGTTTCCAGCACACCCATTGCAAAATGGAGACAAACTGCCCAAATCCAGCATCAAGAGTATGTTTCCCCAACATCCCCTTTGCCCAAGTGCGGAAATCAATGTCTTCAACAAACACCATTCCAACATCATCACAAAGCTGATGAGCAAGTTTGAAATGCCAATCTTTGCGAGTATCTGAAATACGTTGATGAAGTCGGGCAATTTTGCGGTTGAGTTTGTGACGATTGTTTGACCCTTTTTGCTTATTCTTAAGCCTGCGTTGCAGCAATTTCAGCTTGCGATGCAGATGCTTAAGAAACCGAGGTCGTCCAATCAGTTCGCCGTCACTAGTTGCCGCAAATTTATCTAAGCAGCACAATTCTGGATTTCAACTCTCTGTATCAGGACAAAGAGCTTGCGCAGCAAATTCAAACAAAGAGCTTGCGCAGCAAATTTAAACTAGGTTGAGCGCTTTAGGATTGCTTTCAGGCAAAGCTGATGGCGCTTACGAACCACGCACACAAACAGCACTGTATAGATTTACCCAAAGCTTTAAGTTGGCATTGAGGACTTCCCACATATCGACTTCACGCGGACGACCCGACCACCTCTTTTAGCTTCTGGAATTAGGTCGCTTAGCAATTCATATTGGTCCCGCGTCAGATTGCTGGGGTATGCTTTACTCATGCCGCTCTCTCGGTGCTGTCTACTATGTATTGACAGCGTATACTCAGAGAGCTTTTTTACAACAAGCCCAACTTTTCAAACATCCTCTTAGTAAAGGAAGGCAGTGTTACCATTAGCTACTCCCTCAGATAAAACTGAAGCAAAAGAGTTTTGGCTATCAGGGCTAAATATGTCGCCAAGCTTAGAAGAAAGTTGCCCATAGCTAAATGGATTAAAGTTCTTATCGAACTCTACTCTTGGGTCAGTAATATTATCACTACCGGACAATGGCTCATTAGTCTCAATATTATTAGTTATATCAACAGTGGAGGAGCTAGAATTGTTAATGTCAAGGACATCTTGGGCAAGACCAGTAAATTGCAGATTTCCTTTTTCTGCATCAAGAATAGCTAGCCAAGCATCCCCATATAAGCCATTAGCTCCAGTATTGCTAGTCCCTAAAGACGCATCAGTAAATCCTGTCACGAAAAGCTTGCCAGTATCGTCAGTAGCCAGACCTGTAGCGTAAGTAAGTTTTGATTCACTACCCAACTGTTGAATCCACTGGTTTGTGCCACTAGTATCGAACTTTGCTACAAAGGCATTAAAAGTTTGTTTATGATTGTCTTTGTTTGAACTGTTGTTAGAATATCCTGTCAGATAAATGTTATCTTTGGCATCAATTTCTATGTCAGCTAAGAAACTACCATCGTCACCAGATGTGCCGAACTGTTTAATCCACTCTTGAGTTCCATCTGGGTGAAATTTAGCCAGCCAGATATCGTTAGATTCTAATTTATTAGTCTCGCTTATTTGTGTGCCTAAATCGCCAGAAGTCCATCCCGTAACGTAGATATTGCCCATGCTATCAGCGTCAACAGCCCATGCAACTTCAAGACCTTGATTTTTACTGCTAAACTGTTGAATCCACTCAACCTCACCCTTTGGGTTTACCTTTGTCAGCCAAGCATCGTACTTCAAAAGAGGACGAGATGGGTCTGACTCTTGAAGTAAACCTTGAGTCCATCCAACAGCGTAGGTATTGCCATCCTTATCAACAGTCACATCATAAGTTTCATCAAAAACAAAGTTCCCCAACGGCGTATTTTTTCCAAGCTGTGTAAACCACTGCTGGTTCCCATCTTTATCGAATTTAATTATCCAAGAATCGTCTTGAATCGGAAAATTTAAGATGTCTCTTCTTGTATTTTCTTTAATTGATAAGCCCGATAAGTAAACATTGCCTGCTTGATCTACATCCAGACCAGAGGAGTTACTAGAATAACCGTCAGTCACTTCAGTACCAAACTGCTTACCCCACAATTGTTTACCATTACTATCATATTTAGCCACCCAAACTTCAAGTTCATCTGATTGTTTAGATGAAAATAGGTTACCATCAGTGGCTCCTGCTAAATAAAAGTTACCTTCTTTGTCTGTAACAACAGAATAAGCCTCATCATAAGTGGAAGTACCAAATTGCTTACCCCACAACCTATTACCATTGTTGTCAAATTTTGTCACCCAAATATCCGAAGAACCATTAGCAGTTCCTTCTAGTGAGCCTGTGGTATATCCTGTAACATAAACATTCCCAGATGCATCTGTAGCAGCAGCAGTACTGAAGTCAGTACCTGTAGTTCCAAACTGAACAATCTCCTTGTACTCTGGTTTTTTTGGTGATTCTTTACCAACAAACTGGAAATATTCGTCCTTGAAATCTAACTTTACTTCTGGTTTAGAAATCACATAAGCAACGAGGTCAGGTAATCCTTGTTGTACCGAAAAGATAGCCTTGCCATAAAAAAGTTGTTCTACTCCTTCAACCTTTAATCCATTAATGTCTACCAATCGATAGTCTTCTGCTGAACCGTTGAGAAAGATGGTATCTTGAGTGGGGCTGAAATCATAGATGACGACGTACTCGTTCAAACCCAGAAAGTCTGTCGTTAATAAGGCATCTGAACTACCGCTATTTGTATAATAAGGCTGATATTCATCTCCGAGAATAAATCTGTCTGCTCCTACTGATGGGATGTCCCTGTCTAGAATTAGTAATGGGTTACCTTGCTCAATACTAAGGACAATTTCGTATTCTTCTGGAGAGTTGTCAAATATGTCCCCAAACCAAAAATCAATGTTTTGTGATTGATTGTTACTTGAATTAGAAACTGCACCATAAAAAGTATCACTTCCCCTACGACCAAAAGCAGCTTCATAATTTAAAGAACTGGCAAAAATGATATCGCTAGCAGGTGTAAGTAGTGAGATAGTCGTTTTAAATTCACTCATTTTTGTATTCCTCTCTTTTAAGAATTTAGATGTTTTACAAACCTAATTTTGATATGTGGAAGAGGTATAAGAAGAGGTAGAACTATATGCCTCTTTTATTTATTTGCAATGTAAGGTAGAAGGAGTGAGACTAGCAGGAAGATTACTAGTGACATCCAAGTTACCGTGTAAAATCTCAGTAATTATTTGTTCTTGGAGATTTGAGGAGATAACCTAAGTTATAACAGTGCAATATTATTTCTTTTCTACTAGTAATAATTTTTTGCTGTCAATAGTACCTAATATTTTTCTGTCATCAATTTGACCTAAATAAGTTACTTTATAATCAGGATTGTTGAGAATTCTTGTGTTTAACCACTGGGGACAATCTAAATCTTTAATGGTGCGGTCTAATGTGCACTTTTTTTCTTCTAAAGAATCTAAAACTAAAAAACGCTTGTAAGTCTTAAGAAAATCTTTGCTTTGTCTAACATTTTGCTCAAAAACTTCAGGATAATTACGTTTAAAAGCATCCATAACTTTGTAGATCTGTGTTGGCAATAACCCACTTCTTCTATCTAAAGCAGATTGCCAATCTAAAATAAAAAAGTATCTCTGCCGCTCTGGAGAGTAGTGGGATCTTTGGATAAAATCATTAGAAGGTTGAGCAACAATAGGCAAGTTTTTAAAACCATATTTATTATCATTAATTCCAGGAAATTGTTCTGGTGAAATAGTGATTGCATAGAAAATTGGAGTAAGTAATAGAATTGCCATCAGGGCTGATAAGAGAATTGATTGAGGTGTTATCCATAAAGAGCCAAAATTTAAAAACTTGAGATTTATTTTCTTAGAACTCTGACCTAAAGAAATAATAACTGAACAGAAATAAGCTAAAATAATTGACAAACCTAGCATACTAGGCATCATATATCTAGCTACAAATATAGGCTTGATAGTCAGAGAAATAATCCAAATTCCAAATGGAATTGCTAAAAAAAAGTAGGCGAAGATTAGCAGAGATATTGGCGCATGAATATCTTGAAAGTTCGGCTGTAATTTAGCTCTAGAGATAAATAGTAAACTGGAAATTACAATCAAAAACAGGATAATTATATTAAACAATGATGGAACAGCATTAGAAAATGATTGGGAACCAGTATTATTATTAACTAGATTGATCAAATCTGCTAGGCTAGGAATGGGAATCCAAGTACGAGGTTTTCCGGCATCAGCCTGGTTAAGGAAAGAAGGAATATAGAGAATAAGTGAAAGCCAACTTAAAATTATGGATAGATAAATTTTGGGTCGAAAAATATTAAAATATTTATCTCGACTTATGAAACTCAAAAGAATTGCTCCACTGTAGAAGATACCAAACAAATGAGTTTGAACAATCGCAGCATGAATACAAGCATTTAACCAAATTTTATTCTTCGAGCATTTGAAGCTTCTATTAATCACATCAAATTGAAATAGTCCTAATGAGCATAGGGCAAGAAATAATCCATACATACGTGCCTCAGAATTCTGATGTATAAACAACTCTGAAGTACAAAATACTGCTAAAGTTCCGACAGAAGCAGGCCAGAAGGCATAAGCACGACGTAATGTTATCCAAGCAGTAACAAAGGCTATGCACATTCCCAAGGAAGAAAATAGCCGAAGTGATAACTCTGTTGAACCAAATACTTTTGCCCAAACCCATCCCAAAATAAAATATAAAGGTGGAGTGTTATTAAGTTTGTCATGAAAAGCGACCATCATATGAGAAAATGAACGGTCGTTAAGCACGTAGTAAGAAATGAGTTCGTCGAACCAGAAAAATCTTTTGGAAGAAATGATAATGCATAAAATCAAAAGCGTTAGAGTTGCAAGTAGTGGAATGAGATACTCATGCCAGTTATTTTTTTTCAATTTGTTGTTTTTAAGATTCATAATTCTACTTTTAAAGATTTGAGGAATAACTTCTGTGTTTAGATTGCTGCTAAAATCGCATTTCACAGACTATGTTGTTGCTTCGTCGGTATTTTGGCATTATGTTCTCACATTCCAAGCCTATTCCACTCTTGTTTATCTATCCAATGATTGTCCACAACATTAGATGGTGTGATATCACCTCTCTTGAGAAAAAGTTTATTTACTCAAATACCACAACCCACTTCCAAAACTTCGTCTGTATCACAAATATCATTATTCATCCAATCAAAGCGTTTCTGAAATAAAAGTGCAAGGTTTGGGAAACGAGTACAAATATAGTCATTACAATTTTTTCAAAATTACCTACGTCACGCATACGAATCATATATATTCACTCCTGTAAAAACCAAATTTATTGTTCTATCTTTTCATTCCAAATACAGTTTTAAGCCAAAGCCGAAGTAAAACTTGCCAATACCCTCCACCGACTTTTACTAAACGAAATGAAGATATCCCCATATCTGGAGTACGATTAATCCAAGATATGGGTACTTCTTTGATTGAATAACCCATCAAAAGTGGTTGAAGCCCTGTCTCTGCATTTACAGCAAAACCAGGTTGGGTTAACTGGAGATTCTCCATTACCTCTCGACGCATCAGCTTGAGGTTATTCGTTAAATCTCGGAAATGGCGAATAAACAAGATTTGTGCCAAGGCATGGAATCCACGATTGGCAATAATTTTTTGCAAAGGATAATTGAGCAGTACACTGTGACGAGAAAAGCGGCTCCCAACTGCTACATCATATCCTTCTGCTACAGCATCAAATAGATCTCTTAATTCTGGTAAGAGATGTTGAAAGTCACAATCCATAGACAAAATATACTTGCCTGTAGCAACTCGATAGCCATCTGCAATAGCTCTACCAACACCATTTGGTGGAGTTCGAAAAACTGGCTTAATCTTTGGATCTTCTTCCGCTAATCGAGCAAGAATTACACCTGTTCGGTCTTTACTATTATCATCAACAGGGATGATTTCATAAATGTAGTCACCATATAATTCTTGCAGTCGCGCAATTAGTGGTTTAATATTCATTTCCTCGTTATGACAAGGAATCACTACTGATACAGATTTATAAAGCTGTTCGTGCTCGCAAAGAGAATTTCTGGAACGTTCAACCACACGTGGAGGCTTTTGGGCATGAATTAGAATAGCTCCACCTAGAGTTTGAATCAAAGGAGTATTCTCTAGCAAAATAGAGAGATTGCGAAGTAACCATACCAGTGGACGATTTAGTGGAGCATAAACAAAATCGTTAAAAACGGCAAATACTCTAATGAAACCCAATTCAGAAATTAATTCATAAAGCTTAGAACGGCTCAACAGTTGTCGCGGGTCTTTTTGACCAAAAAAACGGGATATTAGACGACGTACTTTAAGAACTAGATTCCAAGGATTACTCTCATAAAAAATTATTTGTCCACCTGGTTTGAGTAGCTCATAGACATTCTGCAAAAACCATGCACAATTGTTTGCATCTAGGAGTTCCATCGCCACAATAAAGTCGAACTTTTGCCCTATCAAAGCCTCAGGTTCTAGGACTGTATTGATAAACTTTACTGATGAGGGTAAAACTTCAGGCAACTCTTGATTGGGATTAAATGTGACTGCTGTTATGGGATTTTCGCCTCTAGATACTTGAGCCAATTGTCGAGTAAATAGCCCTCGACCACAACCTAATTCCAAAATGGTTTGCTCAGGAAGAAGATGAACCATATGACGAAAAGTTTGTGCTCTCCATAGCAACCTGTCATTACAGATTGGATCTCGTTTTAGCCAGTAGCGGTCTCGATATTGCTCGCGGTTTGCCAGTGTTGTGACAGCTTGGCTAGTTTGTTCAGTAATGAAAATTTGTTGAATCATGGAATTTATTATCTAATTACTAAGTTTAATTATTTTGATTCGTTCTATGTTGCCACGCTATATATTGTTTGTTTTTTATTTATATTTTACCTGAGATTTTTTTTGAAAACCCATTTATCAGTCATAGTGTAAGTCATAAATGAGCCTAAAGCAATACCTATCAAAGTATTAACTGAATAATGAATTCCTAGCCAATCAAGTAGAGGAAAAAACACAAAGACTCGACTACCAATAGCTATCATAACTGACAAATGGTAGCGAAAAATTTGCTGCAATGTCACACCTTTTATTATTAATAACTCTATTCCCCAAACAAATTTTTTATAAAGAAAGAAACTAAATAACAATGATATTTCAATTGAAATAATATTAGCAAAATTACGTATGATAGGTGTTTTAGCATCTAAAACTTTAATGATGATAGCAAGAGCTAAAACATTAAAAATAGCTGATAAGACACCGCATACTAGGTATCTAAATACCTTCTTTTTCAAAGTTTTGTTAATCACTTGATTTCAAATAGATGAAATAACTTGACTTTTCTATAGAAAATCTATTACGTCTAGAGACATTGCTAAATAATGGGATGATTGAGGTTGACGTAGGGATACGAAGACGCAGTGATTATGATTGATGCAAATTCCAAAATCATCCCAAAATTATGCAATTTCGTGTTTAGACTTTATATCCAACGACTCACATTTTCAGTAAAAATTTCTTTCAAAATATCTGTTACTGTGTAGGTTAATTCCCAGTTAGGATAGTGATTCTTAAATTTTTGTACATTACTAATCCACCAGATATGATCTCCAATTCGATTTGATTCCACATAACTCCAAGTTAGCTTTTTATCAGCTATGGCTTCACAATGTTGAATTGCTTCTAACATCGAGCAATTACTGAAGCGACTACCTCCGATGTTATAAACTTCAGCCACACGCGGAGCTTGATAAAAGTGGTAGAAAGCATTGACTAAATCGTAGCTATGAATGTTATCACGAACCTGCTTCCCCTGATAGCCATACACTTGGTAAGATTGTCCAGTGATTGTACATTTCATCAAGTAGGATAAAAAGCCATGCAGTTTAGTACCAGAGTGACTGGGACCAGTCAAACATCCCCCACGGAAAGAAGCTGTTTTCATGTTGAAATAGCGACCGTATTCCTGTACAAGAACATCTGCTGCTACCTTAGAAGCTCCAAACAGTGAATGTTTGCAGTTATCAATGCTCATGGTTTCATCAATACCCTTGTAGTAGGGATACATCTGTTCAATTTCCCAGCGTAGTTCTTGCTCAACTAGTGGCAATAAATTGGGAGTATCTCCATACACTTTATTGGTAGAGCAAAAGATAAAGACAGCTTCCGGACAATATTGACGGGTATTCTCTAGTAACACTAAGGTGCCATTAGCATTGACTGTAAAGTCGGTGTAAGGGTCACTAGCTGCCCAATCGTGGGAAGGTTGAGCGGCAGTATGAATGATCAGACTTATATCTTTACCATAGGTCTGAAATATGTGGGAAATTGCTTCATGGTTGCGAATGTCAACGTTATGGTGGATATATTGATCGCCATAATTCTCTAAAAGACGATCACGACTCCATTCTGTTGATGCATCCTCGCCAAAGAAAACCTGTCGCATATTGTTGTCAATGCCAACAACTGTGAAGCTCCGTTCACAAAAGAAGCGAACTGATTCAGAACCAATCAATCCTGCAGAACCTGTTACTAAAACGATATTCATAACTCTGTCCTCAGTAATGAAATAGAAATTTGTCAGTGTTTTAAAGTCTAAAGTTGAGCCTTAACTTTTGCTTTTGCCTACTTTTCACCAGAGTTAGATGAGTTATATCAATCAAAATTCAAAAATCGAAATTAATAAAGCTATGCTTTACAAGGTTTTCTGAAGTTGAATCTGTTGCCGAATTTTGGAGAATTGGTATTAGATGATTTTTTCTAGATATTACTTAATACCAAATTAGGATAGGTAGTATTTTTCAAATTGATGAAACTGAAACAGCCCGACTATAGATATTCGCAATACAAAATTGCTTAACAGCCTAAAAAATTTACTCATAGTTTGTTCTATTACTTATAGAAACAGGGGAATTCTTGTTAACTTGCTTAAAATTGGATCGAACAAATACCACAATCAACAATGCCCCAACTAGCAGGGCAGTACTAGCTACCAGCACAACTGCGTGTAGACCTGAGACAAAGGCACTATTAATTGCTTGACGTAAAGCTAAGGGAGCAATGTTTGCTGGGAGGTTAATGGGAACTTTAGCTCCATTTTGCAAAACCTCAGCGATTAGTTGGTTTTGGAGGTGCGAGGGTAAATTCCAAGTAGAAAGCGATCGCGTCAAATCTGAAGCTAGCCATTGCTTGAGAATTGTTCCTTGTAGAGCAATTCCTAAGACACCACCGAACCGATTACTAGTAGTAAGTACTGCTGAGGCGATTCCCGTTTGATCCGAGGAGACAGAACTCATAGCTGCTGCTGTGATGGGCGCAAGTGTTAAGCCTCCACCAAAACCTGAAATCATAAGCATCCACAGAACTGATGCATACTCAGTATTGGCATTGACGCGGAGAAACGACAAGGTAATTACACCTGCTACAATCATTCCTGCGGCGATGGTAAAACGCCATCCTAGTTTAGTAGCAAACCATCCAGAAGCGAGCAATGCGATCACAAAACATATATTCAAGGGCAGGAAGCGGACACCAGTCTCTACCGTCGAGTATCCCTGTACTTGCTGTAGGAATAAGCTGAAAACAAAAAGCAAACCAGTGAAAGTGAAGAATACTATAATCTGGGCAATATTTACTACAGTGAAAGTTGGGTTTTTAAACAACTTGAGTGGTAGTATCGGGTGGTTGCTATATAGCTCCACAACTAAAAATGCTACAAAGCTGAATCCAGCAATTGCCAACAACCAAACAATAAGCGGCGATCGCCATAACCCAGTGTTAGCCTCAGTGAGTGCATTAGTGAGCGAAACCAGGAAAACTATACTGAGCAACAAACCTGGCAGATCTATACTCTGCTTCTTCAGATTTCTGGTTTCCTGAACAGAACCAGAAGTGATAGCAAAGGCGATTATGCCTAACGGTACATTCATAAAAAATATACTCTGCCACCCGAAGATATCTACAAGTAATCCACCAAGAACAGGTCCAACAATGATGGCAAGTCCTGATACCGCAGACCAAATGGCGATCGCTTTAGTTCTCTGTTTTGGTTCAGGGAAAGTATGAGTAAGAATAGACAGAGAAGTTGGCATTAATGCAGCAGCGCCGACGCCTTGAAAAATTCGCCCAGCAATCAAAATACTTACATTGGGAGCAAAGCCACAAACTATAGAGGCAATTGTAAAGATAAGCACTCCTGTAAGAAAAACCTGCTTGCGCCCATAAATATCTCCAAATGTGCCACTAGTCAGCACTAAACTAGCAGCAGGTAGGATGTATGCGTTAATAATCCATTGCAATCCTGATACGCTAGAACCAAAACTTGTTTGAATCTGGAGAAGTGCTACATTCAAGCTAGTATCATTAGTATTAGTCATGAAGATGACAAAAGACATTGCTACCAGTGTGATAGCTTTATCACGATCTTGATTTATTGCTGTCACTACCTCTGCTCCATGAGTTCTGCCACTGTTGTGTTGTAGCTATTGGCAAGAATCTGCTGCAAAATATGAGTAACTTCAAACACGGCACGATTGTTTATTGCAGCAACTTTGGCACGGTAGTGAGAAAAAGTTTCGGGATTGAAAAACTGCTCAACCGCTTGAGCAACATTGTGAAAACTGGGGATAACTAAGCCTACCTGCTTCTGTTGAATCCAATCAGTGTTGTATCGTTCCTGTATTAGTGTTAACCAATTACGTTCCACAATCACAGGTAGTTTCATAGCTAGTGCTTCGCTGATGCAACCAGGACCAGGTTTGCCAATAAAAAAGTCGGAAAGATGCATATAGTAAGGAACATCCTGAGTGAAGGTGATGACAAACCGCTTCTGAATACCTTGGCTTTCGCGTAGAGCTTTGGCTAATTCTTCATTGCGTCCGCAAATAAAGATAAGTTGTAGCTTTTCTCTGAAACACTCCAGACGCTTAGCAATTTCCAGCATAACTTTGGAACCATTGCCGCCAAACATCACCAGTCCAGTCAGACGGTCTGGATCTAAACCCAATTTTTGTCTTTCAGCACGGCGATCGCACTCTATCGGTTCATAGAAGCGGGGGTGAATTAGCATTCCCGATGTTTTGATGATTCGCTCTTCTTTCACTCCCAAAGAACGAGCTTGTTCTACTGCTTTTTCAGTTCCACAGACAAAATAATTTCCTGTTTCTGGTTCGATCCACAACCCAGGTGGGCAATCAGCAAAATCTGTCACAATAGTCACTAAAGGAGTGCCTGGCTTTACCCTCTGTACACCTTCCCATAGTACTTTGCTAATACACGGCACTATAGAAACTACCAAATCTGGGTGTTGCTCACGACAGTATTCTTCAGTAACCTTTACCATAACACTGTAATTCAGTTTGGCAAGTAATTTGTCTAGGCGCATCTTCAGCAATTGAAGCCATGTCCAGTTATTTTTTTGCAACCAGGCATAAACATCCTCTACTCTGCTTCCCAATAGGTTGTAGATATCCACTATCTTTTTTTGTTTTGCTAGACCATTCATTATTTCGCCTGCATCAATAACCCTAATTAAGTAAGGGGTGTTGCTCTGCTCAAAAATTGAACATATTGCATTACATGAGGCATAATGTCCTCCACCAGAACCTAAAGTCACAATATTAATCACAAACTTTTCTTTTCGAGCTAAAGATGGTTGCAATGTTGTCATAAGTTCAGATCTATTTGTTTTGTGTTATTTAGTAAATATCAGTATCTCGGCTGGATAAGTTATGTTGCTGTTATCTTGTAGCTAGTAGAGAGAATCTTCTGTCAAATATCAGAAATTTAATCATTTTTTTTAACAAGGCTGACTTTATAATTCAAAATATTTGTCTAAGCAAGGATTGGAAAACATCCTCTTTGAGTCCCACTCTTGGCGGATTTGAATAAAGTTATGCCATTTTTCATATTGTTGTTTTAGATATTCTTGGTCTATGGGTATTTCCTTACCCCAGTGGCAACGAAAATTAAAGGGCTTAAGTAATTCAATAATTTCCTCAAATAATTTACCTGTACAGGGATATTCCCAAAATTCTAACCAGCAAATAGATTGTCTATAGGAAGGACTTAACCAAAAATCTTCTTCAGCACAACAACGTATCTGGATGTAGATGTAAGGGTATTTCTGAGTTTTATGATAGTGATTTCGGATGACAGTGAGTGCAGCACATACTTGCGAATATGGAATGGCAATCTCTATGTCAGACAATGGAATTGGATCGTCAAGCGTGGCATCAAAATGAGTTAATACAAAATCGCTTCGACCAGATGGGCAAAGGTGCACTGTTCCTTCATTTTGTTTTGTATTCCATCGTTGAAGCCAATTCAATTTATAAGAGCCAAAAATACGCAGCCATGTTGTGCCCCATATTTTGCTCAACCTTCGCTCCATTTTAGTCTTTACAACAGGTTGCCATCCTCGATTTTCCTGGAGCACTTCCAGTGCTGGATTTATTAATAGAATATGAGCATTGTCAGTAATAGGTCTATATCTTATGTTTACATACTTATTGTTTTGATGGATATCGCCAAATTTTTGGAGTAATTCATCCATTGGTATGGCATAGCTCTTGGATTGTAAAGAAAACGCTGGAACACACGTAAATGTGACGGTAGAGATAATTCCCAACAATCCCATTGAAATAGCTATTGCATTGAAGATGTCTTGTGAGCTATCAACTTCTACAACACTACCGTCGGCTCTAACTATCCTTAAAGCATAAACGTAACCACTTAGACTTTTATAATATAAGGAACCACCATGAGTACCTGTGGCAATAGCTCCAGAAACTGTTTGTTTATCAATTGCTCCTATTATAGGTAATGCTAAGTTATGTTTTGCCAAAATTTCGTTTAGCTCCCAAATCTTTATCCCTGCTTGTACAGTTACTAGGGAACCTTTAATGCTTAGAACATTTTTATATTTATCAAGAACAATGCAGATACCTTCTGTTGAAGGTATAGGAGTAAGAGAGTGTAGAGAGCCTATAGCTCTAACCTTAAGACCTTGTTGTGCTGCTTCTTGAATAATTTGGACTATTTCTTCTTCTGTAGTAGGGTGAACTACTGCACAAGGAGAGAACCTGTAATCTGAAATTACACCCCGAAAAATGTGACGTTTTGAAGGAATATACCCATTAGCTTGAAGCCACAGTTCTGTCTTTAACATACCTACTATAAGAGGAACTTGTGGAGTATAACCTAACAATTTCTTTGCTTTTGTGGATGGATATTCTTCTGATTTTTCTTGTCGTTCAAAATACCACTTTAGACTTTTTCCAGATTCTCTATTTTGTAAACTAAATAGGCTCACAACAACATTCGCCATTGCTGGAGAAATATGTCGAACAGGTCGTTGCAGCATCCGACCATAATAAGAATAAAGTTCTTTGAATGTGACAGTCTCTCCTCCAACATTGAAGATTTCTCCAGTGGCTTTAGGAGAATGAGCTGCTAGAAGCATAGCTTTAACAACATCATCTACATATACAACATCTAATAGTCCTTCTCCACCTTTTAAAAGAATTGGTTGTCTTTTTTGAATTGCATTCAAAGGAGCTAGAGTATATGAAGGTACTGCCGGACCATATACACAGGTAGGGCGTAATATTACGTACTCTAAATCGTGCTTTTCAGCAACTTCCTTAAGGGCTATCTCGGCACGTAATTTTGACAAGCAGTATAGCTCCATCGTTGAAGTTTCCTGGAGTTTCAGCTCCTCTGTATAAACTTCTCCCTTAAGTGCTGCACCAGTATATACAGCTATGGAGCTGACGTGTATAAATCTTTTACAACCTGACTTGGCAGCTGCTAGTGCCAGCTTCCGAGTCCCCTCCACATTGACTTCATGTGCTTCTTGCCAAGAAAAACTACCTGTTAATGCTGCACAATGAAAAACAAATTCAGCTCCAGCAACCAAATTCATAAGCGATTCTTCATCTCTTAAATCGCCCAATATGATCTGGCATCCTTGTTGCTTGTATTTTTCACTTGTAGCACTTTCTTTTCTAAAAAGAGCCTTGACATAAAAACTTTGTAATAAATATTTCAATAATGTTTGACCAATACCGCCACTTCCTCCAGTGACACACACAGTTGTCTTCATAATTTTTTCTCAATTAATTTTGTTATCTGTTTCTCAAATATGCCCAGTGCCAAAACCCACTGCTGACACCATGTAGTAGCACTTGTAACCTCTAAATCACCATGCAAACATGACTGTATCGTTGAGTTTTTTCCTCGCCGTCACTACCTCTACGCCATTGCTTTTGTCACTGCTGTGTTGTAGCTCTTAGCGAGAATATTCTGCAAAATATCAGAAATTTCAAATACGGCGCGATTGTTGACAGCAGCGACATTGGCACGGTAGCGAGCAAAATTTTCCGGCTCTAGAAACTTCTTCACTGCCTTATCGATGTTGCGAAAATTAGAGATGACCAAACCCACTTGTTGCTGTTCAACCCAATCAGCATTGTATCTTTCTTGGATAAGGGTGGAAAAATTACGTTCTACAATCACTGGTAGCTTCATCACTAACGCTTCACTAAGACTACCGGGACCTGGTTTACCAATGAAAAAATCAGCAAGATGCATGTAATAAGGAACGTTTTGGGTAAAGGTGGTGACAAACCTCTTTTGGTGAACTTGGCTTTCGCGTAGAGCTTTGGCTAATTCTTCATTGCGTCCGCAAATAAAGATGAGTTGTAGTTTTTGTTGAAAACTCTCTAGACACTTGGCAATTTCTAACATTACTCTGGAACCATTGCCCCCAAATAACACTAGTCCAGTCATACAATCTGGGTCTAAACCTAAATGCTGCCTTTCAATACGGCGATCGCATAAAATTGGTTCATAAAATCGAGGATGAATGATGACTCCCGATGTGCGGAATAATCGCTCTTGTGTATAACCAAAGCTTTTTGCTTGTTCAACCGCTTTTTTCGTGGGACAAATTAAAAACTGTTCTTGCTTTTCAATCCAAAAATGGGGTGGACAATCGGCATGATCAGTTATCAAGGTGACAAAAGGAATATCTGGTAATACTATTTGCAGACTTTCGTAAAACACCCGATTAAGATATGGCTGTACTGAAACTACCATATCGGGTTTATGCTGTTTCCAGTATGTTTTTAGACTTGCTAACCAAGCTGAATGAGAAAAGCGTATTTGTAATTTGAATAAAGGAACTAATAGTGGTTCATTAATAATTTTTGCCCAATTTTTTTGCAGAACATAATTATTGTAAAAGTTTTGAGAAGTAGAAGTGCCAAGTATTTCTTTAAAAGCTTCGACTAGATAAACTTCCCAAGGTAATTTTTGCTGCTCGATAACTTTTTGCAAAGCATTAGCAGTGCTGCGATGACCTGCACCAGCATCATAAATCATTAGATATACTTTCTTCATCATTTCTTCATAAAATCTGAATGGCGATCGCTACCAAATTAATCTGATTTAGAACCAACTATTGTTCTGTTCTCAATTGTTTTAAAGACAACAGGCATTTGATTTGCAGCACGTTTTTGGTTAAGTTTTGTTACTCCAATCCACTGATAAAATTTATCTCCAAAACGTGGAAATATTTGCCAAATTGCTAATAAAATTTTTGTAAAATTTGTTGTAATTAAATCTTGATTAACAATTACCTCTGCCTGATTTTGCTTTATAGCTTGGATGACGGCGATCGCTACATCTGTTGGCTTAGATGTACCTGCTAAAGTTGGGGCAGGTATGCCAGTATCAGCAAACATTCCCGATTCACAGATATAACCTGGACAAATCACTGAAACGTTTACACCAGTACCTGCCAATTCTTGCCGGAGAGAATCACTCCACATGAGTAAACCAGCTTTACTCGCACAATAAATACTGTTATGGGCATTTCCTTTTTTGGCAGATAGTGAAGCGATATTAATAATATGGCCTCTCTTTTGGCGTAACATCGTTGGCAGCAACAATCGAGTTAATTCCATTCCAGATAGCAGATTAATTGTTAATACTGACTGTATCTCTAAGGTGCTGTAATCTTGAAAGTTTTTGTAAATTTCTATACCAGCATTGTTAATTAAAATATCAATATGACCTGCAATTTGCTCAATTTGGTCAACGAGGTTTGGCAAATCTTTGATGTGACTGAGGTCATATTTAATGCCTAACCAGCAACCTCCTAAAGCTTGGACTTCGGCAGACAATTGATCCAGTCCTTGTTGCGATCGCGCTACACCAATTACAGTTGCTTTTTCTTTTGCTAAAGCACGAGCAATAAAAGCTCCAATACCGCGTGAAGCACCTGTCAAAAGTACTGTCTGACCTGCAATATTTGTCATGATTGCTTAACATCCTCATTCATCACTACCAACCTATTTCAGCGAACAGCAATATTTT
Source organism: Nostocales cyanobacterium HT-58-2 (assembly GCA_002163975.1). Lineage (GTDB taxonomy): Bacteria > Cyanobacteriota > Cyanobacteriia > Cyanobacteriales > Nostocaceae > HT-58-2. Next base: position 1,114,604 of record CP019636.1, on the reverse strand, counting down.
TTTTGAGGGAAGAGAAATGCTTGCCACCCAAGTCAATTTGACCCTGTTCAACTCCTGTTTTGATTCTGGCAAGTAAATACTCCCAGTCAGAGGCGATGATATTTGTGCCATGATCTGGTTCAATCAGACTAGCTATGGCAATATTGTTGCCATATTTGTTGACTAAATTTTGTATACCGAGGAAATTGAAAACTCCTGATTCATAGGTTCCACAAGGAACGGAGGGATTGTTTACACCTGTACAATACTCGTTATTTGGTTCAAACCACTGGTTTGATGGATAGCCGTGAAAATGAACCATTGCTGTACCATTTTTAATTAGGTCTGGTGCATACAATGCAGCAGCAAGAGCGATCGCCACCATGACATAAATATCATAAGAAGGTTTGATATCGCTCATTACTAGATTGATATCTTTTGGCAATTGGAGTAATAGCCTATCTTGCAGTCCTAGCCTCAGCACGTCAGTTTCTAAATTAAGATTTGTTTTATTTGCGCCTGAACGAGAACTAACAACCCAGATATCTGGTACTTGCTTAAATACGTTTTTTTCTCCAATCTTAGTTTTGATATATCTCCTACCGATTTCATTTTGACGCAGTTCATCACAACTGAATCCTTCAATGGGAGAAAGGCTTTCCCAATCGCTTTCAGATATTTCTACAGCACCTACATATTGGGGTGGTTCAGCATAGGCAACAAAACCATAAGAAACACCTGTTCTGCCATTTGCCATCCAGTCTACAATATCACGGTGTGACTTTCTTTTGATCACATCGTCGATTTTAAAACCAGAAGGTAATAAACCCGTTGATGCTAATTCTTTACCTAATTTGACTAGTTGATTTGCATAAATAGATGCTTTTGGGTCATACTCACCAATCTCAAATCGGCTAAGAGGTAGTGGCAGAATTGGTACATAAATTTTAGGAATTAAAGAGTTATTAACGAATTCATCAACTGATTCTAGTGGGAACACTGAATCAGAAAGATTCATGTTTAAGATAGAAATCTTAGTATCAGAAACTCCAACTACAATCTCCGAAAATGTTCTGATAAGGGTATTGATACCAACAGATATTTTCTTTTGATAAGGTATGTCTAGATTAACAAATTCTTGATTAAGTTTGGTTAAAACGATAACTTGAGTATTTGTTGGATCTTCTAGAGATTGAATATTTTCTTCAGCCCAACTGATAAACTGCATAATTTTAGAAACAGATAGCGGGCGATTTTGTAAAATAAAGTGAGAATACAATTGATAGAATAACTCTACTAAAATTGTCTTCACTTTCCCCAGGAAGGAAGGATGCTTTTCAACATCAACTACAGCACTAACACCCGCTTTTACAACATTTGCAGTAATAGTTTTTGTCCAATTTGTGAAAGGGATAATAATTTCATACTGAACTTCTTTAGTTGCTTCCTCCCAAGATAGAATTTGAACTCCACTGGTTTGCAATTTATTTGTTAACTCTTCTCTAAACTTCAAAATTTCTGTTTCTTTGTATCCATTTGGTAAAGGTCTAAAGGTAACTTTTAGCTTCTTAGCCATAAGATTTGGCTCAATAATGGGAGGATGAAAGCCTGTAACTTTACGACAAAAACCTCCTATTAAGCATCCAATCGTCTGCAAGCTGAGGTCTTGAGTTTTACTTACAGTATTACCGATTGCAATTTCATTATCTTTTTGCAGAAAAGCGAGAATTTCTGTTTTGTATTTAGCTAACTCTGTGCGTTGTTCTTCTGTTAGCAGTCCCTTGGGAGAATTAACTTTGAGTTTACCATTATCAGCCCACAATTGAATGCCTTGTTGAGTTAAATTTTCTAAAAATTCGGATACATTCATAAATTAATATTCCTTGATTTGTAAGGTTTTAATCGAATTTTATAATTAAATTTCAAATATTTCTAATTCAGAAGCTTCTAATTCTTTAGCTAAGTGCTGTGAGAGTGACTCAATAGTGGGATAATGCACTAGCAGAAGTGGAGATATATCAAGTCCAAGAAATTGTTTGCCAGCACTAGCAATTGCGATCGCTAGGACTGAATCAAGACCATAACTGTCGAAAGGTACTCGAACATCTATCTCATCGGGTTTGACTCCCAAATCTTTGGCAATTTGGTTAGTGAGCCATGCTTGAATATCTGCTGCTGTCAGAGCATTGATCTTATCTATTGCAACAGCTTTTGGTTTAATTGTGCTAATGGTTTCTGACTGCTGAGGTTGCTTTGTTAATAACCCAAGCAATTTAGGGAGCAAATTTAACTCTTCTTTAGAGAGTTCCCCAGTTTTTTCTAACTGCTCATTCAGTTGTTGGTAATTTGCTTGACTCAAAATCTCAGCTTTTTTATATCCATTGTTATTAGGATCAAACCAGTAGCGTTTGCGTTGCCAAGGGTAAGTTGGCAATTCCACACGTTGATGCAAGTAGTCTTGGTCAAAACCTAACCAGTCTATTTTTACGCCACGCACATATAAAGATGCCAAACTCTCAAGGATATGTTGCCAATCATCTTTATCGGAATGCAGAGTAGAAAGCCAAACTTTATCAGACGAGTAATTACGACCCATTTCTCCTAAAGTCGGTGTCCCAATTTCCACAAATATTCCGTAACCTTGTTGAGTTAAAGTATCTATGCTTTTAGCAAACTCCACAGGTTGCTGCACTTGACGAACCCAATATAAAGGGGAAGCTATTTCGTCAGCCGAATGAGAAATTAGAGGAATTTGTGGTTGAGAGTAGGTGACTTCTTTGAGGATTGCTTGGTTTCCAAAGGCGAAGACTTCCACCATTTCCCCTGTTTGGAGTAAGGCTTGCGTCAAGCGTCCCCGTTCCGCAACCAACTTTAAGCTATCTTCCAAGCTGAAAACTTCAGCGGCACAGGCTGCAACATATTCCCCGACACCGTAACCCATGACTGCGGTCGGTTCTACACCCCAAGATTTCCATAACTGAAATAAGGCATATTCAAGAGCAAATAAGGCGGGTTGGCTGTAAGCAGCTTCATGTATATGGAAACTTGTTGCTGATTCGGGATACAAAACCTCAGCCAAAGAGCATTTTAAATAGGAATGCAGAATTTCATTACAACGGTCGAAAGCTTGACGAAACTTTGGCTGGGTTTCGTAGAGTTGACGACCCATGCCAATATATTCTGAACCCACATCGGGGAAAAGGAAGACGATTTTAGGAGAATCTGTTATCTTTCCGCAGAATAATCCTACTGGTTGTTGCTGGCTCCTGAAAGCTGCTAACTTTTTATAGAGTTCTCTAGATGAAGATGCTACCACACTCAACCGATGCTGAAAGTGCGATCGCCCACTATTAGCTGTAAAGCAGATATCTCCTATAGCTAAGTCTGAATTATTGGCTAAGTGCCTCTCATAACGTTCAGCTAACTGGACAAGTGCCTCGTCTGTCTTAGCTGATAAAGTCAACAGGTGCAGGGGACGCTCTATTGTTTTCTCCACTGGCTGAGAAACCGGAGCCTCTTCTAGAATAACGTGAGCGTTAGTACCACTAAAGCCAAAAGCGCTTACTCCCGCCAGCCGCCGCTTTTCTGTTATCGGCCAAGGCATACGCTGTGCGGCAACTTGCACTGGTAATTCATGCCAATTAATGTAAGGATTAGGCTGTTTAAAGTGCAAATGTGCTGGAATTTCGCCATGTTGCAGAGCCAGCACCACCTTAATTAGGCTGGCAATCCCAGAAGCTGGTTCTAGATGCCCAATATTGGTTTTTACCGAACCAATTATCAAAGGTTTATCTTGGGAACGGCTCTTGCAATACACTGCCTCTAAAGCCCCAACCTCTATCGGTTCGCCTACAGATGTGCTCGTACCTTGAACTTCTACATAGTCAATCTCGGTTGGCTCCACGCCGCCATTTTCTAAGGCTTGGCGAATCACGGCTTGCTGAGATAATCCGTTGGGGGAAATTAAGCTACTACTGCGACCATTATGATTAACAGCAGAACCCCGAATCAAAGCTAAGATATTGTCTCTGTCAGCCAAAGCATCCGAGAGACGCTTGAGGACGACAACGCCACACCCTTCGCCTTTCACAAAACCATTAGCAGCAGCATCAAAGGTTTTACAACGCCCATCAGGGTTAAGCATCCGTGTTTTAGAGAGAGCAATGCTGGTGTCCGGCGTGAGATTTAAACCAACTCCGCCAGCTAAAGCCAAATGACACTCTCTCAAGCGTAAACTCTGACAAGCCAAATGTACTGATACTAATGAAGAAGAACAGGATGTATCAATCGCCATACTGGGACCTTTTAGCCCTAAAAAATATGACAAACGTCCAGCAGCTACACTCAAAGAATTGCCAACCGCAGAAAAAGCATCAATCTGCGATACGTCCCCTAGCGACAACATTACTTTGCTGTAATCATTTAAGTAAATGCCGATAAATACTCCTGCAGAACTGTTATGTAAATTGTCAGGTACTTGGTTAGCATTTTCTAAAGCTTCCCAGCTGACCTCTAGCAAAAGCCGTTGCTGCGGATCTATACTGACTGCTTCCCGCGCTGAAATCCCGAAAAACTCAGGGTTAAAGGTATCTACTTCCTGCAAAAATCCTCCTTCACTAGTACACACTTTGCCAGGAGTATCTGGGTCAGGATCATAGTATTTTTCTAGATTCCATCGATCAGCAGGGACTTCAGTAATTGCGTCAACCCCGTCGCGCAACAGCCGCCAAAATGCCTCTGGATTTTCTGCTCCTCCAGGAAATCGGCAACCCGTGCCAATTATGGCAATTGGTTCGCGTTGAGCATACTTAAGTGCATCAAGCTTGGCTTCTAAGACTTCTATGGCTCGAAGCGCCTGCTTGATTGGAGATGGAGACTGTGCTTGGGCGGAATTCACACTCATACCAATTTTGGATCTTAGATTTTGGATTTTAGATTAAAAATTTTGGTCACAAAGCTCAAACAATACGACCTATTCGATTTGGTTTCCTTGTCTTCAATACCTCATAGTTTTCAATTTGCTAAGTAGTAATGCTTCAGCCTCGCTGTCTGACAAATCGTCAAAATTTGAATCCAGCATAATTGTCTCTACATTTGTGTTTTCGCTCGCTTCAGAATCTGTTGCCAGTATTTGTCCAGCTAAATAGTCAACTAACGCTGCCACTGTGGGATAGTCAAAAACTAAGGATGCGGGTACTGAACACTCCAAGCTAGTTTGGAGACGATTTTTTAATTCCACAGCCATCAGCGAATCCATACCTAAATCGGTAAAACCTTGGTAGGGGTCTATTTCTTCAGATGATTTCAAATCTAGGACTTTGGCAATTAGGGAGCGGACGTGAGTTAATAATAGCGATCGCTTTTCTTTAACTCCAGCTGCTTCTAGTTGTTGGAGAAACTCAGATTTAATAGCTTGTGCTGGTTCTAGCTGTGAAGCAAATACCTCAAGGAAGGGAAACTCTAAATTTTGTGGCAGTTGTCTCAAGAACTTAGACCAATTTACTGATAGCACACCTACCTGAGCAACGTCCTGATTTAAAATATCCTCCAATATCTGCAATCCTGGCTCCAGGGAAATTGTACTTATACCCTGCTCTACCCAACGCGCTTGTTCTCGACTGCTCAAAGCATCTGCCATGCCAGCATCTCTCCAAGGACCCCAGTTGATGCTGACTCCTGGTAATCCTAATGCACGGCGGTGATGTGCGAGTGCATCCATGAAAGCATTTGCAGCTGCATAGTTACCTTGTCCGGGAGAACCGAGTAAGGCAGATACAGATGAGAAGCAAACGAAAAAGTCTAGCTCTAAATCTTGAGTCAAGGTATGTAAATTCCATGCTCCGGCTACTTTAGGAGCCATCACCTTGGTAAAACTTTCTTTAGTTTGCCCTAGTAACATCCCATCCTGCAAGACTCCAGCCGCATGGAAAATACCTCGCAAGGAAGGCATGGAGTTTTTTACTTCTGCCAACAATCTATTAACATCGTCTTGCTTTGAGACATCAGCTGCAACAACTAGTATTTGCGCTCCCGCCTGCTCAAGCTTGCTAATTTCCCCTTGCGCTGCTTGGGAAGGTCCATGCCGTCCGGTCAGTACAAGATGCTGCGCTCCTTTCTGCACCAGCCACTGAGCTAGCTTTAATCCCAACGCACCTAAACCGCCAGTGATCAGATAGCTGTTGTTTTCGTGTACTACCTTTGTGTGGTTAATTGCAGATTCATTAGAGAGATGCTGTACTAAGCGAGCGACATAGCGAGCACCATTACGATATGCTACTTGGTCTTCTTTGTCTTGTGCCAATAATTCTGTCAAGAGATTTGATACTTGATTTTGTGCTGCGGATGGATCTAAATCCAAGCGGGAACAACGGAATTCTGGATGCTCCAGAGCAATGACCCTTCCCAAACCCCACAAAGCAGACTGTTGCACTTGCAGTGGTAATAATGTGCCTACTGCTTGAGCGCCCTGAGTCACTAACCACAACCGAGATGATTCAGACCACTTAGTTTGCACCAGGGCTTGTATTAAATATAGCGCATTACAACAGTGTTGTTCCTGAGGAGGGTTCAGCACTGATGCTTCATTAAAACCCCACAAGTAAACAACACCCCGTAATGGTGGTTGACATTGCCCTATATTCTGTAGCAAGCGTTGAAAATCTTCTGGATTAGAAGAGTAAATTTGATAATGCTCTTGTTTTAATCTTTCGTACCCCGCCCCAGCAGTAACGATAGTACAATTTTCTCCCCGTTCCTCTAGCAGATGAGCTAACTTCTGCCCCATACCGCCTTCATCAGCGAAGATTAACCAACTACCTGGTTTTTGTGCTTCTGGAGATTGATTGTTAACATTCAGAGCTTGACGTTGCCAAGCAATTTGGTATAACCAATTACTTGTATCTGGGAAATTGCGTGTATTTTTACCCTGTGGTTGTGGATTGAGAATTTTCGGTAATGGAACTTTATCCGCCGTTTCAATCCAAAACCGTTCCCGCTGAAATGGATAGGTTGGTAAACATACCCGACGACGCTGATAGTCTTGATCAAAACTCTTCCAGTTTACTGTGACTCCCCGGACGTGCAACTCTCCTAAACTTTGCAGGAGTTGTTGCCAATCTCCCAGTCCAGGGCGCAGGCTAGGAAGCCAAACTTGTTGTCCCTCCTCTAGCACACACTGGCGCCCCATTCCTAACAGAGTAGGTTTGGAACCGATTTCCAAAAACACTTCATATTCTTGTAACAGCGTTTTCATACCAGCGGCAAATTGCACGGGGCTGAGAATATGACGACACCAATATTCAGGAGTAGCTATTTCATCTGTCGCCAGTTCTCCAGTCAAATTGGAAATGAGTTTTAATTGTGGAATGGAGAAGGCAATCTCACTTGCTACTTGTCGAAATTTTGCCAGCATGGGCTGCATGAGAGGAGAGTGAAAAGCGTGAGAAACTTGCAGTTCTTTTATTTTTGCTCCCTGCGTTGCCAAAACAGCGCAGACTGATTTAATAGCTTCTTGTTTACCAGAAAGAACTAAGCTGCGAGGACCGTTGTAAGCAGCAATTGATACTTCTTCGCTAAAAGGTTCTATCGCAGCCATTACTTGCTCTGGCTCTGCTAGCACTGCCACCATTGACCCATTTTCAGCCAGAGCTTGCATTAAATGTCCCCGTGTAGCAATCAGTTTTAAAGCATCTTCTAAGCTAAAAACTCCGGCTACACAAGCAGCAACATATTCACCGACACTATGCCCCATGACTACCGATGGCTCTACTCCCCAAGATTTCCATAATTGGAAGAGGGCGTATTCTAGGGCAAATAAAGTGGGTTGAGTATAAGCTGTTGCGTCTAAAATCTGGGAATGACTAACATCTTCTGTTGAAGGATAAAGAACTTTGAGCAAAGGCAAATCAAATTGCGCTCGCAAGATTTCATCGCAGAGGTCGAGTGCTGCACGGAAAGTTGGCTGAGTTTCGTAGAGTTGTCTCCCCATGCCCACATACTGTGAACCTTGACCTGTGAAAAGAAAAGCCACCTTTGGAGGCGTTGCTTCTGTCACGTGATTGCGAATGACTCCTGCAACTTCTTGTCCTTGAGTAAAATTAGCCAACTTTTGCAAAACTTCTGTTGTTGAAGATGCCAGAACAGCTAATCGATGTTTGAAATCACCGCGTCCAGTATTGGCACTAAAGCAGATATCTTCTATAGCTATGGGATTGGCAGCCAAATGTTGTTCATATTTTTTAGCTAATTCCTCTAAAGCTGATTGTGTTTTTGCTGATAAAGTGAGCAGATGTAAAGGACGCTCTATATTTTGAATTTTTGATTTTGTAGCCTGCTTCTCCGTTCGTGGAGCATCCTGTAAGGAAGGAGTATTTTTAATTTCTTGAGGTACTTCTTCTAACACGACATGAGCATTAGTACCGCTAGCTCCAAAAGCACTAACTCCAGCGATTCGCCGCTTTTGCCCAATAGACCAAGCTGTTGGACTTGTAGTTACAGATATAGGCAGTTCATTCCAGTTAATATAGGGGTTGAGTTGTTGTAAGTGTAATTGTGGAGGAATCTGCTGATTTTGTAGAGATAATATGACTTTAATTAAACTGGCAATTCCAGCAGCTGATTCTAGGTGTCCAATATTAGTTTTTACCGAACCAACTTTGAGAGGATTTTCTGGCGATCGCCCTTCACCAAACACAGCCGCCAATGCTCTAATTTCAATAGGATCTCCTAAGGGAGTACCTGTGCCATGAGCTTCTACATAGTCTACCTCTGATGGTTCAACCCTTGCCCTAGCTAAAGCTTGGCGGAGTAAAACTTCCTGAGCCGCTTTATTAGGAACGGTAAAACCACTACTAGCACCATCTTGATTAACAGCAGACCCGCGAATCAAAGCGAGGATATTATCTCTATCAGCGATCGCATCACTAAGGCGCTTGAGTACTATAATCCCACAGCCCTCACCTCTGACAATTCCATCTGCCGACGCATCGAAGGTTTTGCAGCGACCATCAGCAGAAAGCATTTTGGCTTTGGAAAGTGCCACGTTGTTTTCTGGTGAGAGAATCAGGTTAACTCCACCTACTAAAGCATGGGTGCATTCTCCATTCCGCAGACTTTGGCAAGCTGTATGAACAGCTACCAAAGAAGACGAACAAGCTGTATCAATCGCCATACAAGGTCCTTGTAACCCCAAAGTGTATGACAAACGTCCAGCGATCGCATTTAGGGGATTACCTGTCAGGTAATAAGCATCGATTTGGTCGAGATCCCCATAAGATGTCAACAAACGCGCGTAGTCATTTGTCGTTACTCCGACAAAAACCCCCATTTGGCTAGCTGCTTGCTCGTTTGTAACTAAACCTGCATTTTCTAAGGCTTCCCAAGTCACTTCCAATAACAAGCGCTGCTGGGGGTCAAGTTTTACAGCTTCGCGAGGAGAGATGCCGAAAAATTGAGCATCAAATTTATCTACTTGCTGCAAAAATCCCCCGTAGCGAGTATACATTTTGCCTGGAGTATCTGGATTGGGATCGTAGTAGGCATCAACATCCCACCGATCACTTGGTATTTGCGTGATCGCATCTACGCCATTTGTCAGCAGCTGCCAAAAAGCTTCTGGATCATTAGCCCCACCTGGGAATCGGCAAGATGTACCAATGATAGCAATCGGCTCTGCTTTAGAGCGCTCTAGTGCTTCCAGTTTAGCGCGTGCTTCCTTTAATGTTAAAAGCAAGCGCTGCAATGAATTTAACTGGTTTACCTTTAGAGAATGCTCACCCATGTCAAGTCCTTTGCAGTAAAGATTCTAACCCTGCCAATTCCTCTGCAATTAAAGCTTCAACTGCTTCTGTCGTGAGTTGCTGAATTTCTTCAATCGTTGCAGCCCGTACTTCTTCATCTGATGAACTTATTACATTGCTGACACTGCTATTTTCCCAGCCTAAAATCTCTCGACCCAAATATTTCACCAAATCGGCAATTGTGGGACACTCAAATGTAATTGTTGAGGGTAATGTTGTTCCCAAGCTTTCATCCAGTCGAGATTTCAAATCAATTGCCATCAGCGAATCCATACCCATCTCAAAAAAGCCTTGTTGTGGGTTAGGTAACTGTGACGCTTCAAAGCCTAATACCTTACCAACTGCTGACTGGAGATAAGCAGTTAACATCGCTCTTGCATCGCTAACTGGAACTGCTTGTAACTGTGTTACCAGTGCTGATGTAACAGTTGACTGCTGCTTGTTAGCTGAGGCTTGCACTTGCATTTCCTCAAGTAAGGCTCGCCGCCCTCTAGCCTCATATAACCCCTTAAACAGCTTCCAATCTACCTGAGCTACAGTTGCCTGCACGGTATTTGAGCCTAGCAGGAGCCCCAACGCAGTCAGCGCTTGTTCTGGCTGCAATACGCCTATTCCTGTACGAGTTAACCAGCTTTGCGCTTCCTCAGAAGCCATACCACCACCGCCCCACGGTCCCCAGTTCACACCTAAAGTAGGCATTCCCTGTCCTTGGCGATAGTGAGCAAAACTATCTAAAAAGGCATTGGCAGCAGCGTAATGAGCTTGTCCTTTAGAACCCCATACAGAGGCAATAGAAGAGAAGACCACAAAGAAGTCGAGTTGGATATTTTGGGTGAATTCATGTAAAAGCCAAGTGCCGATAACTTTAGGACGTAATACTGCCTCTAGAGATTGCCATTGCAGAGATGGCAAAGTTTTATATTCGACAATTCCTGCTGCATGGATGATACCACGTAAAGGTGGCATTGTTGCCTGCACTTGTTTTAATAAGTGCAACAAATCTTGCTCTTGGGTAATATCGGCTTGAGCTGCCAGCACTTTAGCTCCCATCTTTTCTAGGTGAGTGATTGCTGTTTGTGCTTCAGCAGTTGGCTGTCTACGTCCAGTCAGCACCAGTTGTTTAGCTCCCTGTTCCACTAACCACTGAGCTGCCTTTAGCCCTAACGCGCCCAATCCACCCGTAATTAAGTAAGTGCTATCCGGTGATATTGAACAACTTTCTACGGTGGCTGGTATTTGTTTTCGCACCAAACGAGCTACATAACGCCGTTTGCCACGATATACAAAATTGTCTTCTCCCTGAGCATCGGCAATTTCTGACGATAATAAGGATATTTCCTCTGCGATTGGCTCAGAAGATAAATCCACCATGCCACCTAAGAGTTCTGGATACTCAAGAGCCACTACCTTACCCATCCCCCATAGCGATGCTTGGGTAACATCTGGTAAAGTTTCTACTGGCTGTGCGCCTCGCGTCACTAACCACAGACGGGGTAAATCAATCTCGCTGTGTTGAGTCAGAGCCTGCACCAGAGACAAGACACTGCCACATCCTAACATTTGGGACTTTTCTAACTCTGCTACTGTTAACTCCGATGTGGCTGTATCTAAATTCCACAAGTGAATTACACCTTGTAACTGAGTTTGGCTAATTGCACTAATTTCATTTAGTAAATGCTGAAAATCTTCTGTATTTGTAGGATTGATCACCCAAGTAGAATTTCCCTTTGATTGATAAGATTCTCCTGGATAAACCAAAATACAAGAATTACCTTGTTTTTGCAGGTGTTTAGCAAGAGTTTGTCCCACTCCTTTCATGTCAGCCAGAATCAACCAGTTACCAATTTGTGGCTTTTTGTCAACTACTGTAATTTGTCTTGGCTTGGGTTGCCATTCAATTTTGTAAAACCAATCTTGAATTGAGGCGGCGATTGATTGCTGCTTGTGCTGCTTTGCCAAGACTTCTAACAACTTCGGTAAAAATTTTTGTTCGTCAGCAGATAAACTCGCCGTTTTACTAACTTGTTCTGTTAGCTGTTGAATTTCTCCTTGTTGTAGCTGACGCAACAATGGAGTTTGTAAGGTATTTGGAGAAATTACTTGCTTCTCAACAGATTGATGATCTCCAATTTCCACCCAGTAACGTTGCTCTTGAAAGGGATATGTAGGTAATAGGACACGCTGACGGATATAATCTTGGTCAAATCCTTTCCAGTCTATTTCCACTCCTTGCACATACATTTTTGCTAAGCTCTGGAGTAATTGCTGCCAATCAGATTGTCCTGGGCGTAAACTAGGCAACCATACCATTTGTTTTAGTTCAGTATCAGACAGACACTGCTTGCCCATACCCAATAATATTGGTTTAGGTCCAATTTCCAATAACACATCACACTTTTGCTGTACTAAAGTCTGCATTCCCTCAGCAAACAGTACAGGTTGTAGGACATGATTACACCAGTATTCAAGACTAGCTACTTCTTGGCTAATAAGTTTGCCAGTAATGTTAGAAATTAACTTAATTTGAGGAACAGAGTAGTTAATGGTCTTAGCAACTGCTGCAAATTCCTCCATCATGGGTGTCATTAAGGGGGAGTGGAAGGCATGAGATACCGTTAATGGTTTTGTTTTCACTCCATCTATGGCTAGCGATTGGCACAATGTTTCTATCGCTTGCCGTTGACCAGAAATCACTACACTCCGCGATCCATTGATAGCTGCGATCGCAATATTACCTTTGTAGGCTTCAATATGTTCTCTTATTTGTTCTGGGCTAGCCATGACTGCTGCCATCATTCCATTAGCAGGCAGGGCTTGCATCAGCCGTCCCCGTGCAGCAATTAACTTCAATCCATCTTCTAGGCTGAATACGCCTGCTACACAAGCAGCAACATATTCCCCAACACTATGCCCCATCACCACAGAAGGTGCAATACCCCAAGACTGCCAGAGTTTGCATAAGGCATATTCCACAGCAAACAGTGCTGGTTGAGTATAAGCAGTTTCATCTATTAAATCACCTGTGTCATGATGGTTGGGATAAATTACATCTAGCAGTGATTTGTTAAGATAAGAACATAAAATTTCATCACACTGCTGTAACGTTTTACGGAAAGTGGGCTGTGTTTCGTACAACTCACGCCCCATTTCTATATACTGAGAACCCTGCCCAGTAAACAAAAAGGCTGTCTTTAGTTGTTTGCGGCTAGCCAATTGACCAGTGACTAATTCACGAGGTTGCTGTCCAGCAACAAAAGCACTCAACTGCTCTTGTAATTCCTTGACAGATTGGGCAGTTACACCAAGGCGGTAGTCAAAATGCGATCGCCCGGTACTGGCAGTAAAGCAAATATCTGCCAGAGACAATTCTGGATGACTTGACAGAAAATCTCCATAGCGCTGAACCAAATCTTGCAAAGCCTGCTCACTTTTTGCAGACAGACTCAACAAATGCAAAGGACGTTCAATGCTATCTTTTGAATTTTGGATTTGTAAATGTAAAGGTGCTTCCTCAACAATGATGTGAGCATTAGTACCTCCAAAACCAAAAGAACTAATACCTGCCAAACGAGTTCCTGTATTCACAATCCAAGGCTGAAGTTCTGTGGGGATAGCAAAAGGTGTCTCAGCCAAGGAAATGTATGGATTCAACTGTTTAAGATGCAAGTGTGCCGGAATTTGTTTGTGTTGTAGTGCCAGAACTACCTTAAGTAAACTAGCTATGCCAGCCGCAGCTTCCAAATGACCAATATTTGTCTTCACTGAACCAATTAAACAAGGCTGATCAGCATTGCGTCCTTGCATTAGTACAGCTTTTAAAGACCTGACTTCAATTGGATCTCCCAAAGATGTACCAGTTCCATGTGCTTCAACATAGCTAATTTGTGCTGGCTCAACGCCTGCATTCTCTAAAGCTTGGCGAATCACAGCCTGTTGTGAAGGTCCATTAGGAGCAGTCAAACCATTACTCAGTCCATCTTGATTAATTGCCGTACCTCGGATGACTGCTTGAATGCGATCGCCATCTCTAATCGCATCGCTCAGACGCTTGAGGACAACAATTCCACATCCTTCGCCGCGAACATAACCATCAGCACTAGCATCAAAGGTCTTACAACGACCATTGGAAGCCATCATCCGAGCTTGGGAGTAAATAATGGTTTGTTGTGGCGACAACATTAAGCTAACTGCTCCAACCAAGCACAAATCAGACTCGGCGTTTTGCAGACTGTGACAAGCTAAATGTATTGCCACTAGTGATGAAGAACAGGATGTCTCAATTGCTAAACTTGGTCCTCGCAGATTGAGCAGATAAGACAGGCGATTTGCAGCAACACCAAGTGTATTACCCGTGCCATCATAGGCATTGATGCGGTCTAAATCTTTGGAAATGACAATTCCATAATCATAGTTGCCAATTCCAATAAACACTCCTGTTTGACTACCAGAGAGGTTAGAAGGCATTATTCCGGCATTTTCCAAAGCCTCCCAAGCAACTTTGAGTACTACCCTCTGCTGAGGATCCATGCGTTCAGCCTCACGAGGCGAAATGCCAAAAAAGGCTGGATCAAAACTATCTACTTCTTTGATAAATCCACCATAACGAGTACTCATCTTGCCAGGTGTGGCAGGTTTGGGATTGTAAAAGCTATTTACATCCCATCGCTCTTTAGGGACTTCAGATATAGCATCAATGCCATTACGTAAAATATGCCAGAAAGCCTCTGGACTGTTAGCGCCAGGAAAGCGACAGCCAATACCAACAATAGCTATGGGTTCCATGACTAAGTTATCACCACTCATATTTATTGCTGCAAAAAAGGTGTGCAACTGTTCTAGGCAGTAACAGAAGTAACAAATTGCTTGAAGGCTATTTGATTACGTTTGATTGCCTTTTCTATCGAACCACCTTCAGCCATTAAGCGCATTTTACGGTTAACTGGCCATAGGTATTCTAAACGGTCAAAGAAGCGTCTCAAATCATTCAGGAGGCTTTGATGATATTTCAGATTGACATAGAAGCCCTCGTGTTCTTCACACAAGCACTTTTTCATCCAATGAAGTGCATCTTGCTGATGCATCTGATTAAATAGAGGCGAAGTCAGCAGACGGTAATACGAAGGTATAAAATTGACATCATCCCGAAATGTAGCAGGTAAGGCAGCAGACAATCCACTCAAAAGACCTCGTTGTAACAACAAGATAATTACATTAGATAGAAGTTTCTCGTACGTTGTTGGCTTCGGGAAATCCTTATATACCTCTTGGGCAATAGTCTGAGACATTGTGGTATGAAAGGATTCATCCAACAAGTGATAATAAGACACAGCTATTGGAGTGGGGATAAACTCACCCTTTTTCTCTAGCTCCCTGAAGTGTTTGTAGTAGTGGTACTCATATGTTTTTAATGACATATTTGCAACCATCCGCGCCGAGTAATACTGAGCAGCTAAAAAGGGAGAACTACCCCAATTCAAACTCAAGTATTTAAATACGGATGGAGATGCTGTTACTCCAGCTAATCCACCAGTTGCAGTCGGAATTGAGTTACTTTTCTGTTTCAAGTACTCAGAATAGTAGTTTTCTTTACCTTGATGCATCAATTTCGTGAGAAAGCGAAAGGTGAAATCTTGTATTGATTCTTTATTATGCAGTTCTCGAAATTTTTGCAGTAAGTTATTCTGAGTTTGATGATTTAACTTTTTATGTAGAGAATTACCAAAGGATTCTTTGCCCAGTAAAGCAATTTTTGTTTTATAACCAATTTTATGGAAAGTATTGATATGATGACGTTCTTGAGTCGTTTCAAAATCTAATTCCTGGCAAAGAGTTTCATATCCACCAACGTGAGCAAAAACACCGGATGTAATTTGATTGTAGAGCATGGTGTTTGCTTCTGCGGATGCAGTATGTTGGTACTGTCCTACCCAATAAAGATGGTTAAGAGCTAGCTTTTGTGCATGAGAAGCTTGTTCGTAAAGAGGAGAACCATATAATGTAGAAAGCTGGCGATCGCCCCAGAAATGATTACTATTGGTGCTGTAGTCAAAGTTTTTACCTAAAGCTTCTATCTTCTCTGTGTAGTCAGATTCTATGTTGTTCTGATATGTTTTTTGAATGACTTGAAGATGCTTCTTATGTTTGTCGCCAGAAATATTAAGATCTGTAGTTTTCTTGTTTAATACGTTAACTATACTCATGCTCTGCTCCTCGATACAGTACTTTAAAAAAATAGCTTAGTCAAGTCAAGCAAGACAAAGTTTCAAATCTTTAATTCAAATGATTACTCAGGGTAAGAGCATCTCAATCAGGCTTGACACAAGGAATCAGAAGAATCTATTGTATTGTCAATGAAACAACTGAGCACCTGAATCATATAATTGTTATCCATAGCGGTGCGTTTCATTTTTTGACGGAGACTACGTTTGTAGGTCTGTTCGCGGTTAAGGGCATTGAGAGCAAAACGTCGTAAAAGGGCAAAATTTTGCGGACTATGGAAAGAACGAATGCGACAAGCATCTTCAGCAAAAGTACAATCAAGAGTCCAATGCACCTCGTTTTCAATACTCCAATGCTTGGGGATAGCTCGACCTAAAAGTTGAGCATCACTGTTTAAAGAAGTAAGATAAAACTGCACCTGACGAGTAGTTTTATTCCAAAGATGACGCACGCGGACAACCATAACTAGAGATTGCAAACCTGCCCATAATTTGGGTTGATAAAGCTCAGCGATAGCCGCAATGGGTACAGTCCAAACCTCACGAATTTCCGTACGATGATGTCCTTTTTCAATTCGTTTGTCATAACTAAGATTAATCCCCAAAAATTGCTGTGCTTGCGCTTTGTCAAACCATTCTTTGACTTGAGAATAGAGCGTGGGATGGTTGGCTTTCAGTGCCAGGATATAATCAGCTTTCTTGTCGATAATCTGTTTGGCAATTTCGGTTTGTGTTCCCATAGCATCAATAGTGATGATAGCGCCAGTGATATCTAGTAACTCTAATAATGCCGGAATAGCGGTAATTTCATTAGATTTATCTTCTACTTTCACTTGTGCCAACACTAGGCTGTGTTCAGATGCCCAGGCACTGATGAGATGGAGTGCGCTTTGACCTTGATTGCGGTCATAAGAACCCCTAATTGTTTTTCCGTCTATGGGGATAATGTCTCCTGCCATTTTTGTAACCAGGTTTTCTACCCATCTCAAAAAACATCGATTTAATGCTTCTGGGTCGATAAACTCAAACACTCGTCGGAAGGTATCATCAGAGGGAATTCCATTTGGTAATGCTAAAAACTCTTCTAACCACTGTTGCTTACTGATACCATAATTCTCGATGTCTTCCCACCCTTGCGCTCCAGCTATGATTGCTAAAATTGCGATGACTAAAATATCTGTGAGTTGATGTTTTTTGGTTCGCTCTACTCTTGGGTCTTTGATATCTGAGAAATTTTCAACTAGACTCTGTTGAATACTGCCAATGTCTGCTATCTCTCTTGCTTTTGGCTGACGACGAGTATTTTTAACAGTATCCCCAGATTTGGTTTTAAAGCCCTCTGACATCGTCTTGACTCCAGGTGATTTTCCATTAAGCAATTGAATTCATCTCATTGATCTTAATCTGAAGTCAAGTTCATTTTTTACAAAGTCTTCCGCACTATCTTGTTTGATTTGTCAAGTTTTCTTTATACTAAATTAGATGAGCTTACCCTGAATGATTACTTAAATACTTAACGAGTTCCTCGATAGTTGGATAATCGTAAAGTAGGGTGGGATCGACTTCATATTCTAACCAATCTTGTAAATCACCAGTTAAACTAACTGCTGCTAAAGAATCTAAACCATAGCGATCAAAAGGAATTGTCACATCAACTTCTTCGGGAGTAACTTCTAGCAAATTAGCTAGATAAGAAACTGTCCAAGCCTGTATTTCGGCTGCTGTCGGTATCTGCTTGGATGTTTGTAAACTTGTAGACATTGTATTAACTTCAAGGCTCTGTATGTCTATTGTTTGGTCTTTCATATATGCAAATAGGGAACGGGAAAAATGTTGTTATGATGTCATGATGCAATTTCAATTTATGACTATTTAGTAGATGTGAGTTGTTCTAGCATAGAATCAAGGTCAGCTTGTAAATGGATAAACTTTGCTTTATTTTGAGGATTTTCACTCCAATCTTCTACCACATCTAAACTTCCAGAAAGAAACTCATCTCGACAGGCTCGACGGCGAATTTTACCACTAGAAGTCTTGGGAATACTGCCAGTCTTCACGAGTACGGTAGCATAAACTTCCAACCCATGCTGTGCGGCTATTTTTTGTCTAATTTGTCCAACGACTTCTTGAACGTTTAACTTTCGCAAGTAACTCCGTTCTACCTCCTGAACAATAACTAATCGTTCAGAACCCTGGAAATCAATGGCAAATGCTGCCCCGCAACCTGCGCGTAGAGACGGATGACTTTTTTCTACAGTCAGTTCAATATCTTGGGGATAATGATTTTGCCCTCTGATGATGATTACATCTTTCAGTCGTCCTGTGATAAATAACTCCCCATCTTGCAAAAATCCTAAGTCTCCAGTGCGAAGAAATGGACCTTCGCCGATATCTGCTAAATAGGCACGGAAGGTTTTTTCTGTCTCTTGTGTCTGGTTCCAATAACCTTGAGCAACACTCGGACCAGCTACCCAAATTTCACCGATTTGCTCAGGAGTACACAGAGTTAAAGATTGGGGATCAACAATGACAACCTTTTGATCTGAAGGGCTTTGTCCACAACCTACTATTGTCTGTGTATCTTCATTAGTTGTGTGCGCTTTGACAATTCGGTTTTGCTCTAAGGCTGCTTTTTCCACATTACAAGTGATTGGTAAAGCTGTTTTCTGGCCCCCAGTTACTATGAGAGTGGTTTCTGCCATACCGTAACAAGGGTAAAATGCTTCTTTGCGGAAACCACAAGGTGCAAATTTAAAAGCAAACTCTTCTAAAGTTGCAGCGCGTACAGGTTCGGCACCCGTAAAAGCAACTTCCCAACTGCTGAGATCGAGATTGTTCAACTGTTCTGGTGTGACTTTGCGAATGCAAAGATCATAAGCAAAATTTGGTCCACCACTAGTTGTCGCTTTGTATTTTGATATAGTCTGTAACCAACGGATTGGCTTTTGGAGAAAATCTACTGGGGACATCAGAATGCAATGAAACCCCAAATATAAAGGTTGTAAAACATTTCCAATCAGTCCCATGTCATGGAATACAGGTAACCAACCCATACCAATAGTTTTCTCTGTATGTCCGAAGGCTTTCTGGATCGTTTGCTCGTTATGCAACAGATTCCCATGACTAATCATCACTCCTTTTGGCGTGCCTGTGGAGCCAGATGTGTATTGTAAGAAAGCCAAGGTATCACTATCTAGTTCCTGGGGTTGCCAGTTTGATGCTATATCAGTACTCAATCCATCGGTAGCTAACCAATGTAATCCAGCGAGTTCTAGACCCTCTTGAATGGAACTAGACTGGAGGCTAGAGAGCAATTTTGTAGAGGTTAGTACTACCTTTGCTTGAGCATCTTGGGCGATCGCTTGCAATCTAGAAAGACTTTGATTTCGTCTGGGTGGATAAGCAGGAACAGCAACAACACCTGCATATAGACATCCAAAGAAGGCAGCAATAAAATCTAGACCTGGTTGATAGAGTAATAAGGCTCTTTCACCAAAGGCATCTAAAGATTGAAGCCTAGCCGCGATTGCCTGTGCTTGCAAATGTAAAGCTTCATAAGTTAGCGATTCTGCTTCTGTTTCACTATTTTGTAAAAAAGTATAAGCTTTCTGCTCAGACTGAATACTAGCTCTATAACTTAGCAATTCAACGAGTGTTGAAAAATGGTGTTTAGTTAGCAAAGGCTTAAAATCGGTCCTCATATAATGCACCTCCATAGCATTACAATACGGTTACCTCTCTCCAAGTTGAAGGATTGTTTAATATTGGAACAAGCTTTCAAAATTACTGATTACGATAATTTTTACAGGATTTTAGGGAAATTTGTAGTAACTTATTTTTCGACAAACTTGTATTTTTTTTAGTTTTTAAGTAGCTAGACATGATGAAATATAAAACGTTTTACAGAGTCATTACCCTGAAGGAGTGACAGAGAAGCTGAAGCAAAAAAACTAGGAGAGTGTGACGGTTTTAAGGTAAAAAAGAAAAGATAGGTCAGTGATTCTTAACAAAACCTATCAAATGATAATACTACCTAAATTCTACCAAAGCTGCTTTCAAAATCTACTCACACCCACAGAGTACAAGATGTTGGAAATATTGATAATGCTATTACAATTTCATAAAACTGTCACAATAGAGAAGCTCTCATCTGTATTTCCACAACAAATCAAGTTTGAAAGTCGGCGCAGGAGTATCCAAAGATTTTTACTGCTGCCCGAGTTATCAATTGAATACCTATGGTTCTCCCTAATAAAACGATGGGTAAAAAACAGTATTTGTGGCGCAGAGAAACAACTGATATTCGCCATTGATAGAACACAGTGGAGAGAGCAAAATGTGTTCGTAATACCATTTCACGAAAAGCGGCGTTGCATAATATAGGGATGAATAGAGGTCGTCTACTGTGCAATGTCCATACTGTGGGTCTACGAAAATACGGAAGAATGGAAAACGCAGAGGTAAGCAAAATCACATTTGTACAAACTGCGCTCGCCAATTTATCGACGTGTACGATCCGCCCAAAGGATATTCAGAGGAACTGAAACAAGAATGCTTAAAAATGTACCTGAATGGCATGGGTTTTCGTGGGATAGAACGGGTGAAAGGTGTACATCATACAACGATAATTTTTAAACAATTAGGAGAAAAACTTCCAGATGTACCCAAGGAAGAGGCGATTCCAGAAGTTGGAGAATTGGATGAGTTGGAAACATTTATAGGTTCAAAAAAACAGAATTTGGCTGTGGACGGCAGTAAATCACTTTAGTCAAGGTATTTTAGCCTGGGTTTTAGGAGCTCGTAGTGCTAAAACATTTGAACCATTATGGGAAACCGTGAAACAATGGAAAAGCTATTTTTATGTAACAGATGGGTGGAAAGTTTACCCTATTTTTATTCCTAATGGAGACCAAATTATTAGCAAAACATATATGACAAGAGTTGAGAATGAGAATACCCGATTACGGCATTATCTTGCACGACTTCATCGAAAAACTTTATGTTATTTCAAATCAGAAGAAATGCTGAGATACTCAATGAAATTATTACTCCACTATTTAAAGTATCAAACTGTACCTACATAAATTAATTCATCCCTCAATTCAGCAACGCCCGAAAAGCCTGATACAAATAAAGCTTCTAAAATAAAATCCCATCCAGCAATAGATTTGACTTGAGAAGCTGTCAACTTATCTAACTGTTTCCACTTCTAAAAGCTCCATACGTTCAGAATCTGATGAAACCTTATCTATCTCTCTTGCTTTGGTATATTCAATTTGCCCAGAGTGGAGAGCCTCTAATATATCAATGTGAAGTTTAAGCAGGGGTAGCCTATGGGTTCTAAATGCCTCAGGAGTTATTCTGCCAATGGTTTTAAATATTTCTTCAACTAAGAGTAAATCTTCTGGGCGGACATCGTTGTCCGCTAAACCTCGTTTGACTTTCGCTATTTTATTTAATAGTGAGATAACACCTTCCCTATCAGTTTCTAATCTTAAAGCTAATAAATCTAAAATTCCTTCTGTCTCTTCTACTGGATTCAGGTCTTCACGCTGTAAATTCTCAGTCAGTGCATACTGTATTGCTTGAGAGTCCGACATCTCTCGGATAGTTACAGGTACTTCGGAAAAAGATGCTTCTTTTGCAGCTTTGTATCTTCTCTCACCAGCCACTAATTCATACTTATCTCCAATTGGTCGTACCAAAAGTGGCACCAGAATCCCATCGCGCTTAACTGACTCTACCAGAGATTGCATTGCCTTGGGTGCAAAATAGCGCCGGGGTTGAGTTGCTGGTATGATAATTTCGTCTAGTAGTACTGTTGTGATAGCAGCAAAATTAGAATCTTCTTTTTTATGTGCCAACAGCGTAGTGTCAGGAATTACATGCTGTGAATCTTCTTTTTTCGCTCTAGGCTTTCTTGTTTTTGTGGTTGTACGTTGGCTACTTGGTCTGGGATTCACGTTAAAATCTCTCTATGGAGTGTTATCTAATACTTAGTGTGGTACCGATACAAAAATGGATAGAAGTTACACTAATGATAAATAATAAAATCTCTCACTCTACCTTCATACTATCGCTCTTTTATGTCTCTAATGAGAGAAAAATAAGGCAATAACTTTGAATTTTATTCAAAACCTTGGCTTGAATGCTTGTTTCAGATAGAACTTACGTATTGTCAATTTCAACCAGTTCCTTTCTCTGACTTTTCACGGGATGTAGAAGAGGGGAGTTGGTTCGCATTAATCTTCCGCGAACCAAGAACAGAGAATTAACTTGTGATTTTAGATATTGTCGTGGTGGCTGTGTGAATGAGCGCAAATGAAAATCTTAGAGAAAAACCTGTATGGGGAGTGTAACTTTGGAGACAAACGTTTAAGCCAACGGGCAGCATCCATAGGTGAAGTTTTATCGGTAAAATATGGTCAGCCTTTATCAAAGATATTTAAAACAGCCTCTGACCTAAAACGTGGTTACGAATTTTTCTCGAATCCAAAAACCAGTTTTGAAAAGTTGACTCAACCTTATTTTAAACAAACAGCCCAAGAAATAAACGGAGTTCCTGTAGTGCTAGCTGTAGGAGATACAACTATAGGACTTAACAGTGCATAACTAACGGTGACACATAATCTGTTAACAGTGACAACTAATTAGTTAATTTACATTCGTGATCTAAAGCAATGGTCTGAACAATGAAATATTCGCCAGTTTGATACTCCTTATAGATACTTCCAGAGCCAGGTATAAAATTATACTGTTTTATTCACATTAGACTCCTACAGTAAAGGGGCTAATCAACAGTGATTGATTTCCTTACAATTGCTAACAATTGCTCATCTTTAAGTACGAGAAGTAGCATTTTTATTGCTCCAGTCTTTGTTGCTCCTGTTTGCTTGCAATACTGTTCAAGGATTTCGTGGTACTCGTCAGGGAGTCGAATGTCTAATCGTTTACTCATAGTATTTGTACGTCAAATGCTGTACAATATATCTATGCTACTAGGATTTAAGACAAAACTCAAATTAAACAACAAACAACGCTCTGAACTTGTCAAACATTGCGGTGTTGCAAGGCATGCATGGAATTGGGGATTAGGCTTAACAAGGCAAATTCTTGAGTACAATAAGCTCAATCCAGAGAGCAAAATTAAATTTCCTTCTGCGATTGACTTGCATAAGTGGTTGGTTGCTTTGGTTAAGCCTGAAAACCCTTGGTATTTTGAGTCTTCAAAATGCGCTCCCCAGTATGCACTACGTAATTTAAGAACTGCATGGGATAGGTGCTTTAAGAAAGTATCCGGCGTTCCAAAGTTCAAAAAGAAGGGTCGTAATGACTCGTTTGAACTGGATGGCAAGATACATATCAGGGGATCTCGCAAGATTCAATTGCCGCGACTGGGGGTACTGCGAACTTACGAAAATTTGCCACAAGTTCAACCCAAGTCTGTTGTGATTAGTCGCACGGCAGATCGTTGGTATATTTCTTTTAAGATTGATGTTGAGCCAACAAGTACACATAAGATAAGCGATGTAGTTGGTGTTGACTTGGGTGTTAAAAGCCTTGCCACTCTTAGCACTGGCGAAGTTTTTGAAGGCGCAAAATCTTATCGCAGGCTTGAGAATAAGCTTTCTCGAATGCAGTGGCTAAATCGCCACAAGCAACTTGGATCTGCTAACTGGAAAAAGTTTCAAGTTAAAGTTGCGCGATTGCATAAGCAAGTTGCCGATATCCGCAAAGACACATTACACAAGCTCACAACATATCTTGCTAAGAACCACAGCGTGATAGTTATTGAGGATTTAAATGTGTCTGGAATGATGGCTAATCACAAGCTGGCAAAAGTTGTGCAAGACATGGGATTCTATGAATTTCGTCGTCAACTTGAATACAAAACCAAGTTATATGAATCTGAGTTGGTAGTAGTTGATAGGTGGTTTCCATCAAGCAAAACTTGCTCAAAATGCGGAACCAAAAAAGATGTGCTTGCTCTGTCTGAGCGAGTATTTAAGTGCGATCGCTGCAATCTTGAAATTGATCGAGATTTGAACGCAGCAATCAATTTGAAAAACGCGGCAAGTCATGTCGTGTCAGCCTGTGGACTGGATAGCGCCGACGTTACCAGAGTGAAGTAGGAAGTTTCTTGAGTGCTTTATAAGCGTTTATAAGTGAAATAAGGACGGAAATCGTGAGACTTCAAGATTTAGTAAAAAGCAGCACAATTCTGGATTTCAACTATCTGTATCAGGACAAAGAGCTTGCGCAGCAAATTCAAACTAGGTTGAGCGCTTTAGGATTGCTTTCAGGCAAAGCTGACGGCGCTTACGGACCACACACACAAACAGCACTGTATAGATTCACCCAAAGCTTTAAGTTGCCATCCATGCTCACCCCAGAAGTTGTTAAGGCGTTGATAGAAGCCAAATCCATCCCCTCTGCGTTGCCTCTGCCCGGAATAGATCTGATTAAGCAGTTCGAGGGATGCTACCTCAATGCTTACCCAGATCCTCTCTCTGGTGGCAAGCCAATTACAATTGGCTGGGGATGCACCCGTAAGCAAGATGGGGGAGAGTGGAAGTTGGGCGATCGCATTTCTCAACAAGAGGCTGACGAGTTACTAATCCAGCAATTAGAGCAGGACTACTTACCTCATTTACAGCAAATACCTTGCTGGCATGAGTTGAACGTGAATCAACAAGGGGCTTTGTTGAGCTTTGCCTACAATCTCGGAGCGCAGTTCTACGGCTCGCCCAATTTCACAAGCATCACTAATATGTTGCGAACACGAGATTGGTCCAGAGCCAGAGAAATATTTGCCAAGTATTGCAATCCTGGCAGCAATGTGGAATCTGGCTTGAGACGGAGACGAAAGACAGAGGCAGAGTTATTCTTAAAGCCTATTTGAGTTTGATCACAGACGTTACATCAAGAGAAAGGTATGAATGATAGAAGAGGATAGAAATGGGTTAGCTTTACAACAATAAAAGCAGAAAGCCCACACCTAAAAGGAGTGGGATGAATGCATAGCACCTTTAGGTGCCGTCTAGATATCTGTGAAGTTTTTAAAATCCGTGTTTAGGGAACCTAAGTAATTGTAAACACATTTATAATAGTAACAGGTCGATAACTAGGAATACACCATGATTGTCTACGAATTCAAAGCCAAAGGGAGAGTCGAGCAATATCAAAAAGTTGATGAAGCTATCCGTACATTTCAATTTGTACGGAATAAATCTATACGGTTTTGGATGGACAATCGTGGTGTCAAGTTATCTGAACTGAGTAAGTTAAGCGCTGTCTTGGCTAAAGAATTCGAGTTTGCCAATAAACTGAATTCACAGGCTAGACAAGCTGCAACAGAGAGAGCATCTTTTTCGATTCAAAGATTCTACGATAATTGCAAGTCTGGCAAGCCAGGGAAGAAAGGTTTTCCACAGTTTCAGAAAAACAACCGTTCTGTAGAATACAAGCAAACAGGATGGAAATTATCTGATGACCGCAAATACATTAATTTCATTGATAAATGTGGGATTGGGAAGCTAAAACTGATTGGTACATATGACTTGCATTACTATCAAGTAGATCAAATCAAACGAGTTAGGATTGTTCGTCGTAGTGATGGATACTACGTTCAATTCTGCATTCAAGCAGACAGAAATGTAGATATTCAACCTACTGGAAAGACTATCGGGTTAGATGTAGGACTATCAGCTTTTTATACCGATTCTAATGGTTCAAAGGTTGATAATCCTCGTCATCTAAGAAAATCAGAAAAAGCTTTGAAACGACTACAAAAGCGGGTTAGTCGTAAGAAGAAAGGTTCTAACAATCGTAAACGTGCAGTTAATAAGTTAGGACGCAAGCATTTAAAAGTTTCTCGCCAGCGTAAAGACCACGCCGTCAAACAGGCGTTGTGCGTAGTGAAATCTAACGATTTCGTGGCTTTTGAGAAACTCCAAGTAAGGAACATGGTTAAAAACCGCAGGCTTGCTAAGTCAATTAGTGATGCTGGTTGGTCACAATTCACTCAGTGGTTAGAATATTTTGGCAAAGTGTATGGGCGGATAGTTGTTTCCGTTCCTCCTCAATACACGTCACAAAATTGCTCTGACTGTGGAGAAGTTGTAAAAAAATCACTTTCTATGCGTACTCACATTTGTAAATGTGGGTGTGTACTAGATCGTGACCACAATGCAGCCATCAATATTTTAGACAAAGCATTAAAGCAAGTCGGATATCAATTAAGTACGGTGGGGCACACCGAAACTCATAACGCTTGGGGAGAAACCGACCTCTATCTAATTGGGGCAACTCAGTTAGACAAGTTGATTCGCTGAACCAAGAATCCCATGGCTTCAAGCCGTGGGAGTGTCAAGAGTCGCCCAACTTCGGCAGCATCACTAATATGCTTAAGACGCGGGATTGGTCTAGGGCAAGAGAAATCTTTATCAAGTACTGCAATCCTGGAAGCAACGTCGAGGATGGTTTGCGACGACGGCGCAAGGCAGAAGCTGAGTTATTTTTGAAGCCTACTTGAGTCTCGTCACATATAATCTTGCACTAACGGGTAACAAATAATGTATGTACAGAAACGGGTATGGAACTTCGTATAACACCATAATGGCATTAAGAGCGCCTCTTTTTTTTTGCTTTGGAGCGACATCACAAACGACTAGCAAACTCTGTGATAGAAATTAGTTGCAAACAACTATTCCACTGTGGCGATGGCGCAACCTGGGAGCGCCTTTTTTGTTGTTTAAACTTCCAGTAGAATTTTCTATATTTACAGTGGAAAACTGGAAAAGCATGGACAGCATAATTGACCCCTTTCCAATTGCAGCTTTGCAAGACCGTTACGGGCTCAGTAGCCTACAATCTGTGTATGACCGTCTTAACGGGATAAAAATAAAACCAGTAATCCGTGGAAAGATTTCTAGTGACCAACTGGAAATTTTGGATAGATTAGATGCTCATTTAAAGGCTGGGGGAACGATAGGAGATTTCCACCACGGCAAACTGGAAAGAGTGGAAAAGACAGAATCTACGGAAACTATTGTCCAATTTGACACAATTAATTGGTTGTCGGGAATGGTTGAAAAGTTGGCTCTTGCCCGTAGCGCAGATTCCCCCCTGGCTGCATATCGAGAGTTGAGTGAGGCTGCCCAGCAAGGATGGATATTGCCTACCTCTATCGTGGCGGAATTGATCGGGATAAAGCCGAGGGGCGATCGCTTTGTCAGAGGAAATTTTGTATTCCTGAGAGTAGGGAAAGTGGGGAAAGAACGTGGGTGGATAGTTCAAGCTTCCCAATCTGGGCAGTTTGCACCCTCACAACCATAGGGATGTATCCCACACACCAATTTACATCCGTTGTAAACAACTCCATGATAATGCTTGCAATTTTCGCAAGTTTGGGGTCTTTGATTTTGCGCAGCATAAGCTTGGTTTATTGCTCGTCTGTCTTCTTGAAGAAGAAGACAATTGATGCTTGCATTGCCAATGAGGACGAGCGCACCTCCAACAGTGGCAGTCGATCCAAGGATGATCAGTTGCTGGTAGGCTTTTTGATCGCTTTGGAGAGACTTGCCAGTTTCAATAACAATACTTTTCGGTTAATAATTAAGCAGTATTGATCATGGAAAAATTAAGTAGCTGACGTTGAGTACCAGTGCCACGATGAATAGGTTTCTTAGACGGAAATTTGGAACGAGTTTTTTTGACTAGGCGAGGATTGCTTCTGCGCTGCCGAGGCGGAATCTTCTCATCCAAAATCTCCATGATCAACCATGACCAAAAAAAGGGAGTTGTTCAGTTGGCGTATTCTGAAACTCAGGGATAGCAGCACGAATAACTTTGAGAGTGCCAGTAAAACCTAAACGCAGAGGCGATATTCCAGCTTGTTGCGAAGCATGGAACATGAGAGAACGTACAGCCCAATGCCCTAAAAGCCAACCATAAACTTCCTGAACAACTTCACGCGGATTAAGCGAGCGGATAGGGGTTTTGCGACCATTAAGATGGGTTTTTAACTCATCAATTGTGTTTTCTACTTCCCAACGTTGATGGTATTCACTCGCTAGGACTAAAGCAGGGTAATGTTGAGGAGCTAACAGACTGGTAATCAGGCGATAAGTTTTTTGTTCTGTGTCTGAGTCAATAGTGTACTCGATGACACGTAACAGAATTTTACTAAAACCTTTTTTCTTGGACTTACCATCAGGATAAATCCAGGCAAGATATGAGCCATCGTCTAGAATTTGTTCTGGTACAAACTTAACATTGGCAGGAACTCTTCCTAAAAAATGACATCCTTGTTTTTGGGTTACTTGCACCATTTGGTAAGAATGCAATCCTCTATCCCACATTAATAACATTCCTGATGTTACCGAACGCAGCAGTTTCTTTACCCTGACTCGCTCTCCAATACGATAAGGACACATCAAGGCATCTACGATTAAGTGTGTTCCTGCTTCAATTAATAACACCAGTCGAATTTTGGGAAACGCTGCTCTAGTTCCTTTTGGGCTTCCTGGATATCCAAAAACTTTTGCATTAGCTGGCGTATCGGGAACATCTAACACTGTTCCATCTGCTGCCATCACTCGTAGCCCAAATAAAAATGCTCCCGGAGTTTGGCAAGTTGCTAATGGGCGTACCAATCGATGAAATAACTGACTCATCACCCGACATCCCAATCTCTGCCTTGCTTCTGTAATTGATGATGGGCTTGGTACTCGCCAATACTGCCCTAGCTTTAACCTATGTGTCCGTAAACCTTGAACTAGATTTTTCAGCACAGTTCGCATTGAATCCGATGACCATAGACTCATTGCAATCACCATACAGACTACCAAGTGTGATGGCAGTTTACGTTTTCGTGTTTCTCTAGTATCTGTCTGTCCTAATACTTGCTCAATTGCTTGGCCTGGTATTGCTGTTTCTATCGCTTTTAGCACTTCCCCCGATTCTACTAAAAGTGAAACGAGCGAAAATTCTCCTAGTTGCATTAGCTGTGTGCGTTTTTGAGTATAACTCTCAATCTACCTGTTTTTGGTCTTAACCGAAAAGTATTGGTTTCAATAATGCCATTAGCACAAACACCAATAACCCAAGCTGCGCCACCAACAAACATTGAGGCAATGCTAAGAAGAATAGTTGCCTTCTCTAATCCATCTGTAATTTGTTCAATGAATTTCATATTGTTTGCGATTTGCTTCTTGCGAGTGATTGTTGATTGCACTGGTTATCAGCAATCCAATTAAGCTAATTCCAATCAAGACTAGAGGTAAAGGAATTCTAAATTTATTGGGCTTTTCGTAGTAATTAAAAGCCCGACATACTTGATAAAACTGTAATGGATTGAGGTCAAACCACTCCCTACTTTTTATAAGTTTGACATTACAGTTTTTAAATTGTTTGTGTAGTAAGCTTTCAACCCCTGCCATGTTTTTGACATAAATACTCTTAATTATTTTGATGTCACATGGCGGTTGATTGCTTAATATTTGGGCTAATCGTTTTTGTGGATTTTCTGATAATCCTATTTTGCAGCGACGCAAATAGCAACCAGGCAGGATGCCATGAAATCCAATAGCCTCCATAAGATAAATATAGCCAGAGCCGTCATGGAATTCTTCTAGTTCTTTAAAGAGGTTATTCAAATCAATTGGTTTAATTCTCATGATTTATGCCTTCATACAAAAGTTTGTATCCACGCTTCAGCCGTTCAGTAAACTCTGCTGTATTTCTGTTGCCCCATACAGGGTTTTTTTTATCCTTTTTCCAATTCTCAGGAGAATGAGCGATCGCGGTATGGCATCTCTTGCAAAGCGGAAACCAGTTCTCTCCTAGTTCATGCTTTCCATAGCTGCTATGATGCAGAGTCATTGCCTTTTTTTTTAAGCAGCAACAGCATAGCCCTTTAACTTGTTTGTGCTGTTTGTGCGCGATCGCACAACGTTTTTTGTAGGACGCTTCACTGCCATAGCGGGCATTCCAATTTAGTCGTCGTAGACTAGAAGTTTTAAGATGTCTTGTGCTCCCTCCTGATTTAGTTCTAGGTTTGTTAGTTCTTTGAACTTTGTTTTTATTTCCGCTGGCGTTGGTCTTCTTTTTAGGTTGTTCCCCCACTTCAGTATTTCCTCCTCCCAATCCGTGTCTTCGTTGGTTGGTTCTTCCTGCTCTAATGGTTCATCATCACCAAAGTTTTTAGATTTTGGGTAGTGGTAAAGCTCAACTTCTAGTGGTTCCTTGTCATCAACCCCTTTCATTTTTAGCCAAGCTTTACCACTAGAAACAGCCTCGCCATCGAGACCAGCTTTGGAAATACAGTCCACTCTGGGTGCAGAGTTAATCAATGCAGAGAATCCCTTGAGCTTAGATGAGACACTAGTTTGGTTGTCAGAGTGAGCTGTTAAGCAAACCGTATAACCCCACTTTCTAATATTGGTCAACGACTGCTTGAGGAAATCTGCCCAGATTTGAGCATCAACACCATGCACTTCGTAAGTGTTCGTCTCCATCAAAAACACGGCGACTTTACCGTTTAACCCACGCCTATCCCTGATAGTGTCGAGGTAGTCATCTTCATCAATCTTGAGTTGCCTCGCCTCTTGCTGGCGGCTTTTGATGGTTTCGGGGAACTGTTGGAAGAAATCATTGATTTCCTCTGCATCAGCCAGCACCTTAACACCAGACCAAACAGCAGGGTTAGTCTCTGGATTCACAACGACAACATACCAACCATCGTCCTTGAGCAATCGGATCATTAACCGCTCAAGTGTGGATTTGCCACTGCCTTGCTCTCCACTCAGTACTCTAAATGGGAGTTTCAATAACTTATAAATCCACTGGTAAGACTCCTCTAGTTCTAGTTTTTTGTTGGTTGATGGTTGTGTAATATCCTCTTTTTCTGGCTTATCCTTAGTTTTAGACAGCTTTTCGCTCTCTTTATCAGCTTTGGTTTCGCCTAGTTTTTCCTCTGCTATCTTGCGTCTTAGTTGAGCAATCATGAGATCGTACTGGGTCATATTCAGATTGTCTTCAAGCTGTTGCTCTAAATTTAGCCGTTCGGTATTAGTTAGCCCTGAGTCGATTCGCCTTTCATTATCCTTGGCAGTGCTGACATCCGCCCAAAACTGTGTGGACAGTTGGCGCTTGAATGCCGTTAGGTCACGAACCGATTTTTCCTCAGTCCATTTGTCAAAACCAGCGGTTTTCATCTCCTCTACCCACTGGTAATACTTGCGGTTTAGTAGTTCATTCCTAACGGCAATCACGCCGCTAATGGTTGCCAAACATAAAGCTGTACCAGTTAACGCCCAGTGCTGATTTGGGTTATCCGATGGTAGAAAATTCTTTAACCTTACATCATCTCGTAGGGGAACACGACTGCCGTAGTAACCTCGCAGATCCCAGTCCTCTTTGAGCAAGAACCGAGGAATTGAGCAATACTGTTTATC
Organism: Nostocales cyanobacterium HT-58-2; assembly: GCA_002163975.1. Lineage (GTDB taxonomy): Bacteria > Cyanobacteriota > Cyanobacteriia > Cyanobacteriales > Nostocaceae > HT-58-2. The sequence goes on along the minus strand of CP019636.1, from coordinate 1,083,152 downwards.
TAGTTCTATCTGCTCTTTCGTGTTTTCCCCATTGGCGGATAGAGGACAAAACCGCACTTCTACCAAATCATAAGGCTGCTTCGATAAAGAGGAAAGGGTACAGGCGATCGCACCTAGAAACAACCCTCCAACTGAGATGAGTTCTATAGCCACACCTGCACCCTTTGACATTCTTACCTCCTTGTGACTAGATGCATTGCAACAAATCCCCCTACAACCAGCAATACAGCAATCCCAATGCTCAACCAAGGGTCGCTTTGTGGGTATTGCTTCTGTATGATCCGGATGTCCTCTGACATTTGTGCAACCGTCTCTTGCGTCATTCGATTTAAGGATTCATAGTCTTTAATTGCTAGCCAAGTGGTGACGCTGGCTGCCCCAACTTGAACTACAATCCCTCCCAGTCTTTCCATATTCGTTGCCTCTAATCGACCTTCTGTGTAGTTAACATTGATACCAGAGGCAATAAAACTTGCAGGGACAAAGCTGATGGTAAAGCAAAGGGTTACTGCCATCCACAGCGCAGCCCCACCGCCCAGAACAAGGCACCACTTAGCGATCGCCACACCTGTGGCGTGAAACGACCAGCTTAGAAAAAAGCTGAGTATCTTTCTCCTGGTTGCTAACGTCTCTTGCCTGCGTTGCTTTTCTATTGCAACAGCTTCTGCTAAATCCTTGGGAAGTGCCGTGTCTTCAGCATATGTGGTGGTATCTTCCCCTGTAATATCTTGTTCTAGTTCCTCTGATAGCATAGTATTTACGACGTATTAATCTTTTCCCCTTGGAACAATGCCAGCATTCCGTCCAAGGGGAATTTTGCCTAAAATCCTAAAATTGCGTTTTTGATTCGTCCGATTATCCCAGAAACACCTTCGGTTAGGTAGTTTTTCTGGGGGATGAGTTCGACCTTGGAATCATCACCATATTTGAGCACGTGTTCTCCAACTTTAGCCTCGTATGCTAAGTCAGCATCCATCTGCCGCAATTCAAGACGGTTGGACGATTGAAGCAAACGAGCCTTTCCGTCAACTATCGTCATATGCTTGTCTAGCCAGGCGTCTAATTTCATGATGTCTACTGCTTGGCTATGTCGTAACGCCTCTTTCTTCACAGCATAACTGTGTCCCCTGACTATCTCGTTGCGTTGGTTGATGTAACTTTGATTGGCAAGCACCAAATCGCTTGATGCTTTGCCTATTACCAGAGAAGACGTAGCTGCTTGTTGAATAATTTCAGCCATGCCTACATTTAAATCTTCTGTACCTTGAATGGTACTAAGGGCGGCTGTCTTGATTTTTGGCATTAACTTAGTAACAAGAGCACCCTCTTTGCCCATCTGTCCCAGCTCTTGTAAAGAGGCTGTATCACCTTGGCAACACTTGAGTAAGAACTCTGCAGAGATACCAAAATCTCTACTCATTGCTTTTTGAATGCGACGCCCACGTTTTTCTAGATGATTTTTGAGTTTCATGATTGCCTCTTCAAAGCTTCGGCAACACGTTTGTGATAGTTGGATATATACCTCGCTAACTGAACAAGACTACCTTGCACATCCTCACTAGAGGATGCACCGCTCAACTCATCCATACACGTGACTATGCTGTCACACAGGATGTAACCAGCTTCTAAAACCTCATCTAAGATTGGTGGTTTTTCTTCTTTTTCTGGTATGTATATCGCTAATTCGTGGTTCATTTCATTTCTCTATGATATTTTTCGACTTCTTGAAAATTTTGAAATCTAGCGCGATCGCCCACCGACTGCATTACAAACTCCATGCTTGTTAATAGCAGCAAACTACCAGCAATAATGAGCGCTACCCTACGCTGAAACTTTTGGTACTTTAAGGTGTTTGAGAGTGTTGATGACTGAGCTTTTAAAATCTTGTTGAGATTGCGTCACTTTTTTGCCAAAATTCTGCAATCCGTCAGCAATCACCGCACTTGCCTCCTGGTTGTTACTCTCTACCCTGGAGTTAACACGCTCAAACATCTGCTGGATTTTTTGAATACCTTCTGATTGCTTATATTCAGCAAAGGCAGTTAGAGCGCTTTCAACCTCAGCGATGATTTCGTCTAAAGTTGCCCCACTGCTGTTGATTTGTTCAGTAACGTAAATAACATCCTGCTCGGACAATTCAATGCCTAAAGCTTGTGCTTGGTTAGTGATGATTCCCTGTTTTTGCTGATAAGTAATGGCAGTTGGCTCATCATCAGAAAAGCTCTCTGGTGGTGTTAACGTAGCGGGTTGATACTTCTCCAACAGCATCTGCACACACGATTGCTGCAGTTCGTCACTCAATTCGTTGCCGTGTGCTGCAATCAGAGGAGCGATCGCATCTTTAATGTCTGGCAAACTCACCGATACATTTTTGCGTTTAAGTGCTGATTGCAACCTTTTAGCAAAAGCTGTAAATTCACTTGCTACCAGTTCTTTCATCTGTTCCTCCGTATATCAAAGCATAAAAAACTACGTCGTAGACTTGCTTTTGTTCATAGATGCGTTTCGCCCTAAAGCTAAGTCCGGCACGGTAGAAAGCACGATAGATTTGTATCTCCGCGATCGCAGGTAGAAGTTTGCGAATCGCTGCTTCTACCTCCGCTCCGTACCACTCCGTCTTATTTCTGTGTTTGATTTGAAAATCTTTGAGAGATTCTAGTACGGCTTTGCTGAGGACCGCTCTTGGGCAACGCTGCTTAAACTTGGCAAATAATTCCAGCCCTTTGGTGTTTAGTGGCAGCCCACTCTCCAGCATCTCTCTGCTGTACCGGGTCCATTGCAGCAAGGTCACGGGCTTGCCGTAAAAGCTTTGAAAAGTTTTGCGGTAAGTGTCGATAGACTTTGCTGTTTTGGGCATAAAGCTGCACTCCACGTTGCACTCAAAGGTATAGTAGCATCATATCCATTGCAATTGCAATGCAATTCCACTATATTCAGGTAAACACCCTAGCCCAAAGGGTGCAAGAAAACTTGTTGTACACAAAAACAGTGGAATTACATGGATAATGTGATGGAAATGCAAGACGAGTTTGAGAACATGACAGAGCGTGCAGATCGATATCAAATTACTGTAACGTTGTCAAAGAAAACACATGATCAACTTCGTGTTATAGCTGATTGGAAAGAAATTCCTATGGCTACTTTGGTAAGGCAAATTATAGAGCGAGAGCAGGAATCTCCAGCATTTGGCAATTTATATAAAAGAGCTTTAAGTAAGGAGTGAAAGGACTGACGCCAAAAAGCTTGTTTAACACTTCTAACTGTAAAAATTTTTTCAACAAATCACTCCCATGCAGTGCGATCGCCCTCCAAAGCCTGAAAATTCGTTGTTTGAGTAGTTGCACGGGGAGTGCAGCAGCCCCAGAATTAACCATAATTCTGGGGTTAAAAATTGCAGTTGCTTTCATGGTAAGGTTTACGAGTTTTCAAGTGCATCATGATGCAGAAAATCGCACTTTTGAAGCATGAAAAAACCGGAGTTTTTGGCTAGTCTGGCTATAATTGCGGTTATCGCTCTTTGTAGAGATGCAACGATGCTAACGCCAAAAGCCATTCAAAACACCGGGGAATACATAATCATGCTTGGTGGTGTTGTCTTCTTGGCAGGAATAACATTGATCATCATTGCTGAAGTTATCAACCTCTTTACTGACCCACAACCCGACAGTTACCCTGCGCTAATGGTAGTCGTCGGCGTCATAATACTGCTGTTAGGGTTTGTCGTCCTGACTACAAACAACGCCATCGAGACAGCACAGCGCAAGAAAAGAGAACGGCAAAGGCTAGAAGCTAGGCAAAAGGCAGATGAAATCTTAAAACCTGAAGCTTGTCAAGGATGCAAGCATTATCATGGGCAGATTTACGAAGGCAATAGATTTAACTGTGGAATGCACCCCTACGGACCAGCCAGTGATGTATGTTTAGACTGGCAAGCAAATATTTGTTGACAAGGTATTGCGATCGCTTCCAAATCGAAGCGACTACATAAGGCAAGCAATTATTGAAAAACTTAAAAAAGATGGGTTGCTGCCTTAACACCAAAAGAAGAACAAATACAAAAAAGCCTCGCTCTCTGTGGGCAATGCTGAGGCTGATTTTCCGCTGAACTTTGAACTTGATAGGCACCCTCCTTTTTGTTTCAAGGCGCTTTTTCTTTTGATAGAGTAGTGTGACTTTACTGCTTTAGTAGGATGTAAACTTCGTGGTATGCTGTTAGACAGTTTCTAACATCCTCTACTTGTGTCTAATATTTCTATTGGAATCCGAATACCAGCTAATCTTTATCAGCAGTTGGAAAGCTATATTGCCCAGACTCACTTAACCAAAACCGAAGTGATATTAAATGCGTTGGCTCAGTATCTGGATGTCAGCGAAAAAATTTCATTGAGCCAGAGAGTAGCAGCATTGGAAGCTCAAATGTTAGAGCTAAAAAGCTTGGTTAAAAATACTTCAAGTAAAAATACAAGCGCGATTTAACTGAATTCTCGCTCTGAAGTTTTTCTGGAAATATTTGACAATATGAAAATTGAAATTCAAGGAAAAGACGCAGTACAAGCTACAGAAGAACTCTTGGCAATTGAAGGATTAGAAGGAAACTATAAAACCATTGAAGAAGTCGAACGGGAAGGAACCCTAGCCACCATAGCCACAATTGTGGGAATTGTGAGTGGAACATTGACCGTTGCAGAGAGCATTCACAAATGGAAGGAGAAGTATCAGAAGTCTTTACACGACCCAACTGGTGCCAGGATTGAGAAAGTTTTGATTGTTACTGATGACAATCGTCGATTACTGCTCAAAGACGCAACAGTAGAGCAAATCAAAGATATTCTAGAAAACTACAAGTAGCAATGAAGATTCTCCACATTAGTTTGACCCTGCAAGGACAGGATTATGTTTCTTTACGCTATTTTTGGGACAATCCTATTAATTACAAAGAACACAAACTGCCTCTGGCTGAAATCAAAGGGTTAAGTAAGAAAGCAGAAACCGACTACTATACCCGTCTGCCTGTAGATTATGCTACCACTGGACAAGCACTCTACAACTGGTTAGATAAGAGCGATCACCTTTTAGCCAATGCCCTAAATCAGCCCCACCCACAAGGATTGATAATAGCGATCGCCACAGACAAAGGACTAGCGCATCAGCCTTGGGAACTTCTGCATGATGGTCATAGTTTTTTGGTGGAGAAAACACCCCCAATTATTCCCGTACGGTGGGTTTCCAATGGTAAACCAATAGCTACCGCTAACTCTCCTCAAAATCGCCCCCTGAATGTGCTGTTTATGGCTACCTCGCCATTAGGAGTTGAACCAGAGTTAGATTATGAAGCTGAGGAAGGGAAAATCTTGCAGGCAAGCGCACGCACCCCAATAGATTTGAGAGTAGAAGAAAGTGGCTGTTTAACTGAGTTGAGTTATGTGGTTCGGGAATATGAAACAGGATACTTTGATATCTTTCATTTAACAGGTCATGCGACTCATGAAGATAAAAAGCCCTTATTTTTGACTGAAGATGAATATGGCAACCGAGTTGATAGCAGTACAGCAGATATTTACAATGCCCTGCAATTTAGATTCCCGTCTTTAATTTTCCTCTCTGGCTGCCGTACAGGTTTTTCTGCTGATGGTGCAGATCCCTCAATGGCAGAAGAATTGTTGAACATGGGTGCAAATGCTGTACTTGGTTGGGGTCAAACAGTCCGCGATACCGATGCCACTGCTGCCGCTAGTCAATTGTATTGGGAATTGTCTCAAGGGGGGACGGTGACACAGGCTTTATCTTCCACCTACCGAATACTGATTCAACAAAAAACCCCTGATTGGCATAAATTACGGCTGTATGTGGCAAATACTTTACCCGAAGCCTTAGTAACGACCTTAATGACAAGGGGAAGGAAGCAACTGCCAAAACCTTCTAGTACAGTAGAATTTAGAGATGACGAAAATCGGTTAAGGGTTGCCAAAAGGGAAGATTTTGTCGGTCGTCGTCGTCAGTTACAAAATTGTTTGCGGACTCTGAAGACAGATTTTGACAAAGTAGGGATATTAATTCAGGGTATGGGTGGATGGGGGAAAAGTACCATTGCCTCTCGACTATGGGATAGGCTACCTGAACATGAAAAAATTCTTTGGTGGCGACAAATTGATGAATCTTATTTGATTCAAAAATTTAAGAAGAAACTGATTAAACCAGCGCAACTGGAACTAATTCCCCATCTAGAAAATAGTCAGATTGAACTAAAATCCCGATTAATTTACCTATTCCGTCAACTAGCAGACATGGGAGAAAAACCATTTCTCCTGATTCTTGATGATTTTGAATGGAATCTCGAACCCCTCGCAGGACGATACATCCTTAAACCTCAAGCCGCCCCAATTTTAGAAGCTTTAGTTGAAGCCATCCAAGAAACAGGAACTAACAATAGGATTATTATTACTTGTCGCTATGATTTTGATTCTGACTTATTAAAATATTTCTATAAACAAGGATTACAACCACTTAAAGGGTCTGAACTGACTAAAAAACTCAATCGCTTAGAGAATTATCAGTCTGATAAGCTACCTCAAGATTTACGAGAACGGTCATTAAATTTAGCAGATGGCAATCCTCGCTTATTGGAGTTTCTCAACAATGAAGTATTAAGCAAACAAGACGCAGAGAATGAACTAGCGAAACTGGAACAAAGTCCCAAATTATGGAAAGAAAAAATTATTTGGGAAGAATTGTATCAGCTTATTGATGAGCTATTACAGAAGATTCTCAGCTATTGCTTAATTTATAAAATTTCTGTTCCGAGAGTAGCTTTAGAAGCAGTTTGTGATGAGCTTCCTAATTATCAACAGCAGTTACAAAGAGGGCTAAACTTGGGGCTGATAGAAGTCAGTCCTGAAGTTAAAGAAGAAAATAGGCTCTATCGAGTTTCACGCATTTTACCCCATATTATCCCCAATATCCAACTGCCTAAAGCACCAAAAGTATATTCTCTCTACCAGAAAGCTCATGAAAAATTACATCAGTTGTGGAGGAATAAAAAGAATGAAAGTGAAGAAAAATTGCAAGAGATTTTTCGAGAGATTTTTCGATTGAAATTCGCTAATAAAGAAAATCCTGAACGATTCAGGCAAGGCTTTTCTCAGATGTTGGTAGGTCAACCTAACCCAGTATCTGATCAAGCTTTTGAATTTGAATTGAGAAAATGTGCTGATGACTTAGTAGAAGATGGATTATGTGAAGCATTGGAAAATTATCTGAAGCAGAAACAGTGGATAAAGGCAGACGAAGAAACTGCTTGGATTTTTTACCAAGTCATGGTTAAAGAAAACTATAAAAATTGGAACGATCTGCTGAAGAATTTCCCCTGTGAAACTCTCAGGAAAATTGATCGACTCTGGGTTGAAAATAGTAATAATACCTTGGGTATTAGCATCCAGAGTAGAATTTACCAGAGTCTAAGGGGTAGAGATGTTGTTGTTTGGGAAGACTTTTGCTATCACGTTTGGAGGTCTATGTATCATACGTACATGATTTCATTAAATGAAATCATGAGAGATATAGGGGAGAGTGAAGAAACAGCTTTTGGCACGCCAGTGCTACCAAAATTAATTTATACCCGTGTTGATCTGCGTCGTTTTTGGGGTCGGTGGTTTGGAGGTAATCCTGGGGCAGAAACTCTTCTCTCGCGTGGAGACTTGTAAAGTTTAATATATAAGACTTTCAGAAGTTTGTAAATATTTATTGCAGCCGACTTTTCCACGCAGTCATCAGCATTTCATAAATCCGATACCTGGTACTGGGGGGATATAGCAGTTTGCCTGATTGAAGAAGGCAGAAGATAGAAGGCAGAGGGCAGAGGGTAATTAGATGGGGTTCAAACCCCACCTGATTAAAGACCGCTCGTAGGAGCGGGGGTCTTAAACCCAATTGAGCGTTGCATTTGGCACAAAAAAATGAGCCAGGCTTCATAACAACTCTAATAGCCGTCCTCATTGACTAGTTAACGAAACAAGCCTGGCTCATTTTTCCAGATAGAACCCCGTAAAGACAGAAGGCTTTGTATAAAACTATTCTTTCCTTCTGCCTCCTGCCCTCTGCCCTCTGCCTTGCCCGAAGGGCGATATCTGACGGTGCTGGATTTCTAATCAAAGATTGATTTGTTCGGGGGTCATGGCAACAATGATATATTTCAAGATATGGTGTAAAGTTTTTCCCAGTGCCTTCACTGGGGGTCTACAACGAACTACAAATCTTCTTTTTCAATAATTTCTGGCTCTACGCCAGCTGCCCTCATCGCTTCATGCAAGGTAGCGTCGTTTGGCTCGCTTATAATGCCCATCGAGCACCAGACATTAAGTTGCCAATCCCGTCCACCACGGCAGACGTGTTCGCTTGTGGAATGACAGATATGCTGGGTTCCGCCCAATAAATAGGAGTAGATTTCCGCCCACCGATAAGCGGACAAAATATGCTCATTTTCTCTTCTAAAAGGGCAGGATTGACATTGATTTTTTCTGAGTTTAAGTTTAATTTTCTTGCGTTTCATCATCACCACAAAGATAGTTGAACTGCATCATTCGTCACCAGCATATTGGGCTCTAAGGTCATCCCTTCCACCTTATAAACTACCTTCGCTTTTAGCTTATTAGAGTTTAAGATTAGGTTCACTTTGCGCCGCTGTCCCTGGAGGGGTGAGAAAACATAAGCTGGATGCCTGATTGAGGCATAAGGGTCCTTGTATAGGAAGCGGTACAAGTACCCTTCAATTTGATAGATTGAGTGAATACTGAGGCTCGTGCTGTCGTAAACGAGCGTTAATTGCTGCATCGTCGCTTTTTATTAGTTACTAGTCAATACAATCGAGTTACCTTTTCAGGGATTGGGTCAACTTCTACTTTAGAAATCGGCTTAAAAGTCACTAGGCGCTCATATCGGTTTTCTCCAGAATCATCCTTTCCAATGCAGCGACTAAACCAAATAGCCTCTCCGAATTTATTAGAGGGCGATCGCCTGATAAATTGCTTTCCTCTCCAACTGACGACTGCAGCACCATATTGGTCGTTGGTCACGACTGTTGCGCCAATAGATTCCCAATTAAATCTAGTAAAAGATTCGAGAGGATATTGATAGTTTGGTGCAGGTACATTGGTCGGAGCCAAGCGCTCAAGTGTGTCAGCAATTTTTTCGAGCGCGAGCATTTGGCGGTGTTGGATTTCGAGCCAGAGTTCTATTTGCTGGGGTGTCATGTAAATGTCTCGATTTTGTCTAGTGGGTGAGTTAACTCACCCTTTGAAATTAACTTAGCAAGCTAGTTGGAACTGTAACTCTATGCCCGCTTTTAAGATACTGAACACGAGCCGTCTGATTGTCCACATATTCTAGAAAAATAACTGTTCTATTCTGGTTAGTTTGTGGAGAATACTTTTGAATGTGCTGCCCATACTTGAATTGGTTAGTAGATGCTTTCTTAATAACTTTGGTGTCCTTGCGGCGAATAATGGCGTATTCAATGCCGTCGTGGTCCTTGAGCAAGACTCCCAAATCACCACCCCCAAAGTCTTCAAACTGCAATACTTCCCCCTCTTTATCTTCAATTGCAATGAGATCGCCTTGTTGCACTTGTTCCAGGTTGATAGCCTCGTCACTGTTCATAGCAGGTAGGGTTCCCATTTTGTGATTACGAGAAATGTAGTTAAAGCATTTAAGGTAGGTATTGGCTCGCCACACTTCTTTATTCACCATCACCACCCAAGGTTGAGTTACAAAGTCGCCATGATCATAGGTGATTTCAGCGATTGTCTTATTGTTGGCTAAAACCTTGTGGTGATAAAAGCTGATTTCCTGTGTAGTGAATTCTGTAGTAACAGGCAACTCAACATAACCAGTAAACACAGGCTTTGCAACAGTAGAAGCCTGCGCCTCGATATAAGCGTTAAGTTCCGCTTGAGCGAGTGAGTGAACTTTCTGGAATTCCTGCTCAACGTAAGCATCAAAACTCTTTGCGCGTTCCTCTTCAGAAGCCTGAATCTCAGCTGATCCAATAGGCTGTACTCTCTCGAATTGATGCCCAATGATTGCTTGAAGACACTTGGCGGAGGCTGGATACTTGGGCAATCCAAGTTGCTCGCAAATTGTCCACAGTTGTGGACGCTTAAGGCTAGAAAGATATTCGGCAGTGTAAATTGGGTGTACCATTGTTTAATAAAGCATATATGGAGAGGGCGATCGCGCTTGATTGGTAGTCGGGCGATCGCCCTTTTGGTTTGATGCCTCAAGTGTAAACTTGTTAACTAACATCTGTCAAGTGTTTAGTTTACAGTTAACATATACTTATAGAGTTGAGGTCTATAGGTATGGCAGTGAAAGTAAGACGCATAATTAAGCAAGAAGTAGATATTCCTGGCTTGGGAGAGCGGATAAAACAAGCCAGGGAAGCAGATAGTCGTTCTGTGACAGAAATAGCAAAAGCGTGCAACATTTCCCGTAATTATTGGTATCAGCTAGAAGCTGAAGCAGTTTTGGGAGGAGTTGCGGAAGATACATTGAGAAAGATAGAGGAAGTGCTAGGCGTTGACTTTGGGGTTAAGTTCAATGACTAGAAATTATCCTTTCTGGTGAATATTCACCAGATACGAAAATTAACAAAGATTTATTTTTTGCAATATTCTTCCTGGTTCATCCTGTAATTACGAGCAATTTCGCAGTATCGGGTGCTCGCCGATTCTGATGGTCAACCCAAAGGAAAAACAGCAGTGATGCGAAAACGCCGCTAAGCAGAAGCAATTGTTGACGGCGGATATTTCTTGGAATTAGTCTCATGTTGAGATCAAAATTCATCGTGCTTATAATTCCCAAGCCACCCGAAAAATTCTTTGGGTGGCGAATTCTTCTAGCTAGTCACAATTTCAGTTACATCGTTTTTCCAAAACGTCAAAACATTGCTATACAAACACTTCAGAGTAACCAATTAGGTCTGCAAAACCTCCACTCCCCGGTTCAAATCCGGGTGCCGCCTTCAAGAAAATCAACCACAAGCCCCTCTACAACTTAATTAGAGGGTTTTATGCATCTTGTCTTATCCTGCCAAAATGTGACAAATTAAGGCAGTAAATGCCAAAAATTTAGTCCAACTTTAGTCCATGATTGATGATGCGATCGCCAAAGCAAACCAACGGTTGAAAACAGTCAACGCAAGGGGAGTGATAGAGAGACGGGGTAATTATCTTGCCATAAGAGCAACATTGCCCCCCAGATCAAACAGTACAAGCAGCAACCGTTTCAGCAAAGGATTTCTTGGGGCATCAAGGCAACAATAGCAGGACTGCAACACGTTGAACAGAAAGCTAAACTCTTAAGCGCCCAATTAGACTTGGGGAAATTCAATTGGGCTGATTGGGTAGATGCACCCGTTGCTCCTCAAAAAGAAAATATTACCATTGGCGATTGGGTAGAACGTTTTGAGGAAGATTACTGGAGTAAAGTCAAGCGTTCTGCTAACAAAGAGGAGAACTGGAAGAAAGACTACGGGTTGGTTTTCTCCCGACTTCCTAAAAATGAACAGCTCATAGTTGAAGTGCTGGTGAGCTACATTAAAATAACAGAGCCCGACAGTCGAGCGAGAAAACGTGCTTGTGACTACTGCCATAAACTAGCAGAATTTGCTGGCTTGGAAGGTAGAGAGATTATCAAGAGTTACAAAGGGAGCTACTCCGCAAAATCAGTTGACATTACTAGACAACTAAATTCTCTGTTTAAAAAAAGTTCAAACAAGAAAGAGACGTGGTTTCATTCACGTCTCTAGGTGATGGATAAAGAATTTATGCCAGTGGTTACGCTACATTCGCTACAAGCAAACCGTTAACAGCGATGATGAAAAGCTGTGCTAATTCAGGAGTGTCACAACAGCTTTCATCGCTATTACAAAGCTGTGCTACCCATTTGCCTTCAAGATTTTGATAAAAAGTTCCCAGCAGATGATAGCTGTTCCAAACTCGATACAGTTCTCCTAATTCATCTGGTACTGAATCGATTTCGATTTCTGGTGCTACTGCATCAGGTAGCTGAGCAACGTATTCCTCAAAGTCTATTTGAGGCAAGGTTTGGTCATCGAATTCTTCTTGTACAATCATCATGAGTAACCTCGTTAACGGAGTTGAACAAAAGGCGAATCGCATTTCTCTTGGCGGAGGGCGATCGCCTTTTTGATTTCATCAAATATATGAGTTACTCTAGTAGCTAAAAATCAAGAAAAATATCCAAAACTTGGCGTTGCATAATAGAGGGATGAATTGAGGTCATCTACTGTGCAATGTCCATACTGTGGGTCTACGGAAATCAGAAAGAATGGAAAGCGTAGAGGTAAACAAAATCACATCTGTACCAATTGTGAGCGCCAATTCATCGATGTATATGAGCCGCCAAAAGGATATTCTCTTGAACTTAAACAAGAATGCTTAAAAATGTACCTCAGGTGAAGCTTGCGTAAGTAGTGGTGGAAATATCCAAACTGGTCCATTTGGAAGTCAATTACACGCCTCTGATTATGTACCTTTTGTATTCCATCAATAATGCCCCAAAACATCGGTGATAACCGTGTTTTGACAGAAGGAATTGCGCGTATTACTCCAGGGGATGCAGCTAGACTCAGTCGTTACTTAGTAAGAACAGGAGATATTGTTTATAGCAGGCGTGGTGATGTTGAACGTCGAGCTTTAATTCGTGTAGAAGAAGATGGTTGGCTTTGCGGTACTGGTTGTCTTCGAATTAGATTTGGAAACAGTAAAATAGACCCTTTGTACGCATCTTACTATTTGGGTCATCCTAGTGTTCGTGAGTGGATAGTTCGTCATGCTATAGGTGCTACCATGCCGAACTTAAACACATCGATTTTATCAGCACTTCCCTTTGTAATTCCCCCTCCTTCTGAACAAAAAGCGATCGCCCACATCTTGGGAACCCTCGACGACAAAATCGAACTGGACCGGGAGATGAACAAAACGCTGGAAGCAATGGCGAGGGCGATTTTCAAGTCCTGGTTTATTGACTTTGACCCCGTGCGTGCCAAGATGGAAGGACGACAGCCAGCCGGGATGGATGCGGCGACAGCGGAACTTTTCCCTAATGAGTTTGAGGAGTCGGCGTTGGGGATGATTCCCAAAGGATGGAGAGTTGTAATGCTTCCGGAAGTCGCAGATGTAATCGACTGTTTACATACCAAGAAACCTTCAGATAGAGGTGAGGGCAAACTGCTTCTTCAGGTTTGGAACATTGCTGATGCTGGAAAGTTAGATTTGTCAAAGCAATATCTCATATCAGATGAGGATTACAAGCTATGGACAAGTAGAATTGAAGTGCAAGAAGGTCACTGTGTTATTACTAACGTTGGTCGTGTTGGAGCAGTTGCACAAATTCCACAAGGCATTAGAGCTGCTATTGGTAGAAATATGACTGCTATTCGATGTAAACCCAATTATATTACTCCAACCTATCTTATAGAGTGTTTTCTATCATCTGCAATGAGAGTGGAAATTGAGCGTAAAACTGATTCAGGTACTATCTTAGACAGCTTAAATGTTAGAGGTATTGAGCAGTTAAGACTAGTTATTCCGTCTAAGCAAATAATGAAATTATTAGATGTTGTCGCGCTTCTTGAAGATTTACCAGATTTAGGATTATATCGCGGTCAAGTCGGAACAATTGTAGAAGAATATGAACCGGGAGTGTTTGAAGTTGAATTTAGTGATTCAACCGGACGTGCTTATGCGATAGAAACATTAAATGCTAATCAGCTAATGGTTTTGTGTTATCAACCAATTAGTGAAAAAACATTGGCTTAATTTTGATGAAAATAAAATTCATGAGAGAACAACAAGTTTTACAAGAAGCTATGCAAGTTTTGATGACGCATTTAGAGCCATCCAAAGTATTAAAATTTTGGGCGGCTTGTAAACTAGGTGAAGGGGATTATCTCAAATTAAAAGAGCAGCTTTTTGAAAAAGAAACCGTTGCTAGTTTATATGAAAAAATCAAAGCATATCAAGATTCTCAGTAAAAATAAAATTACTGTAGGGTGTGTTAGGCGCACCGTTTCGATATGATTTGTAACAAAAACAGCAAGCAAAGCGCCTAACGCACCACGTTATATGGCGGTGGTTACGGCTTTAGCCTAACGCACCCTACTGGCGTGGCACTAAGAAGCGTTCATAGCGACTATGAATTTTATGAGTTGGTTGGTTACAAACTGGACAATTAACTACTCTACTGATGGCGGAAACAATCAACCAAATCTTCGTTTTTATCTCGTCAACAAGGCAATTCTCAAGTTTCAGATTGCTTGACTGGTAATAGGTGAGTTAGCACCGACATAGGGCTTGCTGAGGCTTATCCCTCAAATGTTTGATGGAACGAAGTTTGAAGTACTTTAATTATATCTTTCCTCCTTCCGATTTCTGCCCTCTGCCCTCTGCCTTCTGCCTTCCCCCAATCAGGATCACCAAAAGTTGCCAAGAACCTTAATGTGGTTTCAAAATTGCCTTGTTTGCAGTTTGAAGCGTTTATGTTTGCAGTTCGCTACATTTAGCGCTTCCACTCTGGCGACGTTTCTTGGGTTGATTAATACGCACTATTTTGAAAATAGGTTGATTATTCTGCATGATGATAATTTCATCTTCTTCTAGCGCCGCTTGGAATAAACTTTCCGGTTGAGCTGTTGCTTGAGAAATGTCAATCTGGCGCATAACCGCTTAACTATTTGTGAAGTTACCTAGAAGTCTAGCGCAAAGCACAAGTTGTGCGATCGCACCCAACAAATAACGCTTGAAAGACTCTTGAAAATTGCGATCTCCCTACCGACATCTTGATTACTGTCCAATGAAATTATCAGGTAACGGCTCAAATCAGCGGCGGCAGACAACCCTATACTCATCAACAGCGGCTCTCTACCGTCCGCTGCATTTGAATTGTTAGGTACTTAATAGCCTGGGAGTGTGGTGTATACCGCAACCCCGTCCGGTATCACATGAAAAGGCTTCTTCTCCTGTGTCCAGAACACCATCTTGGGTCCTTCAAAAATTGAAGGATCGTCTAGAGTGCCGACTTTGACAACGAGTCCGCCCGGAGCTTTAAGTGAGCGGGCGGCAATATGTACCCCACACTCGCCGCAGAATTCACGAGTGGGTGCGTGCTCAGCGCCTTCACGTTTGAAACGTCGGGGTTCACCTTGTGTGTAGTGGAAGTTGCCCGCTTCAATTCCGATAAATAGATTCCCCGCGCCGCCGGATATTTTTTGACAGGTTTCACACAAGCAAAGAGCGTGCATGGGTATCTCCCCAGAGATTTCAAATCTCAAAGCACCGCAGTAGCAACCGCCAGTCAGAACCATTTTCATTCTCCGATGTTTAGTACCTAACGTTTGCGCTCATCGGACGCAAATCACCTTTGCAACTCAACCAATTATACTGAAACCCTCCGGTGCAGCGCGGTTTATGGGGAGACGGTTACTCCTGCCCTTGATCTGTGAATGTTGAGGCGACAACGCCGCAGCGACTCTACTAATGCCTGAGGGCGCAACTATCTGGACTTGCAGACGCAAAAAGGCTGTCTGGTTGGAACCCGAAGGGAGAGACCACAGCACGCTTCATGTGCAATGAGCCGATAAGTGCCCACGAACTATGATTTCCTTTTGCTTCGAGACAAACCCTTGCTGTTCGTCGTTGAGGCTCGCCCTACGCTTCCAAGCATATCAAAGAGCCACGCCAGACCCAGATCCATCATTGCGACCTGTGGAGCAACAGCGTTGAGCCGGAAACGCCCTAGCGAAAGCGGTGCCTCCGTGCCCACAACCCCGAAGCGCTGTGCATGCATAGCGACGAAACGCTTTGGCAATGCTGAGATCAGATCGGTTTCGGCAAGAATTGCGAGTGCAAACATGAAGTTGGGGACAGTCAGCGCAATTCGTCGTCTGCGTCCCTCCTCCGCAAGAATGCGATCAACAAAGCCAAAAGCATCGCCTGTTAGCGAAACCACGAGGTGCTGCATCTGGCAATAGCGTTCGAGCGTCGGCTCAACTGCGAACGGATGTCCGACACGTGCTGCGATCACAAATTCTTCCTCATAAAGGGTTTTTGAAAGAAACCTCGCGGCGATGTCGTCTGTTGGCAGAATGGCAATGTCCATCGCGTGCGCATCAAGGTCGGTGAAGGCTTCTCGCCATACGCGATCGGGTGAGGATTCTCCTGCCGTTGGTAGCAATTGGCGTATACCCAGATCTATTCTGGGTGCGGCTTTGTTTAGTTCAGTGAGAAGCGGCGTAAGAAACACGGCTGAAACGCCATCGGGCGCTCCGATCATAAAACGGCGCGAGGATGTGGACGGATCGAACGGTTCAGTGAGCGACATGACGCTCTTCACCCGCGCCAGAATATCGGTGATTGGGGCGGCTAGATCTGTCGCGCGTGCCGTTGGGACGACACCTTTTGGCGTTCTGAGGAACAGCGGATCGTTGAAAAGCCGACGCAGACGACCAAGACCGTGGCTCACTGCCGATGGCGACAGATGCAACCGATCTGCCGCGCGGCCAACGTTGCGCTCTGCCATTACAACATCAAACAGAACTAGCAGATTGAGGTCAGCACGAGAGAGGTCAATTTCATTCAGCATATTGCTGAAATTATATCACTGGATTCAGCAGCTCAGCAGTGTTATGTTCGGATCAAGTGAAGCGGCATCACGCTGCTTCGCAAGTATGCACTTTCGATAGGAATACTCAAATGCCCACATCACAAAGCAATATGTTGGCTGCAGCTAGTGGTAACCCTGCTGCTTTCAACATCGCAAGCGAAACGGCTGATGCTGTTTTGGATTCTGGTCACGAATCGGTTGTTGCGGAGCTAATCAAGCGCTCCGCTGATTCAAACGCCGCGTTGATGCGCGGAGATATCGACACCTACCGAACCTTAATCGCTTACACTGACGACTTTACATTGATGTCGCCGTTCGGCGGAACACCGTCGCACGGTTCGGAGTACACACCCGAACGGATGGAGGCGATGGGACGGTTCTTCAAGAACGGTGTCTTTAGACAAGAAGTGGTTCAGTCTTATGCTTCGGCTGACATGGTTGTTCTCGCGCTCATCGAATACCAGAACGTTGAGGTTGGAGAGCTACCTACCCAGGAATGGCCATTGCGAGTCACTCTAGTCTATTGCCGAGAAGGGGCAAAATGGAGGCTTGCCCATCGGCATGCAGACCCTCTCGTCGGAGGCATCAGCTTAGAGCAGGCGGCTGCACTGGCGCGAGGTGAGAGATGAAAGACGCTTACAATCCCCACGGGGCAGCTCTGATGGATTGCTTTCGCGGCGATACTTCAGCGACTCTGATATGCTATCAGGACGGTGCACGCGACGATGTGCCAGCTTCCTTCTGGTTGCGGGAAACGATCGATCCGCTGGAAACACTCGCACTTGAACTTTGTCGCGGGCACGTGCTCGATGTTGGTGCAGGTGCAGGTTTGCATTCGCTCGAGTTGCAGCGCCGGGGAATTGAAGTCACCGCCATTGATGTTGCGCCTGAATGTGTCACTATCATGCGGGAACGCGGCGTCCGTAACGCAGAAGTGGCCAACCTCTACGAATTCGATGGCGGCCCTTTCGACACGATCGCCTGCCTCTGCAACGGCCTGGATAAAGTCGGACGGCTCGCCGACCTGCCGAGATTTTTGGATCGGATGCGTCAACTCCTTGCACCAGGTGGTCAGCTCATCGCAGACTCATTTGATGTGCGTATCGGTGCCGACAAGTCCCGCCTTGCTGATCTTGCACGTAAGACGGAAACCGGACGCTACTTCGGCGAACTCGATCTCCGTTTCGAGTACAAGGGCCAGAGCGGTGCCCCGTTCTCAGTGCTTCAGGTTGACTACGAAACCCTGGAGCAGATGGCCGGACAAAATGGCTGGCATTGCGATCTCATCAAGAGTGTCGGTGCTCACTATCTTGCCCGTGCTCGGCCTGCATGACGACGCGCACCCAACCCCCATATCAAGGTTTTTATCAAGGTCTTTCAATGAAACTCCCTCAGCTCTTTCTCATATTCTGGGCTGCACTCATTTTCTGGGTGCTCGGTCAGATTTGGCTGGTTCAGATCGTCGTCTACCCGCTCTTTGCCAAAGTCGGGGCGGCAGACTACGTTTAGGGGTATTAGTAGCATCGGAACAGAAAACCAGGTTAAGAAGCATTATACAAATACTACAAAAGCTTTTAGACGCTAAACCCCTTGATTTACCGTCAAGTCGTTACTTAAAGATTATCCAAATGAGCTACTACAACCCTAAATAGAATCCTTATGTAGTAAGGCTTTTAAGCTTAACCCGGTTTTCTATTCTAATGATTCTCATACCCCTGGAGCAGTGGAATGGTGCTAATAGTTTTATTTTTTATGGAAAGAACAGTGAGATTGCTACTAACCGTTTAGATGAGCAGGAATTATCCGTTTTATGCCTACATTTGTTGCAGATGTGCTTGGTATATATCAATACTTTAATGATTCAAAAGATTTTAGCGGAGCCTACATGGATGAAGCGAATGACCAAGGAAGATTTTCGCGGCTTAACACCGTTATTTTGGTCACATGTTAATCCTTACGGAACTTTTCGGTTGGATATGAACGAGCGGTTAGAACTTGATGCTGTCTCTTGAGTCAAAAATTTTTCTCAAATCAAGTTATAGTCAGCATTTCAGCCTTCGTATGGCGGCTGGTGACAGCTTCGCTGATACCGTTGGCGAAACATTACTTAATATTTTCAACGTAGAGAAATCACTGTTTTAGAAACTTTGGCTTTCACTGCATTCTATCCAACCTACGGAATAATAAGGCTTTTGAGTATTAAGATATATTTCGCCAACCGTATCCTCGCTAGCTCCACGCCCGTAAGTTGTGTTCAGGTGACAAAGTTAATCGCTCGACCGGGAACGTAAACAACACGCTGAACCTCCTGATTTTTGAGATACCATTGAACTGCTTTGGTTTGTCTGGCGATCGCCATCGCTTCCTCCTTTAAAGCTTCCGGTGAAATGGTAATTGTCGTTCGAGTACGTCCATTGATCTGCACTGCGACTGTCACCTGCTCGGTAATCAAGAATTCTGGATCGAACTGGGGAAAAGTTTGCTGATGAATCGAGCCTGATTCACCCAATTGCTGCCAGAGTTCTTCTGTGACATGAGGTGCAAAGGGAGCCAACATCAACAGATAGGACTTCAATTCCTCCTCTGCAATACTCGACTTTGATTGCAACATATTGAAATAACTCATCAAGGCGGCGATCGCTGTATTGTATTTCAGCGATTGAATATCTTTGGAAATCTTGTAGATTGTTTGATGTAAACGCCGCTGTGATACCAAATCAGGCGGATTTGGTTGCAAACTATTTTTGTGTTTGCTCGCCCATTGATACACTCTATCCAAGAATCGCCGGATACCAGCAATTCCGCGATCAGAAAAATCGCCACCTTGGTCGTATGGGCCCAAAAACATCAGGTAAGTCCGCAATGTATCTGCACCATATTCCTCGATGTAGCGATCGGGATTCACCACATTACCCTTCGACTTACTCATTTTGGTACCCTGTTTTGTCAGCAATCCGTGGGCGCGGAATCGTTGAAAGGGTTCCTCAAAGGGGATATGCCCCAAATCATGCAACACCATTGTGATGAATCGACTGTACAACAGATGAAGCACAGAATGTTCTGCGCCACCAATATACATATCCACAGGCAACCATTTAGCTGTAATTGCTGGATCAAATGGAACATCAGCGTGATCGCTTGAGGGATAGCGCAAAAAATACCAAGCAGAATCCAAAAAGTTATCAGACACATCCGTTTCTCGCCGTGCTGCACCACCACAGCAGGGACAGGTTGTATTGACAAATTCTGGAATGTCCGCCAAAGGCGAATTACCAGTTCCTTGAGGCAACCAATTCTCAGTTTCCGGCAACTGTACTGGCAATTGCTCTTCCGGCACGGGCACTATACCGCAGCGATCGCAGTAAATAATCGGAATCGGCGGGCTCCAATAGCGTTGCCGTGAGATTAACCAATCTCGCAAGTGATACTGCACTGTGCCATCTATTTCGTCACGCCCAATCCAGTTGCGTTGAGCCGTTTTGACTTTTTCTGACCAGTCCAATCGATCCAAATTGTCCAACAACCGTTGAGCATACTGGGTGATTTTGAAAAACCACTGTTCCAATTCCCGTTGAATGGCGATCGCGCTGCACCGTTCGCATGCACCGCCAATCACCTGCTCATCGGCAAGTACTGTCTTGCAAGAAGGGCACCAGTTCACCGCCGCTTTTTTACGAACGGCTAATCCAGCTTTGAACAACTGCAAGAAAATCCACTGCGTCCATTTATAATACGCGGGATCGGTGGTTTGAATTTCATGATTCCAGCAGAAACGATTGCCAATTCTTTGCAACTGCGTTTCTCGAAATCGCTTCACATTACGTGCTGTCAATTCACGGGGATGAACGCCTTGCTTAATCGCAAAATTTTCGCTGTGAATGCCAAAGGCATCAAAGCCCATTGGCTCAAATACCGCTTTGCCCTGCATCGCCATGAAGCGGCCGTAGATGTCTGCTCCGGTAAAAGCATAGACATTCCCAACGTGCAAACCCTCAGCAGAGGGATAGGGGAACATCATTAAATTGTAAAAAGGCTGAGCATTTGTTGCTAAATCGACCTCATGCAGTTGGATCTGCTGCCAGAGGGATTGCCATCGGGCTTCGATTGCGCGGTGGTCGTAAGTAAAAGAAGGAGGAATAGAATTGATCGGATCTCTTTGATCCGGCTTTATAGGTCTCAGTCGTGCATCATAAAATTCTCAATGCCTATTTGTAATATGATTGTAACATAAATATAGAGTTTGTTGCCAAATTCTAGCTGTGGAAGTACCCGCATCTTAGTTTTCTGAGATTAGCTACAATGAGAATTTAGATATTACGGAAAGTCAGCGGGAAAAACCACTCCATCTAGATTCCTTAACTGCTGACAGGCAATGTTGGGTGTCAATTTAACTCAAAAACGAGGGTTTGGCAGATTTAATTTGTCAGTATATTGGAAACGAAAATATCGAAATAAGCAGGAACCAGAACCTTAGTAACCATTAAATTGGTGCATCTCACTCTTATTCAGGCTTTGTAACATTTAGATGCGTTCGCCCTGGCTCTTATCCCGGAACAGCAGGAACCTCTCGAAGCAAGTCGGGTTCGTTGTGTACAAATGTAATTTGCAATGTCCCTACTAGCTCTTTCTCCTTCAGCGCCGAGTCATTAGCAGATTCATTAGCAGACATGAGTTGTTCCAAGCTCTCTTGGCTCAAATGCAACCCTGTCTGTTGGAGAAATATAGCCAATTTTTTTAAGTTGGCGCTTGGTACTTCAAAGTTGATGCAGATTAAGATATTCGAGTATAAGTGAAAATCAGTAATCCAAGCTCCTGCTTTGTTAATCGCCTCACTTACACGAGCAGTCATTCCAATCCGTTCTACTTTTGTAAACCCATCTAGGCGTAGAAACTTTTGCTCAAACATAAGTTACCTCCCAAGTGAATCAGGTTTAATTCTGCTCAAGAAACTACCATCTGGCTCAAGTCAGCAGGGGTAAGGTGAGAGTGTAACACTTCCCCATCACGAAACCAGACGATGCGTTGGGTTTGGCGGGCAACTTCAGGCTCATGAGTTACCATGACTACTGTGATACCAGTAGCATTGAGTTCCCCGAAGATATTTAATACTTCTTGAGTTGTGTGCGAATCAAGGGCACCCGTTGGTTCATCCGCTAACAGTAATACAGGACGGTTAACAATAGCGCGAGCGATCGCTACGCGTTGCTGTTGTCCGCCAGATAATTGAGTGGGTTTATTATGCAAACGTTTTTCCAAACCTACCCGCTTTAAGGCTTCGGTGGCTCTTTGGTGTCTTTCCTGAGCTTTGACACCAGCATATACCATCGGCAACATGACATTTTCTAGTGCTGTTAATTGGCGTAAAAGGTGGAATTGTTGGAAGACAAAGCCAATTTTTTGGTTCCGAATATGTGCTAATTCCCCATCATTTATTTGTGCCACATCGATGTTATCTAAGTAATAATTTCCTAATGTGGGGCGATCTAGACAGCCAATAATATTCATAGCTGTAGATTTACCAGAACCAGATGTCCCCATAATCGAGCAATATTCACCCTGATAAATAGTTAAATTGACATTATTTTGGGCTTTTACTTCTGTTTCGCCACTGCCATAAACTTTAGAGATATTTTCTAAGCGAATTATCCCTGGTGGTTCAATATTAAATTGGGTATTTTGGATTTTAAATTGAGTATCCATTCTACTTTCTGCCTTCTGCGTACTTAAGCACTTCTTAAAGCCACAATTGGATCGAGTTTGGCAGCACGACGAGCTGGCACAACACCAAAGAATAAACCTATACCGCCAGAAACCCCCACTGTCAGGGCAATTGCCACAGGAGAAATTTCTGCTTCTAATGGTGTCAAAGCACCAACCAGTAGAATTCCACCGCCACCAATAGCAGTACCAATTAAACCACCAGCAGCGGAGAGAATGATTGCCTCAATCATGAACTGGAGAAGGATATCTTGTTCTATTGCACCGATCGCTTTTCGTAATCCAATTTCTTGGGTGCGTTCAGTTACGGAGACAAGCATGATATTCATAATACCAATACCGCCCACAATCAAAGAGATAGCAGCGATCGCTGCCAACATAATTGTTAATCCACCAGTGATTTGACCAACTGTTTGTAAAATCTCTTTTTGAGAGTTGATAGTAAAATCATCTTCCCCAGTGATTTTGTGCCGTAAGCGCAGTAAATTCATAATTTGAAACTGTGCAGCATCTACACTCTGGGCGTTACGAGCTGAAGCAGCCATGTAATCGAGTGATATACCATAGGGAGAATTTCTACCGATAATGCGGTTGGCTGCGGTAGTTACTGGTATGAAAGCCGCCTCATCATAGTTGGTTCCGATACTAGAGCCTTTGCCTTTGAATACGCCAATGACTTGAAAACTACTATTTTTAATTCGCAATTGTTCGCCGATTGGGTTGAGATTACCAAATAATCGTTGTGCTAAATCTTCACCCAGAACAGTGACTTGGTTTTGACGCTTGATATCTATGTCTGTAAAAAATCGCCCTTGGGCAATTTTAAAGTCTCGCACTTGGGGAAAGCTAGGAGTTGTACCAATGATGCTGGCATTAGTGTTGCGATTTAAGTAATTAACTGACTGTCTGCCATTGAGTTCCGGTGCAACTCCTGCTATTGATGGCACTTGAGCAGCGATCGCTTGGGCATCTGCTAATACTAAATTCTTGGAGATATCGGTACTGATGCGTCGCGTTTCTTGATTACCTGGAATAATAAAGAGAATGTTAGGGCCTAAAGACTCTAATTGCTGATTGACAAACTTTTGCCCTGCTTCACCAACACCAATCATGGCAATCACTGAAGCATTACCAATAACAATACCCAACATTGTCAAAGCGCTACGTAATCTATTAGCTAGCAGCGTTTTGCCTGCCATTTGCATACTTTCTAAGAAATTCATTGTTGTTTTTTCGCCTGTTGACGTTGATAGTCTTGGGGTGGATTTAAAAATATGTGATCGCCTACGTTGACTCCTGATAAAATCTGCGTTTGGTCTTTGACTTGCGCTCCAATTGTGACAGGACGAAACAAAGGTTTATTTTTGGCATCTGGCACCAATACCCCTGTTTCTCCTTTTCCTGTAACAATTGCTACTGTTTGTACTAGTAACGCACCATGAACTTTGTCACCCAAAAAGGTCAAATCCACATTGAACCCAGAGCGCAATACTTCTATACCAGTATCTATAGCTACACGAACTTGAAATAATGTCACGCCTTCTTCCTTAACAGCTTCAGGAGCAATGAGGCGAACACGGCCTTCAAATACTCGATCGGGATAGGCATCGGTAGTAATTTCTACTGGCTGTCCTACTTTGATTCTGCCAATATCGGCTTCTGGAACTTGCGCCAGCACTTCTAAACCTTTGGCTAAGGCAACTATCGAACTAGAAGTAGCCGAAGCACTAGAAGAAGCAGAAGTAGATGGTGCTACATAAGCGCCGTTATTAGCATATTTCTGCGTCACAATTCCGGCAAAGGGAGCGCGGATGATTGTATCTTGCAATTGAACTTGTGCTGCTTTTAGTTGTGCTTCTTGAGCAGCTACAGACGCTTGGCGTTGAGCAATGATTTCGGGACGAGTGCCATTTTCTAAAAGCCGCAGTGCAGCCTGTGCTTCTGAAACGGCGGCTTCTCGTTGGGCGATTTCTTCGGAACGAGAACCATTACGCAACCTTGCCAGTTCTTGTCTTGCACCTTGTAGGCTTGCTTGGACTTGTTCAAGATTATCTCTGGCATTACGTTCTTCAGTCAACGCTTCATCTAAATAATCACGAGACACCGCGCCTTGGGATGCAGGGTATTGTCTGCGCTTCACCCGTTGAGTCGCCAGTTCCAACCGCGATTTGGCTTGTTGCAATTGTGCCTGAAATTGATTTACCTGAGCCTCAGCTTTAGCAATGTCTTCTTGACGACTTCCCGCCCGTGCTTGCCCTAATTGGGCTTGGGCTTGTGCCAATCGCGCACGAGCTTGGGCTATTTCTTGAGGAAGACTACCAG
This sequence comes from Nostocales cyanobacterium HT-58-2, assembly GCA_002163975.1. Classification (GTDB taxonomy): domain Bacteria; phylum Cyanobacteriota; class Cyanobacteriia; order Cyanobacteriales; family Nostocaceae; genus HT-58-2. The sequence continues at coordinate 1,058,435 of CP019636.1, read as the reverse complement.
CTTGGACTTCAGCAAGTTGTGCCTTAGCTTGTGCTAAGTTGCTTTGGTTTTGGAGAACTTGCGCCCGCATATTGGCACTATCCATAACCGCAATAATTTGTCCAGCACGCACGCGATCGCTTTGTTCCACTTTTAGCTGTGCAACAATTCCAGGCTGTTTGGGGCTAATATTGACACTTTGAACTGGTACTACCTTACCACTGGCAGCAATTTGTAAAGTTACATTTTTGGCTTCTACTGGGACAGTAAGTGCTGCAATGTCTTCTTGGCTTGTTCCTTGATTTACAAGGGTATATGTCGTACCTGTACCAACAACTAAAACACCTACTGCTAGTCCCCATAGCCAGCGATAGGAATGCTTAATTTTACCAATGACAGGAATTTTTGAATATGTGGTCATAACAGAAGCCTTTTAAGATGGCTTTGGTTGATAATGTTGTTCAACGCTTGTCTGAATGTCATGACCGAATCATAAAGTCAGGCATTTTATTCTTGCTTCCCACAATTGATTGACTCGTTTGACTCACCCGATTGGATGAATCGGTTGGGTGAGATAACCTGTTACATCATTTGGGTGGAGCGAGTAAAACATTGTAATTTATATAATCAAGTTCGTTCTAGCAATTCTATTTAATTTGTCAGAATTTTTGGTGTTCAAATCCCAATTTTTTTAAAATGTTGGGAATTTAGTTGTCACAAATGATTTAAAACTGTTATCTATCTTTGTTAAAAAAGAATATGAAAACGATAAAAATTTAAAATTTTTACATTTTATAATATTGAACTAATATTTATTATCCAGATGTTAAATTCATGTGCTAGTGAATAATGAAAATCAAATTCATAACGTTAGCAATTAAAAATTTATGATTCGATTAATTAAACAGATTATTAGCAAAATTCAACCTAATCCTGTAATTGTTCCATCAGAATTTTTGGCATGGCGACAGCAATTCCTCCCTGGACGCATTCATTTACTCGCTTGGATTGTTCTGATTGTTTTGGTAATGGTAACGATTTTTCATCTCACCATTACAATTCCTAGCTTAAATGCTTTAGGTGATCCGAAACTGACATTTAATGCCAACCGGATGCGCCAATATTTAGAAGTGGCAGTTACTCAAATTTTAAGTGTCGGTATTGGCTTGTTATTAGCTAAATCTAATGTATTCCAGAAATCTCCAGAACGAATGTTTCTACTACTGAGCGGATTGGTGCTAATGCCGTCTCAAATCATCGCCACATTGCGAGGACAAGCTAGTTTTGATGGCGAGATGTGGATTTTATTTTATGCAATTCAAGCTATACTAATTCCTGTGTATTGGCGATCGCATCTCATAACGCAAGTAACTGTGATTGGTTATTTTGCGATCGCGATGCTGTTGGGTTGGCGCGATCCGAATGTGATTGTCCCGGCTGCCTATGGTTTGGGCATATTCTATACAATACTAATTTGCTTGGTAGCCGATGTGGGCGTATTTTTATATGAGCGTTCGCTGCAACGTGAATTTGAATTACGTCAACAACTACGGGTTTTTCTCCACGCCGTATCTCATGATTTACGCAATCCAGTTATTGGGATGGTGATGACTTTAAAGACTTTTTGGCATCCTGAGCAAGACACAGCACAGATTCCGCAAGAATTACTCAAGCACATGATTGACAGTGGCGATAGACAAGTTGCTCTAATAAACTCACTGTTAGAGGCACATGAAACCGAAGTACATGGGATTGTGCTACATTGCCAAGGAGTGAAGCTGCATGGTTTAGTGCAATCTGTGATTAACGATTTACAACCTTTTATTCAGCAAGCAAATGCCACAGTCACAAATACAATTCCGACTGATTTACCTTTCATAAATGCTGATGCCTTACACTTACGGCGAGTGTATGAAAATTTACTTATAAATGCACTGCGTTATAACCGACCGGGAGTTAGCCTGACATTAAATGCTATTGAAGAAAATGCCAAAAATCAAATCTATTGCACCGTTCAAGATGATGGTGTAGGAATGACACAACAGCAGTGCGATCGTTTATTTGAGCTTTACACTCGTGGCCCTAATAATCGGCAATCCCTCGGTTTAGGTTTAGGACTTTACATCTGTCGGCAAATTATCACGGCTCATGGCGGCAAGATTGGAGCGATCGGTAGTCCAAGCAATGGTTCTACCTTCTGGTTTACTCTACCCGTACAGCAATTTTCAGTGTAATCACAATATTAAGCCTGACCGCAATGCAACTACAGCTGCTTGTACCCGGTCATTTACCAGCAACTTATTCATAATTCCTCGAACATAAGTTTTGACTGTATGCTCGCTCAAGTATAAGGCTTTAGCAATTTCTGGATTACTGTAGCCTTCAACGATATGATGCAACACCTCCAATTCCCGTTCTGACAATATTCCAGGAGAAATAGAGTGAGTAGTTTTGGATGCTGGTGTAACAGGTTTGAGTTGCTCAACTACGGTTTTTGCTACTTGAGCATCCAAATATGTAGCTCCTTGATAAACAACATCAATTGCCTTGACTAATTGTTCTGCACTAGTTCCTTTAACACAGTAGCCATCAGCACCGCTAGAAAGTGCAGCCACTACCTCAGTTTGCGAGGTATGCGAGGTGAGCATGACAATTTTTACATTAGGTAGAACCTTCTTAATTTCTTGTGTAGCTGCAATTCCATCCATGTGTGGCATTCCGACATCCATCACCACTACATCAGGCTGGAGTGCGATCGCTGCCTCTACGCCTAAATACCCGTCCTCTACTATACTCACAATCTCAAGCTGAGGATAAGCGGAGAGTGTATGTTTTAACCCAATCCGCATCATTGGGTCATCTTCAACAATTAAAATTCGCAGCATTAGTCGCTCAAGTTCTTCACTTATGGATTGTTTGTTAATCCTATTAGTAATCATGCCAAGTTGTAAAAATAACTCTTATACATATCTATTTCTTAAACCATTACTGTAATTGAGTAACTTTATTACGAGGCTATGGCTGGGGCGTTGCATAAATGCGGATGAATTAGCTAAATACAGGTATTTCTCTATACTTTAAGTAATTCAGAATTTTGAATTGTTGACAGATGCGCCAAATGCGGTCGTAAAGTTGCGAGAAATAATTTTACAACTTGCTGTAATGGGTAAACTTGTTCCTCCTCTCTGTAGCAGACTTGGTTTTCAGCCAAATAATCGAATAAAAAACCTTTATGCTTGCCCCTACCAAATATCTTTACTGAGATTTTTTACCGTTATAAATTAACCCATAACTGTGTAGATGGGAAAGGCATATGTTAGAACTACAAACGTAGCGCGTGGTAAATTAACGTGAGTTCGACAAACAAAAAAGCTTAGAAAGCGTGGCCTACGGGAATTTAAACAATAGGGTGAGGAAATAGATGACCGAAGAAGCAAGGCGGAAGGGAGCAGGGAGCAAAGGGAGCAAACCTTTCCCCCTTGTCGTGCCGCAGAGCGGAACATGGGTATCAAGCCCCGTCCTTGTAGGACGCCTCAACTGGGACGGAGTACAAGCCCCGCCCCAGTTTTTCTCCCCCTCTCCCCTCTCCCTGCTCCTCCGCTTCTTGTTGACTAAAGACTTGATTGGTAAATTGTTTGGAGACCGAGGATATATCTCACAACAGTTATTTGAGGAGTTATATCAGCGAGGTTTACAGTTAGTAACTAAATCTAAGAAGAAGATGAAGAACCGTCTAGTAAAACTGATTGGTAAAATTTTATTACGTAAGCGAGCACTCATTGAATCAGTCAATGACTTTTTGGAAAACATATGTCAAATAGAACACTCTCGGCATCGGAGTCCATTTAACTTTTTGGTCAACTTGATCGCAGGTTTAGCTGCTTACACTTATTTACCTAAAAAACCCTCGATTGACATTTATCCCAAAGATTTACCTGCACTGCCTCCTGCCGTTTTTTAGTTCCGTCGAACTCACGTTTTTTTAGATGCAGTTGCGATCGCCCGCGAAACCAAGGCAGTGATTCAGCAAAATATCGGATTGGCAGTAATTCTCAACCTCGCAGCTTTGGGACTAGCAACAACGGTGGAATTACACCCATTAGCAGCTACAGTTGTTTACAATGGTTCCGCTATTGCTGCTGGGTTAAATGGTTTGCGTCCCCTTATGCACCAAGATCCGCCTAGAAATTTAGCTCATTCAGAAGAACTTAATGAAAGCAACCATTGAGCAACTGCGCTGCATATCGGTATTTGCATCCTTGAAGGAAGCAGAACTGACTCTTTTGCAATGCCACGCGGTTGTTAAGAGCTACTTGCCAGGGGAGGTGATTATGCACGAAGGCGATCGCCTCCCAAGCCGCCTGTATGCCCTTGCCTCTGGTTCGATTCGGATTACCAAAACCGCAGTATCAGGTAAAGAAACTATTCTACGGACTCTGAGTGCAGGAGAAATATTTGCCGCTCCTGCCCTATTTGGCAATGGTATTGCACCTGCCACAGTCACCGTTGAGAAAGACTGCCAGGTGGTTACGGTTGAGCGAGAGGCATTACTAGATGCAATTCGAGCAACACCAGAAATTGCCTTTAGTATGCTCAGCGTATTTAATCAACGCCTGCAACAGCTTCACAACACAGTACATGGGCTGGTATCCGAACGGGCCATATCCCGCCTTGCCCGCTACATCCAATACTACGCTACAGAACATGGTACGGAAAGCACTACTAAAGGAGAGTGTCTGCGGGTGCAGCTGCCTTACTACCAAATTGCCCGCAGTATCGGCATTACCTATGAAGAGTGCGTGCGCCTGATTAAGCAACTCCAGCCAGTTTTGTCCTACAGTCGCGGCGGGAAGATTACTGTACTGGACTGGGAGGGGTTGGAAGCGATCGCTTCTGGCATAACAAATCCCAACCCTGTTTAAACCAGGGTTGGGTCAGAAGGCAGGTGAGAAAGAATTAGGATCGAGATTCCATTTCACTAGCGTCAACAACAGCAGTCATTTCTAGTCGAGTTGTTGTTGGAATCGGAAAACGGAAGACAGCAATAATTGCCCTCACGGTAAACACGAACATCGTCAGTGCGCCGAACGCAAAAATAATATCACCCGCAATTCGCAACCACACAGTCCACTGCATCCAGGGACTACCAATCACCTCTGCACTGCGGGCAAACCAAGTACCGTGATTAATTGATACTGCCAGTTGGTAGAAGCCATTAGGAATTAAGCCCAAAACCAGCATTCCCACCAATCCACCATTCATTGTCCAGAAAGCAAAGCTCAGCAACTTCTCGTTCCAAGCCTTCTCTGGGACAAATTCCCGCAAGGCAAACAACATTAGCGCCAGTGCCAAGCAGCCATAAACCCCAAATAAAGCAGAATGAGCGTGAATTGGCGTGGTATTTAAACCTTGAGAGTAGTAGAGAACAATTGGTGGGTTAATCAAAAAACCAAACACCCCTGCACCCACGAGATTCCAAAAACAGGTGGCGATAAAAAAGCGTAAAGGCCAGCGGTAAAATCCTTCTGCTTCTTGAGAAAGTCTCAGCGTCTGCAACACCTCAAAACCAATCAGCGTTAGGGGAACTACTTCCAAAGCTGAAAATACCGCTCCCATTGCTGCAATGAACGAAGGCGTACCAGAAAAGTAAAGATGGTGTAGCGTGCCAATAACGCCACTGCCTAAGTACAAAATTGTTGTTAAGTAAGTCGCACGCAAAGCTGAAGACTTCTTGAGGAAACCCAACTCACTACATAAATAGGCAATGACAACAGTGGCAAATACCTCAAAGAAGCCTTCAACCCACAGGTGAATTACCCACCAGCGCCAATACTCAGCAATGCTCAAAGGCGTGCGATTAGTATATGCCAAACCCACTGAGTAAAACAAGGGAATGGTAATTGCACTGTAGAGGAAAAAGTGACTCAAACCAGTGGGATTTTTCTCTTTTTTCAACGCAGGTTTGAAAGCACGATACATTAGCCACAGCCAAAAAATCATCCCACCAATGAGTAGTAATTGCCAAATTCTACCTAATTCAATGTACTCATAACCTTGGTGTCCCCAGAGGAAGCTATTTTTTACGTCTAAAACTCCTGTTACCGCTTCCCAAGTGCCGATCATTGACCCGATAACAACCACGGTTAGTGCAATGAGAAGAATGGTATTACCAAGTGCTTGATTTTTTGGTTCATAACCGCCAAAACGCGGGGCAAAGTAGAGTCCAGCTGCCAACCAACAAGTAGCAATCCAGAAGATAGCTAATTGCAAATGCCAGGTGCGAGAGGCAGCATAGGGCAGAAATTTACTCAGAGGAATCCCGTAAAAACCTTCCGCTTCTACAGCATAGTGTGCTGTGAACATGCCCATCAAAATTTGTACTAAAAACAGTGCCATTGCTACGCCAAAAAATAGCGAGGTGATTTTTTGGCTGGGAGTGGGAATTCTTACAGATGGACGTGCTGGCACTGGCTGAACTTCATCAGCTTCTGCTTGTGTTAGATAGACAAACAAAAATACACCAATTCCAGCAATCAAAACAATGACTGACAGAATTGACCAGATAATAAATTGCCCTGGTGCTTGATTACCAATTAGGTCATCGTGAGGCCAGTTCGCCGTGTAGGAAAAGGGGGTGTTTGGTCGATTTGCTGCTGCTGCCCAAGCCGTCCAAGTAAAGAAAGCTATGACATTGCGAATTTGGGTATCGTCTTTAAACCAGTCACGAGGAATTGAATGAATAGGAGAACCTTGAACTAGTAGCTGATGATAGTTTTGAAAGACCTGTTTTAATCCTTGAGATTGGGCGTTTGTGAGGATTAATTCGTGGGTTTGGGGGTTGTAACGATTGGTTTTAAATTGTTCGCTAACTTTTGCTTGCAAACTAGCTCGTTCTGGGGCTGGTAGAGCCTCTAAGTCTGCTTGAGCAAAATCAGGATTATTATTGGATAAAACCCCAGCGGTTGCTAAACCCCAACGGTGGAGAACGTCTGCTGTCCAGTCGGGTGCGAGATAACTTCCGTGTCCCCAGACACTACCAATATGCTGACCGCCACGAGCTAAATAAATTTCTTGTCCGGCTTGAATTTCTGCCTTTGTCAGGATAATTTCTTGTTGTGGCGATCGCACAATTTCTGGCACAGGAGGGGCATTTTTCCAAATCACAGCCCCCGCTGCTAATAAAGCAGTAAAAGCAACGATACAAATCAGCACTAGCCAAGCAGGTAAACTGAGCGATCGACTTTTAGAAATCGTTGCTGTATCGGCATCAACTAGGGCAGTATTGGTCATAACCAAACCTCCAAAAATTTGCTAAAAAACTCTAATTTTTGTGAATCAAGTTTAATTACAAAAAAAATTACAATCACAGTGTTGAAATTGGTGATTTATTTCAATTTTTCAGAAATGGTCTATTCAGTCTCTGAGGTAGCTCATATTCAATTACCAACTAATAACAGCGCAAACAACTTGGCTGCCATCATTGTTCAAGCACTTATTAAACTCTGCCATTAAATTGTCGGGCAAAGTTCTCACCATCTCTACCATCACCCCTGCTAGGTCATTCTCAGAAAATTTTTCTGGCAATCTCCTTTTTAGTTCCTCAGAGCGGATGCAATTCAAAAAACCGCGGATCAAAACTGGGGCATTACCTATCGCAGTGGTGTAAATTAGGGCATCATTATCAGCCAAAGGAATTTGCCGAAACTGATTTAAGTCGCCCCAACCTAAATACCGACATTCAAGGCTGTTGCTGGTAGTCATGATTATTTACCTTCGGTTGTTAAGCACACTGGCAGAACTGAGAGGGCAGCAATTACTAGAAAACTAAAGGCGCTGATGGTTTCAAGCATTGCCACAAACTGAATTGGGGCTGTGCGATACCACTCCACCTGCCACACAATCAAACCAAACTTGAGCAACACTACCCCAAATGCCAAGGCTGTAATCAGCGGTAGAACTCCGAACCAATACAGTGCAGCAATAATTACAGTGGCGATCGCGTGATACACCAAACCTGGAATCAGCGAACTAATTTTGAGTTTCCGCAGTTTAACTGTAAAAATGGCACTGGAGAAAAACAAAGTGTTAAGTATCCACAGTCCAATCGCAATGGTTGAGATCGTACCTGTGGTAGCAGTGTAAGCTAGGGGAGCTGAGAGACAGACAGCAGCAAACGTAATCAGCTCGTTGGCAACAGATTTTTGCTTTTGCCAGAAAACAGAGACAGCATCAACACTGAAAGCGGTGCTCGCTCCCCCATACAGCCATAACAGTACAGGATAGTGGAGGGCAAGGTAGAGGGCGATCGCTAGCGACACAACTGCATACAGCCCACCCCAAACCAAAAACCGAGGCTTGAGGCTCCGTCGCTGCTTGATTTGCAACACTAAGGGATGTTCTGCCTGAAAGCCACAGAAAGCACAAATCAGAGCCAGCGTTGTCATCTGCGTCCAAGTCTGGGTGGCGGCGGCTCCTGTCAGAAAGGAAACCAGCAGCACCACATACACTCCATGTTCTGGCGAAAATGTGGGACGATACCAAGCTTGGAGATTGGGCTTGCCACTCTTTGCTGCTGGTGCGGTTATTGAGTGAGTAATTGACTGGCTCATAGTTTGACGTTTCCGGTAATTGCTTTATCAGTCCTTCGGACAAGGCAGAAGGGATGATGTTTTAGAAAAGCCTTAGAGCTTTGCCACAACTGGGTTTAAGACTCCATCTAATTACCTTCTGCCAACTGAGCCTCCGTACTTCTACCTTCTTAAAGAAACACCAAATCTCGTATTTCTACGACTGGGAATGTCCAGAAAGCGTCAGTAGAAAAGCTAAATTCTCCTCTGCCTTCAAAGCGTGGGGAGCATTCGCAGGCATAAATACAAACACACCCGCTTCTAGAGGAATGTCTTTTCCCTCCAGTGTCAGCATTCCCCGCCCCTCAACCACATTAATTGTGGCATTGCGGGTGGAAGTGTGTTCGGAAATATCTGTTCCCGCTGCCAGACCAAACAAGGTGTACTGACAACAGTTGTCTTTAATTAGCACTGTGCTCAGCACTCCCGCTTCGGGATAGGCAATTTTTTCTCGTAGCTGCATCCAAGAAGATTGCAACGGCAATAGGGTATTTGTCACAATTTTCTCCTCAAACTCGTTTTGCATACAGAACGATGTAGCCCAAGTCTTGCTGATACTGCTGGAAGACTCGATGCATTGCTAGAACTCGTTCTCGCAGCTGTGGGCAGCTCAAAATGTTCCACAAAATTCGCACGGTATCGATAATGCCCTCATCCTGAATTAACCGCCGCAGGTTTAAAAGTCCCATCGCCCCAGTTTGATGCTGTTGCACTTTCAATCCAGCCGCCTCAAAGGTAGCAATCCAGTTAGACTCGGAATAAGGAGTTGAGTTCACCCGAATGACTTGTGCTAATGCGCGGTTAATTTCCGCTTCCTGGTTGCGAGCCAGCAGTTCGTGGGAAAGAAATTTACCTCCAACTTTAAGGCGATCGCGGATGGCAGACAAAATTTTGGCTTTGCCAGATGGAGATTGCATTGTCAGAATTGCTTCTGCCAAAACGTAATCAAACTGTTTGGTAATTTTATCTAGGTGGAAAATATCGCCTTCGATTATTTCTATCTGGTCTGTCATACCCGCTGCTGCTACATTAACACGGGCACGGGCGACGCTGGAGGGATTTTTTTCAATGCCAACCACATGGACTTTGTAGCGTTGTACTAGGGCGATCGCGGTATAGCCAAAGCTAGAAGCTAGTTCTAGAACAGTCTCACCCGGCTTAAACCCAGCCCATTGAAAAAGTTGCTCTGTCGCAACCCGTCCTCCCGGTCGCAGAATTTTCTTTCCGGCTGCTGCCAGGACTTGATGCCCGCTTGCAGATTGAAAGTTTAGGGTAGCCTTGGTCATATCCTTGACCTCTAAGTTGGTATACTTTCAATTTGCCAGGAATTCTTGATAGAGTCTTTGAGCTAGCTCATATTTGCAATTAAACAGGGAACGGACAACAGAAGAATACTGTTAAGAGTTCTCTACCCCAAAGAGGTTTGTTGACTTCAGAAAGCCAAGATGTGCAAGTGCTAGCAGTAGAGCCTGAAAGTTACTATGTCTTAGCCACACATACGGTCGAGCCATGATCGCTTTTCAAAACATGAGTGGGTTATAAAATCTCACTATCCCACCTCAATCAATCCACACAGAGACAAACTGGAAATCTTTGCAACTCGACTCTACCTCTCGGCGCCACTCTATTGAAGCTGTTGGATGTACCTCACAATTTCCTCAAAATTGTGACTTACACTGACGATATAACGAAAACATAGGTAGCAACTATAGAATCCAGAGAAATTGCACGATTACAAATAGGAATTTAGAACTTTCCAATATGACCATGACCTGAAATTTTTGCTGAATAAGGAAAATAGATAGATGTGGATAAAATGTCTTGAAGCTGGTTACATCAAGTATAAATAGCTAATAATGTAGAAACTGTACTATACCTAAGTTTAAGGATGTTTTGAGCCTATTTTTAACAAAGTCCCATTAAGCCACTATGAAAACGCAAAAACGACTTGGCATTCTTACCAGTGGTGGCGACTGTCCTGGATTAAACGCTGTCATTCGAGCAGTTGTTAGTCACGCAACGCTTACTTACAACTGGCAGATATTGGGCATTCCCTATGCAACGAAGGGACTATTAGAAAGGAAAACGGTTCCTCTATCATTGCATAGTTTAGACTTGCGCGGTATCGATCCATTACTGAACATGGGTGGAACTATTCTTGGCAGTATTAACAAAGGGGATACTTTAGAACATATTGATGAAATTTTAGCAAGCTATGATGCTTTAGAGTTAGATGCTCTCATTGGTATTGGTGGAGATGGCAGTCTCTCAATTCTCAATCAATTGCAAGCTAGAGGCAACTGGCAATTTATCGGCATTCCTAAGACAATTGATAACGATGTCGCACACACAGAACGTGTAGTCGGATTTGATACTGCGGTTAATACAATTGTGGATGCTTTAAATCGGTTAACCTTCACAGCAGCTAGTCATGATCGCGTGATGATTGTGGAGGTGATGGGACGCACAGCCGGTCATTTGGCATTGCAAGCAGGAATTGCAGGGGGAGCGGATGTGATTTTAATTCCTGAAATTCCCTATTCAATAGAAGGCATTTGCTCGCACTTAAAAGAATTACGAGATGTGTGGAGACGTAAGTTTGCAATTGTCGTGGTTGCTGAAGGCGCAAAAGTCGGCAATTATTCTTACTACGACACATCATATCATACATCGCCATGTGGAATAGGACAGTACATAGCCAATGAAATTCGCACTTGCAGCCAGGATCAAGTTGATGTTCGAGTTTCTGTGTTGGGACACATTCAACGCGGAGGAATCCCTACAGCATTAGACCGATTGGTCGCAACTACATTCGGTAAAACAGCAGTAGATTTGCTAGCAGCTGGAGAAACAGCAAAGATGGTTGCATGGCACAACGGACAAGTGGAAGCAATTCCGTTGGAATTAGTCGTTGCTCAAAGCCCTTTATGTGTAGCTCCCAATCATTACTTAGTACAAATAGCACGTGCGTTAGGTATTTATGTAGGCAAGGAAACTTGCATTCACAATGTGGTTTAACAATGCGAATAAGTAAAGTTTTAATCTATTTTCATGATGAATTGGATGCTCAACAATGAGCTCATAAAGACCTCATAAATTTGATGATGTGCGTATCAAGTTATGAAATTTTTTTGAGAAAAATATGAAGAAAAAATAATCACTAAGGACAAGCCAAACCTGATATAAAAACCTCCTCACAAGTTCCTCAAATTATCTTTATATAACCAAAGGAATGAGACTCAAGAGGGAGTAAAAAGATAAAATAAAGCCCCTTGGGTAGCAGTAGCAAGAATGCATTTAAGGAAATTTGTCTATGCTTGAAACATTTGTTACTCAAAAGACACCAAGCCAAAATGTAAAACAACAAGCGCTGGTACTTCCACTGGATGTCGTAGGGATAGCAGATATCCCGCTTGTGGGTGGGAAAAACGCTTCACTGGGAGAAATGATTCAGCAGCTTAAAAGCAAAGGGGTAAGAGTTCCAACAGGGTTTGCGACGACTGCTTATGCGTATCGTTTCTTCATTCAAGCGGCAGGTTTAGAAACGAAATTGCGGGAAATTTTTGCTTCCTTAGATGTGGAAAATGTCAATAACCTGCGTCAGTGTGGCAAACAAGCACGGGCTTTGATGTTACAAACTCCGTTTCCTCAAGAATTGGAGAAGGCGATCGCTCAAGCATATCAAGACCTCTGCGAGCAGTATGGTACTGATACTGATGTAGCAGTCCGCTCTAGCGCTACTGCGGAAGACTTACCTGATGCTAGCTTTGCCGGACAGCAAGAAACTTACTTAAATGTCCACGGACTGCAAGCTGTCCTGCAAGCCTGCCATAAGTGCTTTACATCTATTTTTACCGACCGTGCCATTTCTTACCGTCAAATCAAAGGCTTCGACCACTTCAATATTGCCCTCTCGGTGGGCGTACAAAAAATGGTGCGTTCGGACTTAGCGACATCTGGCGTGATGTTCTCTATTGATACTGAGACAGGGTTTAAAGATGCAGCACTGATTACAGCTGCCTACGGCTTGGGTGAAAACGTCGTTCAGGGTGCAGTTAACCCTGATGAGTATTTAGTATTTAAACCAACACTTAAACAAGGATACCGTCCAATTCTCGAAAAACGCCCAGGGACGAAAGAAATTAAGATGGTCTACGATTTGGGCGGTTCTAAAATGACTAAAAACATACCTGTTGCAGCAAGCGATCGCGCCGCCTTTGCCCTCAAAGATGAGGAAATTCTCCAACTAGCGCATTGGGCATGTTTTATTGAAGAACACTACTCACAAGTACGTGGTGTTTATACTCCAATGGATATCGAATGGGCAAAAGACGGCATCATCAATGAATTATTTATTGTCCAAGCACGTCCGGAAACTGTCCAATCGCAGAAGATAAAAAACGTTCTCCACACCTACCAACTTAAAGAAAAAGGTGAAGTGTTAGTCACCGGGCGTAGCGTGGGCGAGATGATAGGACAGGGCAAAGCACGAGTAATTCTCGACGTGCATTGCTTGAGCGAATTTCAGCCTGGCGAGGTATTGATTACAAACCGCACCGATCCTGATTGGGAACCAATTATGAAAAAAGCCAGTGCCATTGTCACGAACTCTGGTGGACGCACCTGTCATGCGGCAATTATTGCCAGAGAAATGGGAATCCCAGCGATTGTTGGTTGCAATTATGCAACAACACTCATTAAAACTGGTCAAGAAATTACGGTTTCCTGTGCTGAAGGTGAAACCGGAAAAGTTTACAAAGGTCTGTTACCGTACGAAGTACAAGAAATACCATTAGAAAAATTGCCCCGCACTCGCACGAAAATCATGATGAACGTGGGCAACCCAGAAGAAGCATTTGGCTACAGTGCTATCCCCAATGATGGGGTTGGTTTGGCACGGATGGAATTTATCATTGCTAATTATATTAAGACCCATCCTCTAGCATTAGTTCATTTTGATGAATTGGAAGATGAACTAGCCAAATACAAGATTGCTGAGTTAACTGCCGGATACGAAGACAAAGGGCAATTTTTTGTTGATAAACTGGCGCAAGGTATCGGCACAATTGCAGCGGCATTTTATCCCAAACCTGTTATTGTTCGCCTAAGTGATTTCAAGAGCAACGAATACGCCAATCTTTTGGGTGGAAAACAATTTGAACCTCAAGAAGAAAACCCAATGCTAGGTTGGCGGGGTGCTTCGCGTTATTATGATGAACGCTATCAGGAAGGATTTGCGCTGGAATGTCGGGCAATGAAGAAAGTACGCGATGAAATGGGTTTAACCAACGTCATTTTAATGGTGCCATTTTGCCGTACTCCCTCTGAAGGTCGCCGCGTTCTAGCAGAGATGGCAAAACATGGTTTGGTACGAGGAGAAAACGGTTTGCAAGTGTATGTGATGTGTGAGTTACCGAGTAATGTGCAACTTGCAGACGAGTTTTGTGAAGTGTTTGACGGATTCTCAATTGGTTCTAATGACTTAACGCAATTAACCTTAGGACTTGATAGAGATTCAGAGTTAGTAGCGCATTTATTTGACGAACGTAACGAAGCTGTTAAGCAAATGATTGCTAAGGCAATTCAAACTGTCAAAAAACGCGATCATAAAATCGGCATTTGCGGTCAAGCACCGAGTGACTATCCTGAATTTGCTCGGTTTTTAGTAGAAGAGGGCATTGATTCGATGAGTCTCAACCCCGATTCAGTACTAAAGACGTTGTTAGAAGTTGCGGCTACGGAAAATAGATTTGAAGTTTAAGGTGACTAGAAGAAGCAGGGGGAAGGAAGGCACCCGAGCAAGGGAAAAAGAGTTAATGGACGTTAACTCCCTCTCCACATTTGGAAGTTTTCACCTCCAACTATCAATCATTAACTAAATTACCATGTCACGGAGAAGCCAACCATGCAGAAGAGTATGCAATTGGGAAGCGATCGCGCCTACGATATTTTACGTTCCGAGCATCAACCTCTAGATGCGATATTCGCTCCTAAAAGCATCGCCGTGATTGGTGCTAGCGATCGCGAAGGTAGTGTCGGCAGAACCGTCCTCTGGAATCTCATTAGCCATCCATTTGGTGGAACTGTCTTTCCAGTCAATCCTAAACGCTATAACGTTCTTGGTATCAAAGCTTACCCAAATATCGCTGCTGTGCCAGAACCAGTTGATTTAGCGATTGTGATCACACCTGCACCCACAGTTCCTTATGTCATTGGCGAATGTGTAGATGCAGGCGTAAAGGGGGCAATAGTTATTTCTGCTGGATTTAAGGAAATTGGAACTGCTGGGGCAGAATTAGAACGGCAAGTACTCCAACAAGTGTGCCGAGGCAAAATGCGGTTGATTGGTCCTAACTGCTTGGGAGTAATGAATCCCCATACCTATTTAAATGCTACCTTTGCCAACGGTATGGCTTTGCCTGGTAAAGTTGGTTTTATAAGCCAAAGCGGGGCGTTGTGTACAGCAATTTTGGACTGGAGTTTTCACGAGAATGTCGGCTTTAGTGCCTTTATTTCCATTGGTTCAATGCTCGATGTAGGTTGGGGCGATTTGATTTACTATCTCGGTGATGACCCACATACTGAAAGTATTGTCATTTACATGGAATCGATTGGAGATGCACGGTCATTTCTCTCTGCGGCACGAGAGGTTGCCCTGACAAAACCAATTATTGTGATTAAAGCTGGACGCACAGAAGCAGCCGCCAAAGCTGCTGCCTCGCATACAGGCGCATTGGTCGGTAGCGATACCGTATTTGATACGGCATTGCGACGATGTGGAGTTTTACGAGTTAAGAGTATCTCTGACTTGTTCGACATGGCAGAGGTGCTGGCAAAGCAACCGCGTCCCAAAGGACCAAAACTTACAGTTATTACTAATGCAGGCGGACCCGGAGTTCTGGCAACTGATGCTTTAATCACCGATGGGGGTGAACTGGCAGAATTATCCCCACAAACCTATGAAGCACTGAACCAGTTGTTGCCACCCCAATGGAGTCACAACAATCCTATTGACATACTCGGTGATGCTGATCCCAGCCGCTATGCTAAAGCGTTGGAAATTGCTGCTAACGATCCAAGTAGCGATGGGTTATTGGCGATTCTGACTCCACAGGCAATGACTGACCCCATACAAACTGCGTATCAATTAAAACCATTCGCTCAAATCGGTAAACCTGTACTAGCAAGTTGGATGGGAGATGTAGATGTGGAAGCAGGTGCAGAAATTCTCAACCAAGCATCGATTCCCACATTTGCCTTTCCAGACACAGCAGCCCATGTATTTAATTATATGTGGCGTTATCACTATAACTTGCGTGCTCTGTATGAAACACCTGTGGTTCCTGAACAAGCGGATACTCCCGATCGCACCGTTGCTAAAACAATTCTTCAAAACGCACGTCAAGCTGGCAGAACTTTACTAACTGAGGTGGAATCAAAACAAATTCTTGCTGCTTACGGCATTCCAACGGTAGTCACACAGGTGGCAACAAGCGCAGAAGAGGCAGTTCAACTTGCAGAAGAAATTGGTTATCCTGTGGTTTTGAAAGTCTTTTCTCAAACCATCACCCATAAAACAGATGTAAATGGGGTGCATTTAAATTTACATGATGCCAAAGCAGTGCGTGAGGCGTATGATGCGATCGCATTATCTGTCAGCACTAAAGTAGGAGCAAGTGAGTTTGCTGGTGTCACCGTCCAGCCAATGATAGATCTAAAAAACAGCTATGAATTAATTCTCGGTAGTAGTATTGACTCTCAATTTGGTCCGGTTTTACTTTTTGGTACAGGTGGTCAACTGGTGGAAGTGTTTCAAGATCAAGCCTTAGGACTTCCTCCACTCAATACGACCTTGGCACGGCGGATGATGGAACAAACCCGTATTTACAAAGCACTACAGGGAATTAGAGGCATAAAAGCAGTTAATTTAGAGGCTTTAGAACAAGTTTTGGTACGCTTTAGCCAACTTGTTGTTGAGCAAAGGTTTATCAAGGAAATTGATATTAATCCGCTTCTAGTCAAGGCAGAGGAACACCAAGAGAGTAAACCCGAACTCACTCAAAACTCCCTTGTGGCACTTGATGCACGGATTATTCTACATGACTTAGATATTGCTGAAGCACAGTTACCAAAACTAGCAATTCGTCCTTATCCCACACAGTACGTTTCCCCTTGGACAATGCGCAATGGTACGCAAGTCACAATTCGTCCTATTCGTCCAGAGGACGAACCTTTAATGATTAAGTTACATAAAACATTATCTGAAGAAAGCGTTTTTTTCCGTTACTTCCACCTCATCAAACTCAGTCAACGCATTGCCCACGAAAGACTCACGCGCCTGTGTTTTATTGATTATGACCGAGAAATGGCGCTTGTCGTAGACTATCAAAATCCAGAAACCGAAGAACATGAAATTTTAGCCGTTAGTAGGCTCAGTAAATTGCACGGTACTAATGAAGCTGAATTCGCAATCTTGGTGAGCGATCGCTACCAATGCCAAGGTGTGGGAACTGAGTTACTCAAAAGGTTGCTTCAAGTGGGGCGTGATGAACAGTTAACGCTCATTAGTGCTGAAATCCTGACAGAAAATTCTGCAATGCAAAGAGTCTGCGAAAAGTTGGGCTTCTGCATCCATCCCACTGCTGATGCTTCAGTCGTGAGAGCAGAGATAAAGCTGGGTTGCCAACATTTAGAGTGATTTCACAACTTGCTCACATTACTCTTCTACCTTCTCAAGCCATCTATCTTCTAAGCAAAGCGCTGTTATACCAATTCTTTAAATTAAAGCGAAACGGTATAATCTCATGACTCATCAAATTGAAATCAACTCTATTTCTGGGTTATCTGAATCAGTAGCTTTTGTTCGCCTCAAGCAAGAGGGATATAACGAGCTGCCATCTACTCTAAACCGTAGCATCTGGAAGATTGCTCTTGAAAGTATACAAGAGCCAATTTTCTTACTACTGGTAGCCTGTGGTGTGATTTATTTGTTTCTCGGTGATGCTCAAGAAGCCTTAATTTTGTTGGGTTTTGTCTTCTTGATTGTTGGTATAAACTTATACCAAGAACAAAAAACGGAAAAATCTCTTGAAGCTTTACGCGATCTCTCCAGTCCTCGTGCATTAGTGATTCGAGATGGAAAACGCCAACGAATTGCTGGACGAGAAGTTGTGGGCGGAGATATTGTTGTTCTTGCTGAAGGCGATAGAGTCCCTGCTGATGCTGTTGTGCTTTGGTCTACTCAATTGAGTGTAGATGAGTCTTTGTTAACAGGTGAATCTGTACCTGTACGGAAACGAGCAGTAGAAGATACTTTGGAGTTGGAACTTGCCACACAATCATCAAGAAAACATCGACCAGGTGGTGACGATTTCCCATTTGTCTATTCTGGAACATTGATTGTGCAAGGTCAAGGTATTGCTCAAGTCTATGCCACAGGTATGCAAACAGAAATGGGTAAGATTGGTAAAGCCTTGCAAACAGTGGAACCAGAGGACACAGTTCTTCAAAGAGAAACCCGACGTATTGTTAGCAAGCTTACTATTGTGGCGATCGCTATCTGTATTGCGGTTATTATTATTTACGGAATCACCAGAAGTGATTGGCTACAAGGATTTCTGGCAGGATTAGCACTAGCGATGGCGATTTTACCCAATGAAATTCCTGTAGTGCTGGCAATCTTTTTGGCTTTGGGTGCTTGGAGATTTTCGTTGACGAGAGTTTTGACTCGTCGCATACCTGTAGTTGAGACACTAGGTTCAGCTACCGTCCTGTGTGTAGATAAAACAGGAACGCTGACTTTTAATCGTATGTCTATTCAACAACTGTTTGTCTATGAGCCATCATACCAATCCCCTCATTTTTATGATGTTACTCTGCATGAACGAGAACCCCTTCCCGAAGCCTTTCATGAGTTAATAGAATTTGGTATTTTGGCAAGTCGCAAAGATCCCTTTGACCCAATGGAAAAAGCCCTCAAGCAAGTCGGGGATGTTCATTTAGCAAAAACCGAGCATTTACATTACGATTGGGAAATACTGCGCGAATATCCCTTATCAGGTCAATTATTAGCCATGTCTTGCGTTTGGCAATCTCCAGAGGGGAAATTGCTCATTGCTACCAAAGGCGCACCAGAAGCAATTGCCGATCTCTGTCACTTTGATGCTAAGCAAATGCAAAACTTAGAACAGCATATTAGTACGATGGCTGCTGCGGGTTTGCGCGTTTTGGGTGTAGCAAAAGCTGTAGGAAGACATAAATCTGACAAAAAGCAAAATCTTCTTCCAGATAAACAACATGACTTTGAGTTTCAATTTTTGGGATTGGTGGGTATGGCTGATCCGGTGCGTCCTACAGTTGCTTCGGCAATTGCTGAGTGTTATGGCGCTGGTATTCGCGTAGTCATGATTACAGGTGATTATCCAGCTACAGCCCAAAACATTGCTCGTCAAATAGGACTGCACCCATCAACACAGGTTATTACTGGAACAGAACTAGAGCAAATGACAGAGGGTGAGTTATCGGCTCAAATTCAAACCGTGAATATATTTGCACGGGTCGTTCCTGAGCAAAAACTGTTAATTGTGAATGCCCTCAAACAGTGTGGTGAAATTGTTGCCATGACTGGGGATGGAGTAAACGATGCTCCTGCTTTAAAAGCAGCTCATATTGGCATTGCTATGGGTAAACGGGGTACAGATGTCGCTCGCGAATCTGCAGACTTAGTGCTTTTGGATGATGATTTTTCTTCTATTGTGCAGTCAGTTCGACTAGGGCGACGGGTCTTTGACAATCTCAAAAAAGGTATGGCTTATACTTTGGCAGTTCACGTTCCCATCGCTGGTATGTCGCTGATTCCGGTCATGTTTCATTGGCCACTCGTGCTATTGCCGATTCACATTGCCTTCCTACATTTAATTATCGACCCTGCTTGTACAGTGGTGTTTGAGGCAGAACCAGAAGAAAGCAATATCATGAATCGCCCACCTCGAAATCCTAAAGAACCATTGTTTAGCCGTCGCACTTTGAGATTAGCATTACTGCAAGGGATAAGTGTATTGGTGGTATTGCTGGTAGTATTTGCTATTGCCTTTTACTCTGGACATGGAGAACTAGATGCACGGGCGCTTGCTTTTACTACTCTAATTGTTTCTAACTTAAGTATGATTCTGACGAATCGTTCTTGGTCACGCACTATCCCTGAAATGTTACGTGCCCCAAATGCAGCATTATGGTGGGTACTAGGTGGTGCTGTGGTGTTTCTGGGACTGGTACTTTATGTTCCTTTGCTGCGACATCTATTCCGCTTCTCTTTTCTACATTTCGACGATTTAGTCGTCAGTCTCACCTCTGGACTATTTAGTATTTTGTGGTTTGAAGGGCTGAAGATTTGGCAAAGAAGAAGGGGCTTTGTCTAAAGCCTTTGAGATGTCTGTTTTCCTGTTGTTTTTAAGAGTTGCAAAAAATCCATGAATAAGCAAAGGATATTTTGGAGTATTCCGATGGCTGAACTGCTCCAACAATTGCAATCTACACCTCAAGGTTTAACAACTCAAGCAGCCAAACAACGCTTAGAAGAGTATGGTGCAAATCTCCTTAAACCCAAAAAGAAATCAGACACATTAACACTATTATTAGCGCAATTTCAAAGTCCGATTATTTTAATTCTGATTGCAGCTGCAATTCTCTCTATTTTCCTAAATGATAAGACGGATGCATTGATTATCCTGATTATCGTTTTAGTAAGCGGATTGCTGGGTTTCTGGCAGGAACGAGGTGCAGCAGATGCGATTGAGAAACTGCTTTTAATCGTCCAAATTAAAGCTAACGTCCTAAGAGATGGCAAAAGTGTGGACATTTTAGTAGAAGAGATTGTACCTGGAGATGTAGTGTGTCTGGCAGCAGGGGACAATATTCCTGGAGATTGCATAATTTTGGACTCGAAAGATCTATTTGTCAATGAAGCAGCCTTGACGGGTGAAACTTACCCAGTTGCCAAGGTAGATGGTGTGTTACCACTGCAAACACCTTTAAGCCAGCGTACGAATACCTTATTTATGGGTACATACGTAGTGAGTGGCACTGCCAAAGCTTTAGTAGTAGGTACAGGCAAGGAAACAGAATTTGGTAAGGTCTCCCAAAGGCTGAAATTTAGACCACCGGAAACAGAGTTTGAGCATGGAGTTCGCCAATTCGGATACTTCCTCATGGAAGTGACTCTGTTGTTAGTACTTGGCATTTTTGCCGGCAATCTTCTGCTCAAACGCCCAGTGCTGGATTCGTTTCTGTTTGCCCTTGCACTAGCTGTAGGACTCACACCACAATTATTACCTGCAATTATCAGCATTAATTTAGCGCACGGGGCAAAACAGATGGCGCATAAAAGTGTGATCGTCAAGCGACTAGCAGCAATTGAAAACTTCGGCAGTATGAATGTGCTGTGTTCTGATAAAACAGGCACTCTAACTGAAGGTGTGGTAAGGATTCATTCGGCTGTTGATTATAAAGGTAACGAAAGCGATCGCGTACTTTTCTATGCCTATCTCAATGCAATTTTTGAAACAGGATTTGTCAACCCAATCGATCAAGCTATTCGTAGCGATCGCACATTTGATATCTCAGGCTATCAAAAGCTTGATGAAGTTCCTTACGATTTTATCCGTAAACGATTGAGTATCTTGGTTGCTAAAGATCATACTCAGCTTGTAATCTCCAAAGGAGCATTACAAAGTATTATCAATGTTTGCTCATTTGTCGAAACTGGCGAGTGCACAATTGTAGAGTTGAATAGTTTACAGGCACAAATTCAGCAGCGTTTTGAAGCTTTAGGGCAAGAAGGTTTTCGAGTTTTGGGGGTTGCTTACCGCAATCCTACCACGACTACTCTTAGTAAAGAAGATGAGAGCGATATGACCTTTTTAGGTTACTTAGTCTTTTTTGATCCGCCCAAACCCGGCATTATTCACACAATTACCGAACTCAAGCAAGCAGGAGTTTCTCTAAAAATTATTACGGGTGATAGTCATGCTGTTGCAGCTAGTCTGAGTCAACAAATCGGACTGTCTCAGCCCAAAATTCTGGCGGGATTAGATTTGCATGAAATGAGCGATGAAGCCTTGATGCATCAGGTAAACTTGATAGACGTGTTTGCGGAAGTTGAGCCTAACCAGAAAGAAGACATAATTTTGGCATTAAAGAAAGCTGGCAATGTAGTAGGTTATATGGGTGATGGAATTAATGATGCTTCGGCTCTCCATGCCGCCGATGTGGGTATTTCGGTCAATAGTGCAGTTGACGTAGCCAAAGAAGCAGCTGATATTGTACTCCTAGAACAGGATTTGGATGTGCTGCTGCAAGGAATTGGGGAAGGACGAATCACCTTTGCCAACACACTCAAGTATGTATTCATGGCAACTAGTGCTAATTTTGGCAATATGTTTAGCATGGCAGGGGCTTCCTTACTGTTACCATTTTTCCCCCTATTGCCTAAGCAAATTCTGCTGACTAATTTGATGACCGACTTTCCTGAAATGACTATTGCTACCGATAGAGTAGACCAAGAAATGGTTAAGCAACCTCATCGTTGGGATATCAAATTCATCCGCAATTTTATGATAGTTTTTGGGATGCTCAGTTCAGTATTTGACTATCTTACCTTTTGTATATTGTTATTGATTTTGCATTCTACACCTAACCAGTTTCGAACAGGTTGGTTTATGGAGTCTGTGATTTCAGCCTCCATGATTGTGTTGGTCATCCGTACTCGTCAACCGTTCTTCCAAAGTAAGCCAGGCAAGTACTTGTTAATTGCGACAATTACGATTGGCATTGTGACATTGTTATTGCCGTTTACTCCTCTAGCAAAACTATTCGGTTTTCAACCGCTTCCAATTTCGTTTATCCTGGCTTTGGGAGTCATTGTTGCTTTGTATATTACTGCTGCAGAAAAAGTTAAGCAAAAATTTTATCGGCAAATTAAGTTTTAACGCCCTTGATTTTTGTAGTTGCAAGACATAACTGTTTTGTCTAAAAACTTTATACAACCTTCAGTAATGAGGAGGAAGATAATCTCGTCGCCTCTAGCTCTACGTCATGGACAATAGACTTGATATAACCTCACAACTTCCTCAAATTGTAGACCTATAATGATCGGTATAGAATTCAGGAGCAACAAGACAGCGCAAAATTTGTAGAGCTAGTTTCAAGAAGGAGTACTTTTATTTTTGTAAGTCGATACAAGAACTATAGCGGGTATTTGGCAATGTGCCAACAATACCATAAATACTAAAAAGATTTAGAAAAATGGACTCTCAGACAGTCAATAAAAAAAATCAGTATGCAAAAAGTACGCTAAAAGAACATCTCAGTGGTGATAAACGCTTCAAAATACTTGATGCAACTATGAAGCGCCATCAATATCAGCAGGATGCACTTATAGAAGTCTTGCATAAGGCACAAGAGCTTTTCGGCTATTTAGAAAATGATTTGTTATTTTACATCGCTCACAGCCTGAAACTGCCGCCCAGCCGTGTTTATGGCGTAGCTACTTTTTATCATCTCTTTTCCCTAGCACCAAAAGGTGTGCATAGTTGTGTCGTTTGTACGGGTACGGCTTGTTACGTAAAAGGTGCAGCAAATTTACTAGCAACTGTAGAAAAATACGCCAAAATTCATGCTGGCGAAACAACTCCTGATAAAGAACTTTCACTTTTAACAGCAAGATGTCTAGGTGCTTGTGGGATTGCACCTGCTGTCGTGTTTGATGGCACTGTATGCGGACACCAGACACCGGAGTTAGTTACCGAAAAAATAGAAGGATGGCTCAAACCAGTAAACAGTTAACAGTGAACAGTTATCAATTTTTTTTGATAACTGATAATTGTTTACACCATTCCTTACTCTCCTAAAAACAATTGATATGAAATATGGATCTGACTGAATTACAGGAAATAGCTCAGAAAGAACACGGCAATTCTAAGCCTATTCGCATTCGTTGTTGTATGGCAGCTGGTTGTCTCTCATCTGGTTCTACTGCAGTGAAAGAAAGTTTGGAAAAGGTAACAACAGAAATAGGATTGGCAGATAAAGTTGAAGTTTGCAGTGTTGGTTGTATGGGTTTGTGTTGCCAAGGTCCTTTAGTACAAGTTGACAGCAAAGAGGCGCAAGACCTTGAACCCTTACTATATGAAAAAGTAACTTCAGAAAATGCTCTTTCCATTATCGCTGCATTGGATGATGATACAGTAAAAGTACAAAAAGGAGATTTGAAACATCCGTTTTTTACTAAGCAACTCCCCATTGTTCTGGAAAATAGCGGTGAGGTTGACCCAGAACGCATTGAGTCTTACATTGCAGCTCATGGCTATCAGGCGCTTTACCACTTGCTGCGAGAGATGACGCCTGCTGAAGTTGTCGATGCTATGACTCGCAGTGGATTGCGGGGACGGGGTGGTGCTGGTTATCCCACAGGTGTGAAATGGGCAACTGTAGCCAAAGCCAAGGGAGAACGCAAATTTGTTATCTGCAACGCTGATGAGGGCGATCCTGGTGCATTTATGGATCGAAGTGTTTTGGAAAGCGATCCCCATCGAGTTTTAGAAGGAATGGCGATCGCTGCCTATGCTGTGGGTGCTAATCAAGGTTACATTTATATCCGTGCCGAATACCCCATTGCTATCAACCGTTTGCAAATTGCTATTCGCCAAGCCCAACGCCTTGGTTTATTAGGAAGTCATATTTTTGACTCTCCCTTTGATTTTAAAATTGATATTCGCATTGGGGCGGGAGCTTATGTTTGTGGCGAAGAAACCGCGTTAATGGCATCTATTGAAGGCAAACGCGGCACACCCCGTCCCCGTCCACCATACCCAGCGGAGAGTGGTTTGTGGGGATTTCCGACTTTAATTAACAACGTCGAAACCTTTGCCAATGTCCCTTGGATTATTCGCAAAGGTGCAGAAGTCTTCGCCAGCATTGGTACAGAAAAAAGCAAAGGTACGAAAGTTTTTGCCCTAGCGGGAAAAATCCGCAATACAGGTTTAATAGAAGTGCCAATGGGAACAACTCTGCGGCAAATTGTTGAAGAAATGGGTGGTGGTGTGCCAAATGGCGGTACATCAAAAGCAGTGCAAACAGGTGGTCCCTCCGGAGGATGCATTCCCGCCTCAGCTTTTGATACTCCCGTAGACTACGAATCTCTTGCCCAACTTGGTTCTATCATGGGTTCCGGCGGTATGATTGTGATGGACGAAAGTACCAATATGGTAGATGTCGCCCGTTTCTTTATGGAATTCTGCATGGATGAGTCCTGCGGTAAGTGCATTCCCTGTCGTGTCGGAACGGTGCAACTATATCAATTATTAACTAAAATCCGGGAAGGCAAAGCATCGCTTGCTGACTTGGAACTGCTAGAGGAACTGTGCGACATGGTCAAGCAGACAAGTTTGTGCGGTTTGGGACAGTCGGCACCGAATCCGGTGTTTAGTACTTTAAGGTACTTCCGGGATGAGTATTTGGCGTTGATTCAATAACCTCTAAGATAACAGAAATGGCAGTCAAAACACTAACAATCAACGAGCGATTAATTAGCGCCCGTGAGGAAGAAACCATTCTCCAAGCAGCGCAGGATGCAGGGATTCACATTCCGACATTGTGCCACCTACAAGGGGTGACAGATGTTGGGGCTTGTCGGCTTTGTTTAGTAGAAATTGCTGGCAGTCATAAACTTCAACCTGCTTGTGTAACGAAAGTTGCTGAAGGTATGGAAGTCCAGACAAATAGCGATCGCCTTCAAAAATATCGTCGCATGATTATAGAAATGCTGTTTGCTGAAGGTAATCACATTTGCTCGGTTTGCGTAGCTAATGGTAATTGTGAATTGCAAGATTTGGCAATTGAAATGGGCATGGATCATGTGCGATTGGAGTATCAATTTCCCAATCGTAAAGTCGATGCTTCTCACGAACACTTTGGCATTGACCACAATCGTTGTGTTCTTTGCACTCGTTGCGTACGTGTTTGTGACGAAATTGAAGGAGCACACACTTGGGATATGGCGGGTAGGGGAACAAATTCTCATGTCATCACTGATTTAAATCAGCCTTGGGGAACTTCCGAGACTTGTACTTCCTGCGGCAAATGTGTCAATGCTTGTCCTACAGGTGCGATTTTCTACCAAGGTTCCGGTGTCGGTGAAATGAAACGCGATCGCGCCAAACTTGATTTTCTGGTGACAGCACGGGAGAAGAAACAATGGCTTGTTTAGTCACTGATCATAAATCAGCATAACGAGGTAAATCTAATGTTAAGCCGTATCTTCAAAACCTTTTTGTGGCTCCTATTGTTAGGGATGATCACAGTGTATATATTCCTGGGTTTAGCAAGCTTCACATCTCAACAGGTCATTGCTGTTGTTGTTCAATTAGAAGAAGCGCCAGGAGAAATACTTTATCGCTCACAGCAAAAATTAAATGATGAATTGGGAAATTATTGGCAGGTTGTCCTATTTAAAAGAGTTCATTCCAATACCAATACAGTATCTTCAATAAATCTACGCTTAATAGGATTTCCCGGTTCTCAGGAACTGCCTCATCCCTTACCGTTGAAGATTATCACGCAGACAAATGAAGTCTTGACTGCTCCTGATATTTTTGTAGAGGAAGCACCAGCACCAACTATTGGTCAGTATGACTTCAAGGATATTTTGCCTCAATTACCAACTCAAGAGTTGTTGATTGGTATACCTCTAGGTGCAGAACGCTTCATCAATATTTCAATTCCCCAATATGTGGTGCAGGAATGGCAAGAAGTTGCATTCAAGCACTAAGTACTAAAGGCTCAACAGTTAAAATCTATTTTTTCCCTATTTATCCTTAAGAATAAAAGAAAATGGCTCGTTTGAAATTAGCAACGGTTTGGCTAGGCGGCTGTTCTGGCTGTCATATGTCTTTTTTGGATTTGGACGAATGGCTGATTGATTTAGCAGGACAAGTGGATTTAGTTTATAGTCCCTTTGCTGATATTAAGGAATATCCGCAAGGAGTGGATATCGTGTTAGTTGAGGGTGCAGTTGCCAATGAGGATCACCTGCAAATGATTCAGACGGTACGAGAGCGATCGCAAATTCTTGTTTCTTTTGGAGATTGTGCTGTCACTGGCAATGTCACTGCTTTACGCAATCCTCTAGGTAGTGCCGAACCAGTTCTCCAGCGTTGTTACATTGAAGCAGTCGATGTTCACGGCATGATTCCTTCTGAGCCTGGTATTGTACCAACCTTACTAGATCGGGTGATACCAGTGCATACAGTAGTACCAGTTGATGTGTACTTACCAGGTTGCCCACCTTCAGCAACTCGGATTAAAGCAGTATTAGAAGCGTTGCTGCGAGGAGAAAAACCGCAGCTAGAAGGACGTGAATTTATCAAGTTTGGTTAAGTTCACAAGTTACTCAAATTCGTCACTTAAGTTTGAGGTGAGGCAATGACAAAAGAAATTTGAGAGTCATTATGGCAGTTAATTATCGGGAAAGAATTATTACTCTTTGGTCAGTCTTTCTACTAGGAATGCTATTTCATACACAACTAAATTTAATTCCACTTTTTCACGGTTTACCTGTTGTCGAGTCTCAAAAAGCGACAAATATCGATGAGATTGCTGTAATTATGTGGTTGATGTTGGGCTTTTTTGTGATACCAATGCTAGCAATGATTGCCACTGCCTTTACTGATTCCAAGCGTTATCGCATGATTCATTTTGGCTTAACTATCTTTTATAGTATTATGAACTTACTACATTTACTTTTGGATTTATTTGTCCAGCCACTTCTTTGGTATCAGATAGTTTTGATGGTCTTTTTATTATTAGTAGGATTGTTATTGAATTTGACTGCTTTTCAGTGGTTACGGCTACCATTTAAAGCTAATTAACAGCAACAAAACTAATTCTTAGTCACGCCAGTAGGATGCGTTAGGATGAAATCCGTAACGCATCAAAGCTTTAAGAATGAATGATGCGTTACGCTAGCGCTAACACATCCTACATATTTTCAAAATCAAATATTATCCATTTTATGCAGAAGAATGATGCGTTACGCTAGCGCTAACACATCCTACGTATTTTTTTTAATCAAATACTATCTCTTTCATACAGTCATGAAAAAAATAATTATTGATCCGGTCACTCGAATTGAAGGACACGCCAAAATCACTATTTATTTGGATGATGCAGGACAAGTCAGCGATGCTCGTTTTCATGTCACAGAATTTCGCGGATTTGAAAAGTTTTGTGAAGGTCGTCCACTGTGGGAAATGCCAGGAATTACAGCGCGAATTTGTGGGATTTGTCCGGTGAGCCATTTGTTAGCTTCTGCCAAAGCTGGCGATCGCATCCTTGCGGTTACAATTCCTAAAGCTGCTAAAAAATTGCGCCGCTTGATGAATTTGGGACAAATTATCCAATCTCATGCTCTGAGTTTCTTCCACCTGAGTGCCCCAGATTTATTATTAGGAATGGATAGCAACTCTCAAAAACGCAATGTATTTGGGTTAATTGCAGCTGAACCAGAACTTGCTCGTGGGGGAATCCGCTTGCGTCAATTTGGACAAGAAATTATTGAACAATTGGGAGGGCAGAAGATACACCCAGCATGGGCGGTTCCTGGTGGTGTGCGCGAACCTTTATCCCAAGAAGGACGCACTCATATTCAGAACCGCATCCCGGAGGTACGTACCACAATATTAGATGCATTGGGTAGATTTAAACGCTTACTCAAGGATTATGAAAAAGAAGCGCAAACCTTTGGCAATTTTCCTAGCTTATTTATGGGATTAGTCACTCCTGAAGGTTTGTGGGAGAACTATGACGGACATATTCGTTTTGTAGATAGTGCTGGGAATATCATTGCTGATAAACTTGATCCAACTCATTATCAAGAATTTATCGGTGAGGCAGTTCAACCAGATTCCTATTTAAAGTCTCCTTACTACCGTCCTTTAGGTTATCCTGACCAGAGTAATCATTGTCGTTTAGATAGTGGTATTTATCGGGTAGGACCTCTAGCACGTCTGAATATTTGCAGCCATATTGGTACACCATTAGCTGATTTGGAGTTGAGAGAATTTAGAGACAGAGGTAAAGGCACAGTGACCTCATCATTTTTCTATCACTATGCCCGATTAATTGAAATTCTGGCATCAATTGAGCGAATTGAAATTTTACTAGATGATTCTGATTTACTATCAAATCGATTGCGTGCTGATGCTGGTATCAATCAATTAGAAGGAGTGGGTGTCAGTGAAGCACCACGCGGTACATTATTTCACCATTACCAAGTTGATGAAAACGGTTTAATTCAGAAAGTAAATTTAGTCATAGCTACTGGTCAAAATAATTTAGCGATGAATCGTACAGTCGCACAAATTGCGCGGCATTTTATTCACGGTTCAGAAATTTCTGAAGGGATGCTGAACCGTGTTGAAGCAGGAATTCGAGCTTTTGACCCTTGTTTGAGTTGTTCAACTCATGCGGCGGGGCAAATGCCGTTACATATTCAATTAGTGAGTGTAGATGGGAGTGTTGTCAACGAACTTTGGCGGGAGTAATTCGTTAGTTTTGACTATGGTAACGACTCTTCCGCCAATTGCAAGCATGGAATACTGGAGTAAAAGGATGATTACTAAAGAAGCAGCGCAACGGCTTCGCCAGCGGTTTGAACGTTTTTCCGAGCTAAAGGCAGAATACGGAACTTCTAAAGCTCTGGAAATTATGAGGAGTGGACAAGCTGAACTCCAGAAGAAGTTGATGGAACCGCTCATTAATCAAGTCTCACTTGCTGAGGGCTTTCGTCAATCTATTTCCATTTTTGAGGAATTCGGGATGAACATGGAAGTGGTGGATATCTCCAATGTAGGTAAAGATGCTGTTTTGGAGATTCAGCGGGTTTGTCCATATATGTCCCTAGCTCGCGAATTTGGGCTGCAAACACCTTGTCAGATAACTTGTGATATGGAGGTGGAAGCAGTTGAAGAAGCATTTCCTGACATGAAAGGCAGGATTTTGAGTAAGCTGGCTTGCGGTGACTGTGTATGTGTGTTTAAGTACGAGCGGGATACCAATTCAAGGAATTAGCTTGGGTATGATTGCATTTGCTCCTCTCAGTCTACAATCCTGTGTTCACGAGCTATTAGCTAGAAGGCATGGGAAAAATGTTACCTTCACTCCTTCCTCACAACTTCCTCAATTTTTTCGACTAATTTAAAAATTGAGTTTCCACAAGCCTGGCAAGTCACCTGGAACAGTTTCTAAATATGGAAAACGTTATGATTAACACTTGCCCAACAATCCTATTGATTGGCTACGGTAACGAACTGCGTAGTGATGATGCTGTGGGACAGCGAGTAAGTGATTTGATAGCAAGTTGGAAACTCACAAATTTGTCTACATTATGTGTTCGCCAACTTACTCCCGAATTGGCTGAACTCTTGACAAAATTTGATGTTGCCATCTTTGTTGATGCGTATCTTGCCACAATGGAACAGGATGTGCAAGTGTGCCCTATAGAACTTACTGATAGCAGTATTACGATGGGACATAGCAGTAACCCTAGTTACTTACTTACCCTTACAAAAGCTCTTTATGGTCACTCACTGCAAGCATGGTGGGTTATAGTACCAGGAATGAACTTTGAATTGGGTGAGAGTTTATCACCTACTGCGGAACAGGGAATAGAAATAGCACTACAAAAAATAAACCAATTAATAAAAACTATTAGGAAAGAAATATGCATGAAGTTGGAATGATGCAAAATATTATTGATGCTGCCGTCAAACGTGCTAAAGATGAAGGCGCTCAACATATTCGTTTAGTACAAATGCGTGTTGGTGAAGTGTCCGGTGTAGTGGCAGATTCTCTCCAACTAGCTTTTGAAGTCACTAAAAAAGGAACAATAGCAGAAGACGCAAGGTTACAAGTAGAAAATGTTCCTGTTGTTTGTTACTGCTCGAATTGCAACATTGAATTTCACCCAAATAGCGAGCTGAATGAATGTCCTGAGTGTCACCAAAGCTATTGTGAGGTACGTCAAGGCAAGGAATTTGAATTAGCTTTTCTGGAAGTTTCTTGATGCAGAGGGTGAATATGATCCAACGTCAAAAGGAGCAATCATGTGTTTAGCAGTTCCAGGAAAAATTATAAGCATCAATGGTGAAGATTCACTTATGCGAACAGGAAAAGTCAGCTTTGGTGGAATTATTAAAGAAGTGTGTATGGCTTATGTTCCCGATGCTAAAGTTGATGACTATGTCATTGTGCATATTGGATTTGCCATCAGCATTCTTGATCCACAAGAGGCACAGTACACAATCGATGCATGGCGCTTACTTAATGCTGAATACTCAACAGCAGAGCAGTACGAACAATAATCTGCTACGATGCCTACGCCCTATTTAAGTTTTTTGAGTTTATAGAGCGGACACCGGAAATAACTGGAAAAAGGATTGGTTGGCAGCGCTTGAAGGATTTTTTCACGAATCTTGCCCAAGGAATGTCTCTGTCTGAAGCAGAGATATCTTTGTGATTGTAACCCCTTGCTGGCATTTGGAAGCAGAAGGAGTAAAAAGATGGCATTGCTAAATCAAGATCGTATATCATCTGACAGGGTGATCACCGAAAAGTACG
This sequence comes from Nostocales cyanobacterium HT-58-2, assembly GCA_002163975.1. Classification (GTDB taxonomy): domain Bacteria; phylum Cyanobacteriota; class Cyanobacteriia; order Cyanobacteriales; family Nostocaceae; genus HT-58-2. Next base: position 1,027,158 of record CP019636.1, on the reverse strand, counting down.
TGTAAGAGAATGGGTAGAACAAAGACACTACACCATAGAGCAAGTATGCAGAATCAACATTCGAGAAACAGACTTTACCGATGACCGTTTAAGAATACTCTTGAAGCGATTAAGCAAGCCGGAAACCTGGGAACAAATAGAACGGTTTCTGACGCAAAACACCATCCGAGCCTATGACGAGAGCGGTGGAGCAAGTACGTTTAGATGCAACAACAATCAGTGGACACCATCTGATCAGCGAAGAAGGTTTATTCCAATTTGGACACAGCAAGGATGACCCGAATCTACCACAGGTCAAACTGATGATGGGGATGATTGACCCATTAGGGATACCCCTTGTCACCGAGGTAGTATCTAGAGAACAAGCACGATGATGGGTAAATAGTTGTATAATCAATCTAAGATATTTTAATTATAAAAAATTATTAATATTACAAAACACTATCTCAGTATATTAGCCAAAATTAACATCAGAATTGTGATTTGAGAAAAAAGCTAAATTTTGTCATCTGGGTTGAAGATTCAGACTTTTTAAGCTGATTTTGTGCTTTTCAGATTTTTAATATCACTTTTTTATTGCTTTCACTGAAACCCTTAACTAATGCCATCAATTTATCCTGTGGACTTACCTACCATAGAGCAGGTAATGGAATCTTACCCTTTAACTGTGTTACCGAATACTCTGCTCGTTGATGTAATTGCTCTCATGAATCCGGTAAACAGCAGTACAGTAGATTCTGCATCTGATTTTAGTAGTTGTGTTTTAGTAGTTGAGGAAAACACCTTAGTAGGTATATTCACTCTACGGGATGTAGTCAGGCTCACTGGCGCAGGGGTAGATTTATTCAGGGTAAAAATTTCCGAGGTGATGACTCAGCCAGTCATTAGCTTGACACGGGCTGCGGCTCAAAATGCTCTCACCGCTTTAGCTTTCATGCGCCAGCATCACATTCGCCATTTGCCTGTGGTAAATGAGCAAGGGCAATTGTTAGGCTTAATTACTCAAGACAGAATACGTCAGGTGATCCAACCAGCGCATCTGCTGAAACTGCGATGTGTGACAGAGGTGATGGTTAGGGAAGTAATTCATGCGCTACCAACGATATCTGTGTTGGAATTATCTCAGATGATGAGCGATCGCCGCATCAGTTGCGTCGTCATTGTCGCCCCACAGGAGACAAAGTTGATTCCGGTGGGGATGATCACCGAGAAAGATATTCTCAAAGTCCAGTTACAGGGACTAGATATGGCTCAAACCCAGGTGCAAGCCGTAATGAGTACCCCTGTATTAAGTATCAATCCTAGTGAATCTTTGTTGACTGTTCACCAGTTGATGCAAGAGCAAGGGGTGAGGCGGGTAGCTGTAGTAGATGAACAAGGAGAACTGCAAGGACTGGTGACACAAACCAATCTTTTGCAAGTGCTTGACCCCCTAGAAATAGTCAGCATCATCCAAGCCTTGCAAACCAAAGTTGAGGAGCAAACTGTTCAACTCAGGCAAACCAACCAGCAGTTAGAACAGGAAGTTAGACAACGCCGTCAAGTGGAAGAATCACTATGCCAAGCACAACAAGAATTGGAGTTGCGGGTGTTGGAGCGTACAGATGGACTGGTACAAGCCAATGCCCGTCTGCAAGCGGAAATTGAGGAGCGCACAAAAGCAGAAACGGAATTACAGTTAACCAAATTTTGTATTGATCGGGCAACAGATGCGAGCGCTTGTATTGATCTCAATGGTCGATATGTTTATGTCAACGATACCATGTGTCACACCCTCAACTATTCGCGGGAAGAATTGCTGTTGATGTCGGTGTACGATATTAATGTTGATATTTCTACACCTGCAGTTTGGGCTGATTTCTGGCAAAAATTGAAGCAGCAGGGATTTATGGTGTTTGAAAGCCATCATCGTCGGCGAGATGGCCAGATAAACCCCGTAGAAATCACCACTAATTATTTCAAATTCCAAGGTCAAGAATTTCTTTGGGGATTTGCTCGTAATATCACTGGGCGCAAACAAGCTGAAGCTGCACTCAGAGCCAGCCAGCAACAGCTACAAGCAATTATAGATAATTCGCCGGCTGTCATCTATGTCAAGGATGTGCAAGGGCAGCATATTTTGGTGAATTCTGAATTTGAAAGAATTACTCACCTGACACGCGAGCAAGTTAAAAATAAAACTGACTATGAATTATTCTCGCCTGACATTGCTCAAGCCTTGAGCAGAAACGATCAAAATGTCCTCACTTCTCTTACACCTTTACAGTTTGAAGAAGAAGTTGAGCTTGATGATAGGCTGCACACCTACATAACTGTCAAATTTCCCCTCTGTGATGCTGATGGTCAGCCCTATGGCATTTGTGGTATTTCCACAGATATCACTGCTCGCAAACAAGCACAACAGCAAATCCGCGAGCAAGCGGTTTTAATTGATATCGCCACCGATGCCTTTGTTGTCCGCGATTTAGAAAACCGCATTTTGTTCTGGAGTCAAGGCGCTGAACGCTTATACGGTTGGACAGCAGAGGAAAGCTTGGGTAAAAAAACCCATGAGCTTTTCCACACACAACCATTGTCTCAAGTGGAAGCTGCTTTAAAAACCACCGTCGAACAAGGTTTTTGGGAAGGGGAGTTCAATAAAACCACCAAAAACGGCAGCAACATTATCGTTGCGAGCCGATGGACACTGGTACACAATCAATTCGGGCAAACCCAATCAATTCTAGTAGTCGACACCGACATCACCGATAAAAAACAACTAGAGCAGCAATTTTACCGCGCTCAACGTTTAGAAAGTGTAGGAACTTTAGCCAGTGGTATTGCTCACGACCTCAACAACGTCTTTGCTCCCATTATGATGATTGCCCAATTGCTAACTTCTAGGTGCAAGAATGTAGATGCACGGACTCAAGAACTATTCAAAACTCTAGAAAACAGTTCTAAGCGTGGAGCTGATTTAGTTAAACAAATTCTCACCTTTGCCCGTGGTACTGAAGGGAAACAAATCCTCCTGCAACCTGGACATTTGCTCAAAGAATTAGTCAAAGTCATTCAACAGACATTTCCTAAATCCATTGAAATCGTTACTGATATTCCAACAAACACTTTGTGGATGGTACAAGCTGATCCCACCCAATTAGATCAGGTGTTCATGAACTTGGCAGTCAATGCCCGTGATGCCATGCCTAATGGTGGTAGACTCATTATCACTGCCGAAAACCGGATAATTGACGAAACCTATGCCCGAATGCACTTGGAAGCGGAAGCAGGAGACTACATTGTTGTCACCATCTCAGATACAGGCACAGGAATTCCGCCAGAGATCTTAGAACGCATATTTGATCCCTTTTTTACCACGAAAGAAGTCGGTAAAGGTACAGGGCTAGGACTATCAACGGTTTTAGGTATCGTCAAGAACCACGGCGGGTTTGTAGAAGTGGCGAGTCAAGTAAGTCAAGGCACACAATTTCAGGTGTTCTTACCCAGAGGAGAAGGAACAGCAACCAAGGCCACAGCAAAAACAGAATTGCCTAGAGGTAACGGCGAGTTGATTTTAGTTGTCGATGATGAAAAAATCGTTCATCAAACCACACAGGAAACCCTCACAGATTATGACTATAAAACTCTTGTGGCTAATGATGGCATTGAAGCGATCGCTCTCTATGTTGAATATCAGCCAGAAATCAGTGCCGTCTTACTAGATATGCTCATGCCCAACATGGACGGATTAACCGCCATCCGCACCCTGCGAACCATCAACCCCAACGTCAAGATAGTTGCTACCAGTGGCTTACACGCCAACGAGCAAAAAGCGATCGCGGCTGGTGCAGACAAATTTCTCTCTAAGCCCTACACAACCACAGATTTATTGACTACTCTATCGGATGTCATCGGGGTTAAAAAATAGAACATTGCTTACTTGCAAAATGCCTTACATCTAAGAGACTGATAAAAAAGCTACAAGGCTTTTACACAAGATACTTGCAATTATGCTATTTTTTCAAAAATGATTAAGAATTCTATTTAAGTCGAGACTGTGCAATAGAGATACAACACTTTGGCTTTCAAAAGTATTGAGTTCCTGCGGTTGTGACAACTGTTGGTAAGAAATTAACTCACCGTTCGCGTAATAGAATTTGACTAAAAGGAATTAGCTTGGTTGCGATAGGCGAAGCGTCAAGCCTCCGGCTTATCGCACTATTGGAACAGATAGATTAGCCCTAGATAGTTATGGGCTGATTAGGTAATGGGTCAGGTGTGTGGATAAGTAATTATTCAACCGTATAAATACTCGTCCTCACAAATTCCTCAAAATTTGTTTCTAAAGTTAACTATGAAAAGCGGATCTAGTTGAACAATTTGTAGGGTTTTAAATTAATTAAACAAATTTACTACTTGAGATTTTACATTTAATTGTGTCCGGCTACTTAGAACGGATTTCAGGAAGAATGAAGTACTTAAAATAGGTCTCAAAGCTAGGCAAAGACACTGTTTTAATTCTGAACGAAGCCGGAGTTGCTCCGCCAAGGCGTCTGCGTTCTGCTATGTTAGGTTCCAGTTTTGAGTTGGGGTGTCCATAAATACTAAATTATTCTCGATGCTGAATTTACTTGCTTTATTTTTCAAGTGAAAGTTGGGGAGGAGGGTAAGTGAGTGAAAATGATGGATTCAAAAATATCACTGCTTGTCAGCAGGCTTATGAAGTCTTGCAACAAGCTTACGAGGATTTAGAAAGACGAGTAGAGGAACGAACGGCTGAACTTTTCCACTTCAATCAGCTGCTACAACAGGAAATCAGCGATCGCAAACAGGCAGAAGCCCAAATTGCCTTCCAGGCTTCTGTGCTCAACCAAGTCCGCAATGCTGTGATTGCAACGGATCTTGAGGGCAAAATCACTTACTGGAATCAGTTTGCTCAGCAACTCTACGAACTTACCCCGGATGTGATGAGCAGATCGATTATGGAGGTGACAGTTCCTCCAAACCAAATAGAAGCTGCCCAGGAAATTATGGCTTGCATCCAGGAAAAGGGCTATTGGGAGGGGGAGTTTATCGTCCGTCGTCAAGATAGTAGTACCTTTGTAGCCTCTGTTGTTAATGCTCTGATTTACGATACTGAGGGCAATCCCTCTGGATTTGTAGGTGTGAGCATGGATATTAGTGATCGCAAAGCTGCCGAAGAAGCATTACGGCAGAGTGAAGAACTCTATCGCAACTTGATTGAGAGCCAAACGGATCTCATTGTCCGCATTGATATGCAAGGTCGGCTCACCTTTGCCAATACAGTTGCGTGCGAAACATTCGGCTTTCAACGAAACGAATTTCTCGGTCAGTCACTGCTTCAAGTTGTCCATCCTGAAGATTTGCCTGATGTAATGGCAAATATGCAAGCCTTGACCTCACCGCCCTATCGTTTGACAACAAAAGAGCAACGTGAATTGACAGTCATTGGTATGCGTTGGTTTCAGTGGGAAATTGCCGCAATCCGGAATCAACAAGGACAAGTTATTGAACTACAGGGGGTTGGCAGAGATGTCACTGAACGCAAACAAGCAGAAGAGAAAATCCGCGAACAAGCAACCCTGCTGAATGTGGCATCGGATGCAATTATTGTTCGCGATTTAAAACACCAAATTTTTTTCTGGAATCAAGGAGCTCAACACCTTTACGGTTGGCAAAGTGCAGAAGTAGTGGGCAAAAAAGCAACTGAACTTTTTTCTGATAAGATTTTACCTGATGTTGAGTTAGCCCTCAAGACTACTATAGAGCAGGGTAAATGGGAGGGTGAACTGCAACACAAGACAAAAGATGGCAGAAAAGTCATTGTTCAAAGTCGCTGGACACTGGTGCGTGACAATACAGGACAACCAAAATTTTTCCTCACTGTTAACACCGACATCACCGAGAAAAAACAACTCGAAGCCCAGTTTCTCCGCACCCAACGACTAGAGAGCTTGGGTACCCTAGCAAGTGGTATTGCCCATGACTTAAATAACATACTCTCACCGATTCTAGTAATTGCTCAACTGCTGTCGGCTAAATTTCCCAACCTTGATAAGCAGAACCGTGAACTACTGGAAATACTAGAAAATAACTCTAAACGTGCTGTGGAGTTAGTCAAGCAAATCTTATCGTTTGCAGGGGGAACGGAAGGAAAGCACATTCCTCTACAACTCAGACATCTGCTCAAAGACATCAGACAGATTGTCATAAGTACTTTTCCAAAATCAATAGAAGTTAATATTACTAATATCCCAACGCAAAATCTTTGGACAGTCTGTGCAGATCCCATCCAAGTACATCAGGTATTGATGAACCTGTGTGTAAATGCTCGTGATGCTATGCCAAAGGGGGGTACTCTCAGCATTTGCGCTGACAATTTCTGTGTTGATGAAAACTATGCCAGGATGAATTTGGAGGCAAAAGTCGGTAACTACGTTGTCATCACCGTATCAGATACAGGATGTGGCATACCACAACAGACAATAGAGAGAATATTTGAACCGTTTTTCACAACAAAAGAACCAGGAAAAGGAACAGGATTAGGTCTGTCAACGGTTATTGGTATTGTTAAAAACCATAGTGGTTTTGTGGAAGTGTATAGCGAGGTAGGCAAAGGTAGTCAATTTAAGGTCTATTTATCGGCCTCTGATAGACAAGTAACACAGAACGCTTCTACCTCCGAGATGCCTACAGGAAATGGCGAATTAATCCTGGTTGTGGATAACGAAGCATCTATTCTAGAGGCGACTAAAACCTCATTAGAAACCCTTAACTATAAAATTCTCACTGCTAATGATGCTGTGGAAGCGTTCTCACTCTACACACGACATAAGAATCAAATCAGCGTAGTGTTAATGGATATACAGATGCCATCGCTTGATGGTTTAAACGCTATACGCATTCTACAAAAGATGAATCCATCGATCAAAATTATTGCTATTAGTGGGCTTGCCTCCAACCAGAAGCTTATAGAAGCTGGTAATATTAACGCGCAAGCATTTTTAGCGAAGCCCTACACCCTTCAGCAGTTATTACACACTATTCAAGGTGTCTTAAGTGTGCCTTAAAGAACAGTATAGTTTCAATTAGCATGACTTTGTCCTCACAACTTCTTCAAAATTATCGTTTAACTTCAAGGTAAAGTGATCGCACAACCATTTGGAATTAGGAATTGAGAACCATTCATAATTTCTCAAGCCCTGATTGCCAAAGATTTGTCCAGCCATGTATGTACTTGGTGATTATTCACAGGTGACAATCATGCAACAAAGAAGTTTTGCCACCATTGATGGCAATGAAGCGGTTGCCAAAGTAGCTTATCAACTTAACGAAGTCGTTGCCATTTACCCGATTACTCCCTCTACACCAATGGGCGAATGGGCAGATACTTGGGCAGCAGAAGGAACACCTAATCTTTGGGGTACTGTTCCTACAATTATTGAAATGCAAGATGAAGGTGGAGTAGCTGGTACTATCCACGGCGCATTGCAAACAGGGGCACTCACCACTACATTCACAGCATCCCAAGGCTTGTTGTTGATGATACCGAATATGTACAAGATTGCCGGAGAACTCACACCAACAGTTTTTCATGTTGCATCCCGTTCTCTTGCAGCGCAAGGACTCTCCATATTCGGCGACCATAGTGATGTGATGGCAACTCGTACCACGGGTTTTGCTTTGCTTTCTTGTGCTTCTGTCCAGGAAGCACAAGACTTTGCCTTGATTGCCCAAGCTGCAACCCTAGAGTCGAGAATTCCTTTCCTGCACTTTTTTGATGGCTTCCGCACTTCCCATGAAATTTCTAAGGTTGAATTATTAACGCTACAAGACTTGCAAGCGCTGATTGATGAAAATTTCATTTTGGAACATCGGGCAAGGGCACTCTCCCCCGATCATCCAGTACTGCGCGGAACAGCACAAAATCCCGATGTTTATTTCCAAGCAAGAGAAACAGTAAATCCCTACTACACTGCTTGTCTCAACATCGTACAGTCCTATATGGATAAGTTTGCCAAACAGACAGACAGACACTATCACTTGTTTGACTATCATGGCGCAATGGATGCGGAACGAGTCATTGTTTCGATGGGTTCAAGTTGTGAGGTGGTGCATGAAACAGTAGACTACCTCAACGCCCGTGGTGAAAAAGTTGGCGTGGTCAAAGTACGCTTATACCGTCCCTTTGATGCTATAAAGTTTGTTGAGAGTTTACCTGAGACTGTCAAAGCGATCGCAGTCCTCGACCGCACCAAAGAACCAGGAAGCGCAGGTGAACCCCTATATTTGGATGTTGTTACCGCCATACATGAAGCTGCGGATTCTCCTGTGCCTAGGGCAGTTGGTGGTCGCTACGGACTATCATCCAAGGAATTCACACCAGCGATGGTTAAAGCTATCTTTGATAATCTCGCGATGGCTGAACCAAAAAATCATTTTACAGTAGGTATCAATGATGACCTAAGCTACACTAGCCTTGACTATGACCCAGAATTTTCTATAGAACCAGATCATATTATCCGTGCTATTTTTTATGGCTTAGGTTCTGATGGGACAGTAGGAGCAAATAAGAACTCTATCAAAATTATTGGTGGAGAAACTGAGAACTACGCTCAAGGTTATTTTGTTTACGACTCAAAAAAATCGGGTTCTGTGACCATCTCCCATTTACGATTTGGTTCTCAACCCATCCGTTCTAGCTATTTAATTAAGAAAGCCAATTTTATCGCCTGTCATCAGTGGGGATTGTTGGAACGTTTTGATATGCTCAAGCATATTGTTCCAGGAGGAACGTTCTTACTCAATAGTCCATACTCAAAACAAGAACTTTGGCAGCATTTACCTCGGGTAGTGCAAGAGCAAATCTTGAACAAGCATCTGAAATTCTACGTCATCAATGCCTATAAAGTTGCTCGTGAAAGTGGTATGGGTGGGCATATCAATACAGTTATGCAAGTATGCTTTTTTGCCCTGTCGGGTGTGTTGTCTAAGGAAGAAGCCATCACCCAAATCAAACTTTATATAAGAAAAATTTATAGTAAGAAAGGCGATGAAATTGTTGAAATGAATTTACGAGCGGTTGACCAAACGCTAGAGTATTTGTATGAGGTGTCAGTTCCCAACTCCGTTGAGAGCAACATTGAATTACGCCCACCAGTACCAGATACTGCATCTGAGTTTGTCCACGAAGTTTTGGGCAAGATGATTGCTGGATATGGTGATGAGATTCCTGTAAGTGCTTTACCCGCAGATGGGACTTATCCCACAGGTACAGCGAAATACGAAAAGCGCAATATTGCTCAGGAAATCCCGGTATGGGATGCTGATGTTTGCGTTCAGTGTGGCAAGTGCGTGATGGTTTGCCCACATAGTGTTATCCGCAGTAAGGTTTACGATCCGCAAAACCTAGAAAATGCACCTGCAACCTTTAAGAGTACAGATGCTAGGGAGCATGACTGGAAAGGATTAAAGTTTACTATTCAAGTAGCAGCAGAAGATTGCACGGGTTGCGGTATATGCGTCGATGTTTGCCCAGCCAAAAACAAGGCGCAACCGCGTCTGAAGGCAATTAATATGCAACCGCAAGCACCTTTGCAGGAACAAGAACGGGAAAACTGGAACTTCTTCTTAAGTATCCCCAATCCTGACAGACGAGAGTTGAAGCTAACCCATATTAACCACCAGCAGATGCAAGAGCCATTGTTTGAATTTTCTGGTGCTTGTGCGGGTTGTGGCGAAACTCCTTACATAAAGTTAGTCAGTCAGTTGTTTGGCGATCGCGCCTTGATTGCCAATGCTACAGGTTGTTCTTCAATTTATGGTGGTAACTTACCAACAACACCGTGGACTCAGAATAGCGAAGGCCGCGGTCCTGCTTGGTCAAATTCCCTATTTGAAGATAACGCAGAATTTGGTTTGGGTTTCCGCGTGTCAATCGACAAGCAAAGAGAATTTGCTTGTGAACTTCTGACACAACTAGCACCTGAAATTGGGGAATCTTTAGTTGAGAGTATCTTGAATGCAGAACAAAAAGATGAAGCTGATATTTATGAACAGCGCCAACGGGTTTCCCTCCTCAAACAAGGTATAGATGAACTTATAGAAGACTCAAAGACGCGGGGACACGGTGACGCGGAGAAAGTAAGAAAGCTCAAATCTTTCAAATCCCTTGCCGATTTACTAGTGAAAAAGAGCGTCTGGATTATTGGTGGTGATGGTTGGGCTTATGACATTGGTTTTGGGGGATTAGACCACGTTTTGGCAAGCGGTCGAGATGTCAACATCTTGGTATTAGATACAGAAGTTTACTCTAACACAGGCGGACAGATGTCCAAAGCCACACCTCGCGGTGCAGTAGCAAAATTTGCAGCAGCAGGCAAACCAGCAGCCAAAAAAGACCTAGGTTTAATTGCCATGAGCTACGGTAATGTTTACGTTGCTAGTGTAGCAATGGGTGCAAGAGATGAACACACTCTCAAAGCTTTCTTGGAAGCAGAAGCCTACTCTGGTCCATCACTCATTATTGCCTATAGCCATTGCATAGCTCACGGTATCAATATGAGTACAGCAATGCAGAATCAAAAAGCTGCGGTTGATTCTGGACGCTGGTTACTGTACAGGTTTCATCCTGACCGGATGAACCAGGGAGAAAATCCATTGCAACTAGACTCCCGTACACCTAAGCTGTCAGTAGAACAGTATATGTACTTAGAAAATCGCTTTAAGATGCTAACAAAGAGCCATCCAGAACAAGCGAAGCGGTTGTTGCAACAAGCGCAAGAAGATGTCAAGCATCAGTGGCAAATGTATCAATATCTGGTTGCAAGAGAGTTTTGAGTTATGGATATTAAGTTATGGATATAACAACGACATACATGGGATTAAAACTGCGATCGCCGCTTGTTGCTTCTGCATCTCCTCTTTCTGAGAACATCGATAACATTAAGCAGATGGAAGACGCAGGCGCAGGCGCGGTGGTGATGCATTCGCTGTTTGAAGAACAGTTACGGTTAGAGCGCTATGAACTACACCATCATCTTACACATGGTACTGAGAGTTATCCAGAAGCTCTCACCTATTTTCCAGAACCAGAATCCTTTCGGGTTGGTCCAGAAGAATATCTTGACCATATCTGTAAAATCAAGAGAAGCGTGAAGATTCCAATTTTCGCCAGTCTGAACGGTTCATCTCTGGGTGGGTGGACTAGCTATGCCAGGCAAATTCAACAAGCAGGAGCAGATGCCCTAGAATTAAATATTTACTACGTTCCTACAGATATAGATTTAACTGCCCAGCAAATCGAGCAAACTTATATTGATATTCTCAAAGCAGTCAAAGCTGTAGTGACAATTCCGGTTGCTGTCAAGCTGAGTCCCTACTTTACAAATATGGGGAATATGGCAAAGCAGTTGGATGAAGCGGGAGCTAATGCTCTAGTGCTATTTAACCGTTTTTACCAACCAGATATCAACCTCAAAACATTGGAAGTGGAGCCAAATGTATTATTAAGCACAGATCAGTCAATGCGGTTACCACTTCGGTGGATTGCAATTCTCTACGGACGCATTAATACCAGTTTGGCTGCAACCAGTGGCATTCATAAAGGCGAGGATGTTGTGAAAATGCTAATGGCTGGTGCCAACATAACTATGCTCTGCTCAGTACTATTGCAACATGGGATTAATCGCATCCAAATCATTGAGCAGCAACTGCGGCAATGGATGAAGGAACACGAGTATGAATCTGTCCAGTTGATGCAAGGTAGTATGAGCCAGCAGTATTGTCCTAACCCAAGTGAATTTGAACGCGCCCAGTATATGCGGGCAATTCAAACCTATAAACTAGAATGGAGGCAAATTTATGAAGCCTCTCATTATTTTGGATAACAAATTACTAACTTTTCTCTTAAACGGCAGATAGAAACAATATTTTTTCTCCTGCCTTCTGTCTTTTATTCATATTAAACATGAAATTTATTGATGAATATCGTGATGCTAAAGTAGCACAGAAGTATGCAGAAGCAATTTCTGCTATTACCACCAAACCTTGGAAAATCATGGAAATTTGTGGTGGTCAAACGCATTCTATTGTTAAATTTGGTATAGATAAACTGTTACCTAAAGAAATTACTTTAATACACGGTCCTGGTTGTCCGGTTTGTGTAACACCTGTTGAATTCATTGATAAAGCAATTGCTATTGCTTCGCTGCCGGAGGTAATTTTTTGCTCTTTTGGGGATATGTTGAGAGTCCCTGGTAGTCAAAAAGATTTACTGACTGTCAAAGCAGACGGCGGTGATATCCGAATTATTTATTCTCCATTAGATGTTCTTAAAATTGCTCAAGCTCACCCTAACAAACAAGTCGTCTTTTTCGCAGTGGGGTTTGAAACGACTGCACCTGCAACAGCAATGGCTGTGTACCAGGCATATCAGCAAGGCATCAAAAACTTTTTTCTCCTAGTCTCTCACGTACTCGTTCCGCCTGCTATGACAGCAATTCTCGCCTCACCTCATAATCAAGTGCAAGGCTTTTTGGCGGCGGGACACGTTTGTACTGTGATGGGATACACCGAATACGAGCCCATTGCTAGAAACTATCATATTCCTATTGTGGTTACAGGCTTTGAGCCGTTAGATATTTTGCAGGGTGTGTATTTGTGTGTCAAACAGTTGGAGGAAGGGCGATCGCAAATAGAAAATCAGTATACGCGCTCAGTCCGGCGCAGTGGAAATGAAGTAGCACAGCAACTTATACAAGAAGTGTTTGAAAAAGTACCGCGAAAGTGGCGAGGGATAGGAGAAATTCCACAGAGTGGATTGACTTTGCGCGAGAAATACATCGAATTTGACGCAGAACAGCGTTTTTCTCTGGTGAATTGCACAGTGCGAGAATCTGCTGAGTGTATCAGCGGACTTATTTTGCAAGGAGTGAAAAAACCTTGTGAATGTTCTGCCTTTGGTAGGAACTGCACCCCTGAACATCCCCTTGGTGCGCCGATGGTGTCATCTGAAGGTGCTTGTGCCGCATACTACCGCTACCGACAGCAAACTGCAATAGAGTTATGAGTTTTGAATTTAGCAATGGCAACTGTTAATAATGTGAATTTGTCTTGTCCGATTCCTTTGCAAAAATATCCTACCGTTCTTCTAGCTCATGGTGGCGGTGGAAAGTTGATGCATCAGTTGATTTTACAAATATTTCTGTCTGCTTTTGGCACTTTTAACAACACCCAGCATGATGCAGCTACTATCAAACTCACTGGCGAAAAATTTGCTTTTACGACTGATTCTTATGTTGTTCAACCACTCTTTTTTCCTGGTGGTGATATTGGTTCTTTAGCAATTAATGGCACTGTCAATGATTTGGCAATGGTTGGTGCGCGTCCCCTCTATTTAAGTGTAAGTTTTATTTTAGAAGAAGGGTTACCAATGGAAACCCTGTGGCGTGTGGTGCAATCGATGCAACAAGCAGCACAAGCAGCGCAAGTGCAAATAATCACCGGTGATACTAAAGTCGTGAATAAAGGTAAGGGGGATGGAATTTTTATTAACACCACTGGGATTGGCATTGTTGAACACGAGCAAACAATTGCACCACAAAGTGTCCAAAAGGGAGATGTCTTACTTTTGAATGGTGATATTGGTCGTCACGGCATTGCTATTATGGCAGTCCGAGAAGGATTAGAGTTTGAGACGACAATCGAAAGTGATTCCACACCCCTTGCAGATTTAGTCTTGCAACTTTTAGAGGCAGGAATAGAAATTCATTGTTTGCGAGATTTGACACGAGGAGGTTTGGCGAGTGCGTTAAATGAAATTGCTGAAGCTGCTGCAGTGGAAATTACTATTGATGAAAACCAAATTCCTGTGCGTGAAGATGTCCAAGGAGCATGTGAAATTCTTGGTTTTGATCCTTTGTATGTAGCTAATGAAGGACGATTTGTAGCTTTTGTTTCAGCAGCAGATGCTGAAAAAGTTTTACTAATTATGCAGTCTCAAAATGATAGTAATGCCTGTGTTATCGGCAGCGTTACAGGGCAATCTTCCGCTATGGTAAAGATGAAAACCAAAATTGGTATTAGTCGCATTGTTGATATGTTAACCGGAGAACAGTTACCACGAATTTGTTGAAAGTGAATTTGTCAACATAATTTGTAATTATTGAAGAAGGCAGAGGGCAGGAGGCAGCTATGCTGAAGCTTCAATTACAGGGGGATTCTAACCCTCTGTAATTGTAGACCACTAAATCTTCGATTTAGTGGGGGTCTTAAACCCATTTTGGGCGTCGCATTTGGGACAAAAAAATGAGCCAGGCTTAATAACCCTACCGACTAACGACCACGATGAACAAATCAACAAACAAAGCCTGGCTCATTTTCCCAGAAGGAACCCCGTAACGGCAAAAAGGCTTACTTTAAAACTTTTCTTTCCTTCTGCCCTCTGCCATCTGCCTTGCCCAAAGGGCTGATAAACCTTTTTAAATAAACAATGACAAGACAACTTGGAATAAAGCTATGAATTATCTTGTTGCAGTTCTACCAGATCGGTCAAAGGCGGAAGAAGCTTACACTGCTTTAGAAAAAGAGGGCTTACCTACTCAGCAAATAGATATTTTAGGCAAGGGGTACAAAAGTGCTGATGACTATGGCTTCATTGATCCAAATCAGCAAGCAAACAAAGGAATATCTCGTTTAGCATCTTGGCTTATTCCCTTCGGTTTTGTTGCTGGTTATGCTTTCAATGCTTTGACAGGTATCGAACTGTTTCCACTTGGCAGGCTTGGCAATCACCTTATTGGTGGACTGTTGGGAGCGGCGGCTGGTGCTTTGGGCGCATATTTTGTTGGCGGTGGAGTTGGTTTAACCGTAGGAAGTGGGGATGCTTTACCTTACCGGAACCGCCTCAATGCAGGCAAGTACCTGATTGTAATCAAAGGTAATCAAGAATTAACCAACCAAGCTACTCGTATTTTGCGCCAATTTGAGCCAGAAAATTTGCAAGGCTATGCTGAACAAACTTGAGATTTGGTTTGCACAAGGGGTCTGTGAGTGATTGTAGGTGTCTTCATTGGCGTTAGCGATCGCGCTTGCTGGTCCTGATGCCTAACCACACTTCATGCGGTTGGGCAACATACGGACTATCCCAAAGGCGAGTACTCTGTGGCATTGCTACTACCGAGGCATTTTCCAGAAACATCTCCCCTGCTGTAAAAGAGTAGAGCAACTGCAGTTTGTGTACTCAGTTTGTGTAGTTAGACAGTAGAAAGCGCTATGCAATCGCAATCACTGTATTCTTGCCCTAAGGCGATCGCTCAAAACCCTAACAAATGTGGCATTTGCTTCCTAATATATTTCTTGATATATAGCAACTCCCAACTCAATCTTCGATTGGTGAGTCGGGTACTATAAGCTCTCTCATTACGCTTTGTAAACGCGTTACGTAACAGGGAATACCAGTGCAGATCTAGTTAGCCAAGCCCTTGCTCATCATGTTAAAGCCCATGTTACCGTCACTGCTCATCATGCCCATAGCCATGTTGCCGCTTCTGCTTATCATGGTAAAGCCCATGTTACCGTCACTGCTCATCATGCCCATAGCCATGTTGCTGAAGCCGCCCAGCGTGCCAGGAAAGAAGTTGCTGAGAAGACTCATCATTCCAGGGAAAATGCTACTGGGACTGCCAATTATGGCAGGGTTAATTCCAATGCTAGTAGTTGAGCCACCAAAGATAAGCTCCTGTTTTTCGGTGGTTAACTCCTCAATAAACTCACAATTGATGATTTTTGCTGACATAGGTTGACCTAACTTAATATAATCGTTTGCCTCATTTGCTTTGCCCACTGGCTTCTTAGGTTTGTAACACCTATATTCATGTTAATAAGCTATTTTAAAATATTAAACACATCTACAGATAGAAAAAAAACTGTGTTTATATCTAAAATAAAAAATAAACCGTGTTTATGTATACCTATATTTTTTAATAAAAAATAAAAATCTATAAAAATTTAGTTCATTCTACTTCCTATAGAAGAAATCATCGTTGATATGTATGATAGTGGGTAAATTAGTTCTAAGAAACAACAGAAAATTCATTTTTTTGATAAAAATTAAGAATGATTAAACTCAAAAGGAAAGTGCAATAACTCATTAAGAATGGCTCTAATTTAATATGAAAAATAACCTAATGATCTAATTTTTGAGCTATTTTCAATTTATTTCAGCTTTGAATCATAAAGAGTGTTCATAGAAAAATTCTGTGAACACTCTTTAATATGATCATTGGTGAGAGTAAAAGCCTAGTATTCGTCAACACCTAAGCCCCACTTGCTGCTTGAACATTCACGCGTTCAAACTTCAAAAATAATTTTGGATTCCTCGATTCCCACAGCGAGAGTTACGGTAGCCTTGGTAGCAACTTAGGAAAATTGTGGCAAGATGGACATTTTGTACATCGACTCCAAAGATTCTCTGTTTTTCACCTGAGCATATCTTACTCAACTCCGTAAAACGGGTAGCAGTTCTGACTCAGGGTTCGGGATTTACTTTCACTTCATCTGCAAAACTAGCTTTGCGGACAAAGTAAAATGGCCCAGCGACAGATCCCCAAATATGCTCATCGGTTTCTAGATCACGTCCGCGATCGCGACTAATAAATTTGTGTTCATCAATCTCAAAGTCGCTATCAAGATAGGTTTTTTGCCCTTTGCGAACCACGATGCAGCCTTTACCTGGTTCTACGGTGCCTTTAAAGTTGTGACCTGTCCACTCCACAATCATGTTACAGCCTGGGAGTTTTTCTAAATCTTCAATAGTTAGGGCTTTAAGGCGTTCTGGGTTACGGGATGCGCCGTAGAACTTTTTTTCTTCCTTGACGCTGTAGTTCTCGATTTCGATGTGCTTGCCTGTGTTTACCAATTTCAAGACCCTGACACGATAAGGATCATCAAGCATATAGTCATAAGCTTGTTCAACAAAAAAACTTACCCCAGATAATATTTCCAATGGTAAGGGACGCATACACACGCGAATGTGGGCAAAGAAAGGCGGATTTTCAAAAGCTTGTTCTTGATTGCTGAAATCTGCTGCCATCCAACGGGCTAATGTGGCAATATCAGTAGAATGGGTCATTATACCAGTTGTTAATTTTAAATTTTGGATTGGAATACCCAAGCTAGGTAGTATTTAAAGCTACTACTGATTAGCTGGACAAATTTGACATACTCACCGGGCTGAAGCCACGGTGATTCTTTACGCTTCATTGGGTTCTGCTACCGAAGTAGTCTTACAATCCCTCTGCGTACATTTAAGGTCGTGGCGATGCCCCATCCCGACCATTTCTATATTTTTGGATGCGTTTTCATCTCTTTGTTGCTCAGTACTGCAATTTAAACAAAGTATTGAGCGAACAGAAAGATCAATTTTGCCCCAACGAAAACCACAACATGAACATATTTGGCTTGTTGGTTGCCATCGGTCTATGACTCGAAAATCACGATTGAATTTTTCCGACTTAGCTTCACAAAGGTTTCTAAATTCTCGCCATCCTTGCAAATTAATTACCCTAGATAGTCTACGGTTCTTGACCATCCCTGATACATTTAAATCTTCCAAAACAATTACTTGGTTATCCTTAACTATTTTGGTTGATAGCTTCTGTAAAAAGTCTTTTCTAGTATCAGAAATTTGGTTGTGTAGTTTAGCTATCCTTATGCGAGTTCCGTTTCTTCTTTTTGAGTCTTTTTGCTGACGCGCTAATTTTCGCTGTAATCTACGAATTTTGCGGTCATGTTTTGAGTAGTTAGGGCTTAGAGCTTTTTCTCCATTACTCATGACAGCAAAAGTTTTTATCCCCAAGTCAATACCAATACTTTGGTTATTAGTAACAGCAAGATTAGGTTGAACTTCTACAACGAAGCTAAGAAAATAGCGATTAGCACAATCTTTGATGACTGTGACTGAACTAGGTTCAGAGGGTAATTCTCTTGACCAAATTGGCTTGATTGTTCCAATTTTAGCAAGATAAACTTCCCCACGCTGAACGGAGAAAGCGGCTTTCGTAAATGTTGCAGATTGGCTGTTTGTCTTTTTCTTGAAGCGAGGTTGACCCACTTTCTTACCTTTCCTTTTCCCTTTAAGGGAGTCAAAGTAGTTTTTGTAGGCTACCTCTAACTGTTTAAGAGATTGCTGTAATGGCACTGACGAAACATCAGACAGCCACTTTCTTTCCTCAGTCTTTTTGGACAAAGTGAGAGATTTCGCCAAGCTGTTATAGCCCGGAAATTTACTGACTTTACTTAAGGCTAGAGCATCATTCCAGACTACCCGAACACAACCAAACAACTGAGCTAAGCTTAGTCGCTGTTGGTCTGTTGGATAAAATCTGTACTGATATCTGGCTTTCATATCTACTATTCGCGTATTCTATTAGTATACCAATATTTACGTTGATAGTCATGCCGTTTCAAAAAAAACACAAACTGGGATTTACGAGTGATGCTCCGTTAGACTCAATCCCAGTTTGCTTAAAACTCAAGCCTGGAGTGAGGGAAAAGCTAAGGAGCATTCCTCACTGGCAAGAAAAGTTAAGAGCGTACATCGACAAGTTAATTGAAGAGGAAAAGCCGTCCTAGAAGGACGGGGTTTTCAACCCAAGTTTTCGATAAACTGTATTAATAAGTATTGTATAGCTTGTCGTAAACCGTTTCTCAGGAGAATTTTTTGCTGACTCTCGTCAGATATTGAACAGGTGACAGCATAAAAATATTGGGTTAATGGTTACACGTGAGTGAAATATCCTAATCTCCTGTCTCTTATCCCTTATGCCCTCTTGATGCAACGAAAAGGTAAATGTTCATGCTACGGCACTTAAGTATTACCATCACTGCTACTGCTACATTCTGTCTTCTTTGTAGTTCGCTGACACTAGCAGCAAGTAAAAAGCCTCAACAGCCAGATAAGTTTCCTCCTAATCCGTTGGAGATAAATACACCTGATCCACTGTTACCACGTTCACCAAAAGATAAACAACCGCTAACCTCACAAGAGCGTCAAAAGCTGGAGGCGTCACTGGATGAGCTAAATCAACAAGCTACGATGACACTACAAACAGGAGACAAGATAACAGCGTTCGAGATCTGGAACCGGGAACTGCGCTTGCGTCGCTTTTTAGGTCCATTAAAAGAGGTGCAAGCATTGTCGCGGGTGGGTGAAATCGCTTGGAGAGAAAACGATCGCCAACAAGTGCAATATATTACACAGCGATTACAAGCAATTCAAAAAGAAACTCAATCCCAAAACACAGTGGATTTGCAACTTTTGCAAGCTCTAGGTCTAGC
The DNA here is from genome assembly GCA_002163975.1 of Nostocales cyanobacterium HT-58-2. Lineage (GTDB taxonomy): Bacteria > Cyanobacteriota > Cyanobacteriia > Cyanobacteriales > Nostocaceae > HT-58-2. The sequence continues at coordinate 1,007,820 of CP019636.1, read as the reverse complement.
TTACCAACAAGTGCGATCGCCCAAAGAGGCACTGCAAATTTACAACCAAGTTTTGGCAGCAGTGCGACAGCGAAGAGACACCGCAGCAGAAATAGACACCCTAAAGACTATTGGAGAACTACACTTAAGTTGGTTTGATTACCCATCAGCTGCGACAACTTATGAGCAATTGCTCAAATTCGCTTCTTCTCGGGGCGAACGTCTTAACGAAATAGCATACCTACAACAACTAGCTTACATTTACAAGCAAGCAAAACAACCAGAGCAATCAATAAAGATACGTAATAAACTAGCAGAAGTTTATCAACAAGAAAACAACTTTATTCAGTTACCAGCATTAAAACAAGCTATCGGCTTAGATTACGAATCCTTAGCACAGAAAGATCCCAGATTACTGCAAGAAGCTTTCAAAAACTATAAAGAAGCATACACCATAGCTTGGCAGTTGCAGCAATATGTGAGTGCTGGTGAAGCTTTGCAAAAATTAATTGCATTGTACCGTTTGCAAGGACAAGTAGAAGAGGCTTTGCAAGCAAGCCAAATTCTTTTGCAGGCGGAGGAGCGAGCCGTCAACTCTTACGGTTTAATGAATGCTTATGACCAAATTGGGCAGATTCATTTGCAACGCAAAGACTATCCGCAAGCATTAACAGCTTTTCAAAAAGGGCTGCAGATAGCGCAACAGTTGCAATCTGACGAAGCATACTTCACCCAGCAGATTCAAAAAATATCCGGGCAACCTTCCCAGTAAAAAGGATGAGGGGGATGAGGAAGATGAGGAAGTATTTTCTCCCCCTACTCTCCTTACTTCCCCTGCTTTGCTTAACTTTTTCGTCGTAAGTCCACCACTCAAACGGTACTCCGTTTGAGTGGTGGGTAGTTTACACAGACATAACTTCTACATTTTCAGGTGCTTGAACAACCTCATAAAGTTTATCTTCAAACTTTTCCATACATACTGACCAATCAAATTCAAGTATGGAGAAACGAGCTTGTTGAGACATTTCTTCTTTCAAGTCAGAATTTTCCAAAATTGTAATGACCTTCTGGGCAAGATCTGTTGGGTTATTAGGTTCAGCTAGAAAGCCATTGACACCAGGAATAATCTGCTCTGAGGTTGAGGTGGCAACAGCAGCCACAACGGGGGTGCCAGAAGCTAGTGCTTCGTTATTTGCTGTGCAAAAGTTTTCAGTCAACGAGGGATTAACAAAAACATCTGCACGAGCATACCAGCCTAAAAGTTCTGTTCCGTGAGACTCGCCCCACACAGTCACACCAGATTGAAATTTTTCGGCAAGCTTGCGAATTTCTGCATCATAAGGACCACTGCCAATGATGACCAAATGAACATCAGGAATTTTGGCAGCGATGATGGGATATGCATCTAGAAGTTGAGTAACGTTCTTTTCTGCGGTGATGCGTCCGACAAAAAGAAGGGTTGGTCTTTGGTCGTCAGGAATAGGGTTGTAACAGATATTTGCTGGATTAAATTTTTGACAATTCACTCCTTGAAAGGGGAGATATTCACTGCGTTGAGATTTCATCTGTTGATACTTATCAAGCTGTTCTCGAGAAGGAAACAAATTGAGATCATAAGTTTCACTGAACTGCTTAACCAAAAAGGGAATGATGGGACGAATAAGGTTGAAAAACTGATTTCCTAAGTAATATTGGATATAGGCAACAATATCAGTATGGAAGAGAGATATTATTGGGGTACCTGTTCGTTTGGCGTATTCAATTCCAATTGGGCGACCGTAACCTTGCAAGTAAAGTGAATAAAACCCTCTCATTTGCGCTGCTTCTTCAACCACTATAATGTCAGGCTGAAACTCTTCCAGTAACTTACTATCGTTCCAATATCGATAATGCAATGGTTGGGGAAGAGACTTATAAAATATTAATGGTTGTGTTGGAAATGCATAGGCGGAAAAATTGGGGAAAGGCTTGAATTCATCCAGTCCTGGCATGGGACGATTACCAACAGATTGGGGGTACTGGCTGTTGATTTGAGGGTGAATGAGAAAAACTTCGTGTCCCTGCTGTAGCAGCCAGCGAACCCGTTGATGAACTCCTACGGATACCCCTGTTAAGAATGGAGCATATAAGCTTGTAAAAATTGCAATGCGTAGAGGTTGCTTGTTCATGATTTTTGTGTATTCTTGTATTTTTCCTAGAGCTAAAAACTAGCGTCCTTAACAAAAGCACACCTGTTAGTGATGACCCTGATCAATTTAGGATTTACGCATTGCTAGAGATTCTTAATTAAGCAGAAAATGTTTTCTGCTCCTACTTACCTTATTAAGGTTGTCAGAAAGCCAAAATCTAATCAGTTACTGGAGATATATTCTTTACCACCCTTTTGATGACTACAAGTTTCTATAGGAATCCGATTTGATTTTTCCAAGAATATGTAGGATGCGTTACGCTATCGCTAACGCATCAAATCCTTAATGCGTTACGGATTTCATCCTAACGCATCCTACATTGCCTAATTTTGTTCAAGAATCAAATAGTAGTCCTATATTTGTGTTATCCACGTTACTGATTTCGATTGAATTTGAGTTAGGGTGATTTATCGCTATTTTATATTTTATGACAAACCATAAATAAATAATCTGCAATCAAATTATCAAATATTAGTTATTTTAAAAATCTTGTTTGCTATTTTGAATTACAGGTAAATTAAACAATAATTAATTAAAAAGTTTAAAATGTACAAAACTTCTTGCTAGCCTCAGTTAAACTAATCATGAATTTATTGAACAAACAATGCTGATTGATAGTAGGAAAGACTCTCTCTCTCGTTTCAAATACTTGATACCTGAGAGTCTTCATTTTTTATGCTTTTTATTAGCAAAAATTTTCCTAGTGCTAGGTAAAGAATCGCTTTTTTACCAAAATTTTGTTCTGACCTAAAACCATTCCGTTTTTTGGGGTTCACTAAGATACAGGCGAATGATTATGAAAACCATAGCAGGTAAGACAGTAGTTTTGACTGGTGCATCTGGTGGTATTGGAGTCTTTATTGCCCGTGCTCTGGCAAGGGAACAAGCCACGGTAGTCGGAGTTTCTCGTTCTAAAGAAAGTTTAGAGCAAATATGTGCTGAGGTCAAAATTACAGGTGGCAGATGCATAAATATTCCATTTGACATCAGCAAATTGGAAGAATTACCAGTTTTAGTACAGCAAATTCATGAGCTAGCAGGTCCAATTGATATTTTGATTAACAATGCTGCAGTAGAAAAATATAGACCTTTCCAAAACTACACATTAGAAGATATTCAAGCGATATTAACGACTAATCTACTAGCACCAATGGAATTAACTCGGTTAATGCTGCCAAGCATGGTAAACCGCAACATTGGTCATATCGTGAATATTGCATCTGGTTCCGGTAAAAAAGGAGCACCTTACAACAGCGTTTACTCAGCCAGCAAAGCTGGTATGATTATGTGGTCAGATGCAATGCGGCAGGAATTGACTAACACCAATGTAGGGGTTTCTGTGGTCTGTCCTGGGTATACTTCAGCCGGAATGTTTCTTAATTTTGGCTTACCAGCGCCAAGTTTAGCACGTGTTCATCGACCCATTGATGTGGCGATCGCAGTTATCCAAGCTATCAAGAAAAATCAAGGGGAAGTCGTACTTGATGGAATTTTAACAAGGCTCCTGTTTTCAAATGTACAACTTTTTCCCAACTTTGGAGATGCCATTTATCGTTGGATTGGTTTGACTAAACTGAACAAAACCTGTGCAGAAAATCAAATGCGTGGTGAAAATTCTGCACAAAACTAAATAGGATTTATTCACCCACATTTACATTCCGTCAAAACTTAAAATTTTCGTTACTAGCTAAAACAACAAAGCAAAAATGGCTGATAGTCATTACGATGTTATCATTGTTGGCACGGGTGCCGGTGGTGGAACTTTAGCTAATTTATTGGCAGCCAGTGGAAAGAAAATTTTAGTCCTAGAGCGAGGAACTTTTTTACCCAAAGAAAAAGCCAATTGGGATTCAGAGCAAGTCCATAAAAAAGAACGTTATCTGAATTCTGAGGTGTGGCATCAAAAAGATGGCAAACCATTTCGTCCACTCACACATTATTATGTTGGTGGCAATACGAAATTTTACGGTGCTGCACTATTTAGATTTCGCGAGCAGGACTTTGAAAAAATCATTCATAAAGATGGCATCTCTCTAGAATGGCCATTGAAGTATCAAGACTTTGCCCCTTACTATACTCAAGCTGAAAGACTTTATGAAGTCCATGGTCAAAGAGGTTTAGACCCTACAGAACCTCAAAGAGGTGAAGGCTATCCCTTTCCACCCATCAGCCACGAATCTTTCATTCAACAAATTCACGATGCCCTAAAGGATAAAGGTTACCATCCATTTTATTTACCACTTGGTATTAAACTGAATGAAGCCAATCGTTTTTCTAGTGCTTGTATTCGTTGTGATACTTGTGATGGGTTTCCATGTTTTCTCAATGCTAAAGCTGACGCTGATATTAACTGTGTACGTCCAGCAATTGTCTATCCCAATTTAACTTTAATGACCAATGCAAAAGTACTGCGTTTGTATACGAGTGCATCTGGTCGCGAAGTGACTGGAGTTGAGACGGAAATTGCGGGTCAGCGTCATATATTTTCTGGAGATATTATTGTTGTCGCTTGTGGAGCAATCAACTCAGCCGTTTTGTTGCTGAAATCAGCTAATGACCAACACCCCAACGGATTAGCTAATAGTTCTCATCTTGTTGGACGCAATTACATGGCGCATAAATTTGCAGTTGTTATGGCTTTGACTGCAAAACCAAATCCCACGATTTATCAAAAGACACTTGCTATCAATGATTTTTATTGGGGAGAAAAAGATTTTCCTTACCCAATGGGCAGCATACAATTGTTAGGCAATCTCAACAAAGATAAAATTGCGGCGAATGGACCACCTTTGATGCCTAGCATATTATCTAAGACAGTGGCAAATCATTCTGTTGCTTGGCTACTCATAACTGAAGACTTGCCAAATCCCAATAATCGCGTGCGTGTTCAAGGAGATAAAATCTTTCTTGACTATACAAATAATAATGAACAAGCATTTCATCGCTTAATAAAGCGTTGGAATCAAGTTTTGAAACTCATAGAACAACGCCAGCAAACAGGATTCTCATTGTATGCTTCTACAAAGATGTCTTTAAAAGAGGTTAGTCATCAGTGTGGAACTTGCCGTTTCGGTGAAGACCCAAAAACTTCTGTGCTTGATATTAATTGCCGCACACATGATATTGATAACCTTTACGTGGTTGATAGTAGCTTTTTCCCCTCCAGTACTGCTTTGAATCCATCTTTAACGATTATGGCAAATGCTTTGCGCGTAGGTGAGCATCTACTGGAAAGACTCAGATGAAGGGGAGGCAAAAACGCAGGGACACGGAGAAATCTTCACTCTCCGCGTCTTTGCGTCTCAATGTCTCCGCGTCTGTTTATATTGAAACTTTACTATCATTAGGTTCATCCAATAATTGATAAGGGCGGTATTCAACTAAACGGATGCCCCAAGGACCTTTGATTTGATAGCTGACGCCGCGCCAGTTGACTCTTTGCATCCCTAGAGATGATATCATCGCTAACCCATAAACCCACTGTGTCAAGGGAATTGCTATTAGCATTTTCATGACTGTTGTCGCTGACAATTCTGTCATCGGCTCACCATGTTTGCGCACAACTTGCTGTACCCCTTGCTCCAATGCCAGCATCATAAAGAGTAACCCCAGTGTGTAACTGCCAAAGTAACCAAACGACAAAGCCGCAACATTCCATTGTCCAGTTAATAACGCCGCTACAAACAACACTATGACAAGAGTAGGCATCAGTATACTTGAAATAGCATCACTCACTACAGCCAACCACAAAGGGTGATAAAGGCGAGATGAAAGTAATTGGCGCATCAGCGAGTATCTTAAGCTAGCTAATTCGCACTCTTCCCTATTGAGCATGATTAAAGAAGGCACAAACTTGACCTGCATTCCATGTTTTTTCAAGACCTTGCGGATCATGGTGTCTTCGTTGAAGGCTTGTCCCCACTTATCTAGTAGTCCTGTTTGGCGCAGTAGTTCTGTTTTTATAGCCCAACTCCCACCCCAAGGAATCTGGAACAGGTACATCTGCACAACAGTCGATATGTTGCCTACGTAGCGTACCAAAGATCCCCAATATTTACCTGTTGGCAGGTACCAACGGTTCCCTGTCGTCGCCCCAACTTTGGGATGGGCTAAAGGGCTAACTAATTCACGCAGCCAATTAGGATGAACAACCGTATCAGCATCTACAAAAGCAACGACTTTGTAGGAATCGTCCAAGTTTGAGACAGCTTGTACTAAAGAACTGCATTTGAGGCTGCAATTGTAGCGCTGCATCCTCAAAGGGCTGATTTGGACATTGGTCGCTCTTTGCTCATAAATGACATCGGTGGCAATTTTCCAAGCTGGATCTTCTTGACTATCAACAATCAGCTTTAAATCATACTGTGGGTAGTTTTGGTTTAATAGCGATCGCAAGCAGTTCGTCAGAAACGGATCAGCTCCACGTAAACAAAGAATAACCGCTGTTTTGAGCAACTGGTTGTCTGGTGATGAGTTTTTTTGGAATGAGCGTAGGGAGAACAAAAAAACAGCCGTTAAACACACCTGAATAGCCAACCAGCCCAGCAAAGACTTAGACAAAAATATCGCCAACTCGTTCATAATTCAACGTCGTCTTTTATTCAGTAGTCGTAATGACAAATTACGAATTGAGTTTTATGGATCAAGCGAGTATTTCATGACAATGCTGATAGTTGTATTATTTTTTAGTGGAAAGCTAGCATCGCGGAATTTTGGCGTACCCGTTCGTATTGATACGGTCGGATTTCTGGAAATGCCAAAACCTTCTTGTGGGATACCCAAAAAGTCTTTATTGAGTTTGCGATCGCCATTTTGGTCATCAACGACAGCAACAGCATAGGTTCCTGGCTTCAAACCGGAGAATTGCTTCTTGACAGAATTACCTATTATCTGAACGCAACCACTTTGTACTTCACTGGTATTACTATTAGGAAATCCTTTTTCGCTGGAGTAAATTCTGAGGCAAATTTGACCGTTTTTGTGACGTAGCCCATCTACGACCACTGTAAGTGTTGAAGTAGGTTCTGCATTGGCTGTTTTAGCAAAGCTCATGCTTGCTAAAGTAGCGAGTAACAAGGAAGTCAATTTCAATGCTTTCACTATCATCTTTCAGTTTCAAGTAGTTATGTTATTATTTAGAGCTTATGCATTGATAAGATGCTGATTCTGTGGAGCTAACTCAACCTTATTCAAGGACTTCTCTTTGCTACGTGAATAAGGAGTTATATTTAACTCAGTTCGCCACTCTGCTAGGGGTTTGTCCCAGTTTTCCTCCCACTTCTGTGCTAGAAAAGGCTTAGCTTTCCTCCCCATTTGGTAACCTATGATAATATGAGTTAGTAAATCTTGAAGATTTTCTGGGGATTTGAATATATTAAGCACCAGTGCACCAAGCACGATTATGAAGGCGGCTGTATTACCAACCTGAGCAATTTCAAATGCTTTGAGCCCAATCTCTCCATAAACGTCCATGCCAAAACCTGTCATAACGTGCCAAATATCATGGCTTTGCCGCATACGCACTAGCATATAAGTTGGGTCATCCCTAGTATCTTTCTGATAAGAAAAGTTAAGAGGGCGGGAGGCATAAAAGTGAGGATTGAAACCCGATAGAATTGTGCGATCGGCATAAGCATATCCCAGAGAGTTAGTAGGGAGTTTTAGCAATGCATCCATGTCTGGGAGAGGTGCTAGGTATTGCTCTGCAAAGATCTGAGCTACACCAGGATCAGATTTTATATACTCAACTGCCAGTTTATTTGCTTTGTGATGTATGAATCCATCTTCAACATTCATTGCAAAGCCAAGGTTCTGAGGGTCGATTAACAGACCCACACCACCTTTTGTAGAAAGCCATAACTCTAAACATTGTTGACGTAAATAGGAAAGTCGCATTGAAACCCCTCAGTTCTCAAGATTGTTTTAGGTCTTTAGTCATGAGCCATTTGTCATCATTGAACCAATGACAAATAGCCCATGACAACCACTGTAAAAAATGTCTAACTTAGACGCGCAATAGCTTATTAAACTTCCTTAACTAATTTTTGAATGTCTGTTTTTTTCAACCATTCCTGCGTGCGTCGCATTCCTTCTTCCAAGTCAACTGTTGGTTGATAACTTAACAGCTTTTGGGCTTTAGCGATTGAATAAGCATATGGACGAGTCATGAAATCTACAACTTCGGGCAGAAGATCTGCCTGTTTGCGAAAAAGTTTCTGTCCTTGATAGCGCAGTTGGAGAAATAATTTCAGTTCATCTTTTGGTAAAGAAAAGGGTGCGGGTAAACCTGCTACCTCAGCTAAGTACGTAAAATACTCTTTCCAAGTTGTTTCTTGTCCGTCAGTCACATTGAAGATTTCTCCGTATGTTTCTTTTTCAATGGCAAGAAAAATGGCATTGATGAGGTTATCAACGTACACATGATTGATGACTCCCCGCCCATCATTAGCATAGGCAAATAATCTTTGTCGCATCATCAGAAGCGGGCGCACTATCCAAGGAATACTTCCAGGCCCGTAAACATCTCCTGGTCTAATAATAATGATGCCAAAATTACCAGGGTCGTTCAGTTTTAAAAGTGCTTTTTCAGCTTCTATTTTTGTCTGACAATAGGGATTATTCTCTCCACATAGGGGTCCATCTTCAGAGACGCGATCAGGATAGTTGAAACCGTAAACCAACACACTTGAGAGATGAACGAAGGTTTTGACACCAGCATTCTTAGCAGCTTGAGCTATGTTAATTGTTCCGTCAACATTGATCTCGCGAAATTGGTCGAGTGAACCACCTTCTTTTGCAAGTTCAGCTGTGTGCAAAACTATGTCTACTCCTTGACAAGCCGTTTCGGCAGCTCTTGGATCAGCAATGCTCCCATAAATCACTTTAGCGCCCAAGTTGTGAGCTTTTTTGTTCCTATCTGAAGAATCTTGTAATCCACAAACCTTCATCCCCTGTGCTACAGCTAACTCTGTAGCGCGCAACCCGATAAATCCACCAATTCCAGTGATAAGCAGAGTTTTGTTGTTTAGGCTCATAAAAGATTCTCACAACCAATTGAAGCTAAATTATTTTGACAGGGTTATTCTTAGTCATTTGTATTTAAAAATAACTAATGGCTAAGGTTAGAAAATATCTGCTGGATCTGTAGAGCGAAGTTGATTGATAGCCAATGCTCCAGAAATCAAGCACATTAAGATTGTTGAAATTAAGACGATGATTGCATTATGGACAGACATCATTATCGGTAGTTTCGTGACTTGCATAGCAAAATCATATAAACCTAAAGAAATAGTCAATCCTGGTATATAACCCAAAACTGCTAAAATAAAAGCCTGTTGAAAAACAACATTAAATAAATAATTATTTGCATAACCTATGGCTTTTAAAGTTGCATAAGCAATTAATTGATTTGAAATATTACTATAAAGAATTTGATAAACAATGACTATACCAACGACAGAAGCCATTGACAACATGAGATTGAGTATAAAACCAATTGGTGTTCTGTTAGCCCAATATTCTTTTTCAAAGTCAATGAATCCTTGACGAGTAAAAACCAGAACATCATCAGGTAAGTTAGCTTGTAAATCTCGCTGAATATTTTGTGGATTGACACCAGGTTTAAGGGTTATTGCACCTACATCTATCATTTCTGCTGGACGGCTGTTGGGGAATATTCTCAAGAAAGTTGAGTCACTGACAATTAAATTGCCATCTACTCCAAATGAAGGACCTAATCTAAATAAGCCTCCAACCCTGACTCTATAACCAGCTAATGAGTTAAAAGGAAAAATTTCAATGAACTGCTCTGTCTTTTCAGTTTCAAATTTATCAGCAATTTCTCCAAACTCCGGTCGAGAATTACGGTCAAACAGTACAACGTCAGGAATTTTAATTTTATCTAAATTTTTCTCAATTTCTGGCATATTCATAACAGGCTTGCCTGGTTCAAACCCAATAACATATATTGAGTATTTTTGACCGTTCACTGGATTTTTAAATTTAGCAAATCCTATGTACATAGGACTAACAGACTCGATACCATCAAACCCCAAGGCTTGATACAAGCGAGTCCGGAAAAAGCTTTGATTTGCTGTTAATGCTTTATATTGAGAACTGACTAAAAATAAATCACCTTGGAGATTTCGATGCACTTGGGTAGCACTGGAATAAAGAGCATCTTGAAAACCAAGTTGCATAAACATCAAAATGACAATAAAAGCAATACCAGCGACAGCCACAAGAGAACGAACTTTGTTTCGGATCAGTTGTAGCCACGCTAAAGGAGTTTTAACAACCATGATTCCATTTGTTGAAACGATGTGCAATGCAAATGTAAAATGTGATTTGGGGTTTCCTCCGTTCCCCGCAGGGGTTGCCGGAGGCATCAGAACTTAGGTGATTTTGTAAGTGGTTTACGCACACTCCGTGTCACAAAGCGTACCGCAGGCATACGCGTAGTATGCCCGTAGGGCATATGTTCGAGAAGTGAAGGTTAAATGTGAATGGCGACATCCACTTGTAAGTTTGTTAAACCTGCAACCCTCTGACTATCAGCAGGATCATCAATGCGGATTTTCACCTGGATAATTCTGCGGTCTGTGTCTGCTGCTGGATTAACACTTAGGATGTTTTGTCTGTCAACTTGCAAACCAACCTCAGTGACGGTTCCTGTTATTTTTTTGGGAAATGCAGTACTGGTGATGGTAGCTTTTTGACCTACACGTACTTTGCCAATATCAGTTTGATAAACTTCAGCCTGCACATACATTTGAGATGTTTTGCCTATCTCAAGAATCCCTTCACTACTGTTGACTTCTCCTGTTTTGGCGTGAATTTTCAAAATTCTTCCATCTATAGGAGATTTGAGGTATGTCAAGTCATAGTCTGCTTTTGCTTGTTGAACAGCAGTAATAGCACTCTGAATTTCAGCTTCTGCCAATTTAACATCTACAATTCGTACTTCTTTAATACTCCCGAGTCTGGCTTGTCCCTCTTTAAGCTGATCACTAATGGTATTTACAGTGCTGTTAAGGTTGGCTTTGGCTTCTGTTAGTTGCTGTTGCACTGTCTGTAGTTGCAGGCGCTTGCTATCTGCTATGGAAGCTGAAATGGCACCTTCTTTATAGAGTCGTTGATATCGATTGTTTTCAGTTTGAGCATTTTCTAACTCAGCCTCTAGGCGCGCAATTGTCGCTTGCTTAGTTGCAACTTCTCCTTTCAATTGTGATTCCAAGCGAGCGATCGCCGCTTTTTGAGCTTCTATATCTCCTGGTTTAGCTCCAGCTTTTACTTGTGCCAGTTGAGCTTGAGCAACTTGAACTTTGTCTAAAGCTTGTTGTAAAGCTGCTTTACTGCGAGCATAACCTTCTAGCAAAGCCAAGATCTGCCCAGCACGAATTTCATCTCCTTCTTTGAGCAGCATTTTTTCAACTCGGACACCAGAGAGTGAACTGGGAGCAAACAATCTAGTCACTTCACCTTGAGGTTGCAAACGTCCCAAAGCAGTCACGGAAGATTTGACAACTCTGGTTGGGGCAGCCTTTGAAGCTTTTATTGCCTGAGTTTGAATGTGAGATCTTCGTGACAAATTCTGAAAAAATAGAAGCCCTGTAGCGGAAGCAACAACAGCTGCTAATATAATTTGCCACCGATGCGGGGGTTTCGTGTATAACTGGCTTTCCTTTTCTGCTGCCATATTTTCATCTCAATTGTGTTATGCCAAGGGATAGCCTAAATGGCTCTACCAGTTGATTGCTGGGGATATATTTGAAACTTCATCAAGAGAACTTTTCCTGTATGCATCTGAATATGAATGACCGGAAAAGTCTCATCAGTTTTGGAACGTTAGAAACTTTTGTACTCGATTGTATAGAACCAACCCACCAAAGGTAATTTTTCAGTGGTAAAACAGATTGTGATGTGACACACTAACTTAGTGAAGTTGTATCCCAATGAAAATAATTGGATAGATTAACTAAAAAACACAAAAATGCCATCAAAAAAGCTTCTGTCTCAAGCAAAACGAAGCGCTCTTAGAGATAATTTGCAAAAACTTGTATACCATATTGGCAAAAAAGTTTGCTTTTGTCAACCAGAGAATCTGCATAAATTCTATCCCAATTTTGGTGAATAGTTACAATTGTGAGAAAACAAAATCTAGATCAAATGTTGTTACACAAACTACAAATTCTTAGAAAGAAAATCAGTTTTTAACTACATATCTTGTACCTTGTTCTCACGATTACAGCCGTGGCTTATTTGATAAAGTCCCTTCGGGTGACGCTCAAGAGCGTCGTCACCGCTACGCTAACGCAGTCTTGCCTAGGTGGTCGGGAGACCCTCCTGCAGCACCGCAGTTTCTTTCTCCTAACGGAGACGCACTCGCATTCGGAGGGAAACCCTCCTCCGAACTGCTCGCTCACTGCCTGCATCGACTTGATTATTGAGTCTACTTAGGAAAGCTTTGCTCAGACAGCCTTTGAGAAGATTTGAGATTAACAAGACTGTTGTAAATAAGCAAGGGTAACCAGTAATCAAGTTTATTTATAATTCAAGTACCAAAATAGGGAACTTTCTGATAGCGATTGACTTCCGTAGTTCTAGGTCAGTAGTGTTGAGAGCCAGAAAAAAGATGAAGGATAAAGATTTAAGGATAATGTGAAAATAAATACACAGATTCAATCCTTAAAAATAAAACGTAGACCTAAGAGACTAATTCAATAGCTTGATCTCATGTTTTGGAGGAATCCGTGAAGTTAACTACTTATTCCCTACTTTATACTTCATTCTTTAATATGGCTCTTAACGCAGTGACGAATCATAAAACATTCTCATCAGAATTATCATGAAATTTCTGTTTTTGATAGTACTGATGAAATAAACTAGCCATATCTTATTGTTGGTATTTTCGCTCTCCACATTCAAGAGCAGCAATTATGCCTATAAAGTCAGTGCCCATAGACCAAATTAAAATTGGTTCTAACCGCCGTCCAATCAGCGGCGACAAAGTAGAAGAATTGAAAGAATCAATTCAAGCTAATGGTCTATTGAACCCTATAACAGTGGACCGAAAGCTGAACTTGATTGCTGGTCTACACCGTCTTACAGCTTGTCAATTACTTGGTTTAGAAAAAATCGAATGTAATGTTGTTGATTATGAAGATGCTGACCAAGCTCGTTTGGCGGAGATTGACGAGAATTTTATCCGCAATGAGTTAAAACCCTTAGAGCGAGCAGAACTGCTCTTAGAGCGCCAGAAAATTCTAGATAGACTCGGGCTCATGGCTAAGGCAGGGGATAACCAGCACACTCTCAAAGGTAGTGAAATCATTTCACCACCTCTTAAGACTACTTTAGAGTTTGCCAAAGAAATTGGATACAGCGAGCGTAGCTTACAGCATGATAAGCAAATCGCTAAAGATATTCACCTAGAAGTCAAACAGAAAATCAAAGGAACGCCTATTGCTGATATAAAAACGGAACTGCTCAGGATAGCCAGGGCAGGTAGTAAAGAACGCGCTCTAGCAGAACAGGCAGAACAGGCTCTAGAGTTGGCTCAGGTAAAAAGAGACGAACAAGAAGCACAACAGCAAGCTAAAATAGCGGCACAATGGCGGCTTAGGCAACAAGAGTTACAGTTGCAAGCCTTTAAAATTGCAATGGCAAAAAGAGAGGCTAAATTAGCTGTAAAGAAAGCTCAATCAGAACTAGAGACTGCTCAAGCTCTAAGACCAACAGTAACTGACCGTAAGCCTTCGGTGAATGTTGGTGACGAATGGATGCTCAACCAACAGCACTTAGTTTATTGTGGGGATACTGCCAGTAAACAATTTAGGAACTTGCTTCCCAGTCATGCTGCTTTAGCTATTGCTACCCTTTCTTCAACTTGGAATCATGATTACTTAGTAGATGAAGCTCGTGTTGTTGCTGTGCTACGCTGTGAGGGCAACATTTATGACTTTTGCAACCGCACTCGGATGCCATTTCAATACGAATTAGTCCTTGGCAATTTATATCTATGTATTTTTTCGCGCCAATCAATATCCAAGCCACCGATACCAATTCACATAGAAGGAGTTGAGGGAATAGTATCTTACTTGCTAAATATGTACACAAATCCAAACAATTTTGTCATTGCCCCATTTATGGGACACGGTGAAATCTTGATTGCATGCGAAAGGATGGGACGTACCTGTTTTATTGGAGGTGAAAATCCAGAATTAGTCAGTCGCGGAATTATGCGGTGGCAAGAGTGGACTGGTAAACAAGCAGAGAAAACAGGATCATCTCGGTTATAAAGTTGAGTTGGGTTGGGTCATTTCAAACCAACCCACATAGATTAATTGTGTTTTCACTGCACCCTAATTTTGCTGTTTGGTGCTAATTTTTTTGACTTTTTACATTTTCTGTATAATGAGGGCTAAAAATTACAATAATTATCATGTTTTTATTAAGAAAATACTGATATCTATTTTGTTAAAACTCATTTATGTAGTGGAGCCAGTGCGTTGTGTTATGGCAAAGTGTAACACCATTTCACGAAATGCCTGATACAAATAATTGGTCTTTAATTATTTTCCCCTGCTCGGGTGCTCGGGTGCTCCCCTGCTGCCTATTTGTATCAACCTTAAAGTGAAACGGTATAACACACCAACTTTTGCGATGCGTTACGGCAAGTTTTCACTCTCTTAAACTTTCAAATCTTGACTAGCCGTAACACATCCTACCAAAGATCTACTTTATAAATGACCTTCTAGTGTAGGTATTGGTTAAATAGTTGGCAAATTTACAAAAAATACAATTATTTTTAAATGAGAAAAGATTTAACTTACAAGCCCAACAAAGAAATTGATAGAAGGTAGAACAATAGTAAACAGTTATACTTTTTTATTTTTTAAAAAGTTTATATCTGCAAATAATCTATTTTTTTCTAAAATTGCTAAAAATAAACTATTCAATTTTTCTTGTTTATGCTAGTGTTTTTATTAATTATCACGCTTTAAAGCAGTAAGACACATTATTTTAGTTTATTGAGAGCAAAGAACTAAAAATAGTCTGGTTGCTATCACCAAGTGATAATTCAATTATTTGTTTGATTTTTTCCATGTTTTCGGATGGTGAGGGGTGTTTTTTCGGTAACGGATTTGTCAAACATTGTTTGCCGAACTCCATAGAATATATTATCTTGGACGTTGAAACTTGCCATGGCATTTATCAAGATACAGAACGTTGTCATTAACACCAGCTACGTTGCCGCAGTTAAACTAAATCATCAAACAAGTTCTGGAGAAAAAAGCGTTTCTGTCCTCATAGCTACTCCCAAGTTTCCATTGTCTCAGCAGGAAACCATTTCTCAAAATCCTCACAATCACTTATCTTCTGAATGGATGGAATTTACTGGTCCAGCAGCTAATGCACTGCAAGACTATTTTACGAGTTTCAATAATGTCATCGATCTGTTACCACAACATCAGGAGTCGGGTATTGTATAGTATTTTTGGTAAAAATTGCTGTAACATTTCCAAAATCTCCTAAAACGCTAAGAGGATTAACTCACCAGGGTTGTATCTCTCATGTGGTGTTGATTTGAACAGAATCTTTTACTGTTTGCAGATAGGATAGCTGCTTCAAATAGGAAATAGTCCTTTTTTGACTCGCCACAGAAATCGCTGCAGCTACACAAACTACGCTACTCACGATGAGTCTATGTCCTATGTCTGCTAATTCACTTGATACTGCCTTGGCGGAATTGGAAGCCCAAATAAACAACTTTGAAAAGGCTGTGTATAGGTCTATTGAGGAGAAGAAAATGATGTCTGATAAATCCTTGACAGTTAATAAAATTAATAGAAAACTACAACATAATCCTATAGCCATTGTTGGTATGGCTTCTCTTTTTGCAAAATCTAGAAACTTGCGAGAGTACTGGCAAAATATTATTCATAAAATTGATGGAATTACTGATGTTCCTGCGACACATTGGAACATAGAAGATTACTATGATCCCAATCCCAGAACACCAGAAGAAAAAACCTACTGCAAACGAGGTGGGTTTATTCCACATGTTGATTTTAACCCTATGGAATTTGGGATTCCCCCCAGCATTTTAGAAGTGACAGATGTTGCACAACTCTTAAGTCTAGTCGTTGCCAAAGAGGCAATGGAAGATGCTGGCTATGACACATCCCGTGAGTTTAATCGCGAGACGATTGGGGTTATTTTAGGCGTAGCAGGAAGCCAATTAGGATTGCCTCTCGCCGCCCGCTTAGAGTATCCCGTTTGGGAAAAGGTACTGAAAAGCAGCGGTTTATCCGATGAAGATACCCAAAAAATTATCAAGAAAATCAAAAGCGCTTATGTGAACTGGGATGAGAATGCTTTCCCCGGGATGTTAGGTAACGTCGTTGCTGGTAGAATTGCCAACCGCTTAAATTTAGGCGGAATAAATTGCGTTGTCGATGCTGCTTGTGCCAGTTCATTTGCCGCTTTAAAAATGGCAATTAGCGAACTTGTAGAGCATCGTTGCGACATGATGCTAACCGGTGGAGTTGATTGTGACAACACCATCATGGCTTATATGTGTTTTAGCAAAACACCTGCTGTCTCTCCGAGTGATAACGTTAAACCCTTTGACGCCAAGTCCGATGGGATGATGCTGGGTGAAGGTGTTGGTATGGTTGTCCTCAAGCGCCTAGAAGACGCTATACGAGACAACGACAAAATTTACGCAGTCATCAAAGGAATTGGCACCTCCAGCGATGGACGGTACAAAAGTATTTATGCACCCCGGCAAGAAGGACAAGTCAAAGCCTTGCAGCGTGCTTATGAGGATGCCGGCTTTTCACCTGAGACTGTCAGCTTAATGGAGGCGCACGGTACAGGTACAATGGCTGGGGACCCCACCGAATTTGCATCTTTAAGAGAATTTTTTGGGAACAACTCACATAGGCAGTACATTGCACTCGGCAGCGTGAAATCTCAAATCGGACACACCAAAGCTGCTGCAGGTGCTGCAAGCTTAATCAAAACTGCATTGGCTTTGCATCACAAGATACTACCGCCCACAATCAATGTTACTCAACCCAACCCCAAACTTAATATCAACAACTCGGCGTTTTACTTAAATACCGAAACTAGACCATGGATTCGTGCTGAAGGGGAAGCACCAAGACGTGCGGGTATCAGTTCTTTTGGCTTTGGCGGTACAAACTATCACGTTGTTTTAGAAGAATACCAAGCTGAACAAGAGCGTGCTTACCGTATACACAACACTCCCAGTGAGGTGCTGCTGTTTGCTGAAACTTCTGCACAGTTATTAGCAAGCTGTGAAGAGATTTTAGGTAAGTTGCAATCTGAGGATGGTAACAGAAATTATGTGGAGCTTGTAGAGGCTTGTAAATCAAAAGACATTCCTCTGAATGCAGCGAGAGTTGGATTTGTTGCAGCTTCTTGTGCTGAGGCTTGCAAATTTCTGCAAATAAGTATTGAGTTACTAAAAAACAGAGCCTCAGACTCTTCGTGGGAGCATCCCCAAGGAATTTATTACCGCTCTTCTGGTCTTGAGTTGAGTGGAAAAGTTGTTGCTTTGTTCTCTGGGCAAGGTTCTCAATATTTGGATATGGGTCGGGAATTGGTGATGAATTTTCCCACCTTGCGGCGTCTTTTTGGCTACATGGATAGCCTTTTGCTCAAAAATAATTTACAGCCACTCTCAGAGATTGTGTTTCCCCATCCTGTGTTTGAGGAGGCAGAAAAAAATGCACAAGTTGCTGCATTACAGCGCACAGAATATGCTCAACCAGCAATTGGGATGTTGAGCGCAGGGTTATATAAAATACTGCAACAAGCTGGGTTCCAAGCAGATTTTGTTGCAGGGCACAGCTTTGGAGAACTCACAGCTTTATGGGCTGCAGGTGTGTTGAGTGATGAAGATTACTGCTTCTTAGTGAAGGCTCGGGGTCAAGCAATGGGCGCTCCTCAAGACCCTGATTATGATGCAGGGGCGATGCTGGCTGTCAAAGAAGAAGTTGGCAAGGTAAAAGCAGTTCTTAGGCAGTTCCCTCGGGTGACAATTGCTAATCTCAATTCTCCTCGTCAAGTAGTGTTGGCAGGACCGGCAGCGGAAATAGCAAAAGTGCGGCAGGCTCTACAAGAACAAGGATATACATCTGTGTTGTTACCTGTGTCCGCAGCTTTCCATACACCGCTAATTGCTTTTGCTCAGAAAGCTTTTGCTCAAGCTATCAAGAGTATCAGTTTCCAAAATCCGAAAATACCTGTTTACACGAATGTCACAGGAAAGCAGTATCCCAAGGAAGCAGCAGAGATTCAAAGAATTCTAGAAACTCACCTTTCTAATGCGGTGCTGTTTAAGCAGGAAATCGAAAATATTTATGCAGCAGGTGGTTCTTGCTTTGTTGAGTTTGGTCCGAAGAAAATTCTCACAGGTTTAGTGAAAGATATTTTGGGCGATCGCCCTCACTTAACCGTCGCCTTGAACCAGAGTGCTCAAAAAGATAGTGATCGCTCTTTAAGAGAAGCCGTCGTTCAGTTACGTGTAGCTGGGCTGTCCTTGAAAAACCTCGATCCCTACCAACTGCCACAACCTATACCTGCAACCGAGAAAAGCAAGGGATTGAGCGTGCGCCTCAATGGCATTAACTACGTCTCAGAAAAAACAAAAATGGCATTTGAGCAAGCCTTGCAGGATGGACACAAAGTGAAATTACCTGCAAGCACATCTGAAGATAACGCTCCCACAGACTCAAAACCACCCATAGCAACACTCACCACTATTACCACCACTCCCATAGCAACAGTTGCAGACAGCAACGGGCACACAAATAAATCCCTACTTCCAGCTAACCAGAAGATTGAGGCAAAGGAAACTAATGGAAGAGGACACAAGTACAAAACTAGCAAACAAGGAGAATCTTTAAATACTCCCCTTTCTCCTTCATCTCCTCTACCTCCTTTCCCCTCCACACCCAATCCCCAACCCTCCACCAGCCCTGTCTCCCCACTTCCTCCTTCATCTCAACCCATTCCACAGCCGAAAATGCAAACAAATCCAGATCAACCCGTGAATTATCAACAAGTTTTAGCAAGCTTAGAATACGTCCTGACACAATTTCAGCAAAATCAAAGCGAAAGTTTACAAGTTCACGGACACTATCTCAATCATCAGGTGGAATATGCCAAAACCTTTTTCCAACTGATGCAGCAGCAGAATTCTTTGTTTGCCAACTGCAAATCTTCAGAAGAAGCTGCAAAGCTCAAGCCAGTTCTCATGGAAAGCTTAGAGCGTAGTATAATGCAGTTTCACTCTCAACAAAGTGATACTCTGCGTGTTCATGAGCAATATCTCAAGACTCAGGTAGAGTACACCAAAAACTTTTTCCAACTCTTACAGCAAGAGTACTCACAGGTGGTCAATGGTCAGCTGGCAATAACTCAACCTGTGGTATCTGTTGACGAAACAACAGCCGCAAATAAAAAACGTGAGCTTCTTATTGCTTTAGAAACAACGACTTCCAAACAAGACACCCCTGTTTCTTCGACTCCTCAAACACTGGCAATTGAAACCCAGCCGGAAGTCAAAATGGATGCACAATTGCATTCAGTCGCGGAAGTTGCCACTCAAACGCAAACACACAAAGTAATAGATTTTGTAACGAATGGAGCGAATGGTTTCTCTGCTACCCCCACAGATAACTTATCCGTTCCATCTGTGACTCCATCCGTTGCACCTCTGCCCATCTCCTCACCTGTCGTCACTGAACCTGTGGCAATCAAGCCAGAGATTATCCCCACAGATTCTTCTACAACAACCTCTAGTGTGAGTGTAAATACGCTTGATTTGGGTGAAAAGCTGTTAGCAATCATCAGTGAAAAAACAGGCTACCCAGTAGAGATGTTGGATATGAGCATGGATATGGAGGCAGACTTAGGGATTGACTCCATTAAGCGTGTAGAAATTCTGGGAACAATGCAGGAGATGTACCCAGACTTGCCCAAACCAAATGTGGAAGAACTGGGAGAACTACGCACCATCGGTCAAATTGTTGAATGTCTGCAATCGAGTGCTTCTCAATCTAATGTTGTTCAATCTATTGCTGTAGAAACTGCTATTTCTCTGCAAGAGGAAGTAAAAACACCAAAACAAGAGGAAGTCGAGAATTTATCCCTCACTCCATCCCCACTCTTCACCTCTGACTCAATCCTAGTAACTAAAGAGGTAGAAGCAGCAGACACGGATTTAGCAGACTTGGGTCAAACCTTGTTGTCAATCACCAGCGAAAAGACGGGTTACCCAGTAGAAATGCTGGATTTGAGCATGGATATGGAAGCAGACTTGGGCATTGACTCCATTAAACGTGTGGAAATTTTGGGGACAATGCAGGAGATGTACCCTAATTTGCCCAAACCAAATGTAGAAGAACTCGGAGAATTACGTACCATCGGTCAAATTGTCGAGTATTTGCAAAAGTTAGCTGGTACGGAAAAAAAAAAGTCTCTGAACAAGCCCTCCAACCCGTCGGGTAACTTAAACAACAATCCCCTGCGTCGTCAAGTGAAACTGAAAACTCTACCTCAACCAGATTTTTTAGATTTCACCTTACCTGAGGGGCACGTCGGTTTACTAACTGATGATGGCTCTCTCACAACTTCCAAATTGGCTCAATCTCTTACACAGCAAGGCTGGAAAGTTGTTGTTCTAAGTTTTCCCCAATCGCTTGTTTCACAGCACTCTCCTTTACCTGTAGGAGTGCATCGCGTCAATCTTGCAGATTTAAGTGAAGAACATCTGCAACAACAATTAGCTACCATCTCCACTCGCTATGGTTCAATTGGTGCTTTTATCCATCTAAATCCCTTGTTTGAGGTCAGTTACAACGGCAAAATTCCTTATCTTGAACAGGAAAAAGCAATTGTCAAACACGTCTTTCTCATAGCAAAACACTTGAAAAAATCCCTCAATCAAGCCACACGTTATGGACGTAGTTGTTTTTGCACTGTTGTTCGTCTGGATGGCGCCTTTGGTTTAGGACAAAATCTCAACTTTGGTCCCATCAGTGCTGGTCTATTTGGATTGACTAAGACTCTTAACTGGGAATGGCAACAAGTGTTTTGCCGAGCAATTGACTTAAGTCCTCACCTTGACGCAGAAGAGTCAGCACATCACATTTTTGCCGAGTTACATGATCCCAACCGTTACATCACCGAAGTTGCTTACGGTTCACAGGGACGAGTCACCTTAATTAGCACTCCCAACATTTAACCAGGTGGCAAAGAAAAGGGAGTAGAGGGAGATAGGGAAGATGGAGAAGCAAAGGTAAATGAGATAGTATTCTCTTCCCCGACCTCCTCCACTCCCCCACTTTACCCTCATTCCCAGAGGAAACTTTAAGCCCCTCTACTCTCCTGACCTCCTCACCTAAAACTATGTCCAATAATCAAGAAATTCATTATCTCGGTCGTGTGCTTGATAGAGAAAAACAAGCTCCTATCAGTGGAGCTAAAGTCTCAATTCATTTACCAGGTTTTTCACGTGTTGTTTACAGTGACTTGGAAGGAATTTATAAATTTCCTATCTCCTTTGGTAACAGTCGTGTTCTTGAAGGAGAAATAACGATAGAAGTCAAGGGATACAAAACATATTCTTCCTTCATTAAATTACTACCTAATGAAAGAGACCTCGGTGATATTCAACTTGTTCCTCCTCATTTTCAACTCATTTCTCCTCATGTTCAAGAAACAGAAAATAATGATAATTTACTACCAGTTATAGCAGCTCTTATGGTAGTATTAGCTTTAATTGTAGCGGTACTAACTTTACCTCCACCTCAAGAAACGCCGCCTTTAGAAAGACCAGACACTCGCATAAACCTTCTACAACCATTCAACGTCTCCAAAAAATCAGTTTCTGAAGTTTTGTACCCATCAATATCTTTTCAGAAACATGAGTATAAGATAGCTTCTTTCTTTGAATTTGAAAGAGGTTAAAAATCAATCTTTGTTAACAAAAATACAAATTTTACAGGGAATTTATGACACTAACAACCAAGATTCGCCCCACATCAGTTTTTCTTGTGAGTGGCGGTGCCAAAGGCATTACAGCCAAGTGTGCAATCAAATTAGCACAGCACCATCCTTGCAAATTTATCCTTATAGGTCGTTCAGAACTCCTAGATAAAGAACCAGATTGGGCTAAAGATTGTTTTGATGAACCAATATTAAAAAAACGCATCATGGAATACCTTCTCTCACTTGGAGAGAAGCCCATGCCTATGAATGTACAAAAGCTCTATAACAAAATTATCTCTAACCGAGAAATCAAACAGACTTTAGAAGCAATTCAACAAGTAGGAGGAGATGCTGAATATTTGAGTGTTGATGTGACTAATGGAGATGATTTAAAGCAAAGACTTGCTAGTGTCGTTGAGCGGACTGGACCGATTACTGGCATCATACACGGTGCTGGTAATTTAGCTGATAAATTGATTGAAAAGAAAACAGAACAGGATTTTGAGAAAGTTTACACCGCCAAAGTTAAAGGTCTAGAAAATCTTCTATCTTGCGTCAAACCCAATCAACTCGAGTATTTAGTTTTGTTTTCCTCTGTAACAGGTTTTTACGGTAATATCGGTCAGACTGATTACGCGATCGCCAATGAAATTCTCAACAAATCAGCCCATCTCGTTAAGCAACGCTACCCCGAATGTCATGTCGTGGCTATCAACTGGGGTGGTTGGGAAAGCGGTATGGTGACACCAGAATTGAAAAAAGAGTTTGCCCGACGTGGTATTGATATTCTTCCTGTCGAAGTTGGGACACAAATGCTTGTCAACGAACTTCATCCCATCAATCAGGGAACAGCACAAGTTGTCATTGGTAGCCCTCTGATTCCACCTCCTGCACCACTCAACCCCGAACTGCAAACGTACCGCATTCGTCGTAAACTGTCACTTGAAGCCAATCCCTTTTTGCTGGACCATGTGATTGGTGGTAAACCAGTTTTGCCTGCTACTTGTGCAGTGTCATGGATTGTCAATTCCTGCGAAGAACTTTATCCTGGGTATAGATTATTCAATTACACAGATTTCAAAGTTTTAAAGGGAATTTACTTTACTGAAACTTTAGCAAATGAATACATTTTAGATTTACAAGAAACAGCTAAAACAGATTCTCAAGAAATTATTTTTCAAGCAAAAATATGGAGCAAAACTCCTGAAGGCAAAATCAATTACCACTTCAGCATAGACCACGTTCATCTCGTGCGAGAACTTCCTAACCGTCCCACTTACGAATCCTTGAATCTTGCAGAAGATAACATCATTACTATTACTGGCAGAGATTTTTATCAAAAAACAACACCATCATTCTTTCCATTATTTCACGGAATTTCTTTTCAAGAACTCACAGGAGTTTTAAACATTAGCTCAGAAAAAATCACTACTGAATGCATCTGGCAGGGAATCACTGAGCAACAACAAGGACAGTTTCCAATTCGATGGCTTAATCCTTATTTAATTGACTTGAGTACCCATCCTTTATGGATTTGGATGCAGCATTTTCATCAAGAAATATGCTTGCCAGCAAGTATTCAAAAATATGAACAATATGCGGAAACTCCTAGTCATACTCCTTTTTATGTTTCCTGTGAAGTGAAAGGGAAAACAGCAACTAGTGTTGTCGCTGACTTTATCGTACATGATGCCCAAGGGCAAATTTACTCTCGTCTTTTGGGAGGTAAGGGGGTTATCATACCTACTCAATCCCTAAAAAGCAATTCATGAGATGAGAAGGTTAAGTTTGTAGTAGTGCTAAAGCGCCACTACAAACTCATCAAATCAATCTTGACAGACGACTAAAGATAGATTCTCACGTAGTACACCCAAAGCCAGAGGCTGGGAACAAGCAATCTCACAATCGAATACATCTTTTGCATTCATTCAAAATAAGGACATAAACCATGGAAAAGATAGCAATTATCGGTTTCTCATGCCTCTTTCCTGATGCCAAAAATCCTGAAGAATTTTGGCAAAATCTTATCCAACAAAAAGATTCAATATCATCAATCACTGCTCGTGAAATAGGAGCCGATCCGCAAGTTTTTTATGATCCAGTCAAAGGTAAACCAGAAAAAATTTATTCTTTGAAGGGAGCATTCATTCGTGACTTTCAGTTTGATCCAACAGGATACAACCTACCAGCGGACTTTTTGCAAGGTTTAGATAATACTTTTCAATGGTCACTTGATGCTGCAAAACAAGCTTTGCAACACAGTGGTTATTTGGGAAATGAAACTGCTCTGGCAAAATGTGGAGTGATATTAGGTACTCTTTCTCTACCTACAAAATTCTCCAATCAATTATTTTCCCCTATATATCAACAGGTACTAACACCTGTGTTAAGAGAGCTTTTGCAGTGTGAGGAATTTGATTTAGCTTCTTTAAAATCATCTGTAGAAGCCTCAACTTACAACGCAATGATTTCCGGTTTGCCATCTGCTGTCATTGCTCAAGCCCTTGCTTTATCCAACATTCATTTGTGCATTGATGCTGCTTGTTCCTCACCCTTGTATGCTGCTAAACTTGCATCTCACTATCTGTGGACGCACAAAGCAGATTTGATGTTGGCTGGGGGAATTAGCTGTTCTGACCCTCTGTTTTTACGGATGTTGTTTTCCGGTATCCAAGGGTATCCAGAAGACAATGACCTCAGTCGTCCCCTGGATAAATCTTCTAGAGGACTCATGACCGCTGAGGGAGTCGGAATGGTTGTGCTGAAACGATATAGTGATGCACTCAGAGATGGCGATCGCATTTATGCCACCATCGGCGGTACTGGGCTCTCCAACGATGGTCGCGGAAAACACTTACTCAGTCCCAGTTCTAAAGGGCAAATTCTCGCCTTTGAACGCGCTTACAAAGAAGCACAGATGAGTCCGAAAGATATTGATTATATGGAGTGCCATGCAACAGGCACTTTGTTGGGAGATACCACCGAATTTAACTCCATAGAAAGCTTTTTTGGTCAGCATCAAGCAACTCCTCTGGTAGGTTCTGTTAAAGCAAACGTTGGTCATTTGCTTGTTGCCGCTGGTTCAGTGAGTTTGATTAAAGTCCTTTTAAGTATGTCCAAAGGTGTCATCCCCCCGACAATTCATGTCACTGACCCCATAGGATGCGAAAACAACGTCATTTCACCTCAAAGAATTGTCACAAGTACTGCCAAGTGGCCCCAAAAAACACCAGTCAAACGAGCAGCCATCAGTGCATTTGGTTTTGGTGGAACTAACGCTCATATGATTTTGGAACAAGAGAACCCCACCCCTAACCCCTCCCCGCATGCGGGGAGGGGTGGCACAGCCGGGGTGGGGTTTCGAGGGATATCAACTGAACCTGATACTACCTCCCCATCTCAAGCAGTGGGACTTGACAAAATCGCCATCATCGGCATGGATGCCTTTTTCGCTTCCTGCAATGGATTAGATGCTTTTGACCGTAGTATTTACGATGGAACACAGCATTTTATAACCCTTCCACCCAACAGATGGCACGGCTTAGAAGAGCAACAAGACTTACTCAAGAAGTATGGCTTGCCAGATGGTAAACCACCTGTCGGCGCATACATTCAAGATTTAGAAATTGATACCTTATCTTACAAAATCCCCCCGAATGAACTGTCTAAATTGAATCCACAACAGCTCTTACTTCTCAAAGTTGCCGATCGCGCTCTCAAAGATGCGGGAATTAAAGAAGGTGCAAATGTTGCAGTACTCGTCGCTGCAGAGACAGAATTTTCTGTTCACCAGTTACAGCAGAGATGGAATCTCTCTTGGCAGATTAAAGAAGGCTTGATTGCTGGAGAAATTTCTTTACCCTCAGAAAAAATAGCTCAGTTAGAAAGCATTGTTAAAGACGGTATTCACCATACCGTAGAAACTGGCGAATATCTGAGTTACATTGCCAACATCATGGCAAGTCGTATCTCTTCCATGTGGGATTTGACGGGTCCAACATTCACTATCACAGCTGGAGAAAATTCCACCTTTAAGGTGTTGGAAATCGCACAAATGCTACTCACTGCTGGGGAAGTCGATGCTGTGCTTGTGGGTGCGGTTGATTTAGCTGGCGGGGTAGAGAATATCTTGCTGCGAAATCAATCAGGACAAATTAATACAGGAGTCAATACCTTAAGTTACGACCAAAAGGCGAATGGCTGGACAGTTGGCGAAGGTGCGGGCGCAGTCGTTCTCAAGCGCCAAGATACAGCCAAAAAAGAGGGCGATCGCATTTATGCTGTTGTTGATGCCGTGAGTTTTGCACAACAGCATTCACCCGCCCCTGACTTGCAAAATCGTCTGACAACGCCTGATGCCGCAGCTGTCAACTCTGTTTGTCAACAAGCTTTTGAGATTGCAGGTATCAAACCCCGAGACATTGAATATTTAGAAGTTTGTGGTAGTGGTATTCCCCAAGAAGATGAAGCAGAAATCCAAGGTTTGGTTCAGGCATATCCATCTGAGACAAATGGTCTTAACTGTGCAATAGGTAGCGTCAAGGCAAATATCGGTCACACATATGTCGCATCGGGAATTGCCAGCCTAATTAAAACTGCTCTTTGTCTCTATCACAGATACATTCCCGCAACTCCCAAATGGTCTGGTGTCAAAAACCAAGAGGTTTGGCAAGGGAGCCCCTTTTATGTCGCCCCAGAATCAAGACCTTGGTTTTTAGGTAAAGAGGCGAAAAAGCGAGTCGCGGCAATTAATAGCATGGGGATGGATGGCACTTATGCTCACCTCATCTTGTCGGAAGATCCAGATCAGATACAGCGCCACAGCAAGTATTTGGAGCAAACACCTTATTATTTGTTCCCCATTACAGGTCAGAATCGCTCCGACTTACTAGATCAGATTAGCGCCCTCAAAACAACCATCGAAAATTGTACTTCTTTAAAAGTTGCTGCAAGCCAAACTTTCGCTGTTTATAAAGAGCGCGAAGTCCGAGCGGAGGTTTCCTCCGAACAGAACTTCGTAACAGAGCATATTGAGGCAAATTATGCGATCGCAATTCTTGGACGCAACAAAAATGAATTAGCAAGAGAAATTGAAGCTGCCGTCAAAGGTGTGAATAATGCCTTTGAAACCGGGGAAGACTGGCAAACACCGACTGGCAGTTATTTCACAGCTAAACCATTGGGCAAAAAAGGGGGTGTTGCATATGTTTATCCGGCTGCGGTTAATTCCTATCTTGGCATTAGTCGTAATCTCTTCCGCCTATTCCCCAGGGTGCATGACGACTTGGCAATCAAAAGTCTTTTTAGTGTTGTCGCCGACATTGCTAAACTCGTCTTTCCCAGAAGCTTAAATAAATTATCAACTAGGCAAATAGAAGCTCTTGAACAGCAATTCCTCAGTGATGCCTTGGCTGTCTTTGAAACTGACATGGGTCTTGCCAGACTCTTGACGACAATTATTCGCGATGATTTTCGGGTGAAGCCAAAATATGTGTTTGGGTATAGCCTAGGCGAGACGAGCATGATGTCTTCGATGGGGGTATGGAGTAACTTTAGCCAAGGAATTAGTGCCTTTCACGCATCCCCTTTATTTGGAGACAGAATATCTGGAGCGAAAAACGCTGTACGCGAATACTGGAGATTACCATCAGCACAACAATCACCAGACGATGATTTTTGGAGTACATATCTTCTCATGGCGACTCCATCCCAGGTTAGGGAATGCCTCAAAAATGAAAATCGCGTCTATTTAACTCAGATAAATACACCAGAAGAAGTTTTAATTGCTGGTGATACAGCCGGGTGTCAGAGAGTGATAAAAGCTTTGGGTTGCAATGCTTTCCGTGCTCTCTTCAACCATGCTATCCATTGTGAACCGATGCGATCGGAGTACAAAGAAATAGTTCGAGTCAACACATTACCATCTCACAATATACCCGGTATTGTTTTTTATTCTGCAGCAGAGTGTGAACCCATTACACTTGATAGTGATGTCATCGCTCATAGCCTTGCCAAAAACTTGTGTCAACAGATTGATTTTCCTCGACTAGTAAATCGAGTCTACGAGGATGGAGCAAGAATCTTCATTGAAGCAGGGTCTGGCAACGTTTGTTCTCGATGGATTGATAAGATCTTAGAAAACAAAGAGCATATTACTGTATCCCTAAATAGAAGAGGTATAGACGACCATACCTCTATTATCAGAGCGCTAGCAAAACTCTTCAGTCATCAGGTTTGTGTTGATTTATCTCCACTGTATGGTCAAACAACAGAAGCATCTAGCCAAGTGAAACCGACTGTGAGAACTTTCACGGTAGGTGGAAACAAATTTGTTGACAAAATATTAACTGATGAGAATCGTAAACTTTTCCAAAATTTAGCTAGCAAAAAAACGCTTCATACTTCTAGCACTCAGCATCAGAAGGCATCTGTTTCTAGAAATTTTGAACTCACGAATTCTCCTAATGATTCAACCAGTATCCACAATGGCAGAAGTCATTCCCGCAACATAACACTATCAACAACTAAGCAAGAGAAAGAAAACGTGAAAAATACCACTAATAACAGTTTTCATTCTAGAGAAAAGTTAGAATCTTGTGAATCAACTGTAACACCAAAAGTTATTTCTCAACCCACTCTGTATCCACCTACTGACACACAATCACTTGGCTATGCAGTGACTCGATTTGACTTGAATCAGTCTCAGTACAAAAAGTTAAGCACTAACAATTCCAGCGTTAATAAAGCTCACGCTGATTTCTTAAAATCTAGACAAGAATTTAGCCAACAGATGAGCGAAATTATTCAATTACAAATAGCTTGTGCTGAGAACTTGCTCAATCAGTAATTTGGTAAGCTATTGCACATTTAAATTGCACATTCTTTTGTGAAGGTAGTCAAAAAGTCAAAAGTCAAAAAACTCTTAACCCTTGACTCTTGACCCTAACAAGTAAATATGCGCTCCTAGATGTGTTTTAGCTTATCAACCCCTAAAAACTTTCTCTTACGAACATTTCAAGGGAATCGCTACAGTGAACATTGAAGATGCCGTACTAGGTACATACAATAACGGTCTTGGCTTTTTTGGTAACTCCTTCAATCACAATCAAGTTTGGAAAGGTTCTTTAGATTGTGTAGCTTTTGAACAATCAGCTATCAAAGATAAATTGCTGAATTTAAATAAACCTTGTTATATCGTCAGACTCGCAGGAAAAATTGGTGTCACCAATGAGGGTTATTCTTGTCCTACTGAGAATGGAAAAACAGGACAAGTGGAATTGTTGATGACAGTTCCACCCATGCCAACACAGAATTTAGGAGACCCCAGTTTTCTTTCCTCTCATGGTGTGAAATATGCCTATGCAACAGGTGCAATGGCTGGCGGTATTGCATCTGAAGAGATGGTCATTGCACTCGGAAAAGAAAAAATCCTGAGTTCCTTTGGTGCTGGTGGTTTAAGTCCAGACCGTCTTGAAGCAGCTATTAACCGTATTCAAAAAGCCTTACCTCAAGGTCCCTACGCTTTTAATCTCATTCACAGTCCTAATGAACCTGCCATTGAACGTCGTGCAGTAGATTTATACCTCAAATATGGGGTCAGAACGGTAGAAGCTTCAGCATTTTTGGATTTGACTCCCAATATTGTCTATTACCGTGCGGCTGGCTTGAGCGTGAATGCAGCCAATCAAATTGAAATCAAAAACAAAGTTATTGCAAAAATCTCCCGTCGAGAAGTCGCTAGCAAATTTCTCCAACCAGCACCCCTAAAAATCCTGAAAGAACTTGTTGAAAAAGGACTCATTAGTGAGTTACAAGCAAATCTTGCATCTCAGCTTCCCATTGCCGATGATATTACTGTGGAAGCTGATTCTGGCGGGCATACAGACAATCGTCCCCTAGTTTGTCTCTTACCTTCTATCTTGGCATTAAAAAATGAAATTCAAGACAAATATCGTTACTCAACACCCATTAGAGTTGGAGTTGCTGGAGGAATTGGGACACCACAATCAGCAATAGCCGGCTTTATGATGGGTGCTGCTTATGTGGTGACTGGTTCAGTTAACCAGTCTTGTATCGAAGCTGGAACTTGTGAATATACCAAGCAATTGCTAGCACAAGCAGAAATGGCTGACATGATGATGGCGCCAGCGGCAGATATGTTTGAAATGGGAGTTAAACTTCAAGTTTTAAAAAGAGGAACTATGTTTCCTCTACGAGCACAGAAACTGTATGAAATATACAGAAACTATGACTCAATTGAAGATATTCCTAATGAGGAAAGAGAGAAATTAGAAAAACAAGTTTTTCGTAAGAGCCTTGCTCAGATATGGGAAGAAACTGCCACTTATTTATCCAAAAGAAATCCTGAAAAACTAGGGAAAGCAATCAATAATCCCAAAATGAAAATGGCAGCAATTTTTCGCTGGTATTTAGGATTGTCGTCTCGCTGGTCCAGTTCTGGAGAAAAGGGTCGAGAAGTCGATTATCAAATTTGGTGTGGTCCAGTCATGGGCAGTTTTAATGACTGGGTTCGTGGTTCTTATTTAGCCGAACCAAAGAATCGCCGAGTCGTTGATGTTGCTCATCACATTATGACCGGATCAGCATTTTTATATCGCATTCAAAGTTTAAAACTGCAAGGACTGCAAATATCAGATGAATACTGTCAGTATCATCCTGGTGATTCTATGTAGAATGGGGAGCGCAAAGCGTAATCCATGTTGTTCAAACAATTGATGCGTTACAACTGCGCCTAACACATCCTACTTAAACAATTGATGCGTTACGGCTACGCCTAACACATCCTACGTTTAACTATGCCCGCCTACTTAGCTTGTAGCTACAAACTTCAGGGTTTAAAAAACCGGGTTTCTAAGAAATCGCAGACAATTATGTTAGAGGTGTCTAAATAATGGTTTCAAAACAGGCTCATACGTCAGAAGAAATTCAAGCATGGCTGATATCTATTCTTGCTGAGGCACTCAAAATCGCACCTGATGAAATCAATGTTCAAGAGTCTTTAGAGAGTTATGGTTTAGACTCAGCGCAAGCCATGCTTTTGGTTACTAAAGCAGAAAAGAGGCTGGGATTTGAAGTTTCTCCCATGCTGCTGTGGCACTACCCAAACATTGAAGCACTTTCACAACGTTTAGCTGAAGAATCGCAAGATGTAGAGTCACAGGTTGAAGACACGGGAGTGACCCCTCGAACAAATGTTGCTACTTTCAAAACGGCAACCCTCGATTTGAGTGCTGAAGCTGTTCTAGATCCAAATATCCGTCCCGCATCAAATTTTCAATTTACAAGTGAACTGGATAATGTCTTCTTAACTGGAGGAACAGGCTTTTTAGGAGCTTTTTTAATTCATGAACTCCTACAGACAACTGATGCAGATATTTATTGCCTAGTACGTGCTGCTAATTCTGAGGAAGGCAAGCAAAAACTGAAGAAAAATTTGCAACAATATGCAATTTGGGAAGAACACTTCAGTTCTAGAATTATTGCTGTTCCTGGAGATTTATCTCAGCCACTTTTAGGTATGAGTACTGAAGGGTTTGAAATGCTGGCAGCCAATCTTGACGCTGTGTACCACAGTGCTGCCATGCTGAATTATGTATATCCCTACTCCGCTCTGAAGACTGCCAATGTTCTAGGAACGCAGGAAGTGATACGTTTGGCAAGTGAAATCAAAGTCAAACCTCTGCATTACGTTTCTAGTGTTGCTGTTTTTGAGTCACCTGCTTATGCTGGCAAGGTTGTCACAGAACAGGATGACTTTAACCATTGGGAGGGTATTTATCTCGGTTACTCTCAGACTAAATGGGTTGCTGAAAAGTTAGTCAAGATTGCTGGTGAACGAGGGCTTCCCATCACTATCCACAGACCACCATTAATAGCAGGGGACAGCCAAACAGGTATCTCTAACACTCATGATTTTACAAACTTAATGGTCAAGGGCTGTCTTGAGATGGGGGCTTTTCCTGATGTGGATTATATGCTGGATATGTCTCCTGTAGACTATGTGAGCAAAGCAATTGTCTATTTATCAATGCAGAAAGAATCAATAGGCAAAGCTTTCCACTTACAACATCCTGAACCTATGTCTTTCAAGATGTTAGTTGACTGGATGCGCTCTTTTGGTTTTCCAATTCAATTGATTCCCTACGATGAGTGGCAGGCGCTGTTAATAACAAATGTGACTTCGCAAGAAAATCCTTTGTACACACTGCGACCATTCTTGCTTGAAAGGTGGTCTCAAGAAGGACTAACTATCCCAGATTTATACCTGCAAACTAAAAGACCAACGATCAGCTGCCAAGCAACTTTGGAGGCGCTTGCTGGAAGCTCTATTGTTTGTCCACCAATAGACTCGAAATTGTTTATGACATACTCTTCTTACTTGATTTCGAGTGGTTTTCTGAACGTTGCATAGTCAGTTGAAAGTGATTTAGTTGATAAGTTGGGTTGAGGTAGATACTGAACCCAACATTTTTTGATGGATACAAACGGATACACACAGGCAAAGACGCAAAGTTTTTCCTAGTGGGACTTTGTAAAAAACAAAGTTTTAAAGTTCCACTAGCGTCTTTGCATCTTTGCATGAGATTTTAACAACAATCATCAGCATTGCGCCCTTGTGCTGCTTACAATGCTGATGATTGTTGCATATTTAATAGGGGCGGGTTTGAAACCCGCCCTAACTCTTAGATAGCAATGACTACTAACCGTGTATCAATACTGCCAGCACTTCAAATTCAGGCCATAGCCTTCCACAGCAACAGCTGCAACAGTATTGTTATCAGGTACAATTTCTACCAGGCTCCAGTGCTCTTCTGTCTTTAGCTTTGCTGGTTGTGTTGGAGTAAGGGAAACTTCTATTTGCTCTAGCTGAGCAATTCCTACTCCAGTTGCTTTTAGATATGCTTCTTTGCAAGTCCAGTAGCGAAAGAACACTTGTTGCATTTGATGGGGAGGAAGCCCACACATCACTGCATATTCCCCTGGTGAAAAGTATCGTTTCGCAAGTGTGAGAACATCAGAAATCGGACGGATATATTCTAGGTCTACTCCCACGAGGCGATCGCAACTCACTGCACACAGAGCTAACCCTTGAGAATGAGTTAAGTTAAACCATAGTTTACTATCGGCAAATGTCTCAGCTAATACTGGTTTGCCAGAGGATTCATAACAAAACTGCAACTGTTGCGGTTCTATACCCAAGTAGCGACCCAATATCGTTCGCAAGATACCTCGACCAGCAATAAAACGCTGACGATGCTGTTCTTTATAGAACCGCTTTGCCCGACCAACTTCGTCGCTGGAGAGGGTTGCTGCCAAGTGTTCCAGCTGTGCTTCCGGTCTGTCAAGGTTAATTCGCCAGACATGAACTTCATCCTGCAACAAAGTTAAATCTGCCGATGCAGGCAGCCACAATTGATTATTAAATATCATTGAGTCACGCAGTAATAGTCAGCTAATGCCTGAATAGAGATACCTAAATTTTTAGAGGACTAGAGCTAACAACGAAGTCTTTCCGCTGTTAACTATGGTCCTCAACTCATTGTCCGGTGATTTACCACTCCCGCGACAAGATGTGGAGGATGTGTGGATTTATCCCGCCTTCCCCTCGTCTAGGTTTTCATGGGAAAACCTTAATCTCACACTTAAATTAACAGTCAAACGGTCTTGTCGCTTTTTCCAAGTGATATAAGAAAAAGTACGTTGTCAAAATCAGTTTTGCTTTTTGACTTTCCCGTCATTATACAACTTTATGAGCTTGTCCCGATAGTCTTCTTGTAAGCGATTCTTAACTATTATCAGAGTTCTCTTGTTTCTAGACAGGTACAGAGAATACCTTAAAGTTTAAAAATAAATTGCAAAACTGATTACATACACCCAAAGCCCTACAGTGTACACACCTCTAGCTCAAAATCTCACCCTTGCTTTGAGCGTAGTTAAAATCTTTTCATCTTCTTGCTTAGGAGAGGGATGCCCGGCAGAGCACGAAGGGTGAGGTTGGATCAGCTCTGTAGACAGGCTTTGCCAACGCTTTGTGTCTCTGCAACCAAGCTCTGCTCGGTTGGGTATCATACGCGCGATCGCCCCATTCTTTTCTATAGGATTTAGTATTGTTGATTAATTAGTCGAGATAATATAAATTACTTTTATCCTAAAACGACTGGGTCTAGTCTCCACTTAACGCAACACCCAGTTAACAAAAAGGTCAACCTGTATGTTACATCAACGCGGTCACCAGACCCAGCATGAAATTTGAGGGAATCAGAGTTTAAATGTTAGCGTTTGCCACGGTTTGGAACTAGGCTCAGATAATCAAGGTCAAAAGCAGAAACGCGTTGAGCGTAGTTGCCTTGGGGATTGATAGACGTTGCCAAGTCACGGTACTTGCGTGGATCGCCTTCTGCCAATTGCCGTTCTTGGAACTTGCGGCTGTAGAATTTGTCCAGCGTGAAGCGCCAGTCGGTCTTGACGGTACCAGCTGTTTCTTGGAAGTCTTCGCCGTAGCGAGGAGTGACCAAGTTGAAGGGGCGTCCTTCCAGACGCTTGCGCTGGTAAGGCACGGTGTTATCGCCAAAAGCTTCGGTGTACTCGTCACTATCCACCAAGGCATCCACAAAGCCACCAAAACCCTTGGTTCCAATTACGATAGACCAAGCAATTTCTTCTTCTTTGTTGTAAGATGAACGACCCAACAAACGTCTGAGTGTGATGTCTACTAGACGGTAATTGTTATTTACCGAGACAACCAGACGGTAAAAAGCCTCAGACTTAGCTAAACCACGAATGAAGTCGCGTACAGTAATCGAGCCATTTTTCAGCTGAGATTCCAGAGTCACCTGGCGATTGAACTTGAGAATTTCATGCTCGCTGAAAACTTGGCGATATCCTGCCCAAATAATGTTTTGGATATCGGTGTAGCTGCTTACATCTTCTAGACGGTAGATATAAGGTGTATCTTCATTTTGGTCAGCCTTACCAAAGCTCTTGACACGGTGATTTTGGCTGCTTGGTTTGTATTCAAGTAATGGCAGTGCCATGTTCTATTTTTCCTCGTCAATAATTAACTATTGAAACAAAGAGCTAAAAACTGGATTGCTCAACATCCTTGTTCTTTCATTATTTTCCCGCATTAAGGATTGTTAGTTGTGAGTTGTTGGTTATTCTACTCACGACTCACAACTCACCTTATGGGGAAACTTGCTGTAGGGCTAATGGAAACAGGAATTCCTTGTGGTTTTGTTTCCCGTGTTGTGTCGGGAATCTTAATATTTGCCGTGCTCACTGGTGTGTATTTCACGGTATTAATCTTGATGGAATTCGCCATTTCCAAAAAGTTATTGATGTCGCCCCACTTATAGCGTTCATCTTCCTGCTTATCTCGCCAGTAGTTGCCATAGCGAGGTGTCACCAAGTTAAAGGGTCTATCTTTAAAGCGACGGCGTTGGTAAGGAACTGTATTCTCACCAAAGTTGGTTAGATATTCTTCGCTATCTAATAAAGCATCGACAAAACCGCCAAAACCCAAGGTGGCAATTTTAATCGACCAAGCAATTTCTTCGTCTTTGTTGTATGGCGCACGACCCAAAAGTCGTTTGAGGCTCAGTTCTACGACGCGGTAGTTGGAGTTTGTCTCAACAACCAAACGACGAAATGCCTCAGACTTTGCCAAACCCCGGATAAAGTCACGCGCAGAAATTGCTCGGTTCTTCAGCTGGGATTCCAAATTAGTCTGGCGGTAAAAACTCAAGATTTCGTGTTCGCTGAAAACTTGGCGATAAGCCGCCCAAATTAACTCTTTGATTTCACCATCAGAAGGCGAGTCTTCTAGGCGATAAATCCTGGGAGTATCTTCGTTAGGAACTTCGTACCCTTCAACACGTTGGTTTTGTGAACTGGGTTTGTATTGCAGGAGAGGAATTGACATTGTTAATTGTCCTTTGTCATTTGTTCTTTGTCATATGTCGTATATCATTAGCTTTTGTACTAATGACTAATGACTAATGACTCTTCAGCTGGTCTTGTTTCCGGGAATATAACGATAAGGTAAAGCAACTTTTGTAGGTTTTACAGTTGGTTGCTCAGCTCCAGTTGAACTGTATGTTTCCGGAAGCTCTACAGAAGAGATAGAGTTTCTGGCACTGTCGCTTGTGCGTTGGTAATTCTGTCCACCTGGTGCGATACTAGCAGCCATTGCCAAAAAGTTATAAGGAATCGCTTGACGAATTCCCTTTTGTACGGATTGCCCAGAAACCGCAACTTGGTAGTAGGAACGACCAGCTAGAGCTTGTGACAACTCACGATTACGCCAGTAGTCGGCGTAACGAGGATTTACTAAGTTAAAGGGTCGGTCTTTAAAGCGACGGCGTTGGAAAGGGATAATGTCATCACCAAAGTTCTGGCGATACTCTTCGCTATCTACCACTGCGTCGATAAAACCATGCAATCCTTTTGTGGCAACGACGATTGACCAAGAAATTTGTTCGTCTTTGCCGTATGTAGCACGCCCTAAAAACCGCTTAAAACTGATGTCAACCAAGCGGTAGTTAGAATTGGTTTCTCCCACCAATTCTCGGTAAACTTCGGTTTTGCCCAACCCCCGGATAAAATCTCTGACGTTAATTGCCCGATTTCGTAGTTGGGATTCTAGGAAGGGTTGACGATATCTCTCTAAAATGAGATGTTCGCTGAAAATTTGCCGATACCCTGCCCAGATGATGGCATCAATATCTGTGTCGGAAGTGGCATCTGCCAATCGGTAAATAGTTGGCGTATCTTCGTTTGGGACTTCGTAGCCTTCGACACGCTGATTCTGCGTTGTCGGTGAAGATTCAAGTAGTGGTATTGTCATCTTTACTTTTACCTTATTTTATGGTAAACTTCATCGGGCAAAAGAAAGGCAATCTATCGCGTGTGTTTGAGCCAATCGCACACGAGCGCGGACTGCTTCCTCCACATCAGTTGCCAGCATTTCCTCAAATCTAGACCGAATTGACTCTTGCAAATCAGGTACTTTTGCTAGAGCTTGCAAACCAACAACAGCAGCATAACGAATTGACCAATCGGAATCCTGGGAAATGGCAAGCAAGCCTTGGAGTGCTCTTTCTTGGGCTGTGTGTCGTTCTGGAATATCCAGCTTCTGCCAGCATAAGTTCCCCAGACCCTTGGCAGCAGCACGTCGGACACTAGGGGCAAAATCAGTCGTGGCTGCTGCCAGCAAGACATCTAAGGCGCGAGGATCAGCGATCGCAGCCAGTGCCCTAATTGAGTAAGCCCTTGCGCCATAGTTATAGTCGTCTATTTGTGCTAGCAACTGTGGCACTGCAGCTTCTCCCAACTCTGTGAGCCCGGTCAATGCTGCCACCGCTGCTGGTGGGTTGTTGTACCCAAACACTGCTATTAGAGTAGGAATTGCCGCTGCATCCTTCGCTGCTGCCAAGTTTTGCACTGCCGCCACCATTCGTGCTGGTGAGTCTGCCTCGGTCACGGCGTGAATGAGTTGTTGGGTATTGGTCATTGGTCAGAAGTCAAGAGTCAAGAGGAGCGTAAGCTCCAGGAGGGGAGCCACTGCGTTGGGCGGCGAGCCGCTCTTGTTACAAGTGGCGTTTTCCCTCCGCAGACGACTGGCGTTCAAGAGTCAAGAGTCCAAAGTTTTTGACTCTTGACTCTTGACTTTGGACTATAACAGTGAATCCATCAAGTTCATGACCTTGATAGCGTTATTACAAAGAACAGATGAATCTAACTCTTGTTTGAGCTGAGACTCCAGTAAGCCTTTGAGGGCGATAAGTTTGAAGCTGTTTTCTACCGTAGCGTTGGCGATCGCATCTGCTGCTGCCATGTACCCTATTGCACCCAAATCCCCTACGGCAACGCGACGCAATTGTAGAGTGCTGCTTTCCAACATTTTCACTAATCGCTCCCCGTACATTGGGTCTTGTGTCAGTTGGTACATAGCTCTAGCTGCTGCGCATTGCACCCTTGGAACCGAATGCTCTAAAAAAGGTTGAATGATAGGAACAGCCTCAGTTGCCCCAATGGCTCCCAAGGCTTCTATCACCGCTTCATATGGCTGGGTTAAATGGGGGCGTCCTGGTACTTGTACAGCAGCTTCTACACCCCCTTCCAGTAGTTGCATCAGTGCTGGAGCCGCCATCGGGTTGCGCAGCATTTCTAAAGACTGAGCGGCTGCTTCCCGCACATAAAAGTCGGAGCATTCCAGGCACTTGATTAAGCCGGGGATAGCTTTAGCATGACCTAATTTTCCCAGCGCTCTTGCAGCATTACGTCGCAGAGGATACCCCCCCAGTTCTGTTCTATCGGCTTCATCTTCTAACGCTGCAATGAGGGCGTCTACAGCTTCTGAAGATTTGATCCGGAACTTACCCAGCCACCAAGCGGCATAGTAGCGGAGACTAATATCTGGTGACTGCAGGTTGGCGATCGCTTGCTCTGGCGTCAGCGGTGGTGCGTTTTCTGCGGAATATTCCTCTGCACCTGGCTCTATCATTCTCTGACGTGTTAGTTGGAGTCTTCAGCGGTTAAGGGTTCAATTTTGACGATTCTACCGCCTAAGCGAGTAATCCGTTGCATTTCTTCATTCATCCGACTGTATGGCACCGTGATGAACACGCTACCACTGTTCCGGATATCATACTTATTTTTGTCTGTTTCTGAGTTTTGCCGCAAGCCTACAACTTCGTAACGAAACATCCGGCTAGCCGATGTAGAAATGCCACCAGTTCCGACTGTTGTTTGACCGAACATCGTTTTAACCTCTTTTATAATGTTGCTTGTTAGCGGGTTTTGACTGTGGAGGGACTCGAGACAGCCTCACTTTCTCATCTTTATGCCTAGTCTTCTAAGCTGGATTGACGCTAACGATTTTTCCACCTTGGCGGTGAATTTGCTGTATTTTTTCTGAAAGCCGCTCGTAAGGCACAAAGAAAGCTGTGCTGCTGCGTCTTACACTGGGGTAGCCAGGACCACGAATACCTGTGACTTCCAGGCGGTAGACGCGATCGCCTTCTCCCACTGCATTACCTAGATTTTTCCGAGGTGTTATGTCATCAGATGCACGGAATCCCCAATTGTCGTTAGTACCAGAAGGACCGACGATGGAGGAAGCGCTATTACTTGCTAGTTCACGTGCTAGACGAGATTTTGTGCCTTCTACCTGAGCGCGATCGCTATTGGCATAACCCCGATACAACCGGAATATCCGATTAAATCCTACTGTTTTTTGTCCAGGTTGAGTCTCAAAACCGCGATAGTAAGGCACGATATTATCGCCGAAGTTGTTCTGATACTCTTCAGAATCAATATAAGAGTCGATTTCGGCATCATACCCTTTGTCTTGGTAAAGATCCAAGTGATAAGCCACCTCAGACTCATCATAAGGAGCACGACCCAACAAATGCTTATAGTTGAGTTCGATTAACCGTGTTTGAAAACTGTTGTAGAAAAATTTCTTTTTGTAGAGTTCCGATTTAGCAACGGCACGTACAAACTCTCGTACTGTCAGGTTACCATCTCGCAGGAGTGATTCTGCACTCACTAGCCGATCCGATGCCATCACATAATCATTGCCCAGAACTTGCCGATAAACGGCGCGGATCACCCATTCGACTTGTTCTTTACTGGCGTTGAAGCGAAGTTCAACTCGAGGTGCATCATTAAAAGCCTCCGTCCCCAATCTGGATGCGGCTGTTGTAATCGCCATTTTTATTTCCCCCTATTCATGCACTATGTTTGCTGCTTTTCACAGTGTGCTTTGATAAATATTTTTTATCTATCACCAGATAAAACAATGCCCGGAGCTAGATTCAACTGCTAGGTGATTACATCCAGCACTTGCATCCCTCTCCGGGCATTACGCTAATCTAGCTTAGAGCGTTGATTGCGTAATCAATGTAGGTGTTGGCTTCGTTAGCAGCTTGACCAGATAGACCGTGGTTACCTTTGATGTACTTCAAAGCTTCAACATACCAGCTGGGGGACAACTCAAAAGAGCGGTTGATTTCATCTAAACCAGCAATCAGGTACTCATCGAGAGGGCCAGTACCACCAGCAACCAAGGAGTAAGTGATAATCCGCAGATAATGACCAACGTCACGAGCACACTTGGACTTACCACGGGAATCAGCAGCGTACTGAGGACCGTTGTATTGGGTGGTGTAGGGGAATTTTTGATAGACAGCTTGGGTTGCACCATCAATCAGGCGCTGAGCGTTTGCAGTCAAACCGCGAGCAGCTTCTAAGCTAGCAGCAGCACGTTCATAACGACCGTTGACAGCTTGAAGTTCGGTGTTGCTGATAAAACGCCCTTGGGTATCGGCAGCTGCAATAGCTTCTGTAATTGGTGTCTTAACCATGATCTAAAATCTCCTTGGTATTTCTTGATTTCTTGCCTAGATACCTAGTTTTTAGTTTTTAGGTTCTGGACTTTCTTTATGTGCTATTTAGATGTTGTGCTATTACGCAACAGCAGCAGCAGCGCGATCAAAGTAGCTAGCGACTTCAGAGATCAATTGGCTGCAATCACCTTTGGTGATACCGTTAGGATCATTAGCAATGCTGACTGCAGCGTCCTTCATCTTCTGAACGCCAGCTGCTACGGAAGAACCAGGAGTACCCAAAGCTTGGTATGTTTCACGCAAGCCATTTAAGCAGCGGTCATCTAGAACACTAGCATCACCTGCTAAGATGGCGTAGGTGACATAGCGCAAGATAATTTCCATATCGCGGAGGCAAGCAGCCATGCGACGGTTGGTGTAGGCATTACCACCAGGAGCAATCAACTGGGGTTGATCTTCAAACAAAGCGCGAGCAGCGTTGGTAACAATAGAGGAAGCATTGCTGGTAATACGGTTTACGACATCCAAGCGCTTGTTGCCGTCCTTAACTACGTTAGCCAAAGCATCAATTTGCTCATTGCTCAGGAATTCTCCTCTAGAATCTGCTTGAGCAACCACTTTGGTAAATACGTCGTATGCCATTGACTTGATCTCCTAATTGCTTAGTTGAGTACTGTCTTGATTAAAACTGGTTATGTTTTATCAATTTTTGGAATGGTCAACAACAGACACCACATAAAATTGCTTCTCAGCTTGTCTCTCATCCTTCTGCTCTTTGTTACGAGCAAGAAATTATGAGAAATATGGAGTGATTTTATGAGAAGTCGGCAAACATTGTGGATTGGTTGCCTTGTTTAACTTTTGTCTGTTATTTAACCCCTCCAGCTTATGTTTATACAACGCTACAGGGGCATTATTTGTTAAAAATTGTGAATAAATGAGATAGAGCAATAAGAAAACCCTCAAATCCTTTACATATAAGGGCTATGCCTGAGAAAAAGAAATTTTTCTTGTAACAACAATTTACATTCATTTGACTCAAAGCATGGTTTTGGCTTCTTTATATTTTTTTTAATTTTCCCAATAACACAGGTAGGACTATATATTGAAGTTTCACATCTCATCTCAAACCTCACTAAACTGTGTAAAGAATTCTTAACAAATAAGCTCCAAATAATAGCTTTTAGTTTCTGAAATTCTTTACAGCAGGGAGAAGAAGCAGGGGGCAAGGAGAACAAAGCAGAGGAGCAAGGGAGAAAAGAGTTCATCCACGTAACTCACTCTCCCCCGCTCCCAAGCGTTCGCGTAGCGTGCCCGGAGGGCTCAGCGGGCTCCCCCTCTTGTTCTCCCCCTACCTCCACTGACGCTCCTACGTCGCTACCGCTACACTAACACCACCCCCAGTAGCTTATCTTCTTGCACTAGTTTCCCTCACCTTGATATTAACTGCTCTAATGCGACTGTGATCCGAGATAGCACGACTTTATCCAACTCTTGATTTTGTGCTACTTGTAAGACAGTACAAGCCTCAGATGTCGCAATTTCCGCAAGAGAAACCGCTGCTGCGTAACGCAATCCCCAATCTTCAGGAGTGAGTACAGCCCATCTGAGTTTTTCGACAGCATCGCGAGTGATTTCTGGGTCATCAGCTGTACTACCTATCCTTCCCAGTCCGCGTGCTGCAATACGACGGACATTACCCTGACAGTGATTGGCTACTACTGCACCCACAACTTCAGACAACAAATCAGAAGCTTTTGAATCACCAATTTGGGCTAAAGCTTGAACGATGTGGGCTTGTAAACCTTGGTCGCTAGAAGTATGGAAGGTAGTCATGAGTGGTTCTACAGTAGCTGGGGCGAGCTTGACCAAAGCTTCAACAGCTATAGTTCTTACAGCCGGATGATGATGGCTCAGGGTTTGAATAAGTGCATAGACAGCTTCTGCTTCAATTGTTTTACTATCAGATATTGCAGTAATTGCAGAGATAATATCTGTAGGAAATGAGCCGTGTTTTAATTGCAAGACTAATTTTGCTGTATCTTGAGATTTTGGTTTATTCATTGTTGTTAAACCTGTAAGGCATAAATCAATACGGTTCAGTTAAAGAAATTTATCTGTTGAGGCGCAGATAGAGGGAACGCTTAGGTTGCAGGAGGAGAGAAAAAAGCTTAACTGAACTGTATTGGGGCATAAATCTCAAAGCTGAATCAACAAATTATCAATTGCTTGAAATAGAATTTTAGATGTTTGCTGATCGCAGTTCTCGCTATCTAAAATGACTTCTAGAATTCGCTTTAAATTCAACAGCTTCAATGTATTAGGAACCTGAGCTGCTAAAATTGCTTCTACAGCTTGTCGATGACCAACTGCTCCCAAATCGAAGACTGCTGCCCAGCGTAAATACATATTCTCATGGTCAAGATTTTTGAGGATACGTTTAATATAATGGGGCTGATTTGTCAAAAGATACAAATAGCGAGCAGCCGCACATTGAACCCGCTCAGAAGGATGATGGAGAAAAGCCTCTACTTGGGAACGAACTGACCAAACTTGCAAAGCGGCTAATGCTTCAATCAAAGCTTCATATGGTTGCTCTTGAGGAGATTGCAGGAGATTTAGCAGAGGATTTATAGCCCTTTGATCCCCAATAACTGCTAGGGCTTGAATCACGGCTTCCCGCAGGCGCAAATCCTCATCACATTCCAAGGCTGCAATTAACGCTGGTACTGCTTGCAAATTTTTGAGTTGACCCAGCGCCCGTGCTGCCTGACGGCGTAGAGGATATCCTCCTGAAGGGATGCGATAGCGTTCATCAAACAGGGCTTCGCATAGGGCTGCACAACCTGCTTGTACTTGATGTTTACCCAGCCACCAAGCAGCGTAATAACGGATTTGATTATCTTCGCTCTTAAGCGCAGCGATCGCAGCTTCTGGAGAAAGAATTGGATCAGTAAAGTGAGTGGTGGTCATACTAGGGAAAATCAACAGTTGGCAAAGATGAGGAAGATAGAGCAGATGAGGGGGAAATGACTCCCTCATCCTCTTCATCCCTTCTTTTTCTAAGCTTGCGAAATGTTAACTATCTTGCCGCCGCGCTTGTGAATTTCTTGGTATGTTGCTGAGAGTCTTTCGTATGGCACAGTGTAAACTTGTCTGCTCTGACGCACTGCCACTTTAGTGTTAGCTGTACCGAGGACAACTTCAATTAAGAACATTCTATTATCGCCCCGTGATGCAGAGCTAACTATTGTTTTCCCAGCGACAAAGCTTCCTGGCGATGTTGGTGGCACAATTAAGTTTGCTTGATTCATTGAAATTTTCGACCGCAAACGGGAATTTTTTCCACCATATTGTGCGTTATCACTGTTAGCACTGCCACGATAAAGCGCGAATATCCGGTTATAGCCTACTGTTTTCATTCCCGGAATGGATTTAAATCCACGGTAGTAAGGAACGATAGAAGCCCCGAAAGCACTGACGTATTCTGAACTGTAAATGTAAGACTCTATATCAGCAT
Organism: Nostocales cyanobacterium HT-58-2; assembly: GCA_002163975.1. Classification (GTDB taxonomy): domain Bacteria; phylum Cyanobacteriota; class Cyanobacteriia; order Cyanobacteriales; family Nostocaceae; genus HT-58-2. The sequence continues at coordinate 963,733 of CP019636.1, read as the reverse complement.
CGTAGCCACGAGAAGCGTAGAGGTCTACATGATAGGCAATTTCTGACTGCTCGTAGGGAGCGCGTCCGAGCAAATGTTTGTAATTCAACTCGATAAAACGCCCTTGCGAGTTATTGTAAAAAAAGCATTCTTTGTAGAATTCGGATTTCGCTAAAATCTCAACAAATTGTTGGACGCTGATTTTGCCATTACGTAACAAAGATTCAGCGCTGCTAAATTTTTCACTACCGTATACGCCTTGCCGTCCAAATATTTGCTCATATGCCGCCCGAAATACCAATTGCAAATCATCTTCGCTCCAATGTGGACGTAACTCAACTTTTTTGCCTGCTAAATCCCCAACGGCTAGTCGTTCTACAACTGAAGTAGTCATCTTTTATAACTCCATTAAACAAATTGTTATTTCATTAACTTTGCAAAAAATTTGGGTCTTTTAAAATAGGTGATTGCTAAAATTCATCAGCAACTATCTATTTCAAAAGACCCAATGTTTTTGTCTAGCTCAATGCATTAATTGCGTAATTGATGTAGGTGTTAGCTTCACCAGCAACATCACCTGTTAAACCATGATTGTCGCGGACAAACTCAAGAGCAGCTACATACCAGCTGGGAGACAAGCCGAGAGCGCTGTTGAGTTCGCTCAAACCAGCAACAACGTATTCGTCCAAAGGACCAGTACCGCCGACTACGCAGCAATAGCTGATGGTGCGTAGGTAGTGGTCAATATCACGCACACACTTAGATTTTCCTTCAGGAGTGGAGGCATATTGAGGTCCTTGCATTTGTGTGGTGTAAGGAAATTTTTGATATACGTGATTGGCTGCTGCTTCTGCCCATTTCTTACCATTTTGAGAGAATGCTTTAGCTGCATCTAAACCTGCACGAGCGCGATTGAAACGACCAAAAACAGCTTGCATTTCAGTGTTGCTCAAATATGTACCGCGAACATCAGCAGCAGCGATCGCTTCAGTCAATGGGGTTTTCATAATTCTCTTACTCTCCGACGTTTGTTGTTGAAATGACTAAAAATTAAGTTTTGATTGAGTTTTGAAAAAGTCTTATTAAACAACTGCATTAGCAGCACGATCAAAATAACTGGCTAATTCAGAGATCAACTGGCTGCAATCACCTTTGGTAATGCCGTTAGAGTCATTAGCAATCTTGGTTGCAGCATCTTTCATTTTCTGAATTCCAGAAGCCACTGCATCACCAGGAGTACCAAGAGCTTGATAGGTTTCACGCAAACCATTCAAGCAGCGATCGTCCATAACGCTAGCATCACCTGCTAATACGGAATAGGTGACATAACGCAGAATAAATCCTAAATCGCGGATACAAGCAGCCTGATTGCGGTGGTGGAAGCAAGCACCACCAGGGTTAAAGGTTTCAGGACGTTCAGCTACCAAAGCGCGATAAGCATTTGCCACAATAGAGGAAGCATTGCTGGTGAGTCGGTTGACGATATCTAAACGCTTATTGCTATCAGAAACTAATGCTGATAGTCCGTTGATTTCGTCATTGCTTAGGTAAGAACCTTTTTTATCAGCTTGTTCTACGACTTTAGAAAAAGCATCACGCATTGTTATTTTCTCCTCAAATTCATTACAGTTTCAAGCTAAAAAATGAGCTTGTTATAGGTTATAAGCATTCTGTTTATCAAGAAAAACATATAAAAAACTTGGCAAAATAACCCATGCAGCAATAAAAAAGTATTACTGCATTGTGCAATAAATTCGCCTAATAAAGCCTTTATTTGTTGCTTGATTTTTGATTGCTTTAAAACCTTGTAGGTATTGTATATATTGCTTGACTTAGTTTTTTTCTAAGTTTTGTAAATTTGTGTTAAACCATACATCATTTGGCAAAAGATATTACCAATAATGCTTTTCGTTGAATTACTAAATTATCAGTTTACATTTGAATAATTTTCTTCGTTTATCTTTATAAAATACATTGGAGTCGAATTATTGGTTATATAAAATACCAGTATTTATAAAGATGCTTATTACTCTAAAAAAGAAAACTTACGCAACTAAGTGACTCAAAGTTACGGAATTTCTGTCATCCCCCCTACCCACTTCCACTTCGCTACCATTGCGAATACATGATTGACATTGAATGAGAAGAGGGAAATTTTGCTTGAGCAAACTTTTTATTCTCAAACTTCTGGTCAGATGATGATTTTGCGTAAGTCTTATAAAAATTCGTATCTTATGTAACTTTTTCTTCTTTTTCAAAAATAAGTCTAAATACTTAATCTCTAAGTCGCTCAACGTCTAGGAAACTTCCTTTGTCAGAAGAAATATTGTCAGTATTTGTACTTGGTTTGTTAACTAAGGGTTTCCATAAACCTATGTAAACAGAAGTAAAGAAAAGTCTGAAAAAATTATGATTTTCATTCTAAAGAGAAATGGCAACTCTCCGTCGAAGAACTTCTAGCAGAGTTGTGAAAATTTGGGGAGGGGGTGCTGTCACCTCAATCCACTCGCCGGATACTGGATGTTGTACCTTGAGTTTCCAAGCGTGGAGTGCTTGACCAGGTAAATTGACTCCCACAGAACGACCAGAACTATAGATAGGGTCGCTAACAATAGGATGACCTACATGGGCGCTGTGAACGCGAATTTGATGGGTGCGTCCAGTTTCTAGCTGAAAGTGCATTAATGTATAGTTGCCCAAACGTTCTTTGACTTTCCAATGTGTCACTGCAGGTCGTCCACCCTGTTCTACAGGAACAACTGTCATTTTTTTACGGTCAACTGGATGACGACCGATGGGTAGGTTAACCGTACCGTTTTCGGTTTTGGGTGCGCCGTAAACAATGCCGAGGTATTCTCGCCGTGCAGTTTTTGCTTTTAGTTGTGTTTGTAGATGTTGATGGGCGCGTTCAGTTTTGGCAATTGCGATCGCCCCCGTTGTATCCTTATCCAGTCGATGGACGATTCCTGGTCGTTGGACTCCTCCAATACCTGGTAGATTTGGACAGTGAGCCAAGATGGCGTTTACCAAAGTGCCTTTTTGATGTCCTGGTGCGGGATGGACGACTAACCCAGCAGGTTTGTTGATGATCAGTAGGGAATCATCTTCGTAAAGGATGTCGAGTGGAATATCTTCTGGCTGGAGTTCTAGGGGTTCGGCTTCTGGTATTTCTATTGAGATGCGATCGCCTACTTTGACAGATGTTTTCTTTGATGTACAAACTTTGCCATTGAGTTGAATCTTACCCTGTTCTATAAGCTGCTGTACGCGGGAGCGGGATAAGTCTGATAATTCTTGAGAAAGATAGCGGTCTAAGCGAGCCTCCTTTGGAGGAGATTCGCTAACACTATTTGCTTCGACTTGTAAGTTGATTTCAATCACAGGATACTCTATGTCAATATCTTGGCTAAATTAGTTTACCTTTTCTACAAACTGCCAAGAAACAGAGGACCCAATAGTATTCTTAGGTTTTTCATTCTGAAGACTATTTATCAATCTAATATGTTCCTAAATTATATAAGTTCATTAAATCTAAATAAAATTAGCTAGTTAGCTTCAGCAGTCATAGATTTGGCAACAGTATAATTTTTTTCTGCTATTTCACTTCTGGTGATTGCCAAGAGTTACCTCTAAATTCTTTTATTCCTATAAAAATTTATACCTTAAGAAGGATTTAAGGACAGTTACAGTAAAAAATTAATCATCTTACCCACAGGTGTCGCAGATGTTGATGTGGTAAGGAAACTTATGTATTTTAAATTGTATGTATCATTAAAAACTTGTCAGCACAGTATTTATTTGTTGTTTTTTGATTTTTTCTGCTCAAATACATAAATTTTTTATGAATTCTACGTCTTTATTTAAGTTAGTTCAGTACAACTACATAAACAATGATATTTGAAAATCCTTCTTACAAAGTTTGCCAGGATAAAGGGGATTTTTTACGTTTTCTTCACTTAGCTATAGTAGTTTTCATACATCTTTTAACTTTTTTCTGAAAATTATAGTAATCTAAATGTTAGTAAGTAAATTACTTACCATCTACCCGTTAACTGAAATTTTCTATTTTTCAGGTATGTACTCAGCGTCATGAATCTCGCGAGAAATTCATGAACATAGCACTCATAACTCTCCAGGGTGACGATTCAATAGGCACAACGTTATGGTATGTTCCCCATAAATATGAAGAATGAAGAAATCATTTTCTTCTGAGACAGTTGCTTTTGCATCTCGGAGCATAGTATTCCTGTCTGGGTTTTTACCAAAGTCACTGCTGGTAGGAGTTTGCCATTCTTTTGGCTTAAACAACTATTCTGCTTAGGCTAGAGAGAAAACTTAGCAGATAACCTTTTCATAAAGTCAAAGTCTACCTCTGCTGGTTTAGAGAGTCAGTAGTCAGTTTAAAAATCATTGGTATCTAATAATACTTCACTAATATCTGTTAAAAAGCAGTTGTTCATTTTGTAAACCCCTTACCATACCTCATGATGTCTCAAACTTTACTGTTATGTACGCTCCTCAATAGAACAGTTAGGAAGGAGCTTGAACTCGTTGCACAAGCTATTTGTGAGCATAAGCTTCAAGAAAGTTTCCAACTGTCACGGTGGCTGGCGTAAGCGCAAAGCGTGTCTCAGGTATACGTGTAACGTCTAGTGACAGGAGAAGAGCCATTTCTCGCTAGCTTCAATAGGGAGCAACAAAACCTGAGCACAAGTCTAAATTGGCAGAGCCGACCATCTCCACCAGGGAATTAAGCATCTCCAAGCATTGCTCCCCAACAGGGGAGCGCTCTTCGTTTGCGACGATTGAGTAATTGCAATCCCAATGTCTACTATTGCTCTGGGCTTGCTTTCTTAAAACAGGTGCGAGGAGTATTTCAGTTACTCCTCTATAAGAGCAAGTAAAAGTATAAATGAGTGGCAAGATAAAGCTATTTTGTTATTTTTCAATAACATGGTTTTTTCTACCCTTTAGCTACGGTACTTCTCTTCATATCCTTGTCATTCTTTCAATCGAAGATGTGGATTTGATTCAAAGCTATGAATATGACGACACTTCCTATTGGTAGATACAGATTTTTTCAAACATTACAGCCCCTATCTTTATTGGGAAAAATGACCAGTAAGTCTCTTACTGGTTGCTGGCAAGTTTTTAGTCCATCAGCTTCTTGGTCAATCTATCTTGAGGAGGGTAAATTGATTTACGTCTGCTATGCAGACAAAATGTTGGATTTACTTTACAGACATTTACAGCGTTTGAGTGAGCAAATTCCTACTCTTCATAGTGGAATTGATAAACAGTTGCAGGCGGTATTTGAAACCGGACTTGACAATCAAGCAATACCAAACCCTGATTATCTGGCTATTTGCTGGTTAGTTAATCAAAAGTATATGAGTCCTGCCGAAGCCGGTCTGCTAATAGAGCAAATGGCGCTAGAAGTCTTGGAGTCATTTCTTAAGATACAAGAGGGAAGTTATGAATTTACCTCTGAAAGTTTCCTAGATGATATGCCAAAATTCTGTCATCTAGATTTGTGCCTAATAGTTGAAAAGTGCCAAAATCAGTCGCAGGATCAAGGAAAAACGAAATCACGCAGTACACAACATCATCGCTTTCACTTTTTTTCATCAAAGGTACGACAATCTCAAACAAAAACTGAGCAACAATTTGTCAATCAAAATAGCTATCAAACAGAAGACTCTGATAATAACGATGACAAAGACCAGGGGGTTTATCAAAAATCCTTTGATAAAAAAATTTATAAAATTGTATGTATTGATGACAGCCCTATCATCATCAATTCCATCAAAAATTTTTTAGATGAGCAAATGTTTTCCGTAGTCGGAGTGAATGACCCCTTAAAAGCTTTAATGCAAATTATTCGTATAAAACCGGATCTCATCTTATTAGATATTGAAATGCCACACTTGGATGGCTATGAGTTGTGTTCTTTGTTGCGTAAGCATTCATACTTTCAAACGATCCCTGTGATTATGGTTACAGGTAGATCAGGATTTATAGACAGAGCAAAAGCAAAGATAGTTAGAGCTTCAGGGTATTTAACCAAGCCTTTTACCCAAGCAGATTTACTAAAAGTCGTCTTTCAACACATCGAGTAACCTATAAATAATGTAGAGTTGGAAATAAACTTTACTTGTTTGACTTCGTTTTATATACAGGGGTTTGAGTGTGACTCGGCTGAGCAAACTTCCTATCTTTATAATTTTTTTATTGCAATTCCTGATTATTATTGCAGTTTGTGGTTCAAATTAACTAGTTCTGACGTCAAGCCTCAGCCTTTTTCTTAACAAGGCTACTGTGTATACAAAAGTATTGAGTATCTTAAAAACGTAGTGTCCTTGATTTTTGCTTCTCTTACTTAATATTTACTTTATCAATGAACTTTGAGAAACGCAACATAATCAATCCTTGAACTTGTTGGGTGTTGCGATTGCTTAGAGCGTAGTGTGCTCTTCTTAAAAATCTCTCAGAATAAAAATAAAATTTGACAATGACTTTTGGGAAACTGCTCATGATGAGCAGTTTTTCTTATTAAGTCAGATTCAAAATATATCAGACTCATCAAACATTAGCTATCTCTTCTGTACAGTTAGAAAAATAATACCATTTCCCAAAAATCTGGCTACAGATAAAAGAATGTTCGTAATTGCGCTTAAGCGCTACTATAAACAATGTGTAGCTTTGATTGAGAGAATTGGTATAAATAAATTAACTGTTTGTGAAAGATCAAGCTGAGTACTGATGCCTAGTATGTAACTAAAGATTTTATAAACTTATAGGTAAACAGTACTGAATGTCAGTGAATCAATGGCAGCGTGAATTTGAATTTTACTTATGAATAGTTCAAACATTACACTTGCCCTAACACAAACTCAGAATAACTTGAAAGATAGCTACCTAAAGTTTCAGCTTGACCAACAAACTTTCGGTCTTATGCCAATCAAGGATATTCAAGAAGTGCTTATAGTACCGATTGAAAGTGTAACATCAGTGCCAAACATAACCACCTGTATCATGGAAGTAAGGAATTGGTACAATTACATTGTTTGAGTTAGTGATTTACTAAGTATTTTTAAGATAGAGGTCTTTAACAATAAATTTTGGCAATAGGAATATGATAATTATTTGTAACAGAACTATGCTTTTAGGCTTAGTTGTGCTAATAATGAAGGGTATAACTAGGAAGGGTATAACTACTAGGAAAGGTATAACTAGGTTAATAGCTAGTACCATTGAGACTCTGAGTTTACAGGTATCAAAAAGTTTATCACCCTACCTAAAAGGGTGTGTCTGGCAAAATAAAGAATTCTTACTCGTATTAGACATAAAGGTTATCTTAAATTTTTTGATTCTTCAAAACAACTAAGATTTGCTATTATAAATTATTCTCATTTTAGTAACTTACTAACACCCCTTGAAAGTTACTTAGTATCTAGACAAATTAGTCATTTTTTCTTTGGCAATAGAAGATGACTGATCACACACTTGGGTATGCCTTCTCAAGAGCCCAGATGCTGGGCGTTGACGTAGTGTCTGGGCTACTGAAAGGGAAAATACCACTTCTACAACGGAGATAACCTCCCTACCCTTCTCCTATCGGCGACGCTACGCCGAATGGGTGAACCTTACGGATATGCTCCGCAGGCGCCGCCATCACCAGTTACCTGGATCGGGAAAGCCTTCATTCGCACTGGTTCTGACTGCAACCCGGCTCTCCCTTCTCCTGCCCAGACGCACTCGCGTTCGGGTGACGCTCCTGACGTCGCTACCGCTGCGCTAACACCAGTCGCCTGCAGCACTAGTCTCACCTCCCGCAGCTTACACTCACCACGGTACTGTCCTCCCCAACGCAGTAGCTCTCCTCTTTTGGGTAGCCCAGACGCTGCTTTGAACCGAATTGCTTGTTGGCTCACAAATAACTAATGATTATTGACAAATAAACCTATGTTACGAGACAAGGAATTAGAAATTCAGTTGCAGTTTCTAGAGGAAGCAACTGACTCTCTTAATACTCTAGAAGCTGTATTATTGGAAGTCAAATTTAATCGTCAAATTGCTTTATCAAAAATTCATTCCGGATTAAGAGCTGCTCATTCTATAAAAGGCGGCGCAGGCATGGTAGGATTTCGGACTTTAAGTACTTTAGCTCATCGCTTAGAAGATTCCTTTAAAGTCTTAACAACCCAAAAAAACTCTTTGGAACTTGACACTGACTTGCAAAGTTTACTCCTAGCTGGAGTCGATTGGTTACGTCAGATAGTGAAGCTACATTCAGAAGGTTATGCTATCGATGAGCAGTGGTTAGCAACCTTTTGTTATCCGGTATTTGAAGAGTTGCAAGAGCGTTTGAGCTGTTTGGTTTCTGAGGAGGCAATAATGATTCTAGCCCCAGACAATGGGTTACAAGACATTATCTCCTTACTTTTTCAAACTGAAGTAGAAGACTGTCTGCAACGTTTAGAGTCTTTGATTTTAGATGACGCACAATCTATTTTACGGGATGAGGTTGCGATGATGGCAACTGAATTAGGTGGTTTAGGAGAAATGCTTCAGCTACAGGCATTTACTCAGCTTTGCAAGTCAATAGCCGAACACTTAAAAGTCGCACAAGAAGTTGAAGAAATTGCTCAGTTAGCATTGCAATCATGGCGATGGTCACAAGCCTTGATACTTACAAATCAGATGGACAGCCTGCCAACAGATATTCTCCTCAATACCCAAAACTTATACCAAGTTACACTTCAACATTTAACCTGAAACAGTTGAGAGTTGACTATTAACCATACAATAGTCAACTCTTAACTATTTTGAGCCCTAAAATACTCTCTGTCTCAACCACTGATTACAAACTGTGGAATGTAGCGTACATCTTGACCACTGCACCAATGACAACAATCGCTGGCGCTTCAAATCCAGTTGACGCAACTTGGTCTACAATTGTTCCCAGCTGACCAATCAATTCTTCCTGGTCTGGTCGTGTACCCCAACGCACCAGAGCAATGGGTGTTTCTGAACTCAATCCAGCTGCTGTTAATTCTTCCACAATGTAAGGTAGATTATGAATGCCCATGTATATCACTATTGTTTCTGAACCGTGGGCGATCGCATTCCAATTTACAGCAGGGCGATACTTACCCGCCGCCTCGTGTCCAGTCACAAAAGTGACCGATGAACTATACAACCGATGCGTTAAAGGGATACCTGCATAAGCTGGAGCAGCAATCCCCGATGTCACACCAGGCACAACTTCTACAGGAATTCCGGCTTTGACCAATTCTTCCATCTCCTCACCGCCGCGACCAAATATAAATGGGTCACCCCCCTTAAGCCGCACAACAATGGCATTATCCTGCGCCTTATCAATCATCAGTTGTGTTGTTTCTTCCTGCATAATTGAATGACGCCCCCGTCGCTTGCCAGCATCAATCTTCTCAGCTTCAGGATTAATCATTGCCAGAATGGCGGGACTGATTAACGCATCATAGATGACCACATCCGCACACTCTAACAATCCCTTGCCTTTGAGAGTCATCAACCCCGGATCACCCGGTCCCGCACCCACTAAGTAAACCTTGCCCAAACACTTCTTTTCCTCTTCCTTTGTATTCTTTGCGCCTTCGCGGTTCATTTTTTCAACAAGTCCCAAATCAATTCCACTAATTCTGTAGTTGCTCCCAAAGGCTCAGCCAGTTGAAAGTTCATCTCAGGAAACTGAAGTTTTAACTCTTGTTGCCTTTGATTAACAGCATCCGTCATTCCACCCGCAAATAGGAAGTATGGAATTATGGCTAAACTTCTATACCCAGCAGTTCTTAACTCTTGCACCCGTGCTTCCAAACTGGGAGGCATCGTCAAATAAGCAAGCACTGCTTTTATCTCCGTTGCTATTGCTTCTACTGAAGTGTTAGCTTTAGGGCGCCGACTACCATGAGATAAAAGAATTGTCGCTTCTGCTTTTGTCGCAACCAATTGCTTTGCCAGCAAGTGACCTAAACCAGGGTGACTACCCAAGTATGGTTGTAGGTCAATCTTAATCTTTTGATCCAGAGCTTGACTTGCCAGTGCGACTTCCGCTGGAATATCTTCCATCACGTGAACTCCAGGCAGCAGAAAGAGCGGTAAGATTTTTAAATTATTGCATCCAAAATCCAATGCATCCTTGCTAAATTTTATGATTTGTTCATGTAGAGGAGTAGGACTCAGTTCTAAGCATGCTGTACCAAGTAAGGTTTTGCTTTTCAATTGAGAAGCAAAACCTGCAGTTGTAATAGTAGGGAAATCGCTTTGTATTTTATTCCATAACAGATTTGCAATATGTTGTATGGCGATTTCTGGACGCGGATCGCGACTTCCATGGGATACCAGCAGATACGCAGATGCCATTGGCAAGGATGTGATTCAAGTGTTTGGTTTTCTCAATATAACCTAAGTTGAATTAAGTCATCATATAGTACAAAGATACATCAAGGCTACTGGAGAAAGTGATAACAATTTAATTTCATGATTAACCCACATCTATTAGCCAGGAACTGTAAATTCCTGGCTGTTGTGAATGTGAATTGAGAATTTTGTAAGATTGCAGTTAATTTATTAACTTAACTTTTCAGCAAGGGGATCAGCAATGTAGCGGAAAGATGGTTCCGAGTTCCAAGGACCACGTTCGTCTTTCCCATCATTAGACAAGTTGTAGTAAATATCCACTGTGTTGTCAGGTTGAATATTCCCGAAAAATGGATCAGTTAACTTGCCTAAAGAATCCAGCGCTTTCATGAACATTTGAGTATGCGAAACTTCCCGCGTCAGAAGATGAACGAGTACCTGTTTCGTCTCTTGATCTGGAGCTAACTTAATCAACTCTTCATAAGTCTGACGTGCGCCAGCTTCAGCGGCAATATCAGCCCGTAAATCGCGCACAACATCTCCACCTTCATTGACATAAGCTGCTGTCCAAGCTTGACCTTGACTATCTAGCAAATGAGGTCCCACACCCCGTACAGCAAATAAGGTACTTTTGTAAGCTTCGGTTTGGTCAGTATTTTTGGTATGACTTTCAATGAGTCTACCAACCATTTCTAAATGGCTAAACTCTTCGATCGCAATGTCTTGCAACATATCCCGAATTCCAGGATGTTCACAGTGGAACGACTGTGTCCAGTATTGCAAAGCTGCTGTTAGTTCACCCGTTGCACCACCAAACTGCTCTAGCAGCAGTTGAGCAAAACGTGGATTTGGTTCAGCGATTTTTACAGGTTGAATAGTTTCTTTCTTGTGAAAAAACACAACTCTGCTCCTTTTTTTATTTTTTACCTGTTTAATTCCAGTTTTTTAAGAGTAGGCTTTGTAAATCTAACTCTTGTTTTGAAAACTGGAAATTTTCTCTACCCATTAAAGAATATTAAAGGTGACACATCGCTTGAACCTGCATCCAGAGAAAGACTTGCTAAGCCAGTCGCTCTATCAAAAGTTGTTATTATTTTTGCGTATGCTATTGTTTTTGGGCGCTGTATGTGTAGAAATTATCCAACGCTCCCACAGTCTCAAACTTATAAGAGGGTACCCATTTATTTAGTTTTAAATCTGTACGGTAAACACTAAAAATGACGAAATCTTGTCTTTCTGTACTTATAGAGATAATGTCCCGCATCTGTGGATTTGCGACGTCTACCAATTTATCGCAGTTCATTTGTATTAAGTTTTCTAATAAATTTGGACTTTTTTTACAAACATTGCTTTTCAAATATTCAGTCAGCCTTTCCACTGCATACTCTTCATATCTAGCTTGACCAGGATTTGTGTTCGCCATAGCCAAACCCAAAACTGATACTCCTACCACTCCCAGACATGTAATAATAGTAAAAAATTTCATTTTTCCCTATTGCTATTTCGCCGTAGTTCTTAGACTCCAGATTAGCCGAGTCCGTTCCTTCAACAAAAGCACTGGATCTATTCAGCAAGTGGTGTTATGATAGGTATCGCAATGGCGAGCGTAGCCAAGTGGTTAAGGCAGAGGATTGTGGTTCCTCCACTCGTGGGTTCGAGTCCCATCGTTCGCCCTGAAGGCAAAAAAGTCAAAACTAGACTATTGAAACTACTAATCAATGCAAAATCCCCTGCACTTAGTCAGGGGAGAAATTTAGACACAAGGCACTAGGTTAACACTTCCACGGCGATGAAACTTTCGCTATGCTCAGTTTCACTAAAAACCGTGTCATTCTTGGGCTGAACTTGCTTCTGTCGGGTTGCCCCTACAGGTCTTACGGTTTATACTTGTCCGAGTCATAGTTTTTGAGGACTACAACCCACTTCAAGACAGTTCCCCAAGCGTTTATCCATTCCAGGATACGTTCCCGTGTGCCTTACTGTACCCGGATGACTCAAAACTATTTCCCTAAAAGATGCCAAGCAGAAAAATGACAGTCAACCCACACAAGGCAAGCAAAGAGACAATGATAATGTTGCCTATACTGTGGTCTTGTACTGTTGCTTGTTGTGGATGTTCAGCCATACGATCCACCCTGTTTTCATGACTTCTGCTGAAATTATAAACAACTCGATAGAAAAAATTTTGAGTAAAATAAAATACTTGATTTTAATTCAATTAAGTTTATCTTTATAGCCAACTAAAAATTTTAAAAATAAACTTTTGTTTCAATTATTTTCATCGTAGAACTGCATGAGACAAAAAACGCATAGCTACTACCTAGGATATACTTCTTAAGGTAGACGAACCAAATTTTCTATCAGAGTAGCTGTAAACGCGTATTCCTTAGCTCAAAGCAGTTTTTCGTAGAATATTTACAAGTATTGACAGTTATAAAGACGTCATAATAGCTTGATATTAGAATTTTTATTTTCATGTAAGAAAAATAGAGTACGTCTTTAGTCAGAGTACAAAATCCTCAGAAATAAGATAAGCGTAAAAAGGTAGAGGGGCTTAAGGATTGTAATAGTAGTAACAATTGCTAATGACTAGTCGTTGTTTTTACTATCAGCGATTAGCAGTTAGCTATTGCTTAGTCAAATGCTGAATCCGAAATCCACTAATATCTCATGAGTTGCCATGTCTGAATTACTTCAAGCTGTTCTGGATAGTGAAGAGAAAAGTGATTTGCGTTCCTTAATCAGTGAGTTACGCCAGCAAGAAAAAAAGTATTTGCTGCGGAACGACATACTCAGCTTATACAGTTCATACTGCTCTAAGTACGAAAAGCCTGAGACATTTTACACTGCCTCTCATTTGGGCAAACTCATTTACTACACTCAAGAAATTATTCAAGAGGAATCAAGCCTTTGTTTTATTATCCGTCCAAAGATTGCCAGTCAAGAAGTTTACCGACTGACTGCCGACTTGAGTATAGAGCCAATGACAGTGCAGGAACTGTTGGATTTGCGCGATCGCTTTGTCAATCGATATAACCCTAATGAAGGCGATCTCTTAGAGTTGGATTTTGGTCCCTTTTATGACTACACCCCGGTTATTCGTGATCCAAAAAACATTGGCAAAGGGGTGCAGTTTCTCAACCGCTATCTATCCAGCAAGCTGTTTGCTGACCCCAAGCAAGGGCTAGAAACGCTGTTTAGCTTCTTGCGCCTACACCAGTACAACGGCGTTCAATTGCTTATCAACCAACGTATTCAGTCACAACAGCAACTTTCTGATCAAGTCAAAAAAGCCATCACTTTTGTAAGTTCTCGCCCTAGTGAGCAACCCTACGAAGAATTGCGATTTGAGCTGCAAATGATGGGCTTTGAACCAGGTTGGGGTAATACTGCACAGCGAGTCCAGGAAACCTTGAGCATTCTGGACGAATTGATAGACTCACCCGATCCTCAGACCTTAGAAGCCTTCATCTCTCGCATTCCAATGATTTTTAGAATTGTCTTGGTTTCTGCTCATGGTTGGTTTGGGCAAGAGGGTGTTTTGGGGCGTCCTGACACTGGCGGTCAAGTCGTTTATGTCCTCGACCAGGCGAAGACTCTGGAAAAGCAGCTGCAAGAAGATGCGATGCTGGCTGGTTTGGAGGGACTCAATGTCCAACCGAAGGTCATTATTCTGACTCGCCTCATTCCCAACAGCGATGGTACTCTTTGTAACCAGCGCCTAGAAAAAGTCTATGATACTGAAAACGCTTGGATTTTGCGAGTCCCTTTGCGGGAATTTAATCCCAACATCACCCAAAACTGGATTTCGCGGTTTGAATTTTGGCCCTATTTGGAAACATTCGCCATTGATGCCGAAAAAGAACTGCTGGCAGAATTTCACGGTAGACCAGATTTGATTGTTGGTAACTACACAGATGGAAATTTGGTCGCGTTTTTGTTGGCACGCCGCTTGGGCGTAACGCAATGTAACATTGCCCATGCGTTGGAAAAATCAAAATATTTGTTCAGTAACCTCTACTGGCAAGATTTGGAGGACAAATATCATTTTTCGTTACAATTCACTGCCGATTTATTGGCAATGAATGCTGCCCATTTCATTATTAGCAGCACCTACCAAGAAATTGTAGGAACGCCAGATAGTGTAGGACAGTACGAATCTCTCAAGTGCTTTACCATGCCGGAACTGTACCACGTAGTCAATGGGATTGAACTTTTTAGTCCCAAGTTTAACGTGGTACCGCCTGGCGTGAATGAGAATGCCTATTTTCCTTATACGCGTAGTGAAGACCGAGTTGAGAGCGATCGCATCAGAATAGAAGAAATGCTCTTCACTCTGGAAGATCCTAGTCAAATTTTTGGTACCCTCGATGATCCAAGTAAGCGACCACTTTTTTCAATGGCGCGTCTTGACCGCATTAAGAACCTCACTGGTTTAGCCGAATGCTTCGGTCGGAGTAAAGAATTGCAAGACCGATGTAACCTCATTTTGGTAGCAGGTAAATTGCGCGTAGAAGAATCAGGTGACAACGAAGAACGCGATGAGATTGTAAAACTTTACCGGATTATAGAGGAGTATAATCTCACCGGGAAAATTCGCTGGTTAGGTGTGCGTCTAACCAAAACTGACTCTGGTGAAGTTTATCGGGTCATTGCTGACCATCAAGGAATATTTGTGCAACCTGCTTTGTTTGAAGCGTTTGGTTTAACAATCTTAGAATCGATGATTTCGGGATTACCAACTTTTGCGACGCAATTTGGTGGTCCTTTAGAGATTATCCAAGATAAAGTCAATGGCTTCTACATCAACCCAACCAACTTAGAAGAAACAGCCGAAAAAATTCTGACTTTTGTCGAGAAGTGCGAACAAAATCCTAACTATTGGTATGAAATTTCCCAGCAAGCTATTGACAGAGTTTACAGCACATACACATGGAAAATTCATACTTCCAAGCTGTTATCTTTAGCGCGGATTTATGGCTTCTGGAATTTTATCTCCAAAGAAAACCGTGAGGATTTGCTGCGCTATATTGAGGCTTTGTTCTATTTAATTTACAAGCCAAGAGCACAACAACTACTAGAGCAGCATAAGTATCGGTAGACCAGTCAAGAGGAGCCAGCGCTGCAGGAGATGATATCAGTACCCAGTTTCTTACGGAGGGAAAATGCCACTAGCGTCTCCGTAAGGAGAAGCATATGGCGTCCCCGAACGCGAGTGCGTCTCCGATAGGAGAGGAAACTTCTGAAAGGGTAACCCTGCCACAAGCAACTAGCGCTCGCGTTCGCCCTTGGCGTTCCCGAACGCGAGTGCGTCTGGTGACAGGAGAAGGGGTCTCCCGACCAGGGCAAGACTGGCGTTCAACAGTCAAGAGTCAAATTAATGACTTTGGACTTTTGACTTCACGAAGCGAACAAATGACTATTTTGTCAACTCATACCAAGTTCTTTGACCAACTACGCCATCCACCCTTAAATTCCGTTGGTTTTGAAAGGCTTTGACAGCAGCCTCTGTCAGGGCACCAAAAACCCCATCAACTCGAATGTTGTAACCATTGGACAATAACAGTTTTTGCAGGACTCTCACGGTCACGCCCGAGTTGCCAAAACGCAAAGCTGGCAAAGACAAAGATTGGCTAACAGACGTTTGAGGAAGCATCTGATAACGATTACCTTGGCGAGGAACCAGTACGGAAGAATCGTCTGATGCTACTTGGAACTTTACAAAATAAGTAGAAGCAAGCAAAATCTTTTTACTTTCTTTGAGTGGTCTCCTTTGAAAGTTTCGGACAGTGTTTCCTAACTCCGCTCTCATCTTTGGGATAGCATCAAAAGACAAAAGCATTTCTGGCTTTGCAATAACATCTTTTGTCCTATCTTTCCCTACCAGCCGGAAATTCTCAGACCCGGGTACGTAAGGAATTTCAGAGAGAATATTTATTTCTGTTGGATTAAGTATACTGTCATTTTCTATAGTGATTGCTGAAGCGGCAACCCAGGCAGTTCTTTCAGACTGCATAAATTCAGGTGGTGTAATTTGAGCAGTTGAAACTGTCTGAGATAACCGCCCTTGTGTTGACTTCTCCTCCTCATTGTCTTGCTGAACTAGCGGAAGTTCCGGTGCAATGGGCGGAGATAGTTGTCCTGTTGTTAACACGCCCGTCATCAGCAGGGCAATATCTGTCATTATGTTTCATTCATTTTTACTAACACCCATGTTTCCTTTGACAGGAAAAATTGCCGCTATTCCGGAATAGACTGTACTTAAAAATAAAAAAATCTAATAAATTCTTTTCAAAGAATCAGCATTCAGAGGAACTACTAGTATGTGTCTTTCCTAAAGCTATGGACAAAAAGCATTAAAGAAATATAGATTACTGATAAAGAATAAAAGATTACTTAAAGAAATTGTGAAGTCTAACAAATAAAGACTTTTCTCTAAAAATTATGAATTATGAATTGTCAAAAGTTTCATAATTCATAATTAACTATATTGTTGAATAATTATCTCGCTAGCCTGTCAACTCGCCCCAAGTTCTTGGACCAACGACTCCATCTGCCTTTAGACCACGAGCACTTTGAAAGGCCCTAACAGCAGTTTCTGTAAGTGCACCAAAGACGCCATCAAGTTGAACAAAGTAGCCATTAGACACTAAAAGTCGCTGCAGGACTTTGACAGAATTACCTGAGTCACCAAACCGTAGAGTTGGCAGACCAGAACTGAAAGCAGCTTGATTTATCATAGGTTGCAATCCAGGTTGTGGTTCAGGTTGAGATACCGATCGCAATTTCGGCTGTATCTGAGGTTGTGCCTCAGGTTGTTCTTCTGGTTGTGCTTGATTTGTAGGCTCTTCCATACAATTAATTTTTAAAACTGTTTTTCACGAATTTCAACCGTATCTGGATTGCCAAAGAATTAACTCACCAATGAGGTTATGTTAACCCAAGTAGCATACTATACCAACATAAACAGTCATGAGTTGGTCAGTGTTATTCTACGGATATTATTCATCTTCATAAACTTTGTTTCCGCATTTTTAGGGTAAATTTACTGAAATGCTTTGCTGCAAGCAGATCCCCCCAACCCTTATGAGGATCAGGGGGTCATCGTAGCAAATATTTGGAAAATGCTGCTGATATGCTTTTATGAGAACTACTCTATACCCTGAATGACAGGAAGGAAGTAGAAAGCAAACCCCAACACTGTATATGCTGCTAACAGCAATATACCTTCCAGCCAGTTGGATTTACCATCAGAACTAATGCTATTAGCAATCAACACTGCTACAGCCACAGCGACCAATTCAAAAGGATTGAAATTTAAATCCATTGGTTGACCGAAGACCAAGCCTGCTAAAACCAAAATGGGAGCAACAAATAAAGCAATCTGCATACTTGATCCCACCGCTACGGAAACGGAAAGGTCCATCTTATCTTTCATTGCGACAGTAACGGCTGTCGCGTGTTCAGCAGCATTACCAACGATGGGTACGACGATCACCCCTGTAAATAGTGCCGTTAAACCCAACTGTGATGTGGCTACTTCTAGAGAATCAACAAGCAATTCTGATTCCAATGCCACTAACAGGGTACATACTAGCAGTACCCCAGTCCACAACAAAATATTTGGTGGCTTGTTGATATGTGTTTCCTCTGTGACTGTTTCTGCAATACCCACTTCGTAAAGATAAGAGTGAGTTTTCATGGAAAATAACAGAGTTAGGGCATAGACGAGAATTAATACCACAGCAACAGCAAGAGACAGATTTTGCAGGGTTTTTTCGCTAATGCCTTGAGAGCTAAACTTCATTGCAGTGGGCAGTAAAATTGCAATCACCGCCAAATTCATGGAAGAAGCATTGACCCGCGCCACAATTGGCTGAAATTTTTGTTCTTTGTAACGCAGTCCACCCAAAAGCATGGAAAGACCCATCACCAGTAGTAAGTTGCCGATGATTGATCCCGTGATACTAGCTTTGACCACATCCACAAGTCCGGCATTAAGGGCAACAAGGGCAATAATCAATTCCGTAGCATTGCCAAAAGTAGCGTTTAACAACCCCCCCAGTGTCGGACCAGCCACGACAGCAATTTCTTCGGTGGCTGTGCCCATCCAAGCCGCTAAGGGCAAAATGGCTAAACTAGCAGTGATGAAAACTGTTAGCTCTCCCCACTTTAAGTAATGAGCCACTATGGAAATCGGGATAAACAGTAACAGAACCAAAAATAGAATATTTTTACCTGACATGTGCCATTTTGAGCTGAAAGTATGAGAAACAGATGCGTGAGGAGATTGTCCTCAGCAACTCTTGAACAAGAAGTTTTGAGTGCAACCAGCCCTGAATCTTGAGTTTTGAATATATTACACTTATCACTCGGCAACGCCAGTCGCTTCCTGCGGAGGAATTTAAAGTTCAAAATTCAAAAAAAAGGAATCTTGTTTTTGAATTTTGAACGAGCGAATTTTGAATTTGAGCGCAGCGAGTGGCTCCTCAGCACTTGTGTAGACCAAATTCTAGGATACTCCCAGCCCTTTGGTTGAGCAGTTGCGAGATGTTACTGTTTGCTTTCTAGAGCGAGATTTGTAAAATAAGATTGCGGTATGAGTAGAATTTGAAATCTTTCGTTGCAAAAGTTTCCAAGAAACGCCCGATTTTACACCAAATATGCGGTTTAATATATTAAAAGACAATTAAATTTTTAGCATTGCCGCCGACAAAACCTGCTAACTAAGGCTTTTGTCGATGGTTGGTTACATCGGGCAAAAGACTGCTTGATAATGCAGATTACCCCCAACACAAAGACCGCTCCCTCAGAAATTGGTTCTATCTCATAGTTGCTGTCGAAACTAACTGTTGTTGGAATGCTGATGTAGTAAGGTTTATAGGCATTATCTTGGACGCAACTGCAAGTTTGTTTATTTTTTTGGAATCATACTCCATGACTTCTGCTGCTGAACTGCCAGCTAGTGCTGGTTCAAATTTGATGTCGCCTGAAAATACCAAAAGCACCAAAATCCCTGATCCCCTGAGACAGGCTGTGGGTGTTTACGTGACGGTTCATGGGCATTTTTACCAACCACCAAGAGAAAACCCCTATCTAGACGCGATTGAACGCCAATCTGGTGCAGCACCATTCCATGATTGGAACGAGCGAATTCACCACGAATGCTATCGTCCCAATGCCTTTGCCAGAGTGCTCAATGACCGAGGTGAAGTCGTGGGGATCGTGAATAACTATGAGTATTTGAGCTTTAATATTGGACCTACGCTTATGTCATGGCTAGAACGTCATGATGTAGAGGTTTATCAGCGAATTTTGGAGGCAGATGTTAAGAGTTGCGCACGCCTGAACGGGCATGGCAATGCGATCGCGCAAGTATACAATCACATCATCATGCCCTTAGCAAACGAGCGCGACAAATACACTCAGATTCGCTGGGGCAAAGAAGACTTCCGATCCCGCTTTGGACGCGATCCCGAAGGAATGTGGCTGGCGGAGACTGCTGTAGACTATGCAACTTTGCAAGCTTTAGTTGACGAAGGGATTCGCTTCATTGTTCTTGCACCGTCACAAGCACAGCGTTGTCGTCTGTTGCCCACCCATGATAATCCCAACCCTGAATGGCACGAGGTCGGCGGTAGTCAGATTGATCCCACACGCCCTTATCGTTGCTTTTTAAAAAACGCGGAACAAGAGGATACCCAGATACCAAGACAGGAAAAATTCTCCGCGTCTGATGAATGCCCTTACATTGACATTTTCTTCTACGATGGTCCCATCTCGCGAGATATGGGTTTTAGTGATGTCCTCTACAATTCCAGTCATTTAGCAGGACGCGTTGGTTCGGCGGTGCGTGGGGATCATCGCCCTGCACAGTTAATTTCTGTTGCGACAGATGGAGAAACCTTCGGACATCACAAGGGAGGAACCGAAAAAACATTAGCCTACGCTTTTACACAAGAGTTTCCCCACTGGGGTTGGACAGTCACTAACTTTGCTCACTATCTCAGCTTAAATACTCCCACATGGGAAGTGGAATTAAAGCCTGTCACAGCGTGGAGTTGCGCCCACGGTGTTGATAGATGGCAGGATGACTGTGGTTGCGGTGGTGGTGGCACATGGCATCAAAAATGGCGTCGCCCCTTGCGAGATGCTTTAAATTGGCTACGGGATCGCCTCATTCTGGTCTATGAAGAACATGGCAAACACTTTTTCTGTGATCCCTGGCTAGCAAGAGATGAATACATCCAGGTGATCCGCGATCGCTCTCCAGAAAACGTGAGTCGGTTCCTCTCGCGTCATCAAACCCATAAACTCACATCTGCTGAACAAGTAGACGCCTTGCGCTTATTGGAAATGCAACGTCATGCTTTGCTAATGTTCACCAGTTGTGGGTGGTTTTTTGAGGAACTTTCGCGACCAGAAGGAACACAAATTCTGCGTTATGCTTCCCGTGCTTTAGAACTAGCAGGAGATGTCGCTGGTGTGCAGTTGGAAAAAGGTTTCCTCAAACGTCTCATCCAAGCACCCAGTAATGTTGATTTGTTTAAACATGGTGGAGAAGTTTATCGTCAGTTGGTGCTAACGGCTCAACTGACCTTTAAGCAAGTTGCTGCTCAATACGCCATTACTTCACTGTTTGCCAACCACAAACCTGTAGAGACATTGCATCCAACATCTCTACAAAATGGACACAATAGTTCCATCAAACATGTTCCTCCCTACCAGAAGCGGGTTTATTGTTACACTGCTAACGAGCTAGATTATCAATTGCAACGGATGGGATCATTGACTCTAGCAGTGGGAAATTTGAACCTGGTGTCAGAAATTACTTGGGAAAGTGAACACTTGGTGTTTGCTGTTCTGCATTTGGGTGGTTGGGATTTCCACTGTTGCATTCAACCCTTCCAAGGGCGACGAGCCTACACTCAGTTAAAAGAAAAGCTGTTTGGAGCGCTGCAACAGGCGAGTGCGGCTCATACAATTTTGGCGATGACGCAGCTGTTTGGTGAAGAGTCTTTCAGCTTGCGGAATCTATTTGCTGAGGAACGCCACCGACTCATGCACCTGCTTAGTCAGGAAACACTATCACGATTAGACCAACTTTATACCCAAGCATACCGTGATAATTACGGTGTGTTAATGGCATTTCACCGTGATGAACTACCCGCACCGCAAGAGTTGCAGGTTGCAGCGGAAATTGCCTTGGGGTATCGGTGCATGATGACTTTACGCTCACTTGAGCAAGATATCGCTGAACCCCTCTTGAGCTGGAACCATATAGTCGAGTTAGAGGCGATCGCCACAGAAGCGAAGCACCTACATTGTCATCTGAACATTCCTGAAGGCAAGCAGATGTTAGAGCAGTTGATATTGCGTTCTCTATGGCAACTGTTGCACGATCCCCAGGAGACTGTTGATGCAGATTTACAACACTTGGAGCGATTGATTGATGTGGCAAAACAGATAAATCTTGGCGTCTCCCTTGACCGCTCTCAAGAACTATACTTCAACTGCCTGCACAGTCAAATTGTGCCGCTCTTTGTTGCCAAGACTGCTAAAGGTCAAGATACTACTCAGTTCTCTCAGTTGTTGAAGCTGGGGCAAAAGTTAGGGGTGGATGTGAGTACTTGGTTGAGTTAGTTAGCATAGCAATCATATGCAAAGACGCTCAAATGCATACTTAGCAGGAATTGTATAGCGATTTGGATTGAATACAATACACAAAGCAGGGGCGATCGCTATTCGCCCCTGCTTTGTGTATCAACCTTGAAGTAAAACGGTATTGGGGGTGATAATATCGTGTCTGTAAGGTTAGTTTCTCGATGAATGTTCCCACATCTTTGGCATTGACATCAGTATTGGTTGCCTAGAAACGTATATTTCCTCACAGAAATGCGAGGAGTTTTGGTCCTCAGTTGTCTCTTGCAGCATTTCCTCTGGGCAAAAATCCAACGAAACTTTTATCTCAAAATGTTCTGAACTCTTACTGTCTGTAATCGACAAAAATTCAGACAAGTTTTCACCATCACTTACAGGTAAAGCAGGCTTTCTTGATGGAGAGAATTCTAAAGTTACCCTAATTTCTAATTTGCCTTTTTGTCTCTCATTTTTACCAGGAATAATAAGTTCACAGTGAATTCCTTTTCTAAGCAAAAATTGCCATTCAACTCTATTAAAGATACCTTGAACATTCCTCTTTTTGAAATACTTTTTCAAAAACTGATCTTTGCAAGATAAATTTAAATCATTTCCTTTAGGTTCAAAATCTTGAATAACTTGATTGACAATTTGAACTGCATTAAAAGTTTTATTTTCTAATACAAGAATATCATCTTCTCGCTCCAATCGTTTTAATTGGTTAGGCAACATATTAAAATAACCTCCGTACTAATCCCGAGTTCTTGAGATTGTCTTACAATCTATGCCAAGTCATTGAAATTTCTAAAATAAAGTACATGGTAGACGCTTAAGGAGCGACTTTGTAAAGATTCCGAAGAAGGCTTCCTGTAAACTCGGAAGAGAACTTCAAGGAGAATAGGCTAGGGTACACAGAAGAATTATAGATCACTAATTTACTTCATTTATCTGCGTATATTTCGTGTTAAATACTACAATTCTCCAAATTTAAATACTTTATTTAACCCGACCAAAATGTTTTCATGAAAAGTTATATTAATAATTTCTACATTCAATGATTTAAAGTTATTATGCTTGTGACGTGTAGTTAAATCACTTGTTTTAGATTTTGTACTGAAATAGTAAAGATGACATACTCAAAAATATTAAAGCTTCTTATGAAAAGGTTTGGTATCTTTTATATATTTCTATTTTAGATTTTACCTGTAAAATTACTTATTTATCTGTTAAAGGTATAAAATTCACTAATTCATGAATAAAATATGACTAGAGTTTCGCTGATAACTCTATTATGACCTAAAATCTCATCCTAAAATTTCATATTTATTTATTTGATGACTGATAGACAATGAAAACATTTGCTGTTAGATTAAAACCCAATGAAGATTTAAAACAAAGTCTTAAGAAGTTTGCCTTGCAAAAAAACATCAAAGCAGGGTTTATATTAACGGCAATTGGGAGCTTAAAACAGGCAAGAATTCGCTTTGCAAATCAAGGCACAAGTACACTCTTCTCAGAAAAGTTTGAAATACTTTCTCTTAACGGAACACTAGCCGTTACTGGTGCTCATCTTCACATAGCAATTTCCGATCAACAAGGAAAAACAATCGGCGGGCATCTTGACGATGGATGCATTATCTACACAACTGCCGAAATAGTCATTGGTATTAGTGAAGAATATGTCTTTTTGAGAACCCTAGATCAACAAACAGGCTACCAAGAACTAGAAATCATGCCAAATCTTTCTCAACCGCCTTCTTAAACCTCTTTTCCATCACAGGCACTTTCCTCCATAAGACGGCAAAGGTGGTGTGCTCACAACATTAACTCACTACAAGCCTTCAATATTCATTTTTCAGTAGACTTCTTGCATGAATCTTTGACCTCACCCTCTCTCCCAAGCTTGGAAGAAGGACTTAGGGTGAGCTTTCAAGGGCAGATTTTGTATTCGTGCAATGTGTAGAGATGCTTTAAACAGCAAAAATCTTGGAAATGCATATTTTGGTCTATAAGAGTAATAGCTGAATTTTAATTTAAAATCTAAAATTTATTTATGTCTGAAAATCTAAACAACTTTCATATTAGTGCTATGGATCGCCTTCCACCTCAAAACATTGAGGCGGAAGAAGCAATATTGGGGGGGATTTTACTAGATCCCGAAGCAATTAGCAGGGTGAGCGATCGCCTCATTCCAGAAGCTTTTTATATCAGTGCTCACAAAGATATCTATCAAGCAACGTTGCGCCTACAAAGCGAAGGTAAGCCTACAGACTTGCTTGCAGTTATAAATTGGTTAACTGACCATGATATGTTGACCCGCATTGGCGGTAGAACTAAATTAGTAACGCTAGTAGACCGTACAGTGTCGGCTGTTAACATCGATGCCTTAGCAGATCTAGTTATGGAAAAATACTTGCGGCGACGTCTAATCAAAACGGGTAACGAAATTGTGCATCTGGGGTACCAGACAGAAACAGAGTTACCAATACTCTTAGACAAAGCAGAACAAAAAGTATTCAACGTAACACAAGAACGCCCACAACTCGGTCTGTTTCATATTGCTGACACCCTAATTAACACTTTCCAAGACATTGAGACTCGCAATGAAGGTATTGCCCTACCAGGAATTCCCTGCGGCTTTTACGATTTGGATACTATGACCAGCGGTTTGCAGCGTTCAGATTTGATTGTTGTTGCTGGTCGCCCATCAATGGGAAAAACGGCTTTCTGCTTGAATCTCGCTCATAGCATTGCAACTTCATACAGATTACCAATTGCTATTTTCAGCTTGGAAATGTCAAAAGAGCAACTCGTGCAGCGGTTATTGGCAAGTGAAGCAGAAATTGGATCTGGCTACTTGCGGAGTGGACGCATTAGTCAAAGTCAGTGGGAGGCTTTAAGCCGTGCGATTAGTGTGCTCTCTGATCTGCCGATTTATATTGACGATACGCCAAATATTACAGTCACAGAAATGCGTGGTCAAGCGCGGCGTTTGCAAGCACAATCAGGTCAATTAGGACTCATTGTTATAGATTACTTGCAATTGATGGAGGGCGGGGGTGATAATCGTGTGCAAGAACTATCAAAAATTACTCGAAGTCTTAAAAGTTTAGCTCGTGAATTAAGTGTTCCAGTTATTGCTCTGTCTCAGTTGAGTCGAGGAGTCGAAGCACGAACTAACAAGCGTCCTATGTTGTCGGATTTGCGAGAAAGTGGAAGCATTGAGCAAGATGCGGATTTAGTTCTCATGCTGTACAGAGACGATTACTATAACAGCGACAGTGCTGAGAGAGGAATTGCTGAGGTTATTGTCGCTAAACACCGCAACGGTCCAACAGGCATTGTGAGACTCTTATTTGACCCACAATTTACCAAGTTTAAAAATTTAGCTAAGTCAAACAATTATTGAATATCAGTTAGTGGTTAGTTGTAAATAGTTATGACAACTACCAACAACTAACCACCCTTTGGGTTAACCAGTTGCGTATGGAGGGAGCTTCCCTCCAGGTTCACTGAATTTTCAGCAGTTCCACATCAAAAATCAGGGTCGCGTTGGGTGGAATGACACCACCGGCACCACGAGCACCATAACCTAACTCTGAAGGTATGATTAACTGACGACGACCACCTACTTTCATAGTGCTAAGCCCTTCGTCCCAGCCTTTGATGACTTGTCCAACACCGAGTTTGAAACTGAAAGGACGGTTGCGATCGCGCGAACTATCGAACTTAGTTCCATCTTCGAGAGTACCAGTGTAGTGAACTACAACAGTTTGTTCGGTTTTGGGAGTCGCCCCTGTTCCCTCTACCAAGTCAATATACTTCAGCCCAGAAGGCGTGGTGACTACATTATCTTGAGACATAGTTTTGCTCGCAATGAGGGTATCGTTTTCAGTGATTGGAGTGGCTGCTGGAGTCGTTTCAGTCAACTGGGCAGCAACAGCGATATCCTGCTTGTTACCGCCAATTTGCGCGAATACTAGAACCAAAAGACAAACCAGCATGAGGCCCATGCTGAGTAAAATAGCTTTCAAATTAATCCTCCCTACTCAGTATTCTGGGAATTTAAGATAACCAGTAGGACAAAACTTAGTGTAAATCAGAAAGCGTCCCCTAACGCCAAAGCTTATTTTCTAAATCGCGTACTTGACGTTCTAGACGGTCAATTCTACCGCGCAGTTCGTCCACTTCTGACTGGCGCGCTACCCCCAAATCTTGCAACATATTTCGCAGTTGTCGTTGCATATTTGATTCCCAGTGTCCCTGCTCGGACCTTAATTGCTGTACCATATCATCCATAACCGCCTTGGCTTGATCTGGGTCTAGCTTACCGTCCTTAACGAGTTGGTCGCTGACTTCCCGCACTTTGTCTGCAACTATTGACGTTGTCCCAATACCAAGCATTAATAACTGCTGCATCCAGTTGTTGTTGTCCATAAAGCCTTTCTATCACTTTTTTCAAATCAGATGACCCTTTTTCATAAATCTATCTTATAGACCTATGGTGGAAGGATAATTCATATAGACTACAGCTCTATTCTGACAAACGAACACAGGGAATAAAAAGTGTGATAATCGAACTGCTGAAGGTGAAAGTTCCGCCCGAACAAAGAGAAAAATATATCCAGAAAGATGCGGAAATTTGGACAACGGCGCTTGCTAAATATCCAGGATTTCTTGGTAAAGAAGTTTGGATCAATCCCAACGATACCACAGAGATAGTTTTGGTCATTCATTGGGCGACGAGGGAGAATTGGAAATCCATACCCCAAGCAGAGTTGAACGCTATTGAGCGAAAGTTTAGCGAAGCGTTGGGAAAATCCTACCCCATTGTGGAGTCGAGCGAGTATCAAGTGCGGAAATTCCCGCAAAAGTAGGCAAGTCAAAGACTTTTCGTGAAAGGCGATCGCCACTCAAGGTGCTGAAGTTTGGGCGATCGCCTTTGTATGAAGATGATGTTTCTAAAATTACCCTAAACTTAGGAAACGTAACTGAGCCTTGTGTATATACTCCTAGTCAAGAGCTTAGCAGGCACGAGTATTACATCTATGGACCTTTTAACCGCTTGGGGAGTGAGTACTGCTGTTGGGTTTCTCTTCCAACCAGTGATGAAGCAATTTGCCCAAGATGTAGGCAAAGATTTATTAAAAGATGTACTCAAAGATGTATTAAAAGCTATCCCCAGCCCGATTCTACAGCGTTTAAACAAGGAAGAAATAGATATTGCGGCTGGCAAAGCACTCAAAGAGTTTTTAGAACTTGTGCAGCAAGAATTGCAAGATGCTAATATTTCTGATAACCAAGTTAGGGAATATAACAAACCACTACAAAAATTTCTCAATGATAAAAAAGTCAAAGAAATACTAGGAACTCCTTTTCAGGATGAGTGTAATGTTCTAGATACAAGTTCCTTAAAAAGTCTTTGGAATGAATTAGATTTATTAGCACTACCAGATGAATTTGACTGGACCAAGCTGGGCAAGCGTTACGTCAAAAAAGTTAAAGCGATTATTCAAGAATCAGCGACTTTACGAGATATTCTTGATTCAAAGAATCTTGAAAAAATCTCAGAAAACACAACAGAGACTGCTGGAATCATCCCTGAGTTTAACTTACAAAAATATCAAGAAGCCATTCGCGAGTGCTACGCTAATCTCAAATTAGATAGCTTAGATATCAGCGGTTATGCCTATAACGAATTGCGTTTATGGCGAATGTTTATCCCTCAAAAAGTGCGGGAAGTTCACCAGGTTTTACCACAAGTTCACGAACTACCTAAAGAACATCTTCGACGACTACGGGAAAAAAACGAACTAGAAGCAGAAATTGCACTCGAAGAGCTAGAACGTCACAAACAAGTTTACATTGAACAGCCGATACGTTCTGTTAAAGAAATTGTAGAGGACAAGCAGAGTTATCAATATGTTGTGATTTTAGGCGATCCAGGCTCAGGCAAATCTACATTATTGCAATACCTAGCGTTAGATTGGGTAGAACAAACTCTTGATAAGAAAGAATTTCACATACCAATCCCGTTGCTGATTGAATTACGCACTTATATGCGGCGACGGGAGGACAAAGAATGCAATAACTTTCTGGAATTCTTACATAAATGTAGTGGTGTCATAGCTCACCTCAATCAGCATAAATTGCACGAACAACTCAGGGTTGGTAACGCCTTGGTGATGTTTGATGGTTTGGATGAAGTTTTTGACCGCAATAAGCGAGGAGATCGAGAAGATGTCATTACAGATATTCACCGCTTTACTAATGAGTATCCCGATGTCCAGGTGATTGTGACTTCTCGCGTCATTGGCTATAAAGCACAACGCCTACGAGATGCTGAGTTTAAGCATTTCATGCTGCAAGATTTGGAACCAGAACAAATTCAGGATTTTATCAATCGTTGGCACAATGAAACCTTTAACGATGAGGCTGATAAAGTTAGAAAGCGGGAGCGACTGCAAAGAGCAATTGACGATTCAGATTCCATAGCAGAACTCGCAGGTAATCCTCTGCTGCTGACAATGATGGCTATTCTGAATCGTAACCAAGAACTACCAAGAGATAGAGCCGAACTTTACAATCAAGCATCACGGGTGCTGCTGCATCAATGGGATGTAGAACGTGCTTTGATAGAAGATAAGAGGTTAGACCCGAAAACGATAGATTATAAAGATAAACAAGCAATGCTGCGTCAAGTTGCTTACCATATGCAAACTAGTGAAAAAAGTTTGGCAGGCAATTTGATAAGTGAGAATGATTTAGAAAGAATTTTGACCGATTATCTAAAAACCATAGAAGTTGACAAAGCAAGAGAAGTTGCGAGGCTGATGAAAGGGCAACTGCGGACTCGCAACTTTATGTTATGTTCCCTGGGTGCAAATTACTATGCTTTTGTCCATCGGACTTTTTTGGAATATTTCTGTGCTTGGGAGTTTGTTTGGCAGTTTAAAGAAACGCAAACGCTGACGATTGAAGAACTTAAGAAAGATGTTTTTGGCAACTACTGGTTTGAGCCTGATTGGCACGAAGTGCTGCGCCTAATTGTGGGAATGATTGATACAAGATTTGCAGGTGAGATAATTGATTATCTAGTTGAGCAAGATGGCTCTGGTGATAACTTTATGAACATCTACATGGCGATTGAGTATCTTTCAGAGGTGAAATATCGTCATGTGATCGCTGCAACTGAAAATAGATTAATCAAGTATATAAAAAACTTAACCAATTACGACAAAGATGATCCAGAGTTTGATGATATGTATGATCCGTATGATCCAGAGTTTGATTATCAAGTTCAAGTTCAGGATCAAGCAGTTTCAATGATTATAACTACCTGGAGGAACCACCAGGAGACTTTACCCTGGCTTAAATCCTTAGCTCAGTCTAGTGGACATCTTCAGTTGCAACTAACAGCAGTGCGAGGGTTAGCTCAAGGTTGGAAAGATGATCCACAGACTCTCTCAATGCTCAAATCCCTGGCTCAGTCTAGTGATAATCTTCAATTACAAGCAACAGCAGTGCGAGAGTTAGCTCAAGGTTGGAAAGATGATCCACAGACTCTCTCAATGCTCAAATCCCTGGCTCAGTCTAGTGATAATCTTCAATTACAAGCAACAGCAGTGCGAGAGTTAGCTCAAGGTTGGAAAGATAATCAAGAGATCAGACTAATACTCGAAACTCTTGCTCAATCTAATGATGAACGTATACACAAGATAACATTAGTAGAAGAATTAGCGCGGGGCTGGAAAGATGACCTCAAAACCTTAACTGTTCTCAAAACTTGTGTGCAGCTTGAAAAAAACTACTTACTAAGAAACTCACTTAGAGAAACAATAATGCAGGAACTAATTCAGGGTTGGCAAGTCAGTCCTGACATTTATGATTTTCTGTACGATTGTGCTGTTGATAATTCTTTTGAGTCATTCTTCAATTTTAGTACATCATCTTATGACAACCCTCGACAAACAGCACTTGAGGCAATCATTAAGCAATATCCTTACCATCCTCAAACTTTACCACTGTTGCGCGACAGAGCAGAGAATGACCCAGATGAAGAAGTGCGAGAGTATGCTCAAAAGAAGTTGGCAGAATTAGAGAAGTAGAGTAGTCATAAAAAATATGAACAACACTGCAATTCGTCAGCAAATCAACCAATACCTTGATGAATTATCTTCGGAACGCCTGGGAACTGGTTGCTGATTTTCTAGCTTATCTAGCAGAGAAAGAGAGTGAAGAAGCAACCCAAGAATTACTCGATATTCCAGGTTTTATAGAATCTTTTGAGAGGGGTAAAAAAGATATTGCCAAGGTCGTGTAAAAAATTGGAGAACAATCTGGTCTGATGCATAGGGTAAATTCTCACTACACCATAATCATTCAGTGGTCTGACGAAGATGATTGTTTTGTTGTCAGTTTTCCTGAATGGGGAGAATTTTGCCATACTCACGGAGACACCTACGAAGAAGCTCTCAAAAATGCTCAAGAAGTACTAGAGATGTTAATTGAGACATCTTTAGAAAACGGCGAACCTCTACCAGAACCTCAAACATTAGGAAAATCTCGGAAAGTAGCATAGAAGTACAATGAGCAAAAAGAGGGACACGCTAATGAACACCCCTCCCCAGACAACAAAAGTTTACAACGAAATTATTGACTTCATTGCTGCTGGAACCACTCCCGAAAGCGTCGTCAATTTTCAACTTTCAGATTCAGCAAAAGACCGTTTAGAAGACCTAGTGTATAAACACAAACTGGGGGAACTAACGCCAGAGGAAAAGCGGGAACTAAACTATTGTCTGATGCTAGAGCATATAATGATTCTTGCAAAAGGGCGAGCTTATAAGTGTATAAAAGCTGAGTAAGTATTCAAAATGATTTGTCCTTTTCCAGAGCGGCAAACTTTGATGGACTCTGGTAAGTATCCCTCAGCGTCAGCGTTACGAGGAATGAAAAAGTAGAAAGAGAATGACTCAGTTGTGTCATTTGATTTGCCAGTGGGAATCCTAAAAATAGCAAACATTGCTACTTGAACACTAAAATTCCACGGTAAATCTACAATGGCTTATCAAAATATCGCCGCTTCCCTTTCCCCCGAAGACATCCAACAAATCAAAGCAGCGTTGCAAACGATTCAAAAAAAGCTACCCTTCCTCATTACCCTGAGTACAGAAGAACGGCGCAAGTTATTTAAGATGGGTGACAAAAGCCTAGCGTTTGTCAACAATAGTCTCACGGCTGCTCAATCAAACCCCGACATTCTACCAGCGAGTTTTAACCTTCAGGAATTTGTCCGGGATTATCAATTAGCTGCAACTCTCACTGAACTTTTAATCTCATTGCACCAACTGAGCGAACAGGTCGATGATACTCTACTAGCTGTGGGTAGTGAAGCGATGAGCAGCAGTTTGACGGTTTATGAGTACGTGAAGACGGCTGCTAAAAAGACTCCTGGTTTAAAAAGCCTGGCTGAACAGCTAGGCGAACGGTTTAAAGCGATAAGAAACAAACCTGTTAAACCCGTTTCTGATGCTTAGGATTTGCAAAACGAGGTGTTTACTTTCGTCCATGAGTCTCCAGGACTCGTGGATGAGTCTTAAGAACTCACAAGCGCGTCTTTGGAATTCGTGGACGAGTGTTGAGAACTCGTCGGCGAGTCTTTGGAACTGGTGGACGAGTGTTAAGAACTCATCAGCGAGTGTTTGGAACTGGTGGACGAGTGTTAAAAACTCATCAGCGAGTGTTTGGAACTGGTGGACGAGTATTGAGAACTTGTCAGCAAGTCTTTGAGCTTTGTGAATGAATCTGAAAAACTGATGGATGAGTCTTTTATACTCATCCTTATGGAGCAATGCTTCGTTGTGCAATCCTACAAACTAGGACGACTGTGTTAAGAGGCGATCGACAATTTTTTGATACTGACTTAACACTGTGATTGCTCGACATGAAATATTAGGGCAAATATTACGTTCTACCATTTGTTTAAGAGAGGCGAGCACAATATCGGTATCTTTTTGAAGTTTACGCATAGTGAGTTGGTCAATGACCTCTTCGTCTTGCATTTGTTGTGCTAGTGTTTGGGCTTTGAGTGCGTCAATCTCTTTTTGCATTGTTCCACCTTCTACAGTTAGAAAGGGTTCTGAGGGCGTTTGCTGCTGGTAACCAGAATCTTCATATTGAACCAGATCCCACGGTACTAGTAGCAGTTTTTTGAGCCTTGCAATCAACATTAGTGCATCTTGAGGAGTGGGAATATTGATATAGATTAAGCCAAAATCGATGGGAGCATAAACAGCAAAAGATACAGTATCATTTGCCGCAAACATCTGAATTTCTATATTTTCATCTATATTTTCGACATATTCGTTGAGAACAATGGTGTATCCATGCTTTTGCAACCAATTTTCCCAATTCTCCTGTAGCACCGATTGGGCCGTATTAGTCCAATCAATTAGAATCACTGTGTCTCCTTGCTATGTCTCCTTACCAGGATGATTCTTAGAGCACCCAAACTTAGTCATTTATGCGACTTGTACTACTTGCAGCTCAACTAATAAGTAGCTTGACGTGAATAAATGTAGGCTGGGAAGCGCGAAGCGTAACCCATTCTGTCCTTTGCAATCGATGCCGTACTCTGGGCTAACGCATCCTACTGGCGTGACACGACTAAAATAATGCGATAGAAAAAGCTCGTAGTAGTGCTTTAGCACAGAAGTTGACTCCTAATCTAATGCACTAATTTAGCTGTATCGCGCCACTCCAAAAAATTCAAAACGCTTATTTCATCAGGAACTGACTTTAAAACTTTAGTGATTGAAACAATACATATTTTTTCTACTGATTACATTGGCATATACTGTGTTTAAGTGATTTTGAAGCTTGAATACAAAATTTATAAGAAAAAAATGTGAGGAATTTCTGAGGATATTTAAAATTTTTAGAACTTACTTGTATTTGTTTAAATTATGTCTTTGATTTGGTATGTTTATCATACTTTACTACAATGAAATGAAAAAACCTCGGCAGTGCAATCAACGCCGAGGTTCATGTTACGGGTCTTTTTCGTATATTAATTAACAAGTTGGTGATTGGTGTCAGTGTTTTCTACCGACCTTAATTGGTGATTGTCATCACTTTGGCTGTGTTCTGTATATACGCCAAATAATGAAAACAGTGAAGGATACATATCCTAATACTGTTATCCAATCCTGCCAGCTTCCTGTGATCACATATGCGTTATTCATGAACAGCCTTACTCTGGGAACTTTCAGTTGTATACAATAGGTTCAGTAAAGAAGTCTTAGATAAAAACACAAAGTTCAGAATATAGCGCTTCTATAGTTTGTTGCAACATAGTTAGAACCCCACCCCGGTTTTGGTTTGTGCCAAAACTTCCCCTCCCGTTAGCAAGGGGAGGGAATTGAGGAGTGGGGTCAAGGCGTACTGCGTCCAAACGAGAACGGCTACTTCATTTAGCGCTCAGAACCTGGGGATGGGGTTGGTCTGAGTCTTTCTCGCCAAGAACGCGGTGGAGAAGCATCTGAGGAGGGTGAGGAGTTGGTTGCAGGGGGTGTATACTGTCGCCTTCTCCTGATTGGAGTTGAAGAAGATGACTCATCACTGGAATTTGATTCTTCGCGACGATAACGACGACTATAGCGCCTTCTTGGTCTTGATGTTTCCTGTTGTTGGTCTTCTTGAGAATAGCGTCTTCTATTTCTGCGTCTTTTTGATGAACTCTCTTCACCACTATCAGAATTTACTTGTTGACTTCTCCGTCTATATGACCTTGTAGAAGTTTCTTCATCTGAACGTTCGTCATCAGAGGTTATGGGGCGATTCACAATTCGTCTGGCTTTGATAGGTTTCGCCTTGATACTGGCTTTTCGACCTTCTAGCTTGGGTCTTTCAGGAAACTTTTCAACAGGTATTTCCTTGATGATTTTTTCCATAAATTCATGCCAGGTGTAGGCAGCACTGCCACTGCTACCCCAAGTCGGTTTATTGTCGTCATTACCCAACCAAACTCCTGCCACGAGTTGGGGAATGTATCCAATAAACCACAAATCGCGGGCTTCATCGGTGGTACCAGTTTTACCAGCAACGGGTCTACCTAATTGGGCAGCACGACCAGTGCCATTTTCCACTACATTTCGGAGCATCCAGGTCATGATAGCAGAACTTTCGGTGTCGATCGCACGCTTTTGCTTAAAGTTGGCTGCCCAAATGACCTTGCCTTGACGGTCGAGAATGCGGGTAATACCATGAGGTTCTACGTGTAAACCTTGAGTTGCGAAGGAACCATAAGCGCTAGTCAACTCTAGTAAATTCACTTCTGAGGAACCAAGCGCCAAGGAATACATGGGTTGAAGTTGCGATTGAATCCCCATTTTGTGGGCAAGTTGGATGGTTGGGTCAAAACCCACTTTCAAGAGTACTCTCACAGCAATAATGTTGACTGATTTTGTGAGAGCATCCCTGAGAGTCAGCCAACCTCGATATCCCTCATCAAAGTTTTTTGGTTCATAACCATCCACAACTAGGGGTGCATCGAGATAGCTATCGTAGGGACTTATTCCACTGGCGATCGCCGCAGCATAAACAAATCCTTTGAATGTTGATCCTGGCTGACGCTGTGCCTGTGTCACACGATTAAATTGGTTTTTTCCAAAGTCTTTTCCCCCAACCATTGCTTTAATTTCACCATTACGGGGGTCAATGGCTACCAAAGCTGCTTGCTTGAAATTTTCCCAGCGTCCCTCATTTCGTAGGATTTTTGTCACAGCTGCTTCTGCTGCGTTCTGCCAATTCAAGTTCAAGCTTGTTTCCACGGTGAAACCGCCTGCTTGTAAGGCTTTGGGGGGAACATACTTGGGCAATTCTTTCTGGATGTAGCTGATAAAGTAGGGAGCTTCTACTTGCCATCGCTTTGGTGAACTGGGTTTGATTTTAACTGGTTGTGCTGTTGCTGCTTGTTTTTCGGCTGCTGTAATAAATCCATCTTCTTGCATCCGCTGCAACACAATATTGCGTCGTTGCTTTGCCTCTTGTGCATTCACTATCGGTGAAAAACGATTTGGCGCGGGAGGTAATGCCGCAATCACTGCCATTTCGCTCAACGTGAGTTTATCCACAGATTTACTAAAATAAACCCAGGCTGCATCGGCGACACCGTAAGCCCCAGAACCCAAATACACCAAATTCAAGTAGCGTTCCAGAATCTCGTCTTTTGACAATTGCTCTTCTATTTTCTGTGCCAAACGAGCTTCCTTCACCTTGCGCAAGACTGTTTTCTCTTGTTTGAGAAAGAGAATTCTTGCCAGTTGTTGCGTGATAGTACTGCCACCTTCCACAACGTCTTGCGATCGCACATTGTTTAAAACTGCTCTTGCAATTCCTTGTGTATCAATTCCGTTATGTTCATTGAACCTTCTGTCTTCTGAGGCAATAAAAGCTTTCTTAAGTTTATCTGGTATTTCCTCTATCTTTAACTGTTCTCTGGTTGCTTCGCCTTGCTGTTGTATTATGGTGCTATCAGCAGCTTTAATAGTCAGTGTACGCTCTCGAACAATCGCGTTAAGTTCAGCTTTATCTGGTAAAGTTTGGTCTATTGCCCGAATACCAAAGCCGGTTGCAATAATTCCACCACTTATACCCAAGCCTGCCCAAAACCAGTAGCGACGATAAAGCGGCTTATTACTGCCAGGAAGTTTGGAAAGAATCTGGTTCAGTAATTCATTGAGCTTTTGGCTCTTGGTTGGTGATGTCGTCTTATTTGTCGATTCCTCGTTCTCGTTATGAGTACCAGGAGGCGATTCTGGGTTCTCCTTATCAGAGTCACTCGACTTTGCTGGTCGTTCCTTGAACCAGGAGGTAAACTTTGCCACGTCAATTCCTCACTTCAAGCAGTTGCAATCTAACCACCATGAAAAGTTTTTAGATTCAGTTCACCACGTTCGTGATAGTATATCACTCCATGAATAATTAGATATCTTCCTTTTGGCATTTTGGCAGAATCTGTGTTAATGTTTGTAGTTATTATTTATACAAACTTTATCTTTAGATGGTGGCATGAAGCAATAGTCATGTGGAAAAAATTTCAAACAGAAAAGGAAAATATGTTGCTAAATGCAAGTTCATAGTGCGATCGCTCTTGGGAGTAATCTTGGTGATTCTCGTGCCATTTTAGAAGCAGCAATAGAAACCTTAGCCAAAACGCCGGGAATTGCCTTAGAAGCGAAATCCAGTTGGTATAAAACCAAAGCTGTGGGACCACCACAACCAGATTACGTCAATGGATCTGTCATACTGCGAGTCGAGATGGGACCACAGTTATTATTAGAAACTTTGTTAGAAATTGAGAAGAAATTTGGACGCGTGCGACAAGAACGTTGGGGACCACGCACTCTAGATTTGGATTTGTTGTTATACAATGACTTAATTTTGAACACACCAAAACTACAGATTCCTCATCCTAGAATGCGGGAGCGAGCTTTTGTACTGGTACCACTAGCGGAAATCGCTCTAGACTGGGTAGAACCAATTTCTGGTTGTGCGATTAAAGAGCTAGTGAAAGAGGTAGACTGTTCTGAAGTACGCCTATTGGTGGGCAACTAATTTGACCAATAATCAGCACAGATAACGCCAAATTCAACAACTTCCAAAAGTGTTAGTCTGTGTATTTTTAAACAAAAGAATTGAATTATGCCATTAGGTAGAGAATTACCCCAACTGCTGAAACAGCGCTTGTACTACAAAGGGCGCAAATTTGATTTTGAGGTTAATCGCTTACGATTACCAAACAAATCAGAGGGAGAATGGGAATGCATTCGTCATCCAGGTGGTGCTCTGGCAATACCCGTTACTCCAGAAGGGAAACTAATACTCTTGCGCCAGTATCGTTTTGCAGTTCAAGGAAGGGTATTAGAGTTTCCTGCTGGTACATTGGAACCAAATGAAGAGCCTTTAGAGACAATTCAACGTGAAATAGAGGAAGAAACTGGCTATCGTGCCCAAAAGTGGCAAAAACTGGGAGAGTTTTTCCTTGCTCCAGGCTATTCTGACGAAATCATTTATGCTTACTTAGCACAAGATTTAGAAAAGCTAGAAAAACCACCAGCACAAGACGAAGACGAGGACTTGGAAATAGTCTTATTAGCGCCAGAAGAACTGGAAAAATTTATTCTAGAAGGTGAACCAGTCGATGCTAAATCAATTTCTAGCTTTTTTCTAGCTCGTCCATTGTTGAATCTGTTGCCTTCAAATGTAGAGCAGTAGTGTAATATAGCATCGTCCCAGTACTACACCGCACTACATTAGTCATAATGGTGAACTACCCAGCCTTGGCTTCGCCTGTTCGGCTTTGCCGTTCCCGAAGGGTAGGCTGGGCTTCTGTAATCACAGGCGAGCGCCTCAAATGAGACTTTCGCCCCATTTTTGGTCTTACCTCCCCTCCTACAGCAGAGACGGCTGAACCTTCCGCCTTTAGCATTCTGATTCCTTCTGCTGTGATATTTATTGCTGCGTTTCCATCACAGTCGTGATGAGTGCCAGTGTGAGGACAAGTCCACTTTCTCACGTCTAGAGGCATCTCATTCAAGTGAATTGTATAAAGTAATTTGTAAGCCGTGTCTTTGAGGCGTGGGTGAATGTAACGACCAACAAGGCATAAATGGGCTAAATATAATACATCGGATTAAACCTTTGCCTCTCCTGTTGTTTTTCGTACAAATCTTTTAGAGTATAACGTCCAAGAACTGTCATTGCTGCTTTTGATGCTTGCTGCCAAACTTCTTGAATAATCATGTTATCCATAGATGTTGATTCTGTGTACTCCCACTGTTCTTGGATACCAGAACCTTCCAAACAAGTTAGTATTTCCAATACAGTAATTTCATGAGGCGCCTTGCCTAATTGATAACCCCCTTTGACTCCACGTTGACTGCGAACGATTCCACATCGCCGCAGGAGCATGAAAATTTGTCCCAAATAACGGTCTGGTATTTGCTGACAAGACGCTATTTGTTCTATCTGTAAAAATTCTTCTTGCTCATAACATCTAACGAGTTCTAGCAGCGCCAATAAGGAGTATCTGATTTTAGAGGAAATTTCTATCATTTGGAGAATAAAGAGAGCCTTTCAAATACTACGATTGACCGATATTTTTGTAAAACCTTAGAAAAAGAGAAAGTCACTCTGATATTCTTGACCTGCTCAAGCTGGGGTAGTGAAATAATCATAGTCAGTGGACTTTCCCCTCTGGAGATATGTGCGTTCTATTAGTTTGTTTTCACAATGCGGTAATAACATACTCTTATTCAAGCTATTATGAATACGGTATTTTTACCAATTTACTGTATTTTGTGATTTTTAGACAGTAAAGTTAAAAATTCATCTTATTGAAGATGCTAAACACCAAAAAAACTTCCCCTAAGGTTTTGCTGACCAAAGCACCTCTACCTAAAGGTAATATTTTACTTCTCTCAATAGCAGACACTTAGCTGTTATTAAGTCCTCGAGCACTTAATTTGCACTGCTCAAATCACTGACTGATAGCTGAATACTATTAAATAATCACCGTTTTCAAATCAGTTATGAAAAAAAGTAAAGCTTTTAACAGCGCTGGTAAGTTAACTGCACTTTTATGCTTGGTTACTATCTTCCTCACACCTTTTGTAGTTATCAATGCTGGAGAACGGGGTGTACTTATGGAATTTGGAAAAGTACAAGATACAATACTAGGAGAAGGAATTCATGTCATTATTCCTGTCGTCAACACAGTCAAAAAATTGAGTGTTCGAGTTCAAAAACAGGATATTTCTGCTGAAGCTTCCTCCAAAGATTTACAGGATATTTTTACAGATGTTGCTCTTAACTGGCATATTCTTCCCGATGAAGCAAATACCATTTTTCAAAAAATAGGAGAAGAAAAAGACGTTATAGATCGGATTATCAACCCAGCAATTGAAGAAATCCTCAAGGCAGTTATAGCAAAGTATACTGCTGAAGAAATTATTACTAAACGCGGAGAAGTCAAAGCTGAAGTCGATGATGTCTTGACTTCACGATTGGTAAACTATCATATAGCAGTTGATGATATTTCTCTCGTACATATTCACTTTTCACATAAATTTGATGAGGCAGTAGAGGCAAAGCAAATTGCCGCTCAAGAAGCAAAGCGAGCAGAATTCATAGCGATAAAAGCATCAAAAGAGGCAGAGGCACAAGTCAATTTAGCAAGAGGAGAGGCTCAAGCATATAGGTTACTGCAAGAAACTTTGACTCCACAAATTCTGCAAAAGCGAGCATTAGATAAATGGGATGGCAAGCTACCGGTAATTGCTGGTAAAGATGAGCCAAGATTGTTAAATTTGAACGACTTTTTAAAAGCTTATGAGTAAGCTCTTATTTTTCCAGAAGATGTGGTGCGTTACGCTTGCATTAACGCACCAAATAAATCAACTACCCAGTAATGGAATAGGAGTGTCGATAATTTTCAACTGAACCAATGTCAGAATCACAAGTGTATAGACAGTTGAGGTAACTAAACCCGTAAGCAATTCTTTTTTTAAATTACGCTCCTTGGGTTGATTTTGTAAAACATCTGTAGCTCCTAGTTGCATCAAGAGAATTCCTACTATATTAGAAAGCCAGTACCCCATAATTGATCCAGGCAAGAGTAATTTTGGGGAAAATAAACTACAGAGATAGCCAAAACCATAAGCAATTGGCAAATTGAATAACAAATCATTCCACCAACAGAGCGGGGACAGCAAATATCCAAGAACTAGGAAAAAGCCACCTCTGAGTTTTTTCAAAGGAGCTTGTTTCCAGTCTCCAATCGCAGTCTGCTCCAACTGCTCTGGAGTCGTTTTTCCAGCTAAGCTTGACTCTTGACGGAATATTGGGAGATTTGTCATGATAATAATTCATAATATCTATGTCATTACCGTAGTTTAGACGAAAAAGGAAGCGAAAGTCTAGCCCGGGATCAAAACGCCAAAAGTTGTGCTTAAGTTTAAAAATGTAATAGTATTATTTTATACTGAGCGTTATTTAATGCCAAAGCTAGTCGTGTAGTACATCTATCTCATTTTTGAACAAATTGTAGTTATATCGCTACAACAAAGGCAGAGGAGAGCAAATGAGAAAGATGTCTCTATTAACATCGCTATAATCAAGATAAGGATTTCTTTTAAAAATATGACTAATTCATCTTTAACGACTGCTTTATTAATTTCGGGTATAGTTTTCCTAACAATTGCTGTTTTAGGACAGACTAAATTAGGTTTCGCTGAAATTAATCCTGGTTTTTTTGGAAGATTTTTAGCTTTAATTATCGGTTTGTTTAGTTTAATGGGTGCTGTTTTACTAGTATTATTTCCTGCTGAAACAGTAACTTTACTTAAAGATTATTTAGTAGAGCAAATACAACAGAATTTAGGCTTGATTACTCAATTTAAAGCTTTCAATTAACAAAGCACAATCTCTAATTATAGAGTGCGTTAGCTTAAGAGTAACGCACCTTTAACTTATAATTATGAATTAAAAATACGCTCCTACAAGGCTGTAAATGAGCGCAGTCAAAACTGTCAAAGTAATAACAACGTATGTAAATTCTCGCTGTCGTAAAAAAATAAATAGAGAAATAACTACGCGAATAATTGGAGTTGCAACAAGTAGCAGTAGTCCAAGTTGAATAATACCACGGCGACTACCTGACAAAACTGCTCTCACAACACCTGTAGGAGAGCGGAAATGAGATGGTTCTCCTTGAAAAAACTGATAATCAGCAGGTTCGGTGCCATGATGAAGTAAGTATAATATGCCACCTATTAAAACAACTGTGCTTGCAATGATAACGCCGTATTTTAGTAAATTACTCAGTAGCTGCTCAAATTGTAGTTCGCTTACTGTTTTTGTACTTTCCTTTTTTGCATCAACTTCGCATTCATTAGGAAAGTTCACAACTATACTAAATGCTTCAGCTAAATCTTGAGTATCACTGTCTGGTTTTTTCTGCTGCAATTGTAATTTAATGACTTCACCTTCTGATGGTGTTGATGAACCCCCCCCAAAACCAAAACTCATTTTATTCATTCTAGAGTCCCCCGATGAAACTGTTGTAGACCATCTTGAACGCCATGACGACTAGCACAAGAGAGAAGACAAATCTCAGAGTTTGAGTTTTTGCTCCTATCAAGACTCGCGCTCCCAAAAAAGCACCAGGTAATACTCCCAACATCACTGGCATCGATAGTCCAGGATCAATATAACCACGTGCAAAGTAAACTCCTGCTGATGCTGCGGCAGTTACGCCAATCATAAAATTGCTGGTAGTTGTGGAAACTTTGAACGGGACACGCATAATTTGATCCATTGCCAAGACTTTGAACGCTCCTGAACCAATACCAAGTAAACCAGAAATAACTCCAGCAACTAACATCACGCCAAATCCGCTTGGAACAGAATGAACCTGATAAGAGATGAGTCCTTCAGGAGTTGGGTAAATACCATTGAGTTGTAAAGAAGTTCCTAGTGAATCAGGTGACGCAGTTTCAAGGTTTTCGAGTTTAGGTTGTTGTGACAGGTAAGCTGAATAAAGTAGAACAATAGCAAG
This sequence comes from Nostocales cyanobacterium HT-58-2, assembly GCA_002163975.1. Classification (GTDB taxonomy): domain Bacteria; phylum Cyanobacteriota; class Cyanobacteriia; order Cyanobacteriales; family Nostocaceae; genus HT-58-2. The sequence goes on along the minus strand of CP019636.1, from coordinate 922,092 downwards.
AACTATAGTCAATGCTTTGACAGAAATAAAAGTGGCAATTAGAGCACCTATTAAAGCTCCGATTGTTGTCGCGACTTCTAAAAACATTCCCAATCGCAGATTAGTGTAGCCTTTCTTAATATAAGTAGATGCGGCACCTAAGGAAGTCGCAATGACTGAAACTAAGGAAGCACCAACTGCGTAGCGAATATCAACTCCGAAGACTGAAGTTAATAAAGGGACAATAACAACTCCACCCCCTAAACCTGTTAATGCTCCTAAAAAGCCTGCAGTAAATGACCCAATCCAAACGAGTGAAGAAAATTCTAAAATATTCAAATTTTATTCCTCTATTTTATAAATGATATTAAACTAAAAAAATGAATTTATTCCTAAAATATTTTATTTTGTCATCTTAATACTTATGATAATTTATGAATTTTAGGGGCGGGTAGCTGAAAAACAAAACTTTAAGTTTTCATAACTTTCAGCAATAGCCCCACGATTTTTTGCTGCTTTCATAAAGAAAGCAGAAATTCTCTAGGAACGAGAGGAAGTAAAGTCAAGATACCACTTTCTACCATAATAAAAGCGCCTAATCCCATCAGCACAAAGGGCACTAGATTGCGAACATGGCTAGTCAAAATATCAGCTATTTCTCTTTGGTGAGTTAATCTGTATGCTACGTAACATAAAATTCCGGCAAGCAGAAAGAATACAGCGAGAATGACAAGAAGGCTCTCCGAGGTACTGTTAGCAAATAGCGGCGCATAGATGCTGATGTTATCGGTGCCATTGGCAATTGTGACAGCAGCAACACTGTAAGTCTGCAGATTGAAAAAATTGGCAAGGAACGAGTGATGAACCTGCTCCTTTTCTCCCTCAACTTCTTCTGGGGTGTCTTCCCCGCGATTTAGCAAACACTTGATTCCAATAGCTATTGGCAGTAAGCCAATGAGTCCAATCCAAGGGCGTGGTATGATTAACCCCCCAAAAAAAGCAGGAAGACTGGCAAGAACCAGTACTGTAAAACCAAGATATTGACCGACAACAATATGCCAACGGTGAAAAGTGGCATTGACCTGTGAGAAAAACAACGTCAAGATAACAAAATCGTCAATATTTGTAGCACTAAAGGCGACTGCCCCCGTGCTAATTGCAGTTACTAAGCCACTCATATACAAGTCAAAAGTCAAGGGTTAAAAACATCAAAATGTTGGGATAGAGATCAAAGCTTTTCTCTGTCATTGAATTTGGCGTGAATTTCTTCAATGCCTTGACGCATTTCTACAACAATTCTTGGAGAGCGAAGCCTTTGCATCCAGAACCAACTGCATGTCACTAGCAAATATATTAAGAAGAAGTAGGGAAAGGCATCGTAAGGAGCTTCCGGCACAGGGAACATGGTACTACCGGGAATTCCCACACTACCCACAACAGGAATCATCATGAAGCCAACAGCCAGTGCGGAGAACACTACATGATGCGATCGCAACTTTTTCATCTTATACAAGTACACCGGAGCCGCAATGGATATCAAAATATATACTGTTAAAAATCCATAGCTACAGATAGCTCCTAAATAACCCATACTCTCAAACAACTTGATGTGAAATAGCGCCATCACAGCCGGAACCAAAAATGTGATGAACGAACACAACGTCACTGCTACGTGTGGTGTACGGTTGGATGTATGTGCAGCACCTAGGTGAGAATGAAACAATCCGTGACGTGCCATCATAAAAAAGATTCTGGCAGCAGGATTAATACAACCTAAAACACAAGCAAAGAAACTAAACAGCGCACCAAAAGCAATCAAATCTCCCAAAAATCCCATGCCTACTTGTTGGGAGAGGAAGCCCAACGGCTCCTCAGTTTTAGCAATGGACACGCCGGTGTCACGAAAACCCAAAACCTCAATGTAGGTTGTGGAAATGAAAAAGAGCCCTGCGAGGATGGCACTTCCGATGACGGCTCTAGGTATGGTGCGTAGAGGATTTTTGGCTTCATCACCCAAAGAGGTTGCACTTTCAAAACCGGAAAAGCCAAACATAACCAGCACTAGACCGGTTGCCACATTCCCTGGGTTGACACCTTGTAGGGTTAGCTGAGACATATCCAGCGCAAAACCTTTGTGTGCCCAGATGATTATGCATAAGATTGCGATTAAAAGAAGGGAAGCTCCTTCAAGCCATAGCATTGCCATTGCAGACAGTTGGATATCTTTGTACGCTGCATACCAGGCAATACCAGCACCTAGTGCTAGTAGCGTAATACTAGAGGGATGGATGCCTAAATGACCAATCAGGATACCACTGAAGTTGGCAAAACCACACAATACGGACATTCCTGTAAACAAATACGCCAATACCAGGCTCCAGCCGCAAATGACACCTGCCGTAGGACCAAGCCCCTTAACAATATAGGAGTACAGTGAACCAGGCGAGGCTGAGCGACTGGCAAAATGATTGATGTTAATACTGACAAAGACGAGCCCCAACAAGCCGATGACGAAGCTTAGCCACGTGCCGTTTCCAGATAATGCAACGATTAAACCGATGTTGGATGCTGGAATTGTGGTGGGAGCAATGACAGCAAAAGATTGTGCTAATACTTCTGTGAAGGATAGGCAGTCTGGCTTCAAGCCATGAGCACTTCTATGGGATGAGACTTCCTTTTTCATTTCGTAAATTTTCAAGTTTGGAATGGCGCATATACAAATAGGAATATGGGAAATTCTTAAAGAACTTTTGAGTCAAAGATTATTATGAACCCATTCCTAACTGATTTATTTTGAACTTTGTTATGTTCGTTTTTCTTAGTAAGATAAATAGTATCTTATGTCATTTTTGTAATCAAGTATTTTTAGCAAGCAAAAATCAGATTTCTCAGAATTCTCTAATTAACATAAATTCTATCGGGATACTTTAAATTTATTTTTTTAAAGCATCAAAATGTTTCTTAAAATACAGATTGATAGTTGAAAGAAATACTATCTATGGGCAGAGGTGAAGCTGAGCTAAATTATAAAAGCGGCTATGGGGCTTGATTAGGCTATATTGCAGAAATGTGAAACCGATAAAAATACTTGTAACGTTAATTTTTTCTTAAGGTTGTAAAAACTGAGTCGAGATGGTGAGGTAAGCTTTTAATTGGTAAGACACAAGCATAAATTGCAAACTTGCAGTTTTGGCAGTGAATAAGATGTTGCTAATCCTGCCTAAAAGCTCTAAACTTCAAACTGTTTTTGTCAATAAGTTTGGTAAAAAGCCATGAAAGCTTTCAAATATGTTTTAATGGTGCTGGTATTGCTAGCGAATTTAGTTTTTGCTCCACCTTCGTTTGCAGATGCACCAAAAGTTACTAAAAGCCCAGAATACAAAGCATTGACCAAAGAAATTAACAAGTTGCGTTCCGTGAAAGATACACAATCGCAGCTGGAAGATTACACACCAGAGCAAATCGAAAATAAGCTCAACGAGTTAGAGTTTCAAAAATACATTCTCGAATCCGGGCTCACTTGGGGACAGTGCCGTAATGATACAGGCAAGACACTCGCTGTCTACGGACCACCACCTGCAAATGTTGATGATGATGATTTTCCTTACGATGCAGGATTGTATTTTTTAGGAAATGGTCAGACAACTCAGAATAACTGGGACTGTCAAGGAGTTTATATACCAAGTGATGTTACGGCGATCGCTCTCACTCCTGAAGGAGAAAGTCAAGAATTAACAGGTGGTGTTGTCATCAAGGTGCCGAAAGGAAGTAACTTAGTTGTGAGCATCAATCAAGATACAGGAGCAGTTGAATTCAATCTTCCAGTAGCTCCGGTGGCAAAAGGTGATAAGGTCAACTGGTATGTCCCGAAAGTGTCGCAAGCATTTTTAGATACACGCGCATCCAATGCGCCTACTCAGTCTTAAAGCAAGATAGGCGACAACAGGTTTAAATAAGATGCTTGCTCATTAGGATTGTCAAGAGTCAAGAGTCAAGAGTTTTCTGACTTTTGACTTTTGACTTTTTGACCGTCTTAACAAGAAGAGCCGATTTAATCTTCACCTATCAACTGTGTTTCTTCTGGCAATAATGTTGTTTCTTCTGCAGGAGGAGTTTCACTGACGCTGGTTAGCTTAGTCAAATGAGGTCTAATAATCAAACTCACGCCAATTGCCCAAGCTATGGAAACCATCCATCCTGCCAAAATATCACTAGGAAAGTGAACTCCTAAGTAAAGCCTTGTCCAAGCAATAGCCAATACATACAAACTTCCTGTAATTAGAACCACCCAGCACCAAATGCTGCCCCATGTCAAAATAACAAGAGTTGCCACCAGTGTCATACTCATCATAGAATGACCACTGGGAAAAGAGAAGTCTAACTCAGGGGCGAGTGATTCCCAAATGTGGGGACGTACTCGATGCATGAATTCTTTTGCTGTCCGGTTGATGATGGCGCTTCCCACCATACTGGTCAGTAAATAGGTGAGCGATCGCCACCGTTTTTGAATTAATAACACCAATCCTATAACAGCAACAAACACAAACACAGCCCGGCCAGAGCCAAACTGAGTTAGTGTTACGGCAAGCATATCCAGTTGCGCCCGTGCAGTGGAATGAATTGCCACGAGAATAGGCACATCCCATGGAAAACCACCCTTATTCTTCCATACCTCCACTGCCAGCAGCCCAAAAATTTGCAAAGGTAAATAGACCCCTATCAGGAGCAACAGTAGAGAACGCCAACGGGCAACGAGCAATTTTTTAGAGAAGTCGAGAAACGACTTAATGAGTTTGCCTAAATCAGTATTAAACATTTCTAATAGACCGAAGGGAGTGTGTACAACTAAGTGCCATCTTGCAGAAGTTTTGGGGACTATGCAGCTTCATAGCTACGATTGATCTTTGGTACTAAATAATTTGGTGTTCATCTGTACCATTACACTAGACGTTGGTTCTTGTTTTGGGTTAAAGTACGGTAAGTTTATAGAGTTTTTGTAATTTTAAGACGAAAAGGGGATTGAATCTACCAAGCTGACTTCTAGTCAGAGAGAAAACGCTATCAAACCCTGTAATAGAACAGCAGTATGCATTATTCATTACTCCCTCTATTCAGCTTTTTTATTGGTATAGTTGTGGGTCTAACAGGTATTGGCGGGGCATCCTTGATTACGCCAATGCTCATTTTTATCTTTCAGGTTCCTCCGTCGATTGCTGTAAGTTCCGATGTTGTGGCTGCCACATTGATGAAGTTTGTCGGTGGCTTCAAGCACTGGCAGCAGCAAACCCTTGATGTAGAAGTCGTGAAATGGCTTGCTTTTGGAAGCGTTCCTGGATCGCTGTGTGGGGTAGGAATTTTGCACTACATTAAACAGACAGGAGAGCTTAACCTAGATCACATCCTGCTGCAATTGGTTGGGATGATGATTCTCTTTGTAACCCTATTAGCACTCGCACAACTGGTAATATTGACATTTTTCCCAAATTTGAAACTACCAGAACTGCCAAAGTTTGACTTGACAAAAAAGTCAGGTCATGTGTCAGCAATGAGCATAGGAGCAATTTTAGGATGTTTAGTTGGTCTGACAAGTGTCTCTTCAGGTTCGCTGTTTGCATTGGTGCTGATTGCCTTTTTCCAGCTAGATGCTCGTAAATTAGTGGGTACGGATATCTCACAGGCTGCAATTTTATTACTTTTTACTTCCCTAGGACACCTCACCTTGGGAACAGTTGACTGGAGTCTAGTATTACCAATCTGGATAGGCTCTGTACCCGGGGTACTTCTTGGTGCTAAACTTTGTCAGCTTGCACCTCAACGTCCACTGCGGTTTATCATTTACACACTCTTGCTTATGGTGAGTTACAAGTTAGTTTCCCCAGTGTGAGCGAAACAATAGACTGAATGTTCCTCTTTCATACATGATGAACAAACCCAAGCCAATCAACACAAAAGGAACAGTGGCTTTACCATAGCGGCTTAAAATATAGGCGATCGCGGATTGACGCGCTAACAAGTAAGCAATAGCACACCATACCAATACCATTGTCAGAAAAACACTCAAAATCACTCCCAAACCAGCGAAACTTTTACCAGCAAATAGGGGTATGTAGACACTGATATTGTCACCGCCATTAGCAAGCGTGACTGCAGCGACTTGATAAGTTTGGGGATGTAAAAAACTCAAAAGAAAAGACATCATAGGGTTACTGTGTGAAGACTGCTTCAAATCACTGGTGACTGTCTGAACTTCCGTAGTTTCTTCTTTATTCACCAGTTGCTTTAAACCAATTGCTATGGGTAGTAATCCTAGAAATCCAATCCATTCTCGTCCGACTAGTAAGCCACCAAAGAATCCTGGTAAGCTGGCAATGATAATAGCTGCAAAACCAAGATACTGACCAATTACAATATGCCGTCGCCGAAAATTGGCATTTACTTGTGAGAAAAGTAGCAGCAAGATAAGGATATCATCAATATTGGTGGCAACGAAGGCAATGATGCCTTCAGTAAAAGCTGTCCAAAGTTGAGTCATTTTCAATAATGAGAAAATATGATGTTATTAAAAATAAAATCATAATTCTGTCTTCTCAATTCTTCTTTTTCATATACATACATGAGTGAATTAGTTTCTGCTATTAGTACAGGAATAGTTTCCTTCACTGCCACCAATATTGATGATATTCTTATATTGCTACTATTTTTTTCCCAAGTGAACTCTACCTTGACTCGTAGGCACATTATTTTAGGTCAATATTTAGGGTTCACAGTACTTGTCATTGCTAGTCTACCTGGTTTATTTGGTGGTTTAATTTTGCCGCCAAACTGGATTGGATTACTCGGTTTAATTCCTATTGCTATAGGTATCAGCAGTTTGGTAAATCAAGAAGAGGATTCCCAGGAAGTTACACCAGAAACAGAACAATTGGAATATTCGACTTTGACGAGTTTTTTTCCTCCCCAAGTTTATAGTGTAGCAGCTATCACTGTTGCAAACGGTAGCGATAATATTAGCGTTTATGTGCCATTATTTGCGAGTAGTAACTTATGGAGCTTTTTAGCAATTATATTTATATTCTTTCTACTAATAGGAATTTGGTGCTATTGCGCATATAAATTAACACATCAAACAGGAATAGCTGATATCCTCATTCAATACGGCAATTATTTTGTGCCTTTTGTTTTGATGGGATTAGGTGCTTTTATTACTTTAAAAAGTGGCGCTTTGAACCCAATCAAACTCCTAGCTAGCTGTCTATGTTTAGTAATTTTAGTCAAAGATGATCAGGAAATGGATACAAATAACGATAACTCGTGTTGATCGTTATTTGTCATGAGTCATTTGTAAAGTATAAAAGAAAGACTAAATATAGTACATAAGTTCCATCTGTCGTCGTTTCTCTCGTTGCTCACAAAGGTCGTGGAGCGTATACTTTTGTAGAACAGAATAAGCTGCCTGACAAGCTTCGTGCCAGAGTTCTTGAATGACTTCAGTTTCTACCGTTTGAGAAGTGGAATTCCTGTTGGGTACACCAGCGTCTAATCCTTCTATGCAAAGGAAAGCATCTAAAAGTGTAATCTTGCGCGGATCACGTGCTAGAACATAGCCACCTTTAACGCCGCGTATGCTCTTAATCAAACCTCCGCGTCTCAGTGTCGCAAGAAGTTCTTCCAAGTAGCGGTTTGGTATATTTTGTCGCGCTGCTATCTCGCGGATTTGCAAGGATTCACTGATAGGGTAGCAAGCTGCTAGTGCCATCAGCGAGAGAATCGCGTACTCAGTTTTGTTTGAGAGTTCCATAGGTGAGAGACATAGACCCAATAAGTTATTTCCTGCAATGAGGTTGAACATCAGCCCAACTAGTAAAATTAGGGTCACAATCACGCTGGTAGTATCTCATCAACCTGCGAACTTGCAGGAATGTTTCAGTATAAAGAATATCATTAATAAAAGCAAATATTATTTTTTGTTATTTTAATAAATAAAAGTGATGAATAAGTTCAAACACTTTTTCCACTATGGCATATTCATTTGACTCCACCCTAGTTTTGGCGCAAGACTGAACTAAAAATAGCTATACGAGCCTATACCACAAGACATTGGGTCAAAATCTGTTCAAAAGCGATCGCCACTCTAGTCTGAAACCGCTGTCGGTGTTTGAGCTTCCAAACAGGTTGAATAATTTCTAACTTTGTCTTTTGTTTTGTGTCCACCACACGAACCGCATGAAGTGTGGACAGTTGTATTTCTTTTCTAACCATCAGTTCAGGAATCGCAGCAGCACCAATACCGCTTTCAACCACTGCCTTCACCATCTCGCTACTGCTCAAGACAAGAACAACATCTAAGTCAGTTGGGTCAATTCCCCAACTTTGTAGAGCGTGCTCAAACATTTGCTGTGCTCCCGAACCCGACTCTCGCATCACCCAAGTTGTGGTTAGTAATTCTGCTGAAGAAATTTCTGTCCGACTAAACCAGGGGTGAGATGTGCCAACCACAATTTGCAGGCGATCGCTCCCCACAATTTCCTGCTCTAGAGAGTTTTTTAGGGAGGCTTTGACTTCTCCTGTCACTAAACCAAAATCAAAAAGTCCCGTCGCTGTCCCTTCGCAAATTTCTTCTGCATTACCTAACGTGCAATCGATATGAATACCAGGGTATTGGCGCTTGAACTGGCTAATTTTATCTGGCAACCAGTAGTTACCGATAGTTAAACTTGATGCCAGCTTTAACTCACCCCGTTGCAAATTGTTCAATTCTCGCATACCGCGCTCAGTCAAAGAAACTTGATCAAGTATCTTCTGAGCCTCCATTTGAAGTAACTTACCTGCATCGGTAATTTCAATATGGCGACCAATCCTGTGGAATAGTTTCACCCCGTATTCTGTTTCTAAGCTTTGAATGGCTGCGCTGACAGCTGGTTGGGTAATGTAAAGCGCTTCTGCAGCACGGGTAAAGTGCATCAGTTCCGCAACTGCTAAAAAAACTCGCAACTGCTCAAGCGTCATTTTGGATCTTTAGGTCTTCTTGGGTGTTTTTATTTCGCCACTGTAGGCGGACAGTTGTCTAGTATTGTACGGTAATTCGAGATAAATACCGTTGTTAAAACTCAAGCTTCTCTGACATATTTGGCTTTAACTTATTTACTTAAGCTTAATTGACAAAGAGAGTACAAAGAAGTATACCTCGTCACTGCATAAGTACTTAGTTATTTAATACTGAGTTATAAATGCAACTATAAACTTCTCCAGCAGTTAAGATTACCACGAATTTTGCATTCATAAATTAAAATTCTAAATTTTTCTCAATTTGTAGCCGTAAATGACAAGTTAAAAGAGTTATCTATATTACAAAACTTGGAACGATTAATAAATTCAATCTATCACTTTGACAAAAAAGAATATTTGCTTCTACTGATAGAGGGCAATAAAGTGAAAACTATCCCACAGCAGAGGAACCTGTTAAGGCAAAGTTTACCAGTTTAACTCAGACAACTAGACGCTAGGAAAGGTGCTTACCATGACTGATAAAACTCAACAGAATAAAGAGTGCATACAGCTTCAAGCCGGATTCCCCATCCTTTGCTGTTATAGCTCCCACTGCAATTCAACATCCAACATTGGTTTAATTGTTGCGTCCTGACCCAGTGGCGATTCCTTCATCACTTGATGACGAAATCTCAGGTCGGCTCAAACAACACAAGAGACCTGCCTTGAAAATAGAGCCTAAAACAACGCAAAGTCGTTCCAGCATCATTTTCATTGTTCCTTGTGAGCAAAAGCTCATGGAGTCTCTTGCAAAAGTACCTTTTGCAATAGGTAGGCAACAGACAACAGGAAAGACTTGGGAGTGTTAAGAGTTAAGCGTTCCCTGTTCCCGACTTCTGCAAGAAGTCTAAGCAAAAGAGTTAAGAATAAAGGACAAACACAAATGAGTCTATACACCGCAATTCCCACTGGGTTATCTGCCTTTGCAGCTACCAACCTCGACGACATTGTCATTCTGTCGCTGTTTTTCGCGCAGGTGAATGCAATTTTTCGTAGTCGTCACATCGTTACAGGTCAATACCTTGGTTTCGGTGCCCTAGTTATCGCTAGCTTGCCAAGTTTTTTCGGTAGCCTTATCCTACCGCAGCCCTGGATTGGATTGCTAGGTATAGCTCCCATCATGATTGGGATTACGCGCTTGTTGAATCAGGATAGTGATGATCCTGAAGCAGAGACAGAACCAGAAGAGTCTGATAGACATTGGTTTTCTAGTTTTTTGTCTCCCCAAACCTATAGTGTCGCTGCTGTGACAGTTGCCAACGGAAGTGACAACATCGCTATTTACGCACCATTGTTTGCTAGCTGTACTTGGGAGAGTCTAGCCGTGATTCTTGGAGTCTTTTTCTCGCTAGTGGCAGTTTGGTGTTATGCAGCATACCAGTTAACTCGCATACCCGTAATGGTCAATGCTATAACTCGCTACGGGAATCAACTCGTTCCCTTTGTTCTGATGGGGTTGGGTGTTTTGATTCTAGTGAATTGTCACACTTTGGAAAATCCTACTTTAGCTGTACTGACTTTAGTCATAAGCTGTTTTTACTTACTAAATGTGAGTAAAAACCTTTGGAGAGCACCTCAAATAGTCTCTGAAATTGAAAAAAATTGAGTACAACTCAGAATTCAGAACTCAGAATGAGTCTACAGAAAAATCCATAAGATTTAACCAGGAAAAAACTTTTGATATTACGAAGAAACATCATGTTTTTTCCATCGACTTTCCAAACAGTCTAAAAGAATTATCAAACTAAATTCTGAGTCCTGAGTTTTAAGTTCAAACTGATACACAATTTCGTCATCAAAGAAGGCAATAGGGAGGCGTTTATCTACCAAGCGACGTGAAGGTAGCAGCGATAGATACTCCTGAAGTACAGGAACAAAGAAATGCTGTAGCTTATAAGATTGTAGATAGAACTTAATCAGTTGCCAGATTGGTTCTGGCGACATCCGAAATTGGTTTCAATGTTCCGCCTGCTAAAGTTGTCAAAACTGGTGAAAGAAACTGGTTTATACCTGATAGCTTGCAAGCGGTTCTTGATACTGGAATTTCTAATGCATCAATGAATGACTAATATCACTCATTTGTTGTGTCAATATGACAGTTAGGAACGAATGCTCCTAGTATATAACGAAAGTCCTCACAAGAGGACTTTTTCTATATCAACTCTCATATGATTTTGTAATTAACTAGTTAAAATAGTTTTAAAATAATTTAAATTGCTGTATAATCTTAAAAAATATTAAATTAAAAAATATTTTTATCCAGTGAGAATCAAATAAAACACTGTAAAAGTCTGTAAGTCTTGAAATAGCTAAAATAATAGTTTTTCATGTTAAATACTAAAAAATCTATCAATAGAAAAATTAGCTTTTATCTTGATAAATTTTTCTCATTTTTATAGAGGAGATGAACAAGTTGTGTCAATGCAGCTACCATTCAAATTTATTAAGGCTAATGCAGAAGATTCAGAAAAAGAACAGCCAACAGAAAAGCCAAAGAGTCCTAGTTCAGATAAAGTACGGGAGCATTTAGCAAACGAACGTACTTATCTCGCATGGATGAGGAGTGGAATTGCCCTAATGGGGTTTGGCGTCTTGATTGTCCGCCTTCGTATTCTTCGTCCTCCTCTGGCACCTCAAGCACCTGGTAATGGCTGGAAGTTAGGTTTGGCTTTTGCATTAGTTGGTCTGTTAACAGTACTACTTTCAACCCAGCATTACCTGGTTGTCCGTCGCGACATCGACGAGGATACTTATAAACCAGCAGACCGATTAGTCATCCTCTCTAGTCTTGCTGTCATACTTCTGGGAATTGGGGTTGTTTATTATGTCTTTACCATTCCTCTAGACTCGTTGAACACAGTAATCGTTGAGTAGTGAAGCTGGATCTGAAATTTTGGGGTGTAGTTAGAAGAGTAATGGCACTCTCCCTACACCCTTACAAGCGCATTGCTTTGCGCTCCTACCCATACACCCTGCACCTTATGTTAAGTACTGTTAGAATAGACTAAGTTATCTTTAGCTAATGCCATTATTGCTAGAACAGTTTCAATTGTTGGGGAATCTCGTTTAAGCGAACTACAGGAATCTGTCCAGCCAAGTCTGTGATGTTGTTTGCTATCTACATATGGTGACTCCTCAATATCTAAATGTAATACATTGGACCTTGCTGCAAGCGAGCTTCTCTCTGCTGACACAAGTCTTGGAGGGTATAGCTGCGTAAAACTTCAACAGAGGCAGTGTTGGCTTGTTCCCAAATTTCATGAACCAAATTCCTTTCTAAGGTGGGAGGAAGAGAGGGTTCTCTTTCTTTGCGTTCTCCTTCAACCAAAGTGACAATCTCCAGTAAGGTAATTTGCCAAGGTTCGCGAACTAAAACAAAGCCGCCTCTCGAGCCACGATGACTCTGCACCACACCTGCTCGTCGCAAACTGGTAAGAATTTGTTCCAGATAGCGTTCGGGTATGGGTTGTTTGGCAGTGATTTCACTCATAGTTAGAGGTGTCCTCTTTCCCTTATGACTTGCCAGTTCTAAAAGTGCCAGCAGTGCGTATTCGACTTTGGAAGACAAATCCAAAAGAGCGTAGTTTTGGCTATTCAAGTCCGTACCCAATATATTCTCAATATATTACTGTTAGTCAATAGACTTATCGTAATTTTAGGAGAAATTAGTTTTCATGAAAGTATTGAATGTGATAGCATCCTACATAACAGCTAAAAAAAGTCATATTTTTATCAACTTACCGTAGATTATCCAACAAAATTTCCACAAATGACTTGATTCATCACACGATTAATGACACCAGGCAAGTTTTCTTGAGACTAGGAGTCGATGTGGAATGCTGTGCTGATGCATATTGAATTTGTATGAAGATGCCAGAAAGCCTGCTAGCAGAGATGTTTTGAATTTTGAATTTTGAATTGTTTATGAGCCTCTCCAGATTGGAACCAAGTACACTGCTCATAGATTTACGAACTATTTATGAGCGTGATCCAGCAGCCCGTAACTGGCTGGAAGTCTTGTTCTGTTACCCTGGTCTTCAAGCCATCATTTTCCATCGAGTGGCACACTGGCTTTATAAAATGGGTGTGCCCTTCATACCTCGATTCATCTCTCATATCAGTCGGTTTTTCACTGGGATTGAAATTCATCCCGGAGCAAAGATTGGCAAAGGAATTTTTATTGACCATGGTATGGGAGTAGTCATTGGGGAGACAGCAGTGGTGGGTGACTATAGCCTGATTTATCAAGGAGTGACCCTAGGTGGTACTGGAAAACAGACAGGAAAACGCCATCCGACTCTAGGCAATCATGTTGTTGTGGGCGCAGGTGCTAAGGTATTGGGCAATATTTATATAGGAGATCATGTCCGCATCGGAGCAGGTTCGGTTGTATTGCGTGATGTGCCTAGCAACACCACCGTAGTCGGGGTTCCAGGGCGTGTGACCCGTCAGGATGACGAGAGTGCTGATGTGCTAGCTCATAATAAACTGCCAGATGTAGAAGCAGAAGTGATTCGCGCCTTATTTGAACGCGTCAAAGCTTTAGAAAAACAACTCGAAGAGTTAAAAGCTCACTCATCAAACAAACAAGTCCAAGAGTTAGAGGTGTACTTATCTTTACACGCTATGGAAGGCGGCAATACTCAAACAGACAATGGTAAGTCCAACAGTGATTTGGTGATTGAAGAGTTTTTGGATGGTGCGGGAATTTAGCTTGAAGCGCGTTCATCTGGTGGAGAGGTACGGTGCAACGGGGATGATAGGGGCATTCTGAGCGCGACCTGGTAAAATTTGACCTTAGGCGTACTCGATCAACCTATGTTATACCAAGCACGGCGAGAACAAGTCCTAAATCGGGTCATCCAAGCCATCCGTAGTACTCTCGATTTAGAGACCATATTCAGCACAGCAGTCGAGGAAATTGGCAAACTGTTGCAAGTTGACCATGTAAAAATCTCACAATATTTGCCGGAAAAAAAGATCTGGTTAACCTTAGCACACTACCGCTCACGCCTAGAATTGCCCTTATCTGTGGGTGACGGAATTCCTGATGAAGGCAATCCTGTGACAGTCCAACTCAAGCGATTAGAGATAGCGAGAATTTCTGATGTCAGCCTTTGTGAGGACGAAGTTTGTCGAAAAATTGCGGAAAAATTTCCAGGGGCTTGGTTAATCTTACCACTATATTTTAACCGTGAAGTTTGGGGGAGTTTGTGTGTACTCATAGATGGTCATCCCCACCATTGGCAGGACTCAGAAGTGGAATTGGCAACTGCTGTCGCCGACCAACTGGCGATCGCCATTCAGCAGTCACAACTCTATCAACAAACCCTATATCAGGCACGGCGAGCAAAAGGACTCAATCGGGTCATCCAAGCCATCCGTAGTACTCTCGATTTAGAGACCATATTCAGCACAGCAGTCGAGGAAATTGGTAAAAGGTATTGGCATCCCTCAGAAAGATTTGCCTCATGTGTTCGAGTCTTTCTATCGTGCTACTAATGTCGGTATGCTTCCAGGAACTGGTTTGGGACTAGTCATTGTTAAGCAATGTGTGGATTTGCATGGAGGTCAAGTGATCATCAATAGTGTTGTAGGTGAAGGCACAACCTTGACAGTAAGGCTACCACTGTCGTAGCTGGACACTTATTTGTCACCGAAAAACCAGGGTAATCAAGTTGAGAATGAGTTCAGTTTCTCCACTCTCACCAACCAGTCTTGTTATTTTGTCAATTGGCTCAACCCAACTGGGTTCAGCGCTTGCTAAAAGCCTGTTTGCAACCTTGAGTCCAATGGGAATGGTATTTCTGAGGGTTGGGTTTGCAGCAGTTGTGTTGCTGATTCTATGGCGAAAAGATTTAGTGGAGAATATTGGCTCAAACTACCGGATTTTGAGTCTTTTTGGTCTCTCGTTGGCATTGATGAACCTCTCATTCTACATGGCTGTAGAGCGCATTCCACTGGGTATTGCCGTCACTCTTGAGTTTATTGGACCGTTAGGCGTGGCAATTGTCAATTCCCGTCAGCTTCTTGATTTGCTGTGGGTGGTACTAGCAGCGATTGGTATCATCCTATTAGCTCCCGTAGGCGAACTAACCTTAGATTTGGTTGGTGTAACGCTAGCACTTCTCGCTGGAAGCTTGTGGGCTGCTTACATCATCTTATCTGCTAAAGTCGGTCGAGTTTTCCCTGGAGGAAGAGGGCTTGCCTTGGCAATGGCGATCGCCGCAATCATACTTTTTCCTATAGGAATGTTTGCAGGAGGTTCAGCATTGTTCAAGCCCAACGTGCTGCTAATGGGATTTGGTGTTGCAATGCTTTCATCTGCTGTTCCTTACTCGTTGGAATTGGAAGCATTGCGCTCGTTACCTGTACAAGTCTTTGGTGTGTTGTTGAGTCTAGAACCTGTGGCAGCAGCACTTATGGGTTTTATTGTCCTGGGAGAAACTTTGCAGCTTCGCGCGATCGTTGCAATACTACTTGTCTCTGTTGCTGCAGCTGGTGCTTCTGTGTCCACAACTAGTGATTAAATTCAAGAGAGTGATGTGACTTATAAGAAATGATTGATGGTTAGTTCTTTCGCGATACGCGGAGCGTCAAGCCTCCGGCTTATCGTCTTGTTTTGCCCCCTTCATATTTCTCTAACAACAGTCTCTCAGGTAGGCACTTACGGTATTGCACGCAGGAGATTGCTGTTATATTGTAAAAACTTCTTAGTAAATACCTGGCATATTATCACATTATTAAAGTTGGCTCTCACCCTGAACTCTCTTTGCCTGAGAGGGGAAAAGGGTGAGGTTTCAACTGTATTTCAACGAAGTGAGAAGTGCTATCTTTAAGCACCATTGCTTACTGAAAAGATAGGTTCAGAACCTAAAAGTAGTACGGACAGTTCCTACAAAGATGGTGTCGTTATTTGTATTATGTTCTGGATTTGTAATAACAAACACGCCAGGGGTAATGGCAATATTATCTGTAACTTGTAACCGATAGAAAGCCTCGATATGCAAGGAGGTGTCTGGATCGTCTATCAAGCTACTGTTTATAACTTTTGGCGGCATACCGAAGATGATACCAGCTAAATTACCTTCCCCTCCGAAATCTGGAAACGCCAAACCTACAGAATAGTTCAAGATATCTGCTGAGTCATCACTGATTTCTGAGTTGGCAAATGAGTACCCAAACCAACCGGAAAGGATAAATTTCGGACTAATTCGCCAATAAGTTTCTAAGCCAAAAGAGTCTAATGAAGTAGCAACATTACCAAACGGTCTACGAGCATTGGCACTGCCTGTATTTCCTGTAAGGTTAACACCACTATTGCTACCTCCTGCATTGTAGGCGTGAACATAAGTCAAGCCAACATCTAAGTTTTTGATAGGCTCAAAGGTGAGTTGTGCCAAAGCCCCATAGTTACCATCGAAAAGCCCATTTTTCTCAGTAGGGTCTGCCGCATTACCAGCTAAATAAGCTAATGTGAAATTCGCACGCTTGCTAAAGTCATAGGTGACACTTAACCCTGCACCTCCTAGGCTACGATATACAGGGTTAAACCGCCCAAAAGCGGAAATGTTACCCCGACTACTACTTTCAAAAGGACTTAAGCTTTCTACAAAGTCATTCAAATCAGTTTTAATAGGAGCAACCACAACCTTCACCTTATCTCCTACAGGGAAGGAATAGTACAGTTCACTTATCCTAAATTGGTTGTTCTCATTTCCATCAAACGATAAACGGGTCATTCTAGTCCCTGTTTCTCTGTCTTGAAACGGAGTCAAGTTTCTGGCTTGCAAGCGCATTTTCAAGTGGTCTTTGCCAGTAAAGCTAGTATCAAGATTCAAGCGTACGCGTTCAGCCAGTATGAGGTTATCTTGCAAATCAGGGTTGTTATTAGGATTATTGTCGCCATCAGCGGCATCCCCACCAAAAACACCAGCAATAGCAAAGATAGCTTCTCCAGAGAGTTTGGTGGTGGTAGAAAATTGATTAGCTTCGAGTTCAGTAGTACGAGCTTCCAGAGTGTCTACACGACTGCGTAATGTTGCTAGTTCTCCAGCAAATTCTTCTTGCAACTTTTGCAGTGTCACTAAATCCTCTTTCATCACTGAAGAAGCTGTGCTGGTGGCAATCAGTTCGTTTACCCTATCTAAACAGGCATTTAAACCTGCGGCAAACTCGTATCTTGTCATGACCCGATTGCCCCTGTATGTACCATTCGGATAACCAGCGATACAACCGTATCGTTCTACAAGCGATTGCAGTGCGACGAACGCCCAGTCTGTGGGTTGAACATCAGAGAGTTGGGAAACTGAGGTAACTTGCGCCTCATTGGTTTGAGATAATCCAGATTCCATAGTAGATTTGGGCTGGATCTGTTGACTTACTGGTACTTCAGATGCCAGTGTTGCAGGTGAAAAAAGAAAGGAACTAACCAGAACTGTCGGATAAAACAGCAAAAAAGTCCAAAAAGTTTTAAATTTCACTTTTTCAGATCGAATCCGTCTAGATTACCTAGATTCCTTTCTCTAAATTTTTTTGCAAGTTCCGTATAATTTCGTAAATCAAACCGAATCTTTGCGTAAATTTAGCAGAAGAAGTGAAATTTATTGCTCAACTTTTTGGAACTGCTACATGACTAGGTCTAACTTATCTTTTCTCATCAACAAGTTTTTGCAACACAAGCAACGAGCCACCTGCAGTCAACATTAGTAATCCCACCACCGAGGCTGGTTCCGGTACTGAAACAGAAATAGTGCCAACAAAGCGATCGCTCCACTGACGCGCCGCATAATACCATAAGGATGCATTCAACTCCAAGTTCATCACATGTCCTGCATCTGGCAAAACATAGGTTTGCAACTGCGCTTGAGGGGAAAAAAATGGCGCTTCAAAAGCTGGCACATTCTCTGGATTACATATGTTATCAATGCAAGAGAGATTATCTTTTTGTCCAATTGCCAGCAAAACTGGTACATTAATCTGTCTAGTATCAGGTAAAGCAGCGACTCCGCCTCTAAGGGCCGCTGCTTCGCCAGTCGTCTGTGTCTGTTTAGTCGCTTCGTCTAAAGCGATGACTTGCGGGTCGGTGTTAGATTGATTGTAAAATAGTTGCCCTCGCGTTCCTGGTAAAGTTGTTCGATAACCCTCTGGCACGTTCTCTTCACTCAAGCGTGGATCGAGCTGCGCTGGATAGAGAGAGTCCCGTAGTGCTTGGGCAGAATCTGATCTCAGGTTATGGATAAGTCCACTTAGAATAACCCCGTCCACACCACCATATTGAATTGCGGTTTCAATAGCAATAATTGACCCCAGGGAGTGCCCAACATTGATAATATTGTCGAATTGTACACCATTGATTTTGCCACTACGTAGCAATTGATTGACTTGGTTTAGCACATACCCATTGGATTGCACAGTCACTTGGTCGGCAGGTGGACGAGAACTGTTACCAATTCCGATTCTGTCAATGTTAAATGTTGCATAACCTGCTTGCGTCAAAGCATCCACATACGAGTATTGCTCAGGTTGGTACGACAAGTCCCAGTAATTGTGATCGTATGTTCCTCCTGGAACTAAGACTTGAACAGTGCGATTAGAAAGCGGATATCGACTACACAACTGACCGTAGACTTGGTACTGTGATGATTCACCAGGTGCTAGTGCCACAGGTAAGTACGTATCTGAGCAAGAAAGAGGCGGCGCTGAATTAGCAGCATTGGTTATCTGCGGTTGTACAATCAACGCAGACGCACCGAGTACAGAAAGTAGAATTTCGTACAAAGATGACTTTATATGTGTTATGCGTGTTTTAAAATACGGTTTTTTCTTTTTCTGATTTTTGTCCATCATTTATATACCTTTGACAATACTTTTACTAAGGCAGTGAATAAATTGAATTTACGAATCTTCCTAATGCATCCAATCTGTTCTGGCTTTTCAATAAAGCCTACAGATAGTGGTGTTGATGAGTTATTGCTGTCAAAATTTCTTTATGTAAAGCAGCAGACATTCGTTTAGTACTTACTTGTGCAATATTCTTTTACAGAGAATACAATAATTTAATAAATTTAGCAAAATATTTTACAAAATCATATAAATTTATTTGACTCTATTTAAAAAAAATTAGTTAAAAAGCACGTTACACCATCAAAAAATTAAAAAATAGGTCATTATCAGTCTGAAATATATCGTCTATCAAGATAATAGGCATAGATCTGTAAAAGATCACTATAACAGGGTTTGAAGCACTTTATGTAAATTTATTTATGACAAAAATAAAAAATAATAATGGTTGTAAAGTAGAGCCAATTAATGATATGTTTATTCATAGAGAATAAGTAACAAATCTCATATCTCAAGAAAATAGGTAAACTAGATAACACTCAAATCTATTAGCATCTTAATCTTGATTAACAAGTGATGTAAATGATAAAGTATTCAAGTCTGTGTACCTACTTTTCTTAGCCAGAAACACTTTTGGAATATCATTGCTGAACATTCTATGTCTTCTCACTTAACTTAGAAAGTAGAGCATAGAATTTTCCTATCTGACACGATTCTAGTGTCGAAATTTTATACTTCAAGTTCTTTTTGCAAATACCCAAGTTAAATCTGTGCTTCCTGTAATGATTGCAGAATAGCTCCATCATTGAGTTTAATGACAACTCTTTTGTTCAATACTGAATTGGGAGGGCTCAGAAATAAATGTAAGGGGCATGATGGGGCATTGTTATCTCTGTACCAACGACTTCCGTTAAAAAAGTTTTGTCAATTCCGAGCTATTGTTTGAACAAAAATAATGAACTGGAACTTAAAGCAACAAGTCTACTTGGTTGACTGCACTTTGCGTGAAGGCGACCAAGCTCCAGGTGTTGGAATGACTCCTGAGGAAAAATTGGAAATAGCCCTTTTGCTTGACCAAGCTGGTGTAACTATGGCTGACGTGGGAATGCCGGCATTAGGAGCAGAGGAAAGGTCTTTCATTTCCCAAGCAGTTCAGGCTTGCACCCGTATGAAGGTAGGTGCATCTGTGCGATGTATTCCAAAGGAAGTGGAACTGGCTCTAGACTGTGGGGTCAGTGCAGTGTTTGTTATTTGTCCTATAAGTCGCAGCCATTTAGAAACTAGACTGCGCATTTCTCTTGCCGAACTGTTTTCTCAACTTCATGTCATAGCTAAACTCGTGCACAATGCAGGAGCTAGCCTGGAAGTGGTGGCTGAAGACGCAAGCCGATCTCAACGAGAAGATTTGGCTCAACTGATTGAGCGCGCGATACAGGTACAAGCTCAGAGAGTCTATCTAGCAGACACAGTTGGTTGCTTAACTCCGTCTGGTTTTACGAACTTAGTGCATGATGCACTTCGGGTCGCAGATAACCGTGTGGCTCTTGGTGTCCACTGCCATAATGACTTAGGATTAGCAACAGCAAACACCATAGCAGCTATTGAGGCAGGAATTCGTTGGCCTACAGCAACAGTTAACGGGATTGGTGAGCGAGCCGGAAATGCTTCTTTAGGAGAGGTAGCTGTGGCATCTGAGCATATTTTAGGGCTCGTGACTGGTTTTGATAACACTATGCTGCCACGTCTATCCCGTCAAGTTGAAGAAGTCAGTGGTATTTTACTCTCTCCTACTGCCCCACTGGTAGGGCTTAATGCTTTTCGCCACGAATCAGGAATTCACGTAGATGGATTGCTAAAAGACCCTCGAAATTACGAGTTTGTTCACCCCGAAGTTGTTGGCAGAAAGCGTAAGCTGGTATTGGGTAAACATACTGGGCGTGCTCATCTTCGTGCGTTGCTTCAAAGTATGGGACTAGAGGCCAGTGACAAAGTTCTTCAGGAATTACTAACGCGTCTTCGGAGTGAGGCAACTGGTCGTGGGCGGAGCCGTTTCCTGGAACTTAAGAAGCTTCTTGAGTCTTGGGCTGCAGAAGAATTTGGAGTTTCCTTTGAGCGTTTCCGCGAACTGCTATCTGCAGTGGGTCTTGAAAAAGAATTAACAATTTCTACTCTTTCCAAAACAAATCAATAGTTGCATTGCTCCAGGAGGATGTAGATGGGGGAAACTATAGTCGAGCAAGTCCTTGGGCGCTCTTCTGGTAACTTTGTAGAGGTCAAAGTTGACCTTCTAGCAGGTCATGATGGTACAGCTTCACTAGTGGTTGACCGCTTTTACAAGGAGGGATTTCAAGTTTGGAATGCTGAACAAGTGCTAATTGTCTTTGACCACTTTGCTCCACCAGCTACTGTGGAACGAGCAAATATCCAAAATAAGCTTTTGCAATTTGTTGCTGAAAGAAATCTTCCGTTCAAACTCTACAAAGGCATTATGCACCAGATCTTGTTAGAAGATCCTCGAGTGAGTCCAGGACGAGTGATCATAGGTGCTGATTCTCATACCACTATGGCTGGGGCGGTAGGTGCCTTAGCCACTGGCGTTGGTGCAACCGACTTCCTGAATACTCTCCACAGTGGTCATATATGGTTGCGTGTACCTCCTACAATTAAGGTCATCCTCTCAGGTTCTATGCCGCCTTACCTTCAAGGCAAAGATATTGTCCTGAAGCTTCTTGAACAGTTGGGACCAGATGGGGCTAACTATCGATGTTTGGAGTTTCACGATCAGACCAGAGACGGTATCTCTATGGATAGCCGGGCAACTATCTGCAATATGGCAGTGGATTTAGGCGCCAAGTTTGGTATTTTTGTACCTGATACAATTACCCAAGAATATTTAAACCACCGAGGCGGAGAGTGGCAAGAATTAAAACCAGGAGTAGATTGCCATTATGAAGATATTTTGGAACTGCAACTGGATGAACTTCCGCCGCTAGTCCTAGATCCTGATGGTCAGGTGCGATCAGTTGCATCTGTCCAAGGGCTTCCAGTTACACAGGTTTTTCTTGGTTCATGTACGAGTGGTCGTTTGGAAGATTTTGCAGCGATCGCTAAACTTTTCCAGCAACGACAGGTACATCCCTTTACAAAAACTGTCGTCATCCCAGCCTCTCAACAGGTCTTCCAAACTGCAATTGAGCTTGGATATGTCCAAACTTGTATGCAGGCTGGTGCTGTTGTCCTCAATTCCTCTTGTGGTCCATGCTGCAACATAGACAAAGGTGTTATTGGTGATGATGAAATTTGTGTTTCCACTTCTAACCGCAACTACCAGGGGCGCATGGGTTCATTGCGCTCTCAAGTTTATCTTGCTTCATCCTTGACGGGGGCAGCAACTGCAGTTAAAGGTAAGATTACCGATCCAAGAGAGTTTTGGGTATGACAAAACTTGTGTTTCATGGACCAGCAATTGTATTGGGCGATCACGTGGATGTGGAGCGACTACACCCAGCGAGTTACTTCTCTCTCAACCCTGAAAGGGTTAAAGAGGGGCTATTTATGGGCATGAGTCCAGAAATGAGGGAGCATTTACAACCAGGTAGCATTATTCTTGCAGGACGTAATTTTGGTTGTGGTTCTAGCCGTGAGGTGGTTGTACAAGCTTTCCTGCTCAACGGTATCGAGGCGATCGTCGCTGAAAGTTTTGCACGTATTTTTTTTCGTAGTGGTATCAATAACGGTTTAGCCCTGATCGAGTGTCCCAATACTGCAGAATTAGCTGTCAATGGGGATGAGATTGAAGTTGATGTGGTGTCTGGACGGATTTCTAATCTTACCCAAGGTACCACAAAAATGCTCCCAGAACCTGATCCTTTTTTCTTAACCCTATTGGAGAGGACCAGAAGTAAAAGGGAGTCAACTCGCTGAAAACAACAAACATAGAAGAATGCTCCGGTGTTGCATAAAGTAGAGATGAAAAATAAACCACTAAGGACGCATAGACACGAAGTGGTGAAGCAGCGCTCTTTGGAGGGTTTCCCTCTCCTGACGGAGACGCTACGCGAACCGCAGGCGACTGCTGCTTGCGTAGCGTCTCCGCAGGATTCACCCGTAAGGGCTTCCCGAAGGGTAGGACACAAAGAAATAAGAACTTTACCAGAGTTTTTGCGTAAGCCCTAAGAGAAAAAATAAAATCATCCCGCAAATATGCAACGCCAATGCTCCTTTATATTTGAAGGTTGCTACAAATAATGGAAATAATGAGTGGAAAAGGTTCAACCCAGTCTCAAAAGAACACTTGTCCGCATCTAGGAGAAGCGTATCAACCATTTGTCAATCCACAACTTGATGATCCCTATTCATTTTATGAGCGTGCTAGAAGTGAAGAGCCGCTATTTTACAGCCCATTGCTAGATGCTTATGTTCTTACCCGGTATGATGACATTCAAACTGTCCTGAAAGACCCAACACGATTTTCTTCAGCAGATGCTCTGCGACCTATTGTCCACTTCCCGCCTGAGGTTCTTGAAATTCTGAGTCAGGGTTATCCCGACGTTCCTACAATGCTCAATAGCGATGGTGAAAATCACAAGCGCTTGCGCCTTCCTTTCACCAAAGCGTTTGCACCAGAGCAGCTTGAGGCTTTGGAAGACTCTGTTCGTGCTATTGCTAACAGATTAGTAGACAATTTTGTTAATGATGGACACGCTGATATCATCTCACAATTTGCTTGTCCACTACCACTTGAGGTCATCCTTATCATGTACGGTATTCCTCTAGAAATGGGGACAGACATCAAGAAGTGGTGTGATGATAGAACAGCCCTACGCTCATCACAGTTGACAAAAGAACGCCAGCTTGAATGTGCTCGCAGCCACGTGGCAATGCAGCAAGCCATTGCAGCTCTCATTGAGGAACGACGAATAAAACCTCGAAATGACTTAATTAGTGATATAGTCACCTCGGATCTGGGCATGAGCGAGTTAGTTATTCTTTTGATTGGGATAATACTAGCTGGACATCAAACAACTACCCATCTGATAGGGAATGCCTTGAAACTCCTGCTAGAGCAGCAACAATTTTGGCAGGCTCTGTGTAAAGATCCATCACTCATTCCTTTTGTCCTGGAAGAGGTGCTCAGGTACGACACTTCCGTTCCGTCCATGATTCGCACGACAACTCAAGAGGTCTCTTTAGCAGGAGTGACACTACCCAAAGGCAGTCGTATCTTTTTGATGTATAGCTCCGCTAATCGTGATGAAGCTCAGTATCCTGATGCTGATCGCTTTGATATTGAACGTTTCCAACACGTATCCGTTAACCATCTGGCATTTGGTTATGGAATCCATCACTGTCTGGGTGCAAACTTGGCTCGTCGAGAAGGACGCATCGCTCTAGAGGTCTTGTCAAAGAGACTACCGAATCTACGACTTCGCCCAAACCAACAACTAGACCATATTCCTACAATGATGGTCCGTGGTTTTACACAACTCTATGTAGAGTGGGATGTTACGTGATAGATGAGTTAACCAATTGTATTGCAAAAACTTGTACCTACTTTAGTTATGGCTACTAAATCATATATTTGGAATCCAACAGACTATGAACAAAACTCATCTGCACAGCAAAAATTTGCAAGAGATCTCATTGTCAAGATGGGGTTGCAAGGAAATGAGCGAGTACTCGATCTCGGTTGCGGTGATGGAAAAGTCACAGCCGAAATAGCTAGCTTTGTGTCTGATGGCTTTGTCGTTGGCATCGATAATTCAGAGGCGATGATTAATCACGCCCGTAGTCGCTATCCAAAGAACACATTTCCTAACTTGGAATTTCGACTCGCAAATGCTCTTCAGTTGCCCTTTAATAAAGAGTTCACTATCGTCTTTTCCAATTCGGTGTTGCATTGGATACAAGATCATGCCTCAGTTTTGCATGGCATTAGTCAAAGTCTGTGCTCTGGCGGTAAAATCTTTCTCCAGATGGGAGGTCGAGGTTGTGCCATCAATATGTTACGCGTTGTCGAGGACATAACGCTCTCAAGCAAGTGGCGGAAATATTTTATAGACTTTTCATTTCCCTACAGCTTCTATGGTCCAGAAGAATACAAGGATTGGCTTAAAGATGCGGGATTAGAAGCGAAGCGTGTTGAGTTAATCTCGAAAGATATGACACACTCTGGTCTGGCAGGTCTTGCAGGATGGATTCGCACGACATGGTTCCCTTATACACAATCAGTTCCGCAAGAAATGCGCGAGCAGTTCATCACAGAAATAGTGGAAACTTATGTGCAAGACTATCCTATTACTGAGGATGGTTTAACCCACCTAGAAATGGTTAGGCTGGAAGTGGAAGCTGAAAAACTATGACAAAGTGTAATATTATGAATCTTATTATTAGAGGAACACAACGCTTCGCTATTATTATCTAATATTCTGTTCCCTAGAAACATTAAATCCGTAGCAATAGGGAAGAACTATACCCTTACACTCTCAATAACACTGACAGATGAAGGCATGGGAACGATTCTGGTCAACTGGAAGCCAGAAGCTTCCAACAGTGTTCGGTACTCTTCTGTGGTTCGTTCACAGCCTCCTAATACCAGCATCATGACCAAATCAAGAAATTTGCCGTCGAAGGGCTCATTATTTGGCGGAATCACATGTTCGATGAGCAACAGTTTTCCATTCTCTTTCATGGCACGGTGACAGTTTTTGAGAATGGCGATCGCATCTTCATCATCCCAATTATGGAGAATGTATTTGAGAATGTATGCATCGCCACCACTCGGCACTGATTCCAAAAAACTTCCAGCCACAACTTCACAACGATCTAGCACTCCCTGTGCCCGGAGTAACTCCTTTGTACCAGCTGTTACGGCTGGTAACTCAAAAAGAATACCTTGTATTGCTGGATAAGCTTTGAGGATAGAGGTCATTAAAAGCCCTTGCCCACCACCGACATCAACCAGCTTGTTTATTGTAGAAAAGTCATAATTGGCAGCGACAAGAGCGGTTTCTATTCCTGAAAGACTTGTCATTGCCTCATCAAAAACCTTTCCTGCTTCTGAGTTTTGGGCATGGTACTCGAACAGTGACATACCGTACAAATGCTCAAAAGCATTGCTCCCAGTTTGCAAGCTATAGAGAATCTCTCCCCAAGGTTGATGAAATTGAGGATCACCGTTCATGATAGCTAGAGAGCGTAATGAGCCGGGAATATCGCTGACAAGATAAGTGGCCAGAGGCGTTAGGGTAAAATGTCTTTGTTCTTCCTCGGCAAAAACTCCCACACTTGCCAAAGCACGTAGGAGGCGGTAAAGAGGTTTAGATTTGACCCCTACTGCATTTGCCAGTTCATCACAACTCTTTGAACCATCTTTCAACAAATCAGCAATCCCTAGCTTAGCTGCAGCATAGATTGACTGCGTGATCCGAGTTCCGTATATCATTTGTCGCATTGCCAGATGTGGCTGTATGCTCTGTACGGTTTGAGGTTTTTCTGGCGAAAGCATATAAATTTTGTTCTGTGTTTACGTAACATCATTATGATACGAATACAGCTTCCGGATAACGCTGTCGCCAGTATTGCAAAGACTATAAAGATGCCAAGGAGTGACTCTGCCTTTAGAGACTCTCAATGCCTACAACTACCGTGCTATGTCATTAACATTTTGCTCCACAAGTTGAAAAGTTCATGTTTTTAGCGCACGGGAACAAATCCTGCCTTTTCAACTATTTGCTGCCCTTCTTTGGACAGTAGCATACCAGCGTAAGCATTTCCAGCTAATTCATCGATCGTACCGTCCTGGCGAATTGCAATAAACAAACGCTGGACGATAGGGTAAGTACCATTTTGTACTGCTGCAGTGTTAATCCGCTTGCCATCATCTGTGAAGGGTGACACATATTCTTGGGAACCACCTTTAGCAATTGCAAGGGGGCGGATTGTTTGTTGACCAAGAATCGGTCCGCTACCTCCAAAGGATATCCCTCCAGGGGTTGAAGATACTTTACGAATAGCTTCAGTGTAATCACGGACAAGCTGTAACTTAGGACTTATTTGCCCAGTTTGGCTCTCCCCAAGAATATCATCCAATGCGGTAGAAATCTTAGGGTCCCTGGCGAAAGGTACAATTGGACGGTCTGGTCCTCCCACCTGCTTCCAGTTAGTAATTTTCCCTGTATATATATCTTGAAGTTGAGTAACAGAAAGCCCAGGAATGGAGATACTTGGATGGGTAAAGACTACAGGCACAGTTATACCTACTGGCACTTGTTTTAACCCAAAGCCCCTTTGTTTAGCCTCACTATAATCACTCTCTTTAAGAGGTCCAGAAAGCTGAGCAAAACTCAATTGACCATTAAGCAGCATAGTTGTAGCTTTTTTGTTGCCAGCTTTACCATCTCTCGGTTGGGTATAGAGGAGGCGAAAATTGGGATGGCCTGCACCGATTGCTTCATTTAAGCCTTGAGAAGTCAAACTTGCAAAGAGGATAGCACCGCCGTAGTTAAATGTCCCTTCTGGTACATTCGGCACCTCTTTCATCGAATTGTAGAGTTTGACATCAGGAGAGGTATTCTGAGTGTCACCACTGGAATTGGCAACTCCGATTTCATCGGTCTTGTTGACACTGCTAACAGTGACGAACAAACAGTAGATTAACCAACTCACAATCAAAAACACCAAACCAGAAAGCAGACGAATCATCCAAGGTGTCAATAGCCAATCTGCGAGAGTTTTCGGCCCAGAGTTAGCTACTTTGTTGCTGTTTTGTAGTACAGTCACATTCAGGGGTTTACCGCACTTTACACAGCGTTTTGCTGTGGGAGGATTTGCATCGTGTCCACAATGGTTGCATACAACAAACTTTTCATTATTCAATTGGTCTGGATTCATCTCATTCTCCTAAGGTAGGTGTTGGCATTTACGGTATTGCACCCAGGAGACTTTTCTCATCTTGTAAAAAATTGTCGGTAGATACCTAGTATATTTATCAGAGTATTACTGTTTTTTGCAACACAACCGTAGGAACTAGATAAACTATGATAACAGAGCGATTAGCCTTGTCCTGTCGGAGACGCACTCGCAAACGGCGATGCTCCAAAGGAGCCGCCCAAAGGGCGATCGCACGGTAATTGCACAAAGTGCCCGGCATAGGCGATCGCATTCCTGCCATGTAAGTCTGTTACTTTCGCGTCCAATTCCATATCATGCAAAAAATATAATGCCGAGCCAAGTGGCTCGGCGTTGGAGATTTTCAGAATATTTTTTATTTCTTAGGTTTCTCAACTCATGGCATAGACTGGAAACACTCTTGCCTGCTTAGGTTTAACATAGACACGCTGCTCCTCGCTAATGTTGAGACGATTAAACTGCTCGCGACTCAAGTGAGCATTGACTGTTTCTCCAGACTTAAGAACCAACTCAACCCGAATTTCCCATCCTAAGTTAATAATGCGGTATACCTTGGCAGGTGTTGTATCCTCACCAGAACTCGTTTCAATCAGAACGTCTTGAGGACGCAAAAATACCTGCTCGTTTGAGCGAGGGTTTAAATCCCTTTCTGGCACGATACCAGCAGTCGTGGGAAGAACATTCACAGGACCAATAAAGCTCATCACAAAAGGTGTCGCTGGGTGGTCGTAAATCTCTGCAGGAGTACCAACTTGCTCCACCCGACCATGATTCATGACGACAATCTGGTCAGCAACTTCCATTGCTTCTTCTTGGTCGTGGGTGACAAGTACAGTTGTGATATGAACCTCTTCATGTAGTTTTCGTAATCCCGCCCTTAATTCTTTACGGACTTTAGCATCTAACGCTCCAAAGGGTTCATCCAACAGTAAGATTTTCGGCTGAACTGCTAGTGCTCTTGCAAGCGCCACCCGTTGGCGTTGACCTCCAGAAAGTTGGGACGGATAGCGATCGCCAAATCCCCGCAACTGGATCAAATCCAAAAGTTCTTCAACTCGCGCCTTAATCCTGGCTTTAGGAACTTTACGAATTTCTAATGGAAAGGCTATGTTCTGCCGTACTGTCAAATGCTTAAACAAAGCGTAATGCTGAAATACAAAGCCTATCTGGCGATCTTGCACTGATTTGTATGTAGCATCCTCACCAATGAGCCAGATGTGACCTGAATCAAGGCTTTCCAAGCCGGCAATCATCCGCAACAAAGTTGATTTTCCTGACCCAGATGGTCCCAAAAGTGCCACAAGAGAGCCTGTTGGCACTTCTAAATTGACATTATCAACAGCAAGAAAAGAGCCGAATTGTCTAGTTACATTCTCAACTACTATGCCCATGGTAAGATCCTTCAAGAAATTGATATATTTAGAAACTACGGTTAGTTTATCGGAAAAATGGTATTTTAGAACACAATGAACACAATGTCTCTTTCATCTCGTTCTCAAAATCCATCTGGTCAAAAAAACCAACACAACTTTAAAGCCCGTTCATTTTTACCGCTGAAGCAGAATAGTCTGTGGAAGATTGAAGCAGGAGTTGTGCGGATTGTGACTTGGCATGAAGATGGTACACTTGTCACTCTGGGAGTTTGGGGACCTGGAGATATTGTGGGTAAAGCATTTTCTAGGGTCGAACCATATCAGATTGAGTGTCTAACTAAAGTAGAGGCGTCAATCTTGCCTTTAGAAGGGTGGTTCTCATTAACAGATGTTATGCTTGCCCACATTCAACAGGCAGAAGAACTAATGGTTATTCGTAGCCACAAAACGGTAGAAGTGATGCTCATAAAACTCTTAGGTTGGTTAGCTAAAAAATTTGGTCGCGAAGTGAAAACTGGACAACTTATCGATTTACGCCTAACTCATCAAGACATTGCTGATATGCTCAATTCAACTCGCGTGACAATTACTCGCATCCTGACTCAGTTAGAGGAACAGGGGTTGATTCATCGTCTTCCCCTGCATCGGATAGTCTTGAAAGAAGAAGAACTTTGGCACTATGAAATTTAGCTGCGGCTGCATCAGCAATACCAGCCATCTTCGTCAGTGTTTGGCTTGCCAATAATTTTTAAATTTAAAGATTCCAAGTAAGCCAAACCTCGCCAAATTTGTGGCACAGTTCCACGAATTTCGAGGTCAAAGCGCCCCTCTCCATTAGTATGTTTTCCCAGCATTGCTCCTGTAATATTAACGATTAAGCCGTGAATGGCAATGAGTCGAGAAATCACAGGTTCCTGCTGGTAGCGATTAGGAATATGCAGGCGCACACGAATCTTAGTGGTACTGATATTTTTAGAGGCTGGTGCAACCATAGTTATTAACAGTTTCTAATTGATAATTGTTAGTTCGTAATTAGCTTAGTCATTACGAATTAGTTATTACCAACTCCCTGTGTCTGTGTCATGCCAAATTTCCAAATTTAAGTCATTGATATAGGTCAGGGCACTCTCAATTTGTGCAGGGGTTCCTTGTAAATCCAGGTCAAACCAACCATCTCCAATACCATTAGACCCCAATATAGCAGCAGTGATGTTCACAGTTAGACCATAGTCTGACACCAGGTGAGAAATGACTGGTTCTTGGTGATAGTCTTTTGGAATTCTGAGCCGAATTCGTTTGTGGGTAAGCTTATCATCTGAAACCATAGCTGATACCGCTTTAGTTGACATCTTTTAATGTTTCGCTTTGATGCCTGCTTTCCGTTCCAAAATCTCCTTCAACACCAAAGTCACAACTGCGAGCAGTGTTAATAAAACAGCAACTGAAAAGGCTGCCTCAGTTTCATACTGTTTGTAAGCGTCTTCCACGTATAACGGTAGACTTTGAGTTTTCTGGGCAATGTTTCCAGAGACGACTGCGATCGCACCAAATTCACCCATGGATCTGGCGTTGGTCAAAATGACACCGTAGAGTAGACCCAAACTGATATTGGGTAGAGTTACACGCCAAAATATCTGCCAATCCTTCGCACCAAGTGTTCTGGCTGCTTCTTCTTGGTCGTTACCTAACTCTTCAAGAATGGGAATAACTTCGCGGGCGACAAAGGGTAAACTTACAAATGCTGTTGCCAGGACCATACCTGGAAAAGCAAACACGACCTTAAAATCAAGTGTCTGTAACAAAGGACCAAACCACCCATTTCGCCCGTATAATAGCACAATCATCAAACCTGCAACCACCGGCGAGATGGAAAACGGCAAGTCAATAATGCTCAGAAGAAGAGCACGACCAGGGAAGCGATTGCGGGCGATCGCCAAAGCTGCACATAAACCAAACACCATGTTCACTGGTACGGTAATAAGAGCCAGTATCAGTGTTAACCAGGCAGCATGAGTGAATGCCGGAGTTGTGAGACTGGAGAGAAATACACCAATCCCTTTATGGAAAGCTTGGACAAAGACATTAAGCGCAGGAAGGTACAGCACTAAAGTGAGATACAACAGTGCTATTGCAATCAGAATGACTGGAATCAAACTCTTAGGCTTGGTTTGCTTTTGCTTGTTTGGCTGTGCTGTTGATGTATGAAAATGTGGTTGCACAAAACCATCATTATTTGACGTCATATCTTCTTCCCCAAGCTTGTAACATATTGATCCCCAACAGAATTAATAGAGAAATAACCAGTAGCACTACGCCAATCACAGTGGCACCTGAATAGTCATACTGTTCTAATCTTTGGAAAATAAGGACAGGTGCGATCAAATCTTTGAAAGGAGTATTAGAAGCGACAATCACAGTCGAACCATACTCCCCAACTGCACGTGCAAAACCTAAAGCTACACCAGTCAAAATAGAGGGAAGCAAAGGGGGTAAAATCACTTTGGTGAAGGTTTGCCATTGAGATGCACCCAAGCTCCAAGCTGCTTCTTCAAATTCCTTTTCCATTTCTAAAAGGACTGGTTGCACTGTCCGTACGACAAATGGTAGCGAAATGAATATCATTGCCACCCCTACACCCAAGCGGGTAAAAGATACCTTGATGCCGAATGGTACCAGGAGTGAGCCAATCCAACCATTATCGCTATAAACTGTTGCTAAGGTTAGCCCTGCCACCGCCGTTGGTAACGAAAATGGTAAATCTATGGTAGCGTCAAGCACTCGTTTGAAGGGGAATTGATAGCGAACGAAAACCCAAGCAATAAGAGTTCCAAAGAAACCATTGATGAGAGAAGCGACTAAGGCTGTAACAAAAGTAACCTCATATGTTGCTAATGCGATCGGATTAGTCGCAATTTCCCAAAACCGAGCAGGAGGTTCAGTCAATGCCTTCAGCAACATAGCAAGGATTGGGATGAACAGCATCACGGTCAGATATACGAACGTGATTCGCCATGTCCAAGGAAGATTAGATATCTGAAGTAAGTATTTCTTCCAACCCTGAGGTTGTTGACGAATGAGTTCTTCCCGAGAAGGTGATGGAGGTGAAGATATGGCCATAGATTGTTATGAGATGGAGGTGTTAAGGAAGGTGGGGGACTAGGGGAAAAAGCAGGGAGCATGGGAGCAGGGAGTATGGAAGAAAGAATTAATGTCGGTTAACTCGTCTTCTCCCCTTCTCCTTCTCCTTTGCCTTTTTATTGACTCTTGAGCCGATTTACCGTCTGGCTTTGGATTGAATTTGGTCAAAAACAGCACCATCTTCAAAAAACTTTTTCTGGACAGCATCCCATCCGCCATAGTCCTGAACTGTACCCAGATCTTTTACCTTGGGATACTTATCAGTCAGTTCCTTCGTCTGTGCTGTTTCTTCTCCTACAGGTCGAAATCCAAATCTGGCAAATTCCTGTTGTGCTTCTGGAGTGTATAAGTATTTGACAAAGGCTTCAACAACTTCACGGTTGCCGTGTTGTTCGACGTTTTTATCTACAATAGCGATTGGATTGTCGATGGAGATGTTCACATCAGGAATGATGTAATCTGCGTTCTCTCCCTTTTGTTTCGCCAGAATAATTTCGTTTTCGTAGTTGATTAAAGCATCTCCTTGACCCCGCTTGGCAAAGATATCAGTTGCTTCGCGCGCATCTTTTGTCAAGATAGGAACATTGCGGTAAACTTTGGTGACAAACTCTAGTGCTTTATCCTCTGTTCCACCAGTTTTAAGCACTGAATTCCAAAGTGCCAAGAAATTCCAACGAGCGATACCAGAAGTTTTGGGATCAGCAGTAATGAGTTTGACATCATCTCTTGATAAATCTGACCATGTTTTAATGCCTTTTGGATTACCTGAGCGCGTGATTAACGCAGCTACAGATTTTGAGACAACGCCATTGTTGGGGAATTCCTTCTCCCATCCTTGCTCAATTAATCCAGCCTTCTGAATTTTGTTTACGTCTAAACCAAGTGCCAAGTGGACAATATCTGCTTCCAAACCATCAATCACAGCACGAGTTTGAGAACCAGACCCCCCATAGCTTTGCTCAAAGGTGACATTCTGGTTATGTTCTTTTTTCCACTGTTCCACAAACTTTGGAATAATAGCGTCATGAGCAGCTTTTGTAACAGCAAACGAAACAAGAGTGACTTTCACACCCATAGCTTTGCTCAAAGGTGACATTCTGGTTATGTTCTTTTTTCCACTGTTCCACAAACTTTGGAATAATAGCGTCATGAGCAGCTTTTGTAACAGCAAACGAAACAAGAGTGACTTTCACACCCTGCTTGTTGTCAGCTGCTGGGGTTGCAGTAGAACCTCCTGCATCAGTGCTACTAGAAGAATTACTCGCACTGTTGCCAGAGCAAGCAGCGATCGCCAGACTCAAACTTATGCCCACCAAAAAGAGTGATAGAAAGCTCTTTATAGAAAGAAATCTAAATTGGTTTACAATTTTTAAAAAATTTTGTCCTTGCTGTTTCAAAATACGCTGCCAAAAGCCCATGACCTTCCCCCTGACATCTTACGGTATATCACCAAGCTAACCGTAATTTTTGGTTTATTGTCAGAGATAATACCTAGAAGTAGCTAAAAATGCAAGAGAAATTCTTCACTTTATCGGTAGGAAAAGTGAAGATTTATGGACAACTCAGAATAGAGAACTCAAAATTGGTATTAGTCTCAACGTATCATGCCAGGAGGTAAAGAATTTGCTAGTTATGCAAACTTATGTGGCAAGCCATCTTGAAATACCAACAGTTCTCCGGGCAAGATTTGTGTCCAAACTTCGTTATCAGTAAGTGGAGTGGTGGCAATCACAGCAACGCGATCGCTGGGGGTAGTTAATTCACTAAAATCAACAGTGAGGTCTTGGTCAATCAGATGAGCTGCAGCAAAAGGCGCTTGACGGATGATGTAGCAGAGTTTTGTTGAACAGTGAGCAAAAAAGTGCTCTCCATCCGAAAGCAAGTAGTTAAAAATACCTTTTTCTGCTAGATTCTTGGTGACTTCCCTAAGTATAGGGAAAAGTTTCTCCAAAGGAGGCTTACTGTGAGGAAAGCATTTTCGTAGTTCGTCTAGTATCAGACAAAAAGCGTTTTCACTATCAGTCTTACCGACAGGTTGATAAAACTTCAAGTCATCAGGATAAAAATCCTGCAAATCTCCATTGTGAGCAAAGACCCAGTACCTTCCCCATAATTCGCGAAGGAAGGGATGGCAATTTTCCAAAGCAATTTTACCCTGAGTTGCTTTGCGGATGTGGGCAATCACATGGGTGGAGTGGATAGGATAGTGTCGTACCAACTCAGCTACGGGAGACATGACGGAGGGTTTGGCATCTAAAAAAGTCCGGCAACCCTTTCCTTCAAAGAAAGCAATACCCCAACCATCACGATGGTCGTCCGTCTTTCCGCCCCGTGCCGAAAAGCCCTCAAAAGAAAAGCAGATGTCAGTTGGTACGTTGCAATTCATCCCCAGCAGTTGGCACATGGATGTTGGAACTCCGCACTTTAGACTAATGGCTGTGGGATCAACATACTCCAGATTGACTCAACCAATCTGGAACGAATGCATCAATCTACAGAAGTTGATAATCCAGTTTTGTAGAAGATTGGCGAAAACAATGGAGTGTAGGAAATATTCTTCACTTAACTCCTCACCCTACAGCTCACAATGCCAGTTGCCCAACAGCACTTTTTCAGTAAAAAAACTATAGGCTAGGGGTTGTGATTTGCCCCTAGGAAAAATACTTCCTATAAGTATAAGTCGCCAAACTCGCTTCGATTGCTTGGCTTGACCACACCTACTCTTAACAAATTAGTTCATTTTGCAAGTATTAAGTAGCACAGACACTTGATTTTTGTATTGGTATGTGAAATTGTATTAAATCAATAAAGTCATTTTCCTACCAAATTACCGTATTTAAAATTGTGAGGGGTAGTCAATCATGCATCCACTTAATGCTTTAAAGTCTTTGTTGAAACCGTCGCAAAAGTCTTCAACCCGTACTCGTACCCTGCTCATTGCCGCAGGTTTGAGTGTCAGCGCGATCGCGCCCGTCTATGCTGGAATTGTCTCGCAAAACCCATCTTTCAGCAAGAAACCTGAGCTGATTAGTCAGAACCAAAAACCACTTGAATTAACCCTGGTTTCCTACGCTGTGACTAAGGAAGCTTATTCAAGAATCATTCCTCTGTTCGTCAAAAAATGGAAACAAGAGCGTAAGCAGGATGTAACTTTCCGTGAAAGTTATGGTGGCTCTGGTTCCCAAGCACGAGCAGTCATTGATGGTTTAGAAGCAGATGTGGTAGCGCTCGCCCTCGGACTGGATATAGACCAAATCCAGAAGGCTGGGTTAATCGGTCCCGGCTGGGAAAAAGAAGCTCCTAACAATGCTGTTGTCACCAAGTCAGTAGTTGCGCTGGTGACTCGTCCAGGCAATCCAAAAGGCATCAAAACCTGGGAAGACTTGGTGAAACCAGGAGTCACCGTCATCACTGCTAATCCCAAGACCTCTGGTGGTGCTCGTTGGAACTTCTTGGGACTGTGGGGTGCAGTGACTCAATCTGGAGGAAATGAGGCAAAAGCTCTTGATTATGTCTCTAAGGTTTACAAAAATGTCCCTGTGCTGCCAAAGGATGCGCGGGAAGCCAGTGATACTTTCTATAAGCGAAATCAGGGAGACGTATTGTTGAACTATGAGAATGAGGAGATTTTAGCTAAACAAAAAGGCGAATCTAAGAATCCCTCAGTGATTCCTCAAGTCAATATTTCCATTGATGCCCCGGTTGCTGTAGTAGATAAGGTCGTGGATAAACGCGGGACTCGCCAAGTGGCGGAAGCTTTTGTCAAGTTCCTATACACACCAGAGGCACAGCGAGAATTTGCCAAAGTCGGATTTCGCCCTGTGAATTCTACAGTAGCTAGCGAGACACAAAAGCAGTTTCCAAAGATTGGGAAACTCTACACAGTTGGAAACTTCGGCGGCTGGGACGCAGTTCAGAAGAAGTTTTTTGCAGATGGAACTATTTTTGACCAGATTCAAGGAGGCAAACGCTAAAAAATGTAGGGTGGGTGACTTCTTTGATCACCACACCCTACCTCTGTTGTGGCGCAAGGCACTGCGCCACAAATCCTACACATTTAATTAATCAATTGGTGCATTGGGAACTTGTGCATCGATTTGTGCCTGGGACAAATTTGGAACTGCTGGGTTTAACTCGCCTGCTTGGAAGACTCCAGCAGGAGGGGCATTCAGTTCAA
Source organism: Nostocales cyanobacterium HT-58-2 (assembly GCA_002163975.1). Classification (GTDB taxonomy): domain Bacteria; phylum Cyanobacteriota; class Cyanobacteriia; order Cyanobacteriales; family Nostocaceae; genus HT-58-2. The sequence goes on along the minus strand of CP019636.1, from coordinate 885,627 downwards.
TTTCACCAGTTAAGGGATTAGTTCTAGCTATTAACTTGGTTCCATCCACAATCTTGATAAATAGAGGCTGCTCTAATCCTGGCTCTTGATTTTCTCCAGATGGAACAGTGATACCAGCTACGTTCACACCACCCGGCACGTAAAGACCATCACAGTCCCATTCATCGTCTGTCTTTTGACCATTTCCCAGATAGAAAAGCGTGTTCGCAGGAGTACCATATTTGCTGGGCTTGTGAGCGTAGACAGCTAATGTTCTTCCAGTTTCATTGCGGCAAACACCCCAGTCTTCTGTGGTTTCCATAACATATTTCTGGAACTGCAAATCAGAGATTTTCTTTTGGAGTTCCTCAGCGCTGTTGTAACCAACAGCTGATGGATTACTCCTTGCTTGTACAAGTTGATTGAGCTGTTGATTAATCTCAGTATACTCAGGGCTTTTTTTGGCAATGGGATCTGCAAAGGAAGGCTGAGCAATAACTAAATTGACCAGCAGGAAAAGAAACACCAAAATTGCCTTGAAGATTTTCACGATTTTCTCCTTAATTCTATTTGAGAGGAATGAGTCTTTTCCACTTAAATTATATTGTTCATTTGGAAAAGTTTTCTCTAATTTAATAGACAAACCCTACTATATCTAACTATGTTTTACTTCATCAAACAATATCATTTATCAAAATCATTAAAATTATTTTTGTCTTTTTTTAATATTCGTATTTTGTTTCTTTCTTCACTAGAAAATCTTACTTAAAGATGATGAATGATGAAATTGAGGAAAAATTTTGTTTGATAATTTAGAGGCAAAAATTCATATCTTGGCTTGCTTACTTTGCTAAAGGGATACGCGGCGGAGTCTATCAAAACTTATCCAGCCAAGAAACACAACTGCAACAGATAACAGTGCTATCGTGTAATTGTCCAAGGCAATAAACACACCTAAACCAATTAAGAGGAATGGTACTAGCGAGTTACTGTAGTGCTCAATCATGAGAGCGATCGCTTTTTGGTGAGTTAATAGATAAGCTGAGTAGCACAAGACTCCAACGAGCAAAAAGAAGACAATTAAAATGACTAGCAAACTTGTTAATTTCGTGTTGGCAAACAACGGCGTATAGATTCCAATATTGTCACCGCCAATAGCCAAGGTAACAGCTGCTACACTGTATATATGAGCAGATAACAAACGACGATTAGAGAAGAAAAGAGAAGACCGCGTTGCTGGCTTTTCATCTGAATCATCCTCATCCAGATTGACTAGACGATTCAGACCAACAGCAATGGGAATAAAACCAGAGATATCTGTCCAAACACTTGGCAGCATAAAGCTTCCGAAAAACCCCAGCAGACTAATAGCAACCAACACAGTGAAGCCAAGATACTGCCCTACTACAATGTGGCGATAACGAAGTGTAGTATTTACCTGAGAAAATAGCAGGGTGAGAATGACAATATCATCAAGGTTAGTAGCTACAAAAGCAGCAACACCTGTGGGGATGGCAGTTATTAATGTACTCATGTGGAGTTCCCAGAAAAATTTGCTTTGAGGAATTTTAGATATTGCACTTATTTTGCTTTGCTGGCTACTTTGACCACAACTTTGTGACTATCTAGAAGCGGCTTGAGATAGATGAGATTAGTGTTTTCAACTTCATTTGTAGTTGTGTTATCTAACGCTTCGCTCTCCACTTTTTCTTGTGGGGTTGAATTAACATTTGCTCTGAGTTCTTGAAGATATTGCCGTTGCTGTTCCAGTAGTTGCGCTAACTCTAAACGATGTTGTTTTTCTAACTGATCTATTTTCTCGTGCAGTAGTTCAATACCATATGCTGCTTTGCGGTTTATTGCATGGTCAATTTCGGAATTTTTGCGGTCTTCTTCTGACTGACGGTTCTGGCTCATCAGCACAACTGGCGCAGTGTAAGCAGAGGCAAAAGAGAAGACTAAGTTGAGCAAAATAAATGGCTGTTCGTCCCAGTGCGGTACTCCGGGCATCATGTTCATACCAACCCATGTTGCCAGGATACCTGTCTGCACAGTGAGGAAGCTCCAAGAACCCACTTTAGCTGCCATAGCGTCTGCAAGGCGCTGACCAAAAGTTGGTTGAGATAGGGTGTGTGGTTGCTTTGATAATTCAGTTGAAGCGTGTTGCTCTGTGTGAGGAAGTTCTACAATAGTTTTAGTTGTGGAGGTTTTCTGAGTTTTCATTTTACGTCTCTTGTCAACCGTTACCTGAGAAAATTGAGTTATTAACTTGCTTGTGGGTTGTCTTATTGTGTCAGTGCTGAACTCATTTCCTAATCTTCAATTTAGGTAAGAATACGGTTGGAAGCAAATGTTATTTGTTTTCAAATTAATAAAGATAAGTGATGGAAGACACAAAAGTTGTAACTCGCTACATCCACCCAGAACTGAGAGTAGAAAAATGACAGTTCAAAGTTGGGAGATATAGCGGACACTGCTACAGAAGTATTCCTGACCGTTAAACTCTAAATAATCACCAGTGACTTCCACGCTGATTTCCCGACCATCTTGAGTGAGGTGAGTCGTTTCAAAGGTATAAGAGCCTTGTTGTTTCAATTCCTGAATCTGTGACAGCCAATTTGCTGCCGGAAAATTTGGGTCGATGTCGTGAACAGTCATGGCTAGCAGTTGTTCGCGGGAGTAGCCCAGAGTCAGACAGGCTGCTTCATTCACATAAACAAATTGGGCTTCCGAATTGACAAAAAAGACACAATCCTTGAACCTGTCTAAATAAAACTGCGAGAGCCGTAGTGCTGTTTCTACTTCTTGGCGAGCATTTCGGGAAGCTTCGCTAATGCTAATCTCTTGTTGCAACCTGGCATTTTGCTCAGTCAGTTGCTTTTGTAACCTCCGGATAGTCAGGTTATTTTCGACACGAGCAAAAACTTCTTCTTCACTAAACGGTTTGGTGATGTAGTCTACCCCACCAACGGCAAAAGCTTTGACTTTATCGAGGACTTCATCTAAGGCGCTAATAAAAATGATTGGGATATCGCGAGTCAGGGGTGAAGCTTTCAGGTGTTGACAGACCTCATAACCATTCATATCTGGCATCATGATGTCGAGCAAAATAAGGTCTGGCGGGGCAGCTTGTGCTGTCTTCAATGCGGTTTGTCCGTTAATCACTCTCCGAACTTCATATCCTAGCTGAGTCAGCATGGCTGATAAAAGTCGCAAATTGTCAGGTGTATCATCAACGACAAGAATATTTGCTTTGGGCTGCTGGGCTAGATTATCGTTCATTCTGAGTGTGATTGTGTTAAATCGATAATTTTATCTATACGAAAATTATTGACCAAATCAGCCAGTGCATTGGCTAAAGGCGTTGATTCTTCAGGAATTTGCTCAAGCAAGCTAAAAATGAGCCTTTCATCAGTGCACAGTGCTGCCTGGTGTAGCTGTGTCACCCACTCAGTAGGCATGACATTTAAGCTTTCAGCACTCAGTACATAGCTTTCGCTTTTTTCTTTTTGTGAACTGTCACTTACCAATGACTGATGACTATCTGCATAGACATAACGCACGCCCAGATACCGAGCGATTTTTTCCAAAATGACTTCCTCTCGGAAAGGTTTGCCTACAAAGTCATCGCAACCTGCATCATAAACCACAGCTCGCTCCTCATCAAAAGCACTAGCAGTCAGAGCAATGATAGTGGTAGCTTGTCCCTTTAAATGAGATTTAATGTGTTTAGTAGCTGCATACCCATCCATCACTGGCATCCGCATATCCATCAAAATGAGGTGCGGTTCCCAAGTTTCCCACAAACTGACCCCTTCTTGACCATTTTCAGCTTCACGTACTTCAAAGCCAAGTGTTCCCAGCATCTTGATTAAAAGTTGACGGTTTTCCCATTTATCTTCCACAATCAGGATACGATACTTAGGTTGGTTAGGCTCCAGAGCAATCACCCGTTGCTTGTGCTGTCGAGTTGGAACCTCAGCTCCTTCTGCTGGGCTAAATTGGATATTGAAGGAAAAAATCGTTCCTTGCCCCAAAGTACTGCTAACAGTAATTTCCCCTGCCATCAGGTGTACGAATTGTTGGCTAATAGTTAAACCCAAACCTGTTCCTTGCTGAGATTTCCGCCCTGTATCTGTTTGAATAAAGGGTTTAAACAACTTTTCCATCTCAGCAGGTGCAATTCCAGGACCACTGTCTTCGACCTCAAAATAAAGGAAGGAGAATGGTTGAGGGCTATGATTTGAAGTCTGGGAATTTTGTCTGGTTTGTGATGCTTCTTGCTGCTGTAGTTTATTTTCTTCCCTCTGTCTGACTCGCAAAGCAACACCACCTTCTTGAGTAAATTTGATGGCGTTACCAAGGAGGTTAATTAAGACTTGACGTAATTTACTCTCGTCTGTTCGCACATATTGCACAATGTCAGGACTGCGCTCGAAGATCAGCTGTAAACCCTTAGATTCGGCTTTCAGTTGAAACATCTCTTCTAGAGAATCAAGCAGATAGTAGAAATCAAAGTTATTTTCATTCAGTGTCGTTCTGCCTGCCTCAATTTTTGACATGGACAAGACGTCATTAATCAAAGTCAGCAAATGCTCACCACTGCGACTAATAATTTCCAAGTTTTCCATCTGTACAGGCTGCAAAGATGAATCGCGAGTCATCAGTTGCGTAAAGCCAAGAATGGTGTTCAGAGGAGTCCGAAGTTCGTGGCTCATGTTCGCCAAAAATTCGCTTTTTGCACGATTTGCCGCCTCCGCTTCATGAGCTTTTTGTTCTAACTTATGGCTGTAATTTTCTAATTGCTCGCGAGAGATTTTCAATTGTTTTGTCAGCCACATCACTCCAATTAAGAGAAATCCCGCTGAGACTAACCCTACTATCACAATCGTCGCTGCTAGTTGGCGAGCTGGGGCAAACGCTTCTTCCTGTTGCATCTCTACCATTAAGGCAAGGTCTTGGTCATTGAGCCAGCGATACACTCCAATGACTGGCACTTGAGCATAGTTTTTATAGAGATCTTGGCTACTGATTCCGCTCATTGCCTCATCAATGCCTTTGCTGTGTATTCCGTCGGGAAATTCTTGCGTGTTGGCTTTTGCTTTAGATATAAAAGCGTATTTGGTGATCAAAGAGCCAACCAAGTAAGTCTCACCACTCTTGCCCAATCCTGTGCTTTCTCGAACTATCTGATCAATTCGTTCTAAGTTCAAATGAGCTAAGATGATGCCAATGCGTGCCCCGGCTGCATTATGTATAGGTGTCGCTAAGGTCACTGATGGCTTTCCAGTGACAGGTGAGACATAAAAAATTGGAGAAAAAGAATCTTTAGCCTCAACCTTTTCTATATAAGTTATGTTGGCTAAAACTTCATACTGCTTTTCATGTTGCTTATCTGTGGATAAGATGACTTTATTGTTACGGTCAAGAATAAAAATTTCCTTAAGGTTGGGTTTGAGCTTAACTATACTCGTTAAATAACGAAAGAGAACTGTGCTGGCAGTCTTATACTCTGCACTAGATGTTTCGCGACTAAGGAGTATCTTGAGATGTGCTTGTACATCTGGAAATTGAGTCGTGAGGAGAAAATCTCGTTGTTGGTCTTCAAACCAACGGGTAATTTCTTCCTCCTTGAGCGCTGCAGAAACACTGAGTTGACTGAAAGCAGACTGTTTGAGAGCCTCCCTAGCTTTGAAGAAGGCAACCCCTCCTACTACACCCACAGTCACCAGAGATAGGATGAGGAAGGAACTGGTAACTTTCGTAGTTAAGTGCTGATTCCAGAACTTCATACGTTATGAGTGCTTTCTTTCTATAAAACTTATGACCTTTTGTTTACTACTCATACAAACACTTTATTTCTGAAAAATAATTTTTTGTTATAAAGTTTGCCTTCTGTTTGGCTCACTGCCATTTGTCAAAAATTTCTTGGATGTGGGCGATCGCCTCATCGGCTGCTTGCTCTGGGGAAATACCATCTACAATAATTCGATTGAGAGCTTTGCCCCAGACATTCTCATCTAGAACCACGCTATATGCTGGGTTTTGTACAGAATAAAATGGGCGAGTTGGACTTGCCATTAATGTCTGAGCAGCAGTTGAGATGTGTGGGTCACTTGGGTCTCTCCAAAAAGGGTCTTTCCAAACAGACTCTATCACTGGCAAAGAACAACCTCCAGCAGCTTTAAGATAATTTCCTATTATCTCTGGTTGAATCAAATAAGCAAGAAAGCTTTTAGCTTTTTGTTGGTTCTTTGACTCGGCAAACAAAACTGCTTGCCTAGAGGTGAATATATAGCGCATCGGCTTGCCATTAGGTTTTTTCGGAAATTTTAGAATGCCAAGCTTGTGATAGTATGTGTCGGTATCGTGGCGTACAGCACAAGGAATTGAGAGCGTGGCGTTGGGCGTCATCATCACTTTGCGATTGAGCAAACTGCGATTATTATCTGGATTTAACCACTTGATGGCATCTGATGGCACGTAGCCCTGCTGGTAAAATTTAGCATACCAGTCTAGAATTTTAGCAATTTTTTGCTTTAATTGAGGCTCATCAACTGTAAGTTTCCCTTCCGAGTCGAGAATTTGCACATCGTATGCTTCTAAAAGCTGCTCTAAAAAGTAGTAGGTATCTGAAGATCCAATCGAGTAAGGCAAGCCTAATCCGTAAATTTCCTTTTTTTGCTGGTGCAGGTCATGCTGCACTTGTTTCCAGAACTCCCAGAATCCATCCCAGTCTTGAGGAATGTCATTCTCGGCGCGACCAACTTGGCTCAGCAAAGCCCGCCAATAAAAGATGTGTATGGTTGCTTGATGAATTGGAACAGCATAGTAGCTACGCTTTTTTGTGGTTTTGTTATAAAAATGAACAGCTTGGAGTATTTGCTTAGGATAAAGGTTCTTAACAGGCTCAATCACATCGGAGACATCTGCCAGTTTCCCTTCCCAGGCAAAACGCGGATTTAATAACCTTTCACCCCCAGCACTCATCATGATATCAGGCTGATTTCCAGCCAGAACCGCCCTTTGAGCTTTCTGTGGTAGCTCATCGTTAATGTAGAAAGAAAGCTTGACTTTGTTGCCAGTTTGTTTCTGCCAGTGACTGACCAACTGCTCGAGCGCTTTATCTTCTTCCAGATTCAAGCCTTTATCCCACCAAATCTTCAAGACGCCATCATCATTTGGAACTTTAGTGACTGATGATACGTTTGATACTGAGGTATGTGTGCAGGAAAAGATGATGAAACTAAGTATCAATGCTATGAGTACAGAACGATTCGACCTTTGGTGACGGTTATGGCGTGACTGTTTATTGAAGTATTGAGTTATTTGACTGACTTGTTTTCTCGATAACATACTTAAGTCAATTTGAAAAACTATGAGAAATAGTGTTAATAGCTATATCACTGCCATTGCTCGAAGATTTGCTTGATTCGCTCAATTGCCTCATCAGCTGCTTGTTGTGGAGAGATGCGATCACCAATGATTCGATTGAGAGCTTTGCCCCAGACATTCTCATCTAGAACCACGCTGTATGCAGGGTGTTGGACATAATAATATGGGCGCGTTTGACGCTGAGTTAATACCTTGGCAGCACTCAAGACATGGGGGTCTTTTGGATTTTTCCAAAATGGGTCTTTCCAAATCAACTGATGTACTGGCAAATTGCGGCCTCCAATCGCTTTGAGATAATCTCCCATGACCTTTGGTTGGATAAAATAAGTCAAAAATTCTTTGGCTGTCTTCTGATTTTCAGACACAGCAAAGACAACTGCTTCCTTGAGCAAGATTAAGTAGCGCATTGATTTGCCATTAGGTTTGTTAGGATACTCCAGAATGCCAAGTTTATTACGGTAGGTGTTGAAGTCTTGACGCACAGCAGCAGGAATCGAGAGTGTGGCGTTGGGTGTCATCACTACCGTGCGGTTGAGCAATTGGCGATTATTGTCAGGATTGAACCAGTTAATTGCGTCTGGTGGTACATAACCCTGCTGGTAAAATTTTGCATACCACTCTAAGCTGTCAATAATACCTTGACGCACTTTTGGCTCGTTGAGGAGGAGTTGACCTTTTGAGTTGACAATTTGGATATCGTATGCTTCTAAAATCTGCTCAAAAGTGTAGTAGGTATCTGCAGCCCCAATTGAGTAAGGAAAGCCTAACCCGTAAAGATTCTGTTTTTTTTGGGAGCGCAGTTTATCTTGCACTTGTTTCCAAAACTCCCAAAACCCATTCCAATCTTTGGGGATGTCGCTTTCAGTTTTACCGACTTGCTTTAGTAAATCCCGCCAGTAGAAGATGTGAATTGTGCCTTGATGAATGGGAATTGCATAGTAGCTGCGTTTTTTATCGACATTGTTATAAAAATGAATGGCTTGCAGCACAGTTTCAGGATAAAAACTCTTGACTGACTCAATGACATCGGAGACATCTGCAAGTTTGCCTTCCCAAGCAAGACGTGGATTGAGTTCAGTCTCAGCACTGTAACCTATCATGATATCAGGCGGGTTACCAGCCTTCATTGCCCTTTCGGTCTTCTGTGGTAACTCATCATTTGTATAAAAAGAAATCTTAATTTTGTTTCCTGTTTGTTTTTCCCAGTTGCTCACAACCTGCTGTAGTGCTTCATCCTCTTCCACAGTAAAGCCTTTATCGCACCAAATCCGAATAGCTCCACTGGTAGTTAGGGATTCATTGGCTGAGGGAAAGTTTGATCTCGAGGTATGAGTGCAAGAAAAGATGATGAAACTGAGTATAAACGCCATGAACACAGAGCGACGACTTAACTCCAAATGATGCTTGTGTTGTGACTGATGCTGAAAATATTTGGCAGTTTGAGTGGCTTTTTTTCTAAATCCCATATCTGTACACTACTGCCATTGGTCAAATATTTGCTGAATCCGTGCGATCGCTTCATCGGCTGCTTGCTGTGGGGAAATACCATCTACAACTATGCGATTAAGAGCTTTTGCCCAGAGATTCTCCTTGAGAACCGTGCTATAGGCAGGGTGTTGAACAACATCAAATGGGCGTGTTGGACTTTGGATTAATGTCTCTGTTGCAGTTGAAAAGTGTGGATCTTTTGGATCTGTCCAAAATGGATCTTTCCAAACTGGCTCCATCACTGGTAAATTACCACGTCCAGAAGCTTTAAGATACTTACCTATAACCTGTGGTTGAATCAAATACGCAAGAAAGTCCTTGGCTTGTTTTTGGTGGTAGGAATCGGCAAACAAAACGACTTGACTAACATTGACGATATAGCGCATTGGCTGACCATTAGGTTTATTGGGAAATTTTAAGGTACCAAGCTTGTGATAGTAGGTATAAGTATCCTGGCGCATAGCGTTAGGAATTGTAAGCGTGGGGTTAGGAGTCATCACGACAACACGGTTGAGCAAGCTACGATTGTTGTCTGGATCTAACCACTTCACTGCATCTGGTGGTACGTATCCCTGTTGATAAAATTGAGTGTACCAGTCTAAGAGATTGACAATTTGTTGCCTGACCTGTGGTTCGCTGAGTTTGAGTTTTCCTTCCGAGTCAAGAATTTGCACGTCGTATGCCTCTAAGAGTTGCTCAAACAGGTAGTAAGTATCTCCAGAGCCAATTGAGTAAAGCAAGCCTAAGCCGTAAATATTTTGTTTGTGCTGGGAGCGCAAGTCATTGTGCACTTGTTTCCAAAACTCCCAAAATCCATCCCAATCTTTGGGGATATCGCTTTTGCTTCGACCAACTTGCTCTAGCAAGTCGCGCCAGTAAAATATGTGTATTGTGGTCTGATAAATAGGTACTGCATAATAGCGATGTTTTTTAATAAATTTGTTATAAAAACTTACAGCTTGTAGCACAGATTCAGGATAAAAGCTCTTAATAGGCTCAATCACATCGGAGACATCTGCAAGTTTGCCTTCCCAAGCAAGACCGGGATTGAGCTTTGTGTGTGCAGCGTAGCTTAGCATAAGATCAGGGGGACTACCAGCGCGTAGAGCCCTATGAACTCTGTGTGGTAACTCATCACCGCTATAGAAAGAAAGCTTGACTTTGTTGCCAGTTTGTTTTTCCCAGTTGCTCACCACCTGCTGCAGAGCTTTATCTTCTTCCACTGTGTAGCCTCTATCCCACCAAATCTTCAGCACTCTACTATTATGAGAGGATTCACTGACTGAGAATAGTTCTGATTTAGAGGTGTGAGTGCAAGAAAAGATGATAAAACTGAGTATAAACGCCATAAACACAGAGCGACGGCTTAACCCCAAGCGACGCTTATGGTGTGACTGATGCTGAAAACCTTTAGCAGTTTGACCTGCTTTTTTTCTAAATCCCATATCTGTACACTACTGCCATTGGTCAAATATTTGCTGAATCCGTGCGATCGCCTCATCGGCTGCTTGCTGTGGGGAAATACCATCTACAACCACTTTCCTAAGAGCCTTGCCCCAAATATTCTCCTTGAGAACTATGCTGTAAGCAGGGTTCTGGGCAGTATAAAATAAGCGTGTTTGTCCCATGATTATCGGTTTGGCAGCAGTTGAGATGTGGCGATCGTCGGGGTTTGTCCAGAAGGCGTCTTTCCAGACTAGTTTATGAACTGGTAAAAAACGTCCTCCAGCAGCTTTGAGATAATTTCCTGTTATCTCTGGTTGGATGAAATATGCAAGAAAGTCCTTAGCTAACTTCTGGTTCTTGGCGTCGGCTAGTACAACTGCTTGCCTAATGAGGGCTAAGTAACGCATCGGCTTGCCGTTCGGTTTATTGGGATATCCGATTGTGCCAAGCTTGTTACGGTAGATATCCAGATCTTGGCGCACAGCAGCAGGAATTGAGAGGGAGTTGTTGGGAGTCATGACGACAAGGTGGTTGAGCAAGCTGCGATTATTGTCTGGATTTAACCAATTCACTGCCTCTGGTGGCACATAGCCCTGGCGGTAAAATTTGGTGTACCAGTCTATGCAGTTAATAATTCCCTGGCGGATTTTGGGGTCATAAAGGCGCAGCTGACCTTGAGAGTCTAGAAGCTGAACATCATATGCTTCTAAAATCTGCTCAAACACCTCATAAGTATCTCCAGCTCCAGCCGACATAGGAAAGCCGATACCGTAAAGCTTCTGATTCTGCTGAGTCAACAGAGTATTCTGCAATTGTTTCCAGAACTCCCAAAAAGCATCCCAATCTTTGGGAATATCTTTTTCATTCTTACCTGCTAACTTGAGTAAATCTCGCCAGTAAAAAATATGAGGTATACCCTGATGAATGGGGAGCGCGTAATAGCTACGCTGTTTTTTCAAGTTATTGTAAAGATGAACACTTGTTAAGACAGTATCAGGATAAAGATGTTTGATAGGTTCGATAATATCGGAAACGTCTGCTAATTTCCCTTCCCAAGCCAGACGCGGATTCAGTGTCCTATCAGCATTGTCATTCATTAAAACATCAGGCGGATCGCCAGCCAGAATTGCCCTTTGAGCCTTCTGCGATAGCTCATCGTTATTGTAGAAAGAAAGCTTAACTTTGTTACCAGTTTGTTGTTCCCACTGGCTTACCAGCTGCTGCAGCGCTTCATCTTCCTCCAAGGTATAGCCTTTATCCCACCAGATCCTCAACTCTCTACTCTGAGTGGGGGAATCATTGACTGGAGATAAAGCTGTTTTGGGGTGTTGTGAGCAGGCAACAACTATTAAGCTGATGAGTAAGGCTATGAATGAGTAGGAATGACTCACCCTTGGATGATGGTTACGTTGTGCTTGTTTGATAGAGCCTTGAGCAATTTGACGAACTTTTTTTCTCGTTCCCATCTTTGTAAAAGCTTATGTAAAAGCTTACTGCCATTGGTCAAATATCTGTTGAATTCGTGCGATTGCTTCATCGGCTGCTTGTTCTGGGGAGATGCCATCTACAACTATTCGATTAAGAGCTTTCCCCCAAACATTTTCCTGTAGAATGAGGCTGTAAGCTGGGTTTCGGACGAAGTAAAATGGACGCGTTAAACCTCCGATTAATGCCTTTGAAGCAGTTGAAAGGTGTGGATCGGCTGGATTAGTCCAAAACGGATCTTTCCAAACTGGCTTCATGATTGGTAAATACCGACCTCCAGCAGCTTTAATATAGGTTCCTATAATCTTTGGTTGAACTAAATACCGGAGAAAATCCTTGGCTTGTTTCTGGTTCTTAGACTCAGTAAACACAATTGCTGCATTAACTGCAACTAGGTAGCGCATCGGTTTGCCACTGGGTTTATTGGGAAACGCTATTGTGCTTAGCTTGTTACGATAGGTATCAGGATTTTGGCGTACTGCAGCAGGAATCGAGAGGGTGGTGTTGGGTGTCATAATCACGGTGCGGTTGAGCAAGTTGCGATTATTATCTGGATTTAACCACTTGATCGCGTTTGGTGGTACATAGCCTTGCTGGTAAAATTTTGCATACCACTCTAAACTCTTGATAATAGTCTGACGTACTTTAGGATCACCAAAGCGAAGTTTCCCCTGCGAGTCCACAATCTGGACATCATACGCTTCTAGGATTTGCTCAAAGGTATAGTAGGTATCTGCTGCTCCAATGGACACAGGAAAGCCTAGCCCATAAATCTTTTTTTGTTGATCTTTTTGTTGTATCTGCAGATCATCCTGCACTTGTTTCCAAAACGTCCAAAACCCATCCCAATCTTTGGGAATGTCGCTTTCACTCTTACCGACTTGCTTGAGTAAATCCCGCCAGTAGTGAATGTGAATCGTTAACTGATTAATGGGAATTGCATAATAGCTGCGCCTTTTAGCTAACTTGTTATAAAAATAAACGGCTTCCAACGCAGTCTCAGAATAAATGTTCTTGAGTGGCTCAATAACATCCGAAACATCGGTTAGCTTCCCTTCCCAAGCAAGGTGAGGAATAAGCTCCCTCTCGGCACTGCTACTCATTACAATATCTGGTAGATAGCCTGCCTGAATTGCTCTTTTAGTCTTTTCCGGTAGTTCATCGTTAGTATAGAAAGATAACTTGACTTGATTGCCACTTTTTTTTTCCCAGTTGCTAACAACCTGAAGGAGGGCTTCATCTTCTTCCAGGTTAGAACCTTTATCCCACCAAATCTTCAAGGCTGTACTCTCATTGTGGGACTGGGAAATTGAGGACGGGTCTAATTGAGACGTACTATTGCAGGCAATGACTATGAAACTAAGGATCAGTGCAACAGGTGCGTAGCGAAGTTTCAATCCTCTATGATGTGTGGGATGTGTGATTCGCCTTGACGGTATAGTCGAAGTCTGCTGTCCTTGTGGCTGTTTCTGAGAGTCTTGAGAAATTTGGCTGGCTTTTGTTTCATTTATCATATTTGTAGAAGTTCGCCACTTTTGTATCAAAATCAGTATGGCAGTCAATGCCCTAATTTATCGTTTATCACACAAGTGACGAACCTCCTGCGGAGGAGAACCGCTAACGCTTTCACTAATATTTGGATTGGTTTTTAGATAATCATGCACCCAATCGCAACCATATATGAAGAGCTTATCTCCATTTAAAACATGATCTAAATGCCATAGCATCACTTTCTTGTCGTCACTTGCTGAGGCGATTGTTTTGCCATCCGGGCTAAATGAAACTGCATTCAAGCCTGCGCTATGGACAGAGAATGTATTTATTAACTTGCCGTCTGGTTGCCAGAGTTTGACTGTCTTGTCGTCACTTGCTGAGGCGATTGTTTTGCCATCCGGACTAAATGAAACTGCATTCACTCTGGCGCTGTGACCAGACAGGGTGATTAGCAACTTGCCGTCTGGTTGCCAGAGTTTGACTGTCTTGTCGTCACTTGCTGAGGCGATGTTTATGCCATCTGGGCTAAATGAAATTGCGTTCACTCCTGCGCTATGCCCAGACAGGGTGGTCAACCACTTACCGTTTGCTTGCCAGAATTTAACCGTGTTGTCCGCACTCGCCGAGGCGATGGTTTTGCCGTCAGGACTAAATGAAACTGCGTTCACTCCAGCACTGTGCACCAGACAGGGTGGTCAACCACTTACCGTTTGCTTGCCAGAATTTAACCGTGTTGTCCGCACTCGCCGAGGCGATGGTTTTGCCGTCAGGACTAAATGAAACTGCGTTCACTCCAGCACTGTGACCAGACAAGGTAGTTAGCAACTTACCATTTGGTTGCCAAAGTTTGACTGTCTTGTCGTTACTTGCCGAGGCGATTGTCTTGCCATCGGGACTGAATGAAACTGCGTTCACTCCAGCACTGTGACCAAATAAAGTTGTTAATAACTTACCGTTGGCTTGCCAGAGTTTGACTGTCTTGTCGTCACTTGCTGAGGCGATTGTTTTACCGTCAGGGCTAATGGTAACTCCCTTAACTGCATCGTTATGCCCTCTGAGGATAGTCAAGAACTTGCCGTTGGCTTGCCAAAGTTTGATTGTCCTGTCGTCACTTGCTGAGGCGATCATTCTCCCGTTAGGATTGAAAGTGACTCCATTGACGGCATCACTATGCTCACAGAATGGAATCAGCAAGTTGCTGTTTGACTTCCAGAGTATGATGTTTCTGTCCTGACTTGCTGAGGCAATCATCTTTAGTTTGGGAATAGATAAAACTGCGTTTACTCCAGCTTTATGTCCAGACAGAGTGATCGATAACGTGCCATCTTGCTGCCAGAGTTTGACGGTATTATCCCGACTTACTGAAATAACGAGTTTTCCATTGAGAGCGAAAACAACTCCCTTGACTGCATCGCTGTGTCCTGCAAGTGTCCGTATTAAAGTGCCATCTGGGCGCCAGAGTTTAACTGTGTTATCCCGACTTGCTGAGGCGATGGTTTTCCCGTCAGGGCTAATGGCAACTCCCTCAACTGCATCGTTATGCCCTCTGAGGGTAGTTACCAACTTGCCGTCTGGTTGCCAGAGTTTAACCGTATTATCCCGACTTGCTGAGGCGATTATCTTTCCGTTAGGGCTGAATGAAACTGCGTTTACTCCAGCGTTATGTCCAGACAGAGTGGTTAGTAACTTGCCGTTGGCTTGCCAGAGTTTAACCGTGTTGTCTCGACTTGCTGAGGCGATGATTTTCCCATCAGGGCTGATGGCAACTCCCTTAACGACATCGCTATGCCCTTCTAGTGTGCGTAGTAGTTTACCGTCTGGCTGCCAGAGTTTGACGGTGTTATCTGCGCTTGCCGAAGCAATCATCTTCCCATCAGGGCTGATGGCAACTCCCTCAACTGCGTCGGTATGACCTACAAGGGTATTTAGTAATGTACCGTCTGGCTGCCAGAGTTTTATGGTGTTGTCTGCACTTCCCGAGGCAATCATCTTTGCATCAGGGGTGGTTGCAATTGAGTTCACCCCAGCACTATGCCCAGACAAGCGGTTGTACTCTCTCACACCATAAATTGCCTGGCGTAACACCGATTCAACCTCAATTTGAATGTCTGCGTCCACCCAACCGAGACTTTGCAATTTTTGCCTTGCTCTTAGGGCTTGTATGAGTGCATCTAATCTTTTATTTGAGGCAAAGAGGGCTTCAGAAGATGTCGCAATTGCTTTAATTTCACTCAGGAGTGCTTTGCGGTACTGGAAGAAAGCTGCCACCCCCAAACCTAGAGCGATCGCTAATGCCAAACTCACCGCACCGAGAAGTAATCTTTGCACTTGGGCAGCTTTTTGCTCTTGAAGCAATCGGGCTTTAACTTCCTTGGTCCGTTCTGCTTCTAACTTGGTCTCAACTTCTCGCCTATCAAACTCCTGGCTAGCCGCTAAAAACTGATAATCCAAATCGCTCAAACTTTTGCCAACTGACCAAGCCTGCGCTTCACGTAGGGCTTGCCCACGCAATAACCGTGAAGAGTCACGGCACTCTGAGGTTATCCAAGCATCCAATGGTTGAGAATAAGGTCGCAATTTCGCTAATTGTTTTTCTACCCATACTTGGTTAAAAATCTCTTGATAAATGCGATTTTTGACCTTCAGATGTCCTTGCTGCTTATCCACCAATCCCGACAACAGCAGTTCAATTTGCTCCTTTGAGTCGTTGACCGGAATCTCAACCCCTTGTAAGATTTGCTGATAGAGTCGCAGTAGTCCCCCAGCACGTTGCTCATCTCTAAGCAGGCGATCGCGAATAGTCTTTAAATGCTCTGGCTCATCATTGGCTTCCCAATTTTCAAGAATATGCGTTTGCACTAGCTTTTCTAAGATGAACGAAGGAAATTGGTAATAAATACTGATGAGATGATAATTAACAATAGGCAAATGGTAATCTAACTTGTAACGGTCTTCGGTTTCTAGGCTTGCAAACTCCTGTAAGCCATTTGTTGTCCCACGGTATCTTTCCTGAACCACAATTTCACACAGCTTTTGAGTGAGAAATGGCTGACCATCGGTCCATGTCAAGATTTCTTTCAAAACTGCCATAGGATTAGCCACTTTCTCCTCTAAACCTGCAGCTAGTGGCTGAATCTCTGATAACTTAAAACCTTGCAAATCAATAGATTTACCAATATTAAATGGTGTGCTGTTATGGTCAGTCATTAAATCTGAGGGCGTTGCTACTCCAAACAGAGCCCAAGTCAGACGGTTGTATTCTGGATTTTCTGCTCGTAGGTTGTAACAAGAGCGAATCAGAGCAAAAAAATTACCAACTGGGAAATTCAAGCTAAGAACGCTATCAATTTCATCAACAAAGATAAAAATTTTTTCACTCTTGACTTTGACTAATAAAATGTCTTCAATAAACTGACTTAATCGTTGCAGAGGAGATAAATCTTCTCGCTCATTCCACCAATTTTTGATACTAACTTCTCCTAAAAGATTGAAACCCCTTAATAAATCAACAACTACGCCCTTATACCACTGAGCAGGAGTGATATCTGTGCTACCAATGCGGGTCATATCAATAGAAGCACAGCTAAAACCTGATTGTTCCAATCGATGTCTTGTGCGTAAACGTAAGCTAGACTTGCCCATCTGTCTAGAGCTAAACACAAAACAAAACTCACCTCTCATCAAGGCATCATAGAGTTCAACATCTGCTTGCCGTTCCACATAGGTAGGAGCATCGGTTTTGAGACTACCGCCGACTTGATATTCGTACTTGCTCATAACCCTTAGCCCAATTGCTCACGGAAATATATTCGATACAATTCACAACTTGGTATCGCCTGATTTCCCTCAAGTTTTACCAAACCCATGCTTTCTAATTTATAGGCAGTGATTGCTTCTAATTGCACACTTGCTGGTGCTGTAACAACCCGTTTGAGTGCTTCTGCCAAATCAATATGTCCTTGGAGATTTGCTAGGTGATGACGCAAGTAGCTACCATAAATTCCAGCAATGGTGGGAGCATCTTGTAATAGCTGTTCTAGGCTGATCTCTCGACGTGCTAATTGATAAAGTGCGACA
This sequence comes from Nostocales cyanobacterium HT-58-2, assembly GCA_002163975.1. Classification (GTDB taxonomy): domain Bacteria; phylum Cyanobacteriota; class Cyanobacteriia; order Cyanobacteriales; family Nostocaceae; genus HT-58-2. Next base: position 868,263 of record CP019636.1, on the reverse strand, counting down.
CGTACTAGATATGGATGACCACCAATCATAGCAATCAGGGGAGCCAATTTTTCCGCGCCCATCTTGCCTTTTGCCCAATCCAAGCCATGACGTATCGCCAAATCCTGCACTTGCTCTAAACTAAATTCCGGTAACTGAATTGATAGCCCTACGTTGAAAGGAGATTGATTAATATCTAACGGGATATAAGCTTCAGTGGCATGGACTACGACCAATCGCAGCTTTTGCCAGATATCTAGTTCGCAAGCGTCTTCATACCAAGAACGCAGCAACGGTAAAAAATCACTAGAAATTGCTGGATACTCGAAAATCCGATTCACCTCGTCTAAAGCTAAGATAACAGGAGCGTCAATTGCTGGCAGCAAAAATTCTTGGAAATATAATGTACAGCTGATTTTACTACCAATATCCTCATCCCAATAATTATCTAGTTTCGGCTCTATGTTTAACTGCCGACTAATATTGGCACAAAACCACCTTAAAAATTTATCCAAGCTATTGAAAATAGTGCTATCTACTCGTTGTAAACTTAGCAATACTGTACGTAAACCGACTTGTCTCGCATGAGCCATAATTCTTTGAAGCAGGGATGTTTTACCCATCTGCCTGGGTGCTTTGATGCGGATTAAGCTCCCTGGTTTACTGATTTGTGTATAAGTGCGTTCTTCTATCGGAGGACGCTGAATATAAAAGAAAGAATCAAGTGGTACCGGACCACTGGGAAATTCTAAAAAGTCAAAATTAACCTGGGGTTGATTTCCTGACTGCCTCTGTTTGTCGTTTCCTCTGTGTTCGTCATGTTTATTTATTAACTCGCGCCTCTGCTGATCTATCTGAGGATAAGAAGTACTTGCGTTACCATAAGTGTTGTTTGACGGTACAAAGGTTGTTTGTACTTGTGACGCTCTTCTCCTCAGTACAGAGTGGCAATTACTTTTAGTCACCTTTTCGTCAAATGCCCGACTAAGGACTTGCCATAATTGGGAGCCAACTTGCTTGATATAATCTGTGTCATAACTGCAACCTATAGCAATTTGTTCGTAAGTTTGCCTTTCCCAAACCCCACGAAACACTAGCTCTTGGACATCACTTAAATGCTTTGGGTACAGAACTGTATCCACAATAGCTAGTGCTTCCTCAACAGTCATTTCTCATGGCTTCCCCTTGAGCCTGCATAGAGTTAACTAGAGCGCTTAGGATGATTAATCTTGATTCTGGTCAAAGAGCAACCAAACTCCCCTCCATGTGAGAGCTTATAATACTTTTTCTCACCTTTCAAACTAAACGTAACAAAATGATGACTTGTTGACACTTTCTATCCAGTATAGGGACTTCCAAGCAATAAAATCACCACTTAAAATAATAATCATTATTAGAAAGGATAAGGAGAAGCCGCCCTTGGTGGCTTCTCCTTATCCCTTTTGTAGTAAGTTCAATTAGGAGAACAATTTTTGGGTATTTGGAGTGTTGATAGAATTAACTGATTCAGTCAAAAAAATGTTTAAGAGGATGTTTTAAAAGTCCTGTAATTGGGAGCAAAATGTTATAGATTTTCCTTAAAAAGCAGGGCTTTTTCATTCTTTCAAAAGCTCATACTGTCAATAATTTCTGTTAGCGGTCACTGTAGTTTTTTTTTGAATAAAAATTGAATTTCTTGGGTCAAAATATAGGTTTTCCATAACTTATGTCCCAAAAATTATCACTAACGATATTGACAAATTATCCCTCCTTAACGAATGAAACAGCCCTGCCCTGAAAAAGGGGGACTTTAAGAACTCTTTCCCCCTTTTTCAGGGGGTGGAGGGAATCAATAAGTGCTTAAAATTACAGCCAATCACTTTTCAAACAACCTCTTAGAGGCTAGTGAAGGGTTTCGTTTATTATCGTTAGCAACAGACTGAAATATCTCAATGCATCGCAGCTTTAATCTGAACTTCCCCCTGTGCAAATGTACTAAACAGCCCTCAAAGTTTTGCTACACAATAAATCTAGCTCTTTTTCGGAGGAGTATGTCAAACAGACAATTGTCAGTAATTATTCTTCAGTACGCAGCTTGCTTGCATATTTCCCCTACTCTAGCAGTGTATTTTGGTTCAAAGTTATGAAGTTCTTTTAGAAGCGATCGCCCTTTGAAATCACTAATTGAAACTTCAGAGCACCGATTCAAACAAAGGTTTTTAAATACCATCATTGCCATAGCATCTAACAACTTATCTGTAGTCTGAATTCCCTTTTTATCATTGACATTAGCTTCGGTGAACCAGACTTGCAATTTAGACTTTATTAACCGAAAATTCTCAAAACCACTTAGCGCTTGATATTTTTCCTGAAACTTATCAAAAATCGAAACCAACATTTTATACTTTATTTTTTGCCAACTAAGCGGTTCCATTACGTAAGATTTTTTTCGGTATGCTATGGTGTCTGGTAGCCACTGTCTTGCCATTTCTCGGATAATTTTCTTATCCCAAAACAGAATTTGTTGCATATTGGGTGGAATTGCCGCCAAGTATTCTACCAGACGATGATCCAAAAAAGGAACGCGAGCTTCGATACCTTGACCGGAAGAACTTCTGTCTTCGTGCCAGAGATTGTATTGTTGTAGGTTTAGGATGCGCCGTAACATTTCTCTTTGGAAAGCAGTACACTCTGATGGTAAAGATGTTAACTCCTCTCCCAATAAGTCAAACAAATATGACCCATCTTTTAAATTCGTCGGCTTTTTGAGTTTACTTAACTTTTGCTCTGTTTGAGTCAAATTACTGCTGAAACTATTCCAGTCTGATTGGATTTGATCTTCTGGAGTTGAATAACCTCCTGCAAATTCATCAGAACCCTGTCCTAACAAAATCACCTTCAACTCAGGTATCAGAGTTTTGGCATAGCGGTGAAGCTCATACTTTAACATGAATTCTATATAAATTACCGGGGCATCTATTAACCAAATAAAATATTCAAATTTTTCTAAAGAAAAATTGATGGTTTCTAGAAATTTCTCTGGGTCAAACCAAACAGGATGAAAGGGTAAGTTTAGATAATCACACAGGTCACGTGCTGTTTGGGCATCTCCAACTTCTAAGGAAAAATCAGAAACCATTGTAAAACAATGTAAATCTTTTTTGTATTGACTTGCAGCTGCTACAATTGCACTCGAATCAAGACCACCGCTCAAAAAAGCTCCCACAGGTACATCGCTCATCAACTGTTTTTTCACACTGTCAGCAAACAGTTCGCGGTACTCTGTAATGTAATCTTGGGGTTGACGATAGTCTTGTTGTGGTTCAGTTACGAAATAGTTACTCAATTCCCAATAACATCTCACATCAATAGTCGCCTGTTGAGCGTTGTAGGTTAAATAATGTCCGCCTGGTAATCTTTTGATTCCTTGAACATAGGATGTAGATGCACTTAAATTTGTTTTATCCTGCCATTGGGGTATGTTAGGAGTATCTGGATGTACCAATAACGATGTTAATGTGGAGCCAAATATAAGTTGCGAGCCGACTTGACAATAGTACAAGGGTTTGATGCCTAAGCGATCGCGTGCCAAAATTAATTCTTGCTTTTGGGTATCCCAAATAGCAAGTGCAAACATACCATTCAACTGATCAAGTGCTTCTATACCGCGTTCTGTATATAAGTGCAAAACCACTTCTGCATCGGAATGACTGCAAAAATGATACTTAGAATCCAATTGTGAGCGTAGCTCTTTGTAATTATAAATTTCCCCATTACAAACTACGAACATCGTTTGCTGTTGATTCCAAATTGGCTGCTTTCCTCCAGCAACGTCTATGATTGATAAGCGTCTGAATACTAGAGATAAGTGTTCGGAGTCAAACAACTGCTCGTCATCTGGACCTCTTTGAGACAATTGCTCGCTCATTTGGGTCAAAATATTAAGGCGTTGTGCATTCTGGTACAATTGGATTCCACTAGTTACGAAACCTGCAAATCCACACATTACTTTTCCACCTTCCTGTTTTCTTTGGTTGTTAACTTTAGTTCACTACAAAAGGGGTAAGGAGAAGCCGCCAAGGGTGGCTTCTCCTTACCCCCCCCTAACACAGAAGTCGTGTATTTTTCTCACCTGGATAATACTTTTTCTTGTGAATTAGAAGTGATTTCATTCAAAGACGGCAGATTAACCAGAGGACAACCTAATGTAGCAAGGTCAAGAGTTTCTAGACCACGCAGCCAGGGAGCAAGACGACCAGGTATTAACTTGAGCGTACCATCTGGCTGTAAAGAACCAATTTTATTCCGTTCATCATAAAGAATAACAGTACACTTTCCTACATCACCATTAGAGCGAATCACCAAAGAGTTGGAGCGTGAAGCATAACAGACATAATTATCTGATGTGGAAAAATTTTGTAGCGATGCCAAATTGTCTCCAAACAACTTGGTTTGTAGAGATTTCAATGCTTTCTCTTTCTCTGCCTCAGAAAACACTTTTATTGATGCATCGTTAGGTCCACCTAGCTGTTCAATTGCCTTGAAGAAAACAGAAAATCTGGAATCATGAATAAATTCTTTTCTAATATCCTCAATGAGTGGGTCAAGTAGGTTCAGAGTATCTACAGTAAAGTGAATACGTAGTAAAACGGAAGCCGGTATAGAACTATCGCGAATTGTGAGTAAATTAGCCCAAATTCGGTCGTAAGTATTGCCTCCATCTGCACGAATTCGACTTTTGTTATGTATCTCCCGTGGTCCATCAAGAGAAATTTGATAACTTCGCATTCCCACATCTGCTAAGGCTGTAGCCGTATTGTAATCTAGTAAATATCCATTTGTTGTCATGTCACCTTTATAGGTTAATTTGGGGTATTTCTGCGTTAATGACATGGCATATTCAGAAATTTCTAAAACAATATCTTTAGCAGTGAGAGGTTCTCCTCCAAACCATGAAATGGACAAATAATCTAAATCAGCACAACGTTTATCAAGTAATGCTTTAATTCCAAGAATTGTCTCTTTCTTCATCTTACCTACTGAAAAGTCTTCATAACAGTAAGTACAGCGAAAGTTACATTTTTCTGTAGGTAATATAATCAGATGAAAATTGCGATTTGATGCTGTGGCTATCTTGTTCAAATTCGCATTTCTCGTATCATTAACCAATACCTTTCCATTTTGGTCAATCGTTATTCTGTCATTGAAGGAGAATTGAGAATTAAAAGTTTTGTTTTTATTCAACATAATTGACTCCTTAATTGTGCGCTAAAATTATTTTTCGTAGTTACTATGAACTCTTGGTAGATATTTAGAACTCTTGGCATGAGTGCAGCGTGATGGAAATAACTATCCAATAGTCTGCTTTTTAGCAAACAAGTTGTTCGCTGTAGTCCTTACTTATTTGCAAGTTTCCTCTATTTAAAAGATCAGCATCAAACCAATCATGAAAAAATGCCAAATATGCTTTAGCTTCTAGCAAGCTATCTGGTTTATAAACAATTTTTAGATGGTTGAGTGTTCTACCGAAAATACTAAACGCCCTTGAACCCAGTAACATATCACCCGAATTAAGATTATGAGGCCAAATATCTGGCTGAGATGCTTTCTGAGACAATCCTGGCCATGCTAAAAGGGCATTCTGCTTGGCTGGGGTACATAGCCCTTTTTCAACTAAATAATCCAAAAATAATTGCCAACGAAGTTCATTTTTAGGCTGCTTTTGCAGAAAACATTCCAAACCAATTTGGGGTGAAATAGTATCTCCCACATCACAAGTCAATCTGACATAGTCTACAAACTTAGATAAGTCTGAGAGCAGAAGCTGTAATGTATTGCTTGAATCTGTCCAGCCAATTTGCATGAGATAATCTAGCACTTGCTCTGGATCAATTTTCCTAATATTAATTCTTACTGCTTGGGCAGAACGAGACAACATTGCTCCGATATGACTAATTTCTGCCCTAACAGGTAGGCAATCAATGATAAGCCTCAAATTTGATTCAAAACTTGAAGAAACCGGATGTTGAAGTAGCTTAGAAGCTATCTCAATGACTTCTTGAGAATTGCAGACAGTTTGCTCATTGATAGCTAGGAAAATACAGGGAACTGGAACTTCTGAAAGATGCTTATCTAAGTCAAATTCCAACCAGATATCTTTCACCCTTTGATACACGTAAGACTTTAGCTCAGTCCGCTCTTGATTAATTTCCTGAAAAACTTGCCATGCAGAATGAGTCAAAAATGTTTCTGGTAGACTCGGACTTAAGTAAGAGAAATTGACTTGGAAGTCCACTCTAGACTGATCAGATCCCAGACGACATTCAAATAAAGCAGTTGCAAATGGAGGTAAGATTTGGGCTAAGGTGCGAATGTGAGATAAAGCATCGGGAGTAACTAACTCAGGTTTAAGGTGAGGAATAACAACTTTTAAGTAATCATCCATTGTGCAGTTCACGAAATATACTCCTGCTAAGGACTTAAAAAACCCAAAATCTTTACAGCAGTTTTGAAGAATTACTCTCAGAGAAAACCAGCATCAGCTATTGCTGAAAAAGAAACAAGCTAATAGCTGGTTTTAACATTCAGCGGAGTAAACTGTTAATGATTTGAGCAACCAGAGTTTTTATCAGCGGTTGCTATTCTTGTTGACAATACAAATTCGGGAACTGACTCCTCATACCACCAGCAACGGATTCCAATAGTTCATCACTAAGCTCTCCTTGTGGCAAATTCGCATTGATCTCATCAATGTATGCTTGCGCTTCCTCAAGGGTGAAACTATAACCTTTTTCTTTTCCCAGTTCAACAGCTAGCGCAGCTGTACTGTTACGATCAGTTGCTGTTTTGAGCTGCTCTTGCAATGCTGGATCTTTCAAAAACTCTTGGTAGAACTTTTCTACATTAGCTCTCGACATTTTCTTACTCCTTTGTAGAGTTCACAAAATATACTCTTGCTATGGACTCAAAAAATCCAAAGTATTTACAGCAGTTTTGAAGAATTACTCTCAGAGAAAACCAGCTATCAGCTATTGCTGAAAAAGAAACAAGCTAATAGCTGGTTTTAACATTTAGCAGAGTAAACTGTTAATGATTTGAGCAACCAGAGTTTTTATCAGCACGGAGCATTAGTTTGACAATTACTATCCAGGTAATTACTCCTCATGCCACCAGCAACGGATTCCAATAGTTCATCACTAAGTTCTCCTTGTGGCACATTATTCGCATTGATCTCATCAATGTATGCTTGCGCTTCCTCGAGGGTGAAACCATAACCTTTTTCTTTTCCCAGTTCAACAGCTAGTGCAGCTGTGCTGTCACGGTCAGTTGCTGTTCTGAGCTGCTCTTGCAATGCTGGATCTTTCAACAATTCTTGGTAGAAATTTTCTACATTAGCTTTCGACATTTTCTTACTCCTTTAATTTTCTGAGTTTTGGTTTTGGCTTAATCTTGCTGATGCAGAAGCTTCTCACTTTGGTATGAGATACTGATAGCACAGTAAACTGTTATTTGATTGAGCAATCGCAATTTTTATCAGCACGAGCTATTGGTAATTTGACAACCATTATCCAGGTACGTCTTCATACCACCAGCTACAGATTCCAATAGTTCATCACTAAGCTCTCCTTGTGGCACATTATTCGCATTGATCTCATCAATGTACGCTTGCGCTTCTTCAAGGGTAAAACTATAACCTTTTTCTTTTCCCAGTTCAACAGCTAGTGCAGCTGTGCTATCACGATCAGCTGCTGCTGTTTTGATTAGTTTTGGCTTAATCTTGCTTATGTGGAAGCTTATCAATTTGGTATGAGATGCTGATAGCACAGTAAACTGTTACTTGACTGTGAGCAACCACAGTTTTTATCAGCAAGGTCTATTAGTTTGACAATTATCATCCATGTACATCATACCACCAGCTACAGATTCCAATAGTTCATCACTGAGCTCTCCTTGTGGCACATTATTAGCATTGATCTCATCAATGTATGCTTGCGCTTCCTCAAGGGTGAAACCATAACCTTTTTCTTTTCCTAGTTCAACAGCCAGTGCAGCTGTGCTGTCACGGTCAGTTGCTGTTCTCAACTGCTCTTGCAATGCTGAATCTTTTAATAACTCTTGGTAGAAATTTTCTACATTAGCTCTCGACATTTTCTTACTCCTTTATTAATTTTCTGAGTTTTGGTTTTGGCTTAATCTTGCTGATGCGGAAGCTTCTCACTTTCGTATGGAGATGCTGAACTACTAAACCAGTGAAAGTTGAAACTTTCTAGCTTATTTCCTAAATAGTTTCTAAATCCTTGGGGTAGCGAGGCTTGATTTGCCATGTAATCAAAGTTAGACTATCTGCTTAATTTCCTCAGTATGAAAAAGTGATGAAAAGTGAGAGGGTATGAAAAATGAATACACAAGTCATCCGTCACATCTCTGGAAGTGGCAGCAGATAATATGTTTCAGGTTGTTCTATAGTGATTGAGTTTATGTGCTTCCTTAGCGCAAGCAAGTTTTTATGTGTTGATAGACTTTGTGTAAGACCTAAAACTCAACTTGAAAGATCTCACTTTTTCATACTTTTTCTCATTTTTTATAATTGACATAAATAAATAGACCATTTAATTTAAAAATGAGCCTCATAAAGAACAGAGAAAAGTATGATAGGAGAAAATTATTCTGTACTACCTATCCTGCTATTTAAACTAGTTTCTAATTACTAAATAATAGCGGATTCAATGTTACATAATTTTAAGCTAGGTACAAAATTCACTTTACTTTTACTACTAGTATTTATTATTGGTAGTTCAATTAGTGGATTTGTTCTATCTGATGTCCTACAAAAAAAAGCGCAAGCTCAGATAACTGCAAAGGGACTGGTGCTGATGCAGACAATTAACTCAGTGAGAGAATACACAGATCTTGATATTAACCCACTGTTGACAGCAAACTTAAAATCACAGGAGTTTGTACCTGAACTAATACCTGCATATGCTGCAAGAAAAGTGTTTGGGTATCTGCATAATAATGAAGAATATACCAATCTGTCTTATAAAGAAGCTGTTCTCAATCCCACAAATATAGCCGATAGAGCAGATAGCTTTGAAACTGAATTAGTCGAACGTTTTCGCCGAGAACCTGATACAAAAGAACTGTCTGGTTTTCGTCATCTCTTCGGTACAGTCTTTTATAGCGCTCGACCAATAGTTGTAAAAAGTCAAAACTGTCTCCGCTGTCATAGCAGTCCAGAGGTTGCTCCTCAAAGTATGGTTACTACCTATGGCAAAGAAAATGGCTTTGGCTGGAAATTAAATTCCATTGTTGGTGCTCAAGTGGTTTATGTTCCAGCAGATGAAGTTTTTCAGAGTGCTCATCAAGCTTTTTCTTCAGTTATGGGAATTTTTCTCTGCATCTTCTCTATTACTATTGTACTGCTGAATCGCTTACTTAAGCCAACAGTTCTGCAACCAATCCAGTATCTAGCAAAACTCTCTCAAAAACTTGGCGCTGGAGATATTAAGCAAACTGATGAAGTGCAAGCAGTTGAAACTCAAAAATTGGCAAAGGTTGCAATCCGTGCTGACGAACTTGGGCAGTTAGCAAGGGTATTCCAAGGGATGGTGCGTGAGGTTCTTATTCGTGAACAACGCCTGAGACAACAAATTACGCAACTGAGGATTGAAATTGATGAAACCCGAAAATCACGCGAGGTTGCTGAAATTATTGATAGCGATTACTTCCAACAATTGCTTCAAAAAGCAGAGGAATTCAGAAACAAAGCAAAAGTACAAGGAGATGAAACAGTTGATGAATCATCCAGTGAAATTTTTAGAAAAACTTCGGAGTAGATATTCCTATGAATTTTTTTGCTCCTAAAACTCTACCTAAAATTGTGTCTGTCCACTCATTTAGGGGTGGAACTGGTAAGTCAAACATTACCAGTAACTTAGCTTGTGCGATCGCTAGCCTTGGCTTACGAGTTGGCATTATCGACACTGATATTCAATCACCAGGAATCCATGTCTTGTTTAAAATTGAACCAGACAAAATCAAACACACTCTCAATGATTATCTATGGAAGCGCTGTGCGATTGAAGACACTGCTTACAACGTTAGTTATGTCCTACAGCAACGGGAGATAGCAGTAAACCGAGGTGGTAGTATCTACCTTATTCCTTCTAGTATCAAAGCAGGTGAGATTTCGCGGATTATTCGCGAGGGGTACAGTGTTAGCCGACTCAATGATGGTTTTCAAAAACTCATTCGTCGATTGAAACTAGATTACTTGTTTATTGATACACATCCTGGTCTGAATGAAGAAACGCTGCTGTCTATTAGCATTTCTGATATTTTAGTCGTCATTTTGCGACCCGATCACCAGGACTTTCAAGGAACTGCAGTGACTGTGGATGTGGCGCGGAAATTATCAGTACCCAAAACATTGCTAGTCGTGAATAAGGCATTGCCTGACTTTGATTTTGCTGTGCTTCGAGAGCAAGTCGAGCAAACTTACAAAACTTCCGTTGCCGGTATCCTGCCATTGTCTCATGAGATGATCCGTCTAGCAAGCAATGACATTTTCTGTCTTTGCTACAGTCGGCATAGTCTGACGCAGGAATTGCATGGGATTGCCAAACAAATTATTAATTAAGAGGTTTTATGAGAGCAGTCCTACTTCTTTTAGGAGAATTGAGTGACAGTGATATTGATTGGATGATCACTGCTGGAAGCAGGGAAGAAATTGCTCCAGGCACCACCTTAATTCAGGAAGGAGAAAAAGTTGATGCACTGTACGTGGTGTTGACTGGAAAATTGGCTGTTTCAATTTCTCAAGCGAACGACGATCCCCTGTCACGTGTCTACACAGCTTTAGAAGGTGAAACTCCAACGCGGGAATTAGCAAAATTGTCAAGTGGTGAAGTTGTGGGAGAAATGTCGTTTGTAGATACTCGTCCTCACTCAACAACAGTTCAAGCAGTAGAAAATTCTTTAGTCTTATCGATTCCGCGATCGCTACTTATGGCGAAATTACAGCAAGATTGCGGTTTTGCCATCCGGTTTTACCGGGCACTGACAATTGTGCTTGCTGACAAATTGCGGAGTACATTTAGTCGATTCAAGTACAGCAAAGGTCAACCTCTGGACAAAGATCTGGAATACGAAGATGAGATTGCTCCTGATGTGTTAAGTCATTTAACCTTAGCAGGCGCAAGGTTTGATTGGTTACTTCAGCAAGTCCAATCTGAATAAACAGAGGTGAAACAACAGATTGGTATGCAAAATCAACAACAAAGCTTATTCCGCCAAAAATCCCTAGCGCGTTTATCTTCGCCAGAAAAATTAGATCAATTGCTGCAGATTACCAGTCCTAGAGGCTGGATGGTTTTATCGTGTATGAGTAGCTTATTGCTGCTGGCAGTCGTGTGGAGTATTTTTGGTCGTCTTCCCGTTACTGTTGCAGGTCAAGGTGTATTGGTGCGCCCTGGGAAAGTGGTGGATTTTCAATCACCAGGAGCAGGTCAATTGCAGTCACTCAAAGTTAAGGTCGGGGACTTTGTGCAAAAAGGACAAGTTCTGGGAACAGTTGCTCAACCCGAACTGGAGAAAAAACTTCAGCAGCAGCAGGCTAAACTCACAGAACTTCAGGCACAGAACCAAGAAGCGAATTCTCTGCAAACACAACGAACTAGGTTAGAACAACGTTCTTTACAGCAACAACGCCAAAATCTACAAAATCGTATCCGGGAGGCTCAGACACTTACACCAATTCTGCAAACCAAAGGTAAAGAGTCGATTCAACAACAACGCCAAAACGTACAACAACATATTCAGGAAGCACAGGCTCTGACTCCTGTTCTTAAGGAAAGGCTAAATCGACGCAAGGAGTTACAGAAGAGCGGGGCTATTTCCAGTGATGCCCTGCTAGAAGCTGAACAGCTCTATTTTGATAGCGTTCGACAAATTTCTAACCTCAAAGCAGAACTAAAAGGGTTGGATCTTAAGGAAGTAGAAGCAGAAAGGTCTTATCGAGAAAATCTTACAACTATTGCTGACCTGAAGGCACAACTCCAAGCTATCGATAACCAAGAAACCAAATTGGCGCAACAAAACCTCGAAGCCTCAGTGACTCGCACCAACCAAATTCAAGAAGTCAACAGAGCGATCGCCCAACTCAAACTGCAATTAGTGCAAAACACGCAAATAGTGAGTAATCATACTGGACGAATTTTAGAACTTGCGGTTAAGGAAGGACAAATTTTTAGTGCAGGAACTCGCCTCGGTTCCATAGAGGCTGAGGACAAAAATCGTCCCTTAGTTGCCTTGACTTATTTTCCTGTGCGGGATGGCAAGCGAATTAAAACAGGAATGAAGCTCCAAGTAACCCCTGACACCGTGAAACGGGAGCAGTTTGGCGGCGTCATCGGTACTGTCAAGACTATCTCTGCGTTCCCCATCACTCGCCAAGGAGCAACCAGTCAAGTGGGCAATCCAGAATTAGTGCAGAATTTAACTGCTCAAGGTGCCCAGATTGAAATATTGGCTGAATTAGAACCAGACCCCTCGACCTTCAGCCACTATCACTGGTCTTCTTCCAAAGGACCGCAACTGCAACTGTCTCCTGGAACAACAACGTCTGTTCGCGTCACTGTTGAAGAACAAGCACCAATTACCTTAGTTTTGCCAATTTTACGGACATTCACCGGTATTTACTAGCATATAACTTCCTAAAAATCAATAATTTTCATTTTAAACATTTAACTATTTATATCTCTATGGTCAAGTTACAAAACCCTTTCCAAAAACGAAGAGCGCGAGTGAAAACTCCAACACTGCTGCAAATGGAGGCAGTAGAGTGTGGAGCAGCTGCGTTAGGAATTATTCTGAGTTACTACGGTTGTTATGTACCGTTAACCGAACTGCGTCAGGAGTGTGGTGTTTCCCGCGATGGAATTACAGCTATCAACCTTGTACGGGCTGCTCGTAACTATGGATTGGAGGCTAAAGGCTTTAAGAAAGAACTGGATGCTCTATTGGAATTGCCTTGTCCCTACATCATTTTTTGGAATTTCAACCACTTTTTGGTGGTAGAGGGATTTCAAGCGAATCGCGTCTATCTCAATGATCCCGCTACTGGACCCCGTAGCGTTTCTTTGGTGGAATTTGATGAAGCATACACTGGAGTGGTATTGGTGATGCAACCAGGACCAAACTTCAGGAAACAAGGCAGAAAATTCAATATTCTCTTGAGTTTGGGCGATCGCCTCAAAAGTGCTTGGGTTGCTCTAGCTTACTGTGTTCTGGCAGGTTTTTTACTGGTAATTCCAGGTTTAGCAACTTCTGCTTTCACTCAAGTCTTTGTTGATAACGTCTTGGTTCAAGGGTTGCAGGATTGGTTGCGTCCACTGTTACTGGGTATGTTACTCACTGCCGTCATCAAAGGTATTTTAACCTGGTTACGGTTTCTGCATCTACGGCGGCTAAAAATCAAACTGGCGATGGGAATGTCTAGTAAATTTCTGTGGCATATTCTGCGTCTTCCCATCAGCTTTTACGGTCAACGCTATGCTGGAGAGATTGCCAGTCGAGTCAGTATTAATGACAGGGTAGCGAACGTCCTTTCTGGTCAATTAGCTACCACAACTATTGATTGTGTCATGCTTATTTTTTACGCGGCAATCATGATTTGGTATGACTGGCTGCTGACGGCGATCGGCATCTGTTTTGCCTTGGTGAATCTACTGGTTTTGCAGTGGATGTCGCGTCGGCGAGTCGATGCTCATACACAACTAACTCAAGAGTTGGGCAAAATTGCTGGATTGTCTATAGCAGGGTTAAAAAGCATAGAAGTCATCAAAGCTTCTGGTTTGGAATCGGATTTTTTTGCTAGGTGGGCAGGTTATCAGGCAAAAGCGACGAACGCACAGCAAGAGTTAGGTTTGCAAAATCAGACTCTGACTGTTTTACCACCGCTGCTTTCTGCTCTGATGTCAATGGTACTGCTAGTCGTCGGTGGTTTACGGGTCATGGATGGACACCTCAGCATTGGTATGTTAGTGGCGTTCCAAAGTTTGATGATTAGCTTTTTGGCACCCGTTAACAATCTCGTTAACCTAGGCAGTACTCTCCAAGAACTTGAGAGCGATATCAGTCGCTTAGATGACGTGTTGCACAACTCAACTGACCCCCAAACACAACCTGAAGAGATAATTGACGAATCCTCCGTGTCTAGAGAAAATAAATTTCGTCTTCAAGGGTATGTCGAGTTACGGAACGTTACGTTTGGCTACAGTCGGGCAACTCCTCCCCTGATTCAAAACTTTAGCCTCTCTATCAAACCCGGACAACGAGTGGCGCTGGTAGGAGGGAGTGGTTCGGGTAAATCTACAATTGCCAAGTTGGTGAGCGGACTGTATGAACCTTGGGAAGGCGAGATTTGCTTCGATGGTTATCTCAGATCCCAAATCCCGCGTCAGGTGTTGAGCAATTCCATTGCTTTGGTGGAACAAGATATTTTTCTGTTTGGTGGCAGTGTGCGCGATAACTTATCTCTATGGGATACAACGCTGAGCGATCGCCACTTGCGCCGTGCCTGTAAAGATGCTGTCATCCATGATGTGATTCTTTCCAAACCCGGAGGCTATGATGGAGAACTTCTGGAAGGAGGAGTCAATTTAAGCGGTGGTCAACGTCAGCGATTAGAAATTGCTCGTGCCCTAGTTAATAATCCCTCAATTTTGGTTTTGGATGAAGCGACAAGCGCTTTAGATGCTGAGACAGAAAAAATGATTGACCAGAATCTCCGGCTTCGAGGCTGCAGTTGTATCATTATCGCCCACCGCCTCAGTACTATTCGGGACTGTGACGAAATTATTGTTCTAGATCGCGGTCAGGTCGTGCAACGGGGCACTCATGAAACTTTACGGCTTCTGGCAGGAAAATATGCACAACTGCTCAACAGCGAGGGAGCAATCCTTCAGGAGGTGAGGTAATGCAACCCATTCAAACCAAGACAGAGCCAGAACTGCTGCATCGGCTCAAGAACAATGAATTAATGCTACTCGATGATCCTGAGACATTTTGGATTGTTGAGTCTGGCATTGTCTCTCTGTTTGCAGTCCCAGTAAAGAACGGTGTGATAGAAGGTGCTCGATATTACCTGTTTAGCGTCAAGCCACAAGAAGCAATATTAAATTCTCTCCACACTGTTGATGGACAGGGAATCTTGGTAGTACCTACAGAAGATACTGAGTTGCTGCCACTACCTAAAGAACAGTTTAGTCAAGGGATTGCTAACGCCGATTCTCAAACAATTGCTCAGGTTGAAAATTGGATTTGTCAATTAGGTACGGCGATTAGCACTCACTTTAGAGCGCCAATCAGCAGTTATTCTATCCATTCAGCAACTCACTCTCTGACTTTGGCTCGTGGAAAGTCCTGTTATGCACCGAATACTGTTTGTTGGTTGCAGATTCAGCAAGGTAGTGCCAAATGGATGGGATTACAGGAATTGACAGTGAATCCTACTTCTGGATTGCTACCTTTGGGTGGGGGAATTTGTTTGGAAGCAGAGGGAACTGTTGAACTAACAGTCACCAGCACACCACAGATTCAAAGTGACCACCTGCTAGAAAGTTTAGTGCAACTCCAGGTTTACAGTCTACGCTGTATTGATATACAACAGCAGCAATCGCTCCAAGAAGAACTACTGCGCTTTCAGCAACGACAACAGTTGAATGAGCAAATAGCAGAAGAAGCAATCGGGGAACTCAGTGCAGTTTTGCAACCTGGAAAACGAGATTTTGCTCGTCAAGGGACTCCGTTGTTGATTGCGGCTGGTGCAGTAGGACGGGCATTAGGAGTAGAAATTCGCCCTCCTACTCGTTCTGAAAATTTGGAACGAGTGAAAGAGCCACTCGAAGCGATCGCCCGTGCTTCCAAACTGCGCATACGCCGAGTTTTGCTGACAGATAACTGGTGGAAACAAGACTGCGGTCCTCTGTTGGCATATACAGTGCAAGATAAGCGTCCCATAGCTTTACTGCCAATTTCTCCCACCCGCTACGAGCTTTTCAATCCAGTAGAAATGACTCGTACTCCAGTTAATGCAGATATCAAGAACCAACTTTCCTTAGAGGCATACACATTTTATCGCTCACTGCCTCAAACCGCATACAAAGCCTTAGATATGCTTAAATTCGGCTTAAAGGGGCAAACTCCCGATCTACTCGTTGTTGGCCTAACTGGTATTGTAGCTACTGTGTTGGGTATGCTTGTTCCTCAGGCAACCGCCATCATTATTGATAATGCTATCCCTGATACTAACCAGGGGCTACTGCTACAAGTAGGGTTGGGTCTATTCGCTGCGGCTTTTGGTGTGGGAATATTTCGCCTTGCTCAGGGAATAGCCTTGCTGCGAGTACAAAGTTTGGCAGAATCTTCCACCCAAGCAGCTATTTGGGATCGTCTTTTAAGCTTAAGTATACCGTTCTTTCGCACTTACTCAACTGGCGATTTAGAAGCACGAGTCTCTGCCATTAGTAAAATTAGGCACATTCTCAGTGGTACTACGCTGACAACTTTACTAAGTAGTTTATTTTCATTACTAAATTTAGGATTACTGTTCTACTACAGCCGACCTCTAGCGCTAGTTGCCTTGAGTGTGGTGCTGCTAACGACTACCTTCACCACTTTCTCTGGCATCATCAACCTACAAAAGGTGCGTCCCTTAGAGAAACTCAAGGGGAAAATCCGGGGGTTAACTGTGCAGCTGATATCAGGCATTACGAAACTGCGGGTAGCAGCTGCCGAAGTTCGTGCCTTTGCTTATTGGAGCAAATACTATAGCCAGCAGCAAAA
Organism: Nostocales cyanobacterium HT-58-2; assembly: GCA_002163975.1. Taxonomy (GTDB): domain Bacteria; phylum Cyanobacteriota; class Cyanobacteriia; order Cyanobacteriales; family Nostocaceae; genus HT-58-2. Next base: position 851,460 of record CP019636.1, on the reverse strand, counting down.
ACTAGTTTTGAGTACTGAGCAAATTGAGAACAGCTTAGCAGTGTTTAACGAGTTGCTACCACTATTAAGTTCAGTTGTGCTCTTCGGTGTTACTGTAACTTGGTTGCAGAAAACACCGGGATTATCAATTGGTACATTTTTGGCGTTCAACACTGCTTTTGGTAACTTTGTCTCTGGGGCAACCTCTCTGAGTAATTCAGCAGTTAGCATTTTAGAAATCATCGCTCTTTGGGAGCAGGCGAAACCGATTTTAGAAGCTAAGCCTGAAGTGGATGCCACTAAGGCAGATCCAAGTCGATTAACAGGCAAATTAACTATAGACCATGTTACTTTTCGTTATGGTGAAGATGGACCGATTACACTCGATAATATGAGTTTATCCGCCGAACCAGGCGAGTTCATCGCGCTGGTTGGACCATCTGGCAGTGGAAAATCTACAATTTTTCGATTGCTGTTGGGGTTTGAAACGCCAGCATCGGGAGCCATCTACTATGATGGTCAAGATCTATCGGGGCTTGATATTCAAGCAGTACGTCGGCAGTTAGGTGTTGTACTGCAAAATAGCCAAGTCATGTCAGCCTCAATCTTTGAAAACATTTCAGGTGGCGCTCTCATCTCTTTAGACGAGGCTTGGGAAGCAGCTCGTAGTGCTGGATTCGCTGATGATATCGCTGCTTTACCTATGGGAATGCACACCGTTGTCAGTGAAGGAGGCACAAATCTCTCTGGAGGTCAACGGCAAAGGTTGTTAATTGCTCGCGCCCTTGCCTTAAAACCCAGAATTCTACTTTTTGATGAAGCAACGAGCGCTTTAGATAATAAAACCCAGGCTATTGTCAGCGAAAGTTTAGATAGGTTACAAGTCACGCGGGTGGTGATTGCCCATCGACTCAGCACAATTCGGAATGCAGACCAAATCTATGTACTTCAGGCAGGTCGGGTTGTGGAACAAGGTCGGTTTGAGCAGTTAACTCATCAGAAAGGATTGTTTGCTCAACTCATGGCTCGACAAATTGCTTAGTACACAATTGCATAAGTCTAGCGCGAAAACTAGAACGAACACTCTGCGACGGTAGTTGCTACAACGGGGGGAACCCCTCCGAAGTTTGCCCGGAGGGAAACCCTCCTCGCAACTTCTCTGTGCAACGCACTGCCTCACCTTTGCGTTTACCTCAGCGCTTCCACCGTTCGCGCAGCGTGCCCGTAGGGCATAGCTTTGAGTCTCCTCCGGAGACGCTGCGCGTTGGCGGAGCCTGCGCTTACGCCGGAAGCCGGCGCTCAAACTTCTCTCTGCGTTTAAAAACGTTACGAATTAATGAAATGCTGTACTTAATCTCGTTAAGTATAGGTATGACTATGAGCTAAATTTTCTCGGTAATTTCAAAATTTCCCTGAAAAGATTAGCTCAATTGCTCGCGGAAATAGAGCCGATATAATTCACAACTCGGTATTGCCTGATTTCCCTCAAGCTTGACTAAACCCATGCTTTCTAATTTATAAGCAGTAATTGCTTCTAACTGCACACTTATCTGATTTGTGACTACCCGTTTGAGTGCTTCCGCTAGTTCAAAATGCTTTTGAAGATTTGCTAAGTGATGCCGTAGGTAATTGCCATAAATGCCAGCAATGGTGGGAGCATCTTGCAAAAGCTGTTCTAGGCTGATCTCTCCACGTGCTAATTGATAGAGTGCGAGACGTACTAGATATGGATGACCACCAATCATAGCAATGAGAGGAGCGAGTTTTTTCGCCCCCACTTCGCCTTTTGCCCAATCCAAGCCATGACGTATCGCCAAATCCTGCACTTGCTCTAAACTAAATTCCGGTAACTGAATTGATAGCCCTACGTTGAAAGGAGATTGATTAATATCTAACGGGATATAAGCTTCAGTAGCATGAACAACCACAAGTCGGAGTTTTTGCCAGATTTCGAGTTCAGAAGCGTCTTCATACCAGGAGCGAAGTAGCGGTAAAAAGTCACTACAGATTTCTGGATACTCAAAAATGCGATTCACTTCATCCAAAGCTAAGACTACTGGAGAATCAATTTTTTGCAGCAAATACCCCTGAAAGTACAATGTACAGCTCACTTTGCTGCCAATATCCTCATCCCAGAAATCATCCAGTCTTGGCTCTAAGTTCAACTGCCGACTGACATTAGCACAAAACCATCTTAAGAATTTATCCAAGCTAGAAAAAATTTGATTATCTGCCTGCTGCCAACTGATCTGTACGGTATGTACCCCTCTACCCTGTCTGGCATGAGTCAGAATTCTGTGCATGAGAGAGGTTTTCCCCATTTGCCGAGGTGCTCTGATCCGGATGAGGCTTCCTGGTTTACAGATTTCAGTATATGTGCGTTCTTCAATAGGAAAACGCTCTACGTAAAACAACGAATGAAGTGGCACCGGTCCACTAGGAATTTCTAAAGAATCAGGATTGGGAATGAGAGCTTCCCGAGTTCCTTTATTCTTCATTCCCATAGAGAATTCTGATCTTACCCTCCTTTGAGAGGAAATGCGAAGTTCCCCTTCCCCGGTTAATTGCTGGTATTGCTTGAAAATATCCTCTCTGTTCTGGAATTTTCTAGGAAAACTGTCCGCTCGGCGTCTGAGAACCGACCTAAAATTACTTTTTGTTACCTCTTCTTCAAAATCCTGCGAAAGTAACTTCCATAACTTAGAGCCTACATCCTTGATGTAATTAGCGTCATAACCACTACTTTCTGCAATCTCTTGATAAGTTTGCCCTTCCCAAGATTTGCGAAATACTATTTCCTGCACATCATTTAAGCGATGCTCCAGAAAAGTATCTAAAATAACTAATGCTTCTTCAATATCCATCTGTAAAAATAGAGATAAAATATTTTATAAGTATGACTTTATCTGACTTTTTATTATTAAGTATGACTTTATCTGACTTTTGGATATTTTTTTGAGTTATTCACTGAAATTTAACAATAAGAAGTGAAACAACATTGCGGTTAAACGAGGGCGGTTAAACTAGGTCAGACTTGGCTATGTTAAGATCAGATATACAGATTTGACACACTGTCAGTGCCACCTTTGTGAGGGTGTGAGATTCTTAGCAGCTAGGGGCTAACCTACTAGACCATACTTATTCTGTTTTGCTTTCATTAACAAATAGTTAAGTAACTGTACAACGTAACTCCCTTGATTCAACAGCTAAGCGAGTCTTTCAATTCTTACAGTTCTCAATAAATATGTGTACTGTTAATAAGCATATGTAGTCATTTCTCCCTTGTACTATTATTACAGCGAGGATCTGTCAAATTGCCTTGTCTGTTTATGATTCTGACTTATTTTACACTGACTAGCTTAGTTTTGCAGAAAAACCCGAATCCAAATATCATTGATAATAAATGCTGTACTAATTGAAGCAACTATCCTTTGGAAATCTTGAAGATGGGGTGGAAACCAAATTCCAAAAGAAAATACAACTACAACAACGTTTAAATTTCATTACGGCCATATCACCTAACAAAGTTTATATATTAGACTTTATTTTTTTATATTTACTGACACACCTTTACTAGGACTTTGTAAAAAACTAGGCTCTATAGCATCTTAAGTGTGGAATCCAGAAGGGTTTTCTATGGATTTAGGACTAACCCTTATCGTGATTGACTTTGAAGCACTTTTCTTACTATTGATGTATTTGCCTTCTAGATCAAGGCTTTCAGGCTCTTTTTATGCAACAAAATTTTAGAGCTTTGCTATTAATACATTATGAAAAACCCTGATGTACCCTTTTTAGGCGTTTAGTGATATTGTGGTTTTCATTTTTATTAAGGTACACCTTTTCAAGTCAAGAGCCAGATATCGAACAACTTTTACTTCTGAACGCCAGTTCTTTCCTCTATGGGAGACGCTACTTTGAACAACCGGGGAAACCCCCTTCGGGTACTCTTTCCTGCGGGACGCTTTGCAAACGAGAACCCCTGCTAGGAACGCAGTTGCCTAGGTTGGGAAAACGCCACTTGTTTCTCCTTACAGAGAGAGACGCTGTGCAAACAAGTTAGCAGAGCCGGACGCCAGTTCCCGTGAGAGCGGGAAACTCTCCTGTAGGACAGGCTCCCCTCCTGCATGGCTAGCGCTCCTCCTGGCTTCTGACTCCTGAATTCTGCTGTATGTGTTTGTCTAAAATCAATAAAAATATTCAGAGAAAACTCCTTACCTTTTCTGACTTTTTCATCTTTCCTGAAGTGAGTGGTTAATTTAAATTAGACTCGAGGTTAAACAAAACCCTCAACACCCAATCTAAAAAGTACTTAGTTCTTTGGCGAAAAAATGAGCTTAATCTTATTTAAGAGAAAATTAGAGTTTTAATGAAATTCTATCTCATTACTTACCGTAATGAAGAGCAGTGTCATTTTCAAACAAGGTTTACAATAACTATCTACAAAAAGTTTTGTATCAAGCTCACCTCAAGGGTGAATCTCATTGAGTTGGCAAGAGAACGGGCATTGCCCTTTACAAATGTGTCGTTATTACCTTTGTCGTTATTACCTTCACCTAAGGAAAAAGATGGTGGAATATAGAAATGCTGTTTTGGATGATAGAGATATTCAAGAGGGTTTAAAAATTGTCAACGATAAGTTTGGTGATTTTTGTACCCGTGTTGCTGGTGAAGCATGGGGTCTACCATTTCTTGACCAGAAAACAAAAGCTTTTATCACTATTGCTATTGATGTTGCAAATCAGAATCAGTTAGGTCCTGGTAGCCCTTTTACAGCCCATGTGAATATGGCTCTTAAACAAGGAGCAACTCGTGCAGAACTTGAAGAACTTCTTTTATTTCTGTGCGTTTACACAGGCTTCAATAAGGCTGCTAGTTATTTTGTTGCCTTGGATGAAATTCTTCGTTCCCAAATCTAAAGATTCTGCATTAGTGAATAAATAATCATGAAGGAGCGCAGCAATGATATTAGCAACGACGAGAAAGACTGATTATTCCACACGAGATCAACAAGGCAAAGTCGCTTTTTATGTACTTTTGTGGAAACGAAAAGGCATTACTCGCGCATTATTTGATGACTACTGGAGAGATGTTCACGGTCCAGTTTGCGCTCGTTTACCAGGTCAGTACCAATATTGGCAGTTTCACTTATCTGACAATGAAGGTGGCTTGTGGCCAAATATTAGGGGTATTGAGTATGTTTGCCCCAATGAAGACCAGTTTGATGGTATTGCTGAGTTAACCTTTGAAAGCGAAGCCGATCGCCAAACATGGTTTACATCTGCTGCCATTCTCATGGATGACGAGCACAATATCTTTAGCAAAGCGATCGGCTATACCACTAACCCAGGTAATTCTAAAACCTATGTGGATGGCATTCCCTCAGGCGATCCCAATGGCACATTAGGTATCCTAAAGTTCCATGTCATGGTGAAGAAATCTGATGCTGTGAGTGTGGCAGATTTTCGCAGATATATGACAGACACTTTTGCGCCAGCTGTTGTGCAAAGTGATTCTGTCCTTAAGTTGCGACTACATTTGTTTGAGGAAGTCGATAACTCTCGCCCAGACGCGGCTGGCGTATCACATTATGAACCTCTAGAAAAGCAATACGATGCAGCGTTTGAGATTGCGTTTGCCAATCCTTTAGAGATGGAAACTTTCTTTTCTTCCAAAGAATATGTAGTTGCTACCCAAAACCAAACTAAATACATTAAACGACTTTTACCTTTTCCAGAGCGTACAGTTTATACCTTTGTCTACGACGGCAAAATGACTCTGGCAGGTCAACGCAGTTCCACAGTTGCAGAACTTATCGCAAATATCGGTGCTACCAATCAACTAAAAGAGGATGTAACTTGTCTTATGCTCGAACAAAAACTTATCAAAACCCACTCTAATGGTTCCTCAAATGGTTTAGGAAATGGAGCGCAAAAAACGACAAGCACGTTAACTCACAAACGCACAAACTACTACAAAGATTTAGCAGCAGATTACTCTCGACCAGGACTTGTCACTCCCTATGTAGCGAAAAAACTCATAGAGGATGCTGAGCGATTTGTTGCCATGAAAGAGAAGACATTACCAGAAATTAATTCTTATTACACTCTCCAACAAATTGAACAAGAAAATAAGGAATGGTGGCCCACTCATTGTGAGGCATTGCGACAAGGACGCGGAGATATATTAACTGGTGAATATCGCGATGATTTAGTTTATTTGTGTCAGGATGGTCCTTATCAAGGCTTGGAACAACAGAAAGAGCGCGAGCAACATTGGTGGGCATTAATTGCACAACCAGGTGTCACTATGTGCTGGCCAATTGTCATGTTTCATGGTGAAGTGACCTACTTTGAATGGAAGTGTGTGGATGATGAAACCAACGAAACACTTGCTAAAGGAAATGTCACTTGGGTGCGACGTGGACATAGAGGCGGATGCTACCTAAAGACTGAGCAACTCACGTTCTATCGAGATGTTTTTGCAGCTAATGAACTCTTGAAATTAATTACCACAGCCTAAGATGACAAATCATCTGGCTCCCAAAAATGCAGTTTTGGATGACGTGGAACTGCAAGCAGGATTACAACGTATAAATCCGCAGTTTAGTGACTTTTTTACTCGTGTAGCTGGCGAGGCTTGGGGGCTGCCATTCATTGACCAAAAAACTAAGGCTCTGCTTGCGATCGCTGTTGATGTTGCAAATCAAAATTGCTCAAGCCCCTACTACCCTTTTACAGCACATATCAATATGGCTCTGAAGCAAGGAGCCACCCTTGAAGAAATTGAAGAACTACTTTTATTCACGTGCGTTTATAGCGGATTTAATAAAGTTGCAGGCTGTTTTAATGCACTGAATAAGATTGTTAAGCAAAATCATTTTGAAACTAAGAGAAAGGCTATGACTACAGCACTCAAAAAAGTCGATTATGCGGTACGGGATCAAAATGGAAAACTAGCTTTCTACGTTCTTTTGTGGAAAAGAAAGGGAATTTCTTTAGAGCTTTTTGATGACTATTGGAGAAATGTACATGGCCCTTTGTGTGCGCGCTTACCAGGGCAACATCAATACTGGCAGTTTCACGTCGCTCCTAGCGAAGGTGGCATTTGGCCAAGAGTAAACAGTGTAGATGACACCTGTCCACAAGAAGATCAGTTTAATGGCATTGCTGAATTAACTTTTACGACAGAAGCTGAACTTCAGGCATATCTCCAATCGTTCGGCATCCTGATGGCTGACGAACACAATTTATTTAGCAAAGCGATCGCCTACACCACGAGTGTTGGCAATTCCAAAACCTATATTGATCGCATTCCCACAGGTGAACCAAACGGAGAACTGGGTGTTATCAAGTTCCACGTCATAGTCAAAAAATCTGATGCTGTGAGTGTGGAAGCTTTTCGCAGATATATGACAGACACTTTTGCACCAGCTGTAGTGCAGAGTGATTCTGTCATGAAGTTCCGACTGCATTTACTTGAAGAAGTAGATAATTCCCGCCCAGATAATGATGGGGTCTCTCGTTTTGAACCCCCACACAAGCAATATCAAGCTGCCTTTGAAATTGCGTTTGCTAATCCTTTGGAAATGGAAACTTTCTTTGCTTCCAAAGAGTATGCTCAAGCTGTGAAAGACCAGGCTCAGTACGTCAAGCAGGTTTTCCCATTTCCTGAGCGCAGTGCTTACACCTTTGTTTATGACGGCAAAATGACTTTAGCAGGTCAATGCAGCTCTAAGGTTGCAGAACTGATTGTGAAAGTAGGAGCAACCAATCAACTGAAGGAAGATGTCGTGTCTCTAATGACGGGCAAGCAGAATGGTAATAATGGTAAGTCTGGGTTAGGTCATTACCTGCAAGGAGTGCAACACTTCGGGATCACAGTTTATGATATGCCGAAGGCTCTGGAATTTTACCTTGAAGTGTTAGGAGGTAAAGTTGCTCTTGGTGGTGATGGATTTTACGGTGAAGCATTGCACAATTTACTCTTTCAAAAAGAGGAAGTTGAGGCGATTGAACAAGGCCTCGATCCAAAGACTTTCGGAGTTCCCGACATCAGAGATGGTTCAGACAAAGCTTTAGATGTCAGATTCATTTCTTTTGGTAACACAGTCGTTGAACTGATTCATTTTCGTGAAGCCAAATTAACACCTGCTGCACCGAATTTCTTTGAGAAGATACCTTCCTCCGTTGGTTACGCAAATGTACCGCACATTTCCTTCTATGTGAAAGATGATGTAGATCTTGATTTCTTTGCGAAAAAACTGGAGGAGGAATGTCATCGGCGAGGCATGACTGAAGTCATTTGCAACCGCATCATTCGTGCTAAGTCGAAAGAGGAAATGAAAAAATTATCCGCCTATGCCAAAACAGACTTTACTGATGATTGGGAAGGATGGACGTTATTCTACTGTAAAGGACCAAACGGGGAACAACTAGAATTCAACCAAGTCACTCGTTCAGCCAAGAAAAATTTCACCAGAGCAGAAGCGGAATATAACCAAGCCAACGGAACCAATTATTGGTTTTTAAATTCCCAACTCCAAAAATCAACGACTCAAGGACTCTACGCCACATACAACACTCCTGTTAATGCCAGCGTAGAAACTATTTGGGAGGTTTTGCTCGACAAAATGCAAAATCCTCAACCATATATTCCCCATGTTGTTGAAGAACTAAAGATTTTAGAGAGATACGAAGATGGCATTCTCCGGGAAATTAGAACGCCTGAAATGCACATGAAAGAAAGAGTCACCGTGGACAAGCAAGCCGGAAAAGTGACATTCACTGTCGTGGATCACCCACTTTTTACTGGTGAACTAAGTAATCAGGTGACACTCCCTTCCAACGGTAAATCTGGGTCTTTACCGATACTGACTTACACGATGGACTTAAAGCCCAGGAGTGACAATGCTCTTGAACAAGAAGAAGCACAGTGGTTTATTAAAGCTGCTCAACCAGAAGCGATCGCACAAGCGGTGCATCATCTGAAAAACATTATTGAAAACAAAACGAACAAGGACCAAAAATCAATGTTAGCAACAAGTGCAGGAACCAAATCCGAAATTGTTAAGCGTATGTTCCAAGCGGGCGAGTCGATGAATGTGGAGAACTTTGTCAAGTTCTACACTGAAAACGCCCACTACCAGTTCAGCAACTTCCCAGTTGCTTACGGTCCCCAAGGAATTCGGGACTCCTCAGTTGACTTCTTGAAGAAAGTCGCAAAAGTCTACCATCATATCAAGAATATGTGGGAAGCTGGAGACACCGTCATCTGTGAAATGGATGTGACTTACATTCGCCATGACGGTAAAGTGTTTACACTTCCTTGCTGTGACACTATTGTCTTCAAGGGCGATAAAGTTCAAGAACTGAGAATTTATATGAATATAGATCCAGTTTTTGAGACAGAAGAAGGACCAAGTCAACCTGCTGCTTCTAGCGGTTCCTTGACGAAAAAACTTGAGCAAATGTATGAAGCTCTACATGCCGAAAATTGGGATGAATTTATGACCTTCTTTACTCCCAATTTACTTTATAAAGTGGGTGCAAATAACCCTGTGATTGGACCACAAGCTTGTCGGGATTTACTGAAGCATATTTATCAAACCCTCAAGTTGACAACTCATAATACCCGAGGAATATGGGAAATCGGCAACACCGTTATTTTGGAAATGGATGCAAACTACATTCATAAACAAGATAAACGGTTTGTTCAAGTTCCCTGCGTTGATATCTATCGTTTTGATGGAGATAAGATTTACGAGTGGCGAGTTTATCCAGATGCATCTGAGACTAATGTCCGGATTTAAAAGGGATCTGTTGATTGCGTTCACACGCTGACATCAATAGCAGAAATGAGTCAACTTTTAAAGCCAAGAGAATTAAATAACCCTCAAATAACTCTCTTGGCTCTTCTTTAGGTACAGAAGTCTGCGAATAACTAAACCCCCTACCATAACAAGTAACGTAAATTATGCTTCGCTCACTTCCTTTACAGCTTATTCCAGTAGGTCTTGCATTAGTTGGTTTTGGGTTAAGTGCAACTGAAGCGATCGCCCAAACGACTTATACCTTTAACGCAAACTACGATTTATCGAACGGTGGTAGCTTCCTCTCACCATCAGGGGATCTTGCACAAATAGATATTGTAGGCAATAGTACTGATGCCTCCTATGACTTGACCAAACTCAACGGGTTGACTTACTTGCGAACTGACCTCACTACTGGCAAATTCACAGCTAACTCAGATCCAAAAACATTTGGCTTACAAGATTTTCCATTGGGCTTTTTCGCACTCGAAGGTAACGGTGAGGACAAGTTATTTGGCTCTGAAACCGCTAACGGGGTAACCGACTTTAACACTCTTAAAGTAACTAATTTTGGGACGATCAATATCACTGGTGGTGAGGGCAGATTCAAAGGTGCTACTGGCATACTGTCTTTTACAGAATTAGGTCAGCAGAGTACAGATCCAAATATTCCCTACAGAGGTACGCTGGCTTTGACTGGTTCTTTTAAAGTAGTTCCAGTTCCAGAACCGTTATTCAACACTACGCTTTTGACCATAAGTGTGATTGGATCTGGTGTCCTGCTGCGCCGACGCCACTGCAAAGATACTTCTAGCTGACAAGTTTCACAATGAGCAATTGTCATTGAACGGCGCTACAAAATTGGCGAAGCATTACCTAGGCTTGATAAAGGCTTCGCCTTTCAAAGGTTAATTGAAAGAAATTCACTCATATGTCACATACTACAGAACCTGTGTTTCGCCTTCCCTCGACTCCAAAAAGTGGAACGGAAGATTACTTGGTTGTGCCACAGAACAGCAAAGACCGTCCGACATGGTATGCTTCTGGAGATTTATATACAGGGTTGGCGACGACCCGCGAGACAGATGCAGGGTTTAATGCCTTTGATTTCTTCCTTCCAGTAGGAGGCGGACCGCCGTTACATTATCACCTTTATGACAATGAAGTTTGGTATGGAATAGATGGACAGTTAGAATTTTCTTTTGGAAACAAAGCTGGAGAGCAGGGAACCGAACCAAAATATACCGTCACTGTACCTCCCGAAACTTTGGTGTTCGGTCCCAGATTAAAACCCCACACCTATCACAACATTGACTCAACAACTGCGATAGTGGGAGAAAATGTTGGGGCGAGGACACTTTCGTTCACGACGCCTGGAGGGCTTGACCTCTTCTTCGACTATGTGGGCGTATCAGTAGAGAACAGAGATACTCCGATCCCCAAAGCGAATTTTGATGCAGATACATTCACAAAAGTGTTAGAACTTGGGGGACGCAGCAGTGGTGCATCCTATTTTTTAGGACCAGAGCCAGATTATGTACCTCCAAAATCCGCTCTTGATTATGTCGTGGTGCTGCCAAAAAATCCAGATGCGGAGTTAGTGAACGCAGTTTTACCACTTTCCAACGTTGATGGTTTTAGTATTTGGCAGATTGGTAATGATAACAATATATTTCTGCCGAGTCGCCCAACATTTTCGGGACCTTTTGGCACTGAGTACACTTCTCTACTCACTTGGGAAGAAACAGGTCATGAACTTTCATACAACCAGTTTTCTCTCACACCCCAAGTGGCTCATACCTTTGTCCAAGCTAACCTAAATGCCCAACAAGAGTTAGAGCCGACTAAATCATTGGCAAATGGCGTTGCTAGTGTGAAACTTGATGAGCAAGGTGATATTGATTATAGCTTGACAGTGACTGGCTTGGATTTTGGAAAATTTGTGGAAAGTTATACTCCCCAAACCCCTAATAATAAGCTAGATGATGTCATTGCTATCTATATTGATTCAGGTACACGGAGCAGCAATGGTCCACATGCATTTAGTATCTTAGATCCTAAAAAGCAAGATGAAAAAGACCTGAAAATCACTTTGAACGCGGATGGCTCCGCTACTCTTACAGGCACTTGGAATCAGACAGAAGAGGATATTCCCACGACTCTGAAAGATTTTCTCACTCATAGTGGCTTACCCGGGCAGGAATCCGACTTCTACTTTAGCGTGCACACTGAGGGGAATCCCAGAGGCGAGATTCGAGGTCAAATTGCTCGTACCACTGATGATTTTTCCGAACCAGTTGAGAGTGAAAACCATGAAGCTTTTTATGTAAAAGAAGGACAACTTTCCTTCAAAATTGGCAATGAAACAAAACTTGCAGGACCAGATACTTTTGTCTATGTCCCTCCGGGAACAGAATATTCTTTTGGCAACTTTGGACAAGAAACAGTAGAGTCACTCGCTGTCTCAGTCATTCCACAGCCGAAGATACCACTTGAGTCAGCCAATCAATTCAATACTCCTATCTACGGTGGTAACGATAACGATTTGCTCTTTGCTGGCGGCAATGATCGCATATTTGCAGCTGAAGGAGACGATATACTCAAAATCAGCAGTGGTGGTCATAATCTCCTCTATGGTGGTCTTGGGGCTGACCAGTTCTGGATTGCTGACGGCACAATACCTGATACAGTTCCTGAGACCAGGCAATTAACTGATTTTGGCTTACCGCCTTTAGAAGATACGAGGAATGTGCTTGCAGACTTTGAACCAGGTGTTGACAAAATTTACATTAGTGGAATAAGTGGTATCTCCTCCTTCAATGACTTGAAACTCCTACCTGCTTTTGGCGATATTCGCAGCACGAGCATTCTTGCTCCGATTGACGGTAAGGAGATATCCCTGGCTAATGTGTATGGTGTTGCGTTCAGCGAACTTTCAGCTGAGAACTTTGTTTTTGCCTAGTGATTGCTCTTTCATCACTGTTTCCACACAAGATTCTGAAACCCTTGCAATGGAAGGCTTTATGTAAGAATCAATGTTCCGGATTTTATGGGAAAAATTAAAGTCCAAATCTCCAATAGTGTCTGATTTTGGTGATTTTGCCTTTAATTTTCCTCTACCTAAAGTGATGGAAGAGCATTAGTACAAATCATCATGGGTCCTGCAAATCAAAACAGCAACGGCACAATCGTCACAGGTATTTAGCGCGTCCTTTCTTTTTAAAATCTGTCAATTCATTTTAGATTTGTCATTCACTATGAATTTAGTAGGAAAAAGCGGTGAAGGGAAAAACCGTAGACCTGCTTATCAGGACAAAAACCTTCTTATTATTTTAAGCATCACTTTAATGGGTATTCTCGGAATTTCCAGTATTACTCCTGCTTTTCCGAAAATAGCTCAACAACTTAATGTACCACCTCAAAACGTTGGTCTACTGATTACTGCATTAACTTTTCCTAGTATTGTCCTAACCCCTATTTTCGGAGTTCTTGCTGATAGATTTGGGAGGAAGAAAGTACTAGTCCCCTCATTGATATTATTTGGCATTGCTGGAGTAGCATGCGCGTTTCAAACTAACTTTAACCTTTTACTCATATTGCGCTTCTTTCAAGGAATTGGTGCTGCTTCCTTAAATTCCCTTAATGTCACACTAATTGGAGACCTTTATTCAGGTCGAGAGCGCATTACTGCAATGGGTTACAGCGCTAGTATCGGTAGTATAGGTACGGCAATTTACCCAACAATTGGCGGAGCGCTTGCAGGGTTAGGATGGAATTATCCCTTCATGCTTCCTATACTGGCTATTCCCATAGGGTTGCTTGTTTGGTTTTCACTAAAAAATCCTGAACCAAAAAGCCATCTGAATTTTATAGAATATCTCAAGATGGCTCTAGGGAACTTTAAAAATCGTAGTTTTTTTGGACTTTTTGTAAGTACAGTTGCAACTTTTGTCCTCCTTTATGGAGCTTATGTCACGTATTTACCAATTCTTATGGGAAATGCATTCAAGGCATCTACTTTAATGATTGGTATTATTCTCACAAGTATGTCTACTACCATTACAATCACTTCATTACTATTGGGTAGATTAACCAGAAAATTTTCACAAACAGATTTGATTCAAGTATCATTTATTTTTTATGCGATCGCTCTAGCAATTATTCCCTTCATTCATCATTTTTGGCTACTATTAATTCCAACTATGATTTTTGGGATAGGTCTTGGTATCGGTTTTCCCACTATTCAAACACGTATCACAGAGTTGACACCTAGAGAATATCTAGCCGCAGTCATGTCAATAAACGGGATGTTTATAGGATTGGGACAAACCTTAGGACCGATGTTAATGGGAGGAGCTTTTAGCATTTGGGGAATGACTGGTGTTTTTGGTACGGCTGCCAGTCTTTCAATTGCGATACTTTTCGTATTTAAGCGTTGCTCATGTATGTAAGTAAGGGCACCTTTAAAAATAGGGTTTTTAGGATTTTTTGCAAATTTACTATCAAAAATGCCGAAAAACGAACTATGACAATGACACCCAAAATTTTGGCTTTCGCTGGCAGCACTCGCACTGATTCATACAACAAAAAACTGGTAAAAATTGCAGCAGATGGCGCAATTGCCGCTGGTGCTGAAGTCACTTATGTAGATTTGCGCGATATTCCCATGCCACTTTTTGATGAAGACTTGGAAGCCCAAGAAGGTCTTCCTCCCAATGCACGTAAGTTAAAGGATTTAATGCTAGTACATCAGGGATTTCTGATTGCTTCTCCAGAGTACAACAGCTCAATTCCAGGCGTTTTAAAGAATGCGATTGATTGGGTATCACGCCCAGCCCCTGACGAAGCGCCGCTGGCTTGTTTTGTAGACAAAGTGGCTGCTATTATGAGTGCCTCACCGGGAGGTCTAGGAGGTTTGCGCGGTCTTGTTCATTTACGGGCAATACTTGGAAATATTCAAGTGATTGTTCTTCCAAACCAGATAGCTGTTCCCAAAGCATATGAGGCTTTTCATTCTGACGGTACTTTGAAAGATGCCAAACAACAGGTGGCAGTTGAGCAACTAGGGAGCAAATTGGCAACAGTGGTGGCTAAGTTGAATGCATGAAAGATAACGCTTATATACTTATGTAGGAAAAAAGAGTTGGAATTTAAGTCCCTCTAAATAGATTTCTCAAACTAGGAAAAAATCAGTTTTCCAAACATTAATTCAGGATACTGAACTCTACAGATAACTAGCTTCGCCGTCATCTCAATATCATTGTTTTGTGAGGTAAATTTATGGCTTCTCCATTGGATAACGCATATATTATTGGAACACAAAACTTTAAAACTTGGAGTCAAGGCTTCAATCAAGAAGGTTATTTAAAGGTTTTACCTCATCCTGATGTGAAGGTTCCCTTTAAAGATCCATTTCAGGATTGGCGGGAAGGTCGCTCTGGAAATTACGTCTCTAGTTGGGGACCAGAAAAGGAATTGAATGTAACCCTGAAAATGGAAGACCTACAGCAAGTTGACATTGATGGTTTAGGGATTCTTAAATCAGGAGATGGCAAAATTCCCTGGCTCAACGATAAAGCAACTCCCTATGAATTTCTTAGAGGCTATAACGGATCTGTGCCAGGACCTCTACTGATTACAGAACCTGGAGACACACTGAAAATACATCTTGAAAATGACTTAACCCAAGTCAGTAATCTCCATACCCATGGATTGCACGTATCACCTGTAGGACATGGAGATAACGTGCTAACGGCTGTGAAGCCTGGAGAAAGATCGGATATAAGTATAAAAATTCCAGATGACCATTTTATTGGACTTGACTGGTATCATCCCCACTTGCACGGACAAGTCAATGAACAAGTATCCTCAGGATTGGGTGGGCAGTTGTTAATTTTAGCCCCACATGATTTGCCAGATCTAGACAAATTTGATCCAACGAAGGAATCAGGTTATACTTTTGCTCTCAATACTTTTGGCATCCAGCAAATAAATAGGCAAGGTCAAGTCGGCGATCCTCTCAATCAAGACCCCACAAAGTCACTTCCTGCTGGTACACCTCTAGAAGTTTTAGATCAGACTTCAGATGGTAAGAAAATATATGAACTGTCGGATGCACCTTTTATGGGTTACAACGGCAAACCCCTGATTTATGACTCTACAAAACCGACAGGGAACCCCCCCAATTCATTTGAATATGGAGGGGGGCAACAAGCAGAGCCTCTAGAAAATGTTATTCATACCGTTAATGGTCAATATAACCCCACCCTTGAGCTAAAGACTGGTGAATGGAATCTGTTTTCCTTCACCAATATGAACAGCAATGCCTTCCACGTTCTCCAATTGGTAAAAGATACAGGGACAGAACTCATTCCTCAAGAGGTGACTTTGGTGTCTCTTGATGGGGATGCTTCTGGGGTAGTACCAAGTAACAGAAGAGAAGTCACTGAACTGCCAATTCTGAATCCGGGAATGAGGGTATCTCTTCAGGAATGGTTTGAAGAGCCAGGTAAGTATTACTTACTATCTAATGGAACCGAAGAGATTTTAGGTGATAATGCCCCAAGCATGATTAGAGGAAAAAAAGGATTTGACGACGGTCACTTAACTTGGGGACCTCAAGTTTTGGCAACAATTGAAGTGACTGGAGACACAGTTCCTACTGGTTCTTTTCCTGAACCTTATGACATATTAACCGAGCAAGCTCAGAAAATTGACGAGGTTATTAAAGCAGCACAGAATGGTCAGGTTGATCGGGAGCGTACTTTTACTTGGTCTGCGAATGCTGGCGGAGCAATCAAACAAGGTAATGTGCCAGATTCCACTGTGGCAAAAACATTTGAAGGGACTTATCGCATTAACGGGCAATATTTTGCTACCGACTTCACTTCAAGCCAAGTTCCACTTTCTATGCCGATGCTTGGTACAAAGGAGATATGGTCGGTTAAAAACGCATCAGGCGCGATCGATCCTAATCTTCCGCCAGGTGTTCCAAATATTCCTTTGTTAGAATGGCACCCTTTCCACATTCACCAAAATGATTTTACTGTTTTAGAAGTTAATGGCATCCCAGTTACAGAACTAAAAGATCAATACTTGGAAGGAGTATTAAGAGATACGATTGCCTTACCACCTACTTACGATCCCGACAAACCACCCACACCAGAAAACCCCTATGGTACTCCAAAAGTAGGTGGCAATCCTTCCGAAGTCAAAATACTAATGAACTTTGAGGACTACCCTGGTAGTTACGTGAACCATTGTCACATTCTTTTCCATGAAGATGCAGGGATGATGGCAACAGTCAGAGTCATCCTAAATACGGAGGACACTTGGTTAGGTTTAGGCTCAAAGCATAGTTCCAATGGACAAGTAGAGTTATTTAGAGCAAGCAATCTTCAACAAAGCATCAACCTAAATCCCTACGGAGAAAGATTTGCAGGAGCAATAGACGTTGCTATTGGAGATGTCAATTACAAAAAGAGCTTTGAGAACCAGAACGTAACTGATAACGTCACTGATGTCATTACGATACAGCGTTCCTTGTCTAACCCTGACGATAAGTTTACAGTTAAAGTCTTTGATGGTCAAACTCTCATTGATAAGCAGGAACAAGGCAACAGGGAATTGGATGGTCAGGATAATAACCTACTTATTACTGAATTCACTCCTTTCGAGGGAATTGATATCTCGCCCTTATCAAAGGCATCAATAGCAACGGGTGATATCAATGGTGACGGCTACTCAGATATCGTTGTGGGCATAGGTGGAAATGGACAGTCTTTAATTGAAGTTTACAGTGGTAAGGATTTTAGTCTGCTTTCCAAGATTGCTCCTTTTCACCACGAGAAGGGTTTTGACGGTACTATCAACTTAGCATCTGGAGATGTAGACGGAGATAACTTTGACGATATCATTGTTGGTCAAGGCAATGGTGGACGAGGATTGGTTGAACTTTATGGTGGTCGATTAATTGAGAGTCAAGGTAGTTTAGATGCCATTGATACAGCGCACAAGGTAGCACTACTGTCTAATCCATTGCAACCATATGGTGACTCCTATCGTGGTGAGATTGAGGTGACATCCGGTTATATACTTCAGAAACCAGATGTACCGAATGCTGAGCCTGTTCAAACCTATCATGCCAATATTACGACCTCAGCGTTGGGTGATGTGGCTGATGGTCATGAGCAGATCAAGGTGTTTACTTACACCGGAGGAGACCATCATAGCGCAGCAACAAATAACGATAGCATACAACATGAACATGGATCAGGTGACTCCCTAATTCGTTTAGACAAAGAATTTACCCCTGATAGCAAGCTTGAACAACTCTCTGGAACTTTTGCTGATATTCCTGGCTTACCTCGGGGTGAATCAGTTTTGTTTGCCCTCAACTCTTCTGGTACTCCTGAATTAATTCAACTGCAGGAAAAGAATATTCCCACATTCATTAATATTTCTTCTGATGATATCTTAGGAAAAAGTGATTTCCTTGTTGATGCTATAACTAATGACCCATTCTTGAATACTGATGGTCATACACATACCGAAGGTCAAGGTTCAAAGTTTACTGAGATTCTTACTAACTTTGAACCAAATATTGATGGACTAGGTAGCGCTGATTTTGGAAAATCATCTAACCTCGGTCTTGGTCATGAGCATGAAGGGCATTTTCACCTTTTTGCAGATCATCAATTAATAGGAAATACCTTGGGTGTTAATTCAAATGAAACAACTCTTTTCTCTTTCGGTTAACTGAACTTATTTAGTTCAGGTAAATTTCAGAGTCATAAACACCCAAAATAGCACTCTTAATGTAAATTAAAATTGGAGCAATACCATGACATCTACGCCTTTAAAAAATGGTAGGATTGGCAACGCAATCAAAGGTAAAATCGGCGTTTTGATTGAGGAGCATTTTGACCAAACTGAATATCGCAAGTTCAACGATTACTTTCCTCAACAAGGCTATGAAGTAGAGTATATTTCTCATTTGTGGGGTAATCCACAATTAACATTTGGCTCGAATCCAGATAACGGTGAAGTTGAAGACCATGTTATTGTCACAACAGAAGTTAATAATATTAACCCAGCAGACTATAAAGGCATTATTTGTATTGGTGCCTATGCTATGGATCGCTTGAGATATCAGGTTGCTGTAAAGAAAGGTCAAAAAAATCAAGCTCCGGCAGTAGCTTTTCTTAGAAAATCTATAAAGACAGAAGGTTTGAAATTAGGAGCAATCTGTCATTCTTTGTGGCTTTTTTGTGCTGATTCTGACTTAATTAAAAATTGCAAAGTGACTTGCGCACACAACATCATTTGTGATGTAGAAAATGCTGGTGGAGATGTTATTTACGAAGGTGATGCAACTGCTGATTTAGTTATCGATGGTAATTTGGTAACAGCAAAGCATCCAGGAGTTGTTGATAAATTTATGGAAGCTTTTGTGCAAGAGATTGAAAAGCAAGAAGAAAAGAAGAAACTCAATCTTATTAGGTACTAGTTAACAATATGAATACACAAATGATTGCGTGAGAAGAAATGATATGATGAGCGATGCCAATGCTGATTTTAACCAAGTATTTAGCCATCACACGGCTTTTGTTAACGGTATCCGTCAGCATTACGTGATTGGTGGCAAAGGTGACCCAGTGGTTTTGTTGCACGGCTGGCCACAGACATGGTACGAATGGCGACGGATTATGCCAGCCTTAGCTGAAAAATATACTGTCATTGCGCCAGATTTGCGAGGTATGGGTGACTCTTCAAAGCCTAGCGCTGGCTACGATAAACGAACTGTTGCTGAAGATATTCACCAGCTCGTTCACTTGCTAGGCTTCCAGCAAACCTTTTTGATCGGTCACGATATTGGTGCAATGGTTGCGTACGCCTATGCTGCTGCTTATCCTCATCATGTCCGTCGGTTGGTATTTGCTGAGTCTCTGCTCCCTGGTTTTGGGCTAGAAGAGATGATGGATGTCTGGCGCGGGGGAAGCTGGATCTTAGGCTTTAACATGACCCCCGACATTCCAGAGGCACTGGTTGCAGGTAGAGAGCGGCTTTACTTTGAGTCAGCGCTATATAAACCGGCTGCATACAACCCAGATGCGATCGCCAAAGCCGATATAGAAGAGTATGTCCGTTGTTACTCAGCTCCTGGTGGTCTAAGAGGCGGATTTGAGCATTACCGAGCTTTTTTTGAGGACGCAAAACACAATCGGGAAAGCGGCAAGACAAAGCTCCAAATGCCAGTTCTAGCACTAGGGGGTGATAGCTGCTTGGGTGATCTCGTACTCAAATCAATGCAGCAAGTAGCTGCTAACATCCGTGGAGTCGTGCTTGAGCGTTGTGGACATTGGCTTGCAGAAGAACGTCCAGATTATCTTGTTGAGTTACTACTGAGCTTCTTTGCTGAGTCTGATACCGAATTGCCATCTGCTCCTAAATTGCAATCAGACAGAGTGACTGACACACAAAGCAGAGGGTATGGAGGATTCGATACAACAATACTGCCTCCTGTACTCAGGCAAAGAATATCTTCCAACAACTCTAATATCGTATCCGGTTAAAAACTTATCATTAAGACCGCAAGGGAGCAGGGGGAAGGGAAAGCAGGGGAAAGGGAAAATTTTTCATGCTTTCTGGTGTACGCGGTTCATGATGGCTCATTCAAAAAACGAATTATTGAGAACTAAATTTAACAATTTTGGAGGTTATTTATGGATCACATGAGTTTTTCATTTGCAGACACGATCGCCGGATATGTCACCTACTTTAACCGCAGTGAAAAAAGTTTTGGTATCAAAACATCAGATGGACGGGAATTCAAAGCATATTTGACCCCAAATGCTTATGGTCGGATTACACAAAACTTAGAAGAGCCTTATCTTGACTGTACTGCGCGATTTGGCGAGATGCTCACCCCTGGTCAGCATATTTTCGCCCACGGTATTTTTTACCCTCAAGGGCAAGAGTACAAGTTTGAGGTTAAGTCTGTTGTCTTTCCTGGTGATGTGCCAGATAAATATCGTCACGAAGAACCTGATTGGTGGGTTAAGCAAGTACGTTCGATTGCTGATTCATACTTGAAATGGCAGTTTAACTATCCGCAACAGCCAATTGATTATCGAGAATACCGCACTTATTTAAATTTGGCTGGTACGAAAAAGAAAGACGATTTCCTACAAGAAACTGACACTATTTCTCGCTTGGTTTATGGTTTTGCTTCAGCTTTCTTGATGACTGGCGAAGACCGCTTTTTGGAAGCTGCTGAAAAAGGCACTGAATACCTGCGCCAGCATATGCGATTTTATGATCCCGATGAAGACTTGATTTACTGGTATCACGGTATTCAGGTGACAGGCAACCGGGAGCAAAAACTGCTAACCTCTGAGTTTGGCGATGACTACGATGCAATCCCAGCCTACGAACAGATTTATGCACTGGCTGGTCCCATCCAAACTTATCGGATCACAGGCGATCGCCGTATTCTTAAAGATGCTGAAATGACTCTCGATTTGTTTGACCGCTTTTTCCTGGACAAACAAGGCGTTGGTTATTTCTCCCACATCGACCCCTTAACTCTAGATCCGCGTGCGGAATCTTTAGGTCCAAACCGCGCTCGCAAAAACTGGAACTCAGTAGGCGACCATGCTCCAGCTTACTTGATTAACCTCTGGCTGGCGACTGGTGAACAAAGATACGCCGATATGCTGGAGTATACCTTTGACACAATTGTCAAATACTTCCCAGACTACGACAACAGCCCATTTGTTCAAGAACGGTTTTACGAAGATTGGAGCCATGATACAACGTGGGGATGGCAGCAAAATCGCGCTGTAGCTGGTCATAACCTAAAAATTGCCTGGAACTTGATGCGGATGAATAGCCTTAAACCCAAAGAAGAATATGTGGCTATGGCGCAAAAAATTGCTGAACTTATGCCTGAAGCGGGTAGCGATCGCCAACGTGGTGGTTGGTATGATATGTTGGAGCGAATATTAGGTGAAGGCGAAGAGCAGTACCGCCTTGTTTGGCATGACCGAAAAGCTTGGTGGCAACAAGAGCAAGCGATTCTAGCTTATCTTATCCTGCATGGTGTACAAAAACAGCCAGAGTACCTGCGTCATGCTCGTGAAGCAGCAGCCTTTTACAATGCCTTTTTCCTTGACCATGATGATGGCGGCGTTTACTTCAACGTCTTGGCAAATGGTTTGCCTTATTTAATGGGTAACGAGCGGTTTAAAGGTAACCACTCAATGAGTGGTTATCATTCAACAGAATTGTGCTATCTCTCGGCAGTTTACACCAACTTGCTGATCACCAAGCAACCAATGGACTTTTACTTCAAGCCTCAGCCAGGAGCATTTAAAGACAATATCCTGCGAGTACAGCCAGATATCTTACCACCTGGTAGCGTACGGATTGCTCAAGTATGGGCAAACGAAGAAGAATATGCCGATTTTGATGCAGATGCTTTAACTGTCAAGCTACCTGACACACAAGAACAACTGAAAATCAAAGTCAGAATCACTCCTAATGTGTGAATGCGAGTTTTAGATTGGCAGTGCAATTCAGCAGGAATTCTGTAGTCATGGCTCAAATATTTTCTTCTCTCTGTTCTGAGCAATCCGCTCAAATTGATTGCTGCTATGTTAATTCCACCAGTCAAATTCAGATTGTTCGGATTGCAAATATTCCCAATTGGTATTTTGAGCGGGTTGTTCTTCCAGGACAACACCTGTTGTTTGCAGCACTGCCAAAAGCTCAACTAGAAATTCATACATACGAAATGGCTAGTGCAATTCTAGCGGACAAAATTGATTGCAACAGTCTAAGAGTCAATCAAGATCTGAGCTTTTCATTCAATACAACTCACAAATACACTCAATCATCTCTAAGTTTTCCTACTCCCTTATGAAAATCAACATTAAAAACTTACAAGTCACACAAATAGAAGCAGCTGATGGGAACATCGATACAAAATCAGGCATTAGAGAACAGCTTGATGAACTACAACAAGTCACAATCGTAGAACTCAACGGCGACGTGAATACTAATACAGCGCCACTTGTTCAAGAGCAGATCTTACCATTAGCTCAAGCTCAAACCAGAATGATTTTGGACATGACCAAAGTTCCATATATGTCCAGTGCTGGTTTAAGAATGTTGTTATCACTCTACCGACAAATATTAGTTAAAGGTGGACAAATCATTTTGGTGGGACTTTCTGAAGAAATTAGAGACACCATGTCTATTACTGGATTTCTCGAGTTTTTTCAAACTTGCGACACTCTTGATTTAGCCTTCGCAAATCTCAATGTCAAAGCTCAAGTGACAAATGCCTAATTTTATAGGAAGAAACAAACATGGAGAGAATTGACGTTCACCCCACTAATAGCTATGGTAATTTTAAATTACGTCCAGGTCGTCCGTTTCCTTTTGGCGCTTATTTGGTACCAGGAGGTGTGAATTTTTCAATCTACTCACGGCATGCCAAATCCTGTACTTTAGTGCTATTTAAAAAGCATGAGCTTGAACCAATGGCAGAAATCCCTTTTCCCGAAGATTTCCGCATTGGCAATGTCTTCAGTATGGTCGTATTTGACTTGGATTATGAGAACATAGAATACGGCTATCGCATGGATGGACCTTTTAACCCTAAAGAAGGTCACTGGTTTGATCCAACGAAAATTCTCCTAGACCCGTACGCCAAAATTATTGGTGGTCGAGATATTTGGGGAGAAAAACCTGACTGGTACAATACCTATCAACATCGAGCTCGTTTAGCGTTTGATGACTTTGATTGGGAAGGCGAGCGCCCACTAGAAATCCCAGCGGAGGATCTGATCATCTACGAGATGCACGTCCGCAGCTTTACCCGCCATCCCTCTTCTGGGGTTAAGCATCCAGGAACATTTGCAGCCATCCGTGACAAGATTCCTTACCTTAAAGAATTGGGTGTTAACTGTGTGGAACTGATGCCCATTTATGAATTTGACGAATTTGAAAACAGCCGTCCTAACCCACAAACAGGGGAAATGTTGCTCAATTACTGGGGTTACAGTACCGTCGGCTTCTTTGCGCCAAAAGCTGGCTACGCGGCGACAGGCAAATATGGGATGCAAGTTGATGAACTGAAAACGTTGATCAAAACGCTACATAAAAATGGTATTGAGGTGATTCTGGATGTTGTTTTTAACCACACGGCGGAAGGTAACGAGTACGGTCCCACCATTTCCTTCCGAGGTATTGACAATCAAACGTACTATATGCTTACCCCAGATGGTTACTACTTTAACTTCAGTGGGACTGGCAACACCCTCAACTGTAATAACCCCATCGTTCGCCACATGGTGTTAGATTGTCTGCGCTATTGGGCGGCTGAGTATCACATTGATGGCTTCCGCTTTGATTTGGCAACAATTTTAGGGCGAGATCCTTGGGGCGCTCCGCTGTCGAACCCACCACTGTTGGAAAGCCTTGCCTTTGATCCCATTTTGGGTAAATGCAAACTTATTGCTGAGGCTTGGGATGCAGGCGGTTTATACCAAGTTGGTTCTTTTCCAGCGTTTGGGCGTTGGGCTGAGTGGAATGGCAAGTACCGCGACAGCATTCGTAAGTTCCTCAAAGGCGAACCCGGAATGGTTGGAGATATGGCACAGCGGCTGCAAGGCTCGCCGGATCTCTATGCCTGGGCTAGTCGTTCTCCAGCAGCTTCGATTAACTTCATCACCTGCCATGATGGTTTTACGCTGATGGATTTGATTTCCTATGATGGAAAGCACAATGAAGCCAATGGCGAAAACAACAATGATGGGACCAATGACAACCACAGTTGGAACTGTGGCTGGGAAGGCTGGACTGACAACCCACATATCAATGCTCTGCGCCACCGACAGATCAAAAATGCTGTGGCTATGTTAATGGTGAGCCAAGGAGTGCCAATGATCCTCATGGGTGATGAGGTTGGACGCACTCAAAACGGTAATAACAATACTTATTGTCATGACAATGAACTGAACTGGCTAGATTGGAGCCTGTTGGAATTAAATGCAGACTTGTTTAAGTTTTTTAAACACTGCATTGGCTTTCGTAATACCCATCCTGTACTCAGAAATAAATTCCACTTCCGGAATGTGGACTATGTCGGCAGTGGCTATGCTGATATCACATGGCATGGAACTCAAGCATGGAACGCCGATTGGTCTGACTCCAGCCGCACTCTCGCTTTTATGCTTTGTGGAAAACACGCTAAAGAGGGGACAGTCACTGATGATTATATTTACGTGGCAATGAATATGCATTGGGAAAGTCATTGGTTTGAAATCCCAGGACTTCCCCAGGGAATGCAGTGGCATGTCTTTGTTAATACTGGTGCTACCCCACCAGAAGAAAGTTGGGCACCTGGAACAGAACCTGTACTAGAAAATCAGCATGGATTGCTTATAGGCGATCGCTCAGTGGTCATTCTCGTAGGTAAGTAAAAAAGTTTAGTTGCAGCACTGGGGAAACTTTGCCTCCGTTGCTTACTCATGACATTTCTGTATTGTCTATATTTTTTAAAGGAGAAAAAGCTATGGCTTTCAACGCAACTTTGGAAACAAATAACAATATCGCCAAGATTAGGTTGTCTGGAGAATTGGATGCGATGACGGCACCACTTTTTAAGGCAGCGGTAGACAAAGCTGCATCCCAAGGGGCAAAACACCTTGTTCTATTCTTGAATGAGCTGGAATATATGTCTAGTGCTGGTCTGAGGGTACTCATTTTTGCTAAACAAAAGATGGGAGCACAAGCAGATATCTATATTGTTGCTGCTCAACCAACGGTGATAGATACCTTGGAAAAAACCGGATTTGACCAAAGTGTCATTTTGGTGGATGAAGATAACGCTATCGAACTTGAACAGGTTTAGAAGGAAGCATCTTCCACAGTTTGTTACAGTGCCATAGGTATGCAACTTTTAATAGTGCCTGCAACTTTAGATTCGCTCTCAAAAATTTCTGAATATGTGATGACAGCTGTCGCAGCAGCTGGTTTAGATAAAAAAGCTGCTTATCGCTGCCGTTTAGCAGTAGACGAGATAACCACTAACATCATTACCTACGGCTATAGCCAAGTCGATAACGAGGGGATGTTGAACTTGCAAGCAGATATTGACGAACAAGCTCTGACGATTTCTATTGAGGATACGGGTCTAGCTTATAACCCCAACCAGGCTCAACTTCCAGACGAAGAGCAGTTAAAGCTGCCCTTGGAACAGCGATCGCCTGGTGGGCTCGGCGTATATCTTGCACTACATTCGGTCGATAAGTTTCTCTATGAACGTATCGGCAATAAGAATCGCAACATCCTCGTTATGTACCGATTAAAATCAAATCGGTCAAATTGCTCGTAAACTGCCCGCTAATAACATTATGCATTCACAACTTAGAAGACTGATCCATGACGAAAACTGCACATGAGCTTCTGCTTACTTATGAACGAGACTTACAAATTGCTCGCATGATTCAAGCTGATTTCTTGCCAGAGTCTTTGCCAGAGATAACTAAGTGGGAAATAGCTGCCCGCTTTCATCCAGCACGCATAGTAGCTGGAGACTTCTATGATGCTTTTCCCCTTTCTCATCATCGGGTTGGTATTGTGATCGCGGATGTTTGCGATAAAGGGGTGGGAGCTGCACTGTTTATGTCTCTTTTTCGGAGCTTGATCCGGGCTTTTGCCCAACAGCATTATCATCTGAGCTGGTTGGACGATTTTACCAATAAGAACAACAATTCAACAAAGGGACTGCGGGCAGAGGCTCCAAGAATCGGCACTAGTGCCCTAAAAAATGCTGTGAATCTGACAAATAATTATATTGCCAATAATCATAGTAGGGTCAATATGTTCGCCACACTTTTTTTTGGCGTGTTGAATCCAACTACAGGTTTGTTGCACTACGTGAACGCTGGACACGAACCTCCCGTAATTTTTGGGTTAGATGGCGTTAAGGCTCGACTTAAACCGACTGGTCCTGCTGTTGGCATCATGCCCAATAGGCAGTTTGGTATTCAAGAAATCCAGTTAGAACCTGGTGACATTTTAGTAGCTTATTCTGATGGTGTTACTGACGCTCGCAACCCAGAAGGTCAGTTTTTTACTGAGGAAAAATTACTCTCTTTGCTACAGCATTATGATCCCTCAGCAACTGCTCTGTTAGATCGTATTGAAGCGAGCGTGAACGCTCACATGAGTGATGCAGATCAGTTTGACGACATTACCATGCTAGCCGTACGTCGTGAAGGATAAAAGCTCCGTGATTTCTAAGTTCTCTCGGACAATTCATTCTGTGTTGCCACAGATGTATAAGCTATGTACAGCAGTATTAGGTTCAAGTCGTCTCGTAATTTTCACGAGTTTAATTGTTACAGCTTTGCTAATGGGAGTCCGGCAACTTGGTTGGATGCAGGCACAGGAACTGTGGGCTTTTGACCAGTTAATGAGATTGCGTCCAGATGAAGGTCCCGATGAGCGTCTACTGATAGTTGCAGTCACAGAAAAAGATATTTTCGTACACAGGAAATGGCCTTTAAGCGATCGCACAATTGCACAGCTGTTGGAGAAACTGGAGCAGCATCAACCGCGTGTGATTGGTTTAGATATGTATCGAGATTTTCCCGTACCTCCTGGCAATTCTGAGTTAGCAAAACGTTTGCAGCAGAGCGATCGCGTTATAACTGTATGCAAAGTCAGTAATTCTCCGACCGATTCTGGAGTTGCGCCGCCTCCTGGTGTCCCAGAAGCTCGGATTGGATTTAGCGATTTGCTAATAGATCCCGGTGGAATCTTGCGTCGCACTCTACTATTTATAGATCCTCCACCTGTAGATAACACAGCCAGACTTGATTCACATATGTGCACAAAGCCCGGCGTCTACTCCCTCAGTCTCCGGCTCGCATTACATTACTTAGAAAAAGAAAAAATCACGCTAGAGAATACTCCATCCCAAGACAAGATCAAGCTAGGTTCAATAGTATTTGGACGCTTACAACTCAATTCTGGCGGCTACCAAAACAATGTTAATGTGGAAGGATACCAACTGCTGCTGAACTATCGCTCTCAAAAGCACGTTGCTACACAAGTAACCTTAACAGAAGTTTTAACAGACAAGGTCAATCCTAATTTAATAAAAAACCGCATCGTCCTCATTGGTACTACGGCAGAGAGTGTCAAAGACAAATTCTACACACCTTATAGTGAGGGACAGCAAACAGACCAGGAGATGCCAGGAGTTGTCATTCATGCACAAGCAGTCAGTCAAATCCTTAGTGCCGTCTTGGATGGTCGTCCCTTATTTTGGTATTGGTTAACTTGGGGTGATCTTCTGTGGATAGGGGTATGGTCACTGGTAGGAGGAATATTTGCTTGGCAATTTCGCCACCCTCTACGTTTTGGTCTGGCTAGTGGAGTCGCGCTAGCAAGTTTATTTGCGGTGTGCTTCGGTTTTTTTGTCTTGGGAGGTTGGATACCACTAGTACCATCAGGATTCGCCTTTCTAGTGACTGCAGGGAGTGTCGTTTTAGCAGACCGATTTAACAAGACAGGATACACACAGGCAATTTATGCTCGCGTCAAAGACGCTCTCAAAATCAACATCAAGATTGACCAATCTAAAAAAGAACGCCAAGTAGCTAAGATTACACAAACAGATTACTTCCAAAACTTACAGAAAAAGGGGAAGGAACTAAGAAATAAAAGGAATAAAGTGTCTCAGGAAAATAGCTCTGAGGAAGCTATTAATGTTGATGAGACTAAAAAGCTTCCTCAAACCCCTGCAAGTTCAAAGACAGAATATTTGCAACAGATGCAAAACAAGGTCAAGAAGTTGAAAAAGAGGGGAGACACAATTGATGACTAATCTATTTCATTCTTCAATTGTTTTATAAGTTTATATTCAGTCCTTGAAAGCTAATTAGGTTATTTAATTTAATATTTTTTAACTAAGAATATATTATAAAGCTAGGTTAAAAGAAGATGAAAAGTTATTTTTCTCTAAAGTTTGCATCAGTTTCTTTAGCTATATCGCTGCAGATAGCTGTTATTAGTGCCTTTCCTAAAACGTTACAAGCTCAGTTAAAAAACACTTCACTCAGTCAAAAAGTGGCTGCTTATGGAGAAGTCATTGGAACAAAAATTCGCTTTAAACCTCCTAAGGTTGGAGCACCCAAGAATCGCTCAGGAGGAGCATCGCGAGGTGGTAATTGCAGCTTAGAACAGAAGTCTCTAAAAGCTTTGCTGCCAGCTAGTAAACTTGGGTTAACTGTAGCAGAATACCCAACTTTCTTTGTCTATGTTCCTCAAAGTTCTACACAATTGGCAGAGTTTGAGTTACGTGAGGAAAACAATAACAAAATCGTCTATAAAAAGAGGTTGATGGTTCCTGCGACTGCTGGTATTGTTAACTTCAGTCTTTCTGATAACAAAACCTTGCTACCTCTAAAAATTGGCAAGAATTATCACTGGTTTTTCTCAATCATTTGCGATCCTCAAGACCGCTCTGAAGACCTTTTTATAGAAGGATGGATTCAAAGAATCGAGCCAAGTCCAACCCTTGTTCGCCAGTTACATGAGGCAGCACCACGCGATCGCCCACGAATATATGCAGCGGCTGGCATTTGGCACGAAACTCTAGCAACATTAATGGATCTGCGCTCCTCTTATCCTAACGATTTAACTCTAGTTGTTGAGTGGGCAGAACTGTTAGAGTCAGTTGGACTTAGTAAGATTGCTAAAGAGCCCTTAGTCCAATGTTGTCACAAGCCCCTTAACTGAGTCATCAATTCAAGTACACTTACCAAGGGCTGCCAATCACTGTAAAAGCTGCCCAATAGTAGGGATGAGAGAGATTGATCTCTCCAACTTCTGCTAGTTCTGGCGGTAAGCGCATTTCTGTTTTTTGCCCTGGTTGGATCAGTTGCCCTTCCTTGATCCTAATTTGCCCCTTGAGCATTCCTATCTGCGCCTGTCTTAGAGCTTCTGCCTTAATTGGTGCTGTTCTCAAGTGCCTGTAAAATTCCGTCATCAGCACCAACGTCCCCTCATCATTAACAGACCAGAGACTACCCATCGCCGACTTGACTCCTGCTTCCAATGCCAACCCTGAGAAGCCTAGCTCTGCTTGATGATCCCCTAGGGCAGTTCTACAAGCACTCAGTACTAACATATCTACGGGTGGAGTATTCAGCTGCAACTGTTGTAACTGATTTAACTGTAGCTTAGTATTCCAAAATTGAATGTAGGAGTAACTGGCTGCGCTAGACTGGAATACTGCGTGAGTTGCCAAGTGAATAATTTGGTAAGGTTGCTTTTGTCGTTGTAATTTCAGGTTATCCAAAGTAAATTGGTTGTTGAGAAAACTCCTTCCCCCTTGATTCTGAACAATTGTAGATAACTCTACAGGGACAGCAGGTAAAGGATCAAAGTTTTCAAACTGGGAAGCCCCCATTGCTAAAACTGAAGCGTTTCGGATATCAGTGTAACGAGTGTCTGTCAAACTGAAGGCAGGAATAAGACTGATACTATACTTTTCAACCAGAAATTGTCGACCATCATGTAACGCCGAAAATGGCAAAGAGCGCAAGCCCCCACCTACACAGAAAACTAAAGTATCTATATTTTGAGCTTTAAGGTCTTTTTCTATTGGGGCAATCAACCAGTGATAAAGTTGTCGTGCTGAAGCTAAGTAACTAGTTGTATGAATGTTTTTGATATCTTTAAGATCAGTTTGAAACTGTTTAGTTATTTTCATCAAGGCGTCTTTATGCGCTGCTGGTATACTCTTATGAATAGTTTCACCTTTGGGCATAACTAATAGAATTTCGAGTTGTTCAGCAGTCGGTATCATATAGACAACAGCAGACTTTTTCTTTGTCTGCTTTTCAATTTCACGTAATTTGTAGCTAATAGCTTTAGACGTCATCAATTCATTAGAAAAAGTTTTTTGGAAGAAATTATCGTATTCTTTTTTCCATTTTTTCTCTTGTTGAGCTACAACATCTCCTGACAGAGTTGATTGACTAGTTGGAGCTTGTAAACCTATCCGGTTTAGCCTGGTTTTAATTTTAGTATCAATGACCTTAGGCAGGATAATAGCTTCAACTTGAACTTGAATAAGACTGATGATTCCTGTCACGAGAAATGTTACAGATAAAAAATTATCTTTTTTCATAATTAATCAATTTTTGAATACTGAGTTCTAGTGAGTGACTTTTTCAGGAAATAATTTGTTTGGCAATTGCTTCCACTAACTGACTAAAAGGATGATTGAGGTAGCGCAAGCAAAAAATATCACCACTTGCTAGGTGAACGATTTCTTCAGAAAGAGGGAGGATGCCAGCTACCGAAGCATCGTAAGTCATTTCCACCTGTTGCCGTAAAGCATTAAAATCAACGTCTGGCAAAACCTTATTGACTACCATTAGCATCTCAGGCACCTCTAGCTGGCGAGCTACATCCACAGTTACAGCAGTACCTTGGAAGTCTTGATGATCTGGACGCAGGACAATGAGCAAAGTATCGCTAATAGTGATGGAGAGCAGAGTCTCTTCATTAAGCCCAGGGTGGGTATCAATGAATAGGTAGTCCAAGTTGAGCTTGTCAATCAGTTCTTGGAAGCCATCATGTAGTAAACCTACATCGTATCCCTCACGTAGGACTCTGGTAATTTCCTCGACGTTTAAAGCACAAGGAATAAGGTAAATACGGCTATTTTTCTTGGCTGTTTCCTTGAAAACAAAACTGACATCATAAGCAGTATCTTCGATATCACAACGACCCCATAAGTAATCATTAAGAGAACGCTGCATCATATCCTCGTCAAAACCGAACAGGACATGAATCCCTGGTGATTGTATATCGGTATCGACAATGCCAACCCGATACCCATAGCGAGCAACGGTAGCAGCCAGATTGGCAGTCAAATTTGATTTCCCGGTTCCCCCTCGGAATGAATGAACAGAGATAATTTTGGACATAGCTAACTCGTTTACAGCAACTTTAGTTTTAAGCAAGCGCTGATACTGTGCGTCAGAGGTAGGAAGCTTTGGCGATCGCTCTTTTTTCAAACCCGCATCTTAACACTTCAGAGGGTGATTATTACTTAATCTGATTTTTTCACGCTTTGATTGACTTATTTTATACAGTATTTAGTGCTGTATAACGAGATTGTAACTTGAACACTCGTCATCTTTTATGACTTTTTCAGGATGTGGAAATTAAGTAAATAGTTTACCTTAATTTTATAGACAAATCAAACGGGTTTGAACATCCTAAAAAATAATGTGTAAATAGGGTTTCTAAACATGGTAAATTAACTATTATCTATATAATTCCAAAAAATTAGGATATTTATTCACCAAAAAAATGTTGATATTTATTTTTACTGAATTAAAGCCTAGTAATGGAAGGTTATTTGAGTAGATATTTGTTGTAGAAAAATTGAATTTAATTGACCATAAAAAAAGATTTTTTCCTTATTTTGTTCCCTCAAACAGTCTTAAAATATAACAAACTCTTTACAAGTTAGCAGGCTAACTCTCACACATGACGAAAGTCTTTTCCTTATGGAAGAGCACCAAATACTAGCTTGATTGCTGCGCCATCATTTTTTGTGTACGTGTTTAGCGACAAGTCTATTACCAAGCAGAACGGGGTATGTGAATGGGATTTGCTTCCATTGAAACTGTAAGTGCAACTGTCAACAAATACCGCCACACCCTAGATCTAGAAGGAATTGAAAGCATCAAATGGTCTATACGCTTACCAAAAACCTAGTGGGTTTTAAGGAGAATCTTAAGCTCACAGCATGATCAGAAGGGTATTTATGGCTTTTTCTGGTGGTTGTTTATGTGGCGCAGTACGCTACGAATGTATCGCAGATCCTGTAGCTGCTGGTCACTGTCAGTGTGTGGAGTGTCGGAAAACGAGCGCCGCAGGTCATCGTTCAAAGTTAGTTGTTCCTAGAGCTGCAGTGGCTTTATGGGGTGAGCTAAAGTTTTACTTCATGACCAACAGCTAATCAATTCCAACTTCCCAAACACCCAGACCTTTAGCTGCAACCATGTAGCGGAAGATATACTCTACTAACTCAATGTAATTATGAGCAATTTCAGGAGAAGGTGCCCAAACTGTAACCCCATGGTCACGGATGAGTAAAGCTGGTAGTTGCGCTTGAGTTATTGTAAAGCGCTCTTTAATTTCATCTGCAATGCGGGAAACCTGTAAATGGTTGGCAAATATAGGCATAGCACAACGAGGGTTCTCTTCCCAAACTCCCAGTCCTTTGAGCATTTCCAGCTGTGGTAAGGGTAAGGTTTCTCCTTTAACAAAGCGAGAAACCAAATTAGCTTCTACGGAATGGACGTGGAAGCAGCTGTGAGCTTCGGGAAATAGAGTATAGAGAACTTGGTGAATGGCAGTTTCCGCTGAAGGCTTCAAATCTGGCGAGAGTTGTTCTATCTGACCGTTTGGATGAATGCGCACAAAATCACTCAGTTCTAATTCTCCTTTGGATCGACCACTGGCTGTAATCCAGAAGCTACCATCCGGCAAACGAGCGGAGAGGTTTCCCGCAGTCCCTACCATCCATCCTTGTTGATAAAAGTGACGGGCAGCTGATATGAGTTTAAGACGGGGATCGATTAGCGTTGGACTATTCATTGTCTGTAATTTTCAGGCGACAGCCTGACGAGTACGGATTTGTGTACCTGTGTACTCGGGAGTCCAGCCTTCTGTCCCAGTAAAATACCGTACTGCTTTAATCCGCTGTGCTGGAGTCAGATAAAACCAGTGTTCGGTTCCCGCTGGTACGTTGATGTATTCTTCTGGCTGCACTGTCAGTTCTACTTGGGTCCCATCGGGTCTTACAAAACCAAAAATGCCTTCTCCATCAACGATATAACGGACTTCGTCCTCTGAATGAGTATGGATTTTGGCGAACTTCGTCAGCAGTGCATCAAGGTTAGGAATTCCTGGATGTAGGACGATGAGGTCACGCATTTGATAGCCTGCTGTTTGTTGCAGTTGCTCAAAATAGCGATCTAAAGATTTTAAGATTTGTTCTTTCTCATCCTCGTTGAGGCTATCTTGTCCTAAGAGTTGACGCAACTGTTGACTATTTCCCACTGCCCAGCGATTGAGTTTAATGTTTAGGGGCGCCAGTTCTCGGTAAATTTCTCGTAAATCGGTTAGCCGTGTCCCATCTTCCAATTGTAAAATTGCCATATCTCAACTTCACCAAAAATATATACTCTAAAATATTTATACTAACTAGAATACTCTGCTTTATAAAATCTAATCTACGGTAAATAACTAGACTTTCTGTACTTTTGACCAAAAATTGGAGAGCGCAAGCTCTCAGATGTTCACCACAGCGAAGAGCAATTTTTTTGCTAAAGAATTGCGATCGCGAATAGAGTTGAAGCGGTATTTGGATGCGTTGCCAATACGCTAGCCAAATTTATCAATATAGTTCTTAATAAAGTTTCACTACAAGCAAAAAGCATTCATGTTGTTTTGATACACTCAAATCCCAGAAACTTGCAAAGTTTTTGGGATTTTTGTCCATTTCTATCCGAAAGTGCATGAGTTGATTCTGTTTACACCTACTATGTCACAGCAAAGCTTTTAAGCTTTACTTCCCTTCCACAAATCAGGTGAAAACTATACACACAATTACTATTTTGTCAATATGTAAGTTCTCGTAATCTATGAAAATAAGGAGTTTATTTAAGTTATGGCATTAATTGAAGAAGTCAAAAGAGTTTGCGATCGCCTTGCTCCTTTTGGGTGGCGAGACTTACTGCTAGCACATGGACTTGATATCACTGCAACCAATCTCAAGCAGGAGCTTACCAAGGAACTGCCAAACATCAATCGTAATGTTCCAGGATTTGAAGATTTTGCAGGTGAAGGCAAAAGAGCAATAGAATCGGGAAATCCAGCGCGAAGCTTGCTGTTTCACGCCTTTGCTTCACCAAATGTCGTACTTAATGCTCAAAATACAAACTCGGATGCATATCCGACGTTGGCAGAACTTGAAATTATTGAAAACTTTGTTTACGGGGTACAGCCTCCTTCTTTGCAGGATTTACAAGTTCGCGCACAGGGTCAACTTTTGGCGATCGTTGTGTTTGCCTCAGAGTATCGCCCTGCACCTGAAACTGTACACCGCAAGCATGCCGATGTGTGCTTTTCGCGGACTGGTGTAGCGCGAGTTGGAACAGCTCAACCATTATATGATGCTCAACTAAGAGGATTTCTCCCCTTTGTAAAAGGAGATGTCCATGCGTTTCGAGTCTTGCCTGCTAAATATTCTGCTTATATTGCAGTTCAACGCAGAGGTGATGCAAACTCCTTTGGTCCGTTGCGGTTTCAAGCTGGAGATAACACTAAACAGTTTTGGGTTCCTCTCCACAAGCTGTTCAACGGTAGAGAATGCATTCGCGGTTTAAATTTACAGGTGACGCTCAATAGCCGTCATGTCAATGAAAAACTGCGGCGGATTCATGTCGCCTTAAGAAAAATGGGATGGAACACAGGATGGAGTGAGCCGGATATCAGTCAGCCACCGTTCATTTTTACGGAAGGTATTGCGCAATTCACAACCAAGCCTGATTTTGGTAATGGACTGCTCGTACCAGTTGTTCACTCCAGTTTAGTGGAAGCAGGAACATACAAAGGAAAAGTGCTAACCTTTAGGGTGCCACAGAATAACACCGAAGAAGAGGGGGAAAGATTATCTTCGAGTTTACGAATTCCTTCCAATGCTCCTGAATATGTCCATGTCCGTCACAAAGTCTTAGCAAACGGCCAAATTGAAAATCTCAACGCTCAAAAGGATGTAGAAGGTGCGGTGCAAAAAGGTGGTTATGATGCTGTACACTATATTGACTTCACAGGCGATGGCTGGATTGAAGCAGTCTGTCCAGAGTTAGCAGTAGCACTTCCACGCCGTTTACCTGCTTATTCCCTCGTGACAGCACCCGATTTCTTTCCCAACACTGACCAACGAGAGTTACTGGAGTGGACAGAACAGTCAGTTCCTCAAAGGTTGAGAGAGAATCTCTGGCGAATTCCGCCAGAAACTCTATCTGACGATCGCGTTGCGCCTAACCTTCAGTTGAAAGGTGCTCCTTTCCGTCCTGAAGATAAAACTGTCACTGCAATTGTCTCGTTACCTCTCAAGGGTGCAGTGCGACAAATGCCGTTGGATGGCTCTCCAACAATGCGACATGCATATCTACCAGATGCTGCGGCTGGTGTGTTTGCCCCTGGTTGGGACGTTGGTACAGTTGTCTCCGACAATGGAGAAGAACATATGGCAGCTTTCAGGCTAGGCAGTCCTTTCCCTGAAGACTCCAAATTGTGTGCTGCACTAAGTACATTTTGGCCCGCAGTCGCCCCTGATGCTGCACGGACATTCCAGCCAAATCCCGCATGGCCCACTGTCAGCCCTTTGACAGATGAAGAAATTGGTCAGACTGGTAACTTAGCTTGGGATGGTGTCCCTGGTCCTCAACGCGTCACACAGAATGGCAAAAACTTTATAGAATATACAGAATTTGCCCATGCAGATTATACAGAAAATTCTTTGCAAAAGAAATTTTCACTATCGCTAACGGGTCAGGTTGATGTACGTGAGTATGAAGCCAGAGTTTTGGCAATGGCAAAGGTTTATGAGGTATTAGGCATCACTCCTGATCAGCGAGGAGATTGGAGCGTCTTTTCGTTCCATCGAGTCCAGGCGACGGATTCCGAATTGCAACAGGCACAAACTCAAACAGGAACTACGCTTGTTGGGAATATCTTTAGATTTGAAATCTATCGTCATGGAAACTCATTCTCAAACCCAAACGATTTTCGTAAACAATTGGTTGAAATTCAGGAAACCGTGACGTTGTTTGTTTCACCTATCAACATTTTGTTGAATCGTAATAATGGTACTTGGAAAAGCGCCTGATTTTGATGTGCTTGTCATAGGTAGTGGACCTGCTGGATCTGCTGCTGCGATCGCATGCGCTCAAGGGGGTTTACGAGTTGTCCTCATTGAGCGTGAGCTATTTCCACGCTCTCATCCTGGTGAAACTTTGCATCCAGGTGTAGAACCGCTTTTGAAGCAGTTAGGCGTTATTGAGCCAGTGTTAGCTGCTGGCTTTTTGCGTCACACTGGAAACTGGGTGAAGTGGGAAGCCGAAAAACATTTTGCCTCCTTTGGAGAAGATGATTCGGGAGCATGGCTGGGATTTCAAGCCTGGAGAGCCGATTTTGATAAAATTTTGCTCAATCGGGCAAAAACTCTAGGTGTTGAGGTTTTGCAACCATGCCAAGCTTCCCGTTTGCTTATGGATGGGTGTAAAGTGGTTGGTGTTGAGACAAGCCAAGGAACTTTGAGGGCATCTCAAGTGGTTGATGCTACGGGAAGTCATCATTGGTTAGCTCGACAATTAGAACTGCAAATTAACTATCACTCTCCCCGTCTGATTGCATATTACGGTTATGCCACTGGGGAATGTCCTGCGCGAGATGATGCTCCAGCGATCGTTGCTGACTCTGATGGCTGGACGTGGACTGCTAGAGTACGACCCCAACTTTACCAGTGGACGCGCTTATCTTTGGTGAGTCGGAAAATGCAAAAAGACTGGCTTCCTGATGAGTTCCACGGACTCAAAAGTTACCAGAAAATGCAAGCAGCTGATGTGACTTGGCGTATTGTTTCACAACCTGCCGGTGCTGGTTACTTCATAGTTGGAGATGCAGCAATGGTTCTTGATCCCGCATCTAGTCATGGAGTTCTCAAAGCAATCATGTCTGGGATCATGGCTGGACACTTGATTGCAGCAGAACTCTTGGGGAATCTCACAGAACAACAAGCGACGCAGCAGTATTGTCAGTGGATTCATAACTGGTTTCAGCACGATGTAGAGAACCTAAGCAAGCTGTATGCAATACTGCCAAATTAGTCTGCATACAGATGTTTCCCATTGCTTTCTTTATCAGAACTGGTTGTTCAATAGCCAAAGATTATCAATTTTTAGCTCGTGGCTTAAGTCCTTTAAAAAGGAGTGAACTTTGGCTTTGTAGTTATAGAATTCAATCCCTTCTAATAGACTTAAGCTATTCGTCTGGATATTAACCGAAACGTCCGCTGATATACTCTGCCGCTTCCTTAGTTGTAGGAGTATTAAACATTTCTTCCGTAGGGCTGAATTCAACTAATCTCCCTCTGCGTTTGCCATGCTCATCTATTTCAGTATTGAAAAAAGCAGTCCAGTCTGCGACCCGCGAAGCCTGCTGCATATTATGTGTCACCATGATAATGGTGTATTGTTCTTTGAGTTGCAGGCACAGTTCTTCAACTTGACGAGTGGAAATGGGGTCTAGGGCAGAACAGGGTTCATCCATCAACAAGACATCTGGCTTCATGGCGATCGCTCTTGCAATACAAAGACGTTGCTGTTGTCCTCCGGATAACGCTGTACCTTTATCCTTGAGCTTGTCTTTCACCTCATCCCAAAGAGCAGCGTGCCGTAGTGATTGCTCTACCAATTCATCAATATTACCTTTATAACCATTTGTCCGTGGTGCAAAGGCAATGTTTTCGTAAATTGACTTAGGAAAAGGATTTGGTCTTTGGAAAACCATTCCAACTTGACGCCGCAATTTTACCGAGTTTATCTTGGGATCATAAATATTGTTGTTTCGGTAATGCAGCCTACCTTCAACCTTCGCCCCTGGAATTAAATCATTCATACGGTTAAAGCACCGCAGCAAGGTACTTTTACCACATCCTGAAGGACCAATAAAAGCAATAATTTTTCTCTCAGGAATTTCTACATAGACATCTTGAAGCGCCAAAAGAGAGTTGTAGAAAACCTTTACTCCTTCGACATTAAAAACCGTATTATCTTGTCTACTTTGAGTGGTGTTGCTGAGTTTGCTTCTTGGAGTGTTGTAAGTCATTTTTTGGTTTTCCTAATCTTCTGTTACGGCAAGTTTTCAAAAAGTTTTCAAAAAGTCTTTTTCATGTGTCATTCAAGGACAACTATCGAAGTAGCGAGTAGCGTTGTCGAATGTAGATAGCTGTGCCATTGAGAGCCAAAATCACAAGCATCAAAACAATAATTGTGGCTGCTGCTGCATTTACAAAACCTGGCTCAGGACGAGAGATGTAGCTATAAATTTGGATGGGCAATGCCATGAATCGTTGGAACAAACCAGGGTTGAATGTCAGGAAACTAACAGCTCCAACCACAATCAGACTTGCTGCATCACCAATTGCACGCGAGACTGAAATAATTACCCCTGTTAGAATACCAGGGATAGCATAAGGTAAGACATGATTGCTGATGGTTTGCCATTTGGTTATACCTAAACCGTAAGAAGCATGTCTCAGAGAATCTGGAACTGCTCGAATAGCCTCCCTTGCTGTCACAATAATGATTGGTAAAGATAGCAAGGACAAAGTGAGTGCCCCAGAAATCAAAGCTGAACCAAAGCCTAAAAAATAGTTGAAAATGCCTAAACCCAGCAATCCATAGACAATAGAAGGGACCCCTGCCAGATTGCTAATGTTAATCTCAATTAGGTCTGTCCACCAGACTTTAGGTGCGTATTCTTCAAGATACAAAGCAGCTCCTACGCCAATTGGTACTGCCACCAAAATGGTGACGATTCCTAACAGAACACTGCTGACAATAGCAGGAAGGATGCCCCCTTTATCAGGAAACCGAGAAGGCGTTTCTGTGAGAAAACCAGGTGACAAAAATCTACCCAATCCATCTCTACAAATATCAAAAATAAGGAGAGCAAGGACAAATAAACCAATGAGTAAACCGAATAAAAAGATAATTTCAAATATCTTGCCGACTTTTTCCCTCCTGTCTATATTGTCAGTAAACTCTTCACCTCGTTGTTCAAAATCTCTAGGGGAAATTGAAGTAGCCATGTCTATTACTCGTATTTTTCTTTAAAACGTTTAGCAATCCAATTACTGACAATATTTAAAGCCAGAGTTATCAAAAACAGAACTGCTCCTACTGCGTATAAAGTTTTGTAGTTGAGACTGCCACGAGGACTATCTCCACCAGAAATCTGAGCCATGTAAGCTGTCATTGTTTCTACTGACTGCATGAGATTAAGAGTCAGTCTTGGTTGTTGTCCTGCTGCAATGAGGACAGTCATTGTTTCACCAACAGCTCGAGAAATTCCCAAAATAATTGAGGCAGTAATCCCAGAAAGAGCAGCAGGAAGGACAATTCGGAATATGGCTTCCAGTTTAGTGAGTCCTAATGCGTATGCTCCTTCACGCAAAGAGAGAGGAACTGCTCGTATAGCATCTAAGCTGATGGAACCTACGGTGGGGGTAATCATAACACCCATCATCAAGCCAGCACTCAAGGCATTGAAGATTTCCAGTGGAATAATATTGCGCAGCAACGGTGTTATAAACAAGAGTGCGAAGTAACCGTAAACAACTGTAGGCACTCCCGCTAGCAATTCCACTGCTGGGCGTAAAATCGCTGCAACTTTGGGTTTGGCATACTCACTTAAGTAGATAGCAGAGCACAAACCCAGAGGAATGGCAACGGACATGGCAATAGCTGTAGTCAGTAAGGTGCCATTAACCAAGGGCCAAATTCCAAAATGTTTATCTGCGAACAAAGGCGTCCACTGGGTATCCAAAAAGAACTGAGCAAACGAAACCTCTTGGAAAAACTCAAACGTCACCTGAAAGATAATTATGACGATTCCAATGGTTGTGAAGACAGAAACTAAACCACAACAAAATAAAACTATTTCAACAATCTTGTCTTGGATATCGTCAGATACGTTCTTTTCTAGGGATCTTCTATTAAAATCGTCCTGATAATTCGCACTTTGCATAGTTATGTAAAACTGGTTTTTTAAGTGTTACTAATTAAGTCAATCTATCTAAAGAGCCATTAGTCATTCGTAATAATTGACTCAAGTATGCATTACAAATTTCTGTTAGATATACTTTGTCACTGGCTCACCTGGTTTTGCATCTTTGAACTTAGAGCCTGTTTTCTCGGAAGTAAATCTTTGTTTTGCTTTGGCATAAGCCTCATCTGTTAGCTCAATATAGGCAGATTGCCTGACGAATTTTTTGGAATTATCTAAATAAAAACTAACAAAATCCCTTACTGCTGGCTTGCTATCCAAATCCATCTTATTAACATAAATTAAGAGAGGACGAGACAAGGGTTTGTAAGTATTATTAGCAACTTTTTCTGGTGGATCTGGCGTTTCACAATTTCCTTCAGGAGTTTTCACAGCCACCAGTTGCAGCTTATCTTTATTTGCTAAGTAGTAGGAGATTCCCACGTACCCTAACGCCGCTTCATCACCAGCAATTCCGTTCACAAGAACATTTTGATTTTGGGTAGCAGTGTAGTCTGTACGGCTAGCTTTGCCTTTTTTATTGACTGCTTGTGTGAAATAGTCAAATGTCCCGGTATCAGAAGCAGGGGCATAAAGCCTTAGAGGTTTGTTGGGAAATTTTGAGTTAACTTGATTCCAATTTCCTACTTTACTGGTTGATTTAGGGCTCCAAATCTTGTTAAGTTCTTTCATGGATAAACAGCTAGCAAAGTTATTGCTCTGGTTGGCGATGACAGCAATTCCATCAAGAGCAATAGGCAACTCTACAAATTCAATTCCTTTCTTCTTGCAAGCTTGAATTTCTTCTTTTCTGATAGGGCGGGAAGCACCAGCAATATCAATTTGACCAGAACAAAACTTACTCATGCCACCACCAGTACCACTAGCAGCTACACTAATTTGGGCATCTGGTTTCACCTTTTTAAATTCTTCCGCAACGGCTTGATGGAGAGGATAACCTACAACTCCACCATCAATACTCACCTGTCTTTTCTTCTCTTCAGCACTGCTGCAAGCAGTCACACTACAGGTAAGAACTAATAGTAATGTTGGAAAAAATAGACTACGGGTGAGCATTCTAAACTAAATTCCACTACTTTTGGATCTACAAAAACGCTTCTAGAAGGGTAATAGTAAAGGCAACAACTGTACTACAGTTGTCTAAAATTGTTAATCTTTGTACTAGCGACAAAAACATCTACAATGATTCCAAGGAAACTCCTAGGAATATGTAGAAGGTCCACAAAGTTTTTCACGCAACAACCAGTGACAATCTTGCAAAAATATTCATGCAAAAAATGTCACTATATACAACAAACATGGTGCGTTGGTTTCCTCTTATCTCTCAATCAAATATTGCGGTTTTGTAGTTGAAAACCTTAACAAAAATAACCTCAATGTCTCCTTTTAAACAATAAAAATACGGTATATCGATTAACTTACCGTATTTACCTATACATTAGTATAAAGACTAGCATACTTTTCGCTGTTGAAAATATAACTTTTGTTATATTTTGCTGACATAAATCTAACTTCATAATATTAATCTACAATCCATCTATCCCTGTGCAGACAGATGAAAAAATCTAATGTCACTACATATGAGTTAGGTATCTTCTTTATTACCGTATTTCTCAAACTAGTAAAAAAGACACGCTTTACACTTTTTAACAAAAATAGTTAAAAGTGTTTCATAGGTATTATTTCTTAAGCTATCTTCACATTTAAGGATGAGAAAATTTATCAATTTTTTTCTTAAGACACTTTTTTTGACGGAATTTTATTATATTTTAAGCCCTGTATTATTGTACAATATCTGTTTTTAGATATACAAGTATTCTTTCTCTAGGTATATACTTATTTCTTGCTCTTAAAAAAAGTTAAAGAAACGATATAACATTGTTAGTCAATTCCAGATCATATCAACTCGTTTAAATTTCTTACTTGAGAGGGTTGACGTAAAGGTATCCTACATGGAGAAGGGTTTTAAGACCTTTGTATATGACTTGGTATTGCTCGATGAGTTAAGAGGATTGGTGAGAGAATTTGCTGTCTTTTTAGAACTGTGCAAATTTTCTGATCTGTTGGAAATCCGAGGCCATGCTGTGCTGTGACCCAAAGTTTTCCCATTTTGAGAAGTCGTATTATTACTAGGAGAAGCAGCTTGTGTCTTCTCTACATAGTATGCTTCTTGTGGTGGAACCGATATAACTTCAACTTCTTGTTGTGGAGCGGATTGAGCATTTGCCTGAGTGTAAGCTCCCAGCGAGAATGATACCGCCAGGGTCAGCAAACCAAATTTTAGCAAGCTACGAGTGTCGAATTTAAATTGAATTAGCAAAAACTTATCCATAGGAGTGTTGAGAGTTATTAAATATACAAGTTAGTTGAGATTTTGTGTTCAATTAAATCCAATCGCTATGTAACTACACTGAGAGTTACAGCCATTCCGGAATCAGACTTAAAAATTTGCTGACAACTTCTATCGGTTTTCTGCTACTCTCTTGTACTGACTTTAATGTGGGTTCCAAGGTTTCCAAGATATCGCAGCAGGACACGAGGCATATAAAGAGTCACGTACACACGTACAGGCGATCGCACGAAGCTAAACGACAGCCATTTACTAATACGGATGTTACAAATGCCTGAGTTCTAGTACTACCAAGGGGAATGCCTTAGAGATGGATGCTTTGTTACAACTTGTAGGCACACTCAAATCATTGAGCAGCGCCTTCATATGAGCTTCTATGCAAAACACACCTCTAATTCACTCTAGTTAGTCGTCCCTGAAAAATAAAAGGATAGTAATCTAAGCTACAAGGTGAATCAGTGGAGCAGTCACAAAAAAGCGGTAAAGCTTTCGGAGGTTAAATCCACAGCCAGCCAAAAAAGAATTGATGCGCTCGCCAACTTGACCTTGCAGGTAATTGCGCTGCATCCGGTGATCATGTTTGATATGTCCAATGAGAGGTTCAATAGCACTACGACGTTTGAGCAGTCGTTTGAGAAAACCTGCTCGCTTGCGGCTGCCACCAATGAACACTTGTACCCCTTGCGGATGATGTGTGCGGCCACGAAATCCTTGGTCTACAATCGCCTGTTGAGGTTGAACGTGAGTGAGGTTCTCGACTTGAAGCAATGCAGGAGCAAGGGTTGCGCCATCATAAGGGTTACCGTGCTGGGCATCAATACCGACAATCCAGTTGCTACAATGCGTCGTCACAACTGCTACTTTGCAACCAAATTCGTATTTTTTATTGACCTTACCCTTGGCGATACATTCGACCTCTGGAGCATGAACACTGTAAAGTTTGGCAGAATCATTGCGTTTTTGTTGGTAAATGCGTTTAGCGCGCTGTAGCAGGGATGCCAACATTGGTGATGGGTTCGGTAATTTTCGCTCAATGTCCCGAATCACTCTTCCCAAATAGGTACGCAATTTTTGTGTTTGTTTACGAGCCCGGCCGCCTTGTTGTGCCACTGCATAGCGGCTTTGACGAAATAATGCTTGTTTACCTAAGCGTGAATAGTTCTGACGCAGTTTGATTTGCTGTTTCTGGGCGGCGCGTACCAATGCTCGTCGCGCTTTGTCATACAACCGCGCATCAGTAGCAAAGGCAATCGCTTTCTCTTGCACTGTGGTATCGACATTCACGCGCTTAATCTCACTCGGCTTTAGGGCTTTTTGCTGTTGGGCAGTCTTTAGCACACCTTTGAGCAGTTTTTCTACCCCTTGTGCTCCAACTCGCTGCCGCCACTTCACCAAGCTCGTAGGATGACAAGGTAATTCATGTTGAAAGGTTTGTTCTCCGCAAAAGTACTGCCAATAGGGATTTTCTACCCATTTCTCCACTACTGATTCATCGCTCTCATCGTACAGTGCTTTCAAGTA
The DNA here is from genome assembly GCA_002163975.1 of Nostocales cyanobacterium HT-58-2. Taxonomy (GTDB): domain Bacteria; phylum Cyanobacteriota; class Cyanobacteriia; order Cyanobacteriales; family Nostocaceae; genus HT-58-2. The sequence continues at coordinate 806,830 of CP019636.1, read as the reverse complement.
ATGCAGCCCCACTAACAACCGACTCGACAATGCTGGGCGGCCTACATCTGTTGTGGTTGCTGTTCTAAACTCTTGCTCAAAGTACTGCCAATCCAAAGCCTTAGCCAGTTTGACTAACGGATGTTCTAGATTTAGTTGACTCTCCAGTAAAGGTTGTTTTATTCCTTCTACTGGTGTCCTATTTTCCCCAAAATTACCGCTCATGTTCACCTGCTTTTTCAAGCTTTGGAAGATTTTCTGGCAATCTTACACACAGTTTCTCTCTCTGAACTCCCTCTTAATACTGGCTTTCATCTATTTTTCTGGGACGACTAGTTACCATACGCTCTCCTCCACCCCGATCTAGTTCACCTTGATGTAGGATTACACCTGATGCCTTGCCTGTCTCATCTACTGAGAATGTGCGTTGAGCGTTTATCACCTTCAAAAAAAACTTTGTTGAGGACTCCGGAAACATTTCAACTCGTTCAAGTCCAGCCCATTGAGTAAAAATGCGATTAGACTCTTTTGTAACGGTCATGACCAATCCTGACTCTAGCTCATATTGCCCTATGTAGGCATCATAAATGGCAGGATCAAGTTCAATCACTTGCCGTTGCTTAGGCAGATCGTAAGGTTTACCAAACAAAATGGCAGCTAAATCATTCGCAATAGGTACAACTGGTGCTACTACTGCTGCGTCAATGTTAGTAAGCACAATAATAGAAATTTGCTCATCTGGATATCTAGCAATGCGAGTGCTGAAGCCATCAATCCCGCCACCAGTGTACAGAAGTTTGCGTTCTAAGTGGGTACATATAATTCCGCCATAACCGTGGTAAGCTCCTTTGCCGTCTTCTTTTTCAAGAATCACGACCTTTGGTGTAAACATCATTTCTCTGGAGTTGGCGCTCAATCCTGCATCGGTATAAAGCCCTTGTTCCCACTTATAAAGATCTTCAATCGTTGAGTACATTCCTCCAGCACCCGATGGCCATGACATATCGACAAAATTTGCATTTTGATAGGTAACACCAGAGAAAACATAGCCCGAAGCTCGATGGGGCAAAATCGCCTCTTGCCGATCATAGCCTGAGTTGACCATTCCTAAAGGCTCCAGAATCTGGTGTTGCAGATAATCGGCGTAGGAGTGACCGGAGAGTATTTCAATAATCTTGGTGAGTACCACGTAGCCAGAGTTGGTGTAGCAGTAGCGTTCACCTGGCGTAAACTCTAGTGGTTCACCACTAAACCGGGCAATCAAATCATCCAAGGTTACTTTGATTTTCGTTATCTGCTCGAAGTTATCAAGGAGAGTGAAGCTAGGAATCCCTGAAGTGTGGTTGAGCAGTTGATGTATGGTAATTTGCTCGCCGTTAGGGTAGTCGGGCAAATAAGTTGAAATCTTTTGATGCACCGATAGCAAACCTTGCTCCTGAAGTTGCAGAATTGCTGTTGCGGTGAACTGCTTGGTAATGGAACCGATGCGAAACTTTGTCAAAGGTGTATTAGGAACATCATGTTCCAGGTTAGCCATGCCGTAGCCTGCACTCAAGAGTACTTCACCTGCACGGGCAACCAATACCGACCCCATGAAGTAGCGATTTGCCAGACATGCTTGAAGATAAGTTGTCATCTCGTCTGCAATAGTTTGATTACTAGACGGTGACTGGCTTCCTTGCTCGACCATGAAGACTTACCAAGATGACGACCTAAACAGTTATAGGGTAAACTTTCTCAGCCTCAATTTCCAAGTCAGTGTCTTCGCTAGTTCCATGCCAAGTGGCAGTAATTTGTCAACGCGGACAAACAATCTGGCATCGACATAATCTGCTGTGGATGACAATTAATTAGTCACTGTACAACACATATGGACGTAACTGGATTCGAACCAGTGACCTCTACGATGTCAACGTAGCGCTCTAACCAACTGAGCTATACGTCCTTAGCTACACTAATATAACAAAATAACATATGTTTAGCTCAATTGCCAACCCCAAGTTACTGAAGTTGGCTAAGAGGTCAAAAACAAAGGCAGAATTGACGCTCCCACGGCTACCACATTTCGCTTCGCTCCAATGTGGTATAAAGCCGTGGGATTCTTGGTTCATTGACGTACCTTCAAACTATCTATCTCTTGCGAGCAGTCCTCAAACCAAAAACCCGTTCTATTGAACCAAGTTTTGAGCTTGATTTAGATAGCCCCAGAGGGCTTCATCATCCCCAAGCGTTAGGTACTTGTAGACAGTGCCTTAGAAGCTGGTTCTGTCATTTCCCTGGTTTTCGTGCGCCCCACGATACCTTAATTTCTGAAATTATTTTGCTTTTTCTGGATTTGGTTTCTGTTAGAAACTCTGGCTATGTTTTAACTCGACTTCACCACCGAGCAGCAAGTATTGTGATTCGACCACGGAGTGGGGTACTGTCTGCCAAAAGGCTCAACCCTATTTGCCGGACACCCTGTCTTGGACTTTCACCTGTCGCTACAATTAGTATAACACCAAGAACTAAAGAGTCGCGAACATGGGCAAGAAAAGATTGAAGAACGTACCTATTTTGTATGAAGGAATTAAGAAGAAGCGAGCCATTGGATTAACGGACACAGCCTATCAAAACCTTCAAGAAGCGGCGGCGGCTGAGAAACTCTGTTTGTCCGAATTCGTTGAAACATGGGCACGGCAGCTAAAGCTGCAACGCATTCATGAGTCAGCACTGAAGGAGGGTTTCCAACGCCAGATGCTCCACTTGGGGAAACACGCCAGGTGCTACAACGCGGGGAACCCGCGCAACGCACTGGCTCCCCAAGACCGCACTGGCTCCTCCGTAGGTGTCTGGCGTCCCCACACCTTCAACGTGTGGGCTTTCTGCTTTCATTGCTGTAAGAAGGCATCGCATAAAGAAACTTGGTTCTTTGAGAAACTAGGTTTTACTCTGAGCAGAGTCAATACCAACTGCATTCTGAGGTAGTGTACGGCTTATATTCGTTGGGAACGGTTTGTTTTTGACCAGAAAATGCCCTACCGTAATAACCGTCATCAAAACCACGACTAAATTCACCACCAGCAGTACGTGGCTTGTATTTGTCTCCATTTTTAGCACTTTGTTGTCCTTGACGATAGCCGTCAGCGTAAGCTTGAGGATGATAGGCAGGGTCTTCGTCAACAGACCAGTTTGTTACTGGATAACAATATCTAAATGGATATCCATACAGTGGATAGTGTCTATATGGGAGATAGTGATAGTAACGTCGAGGATGAGCTTGAACGATCTGGGTATTGATAAAAAATCCAGCAGTAGTAGTTAAAGTTACTAGAGTAGCAATAATAAATTTTTTCATAGTTCTAGTCTCAAAAGTTCAAAAAACCTTTGTATCTTTAAGATATCGTTTTAAACTTTGATGCAGCATCACCTGGCAGAATGAATAGCTGATCTATTTGTCATGAATAACTGGTCAATTCTTAAAAAATTAGTATGACAATCGCTATTACAAAAATTATCTTTTACGGAAACTAGCAAATTAATGAGAAACAACGACTTGAATTTAAGCCTTATGACAGTGTATTACTCATGACACAGAGGTTTAGGCTGAGGGTATGTTCTCATTACCATTTTTGAGGAAATAGCTATGCCTAGCGGTCATGCAAATCATAAAGGTACCAGTGACAAACCTAATGTCAATACAAGTGGTCAAATTAATTTGTCAGCAGCAGATAAATCAGTAGAACCTGAAGATGTTCTACAAGAAGGTATTGTGACGAATACGACCAGAACCCAAGAGTTTGTAGATTATCCTCCCGCTCTCGAACGCCCAAGTGAGGAAGCGCAAACTGAAAAACAAGAAGAATGATAAGTCACTGTGCCATCCTACTATCTTATTCATTGGTAAGAAGCATCAAGTTGACTAAAATTTCCCAGATGAGTCAGTCAAGGTATAGTCTATTTTAGTGACGGTAGCTGTTAGTCAAAAGTTGTTTGTGCAATCTTGGCAACTAACCACTACCTCTCTAAAGGTACAGGAGTTGAGACCGTGAGTGATCTGGGCAAAAAAAGATTAGACGCTGTTTTGGCAGTTGCCACCTATGCTGTTGGTAGCGGTAGTGCCACGGCTACGCCAACCCCTGGCGTGGAACTTCCCAAGCAGCTGATAATAACTGCATCCGATATTGTGATGTATACGAGAGTCTGGAAAATCTATTTTGAGGAGGATTTATCCAGCAAGGGACTTCTAGAAATGTTGGTAGAATTAGGTTTAGTTACGATCGCAGCAACGGGAACAGCCTATATTGTCAGTAAAGTCAGTACAGCAATACTAAAAGAAATTACTAATTGGACTGGACCACTTGGATGGGGTGTTTTAGCGGCAATCTCAGGTTCCCTAACTGGTTTATTTGGGGCTTCGTGGGCATTATATTGCGACTACCTCTACTCTCAAAAGGAATCTCAATCAGCGACTTTGAGTGTAGGGACATAAGGTTATGATTAACCGCCGTACCTTTCTCTTGAGTTTGGCTGCTACCTCTTCAGTGTTAACCTCTCCTTTAAAGTTAGTAAGAGCAGATCGTAGACCACTCTTAAAACCCAAACGTTTGCAGCCAGGATCTGTTGTGGGAATAGTCAGTCCTGCTGGTGCGACATTTGTCCGAGAAGAGCTGAATATTGTCATAGATGCAGTCAAGGGATTAGGACTTGTCCCTCGACTGGCACCGCATCTACTAGAAAGGTATGGTTATTTAGCAGGTAAAGACAAAGACCGTGCTGCTGATATTAACCAGTTTTTTAGCGATTCCTCTATCGCTGCCATTTTGCCAATTCGCGGTGGATGGGGATGTAGCCGGATGTTGTCTTACTTAGATTACCAGCGCATCCGTCAAAATCCCAAAATTTTGGTTGGTTTTAGCGATGTCACAGCTTTAATTCTCGGATTGAATGCTCAGACAAATATTGTCACATTTCACGGTCCCAACGGACTCAGTTCTTGGAGAACAACCCAAACAGATTATTTTCGCCGTGTTTTATTTAGCGGTGAAACTGTAACCTTTCAAAACATGAAAGATGGCGACGATTCTGACCGTTTGATGCAGGTAAAGTATCGTAAACAAACTATTACGTCTGGTAAAGCAAAAGGCAGACTTATTGGTGGAAATCTTTCAGTTTTATCAGCTATTGTAGGTTCTCCTTACTTACCCGATTTTAGGGGTGCGATTCTATTTTTGGAAGACACTCGCGAAAATATCTACCGCATTGACCGGATGATGACTCACCTGAAAATTGCGGGTTTATTTGACAAACTTGCCGGCTTTGTTTTTGGGCAATGTTCTGATTGTTCGCCTGACGCTGACTATGGTTCTCTGACCTTAGAAGAAGTCATTTGGGACCATATCAAACCACTGGGTATTCCTGCTTGGTCTGGTGCGATGATTGGTCACATTGAAAATGTGTTGACATTGCCTATTGGTTTAGAGGTGGAAATCGATGCTGATGCTGGGACAATTCGGATGTTAGAACCTGCGGTGGAATGATAGAACTCACCCTACACAAAAAAATCCATATTTTTCCCCTTCAAAATGTACCAACCTTATCTGTCTTTTCCCAAGGAAGGTCCAGATCTACTCTGCCCACATGACCATAGGTGGCTAATTTTCTGTAAAATCCACCTTTAGTCAGTGATGGCAGAAATCTGAGATTGAACTGCTTGATGATTCCTGCAAGCCGGAAATCAAAATGCTTCTCAAGAAGTGTTGTAATTTCCTCATCAGAAATTTTACCTGTGCCAAAAGTTTGGACCTGAATACTAACAGGTCTGGAAAGTCCTATAGAATAACTCAGCTGTACCTCACATTCATCAGCAAGATTTGCTGCTACTATATTTTTTGCTGCATAACGAGCAGCATAAGCTCCTACTCTATCTATTCTTATTGGGTCTTTGCCACTCAAAGCTGAACCACTGTGTTTGGCGTATTCACCATAAGTATCTATGGCGTTTTTTCTTCCTGTTAAGCCAGAATGCACAGCTGGACCTCCCTTGATAAAGGGTCCATCAGGATTGATAAAGATTTTTGTATTGCTATCTGGTTTAATTTGTTCATCCTGAAAGATAGGTTGAATAACTGCTTCGCGAATATCATTTCGGAGTTGATTTAAATCAGGTTTTGATGCTTTATTTTGGCTGGCAATAACTGTAATACTATAGATTCTATAGGGTCTACAATTTCTATATTCAACCCCAACCTGAGTTTTGCCATCAGGTGTAAGATATGAAAGTAAATTTTGCCGTCTCACCTCACTAAGTCGCTTTGCAATTTTGTGCGCCAACCATATTGGTAATGGCATCAAAGCATATGTCTGATTGCAGGCAAAACCAAAGACATTTGCTTGATTTCTGACAGGAATTCGCTCTATCTCTTCGTCTGATAAATTTCTCTCGTCAAAAAAACGGTCTTCATCGGTAGGCAATTCTTTGAGGCTTGTTAAAATGCTACAAGTCTTTCCATTAAATTCCTTCTGTTCGTAGCCGACCTCATCGATGACCTGTCTCGCTATATTTGTAAAATCTACACTGGCACTCGATTCAAATCTTGCTGCGATAAAAACAATGCCTGTAGCGACAGCACATTCTGTTGTGATCCTGGCATAGGGGTCTTGTAGAAGAAAACGGTCTAGAATTGCATCGCTAATTTGGTCGCAGAGTTTATCAGGATGTCCTTCTGTTACGGACTCAGATGTAAACATGAAGTCTTTTTTCATAAACTTTTCCCTTAGCTATTAGACTTCTTGCATCTATAAAGCCTGCCTGGGCAGGCTTTATTTGTGTCGCCTTAGACTTTTAGTCTGAGGACGGAGAAAGATTTTCATCTTTTTCATCTATTGTTATATTCTTCGTGCTTTCATTCACCAGCAGAGGTAGCAAGGCACTACCGCCAATAACGAGAGCATCCACAACATCAATTGGCGCAATCTTCAACAGAGCCCTAAGTGGTGGGAAAGCTATAGCAATCAACTGCAGAGCAAAAGACCCCAGAAGAGCAGTATTTAAGTAGGAATTAGTCGGTAATTTTTCCCTACTAAATATGCTGTGCTTTTCCGAACGGCAGCTGATTGTGTGCAACAATTGTGCCGATGTTAAGCTCATAAATGCAATGGTGTTTGCCTGCGGTCCTATGCCATCATATTTCACTAGACCATAACCATAGCCTGCTAAAGTACTCAGAGAAATCGTTGCTGACTCGAAAGTGATTCTCCCAAAATCGGAAGTTTTAATAATCGGTTCGTCAGGGTTGCGTGGTGTTTGACTCAACACATCTGGTTCTGGTGCTTCCAAAGCAAGGGAAAGACCTGGGAAAATGTCGCTGACTAAATTCAGCCAGAGGAGTTGTATGGCATTCAAAGGTTCGCCTAAACCAACTGCGGTAGCGATGGTCATTACCATGATTTCGCTCAGATTCGTGGCAAGCAAGAAGTGAACAGATTTTCTGATGTTGTTGTAGATTGTCCGTCCCCGACTGACGGCAATAATCATGGTTTCCAGCCTGTCATCTTCCAGGACAATATCTGCAACCTCACGAGCCACATCTGTTCCCCCTTTGCCCATAGCCACACCAACTTGTGCAGCCTTGAGAGCTGGAGCATCGTTAATGCCATCACCTGTCATAGCAACGACTTTTCCGGCGGCTTGCAAACCTTGGACGATTTGTAGTTTATTGCTCGGACTGATGCGAGCAAACACTTCCACTTTGTCAGCTAGTGCTGTGAGTGATTCAGGAGAGAGATTTTTGAGGTTAGTTGAATCAAGAATTTCTAGTTTCTCGTCTCGCCAGAGGTGTAATTCCTTGGCGATCGCATAAGCTGTTGGACTTTGATCCCCAGTAATCATCACTGTATCAATACCAGCTTGATGAAAGTTTGCCATCAACTGTTTGACACCTTTTCTAATAGGATCAGCCATCCCAACCAGACCCAGCCATGTCAGGTCTTGTTCAAGATTGTTCCCATGGTTAGTGTCATCTATATGCTTATAAGCTACGCCAAGCACTCGCAGGGCTTTGCCTGCCATGCGGTCATTTTCAATTTCAATTGCTTCCCTGTCTTCTTCTGTTAAAGGCACTAGTTGCCCGTTTTTCAACCACCATTTGCATATTCGTACAACCTCTGCTGGGCTGCCTTTAACAGCAATCAATTTATGCTGTTCGCTCGTTCTGTGTACCGTAGTCATGATGTTGCGGTCTTCTGAACGCAGGATGGTTTGCAACACTGGGTACTTTTGCTTAAGCTCTGTGACATTCACTCCAGCACTGATAGCCATGTGAATCAAAGCATTTTCTGTTGATGAACCTTCGAGAGAATACTCGCCATCTTGCTCTTGGTTGACTTGACTTTCGTTGCACAGAACCGATACGTGAATTAGCTTTAAAAGTTCATCACAAGCATATGGGTTAATATGTTTATCATTTACAATAAATTCACCGTCAGAAACTACAACGTGTTTGCCATCTATATATATTTCGACGACTGACATCCGGTTTTCTGTGATGGTTCCGGTTTTATCTAGGCAAATTGTTTGCACACAACCCAAAGCTTCCACGGCGCTGAGAGTACGAACGAGGACTTTATGTTTCCTCATATCTTGAATGCCTAACGCCAAAGTTGTCGTGGCTATGGTGGGTAGACCTTCAGGAACCGCAGCAACTGCAAGGGCGATAGATGACTTGAGCATTTGTACTAAACCATATCCTCTCAGGACTCCGATGCCAAAGACTCCACCGCAAATGAGCATACTCATTGCAACCAGTTGACTACCAACCTCGTCGAGTTGCCTTGCGAGTGGTGTTTCGGTTGCAACCGCCTCATTAACCATTTGTTGAATCTTGCCCATTTCTGTATATTTGCCCGTCGCCACAACTGCAGCCAAACCTTGACCGCCAGTGACCAAAGTTCCCTTGTAAGCCATGTTTGTGCGATCGCCAAGTGGGACATCTTCGCCGATAAGGGTTGTAGGTGTTTTATTTACAGGAATGCTTTCTCCAGTCAGGGCAGACTCATCAATACTCAAATTATCGCTATCAACCAGTCTGGCGTCTGCTGCTAAATAGCTACCAGGTTTAAGGACTAAGATATCTCCTCTAACAACTGCATCTGTAGGGATTTCTATTTGTTTACCATTTCTCATTGCCCAAGTTGATGTTTGCTCACGACTTCTCAGGGAATGAATGATTCTTTCTGATTCTCTTTCTGTTGTATAACCAATGACAGCATTTAGACCAACAACACCTAGAATAACTAAAGCATCAACAAGCCCTCCAGTAAAAATTGAAACACCAGCTGCGACGCCTAGCAAAGCAACTGGCAGAGATTTGAATTGCTCAATGAAGATACTCAAATCAGAGCGAGTTTGTTGTGCTGATAGGACATTAGCTCCATATTTCTTTAAGTTTTCGGCAGCAATCTTAGTAGATAGTCCAGATGCTTTTGAAGTTTTTAATGCATCTAAAACAGTGTTGACTTCCATAAGATGCCAGTTTTCTACCCTTTGTTCTTGGGAATTGGCAACTGATTTTCTTGATTTTTTTTGTTTTCTTAGTTCTTGTTTTTTAATCTTGGTCTTTATTAAATTATTTGCTTGAGATTTTCCTTGGTGATTTTGGTAATCTATGACAACTTTTTCAATGAGAGATGCGATTTTAGAAGGATTAGTGTCTCCCTTAAAATAGACAAGAAGATTGCTAGTAAGTGGATTAGCAGAAATAAAACTTATCTCTGGCTTCTTAGAGAGAGAATGCTCAAGGTGTCGTTTCAGAGATTCCGAACGGTAAAGTTCATTAACCTTATATCTAACTCTCCCTGGAGTGGTATGGATTGCTTGAATCACAGAAAATTCTGCTCCTGTCATGCCCCTGAAACAATATCAGAAAGTAAAAAATAGTCAGCGGTCTTAAAGCAAAAGTAAAAATTCAAGATGTAAAAAATTCTTTTAACTTTTGATTCTTGACTTTTTTAGCTGATAGCTATGAGTCTAGTGAGTGGCTCGATTTAAATAAATGTAGGATGGGTTAGCCTTTGAGTACCCATGCTATCCTTTGCAATTGATGGTGTACTCAAAGGAAGACCGCAACGCCAGTTTGCACACTCGATGGAACCTCTAAGGACGCACTAGCTGCACTAGCTCTCCTACCACAAATTCTGTCTGCCTACTTCATTGCTTTTCACACGAAGATTTCAGAAGATATTAACTTTTTCTAAGTCGAAGCTAGATACTATCTAAAAATTTCCTCCAACAATTTAGAAGCTTAGTTAAACCGACTTCTAAATGCATCAATCTAAAGTTACAGTGTCGAAAGCAGAAAGCCTATGAGCTAACGAATCCAATAGATCTGGAAGATGACTAGATTTCTTGCATGAATGTAAAACCTGTCTTCATCCCCCAACCCCTTCTTGCAAAATTGGCAGAAGGGGAGCTAATCTCACGCGTCCCTCTCCCAAAATTGGGAGAGGGATTTAGGGTGAGGGTAAAGATTTATGCAAGAAGTATACTTAAAGGAAAAATGATAATTTGTCAAATATTGTGTTCTACTATACTGTTGTTTTCATAAGTTAGAAAAACAGGGTTGAACACTTCCTGTAAAATTTTATGATTTTAGAAGTAGCAATGCTAAATGTTCGCAGCGGTATGGAGAGCGAGTTTGAAGCCGCTTTTGCCAAAGCATCTTCCATCATTGCTTCAATGAACGGATACATATCTCATGAACTTCATCGCTGTATCGAAGTTCCAAACCGCTACTTGCTTCTTGTCCGGTGGCAAACCGTGGAAGACCATACTACTGGGTTTCGTAGGTCGCCAGAATATAATGAATGGAAACGATTACTGCACCATTTCTACGACCCATTTCCAACGGTTGAGCATTTTGAAGGAGTTTTACAGCGCCAGCATAGTGAATAGTTGCTTATTCTTCAGGCTCAAATTGGTCTTTTGTTGCTCCGCAGACAGGACAAACCCAGTCGTCTGGTATGTCTTCAAAAGGCGTCCCCGGTTCTATACCTCCATCTGGATCGCCTATTTCTGGGTCATACTCGTAGCCACAGACGCCGCATATATACTTTTGCATCTTGATCCCTCCGTTGATGAAGTTTCCACCTTGTCACAATATTACCTACACACGGCTTTAATTCGTAATTCGGATTCATTAGCAAACACGAATTACGAATTATTAATGACAACTGACTAGCGTAGGGTTGTTAAAGGTGCACCTAACCATCCAGCAAAGTTTTCTTTTTGTGTAGGAGAGGGATTTTCTACTGCTTTCAATTGATATTTGCCTGAAAGTGGGGAAGCCAGGGTCACAGGTAGGGTACGGAGTTCATCTTGATGGAAAATTGTCACTTGAATAATGTCTTGTGGCTGGTAATCTTTGAGGCGATCGCCTAATCCATTTGTCCCGACTCGCAAACCATCAATGGCTAGCAACTCATCTCCTGGGTCAATTCCAGCCAATTGCGCTGGTGAACCTGCTGCAACAAATTTAATAATTTCCTTTCCATTCTCAGTATTAACCCTTATACCTAGATAAGGTTCTTCTTCCTCCTTTTCTGGGACAAGTTGCAAGCCGAATGGTTCTAGGTATTCGTTGAAAGGTAAATCTTCAATCCCATCAATGTAGCGTTTGAAGAAATCAGTCAAATCTATACCAGTAATCAGTTCAATGACTTCCTGTAACTGCGCTGGAGTATAACCAATTTCATTTTTGCCAAACTGATGCCACATTTTTCTTATGACATCATCAAGTGATTGCTGATTTCTGTGTCGGGAACGAATCAGCAAATCTAGTAAAAACGACACCATTTCCCCTTTGAGATAGTAAGACATTTGACTGTTGCTGCTGTTGGCATCCTGGCGGTACAGTTTGATCCAAGCGTCAAAACTCGACTCTGAAAGGGGTTGTACCTTCCGTCCTGGAGTCGTTTCATAACGAGTAATTTCCTTACTCATGTAATTCAAAAATGATTTGGCATCATAAATTCCTGCCCGCAGAGGAATCAACAAATCGTAGTAACTTGTTGTTCCCTCACAAAACCAAAGTGACGGAGTATAGTTTTCTTGGTCGTAATCAAAAACCTCAAATGCTTTGGGGCGAATCCGCTTGACGTTCCACAAGTGGAAAAACTCGTGTGCAACCAATTGTATGAAGCGTTCGTACTTTTCGCGATCGCGGAAACCAAAACGTTGATAAATGAGTGAGCAGCAGTTTTTATGCTCTAAGCCGCCATAAGCCTGAGCAAATAAATGCAGCAGAAACACATACCGTTCATATGGCAACCCACCAAACATTTGTGCTTCTACTTCGATAATTTTCTTAAAATCTGCAATGATTTGCTGCACTTGATAATTGCCTTTTCCCCAGATTGCCAATTCATGGGGCTTTCCCAAGACATCGAAGTGATGCAACTGGTGGAGACCAATCTCAAAGGGGTTATCTACAAGAATGTCAAAATCTGACGCACAGAAAGTGTTTGCCTTCTTTGGTACTGGTGGTAATGCTGTGGTGACCTGCCATTGTGGGTATGGCGGTACTACCGTTATCTGAATTGGTTGCTCCTCCCAACCAGGTATTCTAAAAAACAGTGCTGCACCGTTGAAATATCCATGAGTAGAGTCCAGGTGATTTGTTCGCACTGATAGCTCGTTAGCAAAAATACGGTAACTTATTGTCACTTGCGACGCATTGCCTGTCTCTACCTGCCAGTGATTTTTGCTGATTTTCTGCCAATTTAAAGGCTTATCATCACCAAAAGCCGCAAAATCTTGTAAGTGCCTGGCATATTCCCGCACAAGGTAAGACCCTGGTGTCCACACTGGTAATTTCAAATCCAGAACCGGGGATAGATAGCCTGCCAGACGCAAGGTCACTTCAAACAGGTGTGTTTCTGGCTTTGGCATTGCCACCCGATAGTGAATCGTCGGTGCGGTTTGCTTTGTGTAAGTGTGAGTGCGAGGTGCAGTTGCTTCAGTCATCTGTAGGTGTAAGTAAGAATTCTTAGTTATGAATTGTTTAATAGCTATGATAGACAAGAGTTGCAAGTCAAAAAACTTGCTCACGGCTATTTCCTCAGCACTTAACACTTATTTACACACTACTTTACACTTTGCCAGCTAAATTAATCAACTGTCTAAAATTTATGAGATAAACTGTTTGGTGAGTATTGTCTATTTTAATCCAACCTTTTTCGTGCAATTTTTCCATAATTTTACTGGTTTCTTCGATAGTGATTGCTGTCACATCTGCTAAATCTCTAAAGGGTATGTCGTATATTTCCCTACCTATCAGCGATGTCTGACCATAGTGTTCACCTAGACTAACAAGGGTGTGAGCCAGTTTTACAGCTGGCGGCGAAGACCGCATTTGCAAGCGGAGGTTAGTTTGCCGCAGTCGTCGCACCATCAATTGCAGCATTCGGTGGTGTAACTGAGGATCTCTAAATAATATTTGAATAAAACGCTCTCTAGAGATGCTCAACAACTTTACAGGTGAAAGAGCAATCACATCAGTTGAGCGGGGAGATTCATCCAAAATTGCCATTTCTCCAAAAAAATCTCCTTGACCCAGAATGGCAAGGGTGACAGAATCTTCTCCTAGCGTGCGTCGGACTTTAACCCAACCAGAAACTATAAAGTAAACTGCGTTTCCCCAAGCATCTTCCATCAAAACGGCGCGTCCAGATGGATATTCGTGTTCAATAGCGACGGTGAGCAGCCATTCCAAGGTTTGTGGGTTAGCTGTACTCATCAGGGGGAATAATTCACTAACAACCTCTGTCTGCATGAAAAATTTACAAAAATATTGAATGAGTAGGAAATACTAATTTGCAACTACATTTAGAAAAATGTAGTTATTAACAGGCTAGGTATCAAATGTTGTTACTAATCAAGTACTACCTCTTAGGTGTACCGAATCTAGTTTTCCATTACAACACAATACATTTGGAATCGAAAACAGCGTTTTCACTGAGATGACGTTCAGTCCCCAGCAACAGTGCAATAGCTTAGTACTGCTACTTATGACGTTTTGGTCGTTCAGATATTTCTGTTACGACTCTTACTTGATGGTCTAAATGCTCCAACAACTGATTTAGACTATGAAAAGCCTCTAATTGTCTGGATGTGAGGTTGTGAGTTAAGGTCAGTCGCTGTTTCAACTCATGTAGCTTATAGTTAAGTTGCTGGGATATACCCAATGTGTCGCGGCTCAACCGTGCTAACTGCTGCTGTTGATAGAACTTTAATGCTGCTCCCCGCAACACTTGTAGTGTCGCTTCTTCACCGTACATACCCGGCATCACTCGCAAGCGTAATAACAAATGGTTTTGCTGATACAGGCATTCCTTCTCCACCTGTTTTGGTTCTACAATCGCGGTTACACCAAGAGAGGCGAATCGTTGTGACATCCTCCCAGCACTGACTCGGAGTACCGAGTACAGTGGGGGCTTCCCAAGAATCACTTCTTAGTCTTTCCTGCTTCACGGGTCGTGCCTAGACTTGCGTCCCCGGACAACGATACCTCCACAGGCAGCTTGACCGTGTGTCCCACGGCTGCAAGACCCCTCTGTTCCACCACCATTGCAGCAGCAACATCGCGGTCTGTTGTATATCCACATTCATGACAAACATGAACACGCTCACACAATTTTTTCTTCCCGGTATGAGTTCCACATTGAGGACAGGTTTGACTAGTCCCATTGGGGTTCACCTTGGCGAAGTACACTCCACGCTTCCAACAAACCCAAGAAAGGATTTCCAGAAAGCTACCCCAAGCAGCGTCCAAGCAATGTTTTGCCAGCATTCCTCGACTGGTTGCTTTAAGGTTCAAATCCTCGGCAAAGACCATACCAACACCGTTGCACAAAGAGTGTGCTGTTAGATAGTGAAACTGTTTGCGCGTGTCATAAATGCGTTCATGCAATCTACGTATCTTGTGCTGCGCTTTTCGGTAATTGGCAGAGCCTTTGGTCTTGTTTTTCAACTTGCGTTGCAGCCATCTAAGCTCGCGTTGCAAAGAGTTGAAAAACTGGGGTCTTTCTACCAACCGTCCATCACAGACAGCCAAGAATTTTTCCAACCCAACATCAATACCAATGGAATTACCATTTGGCATAACATCAGGTACGGAAACACCAGATTCCAAAATCAATTGAGCGTACCATCCCGATGCTTTGCTGACAACTCTAACCTGCTTGACGACAAACCCGTCTGGAACTGGACGATGCAAGTTGATTGGCATTGCCCCAATCTTAGGCAGTTTAATCTGAAAACCCGTAACGGGGTTGGATTTGAACTGCGGGAACACAAAAGAACGATACTGACCAAATTTCTTGAATCTGGGAAAACCAAAACCGCGTCCTATCATAAACTTAAATGCCCGGTCAAGTCTCTTCAATGCATCTTGCAATACCTGAGACTGAACGTCTTGAAGTTCTGGATTATCCTTTTTGACTGGTGTCAGTGCGTTTTGTTGTTTGTAATAGTCAGGGTATGGCGTGTCACCCGGGATAATGTATTCGGAGCGAATAGAGCAAGCATTGACAGCACATTTACGCGAAGCAATCCAGTCTTTGCGTTCCCGCAGTGCGTAGTTATACACTTTGCGACACGATTCCATCCAAGCAAGCATTCTTGCTTCTTGAACGGCATCTGGATAAATTCGGTAGCTGTAAGTCAGACTCAACATTTTTCGACCTCCTTACATATTCTAACAGACTGCGCTTATCTGTTAGAAGTTTCTGGAGATAAGAAAAAGACAGTACGTCGAGTACTGCCTTTTTCTATGAGGGGTCCATGTATCCCACCACTGATTCGGAGTACCGAATACAGTGGGGGACTTATCGCCCCTCAAACTCCCCGCAAGTTAATTCAGTGAGGACTCCTTGAAAAACGGAGACGGACAGTTTTTCTAATACAGACTGTAAGACTCCATTTTCACTCCAGAGTATTCTGCCTTGGTACGGTTGTCTTTCCAGATATAGGCGACCAATTCCGCCTGATAGAACTCGCCCTAGTAGTTGCTCTAGTAAATTTTTAGGTGGTAATGTTGCTAGTTCATTGACAGGAGATAATGCCTCTGGAACTGGTATGTGCAAGATGTACAAACGGTTGGAGTCTTCTGTTTCACCCTGTTGTGTTTTTTCTTCAACCCCTTTTAAATCCTCTATCTTAGATGAAATCATGTGAGGGGTGAGGGGGAGAAGGGGGAAAGAGGAAACAGAGAGGGTGTGACTGGAAGAAGAGGGAAAGAAGAAATCGTCCGTGACTTCCCCGTTTCCTAATTTTTCAGTGATGGATTGTGCGAGATGTGGTTTCAGGTAGCCACTGGCAGACGATGACCTCTGCTCATCAACAGCGGCTACTTTTGGTGGAGTGATGTCTGTTGAGAATGTAGAGAGCGATCTATTCTTGTAGTTGAGATAAGCTGAAAGTATCTCACGGTGAGTTTCACCCCTTATCGGCCGGGTGACTAACGTGCAATTCATAAAAGAGACTATGCGGTTGACGTAATCGAACGCTGCGCTGTCTTGAGGATTCACCATTCCCAGCAAGAGTTTGTTGTCTTCTAGTTTAAAGGGCAGGATTTGGTAGTAGAGACAGGCTTCAAAGAACAAGATTTTTTCGATTAGTTGGAAGACTTGCTGGCAATCTAGTTCTTGATTCCATTGAGTTTCTGTCGTAGATGGCACTTGATTACCAATCGCTGCGGAGTCAGTTGGTTTACCCTCTGAAGACAACATACGATCTTATTGATTGATGTTCTTTTATATACTATTCTGTCTTTAGATCAGGTGGTAGTAAATAAATCATTATCCTTAAGTCAACAAAAGTTAAAGAAACGACAAATAGCCAGGGGATTGTTTATGACTTGGTAACAGGTTATTTTGAGTCAGTCGTCAAGATTGTATAGTTCAGTAGCTATACAGCTACTAGACTATCAACTTGAAATTACCAGACCAATTACCACTTTCTTTTTCAGGACGACCTCAGTCTTGACTTCTCAAACTCTGGGCGACCAAATAAACTTTAGTCCATTCACCCATAGCTTGATGGGTTTTGAGTTTTAACGCAGAAGCCGTGTCTTCTATGGAATAACCTGCTTTACGCAACTCCAGAACCTGGCGTTGCAGAGGTGTCAATTGTTCAGACAATTGTTCCCACTGCTTGAGAGTCAGCCCCAAGTTGTGTTCTTTCAAGGAAGTTGATAACCAGCTATCAACCAGTTCTGGTTTACCTTTGAGGGCAAATACGCGGACAGCATGGTAACTGACTTTTTCTCTGAGTCGGTACACTTCCTTGATCGGCTTATTGAATTTTTTGGCGATTTCATCTTGAGACTTTCCTTGCAAGTAAAGTCGCAGCCACTCTACAGCTTCTTGCCCAAGATTTTCTTGTAAATAATCCTCAAATTCCTGCTTAACTGTTTGCCGCAGTGCTTGTTGTTCTTCTACCTCTTGTGCTTCTTGATATTCGGCGATCGCCTGAGTATCGACCAAGTTGACTCGATTGTCACTATCATCGGTGAGAATTTCCTCAGAGACAAGCCTGACTAAGTCATTGGTTGGCACTTGGGTTAAGCCACCACGCTGAGTGCGTCGCAAATAGTTAACAAAGCGATAAACCAAAAGAGGTTGATTGCGTACTGGTCGCAAACAGTACTCTTCTACACTGGCAAACAGCAGGGCGTTCTTTAACCTATCATCAGTGGTAAATTCTGTGATGCAAGCCATTTGCTGTTGTATATAGTTATCGCTTTGCAGTAATTCTTGGATAACTTCTTGCAGCACATCTAGTACTGTCCGCTGGCGATCGCGACTCAGCGCAACCCAAGTTTGGATTTTATGGCGTAATGTGACCAAACTTCCCAATCGCGTAATCAGATTACGGTACGCACGTTCTCTGGCAATTCCCAAGTAGCGTTGACATAAAATTTTATAGCGATACTCCATCGCCTGTTTGGCGATTTCTAATTCCTTTGAGTTGAGTGCCTCAAACCGTTGTAAGTCACTTCCTAAGAGCCATTTGACTATACTGTTCCTGTTGGCAGCACTTTGTTCTGGACATTCCATATCCAGTCGTTGTTGCCAATATTGCGCCAGTTGTTCCGCCTCCAATACCATAGTGAGATTGCGCTCCTCGAAACCCTGTTTTAAAGTTTGCATCACAACCCCCTTTTGTCCCTCTTTATTTTTGCACTGGCAACTGCACCTGATTTGATGATGTCCATGACGGCATCTGATGTGTTTCTACTTTTATTGTGTTTCTACTTTTATTACGTTCTGAACCACTAAACTTATGCAGAAAGTTCTAAAATTTTATGCATCTTCATAATCTCTAAAGGCGGATAATCAACTTTTCTGAGCTTTTTTCTCCAATCAAACTAAATTTAAATTTTGTAAACTTAGAATTTGTTGTGTTGACTCAGAAAAATGATCTCCCCAGAATGTATGCGGATGCAAGGTATTCTGTTGAGGAATCAAGAAAAAATAACATTTTACACTTGATTATGCTGGCAACTTTGATTCATTTCTCTAGACGCTGTGTTGCCAATGTATGTTTCACTTTCTAGAGTTTTCTAGCAGGCGGATGTATTCTTGCCATTTTTCTTATACTAATACTTTAACTGTACCATGTATTGATGATTACTCAGAGGGTATACCATGTGAGACTTTTCCAACGTGGATGGACTCAGATTTTATCAGCGTATATCCATGTTTGGAATAATTGGATCTGGAAAGACTTACCAGTAGTTCACCTTTGCTCAAATTCGCGCTTAAGGACTTTTTGTCAAAATGGGCTTAGTCAAACACCTGTAGAAGTTCTACAAATCCATCATCACTTAGCAAATATAAAACAAAAGGGTATTGGTGAAAAATAAGAAAAAGTAAGAAAAAGCAAGGTATTCTATCATTGATTTAGAGAATCTATCTGAGTGTTTAGATAGATAGCCCTCCTTCATATCAGGAAAAACAGTATACTATAGAATTCTGAAAAAGTTCCAAAAATTTTAGAAGTACCCATGAGGGTACTTTTATAAGCTGCTAGTGATTGATAGGCTAGGGTGTCAGCGAATATCCTCATAAAACTGCTTTAAATATTGTGGTGAGACGCCCAAACCCCACAGGAAGCCAATGTAAAGATATATGGCTGTTGCTTTGAAGAAGCCCCAATGTGCGACGCGGCGATCGCTACTTTGGACAATGCGATTCACAAGGCGGATTCGCCCACACTGCACTAGCTTTATGCATAAATCAGCTTCTTCCATAATTGGAAGATTGCTGTCAAAACCTCCACATTTCCAAAAATCAGCACGGCGTGCAAAGATGACTTGGTCACCAAACAGCAAGCGCAGTCCTTGAAAAAACAGGTGTGGACGAAAAAGCAAAGGCGCGTAGTAACTTTTCACAAAGTTGTGTAGTGACACTCCCCATCGCGTTGTTCGATGACCTGTCATTAGAGAGACAAAACCTCCCGCAGCAAAGGTTTTGTCTGCTAGTGTCTGCTCAATTATTGCCACCAAGTCATCTGGAACTAACGTGTCCGCATGAACAAAGCAGAGGATTTCTCCTGTTGCGACATATGCACCTTGGTTCATTTGTGCAGCGCGTCCGCGTTTTTTGGCAGCAATAACAGAAGCACCAGCTTTTTGAGCTATGGTGACAGTTTCGTCAGAGCTGCCACCATCCACAACTAGTACCTCCTTCGCTGGGGGTACCAGTATACTGAGATGGCGTAGTGTACGTTCCAAACACCCCGCCTCATTTAAGGTAGGGATGATAATTGAGACACCAGACATGAATGAGTTATTAGTCATGAGTCAAAAAAGTTGCTTAATTTGACACTTGACACTTGAACGCCAGTCTTGCCATGAGAGCGGGAAACCCCTTCTCCTGTCACCAGACGCACTCGCGTTCGGGTGAATCCTTCTCCTATCCCAGAGGCTGCGCCAACGGTTACGCTACGCGAGCGGTGGTTTCACCTCCTGCAGCACTGGCTCCTCTTGACTAACGACCATTCGGTCTATATACCACTGGATTTTCTACCGCTTGTCTGTATTCTTCCACTTGTTCTGTGTAACCAATAGGCAGAACGGCTTCGACGTTTTCATGAGGACGAGGAATAATAACCCAAGATTCCAGGGTACCCCCATGGACCTGTTCTACAGCGTCAATACCAGCTGCCATGGCAGTTTTTACCTCAGATACATCACCTCGTATATTGACTGTAAAGCGAGCGCTACCCACTCTTATATATCCTACGAGGGTGACTCGACCTGCTTTCACCATCGCATCCGCCGCTGCTAGAACGGCGGGGAAACCTTTTGTTTCAATTGATCCAACTGCCTGTAGTGGCATTGGTTATCTCCTGTATCAGTAAACATATGTGGCGCTACAGAATCATTGTACGAATCTTCTTACAGATTTTGATAGATGTGTTCATTATCTTTTCTTTCTCAAGGGAAACTGAAAACTCGTGTTGTGTATATTCAACCTAGATGAGCCACAATTTATGAGGTGAAGCTAGAGGCAATGTTTCCAAGTCAGTATGGTATCCCGCAGTTCACTCGCTTTGCAACTGATTCAATATTGCAGCAATCTGCTGCTTGGTAGAAATTCAGACTCTAGATCTAAAAATCAGAATGTTTTTCCCTGCTTTTCGATATGGTAATTTTCATACCCTCGTATTTACGCCAATGAGTATAGCTTCTGATTAGCTAAATTGTTATATTTAATACTTTTTTTACTGAACTTTAAAACACTTTCTGTTGCTTTCTTTTTTTGGTAGCATGGTCAGTATCACCTGAAATACGTTATTTCAGGTTAACTTACGGTTAAGTTTCAACAAAATGTAGTTCAGTAAGGTAGTGAAAATTTATCACTGAAATACCCAATAGCATAAATTAATCATTGGTGTAACTTAAGCAACAATGCTCCGGTGTATCTCAAGGGTTAGGTTTTTCTATGATGATTGCACTTATTGACCAAAGGGTAGCCTTGTATTTAGCTGCAGATGATGTGAGTGTTGGTGGATTGATGAAATGTATTTGCTGAATGACCACATTAGAGGCACATTACCAAGTTCTCTAACAAGAAGAACATTTGTTTACTAAAACACCTCTATTGGCGTCATGTAAGTTGTTTCATCATTCAATATTTATGAATAATCATCAACCTTTGGTTTCTGTGATTATACCTGCATATAATGCAGAGGCTTTTATTGCTCAAACGCTGCATTCTGTCATTTCTCAAACATACAAGAATATTGAAATTTTTGTTGTTGATGATGGCTCCCAAGACAGAACTGCTGAAATCGTCAAATCTTTTGCCCAAAAAGATAATCGTATTGTTTTTTTTAAACAAGCAAATTCCGGAGTAGCGGCTGCGCGTAATTTGGCTATTCATAAGTCTAGCGGAGAATATATTGCCCCAATTGATGCTGATGATATTTGGGATATCCGAAAAATCGAAAAACAAGTTAAATTGCTTTTATCATCAGAGCCTTCTGTAGGGTTGGTTTATACTAGGTCAGTCTTCATAGATGAACAAGGCTCAGTTATTGGTAAATACCATCAAGCTGACAATTTTTTCGACAGTCAAGTTGTGGAAGGAGATGTTTACACAGCTTTGTTATACTCCAACTTTCTAGCAAACGCCAGTGTCCCTTTGATTCGTCGTGCTTGTTTTGAGCAAGTAGGTTATTACAACTGCAAATTGAGAGCACAAAATGCTCAAGGTTGTGAAGATTGGGATATGCATATGCGAATAGCGGAATTTTATCAATTCCGAGTTGTACCAGAGTTTTTGGTTGGGTATCGCCAAGTCGTTGGAAGTATGTCTGCTAACTACAAAAAGATGGAAAAGTCTTATTATCTAGTTGTGGCAGATGTCAAAAAAAGACATCCAGAAATTCCCAATTTTGTTTATCAATGGTCTGCTAGTAGACTTTATATATACCTATTGAATAAAAGCTTTACTTGCGGAAATTATGTCAGCACTCTTACTTGGATGAAAAAAGCTATAATAAAAGACTTTTTGCTACTTTTAGATTCGGGATTGTATAGGGTTTTTATATCATCCATTATAAAAATTATTTTTAAACCATTCATATCTTTAATTTGGAAAGACCATAAAGCTTGGTTAAAGTTTAAACAACAGTTAAAAAATAAACACCAGGAACCTCAAAAAGTGCTGGCAATTTCCGATATGAACGGGCAAATAATAATAGAAAATCGACAGTTTAGGAAGTTGTATGATAAAGTTTTACAGCATAGATGGTTACAAGTCTTGCAGGGTTATAAAAGTGTATTTCCTCAACAAGTAAATCAAAAAAATATTGATATTTTGCTGCCAATATCCTTTCCCAAAGAGAAACAATGCAAGAAGTAAAGGCAATTAAGGCTTTAGTACCACTGCTAAAATTGTATCCTTGGGTTATTCCACTAGTTATTATTTTGGGAATATTATCTTCCCTATTTGAGGGATTAGGGATTAGTCTCTTTATCCCTTTTCTCCAAAGTCTAGCTCCAACAGAATCGCAAGGAGGAGCTAGTAATTTACTGGTAAATTTTCTTAATCAAATATTTATCAATATTCCACAAAATAGACGTTTGGTGATTATTCCACTGTGTATTTTGGGATTTGTTTTACTAAAAAACTGCCTTTCATATCTTAGCACTCTTCTCTCCCATTGGTTGTACTGGCACATTGGACAGCGACTACTGTGCAAAGTTTTTCAGCAGCTTTTAAGCGTAAGTTACAGTTTTTTAGACTCTCATCCATCAGGGAAGTTGCTAAATACAATAGATGTCGAAACTTGGCGAACTTGTGATGCTATTTTTCTCCTCGTTAATATCGCTATCAATCTTTGTACAGTTTTTGTTTTTGTGATTTTGCTAATGCTGACTTCCTGGCAACTGAGTTTATTAGTTGCTGTTGCTTTAGTGCTGATTTCTCTGAGCATACAACAAGTCACACGTGCAGTCAAAAAGCTTGGAAGAGAGTCTGTACAGGCAAATGACAATCTTGCTAACCGAGTGATGGAAGGGTTTTATGGAATGAGAGAAATTCGTGCTTTTTGTCACGAATCTTACGAGTTACAGCGTTTTGAACAAGCAACTATTCACGCGCGTTCTGTTGCTATGAAGCTCGCTAAGCTCTACGTAATCACAGGACCATTATCTGAAGTTTTAGCAGTTGCTTTACTCGTATGTATTTTGATTATTGCTTTACAATATAAATCTAATATCCCTACATTATTAACATTTATTTTTATGCTTTATCGCCTCCAGCCAGTCGTGAGGCGGTTAGATACTGATCGTGTGAATTTCATGGGTTTATCAGGTTCTGTAGAGGATGTTATGTCTTTTGTAGAAAAATCTAATAAACCTTATATTCACTCTGGTCAAATTCAATTTCAAAAATTACAGCAAGGTATCACTTTTGAATCGGTTAACTTTCGCTACAATGCTTCAGAAAGACCTACACTTCAGGATATTTCACTTTTTATTCCCCGAGGAAAAACAACTGCCATAGTTGGACCATCAGGGGCAGGTAAATCTACACTTATTGGGTTGATTTGTCGCTTCTATGAAGCTATGGAGGGAGAAATTTATGTTGATAAATTTCCTTTAAAAGAGTTAAATTTATCTTCTTGGCGTAATCGAATTGCTATTGTCAGTCAAGATATTTACATATTTCATACAACAGTAGGAGAAAACATAGCTTATGGTCGTTTAAATGCCACAAAATCTGAAATTATTGCTGCTGCTAAAAAAGCAAATGCCCATGAATTTATTAGCAAATTACCTGAAGGCTACGATACTATAGTCGGCGATCGCGGAATTCGGCTTTCAGGGGGACAAAGACAGCGTATCGCTTTAGCACGCGCTATTGTTCGCGAACCAGAGATTTTGATTCTTGATGAAGCGACTAATGCTTTGGATAGTTTTTCTGAGAATTTAATTCAGGAAGCTCTCAATTCATTTAGTCAAAATCGGACAGTGATTGTGATTGCTCACCGTTTATCTACTATTGAGCAGGCAGACCAAATTATTGTGCTGCAAGAAGGACGGGTTGTAGAACAAGGCAATCTCCAGTATTTACTGAAACTGAATGGATTATTTGCCAAGCTCTATCATCTGCAATCTGGTAGTGCTCAAGTTTGAATATTCAAAAGCTAAAACAATACCATCATATTTAGGGTGTAGAAAATGATGAAGAGCCAACCTCTAGTTTCTGTCATTACTCCCTTCTTTAATACTGAAAAATTCATCCAAGAAGCGATAGACAGTGTACTTGCGCAATCCTATGATAACTGGGAATTATTGTTAGTAGACGATGGGTCAACAGATGAAAGTACTGCGATCGCCCAGCAGTATGCCGCTCTATACCCAGAAAAGGTTTACTATCTAGAGCATGAGAATCACCAAAATCGCGGCAAAAGTACTTCTCGCAACTTAGGGATCAGCAAAGCCAAAGGCAAGTATGTCGCTTTTCTAGACGCTGACGATGTGTTTTTGCCACAGAAGCTAGAACAGCAGGTGGTAATTTTGGAATCTCAACCTGAGACTGGTATGGTCTACGGACCTACTCAACATTGGCACAGTTGGACGGGTAAACTGGAAGATTACCAACGTGACCATCTTAGACCACTTGGTATTCTGCCTAACACTTTGTTTCATCCGCCAAGCTTGCTGACTCAGTATTTAACAATTGATGGGATTGTACCTTGTACTTGTGGCTTGCTGGTACGACGGGAAGTTATAGACGCTGTGGGGGGATTCGATGACACCATTGAGCATATGTTCGAGGACCAAGTCTTGCTGGCAAAAATTTGCTTGCATACACCAGTCTTTGTAGACGGGTGCTGTTGGGATAGATATCGTCAACACCCAGAGTCTAGTTGCTCTAAAGCAATACAAACAGGAGAGTATCATCCTTTAAAACCAAGTCCAACACGTCGGATTTATTTGAACTGGCTACAGAAGTATATCACTGCACAGGGTGTCAAAGATGCCGAACTCTCTGATGCGCTGCGAAAAGCTCTCTTCCCCTATCGTTCTCCCGTGTTGTACTTCCTGTCGCGAGTGAAAAACAAACTCAAGCGAATTGCTCGAAAAAGATTACCTGGTCTTATCCACCGCTTCTTAGGAACGCAATTGCTTGGTGAGAAGTACATTCCCCCCGTCGGTGCAGTGGACTTTGGGAGCCTGCGACGGGTAACGCCCATGAGCCAAGTCTTTGGTTATGATAGGGGTCGCCCGGTTGACCGCTACTACATTGAAAATTTCTTGAACTGTTATCAAGATGATATTCATGGGCGTGTCTTGGAAATTGGTGACGATGGATACACGCGACAATTTGGTGGTGAGCGCATCACTCAAAGTGACGTACTTCATGTCGCAAAAGGCAATCCCAAGGCAACTATTATCGGGGACCTTACCATCGGTGATAACATTCCATCAGATAGCTTTGACTGCTTTATTCTGACGCATACAATACAACTTATTTATGATGTCCGGTCGGCGCTGAAGACAGTCCACCGCATCCTCAAGCCTGGAGGAGTCGCCCTAGTCACAGTTCCCGGCATTAGTCACATTGGTGACTATCAGTGGGCTAGTTACTGGTGTTGGAGTTTTACAGCTTTATCAGTACAGCGTCTGTTCGAGGAATTCTTCCCAACAGAAAAGATCCAGATTGAGACTTATGGAAATGTCATGGTTGCGACTGCTTTTCTCTATGGGCTAGCAACAGAAGAACTACGCCGGGAAGAATTAGATTATCGCGATCGCAATTATCAAGTCACGATTACAATTAGGGCGGTAAAGCCAGAGTAGATAGCATGAAAATACCTGGAATTGGCAGACTGCGGCGGATGGCTAAACGCTTACGGGGGCGTTTAGCACCAGGAGGTCTGATTTTGATGTACCACCGCATTACTGAAGTGGAATCTGATCCTTGGTCAATTTGTGTTAGTCCCCGCCACTTTGCCGAACAGATGGAAGTCTTACGCAAGTTTGGCGAAGTTGTTTCGTTACAGCAATGCAACCAGACATTGCAACAAGGTCAGGTTCCTCATTGGCAGATAGCAGTCACCTTTGATGATGGTTATACAGATAATCTGTACAATGCTAAACCCTTACTAGAGCGTTACAACATTCCCGCCACCATGTTTCTTACCAGTGGATATATGGAGCAAAAACGTGATTTGTGGTGGGATGAACTTCATAGGCTGTTGCTCGAAGCTGGGACTTTACCAGAAGCCCTTTTTTTAGAAATTAACGGTACGACTCATCGCTGGGACTTAGGAACAGCCGCTAATTACACCAAGGAGCAATATCAGCAATATCGCTCTTGGAAGGCGATGGGAGAAGATAGCCCCACCCCTCGCCATGCTCTTTTCCGCACACTTTACTGGTTGCTCTCGCCCTTGCTTCCGGAAACACGACAAAAGGTCATGGATGAATTGCTGAGGTGGGCTGGTTCTGTACCAACATTGCGCCCTGAAAACCGCGTATTGAATTTAGAGGAAGTATCTACTTTAGGGAAAGGGGAGTTGATTGAAATTGGTGCTCATTCAGTGACACACCCATTTTTATCTTTTTTACCTACCGCCCGACAGAGAGAGGAGATTCAACAGAGCAAAACTCGCCTGGAGGAGATTGTAGGACAGCCAGTCGTTAGTTTTGCCTATCCTCACGGCAACTATTGCGAGGAAACAACAGCTTTAGTGCGAGAAGCAGGATTTACCAATGCTTGCACGACCTATCCTCGTACTGTGCGACAGTGCGATCGCTTTGAGTTACCTCGTGTCCTTGTTGAGGACTGTGACGGAGAAGAGTTTGCCAAACAGTTGTTTGAGTGGAGAGCAAGCTGAATCAAAGAATCATTTAGGATTGCTATACTTTTGACTCAATCACTAACACTTGGGATTTCATTGCTTCTCCAAAATGTGCCAGTGCAGGTCTGTATTTATAAATCTCTGTTTTGTTCCATTATTGAGAGTTTCATACCTTCCAGAGGTATACTCACCAATGACCTTGTGCCAGAAAAGTTGAGCTGGCAAATTTTTCGGCAGTTCAGAAACTTCCCATTTTCCACGAAATTTGTTAAAAACTTCAAATGCGGCTAAGCGACCTATACCTTTGCGACGGTACTTTCTAATTATGAAAAATTCATTAATCATGTAATCAGTCTCCTTAGAAGTGTAAGGAGGTGAAGCAATGAGAGTAAATCCTGCTAGTTTCCCATTTGCTTTGACTAAAAATGGAAACAGGGCGTCTTTTTGCCAAAATAAATTAGAAACTTCAGCATTAAACAAGCCCAGATCACTGACATCAATATCACTCACGAATTCTGATAAGTCATGCAAATACAAGGGATAAAGATTTTTAATCACAGGTTTGAATTCGATTGTTGCATCTATGATTTCAACTTTCACAACGCTTCTCCTGAAGGTAAGCTAACAGCCATATGAGGTCTGAAGCTAACATTGTTGTTATGAAAATCTATCAAGTTGAGCTTGTTAATCGCAACAACTTTGTTGTGGAAGTTGCAGAAAATCAGTACATATTAGACGCTGTGGAAGCAGCTGGTTTGAGATTGCCTGTCGGTTGTCGATATGGTGCTTGTATCACCTGTGCAGCGCGTTTGATTGAGGGTTGTGTAGATCAGTCCAAGGGGGTATCCTTGAAACCCGCACATGAGGCGATGGGCTACGTGCTTCTATGTGTTGCCTATCCTCGTTCTGATTGCAAATTTGAGGTAGGTGTTGAGTGCCAAGACGAACTTTACATAAATCCTTTTAAAGGGCGCCGTTAAAGAAAACGCCGTCATTCCCCTTGCTTAAGGCAGTAAGGAGGGGATATAAGGGGGCAATGATGAAAACACCTCCGACTAAAACTTGGTATAAGTTGCTCCACTAAGTCCGTTGTTGTTCTAGAATGACGTAGTAAATTTTTGGTTGAAAATCATACTCGTTATGAGTATGATTTATCAAGAGAGTAAGGAGCCAAACTCATGTTGCCTAACAAAGAAGGACAAAGAGTTCCCAATGTTACCTTTCGCCTGCGTCAGAACCATCAGTGGGTCAATGTGACAACCAATGACCTATTTGCAGGGAAAACTGTAGTCGTTTTTTCCCTACCAGGAGCGTTTACGCCCACTTGTTCATCAACCCATGTTCCTGGTTATAACCAGTTGGCAAAAGTCTTTAAAGAAAACGGGGTAGATGATATCGTTTGTATCTCCGTGAATGATCCTTTTGTCATGAATGAATGGGCAAAAGACCAGCAAGCACAAAATGTAACTTTTATACCTGATGGGAATGGTGAATTCACAGAAGGCATGGGAATGCTTGTGGATAAATCAGACCTGGGGTTTGGGAAACGGTCTTGGCGCTATTCGATGTTGGTGAAAGATGGCGTGATTGACAAGATGTTCATTGAGCCTGATGAACCCGGTGACCCCTTTAAAGTCTCTGACGCAGAGACTATGCTGCGATATATTAACCCGGAAGCAGCGAAACCTCAGTTGGTTTCACTGTTTACAAAAGTCGGTTGTCCTTACTGTGCGCGTGCTAAAGCTCTGCTGACAGAACGAGGCATTGATTACGAAGAAATTGTTCTAGGTCAAGGAGTGACAACTCGTTCATTACAAGCTGTGACTGCTGCAACAACTGTTCCTCAAGTGTTTATTGATGGCAAACTCATTGGTGGATCTGAAGCATTAGAAGCTTACTTGACTGCTACTTAAATGGATGATAAACGCCTACCTCACCTTGGTACAACAGGGTGAGGTAGTTTGCAAAAATATATAAAAAACACATAACAATTACTGTAAAGACCGCCGTACCCAAGCGCTAACCATATCTACCAAAAACGTAATACCAAGAAAAACTATTAAAGTTGTTAGTAAACCTTTGTAATCAAAACTACTGAGTTGCTCGGTCAGAAGACGCCCCAAACCACCAGCACCAACCAATCCCACAATCACCGTAGCGCGAATGCAAACTTCCCAACGGTAGAGGATGTAAGCAAGAAAACGCTTAAGAGTCAGAGGGAAAACTGCGTAGAGGAAGACTTGAGAATCACTTGCACCTAAAGCTTTGAGGGAACGTGAAGGTCGCTCATCCAAATTTTCTATCACCTCTGCCATCAAACGACCTAAAATACCTAAGTTATGGATAGCAAGGGCGATCGCCCCAGGTAAAATCCCGGGAAACAATACAAATAGAAAGATTAACGCCCATATCGGTTCTGGAACAGCACGGGCAAAAAGCAATAGAAAACGGGTGAGGGCGGATTTGAAATTTTGTTTGAAATTTTGAATTTTGAATTGATTTCTCCCCATGTCTTCCTCTGTGCGCGTCCGATTTCCCCCAACCCTTCTCGCTGCTGGGAAAGAAAGCAAAATTCCGCCCAAACCCGCGCCTGTGCTTGCCAAAATTGACATAGCCAAAGTCTGCGCGCAAAGGGTCAACATCTGATTCAACTGACTAAAATCTGGAGGGAAGACATTTTGAAAAACTCCCACTAACAGTTGGGCAGTTCGTGGTGCCCAAAGTTTGGCAAAATCAGCATTGATGTACCAAAACGAAAATATGAGTAAAATAACAGCACCTAGTAACGAGAAAGTTACCACTGGATCGCGCTCTTGAACCAGCTTTTGCTTCTGCTTGAAATTCCGAACATTCAAATCTAAACGGCTAGGAACACCCAACCGCTGACGCAACAAGCCACTCAAAAAATCCGTACCACCACTTAATAGCAACAATGCAAACATCAAAGTCCACATTTGCTGATAACGCAGTGACTGGAGACTGAGAAAAATTTGATAACCCAGTCCACCAGCACCGATAATCCCCAACACAGCAGCAGAACGAATTGAACATTCAAGCCGATAAAAGCCGTAGGATAGCAAATTAGGGAAAGCTTGAGGAATAAGGCTATAGACAAAAGCATTTAAGGGAAGAACACCACTATTTACTAGTGCTAGTAAAGGACCACGGGGAGTTTCATCCAAAATTTCCGAAAAGACTTTAGCCGTGATAGCACCAAAAGGAATTGCGATCGCCAGCACCCCCACCAGTGGATCAAGTCCAAAAATATTTACGAAAAACAATCCCCAAATCAGTTCGTGAATTGCTCTAGGGATTGCTAAAATCGCCCTAATTATCAACCAAGGTGCTTGAAATCTTCCAATTGAAATCGACTTCCACCACACCTCAGTAGACAGAACACCACCCACCAACCCAATCACCACACAGAAAAACGTGCCACAAACAGCATAAGCAAGGGTTTTCAGCGTCGCATCCAAAGTCAACAGCAAAAATTCTGGGCTCAAGTCTGGTGAAAATGCAGCAACAACAAAGCGGACAACAAGATTCCAACCTCCCCCATTCACCAAATCTTGCTGAAATACACCAGCTACAAATAAAGACCAAATCACTGATAAAACAAACAGCAACCCCCAAAAAGTCTGCCAGTTTACAGGAGAAGGTTGTTTAGGCAATATTGGATAAGTCATCAACTCCTCTCCCCTCTCTCTCTGTCTTTCTGTGGTTAAATCCTGTACAGTTCCTCTACCATCTCTGCTGACACCTCCTCAACAGGCGCATTAAACAAAACCTGTCCTTGTCGCAAACCAATAATACGTTGAAAGTGACTGCGAGCATATTCAATCGCATGCAGACTAGTAACCAGGGTTTTCCCAGTATTTTCACTTAAAAAACGTAATAAATTCATAACTTCTCGGCTGCGTTCTGGATCGAGGCTGGAAATTGGTTCATCAGCAAGAATGGCGGCGGGATCTTGCACGAGAATACGGGCGATCGCCACTCGTTGTTGCTGTCCACCAGAAAGGCGGTCTGTGCGTTCGTACAGCTTTTCAGGAATTCCTACCTGTGTTAATGCTTTGAAAGCTGTTTCCACCTCCAAGGGATAGATAAGTGAAGCAGCAGCTTTGAAAAATGACCAACGTCCTAGATGTCCAGCATTGATATTGTGAATAACTCGTAAGTTGTCCACTAAATGAAATTGCTGGTAAATTGTACCAATTTGCCGTTGTACTTGCCGTAAGGATTTGGGACGCAGATGCGCTAAGTTGCGACCAAGTACCCACACTTCCCCTTGTGTAGGTTGGAGTGAACCGTTGAGCAAGCTAATTAAGGTACTTTTTCCTGCACCACTGGAACCAACGAGGGCGACTCGTTCACCTGGGTAGATTTGTAAGTTGATGTTAGTCAGAGATTGGAAGTTACCAAATTGTTTGGTGACGTTTTTGAGTTCAAAAATTGGTATGTGTGGGTTCATGGTAATAATTGAACCGCAGAAAAAGAGATTGAGGAGATGTACAGTTTTTATTTAATTTTTCCTATTTCTCGACCGATTTTCTCGATTTGCGCGTAGTTTTCGTTCTTTGTAGGAATGAATTTTTCTGCTTGTAACAGGTCAAGAATTTCTTTTTGTTCTGGGACTTTTGGATCTAATTTGAACAATGCATTCTGGACTTTTTTGGCAAAATCTTCACCATAGCGCTGTTTGACTTGGGGGTTGATAACCCAGTGATAATCGTAGTATGCAGGGGTACGCCAGAGAACTTCTACTTTGTTTAAGTCTACTTCTTTGGCTTTAACACGTTTTTGCCAAACTTTTTCGTTTAAAGCACCGACTTCGTAGGTTCCTGCTTCCACAAGTTTGATAGTTTTGTCATGGTCACCGGAAAAGCCAGCTTGACCTTTAAAATCTGTTAAGTTTACGCCAGCTTGTTGGAGAAAGTATTGTGGCATTAAACGTCCAGAAGTGGAAGACTCGCTACCAAAGGTGAAGGTATGCCCTTTGAGTTGTTTGAGGTCAGTGTTAGCTTTGAACGGTTTGAGACCACTCTTTTTATTAGTAATGAAAACGCTATGAAATTTTTCGTCTACATCACGTTGGGCGATCGCTTCTGCACCGGGTACTTGTAATCTTGCTTGAACACCAGTTAATCCACCAAACCAGACTAGGTCTAGATCTCCGACTTTAAATGCTGTGACTGCTGCTGTATAATCTGTGACAGGTTTATATTCTACAGGAACACCAAGTTCTTTTTGTAAATAAGAGGCTAGTTTGGTGTACTGTCGCTGCAACTTCTCTGGATCTTGATCGGGAATTGCCCCTGTCACCAAAGGTTTAACTTCTTTTGTGCCTGTCGTTCCTGAAGTTCCAGATGTGCTGGGAGAACAAGCC
Source organism: Nostocales cyanobacterium HT-58-2 (assembly GCA_002163975.1). Classification (GTDB taxonomy): domain Bacteria; phylum Cyanobacteriota; class Cyanobacteriia; order Cyanobacteriales; family Nostocaceae; genus HT-58-2. The sequence continues at coordinate 774,602 of CP019636.1, read as the reverse complement.
GCTAAAGGGAGCAAGAGTAGCAACGCACCTGACACCAAAAGTTTTTTCATTTTTTATCTGTATCACATTGTTTTTCTATCCAGGATAAGATTTTACAACTGTTCGTCATTGGGTAAGCCTAATACTGATTTCCCCTGGCCCACGCCAGTTGCTTCTCCTTGCGGAGACGCTACGCGAACAACGGGGAAACCCCGCACAGCACTGCTTTGGGCAACGCACTGGCTCCCTTTAAAAAGCTACCGTGTACACACAAATTGACCTAGAGCGAGTTTCCAGCCAAAAAAGGTGAATTCTAACTGATAATTTCGTTAATGTTTCTCGGCATGATCTGGCTCTTATCCCAGAACAGCAGTTACCTCTCGAAGCAAGTCGGGTTCGTTGTGTACAAATGTAATTTGCAATGTCCCTACTAGCTCTTTCTCTTTCAGCGTCGAGTCATTAGCAGGTGTGAGTTGCTCCAGGCTCTCTTGGCTCAAATGCAGACCTGTCTGTTGCAGAGATGCAGCGAGTTTGTCCAAGTTGGCGATCGGCATCGGTTAGTATTATCCCTCATTTCTTATGTTTTGGCACACTGGGCTTATTTCTCCACAGCGATCGCCTCTACAAATCTACCTGATTGGGGACAAGCCGCAGAAATCGCATTCCAACCTATATTTCTACAATTGGTGGTGTTACTTCTTTTACAAGACATTCAACGCCTGAGAGAACTGGCACTTCGTCAAGGAATTGACATCTCTATTTCCAGGTGCAAAATATGAGGTAGGGGGATGAGGGGGAAAATGAAGATAAGGGAGAATTGAGTTCTCCTACTCTTGTGTAGTTACAGTGAGGTTCCCTATGCCAGTGTACTTTTACTGGGGTGAGGATGATTTTGCTATGGAAAAGGCGGTTGTTGTTCTGCGCGATCGCGTCTTAGATCCCCTGTGGACAAGTTTTAACTACACAATACTGCCAAATGATCAAGCTGATGCACCAATCCAAGCATTAAATCAAGCGATGACACCGCCTTTTGGCGCTGGTGGACGTTTGGTATGGCTTTCAAATACGACCCTTGGTCAGCAATGCTCAGACAATGTATTATCAGAACTGGTGCGAACCCTGCCAGTCATCCCTGAAAATTCATTTTTGTTGCTCACTACCACTCACAAACCAGACGAACGCCTCAAGTCTACTAAGATTATCAAAAAGTTTGCCGAATTTCGAGAATTTTCTTTAATTCCACCTTGGAAGACGGAACTACTGGTGCAGTCTGTCAGTCAAGCTGCTCAAACAGTGGGAGTAAAATTGACTTTTAAGAGTGTAGAAATGCTAGCTGAAGCTATAGGCAATGATACACGCCTTCTCTACAATGAATTGGAAAAGTTACGGCTTTACGCGGAAGGTAGCCATCAGCCTTTAGAAACAGACGCTGTTGCTCAGTTAGTCCAAAATACAACTCAAAATAGCATACAATTAGCAGCAGCAATTAGAACAGGGAACACACCTAGAGCGTTAACGATATTGACCGATATGATCAATGCTTGTGAACCTCCTTTGCGAATAGTAGCCACACTCATTGGTCAATTTCGCACTTGGTTATGGGTCAAACTCATGATAGAAAGTGGTGAGCGCAATCCACAAGTTATTGCCAAAGCTACGGAGATAGGCAACCCCAATCGTATTTACTTTTTACAGAAAGAAGTTGAATCTATTTCTGTACAGCAACTTATTGCCAGTTTACCGATACTGTTAGATCTAGAAGTTAGTCTCAAACAAGGAGCTTCAGAGATGTCAACACTACAGACTAAAGTTATAGAACTTTGTCAAGTGTGTCGGGGTAGTTGACAATAAAAACAAAGATTTAAGTGTTTGAGTGTTTTCTGGAACTTCTCACTCCTAAAATAATTCACTAGGGTTAACATATCCCGACTGTAGTTGTTTCATAAAGCAAATGAGAAGATATTACAATCACTTTCTTCAACATAGTCTCATTCAGATACTTTCCAAATCTTTGTTCGTAAGTGTTATTTCGACTGCAAGTTTGGTGCCTAGTGCTTTTGTTTTGACTTCCAAAGCTGATGCTCAAGCTCCACAATCAGTGAATTCTGGTGAACTTAGAAGCTATGCTAGAGCGATGTTAACAATGGAGCCACGACGTCAACAAGCCTTTGATGAAATAAAAAAAATTATTGGTAGTGGGGAAGTTCCTAAGATTGTTTGTAACGATAATAACAGCTTAAATGGTCTTCCTGGTAAGGCTAAAGATATTGCTGTGAATTACTGCCAAAGTTACCAAAAAGTCGTTGAAGATAATGGTCTAAGTATTGACAGATACAACACAATTACTACACAGGTACAAAGTAATGAAGATTTAAAGAGACAAGTATACAATATACTACTTCGTCTACAGAAAAATCCTGAGTCTCGATAGGGAAAATTTGGACAAACACAAAGAATCATTTAATTTAAAATTGATGACTAAGTTCAATTTGGGAAGGTGAGGATGTTAGGAAATTCAAAATTTCCTGTCAAAGCAGTAGACAGTACTTACTACTTCACTATATGGCTATCTGGGATAAAATATCTTAATTTCCAAGATATTAAGTCTCTAATTTAGGAAAAGCAGTTTCTCTCCAAAACTGAGGCTGTAGCTCAAAAAATACTGTCTTGAAGTGCTACAGATACAGATTCAATTTTGATGCGAGCTATCTGATAGTTGGAAAATGTAGAGTTTGAATTAGCAAACATAGAATGAGTACCCGTATGTTGACTTATAAAATTTTCTTTGTTAATGCCTGTATCGGTATTAGGTATCTTTGATAAAAATAATCCCATTGTATTTGCTGATGATTTGTTATTCATCTCAAGATATTCGCCGATTACTTCGGAACTGAAGATGATAAAATCAGCACCAATAAAATTACCTTCTTGATCAAAAAGTGGATATGCAAGTTTATCTTTGTTAGCAAGAAAAGTATTATTTGGAATAATCAATGCTTTGTAACTGAAGTAAATTTGATGTTGCGTTTCGCTATGAGTTGAGATAGTAAATGATATGGTATGACGAAAACTAGTATTATCAGATGATGAAGATAAACCAACAAGTATTCCTTGAAAAATACCAGAAGTAGTGCTTATGAATTCTTCAGTAAAAGTCATAAGATTAGTATCTTCAGAAATTCGTTTGCCATCTTGTACACTACTCTCTTTTAAATTTAAAGCATCACAATTACAATGATGCAACCCAAACCAAAAATGACTAATACATAATTCTTTAGAGGAAGTTAAAGTTTCAACTGTCAGCTTGAGAGTGATGTGTTTCTTCAAATTAAATATAGTTTGACCCTCGATGTTTCTTTTCTTAAGTTTTTGCATCATTTATAAATAGATAACTTGCTTTGTATCTAGGTATAGAAAATATCTATTTTTTGAATAAGAGTTGAAATTTATATAGACAAAAATGCCATGCTGAACATAATGCAGAAAAAACATAGTTTCTTCTCAACTCTACCTTATGGTAAGTTGTAGGAGCTAAGCATCTTCGCTTTGTTCAGAATGACATTTAAAGTTTCAATTTGGTATAACTACCAAATATCCCGGTTCTGTAGCAATTACATAGTAATTGTTTCTAATACAGTATAAAAGTACCCTTAAGGGTACTCTTTCCATGAGCCTTTTATAAAAAAGACTATTGCTATACATTTGAAGTTTATTTAAAATAGTGTTTCATGATTTTAGGTAGAGTAGTTATAATTGATTAGTAAAAATGCTAATAATTGCTATTAAACTTTAATGATTCACAAATAAATTATGATTACCAACTAATTTTCCCTTTCATACTCTAAAAATACTTGTCGCTTTGCATGAATATTTTTCATGTGCTTTTTTACTGTATTTACAGTAATATAAAGATGAGATGCAATCTCTTTGTAGGTGTATTTTGCTCGATAAAGACACCAAATTTCTGACTCTCGCGATGTCAGTTGATATTTTTTTGCTTCGTTCAGCGCAATATTCTTCAATGATTCATATCTATTTTCAATTATCACTAATAAGCAAGGTCTCTGAAATTTATCTAAATTAAGCCATCTCGCTCTAACACGAAAAATTTTTGACTTATCTACTACAATTTCATTAGATAAAATTATGACTTTTTCGGAAAAACTGCTATGACTCTTCAATAATGATATACAAAGACGCCAGATGATAGGTGGGATAAAATTCGAGTTAGAACTATCTTGATTAAGTTGAGAAAAAATGCGATGAGCAGATGTGTTAGCATGAATCACTTCGCCTGTCTCACTTAAAAGTAACATCCCGTCCTGTAAGCATTCAATCACTTCTTGGGAAAGATAAGCTTGCTGAGAATCATGCGACTGAATAGGATTGACTCGTTGTCTTTGAACTGGTACTTTCGCTGAGATTTTTGTTACACTTGATATGGGTAATGACTTGTTTTTCATAACACTATTTATTTTAAATATGTACCTTTAATTTTCTGCATCATTATGCAGAAAAGCGACACATAACCACACATATGGATATGTCATGGATCACATGGGACTCTATCAAAATGAACTTTCAAAAGTTTTTATAGTCTTTTTAAGTACTTAATTTTGAATACAGCTGTTGAATGCGTTATTTCGGATGTCGGTTTTATACGTGTAAATTAATTGATAGATGTATGTATTTTTAGTACTAGATGTTCCTGATTGTTACTTTGAACAACAGTCTATAGTCTTATAGCTCTTTGGGTATATGTTTCGGCAACGCGTATACAATTTACTACGTTACGCACCTGACTCCAGTAAAATCTGTGTGCTTAAGTTTTTGCAGACACAGAGTGCATCAGCATATCTTCCATACTTACGGGAAGCTAGGAGTGATGCACATTTCACTATAAAAAGGGGTCGGAAATTAGGGAAGATTATTTTTATAGGGTGACACTAACAATCAGAAAAGATGCTACATATTACTTTTTTGACAAGAAATGGTGCGATCGCTTCTTGCTAAAGGTCATCATTCTTGTCCTTGCTTCGACAGCTAGCCACTCTTGCTTTTATTCTCTACCTTACCATCCCCAAGAACCGGGAATACCTTTGAAAGGACCAACAATATCGCTGGTTATCCAACCGCCGTAGAAATTGCCAGGTTGCGGTTGCACCTTTTCACCATTAACATAGCAAGCATCCATGACATGAGCATAAAAAGCGACATAGTTCTTGATTGATGCAAAATTGGATGTGGGATTGGCATAGAACCATGCAGCATTCTGCGCTTCTTTGTCGCTGACACGAATTGTGTAATAGCCAGCGCGTCCTTTCCACTCACAAAAGCTAGATTGGGGTGTGAGTACGAGATATTCCATTTTGATATCTTCAGGTGGGATGTAGTAATTAGGTGGATGGCTAGTTTCTAAAACACGCTTAGCACGGTGAGTATCTGCAATAGTGACACCATTAAAGATGATTTGGATATGTTTGTTGCTATCCTCAAGGCGAGGCGGACGGGGATAATCCCACACTGACTCTTGTCCAGGACTAGGTTCAATGCGTTGGGGTTTAAACATTGTTGGTAAATTTGAGATTTAGAATTTTCAGATTGGTATTTTGTAACATTTTTTAATATAGCAATATTTTTTGTAGTGGCGCGACACAGCTAAATTTGTGCATTAGATTTGTAGTCAACTTCTGTGCTAAAGCACTACTACAAGCTTTTTCTATCGCATCATTTTAGTCGTGTCACGCCAGTAGGATGCGTTAGCGTGATTCGTAACGCATCAATTACTTAGACAGCATGGATTACGCTTCGCGCTTCCCATCCTACATTTATTCACTATTTCTTCACATCGAGCTACTGACAACTTATTCCAAACTGCTTAACGAACTTCTTTGAGGCTCTCTACTTGCTTGGTAAACAATTCAGTAAATAAACTTAAGACTGTGCGTTCTTCTCGCACTTTGATGTTAGCAGTGACAGACATACCTGATTGTAAAGAAATTTTTCTACCCTGGGCATTTAGAGATTGTTGTGTTAAATGGATTTTCGCCGGAAAACGATAGTATTGGTGTGTTTGATCGGGTGGTAATGCGTCTGAACCAACCCAAACAACTTCTCCCTTAATATCACCAAACTCACTGTAAGGAAATGAATCAACTCTCACATCAACTTTCATTCCTTCTCGAACAAAACCAATATCCTTGTTTGTGATAAACGCCTCGGCAATAAAGTTATCGTTTGGCACAATGGTAAGGAGTTTTTGACTGTTAGTTGCTACAAAACCAGGGTTTTTAGCTTGTAAATCAAAAATAACACCGGATACGGGTGCGCGAAGTTCTTGATATTTAATATTTGTTTGCGCTTGTAAGATTTTGCTGTTCACTTCAGCTAATTGTTTCTCATTATCAAGCAAAATTTTGGAGAGTTGGCTATCAATTTCGGCAATACGCTTTTTATTATCAGCTATCTTTTCCTGAACATTTTTACTAGAAACAGCTACCGTATTGTTAGTCTCTTGTTGTCCTTGTTGAATTTCATATTTTAAACGTTGTTCTTCTTTAACAAATTGTGCAACTTGTGCTTTGATATTTTGTACTTGCTTTTTCTGTTGAAGGTACTGAAGCTGGGCGATCGCTCCTTCTTCTGCTAGAATTTTCATTCTACTTAAAATCTGCTGTTCTATTGCTAAACTTGCTTTAGCGTCGTTAAGTTGAACTTCATTTTGACCTAATTTCTGCTCACTCTGTTGGACTTTCAATTGTGCAGCAGCAGATCGAGAATCTAACTCTCTTTTAGCCGTTTCTAGACGTTCTTGGTCTTCATTGCCTAAACCTGCAACAGCACCAGTATTTTTTAATTCTTTGCGTAATAGCTCATTTTCTGCAGCTAATGCAGCTCGATTTTTTAGTAGAAAAGCTGCTTCTTTTGATAAGTTACCTCGCAAAAATTCTACATCAGCGGCCGTTCCAGAAGCAACATCCATTAAACGGCGATAAATCTGGCTTTCTTGCATTAACGAAGCACGAACCTTTTTGAGAGAACTTAATTCACCATTACTGGTGACAGAATCAAAAACAACTAATAAGTCTCCAGGATTGACTTTTTGCCCGTCTTTAACATAAACTGCCTTCACCACTCCGTTGACTGGAGCTTGAATGTCTTTAACAGTTCCTTCTGGCTTCAATTGACCTGTTGCAGGTACAACTTGCTCTATTTTGGCAAAATACGCCCAAGCAATTCCAAAACAAGCTAGCACCATTAATGTCACCATAATTGTACGTGACCAAAATGGAGACTGGCGTAGGACAACAGAGTGCTCTAAAGGCTCAAAGTTGTACCGCTTTAAATCCATTTCAGATGCTTTAGGAGGCTTGGATTCAGTCGTAAGCACTCTTGAATCTGAAGGCTTTAATTCATTTTTCGGGGTTCCGTTATGGTTCTTACCATTGGTATGGTTTTCATTAAGTTGAGTCATAAGATTGCGGATTTTAGATTTAGGTTTTTGAATTGAAGATTGATTAGTTGTAACTTGTTGTGTTGCTAATTCTACTAACGACAAACCAATTACAACTTCACTTCTTGTTGATTGTATAGGTAGAAATAATGACCCCTCAAAGCCATCAACTCATCATGATGTCCTTGTTCAATAACCTTACCACCATCCATCACAACAATAATGTCTGCGTTTCTGATTGTGTTGAGACGGTGAGTAATAAAGAAAACTGTACTTCCCTTGAAGGAATCTGCTAAATTTAGACAAACTTGCCGTTCTGTAGGATAATCCAAAGCACTTGTTGCTTCGTCTAAAACTAATAAATTTGGTCTTTGTAAGACAGAACGAGCAATAGCTATTCTTTGTCTTTGTCCACCAGAAAGTCCAGCACCTCTTTCGCCTACTCGTGTATTGTAACCGTTAGGCAAGTTCATAATAAATTCATGCGCTGCGGCAATTTTAGCAGATTCAATAATTTCCTCAGTTGATGCTTCAGGATTTGTCAAAGCAATATTTTCCTGAACTGTTCCATCAAATAACAATGTTTCTTGAGGAACAACACCAACCTGTCGTCGAAGAGAATAAAGTTCTACCTTAGCAATGTCATAACCATCAATAAGAATTCTGCCAGCCTCTGGTTCGTAAAGTCTCAGCAGTAATTTCATTAATGTACTTTTCCCAGAACCACTTTGTCCGACAATTCCAACAAATTTGCCTGCGGGAAAATCGAGATTAATGTTGCAAAGTTGTAATGGACCATTGTTTGCAAATCTGAAGGAAACATTGTCATATTTCACTGCTCCTACAACGGGAGGTAAAGTGATATTGTCGCGGTCTTTTTCAGCTTCTTGAGGTGTATCGACGATATCGCTTAAACGTTCTAAAGATAAAGCAGTTTCTTGGAAGTTTTGCCAAAGTTGAGCCAATCGCAATATGGGACTTGTCACGTAACCTGAAATAATTCTAAAAGCAATGAGTTCTCCTAAAGTCAAGTCTCCTTGAAGTACTAAATAAGCGCCTACCCACAAAACAAGTAAACTACTGAGTTTGTTGAGAAAGTTACTTGTGGAATTAGCAAGGGTGGAGGTGACTACAGTTTTAAAGCCGGCTGTCACATAGCGAGCATATCGTTCTTGCCAGGAAAAACGAGCTCGTAATTCTATGTTTTGTGCTTTTACAGTTTGAATTCCTGACATCACCTCAACCAAATAAGATTGGGTTTCGGCGTTGCGTTCGGCTTTGCTTCGTAGTTGTCTACTTACTGTAGGAGATGCAACCATTGTGATGACAACAAACACTGGAATAGTTATTAAACCAACTAAGGTTAATTGCCAACTATAAATTAACATCACGATGATATAAACCACCGAGAAAAGTGCATCTAATCCTACTGTTAAAGCAGTTCCAGTGAGAAACTGGCGGATATTCTCTAATTCATTGATACGAGTGGAAAGTTCCCCCACAGGTCGGCGTTCAAAATAGCGTAGCGGTAGACGCAGCATGTGGTCGATAATTTCCGATCCCAAACCCATATCAATGCGGTTAGTGGTATCTACAAATAAGTAAGTCCGCAAAGTGCTAAGCACTGCTTCAAATAGACCTACCACTAATAGTAAAACACCTAAAACATGAAGGGTGCTGATACTATTTTGAGCAATGACTTTATCGATGATCATCTGAATGACAAGCGGGTTCGCCAGCGCTGCCAATTGCACGAAGAAGGAAGCAAGAAATACTTCCACAAGAACTCGGCGATAACGCGATAAATAGGGAAGAAACCACTGCACACCAAAGCGTTGCCGGGGTGTTGCTGGCGTGGAAGAAAGGAGCAATACTCTAAACTGGGGTAGATAATTGCTTTCTTGAACTTCCAACTGAGTGATGAGATCAGCAGGTTTGAAACGGAGAATTCCCTTGGATGGGACACCTAAAACAATCGTGCGCTCACTTGTTTCATAGAGAACAGCATAGCTGTCACCATAACGAATGAATGCTGGTGTGGGTATGCGCGTTATGGAGGAGGTGGGGACATCAACCAACTGTGCCTTTAATCCAATCAACTCTGCCAGATAAGCACACAGCTGGAACGATATCACTCCCTGACGGTTTATTTGGTCGTTGAAAATGCGGCGAATAACCTCACGTCGAAACGGCATTTCCAAATGTTTCGATAACATTTGGAAACAGGCGATCGCCGAATTGAGTTGTCCCTTACCAGCAAAAAAGGGATATTTTTTGTTTTTTTGTTTCTCTTGCGTAGCCTGGGGTTGTGGTGGTCTAATTTCTTCCTCGGGTGCGTATGGAATATCTATCTCTGCTGTTGTCTGTGAGTCATTATCGTCTACTTGATCTTGTTGTACCTGCGAATACTGTTGTAGTTGCACATTACCACTGTCTAGCGGTAATAAATCCGACGCACGTAAACCAATCAACCGCGCCGAAGTGTTCCCCTGTACCTCAACTGTGTCATATGAATCACTCAATTCCAATCGAGAACCAACAGAGAATTCTTTTACTGTTCCGCCACCACTGACAAACCAAATTCGCTCAGTATCTAGTTGGTTCAAATGAGCTTTTCCAGGTAGCAGGTCATGTACTGTAGCTCCAGCACAAGCGTGTTGAGCAAGCTCTTTCAGGTTGGTATCACCAAAGGCTTGCATTTCTTTTTGAGTACTGAGTATATCAAAAACTTCTACCACATGACAACGGTTTTTGCGCTCCCTGGCAAAATCAGGGTACATGGTGAGTAAGCGTATGTACTCTGCCGCTTTGAATGTTAAACAAATAACTTCGTTGGAGGCGATCGCTGTTTCGCAACCTATTTCCCGTAACAGACCAATTTCGCCGAGAATTGCACCTTGTTCCAACAACTGTAAGGTCGTTGGCATTTGTGTACGTGGATCATATGCGAGCAGACGAGCTTTGCCTTCATAAATAATTGTGACTCGTTCAGGAACTCTGTCTTTACCGATAATCTTCTGACCAATACGATAGCGCAAAGGTTGGACTTGTTGTGACAAAGAGGTGATGACCTCAGTTGGTAATTGGTCAAAACCCTCTAGAGTGGTCAGAAATGCTTGGAAAGCAGAGCTCTTGAGATAGGTCATATGAAATACATTTAAATTATTGAGTTAAGAGTTCACAGTGAAGAATCAAGCTAAAATTTACAGGCATTTACGCAACAGGTGCGGTTTCCTGCAAATACTTAGCCCCTCGAAAAAGAGTTGTTCCTTGTATACCCATAGATGACGGCTTCCGTATATTATGGTAGGCTAAAGTAGAAAGTTATGATACCTCATAAACGTTAACTGTTATACTTTTGTAGTAGTTGCAATTTCAGACTATTGAATTTGCTAGTTCTGTACTGCCACATACATTTGTATCCAATAGTTAATAAATAGTTAATACTGTTTGCCCTCACTGATGTACTGATGTATTGACTCAGGAGTATAGACTCTATAAGCAGCGATAAAACTTTTGTCGTAGTTCCCCCTTTGATTACTTACTTGCATAGCTGAAGCCGAATGACTCGCGGTGTTGCCACTTTTAGTTGCCACTGCTTTAGATTGTTTCAGACGAGAGAGTGCAAAGAGGTTGAGACTAGGTTACGAACAAGTTAAGATTAAATAAATGATGATTTTTTTCTTTAATTTGCTTTTTTTTTATTGTGTTGGGAAGTTTCATGTTAGTGAAGCGCTTTCCTCGTGTGATTTGAAAAATTTATAGACTTAATCACTACATTTATTGTGAACAAAGTTTACCACAGGGACACTTATGCTCGCGTTCATCAAAGCGGCGGAATTTCCAACATCAGTTGAGCGAACTGCTTGAAGTCAAGGAAATGTTGTCCCAAAGCTTCCGCTCAGAAGCGTTAGGGTCGTTTTCTATATGCATCGGCTCATCGAAAATCATTGTTGTTCGCTCGTTTGAATGGTAAGGGAGCCAGGTTGAAAGCCCTGCACCGTTAGGGTTACCTGTTGTGATGAACTGCACCCATACCTTATGCATGAGTGCCCCTAGCTTTGATGTGCCGATAGGGTCATCGAAAGACAGGTCGAGCTTCTGCCAAACCAGTGGTAGCTCAAAGGTATGCCCGGCACCAAACATCGAGTCAATTGTATGTGTCCAGTCGAAGCGGTACATCCATGCTGTACCACCAGCGCAAGTGTGCGCCTCGACAAGACGGATGGCAGGAATCCAATACTCAGAAGCAGTCAGTAGTCGGCTGGCAAGGATGGTATCGTCTAGATCTTTGAAGTGGATGCGGTATTGCTCAACCACCTTCACGAAGCTTATGGCATCAAGTGAGGCTGAGTTACGGGGTTCTAAAGCCACGCTCTTGAGATCTATCATTGCAAATGTGTTCATTTCGTCTCGATTGGTACCGACTAGAAGCGACACATTAGCTGATTTGGCAGATGCGCTTGGGCAAAGCTTAGCATTCTTATGGGCGATCGCCTCCAAAGGATATGTGGGCAAGGTGATACCATCAACCACAGGTCGAAACGGAGCTCGCATTGGGATTTTTCTGATCATACGCTGACTTGCAGCGACGAGTTCCTCAACAGGTAGTTCGAGTAACTTATATGCCTGATTCGGAGCAAGGCTAAATTCGTTGAGGATAAATGCGGTAATCCATGCAGCAGTGTCGCGATCATGTAGTTTGTTGGCAGCACCACTTTGCAAAATCCCAGCCCGAAACAGTCCTTCGGTATCGGGCATAGCTATAAGTGTACCAATGCTAGAGCCACCCGCCGCTTGACCCGCAACGACAACACGATGCGGGTCGCCACCGAAGGCGGGTATTGCTTGCTGCACCCATTTGAGTGCGGCAATCTGGTCTTGGAGTCCGAGGGTACCACTCGTCGCAAATTCATCACCCAGCAAGTGAGGGAGGTGTAAGAAACCCAACACCCCTAGACGATAGGCTATGGTAATAGTAACAATTCCTTCCTTGGCAAAGACCGAACCATCGAAAAGGAGTTCAGATGGTCTTCCAGTGAAGAACTCCCCTCCATGAATCCAAACCATCACTGGATAGGAACCAGGATCAACAGGTGCCCAAACGTTGAGATATAGACAATCCTCATTCTGTGGTAGCGGCGGCAGTGTGTCAAAGATTGATGGTTGAGGGGTAATTGCTCCAAACGACAGTGCCTCAAGGACACCTACCCAGGGTTTGCATGGTTGGGGTGGGCGATAGCGTAGCTTATTGACTGGTGGCTGAGCGAAGGGAATACCCTTGAATATCTGCACCGACTCCTCCTGGATGCCTTGCACTTTACCGTAGGGAGTCTCAACAATAATTGGAGCTATCATAACCTTCCCTTTTTTGTTAACTGTTGACGTAAGACATTGATGTTGCCTTGAAAAATTGAAGTAAGATGTGAGATGCTTGATGGTAGTTTTGTCCTCTCTAAGACTTAGGCATTAACAAAATTCTGTTTAAGCATATGCACCTTTAGTTGTTGGGTAAATGAAAGTTAAGTTTAAACAGCTGACCTTCCCATATACCTAATAGATTCAAGCCCAATCCACTTATGCGCTCAAGTGAAAGGTAAGATAGGGCTTATGCAATCGCCTACGAATTTATCCCCATGCATAAAATTTAGGGGCTTTCGTCCTCCGATTCTTACTCACGAAAAGTGTAATTGCTTATTTAACGGTGGGGGCGCCATTGTTTTCGAGTTCCCTATTGATCCCGTTAAAGACAGGCAAGCGAAATGCATTCAACCATATGTCAACTTTAGGGCGAGGCAATTTTGACGACGATGTGACGATTAAGTTGTACGATGAGAACAAACCTATGCAAGACATCTCTCCCCACACATCTGGCGATGGAATTGATAAGTGAGCACTAAACAGCCCACTGAAAGGGGGTAATTCTATTCGTATTTCCAATCTGAAAGACCGAAGTATATTCAGGGTACTCCAATTGCAATGAAGCTAGGCGCCATGTTTGGGGTTGCAGGATGATATTTGGCAGTCGGTGGCGGGTGAGCAATAGCTTTTGAGTAAAGTTGATGGTGGGATTGTGGTTGGAATTGTCATTGTCTCTCACAGCAAACAGCTTGCAGAAGGAGTCCGGGAACTGGCAGCACAAATGGTTCAGGGCAAAGTTCCCCTGGCTATTGCAGCAGGAATTGACGATCCACAAAACCCGCTAGGTACAGATGCCATGCAGGTTTATGAGGCGATCGCCTCCATCTACACTGATGAAGGTGTCATTATCCTCATGGATCTGGGAAGCGCTTTGATGAGTGCGGAAATGGCACTTGAGTTTCTTCCAGAAGAACAACGCTGTCACGTTCATCTGTGTGAAGCACCACTTGTTGAGGGTGCAATTGCAGCTGCAGTTGCTTGTGCTGCTGGTTGTCATATTCAACAGGTTATAGCTGAAGCACGGGGAGCATTAGTTGCAAAAGCTACACAATTAGGTGTAGACATGGGTCAGACTTTACACCAAGGCACTGACGTGTCGGTATCATCATTTGTGGTGGAAGAACACGGAACACATGACAAACGAGAAGTCACAAAAAAAATATGCCTGGTAGTCCGTAATGCCTTGGGGTTACATGCCCGTCCAGCCGCTAAATTTGTAGCAACAGCAGCCCATTTTCAATCACAAATAAAAGTACAAAATATTACTAAAAGTACTGAAGCTGTACGCGCTGATAGTATCAACCAAGTCGCCACTTTGGGTGTACGTCAGGGACACGAATTGATGATTACTGCGATCGGCTCTGATGCAGACGAAGCGCTAGCAGCATTACAAACATTAGTCGAAAATAACTTTGGGGAAGATCCGACTTTAGCTCCTCTGCCCATAACTCCATCTGTCCATCACTCCATCTCCTCATTACCCATTAAGCCATCTCATCACTTACAAGGCATTCCAGCTTCCAATGGAGTGGCGATCGCACCTGTTTTTCTATATCATCCTGATCTGATTGACATTCAGCGATATCACGTAGATGATATTGAGGGAGAGTGGCAACGTTTACAGGTAGCCATTCAACTGGCTCATGAGGAAATTCAAGCTTTATTCTCACAAGCATCTCTTCAAATTGGAGATGCTGAGGCTGCTATCTTTGATGCCCATCTACTCTTCTTAGAAGACCCTGTGGTTCTTGAAGCGGTCCACCAACAGATTTTTGAACAGCACCTGAATGCGGAAGCAGCTTGGCAGGCAGTCGTCGATGAGTTGGCAGATAATTATCGTACTATTGATGATTCTTATGTACAAGAGCGAGTTGCTGATGTCGTAGACGTGGGACAGCGAGTATTACGGCTGTTAACTAGATTTCAATCTCACATTAAAGTTTCTGACTACAACTTCACACACATTAGTATCTCTAAGCCAGCTATTTTAGTTGCACCTGACCTCAGTCCATCCGATACAGCTAGGTTAAATCCAACCAAAGTCCTTGGAATTTGTACCACATCTGGCAGTGCTATTTCACACAGTGCCATCATAGCGCGGAGATTAGGTATTCCTGCGATTGTTGGTTTACCACCAGAAATATTACAAGTAACAGAAAATACCCTGATAGCACTTGATGGTGAGAGTGGCAGAGTATGGATAGCACCAGAACCAGATATCCAGATTGCACTTGAGGCAAAGCGAGATGCACACCAATTTGCGTATCAACAAGCACTCGTAGCAGTATCAAGTCCAGCCATGACACGCGATCGCAAGCAAATCAATGTATTTGCCAATATTGGAAGTCTATCTGATGTGGAAGTTGCCTTAAGCTTGGGTGCAGAAGGCGTGGGATTGTTCCGCACCGAGTTCCTCTATTTGGAAAGAACAACACCGCCTTCGGAAGAAGAGCAATTGATAGTTTATCAAAGTATTGCCCAACTTCTTGAGCATCGTCCGTTAATTATCCGCACACTTGATATAGGAGGCGACAAGCCAATTCCCTACCTGAATTTTCCACACGAAACCAACCCTTTTTTGGGTTGGCGCGGAATTCGTTTTTGTCTGGATAATTCTGATCTCTTGAAAACTCAGTTGCGGGCAATTTTAAAAGCAAGTCTCGGACACCAAATTAAAATTATGTTTCCAATGATTGCCACGCTGCAAGAAATACAAGCTGCAAAGGCAATACTGGCAGAAGTTCAAGCTGAACTCCGTCAAGCTGATATCTCCTTTGATGAAAAGATGGAAGTGGGCATCATGATAGAGATACCCTCAGCGGTTGTCCTTGCTGAACAGTTAGCTGCTGAAGTGGATTTTTTTAGTCTTGGTACCAATGACCTTAGCCAGTATGTCATGGCAGCTGACCGTACACATCCACGAGTTGCGACTTTGGTTGATGCAATGCATCCGGCTGTATTAAGGATGATACAGCAAACTGTCGAAGCTGCACATAAAGCAGGCATTTGGGTGGGATTATGTGGAGAACTGGCAGCAGATCCTTTAGCAGTACCGATTTTACTAGGGTTAGGATTAGATGAGGTGAGTTTGAATCCGCAAGCTATCCCTGCATTTAAGCAGGCGATCGCCCAGTTGACAATGACACAAGCAGAGGCGATCGCTGCGGACGCATTGCAACAAAATTCTGCAACTGAAGTCAGAACCTTGCTTGGCTGATAACTGCTAACTGATAACAGTGTTCCTGATTTGCCAAATCTTGATTGTTTTATCAGAACTACCACTCACCAGAAACTGACCATCTGGACTGATTGCAACAGAATTCACTGCTGCTGAATGTCCAGCTAAGGTTTGCAGCAATTCCCCAGTGAACAAATTCCAAATTTTGATAGTTTTATCAGCACTGGCGCTAAAAAGAGTTTGTCCATCAGGACTCACGACGACAGATTTTACTTCATTTGAGTGTCCAGTCAGCGTATATAGGACCTGACCTGTTTCTAAATGCCATATTTTGATGGTTTTGTCTGTACTACCACTGACCAAGATTTGACCTTGAGGAGAAATGGCTATTGCTTTCACCTCACCGGAATGTCCATTGAAGGTGTGCAATGGTTCCCCTGTATGCGGATTCCACAGTCTAATCTTATGATCACTGCTTCCACTGGCTAAGATTTTGCCATCGGGACTAACATCTGCTGCATAAACTGCGGATGAATGCCAAAGGGTACAAATGCGATCGCCTTTGTGTAGGTTCCAAATCTTGATTTTATTACTACCGCTGGCAACAATTTGTCCATCTGGGCTAATAACCACGAAGTTAACAGGTTTTTGATGCCCTAAAAGATTATGGAGTAGCTTTCCTGTCGCCAGATGCCATACTTTAACGTTACTTTTGGGGTGTTCGCAGCTGCCAACTGTGACGAAATTTCCATCAGGACTTACAGCGACAGATGAAACTTTTCCTATGTCGTCAGCTAAGCTACGAATAACCTTGCCAGTTTTGAGATTCCAGACCTTGATAGTTTTGTCTACACTACCACTGACTAATGTTTGTCCATCAGAAGTCATAGCGACAGATGTCACTTTATCAGAATGTCCTGTTAGGGTATGGTTCAGATAAGCATACTCGTGTTGACGTTTATATTTGAGGTTGGCGATCGCATTCAACAGTTCCTCTGCATAAATCTTACTTTGACTATCACCAACTGCCGCATAATATTTTCTTAGTTTTTCGACATATTCTTCATCTTCTATTTTCACGACTGATTGCATTGCCTGTAAAGGATGGCTACCTTCCTGATGAGGAACTTGACGGAGTTGCAACCATGTGTCAATCGAGTAATGAATTTGTTCCTTTGCTGATGTATCATCAGGTAAATGCGATAAACTTTGAGCTAATTCCAAAGCTAACTCAGGAATCCAGTAACGTCGCTCCATCTCTAGAGCTTGGTAAAGTTGTTTATATCCTGTGGCGATCGCTTGCACCGATTTGACATCAAGAGTATTTGTCAGCAAACTTGGCAGAACTTCAGGTAAGAGGGGAGGAACATCATGATGAATCAAATGATAGGCATCTGCTACCCAACCTGCAGCTAAACTATGACACGTAATCAAAACCTGGCAAAGTTTTTCAATATCTTCACGATTCACTTGGTATTCCAAGGATAACTTGTTAATGTCAATACCCTTATCTTGCCATTTTTCTGCTTTTTCCAGAATTGCCAAATTAATAACATTTTCTCTGCCAATGTTATTAATTTCTTCTAAATCCTCTCCTAGAGATATGAGTTCATCTCTAATTTTTCTCCACTCTAAAGCACGACTTTTTGCAGATTCATAAACAATTTCCTTATATGGTAAACGAGAGATTGTCTTATAGTAATAATTCTCTTGCCCAATTCCCCAATAACCAATACGGAAATTGAGATAATCGCCATCAGCTTCCGACTCCAAAATTAAAATAGGCTCTGTTTTCAAAAATCCAAACAAAGCCTTAATACTTGATTCACTGTGAAACCTTTTACTATCCCAAGCGCCTGCTAAAAACTCCGTTGGTCTGACTGAATCGTGTAGAGAATAATGATGGTTGAGAAATTCTCGTAAACCCTCAGCTAACATGAACTCAATTTCTGAAATATCTTCTCCTCGATTATCAAACTTATCAAACTTTACTTTAGGAGGCGCAAGAAAAATTTTGAGTGGAGTACGGTGATGACTAGGATGAGACTCTAAAATTTGTGAAGGCGATAATCTTAAAGGCCAGCTTTCAAAAATTTTATGAACTTCTGGTAACTTGAGTGCTGTCTCTCGCTGATGTGTTGCTATTTGTAATTGTGTCTGATGGTAGGAAAATGCTAACTGCTGCTGCTGAATTTTTGCCTGGTCAAATCCTCCCGAATAACTGATACTTTGACTAGAACTATTAATAGATTGAATAAATTCTTTAATTTCTTCTGTAGGTAAATATTGTGTTATGGCTGGACGTTCTTCACGTCTCTTTTGTATTAGATTTACAATGACAGGTGCGAATTCTAATACGAGTTGAATAAGTAATCTTACTCCTTGCTCCATAAAAAGATGCCTGCTGAGTTAATACAATTACCAGTGTTTAATATTGTTAATTTCAGTAATAGCTATACTTTGTATAAAATCCCGCTATCTACACTGAAAGTTTGGATACAACAATCCTACTACTTGCTGGCATCTCATTCTTTATACAGAAATAAAGAATCTGCGACAATTTGCTAAAAATAAGCTTTATAATTATTTTTTCAAAAAATAATTTAAAACTAGATAAAAGTTTTACAAATCAATATTGCAACACAATAAAGAATTTGTGTGTTTACTAGACAATTATATAGCAATTGTAAATAACTTGTAAGACATATTTTTTGACTTTTTCTTTCATATCACAGTGTCTTGCCGATTCATTTTAGATAGAACTGCTATATAAACAAGGTAAATTAACTAAAAAAAGAGTATTAAGAACTTATTTTGCCGATTCTGAAACTTTCTGGGCAAGATGTGTGAAACCTAACGTTCCACACACCCTGTGAAGAAGTAAACAGTGAGAAAAATTAGAACCTTACTCCTAATTGTCCGTTGATTCCTCGAACAGAGTTATAACCAACACCAACAAAAACGTTATCGCTAGCACCTACCTGAACTCCACCAGAAAAAGCAACACCTTTATCGGCTGAATAGTATCCCAGACCTACATATGGTGAGACCACAGGCAAGCTGATAAATTTGAGTACATCTACACCCGTAGCGCCGTCAGGACCAAATCCTAACTCCGCCCCCAAATTCAATGCTCTTGCACCCACAGAATATGTAATATCACCTTCTTGGCTACCAACTGACACCCAAGGCTGCGGTATTATTTGAGCATGAGCGCTTTGTGGGGTACATAAAGCTAATAAACTAAATGATGCGAACAATGTTTTCGTAATAAATGAATTTTTCACGTTCTACTCCTTCACTACCTGCAACATTGTTATATTTTTATCCAAACTACCACGAGCGAAAAACAAACCACTTAGGCAAATAGCAACAGAATTTGCAGCGGGTGAATTTCCAATAAGTGTTCACAGCAGCTTACTCTTGACTGTGTTTACTGCTGTTAACTGAGGTTTGCCCAGTATGACTTATAGTGACGAAAGTCTCTTTAATTAAGTGCCAAGTTTAAGCATTAGAACTCTTACACGAATATTTTGTGTCGGGGAATGAGAGAGTAAAGCAGCACAACAAATCTTAAAAGATGCGTTACGGACTTCGTCCTGACACATCCTACAAATCTTTTACAGTATTCATGCAAGAGGTCTAATGAGTTGATCTAGTTTTCCGAAAAACTAATACACAATTGTGATGTGTTTCAATGTTCGTTCCTTATTTTGCAAAGCAATAAAGTAAAGCATGAATTACCCAGACGAACTAAAAAGCTATCTGGATGAACAGGGACGTATCAAAGAATGGCCTTCTAAACGCAACAAGGGAAAGTTTCAGAAGTTGGTGTTGGAATATTTAGCGTCCAAGTTTGAGGTTGGTGTGATTTACACAGAAAAAGAGGTGAACACACTACTTAATCAGCATCACACCTTTGGCGATCCTGCAATGTTGCGACGAGATCTATTTGAAAGAGGGTTAATTGACAGAAAGCGGGACGGTTCCGCTTACTGGTGTCATCATCAAAATTGACGCGACCAATCCTTTGGCCAACGTTCTACGACGACTTTCGTCTGTGTAAAAAATTCTACAGCATGATTGCTTTGACCGTGCAAGTCTCCAAAAAAGCTTTCTTTCCAACCGCTGAAGGGGAAAAACGCCATTGGTGCAGCGACTCCTATATTAATGCCAATATTGCCAGCCTCAGCTTCATAGCGGAACTTACGGGCAGCTGCGCCACTGGAGGTGAACAAACAAGCCATGTTGCCGTATTCACCACTGTTAACGAGGGCGATCGCCTGCTCAATTGTCTCTAAATGTATTAAACTCAGCACTGGACCAAAAATTTCCGTCCTGGCAATTTCACCTGCTGGATCAACGTTTTGCAGAATCGTAGGACGTACAAAATGGCCCTTTTCATAACCTGATATCTTGGGATGTCGCCCATCCACTAACACTGTCGCCCCTTCGTCTGAACCTTTTTGAATCAAATTCTCAATCCGTGTCTGACTCTCGGTTGTAATAACGGGTCCCATTTCTACGCCTTGGTCTAAACCATTACCTACGACACGCTTTTTGGCAGTTTCTGCTATTGCTTCTGTGAACGTCCGACGCGCTTCTCCCACAGTCACTGCGATGGATGCAGCCAAACAACGTTGCCCTGCACAACCAAAAGCACTATCAGCAGCAATGCGTGTCGTCATGTCTAAATCTGCATCAGGCAAAACAATTAGGGGATTTTTGGCACCACCTTGGCATTGGACTCGTTTGCCATTTGCCGCCGCACGACTGTATATATATTTAGCGATAGGTGTAGAGCCAACAAAACTAATTGCGCGAATTTTAGGGTGATCCAAAATTGCATCTACAGCTTCTTTCGCACCATTCACCAAGTTGACGACACCTTTGGGCAAGCCTGTCTTTTCTAGAAGTTGGAAGATTTTTTGCATCGTTAGAGGTACTTTTTCCGACGGCTTGACGATGTAGGTATTGCCACAAGCGATCGCATAAGGCATAAACCAAAACGGAATCATCCCTGGAAAGTTAAACGGGGCAATCACCGCAGCAACTCCCAAAGGTTGCCGAATCATCATTTCATCAATGCCGCTAGCAATGTCTTCCAGGTTCGTCCCCTGCATCATCATCGGAATACCGCAGGCAACTTCGACGTTTTCAATAGCACGGCGCATTTCGCCTTTTGACTCAGCTAAAGTCTTACCACATTCCAGCGTGATTGTCCGAGCCAAGTCTTCTAAATTCTCTTCTAGCAGATTCTTGAGTTTAAATAAATACTGTACTCGTTCTGGGGGTGGAGTGCGTCGCCAATTTGCAAAAGCCTCTGCGGCTGCTTCCGTCGCTTGGTTGACCTCAGAAGCTGGTGATAGCGGAACTTGAGCTAGTATTTCTGTTGTTGCTGGGTTGATAACATCCAAGTATTCTGTAGCAGTAGATGTACACCACTGACCATTAATGTAGTTGGGTAAAATATGATTTGCGTTCATGAGGGGGATGTCGGATTTACAGAAGTTAGATGCAGGAGTTATGAATATATTAATCCTTTAGAATTTCCGACTCATGCTTTGTAGTTGCCAAGTACTACGTTATCTAGAAAGTTAGCAACTTGGATTAACTCATTGAACTTACTCCAACAGCCAACCAAATAATTGCCCCACTGTGAGTTGTAACTCACTTGCAAATTCTGGTACAGGTAGCAAAGCCTCCGCTTTCTCCAATACGACTGGCTGTTGATTGCGCAAGTACACAAACACAGATTGCTCTTGTGGATCAATCAGCCACCCCATTTGCGTTTGATATTCCAGGCAATGCAGAATATTTTTTATAACTTTTGTTTGACTTTGGTCAGGAGATAGAGTTTCAATTGTCCAATCAGGAGCTACTTGAAATAAATTGGCTACACCCCCATTTTCTTTACGAGGAATTTTCTCCCAAGTAAATACCGCTACATCAGGCACAATTGACCTTCCATCAAAGGTACAGCGCAGTTCTGGAAATGCTCGTGCAACTTTTTGGGGTTTGACTATGGCATTAATAGCAATAATCAGTTCACCTTGAATAGTGCTGTGTTCTCCTTGCGGCATGGGCTTTTGAATAACTTGACCATCTATATATTCGCTAGCAGGTTTAGTTTCCGGTAGCTTGAGAAACTCTTCCAAAGTCAGTGGCTTAGATAGTGCCCGTAGCATTTTGCAGTCACCTCCAATTCACTCTGCTGAGTCATCTGGTAAATCAACACCCAAATCCTTTAGTTTAGCCAGTAGTTCTTCTACCCGTTGTTGTGCAAGTTCTTTTTGTTGTCGTTCTGCTTCAGCCCGTTGCTGTGCAGCTTCAGCTTCTTGCTGTGCAGCTTCTGCTCTTTCTTCCGGTGTTGGTACGAGTTGCTTGTCAGGACTAAAAAAACGCAACTTGGACTCGTGAACCCCCAAGAACAACTCTAGCTGTTGACTCCATAGCCACCCTTCAGCATTTGGTTCTATGGGTTGATATTCACCTCCCACAAGCAAAAATCCTTGAAATTCTTGGGTTTCTGGATGAAACCAAAAGTATTCGGGCGTGCGAAACGTATCCTGGTACAGTTGCTTTTTAGGTCCTCTGTCAACTTTAGCAGTACTGTTAGAGAGCAATTCAATAATCACGTTGGGATACTTGCCCTCCTCTGCCCACAAAACCCAACTTTTGCGCGGACGGTTTTCGCATCCCAAGACAACAAAAAAGTCTGGTCCTCTAAAATCCCGTGTAGTAATGTGTTCAGGGCTGTAATAGATAGTGAGATTACCACTGGCGTAAAAGTCAGTACGATTTCGCCACCACCACTTAAGACAAGCCAGCAGGAGTTCTATAAGCTCACGATGAAGGTCACTTTCCAAAGGAGGTTCGTCACTCCACAAATCACACGGTGGAAAAATTATACCTTCTTCTTCAGCCTCTACAGTGAATTCCGCAGATACTTGTGAGTTTTTGGCAGCCGTCATAATAATTGATAGCTTTTGTTGCTACCTCTAGTTTAATTGCAGTCAGACGACTTACACCTGACTGCTTGGCTTGGCAATTATCGCCTCTTTTTACATCCTCTCCAAAATTCCAATTCCCAGCAATGAAAGTCCTAGCTTCAAAGTTCTAGCCGTTAAATCACACAGCACCAGCCGTGATGTCCGCACAGGCTCTTCAGCTTTAAGAACAGGACAATTTTCGTAAAACTTGTTAAACTTATCGCTTAGCTGATACAAATATTCGCACAACCGATTGGGTAGCAAATCTTTCTCGACTTCACTGATAACTTCATCAAGTTGTAACAAGTGCTTTGCTAAGGTTAATTCTGTTTCTTCCCGCAGGAGAATTTGGGCATCTGTTCCCAGCTTTTCAAATTCAATGTTACCTTCACGACTGATGCCTTGAGTTCTGACGTAAGCATAAAGCATATATGGCGCAGTGTTGCCTTTAAGCGCTAGCATCTTGTCATAGCTGAAGATGTAGTTGCTAGTGCGATTTTGACTGAGATCAGCATATTTTACTGCACTGATACCAATAACTTGGGCAACATTGTTAATAAACTCTTCCGTTTCTTCGCGTCCTTCTTCTTGTACTCTCTTTTCTATATCTGCACGAGCGTGGGCGATCGCACCTTCCAACAAATCCCGCAACCGTACGGCTTCCCCAGAACGAGTTTTCAACTTTTGACCATCTTCCCCAAGCACCAGACCGAATGGTGCATGAACAAACTCTACATCGTCTGTGATCCAACCTGCTTTTCTTCCTACCTGGAAAATTTGGGCAAAGTGATTTGTTTGTTCTGCACCAACTGGGTAAATGACGCGCTGAACTTTATCCACTTCCACTCGGTAGCGGATTGCTGCTAAATCCGTTGCAGCGTAATTGTAGCCTCCATCAGATTTTTGCACAATCAAAGGTAGAGGCTCACCTTCCCTGTTCGTGAAGCCGTCGAGGAAAACGCACTTTGCTCCTTGATTCTCCACTAGCAGATCTTTTTTATCCAATTCCTCTACAACTTCGGGTAACAAAGCGTTGTAAAATGACTCACCCCGTTCAAGAAAAGAAGCAATGCCCAACAAATTATAAATAACTTGATATGCTCTACTGGAGAGTTGACAGACTATCTTCCATGCCAGCAGTGTCTTTTCATCTCCTGCCTGCAACTTTACTACAGCCTGGCGAGCTGCTTCTTGAAAATTTTCATCTGTATCAAACAGTTTCTTTGCCTCACGGTAAAACGAAGACAAGTCGCCTAAATTTAACGTTTCAGTGGTAGTCAAAGCTTCTGGGTATGCTTTTTCTAGATAAGCAATAAGCATCCCAAAAGGCGTTCCCCAATCGCCCACATGGCTAATTCTTTGGACATCATGACCGACAAATTCTACAATTCGGGAAAGGCAATCTCCAATCACTGCTGGACGCAAATGCCCCACATGCATTTCTTTGGCAATGTTTGGGCTTGGGTAATCCACAATCACCCGCTTGGGATTTTTAACTGGTGCGACTCCTAACCTTGGATCTGCTTGAATTGCCTTGAGTTGTGCTTCCAGGTATTCTGTTTGCAGCTTAAGATTGATAAACCCAGGACCAGCGACTTCTGGTGGTTTGCAAATATCTGATATATCAAGTTTATCGACGATTTGTTGTGCGATCGCCCTTGGTTGCTGTCCCAACTGCTTTGCTAAAGGTAAAGCAACATTCGCTTGATAATCACCAAATTTAGGATTGCTAGCAAGAACCAAAATTGGATCTACTCCTGCATATTCAGCGCCAAAAGCTGCGCTCAAAGCCTCCTGTAATTTCAGTTTTAGTTTTTCTTGTGTAGCTTTCATGTTTATTGTTTTTTGTACGAGCAGGGTTATTTTATTTACCCCTTCATATATAAGGGAGCAACTGTCAAGATATCAAACACGTAAAAAAATACTATGTCTCTACAACTCTTGACCTTTTGAGATATTAACTTTTTCTCTTCAAAGATGTATTCTTTAAAACCCATTCATATCCTTCTTTCAGTTTTTGCTTTCCATTCGTTTCAATAATGCTACCGTGAGCCATGATAACTCTATCGAAGTCCCAACGAAGTATCTTTTCAACTGACTCTCTAACTTTTTCCTTGTCTGTTATGGCTAATTTGTCTAAAAGTGATGGACTCAGTTGCTTGTATGCTCCTAATAACTGAGCAGCCAGCCGCGTTTTCAAAGAAAAGCTTTCATCAAAATAAAAGGCTGTGTCCGTCAATATCAAAGTGCGGCTTTTTTTATGAAAGAAGACAAATTCATTAACTATTGACGGTCCACTTAAATCAAGAACTTTAAATCCATCAAATAATAAATAATAAACTTCATCCAGAATATTACCTTCTTTATTAGTTATGACTTTATCAAAATAGAGATTGGGTCTTTTAG
The DNA here is from genome assembly GCA_002163975.1 of Nostocales cyanobacterium HT-58-2. Classification (GTDB taxonomy): domain Bacteria; phylum Cyanobacteriota; class Cyanobacteriia; order Cyanobacteriales; family Nostocaceae; genus HT-58-2. Next base: position 749,173 of record CP019636.1, on the reverse strand, counting down.
AGGCTAAACCTGGTGTAACCCAAAGCTGCGCTTTTTGGTAAACGGACTTAAAGTCAGATACAAAAAGATGGTGATAGATATTTGGGGCAATGATATAAGCAACCTTACCAATTTTGTTGAGTTTATGAATAGTAGCGTTGTCAGACTGAATGGGGGAAATAACGATTAGTTCGTTAGTTGTAAGGCGAATCACTGTCATCCGCGTACCAACCTCCAGTCCCCAATACTTTAACGGTTGTTCTGCGCTCCAAATGTTGTTGTCGATTTCTCTAAGCATGATTGCTCACTGACAAGCACTGTGAATCAACTTCAAAAGCCTTTTGTTTAAATCTAACTATAATTATTGTCTAATCCTCATACTTAAATCCAACCAAGAGGATTGAGTAATCGGTGCGCTACTAGAAATGTAGTCTACTCCTGTCTGAGCAACCGCACGAATAGTTTCTAAAGTAATGTTGCCAGAGGCTTCAATTTTAACCCGATTATCGTGTTGACGAATAATATCTACTGCCTGACGCATTAAGTCAACAGGCATATTATCCAACATAATAACGTCAGCGTTATGCTGCAAAGCTTCCTTCACTTGTTCTAAACTTTCCGTTTCTACTTCTATCGACAATAAAAAAGGTATCTGGGAACGAACGCGGCTAATTGCTCCACCAATTCCTCCTGCCGCCGCAATATGATTATCCTTAATCATCACCGCATCATCCAGTCCCATACGATGATTAATCGCTCCCCCCACCTTAGTTGCATACTTTTCCAACAATCTCAGCCCAGGTGTAGTTTTGCGCGTATCCACCAACTTGGCAGGTAAGTCAGCAATTTGTTCTACATATTTCTGAGTCAAGGATGCAATGCCACTTAAATGCATAACTAAGCTAAGAGCAACTCGTTCTCCTATCAGAAGTGCATCTAGAGGACCATCAATTTTAGCCACCACTTCTCCCCGCTGACAAGAACTACCCTCAGCCAGAACAGGAACAAAGCTGACTTTTTCATCTAAAAGATGAAATATTCTTACCGCAATTGGTAAACCCGCTATCACTCCAGGCGCTTTCGCCACCCACTGCGCATATCCTACTTCTTGACCGACTAGGGCTTGGGTTGTGCGATCGCCCCGACCAATATCCTCCAACAACCAATCTCGCAGCAGTGGATCTAAGACAACCCAAGGTGGCAAGACACCAAAATTGCTCACAACTATATTGCTTCCTTCTCAACTTCCAAAATTAACTATAGCCTACAATACTTGCCATATGAGGCTTTCAGAGATATTTCAAAAAAATTCCCAAAAATTCCAAAAAAAGAGTTGACAAGCTAGGGAGGGCTAGCTACTATGTATAAGTGCCTGATGAGCGGACGCGAAAACAAGCCGACGCCAAGGGCGGCGAACCATGAAAATCTTATAGTTTGAAAGCTAGTATACACCTTAAGCCTTGCGTCAGTAAAGAATAAAACCTAGGCTGAGGGTTTTCAAAAAATCAGCTAAAAGAAAGAGCGTGCAGTTGTGCAATATTGCAAATATTGCATCTGTACAAAAGGAATCAAAACGGAGAGTTTGATCCTGGCTCAGGATGAACGCTGGCGGTATGCTTAACACATGCAAGTCGAACGGGGTTCTTCGGGACCTAGTGGCGGACGGGTGAGTAACGCGTGAGAATCTGGCTTCAGGTTCGGGACAACAGTTGGAAACGGCTGCTAATACCGGATGTGCCTTATTGGTGAAAGATTAATTGCCTGAAGATGAGCTCGCGTCTGATTAGCTAGTAGGTGTGGTAAGAGCGCACCTAGGCGACGATCAGTAGCTGGTCTGAGAGGATGATCAGCCACACTGGGACTGAGACACGGCCCAGACTCCTACGGGAGGCAGCAGTGGGGAATTTTCCGCAATGGGCGAAAGCCTGACGGAGCAATACCGCGTGAGGGAGGAAGGCTCTTGGGTTGTAAACCTCTTTTCTCAAGGAATAAGTACTGAAGGTACTTGAGGAATCAGCATCGGCTAACTCCGTGCCAGCAGCCGCGGTAATACGGAGGATGCAAGCGTTATCCGGAATGATTGGGCGTAAAGCGTTCGCAGGTGGTCAATCAAGTCTGCTGTTAAAGAGTGCAGCTCAACTGCATAAGGGCAGTGGAAACTGAGTGACTAGAGTTAGGTAGGGGTAGAGGGAATTCCTGGTGTAGCGGTGAAATGCGTAGAGATCAGGAAGAACACCGGTGGCGAAAGCGCTCTGCTGGACCTGGACTGACACTGAGGGACGAAAGCTAGGGGAGCGAATGGGATTAGATACCCCAGTAGTCCTAGCCGTAAACGATGGATACTAGGCGTTGCCCGTATCGACCCGGGCAGTGTCGTAGCTAACGCGTTAAGTATCCCGCCTGGGGAGTACGCACGCAAGTGTGAAACTCAAAGGAATTGACGGGGGCCCGCACAAGCGGTGGAGTATGTGGTTTAATTCGATGCAACGCGAAGAACCTTACCAGGGCTTGACATGTCCGGAATCTTCCTGAAAGGGGAGAGTGCCTTCGGGAGCCGGAACACAGGTGGTGCATGGCTGTCGTCAGCTCGTGTCGTGAGATGTTGGGTTAAGTCCCGCAACGAGCGCAACCCTCGTTCTTAGTTGCCAGCACTTTGGGTGGGCACTCTAAGGAGACTGCCGGTGACAAACCGGAGGAAGGTGGGGATGACGTCAAGTCAGCATGCCCCTTACGTCCTGGGCTACACACGTACTACAATGCTGTGGACAAAGGGCAGCGAGCCAGCGATGGCAAGCAAATCCCACAAACCACGGCTCAGTTCAGATCGTAGGCTGCAACTCGCCTACGTGAAGGAGGAATCGCTAGTAATTGCAGGTCAGCATACTGCAGTGAATTCGTTCCCGGGCCTTGTACACACCGCCCGTCACACCATGGAAGCTGGTCACGCCCGAAGTCGTTACCCTAACCATTCGTGGAGGGGGATGCCGAAGGTAGGACTGGTGACTGGGGTGAAGTCGTAACAAGGTAGCCGTACCGGAAGGTGTGGCTGGATCACCTCCTTTTTAGGGAGACCCACTTTTCAGTGAACAATCAACAGTCAACAGTGAGCAAAAAAACTGGTAACTGAGCATTGATAACTGATAACTGAAAAGACATCCCGAGGTCGGTCGCGAGATTAAGGGAAGCTTTCAAACTATAACGAAGGTTCGGTCGATGAGGGCTATTAGCTCAGGTGGTTAGAGCGCACCCCTGATAAGGGTGAGGTCCCTGGTTCGAGTCCAGGATGGCCCACCTGGAAGAAATTCAAAAGTCAAAAAGAAGAGTTTTTTGCTTAGTTTTGAATTGAAAATTTTGAATTTTGGATTGAAGTAGGGGGGTATAGCTCAGTTGGTAGAGCGCCTGCTTTGCAAGCAGGATGTCAGGAGTTCGAGTCTCCTTACCTCCACCTGTTGTGGAGAAGTGAAAAAACTTCACAAGCTCGTGGTGTCTCAATCAGGCAGAGTGAGTGTGTGAAAGTCTGAACGAAAGCAACACAAGTAGAAAAAAAGATAGGATGAGGTTCAGCATCGAAACTGTAAAGTGCGACTGCTGGATACTAGTCCAGTGAAGAACCTTGAAAACTGCATAAGTGAAGCGAAAGTAGCAGGTAGGTACAAGAGTGATACAAGGGTAAAACAAGACAATTGTTAGTACCATGAGTATCATGAGTATCGAAAGTTTGCAGACGTTGAGTTTGCGAACCACCAATGTGAAGTCAAGCGAACAAGGGCTAATGGTGGATACCTAGGCACACAGAGGCGAAGAAGGACGTGGTTACCAACGAAAAGCTCCGGGGAGCTGGAAGCAAGCGTGAGATCCGGAGATGTCCGAATGGGGGAACCCTTAGAACTACCTGTTGAATCTATAGACAGGAAAGAGCCAACCCAGCGAATTGAAACATCTTAGTAGCTGGAGGAAAAGAAATCAAAAGAGATTCCCCGAGTAGTGGTGAGCGAAAGGGGAAGAGCCTAAACTAACGAGCTTGCTTGTTAGGGTAGTGGGACAGCGATGTCGAATCTAGAGGTTAGACGAAGCAGCGAAAAACTGCACCAGAGAAGGTGAGAGTCCTGTAGTCGAAAACTGAAGGATAGTAGCTGAATCCCGAGTAGCATGGGGCACGTGAAATCCCATGTGAATCAGCGAGGACCACCTCGT
>CP019636.1:0-740000 GCA_002163975.1 Nostocales cyanobacterium HT-58-2 | reverse complement strand
GTGGAAGGGAACTAGGGGAATTTTGATACCGAAACCTAGCAATATTCCCGCAAGCAGAATGATTTGTAGTGTTGCTGATAGGGTTTGAGTCGAGAGTGTATTGTAATTAAAATTAGTTGAACCACTCAACCACACCGTACCCAAAAATGTTGCCAGAATTAATGCTCCTGAAACAGCCGTATAAATCAGAAACTTAATGGCAGCATAAGCCCGCTTTTGACCACCCCAGATGGAAATCAGCAGATAAAAAGGTATCAATTCTAGCTCGTAGAATAGGAAGAAGAGCAACAAATTCTGTGCTGCAAACGCGCCTGCAACCCCTCCACTCACTAATAAGATGAGGGAATAGAAAAGTCTGGGGCGTTCAGTCTGTTTGCTGCTGCTGTAAATAGCAATCCAGGTTAGCAAACTGTTTAACAACAGCATCAGTATGGAGAGTCCATCAACGCCCAACTGATAGCTTAAGCCTAGAGTTTCATTCCAAGGTAGATATTCCTGGAGTTGTATTCCGGGATTAGAGATATCAAATTTCAGCAGCAGAAAAACATTCCAAAGAAAAACCAATCCAGCAACAGTGAGGGCTGTTAAACGAGTACTGATTGCAGGAATGGAAGGCAAGAAGCCAATAACAGCGGCACCTAATATAGGCAGCCAAATCAAGATACTGAGCATAGAGAATTTAATTCTTATGAAAAACTTGTTAGTTGATTCTTGGTAGGTGCACCAGGTATAAATAATTGGTGTTAACTCACCATAGAAACTCTGCCATTGTCCAAATCGTAATAAGCACCGACAACTTTCAGTTTGCCTGCATCAATTAACTTAGAGAGAACTGGTGATGATTTCAACGTTTCTACTTGCGCCAAAATATTTGCTTTACAAGCATTTTCTAGCTTGTCTCCTGGTAAATTTTTTGACTTTTCTACACTAGGTTTAATGGCCTCAATTAAACTGCCAATCTGACCAGGAACTTGAGCACCTTTTATCGTGGCATCTACCGCGCCACATCTTTCATGACCCAATACCATGATGACCTTTGTGCCCAATACTAAGCTACCAAATTCGAGGCTGCCAATTTCCTCTGGGGTAGCAACATTACCAGCAACGCGGCATACAAATAAATCTCCAAGTCCTTGATCAAAAACAATTTCAGCAGGAACTCTTGAATCTGCACAGCCGAGAATAGATGCAAAGGGTTTCTGACCTTTTGCGACTTCAGTAAGACGTGCAGGAGTTTGGTGGGGGTTGCGACGTTTTCTTGTTACAAAGCGTTGATTTCCCTCAATTAACGTTTGCAAAGCCTGGTCAGGAGTTATATCTTTTATATCTTTTTCTTGTGCTACAACTCGTTCAGGAACAATTAAATTGGATCCAATTCCTGCTGTTAAAACTCCCGTTCCTAGTGCTCCTGCACCAAACTTAAACAAAGTTCTTCTGGAAAGGTTTCCAATCTGAGTTTTTCTGTTCATTGCTTTTTTCTGACAATTATTGTTAGTTATTAGTTACAAGTTGACCCCTTCTCACAGGTGCAAAGCTTTACGCCCGTACCCTACTAAGACATCTCGAAGCTAAAACATCCAAGCTAAAAACTGACCTCCCCAGTATTGCCAACTCACCAGTATTCCTAAAACTCCTACCCCAAGTAACACGGTGAATGCATAAAACTGAGTCTGTCCGGAGGTACTGTACTTCAGACTTTGTCCACTACCGATGGACGCCAAGCCAATCATATTTACAATGCCATCGAAGACAAAGCGGTCAACAATGTCGGCAAGTTTTGAAATGAGGTCAACGCCCAAAACTATGCTCATCCGATACAGTTTTGGAGTGTAGAAGTCGTATGCTAACAAGTCTTGTAAACCTTTGAGGGGAAAGCGAACAGGTTTGGGAATGACGTTACCCAAATAAATCACGCTACTAATACTGCAACCAAAAATACTCGACCAAATGAGTAGTAGTGCAACATCTTTGTTGAGGTTTGCCCAACTAGGTAGCAGTGATAAGCTTTGCAACACCAAGGGGAGATGGAGAGTAAAACCGAGCAAAATAATCATTGGTAAAGCCATTTGCCAACTGACTTCAGGAGAGCGATCGCTCATCTGCTTGGGTTTTCCGCCAAAAATTGAACAGAATTCCCGAGTTAAGCTAAAAGCCGTTAAAGCGTTGACGACTATGACTACTCCCACAAGCCAAGGGTGCGTCTCCCACAGCCCGGAAGCTAATTTCAGTAACGCCCAAAAACTACCCAGAGGTGGAAAACCAATTAACCCAAGAGTCCCTACGACATAAGCAAATCCTGATACCGGACGGCGTGACCAAAGTCCTCCCAGTTGGGTTACATCTTGAGTAATGCTGTTCCAGATAATTGCGCCAGTACTCATGACCAAAAGTGCTGCTGCTAAAGCATGAGTGAGTACTAACAACAGTGCTGCTTCGTTTTGTTGCGTTCCTACGGCGATAAACACCAAACCCATGTAGGCACTAACGGAGTAAGATAAGCAGCGTTTGATATCGACTTGGGCGATCGCAATCAAAGAAGCACCCACTCCTGTGACTGCACCAACAGCCACCATGACAGAGGTAGCTATAGGCGATAGGCTGAAAACGGGTTGCAGCTTAATCAGCACCCAAGCACCACTAGCAACAACAACTGAATTCCGTAAAATCGTACTAGGAACAGGTCCTTCCATTGCCTCATCCAACCACAGATGTAAGGGGAACTGAGCACACTTACCCATTGGACCTGCGATTAATGCCAGACTGACCAATGCTATCAAGGTTGGATTGACGTTGGCAGTAGCCGCCCACTCTGCTAAATCGGTATAATTCCAAGTCCCTGCGACTGACCATATTGCCAGGACTCCCATTAGCAAAAATAAATCTCCCACCCGCTTGGTTAAGAAAGCATCCCTAGCACCCGTCACAACCAAGGGCTGACTAAACCAAAGTCCCACTAACAAGTAAGTTCCTAAAGTGAGGATTTCCAAAATGACGTAACTAAAAAACAAAGAGTTGCATAATACCAAGGCGCATAACCCTGCTTCAAACAATCCCAATAGTGAATAGAAGCGTCCCCAGCCCCAGTCCATCTCCATATAGCCGACAGCAAAAATCTGTGCTAAGAAATTTAAGCCAGCAATGACAACCATTGCGCCGACACTTAATGAGGAGATTTCTAAATCGATAGAAAGATGTAAATCAGCAGTATTCAACCAGGATATGGATATCTGGTATGGAAGTTGATTCCAGGTAGCTGGTAATGCAAAAGCAGCATGAATAAACGCAAAAAATGTCATTACCAAGTTAATGTAACCTGCTGGTCTTGGTCCTGTACGTCGAATAATTCCTGGAGACCAAGGTATGGCCAAAAGCCCACCTAGTAGGGCATAGCAAGGCACTAGCCAAACAGTTTCTAACAGAAAATGAGCCATTCATTCTCCTTTATTTTTGCAGCAAAACAGAACTTGGTTGTTGAGCCACAACCGTCATTTGTACTGAACACAGATATAGTGTTTAGAAAAATTAATGTTTATTTAATCTTGTTAAATATATAGATTATCTTCTAGTGTGCAAAAAAGGAATAAGTCAGCATACATAATTAATAGATGTTTACTCTAATAAATTCTTATAGTTTTGGATTATCCAATGATTACTATTGCTTTCTATCTATGGAAGTTTTGAACGACTTGGAGTGTCAATTGTATCCTAGAAACAGAAGCTTAATATTTCTTAGGTCAATATGATGACTTCAGTAGAATTCAAGCAATTGATAGAACAAGGGCGAAAATGTCCTGAGTCACTGCCAAAAGCGTTGCAAGCCCTTTGGTACGACAATAAAGGTGACTGGCATACGGCGCACGAAATAGTACAAAATGCTCACGATGCTGATAGTGCTTGGGTTCATGCCTATCTGCACCGTAAAGAAGGTGATATAAGTAATGCCCGTTACTGGTATGGACGTAGCAGCCAGCCAGAGTCAAAAGTAGGACTAGACCAGGAATGGGAGCAGATAGCTTCTAGTTTGCTCAGTAAGGTGAACCAAGCATGGATGCAGATGAACTGAAGCGGCGTTATGCAGCAGGGGAGCGAGATTTTCCAGCAGCCAACCTTGGTAGAGCCAAGTTAATTAGAGCCTACCTGGCTGGAGTCAATTTATTTGCAGCGGATTTAAGCGGAGCAAATCTAGCTAAAGCTAAACTCTGGGGAGCCAACCTTGGAGGAGCTAATTTAGCCAAAGCTAACTTGACGCGCGCGAATCTGAGCTGTGCTAACCTACATGAAGCTAATCTCAGGGGAGCCAAGCTAAACTTTGCTAAGCTCTATGGAGCAAATTTGAGTGGCGCTTGTTATGACGACAGCACCCGCTTTTCTAGAGGTTTTGACCCCATCAGTAGAAATATGCGGAAGATTTGACCACTGTATATTCATTGTCCATAGTTTAAGCACAATAGAAATAATTTAGGGAATAATCTGATGGCTAATGTAAGTGGCACTTGGCTTGGAACTTACTGGCAACAAGGAATTCCTATCCGCTTTGAAGTGACACTGATTCAGAGTGGTAACACATTGACTGGTAGAGTTTTGGATGACAGTAACTTGGGAGAAGCTAATCTGACTGGTGAAGTCGTTGGGCGTCGGATTAGCTTTATCAAGCAATACTTTACCACCTCACCTGACCCAGTTACGTACGTTGGCACAATCTCTGAGAATGAAAATTATATGCAAGGACAGTGGAGTATCAAACTGTGGGACTCTGGCCCATGGGAAGCTCAACGCAGTGGAGAAACGCTGATGGCAGATTTACAAACTCGTGTAGAAAAAAAAGTCTCCCTAACTGGTGTATAGCCTTAAGACTTGTCAGTTGTAAGGAATTGAAAATAATTCTTGTGTTTCTCACAGTTGTAAGGAATTGAAAATAATTCTTGTGTTTCTCGCAAAGGAGTTGCACGCTGAGGCAAAGTGTGCACGTAGAGCATACTTTAAATTAGCCTGACACAGGAGTGCTTTTAGCACGTAGCTAAAAACATATGCACTTACTCAAAAGCTTTGCCGATTTCTGTTGCTTCTGGAACCTCAATGAATCTTCCAGTCTTCACATCATAAATGAATCCATAAATTGGAATGTCACGGGGAACTAGGGGATGAAAGCGGATACGCTTAACATCTGCATAGACACTTTTTGCCTGATCAGTGATAGTCAACCAATCAATATATTCTCCTTCTGTCGAACCAGGTCCTTTGCCTATGTCTTGCCAGCCAGACTTATCCAGCTTTGCTGTTGTAAGGCTACTAGATAGTAAATTGCGTATAATCTGGTCTGTGAAGGTTTCCATACCACATTCGGTATGGTGGATAACAAACCATTCACGAGTACCCAAGAGTTTGTAAGAAATAACCAGGGAGCGAATAGCATCATCACTGGCACGTCCTCCAGCATTACGAATCACGTGGGCATCCCCTTCCGTTAATCCAGCAAATTTGGCAGGATCTAGGCGGGCATCCATACAAGTCAGAATCGAAAACCGTCTAGCTGGAGGTATGGGCAGTTTACCTTTATCACCAAAGTTTTCAGCGTACTCTTGATTAGCCCAGAGGACTTCTTTGAGAATTTGGCTCATTCTTTTTCCCTCTAATGTATGTTCGATAGCTTGGTTAGCAAGAGATGCATTTTTTAGCGGGCAGTTATTCTGCTAAAAAAATACCACGGTTACACGATAAATGTTTAGTATTTTATGACTTGCTTTTTTCAAATTAGCTATGAAATACTACTGAGAGCTAAAGGTGATAACGCTTCCCACTTCGTTGCAATACAGTCAGCTCCCCACCTTGATGAAAAGCTTACGGCTTACTGGATGAAGTAATATCCTCTTACACCAAATCAAAGATTATGGTGTGGGCTTCCCACTTGAAAAAACTTCAAATCAATTCTCCACGGAGAATGGTGACTGCTTGTCCACTCAAATAGACACGAGAACCCCCGTCATAGCGGATCTTCAACACACCACCCCGACTAGACGCCTGATATGCCAAAAACTCATCTTTTCCAAGGCAATCGCGCCAGAAGGGAGCAAGGCAACAGTGAGCAGCCCCAGTCACAGGGTCTTCATTAATTCCCAATCCTGGTGCAAAAAAACGAGAGACAAAATCGTATTCTGAATCTGTGTGTGTCAAGCTTGTGACAATAACTTTAGCAACACCTAAAGCTTTGAGTAGCTCGAAATTCGGCTGCAATTGTCGTACTAAATCTTCAGATTCCACCTCTATCAAATAACCCAGAGAATTTTTCATCACTGTTTTTATAGAAACACCCAAAGCTTTACCCAGTTCTGGAGGCGCGGTTGTTTCTTCTGAAAAATTTACAGGAAAATCGAGTTCAATCCAATTACCTTGCTTCTTTGCTATCAGCAGTCCACTCTTAGTATGGAAACGAGCGACTTCATCTGGTAAAAGATGCCCCTCTGACCAAAGGACATGAGCGCTTGCCAAGGTTGCATGACCACATAGCGGCACTTCTGTTGTGGGGGTAAACCAACGCAGATGAAAACCATCATCCTGCCGAACCAAAAACGCAGTCTCAGATAAGTTCATCTCTTGTGCGACTTTCTGCATCCAATCTTCTGATTGGGGAGCAGGTAAAACGCAGACCGCAGCAGGGTTACCTGCAAAAGGTGTGTGAGTAAATGCGTCTACTTGAGTAATAGCTTGTCTCATATCTCAAATCTGTTTTAAATAAAGTGGTGGTAGTAATGAAACTTAACTTTGTAGTGATATATGTCCTTGTTGAGGCGACATTCCTAGCTAGGAAGCCATTGACCTGACAGCAGTGATTATATTCACTTTATCTGAAATAATGTTATAAAAGTTACCACAAGCGTACTAAGTCAATAGATTTTTTCCTTCTACTGACATCATCTTGTCAAAATTGTTCGTTGATGAAAGCAGCCTAAAAAACCGGGAGTCTTGTTGATGTTATAAGGATGGCAGGCTGAAAACCCTAAGTTTCTTCGTAAAGCTGAAAAAGCGATAAAGCACGCTCAACGTCAAATCTATAAAAAAGAGAAAGGTAAAAACCAACGACATAAAGCAAGACAGAGATATGCTCGAAAACACTTAAAAGTAAGTAGGCAACGTAGTGAACACGCAAAGAGAGTTGCGCGTTGCGTATGCAAGGCTAACGCCTTAATCGCCTATGAAGATTTAAGTGTCAAGAACATGGTAAAAAATCATTAGACCTCTTGCAAAAGTCCCAAATGCGTGGGACAAGTAGGTTAGAGTTGGGTAGCATTGATGACCTACGAACAAGTAAAAAGCTTAAAACCAGAAGACTTTAAACGCTTGTGTGGTGTACGCCCGGAGACTTTTAACCAGATGCTAGAAGTAGTGCGCTCGTGCAGCCAACCAAAACAAAAAACAGGACGACGAAGTAAACTCAGCTTGGAAGACCAATTGTTGATGACCTTGGAATATTGGAGAGAATACCGCACGTACTTTCATATTGGTCAATCTTGGGGAGTAGACGAGTCTACGGCTTACCGAATGATCCGAAAAATAGAAGATACATTAACTAAATCTAGGGCTTTTACTCTTCCAGGCAAGAAAAGACTGGCCAATTCTGATTATCAGTTACAAGTAGTGATAGTTGATGTTACAGAAAGTCCAATTGAACGTCCGAAAAAAAACAAAAAAAGTTCTACATTGGCAAGAAAAAGCAACATACACTAAAGTCCTAAGTAGTGGTAGACCAAGTGAATGGTCAAATCATCTGTACGGCTCATGGTAAGGGAAGAGAGCATGATTTTCGGATATTTAACAATAGTCAACTTCATTTGAGAGAAGATATAGAGTGCTTGGGCGATAAAGGTTATCAAGGTATTCAGAAACTACATAACAAGAGTCAGATTCCTACAAAAAAGCCGAGAGGCGGTCAGTTAACTTATGAAGATAAAAAGAGGAATAGAGAATTAGCCAAAATTAGAGTTTTCGGTGAGCATATAAATCGTAAGCTGAAGGTATTTCAAATTTTGTCTCTTACTTATAGGAATCGCCGAAAGAGATTTAGTTTAAGGTTTAATTTGATTGCTGCTCTCTACAATTACGAGCTTTCCCTCCCCAAAATTAAATCTTCCTAAGCGACTTTTGCAAGAGGTCTATTGTCTTGGCAAGTCCATCAATGATGTGGCTTGGAATCTATTTCGCCGTTGGCTAGAATATTTTGCGAAGAAGTTCAATACTCAGGTTGTAGTCGTCAATCCTAGAATGACATCTCAAAAGTGTTCAGATTGCGACGCAATTGTGAAAAAGTCTCTTTCAACTCGCACTCATAAATGTAGTTGCGGATGCGAGTTGCAAAGAGACGTGAACGCAGCGATAAATATTCTGAATCTTGCAAAAGGTAGGGATGGCAATCCCGAACAAACGCTGTAGGAGTTGGAATCAATACGCTACTTGGTGAAAACCTGGTAGGGCAAATTCTGACGTAGAGTACACAATCCCCTAGCCTTTAGGCAGGGGAGTGTCAATTGAAGCCATCTATGATTCTTTGCAAATATTGAGTGGAGGCAGCTTCTGCTTGGGAGTGCACAATCAACTCTGGCTTTTTTAAAGCATCGCGAAGCTCGCGGTAAAAGTGTATGGTGTGTTGAAGTGCTCGGGCAATTTCCTGGCGCTCATGTTTTGCAGGAACAGTCTGACAAAAATCGGGCAGCAGATGGGGGAGTTCCCTTTCCAGATTCCTCACACCCCGTGGGAGCAGCCCTGAGTGCACCTTTGCTAATGGAGCCAGAACCTGTCCACGAAGAAAAGAAAGAAAATCAATTGCTTCAAACAGTTCACCTCTTCCTAATTTAGTTGCGCCGTAGTGTACCCATACCCAGAAGCGGTCTTCAATCCATTGTGGATCTACGGCTGGATAATTCTGTGGGTGCTCTGAAATAGCAGAAGTTAGTAAATTTTCACGCTCCCACAGAACCACAGGATTTTCTACTCGGTCTGTTTTAAAAGCTTCTAAAAGCAAAAACTTCAAATCGACGTGTACAAGAGGATTGTCATACAGACAAATTAACACTCGGGGTTCGCCAACGTGTTCGCCCGTAAAAGCTGCCAGCAGCGAACCAAGCCGACTAGCGAACAGCTGTCGCTCTTTTAAAAGCTGTTCATAATAAACATCATCCACGACAACAATCAAATCTAAGTCGGAATACTCATCCATTTCTGCTGTCAAATAAGAGCCAGCGATCGCTACACCCAGTAGGCGGTCATCCTGATTCAAGTTTGCCAGTATCTGTTTAAGAAATGAGTGTTGTGGTTCGGGAATGGGCATACCATCTTTTGTCACTGCTTTGTAATATTATACTACTTCAGTAGTATAAAACTATGAGTTACCAACATCCTGCAACCAAGGGAATACTCGGAGGGTTCTTATATTAACCTTGCAACTGCCTTGCACATTCAATCGTAACCTTGAGTAGGGCATTAGCTCTCGGATCATTCATTGCCTGGCGAACACCAGCCGTATTGGTGAGATAGGCACATCCTAAGTTGAGTTCAGGGACAAAACGAACCATCTGTCCTCCAGCACCGCCCCAACCGAAGGTGACAGTTTTTAGATCATCCCAGGCTAAAAGTCGTGCGAAACCACCCTGTGTAAAAGGAATTGGTGTCAACATCATGCCATCAATGGCATAAAAATCAGCACACTTGATTGCTTGTTCGAGTGTATTAGGTTGTGAGAAAATCCTTTGCTCGCCTAAAACTCCATAACCTACTGTCAATGCGGCAAGCTTTGCTAAGGATTGTGCGTTACCAACACCATTGGAAGAAGGGAGTTCACACGCCCGAATTTTCCTATGGTTTCCAAGCACATATGGGGCAACATCATTAGGTGCTAGACAATTGAGTGCTCGATGTGGAATAGAACTAGGTTGGGTGAGCAACTGTTTGAAGAATTCGAGTTCGTAATCGAAAAGCTGATAACGTGGATCGTTAGGCTCGATATCAATATTTGCTTGGTTATTGAGAAGTTTCATGACCTCCGTCCCAAGAGCAGGATGTATCGGTGCAACTCGATGTTCCTCGTTTTCAGGCAGACCAATCCAAAACTGCAAGCCAAGTGGGGTCGCGAATTCATCCTGAAAAAACTGCCCAAGAGTGCGATGCTTGGGATCAACACGTCTGAGGAGTTGAGACGCATAAAGACCACGAGAGACAGCATGATACACTTGGGGTGGTGCCGGGTTTAAAGAGCCCCAGTTGGCGTCTTGAGGTTCTGGTTGAAAGAATTCTGGAAGTTGCTTCTGACGTTCAAGAAATTTTGCTTGAACCTCAAGGTTAAATAATTCTGCGTCGGTGAGCTGAGAGTCAAACACTGCTAACCCCGCTCGATGCATCATTAGCTGGCGAACAGTAACTTTAGCTTTTTGAGCATCATGATTAGCAAACTCTGACCAGTAGTCTACGATTCGGTCGTCGTAACGTAGTAAGTCTCGGTCAACAAGAAGCACGATACACAAGGATTCGACAAACTTAGTATTGGATGCCACAAGCTGAATCGTATCACCATCATAGGGAAGCGGATTGGGAGCACTTTTGTCACGAATGCCACCAAATAAATTAACAACTGGTTTCCCATGCATGAAGACTGAGAAGGCAGATCCAATATCCCAACCACGAGTCAACAGACTTTGAAAAACATGACGAACCAGTTCAAAGCCAGGGGCAACTGTACCACGACACTCTAAGCTCATAGTTTGAGAACCTTAAAAAAGAGTTGTGACAGAGATTGAGCTGCTAATGCCACAACAAATATTAAAAGGGAACTCTTAACAGGCAATAGGCAACAGGGAATCCTCATACTTAAAAGCTCTTGATTTGAACAAGGATGCCTTTTTTCTCGCGCCCTGGGAACAACGAAACGGGCTTGTGCCCAAATTCGAGGCTAATTCTTTCACTGTTAAGTGTTCCCTCTTAAGTGTTGCCGCCATTAAGGGGCTTGGTTAAATTGCTGTGGCTGGGAATTCTAAGTTGCAAAAAACAGCAAATTGGTATCAGAACCGTGAGGCTGTTAACTTTACATCTCCATACTTCCAGGCTTGCTCAAAGCGCTCCTGCACGGTCAAAGCTTCCTTGGTTTTGCTTTGTTGACGCAGGCTCTGTGCTAGTCCAAACAGTGACCAACCATTTTCGGGATAGCGTTTTAAGTCCTCTTTGTATACAGTCTCAGCCTCTGCCGCACGGTTAGCCTTAAGCAACACAGTTCCCAATAATTGTCGAACTGGAGAATACCAAGTTGCAGGTTCATCATACTTGAGGTTGTCTTCCATGGTAACAGCTGTTTTTAGGTGAGCGATCGCCTTTGTATAATTGCTTTGTTGAGCAGCTACCTCACCTGCCAAAACCTCAGACGCAATTTTTATAAGATTTGAAGTTGTGTTGATATCCCAAATTGTCACTTTCTCTAAAGCTGGATCAGCTGCAATAGCTTGTAACTGTTCAAGTTCTTTTGTGGCTTGCTTGAGTTCACCTTTGGCAGCAAATGCCATTCCTCTTGCATAATGCCAAACCCCGTTGGGATACTTGAGGTCTGCTGCTGGTGCTGGTTGTTGAAGAATTTCATCCCACTTACCGAACCTTGTTAATGCGTAAAGCGGCATCGAGTAGTAATGTTGTAGAGTCAGATACCCAGTTTCTCGCATCTTTTTTTTGTCTACCATTGCTGCTGTATGGTGGGCAGCTTGAATTGCCTGTTCACTCTCTCCTCCCATCATGGCACCTGCCATAAGGAAATGATGGTTATGAGGCATATAAGCCAGTGGATAAATTCCTTGAGCGTGACATTGGGTAATGTAATCTTGGTCTACGGCGATCGCTCGTTGATTGGCAACGACAGCATCATGGTATCGTCCAACTCGAATGTAAATGTGACCAGGCATATGCACTAAATGTCCAGCCCCCGGAACTAAGTTACCAAGACGGTCTGCACTAGGTATACCACGTTCAGGATTAGGTGATGCCTCAACAGCGTGAATGTACATATGGTTTGCCCCAGGATGATTGGGATTACGCTTAAGAACGGATTCTAAAACATTCAGAAGTTCTGTTGTCCCTGGGTTCGGCTTACCATCTTTTGACCAGTAATTCCAAGGCATAGTATCCATAAAAGCTTCTGCAAACAATGTTGCAGCATCCAAATCGTCTGGATAACGCTTTTGCACTTCCCGCATTGCATTGACATATGCATTATCCAATGGCTTGCGATTTTCAACTGGCTGTGAAGAGTAGCGCTTGGATAACGCATGAATGTAAGCTCTTTCCTTCTCGCTAGCATTTTTGCTCAATTCAATGGCTTTTTGCATCGCCTGAACTGTTTCTGGTACAGCTTCTTTTTCCATTGCTGCATTGATGTTAGGTCCTTTAACCAGTGCTATTCCCCAGTAACACATGGCGCAATTGGGATCTAGCCTTGCCGCTTCTTTAAAAGAGCGTGCTGCCTCAGCGTGATTAAATCCGTAAGCTAATATTAGCCCTTGGTTGAAGAAGCGCTGAGCAAGTTTCGAGTCTGTGGAAATAGGATAATGGTAGCTACCAAGATTGTTGAGTAAAGGTGCTGTGTAATGAGTCGTCTTAGAATGAATTCCACTAGGCTCATTCGCTACGACTTGCTTATCAAATTGGATAGGACATCCAGAAAGTTCAATCGTGATGAATAAAGTGAGAACAAACAATATTTGTTTTTTCTTCTTAATGAATATTGCAAACAACATTGCGACCTCCAACTAGTCAATAACATACATATATAAGAATAAATGTTATATTTAAATAAATAAAACTTAGATACTTTGGTTATTTATATCAGTATAAAAAAGCTAAAGAAGTCAAAAATTAAAAAAATATTTAAAAAAGTTAATTTTTTGAAAGATTTAGTTTTTGTATTTTTCCTAAAACTCATGCGTGAATGAATACAATGGTGACTGTGGTAGTAGGCGATGTAACATTGCCTACTAGAAAGTTTGAGATTGTGTTCTAATATTTTCAGATTTCGTATCACTAGCAAACTAACTAAAATCTGTAAATATACCAGTACCAATCAAATTCGAGCTTTTTCGCAACTGTGACATTGCAATGCACACATTGCTGACTACGCTGTTCAATCCAAATCCTCATCTCTGCTTCAGAAAGCCCCTGGACCGATTGTCTTGTTATTGAGTCATAAGCACTCCACAAAATGTTGCCAGCAGCATCACCAGTGTGCCAAATACGCAACTCAGATGCTCTTTTGTGCTTTCCGAGTAATAATTCCCAGAGACGCCCTATTTTTGATTTAAGAGTTACTTGACTGGCTTTAATCTCTGACTCTTCTACATCAATCAATTCCAGTTCTTTATATAATAACCAGGATTCAGAAGGTTTCATCATATGTCAACCTCTTTGAATTTGAATGATTTAATTCGACTAAAAAACTCGGTTTCAATTTATTTGTAATAGATGTAACATTTAATGCTTCAAGCAAATGTTTAGTGTTTAAGTGCTCCAACTACAAACCAACTTGCCATTCTCTTGATGCCATTTAGCAGTCAGGCGAGGTTTTTTGAAACTACCATGAGCAGAGTTATCAATTTCAATATTTCTTACCTGCGGTGCTAAAGCTTCAAATTCAGTTTTTTCGATAGCTTGAGAATTGGAAGATTGGAAAAACAAATTTTGAGAGTTAAGTAGCATAGTTTGAATACTCCTGTGATTTTCAATTTACGGGTGTTTTTGTTAAATTCGCTTGGAATTTCTTCTCCCGATTGGTTTCTATATCTAATCATCACTAGTTAATTGAGGAGTTTCGCAAAGATTGAACTATTAGCGATGAAGTACAGACCTTTTCTAACTTTTTCAGACCTTTTCTAACTTATCCAACTCAATTAATAGGATGAACGACTAGTTGGCGATCACTCTAAAAGAATGATCGCCAACTATTACACCTATAAATTGCCGATTAAGGGCAACAACGCATAATGAGCATCGGTACCCGGAAAAATGTAGTTATACTGTTTCACTTTAAGGTTGATACAAATAGGCAGCAGGGAGCAGGTGAGACAGCGCTGCAGGAGGGTTTCCCTCTCCTGACGGAGACGCTACGCGTTGGCGCAGCCTGTCCGCAGGACTTACCGCAGGCGACTGCGTTAGCGCAGCGGTAGCGACGTCAGGAGCGTCACCCGAAGGGGAGCACCCAAGCAGGAGAAAATAATTAAAGACCAATCATTTGTATCAGGCATTTCGTGAAATGGTATTAGATCACGCCTCAAGTGAGCTGCATTGCCTCAGCAACTTTGAGGGTATCCGTGTATTGTTTATATCTAATGATTCGACCATCTCTCAACGTATAGACATGAGCAAACGCTGCTATTGTGGTCTTTCCTGTTAATCGATATACGCCATGATATTTGCCCAATGCGACAATTGTGTCTCCAGTATCTAGCCATTCGTCCACAATAGCTTGCCACTTTTCCCACTCCAATCGAAATTTGGCAAATACATTGTTGAGAACTGCATCAGAACCAAGATATCTACCACCTCCCGGAAAGCCTTCATTCTGTATCCATTCAATCTGGGGGTCAAAGAGTCTTAACAGAGTTGTTGTATCGCGATCGCCAAATGCTTGATAGAGTTGCTGGATAATTTCGAGGTTATTCATTTGTACAAATTTTTATCACGTTGAAGAATAAGGTTTGACCAATACACACCTGACTTTCCAGAGGAAGTCTTAAAAGCTAGCTAGGGAAAAAAGGGAGAAAGGCTGCTGTTTAACCATTCCCAATTAATGATTTTCCACATGGCGTCAAAAGTCAGCTACACATAAGTGTTATCTAAAATCTCTAGACTGCGACTAGTTCTGCAATCTGCGCTTGAGCAGTAGCAATAGACTGAGCTAGACGCTGACCTCCAAACTCGTCGTTCTCGACATGAATAAACGTGATGTCAGTGATACCTATAAAGCCAAACACAACTTTCAAATAGGGATCTTGGTAATTGTACGCCTCGAAAGAACCACCAGGACCGTATCCGGAAGCGCCACGAGCAGTGATGAGAAATATTTTCTTATTGTGAACAAGCCCTTTATAGGGTGCGTTTCGATTCTCAGGTTCAAACGCAAACGTTCGTCCCACCCGTACAATTTGATCGAGATACGCTTTAAATCCGCTTGGAACATTGAAATTGTACATGGGCAAACCCATCACGTAAATATTAGCTGCAAGAAATTCATCAATCAACTGATCGCTGATTTGAATGGCTGCTGACATCTGTGGTGTTCGCAATTCTTGCGGTGTATAGGCGGCTGCAATCCACAGTTCATCAATGTGGGGAACTGGGTAACGACCAACATCACGGTAAGTCACCGTATCAGTCGGATGTGCTTGCTTCCAAGCTTCAACCAATTCTCTCGTCAGTCTGCGTGAGTGAGAACGCTCACCGCGTGGACTCGCATCAATATGAAGGAGATGTGCCATTGTTCTTAATAATGCTTCTCGTGTTCAACAGTTTGATACACTCATTTCAGGCAATTGCCTATGAATTACAATTTAGACAAACTCAAGATTTCAAGCTACTTAAATTTTGTGCGACTATCAGAATTTTGCTGTGAGTTTTGGGTCTTTCCATGTTCCGACACAAAAATCTCATTTCTGATGAAGAGCGGATTCGACCATATATGATGAAAGCATCAGCAACATCCTCTGCTAGAAGTGTTCATCCACCAGATAAGGGGCTCAATCTACCCATCTTGTCGAGCCGTTCCCAAGGTTGGGAAAATATCTTGGTTGAAGAATTTTATCAACCACCCGGACAGTGTGAGTATCAGTCTGATACTGAACATGCGATTTGTGTAGGTTTAGCCGCCCATCCGTTTCGTTTATTGCAAGTAAAGGGTGATCGCCGCCATAGCAGCCTCTACACTAAGGGCGATATCTCCGTCACGCCTGCTGGGCTGCCATTTTTAGCACAGTGGGATGGCAATGATCACTATCTGTGGATACGGCTCCCGTTGCACTTCACTCAACAGGTTGCCCAAGAAGCGGCGGAAATAGACTCAGAGCACGTAGAACTCCTTCCAGAATTTCGCACCCGCAACCGTTCGATTGAACAGATTGGTATGATGCTGCTTGGCGAGTTACACAATGGGGGGTTGGCAGGACGACTTTATGTTGAATCGTTGGCAAATGTACTAGCTGTACAGTTACTTAGAAATTATTCAGCGACTCAACCTCGTGTTTCTTTATATAGCGGTGGGTTAAGCGATCATCAGCTTCAGAGAGTAATCGACTATATCAACGACTACTTAGCCGAGGAAATCAAACTATCAGATCTAGCTGAGTTGCTGGGGATGAGCCAATTTCACTTCAGTCACCTTTTCAAACAGTCAATGGGAATTCCTCCTTACCAGTATGTCATCCAGCAACGGGTGGAACGAGCAAAGCAGTTTCTCAAACAGACACAAATATCCATTGCGGAAGTTGCTCTTTTGTGTGGCTTCAACAGTCACAGCCATTTGAGTAAATGGTTTCGACAGCTGACAGGGATGACTCCCAAGGCTTACCGAGTCAACTGATGAACAAAACCATGAAACAGAGCAATTTATCCTTGCCTGCTGGGTGTAGCCTTCGCTGTGCAACATCTGCGGATATGTGGTCAATTCGGTTGTTGGTGTTGGGGGCAAAACTTGACCCTACTCAAATAAAATGGCAGCAATTCTGGGTCGCAGAGTGTGATGGACAATTGATAGCTTGTGGGCAACTACGCAACTTCTCTGGCGCACAAGAACTTGGTAGTTTGGTTGTTTTACCAGCTTGGAGAGGTCGCGGTTTGGGGACTGTTTTAACACAGCATTTAATTAACCAGGCAACTCAACCACTTTATCTAGAGTGTCTGGGTCAGCAACTGGCGCAGTTTTACAGTCGCCTTAGCTTTGTCCCCATTTCCTTTGAGGAATTACCATCGTCTATGAAACGTAAGTTTGGATTGTCTGAATTAGGAAAGAGGTTAATAGGGGTTCCTGTTGTGTTTATGCAGTATCGTCAGTGAACACACCCAAGGTACACGTCACTATGAAATATTAATGGGAAATATCAATGGAATTACGACTTTTGACAACAAAACTCCACCTCTAGACTCAAGGAACTTCTCTGTATAAGCGCTAACACTATAAGAGAGCTTTACTAAGCGAAAAAAGACTTGTAAGCGCTCATATTCAAGCTAGGCAGTAGAGACAAGAGTAACGCAAATGACAGATTCACAAAACCGCAATGACCAAATTAAGAAACTACGTGAACTGATCAAAGATATTGACATTGGAATGCTCACAACTGTTGACGATGACGGGACCTTGCACAGTCGTCCGATGGCAACTAACTCAGAGGTCGAATTTGACGGCGACCTGTGGTTCTTTACCTACGCTAGTTCTCATAAGGTGAAAGAAATTGAGCAGCATCAGCAGGTCAATGTCAGTTTCTCCGATCCACATAAGCAACTGTACGTTTCAGTGTCAGGTCAAGCTCAATTGGTACGCGATCGCAACAAACTACAGCAGTTGTGGAAACCGCAACTGAAAGCTTGGTTCCCAAAAGAACTAAATGAACCCGATGTTGCTTTGCTCAAAGTTCATGTAGAAGAGGCTGAGTATTGGGATGCTCCCTCAGGCTTTGTCGCACACACCATTGGCTTGGTAAAGGCGATCGCCACAGGAGAGAAAGCCAATGTTGGCGAACATGAAAAAGTCTCTTTGAAGTAAGTCAAGAGACATCATAAAAAGTAAAATAAGAGCGATAGAGAAACCCGGTTTTGAGATAAATCGGGTTTCATTTGATATCAAAATGAAAACTTAATCCAGACTGTTTTATGGTGGATAACATACCTCAGCCAGGGGAAAAAGCCCCTGAATTCTCAGCAACAAACCAAGATAGCCATCAAGTCAGTCTGCGTGATTTCCTCGGTCAATGGCTTGTTCTCTATTTTTACCCTAAAGATGACACTCCTGGTTGTACGACTGAGGCAAAAGATTTTACCGAGTTAAATCAAGAATTCAGTAAATTGGGAGCAAAAATTATCGGCGTCAGTACAGATTCCGAGAAATCTCATTGTAAATTTATTAGCAAACATAACTTGTCAATCACTTTGTTAAGTGACCCAGAGCATCAGGTGGCACAAGCGTATGGAGCATGGCGATTGAAGAAGTTTATGGGTAAGGAGTATATGGGTGTAGAGCGTTCAACCTTCCTGATCACGCCTGATCAGATAATTGCTTACACGTGGGCAAAAGTTAAAGCGAAGGGTCATGCGGTTGAGGTGCTTACCCAATTGCGACAATTGATAGAAACCCGATAAAGTGATGCCTAAAACAAGGCAATTGCAACAGCAAAATAGCAGTTTGCAATTGCCTACTTTCCCGTAAACGAAACCAGAAGCGTTATAGAAAACACTCAGAAGTAAAATTTCCATGTAGCCCGTAGGGAATATGGTGTTTGAGATGCAACCTAGCTATGGGTCCCTTGTTGAAATCTCTCGCATCCAAAATCACTACATCTGAGCGATTGTACTCAGAATCATACACCAAAGCCAACACCCAGCCATCATCTTCTATGCGCGAGTTGGGACGTGGTACAAAAATTGGCTCGCTGACAAATCCACACGGTGCAGCACTCCAAAGTTGTCGCTTGCCTGATTCTAAATCAACTTTAAGAAATGCTTGCAATGGAGCATTACCACTCTCTGAATGAGCTGCACCCATGTATAAATAACGATATGGGCGTCCAACCTTTTGCGGATGCATGGTAGGGAACTCACAACACCGACTTTCTATCAACTCCCGCGACACTGTTTCGTCTTTCAGATTAATATTAAACCGCCACAGTTGTCCTGGTTTGAGAGCATCAAAATCAACTTCTCGGAAATCGCTTTCTGGTTCTACTTCTGGTAAAGATTCGTAGCAAATTGAGTCAAGAACCACTTCACCTCCTACCTCAAAAGCATTGGCGTGGTGGAAGACAAAGCCAGAGTGGGTTTCTATAATTTGCACTTCCTTGTGTTTAGGATTGCGAGGGATGATGATAATGCGAGTTGGTTGATCTGGTTGAAACTTAACACATTCCCCTGCACCACGCATTCCCAATACAAAAGGTATGGGATTAAAAGTGACAGGATTTTGAAAGAATATACAGTAATTGGGGGTAATGGCGAAATCGTGGATGAAGGCAAATCCAGGAACATTGTGGGTGTGCTTTCGTAAGATCTTACCTGTGGTGTCTAGCTCGAAAATTGTAATTATGCTGGATAGTCCTGGCTTTATGGAGAAGTTAACTAAGCAAGGCGCACCATTATCTTGAGTGGAACTAGGATCGAAGCAGGGATGGGCAGCGAAAGCTTGCCCTTCTGACAATACACCGTTGAAGTGTTCTTTACCCAAAGTTTCCAAGCTGTAGGGGTCAAGACGATAAGGATCTGCTGCTTCCCAAAGTGCAAGCAGCTTACCGCCCCAATAAATCACGTTGGTATTGGCAATGTTTTTCAGCTTGAAGTCTAAGGCATTAGCTAACCAACCACCGGGTTTTTGCGTTCCAAAGACACCACGATAGAGAATTTTCCCTGCTTTTTGTTCTTCTAAATAAGCTGTGGTGCGGACATAGCGATTGCGAAAGTGGGCACCACCTTTGGAAAAGGTGATGCGGCTAATCATTCCATCTCCATCGAAAGGGTGATGAATGCGTTGCCCATTGATATCCAGTAACCCAGGACCATTTCTAAACAGTGTACCGTGGAGTTCTTGGGGAATTTGTCCTTCAATATCGTCAATCCAATAATCAAACTCTTTTGCTAGAGATTCATATCCTCTTTGCCAATCCCCACGAGTATATGATTTTGCCTGAACTGTAGAGGCTTGTTTGTCAAGTTGAAAAGTCTGCATGGCAATTCTAGATTTTATATTTTGGATTAGAAAATTGATATCTATAAGTGGTGAGTTGAATTTCGTACAACTAGCCCCTTTTGTGTATGTTTCGCCTACGGGACGCTACACAAAACAGCTTCTGCTGCAAAACCTAGGGCGAATGGTGAACGTCACTCGCCTGAGGACAGGCACTCATGGGCGCATAGCGTCTCCTTAGGAAGAGGAAAGACCTTGATTTGTGCTAGTTCACGACCAACAACTACTAACCAGTCCTTTGCTATTCGACTGGTTCAGATTCTGGTTGTTGTACCATCAACTCAGACACAAATTCAGGTACAAATGGTTGTTCTTCATTCCTTACCGATGCTGGTTGCAATGTTAATACTGTTGATGTCTCCTTTTGAGAGTCAGCAGCAGGTAACCAGTTAATGAATGGTAATGGTAGCAGTCTGCTGAGGTTCGTGATGATGACCAACAGCCACAAGGCATTAAAGTTAGTTTCAGTAATGCCCAACAAATACGTCAATCCTGCGCCTAATTCATGAGACACCAGTCCAGCCAAGTTTGTGATGGACATTAATAGGGCAAATAGTGTTGCTTCTACTCCTTGGGGACAAAGCCTTGCTGCTAAAACTAACACTGGCATATGGGCAATTTGCCCCATGACGGTCAGAATGAGACTATCACCTAAACTAAACCAGTGGTCATCTATACCCAAAGCACGGTTAGTATGAGTGACCAAAAGCAGCATAGTCATTCCTAGTACTGCCGAGAGTATGGTACTCCAAGCAAAAATGACGCGAAAGGAAACTGTTTTCAGAAAGCGTTGAAACAGCCAAATTCCAACTAAGGAAGCCACACTTGTCACCAAACGCACTCGTCCCAAAAATTCAGGTTCAAAGTGCAGTTCATTTGTTGTGAAGAAGAAAAAAGCAGAATCAGCTGTTGGTGTTGCTTGCCATAGGAAGAGAAATGCTGTCGGTAGCCAAATAGCTTTTTGAGCGATGGCTTTGCGTGTTTGTTGCAGTTGATGTCCAATTGACTGCACATTTGAATTCTCGTCCTTGCTGGCATCTCGACTCACGGGTGACTCAGCAATCAACCATGCGATCGCGGACACCATAAGGGGAAATGAGGCAGTAATCCAAAAGACAGTTCTGGTTGAGAAATGCTCTAGGAGTACACCGCTAAAGTAGGCTGTTATCAACCCTCCTAAAGCTAAAGTCCCCCAACAGAGAGATTGAAGAGAGCCAGCTTCTGCTTGTGACTCGGATCTTGCCCTTTCGACAACCAGTGAGTCAACAATGACATCACTGACGGCGACGGAGAGAGAACTCAGTGCGATCGCTATCGTAGCGGCTATGGGTGTGTGAACTATTGTTGCGAGACTCACCCAAGAAATTGCTCCCAGTATCCCAGACAAAACCAGGTATGGACGCCGTCGATAGCCGAAAATGGGCAAGCCATCGGAGATAAAACCAAATAGTGGCTTGATTGTCCAAGGGAGAATGACTACGCCTAGCATAGCTGATACTTGAGCTGGAGATAGACCCAACTCATCTTTTAGGAAAAAGCTGACAGCAAGACGTGCCAAGCCTAAAATGCCTTGAACAAAGTAAACAGTGAGAATTGCGATTAGCTCAGTAGTTAGTTCGTTACCGAAAAAAATCTTTTCCTTGACTGAGTCTTTGATCTTGGACAAGCCAGAGGAGGGAACCAGCATTGATAAACTATTTTTAAGATTTATCTACTTTCATATATCATATCCATTTTCTTACAGTGGAGTGCAGAGGGAAATTTTTAACTACTCTGGCGTCAGTCTCCCAGCATACCGCTTACGGTTGGTGGTGGGTACTTCACAGATGCTGACCCAAAGCTATGACCGCATTCTGCCCTCCAAAGCCAAAGCCAAAACATAACACGTGCTGAATTTGACTTTGATGCGCCTGTTTTACAAAATTTAAATCAAATTCTGGGTTGTTTAGACCAACACAAGGTGGTAAGGTCTGATCCCTTAATGCCATTAGTGCAAAAGCGACGCCCAACGCTCCTGAAGCTCCTAATGTGTGACCTGTCGCCCCTTTTGTAGAACTCAAAGCCACGTCTTGAGCAAATAACCGCTGTACCACAAGGCTCTCAATGCGGTCATTAAGGAGAGTGGCTGTACCGTGAGCATGAATGTAATCAATATCTTTTGCGCTCAGGTGACTGCGATCAAGACATTGTTTTACTGCGGCGATCGCACTCTTACCTTCTGGTTCTGGCACATTTGCATGATATGCGTCTGCTGTCAAACCACAACCAAGGATTTGACCATATACTCTTGCCTGACGCTGCTGTGCCAACTGTGCTGATTCCAGGACGAATACAGCGCCGCCTTCGCCCAACACCAAGCCTTCTCGACGAATATCAAAGGGATAAGCTCCTGTTTTCGCCATGGCTCCCATCTGCTGAAATCCAGTTATGGTCAGAGGTGTAATCGGTGCTTCCACTGCACCAGCAATCACTCTTTGACATTGCCCAGTTTGGATAAGATGAGCAGCTTGTGCGATCGCCCAAATTCCGGTAGCACAAGCTGCCATTGGTGCCGAAACAGATCCACAAGCACCAATTTGCCTTGCGGCTGCAATCGCATTCATATGGGGCAGAGTCTCTAACCAATTCTCTAATGGGGATGAGGGGGATGGACAGATGAATTTGTCTTTCCCGACCTCCTTGACTTTCTTTTGCCATTGCCATGCCATCTGCTCCCACAATCCCTGATGGCTGCGACTCGAACCAATGACAACACCACAATCTGGTAAAGGTGGAAGCAATCCTGCATCTTTCAAGGCAGATGAAACAACCAGCCCAGTTAACACTTTCATCTGGGCTGGTTGTTTTTCAATCATTCCTAAAGGAAGCGGTTCCAGTTCTGCAAATGGTTGATGCCATTTGATTCCAGAGTGACCTGATATCAACTGTTGCCAGTTGTCCTCTAGGTTTTTGCCCAAAGCGGAAACCAAACCAATACCAGTGACAACAACTGCAACCAATTTCGTACTGTCGGTAGTTTAGCTATTTGGGGAAGTTAAGGAACATTAAGAGTTTGACACTCCCCTTTCTGATTTCTCGTTGCTACTGTCCAACGTTTTTCAGATTTTCTGAACCTTTGATGACTCTAGCAGAGTCAATGCGATCGCCTTGCTGAATCTTATCTACGACATTCATACCGTCGGTAACATAGCCAAAAACAGCATAGTTACCATCTAGGAAACCCAAATCAGCTAACGCAAAGTAAAACTGAGAGGAAGCAGAGTCTGGCATTTGCGATCGCGCCATTGCAACTGCACCCAGCTTATGCTGCAAGACAGGCGGCTGATTAATTCCAGCCATCTCCAGTGTTTTACTGTAAATTGGCTGTTCTGAGCCTTGTGGCTTAATTTCCAGAGGTACGTAGCGAATTTTTCCAGTTCTTGGATCAGTATAACTTCCTGTTCCCAAGCGACTTGCCGGAACTTTTGGGTCTTTACTTTGGGGATCGCCGCCTTGAACCACAAACGGTTGGGGTTGGCGCACAACTCTATGAAAAACTAAGCCATCGTATACGCCCTTTTGGACCAAATCGACAAAATTTCCAGCGGTAATTGGGGCATTAGTACCATCTACTTCGATGATGATGGGTGAACCTTTAACGGTCATCACCACCGTTGCTTTTCCTTCAAGTCGTGGTAAATCTTTCATTCCAGGAATACTTTCTTTTGTACTTTCAGCCACAGAGGCTGCCTCTGTGGCAGCTGTGTTAGCTGCATTAGTCGTTGTCTGGGTGGTTGAGTTGGTGCTTGCTTCCGTGGCTATGGATGTTGGGGAAGAATTAGAATCAACTTGCCGTGTTGAACAGCCCCCTAATATCAACGCACCGACAATGATGAGAGTTACTAAAAATCGGGGAATGTTTAACCGCATTGTCAGTTACCGATACAACCACAGTATCTTAGCCTCTAAAGTCCTTCTAGCGGCACATCCAAAAAGCGAGCTAACTCAGCACCTTGAACTTCTAAATCTTGTATCGACAGTGGTTGACCTACCCGTGTTAAGGGAATGTCTCGGCGACCCTTAACGCGTAGATAAAGTGCGCGACGAGGATTCAGCCCTTCTTTGATGTCAACTCTTACAGATTGAACATCTTCTGTACGGCTGTCAAGTTCAATTCGGCGGTTTTTCCCAGGATATCCCCAACGGAAGATTTTAATTGTGCCCTTTTCCCGGTCAAACTCGTTGTATCCGCCTCCCACATCCCATAGAATCGTCAGCCACAGGTATAATGCCAGAAGTAAGCCTGCGGTACCATATAACCCCATAACCAACCCTTGTGGGACGAATACCAGTTGAGTGGGGTCAGAAACTAAGAGTAAATTGATTTTGAGGTAGCTGGAAATACCAGCAAGCAAGAAGCCCGTAGCCCCTAAAGAAACAACAGTTGCCCACCAGTAGTTACTGAACCGACGAGAACCGAGAACCTTCTGATGTAAGACGCTTGACCCAGACTGATCGCCATTAGGCGACTCACCTCTGTTAATGGTTGTTGATGCCGTCATTAGAACTACCTTGGTGCGTGAGATATTCCCTTTACAAAGTCTGCCATTGCAGCAGATGTATTGCAAGTTTAGCGAATTTCATACTGTTGTGAGTACTGATGTAAGGACTGAGTTCCAAGCGATGAGTTATTGCTCAGAAGTTGAATTTTTGAGTTTTCTGAGAAAAGTTATGTCAGATTGTAAAAATTCTGATATTTAATATTAAGTAATAGGTTCGTGCTTTATACCTGATTTATTCA
Source organism: Nostocales cyanobacterium HT-58-2 (assembly GCA_002163975.1). Taxonomy (GTDB): domain Bacteria; phylum Cyanobacteriota; class Cyanobacteriia; order Cyanobacteriales; family Nostocaceae; genus HT-58-2. The sequence continues at coordinate 715,266 of CP019636.1, read as the reverse complement.
TATAAATCAGGCACAATGCAGGAATAATGTGATAAGTTAAGAATCATTAAGTTTCTGCAAGCTGGATTACCAACTGGTAGAAACTATTGTGGCATTGACATGAGAAAAGCTGACTGATTAGGCGGCAAGCTCTCATAAATACTAATATCAGCAGCATAAAAGCCGCTGTAAGTGTCACAAAAAAAGTTAATTCCTCAAAAAAAGTTGCAATTTTAGTAAAAAAGAGGATTTTAGTCCGATGACCATCGCAGTTGGGCGTGCCCCCAGTAGAGGGTGGTTTGACGTTCTGGACGACTGGTTAAAGCGAGACCGATTCGTGTTCGTAGGTTGGTCAGGGATACTACTGTTTCCCTGTGCGTTCCTAGCACTAGGCGGTTGGCTAACCGGTACAACATTCGTGACATCGTGGTACACGCACGGCATCGCCTCATCGTACCTGGAAGGCTGCAACTTCTTGACAGTAGCAGTATCAACACCAGCAGACGCAATGGGACACTCATTGTTGCTGTTGTGGGGACCAGAAGCACAAGGGGACTTCACTCGGTGGTGCCAACTGGGAGGATTGTGGCCATTCGTGGCATTGCACGGGGCATTTGGTCTGATAGGCTTCATGCTGCGGCAATTTGAAATCTCACGATTGGTAGGAATTCGTCCCTACAACGCGATAGCGTTTAGTGCGCCGATAGCGGTGTTCGTGAGCGTGTTTTTGATGTACCCATTGGGACAGTCATCTTGGTTCTTTGCTCCCAGCTTCGGAGTGGCAGCCATCTTCCGTTTCTTGTTGTTCTTGCAAGGATTCCACAACTGGACACTCAACCCGTTCCACATGATGGGAGTAGCGGGAGTGCTGGGTGGAGCGCTGCTGTGTGCGATTCATGGTGCGACAGTAGAGAACACGTTGTTTGAAGACGGAGAAGGGGCAAACACCTTCCGTGCGTTCAATCCGACTCAAGCAGAAGAAACCTACTCAATGGTGACAGCAAACCGATTCTGGTCACAGATATTCGGTATTGCCTTCTCCAACAAGCGCTGGTTGCACTTCTTCATGTTGTTTGTGCCAGTCACAGGGTTGTGGATGAGCGCCGTTGGCATTGTCGGTTTGGCACTCAACCTGCGAGCTTACGACTTCGTGTCGCAAGAATTGCGCGCGGCGGAAGACCCAGAGTTTGAAACTTTCTATACCAAGAACATTTTGCTCAACGAGGGGATCCGCGCTTGGATGGCTCCTCAAGATCAGCCACACGAAAAATTTGTATTCCCAGAAGAGGTACTACCCCGTGGTAACGCTCTCTAATAGATCTATTATCGGAGGTCGTGACCAAGACTCCACCGGTTTTGCCTGGTGGGCTGGTAACGCACGTCTTATCAATCTCTCCGGTAAATTACTGGGCGCTCACGTTGCCCACGCTGGTTTGATTGTATTCTGGGCTGGAGCGATGACTTTGTTTGAAGTCGCTCACTTTATCCCTGAAAAGCCCATGTACGAGCAGGGTCTAATCCTGCTCCCTCACCTGGCAACACTCGGTTGGGGTGTTGGTCCTGGTGGTGAAGTTGTTGACACCTTCCCATACTTTGTTGTAGGTGTACTGCACCTTATTTCCTCAGCGGTTTTAGGTTTCGGCGGTATTTATCACGCCATCCGTGGTCCAGAAACCTTAGAAGAGTACTCCTCTTTCTTCGGTTACGACTGGAAAGATAAGAACAAGATGACCACCATCATCGGCTTCCACCTCATTATCCTGGGAGTTGGTGCGCTGCTGTTGGTGTTGAAGGCAATGTTCTTCGGTGGTCTATACGACACCTGGGCACCTGGTGGCGGTGATGTTCGCGTCATCACTAACCCAACACTGAACCCAGCAGTCATCTTTGGTTACTTGTTGAAGTCTCCCTTCGGTGGTGAAGGTTGGATCGTCAGCGTTGATAACCTGGAAGATGTGGTCGGCGGTCACATTTGGGTTGCCCTCCTTTGCATCTCTGGTGGTATTTTCCACATTCTCACCAAGCCTTTCGGCTGGGCACGTCGCGCTTTCATCTGGTCTGGTGAAGCTTACCTCTCCTACAGCTTAGGCGCTCTGTCCTTAATGGGCTTCATCGCCTCCACCATGGTTTGGTACAACAACACCGTTTACCCCAGCGAATTCTACGGTCCTACTGGTCCCGAAGCTTCTCAAGCACAAGCTCTGACCTTCTTGATCCGTGACCAACGCTTGGGTGCTAACGTTGGTTCTGCTCAAGGTCCTACAGGCTTGGGTAAATACCTGATGCGCTCTCCCTCTGGTGAAATCATCTTCGGTGGTGAAACCATGCGCTTCTGGGACTTCCGTGGTCCTTGGCTTGAGCCTCTACGTGGACCTAATGGTCTTGACCTAGATAAAATCAAGAATGATATTCAGCCTTGGCAAGCTCGTCGTGCTGCTGAGTACATGACTCACGCTCCTCTGGGTTCTCTGAACTCTGTAGGTGGTGTGGCTACCGAAATTAACTCTTTCAACTACGTATCTCCTCGTGCGTGGTTGGCGACTTCTCACTTCGTCTTAGGCTTCTTCTTCTTAATTGGTCACCTATGGCATGCTGGTCGCGCCCGTGCAGCTGCTGGTGGTTTCGAGAAGGGTATTGACCGTAAGACTGAGCCAGTATTGTTCATGAAGGAACTTGACTAATAGATTTCTTTCATCACTGACAATCACATGACTGAAAGGCTCCTCAAAGTAGGAGCTTTTTCTTTTTGACCAAGAATTCATCAAAGAAGGAAACAGGGAACAGGCAACGGGGAACAGTTTCTTGTTCCCTGTTCCTGCAGGTGAGTCACCATCACCAGATCCCAACTTCTATTCGTGTCCTTAGCGTCTTTGCGGTTTATTTTTCATCCTGACTTTATGCAACGCCATTGTTGAATATGCAATATGCTTCAATTACGAGGAGTTCCCAAAAGGGTAATTGGGTCTAGACGGGTTATCTGTCGCAAACATTTCTTGAATTAGTATTATTTTATTCAAATGAGAAGCCCCATAAATTATGGGGACTGCATAAATGTTGTAAAAGGCTTATGAAAAAAGCCTCTCATGTGAGAGGCTAAATCAGGTCAGTAAAGATAAAGTATGAAACTACACGACCAATACAGCAACTGCTCCTCCAATAGCAGAGAACAACGCGGAGACAAGAGCTGTTGCAAACAGCCACCAAGCCGCTGATGCTGCTGCTTTGCGGGTTTCTTCTGCTTGGCGCTGTGCTTGATGCTTCACTTCTTCTAAGCGTCGTTGTGCTTCATGCTGGATGCGTTCTGCCCGTTGCAACACGCTATTTCGTGCGCGTTCAATTTGGTCGATGATGCGGTTCGCATCTCCCTCTGAGATATCCTCGCGGGAACTCAAAATTGCAACTAGGGTATCACGGTTGAAAGAAGATAGGCGATCGCGCAACGCTTCAAACCCTGCTTGTGGGTCGTCAAACAACGTGCGGACATCGCGCTTAATACTATCGTAGTTCAGCTCTGGACGATCCAAAGAGTTGAGGTAGTAGCGAATGCGGGCAAAAATTCCCTCAATCACATCTTGAATGCGCCGTTGGATACCTCGTACTTGTTCTACAAACTGGTCACGCACCGATATTATGGTATCAGCAATCCGTTCTGCTTCCTCCTCGGTTAAGTCTTCCCGTAGTTTCAGCAGAGTAATGATGGTGGAGCGGTCAAAATGAGAAAGGCGTTCACCTAAACTTTCTATCCCCACTCCTGGATCGTGCAGCAACAGATATAAGTCGCGCTTGATACCTTCTGGGTTCAGTTCGTCCTTGCCACTCCGCCGCAAGTACTCTTCCAAATAAGTTTGGAAAGTTTGCACTCTTTGCTGAGTTCGAGTCGCTAGGCGACGGGGTGTACGCACAATGTCACGAATAGAAGTTTGCACAGAATCAATGACCTGATTGACTTGCTCTTCGCTCAAGTCACGGCGTTGGCTAAGCAGCTTCACCAATGTGTCTCTATCGACTTGTGACAAGCGACGGCGCAGTGCGACCATTCCTTCTCTTGGATTTTGGAACAGTCTATTCAAATCCCGCTGAATTCCTTCGGGATTGAGTTCATCTTTGCCTGTGTTCCGCAGATAATCTGTGATTGTCGTCGTCACGGAGTCGTACTGCTCCTTCGCTTTATCTGCGACCGTTTTTGGTGTGTGGCGAATGCTACTCCAGCTTTCCTCAACAGTGTCAAGGATATGGTTAGCTTGGTCTTCACTCAAGTCTTGCCGCTGACTCAGTAATTTCACTAAAGTATCGCGGTCAAAACGAGACAAACGCGCCCTGATTGCTGCAATTCCTGCTTGCGGGTCCTCCAAAAGTCTTTTTAGATCACCACGGATTGCATCAGGGTTAAGCTCATCTTTGCCTGTGTTCCGCAGATAGGATTGTAAATTCAGCCATAATGATTCAGCTTGATGTTTTGCCTGGTCTGCAATTCCTTTAGATTCAATTAAGACTTGATCACGCTGTTTTTCTAACTGGTCAAGGATTGCGTCTGCTTCCTCAGGATAGATATCATTGCGCTCTAGCAAAATTTCCCGCATTTCCTGGCGGTCAAACTGAGACAGTCGGCGAGAGAGAGTTTCGTAATCTGCGTCTGGATCTTCCAGCAGGGGCTTGAAATCTCGCTGAATGCCTTCCGGTATCAAATCAGACTTAGGTGTAACGAGGAGATAGCTTTCGACTCGGCGTTGCAAGTCTTGCACTATTTCTTTTTCTTCTTCTGCAATAACTGCGACCAGCACTTCTTGGCGGGTCACTTCCAAGCGATCTACAATACGCTGAATTTCTGCTTGTGTCAGTAGACCCCTAGTTTTCAGAATATTGACAAAATCACTCCGAGAAAGCCGCTCTAACTCTCGCCGTACTGTTGCGGGGTCAGCGGCTGGATCGTAAATAACGTCACGAAATTCTTGGGCACTTTTTTCTGAATTGAGTTGCCAAGAATGTGTGTTGAGCAAGTAGTTTTCTACATCAGCACGAATGGGGCTATAAGGCTGTTTTGGTGCAGGAAGACCCAATTTATCTGCTTGTTCTGTGACTTTATCTTTAGCAGTTGTAAGGGCACCTATAATTTTTTCTACGTCCAAATCTGATAAATCGGCTCGCCCCAACACAACGCCAGTCAACGCGGATATTGCCTGCTGAATTGTCCGTTGAATTGGACCAGGAGCGGCTTCTTGGGTTGCTCTTTGGTCAGCTTCTTTTGCAGAACGCATCTGTGCCATCAGTTGATCCAGTTTGGTGTTGAGTTCATCTGTCCTGGTTTGTCCTGGTGGCAAAGATTTGAGATAGTCAACCAATTCTCCCAAGCGATCTTGCGCTGGTTGTTGCTGACCGACAACTTGTTGCCAAACACTATATAGTGTGTCAGCAATACGGTTAACTTCTCTTTTTGAAAGGTCAGTGCGACTGCTAATTAACTCAACAAACTTCTGGCGGTCTATATTACGCAGATCAGGACTACCAGCGATCGCTCGCAGTTGCGGGTCGTTCAGTAACCTTTCAAATTCGCCCCGAATCTTAGATATATCCAGTTCTGGCGGACGTACCATTTCCAAGTAATCTTCTACTTTGTCTCGGAGTGTGGCAGGGTCTACAGCAGTGCCTATTTCCCGCCGTACAGCGGCGGCAGCAGCTTCAGCTGTTGCTACCACTTGTTGATTGACAGCTTTTGCCCCCAACGCAGCAGTTGCTGTCCCCATAATCGCCTGTAAACCAGAAGTTGCTGTGTTGACCAACGAGCCAATTAAGGAACCCACCGTGGTTGAACTCACCCACACCAGCAGTAAGAAGTACGCTCCCCAAATTACCAAACCCAGAATAGCCCCTAATCCTGGAGTTAAAGCCAAAAGACTGAGTCTCACTGCTAGGAAACAAGCAATAGCAAGGGCAATAGTCACAGTGACTACTGTCCACATTCCCACAGCTGTACCAATTTTGCGAATGGTTCCACCCAAACTCGTGACCTCTTCGTGATGAGAGTCCGAATCAGGTGAGCGTCCCAAGTAGGAAATCCCGGCAGCAACGGAGAGATTCGTTAAAACTAATTGCAGGGCAAAAGCCAGAATCACACCAGCAACAAGAACGAAAAAAAAGCGTGGTCCAAGCGAGATATCTGGCTGGTTAACAGCTGGTACCTGTGCCACCCAAAGCAGTGACTTGTGAGGTTCCAGCATTATTATATGATGCGTACTTTGAAACATCCTAGTTCCTTCCTCTGTAGCTCAATTCGGTGGGGATGAAAAGTTACGTGAGAATAAATTTTGTATGTGTTGTTATACCCAACTCTTTAAGCATAAGAATCCAGGAACAATAGTGCTTTAAGCATCCCTCCAAAGTTTGAAAACTTGCTACAGCGAGGGATAGAAGTTTTTGTACCTAATTCAATGGGCAGCAAAAACTCCTATGATCTGAATGTTAAAGCAGGAATGATCAAATATGGAGTGAAAAATAGTCTATGACATTCTTAAATTCTTTTTTATCCTATATTCTTAGTTCTCTATTCAATATCTTCAAGAATTGAGAAATAACCTTAAGTTGGAAGGCAACTTTGGCAAAAAGTATTTTTTCTTTATTTTGTCACTTTCATAGTAACAAGAATAAATTCAGTTAAATTTGTATAGACTGTTAATTTTGTTACATTTATTTACAATTATTTTTTTTGCACTCTCTCTAGGTGGATTTATCCAAAAAAATACTGTTGCAATAATCGTCCACGAGAGGTGCTGATAGTTTGTACCCATTGGCAGAAAGCACCAGAGTTTTGTATAGCTACATTAAAGTCAAGAAGAAAAACAAAAATTAATTGAAGGGAAAAAATGGAAAGTCGCCGTAACGAAACTCGCCCTAGCACTGATTTACCACCAGTTGCTCCAGAATATAACGGTGTAGACCGCAATGCTTTTTTGTTTGGCTGGACTCCTCAAGCGGAAATATGGAACGGTCGTTTAGCAATGATAGGCTTTCTTGCTTACCTACTTTGGGATTTGTCTGGCTACAGTGTTTTGCGTGACGTATTGAAATTGATTGGTTACTAGTCATTATTCGTAATTCCTAAATTAATTACGAAAAAGTAAGGACTAAGCAATAAATAACAGTGAAATTTGGAGGAAAAAACGATGCAAAGTCGTGAAACTCGCCCTAGCACTGATTTACCACCAGTTGCTCCAGAATATAACGGTGTAGACCGCAATGCTTTTTTGTTTGGCTGGACTCCCCAAGCGGAAATATGGAACGGTCGTTTAGCAATGATTGGCTTTTTGGCTTACTTACTTTGGGATTTGGCTGGCTACAGTGTTGTGCGTGACGTGCTGCACTTGATTGGTTACTAGTGATTCAGTTCTGACAAAAAGATTGATAGCAATTAGATTTTCGTAGATTTTGGAGGAAAAAAATTATGCAAACTCGTGAAACTCGTCCCTCGACTGACCCACCAGCAGTTGCTCCAGCTTACAACGGTATAGATCGCAATGCTTTTGTGTTTGGCTGGACTCCCCAAGCGGAAATATGGAACGGTCGCTTGGCGATGATTGGTTTTCTGGCTTACTTGCTTTGGGATTTGGCTGGTTACAGTGTTGTACGTGACGTACTGCACCTCGTTGGTTACTAGTCATCTGTCCTGACACAAGACTGATAACAATTAGATTTCGGACGTTTTGCACTCTATTGGATACTAATCATGCATTTTGTAGAGACGTTGTACACTACGTCTCTACATTTAATTAGGAGTAAGCAAAACTAAAGGATGCTGTAGAGAACTGTAGAGAATGGATATACTGCTAGAAGTATTGCAGCATAAACCACGAACCGCGATCGCCAGCAAAACTTATGACTAACCACCTAGGTGTAAGATTCCACGGATGCAGTTTATGGCCTGGGAAATGAGATGTTTGTACTATAGTTCGTCAAAGCAGAAAGCGAACTAACACATATATTGCTGACGTGATAAGTTGTAGCAGCATCACTGGTATCCCATAGTGTAAAAAAGTTTTAAATGATATACGACGACCATGGTGCTCAGAAATTCCTGCGGCTACTATGTTAGACGATGCTCCTACTAGCGTGCCGTTGCCTCCTAAAGTAGCACCAAACATCATAGCGTAGAATAGTGGCAGGACTTCAGGTGGAAATTGTCCTTGAAAATCGGATGCAAGGACTTCTGCTGGTACCAACCCCACGCTAACAACATATTGTTTTAGTAATGGTACCATTCCTACTACTAAGGGAATATTAGGAACAACACTAGATAATATCCCTACAAAAAATAGTAAAGATAGAGAACCTAAGACAATATTTTTTCCCAAGATAGCTGCCAGTACACCAGATAGACTGTTGATAACACCAGTTTTTTCCAGTCCTCCAATGAGTACAAAAATACTCATAAAAAATATCAATGTACTCCAGTCCACATCCCGTAATATATTATTGACTGAGTCGATCTTGCTTTGATGTGATAAAAGCATTGCTAGAGCTGCCCCTAGTAAAGCAACACTAGCAGGGGACATTGGTATGGGAAGATATTCACCAATAACAAAAAACAGCAATACGAAAGCAATAATGAACCCACCTAAAGTCAAAACTCGTGGATGATTGATTTGAGGATGTGGGAGTTGTTCAATATTTTCTAGTTTTGTGTACCAAATTTTGCGAAATAATATAGGTAATATAGCTACCACAACGGCGATGGCGATCGCTCCTCCCAAACTTAAACGCCATAAGTAATCTGTAAAACTGATATTAATTGCATCGCCTACAATAAATGTTGCTGGATCGCCAACGATTGTTAGCAGTCCAGCACTATTTGCAATAAACACCATTAAGATGAGCAATGGGACAAAATTTATCCCTACTTCTTGCGCAATCGGTGGAATTAAAGGCGCTAACAGCATGACTGTTGTAGCGTTTGGTAAAACAGCGCAAATGGGAGTGGTAATCGCGACAATACCCAATAGAAGACGATTCCCTTTTCCTTTAGCTAAAAGAACCATTTGGGTAGCGAGGTATTCAAAAATTTTAGTCGGTTCAAATGCTCTTACAAGCACCATCACTCCAAAGAATAGTCCTAGTGTCCCATGGCTGTTGCCAATATACCCAACAGCTTCTTTTAGAGTCATGATATTCGTAAAAATCAGTAACAATGCTCCTAAAAAGGCAGCAACCGTCAGGTGAATCCACTCTGTCATTATTAATATAATGACGCTGATAAATGTGACAAGACTAACAACAGTTTGCCAAGTTTCCACTGATAACTCCTAATAGTATTTTATGAAAATAAATAGCCTACTTACTGCCTATTTATTTCTACTTTAAAGTGAGATAGTATAAATTTTACTCATGTTTTTTGCATATTAATCTTAAAAAAAACCACATATATAATATGTGGTTTTTTACTACTATGAATAAATTTTGTGAGTAACGAGTTCAAGAAACCGAGATTCTATACGTGGCATTTCTCCACAATATTCCCAATTCTTTCTTTCGACTAAGCACGTTTATCATTAACAAAATTGGGTATACCTAATACAGAACAAGGAAAGTCAAAACCTAGCTGTTGGACTATAGGGTGGTGGATTGAGTTACAGCCAAGTAATAGTAAATCTGCTGTTTCTGACAAAACAACTTTCTTTAGTTCCTTGGCAACACAACCAAACCGAAGATGAGCTTTAAAAGAACTCTTCCATTCTGCAGCAAGACAACTTGCTTGCCGTAGAATACTTTCTGCTTGTGCAAACCTATCTACCAATATTTCTTGTGATTGCGCTGCGTTAGTCTGTAATTTTGTTTGAGTGATAACACCTGTGTCAAGCCTCTTTAAAGGTAGGTTTGCTGGACTTTGTTCAGTGGCTCTTTGAGTTATAAATTCCTCTCTTTGCAATACATCTGTACCATTATGGCTTTGATTTTCCTCTATAACATAGACGACCTGAACTGTGATCTGTGCCTTAGTGGCTAAACGTGTTTGGTGAGCAATCAACAAGGCAATATCTAAGGCGGTATGACTATTGGGAGAACTATTATAACCAATGATTAAGTTAACTGATTTTGCAGGTTGAGCCTGTGTAGAAACAGGAGTTTCTGGTGTTGAAATTAACACCATTTGTTCAATTAAATCATCTCTTCCGATGGCGTTTTGTAAACGCACTAATATTGGCTTGAGATTCATAGGTCTTATCGTCTCAATAAAGAAAATTTAGCAAAAAATAATTTCTTATTCATAATTCGTAATTAAATGAACGATTATTTAAATTACGAATTATAAATAATAGATTTTTCGATTACTCGTCTTGAGTGAAATACCGCTCTAGGAAATTTAAGGCATAGTTGCGGAGTTCGTAGTATTCTTTTGAGTTCCTCATAGCAGCGCGATCGCGTGGATGAGGAAAGGGTACTTCTAGTATCTCCCCAATATTAGCCGCTGGTCCATTCGTCATGAGAATAATGCGATCCGACATATAAATTGCCTCATCCACATCATGGGTAACCATCATGACCGCCTGTCGGTGATTTTCCCAGATATCCAACACTTGCCGCTGCAATTTCCCTCGAGTTAGTGCATCTAACGCACCAAAAGGTTCGTCCATCAGCAGCATTTTTGGGCGAATTGCCAATGCTCTTGCAATACCCACCCGCTGCTTCATACCCCCAGAAATTTCATCAGGATACTTATCAGCTGCTGCTGTCAAATTTACCATTGCCAAGTGTTCATTCACAATGCTAATTTTTTCAGAACGATTGGCATCTTTTAGCACTTCGTCTACAGCAAGCCGGATATTTTCTCGCACAGTTAACCAAGGTAAGAGCGAATATTGTTGAAAGACCATCATCCGCTCTGCTCCTGGTTTACGAATTTCTTTACCATCTAGTCGCACCGCTCCAGAAGTCGCTTTTTCTAATCCAGCTACAATCTTTAAAAGTGTAGATTTACCGCAACCAGAGTGACCAATGATAGAAACGTATTCATCCTCACCCACTGTTAAATTGACATTATCTAAAACGATAAATTGACCACCATCAGGCGTGGGATATGATTTATATAAATTTTCTATTTCTAAAAATCCAGTGCGAGGGGAAGCTGTGTCATAAGCATCTCTTGAAAAAGAGGTAGATTTCATTTTAACACTCCTACAATAGTCTATTCATGAGTCATTTATAAATGACATTAGTCATTCATGAATGACAAAGGATAAATCAGAAAGAACAGTCAACAAGATGTCATGAATTCTTGTGAGTCTTGCTAAAACATAAAGAAAGATTGAGGAGCATTGGCTCTAATTTCAAAACTCTTGAGATACCCTACTGGATCACTCGGATCAAAAGCTTTCTTATCAATAAAGAGTTCAGCTTCTTCTATCTTGTAATCTTCTTTTGGACATTGAATTCCCATTTCATTAGCAATGTCTCTATACAAGTCAGTTCGCCAAGCTTTACGAGCCAATTCTTCAGCATTTTTGGGAATTTCTTTAATTTGTCCCCAACGAGCTGACTGAGTCATGAGCCAAATACTTTGAGATTGCCATAGAAAGGTTGAATGGTCATTTGGCTGTTTGACAAGATTGGCAGGTTTCTCAAAAAAGATTGTTGTTTCAGGCGCTTTCCAAACCCGTTTTTTGTCATCAAAACCACCATAATTGTATTCACCAACTATGGCAGGTTTAGTTAATTTGAGTTTTGCTCCTGTAAATGACTTACTCGTAATAATTTTAGCCACTTCCTCTCGGTTTTTCGGGTCGCTACAGTACTGACAAGCTTCTATCATCGCCTTGACTAAGGAGCGATAAGTTTTGGGATTTTCTTTGATGAAAGACTCCATGACACCTAGAAGTCTGTCTGGATGTCCTTGCCAAATTTCTCTCCCTTGAGCAAAGGTAAAGCCAATTCCCTCATTGCCAGTAATTGCTCTTGTATTCCAAGGTTCTGCCACCATATAACCTTGCATCGCCCCAATTCTCATGTTCACCACCATTTGTGGGGGTGGGACGATAATAATGCGAAATTCCTTATCAGGAGACACTCCAGCAGCAGCAGACAAGTAGCGGATAAAGTATTCATAAATGGCTGAACTCAGCACCACTGCCCAAACTCGTTGCTCAGGTGGTAACTTTTCAAAGTAATTGCGAAAATCTCGCCCAAACTCTTCCAAATTGCCGTTATAGTCTTGCCATGGACGTAACCCCGACTCCCACATTGCCTTATTCATCGTCATCGCGTTACCGTGACGATGAATTGTCATTGCTGCACACATGGGAGCATGACGTGCTCCTTCTGCACCCGTTCTAGCATTGGTGACTGCACCACTCACGACTGGCGAAGCATCAAGGCGACCAAAAATAATGCCGTCACGAGATGTCCCCCAGCTTGCTTCACGACTGAGGGTGACGTTCAAACCATACTTGCGGAAAAAACCCTTCTCCCAAGCTACGGCAAAGGGAGCGCAGTCATTCACTGGTACATACCCCACCCTAATGTTAGGTTTTTCTAGTGTTTTGGGGTCTACGACTGGTTCCACCGCCAACGCCGCTTCTGATAACCCTTTGGGGGCACGGTTTGCATTAATGGCACAAGAAGAAAGTCCAGTTGCAAAAGCTGTTGCTCCCAGTCCTTGGATAAAGTCTCGTCGCTTCCAGTGACTTGTGTTATTATTACCCATGAAAAACCTCCGGCGGCGGCAAAATAACTCTAAATAATGAACCAGGAAGGTAAAAGATTTGTGTGCTCAAGTTTCACACACACTGTTGGTTAAAAGCTGCTTTGTTATTTGAATTTGAAATTCCTTATCCCCTTTGCCCCATAGAATTTACGAGGTATTTAAAAAAGTCAGATTTGACCAATGAAACGGCTATCTAAGCCGCAAGTAACTCTTAATAAACGTGGAGTGAGGCAGTGGGCACTGCGTTAATGCACTCTGCACCTGAATGATTGACGGTTCACGAATAGCTAATTGGAACTGATTGGGCGGTGAGTTACAAAAGCTTGTATTCTACTGATCGCATAATCAAGAAATAGACCTGTTAAGCCAATCACAAGCACTGCAAGAAAAACAGAATTCAAGTTCAAGCGGCTCCATTCATCCCAGACGAAAAAGCCAATCCCAATACCGCCTGTGAGCATTTCTACAGCGACGATGACTAGCCAAGCAATTCCTAAACTCAGTCGCAAACCTGTAAAAATGTAGGGTAAACTTGCAGGCCAGATAATTTTTGTAATTCTTCGCCAACGGGGCATTTCCAGTACTCGCGCCACATCTATATAATCTTTGGGAACACTGGAAGCTCCGAGGGCTGTGTTAATAATTGTGGGCCACAAAGAGGTGATAAAAATGACAAAAATTGCTGATGGATCAGCTAAGTTAAAGATGGCAAGAGCGATCGGCAGCCATGCAAGGGGTGAGACTGGTTTGAAGATTTGAATGACGGGATTGAGAACCATCATTGCTGTTCTGGACATCCCTATCAGAAAACCAACAGGAATCGCAACAATCGCACCTAGCGCAAAGCCTATCAATACCCGTCGGATACTTGCTATCAATAGCCAACCAATCCCCAAGTTACCTGGTCCTCTTTGGAAAAATGGGTTAAGGATGTAATCTAAATTTGCTGCCAGCGCTTCGGGCGGAGTGGGCATCAGTTCATGGTTAGCAAGAGCAATTATCCACCAAATAACAATAACCCCCAAAAAGCCAACCAAAGGTAGCAAAAAAGTATCCCGTATAATAACAGGCTTAGCACGTTTCCAAGCTGTTTGACCAGCTACCGCCAAAATGGCAGCTACATTCAGTTGAAATACCATCTTTGACCTCAACAGACTCAAGCGCAGGTACAAGTAATCTGAGCAGTACCAGCCAAGGATACTGATGAGATCAGGACATTAGACTAATGCCTTCTCTTCAGTCTCCTCTCATTGCCTACGAAGTTAGCTGACGGGCTAGGGCTGAGAGATGCCCCTCTCTAAAGAGATAAAACACAAAGTTTAAAGGATAAAGACATAAAGTTTCCTTTGTTATCCTCTAGACCTCAGCTTTTCCCCTTCAACAGAGATACGCCCCATACTTTGGTTCCTCCGCTCCAACTGACGCAATACGATTCGTTGGATTAGGCTGACTTACTCTTAAATTCGATTTTTGATAAATGTAACATTGCTATACAATAGCGTCAAGCTATCTTAGGATATACTTTTTTGAATTTAAAAACAAGTCTCTTTATATGGGAGTAATCTAGATTAAAATTTATCAGAAAAAAACAAAAATTATATATTTTTATTTTCCTAGATTACATATTTTTCATAAGCAAATGTTACAACCTTATAAATAAATAATAAAATATTTTTTTCTACTGGTAATATTATCCACCCATAGGTGATGAAAGATTTTAGTCAATTACTGCGAGATCAAACTCAGTCGATTGTAGAACAGTGGGTGGAAGCTGTCCGTCAGGATAAAAAGATTTCTAGCACGAATAATCTATCCCGCACAGCCATTAAAAATCATCTTGACCATGTTCTGTCGGCACTGGCAACAGTACTTTCTCAATATCAAGATGATGAAATTCAACCTTTAGTTCAGGCGAGTTTGCATCATGGTACTCTCAGGGCTGAGCAAGGTTTCGATGCGGCAGAAATTGCCCGAGAGTATCGCCTATTACGTAATGTCATATTTGCTACTTTAGAGCCGGAATTACTGCAAGCATCAGCACAAGAAGTGATGCGGACCGTGCGTCTCATTGACATAGTTTTGGATGAAGCGATCGCTTACTGTTTCCAAACCTACACTCAACAGCGATTAGCAGAACTAGAGCAGTTGCAAAATCAGTTGAGTCTCAACAATCAGGAACTCACTCGCTTGGTACGGGCAAATCAAGACAATTTATCGCTTCTGGCACACGAACTCAAAAACCCTTTAACTTCGATTATTGGTTATTCTGATTTATTTTTGCGCCTCCAACGCCAAAAATCCAATGAAAAAGACACATTAAGTCATCTAGAACATGTTGAACGTGTGTTACGCAGTGGGAGACAATTACTTCACCTCATTAACGATGCTCTAGAGATTTCCCGTTATGACGCAGGGCAGATGAAGCTGCACCTAGAATCAGTGAATGTGCATGAATTAATCACAAATGTTTATGAAATGTTAGAGCCTTTGGCTAGTCATAAAAATTTACAAATTATCATTAATTGTGATTCGACAGGCGCCGACAGATCCCCTTTATGCACTCTTGAAGAAGTTGTCACAGACGCATTACGGTTGCAACAAATTCTCACAAATCTTATCAGCAATGCAATTCGCTACACAGAGTCAGGAACTATAAAAATTAAGTGTGAAACATTAGGCATTGACAAGTGGACCATTGCAGTTTCCGACACAGGAATTGGGATTGAACCAGAAGACCAAGCTCAGATTTTTGAACCCTATTTTCGCATTCCCTCTAGTGCTAAAACGTTCCTTCCTGATAGCACTGGCTTGGGGTTAGCGATAGTATCACGCTTGGTGAAACTATTGCAAGGTGAGATCAGTTTAGTTTCGCAGAAGGGAGTCGGTTCAACTTTCATAGTCACTTTGCCATTAAAAGTGGAAGTCTAAGTGCATAACCTTGATTGGGTTGACACCTAATTAAGAAATAGCAGTTAAGCAAAAAAGTGCAAATTCTGTTCTGCATATTGAGGAAAGACTTAAGATACATAGTCCTACTCACATCAATGTGTCACTGCTAGTCATTGACAGTCACACAACACCATATCTTGTCTAATCAACGAGTAAACAGAAGATAGGAGGATGTACTTATGGACTTTGTTCCATACCATAGTGGCTCAGCAGGTCCTGTACAGGAGCCTGAGCCAGCGTTTGTGAACCAGGCAATAGCGTTTACGTCGTTCCTTGCTGCACCTGTCGATAAATTCTATGTGAAGTTTCGCACCCAGCGCTACCGCCCGAACCATTTGGTCACGATTCGCAACAATGTTGATGGCTGGTCGCAGGACATTTATGGTGCATACTACAATGGCGAGTGGGTCTTCTTCTTGGAAAAATCCAAGTATCGTCATGGTTTGAAGATGAAGTTCGTACTTGATGGGCAGGTTTGGATGGAGGGAGATGATATCTCTCTACAGCCAGTTGGTGAGCACATCTTCAACGAACAAAATGTTTCATTTGCATCCGAACCACCTCGATATTTGCACGGTTATGACAACCTGCGTACCGACGATAGCAAGCTCCAGCAAGATGCCATTCCCAGCAATACCGACGAGACCATAGAATATGACGTTGTGGTGGTTGGGTCAGGCATGGCAGGTGGCATTTTAGCTGACGCCCTCTCCGACCTTGGTCAGCGCGTACTCGTTCTGGAAGCAGGAAGCTTGCTCTATCCAACGCATATCACGAACCTTCCCGGCGATTGGTCCAGGCTCCCTTCACATCACCAGGTTGGACATTTCACCAATGAGCCAGGATCGGATTTTTTATTCGGTGTGCAAATGAACTTTGCAGGTCGCTCCCTGTTCTGGTCAGGTCTGATTCCACGTATGCACGATTGGGAACTCCGCTTTTGGCCTGAGAGCCTCCGCTCGTACTTAACAAGTGCTGATGGATATAATCGTGCAGAAAAACTTATGCGGAAGCAAAAGACACTTGGACGCTTCCAAAACCGTATGGTCAGTTCGCTGCAGACTGCATTTTCAGACTATCATGTTGAAGATTTGCCGCGATCGCGTCACCAGCCGAACCTGGATAATCAAGGGAGTCTGGAAAATGTTATCGAGGCATCTACAGGAACGTTTTCTACAGCATCGTTGCTGCTGGATTCACTGTCGTTTCATGGTCCAGTGGGACGTGACAATCTGACAATCAATTTAAACCATCTGGTCACCCACATTGAAACCGACGGCAACAAAGCCATTGCTGTGGTATGCCAGGACTTGGTGGGTAATCAGCAACGGCGTTATCGCGGAAAGCAGATTGTTCTGGCGGCAGGTTCCTTGGAAACTCCACGGATTGCAATGCGTAGCCAACTTTTTGATCCTCATCAAAAGATTGGTGTCGGGCTGACTGACCATCCCGCCTTCTTCTCAAATACATACGAACTAGATCCAAGCAGCCCATTCGCTGGATTTGAAAACCATGCGAAAGTCATAATGTATCACAAACAGGCGAGTAGCACAGATCATCCTTATAATGTCGAGTTGCTCATCAATCCAAAGTACTGGGATGTAGCACATGCCGATGACGATGTCTGGAAGCAAGAGGTGGGGTCTGACCAGCGAACACTGGTCCGCCTACAGTTCGTTTTTGCTAGCCCACTTGATGACCGCAACCGCGTCTTTCATCGAGGCGAAGGACAGAAGTTAGGAGTTATGGTAAACCGCAACCTGACAGGCTCAAACCTGTTCAATGAGGTACGGGATCTGCGCAATCGCGTCCTCGATTTTCTCCAAGCCCGTCATGATCCGAACGATGGAATGCACTTTGGTAATGAAGGGACAGTGCATCACGCTGGTGGTTCGATGCGGATGAGTGACAATCACACAGGAGTGGTTGACGAAAAACTGCGAATGGAAGCTTATGACAATTTGTACGTCTGCGACGTGTCAGTTTTTCCGATAATTCCGGCTGCCAACCCCAGCCTGACACTCGCTGCATTGGCACTTCGTCTGGCTGACCACCTGACCCAGTTGCCATAAACTCACCCTCGTTTTTCCACTCTGGCTAAGGCATCTTCAGCCGCAGCCTTTTCAGCATCTTTTTTACTACGCCCCTTGCCTTTACCGTACTCTTTGTCGCCCACAAACACTTTAGCGATAAACTGAGGGGCGTGAGAAGAACCACCAACTTGAATTGTGACGTATTTGGGAGGTGCTTGAGTGATGTTACGCTGCACCCATTCCTGAAATCGATTTTTAGAGTCTACATTTGAGCGAAACTCTACAATACTTTCAGGTACAGAATCAAATAGCGGTTCGACAACGGCACGAACTGCTTCGATATCATAATTATTGTCTAGATAGTAAGCGGCAATAACTGCTTCAAACGTGCTGCTTAGCAAGTTGGGATTTTGGTAACCTCCTTCTAAAGTTGCTCCTTTACCCAAGCGCATCCTAAAGTGCAAGCCAACCTCAATTGCAAACTTTGCCAGTTGCTTTTCATCTACAAGCGCAGAACGCCGACGAGTGAGTTCATCTTCGCCCTTTTGTGGGTAACGACGATAGAGGTATTCACCACTTAAAAAAGTGAGCAAAGCATCGCCGAGAAACTCTAGGCGTTCATTGTGTTCTCCTTCTTGAGGGTTTTCATGGACATAGGAACGGTGTGTTAGTGCACGTCGCAAAAGAGAACTGTCCTGAAAGGATTGTTGTTTAATGATTTCAGCTAATTTCTTTGTCTGAGGAGCTTTTTGAGTTAGCCTAAGACAGAGGATTGCTAGGACTTCTTGCTTTTGTTGTTCTGCAACATTTCCCTCGAATGCAGAGATAGCCTTGAGAAGTCGAGCGATCGTGTCGAGAGTGCGATAGGTATCCTCAGTTGAGCGAGATTGATATGTCCACATGTTGCAGACTTCAATCAGTTCACTGACTAAAGCGCACTCAGCACAACTTAGTTTTTTACTAAATACCTGATCCCACTGCCCAATGATGATTTTTAATAAAGCAGAAACATCATCACGCAAAACGTCTTCTGCATTACGCCTTAAGGTTAAATCATCAGACATCGATGATATAGCGATTGTTAGCCAGTATTCACCGTAAGCTTTTTGCATCTCCCTTTTGACATAGGGATATAAGCCTTGACTCAAAAGAGTTAAACCCCTGCTAACTCGTTCATGGTTGCTAACAGCCATCGTAGTATTTAAAGTAACATTCTTACTATGTGGTCATTTTAAGCACCTCAATAAAGTGCCAGAACTTGGTACTGTAAAATCTTGATTAGGACAGATTTCCTATTTTAACCATTCTTAATTTATAAAAAGCCTAACTAAAGTGAATAAAACAGTTTCTTTGTCTAAGCCGATGTATCTTAGTGAACGAGGACAAATCGATGGTTACTGAGCGTGTGAGGCTGAAGGAGGTTCTTATAGTGATTAATTTACAAAAAGTTTGAATGGCAAAATTATCTAGATTATTAATATTAGGAATTATATTGCTTTGTATAACTGTTAGTACACCTCCTGTTTTTGCCAATTCATCTATGAATAAAGAAGATATTCGTACGTTAATTGAACAAGCGAGATATGCTTGGGTTACTCAAGATGCTGATGCTCTCATCCAGTTATTTACTCTGGATGGAGAACTTATAGTGCCTGGTAAACGTTGGCAGGGACGAGAAAAAATAAGGGAAGAAGTCACTCAATTTGCTCAGCAGTCTTCAGATGTGACAATCGAGATTCAACGAATTATTATTGAGGGAAATCAGACTGTAGTGGAATGGTATTACGAAGATACTGAAAAGGCATCAGGTCATCGTAATAAAGCTGATGATGTGATAGTTGTTGATTTCAAAGAGGGTCAGATTATTCGTTGGCGTGAATACATTGACACAAAAACACCAAATAGAAACTAGTCGTTTAGAAATAAAACTCAAAGAATTCTTACTTTGGTTTGATGTTCAACTCTCACTGGAGAGTGATGTCTTTTAATCTTCTGAGTTGCTAGCCTAAAAATGAAAAGTGAAAAGCACTGGTTGGGTGTTATGCCGCTGTGACCCGTTGTTGCACATTGAAGGAGAGCGGCGTCAAATGTGCGAACAGTGCAAATCATACGCAAAGACGGTGTGGAGTTTTTGCCGCTTCCTCTACTTTGTTACCATCGCAGGAAGGCTAAACCCTTTATCAAAGCGGTCTGAGGTGGTAAACGTCAGGTGTTGATCCAGATAATAAATGCTTGTATCATAAGATCCGCCTCTGGTCAAAATTCAACCGAGGCGGTTTAATTGTGAAGTCTTGACGTTGCTCGAAGAAATAAAAAAATACCCCCTAGGACAGCTAGGGAGACCAATAATTCATAACTTAAATGACTCGTCACAAATTACGAATTATCTTTTCTTTCTAATGGAGTTGATAATTACACCTGTTGCGGCACCTTCAGCTGCACTGCCAAGGGTATCTCTACCACTATTAGTAATACCATCTGTGACTGCGCCAGCGGCTGCACCTACTCCAGCATCTTGAATGATGTTGCGATTGTTCCTTTCCCTGCGAGTGCTTCTAGCACCATTAGCACCATTTACAGCAGCACCAGCAGCACCACCCTTGATGGCGCCCTTGATGATATTACGTCCTCTAAGGATACTTGAGGCAGCACCAACACCTGCTCCAATCCCTGCATCCTCTAAAACCTTACTGTCAGCCGAGGCAGGTTGAGCTGGAACCAAACTAACACCAGCTAAACTTGCAGCCAAGAGGCTAGGCATAAGTGCACGTTTCAAATTCTTGTTCATAAACTCACCGTCTCGATACATCAAAAGACTAGAGAAAATTTAAATTTGTTCCAGTTTTTCAGCTTTTCTCTAGCTTAGGCAATCACAAAGCTTTTCTGCATGAAAAGACTTTCATAATTACCGTACCTTGTTATTCACAATGCCTGAATCCACTCTTTGACAGAATATTCAGTCCAAATGCCATTTTGCCAGTAGGGATCAGCTTCAATTAACTGGCGTACAGTGGCTTCGTCTTCAGCTTCGTAAATGCCAAAAACTTTAGTGACATCTTTGGTAGGACCAATAGTAATCAAAACACCAGATTCTTTCTGTTTTGCTAGTCCGTCTAGATGGGCTTGACGGTACGGGGCACGTTTTTCCAGAACGTCTTCGCAGTAAGTTCCCCACAGTACGTATTTAGGCATGGTTGATTTTTCAATTGAACAATGTAAGCTTTACGAAAATTTTGCTTTTGCCCAATCATTAGCCAGGGGAGTTATTCCCTGGCTCATGGTTTAAGTCCTTTTTCATGAACTTGAGGTGGGCAATTTTAGATTTTGGATTCATCCTAAAATCTAAAATCAATTAACTTCTGAGGGTAACACCGAATTTCTCCGCTAAGGCTTCGCGGACTTTGTTGTGTACTGGTTCAACTTCGGTATCGGTGAGAGTGCGATCGCTTGCCCGATAGATCAAGCGAAATGCTAGACTCCGCTGTCCTTGAGGCACGTGTTCACCGCGATATTCATCAAACAATTCCACAGACTCTAGCAATTCTTTCCCTGCTTTGGTAATTGCTTTTTCAATTTCAGCAACTGTCACCTTTACTGGTGCGAAGAAAGCAATATCTCGGTCTGCGGCTGGATAAGTAGAGTAAGGCTTGAATTGGCGTACTAAGATTTCATCTTCGTCTAGAGAACGCAAAAGCACATCTAGATCCAACTGAAACACGTACACTGAATCTGGTAAGCCTTTTTCTTGCCGCAGTTGGGGATGGACTTGCCCAAAGATACCAAGTCTGTTGCCCCTGACCCATAAGGAAGCAGTGCGTCCTGGGTGTAAACGAGAATCTCTGCAATCTGGTTGATATTCCACTTGCAAGCCAAGTTGTTGGCAGACATTTTCTAAGATACCTTTGGCTTCATACCAGGTCATGGGTTGCTCGCGATCGCTTCTTGTCCACTTGCTGGAGGAAATATCGCCCCCCATAATGCCAGCAAGGGCTTCGGCTTCTTGCAAACCCTCTTCTTCTTGCCAGAAAATTCGCCCAATTTCAAAAGCATTCAGCGAACCATTGCCTTGTTCTAAGTTGTATTGAAATGCATCAATCAAGCCTGATATCAAGTCGGTTCGTAGTGCAGAATATTCAACAAATAATGGGTTTGCCAGTACAATTTGCCTATCTTCCCCTGGTTTTACCAAGGAATAATGCATTAATTCTGTCAAACCTTCAGCCCGCAGCGATGCTCGTAACTTGCGTATTAGTTCTTGCTCAACTGGCAAATAACCTGCTTCTGCCTTGTCTGGCAGAGTGTCACAGAAGCGATCGTAGCCGTAGAGACGGGCAATTTCTTCAATTAAGTCAATTTCCCGTTCTAAGTCGCGGTAACGATACGGAGGTACGGAAATCACCCATCTACTATCGTCTAGAGCACTCACTTGACATCCCAGTGCTGTTAGGGTGCGTTCAACATCTGCACCTTGGAGTTCTCCTGTTTGCTCTCCCAAATCAATTGGTCCGAGAATCTGATTCACTCGGTCTAAACGCAGTTCAATAGAACGCGTCCAAGTCGAGGGGTCAGGACGAGAGTCAGCAATTTCTTGATGTGCTACAGTCCCTTGGGCCAGTTCGCTAATCAGCGACAAGGCACGACGATAAGCGACTTCTAACTCAGCGCGGTTCACTCCTCGTTCGTATCTCCCGGAGGATTCGCTTCTTAATCCCACGCTACGGGAAGAACGGCGGATTGCCACAGAATCAAACAGTGCTG
This sequence comes from Nostocales cyanobacterium HT-58-2, assembly GCA_002163975.1. Taxonomy (GTDB): domain Bacteria; phylum Cyanobacteriota; class Cyanobacteriia; order Cyanobacteriales; family Nostocaceae; genus HT-58-2. Next base: position 692,862 of record CP019636.1, on the reverse strand, counting down.
CTTCTAAAACCAGGTTTTGAGTCCCATCATACACTTCAGTTTCTTCGCCACCCATAACTCCCGCCAGCGCAACAGGTGTCTCATTGGCAGTGATTAACAAATTTTGGGTAGACAGGGTGCGAGTTTGTCCATCAAGAGTCTTGAGAGTTTCCCCAGCGTTGGCAAAGCGCACACCGATCGCAAGATTGTCACCCCCAGCGACAGATTGTAGGCGATCGCGGTCAAAGGCGTGCAGTGGCTGTCCCCATTCCAACAAGACGTAGTTAGTAATATCTACGACGTTATTTATAGGTCGCACTCCAGCAGCACGCAGACGCTGTTGCAGCCATTCTGGTGATGATGCAATTTTTACATTTTCAATCACTGTGCCAACGTATGCTGGGCAAGCTTGTGTATCAGCGATTTTTAAAGATAAATTCAACCCACCTTGAGCGATCGAGACTTCCCCAGGTAAGGGAAGGGTGAGCTTTACCCCTGTCAAGGCTGCGACTTCCCGTGCGATACCAACCATACTTAAGGCATCAGCGCGGTTAGCAGTCGCAGTGACATCTAAAATCACATCATCTAAACCCAGCAGTGGACGTACATCGCTACCAAGTGACAGGTTTTCTTGGGTAAAAATATGAATTCCGTCTACATCGCTTGGTAAACCCAGTTCCTTAAGGGAACAAATCATTCCCTGAGATGGGACACCTCGTAGTTTCGCGGGTTTTATTTTTAAATCAATATTTGGTAAGTAAGTGCCTACTGTTGCAACTGGCACATAAATATCTGCCCGGACATTGGAAGCACCACAGACAATATTTAAAGTTTCACCTGTACCGACATCGACTTGGCAAACACTTAACTTGTCGGCGTTGGGGTGGGGTTGCCGTTCAAGCACTCTGCCCACAACAACCCCCGCTGCCCAAGTGCGGCGGTCTTCAATATCTTCCACCTCGAAGCCAGCTAATGTCAGTGTTTCTGCTAGATCTTCTGGGCTAAGTTTCAACTCAACGAGTTCTTGCAACCATTTCAGTGAAATACGCATGTCATGTGTTGCCTTGTCTGGAATCTAAGCTAAAATTACGATGCAAAAACTATTCTAAAACTATTCCACGAAGTTCCTCACGCAATTTGAGATCATGCACAAAAAAGCTGCTTTACCTATTACTCTTTTAGAAGGCAAGCAGACTTTGCCTATTATTGAAGCTTATTTTGAGTTTAGTCATCTTAAACATCTCTATCGTCAAGGTTGGCTAAGACACGGTATTGAACCAAAGTATTGTGAAAGTGTTGCTGAACACTCTTTTTGTGTTGCGCTATTGGCTTTATTTTTAGCTGAAGAGTATCCCCTTGAGTTAGATACAACCAAGGTTATCCGTATGGCTTTAATACATGATTTGGGAGAAATATATGCTGGAGATTTCACCCCAAAAGATACAATTAAACGACATGAGAAATATCAACTGGAAAAACAGTCCATTCTTCAAGTATTGAAAAAACTTCCCCATGGTTTAGAGTGGATTGCTTTATGGGAAGAGTATGAAAAAGGGGAATCGACTGAAGCACAGTTTGTTCACCAACTTGATCGATTAGAAATGGCTTTACAGGCAAGTGTATACGAACATCTTGGGCTAGCAAATCTATCAGTTTTTTTTGAAAGTGCTAACCAGGCTTTATCCGGACACCAACTCAAATCTATATCAAAAGCGCTAGAAGATTTAAGAGATTAAGCTCAAATTGCATCTTGTTCGTGATGAGTGAGAGAGGACGAAGCCATTCTTATTGGAGGCATTATTGAAATTTGTAATGAAATTTGTAAGCCCTTCTCCTTTCGGAGACGCTATGCGTATGCCTGCAGTACACTTTGCGCTTACGGGCACACTTCGTGAACAAAGTAGCATTCCCGTAAAGTATATGTTTTGAAAAGCGAGTGGTCAGTCATTCAAATTTAAAATAAAAATAAAATTAAGTATGTTAATTCAATAATATTGAAGATAAAAAGTTTTTTTACATCTTAAGTTTCAGTTTTTTTACTTATTGACTCTTGACTCCTAACTTAATTATTATGCCAAATGCATAAACACCATTTTCAATAAATCTGCGCGAGTAAAAGGCTTAGTTAAATATCCAGAAGCCCCAACCAATCTTGCTTTGACTCGGTCTACAAGTCCCTTATTTCCTGTTACCATAATTATAGGTGTTCTTTTAAAGACTGAGTTGTTTCTGACAATTCTGCATAATTCATAACCATCCATACCTTCCATATTCAAATCTAGTAAGATGAGGTCTGGCTTATGCCGAATAATCGACATAACTGCTTTTAAAGGGTCATTAATTGTCACCACAGAAAAACTTTCATCTTCTAAAAATCGGCTAATTTCTTTAAGGATAGTAGGGCTATCATCTACAGAAATAACTTTGTAAACTTTTCGAAGAGTCGCAGCGGTAGTAGGAATTTCTTTTTCAGATTCGAGGTCATTATTATGTTCAAGACCGTTGTTATTTGATGTTGTTAATTCCTGAACTTGGTTTTTTGGAGGAGAAATTGGAATTGGGCGTTGATGAGTAGCTACACTCCCTGTAGAGGCAGCAGAGTTATCTTTAGGGGTCGTGCTAGTTGATGCTACTGCTGCATCAACTAATTTAGTATTTGCTGATTCAGTAACGTAATTGGAAGTCTGTACTAAATTCGTGAAAGTTTTTGGTAATTTATCAAAGGGTGGATCTGGTTCATGCAACAGTATTGTGCCATTGAGAATATGAGGGTATAAAATTTTAGCTAATTGAACTTCATCTTGATTCATAATCACCGAAAGATGTCGCAAGCTAAAACCCTTCATCCACTCTGTTAACTGAGGATCTATCCCTGATAATTTTTTTTGACTATTGGAAGTTTTAATTAATAAGTATGGACGCTGATAAGGAGAAGAAATATGGGGACCTAACGACTGCCAATTATGCAATTTCTGTTGACAGCGTTCTACAATTTTTTCTACATCAAGTTTACAAATAATTGGAACTCGATAATGAGAATCTTTCAATGTAAAGGTTCCGTGATGAATGGAAAAATAAGACTCAAGGACTTCTTTAACTAATTCTTGGATCAGCACAGCTGCTTGTGTAGAATGCAGATATCGCTCACTCACTAACCAGCAAATAGCTTGGTATTCTGGAGGTAGGGATGATGAAATTGATGGCTCTCTGGTATGATTTTGAGGTTCATCTGACTGATTCTGTGAGTCTGGTTCAAACATCAAGCGTAACTGGACACGAACTTCACCAGTGATGTTAGAAACATGATGACTTAAGCGACGTAAATGACGCTCTAATCGGTCAAAGGGTTCTACTGAATGGGTAGCATAGGTTATTCTTCCTTGCTCTAGATAGATAGACCAGGAAACCGAGTTGCTAAGGGCTTGTAAACACGTACTCTCAGAACAATTAGACAAGTGTCTCAATAAGCTGAGGGGACGTAGTTTTGTGAAGGTGCCAAAATTATTCATTTCTTTAGAGATTTTACGGAAAATAAGACCGATTCTTTGAATTTATGAGTTATCTATCGGTAAAGAAGGTATTTCGTTAACCTCGATATTTCCCTACAAAGCAGTTTTCTCTGCGCTGATATTGTACACATATAATACAAGCTGTGAAGGTGACATTATAGCTAGTATGTTACATTTTCTCGTAATATACCAACGAAGGATATTTTTTAAGTTGTTTGAATCTTAATTAATTAACGCAGGTACAAAAGGTATAGTTGTTGTACTGAATTTATGAACTCGACTTAATTACTTTTATCTAAAATCTGAACTTTCTACATGGAATCTTTAAAATTCTATGTCAGCATAGCTACTGATTTATTGTATTCTATACGTGTTATGTATAAATTTTGCTATGTGTTTCCCAGAAAGTCATATCGGCTCTTGGTCAGTTCAGTTTTACTTGACTATGTCTCAAGTAAGATTTCAGAAATTTGTAAGGAATTTGGCAGCAGAATTTTGTTTAACAAATAGTAAGCTACCTACGGCTAAACAACTTAACATATAGTTTTGTACATATAGTTCTGTCGCCGCTTTAAACTATATACTTTGAGGAAAAGGAAAGCTGAGCTTTGGACTTTAACATAACACAAAAAGTTATGCCTGATACATTAAAACTTGATGAAGTAGTAGAGTTTGCTGAGAACCCAGAACCTCGTTGTCCTTGTGTGCTTCTACTGGATACATCTGGCTCTATGCAAGGGATGGCAATAGATTCGTTGAATCAGGGGTTGCAAAGTTTCAGGGAAGAATTGATAAAAAATTCCTTAGCAGCAAGAAGGGTAGAAGTAGCAATAGTTACTTTTGATAGTCAGGTAAATGTAGTACAGGACTTTGTGACTGCTGACCTATTCAGTCCCCCGATACTGACAGCACAAGGACTGACGACTATGGGTGCTGGAATTCATAAAGCACTGGACCTGCTGCAAGACCGCAAAGCTCAGTATCGCGCCAACGGCATTGCTTACTATCGTCCATGGGTCTTCATGATTACCGATGGTGAGCCACAAGGCGAATTTGAAGATGTTGTGGAGCAAGCAGCCCGGCGTCTTCAAACGGATGAGGCGAGTAAGCGTGTTGCATTTTTTACAGTTGGAGTGGAAAATGCGAATATGACGCGCTTAAGTCAAATAGCTGTGCGCACGCCCTTGAGACTCGAAGGACTCAATTTTGTTGAAATGTTTGTTTGGCTGTCAGCAAGCATGTCAGCTGTTTCTCATTCAAAGGTAGATGAACAGGTGGCACTTCCACCAATTGGCTGGGGTTCTGTTTAGTAGAAGATGCGACTGAATGCTCATGCAAAGAGCAGCAACGGATAATTTATGAACACTTCTAAACAGAGACCTCATTGGCGGGTAGTCGCCGCATCAGTATGCGGCACAAGCCACTTAAAAAACAAGCAGTTGTGTCAGGATGCTCACCACTGGCAGATATTGCCGGATAATATCTTAATTGTTGCAGCAGCAGATGGTGCTGGTTCTGCAAGCATGGGTAAGATGGGAGCAATGGTTGCTGTAGAAACAGCGATAGAAAGCATATCAATTAAAGAAATCTCTAGGCGAACCCTAGTTGATGATAATGTTGTGCGATCGCTTTTGACTGAGGCAATAATTGCTGCCAAAAAAGCCGTTGAAGAAGAGGCTGGTGCTTGTGAAAAGCAGCCATTAGATCTAGCAAGTACCTTGATTATTGCGGTTGCGACACCAGAAGTTGTCGCAGTAGCACAGATAGGAGATGGTGTAGCAGTAGCAAGGGATGTTCAAGGTAACCTCATTGCGTTGACTACGCCCGATAGCGGTGAGTATATCAACGAGACGGTTTTTTTAACTTCACCGACAGCCCTAGAAGCAGCACAGCTAAGAGTATGGCGTCAAGCAATAGTCAATATTGGTGTTCTCACCGATGGACTACAAATGCTTGCCTTGAATATGTCTATGGGTGCACCTCACAAGCCATTCTTTTTTCCACTGTTTGACTTTGCAGCGAATGCTGATGATAAGACAGTGGCAAAAGAGCAGTTAGTCAGGTTTTTGCGGTCGGAGCGAATCACGCAACGTACAGATGATGATTTGACATTAATAATTGCGGCTTTAAGCAATTAATTGGCGAATCGACCCGTCCGGAAGTGTATACATTTATAGCGTATCTATAAGATTCTATATCATGCAGGTACTACGTTGTCTTCCCAACCAAAAAATTAGTAATATCAACCTCGCCACAAGTCTAGGACGAGGTGGTGAAGCTTGTATATATACAGTGCCAACAGATGCTGGTTTAGTGGCAAAGGTGTATCATAAGCCAACACCTGCCCAAGCTCGCAAACTGGAGGTGATGCTTGCCCACCCACCGGAAAACCCAACCGCCAGTCTGGGACATATTTCCATTGCTTGGCCCATTGAGTTGTTGCACTCATCAGACGGAAGCACTGAGGTCATAGGCTTTTTAATGCCGCGCATTCGGGGAATGCGTCCAATCATCGACTTTTACAATCCAAGAACTCGCCGCCAGCATTGTCCTCTATTTAACTATCAGTACTTGATCCGTACTGCTCGCAATCTCGCTTCAGCTTTTGCCGCCTTACACGCCAGTGGTTACTGTGTCGGCGATGTGAATGAATCGAACATTCTTGTTGGTGACACAGCATTAGTGACGATTGTAGACACCGATTCGTTCCAGGTGCAGGACCCGGAAAATGGAGTTGTTTACCGCTGTCATGTGGGGAAACCAGAATTTACCCCGCCGGAACTTCAAAATAAAACTTTTGCTCAGTGCGATCGCAGTTTTGCCCACGATTTGTTTGGGTTAGCAGTGCTGATATTTCAACTGTTGATGGAAGGTACACACCCATTTTCAGGCATTTATCAGGGAGCGGGTGAACCTCCACCATACGAAGCACGGATTGGTGCAGGTCATTTTACCTACAGTCAAAAGCGTCGTGTCCCTTATGTTCCGACGCCCATCGCACCTCCTTGGGATATTCTTCCCCTCAGCTTGCAAGAATTGTTTATACGTTGTTTTGAGGATGGTCATAATGACCCTCAGATGCGCCCTAGCGCGCAAACTTGGTTAACAGCGCTTGCTGATGCTGAAAATTCCTTAATCAGCTGTACCATCAACCCTCAACATCGCTATAGCAACCACTTGGATAGATGTCCCTGGTGCGAACGGAGTTTGCGATTAGGAGGACGTGACCCATTCCCATCTCTCAAGGCAATAGCAAATAAAGAACATTTACAACCGCGAGCACAACACAAAAGGCGCCAAGCACCAGCTCCTCGCATACCGCAACCAGCTGCTCGATTTCCCCGTAATCATCGTACTCCATCTGTTCCCCAAAATCTTTTCTACTATAAACCTCCTAAAAAAAGGAAACTTTACCCTGTCGTTTTCTGCTTGATTGGTGTTTTTGGTGCTTTGGGGTATTTGGATTTAATGGTGAAATTTACCAATCGCCCCTTCATCGCCCAAAGTCCTTACATACAGCAAAACTTGATTTCTCTCCAAGGAAATAAAAATAACAACAATCAAAATTTTGCTGATTATTACAAGCAGGGTCATGCTTCGTACAAAGTGCGAAACTACGAACAAGCAATTGAAAATTTCAGTCAAGCAATACAAAAAGACCCAAAACATGCAAAGGCCTACATCAACCGTGGCAACGCTCACTACAACTTGAAAGAATATGAAGCAGCACTTGCAGATTACAACCAAGCACTTCAAATCAGTCCTATTGAAGTAAAAGCTTATGTGAATCGGGGTAACGCCCGCTATATGCTTGCCGAGTATAGCAGCGATCCAGATAAAGATTATAATCTAGCAATTGCTGACTACAATAGTGCCTTGCGTCTCAATCCAAATGAAGTAGAAGCATACATAAGACGAGGTATTGTTCGCGCCCAAATTGCTAAATACAGTGGCGATTCTCAATACGAATATAAAAAAGCAATTGCTGACTTCAACCAAGCACTAAACCTGAATGCATCAAAGGCAGAAGCGTTGTTTCAGCGAGGTTTAGTGCGTTATCAAGTTGCTCAATATAGCAGTGATTTTGAGCGAGAATACAAACAAGCAATTGCTGACTTTAACCAAGCCTTAAATATCAATCCTAAACTGGCAAAAGTCTATCTAAAACGAGGTATTGTCCGCTACGAACTTGCACAATATGGTGGTGGTAAATCGAGTTATTATCACAAGCAAGCAGTTGATGATTTGCAGGCAGCTGCCAAAATCTCTTTGCAGCAAGAGGATATGGAAAATTATCAACAAGCATTAAGTAGCATTTGTGTTGTTGTAGAAAACAAGTGCGATTCTTTTTTGCAAACCACGAACGTATCACCACAAACGAACTAAGTATAGTTTTCCAAAAATCTGTCGTATTATCGGCTGTCCCTAGCCTTTAAGGGAGATTACTCTCACTTCGTGTATTTACCACCCAAACTTGTTAAATTGTGTACGAAAAATTAATAAACAATACAACCAGTTGAGCTATTCTACTAGGATGCTTACCATTTTTGCTGCTTATTCTTTTGACTTGTCACTTTTAGATTTGGATAACACAGCAGATTCTTTTTTCTGATTTTCAAAGAATCAGGAAGAGATAGTAACAGAGAGTATTTTTATGACTGTTGTAGTGTATATATTAAAAACTGCCTAAATGCTTTTATCTGTAGGTTTGAATGACAGAAAAAGCTTTTTCATTTTTTCACATTGAAGATAGATTTATTTATCTTGTCTTCACACTTTATTTTGAATTTACAGTTAGATTATATACTGAGAAAATTGACAAAAAATTTTCTCTAATCAGTCCATAGAAAGTGAATTACTCATCTACCTGAAAACCTAGAGATAATCCCATGAAAGCAGTGATTTTAGCTGGAGGGCTTGGCACACGGCTAAGTGAAGAAACTAGCGTCAGACCAAAGCCTATGGTGGAGATTAGTGGTAAGCCAATACTATGGCACATCATGAAGATATACTCTGCTTACGGCATCAATGACTTTATCATCTGCTGTGGATACAAAGGTTACGTGATTAAGGAGTATTTTGCCAACTACTTCTTACATATGTCAGATGTGACCTTTGATATGCGATTTAACCAGATGAATGTGCATTCAGGTTACGCAGAACCTTGGCGTGTTACCTTAGTCAACACAGGTGACAACACAATGACTGGTGGACGTTTGAAGCGAGTCAGAGAGCACATTGGCAATGAGACTTTTTGCTTCACCTACGGCGATGGTGTCAGTAATGTTAATGTGGCAGAACTCATTAATTTTCATAGAGAACAAAAGACATTAGCCACAATGACAGCAGTTCAACCACCAGGACGTTTTGGTGCTATTGTCTTAGGACAAGAACAAACAAGAATTACGAGCTTTCGCGAAAAACCAGAAGGCGATGGAGCTTGGATTAATGGTGGATACTTTGTGCTAGAGCCCGAAGTCATTAATTTAATTGATGATGATTCTACAGTTTGGGAACAGACACCCTTAGAAAAGCTGGCAGAAATGGAACAACTCTCTGCTTACAAGCATCATGGCTTTTGGCAACCAATGGATACTTTACGAGATAGAAATTACCTCGAAGATCTATGGAAAAATGGTAAGGCTCCTTGGAAAGTATGGTAAGAAAACAAAAATACAGAAGATAGAAGATAGAACCTACAAGATAGAAAAGTTACTTCATTCTTCATCTTCACTTTTTATGTCTCATTCTTGACTCTTCACACTTTATTTCCGAGGGCTACATTACTTATGTATGATTTTGCAATTATAGGTGGAGGAATTGTTGGTCTTTCCACTGGTATGGCTTTAGGTCAACGATATCCTAATTCACGTATTTTGATTCTAGAAAAAGAAAGCAACTGGGCTTTCCACCAAACTGGCAACAATAGTGGCGTGATTCACTCTGGCATATATTATAAACCGGGGAGTTTCAAAGCTAAATTTTGCCGAGACGGTTGTCGCTCAATGGTAGAATTTTGTCAAGAAAATGGAATTGAGCATGAAGTTTGCGGCAAAGTTATAGTTGCTACTGATGAAAAAGAATTGCCTCGCCTAGAAAATCTTTACAAGCGAGGTTTAGAAAATGGCATAAGTGTTAAGAGAATTACTCCCGAGGAAGTCAAAGAAATTGAACCTCATGTCAGGTGCGTTGGGGGAATTTTCGTCTCTTCAACTGGTATTGTAAATTACAAGCAGGTTTGCCTCAAATATGCTGAAATTATTAAGCAGCAGGGTGGGGAACTGCGTCTCAATACGAAGGTGGAGAAAATAGTTTCTAGTGGTCAGCATCAAGTCCTAGAAACTAACAATGGCACCTTTGAAACCCGTTTTGTCATCAATTGTGCCGGATTGCATAGCGATCGCGTTGCCAAAATGGGTAAAGCCGATCCGAAAGCTAAAATTGTTCCTTTTCGTGGAGAATATTACGAACTGACACCAGAAAAACGATATCTGGTCAAAGGTTTAATCTACCCAGTTCCCAATCCAGATTTTCCTTTTTTGGGTGTCCATTTTACGCGCATGATTGATAAGAGCGTACATGCCGGACCAAATGCAGTTCTCAGTCTCAAACGTGAAGGTTACAACAAAACTGATTTTAACTTGGGTGATTTTGCAGAAGTCATGACTTATCCTGGTTTTTGGAAACTCGCAGCTAAACACGCTGATGAAGGAATCCAGGAAATCATTCGTTCTTTTAGTAAAGCAGCCTTCACCAGAAGTTTGCAAAAGCTCATTCCTGAAGTTCAACAAGAGGATTTAGTCCCCACTCACGCTGGTGTTCGCGCACAAGCATTGATGAACGATGGCAAACTAGTGGACGACTTTTTGATTATTCAAGGTCAAAACTCCGTTCATGTTTGCAATGCTCCTTCACCAGCAGCAACATCTTCTATTGAAATTGGCAAAGCAATCGTCGCCCAAATTCCCGAACAGTCGCATCTCAAAGCTATCGTTAGTCAACTCTAAATATTGCGTTTGCCTGTGTTTACTTAAATTAATAACCTTAAGAAAAGGTACAGGCAATCTGGCATTATTTCATTTGCGGGAACTTCTAATTTAAGGTAATCATTAGTCATCAGGGTAAAATTAATGTTCCTTAACTCAGATATCCAGCCAATTGTTCTTGTTTGCGCTGCTGATAATAACTATGCAATGCCACTTGCTGTTACAGTTCGTTCAGTAGTTGCAAATCTCAAAAAGAACAACAAGGTAGCGTTATATGTTCTTGATGGAGGCATTACTGAAGCTAACAAGCGTAGAATTAGTAAATCACTCAATGAAGAACAAGTTAGTATTTCATGGGTGCAGCCAGATGATACGGTCTTGGAAAATTTGGTATTGACTAGACATTTAACATTAACTTGCTATTACCGTCTTCTCATCACTGAACTTTTACCAAGAGAGTATCATAAGGCTATTTATTTAGACACTGACATGGTTGTGACTGGAGACTTGGCAGAGTTATGGGCGATTGATATGGGAGATAACTATGCATTAGCGGTTCAAGACGATGTTGAATTGTACATAGGAATGTCCGAGGGCTTGAGAAATTATCGTGAGATGGGAATCTCTCCCGATTATAAATATTTTAATTCCGGGCTTTTAGTCATTAATCTTGACAAGTGGCGTGTAGAGGATATTGGCAGCAAGGTCATCCAATGTATTAGACAAAATAAAGAGTATGTCCGCAATGATCAAGATGGTTTAAATGCAGTTCTTGCCGGTAAATGGGGTGAACTGCACCCGAAATGGAATCAAATGCCCAAAGTACATCAATATTCATCTTGGAAAGACAGCCATTTTGCAGAAGACATTTATAACGAACTGCTTCACAATCCTTGCATAATTCACTTCACAAATTCTCCCAAGCCGTGGTATGCAGGATTACGAGCAGAATGTACACATCCTCAAAAACATTTGTTCTTTCAATATCTTGATATGACCGACTGGTCAGGATGGCGGGATACCATTTGGAGAAGGCTGTGGAGAAAATTTATGAAATTCACATCATTGACTACCTCAAAACTTTAAAAATCTTATGTTACTGTGCATAACATAATGTAAAAAAAGGTGCATAAAGACAACAATTTATGTGGTCATAAATAATCCAACGCGCCTAAACTACCTTACACAGAATGAAAAACTGTACCTTATAGGGTAATTCAGTCAAGACATAAAATTGAAATTCAATAGGAATTGAAAACAATGAAAATTCTAGTCACGGGTACTGAAGGTTATCTTGGTAGCTTGTTACCTCCCTTATTAATTGAACGGGGACATGAAGTTATCGGAGTAGATACTGGCTTTTACAAAGTGGGTTGGTTATACAACGGTACTCAAATAACAGCCAAAACTCTCAACAAAGATATTCGCCACATCACCTTAGAAGATTTGCAAGGTGTTGATGCAATTGTTCACATGGCTGAACTGTCAAATGACCCCACTGGACAGCTAGCACCACATATCACTTACGAAATTAACCATAACGGTTCAGTTCGTCTTGCCAAATTGGCGAAAGAAGCAGGTGTGCGTCGCTTTGTGTATATGTCTTCTTGCAGCGTTTATGGCGTTGCGACCGAGGGTGATGTTACAGAAGAATCTCCTGTCAATCCTCAAACCGCCTATGCAGAATGTAAAACTTTGGTAGAGCGAGATGTCAAGCCACTCGCTGATGATGACTTTTCTCCTACATTCATGCGTAATGCCACTGCCTTTGGTGCTTCCCCAAGGATGCGTTTTGATATTGTTTTAAACAATTTGGCAGGTCTAGCATGGACAACTAAAGAAATCAAGATGATTAGTGACGGTACGCCTTGGCGTCCCCTAGTCCATGCACTGGATATTTGCAAAGCAATTGTTTGCACGCTGGAAGCTCCGCGTGATATCGTACACAATCAAATCTTCAACGTGGGAGATACATCAAATAATTATCGAGTCAAAGAAATTGCCGAAATTATTGCTGGAATTTTCCCTGGTTGCAAATTGAGCTTTGGTGATCAGGGTGCGGATAATCGCAGTTATCGGGTATCTTTCGAGAAAATAAACACCATTTTACCTGGTTTTAAGTGTGATTGGAATGCTCAGCGAGGAGGGCAACAGTTGTATGATTTGTTCTCACAAATTGATATGACTGAAGAAGTTTTCTTGCATAGAGGCTTCACTCGTCTAAAGCAGCTAGAGTATCTCATTCGTACTCAGCAAATTGATAAAGATTTCTTCTGGAGTAAGTAAAAATTCACTAAAAAATAAAATGTTATTTTCAGAAAGCTCAAAAGTTATCCAAGCAATGGTTTGAGGGAAATGTTCACTCAAGAAAACAGTTTCTAGCTCACAGTTCCGGTTCAAAATTAATTCGTTAAATTTAAGTTAGAAATTTAGTGAATTATGTGAATGAACAACTGTGTATTATCAATTCTGGTGAACATTGACAAGAATCAAACCATGCCAAGTATGTCTACTTAGTTATTGCTTTTATGAAACAACTAAGTAGACATAATCTGCAGATACAGTTTCTATCAACTAAGGATTTTTTCGGAATAACTCATTTCCTAATTTTTTGCACAATTTCAGAATTTAGGACAACTCAGTGTGTATCTAACAGGGAAGTTCTACTAAAAACAAAAAATGAAACTGTTTGGAAAATCATTTATCATCCCAAACAGATACATAATAGCCTGCTACCTTTAGTAGCGTAGGCATTTCCCCAAATCCTAGTTGTATCCTAATGAACATTTTGAACACAGCCAATCATTACATATGCAAACTCCAGAGCAATCCAATCAAGACGAGGCACAATCTTATGTACAATCCACCATGAAAAAATTACTTACCATTGCCATTCCTACTTATAATCGTGCCGAACTCCTTGACAAGCAACTAGCATGGCTTGCTCAAGCTATCAAAGGCTTTGAATCTGAATGTGAAATTTTTGTTTCAGATAATTGTTCAACTGACAACACTCAAGAGGTCATTCACAAGTGGCAAAAAAATCTTAGCAACATCAAATTTAACTCCAGCAGAAATTCTGAAAACATTGGTGTAATGCGGAATATAATTCATTGCTTGAAATCCGCAACAACCAAATATGTTTGGACAATTGGTGATGATGATCCTGTTCAAGATAGAGCAGTTTCTTATGCTATCACCAATCTCAAAAAAAACGAGGACTTGTCATTATTATTTCTTAATTTTTCTGGTCGCAACAAAATTACTGGTGAACCTGTACACCCTCCTACAATAGTTGGAAACCGTTGGTTTGATGTTGACAGTGAAGATGGAAATGGTGACGGGAAAGCTATATTTGAACATTGTTTTGCAAAAAGTGTTGGCGCTGTCATCTTTCTGACTGCTTCAGTGTATCGTACCGATTTAGTACAACGCGCTCTTCAAATTTGGCCAGAAGCGGAGAATAATTGGATATCTCTAGCATACCTAGCAGGTTATTGTGCTGCTAATGGCAAAGTAATCGTCACGAAAGATACCTATATGGAGTGTATTGTCGGTGTGAGTTATTGGCAAAAAGAGCCAAAATCCGCACTGTTAATGCAGTATAAACATCTATCTGAAGTTCTCATAAAACTGGAGGAAAATGGGTACTCCAAGCAATTTTTTCGTAGGATGATTTTGAAGAATTTCAAGGAAGCTAACTTGAAAGTTTTCTTGGGTGCTTTACGAAGATGGCCTATTTTCGCACTTCAGACAATAGTTCCCTTTTTAGCTCTAGTAGGTGTATCTTTTTTTGACGCAATAGCGACTAGAGAATTCAAGCTAGCAGAAACAAGAGAAGCGTCTGCTCAAAACTTACAAAAATATGAGGGGTAAGTTCCCAATCAATACTTGCAATGAACTAAATTTTAGAAGGTAATAATTCCATGCTTAACACTATTATAAATAAAGTATCTGAACTAAAAGCTGAGTTAGGTTATAGAGCAACACTTTTGAACCATGCTAAAAACTTGCCTGCTCTGGAACAGCGCGATCGCGTCATTGTTGATGCTCTCAAACGTGATGGAGTTTATGTGACAACTCTCGAAGAGTTGGGATTAAGTTCTACAGCTTGTCTTCTTCAAGCTGCTCACACCCAATTATCGAGAATGGCAGCTGTAGAAAATAGTAACCTCACTCAAAGACTGCCGCAAATTTACACAGTGACAGATTTACCAGAATTTTCTCACTGGGGTCGGGAACCAAAGCTACTTAACATTATCGAAAATTACATTGGTCTTCCTACTGCTTTTCAAGGCGTGCATTTACGCAAAGATTTTCCCAACGAAAATCAGTTTGGCACGCTCCTATGGCACAAAGACTCAGAAGACCGCCGCATGGTCAAAATGATCATTTATTTAACTGACGTAGAAGAGAAACATGGTCCTTTTGAATACGTTCCATTATCTTTGACCTCCAAATTCAGCCTAAATTATTACCGGATTTACTACAAGCTTTGGCAGTCAGGCTACATAGGAATCACTGATGAACAGCTAAAAGAAGTCATCCCAGAACACAAATGGAAATCATGTCCAGGACCAGCGGGTACCGTCATTTTTACAGACCCAAAAACTGCTTTACACCATGGAACTTTAAGAACAGAAGAAAGATCAGCACTATTTTTTGTTTACACTGCAAACCCACCAAAACGACCCGAACTTTGCACCCAATACTGGGATGATACTTTTGCAAAACCAGAGCCATATCAAGAACCTAATTCAGTGACAGTTCTTAGATAATGCGGTTGTTGCATCAAAAAAATTCTTCGTGTTCTGCTCTCCTTTGAAGCCGCAGTTCTAAGCGGCTTCCCTTTGACGAGGCGCAAAGAACACGAAGGAAAATCAGAAATTACTGAGTGCTACTTTGTAGTCATCATTTAGAACGAGGTTACCCATGATTTTCACCGAAACCGAACTTAGAGGTGCATACATTATTGACTTGGAAGAAAAGCACGACCATCGTGGTTTCTTTGCTCGTACTTTCTGCGCTAAAGAATTTGAAGCACATGGTTTAAAGCCAACTGTTGCTCAATGCAACCTGTCTTTCAACCACAAAAAAGGAACTTTGCGGGGTATGCACTATCAAGTTCCCCCAGCAGCAGAAACAAAATTGGTTCGCTGTACCGCTGGCGCCATTTATGACGTGATCATTGATATGCGTCCAGAATCTCCGACTTATCTTCAACACATCGGTGTAGAACTAAGCGCGCAAAACCGTCGCGCCTTGTACGTTCCAGAAATGTTCGCCCACGGCTATCAAGCACTGACAGACGGGGCTGAGGTTGTGTATCAAGTAGGAGAGTTCTATACACCAGGGTATGAGCGTGGTCTACGCCATGATGACCCATTTTTCAATATTCAATGGCCCATAGAAGTCACAGAAATTTCCGAGAAAGACAAAAATTGGCCTTTGATGAGAATGATGACTGTCGGAGGAAATGTTTAGAGGCAAGTGGTGAGCCCAGTCCTGCAGGAGGTGAGACCAGTACCGCAGTTTCTTACGGAGGGAGACCCTCCTCAGAACTGCTCGCTGCAGAGAGAAGTTCCGTGCGGTGAGACAGCGCTGCAGGAGGGTAACCCTGCCGCAGGCGACTGCGAACCCGTTCGCGATAGCGTCTCCGCAGGAGAAGGGGGGTTTCCCCCCGTTGTTCAAAGTAGCGTCTCCGATAGGAGAGGAAACTTCGGAGAGGGTTTCCCGCGCCCTGGGAACTGGCGATCTCAAGAGCGGTAGCGACGTCAGGAGCGTCACCCGAACGCGAGTGCATCTGGGCAGGAGAAGAGCGTTAGCGAAGTCAGGAAGGTCACCCGAACGCGAGTGCGGGGCTATTGAGAAAGGTTAGAGAGAAAACAAGCAACAACGCGTAAATATCAACGGAGGAGTTAAGTCAATGATTATTGTGGATCGCGCCTTACAAGCCCGGGCTGAAGCAGGTAACCCCATCAAAGTGGGGATGATCGGTGCTGGCTTCATGGGACGGGGAATTGCAAATCAAATTAAAAATTCAGTTCCCGGAATGGAGTTAGTTGCCATCTCTAACCGGAAAATAGATGCAGCTAAGCGAGCATATTCGGAAGCAGGTATTGAAGATTACAAAGAGGTTGCTACCGTTGCCGAATTAGAAGACGCGATCGCCCGCAATGAATATGCAGTCACTGAAGACGCAATGTTATTGTGTCGCGCCGAGGGCATCGATGCTCTGATTGAAGTGACAGGCGCAGTAGAATTTGGCGCTCATGTTGTGATGGAGGCGATCGCCCATCACAAGCACGTGATCATGATGAACGCTGAACTAGACGGCACCATTGGTCCCATCCTCAAAGTTTACGCTGACAAGGCAGGAGTTATCCTTACCGCCTGCGATGGAGATCAGCCAGGGGTACAAATGAACCTCTACCGCTTTGTGAAAAGTATAGGCTTAACTCCGCTGTTATGCGGTAACATCAAAGGCTTACAAGACCCTTATCGCAATCCGACAACCCAGGAAGCATTTGCCAAACGTTGGGGTCAAAAGGCTCACATGGTCACGAGCTTTGCGGATGGAACAAAAATCTCCTTTGAGCAGGCGATCGTTGCCAACGCCACAGGTATGACAGTCGCCAAGCGGGGAATGCTGGGATATGACTTTAACGGTCATGTTGATGAAATGACCAAAATGTACGATGTCGAACAACTCAAAGAATTGGGTGGCATCGTTGATTACGTCGTCGGGGCAAAACCAGGTCCAGGAGTATTTGTCTTTGGAACTCATGATGACCCCAAGCAACAGCACTACCTCAACCTGTACAAGCTAGGTGAAGGTCCGCTCTACAGCTTTTATACTCCTTACCACCTCTGTCATTTTGAGGTGCCACTGTCTGTTGCTCGCGCTGTCCTTTTCCAAGATTACGTTTTAAGTCCTTTGGGTGGTCCCTTAGTAGATGTTGTCACCACAGCCAAAATCGACTTAAAAGCTGGAGAAACCTTAGATGGTATTGGTTACTACATGACCTACGGGCAATGCGAAAATTCTCATATTGTCCAAGAGCAAAACCTCTTGCCCATTGGTTTAGCCGAAGGATGCCGCCTGAAGCGAGATATTTCCAAAGACCAAGTCCTCACATACAACGACATAGAACTGCCTGAAGGTAGACTATGTGACCAACTCCGAGCTGAGCAAAACGCCTATTTCGCTCAATCCAAAACCTTAGCAGCAGTTTAAGTAACTAAGTTAACCAAAGTCAACTCCTACTTAATCTTATGGTGTTGACTTCGGTAGCAAAAAAGGCATAGGTTGAGTAGTAAAGAATCTCTAGTCTTGTGCAACAGTTATGCAAAGATTATGAGATTTTTATTTACACAAGTTGATTGTATTTCAAGCATTCATAATCGTTCACTACTCTTCCAACAGGGTGTACTGATGGGAATCAAACTAGTTCAGCGCACAGCCAACATCGTTCATCGCTTAGCACACAAAATCACAGTCCGCCAAGAAATACGCCGCCAGGTTTCACTCCAACCAGATAAGCGAGCCATTGGAAACGTACTGATTTCATACGTTGTTGAACCATTCCTCTTAAAATCTGGTGAACCTATTCCAAATTCCCACACCCATTTTTGGGAATGTCACCAGATGGCACAAACTTTCTTGGATATGGGTTACTGTGTTGATGTTATCCAATATAACAACGATATATTTTTACCTCAAAAAGAATATGCATTCTTTATAGAAACTCGTTGGAACTTGCAAAGGTGTGCGCCACTTCTGAATAAAGATTGTATAAAAATTTTCCATGCTGACACAGCTCACATTTTATTCCATAATGCAGCAGAAGCTAACAGACTTTTAGCACTACAGCAAAGGCGAGGCATAACTCTCAGCCCTAGGAGATTTGAGCCACCTAACAAAGCTTTAGAACACGCTGACTGTGCCACTGTTCTGGGCAATGAGTTTACAATGAGTACCTTGAAATATGCAAAAAAACCTCTCTATCATGTCCCCATTTCTACACAAGTCCTTTATCCATGGGTAGAAGAAAAAGATTTTGATGTTTGCCGTAACCATTTTCTCTGGTTTGGTAGTGGCGGTCTTGTTCACAAGGGATTAGACTTGGTACTAGAAGCTTTTTCTCAAATGCCTGATTGCCATTTAACCATATGTGGGCCAATTAGTAAAGAAGAAGATTTTACAGAAGCTTATTACAAAGAACTTTATCTTACCTCTAATATTAATACTATAGGATGGATTGATGTAAACAGTCAGAAGTTTAGAAATATCCTTAATAGCTGCGTTGGCATTGTCTATCCTTCCTGTTCTGAAGGTGGTGGGGGCAGCGTGATTAATTGTATGCATGCAGGATTGGTACCAATTGTCAGCTATGAAGCAAGTGTAAATGTGGAAAAAGATTACGGTGTCATTTTAAATGATAATTCAATAGAAGAAATTAAGCGCGAAGTCCAAAAGATTTCTCAACTTTCTGCCGAAAAGTTAAAACAGATGGCAAGAAAAGCATGGGAATTTGCTAGAGAAAATCATACGAAAGAAAAGTTTGCAGAAAATTACAGAAATACTATCGAAAAAATTCTAATAAATCATTCTAAGAAAAACGAGGTATTGATATATGTCTAAAATTCCTCTTCCAAAAAAAATCCGAGAGAGTATAGAGTGGAAAATTCGAGATATGAATAGTAGAGTCTGTAACTGGGTTTTACGAGTTCAAAGTCAACCCTTGAAAGTGAGTAACAAACCAGCCATAGTCTTTGCTCCACACCAAGATGATGAAACTATAGGTTGTGGAGGAATGATTGCCCTCAAACGTTCGCAAGGAATACCTGTGAAGGTAGTATTCCTGACAGATGGACGTTACGGTAGACCAGAGTGGATAAAAGCCGAAGAAATTATTCAAGTCCGCCAGCAAGAAGCACTGAGCGCCCTTGATAATTTGGGTATAGAAAAATCACAAACCTACTTTCTTGGTTACACAGATGGTTCACTAGCACAACTGACGAGCGAACAACGTCAACAGTTAATCGACTATCTGGTTGCACTCTTGAAATCCTTTCAACCAGGAGAAATTTATGTACCCCATAGCAAAGATGGTCACCCTGATCATGAGGCAACTTATGAAGTTGTTCAGATGGCGATCGCCCAATCCGAGACTCACTTAGAGCTACTGCAATATCCTATTTGGATATTCTGGTACAATGTCCTGCCTTTCAAACTATGTTTGCAATACATAGCTCATCATGCGTACCGCCTGTGTATCAGTTCCGTTCATGAACAAAAAAAGCAAGCGATCAGTCGTTATAAATCTCAAGTTCCTAATATTCCAAATAGTTTATTGACTTCTTTCTTTGCTCCTTACGAAATATTTATTAAAAATTAACATTGTAAAAATAATCTTTTAGTATCTTGGGAACAAATAGGAACATAAATCGGATTTGCAAAATAGTCTCTTGAATTGCTTAAAGGGGGTGCAGTGTTCAGAGCAAACCTATTTTTAATGTAGATAGTTGTATAAAGTAAATCCACAAGGAATATATGAAAATTGCCTTAGTGCATGATTATTTAACTCAAAAAGGAGGGGCAGAGCGCGTTTTTGAATTGCTCTGCAAGCGCTATCCTGAAGCAGATGTTTTTACTTCCTTATACGACCCTGAACAAACAATTGATTTGGGTGAGCGTATTGTTAAGACAACCTTTCTCCAAAACATTCCAGGAGCAGCGAAGTATTTCAGGTTGATGGCTCCCTTCTATTTTCCAGCATTTCGGGCATTAGACCTGCAAGAATATGACCTTATCATCAGCAGTAGTACTAGCTTTGCTAAAGCAGTGCGAAAAAATCCAGAGGCACGCCACATTTGCTTCTGTCATAATGTGACTCGTTTTTTGTGGGATACAGAAACATATTTACGAGAGTACGGAGACTATCGATATTTTGCTCCGTTAATTGAACAAATCTTTCATGTCATGAGAAAGGTTGACCTTGCCTGCGCACAGGAACCTGATCTTTACATTGCTAACTCCAGCGTTGTAGCTCGTCGCATTAAAAGTACCTACGGGAAAAAAGCGATTGTTATTAATTATCCAATAGACACTAGTAAATTTGTTTTTTCAGATACGAAGGAAGACTTTTATCTTGCCTCAGCTCGGATGATCAGCTACAAGCGCCTTGATATAATAGTTGAGGCTTTTAACTGGCTAGGATGGCGGTTATTGATATCAGGAAATGGTCCAGAAAAAGAGAGGTTAAAGTCTAAAGCGCTAAATAATATAGAGTTTGTAGGACACGTAACTGATACACAACGCACTCAGTTGTTTTCTAAAGCTAAGTCTGTTATAGTTGCAGCCCTAGAAGATTATGGATTAGTGCCAGTAGAAGCAAATGCCAGTGGAACACCTGTCATCGCATTTGGAGCAGGTGGGGTATTAGACACTCAAATACCTGGTAAAACAGGAGTCTTTTTTAAGAGGCAAACGCCAGAATCACTGCAAGCTGCTCTACTAGAAGCCAGGGAAATCTATTGGGATTACGAAAATATCCGTAATCACGCGGTGACAAACTTTTCGGAGGAGGCTTTCTTTAGTAAAGTCGAGCAAGTTATTGAACAAGCTTGTGCCGTAAATACATTATTCATTTAATTTGTTAGCTGAGGGATAGTAAAGGTGGTTCAAAGCAGTCTAAGTCCATATGTGAATCCAGTTGCTGAGTCAGAACCGGGTTACGGACAACTGTTTGCGGTTTTAATACGCAGATTTCCTTGGTTTTTAGCAGCATTTGTAGCTTCCATTGCCATTGCAGGTGTGATCACAAAGAGGACAGCACCTACTTACAGAAGCTCAATGCAGTTGTTGGTAGAACCTAACTATCAAGGAAAGAGTGAAGGAGGTGGCAATGGCGCAGAAAATCAGTTTGCCGACCCTACTGTTGTGGTAGACGCTGCAACTCAGCTGAACTTGATGCAAAGTTCTCCTCTGCTTCAAAAAGCAGTTGATCAGCTCAAGCCTGAGTATCCAGACATGAGTGTAGCTCAGCTCAAAAGCGCTTTGGCTTTAAGTCAAATTAAAAATAAGGAAGATAACGTTGCCACTAAAATCTTTGAGGTGCAATATACCGACAAAGATCCAAACAAAACCCACAAAGTTCTGGAGGCAATGCAAAAAGTTTACTTAGACTACAACATTCAGCAGCAGGATGATCGTTTAAGAAAAGGGCTTAAAGTCATTAGAGAACAGTTAAAGAAAGTAGGTGAAGAAGTTAGTGCGGCTGAAGCTAACTTACAAAGGTTTCGCAGAACGCAAAATCTTATAGATCCAGAGTCCCAAGCAAAAGCCATACAGGATGATTTGACCAAGATTGAGCAAGAGCGGCGCACCACTCGTTCTGAGTATGAGCAAGCTGAAGCAAAGTATAAATCTTTACAACAACAACTCCAAAGTAATCCACAGACTGCTCTTGTTGAAGCTCGTTTGAGTCAGTCTACTCGCTATCAAGCATTGCTGAACGAAATCCAGAAAACAGAACTATCCCTAGCACAAGAACGCTTGCGCTTTACAGATGAAGCTCCGAGTGTGCGGAAGTTGGTAGATCAACTTCAGAGCCAAAAGGCATTGTTACAGCAAGAGCAAAGACGGACGTTGGGGTCAGAACAAGTGAGCGCCCAAGCACCTTCTCTCTTACAGCAAGGGCAAAAGAGCCAAATTGATCTCAGTCTTTCAGCAGAACTGGTGGGTACACAAACCACAATAGTGTCTCTGAGCGCTCGCGATCAAGTTCTGGCGAAAAAAGAGCAAGAACTCCGTGGTGAACTCAAACGATTCCCTATCTTGTTAGCTGAGTACGGTCGTATAGAGCCCCAAGTAAAACTGAGCCGTGAGAGATTGCAAGAACTTTTGAAAGCAGAACAGGGATTGCGGCAAGAACTTGCCAAGGGTGGATTCAACTGGCAAGTTGTCGAAGAACCGCAATTGGGTGCACAGCTGGGTCCCAATCTCAAGCAGAACCTGCTGTTGGGTGCAGTGGTTGGGTTGATGTTGGGAGGTATTGCTGCCTTTGTCCGTGAAGCGGCTGATGATTCTGTTCACACCACAGCTGAGTTGGAGAAGCAGGTTTCCCTACCAATATTAGGAACAACTCCCAAGTTGCCACCTGCCAAAACCAGAGAATCAGTTATTAAGTTACCGTTTGGCAGACCAGAAGTCCCTGCTCCTTGGACAATTCAGGTGTTGCAATCCACACCGCGTTGGGAATCGCTGGATCTGATTTATAAAAATATTGAACTTTTGAACTCTGTTTCTTCGTTCAAATCATTGATGATTACCTCAGCTTTATCAGATGAGGGTAAGTCAGCTCTGGCATTGGGTTTAGCAATGAGTGCTGCTCGTTTACACAAACGGGTACTACTGATTGACGCCAATCTACGAGAGCCTAGTTTGCACAAACAACTTAATCTTCCCAACGAACAAGGACTTTCAACGCTACTGGCAAGTGATGTCACTATACCCAACCAGATTAGTATTCAGTCATCAGGTTCATCCTATATCGACATTTTGACTGCAGGACCAACACCTGCTGACCCTGCTAATTTGTTGAGTTCCCCTCGGATGCAGCAATTAATGGCAACATTTGAGGAAAACTATGATTTGGTACTTGTAGATTCCACTCCAGTGCTTGGTTTAGTAGATGCCATGTTGACAGCATCATCGTGTCGTGGAGTAGTCATGGTAGCTAGCATTGGCAGGGTAACTCGAACCCAACTTACGCAGGCGACAGCCATGCTAAGTAGGTTAAACTTATTGGGTGTTGTGGCAAATGGAGTATCAAACTCCACAAGTACATACGTACCCTATGCGCAGCAACATCGATTTGCATTGCAACAAGCTCTCGAGAAATAAAGGGCAAAATCATCTAAGGATGTAAGGGAAGAGATAGCTTAACTACGTCTAACATCTGTTCCCACTCTAGAAATAACAAAAATACAGTCATCAATGCGGCTTATGACCTTAGTGTTAGTATGAGCCGTATTTTTTCTTAAGTATTAATTCTGTCATTTCTGTAGTGCCTGAACTTCTTGTTTCATCCTGCCCTCATACTTAACACCCCATACATTAGTCAGGTATAAGTTAGTTAAATACTTTGGTTATTCTCTAGACACTGGGAGGTTACTCCACGACTTATCAGCTTTCTCTAAGACAGTGTTTTACAATTGAATGATGCTTGATGACAAAAATATCAAATTGATGTTAACTTTGATTGGTATTGTTAACATACTTAGTTTACGATATATAATTTTGAATTAATAGATATCTTATATATATATAAATATGCTACAAAAATCTGTTATTTTAGCTTTTATGAGTTGCATATGATAGGTAAATAACAACGAGATATAGAACAATAGTGAGTGAAATTTTGATAAATTATATGTTGTTTTAAAAGTTCTTTTTCTACTGGAACAAGCTTTTTCAGAACTGCCGCTCTAATAATTTAGACAAAAATAAACTTTATGCTATCTACAAAATCCATAAAAATTGTATAATTTTATAGCTTAAAAATTAAGCTTTTTAAAATTGAAATTATATAATTTTGTTTAAAGGATGTGTGATGACAAGTAAAAGATTTATTACGTAGATATATAAATTCAGTTATTCATAAGAACTTAATAATTCTCTAGAAAACACACTTGATGTTTAAAGAGTAAATAAAGAATCTATTTTAGTAACCGTTATCCCTACTGAGTCTTATATCCTAGATATTAAATCCCCTTCAAACAATACAAGAGCGAAGTTTCTTAGATTTCTCTAAAAACTTCTGTTGTATCTTGTACATCTTTGTCTAAAGGCAAATTCACCGAAGATGTGCAATTACTGTTAGGGATGTCGTACTATCATTTTTCCACTCAACTTCCTCCAGTTTTGGAGTGAAGAGCAAGACGCAGATCGGTGTCTTTGGCTTTTACAGCCTTTGATATCAGGTCAGTTATCTACCATACTATTAGTGCCAATACATATGACAACCTCACTAATACCAACATTAGAGAATTCCTATACTGTGAAGCAGCAACAAGATCATCCCTCCCAGTACTGCACACTTCAGTGGCGACGGAGTCAACTGCTGGTGATGCTTCCTGGAGTGGTGAAACAGCCGCATATGCCTCCACTGGATAAAAAGCAATTATTAGTGGAGTGCCTAAAGCACTCTCCAGTAAATTTGGTGCGCATAGATCCAAAACTCGGTGAAGTCAGGCTGAAATTTTGGGCAGATGCTTGCGAGCAAGCCAGCAAGCCTATATTCCTGCGCATACCCTCTAGCGAGAAACAGCCAAAACCAACCGATTCAGTATTATGGTGGTTGAGGCGTCTTACTGAGTGGCTCGTCGCATTGCTATTTCTGCTTGCTGTCAGTCCAATGATGTTGGGATTAGTTGTGCTGATGAGTGTTTACTCCCCAGGACCATTGGTGTCTTGCCAGTGGCACATAGGACAACGGGGAAAACTTTTCAAGGTTTTTAAGTTTCGCACAACGAAAGTCAGCACAAAAGCAAATAGTGATAAAGCAATAATCGCATATCAAGGCAGTTTGTGTGATGGGGAAGATGAGCAGAATCTGACAACTCTGGGACGTTGGATGCGTAGGTATGGATTGGACCATCTGCCACAGTTGTTTAATGTGCTGCGCGGTGAAATGAGTTTGACCGGACCTCGTTGCTGGACTTTGGAAGATGCAGTACGGTTGAGTCCAGAAGCGCAACGAAATCTCAATAGATTACCAGGAATGATGGGGTCATGGGAGGTTGAGGCAGAGTCGAATCTATTACATCTGGATAGTCCAACTCTGTGATTTGTTCATGACCTCATGGCTTGAACACTTTTGAGAACAAACATAGGTTCCAACCTGACAAAGCGGCTCTCGCTCTCCTTCATTCTGACAAAATGACTACTGATTCTTAGTACATTAGTACAGTAGTAAGTTGAAATGCCGCACGTAAACACGTTGCGGCATTTCATGAAATATAGTATTCACAGTGCTCTATCTTCCCTGCAAAACTACGGTTGAACATTGCCCATGTATCTCAAACTTTCCAAGCCACTCAGCGGTTTGCTGAAGAATTTAATTAAGGCAACTAGATTCTGGCAGAACAACTCTTTGATATTAGGAGAGTTTCGCCACTTTCGTAAGGTTACCATCTTAGCTTTAATTTTTTCGTTTCTGGCAGCAACTTTTGAAGGCGTTAGTATTGGTTTTTTACTTTCTTTTTTGCAAAGTTTGACTAGTGATCCAAATAATGCTGAACCAATTCGTACTGGAGTAGAGTGGTTTGATATCTGGATTTTGGGTGCCAATGCATCACCAATTAGTCGTTTATACCGAATCTCTATTTTGATTTTATTGAGTACTTGGGTGCGTGCAGCATTCAACTACTTTGCTCAAGTTTACACTGAACTCGCTCAACTCAATCTGGGCGATCGCCTGCGCAAGCAAATTTTTGAACAATTACAAGCGTTGCCCCTCTCATACTTTGCCAAAACTCGTTCTGGTGAACTCATAAACACCATCACGACAGAAATTGAAAGGATAAGAACAGGTTTCAGTGGAGGGGCATTTTTAGTCACCAGAGGATTGACAATTATTGTCTATCTCATATCAATGTTCTTGATATCGTGGCAACTCACAATTATTTCCATATTAGCCTTCACACTTTTAGCAGTTGGCTTGAGAACGCTAAATGCCAAGGTGAGAGAAACAAGTTTTGGTATGTCAGTTGCTAATGGTCAGTTCACCTCAACAGCAATAGAATTTATCAATGGTATTCGCACCGTTCAAGCATTTGGTACTCAAGAATTTGAGCGGCAGCGTTACTATAAAGCAAGCAATCAGGTTGTTAGTGCTTCAACTACAGTTGTTTTAACCTGGACACTTGTTAAACCCATTGCTGAGGGGGTCGTGATGAGCGTCCTCATAGGCATGATTATCGTAGCGTTTAGTAACTTTATGGTGAATGGAACGCTACAAGTAGGTTCTTTGCTGACATTTTTCTTTGTCCTGTTTCGCCTCGTGCCAATTATACAAGATATTAACGGAACTGTAGCATTCCTCAACACTCTTCAAGGTTCAATAGATAATATTCAGGATCTTTTGCGAAGAGAAAACAAAACTTACTTGCAGAACGGTACGATTGAGTTTCAAGGTTTAAAGAGGTCTATAGACTTAGTCTCAGTAGATTTTGCCTACGGACCCAATAATCCAGTCCTCAATAATATTACTCTCTCCATTGAGCGAGGAAAAATGACGGCAATGGTGGGAGAGTCAGGATCTGGTAAAAGTACCCTTGTGGATTTAATTCCCCGATTCCATGATGTCACCGAAGGTAAAGTGTTAATTGATGGAGTTGATGTTAGACAATTTGAAGTCAACTCACTGCGTCGCAAAATGGCTGTTGTCAGTCAAGATACATTTATCTTCAATACATCTGTTCGGAACAATATTGCCTACGGTACAACAGGAGCAACTGACGCCGAGATTAGAGAAGCAGCTCGCTTAGCAAATGCGCTCGACTTTATTGAAGAGTTACCTCAAGGTTTTGAGACACAACTGGGCGATCGCGGTGTGAATATGTCTGGAGGACAAAGACAGAGGATTGCGATCGCTCGTGCTTTGCTGCGTGATCCGGAAATTCTCATTTTAGATGAAGCAACCAGCGCTTTAGATTCTGTCTCAGAACGGCTTATTCAGGAGTCGATAGAAAAGCTCTCTGTAGGTCGCACAGTCATTGCTATTGCACACAGGCTCTCCACAGTTGCGAAAGCAGACAAAGTCGTTGTCCTTGAGAAAGGAGGACGTATTGTCGAGCAGGGCACGTATCAAGATTTACTCAAGCAAGGTGGTAAGCTGTGGGAGCTTCACAACAAACAATATGAAATGGATCAGGCGTAGCATCGACTCAACGAGTTCCTCAGTAAGCAATCCTTCTATGTTGAGATTCTTTATACTGGCAGAATAGATGAATGGTAGAAGTTTTACCGCCAGGATGAATATAGGTTATTACGACGAACGAATAAAAATTTATTAGCCCAGTTCTAGCTCTGTTTTTGTTGGGAAAGCAGTGCAACAAGTTGGCATAAAGCAGCAAGCATTAGGGGGTGATTGGGTCCAGCACTGCGTCTCATTCCCCTTTAAAAAAGAAAAAAATGTGTCAAAGTTTATGGAAATAGCTTTCCGGAATCTGTAGTTTAAGGAGTCTTGTGTAAGCAAAATTTAACACTACACTCTCCTCACATTTGACTGCAATTCTCTTCCAGAGAAACTGAACTACGTAGACTGAGTTGAACATTATTTAATAATTTTTGATGAAGTTTGCTCCAAGCCAACTGTTTTAAACTCACTGACGACGTAAAAATATAATGATGAAAGTTACACTCACTTGCAACACAGGATTAGGTACAGGAGGTCAAGGAGGTTGCCTAGCAAATGCGGCCGCAGGCTTGAGCGAACTCGCAGACTTAACTGTATTTTGTGCGGGGTCAAAAGCACCTGAAACTCACTTTAGTGTATACCCTGTTGGAGATTCTCGAGCTTCCCAGCGATTACTCTCTATCCCTTTACTACGTCGTCGCAATGATTGGGCTGTCCTTTTGAGCGATCTCTATTTTGATCAACAGGTTAGTAAGAGATTAAAATCTCACCCCTGCAATTTGATTATGGGGGTAGCAGGTCAAACTTACTTAGCATTCAAAGCAGCAAAAGCAAAAGGAGCGACTGCTTGGCTTTATTGCCTCAACAGTTATCTTCCATTTATGCAAGAACAAATTCAGCAAGAGTTAATGTTTCTCAATGACCCTACTGTGGCAAGTATGAATTCCAAAATGCTGCAACGGTTCTCTGGAGAATGCCAACAGGCTGATTTAATTGTTGTTCTTTCTCAAGTTGCTAAACAAACATTTATTGATGCAGGATTCCCAGCAGAAAAAATCGCTGTCCTGACGCCTTTTGTAGATACTAAAAAGTTTCGTCCTGCGGTCAAAACTGATTCAACTTTCCGCACACTTTATGTAGGGACTATCGAACCACGTAAAGGTGTTCAGTATTTAATTCCTGGATTTTTGAGAGCTAAAATTCCTAACTCGGAATTGATATTAGTAGGTGGTGCGTCAACTCGTGTACTGCGAATTTTAATAGAGAATACGCTCAGTCAAAATTCTCATATCAAGCAAGAATTTTGGAATTTCAGTCACCAAGACCCCGTGGAAGTTTTTGGTCGTGCAAGCGTCTTCGTTTTACCTTCCGTTGAAGATGGTTTTGGTTTAGTCGTACTCGAAGCAATGGCAAGTGGATTGCCTGTTATCGTAACTTCTCATTGTGGTGCTGCTGACTTGGTGGAAGATGGCGTCAATGGATTTATAGTACCTCCTAGAGATGAAAAAGCTATTGCTGAAAAATTAGATTTTTTAGCTGCTAACGAATCAATGCGCCAAGAAATGGGTTCATCAGCTAGAAGTACTGCCATAAAATATACTGAGGAACTCTATAAGCAGCAACTACGAGAAATTTGGAGTAGTCAAGGATTAGAGATTTAAGAACTTGTTTTCTGAGTCACGATGTGTGCCGAGAAAAATAGAAACTTAGGTGGAGGAGTCATGTCAAATTTAACAACCAATACGGAGGAAAGAGCAGAAAATTTTCAGTGTCCCCAGTTTGATCATAACTTGATGTACCACTGCTCTAGTTTTAGAGTTCATGGGAATGGAGGAGCTGAAACTTATTTAACATCTCTGATTCAACATCGGCAACCAGGTGTCAGCGACTTTGTCATTAATTCGCTTAAAGAACTGGAGCAGAGTCAGTTTAAATTGATACATATACACAGTCCAGACTTACTATTGCAAGTTCGAGGAGAATGTCCCACGGTCTTTACTGTTCACAATCACTCACTTTACTGTCCAAGTGGCACAAAGTATTTGGCATCCCAACACATGATTTGCGATCGCAATCTTTCTTATTTAGGATGTCTTTGGGGCAAGATGATAGATGGCTGTGGCAGCCGTAAACCTGCAAGAGTGATTGAAGAATTACTAGGAACCAATAACCTCAGTCGGTTTATCAAAAACCTCAAAGTGACTTTTATTGCTAATAGTGACTACGTGCGGGGACAGTTGATTAGAAATGGTCTACCGCCTCAACAGACTGTAACACTACGCTGTGGTATTTCCGTACCGCAAATGGCAACTGAACCTTTGAGTTTAGAAACTCATAAAAACCGCCGAATTTTATTTGCTGGGCGAATCGTTCCTGATAAAGGGCTAGAATGGCTGCTCAAAACTTTAGTAAACATAGATTCGCGCATTCAACTTGATATCGCCGGTGAAGGTTGGGAACGACCACGATTAGAAAAGTTAGCTGACAAGCTAGGGATAAACAACCGTATCACTTGGCATGGCTGGTGTGATAGTAACAAATTAAATCAACTTTACGAACAGTGTTTTGCTGTGATCTTTCCCAGTATTTGGCCTGAACCTGCGGGTCTTGTGACTTTGGAAGCTTATGCTCACTACCGACCTGTTATTGCCGCCGCAGTCGGAGGCATTCCAGAATATTTGCGAGATAGGGAAACAGGCATTCTTGTGCCAGCAAATGATACAAAGACGCTGGCTGAAGCAATTACTGATTTATCTTGTGATTATCACAAATGCCGACGCATGGGCGAACAAGGCAATGCTTTCTTGATGCAAGAATTTACAATTGATACCCACGTCAAACATTTACACAAGATTTATGAAAACACAATATCAGATTTTTTCAGATAAAAAATTTCATTTGATAATAGTATCAAGCAAATGATGCGATGCCATGCACAACAACAGATAGGACACTTGTTTTATCGTAAAATTAAAGGATTTACAGAATATGTTAAAGGAGAATAGCTCCCAAAAGCCTTTAGTCAGCGTTATTATTCCAACTTATAATAGACCAGACTATCTCAAGCAAGCAATCAACAGTGCTATTAAACAAACTTATCAAAACATTGAAATTATTGTTTCAGATAATTGCAGTCCAGAAAGTCCCCAAGCACTCGTTGAATCTTTTGGTGATTCACGCATCCGATTTTTCAGACAACAAGAAAATGTCGGAATGTTCACCAATCAGATGAACGCCTTTAAGATGGCACAGGGGAAATATGTTGCCAGTCTCCATGATGATGATATGTGGAATGAGGACTTTTTAGAAAAGCTTGTTCCACCATTAGAAGAAAATCTAGATGTCATTTTAGCTTTTAGCGACCAATATATCATAGATGCACAGGGTGAAATTAATTATCCCCTTACTGAAGAGTATACAAAAGCTTACAAACGTCACAGTCTCAATAAAGGAATTCATCAACCATTTTATGAGATAGCCGTAGTACATAAGTCTGTCCCCACAGCGGCTGCTTGTGTCATTCGCAACGAGTTTGTTGATTGGGATAGTATTCCACAAGAAGTCGGTGGGATGTGGGATTTATATCTTTCTTATATCTGTTGCAGGACTGGTCAAGGAGCTTATTATTATCCAGAAAGATTGACTAGGTATCGCGATCACGAGCAGACTGATACTAACAAGAGTGGTAGTCAAGATGTTCAGTCAAAAATCCGCAAAGCAAATGCAGAATTATTTTGCTATCAGCGGTTTATGGCAGATGAAAAGCTACAGAAGTATCAGCGCTATTTCAAGCAGAAATGGTTAGAAGCTAATACAACTTTGGCGATAGGTTTATTGCGCTCACAACAAGCAACACAAGCACGTCCTTATCTTTGGCGTGCCCTTTGGCAACAAAAGTTTAATTTGAGAACTGTAGCAGCACTCACTCTAAGTTTTATTCCCCCATATTTAACAAATCAGTTACTGGGAATAAGATGAAATACGAGGTAATTGACAGGGGATAAATAAAGTGAACTCATGTTGGCTGTCCTTGGTGATTTGTCATTCATAAAGTATAAAAGACATAGGACAGAAGAATAAGGGCAAAGAGAATTCAAAAGGAGGTGCTGCGTGAAACTGTGTATTGTGACCCACAAGATAAAAAAAGGTGATGGGCAGGGACGGGTGAACTATGAAGTTGTCAAAGAAGCAATTCGTCGAGGTCATCACCTAACCTTAGTAGCAAGTGAAATCGCACCAGAATTGCAGCAGAATAACCAAGTGAATTGGGTTTCAATTCCAGTTGAAGGATGGCCTACAGAGTTTATTCGTAATTTCATTTTTTCTAAAAAAAGTGCAGATTGGTTGCGGAAACATCGCTCGAAAGTTGATTTGGTGAAAATTAACGGAGCAATTACATCCGTCATATCTGATATTAATGCCGTACATTTTGTTCACAGTTCTTGGCTGCGATCGCCTGCACACGTTTCTCGCGTCCGGCGAGATTTGTATGGTTTTTATCAGTGGCTATATACAGCACTCAATGGCTACTGGGAAAGACAGGCTTTCGGAAAAGCAAAAGTTGTTGTTGCGGTTTCTCAAAAGGTCGCTCAAGAATTAGAAAGTATTGGCGTACCCCGCTCTCGCATTCAGGTGATTGTCAATGGAGTAGACTTAGAAGAGTTTTCTCCTGGTGTGGCGTGTCGCCAAACACTCGGTTTACCTGAAAACGTGACTTTGGCGCTGTTTGCAGGGGACATCCGCACACCCAGAAAAAACTTAGATACCGTTCTGCGTGCTTTGGTAAAAGTACCAGATTTACATCTAGCAGTTGTGGGAAGCCCTGAAGGTAGCCCCTTTCCAGCGATGGCAGAATCTTTGGGGTTGAATGAGCGAGTGCATTTTTTGGGATATCGGCGTGACATAGCCAAAATTATGCGGGCAGTGGATTTATTCGTGTTTCCCTCCCGTTACGAAGCTTGTACCCTAGTACTGTTAGAAGCACTCGCCTCTGGGCTTCCTGTCATTACTGCTACAGCAACAGGAGGTGCAGAATTGGTCACACCAGAATGCGGGGTTGTCTTACCAGACACGGACGACACCGACGCCTTGGCAGATGCACTGTCATCTTTGAGTGGCAATCGCACTCGAATACAGCAGATGGGAACAGCTGCTCGTGCTGTTGCCGAGCAGCATAGCTGGAGTATCATGGCACAAACCTATGTGAATCTTTTTGAGGAGTTAAGCAAGAATGAGGAACACCGTTCTCATACCAACTTATCGCCGTCCTCAAGACCTATTACGCTGCCTTATGGCGCTACAGGCGCAAACTAAACCACCATCTCAGGTGATAGTGACTGTAAGGGATACGGACACCGAAACTTGGCAATTCCTTGAAGGATTCAAAGACTGCAAACTGCCACTACGGACTGTCAAAGTCACAGTTGGGGGAGTTGTTGCAGCTATGAACGCCGGACTGGAAGTCGTTGAAGGCGATACTGTTTCAATTACTGACGACGATGCTGCACCCTACCCAGATTGGTTAGAACGCATCAGCGCTCATTTCATGTCAGACAATAGCATTGGTGCAGTTGGGGGACGTGATTGGGTGCACGAAGGAAACAAAATACTTGATGACTCCCGTGAAGTTATCGGTCAATTGCAGTGGTTTGGGCGAGTGATTGGCAACCATCATTTGGGAGTAGGACAACCCCGTGAAGTCGATATTCTCAAAGGCGTAAACATGAGTTTTCGCACCAGCGCTATCAAAGGATTGCGCTTTGATGAACGGATGCGAGGCACAGGCGCACAGGTCCACTTTGAAGTCGCCTTCTGTCTCACTGTAAAACGGGCTGGATGGAAGCTGATTTACGACCCACAAGTAGCAGTCAATCATTATCCAGCAAAGCGTTTTGACGAAGACCAGCGCTACAAGTTTAATGATATTGCGTTTATCAATGCAGTCCACAACGAAACTTTAGCTTTGCTGGAACACTTCTCCTTTTTCCAAAAACTCGTGTTTGCATTCTGGGCAATACTCGTTGGGACACGAGAGGCACTAGGTTTAGTACAGTGGTTGCGGTTACAAACAACTGAAGGAACTTTAGCCAGACAAAAATGGTTGGCTTCCATGCAAGGACGTTGGCAAGGCTTCTGTACATGGAACAAAAGCAATCATCAAGCATCAAGAATGGGTAGTAGAATGTGTGCTACACCTGACAACTCCTTCCAGATGGACAAGTCTTCAAACATGATTTCGCAAACAACCACTGTTACACCAGGAGAAGCTGAGTGACTTACAGGCAGGCATCTCATCAACTTCCTACACCAGACGGATCAGAACAAGAACAATCGCAATTTCTAGGTTGGCTAGTCATCGGTGCGTTCATACTGTTTACTCTTGCCTGCTATGTCGCGAGTACTGGTCTTCTTCGCCAAGCATTTCCAGCAGCAGCTTTTCTAGTAGGTGTATTTCTCTATGTGCGATGTCCGGCACTGTACATTGGTTACACCTGGTGGATATGGTTTCTCATTGCGTTTATCCGTCGCCTCGTTGATTTCAAGAGCGGTTGGGTAGATCCAAGTCCAATGTTATTAGCGCCGTTCTTAGTCACACTGATTACTGCTGCAACATTTGTCCGTTACCTACCCAAAGCAATCCGCATGGGTGGCTTACCATTTGTATTAGCGTTTCTTGCAGTATTCTACGCCTTTTTGATAGGGCTGGTGAATTATCAACCAATTCTCGTCGTCCGCACCATGCTGGACTGGATTTCTCCCCTATTTTTTGGGTTTCACTTATTTGTTAACTGGCGATACTATCCACAATATCGCAAAACCATTCAGACCGTATTTCTTTGGTGTGTGTTCTTAACAGGTATCTACGGGGTAGTGCAATTCCTCATAGCACCAGAGTGGGATAGGTTTTGGTTGATCAAAACAAAATTGACAAGCTTTGGAGAACCTGAACCACTCAAGATTCGAGTTTGGAGTACGATGCACTCGCCAGGACCATTTGCAGTAAGTATGATGGCGGGGCTGTTGTTGTTATTTAGTGACAAAAGTGCATTACGTATCCCTGCCTCTGCAGCAGGCTACTTAGCATTCTTACTCAGTATGGCACGCGCAGCGTGGGGAGGTTGGGTGGTGGGATTGCTCAGCTTGCTCACCAATCTCAAGCCAAAGCTACAGATGCGTCTTATATTGACCATCCTGATTATGGCACTATGTGTTGTGCCACTGGCGACCATTGAGCCATTTGGCAGTATGATCACTGAGCGCTTTGAAAGTTTCTCAAATCTAGAGAAGGACCAAAGCTATCAAGACCGTTCAGAAAATTATGAAAGGAACATCACCATAGCCCTTTCTAACATTTTAGGCAACGGCATTGGTGGTACGTGGATTATTGATAAAGATGGTAAACTGATACAAATTGTTCTAGACAGCGGCATCCTAGATACGTTTTTCGCTCTCGGTTGGTTTGGAGCTCTGCCCTATTTGGGAGGATTAATCCTGCTGTTGTTTAAGGTGTACCAAGGTTCTGAAGCTCGCAGCGATTCCTTTGCTAATGCTTCCCGTTCAATTAGTCTTGCGATCGTCTTCCAGTTAGTGTTTAGTAGTTTGATGATTTCACTTTCAGGTGTCATTTTATGGGGCTTTCTTGGTCTGGCTATGGCGGCCAAAAAGTATCATCAACATCAACGTTTTTCTAGTGAAATAGTCAACAACGGCTACTCCTTTCCCACGCCAAGACTACCCTAACTTAAAAGAACGAATCAGCTATCAGTCAACAGAGGGTCAAGAGTTATAAGTTCTTATTTTATCTAGAGAATCAATACAAGAATACATCAGTGACATAAACAAAGAACAAAATAGCAGGCGGAATTTAGCAAAATTAATAAATGAAAAATTGTTAGATGATGAACATCAGGTTTGGGTAATGACTAAGCCATAACCCTCACTATATATATTTAATATCATCCTTCTCCCAACTTTCTAAGTTTACGGATAGTTAGGAGAAAGAGAGTTTTGATAAGTCATAAAACAAAGGATAAAACTGACAACTCACCATTGCTAATTTGCTTCCCTGTGCGCCGCTAACTGTTTCCCATGTTCACGTAACTCGACAGCCAACTCTCGATATACTGAAAGGGTTTGCTCATAGACGCGCACAACACTCAATCGGTCTAAGTTTTGTTGTGCCAGGTTCTTCCACTGTTGCATCAGGCTTGGGTTACTCAGCAATTGCCTAAGAGCATCAGCTAGGGCTTGACTGTTTGCTGGTGGGACCAGGACACCTGCTTGTCCGTCATCCAAAGCTTCTGGTATACCATCCACATTGCATGCTATGATAGCGCATCCAGCTTCACGGGCTTCTGGTATCACAAGCGGGGAGGGGTCACGGTGCGAAGCCAGTACAAATATATCGCAACCTAGCATATAGGATTGTGGTTCTTTTTGGAAACCAGGAAAATGAATTCTGTTAGCAAAGGGTGTACTTTGCGCTTGCTGTTCAAATAAAGCCTTGTCAGGACCATTTCCCACTAAATATAGATGTGCATTCGGAAAATCGGCGGCAATTTGAGCGAAAGCATCAATTAACTCACCAATCCCCTTACGCTTATACATCCCTGCTACAGTAGCAATTGCTGGTTTTTCCAGTTCCGCCGCTTCATACTCTTGAAAGTTTCGCATACGGACGCTCCCCAGCGTCCCGTTAGATACTACCCTCAGCCTCTTTTTGGGAATACCACGCCGTGCCATCGACTCGGCAACCGCATGACTAACTGCTATAACGCGATCGCCCAAACCCATAAGCACTGCACTGCGCTGAAATTCGTTGTGCACTGTCGAGACGAGAAAGTATGTAGATGAAGCCTTCCAAATTCTTGCCAACACAACTCCAGTCATCATGTGGGCATGAACAATATCTGGCTGAAACTCTTGGATGAGTGACCGATAACGCCAAGAGGCTTTAATAATATTAAGTGGTGTTCTTGCTTGATTCAAATTGAAGTACTTGACACCGAATTTAGCAAGTAATGTCTCATATTCTCCTCCGGCAGATGCTACACCCACAATGTGACCATTTTTTGCTTGGACACAAGCTAAATCAATGGCGACATTAACAATACCATTACCAACTTCTTGGATGTGGTTCAAAATATGTAAAATTCGCATTTATCTTAAACTTTGTCATTTCATTTATCAAGAAGAAATTCAAAAAAACTAGATATTATCCGGATATTTCTGCTAACTTAATAAAGATAACAATTGATAATCTTCATTGTCCACTTATCTAAGTACATGAAATTCCTTGTATAAATAGTACTTTAAGTGTCGCGCAAAGACGCTCATAAGATTTACGCTCTTTGCGTCTTTGCGAAAAAATGATTTTTTTGGGAACTTAATGAGATTCATGAAAGAGATCTATATTTAGAATTTCCTTGATTCTGCAAAATATTCATAGAGATTCCTTTTCCTAGGTTAAGACAACAAATGTTGCGGTAAAAAATCAATTTTACACAAAAAGACTTTGTTTTTGTAACTTCAAAGTTAGGTAAGAATTCAGGAGTCAGAATAGTTAAAGAATCAGAAAAAGATTAGATGAATAAATATTCCCAATCATCTTAAACTCTTTGTAAATTCTGACTTTTGGTTCCTAGGTGCGGAATTCTTACAAAATTAGTATTTATCAACGATGAGGTACAAAAAGTCTTGAAACTTGAAATATCAGAATTTACCCTCTACCATCGACGCAGGCAATCCATTTTCCTTCTTCAATAAAATGAGAGTCGATGTGATGCATACCAGCACCGTTCCAACCTACACCTGTTGGTTTGAGAATTAAGCTTTGGTCGATTTCTCGTTCTTTATAACTTGTCGTTGTCAACTCAGTAATTTCAAATGCTCTAACCTGTGTGCCGTAGTAGGGTTGACAGTCTTGAGTGTAGCGAATAATTTTGTCGTTCATAACTACAACTCTACCACCTGGTCTGGCAATATGTGCATTACCGCTGATAATGGGACTTTTTGGATGTTCTGTCCAAGAACCAAGTAACTCATCAGCATAATAGAGACGGAGAGTGTCAAAGTTATGCTGGGGATTTGTTTCCGTAAATAACCACCATTTATCAGCGTAACGGAAAATAGAAGCATCTAAAAACAAAGCACCACTCTTCAGATTACCAATAAAACTCCATTCTGTAGGAAACTTGGATGCTTTGTACAATCGAATCGAGTTTGCCTGATGGGTCTCTGGAATCATGTAATATTCATTCATCCACTCGAAAACTTGGGGATAAGATAAGTGAAATGGTTCAGCCAAGACAATCTGTTCGTACTTCCAATTCACTGTATCCTCACTCGTTGCTAGCCCAATTTCTCCTCGACGTGTTTGTTGATTCAAAACCTCAAAGAACATGAACCAGGTTTGATCAACTTTAATCATAAAAGGATCTGCAACAAACCCAGCCCTGACATCTGATACATTTCGGCGGGTTAATACAGGATTTTTTATCTCTTTAGGAGAAGTGAAATGAACAGGAGATTTGCCAGTGTAGATTCCAATAGACCATCTCTCCTTTTTTGTGAGTGCACCTAAAGGCAGCTTGTTTGCTATGGGTACTGGCAAACTGTTGACTAGAGAAAAGTGTAGTTCCTTGATAATCTTTTTGACGTAATTCATTAGAAAAATTGATGAACAATTTATAAAAAGTCTACTACCTATGTTCTTTGCAGTATTCTACTAAAGTTTTTAAACCATCTCCCACCGAACACTGAGGTACAAAATTTAAAATTGATAATGCTTTTGATATATCCGCTTGGGAATGTTGAATATCTCCAGGACGAGGAGGTGCAAAGCTAGGTTCTAATTTCCATTGAGGAAAATAAGTTTTCAGAATATTGACAAGCTGAAGAATTGAGGTTGATTTACCTGTACCGATGTTACAACTTAATGCTAAACCAGGTGCTAGTGGAGTCGTTAAGGCTTTGGCAAAGGCATTTGCTACATCTTTAACAAAGATAAAATCTCTTGTCTGACTACCATCACCATAAATTTTGATGGGTAAGCTTTTGAGCATTGCATCTACAAATATAGAAATAACTCCAGAATATTGAGAGCCTGGAACTTGTCGAGGTCCAAAAACATTAAATAAGCGTAAGCCAACAAATGAAAAGTTAAATTGTTCAGCAAAAAGGGTAGCGTATTGCTCACTTACCAATTTTTGCAAACCATAGGGAGAGATGGGAGCGGGAGGCTGCTCTTCTGAAATCGATACAGGTGTTTTGTTACCATATACAGCAGCCGAGCTAGCACAGACTAGCTTGGGAATATTTAAAGCATGACACAGTTCAATGACCGCTATAGTTGCAGATAGATTATTATTGTGCGCCTCTAGTGGTTTTATCCAAGATTCAGTAACTGATGGAGTTGCTGCTAAATGAGCAATGCCATCTACCTGTTTGGAAAAATCTTCTGGGTGACAGTTTAATATGTTTTTTTGCAGAAATTTTAACCGAGGATGTTCAGGTAGGTTCTGTAAATTACCTGTCGTTAAATTGTCAACCACAGTTACAGAGTGAGCTTCTGATAACAACTGCTCAGTAAGATGAGAACCAATAAAGCCAGCTCCGCCAGTAACAATAAAATGCATAAGTTTAATCTGAGAAAAATAGTGTGGATTTCATTCGTAATTCGTAATGTACAATTATGACTTCAATTACGAATTACGATTCATCAAGAACAAATTAATTCTGTTGTTTAGTAGTTAAACCTATGAGTTATGAGTTAGCTTGATTTCACCATCCTCATCATGACTGGGCTACTATTGTGTGTTAATTCTCTATAAACAGCTAGTGTTTCTTGATGAACGCGAGCAGCGCTCAGTCTTTCTAGGTTTTGAGACGCTTGAGTCCTCCACCATTGCAGGCGATCGCGATCGCTCAACAACTCCCTTAAGTTTGCGGCTAGGGTATGGCTGTCTTTTGCTGGTACGAGAATGCCTGCTTTCCCACCGTCCAAGGCTTCAGGTATGCCATCTACGTTAGAGCCAATAATCGCACAACCAGCTTCTCGTGCTTCTGGAATGACCAGTGGAGAGGAGTCTTTGTGAGAAACAAGTACGAAGATATCAGTCGCTAGTAAATATCTCTTCGGCTCTGACTGGAAACCCTCAAAATGAATGCGGGAAGCACAAGGAGTGTTTCGCGCTTGTTCTTCTAATGACTCGCGATCAGGTCCGTTACCAACCAAGTATAAATGAGCTTCGGGAAAATCGCTGGCAATTTCAGCAAAAGCATCTATCAATTCCCCGATGCCCTTACGGCGATACATCCCTGATACCGTTGTAATGGCGGGATGGTGTAGGGGTTGCGGTTCGTATTCTTTGATGCTGCGCTGGCGAGGACTGCCTAACGTGCCGTTGGATACAACGCGCATTTTTTCCTTGGGAATACCACGTCGTGCCATAGAGTCTCCCACCGCCTGACTGACGACA
Source organism: Nostocales cyanobacterium HT-58-2 (assembly GCA_002163975.1). GTDB lineage: Bacteria > Cyanobacteriota > Cyanobacteriia > Cyanobacteriales > Nostocaceae > HT-58-2. Next base: position 652,981 of record CP019636.1, on the reverse strand, counting down.
ATCACTAGGTCACCCAAGCCCATTAATGTAGCACTACGCTGGAATTCGTTGTGTACTGTAGCAATTAAACTATATTTGTAGCCGAATCTGAGAGTTGCTGCTAGCACAGATCCCGTCATCATATGTACATGAACGATATCTGGTTTAAACTCCTGTAGGATTTTCCGATATCGCCATACTGCTTTGATAATATTTAACGGTGTTCTTGACTGATCTAGATAAAAGTGTTTGATGCCATAAGAGCCTAGTAATGTCTCATATTCTCCTCCAGACGAGGCTACAGCAACAGCATGACCATCTTTTGCTTGCATACAAGCAAGGTCTACCGCCACATTAACAATACCGTTACCAATTTCTTGTACGTGATTAGAAAGATGAAGTATACGCATTCAAATTTTCTCCGCCGACGACACTTGTTGCCAGTTGATCATTGTTATTGAGTAGATATTGAGCGCAACCTCTGATAATGAATAGATCTGTCAGTACCAATAAGCAGGTCTTTTTGGTATCTTTTTTACATTACCATCTAGTATTGTTGCTCTTTTTTGTACAGAATATGTTCAGTTTTTGTTGAAAAAATATGAATTTTTCACTAAAAATGTCATTAATTTAACAATTGACTATTATTTTCTGATGGAAATTTTGTGACAGTCGTTTTTCAACTACAAATCTTACACTCTCTTGTAAAAAGACTGTAGGTGAATCATGAGTGAAACATATGTTTCCTATGTAATTTTGCACTGAATCTGAAGAATGATCAATCAGCAATCAAGGCTATAGTCGCAGTTAGTTAAATATGGCTATATCAAAGTAGAAACCAGTTGAAATAATCTTTTTTCTATTAACCAAACCTTAATCTTTCAGTGCCAGGGTGAATCAAATTATTTTTTAGTTTTTGGCTATTTCTTGAAAAAATACCTCTCAACTAAATGTTGCTTAATGAAAATCTGTTGCTTACATACCTTAGAAATATACAGTAATTATTTGGGCGAATTAATTCTAAATCGCCCGTAATTTTATAACAACTCTCGAAGTTCTATTTTTACGATAACTTTAAATTTCATTATTCTTTGTTGTTCAATTAAATACAAAACAGAAAATTTGTAATTTTCATACCAATTTCATCAATAATTTATACACAGACAACCCAACCCTACTGCCTGTGATACCTGCCATAACAAAAGGGATGAGTAGAGAGCTTGGCATATGTTGGCTCTGAAAATAAAATTGGTACAATGCATAAATCAAAAGTATAAAAAAATACAAATAGCAGGCTTTACCTGCCATAATTTCTTCACTCTTGATGAGACTTAAGATAGGAAACAAGTCTAAAAACTATGTACGCTTTCCTCTAGCGGGTAGCCGATACACAATCACTTTTCCTTTCCAATCTTCTTCAACAAACACCAAGTGCTCTCCATTTGAGCGGCGAAAAGCACGGATACCATAGGGGATATCAACCCAACCACTTTCGTTAGCAACCTCTGGACCAGGCTTTAACTTTTGTACTTGCTTTCCTGTAGCTGCGTCATAAACTGAGACTTCTGCATTTTTTACCGTTACAGAAAATACATAATCTCCCGCCACACTCATTGCTACTGTGACAACTTCACGCTTTCCAGTCTTGTCATAAGGAATGACAGTTCGCCAACGGGGAGTGCGATTTCCTCGACTCCAGTTATCAAAACGGACAATTTCAGACCCGACAGCCCCAGCATCATCGTCAACTGCAGCATGCTCTTTGGTAAAGCCTGATAAATACATAGTGTCTGATTCAGGGAAATACTCAATCCGCCGCACATCTGTAAACAGGCTAGGAGTTTTATCCTTTTTCATTGAACTATAGGAGTAAATGGGGTTCCCCTTTTTATCTAGTCCTTGTAAAGGAAAATGCCGAATACCCTCTTGAGTTCGCAAACTTTTCCATATGTCGCCTTTGCTATCTACCCACCATCCCCCAATATAGGGATAATCTCTGTTACTGGCATCATACTCACCTTTATCAAAAGCACCATTACCATTGTTATCCCGCCAGATCCAATCTTTATCTTCCATCGGGTGATTTTGTGGCCAACCTCCAACTGGCTTACCATCCTTCATAAAGGTGCCATGAAATATTGCAGATGGTATGGCAATTTTACCGTCTGTTGTTGGATTGAAACGATAAACTTGCATAAAACTTTGATACATATCTGTCATATACAGGAAGGGTTTTCCCTGGATACGCCGAAAGAAAACTGAAGTTGGCGATGTATGCAAGCGTGGATCTTGGGGGTATTTAAAGGGATTGACAGTGTAAGCCTTGTAAGACCATTGCTGACCAGGTTTTTTACTGTAATCCATAACAAAGTGTTCCTGCTTGGCGTAGACATCCACTCCATCACTTTGAGGATCTGTATCTGCATTATCTACAAAATGCAAACCCAGTAATCGCCACTGCAGCTTTCCTGAAGGAGAAAACTTTCTTAAGTCGGTTCCTGAATTCTTGAAACCATTACTATTCACATAGATATTACCTGCTGCATCTGTACCCACCCCAGTCAAACCGTAAAATTTCAAATCTCCAATTTCACCAGGAACACCCGCAAAAACACCGCGTTCAATGCCAAAAGTTCCCACTCGTGCTGGTTTGGCTGCAATGTTATAAATCAGGACTTGCTGTCGAGGTCCGTTTTCTGTGACCAAAAGTCTGCCTTGATTATCAATTGCGATCGCAGTTGGTTCAACAACATCTGCAATCACTCCTGACAAAGGTTTGCCTTCTGCTGAATAATGCACAATCTGAGCAGGACGGCTGCCATTTTTGCTTTGGAGGACCCATAAATTTCCCTGTTTATCAACCGTGATCTGCCCTGGGTTGGAAACAGAAAAATCACGTATTTTCCTCATGGTGTCAGCGTTGTAGACACTAATGAGGTTTGCCTTAGCAGTACTAACGTATAAATTATTTCCTCTGATGGCTAATCCTGTCACTGGATTTTTGGTGCTGACAACCAGCATACTGCGGTCATAGCCACGCCCTCCCTCAAAACCCGCAGATTTCCCAGATAATGTATAGCGTCTGACACAAAACCACGTTGTTCCTTCTGGTGGGTAATCCTCTTTTGTCTTGCCCATTGATCCTTGCACCATTGCAAGGTAAATGTACTTACTACTTGCTGTTATGGCTTTGCCACCTGCACGGCTCCAGCCATGAAGCTCAAAGTCAGGACCAATAACGTTACCATCTTTATATATTCCTGCTTCTCTTCCTCCTTCATCCCAACCGCTATTGGTGTAGACCGTACCATCAGGACCAACATACATAGCCTCAACATAGTTCTGCACCCATTTGCTACCACCACCAAAAGTGTTACCTACCCAAGATGTTGTGTAGGCGTTTGTGGTGGGTGTAACCTTCGCGGCAAAGTATGTGGCTGGTGTAACTTTCGCCGCAAAGTATAACGCAATCGTTATAGCAGCCATCACTCCAGCAATCAGATAAAGGCAAAACTTCAAAAATTTTCCCCATCGAAAATGACTACTGTTTCTACGCTTGTTGTAGAACCCAATCATTTGCGAAATTAATTTATTTTTCATAAATTGATAAATCGGTGAATGACTTTGACTATTTCATGCCTATCTAATGACAAGTTCTTTAGGTTTGTTATAGTCACCCGTTGAATTAATATATAATTTGATCACTAGTGCTGCATACTTGCTTTTCTGCCGAAGGGATTATTATATGATTATGAGTGACCATAATTAATTCTTTTATTTAAAAATTAGTAAAACTGCTTTTATATTTTTACATATTATTATTTATACTCAAGAAAATAAACTATTTTTTTACAAAATCTTTATTATAAATAAATGATTTGTAAACTTTCTCTTGTTCCTTTTCGTAACATATATTTAAAATTAAGTGAGTCATATCTATCATTTTATACAAAGTAAAAATGAATACAGAAAAACCAATATCCAGCTGCTTTTTTTAGCTCATCACTAACCCTCTTCTGTCACTCTGGGAAAAGAAAAATAAGAGCCAAATTTTTAAATTCAGAGAGAGTGGGCATTTGAGCGTTTATTTTCTAATAGAATGGCTGAAATCAGGATTTTTGGTAAAAGTCCTACGCTGTAAGTATTCTAGATTATTCTCTTCCGAAAGTGACAAAAGAGGAATAATAGCAAGTGCGAATCATAACAGTGTTTTTCATTTTGTTTTTTACTCTCACTTATTGGGAGAGTGACATGACTATATAGCTATCCTACCAAAGGAATTGTAACAATATCTAAAACTGCTAAAGCAATATGAGAATTTTAATAGTTGAAGATGACGATCGGATTGCCAAACCATTAGCTGAGTATTTAAGAAGCCAACATCATATTGTAGATATAACAAGTGATGGAAATGAGGGGTGGGAATGGGCTCAATCAGGATTACATGAACTAATTTTATTAGATTTAATGCTGCCCGAGTTAGATGGAATCACTCTATGTCAGCGTTTACGTGCTGCTTCATCCAACGCTCTTATCTTAATGCTGACAGCACGAGATACAACGACAGATAAAATTATTGGACTTGATGCTGGTGCTGATGATTATTTAGTCAAGCCCTTTGACCTCAAAGAGTTAGCAGCACGTATTAGAGCTTTGGCTCGAAGAAGTCCAGAAACTCGCCCACCGATTTTAATCTGCGGTAATTTACAACTAGATCCAGCTACTAACCAGATTACTTATGCAGGGAATCTTTTGTCGTTAACTCCTAAAGAATATATGATATTAGAATATTTTTTGAGAAACCCAAATCAAGTTGTAAGTCGTTCGGCAATCCTTGACAAACTGTGGAAAATTGATCAATCTTCTGGAGAAAAAACTGTCAAAACTCATATCACCAATTTACGGAATAAGCTCAGAGCAGCTGGAAGTTCAGAAGATTTAATTGAAAATATTTATGGCATTGGTTATCGGTTTTGTGACAGTTGAAATAAAATGATAGAAAGAATGGATGATTTTTTACGATTCAGATTAGCAAACTTTTTAGCTATTAATTAATAGTTTGACAGTCAAAAGCACGTGTTTCAAAAAATTAGGTATCAGTTATTGTTTTCTTACTTGGTAGTGTTCGCATCGTTGCTGGGAATATTTGCGATCGCCGTCCGAGTTGTTTTCACCCGCAGTCTGACTCAACAAACAACAGATAGACTCATAGCCATAGGACAAGGTGCGTCTGCAAATGCAGAGTTTGAAGCAAATCGCCTTACGATTGAAAGTGACTTTCGCCCACAAAACCTAATTGCTGCTCATCAAGCATTACAGTGGTTTGATACCCAAGGACATTTGATTGCCCAACAAGGACAAACTGTCTTAACTTTACCCTTGTTGCCAAGTAAAATGGTACAAATTCAAGGTGGGAAGTCTAGCGCCCCAGAAGGCAGTCTCCGTCACGTAGACAAAGTTCGTATCCAAGGAGTGACTGTACCAATAATAGCTAGCGATAATAATCACTTGGTTGGGTATGTGAGGGTGAGTCAATCCTTAGAAGAATTTGATGAAACTCTTCAAAAACTGGACTGGGGATTAGGCGGTGGAATTATTATGACTTTGGTTCTTAGTGGAATTGGGGGAATTTTACTAACTCATCAAGCGATGCAGCCAATTGAAGAGAGTTTTCAAAGGCTCAAACAGTTTACTGCTGATGCTTCCCACGAACTACGCAGCCCATTGATGGCAATCAAAATTAATGCTGAGTTGCCGCTAGAATATCCAGATGAAATAGGACCAAAAGATGCAGAAAAATTTCAGGCGATCGCCAGCGCGACTAACCAGATGACTCACCTCACAGAAGACTTACTATTTTTAGCACGTACCGATAAAGTTCCGAATCAGAATTGGGATACTCTCAATTTAAAGTCAATTTTGGAGAACTTGATAGTACTTTATAAACCTCAAGCTGAAGTTAAGCAAATTAACTTGATATTTCAGTTAACAGGGAATCTTTACCTGACGGGTGATTCAGTTCAATTGACGCGACTGTTTACTAATTTAATTGAAAACGCACTCTACTATACACCTTCAGGAGGCGTAGTTGAAATTAAAACTAGTCGTGTTGGTTCTCAGATTTATGTAAATGTGCAAGATACAGGTGTGGGAATTGCACCAGAGCATATCGATAAGGTTTTTGATCGCTTTTGGCGAGCAGATCAATCTCGTTCTTATTGGAAGAGTGGTTCTGGTTTGGGGTTAGCGATCGCACAAGTTATTGCCCAAAACCACGGTGGATTAATTAGTGTCACAAGTCAATTAAAGGCTGGTAGTTGTTTTACCGTGCGCTTACCGTCGATTTCCTCTTAGTGTTTTTTGTATCCTAGACAGACGAAACTAATACAATAAAATGTGTTTACCAGCTTCTTGAATATCAAGATTTAATTAACATTACCTTTTATGATTAGGAAAATGACGTAGCAAATACCAAAATACAGCTACATTCACTAAAAATACGATGAATTTTAGTATTGTTATCCCTTTAATTAACTCAAATATTTCTGGAGGTATGCTAATGCCAACTAGTCCCAGCACTAACACTGTTGCCCAAGACTTATCATACCATAAACCAACTACTTCTATTGCCGTTACAATAGCATAAACTCCAATAGCTATACCGCTAAACTCTAATTTTTTCGGACTAATATTCAAAATTTTATCTATTAGCCATTCAATAGTTTTGAGTTTTGTTTCTAAAATATAAGATTCTGAAAATGCAGCTAAATTTTGGTGATTTTTTAGTGCTAATAGCAAGGTAACAGAAGTAATAGCTAAGAGTGAAGCAACAAAGGTCTTGTAAATGATAATTGCTAATAAACCAGGTGGACGCTTATTTTTCACATAACCTCTTCAAATTATTTAGTGTCTACTTTATTCCAATACCGTTCAGTTAGGGCTGAATGATGGGAATTTCTAATGTGTAGAGACGTTGCATGCAACGTCTCTACAAAGGTTGACAGTAGATCAATTATCTTAACTGAACCGTATTGTACTTTATTCTGATTATCCAGAATTTAAAAATAAGAGATTGATGAAGTTGATCTTCAACAATCTCCATGTAGTTAATGTTTATTTAATGTCTGCTACAGCAGTGTTTTACTTAACTTCTCATGCTTGCGACTAAGATAATAACTGAGATAGTATAGGTTTCAAGTTTCCTAATGACCATCATCATTAGTTTCACCATCACCATCACTGACTTCAGTAACTTGAATGCTACTTTTGGGGCGAGTGGCTTCATTCTTTTCATCTTGTTGATTAGTATTCTCAGTGTAGAGAACCTTGCCATTACCAGCATCGACCTCAACATCTTGCTGACCAATTTTTACGGCATAAACTAAGTTACCATCTTCATTTTCAAGTTTGACACTACTAGCTTTCCCTCCTACAGATGTTTCAACTGCTTGCTGTGCTTGTTGTGCTGTAATTTTAGCTAAAGTTTGCAGTTTAGTGGCTTCTTGCTGTTCTTGTGCATCGTCGTTGGTTTCACCGTCGCCATCACTGGCTTCTGCAACTTGGATAGTGCTGTGATGCTGACGCACAATTGCTACTGAAGATTGTGGTTGTTTTGCTCCCACAACTCGTGCTAATCCAGCAATCCCCACAGTACCAAAAAAAGCTGCTGCCAGAATCATTTTTGTTAAAGTTTTCATTCTTGTAAAATCCCTGAAATTTGGATTTGTATTTTCACTGTAGGTAATAAAAGTCCAGGAATAGTCAAGATTGGTTGGAGTTGACAGAATTCAAGATCAATGCAATGAGCATGATAATTAGAAATTTTAGCGATTCTATGTTCATCTATCTAGAGTAAATTCCGTTTTCAATCAAATCTTGACTATTTCTTGACCTTTGGTGTGTAGAGTGAAATTACTACTGCACCAATTCAAGTTATGGAAAAACCTCAGCAAGCAGGAGCAATGTTGAACAGGGTTCCAGAGGTTACAATTTACTTCTGGATTATTAAGATTCTGACAACGACAGTAGGTGAAACCGCAGCAGATTTTCTGTCAGGAACCCTAAACCTTGGTTTAGGCGTTACATCCTACATTATGAGCGGCTTGTTACTGATTGTGCTTTTAAATCAGTTGAGACTTAAGCGATATGTCCCACTAAGTTACTGGTTTGTGGTCGTTTTGATAAGTATCGTTGGCACATTAATGACTGATAGATTGGTAGATGATTTTGGAGTTAGTTTGGTAACAACTACCATAGTTTTTAGTTTTGCCTTGTTAGCAGTTTTTGTGTTTTGGTATTTAAGTGAAAAGACATTAGCTATGCACTCCATCAACACAGCTAAAAGAGAGCTTTTCTACTGGATGGCTATTTTACTTACGTTTGCCTTGGGTACTTCAACAGGAGACCTCTTAGCGGAGGCTTCGGGATTGGGTTATGCACAATCAGCATTAGTATTTGGCGCTGCAATTGCAATGATAGCGGCTGGTTATTATTACTCCCGAATGAATGCAGTTTTGGCATTCTGGTTAGCGTACATCTTGACTCGTCCGTTTGGAGCATCGATAGGTGATTTGCTAACCCAACCAACTAAAAATGGAGGCTTTGGCTATGGTACGGTTGGAACCAGTATGCTTTTTCTCTCTATAATCGCAAGCCTAGTTATTTACTTAAGCTTCAAGCAGAAGAAACCAGCCTTACAGCCGATTGACCGACAAGACTGAAAGTGTGATTGCCTCAACTTCACCTTATATTGCTGCAATTTTGACTAATTCAAGTTCTTGTCTTTTTCTCGCTACGGTGAAGCCACAAGTTCCAATAAATTATGATAGCCCTACAGTAAATAAATGAGTAAACTTCCAGCAATTACTGCATTTTTCTGGATCATGAAGATATGTGCGACCACTTTGGGAGAAACAGCAGGAGACCTTTTATCGATGACGCTAAATGTGGGCTATGCAATGAGTTCCACTATATTAATTGGAGTATTTTTAGCTACTCTTGTGACTCAATTGGTATCGAAATGCTATAGTCCATTGCTTTACTGGACTGTCATTCTTTCAACCAGCACAGCTGGTACAACGATGTCAGATTACATGGATCGCACTTTAAAGCTGGGCTACGCTACGGGGTCTATGATTTTAGTCACCCTTTTGTTGGTTATGTTGGCGTTCTGGCGATTTAGTGTCGGTTCTCTATCTGTTACGGACGTCAAAACGCCAAAAGTTGAAATACTTTATTGGACAACAATTCTATTTTCAAATACTTTGGGTACCGCCTTAGGCGATTTTCTTGCCGATACTTCCGGACTTGGATTTGTAGGAGGAGCACTGCTAATTTCTGGTTTGCTTGCCCTAGTATTGGCAGCGCATTATTTTACCCAATTTTCTCCAGTCATGTTATTTTGGATTGCGTTTGTCCTCACCCGACCCTTCGGTGCAACATTCGGGGATATTCTGACAAAATCACACGAAAAAGGTGGTCTCGGTTTTGGGACTATCGGCTCATCTATAGTCCTTGTGTCAATACTTGGAGTTTGTATCCTGTTCACAACTTTAAACCAGAGAAGACTCTTGGCTAGAACTGCTAGCGATGAATGACATTAGACTGCGTTCTACACCGAGCCATGTCGCCAAGGCTTCCCCGCATTCTTAACTCTCTTTTCCCCCATTTGGGCATGGAACTAGCAAAGACACTAACTTTTACTCCTCCTAAAAGGACTTCTTGCCGTTATTTTGGTAGTGGAGTTCAGGACCTCAACTATGCTCCGAAAATTTTCAACCTTTTGGTTGCGTCATATACATCCCCGTTTGGCTCCCTTAATCGCCACAATTGGTATTGTTGGACTTACTAGTTGTCTGCTGATCCTGTTTGTTGTCGCCAAGCTTGCTGAAGAAGTTTTAGAGAAAGAAGCTTTTGCATTTGATACATCTTTTCTTTTATGGTTGCACCAGTTTGCTAATCCGAGTCTAGATAATTTAATGTTGACAATAACTAATATTGGCAATCCTAGCACAATGGTGATTGTAGCAGGAACTTCTTTAGGAATACTTTGCTGGCGGCATTATCGAGTAGAAGCATATATTTTTGTACTTGCCTGTTTGGGAGGGTTACTTTTAAATACAGGACTAAAGTTGTTTTTTTCTAAACCTCGCCCTGAACTTTGGCATCAGTTGATTTCTGAAAAATCTTTTAGTTTTCCTAGTGGTCATGCACTAGGTTCTATGGTGCTGTATGGTTTTACCGCTTACTTGCTAGCAATTCATCATCCTAAGTTTGCCAATGGAATTTATAGTTTGGCACTTATTTTAATCACCGCCATTGGTATCAGTCGGCTATATTTAGGAGTACATTGGCCCACAGATGTAATTGCAGGTTATGGAGTCGGTTTCTTGTGGTTAATGGTATGTATTACAATGCTGAAACTGCAAAGATTGAAGCAGGGACAGTTTTTTGGTCGAAACTATTAGCTCATCAGCCATGATGCTACACCCGCCATTCCCACATTTTGAAAGGGGCGATCGCTCTATCTTTGTCACACTCCCAAGTTTCGTCTAATCATTAGTAGCCTTGGTTCTAGACAATCACATTCCATTCGCCGTCACCAGTAAGAAAGTTCCTGTGTCTACTAAAACATGGAGACTACAGTACTACTTGCTTAGTAACTGTGTGTAAATGAAAAGTATGACAGCTTATGAGTGTGAGAAATATTTTTCTGTAGTTACACCTTTATATTGACCTGACAAATGACCTTCTTTCGCCTAATCTAGAGGAGATGTTAGAAAATTAGGAAAAATAGTTATAAATAATGAAACAGATTTGATAAGAGCATTCTTGTTGACAGATGACCTTTACAGATTCTACATTAATTTTGTATAAAAACATACTTAAAATGTACGAGTGTTTTAAGTATTTCTAATAAAAATTATTTGTCTTTGGATAGATGATTTTAAGGTCAATCTACTTAAACAGACTCTAAACAGTTCTGATGCTGCGTGCAGGATCAGAATATATGTAATGTCAGTCTGAATAGGCGTGCTGAAACCAAAAAAAGGAGTTAAAAATTAAATTACAAGTTGATACACGTATAAGCCGTATTTGGAGAAGGATAAGTGGAAGGTAACACAAACAATGCTGTGTCAGGATCTGCGTCTATTCTCTGTATGGGACTAGGCTGGTTTCCTAAAAGCCCTGGAGGACTAGAACGATATATTTATGAACTGACTCAGAAACTAGCAGCAAATCAAGACCAAGTTGAATTATGTGGAGTTGGTCTACCGGAAGCTGAACCAAATTTGCCGATAAAACTCACTAACTTGGCATCACCTGACATTCCTATTTGGAGGAGGTTATGGTGTATTCGCAATAAATTTCAGAAAACAAGAATCGGCAAACCAGATGTCATTAATTTGCATTTTGCATTATATAGTTTTCCAATTTTAGATCTGTTGCCAAAAGGAGTGCCCATCACATTTAACTTTCATGGTCCTTGGGCATATGAGAGTCAACAGGAAGTGGAAGAGAGGAAAATAAGTGTTCTTCTCAAAGCTAAGCTGATAGAACAAAAAACATATAATCGCAGCGATCGCTTTATTGTTCTGAGCAAAGCATTTGGTAACATATTGCACAAACAGTACCAAGTTCCTTGGGACAAAATTCACATCATCCCGGGTGGAGTCGATGTGACTCACTTTCAGCCTCATTTATCTCCTCAAGAGGCTCGCACTAAACTAGGTTGGGACCAGGACCGTCCAGTGATATTTACAGCTCGTCGCTTGGTCAATCGAGTCGGAATTGACGAACTGTTGACTGCCTTGGCGACCATTAAACCAAAGATTCCGGATATTATGCTGGCGATCGCCGGACGTGGACCACAACAAGCAACACTACAACAGCAGGCGACAGAATTAGGACTGAGCAATCATGTGAAGTTTTTGGGGTTTCTACCAGACGAACTCTTACCTGTTGCTTACCAAGCAGCTAACTTGAGTGTTATGCCTAGTCAGTCTTTTGAAGGATTTGGATTAGCAATCGTAGAATCTTTAGCCTGCGGTACTCCTGTTGTGTGTACTCCCGTTGGTGGAATGCCAGAAATTTTAGAACCATTCTCACCGGATTTGATTACTGAGTCTGAAAAAGCCTCAGCCATTGCAGAAAGATTAGAACAGCTCATCCTTGGCAAAGTCCCAATGCCTACACAACAAGCCTGTCGTCAATATGCTGTGGCAAACTTCGACTGGAATAAAATAGCTCTGGATGTACGACGAGTGCTACTTGCCTAAAAATAATATTGTGTTGTCATGCTGGTGTATCATCCATGATGTTAAGTGTCATTGTTCCCTCTTTTAATGCAGCCGATACAATTGCCATCCAATTAGAAGCGCTGGCAAACCAGCAGTGGAACCAACCTTGGGAGGTTATTATTGCCGACAATGGTTCTACTGATGAAACTGTGGCGATCGCCCAAAAGTATAGTACAAAAATACCATCACTTCGCATTATTAATGCGTCTGACAACAAAGGAGCGTCTCACGCTCGTAATGTTGGTGCAAGTGTTGCTAAAGGTGAAGCCTTGGCTTTTTGCGACGCCGATGATGAAGTTGCCCCAGGTTGGGTCGCAGCAATGGGTGAAGCTCTTTCCAAGTATGACTTCGTTGCTGGTCGCACTCAACACTGGAAGCTCAATGAACCTTGGTTGGTCAAAAGCTACAGAGTCGAAAATGGTGAGGGAGTTGCCTTCGACCACCCATATTTGCCAACGGTAGGTGGGAATAACATCGGTATTAAACGTTCACTGCATGAAGCCGTGGGTGGTTTTGACGAAGCATTTCTTGCGATTGAAGACATTGATTACTGCTGGATAGTTCAAGAAACAGGAGCAAAGCTGCATGAAGTGCCTGATGCAATCGTGAATTACCGATATCGTACAACGATCATAGGCGGATGCCGTCGCTCGTGGAGTGTGGGTTTTTACGAACCATTACTGTATATAAAGCATCAACCCTTAGGTTTACCAAAACTCATGTCTTGGAAGAGCTGGATCAGAACAGCTTTAGACTTTTGTTTGGATGTTCTGCGTTTGAAAGTTCGTGACAAAGCAACCTTAGCTGGATGGTTAAGAACTCTGGCATGGCGCGCAGGTCAAATACAAGGTTGTCTTAAATACGGTTATTTCCCTACCTGACTTATTGAAATATAGAACTCATTTATGATTCGTAATTCGTAATTGAGATTTTAATTACGAATTACGAATTATTCTTAGCGTTAAACTTGGTATAAATTATTAACCGAGATGTCTTAAACCCTTATGAAAATTTTCTTCCTCGACCAAAGCGGTAAACCAGGCGGAGCGGAACTATGTTTGATAGACATCGCGAAACCCCATAAAGATCATTGTTTAGTGGGATTATTTGCTGATGGTTCTTTTAAAAATTTACTAGAACAGAATCACATTCCAGTTGAAGTTCTCACCACTCAAGCAATACAAGTTCGTAAAGAAAGCAGCTTGGCACAAGGATTAGGCAGTCTGGGTCAACTCGTACCCCTCATTGCTAAAGTCGTGCAAAAAGCAAGAGAATTTGATTTTATCTACGCTAATACCCAAAAAGCCTTGGTTGTTGGCGCACTAGCTAGTTTTTTCAGCCGTCGTCCTCTGGTCTATCATTTGCATGATATTCTTTCCCCAGAGCACTTTAGTTCAACGAACCGTCGGATTGCTGTTACTTTGGCAAATCGTTTTGCATCATTAGTCATAGCTAATTCTCAAGCAAGTCAAGCTGCCTTTGTCGCAGAGGGAGGACGCCCAGACATCACAAAAGTCGTTTACAACGGCTTTGACCCTAAACATTATCAAAGCCACGAGTCTGATGTGAGTCAAATGAGAAAACAATTGGGGCTAGATGGACGATTTGTCATCGGACACTTTAGCCGTCTCGCACCTTGGAAAGGGCAGCACATATTAATAGAAGCACTGGCACAATGTCCTCAAGAAGTCACAGCAATCTTAGTTGGTGATGCACTCTTCGGAGAACAAGAATATGTGCAGCGTTTACACCAACAGGTAGCAGATCTAAAATTAGAAGAAAGAGTCAAATTTTTAGGATTTCGTTCAGATATTCCGCTGCTGATGGCAGCTTGTGACTTGGTTGCTCATACCTCGACTGCTCCAGAGCCTTTCGGGAGGGTGATTGTGGAGGCTATGCTGTGCGGAAAACCCGTCGTTGCAGCCAAAGCCGGCGGTGCGATTGAATTAGTAGAACATGGTGTCAATGGTTTTTTAGTCACGCCAGGAAAGCCTGATGAACTGGCACAAGTGATAAGAACCTGTCTTCAAGAACCACAGAAGACAACGACTATCGCTCATAATGCACAGACGACTGCCAGTCAGCGTTTTGATGTCACAGCTATTAATCAACAAATTGCCGTGCTGTTAAATACACTATGACCAGGTTAGTTTTGTCGCTGTAGACAAAAGGGGTGTTTCTCCACACAAGCGCCACTACAAACCAACCAATTCACGCGATTCAAAATCTGTGAGTTGTTGAGCAATTGCTAGTCTTGCTTCCAATTTCGCCACACTAAACTGGTTACGCAGATATTCTAAATGGGCAATAGCATTTGCCTTTTCGACAGTTAATTTTATCAGGGTGTCCATGGATGTTTGATACTCTTGATTCACAAGTAGGACTTCAAAGCGACGTGCTTTGCGTTGAGCATCATTTTTCAAATCCATATCAAAGGCGGCAGAACGGTCTGCATTACCTTCAAATCGATTAATCTGCTGCTGAACAGCCATTAATTGGGAGTCTATTTCATTTACCCGTTGTGCAGCTTGTGCGATCGCAGCCGGATAATGATTGAGTTGCGTTGTTAACATGAATAATTTATCTTTTAGGAATCTTTACATTTATAATAACAAAAATGAGGTATGCGCTAGATAGGGTATACAGGAAAGATAAGGGAGTATTTTCTCTCCCTGTTTTCCTCCGTTCGCGCAGCGTCTCCGATAGGAGAAGTTCCGCTCGGACTTATCTCTGCTCCCCTTATACCAATTCTTGAAAATCAAGCAACAGATGTAAACCCTGAAACCCAGACTAAATCTGACTTTCATGATTTTGAATTTTGAATTGGTATTACGCCACTTCCCTCAGTTGAGGAGCTTGGGGAGTAACCTCAGCAACATTCAAACTAAGCTGTTCCGCATGAGGTACCGCAGCTTGTTCCAACACTTGAACTTCAATATTCACACTCACCAAATAACTGCCTGTATCAGCACCAACGGCTTCGGCAACTAATTTGGCGATGTCTGGGCGTTTGGCAGTCAGCGGGTCACGTAAAATACAACGATCCCATTCATGCTTGGCAGTCGGATTGAGACTGAGAATGTAGTGCTTAATCATAGGACAAACTGTTGAACCCATCTCCAAAAGGCTGTCACGCACCCGGGACTACACTTCACCAGGCTTTGTGGAAGCTACTTCTCTATTATAGTACATTTGTACTGAATTAATAGGAGATGGTGAATGTTTAACAAGACATGGAGACACGGTGACACACAGAATATAAATGAAAAATGAAAGTTTCTCCGCGTCCCCGCGTCTCCCACTCTCCGTGTCTTCTTCGTCAAGTGTTTTTTCCAAGCCGACCTTTTGAGATCACAAGGAAGATGCAAGCCGATACTAGGATTGGGATAAGCAACGTGATTTCAGTAATGAGGAAAGTCCTGTCTGACTCTGAAAGAGGACTACCCATCAAGCCAACAGAGTCATTATGCAACCCATGCATGGCGATCGCGATAAGCGTACTTCCTCCAACACGATTGTAAAAGTAAGTCATCACAACAGATAACGCAGTCAGTCGAATGGTGAAGACTCCGAAGAATAACAAGAAATAAGCAAAGCCACTCGTCAGGAGGTCAGGTTTGGCAGGAATATGCCACAGTGACCACAGTATCCCCAATAACAACGTTGCACTCAATGGAGACATACGCTGTTGTAGGAATGGCAAAGCAAAGCCACGCCATCCAGTTTCCTCAGTTACTCCGCCTCCATCGAGAAACATGGCAATGAGGAGGCTGAAGAGAAAACTAGTAGAGAGAATGTTGATATTCCAACTGAAGTTGTTGCTAGACAACAACCAGCGATTTAATCCTGCTGTTGCAAGGGACATACCAACAAAGGTCGTTAAACAAAGCACCCAAACTTTCCATCCAGACTGCCATCCTACCTCGTCACTCCAGAATCGGTAGCGACCCAGGAGGTGCTTCATTCCCTGTTGTTTGAAAGCGATCGCAGTGATGGTAAAAGCAGCAATCGTGGGTGTGAGTGGTTGAAGCACCAGGAGTAACATCACTGGCAAAATAGATGGTTCAGCAAATACTAGCTGGAGGGTTGACACATAGTCAGTTTTCAATGGACGACCTGACCGTTCTAAAACCGCGACAAGTTTTGCCTCGCCATCAGTTAGGAAAAGGACCATCATTACCAGGATTTCTATCAAAACCGAAGTGACATAAAACCATGTAAAGGGATGCCGTTGAATGCTCTTTTTAAGATGTTGAATCATAATAAGGTACGGAATTTGCAGGAACGTTCACAGTTATTGACGATCCAAAATCCCCCGCAGGTCTTGCGGGGGATGCAAAGGAAATTAAGCAAGTAACGCGATATATTGTTTGTAGCAAAATGCTGTAAGTTAATAAGTTATCTCTTTGTACTGTGGGATTGAACAAAATAGATATAGGTTTGTAGCCCAGTTAGCGAACAAAAACGGGAAAGGCTCCTATGACATATCTTACATTAAATCTCAATTCTGTAATTAAACTGACAAGAGAGCAGTTTTATCAATTGTGTGCAGAAAACCCCGATTTAAAATTAGAACGCAATGTCCAGGGAGAATTAATTATAATGCCACCGACAGGAGGAGAAACAGGCAGAAGAAATGTTAATTTAATTCTGCAAATAGCATTATGGAATGAACAAAATCAACTTGGTGAAGTTTTTGATTCATCTACTGGATTTACTTTACCAAATGGTGCTGACCGTTCTCCTGATGTGTCTTGGGTGGAAAAATCCCGTTGGGAGGCTTTGACTAAAGAACAAAGAGAGAAATTTCTGCCTCTGTGTCCTGATTTTGTCATTGAAATCATGTCACCATCCGACACCTTGAAAAAAATTCAAGACAAAATGGATGAGTATAGGTCAAATGGGTGTCGTTTAGGTTGGTTGATCAACAGAAAAAAACAGGAAGTAGAAATTTATCGCCCAGGACAACCAGTGGAGGTTTTAAAAGTACCTCAAACTCTTTCTGGGGAGAATGTTTTACCTGGATTTGTACTCAATCTACAAAAAATTTGGTGAAAGTTCCTAGGACTTTATTCCTGATTTCCACTAGAAAAATTATTATAACTAAAGTCTTGACTACAAACATTCATTAAATCTATGATAAATGACCGCCGATTAATTGAATATTTCATTCCTATCAAGAAAATATCAATTGAATCTGCCCGTGAGAAACCTATTAGAAAAGGACATATTTCTACGCTATATTTATGGTGGGCGAGACGACCTTTAGTAGCAGCAAGTGCGGCGGTTTTCGCTTCATGAGTCGCAGCACCGGAGCCATACCAAAATTGCTTCAAAATCTATTTTCATTTGTAGCGATCGCTTGGTCAAAATTTACAAGGAGTTTTCGGAGACTCAACGGCAGTGCGTGGTCGCGATTGCCCTGGAGACAACCGCTTTGATGTAGTGATACTAATACTAAGTTGCATTCAAAAACCTCACCCCGCCCTCCGGGCACCCCTCTCCTTGCTAAGGAGAGGGGCGGGGGTGAGGTGACACCTATGAACGCAACTCGGTATGAGTGTTGAGCTAGGTCAGTTTAGTCTAGTAGCCAACTAAATAACTCTTTGACAGTGAGATTGAAATCTTTTGCAAAGTTTGGCACTAGCAAACGTGCTTCTGGTTCATCAAAAACATCTGTTGGTTGATCCGCTAAATAGACAAACACCGACTGTTCTTCTGGATCAATGAGCCACCCCATTTGGGTTTCGTGCTTCAGGCAGTACAAAATATTCTTTGTGACTTTTGTTTGGCTTTGGTCAGGCGATAGAATTTCAATTGTCCAATCTGGCGCGAGCAAGAAAACATTGGCAACCCCACCATTCTCCTTGCGTGGTATCCGCTCCCAAGTAAAAACAGAAATGTCGGGTACAGTTGAGCGTCCACCAAATGTACAGCGAAGCTCGCAAAAAGCTCGCGCAATTCGTTGTGATTTGAGTACTGCATTAATTGCAGCTGCTAACTCAGTTTGAATTGCGCTATGTTCTCCTTGAGGCATTGGCTTTTGGATAATCTGTCCGTCAATATATTCGCTGGCAGGTTCTGTTTCTGGCAGTTTCAGAAATTCCTCCAACGTGAGAGGTTTAGTGGATGTTTGTACCATTGGGGTTCGCCTTGCAAGGAGCTAGTCACACCGCTTTTATCTGCTATTCTACAAGCGATTATCCAGTTCAAAGGGAGAACAATCACAGCTGGGTGAATGAACCAACAGTGCTTGAGAAGTACAAATCACGTTATTCGGAACGGCTCAGATTTTGAAGTGAAATGAATCGGTAAAACAGTTTCGACATTCTCTGGGGGATTAGGGACGATGTAGTGGGTAATGACATGACCACCGTTAGATTGGTTACCTGCTTCTATACCAGCTTCCATTGCTCTTTGTACTTCAGCAGTTTGTCCACGAACAGCAACTATGAAGCGAGCGCTTTCCGCTAATCCATAATAAACAATGGTGACTGCAGCAGCTTTTACCATTGTGTCTGCTGCTACTAGCACCGCTGGAAAACCCTGAGTTTCAATGACTCCAACCGCTATTGGCACGGCTTTACACTCCTTCATGAAGGATTGGTGTTGACACTCACCGCTCTATAAGTGCGGTGATTCTTAGGCTGAACACTGCCTCCACTAAGTCAACTCAGTTTTGGTCTTACACGCTCATATCTAGTCCGAAACATACCTCTCAATATGCCCCACTTATGGACTACTCCCCAAGCGTAAATTCGGGTATGCCCTACCCTATTTGATTTTTTTCGCGTCCTTGGAGTTTGGACTTATTTGTGCGCCATTGACTGTTAGGAATTTTGAGAGCACGGAGTAGGACGTTAAACCTGTTTCCTCATCGTTCTCACGGTCAACAACCTATCTACATTGTCTCATAAAAGTCGCCCTAAAAGGGCGAGGTTTTAGACCCAAATTTCTGATAATTTTACGCGGCTTTTGTGCGGTTTTTACTTTTTTGGAAAACGTTCTTGAACAATTGCTTCGTTAAAACTCCTGTTTGTTTATGTAGGTTGTAGAATGGATTGCAATTTCAAAAGACGATCTCCTGCCTCTGCCAAAGTTTCTGGTTTTTTACTAAAACAAAACCGAATCAGTTTACTACCAGCCTCTGGTTGAGAAAAAAAGCTGGAACCGGGAACCACTGCAACTCCAATTTCTTTAATGAGATATAGGGCAAACTCTACATCCGTCTTATAGCCAAAGCGGGAGATATCGGCGAGTACGTAGTAGGCTCCCTTGGGAATAGAATAGGGAATCCCGACTTTATCTAAAATCTCAAGCAGACTGTCTCGCTTCTCCTGATAAAGTCTTGCCAATTCCTGATAGTAACTAACTGGAAGTTGCATCGCCGCCACTCCTGCTCTTTGCAAAGGTGCGGGTGCGCCTACAGTGAGAAAATCATGAACTTTACGAATTGCCCCAGTTAATTCTGGATTTGCCAAGATGTAGCCAACTCTCCATCCAGTGACACTGTAAGTTTTAGAAAGACCATTGATGGTTACAGTACGTTCCTCCATACCTGGGAGGGTTGCCATGGCAATGTGCTGAGTTCCATCATAGAGAATATGTTCGTATATTTCGTCTGTAAATGCCAGCACATCCCACTTCTGGCAAAGTTCGGCAATTAACGTTAATTCCTCACGGTTAAAAACCTTCCCAGTTGGGTTGTGAGGAGTATTTATAATGATGGCTTTGGTGTTGTTGTTGAATGCTTGACGCAGTTCGGCTTCATCAAAAGTCCAGTCAGGTGGATGCAGCGACACATAACGCGGAGTTGCACTCGCTATCACTGCATCAGGACCATAATTTTCGTAATACGGCTCAAACACAATCACTTCATCACCCGGATCTACGGTAGCAAGCATTGTTGCTGCCATTGCTTCGGTGGAACCACAAGTCACGGTTATTTGCCGTTCAGGATCAATTTCTAAACCAAGATACCAACGAACTTTATCAGCAAGAGCGTGACGGAAAGCGCGATCGCCCCAAGTAATGGCATACTGGTTCACATCTGCGGCGATCACTTCATAAGCAGCCTGTTTCAATTCTGGCGGACAGGGAAAATCAGGAAACCCTTGCGCCAAATTCACGGCATTATATTGCAAAGCCACCCTAGTCATTTCACGAATGACTGACTCTGTAAACTGGCTTGCCTTGGATGAAATTTTTTGCTTGTGCACCTGAGTCACCCTATGGCTCCATTAATGTTAAAGTCAACTTCTAACTGAATGTTTAAAGAATTTGCAAAATTTACGGTTAATCGATAAAAATAATGTACTATATAACAATAAAAAGCGTGTTAAGAATTTTGTAGTTATATATACTAGCATTTACGCCACAGCCAGTTATTCTTCCACGGAAAGCCTCAACGGTAAGGTTTTGGTTTCGCAAGGAAGACATCCGTGCTGTAGAGTAAGCTAACCATGCCACGTTGATCACAATACTGTGCGTACAGTTGTTGCAAGTCAGAGATAAGTTGTTGGAGTACAGATCCAGAACGCGGCACAATCGATTGACTCTGTGTTAAACCAATGAGCCCGGTTAAATCTACATCTTGTTTATAGGGAAACACATGGTGTTTTATATCAACTAAGTGATAACTGGGCAGATATTCCACTGTAGTACGATACTTCTCATTGGAAGGCAAATTAGATGCTTCCAGTACCATGTCAATATAATGAGCTGTAAATTCGTCATTTTTATCCCACTCATTCCAAACTGCAGCCAGTCTTCCCGACGGTTTCAAAATGCGGTGAAATTCGAGAAGAGTTGGTTCTGGGTTGAACCAGTGGAAAGACTGGAAGCAAGTTACTAAGTCAACTGAATCATCGCTTAAACCTGTAGCTTCGGCTGTTGCTTCGCGAAACTCCACCAAAGGATTGAGTTCAGCCGCTTGTCTCATGTCGGCGTTGGGTTCAATTGCTAAGACACGCACTCCCCGTTCAGCAAGAAGCCGCGAGGAAATTCCTGTCCCAGCGCCCACGTCTGCTACTATTGGGAACTGTGTTTCCATTCCCTCCAAGATGATATCAATTGCTGCTGCTGGGTACGATGGGCGGTATTTTGCATAGTCTGGCGCGCGATCGCAAAATCTACTGAGTGGATTCCAGGTGTACGGCGGTGTTTCTTCTAAATCAGGCATAATCTTCCAAATGTTGTGAATTAGCAGTCACTAAGTTACGATTTGGGTTGACGCCACAAGCTCATATTCAATTCCTCGCAATAGCATTGCCAAGCGCGAGTTTCCATCTCATGATTGCATATCCAATCAAAAATTCGCCGCGCTATGACAAACGCGGCGTTTGTTGAACGATAAATACGCGGACTTGGACAAAAAACTTCTCCATGAATGTGAATAGCAGCAATCTGCCAATAATCGCTACCGTCACCTTCAGAAATAATTTCTAAAAACCCGTCTTTAAAAGGTTCAATGATTCCCATGCTCATTGATTAACTAATGTGGGGTCTGGGGAGCAGTAAGTCCCGCACCGTAATCTTTGATTCGGTGTCGGGATATACGGACTCCCCAGGGAAAAAGGTAGTGCTCGATGTACTACCTTTTTCCTATCTCTGAGAAATTCTAACAGATAAGCAGAGTCTGTTAGAATGTAAGAGGAGGTGACGCATTGTCCCCGAAAAAGTTGGGCAGCCTTCTGTTTGTTGGTCTGTCGGCGTAGTCGAGTATTCGTTTTTCTAAGGCTGCCCAACTTTTTTACGTGTAAGACCCTCGGTGAAAAATGCTCTCGTTGACTTACAGCTACCGAATTTATCCAGATGCCGTTCAAGAAGCAAGAATGCTTGCTTGGATGGAATCGTGTCGCAAAGTGTATAACTACGCACTGCGGGAACGCAAAGACTGGATTGCTTCGCGTAAATGTGCTGTCAATGCTTGCTCTATTCGCTCCGAATACATTATCCCGGCTGACACGCCATACCCTGACTATTACAAACAACAAAACGCACTGACACCAGTCAAGAAAGAAAACCCAGAACTTCAAGACGTTCAGTCTCAGGTATTGCAAGATGCATTGAAGAGACTTGACCGGGCATTTAAGTTTATGATAGGACGCGGTTTTGGGTTTCCTAGGTTCAAGAAATTTGGTCAGTATCGTTCTTTTGTGTTCCCGCAGTTCAAATCCAACCCCGTTACGGGTTTTCAGATTAAACTGCCTAAGATTGGGGCAATGCCAATCAATTTGCATCGTCCAGTTCCAGACGGGTTTGTCGTCAAGCAGGTTAGGGTTGTCAGCAAAGCATCGGGATGGTACGCTCAATTGATTTTGGAATCTGGTGTTTCCGTACCTGATGTTATGCCAAATGGTAATTCCATTGGTATTGATGTTGGGTTGGAAAAATTCTTGGCTGTCTGTGATGGACGGTTGGTAGAAAGACCCCAGTTTTTCAACTCTTTGCAACGCGAGCTTAAATGGCTGCAACGCAAGTTGAAAAACAAGACTAAAGGCTCTGCCAACTACCGAAAAGTGCAGCACAAGATACGCAGATTGCATGAACGCATTTCTGACACGCGCAAACAGTTTCACTATCTAACAGCACACTCTTTATGCAACGGTGTTGGTATGGTCTTTGCCGAGGATTTGAACCTTAAAGCAACTAGTCGAGGAATGTTGGCAAAGCATTGTCTTGATACCGCTTGGGGTAGCTTTCTGGAAATCCTTTCTTGGGTTTGTTGGAAGCGTGGAGTGTACTTCGCCAAGGTGAACCCCAATGGGACTAGTCAAACCTGTCCTCAATGTGGAACTCATACCGGGAAGAAAAAATTGTGTGAGCGTGTTCATGTTTGTCATGAATGTGGATATACAACAGACCGCGATGTTGCTGCTGCAATGGTGGTGGAACAGAGGGGTCTTGCAGCCGTGGGACACACGGTCAAGCTGCCTGTGGAGGTCTCGTCGTCCGGGGACGCAAGTCTAGGCACGACCCGTGAAGCAGGAAAGCCCAATTGCAAGATTGGGAAGCCCGCCCTGTACTCGTAGAGTCAGCGTCGGGAGGATGTCACGTTAGGATTTCAAGATGTGGAAATACCCAATTAAGTTGTTTCTCTCTTTAGTTGAGAGCAGTGGGAGCAATAGCAACGCAAAAGACAGGTAACGGACAACTTCGTTGACTGTACTTAAAATCAGAACAGCAACCGATATAGTAAACCAACCAAGAGCTACCGTGTAATTAGGACTACCTATCTGTTTTGCCGTGTATATATGAATGACTATATAACTCGCTAACGCACATATCTCAGCCCAGCCATAACCCACCAACCCTAAGTACGGAACCAGCAAAAAGGCACTGCCTGCAAAAAGTGCTATGTGTGCTGCATGAAACCAAGTTACTAGAAGATTTTTACCCAAAAGATAGAGGACTGAGGAATGTAAATTAAAAATCGAATTGGAAATATAGCCAATTGCAATTAACGGAAAGATATGCAGTACAGGAGTCCAATCTTTACCAAAAACCAGTGGTAATACAACAGGCGCTGCTATTGCAAAAGCAGCCATTGGCAAACCAACAGCGAGTGCTTGTAGACGCATTCCCTCTTCAATACTCTTGCGTAGGCGAAATGGATCATTTTCCAATTTCGCGAGTGCAGCCATAGCCAAACGCCAAGTCACTGACTTAGCAAAGGCAAGCATTTCTGCTAAGCGAATCGCTAAAGCCACAAAACCAACAGCTTCAGCTCCAGCAAAACGTCCGACAATGACTGGATTGACGAGCGATCGCAATTGCCAAACCCAAGTCGAACTAGAGTAACTCAAACCATACCCTAACATTTCTCGAATTAAACTGGGATTCCAGCATAAACGCGGGCGCAGATTGGTACTGAAGAAAGTTAGCAAAACCATAGTGATTTGCTGCAGCCACAAACCACCTACAGGTGCCCAAGCACCAGCGCCTTGATGTGCCAAGGGTAGTGCTATCACGTAGTAGCTAAGTTGGCTAATTAACTCAATATAGGCAACACGCTGAAAATTTAAATCCCGATCTAGTTTGATTGTAAAGGGCAAATTTAATAGAGAAAGTGGTAACGTCAAACCCAAGACTGCTATGATTGGTGCGACTTGTGGAAGTTTGAGCATCTGGGCAATAATCTGTTGCCCCACGACAAGAATGAGTGTAAAAGTACTACTAATACATAGCAATAAGGTAAAGACTTGGTCATAATCCTGTTGATCTGGATTGGATGTTTTGCGTAGTAGATAAACATCCAATCCCCATATACCTAAACCGCCGAGAAAGCTTACAATTCCATAACCCACTCCATAAAGTCCGTACTCAGTTGGTCCGATGACTCTGGTGATGAATAATACACCAATTAAGCTGAGTAACATACCCAAAGCTTGGCGTATTACCATCAAGGCTCCGCCCTTGATGACTTTACTACGCAATCCCACGACGACTCCAAGAATGAATGAGTTTTACTTTTGTGGAGAATTGACAACTCAGAATATCCAGAAAATCTGGCTCCTGAGTTCTTTCTTTATTATGTTGCACGAGCAAATAAGCGTCGGCGTAAGCCACGATTAAAAGACCGTATTCTCTCGTATCCATCAGGTCCTAGTATCCAAAGCACCGCGATCGCGATATTTAAGCGAATAAACCACGGACGCAAAAGGAGTTGAGGGTACAGTGCGATCGCTTGCTTACTATAATGAAACGCCTGTTTATAATCTTGAGTATCTATGGATCTCCAGGCTAGAAAAACATACAATCGACCATAACTTCGAGATCTAAGATATAAAATCTCTGTCGGTAAAGAACGATAAGTTTTCTCAATTAACTGACGAAAACCTCTCAACATTGATTGGCAATCTTTTGATTTGTTGTTTGGGTGCATACGATATTTCACTAAAGGTTCTTTGACTACTCCATAGTGATAGCGAGTAGCAATACGTATCCACATATCCACATCTTCAATGTAGCTCTCCCGGTCAAACAAACCCAAGGTGTCAAAACAAGAACGACGTATCATAGGTGAACTTCCACAGCAAACAGGGCTGTCACATGATTCCACAACTTTCTTGTAGACATCGCCCTCTGTATCGTTCCTCATGACTAAGCCTGTCAGCTCGCTATTCTCATCTATAAAAGCTGTCCAAGTGTCTACCAAACCCACCAAGGAATTATTATCTAAACATTGCGCTTGTTTTTCTAACTTAGTTGGTTCCCAAATATCATCAGCATCTAAAAAGGCAATGTATTCGCCTTTAGATTGAACAATCCCGTTGTTTCGTGCCGCAGCTGTGCCTTGATTTTCTTGGGAAATCAACCTGACACGCGGATCTGTGACTTGAGAAGCCCATTCAACAATTCCATCAGAACTGCCATCATTAATAATCAGTACTTCAAAATCTGTCAGTGTTTGCTTGAGCACACTCTCCACTGTTTCTGGGAGATATTTCATGGCATTATATGCCGGAATAATAACAGTCACTTTGGGCATAGTCTGTGCTTTTTCCATGCAATGATAGGTTGTGTTACTAAACCAGTACTGAGTAAAATCGAAAAAAGTTATATAAAATTCCTCAGAACTTAATGCTTAAACATCAAATCAAACATCAAGACTGCTGAATAGATGTGCCTCTCCGCAGAGATTGAACAAGTATTCTTGCTTTGTTGTAGGTTTGATGACCAAATTTTTTCAAGAGTGTCAAAGCGATCGTTTGGCGGATGAAGTCCCAAGAAAAAATAAGTTGCGGATAGTGAGCAAGGGCTTGATGATTAAAATTGATAGCTTGGTCGTAATCTTTATTGTTAATCGCTCTCCACGCTAAGTAGAGATTAATACGACCATATCCTCTCTCTCTTAAAGGGAATAATTCTGCAGGAACAGACTCAAAAGCTTTCTCGATAATTGTCCGAAAAGCTTCCAAAGTTCCTTGGCAATTTGTGGACTTACTACCTGGATGCTGACGATATCGAACCAAGGGTTCTTTGATGGCTGCAAAGCGATAGTCAGAAGCAAGGCGAATCCACATATCTAAATCTTCAAGAAACGGTAATTCTTGGTTAAATAACCCTACCTTTTCAAAACAACTGCGCCGAATCAAAGGTGTACTGTCACAACAGCAAACTGTTTTAAACTGGACAAGTTGCTTCCACACATCGTCTCCTTCTGCATAGGAAACAACCACTCTCCCTGTAGACTTGCCTTGCTGATCAATTAAAACTGTCCAAGTGTCCACCAAACCGACTGCTGGGTTTTCTTCCAAGTAACGTACTTGCTTTTCGAGTTTGGTTGGTTCCCAAATATCATCAGCATCTAAAAGTGCGATGTATTCTCCTTGAGCTGCAGTTATTCCTGTGTTACGTGCTCCAGATGAACCTTGGTTTTGCTGCGAAATCAGTCGAACACGTGGATCTTTGATTTGCGACACCCATTCCACAGTTCCATCAGAACTACCATCATCGACAATTAACACTTCAAAATCTGTCAATGTCTGCTTGAGAGCACTCTCCACAGCTTCTTTTAAATAAGGCATAGCATTGTAGGCTGGGATAATGACAGAAACTTTTGGCATATGAAACTCCCCTGTATCTAATCAGTTTGCAAAGGTAATTCTTTCTTGGACTGCAAAATCGTGTCTAAAATCACATCGCGGTAGCGCAGTGTTATCGCATCCCAACTAAAGCGGGCAGCATTGTGTCTAGCACGTTCACTCCAGTTACCCCTGAGTGCTTCGGTGATGGCAGTTGCGTAAATATCTAGATTGGTAACATCACACAGAATACCACCATCACCGACAATATATCGCCGCATTTCATCGTCAGAAGCGACAACTGGCAAACCGCTTGACATTGCTTCTAAGTAGACAAGCCCAAATGGTTCGTGAATGGAAGGGAGCGTAAAAGCATCTACACTGCGGTAAACTTCAGGCATCCGATCAAATGGCAAGGTGCGAATAGCAAACCGATTTTCTCCCAACAACTGGTAACCTAATGATTGAAAATATGCGCGATCGGGACCATCTCCACACACCAAAAGACTCACTTCACTGAGGCGAGACACAGCTTGAATAGCCAGTTCAACTCGCTTTTGATTCTTACGGTTCAACGACGCAACGCATAAAACCACTGGTTTAGGCAAATCCAGATCCAGCTGGACACCTTCTGGAGTAAATTGCTCAAGATTCACACCATTGGGAATCACACTGATTGCTTGTGTTGGTTTGAAAGTATGGGCAAACGTCGCTGTGGCTTCATCGAACACTACGAGCCGATCTGGACGAAACCGAAGATTACGCTGCAAGCATTTCCCATTTTGTTGTACCGAACCATTGTCTCCCTTGCCCATGAGGCTATTGTGTTCCGTAAAAAGAATCGGCGTCCCTGCGATCGCTCTCACACTAGCAGCCATAGCTAAGCCAGCATAATCATTGTGGGGAAAGATGAGATCAGCCCGATGAGTGAGCAAACGGAGCAAGCAGGGGAAGAAACTGGTTAGGTGTTCCACAACAATCTCAGGATTTGAGAAACCACGCACCAGTGGAGCAATCAAAGGGTGACGCACAGCATGATAAGCATGGGAACGGGGAATACATCGAATGGGGTAACTAAAGGAGCCACACGCAGCGCCACTAAGCAATTCTACTTCAAAGTAGGAACTGAGGCGGCGGGCAAGCTCAATTGCCATGATCTCTGCTCCACCACTCCAGTTCACTCCGGCGCTGGGATGAACTAGAACAATTCGGTAGGGTTGTTCACCTCTGGTCTTCAATTGGGTGTTATTGCTGGAGCTAATAATTTGTTGGGTCATTCTTGAACTACTCCATAGGCAAAGAAAATTAGGGAACAAATTTCAGCTAGGTTGTCACCGCTTTTGGTTTGAAAAATGTCAGTAACGGTTTTTCCAGATATGAATAGACAATGCACCCACAAATGATAGCTATGATGGCAATGATAAATCCGAAAACATTTAATACGACAAGATTTTGAAAAATATCAAGTTGTAATTTATTCAAAATTTTTGTCATATGATTAATAAAAAAACCATGTGCTAAATAAATTGAGTATGATGCATTTCCTATGAATAAAAGAACATTTGGTACATTAAGACTTTTTCTAAGTTCCAAAGAGGAAGCACCAAGAACAAGTAGCGTACAAGCAATACCAAATGAAATAACAGATGAAATTTGTATAATTTTGTAATAATAATTAATAGCAGATAAAGTATATAAGAAAAGACCTAAATAAATGAATTGTATTCCATAATTTATTTTTCGGTTTAATAACGTATAAGCAGCTAAACAACCAAGCACAAATTCAAGATTGTACTCAGAAAAAATAAATTTAAGTAATAAATTGTCTTGAGGCAATTTGATGAACCCGATAAAATGGAGCAAGACTCCTATCAACCAAGTTGTAATGAGAGGAAAAGAGAATTTAGGTTTCAACCAAATTAACAACCCAAACAAAAGGTAAAAGAAAATTTCAAAGCTGAGTGTCCAACTGACGCCAAGAAAGCTTGATGAAAGAATTTCTCTGTCTTGGGGAAAGAGTAAAAAAGCTTTAATAAACTCCCCAATACCACGGTTGTTGGTATCTGGACTATAAGCAAATAAGAAAGATGCAAAAATTTTACTCGTTAAGATGACCCAATAAAGTGGATAAACACGTGTGAATCGTTTGAATAAAAATGTTCCTAGTTTATTTTGATGACCAATATCCTTTTGATGAATATAAAACATAATGAAACCGCTTAAAACAAAGAAAAAATCAACTCCTGAACCCCCAAAATTGAATATTTTAAAGAAAAAATCTTGACCTAAATTTTGATTAAATATGAGGTCTGTGTGGGCAAGTACTACGAGTACTGCTGCCAATCCTCGAAAAACCTGAATGAGATTTAGTCTTTTGGATGACATAAACTTGAACTAAAATTGCTCTAATCAATAAAAACGTCTTGGAGGACTGACTGATACACTAGTGTGACTCTCTACAGGCTGTTCATTCCAGTTCCACCCAGCGATCGCCATCAGAGTCAACCAATAAAAAAATAGAGTTGTATGACTCCAGATATTTTCCGTTATCATCCCAACAGGGATAGCTAAAAAAAGAGCGAACATAATTGAACATAAGTCACGTTGAGCGCTTCCCGGAGGTGCCCATAGCATCAGCTGGACAAGACGCACACCCTGAGCCACAAGAAACCCCAAAAAAGTTAGCAGACCAAAAATCCCGCCTTCTACCAAAGCCCGGACGTAATCATTGTGAGGAAGTAAACCATTAGTGGGTATATTTGTACTTAATCCCAAACCGTAACCCAAAAAAGGATACTGACGCCATGCATTGATTAATGTATACCATTGGGAAATTCGCCAGTTGAAACTGTTATTGTCACTCTGGGAAAGTAGAATAGCCCGTGATACATCAATATCTGGATTGAGTAGGGGTGTGTTGGCAAGCGAGCCAAGACGTTCTCGTCCAAACTCGGAACTGGCAAATAGTCCCAGGACAAGCACCACAAATAAAATCCCACCGATAAGGTTAACTGGGCTTAATCTTGGAGCAACCAAAACCACAACAAAGGTCGCAATCATCATCAAGCCAAATAATGCCTTGGTGCTGACATAAAAAAATGCGAGTAAGCCAAGCAACAATAACCAAAGCAAACTTTGTCTTGATTGCTTGATTTTCCACCAAGTTAAACCAATAAATAGTAACAGCAAGGTGACAAAGCCATTAGGATGACCAATCGTCCCTCGAATACGAAAACCTTCAGATGTCAGTGAGCCTGCATCATAGTTATGTGCCGACAGCATAGGAGGTAAGACTGAAGGTATAAACATCTGCATCAACCCAACTATAAGTGGTGGTACAAGAGCTAAGAACAGTACAGATATTACCCTCTGAGGAGGGATGCGGTCTTTTAGCTGCATCACCAATAGATAGACCATCAGCCATGAAAAAAGACGAATCCACTCGCGAATGCTGTCTGATAAATACCCAGCACCAAATCCCAACCCTCCCAAGGGCAGGAGTACCACCCATAAGCCCTGTAGCATGACCCAACCTGCAAAGAACCACCAAAAGCGGTCGGTGCGTACATTTTGCCCTCTAAACAACATAACTATTACATAAAGTAAAGTTAAAACGTCTAGCCCAATAGCAAACATTGCTGGTATTTGCTGACCAGAGAAAGGGTCTAGAGAGGTACGCAAGACTAAAAGTCCGAGAACAGCTTGTTCAAACTTGGTAAAGAAGTAAAAAAGAAATGGTATTGCACCCAAAGCCAAGCCCAAGTAGATAGGTTTGGTACTTCCTATCAAAAACCCTGTCGCTAGACCAACCCCCACACCTGCGAACCCAATGAAGAGTCCCAGACGCGAAGAATGACTTGAGCGTTGTTTGGTCAACATTGTTACCTCGTTACCTCTACTTCACACCGTTCGGAGAATTTTTAGCATTCTGACTGACACCCATTAATTGCTTCTGAGACTTGGGTAGTCGGGGCTGGGAACCATGAATAGGATAACGGTAATACTTTTGTGTCAGATTTGCCATCCCATTCACCACTACTCCCAGTATGGGTATCCGATTTTGTGTTAATTCCCATACACATCTTGAAAGAATTTCCTTGTCGGTGAAGCTAGGACGCGTTACTAACACAACTCCATCACTCTGTTGAGCCAATGTTGAAGCATCAGCACAAGCACTTAGTGGCGGAGTATCTATAATAACTAAGTCATAGTTTTCAGAAGCTTCTGCTATCAAAGACTTCATCTCTATTGACTCTAGCAATTGCGAGGGACGTCCGTGCAGTTGGCCACAAGTCAACACATCTAAGTTCTCTATATCTGTTGGCTGCACGGCATCTAGTAAGGATATGTTGCCTTCTAAAACATCCGTGATTCCTAACTTGGGAGCTAAGTGAAACAGTGTGTGTTGGACAGGTTTTCGTAAATCTGCATCAATAACCAATGTCCGCCAAGATAGCATAGCTGCAACAGCGGCAAGGTGTGATGCCACTACAGATTTCCCCTCTCCAGAGATGGTACTACTGACAACAATCAGCCGCAATTGTTCACGACTACGAAACTCCAAGGTTTTGAAGAGCGTGCGGTAAGGCTCAACCAAGCTAATATTATCTAGAAATTGATTAGCTGGCTTGAGAACAAGCGTCTTAGCAGGTAAACGTGGTAAAACTCCTAGCAATGGTAACTGCAGCAGTTCTTCGGCTTCGGTTGCATCGCGCAATGTATTATCCATGAGCTCCAAAAGCAACACAACCCCAACGGCTAGGACACTTCCAAACACCGAAGCAAGTGCTAATATGACTTTCTGTTTCGGCTCAGATGGAGATGATGGTGCGACTGCATTTTCGATCACGCGGATGTTGCTGACCTTTTGTGCTTCTGTAAGCCGTGCTTCCTCAAGTTTGCTTTGTAGGAACTTCAAAGACGCGGCGGCTTCTTCCCGTTTACGAGTCAGTACAGTCAGCGTTTGCTGTTTAATGGGGAGTTGTGCAAGGCGAGCCTGGAGGTTGACTTTTTTAGTCTGCAAAAGTTTCAGCCTGTCATTAACTGCAGATTCTTCTATCCTGTTGACGATAAATTTGGAGTTCAAATCTTGACTGAGTTGATCACCAGCGAAATTCTTTGCAGAGGCGTTTTGATTTTCAGAGGACACGCGCGCAAGTTGTTCTGAGTAAATAGCACGTAGAGCGTCCCGTTCTCCAACCAAATTCCTTACATTTGGATGCTCTTCTGTAAAGCGCAAACGGGCTTCGATGATCTTATTTTCTAATTCTGATAACTTAGCCCGCAACTTCTTGATTTCTTCGTCTTGTCCACTGCGAACGGATGAATAAGCATTGTTCAGGTTTTCGGTGTTGGTAATTTGCCGCAAGGATACATCACGCGCTTTTATCTCTTGCAGTTGAGCAGATAGAGTCCGCTCTTGGTCTTCCACAGTCGCTATACTCTGCACTAAGCTTTTTGTTTGCTCTTCAAGGGAGACAATTCCGCTGAGTTGTCTGTATTTGTTTTCTTGCGCTTCAGCTTGTCTGAGCTGTTTATCAGCCTCGGGAACTTGTTTTTCTTCCAAAAATTCCTTGACTTTGGTAGCCTCAGAATTAATGGACTTAGTATTGTCCTCAACCATCGCTTGAGAAATGGCATTGAGTAACTGAGCAGCCAGTTGAGGATTTTTAGATTGATAGTTTAGCTCAAGAATATTCGTTGCTGGGACAATTTTGACTTTTAAATTGTGACTGAGTTCTGCAGTTGATACCGGGCTTTGAGATAAATTCCCTTTGATTTGAGGAAAAGCAATTGCAATAGCTCGTTCCAGAACACGTTGCGACTTGATGAGTTCTGCTTGGTCAGCTAACGGACTATTTCCTGGTGAGTTTGAAGATACTTGGGTCAAATCACGACCTAATTCGGAAACACTCACCCTTTTGTCGTCCAGCATCAGCCGCGCGTATGCTTCATACTTACTTGGGGTAACTGCAAGGTATGCGATCGCTCCACCAATGACAGCAGCAAAGGCGGCGATCGCCGGAGCACTTCGCCGCTTGAGTACTGCTAGTACATTTGATATTCGTTTTTCCATCACATATATCCCTCTTGTTTCTTCACTCATGAGTCATTAGTCATGAGAATTTGAACAAATGACTAATGACTACCCTTGCTACCTATTTTTTGCCCACAACCTCAGCCAGTCCAGTCTGGCTTTGCTCGTAAATATCTACTGGCTCGGGAGAGGTTAAAAGTGTTGTGTAGAGTTTTAGGGTTTCAGAAGTGATATGGCTCCAGCTATAGTTCAACTGTACGTGCCTTTGTGCATTGACAGCCATAGCTGCTAGTTCTTGTGGATGATGAATTGACCAATCAAGAGCTTGAATACAAGAGGTGAGGTTTCCAGCTGCAAAAAGTTTTCCCCGACCTCCACTAATCAATTGCTTGTGGGGTGGAATATCGCTTGCCATGACTGGTATACCTTCCTGCATCGCCTCTAACATGGCTAGAGGGAGTCCCTCGACATCAGAAGGAAGGACAAACAACCCTGAACCCCGGACAATTTCCCAAAGACGTTGTCCCCGAAGTTCGCCTGCAAAGATAATATTTGGATTATTTGCAACTTTTTCTAAAAGCTTTGAAGTGAATGATTTCGTATCGCTCACACCACCAGCGAGAACGAGTTTCCATCCACGGGGATTCAAAGCACTAAAAGCGTCAACCAACAAGTCGGGACGCTTTTCTGGTACAAGCCTGCCCAAAAACAGAATATAGCGTCCTTGTTCAAGACCAAGTTGAGTTCCGTAACTAAATTTGGAGTCTGACTCACCATAACTTGCTGGCGCATTGGGGATGTAGACAGTTCTTCTGCCATACGTTTGCCAAAAATAGTTTTGGAGTGCATCTGATACGACAATCAATCCGTCGGCGAAACGGACTGCAGCCTTCTCTCCTAATTGAAT
The DNA here is from genome assembly GCA_002163975.1 of Nostocales cyanobacterium HT-58-2. Lineage (GTDB taxonomy): Bacteria > Cyanobacteriota > Cyanobacteriia > Cyanobacteriales > Nostocaceae > HT-58-2. Next base: position 619,231 of record CP019636.1, on the reverse strand, counting down.
GATGCGAGTTGAAAAACTACCCCACTTGGCTCGTTGCCAATCTAATCCCTGACACGTTACGACAACTTTGGCGGTGTTGACAACTCTTGGTAAGCAAGTAAATAAGGATGGACCAAGAGCGTGGAAATGAATAATATCGTATTTTGTAGCCGAGGCTGCGATCGCTCCTAGTGCCGAGGTCACAAAAGCATCCACTCCCCTGAAACTCAAACTGGGTAAGGAGATCACTTGGACGCCGTGATAGTCATAACGCTCATGCCAGGAACAGTCAGTATAAGAGGAGCGGGCAAATAAATCTACAGAGTGTCCTTGTTCCACCATGCGCGGATACACTTCTGCACAATAATGCTCGATGCCACCCTGTTTGGGAGGTAGACCTTTTGCACCAATTACAGCAATTTTCATACTAGTTTCGTTGTGCTAGTTTTGCTCTGGAAAAGGGTGTACTAATTTATACCGAGTCGCATTCTTTTCTGAAGACGGAAACAAGAACATAGGAACTTGTCTTTGTTTCTATTTTTCTTTCTTAGGGTTTAAAAAAGCATTGCCTCCTCTTCCCAATAACTACGTTTTTCGTTTCTGTTTTTTGTCTCTAGTTTGAGCGCAAATTTGGCTTACGCCTAAACACTCATGGTGAGCCGCTGTTCCCAGCGATTCAGCATTTCGTTGTAAACTTGTTGAACAACAGTGCGGGCTGCATATGGTTTTGCAGTCCGCACGCAAGACTCTGTTGGATAATCTGCAGGATGCAGCAGCACCTTGCGTAAACCATCTGCTATACTTACGGGCGTTCGTTCTGAACAAACAACTCCACTATCTGCAGTTAGTAATTTTGGAGTTTCACCACATTGAGTTGTGACAACAGGAGTCCCACTCGCGAGCGCCTCAAGAACGACTAAAGGGAGACCTTCATATGCACTGCTCAGAACAAAAGCATTGCAGACACGATGGATCTGTGCAAGCTTTGATTGGGTAACGGCTCCAAGCATTGTTACCCTGTGATGAATCCCCAATTTAGCAATTTCTGCACGGACTTCTGTCCTTAACTCGCCATCACCGGCTATGAGTAAGTGAACATTCGGCTCGTTCAAACTTGCAAATGCACGTACCAGCAATATGGGGTCTTTTTGAGGATGTAGGCGACCAGCAAATAAAACAAAACGTGTTTTTTCGTCCACACCTAGCTCAAATGCCAGTTCCTTTCTTTTGACGACCCGTTCATCTTTGTGAAACGGATAAAAAATTTCGTTATCAAAAGAATTTTTGATATATGCAACGCGGTCTTGCAAGTTAGGATAACGCTCCTTGTACAGTTGAGTTGCATCTGTATTACAGGAGAGGATTTGGCTAAACTGGCGAATTAACAAACTTTCCAGCGCAAAGTAAGCAGCTGGAAATCTTCGCCAAAGAATTGCCTTTTTGTTACCCGCAGCTTGCATTTGCGTCCGTATATCATTGTGGATAAACAGAGTTTTTTCTCCCTGCCAATTTAGGGCAGCTATTGTTGGCTCTATCCTGTGAAAGTGCATAAAGTCAGAAGCAAAACACTGACCTAAAAGGGCAGTTGTATACTTCAGGGTTGTTGGTATCAAGTTTCTAACATTGTCATTTTGCAGTGTAAATAAAGGCAGAAAACTAATTTCTCTGCCTGCAAACTCTGCTTGTTGCCATTCACCAAGAGGCTTTTTTGGATCGTCTCCTGTTCCTACGAGTCTTACCTGAAACTCGCTTGGGGCGTATTTAATAAAGGTGTTGATGAGTGTTTGTATACCTCCGATTGTGGCGTTCCAAGGATTGAACTGGTAAAAAATCGTGAGAACAGGTTTACGCATGGAGATCACCAAGCACAATTTAAGTGCAAACGCTCAAACGTTTTGGAATTTTCAATAACACTCAAAAATACTTTAAATATGTTCTCCTACAAATTAAAGATTTTTGTGAGTGCTTGAATTCCTCCGGTAGAAATATTCCTAAAAATGAACTGGAGAAAAATCGTCAGCATGGATTTACACATTTTGAGACCTCTGACAACTTTCGTACGAACACGGAGCAGTATCACTACCTTTTGAAAAGGTACACAGTGTTTCTGTTATTTCTACACAGAAGTTTAATTACACCTATCAAATCGTAGTATTTCAGAGGCAGATTGTCACTTGGCAACTCTAATCTTCATCGAAAATTTATATTGTAAAGTATAATTTTTATCTTGTATGTGTCAATAGTATGCTAAAATGGCATTCTTAAATCCGAAAAGTTTAAAGATACTTTACAAAAGCTTAACAAATTCATACTTATATGGAGTGGGTAGAAACAACGATGTCCATAGAAGACAAGTTCATGGAAAACAAAACAAAAAAAGACGCGAGAAGGAGACACTCATGTTCCCAATCGCGTGAATTATGCAAACAAAGAGCCCTATTTTCTTGGTTCTGACTGAGATTTTGCTTCTAAGTTTTCTAAGCGGCTTCTGAGTTCTTGATTTTGTTGTTTGAGTTGATCAAGTTCAGAACGTAACTGACGAAGAGCACTTTCAGAACCGATGTTATTTTGCACCTTAGCAATTTCTTCCTCAGCATAGCGGTGTACACGTCCGTCTGGTGTCTGGTCAGCCAAAGTTTGCAAAATCCCAATTGCTTTGGGAGTTTCCATTTGTCCAAGGGCTGTAACCACTGCTATTTGAGTCAAAAAGAAGCTTTCTTTAGAAATTTCTGTCAATCGCTCTAAGATCCGTTCCAGATTAACAGGGCTTTGACCAGTAGAAATTTTGCCAAGAGCGCGAATTGCTGCTAAACGCAGGGGTTGCGGTACGCCGAGATGGGTGTATTCTAGAAGGAGATTGAGAGCAGCTTCTGAAGTTTTGAGTTCAGCTAAACCTGCGATCGCACCACTACGGACGACCTCATTCCAACCCGCCTTTTCTTCTAAGACCGATTTCAGCAGCTGGATAACCTTTTCTTCTTTGGGTTTGTCTTCTGTGGTCCCAGCAGCAATTGTTCCTATGGCGCGAGTTGCTACAGCTTCCACATAGTAGCTAGGATCGCCCTCTTTCACCAATTGTTTCAACGCTTTGTAGCTATCATGAGTTTTGATTTTGGCGAGTGCTTCAGCCACTGCACGGCGCACGTACGGACTTTGATCTTTTAACCCAGTCACTAACTCATCAAAGACTTGATCTAGGTTGATTTGGGCGAGTTGTTTAGCAACTTCGACGCGTACACCCCAGAAAGGCTCATTTTTGAGTGCAGTAGAAAGTGCTTTTAGAGCCTCCAAACTCCCTTTTTTCGCTAAAGCTTCTGCCGCAAAGATGCGAGAGATGGGGTTAGAATCAAATTCCAGCTGCGCTTTCAACTCTGGTACTGGGTATTCCAGAGACACGGTTTTGAGGAAATGATTTCCCACATCAAAGCTGATGAATTGGGGTTTTTCCTCAAGAGGGAAGTAAAAGCTTTGTTCCCGTTCATGCACCCGTACTGTGAAAGTCTTGAAGTGATTAGACGCAAAGAGATTTTCTTTATTCTTCGTGTCCTCTTGCTTGACGTACCCAAAACCGATAGGAATTTTTAAGTCAAATAAATCACGATTACCAGGATTCGATGCATCTGCTTGAGTCTGAGTCACTGTGACCTTAGCTAAATTGCTATCTCCATCCCAGGTGTAAGCCACTTTAAAATCTGGATGACCACCACGATACACATACTGGTCAAACAGGAACAAAAGATTACGCCCAGTTGCTTTTTCAATCGCCCGCAGTAAATCTACTGTTTCCACAGTTTTGTGGGCATTATCCTGTACAAATGTTTGAATTGCCTTCCAAAACAATTCGTCCCCCAATTCTGCGCGAATCATGTGATAAACACAAGACCCTTTTTCGTAAATGTGGCGGTCATAAAGTTCAATAGCTTCGCGGTAAATATGTGTGACCATGGGACGGCGGTAGCGATCGCTGTCCTCAGCTAAATAACTACGAGCCTCTAGTAAACGATAGTATGCTGCTTCTTGGGCACCATATTCATGTTCTGTCCACATAACTTCAGAGTAAGAAGCCATCCCCTCCTTAATCCAAGCATGGGACCAGTGGCGAATCACCACCAAATCACCAAACCATTGGTGCGCCAACTCGTGGACGACCAAGCTTTCTGTGTTGCGGTTATCTAATGCTGCTTTTTCATCCAGCAAACACCTATCAGTTAACAGTGTTGCAGAGGTATTTTCCATTCCCCCAAAGATGAAGTCGTCAACACAGATTTGGGCGTATTTTGGGTAAGGGTATGAGTAGCCATATTTTTCACTCAAAAACTCTATCATCCGGGGTGTTTTGCCCATACTGCGTTTGGCATCTTTCTCGCGACCTTTTTCAACGTAGTATGTGACGGGTATCCCATTCCACTCATCTCGAATTTCGGCAAAGTCACCTACTGCTAAAGTCATCAAGTAGGTTGGATGAACTTGCTGCTGTGACCAGTGGTAGATTTTGTCCTCACCTTGTTCTTCTGTCGCAATAAGTTGACCATTAGAAATCGCGATGAGGTGTTTAGGAACTCGGATGCGAATTTCAGAAGTAGAAAGTTGTCCAGGGTAATCAAAGCAAGGGAACCAGAAGCGAGAATCTTCGTCTTCTCCCTGAGTCCAGACTTGGGAGGGTTTCTTAGGATAATGTTTGTCTGGTTGGATGAAGTAAATACCGCGTTGGGGTTTGTCTACTGAGTAAGCAATTGCAATGACAATCCTTTTACCAACCTGTGTCAGTGGATCGAGTTGGATAGATAATTTTTGTCCATCATGGTCAAAGTTTTGCGCTTTTCCATCGACCTGTACCGATTCAACATTCAGGTTGACAGCATCCAGATTTAAACGGTCAATACCGTTGCGGATTGGAGTGAGTGTTATGTTACAACTACCGTGGTACCTTCTGTTAGCAATATCCAGGTTGAGGTCTAGAAAAATATGCTCTACTTGTCCAGGACGATCAGGATTGTAGTGCGGTTTTGCCCCTGGTAACTCAAAAGATTTATACCGATTATTCTCTGTGTCAAAATAATACTGTGACATTGATGTTTACTGAACCTTGGTAACCCTGAAATTATTAATAGATGTTAGAAGGAAAAACAGCTTCATCGTCTGTACTTCCCACATCAAATTCCGATACACCCTGAAGACTTTGAACTGTCATTTAACAAAAAGTGTCCTATGCCCTAAGCATTTAATATTTTTTGATAGTACCCCCGAAATTTTATATAGCTTACAATAGCTCGCTCCTCCTCAAAGGAATATATTTTTCATATAAAGAACATATCCTTTGCGGATTTGCTCTGAACTCCTGTGAATTCATACATGGAGCGCTATTATACCCATAGTGTATAGGACTACCCATTTTATCAGTAAATCCCGATAAATTCGTGGAGATGGGTCGTAAATTCAAAAACTCCACAATCATGTTTTTACTAACCTCTAGGACAATTTTTTGCGGAAAAGAGGATATTGACAATGCCGGAGAGTAAATCAAAATTTTTAATTCCTGCTGTTGGTACTGCCTTGGTTGTGGCAGGAGGAATAGCAGCATATATGTATTTTAAGGGTGGACCTTCTGGAGATATCTCTAGCGCTCTGGGTGCTGCTAAAGTTGTGCCGGATGAGGCAATATTAGCAACCTACATTTCCACAGATCCAAAAGTTTGGGCAAAGTTGGAGCAATTTGGTACTCCCGAAGCCCAAAAGGTCATCTCCAAAGGATTGGAGGACTTAAATAAAAACTTATCAAGTGATAACAGCATTTCTTATGAAAAAGATTTAAAACCATGGGTAGGTGGTGTCATGATTGCCATGTTACCTCCAAGCCCAGCAAAAACCGCTGCACAGAATGCTCCCCAAGCATCACAGGAACCTAATATTCTCATGGTGGTGGGGATCAAGGACAAAATCAGCGCTTTGAATTTTGCTAATAAATTAAAGGCACAAAAAGGTGTCAAGGTTCAGGAAGCTGACTACAAAGGTGAAAAGATTATAGAAACGACTGGTAAAGGTGAACCTAATTATACTGCTGTTTTGAATAACACCCATATTGTCATTGCTCCTGAAAAGCAAGCTGTAGAGCATGCAATTGATACTTATAAAGGAGAACCTTCCTTTGCGACTAAAGAAGGTGCAAATAGTATGTTGACAAGTGGTGTCAATGTAGACAACACCTTGGCACAAATTTATGTGCCTGACTATGGGAGCATGGTACAGCAATTGATAGCTGCAAATCCGAACACAACGCCGATTCCCCCACAAACCATGAAGCAGTTGAAGCAGATGAAATCTATGGTAGCGGGTGTCGGTATTGATAATGCGGGTGTGCGGATGAAAGCCGTTGCCAAGTTAGATCCACAATTGGTCAAATACCAATATCAAAATACTTCTGCACAAGTGTTGTCTCAATTGCCTGCTGACACAATAGCCCTCCTCAGTGGTCAGGGAATCAGCAACTGGTGGTCAGCGCTTGTAGAACAATCCAAAGATGTTCCTGAGTTGAGGCTTACACTAGAGCAAGCTCGAGCGCAACTGAAATTAGTAAATCTTGACCTGGATAAAGAGATTTTTGGGTGGATGGATGGAGAATTCGGTTTTGCTGCCATTCCGTCAAATCAAGGTGTGTTGGCGCAGGTTGGTTTTGGGGGAGCCTTGGTTTTCCATACGAGCGATCGCAAAACCGCTGAAGCCACCCTCAATAAACTGGATGACTTGGTCAAATCACAATCTGTGAATGTTGCAAAAAGAAGTATTGGTGGCAAAGAAGTCACTGAATGGCAAATTCCTCAACAAGGAGCTTTATTAGCACACGGTTGGCTGGATAATGATTCTGTATTTGTCACTATTGGTGGTCCCATCGCTGAAACACTTGCAGACCGCAAAGGTCAGTCTTTGGATGGGAGCGACAGCTTCAAAGCCGTTACTAATACTTTACAAAAGCCCAATGGTGGATACTTTTTCCTTGATATGGACAAAACCGCACCTCTGTTAAATCGTCTTGCCACTGCACAACAGCAGCCGATGACTCCTGAAGCAAGTGCTATCATGAGTTCCATTCGTGGTTTGGGTATAACTGCTACTAGCCCTGACAAAACGACTACCCAAGTCGAGATGTTGCTTGCACTGAAACCGAAAACAGGAAATTAGGGACTAGGAAAAGTATACTCAATCCTCAAGCCTTAATCGTAAATCCTAATAACAAAAAACCTAGTTTTTCGAGGAAATTAGGTTTTTTTGTTTGTTCATAACATATAAAGCTAATGTGTATTCAAGTTGAACAAGTTAAGCCATAGAATCCTAACAGTATCAACTTTGTTTTAGAAAAATGAATAACCATTAGCAAATAAACTTTTGTTTCTATTAAACATAAATATAAGATAAAGTTTGTTAACACCAATTGAGCAGATAGATCATAATAAAAACCCATAATGAGTCGTCAACAGAAATAACACCAATACTATGGCTGTAGGACGAAATGGAAGAAGAGCCACTGGCTTTCTACGAGATTTCCAGGAGTTTGCTCTTAAAGGCAATGTCATAGATTTAGCGATAGGCGTGATAATTGGTCTAGCCTTTGGCAAAATTGTTACCTCTTTGACTCAGGATATTATCATGCCTCTGTTGAATCCTGTGTTAGCGCTTGCCGGCACAGATTGGCGGGGGTTTGGAATTCCTATTGGTAAAGGCAAAATTGCCCTTGGTTCATTTTTGGGCAGCATACTTGATTTTCTGATTATTGCTTTTGCTCTGTATTTAGCCATTCGCGCGATCGCCAGATTCAAACGCAAAGAACAAATAGATCCACCTGCACCCACAGAAAAAGAGTGCCCACACTGCTTGGAAAAAATTCCTCTTGCTGCTACTCGTTGCCGTGCCTGCACTTCGCAGTTATCACCCACAGTTGAAAGGCTTTAAGTGGTAACTTTAAATACTCTATTTTTTTAACCAAAACATTAAAACCTGTTGACTTTCAAACGTGTCACTTTAATAGTCCAAGCAACTTATACCTATTCTCCAAAATCAAGCAACAGATGTAAAGCCCGAAACCCGGACTAAATCTGACTTTCATAATTTTGAATTTTGCGGAAAGTCTGAGCGGAGGTTTCCTCCGCTCAGAACTTTCCAAGAGAGAATTTTGAATTTTGAATTGGTATTAGACGGGGTACGGTACCACTGTACCCTTTTATCAAAAAATATAAAATTATCTTTGTTTTAGAGAAAGCCCGGCTCACCTGCGGGATTATGATGCATATAGACAGGCTTTCTCCTGATTCTGAAGGTAGACAACTTATTTGAGCAACATTACTGATGAACACGGTTGTAAAAAATACTCCAGGACTAACTTCGCGCTTCATAAGTGGGGTACTGGCAATCAAGCCTTTAGCTAACCTAGCTAAGCATCAAGCTAGGCAAATGATGATGAAACGCGCTGAAAAAATAGGAGTCAATTGGCTCGAAGAAGTACAAACACTACAAGCGCGTGATTGGCAAACCGACTTGGCTAAAGTCCAAAACCCGCAAACAACCTACCCAGAATATTACTTCCGCCCATTTCACGCTTATGAAAAAGGTGATCTGTGCTGGGAAGCTGCCTTAGAATTTGAAGTCGCTGCTCACACCGTCCATGCTGGAATTTGGCAGGGTGCTGGGGCGCAGGGTGATCCTATGCTCCGCCAGAGTTATCACGACATCCTGAAAAAGCAAATTTCCAACGAACCACAAGACATTCTAGATTTAGGGTGCGGTGTGGGGTTGAGTACCTTTGCTTTGCAAAAAGTTTATCCCCACGCTAAAATCACGGGCTTGGACTTATCTCCCTACTTCTTAGCTGTTGCCAAATATCGTAACGAACAGCGCCATGCCAATATCAACTGGATTCACGCTGCAGCTGAATCTACTAGGCTACCAGATGCGTCGTTTGATCTCATCTCCATTTTCTTGATGTGCCACGAACTACCTCAAGCAGCGACTTGGCAAATTTTTGCCGAAGCAAAACGTTTATTGCGTCCTGGTGGGCATCTAGCAATTATGGATATGAATCCAAAATCGGAAGTGTACAAGAAAATGCCACCTTATATTTTGACGCTGCTCAAAAGTACCGAACCGTACTTAGATGAATATTTCAGTTTAGATATTGAGCAAGCACTGATGAAGGCGGGGTTTCATGCTCCCACCATCACTTCTAATAGCCCCCGTCACCGCACTGTCATTGCTCAAGCATAGAGACGTAGGATGCTACGTCTGTACACGGAACTCTTGTGGGCAGTGATACCACCGCTGTTGCTTCTAGTCTATTACTATTACCGTGTCCCATCTGCCCCATATTTGATGCGGTTGCTGTTTTTCTTTGTGTTGGGAGCAATATCTGGTTTTGTTGCTCTCAACTTGGAATGGGTTTTTGAAACAGTAGCCAATCGTCTAGTTGACTGGCAGAGAATACAGCGTTTCATTGCAGGCGTCACACTGCGGCAACTTGTAGAAGTCGGTCCAATAGAAGAAGGCTGCAAGCTTGCAGCGGTGATTATCCCAACTTACTATCTCCAACGCCGATACCGATTTCGCTCCACTTCTATTTTTCTGTTCAGCATCGCCGTTGCCCTTGGATTCACGGCTGAGGAGAATTGGATTTATCTTTTTCATGGCACAGCACCAATTTTGGAGCGAATCATCAGCACACCAGTGCATGCCATGTTTTCCGCCCCTTGGGGATACGCCCTTGCATTATCTCTTGGATCAAATATTTATTTACATCGATGCCGACAGCTTGTTCCTCGGGCTTGGTTGAATGCTGTGATTTGTCATGCTTTGGTGAATGTTCTATCTATCAGTGGTCGCTATCCCATACCACTACGTTTTCTCAGTTATGGCTTGTTTCCGTTTCTGCTATGGATGTTTTGGCGACTAGAACAGTTACTGCGAAAGTTGCAAGGCAAACGCGCGATCGCTCTTATCTGGGGTCGTACAACTAAGCAACGTTACCAACAACAAGCTTTGGTGCTGTTGGTCTTGATGTTGGGGGGAAATGCTATTTTTGGATTGTTTCTCTTGGTCAAAAGTTTGAGCTTCCTCAATCCGTCTGAGCTTGTTTACCCTGATATCATCTCATTTACATTGAGCCGCTTATTGCTGAATTTCAGCTTTGGACTTGTGGCATGGGTTATTTATTGCTCTTTGCGACGTTCAGCACAGCGTCGATATTTTTAACCCAGGGAAAGTGAGAGGAAGAGTGAGTGTCCATGAACTCTTCCCCCCCAGCCCCTAGTTTAGAAGCCCTTCCCTAATGCGTTGAGGAAAGAGCATGATCGCAGAGCAATATCAGTAATTGTGGTTTTTCCTTCCTCGTCAACTCCTCATTTTGAGAATTTGGTAAAACCATTTCTCAAAGCGATCGCCCAAAGCTTGTACAGAATATTTGGTTTCTGCTTGGTGGCGACAGGTGTGTCGGTCAATTTCATCAAGACGAGCGATCGCTTCTACTAACCCAGGAACACTATCAGGTTCTACCAAAAAGCCGGTTTTGCCATCCTGGACAATTTCTGCCGGTCCACCCCGACTGTAAGAAATCACCGGCACTCCACAGGCTAGGCTTTCGATGATGACATTGCCAAAAGCTTCCACCCAACGATGTGTCATCAATAATGCTCGAGACTCCCGTAAAATCTCCTGCAATTTATTGGTTGATAAAAACCCCAAGTACTCTATGGGTGCATTTGGATAATCTTGACGAATCTTTTCCCAGTATGAGTCATCCTGGATTTTTCCCATAATCTTTAAGGGAATGTTGGTAATTTGTGACGCAGCTACCGCATCCTCCAAACCTTTTTCTGGTGAGATTCGACCTAACCAGGCTAATTGCTGTTTTGATATAGGACAAAAATTATACAATGATAAATCAATACCGTTACTTAGATAAGTACACTGCTGTTCAATTGCAAATGTATCAGCTTGGGTCTTAGTGCGAAAAGCGACTGTGTCGGGAAACTGTCTAACAATTTGTTTGATAATTTGGTCTAGAGCATTACTCAGTGAACCCATACTAACGAGGTGAGCAATGGGACAGCGGAAAAAAGGTGTAAGGTAAAATGGTAACCAATCATAGGCAAAATTTACAATCAGGTCGCACTGATCCTGAACTTGACGAGCATAATCCCACATATTTGCCAGTAGGGAGTTTTCTGGCATGGTGATCGGATCTATGCGTTCTTGGTCTTGAGCAATAGGTTGTAAATTGCCAGGAATTTGGACTACAGGCAAATCATTTCTGGAACCAACCGGAGCAATAACTTGCAATTGATGACCCCGCCGAAGCATTTCTTGAGCTGCATTATACAAGCTCAATTCCACACCACCGCCGAGTCCACTACCAAGCGGACCAACCGGAGTGGAGACAAAAAGTAGTTTCATTTTTCTAAATATGAACAGTAGATTTCTTAAACTTGTCCTTTACATAGTCAGATTTTTAGGACATACAAAGTATAGCGCCTACTGGTAGCAAATCTTTTAACTTAAGGTAACTTAAGGCTAGCGATAGCCTAAAGCTTAAGCTCCGCTTATCGCAATTGCTAAAAGGGCTTCATCTTGAAAACAATCAAGAAATTGAGCTTTCGCAGGGGCTTCGTCAAACAAGGGATGAATAATTTTTTCCTATGCTTGATATCTTAATAGCTCGACGTGAAGAAATGTAGGATAGGAAGCGTGAAGCGTAACCCATATGGGACTTTGTAATTGATACTGTACTCAAAGGAAGACTGCATTCTACAAAAAATTCTGCTCGCCTACTTATTTCTTTTTTTTAAGTTTTTATTAGAAATTAGCATAATATTAAAAACTAAATCACTACACAAGTAAGCAGTTTCATTTATCAAGGTGGTGATAAGTTAAAGTGACTAAGGTTAAGGTGTCTATTGTGTCAACCCCTATTTTAGAAAATGCGAAAAAAGGCGACTAGTGAAACTAGACGCCCCTTTCAAAGTTTTTTGAACGGGTGTTAAGACCCGTGTTTGAAATTCAACTCAGCTACACGCGCACTAACATGGGTTCATTTTGTGCTGGGTTGACTGAGTTGGACTCTGACTCATTACAGTAAATTTCGCATGAATTATTGGGGCTTTCGATTAATTTTACTTTGTAGAGCTTGGCTCCCAATTGCTGGATAGGCGATCGCAGCAATTGACTGATGTGAAGTGCAATATTCTCAGCAGTAGGGACAACTTCAGCGAAGTAGGGGATATCTTTGTTTAAGAAGGTGTGATCGAATGGCTCGACAACATAATCTTCTATGACTTTATTCAAAGCTCCCAAATCAACTAACATCCCAGTGCGTGGATCAATTTCCCCTTTCACAGTGACTTCCAGATGGTAGTTGTGTCCGTGACCGTTAGGACGAGCGCACTTACCGTAAATCTTGAAGTTTTCTTCGTTGCTCAGGCGAGGATGAGCTAGCCGATGGGCGGCGCTAAAATGAGTGCTGAGCGTGAGGTATGCTTCCATGCCGTTTCCTAAATAATCAGCCCAAAGTTCAGGATGTTCAAAAAGCTGTATGCGGACTAAAGGTAAATGGGGTGCAAGCCGTTGCCAGATCACCCGTGCAATGTTCTCTGTGGTGGGTAGAGTTTGTTGAAAATCCACCCACACATCGTTGAGATAGGAAAAATCCAGTTGGCTGGTCACTTCTTGCTTAATAACGTGTTTGACATCGGACAAGTTCAGAACCATGCCATATTCATCCAAATCCCCAATTAAGGAGACGAATAAGACATAATTGTGCCCGTGTCCAGGAAATTTTGAGCAAGAGCCAAATTTTTCAATATTTTCTGCTTCGCTCAATTCTGGCAGCCAATAGCGATGACTCGCTGAAAACTGAGCGCGACGATTTACAATACATTGCATGAGTAAGCTGGGAGCAAAACTTAAAATTTCTTAAACTTTTCCTGCTTCCAGCATAAACTAATTCTGGTGTGAGTTGTCAGTTGTGAAAAAACCCACTACCTACCACTTAGTATTTACTATACATACATACCAACAGACTCTTGTGCCTCCCAATGCAATTGAGTGGCTGTGCGGAACATTTCTTGCCCCGCATGCAAGTAACTCTCGTCATAGTTGAGAGGAAAGTATTCTAACTCATCTAGTCCATCGCCAATTTGATTCAGGCAATAGTAGAGGTGAGCGGCTGCTCTTGCTAAACTAGGGGGATTTGGTAGAGAGTGAAAAGTCATTTGCGCCTGCTTAAGCTCATCTCGACAGGTGTTTAGATAATCCTGAAATTCTTCTAAGAGGACATCATCAAAGGGGTCAGCCGCGAGTTTCTCAATTTGCGCCTTTAGGGAATTGAGAATGCGGAAAATAAGGCGATTTACTGGTTGATAAACCAGGTGTAGCCATTCCTCAATTTGTTCATCCGCATCCCTTCCTGTTTGTCGTGTCGCCTGGTAACGTTGCCCGGCAGCAGCTGTCCGCTGTTGCCGATCGCTAGCTGTTTTTTGAGATCGCTGACGTAGGCTTTGGTCGTAATTTTGGCGATTTTGAAAATCACCTAAAACTTCATAAGCCGCATTAATACGGACAATGTGCTCAGGATCTGAGGTGCCCTGATTGCTGTCGGGATGAAACATCTTTACCAAGCGACGATAAGCTTGCTTAATCTCCGCTTGGCTTGCATTCGGACTGACTTTGAGTGTTTCGTAGTGGTTCGTCTTATCTGCCATTCTTCCAATGTATCGTTAGCTGATGGTAGCGGCTACCTTTGGCTCCAAGTCTTGGAATAACGGCGTACTTAAATACCTTTCTCCGAAACTCGGCTGAATCATCACTATCAAACGCCCTTCATTTTCTTTGCGTTGAGCGACACGAATAGCAGCATACAAAGCTGCTCCACTAGAAATGCCAGAGAGTAGCCCTTCTTCTCTTGCCAAACGCCGACCGTAGGCAATCGCTTCTTCATCAGAAACAGTAATCACTTCGTCAACTAAGTTTACATCCAGCACTTGAGGAATAAACCCAGCTCCAATCCCCTGAATTTTGTGAGGTCCTGGTTTTCCTCCAGATAAAACTGGGCTATTGATTGGTTCAACTGCGATCGCTTTAAAACTCGGCTTGCGTGCTTTGATGACTTCAGCAACACCTGTGATTGTACCACCCGTTCCAACCCCAGCTATGATGATATCCACCCGTCCGTCAGTATCCTCCCAGATTTCCTCGGCTGTTGTTTCCCGGTGTATTTTTGCATTAGCCGGGTTACGGAACTGCTGTAACATATAGGCATTTGGAGTTGTATCAACGATTTCCTGCGCTCGCCGAATCGCCCCACTCATGCCTTCAATTCCTGGTGTGAGTTCTAATTGGGCTCCATACGCCCGTAACATTGCCCTTCGTTCTGCACTCATTGTCTCAGGCATGGTTAAAATTAATCGGTAGCCCTTTGCCGCTGCTACCATTGCCAAGGCAATTCCTGTATTACCAGAGGTTGGTTCTACTAATATCGTTTTACTAGGAGCAATTAAACCCTCTGCCTCTGCAGAGTTAATCATGCTCACGCCAATGCGGTCTTTGACCGATGCTGCTGGATTCATACTTTCCATTTTCACCACGATCTGGGCAAGACAACCTTCCGCTTGCGGGATGCGGTTGAGTTGCACAAGAGGTGTACGACCAACAAGTTCGGTGATATCACGAGCTATTCGCATACAGAGGTCCTTAGTTATTAGTTAGTAGTTAGCCGTTCGTAGTTAGCAGTTAGCAGTTAGTAATTTACAACTAACAACCAACAACTAACTAAATGTAGTACATTATGTCCAATTGTCGTCGAGAATCTCGTTTTTCCCAGAGATCCGCAAGCGTGTATTTCTGCAAAACGGCATTTGCTGCATGCCGTGCCTCTTGCCAGATGTCTTCTACAACAGCGCTGTCTACAGTTTTAGGATTGACGTCGTCTTCACAAGAGGCCCTTATATCTAACCCTTCTAAACAACTCAAAATCTCGAAAAGAGTTATCTTCCACGGTTCTCGTGCCAACAGATAACCGCCCTTTGACCCGCGCTGACTTTTCACTAGACCTCCACGCCTCAAGGTCGCAAGCAGCTGTTCTAAATAGCGGTCAGGTATGTTTTGCTGTGCCGCAATCTGTCTAATTTGCAGCGGTTCCCCGCTTTGGTAATGAATTGCTAGCTCCAGTAGAGCAAGAATTGCATATTCTGATTTACACGATAGTTCCACAGGCTGTTTTCAATTGTAGGTGATGGGTTAGGAAAGAGGAAATCAAAAGAAAGTCAAAAGAGTTTTTTGCTTTTTCTTTTTTTGCCCTCTCTCCTAGTATACTCCGGTTCACCACTGGGGTTTGTTATTTTTATTTATTTTAAATAGCGATACAAAAAGCCCCGCTGTGTAGCAGGGCTTGATTTATTTCTGACAAATTTTTTAGAGACTATCCACTCTTTAGAAGGTAAATGTTGTTCTTAAGGTTCCAACAATCGCATTATCATTGTCACTGTTCTGACCAGGAGCTGTTAGCCAGATAACGCCAGGGGTGATGGAGATATTGTCACTCACCTGATACTTATAAAAGCCTTCAAAGTGGTATGGCACATCATTGGAACCTGCGACTCTACCACGAGCATAGGGTTCCGCACCAGCAAAAAGACCTAAAACGTTACCCTTCTTACCAAAGTCAGGTAAGGCGACTCCAAGCCCGTAGCTCCAAGCATTAAAATCATCATTGGAACCAAAGCCAGTAACGTCGTGATAAGAAACAAAACCACTGACGGAGAATCTGTCACTGGGTTTAAACGCTGCTGACAGACCGTAGGAGTTACTAGAAGATGCGTTTGTGGTGCTCAGAGCGTTGGCTTGGGCAGTACCCACTACAGGACTGTTTACGCTGCCTGCATCAAACAAAGCACTGCCTGCACCATGATATCCATGAACGTAAGTGGCGGCTAATGCAACGCGATCGCCAAGATTAAAGTTCAACTGTCCTAAAGCAGCGTAGTTACCCTCAAAAATGCCTGAACCTGCATTGGGGCTATTTGCTTCAGATCCCAAGTAACCTATGGTTAATGAACTTGGTTTGAGAATACCTCCACCTTTCCCAAAGGGAATATTCAGCGCAGCACCTGCGCCACCACCAATCCGATAAATTGGGCTTTCCGAAGCGAAGGTGGACAAAGCACCATTACCACCATCATAGTCCTCAAAATAAGGGTTGTTGGTAGCAACATAATCGCTGTGAATACCGCCAGTAGCTGCAACGTATAGTTGGGCTGGTCCCACAGGGACGTAGTAAGCCAACCAATCTAGGACAATATCATTGCTGGCGTTGCTATCCCCTGTGATGTTAAAGGTTTGAAAGCCTTCAGCGGAAGTTTGTCCATTAAATGCGGTCGTTCCCAGGTCAAATCTTCTTGCGTTACCAGTCGCCAGACGAGTGTGCAAAACGTCTCTACCTGTGAAGCTGGTTTGCAAGTCTAAGCGTACTCTGTTTTGGAAGACAGTGTTATTTCTGTCGCCTGCTGTATCACCAAAAGCATCAGTCAGAGCAAAGATTGCCTCACCCACGAGTTTGGTCGTTGTCGAAAACTGGTTAGCTTCCAATTCTGCTGTCCGTGCTTCTAATGTATCCACACGACCGCGTAGAGTTGCCAGTTCTGCAGAAAATTCTTCTTGCAAGCGCTGTAAGGTAGCTAGGTCTTCTTTCCTGACCAAATCAGCAGTCGCTGTGGCAATGAGTTCGTTCACCCGATCCAAACACGCATTTAAACCAGCAGCAAATTCATAACGGGTCAAAGCACGGTTCCCGCGGTAGGTTCCATTGGGGTAACCAGCAATACAACCGTAGCGCTCAACCAAGGACTGCAATGCTTGGAATGCCCAGTCTGTTGGCTGCACGTCCGAGAACTGAGAAACCGATGTCACTTGAGATTGAGAGCTTTTTCCCTCGTTGCTGTAGTTGTTAACTTGCTCCAGAACGTTAACATCAGTTTGTTGTGATTGAGCCAACGTTTCTTGCTTGGAGGTAACTTCAGCTTTCGTTCCAGCTGTAGTCGAGGTTTTTGATACTGATACTGAAGATACGGATGCAGAATCTTCTTGATTATTGCTAATTTGTGACACTTCTGTCGTCACAACTTGTTGAGTTGTTGTGCTCTGACCAGCCATCGCTGTTGCGGACACTAACAACGTTGCTCCTAAAACCGCTGGACTAACAACCAGGGATTTCCACAAGAGACTAGACATCTTTCCTGTTCTCCTCACACCTTGTACTTTGCTGCAACTTATGATCGAAACTGCAAGTTTTTATTAATACTTGTGGATTAGGCATACTTGCCCTCTACACTATTTTAGTTTTTGCCAAGCTAACAATTTGTTAAGCTAAGGTAAAGAAATTATGTGATTAACTTATGCAAAAACATAACTGTATCTATTCGTTATTATAAATTGGGAAAACTGGATGACAAGATTGAAGTGAGCGCCTTATAAAGTGTCACACAACGCATCTCTGTACGCAAAAAATAACCCAAAGACAACATGAGGTCAAAAACCTCCTTATTCAGGCTTTTTACAAGCACAATACCACGCACGAAATCTGTCATTTTGCCAGTATATATAAGCAGTAGAATTGTTTAATCGATTTGCGAAATTACCTCTGCTAAATCAAAATCTTTCTGTGTCAATCCACCTGCATCATGGGTGGTGAGTGCAATTTTGACTTTGTTGTAAGAAATATTGATATCTGGATGATGCCCTGCTAACTCTGCAGGCTCAACAAGCTTGTTTACAAACTCAATTGCTTGGACAAAGTTTTTAAACTTGCGGGTAGACTGCAAAGTTGACTCTTCTACTGTCCAATTTGGCAGACTGTTTGCCCTTTGTTGAATTTCTGCTTCAGTCAGTAGCTGTGACATATTCATAAAATTCCAAAAACTGAATCTCTTGCTTCCTTTGTTAAGATGATCTGATTAGCGACACAAACGGGATGTTCACGTTTTGGAGCTAATGGATAGATGTGCGCTCCTCGCTACGTTTTTCTGCTAAATCATTTATATATGACTCTTCTATTATCTTATTTGAATTCAGCAGTCCAAAAGACGCTAGTTGTTTAACAGATGTTCCAAGTAGATATATACAAAAAATTTATATAAGATATTAAACATACATAAATCAAGCAAAAGAGGCTATTCCTATTTGGTGTAGTTGTTTGTCTGTAAGCGCCACCATACTAATTGCAATCAAGTTTCTCCTCATACGCACTCATAAACAGAATTTTCCATTGACCTTGATTCTTCCAAAGGTGATATCTGTTGTAAAAGTTGTAAAACTCCTAGAGAGAGGGTTCTTGCCAACGGGAAATTGTCCGATGAAGAGTTGTATTTGGCAAGGGCTTTGAATTTAGAGCGAGATTATGATGATGGCATCAGTCTGCGCAAACGTTACGGTTTTATGAAATGCCACCTGTTTATCTGCCTTGAAGATGTCTCGATTCCATCGCCTAGGAATTCCAGAGAGCAGGTGATTCTTATAGGGTGTTTCTCAAGGTGAAGAGTTACCTGCTTGTCTTGACAAAGTCATCGACCAACATCCTATCAAGATAGCCAAGGCACTGCGTACAAAAGCTGGACAAATCAGAAGATTCTTACATAAAACTATCCGCTCTTACTTTAGATCTAGAGATCTAGGTAAGAGCGGTCTAGCGGGTCTTCAGGTTGCAACCAGACTGCCGGAAGGAACTCCAAGCTAGCCTAGGCAATTAGTTGAACTTAGCCTTACTAAAAGACTAAGACTAACTTTTAGAGAACAGCCCCAGCACACAGCCGGTTAACTGCAACCTGATGACCCATGCGTTTACTACTATCTGTCATGGGCATCACCTCCTTGTTGCCTGAACGGACTAAATCTCAAAAAGGCAGAGTGTTTATCTCTGGGTTATTCACCTTTACTTAGGATAACATAAGTTTTTAATTATTTGTCATTAGTACAAAGACAAATGACAAGAAAACCCGCCATCAGGCGGGTTCTAATTGATCAGAAAATGCTGAGAATAGGATGACTATTACAAAGCGTTACCACGGGGTAGTACCTCTTCTGGGAATACAAATTTTTCGTGTGGCTGATCTTGAGGAGCCATCCAAGCGCGGATCCCCTCGTTGAGCAAAATGTTCTTGGTATAGAAAGTTTCAAACTCTGGGTCTTCCGCCGCGCGCAATTCTTGCGACACGAAGTCGTAAGCTCGCAGGTTGAGTGCCAAACCGACAATGCCAACGGCGCTCATCCACAACCCTGTGACTGGCACAAACAACATGAAGAAGTGCAACCAGCGCTTGTTGGAGAAGGCAATACCGAATATCTGTGACCAGAATCGGTTTGCTGTCACCATTGAGTAGGTTTCTTCTGCTTGAGTCGGATTGAACGCACGGAAGGTGTTTGCCCCTTCTCCGTCTTCAAACAACGTGTTCTCTACTGTCGCACCATGAATCGCACACAGCAGCGCTCCACCCAGCACTCCCGCTACTCCCATCATGTGGAACGGGTTGAGTGTCCAGTTGTGGAATCCTTGCAAGAACAACAAGAAACGGAAGATGGCTGCCACTCCGAAGCTGGGAGCAAAGAACCAAGATGACTGTCCCAATGGGTACATCAAAAACACGCTCACGAACACCGCTATCGGCGCACTAAACGCTATCGCGTTGTAGGGACGAATTCCTACCAATCGTGAGATTTCAAATTGCCGCAGCATGAAGCCTATCAGACCAAATGCCCCGTGCAATGCCACGAATGGCCACAATCCTCCCAGTTGGCACCACCGAGTGAAGTCCCCTTGTGCTTCTGGTCCCCACAACAGCAACAATGAGTGTCCCATTGCGTCTGCTGGTGTTGATACTGCTACTGTCAAGAAGTTGCAGCCTTCCAGGTACGATGAGGCGATGCCGTGCGTGTACCACGATGTCACGAATGTTGTACCGGTTAGCCAACCGCCTAGTGCTAGGAACGCACAGGGAAACAGTAGTATCCCTGACCAACCTACGAACACGAATCGGTCTCGCTTTAACCAGTCGTCCAGAACGTCAAACCACCCTCTACTGGGGGCACGCCCAACTGCGATGGTCATTACAACAAATCTCCAAACTTTTATAATTACGGGTTTGCTCTCTCTATTCTAAGATTGACATTTGACTGCCTCTGTAGAACAGAAAGTTAACTAGGTTGTCAATCTAGTTTACAATTTTTTACTGACTCTAATCAAATTTTATGTAAAGTCCTCTAATTTTTCCAGTATCTTTTTAATTTTTTTAATCTAAATTTTCAGGATGACCCTCTACTCTCTCCACGTCTCCACATACACTGGCGAGCTAACGCTAAAATGAGTCCTACAGTTAAATTTGATAAAGCTAAATGTTTACCATCGACTTAACCGTAAAAAACACTGCTTTCCCCATATCCATAGAACGTAAGTCAGCTGAGGATGCTGAGGCGGTTTATCAACTCATTGTGGCAGCAATGCAGTCTGGTAACCCTGAGATTGTAGAACTCAAAAGCGAGGGCAAGACAGAAAAAAAAGTCGCCGTCCGTGCTGGTGAAATTTCTGGAGTGCAGATCACTCAGAAAGACGGTGCAGCCGCAGGATCTGGTAGACCACCTGGTTTTTTCGCCATAGCAGCTGAGTAAAGCGCTATTGGTATACGCATGACGGAACTAGGCATAGAGGTAAAGGATTTAAACTTTGGCTGGTCATCGGGAGAGTATGCGATAAAGTCTTGCTCTCTAGAAGTGCCCAAGGGTGAATTTTGGATGCTCTTGGGTACAAATGGCAGTGGTAAATCCACCTTACTTAGACTACTTGCAAGGCTATTAACTCCTGAATCTGGCGAAATTCGTCTTTTGCATCCTGTAGGCTTTGTCTTCCAAAATCCCGATCATCAACTCGTCATGCCAACAGTAGGTGCTGATGTGGCTTTTGGGTTGGTGGAGGAAAAACTGCCACCAGCTGCTGTTAGAGAGCGCGTTGAGGAGGCGTTAGGGGCGGTCAATTTACTCTCACTGCAAAAACGCCCTATCTATGCTTTGAGTGGTGGACAAAAACAACGGGTGGCGATCGCTGGTGCTTTAGCGCGGCGCTGTGAAGTCTTGTTGTTAGATGAACCCACTGCTTTGCTTGATCCAGATAGCCAATTAGAATTGGTTGCTGGCGTGCGCCGCCTAGTCAAAAGTCGTGGTATTACAGCCCTCTGGGTAACCCATCGCTTAGACGAGTTGAATTACTGTGATGGGGCTTTACTACTAGAACGGGGTTCTTTAGTAGATCGGGGTGAACCACAGCGGCTAAAACGACGGCTGATGGAGTTACACGACGAAGTTTCTGAAACCTAGGGAGATAAGGGTGTGGGGAAATTTTGGTCACGTCGCGTGCTGTAGGGCATATTTCGACTTGATCTACCTCCACACCCTTATCTATGCATTTTTATTTTTGTAACATAGTGTTACAAGCAATGGTTGAATTACTATAAATCTTATGAATGAATTTTGTTAACTCTAGAAAATTGTGATCCAAAATCATGCCCCGTTCTCTTCCCCCAGCCGTTTTGCTCGTGGACGGCTACAACATAATAGGTGCTTGGTCTTGCTTGAAAAAAACCCGTGACACTGCCGGACTAGAGGCAGCTCGTTGGGAACTCATAGAAGCTTTAACGAGCTACACTGCGTTTCAGGGTTATGAGACCCAAGTTGTGTTTGATGCCCAATATCAAAACACCTGTAGTAACAGAGAAATTATTACTGAGCTTCTATCGGTTCATTATACAGATTTCGGGCAGACAGCAGACACTTACATTGAAAAAGTCTGTGCATCTTTACGCTCCTCATTAGCCCAATCTCTTATTGCTCGCATGATTGTTGCGACATCAGACCGAGCACAGCAGTTGATGATACAGGGGTACGGGGCTGAATGGATGTCAGCACAGCAACTGTGTTACGATGTGCAATCCAGTGTTTGTCGTGTGCGGCAAAAGTATAAACCAAGAAAGCAATCTAACGCCAGGTTTTTAGCTAATTCTATCGACGCCAAAGCACGTCAGCGGCTAGCTGAATTGCGGATGGGATTCAAATAGAACTGAGTTTTGAGTACTGATACTGAATAAAACTTTTCCAGACAGTTTTGGAATATCTGTCTACGATTTTTTGGTGTTGGTTCAGCACAACAGAGAACTGCCAACGCTTGCCAATGCTACTCTTTAGGCTTAATTCCAAAAAAGCAAAAAAAAATTGCAAAACCACTTGCCAAATCCTTTTCTTAGGGCTACTATAAGTAATCGTGACGTTCCTCAGTAGCTCAGTGGTAGAGCGGTCGGCTGTTAACCGATTGGTCGCAGGTTCGAATCCTGCCTGGGGAGTTAGCTATAGAACAAGTAATGTACTTGGTATGCACTGCACCAGGGCTGAAGCCATAGGATTTTCTGCTCTGGCTCTTATAAAAAATACAGTTTATCGATAGGGATACTCTAGTTCGCTAGAGGAATAGGAATGCGGATGTATCAACTTGAGAATACAATCGACACATCTTTGGACTCTCGCCTGATGACGCCCCAGGACTTTGCTGCCTGTTAAGCTGCCTTGCATTAGCTGGTTTTAAGCTAATACAGGAAGTGAGATTTGTAGAATTGAGAAAATCAAATCAACATAAAAGAACAATTTCTAGGTAGGGTATATGCCCTACCTAAAAGCACTTATACCATTCCACCAGCGGCTTGAAAACGAGCACGTGCGCGTTTGTATGCCTGATCTGCCTGGATTTGTGCTTGGCGATCGCCTGCGGGTACCTGATTCAACTTGGTTTCTGCTTCGTTAAAAGCAGCACGGGCTTCGTCTAGGTTAATTTTGTCGCCCCGCTCAGCACTGTTGACTAGAATTGTGACTTCATTTTGTTCGACTTCAGCGAAGCCACCCAACAAGGCGATAGCCACCCAGTCCTGATTTCTACTTGGGCGTACTCGCATAACACCCGTGTCTAGAGCGGTTAACAGTGGTGCGTGTCCACTAAGGATACCTAGTTGACCAGTGGTGCTAGGTAAAACGACTTCCTCAGCTGATGCATCCCACACTGTTTTATCTGGGGAAATTACACGAACAGTTAACGTCATATGTTAAGAGCTAAGGATCAAGAAGAGTCACTTGGAGTTCAAGAGCCAAGAGTTCAAATCTTGACTCTTGACCCCTTCGGGGTTCGCCAGTCGCTTCTGGGGGAAACCCCCAAGATCGCGCTGGCTCACTTTTGACTAATTTTTAGCCTTTGAGTTTTTCGGCTTTGGCGATCGCTTCATTGATATCGCCGACCAAATAGAAAGCCTGCTCTGGCAGATCATCTAATTCTCCAGAAAGAATTTTTTGGAAGCCTTTGATGGTATCTTCGAGCTTCACATACTTACCAGGAGAACCGGTGAACACTTCTGCCACAAAGAAAGGCTGGGACAGGAAACGCTCAACTTTCCGCGCACGCGCCACGGTCAAACGGTCTTCTTCAGACAGTTCATCCAAACCAAGAATGGCGATGATGTCCTGAAGCTCTTTGTAACGCTGCAGCGTGGATTGTACAGCACGAGCAGTGTTGTAGTGCTCATCACCAACAATGTTGGGTTGCAACATTGTTGAAGTAGAGTCTAGCGGATCCACAGCTGGATAAATTCCCTTAGCTGCCAAACCCCTAGATAGCACTGTTGTTCCATCCAAGTGAGCGAAGGTGGTCGCAGGTGCGGGGTCGGTCAAGTCGTCAGCAGGTACGTATACCGCTTGAATAGAGGTAATTGACCCTTCGTTTGTGGAGGTGATGCGCTCTTGCAGCGCACCTACGTCGGTTCCCAGTGTCGGCTGATATCCTACCGCAGAAGGCATACGTCCCAACAGCGCTGACACTTCCGAACCTGCTTGTACAAACCGGAAGATGTTATCAACAAACAGCAGCACGTCCTGCTTATTCACATCGCGGAAGTACTCTGCTATGGTCAATCCGGACAGACCAACCCGCATTCTAGCTCCGGGTGGCTCGTTCATCTGACCGTAAACTAGAGCAATCTTCGACTCATTGAGATTGTCTTTATTGATAACCCCAGACTCAATCATTTCGTTATAGAGGTCATTGCCCTCACGGGTGCGTTCACCCACTCCAGCGAACACTGACACTCCACCGTGTTGTGTAGCAATGTTGTTAATCAATTCCATCATAATGACGGTCTTGCCTACACCAGCACCGCCAAACAAGCCAATCTTACCACCGCGCCGATAGGGAGTTAGCAGGTCAACAACTTTAATCCCAGTCTCAAACACGGATGGTTTGGTTTCCAATTCCGTGAATTTGGGAGCCTCGCGGTGGATGGGCAATTTTTCTTCAGAATTGACAGGTCCCTGATTGTCTACGGGTTCGCCAAGGACGTTGAAAATGCGACCCAGCGTGGCTTTACCAACAGGTACACTGATGGGAGCGCCAGTATCAACAACTTCCAGACCGCGCACTAAGCCATCAGTGGAACTCATGGCAACAGTTCGTACTTGGTTGTCACCTAGCAGCTGCTGCACCTCAGTCGTCACTGAGATTTCTTGTCCGGCTTCGTTAGTGCCTTTGATGGTCAAAGCATTGTAGATTTGCGGCATTTTACCGCTAGGGAACTTAACATCTACAATCGGACCAATGACTTGGGTAATGTAACCAATGTTTGTTTTTTCTGCAGTGGTGACCATGCTG
Source organism: Nostocales cyanobacterium HT-58-2 (assembly GCA_002163975.1). GTDB lineage: Bacteria > Cyanobacteriota > Cyanobacteriia > Cyanobacteriales > Nostocaceae > HT-58-2. The sequence goes on along the minus strand of CP019636.1, from coordinate 594,504 downwards.
AGCCTAATATATTGAAGCTAGATTTCAGATAGGGTCAAGAGAGACATAAGATTTTGCAATGTCATCTTCAAGAGTAGCACTGAACGATCCCCTCTATTGCGCCTAAATTTCTCCTTAAAAATAAGGCTGTGGAGTAATAAGTCGGTTATACTCCGTTATTGACGCTTGGGCGCCTGCATCAAATCGCTTGGTGACTCTGTCAATTACCCAGTCAAAAGTAAGAAGTTCACAGTCTGCGGTAGGGCATTCCGTAGACTCAAACGGAAGAAAGCATTAAGAATCGGTGTGAATTACTGAGTAAGCGCTGCTGTTGTAACGTGTTTACTCAACCATATTTGCAAGGTTGTGGGGCAGTGACTACTTATAGTCGCTGCCCCACTCATAGTATTCGCTGTTTTAGCGTTTGTCTATGCAGGAATTAACACTGTATCAATGACATGGATCACACCATTGTCAGCAGCAACATCCGGCGTTGTAACAGTAGAATCATTTAATTTAACGCCATTTGAAGCATCAATATTTACATCTGACCCTTCAACTGTTTTAGCTGACTTGAGCTTAACAACATCAGCCGATGTCACCTTGCCTGGAACGACATGATACGTCAAGATTTTCTTGAGCTTTGGAATGTCTTGAAGCAATGCGTCTACTGTGCCTGGTGGAAGCTTAGCAAAAGCCTCATCAGTAGGTGCAAAGACAGTAAATGGACCAGCGCTTTTGAGGGTATCTACCAGCCCAGCTGCTTTGACTGCAGCAACTAGGGTACTGAAAGAACCAGCATTAACGGCAGTATCAACAATGTCAGCCATGTTTTTCACCTAGTTTTGTGTGATTTGTTAACAACTATAAACTAGATTTCTTTAAAAAACTACTAATAATTGATAGATTTACCGTATATTTATTGTCAAAATTCTTGGTGCTCATTAATATAAATACGAAGCGTATCGTATTGCTCTTCTTCTTTGCGTTACCGCCTAAGTACTGTCCCTGTATCAGCCTTGATGATAAGTCTTCATTTGTAATCGCTCGTAGTCCTGTGGTGTATCGATATCAATAGCACCTGCGGTAAAGGGCAAGCGAAAGACCTCCTGGGAGTATTTCTGAATAATCTGTTTTGCTCCTGATGACGCTTTTAAATTCGTGAGGTCTGAAAAAAACTTGTAGTGAAAAAGAGCGGGTACACCCAAAGTATCTGCATATTCAGAAGCGATAATTCCCTGACCTGTGGAATGGTAAGTAGCAACAAGTTGATTAATAACATCACAGGAAACAAATGGCTGATCGCACAGTGTCAGCACAACTCCCTCAATTTCTTTACCAAAGGCGTTGAGTGCTGTCATACCAACTTGGATAGAAGCACCCATTCCCTCGTACCACTGGGGATTTTCTACCACCAGAACCGGAAGCTGGCTGACCTCATGACGCATTTTTTCTGCATATGCCCCCACGACAACAACGATGGGCTGGCAAACTGAGGCAACAACAACTTCTACAGAATGACGTAGGAAGCTACGCCCTTGAAAGTATAGTAGTTGTTTAGGTTGACCCATGCGAGTTGATGCGCCAGCCGCTAGAATAATCGCCCCAATTGATGAAGCAGCATTTTCTGCTGAAAGCGTCTTGATCATAGGCTGATGTGTTGGTGAGGAGACTCGATCGCTTGAATTTCTAGTTCATCAACGGGATGATGAATTGGTCCAATTCTATTTCTCAACAACCCAGCCCCACGCTTGGTAAGGACAGCCTGAATCTCAGCAACAATCGAAAGCGCAATTTCCACTGGTGTATCAGCCCCAATGTCAAGACCAATCGGAGCATATACCCGGTTCAGTTGTTCTTCCGTGTAGAACATTCCCTCTGTCTGTAAATCTTGAAGTAATTCTGTGGTTCGGCGTTTTGGTCCAAGCACACCAATGTAGCGTACGGCAGAAGGCAGTAACATATTGAGGAGTGCTCTGTCGTGGAAGTAGTTATGTGTCATCACAATAGCTACAGTGTTATCCTCCAACAACACAAGTTTATGAGCAGCCTCAGCACTGGTGAGAACTAAGCTGTCAGCATTGGGAAATTTTTCTGGGGTTAAATAAGTTGGTCGGTGATCTACGATAGTAACGTGCCAACCAAGATCCTTAGCAAAGCGTACAACAGGAATAGCATCTTGACCTGCCCCAAAAATGAGCAGTGGTATTGGCAGCTTGATAAATTCAATCAAGACTTCTACACGACCTGCTGGCAGTTGGTAAGTCTTCACTTTGGACTTTTGCTCATAAAGCGCTGCTTGAGCATCTGCAACCATAGCTTGGGTCAGAGTAGGATCAATAATTTCATTAGTAATATTATTATCTGGGTAGAGCATCAGGTGATTTCCCACCTTTGCCTGAACCTGACCTTCTACACAGAACACTGTTGCTAAAACTCCTGAGTGTTTGTTAGTTAGACACTCGCTAATGAATGTTAATTGTTTATCCAAACGCTCAATGAGAACATGAACTGCTCCATTGCAACCAAGTCCAAGTGACCAAATAATTTCTTCTGCAACTTCTGGGTCATACTTTACCAAAGTCGGTTCACCTGAAACCATAACTTGTTTGGCGTGTTCAAAAACGTCATGTTCTAAACAACCCCCACTAATAGAGCCTGTCATGCAACCATCTTCGGTCATCAGCATTCGAGCACCTGGTCGTCGGTAAGTAGAACCTTTGACCTTAACAACTGTGGCAAGTGCAGCAGTTTGACCGCAATTTTTAATGGTGAGGAAGTCGGTAACGATATCTTGTAATTCTTTCATGTTTTTAGGGGCTGAAACATGATAGTCGCCTAAGTTATGCACGACTAAGCGACCATTATCTTGGTCTAATATAGACTCTTCTATAAATGTCTTGCTTAACCCGAAAGTCATACCGCGCATGATTTGGCTGCATACAGTCGTTGTGATTGAGGATAAGTGAAAAATTGCTCTCCCTACACAATGCAGAGAGAGCGCCGCCATGCCACTTCGCTTTTAATCTGTTAATTCACCCACTTTAAAGCTGATTTTGCAGAGTGATAAGTACCCTTTGGGGTGATATGGTGTTGCCTCTGGCGTGTTCGTTTAAGTTAATGAAAATATGGTGAGAGCAATTGACAATTTAGTTTTCTCACCGGAGCAGAAGAAGTCGGTAAAATGCATACCAGTACATCACGACTTATGTATCTATGGACTCTCCACCTTCCCTGTAGCAACCTGTTAAAAGCAACTTCGTTATAATTTTTAGATAGGTCCTACGCTAGGTGTCAAACTTTTCATTTATGTGCAAAAAGTCTATTAGCCAGCAGCTTTCTGTCTTTTGGTACCGAAAGACATCAACTAATGCACGTACATCTTCAACTGTCTTAAAAAATAGCTTGTGAGAAAGTCTCGCAATGCTTTTTTCCTTAAGGAAAATCTTGAGTCAAAAACTCTTCTTGACTCTGAATCTTTGACTTTTAACGATCTGCACGAATAAATGTCTAAATTAAACCCATAACAGCTTAGCTCTTGATAATCCTATTATTTGCTTGATTATAAGTTAAATTTTAAATTTTCATTTTTTTATTGTAGTAGCAAGTTTAATATAGAAGTAGGAAAAAGCTTTTTATCCGCTCCAGTCTTTTTCTTAAACCTAGATTATTCAACACCATCTGCTTATGAACTTCTCGTCAGCGCGGCAATATTTTGCTCAAGAAATCCAGCAGCCTGATGAGCATATTAACTTAGCGAAGGCAGCTTTGTACATTGCACAAGAAGAATACCCTAACCTGTATCCAGATGAATACCTCAATGCCCTTGATACAATGGCTATGGAGCTACAAGAACGCTTGCCATCACAGAGGTATGTTCTGAAAGTTATTCAAAGTATTAATCAGTATCTCTACGATGACTTGGGATTTGCGGGGAACGCAGAAAATTATTATGATCCACACAACAGCTTTTTGAATGATGTTATCGACCGTAGAGTCGGAATTCCTATTACCTTAGCACTGGTTTACCTAGAGATTGCCCAAAGAATAGACTTTCCTATGGTGGGAGTAGGAATGCCAGGGCATTTCCTGATTCGCCCTGACATTCCAGAAACGGAGATTTTTATTGATGCGTTTAATCGTGGCGAAATCATGTTTCCACAAGATTGCCAAGAACGGCTCAATCAAATTTATCAACAACCCATGCAGCTCCAACCAGAATTTTTAGCCAAAGTGAGTAAAAGGCAATTTTTGGCAAGGATATTAGCGAATCTGAAATATATTTACTTGAATCAACAACAGTTGGAAAAAGCCCTAGCCGCCGTTGAACGGATTTTACTGCTGTTTCCTGGTGCGGTACTAGAATTGCGCGATCGCGGTCTTTTGTGCTACGAACTTGGTGAGTTTACTCAAGCTGCTGACGACTTGGAAGCTTATTTGACAAAAGCTCCGCATGCCCAAGATGCTGCTGTCATTGAGCAGATCCTGACTCTACTTAGAAGGACTAGATAAGCTGTTGCGCATATCTAAGATGTGGAATAGCTCATCGTAACCCTTGCTGTATTTCCTCTGCAACGCGCTTGAGACGGCGCAGTTGAGCTTGCATATCTTCTTTGGTCCAATTTTGGGCAAAAGTTTTGAAACCCCAACTTACTAGAGGGTTGGGAATCTCGAATTCAAAGCGGTTAATCAGGCGTGTCCCTTTATCTACTGGTTGGCATTCCCAGCGATCGCGCCCTTTGAAAAAACCCTGGAATTCCCAGACAACTAAACCGGGCTGTCTTTCCACAACTATGCTATTCAGTGTAGGTTTGATGACTGGTATTTGAATCACGAATCGACTTTTACTACCGACATCAGTACTCCACTGACCTACTGGTTCACAACGCAAGACGGGGTTCAGCCAGCGATGCATGAGAACTTGTTCGGTAATACAACGTTCCACGACCGTTGCTGTAGCATTAATTTGAATCGATTGTTCAAAGATTTGAGACATTGCTCATCTTTTGTGCTATTGCTGCACCTAGAGTAACGCAAAATTTTTAATTTTCATCAGATTTTAAGCAGACGACATCTACCCTAAGTATGGGAGTTCATACATCAAGGAATGATTTTTTATTGTGTCGCTTCTTCTTAATAAAACGAAATAACAAATCACAAGAAATAAGAAAGTAAAAAAGTTACTCTTGCTATTCGCCCCTCTATATGATTTTACTGGTAGATGTATAAGCACAACACTGGTGAACTTACGACAATGTAGGCTTGCCAAAGCAACCTACGCGAGAAGTCTCGAAAGTGTTTTTTGCAATAACGCTTAACTTTCATTCCAAAAAACCATGAACATAACTTGGCAAGGAATATCCCAGGTGATGGAAGTTAGTTTGTCAGTGAGGGTGCAGCAATTCTTGGCACAATCACCAACTTTGCCATCGGAGCAACCTGATACCGTCAATTACCTGCAAGGAACTCTGCAACAGGTGGTTCAGTTTATGCCCCGTTTGCTGGGAGCAGTGGCAATTTTGTTAATTGGCTGGCTCATTGCTGCGATCGCATCTGCTCTAACACGCTCTCTTCTCAATCGCACCAACATTGATAACCGCATTGCCTCAGGGATAACAGGTGGTGGCGAGGTTCCTCAAGTCGAGAAAATCGTCTCCAGCGTGGTCTTTTGGGGCATTCTCCTTTTAACAATAGTTGCTGTTTTAGATACGCTAGAACTCAGAGTCGCTTCTCAGCCGCTCAACACTTTTCTTAATCAAATTGGTGATTTCTTACCCAGATTTGTAGGTGCATTGGTTATCCTAGCAATTGCCTGGTTGGTAGCTACCGTGGTTAAGCTGATAACCGTACGCGGACTGCAAGCATTGCGGGTAGATGAAAGATTAAATCCACCACAGGACGAGACTCCCAGTCTCAATCAGTTGTCTCTTAGTGAAACAATTGGTAATGCTCTGTATTGGTTCATCTTTTTAGTCTTTCTCATTCCATTGCTCAATACCCTCGGGTTAAATCAGGCATTAGAACCAGTACAAATTCTTGTCACGCAGATTATCTCAATGGTGCCCAATATCTTGGGTGCGACGTTAATCGCAGTTATTGGCTGGTTTGTGGCTAACATAGTACGTCGGATAGTCACGAACTTACTGGCAACAACGGGAATCGACAATTTGGGCAGTCAGTTTGGATTAAGTGATGCTGCAGGAACACAATCCCTATCAAAGATTATCGGGACAATTGTCTATGTCTTGATTTTGATCCCTGTCGCAATTGCAGCACTCAACCAGCTGCAAATCCAGGCAATTTCCGTGCCAGCGATCGCGATGCTCCAACAAATTCTCAATGCACTGCCTAAAATCTTTACAGCACTGGCAATTTTGATCATTGCCTATTTCCTTGGGCGGTTTGTTGCAGATCTCGTGACCAGAATCCTCTCAAGTATAGGGTTTGATAATATTTTCTCCGTTCTGGGTCTGCCATCACCAACCAGACGAATCGTCATTCCTCAAGAACCAACAACACCCGCAGTACCAGCCCGTAGCCCATCAGAAATTGTTGGCATTATTGTCTTCGTGGGGATTATGCTGTTTGCAACTTTGACAGCAGTAAATATCCTAAACATTCCGGCGCTGACAGCACTGGTGAGTGGCATTGTGATAGTTTTAGGGCGAATTTTAGCTGGATTGGTGATATTCGCCATTGGTTTGTTTCTGGCAAATTTGGCGTTTAACATCATTACCAGTTCTGGCGATCGCCAAGCACGAATTTTGGGACAAGTGGCGCGGATTGCTATCATTGCCCTTGTATCTGCAATGGCACTGCAACAAATTGGTGTTGCCAGTGATATTGTGAATTTAGCTTTTGGACTTTTACTAGGGGCGATCGCAGTTGCTATTGCCTTAGCCTTTGGTTTAGGTGCTCGCGATATTGCCAGAAATCAAGTTCAAGAATGGCTTGACTCTTTCAAACAAAGAAGTTAGGTCAACCGCTTGGGTTGAGGACGGATGATGACACCTTGCACTTTTTGGTTGCATACATAATACATTGACAATCCCACGGCTACCCTAAGCTAAAGCCGTGGGATTCTTGACTCATAGGGATTCTACTAACAAGTCAGGTTTAAGTCCTTAACAATAGTGATACTGAACCTACGTAATTCTTCATAGAAACAGCCCTGAAGATTGAGTGCTGATTGTGTCATTTTTCGTTTTATAGTCTCTGAAGTAAAAGCGACTCAGGAAAAGTCTTGTGCTGTGAATTGATGCGTGGAGAGAAAGAGACTTTTTCCTTGTTCGAGCCACCAAATTTATTTGTAGGTATTTCTTCTAGATAAATTCTGGATAAATAGGGATGCAAGGCTTTGCACCTCTACACGTTCATCACTGAAGAAAACACTAGACGCCAGTATTTCTCAAAAATAGTCCCAAAAATTCATGTTTCTCAATACAAATGTTTAGTAATGCTTGCGTGTTATGTATCAATCTATTTCCAATTACTGACTTAAGTATTACATTTCAACAGAAGATATTAAAAGTTAAAAAAATCATAAGTATGGTTAACATTGCCAAGAGATTGAATACTATAGAGAAAATAAGCGGATGAGAGTATTAAATGGAGCCATTACAAAAGCAGGTCCTAACTTTAGGTCACAAGCTGGATGCCCTCCACCAGGTGATTGAGCAGCTAGATACTAAAGTTTCTCAAGCTATATCAGAGGGCTGCTTAGTGAAAGCACAAGAGACCAATGATAACTTACTGGAAAATAGCGAGTCAGGGCGCTACCAGTTCCGAGGAAAAATCAATTTTCATCCAGAGCTTGAACATAAGGACGTTATAGCAGATGGCATATATCCAGACACTAATCTTCAAGGTGGAGAGAGAAATTTAACACCAGAAATTCAAATCCAACGACTGACAGCACAATTAACAGCAGCATACAATCGCATTGCTGCTTTGGAAGAGCAATTACTGCATAAAAGAATTCACTCTTAACCAATAAAGAACTCAGGGCTTAGGACTCAGAAGTCAGAATGGATTTGTGTACCGTTTTTTAGGTGAGTTCACTGTATGCTTGCTGGATTTACATATTAAGCATTAAGCAAAAAGAAAATTCTTCTAAAGCTTGAACCAAGCGCCTTTTATGCTTGGTTATATTCTCAATTGTGCGTTCTGAATTCTGACTTCTTTTGATATTGCTCCAGTTGAGCTTCAATTGCTTTTAAAAGTTCATGTTGTTGCCAACCTCGGCTGAGATAAGCAGCTAGACAAGCACCTCCCGCGCCCACACCTTCTTTTACAAAACCTTGCTCGTAAGCTCTAAGTTGAGAACAACGAGAATCTGCAAAACTCAGTCCAGTAGCTAATAGCGGCGGAGTCACCCCGTTAGGGGTTATGCTTCCCTGACCAACTAGCTGGGCTAATTCAATTGTGCCGCCCGTTGGGTCTTCTGCAACCCAACGGGTTGTTCCTATGACGATTTCTTCTGGTCTCCAAGATATCGCGTAAGCTTGGGTAATAGCATTCATCAGAGCATACACTGCCAGCATTTGTGTCCCACCAGCAAGCAAAACGCCACACTTGCGACTAAGAGCGATCGCCATCCCAGCTACCATGATCTGCATGGGATCGCCCACTGCAGCCACAAGTTGCAGGGGATCAGGAGGGGACCCAGAGACACAAGAACGCGAGGACGCGGGGAAGTTTTCTCTCTCCGTGTCCCTTTGTCTACCCTTGTTTGCGTCATTCCTCATCCTCTCCAACCCAGCTTGCACGACTGCCCACTTTTGCGCGTGATTACAAACTGGGTGACTGCTGTTAACTTTTCCCATTGCTGGTATGCCTAAGCCTGTTAAAATTGCTAGGGCAGTTGTTGTGCCTCCTACGACACACTCGCTTAAAATGATGTACTGGTTCTGGATTTTGGTACCCAGTCGTTCACCCCAAACCAGTCCTTGTTTAAACAAGTGGTGTACCATTGCTAGTTCCATAGCAGCACCTTGACTCAAACACCTAGCTGGATAACCACCCAAATCAATGGTTGGGACAGCAGGGGGCTGAGGTAAACCAGCATTAAATATATAAATTGGTATTTTAAGCGCCTCAATGACGGTACGGGAAATAAAAACGGGCGACGCCCCAGCCGCCAGTGGTGGTAGAGGATACTTGGGTTGGTGCTCCAAACCATAGTACAAAAACTCCGCATCTGCACAAGCAGTGTATTGCCTATCTTCGGGAGTGCTACCTGCTGCGGAAATTCCTGGAATCAAACAAGTTTCAGTAAATCCTAAAACACAGGCAAATGTGGGTAAACAACCGCGATACTTAGCAATCCATTGCTGAGCCTGTTCAAGCTGAGTGTAAATGCGAATAAAGTCATTATTCATTATTGAAAAAAATACAGCTATAGGACTACCCTTCGTAATCCATAATGACTTGCACCCAGCGTGGAGGGCGGGGGATAGGATTACCTAGGCGATCCAACAGCAGCCATGCTGCTATGTGTACCGTAAATAGGTAGATAAAATTGTTGATGACAATTACGGCGATCGCCCCTACTTGGATAAAAAACACGCTAGGACTCGATAAAATTCCTAGTCTCAAGAATAGCCACTCCACAAAATCTGTCACCTGATTAATTATGTAAACCCAAAGGTCTTCATTAGACAGCACCGACATCAACCACACCCGAAAAAAGACTCCTATGGTGCCCAAAAGCGCACCTAAAGTGATGGAAACAATCCATGGAACCCGACGATTCCATGTTGCCCCCAAAAGTACGCCCATGAAAGCAAAGGGCATGACAAACAGCAGACTGCGGACTGGTCCCATCAGCACCGAAAGCAACAAACCCGATGTGACTGCTGCCATCCATGCTGCTCTTTTACCCCAACGGAGATATACTAGGGCGATGGGGACAGGAAAAAATATCCGTAACAGAGGTCCTAAAGGAAAGTAAAAATTAATAAACCAAATCAAGCTAGCAGTACTAGCTAAAAACGCCGTTTCCACCATTCTCAAAGGCGCTTCCAGCTTCATTGAGTTCTTATTCAAGTCTTTTGTTTGCCTAACCATTGATTTCAAAGGGGTTGAGATGAGGAGAACACAGAACTCACAAAGTAGAATATAACAAACGGTAAAATGTTCTTAGTTTCAGCTTTAGAAGCAATTTCTTGTTTAGGATGTAAATAAGGGAGAGTGTGTCTCAGTTGGAAAATAGACTTTAACTCATTGTGAGTTCTGGGTTCATTTGTGAAAGATTGTTAAACGATCATTCTTTCTAAGGCAGACACATCGGGAATACAAATCAACTCGTGCTCCCGTCTGATCAAGCCTTTTTTTTCAAGCCTTGTCAACACTCTTGTGACTGTTTCCCGTGCCAGTCCACTTAAACCACTGAGTTCCCGGTGAGGTAAATTGGGAATTTCGGTACCCTCTCCTCTTTTCTTTCCCTGTCCTTCTGCTAAAAATAATAACGTGTCTGCCACCCGTGACTGGCTGTCGGATTCTCTCAACCGCAATCGCCGATTGACTTGCCGTAAACGGCGTGCCATCAGTTGCGCCAATCGGACTCCCGTCATTGGTTCTGTTTGAAGTAACTTGAGAAAATCCTGTGCGGGCATACTCCCAATCACAGTGGAAGTTAGCGTAATGACATCCGTGGAACGAGGGACTTCATCAAGAGCTGCCATTTCACCAAATAATTCTCCCTTGCCGAGAATATTCAGCGTTACCTCTTTGCCTTCCAGATTATAAGTACGTATTTTTACCCACCCTTCCATAAGAAAATATACAGAACCTCCCCAATCATTCTCCAAGAGAATCACTTGATTAGCTGGGTGAGTACGGGTTACCAGATTGGTCAGAGCTTCTTCTAGAACAGGTTCTGATAACCCTTCAAAAAAGGGTACCCAGTGTGTCAGAGGATTGGTAGGTGCTTCCACGCTATCCACGCTATCCACGCTATCCACGCTATCCACGCTATCCACGCTATCCTGGTCTTCCATTACGACATCTTTAAATGATAAAAGCAAGAATATACACGAAAAATAACAGTACTTTTCTAAGCCTAAGCGATCAAAGTACAGCCACTCAAATATAAAACTAGACTATGTTACACAATAAAGCGAGCCAAGCGTTTTTTATAAAAAGTATTGAGCTATGGATTGAGACCTGGCAAAAGTGTTGCCATAAGCAAAGTGTAGCTTACAGTCCGTTTGTTCTGGGCTAGCAGCACTGTAAATATTATTACTTAAAACCATAGATAACATTGATTATTCCAATCTATAGACAAACTAAATAAATAATACTCATGGTAATTAATTTTTGCTAATCTAGAGTCTTTAATTGTTTTCTGCAAGTAACGACCAACTATTTGCGCAGTGAGGATGGTCTACTCTACCGAAAGCCATTCGGGTATACTTCCGGCACGGCTTTGCCGAACGCACTCGCACATGGAGGGAAAACGCCACAGAAGGGTTGGCTCCTCTCCTGCGAACTGCTCGCTGTCTCACCGCCACGCGTTATGTAGATTAAAGTTGATTAACAAATAATATTGCTGGACGCCCGTTTGATGCATAACATAGTTGCAACGGTAAAAAAACAATTTCTATAACCACCTGACTTGAAGTTCTAGATAAGGTAAATAAAAGTGACTTTTCGCGCAGCAGAAACTCAACAACTGATCGCAGATATTGACCGCTTACTCACCAACAAACGCCTGTCTAGGTTTCTCTCCAGTCAGGCGTCAGAACCACGACAGGTTTTAGAACGAATTCGCGAGTTTTTAGTCAGTTTCTCGGAAAGTAATTCTCAAACATATGATTCTCCAAGTCAGCTAGAGCCACAACAATCACCTCTACTGGCAAAATTCGTTGAGCAGGGTTATCAGCAGTCTCTACCACAACAGAATGATCTTCAGCAGGAAGAAAATGCTCCGGTTGGAGCGGGACAAGCAAGCAATCCACTGGCGGCGATACTGGCACCTTTACAAGACGAAATCAAAGCACTGTTGCAAGAACGCGCAAATCTTGTAGAGGAAATCAGGCAACTAGAACAAAAGCGACTGCACAACTACTCTTTGGCACAGCAATTAGCGAATCAGGAGCAGATGATTTCAGAATTTTTGCAGGTGCTAAGAAGTCGCCTTGTACCCAATTTAACACCACAGATGACGGAGACTGCGGGCAGTTCTCAAACGCAACAGTTTTTCACAATTAATACTGCTCCTTCTTTATTTATTAGTCATCAAAGTAATGGAGAACCTGCAACTTCTTCGACTTCACCTATACTGGAGGCATCAGATCAAGTAGAGCAGTTATCTAGACTTGCTAGGGAGTTGGATCAAAAATTACTTGCACTTGATGGAACTGTGAATGTTGTCTTTGAGGCATTACAGCGCAATATTCACACTTATCACGAGTCTTTGTCTCAGGCACTGGTGAGAATGCACAGCAAAGGCGTGCAAGGTGAACAATTGTTAGCAAGCTTAATCAGCAATTTGACGCAGCAGTTGCAGCAAGGAACTCCCATCACCCAACTATATCTTGAAGATGTAAAAGTTCAAGATGTAAAAGTTCAAGATGTAAAAGATGAAATTTCACCGCCAACAGCATCTGGGCAGTTAGCTTCAGAATTACCAGAATTTCGCTCGGTAGAGACTTCATCTTCACCCACACAAAATCAGCAAACCATTGATTTGCAAGCACAAGAGGAGACTGCGAGTACATTTGATGTCCTTTTTCAGGACACACAAGACGAGCAAAACCCTCGAAAAACTCTTCCTAATACTAGTGACAGAGTACACCTAGTTACTTCTCCGTTAATTCGGGATCAGGTGGAGCAGCTGTATGCCAGTTTGTTTGGTGTTGAAGCAACAGATGTCGCGACTGATGAGGTGGCGGATGAAATAGATAGCATTTCTCTGAGTAATACTCTTGAAGAAACAAGTGTGATTGATGAGTTGTTTGCACAGCCAACAGATGTCACAACCGATGAGGTGACAGATGAAATAGATAGCATATCTTTGCCTGTCACTGCTGAAGACATAAGTGTGATTGATGAGTTGTTTGCACAGCCAACAGATGTCGCAACCCATGAGGTGGCGGATGAAGATGAAATAGATAACATTTCTCTGAGTGATACTCTTGAAGAAACAAGCACTTTTGATGAGTTATTTGCACAGCCAACAGAGACTCCATCTGTTGTCTCAGCAGATGTCACAACTGAGCATATAACTGTATCTACCGACACTCCAGCAGCTGCGACTCATCAGCCGCAACCAGAAGTTTTTCCATATGAGATCACTTTTGAGGCACCACAAGTGCGGACGGGTGAGGTAGCAGATGAATTGTCTGTGGATGTCACAACTTCTCCCTTAGTATTAAATGTCTCTGAAACTGCAGCAGAATCTGTCACAAATCAAGAACAAACAGTTGAGCCTGTTGTTGAGGTTCCAGATCCTTGGTTGAATGATACCCAACAGACACAAGATGTTTCCCCAGAACTTACAGAACAATTATCCGTACTGCAGGAAAATACATTTGCAGAATCACTGCCTGTAGAAGAACGTAGTCAGGTTGTTTCTTTAGAAACTAGCACTAGCTCACTCAGTCCAGCAAGTGAAGATACAATTACAGTGCTGACTGACTTGTTAACTGATATGGGCGATCGCAAGCCGTTGCTTGAAGTGCCCCTGTCTGCGGAAGCAGTCACTTCAGACACCGCAGAAAGCCCCATAGAGGCAACTGTTGGCGAAACTTTGCAAGTCGAGATTCAAAATCGTGATACAGATCAGTCTTCAGATAACTACATTCCCGCTTCGCCCCAGGAGAATCTGCTATCTCAAGAAGAAAATCAATTTACAGAAATGGTTGATATTTCTTTGGAAGAATCGCAGTTGGAGCAGTTGGAACAAGATTTAGCAAGCTTTGATGGGGAAATAAATGCTCTTTTGCAGCCTTTAACTCAACCAGAAAATCAACAACTCCAGAGCTTATCTCCCCCACCACAGCAAGCTGAGACTGAGCAAGACCCCAGCACAGCAGCAGCGCAGGCGGCGGAAATTGGAAAAACAAGTCTATTGGCAGAAGAAACACTTGAAGATTCTTCAGGTTCAAGTTCTGATTCCACCAACAATACAGATGGTTCACAAGATGCTCGTCCATCTGTTTGGTACATAGGAATTGATTTAGGGACAACTGGGATTTCTGCTGCTCTGTTAAATCGTTCCACTGCTGAGGTGTATCCTCTTTACTGGTCGGCAGATATCCAACCAGAAGAAACTTCCATAAAACGGTCGTTTCGTTTGCCTGCAGAGGTTTATCTGCCAACAGCTTCTGTGACTTCTGTGGATGCAGAAAGCAAAGAAGCACAAGAGCAGACAGCACCAGCGGCTGTGGCTGAAGAAAAACTCCCTGAGAATGTGGCGACAGGTTCTACACCACCTCACTCAGCTGCTTCAACGCACAACCTCTTCTCAGCGCAGCTCAAGCCTTATCTGCAAGTTGCCTTACCTTACAAGAGCGAGCGGCAAAAATGGGAACCAGTTCTGCAATTAAACGAATTCTCCACCGTTCCATTAGTTTGGGTTGTGCGATCGCTCTCGAAATTGCTGCTCACATTCATGTCGGATCGCAGTAGCACAACCTTGGGTTTAACTGCGGCTGCTGTTGGTTTAGACCAAGAAACCTTTCATAATATTAGCAGTCAGATTACTGGTGTCATTTGTACTTGCCCATCCAACTGGTCAGAACAATATCGCTTCAACATTCGGGAAGCATTACTGATTAGCAAATTAGTCCAGCATCCGCAACAAGTCTTTTTTGTGGAGGAAGGAATTGCCTGTGTGCTGTCAGAACTTGACGGTGCTGAAGGTGAAATCGTGAAAATCAAAAGTCGTCAGGGTTCTCGTCCTGCAAGAACCAATGACCGTCCTCTAGTTGGCAATACTCTCGTCATCAACACTGGTGCTGCGACAACAGAAATGGCGCTGGTCGATTTGCCAGAAAACTTGGAAGACCTCACCCATAGTGATTTTATGCTCCATAGCTTTGCTTACGCTGGCAAGGGATTAGAGCAAGATATTATCTGTCAACTGCTCTTCCCACCAAAATGGCGACAATCACGTATGAGCCCCCAGGAAGATAGCAAAACGACTAGCAGTAACACCTCGCATTGGCAACCAGCGATTCCTGGCTTGGATCAAATGCGCTTTTCTAGTTTAGGTTTGGAAGAATTGACCCTCCCTCAACCAGGCGAACCTGATCTTGTGGAACGCATTCGACTACAGCAACGGTTGGAAAGTTCGCTTTTAGGAAAGGCAATTGTTGATGCGGCGATCGCCCTTAAGCTCATTTTGCAACACCAAGAATCTTTTACCCTAGAACTGGCAGATCAGCGTTGGGTTTTGCAACGACGAGACTTAGAAAGCCAGGTGTTTGTGCCATTTGTGCGACGCCTCAACCGAGAACTCAATCGGTTACTGGTCGCTAAAGGTATACCAACAGAAGCAATCAATCAAGCTATATTAACAGGCGGGGTTGCTTCTTTAGGAGCAGTCAGTCGTTGGTTGCGGCAAAAACTTCCTAATGCCAAAATTATCCAAGATTTGTATCTCGGTGAGAATGGATCTCCCACTTGTAGTCGGGTTGCATATGGTTTGGCGGTGTTACCTCTGCACCCTCAAGTTTTAGAAGTTCCCCGACAACAGTACACTGACTATTTTCTCTTCACAGAATTGTTGCGAATTTTGCCATCAAGAGCCATATCTTTTGGCGAAGTGATCCAGTTATTTGAGAATCGTGGCATTAATACTCGCAGTTGTCAGCAACGCCTCTTGGCTTTCTTGGAAGGTGAGTTACCCCCAGGTTTGATTCCTACCAGCCTAGATGCCATTTGGCTTACCCAAACTTCCTGTGAAAATTCTGATTATAAGGCGATCGCCGCTGCCCCACTTTTTGAAAAACAAGGAAGTCTTACCTATCGTCCCAATGTCGAACAACTGCGGGTTGTTGGGCGTTATCTCGATACCATCAAAGATAGTATTCAGCAATCTCTGGAGGAACCTTATACGGTGAATTTCGCTTTGGGAGTTGTGAATTAGACCTTGAGCAGAAATAGATAAATCTTTTAACTAGCAATTTGCGGATGAGTTGAAAATGGGGAAAGGGAGAATCCGATTTTCTGTTATGGTCGGCACCTCACCCTTTTCCCTCCATTGAGTGTGGCTCATACTAAGTTTGCGCTGCTTATGCTCGATAAAACGCCCACTCTCTCTTACAATTGAAGCTAGCCGCTTGTGTTGCTTTAACCAATCGCTACAAACTTCTTTGCTAAGTTGTATCTCTTTGTCAGTCAAAAGCTCATCTGGTTTTCCAGACGCTAAAATCTTAGCGACTGTACCAGCTTTGTAGTAATCTATACCATATTTGACTAGCGCTGTATGAAATAATTCCTCTTTTTGCTTAGATGAAAACATTTCTAAGGCACAGAGCAGTTTGATTAAGTTCTTTTACAGTTTCTACAATTCAAGAATTCACAACTTCTTTCGTAAGATAGATAACTCAACGACTTAATACTTTCCTTATATTTCAGAGGAATTGATGCTTTATCGTTGGTTGAGTCTATTTGACCAAGGTAATTGTACGACTAACCTTTCACACCGCTACCAGTTTCCGTAGGGACAATGTAGCGTTGTAAAAACAGGAATAGTAATAGTACTGGAGCGATAGAAATGACTGAACCTGCGGCTACCAAGCGCCAGTTCAAAGAAAATGTACCCGCTAGCTTCGCGACTCCTAAAGGGAGAGTGTACAAATTCTCATCTTGAATGACAATTAAAGGCCAAAGAAAGTCACTCCAAGAGCCAATAAATACGAAAATTGCCAAAGTGACAAGTGCTGGACCAACTGCTGGAAGCATGATGTACCACCATATACCTAATTCCGAACAACCGTCCATGCGTGCTGCTTCTTCCATCTCTTTGGGTACACTTATAAAAGCTTGTCGCAACAGAAAAATTCCAAAAGCAGAAGCCAAGCTAGGAAAAATTATGCCCAAATAAGTGTTTCTCAAACCCAATTGAACTGTCAAAATGTAGAGCGGAATCATCACGATTTGGAAGGGAATCATAATCGTGGAAACAATTGCAATAAAAATCCAGTCTCTTCCTGGAAATGACAATCTTGCCAGTGGGTAAGCAGCTAAAGCGCAAAAAATTAAATTCAAGCCTACAGTCAGGACTGCTACCAAGGTACTGTTGAATAGGTATTGTCCAAAAGGGTTTGTTTGCCAAACATTGATAAAGTTTTCAAAGGTTGGTTGACTTGGCAACAACTGTGGTGGTGATTGAAAAATATTTTCTGTAGAGGATTTCAATGCTGTACTGATAAGCCAAAAAAGAGGAAACAGCGTCAATATTGCTATAGCCCCTAACAGCGCATACATGAATAACCGATTTGCGATTTTGAAATTAGTCATCTAAGTTTTAGAACATTCTTCTTAAAAAAGAATTCACTTAATATGGTATTTTCGGAATTCTTGGTGACTAGAATTAGTCTACTGCTGATGAAAATATAAATTATGTGTACTGTATCTTCAACCCTATTTCCGTACATACCCCTTGTAAAGGTTTATCCCAAGGTTCCACAGGTAGCTGGGGCAAATAGGCAAATTCAAACACAATGCCTATAGTAGGCTTGACTGACCATTCAGGAGAACTCAGCATACGGTCATAATATCCTCCACCATAACCCAAGCGATATCCTTGAGAGTCGCAAGCAACACAGGGAATCAGAATTAAATCAACTTCCTCAGGAGCTATGGTTGAAGCTTCAGGATGGGGTTCAGTGATTCCATAAGCCCCTGTTTTGACAGTGTCATTAGGTGTCCAATGATGCCAGAACAGCGAATCACCAACGCAGCGAGGAAAGCCCAAACGTTGAGAGGTCTGTGTAAATAATAGGCTCAAGTCTGGTTCTTGGCGAAAGCTGAAATAAGCAAGTATTGTTTTTGCTTGGTTAAATTGGGAAGAGTTGAAAAGGTTTTGGCAGATAAGATAACTCTTTTGTTTCCACTCTGCTGTGGACATTAATTGACGTGTTTTCAGGAGAGTACGGCGTAGTTCTGTTTTTCCCATTTAAAAACTTAGCGCTAAGTGGGCGGAGAGAATTTTTCTTAGGATACGGTCTTTCTTTGAGTACAGCATCAATTGTAAAGGACAGTATGAGTTATGCTTCGCGCTTCCCATCCTACATTTATTCACGTCGAGCTACTATCTAGTGCAGTTATATTCCAAAATTAAGCTTCTAAAAGTCATAACAAACAAACAAATAAATAAGGTGGGGAATCCCCACCTTATGATTAATCATGTTTTTCCAACTATTACGCAGCGTTTTTCCGCCACCACTCAATTGTGTTCTTCAGCCCTTGCTTAAAATCCACTTGCGCGGTGAAACCAAAGGCTTTCTTCGCTCGTTCAGTATCTAAACAACGGCGGGGTTGACCGTTTGGCTTATCAGTTTCCCAAACAATTTCGCCCTCAAATTCCATCAGTTCACAAATGAGGTTGATTAAATCGCGGATGGAGATTTCATAACCAGTCCCCAAGTTGACTGGTTCAAGGTCATTGTAGAGTTGAGTCCCCATGACGATCCCCCGTGCAGCGTCTTCTGAATAGAGAAACTCGCGGGTAGGACTACCATCACCCCAAACTGGAAGTTTGTTTTCTCCCTTGATCTGTGCTTCGTGCACTTTACGAATCAGTGCTGGGATGACGTGAGAACTTCTTGGGTCAAAGTTATCTTCTGGTCCGTACAGATTGACTGGTAACAGATAAATGCCATTGAAGCCGTATTGCTGACGGTAAGATTGTAGTTGAACCAAAAGAGCTTTTTTTGCTATTCCATAGGGAGCGTTAGTTTCCTCTGGGTAGCCATTCCACAAGTCATCTTCTTTGAATGGGACTGGGGTAAATTTGGGATAGGCACAGATGGTGCCAACGCAGACAAATTTTTCGACTGCAGCTTGATAGGATGCATGAATCAATTGGGTTCCCATCATTAAGTTGTCGTAGAACAACTCAGCGGGTTTTTCGCGATTGAGACCGATACCGCCAACATGAGCTGCTAAGTGGATGATAATATCTTGCTGATCTACGGCACGTTGGCAATTTTCCAGGACACGTAAATCGCATTCACGCGATCGCGGTACTGTAATTTTATTGGGATCGGCTCCAGCCTGACATAGCTGGTTTATCACCTGACGTCCCAAAAAACCAGCTCCACCAGTTACGAGAATCCTTTTATTCTTCAATTCTAGGGTGTTCATGTTTTCTTCCTCGTCGGTGTACATCACAAGTGGAGCGCACCCAGTTCTTGGCGAATCATGGCATTATCTTCCAAAACTTTTGCAACTTTACCATTTGGTGAAGTCAATCCCAACGCTTGGAGGTCAGCTTCTACCATAATGGCTACCAGTTGCTTAAATGTGACTGATGGCTTCCAACCCAACTTTTGCCGCGCCTTGGTAGAGTCGCCAATCAACAAGTCCACCTCAGCTGGACGGAGATAGCGCTCGTCAAACTCTACATAATCTTCCCAGTTAAGGTTGACATAACCAAACGCTAGTTCGAGAAACTCTCGAACTGTATGGGTTTCACCAGTAGCAATGACGTAATCATCTGGCTGATCCTGCTGGAGCATCATCCACATTGCCCTGACGTAATCTTTGGCATAGCCCCAGTCTCGCTTGGCATCAAGATTACCCATGTAAAGTTTTTTCTGTTTACCAGCAGCGATTCTAGCAACTGCCATGGTAATCTTACGTGTTACAAATGTTTCTCCCCGTCTAGGCGATTCGTGGTTAAAAAGTATACCATTGCAGGTGAACATCCCATAAGATTCCCGGTGATTTACTGTTTGCCAGTGAGCGTAAACTTTAGCACAAGCATAAGGACTACGAGGGTAAAACGGTGTGGTTTCTTTCTGCGGAATATCTTGCACTAAGCCGTACATTTCTGAAGAACCCGCTTGGTAAAACCGCACCTCAATACCTGTGCGACGCTGGTAGTCACGAATTGCTTCTAACAAACGCAGCGTTCCCATCCCCACTGAATCAACAGTGTATTCAGGAGAATCAAAGCTTACCCGTACATGAGATTGAGCACCCAGGTTGTAAATTTCCACTGGCTGGACTTCCTCTAGAATGCGGCGCAGCGTGGTACCATCTGTCAAGTCACCGTAGTGTAGTAACAACTGCACTCCCTCTTTATGAGGGTCTTCGTAGATGTGATCAATGCGATCAGTATTGAAGGTAGAAGTCCGGCGTATTATACCATGTACTTCATATCCTTGTTCTAGCAAAAACTCACTCAGATATGAACCATCTTGACCGGTAATACCAGTAATCAACGCTCGCTTCTTTTGCGTCATGCTTTATTATCCCTTGTCGTTACTGAATTGATGAATACAGATGACCTGGTACAACCTAACAGGTAATTGCTGTATTTCCCAACGGGAAACGTATGAGTCTCACTTGCTGGTTAGCGGATTGATATAAGTAAATCTGCTGATTTCAAAACTTACAGTAAGCCCCTTTTTACCTAAGCAAATTGTTTTCGTTTATTCTGTAAAATTTTCTTCATCTTTGTCAAAACTTTATATAAATTAGGTAATTATTAAGTTTGTATTAAGTCTTAGATGACATCTACTTAGATGAGTGTTTTGATTTCAAATTGATAATCAAATTGCCATTAAGTAAGACTTTCTCATGAAAAATTCGTAACTCATAATGACGACGTCAATTATGAATTACGAATCATAAATCACGAGTATATTGTCGGGAATTTAATTTATAGCGGAAGAACTACTGTCATACTCATTACCACTAGCCTGCTAATGGGTGAGCTTTGCGGAAAGTTGAGCCAGTCGCTTGTGGGGGTCTCCCCCCAACCCCAACGCCAGTCCGCTCAAGTCGGGAAACCCGCCCACGCGGCTGGCTCCTTCGTGGGGACCCCAAAGCCCCCCGTTGTAGCAAGTGGCATTTTCCCTCCGTAGCAAACTTTCCAAGACGAACGCATGAATTTTGAATTGTTTAATATGCCCCATTATTTTTAGGCATAACGACAACACCAATGGTTTTAAAAACTATCCACAAATCTAGCCAAAAATTTCTAAACTTGGCATAATGTAGGTCTATTTGAACCCTCCGAGGATAAGGAATATCATTGCGTCCTGAGACTTGCCACAATCCAGTAATTCCTGGTCGGATAGTCAAAATTTGGTCTATGTGACAACCATACTTGGGTAGTTCTTCTGCTACTAAAGGTCGTGGACCGACAACACTCATATCTCCTTTTAAAACATTCCAGAACTGTGGGAATTCATCCAAGCTAGTAATTCGCAAAAAACGACCAATTGTTGTAATTCGCGGGTCATGCTTGAGTTTAAAATTTGTTTCAAATTCTTGCCGCAAATGAGGAGATGTTTCCATCATCTGCACGAGAACCTCGTCGGCATTGGTCACCATCGTTCGGAATTTAATACAATTAAAGGGTTTGTAATTTTTACCAACCCGCTCCTGTACGTAAAAAATTGGACCTTCTGAGCTTAAGGCAATCAGCAAGACCAAAATTAGGTACACAGGAGAAAATAAAATGAGCACCGACAGCGAAAACACAATATCGAACAGTCGCTTGGCAAACTCTCCGTTTAAAACCTGAAAAGACAGACCTTTGGTTTGAACTCTGGGCGTCTTTTTCTGTTGACCGCGTTTGAAGAAAAGACGCGAGCGTCTATAAGTTGCCGAAGTATTGGTCGCATTGGTCTGTGAAACATCTGCCTTCTTCCAAGGTAATAAGGCAGCCACGTTTCTTACAGTTGGACGCATGGACGCTCTATGCGATTGCACAAAGCGCTGCGCCCTCAAGGGCGATTGCGCGGAACGCAGTACCCTAAAGGGCAATCGTCCAATCAACGGCAACCTAGCTTCAGTTGATTGTGCCCGTCTTTCGGACAGGCGGACGCTGCTAGAAAAACATCGTCCAGTACCGGGCGTACTACGCGATCGCTTCCCGGAGAGGAGTGAGCTCTGGGCAGTCATCATACTCCTTAACAATCCACACCACACATAGTCCCAATCTTAAAGCTAACAGGTGCTTCTGGGGGCAAATTTCCAAAAGCTTGCAAAACAAGACCGTCATTCAGATGATGGTCTTTTCTTTGTACACGTATTTAAAAAGTCAAGGTAGCGCTGTGCAAACATTTGCGGGGAAAACTGAGTGGCATGCACTTGCACATACTCAGGATCGCATTTTCCTTCGTAAACTTCAAACTTTTCGATTGCGTCTACCAATGCCTCCTCTGTTTGCTCCTTGAAGAATATACCAGTGCCCTTATCCCCATGTTCGCGAATATCTCGCACAGTTTCTAAAGCACCGCCTGCGCCGTATGCAATGACCGGAGTGCCACAAGCCTGTGCTTCCACCAAAGCAATTCCAAAATCTTCACAAGCTGCATATACAAAACCTTTGGCATTAGCCATATATTTTTTTACGACATCATTGGGTTGCCACCCGAGTATTTGTATATTGGAATTTGCTATCCTCCGGATTTTTTTCATCTCTGGTCCTGTCCCAATTACGACTAAAGGTAGTTGCAATTTATTAAAAGCCCTGACTATTAAAGATACCTCTTTATAACTAACCAACCGGGAAACGGTCAGGTAATAATCCTCTTTTTGAGGTGAAAATGGAAAACTCTCGATATTAACTGGGGGGTAAATGACCGTTGCTTCTCTTCGGTAGCAGCGCCAAATACGACGAGCAGTATGCTTTGAGTTGGCAATAAAGTAATCAACACGATTTGCTGTCAACACGTCCCACTGGCGCAAACGATGCAGTAAGTACCGCGTCATCCATCCAGGTACACCACTTCCCAGCTTGCTTTGCCGCAGATAATCAAAAGTCAAGTCCCAAGCGTAGCGCATGGGGCTGTGACAGTAGCAAATATGTAACTGTTCTGGAGTTGTCAAAACTCCTTTCGCAACAGCGTGGGATGAAGACAAGATGACGTCATAAGCCCGTAAATCTAGTTGTTCGATTGCTAGTGGTAACAAAGGCAAATATTTTTGTACACCATTACGGGCAAGAGGAAAGTGTTGAAGAAACGTTGTGCCAATTTTCCGCTTGTACAAGTAACTTTCTGGGTTACTGGACTCAAAATCGATGAGGGCGTACAAATCAGCATCGACGTGGTTGAGAATTTCGCGTACAACGAGTTCTGAACCACCAGTGGCTTTAGGTGTCAGCCATTCATGAACAAGGGCACGTTTCAAGGGCACAGCTAACTGTAATTGGTAGAGAACACGCAAAGCTAGTCATGAGGTTGTTTAACTGAATGCTTTCCATTGAAGAAATGGAAAACGCCTGCCCCACTTTGAATAGAAGACGTAATCCTTTTCCATGGGTTCCAGGAAAATACCGCAACCTGATAACCTCAAAGACGAAAGAGATTTTGACTGTAATAGTTAGGCTTAATTGGGGATTTATGCGAATTCTAATTGTGGGTGGCACACGGTTCATTGGTGTCT
Source organism: Nostocales cyanobacterium HT-58-2 (assembly GCA_002163975.1). GTDB lineage: Bacteria > Cyanobacteriota > Cyanobacteriia > Cyanobacteriales > Nostocaceae > HT-58-2. The sequence goes on along the minus strand of CP019636.1, from coordinate 570,945 downwards.
ACCTTACCAAACTACTGGTAGAACAAGGACATGAAGTCGTACTGTTTAATCGTGGGAATCGTCCTGTACCTGTTGAGGGGGTAGGACAAATTATCGGCGATCGCACTGATGCTTCCCAGTTAAAAGAAAAATTATCATCCATAAATTTTGATGCCATTTTTGACAACAACGGACGGGAACTTACTGATACTCAACCATTAGTAGAAATTTTTCAAGACCGTGTCAAACATTTTGTGTACATGAGTTCTGCTGGAGTCTATCTCAAATCAGACCAAATGCCTCATGTAGAAGGGGATGCCATCGATCCAAAAAGTCGCCACTTAGGTAAGTATGAAACGGAAGCTTACCTAACACAACAGGGATTGCCCTTTACCTCAATTCGTCCTACCTACATTTACGGTCCCCTGAATTATAACGATTTGGAAGCCTGGTTTTTTGACAGGATTGTCCGTAACCGTGCCATTCCTATTCCTGGAAACGGTTTGCACATAACTCAGTTAGGGCACGTCAAAGACTTGGCAAGGGCGATGTCACAAGTCTTGGACAATTCTACAGCCCTTAAGCAAATTTATAATGTCTCTGGCGATCGCTTCGTCACTTTTGATGGTTTAGCCCGCGCCTGCGCCGTTGCTGCTGGCAAATCTCCTGATGAGGTCAAAATTGTGCATTACGATCCGAAAAAATTTGATTTCGGCAAGCGTAAAGCTTTTCCCTTACGGGCGCAACACTTCTTTGCTTCAGTAGATAAAGCGAAAACAGAATTAAACTGGCAACCTGAGTATGACCTCATTTCTGGTTTAAAAGACTCATTAGAGAAGGATTATCTGCCCTCTGGGCGAGACAAAGCAGAAATTGATTTTTCTGTTGATGAAGAAATTTTGCGTTCTGTATAAACCAGCGGGAGTCAAGTGTGTAGGGTGTAGGAAAAAACCTTGAATTTCTCACACCCTACATCCAAAATCCTATGAAATTCTCAGCAAAGCTAGAGAGTATGCAGGCAAAACAAGAGGTTGTTTCTGAAGTCCTGCCGTTGCGAGTGTATCCTGCTTGATCCCACGCTCATTCAAGTAGAATATCGGTACACGACCAGTGATGCTTGGTTGATTCACAATTCTAAGTTGGGCAATTTGACCTGATTTATTGATTAACAACAGCGATCGCTTTTTATCTGCTTGACGAACCGCCATTGCTTCTATCAAAGGATGGTCGCTTTCTGCATACATTAGCCATCCTGTCAAGTATTTTATACCCCAAGCGAAGACACTTGCCGCTGGTCGCAAATTATCTTGTGGGTCTATCATGCCATAAATCCCGTCTTTGAGATGCCAGGAAGTTGCCATGTCAATTCCAGCATCAGCCAAATGTTTCAGTACTGAAGCAAACCAGACCGCCCCAATGTGCGTATTTTGACGATTTTCTCCAGAATCCCATGAGTAATTGATGTTATACTCACCCAACAGCAGTGGGACTTTTCGGTCGGGAATGTATTGCTTTGCCACCCGGCGAAAGTCTTTGACCTGAGAGGCATAACCTGAAGTACGCGACATCAAATTTTCAGTAGATTCACGTGCATTGCCAGTAGCGTAACTATGCCAAGAAATAAAATCTACATTTGCTCTACAAGCCTGAAGAAAGGAAGCAAGTTTACTTGTGTCATTCCAGTTAAGAGCCGGACCACCCACTTTGATTTGTGGGTTGGCTGCTTTCATTGCCTTTGCTGCTTTATTGTAGATTGTCCACAGTTCGTCTAACTTACCGACTTTTTCGTAGTGGGTTTCTTTCTCATTGAAAGGTTCCCAGTAAATCACCTGCTTGAGAGCCAGACGGCGAGTAATAATATTAACTAATTCAGCACAGAAAGCCGCATAGCGATCGTACTCAAAAAGGTCAAGCCGACCATCTTTCTGAGCCATCCATTTGGGCCAGCCAGGAATATTCTGGATAATAGTGGGTCGTTGGGGAAAAGAGACTTCATACCCTGCTTTGATTTTGGTTTGATTCCAGCTTTTTGTCCCTGTGGAAGTCCAGCTATCACATAAGCCACCATGATGAATCCTAATTAAAGGAATGCCAAGGTTAGCCAAACGCTTTTGATAGATACTGTCAGCAGCACGTTCTGGAAAAGTGATTTCATAATCATTGGAGCCAAAAGTGAAAGATGTCGTCTGCCCTTGTGACTTGTCCCAATCGACTGTAACTTTAGCAGCAGTGTATTTTTTAGCAGCCCAAGTCTCCATGTCTAGCAATCCCACCATACCAGCGCTGGTTATTGCTAGTTTGATTATGTCTCTACGTTGCATAGACTTATGAGTTGATTAAAGAACCAGAATTATTTGATCGGTATCGATATGAGTAGGGTCTACTTTTTGTTTCTTCACCGTTAACTACCAACCCAAACAGTTGAGCATTGTGCTGAATCAGTTGGTCAAGACTTTCATTCACTGGGTAACTGTTGCTAGTACCAGGTCGGACAACAAACAACACGTTAGGAATAGTAGCAATCATGAGGGCAGTTTCACTGGTCAAACTAACAGGAACGCTATCAATCAGAACATAATCATAATCATTGGAAGATTGAGCAGCACTTAATACGCTTTCAAATCGCCCTCGTCTGACGAGTTGCACAATTTCTTTTCCTGATTTGGGCAGAGTTGGCAATAAATCAAGATTTGGTTTTATCGACACTGGTTGCCAGATGACCCCTTCTCCTGCCCAGACGCTATCACAAACGGGGTTCGCCAATCCCCCTACCCTGACGGGAAACCGCTCAGCGTCTACGTGACGCAGACCACCAGAACGGAGGCTGGTCTCACTACGCTGGCTCAATTTTGACTCTGTGGTGTAACCAAAACGTCGGCTCAGTTCTGCTTGTCGCAAATCTCCATCCACGACCAACACTCGGAAACCTAAATCCACTAAGGCTAGAGCTAATCCCAAAGTAACAGTGGTTTTTCCTTCTCCTTTAACAGCACTGGTAATTAATAGGCGATGATCATCTAGAGGTTGCAAGCTAATAGCAGACGCAAGCCGTTGAAACTCAATTTCTGCATCCTCACCCAGTTGCCATCTCAAACCAGAAAGCTTGCGGCGAGGTATTTTAGCGACAAGCCGGAATTTGACAGCCTGCAAATCTTTGGGAGTTAATAGAGGGTTACGTTTTTCTAAGAACAACAATAAGGCAATGCTACCGATAACTGATGCAAGAGCTGCATTAATCGCCGCTAAAGACTTTTTCGGACTCGTGGGTTTGGGGTCAACTCTGGGCGGGTCAAGAACCTGTACATTTGGATAAGCATTGAAGGCGTCGATATTGTTCTGCTGCACTTGAGCGACTAAACCTTTATAAACACCTTCAGCAACATCAACCTGCCGTTGTAGTTCCACAAGCCGTTGTTGACTTGTGGGTAGGAACTTTAAGCTGGTGTTGAGTTTTTGAATTTGGCTCTCCAGGAGTTGTGCTTGTTGATCCTGGGCACTGGCTTCGGTTTCCGCCAAAATCAGTTGCTGGATCAAAGAAGAACGACCTTGTGTGTCAGCAGTGACTGTGGTGTCTATTTGAACACCATCGGCTGCACGAGCAACATACTGTTGGAGTTGGCTCTGCAACTGTTGCCGCTGAGTCAGAAGGCTTTGAATCTGTGGATAACTATCCCTGAAGGTGGCTCGCTTTTGCACTAATTGTGCTTGTACTTCAGAGAGCTTGCGCCGAACAAACTGGTAGTCTTGGTTTTCGCCTAAGCCCAAAGACCGTATTGCCTGAGCTGGTACAAGACTCAGACGTGTTGATAAAACTTGAACACGACTTTCACTGGCTTTAGCTAGCGCGATCGCTTGTGCTTTGGCAGCAGTCAAAGTATTGATTGTGCTAACAATTCCTTTGGTTTGTTCTTCTACGTTAGCAAGACCAGTGGACTGCCTAAACTGTGCTAGTTGAACTTGTGCCTGAGCTAATCTTGCTTGCGCTTGCTGTAGCTCTTTCTGACTAAACTCTAGCCGCATCTGACTATTTGCTTGTCGCAGTTCATTCAGGCGTCTTTGATAAGCTTGTATCAGGTTATTTGCCCTTTGTTGTGCCACTTTTGGGCTAGAACCACTCACCAACACAGAGATAATAGTAGACCGCTCTTGTGGCAATACGTTAAATAAACGTTTATAGCTAGAAAGCCTCGTAACGCCGCTTTTCTCTGGATCAGAAGCGAGTACGTGCTCTAATAGGGCATCACTAGTCAATATGGAGACCTGTACTTTTAAAGGATTAACATCAGTTGAAGAACTTGGGTCGTTATTTGTTAGTGAACCAAGGGTTCCTAAATTGGCAGATAGGTTACTCGTTGGAGAGGGTAGGATTAACTGTGTGCTAGCAGTCCATGTTTTTTTTGTATACATAAAGGATGCAATCGCTGCTGAGAACACAAGCACATTTAGGCACAGCAACCACTTCCAATGCCTAACCGTAATTGCAAGCAGTTTGTTCATATAATTTCCTCCAAAGGAATGATAAGAGGAATATCTTTAATAAGACTTTTGGTAGATTCAGAAATTGATGAGTACTTTTTGAATTTGATTAGCCTTAACCGAACAGCTTTCCAATGATGCTATTAATGTATTAACAAAGCCTAACTGAAATATTGCAACTTGAAAAATATTTTATTTTTTCCTTTGAGAACTAGATTGAAAATTTACACCTTATTCGCACATTATATTACAAGAGATCTGATTGATTGAATCAAAGTTAGTATTTTTATTGTAAATTGAAGCAAAAAAGTGTCATAAATTTATCTTTGCAAAATTGATTAAAAAACACTAGAAAATTTGATTAACAGAAAAATTTTAATCTTAATATACTAAGTCATAAACATACATTTAAATATTAGGTATTGAGTTTCATTCTGGTAGTCACAGCCCTGGCAACAAAACAAGTTAGTAGCAAGTTGTACATGAAATATCAGTAAATGTTCAACATTTTCTCCAATCAATCTAGTTCCTCTCAAAAAGAATTCCAACTAGGTAATTTATCCTCTACAGAAAGAGTAATTTATTGGGCGATTATTCTGACACCTGTTTGGTGGCTTTTAGGCATCCAGCCTCTATTTTACCCAGCTGTTGTGATTGTTTTATTTATCATCGCCTTTGATATAGATCAAGTCATTCAAGAATCTTTCCCAGTTTGTGTTTGGGCTTGGTTAGCAATGGCGATCGCCATGCTTTGGAGCTCAATCCTTGGTCTTTACAGCCTGGGTTTTCCTCTACAGCAAACAGCTGCTGGTGCAGTCACCTTCCTAAAAAGCTACTTCTTCATTTTTGCTTGCTTAGCCTTACCATTTTGGACTCAGTTACGAGTGCAAGTTATTACTCGTGCAGTTGCTTGGATGGCAACTAGTTATCTTATCAGTACCTGCATTCAGATGCTTTTACTTGCAGTTGGGGTTCATAACGCAATCTATACACCTTTCATAGCACGCTTGCTACCAGGAGAGAAATCGAGTTTTCTCATCATTCTTGCAAGTGTGCAAAACTTTTTTGGTATTCCTTTCCCAAGAACGGTGCTTTATACCCCAGATCCGCCCATTTTAGGGATTTGTTCTATTTTATGTTTCTTCATTTGTCTTGGTGAGACAAATCGTCGCCTACGTAATTGGGCATTAGCTGGTTCTTTGTGTGGTTTGCTAGTAAGTTTTAGTCGTATAGCTTGGATTTGCTTACCGCTAGCAATTGTATTGATTATCTGTTTCCGTAGTTCGTTGATACATCAGGCTTATCTTTGGTTAGTTTCTTTAACATTTTTCATCTGTTCTTTATTTGGGTTAACAGTAAGAGATTTGTTAAATAAGCCATTAGAAATCTTTGATAAAGCTCGCCCTAACTCATCAGCAGAAAGAGCATTAGTTGTTAGCAAAACTTTTGAAGCTTGGCAAGAAAAACCTTGGTTGGGCTGGGGAATCGTACGAGGTTCGGCTCACTTATATGAAGACGTTTATGTTGATCTTGCTTCTTTTTCAACTTATGCTGCAGTCCTTTATTTACACGGGATTATTGGCTTTATTTTCTTTTTATTGGCATTATTGAGTACACTCTTTTCTTTCTATGCCTCAGCAATTCGGGGCGATACTTTCAGCCAAAGGGCATTTGCCTGCTTATCTGTGTTGTATCTACAGATGAATGCCACACCTCTAAGTTGGATGGCAGTTTTTCTTTGGTTCTTTTTCCTCTGGTTGGGTGCGGTTCTTCAAGCAATAGACCACAATCATTTAGTTTTAAATAGCTGGGAGCAGTTATCTGATATGGCAATCCGAAATGATTCATGAGAAAAGATCAAATTCATGGAGCTATTGATTTATACCCAACGTACTGAGATATTTTTCAACACAAGCTTCCAAGGTAAATTGGTGTAGCCAACTTGAGTCAACTGTCGTTGTGTTGCCAGATAATACGCTTAAAATCGCCTGTGCCATGGCTTCACTATCGCCCACTGGTGTTAGGCGACCATACTTGCCATTAGCAAGAATCTCTGCTGGACCACTTTTGCAGTCTGTGGATATAACTGGAGTTTTCACAGCCATTGCTTCTATAAGCACATTTCCCAAACCTTCCCAAGTTGATGACAAGACAAACACTCCAGCCCGCGCCATGTAAGCATAGGGATTTTGTACAAAACCCAGCAGTGCCACATCTTGCTCTATACCTAACTTGTGTACTAGGCTTTCAAGTTGCGGTTGTTCGGGTCCATTTCCCAAAATGACCAACCGAGCTGGACGCACTCGTCGCACATGAGCAAAAGCACGGATGAGGGTAGGAAAATCCTTTTGTGGATACAGTCTTCCTGCCCCTAAGATGACTGGCACCTCCCCTGTTTGAAACCAAGGGTGATTCACAAACTCTTTTGCTTTCTCAAAGACTTCAGGCGCTACGACTGGGTTGTAAATGACCTGGATGCGCTCTAACGGTATGCCAGTTGTACTTGCCAAATCCTCAGCGACTCCATGGGAAACAGCCACAATGCCATCTGCCCAAGGATAGAAAAGCTTGGCAGTTATGGGTGTAAGACGTACAGAAGTCTGTGTTATGCGTTGCGCCTCTTGGGAAAGAGTATTATGCTCAGACACCACAATCCGTGTAGATACCCTAGCGAGGCGTTTTGCCCATAAAGCTATCTCGCAAGGGTAGTGTAGTGCTGCTAGAAGAGTCACAGGGCATTCTTGTTGCAAGTATCTCACTAACTTGGGAAGACTGCTTGGCATCCACCTAGCTTTTAAATCTATAAGTCGAATTCTAGCTGGGATCTGTGGCATATACGCACCTTCTGCCCTTGCAAGCACGAAATCGACTTTTAAATTCCGTTCAATGAAAGCACGAGCTAAGTTGAGCATCACTCGTTCAGTCCCGCCTTCATAAAGTCCACGCAGAAAAATTGCAATATCTGGTGAAGATTTGGGCATAGTAAGTAGCTCGACGTGAAAAAATGTGGGATGGGCGAGTCGAGAGTACCCATGCTGTTCGAGGAATTGATGCCGTACTCAAAGAAAGACTGCATCTTACAATAAAATAAATAATTTTTTGGCTGGTGAAAATTTGGTCATAGTGTGTTTTTCTTCAGCTGTTGTCTATCGATGCGTTACGAATCACGCTAACGCATCCTACAAAAAGTCCCTCTACTTATAATTTTTTGGCTGGTAAAAATTTGGTCATAGTATATTTTTACTTAAAGCTTGTCATACTTTTCATTTAGGCACGATTCGTGCCGTAGTTGGGGTGTATGTTAAAGCATTTTTAACTGTTTTAATGAACGCCCGATACTGCTGAGGAGATAGGATAATTACGGCAGCAATTTTAAATATAGCTTTCATTGTCATTTGCCATGACCAGAACCTGGAAGGACCGTATCTGATGGCATACCAAAAAAATCGGATAGAATTCATGCCTTTTTGCCTCGAAATAGATCCGAGTGCATAAAAAGTGAGGTTACTGTAAAGAAAAGCAAGGCTAGACTTCTTCAAGTGCTGTAGGGATGCAGGAGCCTGATGAAAAGCTTTTTCAATACATCGCAAGGAGGCTACTTCCATCTTCAAAACATTTGTACTCAATGAGTTGGGAGATATGCGATATAACACTTGAGGAGATGGTACAGCTACAAAGTGATAGCGAGCAGCCAAACGTATCCACATATCCCAATCTTCAGCTGGTGATAATTCCTGATCAAAATCACCTACTTCAGAGAAAGCATACTTGCGAATTAAAGGATTTGAGCCATTTTCTAAAACGTTATGTATCAAAAGCTTTTCATACACATCTCCAGTCATAGTTATATGATTACCTGAACGAACAAATTGGTTGGATTCATCAATATAATCAACCCAACTATAAGCCACTGCTGCTTGGGGATTTGCTTGCAAAGCCTTTAATTGTGCCTCTAGCTTATCTAGAGTCCAGAAATCATCAGCATCTAAAAAGGCAATAAACTCGCCAGAAGCCTGAGCAATTCCCCGGTTACGGCTAACGGCTACACCAGAGTTGGTGTAGTTAAATACCTTTAACCGTGGATCTTCTATGCTAGAGATGATATTCAAAGTGGTGTCTTGCGAACCATCATTAATCAATATAATTTCTAAGTCCGAAAAGGTTTGATTAAGAACAGATTCAATTGTCTCTCGAATAGTTTTTTCACAGTTATAGACGGGAATAATGATAGAAATTAATGGCATAAGGGTTCATCTTTTTAATTTTATAAGGGTATAATTCTGTTTATTTATGTCTTCATCTGACTCTATTTCGAGCAAATCTACGGAACCAAAATATTGAAAATAGAGTGATGCTTGAAGAAAAAGTACTGATAATTTGTCCAGTACGTTCTTCTTTTCTTGCCTTCATTGTTATGATTACCGGATACTTTCCAGAGAAAATTTTTACTTATAATAAGCTATTTGTTGCAGAAGTATGCACAGGAAGAAGATGAACTTCTCTTTTTAGTTTTGCCTCCCATCCTGGATAATAAAAATGATTGATAGTTAGTAAAATATTAGTTTTTGCATTTGCTTGTAAGACAATCTTTCTTGGTTGCCATTTCTCTAGTAATACAAGCATAACTGAACAACCTCGTTAATATTTGTCAAAAATTGGTGATTTGAGCTTATTAATTTAATTTGATAATACGTGTACTATTCTTTCAGCTACATTGCTCCAGTTAAGCGTTGTTTTTATTTTCTTTCGTGCAGCTTGAGACATTGATGCTAATAAACTAGGATTATTTAATAGATTAATGGTAGAGTTAGCTAATAACTCAGCCGTTAGTTTTTCAATAACAATACCATTCATATTATTGTCAACAATTTCTGGCATTCCATCGTTAGCTGACACAATACAAGGAATTCCATAATTCATCGCTTCCATGACAAATCTGGGAAACGGATCACAATAAGCAGGTGCAAGTACTAAATCCGTTTTCAAAAAAAGATTTTGCAGAGCAACATGAGAAATATGTCCAGGATTCTCAATGCTATCGTCCCGTAAGAATAGCTTTTTGCCGATAATGACTAATTTGGCTTCAGGAATAACTTGTTTTAGCTTTTTAAATGCAGCTAAAACTAAATCTCCACCCTTTCTTTGAAAATCTGAGCCGTTAAATAATATTTGCTTGCTACCAAAGGTTTTTTCTCCCTCATATGGTTTTTCAAAATTACCAGAAGCACCAACAACAGTGACTTTTTGAGGCTCCATACCATAATCTTGTAATAAAGAACTTTTTACGCAACAACTTTGGACAAAAAGGTGCTTAGCTCGTTCAAAAAGTTGGTGTTCACACTCAAACCAAGCATCACGTTCTTTACGAGTGATAAAATAAGCCCAAGGTAATTGTTTTTTTTCTGAAAGAGCCATCGTGTAATCTAAATATAAAACGTATGGAATATCAAATTTATTCCAAAAGGGGCTATAGGTATTAAAAATATGAAATACAACATCTGGAATGTATTTCATCTGTCTAATCTCTTGCTCTGTCTTTTGTGATTTAACAATAAATTCTCGCTGATTTTTTTGAAATAATGTATCTGCCTTACTAATTGAAAAAACTCGCGTTGCGTAAAAATATTTTAATAATTGTCTAGTAAACTTTCCTTCATACCATTCTTGCTTTCTTTGTAGAATTTGTATATTGAAATATTTCGACATTGCTTTAAAGAGAAATTCATGACGAAATAAATATGGTGCTTCTCCTGTCATCAAAACTTTTTTGGATTTCATGATTTGCTTACTAATTTTAAGTACAACTTAAGTAGATAAAGTTTTAACTATTTCGTTAGCTATCTTATTCCAGTTAAATTTAGTTCTCACCTTATCTCGCGCAGCTTGAGACATTGATGCTGTTAAACCAGGATTAGTTAATATATTCAAAATGTGATCAGCTAATAATTCAGGTGTTAGTTGGTCAATAACAATACCATTCACGTTATGCTCAACAATTTCTGGCATTCCATCGTTAGCTGAGACAATGCAGGGAATTCCATAATTCATTGCCTCCAAAAGAAATGTTGGAAAAGGGTCACAGTATGCAGGCGCAACAACTAAATCTGTATTGAAAAAAATATTATGGATATCTGATTGGGAAATATGCCCAGGATTCTCAATGTCATTTTCTTCTATAGGCAATTTTTTACCAATAATGACTAACTTAGCTTTAGGAAGTGCTTGTTTTACCTTCTTAAACGCAGCTATAACTAAATCTCCACCCTTTCTTTTAAAGTCTGAACCATTAAATAGTATTTGCTGACTTCCAAAATTTTTATTTTCATAACAAGAAGCTAAAAAATCACCAGAAGAACCTATAACAGTTATTTTGTTTAACTCAATCCCATAATCTTGCATCAATGTTTTTTTTACTACATAACTCATACAAAAAATATGCTTAGCTCTTTCATAAATTTGATGTTCACACTTGAACCAAGACTCTCGTTCTTTCTGGTTTGGAAAATAAACCCATGGAGACCAATTTCTTTCAGCAAGGGCTACAGTATAGTCCAAGTACATAACATAAGGAATATCATATTGCTCCCAAAATGGGCTATATGTACTAAAGACATGAAAGACTAGCTCTGGTTTGTCTTTCAATTTTCTAATTTCATGTTCCGCTCTTTTTGATTTCAAAATAAATGCTCGATGATTTTTTTGAAATAAAGCATTTGCTTTACTAAGAGAACTTGTACGAATAGCAAAAATTCCTTTAATAAGCATTCTAGGTATTCTAGCTTCATACCATTCCTGTGTTCTTGGCAGAAATTGTAATTGCTCAAAATGTGTTGATAATGCTTTAAACAAAAACTGATGTCGTTCAAGAAATAGTGCTTCTCCGGTAACTAGAATTTTTTTGATTTCCATTTTGACTAAGGGTATAAATGTGTAGCAGCATGGAGGCTTAATTTTGTACAACTGAATGAAAAGTATTTCTAGGCAATCAAACTGCTTTAGTCAAAGGCAGATTTTGCCTTTCCTAGCATTCGTCCAATGACCAACTGAGCAAGTGGTGCTAAGCGCACAGATATCAAAGTGAGTAATGAGCGCAAATCAGTGTAAAAAATTGAGCTATCTGCTACAAGCGCTTGGTTTACAAAGTCACAGGCTTGTTCTGTATTACCACCCTGAAGGCACAACCGAGCTAGGTAGCGGTACATATAAGCGTAGGCGGTGGGTAGTATTGGCTCTACTAACTCTGGGGAGCAGTGGTAAGCACGTTGTATCACTTGTTCACAGCAGTGCTGCATTTGTGCCACATTAAAAGAAAGTCCAGAAGGGCGGACGCGATAGTAACACAATACACGCGGCTCTCGGTAAAACTGCCAGCGTCGTGTTCCTGCTACCCTTAACCAGAAATCGAGGTCTTCACAACTGCGTAACTCTTCATCAAATTCACCCACTTCATCGTAAAGACAACGACGGAATACAGCATTGGAACCATGACCAACAAAGTTCTTGCACAGTAAAGCCAAAAGTGGGTCGGAATTGATAGGTTTACCACTGAGATAGACAAGAGTTGGACTTCCATCATCACGAATAGCTCTTGAGGCACTGTAGCTCACCCCGACCTCGGGGGCAATATCAAGTTGAGCAACATGATTAGCTAGTTTGTCTGGATGATATACATCATCACCATCCAACAGTGCAATGTATTCACCGCAAGCATGACGGATACCGTAGTTGCGAGCTGATGAAAGACCTGCATTTTGTTTTTGTAATAATTTAAAGCGTGAATCGCTCTCTACATATGGTTGAACGACCTCTGCTGTTCTATCATAAGAACCGTCATCTACAATAATGACTTCAAAGTTTTGGAATGACTGACACTCTAAAGAAACCAGCGCATCCTTGATATAGGAACAAACGTTATAGGCAGGAACTATAACACTAACTTTAGGAGAAATAACCATTAAATAACTCCCATATCAAAATATTATTTAATCGAATTTCATCAAACATCTTAAGAAGAATTTGCATTACAACTGGAAACTTGAGATGTTGCCAAAATTCTGCTATCTAACATATCTAGAATTTTCCTGTCTTGATTAATGTCAAATTTCCTAGCAAAATGAATATGACTTTGGGCTAACGATGGGTAGTCATGCGTTGTGAGATAGCGTGGTCGCCCATGACGAGAACCTGAGAAATCAAAGTAGAACTTATTATCATTACATAGGTTGAATAAACGACTATTGATTAATATTGTCTGAATAAAGGATTCATCAGAGACACAGACATTTCTGTAATAAATAATAATTTCAGGATTTGATTTATAAAAATCATACACATATTCAATGCATTTTCTAGACAAAGTACAAAAAAAAGACCCTCCATAACAAATAAAGTTTTCATGAAATGGTGTATGATTCTTGATCCCTACCATGCCATAAGCAAGGTTAATTCTGAAAAAGGGCTGAATGTAGTTAACTGTTTTGATGGGTGTTAGCAGTTCCTTTGTCCACTCAGGTATCTTACCCAGCAGTTGATTTTTGGTGTATTTGTAGCAATATCGGGTATGACCCTCTCTAAGACTCCAATGACTTTCTTGGGAGAAAACTTGAAAGTATTCTAGAAAACCATCGTAATGAGTTGTAGCTAAAAACTTCTCAATTTGTGAGAGGGGTTGTGTTGGATAATCTTGACCAGAGAGATTAATCAGCCAATCAAAGTTTATATTTTGACTGAAAAGGTAGTTTATAGCATCAAAATATCCTTGAACGATAGAAAAATCTCCGCGTCCTCCAGGTCCAAAAAATACCTGGACTCCTGACATATCATTCAATCTTGCAATATCTAAATCAGAGCCAGAAGAATTATGGCTTAAGATAACCAGAGAATCTGGACTTGATTTTTTGATAGTACTAACTAGTCGATAAATTTGCTCTAGATTTTTATGACTTTGAATTAGATAGCAAACTCTCATTAACCCACCAAATGAACAAATCAACAATTAAATTAAATTTCAAGTAAGAATTCCATAAAACAATTTCATAAACATCATTCACTAGTTCTCATGTCATGTAAAAACATCTTTTTAAGTAGGTACTCAATCGCTTGTTGTTGAATCTCTCCCTTCTGTTCTAAAACTTCACCTAAAAGCATTCCAATAAGTTTTGGCTCAGAGAAAACAGTTTCTACCTGTGCTTTAGTTAAAAGATTAGCTTCAATGAAATAATCAGCAATTCGTTTGATTCTGGAGTAGATAGTTGCAGGTAAGTCTTGTGTTAGAACACTTGAAGTTAAGGGCGAGTTACTTGTTACCTCATTTGGTTGCATGACTTGTACACGTAATGGAGACGCATAAATTTTTGCTAACGCGATATGAAGAATAAAAGCTGGATTTCCCAGTAAATAACGAGCTGCTAAGCGTTTGGGCTCACGACAAAAACGGTATAGCCACTCTAAACCCTTATCGGCAAGAAATGATGGACAGTCTGGCACAATGCCTGCTAATCGGTCAATGATTGCCCCACCAAGCATAATTGCATTGACCTGCAAACTATCGCAATGTTTTTGAATCCAATCTTCTTGAATTGGCATCCCCATGCCTACTACTAAAACATGAGATTTTGTCTGATTGATTTGCTGAATCACAGCTTGGTTTTCTATTGGATCTTGTTTATTAAAATAGCCGTGGTGTCCAAAGAAATGAATATTTGGATATTGTTGACTCAGTCGATGAATAGCTACTTCTAAATTCTCAGGCTTTGACCCTAGTAGAAATATACTAAATCCGTGCTCATTACATTTTTCAAGTAATTTTGGCATCAATAGTGTGTAGGAAGCTCGGTATTCTATGGGTAAATTTAATCCCATCCACCTCATTGCTTTTAAAACGCCAATACTGTCACAATGAGCAATTTCAGCGCTCTGGAGAAAGTGATAATACCAAGGTAATTGCATTGAAAGATTAAAACTGTGTACGTTGTAATTTGCAACAGTTATTTTTTTACCTTCAACAGATGCTGTATATATAGCGTCCACAATCGCCGAGACTGTCATACAGCTAATGCGGCGCTCTAACAGATATACATTCAAACTTGGCAGTTCTTCTACCTTAGAATAATTAGGTGGTTTAGTAAATCGATTTTCTTTTTTAAGAATAGAATAATCAAAGTTTAAAAATGGCAGCGGCACCTTGAAATTTCTAGGAACGGCTGTGGAGTCTTCTAGTTGAGCCACACTCGTTTCCTCAACACTTTATCCGAGAGTCTATAAAAACTCTTTTTTCAGTTCATGATACTTAGGAAGTAATTTGAAGAAATGGTACAAAGCGATAGAAATTATATGATAAAATTAACTTATGCTAGTAAAAAAAAATACTTTTAAGGTTACCTTAACTTTATTTTATTAACATAAAAAATACTTATAAATAAATTTTAGGTAAAACTCTTTCAGATAACACATTTGTTTTTGATTTTTATCCAACTTATACATTGAGGAAGCCGTTGAGAGTTTTACTGCCTAAAAGTACTTGTGATGAAGATTCAAGTTGTTTGTCTGCATAGCATAATTGAAGATTGATATAGTAAATAAAATATTGATACTGCCAAATATTCAATTTTTTACAATATTTTGCTTTTTATTTTTAAAATTTTTCATCTATATTTTTATTTCAGTATATGAAATGCTAGTATAAATGCTACACATAATACTATAAAAACACTTGACAACTTTCCAGTTTTTCAAGTATTACTTGAAAAATATAGTTGTGCAATTACGTAAAATTACAATCTTTCTATTTAAGATTATTTTCTTGACATCTCTCTAAAGTCAGAATTTAGTAGGATCAATAAAAGGTAAAAATGTAATCACTGCACCAAATAAAAGTTATTCTTATATATTTAAAATCCCATTAATAGCAAACAATTTAAAAAATCGCTTGGCATTTCTCAATGACTAGTCCCTATGTTTTTTAGGAGGCAATTTTTGATTACGCGGGGCATAGCTAAAGAGACGTAGTATGCTACGTCTCTACAATGGAAAGTTTTAAACCTGGGCACTTGTGCTATC
This sequence comes from Nostocales cyanobacterium HT-58-2, assembly GCA_002163975.1. Taxonomy (GTDB): domain Bacteria; phylum Cyanobacteriota; class Cyanobacteriia; order Cyanobacteriales; family Nostocaceae; genus HT-58-2. The sequence continues at coordinate 555,432 of CP019636.1, read as the reverse complement.
TTTTTGCGGCAAAAGATAAATTGCCCCAGAAATGAGAGTGAGAATGACTGAAACCCAGAAAGCTACGAGAGAAGGGATTTCCCACTCTTGGGTTAAAGGGGCAATCAAAAGTGCTATGGCAATGATTTGACTAACAGTTTTGAGTTTGCCCCAAATATTTGCTCCTGTAATCTTGGTTTGACTAACGCGCCAACCTGCAATTGCTAACTCCCGCGCCAAGATCAGAAAAACTCCCCAAGCAGGGACTTGCCCAAGTTCTATTAAAGCTAGTAACGGTGCAAGTACCAGTAATTTATCAACTAAGGGGTCGAGAAACTTGCCTAAGTCACTGATTTGGTTAAGTTTCCGTGCTAAATACCCATCCAACCAGTCAGTCAGCGAAGCAACGAGAAAAATTGCTAAACACACCCATCTAGCTTGGGGTGTGGGGTTATGCAAACCGTAGAGCAAAAATGGTATACCCAAAAGGCGAGAGAAGGTAATCCAGTTAGGTAAGGTCATAGGGAGTGGGGAATAAGGGGAGACTCTTGACTAGTGACTATTCACTAATGACCCTTACGACGGGTTCGCCAGTTGCCTACGGAGGGAAACCCTCCTTCAGCACTGGACTCACTAATGACTAATGGCTAATATCAAGAAATAGCATGACACAACAAACAGACTCTGGAGTAAGAATAGAACGCGATTCAATGGGCGATCGCCAACTACCTAGTAACGCTTACTACGGTATTCAAACACTACGAGCAACAGAAAATTTCCCCATTAGCGGCATCAAGCCTTTATCTACTTACGTAGATGCTTGTGTAATTATTAAAAAAGCGACAGCAATTGTCAATGGTGAACTAGGCTGTATCCCCCAAGATATCAGTCAGGCAATTGTCAAAGCTGCTGATGAAGTGCTGGCTGGAAAGTTCCGCGACCAATTTGTGGTAGATGTCTATCAAGCAGGTGCTGGAACTTCCCACCACATGAATATCAACGAAGTCCTGGCAAATCGCGCTTTAGAAATTCTCGGCGAAGAAAAAGGCAATTACAAGCGCGTTAGCCCCAACGACCACGTAAACTATGGGCAGTCTACCAATGATGTGATTCCGACAGCAATTCGTATTGGTGGCTTATTGGCATTATCCAAAACGCTACATCCAGCGTTAGAAAAGGCAATAGCAGCACTAGAAGAAAAAGCCGAAGAATTCAAAGATATCGTCAGATCTGGCAGAACCCATATGCAGGATGCCGTACCTGTACGTCTGGGTGAGAATTTTCGCGCTTGGGCAGCGATCCTCACAGAACACCAAAACCGCATCTACACAGCCTCTTCTGACTTGATGGTGTTGGGTTTGGGAGGGAGTGCAGCAGGTACGGGATTGAACACTCATCCCCAGTATCGTTCCCGTATTGTTAAAATTATCTCAGATTTGATTGATTTTCCTCTAGAACCTGCACCCCATCTCATGGCAGCAATGCAGAGTATGGCACCATTCGTTCATGTTTCAGGTGCTTTACGCAACCTCGCTCAAGACCTAGTCAAAATATCTCATGACTTGCGTCTAATGGATTCAGGACCAAAAACTGGTTTAAAAGAAATTCAACTACCGCCAGTGCAACCTGGTTCCTCAATCATGCCAGGAAAGTACAACCCAGTCATGGCAGAGATGACATCCATGGTGTGTTTTCAGGTGATGGGTTACGATAGTGCGATCGCTCTAGCCTCACTTTCAGGACAACTAGAACTGAATGTGATGATGCCCCTCATTGCCTATAACCTGATTCACAGCATCGAAATTCTTGGCAATACTATCGCTGCACTTACCGAACGGTGTATCAAGGGTATTACCGCAAACCGGGAACGTTGTTTGGCATACGCTGAGGGCAGTTTAGCCTTGGTGACAGCATTAAATCCCCACATAGGTTATTTGAATGCAGCTGCTGTAGCGAAAGAATCTCTAGAAACTGGCAAGTCACTGCGGCAGATTGTCTTGGAACACGGTTTTATGACTGAAGCGGAGTTAGCCCAAGTGTTAAACCTGGAACAAATGAGTGAGATTGTGCCTCTAAATATACAAGACGGCACATCGGATTAGAGAACAAAGAAGGAAGATAGAGTAAAGAATTCTTCCTTCTTTATTTTTTGTTCTTCGTTCTTTATTTAACTATGCAGACCCAAACACCATCCGTCAGTCTAATTCGCGCGACTTCTTATGAACGGGAAGCACTCCGGGAATCTTTAGAAACACTGCTGGAACCATTGGGAGGAATAGCAGCGTTTGTCAAACCAGGAAACCGCGTCTTACTCAAACCTAATCTCCTGACTGGCGCACGTCCTGGTAAAGAGTGTACGACTCGCCCAGAACTCGTTTACGCAGTTGCCCAGATGATCATTGAAGCAGGTGGCAAGCCCTTTTTGGGCGATAGTCCCGCTTTTGGTAGCGCCAAGGGAGTCGCAGTGGCAAATGGTTATCTGCCTGTTTTAGAAGAACTTAATCTCCCAATTATCGATTTTCATGGCAAGCGTTACCAAACCGTAAGCGAAGAGTTTAACCACCTGCTACTTTGTAAAGAGGCTATAGAGACAGATGTGGTGATTAACCTACCCAAGGTGAAATCCCATGCCCAACTGGTACTAACTATGGGAGTCAAGAACCTGTTTGGTTGCGTTCCTGGCAAAATGAAAGCTTGGTGGCACATGGAAGCAGGCAAAGACGCAAATCGTTTTGCGCAAATGTTGGTGGAAACCGCTAGGGCTATTCATCCCAACTTAACCATAGTTGATGGCATTATTGGTCATGAAGGCAATGGTCCTAGTGGTGGTGAACCTCGTCCACTCGGCATTTTAGCAGCATCACCAGATGTGTTTGCCTTAGATCGAGCAATAGTAGAAATCCTGAGTGTTCCACCAGAACAAGTACCCACTATCGCTGCATCAATGCGGCTAGGGTTAGTTGGGGAACTGGAAGCTATCCACTTTCCTCACCTACATCCAGACTTGCTAAAAATAGATGATTGGCGGTTACCAGACACGTTCATACCCATCGATTTTGGAATGCCCCGCGTTATTAAATCTACGTTTAAACACCTTTACATCAAATTTATCAAGGAACCCATGAGTGCATATGCTAAACGATAGTTGCACTCAGCGCAACAAGTGCAAACTCTGTTACAACAATTTTAAAACTCCCAGAGTAAGCTTATAGTACCCTCCGATTGCTTAACCAGACCGCCCTAATTAAGTGGCGGTTTTTTTCATGATGATGGGTTATTAGTTATTTATCCTCTCATGAAACCTTACCCTTCATCCTTCGATATTTACGTTACGAAATATCTCATCTCTTCTCCACAGTTAAAAACATTATTTGAGTACAATTACTGATCAAAGTCTAGATGACATCTCGTTCATTTTATTTATATAGCTGTATTTTATGTATTTGTACGGTTAAAAAACTGATCAATAATCTCATCACTTAGATGTTTAAAAGTTATTTAAGTAATTATACTACAAAAATAAAATATACATATACTTAATAGAGTGATGATTTTCTATAAATTGTAGGTTCAATACAATAACTGATAATCAAAAACTTACTTTGTCTGAGCATTTGAGGCTCCTGGTATGAGAAAAAATGAGTGATATCCCGTTCCATTATAAACACAATCTCCAATAGGAAAGTGTAAATTTTGATGCCCTTGTGTCAGCTTATGCGTACAACAATCATTACATAACAAAGGAAAATATCCTACGAGATGGATGACAAAGTGCAATATAAAATCTTTAATGCTAAGTTTGTATCCTGTGTTTCATTTATAAAAAAAATAGTATATTTGATATTAAAAATAGTTGATATTATTTATTAATACATACTATAATATCGAAAAATAGCTAAAATAGAAGTGAAGCTCTCTTTAAGAGAGTAAAACTGAAATAAAGGTAACGAAATTCCATTTTTTATGCATTCAAATATCCAATCTGCCGAATCTGCTGATACATTCTCTCACCGATTGGCTGAGATTGTAGGAACTGTGATCGGTCTTTTAACTCTGACACTCCCCCTGTTTGTGATCGCCCACTATTCTCCAAGCAGTGTTCAGAATGACCAGCAATCCATTACCTATCATGTAAAAACAGATGCAGATTAAACAAAGCTTAAAAAGATGATGTTTCAACAAGGAAAGTCTTGAAAGCAGACACCGAAAACAGTGTTTTAAGTGAAAGAGGGTGTACAAATGTTATTTTTTATTTACCTTGGAAGTCGTATTCTACATGGAATAGAGTGTTAAAAACTTGATTCATTTGAAAGACATAGATGAGAAAGAGGGGAAACAAGGAAATTGAAGAAGGCTGCTATGTAGGAAGCAGAAGGTAGAAAGGCAAATTTGAAAGGAAATAGGTGACCCCTCTCAACTTAAGACCACCAAATTTTAAATTTGGTGGTCTTAAAAGTATTTTTGGCAAGCCTCTAAAGTCGTATTTCAACAAGAGAAGAATACAGTACACTGAACTCAAAGCCTAGAATAATTTCTCCTTTGCTGTAACAAGTGAACGATAAATGCAATAATGTAGGGCGTTTGCATAAGTTTCATATAGCAATAGCCCATCTTAGCCTAGAATTCTACACTGGGAGCTAAGTATGGAGCGCCCGTAATTCACTGTTAGCTGAGGAGTTTTGTTGTGGACTTATCCCGTATTCCTGCCCAACCTAAACCCGGTCTGATTAACGTTCTGATTGAAATTCCTGGCGGGAGTAAGAACAAATACGAATACGACAAAGAACTAGAAGCTTTTGCCCTAGACCGAGTCCTTTATTCATCGGTACAGTACCCATATGACTATGGCTTTGTACCCAACACCTTGGCGGATGATGGCGATCCATTAGATGGTATGGTCATCATGGATGAGCCAACTTTCCCAGGATGTGTCATTGCAGCAAGACCAATCGGTATGCTAGAGATGATAGACGGTGGCGATCGCGATGAAAAAATTCTTTGCGTTCCTGACAAAGACCCTCGTTACGCTTACGTCAAATCCTTAAAGGATCTTGCACCACACCGACTGGAAGAAATAGCTGAATTTTTCCGCACATATAAAAATCTAGAGAAAAAAGTGACGGAAATCCGTGGTTGGCAGGATGTTGACCAAGTGTTACCTTTAGTGGAAAAGTGCATTAAAGCTGGCAGTACAAAAGGCTAAGATATAGGTGCAGAAACGACCTAAAACGTTTCCTCTCACTAGAGCCAGTCAACCATAAACACCAATCAGTTGGTTATTGTCTAGACTGGTATCTAGTAACGAATAACTGATCACCCAAACTCAATGCAGCGCACGCTTCTTTTAGCAAAAATTCACAACTGCACGCTCACAGCGGCAAATATCAACTATGTAGGAAGTATCAGCGTAGACCAAGTTTTATTGGATAAAGCGGGTATCTTACCTTATGAGCAAGTGCAGGTAGTGAATGTTACCAATGGCGAGCGCTTCATGACCTACGCAATCCCAGCTCCAGCCAATTCAAGAGCAATTGAGCTAAATGGAGCAGCAGCACGTCTAGGCATTACTGGCGATCGCTTGATTATAATGTCTTACGGGCAGTTCACTTCGGAAGAGTTAAAAACACACTCTCCCACAGTTGTCATTGTGGACGAAAAAAACCGACTGCTGGAAGTGCGGCGCTACAATGACCTGCTCAATCAGACCTAGTTTCGAGCAAAGATGTCAAATTTTGAGCTGTCGCTTCCCCAAAACCACGTAATTCAAAAGCAACCCACCCAGCATTTTAGCCAAGGGTCGACATTTGTGGTGCAATTTTGGGGTGTGAGGGGTTTAATTCCCACACCAAGCTGCAACACCAGCCGATATGGTGGTAACACAGCCTGTGTTGAGATGCAAGTAGCTGAGAAACACCTCATTTTTGATGGAGGGACAGGCTTACGTCTACTGGGAAAAATGTGGTTACAACGACAGCCACCACTCAAAGCTCATCTCTTTTTTACTAACTCCCAATCAAATCGCATTCAAGGATTTCCCTTTTTTGCGCCCGCATTCATGCGCGAAAATAGCTTCCACATCTATGGAACAGCCGCCTTAAATGGAGCCTCAATTAAACAATGTTTATATGATCAGATGCTCCAGCCACACTTCCCCTATCCTTTGGGGATCATGCAGTCTGAATTCCACTTTCATAATTTGACATCAGGGAAGGTGGTGAAAATTGATGATGTTACTATTACAACAGCAATCATCAATGATTATCAAAAATCAGTTGGCTATCGAGTTACCTGGAAAGATTACAGTGTTGCTTATGTAACAGATTTACCCAAGAGTGAAAATAAACTCGAGCAAGGACGCATAGTACAACTTACAAAAGGAGTTGATTTACTCATTGCTAATGCAACTTACGTTCCACCAGCAGCACGCAACCATCATGACCCTGACTTCCACTGGGATACTGCTGTAAATTTGGCTAAAACTGCTGATGTGAAACAACTCATTATTTCTCATCATCATCCAGATGACCATGATGATTTTCTTGATGAAGTTCAGACCGAAATTAAATCTTTTTTTCCTAAAGCATTACTAGCCCAAGAAGGTTTAGTTGTACCTGTTATTTAGTTGTTAATTATCTTTAAACAAGTAATAAATTAAATATTAGATATATCTGCACTTAGATCTGTACTTTTTCATCTACAGCACCAGTCGTTATGTCTATCATATCAAATCTCTCACTGGTGGCAAAAAGCTGCTATTAAAGCTCCTATTCCATAAGATTTTAAGCTAAAAATTTTCTTTAGTAATAGTGCAGAGTTTATGGTAATGTTACTATATTTGACCATAGTTTTGCAAGTGTAATCAAATTTTCTATGCTATCTTTAGAGAAGTGAGAATTATTTTCGGCTGTGTGACTAGTATTTATAGTCGTCTCTCCGAATCTAAATCTCTACAGCCCCAGATTCTGGAGAGTTTCTATGTCAATTTTCGTCGGCAATCTATCTTATAGTGTTGAAGAAGAAGACCTTAAAGAGGTCTTCTTAGAGTATGGAACTGTTAAGAGAGTTCAAGTAGCTATAGACAGGGAAACTGGTCAAAAAAGAGGCTTTGCTTTTGTAGAAATGGGAACAGAGGCTGAAGAAGCTGCAGCAATTGATGCTCTTGATGGCGCTGAATGGATGGGTCGTAACCTTAAAGTTAATAAAGCTAAGCCCAAAACAGAAGGTGGTTCGTCTGGTGGTAGACGGGGAAATAATAACAGAGGTGGATACTCTCGCCGCTACTAAGCTTCGAGACGAGTTATGTCAATTTGACAAGCAGCCAGGTTTTTTGGGTTATCGAACTAGCCCCTTGATTTATCCGTGGAGAAGGAGACTGGCTATACCAAGTCAGGCTCCTTTTTCAATTGCTTGATCCCAAACTTGAAAATTAAACTCTTGGGTCTGAAGGGCAGGCTCTTTGTCAGCCCTTTTTTGCTCACGAGTTACTATATTGTTGATATCTAGGCACTAATCAGGTCAATTTAGTAGAGGAGAGAGAATGACCCAAATCGTTGTGGGCGAAAATGAAGGAATTGAGTCAGCCTTACGTCGTTTTAAGCGACAAGTTTCCAAGGCGGGGATCTTTCCAGATTTAAAGAAACATAGTCACTTTGAAACGCCTTTGCAAAAACAAAAGCGTAAAGCAGTTGCTAGAGCAAAACAGCGTAAGAGACACTTTCGCTAATTAGGACAACTTCCTTGAAATGTGTTTTGTTCTGATGTCTTCTAAGGGTCTGTCATATTGACCCTCGCTGCTCAAACATTCACAATTTAATGTAAGGGCGGTTTGAGAAACCTGCCCGTACTTCAAAATGCAAACAAAAAATGTAAGCCTCCACTCCCTTTGTTTAATTTCAAAAGTCAAAATTCAGGCATTGAAAAAATAATTTTGAATTAATAATTTGGAATTTCCCCACAGGGAGTATGAGGATATCAATTTTGAGTTTATAGTTTTTTGAGTTTATAGTTTTGAAGTTTGAATTCTCCTCAATGAAATGACACCCACCAAGGAGAAGCGGTTTTAGGCAATAAGCCTGCACGATTTGTGGAAAGTCAGCAGGATGTTTTTGGCTCAGAAAAATATATCCGTCATCATGCGCAGACTGTGAGGAAAAACGAGCGGGAGTGTCAAACAGGTTGAAACACTGCTTTAGAAACTGAATTGACTAGCTGAGAAATTTCTTGCAGCTTTTTAGCTACCGCACCATTGGTTAACAATTCCTTAGTCTTGACTATACCTTCGCGCATATCCGAACAAATTCCACAACGCCAGAGATAAAAGCCTCCATTCCACATGGCTGTTTCCATCAAGTCAGAGGCTTCGCCTTTCAAGACCTCTTGTATATCGGCAATCAATTCTCCAGTAGTATTGAGTGGGACATTCTTCGTCGTAAAACCATAATCACGAGGGGCTAAGAGCAACCGTTCTATTGGTACAATGCCTGTGGTATCGGGTGTTGAAGTTGTTGCCAAGCCAATGATAGCAGTGCGATCGCGCGGTAAATCACAGCTCCCCTCTAATCCCTTCACCGTTGTAAACTGTGTCACCCCTCGTAACCCCAGGGTCGCTTGGAACAAAGTTTCCGTTGGGGGATGAACAAATCCAGTCACGACATGAGCATCTCCCGCATAAGGACACCAAATAAGTTCCATGGTTGCCAAGGGCGGACGCTTGCCAAGCTGGTCACGGTACTCCCAAATACTGTTTGTTAGAGGAAAATGCTCAGGAGTATAAACAAAACCTATTCCTGTTTTCTCAAATACCTGCTGGGTTTTCTCAACAGACAATCCAGTCCAATCAACTCCTAACCCCTGCCAAATATCTACCAACGGTACTCCGTACTTTGTGGGCAAACAATCTCCACCGTGCATGACCACTGGTTGTCCACTTGCTGCTAGAAGCAAAGCCGTGACAGGGCTAATGGGTGCGGTGCGAGTTCTGCCATCATAAGGTATGCCTAGAACGACCACTGTTCGTTCGCCGTCAATTGGTTGCAATTTTGGTCCTAGTTCATCGTAAGCATCCAACATCCCTGCTAACTCATCTGCCGTGGGACGTTTGATACGATGAGCAATCAAAAATGCCCCAATTTGTGCAGGTGTTGCTTCTTTTAGCAACATCATCTTTGTTGCTGTGGCTGCTTCAGTTCGAGTTAAGTTCTCTGCAGTATGTTCACCACTGCCGACTTTTTTTAATAAATCCCTGAATACTCTACTCATATTTTTGTCCTTCGTTTGTCGTTTGTCATTTGTCAGGGCAAATGACAAATGACTAATAACTGCTAACAAGCCGACTGCGCCAGAGAGTCTAATAGTGGTGGGACATTGTCCCTAACCAACTGCCAAAAGTGCTTAATAGGAGGAATCTGAAGTCGGTCTTGAGTCGTAACCATGACGACCTGTCGAGTCAAACTAGAACTGTCCGGTAAAGAACTATTATTATTGCAGGCTAAAGGACGAACTGCCAGGCTAGGGTCAATACGTGCTTCGACGAGTGCCGAATGCGGTAACATAGCTATAAGTTCTCCTTGGCGTACCACTCCCCGGAAAGCATCTAGGGTATTAACTTCTAGAGCCGCTTGCAATGTGGCTTCTAATCGCTCAAATCTATCTTGAACCAAACGTTGCATCCCATAACCATCCTTGAACACCACTTGCGGGTAACGAATGAGCTCCGACCAAGGAATGCGTTCATATTGCGCTAGCGGGTGATTGTTCGCGACTAAAACTTCTATGGGTTCATCATACAGTACTTCTACTACCATTTCTTTGCCAGAGGTTAAGAAGCGGTTATTCATCACGATTGCTAAATCCACTAGTCCATCTTTGAGGACTTTCAATGCGCGATCGCTACCTAGTGATGTTACCCGTAATTGTACATCTGGATAATCATGACAAAATTTTTGCAAAACTGGTGGCAAGTAATAAGCACACAGTGAGTGAATCGCTGCAACACAAAGTTCTGGCTGTTTTCCTGCCAGTAAATCAGATATTTCCTGCGTAGCAATCTGCCACTCTTGGCAAATTTTCCGGGCCCGAGGGAGTAAGCGTTCACCCGCCAGTGTCAACTTTGCCTGACTTGTTCGATGAAACAGTTCTAACCCCAAATCTTCTTCTAGCGCCTGGATTTGACGACTAATAGTCGATTGGGTCACACCACATTTTCGTGCTGCGCCCTGAAAGCTGCCTGTTTCCGTGATCGCTAGAAAGGCTTGCAACTGCTCTAACCGCATGTTGATGTAGCCTGAATTACACTTCTGGTTTTCATTAAGTTAACGTACTTTCAGGCGTAAATTAGTACTGTTTGTTACAGCTTCTTTTTTCGAGAAATTTTCTTTACATCTCAAGGTGTAAAAATAAATTCTTTAACTCATTTTTGCTCCCTATATGCTTGCATTAAGCATCAATGTTCTTGAAAAACGTAGAAATTCACCTGAAAACTTGATAAATATAACATTTTCCTGGAATTATTCAGTATGAAGATACAGAGATAAGGGGAACAAGCAAAAGTAGGGAAAGTAAGGAGCAGAAGAGAAACTTCCTCTTAACATCTTTCCTCCACTTCCTCACTCCCCATTACCTTGCAGGCGCGAGTTTCTTCAGTGCAGCGCTGGCGTGTAGTCTCACTTGAGCATCTTCATCTGCCAACATCTGGGTTAATACATCCATTGCTTGCATTTTTCCTAACTGCCCCAAAGACAAGGCAATCGCACTTTTGAGGCTGGTATTTTCAACTGCCGGATGGTTCTGTTGCAACATTTCTAGCAAAATTTTTACTGCTTTGTCAGTTAACGTCGTACCATTAACTCGCCCCAAAACAGTAACGATTTCCTGCCATAGAGACGGTGATTGCAGTTGATAAAGTGCTTGTTGTAGAAACTCCAAGCCGGATTGTGTTTCCACCCAACTTAAAGCACGGATAACTTCCAGTTGCAGCCGAATTGGTGTGTTGGGTGACATCAGAACCTGAAACAATTGCTGTGCTGCAGCATCACAACCCATCTTGGAAAGGGCAACAGCCGCAGCGCAACACACATCCAGGTTAATGTCATAAAGCCTCGGTTGCAGTTTCGCTACCAAATCTAATGTTTCGCGTAAATCAGGGCGAAAACCTAAACCAACGACTGCTTCCCGTCTCACTGAGGGAGCAACATCATTCAAAGCATGGAGAAGCACAGGTGGGATGCGCTGATCATGAAAGCTGCTGAGTGCTTCAAGCGCCACAGCACGTACAGCAACTTGTGGATCTTGCACCACACTCAAAAGCGGTGTGATGGTTTCTTTATGTCGGATATAGGAGAGCATTTGAGTTGCCACTAGCCGAGTTTCTTCGTTTAGCAAAAGTTCCGTCAGAGGGGCAATAGCAACAGAACCCATTTGCCCTAGGGCAGTGGCTGCAACCTCTTTGAGTTCATCACTCTCATGAGTGTTTAGTAATTCGACTAAAGGTGGGATAGCATTTGGGTTTTTTAAATCTCCCAAAATACGTGCTGCATAAGCGCATAACTCTTCCTCTGCGTCTTCATCTTTCAAGATGTTTATCAGTGGAGGAATGGAGATACTTCCTAAGCTCGTGAGTACCTTAGCAACTTCCCAGCGTTGTTGAAAATCCCCAGCTTCTAGAACACAAAGTGCCAATTCTAGGAGATGTTCTTGATTTTTCTCTATCTCTAAATGTTCTAAATCTTTTGCCAGAGTCAACTGTTGTAAGTATTGAATCAGCAATGACCAGTTAGACTCATCGTATGCTATTTGCGCCTGTACCAAAAGCTGGTTGATGTTATCCACAATTGACAAAATCCCCCGCTAGGTTTGTTTTCTATTACCTTTTTGTTATATGTTCCAGGATAAATGATTAATTATTCCTGACTAATACCGAATTTTCCTCTATCTTGACAGCGTAAGTTGCTAGCGGTGTTGTTGCCGGACCTTTGTGCACCTTACCATCATTTCCAAATTCAGAGCCATGACAGGGACAGGAAAAGTTTTTTCCATTATCATTCCATTCCACCGTGCAACCCGCATGAGTACAAGTCGGGTTCACTGCAACTAGATTCTTTGATTGAGATGTACCAACCACCAACACTGGACCAACGGGTGATTTTTTAGCAAGTCACTTACCAGTTTTATCTAAATCTTCCGTTGTGCCTAGTGTTTGCCAATCCTCAGATTTTTGGGAAGAACAGGCTGCAATCAACACAGGTAAGGAACTGGCTATCCAACTTAAACCAACGAAACTTATAAAATCGCGGCGATTCATGGCTGCTAAAAGAAGGTTGAAAATATAACCTTAGTTTAGTTTGCCACTTTAAATGTTCCTCTCGTTGAAATGAAGTGCAATCGTAGTAGTATAGAGGTTTTTGCGTTCTTTGTGTGATTAATTTTATGCAAAAAATGCATCTAGATGATACATTTTCTTCAATTTGTATAAAATTTCGTAACTAAATATACGAATCGAATAGCTTTGTCACCTTAAGGTAAAGAGAAAGGAACAATTACACAATCTGCATCTAAATGGGGTAGAAACAAATTGTTTCTAGCAAGTATGTAAACACCAAAAAATACACCTTTTTCTACTATAAACCTCATAAACCTATAAAAGTAGGATTTTATGAGGTGACAACACCGATGTTGAGCAACGACCTCCAGAAGTTTTCTGGAACTAGCAATTTGCAATTAAGTTTAGCTCATGACAGACGCAGCAACTACCACAGCCAGCTTAAACAAGTTTGAGAAATTCAAGGCAGAAAAAGATGGTCTTGCCATTAAGGCAGAGATAGAGAAATTTGCTTCTCTTGGCTGGGAAGCTATGGATGAAACAGACCGCGATCATCGGCTTAAGTGGATGGGTGTCTTCTTTCGCCCAGTCACTCCAGGCAAATTTATGATGCGGTTGCGGATGCCTAATGGTATTCTCACAAGCGAGCAAATGCGCGTGCTAGCTGAAGTCGTGCAGCGTTACGGTGATGACGGCAGCGCTGACATTACTACCAGACAAAATATCCAACTGCGCGGCATCCGGATTGAGGATTTACCAGAAATCTTTCAGAAGTTTCATGCAGTTGGTTTAACCAGCGTACAGTCAGGAATGGATAACGTCCGCAATATTACAGGTGATCCAGTGGCAGGGTTAGATGCGGATGAGTTATTTGACACGCGAGAGTTGGTGCAACAAATTCAAGACATGATCACCAACAATGGCGAAGGTAACCCTGAATTTACCAACCTCCCACGGAAGTTTAATATTGCGATTACTGGCGGACGGGATAATTCAGTTCACGCTGAAATTAACGATTTAGCTTTCGTTCCCGCCTTTAAGGAAGTGGAGAACCCAATATTCGGCTTTAACGTTCTTGTTGGTGGCTTTTTCTCTGCCAAACGCTGTGAAGCGGCTATTCCCCTGAATGTTTGGGTTCCTCCAGAGGATGTCGTCGCTTTGTGTCGATCTGTTTTGGAAGTTTTTCGCGATCGCGGCTCACGGGCTAATCGGCAAAAATCACGCCTGATGTGGCTGATTGATGAATGGGGTTTGGAAAAGTTCCGCGCAGAAGTTGAAAAGCAGTTTAGTAAGTCATTGATCAGCGCCGCGCCAGAAGATGAAATCAACTGGGAAAAACGGGATCACATAGGGGTATACAAACAAAAACAACCAGGCTTGAATTACGCAGGGTTACACATTCCTGTCGGTCGATTATGTGCCGAGGATATGTTTGAAATCGCACGTCTGGCAGAAGTTTATGGCAGTGGCGAAATCAGGCTTACGGTTGAGCAGAACATAATTATCCCCAACATTGCCGATTCACGGCTAGGAACTTTTTTAACAGAACCTACACTTAACAAATTGACCCTTAACCCTGCACCATTGACGCGATCGCTCGTTTCTTGCACAGGCGCACAATTTTGCAATTTTGCCCTGATTGAAACGAAAAACCGTGCTTTGGCAATCATCAAAGCGTTGGAAGCAGAGTTAGAACTGACTCGCCCTGTACGAATTCACTGGACAGGTTGCCCTAACTCTTGTGGACAACCCCAAGTCGCAGACATCGGCTTAATGGGAACCAAAGCTCGCAAAAATGGTAAACCCGTAGAAGGGGTTGACATTTATATGGGCGGTAAAGTTGGCAAGGAGGCACAACTAGGAACTTGTGTCACCAAAGGCATACCTTGCGAAGACTTACAGCCAGTCTTGCAGGAACTACTCATTCAGCATTTTGGGGCAAAACCAAAGCAAGAAGCTTTAGTAACTCCTGAATTCGTAACCAAATAATTCGTAATTGTAGTTCGTAATTTGTCATTCACTCATTCAGTTTTCATGCCTTTCATCAATTGATATATGGATAAGAACAACTGCTATTTCTTATCTCAAAGTTTTAGCTATCTTCTATAGGATAGTCATTACGAATTACGAATGAATAATTACGAATTGGAGCAAAGTAACTGAACCAGTTAATGACAACTAACAGATAGAAATCCATCAATGACAAATTTTCCAAGAAGAAAATTTATTTTCACTGCAGGTGCGGCGGCAGCTGCTTCAATTCTGGCTCATGGTTGCTCCAACAATTCTCAGTCGGCCACAACCAATGGCGAAGCACCCTCTGCTGCCCCCGCTGCGAATGTTTCTACAGGTGCTAATGCTCCGAAAGTAGAAACAACCAAAGCCAAGTTAGGATTCATTGCCTTAACTGATTCTGCTCCCCTAATTATTGCTAAGGAAAAAGGCTTCTTTGCTAAATATGGCATGACTGATGTTGAGGTCATCAAGCAAAAATCGTGGCCTGTCACCCGCGACAACTTGAAAATCGGCTCAGCTGGCGGTGGTATTGATGGCGCACACATCCTCAGTCCCATGCCTTACCTAATGACAATCAACGATAAAGTGCCAATGTATATCTTGGCACGGTTAAATATCAATGGTCAGGCTATCTCTGTTGCCAATAAATTTAAAGACTTCAAAGTCAATTTAGACAGTAAGGGGTTGAAAGAAGCTGCTAGTCAAGCCAAAGCCAATCAAAAAGCCTTGAAATTTGGTGTGACCTTTCCTGGCGGCACTCACGATTTGTGGATGCGTTACTGGCTGGCTGCTGGCGGTATCAATCCAGACCAAGACGTGGTTTTGGAACCCGTACCACCACCACAAATGGTGGCAAACATCAAAGTCGGCACAATCGATTCTTTCTGTGTGGGAGAACCTTGGAATGCCCAGTTGGTCAACCAAAAATTAGGTTATTCAGCCCTAGTGACAGGCGAGTTGTGGAAAAATCATCCAGAAAAAGCCTTTACCATGCGTAAAGATTGGGTTGATCAAAATCCTAAAGCAACACAGGCACTGTTGATGGGAATTATGGAAGCTCAACAGTGGTGCGATCGCGCAGAAAATAAAGAGGAAATGTGCAAAATCTGTTCTGACCGCAAATACTTTAACGTTGCTGCCGCTGATATTTTAGAGAGGGCTAAAGGCAATATTGACTACGGCGATGGACGCACGCAACAAAACTATCCAGATCGTATGAAGTTCTGGGCAGAAAAAGCCTCTTATCCTTACAAGAGCCACGATATTTGGTTTTTAACAGAAGAGATTCGCTGGGGTTATCTACCGAAAGATACCAAAGTTCAAGAAATCGTCAATCAGGTGAACAAAGAGGAATTGTGGAAACAAGCAGCCAAAGCCCTAGGTGTCCCTGCTTCTGAAATTCCTACTAGCACTTCTCGTGGAGTTGAAACGTTCTTTGATGGTGTCAAGTTTGACCCAGAAAAACCAGAAGAATATTTAAAGAGTTTGAAAATCAAAAAAGTTTAATCAAGCTGTAATGCTTCTTTTTGGATTCATAGAGTACATCGGGAGAAAGGAGAAAATGACAGCTATTGTGGGGAGTCGTATTGGTAGAAAAAAATCTCAAAAAGCGATAAATAAATTATTCTGGAAAAAAGTTGTGCCTCCACTCGTCGCATTAGCTATTTTTCTAGTTATTTGGCAATTACTTTGTTTAAATCCTAACTTTAAGTTACCCGGACCGCTAGAAACATTTTCTGAAACTTGGGACCCTTTTATCATCAATCCATTTTTTGATAACGGCGAAAGTGATAAAGGTTTAGGCTGGCAAATCCTTAGTAGTTTGGGACGTGTCGGTTTAGGCTTTTCGCTAGCTGCAATTGTAGGAATTGCATTGGGAATCTTGATTGGTGCTAATCAGTTACTCTATAACGCCGTAGATCCCATTTTCCAAGTTTTGCGGACTGTACCGCCTCTAGCATGGCTACCAATTTCGCTGGCAGCGTTTCAACAAGCCAATCCTTCAGCGATTTTCGTGATTTTTATTACATCTATTTGGCCAATAATCATCAACACCATAGTAGGTGTACAACAAATCCCTCAAGACTACATAAATGTCGCTAGAGTTTTACGACTCAAAGGACCAAAGTATTTCTTGAAAGTTGTGTTTCCCGCCACTGTTCCTTACATATTCACCGGCTTACGAATTGGCATTGGTTTATCTTGGTTAGCGATTGTTGCTGCGGAAATGTTAGTTGGCGGTGTGGGAATTGGTTCATTTATTTGGGATGCCTACAACACCACGACAGAGACTAATCTGAGCGAGATTATCCTAGCACTCATATATGTCGGTTTAGTTGGCTTGATGTTAGATAGATTGGTTGCTTTTATAGCTAGCAAAGTCGTAGCAGAACAAAAGTAGGGAATGGGGAATAGGAAATAGGGAGTGGAGAATAATGACTGCTACTTTTGTTGAAGTTGATCACGTTGACCGTATATTTGACCTCCCAAATGGCGGTAAGTATATCGCCCTCAAAAATATTGACTTGAAAATCCGAGAAGGGGAATTTGTTTCTCTGGTTGGACACTCTGGTTGCGGTAAATCGACTTTGCTCAATATCATCGCAGGTCTAGATAGAGCAAGTGTTGGTGGTGTGACCTTGGAAGGGCGGGAAATTAAAGACCCCAGTCCAGATCGGATGGTCGTTTTTCAAAACTACTCTTTGCTTCCCTGGTTAACAGTCAGGGAAAATATTGCCTTGGCTGTAGATGAAGTCTATAAGAATCATCCCAAGGGTAAGCGCCGGGGCATTATCGAAGAACATATCGATATGGTGGGACTGCGCTTGGCGGCGAATAAACGTCCTAGCGAGTTGTCTGGTGGGATGAAACAACGGGTGGCGATCGCCCGCGCCTTGGCAACTCGTCCAAAGTTGTTACTGCTAGACGAACCCTTTGGGGCGTTGGATGCCCTGACACGGGGTAGTTTGCAAGAACAACTGATGAAAATCTGTAACGAACATAACGTGACCTGTGTGATGGTGACACATGATGTGGATGAAGCACTCTTGTTGAGCGATCGCATCGTGATGCTTACCAACGGACCAGAAGCTCATATTGGGCAAATTCTGGAAGTGCCTATCCCTCGTCCGCGTCAACGTTTGGAAGTCGTTAATCATCCCAGCTACTACAATCTGCGCAACGAAATCATTTACTTCCTCAATCAACAAAAACTTGCCAAGAAACGTAAAGCGCAGCAGACTCCAGCACCAGCAGCTACATCCCACAACGGCTTAGAAAAAGTCAATCTGGAAATTGGCTTTATGCCTCTGACAGATGCTGCACCCTTAATCGTTGCTAAAGAAAAAGGCTTCTTCGCCAAATACGGGTTAGAAAATATCACCCTCAGCCGTGCAACCAACTGGCAAGAAATCGCCAAAGAAGTTGCGACTGGCAGTTTAGATGCAGCCCAGATGCTTGCAGGAATGCCCCTAGCCCTGACTTTGGGTGCTGGTGGCAAAATGCCGATTCCTGTAGTCAATGCCCTAAATCTCTCCCGCAATGCTAACGCCATAACCTTAAGCAAAAGATTGTACAGCCAAGGTGTCAGAATCCCAGCTGATTTAAAAGCAGTGATTAATGCTTCCCCTGACCAGATTTTGACTTTGGGTGTCGTTCACCCGACGTCTATGCAGAACTTCATTCTGCGTTATTGGCTGGCGTCTGGTGGCATAGATCCTGACAGAGATGTCAACCTGACAGTGATTCCGCCAACACAAATGGTTTCCGAACTCAAAGCCGGAAATATTGACGGTTATTGTGCTGGAGAACCCTGGAACTACTTTGCTGTTCATGAAGGCTTAGGCTTTGTCGCCGCCACCGCCTTAGAAATTTGGTCAGGACAGCCAAAAAAAGTGTTGGGAGTGCGAGAAGATTGGGCGCAAAAGCATCCAGAAACTTATCTTGCCTTGGTCAAAGCACTGCTAGAAGCTTGCCAATACTGTGATGAACTCCGCAACCGCGAAGAAATTCTGGAATTAATCTGCCGTCCAGAATACCTGGATATAAATCCTGTATACGTCCGTCCTGGTTTCATCGATCCCTATGATCGCGGCAACGGTACAGAACCACAGGAACTCACAGCATACAACCAGTTTTATCTCAATAAAACTAACTATCCCAACCGCACCGAATTATTGTGGATGGTGACTCAGTTAGCACGTTGGGGCTTAACGCCCTTCCCGAAAAATTGGGTAGAAGTCATTGAAAGAGTTTGTCGCACGGACGTATTTGGTGCAGCAGCACGTGACCTTGGTTTGCTTGATATCGGATGGGATAACCCAATTCACCTATTTGATGGCAAAGTCTTTAACCCCTCAGAACCAATAGAGTATCTCAACAGCTTGGAAATCAAACGTCAGATTCGTATTGAAGAAGTTTTTATTTAAGAAAAGGCAGAAGGCAAGAGTCAACACTCAACAACGAAGTTTTAATACTCATCGCCGAGGTTCTGATACTCGATGACGAGATTCTAAGACTCGACAGCCAGTTTTTAACACTCGATGACGAGGTTCTGAGACTCGACGACCAGTCTTTGACACTCGATGACGAGGTTTTGAGACTCGACAGGCAGTCTTTAACACTCGATGACGAGATTCTGATACTCAAGAACGAGCTTCTAACACTCAACGGTCAATAGTCAACACTCAACAACCAGTAGTTAATACTCATCAGTCAACCAACAAATAAGAAATTACTAGATTAATAACCATGCGAACAGTAAACAGAACTGGCACTAACACTCAAATCAATCAGCTGCAAAGCCAAAAGGCAGAAGATTTTCTCGTCATTGAAGGTGTCAGCAAAATTTACCCAACTCCCGACGGTCCTTACACCGTCATCGATGGAGTTGACCTCAAAGTTCGTGAGGGTGAATTTGTTTGCATCATTGGTCACTCTGGTTGCGGCAAATCAACTCTGCTGAATATGGTTTCTGGTTTCAATACCCCGACTGAGGGTGTCGTCTGCCTGCAAAACAAACCCATCACCGAACCAGGACCAGACCGGATGATGGTCTTTCAAAACTACTGCCTACTGCCGTGGTTGAGTGTCTTTGACAACGTTTATTTGGCTGTTGATTCTGTGTTCCCTAAAAAAACCCGGGCAGAAAAACGGGCGATCGCCAGAGAACATTTGGCAATGGTGGGACTGATGGAAGCCGCTGATAAAAAACCTAGTCAGATTTCTGGTGGGATGAAGCAGCGAGTGGCGATCGCCCGCGCCCTTTCCATCCGTCCACAGGTTTTGATTCTAGATGAACCATTTGGCGCATTAGACGCCATCACTAAAGAAGAATTACAAGAGGAACTGCTACAAATCTGGCGCGAACATCAAGTCACTGTACTGATGATTACTCATGACATTGATGAGGCACTTTTCTTATCAGACAGACTTGTGATGATGACTAACGGTCCTGCTGCCAAGATTGGCGAAGTCCTCACAATTCCCTTCGCCCGTCCGCGCAATCGTCGCCGTATTATGGAAAACCCCGAATACTATAGCCTACGGAACTACGCCCTAGACTTCCTGTATCGCCGCTGCGCTCATGCTGAAGAGTACAAATGATGCGTAATAGCAGTATCTAAAAGTTTTTACACATCAAACTCAGACATCTTGTTCATAAGTCATATTTTGCTTTCTATCCGACTGCTGCAAGAAGTCCATTAATCTGTTTAGGAAGATTGAAATGCTCAAAGGATTATTTTCATTTAGGAATCGTTATCGCATCTTACATCAGACTTGGTTTGCCTTCTTCCTCACCTTTGTCTGTTGGTTTAACTTTGCTCCTTTTGCAACGACTATTGGCAAGCAGCTACAGCTTGCACCTGAACAAGTTAAAACTTTGGGCATTTGCAACCTTGCCCTAACCATTCCCGCACGTATCATCATTGGGATGCTTCTAGACCGTTTTGGTCCGAGGATTACCTACTCAATGCTGCTGATTTTTGCTATTGTTCCCTGTTTTGCAACGGCGCTGTCCCAGAATTTTAGCCATCTTGTCATGAGCCGGCTGCTGATGGGAATTGTCGGTGCAGGGTTTGTTGTGGGTATTCGGATGGTGTCGGAATGGTTCCCACCCAAGGAGATTGGAATTGCCCAAGGTATTTATGGCGGTTGGGGCAACTTTGGTGCTTTTGGAGCAGAGTTTACTCTACCTCTGATTGCGGTTGCTGCTAGCTTTATGACTGGTGGTGCTTCTAACTGGCGGTTTGCGATCGCCCTGACAGGGATCATCTCTGCTATCTATGGCGTGATTTATTTCAACAGCGTACAAGACACGCCTCCCGGTAAAGCTTACAAAAGACCTAAGAAAAATGGTGCTTTGGAAGTAACCAGCGTTAAGAGCTTCTGGGCAATGATTATCTCGAATTTTGGTTTGATTTTTGCCTTGGGTTTATTGGCTTGGCGCTTAGAACAAAAGAACATTCATTTTTTAACTCAGAGCCAAATGTATTTGGTTTGGATAGTGTTAGCAGGATTATTTGCTTACCAAACATACAGGGCTTGGCAGGTTAACAAAGAACTTCTCATTGGCAAGAAAACTTATGCTCCCTCTGAACGCTATCAGTTTGGTCAAGTCGCTTTACTAGAATTTACTTATGTAACTAACTTTGGTTCTGAACTTGCTGCTGTTTCCATGCTACCTGCCTTTTTTGAAAAAACTTTTGGTTTGGAGCACGTGGTAGCTGGGATGATTGCCGCGACTTATCCCTTTTTAAACTTAGTTTCCCGTCCTAGTGGTGGTTTAATTTCTGATAAATTGGGTTCCCGCAAGTGGACTATGACAATTATCAGTGCTGGGATTGGTGCTAGTTATTTGATGGCACATTACATTAACAAAAGTTGGGCACTTCCATTAGCAATTGCAGTCACTATGTTGGCTGCCTACTTTGCTCAAGCTGGTTGCGGTGCAACCTACGGTATTGTACCTCTGATTAAAAAGGAAGCTACCGGACAAATTGCAGGTAATGTGGGAGCTTACGGTAATTTTGGAGGCGTAGTTTATCTGACAATTTTTAGCTTAACCGATGCGCCAACCCTGTTTACCACAATGGGTTTAGCTGCTATGGTCTGTGCTTTTCTATGTGCCTTCTTCCTAAAAGAACCAAAGGGTTCCTTTGCTGGTGCTTATGAAGATGAATCACTAGAAACAGCTCCTCAAAAACCTACGATTTTAGTAGAAGAATAAAATGCTTAGCTAAGGTTAAAGCATCAGGTCAAATGAAATAATTAAATTTTCTTCTTTGCGTTCTTTGTCATTTTGTGGGTTAAAAATATTTAACCGCAAAGACACGAAGTTCGCGAAGTTTTTTATTGAATAAAATTAATCTTTTGATGAGATTTATATAAATGAAAAATATAAGATTAATAGCAAAAGCCAAATTAAATATGTAAATAATGTATCAGGCTTAACATTTTTTAAGTCATAATTATTATTCAATAAGTAAAAAGACTGGTACGCAAACTAACTAAAAAATTAAGAACCCTGAATATACCAATTTTAGAAAATCAAAATCTCAATTTCTTTAGTCAAAATTTCAAACATGAATTTGTCGTACCAATTCCATGTAAAAGATTTGCAAACATCACAAGTTTTTGGAACTTCACTTCTAAAAATCTTGTTTTTTCAATATTCAGACAATTGATAACCATGGTGCTATTACCATGACTGAATTTACCAAAACTCTGTGTCCATACTGTGGTGTTGGCTGTGGACTGGAAGTTTCTCCGCCAGCACAACTAGGCAAAGCAACTCATCGAGATAGCTACGGAAATCCAATTTGGCGGGTGCGAGGCGACAAAGCGCACCCATCCAGTCAAGGTATGGTTTGTGTCAAAGGCGCTACAATTGCAGAGTCTTTAGATAAAAATAGACTGCACTATCCAATGGTACGAGATTCCTTAGATCAGGAATTTCGGCGTGTCAGTTGGGATGAAGCTTTTAATATCATCACCAAGCGCATTCAAACCGTGCGCTTCACTCAAGGACCAGAAGCCATTTGTATGTATGGTTCTGGTCAGTTTCAAACCGAGGATTACTACACAGCTCAGAAACTGCTTAAAGGGTGTTTGGGGAGCAATAATTTTGATGCCAACTCTCGCTTGTGTATGTCTAGCGCTGTGGCTGGCTATATTCAAAGTTTTGGCTCTGATGGTCCCCCTTGCTGTTACGAAGACTTAGAGTTAACCGACTGTGCTTTTTTAATTGGCACCAATACGGCTGAATGTCACCCAATTATTTTTAACAAACTGGAGAAGTACCACAAAAAGAACCGCAAAGTCAAAATGATTGTGGTTGATCCCCGCCGCACACCAACCGCAGAAGCTGCTGATTTGCATTTAGCTATTCGTCCTGGTACAGATATCGACTTGTTGAACGGTATTGCTCACTTGTTGATGCGCTGGGGTGAGATTGAGACTGCGTTTATCGACGACTGCACCAGCAACTTTCCAGCATATGCTGAAGTGATTCGCCACTATTCTCCAGAGGTCGTGGCGAATCAATGTGGAATCAGCATTGAAGATTTAGAAACAGCCGCCAAGTACTGGAGTCAATCCAAGCGGGTTCTTTCTTTGTGGTCAATGGGTGTGAATCAATCCTCAGAAGGTACGGCGAAGGTAAGAACTATCATTAACCTGCACCTGATGACCGGACAGATTGGTAAACCAGGAGCAGGACCTTTCTCACTCACAGGTCAGCCAAACGCAATGGGAGGACGAGAAGCAGGAGGTTTGGCGCACTTGTTACCGGGATACCGTTTGGTGAAAAATGCCCAGCACCGCACGGAAGTTGAGGAGTTTTGGGGGCTTAAGCCAGGACAGATTTCGCCGACTCCCGGTATGACGGCTTGGGACATGATGACTGGGTTGGAAAATGGTACTGTGGGGTTACTCTGGGTTGCTGCGACCAATCCCGCTGTGAGTATGCCAGATTTAGAGAGGACAAAAGCCGCGTTGTTGCGATCGCCCTTTACCATCTACCAAGACGCTTACTATCCAACAGAAACCTCTGCGTATGCTCATGTCTTGCTCCCCGCTGCACAATGGAGTGAGAAAACTGGCGTGATGACCAATTCCGAACGAATGGTTACGCTGTGTCCAGCATTCCGTCAACCACCTGGTGAAGCCAAAGCAGATTGGGAAATTTTTGCAGAAGTTGGTCGGAGGTTAGGCTTTGTACGAGAATTTGCCTTTGCCAACTCCGCAGAAGTTTACGCTGAGTTTGTCCAACTGACTGGCGATCGCCCCTGTAATATGACGGGTATGAGTCACGAGCAATTACGAGCAGAAGGTCCAACACAATGGCCCCATCCGAAAGAGGACAATGTTTTAGAAAAACTCTCCCCTTCCTCTTCAGCAAAGCGACTCTACACCAACCTCCGCTTCCACACCCCTGATGGACGTGCTCGTTTTGGGGCATATCACTCGCGTGGATTGGCGGAACCACCAGACCCAAATTATCCTTTTGTCCTGACAACTGGGCGACTTTACGGACATTG
This sequence comes from Nostocales cyanobacterium HT-58-2, assembly GCA_002163975.1. Taxonomy (GTDB): domain Bacteria; phylum Cyanobacteriota; class Cyanobacteriia; order Cyanobacteriales; family Nostocaceae; genus HT-58-2. The sequence continues at coordinate 531,582 of CP019636.1, read as the reverse complement.
GCACACCCAGACACGCACTGGTCGAATTGAAAAAACTCGCCAAATGCATCCCGAACCGTTTATCGAGATTCATCCCCGTGATGCTGCGCAGTTAGATATTACAGCTAACCAGTTGGTGGAAGTGCGATCGCGTCGAGGAAAAGCCAGATTCCCAGCAAAAGTCACAAGGGCGATCGCACCTGGTACCGTATTTGTCCCTATGCATTGGGGTGCGCTTTGGGCAGATAATGCCGAAGCCAACGCCCTGACTCATCCAGAATCTTGCCCCGACTCTGGGCAACCAGAATTAAAAGCTTGTGCCGTGCAGCTTGTGCCAGTTACTCTTGAGAAAGATGTTGTTAGCTATCAGCTGCAACACTCCGAATGTTAAGTTGCTATTGGCTGGTAGTAACGCTTAAGGCGTTACTACGAACCCATGACCAGAAAACTCAGAATGGGATGCAACAAATGAGGAGACTACTCAAGAAAATTGCAGAAAGCACCAATGATGCGAAGTTTATGCACTTCATTGAAAACATAGAAGTGGTAGTATCCAAGTTACTATCTCTTTTTATGGTGATAGTCATTGTGGCAGCAATTGTTGACCTGGGATATTTTCTTTATAAAGAATTATTTTATACACCTCATGGTGAGTTTAACGCAACATTATTTGAAATCTTTGGTTTATTCCTCAATATCTTAATTGCTTTAGAAATTTTAGAAAACATCACAGGATATCTCAAAAAACACGTTTTACAAGTTGAATTAGTTATTGTTACTTCCTTAATTGCTATAGCTCGGAAAATTATTATTCTTGACCTCAGAAAAGTCACAGGTATTGACATTATCGGTCTGGGAATTGCCATTCTTGCCTTATCAATCAGTTATTTAATAATTCGGTTTAGCAATAAACAAAAAATGTAAAGCAAAGTAGAATTTTATGGTAGATTTTTTTGAATTTGAAGCAGATTTTGTAGATTCCCTGCGTTGTATTCCTATGCAGGTACGCCAAAAACTTGATACTTCTGGCATTAAGTTAAAGCTATCTGATTGGAGTCATTTGACAAAAGCCGAGCGTGAAACCTTAGTCGAATTACCTTGCTCTACAGAAGCAGAAGTTCAAGCATACAGAGAGTATCTTCAGAGCCTGATTATAAAACGTACTGGTACACCAGCTGCTGAGTTGCCAATTGAACCGCATCCCGCGTGGTTGGATGCTAACACTATACCTAGAAACCTTGAGGAGAAAGCGAGAGACTTTGGTGTTACTCTTTCATCTCAACAATGGGCAGAATTAACTCCATTACAACGTTTTGCCTTGATTAAACTTAGCCGTCCCAGTCATGAAAATCAAAACTTTCCCAAAGCTTTGAAGGAATTTCATTTGCTTTGATCAGTTATTAGAATTCAGTTGAAAATAAGGTAAAAGATAAAGATAGGAAGCTCTTGATAAGGCGAGAAATTATATCATTTTACAAAATTTTTATAATAGTCCACCTAAGACAAGCAAACATAAATTAAGATTGACTAATGACTAATAACTCCTGACTAAGGCAGAAAATGGCTAGCAAAAAGATTTTGATGCTCGTAGGGGACTATGTGGAAGACTACGAGGTGATGGTTCCCTTTCAAGCTTTGCAAATGGTGGGACATACCGTTCATGCAGTTTGTCCAGACAAAAAAGCCGGAGAAAAAGTGAGGACTGCTGTTCACGATTTTGAAGGTGACCAAACTTACAGTGAAAAACCCGGTCACAACTTCACTCTCAATGCCTCGTTTGCGGAGGTCAAAGCAGAAACCTATGATGCCTTGGTCATTCCTGGAGGACGCGCACCTGAATATATCCGCCTTAATCAGCAGGTGCTAGAAATAACCCGCCACTTTGCTGAAGGAAACAAGCCTATTGCTGCGATTTGTCACGGCTTGCAGTTGTTGGCTGCTGCTGATGTGCTGCAAGGCAAAAAGTGTACTGCTTACCCTGCTTGCGGTCCAGATGTGCAGCGTGCTGGTGGTACCTATGTGAATGTGCCAGCTGATGAAGTTGTCGTTGATGGTAACTTAGTCACCGCACCAGCTTGGCCTGCTCATCCCCGGTGGTTAGCCGAATTCCTCAAGCGACTTGGTACAAAGATTGAGCATCTGGAAATGGCTACTGTTTAGAACGAACTAGCATTCAAAGATGTTTCAGCGTGAAATTAGTGACAGTGGAGTGTTATGCATCAACTGTCAAGGGTAATACTGACCAAAATTATATAAAGCTCTATGTTTATTTTGATTTTTTTAATTTCTTATTGATAAGCATTGACTGAAGCTATAGTGGATTTAGCAATTTCGCTGTTGTGGCTAAGGTTAAGTCCTACTTTGCCAATTTCTTCTCGGAAATAGTTTAGAAACACCCTGTAACTCGATGACAGGCAAAAATGCAAGACAGAATGCAATCCTGCGGCAAGTGTCTGGTATTGGAACGTCTTTTGGATCAGAGACTCGTTACTCGCTACTCCCCAGTCAAGAGGTAGTCATTGGACGTGATCCCAGCTGTCAAGTTGTTTTGGATGCCATGTTGTACCGCATGGTTTCTCGTCGTCATGCAGCGGTTCGTCCTCTCCCTTCATCTCCAGATGTGGAATCTAACTGGTTAATCTGTGATTTGGCTAGTGCTAATGGCACGTACCTAAACGGACAACGGTTGGAGGGTTGTCAGCAATTAGTGCCAGGAGACCGGATTACTTTGGGTCATGATGGTCCAGAATTTATTTTTGAGTCTGAACTCAACCACCAACAAGCCACTGCGATCGCTCCAGCAGCGGCTACACCGCTTCCCCCTGCAAATAGTTACCCAACATCAACCTCAACGTTTTATCAACCTCCTCAACCCCCGCCACCAGATTCACTCAGCTTCACTCAGCTGTTTCCCATTATTTCTACTGGCAAGGATTTAACTCGTAAAGCTTACCTCATACCAGGAATTCTCACTGTTGTCTTCGTGGTCCTGATGTTTGCTACGGTAGGTCAACCACGAGCGAATCAAGTCATAGTGGCGATTTATATAGCTTGCGCTGCTTACTACTTTATTTACCAGTTGTGTGGCAAACCAAAGCCTTGGTGGGTATTGTTTGCGTCGGCATTGACCACGGCGGTCATTTTGCTCACTCCCGTTTTGGATTTGTTTATCTTTGTGTTTCGCGGTTTGTTACCGGGGAACTTGCCTTCAGAACAGGAGGTCATTACCTTTACAGAATTGCTGGTGCGGATGTTTTTCGGTGCTGGCTTGATGGAAGAATTACTCAAGGCAATACCTTTACTAGTCGCATTTCTCGTTGCTAGGGTCGTCCCATCGCCGTGGCGGGAACGTATCGGTATCGCAGAACCTCTTGATGGAATTCTTTTAGGAACGGCTTCTGCTGTGGGCTTTACCCTGTTGGAAACTCTGGGACAATATGTGCCAACTATTACTCAAAGCGTTTCAGCACAGTCAGGTTTAGGAACCGGTCAACTTGTGGGTTTACAACTGCTGATTCCACGAATTCTAGGTTCTGTTGCTGGACACATGGCTTATAGTGGATATCTTGGATACTTTGTTGGGTTGGCTGTGCTCAAGCCTTCCAAAAGTTGGCAAATTTTGCTAGTTGGTTATTTGACAGCATCTGGACTACACGCTTTGTGGAATGCAACGGGAGTCCTTAATGGTTTGCTGTTGGTGATTGTGGGAGTCTTATCTTACGCCTTTTTGATGGCAGCTATTCTCAAAGCTAGGGCGCTTTCGCCAACGCGATCGCAAAATTTCGCGACTCGATTTCTTGGACCCAAGTAAAGAGTGGGAGGAGATGACGATGAGGGAGATGAGAGAGCAAATTATTCATTTATAATTCATTCTTCAGTCCACAAGCAGCAATTGTGACTGCTTTCAACTTGCTTGTTACGTCTTTGGATGGATGAGGATGGGGTTTAGGACTAGCTAAAGTTGAATTATATTAGGGTTTTTGTGTCTAAAGAAGGAGAAAAATCTCTGCATTTTGAGATCAGCAACAGAGTTGACTCTTGCCTTGCAGTGTCACTTGTCCTCTTGGTGGAATCAAAGTAGGAAAGAGAAAGTTGAAATCAGGCTTACTCCTGAACGTTATTTAGCTCATGAAGCGCATGGTAAGCAACTGCTAGGCTAACTTTTGCCTTCTCAATTTCGGATAGATTGGTCCACTCACGATTGCCGACGTTTTCCACCACAGAATTGATATTTTGCTGTTCACCGCTTCTCATAGCGTAAGCAAAGGGACGCGCCATAACAAATAGGTCATCTGTTTCCCAATTTGGAAGTACAGATTGAACACACTGAACCAGTAGATCACCTTTAGACTGCCCTGAGTTAAAAATCTCAGCAGCTTTCTGGGCAATTGCCGTAATCCAATCTTGAGGCACACTGGCTGCGAAACCAGCGGATAAATTTTTTTGCAGGGTCGCCAAGACAGATGGTTTTGTAGTACACTTGTATGGCTGGGAGTTGAAATTATTAGACCAAAGCGTGTCTAAGTGATTGTAAAAAGCTTGTGAGCGTGTTGTTAGTTCCTCATCAAGAACATCCTCTAGCTGGAACTGCTGTTCTATTTGTGCAAAATAGTTTTCTGATTCTTCGTCTGCTGGATTCCAGGGATATGTAGTATCCTCTGATGAAAGGAGTACTTCTAAAAGCTCTAAATCGACTTGAGCTGCTAGGGAATGAGAAGTTTTTGAACCGTTAATTTTCTTAGCCATGTGTCGCTCCAGATGAATTATTTAGTGGTATTGACAGCTACAGCTGCTAGAGTCTCATTTCCGCAAAAAGAATGACATTTTCCTCAAAAGTGCTGGTCTATCTGGATAAAATCAAGTTATAGACAATCTGTGCTTTCAATGCTTAACCAGAGCCATGATCAATAGTGAACTCCCAAGGTTGACTCTTACTACTACCAAACTTTAACTGCATACCAGACTGTAAGGGGACTTCCTGACGATGGATTTGTTGCCAAACATTAGCTCGTAAAACCCAGGTTGTTCCATAGGTGGACAAATCTTGCAGGTAATAGGTTCGCACTGGGGAAGCTCCTGTCAGAGTATTGCGACATAGTATCTCAGCGTGGCGTTTGGAAACTGAAGGCTCTGGAATCACAATATCATTGTCTGTCGTGCGACCGATGCGGGTGACTCCTGGTCGCAATGACCAAGTTTTCCCTCCTGGGGAGAGCGATCGCAAAGAAGCATTGGGAAGCAAAGAAGCTATTCCTGGAATAGAAGTTTCTGGGAGTTCTGTGATCCCTTCATCAAAACTTCTTATCAGTTCTCCATTGTAGTCTGGATGTAGGTAAAGAATCGGCAATGTCCAAGCGGGTTGGTTGAACTTGTAAAGTGCTAAGAGTTGTTGCCTTGCCTCGGCAACTGCTTCATCAATGGGCTTTCGCGATCGCAAAGCTCCAGCAAAGGCTTGAATAAAAGTGTGGCTTTCTGATGGTGCTATTTCATCACGCATCGCCAAAACCGCAGGCACACCTTGACGGATCAGCACTTCTGCTAAACTGCTGTGGGGCATAGCTTGGTGATTTACAGCCGCCGGCTGTGCTCCCCAACAAGCATTAAAAACTGCCAATTTCACACCAGTACGGGTCAACACTTGGGCTAATTCCATCCCATTGAGGGTCATACCCGGTCGCAAAAACAGCAATCCACCGTCTGGTCCTTGTAGACCATGACCAGCGTAAAACAAAACGTTATATGCCTTTGTTTCTAGCTGTTGAATCAATTCCTGTGGAGTTGGTTGCAGGAGTGTACTCACCATACAGGGTGCGTAGCCACTGTAGTTGCTAGCTACAAGCGAGCCATTAGAAAGGGTTTGTTCTAGGATAGCGGCTTCTTGGTCAAGTTGCAGCTGCTTTTCATCTTCGCCTAGAACCAGCAGTATATTTAACGCCTGGTCTGTTCTTAAATACGGTAGAGGTTCGACTTCACTCGTGGTGCGGCTAAACAGTATGTGTTGTGACAGAGAAATGGCTGATTGACCGGGTTCGCGCTGCATAATTTCCCAAGGCAGAGCAATGAGATCTGGATCGCGAATTTCCAGTAGCAAGCGCAAACGCGTATGCTGACCCATAGCAATCCCACGACTGCGTTCAAAGCTATTGAGAATTTGTCCATCAAATACCCAACTCCACAGACTCATTCCCAAATATTGCATCAGACGAGCAGTGTAACTGGTTGTTTGACCGGACGTTGGTACAACCAAATCCAGAGGGAGAGGATTTGCCTGTTTGGGCGTTGCTCTTGGGGAAATATCCAAGCGGCTGTGACCAGCGAACATTTGCTGCCACTCAAGCCATGCTTGAGTTAAATGTGGAAGCCACACACAATCACGCAGAACATAGCCACTGGGATAGGGAGCATTCACCACCCAAATGGCGAAACTGTCAGTGCCTGTGTTGACGAGACGGGCGATCGCCAGGTTAAGGGATGGCATGGATTCGTTAATCTAAAAGGTCAAATCAAATCATTTCAAATAACAATTTGAGAAGGCAACATTTTTGCCCTCGAGTTTTTTATTTTAAAGTTATCGCCTGTATTATTTAACTCTTCTACCAGTTTATCGAGTTTTTGACCCAGTGCTGCTCTTCAGCAAAGCGCTGTCACCTAATTTTCAGACCTCACTGCCTAGGCACAGGGTTTAACAGAGACTCAACTGGTGAGACTTCCACAGGCGGGATAACAGCACCTTGTTGCGGCTGACACAGGCGTGCTATGTCTTGTTTCGCGTTAGGGATATTCAACGATTTGAGTTGAGAGAATGAAATTCTGAGTTCGTTGCCCGGTTCAACAAGAGGTTTGTTCGATATAGATGGTGATTGTGTGTTTGATGGAGTTGCTTGCCCAATAATTGAGCAGACACGCAAATAAACCCAAGTGTCTGTCTGGGTTTTCTGCGTCTTGAGAATTTGCAAAACACTGCCTATTGGGGCAATAACTTGTGCTGGAGGCGAGGTCGTTTTCATGAATTCTATGGCGCTGTTGGTATGAATCACCCGTCCTGCATTCACATTAGAATTGCTCGAACTGCCTGCAGATTCAATCATTGTCGGTAGTGGCGCAGATGGTTCCACTGCCCGAGGATTTGCCACAGGCAAGGAGTCAGATAATCTTGGGATGGGGAGCAACCCTAGACGCCACAAGTATCCTAGTACGCCACTTCCTAGAAATAGCAGCAGGAGAATAATCAGTTGTAGCGGTACTTTTATGCCTTTAGCGGGCTTGCTTGTTGGGATGACATGAGTTTTTTGATTTTGGTGCCGTTCTGAGGTGACTTGTGCTGTTCTTTGCAATTTCGTAGAGGCTGAAGCTGCTGATATTGCTGAAGGATCTGCAAGGACGGCTTTGAGGGTTGACTTTGGTTCTGAATATTTAACTTCGCAGTGTACTAGGGCGATGGTGACATTATCGTGCCCATTTTGGTTATTTGCAATTTCCACTAATTTATCTGTGACTGTTGCTACATCACTTTTCTCAGTAATAATGGGGAGAATTTCTGTTTCCCAATATTGCTCCACGCGGTCAAAGTCACTCAAACCGTCAGAGCACAGTAGGAAAACGCAGTCATCGTCAAGAATAAATCGTTGTGAGGTTGGATGTAATGAATTGCTGGCACTCATGCCTAATGCCTGTACCAAAGACCCGGATGCTCCCTGTTGCATTGCATCTCGGTATGTGGCGTAACCCAACCTGACTTCACGGGAAGCAACATCATCATCTAAAGTCACTTGATAGCAACCGGAGCTTGTAATCCAGTAAGCACGACTATCGCCAACGTGGGCAATGTACATTTCGTGGGCAATAGGCAGTGCCATCACTAGGGTTGTGCCCATGCGTTGACGCCCCTGCCGATGTTCGTTGTCGTTGCGCTGGCTGATTTTGTCATTAGCAACAGCAGCAGAGCTTTCTAAGTCAGCAAGTAGAATTGCCGGATCTATCTGGTTGGAGGGCAATTTTGTCAAGTTATCCAGCTGCTGCTGGATAGTTTCAATGGCTAAGTTTGATGCGACATTGCCTCCCTCGTGTCCGCCAATGCCGTCACAGACAATAGCGATGGCTGTTGGTGATGGTGGTTTGGTAATAACGCTGCCACTAGGTGGGTAACAAGCATCTTCATTCCGTTGGCGACTCGGTCCAGTATCGCTTTTCGTGGCAATTTTGATGATGGGTGTTTGCTCTTGCCCTAATTCTGCTAAACCCCTATCTAGAACAGCAACGAGTTGTTCACCAGAGAGGATTTCTCCCGCAATCAGACAACGGCAAATTTCACCCAAAAATTCAGTAATCGCCCCTTTGGCTTCTGGTTGTAACTGCTGCCAAAATTCCCCAAGTTGGGGTAATCCAGGGGCAGTTTTCGTGTCATAACTTAATTCCAATAAGCGTACTAACGACCCTTCTGTCCTAACGAGATCTGGGTTCAGTAAGCTAGAGGCTACACCTTCACTTGCCAAAGGTTGCCACAAATAAGCTATTTGCCACAACCAATTGAGTTGGCGCATTGATGTTGCGTTACGCCAAGCCGTGGTTAACTTGCTCCCTAAGTGCACTTCCACTGAAGCTGTACTATCGGGCACGCAAAGCGGCGGTTTTTCTAAAAGTAATATCTCTTTTTTTGAGGTTCCGTTCACCCAAGGCAGCACGCCATACACCTGTGGTACGTGCAAGCGGTAGGGAAATAGCCTCAAGTAAGGTCTGATTGCCTGTAAATGTTCTGCTTCTGGCGTCTGGGGTAAGAAAGCAGGCTTAGTATCTAAAAGAAGCGCCTTGCTGATAACCAAATAGCGATCGGCTAATAATTCTCCAGGGTTAGCCACATCCTGCCCGTCTGCCACCGCCCATAGGAATCGTTTGGGTAGGGGTGTGGAGCATCTTTGGCAAAACTTGTGTGTAAGGGGATTTGGAGCTTGACAAAGTTCATTTGGGCAGTAGAGCGTTGCCGCGTCATTTTCCATAGTCTTCGCACTGATCGGCAGATTGGCATTTTTTTCAACAGCATTGGCAGCGGCACTGTTGACCGCTCATATCTGATATATCCAATTTTGGATCACGATTTTAACTTGCGGACGAAACTTAAGATGCTAAGAGTTTTGAAAAATTTGCTCAATCATAAAAATAGATATTTTTCAGTTGGTGGGCAACCCGACGCACAGGACGTACTTACAGACATTTTATTGGGATAAGGCATAAAGCCCTTTTTGTGTTTGTTTATAAATATGACAGGTCAAAAGCACTCAAGATGATAGAGCATTGTTATCTGGTCATAGTTATCTGGTCATACAGTCCTATGGTTATTACAGTTCTGTCTTAAGAGAACAGATATTGAAAGAAAAGCGCACTTCACTAAAATTTTACACATCAACCCATCTGACTTTGTAAAAGCTTAATCACCTCCCTGCTTCAAAACTTTCTTTATTAAGAAACTGTGTTGTAAGGCACAGGTTTTTTCTATGCTTTCTTTTTTTGAGTATTGATCTATTTTGAGGTTGAGTGTGGGATATGGAATAGCGATACTCTACACTTTATACCTTTATCAAAAAATTATTCCATCAGAAAGAGGAGATAATTTTCGTTTTTTCCTAGTTTATTAAGTAGGTGGGAATCAATGAGCTTTAGTTAAGACTGAAGGCAGCTTATGGCGGAGATAGCTATTTGCTATTAGATCTTAACTCATGAATTTATTTTAGCTTATTGCTCATACCACCATTATGAACAGCCATTCAAGTCATACATTTAATAATCGGTGAGAGTCTAATGGAAGATAACAAACCAAAAGATATTCATCAAGCAGTTAATCCGGGTGATGTCATTTCTGAACAACCACAAACCATTGAAGAGAAAGCACAACAACTTGCCGTTGATGCTCCAGATATCACGGGTGACCACATCCAAGTTCCGACTTATTTTGTTGTTGAAGAACCAGATGGTGAAAAAAAAGCTCTTCATCATGTGAAAGATGCGGAAGAAATCTCTGATACGATTCGCCAAGCACGTGTTGACGAAGAAGGCAATAGAGTTTGGTGGTAAATCTTAAGCGGTCAGCAGTTAGCATCAGCTTTCAGAGAGCTAATGACTGACCGTTTTTTATTGACTAAATCTCAAGGTTTATCTAGATGAATAACCATACTCCTCGCTGCTCAAACATTCACACATTCAAAATTTTTAAATTTATAAGAATTTATAATTTTTGAATGTTCCAGTGCTTTTTAGGTAAATAAACCACGGGTGTGAATAGTTAACTGAAATTCTAGTCAACTATTCAGTGATCAGCACCTCAGCAGCATTGAGGCGTCTTTCATTTGACTTCAATTTTTGAGTTTACAAAATTTAACTGACTTGTGAACCAAGTCAGTTAGGGGGAGAATGAGCAGAACGAGACGACTCACTGTTCTATTCAGCATGAACCAAAATAAACGAAAGCCGAGGACACTAGGTCCGGCGAATTTAGCAGCGTGTACCTAACAGTTGAGTACAATGACCAAAACAAGGGCAGGCTGTAGTAACAGCACACTAGCCAGTCGTTTTGGAAGTTTGACCATTGAGACTGAACGATTTAGAGAAACAATGAAGAAATAATGAAGAAAGAAGAAAGACAATAGAACAATTTCTCAATTTGTGATTCTTCCCTCTTCATTTTTCATTCATAATCCATTAACACTCTCTGTCTTTTCATCAGATGCAACTTGAGGAAGTCCCATGCTGTAGTTGGTGACACGTCCGGAGAGATTGTAACTGATTTCACCTTTTTGCAGGAGCGATCGCAAAAAATGCTCCAAATCCGAACCAATCCGACGTAAGTTGTAGTCGGTGAGGTCTTCGCCACTACATGCTTCTACCAGGTCATCAAACTTGCGATAAACCTTTTGCAGAGCATCTTCATTCCAGTTGAATTCGTTGTCTGGGTCAACATCTAAGGTTAAGACCTGATTACTTGGCTCCAGTTCTCCATCCTTGTCTACTTCAGCAGCAAAAATCCTTATGTGTCGGGTTGTGGACTTGAGCAGCATCGGGTTGTCCATAAGCGGTTTTGTGTTTAGGTGAATCGCGCTGAAATCATTGTAAACGTAATCCCTACCGGGAAGAAATCATGCCTGTCTGACGAGCATAAGCAAAAATACCACCAGCATCAATCACTGGTCCTACTTCTCCTAGGGGTTGGAGGTCGTATATCTGACCAAGGGTATGATTTATCAATTGATTGTTTTCAAAATCTATTGATACTTCTTGACCGGTCTCAAACTGGTCGCATAACCTTTGTTGTGACTCCCAAGGATAAAGTTCACCTGTCGCAGCGCAATTGCGGAAGAAAATGCGGGCATAAGATTGGGCGACTACTGCTTTGACGCCGCTGGCACCCAAGGCTATGGGCGCATGTTCGCGTGAGGAACCGCAACCAAAATTTTCTCCTGCGACAATAATAGGGTAAGTCGTTTTCATTTCGCCCGGAACTATGAATTTGCCGTAGCGATCTGGTAACCCAGCTAAAGCATAACTTCCAAGCTTTTCGTACTCATCTGGTTTGGAAGGAACCAAGGTGAGGTATTCAGCTGGAATGATTTGATCTGTGTCTATATTGTCGTCAAGAACAAAAATCTTACCCCTAATTACTTTGGTCATTGAGATTCCCTGCCTTTTTAAATGAAAAAAATGTACATTTAGTAATTTTACGGAATTGTGGTACAGCAGTGTCCGGCTATCATTAGATAGAAAATAATCAGCGGATTTACTTACGTGTTAACACTCCTTTTTAAGTAAAAACTCAAACTGTTATTGACGTTTAGATAAAGTTGATGTAAAAACCTTTAAAAAGCTCAAACAAGTTCTTACAGAAACTTTATTGCATAGAATCTTAAAAACTGAATAATAGTTATGGTTTACTTGAACCAGATCTATTGCAGAAACCTAAAAAGCGAACGAAAAAGCCAAGGCTGAAAATCAAGAGGAGAGAAAAATGCAATGACATTGTTTGTTGACACACAGGAATTGTTAATTCAAACACCTTGAGAGTCAAAAAAATATAAAGAATTCCTGCTTGAAAGATAGCTCCTCACCCAAGTTACCCCTAGTACAAGGAAGCCTAAAAACTATGAACTTTGAAGCGTTACCACGGCAGGTAAATAGCATCGACGTAGGTGTTTATGAGTGCGAAATACATCTGAAGTTCCGGTTAATAGAGGAAAAAAGTCTATTAAGCGATCGCGATCAACTTTTACAAGTACTGCTAGATGCTTTAACTGAGGGTTCGGATGACTTTTTAGAAACTTTACAAGCAACTGTTAAGGCTCAAGAAGTTTCTGAGTTAAAAGCATCACCGCAAATGAGACGCCAGCTTATGCGCTTACGCAACTCTGCTGAAGTTAGTCAATAGTTAAATTTGTGTCATCCTAGCTAGTAGCAAATAGTGTATTGGGCAATAAATATGGGATTTCGTTGAGTTTGCTCATGTGCTTATTTGTTCTAATAATGACTTGGCTTGCTTAACCAACCCTCACGAATCATAGCGCTGGGGCTTGTAGTCGCCCTCACCCTTGGCACTACAAAAAACACATGGGTGTCTACTCAATGTTGCATTCATGCCTTGCTTCTAGGTGGGGTTATGGTAAGTAAAAACTTAGATTTCAGGGTCATTGCTCTATCCACACTATTCTTCCAGAAATAGAAGGAGCTTGAAGAAAACCCAGATTATTTGCTATAATTATCAAAAACTGACTAAAAGCAGTAATAAAAATTAGGTTAGTCAGTCTTGACAAGAGATTTCGCCTTTTTTCAATTATTTAACTAGGGTTAGCTAGTCCTGCACTCGCTCCCGCGTATAAATCTAGGGTTCGTCTCCCTTGGTAAAATTGGGAAGAAGCAGACTTTATAGTCACTATATGTAGCTTTCCGACATCTCACACAAAAAAATAGAAAGGCAGAAGTCAGTACATACGGCAAAGCCGATCTGAAATATCAAGGAGGAGGCACAGGTGAACAAAGGTTTTGCTTGTGCCTTCTTCGTTCATAACTACTTTGCAAGACCGTGTTCTAAAGCAAAGCGAACTAACTCTGTACGGCTATTGGTGCCAGTTTTACTGAACAAACGGCTAACATACTTCTCTACGTTACGGACGCTCGTATCTAAACGACGAGCAATTTCTTTATTCATCAAGCCCTCAGCCACTAAGTTTAAAACACTTTGCTCTCTGGGGGTCAAGTCAATTGTGAAAGGCGCTGGAGATTGCGCTATTGCACTTTTTTGAGTTAACAAAGCTTTAATTTGGGCAATCTGATTGGCGAGTTCGGTAATATCTGGCGCTTCACCTTCTTCAGTTGAAGTTGAAGTTCTAGCGGTACGGCGTTCCAGCAAATTTTCCACAATTGCTACAAGTTCATCTGGATCAAAGGGCTTGGGTAGATAGGCATCAACACCAGCTTGATAACCTTGAATGCGATCAGTCGTCATACCCTTAGCCGTGAGAAATATCACTGGTAGCGATCGCAAACGAGGATCGTCTCGCAGTTGTTTCAGGAACTGGTAGCCATCTACTTGAGGCATCATAATGTCAGAGATTACTAAGTCTGGTGTATTTTGCTGCACCAACTCCCAGCCCTCGCGGGCGTTACTGGCAACTTGAACGCCAAAACCGCTCTCTTGCAAATAGTCTTTTACGGCTTCACGCAATCCAGGTTCATCATCTACCAGTAACAATTGTGCTGCCATTTACTGTTTCCTTTGCGCTACTTTTCTCCAATTTAGCGAAATTGAATGGCGCTCGGCTACTAGCCGGATAGGGAAAATTGCCAGTCAGACTAAAGCTTGTGATATGTTTACGTCTTTCACTCTTAATGAATTTTTACCGAAGTGTTGCCAAAGCGATTAAAGATATACCAATAGGCATAGAGACTTTAGACTCAAAGTTCAGTATGAGATTTAAGATTTCTGTCGTCAGTGATTGCTGTTCTAATTCTCCAATTGGGTAAGCTTTGCGTAACCACCGACTATAAAATAAGGCAACGGGAATCAGACTTGCTCCAAAGTAACGGCACTTATCGACATTGAAGTAAACAGATAATTTTTTGATGACTTCTTTGCGATGATAACGCCGATAATGACCAAGCATTTCATCGTGATACCCAAAAAGCCATTGTAAAGCTGGTACAGAAATACATATTAATCCATTGGGTTTTAGTATTTCTGAGAACTTCTTTATGACTGCTTGGTCATCTTCAATATGTTCTAAGACATCGTTAGACACGATAATGTCATATTTTTCCTGTGCTATGTAATCTTCAATTGTTGTGTGATAAAGATTGAGATTTTTTACATTATTTTCTATTTTTAATTTTTGCGAAAGCTTGATAGCTTCAACATCTATATCCAAAGCATCCACCTGCCAAGTTGAGTTTTGCGACAGTAAGATATTCATTTCTCCAGAACCGCATCCCACATTTAGTATCTGTAGATTGGGCGTTTGAGGCAACCAGTTCATCAAAATTTTGTACTTAGTGAAAGAATAGCGATCGCCAGAACGAGCTAAATAATCAGCTAGCTTGTAATTTCTATCTTCTGAATGTTTCATAAAATTCGGAAAAGCAAATAAATTCTCCTTGGCTTTTCAGCCAGACTAAATATTTTTCCAACCGATTAAGCATTTCTCTTCCTGAGTATTTAGTGATGTATTTTGGCAAGCGAAAATGGCTAATATCATTAAATTCCCAAGAATGGAAATAGAGACTAATATAATTGTCATTTCTCAGAGTTACCCCTGAAGCTAATTTAATTAACGATAGGGGAAAGTTCTTAAAACTTAACCAGAACAGAGGAAATCTCATCAGCGGTGTCACAGAAGCTGGAATATTAACTAAGCTATTTAAGTAATAAGCCGTTCTCGGTTGGAAGAAGTTATTGTATCTTCCAGGAATATAAGTAGGATTCATTGACGAGTTATACTGATATCTCGCTTTCACTATTTCTTGATCATCTATCTTCTGAAGTCTAGGCATTCGGAAACCTATGACTTTTTTGTTGGTTATTTCTTCTAAAGCTTCCCGCGATTTCTTTAAATCTTCTAATCTAAAATTGCTATGGTAAAAACTATGAGAAGCAATTTCATGTTTTTGGGAGATTGCTTGAATTACTGATTGATGATGGATGGCAAAGTTAGCTGTGACAAAAAACGTTGCTTGAATTTTTAACTTTTCCAAAAGGTCAACAACTTCTTTTAAACCCCGACAAGAAATTTCAAATTTTACCTCATTATCGATTTTTTCTCCATACTCTTCTAAAATATCGAATTCTTCTACATCAAAACTTAGTAGAATTTTTCTATTCATATTCTTTTTTTATGAGATCATAATACAAAATTTGCAATAAATTTAATATCATAATTGTTGAATCTTTGAATATTTTTACTTTTGATTCTTTTTGCAAATGCTTTTTAGAAACTACAGCTGGAACTTCGCAAATGTGATATCCTCTCTTTTTAGCTAAATAGATTAATTCAACATCAAAGGCAAATCCAGGAAGAATTTGGGTTTTAAATAAATCCTTCGCTACATATTTGTTAAATCCTTTTATTCCAGCTTGTGTATCATTAAAGTTCAAATTTAAGAGGTTTCTGCATATGATATTAAATATTTTGCTAGCAAGTCTTCTAAAAAAGTTAAAACCGTTGTTATTTTCAGAAGTAAGATTTCTGGAACCAATGACTATATCAAATTCTGCAAGTTTTGCTCCAATCAAATCAAGGTGTTCTAAAGAGTACGCGAGGTCTCCATCTAAAAAGCAAATATAGTCGCCATTAGCATACAAGACTCCAGTTTTCACTGCATATCCTTTGCCACGATGATTTTTATAAGAGATGAGTGAAATTTGATTACTATTGAGTAATTTGATTTCACTTTCTAAGATTTCCCTAGTTCCATCAGTTGAACCATCGTCAACAAAAATAAAATTGTACCAAGGTTTATTGATAGCGAATTTAGCAACCGACGAAAAGGTATTGACTATACACTTCGATTCGTTATAGACTGGTAAGACTATGGAAATTTTATTCATTATCATCAAGCACTCATCACCCACAAAGCACATCTAACGACTGATTGCATTACTGTAAGAAAACTAGCAATACAATAGAAAGATGCGCTTATTGCTCTTCAGCATATCAAGCTTATTTTAATTAGTTAATAGGTAAAGACAATTAGATTTTCCCAAAGGTGTAGCTATAGCTACAAAAGATTCTTAATATCTTAAGACTTACAACCAAGGAAAAGAATATCACTGTAGGGGCGGTGTGAAGGCATAGGTACCACAATTGGATGTAAACCAGCACTACGAATGGCTTGGAGTGATTCTTCGCAGTTCATAAAAAAGATACCAGCACCTTTGGTAGGACCGAGCTTAGTCATTAGCCATTCTTGGGCATAAGTTGTGGCATACTTCCACCGGGGGTAGTGACTGTGGGTTTTCCAAATGAGTAAACCGTTTGGTTCTAAAACACAAGCTATGCTTGCTAAAATTGCACGTTGGATGTCAGGGGGGATAAGATACATGACATCGGCAATCGTAACAGCCTGGAAGGAATGGTTTGGTAAAAAGGCGGCGTCACCCACTTCAAATTCGATGTTCCCTCGTTCACCAATAGTACGCTGTGCAGCTGCAATTTTTTTTGCATCAATATCAATACCAAGGACTTGGCGCTGTGGACTAGTGATAGCTAATAAATTACTGAGTACACCATGACCGCAACCTATATCAAGAATTTTGCCTTCCCTTGGTACATAATGCTCTAATTGATATAAATTGCTCAAAAGCAGGCGAATACGTACAAAAAGGCGATCGCTTAATGGTAGTGGCTTGTATAGTTCTAATAGGGTACGGTAAACATTGTCAGTCACGACAAGATTCCTTGCTTGTAGTGATGTCACTAATGCTTGATAAGTTCCATAGACCAACCTGGTGGATTAATAGGAATTGTGACTTTGGTTCCTATTGGTGCTTCAACAAACTGTCTTGAATAGTTTTTAAAGTCTAAGTCAGCAAATGCAGGATATCGCCAATCAACGATAATACCAGCAAGCATAGTTACCAGAGCAATTTTAGCAGTTAAGCGTAACAGAGGCGGTCTTTTTGCACCTAATAACCAGACTAGTATTGTGACAAAAGCAAGCATAGGTATAAACCAGTACCTAACCCCAGTTCCAGGACGCCACAGAATCCACCATTGAGGAATAGTTTCACTGACGACCGGAGACAAAAGCGATACACCAAAAACTCCGGCAGCAAAGACAGAAAAAAGTCGAAGTTCTAAAGGAGCTTTGAGTAGACAATATACGAATAGGGCAATTCCAGCGACAGTGAGGAATATTGCTATTATGCTATGGCCAAAAGAAATTGAACTCACCAATTTACTCCCTTTTTGTCCAAGCAAAGCGCCTAAGAAGACTTGAGTCGCAAGAATTTTAGCAAATAACCCTGGTGTTGCCCCAAGCGGAGTATGAAAACGGTTAGGATACCCAGTCAATAAAATAACTATGCCTTGAACCACAGCACCGACAATTAAACCCAAGAGTAGCAGCCATGACCATTTACTACGGCGCAACCACCAAACGACTGCAGCAATAGGAGCTAGCAAAAGAGCGAAAGGTCCACTTAATGCGGATAACAGGATGACTCCGATGTCAAAAGTTTGCCATACAAGAAGGCGGCTGGGTGTGGCTAACACGACCATACAGGCTAGTAGTGCTAGGTACCACTGTACATTAGTTATATTGGCGTGGATCTCGTAAGAGTTGGGTAACGCGAGATACAAAAGTGCCAGAAATAATCTAGTTTGGAGGTTAGGTATAAATTGTGAGAAGCGTGCTGAAGCAATAAGATTAACTGGTGCAATCTTAATGACAATTGCAATGAGGTTGAAGATGAAGGGTGCCCACAACAGTGGGAAAATTTGAACGAGAGTACCGGATAGTCTGGAAATTGTTTGGAAGTAGCCACTCTTAGGCAAAACGAGGGAATGCATAATTCCAAGGTTATAAGCCTCAGCATACCAATACTTGCCATCTTCAGCCCAAAATTGAGCATTCAAAAGCGCATCTGGTCTTCTGGAAATGAGAATTGCCAAAGCAGTTATAAAAATGCCAACTTGAAAAAACCAGCTAATATGCAGCTTCATTTGGTATTATTTAATTTGGTTGTACTCAGCTCGAAATTTTCCCGTTTGGGTTAAACAGTACACATTCTGCAATAAATCTAAAATCTCTACAACCGCTCAATAATTCTGGCATTGTCTGGCAACTTTGCTTCCCTTTGCCCAGCAGAACGTGCCCGAGCTGTGTACAATCCAATAGGCGTCCTGACTAAATCTATAAAGTCAGCTTTCCCAGCCAAAGCCTTGACACCATCCCTTGGCAATTCCTTCAACAACCAACGTGTCAAGCGATAGAAGCATTCGGTGAGTGTGATGTCCCGCATTAAATCCACGCCGTGGAGCTCATGCAAATAGCGATTAGACTGTCCGTAGCGCCGCCATTGACTTTCTAGTTCTTTGAATGTCCTACGGTGGCGGTGCTTCACAATTGCATTGGGGGCGAATTCCAAATGCCCAATGTTTTGCTGCAAAATTCGCCAACAGATATCAGCATCCCCACCACTGGTTAGATAAGGACGAAACAAACCTGCTTGTTCAAAAGCTTGCCGTCGAATTGCCAAATTTGCGGTTTGACCATAGGGACAGAAAGAATGGGCAAGAGTGTGCTTCTGTGACAGGGTTTCTTGGCGCTCTGCATGTTGTTCTAGCAGACTTGTTCCTGGTAGCGCCACAATCTCACCGGCAACAAGGACGACATTTGAGTTGACAAAAGGAGCAATTAATGCATTTAACCATTCCGGTTGTGGACGACAATCTGCATCCGTAAAGGCAATTACCTCACCAATGGCGGCACGAATGCCAGCGTTACGGGCAGCGTAGGAGCTTTGGATTTGGTTTTCACTTTGGGGACGAATTGTTATGGAACTATTTTCAGCGGCTTGTTTGAGTAAGGCAAAAGTGCGATCGCCACTGTTATTGTCTACCAGCAAATACTCTACCTGGTGTTTTGGGTAAGTTTGAGCCGATAAACAAGAGATTAACTCTGGTAAATCTGCCTCACCGTTATAAATAGGGACAACCACCGATACCTTGGGTAAGAAGGTATGAGCGGTGGTTGTCTCAACTGATTCATTATTCATATATTGTGAGATTTTGGATAAGGGATTGAGAATTGTTAGTTGTGTTCTACTAATAATTAACAACTAATGACTAACCAGTCTCCCTTGTCTTGTATTCCCAATCCAAAATCTGAAAGAACACCTAAAATTTCAAATCAGTAGCACGATTGTTAGTGCGATTGCTCATTGGTTGTTGTTGCCATGGTTGTGTTTGCTGAGTGGGTTGAGCAAAGTTGTTGCTGGAGAGAACTGCTAGCGCACGAGCGTATTGAGGATCGCGCTGAGTTCCCACAAGATTTGGATTTGCTGCGAGTTGACGCTGTTGTGCTTCTGTCAGATCGAGTTTGATATCTGGTGCAATTCCCTTGTGGTTGATATCTGTCCCCTTGGGGGTGTAGTAATGGGCTATGGTGATAGCTACCCCAGAACCATCTGCCAGTTCATGAACCGACTGTACTAGAGCTTTACCAAAAGTTTGGCTGCCAACAACAACTGCTCGGTTATTGTCCTTAAGTGCACCTGTGAGGATTTCGCTAGCACTGGCTGAATTATTATCTACGAGTACTGCCAAAGGACGTTTTGTGAGGGCAGTGTGATTTGCTTGAGGTTCTTCACTTCCTCCCTTACGGTCCACAGTCTTAACAATTGGACCATTGTCCATCCACATCCGGGCAATTTCAATGCTTGCCTGCAACAAACCACCAGGGTTGCCACGCAGATCCAAGACATAGCCATCGACTTGCTTGGTATTCAAATCGCGGATAGCTCGTCGCATCTGAGTTGAAGCATGAGCACTGAACTCACGCAGACGGATGTAGCCAATACGGCGATCGCCTTCTTGCTTCAACTCGTAACGCACTGTCGGCACTTCAATGTTTGCCCGTGTCAGATTCACATCAAAAGCAGTCTGTCCATTCCTTCCTAGCCGCAAAGTCAACTTAGTACCTGCTTTGCCACGAATGAGCTTTGACGCATCTTCCACTTTCATTAGGCTTGTGGGTTTGCCATCAATTGCCTCAATCCAATCCCCAGGTTTAATCCCTGCTTTGAGTGCTGGGGAATTTTCTATGGCTTCGATCACAGTGAGCTTCTTCGTTTGCTCGTTTAATTCCATGCGAATGCCAATTCCAGAGACTTCCCCAGATGTTTGGTTGGTGAGAGATTCATACTGTTTGGGGTCCATAAACCGAGTATAAGGGTCCCCCAACCTTTCTAATGCTTGGCGGATAGCAGTGTATGCTTCTTCACGGGAAGTGTAGTCTTTGCTTAGTAGACTTTGCCTAACAGATAGCCAATCTTGTTTGTTAAATGAGCCATCAACGTATTCACGATTCACTAGTTGCCAGACGTTATCTATGACTGCTTTCGGGCTATCTTGGAGAGCTGCACGCACAGAGCGACACCAAACTGGACCAAAAGCAGATAATGTAGCAGTTGAGGCGATAGCTCCGCTAATAAAAGCTACTTGGAGCGGCGAGTAACGTTTCGCAGATCGATTCATGTATATTAGCTGGAATAATTGTATTGTTGACAGTGTAGCAATCCGGCTTTATTGGGGTTTATCAGTTTTTCTTCTCAACTATACTTTCTTCATCATTTTTCCTTGATGTTTCGCAAAAATACTGGAAACTCTGCAGCTAGCTTCTTAACTTTAGCTTACTTCTCCCGCAAGCTTACTGCCACTATGTGGCGCTTTCATCAGTGCCATGTCAGCATCCAATATTACTTTATAAAATAGCATTGAGCTGACTCAACTGATGTTGCCGACTCTACGAAAAAAGCTTGTATTGATGAACTCATGAAACGTAAAGTTACCAACAGTGCATCCAGCCCAGTGTCACAGGTCTTGCGAAGAAAGTGGCGATTTTTACACAGACTAATTTTTGCGCTGTGCCTTATATTATTCAGCTGGTTTGTTTTTAACACTATAACTTTAATTTCTGTATCTTCCAAGCAGGTGGATGCCTTTTTTGTGCTAGGTGGCAGTATTCGTCGGGAAATTCATGTCGCCGAGTTGGCAAAACAACATCCGCAAACCCCTATTTTAATTTCTCGGGGTTCTCCCGACCCCTGTATTTGGCTCATTTTTCTGCGGTTAGCGCCCCAGAGAATTCAAAACGTTTGGTTAGAAAAGTGTGCAGATTCTACCTTCGGTAATTTTTACTATTCCATTCCTATTCTCCGCCGTTGGGGAGTACACAAGGTGAAGTTGATTACTTCCGCGACACACTTGGGGCGAGCAAAATTGATGGCACAAATTCTTTTTGGTGTTCATGGTATTTGGGTAGAACCAGAAATTGTTCAAGAGCAAGGAGTCCCTGGAAATCGGGAGTCCTGGTTGAAAACAGGGCTTGATGTCACGCGTAGCTTGTTATGGGCAGGGTTAAGTCCGATGATTCAGCCGCAATGTTCTGATGTTAAGAAATTGGTAGAAGTGGATATAGCTGCTTGGCAGCGTCAGGGTTTTAGATGCGAACGGCAGGGTCGAATTTGGGAGTAGGTTCAGAGGGAACAGGGAACGGGCAACAGGGAACAGGCAACCCCACTTTTAAGTGTAGAATTGAAAAAATTTATACAATAAATTTATGATGAAACATGAACGATCGCCTCAATCGTCGATAAAGGGACATCAGCAAAGTACTGTTGCTGAAACTGTTCTTCACGTACAGCAGCTAAAAATTGTGAAATAGCAGCCTCTGCAAGAGTTGATTCTGTGGCTGCATCTTGAGTGAAAACCAAAGAACGGTCTTGGCGTGTGATTTTGAAACCTAAATATTTCAAAGCTCTTAACCCAAAAAGTAAGGCTTGGTCTCCTATACCGAGTTTTTCCAACAACTGGACACGAGTCACGGGCTGATTTGTGCGAGTCAGGTATTTGGCAATTCCTACAAGGGTGAGCCAAATTTGTTCTGGTGGTTTGGGATCTGGTTTTTTCCAAGCCAGCGCCAGAGGTTGTTGGTTGTGAAGAGAACGCTTAAACCAAGCCCGTAAATTGTCCCAACTGGTCGGACACTCTTTGAGGAGAAGGGGAGTGGGAGACGAGGCGAGAGAAGGAGTAGGGAGGTTACGCCAGTCTAGTAAGAATTCTAAATTGTGAGTTGTCAGTTGTGAGTTTTGACAGGAACGGACGGCTATGAGTCGAATTTCATAGCGTTTTTTGAAGGTATTGTAGTCTAGTTCAGCTATGCAATCACATCTTCCTGGAGGTAATTCATCCTTGTAGTGTCCCCACCACACACCAGGAAAAGGATTTCTTGTCGAATCATCCCGAATGTCAAACTCAGCTTTTATGTACTGTACCTTTTTCCCCTGCCAATCTTGCTGATTGCGATGCCAAGCATTTTCAAACCAGCAATTTTGAATCAAAAGTTTCGGAACTGGGTTCCCCATTCCACAAGGTTCTAGGAGTTTGAGTTCCAAAAATAACTCTTTGCCCAAGTCTGCTACTGTGACAGCCAAATCTGCCTGCAAGGTTGGTGTGAGAGTTGCGCCTCCCAAAGATTGACGCAACCTTTGGTTAATTGCCTGTGTAAATAATGGAATATTCTCTACAGGGAGGCTTAATCCTGCTGCATAGGGATGTCCACCAAATCGATGCAACAAATGTGCTTGGTCTTTTACAAGCTGGTATAAATCAACAGAGTTGACCGAACGAGCAGAACCACGGGCAAGAGGAGGGGAGGAATTTCCCCCACTCTCTTGTTCACCTACCCTCTCGGAACTCAAAAGAATCGTTGGTCGTCCTGTCTCCTGTGCGACTTGTCCAGCAACTAACCCCAAGACACCAACAGCCCATTGTGGGTCTTCCAGAACGATGATGCTGGTGGTTGATAAGTCCATTTTGGAGAGCTTTTGCGCCACTTGCTGGGCAACATCTTTCTGTAAAGATTTGCGGCGAGTGTTTGCTAATTCTGTGACTTCTGCAAGTTCTTGAACACGCTTTTGATCGCGACTTGTCAGTAATTCTACACAAAAAGAAGCATCACCTTGAATGCGACTAACAGCGTTGATTCGGGGACCCAAACCGAAGGAAATATCTGTGGGGCGATCGCCACTTTTCTGGCATAATTCCAACAATCGCCCGACTCCTGGACGCCGCCTTTGGGGAGGTGTCTTTTTAAAATCCTCTTGTAGTTTCCCAATTCCCAATTGTGCCAAATAGCGACAATCTCCACTCAACTGCACCAAATCAGCAATAAGTCCAACCGCCACTAAATCCAACAAATCTTCTAAAAGTTGTTGAGGGACTTTTGGTAGAGTTTGATACAAAGCTTCCACTAACTTGTATGCTACCGCCACTCCTGATAGATGAAAGAGTGGATGTGTCTGTGGTAAAGAGCGGGGGTTAATAATTGCTGTCACTGGCGGACGTTCTGGAGGCAAGGTATGATGGTCTGTGACTATAACGTCTACACCTAGCTGCTTAGCATAAATAATTTCACTAATATTTGTACTACCAGTATCGCAAGTGACTATTAACTCAAAGCCCTGCTTCGCCAACTTCTCAATTCCTTGACAGTTCAGTCCATGGGATTCTGTAATGCGATTAGGAATGTAATAAATGAGCTGCGTGTTTTGGGCAAAAAATTGTCCTAAGCCATCCCATAGTACAGCAGTAGAAGTGATACCATCAGCGTCAAAATCTCCCCAGATGGCAACTTTTTCACCAGCGTCTCGTGCTTGTTGCAACCGTTCCACTGCCCAATGTATTTCTTGCCCAAACTCAAACGGACTCGTGGATTGATAAGCTTTATAATTGACAAAAGCCTCTATTTGTGAAACATCGCGTATACCTCGTTGCCATAACAACTGCGCTGCAAAAGATCCACCATGAACTGGTGCATACTGCTTCACCGCTTGAAGAAACCATTCTGGGGGTTGTTCAGTTGTCGCGAGAATCCACTGTTGGTTTTGTTCTGGCATATGGAGACACGAAATTTATAAACACAAACCGAGTTCTAAGAAATGAAACCACAGATAAACACAATGAATTATCTGTGTGCATCTGGAGGACACTGCTGTGGGCGGGTGTCCCGACTTGAGGAGCCAGCGCTGCAGGAGGGCTTCCCTCCACAGGCGACTGGCGTGCAAGTGTCCGTTGTGCATCTGTGGTTCCAAATACTAAATCATGATTTTGGCAGTTACTAAATTAAACTGCCGCTTCTTCATCCAAAGTCTGAGAATCACTGACCAAAGAATTCAAGGCGACTTCACTTGCAATGCCATCCGACTTACGGGGGCGCATCGTAGGACGAGAACGTCTGTAACCCGCTCTTTCAGCTTTTTGATGTTCGTATTCAATCAGTCTGCCATAATAATCATGCTTGCTTAAATTCATCGACAAGAAAATATGTTGGCGGATATTACCAAAACCTTTGCGCGTGAAAAACTTCACTGCAGGACCATTTGCTGGATCAGTATCTACCAGCATAAAACGCGCCCCATCTTCAATCATGCGTGCAATGACTTTATCAACCAGCTTGTCTCCCACGCCGCAACGCTGAAATTTAGGACTGACTCCTAACCAGAGAATATATCCGTAAGTCCAGGTTGATTTGGTAATAATAGTTCCTAAAATGAATCCTGCCAGTTGCTCATCAACCTCTGCCACAAGACAGTATTCTGGATCGGTGTTATAAAGCCCTATCACCTCCCACTCATCCCAGCAACGATATAAATAGGGGTATAAATCACTGGTAAATAACTCTTCACCCAAGTGATAAACGGGAGCTATGTCATCTATTCCTAATTCGCGGACATACACCGCTTCAACTTCATCAAAATGCATAAAAAATAATAATCAAGAAGTTATCTGCAATTCACAAATTCACAGAGTGACTTCTTGAATGCTAGCTAGATTCAGTAACTTCGTGTCTACCGTTGTGGGAGACTTTGCTGTCAATAATGCTTCAGAAGAGGCTGGAGAGCGGTTACATCGCGTTGTATACTGACAGTAATCACAAGCTCGGCTACCCTCTTGCTCTTGGGGAAATGGCTCTCCCTTGTGGTAACGCTGCGTCCAATATGTTAATTGACTTAAAAGTTGATTAAGTTTCTTTGTAGTTTGTTGATGCTGGATGGTGTTGTAGTTAAATCGAATACTTTGAGGCTGACCTTCAGTTTGGACAAACCAGTAAGTCATAGAAATATTTTCCGGTAGATAATCGCTGGTTTCAGCCAAGACGTAAAGGTAAAGGCGTGTCTGCCAGTTTTGTTCTAACTTGCGTTTATGAGGCGGTTTAGGATATGTTTTCCAGTCAAGTATTTGTGCTTGCTGGTTGTCTGCAATTAATAAATCATATATAACCGTGAGCAAATAGTCCTGA
The DNA here is from genome assembly GCA_002163975.1 of Nostocales cyanobacterium HT-58-2. Taxonomy (GTDB): domain Bacteria; phylum Cyanobacteriota; class Cyanobacteriia; order Cyanobacteriales; family Nostocaceae; genus HT-58-2. Next base: position 506,052 of record CP019636.1, on the reverse strand, counting down.
ACTTGTAGCGTTCGGTAGTGTTCACTTTCACGAAAAGTTTGGCTACCAGGTGCAGGTGTTAGAATTTCTGGTGCAGCCTTCGCAAAAGCTGTCATCCAGCTTTGCAATTGGGCATCCTCTTGTAGGAAAGTCTCTATGGGTAAACCCATTTCTCGCTGCTGCATCAGCAAGTGAAAGCGACTTCCTAAAGTCTGCCGTTCCTCATGTTCTGGATCTGCGGGAGAATTGAGTTGTTCTAGGTATGTGTGTTGAAATTGACGAGGACAACGTTCTAGTAGGTTCAGTTGTCCTTGCGAAAGTCGCAAGAGTTGAGTTTGAGTTGATTGCATACATAATATTTTAGAGGCGATCGCCATGCGCAGGCACTGCCGAAGGCGATCACAAGGTATTTACTTTGCCGTTATTATTAGGCGATCGCATCACATATCTTATTCAACTTCTGGGATTATTCCGGCAACTTGTCTATCATCTCGCACAATTCTTCTTTTGCATCTTTAGCAAACTGAACGCTGCTAATACTGGCAAGAATTCCTGCTCCTGTGGTGAGGCTGGCTTCTGGTACTTTATTTAAATAGAGAAGCGCCACGCCAGATAATGTCATCATTGCAGATGCTGCGGTTACGACTAAAGCAAGGTTGAAGGTGAGACGTGCTTGGCGTAGTAATTCTTCAATGATTTTTTGTTCTACTTTATTTTCGGCGTGGTTGGAATTGGGTTGCTCGTTATTTTGGTGTTTTTTGAAAATATTGAACATGGCAAAGAACTCCTGTAAGTTTTGCTGTTTTCTGTTTGTGATTTGTCTTCCATATTCACCATGTTCACATTACTTCTCTTGAATTTAGTCTCAGCAAGGTATAAATCTATGTATAAGAGAAGTATGTATAACAGAAGTATAAGCCAAGTATAAAAAAAGTCTAAAAAGAAATTCTTTTATAGCTTTTTAGTAATATCTTATTTATAATTTTAAATAAAAGTTTATACAACTATTATGTATGTTTAAAAATATGGAATGGGAAGATTTTCTCAAGAAAGAAGCTGGTATACATGGATTATCCAGTGACCAAGAAGAAACTTTATTAGCGGCATTCCCTAAACTCAATGAGCAAAGAAATCAAAAGCAGCTTGTAACAGAATTATGTATCGCAGAACCTACGGTGAAAAGTAGGCTAGCAGGAATTTACGAAAAATTTAAATCTACTTGTCCGCAGCTTGCACAGCAAATTGGTGCAGGTAAGCTAAAAGTTCTTCACGATGAATATCTAAAAAAGAAGTATTCTCAGCGTAATGGTCAAATAGTTGATAATCAACCAGGATATAATTCATTATCATATCCAATAGAATTTGAGCGATTAATCAAAGACAGAACAGAGTCATTTTGTGGTAGAAAATTTGTCTTTGGTGCTATTGAAGAGTTCTTCACCAACAATCCCAATGGCTACTTTACTGTCGTGGGTGATGCAGGAATGGGGAAAACTGCGATCGCCGCTAAGTACGTACTAGACAATCCAGCAGCGATTTGCTTTTTCAATATTCGCGCTGAGGGGATAAATCGCCCGGAATTGTTCCTGAAAAAAATTTGCGAACAATTGATGAGTCGTTACCAGTTACAGGATGCAGCAGATGCTGATTTATCAAGTTTGTTGACCAAAGCTAGCAAAAAAATTACTGCAGGTAAACGCTTGGTAATTGTTGTTGATGCACTGGATGAAGTTGACCAAGAATCGACCGGAAACCTTCTATATTTGCCTACTATTCTTCCAGAAAAAATTTACTTTCTGCTGACAAGACGACCTTATAACCAAAATGAGAAAAGGTTGAATGTTTCACCCAGCGTTCCCACTAAGGAATTAGATTTAAGAAACTACCCCGAAAGGAGTAGCCAGGATGTGAAAGAGTATATTTCGCTATTGCTCGATCATGGAAAATATAAAGAGGGTTTAAGTCTGTGGATTCAAAAGCAAAATCATGTTTCTACTGGTGATTTTGTGGAAGAAGTAGCCACAAAAAGTGAAAATAATTTTATGTATTTGCGCTGGGTTTTGCCAGCAATTGCTGAAGGTTTTTACGAAAATAAACCTCTGGATGAATTACCTGTAGGTTTACAAGGATATTATGAAAACCACTGGCAACTCATGGGCATGACAACCAAACCTTTACCAAAAAATAAAATCAAGATTGTCTATGTTATCTGTGCGCTAGGTAGCGCTGCTTCCCGTGAAGTGATTGCCAAATATTCCAAACAGAATGAGTTAACTGTACAGGAAGTTCTTGATGGGTGGGCGCAATTTTTGCAGAAGCAGGAAAATCATCAACCACCGCGTTACAGGTTTTATCACGAAAGTTTCCGAGATTTTTTGCATCGCCAGGATATTGTGCAAGCGGCGGGGATGAATTTACGACAGATTAGTGCCGAATTAGCCCAGACGATTACAGGAGGAGTTTTTAGCGATGGGTGATGTTCGTACTATATTGGCTGAAAAATCAGCTGAAGAAACAGAGCATTTTTTGGATGAAACACCTCGTTTGTTGGTACAAGGTGGTTTATTCACTGAATTATGCCGTTGTCTCACTAATTTTCACTTTATAGAAGCAAAAATTAATCATCGTAAATTTGGTGTGCAGGCACTGATTGAAGATTATGATCTGATTGATGATGTAGAATTATTAACTCACCCAGAATACGATGCTCAAACTGTAAAAGCACTGAAATTAATTCAAGGGGCGTTGCGACTCTCGGCACATATTTTAATTCCAGATACAAAGCAATTAGCAGGGCAATTGTCAGGGCGTTTGCTGTACTTTGATGCACCAGAAATTCAAGGGTTGCTGCAACAAATACCACAAACCAAAATCACTTGCTTGCGTACCTTGACGGCTAGCTTAACTCCCCCTGGTGGCGCGTTAGTTCGCACCCTCAACGGTCATCGTTCCTCGGTGAATGCAGTCGCTGTCACTCCTGATGGCAAGTACGTGATTTCTGGTTCCTATGACTTAACACTCAAAGTCTGGGATTTGCACTCTGGTGAAGTAAAGTTTACTCTGCGCGGTCATAGTGACTCGGTTTATGCAGTCGCCGTCACTCCCGATGGCAAGTACGTGATTTCTGGTTCGCGTGACTCAACACTCAAAGTCTGGGATTTGCACTCTGGTGAAGTAAAGTTTACTCTGCGCGGTCATAGTGACTCGGTTTATACAGTCGCTGTCACTCCTGATGGTAAGTACGTGATTTCTGGTTCCTATGACTCAACACTCAAAGTCTGGGATTTGCACTCTGGTGAAGTAAAGTTTACTCTGCGCGGTCATCGTTACCGTTACTCGGTTTATGCAGTCGCTGTCACTCCTGATGGCAAGTACGTGATTTCTGGTTCGCGTGACTCAACACTCAAAGTCTGGGATTTGCACTCTGGTGAAGTACAATTTACTCTGCGCGGTCATCGTGACTGGGTTAAAGCAGTCGCTGTCACTCCTGATGGCAAGTACGTGATTTCTGGTTCCTATGACTTAACACTCAAAGTCTGGGATTTGCACTCTAGTGAAGTAAAGTTTACTCTCGGCGGTCATAGTGACTCGGTGAATGCAGTCGCTGTCACTCCTGATGGCAAGTACGTGATTTCTGGTTCTTTTGACTCAACACTCAAAGTCTGGGATTTGCACTCTGGTGAAGTAAAGTTTACTCTGCGCGGTCATCGTTACTCGGTGAATGCAGTCGCTGTCACTCCTGATGGCAAGTACGTGATTTCTGGTTCATCTGACTCAACACTCAAAGTCTGGGATTTGCACTCTGGTGAAGTAAAGTTTACTCTGCGCGATCATCGTGGCTCGGTGAATGCACTCGCCGTCACCGATGATGGCAACTACGTGATTTCTGGTTCTTTTGACTCAACACTCAAAGTCTGGGGTTTGCACTCTGGTGAAGTACAGTTTACTCTGGGCGGTCATAGTGACTGGGTTAAAGCAGTCGTCATCACCCTGAATAGCAAATACGTGATTTCTGGTTCTTTTGACAAAACACTCAAAGTCTGGGATTTGCACTCTGGTGAAAAAAAGTTTACTCTGGGTGGTCATAGTGGCTCGGTGAATGCACTCGCCGTCACCCTGAATAGCAAATACGTGATTTCTGGTTCTTTTGACTCAACACTCAAAGTCTGGGATTTGCACTCCGGTGAAGTAAAGTTTACTCTCCACGGTCATCGTTACTCGGTGAATGCAGTCGCTGTCACTCCTGATGGCAAGTACGTGATTTCTGGTTCATCTGACTCAACACTCAAAGTCTGGAATTTGCACTCTGGTAAAGTAAAGTTTACTCTGGGCGGTCATAGTGACTCGGTTTATGCACTCGCCGTCACTCCTGATGGCAAGTACGTGATTTCTGGTTCATCTGACTCAACACTCAAAGTCTGGGATTTGCACTCTAGTGAAGTAAAGTTTACTCTGGGCGGTCATAGTGGCTCGGTGAATGCACTCGCCGTCACTCCTGATGGCAAATACGTGATTTCTGGTTCTTTTGACAAAACACTCAAAGTCTGGGATTTGCACTCTGGTGAAGAAATTGTTAGTTTCACAGGGGAAAGTGAAATCAAATGCTGTGCCATTGCCCCAGATGGGGTAACAGTAGTAGCAGGTCAAGCATCCGGGCCCTTGCATTTTCTCCGCCTGGAAGGCATGGAGGCGTAACTATGAATACTCCACCTTCCCAAACCCCCACCAATTCCGCCTCCTACCCAACCCAATTTCAACAAGTCATTCTCGAAAAAAGCCAAAATTTTAGTGATCGCCCTTTTGTCTTCACCGCCATCAGCGACTTTCTCCACCGTCACAAACGCGGTTACTTCACCATTGTTGGTGTTCCTGGTAGCGGTAAAAGTGCTATACTTGCCAAGTACGTGACGGAAAATTACCACGTTATCTATTACAATGCCCAGATTGTGGGTAAAAATCGGGCTGAGGAATTTCTCAAAAACATCTGCATTCAATTAATTCATTCTTACCCGGACGTTGGCGCACAATATTCTTCAGCCCCTACAGACGTGGATGTTTTACCTGATAACGCCACAGAGGGAAGTTGGTTTCTTTCGCTGCTACTCCAGAAAATAAGCGATCGCCTAGAACCAGCACAACGCTTGATTATTGCTATTGATGCCTTAGACGCGATTGACCGTACGGTCCAACCCCCAGCTACAAATCTGTTTTATCTTCCCAGATATCTTCCGGATGGGGTCTATTTTATTCTCACACGCCGTCCTTTCAAAAGAGAAAAATCTGGTTTGTTAATTGAAGCACCGTCGCAAATTCTTGATTTATCAGAATATCCAGAACAAAACCGGGAAGATGTGCAAGCATACATTCGAGAATTCCTAACCCCCCTAACTGAGTTCCTTAGCAGGGCAGGGGGAAGAGATAACTCCCATCTCCTAGAAGGGGAGAGGTCAAAATTCATCGCACGCCTCACTACGGAAAGCGAAAATAATTTTATGTATCTGCACCATATTTTGAATGCCATAGCTAAAGGTTTTTACTCCGAACCCTACCAAATTGATAGAATTCCACCAGGTTTAGAGGCATATTACCAGCAACATTGGCAGAAGATACAAGGCGAGGGTTTGTCGGATGTTGCTTTGCAAATGCTTCGTGTGTTGACTGCTGCGGAAACCGAAGGAATGTCAGCAAAAGCGATTACCCAAATAATTCATGAAGATGAATATGATGTCGCGGAAATTCTAGAAAATTGGCTTGAGTTCCTACAGCAGCGCGTCGGCAAAGAAACCTGTTACAGCTTTTATCATTCCAACTTTCGACTTTGGTTGGCAAAACAAATTAGTAACTTGTAACAGTTCCTAGAATTCTAAAACATCCGTCAGACACCTGATGGGTTTAGTTTTGTTAGGGTGATTGAGTATTATTTAGAGATGTTATTGCTGGTAATGAATAAGTAGTAACATGAAAAATGATTGTGATTGCGCTTCTTGTCCCAAACAACAGCGAACGATTGGTCTTTACGTCATCAAATCAAAAAACAAATCCAAGCCAGCACTTCTTCTGAACCACCAGCAGCCTCTAAAACATCTAACTCAATACCAGAACGGCTCAAAAATATCATCCGGGGCATCTCAAAGCGTCAGCTATGGAAAGAACCTCGTAAGCAAAAACAGCTAGTAAACCTTCTAAACAAGCTTGAAGCATTGCTAGGTGATGAATCAAAGTGTGTGGGTTGCCATTGACATACTACAAACCTTACTTCTCAGTAAAATTGTACTAGTAAAAATATACTATATGTGCCCCTCTTAGCAAGAACCCTATGTTTACCCGTAGAAGCAATAAGGAGCTTGGAAAAGAGAGTATGACTGATGAAACAGTTGATTTAACAAACTGCGATAAGGAACCGATTCATATTCCGGGGTTGATTCAGCCGCACGGGGTTTTGCTAGTTTTGCAAGATTCTACCCTGGAAATCATTCAGGTGAGCAGTAACACGCAGGAAGTGATTGGTCGCCAACCACAACAATTGCTAGGCAAGCCACTGTCAGACTTACTCGATGCTAAGCAAATTAAGAAAATCCAGCAATGTCTGTCAGAGGATTTTGAAAGTATTAATCCCCTCAACCTGACTATCAAGCATTTAAATAAATCAATTTGTTTTGATGGTATTGTGCATTGTATAGATTCCGTCATCATTCTCGAATTAGAGCAGAAAAAAGCAAAGGGAAAAACAAACTTTTTGCATTTTTATCAACAGATAAGAGGAACCATCACGCGCATTCAGAAAGCACCCACACTGTTGGAAATGTGCCAGTTCGTTGTCAAAGAAGTCCGGCGCATCACTGGCTTTGAGCGCGTCATGATCTATCGATTTGATCAAGAAGGGGCAGGCAGCGTCATCGCTGAAGATACTGACCAGGAAACGTCCTATCTGAACTTACGCTATCCGTCCTCTGATATTCCCAAGCAAGCCCGACAGCTATACACCCTCAACTGGTTGCGGTTGATTCCAGATGCCAATTATCAACCTGTTGCCTTAATTCCAGCGAATAATCCCCTGACAAATCAACCGCTCGATCTGAGTCTATCGGTGTTGCGGAGTGTTTCTCCAATTCATGTAGAGTACCTGCAAAATATGGGCGTAACCGCCTCCATGTCCATTTCTCTGATCCAAGATCAAAAACTCTGGGGATTGATTGCCTGCCATCATTCGTCGCCCAAACATGTGCCTTACAACATCCGCACGATGTGCGAGTTTATTGGACAAGTAATGTCTGTGGAACTGGCGAACAAAGAAGCCAGTGAAGACATCGACTACAAAATGCAATTGAAGTTATTACAAACTCAATTCGTCGAAGCCTTGTCCCAAGCTGAGTATTTTCTAGACGGCATGGTGCAACTGAAATCTCAATTGCTTAATCTGGTGAATGCCACCGGAGCAGTGATATGCAGTGGCAACCAGTACATTCGAGTAGGTGAAACGCCATCAGAACAAGAGATTGACGGCTTACTCGATTGGATTAAACCTCACCTGCATCAAAGCTTGTTTGCAACGCGATCGCTCTCCAAAAATTACCCCGCCGCACAGTCGTATCAGGTGATCGCCAGTGGTGTGTTAGCCCTGGAAATTTCTAGAGTTGACCACAATTACATTCTCTGGTTTCGTCCGGAGGTCATTCAAACTGTGAATTGGGGTGGCAATCCTAACAAGCCTGTGGAAGTTTTGGATAATGGCAGTTTGCTGTTGTCTCCCCGCAAATCCTTCGACTTGTGGCAGGAAACGGTACGAGGTTGTTCCTTGCCCTGGAAACCCTGGGAAATTGAAACGGTTGCCGAACTGCGTAACCTAATTGTGGGCATTGTGTTGCGACAGGCAGAGGAAATGGCATTGAAGAATTTTGAATTACAACGCAGCAATGAAGAACTCGATTCCTTTGCCTACATTGCCTCCCATGATTTGAAGGAACCGTTACGAGGCATTCATAACTATGCCAATTTCCTGATGGAGGACTATGCAGACGCACTGAATGACGATGGGGTTGCGAAACTTCAAACCCTGGTGCGGCTGACGCAGCGTATGGAAAACCTGATTAATTCACTCCTCCACTTTTCGCGGTTGGGACGCAGCGAACTGATGCGGCAAACAGTAAACCTAAATGATTTAGTGCAGCAGGTGATCGCTACCCTCACTATAGCCCGACCGCAGAGCGAAATTGAGTTTCGCATTCCCCAACCACTCCCTAGCGTTGAGTGCGATCGCGCTCAAGTTAATGAACTGTGCACCAACCTGATCAGCAATGCGATTAAGTATAACGATAAAGCACAAAAGTGGGTCGAAATTGGCTGTATAGGAGAGGCAGGAGAATCCAAAATCTTCTACGTTCGTGATAACGGCATTGGCATCGCGCAGGAGTATCTCGAAAAAATCTTTCAGATTTTCCGCCGTTTACATGGACGGGATGAATTTGGGGGCGGGACGGGGGCAGGGTTAACCATTGCCCGCAAAATCGTGGAACGGCACGGGGGCAGAATTTGGGTCGAATCGACCCCCACTCAAGGCAGTACGTTTTACTTCACCCTGTCGGCGGAGGCAAACCCATGAGTCACATTTCCGCCTTTCCTGTCCGACAAACGCCACCGGTTTTAATTGTGGAAGACAGCAACGAAGACTTTGAGGCGCTGCAACGGTTTTTGCAGCGATCGCCCTTTCGGATTCCCATCCAGCGGTGTGTAAATGGGGAGCAAGCGTTGGCGTTTCTTTACCGGACTGGCAGCTATAGCTGTAGCAAAAGTGCCCCCCGTCCCGGCTTGATTGTGCTTGACTTAAACCTGCCTGGAACCGATGGAAGGGAGGTGTTGCGGCGACTCAAACAGGATGATAATCTCAAAAGCATTCCGGTTGTTGTGTTCACCACCTCCAACAACCCGAAAGATATCGAAGACTGCTATCAATACGGAGTTAACAGCTACATTGTCAAGCCGATCGATTTTGAGCAACTGAAACGAAATATGCAAACGCTGATAGACTATTGGTTTAAAGTGACGATGCTGCCTTATTGCTACGAGGATTACTCATGAGTCAAAGCAATTCACGCATTCGCTCATGATCAATTCAGGCATTAAAGAGTTGGGAGTGGGGAGCTTGTACCCACCATCCGTAATAGATTAAAATCATATGCTTTTTGTCAATAAGCTAAAATACTCAAAATAGTTTGATGACCATTATCGCCAAAGTTTTTGGCAGCTTAAAGATCAAGTGAAAAAGTATTGTAACAACACAATAACTTTGTAAAAACTGAGTTTTATTCTTAGGTTAATTTAATTATTAAACGAGGTAATGAAAAGCTTCGTTGACTACCATGCCCGCTTTGCCTAATTCCCAATGCCCGCGTAAACGTTCGGAGGGCGGCTTCAAAGAAGGTCATCCCCCAGACTACCCTGCGGGAAGCTGCAGCAGCGTCTACGGTCAGGGAATGAGTTTAAAATTCCTCCGGCTATTCGATCTCAGTTTGGTCTTTTACCTGGCACAGAAATTCATTTGAAAATTGTCGGTGACACTCTTCAACTTCGTAAAGAATCTACCTCTAATAGAAGAGCACAACTTGTTGCTGCCATGTGCGGGCGCGGTCAAGCCACGAGTAGGTTCAGAACTGACGAAAGGGAGCAACGCACCCGCGAACGCCTGTGACTGACCAAGCCCCATTCCCTGTTCCCTCTTAAGTTGTGGGTGATAGCAAACTGATTGCGCCCTAGAAAAAGTTAGCCATGAGTCAGCATACACGTACAGTTTTAATTATCGATGACTCTGTTGAAGACCGGGAACTCTATCGGCGCTATCTAATGCGCGAGTGCGAGTATTCCTACACCATTTTAGAGGCGGCGCTGGGGAAACAAGGGCTAGAACTGTGGCAACAGCACCAGCCTGATGCTGTGTTGCTCGATTATCGACTACCCGACTTGGATGGACTGGAATTTCTTGCCCAATTACAACCCTCCTCGCAACAGCCGTGCTTGCCGATAATTATGGTGACGGGGTATGGCAATGAGGTAATCGCAGTGCAGGCGATGAAAGCAGGTGCACAGGATTATCTGGTCAAGGAGCAGATTACCCCAGAAAGACTGCAATTGGCAGTAAATGGGACAATAGAAACAGTGCAGCTGCGCACTCAACTGCAACAACGCATTGAACGAGAGCATTTAATCACGCAGATAGCCCAGAAAATCCATCAAACCCTGGATATTAAGGAAATTCTACAAACGACGGTGACTCAGGTGCGGCAGTTTCTCCAGACTGATCGCGTTTTGATTTTCCGCTTGTACTCAGACGGCTGGGGCATTGTCATAAGCGAATCGGTCGGCTCCCCATGGACTCCCCTGTTGTCTAGTTCATTTTATGACCCTTGCTTTAACAAAAACTACGTTGAACCCTTCCTTATGGGGTTAGTCACCGTCAAATCTGATATTCACGATTGCAATATTAACCCCTGTCATGTTGAATTACTAGCAAACTTACAGGTGCGGGCAAACTTAGTCGTGCCGATTGTGCAATCCAACCAACTGTGGGGAATGCTGATTGCCCATCATTGTGCAGCTCCTCGCCAGTGGCAAGCCTTAGAAATCGATTTGCTCAAAGAATTAGCCACTCAGATGGGCATTGCGCTCCAGCAGGCGGAACTGTATCAGCAGGCACAGAATGAACTGACTGAACGTAGACGGATAGAGATACAACTGCGAGAGAGTGAACAACGTTTCCGTCAGCTTGCCGAAAATATCAATGCAGTGTTTTGGCTGACTGAACTTCCAGAACGACGAGTCACCTATGTTAGTCCTGCCTATGAACGCTTATGGGGCTTGAACCCACAGGATATCTATGATGATTACCAAACTTGGATTAATTTGCTACATCCACAAGACCGGGAAGCAGTGGAGAATGCATTCCATGAGAAGGCGCTTGAGGGAAGATTTGACGAAGAGTATCGCATTGTTCTACCCGATGGTACGGTACGTTGGGTGCATGATCGCTGTTTTCCTCTCCAGGATGAATCGGGCAGCGTCTATCGACTGACTGGCATTGCTGAAGACATCACTGCTCGCAAACAAGCTGAAATTGAACGCGCTCACCTATTGGAACAAGAACAGGCGGCTAGAACAGAAGCCGAACGCGCCAATCGGGTCAAAGATGAATTTTTGGCAATTGTGTCTCATGAGTTGCGATCACCCCTTAATTCAATTTTAGGTTGGGCACAACTGATGCAAATGCGCAAATTAGATCCGGCTACAACGACTGAAGGCTTGGCAAGCATTGAACGCAATGCAAAATTACAAACCCAACTCGTTGATGACCTACTCGATGTTGCCAAAATTCTACGCGGCAAAGTCAGCATGAATATGGCTCCCGTCAATCTGGTGTTTATTATCGAGTCGGCAATCACAACGGTAAGGACAGCCGCCGCCGCCAAATCAATCGTTCTGCATCCGGTGCTATCCCCAATTGGGCAGGTGTCTGGCGATGTGGCTCGACTCCAGCAAATTGTTTGCAACTTGCTGTCCAACGCCATCAAATTTACCCCCACGGGTGGACGGGTAGACATTGGGCTCCAGCAAGTCGGCAACCAAGCCCAAATTACAGTCAGCGATACAGGCATTGGTATCAACCCCAACTTTCTGCCGCATATCTTTGAGTCATTTCGGCAAGAAGATGCTTCAACCACTCGTGAGTATGGTGGACTGGGGTTAGGGTTAGCGATCGTCCGGTATTTGGTTGAGGCACATGGAGGCACCATCTGTGCTGGTAGCAAGGGTGAGGGACAGGGAGCGACGTTTACAGTTCGTTTGCCCTTGTTCAATGCAGGTCCACACAGGAGTCAGCCCTATTCTTTACCAGAGCAAGAACCAAAACTGACGGGAATTCGAGTTCTGATGGTTGATGATGAACCTGATACCCGTAAATTGTTCTTAGCATTGCTCACTCAATATGGAGCAGAGGTCTTGACTGTTGCGTCTGCTGCTGAAGCTTTAGCCTCCCTGGAATCGTTTCAACCCGATGTATTAGTCAGCGATATTGGAATGCCAGAAATGGATGGCTATGCTCTTCTACAACAGGTTCGTTCTCTGCTATCCTCTAAGGGTGGACAAATAAGAGCGATCGCTCTAACAGCCTACGCTAGAGTTGAAGATCAGCAACGAGCTTTGGCAGCAGGCTTCCAACATTATATTTCCAAACCACTTGATGTAGAGAAGTTGGTGCAAGCAGTCTCTAATTGGGGGTAGTGTTACGGAAGCTGCGACTAGGGGCAAACTAATATCAATTTCATTGAAGTTGCATAGAAAAGAGCTTCTAAAATAAAGTTATAAGAGGAAATAGACATTACCTGCTCAAATGTAAGTTGCTCACATAATTGCTGTATGCGAGGCGTAAATTTTGTAGAGAACAGATTTGCAAATTGCGACATTTAATTTGCGAATGTACAAAAATCGGGATGACTGGATTCGAACCAGCGGCCCCTTCGTCCCGAACGAAGTGCGCTACCAAGCTGCGCTACATCCCGACACAATAACTCCTAATATAATAGATAACGTATCACATAGAGTGATAAAAAGAAAAGTCGTATGCAAAGGCATCCACCAATCAATGAAGCTTGCTACGATTTACTGTGTACGAATCAAGTGGTAGAAGCAGATTGTGATTCTTAAACCAGACTGGTTGCGGGTGAAAGCCCCTCAATGGGAGCGCGTTGGTAACGTTAAAGAAATTTTGCGGGATTTGGCCCTCAATACAGTTTGTGAGGAAGCGTCCTGCCCAAATATTGGTGAGTGCTTCAATGCTGGTACAGCCACATTCTTAATTATGGGACCAGCTTGTACACGTGCCTGTCCCTACTGCGATATTGACTTTGAGAAAAAACCTAAACCTCTAGATCCCACAGAACCAGCAAGACTGGCAGAAGCAGTACGCCGCATGAAACTCAATCATGTGGTAATCACTTCTGTGAACCGAGATGACTTGCCAGATGGGGGTGCGTTACAGTTTGGTAGATGTATTGCAGCTGTTCGCGCTGTCTCCCCACACACAACCATTGAGGTCCTCATTCCTGACTTGTGTGGTAACTGGGAAGCGCTAGAGTTGATTCTGCAAGCACAACCAGAAGTTCTCAACCACAATACAGAAACGGTTAAGCGTCTCTACCGACGGGTGCGTCCGCAGGGAAGCTATGAGCGGACGATGGAATTATTGCAGCGCTCTCACCAAATGGCTCCTTGGATTTACACGAAATCCGGTATCATGGTGGGACTTGGCGAAACCGATGAAGAAGTCCGCCAAGCTATGCGGGATTTGCGAGCCGTAGATTGCGATATTTTGACTATTGGGCAATACCTCCAACCCAGTCAAAAGCATTTGAAAGTTGATCAATTTATCACCCCGGAGCAATTTGCTGCTTGGAAAGCTTTTGGTGAAGAAATAGGATTTTTACAAGTTGTTTCTTCACCCTTGACAAGAAGTTCATATCATGCGGAGCAAGTCAGGGAATTGATGGAGCGTTATCCCCGTATCAGGGAGTAGGGGAAGAAAACAAATCACTCTTGAAAATGACTCATCCAAAATCAGTAGCAATCCTGGGTGCGGGTGCTTGGGGGACAGCGCTTGCAATTCTGGCAAAAGAGAATGGTCATAAGGTGCGTGTGTGGTCACGTCAGGGTTCACAAACGCTAGGCGAGGTCATACAAGGTGCAAATATTGTCCTTTCGGCTGTATCGATGAAGGGCGTGAGAACCATAGTTTCCCAATTACAGTCTTTGCCGATTTCCCCAGAGACTATTTTTGTCACAGCAACGAAGGGTTTAGACCCCCAAACCACTTGTACACCGTCACAAATTTGGCAAGAAGCTTTCCCCTCCCATGCAGTCGTTGTCCTCTCAGGTCCCAATTTATCTAAAGAAATAGAACAAGAATTGCCCGCTGCAACAGTCGTTGCTAGCAATGTCGCGACTGCAGCAGAGTCGGTACAATTGGTGTTTTCTTCTAATCGTTTTCGGGTGTATACCAATTCTGACCCTTTGGGAGTCGAACTGGGTGGAACACTCAAAAATGTGATGGCGATCGCCGCTGGTGTATGTGACGGCTTGCAGTTGGGAACCAATGCCAAAGCTGCTTTACTCACCCGTGGACTCACAGAAATAGTTCGCATCGGTGTCGATTGGGGTGCGAGGATGGAAACATTTTACGGTTTGTCTGGCTTGGGTGATTTACTAGCAACATGTAACAGTCCCTTAAGTCGCAATTACCAAGTTGGCTATCAGTTAGCTCATGGGAAAACACTGGCAGAAATTCTCGCTCACTTAGAAGGAACAGCAGAGGGAGTCAACACCACTCAGGTTTTAGTGCAGCGAGCTAAACAGCAAAACATTCCCATGCCAATTACTGAGCAAGTTTATCGCTTACTTCAAGCTGAAATCACACCCCGACAGGCACTCTTAGAACTGATGCTGCGCGATATGAAGCCGGAGTAGAGACAAGGAGAGCACACGGGGAAAGATTTCTCCGTCTCCTCATCCCCTGTTCCCCAACAGCCCACCACATGACTAATCATTTTTGAAGGAAAATTAGTAAATCTTCAGGAAAGTAGCTAGAGAGTCATGTAGATATGACTATGTCTATGAAAGATAGGACTATTCACTGATATATCTTTATACTTTGCTGTCCAAGCAACAGTCAAAATATGTGAAGGTTCAAATCTTAAATTAGGTCATTTGTCATTTAACGCCCAGCAGGGAATTTGAATAGCTATTGGTTCATGGGAAAGTTACTGCAACCGAACCTTCGGAGGCACTGTGTCAACAAAAACCAGTAGAGGTTTTTTGAAAAAAAACCTCTAAATGGAACCCACAACCGTGTTAGTTCTTCAAGAATCACGGGAACAATAGCAACAGTTAATTAGCTGACCGTAATCTATTGTTACCTGGAGCCATTGAGACGAATCTTTATGCCAGCAACATCTTTTTACGCAGATGCCGCCTACAATAGCAAGCAGTCCGACCAGGTCTTTGACCCGGAACTCGCAATTGACGAAAGTGAGTTACCGATAGATGAACTGGAAGAGCTGGAGATGGCTTCTACCGACCCTATAAGCTTGGCTGCACCTAATCGACGCAGCACAGATCTCGTACGTCTATACCTTCAGGAAATTGGTCGGGTTCGGTTATTAGGAAGGGATGAAGAAGTTTCAGAAGCTCAAAAAGTCCAGCGTTACTTGCGGATGCGGATAGTTCTCTCCAACGCTGCGAAGGAAGGAGATGAAGTCATTGCACCATATCTTCGGCTTATTGAGGTTCAAGAACGTTTAGCATCCGCGCTGGGACATCGTCCTTCTATTGAAGGTTGGGCTCGTGCTGCTGGTGTAGAGGTGTTCGAACTCAAGCAGATTGTAGGACAAGGAAAACGGCGGTGGGCTGAAATTGCCAAGATGACTGTGGAAGAACTGGAGAAAATTCAAAGCAACGGACTCCAGGCAAAAGAACACATGATTAAAGCAAATCTTCGCCTCGTTGTCTCCGTTGCCAAGAAATATCAAAATCGCGGTTTGGAATTGTTGGACTTAGTCCAAGAAGGGACTCTTGGTTTGGAACGAGCAGTTGATAAGTTTGACCCAACCAAGGGTTATCGCTTCAGTACCTACGCATACTGGTGGATTCGTCAAGGAATCACACGGGCGATCGCCACTTCTAGCCGTACCATCCGCTTACCTGTTCACATTACAGAAAAGCTCAACAAAATTAAAAAAGCTCAGCGTAAAATTGCACAAGAAAAAGGTCGCACTCCAACTTTGGAAGACCTTGCTCAAGAGCTAGAAATGACACCAGCACAAGTGCGGGAAGTTCTCTTGCGAGTCCCTCGTTCTGTTTCTTTAGAAACAAAAGTTGGTAAAGACAAAGATACAGAGTTAGGAGAATTGCTCGAAACCGATAACATAACGCCAGAAGAGACACTCATGCGAGAATCTCTACAAAGAGACTTGCACAATCTCCTGGCAGATTTAACCAGCCGCGAGCGTGATGTCATTCTGATGCGGTTTGGTTTAGCTGATGGTCATCCCTACTCGTTGGCAGAGATTGGACGCGCTCTTGATTTATCACGGGAACGGGTACGACAAATTGAGTCCAAAGCGTTGCAGAAGCTGCGCCAACCCAAGCGCCGTAATCTCATCCGCGACTATTTGGAGTCTTTGAGCTAGTTTATTGGTTGTCAATAGTCAATTGTTACCAGTCAAAAACCTTATAGATTCTATACAAAAGGCGAGATGACTGTTTTAGAAGGCTTTTAACTTTAGACTGTTGACTCACTTGATCCCCGTTCCCAAAACTTCTTACTAACTTATGGCAACTGATTTTCATTTAATCGCATAAGAATGATTCTATCCGTTTTCAGGACATCTATCAGGGGCGGGGATCGTTGCTTCTATGGGATGATTAATGTTTCACGTTTACCTTATAAACATTTAGTAAACATTTAGTAATAATTCTCAAGAAGCTTTGATTATTGCAAATTAGTCCAAACTTTTGCTATATTCGCAACTAATGGGCTTTGTTGAGAAAAATTAGTATGACCGTCTACACAGCAGCCTCACTCAAGGCAGAACTCAATGAACGCGGTTGGCGTTTAACACCCCAACGTGAAACAATTCTACACATATTTCAAGAACTTCCGCAAGGAGAACACCTCAGTGCTGAAGACCTTTACGAAAGGCTAGAAATTAAAGGCGAGGGAATTAGCCTCTCAACCATTTATCGCACTCTCAAATTGATGGCGCGGATGGGAATCTTACGAGAACTAGAACTAGGAGAGGGGCATAAACACTACGAGCTCAATCAGCCATACCCTCATCATCACCATCACCTTATTTGTATAAGATGTAACAATACTATTGAATTCAAAAACGACTCCATTTTAAAAATTGGAGCAAAAACCTCACAAAAAGAAGGTTTTCAACTGCTGGATTGTCAATTGACAATCCATGCTGTTTGTCCCAAGTGCCAAAGAGCACTCATGCCGCTGTAGCACTTGGGTTTTGCGTAAGATTGGGAAAACTGCTCGCTTCAAAGACTTTGAGAAGCACTTGCAGCTTTCAACTTAGTGTCATGGGAGGTTCGCAAACTGTTGGGTATCGATATTAGCAACACTAGAGCGGATGTTAATAGCGTCCGCTTCTGACATCACTCAGACTGATACCGTAAAATTCTTGCGCTTGTTTGATCGCTTGCTTTGTTTCGTCCCCCATAACACCGTTCAGAGAACCCTTGTAGAAACCCTGATCGCGTAATCGTCTTTGAATCTCTAAAACATTAAAATCGCTTTTGGGCGCAGTATTGACTGAGTTGTATAATTTACTTCGGGTCGTTGGACCAGCAATACCACTTGATGCGAGGTAATTATCTTCCTGGAATCGGCGTACAGCATCTGCTGTGTAAGGACCGAAGTAACCGTTTGGCTCTCCTTCCAAATATCCCGCCTTGATCAATTGTTCTTGAAGAACTCTGACAGACTCACCACGGTCTCCCAGGCGAAGTTTATCTCCATTCGTACGTTGTTTCCTGGGTGCATCATCTCCATAACCGACGCTACCTGCTGGTAACTTTGCGAGTGTGGCTGGTCCCACGATTCCATCAGGAGCTAAGTTGTAAGCCTCTTGGAACCGCTTGACAGCATCTTCAGTAATGGGACCATATATTCCCGTTGAGTTACCAGTGTAAAAACCTGCAATTCGCAATCGTTCTTGCAAGACTTTGACATCTTCACCTTCATCTCCTCTTTCAAGAAACTTAGAACTGCGGCGATTGCTAGCTACTGATGAATTTTCAGTACTGGTTTTTCTGGCTTGAGAACTTGGAGGATTGGTCTTTTTGGCTTGGGAACCCTCTTTGGAGGTTCGCCAATTCTCTAATTTTTGTAAAGTCTTAGATTCCGCAATACCGTTAACATCTAAGCCAGCAGCTCTTTGGAAGCGACGTACAGCAGCTTCTGTAGAGGAGTCATATACTTCACTCACGGAAGCTTGATAAAAGCCTGCCCTCTGCAACTGTTGTTGTAAGTTTCTGACAGAAGGACCGCGATCGCCCTTTTCTAAAGCTAGTGCACTACTAACACTACTGAGAACAGACAAGGCAATAGCTAGGGGTAACATATATTTCCAAGCCCTGCCAGACAGACGTTTCCAATCAGGTGCTGCTGCTTGCTTAAACAAACGGCTGAGGGAAATTAATTCACTGGGGGGTAGATCCTCGTAGACAGAAGCTACGTGTAGATACGCAAGATTCTCCATAATTTTTTCTACACCACTTATTTCTCTTCAATAGCTGCTTCGGCTTGATGAACTATGTCTCGCAAATGTTCCAGTGTTTGTATATTTACATCGTGCCATAAACCGCGCTGATATGCTTCTAACAATCTTTCAGCCATGTCACGCAAAGCATATGGATTTTTTTGATGAATAAATTCCGAAACAACTGGATCAAACAAATACGCTTGTGCGATTCCTTGGTACATATAGTCTTCTACACATTGCGCCGTAGCATCGTAGGCAAATAAATAATCCACCGTCGCCGCCATTTCAAAAGCCCCCTTATAGCCGTGGCGCATCGCACCTGCAATCCACTTAGGATTGACGACGCGAGAACGATACACCCGTGTGATTTCTTCTTTTAGTTGGCGGACTCGTGGTTGAGCAGCCATAGAATTATCACCAAAATAGGTTTGGGGATTCTCTCCCCGCACAGCACGTATTGCAGCCGTTAAACCACCCTGAAATTGATAATAATCATCAGAATCGAGCAAATCGTGTTCGCGATTGTCTTGGTTCTGTAGCACTATCTGCATTTGTTGCAAGCGCATTTCAAAAGCTTCTGGGGCTGAACGTCCTTGTTGAAGGGATGAGGAGGATGAGGAGGATATTGCTCCCTCATCTTCTCCTCTTCCTGAGTAGGCATAGCAACTCCAGTTGATGTAGGCACGAGCTAAATCTTTGTCATCCGCCCAGTTTTGCGATTCAATTAAACCTTGGAGCCCTGCACCGTAAGCACCTGGCTTAGAACCAAAGATACGGTAGCGCGATCGCACTCGTGCCTCTGATAAACTTAAGCCAAGTTTCGTCCAAAAATCAGTCTCTTGACGAACTTGCGCTGCAACAGGATTTTGCTCTGGCGGTTCATCCAAACCTGCGACTGCTTGGACAGCCGAGTCGAATAAATCAATCAAATTGGGAAAAGCATCCCTAAAAAAACCAGAAATTCGCAACGTCACATCCACACGGGGACGTCCCAATACAGAAAGCGGCAAA
Organism: Nostocales cyanobacterium HT-58-2; assembly: GCA_002163975.1. GTDB lineage: Bacteria > Cyanobacteriota > Cyanobacteriia > Cyanobacteriales > Nostocaceae > HT-58-2. The sequence continues at coordinate 486,748 of CP019636.1, read as the reverse complement.
ATTTCAAAATCCACAACCCGACGCGCCCCACCATCCCATACAGGTTGTACACCAAGCAAAGCCAGTGCTTGGGCAATGTCATCACCACCAGTCCGCATAGTGGCAGTTCCCCACACTGACAATCCTAGTGTTTTAGGATACTCTCCATTCTCTTGGGCATAACGTTCAATGAGCGCCTCAGCCGCTTTTCTTCCAAGATCCCAAGCACTTTCTGTTGGAACAGCACGAATATCTACAGAGTAAAAATTTTTACCCGTTGGCAGAACTTCCGGACGCCCCCGGGTTGGTGCGCCAGCAGGTGCACTTGGGACATATCCGCCATTGAGTCCGCGTAATAAGTGGCTAATTTCTTGGTGGGTTTGTTGTAAAGAAGGGAGGAGTTTAGTGTGTATCCAGTCGAGGACGGTAGGAAGTGGAAATGAGGGGGAGATTTGGGTGATGAGTTCTTCTACGAGTTTGGCGGCTTGTTGTTCTAAAAATTCGACTGCGTCGCCGACTGTGCGACAGGAATGTTGAGTTTTGTCAGCCAACAGCTGAATATCTTGGACTGAGAGCTGAGTACTAAAATCAGCAGTCAAGGGGTCAAAATCTAAGCCCAAATCTTGAGCCAAAGCACGAGTCAACCCGATATGATAGCGATTGGGATAACGAGCAATAGCGACAATTAAATCTCGCAGTTGTTGTCCTTGAGGACATTGCCCAAAAATGTGCAATCCATCACGGATTTGAGCTTCCTTTAATTCACAAAGATAACCATCAAGTGAAGGTAAAAGTGAAAAGTCAAAAGATTCTTGTTTTTGCGGAATACCTTTTGCCTTTTGCTTCAATTCCAAATCTACGAGAAGATTTTCTTTTACAATCAGTTCGCGTATGCGATCGCCAATGATTGGCAAACGAGATGGATCTAAACTTTCCGCTTCATAATACTCATCAATCAAATTTTCCAACTCATGCAAAGAACCATAAAGTTCTGCACGAGTCAGAGGTGGCGTGAGATGATCCACAATCACCGCTTGAGCGCGGCGTTTAGCCTGTGAACCCTCACCAGGATCATTCACAATAAACGGATACAAATGAGGAAGAGGTCCCAAAGCCACCTCCGGGTAACAATTCCCCGACAAAGCCACACTTTTCCCTGGAAGCCATTCTAAATTTCCATGCTTCCCCACATGAACCACAGCATCAGCCCCAAAACATTCTCGCACCCAATAATAAAAAGCCAAATAATCATGAGTTGGTTCTAAATCCGGCGCATGATAATTCAAACTTGGGTCAACATCATATCCCCGCGCTGGCTGAACTCCCACGAAAATGTGACCCAGTTGAATCCCAGAAATCGGGAAAGAAGACACAGGGAAATTTTTATTCTCCGCGTCCTCTTCGAGTCTCCATCTTTCACCAATACCTTTGCGCACAGCTTCCGGTAACGCAGCAAAATAATCCTCATACTCATCTACAGAAACACTTTGCAGCACCGGACGCAATTCCCGACCTTCCGGGTCATTTGTCACCCCAGCAGTAAGACACTGAATTAACTCATCTCCAGTCGCAGGTATATTTTCCACCCCGTACCCAGCCAACTGCAAAGCCTTAAGAATTTCTACACAACTCGCTGGCGTATCCAACCCCACGCCATTAGCAAGGCGTCCATCACGAGTCGGGTAATTGGCCAAAATCAGCGCTATGCGACGTTCTTGAGGCGGCTTAGAACGTAAACGCGCCCAATTTGCTGCTAAGGAGGCGACAAACTCAATGCGATCGCTCACTGGTTCATAAATCAGCACATCAGTTTCCAAAGAGGAACTGCTACTTTGTACCGCCTTAAAAGAGACAGCACGAGAGATGATTCGCCCATCCACTTCTGGAAGCGCCACATTCATTGCAATATCGCGGGGGGAAAGCCCTTGAAATTGCAACTCCCACTGCTCAACAGAACCACTGCTGAGGATAACTTGTAACACAGGCACATCCAATTTTTCCCACAAATCAATCTGCGGTGTCTCTGTTTCTAACCGCGCCAGAGAAAAACTCGTCGTATTTAGCAGGAGTGCAATTTGCTGAGTGTCCTTGGGTTGAAAAAACTCACACAACTCCGTTTGAACATCAACATCACGCAAAGAAGACACAAAAATCGGTACAGGTTGTAAATTTCGCTTTGCCAAAGCATCGCATAAAGCATCAATAACTTTGGTATTTCCTGCTAGATAATGAGCACGGTAGAAGAGTACCCCTACTTTCGAGGTGAGCGATTGAGCAGATAATGAAGTATTTTCCTCTCCTGCTCCCTGCTCCCTGCTCCCTGCTCCCTCTTGTTTCCTCTCCCACTCATAAAGCCCGACACGCGGAACAACTCGCGGTGGTGGAGGATTAAAAGAAGTTGAAAAGCAAGTATCGCAAATAAACTCAAGAGCGTTGAGAATATTTTCTACTCCACCTTCATTAAAGTAGCGCCATACCTGATTAACAGTACTCAGAGGTAAGGTAGAGTGAGAGATTAAATCGGGGTCTATTGCGTCATCTCCTGGCATTACAATTAGGGTTGTACCATTACGTTGGACAATTTCCTGTACAACTTCTAAACCATAAGACCAGTAGGAACGTCCTCCTAAGAGACGGAGAATAATAACTTGAGCAAACTCTAAAACTTTTTCGGCATAGTTATCAATACTTATTTGTTGCTGCAATTGCAGCAAGTTAGCAACTCTTAAAGCAGGAAATGTTGTGGGTAATTTGGGTACAGCAGCCGCCAGAGTTTGAATATCGGTATCAGCAGAGGTGAGAAACACTATGGGAGCAGGAGTTTGTTCTAGAAAAATTACACCTTCCGACTGAGGGTTCCATCCTCCCGATGTGGCACTAATACGATGCATAATCCTGTATTACCGTCTTAAACTGTTGGTTAGGACACAGTACAAAAAATTTTTAAGCAATAGCCAAAAGCCCCTTTCACTCCTATTTCTAACAATGCCTAGTTCCGCCGATTTGAGCTTTTCTCGAACCTTACCTAGTAGTGTGTTTAATCAGCTTGGGGAATTGTTGCAGCAGATGGCTCAAGCAGTGGGAAAGGCGGCTTTGGTATTCACAGAAGCTGTGCTGACACCAATTGATGTCCCCCAAGAATGGCAGACACAACGATTTACTGTGGTGGTTTCTGAACAGTTTAGTGCTCTTTTGGTTGGAAACCCCAAAAATAGTGTGACACCAAAAGACGGGGAAACAGAGAATATGTTTCCTCATCCTCCCTCCTGTGCTGAATACTCAGCACTGAATGTAAGGTTGACATTTCATCCAGAAGCGATCGCCTCCTTTGTTTTGAAATTGAGAGATTTGTTTGAGCAAGATTCCCATAACTACCAAAAGCTTGAACAATATCGTCAAACTCCCGTTCCTAATGATGCCACGCTTCAAAGTCAATTCTCAATTTTGTTGTTAAAGTATTTTCTGCCACAACAAAACACTGAGGCGACAGAACCATTATCTTCACCTTATCTTCAGGTTTCGGTTTGTCAACCAGTGGAACAAGCCCTGAAAAAACAGATTGCTCAAGAGCGACTGTTAAACGAGGTTACAACTCAAATACGCAAAAGTTTAGATTTGCCTGTCATTATGGCAACAGCGGTTGCACAAGTCAGAGAGTTTTTAGAATTAGACAGGCTTGTAATCTACAAATTTGAAGCATCAAGAGTCAGGAGTCAGGAGTCAAAAGTGAGCCAGCGCGGTGAGAGAGGTTCCCACGCCAGTTCTTTCAACGGGGGAAACCCCCGCAATGGACTAGCTCCCCATGAACAACTGGCGAACCCCTTACCCCTACGCTTAAGCAAGCTACACGGTAGCGTCTCGCCAGGAGAAGAGGTCAAAAATTCTTTTCCCTCATCTCCCCCACTTGCTCACTCCTCACAGAAAAGCTTACCCACAGCAGGTTGTATTATCTACGAAGTTCGTGCTAATGAGGATATTCCATCAGTTTTGAATTATGAGGAAAAAAATTGCTTGGCACAAAATCCTTCATATTGGGAAAAGTATAGCCAAGGCTTGACCCTGGCTGTAGATGATGTGGAAAAAACTTATGCTCTACAAGAGTGTTTGTTGAATTTTTTAAGAGAAGCCAAAGTCCGGGCAAAGTTGGCTTCCCCAATTATGTATGAGGAAAAACTTTGGGGGCTATTGATTGCTCATCAGTGCAATGCTCCACGCGACTGGACTGAAAGTGAAAAAAATTTGCTCAGTTCTGTTGCTGAACAACTTGCAGTCGCCATTCACCAGGCTGAGTTAATGCGATCGCTCACTCAAGAAAAACAAACTCTAGAGCAACGAGTTGTTGAGCGCACAATGGCGTTGCACGATGCTCTCGTTGCTGCTGAATCTGCTAGCCGTCTCAGAAGTGAATTTCTTGCTACCGTGAGCCATGAATTGCTCACACCTCTGACTTATGTGATTGGAATGTCTTCTACTTTATTACGCTGGTCTTTTGGTGAGTTGAGTCAGCGTCAACGAGATTATCTGCAAACTATCCACGATAGTGGGGAACATTTATTAGAAATGATTAATGATATCCTCGACTTATCCCAAATCGAGGCAGGTAAAGCTGTTTTAAATATTACAGAATTTTCATTAATAAACATAGCGGAATCCACAATAAACGCGCTCAAGGAAAAAGCAACAATTCAGCGAGTTAATCTCAAACTCGATTTGCAACTCAACCCCCAGCACGACTTATTTAGTGCGGATATAAGACGAGTTGAACAAATTCTTTGGAATTTATTAAGTAATGCTATAAAATTTACACCAGAAGGTGGGGATGTGACTTTACGCCTCTGGATAGAAGACGACTCTGCTGTGTTTCAAATAGAGGATACTGGCATCGGTATTCCAAAAGAACAGTTGTCCCTACTGTTTGAAAAATTCTACCAACTTGATACACCTTATCGTCGCCGTTACGAAGGAACTGGGCTGGGTTTAGCGTTAACGAAACAACTTGTAGAACTCCATCGGGGTCGAATTGAAGTAGAATCGACCGTAGGCGTTGGCTCAGTTTTTACTGTCTGGATACCAGCGACAAAGGCTTCTCCAGTGTTGAGTGCTGAGTAAAGTCAAGAGTCAAGAGTCAAGAGGTATTTATCGCTGTTTCTTCGTCTCCCCTTGTCTGGTCATCACTCCATCTTCACACTTCCATGCTAATTCACAGCTTACGCCACGGACTCATCGTATCTTGTCAAGCACCTGTTGAATCCCCACTGCACGAACCAATGATTATCGCAGCAATGGCGATCGCTGCTGTCAATAACGGTGCTGTTGCCGTCAGAATTGATACTCCAGAGCACATTCATGCAGTACGGGAAAGAGTGAAAGTACCAATTATTGGATTGTGGAAACAAGCCATATCTGGTTATGATGTATACATTACCCCACAGTTTTCCCATGCGGCTGCTGTAGCAGAAGCGGGAGCAGACATCATTGCCATAGACGCGACTACCAGAAATCGCCCTGGGGGTGAAACAATGGCAGATATGATTGCCCAAATTCACAAAAAATTAGGCAAACCAGTTATGGCAGATGTAGACACAATCGAGGCAGCAAAAGCGGCTGTTGCGGCTGGTGCAGATGTTGTGGGGACAACTCTTTTTGGTTATACTGCTTCAACCCAGCATCTTTCTCCACCTGGCTGGGAACTTCTCACCCAAATGGTGCACCAGTTAAACGTTCCAGCTATTTGTGAAGGGGGTATTTCTTCACCTCAGATGGCTCGTTGTGCTATGGATTTAGGGGCATATGCTGTTGTCGTTGGTGCAGCTATCACTGGTATTGATTATCTTGTGAAAGCTTATGCCAAAGAATTAAGTATTTCTTGAAACTTAAGTGCTTGCTTGTGTTTTTATTCTGCTTTTGGAACGTTTGCAAGTAAAATTTCTTGAAGAAACAGGAGTTTCATGCCAAAGCATTAACTGTTGGGAGAACAGATAGACTAAACTTCTACTGTTAGCTGTGAAATGGATTGAGGAGCTACTGCATCAAGTGAATCAAAATAGTAAAGACTTGATAGCTACACAGTTTCAAAAATAAGGAGTTGAGATAGTGACTCCTAAAGTTAAGGCAGACATCCCAGAGGACCCCTTTTCTGGTGGCGAGTCAAGGGCGCATGATATGCCAACAAACGACGTGGCGAAAGCAAGCTTGGAAAACGCTTTATCTAGAATCAAAGACCAATTCTTTGTACTGGACAAAGAATGGCGCTACATTTACGTCAATGACCGTGTAGCGGAAATTGTGGGAATTCCTCAGGAAGAACTATTAGGGAAATGTCTTTGGGATGTGTTCCCGGATACGGTGGGGAGCCTATTTGACTCGGAAGTGCATCGAGCTGTAGCAGAGCAAACGGTTGTCCAGTTCGAGTACTTTTATTCATCTTGGCAGCGCTGGTTTGAGAACCGTGTTTATCCTTCCGCAGATGGGGTGTCAATTTATGTTACAGAAATTACTGAGCGCAAGCAAGCAGAGGCAACACTTCGTGACATGGAGGAGCGGTTGCAGCACGCTTTATCTGCTGCTGACATGGTTGCCTGGGATTTCGATGTTACAACTCGCCAAGTTGTTTGCTCAGAAAGTGCTTTAAAAATTTGGGGAATTCAGCGGGCGACAGGCGATGAATTTGTTGCGCTCATCCATCCAGAAGACCGTCCCTATGTTGCGCAAAGAAGCGCCTTAGCTTTGCGTGGTGAAATACCTTATATTTTAGAGTACAGAGTGCTTAGCCCAGATGGCAAAGTGCGATGGTTAGTGAGTCAGGGAAACATTGTCCAACGGGGAGCCGATGGACAGGCTTTGCGGGTGGTGGGAGTGTCGGTTGACATCACAGCGCGCAAGCTGACAGAATTAGCATTGCAAGAGAGTGAAGCGCGTTTCCGCTTGATGGCTGAAAACTCAACGGATATTATTTCGCGTCTCTCGATCAATGGAACTCTTTTGTACGTCTCACCAGCTTGCTATACAGTACTTGGTTATCAACCAGAGGAACTGGTGGATCGTCCTGGTGAGGAGTTAGTTCACCCAGATGATTTGGTTGAGATTGCTAGAAACTATCCAATCAATGCAGACTTACCAGATATCTATACCATCACTCATCGAGCACGTCACAAAGATGGACGTTATATTTGGATTGAAGCCACTGTTCGAGCCATCCGAGACCCAGAAACTGGGCAAATTTTAGAAATGCAAGTATCTTCTCGGGATATCACCGAGCGTAAGCGAGCTGAGGAGAGACTAGCCTTTCTTGCTCAAGCTAGTGATATCCTGGCTTCATCATTAGATTATGAGATAACGTTAGCCAGTGTGGCTCGTTTGGCAGTGTCTGCGATCGCAGATTGGTGCGTCGTTGATATTCTCGATGAGAATCAATCCACTCGTCGGGTGGCTGTTGCTCATGCTGATACAGCAAAACAGGACTTGGTAGAACAGCTACGAAAATATCCATCTGATTTGGCAAAAGTTGTAGGTCTTGCGGAAGTTATACAGGCAGGCAAGACAACACTAACTCCTGTCGTTACTGATGACCATATATATGCAGCAGCCCAAAATGCTGACCACCTAAAACTCCTGCAACAGCTTGCTCCTAAATCAAGCATGGGTGTACCGCTCATAGTACGTGGAGAGGTACTGGGAGCCATTTGTTTGGTCTCTTCAGAATCAGGTCGTCGCTTTGATACTAACGACCTCATATTGGCTGAAGAACTGGCTCGTCGTGCTGCGGTAGCTATTGATAACGCCCGACTCTACAGAGAAGCACAGCACTCCCAACAAACTGCTGTTCAAGCAGCTGATCGCACTGCCCGTCTTCAAGACGTGACTGCTGCACTTTCCGAATCCTTAACTTCGACACAGGTTGCTGAAGTTATTGTTGAGCAGGGTATGGCAGCTTTAGGGGCAAATTCTGCTCTCGTCGCACTATTAACTGAGGATGGTACAGAACTTGAGATCGTGCGTGCCGTTGGTTATGAACAGGATCTATTGCTAGGTGCGTGGCGTCGATTCTCGATTCATGCATCTGCACCACTGGCAGAAACAGTCAGAACTGGAGAACCTATCTGGTCAGAACCAACAGAGACACGGATAGCTCGTTATCCACATCTGGCTGAGGCATACGCTCAATATAACTATGAGGCTTGGATTTCGATTCCGTTGCTGCTAGAAGGACGAGCCTTGGGCGGAATATCCCTAGCTTTTACTGAGATTCAGGAGTTTAATGAGTATGACCGCGCCTTCATGCTGACAATGGCACAGCAATGCGCTCAGGCAATAGAACGTGCTCGTTTATACGAGGCTGAGCAGAAGGCGCGAGAAACTGCAGAAGCAGCCAATCGGATTAAAGATGAGTTTTTAGCTGTTCTTTCTCATGAGTTGCGATCGCCACTCAACCCCATTTTAGGCTGGGCAAAGCTGCTGCGCAAATCTCAGTTAGATCAAAAGACAACCGACCGCGCTTTGGAAACTATCGAGCGCAATGCTAAAGTACAGATTCAATTGATTGAAGATTTGCTGGATGTCTCCCGAATTTTACGAGGAAAGCTTAGTTTAAATATTTACCATGTTGACCTAGTAGCAGTTATTCTAGCAGCAATAGAAACAGTACGTTTGTCAGCAGAGGCTAAGTCAATTAAGATACACACAACGCTTGAACCAAATCTAGGGCAAGTTCTGGGCGACTCAAGCAGATTACAGCAAATCATTTGGAATTTGCTCTCGAATGCGGTCAAATTTACACCAGCAGGTGGAGAAGTAGACATCCAACTGAAACGAGTTGACACCCAAGCTCAAATTGTAGTCGCTGATACAGGTAAGGGCATTGATCCTGACTTCCTTCCCTATGTATTTGACTACTTCCGTCAAGAGAACAGTACCACAACCAGAAAGTTTGGTGGACTGGGATTAGGTCTTGCGATTGTCCGTCACTTAGTCGAACTGCATGGTGGAACAGTCTGGGCAGATAGCCCTGGCGTTGGTAAAGGGGCAGCTTTTACAGTGAAACTACCGCTGATGCCAACGCAATCACAGACACTCGAAAACGATACACAATCTGAGTCATGCATCAATTTGAATGGCATAACGGTTTTATTAGTAGATGACGATGCAGACACGCGGGAGTTTGTAACCTTCCTATTAGAGGGATCTGGGGCGAGTGTAACAGCAGTGACAAACGCTAGTGAAGCACTGACTGCCTTAACTCAATTGCTGCCAGATGTGCTGGTATCAGATATTGGTATGCCAGAGATTGATGGATATACATTAATACGACAAGTGAGAACTTTGCCACCAGAGCAGGGAGGGCAAACAAAGGCGATCGCCCTAACCGCCTATGCAGGGGAAATGAACGAAGAACAAGCACTCACAGCAGGTTTTCAAAAGCATATCTCTAAGCCAGTAGACCCAACTTTGTTAGTTGAGGCGATTTCTGAATTAGTCAAACAGAATGCAAAAAGAACCAGGGTGTAGGCAATACAGTTCGGATAAGGGGGAAAGGAAGAATTGTCCTTTCCCCCTGACCCTTTGGGCTTTCACCGTACCTTTCACCGAAGCGTAGTGAAATCATACTAAGTTGCATTCAAAAACCTCACCCCGCCCTCCGGGCACCCCTCTCCTTAGCAAGGAGAGGGACGGGGGTGAGGTGACACCTATGAACGCAACTCTGTATCATTACTCAGAAGCGGCTTCCCGGAGTTCACCCGGTTTCACACTCAGCTGCTGAGTTTGTTCACCTCGTTGTATCGTGAACTGCAAGGACTGGTTAACTCGACTCTGTTCTACCAAGTCTTGCAATTGCTCAGCAGTCGTTATCGTTTTTCCATCAACCTGAGTAATCACGTCTCCCCGACGTAAGCCAGCCGCAGCCGCAGGACTACTCGGCATGACTTGCATCACCAACACGCCATCGATTTCTGGCAGAATGATTGTCGTATTGGGGTCACTATTAGATTCTCTTGCAAGTTCTGGTGCGAGGGTAATCATTTGAACGCCGATGTAAGGATGGGAAATTTTTTGACCACGAGCCAAAGCATCTTTAATCACCTTGGCTTTGTCAATAGGAATGGCAAACCCAATTCCCTGAGCATCAGCACGAATAGCTGTATTGATACCAATGACTTCACCTTGTTCATTCAGCAAGGGACCACCAGAGTTCCCAGGATTGATCGCAGCATCGGTTTGAATAAAGTCTAAGCGTTTATCGGGGATGCCAACTTGAGCACTGGAGCGGTTCAGGGTGCTGATAATGCCCAAAGTCACGGTGTTATCTAATCCTAATGGGTTACCAACGGCGATCGCCCAATCACCCACTTGCAAGTCCTTAGAATTACCGAGGGGGGCAACTGGCAAGTTTTTTCCATTAATTTTGACAACCGCCAAATCCGAAGGCTCATCCACCCCCTTCACCTCTCCTTTTAGCTTGCGTCCATCCTTGAGAGTGACGGTCACAGAATCAGCACCGCTCACAACATGAGCATTGGTGAGAATCATACCATTGGGGTCAATAATAAAACCAGAACCTTCTCCACGTTGACGGTACTCTTGAGGCACTCTGGGAAAGAAGTCATTACCAAAAAAATCACGCAAGAAAGGATCACCAAAAAACGTGTCAGGCGTACGCCTGGTGATTGTACGCTCTGTATCAATTCTCACAACTGCGGGTCCCACTCGATTAATAGCAGCACTCACGAAACTGCGAATAGCAACTTCCTGAACGGCGGTTGTTGGAGCTGCAGCCGTTTCTACTATGGTCGTAGGACTCGGTACGGTAGCAATAGGAAGCGGCGATCGCTTAAGAATTTGCAAGCTGGGAAATGCCCATAAACTCGTCAAAGTTAACGCCACACTCAAAACAGCTACCAGAGCATGGCTAGCGACTTGACGCCAAAGGGGTGAGAAACGTTGTTCTTCAGAAGATGACAAAGACATAGTAATTTCTGCTATCCCAAAGAGCTGACAGGTTGCACAAACGTGATAAATCGAGTTTCTACAACCTATTAACATTTTGTGACTTATATTCACAAAAAATCGGCGTCGATGATATCAGCGCCTCTACGACCATTATTACTGGAGGTTGTGCTATTCGGCGTGTCACCGCTTACTAGCGTCTGTCTTAACAATCCAATATGTCATTAATGATACAATATATTGTACGAACTTGGCTCAGTGCCTCAGTAAGCACAAAGCACACGTGGCGCGTTTGTAAAGCGTGTATGCAGACGCGAATGTGAAGAGCTACCCTGATAATATGACAAATCAGTCGTTTGCAAATCCACCAACAGTTGAGCGCAGCTTTTCATATACTTTGTATTACCAGAACTCTAGGAAACTACTATGAAAGTTTGGGAAGTTCACTCTAAAGAAGGTTTAGATGCGTTGACACTGGTTGAAAAACCAGAACCGCAACCACAAACAGGACAAGTTCTCTTGAAGATGCGTGCGGCTTCACTCAATTATCGGGACTTGTTAACTGTCAAAGGAGCATATGGATATAAGCAAAAGCTGCCATTTGTGCCGTTATCTGATGGTGTCGGGGAAGTGGTTGCTGTTGGCGAGGGAGTGACCAGAGTCAAAGTGGGCGATCGCGTGGCTGGCATCTTCATGCAAACCTGGTTGGAAGGGGAATTCTCTGCAGAAAAAGCAAAATCTGCTTTGGGCGGAGCCATTGATGGTATCTTAGCTGAGTACGTGACACTCCATGAAGATGGCGTTGTTCATGTGCCAGAACACCTGTCTGATGAGGAAGCAGCAACACTTCCTTGTGCTGCGGTAACAGCTTGGAACGCCCTGACAACGGATGGCAAGCTCAAAGCTGGTGACACCGTTCTTATACAAGGTACGGGAGGAGTTTCTGTATTTGCGTTGCAGTTTGGCAAAATCATGGGGGTGCAAATCATTGGTACTTCCAGCAGTGACCAGAAGCTAGACAAATTGAAGCAACTTGGAGCATCTGAACTCATCAATTACAAAACGACACCAAACTGGGATGAAAAAGTTTGGGAACTGACAAATCAAGTAGGTGTTGACCGCATCATAGAAGTTGGCGGTGCAGGAACTTTCAACAAATCGCTACGTGCTGTTCGTTACGCCGGACATATCAGTTTAATTGGGGTGCTTTCTGGTTTCACTACAGATGTCAGTACTGTATCTATTCTGCATAAAGGGATTACTGTACAAGGCATTTACGTAGGCAGCCGCGCCATGTTTGAGGCAATGAACCGGGCAATTGCTTTGCATCGTCTCAAACCTATTGTTGACCGAGTGTTCCCCTTTGAAGAAGCACGGCAGGCATTGGAGTACATGGAGAGTGGGGCGCATTTCGGTAAGATTGCAGTCCGCTTCTAAATATCTCGGAACTCAAATATAAATCTTATGTAAAGACAGTAGAAACACACAAGAATCTGTCAAGTCTATCCTGACATCAGGCATAATCCAGAAAAAGTTAGATGCTATCTGTGTCTTCTTGAGCAGTCATTGCAACCAAGTGAGCCATAACTTGAGATCTGCTTAATTCTCTAACAAGACGCTGAGCTTGGTGTTTGTAGAGTGGTGAATGCAACGTTCTGGGTAAGTTGTTCATCAAGTTTCTAGCCATAGTGAGACTACATCCAGAAATTCGAGTCATCACATTAGCTCCCTCAAACACTGCCTCTTCAGTCAAGGCTCTCACAATATGTACTCGCCAGCTTTTTAACATGAAGTTTCTTCTTCCTTGCTCAATGCGCCGAAGACCATTGCTTGTTGCCAGAACCATCATGCGATCGCCTTCGGTTACACGTAAATCTTCAGAAGGCATCAACTTGGGATCTTCGTGTTCTTTTCTATAAAGAATTGGCACAACTCCGTAACCATAGGCAATTTCGGATAGCAGTAACCCATTGAGAGTATCGTTAGCTTCAATTTGATATTCTGTTATTAATATAGTTTTTTGATTGACGCGGAACAGGTTAATTATTTTTTCCCCAAATGCTGCTCCAGCAAATGCCTCAGCTGCTACAGCGTAGGCAGATAAGACTTGAGCAGTGGGCAGTAATCCAGCTAAATTTTCACTCAAACCTTGACCAGTGGTGCGAATAACCAAGTGACTTTTTGGATTAGCACTATATGCCATCAAGCTGATTTCCAAATTCAGCATTTCCTCATTAGTAACGACAACAACGCTTTTTGCGGTGTTGAGATTTGCTTTGGCGAGAGACTCATTGAAAGAACCAACAATGAGTGGCATCTCCGGTAAAATTGCCATGTCAAAATCTTTATTTAGTGTCATGCCCACGAGTGGCTGCTTGTATTCTTGCAATAGAGCTACAACTCGTTGACCAACTCGACCGAGTCCAACGACGACCACATGGTCTTTTTGAGGAATGGGCGGACGTCGCTTGCTTAATTGGAATTTTGCGGTTAAAAGTCTTTCCGTAAGAAAGCTGTAGAGTATCCCGACTAAAACCGTACCAGCAATAGCTATACCCAGGCTAATGAACCGCAACCAAACAGAAACAGGAAGTTCAAAATTGAAACCACCAAATAAGTCACTGAATCCCCCTAGAAGCAGTATGGCTGAAACGAAAAAGGAGTCTACCAAACTGATCTTGGGATAGTTTAACTGATACAAAATAGTTCCCACCAGCAGTAGAAAGCCTACTATGACTAAGCAGCTAATCCATATTTGTTTAAGGCGATTTTCATCACTTTTGCGCCAAAATTCAGTTATTTGCTGCTTGAGAGTTAACCATTTGAAGCGCTTGAGTCTTCTAAAGAATTTCCAAGGATTGAGCAAGATATTTCTACCCAATTTCTCAGAAGTAGGGGCAGATGGCTTGGTTGCTTCGATATAAACAATTGTGTCTCCTGCGTTTATGCGTGTATCAGGTTCCCATTGATAGAAAGAGTCAGTTGGCAGGATAGTGGAATCAGACGTGATATAAAGAATCTTACGAGTGTGAGTATTTAATTCGTGTAGCAAACGGCGATAAGACCAGGGATCGTCTGGTAACAAAGTGCGCTTCACCACCCGTAGCCACTCTCCTTCTATATTGAAAAATCCTAGTGTTTCTGTACCAAGAGCGGCAAGGGCAAAGGAAGAAGCAGGTAGTTCAGTTGGCTCAAAGGCGATAAAATTTCCTAGATGTTCACTGAGTAATTCATTAAGATTTTGTTTATCTGAACGAATAACCAAGCGGGTTTGGGGATTGAGTTTTCTTACGACTAAAGCTGTTTCTGCATTGACTTGCTCATTACCAGTCACTATAATTGCGGCTCGACACTGTTGAATTTTGGCTTGTTCTAGAATGCTGGTTTGACGACAATCACCAATCAACAAGTTATCCCACAAATCGCAAATGTTAGGAATCTCCCAATCTTGAGGTTGCTGTTTGTCAATAGCAATAACGCTGACGTCAAATTTCTTGAGAGCAACAACACAATGTTGACCTAAAGTACCTAGCCCACAAACCAAAAACTGATCCAAGAATTCCTCGGAGTTTGTCGGTTCTTGCATATCTATTGGTTTTTAACAATAGTTTTTGTCAAATTTTACTATGGTTAAAAATCAAAAATCTTATACAACACCAATTTTTGACCAATTTTTGCTCTAGTTTTCAACTGAACGATCGCCGTTGAAAAACAATCATCCCAGTTCCCACAACAGGATTCCGTGCTACCAGCCTACCCTGTGAGTCCACAATATCCAAATGGCTGAAATCCAGTTCATTAGAACGTTCCAATATTTGTGCCAAGAGTTTGTCCTGTTGTGATTGTTTGAGGTTATACCATTCATCACTAATGGTCACAGCGAGACGACTGCTACGGAAGTTGGCTTGAATCGACTGTACCAAACCGGAGGCAAAGCGATCGCTAATCTCCGCCACTTGATTTTCGATAGATGCAATCAAGATTTGCTCTGGCGTCAAAAGTATGGTTGGGGTGGGAGTCGGTTCTGGTTCTGGTGGCGGAGTTTCTTCGACTGGCGGCGGGATTTCCTCAGCAACTGGTGGCGGTGCAATTTCCTCTACAGGCGGCGGAGTTTCTTCGGCTGTTGGTGGTGTGGAAGGTGCTTCTACCTCTGGTGGAGTCGTTGGTGGAGTCGTTATTGTTGCTGGCGGTGCTTCTTCAGTTGGTGGAACAGTCGCCACTTCAGTAGGCTGACCAGCGAAGAGATGAGAAGTTGTCCAAACAAGAATGACAGCAAGTCCAGCAATAATCCCTGTCAAAGCCGTATCTGACAACTTTGTTGATAAGTTTTGTGGCAAAAATGAGCGAATTTTACCTAAAGCTGCACTCCACCCAAGTTGAAGCTTCTGGAAAAAACCCGGGGTTTCCTCTGCACTAGGCGCAGGTGCTGTTTCCAATTGCTCTACTGTTGCTTGTAGGACCCCAATTGTCCCTCTCAGAATTCGGAGAATTGTAGCCTTCCAAATTGGCTGGACTCTCTGGTATTGTTTTTGGGGAGGTTGAGCTTTCTGGTCAACCGTCGGCTGCTGCTGATTCGCTTCCGGTTCTGGTGAGAATGGTGGTTGTGAATTTTGATTGTCTTGGGACATGGAACTTTCACCAACGGCTGCGAATCAAAGACAAGAGACTATATTCTTGCGGGTGCAGCCTCCTCAGCCCTAATTTATCACTTCATTGCTTCGGCTATACTTTACTATTTATTGATTTTGGTAATCTATGAAGCTGAAACGTCGTCAATTTTTGTTTTTTAGTAGCCTCAGCGCCATTGGTTTAGGATTTTTAGGTTGTGTCACTCGTCAAGCCGGCAAAAACGCTGGTATTGCGGCTGCATCTAAAGTAGCAACGCCTCCCAGTCCAGCGAAAAACGACTTGTTATTCCGTTTTGTTTCTGTTGCAGATACAGGGACTGGAGATCAAGGACAGTACGCCGTCGCTAAAGCCATGACTCGCCATCACAGTCAAAACCCTTATGATTTGGTGGTTTTAGCTGGTGATAATATCTACACCAATGGCGAAATGGAAAAAATTGGTGCAGTGTTTGAGCGTCCTTATGCACCTTTACTCCAGCAAGGTGTAAAATTTCAGGCTGCTCTCGGAAATCATGATATTCGTACGGAAAACGGCAACCTTCAACTTAAGTATGTCGGCTTTAATATGAAGGGGCGTTATTACACATTTCGCCGTGAGAATGTGCAATTTTTTGCCCTAGATACTAACACAAATGCTGATTGGGAAACGCAGCTAAAATGGTTAGAGCAAGAATTAAGTAGTAGTAATGCTCCTTGGAAAGTTGTCTTTGGTCATCATCCAGTTTATGCATCGGGTGTCTATGGTAGTAATCCAACTTTTATTAAAACCTTTACTCCATTATTTCAAAAATACGGTGTTCAACTCTATATAAATGGTCACGAGCATCATTATGAACGCACTCGTTCTATTAATGGAACGACTTATTTAATATGTGGTGGAGGTGCAGGGACTCGTCCTGTTGGACGTTCCGAATGGACAGAATATTCTGCAGAAAAGTTGAGTTTTGCTGCCTATGAGGTTTATGCAGATAGAATAGAAATAAGTGGCATCGGTACCGATAATAGTATTTTTGATAAAGGTATTGTTCCACTCAAATCAGCTTAATCAGCTTTTGTAGTTATCAGTTACCAGTTACCAGTTATCAGTTATCAGTATCGTTGTCGGTTTTTGGTCACTGGTCACTGTTCCTTGGTCACTGGTCACTGGTCGACGACCCTCACGAGTCCGACGTGCAATTTCAATGAGTTACCACTTATGAAAGTCAAGCGCCTCAACATGAACTCTTTCCGTGGAATCGGTGATTTGACGCTGGATTTTGATGATATGGGTCCAACTGTACTTATCGGTGTCAATGGTGTGGGCAAATCTAGTATTCTTGACTGTCTTGCTATTCTTTTGTCACAGATGACAGGGCAAATTCAAGATAATAATTCTACACGTTTCTTAAACGAACAAGACATCAGCAATGGACAGAGAGAAACACAGATTGAAATAACAGTTTCTCTCAATGGAGAAGAAGAAATAACTTGGTCTTTAAGCCAGAAGAGGGAAGAGGGCAAATCTCCTAAAAAGTCGGGTGAAGCACGGTTGGAGGCTATCAAATCTTTGATAGATGGTCTTGGTGGACAACGCTTGCAACAACTGAAGCGTGGTAATGACTTGACAAAAGCATTGCAAGTAGTCTCAGAAGTGCTAAACCAAATAGAAGCTGATGAAGTGAGTTTAGACCCTTTAAAAAGGGTAGTGGATGATATAAATGAGCAGTTAGCAAATAAAGAAAACGCTAGCATACCTTTGGCAGTTTACTATCCAGTAAATCGCGCTGTTCTTGATATGCCTTTGGAAATTTCTGAGGAATATTTGTTGACTCAAAGAAATGCTTATGACCAAGCACTGACTGGAGGAAGAATTGACTTCAAAGGCTTCTTTGAATGGTTTAGAAACCGAGAAGATTTAGAAAACCAATTGCGAAGAGATAACCCTGACCATCGAGACAAGCAGTTGCAAGCAGTCAGAAAAGCAGTATCATCTTTGCAGCCAGATTTTTCAGATTTACGAGTTGAGCGATCGCCCTTGCGGATGACTGTAAAAAAACAAGGTCGGGAATTCATTGTCAATCAGTTATCTGATGGCGAAAAATGTTTACTGGCAATGGTGGGAGATTTGGCAAGACGCTTAGCAATTGCCAACCCAGGTTTAGAAAATCCACTCCACGGGAAGGGAGTTGTTCTCATTGATGAAATAGAACTGCATCTGCACCCAAAATGGCAACGCCAAGTTATTACAGCTTTGAGCAAAACATTCCCCAATTGCCAGTTTATTATCACCACCCATTCACCACAGGTGGTGAGTCATATCAAACCTGATAGCATCTACCTACTACAACCAACACCTGATGGTATTGTTGCGGATCGTCCTGAAAATTCGTTTGGCAGAGATAGCAATCAGATTTTAGAAGACCTGATGGGTGTCTCTGAAAGACCGCAGGAAATTAAAGAAAGCCTCCGTGATTTATTTAGATTGATTGACCAGGGACATCTTGATCGCGCTAAGCAATTGCGCCAAAACTTAGCCGATGAAATAGGAGAAGACGATCCGGAGTTTGTCAGAGCAGATGTCCTTATTCGACGCAAGGAAATTCTCAATCGATGAAGTATATCCAAAAGACTCAAGAACCGGATAGCTTAACGAAATGGAAGCAAAAACTAGGTAAAAGAACGCCTGATTGGAAATCCTTCCCGCAATCAATCAAAAATGAGGTGTACCAATCGCTGCTACAGGAGCAAGGTTTTATTTGTTGCTACTGTGGTATGTCTATAGCTAGAAAGCAATGTCATATCGAACATTATAGACCCAAGAGTGTTTATAGACAGTTGACATTTGAGTACACTAATCTTATTGCTTCATGCCAAGGCGAAGATGAACACAGACCTCGTGTACCTGTGCATTGTGGACATAAAAAACACGCCTGGTTTGATGAGGAAATGATGATTTCACCCTTAGATCCAAAATGTGCAGATTACTTTAAGTACTCTGGTTTCGGGGAAATTCTGCCAACAGATAACCCAGATAAACAAATCGCTGCTAAAACGACAATTCAAAAACTAGCCCTCGGTATTGATAAATTGAGAAGAATGAGACGTGCAGCTATTGATACAGCGTTGCTGGGTACTGATGGGTTGACCGATGCAGAGATACAACTCCTTGCTCAAGGTTATCAGAAACCAGATGCAGATGGACGGTACATCCCGTTTAGTGCGGCGATTACGTATGTTTTGAAGCAATATTTTTGATGGAACAGCAATTTAGGAATAAATGTAGGATGGGAAGCGCGAAGCGTAACCCATGCTGTTCTTTACAATTGATGCGTTACGGCTACGCCTAACGCATCCTACAAAAATTCTGTCCGCCTACTTAGCAAGTATCAGTACTTTGTTGACGAGTGTTTGAAACTCGTGCATGAGTGTTTGATACTCACAAATGAGTGTTTGCACCTCGTACACGAGTGTTTGATGCTCACAGACGAGTGTTTGGAACTCATGCATGAGTGTTTGATACTCACGCATGAGTGTTTGCACCTCGTGGACGAGTATTTAGAACTGGTCAACGAGTGTTTCATCCTCCTAAATGAATCTTTACAACTTGTGGACGAGTGTTTAGAACTGGTGAATGAGTCTTAGATGCTTGTGAATGAATTTTTACAACTCATCAACGAGTGTAAAGAACCAGCGCCAGTAGGATGCGTTAGCCTTGGCGTAACGCATCAGTTGCAAAGAATAGCATGGGTTACACTTCGCTAACCGATCCTACATTTATAGCAGTTCTCAATTGAGTGCAATAGAGTTTGTTTGTAGGGGCACGGCATACCGTGCCCCTACCGTATGCGTGTATTCTATACGAGCGAGAATCGCTATATTCACCTCAATCCACAAAGTCTAATCTGAAAAATGAGCAGTGAAATGTGTCATCCTTAGCTCATTGCAACCTTGTTTGTCCCATGCCAGACGTTCGGTTCGATAAATACTACCGTTATGAAGATTTAACTCGTATCCTCCATGCTTATGCTGAGGAATTTCCTGAGCTTGTGAGGATAGAAAGCATCGGCAAGAGCTACGAAGAACGTGACATTTGGCTGCTCACAGTCACCAATTTTACGACAGGTTTGGAGCGTCAAAAGCCAGCCTTCTGGGTTGATGGCAATATCCACGCCACGGAAGTCGCAGCATCGAGTGTTTGTCTATACCTCCTACAAACATTAGTCACAAACTACGGAACTCACCCAGATATCACCCGTTGTCTAGATACCCGCGCCTTCTACATTTGCCCCCGTGTCAACCCAGATGGAGCTGAGTTAGCATTGGCGGATTCGCCGAGATTTATTCGCTCCAGCACCCGTCCTTATCCCCATGATGAAGGAGATGAGGACGGTTTAGTCATTGAAGATATAGATGGCGATCGCCGCATTTTGATGATGCGAATTCCTGATCCTAACGGAGCCTGGAAAATCTGCCCCACTGAACCACGTCTGTTGGTTGCTCGTGAACCTACAGAAACAGGTGGTCAATATTACCGAGTGTTGCCAGAAGGACGTATAGAAAATTACGACGGAATTCAAATTCGCCTCCAGCCTGCAAAGGAGGGGTTAGATTTGAACCGCAATTTTCCCAATATGTGGCGACAGGAGCATGAGCAGGTAGGGTCTGGTCCTTATCCTACATCTGAACCAGAGGTGCGATCGCTTGTAGAATTTGTTAGCACTCACCCTAACATCACGGGAGCGACTACGTTCCACACATTCAGTGGTGTTTTATTACGCGCTTATAGCTATGCGAACGATGAGGAATTACCTGTCCAAGACTTGCGTACCTACCAGCGCATCGGCAAAAAAGGGACTGAGATAACTCAATACCCAGCTATCTCAGGATTTCATGAGTTTCGTTATCACCCCAAACAGGTTATCGGTGGTACCTTCCACGACTGGATTTATGAACACTTGGGTGTTTTTGGCTGGACGGTAGAAGTTTGGAGCCCTCAGCGCCAAGCAGGGATTAATGAGTATAAATATATTGAATGGCAACGAGAACACCCTTTAGAAGATGACCTCAAGCTACTGCGCTGGAGCGACGAACAATTGGGAGGAAAAGGCTACATCGAATGGTATCCGTTCAACCATCCCCAACTTGGTGAAGTTGAACTGGGAGGTTGGGATACGATGTATGCATGGTCAAATCCACCACCAGAGTTTTTAGAGAAAGAAATTTCTCGTTTTCCCGATTGGTTAGTATGGCATCTGTTAATCTCTCCCTACTTGGAGATTTACGAAGTAAGTGTCCACAGTTTGGGCAATGATACTTATCGGGTAAGGTTGGTTATTCAAAATACAGGCTGGCTACCCACTTACATCACCGAAAAAGCTCGAGAGAAAAAGCTGGTGCGGGGCTGTATCTGTGAAATTGAGCTACCTGTTGGTGCAACTTTAGAAACAGGGAAGCCGCGTGAAGAGTTGGGTCAATTAGAAGGACGTGCCTATAAACCCTCAACTCCTATTAGGCGACATACAGATTCTACTCAAGACCGGGCGAAGGTGGAATGGGTTGTGCGTGCGCCCGAAGGTGGCACAGTTAAACTGTCAGCCCGTCATGAGCGTGCGGGAGTTGTACAGACTGAGGTGAGTTTGTAGTGATGTCCATGTGAGCGCAGGAGTCTCTTGCAAAAGTCTAATTGGGAGAAAATCAAACCACAGATGAACACTGATAATTTATCTGTGTTCATCTGTGTGCATCTGTGGTTCTAAATATCCTTAAATCACACTTTTGCAGAAAGCCTAGCTTACTCCAAAGACTTGCCAACTTTACTCAGGACTTTGCCCAGTTTTTGAATTCGCCCTTTGAGTCCCCTTCCAGCAGAATGAGCAGCTTCTTGAGTTTGTTCGCCAAGTCGGATAAGTACTGCACCTATGTCAGCACCTTTGGGGTTACTGCGCTTGAGAAGTTGCTTGAGTTCCTTAAGTCCATTGGCGATTTCTTTAAGATTCTCATCTTCAGACTTGTGGAGCAGTGAGTACCACGTGTCAATACTATTGAGAGCAACCTCTGTATCAATCTTTGTCGGGTCTCCTTCAAGGTTTTCTACCAAGGACTCAATTTGTTCAATATGCTCCTGGTCTTCTGCCTTGCCGAGTGAAGTGCCTGCTTTAGTAAGTTGCTTACCTAGTTTTTGCAGTGGAGTTTTTAGCTCTTTAGAGGCTTCAGATGCAAAATTAGCTGTTTGTTCGCCAATTTCAACCAGAACTTCACCAATCTCATGACCTGTAGCTTTGCCACCTTTAAGGAATTGCTTTAGCTCCTTGAGGGTATTTGCAATCTCTTTGAGTTCTGGTTCTTTCGCTTTATTCAACTCACCATGCCACTGGTCAATTATGCTTAGAGCAGCATCTGGATCGAGGGCAATAACATCTCCCTCAAGCGTAGAAAGAAGTGAATCTAGCTCCTGGTGGGTATCAGCATCATGCTTGTTGGTGTCTGCTTCATTTTTAGTAGCACTGTGCTTTTTGCTATCTACTTCATCTTTATGAGCGACTTTCTTGCTTGAAGTTTCGTCATGAGCAGCACTGTGCTTACCTTTATTTTCTGCTTGGCTAGCCATGTGTTCTCTCCGTTACCAAATTAAATCTATGTTTAGGTATCACTGTATAAAGCCACTACTGTGGTTTCCTCATTCTTAGGAGTCAATGTAGAAATATTACAGACATAGGTCCTTTGGCAGAGGGTTCTTTTGGCTTTCCAAGCTAAGGATTTTTCGGAATTTGAGTGAGGTTTATTCGTCTCATAAATTACTTTTGCTCTACCCAAACGACAATTCTGCGTAACATGAAAATTAGCAGTCAAATACATAGTTGTTGACTCATAACAACCCTATGAATCTTTACTACCAATTTGTTCTACCTCGCTTGTTGGATTGGTCGATGTCCGATGCAAACATATCGCGCTATCGTCAGGAGGTTTTAGCACAGGTGACAGGGGAAACGCTAGAAATTGGCTTTGGGACAGGATTAAATTTGCCTTACTATCCTCAACACATCCAAAAGCTGACAACAGTTGATGCAAATCCTGGGATGAATGCACTTGCATTAAAACGCATTCAGGCTTCGGACATAACTATAAAGAATTACGTCCTTAATGGTGAAAACCTACCTTTCGCAGACCACAGCTTTGATAGTGTTGTTAGTACTTGGACGTTATGTAGCATTGCCAATGTCAAACAAGCTTTGACAGAAATTTATCGAGTGCTGAAACCAGGTGGGCGTTTCTTCTTTATTGAACATGGGTTAAGCAATAATCCTAAAGTTCAAGTTTGGCAAAATCGTTTAACCCCAGTGCAGAAAGTTATTGCGGATGGTTGTCACTTAAATCGTGATATCAAAAGTTTACTCGAAAACCAGTTTAATCAGGTCAAACTCGAACAGTTTCAGGATACAAA
Source organism: Nostocales cyanobacterium HT-58-2 (assembly GCA_002163975.1). Taxonomy (GTDB): domain Bacteria; phylum Cyanobacteriota; class Cyanobacteriia; order Cyanobacteriales; family Nostocaceae; genus HT-58-2. The sequence goes on along the minus strand of CP019636.1, from coordinate 463,780 downwards.
CTTACCGGAGATTATTGGCTATTTCTACAAAGGAGTGGCGTTTAAAACATGACTTGTCACCCCTCTTTGTAGATAAAGAGGGGCGTAATTTTATCAGTCCACCCGTTGCAACTGCGCAACTCTTGGATCAATAATTTTTTGACCCAAACTATCAAATTTAATCGCCAAAGAAACTTTACTTCCCGCCCCAAAAATGTGGGTGATTTCTCCAACGCCAAAGATTTTGTGCAAAACTTTCTCGCCGACTTGCCAATTCCCAGCACTTCCTTGTTGTCCACGGCTTGCACGCTGCGATGAACTCCCACCAGGACCTTTTATATAAGCAATGCTTCTGTGTCGAGTCATTAATAATTCTTCGGGTAGTTCGTCGAGAAACTGCGATCGCATGGCTGGTTCGCGAGTCCCGTAAAGGCGGCGTTCGCGGGCGTGGGTGATGTACAATCGTTCTTGAGCGCGAGTAATGCCCACGTAACACAAGCGGCGTTCTTCTTCCAAAGCTGCTGGATCGTTCATGGAACGGTAGTTGGGAAATAACCCTTGTTCCATCCCCACCAAAAACACTACGGGAAATTCCAGACCTTTGGAAGCGTGTAAAGTTAACAGCGAAACTGCTGTTTCTCCTTCTTTTAAGTTATCCAAATCGGAACTTAGGGCAGTATTGGCAAGAAAACTTTGCAGAGTGACATCATCGTTCTCTTCTTCAAATTGCAGAACTGCGTTGAATAATTCTTGGACGTTTTGTATTCTGTCGTCAGCCTCTTCCGTACCTTGTGCTTGCAAGTCTTGGATATAGCCAGAATCTTCTAAGACTCCTTGCACAAGTTCAGAAACTGGAACTGTCTCGATTTGTTCTTGCCAGTTCTGAATCATCTTGGCAAAATTATTCACAGCTTTAGCAGAACGTCCTGCCAATGTATTCACTGATATTTCATCGCTGAGTATTTCCCACAAAGTTGTGCCTAATTCTCTAGCAGCGTTATTCAATGTGTCAATGGTGGCTTTACCAATACCGCGTCGGGGAGTATTAATCACTCGCGATAAACTAAGTGTATCGGCTGGGTTGGCGATCGCCCGCAAGTAAGCCAGGATATCTTTAATTTCTTTGCGATCATAAAACTTGATTCCTCCCACAACTGTGTAGGGAATTCCCAAGCGCACCAGTAATTCTTCAAACGGTCGAGATTGGGCGTTGGTACGATAAAGTATGGCAAAACTCCCCCAATTCAACTCCGGATGCTGGTTTTCCAAAGAGCGAATTTGATTAATGACAAAATCTGCTTCCTCGATTTCATCATCTGCTCTATGAGAAAAAATCTCCTCACCTGTACCCCTTGTTGCTTTGAGGATTTTATCAATGCGTTGAGTATTGTTTTCAATCAGGTGATTTGCTGCTTGTAAAATATTTTCACAAGAACGATAATTCTCCTCCAACTTCACCATTGTGCGGGTATCTTCGTCTGCTAAACCGTCGCCGAAGTCTTGCTGAAAGTCCAACAAGATGGTGAAATCCGCCATTCTAAATGAATAAATAGATTGATCTGCATCACCAACAACGAAAACAGAACGATTTGTCCAGTCCCAATCACTTTTTTTAGTTTCGCCATTTGTCGCTAATAAGCGAATAAGTTCGTACTGAGTGCGGTTGGTATCCTGATACTCATCTACCAAAATATGGCGGAACTTGTTATGCCAATAACCTAAGACTTGCTCGTTCTGCTGAAACAATCTCACAGGAACAAGAATAAGGTCATCAAAGTCGAGGGCGTTATTCTCTGCAAGTCTGCTTTGATAGTAATCGTAAACTTCTGCTATCACCCGTCCGCGATAATTAGGTTGTTCTCTCTGGAAGTCTCGGGGTGATAAGCCTTGGTTTTTGGCGTTGCTAATTGCGTAACGAACAGAACGGGGTTCAAACTTCTTATTGTCTAAATTGAGCTGTTTGGTAACGATTTCTTTAACAAGACTTTGGGCGTCGGACTCGTCAAAAATGGAAAAATTCCGCGTCCACTGGCGTCCTTTTTCGTCTTGGTATTTTTCGATATCAAAGCGGAGAACGCGAGAAAGGAGACTGTGGAAAGTACCGCACCACATATCTTTGATAAAGGTTTTCCAAACTCTCGACCTCAACTTGGTCTGCTCGTATTCTGGCAACAACTCAAACCGCTCATTGTATTCTGTCATTGCCAGGCGATCGGCAAATAACTTTTGAATACGTTCTTTCATTTCCCGTGCCGCTTTGTTGGTGAAAGTCACCGCCAGGATATTTTCTGGGTCAGCACGGTGTTGCAAAATCAGGTTAGCAATACGATAAGTCAGCGCTCTTGTTTTGCCGGAACCCGCACCAGCAACAACGAGCAGGGGACCGCAGTGATGTTCAACAGCACGGCGTTGACTGGGGTTGAGGTGACTGAGGAAGTCTGTAGTTGTTGTCATGGGCGTGAGGAGTTCTTAGGACTGAGCAGCAGATGTTGCTTAGCTTGTAATAGAGTGAGTAAAAAAAGGGTAACTAATGCTTAGGCTACACTATCCTAGCGAAACTAGTCATTCAATCTTAGATGTGATGCAAGTCCTGCCTGATAAGTTGAATTTCCTGATGTACAGTATCTAACTCCTTTTGAGCACACTCTAGCTCTGTATGAGTAGTAGCTAATACATTTTTTGTAGACTGTAGCTCCTGCGTAACCCTTGTTAGCTTTGAGTTTGTGTGTTTAAGTTCATCCTCAAGCTCTCTATAGCTGGTGACATCAATAAAAGTGAGGTTCGCGCCTAGCAGTTTCCCACTCTGATCTGATATTGGTGTGATGTAGATATCTAGATAAATTGTGCTAATGTCAGTAGCCCACTCTATATTTTTCCGGCTCATGGGCTGGCGATTGCCTCCGGCAGTGGGCTTTGCCCAATCGCGATCTAACTGCCTCATAAAAGCCCATGAATTGACAACTCGCCCCACCTCTAAATCTTGCACTTGCGCACCTATATCGCCGTTCTTCAAATAAAACAGGGCGTAAGCCTGTTCGTTAGCTACGAGCAAACGCCCAGTGCGATCCACTGCGATCTGGGCGAATGGACTGTTCTCGAAAGCTGCTTGCCAGATGCGGGTCTGCATAGTGAGAGGGTCCACTGCTTTCTTGTTGCGAGTCTGGGGTCGGATCAGCAAGTGATCCTGCAAAGTGAGATTCTGCCCTTTAGCAAAAATACGATGCTTCAGATTGATAGGAGTGAAGATTTGTTTACTATTGATCAAGCTTTCTGAGTTGCCTAAGAAGAAAAAGCTGTTCTTAGTCAAGGCAAAATGAAAGCGAACCAGAATACTTACTTGAGTTTTTGGTTGGACATATATTAGCACGTTGCGGCACACGAGCAGGTCAATTTTGGACATGGGCGCATCCTTAGTCAAGTCATGGCGACCAAAAATGATTGGGCAACGCAGTTTGGAGTGAAAAACATAGCGCTGCTCTATCTGCTCAAAGTATTTAGACAGGAACTCACTCGAAATGCCTGCTATCTCCTGCTCACTATAACTGCCTTGTCGCGCCTGCTTGAGTGCATCTTCATCTAAATCCGTGGCGAAAATTTGCACTCGCTGCAAATATTGCTCAATGCCTAAGCTCTCAACCAGCAACATAGCCAGTGTATAAACTTCCTGTCCACAAGCACAACCAGCACTCCAAACTCGGATGCGTTCATGCGGTTGCTTGTTGGTAATGATTTGGGGAATGATTTGGTTAGCTAAATAATCCCAAGAATCGCGATCGCGAAAAAAGCCAGAGTAGTTGATTAAGATGGTGTCAAGTAGAGAAGCATACTCTTCAGGATGATAGTGTAGATATTGCAAGTAGTTCCTATAGTTCTCAATATTTAACTGTTGCATCCGGTGTTGGAGCCGACGCATCAAACTCGCATGCTTGTAACCTGTCAGATTGCAACCACAGTTTTGCTTGAGGTAGTCCAACAGAGCTTCAAAATCTGAGTTGTCATCTGATGTACTCATGGTCTTCTATACCTCGAAGACGGGATTACCACCGAAGCGTTTAATTTTGCGCAAAGCTATCTTGTCAGCAACTTCAAGTAAAATGTTTGAGAACAGGACAGTTTTTGATACAAAATCTTAATGATGTTTTAATATCTTTCCTCAAGACTAGCATCAATCAGCGGTAAGTTGACAGTAAATGTTGCACCTTGCCCAACTCCAAGACTTTCGGCTTGGATAGTACCACCGTGGAGTTCTACCAAGTGACGCGCGATCGCTAGTCCCAAACCTAGTCCTTTAGTAGATTGACTCTTTGAACTTTCTGCTTGGCGGAAACTCTCAAAGACATAGGGCAGAAACTCGGCAGCTATTCCGCAGCCAGTGTCACTTACCTTGATCTGAGCCTGAGTTTCAATATTATTCAGACAAACCTCGATTCTTCCTCCTTGAGGAGTAAATTTGATGGCGTTGGTCAATAGATTCAAGACAATCTGCTGCAAACGCTCTGGATCACCTTGAATTATTATTGGTAAAGGGTCAAGCAGACACATAAGCCTAATTTCTTTGGCTTGTAGGGGTTGAGGCACTGTGGCGATCGCCGTTTCAATCACCGATTGGAGTTCGACAGGCTGGAGATTGAGATGCAGTTTGCCTGCGGTAATCCGTGAAATATCCAGCAAATCTGAGATGAGTTTGGCTTGCAGGGTGGCATTGCGCTCAATCGTCTCCAGGGATTTCATCAGCATAGATTGATTGAGTGGACTGGTACGCAGTAACCGCGTCCAACCGAGAATGGCAACCAGGGGAGTATTCAGTTCGTGGGAAACGGTTGACAGCATCTCGTCCTTTCTACGGCTGGTGGTTCTTTCCTGGCGGAGTGCTTCAAGGCGCAGGTGCGCCATCTGGAGATGGGCTAAGACACGGGTTACCAGTTCGGTGGCAGAGAAGGGTTTGATTAGGTAGTCGTCCGCCCCCGCTTGGAGTCCTTCTACCACCGACTCTTCTCCTGCACAGGCAGAAAGCAGGATGATAGGAACCTCTCTTGTACGCGCATCAGCCCGCAATGCTTTGAGCAACTCAAAACCGTCTAGCTGTGGCATCATCACATCACTCAGTATTAGATCCGGCACTCGCTCTTGTGCCGCCGCCAGCGCTGCTACTCCATCCGCAACCGCTATCACCTCAACGTGTTCGCTCAGTATCCGCGTCAGGTAATCTCGCATATCGGCGTTGTCATCGACCAGGAGAATATGGGCAGAGGGGGGAAGGGAAGCAGGGGGAGCGTCTGAAACAGATGAACGAGTATCTGAGACAGATGAACGAGTATCTGAGACAGATGAATGAGTGTCTGAAACAGATGAACGAGTATCTGAGATAGATGAACGAGTATCTGAGATAGATGAACGAGTATCTGAGATGGATGAACGAGTATCTGAGATAGATGAACGAGTATCTGAGATGGATGAATGAGTATCTGAGACAGACGAACGAGTATCTGAGACAGACGAACGAGTATTTGAGACAGATGAACGAGTATTTGAGACAGATGAACGAGTATCTGAGACAGATGAACGAGTATCTGAGATAGATGAACGAGTATCTAAGCTCTCCTCTGCTCCCTGCTCCCTGCTCTCTGCTCCCTGCTCCCCCTCCTCTGGCGGTAGCCAACTCTCTGCCTCCTCAACATAAGGAGCTGCACCGAGTGCCGTTGATACTAGCGTGCGTGTTGCTTCGATTCGGTCGCTTGGCAGGTGAGCTGTGCCCAAAGGAATAGTGACGGTGAAACAAGTTCCCTGCTCTACGGTGCTGCTCACGTCTAGAGTGCCACCATGCAGTCGAATCAGTTCATGTACCAGCGCTAGACCAATGCCAGACCCTTCATGAGTCCTTGCTTTTGCTCCTCGTACCTGGTAGAATCGCTCAAACAAATGGGGCAGTTCTTCAGGTGAAATTCCTGTACCGGTATCTTGCACTTGTAGCGTCACATAATGGTCATCAGCAGGATGTAGCCTGACGGCAATTTCGCCTGCAAAGGTGAACTTAAAGGCGTTGGAGAGAAGGTTGAGGACAATTTTTTCCCACATTTCCCGGTCTACATACACGGGTTCTGGCAACGGTGGACAATCGACTATGAGCCGTAGCCCTGCCCGCTCAATGGCGGAACGAAATCCACTAGCTAGCCCAGTTGTCAATAGTGCCAAATCTGTCGCCTCGTATACCGCTTGCATCCGTCCGGCTTCAATGCGGGAGAAGTCGAGTAGGGTATTAACCAGTTTCAGCAGCCGAATCGCGTTTCGATGCGCCAGTTCCACTCGTTCCCGTTGAGGGGGAGCAAGGGGATTAGTGCGATCGCTCAAAGCATCTTGCAGGGGAGCTAGTGATAGCGTCAGTGGTGTGCGGAATTCATGGCTGACGTTGCTGAAGAAGTCGGTTTTGGCGTGATCGAGCTCTGCCAGAGTCTCGGCGCGTTGGCGTTCTTGTTCACGGGCGGCTTGCTCTCGAATGAGTTGGATTTGATTGGCTTGGGCCTGTTTGCGCTCGTTGATGTTACGGAAGACGATTGTCACTCGTCGATCCTGGGGATTGCCGTAGGGAAACACATCGACTTCAAACCAGATCTTGAGATAGTTCTGGTGCATCTCAAAGTGAACCAGGGCGTTCGTGACAAGAGCCTGGTGATAGTGCTCAAACCAACCTGACTCAACAGACGGAATGAGTTCTCTCAAGGTTTTGCCTTGGGCTTGGGGCAATCCGGTTTGGAACTCAAACGAGGGACTGACTTCTAAGAAGCGACAATCGACGGGTCTATTGTCATCGTCATACAGCACTTCGAGCAGCGCGAAGCCATCGTTGATCGACTCAAACAGCGATCGGTATTTCTCTTCCGATTCCCGCAGAGCTTGTTCTGCATAGGCCCGTTCGAGCCGTGGAAATGTGCGATTTGTCACCTCGCGGATTAACTCAATTTCGTCTTCGCGCCAATTGCGGGCAACGGAATCATTCACCGTAAATACGTATTTCCATTCGCCCTCGCGATAAAAGGGGACAGTGACATAGGCATGAATCTTAAGGGCGGCATAGCGATCGCTATCCACCCGAGGATCGGTCTGGGTATTGCGGATAATAATAGTTTCTCCAGCCCGTGCCGTCTGTCGAAGTTGTTCAGTAATAAAGTCGGAGAGGCGATAAACGCCCGTTACGTCTGGTGTATCGGAGGTATGCCAGGTACATTCGATGATTGCCTGATCTTGCCCTTCGTTAATTTCAGCGAAGAGACAGTTGGTGGTGTTGAGGTAAGCGCCCACTTTTGCGCTGACTGCCCGCATAATCTCATCGGCAGTCGAAAGACGCGAGAAATTTTCAGCGATGTCCGCTAAGAAAGCGAGATGGGCTTCGCGGCGTTTGCGATCAGTGATGTCGTTGAAAACGGCAGCGACGCGGCGGCTCTCCTGCCTGCCGACTTTGAAAGCGTAAAAATCAAACCATCGCCCGTGCGGTTCGGCGTATCGTTCGGCGCGCACGGATTCGCCTGTGAGCGCAACGCGCCCGTAGATTTCATACCAGTATTCCTCGTAATTCGGGTCAATCTCGCGCATCCGTTGCCCAGAAAAGTCCCGCCCGGCAAGGCGCACTGCTGCCGGATTTGCTTCGAGGTAAAGAATGTCAATCGGCTTGTCGTTCTCGTCGAAAATCACCTCGGACAGGAGGTAGCCTTCGTCCAACGACTCGAACAGAGATCGATATTTGGCTTCCGACTCCCGCAGGGCGAGTTGGGCTTGCCGCTGCTCAATTAAATCAGCCGCCTGTCGTGCCAGCACACCGAGCAGACCCAACTCCCGTTCGGATGGCTGACGCGGTTCCTGCCAATGCGTGGAAATCATGCCGACGACCCGACCACTACGGGAAATTAACGGTGTGGTTTGCACAGCCCTGATTCCCGAACGGCGAAAAGCGTCGAGATCCTCACTGCCAGCGATGAATTCGTAGGTTTCGATATCGGGAATGATCGCCCGTTTGCCCGTATTCAAAGCGATGCCGCAGGGAGTCTCCGAATCAATCTGCACCCGCTCCCAAAAGGCTGCTGATGCCGGGTCAAATCCTTTCCACACCAGTAACTGAAGTTCGTTGCGATCGGGGTGCAGCAATTGCATACTGCCCATCTCTGAGCGCATGAGGGCGATCGCCGCCTCCAAAATCTGCCCATACAGGGCATCAATATTTTCCTCTTGAACCAACTGGCTACTAATGAACTGTAACTGCTTGGCATCCGCCAGTTCTAACGCCAGCCTCGCCTCACTCTCACGCAACGCGACTTCAGCTTGCTTGCGATCGGTGACATCACTGGCAGTTCCAAACCATTCCACGATGTCACCCTGCTCATTCAGCAGGGGAATGGCACGGGAGAACGTCCAGCTGATCGCCCCGTCCTGTTGAATGACACAATGTTCTAATTCAAAAATGCTTTTGGTGCGGATTGCGTCTTGGATAGTAGCCCATACCCTTGGCTGTTCTTCTTGGGGAATATAGGTTTCCATCCATGTTTGGCTTGGATGTTCAGTATTGACAATAAAATTCTTGCCTTCGAGATTACGCATCTCACGCCAATCTGCGCTCATTCGGTAGATGATGTCTGAGCTAGCGGTAACGAATAAGCGGAATCGTTCTTCGCTCTGGCGCAAAGCCTCTTGTGACCGTTTGCGTTCAACAGCCTCAGCTTCTAGTTGGGCATTCTTCGCCAGCAATTGGTGGGTTTGTCGCTGATTTAAAAGCAGGGCAGCCGCCGTAAAGTCTGCCAAGCTCGTCATCACCCGTACATCTTCCGCGTCAAAATGTCGCTGCTCATCGTGCGACATAATCCAGATGGTGCCGAGGGCATGGTTATCGGTAATCAGGGGTAACACCAACCCTTCAACAATCGGCGTGTTCGCGTCCTGAAAATAGGTGAAATACCGTTCGGGATAGGAAAAAAGCACAGGTGTGCCGTGCTCCAAGCAAGCTCCACAGGGGCTAAAGTTGCGGGGTGTAGTGCCGCCGACGTACTGTGCCAATGCGCCTGCTAAGACATTCCAGCGAAAGATTTCTTCCCGATTGGCAGTTGTCTCTAGCAAGCTAACCCCTGCGGTTCCGCAAAAGCATAAATCTAGTGAAATGTCAACCAGTGTTTGGAGCATCGTTTCCGGCTGATTCACCAATTGCCGTGCCAAGGTATGCAACGCCTGATTTTCTGAGAGCAAGTTGGGGGGACGAGGGGAGCGCCGGGACAACTCCTCAGTGATCAAAATATCGTCTAGTGTGACAGTTTCGCTTTGAGGTCGTTGCATAGCGCTTATGGCTCCGGCAATTTGGCAAAAATTTTATTGGCCCTTACGGGTATGCGCAAAGCGCACGCCTTAGGGCGAACGGCACTTCCTACCCTACGGGAAGCCCTTCGGGTGACGCTCCTGACGTCGCTAACGCAGTCTTGCCTAGGTCGGGAAACCCTCCTGCAGCGCTGTCTCACCGCCCTCTGGGCGTCTACAAGTCGGGAAACCCGCCCAACGGAGTGCCTCACTGGCAATTTAACTGACTGGTGGCAAATTGCCAAGCTGTATTGTCTAGTAGTAGGGTGTGTTATGCCTTTGGCTAAGGCACCGTCCGAGATTTTCGGTGCGTTAGACTTCGTTATAACGCACCCTACAATTTAAGGCTTACTTCCTGCATAAGGAGCAGCGAGACGTTCTCGGACGCTGGGCGAACGAAATCCTAAAACAATATCTTGGGGCGCAACACCGTGCTGAATCAATTCTTGATCAATGACAATTTCAGTGCTGTTGTGCTGAATCCAGACTTTGCCCTCAATCAAGTCTAGCTGCACAGCACAACCATAAATGCGGTAGTCGTTGCGCCAGCCATTGTGCATGACGAGATAATGGTCACGCTCAGCATCAAAAATCAACTGGGCTTCCGGATCATCAGCCGCAAAATTCTGTAAAAAATCGCACGCAATTTGACGATATTCCTTTACTCGATCCATTGCTCAATCACCTCTTGATCTGGATTGTAAATTCTTATTATCAAAGGGTTTTGACTGCGCTCTATTGATTAGCCATCTACCCTAATCGATGAGGTTAACTGTTGCCACTGGCTAATTTTATGGGAAGCGTTGAGAATTTCTACACCAATCACATTACCTTCTTGGTCATAATCAAGAATGACTCCGGGCTGCTCTTCGTCGCTTTCTTCAATTGGTGCATCTGACCAACGAATCCGTAGAATATCTTGCTCTGTGTCGTATTTGGCTTGCATATTCTTTACCGAAGATATTTATTAATTTTGCTAGTTCTGTAGACTGTCACTACTCTAATAGGATTAACTTGATCGTTGACATAAGCTCTGAGCAAGTAGGTTTTTCTGTTGGCTGCTTCAAATCTTCCTTGATATACCTTTAAGTTGTCCTCATCTACTATTTGTTCAGGTTGATTAAGTACAAGTTCTAGAACCTGTAAAGGTATATTTCTTTCTGTAAGCTCTTCTTGGGCATGAATAGATAGATAGCTGAAAATTCATTGTCTTTTGCCATATTGCCCTATCAAACTAATGGCAGCTTAACGGTAAACGTTGCACCGCGTCCTTCCCCCTCACTCGCTGCCTCAATTGTACCTCCGTGCAGTTCTACGAGTTGACGAGCGATCGCTCCTCCCAGCCCCAAACCCCCAGGCGAATGTCTACTAGGGACTTCAGCTTGAGTAAAGCGCTCAAAGACATAGGGCAGAAAATCAGCACTTATCCCGATACCTGTGTCTTTAACCTGGATAGTAGCCCAAGAGTCAACAGTAGTATCAAGCCGAACTTCTACTCTTCCTCCTGAATGAGTAAATTTGATGGCATTATCAAGCAAGTTTGTGATAATTTGCTGCAAACGGTTTGAGTCGCCTAGAACGGAAATATCTAAATCTAAATAGGAAAACTGAGATTTTAATTGAATTGCCTTAGCCTCAGCATTAGGCTTGATTGTATTAATAACCTCTTCAATTATACGAGTCAGTTTAACTGGCTTTTGATCCAAGCAAACTTTACCTGAAATAATAGTTGAGATATCCAGCAAATTCTCAATAAGCTTCGCTTGGTTCTTGGCACTGCGCTCAATTGTGTCCAAGGCACGTAAAGCAGTCGCCCGATCAATTTGGTTTGAACGTAGCAAGCGAGTCCAGCCAAGGATAACAACTAAGGGAGCATGAAGTTCGTGCGTAACGGTTGCGAGAAACTCATCCTTCATGCGATTGGAGGATAACTCTTGGCGCAGACGCGACATTTGCAGGTGAGAATCAACGCGAGTTACCAGTTCACGAGCAGAGAAGGGCTTAATTAGGTAATCATCAGCTCCTGCTTGCAAACCCTCAATCGCCGCTTCTTCCCCTGCACGAGCCGACAGCAGAATAATAGGTATTCCTTTTGTCTTTGGGTTAGCACGTAATGCACTCAGCAATTGAAAACCGTCCATTTCTGGCATCATGACATCAGTCAGCACCAAATCTGGCAGATACTCATTAACGGCAGCTAGTGCAGCAGTTCCATTAGCAACAGCTTTAACGTGCCAGTGCTTTGAGAGCAGACGCTTGAGATAGTCCCGCATATCGGCATTGTCATCGACTATCAAAATGCTTGCAGAGCGGGTAGTTCGAGTATCTGAGATAGATGAACGAGTATCTGAGATAGATGAACGAGTATCTGAGATAGATGAACGAGTATCTGAAATAGATGAACGAGTATCTGAGATAGATGAACGAGTATCTGAGATAGATGAACGAGTATCTGAGATAGATGAACGAGTATCTGAGATAGATGAACGAGTATCTGAGATAGATGAATGAGTATCTGAGATAGATGAATGAGTATCTGAGATAGATGAATGAGTATCTGAGATAGATGAATGAGTATCTGGGACTGATGAACGAGTATCTGGGACTGATGAACGAGTGTCTGAAACAGATGAACGAGTATCTGGGACTGATGAACGAGTGTCTGAAACAGATGAACGAGTATCTGGGACTGATGAACGAGTGTCTGAAACAGATGAACGAGTATCTATACTCTCCTCTGCTCCCCCTGCCTCCCCAGTTCCCCCTGCTCCCCCTGCCTCCCCAGCTTCTCTTCTCCCCCTACTCTCCTCTTCCGGTAGCCATCGCTGTGCTTCCTCCACGTAGGGGGCAGCACCTACTGAAGTTGATATCAGTGTACGTTCAGCACTAATTTGCTCAGTTGGCAAGTGCGATGAACCTGTGGGCAGTGTCACTGTAAAACTTGTTCCCACACCCAAAACACTTTCTACCTCTACAGTTCCCTTATGTAGGTGAACAAGTTCTTGCACCAAAGCTAACCCAATGCCCGACCCTTCATGGCTCCTTGCCTGCATCCCGCGTACACGGTGAAAGCGCTCAAAAATTCGGGGTAACTCTTCGGGGGTAATGCCTGTGCCTGTATCTCGTATTTTTAGCTCTACTTTGTCACCTACTGGGTGTAATGAAACGACAATTTCACCCTTAAAGGTAAACTTAAACGCATTGGAGATTAAGTTAAGAACAATCTTCTCCCACATTTCGCGGTCTACATACACAGGCTCACTCAGGGGTGGGCAATCCACAATCAATTGCAGCCCTGCTGTTTCAATAGCCGAACGGAACACTGAGGCAAGATCAGCTGTGAATGCAGCTAAATCGGTTGGCTCATAGATTGCCTGTATCCTGCCTGCTTCGATTCGGGAGAAGTCAAGTAAGGTATTGACTAGTTTGTGCAGCCTCATCGCGTTTCGCTGAACAATATTAAGTTGTTCGCGCTGTTCGAGCAGGAGTGAACTGTGTGTTTGGGCGATGACTTGCTCAAGTGGATTGAGTATCAACGTTAGGGGCGTGCGAAATTCATGGCTGACATTGCTGAAAAAGGCTGTCTTAGCGCGGTCGAGTTCTGCCAATCCTTCTGCCCGCTGGCGTTCTTGCTCATAGCTTTGAGCCGTTGCAATGGAACTTTCAACCTGCTGGGCGACCAGTTCGAGGAATGAGCGGTATTCGGCATTGAACTCAAGCCGAGGGCTGATCCCTGCAACCAGCAGACATTCCACCTGTTCTTTGTTGCTTGACAGAATGGGGAGAATGAAGGCAGAATGAGGACTTTCTCCCCACGGTTCGACGGGGAGCGATCCGAAGCGATCGACCACATCGGTAATCAGCAGGGGTTCACGGCTCTGGAGAACGTCCACTAGCGACCAGCAACCCGATCGCTCGGTCAAATTGTTCGCGTCAGCGTGCGCGGTTAGCGCAATCGCTCTTGGCGCAGCAGCACGGTCTGCGCTCAGCCCACTTGAAGCCACCAGTTCTGCCAAGTTGCCTTGCTCGTTGATCTGATAGAACAGGGCAAAGGGAATATCGTAAGGATTGAGCGCATCGGCGGCGGCAAGACAGGCGGAAGTGCGCGTTTTTGCTCCACTTCCAGCCGTGGCTAGCTCTCGCAGCATCGTCAAGCGACGTTGACCAATCACTTGCTGGCTAGTCTCAGTCGAGGTACAGAGCATCCCACTAACCTTGCCCGTCTCATCCCGAACGGGAGTATAGCAGAACGTGAAATAGGTCTCTTCCAGGTAGCCAAAGCGCGAGGGGTGAAAAAGCTGATCTGCCGCAAAAAAGGCTTCGCCCGTAGTCCTGACACTTTCAAGCACCGGTTTAACCTGGTCATGCCAAATTTCTGCCCATGTCTCTCTAGCAGGTTGCCCCAGCGCCTTGGGGTGAGTTGCGCCATATATGGGAATCACGGCATCGTTGTAAAGCTGGATGTAGTCCTCTCCCCAGAAAATGATTTGGGCAAAGCGAGACGGGAGCATGGTGCTGACAAGGGTTCGCAGGCTCTGCGACCAGTTCTCGACTAGACCTAATGGGGTGTGCGACCAGTCATGCGATCGCATCAACTCACCCATCTCGCCACCGCCTGCAAACACATCCAAAGCGAGAGCGTCTTTCTTGCCTTCGGTTAAGCTGTCCATCTTTGACCTGGGAAAAATCTGCTAAAGTACTCGTAACAGTTATCAGTTGACAGTTATCAGTTAGCAGTTATCAGTTATTAGTTATTTACTGTTCACTGATTTAACCTCGCCCAGCAAGCTGTGCAATCATTGCAATTAACTCCGTTGGTTCAGCAAGTTTATGCAAATGCGACTGAAAACCCGCTTCTATTGCCTTTGCTCGGTCTTCTGCAAGATAAGCTGTTATAGCACCGGCAGGAATTCGCCATCCCTTCTTGGCTTCTAGTGCCCGTACTTTCTTAATCAAAGCATAGCCATCTTCATCCGGCATTCTGATGTCACTGATTATCACATCGGGGCGCGATAGCCCTTTGGGCGGCTCCCCTTGGGAGCATCGCTCCAACACCTCCAGGGCTTGCGCTACTGAGGCAACTGCTGTCACACAAATCCCATGTTGCTCCAACACTGCGGTGATAAACTCGCGGGCATCGGCTTCATCATCCACAAAGAGCACCTGCAAGCCATCGAGCGAATGAGAGATTTCTACAGCTGCTGCCTTTGGCAGCAGCTGACTCGCTACTGATTGGAGTTGTTGCGCCGCCTGTTTGTACTTACTGACATCTATGACAGATATCTGCAGGGAAACTAGTGACCCGGAAGAGTCGCGGACAGGTGCCACCATAAGCGTTGCGTCAAAAGGTTTACCACCACGCGGACACATACGTATTTCCCACTCTTGCACAGAAGAATATACCTGTGACAACTGGTTTAGTTTGCTACGAAAGACCGAACGTTCTGCCTCAGGCACAAAATTAACTAATGGTTTGCGAGTGAGCAAGTTGGGTAATACGTTGAATAATGCGCCAGCTGCGCGGTTAGCTTCCAGAATGATTCCTTGAGCATTTGTGAGCAAATAGGCATCAGGTGCAAACTCGAACAGATCATAATAGAGCTGACGTTGTTCTGCTAGATACTCATTTTGCTGGAGCAGCTCTTCCTGAATGACCTCCATTGCTTCTAAACTAGCCTGCATTTGTTCTTGGAGTACCTGCAGGTTCTCTAAGGAGGCAGGGATTTCCTCCAACGCTTCAGCTAGCTGTTGCGGCTGTGTTGGCATCAACGCAATATATTTGTACAGTACCTCTGTCTGCTGACGGATAATTTGGATATGCCGAGTAAACTCTTGTTCGCTCACAACTAGCTTGCCTCTTTACTACTTGCTGCTTCCTCACCTGACACAATCTTTACATAGTCTTTGCGCTCACACCTCTCCAATATGTAAGAGCTTGAGATATCTATTAAAAGCTGCTACTTCTAACAACACAGAATAATTTACATATAACTTTAAGCTTATAACTATTGTGATACACGGAAGTGGGCAATAGACAGATAAATTAACTCTTAACAATTTGCTACTTGAGTGTTTGTACTTGAGGATAGTTTCAAATTTTTTCATCCATAGTTAATAAAGGACACTCGTAAAACCTAGCTGTAGCCACAATAATTTGATCAAATGGATCTTTGTGAAATCCGTTGAGTTGAGTTGAGTCAACTACTATTGGCAGTGTTAAATTTAATAGCTGTACACCAGGATAAGCTAAAGCTTGTTCCAGCCATTCGTGAATTGAGCAAGAAAAAACAAGTCGATTTTTTTCTAATAATTTAGCGACTTCCCAACAAGAAACAATACTGACTCCCAAACCTTGAGATTGGTATTCCTCTATGCACTCTCGATATTTTTTACTTAGCCTAGCGTTGTCGTCAACCACCAAACCCAGATATGAGTATCAAGTAAAATCACTGTAAAAATTCCCAATCTTCTAAAGCGACTGGTTCTGTTGGATCATCGTAACGGATGACTGTACCACGTAATGGATAGCGATTTGTATCTGATGGCGATTTATCCGGCTGTGGATGTGACCGAGTTTTTGCCTGCAGAACAATCACTTCTACAGCTTCTCCTGCATGAAAAGGTAAACCTTGTAGCGTCAAAGTTCCATCTTCAGTTAAAACAGTTTCTATTTTGTGAGCGTTCATAGTTTCACTTTTGTCCTTGATGGCATAAGACAAGGCAGAGTCAAAAGTTTATTTCATTTTAAACCCGCCTAGCCGTGAAGATTTACAACCCATTACCAATTAAGATGAAAGGTGCCCAATAATAAGGATGATTTAAACGATGAGCAACTTGTGCTGGTAGCTTCTCACGTGTGGATTTAAGAATTCCTCTGCCTTGGTCTTGAGTTATCCCTGAATAGTCGCCTGTAATCATTGCGATTTGTGCTTGACGTAAAGCTTCAGCCTTACTCATTTTGCCTTGACCTAAGAAGGCGTAAAAAGCATTCATTAAAGCTTGTGTTCCACCATCACTGACAGACCATAAAGAAGCGATCGCCGCTCTTGCTCCTGTACGCTGTACCTGATAACCAAAACCTAAAATTTCTTCTCCTTTGCCTATTTGCTCACCAACTGCTGTTTCACAAGCACTCAGAACAACCAAATCTACATTTGGTAAGGATAACTTTTGAATATCAGGTAAGGTAATTAAACCACCATCACCCATCAAAATAAAAGAGTATTCGGGTTTGCCATTGACAAATTTGGCGTGAGTCGCCATATGGATAACTGTGTAGATATTTAAATAAGGAATGAGTGCTTGGCGATTAAATTCACTATCTAAAAGTGTCTTGCTTCCTGGCATCAGAGTAGCAAGATTTTTGACTTCTACTCCTGCATATTCCAATGCTTTAAATGGTAATGATGTAGACTCAAGTTGTACGACATGACGCTGTGTGGTTGCACCAGCCAAGACTTTTATTTGGGGTAAAGGTTGAGTATCAAGTTCTGTTAAACTCACAGCAGTAATATAGTTGGTACGGAAGCGTTGTGCTAACCATTTTTTGCCATCATATAAAGCAGCTAGAGGGATATAACGTAACTGTCCATCAGGTGCATAGACGATTGTTTTGGCATCTGCGTTTGCTAGGTCTTTTTCGATCGGCTTAATTAACCACTCATACAGCTTTTTTGCAGGAACTGTAGCATCAGATTCTGGGTTTTCTAAGGCGCTACGTAACTCTATAATGGCTCGATTGAGTTCTTCTTTCTTGACAGCAACGCTACGATGAATTGGTGGTGTATTTGGAGTTGTTAGGACCAGTTCTATACGATTTTCTAAAATCAACGGATACAACAAGACAGCATTTTGGTTAAGACGCTGCAAGTTGTCGCGCAAGCTATTTAAAAACCCCAATGGTACAATCTGTTGTAGTGCTTTTGGACTGAGTTGTTCTAACCAAGCATTCACTTCTGGACTGTCGATAAATTGGTTAAATTCTGTGTTCAGATTTGCCTCCAGTTGGACAATCTTTGCCATTTGGTCAGGTTTTCTGTTGGTTGATGGAATTTTTTGTAGTTCTCCGAGTTGTCTACTGATTTGAATTTGTCTGTCGGCTATCACTTTCAACCCTTGATTGATTGACTGTTCTGGAGACAGGGACTCAACTCCTTTGGAGGTTCTTTCATTTCCTCGAACATCATGCAGGTAATCGTCTAGTTCTTGAATCTTGAGTAAATCTAAAACTTGCTGTGCTTCTAAGACACGATCTTGTTGCAGCAGTAAGTCAGCCAAGTGGCGATAGGTATCGGCAACAGTTGCAGTGTAAGATTGCTGTTGTTCTTGTGGAAGCAATCGCAGTTCGGCGCGTATGGCTTCGGTGACGTTGACGGATTGTTTGTAAAAAATAATTGCTAATTGTGGCTTGTTTTGCTTTGCCAGTAAATCGCCGATGTTTCCTAGAGTCGTTCTCTCAGCAGTGCGATCGCCTACTTCTTGACTCACGGCTAATGCTTGCTGATATGACGTTAAAGCTTGGGAAAACTTGCCCATACTTTTATAAACGCTTCCCATACTATCAAAGGTACGCCCAACAACACCACGTTCTCCTATTTGCTGAAGAATAGTCAACGCTTGCTGAAGAGATTTTAGTGCTTGTGAATATTGCCCCAATTGTTGATAGGCAAACCCGATATTGTTGAAAGTACTGCCAATCTTTGGCTGATTATCTATCTTTCTAAAAACTGTTAATGCTTGCTGATAATAATCTAGAGCCTGAGAATACTTCCTCATCTGGTTGTAGGCAAAGCCAATATTATGCAGTGTCGTACCTTCGCCTAACTTATCACCATTTTTTTTCCAAATCGCTAGAGCTTGCTGATAGAATTTCAATGCTTTAAGATATTGACCCAGTTCACTGTAGACTAAACCAATATTATTAAGGTTATTGGCTTCTTCTGTAGGGTCTGTTGCTTGTTGGACATTCACTAAAGCTTGTTGAAAAGATTTCAATGCTTGAAAATATTGTCCTTTTTCATAATAGACTCCACCAATACTATTTAGGGCTGTCCCAATGCCTAATTTATCTTCTATATTTTGCATCATTCTAAGACTTTTCTGATAGTATTCTAGTGCTTGAGAATACTGTCCAAGAGACTGATAAACTAAACCAATATTATTTATGATAAGTGCAGTTGTTTCTTGAGTTTCTTTGTTATTTTTTTTATCAACATTTACTTCTCGACTTATCGCTAATGCTTGCTGATAGTATTTCAGTGCTTGTGGATATTGACCTAGCTCTTTAGAAACTGCTCCTAGACTGTTCAGCGTATTACTAATACCTTCTTTGTCACGATTCTCTTGATAAATAACTAGCGCTTTTTGATATATTTCTAAGGCTTTGTGAAACTGACCGCTATCGTATTGATCCACCCCTTGGTTATATAGTCGGTCTGCTTCTATTTTAAATTTCTCAGGTTTTTGTGCTTGTAAAAGCATCCCAGAAGAATAACTGACGGTGTTAAAACCTTGTGGTCTTTTTCCTCCGTCAACAGATGAATTTAATAAGAATAAAATCAGCGTGAACGCACCCAAGCGAGTAAAAAGAGACAAGTGCATGAAGAAAGTTTTATTATCATTATTAGATTAAAAAGTTGCTTATTTTCTCACTAAGCAACTTAAATACTTAATCATTAGAACTCTTGCACGAATATTTTGTGTAGGGGAATGAGAGAGTAAAGCAGCACAACAACTCTCAGAAGATGCGTTATGGACTTCGTCCTAACACATCCTACAAATCTTTTATAGGATTCATGCAAGAGGTCTATTAAAAATTGTTTTTGAACCATATTTCAAATGGATTTCTACTGAATTTGATTTAAATCACATTCAATTATTGAATAGCTGAGCTACTAAGTTGTTCTTTACTTACGACGTTTTACCCTTGAGCGATTAGCCAAGAGACCACTAGCAGCATTTAAGTTTATTTTAGACTTTCCAGACTTATCTGTGCTATTAACAGTCAGATTATTGCCTCTAGAAATCAAATAAGAGATGAGAGTCGCAACAATCTGTTTACCAATTTCCAGATAGATAACTAATGCTTTTAGATAAGCTTGTAAAGCTTCTCCCAACTGTTTATTTCCTAAGTGTTTATTAGCTTGTTTTAATAGCTGTTGGGCTTCAGCTTTATGGGTATCTTGATTTTTGGGTAATTTTTGGTCATTCATTTGGTAAAGTTCCTCTTCGTGAGTGATTTCTAGAACACGCTTTACTTTAACAGAAGACACATATGTATACCAATAACAATTATAGTATTCCGCATATTGATATCAGTATCTTTATTCAAGGCTTACGCAGGAGATTGGTCTGTTTTTAGTAGTTCTATTTGTTCATTGAGTTCTTGCACTCTTTGCGTGTTCCCTAAAGTTTTGTAACTGTCTCGTGCTTGAGTCAGCCAATCTATGGATGCTTTTTGGTCATCTAGCGCTACATATAAATTCCCTAAAGTCTCGGCAATCTGCGCTTGCTGTACTATATCCTTATGAGTGATCGCCTGTTTATGTGCTTTTAAATAATGAGTCTCTGCTAACACATTGACTCCTGATTGCCAATAAAGGTCGCCAAGCTTTCGATAAACAGAAGTTTCTTTCATATCACCAGTTGTCAAGGCTTCTAGTGTCTCAATCGCCTCTGATTTTAAGTCAGCACCAATATATAAGAAAGCACTCTGCAAAGCTTTCACTTTGTCGGGAACTTTTTGATTGTTCAGTTGGGTAATAGCTGTTTTTATAATTTGTGTGTCTTCCTTTGACAAGAGTCTAAAACCCCTTGCATTTGGTTTTTCATCTGTTGAAAACCGACCATTATCTGCTTTGACAATTAGCAAATATTCTACCCCAGGTTTAAGTCGTGGTTCTCCTGGATACACAATTTGATTCGTATTCGCCTTTGTTTGCCAAAGAACTGAATCACCTTTTTGTATACTGACATCATAGATTTTGACACCCAAAACCTGATTCCAGCGAAGCTTCGGCTTATCAGTTAGTAGCAAAGTCTTGCGAGGACTGATGATGTAGGGAATATCTGGGTTAGTAGGACTACGAGGATCGCCACTTTGGACACGTCTGCATTGGGCAAAGGGTATTTGACTTACTTGAGTACTCAATGCTGCTGGGATAATTGGTGCTACTAATATTAAAAGCAATAAGCAAACAACAAAAAACCAAACGGGAATTTTAGCTTTTCTCTTGTTTATTCTCCAGTTGTTTGGTAGTGCATTGAACTTCATTATTGAGTCCTTGAGGTTTTCTAGAATCAGGGGTAAATTCATATTTTCCCAACTTTTTTCACTGCCTCATTTTCCCACTGTTTTTCCTCTGTGGTTCCTGATTTGGCATATTTCAGGCAATTTTTCCAAGCTGAAAGTGACTCTTGCTTATTGTGTTGTTTTTCTAAAACTTTGGCTTGGAGGCAGTATGCAGCAGCGCGATCGCTGTTGAGATGAATTGCTTTTTGAAGAGAGTTTTGAGCTTCTTGATAATTCCCCACTTCTAAATATGCCCAACCCAAGTTTTTCAGCATTGCATATTTCGCTTTGTTATCGTAAGCAAAAGGCAATCCCTCATGTAATAGCGTGACTGCTGTTGTGTATTGTTTATCTAAAATATATAAACGTGCCAAGTTATTATAAGCTCTATCGTACCCCTTATCCATAGCTATTTTGTATGCAGCACGAGCTTGAGAAAAATTATTGTTGTCTTCGTAAAGCAAGCCTAAGTTATAATTAGGCTCTGGCATTCTTGAATTAAAAATCAGAGCTAATTGATAATATATTTTTGCTAATTCAAAACTTTTCTGCTCATATTGGGCAAATCCCCAATCATTAAGATTCAAGGCTATCTCTAGTGCAGATGTCCATAACTTGATACCTCCACTCATCATAACCAAGCAGCCCGCTAGCCAAAACTGTAAACTCCGTTTTTTATAAAGTTTATCTTGCGTTGCTTTTGGTTTATCAACTAGTTTTTCCTCGGACTTAAATTGAAGAGTTAATGTATTTTTAAGTAAGCTCTTGCGTGCTAAATAACTAACTAAAAATCCTGTACCTGGTAGAGTTTGTGTCCAATCTTGAGAAAGTGGGGAATTTTGTTGATTGCCTTTAAGATAATTCAATATTTCCTGGCAATTTTGAGGTCGCTGACCAGGAAAAGGAGCTATCAAACTGTCAATTAAGTTTACTAGTTGTGGAGAAATTTGAGTTGCTTGGTCACGCCAAATCAATTCCCCGGTTTCTGAGTTTTTGGGAAAATCGAGTGGAGATTTCCCAGTCAGCAAATAGACAAAAGTTCGTCCTAAAGCGAAAAAATCTGATTGTGGTACAGCATGACCTTCAGCTTGCTCTGGAGGGGTGAACCCAGGAGAAACAAGTACAGTACCTGTTTGTTGACTTTGTTGTTTTTCCAGATATGTTGTTGTCACTTCCCTGACAGCACCAAAATCAATCAGCACCAGTTGTCCATCAGGTCTAAGCATAATGTTAGATAGTTTGATATCGCGGTGAAGATACTGGTGCTGATGCAGTTCGTTAAGTATCTCTATCAGTTGAATTAACCATTCGCAAGCTTGTTCTGTGGTGAGTGGTTGATTTTCTCTGGCTTGCAACCACTGTTGTAAGTTGGAACCTGGTATTTTCTCCATCACCAAGCAATGCAGCGGCTCGCCATGACCATCAGACCATGTAAAATACCCATCTGGTTCTATATGTGGAATTCCAGAATGCTTTAGGCGACTTAATAATTCTGCTTCTCGTTGAAATAGGGCGATCGCCTTCTGTTTGATTGTCGGGTTATGAAAACGCTCTAGGCTCAGAACTTTTAAGACTTTAGGTGTGCCACCATCATCCACTTCAAACACTTTACCAAAACCACCGCCACCAATTTCACAGCTAACTCGGTAGCGTCCTTGAAGTAACATTCCTGGACGAATCATGGTGATTACCATCATGGCCCCGTCTCTGCTCTATAAAACTTATCCATAGTTAGCTGTCCAAGGGTGTAAGCAGGCAAATTTATTCAAAATTCTTATTCAAAATTTTCAATTTAAGATAAGTCATTTAACTTTTTTTACATTCTTACACCCTATCTTCTAGAGAAGTTTTTATTGACCTTTTGCGCTCATGAGTTCAAAGAAGAAAGCTCTTTATTCTACAAATTGAAATCGGCTCATTCCAGAATACTAATCTTTCACTATGAGTGGAAGGCGAACGGTGAAAACTGATCCTACTCCAGATTCACTTTTGACAAAAATTTCACCACCCATCATGTGGCAAAAGTGACGACTAATTGCTAACCCTAATCCGGTACCACCATATTTTTTCGTTGTCGAAGCATCTCCTTGAGTAAAAGGTTGAAATAGCTGCTGCTGTTGATGATAGGACATACCAATGCCTGTGTCTTCAACAGTAAACGTGATGATTCCAGGAGCTTGTTTTCCGTGTAAGCCAAGTATTTCCTTCTTGACCATGAGTGCCACCTTGCCGTTGGTGGTAAACTTGGCTGAGTTGCTCAACAAGTTGTACAGTACCTGTCTTAGCTTTGTTTGATCGGTGTACATGATACCCAGTTCCCCATCAAAGTTCACTTCTAAGACATTGCCATTTTTTTCTACTAAAGGCTTGACTGTCAAGACAACGTTATTGATGAGCGTGGCGAGTTCAAATGTTTCTGGATAGAAAGTCATTTTCCCCGCTTCAATTTTGGATAAGTCAAGGATGTCGTTGATTAATGTTAGTAAATGCCGACCTGCACCGTTGATAGATTCAAGGTCTTCAATAAAATCTTCCGCCATTTCAAAATCAAGAGCATCATCGCGCAAAAGTTGGCTCAAGCCAATGATGGCATTCAACGGTGTGCGTAACTCATGGCTAATATTGGCGAGAAACTGGCTTTTTGCCTTGCTGGCTGCTTCTGCAAGTTCTTTTGCTTGTTGGAGTTCTTTAGTGCGTTCTGATACACGCTCGATGAGGCGATTCAGTGATTTCGCTAATAATCCAATTTCATCTTCGGTGCTGACAGGAGCTCGCAAATCAAAATTTGATTTTTTCGCAACTTGTTCAGCAACTTGAGTCACGAGGATAACTGGTTCGGCGATCGCCCGAGAAGTACGCCATGCTACAATTGCGGCGACTGCAACCGACAGTAGCATACTCAATATAGCAATTAATCTCTCGATTCCTTTTGCTATCTCTACGTCTCTTTCTATTTCTTGCTCTTGTTGTTGGGCACTTTGCAACCGCTCTGTTAAGCGTTGACGTATCTCATCCAGCCGCATGGCTGTTTCACCATTGAGAATTGTCAGCAACTCGCTTCTCACTAAGGAAATTTGCCGTTGCTGCTGTGGTTGATCATCTAGCGGCTGCAAAACTGACTCAATTTGCCTAACATAGGAATCTAGGTTAGTGGAGTAGTCTTTTAATATAGTTCGTAACGTGTCTTCCGTTGCTGCGAGTTTTCCTGGCTTGCTGTCGATGAATTCTGTAATTTGCTTTTCAACGCTCTTTGCTTTGTCAACACTCCTTAAAAATTCGGCTTTTTTGCTCGAACGGCGTTCTGGATTGTCTACGACAGCAACCAAGTTTGAGCTATACAATTGTGCCCCAACCAAAGCATCTTTGTAGTTACCTAGCATTTGGGCTTGAAACTGCGCATGATCCAATTGCTTAGTTTCTATTCCCCAATAGTAATTGGATATGACCAACCCAGTTAGTGAGCCGAAAAAACCAATCCCAATTGCCAGAAAATACCCATAGCCAATTTTCTGATGAATGCGCCAAGAACTGGCTTTAACTTTCCCGCGAGAGGGAAATTCTATAGTCGGGAGTTCGTCCGCAGAGGGCTGATCGGCTGACACTTGTGTTGTTTCCAAATTGCTGTCTACAGCGGTTGGCTTTTGAGTTTGCATTCCTCAAATCTCCTTGCCCTCCCGCAAAAATTACCGTGTCTGTATCAAAGCTAAGATTGTGTTCAATGCGTGATTAATATCTAACGACATTATCATTATCTTCTTATTTAAAAGCAGCGAAGTGTTTCCAACTTCAGCATAAAGTTGGAATTGTAAAATATAGGCTAGAGTTTAATCTATGATTTATAAAGATTTTATAGAGCATTCTCATTTTAACCTATAGTTAACCCGCCTAAAAGGCATCCACATTTTTCATCCTTAATCTAAGCGCGAATTTTACTTGCTTGTTCTCCAACTTCAGCAAGCTTTTCTGCCTTTACAGAAAGCCAAATGCTCTCTTGACTTGTATTTATATCATTGATTTTTCACCTCTTTTTTAGCTGTTATGTAGTTGGTGTGACTCTTATCATATTTGAGGAGTTTTAAACTATGAACATTCAACAACTTTTATTGCTACAAACAAAAGTCGCCTTCATCAGGCAATAAAATGCTTTTTGCGGCAAGACTATTTAGTATATTTTGTTGCCACTCTGGGTAAGGTAGCATATTATCACACATAGTGTCACTGCAAACTTTAATTCTTAAAAACTTTTACACAATACACAGCAATCCCAGTCGTATCTGGTAAGGAAGAACTATTTATTCACATGATTCACAAAACATTCATAAAATAGCCCCCCAGGAAAGCAGGGGGGTTAAAGGAATCTTTTGAGCTAGAAGTTAAAGTTATTTAAGCTTCTAACTCTCTAGTGTACTCAGACGATCGCCGCTGAGAGTAAATTACTAACTGCCTGCTTTAATAATTCCGCCTTATCAGTACGCTCCCAAGGCAAGTCTAAATCGTTGCGCCCTAAATGACCGTAAGCCGCGACGTCCTGATAAAAACGTCCGCCTCGTTCACTAGGCAGGTTACGTAAGTTGAAAACGTGAATAATGCCTGCTGGACGCAGTTCAAAATGCTTTTTGACTAATTCCAGCAAGATTTGATCATCGACTTTGCCCGTACCAAAAGTCTCCACCATAACGCTTACTGGTCGTGCTACACCAATGGCGTAACTGAGTTGGACTTCACATTTGTCTGCCAATCCGGCGGCGACAATATTTTTCGCCGCATACCGACTCGCGTAAGCTGCACTGCGGTCTACCTTGGTGGGGTCTTTGCCAGAGAAAGCACCACCGCCATGTCGTGAGTAGCCACCGTAGGTATCAACAATGATTTTACGTCCGGTCAGACCAGAATCTCCTTGAGGACCGCCGATGACAAACTTTCCTGTGGGGTTAACCAAAAAGCGAGTTTGTTCATCAGGCTTAACATCAATGTCTCCAAAGACAGGTTCGACCACGGCGGACCACAGGTCTGCTTTTATCTTGGCTTGCACCTGTGCTTCATCAGTGATATCACCAATGGTAGCTGTATGCTGGGTGGAAACCAGGATAGTATCAATACCAATAGGTCGTCCGTCTTCGTAGAGTACGGTGACTTGTGTTTTCCCATCAGGACGCAGGTAGGGCAAAACTCCTGTTTTCCTAACTGCAGCCAGTCGGCGAGCAATACGGTGAGCAAGACAGATGGGCAACGGCATCAGTTCTGGTGTTTCGTTACAAGCGAAACCAAACATGATACCCTGGTCGCCAGCACCAATTTTGTCAAAGAGTTCGTCACTCTGCTCCTCGCGGGTTTCCTGGGCAGTGTTAACACCTTGGGCAATATCAGGCGATTGTTCGTCCAATGCTACAATGACCGAGCAGCTGTTGGCACAGAAGCCGTTATCAGCGCTGGTATAACCAATCTCGGCAATTTTTTTGCGAGCGAGATTTACATAATTTACATTGGCTTTGGTGGTAATTTCACCAGTGATTAAGACCAAACCAGTGTTAACCACCACCTCAGCAGCAACACGACTACTGGGGTCTTGTGAGAGAAGGGTATCTAGAATGGTATCAGAGATTTGATCGCAGATCTTATCTGGATGTCCCTCAGTCACCGACTCGGAAGTAAATAGATAACGACGAGACAAGTGTAATTCCTCCGTAGAAGGTTTTCCAACTGACTAAACGAAAGCGTTTAGTTCAGCCACTTTAATCTGCAATCATAACAATATTTTTACAATCACACTTCGTAGTTATGCTACTTTTATAAAAATTCTTACTTGAGACTGATTATTTTGAAGGTAAGTAAAAGTTACCCTACTCGTTTAGTGTTGTTTAAGGAATAGAAGACAGAGGAGAGGGAAAAGAAAGCTTGAACTGTGACATTTCAAACCTTCACCTGTAAAGTTTTCCGTATATCACTAAATAAAAAAATCGGGGGACACTCGTAAGCACCCCCAACAGTTTGGATTCAAACACAGCTACTGTCAGTTAAACCTTAGCAGCCAGTTTTGCTTCCTTGGATGTCAACTGCTCGTATGTAGCACGCATTTTCAAACCTGTCAGGACTTGGAACAAACCAGTACCATTGTTAGAACCTGGATATTCCCGGTGCTGGAGTAACAAGTGGGTCATCTCACCTTTGTACTTAGTGGATGTTTTGCTCAGATGAGTCTCGATGTAAATCACTTCTTCGAGGTTGTCAAATTGTCCATCTACCTCTAACACGGAGACGTAGCGACCGTAGTATACATCTGAACCATAGTACAGTTGCATGCCAGGGTAAGAACAGGTGAGCTTGCGTCCGCAGGGAGTCCACTGAATTGTTGACCCTTCATCAAATAGGTAAACTGGGTCAAAGCCTTCTTTGCCTTCCCGCTGGAGCATACGTACCCGTAAAACTTTACGGTCTTTGTCGTCTTTGATTAAGTTTGTGGGCAATACCTGAAGAACCACATCAGCAAACTCTCTTTGCGGTTCAATGTATTTTGTAAAATCAGGCTTACGGGAATTGATTTGAGCAAGAACATCTTCATAGCGATGACCACGTTCTGCCATGTCTCGCTGGATTTTCCAGGCAATTTTGACTTCATCGCTAATGTCGAAATACACGCTGAAGTCGATCAGTCCGCGAACCCGTTCATCATATAAAGGATGTAAACCTTCAATCACGATAATGTGATTAGGCTCTATTCTTTCTGGTGGGTCGATTGTGCCGGTTTCGTGGTTGTAAATTGGCTTATCAATTGCTTGACCTTCTTTGAGAGCTTTAATTTGCTCATACATCAGGTCAAAATTGTTTGCTCTTGGGTCAAGTGCAGTTATTCCTGTTTCTTTGCGCTGCTTACGGTCTAAGGAGTGATAGTCATCTAAACAGATAACTGTCATTAACTCTTCACCAAATAAATCCTTGAGGCGACGCAAAAAAGTAGATTTACCGCACCCGGAGTCTCCAGCTACTCCAATCAATACCACGCGTTCCGGCTTACTAGTCATAAATCTCCTCTAGATACTAAAGATGAGTCATTCAATAATTTTTCTCACAGCAATCCTCAAGCCAGGAGTTTACCCCAATGGTTTATCCTGCGTTTTCGCCTCCAACAGCGATACTACAGACTAGACGGGTATACAACACAGTAGCGGTATATACCCGTCTGATGAGTCTGAATTCATTGCTGGTAAGTATTTAATCCTAGTGTTATATTGGATTGTAACAGAAGGAAGTACTCCATACAAGGCTTACTGGTATTTCCTTTCAATTAGTTTTCCAGCAAGTCAAGGCTGAATAAAATTTTTACAACCACCCATAAGTGGTATGGTAATGCAAAGTTTGGACTTGTGACTCTATACAAATAAGTTTATACGGGATCTTTTTTCTTTTCAATTCTTTTTGTCAAAGAAAACAGACACTTTTAAGTTCTCATTTTTAGATAGCAATTATCCACATATTAAATCAAGACATCAAACTGATTGAGAAAAAGACGAACCTATGAAGATTTTTGGTAGTAACTTTGAGTGTATATTCAAAAATGAGTCGAGCATTCTAGCATCACACTGACAGTAGTTGACAGATTTTTCACATCAAGTAAAACTTATTTTAGTTGCTTATGTGAAGTTTCCTGTATCAGACTTGGATAGCTGAACTTTGCCCCTGTTATGGGAATACCCATAAGGGAGGATGTAAATTCAGCCGAAGGTATTCTGTCTAAAATTCCCAGACTCATTTCCTGTGGAAAGAGAGAAACTTCCAAAGTTGGGGAAAGAAAACTAATCGCAAATTATCTTCTGTGATTGGCAATACCCATGCTTAATGCTCATTAGGTTTATGTCACCAAATGGACACTAAGAAGTTATCTCCCTCCCTAGGAGGTGGTACTTCAAGAAAAAAAGCTTAAATTGACTCATTATTAACATTCTCCAGAAGACTTATCCTCTAAGTTAGAAGGTGAACAGGTGTGTGTGTTTTGCAATGCCTGCGTGTCTTTGGTGAGTGTACGTAGCAAGACATTGGCTAGTGATACCGCTTTCCGAAAAGCGCCAGTTTTGTCAAGCCAAAATCAGGTAAACTAAAGCTGGCGCAGTGTGCAGGGAAGGGTTTTTTAGAAAAGGTTAAGTAGACATCGGAGTGGTAGAAAGAATGTACATTAAAGGTGCTGTTGAAGGTGCTGCCAACACAGAATCAGGTAGCCGTGTTTTCGTGTACGAAGTGGTGGGTCTGCGTCAGAGTGAAGAAACTGATAGAACGAACTACCCAATTCGTAAGAGTGGCAGTGTATTCATCAGAGTACCTTACAACCGCATGAATCAGGAAATGCGGCGTATCACTCGCCTAGGTGGCAAGATTGTTAGCATCCAACCTCTGAGTGCTTTAGAGCAACTCAATGGAAAAGCCTCCACAGCAAGTGTTAACAGCGAAGCTGCGACTGCTAGCATTGAAGCAAATGGTAAAGCCACACCTGTTGCTGAGCAACAGCCCAAGAAAAAGGACAAAGAAGGCAAGACCATGACTCAAGCGAAAGCTAAAAAAGATGCCCACGCTGACGTTCCTGTCAATATTTACCGTCCAAACGCTCCATTTGTTGGTAAGTGCATCTCCAATGAAGCGTTAGTTGGAGAAGGCGGAATTGGTATTGTTCAGCACATCAAGTTCGATATTTCGGGCGGAGATCTGCGATATATTGAAGGTCAAAGTATCGGTATTATCCCACCTGGAGTAGACAAGAACGGCAAGCCAGAAAAACTTAGACTGTACTCGATCGCCTCAACTCGTCATGGCGATGATTTGGATGACAAGACAGTCTCTCTTTGCGTCCGCCAGTTAGAATACAAGCACCCAGAAACAGGCGAAACAGTCTACGGTGTTTGCTCTACATATCTGTGTGGTCTCAAACCAGGGGAAGATGTGAAAATCACAGGTCCAGTGGGTAAAGAGATGTTGTTACCCCCGGACGAAGATGCTAACGTCATCATGATGGCGACAGGAACGGGTATTGCGCCTATGCGGGCTTACTTGTGGCGGATGTTCAAGGACAAGGAAAGGGAAATAAACCCAGAATACCAGTTTAAAGGGTCTGCTTGGTTGATTTTTGGTATCCCCACAACTCCCAACGTTCTCTACAAGGAAGAACTAGAAGAAATCCAACAGAAGTATCCTGATAATTTCCGCCTAACATACGCAATCAGCCGCGAACAGAAAAATGCTCAAGGCGGCAGAATGTACATCCAAGACCGTGTAGCAGAACACGCAGATGAACTGTGGCAGTTGATTAAGAATGAGAAAACCCACACCTACATCTGCGGTTTGCGGGGTATGGAAGAGGGTATTGATGCAGCGCTGACAGCAGCTGCGGCGAAAGAAGGTGTAACCTGGAGTGATTACCAGAAAACCCTCAAGAAAGCTGGTCGCTGGCATGTAGAAACATACTAAATTTAGTCACTAGTCATGAGTCATCAGTCACATCAGTTATTAGGCTTTTGACAAAAGACGATAGACTAAATAAAAAAGTTAATCTGTAGGGTGGGCATTGCTCACCCTACAATTGTTGTTTTGTATTTGACAAAATAATAGACCCTCTTGCACAAATGCAAAACCTGCCCTCATGAGGCAGTGCGTTGCACAGAGAAGTTGCGAGGAGGGTTTCCCTCCGGGCAAACTTCGGAGGGTTTCCCCCGTTGTAGCAACTGCCATCTGCCAACCCCTTCTCCCAATCTTAGAAGAGGGATTTAGGGTGTAGTTAGGGCTTTGCTCTTCTCAAAGAGTGGGCAAAGATTCATGCAAGAAATTTAATATAAAATCCGTCTTGAAAAGTTCTGAGCCGAGGTTTCCTCTGCTTAGACTTTCTACAAAATCTAAAATTGGTGTAAAGCTTGTGGGTGTAAAGCTGGGAATACTGGGATTAGGCACCGTTGGAACGGGTACGGTGCAATTGTTACAAGATCATGCTTTTCGTCACCCGTTGTTACAGGAAATAGAAATCTATCGCGTGGGAGTGCGATCGCTCGACAAACCCCGCACAGTGACACTGCCAGAATCTGTATTGACCACAGATTTAGAGGCAATTGTCACTGACCCGAAGATAGATATTGTCGTTGAGGTGATGGGTGGACTGGAACCAGCGCGATCGCTCATCCTTAAAGCGATTCAAAATGGCAAGCATGTGGTGACTGCCAACAAAGCAGCAATTTCCCGCTTTGGGCATGAAATCTTCACAGCCGCCAATCAAGCTGGGGTATATGTCATGTTGGAAGCCGCTGTTGGTGGTGGTATTCCAGTGATTCAACCCTTGAAGCAAGCTTTAAGTGTAAACCGCATTCAAAGCGTCACTGGCATTGTGAACGGCACAACGAACTACATCCTAACGCGGATGCAAACCGAAGGCAGCAACTTCAGCGATGTCTTAGCTGATGCCCAGCGCTTAGGTTATGCTGAAGCTGATCCAACTGCTGATGTAGATGGCTTAGACGCTGCAGATAAAATTGCCATCCTCGCATCACTCGCCTTTGATGGACGCATCAAGCTGGAAGATGTCTACTGTGAGGGGATTCGGCAAGTCAGCAAAACAGATATTGCCTATGCCGAAAAATTGGGATTTGTGATTAAACTCCTAGCCATTGCCAAAAGAACCACTCTCTCATCCCCGTCCCTTCCTCCCATTTCCGTCAGAGTCCATCCCACCCTGGTCCCTAAAGCACATCCCCTTGCTAGTATTCACGGCGTGAATAACGCCATTTTCATTGAAGGCGAACCCATAGGACAGGTGATGTTATATGGTCCTGGCGCTGGTGCTGGGGCAACTGCCAGTGCTGTATCATCAGATATATTGAACCTAGTAGCAGCACTCAAAACCAGTACAACAGCACCCAATCCACTGCTCACTTGCCGACATCAAGACTACTGCCAAATTGTGCCGATGGCAGAACTCGTGACGAGATTTTATGCTCGTTTTCTCACCAAAGACCAGCCAGGAGTGATTGGTAAATTAGGGACTTGTTTTGGTAGTCATGGAGTCAGCTTGGAATCTATCGTCCAAACAGGTTTTCAAGGGGAATTAGCAGAAATTGTTGTTGTCACTCATGATGTCCAAGAAGGCGATTTTCGGCAAGCATTAACAGAAATTCACACTCTCACAGCAGTAGACAGCATTCCTAGCTTATTGCGAGTTCTTTGAGGATAATACCTTTAAACCTCAAACCGATAACCTATTCCCTACAAAGATGACAAATATGCATCCTTCAGATCCGACAGATCCGAAGTCATCTCAAAGTAATTCCCTTGGCTTTGATGAATTTATCGGTATTTTTGTTGCCTTTACAACTATCGGGGTGATTCTTTTTTGGGGATTTTCCCGTAAGAGTTCTGATTGGAATTTGCCTGGGTTGGTGTCCCCCTCTCCCACTTCTTCCGTTTCTGGTGTGACTCCAGCTTCCCCTAGACAACAACAAGTCATTCCATTTATGACTCCTGCTGTCAAACCAACAGTTACTTCTTCTTTACCTAACGTAGACATCTATGACGAAGAGTTACCTCCAGTTTCTAACTTAGCCCCAAACCAATTATTACAACCACAAGCGCCTTCTTCTTTTCACACTATGCCTACAGAACAATATTCTGTGGTTGCTCCTGGTGAAAAATTGCCCACAATTCCCCCACCACTGGCTTTTACAGATGTACCAGCTGAGTTTTGGGGTCGGCGTTTTATTGACGTTCTTTCCTCTCGTGGAATTATCAAAGGCTTTCCTGATTACTCATTTAGACCCAATCAACCTGTTACCCGTGCTGAATTTGCTGTCATTTTGCAACAAGCCTTTGACAAACGAGTCAATAATAACTTAACAAATTTTAAAGATGTCGCAGCTCAATTCTGGGCAAGACCATCAATTAGCCAATCCATCTCGACTGGATTTTTAAAAGGCTATCCAGACAAGACCTTTAAACCAGACCAGAAGATTCCGCGAGTACAAGTTTTAGTTGCTCTTGCAAGTGGGTTGAATCTAAAAGCCCCCCCCACCCCAACTAAAGTTGTAAGTGTTTACAAAGATGCCAAAGATATTCCTAAATACGCCATTGATAAAGTGGCAGCGGCAACAGAAAATCGTCTTGTGGTAAATTATCCAGACTCACAAGTCTTGGCTCCAAAACAAGAAGCAACCCGTGCTGAGGTCACTGCTATGGTTCATCAAGCTTTGGTGCGAATGGGAAAGTTACAGCCCATCAAATCTCAAAGTATTGTGACAGCTTCTTTTGTAAATGGTCAAGCAAAATAAACACACAACTCAAGTCGCAGCTAGAGCAAAGTTCGCTTGCGCGCACTCATAAACTAAAAGCCTGCTTACGCAGGCTTTTTTTTGGTAGTTTTGGACTTCCAGTTAGAGGGCGTGAGGAGGCACTCTAGACGCAATTGATAGCGCATCAGCCAGAATGGCTTAAGCACTTGATCAATAGTAGCTATTTAGCTTTCTGGAATTTCTTTGCCAACAACTTGTGATTTGAGTGTTGTAATTTCATTGGTTAACTCTTGCCGAGTTGAAGCTTTGAGTAAATAGCGGTAAACAAACCATGCAGAGTAACCAATACCAATCAATTCAAAGGTAGGTGCTACTAAGGGAATGTCATTCAAAGCATCTAACACTGCCAAGACGACCCTGACAGCAACAATGGCTGCCACAATTAAACCGATGGTAACTAGGGGCTGTTTGTATCTATTAAAGAAGCTTCCCAGATATTCGGGCAGTGTCGCTAAAAAGCCAGAAACTTGTTCTCCGTATTTTAGCCATTGCTCTTGAGACTGCGCAGTCGGTTGGAGTTTGGTTATCGTTCCTGTTTGGTTGTTGATATTTGGCATTGTTGTCTCTGGAGACTTAGTTTCCACAATTTCCGGTTCTTGCATTTGAGCTTCCATTATTTTCACAGTTACGTTTCTTTAATCCGGACAGTTACAACCAAAAGGCTGTTGACTAGGCGATGCACCTGTGCATCAGCACAACTCATCAGCACAACTGAGTTTGGGGTCCAACGAGGTTCTAGTTGCCTATAACCATAATTGCCCTAAAACACTACTTCATCAACTACAAGGTAGAAAACTACTAAAAGGCTAGTAGTTATAACGTAGTAGGATGACTGGGAGACAAGATTCTAAGTTCATAAAAATATGAATTTAGAATCTTGAATGTAGTGTCACTCCTCAACATTTGAATTGCTGATAATGGTACTCGTCTAAGTACAAATCACGGAAAAATTTAGTTCACCCTTCATTTATACAAGTCTAAGTGCCGATTTTACCCGATATTTAAGCTATCTTAAGCTGTCACCCTGAATCAATACTTTTATTTTTATATTGATCTTTACACTTGATAAAAGTTATTAATTATACTGAATGAAATTTAAAAAGCACTTATGGTTGCTTGAAAATTTTTGGATTTTATGACAATTGACTTTAATACTTATCTCACGTAGTTAACAGTCCAAGGTACGGTCAGCATACGGTACGGTTACATAAAAATAGTTTCTGGATTCTGCCAGAAGCAGAGCTAGCAAGATGAGTCAAGCAAGCCACTCTCACACTTCTACAGCTATTCTTCAGGAATTTTTTGCCCACCACGGACTCTACATAGAATCAAAACAAACATCTTTTTTAGAAGTGGGTTTAGGGATTATTTCCACGCTCAGGCTATTACTCATGCTTCCTTACCTAGTTATGAAGCAATAAGTAAAACTAATAAATTGACACTGAAAAATTAGGTGGATAATGTACTCTCTAATCCCTATTCCCTACTTCTCATCATCAAAGCTATAGTAGCTTTTATTTCCAATCTGGGATTTCTGCATCTTCACCACCGATGCCGATACCTGTGTTAAATATTTCAGCATTGGTAATGTTAAGGTCTTCCATTGATGCTCCATAGACATTGGAGTCATAAATCGTCGCACTAGTGAAATTCACACCGTTGAGATTAGCTTTCTTAAAATCAACATTTGTTGCAAAAGCTGACGTTAGGTTCGCGTCTTTCAAATTCGCACCCGTTAAGTCTGCACCTTCGAGATTCGCGTCTGTTAAGTTTGCTCCTTGGAGATTTGCATCTCGCAAATCAGCACCAATTAAATGTGCACCACTGAGGTTGGCTTTCGATAGATCACACCCAGCACATTCCCCAGTAGAAAGTAGTTTTTGTACGTGCTGCGGATTTGCAGCCTCAACTGAAGTTGTTAAAAACAGGGGAGTTGCTAAGGTTAAAACTGCTAGAAGCTTGAGTTTCATAAGATTTCCCCCTTTTTAATACAAATCACTTCTGTTTTCTCCTCACATTTCCATTATCGCCTTTAAAACTGTTTGGGGCGATAGATGAACAACATACGTAATGTATGTATGACACACGTCAATTTTTTTGTGATGGTAGACAAGCCAGTTTTGAGCCACTGCTAACTGATGCACCCGTTCAACCACCACTTAAAAAACATTAACACCTGGTTTCAGTGGTCGTTTCTGTCCCTAGGTGTTAATCACTATCTGCTGTCAGACGTAGATTGCACATAAGGTAGCTTATAAAAGCTTTACTTATTTTTAGGCGGTTTCGGTCAAGGTAATACCTTGACCAGACTCCTGCCAGAATTGCATTAATTTTTACTACAAGACTGCAACAGACAATTCCAGATGAGTTTTCTATGTTGTTCAAAATATTTCTAGATATACTTTTTCAACAACAACTCCAACTTCTGCTTGGTTGCTGCTGGAGCCTTATCCAGGTTTGTCAAAATTGCATACTTTAATGCTGAATGTGCATCACTCTGGGGTGCATTTTCACTCAAGCGTTGCACCGTTTCTTGAATCACTTTCTGAGCATTGACGGCATTGCGTTGCAAATTACTGACTACCATTTCTACCGTCACACTATCGTGATCTGGATGCCAACAATCATAATCTGTCACTAGGGCTAGGGTGGCATAGGCAATTTCTGCTTCCCTTGCTAACTTCGCCTCTGACAAATTCGTCATACCAATCACTGTGGCTCCCCAGCTACGGTAAAGATTGGATTCCGCCTTTGTCGAAAATGCTGGTCCCTCCATACAGACATAGGTCCCGCCACGATGCAGGGTGACATCTGGTAAGTTTAGAGATGCGATCGCCTCTGTGACAACTTCAGCCAAATTTTTACAAATTGGGTCGCCAAAAGCGATATGAGCCACTATTCCCTCACCAAAAAACGTTGTCACCCGATTTTTCGTTCGATCAATAAATTGGTCAGGAACCACCATATCCAGTGGTTTCACTTCTTCCTTTAATGAACCCACAGCTGAAGCAGAGATTATATACTCCACACCCAGTTGCTTCATTGCATAGATATTGGCGCGAAATGGCAATTCGGAAGGTAACAGCGTGTGATTGCGACCATGACGTGCTAAAAAAGCGACCCGCGTCCCCTCTAAAGTTCCTAATATCAAAGCATCAGACGGTGAACCAAAGGGTGTTTGGATTTGCACCTCTTCGACATTTTTGAGGGCATCCATTTTGTATAAACCGCTGCCACCAATAATTCCAATACGAGTTTCTGCCATTATCTTTTGATTTTGTGACAAGTGAATAATCCAGTTAAGAGTCAGGAGTTAAAAATCATGACTCATTACTCATACCTCATTATTGGTAACTTATTATTGGTAACTTTTAGAAGTAATCTACCCGTGCATCTAACCCACGCGAACGTAACCATTTGGATAACTCTTCTGCTTGTGAGCGTTCTCTAAATTGTCCAGCATTGACATAAGGACCTAGTCTCGATTCAGCACGGAATGCTTCAGGAATATACTGGCGTACTTGGTTCAAAGTGTCGTCTCTAGAAATTGGTACGACCACGACATAACGATTTTCTTTCTTAGGATTCCATCCAGTAGAATTGTCTGGATTATTACTTAATCCTAATGCTTGCCAAGTTTGAAAATTAACAGAGCCAGTGGTTTCCAAACCATAGTATCGCTGAAATTGAGTGACAGCATCTCTAGTTGCTGCACCATAATAACCAGTGACATCACCTTTAAAGAATCCCAAATTTTGCAAACGCTGTTGTACGACTGTCACTCGTTGACTCCTCTCTCCTTGACAAATATCTCCAGTCGCGGTGGAACAACTATAAGTTTGACCGTAGCTTTGTCCGTTGGTTTGGTTGTAAGTTTGGTTGTAAGTTTGGCTGTAGCTTTGTCCGTTGGTTTGGCTATAAGTTTGGCTGTAAGTTTGGCTGTATTGTCCATTGCTTTGGTTGTAGCTTTGCCCTTCTAGAGCTGAGGTTATTGTCCCCAAAGTTTGTGAATCAGCAATACCGTTCGGTATTATTCCAGAATCTCGCTGAAAACGTGCCACAGCATCTCGGGTTGTTGGACCAAAATAGCCAGTTGGATTGACATTGAAGTAGCCCAACCGCTGCAAATCCTGTTGCAATTCTCGCACTTGAGCACCCGAATCACCCAAATTTAAAGCATTGGGCAAGTTATCTCCGCCAATGCTACCTGGAGAATTATTTCTATTAAGACTAATACGTATTGCGTCTTTTGTTCTGGAACCGACAACACCATCTGCACGTATTCCATATGCTTGCTGAAATCTCACGACTGCTTGCTGAGTCTCTGAACCAAAGTAGCCAGTTATCGGACCATTAAAGTAGCCTAAACGGCGCAAATCCTGTTGCAATTTAGTGACGGCTTGACCACTGCTATCAGGTTGTAAGCCAGTGCTAACACTTCTACTTGGTCTTCTACTTTGACATTGCGATTGCAGCAATTGTTGAGTTCTTGGACCTACAGATCCAATAGTTGGTAGTCCATTTGCTCGCTGGAACCGAATCACAGCGTTCTCGGTTAAGGAAGCAAACTTGCCTGTCACCGGACCATTGTAATAGCCTAACTTGCTCAAACACCTTTGGATTTCTGAGACTTGAGATCCAGTGCTTCCTACTTTTTGCTGTGCTAGAGCACGCTCCGCTATACTTAGAACTGCCAAACCGACTGCTACAGATAATAGTTGTATGGCAGCACTGCTGGACAGTTTTTTCCAATTCAATTCAGCAAAAAAATTAGAATTTACTTGGACAGAAACACCCTCATTTCTTGTTGATGTCTCGTTGGCTGAAGCAAGCTGAAGATAACCAATTCTTTCCATACTAGTTATTTCAATTTTTGAGTTTAGATAACTTCCCTGTTGTGGATTTGACCTTACACACAGCCTTAGTCAATTGTTTGTATATACGGTTATTGACAAACTTCTGGGATAGTAGTTCCTAATAACTTTTTGTAATGATTATCGTTTCATATATCCAGTGTATTTACGGTTGTAACGCAAAATCATTGCTTGTTGATATCATAAATAAAGAAAATCTTAAAAATACTACTGACTGGGGTTTCATACAGCTAATAACCTCCAATTTGTACAATTAGGACAAATTGAATTATACAAAAAATATACCAGGTTCTTAAGTAAATAGCTTGACCTGGTATTCGGTATCAAATTATTTCCCGTATTATCAAATTAATATTTTTAAAGTTTTTTAACACCTCAACTCTCAGAGGACAGCAGAAGTTAGGCAATGCTCACACTACAGTCACTCGGTGGACTAATCTCTGAGATGTCACCAGTACACCGCAGAGCAATATTAGAGGTATTTGCAACGCAAATCATCTGTGACTTGACATCTGCTATGTCCATGAAGATATGCAGCTTTTATCCTAACTGCTCACTGTTAATTTGTGTGAATTTAACTTGTGTGAATTGCTAGAGCTTCTGTTGGAACACTTTGTACAGCTTTAATCATATCGGCAGCTTTTTCACCAATCATAATCGTTGGTGCATTCGTATTTCCTGTAGTGATGGTTGGCATAATTGATGCATCCACCACTCGCAACCCATCAACACCATGTACTCTAAGTTGAGAGTCTACAACTGCCAGTGGATCAGTACCCATTTTGCACGTGCCAACAGGGTGGTACACAGTATCGCACCCTTGCCGGATGTAAGCTTGTATCGCTTCATCGCTGGTTACGCCAGCACCAGGAGCGACTTCCTCACCCAGAAACTCATCAAATGCACCAGAATAAGCCAATTGACGCGAAATTTTAATTGCTTCTACCAGCACTTGTATATCTGATTCACTCTGGAGATAGTTCATCTGAATGATTGGTGGGTCATTGGGGGAAGAAGAACGTAAACTGAGATTGCCGCGACTTTGAGGATGGGTCAAACACGGTGCAAAGGTAAATCCTGGACCAGAACGGGCAAACTCACGCTGCACCCACAAGATTGAAGCGAAGTGAAATTGCAAATCTGGCGCAGCATCTAAATTCTTTGAAGTATGCAGAAATAACCCTGCTTCTGCAATATTGCTGGTTAGTGTCGGTTGTATATCTTGAGTTGCCAAATAGCCCACGTAGATAGCTAGGTGATCTTGAAGGTTTTGACCGACACCCGGCAAATCAACAACCACAGGAATTCCTAATGATTGCAAATGTTCTGCTTGTCCAATTCCAGAGAGCATCAGCAGTTTGGGTGAAACGATCGCCCCTGCACTGAGAATCACTTCCTGGTTGACCCTGACTTGATGCATCGTACCATTGTGCAGATACTCCACCCCAACTGTGCGTGTTCCCTCAAAGAGTAAACGAGTGACTAATGCGCCAGTTTGAGTTGTTAAATTGGGGCGATGTAAAATTGGATGCAGAAAAGCAACAGCTGTACTTTGCCGCTTGCCGTCTTTGTAAGTCAACTGGTAAAGCCCTGCGCCCTCCTGCTGTAAGCCATTGAAGTCGAGATTGCGCTCATAACCCATCGCAACGGCTGCTTCAATAAAGCGGTGTGATACCACGTTCGGACTCACTGGATCACTCACGCTTAGCGGTCCATCAACGCCATGAAATTGGGATGCGCCACGCTGCTGGTTCTCAAATTT
This sequence comes from Nostocales cyanobacterium HT-58-2, assembly GCA_002163975.1. Taxonomy (GTDB): domain Bacteria; phylum Cyanobacteriota; class Cyanobacteriia; order Cyanobacteriales; family Nostocaceae; genus HT-58-2. Next base: position 424,237 of record CP019636.1, on the reverse strand, counting down.
CTTAAAATATGGCAACACATCTTGATAGCCCCAACCCGGATTACCTAACTCTTGCCAGCGATCATAATCGTGACGGTTACCTCGAATATAAACCATGGCGTTAATCGAACTACAGCCACCTAGGACTTTGCCACGTGGATGAAAGATTTTGCGACCATTCAGGTGTGGTTCTTCTTCAGTGAAATATGCCCAGTCTATCTCAGAACGAACTAGTTTCGGGAACGCCAAGGGGATGTGGATCTCAGGTTTGGTATCCGGACCACCAGCTTCAAGCAGCAAGACAGTCGTTTCACTGTCTTCGGTAAGACGGTTGGCTAGGACACAGCCTGCTGAGCCTGCACCAATGACAACATAATCGTATTGAGTCATATATCCTCCCATTGAACTTCTTGTCATAATGAGGCGGGCTTTAGTTAGTGTTGGTCGTTGAACACGAGCAGGGCTTACGCGTCATACAAATGCATCTCAGTACGCATTGATGAGCGGTCATCTTTGCCAGCAGCTTTTGTAAATTTTTAAAATGACATTAACTGCATTTGCTTAACGGTAGTTAAGCTCATTTGCTTTGCCCCTATATTTTTAAATAGGTATCAGCAAAACCAGTATATCCACTTAAAGCAGAAAAATGGGAAAATAGCAATATAATTACCCGGTTTTACCGCATTACTTCAGTAAACACAATAACCTATTTGTAGCTACGTCAGTGCTTGATGCAATGATACCGAGTTGCGTTCATAGGTGTCACCTCACCCCCGCCCCTCTCCTTGCTAAGGAGAGGGGTGCCCGGAGGGCGGGGTGAGGTTTTTGAATGCAACTTAGTATGAGAACAAGTTGGGAGCCTAACTTTTCCAAATCCTATGAAAAGATGACATCTGTTATCTTTTTTAAAATTTTTAAAAAATTAAAAGAAATTTATTAATTTAATTGATTTTCTATAAAAACAAAGGCTGTATAAAGGAGTGAAAAAAATAGTATAAGTCTTGACAAATTCTTTAGATGTTTTACCGTTGTTGGTCTGTTTGCTCTGTCTGTTCTGTCTGCTGTAAATCCTCTTCATCAACTTTTTGAGTATTACCTGCTTTCACCCAACCTTCTTGTTCACTATTTTCCAAACGAATCTTTTGCCAGCTTTTATCTTCGTTTTGTTGCAAAACGATAACTCTTGAATTAAAACCAACTCCACCAATACGTTCAGCATCTTGGTTTGGTTCGACTCGCAAAATTAAGCCTCGATTCCAAGTGACACGCGCTTGATAAGCTCCTGATGGTAATGGCTTCGGGGCTTCAGTTGCTTGAGCAGATGTCGTAGGAGTTGGGGTTGCTTTAGGAGAAGCTTCGCTCTTAGCCTCTGGTTTAGAGGCGCTTTTGGTTTCTTTCGCCACTGGTGCTTTTGGTTTTTGCCCTTTCACAGAGGGGCTGTCATTGGCGAAAATGGGTTTGGCGGGCGGTGCAGAGGTTCGATTGATGAAATATAGAGCAGTAGCGAATCCACTGCCAACTAAAATAGCGATCGCCAATAAAATCCCAAGTGTATACTTCAGTATGTTTACAATCATCATAATGACAACCTCACCCTACAAATTTATGAATTATAGATTATGAATTATGAAAAATCTGATTGTTCATAATTCATAATTCATAATTTATTATTGCAATTGGCGTTGAATGCGGTCACTCAAAGGACTGTGTTTGGAAGCTAGACGCGCTCTCCCCGCAGCAGCCCACTCTTGCAATTTTTGAATTTGTTCGGTAGCGGTTCGAGCTAGGGGTATGATTTGACTGGCAGCTTCTAAAATGTCATCGGTCATAAAGTCCCTGTTTTGGCTAAATCCGATGTGCATTGCTTCAATCAAGGTTTGCTCAATTTCTGCACCAGAAAAATCAGGCGTTTCGTAAGCTAACCTGTCGATATCATAATTTTTCAAGTTATGGGCGCGCAGTCGAGATAAATGCACGGTAAAAATTGCTTTTCTTTCTTCTTGCGTAGGCAAACCAACAAAGAAAATTTCATCAAGTCGCCCTTTACGCAGCATTTCCGGTGGGAGCGCTTGGATATCATTGGCGGTAGCGACGACAAACACGGGTGAGGTTTTTTCGGCTAACCAGGTAATAAATGTGCCAAAAACGCGACTCGTTGTGCCTGCGTCACCTTTGCTACCCAGCCCCGAAAAGGCTTTATCTATCTCATCTATCCATAAAACACAGGGAGCAAGGGCTTCTGCCACTTGTATCATTTGTCGCGTGCGAGATTCCGACTCACCCACTAAACCCCCAAACAATCGTCCCACATCTAGACGCAACAAAGGTAAGTGCCAGTGATGGGCGATCGCCTTAGCTGTTAAGGACTTTCCCGTTCCTTGAATTCCTACCAACAGTAAACCACGAGGGTGCGGTAATCCGTACTGTCGCGCCCTTTCGGTAAATGCTCCACCTCGCCGCAAAAGCCAGTCTTTCAGGTTATCCAATCCCCCGATATCGGAAATTTGCTCTGTCGCTGGGTAAAAGTCGAGGATTTGAGTTTGGCGAATGGTTTGGCGCTTTTCTTCTAAAACTAGATCCACGTCTTCTGGTTGCAGTTCACCGTGAGTGGCGATCGCTCGTGCCAAAACCCGACGAATGCGTTCCATCGATAGCCCTTGACAAGAGCGCACCAAATCATCTAACACTTTACCAGGTAAAGAGTGACCAGTCGCAGCTAACAAGCGTTCTATTTCTGCTCTAATTTCGGTGGCTGCGGGTAAGGGAAACTCAAGAACTGTAAGAACTTCTGTTAAGTCGTCTGGAATAGCAATTCTCGGTGACAGCAACACGATGTTTTTCGGCTGAGACTTGAGGAGTCGGGCGAGGTTACGGAGTTTGCGGGCGATCGCCACATCATCTAAAAACCGATGGTAATCTCGTAAAATAAACACTGCAGGCGCAGAAGCTGGGAGTTTTTCGACTAATTCCAAAGCTTGTAGAGGGTTACGCCGACCAAACCCTGCATCGTTGGGATTACCTTGATAACCATCCACAAAATCCCAAGTATACACTGGACGATTACCCTGATTCGCTGCTTCTTCCCGGATAGTCCCTTCAACTCGCTCCTCTTCATAAGTGGGAATGTAGATTAAAGGGTAGCGGGCGCGTAGCAGTAGTTTGAACTCGTCACGGAAGGTCATAACTAGATGTTAAACGTTAGTTGTTAGTTCTTTTCTCATTGTTCAGGTTTGTCATACTTCTAACAACTTATTAACTAACCTTACCTGCTGTTAAAACTTGCTCCACGGAAAGAGTCAACTTTGGGAAAGTGCGAGAGGCGATGCACTGCTGACCTGTAAAAACAGATTCTTCATACAGTCCTTCTTCCAACAACAGGACTGTCACTTTTCCTTCTAGGGGATCTACTATCCAGTACTCTGGAATTTCCAAAGCAGCATATTCAGAACGCTTATAGCGATAGTCGCATTTGATGGACTCTGGGCTGATGATTTCGACAGTCACCAGTGGTGGTGTTTGACAAATAGCAGATTCATCTGGCATATCTGTCACTTGTTCCGCACTCACGACACAAACGTCCGCTAGTCTCGACTTGCGCCATCCTGTTCTAACGCCAGCCTCCCGAAAGCACAACCAAGGTAATCCTAGACGACGAATTTCTCCATCCAACTGTCCTTCAATAAACTTAGCAAGCAAAATACACCTGAATGTTGGTGGATTCATCAGTTCTAACTTACCATCCACCAGTTCATAGCGGTTATCAGTGTCATCGTTATGAGCGAGATATTCCTCAAAGGTGAGCCAATGTTGGGTAGTAGTGGATGTCATCAGACAACCTCTGTCATACTTTCCCCTCATTTTGTCACCTCTACACCCACAATCCTTGCATACCGTTATTTTTTTTCACTTTTGAGAAAAGATTAAGATTTCCTAATAAAAGAAGACCCTTATTCCTACGTAAGGAATGAGGGTTTTGGCGTCAAACGATTAGCAGATTTTATACAACAATCAGGTGAATCCGACTTCACATCTACAAATTTATGATTCCCACAAGCAGCAGTGGAATCTCTATTGCCCGCCATGTCATGGTTTTGGCAGGCAATATTTTTTAGTTACAGCTATTGTTCCATTTGGCGTTTAGGGTCGTGTTGTAGGTCTTGTAACATACCGCCTCACGAGGATGTTCGATGGAACGATTGAAAATCTCACGCCACGGGCTCCAGACGATTCCAGTGTTGGCTTCACCACGAACCTTAATATTTGTAGCATCTGCTGGTAAATCGTACCGTTTCTTATTACCTAACGCCATATTCCCAGTACTAATTGATTCGTTCCGTCCGCCAGATGTGTAGCTTAGGCTATAACGCGCCACATAACCACCTTGATTGAAGAATGTGATGGAACCCGATTGTGGTGCCGGTGCGATGGGTGTCGCAAGACTACCCGTTTTGAGTGTGACTGAATACGTATCATTAGGGTCGCGAGACACGCCGCCATTGGCGCTACTTACTTTTTCTACCGTCATTTGACCATTTTCAAAACGTGCGAGCAAATATTTGTTCTGAGAAGCTGCGCCGCTATAGAAGACTGGTACATTTCCATAAACATTGAGCAAACCCTTCTCGTTTTTCGCGTCTGGTATAGATTTACCAGTTGTTGTGTGATAGTGACCGACAAAGATTGCTGAGACGTTATATTTATTCAGAATCTCACCAAAGCGTGATTTTAGCTGGTCATACGTTGGTTTTTCATAATTATCTGGCCAGTGCTCGTCTGAATCATGATAGTTGAGTATGATAGCCTTGCCTTCGTTTCTAGCTTGAGCCAAATCTTTTTCCAACCAGTCAAGAGAATTTTTAATCTGGACAATCTTACGTTTAGCTGCACCAACATCAAAGCCCTCGAATTTCCGTTCGTATAAGGGATAGTTGTGCATTTGGACAAAGTGGACATTACCCATATCCCAGGAATAAGCAAGACTACCAATATGTTCAGTGCGGATTTCTGGAAACTTATAGCTGTTACTTTCACGATAATCAAAACTGCGCGGATTTAGTTTCTTAATTTCATCTCTTACATACTCGACCATACGAATAGCGCAGTTATTTGCGAAACAATCATTAACGTTGTTGGCATAATCATGGTTGCCTAAACCAGGATATATGGGGACAGAAAGATTTTTCCAAATTTCTTTGTACTTATCTAACTGCCAATCTTGTCCAAAGGCAGTGAGATCTCCATTTATAATTGTTCCTCTAATATTGCCAACTTGTTGCTTCAAAGAGTTCATACTCTTGACGTGGTTTTGATTAGCAATAATTGAACCTGCCTTTTTTTGGTCTTCACTTTCCTCTACATCATTATCTGTTTTGGCTGTCCAAGGATATTGTGTGTCAGATGCTATAATCATCGAGAAATTATCATTGGATTGCGCTAAACCATATTTTATATGTGTACCCAATGGCGCTAGCAAGCTAAACATAGCGCAACTAGTTAGAAATAGTTTTTTAAATGCCTTTCTGTGGTTAATCTTATTCATGTTTTATCTCCTGTAGAAAATGATAGAATTTACGCCTATTAGTTGTATGGCGATGATGATAATGATTTTTTGTTAATGCATATATCTGCATTAAGCAGACACGATAAGCATGTCGCATCAACTTTTGTGGAGGCTGTTTCCAGAACCATTCGATTCTTGGCTAAGCCAGGAAGAATGTAATTCTTTGTTTGAAGTCACTCAATTAAGCCTTCACAAAGTTACACGTTGGACTTTTGAAGTTTATGCACTTGTTCAAAAACAAATTTCAAATTTTTTTTAGCCGCCTCTTACAGCCAATTTCCCAGCAGGACGTAAGAAGCCCAATATATGAATGAGCGCGAACAAATAAAAGAATTGCTAAAGCAATATGGGGTAAAAGTAGCGAGCGTGACACGAGCCGCCACGTAACGTCTGAAAGCCTTGCTACAAAAGGATTACAGAAATCAAATTGCTCTATGACCCGAAAATCGCCAAAAAAGCTTGTAAAGCTCGTGCCAATTGAAGCTTAAGCTATTTGGTACAGCATTTGGTTACAAGATGCTCCACTTCAAGGGCTGGAAGATCTCCGGCTCAAAAACTTTACATCAAAATTGGCGATATCTATAGCCAAAGCCGTAATCTGGTTTACTTTATCTCTAAGCCACAGTTAAAGATGGGACAACAAGACGCTGCTCTCGACTCTTTACAGCTATCTGCCGAACTCGCTGTCTTAATTAGACCTCTTGCATGAATGCTATAAAAGATTTGTAGGATGTGTTAGGACAAAGTCCGTAACGCATCTTCTGAGATTTGTTGCGCTGCTTTACTCTCTCATTCCCCTACACAAAATATTCGTGCAAGAGTTCTATTAACTATGAACCGTTTATTAAATACGCCTAATCTGAAACCGCTGAAGTTAAGTCTGATTCTTAACGAACTTTACCAAAGCCTTATCTTTACGGAACAAACGACTCTATCTGCGCACGGATTTTCCATTATTCATAAAATACCCTGTCAACTCGTCGAAAGTCAACCCTAAATGATTGATGAAATTCTCCTAGTTCGTAGTCAGCGCTTAAGCGCCAACTACCAACTCATCAAACTACGAGCCTGGAAACTGGTTTTTCAAAGCTTCCAAAGAAGCCCAACGGCTGTCAATTAACTTCTCTGATTTACTTTCACCACTTGGTTGAATACCCAGACAGTTAGCATCACATAACTGACGCTGGGGCAATTCCAAGCACATTTGCTCATACAGCCATTCACTGGGATAAAAGTATCCGTCAGGTGAAAGGGTTTCTACTAAATCATCAAAAGCAATTTCCCGTTCTAGGGGCAAATCATCGACTTCGTTAGCTGTTTCGTCTAACCAAATAATTTCTTTCGTATCAACCGTCAAACGATGATTGTAGTTTTGCAAGCACCGATTGCAGGTACAAGTCATGATTGCTTCTGCCTGACCAGACACATCTAAGTAATTACCTTGATGCTGCACGCGGATATGACCGCGAACAGGTGTCAAAGTTTCCAGACCAGGCAAAAACTCTGCGACTTGAATTTCTTCTGTTCGTTGCGGTGCTTTAGTGAGCTGTGGAATATAAATTGCGTCCATGGGACTTGTGAGACATCCTCACGACAAACTCTACGTATCACCAGCGATGCAGCTGTGAATACATATTTCAGTCTAGCTTTTCTAAAAACTAGTTTTATAATTGCTAAATTCGGATTTCCGAAATTTTTCTATAAAAGTAATGAGTTATGAGTGATGAGTTATCCATGTTTGTATTCACTCCTCACTCTTCACTCCTAGCGACTAACTGCCCAGCTATTGCATTGATGCAAGGCGGACAACAAGGTGACGATGCGGTTCTTTTCCTCGACTGAAGGTTTCTAAGTCACCAAACTCTTTTAATAAAGTGTGAACTTGACGGCGTTCAGCTGAACTGAGTGACTTGATTTCTACTTCTTGACCAGATAGGCGTGCTTGTTCTGCAGCGACTTCAGCCATAGTGCGAATCTCCGCGAATCTCCTGACGCGATAGCCGTTCAACTCAACAGTGTACGAGGCCTGCTCTTCTTGAGGTTGATTCAAGTTGAGAATAGAATTTGCTAGATACTGGATCGCGTCTAGCACTGAACCATCGGGACCAGTTAAGATCTCAATTTGTTCTGGCAACAGGTTGGTTTCACCAATGGTCAACCAGTAACTATCCTGTTCTTGGGATTCCTCATCTTGACTGGGGGTTGTTTCTTTCTCGCCTTCAATATCAACAGATAGCCCACTAAGTTGCAGCAGTGTTTTTAACCACTCCTGACCACGTTCCATTCGACTGTCTGTCATCATTACCCTGTAGTCTTTTTCTTAGAACTTTTTGGCTCAAACGGTAGCGCTTTTTGTTGTGCGCTTTCTTCTTCTTTCTTCTGAGCTTCTACAATTTTCTGTAGTTCCTCTGGTAGGGGTTCGCGGGTGAGGATATAGGTTTGCAATGTCTGGAAAATATTACCAATCACCATATACATCAGCACCCCAGCTGGCAAAGGGAAAAACAAAAACATCCCAGAAAAGATGACGGGAGTGATTTTGTTGACTGTGTCTTGCTGCGGGTTGGCATTCGTAGTGTTTTGCCCAGAAAGGATTTGGCTGACGTAGAGGGTAATACCAAACAGGATGACCATTGCGACAACATCCCAATGAACCGTGCCATCTGGATCAATCGCACCAACCCGACCTAAAGCATCAATAAAGAGAAATCCTTGATTTGCTGCTAGTCCAGGAACTGTTCCCTGAATTGTCACATCCCCTGGCTGTAAGGCTTCTATGTTGCCCTCAGCATCAATTTTTACTCGTTCTTCCCCTTTGGTCACTTTCCATTCAGGGATGAGTTGAGTGTCAGGGTGTTCTGCTAGAAGTGCCTGAAATGGTTTGCCTTCTGGTGTTTGATATTCTATCTTTGTATGTTCTCCCACCGCTAGTTTATTGCCTCCGGGAAGGATGGCACTAACTTTCACATGTTCGCCTTCAGCAACATAGATGTTTTGTGGGGGAGTGGCAAAGGCTTGCGGTTGAATTCGTTCGATTTGTTCACCAGGCAAGATTTGCAGATTAACGTTATAGTTGACACCCGCAAAAGGTGAACCCCGCAAAGTGGCAAATAGGGCGAGCAAAACTGGCATTTGCAGCAGCAATGGCAAACAACCTGCAAGTGGGTTGCCAAATTCTTTTTGGGCGTTCATCATTTCTTCTTGCTGCTTTTGCGGATCGTCCTTATACCGCTCTTTAATTTCTTGCATCCGCTTGTTCATCAGAGGTTGTACAATCCGCATTCGTCGCATATTGCGAATTGAACCAGCACTCAGGGGATAGAGCGCGAAGCGAATTATCAATGTTAATGCTACAATCGCCAGTCCATAGCTAGGCACAATGCTATAGAACAAGTCTATGATTGGCAGCATCACGTTGTTCGAGAGAAACCCGATACCAAAATCCATTATTCTGAATTCAACCTGAGATACTGTAAATTGACTTAATCTAATTTATCTAAACCACGATCTCTATGCGACTAGCTTCGTACTACGGATAGCCGCACTTTATATGAGTAGAGGGAGATAAGACAAAATGAGCAAGCCAAGAATTTCCTTCTCACCCTCCTTATCTTCCCTATCCTCCTCATCACTTTTTCGTGGTCACAAAGTTAGGGTTTTTCGCCTTGACTCTTTCTTCAATGTAGTCATAGATTTCCCGAAACTTAGGAAGCGATCGCAGTTCGAGACGGCTACCATCCCTAAGAGTTAAGACCATATCTCCCCACAAGCCAATACCACGGGGAACTTTAGCGATTTTGACAATTTCTGAATAAATCACATCGCTGCGATCGCGTCCCATCCAACCACCAATTACAGAGATTCTGCGATCAGTGATGCGGAAACGCAACCACAATGCCCTAACAATCGCCCCGGCTGTCAATGGTAAACCAACAACTGTCAGCCCAATCAATATATTCGTAATTAAATCCCCAATGTGAGGACCACCCTCATAATGAACTTCTTCACGAATGCCCATTGAACACCTCTGCTTGTGCCAACAACTGCTCTAATTCTTGCAGAAATTGTTGGGTTACGCACTTAGATTCTGCTGTTGTTGGTTTCACAACAACCACTATCCGCCATCCTGGTAATATCTTAGGTAATAACTGATGCAATGCTGCCGAAATTTGCCGTTTTAGGCGATTGCGGACGACTGCTCGTTTGCTAACCTTTGTGCTGATCGAGATGCCAATTTGGGCTGGAATGAAACTTGACGCCTCTTGTGTCTGCACAGTTTCAGAAGCGGCATTTTGGGAAGGCTTGGAGGAAGGTGACGGTCGTAAGGCTCTTAGTGTTAAGTGCGAACCATGACGACGAATTCCTTCCCGGAAAACTGCCTGGAAATCTCTTCTTGACTTTAGCCGATTTGCTTTGGGCAATGCCACAGCTGTTATGATTTGCTTTCCAATGCCTAAACGCTCAAACGATAACGTCCTTTTCTTCTTCTAGCCCGGATAACGTTTCTCCCGTCTGGAGTCCGCATTCTAGCGCGAAAACCAGAGGTTCTTTTCCTTTTACGAGATGTTCCTTCCAGCGTTCTCTTCATGTTTTTATCCTCTTAGACAATTTCTATAAAAAAAACCACAATTGGCTATTATATCACTTCTTCTATGACTTCAAACGCGAAAAAGAAATAGTAGTCAAGAGTCAAGGGGAGCCACTGCGTTGGGTGGCTCTGCCGACTCGTAGCAAGTGGCGTTTTCCCGACCTAGGCAAGACTGGCGTTCAAAAATCAAAAGTCAAAAAGCTCTGGAACTCCAGTCGCCGTGAGAGCAGAAAACCCTTCTCCTGTGGAGACGAACAGCGCGAACAGGGAACACAGTTGCCTGACGCCACTTGCTCCATTTGGGGAGCCACCTGCACAGGAAGGGTTTCCCGACTTGTGCAGAACCATGTGAAACCCCAAGACCACAGTGACTCCGGAGGGAAAGCCTCCTCCGAACTGCTCGCTGTCTGCTTGCAACGCACTGGTTCCTCTTGACTCTTGACTCTTGACTCTTGACCCTTGACTTAACTAATGCTAATGATCCATGTTCCAACGTAACGTGATAGTGGCACATCACCGGGAGACTGGACTGAGCAGTTAAAATAGAAAACTCCACCAGAAGAAGGGTTTTTCACATTTGAGAGAACCAGCTCTACATTGGTCCCTGCTGGAACTGCTTCTTGGGGATAAATTTCAATGACACGATTTTCTTTATCCCACTTTACGTCTGATAGTGCAATCTTTTTACCTGTGACCTTTACCTCAATGCTCTTGGGATCAAAGCTTCCTTTGTAATACTCCGGATAAGAAATGACAAAATGAGCAACTGCTATTTTGAGCTTTTTATTAGAAATTCTTAGTCGATATCTATCCCAGCCATTGGTTTGTCCACCAAAATCCAACCGGAACGGCAGTTGATTTTCGCTTTTGACACCGCTAAAGAGCGTCCATCCTGGCAAACTCTGTGCCCAACTTATGGCTGGTATCCCAGCTAGCAAACAGCTAGTCACGGCTAAAGTAGAAAGCAAACGTCGCATGGTTAAGCTCCTGAAGCAGAAATAGGTTTTTGTCTAAACAACTCAGACTAAACGTTCGTAACTAAACTTTACTACTGAACATTCAGATATTGGATTATCAGACGTAAAGTGCCAACAAAAGTGTCCTTCATAGTGTTTTTACTGAATCTATTTTTATTTTTGTTATTTTTTATACTTTTATTTTGTTATTTGTTAAAGGATATCTCAATTGGAATTCATTGAGAATACGGTTCTCTTTGATTGTGTTGCTAAATGTGTTGCTAAATATATATAAACATTTAGAAATTGTTATAAAAATTGAAAAATTTAAGAGTGACACGAGTCGTTAAGTTGGACTACATTGGCTAAAATAAGTTGTACTCAAAGTAGGATTGATTAAAATTAAACTGAAAAGAATTTTGGATAAATTTATTAATATTGCACTATGTAAAAAAATAAGAACAAAATTTTTCAATCCCTAAAAGAAGTTAAAGACAAAGAAGTAAGTTTTGGGGATTGACATAGTATGTGCAATAGATAGCCATTTTTGCAAATTCATCGGAATCTTGAAATCCTGCAAGCACCAAATAAAGGCTTTGCGTAGGTCATCGTAGAGTGTGAGAGCGAAGGTTAAGTTTACTGGGCGAACCAAATGCCAATAGCTGCTGCCCATGCATTATAAGTTCACCATTTGCCTCACCCTAAAAAATTTCACAGCTTGCAGAAAAATAGGTATTTATCTCAAGGAGATTGCATGAGAATAGCAGTTGCCAAAGAAATTGAAGTTTGTGAGCGTCGAGTTGCCTTAATTCCTGACACCGTTGCCCGATTTGTAAAACAAGGAGTGGAAGTGTGGGTAGAGACTGGTGCAGGTGAGCGAGCTTTCTTTTCTGATAGTGCTTATGAGGCAGCAGGAGCTAAAGTGATAACTGATACCGCCACATTATGGCGGGAAGCAGATATTCTGCTGAAAGTCAGCCCACCTCAAGAGCGAGAAGATGGACGCTCAGAAATTGACTTGCTTCATGATGGATCTGTGCTCATTAGCTTTCTGAATCCTTTAGGGAATCCATCTGTAGCGCAGAGACTGGCAGAACGCAAGGTGACTGCTATCAGCATGGAGATGATCCCCCGCACAACTCGGGCACAAAGCATGGATGCGTTATCTTCGCAAGCATCTATAGCGGGTTACAAAGCAGTCTTGATTGGTGCAGCAGCATTACCAAAATACTTCCCCATGTTGACAACAGCTGCAGGCACAATAGCTCCAGCGAAAGTATTTATCATGGGTGCGGGTGTTGCTGGTTTGCAGGCGATCGCCACCGCTAGACGCTTGGGAGCGATAGTAGAAGCTTTTGATATTCGTCCCGCCGTCAAAGAAGAAGTCCAAAGTTTGGGGGCAAAATTCGTCGAAGTCAAACTAGAAGAAGAAACAACCGCCGCAGGAGGCTACGCCAAAGAAATTTCGGAAGCGAGCAAACAACGCACTCAAGAAGTGGTTACTGAACACGTAAAAAATGCTGATGTGGTGATTACTACTGCACAAGTTCCTGGGAGAAAAGCACCTGTTTTAGTCACGCAAGAGATGGTGGCACAGATGAAACCAGGTTCAGTGATTGTGGATCTCGCTGCTGAACAGGGTGGGAATGTCGCCTGCACTGATCCTGGCAAGGATATTGTTTGGAATGGCGTCACTATCATCGGTCCCATTAACTTACCATCATCGATGCCAGTTCACGCCAGCCAACTCTATTCCAAGAACCTGTCGTCGTTGATGCAACTGTTGATTAAAGACAATGCTTTAAATGTCAACTTTACCGACGATATCATCGACGCGGCTTGTGTAACCCATGCTGGTGAGATTCGTAACCAGCGGGTGAAGGATGCGCTACAAGCTTTGAGCAGTGTGGCAGGGTAATCAATTCGTCGTCGTAAATGCTGAAGTACTTACGACAAGCCAATTTGCATAAGGAGTTTATCGAGCGATGACAGAAGCATTAATCGCTGCTTTGTTTGTGTTTGTTTTGGCATCCTTTACAGGATTTGAAGTTATCAATAAAGTCCCACCAACCCTCCACACCCCCTTAATGTCTGGTTCCAACGCGATTTCAGGAATTGCCGTACTAGGGGCGATCGTCGCTTCAGGTGCCAGAGAGACGAATTTGTCAGTCATTCTTGGTTTGATAGCCGTGATATTGGCAATGGTTAACGTGGTAGGTGGTTTCCTTGTCACAGATCGGATGCTGCAAATGTTCAAGAAAAAGGAGATTAAGGCGTGAGCGACTTTTTACCAACTGGGATTCAGCTAACGTATTTAGTCGCTGCGTCCTTATTCATATTGGGTTTGAAAAAGCTGGGTTCACCTGCGACAGCACGACAAGGTAATGTTGTCGCAGCTGTAGGGATGCTGTTAGCAATTGTGGCAACAATGCTAGATCAGCACGTGTTGAACTACGAAATGATTTTGTTGGGGTTGGCTATTGGATCTGTGCTTGGTGCGATCGCCGCCTACAAAGTCCAGATGACGGAAATGCCCCAAATGGTGGGTTTACTTAACGGGCTGGGTGGTGCTGCTTCTGCACTGGTGGCGGTTGCTGAATTTTGGCGGTTGCTAGGAAATGGTGAGGCAATACCCCTTGACGCTAATATCTCCATGTTGCTGGATGTGTTAATTGGTGGTGTCACCTTCACGGGTAGTATGCTTGCCTTTGCTAAATTGCAAGGTTTAATTAGTGGCTCCCCAATTACATTTCCTTTCCAGCAGCCATTTAACGCCTCACTTCTGATTGCCTTTGTAGCAGGTAGTGCCTATTTAATCGTTTCACCCCACAGCCTACCTGTATTCTTAGGAATTGTTGTTGTTTCCTTAGTGTTGGGTGTGATGTTCGTCATCCCCATCGGTGGCGGCGATATGCCTGTGGTCATTTCGCTGTTGAACTCGTTTTCCGGGTTAGCTGCTGCTGCTGCTGGTTTCGTGGTGATGAACAATATGTTAATCATCGCTGGGGCATTAGTGGGAGCGTCTGGGATCATCCTGACCGAGATTATGTGTAAGGCGATGAACCGCTCTCTATTCAGTGTGCTGTTCAGTGCTTTTGGCACAGGGACTGCATCTGGTGGTTCTGTTACTGCTGGGACAACTGATAAAACAGTCCGCAGTATAGACCCAGAAGAAGGCGCGATGATGTTGGGTTATGCTCGTTCTGTGGTCATCGTTCCTGGTTATGGTATGGCGGTTGCGCAGGCGCAGCATAGCGTACGTGAGTTGGCAGATCAGCTCGAACGCATGGGTGTTGAGGTGAAGTATGCAATTCACCCTGTTGCTGGTAGAATGCCAGGTCATATGAACGTGTTGCTGGCAGAGGCGAATGTGCCTTACGAGCAACTGCATGACATGGATGATATCAATCCCCAGTTTGACCAAACCGATGTAGCGTTGGTGATTGGGGCAAATGATGTGGTGAATCCAGCCGCGCGGAGTGATGCCAATAGTCCGATTTATGGTATGCCGATTTTGGAAGTGGATCGGGCGAAGCAGACAATCGTGATTAAGCGCGGGATGAGTGCGGGTTTTGCTGGTGTAGATAATGATTTGTTCTACAAAGATAAAACCACGATGCTGTTTGGTAGCGCTAAGGATATGGTTGGGAAGTTGGTTTCTGAGGTGAAGCAGCTTTAAGGAAGCACATCAACCATAGAAAAAAGTAAGCTTGCCTTGTGGCTTTGATGCTCTTGAGGCAAGCTTTTCTATTAACTTTTCTTGGGAAACTTTAGCTCAACAAATTTCACAAACGGTTTGGGGCTGTTCTATATTGAATTCGCCAACAGCGTCAATTGCTCATCATGTCCCGTCTGCTATAGTTTAATGCTTAGACGGCATAAATTTTTCAATTTGGGAGTGATTTAAGAAAATTATTGATAGCTTACAACAAGCCTACTGCTTATAAATATAAAACCTCTAATATCGCCCAGTGATTCCCCATATCAATTTTCTGAATACTTCGTCATCATCCAGATCGTTAGAAAAATTTACCCAGTTTAGCTCCTTTAAAAAAAGAAGATCGCTTGGAATTTCATTTCTACCTGGAAGCAAGACGGGAATGACCGGAATACCTTTTTCTACCAAGACACTGATAAATGATCTTAATTCCATCAACTGCCATTTTCCGAATCCGCTAGGACCAATAAAAATGGCAACTGACTTAACTTGATTTATTGCTTGTTGAATTGCATCCTGAAAAAAAGTACCGGGCTGAATTTGTTCTTCATCCAACCAAGGTTTTAAGCCTTTTTTTGTTAACTTTCTTGCAATAAACTTAACTGACGATTTGTCTATACTGTTATGCGCTAAAAAAACATCAAATGATTTTTCTTCTGGAGTCGATATAATACTTATTGCATTGTCTAAATAATTTTTTTGGCATTCTTCAAGTTCTAGGATTGTTTCCGTATCCTTGTTAAATAAACCTTGTACGATATTATAATTTCCTGATTCTAAGTTTTCTCGGATAGTTAAGGCGATTAATTCACGATCACGCGAATCAAGTTGATTTTTGGAGAATAACCAATCAAATACCCCCACAAAATGACTTTCTCGACAAATTATAGAAATCTGATCCAAATTATAACACCCCTACATTAGGCAAGCAGAAAGGCGATCACCTAAAAAAACTCCACAATGCGATCGCCTGATGCTAACTTTTTTATAGTTCCTTATTTTTCCCTCTGGCACAGAAACGAAGCATAAATACACAAAGATGCTAAGACACACTCTGCGTCTTAGCGCCTTCGTCTGAAACTTCAAGGAAAATTATTTTTTCTTCTTCTTAGGCTTCGCCGTGGTACTGGTGGTACTAGTGGTACTAGGACCGGAGCGTCGCAGTTCGCGTTTTTCTTCGTCTCGCTGACGGCGATCGCGCCAATCTGCCAGCGTCAAATAACCAACGCCTCCCGTGACTGCGACAAGCAGTACCGCAGCAACTAAAGCCAAAATAGTCAGGAATGGACTTTCCACGATTCTCTTAGAGTCCGTTGCGACCCCAAACTACCATTGAAATTGACCAGGTAAAAACAACCAGTAAAGAAACCCAACCTAATGTCAAAATGTCCATAGCGATACTTTTAAACTTATTTACGAAATGTCTCTAATATTCATAATACTAGAACCATGTTCTGAACTAAAGTTTGGACTCCGTGAATAAGATTTTAGATCATCAACTCATGGCAGAACGCTTTGAATCCCTCAAAACTGGGGCTTTAGCGGGTTTATCTCTTGCTTTTGCCTTTTTTCTCACCACTTTGCTAAATAACTTGGTGCTTGCAAAGTCTTTTGAGCTACTGAGCAGTCTGGCAATCGATTCGCTCAATTTGCAATGGTTAGTGAGACTTGGTATCGTCTGTTTCTCTGGTTTGTTGTTTGGCGTTACCTACCGCTATATCATCCGCTCAGATAAAAATCCTCAGATCAAAGCTGGAGGAGTCTTAGCATTTGGTTTAGTGCGGGGTTTGAGCCAAGTGGATGTTGGGCTTTCTTGTTCTGGCACCGTTGTGCCTTTTGTCGTTCTGGCAGTTGAGAGTGTTTTGTGGTTTGGGTTGGCAGCATTTTTCCTCGATACTGCGATGAAACTTGGCTGGATTAAGCCTTTTCCATGAATTTCATTCATAAAATATGTATTTTGTCAATAGTCTCATCAAGAAGAGCTAAACTGGATTAAGGCACGTGTATGCTTTGATAATCACAATTTGAATTAATTGTTAACAAAATTTTGTGGTGAAAAATCATATGCAACTACCCAATCTTGTCAAAACTCCGTCTTTTATCCAAAAAATCCAATGGGTTACTGACCCTGTAGGATATATGGAAAGTGCGGTTCAGCAATATCCAGACATTTTTACTGCTAAGGTAGTTGGTTTTGGCGATACTGTGGTATTCATACAGCATCCCCAAGCAATTCAAAAAATTTTAATTAATGACAGAAAAAAGTTTGCTGCCTTGGGTGAAGAAAACAGCATTTTACTGCCTTTAGTAGGAAATAATTCAATCTTATTGTTGGAGAGAGAACGTCATAGACGACAACGACAACTCTTAATGCCGCCCTTTCATGGAGAAAGGATGCGAGCCTATGGAGAATTAATTCGTCATCTTACGGAAAAAGTCTGGTGTCAGTTACCGCTCCAAAAACCATTTTCAGCTCGTACTATCATGCAGGAGATATCCCTGCAAGTGATATTAAAGACTGTTTTTGGCTTGTATGAAGGAGAACGTTATCAAAAACTCAAGTATTTGCTGAGTTTGATGACAGATGTATTTCAATCACCCCTCGCCTCTGGCTTGCTGTTTTTCCCCTTCTTACAAAAAGATTTAGGAGCATGGAGTCCTTGGGGAAGGTTTTTGCGCCAATGTCAGCAAATAGATGAACTACTCTATATGGAAATTGCTGAACGCCGCGCACAAGCCGATCCAAATCGCGTTGATATCCTCTCATTGCTGATGTACGCTCTTGATGAAGAGGGTCAACACATGACAGATCAAGAGTTACGTGATGAGTTGATCACTCTACTGTTGGCTGGACATGAAACCACAGCATCAGCAATGGCTTGGGGCTTATACTGGCTTCACCGTTTGCCAGAAGTTCGGGAAAAACTGCTCGAAGAACTGGATACTGTCGGTGATTTAGCAGATCCCATGAGCGTTGCCCGACTCCCTTACCTTACCGCAGTCTGTCATGAAACCTTACGGATTCATCCTATTGCAATGTTAACTTTCCCGAGAGTCGTGCAAGAACCTGTTGAAATACTGGGACATCAGTTGGAGCCTGATACTATTATTGTTGGCTGTATCTATCTGACTCATCAACGCGAGGATTTGTACCCACAGCCGAAGCAGTTTAAGCCAGAGCGCTTTTTGGAACACCAATTCTCTGCTTATGAATTTATACCATTTGGCGGTGGTGTACGCCGCTGTATTGGTGAAGCGCTGGCTCTGTTTGAGATGAAGCTTGTTTTGGCAACTATCTTGTCACGCTATGAGCTGACATTAGCTAGTCATCAACCTGAACAACCTCAACGACGAGGAGTAACGCTTGCTCCTAGTGGTAGAGTTAAGATGATAATCACAGGAGAACGGGAGCGTATAGAGTCTCCAAAGGCTGTGGCAAGTGTTTAGAGTTAGCAAGCATGACATTTGCACTTGGGATGATTGAGGTTTATGGTGTGCCCGCAGCAATAGAAGCAGGGGACGCGATGTGTAAAGCTGCCCGTATTACCCTTGTCGGGTATGAAAATACTGATTTAGGGAGAATTACTGTGCTGATTCGGGGAGAAGTGGGTGAGGTGAATGTTGCTGTTGCAGCTGGACTGGAGGCTGTACCGCAAGTGAATGGTGGTGAAGTGCTTTCC
The DNA here is from genome assembly GCA_002163975.1 of Nostocales cyanobacterium HT-58-2. Classification (GTDB taxonomy): domain Bacteria; phylum Cyanobacteriota; class Cyanobacteriia; order Cyanobacteriales; family Nostocaceae; genus HT-58-2. The sequence continues at coordinate 405,756 of CP019636.1, read as the reverse complement.
CATCACATTATTCCCCGTCCCCATGAAAATCTAGAATATGTTTTGCCAATTCATCGCTCAGCGAATATTGAACAATTCAATTCTGATATCAGGTTTCCAGCACCATTGTCGGTGTAAAAAATGCTGGATGTGTGGGGACTTATGCTTTGCATCCGTACTCATGGACTTTTTATAAATGTAAGATAAGAATATTTTGAACCACAGATGCACACAGATAATTAGACTGATTTTTACAAAAGGTTGATTAGTGAGTTTTTATTCTTCTTAACTTTGAAAGACACTTTGCAAATTGAGGATGAAACCAGGTAAGATATCTTCCCCTGATAATTCTGTTGGTGATTTCAAAACTTCTACTGTTTGTCCCAAACGATATATTTCTACACGGCGATTTTTTATATCAATTAACCAGCCGAGTTTGACTTGATTTTCCATGTATTCTTGCATTTTTTCTTGTGTTTTTTGTAAATCATCAGATGGTGACATTAACTCTAAAACAAAATCTGGGGCGATTGGAGGAAATTTCTCTTTTTGTTCAGGTGTGAGTGCATCCCATCTTTCTTGTTTTATCCAAGAGACATCCGGAGAACGGTCAGCGCCATTAGGGAGTTTAAACCCAGTTGAAGAGTCAAAAAGTTTACCAAGCTTGGTTTGGCGATTCCATATTCCAAAATCAATAATAATTTCTGCATTACAGTTTCCTGTTTCTCCTCCCGTTGGGGGAATGATAATGAGTTCTCCCTTGGCATTTCGTTCAAATTTTATATCAGGATTCTTCCGACAAAGTTGATAAAATTGCTCGTCGGTCAATTCAATGACAGGTTTGAGGTTGATGGTAATAGTGTTCATAAGGAATCATGAATAACAACATATATATTGCATTTTAAGCTGCTCTTTCTGGCAGAAGTTTCTCAGAGATGAACTTTTGGGAGAAAATTGAATCTAACTCAAGTGTCATATTGCATGGAACCTTTCATCTCTCGGATGCAGGCGGTACAGTCGCCTATTATTCCTGTCGTTGGGGAACTGATTAAAAGTTGTCCTGGTACTATCTCGCTAGGACAGGGTGTTGTTTCCTATAGTCCACCACCGGAAGCCATAGAACTTTTGCCTAAATTCCTTGCCGAACCAACTAATCATTTATACAAAGCTGTTGAGGGAATTCCCCTATTACTAACTGCACTAGCAGCAAAATTGCAAGCCTTCAACCGTATTGCAATCAATGAGGAAAACTGCATTGTTGTCACTGCAGGTAGCAACATGGCGTTTATGAACGCTATTCTTGCTATCACTTCGGTTGGGGATGAAATTATTCTCAATTCGCCTTACTATTTCAACCATGAAATGGCAATCACAATGGCGGGCTGTTGTCCGATAATCGTAAAAACGGATGAAAATTACCAGCTACGCCCAGAGGCGATCGCCCAAGCTATCACCCCAAAAACACGAGCAGTGGTGACGGTTTCCCCCAATAATCCAACTGGGGTTGTGTATTCAGAAGAAGCATTGCAAAAAGTGAATCAAATGTGTCGGGATCGCGGTATCTACCATATCAGCGATGAAGCCTATGAATACTTTACCTATGATGGAGCAAAACACGTTTCTCCGGGTGCATTTGCTGGAAGTAGCGAGTATACTGTTTCTCTGTTTAGCCTTTCCAAGGCTTATGGTTTTGCTAGCTGGCGTATTGGCTATATGGTGATACCTAAACAATTGCTTGGGGCTGTTAAAAAAGTTCAAGATACGATTCTGATTTGTCCGCCTGTGGTTTCACAGTATGCGGCTTTAGGGGCGTTGCAGGCAAAAGAGGACTATTTGAAGAATCATATTGCGGCGATCGCCGAAGTTAGGCAAGTGGTGCTTGACTCCCTCAACAGCTTACAAAATTTGTGTACTATAGCTCCTGCTGATGGCGCTTTCTATTTTTTCCTGAAAGTTCATACTCAAATGGATGCTTTTGAACTAGTCGAACGACTTATTCGTGAATATCAAGTTGCGGTGATTCCAGGAACAACATTTGGTATGGATGATGGATGTTATCTCCGCGTCGCCTATGGTTCGCTTCAAAAAGAGACAGCAAAAGAAGGAATTGAGCGATTAGTGCGCGGTTTGCAAGCGATAATTTGTTAGGTGCGTTAGCATACTGACTTTAAACGACAAGTCTGTTATGAAAAATAGGCTTTATCTATCACACTTTTGTTGGTGGACAATGCCTAAAAAACTACTGTTTAAAGTAAAAACACAAAATTGACAATATGCCAATCATTAATAAGTTAATTGAAATTGAAACAGAGCCAGAAATTAATATTTATAATATTACACCACAAATCAAAGATTTTCTAGCATCAACATCAATCAAGAATGGTCATGTTTTAGTCTTTTCTCGTCATACAACGACAGCATTATCTATCAATGAATATGAAGAAAGATTATTAGAAGATGTCAAAGTCTATCTACGGAAATTAGCACCTGAATCAGACCGCTATTTACATAATGACCTACATTTAAGAAAAAATATCCCTCCAGATGAACCAATGAATGCCCATTCTCACTTAATGGCAATAACTTTGACAACCAGTGAAATTATCCCGATTGTGGATGGAAAATTAGGTTTAGGAACCTATCAATCTGTCTTGTTTTTTGAGTTAGATGGACCACGTAAAAGGACTGTCTTTTGCCAATTTTCTGGTGAATAGTGATACTTTTCTTCTGTTGTATGTGTTAGATGTCGTGGTACAGAAATTGAGACGAGATGCACAATTTTAATATCGCAAGCTTGAAGTTGATATATCTATAAGGTTTTCTCATGACTAGATATACTTACAAACAGCGGTTCAATGTTATTGCGTCCCAAATAGCTATCGCCTTAGTTTGTCTTTCATCACCTCTTGTTGTCATAAATACGACTTGGGCACAACCGCAGACTGAAACACAAATGAGTTCTTATATTCAACGGTTAAAGAACCCTCAACAGCGTTCTGCTGCAATAGATTATTTAGCAACTGTCGGTCAGCCAGCTGTCCCCGCTTTAATAACAGCTTTGCAAGATAGCGATGCCCAAGTGCGTGCTGGTGCTGCAATCATTCTCGGTAAAATTGGACCTGCAGCCGCTCAAGCTGCAGTTCCCCTCATACGAGCAATAAATGACAAAGATCCTACCGTTCGTTCTCATGTAGTCCAAGCGATCGGAAAAATTGGCAGACAAGCGTATGTTCCTCACTTAATAGCTGGTTTAGACAGCGAGAAGCAATCGGAACGCTACAGTGCAGCCCATTCTTTACGCGCTATGGGTAAAGACGCTGCATCTGCTGTACCTGCCTTAATAAAAAAGTTACAGGATGAAGATGTTTGGATGCGCGTAAGAGCTGGTTCTGCTCTGGGTAGTATCGGCAAAGCTGCTGTACCTGCTGTACCTTCTTTAGTAGCCCGTTTGCAAGACACAGATGAAACAGTTCGCCACAGTGCGGCTTATGCTTTGGGTGCGATCGCTTTGAGTTTGCAGGAAAATCTTAATGAGCTACCTACAAAAGAATTGGACGCAGTTGTCACAAACTTGGAAAAAGCCCTGAAAGTGGTGCAAAACCCATCACTACAATTTCGCCCCGAAGCAATGACCTCTGTGAGTGAGCCTTTAGCTCTCTTGAAGAAGGAGAGACTAAACCGATAAAGTCACAGCAGGCTATGTAAATACGCAGAATACGTAAAACTAGCTAATCCAAGCTCAATTCCTCAAACTCAGGCTGTCCAAACAACATATTTCGGTCTATTGCTGACAAAACTTTATTGTTTGCACGATCAGAATTTAAAGAACGGCAAACTAACTGAGCAACATCTGCACGATGGATTGAACCAGCAATACTTGGGTTTTCGGTTAAAACGCCATTTCCAGTTGCTGGTTCTGACACAAGTCCACCAGGACGGATGATAGTGTATGTCAGCCCACTTTCAATTAAATGCCGTTCAGCTTTTTCCTTTTCTACTAAAACTGGTCCTAATGTCTGCAAAACTTGAGGAGGCAATGCAACGGCACTATTTCCACTACCAATAGAAGAAATGAGAATGAATTTTTGTGCTCCTGCTTTGACTGCGACATCAATAAGATTTTTATTGCCTAGATAATCTGCTCTCTCACCGTCTTTGGGTAAACCGCCAATTGTACTGATAACTGCAGAAACAGGTTCGTTTGTCAGCAAGGCACGTTCTACATCAGCAACATTTAAGGCGTCTCCGAGAACGACCTCAATACCCATTGATTCTAATTCAGCACGAGCTGCTTCTGTTCTCAGAAGTGCTTTTACTTTTAATTTTTGTTCTGTCAAACACTTAGCAATTTCTAGACCAACGCCACGACTTGCTCCAGCAAGAAAAATGTAGGATGTTGTTGTCATAGAGATTTTTTGTAAATAGTTATTGTTCAACAATTAATCAATATATCTCAGTGGGGTCTGATTTGAGGGGCGATGAATCCGCTCGAGACCTTATTATCTACGCTCTTGTTGTTGTAAACTATACAAGCCGTACCAATGACGAACTGCCAGCCACACAGCTGAAAGCAAGCCTGCAAGGCTAAGAGTGAGACCGCTATATGAAACTAATAAGCCAAAGACAGGTAGGACAGCACCAGCAATTGTGCAGATGACAGCAGCAAGGGAAACACTGCGGTTTTTTGACCCTAAACCCCATGTCAATGCTAGTAGCACAAGCGAAATGAGAGTCCAAGCTAGCTGAGGATTTATGAAGCGGCTGAGATAGGTTAAACTCAACAAACATGCGAAGAAAATACCACCTGCAATCGCTGCGTTTTTCAGACTGACAGGAAGTGATAAATACAACAGTAGTATCCACCACAAAAATATTGTCGGTGCTAGCAATAGCAGTCGGGGAAGGACACCAGTGTGACGAATGGGGTCGGTGTAAGTATAGACTCCAAAGGGGTTTTTGACTGAAACATTATCATCAAATACCCAAGTAAATTGAGTCCCTTGTCTGTCAGCTTTAATCTCACTGGGTATAATACCACTGGCAAAATCGGCTCCAGCAAAGTTGGCGATCGCCATAAGGCGGAAGTTAGAAAGCAATTGCCCATTGGAGTTATAAACCCAGCGTGGTCCTCCTTGAGCTTTATAAGTGACTTTTAAACTCGTTTCTTCTCCTGGTTGCAGTTGGAATGGAAAGCCATAGTCACCTGGATTTTTTTGTTGAAGTCTAGTACCATCACGCTCTACTTTATAACTTTGCAATAGAGAGTAACCGACAGGCGGAGGTGCTTCAAAGAAAAAACTATTAATATCTTGAAGTTGATTAATAACTTTATAGTCGGCAGTGTAATCTATTTTATAAATGGCGCGACGACCTTGAATGTCTGGGGTTTGGTCAATCTTGACTTGAATTTGCGAGCCACTTAATGTTAGAAAGCGGCTCATCTTTTGTTTGTCATTTATCTTGACAATCTTGCCATTTACTTGAGTGGTGTATGTGTATGGCTCTTCAGTGATGTAACGTATTTGAGGCGCTATTTGTTCTAACCTTTCACCAGCGACACTCTCGGCAACTTGAGCCACTTTTGCCTGTTCCCAATGATGGTATCTATTGCTTAAAGTTGAACAAAGAAAAAATCCTCCTACTAGGAGAATTAATACCAGAGTTAAATGCTGTAATCCCCGCAATAGTTGGGAGTAACTAACAGCCCATTCGCCAATTAAAATCTCTTGTTGCTGTTGGTTTCGACGTAGGGCAAAGCTCAACAGAGCAATTGCAATTCCCAAAGCGACAACCAGGAATACTAATAACAGTGAAGCTTTGAGTAGATGAGTTCCAAATTGAATAAGCTCGGTAGGATGCGTTAAATCAGGCAATCCTGGAATGCCTTGGGAGGATTCTGGCATGAGTCAGTGTTGGAAGAATTTGGAGATTTAGACTGAATAAATCTGCCAAAAGTTTCTTGCCAAAAGTCAGCTTTTATCGATCTTTATCCAAGATTGTTCCTTCTAAATTTGCATCGTTTAAGTTGGCTTGACTCAAATTGGTCTGGTTCAATTCTGCGTGACTCAGATCTGCGTGGCTCAGATCTGCTTTCGCTAAGTCGGCATGACTGAGATCTGCTTCAGTTAGAGAAACTGCATTTAGGTTAGCCTCCTGCAATTCCGCTTCGTACAAGTGAGTCCCGATTAACTTTGCGATCGTCAAATCAGCTTGACTCAAATTGGCACCATCCAAAATTGCTTCTTCTAGAATTGCTCCATCTAGGATAGCTCCACTCAAATTAGCTTCCGTGAGATCTGCCTGATTTAAGTTGGCTCCATTTAAGTCCGCCTCAATCAGGCTTGCTTGACTGAGATTGACCCTGGTTAAATCAGCTCCATCAAGAATAGCTTTGTCTAAAATGACTCCACTCAGGTTAGCTCCTTCCAAGACTGCTTCGCTTAGGTTTACCCCAGTAAAATCTCTTTTGCCTGCAGCGTATTGTGCCAATAGTTCATCCGCTTTCATTGCTTCCTCTCTGACAATTTCTATTTCTTTTGCTAGCTACAGTCGGCAAATCTTTGACGATAGAATATTGCTCTGTCCTCGAAGATGAAACTAGCTAGTTTGCAAGCTGCTTCATTCCGACTAAAAACTTAATATCTTCCCTTGGCACTTTGGCATACAGGCTCTTTCCTGGAAAAGGAAACTGAACATCAAAGATATCTTTATCGCATTCTAAAACCATTCCCACTAGACCTTTTGGGAGGTCATGATTGACATTGCGGGTCAGTCCAACTAAATCGCTCTTTTCGATGCTTGTCATAGTTATGACCTCCATTTACGACTCTTTGAGTGGGCTGCCTTTACATTGAATAAGCATTCTGTTGATCATGACCCATCACTTGCTTAATCCACGTCCTACCTTGGCATGAAGTTCGACCTTTGGTACCACACCTATAGATGTACCAAGAAAGAAAGAGCTTATCTGTGGGGTGCCGACCTTAGGAGGTTTGAGGCGTGAATTTCAAGTCTTTTGATTATCTGACTTAAACCGACCTGCAACAAACTCTCGCTTTTGTAAATGTTTGCTTTTACGTCCAGTTACTCGTTCCCGCCACATCCGAAAACTAGATGCTTTCATTTCATGGCGCATAAGGGCAATGACTTGCTTCTCTTGCAAGCCGAATTGTTCTTCAATTGCCTCAAATGGTGTCCGGTCTTCCCATGCCATTTCAATAATCCGGTCTATGGTTTCGGGATTAAGTTCAGGTAACTTCATCGGTAGATAACAAGTTTCACAGCACGAAATTTTGCGAAAAAAATCAGGGTAACTTTGGAAAATTCCAGAATTACCCTGAGGTTCAAAAGTGAGTCATTAGTTAGGAATTAGAAATTATTAACTAAATCTTCACTTCTTAAGCAAACGTTGCGGTTTTCACATCGTTATTTGCCAAGAGTTCTTGCAACTCTTCAGCATCCACAGTTTCTTTCTCAACAAGCGTTTGCGCGAGTTGGTCGAGAATGTGGCGGTTGTTTTCCAACACTTCTTTAGCGCGTTGGTAAGCGGTTTCCACCAGCTTGCGAACTTCTTCATCAATCGCAGCAGCAGTTTCTTCAGAGAAGTCACGCTCTGACATGATGTCCCGACCGAGGAACATATTGCCTTGCTGACGACCGAGAGCAACTGGACCTAAGCGATCGCTCATTCCAAAGCGTGTTACCATCTGACGAGCAACACGAGCGACTTGTTGTAAGTCTTGAGCAGCACCAGTGGTTACTTCTTCATCACCAAAGATGATTTCTTCAGCAATGCGACCACCCAAGGCAACTGCCATCTGATTTTCTAGATAAGCACGGCTGTACAAGCCAGTGTCCATCCGGTCTTCACTGGGGGTAAACCAAGTTAAACCACCAGCTCGACCACGAGGAATAATGCTAATCTTTTGCACTGGGTCGTAGTCTGGCATCAAAGCACCAACAAGGGCGTGACCAGATTCGTGATATGCCACCAGTTCTTTGCGCTTTTCGCTCATCACGCGGTCTTTCTTCTCTGGACCTGCTAACACGCGGTCGATCGCGTCGTTAATTTCATCCATCGAAATTTCGGTTAAATTCCGGCGTGCAGCTAGAATAGCAGCTTCGTTGAGCAGGTTGGAAAGGTCTGCACCAGTGAACCCGGGGGTACGACGGGCAATTCTGTCCAAGTCCACATCTTTTGCTAAGGTCTTGCCACGAGCGTGAACTTTGAGAATTTCTCCACGTCCGGCGTAGTCTGGACGGTCCACAACCACTTGACGGTCGAAGCGACCAGGACGCAACAATGCTGCATCCAAAACGTCAGGACGGTTGGTGGCAGCAATAATAATAATGCCTGTGTTACCTTCAAAACCGTCCATTTCTGTCAGCAACTGGTTGAGGGTTTGTTCCCGCTCATCGTTACCACCACCTAAACCTGCGCCCCGTTGACGACCTACAGCGTCAATTTCATCGATGAAGACGATACAGGGAGCATTCGTCTTTGCCTGCTCGAACAAGTCGCGGACACGGGATGCACCCACACCCACGAACATTTCTACAAACTCAGAACCAGAGATGGAGAAGAAGGGGACACCAGCCTCGCCTGCGACTGCACGAGCTAACAGGGTTTTACCAGTTCCTGGAGGACCAACAAGCAAGACGCCTTTGGGAATTTTTGCCCCAACAGCCGTGAAGCGATCGGCATTTTTCAAGAAGTCTACGACTTCGTTGAGTTCTAACTTGGCTTGGTCAATACCAGCAACATCGTTAAAAGTGACTTGGGTTTGCGGCTCCATTTGCACTCTAGCTCTGGATTTACCAAAGTTCATGGCTTGGCTACCAGGACCATTTTGAGCGCGCCGTAGCAAGAAGAATAAGCCAACTAGAAGTAATACAGGGAAAAATAAACTGCTAAGTGCCTTAAACCAGAATCCTTCATCGGTTTGCGGCAAAACAGTGATATCGACGCCTTTTGCTGTGAGACTGTTGATGAGGTCAGGATCGTTGACCAAGGTTACTAGTCTCTTAGTGCCGTCCTTGGGTGTCACAAGAGCTGTAGACCTATCTGCACTCAAACTGACTTTGTCTACGTTGCCCTTTTGTACTTCATTAATAAACTGACTGTACCGCCATGTCTCTCTACTTTGTGGTTGTTTGTCAAAAAACGCTGTCCCAAGCGCAATGACAACAATAAAGAGCAGTGCATACAGCCCCGCATTTCTCCATCGTTTGTTATTCACCGAGGTCAATCCTCCTACATCTCTTTTTGTGCGTTAGCGCTTTGCGCGGCTCTTTTTGGGAGCACCGTGTAGCGTCTCTGTTCAGAGAGGGCATTTTAAGAATTATGTTAACTTATCTTAAGGTATACCAAATTCTGCGCCTACAATGCTATAAAAAACATCCGCAGTTGTTGAAAACAGGGATGGCTGGGATTATATTCTAGCTTTCCTATACGCTGGATGACTGTACGAATCGGGATAATTTCTACAACACTGTTGCTGTAGGCAATTGCCTCAAATCCCTTAACGAACTCTGGTGTCCAAGGTTCCTCTCGAACCACCTGCTGATTTGTCAACAGCCACTCTAAAAGCTGCGATCGCACAACTCCTGGCAAAATCCCTGCTGTTAAGGGCGGTGTCCACCAACTGCCATCCCGCCATCCCCAGAGGTTCCCTGTACTCGTTTCTAGCCAATTTCCCGCAGCATCCACTAAGATTGCTTCTTGGGCATCTAACCTTTGGGCGCTAGCCTTTGCCAACCACGCGCTCAAGTAGTTTCCTGTTTTGTGAGCGGGTAAACAGCGAGCAAATTCTGGCACAGTAAGACTCAATACTATACCATTTTTTTGTTTTTCTATCAAGTCGTTTGGCAGGAACCTACCCGTGATCCACTCGCGTCCATCAGGAAAGACAGCGATTCTGAGAACGGGGAAGTGTGCCATGAGAATTTGTGCTCCTTGACGCAGCTGCCTTTCATTTGGTGTGCGCCAACCAAAAGTTTCTAAACTAAATTTTAGGCGGTCGCAATGTGCCTGCCAGTGAGTTAAGCGACTTTCGAGCAAGTTATTGTAAACCCGCAGCGTCGTGAAAACAGTTGCTCCATAGAGTAATCCTGGATCGTCAATTTCTAATTCTAGAGTTTGAGACTCAATCAATTTACCGTTGTACCAGAAAATAGTTGTACCTCCAAGGAAGTTATGAGTAGTTAGAGTTGATTGATTTAGAGTTAATTGATATGGTAAATCTTGAGTAAGTGAAGCAGTTTGCAGTGTAGATGTTCTTCGCGCGAAACTGCCGTTATGTTACGGATTTAGCCTAACGTACCGCCATATAACTATCATCTAATACTTAACTATCTTCTTAATCATTTTCAGATAATTTAATCTTGTAACTCCCGTCAGGATTCGTGATGACCTTTCCTCCCAAAGCTTCAATTTCATTGATTGCTCGCTGACGAGTCTTTTCATAGACTTGATTATTTAATACCATTGTCCAAGTAGCAATTCGAGCAAATTTACTGTTAGGATTCCTACTCAAAAATTTAGCAGTTTGCTGCGAAACAGATGCTGCTTGTTGACTATCTTCATCCATATGCTGACTAGCCCAGTTTGCTGCCATTTCAAAGGAGTGTTGAGCCTTTGTTGATTTTCCTAAAAACAATAACTCATCAGTACCTTTATACCGCCACACATAATAAGACTTTTCCGGAGTCTGAGAAGATAATGACTTTAAACCTTTCTCAGTTATGTTTATAGAACGTTCTGGCATACCTGCATATATGGAAGTACTGGTGGAAAGGCTCAGATAAGCAGGTATAAATCGCGGGTCACGTTCTAGAATGACTTCAAAATATTCTGGACTGAGACTGTAACCTGTTTTAGCACGAACTTCATCATCACCAAAGTATTGCACAAAATTGAGATATACCCAATTAGCAATGATATTATCGTAACCAAAAGCTGGTATTCTTTTTAAGAAATTTAGGCGCAGCTTTTCTAAATGAATTTCTCTTTGTAAAGTTTGTTGTGAAGCAGTTTGTTTGCTATGAAGCAGTTTTTGCATTTTTGGAAGTTGGAACCAGCAAACTCCCAACATACATAAGCAAACTGTGAAAGATGTAGTGACGCCTTGACGAGATAGAGCGAACATTTTGAGTGTTAAATTAGCAGAGTATAGGTACATAGTTCCCTTTCATCTCGCTAAATGAACAGTGATTTGCTCTATACCCTGTAAAATATGAAAAACCTTAGAAAAAGATTTAGTTACCGTCGATACAGCTAAATTTGGGAAAATTCAGGTAAAGTTCTAAACAATCATTTTGCTTAGCTCATAGAATATGCTTATACGTCCAGATCTCTTGCAACTGGACGTATAAACATTCTTAAAAAAGAGGCAAGATTGCTTAAAAAAGTATAGATAATAAATTTATCCAAGTATTAATTTTGAAGTCTTAATTTTCACATTACTGCCAAAGCTAGAGATTGAACAATTGATGAAGAAAGGCAGCTGTTCACCGAATCGGACAAACCAGCCACGACCCATGGTAGTCATGGGTTACGCTATGCACTGGTTACACACACCAAAGGTAGATTTGACTCTTCCACGAGACTACTATGATAGTCTCCCAGAAGAACTAAGGCAGATGCTACGGTGTGAGGTGGTAGAGCAATTGTCTAAAGAAAAAGTTGAAACTTATATCAATTTCAAGTATTAGTCAGTGGTCATTAGTTACTAATGGATTATACTAATCCAGTCTACCAAGGTTATTTTGCTGATCCCTTTGTTTGGCAGTACGAAGGGGTATATTATGCGATCGGCACTGATGCAGCAGAGGCAGATGGAACGGTAGACAATATTGACATCAATAATAAATCGCGTGTCTTTCCTCTGTAAGGTAAACAAAACACTACTGCTTTTATAGTGGTGGATGCTGGGAAACCGAGAACTACGGTGTAGATTATGGCGTTGCTGACTTGGTGGGTCGCCTGGTCGGCGATCGCGCTCTACAATTTTGATATCTTTACCTGTTACTTGCTTGACAGATTCTATGACTTCCCGAACTGAAAAGCCATTACCATTGCCTAGGTGAACGCCGCTATATTATACGTAGAAAAAATGTGATCCAGAAGAGAGCGTAGACGCGAAGCGGCTTGTCGTCAGACATCGCTCATATCGCCAACAATGAGCTTGACATAATTAAAAATTGGAGATTGAGAATAACGAATGTAAGAAGCGTGAATTGTGATTGCAGGACAATGTATTGTAATTGCAAGGTAATGCATTGTAATTGCAAGGTAATGCATTGTAATTGCAAGGTAATGTATTGTGATTGCAAGGTAATGTATTGTGATTGCAGGACAGTGAATAATGAATGAGTTAGTCGCGGCTAGTTTCTAGTGATTTCATCAAAATAGCGGGAAATGGCACTGTTAAGATAAGGCATTAATTCACCGCGATCGCTACCCAGTACGCTATGAGTCGGACAAGGAGCAGCAGTATCACTTTCTACATAAGGGATAGTTGTTGATGTTTTCTTCGGCCAAAAATCTATCGATCAACACCTGTAAATCTGCGTTTCTTCCTGCTTCACTTCAATCTTCTGACTTCAATCTTCTGGTAGATGTAGTATTACAACCACTACCTCGCTATCATCCTGGCTGATATCTAGCCGCCTTAAAGAATGTTTGCTAAAAATCGGCTCTTCAATAAAATATACTCGCCTTTCTTGGGCAATTGGATTGTGTACATTTTAAAATATTTTATGTGTTTCAGGTCACAACTAATTTTAAACTTAAATCCTTTCGTTTGAAGGATGAGCCAGTGCCAGAAAAGGGATCTGTCAATCTCCAAAACAATCCAGACCTTCCGAGTGAGCAGATGCAAGGTAACTTGCCGGATACTGATCCTATTGAGATGCCAATTGATCCTGAAACCAACCTTCAAGATTAGTTGTTACAAAAACTAGCTGATTCATGGTTTTACTAGTTTCCAAAACCAAGGTTGGTAGGTCAGTACTAGCTTGTAGTTTCCTTGTTTTTCATATGCAGATTGTAATTCATGACCAGAATCGTATAAAAATACATCACTGTAACCATTAGGAATAATGCGTATGTTTGGTGGAACTACCAATTGCAATTGCACTTTTGAATTCAGCAGGTAACTTAAAGCTAGTCCATTACCAGGTTTAGTGATTAAAAGCGGGTGGGCAGCTTGATTAATAATAGAAGCAACCGAGGGGTTATCGTAGCTGTGATACTTAGTCCACCAAACTTTTGCTTGGGAACTCACTATGCAGGAAACGATTCCAGCCGAGATTAACGTTACCATAACAAGCTGCCATAACTGTCGTTGCTGAATACTAATAGAAGTAGAAGTCATTTGAGTAGCGAGCAAGTGAGCAACTGCCAGTTGAATAGCTAAATAACAAGGAATTAAAAATCGACTGATACCCGAACGCTGTCCACCGACAATCAAATCTTGCACAACCAAGGGAAGTGTTGTAGCTGTAATCATTATCAATATAAATAACCAAATGCGTTTTCGAGCATAACAACAAACAACATAAATTGCATATCCGACTAGGATGGTGATTAGATACGGAAATAGATTATTAAAACTATGAGAAAAGTTTAAATCAAAAAAAACAGTGCAAAGATTGAACAACCACTTTTGCACTACATACCATCGTTCGCCATGATTTAACCAGTCCGTTGTCAACTGAATATGGGAAAAGTTCGTAATAATAACCCACAGCCAAGGCACGAAAGCGATAAGCCCTGCTAAACAGGCAAGCACGAAGTTAGCTAGTGTCTTCGTAAATCGCCAACCTTGTGTCGCTGCTAGATAAATCCCATGCCCAATATTCACGAATGCAGAGAAGGTGAAAACATAAAGCCCCAAAACTACTGTTGCTGCATAAATTCCCCAACTGAGCTTTGTTTTAAGTCGCATAGCTTGTAATAACACAGCACTCGATAGTAGGATTGTCAACGTCCACAAACTATACTCTCGTGCTTCCTGGGCATACAGTACGTGTAATGGTGAGACAGAAACTAAGGCAAGTGCTACCCATGCCACTAACACTGATGCAAATAATTCACAGCATAGCCAATATAGGCAAGGAAATACCAATAAGCTACTGAAGACAGACAAACTTCGCCTTGCAGCTATGGAATTACCGAACCACTGCAACCAAAACCGCATGGCTATGTAATACAACGGTGGGTGTTGAGCATCTTCTAACGCTAAAGAATTGAGTGTATCAGCTAAACCTTTTTCAGCATTAAGACTCTGATACTTCTGTAAATCCTCAATGCCAAGAATATTTTTATTAGAGGCTTCTTGGAGCAACTCTGCCTCTTTATAGCCAGATACCCGTAGTGATGTAAAAGACTCATCGTACCAATAAATTTTTTGCTCTAGATTGACGAATCGAAAAAATACCCCTATTACCAATACTATGATCACCAAAAACCGTAACCAAGTTGGAGAAAGCACCAATCTAGGCGTCATCTTGCTGCTCATATACTAGCTTATTAGTGTGAGATCATCCTAAAAATGATCATCGTGGCTTTATCACTACATAAAGAAATATATTTTCTTCTTAACTAACTAAATTTGGCTTATTTAGTAGTGCGACTGACACCAAAATCCTAAGTGATGCAAGAGCGGTATTTAAATTTCCAAAGGCACTGCATGCTATCTTCCTTCCACCTCAACACTGGGAAAGTTAGGGTCAAAAGTCAGGTTTTCTAGCTTTCCATTCTTGAGGATGACAAAAGTATCTTCTGAGAAGTGGAGCGATCGCGCTTTGTGTTGTTGCAGACATCGCTAATGACTTTTTCTCCAGCAATTGTCGCTTTTCCCAAATTTTTCAAGGAGTTAATAACTATGTCTCACTTTCGTAGTTTTCCCACCAAACTCACCGATGTCGAAATCCTGAAGTCAACGCTACGTGACTTGGGCATCTGCGTGATTGCAGATGGTACTGTTCGTTGTGTCAACGGTCAAAAAGTTGATGCAGACATCGTCGCTGTTCTTGAAGGGGAATGTGATATTAACTGGTCTTGTAATGCTGATGGAACTTTTGACTTTATTGCTGATGTGCCGGGTGTTGCTATCAAGCACAATCAGGCTCAACTCATCAATTCCATCAATCAGAAGTATGCAGTTTACAAGACCTTGAACCAGATCAACCAACCTGGTTTAGAAAATGCCAATGTCAGGTTAGTGCTGCAAGATTAATTGCTTTAAAGCAGCATACTGCTACTCAAATTTCGGATAGTATTTAGCCACAGCAATAGTGCTGTATCCAAGATCTGTTTGGAGTTTAATGCTTGTAAGAATCAGATAACCGTGATTCTTCAGTTTCCAGACCAATTAAGTTATAAATAAAATTTAATATCTTTTTCATAGTTACAGCCTCAACTGATGTTGTGGTTTAAATGAGTTTGGCAAGTTCACTCTTATTGAGTGACTAATCGCAAGATGTTATTTACTAATATCCTCAATATCACGAGGTTAGGAAAGTACTACGGTCACTACCATCCATTGTTCGATCTCACAACTATTTAGTGCCACGTATCACCATAAAGTTGTGATTCTTATCACACTAGTTTCAGCAGATATTCAGTTCTGAACTCTAATGTCTGGCACCTTTACACTGGTAAGAATCGCATCTGTTAAGTCTACCTCGCTTAAATTCGCACCATTAAGGTTGGCATTGCTCAAGTTAACCCTTCTGTCATTGAGATAACTGAGGTCATAAATTCCCAAGTTTCCAAAATTTGGTGCTCCTGCCAACTTGGCTCCACTCAGGTTTGCATATGCCAGATTAGCATCGCTGAAATCTGCTCCTCTTAAATCTGCCTTACTGAGATCTGCTCCAAAAAGGTTCGCTTCTCTCAAATCTGCTCCACACAGATCTGCTCCAGACAGGTTTGCTCCACAAAGGTTGGCTCCATTGAGATCTGCAAATCTCAAACTTGCCTGATTCAAATTTGCATGACTGAGGTTCACGCCACTAAGACTAGCCCGAAAAAAAAGACCGTGGCTGATAACGCAAGTACCCAAGTCTGCTCGTGTGAGGTTCACTCCACTCAAGTTGGCTCCGCTAAACTCAACTGAACCTAAAAAGAGTCCATCACTGAGGTCTGCATGACTAAGGTCTGCTCCACTCAAATCTACGATGGTAAAATCTGTTCCTCTCAAATCTGCATTAGTGAGATTTGCATTTTGCAGTTCTGCAAAGTAAATTTTTGCACATCTAAGGTTTACGTGGCTAAGGTTCACATTATCTAAATTTGCAGACAATTCTACATAACTGAGGTTTGGCTTAATTTCGGGGTTTTTCTCCCTCCAATAATTCCAAGCTTCAACTCCTGACTCAAGTAGCGTCAAGTAATCGACATCTACCATATCTACCATAACGGTACTATTGTGAGTATTTCTAAAGAAAAGTTACAATTATGACAAGATAGCTATTATATGCAACTTTTTGTAATCTCGAATCTTAGAGAGAAGCTCTGCAAGAGAAACTTCACAATGACTTTTCGATTCCTTTAATTTCAATTCAGCTATTTCTCTTTGCTGCCAACGGGTTCAGCTTTCTCAACTGAGTTATCATTCACTCCCAAAGTTAATTGCAAGGGAGTTCGTGACGGGTATGCCTTCACGACCTGTCGATAAACATCATGGTTTGTGGGTAGTGTTCTTTGTTGTTCTCCCACTCCATAGGTCAGTTGGTACTTGACAGTTTTTATTAATTCGGGGGTGCTTGCCTCTTGGGATCTTTTACGTTGTTCCACTTGATCAACAGAAGGTCGCGGCGGTAAAGCGGGCCACCATAAACCCTTATCATCAGGACCAGTGACTGCTCCTTCTGGCTTCAAACCATTACGATTGAGCAAGGAAGTGGTAGCGAAGGTTTCAAAGCGTGGTACTTGTTCATTGGTTAAGTCGTCAGCATATTTAACTTGCCAGGTATAACTGGTGAGCGCTGTTGCTTCATACTGGTCAGTGGTCAGGGTGCTGCAACTGGTGAGTGTAAGCGTGATCAGCACAGCCACTGTCAAGGGGAAAAATCCTAACTTTTGCATTGTCCTTCAAAGTTCTACCACATCTACAGTTAGCATTAAAATTGAGGCATTCAATCGCTCTGTTTCAACAGTCGCCAACATTCACAAGCAATTTCCCAATCTTCTTCTGTATGAATCACTAGGACTCGCACTGTCGAGTCAGGGGTAGCAATATCTACATCAACAGGCTTATGTGTGTTTTTTTCGTGGTCAATTTTTAAGCCTAAAAATCCAAAAGCTTCACTAGCGGCGGCGCGAATCTCAGGAGCATTTTCGCCTACACCTGCGGTAAACACCAAAGCATCTAATCCACCCAAGCTAGCAAGCATCCCCCCGATATAAAACTGTAGGCGATGCACGTAGATATCCAACGCTAGTTGAGCCCGGGAATTCCCTTGCAAAATTGCTTCTCTAATTTGTCGCATATCATTAGAGATACCAGAAATTCCATGTAAGCCAGAAGCATGGTTTAGCACATAATCGAGCTTGTCAACTGAATAATCAGGTTGCCGCAACAGGTGAATCAAAATCCCTGGGTCAACGGCACCAGAACGGCTGCCCATCATCAATCCATCTAAAGGCGTGAATCCCATTGTTGTGTCAATACTGCGACCATTTTTAACTGCTGCTAAAGAGCAACCGTTGCCCAAATGACAGGTGATTAACCGTAAAGATGCTAAATCTCGACCAAGGATGCGTGCCGCACGGTGAGAGCAGTACTGATGACTAATGCCATGAAAACCATAACGACGGATACCTTGCTCTACCCACTCGTAAGGACCGGGATAGATGGCTGCTGCATCAGGAAGATGAGAATGAAAGGCAGTATCAAATACTGCCACTTGAGTAAGCGAACCCCAATGTTTTTCAATCGCTTTTATACCTTCCAAATTTGCTGGATTATGTGTAGGAGCAAGGGAAGCAAGACGGGCGATCGCCTTTTTGACATCCTCTGTAATCACGACACTTTCACGGTACTCTTGCCCACCATGTACCACACGATGTCCCACCACATCAATTTCTGACGGCTGACTAATGACTTGAGTGGAACCGTTGCACATCATATCAAGCATATGAGCTATGATTCGAGGTCGGGAGTCAGTGGGGATTTTCTCTTGTAATTTTTCACCCTTGGCTGTTTTGACCTCGATTTCTGCAAAACCTTGTTCATGACTCCAGTCTACTTTTCCTTCCCAAATAGGTTTGAGCGGTTCTTCGGGGAGAGTCTCACCCGTAATTTCGTACAAACAACTCTTTTGACTGCTTGAGCCGGCATTAAGTACCAGTATTTTCATGAGTCAAGAAACCGATTTTTAGAGTGGTTATGGCATAAACAATTATCAGATCGTTTCACCTAATGAACATCTGTCTAATGTGCCGTGTCTAAATCTTTTTTTTGAGTGAGTTAGAGGGATTGAAAGCTGTCGAAAGTTGACAAGATATTGGTAGGGTTTGATCAAGTTGATTTCATGAGCCTCAGTTGAGAACAAGCAAGTATGGTTGTTAGTATAATCTCAACAACTAGCTCGACAGGAACATGAGAATTAGAGCAATCATTCATCCAGCGGAAGAAGGAGGTTATTGGGCGGAGGTTCCCACGCTTCCTGGTTGCATTACAGCAATGAAAGCAGAAAGCCCACACCTTAAAGGTGTGGGGACGCCAGACATCTACGGAGGAGCCAGTGCGGTCTTGGGGAGCCAGTGCGTTGCGCGGGTTCCCCGCGTTGTAGCACCTGGCGTGTTTCCCCAAGTGGAGCATCTGGCGTTGGAAACTCTCCTTCAGTGGTGACTCATGAATGCGTTGCAGCTTTAGCTGCCGTGCCCATGTTTCAACGAATTCGGACAAACAGAGTTTCTCAGCCGCCGCCGCTTCTTGAAGGTTTTGATAGGCTGTGTCCGTTAATCCAATGGCTCGCTTCTTCTTAATTCCTTCATACAAAATAGGTACGTTCTTCAATCTTTTCTTGCCCATCTTTGCGACTCTTTAGTTCTTGGTGTTATACTAATGAGAGCGACAGGTGAAAGTCCAAGACAGGGTGTCCGGCAAATAGGGTTGAGCCTTTTGGCAGACAGTACCCCACTCCGTGGTCGAATCACAATACTTGCTGCTCGGTGGCGAAGTCGAGTGAAAACATAGCCAGAGTTTCTAACACAAACCAAATCCAGAAAAGCAAAATAATTTCAGAAATTAAGGTATCGTGGGGCGCACGAAAACCAGGGAAATGACAGAACCAGCTTCTAAGGCACTGTCTACAAGTACCTAACGCTTGGAGATGATGAAGCCCTCTGGGGCTATCTAAATCAAGCTCAAAACTTGGTTCAATAGAACGGGTTTTTGGTTTGAGGACTGCTCGCAAGAGATAGGTAGTTTGAAGGTACGTCGATGAACCAAGAATCCCACGGCTTTATACCACATTGGAGCGAAGCGAAATGTGGTAGCCGTGGGAGCGTCAATGAAGGAGACACTATGGACGAGGTGATGGCTAATTTAACTTAAAGGACGCCATTGAAGGTTGGCTCGATGTTGCTAACAATCGTGATGCAGTTGAGCCAATAGCTCAAGTTGTCGAAATTGCTGTATGAAATCTGTTTCTGACAAGCGACTGTGCAAGATTGTGGAACAAAGAGGTTGGGTTTTGCGAAAAATTACTGGTAGCCACCATATCTACGAAAGACCCGACGTAGACCAAATTCTATCGATTCCCGTTCATAGTAATCAAGATTTGAAAGTCGGAACCTTGAGAGCCTTAATGAAAGTAGCCTAGCTATCAGAGGAAGATTTACTGTGATTATTGAGTAGAAGACAGCTTGGCTCTTTAGGACACAGCATTGCTGTGCCCCTACGTTGTGTGTGTTGTTTAGACAGCCGAATGTCCAGTCTGAAACATCAGGTAATGACAGTTGGCTTCTCCATTCCCGTCAAAGCATGAATTTGGGCAATCTCATCTGCAATTGAGATAAGTTCTCCCAATGCTTGTTGAGGGTCAAGATTTTGCTTTGCAGGATCGCTTTCGTAACTTTCTAAGTAAAGCCTTAATGTTGCACCTTGTGTACCTGTACCAGATAACCGGAAAACAATCCGCGAACCATCGGTGAAGCCAATGCGCACTCCTTGTTTTTGGCTGATGCTACCATCAATTGGGTCAGTGTAACTGAAGTCGTCACCGTACTCGACCTCATAGGAACCAAACCGTTTTCCTTTGAGGTTTGGCACAATAGCACGCAGACTTGTGATTAGACTATTGGCGCGATCGCTATCCACTTCTTCATAGTCATGGCGAGAGTAGTAATTACGCCCGTAGGTTTGCCAATGTTCTGTGACAATCTCCTCTACAGACTGTTGTCGCACGGCAAGAATATTCAACCAGAACAACACTGCCCAAAGACCATCTTTCTCACGGATATGGTTGGAACCTGTGCCAAAACTCTCTTCACCGCAGAGGGTGGCTCTACCTGCATCTAGCAGATTGCCAAAGAACTTCCAGCCTGTAGGAGTTTCGTAACACTCTATCCCGAGTTGTTTTGCCACCCGGTCTGGTGCTTGACTGGTGGGCATTGAGCGAGCAATGCCTGCTAAACCAGAGCTATACCCAGGAACCAATTTGGCATTTGCCGCTAATATTGCTAAGCTATCGCTAGGAGTGACAAAGAATCGGCGTCCTAAAATCATGTTGCGATCGCCATCTCCATCGGAAGCAGCCCCAAAGTCAGGAGCGTTTTCTCCAAACAGAATTTCTACCAAGTCATGAGCGTAAACGAGGTTGGGGTCAGGATGTCCACCGCCAAAGTCCTCTAGGGGTGTGCCATTTTTGACAGTACCTTGCGCTGCGCCCAAACGCTGCTCAAAAATATTGTGAGCATAGGGACCAGTGACAGCGTGCAACGAGTCGATGCACATACGGAATTGCCCGTTAGTAACCAGCTGGTGGATGCGGTCAAAGTCAAACAGTGACTGCATTAACTCTGCGTAGTCTGCGACGGAATCTATCACTTCTACCGCCATGTCGCCTATCTTGAATTTCCCTAATGTATCAAGATTAACATCAGGAACATCCAAGATTTTATAGTTATCAATCTCTTGACTGCGTTTATAAATAGCTTCCGTGACTTTTTCTGGGGCTGGTCCACCATTGCCAATATTGTACTTTATACCAAAGTCACCTTCTGGACCACCAGGATTGTGACTTGCCGAGAGGATGATGCCACCAAAGGTGCCATACTTACGAATAATGGCAGAAGTCGCCGGGGTAGACAAAATCCCACCTTGACCAACCAGCACTCGACCAAAGCCATTAGCGGCTGCCATTTTGAGGATAGTTTGAATTGCCTGACGATTGTAGTAGCGACCATCGCCTCCTAACACCAGAGTTTGACCTTGATATCCTTGCAGACTATCAAAGATGGATTGCACAAAGTTTTCCAAGTAGTGAGGCTTTTGGAAGACAGAAACTTTCTTTCTTAGTCCAGATGTGCCTGGTTTTTGGTCAGTAAACGGTTGGGTGTGTATAGTTTTGATAGCCATCGCGATGTCATTGACTAAAGATACAGACAGCGGAGTGGAGTGTAGAAATTTTTCTATCCCTACACCCTACAACCCTACACCCTACGCGCTCATTTTGTGACTTTTGCCATTTGAATAACTGCGCTCAACCCAGTGATTGCTATCAGAATCTGGGAAGTTGAGTCACAATACATTTTAACGAATTCGCCAAAGTCCCCACCCTCTACGAAGTAGGGTGGGGATGGACACCGGACGGCGACGAAAACACCCCCGACCAATTCAATCCGTAGGATTGAGAGGGAGTGGGGTGGCTGAGGAGTCGTCAGTCTCCGTGTTGGGTAATCGGTCAATGTAATCTTCGATTATTTGAGTCACCGTCTTCTCCTTCAGCGTGGCATAGTTTTTTAGCTTTCTGAAACGTTTGTCAGATATACGGATGTGTACTTCTTTTGTCTTCATAAATATGTCTATGTTGTGGACATATTTATGCTAGTATGTCAATGGTCGTTGACCCACCTGACCGTATTGAACAGACAGGCTAACTTCAAAGTAGGTGTACGAACCTTGCCGCAGATAAATCGGTAGATCAGGGAAAAACATGACCACTGGTTCGTAAGGTTACGTCCTATGGGAAAAACAAGCCAAGCCATGTTGTACGTAAAGTTATACACCTGCGGGAGGCGGGTGTCTGCCTGTGGACGCTGAGTCAGACCAAATCAAACACAAGTTTGAAGAGGCATCGGCGGATGAGACGGGAAACCCAAAAGACGAATAAGACCGTCGTTGCAGAACTGAAATTGGAAGCCCCTTTTTCAGCGAAGCAAAAAGGGGTACTTCACATTCAAAATTCGTAATTCGTAATGACTAACCTAATTACGAATTACGAAATGTTTGAAATTATGCGACTGCAACTGCTACACGTTCCAACAGACCTTCCTTCTGTGCCATAGACAACATGAGGTCAATGACGCGATTTGAGTAACCCCACTCATTGTCGTACCAAGCAACTACCTTGAAGAAGTTCGAGTTGAGTTCAATACCAGCACCCGCATCAAAGATGCTGGAACGAGGATCGCCCTGAAAATCTGTGGAAACGACTTCGTCTTCTGTGTAACCTAAGATACCTTTTAGCTCTCCTTCAGAAGCTGCCTTCATAGCAGCGCAAATTTCTTTATAGCTGGTGGCTTTGGCAGTTTTAAAGGTCAAATCAACTACCGAGACATCGGGAGTAGGAACCCGGAGTGCCATACCAGTCAACTTGCCCTTTAACTCTGGCAAAACAAGTGCCACAGCTTTTGCTGCACCTGTAGAAGAGGGAATGATGTTCTGTGCTGCACCGCGTCCACCGCGCCAGTCCTTTTTGCTAGGACCATCTACAGTGGGCTGTGTGGCAGTCATAGCATGAACTGTGGTCATTAACCCTTCGGTTAATCCAAAGTTATCGTTAATGACCTTAGCTACGGGAGCCAAACAGTTTGTCGTACAGCTGGCATTAGAAACAATGGTATCTTTTGCTGGGTCAAACAAGTGATGGTTTACACCTACCAGCAAAGTAGGAACCCGGTCTGGGTCTTTCGTGGGAGCAGAAATGATCACCCGTTTTGCTCCTGCTATGAGGTGATTTGCTGCTCCTTCATGGTTAGTGAAAAGCCCTGTAGATTCTACGACATAGTCTGCACTCAACTTGCCCCAAGGTAATTCCGCCGGGTTTCTGATTGACACACAAGGAATGAATTGTCCATTGACAAGAATGCCATCATTCTTTGCTTCAACGTTGCCCTTAAAGGTTCCGTGGGTTGAGTCGTACTTCAATAAATAAGCGAGGTTATCTGGTGGTACCAGGTCGTTAATGCCGACAAACTCGATGTTGGGGTTGTTAATGCCAGCGCGAAACACTAATCGCCCGATCCGACCAAATCCATTGATACCAACTTTTAGCTTAGTCAAGATGAAGCCTCCTGTTTCTAGGTTTGTTAGTCAAGGCAAAGTGTTGTTCGCCCCTACTAACCACTCCTTACTCTCAAATATATTCCTGAACCAATCCTGACAGTCTATGCAACAGAAGGTGGATTTGATTGGCATCTTTTAAGGTTTGTTAGGAATTGAAAATAGTTAGTAAGCTGTTTAACATTTTACTTGACACTAATGGCAAGATACCCACTCCACAAAAATTTAAAAAATTTAAATATTAAACGGGCTTTAGTTTATGCCAATTCGCTAAATGAAAGCTACACATTGCTCGTAGTAGCGCTTAAGCGCAATTACGAACCTTCTTTCATCTGTAGTCAGATTTTCGGGAAATGGTATTAGTTAGTGAGTTAGTGCGTTGCTGCGCCAGTACTGCAACAAGGTTAGCTCGCTGTCATGAGCGCTGGCGTTGGGGTTTCCCCTCAACGCCAGCAACCCATTCACAATTCCTTTAATAGGGCCATTTCCAGTTCTGAATTTCCGGTATATCTTCGCCGTACTCGGCAATGTAGTGCTTATGTTCAATCAGTTTATCTTGCAGCATCTGCTTGACATAAGCTGCCTTATAGCCTAGCTGCGGGACACGGTTGATAACATCCATAGCTAGGTGGAAGCGATCCAAATCGTTGACGACGGTCATATCAAAGGGTGTGGTGGTCGTTCCTTCTTCCTTGTAACCCCGCACGTGCAAATTCTTGTGATTGGTGCGGCGATAGGTTAAACGGTGGATTAACCAAGGATAACCGTGGAAGGCAAAGATAATCGGCTTGTCAGTGGTAAAAATACTATCGAAGTCTTTGTCACTCAGCCCATGAGGGTGTTCACTCTCAGGTTGAAGTTTCATCAAATCTACGACGTTCACCACCCGTACTTTGAGATCTGGGAAGTTCTGACGCAAGATGTCCACTGCTGCCAAGGTTTCCATTGTGGGAACGTCTCCTGCACACGTCATTACCACATCTGGTTCACTACCTTGGTCATTACTAGCCCATTCCCAAATACTGAGACCTTTGGTGCAGTGCTTAATTGCTGCATCCATATTCAAATATTGCAAAGCAGGTTGCTTTCCTGCAACGATGACGTTGACATAGTCACGGCTGCGCAAACAATGGTCAGTAACCGACAGCAAACAATTAGCATCGGGGGGCAAATACACCCGAATCACCTTTGCTTTCTTGTTGACCGCAAGGTCGATAAAACCAGGGTCTTGGTGAGAAAAGCCGTTGTGGTCTTGCCGCCAAACATGGGAGGTGAGCAAGTAGTTGAGCGAAGCAATAGGTCTGCGCCAGGGAACGTCCTGACTAGTATCAAGCCACTTGGCGTGCTGGTTGAACTGGGAGTCTACGATGTGGATGAACGCCTCATAACAGGAAAAGAAGCCGTGGCGACCAGTGAGAAGGTATCCTTCCAACCACCCCTGACAGGCGTTTTCACTAAGTATTTCCATCACTCGACCGTCGGGAGACAAGTTGACGTCATAAGGATATGTGTCAGCTACCCAAGTCCTGTCTGTTGCTTCAAACACAGCATCCAAGCGATTGGACTTGGTTTCGTCCGGAGCAAACATACGGAAATTTCGAGACTCCGAATTAAGTTTCATCACATCCCGCAGGAATTTCCCCGTCACCTTGGTGGCTTCGGCAATAACTCTGCCTGGTTCAGAAACATCAACCGCATAATTGCGAAAATCAGGCATTCTCAAGTCGCGTAACAGGAGACCGCCGTTGGCATGAGGATTGTCACCCATGCGTCGCTTTCCTTTGGGAGCGAGTTGTGCAAGTTCTGGAATAAATCTACCCTTCTCATCAAAGAGTTCTTCAGGCTTGTAACTCCTCAACCACTCTTCTAGCAGTTTGATGTGTTCTGGCTTACTTGCCAACTCCCCAAAAGGTACTTGGTGCGATCGCCAAAAACCTTCTGTCTTTTCACCATCGACTTCCTTGGGTCCCGTCCAACCTTTTGGGCTTCTTAGGATAATCACGGGCCATTGCGGACGCTTACTGAAGCCGTTATTACGAGCATCTTCCTGAATTTCTTTGATTTCGTGAATGACAGTATCCAGGGTTGCTGCCATCAGCTGATGCATCTTTTCTGGATCGGAACCTTCCACAAAGTAAGGTTTGTAGCCATAGCCTAAAAATAAATTCTCTAACTCCTCATGGCTGATCCGTGAAAGCACTGTTGGGTTGGCAATTTTGTACTCGTTGAGGTGCAGGATGGGGAGGACCGCTCCATCTCTGGCGGGGTTGAGGAACTTGTTAGAGTGCCAGCTTGTCGCGAGAGGTCCCGTTTCCGCTTCGCCATCGCCAATCACACAAGCAACAATGAGGTCGGGGTTATCAAAAGCAGCACCGTAGGCATGGAACAGAGAGTAACCAAGTTCACCGCCTTCGTGAATAGAACCAGGAAGTTCGGGAGTGCAATGGCTACCAACACCGCCAGGGAATGAGAATTGTTTGAAGAGTTTCTTGATTCCCTCAGCATCTTGGGAAATGTTGGGATAGTACTCACTGTAGGTGCCTTCTAAGTAAACGTTTGCAACTATTCCAGGACCACCATGACCAGGACCAGCAATGTAGATCATATCCTGGTCATACTTTTTGATGATCCGGTTGAGATGAACGTAGATAAAGTTAAGACCCGGAGTTGTTCCCCAGTGACCCAAAAGTCTGGGTTTGATGTGTTCCACCTTCAGCGGTTCTTTCAGAAGAGGATTATCGAGTAGATATATTTGCCCAACGGAAAGATAATTAGCTGCACGCCAATAGGCGTTCATCTTCTGCAGTTCTTCAGCTGTTAAAGACTTTGTTTGTGGAGGGCTTGCTAGAGTCATATCGAAACTCCTTACAAAAGGGTTTTTATAAAATCACCACAATCGAAGTTTAGTTGTCTGCTGGTAATAGTTCATCATACCTATGATAAAGCTTTCAGTAATCATCTAGAAATCTTGAGATTAGTAGCGGTGAAAGCTACTCGATTATTTTATTGAATAGACCTCTTGCATGAATGCTATAAAAGATTTGTAGGATGTGTTAGGACGAAGTCCGTAACGCATCTTCTGAGATTTGTTGCGCTGCTTTACTTTCTCATTCCCTTACACAAAATATTCGTGCAAGAGTTCTAATTTAGAAAAATCTCAATAGATACTTTTCATAACCATTATGAAAGGTTAGCAGATGAAAATTTTGTTTGGATAACTTTTAATAAATATTTTATTTAAAATCAAAACTAAAGTTTTTGATTAGTAAAGCAGAAAATTTTTATAATGGAACTATATAAATATATCTTTGGATAGAGGCTACTTCGATATAAGCTGACAATACCTATTCAGGTTAAGCCTTAATTAAAAATAAAAAATACCAATTTTTTTAAATATTTATTGATATCCAAAAACAGATAATATTAAATTTCAAGCAATCCAGTTGGTGGAGTGATTTCAATGCGACAGGCTTCTAAATCTACAACTGGCACTATAGCTTTGACAAATGGAATCAAAACAGTTTTTGGTTTCTGGTTTTTGGTCTTTTGTTTTTCGTCTTTGGAAGTTTGTATTTCCACTTCCAACAAATCATTACCTGCAGAAAGAACATCCACCACTGTACCAACAAGTTCACCAGATTCCTGCTGAAAGACTGGCAAGCCAATCAAATCTACGACATGATATTCATCCTCTCCTAACTGGGGGCGATCGCTCTGGGGCACCATCAACTTACAACCACGCAACTCCTCAACTTGGTTGCGATTGTCTATACCAGCTAATTTAATAATATATAAATTCCTACCTTCAATATAACGTCCCGCCAGTAATTCTACGGCTTGTGGTTCCGTCTTATCAGGACGCAATAACCACCGTTTACCAGGCACCTCAAAGCGTTCGGGGAAGTCCGTGTTGGGATAAATCCGCATCTCTCCGTACAATCCTTGGGGTGCCACAATCGAGCCAATTTCTAGCCAACCTTCAGGAGTAGGGATTGGTAAGGATGAGGGAGATTTTGTGACCCCATCTCCCTTATTTCCCTTATTTCCCCTAGTCTCCTTCTCCTTCATCTTTTCCTCTAATGACTCTGCGTCGTCTGCGATTGGTTTAAGCACTTACAGCAGCACGCTGATAAAGCTGTTGTACCACTTTCGCCAAACGCTGCATACCCGTAGCAATTTCCTCATCACTACCGGTGAGGCTAACACGGACACACTGCTGCTTGTGTTCCCACTCTTCCTCTAAACCAGGGAAGAAAGTACTACCAGGGACAACTATAACACCTACACGCTTAAGTTCCTGGTACAATTCCCAGTCGGTTATTGGCAGATCCTGCAACCACAACCACGCAAAAATTCCTCCCTCACCACGATGGAGGAACCAAGGTAAATCCTTGGGCATTGCTTCGTTTAATGTGCTTTCCAAAACAGTAAACTTATTCTGATAGAATGGGCGGATGACTTGCGTCGAAATTTCTGCCAAAGCACCAGATTTAATGGCAAGCGCTGCTATGGCTTGTCCATAGCGTGATGCATGGAGACAGGCATTTGTCTGGAAAGACTCTAGAGGTTGAATCACCCGTTCATCCCCAACAGCAATGCCAATGCGTTCTCCTGGTAATCCAGCTTTGGACAAAGTCATGCAGTGGAGGATGTTCTTGCCGAATATTGGGCTCATCTGGGTAAAGTTTAGCGCCGGGAAGGGAAGACCATAAGCCGAGTCTATTAACACAGGCACATTGTAAGGCTCAGCAAGGGCAGCAATTTTCTTCACTTCATCATCAGTGAGGACATTACCCGTAGGGTTGCAGGGGCGAGAAAAGATAACGCAACCAGTTTTGTCTGTAATTGACAGTTTGCTGAAGTCGGGGCGATATTTAAACTTGTGTGCTGCTGCGTCGATATCTAAAGCGGGTTTGTAGGCAATCAAAGCTTCTGGAACTAAGCAAACACCACCATAACCTGTGTAGTCGGGACTGAGAGGCAGAACGATTTTTTTCAGTTCTCCACTAGCCGTGTACCCTCCAAAAGCATTAGCGGCGTAGAAGTAAAGACTTTGACTTCCTGGAGTGACAAGAACGTTGCGATCGCTTAAATTTAACCCATAGCGCTGATTAAAATCTTCAACAATTGCTTCAATCAGTGGTGCATAGCCTTGACTTGAACCATAGCGACAAATAACTTCACCATATTCTGGGCTAGCTAGCAATTGTGCTGTGCAATCTCGCCATAATTGTTCTACTTCGGGCAAAATTAATGGATTTCCAGCACTCAAATTAATTAATTGCTGCCCCGCACTAGCTCGTAAAGTTTCAATAATGTCCTTCATAATGGCTCTAACACCAGTCAGGTTGGACATATGGACGCCGAATTGAGTCAGGGCAGGGTTCATAGGCTAGAAAAATAAGTGTAATCTAGTGGTGGACAAATATACAGAGTAGTTGCTGCTGACACACTGCTGTTGCCAGAAAAGCTGCTACCGCTTCTATCCAATGTAACTAGAGAATGGCACTATCGGGTACAGCAACATTATATTTATAACGGTTCTTGTTCAGAGAAAAAAGATACAAATTTAGGAAAAACAAATAGTACAGTGCATTTTATCTAATGACACCTAAGTAATGCAAGATAAATTCAATTTGCATACAGTATCCTGGCAGGACATATGCAAGAACTGGCTTTCTATTTTGTAAACGCTATGCATTGATGAAGTCTATGCGTAGAGTGCCCGTAAAGCGGCATACTTTGAATGCGTGAATGAGTAAATTCTTGATAAGGAGGGCGGATTTTGGAAATAAAAGCAGCAGTGGCTCACGGTCCTGGTAAGCCGTTGAGTATTGAAACAGTTAAACTAGAAGGACCCCAAGCTGGGGAGGTCTTGGTCGAGATAAAAGCGAGCGGAGTTTGCCATACCGATGCTTTTACTCTTTCTGGTGCCGATCCCGAGGGTTTATTTCCAGCAATTTTAGGACATGAAGGTGCTGGTGTTGTTGTGGAGGTGGGGGAAGGCGTGACGAGTGTAAAGCCTGGGGATCATGTGATTCCTCTGTACACCCCTGAATGCCGTCAGTGCGAATATTGTCTAAGCTTCAAAACAAATCTGTGTCAGGCGATCCGCGCCACTCAAGGACGTGGTGTCATGCCCGATGGCACCAGTCGGTTCTCGATTGATGGGCAAATGATTCATCACTACATGGGCACATCTACCTTTGCTAACTATACAGTGCTGCCGGAAATCGCTGTGGCAAAAATTCGGGAGGATGCGCCGTTTGATAAAGTTTGTTACATTGGTTGCGGTGTGACAACGGGAATTGGTGCAGTCATCAATACAGCCAAAGTGGAACCGGGCGCGAATGTGGTGGTTTTCGGTTTGGGTGGTATTGGCTTAAATGTCATCCAAGGGGCACGGATGGTGGGAGCCAATATGATTGTGGGGGTAGATCTCAATCCCAACAAGAGGGCTTTGGCAGAAAAGTTTGGCATGACTCACTTCGTCAATCCCAAGGAAGTTGAGGGAGATTTGGTTGCCTATTTGGTTGACTTAACCAAAGGCGGTGCTGATTACAGTTTTGAATGCATTGGTAATGTGAATGTCATGCGCCAAGCTTTGGAATGCTGTCACAAAGGTTGGGGAGTCAGCGTGATTATCGGTGTTGCTGGTGCAGGCGAGGAAATTCGCACTCGTCCTTTTCAACTTGTGACTGGGCGCGTGTGGAAAGGGACGGCATTTGGTGGGGCAAGAGGGCGTACTGATGTGCCGAAAATTGTTGATTGGTATATGCAGGGGAAGATTAATATTGATGATTTGATTACCCATGTGATGCCGATTGAGCAGATAAATGATGCTTTTGATTTGATGCACAAGGGTGAATCAATTCGTAGTGTGGTGACGTTTTAGATGAATTTCTTCGTGTTCTTCTCGTTTTTATGGTTAAAAAAGAATATTTGAACCGCAAAGACACGTTCAGCGAAAGCCGTCTCTTTCGCGCAGCGTCTGGTGACGGAAGAAGAGAAGAATACGAAGATATGCGATCGCTGGAGATTTTCATTGATGCTCAACCTCCTTTCAGAATATAAATGCTTTGGTGGCAAACTCGGCTTTTACTCTCATCCTTCCTCGACTTGTCATGGGGAAATGCGCTTTGCCGTCTACCAACCACCCCAAGCGACTCACAAACCTGTGCCAGTTCTCTATTTTCTCTCTGGTTTGACTTGTACGGAAGAGAACTTTATGGTGAAATCCGGCGCACAGCAATATGCAGCAAAATACGGTTTAATGCTAGTAGCACCGGACACTAGCCCCCGCAATACTGGTATTCCTGGTGAAGACGACGACTGGGACTTTGGTACAGGTGCAGGCTTTTATGTAGATGCGACTGTGGAACCATGGGCATCTCACTATCGAATGTATAGCTATGTTGTTCAAGAATTACCTGCTTTGATTGCCGAACATTTTCCTGTACAGCCGAGTCAGCAAGGTATTTTTGGTCATTCAATGGGAGGGCATGGTGCACTTGTCTGCGCTATGAGAAACCCCCAGCAATACAAATCAGTCTCAGCCTTTGCACCTATTGCCGCACCAATGCGTTGTCCTTGGGGCCAAAAGGCGTTTAGTCGATACCTTGGTGACAATAAAGAAAGTTGGCGTGCCTATGATGCCAGTGAATTGGTAAGGCAAGTTGGATACCATAGTCCTATTCTCATCGACCAAGGCACGGCTGATAAATTTCTCAAAGATCAGTTGCTACCTGAGGTGTTTGAGCAAGCTTGTGCGGCGGTGAATCAGCCGTTACACTTGCGTTATCAAGAAGGTTACGACCACAGTTATTATTTCATAGCCAGTTTTATTGAGGATCACATCCGGCATCATGCGGATTCACTGGGAGTAAAATTATTTGACGTGAAAAAATGTAGCGATGGGAAGCGCGAAGCGTAACCCATACTGTCCAAGCAAAGGATGCGTTAGCCTTGCGTAACGCATCCTACAAAAAATTCTGTCTGCCTACTTATATGCCTTGTCTAAGTACTCCTTCAATTTGTCAGCCAGAACCCGAACATGGGGTTCATCAAATAAGGTTGTATGAGAGCCAGGAATGTAATGGAGATCTATTCCGCCAGTGATGATCTTGCCCCAACCTAAGAATGGATCAGATTGAACCCCAACAGCATGGTCTTGTGAGTCATCACTTTTGTCATCAGTCCGCAAGAGAATGATCCGACCTGAGTAAGGTTTGTAACTATATCCCGTCCAAGCCAGCATATTAGCGTCCATAATATTGAAGTGCTTGTCATCTTCAGGCAAAGACTCCTGAATTCCCAAGAAAGTTAGGTATTTATGCCGCAGTTGGTATTGAGCCCACTGATTCCAACTTACAATTTTTTTCCTTAGGTATGTAGGTCCTCGTTGTAACAAGTTTGAGAGGTGGATGAAAATTCGCACTATGAATGGCACTCGCTGGGTAGAACCTGGAAGACCAGTATCAAACATGGCGAGAACACCGACTTCTTGACCTTGCTTGCGAAGTTGATGAGCCATTTCGCAAGCAATAACGCCTCCTAGTGAATACCCCCCGAGATAATAAGGACCATTTGGTTGAATAGTTTGGATTTCTTGAATGTAAAGCGCTGCCATGTCCTCAATTCTGGTTAGGGGAGGCAGTTTTCCATCGAGTCCTCGCGGTTGTATTCCATAGAATGGTTGATCTGGTCCCAAGTGCAGTGCTAAGGAGCGGTAACGTAGAACTTCTCCACCCAAAGGATGGATGCAGAAAAAAGGTGGTTTGGAACCTTGAGGTTGAATTGGAACCAGACATGACCAAGAATTTTCTAATTTCTCTTGGTTATCTTCTGCTCCTAAAACCTGAGAACTGACTGCTTCTTCCGGAGAAAGCAATTGGGCAAGAGCTTCTACTGTACCAGATTGGAAGAGAGTAGCGAGGGGTAGTTTTTTGGCGAATTTCTTCTCTATTTGGGCGAATAACTTCACTGCAAGCAAGGAATGTCCACCTAGGTCAAAGAAGTTGTCCCTGACACCAACGGGTTGGATTCCTAAAATTTCTTCCCAAATTTGGGTTAGCTGGCGTTCTGTCTCATTACAGGGGGCAACATAACTTGCTTGTTGGTCAAGCGTTGTGTCAGGTGCTGGAAGGGCGCGACGGTTGATTTTGCCACTGGGAGTGAGGGGCAGCACTTCCAACAACACAAAAGCTGAAGGTGTCATGTACTCAGGCAGCTTTTCCTTAAGGAAATGACGCAATTCACTCGTTGTAACTAC
Organism: Nostocales cyanobacterium HT-58-2; assembly: GCA_002163975.1. Lineage (GTDB taxonomy): Bacteria > Cyanobacteriota > Cyanobacteriia > Cyanobacteriales > Nostocaceae > HT-58-2. The sequence goes on along the minus strand of CP019636.1, from coordinate 372,984 downwards.
TGCATCTTGATCCGGTACAACGTAAGCAACTAAGCGTTTATCACCAGGAATGTCTTGACGAACAATAACAACAGCTTGGAGTACAGCCGGATGTTGGTTCAGAAGAGCTTCTAGCTCTCCCAACTCAATGCGGAACCCTCGTATCTTCACTTGGTTGTCAATGCGTCCAAGGTACTCAATGTTGCCATCGTTTAAGTAACGAGCTAAGTCCCCAGTCTTGTACAGACGTGCTCCTTCTTCTTCGGTAAAAGGATCACAGATGAATTTTTCTTGTGTCAACTCTGGGCGATTGAGATAGCCTCGCGCCAGTGCAACACCACCAATATAGAGTTCTCCAGGTACCCCTATGGGAACTGGTTGTAAATTTGAGTCAAGAATGTAGATGGAGGTGTTGGCGATCGGGCGACCAATCGGTGGAAGAGCAACCCAACTGTTAACTGAATCAGCTAAGGTAAGAGCAGTGACAACATGGCTTTCAGATGGTCCATAATGATTGTGCAAAGTACAATCAGGTAGTCTGCTAAACAGGTTCGTGAGGGCAGGAGTAATCTGCAACTGTTCTCCAGCTGTAATAATTTCCTTCAAGCTGCTAGGCACCGATTCTGAACTAGTGGCAACCTCAGCAAGCTGCTGTAAAGCAACAAAAGGTAGAAAAAGTCTCTCAATCGATTTCTGGTTGAGAAAAGCGAGCATTGCCGACGCATCACGTCGCAAATCGTCTGCAATTAAGACTAAAGTTCCACCCGCACACCAAGTAGAGAATGTTTCTTGGAAAGAGACATCAAAGCTGATGGGTGAAAATTGCAGGGTTTTTGCCTGATGAGAAACGGTAGTATTTTCCAGTTGCCAGTGAATGAGATTGCAAAGGGGAAGTTGTTTCATAGCGACCCCTTTTGGCAGACCTGTAGAACCTGAGGTGTAAATCACATAAGCTAAGTTTTCTGGATTAACCCCACTGACCAAATTCTCTTCGCTTTCCTGGGCAATGACATTCCAATGTGTATCCAGACAAACCACGTGCGCGTTATGTTCGGGTAATGCCGTCTTTAAATTCTGACTCGTCAACAGCACTGCTGCGTGTGAGTCTTTAAGCATATAACTCAGTCGCTCTTGAGGATAAGCTGGATCTAGAGGCACATAAGCTCCTCCTGCTTTGAGAATTCCCAAAAGTCCCACAACCATCTCAAGCGATCGCTCTACGCAAATGCCAACTAGGACATCTGGTCCCACACCCAAACTGCTCAAATGATGCGCTAACTGGTTCGCGCGGCTGTTCAACTGTTGGTAAGTCAGTTGTTGATTTTCAAACACTACCGCCACAGCGTCCGGCGTCCGCTGTACTTGCTCCTCAAACAACTGATGAATACACTTGTGCAGCGGATAGTTTGTCTGAGTCTGGTTCCATTGAAACAGTAACTGGTGTTGCTCAGGTACGGTTAGCAAAGGCAAGTGGTTTATCTGCTGTTGTGGGTTAGCAACAATTGCCTCAAGTAACGTCTGGAAATGCCCGGTCATCCGCTCGATGGTGCTAGCATCAAACAGGTCTGTGTTGTATTCCCATATCTCCTGCAGTCCCTGTTCTGTCTCCACCATGAACAACGTTAAATCAAATTTAGATGTCAATTTATCGACATATGTTGGAGTCATGGTCAGACCTGACAACTCAAATGTTTGCTCAGGCGTATTTTGCAAGGCAAACATAATTTGGAACAAGGGATTATAACTCAATGAGCGCTCTGGTTGCAGTTCTTCAACCAGCTTTTCAAACGGCAAGTCTTGGTTCACGTACGCGGACATCGCCATAGAGCGTACCCGCTGCAACAATTCCCGGAAGCTGGGGTTGCCAGACACATCAGTGCGCAAGACTAAGGTATTGACAAAAAATCCAATTAACCCTTCTAGCTCAGCATGATTTCGTCCTGCGATGGGAGAACCAACTAGGATGTCTTCTTGTGCACTATAGCGGTACAGTAAGACCTGAAACGCCGCTAATAATGTCATGAACAAAGTCACGCCCTCTTGCCGTGACAGTACATAGAGTGCTTGCGATAAATTCTGGGGTAGTACAAAGAAGTGTTTTGCACCTCGATAAGTCTGTACTGGTGGTCGTGGTCTATCTGTAGGCAATTCCAGTACTGGATTTGCATCTGCTAACTGCTGTTTCCAATAGTTGAGTTGCTTTTCTAGCACGTCACCAGAGAACCACTCACGTTGCCAAACTGCATAGTCGGCATATTGAATGGGCAGTTTTGGTAATGGATTGGGTTTACCATCTATGAACGCTTGGTAGAGGGTTGTTAACTGCTCAAATAAAATACCTCTTGACCAAGCATCAGAGGCAATATGGTGCATGACCAGCACAAGGATGTACTCTTGTGGCTCAAGCTGCAGCAAACAAGCACGCAACATCAAGTCTGATGTCAAATTGAAGGGTCTTTGCGCCTCATTTTGTAGCAGTTGTTGTACTTGATTGGAACGTTGTGCGATCGCGCAATCTTTTAGGTCAATGACCTTAAGTTCCACTGAGCGAGGCTCATTAATAACCTGTACTGGTTCACCATCTTGGGCGATAAAGTTGGTTCGCAGTACCTCATGATGAGCAACAATCGCATCTAATGACTGTTGCAAAACATCTATGCGGAGATTGCCCTGTAATTGTAGTACCTCTGAAATATGATACAGCGGGCTGCCCGGCTCTAGCTGCTCCAAAAACCACAGTCGTTGTTGCGCGAAGGATAAGTGAGCGGATGATGACTCAGTTCTTTTTGGGATTGTCTGCTGTATTTTGACACTGGTAGTCGTTTTGTTCTTAAGTTTTAATTCCAGTAACGCCCTTTTGGCTGGAGAGAGAGCAGCAATTTTTTGGTTGATATTATCCATACTTACTAATCCTTCTTCTTATTGCAGCTACAGACTAAAAAAAGGTTTTTGATGAGTTTTGATACAAATTGATACAAATCAGAGCGGGTGTGGAGTTTGATGGGGAAAACTTCCCTAACCCCCTACACCTTGTCAATAGACTTTTTGCAGAAGTCGGGAACAGGGAACAGTCCCAAGTTTTTCCTGTTGCCTGTTGCCTACCTCTTGCAAAAGGTACTTTTGCAAGAGGTCTAATGACTTTGCTGCATAACTTGTGCTAAAAGACTTTCCGCTTGCTCATCCGATAAATCTTCTAACTCGCTTAACAGGCGAGAGAGCTCGTCATCCTCTGTCGTCTCAGCCTGAAGCTGAACAATGGCTTCAGCTAAACCTGCAATGGTTGGCGTCTCAAACAGCAACTGCAAGGGCATTTCTAGACCAAAAGCTTGCCGTACTCGAGAAATGACTTGTGTCGCTAGTAGCGAATGTCCCCCCAATTCAAAGAAGTTATCGTAAATACCTATTTGCCCCAAACCCAAAACTTGTGTCCAAATAGCAGCTAAGACCTCTTGGGTGGGAGTGCAAGGTGTTACAAAGCTGTGGATATTACTGAAATCAGATGTATTGGGTGCGGGTAAAGCGCGGCGGTCTACTTTGCCATTGGGGTTCAATGGCATGGCATCTAAGAAGACAAAAGCCGCAGGTACCATGTATTCCGGTAGCTTGCCTTGCAAAAAGCTGCGCAATTCACTTGGTTTAGGGCGAAGTTGTTCCGAGTGTGCCACGAGATACGCGACTAGCCGCTTGTCACCGGGAATGTCTTCTCTGACAATCACCAAAGTTTGCTGCACCACCGGATGTGTACTCAGCGTTGCTTCAATTTCTCCCAATTCTATGCGGAAGCCACGAATTTTTACCTGGTGGTCAATACGACCCAGAAATTCTATGTTCCCATCATTCAAGTAACGCGCTAAGTCTCCGGTTTTGTAGAGACGTGCGTTCGGTTCGTTACTAAACGGGTTGGGAATAAATTTCTCTGTCGTGAGTTCGGGACGGTTGAGATAGCCTCGCGCTAAACCACTGCCACCAATGTACAGTTCACCTGAGTGACCAACAGGCACAGGCTGTAAATTTTCATCCAATATGTAAACCTGGACATTGGAAATAGGCTGACCAATGGGAGCATTGGTGTAATGAGTACCGCGCTGGCAAATCCAAGTGGTGACATCGATAGAAGCTTCTGTTGGACCATAACAATTCACAAGAATTTTGTCTAAATTCAATCGGTCATAAAAGCGCTCCATCAGCTCAATCGATAAAGGTTCTCCACCACTTGTGACGTGTCTGAGGGATTGACAATTCTCAAATCCTTCTTGCTCTAATAGAGCTTGGATGATGGATGGTACCAAACCAAGCCCAGTAATTTGCTGCTTACTCACCTCATTGACTAGATAAGCAGTGTCTCTGTGTCCACCTGGGCGCGCCATAACCAACTGTCCGCCAAACGATAATGGCCAGAATAGCTGCCACACTGAGGGGTCAAAGCTCAAAGAAATCGTCTGTAAAATCTTGTCACGCTCGGTTAATCCAAATGTTTTTTGTCGCCAGTAAAGTTGATTGCAGATTCCACGGTGAGGAATCATCACACCTTTGGGCTTTCCTGTAGAACCAGAGGTGTAAATGACGTAGATCAGGTTATCAACTGTGACATCACAAGCAGGTTTCTCTTGACTGTGCTGGGCAATCAGTTCCCACTCAAAATCTAAACAAATCACTTGCGCCTCAAGATCTGGTAGACTCTGGAGCAATTTTTCTTGAGTGAGCATCACCGGTGTTTGGGTGTCCTCCAAGATGAAGGATAAGCGCTCTTTTGGATACTCTGGGTCGAGAGGTACATAAGCCCCACCTGCCTTGAGAATTCCCAGCAATCCCACCACCACTTCTATGGAGCGTTCCATGCAGATGCCAACAAGTACATCTGGTTTGACACCCAAAGTTCTGAGGTAATGTGCCAGTTGGTTAGCCCGATTATTTAACTGTCGGTAGGTCAATTGCTGATCTTCAAAGACCACTGCGACTGCATCCGGAGTGCGCTCTACCTGCTCCTCAAACAACTCATGAATGCACTTTTGGGGATAGTTTGCTTGAGTATTATTCCACTGTACCAACTGCTGTCTTTCGGTTGCTGTTAGCAGTGGCAAGTTACCAATTTGCTGCTCTGGGAATGTGGCAATCCCTTCTAGTAATGTTTGGAAATGCCCACTCAGGCGGGTAATCGTAGCGGCATCAAATAAGTCAGTGCTGTATTCCCATAACCCTTGAAGCCCTTGTTCTGTCTCCACGACTGACAAGGTCAAATCAAAAGTGGATGTACAATTATTGACTTCAAACGGGCTTAAGGACAGTTCTGGCAACTCCAATGTTTGCTTGGGTGTATTCTGCAAGACAAACATCACTTGGAACAGCGGGTTATATGAGAGCGATCGCTCTGGTTGCAACTCTTCTACGAGCTTTTCAAATGGCAAGTCCTGGTTTGCATAGGCGGACATGGCGATCGCTCTCACCCTTTGCAAGAGTTCCCGGAAGCTGGGATTACCAGACATATCGGTGCGTAGAACCAAGGTATTGACAAAAAAACCAATTAGCCCTTCTATCTCGGCACGATTTCGACCTGCTGTCGGAGAACCAACCAAAATGTCTTGTTGTCCACTGTAGCGGTACAGTAAGGTCTGGAATGCCGCTAGCAGTATCATAAACAGTGTCACACCTTCTTGCCGTGACACTGTTTCCAGTGATGCAGATAAATCCTTGGGAAGTACAAAAGATTGCCTTGCACCCCGGTAACTCTGTACAGGTGGACGCGGTCTATCTGTAGGCAATTCTAGTACTGGGTTGGCACCTGCTAGCTGCTGTTTCCAATAGTTCAATTGCTTTGCTAACAATTCACCTGAGATCTGTTGGCGTTGCCAAACTGCATAATCGGCATATTGAATGGGCAGTTCTTGCAGCGGATTGGGCAAACCCTCACTGAACGCTTGATACAAAGTTGTCAACTGCTCAAATAAGATGCTCTTCGACCAACCATCTGTGGCAATGTGGTGCATGACCAAAAGTAGGATATGCTCTTGCGGTTCAAGTTCCAGCAAGCACGCACGCAACATCAAATCTGATGTTAAGTCAAAGGGACGTTGCGCCTCATCTTGTAGCAAATTTTCAACAACGGTCGTGCGTTCAGCTTGTGGACAATCCCTTAGCTCAATCACTTTCAATTCGACTGACCGAGGTTCATGAATCACCTGCACTGGGTCGCCATCAGATGCAATAAAGTTGGTTCGCAGGACTTCGTGATGGCTGACAATTGCATCCAATGACTGTTGCAATACATTCACATTCAAGTCGCCTTGCAACTGTATTGCCTCAACAAGGTTATATGCTGCACTGTTTGGTTCCATCTGTGCCAGAAACCACAACCGCTGCTGAGCAAAAGATAGGGGAGCAGATTGTCGGTCGGCTGTTCGGGTAATGGGCTGGTGTTCCTCGGTTCCCAGGTTTTGACTTTGGGTAATGGCACTTGCTAAATCGGCAATAGTTGGTGTTTCAAACAGCAATTGTAGTGAAATTTCGACACTAAAGACTTGGCGTATCCGTGAAATGACTTGCATCGCTAGCAGCGAATGCCCACCTAATTCAAAAAAGTTGTCGTAGATGCCGACTTGCTCAATACCTAACACTTGTGCCCAAATAGCAGCTAAGCCCTCTTCTGTGGAGTTACGAGGTGGAACAAAGCTGTTGTCATTTACGAAACTGGATGTATCTGGTACGGGCAAAGCGCGTCGGTCTACTTTGCCGTTTGCTGTCAATGGTAACTTATCAAGTAGTATAAATACTGTCGGCACCATGTACTCTGGTAACTGCTGCTTCAAAAAGCTTCGTAGTTCCGTTATTGTTGGTGAGTGTGTTGGTGAGTGTGTTGGTGAGTGCCCTTGTGGAACAACATAAGCCACCAAGCGCTTCTCGCCTGGTGTGTCCTCCCGACATAAAACAACAGTTTCTCGGACAACTGGATGTTGACCCAGTACCGCCTCAATTTCCCCGAGTTCGATGCGTATCCCGCGAATCTTGACTTGATGGTCGAAGCGTCCTAGAATTTCTAGGGAGCCATCCAAACGGTAACGACCGCGATCGCCAGTATGGTAAAGCAAATCTCGTTCATCATCCCGGAAAGGATTTTGCACAAACCGCTTTTGATGTTCTTCAGGCGCATTAATATAGCCCAAGGTTCGGAATGGGGTACGAAAAACAATTTCCCCTGGTTCACCAATGCCACACAGTTGGTTGTTCTCTCCTAAAACCAGTGCTTGAGTTTCCGGAAGCGGGAATCCTACTGGCTGTACCCCTGGCAAAACATCGGCAGGGACTTGATAGAAACACTTTGCTAAAGTTGTCTCTGTTGGTCCGTAAAGATTGACGATTTCTCCCGACTCAGGAAAAGCTTGACGCCATCGATGTACAAGAGCTTCCATGAGAGGTTCTCCTGCAAAGAACACCCATCGTAAGGAACGCAAAGACACTGTCGACGCATTAACCAACCATGATTGTGCCAGCGCTGGAACTGTATGTAACAAAGAAATCCTTTCGCGTTCTAACCAGGTCATAATTCGATCTGGTCTGAGATCCTCACGATTTTCCAGCAAACAAAGAGTTGCTCCACTGGATAAGGGCAGGAAGATATCTCTGAGGACGACATCAAAAGATAAACCTGTTAATTGAGCACTGCGGTCTTGCGGTCTGATCGCAAATGTTTGCCGTTGCCAAGTCAGAAAGTGGCTCAGTCCTTTGTGACACCCCAAAACTGCCTTGGGTGTGCCAGTGGTGCCAGAAGTAAAAAAGATGTATGCTGCATCGTCCGGCTCAAGTTCGGGTAAATCTACTCCTTCCAAGTTGGGATATTTTTCGCCATCGAGTAATAGCCCTTTATTTGGGTCCACAGAAGTGATATCTACAGATAAATCCTCCTGCATCCACTCATCTTCTGGTCGTTCACTTCCGATGTATAGTATATGTTTCGCTTTTGCTACCTCAAGCATGAACTGCTGGCGATTGCGTGGAAGGTTGCCATCAATAGTCAGTAATACCCCTCCACTCAAAAGGACGCCCATCATACTGGCAATCAGCCCAAAGCTTCGTGAGCCACAAATCGCGACTGTGTCTCCCTGCTTAATGTTTTGAGTCAGCAGAAACTTTGCGATCGCATTTGCATGAAGAGCCAATTCTCCGTAAGTCCAAGTCTGTTCCCCTTGACAGACTGCTAACTGTTCCGGCTCACGGTTTGCCCAAGATGCGAACAAACTTGTCACCAACTTGTACTCTGGCTCAGGCAGAACTGCACTCGGATCGGGAAGCAAAGAACGCAATTCTGGTGTCACCAGTGAATAAGAACTAATGGGTCTATTTGCATCGCTGACAATTTGCTCAAGCAAATATTGGTATTGCTTGAGAATGCAATTGATGCGTTCCTCAGAGAACTTCGCATAATGGTATATCAGTTGCACACTCAGATCATTGCCCTGTTCCTCCACTGACAAAATCAAATCCGCACAAGAGGTCGTCTGTTGTGGTAGCTCCAATGTTTGTCCGGGTTCATTCTGGTAAGCAAACATCACCTGGAACAGGGGGTGATTATTGAACGCTTGCTCTGGTTGCAGTTCTTCAACCAGCTTTTCAAACGGCACGTCTTGATGTGCTTTGGCTTCCAAAACAACTGAGAGCACTCTCTGCAAGAGTTCCCGAAAAATCAAATCGCCTGATATGTCACTGCGTAGTACCAGAATATGATTTTTCAATCCATTAAATTCTTTCTTTTGTGCAACAATCGGGGAACCAACCAGAATGTCTTGTTGTCTAGTATATCTGTGTAGTAGGATTTTAAACGCTGCTAACAATATTATGAACATTGTCACATCCTCTTGCTGTGACAATATCTGCAGCGATGCAGATAAACTCTGGGGAAGTACAAAAGATTGCTTTGCATGCCCTGAAGTAGGCACTGCTGGTCGTGGTCTATCTGTAGGCAATTCTAGTATTGGCGTTGCACCTGCCAATTGCTGTTTCCAATAGTTCAGTTGCTTTTCTAGTTCACTATTTTGTTGTAAGGACAAATTTTCGTTTGTGAACGGCATAGATACCTTGTAAAGAAAACGATTCTACTAATTGATAGGCTCAGTTACTAACTTTCATCGCTTAAAGATGAATGATGAAATTCACAGCGAAAATATTACTTTTATTGCTCTCATTAATTGCATGAGTGAATAAGTCATTTTTCTGGAAGAGTAACTGTGCTCATGTAGAAGAAATATCTCAATGTACTAAACTTTTTTGTTGCAGTTGCTCTTGTGCTGATGTCAACGCTTGATGGGCTGCCTTTAACTTGTTTTTATCTTTTATTGTCTGACCATAATGCTTTAAATAAGCTTCTAAATACCTTATACGCAAGTGTGGGTCGTCTGTATTCTGCATAAAAGGAAGGTCAGCTTCAGTCATAGGGCGAATAACCAACAAAGGAATAGGGCTGCGAAGTGGACGGAAGTTTGGGTTGTGAAGACCTGGGCTTTCAGTCAGGTTATGAAATTCTCCTATCATCAATCCTGCATCGACAAAGAAAAGCTTGAGTTTTTTCTGGACAACATCAATAATTTTGGGAGCATCTTCTGTCTCAACATCAGGAAAAATGAAGACTATTGCTTTGTTCAGGGCTGTTGGTTTCTCTGTTGGTTCTAACTCAAGAAATATATTTAGGTAAGGTAAAACAATAGCTGCAATTTGTTGAATATCCAAACCTTTAGAACGAATAACTCTCATCCAAAGGCTATTTAACTTTAGTGAGGGAGGCACAAAAGGGCAAAGAGCACCTGGTCTACCTACATCAGGGTGCGGTTTTGCTACAAAATTTTTCAGCCACTGACTCATTTCAATTAAGTAGGGAAGGTCTTGCTGAAGCTGATTAACTTCAACTGGTGTGTAGAGTTGGATTGTCATTCTCTTGCTAAAGCTTATTTGTGAGGGAAGAAATACAAATTAAACCTATGCAGAATGAAGCGAACCATAGCCAATCATGCCAACGCTATGTTCATTTCTGACAGGATATTTATCTTCTAGCCTCCGTTGAGCTAAAAGATTGAAAAAATGCTGCAACAATCATTCTTAATTCTGGTAGCTTAGTTGAACTCATAAACTAAGTTAACTTGCATATAGCTCCCTGATATTGACTGTGGGAGTTGAGAAAATTTAAGACTAGACCGTAATTATTGTTCTTGATACCGAGATAGGTGTTCTTGATGGAACGACCTATTGTGTCTCAAAATCCCACATACCCAATCAATATAACAAACTAACTGTAAAATTCATGTTTAAACACTCTTTTAAATTATGAAGTTTTTGTATTTTTGAAAATTAAGCAGATTTCATAATATCTAAATGTAAAATAATAAAATATTATGTTTTGTCATATAGCATAATACTGTTAATGTCAAAACTGTAATTTTTTTCTAAAAAATCATAATTGATTTCATTTCTACATTAAAAATTTACAATTAAAAAATATAGTTCGTTACAAATTTTACAATTGTTATGATAATAATAATAATCAGGCAACTAAGCACACATCCAATATTGGTTTTCAAAAAAAGCTTTCACCTATTTATCAGGGAAAGTTGTCAGTGCTCTACCTCATGAATACTTTAAACATTACATTGAGCTAAAACCAGGGATGCATATATAAGTAAAATTGCGAGTTGAAGATTTACTTTAAACTACCGTGAAATAAGAATTATCGTTGCAGTATTACTTTCAGACTTCTAGACCGATACAAACTTAAGAGGACTTCTTCTATGACAAGCGAATGCAATTTTCGTTCGCTTAGCTTTGAATAGCTTCATTCCACACGAATGAGGTTCCTACTTAAGAAAAACTTGATAATTACCCTACAAAAATCTGAGCACTATGGTACTGCATACAAGTGAAATTAATCAAATTCAACAAGACTTTTCCTATTTCATTCACATCATGCCATGGGGGGCGAGCTTTTTGGCAAACCCTCACCCAGATTCAGGGAGATTGGGTCTTGTTGGACCTTTTGTACCTTATTCCATCAAGTCAAACAACATCCAGATGTGATTTATTCATACAACTAATTAGTATCTGTGCAGGCATCTATTCTCAAATCATCAGTCATTTATCCTCAGAAGTTCATACTTCAATGAAGGCTGAAGAGTGGGGCTTTTGCTAACAGGTTTGCATAGCGCTTACAGAGAGTTCTTTGAGTGTGCTAACTGCCGTTGAGGCGAAAGCTTGTAAGCGTATCTGAATCGAATTCAATCAATTCGTAACAAATAAAAACAGTTTGACAGTCTGTGACAAACACTCATGCAGCCAAATCAAATACAAACGCTTGATATATACAATCCTCTTGTAACAACGCAGCAAAATCAGCCTACTAGTGTTACTTCTAGAAGCCTAGTATTCATTGACACAGCTGTAGCAGACTATCAAACTCTAGTGTCTGGAGTGGAAAAGGGGACACAAGTGATACTCTTGCACCCAGAATGGGATGGTGTTGAGCAAATCACCAGTGTATTGTCCAACCAAGCAGAAAATATCACCAAAGTTCATATAGTCTCCCACGGTTCACCAGGATGCTTGTATCTGGGCAATAGCTGCTTAAACTTAAAAACCATAGAATTCTACGTCAACCAACTAGAGCGCTGGTTTCCGAAGCAAAAGCAGCAAGCAAGTTCTACTCCCTCGTTGTTGCTTTATGGCTGCAATGTTGCAGCCACAGACATAGGCATCGAATTCATAGCTAAATTGCACCAGAAAACAGGAGCACAAATAGCTGCTTCTAGCACCCCCACAGGTCACTCAGCTTTAGGCGGTAACTGGAAACTGGAAGTCACCACCCAGAGGATGACGATATCCTTAGCATTCCCAGTTGCAACTCAAACAGCCTATACTCACGTGTTAAACACGAGCCGTGTCTCCATAGGTCAGGGGGGTAATCAAGCGAATAACAACTCCTTTTACCCAGCTATCTCTGCTTCGGGGCGTTACGTAGCCTTTCTGTCTAATGCCAACAATTTAGTTGCAAATGATACAAATAATGTCAATGATATTTTTGTCTATGATACTGAGACAGGTACTACCAACCGCGTTTCCGTAGGTCCAGGGGGCATCGAGGCAAATAACGCTGCCAACGGAGCTCCCGCCATCTCCGCAGATGGACGTTACATAGCATTTGAGTCGTATGCTGACAATTTAGTAGCAGATGATACAAATAATTTCAGTGATATCTTTGTCTATGACACTCAAACTCTCACAACTAACCGTGTTTCCGTAGATTCACAAGCGAATCAGGGAAATAACGTATCCTTATCGCCTGCTATTTCTGCAGATGGGCGCTATGTAGCGTTTGAGTCATATGCTAGTAATCTAGTAGCAGATGATACGAATAATTTCGTTGATATCTTTGTCTATGACACTCAAACTCTCACAACTAACCGTGTTTCCGTAGATTCACAAGGCAATCAGGGAAATAACGCATCCTTCTCTCCTTCCATCTCCGCAGATGGACGTTATGTAGCGTTTGATTCATTGGCTAGTAACTTAGTCGCAGATGATACGAATAACACTCGTGACATCTTTGTCTATGACATTCAAACTCGCACAACTAACCGTGTTTCCGTAGATTCACAGGGCAATCAGGGAAATGACGTATCCTTCTCTCCAGCCATCTCGGCAGATGGACGTTATGTGGCATTCGAGTCATTTGCTAATAATTTAGTAGCAAATGACACAAACAACATTGGTGATATTTTCGTCTATGACACTCAAACACGCACCAACAAACGCGTTTCCATAGACTCACAGGGCAATCAAGGCAATAACGAATCCTTCTCCCCTGCCATTTCGGCAAATGGACGTTATGTGGCGTTTGATTCATATGCTGACAATCTAGTCCCAGCAGACACAAACGGCACTGGTGACATTTTTGTCTATGACACTCAAACACTCACTACTAAACGCGTTTCCATAGATTCGCAAGGCAATCAGGGAAATGACTTATTCTATAACCCTGCAATTTCCGCTTCGGGACGCTATGTAACATATGCGTCATATGCCAACAATCTAGTACCAGGAGATACCAATGCTAGTCGTGATATTTTCGTCCACGATACTATCCCTACTGTAAGCATTGCTGCCATTGATGCTTTTGCTGCCGAATCAGGTGATGTAGGTATCTTTCGTATCAATCGCTCTGGTGACATCAATTCACCACTTCAGGTAGCCTACAGTATTTCTGGTACCGCCATCAACGGCGTTGACTATAGCCCCAACCTTACAGGTGTCGCAACTCTTGGCACCAATCAATCTTTTGTAGACATTGTCATCACTCCGATTGACGATAAACTCTTTGATGAGGACGATGAAAGTCTGATTCTGACTTTGGTGGATACAGAAAGCTACGACCTGAGTTTATTGAATACCACCGCCACAGTTACCATTCGCAACAACAGTAATACCTCTAATCCAACAACTCAGTCGACGACTCCCCGATTAACTCAAATTGCTTCTGATGTGTTTGCCATCAGTACCACTAATAGTGGTCAAGCTAAACTTTCAGTTCAGTTAACAGAAAATACTTCTCGACGAGTCAATGAACTAGGAGTATTTACGGTTGACGATGGACAAGGTCGAATCAACGGTCTTCTCCCCAGCAGTGCAGGTTACAGCGAAGCTGCTTTGAATCGATCGCAGGTCATTTTCTCGGCTCTTGCCAATATCCCAAATGGATTTGATACCAACTTGGCACGCAAGTTGGCGTTCGACTCGAATGCTAACTTGAGATTCTACTTAGTACCCGACAGCACAACTGACGAGGTTTTATTTGATAAGGCTTCTTCAAAAGTGGTGTTTCCATCTACTGCAAATTTCAAAGTCGAAAGCTTAGATAATGGAGAGTTTTCTTTGACTTGGAAAGACCCATTGGCTCAAAACTCGGGTGATTTTAATACTTTAGGAATCAAGGTGAGAGCAACCAATGAAGACTTTTCTTTGGGTACTAATCTGCAAGGAAAGCCGCAAGATGAACTCATCGACTTACGACAAGTCAACACTCAAGTCAAAGCTGATTTTATTCTCAACAGAGAAGCTGCTTTTAACAACTTTATTGGTTTCTATGAAATAGCAGATAACAAGGGTGGTATTGATACCAATGGCGATGGTATTGTTGACCAGCGTCCGGGGGATGCAGGCTATGTACAAGCTGCCGTCAAGGGACGTGTTGCGGGTCTTGACTTAACGGTAAACAACCAAGGAACGGCAAATTTCACGGCAACTCTCAAAGGCGGTTCACTGTTTGCTCCTTTCATGATTGTCAATGGCAAACCTGACGCATTCTTAGACAGTAATTTCAATAATGACCCGCAAGTTTATTTTCCATTCTTAGGTGCTAATTCTGACAAAACAGATCATGTTCGTTTGTTGGGAGATAACGTTTTTGGTTTTGAGGATCTCGCTAATGGCGGTGACAAGGATTACAACGATCTGACTGTCCGAATCAATTTAAGTTACGTGTAAAAACACGTAACTAGTCAAATTTATACACCTTACTCGTAAAACAGCTTAACTATGAAAAGAATCAGCAGACGTGAAGCAATGAAAATTGCAGCACTTGCGGGAGGTACCCTTTTGCTTCCTGTAGGACTTCAATATCGAGGATATGCTCAAAGAGCTAATGGAACAGTTGAGCCATTTACAGTTCCCTTTCGTACACCACCAGTGTTGAACCCAACACGTAGTGATTCAACAACTGATTACTACCAAATCACAATGCGAAAGGCTCGAGTAGAAATTTTACCAGGGCAAACTACGGAGATTTGGGGCTATAACGGCATATTTCCCGGACCTGTCATTAGACAACGTAGAAATCGGGTATCAACTTTACGGTTTATCAATAATCTTGATGTGAATACATCCCTTCATCTGCATGGGATGACATCTTCACCCCAATACGATGGTTACGCTGAGGATTTCATTCCTCCAGGCTATTACAAGGATTACGTCTATTCCAACAACACCTCTGCGGCTGCCAACTTGTGGTATCACGACCATGCCCTTGCTCAATCTTCTCAAAATGTGTACAGGGGGTTAGCTGGAATGTATATCGTCCAAGATGATGAAGAACTTGCGTTACCACTTCCCAAAGGAAATTATGATATCCCTGTGATTATTCAAGATAGGCAATTTGCGCCTGATGGTTCACTCATTTTTGATAATCGCAATCAGACCAGTGTGATGGGTGACGTGATTACAGTCAACGGCGTACCTTGGCCCCGTATGCAGGTGGCTAACCGCAAGTACCGTTTCCGAGTGTTAAATGCATCCATTTCTCGCTCCTATAGACTTGCTCTCAGTACAGGTGATCAGTTGACTGTGATTGGTACTGATTCTGGATTAATGTCTGCACCAGTAAATACTCCAGACATACGTCTTGCGATGGGAGAGCGGTACGACTTAATTATAGATTTCTCCAGATATGCCATAGGGACTCGGGTAGAACTGCAAAATCTTTTTTTACCCAACAACGCTTTTTTCGACAACATAGACAGAATTATGTGCTTTGATGTAGTGCGTTCTGAAACAGATGACAGCGTTGTTCCTAACACACTACGCAATCTTGAATTTATTCCAGAAGCTGCAGCTGTACGAACTCGCGACTTTGTAGTGCAGCAAAGAAATGACGGAGTTTGGGTGATCAACGGCAACGGTTGGGACCGAAATCGAGTCGATGCAAATCCTCAACTTGAAGAAGTCGAAATATGGACACTTAGAAACACTGCAAATGTCTCGTTTCATCCAATGCACCTCCACCTCATTGATGCTCAAATACTTGACCGTAATGGTCAACCGCCTTTTCCTTATGAGCGTGGCTGGAAGGACGTCTTTTACGTTGGTGAAAACGAAACAGTACGCGTGATTGGGAGGTTTAGATCTTATTCAGGTAAATTTATGTATCATTGCCACAACATGGTTCATGAAGACCGCGACATGATGAGTCAGTTTCAAGTAGGGCGAGGTGGGATCGATCCGATGTCAGCCCCTGCGAGACCTCTTCCAGCACCACCGCTTTAGCTATGGGGTTTTGAAGGCTTGAATTTATGATGCTGTACCTTACAGCACTTTTCTTTTGCATACAAACCATATGGTAGGGGCACAGCATTGCTGTGCCTCTACAGCTAATCTGTATTTCACCCTATTGAAAACGGCTGTATGAATGACCAAGAAGCAAGGCGCAGGGAGAAAGCATTAATGTTCATTAGCTCTTTTCTCCCCTTCTCCCTTGCTCGGGTGCTCCCCTGCTTCTTTAAGTGACAATGCAAATTTATGAAATCCAGATTTATATGTGCAATCTGGGTTCATTGCTCTTCTTTATCAGGTAAATCTTAACAAGACAAAAACTAAATTAAAACAATGTCAATTAATTTGATGCAGAAAAGCTATCAAAATCGGCAAAAAAGAAGGATGATTTGGAATAGGTCTGGAAAAATAAAAACCGTCAAAAAACTGCTCAACGCTTGAAAGGATGATTCCCAGACGAAGAAGAGAGCGCAAGAACCTAAAAGGAGTAATGGTCAAGAAGCAGATTTTGACGGCAAAAAAGAAAAACTAAGAGAGAACGTAGATTTTATGAATATCAGCAGTGCAAACACAGCAGTGCAAGTGCTGGGTGAGAAGTTACCTTTTCCCCTCAAGCGCTTAGCAGAGTTGGCTTATAACTATTGGTGGAGTTGGACAAACGATCGCATTTCTCTGTTCCAAACCATCGATCCCCAAGAATGGGAACGCTGCGGGCATAATCCAGTCGAGATCCTACAATCAGCGACATACGAACGCCTCACACATCTGGCGGAAGATCCCTTTTACCTGAAGCAACTCGGGGCGCTGGTGCGTGAGTTTGACGAATACATAACCACAAAAAATACTTGGGTCAATCGGGTTGCCCCACAAATTACCCACGAACATCCGATTGCTTACTTTTGTGCCGAATTTGGTATTCATGAATCTCTCCCTGTCTACTCTGGCGGTTTAGGCATTCTCGCAGGGGATCACCTCAAATCAGCATCAGATTTAGGTGTCCCAATGGTTGGTGTGGGTTTGTTGTATCGCCAAGGTTACTTTCGACAACGGTTAAGCCGGAGTGGTTGGCAAGAAGACTACTACGTTGACAACCCCTTCCACCATATGCCCTTGGAGTTAATCAAAAATGAGCAAGGGGAACCAGTAACGATAGAGGTAGAAGTTCGCCAACGACAGGTGAAAGTGCAAATTTGGCGAGTGCAAGTAGGGCGAGTGAGTCTGTATTTATTGGATAGCGATCGCCATGACAATGATCCCATCGACCGCTGGTTGACTGGGCACCTTTACGGCGGTAATCAAGAAACTCGCATTGCCCAAGAAGTCGTTTTGGGAATTGGCGGTGTCAAGGCACTGACTGCCTTAGGAATTGAACCTTCCGTCTATCACCTAAACGAGGGTCATGCTGCATTCTGTACCTTGGAAGTTGTCAGGCAAGAAATTGAGCGCACTGGCAGATCCTTCTACGACCTCGAAACTGAGGTGCGAAATCGTTGCGTATTCACCACACATACGCCAGTTCCCGCAGGTCATGATGTCTTCTCACCTGATTTAATAGACTCCTTCTTTGCCCATTACTGGACTCAGTTACGCCTTTCCCGTGAGCAATTCTTAGCATTAGGCGCACGGCGACTAGGTGATCCTTGGGAACCCTTTGGCATGACAGTTTTAGCACTGCGGATGTGTCGTGCTGCCAATGGCGTGAGTGAATTGCATGGTCAAGTTTCTCGCAAGATGTGGACAATTCTGTATCCAGAACGTTCTGAAGACAAAGTCCCCATTGGTTACATTACCAATGGAGTCCATGCACCCACTTGGACTGCTCCCCTGATGGCAGACTTGTATTCTCAATACTTGGGACAAGACTGGAAAACTCGTGTCATTGACCCGAAAACGTGGGAGAAAGTTGACGAAATTCCAAATGAAGAACTGTGGTGGCGACACCTAGTCCTGAAAGAGCGACTGATTGCTCACACCCGCCATAAAATTAGGAAAGCACGCGAACAACGCGGTGAAGAGTACCAAAGCATTCAGGCAACAGAAACATTACTTGATCCCAAAGTGCTGACGATTGGATTTGCCAGACGTTTTAGCCCATACAAGCGGGGTCATCTGCTGTTGCGTGACGCCGAACGGGCACTCAGAATTTTTGGCAATGCGCAACGTCCCGTACAAATTATCTTTGCAGGTAAAGCTCACCCAGCTGACGAAGAAGGCAAACGGATTATTCAACGCTTGATGGAGTGGTGTCGAGATCCGGCAATCCAGCATCGAGTCGCATTTATTGAAGACTACGATATTTACGTTGGTCAAAAACTCGTGCAGGGCGTTGATGTCTGGTTAAACAATCCCCGTCGTCCTTTAGAGGCTTCTGGTACAAGCGGGCAAAAAGTTTGCTTTAATGGTGGAATTAATTGTAGCGTGCTGGATGGCTGGTGGTGCGAGGGATACAAAGCAGATGCCAATGGTAAAGGGATAAATGGTTGGGCAATTGGTGAGGACGCTCACACCAGTGATCAGGATTTGCAAGATAGGATAGATTCAGAATCACTTTATCAGCTCTTAGAAGAGCAGATAGTACCTTTATACTATGATCAAGATGCAAACGGCGTTCCCCATCGCTGGGTGCAAATGATGAAGGCATCGATTAAAACGAATGCACCGCTGTTCAACACAGATAGGATGATTGCCGACTATGTGTCGCAAGTTTACGTTCCAGAAATCGCCACTCGTGTTGGACCGATTTTAGCGAAGGTTCTGGTGTAAAGAATTTTAGGTTTCTTGGTTCAGCATTGCGGGCAGGTTCTAAACCTGCCCTTTTCTTTTGTTTATTAATACTAAGTTGCATTCAAAAACCTCACCCCGCCCTCCGGGCACCCCTCTCCTTGCTAAGGAGAGGGGCGGGGGTGAGGTGACACCTATGAACGCAACTCGGTATAAGTAGCTTGATGTGAAGAAAGGTAGGATGGGAAGCGCGAAGCGTAACCCATGCTGTCCGAGTCATTAGACCTCTTGCATGAATGCTATAAAAAATTTGTAGGATGTGTTAGGACGAAGTCCGTAACGCATCTTCTGAGATTTGTTGCGCTGCTTTACTCTTTGATTCCCCGACACAAAATATTCGTGCAAGAGTTCTATTGAAGAAGGGAACAAGCAACATTTCCCTTGTGAATGATGCGTTACGCTAACGCTAACACATCCCACTTATTTAGATCTTGCCCCGCAACCGCTTAACTAATCTGCGCGTCCACTCCAAATTCTTACTGCGCAGGCGCTCCTGGGTATCCAAAGCAGCCTGTGCTAAGGGTAGTGCCTCTGAGTAGCGTCCCTCCTCTTCCAGAACCCGCGCTAGCCCCGATTGAGCCTGAGCCACCAACTCTTGCCGCCCCACTTCCTGCGCCAGAGCTAACTCACGCTCGTACCAGGGGCGGGCTTCTGTAGGGCGGTTGCGGTCAAGGGCTAGATTTCCCAAGTTGGCGCAACGAGTTGCTATAAATTCTTTGTTACCCAACTTTTCATCAATCGCCAATGCTTGCTTGAAGTAGGACTCTGCTTGATCATAGTGTCCCTGCGATTGCGCAACATTTCCCAGATCGTTGAGGGTGATCGCCTCTACCTCTTCATCCCCCAACTCTCGGTAAATTGCTAATGCATCTTGAGACAGCCGCTCCGCCTCTGCATAGTCCTGACGTTGTTGTGCAATTTGTCCTTGGAACTGAATTGCAACAGCCTTGTCCCGACGGTTACCCCCCCGTTCCATCGCCTCTGCCATCCGGGCTGCCCAACTTGCTGCCAGTTCCGTCTCCGCCCGATAGTAGTGAATCCCGGCAACATGATAAGCACCCCAACCAGCATCACTCCATTGACTTAACGCCAGCCCTGCTTGATATCGCCACTCACCCAAGCGCACCGCCTCATCCCAGTAGCCTCGAAACCAGAGGAACTGATACAAAGCGTTTTCCAAATCGATCAGCATCTGGGCAGCTTGTCGGTCCTTCAGTGTACCAGAAATGCCTGCCATTTCTCGTAGGGTTGTTGCTATGCCCTCCAAATTCTGCCACTCGGCTTCTAACTTGTCATGGGTTTGATAAGCATCTTTACCATAGCCCCCATACTTCTGAGCATAGTCCACCCAGTAACGCAGGGCTTTGCGTTGGGCAGCAGAGTCAAACTTGATGCCACTTGCCAGGGGCACAGTCCCAATGCTGTCTGTTCCGTCCAAAGCCGCCCGGACATAGGTGCGGGTGAGGGGGTGCAGCCCAAATCGTTCTCCATCTAGGTCATTTACCAAAGATAGAGTGACCAACCGTTCTACAGAAACTCGGATCTCGTTGACAACTAAATCTGTAGCATCTGCCAGCGCGGCTGTTGTTGCAGGTGTCCGGAATACAGCCAGGGCAGACAACACTGTGCGATCATTTTCCGAGAGATCACAGGCAGCATCGGCAAACAGAAACCCATAGAGATCAGCAGAGTTGGCAGCATTCCGCAACCGTTCTAGGGCAACACTTATGGAACAGCCTTTGTATGCTACCTGTCCCAGCGTCCAATCCAGCGCTAGGGGGTTGCCGCCAGCAGCATTATACAAAGCACTCAATATTTCTGGCTTGGTTGCGTTGAGTTCCTGGGCAAGGCGGGGATATAGCCGTCCTTTTGCCCGCATTAACTCCACAGCCTCTTCTTCTGAAAGACGATCTAAACGGATTGTGAGGGCACTTTCCCCAGTGCGGCGGCGACTAGTGATGATGGCTTTGTTGGGGGTGGGCAGTTTCCGCAGAAACTCAGCAATCATCTCGCGTTCTTCTGTGTTCAGCGTTTCCAGGTTGTCCCAAATGAGCAAAGCGCGTCGTCCCCGCAGGGCATCAAGCAGGGCGCGGCGGCGTGCTGTGGTATCGGTCATTTTTACAATATCTGCCAGCCCTAACCCTTTGGCAAATTCCCGGCAGAAGCTATCAAGAGAAGACAGGCTGAGGGTTTCTTGCCGCACTCCCTCAGGTGAGAGCCAAGTGGTTTTGGCTGAAGCAAACAGGTAGGCATCAAATAACGCTTGATCACGAGCACGGTGTGCCACCTCCAGCGCCAAAGCCGTCTTGCCCATACCACCAATACCGTCAATTGCCACACCCCAACCGCGATCATCCGGTGACAGTGCTTCTAAACAACGGGCAATTTCTTGTTTTCTTCCCACAAATACATCGGTGTAGCGGGGCAAATTATCAGGCAAAGTTGCCGGACGCTCTCCCTGTAACTGGCTCAACCGCACCTCTAGGCTAGTAACCTCCTGGCGCTTCTCATCTAGTTGCACCTTCAGGTGAGCCGGAATGGTTAAGTTAGTATAACCCGCAGCCTGCTGTTCCAGCACTGTCAGCACCATCCGGGCGGTAGAAAGCATTTGTTCTAGAGTTGCGCGGTCTTCCATATTGATGTAGAAATAATGAGTTTGTAGTAGCGCTTTAGCGCCCAATGAAACTAACCTCATCCCGTCCTATCGAACACCCCTCTTCTTATTCTTTTTAACAGAAGACTACTCTGGAGATTTAAGTCTCTTTTCTAACTCTGCCACCTCCCGACGTTTTTCTTCTAGCTCAATTCGCAGATGTGCTGGCATTTGCAGCTTACCAAATCCGGCAGCTTGTTCTTCTAAAATTGCCAGTGAGCGACGAGCCATTGCCAATGCAGGCGTTACCACCTCTTGATCAGTCATAATCTTGGGTGAATCCGCCGACGCTGGAGTTGAGCTTGGCAATCCCTTCCCTCCCCTTAGCAAAGCAATTGGAAAATCTTCCGTCGCCATGTCAAAAAATGGCTTTTGTTCTCTTTCATATTGTGTTCTGGCGCTTTCTGGCACCTTTTTGTTCAAATAATTCATCACATTTGAGAGCATAACTGTGCGATCGCCTGGTTGGTTAGCAGCTCCCTGCAATGCTTCGATGAGATGATGAGTATATAGGCTCATGCTTTCATCAGGAAGTATCCAAGAAAGCTGATTCCCCCTAGAGGAAGTAAACACCGCTCGTCCTCCGCCCTGCTTCAATGCATCTATGACTCCTTTGGGCAAGGCTGTAGCGATAAAGTCAGCGGGAAGTTCGCCCTTAGAAGTCGCCATACCCTCTGCATGACAACTATCAATTACCACCCACAACCGCTTTGCTTCAATCTGTCGCAGGGCTTCAGTAAATTCTTGAGCAGAGAGAGCTGTGTTTGCAATGTCTGCATATTTGAAGTCATGCTGGAGTAAATAATAGCACTGACTTGATAAGTCAAAGCAGCCATGACCAGAGTAATAAACTACAATTGTTGCCTCTGGATCAGCAGCAGCTTTTTCCTTTAACCACTTTAGTCCAGCCAAAATTGCGCTACGCGTCGTCTGCTCATTCTGCAATAAGCGAACGTGTTCTGCATCATCTAAATAAGCACATAAATTTGGGTCAATTAACACTGCCTTCAGCGCTTGCACATCTTTGACTGTAACAGGCAATGAAAATCTGGATTCGACAGTTCTACCAACTCCAATTAGTAACGCATAACCGTGAGCAAAGTGGTTCGACATAATTGCACAGGCTAGAGAACAAGCGTATGGTCTTTTCTTTAAATATACGTGAGTTTGCCGGGTTCAAAAAGGTATAAAAAAGCTGAGCCTGTATGTAGACAAAATACACATCATACAGCAGAATTCAGGAGTCAGGATTCAGAAGTAAAAGTTGTTCTATATCTGGCTCTTGACTTGAAAAGGTGTAGCTCAATAAAAATGCAAATCGTTGTATCTCAGCTTAAGGTAAGGTGGGCATTGCCCTTATCTTTCAGAAGAAATACCAAGATTGTGCGATCGCATTGCCCACCCTACAAGTAAGTATGTCATTTAATTTGCTTGATATTTAAGTTCCAAACTTGAAGTTTTGAGTTCTGAGGGTGAAGTTTCAAGTTCTGAGGGTGAAGTTTCAAGTTCTGAGGGTGAAGTTTCAAGTTCTGAGGGTGAAGTTTCAAGTTCTGAGGGTGAAGTTTCGAGTTCTGAAGGTGAAGTTTCAAGTTCTGAAGGTGAAGTTTCAAGTTCTGAGGGTGAAGTTTCGAGTTCTGAGGGTGAAGTTTTGAGTTCTGAGGATGAAGTTTCGAGTTCTGAGGGTGAAGTTTCGAGTTCTGAAGGTGAAGTTCCAAGTTCCAAGCATGAAATTCCGAGTTCTGAGGGTGAATTTTCGAGTTTCAAGCTTGGAGTTTCGAGGTTTGAGTTAAAATTTTGGAGTTTTGAGAGTGATAGACTCAAAAAAACAGTACACTTTGGGCGATCGCCCTAGCTTGACTTAATTTTTACCTTGCGAAATTCGCTCAATTATGTTAGTAGTTGAACGATTTTCTAAAAAGGGTAAAAATACAATTTCTCCACCATATTCTTCTACCGCAGGTGTTTCTGGCAAAGTTTCTTTGGTGTAGTCGCCGCCTTTGACATAGATATCAGGGCGAAGCTTGCGAATGAGGTGACTGGGGCTATCTTCCTCGAAAGGAATGAGATAGTCAACACAACCCAGTGCGGCGAGAACCTGAATGCGATCTTCCAAGGGGTTTATGGGACGAGTTGGTCCTTTGAGACGGCGGATGCTGTCGTCGGAGTTAACACCGATAATAAGAATGTCACCTAATGCCTTGGCACGTTGAAGATAGGAAACGTGTCCTGCATGAATTATGTCAAAACAGCCATTGGTGAAAACAATTTTACATCCTGCTGTGCGATGGGAGTTCACAAGAGCAAGAAGTTGATCTAAGTCAGGAATATGTTTGTTGGTATGTGAGGATGAGAAGGAAGAAGGCTGAGGAGGTAGAGAAGCAGTTTGGGAAGAGTTAACCTCCATCCTGACTTTGCTTGTCTCTTCATCAACAACAAGAACATGGGGAAAGTTATCTTGCAGTTGTGCTAGGGTATCTTTCACTTTTTGTGTGACAATGCCATAGCCATAATCGCAAACAATGGCAGCATGGCATTCTGCGAAACAGTTCTTAAGTTGATTGATTAACGCTTGTTCTGTGGAAAAGTCAAGGGTATCGGTGGTTCCACAATCAATTCTCACCAATAATTGCGATCGCACCATGACTCTTTGCCTGGTTATTGTTTGCGAATTTTTCTGAGTCAGCAGATAGTTTGTTGTTATTCCGCTTTCTTCTAGGGTTTGCCTGAGTAAGTTTCCCTCACAGTCTTCACCAATAACTGAGAGGAATATCACCTGACAACCAAGACTTTTGAGATAGAATGCGGTATCTGCTGCACCACCTGCAACGTGTTTGCGGTCATTGACTGCCAAAATGGGGACAGGTGATTCTAGACTGTCTACGCTTTCCCCTTGTAAATAGCAATCCAGCATCGCCTCACCGATAACGATAACTTTAGGATGAGCGATGCCTTTTGCAAGAAAAGCATTCCATAGTTCACTCATTTCTAGATTTGGTTTCACCTGCTTACTCCATCCCAGTTAGATGATTCGTTATTCTCAGATACTTTATTTGCATCTGGACAAATGTTGCAAGTCTGCGGTTTACTCAGGGTTTAAGTAACCGCTATGTAAGGATTTGAAAGTTGGAGAGAGTGGTTCTAGCCGCAGGGTACCACCAAATGCAGTGCCGTACTCTCGTTAACGCATCCTACAATTTAACTACAATTTAACGTTTACTTTTAGAATTGCCTGCCCACTAAGTTCTTTCATGAGTGATTTTTTCCTTAATCCCTTAGTTAATCTCAAGCAATTTTAGTACGCACTATTCAAGTGTTTCTACCCAAGAAATGTCAGTTACTATAATTTGTCATAATCCTCTGGTTCTACATCGGGAACTTTATTCAACACTTGCTGAAATTTATCCCAACTACCACGTTTAGCTTTCTCTTCTATATAATCTTTAGTCATCCATGCTGAAACTTGTGCAGATAAGGCAATGGCTACAAGTTGTTCAAGAGACATATTTTCTTTGGCGGCTAAGGCTTCAATTTGTTTATATAAAGAATCGGGAATTTGTACGTTTAAGTTGCTCATGGTATTTCCCCTACGTGTTGTAAGAATTCTTTAGGTGATACAACCCTAATGCCAAATTTTTCTGCTGTTTGTAAATCTTTTTGATTGTAAGTGATAATAAAATCAGCTTCTGACTCTACGGCTAAATCTATTATAAAGTCGTCATCTGGGTCGCTTGCTGTTGGTCGCCATAGATAGAAAATGCTACATCTGTTAGCGATGGCACAAATAGCTTCTATAACGTTATCAATATCTTCATCGCTTAAGGTTAATTGGTCTTTTTCTCGTTTGAGGATTTCTTCGTACTCGAAGATTAAAGCGGTAGAAATATTTAACTGCCAACGAGTATCGTTGAGTATTGTTAATAGTTTGTAGGATGCGCCACGATTGGAGCGTAAACCAGCAAGGAGTACGTTAGTGTCTAGTACAATTTGATACGGTCTTGTCATTTTTTACGGTTGCTGTTACGCGGCTGACAGTTGGCGCATGGTTGTGTCCTCTTTGTTCGGGGATAAGCATCTCTTACACCCCTACACCCGCCCCGAACGCGAGTGCGTCCCGTAACCGCAAAGCGCAGGCTACGCCAACTTTTCAGAAAAGTTATTGATATTTTCTTCCATATTAAGTAGGCAGACAGAATTTTTTGTAGGATGCGTAGCCTTTGAGTACAGTAGACTTCTTGCAGAAGTCTATTGATATACTTTCCAATCGAAAATTATGAGGTAACAGCTCAAATCAGCGGCAGCAGATAACCTTGAACTCAACACCAGCAGCTTTCAACCGTCCACTGCATTTGAGTTGTTAGTCTGCGCCTTGGTTTTTGTAGCGGTTTTCCTGGTGTGTCTACCTGTAGATCCTGAGCGAGAAAATTTCACAGCTTTCACCTTTGGCAAGGACATCTGTTTTTCGTACAGATCAAATGCAGCCAATACGGAGTGGAAAGTCGCTGTTAAGCTTTCTTTGATGGAACGATCAATGTCTTGCTCATGTTCAATTTGATGTCTAATAACA
This sequence comes from Nostocales cyanobacterium HT-58-2, assembly GCA_002163975.1. Classification (GTDB taxonomy): domain Bacteria; phylum Cyanobacteriota; class Cyanobacteriia; order Cyanobacteriales; family Nostocaceae; genus HT-58-2. The sequence goes on along the minus strand of CP019636.1, from coordinate 346,936 downwards.
GAAAAAAATGATTCTAAGGTAGTACTGCCAATATCTTGTCTATTATCTTGTCCATGTTCGATTTTATGTCTAATGACCTGGGAATATGATTCGGATGCATTACTGGATATGACTTCGCTTCCTAGGAGAAATTCTAAGTTGTCTTCCCAAAAATCAGGAAAAGTTGTCTTTAGCCTGTCGATTAATGTTGAATATCTTGCTTCAAGATCAATACAAGTGATGAGCAGGTTGTCAAAGACTTCATTGATTTTTGCATTTTGATTTTTAATGTAGGGATTGCGAGTTCTCTTACCAACCAACGTATCTCTTACAGTTGTATATCTTTTCCGAACCTTATAATATTCATTGAAAACTTGCACCAAATCATTTCTCAGTTCATTAATCTGTTGACGCTTACGTTCTAGTTCTTGGGTCTTTCGATCCCGCCTAGTAATGATGATTTGAATTAACCAAGCAAGAAATAAACTCCCAAGCAAAGACAAGAAAAGCTTGAAAAGTTCTTGCCACAAAAAATTGTCTTTGAGGAGCCAAGAAGGAAGCATGCTTTTTTCCTTTATCGATCACCCGTGAGAACATTGTGGCTAATGCCGCACTGAAAATTCTAATATAAAGCACTTACTCACTGTGAAATTTCACACGAAAAGCTGAACTTGTGATAACCCCTCAGGCTGATGAGAGTTAGGCTTGCTCTGACTTATTGATTGGTAGAAGCAATGCATATATTTTTTAAGGAGTAAAAGCAATGCAGCTAAAGCCGATAAATCAGCAGGTTGTTGCGATAGTTGGGGCTTCTAGTGGAATTGGGCGTAATGCAGCTCTCCAGTTTGCCAGCCGAGGAGCTAAGGTGATTGTAGCTGCTCGCAGTCAGCCTGGATTAGAGTCTTTAGTAGAAGATATTCGGCAGCTGGGTGGCGAAGCAACAGCTGTAGTTGCTGATGTGACAGTATTCGATCAAGTGAAGGCGATCGCCGATAAAGCCGTTGAGGTGTATGGGCGACTGGATACTTGGGTGCACAATGCGGCTGTGGAGATGTATGCTCCCTTTGAATTGACAACACCGGAGGAATTTAAGCGCATTATTGATGTGAACTTGATGGGGCAAGTCTACGGTGTAATGGCAGCACTACCTCATCTTAAACGGGAAGGACGTGGGGCGTTGATTCATGTTACATCGGTGGAGGCAAAGCGCAGTCTACCTTTACAAACTGCCTATGCAGCATCAAAGCATGGTGTTGATGGCTTTTTAGAATCTCTACGTGTTGAACTGATGCATCAAAAGCTACCTATCAGTGTTACAGAAATTATGCCTGCAGGCATTAACACTCCTTTATTTAATAAAGCACGTACTAAGTTAGGTGTGAAGCCTCAGCCAACGCCTCCAATTTACGAGCCTAGCCTTGTTGCTAAAGCTATAGTTGAGTCTGCCGAACGTCCAAAACGTGATGTTGTTGTCGGTGATGCTGGCAAGGCTATCCTTCTGGCTCAACGAATTTCGCCGGGTCTAGTAGATGCATATATGGAACGTACGGGCTTTGAGTCGCAGTATACAAAAGAACCAAAGTCAGAAAACGCGCCTGACAATCTTTTTGAGCCAATTTCAAATTACGACAAGATAGAGGGCGATTTTAGCGACCAAGCACGGTCTTGGAGCTTATAAACTTCCTTTTAGTTGTCTTTTAGTTGTGTTTATGTCAGCAACGCGCATCGCACTTTTGTCGAGAAGGTGAGGCACTCCGTTGGGCGGGTTCCCCGACTTGAAGGAAGTGCCGAACCCGTAAGGGTGAGGTGCGCGTTTGCTGCTGTCTGTGCTCAATTTACAACTTCAGTTAGTTGATAAATCTGTCTATGGAGTTTTGTAACAATTGAAAGCGAGCATTACTTTGATTATAAAAGTACTTTAAAACTGCTTATTATACCGAGTTGCGTTCATAGGTGTCACCTCACCCCCGCCCCTCTCCTTGCTAAGGAGAGGGGTGCCCGGAGGGCGGGGTGAGGTTTTTGAATGCAACTTAGTATTAGCAAGTTTTTCGTAATTTTAAGCGTTAGGAATATTAATTAGTAAACAAGCAAATTTTCGTCAATAGACAAAGAATTTTCTATTTAGAAGAAAGCGCTTATGGAAAAATTATTCCACATAAATTGGCAAGAGCTATTTATTCCAAGCATTTCCATTGCTGAACTCATTCTACGCGGAACGCTTGTGTACCTGGCACTGTTTTCGGTTCTACGCATCCTGCCTAGCCGACAAGTAGGAACGCTAGGAATTGCCGATTTGCTTGTCGTTGTGCTATTTGCTGAGGCTGCCCAAAATGCGATGGCAAGTCATTACTCATCGATAACAGAAGGAGGAATTCTAGTAGGAACCGTTATTTTCTGGAGTTACTTCCTTAACTGGTTGGGCTATAAGTTTCCACGGTTTCAACGCTTTTTGAACCCTCCACCGCTCCTCTTGGTTAAGAATGGCATAATTATTGAGCGTCATATGCAACGAGAACTGCTCACAAATGATGAGTTGATGAGTCAATTGCGTCAGCAAGGCGTAGAGTCTATTGCTGATGTGAAAAGGGCATACATGGAGGCTGACGGTAGCATTAGTGTCATTACTTATAGCTCAAATACCAATTCCGTTCCGAAGCAAAAAGCGGGGTAAATAGAGGCACGGGCATACCGTACCCCTATCAGAAAATATTGTGAATTACGTGTGAAACATGACCGTTACCAAAGGCAAAAATGCCAAAAGAAAGTTATTCCAGAATTGGAATTGAACTTTTGGAATTGGTTCTGGCTGTGCTAACAGAGCTTCTATTCTCTGTTCTAAGCGGTCTACACCACTAGAACCCAGTGCTGCACAAAAAATTTCTGAGGATACAGGCTGATTGCTAACGACTAATAAAAGTGATTCTGCAAGCAGCAAGGGATCTACCTGGAGCGCCGCATGTGCGTCGGCTCTCAATTCACGCAACACTAACAACTCTTGCCACAAAGCTTCTGTTTTTGGTAGCCATACAGTGCAAGAACGCACCCAACCTAGCCAAAAAAACCAGAATGTGTCTCGGTAATGGTAATGTCCTTGTTCGTGGGCGAAAACAGTTTCTAATTGCTCTTTTGTAAAAGTTTGCAGCAGTCCTTGGCTCAGAACGAGTTCGGGTTGCCAAAAACCAATTTGACCAGCGAATAGCGATTCTGTGTCTAGTAGTCGGACTTGTTGACCTGCAAGACTGACTAGAGGACAGTTGCGAGCAGATTTCACAGACTGCCACCCCTGCCACGCCAGTTTTAGGCATAAAATGGCAATAAATGCCAGACTCATCAATGCCAGGACATAACTCAACCAACCTGTAAGCAATCCGCTCATGTTCCCTTGAGGTCCCATGCACACAATGGCGATCGCCGTTATGAAAATGAGCAACGGGGGAAAGAGAAATGAAAATAACGCTCTTTGCCAGCGCTCACTCCAATTCAGTTGAGGTGCTGACCATTGGCATCTTGTCCAGCAAGCAACTGCCAAAGCACCCATAATCATGATTAGATGCATTATTTTTCCTCCCTTGCTTGGCGTGCAGCCTGAATGCGTTTGGCGATCGCTTGTATTTGCTCGGAAGTCGTTTCATCCAGACTATCTGCAAAAGCAGCGATGACATCGGGATTTCCCACCGCCAGAAATCGGTGTAACTGTTCATGCGCCCTGATGATTTCTGCCTGCTGCTTTGTCACCAATGGACGCCAATAATATGCTCGCCCTTTTTTGTCACAGGCTAGCCAACCTTTGTCCATTAGGCGACGCAGTACGGTGGTCACAGAGGTGTAAGCTAATTCTCGGTTGGGGTCACTCAGAATGCGATCGTGTATATCTTTAACTGTCACGGAACCCAGTTCCCAGATGATATTCAAAATTTCTGCTTCCAATGGACCTACAGAAAGTTGTTTAGGGCGATAGTTAGGTAAAGGAGCCATATCAATTTTAGATTTTGGGTTTTAGATTTTGGAAGGTAGAGACATCAGAGGTTGCTTCGATTTCGTGGTAGAGGGAAATGTTCACGCCAAACACAGTTTTTTTTAGCAGTCTATTCTTTTTTCAGATTACATTTTCATTTAGAATATTGGGTTGAAAACAAGAAAAATTTTAAATAAAGCAACTACAGGATTACTATTTGATTTTTGAACAAAATTAGGTATTGTAGGGGAGCCAGTGCTGCAGGAGGGTTTCCCTCCGTAGGCAACTGGCGTTGCGTTAGGATGAAATTTGTAACGCACCATGAGCAGGGGTTTGGTAGGTTACGAATCACGCTGACACACCCTACCGTACCGTATCTTTTGAAAAATGAAAACGGATTCCTATATTAGGTTTTACAATTTTAAGATTTGACTAACTTGTGCTCAAAAAGTTGACTACAAAAATTAAGAAGTGAGGATTACTGTGACACCCGAAGAATTTCGCCGCATAGGTCACAAGTTAATCGACTGGATCGCTGACTACCGCGCTCGAATTGATGAGTTTCCTGTTATGTCTCAATCTGAGCCTGGTTCAATCCGCGCTAGTTTGCCCACGACACCTCCAGAGGTCGGTGAATCTCTCGACGCCAGCCTCCTCGAAGACCTAGAACATATTATCTTACCGGGTGTGACTCACTGGAATCACCCAAACTTCTTCGCTTACTTCCCATCGAATGCCAGCCTTGCCTCAGTTCTGGGCGACCTTTTGAGTACGGGTCTTGGAGCACAGGGGATGAGCTGGCAAACAAGCCCTGCTGCGACGGAACTTGAGGAAGTTGTCGTTGACTGGTTGCGACAACTCGTCGGCTTAAGCGAGAATTTTGTCGGCGTAATTCACGATACCGCCTCGACTGCTAACTTAGTGGCGCTGCTGTGTGCCCGAGAGCGCATGACAAATTACGCTCAGACTCGAGGTGGTTTGCAAGCAGAACAAACCCCGCTGACTGTGTACACTTCTAGTGAGTCTCACAGTTCCGTTGAGAAGGCTGCCTTGCTTGCTGGGTTCGGTCGGGTGAATGTGCGAGCAATTGAAACTGATGACGAACACGCGATGCGTGCAGACGCGCTTGAGTCTGCCATCAATTCTGATCGCGAATCCGGGTTACATCCTTGCGCTGTTGTCGCCACAATCGGCACAACTCCAACCACCGCCCTTGATCCACTGGACAAGATAGCTCAGATTGCGCGATCGCACAACTTGTGGCTGCACGTGGACGCCGCACTCGCCGGTGCAGCGATGATTCTGCCGGAGTGCCGTTATATGTGGGCGGGCATTGAGTCCGCAGACTCGCTCGTTTGGAATCCGCATAAATGGCTTGGAGTAGCATTCGACTGCTCAGTGTACTACGTGCGTGATCCCCAACACCTCATTCGCGTGATGTCTACTAACCCAAGTTACCTTCAGACTGGCAGTGATGGTCAGGTGAAGAACTTCCGCGACTGGGGCATTCCACTCGGAAGGAGGTTCCGCGCCTTAAAGCTGTGGCTCCTCATCCGTTCTTCTGGTGCCGAGGGGTTGCGCGATCGCTTACGCCGCGACCTCAAAAACGCCCAGTGGTTGCGCGAGCAGGTGGATACCACCCCAAACTGGGAGCGTGTCGCGCCTGTGCCGCTTCAAACCGTATGCGTACGTTATGTCCCGCCTGGCATGAGCCCTGATGAGGTAGACGCTCACACCCTTGATTGGGTATCGCGGATAAATCGTTCTGGCAAAGCTTATTTAACACCTGCAAAACTTAAGGGTCGCTGGATGGTGCGTGTCTCTATCGGGGCTGAACTCACCGAACATCATCACATCGAAGCACTATGGCTACTCATGCGACAAGAAGCCGAGCGCCACTCGCTGCGCTCAGATTCAAAATTATAAATTAAAAATTAAAAAATTCTTTTTTTTGAATTTTGCATTTTGAATTTTGAATTCCCCGAAGGGGTAACACTAGGGTTGGTGGACATCAACTGGTTAGAATGTTATCTCATGAGTATTAAATACTATTAAATTAGGTGTAACCAGCGCGTGAAGCTATTCGTTTACCACACTCCGGAATTGACTCCAACAGACAAAGTGCCAGAATGTGCGATCGCAGTCGATGTGCTGCGAGCTACTACGACAATGGCGACAGTCCTATCAGCTGGCGGTGAAGCAGTCCAAGTCTTCAGTAATTTGGATCAACTTATGGAAGTCAGCGAGAAATGGGCTGCCGAAAAACGCCTGCGAGCTGGAGAACGTGGCGGTGCAAAAGTTCCCGGTTTCGAGTTGGGTAACTCTCCACTCGACTGTACACCTGAACTGGTGCAGGGACGGCGCTTGTTTATCAGTACCACTAATGGCACTCGTACTTTACAAAGAATACAAGATGCCAAAGCAGTCTTGACAGGTGCTTTTGTCAACCGCGCGGCGGTGGTGCAATATCTCTTGGAACAGCAACCAGAAACAGTCTGGATAGTTGGTTCAGGTTGGGAAGGCAGTTTTTCCCTAGAAGATACAGCTTGTGCAGGTGCTATAGCTCACAGTGTTCTACAGCAAACCAACTTGTCACCTGACGAACAAGCAGGTAACGATGAAGTCTTTAGTGCGATCGCGCTTTACTCCCAGTGGCAAGACAACTTATTAGGACTTTTTCATCATGCCAGTCATGGCAAACGTTTATTGCGCTTGAATTGTCATGAAGATCTAAAATATTGTTCTCAAACTGATATTTTAGATGTTTTACCTATTCAGCAAGAACCAGGAGTTCTAAAAAAGTACTAAATCTGTCTTGAAAGACTACTTTCTTTCTTCGTTATCAGTGCAGCGCAGGGGCATTTATTGCCTCAATTTTTTTGAATAGAAACTGTAGGTAAACACAGATAAATTATCTGTGTTTATTTGTGTTTCTAAATATCCTCAAAGGAAATTTTTGTAGCAAGCCTCATTAGTTAAATTTAAACACACTGTCTAATCACCAGTTACCATTGCAACACCTGCTAAATACCCTGTTGTCCAAGCACTTTGAAAGTTAAAGCCGCCAGTGACACCATCAATATCTAAAATTTCTCCAGCAAAGTGAAGACCAGGAACTAATCGACTTTCCATTGTTTTAAAGTTGACTTCTTTGAGGTTGACACCTCCACAGGTGACAAATTCTTCCTTGAAGACACCTTTGCCAGTTATTTGGTATTCGCCTTGAGTAAGTTCTTGCACCAACTGATTGAGTGTTTTGTTGGATAATTCTGCCCAACGGTCTTCTGGCGTAATACCTGCACGGGTAATAATGTATTGCCAGAGGCGGTGGGGTAAGTCAACACCACGATACAATGCGATCGCCCGTTTTGGGACTTCATTTTTGACTGCTAGCAATTTTTGCCGGACTTCTTCTGGCTTAAGGTCGGGTAGCCAGTGAATGAGTAAAGTTGCTTGATACTTGCTTGAGTGTAGGATTCTGGCACCCCAAGCAGAAAGTTTTAGCACAGCTGGACCACTAAAACCCCAATGGGTAATAAGCAAGGGTCCCGTTTGTTCTAGTTGGGGGTGTCCTGGTACGCTTAAGCGCAACCGTACGGGATTAACACTGACACCAGCCAACTTTAAAACTTTTTCATCACGAATGTTGAAGGTAAATAAAGAGGGAACTGGCGGTTCAATTGTATGTCCCAACTCCTGAGCTATTTTATAACCTATAGGATTGCTGCCTGTGGCAAGGAGTAGGCGATCGCACTCTAAAGTTTCTCCTGACTTGAGAAGAATTTCAAAATGAGTCTTGAGTGATTTTACAGCGACAATGGGTGTTCCTGTACGTATGTTGACCCCAGCTGCTCTTGCCGTATTTATCAAACAGTTCACTATAGTTTCTGAATTATCTGTGATGGGGAACATTCTGCCATCAGCTTCGATTTTCAGTGGGACTCCGTGGGTTGCAAACCAGCTGATTGTATCCTTGGCTTGAAAGCGAGTAAACGCACCCAGCAAGGCTTTCCCCCCCCTTGGATAATTTTGTACCAATCCTGATGGGTCAAAACAAGCTTGAGTGACATTGCAGCGTCCACCACCAGAAATGCGAACTTTAGCCAGAACTTCACGACTGGCTTCAACAACTGTAACTTGCGCGTGGGGATTTGCTTCGGCTGCTGCTATTGCACCAAAAAAACCAGCTGCGCCACCACCTATAACTATGACCCGTAGCGGTTTCACTTTTTCTTTCTCCTCTGGTCTCTTGGCATCCTTGCAATTCTTTTCAGATAGGACTGCCATGAGCATCTATGACTAACTTACTCTATAGTAAGGGTAAAAATCTTTGATATTGGCATTGAAATACTTACCGTGTGAAGGAGCATTCATTAAGCCTGCATAAACTGTAGCAGGAACGTCTTTGTATTGATAAACTTCTCCCTTTTGAAATTCAATTTCTAGAACTTGATTTAAATCATCATAGCCCACGCTACGCAAATATTCCGACTCAACAACTATTCGCTTATTGACTGTTTTTTGAAATGCTATTTCTCTGGCTTCTTTAACAACTTCAGGCTGATCCGGTAACCCAAGAAACTTCTCGGCATAGTCCAAGAATTGGTCACTATGATACATATAAAAGTGAAAATTTTCATCTCCGACTTCCGATATAATCTCTTGAATTAAATCAGGTCTTGGTTCGAGTGTTTCCCCGTTATACTTTACCCACCAATCTTCTTTATTATCATCAGTTACAAAGATAAGCGGTTTTTTTTGAAGTTTTGCATAGTCTATCAATTGAAACCAGATAATAACATCACCATAGCTTCTGGGAATAGGCTTATTAGAATCTTTGTAGCCTGGGGGTTTTTGATACTGAAATCTTTTCTCAGCTTTCTGATAGTAAATATTTTCTAGTTCTTCTTCAGTGTATGGCTGACCAACTTTACCTTCAAATAAATGTGTTAGCTCTTCTCGTAGTTCATCGCGTTCAATATAATTTGGGTGATAATTTTGGCTTGTTTTTATATTTGATATGATGTTTTGTATGATTTTTTCAATATCATTTAAAATTTCTTGAGTATTGATAAATGGATGTCGAGTGTATTCTTGAAAATCATTTTTTATATCTTCAAGTTTTTCGTTTAAAGTTTTCTCAAGCTTTTCATATGCTTTCACATATTTTTCTACGACATAAATCCGATTTTTTTGGTATTCATAAGCCACTTGATGAGGTAACCAAATTCTGTTTTTCAAACAGTTGAGAACTTCAAAAAACCTTGCTCGTGTTTCGGGAGTATAACAATAAATGTGTAAGAGCACATTTGCATCAAAAGAAAAAATACAATTTTTCCAAATTTCAGCTAATTCCTCGGATGTAGGCTTATAATAGCCACGAAATAAATTCCGCATATCCAGTTTATAAATTTATGCTATTGGGACTTGAGTAACAAACATTCTTACAAAGCAGAAACTGCGACTTCTTCTTTCTAGAATGTGGTAAGAGGTTATTGGCTCATCTGTCTACAGGGTGAGTTCTACCTAATACTATTTTTTCTGAAAAATATGAAAAGTGTCATTTATAGCATAACCTGGAGGTGATGGGCGATATCGCTCCAATATAAGTTACGAAGTTTGAAGATGTCTGGGCGATGGCACGGAGTACCCGCCAGGGCGCAATCGCTAAACTGAGATGAGAAATAAGTCCACTCTTAGAAGGTGTTAACCGCCTGTTTTGCTGAAGAAAGAGTCAATTGGCATTTTCACACCTCAGTGAGAATTCATAGGAGGAAACAATTCTGAAATCTTTTCAAAATTATGTAATAGTCTACACCTACCTTTGGTAGAGTGTTTGAAAGACTCTGAAAGTTCTAAATAATTCAGAACATAGAGCAATGAAAGTCATTCATGGTACATGGATACCCAACCCAGCTGCTGACTTTATCCAACCTGGATCTTTTTATCTGTGGGTAGAAACTCCTGAACTCAAAAAACTTCGTAACAAAAATCAACAGATTCACCCCAGACATCTCGCACAGGATGAATTGGTCGCTTTTTTAGCCCAAGAGTTAGGACTCAAAGAATCAGCAGCGACGTTAAACGAACGCAGATCCCCCAAATACTTTGCTCTACCAACTGCCAATCATCAGCCCCTGCCCTCACCAGAATTCATTAAGTATCTAGAAATTGAGATTCCTGAAGAATACGAAGGCTTTCAATACTGGCAAGTAGATTGCTATGAGGCTGTCACCTCTGTCAAAACTGACTCCTATCGTGTCTCCAAAGCCATCAATGTTATCAAACTCCTCAACGAAATCCACTTTTTAGCACTATACAGTTCAGGTGAAATCCAACTTGGATCAGACCTGTTGTTTTGGTATCACTACACCCAAGCCTTTAAACAAGTTATTCTCAAAGACCAATACATTCCTGCACTCAAATACCGTGAGTTAGAAGCTACTGGTACTAAGACTAAAAAAAGTCAGACCAAAACTCAACAAACGCAGCCATTTGAAATATACGCAACTTGGGAAATTATTTCTGAACAATACGAATCGAACCTAAAAAAATATATCGAATATATGCCGCTGATTTGCGTAGCGGGTTCGGTAACACCTAGTCATCCAGTAGAGTTTTTTGATAAAGAAAAACTTTTACGGCACTTTAGTGAGTCTCTCCTTGAGGATATAGTTACCCACACACCCTCAACAGCTGCTTTTGACAAACAAATTGCAGATACCCTCATTCACCATTGCTTACGTCCAAACAGTTACAACCCACTCACAACAAATGCGGCTTTAGAACAACACAAGCAATGGTTGGTATGGAAAACCAAAATTACCCGTACCCAAAGCGACTCGCCCTTTCACCTCTGTTTCCAGTTGCACTCTCCTCCTTCGGAAGCGATAGATAATTGGCAGATTCAATTCCTCGTAGCTAGCAAGCAAGACCCCTCCCTCAAACTAGCGCTGACTGACTACTGGACAATGAGTCAAAAAACCAAAACAGGTATACACAAGCAGTTTGGCAAAAACTTTGAGACGAATCTGCTGCTTAATCTTGGCTACGCAGCACGAATGTATCCTCTACTGTGGCGGGGACTAGAAACACAGCACCCCACGGATGTGCAACTCACCCTAGAAGAGGCTTTTGACTTCCTCAAAGAAAGTGCTTGGGTATTGGAAGATGCAGGTTTCAAGGTCATTGTACCTGCCTGGTATACTCCCGCAGGTCGGCATCGGGCAAAAATTCGCCTCAAAGCATCTGCGAGTAAATTATCCGCAACCAAAAGTCAGACAAAGAGTTACTTTAGCCTTAACTCATTGGTCGAGTATCAATACGAACTGGCGATCAGTGATAAAACGGTCACTCCACAAGAATGGCAACAACTCATCAATGCCAAAGCGCCCTTAGTACATTTTCGCGGTCAGTGGATGGAACTTGACCGGGATAAAATGCAGCAGTTCCTGGAATTTTGGCACTCACACGCTGATGAAAAATCAGAAATGACCATGCTAGAGTTCCTGCAACGTAGTGCGGAAGTGGGCGAAGAGTGGGAATTTGAATATGACCAATTCTTGTCTGAGATTATGGCGAAATTGCAAGACAAGAGTCGGCTGGAACCCATTTGTGAACTGTCACAGTTGCAAGGAAATCTCCGAGAGTACCAAAAGCGTGGCGTCTCATGGTTGCAATATCTGGAAAGATTGGGATTAAATGGCTGTCTGGCGGACGATATGGGTTTGGGCAAGTCAGTGCAGGTTATTGCCAGATTGGTGCAGGAGAGAGATGAGGAAGCAACATCTTCCTTTCCACCGACACTATTAATTGCGCCGACTTCAGTTGTGGGGAACTGGCAGAAAGAAATTGCCAAGTTTGCGCCCCATCTGAAAACAATGGTGCATCACGGTAGCAACCGCATTCAGCAGGAGGAAGATTTTAAAGCAGCTAGCCTACAGCATGATGTGGTGATTACGTCCTTTACGCTGGCTCGCAAAGATGAAAAACTACTTGGTAGCGTTAAGTGGCATCGCATGGTGCTGGATGAAGCGCAAAACATTAAAAATCCCAAAGCTGCACAGACTAAGGCGATTTTGAAACTATCAGCAAAACACAAACTGGCGTTGACGGGAACTCCTGTAGAAAACCGCTTGCTAGATTTGTGGTCAATTTTCAACTTCCTCAACCCAGGTTACTTGGGCAAAGAAGCACAGTTTCGTAAGTCTTTTGAGATTCCCATTCAAAAAGAAAATGACAAAATAAAATCAACTACCCTGAAAAAGTTAGTTGAACCATTGATTTTGCGGCGCGTCAAAACTGACCAATCTATTATTAATGATTTACCCGATAAAATTGAACAAAAACTCTACACAAATTTAACAAAAGAACAAGCTTCACTCTACGAGGTTGTTGTGAAGGATGTGGAGGAAAAATTGCAAACAGCAGAGGGGATTCAACGTAAAGGGTTAATCCTTTCTACGCTTATGAAATTGAAGCAGATTTGTAACCACCCGGCACAATTTTTACAAGATGGGAGTGAGTTTTTGCCTGAACGTTCCCATAAATTGAGTCGTTTAGCAGAGATGGTGGAAGAGGCTTTATCAGAAGGAGAAAGCCTCCTCATTTTTAGTCAATTTACTGAAGTTGCCGAAAATTTAGAGAAACATCTCAAACATACTCTCCACTGCAATACTTATTACCTGCATGGCGGGACAAGCCGCCAACGCCGTGAGAAAATGATTGCTGAATTCCAAGACCCAGAAACGGAATCATCTGTTTTTATACTTTCCTTGAAAGCTGGTGGTGTTGGTATTACCCTGACCAAAGCCAACCATGTTTTCCACTTTGACCGCTGGTGGAATCCAGCAGTAGAGGATCAAGCAACTGACCGTGCTTTCCGTATTGGTCAAAAGAAAAATGTCTTTGTCCATAAATTTGTTGCTATTGGTACTCTAGAAGAGAGAATTGACCAAATGATTGAAGATAAGAAAAAACTCTCTGCTGCTGTGGTTGGTGCTGATGAATCTTGGTTAACAGAACTAGATAATGAAGCTTTTAAGGAACTGATTACACTCAATAAAAGCGCGATTTTGGAGTAATTTATGACTAAGTTTAGTCGAACTTGGTGGGGCGATCGCTTCATTAAAGCTTTGGAAGCTTTTACCGATGACGCCAGACTACAACGCGGACGTTCCTATGCTCGTGGTGGAAAAGTGTTAAACTTTGAGATTGAGCAAAATCACATCACGGCTAGAGTTAAAGGGTCAATTAATCCCTATTTTGGTGTTTATAAAGAACCAAGATACAATATTTCAATTGAAATTACACCCATTGCCAAAATACGTTGGAAGGAAATTATCCAGCAAATTTCATCCAAAGCGAGTATTGTTTCTCGACTGCTACTCAACGAAGTACCAGAAAATATTGAAGAGTCTTTTTCAGAATTAGGATTACACTTATTACCTCATAGTAGAAAAGACTTCAAAACTTCCTGTTCCTGTCCTGATTCTACCAACCCTTGTAAGCATATTGCAGGTGTGTACTATCTAGTAGCTTCTCAACTAGATCAGAACCCTTTTTTGCTATTTGAACTGCGGGGATTATCCAAAGCGGAACTTCAGGCAAAACTTGCTGAGTCACCGTTTGGGAAAGCACTTTCTGAAGCACTAGATGTCAAAGAAGTTAAGATAGAGACTTCAACTTCTTTGTATACAAAGCTTGCGAAACAGCAAATTGACCAAAAGCCAAGTGTCAGGGAATTTTGGTTAGGAACAAAGCGATTACCTCAAACAGTGGAAGTTGCAACTCCAAGCCCAGTCTCGGCAATTTTGATTAAGAAACAGGGTGATTTCCCAGCTTTTTGGCAAAAGGATAATTCTTTTATTGAAGCTATGGAGGAATTATATCAGCGAGTGAAAATGAAAAATCAAAATTTGATGTGAGGTTATCTGCATTTGTAGCGGGGTTAGACCACTCTGTCAGCTCATATTTCAAACTTAGTTTTAGAAAAATGGTCTAATTATCTAATTTTCAAAGCCCTGCAAACCATTCGTAACCTTTGTCTTCCCAGTAGCCTTTAAAAAGCGATAACTGACTGACGAGTGTAATTTTCGTCACCCATTTACTCTGCTTGTATCCAAGTTTAATGGGAGAAGCTAAACGCAAGGGCGCACCATTTTCAACTGGTAAAGGTTCACCATTTTTCTGATAAGCTAACAAAGTCTGGGGATGTAAAGCTGAGGCGATGTCCCAACTTGAATAGTAGCCATCGCCTGATTGAAAGTAAACATATCGGACATTTTTGTAAGGCTGAGCAAGCGCTACAATTTCCCGCAAACGAACACCTCCCCATTGTACAATTGCCGCCCAACCTTCAACACAAACATGACGAATAATCATTGATGTCAGAGGCAAAGACTGAATTTCTGCGAGGCTTAAGCTAAGAGGATTATTGACCTCACCGTCAATAATTAAACGATACTTTTCCTGGTCAATAATTGGAGTATATCTGAAGCTATTAATTAACAAAGCTTCTGGTTGAATCTCACGAGCCGAGAATTCAGGCACAGGCTTTTGTGCGTTAAATATGAAAGTTTCAAGCTGCTGATTGAGTGGTTCAGAAAGTTTGCCTACAACATCTTCAAATATTGGTGCACCACATCCACCAAGAAGAAAACTCATGCTAGAGAATCCAGAAAATTTTAGAAAATCACGTCGTGATAATTGAGGACGATTTATACGAATTAAATTCATAATTATATTTTATTAAATATAGGCTTTTTTACCAAAACATTGATTCAGTTAACTTCTTGCCACCAGCTTTACGCCCTAACAAAAAGTGAACTATGACAAATAGAATAACTATTGGCACTGAGGAAAAGTGAACGATACGCAGTGCTTGCCAACTGCCAAATATATCTACAATCCAAGGAAATTGAGCAGGTTTATACATACCTATACCAGTCAATAAAGCTAACAGTAAAATAGGAATAATAGCTGTATAGACAATGCGGTGCCAAGCATAAGTTAAGCGTTGGGAATTTTTACTTTTTTGCAATGCTTTGATGTCATTGACGCCTATAAATCGATGTCGCCAACGCCGACTTATGAAAATATATATTCCATACCACAAAAGATTTAACGAAAAGAGCCACATAGCAGCAAAATGCCAGTGTCTACCTCCAGCGAGCCAACCTCCTAAAGTAAATATAGGGGGAATGTGCCAACCTTCTCTTCCACCAAAAACAGGATTGGCGTTGTAAATTTGCAGTCCACTGGTGAGCATAATAAACAAACTAATAATATTCATCCAGTGGAAAATCTTAGCTCCTAGGGCTTGAGTTGGGGATTTATGATTTTTATGAGGAAGAGTCGCAGTCATAGATAAACTCGTTCATGTTCTCTGGTTAATGCTAGTTTTGATAGGACTATAGCAGTTTTCAAGTGGGTCAAACACAGTTAAATTAAGGACATGGCAATACCATGCCCCTACCGTGTTGTCGTGTATGCCATTGAGAACGGCTATATTCACTTGTCGTCAAAGGTAGAATTAAAAAACCGCCCATACTAAATATGTATGAACGGTTGTGACAGTCATCTTTAGTCCCAATCGTAAAGT
This sequence comes from Nostocales cyanobacterium HT-58-2, assembly GCA_002163975.1. GTDB lineage: Bacteria > Cyanobacteriota > Cyanobacteriia > Cyanobacteriales > Nostocaceae > HT-58-2. Next base: position 331,400 of record CP019636.1, on the reverse strand, counting down.
TTTGGCGATTGATAGCGATGATAACACTGTTAAATTGTGGAAAGTAAACACTGGTCAGGTCGTTGGCACTTTATTTCAGCCGTTCCTGGTCGGTGGTCACTGCGACTTTTAGTGCCGATGGGAAATTGTTGATGAGCGATAGTAGAGACAAAAAAGTCAGGCTATGGAGAGTGAACATAAAACAAAAAATTGCTACTCTCTCTGGTCGTGTAGACTCAGTGCCTGTCGTTGCTGTTAGCCCTGTTGCACAACTGATTGCTCGTGGCAGCAGAGATAAAACTATCAAAATTTGGTAGCTTATTTAACAGTAGAGGAGTGTCTTACTGCCGCTTTAGGCGCTACCTGTAAAGCCAACTTCGGGAAATTTTGCTTGAGCTTCAGACATCGGGCGGTTTCTGCCCTCTTCTTGCCAGTAGTTAATAACTTCTGTGGCTTTATTGAGCAACTCCACCCGATCTAGTTCAGTAATCCAGTGTTTTGACTCTAGCTCTTTTTTTAACTCTTCCCAGGCATCATTCCTTGGCCAGAAAAAGTACTTGGTCAAAGGACTTGTGCCTTTGCCTACGACTTGATCAACCGCCAAGGCGACGTTTTCGTCTAACCACAGTATTTTCAAAATAAATTTGGACAATCGCACCTCCGGGGAGTATCCGGGCAACACTCACTAACTTTGCGATCGCCTATTTTAACGCAATATCTACCAGCTTTCCAAACAGGAAGTGGGAAGTCGGGTGTAAAAAGTGAGGAGAGAAAATAAAAAGTTAAAAACAAAAAAACAAATCTTTTTACTCGTTGTGACTAATGAGTATTGACTAATGAGTATTGACTAATGACTAATGACTAATAACTCCTCTAAAGTCTCCAGATTTTATGACTGAACAACTCTCCACAAAAGCGATAGTCGTTTTCGACATTGACGGTGTTGTGCGCGATGTCAGTGGCTCGTATCGACGAGCGATCGCAGATACTGTAGAGCATTTCACACAGGGAGCGTATCGCCCAACACCACTCGATATAGATCAGCTCAAGTCTGAAGGTGTCTGGAATAACGATTGGGAAGCATCCCAAGAATTGATTTACCGCTATTTTGAAACTCATCAGATATCCCGCGAACAACTGCAACTTGACTACAACGCGATCATTACCTTCTTTCAATCTCGTTATAGAGGACCAGATCCTCACAATTGGACGGGATATATCTGTAATGAACCCTTATTGCTACACTCTAGATACCTAGAAGATTTGACAAAAGCTGAGATTGCTTGGGGGTTTTTTAGTGGTGCGACTCGCGGTTCTGCGACTTATATTTTGGAAAAACGCCTAGGCTTAGAGTCTCCAGTATTAATTGCAATGGAAGATGCACCAGGAAAACCAGACCCCACCGGACTTTTTGCCACCGTTCGCATATTGGAGTCTTTACACTCCCAAGAAAAAGGTCAATATATTGACAAATCAACCCCAATAGTATATGTGGGAGATACAGTAGCTGATATGTACACGGTAGAGAAGGCGCGTTTGCAGGAACCTTCTCGGACTTGGATTGGTGTTGGTGTTTTACCCCCTCATGTACAGCAAATAGTAGCGCGTCGTGATGCATATGCTACAAGATTGCTAGATGCAGGAGCATCTATGGTTTTTACTAACGTACAACACTTGAGTCCGCTGAAGATTGAGGAACTACTGAACGAAACAGTTTTGAGACAAGTGTAGATGATAGTTTGCGGGGGTAGGGGTGCAGTGCCTTGTGCCTCTATCTTTCAATGCGAGGTATTTTATGAAAATTTGGCAAGCTGATTTTTATCGTCGTCCACAGACAGAAGCATCTGGACAAGTTATGTGGGAGTTGTTGATTTGTGATGCAACTCGCAGTTTTGAGTATCAAGCAAATTGTCCCCAATCACAAGCAAGTTCAAGTTGGGTTGCTTCTCAATTGCAGCAAGCAGCTGGCGAACAACTGCCAGATATTATTCAGGTGTTTCGTCCTCAGTCTTTGAGTTTAATAGAACAAGCTGGGCAACGTTTAGGCATTTCTGTAGAACCAACCCGTCGCACCTTGGCATTAAAACAGTGGTTGCAAGAAAAGCAATATCCTACATCCTTAGATAAACCACCCCCAATGCCATTACCAGAAAATCTTTGGGGAGAAGAATGGCGTTTTGCTTCCTTGACTGCTGGTGATATGGCAGAGGTGTTTGGCGATCGCCCCATTCCAATTCTGGAAATGCCAAAATATCTTCTACCCATCAATCTTGGTTTAGCATCAACGATACCCGTTCCTGGCGTCGTCATATACGGTGGAAGACAATCTATGAATTTGGCACGATGGCTACAAAATGCCCATCCTGTAGCGCTCAATTATGTTGCTGGTGCGCCCGATGGTTTGGTGTTAGAAGCTGGCTTAGTTGACAGATGGATTGTTGCCACATTTGAAGATCAAGAAGTGAAAGTTGCTGCCAAAGCCTATGAGCAACGGAAACAGCAAAGCCGAGGATTACATTTTTTATTAGTACAACCTGATGATTCTGGGATGACTTACACTGGCTTTTGGTTGTTACGTGAGGAGTGATAATGTTAAGTGCCAAATGATATCGTGTCCGGTTAAAGACTTATCATTCAGACCGCGTCAACTGAACAACTTTCAAACCTTTATCGCAGATTAATTTGACCCCACCCCTTAATCTCCTCCCTCGAAACTTGAAGCGGCGACTTTCGCCGTTCCAACTTCTCTGGGTGTGGAAGTGTCTTGCTCTGCGTCCTCTGGGGTTTGTTAGACAAGCCAAGTTCACAAATGAAACAAGACTGATTCTGAGTGACGTTCTCCCGAGACTGAGCGCAAGCGGTACAGTGGGGGCTTCTCCAAATCACTTTGAAGAAATTTCCTGCTTCATTGGTCGTTACTCCAGACACCCCAAGGATGACTCCATACAGCAATATCCACGTTTCGATACCTCCACAGGCAGTTTAGAGACTCCTGACGCCCCACGGAGTCTTTGTACATGAAGCGTAAGCTTTGTACAAACGGACACTTTGCTCAAGTCGGGAAACCCGCCCACGCAAGTGTCCTCCCAAAGGGAATTGATTTTACGCAACCAACCTAACAGAGAAAAATCTATATTCCTGGCTGCAACCCCAGATCAATTGTCATGGTTCAAAACCGTTCCCAACGTTCGCACTGTTCACCTAGTCAAGCTAGTACGTTTGTGTCGAGTGGTCAGTGGTTAGCTGATCTAGAAATGATAGCATCTGTTTAGATTTTGTATAGACATACCTATCATGAAATCTAAGGGATTGCATATTAGAATCAGTGAACGCAGACTGAAGAAAATACGAGCGTATGCTGCAAATAAAGAAAAAACGATGACTCAAATTATTGAAGACTACATTGACCGACTACCGACGCCAGAGATTGACGACTCCTCAATCACCCCTCGCACTGAATAACCTACGGTTATTGCCGTTTCGGGGTGTTTCGTCGCCGTCCGCCTTATATCCCGACCTGAATCAAAGATTACAGCGCGGGACTTACGGCGAATTAGTTAATTTTCAATTTCTCCCTAGGGGACGATACTCTAATTGTAAAAACTAATATATAACTTTTAGAAAAAATGACAGTTTAAAACCTGGATTTCTGTGTTTAAAAGTTAAATTAAATATCGTGACTGTAAACAATTCCACCAAGAAATATTGCTATTTACACTTTCTTGAACTTGTCAGAATTATGTTAAATCTCTGTTTTTAAGCTTTTTTGACTCATATTTACGAAATCAATTGAGTCCAGATTGTAGCACAAATATTAGGCAAAGTTACTAAAGCAAAGAGCTGATGAGCGCAACTAGCTACCGCCGAATTATTATTGGAGATGTACATGGTCACTATGAAGGTTTGATGACGTTGCTCGAAGCAATAGCCCCCACCTCAGACGATCAAGTCTACTTTCTTGGAGACTTAATTGATCGAGGACCTCAAAGCGCACAAGTCGTCAACTGTGTTAAGGATAGTGGCTACCAGTGTCTGCTGGGGAATCATGAGCAAATGTTATTAAACATTCTGACTAGTGGACAAGTTCCCCCCTCAATGGTACAAGCATGGCTGTACAGTGGAGGTCAAGCAACCATAGCCAGTTACCAACAAGCCACAATACCCCATGACCATTTGGAATGGTTCAAGTCTTTACCGACATATATCGACTTAGGGGATATTTTGTTGGCTCATGCTGGTGTTGACCCCTCAATTCCGATGGTAGAACAAACTGCTCAACAGCTTTGCTGGGTACGAGAGAAATTTCATAGCATGGAAAAACCTTACCTGCCCAATAAGCTGATTATCGTCGGTCATACCATCACCTTTACCCTACCTGGGGTGACTCCTGGTAAACTGGCACAAGGACAAGGATGGTTGGATGTCGATACTGGCGCTTATCATCCTCGAAGTGGCTGGCTGACAGGACTAGACATCACAAATCAACTGGTTTATCAAGTCAATGTCTATCAACATTGTCTGCGTACCTTACCTCTGGAAGAAGCAGTGACAATTGTCAATCCAGCCAGTGTTGAGGTTGAACGCCGCGATCGCCAACAAGTGTAAGTAGACTGACAACTAACGTAATAGCGCTTTGATGTTTGCTTGATAACTCGCATTGTCCAAACCGGCATTTCCATTGCTAGGTTGCTCGTTGATGGCATTCTGCAAGGCTTTGATGCGATCGCCTGTTGCAGGGTGAGTACTCAAGAATGTGGGAGCACTAGAACCTTTTTTAAGCAATTTTTGCATGAAGGAAACCATCGCTGATTGAGCATAACCAGAGCGTGTTAGAGTTTTTAATCCTCTTAGATCAGCATCATATTCATCTCCACGACTCCGGGGACGGTTGAGAGCTAAATCTACTCCAATCGCCACGGCTTGGTTACGATCTAACCCAGCTGCTGATGCCAAACCACCAGCAAGAGCCTTTTGCCTCATCTGTTTAACAAGGTGTTTCCCGCCGATATGACCAATTTCGTGAGCCATAACACTCGCGAGTTCCGCTTCATTGTCTGCAATTTTTAGCAAACCTGTGTTGACATACACAAAACCTCCCAAAGTGGCAAAGGCGTTGATAGCGTCATCCTCAACAACTTGGAAAGTATAAGGCAGGTCAGGGCGATCGCTATTGGCTATCAAACGCTGACCAATTTGTTCTACGTAGCGATTCACCGCTGAGTTGCGGTTAAGACGAACTTGGCTGTTCACCAGCTGTTTATTAATCTGTTGACCAATATCAACTTCCTGGCGCGGAGACATATTAGACAGCTGAATTGCCTGGACTCCCTGAAAAATGAGAGGCAATAATCGTTCAGCATCAATAGCCCTTGCTGTGATTGGCGTACTTAAGCACAAAGTTAAGGCAACGACTACAGAAATAAATGGGTAAAACCAAGGACGCCGAAAAAAACGGGGATTTATAGAAAAATTTTTTCTATTCGTCATAGTCCGGTTTAAGGAGAGGTTTTGGGGAATGTAAAACTATAGGACGGATTTATAGCCGTATAAGTTGCATTCTAAGCTCATAGTGTAGAGAGTGAGCCCCTTCTCAACGACAGCAATTGACAACAGCAACAAGTCCTACCGAAATTAGGAAGTTATGATAAACTGTCGCATGACCTCAACACCTCACATACAATGCCCCACATACAATGCCAATGAAATAAGTAGAAATGCTTTGTTTTTACTAAATTATACTGTTACCATCTGTAATTTTGCTCTCATCGGGAAAAATTTGTTATGACTATTTTAGATTCAAAAGGTCGTTTATTCGGTAAGATTAACATTCTTGATTTAGGTGCCGCACTCGTTATTCTGCTGGTCATTGTTGGCATCTTCCTCTTCCCTGGTGGTGCTGGTTCCGTTGCCCAAGTCGGTGGGAAAACAGTGCCTATTGAGGTAGACTTAGTCGTCCGGGGATTAAACATCCTCGATACAGAACAGTTATACACGCAAGGGTTTACAAAAGGCGGAAAAACTAACGTTATTATCCGTAATCAACCCTACGGTCAAATTAATATTAAATCTGTGGAAGAATTGCCCAGAACCACTTTAGTTCCTCAACCTGATGGTTCAGTTAAAGATTTACCAGAGCCACCCAGAGCAAACAACTTTAGTAAAGATTTACGTTTAACTTTAGCAGGCACAGCAAAAATCACTGACCAAGGACCAGTTCTAGGTAACAGTAAAGTAAAAATTGGAATGCCAATTGAGTTAGACGGCTTTAACTATAACTTTAATGCCACTGTGATAGATGTCAGATTGAAAGACAAGTAGTGCCCAATTTGAATAAACAAAAGCTTGTCAAAGCCTCCTTTCATAGGACGCTATCTTGTCAGTTAAAGCAGTTCATCATGAATCATTTGCTTCTCCCGGTCATAAGACCCTTTCAATGGAATGCGGCTGTTTAAAACCAAAACTTAAAAATTAAACTTCTTGCAGAAGTCGGGAACAGGGAACAGTCCAAGTCTTTCCTGTTCCCTATTCCCTTCTTTGATGACTTCTAAGTATGACTTCCATTTAGAAGAACTTCTGTCGCTTTTTCGGCAGGAAGCGGTCGATAGAACAGGAAACCTTGAAAATGTTCGCAATTAATAGATTTTAAGAATTCCAGTTCTTCTTCTTTTTCTACTCCTTCAGCAATGAGTCTTAAGCCCAAGCTGTTGCCTAAAGCAACGATCGCCTTAATAATGTGAGCGACTTTGGCATCTGTGGTCAAATTTTGGACGAATGACCTATCGATTTTCAAATTATGGAGTGGCAACAGTTGCAAGCGTGAAAGGGAAGAGTGACCTGTCCCAAAGTCATCAATCGAGAGATAAACTCCCATAGACTCTAGCTTTTCTAGCACATTTTTGGTAAATTCCAAGTCCTCTATAGCAGTAGATTCTGTAATCTCTAACTCCAAAAAGCGCGGCTCTAACCCCGTCTGCTTTAAAACTGTCGCCACTGTCTCCACCAATTTGGGTTGGCGGAACTGCTTAGGAGAGAGATTGACAGCCATTGTCAGAGGAAGAAATCCTGCCTCCTGCCAGACTTTATTCTGTTCGCAGGCTGTTCTAAGAACCCATTCTCCAATAGGGATAATTAATCCACTGTCTTCAGCAAGGGGAATGAAAACATTAGGAGCCACCAATCCCATTTCAGGGTGCTGCCAGCGCAACAGAGCTTCCATACCAGTAATTCTTCCCGTCGCAATGTTAACCCGAGGTTGGTAGTACACCACGAATTCTTGCCGCTCCAATGCATGCCGTAAGCTCTTCTCTATGATGAGGAGATTGGGAGCCTTGGTACCCAGGGAAGCCGTGTAAAACTGATAGTTATTCCTCCCAGCATCTTTGGCTTGATACAGAGCAGCATCGGCGTGTTTGATGAGAGTTTCGGCGTCGGGACTGTTTTTATTGAACAAAGCAATGCCAAGACTAGCACTTACGTAAAGTTCGTGTTCTTGAAGATGGAAAGCATCCTCAAATGCTTGCAGAATTCTCCGGGCGACATGGACGACTTCTTGAACTTGATGAATGCGAGGCAATAGAATAATAAACTCATCACCTCCCCAACGGGCAACAGTATCCTCTGCTCTAAGAGAATTACTCAATCTTTGGGCAACGTTTCGTAACAATTGATCTCCCAACGTGTGCCCGAGATTATCGTTGATAGTCTTGAATCGATCCAAGTCGAGGAATATCACGGCTAAACTTGCCTCAATCCGCTCTGCATTGGGTAGAGCTTTAGAAAGTAGCTCATGAAATAGCAGGCGATTGGGTAAGCCAGTGAGCATATCATGGAGCGCTTGGTGGCGAATCTTCTCTTCCACTTGCTGACGCTGCTTAGCACCACTAATACTAGCTGCCATGGTTAAGAGCGTTGATTCTTCTTGCTTTGACCATTGACGTTCTGAGGAGCACTCAGCTAAGCCAAGGTAACCCCAAAATTTTTCATCAAGCCGTAGAGGGACTAAGAGCAGAGACTGAATACCGCATCTGTTCAGAAGTTGTTGTGCGGTAGTAGGAAACTCTCTGGTCAGTCCGTTAATGAGCTTTCCAGTGACAAGGGCTGTGTTCCAGTGAGTGAGTTCACAAGTGTAAGGGGACTGGTTTTGCCAATGGTGAAGGGAAGATTCAAGTTCAGAACAGGTCCATTCAAATCTTAGGTTCACACCCATCTCACCTGTTACAGGATAAGAATGGCTTTCAAAAAGGTAGACTCTATCTGCTTCGGCAGCTTCGCCCAGTACAGCAAGGGCTTTGTTAATAGCTTTTTCGTAGTTTAATTCTACCAGTAAATAATTTGCGGCTTCAGCAACTGCTTGCAGCAAGCGATCGCGCTGGCGGAGTTCTGCTTGCGCTTGCTTTTGTTCTGTAATCTCTCTAATAATGAAAGTCCTGATTAAATCACTTTGAGCAAGGAAGTGAATAGATTGTTCAAAAACTTTTGTGCCAACTTCTACTTCCCGAACAAAAGAATTTTTCTGGTCATTTTGAACTTCACTCAAGAGCCCTGCCAATATGGGGTGCTCTTGACCAGCTTCCCTCAGATTAGGAAATTTGAGAGCCGCAGCGGGATTGAGATAAGTGATGCTTCCTTCCAAATCTATCTCGATGATCGGATTGGGAATGAGTTCAGGGAATGAGGCTAGACGGGCTAAAGCAACTTCACTCGCTTGTTGTAGAGCCGAATTTGGCGGGAATGCTAGGGTTTCAAAAGGATTTGCTGGATTGGCTTGCTCCAATATCAACCTAGAGATGTCTTCAGCTTCGCAAGATTCAAAAAACGCTAGTTCTGATACGTTAGAAATGGCATAATACTCAGCTTGAACTTGATTGCTGCCAAACTCTATGACATCTCCATGCATCAGATCATGAGAAAAGCACTTTGCACCGTTGACAAATAAGCCATTTGTACTTCTTTTTCCTTTAAAGCTGCCATCAATAATCCGAAAGGCATAGTGGTCTGTTTCTGGGACTGTGATTCGCAAGAGAATTGCATGTTGTCTAGAAACTGACCGAGAACTCAGGACAATAGCATTCCTCGAATCCCGCCCGAGAGAATAAGTTGCCTCTTGAAGGGGGATAGTTCGCTTTCCTTGAAGGTCTTTTATGACCAAAAGGTGGCGTATTTTTTCCCGTTCATCTTTTGGCATTACTCTTCCTTAAATTCTCATATCCTTGTATTTCGGGGTAACAAAGACTACTCTGATGGGTTCTGAGCGGATACACTCATTTCTTTGAGAAGCTGTTTCATCAGGTTTATCGCCATCTGTACAAAGGTTACTCAGCCTGTGAGGCAGCAAGTCTCTTATGTGAATTTGAGATGCTCCAACGCTAGTCTTGCCTAGATCGGGAAAGCCGTCATTCGCGCTAGCTCCGCTACACTGCTTGCAGTTAGCGGTGAGAGTTGTCACATTCTCATCTCACAAACTAGATTGGGAAACTTTGGCTTTAGGGTCACTTTCTTGCACTTTCTTTCTTGAATAAATACTTAGAATAAAATTAAACACATAATCTTACACACAGTACATTTGCGGAATTTTGAAGCTGAGGCGATCAGGAATCTAGGGTAAACCGAAAGATATGTTGGAAGGCTTGCCACTATAGGAAATTTTGATGAAGATTATACCAGAAATTACCCAGAAAATACTACCAATTCTCTAGCCGGACCTCTGTTGACGACTTCACTTTCCCAGTTATGTTGTAGCTGCATAGAAGGGCATGACAGTTTTATTGTACAGAACTCCTAATTTTGTCCCCAGGTTTGGAATATTTTGTCTCGAGTCTTCGTTACAAAGAATAGGAACTGCTCATCATCAAGTTCATATGTAGACGAGGAAGCCTGACTATGAGCAATCGTTTTCCCTTGGCTCCAACCCATACACTTACATTTAGCTCATTGTTTTACAGTTTTCAAATTTGAGCGATGAAACGTGTGATGAAGGTTTGAGACTCTATGAGGTTGTTTAAATAGGGAGTGAGCACTTCACACCAGTTTAAGCAAACCGCTCAAGCACGATTGTAGCTGAATGACAGGCTGCTGATGCCCTGTGTTGAAGTAGGAAGTGAACCTCAATGTCTGGATACATCCAGCTTTGTATTAGTTTGAGGAGCAGTTCAATTGAGGTTTGATTGCACTTACTTACTTATCAACTCAATTATTTGGAGGTTTTTGAAATGACAACTCTAAATTTAACAAAGAAACAGTACTCTCAGCCTGAAATTATTGAGATAGGCGATGTAGTTAAAACAACGTTAGGTAAGAAATGGGGTAGAAAACGGGATTACCGCAAAGGCTACTACCGCAAACGTCGCCGTCATGATGACGGTTATGGCGGTGGCGGTCATGGCGGTTATGGCGGTGGCGGTTATTGAAGTAGAATAATTGCCTCACAGCCAATTTGTTAAATTTTTCTCGACTTTATACCAATTCGCGTTCACAGGTAGCAAATATCATGCTTTGCGTAACAAAGTGAAGCATAGATGTATTCTTCCTGCGGAGGAGATCTGCTAACGCGCAGTCAGTGTGCAGTGGCGCAAGAAAGGTTGACCATAAGCCTAAAGCGATGGGCACGCTACGGAAATGGCATATGCTCTGGTGCAAAGGTGCCGCAGGCATACGCGAACCTCCGCTTAGAATGACATCTGTAGAATGCAACTTGGTATTAGCTAGTTAAGCAGGTCATCGTCATTCATAATCATTGTCATTCATAAAACAATCGGGTGAAGTCAACAGCCATTAATTCTGACTTTGCTTCACCCTTTTCCAAATTCATAGAAATACCGGACGCACTAATATTGCCAAATATCATCCCAACTCAAGTCATAATTATTGTTATTTTTGTTTAACTTTGTATTCAGGGTTAAAGGACTGAAATACTGTTGAGAATTTCAAAATCTGATGATGGGTTGCTGTTTCCATAAACATGAAAATTTTTTCTATCATTAACTTTTCAATGAATAGTCAAAGAATATGAAACGATGGTTTTATGGCTTTGTAACCGAGGAAAATTATCTTCTAACAAATCTTCCCAAACCGCTTGATGGGAAATTACTCTGGAGAAGACCAAATGATTTGTGGCTTTGCGGAAGTTGGAGAAAACAACAAGTCATCACAATTTCTGAAAACTTGGTTCAAATAGCCATACTTGGTAGTTGCCTTGCACCTTATGAAACTGTGGTGAAGTCATTTCAGAATGCTGTTAAACAAGGCGAGTACAGTCAACTCATGAGATTACCAGGCAGCTATAACCTGATAGTTCAGGATAATGCTGATACATATGTATTTGTCGATGCTTCTGGGATAAAATCTGCATTTTATGGCGTCTATAATTCTGTTATTATTTACTCTTCCTTGGCAATAGCTTTACAACAACTGCTTCAGACTGAAGTCGATGAGTCTTGGCTTGCTACTTTCTTATCAGGTATGGGGGCACTCAGCTTAGTACAAAAACGTACTCCCTTCTGCCAAGTTCAGCTTATCCCTCCTGGTCACTATTTACATATCTCATCAGGGAAATTGGAATGTAAGCGCTATTGGTATAAACCACAAAAATATAAAAGCTTTTCTGATGCTGCAGAATCTCTGCGTGAACAGTTACTCACTGCTGTTGAAGGAAGAGTCCACTTATACGGTGATGTCTCTAGCGATTTAAGCGGTGGTTTTGACTCAACGACTTTAGCTCTAATAGCCTCAAAAACCCTAGCCAATTATGGCAAACAATTAATGACAATCACTGAGAAAACTCTCAGTGCAACTCAATCCTCAGATGTCAAATATGCTCAGCAAGCGGCGAGTCTTTATTCAAATATTAACGCTGTGATGATTGAGGAGAAGGATCTTCCTAGTGAGTATACTGGCTTAGAATCAGTTCCTTTAACAGATGCGCCAGATCCATTAATTCTTGATGTGGCAAGAATTAAGTGCGTCATGGAAATTATCAGGTCAAAAGGATCTCAACTTCATATGAATGGGCAAGGTGGAGATGTAGTACTTTCATCAAGTTCTTCTTATTGTGCAGATTTGTTAAAACGGATGAAAGTTTTAACATTTTTGCGTCACGTTTATGGATGGTCTAGATTAGAATATTGTTCTCCATTTTCATTTTTATGGGATTTTATCAATCTGAGTTTTAGTTCCTATCGTCAATGGTTACTTCAAGAAGTCAAAAAAATAAAAATTGAAGATTTATTATTTAAACTCTCTCATAACCTACCACCTTTTGAGCAAGTTCTGGGCTGGGATTCTTTTCCTGAGTTTATTGGTTGGCATACACGTAAATCAGTAAGTCTAGTTTTGGAAGAATTACAAAGATGGGCAATAATAGCAACGCCTTTTGCTGACACTCTTGGCGAACACGACGCTATCGCTGAGATCCAATTATTAGGATCTACAATGAAGGTCGAGCACCAAGTAGCTGATATTTATGATGTCAATTTAGAGTCTCCTTATTTTGATACTTTGGTAATTGATGCCTGTCTCTGTGCAAAACCAGAGGAGCGGACAAGCCCATTTGCCTATAAACCACTTCTGGTTAAAGCACTTCAGCATGATTTACCGCAGAGTATTTTTCTCCGTAATACTAAAGGAGAATATACAGCAGATGAGTTTCTTGGTTTCCGGGAAAATCGGGCTATCATCCAAGAACTTTTGAAGACCTCTCTTTTAGCCGACATGGAACTCATAGATATAACAAAATTACGAAATACCATGCAATATCTTTCTATGGGGTCCTCTGTTGGTATGCCACTTTTTAACCAGACACTAGCCCTTGAACTCTGGTTGCGCCAGTGGAAGCAAAACAATAATAGTTACTGGTCAAAAGAGAATTGACATAAACAGCATAACTGACAGGATATTTCTCAACAAATCTCACCTCATGAGATAGTGTAACTCTTATTTCTTTAGCTTAGAAAAAAGCTTTATCACTTTATGAAAGTACAACATAGTTTTCAATTAAAATTGATAGCTGAGGAAAGTCAATGAAAGAAATTTGCATTCCTCCTGACGTTTATACAACATTTTTTGAAGAAAGTGCAATCCTATTAGATGCTCGAAGGAATATTTATTATGCTTTGAATGATAGTGCCGCTGATTTTTGGAAATCGCTAATGAAATCAGGTTCAGTTGAAGAGACACTCAAGGAGATTCTAAATTTATATGAAGGTCCTTCAGATGTTATCATAAAAGACATGGAGGCTTTGGTAGACAATCTTCTCAAAGCTGGTCTGCTAGAAACAAAAACTTAAGCAAAACTAAATAAAGCGAAATTAAATAAAAAAGTAATGCTGTATACCCATAGAAAGCTTACTTTCTAATTTCTAACATTGCGAGGGATATCATGGATGATAGAATGTCATTAACTCCCATTGGCGTAAGTCTGAGATGGCATGAGCGTTTAACAGGTCTATTGACTATCATAGTTGCATACATCGCTACACGTTGTCTAAGTATTTCAAGGATTAGTAAAATCCTAACTGCATTGAAGAGGTACTGCTGTCGTGAAATCACAAATGCTGAGGCAGATATTGTATGGGAAGCAGTGCGTGAATCCAGTTTTTTGCTATTAGGAAGAGTGGCATGCCTAGAATTCTCTTTGGCATTTGTGCTCTTTGCTCTAACTAGAGGCTTATCATCAACTTGGTGTATAGGTGTGTCGAGTGAAGCATTTCAAGCTCATGCATGGGTAGAGATTGGTGGTACACCATTCCGTGAGGTGGATAATTTTGAATACCACTTCAGAAAATTGCTTACTGCTTAAGATAGATTTTAGTGTTAACTTATTTTGAGCAAAGTTTTCAAAATTGGCGACAGAATGAGAAATTAAGCCTACCATAAGACTTAGAGCAAATGTGCAACAACAATGAGATTAGTCTCAAAAGCTTGCTACATATAGTTTTTGGTCTTAGGTGATGGTAACTAAAGTTAGTTAAAAAGTTCTAACTCTATGAGAGTTGGAATTTTCCGTAAAATACAAGCAACAATTAGTACTTTTTGGCATTCAACTGAGTCAAAAGGGTCAAAGCTTCAAGCCCAATCGCCAAATTGGAACTTTCATGTTCCACATGAATAATTTATCCTGAAGGCGTACAAAAAAGGATTAAATTAATGATTGATTTTAGAGACTGGCTTGACTCTCTGCACGACTACACTAGAGCTTTATTTCGTTGTTTAAAATTATTATGGACAGCAGCGCCAGGAGAAACAGTCTTTATTGGTGCTGCGGTTTTGTTGCAGGGGCTTGTTCCTGCACTCAGTATCTGGATTAGCAAGTTAGTAGTAGATACAGTAGCAACAGCTTTGACTCAAAGGGAAAATTTAGAGCAAGTATCAGTTGGTCTTTTGGTAGCAGGATGGGTCGGAGCTTTGCTGTTAGAATATCTTTTAAACCCTTGGATACAAGCAGTTCAGGGTAATATTAACGATAAGGTCACGGCTCATATCAGCTTACTTTTGATGCATAAAGCGGATACTTTTGCCGACCTGACTCATTTTGAAGATCCTAAGTTTTACGACGAGCTACAGCTTCTCCAAAAGGAACTTAGCTATCAACCGCTGAACTTACTTCAGAATTTAGCTGAGGGAGGTCAGTCTTTCATTACTCTGGTAGCTATGGTGGCTCTACTAGCTCCCCTGGGGTTTTGGATTCCGTTTGTCATTGCGATCGCCGCAATACCTCAGATAGTTGTTTCTTTCCAGTATGAGACGAAAATTTGGCTAACTTTGTTTGAAAATAGTCCACAAGCGCGGCGGATGCAATATTGCACATCGGTGATGCTTACTGATACCTATGCCAAGGAAGTACGGCTATTTAAGCTAGGTTCATTCTTTATTGGTGGTTACCTGCGAGCATTCCAGTCTTTACATCAATCTATGCGTCATCTGCGGGAAAAGCAAGCTCTTTGGTCAACTAGCTTAGCTCTTGTGAGTACTCTCGGAAATGGTTTTGCCTTTTACTGGGTAGTGCAACAGGCTTTTAGAAGACAGATCAGTCCAGGAAGCGTGCTTTTGTTTATAGAATCGCTGGCTAGCTTCCAGCGAAGTCTCGAAGAGTTTGTCAGGACCTGGTTAGAACTGTATGAAACTCTGTTGTATATGGAACAGTTTTTCAACTTCCTAAATAAAGAACCATCAATGGTACTGTGTGTCCCAGGAACACCAGTCCCAAACCCGATTCAATATGGCATTAGCTTTAAAAAAGTTCACTTTTCCTACCCAGACAATCGGTCGGCTTTGAAAGATATTTCCTTTACCCTTTACCCCAATGAAACAGTAGCAATTGTTGGGGAAAATGGAGCTGGCAAAAGCACCTTAGTAAAACTACTCACCAGGCTATACGACCCCACAGAAGGGGTCATCTTGGTTGATGGTGTAGATTTGAGAGAGTTAAACTTGAATGAGTGGCGGCACCAGATTGCGGCAGTGTTTCAAGACTTTGGTCGATACGCACTTACACTAGGGGAAAATATTGCTTTAGGAGATCTGACAGTTCTGGAACATCCAGAGACGCTCAGATACGCAATCGAAAAAGCTGGTATGGTTGGGGTAGTCGAAAAGTTTTCAACAAAAGAAAACACTCCTCTGGGTAAGCAGTTCGGCGGTACAGAACTTTCCGGTGGTGAATGGCAGAAATTAGCTCTATCCCGAGCCTTTGTCCGCAAACGAGCTCAGCTACTCATACTCGATGAGCCGACAGCTGCACTTGATCCACGCAGCGAGTACGAGATTTATCATCGCTTTGTTGAGCTAGCTGAAGGTAAGACAACTCTGTTGATCACCCACCGATTAGCCTCTGTACGTATGGCTGACCGTATCTTAGTTTTAAAGGCTGGTCGTTTAATCGAAGAGGGAACTCACCAAGAACTCTTACGGCGCGGAGGCGAGTATGCCACGCTTTGGAATATGCAGGCAAAACATTACAGCCTCTAAGCTGAAGTTTTCACTTTTGTTAAGTTATCACAACAAAATTTTGCAACTATAAGCAGGATTGAAGCTTTGAATATCGAGCAGCAAGGTAAAAGTCAAAACAAATTCCAGATCGGAACTCGATGGTTACTTTGGTCAGGAATTTTCGCTTTGTCCAGCCTTTGTGGTTGGCTATTTTACATTTCAAATTTAAATAATCATACTGCCAAACTCAAAGTACCTATCATCACAGCCAGCAAAAGCAATGTTGAAATTGCAATTAATGAAAGTGGGATTGTAGAGATGGGGAGTCAACAAAGCCTAAAGTCACCAGGAGAAGTTGCAGTACAGCAGGTTCTGGTAAAGGTTGGCGATCGCGTTGTATCCGGTCAAAAGTTGCTGATTCTGCGCAACCCACAGGAACGAACGAGCCTTTCTGGACAGGCTTTACTGATTCGGCGACAAGAACTCATTCTCACACGTAACCGTCAGAAAGTTGGCGAAGCACAACAAAAGCTGGCTGCCACGATGAAGGAAGTTCCAGAGCGTGTCAAACAACAACAATTGGAGATTCACAAACAGAAACTGAATTTGGCACGTAGCCGTCAAAAAATTGATGAAGCAAAAGAAAGGCTTGCTGCGGACCAAAAGAAACTTCAAAATTTGAAAGTTCTGGCAGCAACAGGTGTTGTTCCTGGCAATGAACTCCAACAGCAGCAAGCAAAACTGCGTGAAGATCAGGCTAATCTGAGGGATGCAGAGTTAGCAGTCAGTACCCAAATGTCTGAACTTCAGCGCCTGGTTCTGGAACAGAGCTCTTCAAAATCGCAAAATAGCGTTTTAACTGCTCTGTCCGAACTGCGACAAGCTCAGTCAGAAGTCAAGACTTCAAGCGAAGAACTCCAGCGCCTGCAAGTTGAGAGACAAAGTATTCAAAAGCAACTGCAAAATAACATCATCAATGCACCCATTACAGGGAAAATTCTAGACATTAAAGTCAAAGATGGAGATGGCATTAAGTTTGGTGATGTTTTACTCACACTAGGCGACCCTACCCAAGAAAAGGTGAGACTCCAGCTAGCAACGCTTGACGCTGCCAAAGTTCGAGTCAATCAACTGGCTCGCGTCAAAGTTCTCGGTCCCAACTCGCAGACATTTCTCGGACGAGTGCAAAGTGTCTATCCCCAAGCGATCGCCACTTCTGAAGGATCAGCGCCTAGTCAGTCAGCGAGCCAATCACCTCAAGCGAGAGTACCTATAACTGTGCAGCTAGACAAACCAACTCACACCTTAATTCCTGGTAGTCAAGTCAGTGTGGAACTCATTGTACAGCAACACCAGAATGTAGTGGCTTTGAAATTAGAAGCAATTCAACGCTCTGAAGGTCAACCCTATGTTTGGGTACGTGACAATCAAGGCAAGGCTCAGAAGCAGGATGTGACTTTAGGAATAGAGGGAGCAACGACTGTAGAGGTAAAATCTGGATTAAAACCAGGCGAGCAAGTCATACTACCTCCGCCTGAAACTGAACTAGAGCCAGGAATGCCAGTACAAGAAGGTTCATCAGTTGACTAGTTAACTTTGTAAATTGCCTCCCTGGTCCCTGTTCCCCTGCTCCCCGTTTGTATCAACCTCAAAGTGAAACGGGTATCACTCCATCTTTCCCTGACTCTTCTATATGAGCGTTTCTCTTCAGGACCTTGTTGTCCTCACCTTTAAATCATTGTTCAGTAACCGAGTCCGGTCTTCCTTAACCACTCTCGGCGTATTCATGGGTGTAGCGGCAGTGAATGCAACACTTCAGGTAAGTAACATTAGCCGTGCTGTCATTGCCAAGCAGTTAGCAGAGCGAGAAGCACCGCAAGTATCTGTTTATCTCTCGGAAGCAACAGGCAGGCAACCAAAGTTGGAGGATATGGAATTTTTGCAAAAACGGATAAAAAATGCGCAGGTCATGAGTGCTTACGATTATGTCATGTCTGAGCAAGTCATCTTTCAAAATCGAATAAGCAAAGCGTTGATACTGGCTGTTTCTCAAAATTACTTGCTCACTTCTGGTAGAAAACTGTTAAAAGGTCGTTTTTTTGATGCTGCTGATTTTGTTAACTATCGACCAGTAGCGGTGATTGATAAATTTCTGGAGGATAAACTTTTCCCTGGTGAAAATCCTATTGGCAAACTCATATTTACTTCAGAAAGATTATTTTTAATTGTTGGAGTGATGGAAACTAAACTGAACGTGGGGGAACAACCTCAAGGTAGTTTACTGATGCCAATTTCAACTTACAGTGCCATGTCTGGTAGCCAAAGTATTGATGAAATTTCAATACGCCCCTACACCCTCAAAGACATGAAAAAGTTGGAAGAGTCTGCAACACAATTGTTAAAGCAACGTCTTTCAGGGTCAGATATTTATGCCTCGAACAATGTAGAAGATATTATCCAGCAACAAGAGACTTTAGAACTTGCTACGCGAGGACTCATTGCCGTAGGAATCATTTCGCTACTTATTGCTGGTGTCGGTATTGCCAATATCACAATAGCTTCTGTCATTGAGCGTACCGCAGAAATCGGTGTGAGACGAGCTGTTGGCGCAACGAAACTAGAGATATTACAGCAATTCATTTTGGAAGCGGTCATTTTAAGCTTAGTGGGGGGAATAGCCGCAATCATCTCAGTGCATGGATTGACACTAGTCATTGCTGATACATTTAATTTGCCATACCGATTTGAGAGCCAAACAGCTGTTTTATCTTTGAGTTCGGCTTTGTTGGTAGGTATGGGAGCTTGTTTTTTACCCGCCATGCGTGCTAGTCAACTCGATCCGGTTAAAGCTTTGCGTGAATCATGAGATAGCTACTCACAAATCAGTCATTAACCTTGCCTTTCTTAGCAAAAATTGCAGTGCTGTCTCTTCTTTAGAAAGAATATCAGCTGTCGCAGTCATTCCGGCTTGAAGATGGCATTCATGTTTGCCATGTCCGAATGTGTGAGTTTCCGGCTTGACTGTCGCTTCAAAATAGCTAACACCAGCGGTTGCAGAACCAGTTGTTCCCGTAGCTGAATGATTGTTTTGTGTCATGGCGTCTGGAGAAATGGCGCTGACAACACCTTGAAGAGTACCGTAATCAGGATAAGGACAGGCTTCAACTCGCAATTGCACTTTTTGAGCAACTGCGACCTTTTGAATTTCACTAGTAGGAATCACAGCTTTAATGACTAGAGGAGCATTTTGGGGAACAATTTGGGCAATAGCATTGCTGTTGCGCACAACTTGACCAGGATTGTATACGTTTAGCTTGAGAATGATGCCATCACTGGTAGCACGAATCACACTACTTTTTAATTGAGTCTCAAGTTGTTGGAGGTCTTTTTGATATTGGTTGAGTTGATTTTGCACTTCAACTCGCCGCTGATTTAAAGCTTCTTTTTCTCTGGTCAAAGTAGCGATGGTTGCTTCACCTTTGGCAGTTTCTTGGGCAATACGTTCAGAGGCGATCGCCACCGTTGCTTGACTGGGATTGAGAGCTGCTTTAGCTGCTTGAACTTTGGCTTGAGCAATGTCAACAGCTTTTCGTTCACCCTCAAGTATTGATTTTGCCTGCTCAACAACTAGTTTTTTCTGTTCAAATTCACGCCGACCAATGGCTCCGGTTTGGGACAACTGCTCATAGCGATCGCGATCTCCCTTTGCAAAGTCCAAATCCACCTGGGCTTTTTGCAAGTCCACCTGGGCTTTTTGCAAATTTGCTTCTGCTGCAAGCCACTCGCTTTTAGTTGTAATTTGCCGCTCTTGATAATCCCGTTGATTGCGTGCCAAATCTGCCTTCGCAGAGGAAACTGTCTGTTCTATGACTCTTTTTTCAGCAATTCTCTGAGCGTCTAAACTCGTAATTTGAGCAGACATTTGTGTAAGTTGTAACTGACTCTGCTCGATATTGCCTTGCAGCTCGCTCTTTTTAATTTGTAGTTGCTTATCATCAAGCCGGGCAATCTCATCACCCTGCTTGACCATCTGATTTTCTTTTACCAGGATACTTTTGACAGTTCCTTCTATTTCTGGTTGCACTAACCGGATGTCTCCTACGGGACGAACAATAGCACCAGCTTTCACTGTGACATTATATTTTATAAATGAGACCAGACCAACCGCTGCAGCAACAGTCCCAACAAGAAACACTCCTGTTAAGGATGTCCAAGGACTGATAGGAGGAAGAAACTCGTCACTTTTAACTGAGGATCGAATTTTTTGATTATGGGTGTAAAGCATAATTGCTAACTGGATTTTTAGGCAAATGTATTAGTGATCCGATATTTCAAATAATTCCTGATTTTTAGTTATTTCTATTAATTATCAGGTCTCAACTAAGGAACTAAAAAGTCTAAATGCTCCCCTGGTTTTGAGCGTAAATCTTCCAAGGAACCTTGAATTTTCAACTTACCCTGTTCTAACAATACGACCCAATCAGCTCGATTAATGACTTTGGGGCGGTGGGTAATCAAAATCGTGGTTTTACTGCAACGATAATCTAATAGTTTATCCAACACCAAGCTCTCACTGACTGGATCGAGCCCAGAGGTAGATTCATCTAAAATGAGGATTGCTGGATCTGTAGCAATAGCTCGTGCTATTGCTAGCCGTTGACGTTGTCCACCAGAAAGATTTGCACCAAATTCACCTAAAACAGTTTGATATTTGTCAGGTAATTTACTAATAAAATCGTCAGCATTAGTCATTTGACAGGCTTGCACAATCTGCTCAAAAGTTAATTGCGGCGCTCCTAAACGGAAGTTTTCAACAATCGAACGACTCCAAAAGTGAGCATCTTGAGGAACCAAAACCACCTGTTGCCTGAGACAATCAAGAGAAAGATCGTCTAAATTATAAATTCCAATCCGGATATTGCCAGATTGTACTGGATATAACCTGGCAAGAATTTTAGCTAAGGTGCTTTTTCCACAACCAGATTTACCAATTATCGCAACAACTTTGCCACCAGGAATTGTTAGAGAAAAGTCTTCTAGTAGGTCAAGCCGACCTGGATAGTGAAAGTTAATCTTATGACAAATAATGTCAGCATTTCCTGGAATCTCAGCAAACGGTTTTTTCCCATCGCCTTCATTTTCGGGTGTGGTATCTATAACTTCTGTCAGGCGGTGGGTAGCGGTTTTCGCACGAGTAAATTCATCTACAAATATGATGACAGTAGCAATTAAGCTCAGAAAATTACCATTCATTGCGTTAAATGCCAGGAGTTTTCCGATAGTTAGGTTTTCAGCCGGGTTAATTACCAAATTGCCGCCAAACCATAACAAAACAACGCTACCAATAGCAGAAACCAAGCTTGAAAATGTATTGTTGATAATTGCAATCTGAATTGTGCGTAATGTCAAATTTGCAAGACGACCAAATCGACTTTGGAATTCATCCCAAAATTGCGGTGCTGCCGTGGTAGTTTTGATAGTTATTGCGCCTTTAAAGCTTTCTACTAAAATACCTTGTGTTTCTGCTTCTGTCACTAAAAGTTCACGAGTTTTTCGCTGCAATGTGGGCTGTAAAATAACAGTTGTTATGCTCATGACTATAGCGATTAAGAGAGCGACTACTGTCAGTTTCCAGCTATAAAAAATCATTAAACCAAAAGAAACGACTGCAACAAAAAATTTGCTAGGCAAACTGATAACGGCTTGAGCAACTAACTGATTAATCTGTTCAATATCTTGCAGACGGCTAACAATTTCCCCACTGCGACGTGCTTCGTAGTAAGAAAGAGGTAATCGCAAAATAGCCCTTCCAAATTCCAGGACTAACCCTAATTGCAGACGTTGTGCAAAGTGAGCGATTAAGTTAGACTGCACCCAAGAAAGGCTGCTACCAATAAAATTGGTGACTATGACAGCGATCGCCACAGTCGTCAAGAGTCTACTATCACCGCGAACGAGCACATCATCAGTCAGGATTTGCAGCAGAAAAGGGGAAGCTAAAGATAGTAATCCCAAGATAAAATTTAAGGGCAAAGCTTGCGCCAAAATTCCGCGAAAAAGCCAGACGCGCTGGAAAAAACGCCAAAAGCCCCCTAAGTGCTCATTCTGTTGGGCAAAAAAGCGAATTGGATCAGGTTCTAGTAGGAGCATTAACCAATCTGCACAAGCCTCTGCTAAATCTTGTTTGGAGAGATAACGAACTCCTACAGCTGGATCAGCAACTATATATTTTTTACCTTTCTTACCGTATAAAACAACCCAGTGATGCCCTTTCCAGTGAATAATTGCAGGAAGAGGTGCTTCATTCATCCGGTTTAACAATTGAGGAGAAGCTTTCACTGGGCGAGCATTGAAACCGAGTGTTTCTGCTCCTCTTTTCAGCCCCAACAAAGTTGTGCCTAATTGTCCAGTTCCTACCACCTCACGAATGTGATTTAGGGTGAAAATACGTCCATAATATTTAGCGATAGAAGCTAGACAAGCAGCACCGCAATCTTCTTCACTGTATTGTAAGACGTAAGAGTATTTCATAAAGAAATGCTTGTCTTTATTTTCTTGTCACTCAATAAAAAAGCACCGATTCTCTAAAGGTATCTGCTAAAGTCATGCGACTGCTTCATCGTTAAATTCATACTTCAAAGAAAGTATGCTACTGATTTATATCAGTACTTTTTGGAGTACTTTTTTCCCTATGACTACTGTCTTTAAAAATAAATGAATTCTCCCAAGCGAACTGAACTTCGTCTCGAGTCAGCCCGGGATTACCAAATTCAATTGCAGCCCCCAAAATGTAAAAATAAGTATCAAGATCAAATTGAACCCGAGAGCTTCCTCCACTGACAGCCTCTGATTCTTCCGGTGTCAGTTGTGTAAAAAGTGGGCTGTTTTCTTCCTCTTGCATGGGTTTCTATTTGCCTTTTATTTGTACTTAATAAGTGAGTTAAAACGCTGGAACACCTGATGGTGTCCAGCATTGATAGAGTTGTGCTTACTCAGTTATGCTTAACCACTCCTAGGTAAGCTAAAAAATTTGGAAAGTTGCACTAGCCTTGGCTATTCGCCGCCTCCTCCGCTGAGCCCGATCCCGTAGCCAATTTTCACTGCTTTTTCCAGTACCTTCTTGGTTATCCCACCACCTAACACTGCAGAAGCTCCTAGAAATCCAAAGTAATTGTCAAGGTTAAAACCTGGTACTTTAGGTGCAGTCTCACCACCGTTACCGCCGCCGCCATTTCCTTGACCACCACCTTCCTTTGCTTGACCACCACTAACTAGTGCAGTTTCTTCAAGTGTGACTTCGGTGAAGAGTGAGTTTTTCTCGATTAATTGCATAGTAAATCTCTCCTTTGCAAATAGTGTATTTTACTAAAAGCTGCAAGTTGATTGCTTTTTAGTTTCAACCATTCGCTTTACTAATACAGTAATTAAATATTTTTTTAAAGTCAATATTTTATCAATATTTTCTGCTATTAAATAATGATAAATAATGCTATACAAGTAATGATTGAAATAGAAGATTAAAACATTAAATTTCTTAAAAAATCTTTTAAAATAATTATAAAAAACCTTTTTCTATCAACAGTTTATCGCTAAGATAAGTATTGTTTTAAATCTTCCAAGATAACTTGTTAAATCACTTTCTTTCCTAACTGCTTATGCCTGGCTTTGGGTAAAATGCTCATCCTCAATTGGTAATGATAAATTATCCTGATGTATTGAAAGCGATAAACTTTTATACAAATATTATTGATTTTTTTAATAGTAAAAATTTTCACCAAGAAACAAGAATTGGTGAATCTATTATCTTATGAAATCTCTCAATTGAATTTGTTGAGCCACTTTTTCACTAACTACTTCCTACCTAAATTTGATGACACTCCATAGGCTGAAAAATCTGTGTAGTTTATCGCAAATTAACTAGAGATTCTCCCTTCGGATCAACATTCCTTTTGTTTTGACTGAACATTGACTTGTTTAGGTAGAGATTCATATTTGGCATTGACATATTTTTGCAACCAAAGTTCAGACACACCCGTAACTCTGGCAATCCCGGCTAGGGATATTTTTTCTGGTAAAAGTTTATCAATCAAGTCTTTGGTTGATTGTAAAATGACTTTATTTGTCGGGTTCTCTACAAATTGTCTACCACAATTACCACATTTAAATCTTTCCTTACCATTGTGGATGTGACCATTTTTGACAGTATTTTGAGAGCCACATTTAGGACAAGTTGCCATATCTGCCTACTAAGTCATCATGACTTTAACATTTATTATTCTCATGACATATTTAGGATGACCAAACACCAATATCCACCAAAACCATCAGAGCTAGCGATACTCCAGAGCAACCACCCAAAGGGCGATAAGAGAAGCGATTAGTCCGCCGAGAGTGCCTGTCCGCAAGACTTACAGCTATCGCAATTTTTCGCAGGACTGCAGCCGTTGGAGAACAGTAGGATGAATTGGGGCAATCACGGAGGAATTTTAGAGGTTGCTAAATCATTCCACAAATATGCAACGCTTAATTTCTCCATAGTGCGTGCAAGCTTATGAACAGTAACAGTAATTGCTTTGGACACTCCCATACGGAGAACCTAAACGAGGATAAAAAGCCCCGCAGAATAGGACTTGCCAGTACTTTGAGTGGCACAAGTGTATATTCTTTGATTCTCAGTTAAAGAAACAGGGAGTAATTCATCATAACGCTCCAGAAGATTGCTGACACTACGTTGACTGATGATGACTCCACGTTGCTTTGGTTGTTGGTGAATTTGTGGCACACTGCGATGTTCTTGATATCGCAGTGTTCAAATGAGGGTGATGATATCTAGAAAGCAAATTCATGTTCAGGTAGTAGCTAAGTCCGTCCCTCTCCAGTCAATAGGTTTGGTGAAAATGCTCCCACTCTTGGTTTTGACAGAGATACGCTCCAGTACCAAACGGTCAATCAGTGCTTTCGTCTGTTGGCTAGTCACCTTGTTTTGTGAATCTTTCACAAATTGTCCGCTACAGATGCGGTATTTGAACTTCTGTTTGCCGTTGTGGATTTTGCCGTTTTTGACAATATAAATCGAAGCACAAACAGGACAGGCAGTTGACGCTACTTACATGGTGCGATCAGACTGTACTTCACCCTCTATCCTTATATCTTAAGGACTAGTAGCTTTCCCCACCATTGCCTTGGTCATCGCCACCGCCTTGGTCCCCACCATTGCCTTGGTCATCGCCACCGCCTTGGTCATCCCCATCGCCTTGGTCATCGCCTGTGCCTTCGTCGTCGTAAGCATTGGTCGCCACCATATGCTTTGAAGTCATAGCAGTGCTATTTTGATATGCAGGAGTAGTCTTAGTTATACACTCTGCTAGAACTGATCGTTGGAAAGCACTAAAAAATGTACTTAAACCTAATACAAGGGTTAAGGTGATAGTTTTAGTATTCATCTCCATTCTCCTAAATGCTGGATTGTCGAAATTTACTTGCAGGGCAATGAAAAAGCTTTGGCCAAGTTTTGCTTTCTACTGTCTTTAAAAGAAGAAAAAGTGAGGTTTTCTTTCCCTAGCTAGAGAAATATGCAAACAGACAGTCATGACGTTTGCTCATCTAAAACTGAAGTTTTCAAAATAGGTAATGACAAGCAACAATAAAATAAATGTTTGGCTTGCCATTCGGTTACAATCGTGATCTGGCGGTTTGCTAAAACTGGTATGAAAATTTCACTCCCTGTTTCAAAGACAATCTCATGATGTCTCAAACGTCCATCACGCGTACTATCACTCAATGAAAACTGTAAATAAATGAGCAAAACGTGGGCATACAGGTTGGAATTTAGGTACAAAAGTGGCTGATTGTCAGACTTCCTTCTCTACCTGTGAACTTGCTCGTGGTGAACAGTTTCTATTTTTTATAACGAAGACTTGAGGGAAAATATTCCAAGACTTGCAACAAAATTTGGGATCTTTCAGAATACAACTGTTATATCCTTGTATATCCTTGTCTTGCATTTACAAAAATTAGTAAAAATGGTCTGTCTGATGATAAACAAAACTCCACTTTTCAGCAGAGTATGAGGTCAATCTTGTTCTAAGTACAACGCCTCATCTAATACTGCATTTGTAAATTTTATATTTTTTAAATAGGTATGGTAAGCTGCCACTGGAACTGTCAATACATCACTCCAGGCTTCTTCTTGTTTATGAAAATCTTGAATTTTTAAGTCTTTTGCAGCATATAAGCTTCCAGGTGTTAACCCTAAGCGTTTGGTTTCTGATATCACTGGCATTTCATCAACTAATTTATGAGAATAATCTCCTACTGTCAGCAGATGATCATAAATCTCGCGGGAGAACCTTTTCCCAACTGGCTGTAGCAAGTTGCAAGCTAATGCAGGAATGACATGCCAAGTCTCAGCCAGTAAATCTTGACTTAAACCAGACATATTTGCGGGAATTAGTAAATCGACATCACTTAGGAAATCTGTTTTTACAGATAACAACATCACAGAAACAATCAGCCATTGCTCTTCAGTTTCCACAGGTGATTCATTTTCTTTGACAATCATCACATAACGTGGCGGGGAGTTTCCTGCCAAAAAGCTTTGCACTGAGGAGGAGTACAAAGTTTGTTGCTCTTGACTTGAGAACTTTAGAGGACTGCGCACCAAGCGACTCACTTCCCAGATTTCCCCAGGTTGTGGGATTGGCATATGATACCCTTGTCTGTTACTCAAGTTGACGTGCATAAACCTGTCGTCCCCAACGGGGACTGCCTGTAATTTAGAATGGTGAGTGTGGTTATTATATCCATATGTTTAATTAACGAGCGAGTACGTCAAAATATAACGACTTGTTTTAATCTTTACAAATTTGAGCAACGGCAGATTTATAAGTTATGGACTTACCACTGCTTTGTTGAGCGATCGCGCACTGACTTCTGCTTGTGAGGTTTTTGCTGTTTTTGATTAACATTCTCAAATTTCAGCAATCCTAACACTTCAGCAACGAGTTCTACAAGTTTATGCCATCGTTTGCAGACTTCACTCTGGCTAACTCCTAATTCAGCAGCAATTTGAGTTTGTGTTTTCCCATCCCTTTTCTCTTGCCACAGTTTGAGATATTTTTGATGAGGATAAGTTTGCTCAAGTTGATAAATCGCTTCTATTGCTTTAATAATTAAATCTGCACGCTCTGTTGCTTCTAAAGTGCTAAACTCATCAGGAATCGTATCTAACAGGGATATATCTGTCCCAGGGATATTGCAATCTAAACTCTGGCAGTTCCGCAAACTTTGTTTGCGAACAAAATCAATAATCTCACATTTCGCGACTGTAGCCGCCCAGTGATAAAACTCTTTTATTCCCCCTTGGCGAAACTTGGCAGCTTGAACAGCCTGCAAGACTTTTAAATGAGCTGTCTGAACAGCATCTTCCCAGGATAAGCTTGTGTTCCAGGTGTATTTGCGAGCAATCTTTTCCAGTTTCTGGCGATAGTACGAGTCGCGCAGAAGTTCTTGATAATAACACTCTGCTTGCTGTTTTGATAGCATATGACACGTCCTTCTTAGTTGGACACTATGAGTCAGGCAATTTCATACTCCTAGGAACGAACTAGAAGCGCTTTAAGAATTCTATGCTGTCTAAAAGACTACATTAACTCCAACCTTTTCTTGGCTTAAAGGAGCGCTGAATTTGTTGTGGTGGCAAAATTCACTTTTCAATCACCACGACTTTATACCGAGTTGCGTTCATAGGTGTCACCTCACCCCCGCCCCTCTCCTTCGCAAGGAGAGGGGTGCCCGGAGGGCAGGGTGAGGTTTTTGAATGCAACTTAGTATTAGTTGTCTGTGTTGTATCGTTTTCTGTTGCCGTCAAGCTTCCACAGTACAGTTAGATGCAGTACATTTTCTTTGTATGCTTAGTAGCGTTTATAGACCATGATGTTTCTGCCAGAACTCAAGTATTGTCGCCGACTCTACCAAGAAACCTATCCTTAATCTCAAGCATTGTTGTGTTAAAGCTAGTTTTAAGGATAAGTGTCAGATCAGTCACTCCTTGATGACTTATTGTTTTAAGCTGGAGTTTACTGATTATGCAAGTTAAAAATGTTGCCAATCCTTGAATGATATGCTGGCTATCCTTCCAGCATCCGGATTACGATCAGTAGAGTTGACTTGATTTCCTTTTTTACAATACGCTCCTAGGAGATTTTTATCACAGGAAAAGCTGTTTCTTTAAACACATAAAAAAATTGAGATAGATCTGCTTCGATTCTACTCAGCCCATGCACTGCTGCTAAAGCCGCTTTCAGAACCACTGGGTGAGTTGTTCAACTTTGAGGTTTCTGGTTCGACTAGTAGGCTGGCATTGAATCTCGTGGAGATTAACAAACTCCCAATTGAGCGTACAATAGTTGACTGTGCCAAAACCTCTGCCAATCTACATACTTGCATGGTTTTCTCCTTCTTGTGGAGCAATGAACCTTTATAAGAGAACTAAAACTCCGGAATCCATTGTTTTAGGTTCATGAGTCATGAATATTGCCAACCCTGTCTCTTGTAAATTTAAAAACCTTCACCTCACATAGCATTGCTCAATTTGAAAACTGTAAAAAAATGAGCCAGATGAAAGAATGTTTTTACATTTTGAAGATGGAATGAATCTTGTAGTCAAGAATGCAATATAAGAGGTCATTTGTAAACTTAATATTAAGTAGGGTAGGCAAAAAGCGAGGACACTGCGTTGCCCTTTCTCTTATTTTTGTAACTCTATGAACTACTTACTCATCTTATGGTTTCCATCACACTTGTCAATGAACAGAAATTGGAAGCATAAGCTTTTGCGTAACTGCAAGCTTATGCTTCCAGTCTCCAACAAATAACGTTTTGTTTAACGTTTGTTTAATAATTTTAAATGGAGCTAAGCGGATTCGAACCGCTGACCCCCTCAATGCCATTGAGGTGCTCTACCAACTGAGCTATAACCCCTCACAATAATGCATTTGCAATCTTACTTGAAAAATAAGCTACCTGTCAATGCTATCCATCGTTTATTGCCAATTTCTGCCATGAGCAGCTAGCTGATGGCAATGACCAATTCAAGAAAGTTGCAGCAAGTAGGTCATGCAGTGCCCCATGAGGAAGTAAACCACTAACATGGCAGCTGCTGCCAAGGCAACAAGCGTACCAGCTAACATTAAAGAAAATTCTTTATTTTCATATGCTTTTTCCATCAGGTGCAGCGACCAGGCTACTAGCGCTACATCAAAAACTAAAATAGGTATCAACATATCTCTTAATATTTCTTAATTCTAGTTAATTTATATTAACATCGTTTTCAAGAACTGTGTTGAAATACTCTAGCTTCCGTCTATTTTTGGTTGGATAAAGTTTTGTAACTAAGGATTACATTCTCACTGGAACTTGGCGATCGCGCAGATAAGTTTTAATTTCAGCTACACTTAATTGTCCGTAATGTAAAAGCGAGGCAAGTAATGCTGCTTCTGCGTGACCTTCTGTAAGCGCAGTATAGATATGTTCGCAATTCCCTGCACCACCAGATGCAACAACTGGAATTTGTACGGCTTGGGCAATTGCGCGAGTTAACTCTATGTCATAACCTGCTTGGGTGCCATCAGCATCCATACTTGTGACTAAGAGTTCTCCTGCACCACGTTTTTCAACTTCTTGCGCCCAATGTAGGGCATCAATGCCTGTATTTTCTCTTCCACCACGTACATAAACATCCCAACCTGGGTTGTCGGGATTTTGTCGCCGTCTGGCATCAATTGCAACGACTATGCATTGGTTTCCAAAACGGTCGCTAGCCCGATTAATAAAATCTGGATCGCGTACCGCCGCAGAATTAATACTAACCTTGTCTGCTCCTGCTCGTAAAAGATTTTTAACATTTTCTAAGGATTGAATGCCACCACCTACAGTTAGAGGAATAAAGACTTGTTCGGCAGTTCGGTACACTACGTCGATAATAATGCCGCGGTCTTCATGAGTGGCTGTAATATCCAGAAACACTAACTCATCTGCACCTGCATCGTTGTAAACCTTTGCGAGTTCTACCGGATCACCTGCATCCTTCAAATCAACAAAGTTAACTCCTTTTACAACTCGTCCCGCCTTCACATCCAGACACGGTAATATTCTTTTAGCTAGCATGAGTAGTTTTACACTCCTGTAGTGGTTATTCGCAATTGAAATTTTAAATCGGCGAGAGTATTACAGAAACAACATTCTCGCACGTGAGTAGGGGTGCAGGGAAATAGGGGTGTAGGGGAAAATAGAAGGTGTAGGTGGTGAAAAATTTTTGCATTGAGAAAACGCAAGAGTCAATTGCACTTTTGTTCCCTCTACACCGTACCGTCTTACACTCGCGAGTGCAAAAGTCCTATACCGAAAGTCAGTAGCAGCAATTATGGCGATTATCTCCTCGAAAAAACAGCCTCAAGAACCCAACAGACAACCAGAGCAGCCTCGTGAGGTAGCCAAAGCCCCTCCTAAAGAGAATCTTTTGCAAGCCGAAGCAGCTGTTGATGAAGGCAAGCAAGAAGAAAGTATACGACCGCAGCGATTCGCTGACTATATAGGGCAAAAAGATTTAAAGGATGTGCTAGAAATTGCCATTAAAGCAGCGAAGTCTCGGGGTGAGGTGCTGGATCACTTGCTGTTGTATGGTCCTCCTGGTTTGGGGAAAACCACAATGGCTATGATACTAGCGGCTGAGATGGAGGTAAATTGCAAAATTACTAGTGCGCCAGCTTTGGAACGTCCTAGGGATATTGTTGGGTTACTCGTGAATCTTAAGCCAGGAGATATTTTATTTATTGATGAAATTCATAGACTGTCGCGCATGACAGAAGAAATTTTATACCCTGCGATGGAGGATTATCGCTTAGATATTACTGTTGGTAAAGGTTCGAGCACCAAGACTCGCAGCATACCGCTATCAAAGTTTACCTTAGTTGGAGCAACAACTCGGGCTGGGGCGCTGACATCTCCACTGCGCGATCGCTTTGGCTTGATTCAAAAACTGAGATTTTATGAAGTCGATGAACTCAGCAAAATTGTCCTGCGCAGTGCCCAATTACTCCAAACATCTGTGACAGAAGATGGCGCTGCAGAAGTTGCCCGTCGTTCGCGGGGAACACCACGTATTGCCAACAGGTTACTCAAGCGAGTTCGTGATTATGCCCAAGTCAAATCATTTGAGGAAATTAACGAAAAAGTAGCAGCAGAAGCATTGCAACTGTTTCAAGTCGATCCGTGCGGTTTAGATTGGACAGACCGTCGGATGTTAAGTGTCATTATTGAAAACTTTAACGGTGGTCCAGTGGGATTGGAAACAATCGCCGCAGCGACAGGTGAGGATACGCAAACCATTGAGGAAGTGTACGAACCTTATCTCATGCAAATTGGTTATTTAAGCCGGACCCCCCGTGGGAGAATAGCCACACCCACAGCTTACAAGCATTTAGGTTTTAAACCTCCAAACGAACAATTGTCATTGTTACCGTAATTTGATTTCGTACATTGGCATAATTATTTAAAGATGTAGAGACGCGAAATTGTGTCCACCAGACACGTTAAGTAAATGCGTCTCTACACTGTCTTGGTGTGAAATAATCGTTAGT
This sequence comes from Nostocales cyanobacterium HT-58-2, assembly GCA_002163975.1. Classification (GTDB taxonomy): domain Bacteria; phylum Cyanobacteriota; class Cyanobacteriia; order Cyanobacteriales; family Nostocaceae; genus HT-58-2. The sequence goes on along the minus strand of CP019636.1, from coordinate 299,862 downwards.
CCAAAGTCCAATATGCCAAGCCGGATTTTGAATTTAGAACCACAGATAAACAAGAGATAGACACGAGATTTACACAGATGATCAGATTGATTGTTATTTTTCTAAGTCTGTTGCTGGCATTTGGATGGGGTGAGGTCGTCATGGCACAAACTCAATCCGCCAATTTGACTCCAGAACAGTTACAGCAACGTGATACTTTAGCCAATAAAGCTTTTGCTGCGACAAACAAAGGTGATTTTGCGACAGCTGAACGTTACTGGACGCAGATTCTTGAGCAATTTCCTGACAATGCAGCTGCTTGGAGTAACCGAGGAAATTCTAGAGTCAGCCAAAACAAGTTGCAAGAAGCACTAACAGACTACAATAAGGCGGTAGAACTTGCACCGAATGTGACGGACCCCTATTTAAATCGTGGTACAGCATTTGAAGGTCTGGGAAAATGGCAAGAGGCGATCGCAGATTACAATCACGTTCTAGAACTTGACCCCAAAGATGCAATGGCATATAACAATCGGGGAAATGCCAATGCTGGTTTGAGAAAATGGCAAGAGGCGATCGCAGACTACAAAAAATCTGCTGAACTTGCCCCAAACTTTGCCTTTGCCCGTGCTAACTATGCCGTTTCTTTGTATGAAATCGGTCAAGTAGACGAAGCAATTCGCGAGATGCGGAATATTCTGCGTAAATATCCTAACTTTGCTGATATGCGTGCTGCCATCACCGCCGCCTACTGGGTACAGGGAAAACAAGGTGAAGCGGAAAGTAACTGGGTTTCAGCAGTTGGACTGGATGGACGTTACAAAGACATCAACTGGGTGGCAAATGTTCGCCGATGGCCCCCTAGCATGGTATCAGCTTTGGAGAGATTTTTGACGCTGAAGTAATAGGCAGCAGGGGAGCAGGGGGAGACACTGCGCTTGACTCACCGCAAGACAGTCCCGATGAAACAAGTTTCACCGCCAGGTATGAAAATGTCTCTCTCCTACACCCCTATACCCTTACACCCTTACACCCCCACACCCACTTTCAAGTCAGTGTCCTTGCTTTTTGCTTCCCTTAATTAAATTTACTGAGAAACATTCAGCTTTAATGTGACTTCACCAGCTGCTGGTTCTGTCCACAGTTTTCGTTGTCCATTTTGATCTGTTGCTTGAAGAACCCCTTGTATTTGAGATTTGTCATTAATAGCAACTGTGGCATAGTAAATATTGTTTTTTACTTGTGCACTATAAGTGATTTGATTTTTTTGAGGTGTGCGCGTTGCAGGAACAGACGATGCTAAGTCCTGACCATTTTTGCTATCAAAAATATTCATTAAAATTGGTTGTGATGGATTATTTTTTGGGCGAAAAACTCTGACTGATTTCTGATTGGTAGTATTAAAATAGAAAACCGTATCATTGTTATTATCACAATTTGTTGGGCGTTTGTTTGCCTGTGCCAACACTTGGGCTTTTTGGAAATCTTGTCTACTCAATTCCTTATCTATCACTCTTTTCACCTGTTTATGCAACGCAGTAGAGTTAGAGTCAAATTGAGCTTTCGCTGATGCAGAGATAGATAAGACTCCAAGAAAAGCAAGAAAAAATGAGATAGATTTTTTTGTCAACATGGTTAGATGTACCGCAAGGTAAAAGCATTTTACTATTACCTGTATCACAACTGTTGACACTCGCTTCACTCGAATTCAAAATTTGCTCGTTCCAAATTCACAAATTGTAGGGTGCGTTATGATGAAATCCGTAACGCACCAAATCCTTGATATGATGCGTTACGCTAAAGCTAACGCATCCTACGAGAAATTATGTCCGCTGACTTAGAACTCGTTTATGCCTCTGGTGGGAAAGCAAAATTTAATTATGATAACCGACTTGAGTCGTGTCAAACTTCAAGTAGCAATATGTAGGATAGGTTAGCGAAGCGTAACCCATGCTGTCCAAGGAATTGATGTTGTACTCAAAGGCTACGCATCCTACGAGAAATTATGTCCGCTGATTTAGAACTCGTTTATGCCTCTGGTGGGAAAGCAAAATTTAATTATGATAACCGACTTGAGTCGTGTCAAACTTCAAGTAGCAATATGTAGGATAGGTTAGCGAAGCGTAACCCATGCTGTCCAAGGAATTGATGTTGTACTCAAAGGCTACGCATCCTACGAGAAATTATGTCCGCTGACTTAGAACTCGTTTATGCCTCTGGTGGAAAAGCAAATTTGATTATGATAATGACTTGAGTCATGTGAAACTTCAAGTAGCAATATGTAGGATGGGTTAGCGAAGCGTAACCCATGCTGTCCAAGGAATTGATGTTGTACTCAAAGGCTACGCATCCTACGAGAAATTATGTCCGCTGACTTAGAACTCGTTTATGCCTCTGGTGGGAAAGCAAAATTTGATTATGATAATGACTTGAGTCATGTGAAACTTCAAGTAGCAATATGTAGGATGGGTTAGCGAAGCGTAACCCATGCTGTCCAAGGAATTGATGTTGTACTCAAAGGCTATGCATCCTACGAGAAATTATGTCCGCTGACTTAGAACTCGTTTATGCCTCTGGTGGGAAAGCAAATTTGATTATGATAATGACTTGAGTCATGTGAAACTTCAAGTTTCAAGTTCTGAGGCTGAAGTTTGAGCTTTTGAAGGTGAAGTTTGAACTTCTGAGGCTGAAGTTTCGAGTTCCGAGGCTGAAGTTTGAGCTTTTGAGGCTGAAGTCCCGTGTTCAGAGGGTGAAATTCCGAGTTCTGAGGCTGAAGTCCCGTGTTCAGAGGGTGAAATTTCGAGTTCAAAGGTTGAAATATCAAGTTTGGAGAGTGATTGCCCCAAAAAGTTAATGCACTACTCTGCCAGAAGGTACTTTGAATTTATACGTGATCGCCCCAAAGCCAATCGCTGGGGTCTTTGGGCGGCTCCTATGGAGCATCGCCTGTGTAACTGTAAAATATGTATTAGTTGAATGCTTATATTTTGTGACTAAACACAATGACTATTAAACAGCAACTGATTCAAGAACTTGAATCTACTTCAGACTCCTTATTAGCAGAAACATTAGATTTTTTACGCTTTTTGAAAACTAAGCAAGATAAATCACAATTAGAAACAACATCTCCACCTTTTGAAGAATCATCAGCGTCTATTGATTCTCATGATTCACAGGAAGAAAGTTCTTCTGAACCTTCTCAAGTTCCATACAGTCCTGCTTCTGGGCGTTCCATCCTCAGACACGCAGGGACATGGACTGGTGATGACTATCAAGAGTGTCTACAACTCGTTTATACGTCTCGCGGTAAAGCAAAATTTAATTATGATAACGACTTTGAGTAATGTATTTGTTAGATACGAATCACTGTAGCAGCATTCTTATTGGAGAACCTAAAGTTATTCGTCGAGTTGCGGAGGTAGGTGAGTTAAACATTTCAACTTGTGTGATTGTCCAAGGAGAACTTACCTACATGATGGAAAATTCTCGACAAAAGGAAACGAATCTGGCACGATTGGCAGAATTTCTTGAAGATATTCGCATATATCATGTAAATAGAGATACAGCTACTATCTACGGTCAAATTAAAGCAGCTTTGTTCAACCAGTTTGGTCCAAGAGAGAGAAGCAAGCGAAGAAAAACTAAAATCACTGATTTGGGATTCGATGAAAATGACCTTTGGATTGCCGCCACTGCTGTACAATACAACCTCACTGTAGTCTCAGCTGATAGCGACTTTGACCGCATTCAGCAAGTTGAAGCATTATCTTTGGAATGTTGGCTTTGAATTTTAGGGCGATCGCTATGCGCGGGTGTTGTTTATTGTCCAATCGCTTGTGTTAGTGTAATGATTTTGTTCCGAGGGTGAAGTTTCGAGTTCAAAGGTTGAAATATCAAGTTTTGAGAGTGATTGCCCCAAAAAGTTAACGCACTACTCTGCCAGAAAGTACTTTGAATTTATACGCGATCGCAAAACAATAAGCTTGAATATACTGCATTCAATTACAAACTGCGATATTTGCATTCACGAAGTGGAGACTCTGTGCCATCACGAAGTGGGTACTTTGCGAGACTTTAAGGCTGGCGGTTTCTAACCGCCAAGTCCACTCACCGACGAATGCCGATATCATCACACAGCTTGCGATCGCCCTCCTGAACACTGCGGTTATACTTCAAATAATCACGCGCCCAATCGCAACCGCGTGCCAGTAAATCATCCAAATCCAGATTCCACAAGCGTACCTTGTTGTCATTACTGCCAGAAGCTAGAGTTTTGCCATCCGGACTAAAAGCGACGCTCCAGACAATACCGCTATGCCCCAAAAGGGTTTTGAGTAGCTGCCCGTTGAGATTCCACAACCGTACCGTGTTGTCAGCACCAGAAGAAGCAATTGTCTTGCCATCCGGACTGAATGCCACACTCCAGACAGAACTACTATGCCCCAAAAGGGTTTTGAGAAGCTGCCCGTTGAGATTCCACAACCGTACCGTGTTGTCATAACTGCCAGTGGCAATTGTCTTGCCATCCGGATTGAATGCCCCACTGCTGACAGGACTGATATGCCCCAAAAGGGTTTTGAGAAGCTGCCCGTTGAGATTCCACAACCGTACTGTCTTGTCATCACCAGAAGAAGCAATTGTTTTACCATCCGGACTGAATGCCACACTCCAGACATAACTGCTATGCCCCAAAAGGGTTTTGAGTAGCTGCCCGTTGAGATTCCACAACCGTACCGTCTTGTCATAACTGCCAGAAGCAATCGTTTTGCCATCCGGACTGAATGCCACGCTGCTGACATAACTGCTATGCCCCAAAAGGGTTTTGAGAAGCTGCCCGTTGAGATTCCACAACCGTACCGTCTTGTCAGCACCAGAAGAAGCGATCGTTTTGCCATCCGGACTGAATGCCACCCTCGTGACATAACTGCTATGTCCCAAAAGGGTTTTGAGTAGCTGCCCGTTGAGATTCCACAACCGTACCGTCTTGTCAGCACCAGAAGAAGCGATCGTTTTGCCATCCGGACTGAATGCCACACTGTTGACAGAACTGCTATGCCCCAAAAGGGTTTTGAGTAGCTGCCCGTTGAGATTCCACAACCGTACCGTGTTGTCATCACTGGCAGTAGCAATTGTTTTACCATCCGGACTGAATGCCACACTCCTGACAGAACTGCTATGCCCCAAAAGGGTTTTGAGAAGCTGCCCGTTGAGATTCTTCCACAACCGTACCGTCTTGTCATCACTGGCAGTAGCAATTGTTTTCCCATCCGGACTGAATGCCACACTGTTGACAGAATTGCTATGCCCCAAAAGGGTTTTGAGAAGCTGCCCGTTGAGATTCCACAACCGTACCGTCTTGTCATAACTGCCAGAAGCAATTGTTTTGCCATCCGGGCTGAATGCCACACTGTTGACAGAATGGCTATGCCCCAAAAGGGTTTTGAGAAGCTGCCCGTTGAGATTCCACAACCGTACCGTCTTGTCATAACTGCCAGAAGCAATCGTTTTCCCATCCGGACTGAATGCCACACTCCTGACATAATTGCTATGCCCCAAAAGGGTTTTGAGAAGCTGCCCGTTGAGATTCCACAACCGTACCGTGTTGTCATCACTGCCAGAAGCAATCGTTTTCCCATCCGGACTGAATGCCACACTGTTGACAGAATGGCTATGCCCCAAAAGGGTTTTGAGAAGCTGCCCGTTGAGATTCCACAACCGTACCGTCTTGTCATAACTGCCAGAAGCAATTGTTTTGCCATCCGGACTGAATGCCACACTCAAGACATAACTGCTATGCCCCAAAAGGGTTTTGAGAAGCTGCCCGTTGAGATTCCACAACCGTACCGTGTTGTCATCACTGGCAGTAGCAATTGTTTTACCATCCGGACTGAATGCCACACTAGTGACACAACTGCTATGCCCTTGCAGTCGGTTGTGTTCCCCTATCCCATAAACAACCTGCTGGAGAGTGGCGACTGCTTTCATGCGGTTACCTGGTTCTATATCCTTGTCCGGAAGTTTAACTCGTTTGCCTAACTTCAAACTTTCTATCAAAGCTTCAAGATCTAAATGTGAGGCAAACAGGTTTTCGGAAGTGAGACTTTGCGTGAGAATTTCCGAGTTTTTGAGGAGATTTAGAGCATGCAGACGTTCCTGGTTAGCATACAACGCCATCGCGCCCATTGCAACAGAAAATATTAACCCTCCTGCGAGATAGGGGAATAACGGCTTGTAACGCTCCCAAAAATCTCGTAAATTCAACGGCAAATGTTGATTCACCCACTTTAAATCAAACACTTGACCATAAATTCGATTCCGCACCTGCAAAACATTTTGCTTGCGCTGCACCACACCCGACAGCTTGAGGTGCGATTTAACTATTGACTGCTCCTCATCCAGAACCGACTTACCCCGGCGAATCTCTCGATAGACAGTCAAAACACCTTCTTTGTCTGGTGCACGTTTAGTCAGCATATCGCGGACAAACTGCAAGTTATTGTCTTGCTCACTCATTGCACCCAAGAAAGTACTACTCACTAAGCCATCAACATCAGCTTTTGACAAACTTTTCTTGTCCTGCTGGCTAATAATAGAACAAAGGCGCTGCGATAAATATGGATGTCCTCCTGTCCACTCCAACATCCATCTCAGCACCTGTTGCGCTTCCTGAGTTGACAGCCCTAGTCCTTGCGCCAGTGGTTTTGCTTCCTCAAAAGTGAAATCAGTCACATCCAGACGCTGACCAATATTAAACGGTGTACGTTTAGGATCGCGTATCAAATCACCCGGAGTTGCGACACCAATCAAAACAAAAGAAAGACGCTGAAATTCTGGATCAGAAGCGCGAGCAACGTACAAGTAGCGAATAGCAGCAAAAAAATCATCAGTAAAATCTAGGCTGAGCGTCGTATCAATTTCATCAACAAAAATCACTATCGGTGAGGCAACTTCTTTCAGCAATACCTCCTGAAAAAATGAAGTCAGCCGTTGAGTAAAACCCAGATGAGAACGTTCTTGCCACCACTGCACCACATCTGTATCTAACATCAGAGTTCCTTCAATAATTGTAAGTAACCCTAGATACCATTGTTCAGCAGTCACCTGCACGCCCACTTGAGTCAAATCAATCGTAACCGTCTGAATTCCTTCGTCTGCCAGTTGTTCAGCAGTTCGCACCATCAGGCTAGACTTACCCATTTGGCGTGAGGTGAGGATGTACGCAAATTTGTGTTCTCGACACAGCGCCAACAATTCCTCATCCGCTTTACGAGGAATGTAAACACCATTTTGGTTGGCTTGCACAGTACCGCCAACAGTGTAGATGCTTGGGTTATGCCGAGTTGTATTCATAGATAGAATTTATCTGTGTGAATGCAATTTAGCCCACGAAGGTGGGCTTCGTTTGTGTAGCCCCAGACTTCCAGTCTGTGGGGCTTTTCAGAAATTGGCTTATGACTCACGCAAGTTCTCCCGGAAATAATCGGCATAAAGCTGACAGCGTGGCAAAATTACCCGTCCTTCCTCGCATACCAAACCCGCACCTCGCAGCCGCCAGAAAATACGCTTATCTTCGCAAGTGTTTTGACGAATGATTTGCAGCAGCCCTTGAATCAACTCTGTTTTATCATGCAGTAGCGAAAGATGACGACGCAGATGCTCCCCCAAAGGACCATTGTCAGCCGTTGCATTGGCAAACAATTCAGTCGTGGATATTTGCTGGCTGGCGACCAAGTAAAGCGCCCGACGAACTAAGTAAGGATGCCCACCCAACAAAACTATCAATTGCCTTTCCTCGCTGGGGTTCAAGGGTGAACCGTGACGGTGATTGAGGTCAGCCACCTGTTCTGGTGTAAAATCTTGTAATTCAAGCACCTGCCCTACATTAAAAGGTGATTGATTGAGATCGTCAATCAGTTGATAAGGTTCGGTGGAAGTGACCAGTGTTAAATCCAGCTGCTTCCAAATGGGTGTCGTGGCGCGGCTATTGTGCCAACTCCGCAACATCCCAAAGAAATCATTGCGGAAGTCGGCGTCAAAAACTTTATCCACTTCATCCATTGCCAAAACTAAGGGTTTACCCAACTCTTTTAAAATATGGCGTTGAACATAGCGGGTGCAACGTTGGCTGTTCCCCAGTGGCGCCTTCCAATACTCCTCAACTCGGTCTTCCATGTCCAACTCATAAGTTAGCCAGCTGCAAAACCGTTGAAAGAAAAGTTCAGCATCTGTTAAGGCGGCTTTGTCAAAAAGTTGGAAATCCAAAAAAGCAACTTGCTTACCTGCATTCACCGCAGCCTCAATTGCCCGAATCAACAGCGAACTTTTACCAACTTGTCTCGGTCCTTTAATGACGATGGTAACTCCCTTCTGTGCAATGGTTTGGATGGCGATCGCATCTGATGGACGTTCCACATAAAATGCAGATTCGCTGTCCATCGTTCCTTCTGGCATTTCCAACGTCACTGGCTGTGCTGAAGCAAAAGGTCGAGGTAACGGTGCAGGTTCGCTCTTTTGCAGTAAGTCGGCTTTGGCTTGCGCCCCATCAATTGGCAATTCGCCACCTGAGAGAGCTTGAGTCAACTCCGCTATTAGGCGTGGCGTATCCTCTTCACCTTGCCAAAAAGCCCAGTTGATATCGTTCAGGTAAGCACTCAAAGGATACTGGAATGGTTGCCGATACGCTAAACGAACTGGCAGAATAGCGGGACGCCCTCCCTGCACCTGTGCAAACTCGTGCGCCATCTTGATTTCTTGCTCCACCATCTCGCTGTGAACTGACCGTTCGGAAAGGAAAACGATGAGAAAATCAGCTTGGCGAATTTCTACTTCAATGCGTTCAGCCCAGCGTGTACCAACGAGCATTCGCTGGTCGAGAAAGACTTCGTGTTGTTGCGACAGTGCTTGATAAACTTGTAAAGCGACTGGTTCATCTGGCTCAAAATCGCGCTTGTAGCTGATAAACAGACGCTGGCGTGTCGTCTTTTCAGGAATGGGATTATTGAGCGATTTTCTTTTCAGCACAGGGGTTTGGTGTTCCTTCAAACCAATAAGCTGAGAACAACCCAACTCATAAGCAAACTCCATCCCTTCCCCAGCTGCAAGAGCATCGTAAAACGCCACAGCAAAATTAATCGCTGCTTTGTCTCCTATTTGCCGATTCATGCCAATCACATACTCAATGTGTTGGCTAATCGCCTGTGCTTGCACTTCTGAGTAGCAAGCGTTCAGCAAGACACACTCTACACCTTTTTTGGCGAATAGCTTAAACATACTGGAGAGCGCATCTGCTTGCACATACGCTATCTGCCCCGTTTCATCCTCCAGCACAATGCCATCTTCCCCAGCACCATGTCCGCAGAAGTGAACAATCTGGGGCTGAGTGTCGAGGATTGCCCGGTAAAAGTCGCGCGATCGCACTGCCCATTTCTGCTCTAGCTGGAACTGCTCTCGCTTGTTTGCGCGTCGCAATCCCTCATCAATTTCCCGTACCTCTTCATCAAGTCGTAGCCGATAAGTGTTGCTTGGATTTGCTGCTAAGAGCAAAATTGTTTTGACAGGCGCTTTATCACTCATTAGCAAGTATGGAGAAAGTATAGAAATGATTTATTGACAAATTACATAAAATATGAGTGCAATTCTGTTCAGCAGAACGAAATTTTTTACTAACACCATACATAGAATATAGATGTGATATGAATGTCAAGAAGAGGCAGAAGAGCAGGGGAGAAAACCCCGCATATAGATATAGATGTCACCAAAGTAAACTTATGCAGAAATGAGACGCGAAAGTTCGCGTCTCTGTATCTAGGAACAAGGAATTGAAAATCCCTAACGATTGGACTTATTTGTGTTTATTGACCCGTTGTTGCTGATGCGATTCCTGTGTTAGGAACAGGGAAAAGCTCGTTTCCTGTTTCATTGAGCGCAGTGAGAACTGGATCATCTAACACTGCTTTTCTTCTGGCGATCGCCAAATCATAAAGCCGTTTGAGTTCAGCTTGACGAGTTGCCTGGTTGCTCTTATTCAGCTTTTGATCAATGCTGTTACTGTATGCTTGAACTCGTTCCCTGAGGACTTGTAGGGGATTGCTATTCTTGAGAATTGCTAAGAATTGACCCGGTGCTGAATCACTTGTTGGCTTTGCGGCTTCCAAAGCAGCGATGACTTTTTGGGTTAAATCATCGGGATGTCGGGGCTTTGTCCCTGACTGGAGTGGCTGGAAGTTAAATTGCTCTGGAATAAACTGCAACAATTCTTGTCTTTTTGATGAGAAGACTGGCGTTTCTAAATCAATCGCCATCACAGCAGCGACAAACTCAGGTGTCACAACTCCTCTTTCAAGGAGTTGATCAACTAAGCTGTTGTCAACATGACTAGGTTCAGGTACAAACCAAGCAAAATTTGCATCTCCTGCCTTACCACCCAGTTGAACTCCAGAACGATTTAGTAGTTGTCTGTATTCCTCGGGTTTAACTACAGCTATATCGCTAAATTTCAGACTGTCTCCAAGACTTAAGCCTTGCACAGATTGTGGTCCGCTACCATTAATCAAATTGGCGTTGAGGAAAAAAGTATTGGGAATTTTGACATCACCAAAAGGTCCCGGTGTAGGAGTATTTCCAAAAGGATGCAGACTACCTACCTGTTGATTGCTACTAATGAGATTTACTTCAGTTGTCACAAACAGCGGACGCAACAGTCGTTTGCCTTTGGTGACTTGTTGACTTCCATTCGGATTCGTGACTGGGCTGCCGTTATTTTGGGCTATGCTCTCGTTAATCCTTTTGTCATTAAACTCATTAATTGCTGGAGCGATGAAGTTTGTTTCCAGTCGTTCGGCTCCTCCCAAGTTTTGAGCAATTCTGGGCGAATTTGTACCAACTTTCCAGTTTGACTTTAAGTAACTCGCTGCAAATGAGATAGAGTGCCAGTTATTCCAAGGAAGAGCCAATTCTTTCATCACTGGCGCGCCATTGACATGACATTGCAGACAAGTTCCAGTACGTTGTGCTGGTTGTAGTAAGTCAGCCTGAACAGACGAATCACGAAACTTCCACGACAATTTTCCTGGTGTTCCCTGGTTATCAAGCTTATAGTAGTTGTAGCGACCCCGTTGCCCATCCCAGCCTAATGCTTCAATAGCTTGCACATCGGGAAAATTTTCAGAATTAAAGAAAACAGAAAGCATGACATTGCGATCTAACTGTTCTCCTTGATTTCTACCCGTAAAAGTCAATACTGCTCTTCGTGTTGCTGGTTGAGTGCCAATTTTTGGACGAGTATCAACAATGGTTTCATCAACAACAAAGGTTTCCTCACGTCCTGCTGCACCTTTAATTAATTTTTCTATCTCAGCAAGATTAGTGACATCTGCATGATCCTTAAGTACGAGCTTGAAAAGTGGATCGCCCAGAGTTGCTAATGTACTTGATGGGATTTGCTCAACTTTTGCCCCTTCGCGTTTTTGTTCTAATAGAGAAACTGGTGCTGCTTGAGCATATGCAAGCTTCGTAGATAAGAGGAAGCTGAGTAGCAAAGTGATTGCTACAGTAATCAGTCTGTGCATTGTTTAGCTCCATTTAAACTTAAACATTCAATAACCGCGAAGAAGATTCTTCCCCTGTTTGCGCCCACTCAGGAAGCACCGCCTCTGGCGCTAAAATGACATCTGCACCCACTGCTAGTTTGGCTGCGACTTGCGCTCCACTCGTGATTGGTGTGTTCTCAATCGTTACCCCTTTGCTTACATCCAGGACAGCACGGCGACCATTGCGACTGATGATCCAAGCACCTTGATTTTCGCTGGGGTCGTTGATATCAATCGCTTGTCCTCCAATTCTCCAAATTCCTTCCAGCCCCTGGATTTTGATACCAACCGGATCTTGCAAGCTTAAACCAAGAGAGGCTCGAGCTGCGTTTTGAGCTTCCTGGCAAATCGCTGGATCTGAGTTACGTCCTGGTACACAAGAAACTTTCCCACAGACTGCTGCTGCAGGAATATCCAGTCTAGAGATTGCACAAGGTTCTACTAAGCCGAACAATGCACCCACTGTGTTATTCGTTTGGGTTAAGCAAAGAATTCCCTTCTGTCCGTTGTTCCAGGGATTTTTTTGAAGATTACTGCGGAATTGATTGGAACGCGATCGCGCTGAGACAGTTCTAGGATTAAATCCTGGACCAAATAGCTCTTCAATTGTTGGGTTGGCTCCTAGAATTGTGTTCTTAATGCCTGCAATGAGGGCATCAGCACTGACTTTTGCTAAGGCTTGATAATACTCAGGAAACTCTGTGGTGAAAGTAACACGAGTGACTTTGCCATCTTTCGTCTCCGTACGCCATTCAACATATTCGTCTTGTAAATCAAATCTATTAGCATCGATAACATCAAATGGTCTATTCGCTAGTTTAGGAAAAGCGATCCAACTAATTGTTGCTATTTGTAGCCCTTTATCAGAGGTCAGTCCCTCAAATGCCTCTAGCAAGGTAAAAGCAGAATTAGGTCTTAAAGCAGAGCGTCTGTAGAAACTATCAATATCATTTCTATATATTTCTAGTGCTTTTTGGCTTTTGAGAAAGTCTGACCCTGTTGGGTCTGTGTATGCAAACATCTTTATTCCTTTTTCAATTCCCGTAGATTTGACTGAATGTATCAAAGCACACTATTGCCACGTTCCGAACGGAAGAAAAGCTTAAAGCTTTTCCTCTGTTTCTGTTCTGTTTATGTATAGATGTCAGCAAAATTGACTTATGCTCTTATTAATGGACTTTGAAATCTTTCTTAAAGGAAGCACTCCTTGCGGCACTTAATTCCTTTGCCAAAAACATATAGCAGAAGTCAGAAGTCAGAAGTAAAAAGGGCTTTGTGTCTGGCTTTTAGGCCTCACGATTGTATTTCACTGACTTGCAATGCGTTGTATATTAGTCTTTTGAGTTGAGAATGAAGGGTTGACCCGTTTTTTATCCCCTACTTCCGCTACACTCCACATGGGGACTTCTTAACGAATTTGTTAAATTGAGTTTAATTTTATGGTTAAGTTTAGGTTAACGATCTAAACAATCCAACAACAGTTATCAATAGGGGGTGAATTAATGGCGCAGTCGAATCAGGGAAATAAAGACAACTTTCTTTACCCTCGCGGTCGTTACTATGGTCAGGTTAAGCCAGAAAACCTTGTGTTTAATGCTAATCTGCAAGAATTTGCTCAAAAAATAGGATACATCGCCAGTTTAGAAACTGCTGGGAAACTCTCTCCTGAACAAGCCTACAAGCAAATTAAGGAGCTCTGGAAACAGTTGAAACGCAGTAAGAAGGAATTGGGAATTGGCGATGAGCCTCGCAGTGAGCCAGAACCACCAGATGCAACCTAAAGTGACTCGTTCTCCTGAGTGAGTCGTTCAAACTCACGTGGAGTCAGTGAAACCATGATATTTTCACAGTCCACCTGAATAAGCCAGCGAACACCCGATTGACCTTCTAAGAGTATCTCTCTACCACAAACTTCTCCAATTTTTCCAGCTACATAGGCTGGACGTAAAATCAGGACTTTATCTCCTACTTTGGGTTGTACAACAGTGCTCCTCAACAAAATTTTGCAAAAATGGACTTAAATTAAGTGAAATCTGTGAAATATCATAACTTCATCTTAACTATCTTAACCAAATGATCATTTAGAAAATCTACATTTAAACTGATATGAGATTAGGATTTTTTCTAAAAAGTCTTGCTTTATAGGATAATCTGTGCAATTTTCTTGTGTTATTGTAAAAAATAAATACGGTTTTTCGATAAAATTACCGTATTATAAAACAAGCATTCTGCAGCTACTTTAAATAGGCATCATGCATCTTCTTTGGTTTATCCCAACTCACGGTGATGGGCGCTATCTCGGTACTTCCGTAGGTGGACGATCAGTTAGCTTTTCTTACCTGCGCCAAATTGCACAAGCAGTAGACCACTTAGGCTTCACAGGGGCATTGCTGCCTACAGGTCGTTCTTGTGAAGATGCTTGGATTCTAGCGTCAACCTTAGTCACTCACACCCGTCAAATGCGCTTTTTGGTGGCAATACGTCCAGGGTTGATGTCACCAGGGGTGGCGGCAAGAATGGCAGCGACGTTTGACCGGATCTCTGGTGGACGCTTATTAATTAACGTAGTTACGGGTGGCGATCCCGTGGAATTAGCGGGAGATGGCTTGCACCTGAGTCATGATGACCGCTATAGATTGACGGATGAGTTTTTAACAGTGTGGCGGCAGATAGCGGCGGGTGAAGTGGCTAACTTTCAAGGCGACTATCTTAACATTCAAGAAGGCAAAGTGCTATTTCAGCCTGTTCAGAAACCATATCCACCTTTGTGGTTTGGTGGTTCCTCTCCTATAGCCCAACGCATTGCAGCTCAACACGTTGATGTGTATCTGACTTGGGGTGAACCACCAGATCAGGTTGCCGAGAAGATTGCTTCTGTTCGCAGACTGGCAGAAGAAGAAGGAAGGACATTGCGGTTTGGCATACGCTTACACGTCATTGTGAGGGAAACCGAGAGCCAAGCGTGGGAAGCAGCCAATCAACTGATTCGGTATGTGGATGATGAGGCGATCGCCAGAGCGCAAAACGCCTATGCTCGCATGGACTCCGAAGGGCAACGCCGTATGCGAGAATTGCACAACGGCAGCCGTGAAGCTTTAGAAATTAGCCCCAACTTGTGGGCGGGGGTTGGTTTAGTGCGAGGTGGCGCAGGAACAGCCCTCGTCGGTGATCCCGATACCGTTGCTGCAAGGATGTTGGAATATACCGAATTAGGTATCGACACCTTCATTCTCTCTGGTTATCCTCATCTAGAAGAAGCGTATCGAGTTGCGGAGCTGCTATTCCCCCGCCTCCCGTTAGAAAATCTCCCAGTTGTAGAGCAGCAGCAGGTTTTGAGTCCTTTTGGAGAGATTGTTGCCAATCAGGATTTTCCAAAACAGCAGCAGAAACACAAAACAGCAGCCACCGTGGATTAGAAGACATTGCTCAGCCTTGACCCTCGCTTCCCAAGAATTCACAATTCACAGTAGGTTTCGTTCGTAGTATATATTCAGCACTCAGTGCTTTTGAATTCAAGAAGGTTTAAAAGAACATGGCTAACATTTTAGCGATCGCCGGCAGTCCATCTCATCCCTCCAGAACCTACACCCTTTTGGAATACTCCACCAAAATTTTGCAGCAAGAAGGCTTCCAAACGGATATTCTCTCCGTTCGTGATGTCCCTGCTGAAGTTTTAGCGTATGGACGTTACGATAGCCCAGCTTTAGAACAGCCGAAAGCACTCATAGAAAAGGCAGACGGTATTATTATTGCTACTCCGGTTTACAAAGCTGCTTACACAGGAGTTCTCAAAGCGTTTTTAGACTTGCTACCCCAAAGAGCTTTGTCAGGAAAAGTTGTGCTACCTGTGGCTACAGGTGGGACACTTGCTCATTTGTTGGCAATTGATTACGCTCTTAAACCCGTGTTGTCTGAGTTAAAGGCACGGTTCATCTTGGGTGGTGTTTATGCAGTAGATAAACAACTGCAAATACAACAAGATGGTAGTCTTCAACTTGATGAAGAAATTGACCAAAGATTAAAACACGCCCTCGACGAGTTTGCCCAATCTGTCAAGACTGTGCAACCTAGTGTAAAAGAATTGGCTCATACAAAATAATCCATCACTGTTCTTTGACCACTTGCTGGTAGCAGGTGAATAATGCCTAGTTCATTTGCTACTTTTTTCTTTCAAATGATGTGAAATACTAAATACAGCAGAATTCAGAATTCAAGGGTCAGGAGTCAGAAGAAAAAGTTGTTCTATATCTAGCTGTTGACTTGAAAAGATGTACCTCATTCACTTGCAAACTGCTGTATTTGAAATACTAAACATTTAATGTTAATGAATTAATGTTAATGAAGCGTAAAGCCAGCCCTTGAGTGTAGCGTAGATGCGAAGCATCTGTTAACTAGGAGGATGAAATGTTTGAGCGCATAGAGCGGGAGTTGGCGGATGGTGAACCTTGGTCAGCATTTTCAATAAACCGAATGGAGTGGGGCGGTGAAACGCGTGATTGCTGGGAAGACAAAAGCAGTAGTCAAAAAGAACCTTCTCAGCCAAGGTTGAGAATACCAAGATTTAAATTTTGGTATTATATTCCCTGGTTAAAAAAACAAGATCGTCAGCAAGATTTGTTGTGAGATCAATAAATGAAAATATACTATGTGACTCTAAACACCTCAGAAGAAGCTCGCAAGATTGGTCGGGAATTATTGGAGAAAAAGTTAGCAGTTTGTGTCAACTGGTTTCCCATTACCTGTGCATATAGTTGGAAAGGAGAAATCACTGAAGAACCCGAGGTTGTATTAATTGTCAAAACTCAAGATGGTTATCAGGGAGAAGTTGAACAAATTATTCGTCAAAACATCTCATATACTAACTTTATTGCAGAAATTTCTCCTACAAATATCAATCAAGGTTTTCTAGATTGGTTAAATGCAGAAGTACCGCAAAAGCTGTAAAGGTATAGAGAAATTTAGAGAAATTTATTGATTCATGGGCGTCTCATGAACAACGACCCTTTGCTCAAGACGAACGGAAAAGGACACGACCTGGAAGCACTTCATCGTTAATCTTGGCATAAACCCGCAGGCATGCGGACACCTCCCCGCGCACTCCACCGATATCTAATTGCAAATCGTCTTTTGACCAATTAAAAACATCTGCATAAGTTCCCCACAATGGGCGAATTTGCACCTGATAACCAGCATGACGCGCCTTCTCAACCACTTGGTCAAGAGTACGCCGTGCTTCTTGCTGCAACTTACCCCACCAAGAGTAGCGATCAGCACATGGCAAATAAACTAAAGAGTGAATTGCCTCATCTAGATCAAGTCTGGCACGCAAAGTGACGGCTATATCAGCATTGTCAGCAGTTGTTTGTACCCGACGAAAGCGGTCTATCAGTGCTGTCACATACTTAGACTTTTCCCGTTCATCATTCAAAGACCTGACACCGAATCTATCTACACTCTTGAGAGCATGGTGCAAAGATGAATCCAGTTCAATAAATTTCAGACAAATAGAAACAACCCCAGCTAACAAATCAAGTTCCTCACCGCATGTTTCTACCATCAATCGCGGGTCGAAATCAACTTGGTCTGACAAGCACAACCCAGTAGCTCTAACCTTTCCTGTCAAAGCAGGATAAATAGATTCATTACGGGTGAAAGGTAGTGACAAGTATGCTCGTTTATCCTCTGTAGCACCTAGTTGACTCACCTCAGTCAAAATACGCTCTTGCCAAGCATGAGCAACCTTCTCAGGAACGCGCAGCAGTAAATGTTGCATCTCGTTCCATAAATCATTATCATTGGTGCTAAGAAATTGGTAGTGATCTATATGGTTTAAAAGTTCGCGATCAGATAGCAAAGCCTCACGAATTTGTCTGAGTTTGAGCTCACTCTTAAGTTCGTTGGTGACTGGCTCTAAGACATCTTCCCACGAGGAACTATCCTCTGTAAAAAAGATAGTTTCCTCACTCAAAGACTCCTGGTAAGAGACTCTTTCCAAAAGGATATCCAATTCCCTCAGCAATTCTTGACAAGCACGGCTTCCTGGGTCGGTAGGGGCTGTTTTTAAAGCTTCCTGTAATTGAGTCCTCAGTCCATGTAAACTCAACCGCAGTACCCAAGCTAAATTTGAGTTGTCAATCTCCAATAACTTGCTCAAGTGCTGCATATTTCCTCCATTAACACTTTCTTCAATTCCCAGGTAGAACCTGGGAATAAGTAATTTTTTGACTTTTGAACGCCAGTCGCCTACGGAGGGAAACCCTCCTGCAGCGCTGGCTCCCCTTGACCCTTGACTTTTGACCCTTGACTTTCTCAATGTTCGCCAGAAAACGGGTCACGCTCTGCTTTCACATCGTTAGGCTGTGGTTGAAGACTGTCTCGAAAAACATACCCCTCTTGCTTCAGACATTCTGGATTTTTTGATGTCAAATAAGGTACCTCAAATGCATGTACTCTCAAGATACCTTTTTTGTTAAGAGAGACATAATATCGGCAAGGATATTCACTTTTGACTTCTGGTTCAGGTAATTCGCCAATGAGTTCCCATTTATTAGATTTTGGGTTATGAAATTGGAAGTAGAAAGTATGTTTACCACTGGTAGGAAACGGCGGCAATTCAGCAATTAACCCCATGATTTCTGGTTGGATTGCACCATCATCATATCGAAAAACTCTCAAATCCTTGCTATAGTCTTTTTCAGCATGAAATACGACAGTATGAGCATCTGTTTTTAGAGCATTTGCCGATTCAGCGACATTAACAGCAATATCACAGACGACTCGACTATCATCAGATATCACTTCTGGTATTTCGATTGCTTTGGCTGCATCAAGACAGGGAATATTGACAGGAATTAAATACTGAGGATTTCCTCGACATAGCAACAAATCTATATCCAGCTTTTGATTAATTTCAAACTGAACTTTAATATCACTTTTAAAATCCTCCTCACTCATTTCCAGTTTCTTTCTTAAGGCATCACCGTTATAACTTCCCCAAAGCTGAGGCTTTATATTCTCAAAATCTTGACGAATAATATTGTTGGTCAATTGCATACCTTGCCAACTACTACGGAATTTTGCCATAGCATCATCAGCTTTAAGTTGATAAAGTTCTTGACCAGCCTGAAAAATTGGATCTAAAGTTCCTCCAATGACTTCCCTTTTAAAGGAGCATGGCAGAAAATAAAAGAGATTTCTGACATCAATATAGAGTTGGTTAGCTCCTCTACGCAGCAATTCCTTGGACTCTTTAGGCGCAAAACCAAGTTGTCTTAGTTTCTCTGCAAAACAAGCTCCAGCAGAGGTTGCAAGCTTTGTATATTCAGGTTCAAAGGTAACTCGTTCTTCATTCCAAACAAAATAGTCGGACTTGCTAAAGACTCGATAAAGTTCACGTTCGACTAATTCAAGATTACAGGTTTTACCAGATAGAATCAACCAATCAACTTGCTCTTTATTGCTTTGGGAATTCAGAGAATAAGAGGACTTGTTTCCTAGAGCATTCTCTATCAATCCTTGGGCAATACCAACTGCTTCTCGAATCACAGGCGAGACTGCTCTTTCAAATTGCTGTACTGTCAGCGTTACACTCAGATTTTCTGTAATTTCACTTGATAATTCAATGTCGTTTTGTTGCAGCAGTTCAGAGATTTTTTGACCATCAAGAATAAAGATGGGTTCGGGTGCATCTTCTTGGCGCTTTTGACCTAGGGTAATTTTTGCATTTTCCGCTTGTTCCCAAAGAGTGTAGAAGGTTTGGGCGCGAGATGATGAATTTTTCCAGCGGGTGGGTAGCACTTTTTCTGCTGCATTTAAAGCATCTTTGTAAGCATCGCCTTCTCGAATTTCTTTGTCTACACAAGCCAATAAGCTACCTGGTAAGAATTTGCCATTATCTAAGAAGCGATCGCTCAACTCTTCTGGCTGCACTTTTAACACATCTTTTGGCAAACGTTCTTCAGTTACTGCTGTCAGTAAATAATCTGCGATCGCCGCCTTCAACAACAAAAATAACCGTAGAGTAATTAATTCCCCTCCCAACTGCAAATGACCAGAAGAACCCAAGAGTTTAGGAGTCAGTTTATAATAGCGTCCGCCGTCGCCTCGGTCTTCCCCTGGTTCAAAGGGGTTGATTTCTTCCAGCGTGAGGCGAATCAGTGCTAAATCAGTGGTTCCGCCACCGATATCTAAAACGAGGACATTTTGCCACCATTTGTCCCCATTGTAACGGCAGCGAGTTTTGAAAGATTCAATCCCCACATTTAAATCACCACCAAATTCTCGCCACAAGAAGAAAATGGCTACAGATATCGCTTCGTCATACGCCATCTGCACATCTTCAACATCCAGTTGTTTCACCAGATTCTCAATCTCGCGACGCACAAATGGTGAGGCGATTGTTGGATAAGTGACCACTGCACGATAAAATTTACCTTCAGAACACTTACCTGGGTAGCGTTGACGATAATTTTCCGTCAACGAAATCAGTTCAGCATAAGCAGCTTGAAGGAGCTTGTTGACTTCAATTGCGTCTTCTTGACCATTGAGTGTAATTCTAAAAGAGCGTTCTTGACCAAAATAGCGTTTGGGTGAGTGGAGGAATCTTCCTTCAATTTCTTCTCCATTTCCAATCGTGTCTAGTCTGTGCTGTCTGGATTGCTCACCCAAGATGACTTTCACTTTTGCTGGATCATCTTTTGGCAAAGAAGGTTCCAGATTGACAACCTCTAACTCACTAGGAATTTCATTGAGACGACGGTCTTTGTCCAGTTCTACTGGTATTAAACTTTGCCATTCTAGAGGTGGTACGCGGAAAACTTCGTGATATATTTGATTCAACCGTTTGCTGGCGGCGCGGCGAAACCAACCCAGACGTTTGCTCAAACAAATTTCTATCTGTCGGATAGCTTCCAACAAATCAGTACTTTCAACACCTCGAAACAGTTTTTCCCCCAAATTTTGGGGAACAGAATTTGGGATTGAAACAAAATCTTTACTCAGTTCAGTTAAAAACTTTTGCCACTCCTGCTCCCAAGCATGACGACTAATACCCGGTACATCATCCACAGGACGTTGATTCAACCATTGTGCCATGCGTTCTCGTAGCCGCACCTCTTGCTCAGTGGGCAAACTATCTGGAGTGACGATGACTTTGGGATCGTAAAGTGTCACTGTGGAATTAGAGGTGCCGAAATCAATAGCAAACCAGCCTGGATAAGTAATTTCTGGCTTCTTATTTTCTTGAACTGGTTCGGGTTTGTAAAAAGGTCCTGGTAATGGCAATGGTAGCGTCTCTCTGAGTGAAATGGGTTTTACGATATCTTCGATGCCTGCATAAGTCCATATATTGCACTCAGCTGTGGACTTTTTGCTGGCAGATACATTTGCATGACCTGTTTCATCTGAGTCAAAATACTCCACAGTGACTTGCAATGAGCAGTTCACACCTGCTGGTAATGGTTCATCCCATATACAATCAGCTTGCTTTAATCGCTGTGGTGTAGAGAGTCTCAGTAATTTATTTGTACTAAAGTTAACGCTTTTATATGCAGATTGTATTTGTGCTGCCAAGGCTTCTGGCGTTCCACTGACAGAAATATCAATTCGCGAAATCAGGGGTAAGTTCAAACTTTCAGTAGGTTTGATTTCAATGACAGGCAGAAGTAATAAGTCATTATTTTTTGTCCGCAGTTGATAGCGATTTAAAAGCTCAATCTTAACAGCCATTTCATCTATTCCTTGAAATTAGGAAAACCTGGAAGTGGAGGAAGAAAGCACCAGGAGCAGCTTTGCTGGGAGCAGGGGAGAGGGAATTAACGTCCATTAGCTCTTGTTCTCCCCCGCTCCCTACTCCCAAGCGTTCGCGTAGCGTGCCCGCAGGGCTCAGCGAGATCCCCTGCTTCTTCTCCCCCTACTCTTGTGAAATTTCCTCTGGATAGGAAATCATCGGAATTTGAGAAAGATTCTCTAACCAGGGTGGAATAGGGGTGGAGGTTTGCTCTTGTGCAGAGGCTATAGATCTCAGTAAAGGTTCGTGCTTTGATTTTAAAAGTTCTTGCAGATTGTCTACAATCTCTTTCAAAGCTCTCGAAAACGAAGATTTGACTTGTTTTGTTAACTGACTCACGTACTGCACAAGGTGTAACCCTGCACTCGCAGTAATTTCGTCTCGCAGCCGTAAAACGGCAATTTGGTGATTGAAGGGTCTAGGGGGAACAGGAAACTGTTTATCTGGGCTCCAGTCAAAAATTTGTCCGTTCTGATGTTTGTCGTCGTTGCGTGCTAGGGGGAATAAAGTACTCGCATTGATAGGATCAGCACTACTAGCGAGTCCACTGTGTTGAATGATCAGGTTTTTCCATCTTGGGATGGGGTCAACAGCACGCTGTAGGTTTCTGAAAAAGCGGACTTGGCTTTTCCCAAATTTTTGCTCAATTTGTTGTTCTTTCTGTGGTAGCAAAATTGTACTGAGTTTTTCGCGTTCTCGTTGTACATCAGCAGATAATTTGCTAAATAAGTCTGTGACTGCTTCTGTGGTTTGCTCATGAGCGAAAGCTTGCATTTCTTTGATAGTGTTGACAAATGCTGCATAGAAATCATCACTTTTTGTCGGAATGGAATCGTCAACTTCATCTTCTTCAAAAAAGCTTTCACTTTTTGTAAGAGAGATTGTTCCATTTTTTGTCCTATCAAAAAGCAAAGTCCACTCACTCCAATCAAAGAAGATTTTATTCGTTAATTCATCCTTAACAATATCGCTGACTGATACACTACTACGGTTCTTCAAAATAGGCTGTTTCTCTAAATCTTCTTGGAATTGCCTATAGGTTGTTACTAAATTTTCAATCGCTTCTCGCAGGGTGAGAAAAGCAGGGTTTTCGACAACTGGTATGTAAGTCGGGATTTCTTCTAATAAATTTTTGAGGTTATTCTGTTCTTTTCGCAAAGCCTCAGCAGCCTTTTGAGTATCTTCTACCAGTTGCTTCATCCCATGAAGAGCAACGTGTTCTCTTAGTAATGAACGCAACCTACCAATACCACCATCTTCAGCATAATCACTCAGCTGTTTTTGCAGGAGAGTCGTGGGAGGTAACATTTCACTCAATTGTTGCCATTTCTTCCGCAGTTCTGACTCCTCTGGTTTGTTTGGTCTATCCAGTTCAGGTAAGAATTCTGTTGAGCAAACTTGCAAAAGGGAAGAAAGTTCTGCCAGTTTCGTCAACCCGTAAAGTTGCGATAACAGAACTATATTCTTTTTTTCTGTGGTCAAATTATTAGCACTGGCGATCGTCAGTTTGAGAATACTAAGTTGCTCAAGAACAGCTTCTTCTGTAAGCAGAATCTCATATAAAAGGTCATTAATGGCGCGTTCATCGCTGCTTGTCAGGGGAAGTTGATTGAAGCGTCCCACACCAACAATAATACGGTCTCTGAGGTCTTGCCCCTTATCCCGTTCCAGCATACTCCGGATTTTTGCTGCAGTTGCACCACCTGGATATCTACCGTTCAGCAACAGCAGGATCGTTTGTACATCTGTGAGTTCCCGCAAAGATAAAAAAGCATCCCGCACACCAGAGTCAGCCGCTCCCAAACCAGGAAAATCAAGGAGAATAAATTCATTTGCTCCTTGTAAAGAAGACAAATCCCAAATTTCTTTTGAGACTTCAACAGTCACATCAATACGGCGGATCAGCGAGAAGCTATTGTGCAAATCTTGAACTGAGGGCTGTGCTAAATTCTGCCAGCGTTTAGGAGTAGGCGGCAGACGGTCAAAGCTGAGTTCTAAAATATTGATTGGTGGCTCTGCAAGCCTCAAACCTTTGTGTGCAGTTGTATTGTCAATCTCGTAACTTTTACCGCAGATATCTTCTCCGTAAACACTATAGGTACGGACAAAAACAACGAGTTCCCTAAGCAGAGAGCGTAGTTCTAAGCTCTGAACTTTCCATGCTTGCTCGCACCATGTCAAGATACTATGAACATCAACTTCTCGTTTCGAGATTAAACTTTTTAAAGCAGTTAGCAGTGCGGAAGGGATTTCTGTCACTTTTGCCCGTTGTTCAGCTTCCTCTAACATGAAGTGCAAGCACTCCTTCACACCTTCAGCAGAAAGATATTCAACTGTAAACTTGCTAAGTTTTGTTGTCTGAAAGCCCGGTTGTTGAACAAGGTGGATAGCAGTTACGTTACCTGTCGTCGGGGTTTCACTGATTGGCAAAGCATCTGCGTAGCCAATCAAACTGCCTAAAAGTAAAGTTTTTCCACTACTAAATTCCCCCATTATGCCAATTTTGACTGGCGAGGATGCAAGTTGCACTGTTCTTTGAGCAGCCTGCTGAAGGCGCTGGATACTTTCATGAATGCTGTTAGGAACCCAGCTATCTTTAGGAGGTGGGTTCTGCGATATTAACTCAAGGCTTTGGATGACAGATTCTCCGTACTCTTTGTAGCGGCGCAATCTCTCTACTGCCATGTCACTTTTCATACACTTTCCTGATTCAGAACCAAAACTATTTTTCTATCCTTCGGTCACCTGAAACTCTAGCTGAATGTCTGTAAATTTAATCTTTACAGAACTCACTACAGCTGTATTTTATTTTTTACTATACATAACTGAAAGTTTAAGTAGGCGGACATAATTAAACGTAGGATGTGTAAGGCGTAGCCGTAACGCATCAATTGTAAAGGACAGCATGGGGACTCAAAGGCTAACCCATCCTACATTTCTTCACGTCGAGTTACTTATCAATTTCAGCAATTTGTTCCTTCCTAATGGCAGTACTTAAAGGTGATTATTCTGATTAATTTTAAATCCGTAGAGTGCGCTAACTAAGTGTAATGCACTATTTTGAAGTATTCCTTTTAAGCCATTGGAAAAAATTAAGAACACAAGAAAACAAGGCTTTATACCTAAGTTATATGTATTGAAGGCATTTGAGAAAAGCAATGTTTTTATACTCTCTTTGAATCAATAACAATAAAATTGTGAAAAAAATCTATGGGTTGTGCTTGTTTTTATACTAGTATCAATCCAATTCATCCTTGTTAACAGAATTATCATTGTTGATAGAGTTTTTTGTAGCATGAAAAACATAAGAATGAGCAATTTTTTGGATTTTGATCAGATTTTGAACATAACTCTTTGTTAGTATAACCACTTATATTTTATTCGCCCATGACTCCGAAAAAATTACATCTCACCACTTCAACCAGCTTTTGGCTTCAACCACAATTTTTGGTTTCCGGAAGTTTTGATGAAAAGTTTATAAAAATTTAAGTTTAGTGTGAAAAAAGTTAGCATGATACCGAGTTGCGTTCATAGGTGTCACCTCGCCCCCGCCCCTCTCCTTGCTAAGGAGAGGGGTGCCCGGAGGGCGGGGTGAGGTTTTTGAATGCAACTTAGTAATGAGTTCCTCTGTGGGAATTTCCCTTGGTCTGCGATTGGACATTATGAGGTTGGAAATGCTGATTCTCGCCGAACTATCAGGGGCTGATACGGGCGATAAGCCGGAGGCTTAACGCTTCACGTATCGCTCCATCCTCCAATTGCTAGTAATGTTGTAGCGCTGACAAACAAAGAGTATTTTGACTTAAGCCTAAGAAGGCTGGTGATGAGGGTGATGAGTTTGTAGAACAATGAATTTGCCTATAAAAGCTTAGACATAGAATTTTATGTATTGGAATCGCTTTTGGATATTGTAAAAAATGTTTATTAAGTTTTTTTTAATTAAATACATCTTCTATTCATTTTACTTGCATCGTCAGCACAAATTTAGTAAACAATGGCATTAGGATTACTTATCTGGAATCCTTATTATTAGGGAATTTTTGGCAAGACAGCTAAGATGCTTGTAAAACAAAGTAAAATGTAAATAATTGTTAAAAAACTTGCTTAATTTACACTCCATAGTGTTTATTTAGCACAGCCTATAGTATTCATTCACTAAACCTATTTTTCTATTTGACCTGTGTTTAATATTTTCTTTACAATTTTTTAAAATCTAACTGTTTTTTTGCGTATTATTGCTGATATAACATTAAACTAAACTTGTTTATCATAAGTACAATCATTGAAGTACTACTGTTTGGCTGTAAAAGACCAAAAGCTGAAAATTGGGATAGCTGGGTGCAACTTACCTTAACTAGGTAACTTTTAACTTAAAGGAAATTACGTAATGCAACCAGGATCTCTAAGCTTTGCGAATATTGCCGAAAAGTTAGCAGTGTTAAGCCAGCAACGAGCAACTGGAGAACTCATTTTGTCATCGGTTGATAACCAATGGCATCTGTATTTCTTTCTAGGACGCTTGCTGTACGCCACGGGAGACGTTCATCGTGTTCGACGTTGGCATAGAGCAGTGATGCAAGATTGTCCTGGTTTAAAGCTTCATGCTCCTCATTTGACAGAGAATGAGTTTTGGGAATACTACCTGCTTGAAGAAGGCATTAGTCAAAATCGATTAACTCTGACACAGGCAAAAAGCATTGTTAGCAAAATCGTTCATGAAGTTTTGTTTACCTTGATAGGTCATTCCAACCTAAGAAGTTTTTGGTTACCTAAAAAAATACATCCAATAGCTTTGCTTGAGGTTAAGGAAGCTTTACAGACATCCGTTGAATTGTGGACGCAGTGGCAAAAAATGGGCTTAGGAAAGCTGTGCCCCGACACGGCACCGATTTTTAAATCCATTTCCTCAGAAAGTGTGAAAACCTCAAAAACTTTCTTCAGCCTAAGTCAGCTCGTTAATGGGGAAAATACCATTTGGGACATTGCCTTACAAACGAAACAAAGTGTGACAACAATGGCAAGTGTCATACAGAATTTGGCGAACCAGGATGTTTTAGAACTCTTGCCTGTCGCAGATTTCCCCATTCCAGTTGCAGTATCGAGTTCCTCACCCTCAATCGAAAAACAAAGCCAACCTTCAACTGCTGCTAGTGGTAGTAGAGTACTAACTCCCTCATCTCAACGCTTGTCAAATTCTCCAACAAAAACTCATCGTCAACAGACTCCACAACTAAAAAAACTGACTAAGGATGAGGAATCCAATTTCGTTCATTCAGCTCATGTCACTCACGCTCTGTCAACCTTTAATCCCCCTTCTGTAAGCTTGGTTTCACCTGAAGAAACTCGCTCCTTGATAGCTTACATTGATGACAGCCCAAGCGACAGCATGACGATGGGTGCAATTCTTACTCAAGCAGGTTATCGGTTTATCAATGTTCAAAATCCAGTGACGGCGCTCCCAATCTTGCTTGAGCATAAACCAAGCCTCATTTTTTTGGACTTAGTCATGCCGATCGCCAACGGGTATGAAATTTGTAGTCAAATTCGTCGTGTGTCGGTTTTCAAGAACACACCTGTGATTATTGTTACTAGCAATGACGGTATAATCGACAGAGTCAGAGCAAAAATGGTTGGCTCTTCTGGCTTTTTAGCCAAACCTATTACTGCAGAGAAGGTGCTAACAGTTCTACAAAAGTCTCTACCAACTCTCATACCTATGCCATCACCAGAGGCTACAAACAGTTCAAGTTTACTCTGTAAATTAGCCAATTGATAGGGAACAGGGAACAGGAAAGAAACTCTTCTATCCGTACTGAGTTTTTTCAAAAATCAAATAGGAGCCCTATATTTCAGGAAGTTAATCATTTGTTTTAGAATCCTATTCTTATAGGATAATCCTCGCTCCTCAAATATGCAAAGTATGTCCTACGGACACACTACGGGAACAAAATTCACGCGTACAAAAAAAGATTTAAATAGCCTTGAACAGGGAAATATTTTTATGACGACAGTTCTTCTCGTTGAAGATAGTTTAACAGAAACTCAAGTGTTAACCTCTTACCTTAAGCAAGCAGGTTTAAGCGTAGTTAGTGCTAAAAGTAGTGAAGAGGCACAGATCAAATTACAATTTCAAATACCTGATTTAGTCATTTTAGATGTCATTTTACCAGGGCAAAGTGGATTTGAATTGTGCCGTGAACTCAAAACAAATGCCACTACCAAGAGCATTCCAGTAGTGATATGTTCAACAAAAGGGACGGAGGCTGATAAACTTTGGGGTTCAATGTTGGGAGCAGATGCTTATATACCGAAGCCAGTAAACCAGCAACAACTCATCCAAACAATCCGGAAATTAACTTCAGACTTTCAACAGTGGAGCAATCAAATCAATTAGTTATCTATAGTTGTCAACAGACAGTTGTTAACAAACTTGTTAATCGACGGATAAAAAAATATTAGTAAAAATTTATTTAAAAAAATTATGCAGACAGATATGAAATCTGTACTAGCACTGGCTAGTCTTGAGCCACTAGAACTAGAGCCAGTTCCTCTAGAAACCCATCTTTCTAAATTACTGCGCTTCCCCCTTGGGTTTCAAGACACTGCACTTTTATCTCTAGAACAAATTGCAGAAATTGTCAGGGTAAATTTAGCAGAAATTCTACCTGTTCCAGAAATGCCTAGTTGCATTTTGGGTATTTGCAATTGGCGGGGAGAAATGCTGTGGCTTATAGACTTAAACCATCTTGTAGGCTATCCATCATTGTCTACTACGGTCACTCCTGTCGCAATGGTTGTTAAGGTCAATGACGAGGCTGTGGGTCTGGTAGTACCACAAGTTGATGACATTGAGTTACACGACTTGCAACAACTTCAGCAAAGCGCAGTGGGCTTATTTCCCCCCAAACTCCTACCTTTTGTTTTAGGAGCTTTGCCTGATGGGAGTACTGTTTTAGATGTCACAGCTATTACTCAATGTCCTCTGTGGCAAAGACACCAAAGAGGAATTTCTTGAAGTTTGACACTTTGTCATTTCAATAACTAAGAAAACCAGGTAACTCACGATAGGGATATAACCCTTCTAAGGATTTAGGTATGGTCTTACAAGATTTTGAGCAAACTGAGCAAATTTATCATTCCCACTCTCACAATGGTGATGGGGCAATAACTGGATTTAAGGGGAATTTTTCTTCACATCAAGCTTTAGAATTAATCACCGCCATCAAAGCAGACCTCGAACAGATGGGAGGCTCACTCCAACCAGAAGCCCAACAAAAAGTTCTCCAGTTAGAAAACTGGGTTCAACAGTTGCAAACAGAGTATCAGGCTCATCTGGCTGTAGCTTATAAACAACAACTGAAGCAAGAGCGGCAACAATTATTCACCATTGGTAGCTGGATGCGTCAAGCAACAAGTGTTGATGCCTTGTTGAGAACAACAGTAACGGAGGTTCGTAAGCTTTTACAGGTAGACCGGGCACTGATTTATCGTTTTCAGTCTGAAAAGCATGGCAGTGTAATAGCCGAATCAATGGTGTCAGGTTATACTCCTATTTTAGGAGAATCTTTGGATGCGATCGCCTTTAGCAGTGAGAATAGCTTAAGCCACCAAAAACAGCAAATAGTCGTCCTGAATAATGTCCACGAAGCGGCTTTGAGTCCCTACCAACTGCAACTGCTGACACAGTTCCAAGTCAAAGCTAGCCTTAGTATACCGATTCTCATAGAAGGAATAGATACATCAGGCAACGGAAATGGTCAACGCACAAGTGAGTCGTCGCATATGTGGGGCTTACTTGTCGTGCAGCAATGCTCTGGTTCTCGGCAATGGCAGGAAGCTGAAAAGAGTCTGCTTTACCAGATTGTTACCGAACTCACCCTAGTCCTGCAGCCATCGGAATTTCGTGCTCATATGCAAAAGCAGATTGAGCAAGAAAAAATACTGGCAAAAGCCACCGACAAAATCCGCCAGTCCTTGGAGCTAAATACCATCTTCAGGGCGATCGCCAAAGAAGTCCGACAACTCCTCAACGCTGATCGGGTGGGTGTGTTTCGCTTTGCTCCTGAATCTGGCTTTGATGATGGGGAATTTGTCTCTGAAGATGTCAATTCAGCCTATAGTTCGGCGTTAGCTGCAAAAGTTCACGACCACTGTTTTGGCGAACAATATGCTGCCCACTACGCCAAAGGGCAAATTCAGGCAGTTGCAGATATTTACAATGCAAACTTGAGCGATTGCCACATCGAGATTTTGTCGCAGTTTCAAGTCCGGGCAAACCTGATTGTGCCACTCCTGAAAGGAAGTGAACTGTGGGGATTGTTATGTATTCATCAATGCAGTGGTCCACGTCAATGGCACCACAATGAAATTGAGTTTGTCAAGCAGATTGCAGCTGAGTTTAGCATAGCTCTCCAGCAAGCAGAGTACCTGGAGCAGTTGCGAGAGCAAGCCAGTCAGATGGCTAAAGCCGCAGAACTGGAACGAGCCTTATCAATGGTGCTCGACAAGATTCGCAGTTCATTGGATATCAACAATATATTTAAGACGACAACTTATGAAGTCCGACATCTCCTCAACGCAGAACGTGTCGTTATTTATCGCTTTGAGCCAGATTGGAGCGGGGAGTTTGTTGCCGAATCAGTATCCAGCGGATGGACTTCTATGATGCAGGAGCAATTCGACAATCCTATCCTGCGAGAGAATGTCAGTGAGTGTAGTGCAAAAATCCTTGGCAGTGGAAAAAACCGTGTTGCAGACACATATCTACAACATACAGAAGCGGGAGTGTTTTCCACCAAAACAAACTTTAGGGTTGTTAACGATATTTACCAAAGTGGGTTTTCACCTTGTTACATTGAGATTTTGGAGCGATATCAAGCAAGAGCCTATGTCATTGCTCCAATTGTTAAAGGAGAAAAGCTTTGGGGTCTGTTGGCAGCATATCAAAACTCCAGTCCTCGTCATTGGGAAGAGAATGAAATCAAAGTTCTGACTCAAATTAGCAATCAACTAGGGATAGCCATACAGCAAGCAGAGTACCTCAAACAACTACAGGAGCAATCCATTGAGATAGCCAAGGCTGTAGAGCGAGAACGGGCATCCGCTAAGGTAATCGATAAGATTCGCCAGACATCGGACATTGACACTATCTTTAGGACAACAACTCAAGAAGTGAGAAAACTTCTCGGCGTGGAGAGAGTCACTATCTACAAATTTCGCCCAGATTATTTTGGTGACTTTGTTGTTGAGTCTGAATCCGGTGGATGGTCGAAATTGGTTGGTAGCGGTTGGGAAGACCCCTATTTAAACGAACACCAAGGTGGTAGGTTCCGTAACAATGAACCTTTTGTCGTGGATGATATCTATAATGCCAATCTCGCTGATTGTCATATAGAAGCTTTGGAAGTGTTTGGAGTCAAATCCTGCTTAGTCGTTTCCATAATCCAAGGGCAAAAACTCTGGGGTTTGTTGTCAGCGTTTCAACATAGTGAACCACGTCACTGGGAAGAGGGTGAAGTTAAGGTATTAGGGCAAATTGGCTTGCAACTGGGAGTCGCTCTACAGCAGGCGGAGTATGTTGAGGAACTTCGCGTGCAGTCAGAGAGATTAGCCAAGTCACTCGAACAGAGAACAGTTTACAGCAAATTGGTCTACAGGCTTGGATTGGCTCTCATTCAGGAGAATTTTTCACTTGATAACTTGTTAAAGATGGCTGTTTCCGAATTACGGAGACAGTTGAAAGCTGACCGAGTCGGTGTCTACCGCTTTCATCCTGACTGGAGTGGTGAATTTGTTGTGGAGGATGTTGGTAGCACTTGGGTCAAAGTCGTGGGAACTGAACTGGCTCGAGCTGAAGATACTTACCTCCAAGAAACCAGAGGCGGTCGGTATCGCTGGAAAGAGACTTTTAGTGTAGACAATGTGCAAACTTCTGGGCATCAAGAATGCCACCTCCAACTCTTGGAGCAATGGGAAGTCAAAGCTTACATGATTGCTCCTATTTTTAAGGGCGACCAACTGTGGGGGCTATTGGGAGCTTACCAAAATGATGGACCACGTCATTGGGAGAAAATAGATATCAACTTGCTAGCCCAAGTAGGAGTGCAGATTGGTCTTGCTTTACAACAAGCCGATTACATGGAGCAACTGAAAACTCAAGCACAGCAATTGACAGAAGCAAGCATCAGGGAAAGAGATGCTAAAGAGCAACTCCAACGAGAAGTTATGCAGCTGCTGTCGGCGGTGCAGCCAGCACTCCAAGGAAACCTCGCTGTCCGAGCTCCGGTGACGGAAACAGAAGTAGGCACGATCGCCGACGCTTATAATATCACCCTGCAAAGTTTGCGAAAAATCGTCATGCAGGTGCAAATAACTTCAAGGAAACTTGCTCAAACCTCGCAAGCAAGCGAATCTTCTATCGTTGGGTTAACTAGCCAAGCCCAGCAGCAGTTTCAGTCTCTGGCTGATGCTTTGGAGCAAATCCAAAAGATGGTCAATTCTACCAAAGCCGTAACAACCAACGCCCAACAGGTGGAAGTCGCAGTCCAACAGGCAAATCAGACCATCCAGCAAGGAGATGCAGCAATGAACCGCACTGTGGACGGAATTCTTGACATCCGGGAGACAGTGGCGGAAACCAGTAAGCGCCTCAAGCGTTTTTCGGAATCTTCGCAAAAGGTTTCTAAAGTCGTGAATTTGATTAGTAGCTTCACAACTCAGACACAACTGCTTGCCTTAAACGCAGCCATTGAAGCGACCAGAGCAGGGCAGTACGGGCGCGGTTTTGCCGTTGTCGCTGACGAGGTGCGTTCTTTGGCGCGTCAGTCTGCTGAAGCTGCAACCGAGATAGAACAGCTGGTTGAGGAAATTCAAAAGGGCACGGCAGAGGTTTCTATAGCAATGGAAAATGCTATTCAGCAGGTGGCCACAGGAACAACGCAAGTACACGACGCTCGCCAAAATCTGAACGCGATTGTTGCAGCGACAACCCAAATTAGTCAGCTTGTGGAGAGCATTACTCAAGCAACCCAGGTACAGGGTCAGCAAATTGAATCAGTTACACAAACTATGACAGAGGTGGCAGAGATTGCCAAGCAGACGAAAGAGGATTCGATTGATATTTCTACCTCTTTTAAAGAACTTCTAGCAATGGCTCAAAACCTCCAAGTTAGTGCTGACCAGTTCAAGGTCGATTAATCACGAGAAGGTGCAAAGACTTGGAGGTGGGGAGATTGAGAAAGTAAAAGCGTCATTCTTTTTCCCCATCTCCTCATCCTCCATCTCCCCATCACTCCATGACCCTATGACCTTAGACCCTACCATTCAAGAGCAAAGTTACCGCTACTTTCTTCAAGAAGCACCAGAACTGCTGCAAGTTATAGAACAAGAATTATTCAGTCTTCGAGAAAATTTCAGTATCAACAAAATTTATACGTTGATGCGTGCAACTCATACACTCAAAGGAGCAGCAGCAAGCGTCGGTTTAGAAACAATTAAAACCGTGGCTCACACGTTGGAGGATATTTTTAGAGCTATCTGCAAACCCGAGTTGTCCTTTGACCAAGAAGTAGAAGCTTTACTCTTCGAGGGTTATGAGTGTTTGCGTCTACCCCTAAGCGCTGAACTGACAGGAGGATTAGTAAATGATATTGAGATTCTTGATCGAACCGCTACGATTTTTGCCCAACTGCAAGAGAAGTTAGCAGACTATTTTAGTCAAGAATCTTACATCCCTAGTTCACAAGAATTAGGTTTCGATTTGACGCAGTCTATTTTTGAAGTCGGAGTTACCCAAGGGTTAGATCAACTCGCTGCAGCTATAGCCAGCGGTCATCCCGAACAAGTTGCGATTACGCTGAGGACTAAGGCAGAGGTTTTCTTTGGTTTAGCTGAGTCCTTAAATTTACCAGGATTTGGAGCGATCGCTCAAGCAGTACTTGCTGCTTTGGATCGCTTTCCCGAACAAGCGGTGGTTGTTGCTCGCGTTGCTCTAGCAAACTTCAAAGAAGCGCTAACAGACGTACTTAATGGTGACAGAATTCAAGGCGGTTACCCATCCTTGGCATTACAACAACTTAGCAAACCACCCTATTCTTCAACCCAAGAGTCACATAAGGCGTTTGTTAATTCTCAAAACTTGGTTACTGAAATTACATTAGACACTGAATCACACAATGAGGAATTAACCCCTGATTCTCTAACAACCCATGAAGTAGACTTTTTCCCTCCACCTCCCCAACCTCCTATCTCAACTCGCACTGTGCGAGTTAATGTTGAGCATCTAGAACAGCTCAATTACTTTATCGGAGAATTGCTTACAAATCAAAATCGCCAATCACTCCAGAACGAACAACTGTGGGCGACCGTTCGAGTTCTCCTGACAAAACTACAGCAACATCAGCAATTGCTTAACCAACTACAGGATTTGTCTAGTCGCCAGTTCACTGTTACAGAACAACAGCGGTTTGTTCATCATTGGCAGAATAATGGACGTTTCGATTCTCTGGAACTAACCAGCTATAGCGAATTTCACAATCTGACTCAATCGCTTTTAGAAGACGTCGTGCAATTAGGAGAAGCGACCGATGCCATTGAAATGTTTGCTCGCCAGTCTCAGGAGACTTTGGAAAAACAACGTCGGTTGCTAACTCATACTCGTGATTCTTTAATAGAAGCTCGGATGGTGCCCTTGGAACAACTGTTTGGGCGCTTTCCCCATATTCTACGTCAGTTAGAAGTGCTACATAAAAAACAAGTCACACTGAATTTTCATGGGAGTGATGCTTTAGTTGATAAAGCAGTGGTTGAAAAATTGTATGACCCCCTGCTGCACTTACTTCGCAATGCTTTTGACCATGGAATTGAATCTCCCACAATTCGGCAAAGACACGGTAAGCCTGAAAAAGGTCAAATTGAAATCTGTGCTTACCATCAAGGCAGGTACTTAGTAGTTGAAGTTCGGGATGATGGCGACGGATTGGATTTTGAAAAGATTCGTGCCAAGGCGGTAGAACGTCAACTTGTTTCGCCGGAACGGGCTAGCAGTCTTTATGAAGCCCAGTTAACTGATTTCATTTTTGAACCAGGCTTCTCTACAGCTGCTACCGTAAATGACCTCTCTGGGCGGGGTATTGGTCTTGATGTGGTTCGTACTCATTTGCAAACCATTCAAGGTTCAATAGCAGTTTCTTCTCAACCGACTCAGGGTACTATATTCAGACTCCAAATTCCTCTGAGCTTAACTATCGCCAACTTGTTGCTCTGTCAAGCGGGTGACCAAATCTACGCCTTGTTTACGAATTCTGTTGAGGAAATTTTGATTCCTACAGCAGACCAAGTTCGGTGTTGGGAAGAAGGCAAAGTCCTTCAGTGGGGTAAGGGGGGTTCTGTCAAGCTCATCCCTATTTACCAACTTACGAAAGCTCTGAATTATTTCTCATCTGTCACTCAAGCTTCAGTCCTTCAAACTCAACACTCTCATGTTTCTCAGAAACAGGGAAAACCTGTCATTGTTATTCGTTGTCAGGATAAACTTCTCGGTTTAGAAGTTGATCAGCTTCTTGGCGATCAGGAATTAGTGATTCGTCCTCTAGGTGCAATGATTGTGCCACCTCGCTACATCTATGGAAGTTGTATCCTTGCTGATGGTCGACTGACATTAGTACTTGATGGGTCAACGTTGATGGAATGTTTGTCGCAACAACAAGTTAAAGATGCTAGCAGTCATAATTTAGCGAGTTTAACACCTCCTATCCTGACTCCTAGGCTAGAGCAACCGCGATTACTAGCCCAAGCTCGTGCTGCTTTACCAGAAGCACCAATGACCAACAACCAAAGGACAGTAGCAAAACAAACTATTCTCTTGGTAGACGATTCAATTACCGTGCGCCAAACATTAAATTTGACCCTAGAAAAAGCAGGTTATTACGTGCTTCAGGCAAAAGACGGTTACGAGGCAATTGAGATGCTTCAGTATCACACAGATATCGATCTAGTATTCTGCGATATTGAGATGCCACGTATGAATGGGTTTGAGTTTCTGAAAAACCGTCAGCAAGACCCGGATTTGGCAGCTATTCCTGTAGTGATGCTCACTTCTCGAAGTAGTGATAAGCACCGCTTGCTTGCTTTCAACTTAGGAGCCAATGCTTATATTACCAAACCTTATTTAGAGCATATGCTGTTGGCGACACTAGCAGATGTCTTAGAGAAAAATACTGAATTTGTTGCAGGAAGAGAGTGATGTACAACGAATCCCAGGTAGACAAGTTTATTCTTTTTAAAGTTGCAGATTATCTCCTCGCACTTCCGATTAATGATGTGCTAAGGGTCGTCAATTTTTCACCTGCAAATAGTAAAAGGTTGCCAAAAATGGGGCTAGTTCAGATAGGCCAGTACATGATTAAGGTTTTGAATTTACATCAACAGTTAGATTCAGATGCTTTTCCTTCCTCATCTGATAACCCAACTTTTATGGTGGTTGCACGCAATTCACAAGGGGAACTTTATGGAATTTCAGTGGATGAACCGCCCGATTTAGTAGAATTACCACCAGAAACAATTCGCTCTTTACCACACTTTAGCAGTCATAGCAAACCTATTATTGAAATGGTCAGCCATGTTGCAGTCCTCCCTCAAAAAGAGGATATACAAACAATCTTTTTACTCGATTTGAAGCGTATTGCTGAGCCTGTTTAATTGGTATATATGTACTAAAAAAGAGAAATTTTTACTATTTTCGTAGGGAGATAAAGGTGGGATAGCCCCACCTTTTTTGTCAACGTCAATTGTCAGCGCCAATTACTGTCTATTCGCTAACGCCTCCCAGGTTTGAAAACCCACAACTCCTGGAGGGTCATTCACAAAGTCACGTGCATTTTGGAAGTCTTTGACAGCATTCTCTGTGTTCTGACCAAAAACACCGTCAACTGCAACTGAGTAGCCATGAAAATTGTCTAAAAGCAGTTGTAAAAACGTGACAGCCTGACCCTGACTACCTCGACTCAATCTAGGCAGATTGACGGTACCTACAGCTTGTCCTGACATAAGCAAATCCTCTAAAAGAAAAAGGTCATCGCTTCAAAGTGTCCTTTCTACTTTTAATAGGTGTCAGTAGAATTCACTTATGCATTGTAATTAAAATTTAGACAATGACCGTATTACCTTGCTATCTCACTGCGAGGTATTCTTTGAGGATACGTGTAAATATTACGCGATTGCAGGGAGTCTGTTTTGAGCGCTCGCGACAAACTCATCTAGTGTTGGCAAGAACCTTGCTCATGTTTGTGTTCATGCTTGTGAGAACAACTTTGCAAATCCTGGTTCATCAGCTTTTCACTAATTTCTTTCAGAGTTTCATCCTTGGGTTTTAAGCCAATCCAAGCATCAATCTTTTCCACCTCAAAGCCAACCTCACGGCGCTCGCCCACTTCCATCAAAGGACGGCGAATCAGTAACGGATCTCTGAGCATGAGTACTAAGGCGGTTTCCGCATCCAAATTTTCAGGAACGATCTCTCCAGATTTTACCCGTGGGGCGGCACGATTAAACCATTCTGATACGGGGCGATCGCCAAAAAATGAGCGTAAACGTTCAGCAGTCCAAGGTTCCGTGAGTAGGTTATACGCTACAACTTGATGACCTGCGGCTGTCAGCAAAGTTTTTTGCTTAGTACCACCTTTACAACCGGGTTTTTCATAGAAAATGACTGTTGCCATTTCAGTTTCTCCATTATTAGTAATTAGTGAATACTCATTCATCATTTAGCTTGTATTCCCCACTCCTCCCTTCGGGTACTCTGCCTTGAACCCCTGCGGGGAACGCAGTCACCTGCAGCAGGGTTTCCCTCACTCGATCGCTGTCTCACCACTCCTACTCAAAAATTTCTAGCCGTATGGGTCATAGTGTCAAATTCAAAACGCTCCTGCATACGAGTTTCGCCATAAATATTAAAAGTCACAGTTGGTTGATCACCTACTGCTTCTACGCTATGAATTGCATCAGGAGTAAAGCTAATAATATCTCCTGGAAATAAAGTTAACTCTCCTGTTCGTTCAATTTTGTCTTTATGTTCTAAATTTGGCGTGCGCTGCCAAAATCTATTTCTTTCTTCTCCTTTTAATACGGCTACAACACCCCAAGTTCCATGATTGTGAATAGTTGATAACGTTCCTGGAGCAAATGTTACTGTTTGCACGGTAAATGGAAAACCTAACTCATCATAAAGAAGAACAACTGAGATTCCTGTTTTAGAACAAGGCTCTAAATATCGACTTTGTACCCAATAGGAGTTTACGATCAATCGCCTAACCAGCATCCGAATATCTGGAAGTTGGCTGGTTTCATCTTCAGCATCATTGAGAATATCTTCCACTTCAGTCAAAAATCGATAGAAGCGATAATTATCTCTCAATAAGTCCCATGCTCTTACAGATTTACAGACTTGATATTGTCCATCTTCAGTGACGAGCCAATCCCTTCCTTTCATATGTTTTTAGCCGTAAAATAAATGTTAATTTGCATATAAACCTCATCATTCATTCGTCTTCTTCGGTTGGACGCGTCAAAATATCGTATAAAATACCTGCTCCAAAATCATTTTTATTATCAACTTCCTTTACTTGAATACTAATTTTTTTCGCTTGTTCTATATCTCCTAATTTTGCCAAGACTAATCCATAAGCTGCATAAGTATTAAGATACAATCTCATTTTTGGTTCTTCTTTTCGAGCAATTAATATTGGCTTTGTTTGTTCCCAATTATCAGGTAACTGTTCTGACACTTTAATTTTATCTATAACTTTTACTGCTATTTGCAATGCCATATGATAATTGTTTTTATAAAAAAAGTATCTATATGCTGCTACCAAAACGTCTGTTTCTTCTCCAGTATTGGCTAAAGCTTGATTAATATACTTTTCTGATTCGGCAGTATTTTCCCAATGTTTTGCTGCTAATATCAACAACTGTTTGACATCCTCTGGAACCTGAAACCATGAAAATCTTTCTGTATTAACTTGCATAGAATCTCCTGAAGAAATGGGGAATAGGTTTTACCAATTTCCTATTCCCTATTCTTGATTTAAAACCTAGTGAGAACGTACAGTAAGGTGAAGAGAATAATCCAAATAATGTCTACAAAGTGCCAGTAGATTTCTGCCATTTCAATGCCAGTGTGTTTGGTGGCAGAATAATGACCGGGACGACGGGAACGCCACAACACACCCAAAATTAACAACAGTCCCACAAAAACGTGTAGACCGTGGAATCCAGTCATTAAGTAAAAACAGTTGGCAAATACGTTGGTAGTCAGACCATATCCTAAAGTCATGTACTCATAAGCCTGACCAAGTAAGAAAATGGCGCCCATGATAGCGGTAATTGTGTACCATTTCCGCATACCTCGGACATCATTCTTTTTAATTGCTGTATCGCCAAAGTGAATAACGAAACTACTGGAAACCAGAATGATGGTGTTGATTGTCGGCAACAATAACTCTACTTCGGTTCCTTCTGGTGGCCAAACGTCAGCACCGCCTCGAAAGAATAAATAGGTGGCAAAAAATCCACCAAACATCAAAGATTCAGAGACGAGGAACACCAAGAGTCCCAAAACTCGCAAATCTGGATGTTCTTCGTGATGGTGGTCTACACTCGTCGTTGTCGCTATAGCCATATCGTCTGCGCTGTGAATAAGTGTTCAAAACGGGTGCGAGGACCCCTCATACCAATTCAAAATTCAAAATTCTCTCTTGGAAAGTTCTGATCGGAGGAAACCTCCGCTCAGACTTTCCGCAAAATTCAAAATTATGAAAGTCAGATTTAGTCTGAGTTTCAGGGTTTACATCCGTTGCTTGATTTTGGAGAATTGGTATTATCCGCGAGGAGGTCGTTTGTAGGAGGACAACATACTGTCCCCCTACGTTGTGGTACTAACTAAGCACCTACCTCAGTTGCAGCAGATGGCTGGACTTCAGCACTGTCATCGTTCAAGCCATATTCGTAAGGACCGTGAGTGACGACAGGCAATTCTTCCCAGTTTTCAATCAGAGGTGGCGAACTGGTTGTCCATTCTAAGGAGAGACCATTCCAAGGATTATCACCTGCTTTTGCTCCAGCAACCCAACTCCACAGAATGTTGATGGTAAACGGAATCACTGATGCCCCTAAAATAAACGCACCAATGGTACACAATTCATTGAGGGTGACAAATTGCGGATCATACATTGCAACTCGTCGGGGCATTCCTTGCAAACCCAACTCATGCATGGGTAGGAAGGTCAGATTTGTGCCGATGAGGGTGAGGATAAAGTGAATACGTCCTAGGGGTTCATTCAACTTCCGTCCCGTCATTTTGGGGAACCAGTGGTAGATTCCGGCATAGATGCCAAACACGGAACCACCAAACAAGACGTAGTGGAAGTGCGCTACCACATAATAGGTGTCGTGGACGTGAACATCAAAGGGGGCTGTTCCCATTGTCACACCGCTCAAACCACCCATGACAAACATGGACAACAAGCCAAGGGCGAAGAGCATTGCAGATGTGAAGCGAATTTTACCACCCCAGAGGGTCGCAACCCAACCGAAAATCTTTACACCAGTGGGAACAGCAACAATCAAAGTGGAGATTGTGAAGAACATCCGCATCCAACCGGGTGTACCGCTGGTAAACATATGGTGTACCCAGACGAACAAACCGACGACGCAGATTGCCAAACTGGAATAGGCGATCGCCTTATACCCAAAAATTGATTTGCGGGCGTGAACCGGAATCACCTCGGACATGATGCCGAAGATAGGCAGAATCATCAGATAGACTGCCGGATGGGAATAGAACCAGAACAAGTGCTGGTAGATAACAACGTTACCACCTGCATCTGGCTTAAAGAACGAGGTTCCAAAGTTGAGGTCAAATAACAGCAGCACTAATCCTGCTGCCAACACAGGTGTAGACAGAAGTGCCAGCACAGAGGTTGCCAAAATCGCCCAGCAGAACAAGGGCAATTGGTCCCATTTCATGCTGGGAACTTTCATCTTCCAGATGGTGATCACAAAGTTCACCGAACCCAAAATTGAGGATGTTCCCACCAAGACAATGGCAAGTATCCACAGCGTTTGGGCGGTGTTAGCGGTAACTAAGCTTAAGGGTGGATAAGCTGTCCAACCAGATTGGGAACCGCCAAAGATGAAGCTAGCAGCTAGCAGTAATCCTGCGGGTGGGTTCAACCAAAAGGCGATCGCATTGAGCTTAGGGAAAGCCATATCCCTGGCACCAATCATCAATGGCACCAGATAGTTCCCAAATCCGCCAATTGCACTGGGTACGATCCATAAGAAAATCATGATCGTCCCATGATTGGTCATGAAAGCGTTGTAAAGGTTTGGATCGAGCAAATCTGCATCTGGTGTTGCTAGTTCAGCACGCATGACAACAGCCATGAGTCCACCGATGAGATAAAACACAAACGCTGTCACTAGGTATTGGATACCAATAACCTTATGGTCAATATTAAATGTAAAGTAGTCGTACCATTTCCATGCCTTGGCATGCTCTACATGGGCAACGACTTGAGTACCAGATTTGTTGTCTTCGGGCGGAGTGTTCCGTGGAAGTTCTACTTGGGTCATATTTTTGTTCTTTGTCCACCGCTACGTAGAGTCAAAAGTCATTAGCTTTGACTCTTGACTAATGATTCATGACTAATGACTCAAGAGTTGCTGAACTAACCCCCATCTGTTGCGTGTAGGGATTGAGAAACTCTGATGGTGATAACTCTGCTGGCTGAACTGCAACGGCTTGTTTCAAGTCTTGCTGTTGGGCAATCTGGTTTTCAGAAAGCCAGCTTTCAAACTCTTCCGGCGTATGAACAACAACCTGTGTTCTCATTGAGCCGTGGTAGCCGCCACAAAGTTCAGTACAAACTACGGGATATGTGCCTGGTCTGGTAGCGACAAATCGCAGTTCGGTTGGAATACCAGGAATTGCATCTTGCTTTAGCCGGAATTGCGGCACCCAAAACGAGTGAATCACATCTGTTGCAGAAAGATTGAGTTGCACGTCAGCGCCAACTGGAACGTGTAATTCTCCAGCATTCACTCCACTCTCAGGGTAGTCAAAGAGCCAAGCAAACTGCATTCCTGTAACGTTGACAACTAAATCGGCTGGCTTGCCTTGCTCTTTAGGAGTTGCGCCAATGCCAATTTCTGGAGTCTGTGCGAGTGCTGCTATTTCTGACTCATGGAGTGAGCTATCACTCAAGGTCGCAGCAATGGCACTTCCTGGCATTGGGGCAATATGAGCTGGGGCATGGCTGTGTGCTATGTGAGGATGACTCCCCGGCTCAAGCCCTCCCATTCGGTTAAAAACATCAACGCTGTAGATTCCCAGGCAGAGGACGATAATAGATGGAATAGCTGTCCAAAAAACTTCTAAGGGAAAGTTACCTTCCACATACACGCCATCTGTATCATCTCCCCGACGGCGACGATACTTAACCGAAAAAATCAGAATAGTTCCTTCAACCACTAAAAAAAGAGCAGTGGCAATGGAAACCATAATGTTAAAAAAACCGTCTACCAAAGGCGCTTGTTGCGATGCTTGTATCGGTAGTAGACCGTGGTTTTGTCCAACCCAAATGCTGATAATTGTGACTAAGATCCCAGCAGTGAGGGTCCATAGTGAAACAGGAATTTGTTGCATAAATACCTGTGTAAAACGTCGTTGAAGGTGTCATTTTCTGGGTGTGACTCCAGTACACCGCATCCTGCGCTCTTGATATATCCTGAGTCAGGAGATAGAAGAGTTGTATCTCGTAGTTACATGGCTAATTGCTAGTAGCATCCTTGGTCATTTGTGAGCCAGCACTGCAAGAAGCTTTCCTTCTGTAGGTGACTGGCGAACCTGAAAGGTCTCTTGTCATTTGTCCTGCGTCATTTATTTTATATTTATGACTAGTCATTAATGACTAAGATGTGATTTATAAAGCAAATATTCAGTAGAATGTGTTACGGCTTTGGCAAGAATTTGAAAATTTGAAAGACTAAGAGCTTGCCACAGGGCATCGCACTTGTTGGTGCCATACTCTCGTTAACCCACCCTACAATTTAAGATTTACTTTATCAATCAGTTCTAAGGACGCAATTAGCTATTGTGTTAACCAAATTTATTTTCTATGTTATTTCTAGAAAACTTGGGGGAATTTTAAAATGTTTTAATTCTTCTCTCCCCCACAAAACCAAAAACTATTTCTCAACTCCTAGTACAGGAGCCATGCACTTTAAGATAAGCTAGTTGCAGAGGAGGTTGCTGTTAGTTCTAGCAAATGATGAGGCTATCTCAACAGCAAGTCTTTATTTGTTAATATCTTACAATTTAAGATTTACGGATTTGTTTACTGTGAACTTTTTGCTCTTCGTTCTGTAATTTCAAATATTCCCCTCTAATGACCTTGCTACCACAGTGAAAAGTCGCTCTCTACCTATACAGACTTCACACTTTTGTCGATAACCACTTTCTTTCACCTACCTCTGAACAACCCAAAGATTCTAGTTCTCTAATGCAGCGTGAGTGTAGCAGTTTTTTGAGCAAATTCTTGCACAAGCCTCACAACCTACACAATTTTCTTTGTTAGCAATTGTCATCACTTTCTTTTCGATTTCATCATCATCTTCATCTTCGACGAATTCACCTTCTTCGTTCATTGCTTTTAATACCAGCACATTATGTCCACAGATTTTAAAGCATCTGCCACATCCGATGCATTTGTCCTGGTCAATTTCCTCAACGAATTTAGGTGTCCAAGTTTTACCACCAAATGTTAATCCTGTTAGCGTAGCCATGAATTTACCTTCTGCTATCTTTACACATCTGTTTGACTTGTATGCTTATCTTAACATAATTAAAATTCCGTTTTTTTATGGTTCTACCATGATTTTTATTGGAATCAAAATTTGATGACTTATCAACAAATCCTCCGTTTATTGTTGTATGTCAACTTTTTAATGCGATTATTTGCCAATAGTTTTTAGTAGTAACTAGATAACAAAATAAGAAGATGCAATATTCAGTTGCATGAGCGGATCTACAAAACTCACAATTTTGAAGAAAAAGGCTTTCTGATGATGTCACTGTTAAGTAGTTTGACCTAAAGGTTAAGAGAGTAAACATAGGTTTCACTTCTTAATGGACATACCAAAATGATTATAATCTTTAGAATTTGCAGTGAAATATTTATAAATAATGAGAGTTTTTTTCAAAAAAAACTCTAGATAAATCATACAAAAAAAGTATAAAATTTATCATTCTATATCTTAGATATATTGTGTGTTTATATCCTTTTTGCAAGATAAATAAGATGAGATATGAGTGGGGCAAAGATAAATACTACTTTTTTATACACTGTATTTGACTCCTCATTATTTTTCAATTCTAAGTCAGAAAATCGAATGACTTTTCAAAAATGTAAAACAAATGACAGAATTAAATTATTAATTAATTATTAATAACAGTAACAAGTTTTATTTTTAGTAATAATAATATTGTTCTTAGTTCACCAATAACACTTGAATAAATCTTTGAAGAGCTTTCAAAATGTTATTGAATTACCTATTAGAGATAATGCCTACAAAACCATGTTTCGCTCATTAGTAACAAATTTATGTAAATTTTTATGAAATGTTAAAGAGTAAGAAATCCTAAAAATTAGGCTCGGGTTCCAAGCCTTAAATAGCTTCCAATTGGATGCGCGGTCCGAATCAAGGATGTGGTTAAGTAGTACGGTGAGCAACATTGATTATTGCCCGTAAACATGATGTGGTAGTGAGTCATAAATCAAGAGGACACATCCAGGGGAGACTTGAGCCAGACATCTCAACGATTAAAGTGGGAAGAAGCCTTATGCCTTATACAATTCCTAACAACAGTTGCGTTGGATGTGACAACTGCCGTCCCCAATGTCCTACTGGTGCCATCAAATTAGAGAACAATGAATATTGGATCGACCCAAGTCTTTGTAACAATTGCGAAGGTTATTACGCCGAACCTCAATGTGTTGTCGCTTGTCCCACTCATTCGCCCATTCCCATGCAAGCGAAAAGGGGGAGATGTAAAGTTGATATAAGAGATGCCACCAGTTCAGATTTATTTGCTAACGGTAGAAGCAATCCATTTGCATCAGCAATTGTGATCTGGGAGGCTTGCAATGTCTTGTCACAGAGAACCTCACTACCTTGGGAAATTGATGAATACGGAAAGGTGTGTTATCGCCGACAAGTCAACCAAGGGCGAGGGGCGATCGCATTTCACATCACAAAACCAAGCAATGGAAGCGAACTAGCAACAGAATTAGGAATCATTGACACAC
The DNA here is from genome assembly GCA_002163975.1 of Nostocales cyanobacterium HT-58-2. Classification (GTDB taxonomy): domain Bacteria; phylum Cyanobacteriota; class Cyanobacteriia; order Cyanobacteriales; family Nostocaceae; genus HT-58-2. The sequence goes on along the minus strand of CP019636.1, from coordinate 255,145 downwards.
TTGATATCAGGGCGACTTGTATACATTTGATTTTTGCTGCTCATGCGACAGCTTTAGACCAGCCTTGGAAACAAGAGTTTACCGTTGACGATCGCCAAATTGAGAAATATTTGGGGCTAGAGAAACGCAAAGACCTGAGCAAAACTGCCAAGTTGGCTTTAATGAAAAACTTGGTACTGCAAACTTGCTCGCTGATAACCTCTATTAATTGGCCTCAGCAAGGTCGAGTCAAGGGATTTTCAGTGGAAGGAAGCCGCCTGTGGCACTTAGTAGACCTTCAGCACCACTTTCAAGAAGATGATCTTGGGTGCAAATATCTCATTGGACTTACCTTTAAAGTCAGAGCAGGTGTATGGGCACAATATTTCTTAAACAAACAAGGATGTAAGGAGCGAAGCACATTTTATCAATACGGTAGTTTGCCTAAATCTTTGTTAACAACTGTTATGAGTATTTGGCAGCAACACGAGGGCGCTGCGCGACTGATGGTATGGTTGCTATTTAAAACCAAAATGGGTAAAGAGCAACGCATTACAGTTCCCACCTTACTGCGTGTTGCTTACGGTGAAGAGAAAGTCAACCTTGCATGCAGACAACGAGAGGAACGCAAGCGACTGCTGCGAACCTTTGAAAATGATTTGGAAATTCTCAACCACTATGGCATGAAACCGATGTTCGACCCAGTGACGTATCCACCAGCGATTCAACCGTTGTGGGCGAAATTGGTTAATCTGCCTGAAGATCCAGATGATGCTTTAGACTTTTGGATCAAAGACGCCACCGGAAAAACACGCCTAACAGATGCAGGTCCCCGTGGCAAGTGGAATATGCTCATGAACGCCCGGATTTTATCATTTACACTACCTCCAGAATGGGACCAACAGACAAGTGAATCTGAAAAAAAGCAGCGATCGCCAAAAAACAGAACAAAATCCAAAACCACAGCGGGGTATCTGCTAGGCGAACAGATTTTGCAGGCTAGAAAAAATCTGAATCTTTCGCAAAGAGAATTGGCAAAGCTTGCAGGGAAAAGTCAAAGCTGGATTCGAGATTTGGAAAACGGTCGCCTCAAAGCCAAATTAGAAGACCAAGCAGTGCTACGGAAAGTACTAGGTATAGCCTGAAATACTCCACAAACCTGGTTTTTAACCAAAACTGGGTTTGTTAGTTCTATGGTTCCCTGTTATGAAAATTCCTTTTAGGCGCATGATTATTTGAAAAATAACCCGCAAGTGAAATAGAGCGATCATCGCGCCTCAATGTGCTTACGAGCGATCGCACTATTTGCGACGGCATTGATGAGTGATACCGATTCAAAAAATGTTTGCGATGGATACCCCACTCGCCTGACGGCACCCTCCTCTTAGCAATGGTGCGGTGGCGGTGAAGCTGGGAAGCCGTTCTGTTCATCAGATGTGGAAAGAGAAGAAACGCATAAGTCCAAAAAACTTCAACTATTCCATATCAGGTGAATAGCAAATAAACACTATGTTAGAAAATAGAATCAATAGAAGAGCTATTCTTCACAGTGGCATCACCTTGGCAGGAACATTAGCAGCCGTCCAACTTGGCAGTGGCAAGAAAGCGCAGGCGCACTTTACTCCATCAAGCCAACGTAAAGGGATTTTGTTAGCGGTAGATTTACAAAATGGCTTTTTGACCACACCTGAATGTCAAGCGGTTGTGCCAAAGGTGGTTAATTATGCGAGTCAATTTCATCAGGTTTGGGCAACTCGCTTTTTTAACCGCAATCCTAACTTCTCACGTCAACTCAACTGGAACGAAATGGTATCCGGACAGGAAACGGAACTTTCTACAACCTTAAGCCCGGTTGTCAGCAAGACGTTTGATAAGCCTTCATATTCTCCGGTGTCACGTGCCCTGCTCCAAGTCCTGCGAAATGACGGTATTACTACAGTCGCAGTATGTGGGGTTGATACAGACGCTTGTGTAATGGCTACAGCTTTAGGGCTATTTGATGCTGAATTTGAGACGTTCGTAGTATCAGATGGCTGTGCTTCTAGCGGTGGGCAGGAATATCATGAGGCGGCAATTAAAATTTTGGAACGCAACATTGGAGAGCAATATGTAATTTCTTTTAGCGAACTACCCGCCATGCAACAATGATTTGGCTGGCAGTGGTACGTGCCGCGATCGCGCAAAGCGCCAGCCGTAGGCGATGGCTTGGCAACAGGACCAGCAAGCGCGATCGCTCTCCGGTGCGTCCTTGCGATCAGCGTTCGCGCAGCGTGCTGCTTTTGATCTGCACTAGTTTTTCTGAACCAACTTTTTGGTCAACAACATCTTGTTTTTGTCCTTAACCGAGAAGTATTGGTTAGGTTCGCATTTACCAATCTAACCAACTGGACTTGATATCTAGATAATTATTTTGAATAGTTGGTTAATAGATATTTAATATCAAGCAATTAGCTAGAAAATATTTGCACCTTAAGACATTTTTTGTTAACTGTCTTAACTGTCTAAAAATTATTTCTTAACTGTCTTAACTGTCCTTGTATTTTTGCTCTATTACTGAGAATATTTCAGCATAATTTCACACTGAAATAAACGTACAAAAATTAGTAAATACAAGGGAAAATCATGTCTGACATCAAAAAGCTTGGTCAATCTTGGATATTTAATTGGTTCTTTGGCTTTAACGAGATCCCTACAGATGAAGATTGTTGCATTTATATGAAATCAGTTTTATGTTGCGCTAAAGGAGATGGAGTTCTCTCAAGCGAAGAAAAGGACTGGGCTATTGGATTCTGTGCATCCTGGGGAGTAGCAGACTGGGTAATTGAAGAGCTAAAAGCATACGAGGCTGATGAAGATTTAGAAGAGGTCATTGCTCGCTCTCCTCAAGTGTCCATAGCACAAAGAGATTTGCTTCTCACAGCAATTAGGGCTTCTGCTGCTGATGGAGAAATTCATGAACAGGAAAAGAAAAAAATTCGGGAAATGGCTTCTATTATAGGGGTAAAAGAAGAGATAGTAGAGCAGTTAGATCAGCTACACCAAGAAGAATTAGCATTACGGCAAAAGCGTATTAAGCTGCTATATCCGGAGAAAAGCCCCTATTAGTAATCTACATATTTCAAGTAACTATATTCAACCCCAACGCTAAAAAATTCAAAATTTGCTTATTTGCTTCTTAAAAAATTAAGAAGATTTAGAAGTCATAACTTTGAATTAAAGCAAAGTGTGTCGGGGTGACAATTTTGGGCGTTGTATAAATATGGCATGGTTTGGTGATTGAATGCTTTGAAAAGTCGTTCAAATTGCGCTAAATTATTCCATGATTTTGCAACGCCTAATATTAAATCTGATAATTTGGGCTGAACGTTAGGCAAAGTCACCCAAGCATTGGATTTTGCCAAGCCTTCGATTTTAATGGTTTTACCTATTGCTTTGATTGCAGTTTTGGAGTTGATATTTGCAGTTCGTCACAGTTATCTAAAAGGTTTTGACCAGTGGCAAGCACTTCGGATATCAAAAATGTCAATTCCTCAGCTACTACTCAACATAATTCTTTGGGCCGGTTTGGACAGTTTGGTGGTCAGTACGTCCCTGAAACCTTAATGTCGGCATTAAGTGAGTTGGAAACCGCGTTTTATCAATATCGTAAAGAGCCGAGTTTCCAAGCTGAACTACAAGATTTATTGCAGGACTACGTGGGAAGACCCAGCCCCTTGTATTTTGCCGAACGCCTCACAAGGCACTATGCCCGACCAGATGGCACGGGGGCGCAAATTTATTTAAAGCGTGAAGATTTAAATCATACAGGCGCTCATAAAATTAACAATGCTTTAGCCCAGGTTCTACTAGCAAAACGGATGGGTAAACAGCGAATTATTGCAGAAACTGGTGCAGGGCAACATGGAGTTGCTACTGCAAGCTTGTGTGCGCGATTTGGTTTGCAATGTGTGATTTACATGGGTAGCCATGATATGGAACACCAATCCCTAAACTTGTTTCAGATGAAGTTGATGGGGGCAGAAGTTCGTGTAGTGGAAGCAGGAATGGGAACCCTTAAAGAAGCAACTTCAGAGGCAATTCGGGATTGTGTGACAAACATAGAAACAACTCATTACATCATGGGTTCTGTTATTGGACCTCATCCCTACCCCACAATGGCAAGAGATTTTCAAGCGGTAATTGGCAAAGAAACTCGCACTCAATGTCAAGAAAAATTGGGAGGATTACCAGATATCCTTCTGGCTTGTGTAGGTAGAGGTTCCAATGCAATCGGATTGTTCCATGAGTTTGTAAACGAACCTTCTGTACGCTTGATTGGCGTGGAATCCGCAGGTGAAGGTATAGATATGAAAAAACACGCAGCAACTTTAGCGCGAGGAAAAGTTGGAATTTTACACGGTGCCATGAGCTATCTACTACAAAATGATGATGGTCAGGTAGTCGAAACGCATTCGATAAGTGCCGGATTAGACTATCCTGGCGTAGGACCAGAGCATAGTTATTTGAAGGATATTGGTCGGGCTGAATATTACAGCGTGACCAATAAGCAGGCACTAAAGGCATTTCAAAGACTTTCGCAATTAGAAGGCATTATCCCAGCTTTAGAAACAGCTCATGCGATCGCCTATTTAGAAACTCTGTGTCCTCAATTAGATAATAGCCCTTGCGTTATCATCAACTGTTCCGCAAGAGGTGATAAAGATATTCAAACTGTCATGATTTAGTTTTCGGTTTATTACGAAGATTTTAAAATTCTTCTACTGCGCCACTACCGCCTAGTGATTCCCTTATTCGTTCTCAGTTTACAAGTTCCGCATTGTGAACTTGAATGTTACTTACTTGTTTTTCACCCCTTTTTTTGTCAAAGTTAGGGTTGTGCGTAAGGGTGATGTTGGGCGTCGTGGTGAGTCCGTATTTACAAAGTATGCAAGCACCTCAACTAGAACAAGTAAATACTACAAAGACAAAATAAACAGAAAGCACTGGGACGATTACTAATCACCCAGTGTGTTTTGATAGCGTTATGGTATTAGTTGAGAAACTTAGAGAAACTTAGCCCAACTGACCTTTTACATATTCAAATGCACTTGTAGAGTTACCCGGACGGAAAACAGCACCAGTTACTCTTTGACCATTTTTTAAACCAATAATGGTTGACAAAGGTGGATATATTAATGGACTGGGAACAAAGAGTTGATAATTATCTGCGTTTTCTTCAGCTTTGCCAACAACAACTTTGTACTTGTCACCAAAATAGTTTTCTGCATCTGACTTTAACTTTTCTAGAGATGTATTATAGCCTTCAAGTGTAGGAATAGATGCTAGAACCACAACCACAGGCTTGTCAGACTTCACCACTTCGGTTTCAAAATTATCTGGAGTCAGAAGTGTTACTGATGAAGTCGCAGCAACCGCAGGAGATGACAAGAACATCATGCTGCTTGCAACAAATGCCATAAACACCAACATGAGTCGGCGTGCAATTTTGCTGATATTTTTCATGATTTCTATAGCGTAAGTACGAATCCGTAAAAGAAGTTAGCACGGATTAAAAATAGAGATGCAAGGACAGTTAAGACAGTTAACTAAAATTTGGATTAATAAAACTTTCTAATGTTGTTTAGTTGAGATCCTGCACCATTCTCAATAACCGTAGGGTGGGCACTGCCCACAACGTAAAAATAAGGTTTTGAACAAACTCTAAGCAGTGCCCACCTTACAAAAATTGCAATAACGCAACTGGTACAAGATGTGAGTTAGTTGTAGTTATTATCCTGTGTAGCAACGATTCCAGTTGCTACGACAGCTCTGCGTCCCTCTGTAGATCAAAACGCAAAATTGATAAAACCTACCCTTAAAAGGGGTAGGAGAGGGGTCTTATCTATACGTTGTATTCTTTTTCAAATTGATATGAGATGGTTAAAGAAGTCCGATGCGAATAACGTTCTCAATCGTTATTCTCCGACTCGATAACCACCGTCACTCGCTTCTCAAACATTCAAAATTATCAATTCAAAACTCAAAATTGAAACCTACAGAGAAATCCGTGGGCTTGGAAAAGGACGCCGTATTTCTCAACGCGTAAGCATGAGAAATACATTTTTTTAAATGGGCTTGTATCCCACAACTCAAGTTTTTAAGTATTGTTTAAATTTTGAACTTTGAATCTTGTATTGTTTTGTCAAAAATAGTTAGACAGCAAGCAATTTTACCGATAACTATACTCAACCGTCCTATGCCCCACAACTTCCGGCGCCTGAACTTTCAAACTCATCTGTTCGGCACGAACGGTTAAGAAAGGTTGACCTAAACTGATTTCAGAAAAAGGACTTTCGGCGGGAATTTCTAACTTAGAACCAATAAACCCTAAACGCGATTCTACTTCGGCTGAAAATCTCAATAAATCATTACCCTTTGCACTAAAGCTAGATCCACTCAACTTCTGTCGCCATGCAAAGGTTTGCTGCTTATAGTTAAAACTACACAATATTCGGTTTCCTTGGCGAACAGTCACACGTTCTCCTCTTTCCCAGGTGAACTCCGCCATTTCCTTGGGTAGTCCCCAAATCTCTCGACCACCCGCTACCGAATCAGGATTATCTACATAAATATGGGAAACCCAACCACCGATTGTTCCTTTGTAACCCACAAAGGCAGGAATGACAATTAACTCACTGTACTCCAGTACAGACCCATGTCCGTAATAGGATAAATATACGCCACCAACGGTTTTACCAGGAAATACAGAAATAATTTCTAACTCTGAAGGAATCAGGTGACGCACTCCGTCAATATTGATAAGATGCACAGTTTGGAGAGCATAGCCTTGAAGTGTCCAGGGAGGTTGTGGGTATGGCATTTTCCGTAAGTTTTGAATGAATAACTGGGTTGTTCTGAATCGAATGACGATTCATCTTGACATTACAAGCCCAATATAGTAAACCGTTAGACCTAACTCACCATACCTGAGGTACAAATTCCGTCCGCGCCCTCCTATCCCTTATCTCCATAAAAAAATTCCCATCCAAGCATCATTTTGGATGGGGATTTTGATAGTGGGGTGGGCACCGCCCACCAGACGAATGACTACTTAGATTCAGTGAAATCAGCGTCAATTACATCATCGCCACCGCCTGTGGAGGAAGAAGCACCGCCGCCATCAGAGGTTCCAGCACCACCAGCAGCAGAAGCATCCCCACCACCTGCTTGTTGATAGATATTGCTACCAACGGCAAAGAGTGCTTGTTGTAATTCTGGCGTAATTTTCTTGATTTGCTCGTCGTCTTCTTTTGCAACGGCATCGCGCAGGTCTTTCACCAACCCTTCGACCTTAGTTTTGTCAGCAGCGGGGACTTTGTCGCCCAATTCTTGCAACTGCTTTTCGGCTTGGTATGCCAAGGAGTCAGCTTGGTTCTTGCGGTCGATTTTCTCACGACGTTCTTTGTCAGCTGAGGCGTTTTGTTCAGCTTCTCTGACCATCCGTTCAACATCAGATTTATCCAATGTAGAAGCGCCAGTAATACTGATGGATTGCTCCTTACCAGTACCTTTGTCTTTAGCGGTGACGTTCAGAATACCATTGGCGTCAATATCGAAGACAACTTCGATTTGAGGGACACCGCGTGGTGCTGGGGGAATTCCATCGAGGCGGAAGGTTCCCAAGCTCTTGTTATCACCAGCCATCTCGCGTTCGCCCTGGAGGACGTGAATTTCCACGTTGGTTTGACCATCCACAGCGGTGGAGAAAACTTCTGACTTCTTGGTAGGAATTGTGGTGTTGCGAGGAATAATCTTGGTCATGACACCACCCAAGGTTTCTACACCCAAGGACAATGGTGTTACGTCTAACAGCAAAATACCAGTGACATCACCACCAAGCACACCAGCTTGAATTGCTGCACCAACTGCCACAACTTCATCGGGGTTAACGCTTTGGTTAGGATCTTTACCCAACACTTGCTTCACGACTTGTTGTACAGCGGGAATACGGGTAGAACCACCCACTAACACAACTTCATCAATATCGTTCTTGCTTAATTTGGCATCACGCAGCGCGTTTTCAACAGGAATTCGGCAGCGGTCAATTAAGTCGGAGCAGAGTTCTTCAAACTTGGCGCGAGTCAGTGTTGTATCCAGGTGCTTAGGACCATCCTGGGTAGCAGTGATAAATGGCAGGTTGATTTCTGCTTGGGTCACGCTAGAAAGCTCAATTTTCGCTTTTTCTGCAGCTTCGGTGAGACGCTGTAAAGCTTGTCTGTCTTTGCGCAGATCGATCCCTTCGTCTTTTCTGAACTGTTCAGCTAAGAAGTCAACAATTTTCTTGTCAAAGTCGTCACCACCAAGGTGGGTATCACCAGAAGTTGCTAACACTTCAAACACACCATCACCGACTTCTAGGATGGATACGTCGAAAGTACCACCACCAAGGTCAAAGACAAGAATCGTTTCGTTGCTCTTCTTGTCAAAGCCGTATGCCAGAGAAGCAGCGGTTGGCTCGTTGATGATCCGCAAAACTTCGATACCAGCAATTCTACCAGCGTCTTTGGTCGCTTGGCGCTGGGAGTCGTTAAAATATGCAGGAACAGTGATAACAGCTTGGGTTACAGTTTCCCCGATGTACTTGCTCGCATCTTCTACAAGCTTACGAAGAACTTGTGCCGAAATTTCTTCTGGAGCAAACTGCTTGCCGGCAACGGGACAATCTAGTTTTACATTATTGTTGCTGTCGCGTAGCACTTTGTAAGAAACTTCGGTCGCTTCGTGAGTGATCTCCTCGTATTTACGTCCAATAAAACGTTTTACAGAATAAAAGGTGTTTTCGGGGTTCATCACCGCTTGGCGTTTGGCGATTTGACCAACCAAGCGATCGCCATTTTTAGCGAAGGCAACGACTGAAGGCGTTGTCCGAAAACCTTCTGCGTTAGCAATCACTGTGGGTTTACCACCTTCCATAACTGCCACGCAGGAGTTTGTCGTACCTAAGTCAATTCCAACTACTTTTGCCATTGTAGGTGCTGGCTCCGTATAACTACAAATGAATTAAAGAGAGTATAAAGGACTAATTTTTGAACCAACTGGATTTAGAAAGCAGCCAGTTCAGCATGAATACCTTTGGTTTTACATACTGCTGATATATATACTGAGCCTGTATAGCCAGTCCATGAAGGGTGGTTTTCCGAACCATCGTTAGGACGGTTATGTTTCAAAATGTTTTTTGCTTGTTCATGGACTGAATTGCTTTCACTTCGTCTAATGTATGAGAATTAATACTTGGAGTAATTCGGGTGAACCGTATCGTCAATGTGGTGTTTGCCGTCTTTAACCGACCACAAGGGCGTAAATGACAAGAATTAACATACTTGTGGAGCAAGAAGCAAAGGAAAGCAAGGGGAAAAAGGTTTGTACAATAGAATAGCTTAAGCTTGTGTACACGGTAAGCTGACATAGGTTTGCCGAATAGCATCCCTGCCATTTCTTTTTTTGAACTTTGAATTTTGAACTCTGAATTGTTTATGCTGTCTCCTGATCTGAAAACTAGACTTTCGACTCCTCTAAAAATTGGTTCATTTGAGGTGAAAAGTCGGGTACTCCAGTCTCCTTTGTCTGGAGTGACAGATCTTGTCTTTCGTCGGCTGGTGCGTCGTTTTGCGCCTGAGTCGATGATGTACACGGAGATGGTGAATGCGACGGGATTGCACTATGTCAAACAGTTGCCGAAAATTATGGAGGTAGACCCCAACGAGCGACCAATCAGTATCCAGTTGTTCGACTGTCGCCCAGATTTTCTTGCAGAAGCAGCAGTCAAGGCTGTTGAGGAAGGGGCAGATACTGTTGATATTAATATGGGTTGTCCGGTAAATAAAATCACTAAAAATGGTGGTGGTTCTTCATTGTTACGGCAGCCAGAAGTCGCTGAGGCAATCGTTCGGGAAGTCGTGAAGGCTGTTGATGTACCTGTAACTGTTAAAACCCGTATTGGTTGGAATGACAAAGAAATCATCATTCTTGACTTTGCCAAGCGGATGCAGGATGCAGGGGCGCAAATGATTACAGTACACGGACGTACCCGTGCTCAAGGATACAATGGCAATGCCCGTTGGGAATGGATTACCAAGGTTAAGGAAGTTCTTTCTATACCAGTGATTGCTAATGGGGATATTTTCTCCGTTGAAGCGGCGGTGAAGTGTTTAGAGCAAACGGGTGCTGATGGGGTTATGTGTTCCCGTGGGACTCTGGGTTATCCGTTTTTGGTAGGAGAGATTGATTACTTTTTGAAAACCGGGGAAAAATTACCATCTCCCACTCCCATTCAACTTCTAGAATGTGCTCAGGAACATTTACAAGCTCTGTACGAATACAAAGGTGACAGAGGTGTGCGTCAAGCACGCAAGCACATGACTTGGTATGCAAAAGGCTTCGCTGGTGCTGCTGACTTGCGTGGAAAGTTGAGCGTGATTGATAGTGTGCAGCAAGGTGTAGATTTGATTGATAGGGCGATCGCACAGTTGGCGAATGGGTATGAGGTTATAGAAGAAGAGCAGCTGGCAATTGCGCAGTAAGTGATGGAATTCGGTGCGATTGGCTGCGTCCACGCTAAGCTAACCCATTATGGGTCAACTGGACTGCGATCACCTCTACCACCACAGTTTAGAACAGGGGTGTAAATCAAGGTTATCAATGAGGCGGTACTTTGAAGTTGCCTGTCAGCGTTTAGAGACAAGCTATGGTGTCAATGTTCGTTGGACACTTCTTTGAAAGCGTCTGCTCGCTGAATGGCTTTCGTTATAATCAATGAGTGTTTTGAGTATTAAGTAATCAATGGCTAAAGCAGACGAACCGAACAATTTTCCAAAAGGTTTTCATCAATTCCTAAATTCACCTGTATTCTCACAGGAAAGCTTGAAGGGTATCCTGGCTTTGTCTAACTCGCTTCGACATTATACAGAGCAAAATAGAAGTATTTTCGATCAAGCGCATTAAGTTGTCTGCCTTGCCAGAAGTTTCTAAAATTCTCGACAGTAAAGTTAGATTGACTGCTTTTGAGAAACTAAAGCACTCGTCAATCTTTGATCAGGTAAACGCTACAAATCTATCTATTACAAAGCTCCTGGAAGCAGTTGACGCTTCAAATATTAACAAATTAATACAGCAAGCAACTGTTAAAACCGACTCATGGCAGCAACAATTTCGAGCAATAGATGCAATTTCAGGAAGCTTGCACCGTTACGATTTGGTTCTACAATCTCATCTGGCAGACATCTCAAAGTTTTCAACGTTATCACAAATATCTTTAGCTCGTCTATCGTTAGAAGGCGTAGGAAATGCTCTTAAAGTAAACCCATCAATTCAAAGTGTTCTTCAAAATACTTTTGTTGATTTCGCAAAATCCTATTCCAAATTATTTGCGTCATTTAGCCACAACCCGTCGTCCGTTATTTCATTACCACCCATTGTCTCACGATATCCGGCTATTGAGTTTTTCAACGCAGTTAGTATTGCCAAAGCTGTTACTGTTGAATCCGAGGAATTTGAACCAGATTTTGAATTTGAAGAAGAAAAATATCAATTAGAAGAGGATATTCAACAAGAAACTGAAAGTATCCTCGAAAAATTACTTAGGGATCTAAATGCAGAACTTCTAATTCCGCTACATGGAGCATGGCAATCCTTAGAATCTACCAATCCTGACAAGGTTCGACATTTCGCAACTTCCCTGAGAGAACTTTTCACCCATGTCTTGCATACACTTTCACCTGATGAAAAGATTAAAGCTTGGAGTAACTCCTCAAAGCATTATGATGACAGAGGAAAGCCAACACGAAGGGCACGGCTCCTTTACATTTGCCACTCTTTGAATCATGAACCCTTTTCAGATTTTATTGAGAAAGACATTGATGCAGTTTTGGAATTTTTAAAACTTTTTCAACGTGGAACCCATGAGATTATCCCCAAATACACCGATTTTCAACTCAAAATGATGCTTATACGCATGGAATCAGTTTTGAGGTTTTTGCTGGAAATAAGGTTAAGTACATAGAGGTTGAGTAGTTGAGGGCGATCAATCAAGCTATGCTATTTCCCAAGAGCTTTTCCAGTAAGTGGCAGAGGTACTGACATTTCTACAAACACCATAGCTGGTGTTAAGTCATCGTAAGGTTATCAGTGGAGTCATGCGCTCTTGAGTGTTGGTTAGGCGCATCGGTTAAGCTGGAAATTGTGACCACATATCACTACGAAATCTCTACTATGCCTTACGCTCTCAAAGCAATTTACCGTAACGGCGCATTCGTTCTGCAAACACCTTGTAATTTACCTGAAGGGGCTGAGGTTGAACTATTCATTCAATCACCTCAAATCATGTCACCACCAATCTCCGATTCAGAAACTAAGCAATGTTTTCTAGCTGACGGGGCGACAAAGTACCCTGGAAAGCTTGCGAGGTAAAGTGTGTAGCAATTTATGATAAAAAAAATAGGTCTACCTTTGTCAAGAAGACCTGTTTATTGATAATGTTACCCTTATTCTACCAAACACACTTGCAAAGTCATCTGAGTTGTGCAGAATATTTGTTGCTCCAAATTCTAATTAATCTTCTACAATCCATTAAAAAAGTTAACTTAGAAACCCTGGCTACTGCTTTGCCAATTCCCATACTATTTGAAAGTAGAAGGAAGAAAATACAAAGATTTCTATCATTACCAAACCTCTCGATTGAAAAAATTTGGTTTCCGATTGTGACAACTTGGTTATCAACATATTTTGACAGAGAAAAAATTATTTATTTGGTAATGGATAGAACAAATTGGAGTCGGATCAATCTCTTCATGGTTAGTGTTGTTTGGGATAAGAGAGCATTCCCGATATATTTTACACTACTACCAAAGCTAGGTAATAGTAACCTAGATGAACAAAAAAAGATTCTCTCTCAAGTATTACAACTTTTTGATAATTATAAAATCTGTGTATTAGGAGATAGAGAATTTTGTTCTGTTAAACTAGCAAATTGGCTCAGAGAAAGGAATGTATATTTTTGCTTGCGATTGAAAAAGAACTATTTCGTAGAAACAGAACAAGAAATTTGGCTGGAACTAAAACAGATAGGATTATCCCCAGGAGTTTCTTTGTTTTTGAAAGGAGTCAAAGTGACAAAAACTCAAGGATTTTTTAGCTTTAACGTTGCTTGTAAATGGAAACGCAAAATTTTAGGTATTGCTCCCAAAGAAGGATGGTTTATTTTCACAAATCTAGAGACTCTTGAGTTAGCGATCGCAGCGTATAAAAGAAGATTCAATATAGAAGAAATGTTCCGAGACTTGAAGAAGGGAGGTTATAACTTGGAAGATACTAATGTATCTGGTGAACGACTAATTACTCTCATTTTGTTGATAGCCATCGCTTACACTTCTGCTACGATTCATGGACAGGAAATTAAACGAAAAGGTGTACAAAACTATGTTGGTCGCGTTAAAGAACCTGGTCGTATTGAAAGGCGTCATAGCAGTTTTTATATCGGACTCTATGGTGAAACTTGGGTTAATTTTGTGGAGCCATACAAAGATTTAGTCACTCGGTTAATGAGATTATGTCGCAATAAATCTCCCTTTTATCAACGAGGCCTCAGGGCTAGGTCGCTTATTCTCGCTGTATCCTAGCTCTTTTGTCACCCCGTTAGGTTTTCTAGAATCGTTGGTTGAGCGGATGCAGCAAAATCCAATTCCATTGAATGCTCCTCGTTTTACACGGGAGATGCTGCATGAACGCCGTTGACAATAACATCTTGATCTACGTCAATGATCCCCGTGATCCAATAAAACAAGAAATAGCAGCTTCTCGGCTATCTAGTATGACAGACGGTGTGCTGCTCTAGCAGGTTGTATGTGAGTATTTGGCAGCCAGTCGTAAGCTAGAACCGTTGGGATACGATAGAGCGCAAGCATGGCTGTATATTCGTGACTTACAACAGGTTTGGCATACTGTTTTACCAACATGGAGTGTTCTGAATCGAGCAGAGGATTTGCTGAATCGCTTCAGTTTGTCATATTGGGATGGCATGATTGTTGCTGCTTGTTTGGAAGCAAATGTTCAAACTCTTTACACTGAGGATTTTGGTTATTCAAGTATTGATGGGTTGGATATTGTCAACCCATTCAAAGCTCCTTAAGTTGTCGTGGCATAACAAATCGTTGGAACTGCAAAGTTCTTGGTGGGACAGGACTTTGAGATAGTTAGTGGAGCGGCTTGGAAATCATGTATGTGCACGAAATTTGGTCGTTCCAGGCTTTTGACAATTACCGTCAGATGGGTGGCGATCGCTAAAAGTTAGCATTAAATATATCCTACTTATGTCCTTGTAATAACTTATAAAGTTTCTTAAGTAAATTGAAGTCTTAGGAATAACAAACTCATTAATTTTATTTGAGCTATAAAAAATAACGTTTGTATTTAAAAATTTATATTCCTTTCACAATATGTAACATCAAATACTATTTTCCTTTGCAGCTATTCTGGTTTATTCTTTATTGCATAGTAGACAGTTTTTTGATAGCTACTTGCATACTTAAAATTGGAGTTTTCCATTATGGTAGGTACACCTAATAACTGGTTATGTGACCTCAAACCAAGTCTCGTGATTCATGTGCGTGTTAAGAATGACATATATCTACGTCAGCAGTTGATTGATAACCAGATGGGGACGGGAATTGTAAAAAACTAGAGTGTGTCTGCAAACTTTGGTTAAGGACTCTGTTGACTATAAACTTGTCAACCAGGGAAAGTGTGTAAGCAGTTACGAATTATTCATACCCCGTTTCATTGTGTGACAACCTTGTTTGCATCTGTCATAAGCACTTTTGCGTAACAGTTTCAAACTTGTATGAATAAGCGCGATCGCCTCTCAATACGGTTCGGATAGGCTAGGGAGGTTCGGGGAAGAGAGTCATGGAAACTATGAACCATGTACTTACAGATTATTTCTTAACCTGTAAATGTGAGTGTGCAATTCAGCTTTTTCTGTAAGCCAAAGTTGCCAATTTTGTGATTTGTTACCAAAGATTTTTCGACCTAGAAAGAGACAGGCTCTAAGTGCAGACAAACTTAATACCAAGACTGAATCTGTTTTATCTTACAAGGAGAAGGTTCTGATGAGAACTCCAAGAGAGACTTCCAGCAAAGCTTTTGAAAAAGCAACACGCCGTATTCAACAGTCTTTTGAAAAAGCAGACACCCTAAACCTAAAGACAACTGGCTCAAGATCGGTAGAAGCTTGGTTTTTAGGTCCAAGAGCAGAAAATATCGAGATTCTGAAAGAATTGATAGCAGAGGCAATCGACTCTCAGGCTGAGTGGAGAAGGAGTTATTTTCCTAAAGATCCTTGCCATATTACTGAAGAAATTAAGCAATCGCCAGACTATCAAGAAGCGATTACTCTCATTAAACACGATTATCACGACTTATTAGAAAGACTGAAGAAATCCGTTCCCTTCTTCAGTATGCGCTATCAAGGACACATGGGTTGGGATTCCACCATTCCTTCCGTGATTGGCTACTTTGCGGGAATGCTGTACAACGCTAATAACGTGGCTTTTGAAGCCTCTACTGTTACCACAGAGTTGGAAATCGAGGTAGGTGATGACCTTTGCCGAATGCTAGGATACTACGTTCCGCCACATCAAACTGATGAGATGCGAGCCTGGGGACATGTCACTTGTGGGGGAACTGTTGCTAACATAGAGGCTATTTGGTCAGCAAGAAATCTCAAGTTTTATCCCATTTCTATCAAAGAAGCCTTGTTACATGATCAAAACTTGGTCAAGGTCGCAGAACAGATTAAGATTAACGCCTACTCAGCAACTTCTGGAACTTGGACAGAGCAACAGTTAATCAATCTCGACGCTTGGCAACTGTTAAACCTCAAGGTTGATGATATCCTAGCCTTATCTACACAAATCACCAATCAATTAGTGAGTCAAGGCGTTGACGAGAGTCAAGCTTCTACCATCTTATCCGCTGCCTTATCCAAGTATTCGGTGCAAGATTTAGGAATACAGGAATTTTCCAAGCGATATCTTCAAGGAATTGAATCCCCCGTCTTTTTCGTACCAGGAACTAAACATTACTCATTCCCAAAAGCAGCCGCTGTTTTAGGTATGGGAGCCTCCCACATGGTTGATGTGGAAGTAGACGAACATGGCAGAATGAGAATTGAGCCTCTTGAACCTCAACCTGGTCAAGATGGACTCAAAGGCTATAATCTCCGAGAAGATTTACAATATTGCCTAAACAATCAAATCCCAGTCTATACCGTCGTTGCAGTTATTGGAACCACCGAAGAAAGTGCAGTTGATCCCCTCAAGCAAATTCTGGAACTACGAGAAGAATTCAGCCAAAAAGGATTACAATTTACCGTGCATGCTGATGCTGCTTGGGGGGGATATTTCGCTACCCTATTACGTACCGACGCAGACTTTTATTTACCCTCTCCCAAAGATACAGCACCCCCGGTTTCTCCCTTGAGTGCTTATGTAGAGGAGCAATTTGCTACTCTTGGGCAGGCTGATTCGATCACCGTCGATCCCCATAAATCAGGTTACATCCCCTATCCAGCTGGAGCGTTGTGCTATCGCAACTCAGCGATGCGGAATTTAGTGACCTTTGTTGCTCCCTACGTTTTCCATGGAGAAGCAGAGCCAACCATTGGGATCTATGGGATTGAGGGATCTAAACCAGGTGCGGCTCCGGCAGCGGTATATTTGAGCCATCGCATCATTCGACCCACCAAAGATGGCTATGGTAAAATCTTGGGTCAGGCTCTCTTCACTGGTGATAAACTCTATGCCCGACTGTTGTGTATGGCCAAAGAGGAAGATCCGTTTATTATTGTTCCTCTGACTTTAATTCCAGATTCTATTCCGGGAAGTACAGAAGCAGAAAAAATTCAATTCATTCGGGACAGAGTTGATGGTAGAACGAATGAAGAGATTGAGCAAGATGAAGAAGCAATGGCTGCACTCGAAGAACTTGGACCTGATTTAAACATCTTGATCTACGCTTTCAACTTCAAGAATAAGAATGGTGAACTCAATACCAGTTTAAAGAATGCTAACCTTCTCAATAAACGGTATTATGAAAACCTGAGTATTGATCAGGGAGATGATATTAACAATTATCCCATGATTGTTAGTACTACAGATTTCAACGCGGAAGCTTATGGTTCTTATTTCATTGAACACTACAAGAAACGTTTAGGGGTGACTGGAGAACCAGATCAACCGATTACTGTCATCCGTACCGTAGTCCAAAATCCTTGGACGACTGAAACAGCTGGAGGTTCGTTTATTGATGTCCTAGAAGGAATAATTCGTGAATCTATTTTGAAGGTGATTGAGGACATTCAAGACGAAATAGAGTAACATTTGTTCTGCAAAAATTAGGATGCTTGAAGAAACGATCGCTTTTACTGATTGAATATTGGTAGGAGCGATCGCTCTTTTTGGTTTTGCAAGTTATGATGTCAGACAAACTGCCAGAAAAGCTTATCGGTTATGGGCACAGAATCCATTTCATACCTCTTTACATTTCAAGTGTATCAATGAAAGAAGTTTTAAGCGATCAAAAGCATGATAAAAATCTTAGCAATATCCGGCAGCCTTCGTGCTAATTCTTCTAATACAGCCATCTTGCGTGCGGCGATTGGTTTAGCACCAGATAATATTGATATCTCAATTTATGAGAGGCTGGGCGATCTGCCACACTTCAATCCCGAACTTGACACCGAGAGTGTTCCTGCATCGGTCAAGGATTGGCGCACTCGGCTTAAGGAATCCAACGGCGTACTAATCTGCACGCCTGAATATGCACACGGTGTGCCAGGTGTTCTGAAAAACGCACTCGATTGGATCGTGTCTTCGGGTGAGTTCATGGATAAACCAACCGCTGTCATCAGTGCTTCTCCATCGCCTGATGGTGGCGATAAGGCAAATGCTTCGCTCGTACAGACGCTTACTGTCATGACTGCGAACATTGTTGAAGGGGCTACGCTGCTCATTCCTGCCATCTCTGCCAAAGTTAATAACAAGGGCGAGGTGACAGACTCCGCAACAGTGCAAGCAGTTAGCTCGCTAGTCAATGCTCTTGCCGGGGCTATCAACTGTGCTAACAATTAAGTTTGTACTGTTGTGTAGACAAGTGTAAGCTTAAAGATTTTAATTGAACTGACATATAGCAGTAGCTAGTAAATTTGCCTTTATGTCTGTATCTGTAGAACAAATCGAAAAGAGAATAGAAGAGATTGAGCGTCTTGTTGTCCCCTCAAGTAGACGATATGGTCGTTTACTCAATTGGCAGAATCCACCAGATCCGTTTTGGCATTATGGGATTGGTTTGTCAGATACACACATTTTTGATACAGGTCGTGGGTTACGTCCATTCGAGAGAAAAGAGGCAAAATTTATTATTGGAATTGATGGCATTGCTTTTAAACCTGAGCAAACAATCGAGCGGCTCAAACAAGCTCTTTATGTTTTTGCTAATTGGGAATATACTATTCCCGGTTGGAATTGTGAACACCTTGGTCGGCTAATTGCTACCGATAGACCAAGATGTTATCAGAGTAGACCTATATGGTGGCTATGCAATCTGACGCCAACAGGTGATCACAAAACTGCACATCAAGTCTTTCGAGATTACCTCAAGAAGGTTGATCCTAGTCTCAATCGGTAGTGAAAAATACGCCCTACCTAACAAACTGCCAGAGTCTGTGGAAAGATAAACTAACGTGTGTTTATACAGTTCAACTCAGTATATTGATCTAAAGTTAGATTTTGACAACCTTAAGCGTACTTAAGCTACTATCAGCACAACCGCTGATAAATCCACCCATGCTCTGAATCTGCCGCAAGTATTCTAAAGCAGTGTGGGTAATAATTTCACCCGGCATCAACACAGGAATCCCCGGAGGATAAGGACAAACGATTTCGGCACAAATGCGTTCGGTAGTTTCTTGGATGGGTAATATTTCTGTTGCAGCGAAAAAAGCTTCACGGGGTGATATACACATAGCATCCCCCATCATAAAAAGATTATCCCATAAAACATGACTACTTTTTTCCTGTATTCCCAAAAAAGCTTCTGATTTTGGAGGTGAGGTCATCGCCAACTTGGTAAAAGCTTGCACCAACTGCTCGATATCCTGTTGGGTGTTGCCCAAGCTAATAATAAAGGTAAGATGCTGTAACGAGGCGAATTCGGCTGTCACACCTAGCTGTTGATCGAGAATTTCTTCTGCGGCAAATCCAGTCAAACCTAAGCCAGAAACGGTGACGGTTAATCGTGTTCTGTCTAAAGCAATAAAGCCTAGTGATTTCACCCCGCTAGCGGCTTGAGGAGAGGGGTTGGGGGTGAGGTCTAAAACCGATAATCCTGGAATTTGGCTGATCCGAGTTCTTGCTTCTTCTGCAAGTTGCAATGTGCGTGACATCAATTCTTTGCCATAGATAGCCATTTGCTGACGTGCTGTATCGAGGGAAGCTAGGAGTAAATAACTGGGACTGGTAGATTGTACTAGCTGCAATGCTTTACTGATGCGTTCGCGATCTATTCTGTCACCTTGAACGTGCAGCATTGATGCTTGAGTTAATGCTCCCAGTGTTTTATGTATGGATTGTACGGTTAAGTCAGCACCTGCGGCTAAAGCTGGGATGGGTAGTTGGGGATGAAAGGCAAAGTGTGCGCCATGGGCTTCGTCTACGAGTAAGGGCATATTGTATTGGTGTGCGAGGGAGGCGATCGCCCTAATATCTCCACAAACGCCATAGTACGTGGGGTAAACCATAAATACCGCTTTCGCGTCAGGATGCTGTCGTAACGCAGCTTCTAAGTTGCTGGGAGTGATACTGTGGGCAATATCTAAAACTGAGTCGTATTCCGGATTGACAAAAATTGGGATAGCACCAGACAGAACTAAGCCTGCGATCGCTGAAGAATGGACATTGCGAGGCAAAATGATTTTATCCCCCGTGCCACAGGTTGCAAGAATTGCAGCTTCAATTCCACAGGTGGAACCATTGACAAGAAACCATGTCTGTGAGGAGCCAAATGCTTCTGATGCGAGTTGTTGCGCTTGCTGGATAACGCCACTTGCTGCAAAGAGATTGTCTAATTCTGTTAATTCTGGCAAGTCAGCCTGGAACACTGTTTTGCCAAAAACATCAACCAAGGATTGAGAAATTCCTTGTCCTCGCTTGTGTCCTGGAGTGTAAAAGGGTGCATGAGGACGTTCTGCACAGGCTTTTAAAGTATCTAATAAGGGTGTTTGGTTTTGATTGAGCATTTGAAGTGGTGAGTATCTGGCTATGAGTATAGAACGACACAGCAAAGCCAGTGTAGGGAAGTTCACCGCGTCAGGTACAACTTCCCTGTTGACCAAAAGAAGCGGAGGGGGATGAGGGGGAAAGAATAAATGTTTCGTTACTCCTGCACTCCCCACTCCTGTTCTAAGTCACCGTTGAAAGCCCTTAGATAGCTGTTTTTTATTCTTCCCTTTAGGTTTAGATTTGCCGACTTCTAGATAGTCAGTGATAGGTGTTGACGAGAGAACTTCTGCTTGATGATATGAAGCAATGTCGGAGGATGATATGCATGCAGGTTATCAGAGAAGAAAATAGTACTGCCCACTCCTGTTCTAAGTCACCGTTGAAAGCCCTTAGATAGCTGTTTTTTATTCTTCCCTTTAGGTTTAGATTTGCCGACTTCTACCATAGCGTCTTGGAATAAATTGTGTAGATGTATGGGGACACTAGCAATTTCTGGTAACTCCGGCTCTATGGATTTGTTGTATTCTTCCAACAGTGTATCCAAGTCATTTTGAAGTTGAAACTCAAAACGTTGGAGAAAAGTTTGCAACACTTTTTCTAATTGTGTTGGATACTCTTGGGCTAAGCGATGCCAAATGAAGGCATTAATACTTTTATCTTCCAAATAAAAACGTATCAGCTTCTCAGCACCTTCTACACTTTGCCAATCTTCTGCTTCTAAAATTGTCTTCATCTTAAAGTAGGTTGGGAGAAAGAACTGTCCCCAACGCGGGTGGGATATAGCTGTCACATGTTCCGCTTTTCTAAGTTCAGCAGGCAAATCAACTTTTGGTGTCACCATTTTTCTGGTGCCATTTTTATTGTCAAACATCTGCGAAACAGCTTGGGAGTCTGTCCCTAATTCTTCTGCAACTGCTTTGAGTTCTTCTTCTCCAAGACCTGCTTCTTGTACCACTTCTCCCAGTGATTTGGAAGTATCAATTCCTGCTTCTTCTAAGCGTTTTTTTGTTAATATTTCTTGGAATTCGGCAATCTTTTTGTTGAGTTGATATCCTGGTAGTGTGACTTCATCGCTGCCAAAAAACTCTACAAACTGTTGATGATAAACTTCTACAGACTGCCAAGCTTCCTCTAGCAACTCTGGTGCATCGCCATAAAGATGGTCTTTGTAATTCTCTTTAAAATTACCAATAGCAACCGCTAGTTTTGGTTTGCCCAATTTGCCCATCTGAGTGTAAGGACCAGAGAATGTCCAGTAGTTATCAGTCACTGGAGAAATACGAGTGAGTAAAATATCTCCCTCTTTCAATCGAGACATTGCTTTGAGTTTTTCGGCATTATTGAACTTGACAGTGTAATGTTTATCTGTCAGCCAATTGATGAGTTCAAAGCCATCAGGTAGGGTTTTTGCAATAGCAAATAAACCCATAAAAGTGCGATGCCAACTTTTCAGAAGTTTGCGGTCATCCTCCGATAAGTCTTTGTGGCTTTCGATAAAAAAATCTAACGGTGAGGAGTCACCTACTCTCCCTTCTGTAATAAATGAGTCAATAATTAATTCCTGTTGAAAATTATCACCGTTTCCACGACGTGACTTCACTGCAGCATAGGTTTCCAGTGCTTGGGCGAGTTCGTCTTCAGCATCAAAGACAAAATCAGTGAGATCTTGCTTAAGTTGGTGTGATCGTTCTAATATAGCATCCACAAGTTAATCCCTCTGACGCGACAAATTGTAGGTTAGGGGTTTCCAGAGAATTTTTGCATCTGGCTATTGCTAGATTTTTGGAACGGTCAGCCACCAAAAAAACTCCTTTATATCATTCATAAAGTAATTTAGTTTGGTTGACAGAGTACCTGCCAGGTAGCATATAATTTGTACCTTTTCATAAAAGAGGAATGCGATCGCTATGGGCATGACCCTCGTAGAGAAAATTTTGGCGAAAGCCTCCGGTCGGTCGGTCGTCCAACCGGGAGAGAATATCTGGGTGAATGTTGACGTTCTGATGACACACGATGTTTGTGGACCTGGAACAATCGGCGTTTTTAAACGCGAGTTTGGTGCTGACGCCAAAGTCTGGGACCCTGAAAAAATCGTGTTAATTCCCGACCATTATATTTTCACCGCTGACGAACGCGCGAACCGCAACGTTGATATTTTACGTGATTTTGCTAAAGAACAAGGTATAAAATACTTTTACGATATCACTGACCGCGCCAACTTTAAAGCGAATCCAGATTATAAAGGCGTTTGCCATGTTGCCTTAGCACAAGAAGGTCACACCCGCCCAGGCGAAGTCTTATTTGGTACTGACTCCCACACATGTAATGCTGGTGCTTTTGGTCAATTTGCCACTGGTATCGGCAACACAGACGCTGGTTTTATCATGGGGACTGGCAAGTTGCTCATCAAAGTTCCCGCAACCATGCGTTTTGTATTGGATGGCGAAATGCCTCCTTACCTATTGGCAAAAGACCTGATTTTGCAAATTATTGGCGATATCAGCGTCGCTGGGGCAACTTACCGGACAATGGAATTTACCGGGGAAGCCGTCGAACGGATGACGATGGAAGAACGCATGACCTTGTGCAACATGGTCATCGAAGCTGGTGGCAAAAATGGTACCATTGCTCCTGATGAAACCACATTTGAGTATGTGCGCTCCCGTACCAACAAGCCTTTTGAGTCAGTCTACACAGATTCTGATGCCAAATTCTACAGCGAGCATCGCTACGATGTCTCCAAACTAGAACCAGTTGTTGCCAAGCCTCATTCACCCGACAATCGCGCTTTAGCACGAGAATGTAGAGATGTCAAGATTAACCGAGTTTACATTGGTTCCTGCACGGGCGGAAAAACAGAGGACTTTTTGCACGCAGCTCAAGTTCTTAAAGGTCATAAGGTAAAAGTTCCTACCTACATAGTACCCGCTACCCAGAAAGTCTACGAAGACCTATTTAAACTCAAGTACGAAGGTCAAACCCTCTCAGAAATTTTCTTAGATGCAGGTTGCATTGAACCTACTGCACCTTCCTGCGCTGCTTGCTTGGGTGGTCCCAAAGACACTTTTGGGCGGATGAATGAGCCAGAAATTTGCGTTTCCACCACGAACCGCAACTTCCCTGGACGGATGGGACACAAAGAAGCGGGAATTTATCTTGCTTCCCCCTTCACTGCTGCAGCTTCTGCACTCACTGGCTATGTGACAGATCCCCGTGAGTTTATGTAAGAGGAAATGGGGAGGGGGAGAGACGGGAAAGAGGAGGACACGGGGACACGGGGACAAATTCTTTCTCCGCGTCACCGCTTCCCAATGTCTCCATCTCATCTTCCCCCATTCCTTCTACTTCCTATTATTGAGTTATTGACCACTGATGATTATTCTCGTAATGGGTGTATCTGGCTCTGGCAAATCCACCATTGGTAAACTGTTGGCGGACTCTTTGCACTGGGAATTTAGCGATGCTGATGCTTTCCACTCGCCAGAGAATATTGAGAAAATGCGCCATGGTATCCCTCTAAACGATTTAGATAGGATGCCATGGCTACTGGCATTGCAACAGGCAATACAACAGTGGTTGCAAGAAAATAAAAATATAGTGCTGGCGTGTTCGGCACTCAAAGCCAGCTATCGCCAGATTTTGGTGTTAGATGAGGAAGATATTAAGCTGGTTTACCTCAAAGGAACATTTGAGTTAATTCAAAAGCGGTTGCATATGCGTCAGGGTCACTTTATGCCCGAAGAACTCCTCAAAAGCCAGTTTGCTGCCCTTGAGGAACCATCTGGTGCAATTACAGTGGATGTTTCAGATCCAGCAGACGTTATTGTGCAGAAGATTAGAGAGAGTTTGGGGATTTAGGTGAGTTGATGGCAGGCGTGTCATCGCAAGTAAGTTGAGATCAAGGCTAGACAGAAAATTTCTAACAATTTCTTAAGACATAACTGTTGTATTCCCCTTCTCTACCCAAAACCTGGGCCAATGCTCGCAAATTTAGCCGTTTGAGTAATTCAATTGTTATTGGTCGCTTATCACTCCAAAAAATCATTGATTCTAAAAATTCTTGTGCTGGTTGTGAATTTAGCAAAGCAGTAATAAAAGATGCTTCAGATTCAGATCTACATGATAAAAAGTAAACAGTATCATCAAAAACAACAGGTTTTCCGTCAATTTGACCTACTTGTACAAAATTCAGATTTTTGTAAAAACCTGATATAGCTACTTTCCAAGGTGCAAAAGTATATTCCCCCACTCCAAATATAGAAAATTCTGGACGATTCCGATAAATAGAACTACTACGCTTTGACAAATACTCTTGATAATTCTGAAGATACATCCATATTTTAGGAGCATCAAACTTTAAGCGTGTTGTATCTTCTCCAATATAGCGCTGAGTAACAATAACATATTTTCTACAAGCAGATGTACGACTATTTCCAATATCTGAACTTTTTAAAAGCGGATATATCCAATCTTGCTCAAGAGAAGAAACATAACCATATCCATTGCAGAATTTATCACCTTCTCGTTCAAGTTCCATGACATTGGAACAGTCGTGTTTCAAGCCAGAACGCCAAATATAAACTGAATCTGTTCCTCGTAAATGAAACCAACGCTTGTAGTTTATGATGTTAGAAAAGAGTATGTTATCTTTATAACCAATAATTTGTGATGTTCTTTCAGCAGACAAATGTTCAAAAATTTCACACTCTTGTGATAAATTTCCATCTCCAATCTGCAAAACAAAAAAACAGGCGTCTACAGAAGCATTAAAGTTCTTTAGTGTATCTATTTTATAGATTTGAGCCCTGATGATTCTATGCTTATGCTGCCAAGCATGAATAAGAATCTTTCTGGCGATAGCAGTCTTACATAATACTGCAATTATGCCATTGCGTTCTTCTAGCCACTCTAAATACTTGATCAGCATCCATTCTGAAATATCAAAATTACTTTTTCCCGTTAATGCATCATATCCACTTCTACCTTGAAAGTTCGATTTTTGTGGTAAATTAGAACTTTTTAATATGCTGAGTTCAGAACTTGTCACCCAGGGAGGATTACCAATAATTAGTAATGGTTCAGCTAAGGTATTAAGAATTTCTGACCAGTTTAAATTAAAAAAATTACCGTTAATAATTTTGATTGGAAAAGAAGAACTTTCTACTTCTATTTTTTCTTTAAGATAGCTTAAATGTTTTGTACTTATATCAACACCGACATATCTAGTAGCTTGTGAAAATACTTTACAAGAAGCTAACAAGAAAGCTCCACGACCACAAGTAGGCTCTAAAACTGACCTTGGTGCAATACTTAGCCGATTAAGAACATTCGTTGCCTCTAAAGCTAGAGTCATTGGTGTCTGAAAATCTCCAAATTCACATATATTCTTAGTTTTGTGTCGTACCATTTCACTTCATCGCACTTTAGTAATACCACTAACGTCACCAGCTTTTTGTAGAATACGGCTATATTGAAGTCGCCATTGTAAAGCATTTGAGATTGTTAAATAACCCTGCTCAGGTGGATTGATAAGTATTTCCTCAGCAATATTATGTGCTTCAATTTCATCAACTGGCAAGTTGCGATCCATTATGAAAGCAACAAGGTCATCAGCATTACCATCGTTTGCAAGAATGCTAAGTATCCCACGAGTCATCTGATAGTCAGCAGTACGGCTTTTATCAACGAAGATAGTATGCTGCATATCAAGCCTACCAGTTCTATTCTGATGGTCATCTGTCTTTTCGTAAACAAAAATCAGCAAACCGTACCCAAGACCAAAAATTTTTTGCCGAGCAGATTTAAACGGACATGAAGATTGAGGTTGACGGATGCTTGTAACTTTCATGTCTACATTTAAACCTGGAAAATCTATTCCAGAAGCCGAATTTCCCAGCACATATTCATACGACAAAGCCAAATAGTTCCGAAATTTTTGCTCCAAGTAAGTTCCTACAGCCTTGCCATCAGTAGTACCAAACAGCAATGGCTCGTCGTAAATACTCTCTATTTCGGAGAACTTAACAGCTTCCTCTAGCAAGATATCAATTGTCAGTGCAGGCTTCATTATTCTCTCTTGTTCGATGCTCCTTTTCAACTAAGACGGACTTTTACCAATTGGTGATGCTAGAGATTGATTATGCGGCAACAATCGAACTTGTTACACGTACACGTTGAACGTGTTAACCCAACACTGACACCCCTCTAGTTACGTTTGTTACGTAATATGACTGCAGAATGGCATAAGAACTTTCATCATTTTTCTAGCTAAAAATATCAAGCAGTTATGCAGGCAAAATGCGGTCAATATTGTCTTCCTGCCGTATTACCATGCTGACAACCCAGTATTTGTACAACCTCCTAAACCGGATGGGAAACCAGAAAAGCTTCCACTTCATCTGCCGTGGGTTGAGATGCGATCGCACCTGCTTTCATCGTGGTTAATGCTCCCGATGCACTTGCATATCTCACGATTTTTCTCACTATTTCTGAGTCGTTTAAGCTGTGGATACCATGAGTGAGTAACTGATGGATAAACCCAGCGACAAAGCTATCGCCTGCACCTGTTGTATCTACGACGGGAACGGAAAAAGCAGGTAATTTGCCTTCATTTTCGCCAAGGCAATAAGCGCAGCCGTGTTCCCCATCTGTTACCAGTACACCTTCTACGGAATCAAGACGATAAGTGATTGCCCCGGGATCTGCGGTGTCAAATAACCATTCGGCTTCTTCTTTGGAGAGTTTGATGAAATCTACTCGCTTCAATAATTTTTGAATCTTTTGGGGAGCAATGTCAGGATTTTTCCAAAATACCGGACGCCAATTGACATCCATCAAAACTTTGATATCGTATATCTCTGCTAGTTCAAGGGCATGGTGTATTGCTTGCTCACTTTCAGGATAAGCAAGTTCTAAAGTCCCCAAAACGAGAAAATCTGCAGCTTCAAATAACTCTTTCGGTAGTTTATCGGCTTTGAGGCGCGTATCTGCAAATTCCGTGGTGTCATAGTCTTTAAACCCAGCAAAAGTGCGATCGCCCTCAAGGGATCGCACAACGTTCACTTGACGCGTTGGTGCCGTGGGATGGCGCTGGACTCCAGTTATATCCACACCGACTTCTTGTAATAGATCTACCAGTTCATGACCAGGTGCATCTTCACCCACACAGCCGATAAATCCCGTTGGGGTTCCCAGCTTTACCAAAGCGCAGGCAACATTGGCTGGTGCGCCCCCAGGGTAGGCAGTCCATGACTCAACTTCTTCTAACTTGCGCCCCAGTTGATCGGCTAAACGGTCGAATAAAACTTCACCCAGGCACAAAACACGGGGATTGCTCATTGAATTTTAAATGTTGGATTTTGGATAAAGATTTTCCAGTATAGAATCTATAATATTTTCTGCAATTTTGTTGGCAGTCGTTCATACAATTAAATGACTCTATTTTGGAACTCAAACAAGTCATAGGTGTTGCTGCTCAGTGCCGTTTTGACATCAGTGCAATTTTGGATTTTCTTTTGAATTAAAGTATTCCTTACTACATTTTTTTCGCTGATCTTACCAATTTGAGCACGTATGAAGTATAAAGGTGTAGTGACGCCAGTCATTGCGTCCTCACAAGTGTGAAGGTTGGAAAGCAATATGGTTCGCATAAGCCCATAAGCGAAAAACGCGGGAAGTCCTTCTCAAAGTCACAGACGCCATGCAACCGCGAATTTTCTATGCACGATGCTGCCTCTGTTTCTTTCCCGACTCCAAATATATTTCTCTCTCTAGAAAGAAGAATTCTGCTTCCACTTGAAACACCTACCTATAAAAGAATCTTCTAGAATGAGAAAGAGTGATTAAGTACATATACCAAGGAGGATAAAATAACTCTATGGCTGGTGGCGAGTCACAGACCCCCGTTAGTCTGTCAGACAGAGAACTGCAAATTATCGACTTAGTGGCCGCTGGCTTAACTAACCAAGAGATTGCAGCTAAATTGGAAATAAGCAAGCGTACAGTTGATAACCATATCAGCAACATTCTCACCAAGACCGGTACTGATAACCGAGTGGCTCTTGTCCGCTGGGCTTTGCACTGGGGTAAAGTCTGCTTGAATGATGTCAATTGCTGTCCCTTGCCTCTGCCTGACCAGAACGAATAAACGAATTGCTAGTATACTGCCAGGCGCATTTTGACTGGTTACTTACTGTTTTTCTCCTCACAACTTAGGTATTAAGTGTAAACCTCTCAAAATTAAGCACCACAGAGTACTGGACTATGTCGTCCTGGATAACAGGTTGTGTTTCCTCAGATCAAATGTTTACTGTGGAAATCATTTCAACCGTATCCATAAGGACACTAGCCGCGCAACAAAAGCGTGCGACTTAACGCCTTAATTTCGCCCGTAAAGTACAGAAACTAAAGTTTCTCAGCTTTGAGGATGGAATAACATTGCTGCAGCTATGTGTCCTTATGAAAATTTTGCCTTTAGTTGACTGAAATAGTCTTGATAATCAACAAAAGTTAGCAACCATCCATAGGCTGAAACGCTACATTTAAAAGAAGTCTCTATTGCTCTATCAGCTTAGGGAGCAGTGTTGCAATGAATACTTCCGCTTCTGCCAAAGGTAGCTCGTCTCCCTTTGACTTTTTTGATTTTGATTTTGATTTTTTAGCGCCTCAGCCCACACAAGATGCCGATTTACTTGGTCAGTTGTCGTTTATTCCTGGGTTGAAAGAAATTTTAATGCTGCGGCAGGTTCATGCCCTGGAGCACGCCACAGTTTGGGTTCTTAGTGCATCAAATAATGTCCAAGTGCCCACGAGAACACCAAGACCAAGTCATTTTCAAGTTGATAACGAACTCTTAGGAGGTTTATCTACTGAACGGGGATTTTACCTCTATGGTGAGGTGAATGTTAGTGATATGCGACGCGCGGTCACACTCGCCCAGCATCGCCTGACTAACGGAGAATGGGACTTGGCTGTGCATCCCCGTTGTGGCACAAATATGTCAGTAGCAATGCTACTGACAGCTGGGCTAGCAGTAGGGATACATTTGGTGCTACCGCGAGGACCAATTGAGCAACTCATCGGTTTAGGGTTAGCGGCGACAACCGCTGCTGAACTAGCCCCTGACATTGGTGCTTTGGCACAGCGTTATCTGACAACGTCTATTCCCTTCAATTTAGAAATTGAAAATATTATACGTACAAGAGACCTTTGGGGACGGCAGGCGTATTTTGTTCAAGTGCAGTGGCGGGAATAAAGGACGCAGTGACACGGAGAATCGTTCATAGTTGATACGGTTTGGATAGGGCAGGGGGTGCAGGGGAAGATGGGGGAGAAGATAGTAGAGGAGCAGTTCTTGTGCAGGGGGAGAAGAGTTAACGCCCATTAACTCTTTTCTCCCCCTGCCTCTCTACCTCCCCTGCACCCCCTGCCTTATTCCTTCCCCTCTCCGCATCTTCCTTATCTCCCCACTTTCCCTCTTTGGGTTGTACAATCGTGTGCTGGTGTTTTGAATACTCTGCCTTTTATGTCTTTAGACCCTGATTTTGCCTCTCAATTGCATGCTTCGGCTGACCGCTTGTTCTCCTTGTTGGAAAAATTTACCCAATCACAGGTGTTGGTCATTGGAGATTTGACTTTAGATGAGTTTCTGACTGGTCAGGTGGAAAGAATTTCGCGGGAAGCACCGGTGCTCATTCTTCGTCATGAAACAACTAAGCAAGTGCCCGGTGGTGGGGCGAATGCCATTTACAATTTTGCCCAACTGGGAGCACAAGTTTTCGCAGTAGGGCTATTGGGCAAAGATGAACAGGGAAAAGCCCTACGTGGTTTATTGGAAGCTGCGGGAATCAATACTGGCGGTATTATTGTTGACTCCAATCGCCCGACTGTGACGAAAACACGAATTTCTGGTCATTCCCGTCAATCGGTGACGCAGCAAATTGTTCGGGTAGACCGAAAATCAGATGATTTGCCAGAGTTGGATTTACAAATAGAGTTATCT
Source organism: Nostocales cyanobacterium HT-58-2 (assembly GCA_002163975.1). Taxonomy (GTDB): domain Bacteria; phylum Cyanobacteriota; class Cyanobacteriia; order Cyanobacteriales; family Nostocaceae; genus HT-58-2. The sequence goes on along the minus strand of CP019636.1, from coordinate 224,857 downwards.
CAATATATTAAAGAACAAATTCATTCTGTAGACGCAGTGGTGTGTTCTGACTATGGAGATGGAACTCTCACTCAGCCTGTGATTTCCGCAGCACTGTCTGCCCCTCAAACGATTGTGGACGCCCAAAAGCATCTCGAACGATATCGTGGGGCAACGCTATTTACTCCCAACTTACCAGAAGCAGAACTTGCGGTGGGTTATGCAATTACTGATGGAGCTACTTTAACTCAAGCAGGACAAGACTTGCTTGCCTTGACGCAGGCGCAATACATTTTAATCACTCGTGGTGAGCAAGGGATGAGTATGTTTGAGCGCGGGGGTGGTGAATTTCACATTCCAGCTTTTAACCGAACTAAAGTGTTTGATGTGACGGGTGCTGGAGATACTGTGGTAGCAGCGTTAACTTTGGGTTTAACTGCTGGGGCGTCGGCTTGGGAAGCGGCTGTTTTAGGTAATTTAGCGGCTAGTATTGTCGTACGACAGTTTGGCACGACAACGACTACGCCTGAAGAAATGAAGGTGGCGTTGCAACGGTTGTTGGAGGACAATTAACCAACCACACTTTTATTTTGCGTATTTGGCGACAGTTACACATAACTAAAGTGGATTGATAGTTCCGCTACACCAAACTTTTAAAATAGGTGTTAGCAAAAACGAATTCCAAAAACACCTGAGTCGCCAACCTTTATGCCCACACCTTCTGACTTTCTCAAATACACCCAATGGTCGGGTATTGCAACATTAGTCTTTGCTGCCTTAGTGATTGTGGCTTTTATTTTTAAATGGGGTATCCGTTTTCGGCTCGTCGGTACGACTGGCTTTATGCTGGTGCTGACCGGTGGTCTATTTGCTTTATCCTTGGCACCTTTGTCTCGCACTGTTATTCCAGGTGCAGTCCGATACAATCTGGTTTATGACAACGGGGGAACACAAACGGTCATAGCTATTCCACCAAAAATTACCCCATCAGAATTAGAAGCAACCCTACGTCAAGCAGCGAGTGACTTGTATTCCTATGGTCGCTTTGGTACACAAACAGAAAACCAGTTGACGATTCGAGCGCGTACTGTTCTCCACCCGGAAACAGGCATTTCTGTGCCACTTTACCTGGGCCAAGTCAAGCGATCGCTCACTTCTCGTGAAGATTCTCAACTGGCGATCGAGATTTACCAAGACAAATTCGCTCAATTACCACAATCCATCTCTTGAAAAGTTAGAGTCAGGAGTTAAGAGTTGTGCATCTACAACTCATAACTCACACAATTATCAGTTTGACTAACGGTTGACTTTACTTAAGGCGTGCCAAGTCCTCTCTTCCACCACGCCTGTCACCGGCAGTTCACACCGTCGTTGCAAGCTGGTGAGCGCTGACTCTGTCAGAGGTCCAAAATCGCCATCAATCCATCCTATATAGTCCTGTGTCGATTTCAAAATACGCTGCAATGTCTTCACCAATTCTCCGTGACAGCCTTTACTTAATTCTGGCATATCCACTGGCCCACCTGTATAAAGCGCACGCCAAGTCTGCTCTGCTACCACTCCATCGACTTGCACAAAGACTCGACGCTGAAACTCTTTGACACCTTGTTCGGTCTGGTTTGCAAACTCACCATTGACTGGTCCTGTGTAAACACCCCAATATGACAACAGGTGTTGTAGTTCTTCCACTGCTCTCCCTTTAGAACCCGGTCTGAGCACTGGCTTGCTTAACTGTATTTGCACAGTCTCTTCTATCGTGTTGCTGGCATCACTGGTAGATGACATATTCCCTCCCACGGAGATTAGTATTTGTTATTTAACAATAGTTTTTTTAACTACTGATGCCGTCTCACACCTAGGGATATTATGCCAGGTTCAAAAACTATTCTCATATTACGGAAATAGGAATTTTTTGTGTTAAGAATTACTTAAATTATTATTTTTTGTTAAGATATAAACCTAGTAATTAAACTTACTAAATTAAAGATAATAGTCAAAATTTCCAGGGTTCTGGACTCATCATCCATGACCTTCTCCTTCATGGAGGAAGGTTCTCCAAAACATCTGGAAGTGATATTGTTAATTAACTTAAGTTTATGGCCAATCAATCTACTGAAACTTTGTCTACTCAAACCTCTAGCCCAGTACTTGCTCTTTCCGTAGCTCCGGCAAAGGTCATTCGTGGCTCACAGATATTAACACAAGCAACAGATGCGATCGCTCGCTTGGGAAGGCGTCCCCTCATTGTGGGAGGTGAACAGACTCTTGCTGTCACCAAACAGAGTTTACAACCACTTCTAGAACAGCAACGGTTGAATATTGCCCAAGCCTTCTATGCTCCTGATTGTAGTGAAGCTAGCCTGAAAGCTCTACACAAAGCAGCAAAAGAACATAAAGCCGATGTCATTATCGGTGTTGGAGGCGGGAAAGCACTAGATACGGCTAAACTCGTGGCTCACCAGTTGCAGTTACCAGTAGTGACAATACCCACCTCGGCGGCGACGTGTGCGGCTTGGACGGCTCTGTCGAATGTGTATTCTGATGAAGGGGCATTTCTCTATGATGTCGCACTGGCAAGCTGTCCCGATTTACTGATCCTCGATTATGAGTTGATAAAAACTGCCCCACAACGCACACTCGTAGCAGGAATTGGGGATGCGATCGCCAAGTGGTACGAAGCCTCAGTCAGCAGTGGGCACTCAGAACAAACCCTAATCATAGCCGCAGTGCAACAAGCGCGAGTTTTGAGAGATATTCTTTTCCAGAAATCTGCAACGGCTCTTAAAGAACCTGGTAGCGAAGTTTGGCAACAAGTCGTAGATGCAACGGTTCTCCTGGCTGGAGTCATTGGTGGATTAGGAGGGGCACAGTGTCGTACTGTAGCTGCTCATGCCGTACACAATGGTTTAACTCACATTTGTAAAGGTGACACCATTCATGGCGAAAAAGTTGCCTATGGTATTTTAGTACAACTGCGTTTAGAAGAAATGCTACAGGGCAATCAGTTAGCAACAGCAGCACGGCAACAGTTATTAAAATTTTATGCAGAGATAGGATTACCCCAAAATTTAACTGATTTAGGATTAAGCAACATCACTCTAAACGAATTGCAAAAAGCTGCTGAAATTGCCTTAGCTCCTCATTCTGACATCCACCGACTTCCATTTAAAGTGGCACTCGAACAACTCATGGCGGCGATGGTTTCCACGACTGCACCAGTAGAAGGAAATCGCAATCATGTGAGTTTAACATCGGTTGTGAATGAGGGTGAATAAAAGAAGCAGGGGAGCCCGCTGAGCCCTGCGGGCACGCTACGCGAACGCTTGGGAGCACCCGAGCGGGGAAGAATAAGAGTGAACAACGTCCATTAACTCTTTTCTCCCTTGCTCAGAGCTCCCCTGCTCCCCTGCTCCTCTGCCTTTTCTCCATTCTTTGTTTCTCACCATTTATAGTTCATAATTTATAACTCTTTCGATGACATTAGATTGGATTGCCCCAGCAGAACGCGTACAAAAATTACCACCCTACGTATTTGCCCGTCTAGATGAACTGAAAGCCAAAGCACGAGAGCAAGGGCTAGATTTGATTGATTTGGGCATGGGAAACCCGGATGGTGCAACACCGCAACCAGTGGTAGAAGCGGCGATAAAAGCTTTGCAAAATTCAGCCAATCATGGCTATCCTCCTTTTGAAGGGACAGCTAGTTTCCGCCGGGCTATCAGTAACTGGTATCATCGTCGTTATGGAGTCGATTTAGATCCAGATAGTGAAGCATTACCCCTTCTGGGTTCTAAAGAAGGATTGGCACATCTGGCGATCGCCTACATTAATCCAGGTGACTTGATTTTAGTACCATCTCCTGCCTACCCTGCTCATTTTCGTGGTCCTGTCATTGCTGGGGGCAAAGTTCACAGCTTAATTCTCAAACCAGAGAATGACTGGCTGATAGATTTGGCTGCAATTCCTGATGATGTTGCTCAACAAGCAAAGATTCTTTATTTTAACTATCCTAGCAATCCTACAGCTGCGACTGCACCCCGCGAATTTTTTGAAGAAATTGTTGCCTTCGCCCGTAAATATGAGATTCTGCTCGTACATGACTTATGTTATGCCGAGTTAGCTTTTGATGGCTATCAGCCGACGAGTTTGTTAGAGATACCTGGTGCAAAGGATATTGGCGTTGAATTTCATACCCTTTCCAAAACCTACAACATGGCAGGTTGGCGCGTCGGTTTTGTTGTGGGGAACCGCCACATTATTCAGGGTTTGCGGACACTAAAAACGAACTTGGATTATGGAATTTTTGCAGCATTGCAAACCGCAGCAGAAACAGCATTGCAATTGAGCGATGATTATTTACATGAGGTTCAAGAACGTTACCGTACTCGCCGCGATTTTCTCATTCAAGGCTTGGCAAAGTTAGGCTGGAATTTAAACAAAACCAAGGCAACAATGTATCTGTGGGCGCCTTGTCCTGTTGGCATGAGTTCCACAGATTTTGCCCTCAAAGTGTTGCAGCAAACTGGTGTCGTCGTCACGCCAGGTAATGCCTTTGGCGTTGCAGGTGAAGGGTATGTACGAATTAGTTTGATTGCGGAGTGCGATCGCTTGGGCGAAGCTTTGCATCGTTTAGAGCAAGCGAATATTCGCTTTCAATAAAAGCAAATTTAGATGCTTTTGAGGCGACTTGTCGCAGATATTAGACCATAGATATAGAAAAAATGTTGAGTGTCGCGTTAGGTGGGGTAAAACTAAGGGGAGAGTTAACAATCAATCATCTTAGTCCACAGTCAGATGGCAACCAGAAGTTTCCAAAGCTAAAATAAGCGACTAAACTAATTGTTTTGGAATCTGCTCAAGCTATTGTGATTAATCAACACTCTGATAACCTGTTCAACCCTCAATTGAAAAAAACATCAGTTGAGGGTTACAAATTTAGTTGGTTTGATTGGTTTTGTCTGTGGTTTCCTCCTGGTTGGTTAATTTTATTCAACCGCCACTGGCAGCACTATCACAAAGATCCAGATGGTTGGAATTGGTTAGAATATGTTTTATTTTTGATTCCCTGCGGATTTTACTTGGCACTTTTCATTCGCTGGCTACGGCTTGGTTGTCGTTCACCTCGTAGTGAAGTAGGTGAATTTAACCCAAATTATCAAAAAGCTTTTCGAGATGAAATTATTGCTCCTATTGTTCAATATTATTTTCGAGGAGAGTTGAACACAATTGAGAACCTGCCACAAACAGGACCGATAATAGTAGCAATGAATCATGCAGGAATGTGCTTTCCCTGGGACTTTTTAACATTAGGCTATCTATTAGGTAAAACACGAGGATGGTTAGTGCAATCATTAGCTGGTGTCTCTTTGTTTGACCATACTTGGGTTATTTGGTGGTTACCACCCGGATGGTCCAAGGTTTTGGGTGGAGTCAGAGCAGAGTTAAATGATTTTGAGGCTGTCGTACAAGAACGTAAAATTATTTTATATGCGCCAGAAGGTTTACGTGGACCGAGAAAAGGTTGGGCAAAACGATATCAACTAGAAAAATTTGATTTGAGTTTTATTCAATTGAGTCAATGTTATGAAATTCCCATATTGCCCGTTATTTGCATTGGTAATGAAAACTTACATCCTTGGACTATAAATATTAAAAAATTACAGAGGCTATTGAATTTACCATTTTTGCCAATATCACCTTTGATGCCATTATTTATTCTCTTTCCATCAATGGGAGTTTGGGCAATGAGAAGTCATCTACGTTATTATATTCAACCTTTGTATATGACCCATTTGAATAGTAATAAGAGCAAAAAAACAGAGGCTTATCAAAAAGCGCAACAATTACGAGACAAGCTGTACAGTCAAATCAATCAGTTGTTGGGTATTACAGCTATTTTCAATTAATTGAACCACAGATTTTCGTATAGGCATATCGTGGTTGATTTACTTGAAAAGCGCTGTAATGTTAGGAATTTTAAACTGTGTCTTTGCCTCACAGCAAGAGCTAACAGCGTGCCGAAAGCGTTATGGGTTTCGCGATCGCTGTTATTTTTTACTCTCCGGTTCCTGGTACTGATGCGCCAAAGCGGTATCCTTTGCCGTAGACAGTATGAATTAATGGTGTTTCACCAGCTTGTTCAATCTTGCGTCGCAGTAGACGAATTAATGCAGCAACAACGTTACTGCTAGGTGGTTCATCATCTTTCCAGAGATATTGGAGAATCTGCGTGTGAGTGAGCAATTGTCCTGTGTTTTCCATAAAATACTGCAATAACTGGCTTTCTTTTTCTGATAAGTCGATGATCCTGCCTAGACGATAAGCGACTTGGTTTTCGCTATCGAGTTCTAAGTCAGCGACTATCAGTCTTTGGGTTGTTGTACCGTAGCTTTGTGAACCAGAACGACGTAATAAAGCCCGAACACGCGCCAGTAACTCGCGCAGTTCAAATGGTTTAACCAAGTAGTCGTCTGCACCAGCATCTAAGCCTACGACTCGATCATCAAGAGTATCTTTAGCAGTGAGAAACAACACAGGTGTGGTTTTGCCTTGGTGTCGTAATTCCTGACAAATTTCTAACCCGGTTTTTCCTGGCAGCATCCAATCTAAAATGAGTAAGTCATAACTGCCGCTTTGTACAAGTTGGCTACCACTTGTCCCATCATAAGCTGCATCGACGCTATACCCCTCACGAGTTAACACACGACTCAAAGGGTCAGTTAATTCAATTTCATCATCAACAAGCAAAATTCGCATAATGAACCATCAGTTAGCCATCTTGACGTAGCTATCAGATATTATTATTTTGCTGATCGCTGAGCGCTGACTGCTACTTATGCTTACTGTTGCATTGCCGAAAGGGGAACTCCTCAAAAATAGCATCCGCATCCTGCAAGATGTGGGATTGGATTTTAGTGCTTTTTTAGATTCCAGTAACCGCCAACTTCAGATTTCTGATTCTAGCAGTCAAGCCAAAGGGTTGCTAGTACGGGCGCAGGATGTGCCAGTCTATGTGGAATATGGTCAGGCACAATTAGGTATTGTTGGATACGATGTGTTGCGAGAGAAAAAGCCCCACGTTGCCCATCTAGTTGACTTGCAGTTTGGACATTGCCGAATGTCTGTGGCGGTGAAGCAATCAAGCCCTTATCGTTCGGCGTTAGAATTACCACCTCATGGTCGCGTTGCTTCTAAGTATGTCAATTGTGCACGAGAATATTTCCAGAATCTAGATTTACCTGTGGAAATAGTACCGTTGTATGGTTCTGTGGAACTAGGTCCAATTACAGGGATGTCAGAAGCGATTGTGGACTTGGTTTCGACAGGGCGAACCTTACGCGAGAATGGTTTGGTTGAGACCGAAACTTTGTTTGAAAGTACAGCAAGATTGATTGCCCATCCTTTGAGTTATCGTCTGAATGCAGATAATTTGCTTGGATGGGTTGAGCAACTGCGATCGTCAGTTCTGACTACAGTGTAACGTTCTCCTGATGCTCCTCAGTCCTTTCAAACTGATACCTTAAATGATGCCCTTGTTGTTTATCAAAGACAAGCTAAACACCAAAATTATGGCGTTTCCAGCGTGCCAAGAAGCAATTGAAAAACAACTGAGCTTCTTCCCAAATTAATACTTTCTCTCTTGTCGTCTGTAGGGGCACAGTATACTGTGCCCCTACTTGTGGTGTATACAGAAGAGAATCGCAAATATCTCAAGCTTAACTTAGTTTTTTCACTAGGAGTTGTTGCAAAGCTCAAGGCAAGTTTATGAGGTTATAGATTGCATCCACCTTAAGTAGTATAAAATATAAGAAATAGCAAGATAACATTAATCAAAATAAGATACTTTTCTAAGTAAAAAACTCAAAAAATTAAATATATTTAAAAAATATTAATAAATATGTATGGTTATAATGACAGATAACGAAGTGGCGAGACTTAAAGCCCTCCGCCAATATCAAATTCTTGACACTGAACCAGAAGAAGCTTACGACAATATTGCCCAATTAGCTGCTTTAATTTGTGGAACTCCCATAGTTTTGGTCAATTTTATAGATGAAAACCGCCAGTGGTTTAAGGCAAAAATCGGTTTGGAAGTTCCAGAAATGCCCCGTAGCGTTGGATTGTCTTACCTTTGCCAAGAAAGACGGGATGTGGTAATTATTTCTGATACTTTGGCTGATGAAAGGTTTGCCAAAAATGCAGTCGTTGTATCCTATCCCTATGTGCGATTTTATGCAGGTATCCCCTTGTTTGCCCCCAACGGAGAGATAGTGGGAACATTGTGCGCAATTGACCAAGTACCACGGGAATTAAGCAACAAACAAGTGGAAGCCCTTGTGGCTTTGAGTCGTCAGGTGATTAGCGAACTGGAACTTAGGCGTAATTTATCTGAGGTATCCCGTGTTGCTGAGGAACTCAAGCGTACCAAAGAAAAACTGGCACAGAACGAAAATCTGCTCCGCACAATCATTGAGTCAGAACCAGAGTGTGTCAAATTATTGACTAGAGATGGCACGCTACTACAAATGAACCCGGCTGGACTGGCGATGATTGAAGCAGATTCCCTAAATCAGGTGCAGGGAAAGTGCATTTATCCCATAATTGCTGCAGAGAATCGTCAAGCTTTTATAAAACTCACAGAACAAGTTTTCCAAGGTGAATCCGGAAAACTGGAGTTTGAAATTATTGGACTCAAAGGCACTCATCGCTGGCTAGAAACCCATGCTGTTCCCCTGTGTGATTCTGATGAAAACATCATTGCAATGCTCGCAGTGACGCGTGACGTTACTGAACGCAGGCTAACTGAGGCATTCTTGCGCGAGAGTGAAAAACGATTAAAGCTAGCATTGCAGACTGCCAAACTTGGTTCCTGGGAGCTAGATTTAAAAACGGGTGACTTATCTTGCTCAAACCAATGCAAGGCAAACTTTGGTCTACCTCTGGAAGCTGAGTTGTCTTATGGTGATCTTTCTGAATATATCCATCCTGATGATCGCTCCCTAATACAGGAGGCTATGACACAAGCGATCGAGGAACACAAAGATTATGAGGCAGAGTATCGCAATATCTGGCCCGATCACAGCATTCACTGGATACTAACACGAGGGACTGGAATTTACGATGTTCATGGTAATCCTACGCGCATGATTGGTGTCACCCTTGACATCACTGCTCGTAGGCAAGCAGAAGAGGAATTAAAGCGTCAAAGCAAACGTTCTCAACTGTTTGCCGAAATGACCCTCAAAATTCGTCAATCTTTGGAGCTGGAGGCAATTCTCCAAACCACAGTGACGGAAGTCCAAAAAATGCTGCATGCCGACCGAGTTCTCATCTTCCGCTTGTTGCCAGATGGTTCGGGAACCGTGATGCAAGAGGCGGTGCTACCTGGTTTCCCCACTGTGCTGGGACAAAAGATCCTCGACCCTTGCTTTAAGCAAAACTATCAAGAACAGTACCGTCAGGGAAGAGTCAGTGCGAGCGCTAATATTGAAACAGCAAATATTCAACCTTGCCACAAAGAATTTCTCTCTAAGTTTGGTGTAAAAGCCAACCTCGTTGTCCCAATTCTGCAAAGGGAAAACCTTTGGGGCTTGCTTATTGCCCATCAGTGTGAACATCCTCGCAATTGGAATAACATGGAAATTGAACTGTTGCAACAGTTGGCAAACCAAATAGGCATTGCCTTATCTCAAGCGCAACTGTTGGAACAGCAAACTCGCCAAAGTGAGGAACTCGCTCGGTCCAATGCAGAATTAGAACAATTTGCCTACGTTGCTTCGCATGACTTGCAAGAGCCACTACGTATGGTAGGGAGTTACTTGCAGCTTTTGGAGCGGCGCTACAAAGATAATCTTGATGCTAGAGCGAACGAGTTTATTGGCTACGCTGTAGACGGAGCACACCGGATGCAGATACTAATCAATGACTTGTTGAGCTATTCCCGTGTTAGTACACGTGGTCAGCCCTTTAGGCTAGTTGATTGTAATTATGTAGTGGATTGCGTTCTCGCCAATCTCAAAGTTGCTATTCAAGAAAGTGGTGCAGTTGTCACCCGCGATACTTTGCCCAAAGTGATGGGCGACCCCACGCAACTGACACAGTTGTTTCAGAATTTAATTGGCAATGCCATTAAGTTCCGTAGCGAACAGCTGCCCCAAATTCATATTGGGGTTGAACGCACAGAGGAAAAATGGCGATTTGCAGTGCGCGATAATGGAATTGGTATTGAACCTCAGTATGCCGAACGTGTGTTTGTCATTTTCCAGCGCTTGCATACTAGAGACAAGTACCCCGGTACTGGTATCGGGTTAGCAATATGTAAGAAAATTGTAGAACGACACGGAGGAGGGATTTGGATTGAGTCGCAACCAAAACAGGGTGCAACTTTCTTCTTTACAATTCCCGATAAAGTCGAAAACCCATTGTGAACTATGAATTGATCATGCCTATTGAGATTTTGCTAGTAGAAGACAACCCTGGCGATGTGCAATTAACGCGCATAGCCCTTGAAGACAGCAAAATCTCCGTGAACTTGAGTGTAGTAGAGGATGGCGTAGAGGCTATGGCATTCTTGCGTAAACAGGAAAAATATGCGAATGTGCCATATCCAGATCTTATTCTGCTCGATTTAAATCTGCCTAGAAAAGATGGAAGGGAGGTGTTGGCAGAAATCAAAGCAGACAAAACCCTCAAGCGCATTCCTGTGGTTGTTTTGACGACATCAGGGGCTGAAGAAGATGTCCTCAAAGCCTACAATCTTTCTGCCAACTGCTACATCACTAAACCTGTTGATTTTGACCGATTTGTGAAAATTGTACATTCTATAGAGAACTTCTGGTTCAGTGTTGTCAAGCTACCATCGGAGTAAGAAGGGAGTGGGAAAAAGGAGAAAAAATGTATAAAAAGTAATATTAAAAATTGCTGGTAATCAAAAATAATGAAAGTCTTATTAGTAGAAGATAATCCTGGTGATGTGCGTCTTTTACAAGAGTTTTTATGGGACGTCACCTCTGTCCAATTTTTGTTGAAGCAAGCGGAGCAATTGCATGAGGCGCTGTGCTTTTTAGAGCAAGAAAGTTTTGATGTTATTCTGTTAGACCTTTTGCTCCCGGATAGCCAAGGACTAGAAACGTTTATCAAAATTCATCATCAAGCTCCTGTCATTCCCATTATTGTGCTGACGGGTTTTGATGATGAAACCTTGGCGATTAAGGCTATGCAAGAAGGAGCACAAGATTATTTGGTCAAAGGACAGGTCAATGGTGACTTACTCGTGCGCTCAATGCGCTATGCTATTGCGCGTCAACGAACTGAACAAGCACTGCGACATAGTGAAGAACGATTTCGGGTTGCTCTGAAAAATTCTCCTATCTTCGTCTTTAATCAAGACAAGGAGTTACATTACACCTGGGTATACAATCCTACTTTTGGGTTGACAAGCGAAGAAATATTGGGCAAACGAGATTCAGACTTGATGCGTGTTGAGGATGCTGAACGTCTGATGACTATTAAACGTGGTGTACTCACCACGGGTATAGGAACTAGAGAAGAAGTTTCTATCACAACAGACCAAGGAAGGCAGTATTACGATTTAACTGTAGAGCCATTGCACAATGAGTCGCTAGAAGTTGTCGGCATCACCTGCGCTAGTATTGACATCAGTGAACGTAAACTTGCTGAAGAAAAAATCCGTGAACAAGCGGCTTTGCTGGATGTGAGCACCGATGCCATTTGTGTGCGTGATTTAGACAATCGCATCTTATTTTGGAACAAAGGTGCAGAAAATCTTTACGGTTGGCAGGCTCAAGAGGCATACGGCAAGAACGCTATCGAGCTTTTGTTCAACGAAACTCCATTGGAAGCGGATGTGGCTGTTTCGACAGTTATTCGCACAGGTCACTGGCAGGGCGAGTTGACTAAAGTGACCAAAGATGGTAAAGAAATTCTTGTAGAAAGTCGTTGGTCACTCGTCTGTGATGAGGACGGAAAGCCCAAATCCATTCTCACTGTTGACACAGATATTACCGACAAAAAACTCTTGGAAGCACAATTGTTCCGCGCCCAACGCTTGGAAAGTATAGGTACTTTGGCTAGTGGTATTGCTCACGATTTGAACAACATCTTGACACCGATTTTGGCAGTATCTCAATTGTTACCCCTTAAATTCCCGGATGTCTACAAGCAAGATAAGCACCTACTGGAAATACTAGAAAACAGTACCAAACGTGGCGCTGACCTCGTTAAGCAAGTTTTGTCATTTGCACGAGGCGTGGAAGGCAAGCGGATGACTTTACAACCCAAACATCTGATTCGTGAAGTCGTTAAGATTGTCAAAGAGACATTCCCAAAATCTATCGAAGTCTATACAGACATACCGCAAGATTTGTGGATGGTGTCTGGAGATGGGACACAACTTCACCAAGTTCTAACTAACCTTTGTGTCAACGCCCGTGATGCTATGCCTAATGGAGGTACTTTAAGTATCTCTGCTGAAAATCTATGGATTGATGAAAACTATGCTCGGATGCACTTGGAAGCCAAAACCGGACCCTATATATTAATAACTGTTTCGGATACTGGAGTGGGCATTTCTTCTGAAATCCTTGATAGAATCTTCGAGCCATTTTTTACAACCAAAGAACAAGGGAAAGGCACAGGGTTAGGTCTTTCTACTGTGATTGGCATTGTGAAAAGTCACGGTGGTTTTGTCAGCGTGTATAGTGAGTTAGGCGCGGGTACGAGCTTTAAGGTTTACTTACCAGCAGTACAGGGAATGGAAACACAGCCAGCGCAGGAGGAACCGGAAGTTCTGGCGGGACATGGAGAATTGATTCTGGTTGTGGATGATGAACCCTCCATTCAAGAAATCACCAAAGCTTCATTAGAAACATACAATTACAAAATTCTGACTGCTAATGATGGTATTGAGGCGATCGCCCTGTATGCTCAACACAAGGACAAAATTGGTGCTGTGTTGATTGATATGATGCTGCCTGTGCTAGATGGTTTAACTGCCATGCGTACTTTGCAAAAAATCAATCCAAAAGTCAAAATTGTTGCTACGAGCGGGCTGATGTCTAGCAGTAAGCTGGCAGGAGCAGTTGGCAGTGGTGTCAAAACATTTTTGTCGAAACCGTACACAGTTAAGGAATTATTACATAGTTTACAAATGGTTCTGATTGAAAATTAGAGTAGGTATTACCCTGCTCTGTTCATGAGACCTCTTGCACGAAGAACACAAAACCTGCCCCCATTTCCCAACCCCTTCTCCCAGTTTTGAGTGTAGAGCTTTGCTCTTCAAACAAGAGTGGTCAAAGATTCATGCAAGAAGTCTAGTAAAGGTGAACAGGGAACAGGAAAAAGGTCGTTCTTCCCTGTTCTCTATTGCCTTCTTGTTGACCATACGCAATCAGGCGAGTTTAATCTCTAGTATGGTGTCACGGTAAGAATAAAAACACTAGATTAATAAAAGATACTTTTTACATTGTAAAAATTAATATAATGCTCTTATGATGAGCACTTCCAAACCTCGAAAAAAGTTTGACACAGGTTACCGTCGGCGTGAAAATGACTGGCGGTTATTTTTGCGTCTAGTCCCTTATGCCCGCCGACATGGGCGATCGCTGGCGCTGAGTATTTTGTTGCTGGTACCAATAGCAGTTGCTAACGCTGTGCAACCCTTGCTAATTGGACAGGTGATTTCCCTAATTCGCCAAGAACCAAGCACCTATGGGTTTTTGAGAAACCGCCCGTTGTTACAAGGGCTAAATATTATCGAAGTCTTATTGCTGATTACGATCAGTGTACGACTGATACTGACAGGTTTGCAAGGTTATTTAGTCCAGAAGCTAGGTCAGCAAATTACTGCCGAAATTCGCCAAGACTTGTTTAATCATGTCACATCGTTGGCGGTACGTTTTTTTGACAGAACACCCGTAGGTAAATTAATTACCAGGCTCACTAGTGATGTGGAAGTTTTAGGAGATGTCTTTTCCACAGGGGCGATCGGCATTGTGTCAGATTTGTTCTCTATGCTGGTGATTCTTGGTGTGATGTTCTCTATCCAGTGGCAACTTGCTTTTTTGCTACTGATGGTTCTAGTCCCAGTAACAGGCATCATAGTATACTTGCAAAAACGATATCGTGAAGCTAATTACAAAGCAAGGGAAGAACTTTCTGTACTGAATTCTCAGCTACAAGAAAATATTATTGGCATTAACGTCGTGCAATTGTTCCGGCGGGAAAAATTCAATTCACAGTTGTTTCGCGCCAACAATCAACGTTACGTCCACGAGGTAGATCAAACTATCTTTTATGATTCATCTGTTTCGGCAACACTGGAATGGATTGCGCTGATAGCCATTGCAGGTGTTTTGTGGGTAGGTGGTTACTTACTTTTACAAAAGAACTTGACTTTTGGTATATTATCTGCATTCGTTTTGTATGCCCAGCGTTTATTCGACCCTTTACGAGATTTTGCTGAAAAATTTACTGTTATTCAAGCTGGTTTTACCGCTATAGAACGGGTGAGTGAAATTTTAGATGAACCGATAGAAATACGCGATCGCGGTAATCCTAGATTTTCTATATTGGATTCTCGGTTGGGTTATGTCAGCGAAATAAGTGATAATCTCGAAGTTCATACCGAGACGACAGAACCTGAACTGGGAGAAATCCGATTTGAACACGTCTGGTTTGCTTATAAAGACGATGACTATATCATCAAGGATTTAGACTTTACCATTCATCCAGGTGAGAAAGTCGCCTTGGTTGGTCCCACGGGTGCGGGTAAAAGTTCTATTATCCGTCTTTTGTGTCGCCTGTACGAACCCAATCAAGGACGCATTTTGGTGGACGGTATAGATATCCGGGAAATACCCCAGGCAGAACTGCGGCGTTATATGGCAGTGATTTTGCAAGAAGGTTTTTTATTTGCTGGTGATGTCAAAAGCAACATTACCTTAGGAGACAGCTACAGTTTTGAAGAAATCCAACAAGCAGCAGACAAAACCAACATCGCTCAATTTATTGAACAACTGCCTCAAGGTTATGATACCCAACTCAGAGAAAGAGGGACAAATCTTTCTAGCGGTCAAAAGCAACTTTTAGCATTTGCCCGTGCAGCTATTCGCAATCCACAAATTTTGGTTCTGGATGAGGCGACGGCAAGTTTGGATGTAGGTACAGAAGCTTTAATTCAAGAAGCTTTAAACAAACTGTTAGTAGGACGTACTGCCATCATTATTGCTCACCGTCTGTCTACCATTCGCAATGTAGATCGGATTTTCGTACTTAAGCGCGGAGAGTTAATAGAACAGGGAAGTCATGAAGAGTTGCTGCGCCAAGGAGGAATGTACGCTACTCTGCACAATTTGCAGATGTTAGGAACCTGATATTCTCATTGTGCTTATAACTAGCCCAAGGTAGGGTGGGCATTGCTCCTATCTTCACTGAACAGATACCAAAGTTGTGTAGCAATGCTCACCCTACAAGTCAGTATGTCATTTAATTTGCATAACTATTACCACAAGTGGCAAGCTTGTTAGATGCAAGCCAAAAACTATCCACAGCATAGTTCGTAAACACAGATTCTTGCATGGCATTGCAAGAAGCTCTCAGTTTTACCGTATTGCTTTCATCTTTCACCAGCTTTGCTTGATAACACTCTAGAGAACCATCTGGTTTTTCAACATTTAGCTCAACCAGAACCATGTTTTCATCTAAGTTTTGCTTAATGATTTCGCCAGCGACTTTGTAGTTAAACCAATCCCATCCATAGCGAAGGATAAGTTCTCTTTCTAACACCTGAATTGAGTTTGGCAGTATTCCCCAGCCTCTATAGACTTTCTTCAAGAATGTTATGTCACCAGTACGAGTCAAAATTGACTGAAACGATTCTTGATCCAAAGCTCCATAATATCTTCCGTCTGGAAAATCTATGGCTGTTGGAGCAAACCGATGTCCACCAAAATGACTAGATTTCCATATCCGAATGTTACCTAATTCCAAATTAGAAACAATAGATGTCGCATGGAAATAAAAAGGATTTCCATACCTAGCGCAACACCTATCATGGCTACCATGAGTACATACAAGAATATCTCTAATTGCACTCGTTTCTACATCGTAATCAGGCAAATCACCTCGTAACCATTTTTTGACAACAGCCGCTACTTGCTCAATATTTGCTAACTGAAATTCTTGCTGGCGATATCCATTGCTCAAACCTTCTTTTCTTTGATAAATTAGTAGGGTTGTGGACTCGGTTTTATGCGAAAAATTGTTAGCAATCAAGAGAAACTTTATAGGCAGTTTGTTTCGTTTTACCTCCTTGATCAAAATCTGTAAATTCTCAGGAACCCACCTAGAGTGAAAGGCTTCTGATGCCCAAGGTGGAGGACACTCAACTAATATATAAGTTTGCTGATTGGTGGCACTACCAATAAGATCTTCTTCTGCTTGTCTTGAATAGTCGGAACAAAAGAAAGTATTCATCTAACTGTACTGTACTACTACTTCTCAATGTGTTTTACGAACAAAGGATATTACAAACAGAGATGGTGTTGTTAACTACAGAATCACCCAAAAAATTTTTAACACTCTTTAGTGTTAACCAAAACCACACCTTCGACTACCAAAAATAACACAAGAGAAAAAATATAAATTCTCCAGTGAAAACTTGGGAGTCTTGTTATTAACAAGACTCCTCGTAGATGCCCCTGTATTCAAAAATTTAATCGAGCCTTTAATATCTATTTTCTTGTCTGCAATGATAATTTTGGAGAGCCAAAACCAATAATAGGATTTCTTTGCTTTCCTTTGGTTCTGCACTTTCGACTGTTGAAAGAGTTTAGTGTTTATGCTGTGTTTTTGCAATGTTTCATTTAAGGCAAAGCATAAACTCAAAAACTTAAACTGATAAAAGTTTAGGGTATATGAAATATCTTGCCAAGAAAAAAGGCTTACAATTTCATTTTCCCTTTCACAAGATATAAAAACTGCTTCTTCTGTACATTTTTTTTTTAAAAGTTTTCTGTGTCTAAATGGTTTTCCTAAATTTCTTCCTTTAAGCATATTGCAAATTTTTCTCAATTAAGTATCAAAAAAAATTAAAGCACGATTGATTATTACCAAATCATCAGTACCCATCAAAGGTAAACAAGTACCTTATTCAGATACTTTGCACCTTTTCTCTTATGCTTAATACTAAAGGTTAGCAATAAACACTTGAGAATCTCACTTTATCTTAGCATCCTCAGAAAAGGTAGTTTTACTTAGTGCCAACATGGCAATTTCCTCAATCTTAACGTGACTATCACTAGTAGTGCACTGCTTTTGGGCAGGTTTCGCTAATTCCTATGATATATTCTGGCTTAGACTATCTTGGGCATTTTTTTCCTTATCTAAGCTACTGAAAATGATATCAAGGCTGAAGTGGAGCGTATGCTATGACTTTAACTGAAGTCAATAACAAAAGCAAGTACTTGCTAATTTTTCTAATCATTGTTACCGTTCTAAGCTAGAAAACCCCAGTTTGTGTACGATTAACTAGCCTCAAATCGGTGAGAACACTTGTTAGAACAAGGTTTTGAGATCCGGATACAATAGATAAATATTATCTATTTGTAGAAAATTTTTACAAATACTTTTGAGGAACTCACCGTCTCTCATACCAAATAAAAAAATGTTTGCGACAAATAACCCCACCCGCCCTATCGGGCACCCTCCCCTTACCAAGGGGAGGGTTGGGGAGGGGTTCAACCGATGTGTTGCATTCTTTTTTCAGATTGGTATCATGCTTGAACAAAAACTCACAAGTCAGTACTCAAAATGCTCCCATAGATGAATTCGGATAGCTCACAAAGACAAAATATTCAGCTATCTTGAGTGACTCAAGTTAATATAGAGAATAAGAAAAATCTCGCAATTTGTTGCTATGGCTTGTGCTTCTTTCTGTTTTTATGCAGAGTTGAATGATTTCTTACCATTGCATAAACAGCAGACAAGAATAGCTCATTTTTTTACTGAAAGAGCTTCAATTAAGGATATGATTGAGTCTTTTGGTGTTCCGCATACAGAAGTTTATTCTATTGAAGTTAATAGAAATTCAGTAGATTTTTCATATATTGTTCAGGATGCGGACACTATTAATGTCTATCCAATCTCTACTACAGATATGGCTACACCCACCATATCTCTCAGACCCGAACCCCCAAATATTTTTCACTTCGTTTTAGATATTCATTTGGGCAAACTCGCAACATCTTTACGTCTATTAGGGTTTGATACCTTATACCGCAATGACTATAAAGATGAAGAATTAGCTCATATCTCTAGTACCCAAAACCGCATTTTATTAACTCGGGATAGGGGGTTATTGATGCGCAGCATGGTGATATATGGATACTATGTCAGAAATACTGACCCACAAAAACAAATTGTTGAAGTCATGCAACGCTTCAACTTATATAAATCCATATCACCGTTTCAACGGTGTTTACGCTGTAATGGATTACTAAAACCTGTAGCAAAAGAATTAATTGTAGACCAATTACCAGAAACTGTCAGATTGTACACTCATGAATTTCATCGCTGTCAAAACTGCAAGCAGATTTACTGGAAAGGATCGCATTATGAAAGATTGCAACAGTTTATTGACTTGGTAGTGGGTAATAAGTAATGGGTATTTGTTAGTGGCTTACCACTACCAATTTCTTAATCCCTATTAGCAAAAGATTGTGACGTTGATATTAGCACTCGATTTTGGTGGAACAAAGCTGGCAGCAGCAACAGTAAATGTGGGTTCCAAGCAATGGCTGGGTTACGAACGTCGCCTTTCACCTACAAATGCAAATGCTGAGACTGACTTGGAAATTATGCGTTCTCTTATCAACTCTTTGTTAAAGGGAGTGAAACCAGATGCGATTGGTGTTAGCTTTGGTGGACCAGTGGATGCGACAACAGGGAAGGTAAGACTTTCCCATCATGTCATGGGATGGGAAAATGTTCCCCTGCGTAACTTGCTGGAGGACGAGTTTGGCGTTCCTACTCGTGTGGATAACGATGCTAATGTTGCTGCTTTGGGCGAATATCGCTTTGGTGCGGGTCAGGGTTACGATAGTTTGTTCTATATAACTGTCAGCACTGGCGTAGGAGGTGGTTGGATACTCAACGGGAAGCCTTGGCGAGGTGCTGAAGGGATGGCTGGCGAAATTGGACACATGGTTGTAGATCCCTCTGGACCTGTGTGTTTATGCGGAAAGCGGGGATGTGTGGAGAGGTTGGCATCGGGACCGTATATGGCGCAGGATGCAAGGGAAATTTTATTAAATGAACCACACAGAGACTATAGAGGAGAGATCATCAGAGAGTTGGTGGGAGATAATTTGGAGTCGATTACGGGGCAAATACTCAGTAATGCTGCGGCTGCTGGAGATAATTTAGCTAAGGAAATTTTGTGCAGGGCGAGTTGGGCGCTTGGTGTGGGTATTGGCAATGTGGCGAATTTAATCAACCCCCAACTTTTTGTATTGGGTGGTGGTGTGACGAAGGCGGGTGAGCATTTCTGGGAGGTGTTGCGCAAGATGTCGCGGGAGACAGCGTTACCTGAGGTGAATTTTGAAATCGTCCCGGCGGCTTTGGGGGATGACGCACCACTGTGGGGTGCTGTAGCCCTTGCTTTGGATTCCTTACAGTAATGTAGCAGCTTTTGACTGAGTCATATCAAGCGAGATATAGATGGAAAGGCATTTTATCGAAATGAAAAGCGCCTATAGATGACTACTGACTATCCAAAATTCTACATGGTTACCAGTGAATTATAGCCGTAGCATAACGATTTGTTAAAACTTTACTGCTTTTCTTCTCTGTAGTCGAAAAAGTTATGGTTTGATTAAACGAAAATTAAGTATTAATTATTAGGCACAGCGCAGCGATTGGTAAACGCCCTATACGCTTAATGTCAGATAAACCATCTACTGATAAACCCTATCCGAAGGCGCTGTTTGAAGCTTCTACCACACCTGAAATTCTCATAAACAACCCTTAACAAAACCGTATTGTCTTGGGTAAACGCAAACGTCTACTGCTCAAGCTCAGGAAGTGCTGCAGTGGCAAAGTGGCTCTTGTCCATGATTTTTGCGGACTTTACTTTTTTAGTTCCTTTCAAGGAGGCTTTTCAGTGAGACTTCATCTCAGAACTCGGTCAAGCATACTTTTGTACTTATTTTTAGCCATGGATGTGACTTTCATTATTCTTCACATCATTTATACCTATACTGGCTTAATTTCAAATGCTTCTTTTTCAATTGAACAAGACCGAGGATATGCAGAAATATTTCAATACTTTAAAGAATATTGGAGTGTGCTTTTATTAGGTCTTTTAGCATTACGCGCGCGTTCTCTTCTCTATCTAATCTGGTCTTTGCTGTTCTTTTACCTATTGCTTGATGATTCGCTTCAGATTCACGAGACCTTAGGCATGTACATAAGTGCTAAACTCAACTTCTCTGGCTTATTCAATTTGCGTGCGCAAGATTTTGGGGAACTTGCCGTCTCTATTTCAGTGAGTTTGTTCTTTTTGGTTTGCATTAGTATCGCTTATTATTTCAGCGATCGCTTTTCCAAAAAAACATCCAGATATCTCATTAAGGCTTTATGCTTTCTCGCTTTATTTGGGATTGTAGTAGATATGGTTCACATAATGGTCAAGTCCCCTCCCTTGTATTCTTTACTTGGCCTGATAGAAGATGGTGGTGAAAATGTGGTCATGAGTATTATTGTTTGTTTCATCTTCTCACTGTCTAAGGGTTTGCCACAGAAGGTTACTCAAAAGGATAGGTTTGCAGGATACTCAACAGATTCATAGTATCTTCAAATCGAGACAGATATCCCTCGTAGCTATAACAGTCTAGAATTCCACCTTTTTAAAGGTAGGACATATCAAGTTAAAACTAAGTTATCCCGGTGAACCACAGTTTCCGCACCAACGTAACCTAAAATAGTGGGAATTTCATTGGAACGACGCCCACGAATCTTTTGCAGTTCACTGCTATTGTAGTTCACCAGTCCTCTGGCAATTTCATGACCGTTTTTGTCGCACAATTGTACTGCTTCTTGAGTGTCAAATTCTCCTTCCACGACAGTAATACCAGCAGCTAATAACGATTTGCCAGCACCAGATATTGCCAGTACTGCTCCCTCATCCAAGTAAAGTTTTCCAGCAGGAACCAATCCATAAGCTATCCAGCGTTTACGGGCAGAAGTTGGCTCTAGTTGCGGTTCAAAATGAGTCCCAAGGGGTTCTCCTTGTAAAATTTTTTCTATATTGTGGGGGTATTTTCCTTCGGTAATGACGGTGCGCACACCAGCGGCTGTCGCAATTCGTGCTGCAGAAATTTTCGTCACCATACCGCCTGTACCCCATTGGGAACCTTGCGTGCCTGTTTGCACTTGTAGTTGTGCTAATTCTTTAATATTGCTGACTAAAGCAATAGGCTGAGCATCAGGTACAGAACGGGGATCGGCTGAGTAAAGCCTATCGACATCGGTGAGCAAAAATAGCCAGTCTGCTTCTACTAAACTCGCAACTAGGGCAGAAAGGGTATCATTATCACCAAATTTCAGTTCCTCCACTGCGACAGTATCATTCTCATTCACCACTGGAATGACTCCCAGTTCGAGTAATTCCCTGAATGTGTTGTAGACGTTAAGGTAACGACTGCGCTGTACTAAGTCAGTGCGGGTTAGCAGAACTTGAGCAATTGGCTGTTGCAGTGTAGTAAATAGATCGTCGTATACGCGCATTAACCTACCTTGCCCTACTGCTGCGATCGCCTGTTTCAAAGCAATTGCCTTGGGGCGTTCTGTTAAGCCCAGCCGCGCACAACCCACCCCTACAGCACCAGAAGATACCAAAATGACCATGTAACCCTGTCGCCGGAGGTGTGACAAGGTTTCTGCTAAAGTCGCAATTGTGGAAAGTGCTAGTTGTCCGGTTTCTGGTTGAGTCAGGCTGGATGTGCCAATTTTGACGACAATTGTTTTCATCAGTCAAGAGTCAAGGATCAAGGGTCAAGAGTCAAGGGTCAAGAGTTGTTGACTTTTGACCCCTTCGGGGTTCGCCAGTCGCTCATGGGGGAAACCCCCAAGACCGCGCTGGCTCACTTTTTGACTAAGAATTATTGACTAATTGTAAAGCGTCAGCCCCGAAGTATTTCGGGGCTGACGCTTTGCTTTTTATATAGACTTGTTATCGGTTAGGGTCTTTATTTGCTTAACCCCATGTTATTTATACTTATTATGATCCCCGATTTTTGTAAAATACAAAGTTTTTTTTATTTTTTCTTTAGATTTACTTTCCTGAGCGCTAGTTACCTTTTCTAACCCTCCTTGTTTTAGGAGTAATGGAGGCTCCTAGAATTTCAGATACCCAAACTTCAAAGTTACGTACTGGATGAGAACGCAAAGCAACCTCTGGATGGATAATTGGTTCTACTAAAATAGTAAACATTCCTAAGCGATTACCTGCTAACACATCAGTAAATAATCTATCGCCTACCATAGCAACTTGATGTGCAGGTAAATTCATTGCTTTGATGGCGTCTCGAAGCTTGCGTCGCGAGGGCTTGGCAGCACCTAAGAAGTAAGGCAAGTTGAGCGATCGCGCAATTCCACCAATCCGCCCTTCGCTCAGGTTATTGCTCACCAGCCACAATTTTGCATAGGGGCGAATTTGCTCTACCCACTGTTGCAGTTCTGGAGAAGTTGCCGCGACTCTGATGGGTACTAATGTTTCATCTACATCCAAAACCAGCCCCTTTAGCCTGTATTTTTGGACAATATCTGGTGTAAGGTTCAATACTGAACCTTCCAAAATCAAGTTAGGCTGTAGAAGATTGTTCCAGCTCATAGTTATGAGTCATAAGGAGCCACTGCGTTTTGAGCGAGCTACCTGCCGTTGCACCTGCTTGTACTGGTTGGATTGGTACACTTGCACTCTACCATGCTCAACCTTGCCAAGTACAAAACAAAGGGGTCAACGGCAGAACATCCAATAGAAATGAACGCTTCCAGCTTTTTCGCCAGTTGTTCATTTTATCATAAGATGAACTTTAAAATTCGCAATGAAAAAAGCGAATTTTTTCTCTTATTCGACTTCGTTAAACAAATGTTCTTCCAACAAGGGTTGGACTTGACGAAATTCTTCTGGAGACAATAATTCTGGTTTACCTGTTTTAGACATTCTTGCAAAAAACAGCAATGGGTCCAGAGGAGTATAAATTGCATACTCTTGTTCTTCGTGGTAGAAGCTGGCTAGTAGCTGGAGTTGCTCTGGCTCTAAATCTGCCCCTTCGTCTTCAATTTCTAAGGTAAACAGTTCTGACTCCTCTACTGGTGGTAATTCACCCCCAACAGTCAGAGCGTAGGCTGTATGTTTCAGAAACAGATTTTGCTCAGCTAGAACAGCTTGGGCAATGCCAAAAATTTGCTCAATTGTGTCTTCATCTTCTACTAAAGTGGCTTCTTCTTCTTCGTCATCACCTTGCCAAGCAAAAATTTCTATTGGTGAGTCAACAGGAAGAAGTAAAACGTACTCCTGACCATCTACAGTGAGTGAATGCTCAACATAACATTCGAGGGTTCTCCCTTTGTCATCAGTCAAAGTGATGGAACCAGCATGAGTTTGGTCATTTTCTTCAGGAAATTGTGAGGGTAACATAAACCAGATGTGAATATTTTAACTACCAGTAATTTTGGATTTGGAAATGATTTAATGACTTCTTTTGAAAGATGTTATAAATCAAAATAGCAGTAAACTTAGCTAATATTTTTCAGAATATCACGTTAAAAGCTTGCATTATTAATCAGCAGAAATTATTGTCTTCTTGGCAGTTCGCCTTGCATCTAGCCATTGCTGTAATATCAGGGATGCTGCTTTACGATCAATTAATTGTTTGTGACGAGAAGGTGAGCGGTTCTCTGCGATGAGCATCTGCTCTGCTTGAAACGAAGTCAATCGCTCATCAACATATTCCACTGGTAGTTTGAGAGCCTTGGCAAGTCTTGTGGCAAACTTCTGCACTTGACGCGCCTGAAACCCCAGGGAACCATCCATAGAATAAGGTAATCCAACGACTAGGACTTGTACTTGGCGTTCATTGACCAGTCTTCGTATTTGCTCCACATCTTGCTCAAATGATGTGCGCTCTACAGTTACAAGACCAGTGGCAATCAATCCAGTGCGATCGCATCCTGCGACACCAATACGTTTGCGCCCTACGTCTAATCCTAAAGCAGAAATAGACTCTTTTGAGAGAACAGAAGAAGATTCGCAACCAAGTTTAGATGACGATAGAGGGACAATTTGCCGTCCCTCGATTGCCTTCTGTGCTCGTCCCCTTGTCTCCTTGTCGTCTTGTCCTGCATCAATTGCCACTGTTAACTACTCCTGGTGTGCATCTGCTGATTCTGACTGATCAGATGCTTCCACGTTACAGTTATTGCACGAAAATGCAACAGTGTCTTTGGTGATACTTGGTTGCGAACCTCTATCTGGCGACACTTGCTGCCCTTGTTGTAGCCATGACATCCCACCGGGTACAGGTTTACGCGCAGGTTGTAACCCTTGTAACATCTCTGGTAATTGAATTCCTTCTAAGGAAACAAATTTCGACTCCCGCAGTTTATGCCAAACTGAGCGAGACATCATCAAGGTATGTTCTGTGCGACTTGCACCAATTCGCTCCAAATACTCTTCTCTTTCTGGGTGATAGTCCGCTGAAGTCAGTTGTAGAGTCTGTGGAGGAAAATCCTGTGCTATCCGAGCAAGTTGAGACAGCAGTTCTGGATACAGCCAAGTGTAAGCTGGATTCACTGTCAAGGTTGCTACATGGGGTTGTTGACCTTTACGATCAAGTTTTAGTTGAAAGTAGCCGATCGCTGCTTTGCGTTGGGGTTCAAATACGTAACCACTTATAACTTCTGTTTTTGTCAACCACTGCTTCACTGCTTCTGTTAAAGTGCCAAACAGACTGGTTTTAAAATCATCAGCATTTCGGTCAAACACCTGCCTTACTAGAGGCGGCATAGATGCCGTATCCAGTTGATAGAGCAGCTGAGCATCAGCATTACTCACAGGTAGCAGATTGGGCAAGTCTGGCTCTGAGTGTGCCAATTCTTGCAGCAACTCTGGCACTATCTCCCAGTATGTCATTTCTGCTAAACGCTGAAATCCATTTTTGCGATAGAGTGCCAATGCGTCTTTGTCATTGACATTGACTTCTAAAATCCAAGTACGAGCCTCTAAAATTGACTCAAAGCAGTAGCGCAGAAGTTGAGAGCCAATTCCTTGCTTATCGGTAGCACGCTCTAGTATCACGCGGTCAACCCGCCAGGTGCTGTGGGTGCGGTTAAAAGGTGATACTTGGATCATCCCTAGAAGTGCACGCCCTTGTTCTGCTACGTATGCGCAAAAACGATATTGTAGCGGGTTGGGAAACCAATTCAAAAACTTGAGTAACCCATACCAACGTCGCAGCCATTGCATCTGCCGCACTGCATCACAGGCTCCCTTAGGGGTTTGGGCTGCGAATGACTCTTGATTTAGGCGTTCAATTCCGTCCAAGTCGCGGTATTGGACTGGTCGGATCACAACGCTAAGATTTCTCTGAAGTAATGAAGCCATTTTCATTCGAGCCGTCATTCAGCTTATACTAGCTGGGTCAAAGGAACTGCTGCAATAATATTAACGGCTTTCCGCTCCTTTCTATTGCTCCAAAAGGGTGATTTTCATAACTTAAAGATACTAAAGAGCAGATTTTGAGAGAACAGAGTTAGCCTTGCTGTCACAAAATCCGCTTCTATGTTTATTTTATTATCATTTGATTAATTTTTGTGTCGGCTAGTGAACTCTACGAGAAACTAGCTTTTCAAAATGAGCTTGGGTTTGATGGAGCAATTGCTCTCGGCTGTCTTCCAAAGACTGTTGCAGGGGTGGAACCAGATTGCGAGCTTGCAAAGCCATGTGAAGTTGTAGATGGGCAACATATTCACTGAAATCTTCACGCGCTGCGTTTGCGCCCATTAAGAAATTTGATTCCATTGCCACTGTATTCTCCTTGAATCTTTCCCAATGAGTTGATTTACATTAACCTATACTTGTTTATCATGTCGTTTTGCCTATCTTCTGACTTTGCAACGAAGTTTAACGGATGGCAGACAAATTGTAGAGAAATGTAAATTTTGTTAAGGAGGCAGAGGAGCAAGGGAGAAGAGGGTAGAGGAGCAGTTCTTGTGCAGGGGGAGAAGAATCAGCGTCCATTAACTCTTCCTCACCCGGTGCCTCTCTACCTCCCCAGCCTCCCCTGCCTTCTTCTCCCTGCTTATTCTGGTCATAGCATCAAGACACCACTAGCTACTAGGCATACTCAACTTGCCACAGCACTCATTTTCTCATTCACTATTTCATATGGTTTTTCTGCGCCTTGTGCCAAATATTCAGCAAGCTGAGATTCTATTTGCTCTCGTACAATTTGCCGATATTCCAAGAAATGTTCATTGTGAGCGCAGGTGGCGAGATAATGCTCCGCTACGCCAGGATTATGCTTGAGGATACTAAATAAGTGATGCCAGAACTTCCAACGGGTTTTGCGTTTTATCCCTTGTCTCCAAATAACAATCAGCAGCGCTTTGAGAACAACCCACTCAGGCATCTTGAATGGTGCTTTCCAACTCGGTGCACCCATCATCAGGAAACAACGGTAGGTACGATCCAAATAACACACTGGGTCATATAAAGTACAGAAAGCCTCAATATATTCTCTGGCAATGTCTTCCAAAGGACGGGTAGGGATAAAGTTCATCAAAGTTGTCTGATTGATGTTGCCGTCTTTTTTTTCCCGCAGTCGTCCTTCTTTCTTAAGACGATGCCAAAGTGCAGTATTTGGCAGCGCTTGTAACATGGCAAAAGTCGTGGAGGGTATTGCAGCAAGTTCTGCAAAGCGGACAATGCGATCACCTGCACCTGGTTTTTCACCATCAAAACCAATAATAAACCCAGCCATGGGGCGCAGACCTGCTCTAATTATGGCTTGTACTGCCTCAGTCAGCGAGTTGCGGGTATTTTGAAACTTCTTGGTGAGTTGCAAACTGTCTTCATCTGGTGTTTCAATTCCCAAAAACACAGCAGCGAAGCCGCACTCAACCATCAACTCCATTAATTCTGGATCTTGTGCCAAATCAACTGAGGCTTCAGTGTCAAACCGGAATGGATAGTTGTGTTCTGCCATCCAAACTTTTAACTCTTTGAGCAACAACTTGACATTGCGCTTGTTGCCAATAAAGTTGTCATCCACCATAAAAATACCGCGCCGCCAACCCAACTTGTAGAGGTAATCTAACTCTGCCAACAGTTGTGCCGGAGTTTTGGTGCGGGGTTTGCGTCCGTAGAGAACAATAATGTCGCAAAATTCGCACTGGAAAGGACAACCTCGTGAAAACTGAATTGACATCATATCGTAGGCGTCAAAGTCCAGCAAATCAAACCGAGGTACTGGGGTTGAGGTGACATCAGGCTTTTCAGTCGCGCGGAAAGTTCCAGAGGTTTCACCGCGTTTAACTGCTTCGACAAACATCGGGAGGGTAATTTCCCCTTCATCTAATATGAGGAAATCTGCGCCAACATCTTGAACTTCGTGAGGAACTGAGGTGGGATAAGGACCGCCTACCGCAACTAACTTACCACGTTGCTTTGCCTCGCGAATTTGCTCTAGTAAATCTTGTTTTTGAACGATCATTGCGGAGAATATGACCACATCTGCCCATGCCCATTCTTCCTCTGTGACTGGACGGATGTTGCGATCGACCAGCTTGAATTCCCATTCTTGAGGCAAAATTGCTGCAACTGTCACCAATCCCAATGGTGGTAACAAAACCTTGCGGTCAACTAACGCCAATATTTTTTCATAAGACCAAAAGGTTTTGGGAAAAATAGGATAAACTAGCAAAATTCGCATGAATCGTTAACCCCCCACACTTTGAGTGTTATTTCACTCTAAATCAAAATTTTATTAATGTTCTGACAAAGTTTTCTTCTTGAAAGTTTCTCTTTTTGTTGTTTCAAAAAGACTTTCATAACAACTTGCAATTGAAACTGTGTCATCTATAGTAAAAAATAACACAGTATTTTGAGACGTGTGTTACTGTGTGACCATCTTGGTTTTTGCTGAAGGCTCATTCACTGAGCATATGCGGCTAGCCCACTCTGGTGCTATTGTCATTTCTTGTTTAATTTATACATGGCTTAACACCACTAATTTTCAAAACATCGCTCATAGTTGCACAGTAATTAGGCAAACCTAAACTGCCGGGATTGACAACATTTTTATAAGTGAAATGTCGATAATTCATACTGAACCTATCCCAAGCAGCCATCTGAATGCGGAACAAAACGATAATTAAATTGGCTAAAGATAAGGATAAAGGGATGCGAAAGTAAATCTTTTTACCCAGATAAGCACAAACTTCTTCTACTGCCTGGTTGACAGTTAATCTCTTCTGACCTAAAACAAAAGAGCGTGTGTCATCTTCTTGAGGAGGATGCTCAATCAAATGCCGTACAACAGTGGCGATATCTCGTCCATGAATGAAGTGGAAACTGCCATCTGCCTTTAAATAGCGAATCAAGTTTACATATTTCGTCACTTCTGGAATGCCAGATGTAATGTGAGAGTAGGGTTTGTTGCGATCGCCACCCAGCACTAAAGTGGGAAAAACAATGCTCACTTTGGGGGCTATTGCTAATTCTGATATTTTATGCAAGCAATCATACTTGGAACGGATGTAATCTGTACCCAGTTCCCCAGCTTCCTTCAAAGGTTGGTTGTTGCGATCCAAAACACTTGCAGTGGAAAAATAAATCACTTGTTCACATCTATCTGGATCAAGCAAGTTAAGCAACTCGTGTGTTTTATGGACATTAATATCAAAAGTTTCTTCACCACCCCAAGCCGTTGCTGTCAACACAGCGATATCTATCGTTTTTAGCAAGTCGGCAAATTGCTTGATATCTCGCATATCACCTTGCAAAACAGTTACACCAGAACGTGCTTCAGTATCGATTTGCAGTTTCTTTGGGTTCCTGACGAGCAAATAGAGTTCGTGTTCTGTTTCTTGAATCAAGGCTTCACTGATGTAGTGACCTATACAACCACTTGCACCCGTCACTAAAATCCGTTTCTGACTCATAGAGAGTTTTAAATTAAGGTTAGGGAGTTATGAATTATGAATTGTATATGATAAAAAAGTTTCAAGATTAAGAATTTCTGACTTCCATACGGACATAAACCCTAACTATCTTAGTTAATGCGAGATTTGAGGACTCCAATCACCCTGCAGACATCCCTCAAGTACTTTTCCACACTCATAGCAATATCCGTCTGCTGTTTCAGGTGTTATGCTACTGCCGATGGCTTCTCCCATACGACTGAATAACGCCAGAACAAGTGCTTTCTTACCTTTGCTCCCCTGAGTGACCTTTGAGTCAGTTTCTCATTCATATTGCCTCGTTTTCTGCCAGCACTACCTTGAGTGTAAACTACCTACACCGTACTGCTAGGAAAGTCAGAGGGCACAAACAAACTATTGCGCCCCTAACCTCTGCTTATCATACAACTGCACTACTGAGTTGCTTTGCTGTTTCAAAGAAGAAAGCCACATTCTCTTCTGGGGTTTCTGGCAGAACACCATGACCAAGATTAAGAATGTGTCCTTTATTACCAGCTTTGCGAACAGTATCGTAAATGCGATCGCGGATAAACTCTTTGGAACCAAACAGCACACCAGGATCAAGATTTCCCTGCACTTTGAGGTGCTTACCTAATCTTTCCCGTGCGTCTGCCATATCCACTGTCCAGTCTACAGTAATCACATCGGCACCCGATTTTGCCATCCTCTCTAGCAAACCTGCGCTACCACTCACTAGCAAAATGAGGGGTGTATCAGGATGAGTTTCTCGAACTTGCTGGAAAACCCGCTGCTGATAGGGAAGAGCAAAGGTTTCATAATCTTGAGGGCTTAACTGTCCTGCCCAAGAATCAAACATTTGCACAACTTGAGCGCCACAGTCAATTTGATAGCGCACATAAGTGGCGATCGCATCTGACAATTTTGTGAGCAACTGATGCAGCACCGTTGGGTTTGAGAACGCCATGTTTTTGATGATGGAATAGGTTTTGGAACCTTTTCCTTCTACTGCATAGGCGGCTAATGTCCAAGGCGCACCAACAAAACCCAATACTGTTGATTTGTTACCGACTTCCTGCCGCAGTGTCTGTAAAATTGTCTTGATAAAAGGCAGGGCTTGTTCTGGTTCCAAGGGACGCAGGTTATCAACTTGTTCCTGGGTGCGAATCGGCGAGTAAATGATTGGTCCTTTGCCTTCAGCGATATCCATATCAATGCCCAAGCCAGGAAGAGGCGTGACGATATCAGAAAACAAAATCACGCCGTCTGGCTCAAAAGCTTTCCAAGGTTGCAAAGATATTTCAATCGCGACTTCCGGTATTTCTGAGCGATCGCGAAAAGAGGGATACTTCTCTCTTAAATCTCGGTAAGCTTTCATATATCGTCCCGCTTGTCGCATCATCCATACAGGGGGACGGTCTAACACTTCACCCCGAGCTGCCCTGAGAAGATAAGGTTCATGAGAAGAAATACCCATTTAACAGTTCATCCTAAACTCTTTTTTATGTCATTGTTTAGCTTATCATCCTGGGATTGTCCTTTTTTCAAGAAGCTTGTTATAGAGCGCTACTCGCAAAAATTTTATTCAAATTAGACTTAAAAGTTAATAATTATTAAATTTTTATGCCATCCAATTCAAAACAACCATTACAGGGAGTATTCTCTGCGAAAACCAACCCGCGTAGATTTTTGATCCCCCGCTTTGAGCGACGGAGTTTTTTCATCCAATTTACCCTCATCACCCTTGTGGGATGGGTTGTCGGTGGAATTGCCAGCATAGGAATAGAAAAAACTATTGTAGAGATACTGCCACCTGTGGTTTTGCAACAAAAAATATGGTATTTGTTAGCAAAACACTTCAGTAGTGGTGTATTTGCGTTCATTTTTGGTACAGATCAAGCGCTTGTTCTGCGTAGATACATATCTGGTTGGTTATGGTTATTTGTCACCAGTATTGGTTGGCTTATTGCTAACGGTATTTCCGCAGAATGGATTAACTACATCACATCTATTGCTTCATCTTTAAATAATCATTTATCTCCTCAACAAACGATTATCTTTGGATTGTTGTCAACTATCGCATATATCCTTTCAGGAATTTGGCTTGGCTTGTTCCAATGGCTGGTACTGCGAAGATACACCACAGGCGCTTGGTGGTGGATTTTTCTACCTTCAGTTTCATTTCTATTTATCAGTATCTTGATTTGGTTACTTTCCCTTGTACAAGAGTTTGTCCCAGCAGTGAACCGCGCTCAAGTTGTGTACTTGTCTGGACAAGGATTGACAGCGTTAGTTCTGGGAGTCATTCCAGCTATTGGCTTATGTCGTTTAAAAACTTACTCACGCTCAACATGAGAAAATATGACATAAGTGCCTGTTAGGCAAGAATCTATGACTCAAGAGCTATGGACTGCGGTTGACCGCTACATCACTGATTTATTTGTGCCGCCCGACCCAGTGTTGGATGCGGCACTCCAGACCAGCGC
Source organism: Nostocales cyanobacterium HT-58-2 (assembly GCA_002163975.1). Taxonomy (GTDB): domain Bacteria; phylum Cyanobacteriota; class Cyanobacteriia; order Cyanobacteriales; family Nostocaceae; genus HT-58-2. The sequence continues at coordinate 193,151 of CP019636.1, read as the reverse complement.
TACATCCGGGCTGCCGCCGCACAATGTTTCACCAAACCAGGGCAAGTTGCTGCTGCTGTTGGCGAAAATCCAGGGGGCGCGCACCATCTTGGAGATTGGCACGCTGGGCGGCTACAGTACGATCTGGCTCGCGCGGGCGCTACCTACCGATGGTCGCCTGATTACGCTTGAGGCTGACCCAAAGCACGCTGAAGTCGCCCGCGCCAACATCGCACGGGCTGGTCTGACGGACAAAGTTGAGCTGCGCCTTGGGCGGGCGTTGGATACACTACCACAACTCGCCGCCGAGAGCCGTGATCCATTTGACTTGATCTTTATCGACGCCGACAAGCCAAGCAATCCGGATTACTTCGCGTGGGCGCTCAAGCTCTCCCGTCGCGGCACCCTAATCATCGCTGATAATGTTGTGCGCAACGGAGCAGTGGTTGACGCCACCAGCAATGATGCCAGTGTCCAAGGGGTGCGCCGCTTCAACGAACTGCTTGCCGCTGAACCACGCGTCAGTGCCACGGCGATCCAGACTGTGGGCAGCAAAGGGTACGATGGCTTCGCAATCGCGATCGTCACTGCTGATCAGTAGGGCTATATGCGTGGATAAAGCACTTATACGCATATCTCTGCAGTAAGCTAGATTCAGCCTGCAACGGTTCTCTTCCGCTTCAAAACAGCCCCTAAACCGCCAACCACTAGCGCACCCACAATAGTCGTGGGTTCGGGAACGGCTTTTACTGCTTTTGCTGCCACAACCTTGAAATCAGGTCCGTTGTCATTAGGAATGTCACTTAATAGCCCATCATTGTTAGAACTCGTTAATCGTAGTCTTTTCGTGGTGATTCCATCTAGGGTAATGCCGATTGACCCAAGATTGAAAGGTCCATTGTTAAGAACTGGAATGACTTGAGTGCTGATGTTGTAGTCAGCTTTCGTGTAGTTTTGCCTGAGAATTTTGTAACTTGCTATGACAGTATCATTGTTGTCTAGCGCTTCAACCAATAAATCGCTGTCGCCTGCAACTGCTCCACCCGGTGTTCCACCACGTTCCCAGAACAAGAAGGTATCTACGGGATTATCAAAAAAGACTTCTATACTTGCTTTATTTGCATTTTCACGCGTGACCAAGATGCTATTGAGATTTAAGTTGCCTAAAGTGTCAACAATGTCTTGATCTGTTGGATTGGGTTTTGAGGGACCTTCTCTAAGCAGATTGTCGTCAGGGGTATTGGGACCTCTTCCTGAATGGAGTACACCCAATACACTTCCATCCTCTAGCCTGTAGGTATCGTTCTGGAGAATCTTTGCTTGCTTAACAACCTCAAAGTTGCTAATCGTGTTTCCATTAAACACCACTGAGTCCAAACGGATATCTCTTGTGGGATCATTTAGCAGATTACCTGTAGGATCGTCAATTGGACTCGCTGTGACATTAGTTTTAAACGAAAACGGGGTGAATGATGCTGCCTGGGCAGGCACTGTAGCCACCAGAGAAGCCATTGATATAGAGCCAGCTGTTGTTGCGATTACGCCTAGCGCACGCTCCACAATACTCTTAAAGGGTGCCGCACCTTGTGCGATGGCGCAGAGCGGCGCGCCCCTTGGGGCGATCACGATCATCTTTGCAAAGATAGTTTTCATTGCTATTTCACCTGAGATAGACACCAAAAATGACTTGTCTGACTGAATCAGACAGATGACTAGGCAGAACAAAACTGGCTGCACAGCCTCAAATATGTGCAACCTCGCGCCCACTTTTGCAACAAGCGATCTTTAGACTTTTCCACATAAAAAGGCGAATTCGCCTCTCAGTTTTTGAAAGCCTTTGACAAAGAACTGTATTTATTTACTACTGCATTTCTACTGATTTACCGTAGTTTTATAGAAATATCCCACAGCTTTTTGTCTATGTCAATAAGCATGGATATTTGACAGCAATGGTACATTTACAGACAAGGAATTCAGAAGCACGGATTGAAAAGCTGATAGAAACCAAGCTTTATGATGGTGTCGGTGTTGGTGTTGCTGAAGGCGTGGGTGTGGATGTCGGTGTCGGTGAAGATGTGGATGTCGGGGAAGGCGTGGGTGTAGATGTCGGTATCGGTGAAGATGTGGATGTCGGTGTTGGTGTCAATGTAGGTGTTGGTGTAACAGTTTCAGTCGGTGTCGGTATTGGCGATGGGGGTGGAGCAGGATTTTCTGCAGTGATTGAGAGTGTATACTTTGATGTGCTTGACCCCGTAGAAACAACAACATATTCATAAAATCCGCTTTCTAGAAGTTCAGTTGACAAGCTACGTTGTGTAGAATCTTCCAAAAATCTCAGTTTCCCACTAGGGGAATACACTGAAAGAAGAATCTTAGAATTTGCATCCAGCTTAACTTTCATCAATTGTTCTTTATTGAGTCCAGCAATGAAAACTTTACCTTCTCCAGGTTTGAGAGTACCGCTGATTCTGCTACCGATCGCCCCTTTGTCAAAGTTAAGTTTCTTGAAAGCACTACCAGCAAGGATGGCATTGAGTTTGTCGTTGACAAAGCCTTGCCAAACTTGTCCAATCGGCTGATTGATAAAATTCTTGCCACGCTGCTCTGGAAATTGCCGGAAAAATGCCGCATCCCCTAAATCATACAGAGCACGACTACCGACATTGGCTTGGTTCACTTGCACCTTAGTGCGATCGCGTTCTGCTTGCGTGAAATTACCTAGTTTTTTGCGTGAGTCTGAACTCAATACCGCCAGCTTTTCCAGTAAGTCGCCTGCTAAGCTATCCCATTGTGCCCTGAGTTTTGCATCTTCAGGCTCATTTGTTAGAGTACGGTTACGCAAACTTGGATTTTTATTCCAAAAGACTTGATTAACCAAATCTGTAAAGAATTTATTGTCAATACTCAGTTGTTGACGGCGTTCATCTAATCTTTCCTTACGCTGTCGTTCTTCTGGGGGAAGTTGTGGATCATCAGAAGATAGCGATGACGAATAATCAAATAACTCATTTGCTCCCCACATACCAATACCAACAGCAGTAGCCATCACTACCCCTATCACAATGATTTTGCCAGGTGTCCACCAACTTTTAGAAAGAGTGGGAGGAGGGGGAGGAGTGGAGGAGGCAGCGCCGTGGGCGGGTTTCCCGACTTGAGGCGACTGCCGTGGAGTTGGGGAAGAAGGGGCTACGGCTAGAGTTTGTTCTGTTGGTGGTGATGGCGGTGTTGGAGAGACAAGAGGCTGCTGTTCTAAAGCATAGTTGACAGGTAGAGTGTTGACAGGTGAAGTTAGTACTTGCAAGACTTGATGAGCACTTTGGTAGCGTTCTTTTGGTGTTGGTGATAGCATTTTCTCCAACACGGCGCTGAAAGTTGGGCTCAAGTTAACTTCCTGTCGCCATTGCCAAGTCAGGGTATGATTATCTATGAGTTCTTGTGGCTGTTTGCCTGTCAGCAAAACGAGTACCGTTGCAGCCAAAGCATACAAATCACTATGAGGCTCCACTAAACCAGTCTGCATCTGTTCTGGCGGAGAGAACCCTGCCTTACCCAATAATGTTGGAAGTGGAATAGATGCAACACCAGGTTGATAATATTGCGAGACAACTGTTGCAGCGACTTGTTTGACACCACCAAAATCAATCAATATCGGCAGTTGGTCAATACTGCGTAAAATTAAGTTTTCAGGAGAGATATCGCGGTGAATAACTCCTATAGAGTGAATATATTCCAAAACAGGTAAAATTTGCTGTAATAGCAGACGGACTTCCGCCTCTGTAAACCGCAAACCTTGCAATTTTCTAGCATCTAACAAAGAGCGGTAAGTTTGCCCTTCTACAAAGTCTTGCACCAAAAATAGGTACTCTTTCTCAAGAAGATTAATCCGGAAAAGTTCCCGGAAGCGGGGAATTTGAGGGTGTTGCAGCTTGTAGAGAACGCTCGCTTCTCGCTGAAATAGTTCTTCAGCTTTTTGTAAAACATATGGCGTTTGAACTTGAGGGGAGAATTCCTTTAAAACGCAAAGTTCGCGGAAGCGGTTAATATCCTCAGCTAAATAAGTCCGTCCAAAACCGCCTTGTCCGAGTTGACGCACAATAAGATAGCGATCGCCCAAAGTTTTCCCAGGTTGAATTCCTTGGCTTACCTGGTTATCCAACTTTTCACCGCAATATCGACAAAAGTAACTACCAGTTGGATTTTCATGTCCTTTGGAGCAATAAACAGCATTCATAAAAAGTCAAGAGTCAAAAGTTATTCTCCCCCACATCCCTGATTTCCTTCTAATTGGCAGATTCTACTTTACTGAGTTGCTCAGCAGCAAGCGCATACCATATTTGACCATAAGTTTGCTTATCCAGTTTCTGTTCTGCACGTCGCTGCCCCGGAAACAATTTATCAAATTTTTTGTTTGTCTCTTTGTTGAGTTGATCGATAGAATATTCTCCAAATCGCCCTGCTTGTGCTTGTTGTCTCCAATTGTCGTAATCTTGCGCACTGTAGTTCCCCAGTTTTCGACGTGCTGACGTGCCAAGATTCGCTCGTTCTAGTTTGTTTAACAATTCTTCAGCGATCGCATACCATTCGTTTCGTAAAGCAGTATCTTCTGAATTACCAGTAAGAACGCGTCCTTTTGCTTCAGGATTTTTCGTATAGAATATTTTATCTACCATTTGTATAAAAAAGACTTCAGGTATTTCTAGCTGCTGACGACGACGGATAATTTGATTGCTGCGACTGACTTCTTTACTAGTGCTGGGTTTTTCTGGAGAATCTGACCCTCCCGGAAGTTGAGGTAATGAGGGTAATGATATAGTTGGTATAGAAATAGATGATACAGCTTGGATAACGGCATTTACGACAGCCCAAGTTCCCACCAAAGTCAAAACAATAACGCTTGTACTGACAAGGCTCAAAGCGAAAGGACGAAGCCAAATCGGCAAAGGGAGTGCTTGAGCAACCGCTTGAGTTTTGTTATGAAACCCGCTGACAAGATTATTGGCACGTTTTCGTCCTGGAGCAACGACCATTGTCTTCAGCTTTGTCATATAACTCTTTACAGGAGTCTTGACAGGAGTGTTGACAGGTTTGGTTGTAGGAGCAGTGTAAGACTGCAAATCTTTGAGGACATCATCGGCTTTTTGATAGCGATCGCTTGGTTTATAAGCCAGCATCTTTTTTAACACAGCTTCTAGTTTCGGGCTGACTTTAATTTCCGTTCCCCAGCGCCAAGTTCCCTGATAGCTATCATAAAGGGGTTGTGGTTCCTGACGACCAGTTAACAAAACCAACGCCGTCACAGCCAAAGAGTACAAATCGCTACAAGGGAATGCTTTTCCCTGACGCAATTGCTCCTCTGGTGCGTAGCCTTTTTTCCCTAAAAGTGTGCGAATTCCGCCCATTTGGGTAAACCAAAAACCTTTAGAAGCTGGGAGTTGCTTCACACCACCAAAGTCAATAAGCACAGGCAAATTATCAGTATGCCGCAAAATGATATTATCAGGAGAAATATCGCGGTGAACGACATTGAGAGAGTGGATGTAAGACAAAATAGGCAACATCTGTTGCAGAAGTTTGACAACTTCCTCCTCACTAAAAGTTTGCCCCTGATTTATGCGGTTTTCTAATAAATCCCAGTAGTTGTCACCCTCCACATAGTCTTGCACCAGAAAGAAAAAATCTTTATGACTCAACTGCGCTTGTAGTGAGGCGTGCAAACGCGGAATTTGAGGATGCTGTAGTTTTTGTAGCACACTCGCTTCTCGTTCAAACAGTTCTTTCGCCTTTTCTAAATCCTGTGGTTCTTCAACTTGTGGTGCAAACTCCTTCAGCACACACTGAAGTTGCGATTGATTTAAATCCTCAGCTAAATAAGTGCGTCCAAAGCCTCCCTGACCCAAATGACGTATAATCCGGTAGCGGTTATCAACAACCTGTCCTACCGCAAGAGGTAACGGCTCACCGCACTGAGTGCAAAAGCGGTTACTCTCATTATTTGCGTGTTGTTTGCTGCAATAAACGTCCATGGCGCTGAGGGATGAACAAAAGGTTTTTATAGGTTGCTACAAATTGGAAAGCTGCAATTACGCATAACCCGCTCTTTATCTTTAATATTTTGCCCTCTTTTTTTAGAAGCGTGAGAAGGAAGATAACAAAGGTTAAAATTCTGACAACAACGAAAAGTCGTCTAGGTTACACTTCAGCAAAAAGTCAGAAAAGTTTTTACACAAAAAAATATGATGAACTTAGAAGAACAAAAGCAACGGTCAATTCAAGCATTTACAGACTTTTTACAGACTCCTCTCGAAGCACTACTACAACAGCATATAAATACTGATACTTCGGCAGCGGCGATCGCATTATTTCATGATATGGCTACTAGTGTACCTGCGTACAAAGATTTCTTGGCACATCATGCAGTCAATCCGGAACAGTACCAAAACTTTGAGGATTTCCAAAGATTACCGCAACTTACCAAAGAAAACTATTTGCAACGTTATCGTTTAACTGAGTTGTGTCGCCACGGACAGTTACAAACATGCGATATGATAGCTGTTTCCTCGGGTTCGACGGGAAAACCTACATTCTGGCCCCGTTTTTTCGCTGATGAAATGCAAATTGCTACCCGTTTTGAGCAGGTATTTCATGACAGCTTTCAAGCAGATAAAAGACATACCCTAGCGGTGATTTGTTTCACTTTAGGAACATGGGTAGGCGGAATGTACACAACCAATTGCTGTCGCTATCTTGCCAGCAAAGGTTATCCTATCACCGTGATCACTCCCGGTAACAACAAAGAAGAAATTTTTCGAGTCGTCCAAGAACTTGGTTCCAATTTTGAGCAGGTTGTCCTGTTAGGATATCCACCATTTCTCAAAGATATTATTGATACTGGGATTGCCCGTGGTATTGACTGGCAACGGTATCAGATAAAGTTAGTCATGGCGGGAGAGGTGTTCAGTGAAGAATGGCGCAGTTTAGTTGGTGAAAGAGTGGGTTCGCAACATTGCTGCTATGACTCAGCATCACTCTACGGCACAGCAGATGCAGGTGTATTAGGTAACGAAACACCTTTGAGTATCTGCATTCGGCGATTTTTGGCAAATCATCCAGAGGCAGCACGTGCCTTATTTGGAGAATCCCGTTTACCCACGCTGGTACAATATGACCCTATAAGTCGCTTTTTTGAAGTGATAGATGGCGCTTTGGTTTTTTCTGGAGATAATGGCATCCCTCTGATACGTTACAACATTTTAGATACTGGGGGAATCATCAGTTACGATAATATGCTCCAGTTTTTAGCTAAATATGGCTTCAATCCAGTAGCAGAACTACAAGAAATGGGAGGAAGAGGTATTCGTCCACTACCTTTTGTCTATGTTTTTGGACGTTCTAACTTCACAGTTTCTTACTTTGGAGCGAATATTTATCCAGAAAATGTGACGGTAGGATTAGAGCAACCAGTTATTAGAGAATGGGTGACAGGTAAGTTTGTGTTGCAGGTGCAAGAAGACGCAGATAAGAACCGATTTTTATCTGTGGTTGTGGAGTTAGCACCAGGAGTCAAGGAAAGTGAAGAGAAAAAGCAGGCGATCGCATCCTCTATCCTCACCCAACTCAAGCGCCTCAACAGCGAATTTGCCAATTACGTCCCTTTAGAATATCAAATGCCGCATCTTGCACTAGCCCCAACAGGTGATCCAGAATATTTCCCCATTGGGGTCAAGCATCGCTATACCCGTAAATAGTCGAAAATTGCAGCAAATTCGCAATATTGGGACATTTTTCACAAGAAAAGAAAAGACAATGGTGAGGGATATCCCCTAAACTCAATTTCAACCTTTAGGTAGATACAAAAACTATCAGCCAGGTTATGGCATCTTCACCATAAGTGCTGAAGAAAACTAAGCTTGCCATCACAAAAAAACCTCACCATTATGTCACCACATTATGCGGCAGCCAAAAACTAATTCATTTCTGGTCAAAGCAACTCTGCTCATGACAAGTACCCTAACTGTTATGGCAGGGGCAACGATCGCACCTTCACTACCTGCAATGCGGGAGTATTTTGCCAATGTCGCAAATGTAGATTACTGGGTGAGGTTAGTTTTGACTTTTCCCGCACTCTGCATTGCAATTGGTGCTCCCTTTGCAGGTGTCATTATCGACCGTTTTGGGCGAAAACCGTTGCTGAGTGTAGCTGTGGTCTTGTATGGTTTGGCTGGTAGCTCAGGCTTTGTGTTAAATTCCCTAGGAGTTATTCTACTAGGGCGGGCGCTGCTGGGCTTAAGTGTGGCGGGAATTATGACCACAGCCACAACTCTGATTGCAGACTACTACGTTGGTGCAACCCGCGCTCAATTTCTGGGCTTCCAGGCAGCATTTATGGGTTTAGGGGGTGTGATTTTTCTAACAGCAGGTGGTTTTCTGGCAGATATCTATTGGCGAATGCCGTTTTTAATTTACCTGGTCGCCCTACTGCTTTTACCCTTGATCCTGCTTTTGCCTGAACCTAGTCGCACAAGCAATTCCTCGACTCAAATCAACGATACACCTCCACAACCAAGCCATTTTCCGTGGGTATTGCTGATTATGACCTACGGAATAGCTTTTGTCACACAGGTGGTGTTCTACATGATTCCAGTGCAATTGCCCTTCTATCTCAAACAGTTGAGCAATGCTAATGCATCCCAGAGTGGATTGGCGATCGCCCTATCAACCCTCTTCAGTTCTCTAAGCGCTGTTGGATATCAGCGCATCAAAACACGTTTCTCGTTTGTTGGTATTTATGCGATCGCTTTTGTGTTGATGGGCATTGGGTATGAAATTATCAGTTTTGCCCCAACTTATGGAGTTGTTCTTATCGGGTTAGCAGTCGGTGGTTTTGGATTAGGACTGTTGATGCCCAACATGAATGTTTGTCTAACCTCCGTAATGCCTGCTGCCTCACGGGGTCGAGTGCTGGGAGGATTGACAACAAGTTTTTTCCTCGGTCAGTTTGCTTCACCAATTCTCAGTCAACCCTTAAGTCAGTGGGTTGGCTTAGGTACTGCTTATGGCTTGGCAGGAGGATTCATGCTGATTTTAGCTGTCATTACCTTTGGGGTTATGACGCGGTGGAAATAACTCAGTAAAAAAAATCTACAACGAGTAGCAATTCCATCCACTGCAGCTCTCCCGTTACCTTAGAACCTTCAGCAAAACTTTTGAGCAGAGGAGTTGAGTAACTGATGCAAGTCCAAACTAGCAACACAAATCTCCCCATCTTGATTTTAGGCGGTGGCTTTACTGGATTGTTCACAGCACTCTACTTGAGGCATTTACAATGCTCTTGTCCTGTTATCTTAATAGACCAATCATGGCGCTTCGTTTTCAAACCCCTGCTTTATGAACTTCTCAGCAGCGAAATCAATCTTGAGTTGGTTTTACCCCGCTACGATGAGTTACTCCACAAAAGCGGTATCACGTTCCTTCTAGATACCGTTCAAGCAATTGACTTACAACAGCAACAGGTTAGGTTCAGTTCTGGTTTAGAGTACACTTACCGTTATCTTGTCCTAGCATTGGGCAGTAACACAGGGTACTTTGGAACTCTGGGCGCAAAAGAATATTCCTTGCCGTTTCGTACTGACCAAGATGTCTTTGCCTTAGGTAAACATTTGCGAGGCTGTCTTCAAAAAGCAAGCCAAACCGAAGATTTAGAGCAGCGCCGCAAGGTACTCACTATTGCCATCATTGGCGCGGGTCCTGCTGGTGTTGAGCTTGCTGCAACCTTGGCAGATTTGCTGCCTACCTGGTACACACCTTTGGGGGGCAACTCTCAAGATATTCGTATCGTCATCCTACAGCGAGGAACTGAAATTCTCAAGGATGCTGCTAACAAAAATCTCCGCAAGACGGCACAATTAGCACTGAGTCAGCGGACTGCTTCTGTTGAATTGCTGTTGGGAGCTGGAGTCCGCAGAATTCATCAAGAGGCTGTGGAATTTGAGCAAAATGGACAAACTCATGTGCTCCAAACTTCCACAATTGTCTGGACAGCTGGGACAATCACCCATCCCTTGATTGAAGCATTACCCATTGCAGCCGAGCATCGCGATAAGCGAGGTCGCCTTATAGTGAGATCAACTTTACAACTGCCAGACTTTCCGGAGGTCTTTGCTGGGGGAGATTGTGCTACAGATCCCCAAAACCCTCAACCTGCCACAGCTCAGGTTGCTTATCAGCAGGGAAGGGCGATCGCCCACAACATCAAAGCCTTGCTTGAGGGCAAACAACCTCATGCAGCTCAGGTGCATCTACGTGGAACACTGCTCAAGTTGGGTTTGCAGGAGAGTGCTGCTGAAATCTTTGATCGCTTCGAGGTGAAAGGCAAACTCGGTCATCTGATTCGTCAAGGTGCTTATTTAGAGTTACTCCCTACGCCAGGACGCAATTTTGTCGCTGGAACAGAATGGCTGACAGAAGAGATGTTTCGACAGATTGTTGGGTGAGGCGATCGTTTAGAGTAATGGGTAACAAGTAATTAGTAGGGGAAGACCCATTACCCATTACCTATTACCCATTTCCAAAAACTTATTACAATTGACTTATGTTACAAAGTTTACATCTATCAAAAACTTACAAGTCGGGAGGCAAAATGACAGTATCAATCACATGAATAATGCCGTTGCTGGCTTTGATGTCAGGCTGAACGACTTTAGCATCATTGACTGTGACACCAGCGGTTGGATCAACTTTGACGTTAATTGGACCGCCTTCAATGCTTTTGACTTCTCCAGATTTCAAATCAGTTGATGCTACTGAACCTGGTACCACGTGATACCGCAAAATCTTCACCAGAACTTCTTTATTCTCTGGCTTTAATAAATCTTGCACCGCATCTTGTGGTAGTTTGGCAAAAGCTGCATCTGTAGGTGCGAAAACAGTGAAAGGACCTTCACCTTGCAAGGTTTCTACTAGCCCAGCTGCTTTCAAAGCTTTGGTTAGCACTGTAAAGGAGCCGTTGGACTCTGCAACCCCTACTATAGTCTTGTCGGCACCTGCTGCTGGTTCTTTGGAAGGAGTCTCTGTACCAGGTGCAGGTGGTGCTGTGGGTACTTCTGTTCCACCAGGTGTGGGAGGTGTAGGTGCAGGAGTAGCACCAGGACAAGCAGCACGGTTATATGGACACTCCTGCAAAATACTGGGGTTAGGGTTGACTCCTCGCCGTCCTTGTGCAACTATTGTGCTTTTCGCTCTCGTTTTCTCGGACTTTATTGCTTTTAACGCAGGTTCAGTAGGTGCGTACTGAGTGTTTACTAAAGTGCGCTGACCACCATTATCCGCTGCTTGCTTGAGAATACTAGGATTAGGATTTAATACCTCGCTTGCTCCAGTAGGTAGACCAATAAGGAGGCTGATGCCCGTTACTCCTACTATGCCAGCCAACTTTGTCAGAAAATTGTCGTATTCAACCTTCATAAGTTTTGTTTGGCTTTAATTTCCACACTTACATAATGATTTATATCATCTTGCTACACGGAAAATCTAACTAAAGAAGTGAGATTTTTATAGATAAATAAGCTAGGTATCAGTATGAGAAATTTCAAAATTTTCTTATAAAATGAGTATATTTGACTGTCTACATCAACATAATTTAATTAAACAAAACAAGCATAGACGATTTCATTAGCCATTATGTTCCCTTAGAATGAAATTTTCCGCAATATTGCATGATTCCAACTTCTAAAAAGCAAAATAATATACAACATTTTTAAGTATTTTTCAGAGATTTAGCTCTGTTTAAGATGAAAATAAAAAGTCTTGTTATCTACAAATCAAATATTTTCTACAGCTATTTATAGAAAGAGAAAGTTTATTTATCCTTGATGGACCTCAATAATTATACAAGCTTTCTTATTAAATAAGCCTGATTCAATATGGTTCAATAATTTTCAATTATTTTTAATTTGATTTATCAAAAACTATTTTTTAAAGAATGAATAATTGATCCAAAATTTAAGCGGGATTTCAACCTGAGTATCAATTTAACAGGCAGAAATGGTAAAACCAAATTATTTTCACTAAAATAAACTTGTAAAATTTATAAGTAAACCACGTACAGAAACTGAAAAATGTTGGAATTATACCAGTTTGAGCTATCTCAATACTCAGAAAAAGTACGTCTCATCCTCGATTACAAAGGGCTGGAGTACCGCAAAATTGAGGTGACACCAGGAATTGGACAGGTAGAACTATTCCGGTTGACTGGTCAGCGGCAAGTACCAGTGTTAAAGGACGGTAATAAATACATAGCAGATTCAACGAAAATAGCTAAGTATTTAGACTCAAAGTATCCAGAACGTCCATTGATACCAATCGATTCAAAACAACGGGGTTTATGTTTACTGATAGAAGAATGGGCGGATGAGTCGATTGGCAATAAAAGTCGCAAAGCATTGTTTTCTGCCATTAGTCAAGACCAGAATTTCCGCAGGTCTTTACTACCTACTACAACACCAGATGTCCTCAAAACTCTAGTGCAAGGAGTACCCAACGATGTATTGCAAGTGTTGGGTTTTGGCGTAGGTTACAGCCCAGATGTCATCAGCAGTGCACTCACTGACTTGAAGCAAGATTTGGAAGCCCTAACGCTGTTGCTAGCAGATAGTCCTTATTTAGTAGGAGATGAACCTACATTAGCTGACTTGGCTGTGGCGGGTTTATCCATATTGCTGAAGTTTCCTGATGGTCCTTATTTAGATTTACCAGTAACCCTCAGAGGCAAAGGAGTGCCTGGATTAGCAGATAATCCTGTTTATGAACCGTTCTTCGCTTGGCGCGATCGCCTCTATGCCCAATTTCGTAGACCACTCACAAGTTTTACCACAACAGGAACTGGTAACGCGCCTACTTCAATTCAAATTGAGTAATGTCTCAAGAGTCAAAATTGTTTGGACTATGGACTTTGAACTCATAGCAAGTTGCATCACAAATGTTGTCTCATACAATTACAATGCAACATAAAAGTAGACTCATCACTATGTGATTAATGAAATGAATTTGGGACAGCCATTAGGTTCAGTCATACAAGGCTCTCTCACTGGGGGATTAGAAGTTAGATTGCACCCCGATGTTTCGGTGGAAGATATGCGCGTCGGTAAGTTTTTAGTCGTGCAAGGGGTGCGATCGCGTTTTTTCTGCATGCTCACAGATGTGGCGTTAGGAATTGCCAACCAACGAATTATTGCTAATCCTCCTAATTGGGAAGATACTTTTTTGCGAGAAATTTTAGCAGGAGGCGGGACCTACGGTACCATCAACCTCGCACCTATGTTGATGTTTACCCCCGAATCGGAAGAAACTTATTCTCCAACCAACGGTAAATCTGCAAATCCTTTTGTTCCATCAACCACAGGTTTGGCATCATTTCAGCCACAAACCAACACGACGATGGAACTACTACCAGTGAAAACGATTCCCAGCCACTTTAGCCAAGTGTATGAAGCTTCAGAAGAAGATTTTCGCCGAGTCTTTGGTTGGGAAGATGACCCTCAAAGGAAAAATTTTTCCATTGGCAAACCACTGGATATGGAAGTACCAGTTTGCCTTGATTTAAACCGCTTTGTGGAAAGAAGCAACGGCGTTTTTGGAAAATCAGGAACAGGCAAATCCTTTTTGACGCGCTTACTCTTAGCAGGGACAATCCGCAAAAATGCTGCAGTTAATTTAATTTTTGATATGCACTCAGAGTATGGCTGGGAAGCAGTCTCTGAAGGCAAACAAATGAGTACTGTCAAAGGCTTAAAGCAGCTCTTTCCCAGTCTCGTTGAAGTTTACACTCTTGACCCAGAATCTACCAAGCGTCGAGGAGTTCCTCACGCTCAAGAACTCTACTTAAGTTATGACCAAATTGAAGTAGAAGATATTAAATTATGCAGCCGAGATTTAGGGCTATCGGAAGCAAGTTTAGATAATGCCAATATTTTGTATGCGGAGTTTGGCAAGTCTTGGATTCTCCAATTAATAAATATGACCAACGAGGAAATCAAGCTCTTTTGTGAGGAGAAGCGAGGACACCAAGGTTCGATTACAGCATTGCAGCGTAAACTTCTGCGATTGGAAAATCTAAAGTATATGCGCGCCGCTTGTCCGCAAAATTATGTCAATCAAATGTTGCGGTCTCTAGAAGCTGGGAAGAATATTGTCGTAGAGTTTGGCTCCCAGTCAAATATGCTCTCGTATATGTTGGTGACTAATATGATTACCCGACGAATTCACCAACATTATGTGAGTAAAGCGGAGAAGTTTTTACAAACAAAAAATCCGACCGATAGACCAACGCAACTAATGATTACGATTGAGGAAGCCCACCGTTTTCTCGATCCAGCAACAGTACAAAGCACTATCTTTGGGACGATCGCTCGCGAGATGCGCAAATACTTTGTCACGCTTTTGGTCGTTGATCAACGTCCATCGGGCATAGATAATGAAGTGATGTCCCAGATTGGCACTCGGATCACCGCCTTACTCAATGATGAAAAAGACATTGAGGCGATTTTTACTGGGGTTTCTGGTGGAGGCGCCTTGCGGTCTGTATTAGCAAAGTTGGACTCTAAGCAACAAGCCCTGATTTTAGGTCACGCCGTTCCTATGCCTGTTGTTGTCCGTACTCGTCCCTACGATACCAAATTCTATGAAGAAATTGGCGAAACTGCTTGGGACGAAAAGCCAGATGAAGAAGTCTTCGCTGCTGCTGAATTAGCTAAAGCAGATCTCGGCTTTTAGGGATTTGAAATTTTGGATTTTGGATTTAGTAATTGGTAGTTAATATCTAAGCTTGTCGTTACGCTTCAACGCGACGACAAACTCATTATCAATTTCTAAACAAATGCGATTATGTCCAGCACCTTAAATCCACTCAGCAATGACCCTCTTCTTGCAGCAGTGGTTGATGAACTGTGCAATATTCACGGCTGTCACACTGTGATATTGTACCGTTCTAGAGCCAAAGGCACACACACTGCTGAAAGTGACTACGAGCTGTTTGCCGTTAGACAAACTGGCGAGAGTTTGCATAATGCCCGCCTCTGGAATAACAGCTACTTGGATATTTTCATCTATAACGAGAAAGATGTTATTATCATAGATAGTTCCTTCCTGCGGATTAGAGGGGGCATAGTGTTGCGAGAGCAGGAAAGTTTTGCACAAAGACTGCTCAAGCAAGTGGATGAGTTCTTTGCCACTAGTCCTGCGGTCCTATCAGCAAATGAAATTCAACGGCGGCACACTTGGTTCAGTAAGATGTTAAAGCGCATCTCACAAGGAGACATTGAGGCTGACCATCGTCGTGTGTGGCTGTTGTATGCACTGCTTGAAGACTATTTTGCCTTAAGCCAGAAGTGGTATCTTGGTTCCAAAGAAAGTTGGAAGTGGCTTAAAATTCATGACCCAGGTACTTACAAGGCAATTGATGTACAAGGCAATTGATGTGGCTCTCAAGCCAGGAGCGCCTTTATCAGCTATTGAGTCTTTAGTGGAAAGATTAATAGCTGTAAACCCAGGTTAGTAGTGGAGAAAATATATCAACTACCAATTCAGAATTTCCCATTCCTGATTTTTAGATTTGGTGACATCCCTCCATGATGATAACCATTTCAGTTCGGTTATCCGGCTATAGGCGGAGGACTGATTACGGGATTATGGAGTCACTATATATATAGTAAGTTTTGAAAAACTATGTCAGATTTTTTGTGCAAAAGTATTGATTTGCATTATAATTGAAAGATTTAACTAGGCTACTTTACTATCGGCACGATTTGTCGTACTATAGAGATAAGTAGAACTCATATCGACTTCGTATTATAACTGTCACCGCCAGCGACGGAAGAATTAAAAGAATTCTGGAAAATAAGCCAGCATGTTTATAAACGATTTCAAAATGTAGGGAAGGTAGGGGAACCTATCAAAGAGAGTGACCGTCTTGACAGACTCTGTAGGAATCAATTTTTTCTGTAAGAGTTCCCCTGGTTGCGTAATACGTGTACTAACTTTCCCAATCCGCCCTAGTCATTGAGTATTCATTTTTGTTTACGGAGTAGAGGAAAACGCACCAATGCCTACTGTTGACAACCAAACTGAAAACCTTAACGCCAAATTCACGGCTGATATGGTGCGAACCTATCTGCGCGAGATTGGTCGTGTACCACTGCTAACCCGTGAGCAAGAGATTGTTTATGGGAAACAGGTACAACAAATGATGACGCTCCTGGATGCTAAGGAGGCTTTGGCCAAGAAATTGCGCCATGAACCGACCTTACAAGAGTGGGCGGATCATGTTCGTAAATCTGAGACTGATGTCAAACAGATAGTACACCAAGGCAAGCGGGCAAAGCAGAAGATGATTGAAGCGAATTTGCGCTTAGTCGTTGCCATTGCCAAGAAGTACCAGAAGCGGAATATGGAGTTTCTGGATCTCATCCAGGAAGGAACACTAGGATTAGAGCGAGGTGTAGAGAAATTTGACCCAATGAGGGGTTACAAGTTTTCGACTTACGCTTACTGGTGGATTCGCCAAGCTATTACTCGTGCGATCGCCCAGCAAGGTCGTACCATTCGCTTACCTATCCACATCACCGAGAAACTCAACAAAATTAAGAAAGTGCAGCGAGAACTTGCTCAGACGTTAGGTAGATCACCTTCTCCTGCTGAAATTGCCAAAGAACTTGAGTTAGAACCAGCTCAGATCCGTGAGTATCTGAACATGGCGCGTCAACCAGTCTCTTTGGATGTCAAAGTTGGCGATAACCAAGATACCGAACTGCAAGAAATGCTCGAAGATGAAGGACCATCACCAGAGTATTACATGACACAGGAATTCTTGCGCCAAGACTTGAACAATATGTTGGCAGAACTCACCCCACAACAGAGAGAAGTTCTAGCACTGCGCTTTGGTTTAGTAGATGGTAATGAAATGTCTTTGGCAAAAGTTGGCGAACGGTTGAATCTCAGCCGCGAACGCGTCCGTCAGTTAGAGCATCAAGCTCTAGCTCATCTGCGTCGCCGTCGTGCAAATGTCAAAGAGTACGTTGCTAGCTAAAGTACAGACGTAGCATTGCTACATCTTGACACAATAAAACTGACACGCCTCCTGAACCTAGGGGGCGTTTTTGTCATTATGAGCCACTACGTTGACGACGACAAAACACTCTGAGACTGAATCCTAGACAGTAGTCTGCACACTCGCGCGAACCTCCCTGCCCTTCTCCTATCACCTATCACCAGACACACTCGCGTTCGAGAACGGCTACGCCGAACGGATGACTTTCCTAATTCCCTGGATTGATGTGATTTTTGCCAAAGTTTTTGGACGAAATCCGGAATCGAGAGAATTGCTTGTGTAGTTCTCCTTGTTCATGCAGGTATAAATATTTTAAAAATTAAGAATAAAAAATAAAAAATATCAAAAATTAGCTTTTCGTTTTGAATTTTTATTTTTCAAAATATCACCCATTTGGGTGACTCTGATGGATGAAGCACGAGTAACCCAAACAATGATAGGTTAAGATCATCGCCCAGGATTCAATGACCCAAAATTAAAGAAAAAGTTCCTTTGTTGAAAGAGATTTTTTCTAGACAATATAAATCAAACCATTGACGGAGCCTTTACAACTTAATAGTTCGGTACGTTTGTAGGTAAGTTGCAGAAAACCAAGATATTTTTTTTACAGGAGAAATAGGGTGCCAAACAACATCAAAAAATTCCCTTCCTCTAGTTTATTAGGAATCCCCTTTGTTGGTGTACTTCTGTTGCTTGGCGTGGTTGCCAATCGCCCTAAACCAGTAATGAGTAATCAGCTTGCGTACGTTGACTCATCCATAGTGTCATCTACAGATTCTCAATTACCAACTTATACTTGGTTGCAAAGAAATCCTTACCCAACTTCAGAATACACTCAGAACAAAGAAACCCGTCTACAAAGAGTACTAGCAAAATCAGCTACCGTTCCAACTCATTTTACTCACCCAAATAATTTGGAAGCAGTATCTACAACCACAACAAAGGTTGGAGATCCCCTCACCTCTGCCCAAACAACCGCAACTACGCCTATAAGAGCTAGGTTACCCAAGCAAGATGGCATTTACCTCTATGGTCAATCGCCTAAATCAGGTCAACTAGGGCAAGGCTACATCATATTTGAGAAACAGCAAGGCAAGGTTGTGGGTGCTTTATATATGCCCAGTTCAGAGTTTAGTTGCTTTAATGGCACACTTCACTCTTCAGGAGAGTTGGCAATGACGGTGACTGGTTACCCTGGTGACAAAAGCCCAACTCAGGTGGCAACAAACAATACATTGCCTCGTGTTATGGATGATGAGTCCAGTACTTATGCTCACTCTGTAACGTTGCAAGATTATTATTCACTAAATAATATCAGTGCTATTGATCGCCGCATTTTACAAATGTGTCAATCTAAGTGATCACTATAAGAAATTAACTCTGTCAAATTGCTTTCCAACCCATCAAGGATGAATAGACCTCTCGTTAGCTAACTTGACAAAGTGAAATGAAATTATGTTTTCCTGGTTGCGGGAAATTAGTGAAAAAATACACTTCTCTTACTGGAGTATCTTTCAACGCATAAGCATGAATGTAGTCTGCTTCTATTAATGTACAACTTGTCGAATAATTAACATCGAGCTAACACTGATAAATACCCAAAGCACCATCCCTTGCACCATCGGCTTCCAGCCAACTGCCTTCAACGCTGGTTGTGACAAACCTGCACCAATAAGAAACAATGTCAGCGTCAACCCCGATTCTGATAGACGTGTCAGTAGCGGTGACCAAATAGCTGTCCCTGGTACAAACGTCCTGACTACAGAAGCTAGAAGGAACAAGCCAATGAACCAAGGTATTTGTATTGGATTTGGAATCTGCTGCTTGTCCCATATGTGGTAACGTCGGAAGATAAAAGCCGCTGTCACTGAGACAGGGACAATCCACAAAGCACGGGAGAGTTTTACTGCTGTCGCTGTGCTCAGTGCGCCTAAACCAAAGTGTGATGCTGCTCCGACAACGCTGGAAATATCATGAATTGCTACACCTGCCCATGTCCCAAACTGTGTTGGTGTTAGGTGCAGCAGATGACCTAGAGGTGGAAAGACGTACAATGCTACCGCATTAAGTAGAAAAACTGTTCCCATAGCCACAGAAATTTCACTTTCTGCTGCGCTAATTACTGAACTAACAGCAGCGATCGCCGAACCGCCACAAATTGCTGTACCCGCGGAAATAAGAACAGAAGCTTTCACAGGAATCTTCAACTGCTGCCCCAAAATGTTACCGCAAAAAAAAGTAGCCACAATGCTAACGGCTGCAAATAATGCGCCACTCTCACCTGCTTTGAGTACAACCGCTAAATTCATCCCGAAACCGAGCAAAATAACACAACCTTGTAGTAGATATTTAGCGACGTACCTACTGGTACGCGGAAAGGGGTTTTGCACAGTTAACGACAAAATCATCCCTAGCGTTAGTGCTAAAGGTGATGAAATCCAATTTATCAGGCATAAAAAGGCACTGCATAGAAATAGAAGTTTTCGTACCCCGACTGAGATCCTCTTCTCTAGTCTTATTGGATAGTCAGGGCTACTAATTTTTTTCATGAGTTATGGCTTAATTGCATCTTGTGCTTGATTTCACTTTAGATAAGCTAAACCATAGGAGCAAACGTTCTTTATTGTAAAAATGATAGAAATAAACGATTAAATAAAATTACTAAACTTTAGTTAGGGAAACTAATCCATGACAAGGATGACCCTCGACCAGTTAGAAATCTTTCTAGCAGTAGCACAGCATATGCACTTTACCCGTGCAGCTGAGGCACTCTACATTACCCAGTCTTCCGTAAGTGCGGCAATTCAAAGCTTGGAAGAGAAATATGGCGTGAAGTTGTTTCATCGCATCGGTCGTCACATAGAGATAACTGATGCCGGGATGTTGCTACAAGTGGAAGCGCAGAAAATTTTTAATGCAGTTGCTTTGTGCGAGCGGGGATTGCGAGAATTAAACAATCTGCAACAAGGTGAACTGAGGTTAGGGGCAAGTCAGACAATTGGTAATTATTGGCTTCCCCAGTTCATCAGCAAGTTCAAACAACAATATTCTGGAATTCAGGTTAACTGTACCTTGGGCAACACTCAAGAAATTAGTGCTGGAACAGTCAAAGGATTGTTTGACCTCGGTCTTGTAGAAGGGGAAATTGAGCCATCAGTTAAGGATTTTCTAGAACAGCGAGTGGTAGGAGGCGACCGCTTGCTTGTTGTGGTTGGAAAGTCTCACCCTTGGTTTGAACGCCAGAGTGTTTCTATGTATGAACTTTCTAAAACCGTTTGGGTGATGCGAGAAAAAGGCTCAGGTACTCGTCAACGTTTTGAGCAGGCTTTGCAAGACTGGGGAATTGAGCTAGCCGAATTAACAGTTATTCTGGAGATGAGTACAGGTGAAATGGTCAAAGTAGCTGTCGAAAGTGGAGTAGGTGTGGCGGCAATTTCCGAATTGATGGTAAACAAGGAACTGCAACTCGGTACCCTTCGTGCAGTTGTTATCATAGATGGAGCACAAAAATCAACGACGTTTTTTGATATCACCCGTCAATTTGTGTTACTCAAGCACCGGGAACGCTTTTCTACTAGAGTCTCTCAAGCTTTTGAGCAGATACTAATAACCCATTAAGATAGCATTGCTGTGGAACAGATATTATTGGAATTTGTAGCAGTATAGAATTCCTATTTGATTTTTTAAATACAAGTAGGGGGAGCTAGTGTGGGGTGAAGCAGCGCTTCATCACAAATTCAATCAATTTTATCTATCATTTTGACAGAAAAGAACGATTGCTTGTATCGATACGCTCACGTAAACTTGAATTGAGCATTTTAAGCAAAGCTGCTCATAAATGCAATAAAAGTAATGCTTACAAACATGGGCAATTCGGCTTCATAACTCAGCCCAAAAAAATAGTAATTTAAGTGACGCAAAACTCACGAACGTGAATATTTTAGAATTTTCCTTATCAGTTTGGCTTGGTTCCTTAACCGCAGGTTTTCTGGGCTCATTGACTGGCTTAGGGGGTGGAGTCGTAATTGTACCTTTGTTAACTTTGGCATTTGGGGTTGATATTCGATATGCAGTTGGTGCTTCACTGGTATCTGTGATTGCTACATCTAGTGGAGCTGCATCTGCCTACGTCAAGGAAGGTTACACTAATCTGCGGTTAGGGATGTTTCTGGAAGTAGCGACAACATTTGGTGCCATAGTCGGGGCCATTGTGGCAGGCATAGTTTCTACTAGAGCGATCGCGATCGTCTTCGGTATTGTTCTACTGTATAGTGCATACCTATCGCGTCAACACCGCATTGAACACCTTGACAGTGAACCAGATCCTTTGGCAACTCTTCTCAAACTAAATGGTAGTTACCCAACTCCTGATGGGCAAAAGTTTTATACTGTCCGTGCAGTACCAGTTGGATTTGGACTCATGTTTCTTGCTGGGGTACTTTCAGGATTACTTGGCATTGGTTCAGGAGCTGTTAAAGTACTAGCAATGGATCAAGCCATGCGTATTCCATTTAAGGTTTCTACCACCACGAGCAATTTTATGATTGGGGTAACGGCGGCAGCTAGTGCTGGGGTGTACCTGAAGCGGGGTTATATCGATCCGGGACTGGCAATGCCAGTCATGTTGGGGGTACTATTTGGTGCTTTGTTAGGAGCAAGGGTACTGGTTAGAGCTAGGATTGGGTTGTTGCGAAATATCTTCAGCCTTGTGATTTTGGGACTGGCAGTTGAGATGATTTACAAAGGTTTAACGGGAGGGATTTAGCATGTCTCAACCCAGGCGTAGATGGAGCGAACATCAAATTGAGCAGTTTGTAGGGAACCTTTTAAGATTAGGTGTTGTTTTTGCTACATCTGTGGTTTTGATAGGCGGAGTTTTGTACTTAATTCGCTACGGTTGCAGTTCTACTAATTATCAGTTCTTTCGAGGAGAACCCGCAGATTTTCGTTCTCCGGAGGGAGTAGCAACAGCAGTTTTATTAGGTCGTCGTCGTGGCGTTATCCAACTTGGATTGCTGCTATTAATTGCCACACCAATTGCACGAGTGGTATTCTCTTTGTTTGCGTTTGTGCGGCAAAGGGACTTGACTTACACGATTATAACTTTGATTGTACTAACTGGGTTAGTTTACAGCCTTTTAAGTGGAAATTCGTAGAAATAATGTTTTTTTGTAACTGCAGGAAAGCCTCAGCATATTTCAAATTTGGGTCTAACAATCTTTTTAGATTTTTAGCCAAGCAATAATTTAGCAAAATAGACCTCTTGCACGAATGCCAAACTTGCCCTTATCCCCAACCCCTTCTGCCAATTTCAAAATCTCTCTCCCAAGGTTGGGAGAGAGATTTTGGCTAGGGCGAAGATTTATGCAAGAGGTCTAATGTATCCAAAAATCCCAAGTGCTATTGCCTGGCAATTCGACTAGCTCAACAAGTGCAATCATTAGAGGAACTAAAAAATCTGCTTAATTGTTCTTTCCAAAAATTCTCAGAACTTCTAACAGTGAAGAGTCACAGCAGAATTCAGAAGTCAGTAGTCAGAAGTAAAAATGGTTTTGTGTTTTGTATCTGCCTTTTAGACCTCACGATTGTACTTCACTGACTTGCAATACGTTGTAAGAGTTGAGAGCAAGAAAGTGAAACTCAGAACTCACGACTCATGAATTTTTAATACTCAATTCCTGGTTGCGCCTTAATACCTTGATCACGAAGAGGATGCTTAACTAATGTCATTTCCGTTACTAAGTCGGCGCGTTCAATCAAGGCTGTGGGTGCACCTCTGCCTGTCAGAATAACATGATTGTCATGCGGCTTTTGAGCCAACCCAGCTAAAACTTCCTCAACTTGTAAGTAGCCAAGTTTAAGAGCAATATTAATTTCATCCAACAGTACCAGCTTGAAGTCTGGGTTACGGATGTATTCTAATCCTTTTTGCCAAGCAGCGATCGCTTTTTCGATATCGCGATCGCGATCTTGAGTGTCCCAGGTGAAGCCTTCACCCATTGCATGAAATTCTAATAAATCATCTTGCCAAATACTAAAAACTCTTTTTTCGGCAGGTTCCCAAGCGCCTTTGATAAATTGAACAATGGCTACCTTATACCCATGACCAAGCGCACGCAACACCATTCCTAGCGCTGCAGTGGTTTTTCCCTTGCCATGACCCGTATTAACAATAATTAACCCTTTTTCGCTAGACGCATGAGTCATTCGCGCTTCCTGGACTTCTTGGCGTCGCTGCATCTTTTTGCGGTACTGTTCTGACGTCAGGGAAGAATTTTCCCGAACAGTTACATCACTCGTAGTTGCCCAAGTTTCATCGGTTTGCATGGCGCTGGCATTTAGTTCACTTTGACGGCTCTCCGGACTTTAGGACGGGGATTCTTGGATCAATGGGAGTCCAGCGACTTTACCCTCACCAAAATTCACTGCGATGCGCCCCACCGCTGTATGGATAGAGAAAATTCCTTTTGCTCTCCAGGAGCCAAAACTTTCTCAGGAGACTACGCCCATTGCGAGACAGGTTCCTCCGCCGCAGCGCGAGACTCTGGCTGTGTAGCGAGTCATTCTATTGTATCAAAAGTCGCCCTAGAAGGGCGAGGCTTGTATCCCATATTTTTGGTCATTAATACTAGGATGAACCAAAATACTCCTGATCGAGCGACTGGATTTAATGAGAAACAAAATTTCTATGAGCCAAAGTAATATTATCTAACTATAGATAGATGACAAGTAGCTCGACATGAATAAATGTAGTAGCCCATGCTGCTCAAACAATTGATGCGTTACGGCTACGCCTAACACATCCTACTGGCGTGACACGACTAAAATGATGCGATAGAAAAAGCTCGTAGTGGCGTGACAAGACTAAAATGATGCGATAGAAAAAGCTCGTAGTAGTGCTTTAGCACAGAAGTTGACTACTAATCTAATGCACAAATTTAGCTGTGTCGCGCCAGTAGTAGTGCTTTAGCACAGAAGTTGACTACTAATCTAATACACTAATTTAGCTGTGTCACGCCACTACGAATCTAAAATAATCTGTGGAGAAGGCACGAGCAGAAATTGAATGACAGAGGCGTTAACAATATCACAAAAATTAAAAAAAATTGGTAAAGTGACCAGGAAAAAATCTGGCATATAGTTGCGTCAACAGCATCTGAAAAAATATAAAAAGTTTTGAGAAACAACGTAAGATGCTGAAAAAGCATGAATTGCCGAGAATATTAAGTTTGTATGAAGTTAAGTGTGGTCATACCCTGTTTCAACGCAGCGGATACCATCGCTTTTCAGTTGGAAGCGTTGGCTAGGCAGCAATGTTCCCAACCATGGGAAATTATTGTTGCTGACAACGGTTCAACTGATGACACAGTGGCGATCATAAAACAATATCAGCAACGCATACCTCATCTTCGTTTTGTCGAAGCATCTGCTCGCAGAGGTTCTGCGCACGCCCGTAACGTTGGTGTCAGTGTTGCCAAGAGTGAGGCGATCGCATTTTGTGATGCTGACGACGAAGTGGCTCCAGGATGGGTAGCAGCTATGATAGAAGCACTCTCCAAGTATGATCTTGTTGCAGGTCGCAACGAGTACTCGAAACTCAACCAACTGTGGGTGATTCAGTGTTGTGAATACAGAGAGGGTAACGGAGTTAACCAGCATCCATATTTTCCCTACGCAGGCTGCAGTAATCTTGGTGTCAAGCGTTCAGTCCATGAAATGGTTGGTGGTTTCGATGAAACAATGCTCTCACTCCAAGACGTTGACTACTGCTGGAGGATTCAAGAGGCAGGGAAAACACTTGACTCAGCAAAAGATGCCCTAGTTCATTTCCGGTTTCGCAACACCACTAGAGGTTTGTACCATCGCTATTGGAAATTAGCTTGTTATGATGTGTTGCTGCATAAAAAGCATCAACAAGTGGGTATGCCTAAGTTGATTAAATGGCAGGGGTTTGTTAAAGACGGAGTGATTCTTCCTGTGAAATTTATAGTGAAAGTTCGTAATAGAGAAAGTTTGGTGCGGTGGTTATTAGATTTTGCTTGGTTGGCAGGACATTTACAAGGTTGCATAAAGTATAAGTATCTTCCTCTGTAAACTCCATAACCTTTATTTTCAAAGCATATGATGAACCAAAATACTTACAATTGCTACCTACAGGTGATGCGGGAAATAACTGAAAGCTAGCTAGGATTGTATCCTATCGTTGATTCAGATATTTGTTGGGAACTACCAAAAATGTCAAAACATCTGGAGAAAAAAATCGCACCTGCACCGATACCAACTGATATCGGAGTTGTCGATTTGATTGATAATTACTTCACTGCTTACAATTCAGCACGGTTACGGGAGATCTGTCATCTTCTGAGTCGGGATGTATTTATTGAAGGTGTGACTGTGGGAGTCAGCCTTTCTGGTGCGCTGACACCAGCAGGATTCGGAGTTTCTGCGCTGACGCCGCTGATCCGCAACGGATTTATTGACTGGATCATTAGTACAGGTGCGAATCTTTACCATGATATGCACTATGGGCTAGGTTTTGAACTGTTTACTGGTCATCCATTTTTGGATGATGTGAAGCTGCGTCAGCAAGGCACCATCCGCATTTATGACATAATCTTTGGCTACGATGTGCTGCTAGAAACAGATGCTTTCATCCGTAAAATTTTACAAGCAGAACCATTCCAAAAACGAATGGGAACTGCTGAATTTCATAATTTACTAGGTAAGTATGTCCGAGAAGTAGAAAAGCAACTGGGGGTGAAGCATTCCAGTCTGCTAGCTACAGCTTATGAGTATGGAGTACCTATATATACATCATCACCTGGAGATAGTTCTATTGGCATGAACGTTGCTGCACTATCTTTGGAAGGTTCTCAGCTTGTATTAGATCCGGCAATTGATGTTAATGAAACGGCAGCCATTGCCTACAGCGCCCGGGAAACAGGAGGCAAGAGCGCAGCTGTCATTCTTGGTGGTGGCAGTCCTAAAAACTTTTTGCTACAAACACAACCGCAAATTCACGAAGTCCTGGGATTAGAAGAACGAGGACACGATTACTTTATCCAGTTTACCGATGCTCGTCCAGATACTGGAGGATTATCTGGAGCAACACCCTCGGAAGCTGTCAGTTGGGGTAAAATTGACCCAGATGAGTTACCCAGCACAATTGTTTGTTATACCGATAGCACAATTGCATTGCCTTTACTCACAGCTTACGTCTTGAACCAGTGTCAGCCTCGTACTCTCAAGCGGGTGTATGACAGGCGTGAACAAATGCTAGACAAGCTGCGGACAGATTATTTAGCAGCTAAAACCCAACCAGTAGATGAAATACCAGCAGCCATGACTGAAGGCATACCTCCTCACAAAGTCGCAACTTATCCTGTAGGCAGGCTCATTTCTCACACTGGTGGTGCAGAATAACACAGATGAAGTAGTACAAAGTTGATATGTACCCTGAGTTGTGAGTGCGATAAATAGTCAACAAACTCTATGTTTGTCTATCTCCATTCCAGCAACTAATCAAGAAATTTTGATGTGTGAATGATGAAACCGCTTTCCAATCAGTACTTCGTCTACATAAAAGCAGATCAGGAGCCCATTCCCTGGAATATATACGATGTCAATCCACCATCAAACCTGGGCTTGTCTACATACTACAGTAGAGTGTTCCAGGCGATGGAGAAACATTTAAAAGTGAGTGGTCTGGTTTTCTATGTCACCTGGGACGAAATTAATGAACTTCCTTCATATGGGGAAAATGTTATTGCTGTAGTGCTGGGAGACGAATGGTTTCGCATACCAAAGTATTTTCACAAGGTAGGTGCTGTCTTCAAATGCCTTGGAACGCGTCCAATACTTGGATGCAATCCCTTGCTCCAGCCTTCTTATCTAAACTTTCTGAGTGTGATCCAATTTCTGAGAATATTAGTTTACCGCCTTCCGTGGGTAATCAATTATCACTTTCAAAAGTTTAAGCTCTGGCAGACTGGTAGAACTGAAATTCCGCCTATTTACGATATCCCACAGGGGTACGGTAACTCAAAGGATTTGCCAATTAAGGATATAGAAGCACGTCCTAATGACGTTTTTTTTGCAGGTAGTGTAGTACACGTGCCATTACCTCCATGGTCTTTGAAGCAGTGGTTGGGAACTCCAAAAACTTTCTCTCGAAGAGAGATGATATCAAGCCTGAATAATTTTATGGAAAAACATCCCGAGATGAAAGCTGACTTATCAGTCACCCCGGGTTTCCATGCGACAAGTCAAGAAGATGTCAGCACCTATTCCGAAAGAATGATGAATGCAAAAATATGTCTCATTCCTAGAGGAACTTCGTTTGAGACAATCCGCTTTTTTGAAGCAATCAGATATGGTTGCATTCCAGTGACAGAACTATTGCCTTCACGATGGTTTTATGAGGAAGCACCTGCTATTCAAATAAAGAATTGGCGGGAACTCGGGGAAGTCCTGGAAAACCTACTTGAAAACAAGCACCTCTTGCAGGAAAAACACCAAGAATCTTTGAAGTGGTGGGAAACGAAATGTTCTGAAGCCGTTGTGGGTCAATATATGGCTGAAAGGTTAAATTCATTGAAAAGCGCTTCTTAGTGCGAGTTATATGCTCCCACGTTAAACTTCGCAATTATGATTGAATCTCCCCTTCTCCACTCTGCTTATGGAGAAAGGGTGAGCGTACCATCATTTAACTCCATCCCCTCGTTTCCCCACGCTTAGTGTGGTTCATTTGCCCAACTCACTAAACAATCTCGCCAACACTACATTAGAAAACAAAAACCCATCGGGATCACTCAAGTGCAACCTTTCTTCTACAATTTCCACCCAACCCTTCTCAAAGTACGGTTGCAAACACTTGTGAATTTCCTCCACCTTCTCCTCCCCAAACTGTTTTGCCAACACCGCTAAACTCACACCTTCTGCCAAACGCAAACCTAGCATTAAAGTTTCTAATAGAGCTTCCTCTGGTGATGTCACTTCACAATCAATGACACTACCATCTTGCATCCATTGATAATACTCCTTCGTTTTGCGTGGACGTGTGAACCGTTTCCCTTCTACATAACTTGCTGCACCCATGCCAAAGCCATAATATGGACGATTTTCCCAATAAACTCGATTATGGCGACACTGATGTCCCGGCTTTGCATAGTTAGAGATTTCATAATGCTCGTAACCTGCACTCGTCAAAATTTGCTGTGCCATGCGATACATTTTGACTGTGGTTTCATCTGTTGGCAAAGGTTGATCCCCGGGTTTGTAATAACGACCAAAAGCCGTTCCAGGCTCAATCGTTAAGTCGTAGATTGATATATGCGTAGGGGCTATGGTAACCGCTTTTTCTAAAGACTCCTGCCACCTATCTAAAGTTTGATGCGGTAATCCCGAAATTAAGTCTAAACTAAATTCAGGGATCTTTGCTTGCTGAATCAAGTCTACAGCTGCGAATATATCAGAGACTGAGTGCGATCGCCCACAAATTTGCAATAAGTCTTCCTGAAACGCTTGTACACCTAAACTTAT
This sequence comes from Nostocales cyanobacterium HT-58-2, assembly GCA_002163975.1. Taxonomy (GTDB): domain Bacteria; phylum Cyanobacteriota; class Cyanobacteriia; order Cyanobacteriales; family Nostocaceae; genus HT-58-2. The sequence goes on along the minus strand of CP019636.1, from coordinate 164,533 downwards.
CCGATTTACGCCTGCACTGCGGTAACCTTGTAGATGTCCTAAATCAAACGTACCTGGGTCTATTTCCATTGAAATTTCTGCCCCAGGAGATACACCAAACTGTGCTTCAAGGGCTGCTAATATGCTTTTTAACTGCTCTGTAGACAGAAGAGAAGGGGTACCGCCTCCAAAGAAAATTGTTATCAAGGGTTGACCAAGGGCTGGCGTAATGGCAATTTCTTGACATAGCATATGAACGTATTGGGAAATGGTGCCAGATGTTTCACCCCGTAAGCGCTCCCCCACAACCGATACAGGGAAATCACAGTAAAAGCATCGCCTTCTACAAAAGGGAATATGAATATAAGCGGAACTTGGAATACCGAAAGTAGAAATATTTTGAATCATTTTGATAAAGATTTAAATTATCATTTACACCAATACAAACTCATGAAAATTACTGTATTATTTAGAGTTTTTTATCGTTTTACAACAAAATGATGAAAAAGATAAAGCATAAAACTCTTTGGTTATAATGATTGCAGATGTTGTCAGACTAAGCCCTTAGTATGACCGTAATTGTTTCTAAATCTATCTAACCGAAGAATTAAAAAATACTTTACTTTTTCGGGAAACACAGTTGCAGGAAAACTATACAACAATGCTTGATGCCATTATTATTTTTTCATTCGTCCTGGCAGCAGCGGGGATAGGTTACTACAGCACGGATCTGTTACCAACTGGGGCACTAGCTAGAGTTTCTAACCTGGAAGCTCTACGCATGGTTGTCGCAGCTTTTGCCGCCATGTTTGGAGGTGCGCTTGGCTTGAGTTTCCAAACAGGATATCGTCGCTTGCAGGCTCAAGTCCGAGAACTACCTCTAGAAGTTATTTTAACTCGTGCCATTGGATTAGTCATCGGACTATTAATAGCAAACTTAATGCTTGCTCCGTTATTCTTGCTACCTATTCCAGCAGATTTTAGTTTTATAAAACCGCTGGTAGCTGTTGTCGGTAGCATTATACTGTCCTACACTGGTATGAATTTAGCAGATGCCCACGGACGAGGATTATTAAGGCTTATCAATCCCAATACCGTGGAATCAATGGTTGTAGAAGGAACACTTAAACCTGCTAGTACCAAAGTTTTAGACACCAGTTGCATTATCGATGGTCGCATTGAAACACTACTAGAAACCGGGTTTTTAGAAGGACAAATCATCGTACCGCAGTTCGTCTTACAAGAATTGCAACAAGTCGCCGATGCTAGCAAAGACCAAAAACGGGTACGGGGAAGGCGAGGACTAGAGATTCTCAACCGGATCAAAGCAGCTTACCCTGATCGCATCCTAATCAACTCAATTGACTATGACGATATTGCCACAGTGGATGCTAAGTTAGTACGCTTCGCCCAAGAAATCAACGCGACACTGCTTACAAATGACTACAACTTATCAAAAGTTGCTAGCGTTCAAAAAGTGCCTGTGTTGAATGTGAACGATTTGGTGAACGCAGTTCGTCCCACCTATCTACCTGGAGATAATATTGACCTAAAAATTCTCAAGGAAGGCAAAGAACCCAGTCAAGGTATTGGCTATCTCGATGATGGCACAATGGTCGTCGTTGAGGAAGGCAGCAACTATGTAGGAGGTGAACTCCGGGTTGTCGTCACCAGCGCCTTACAGACTTCCGCAGGAAGGATGATTTTCGCTAAGCCCCAAGCTTCTGCAATAGCATGACAGCAATGGCACGTTCAATTCGAGTTAAACTTTGCGATCGGTGCAGATTGACTGCACCGATTCTTTATCGAGTCAAGTACCAAGAAGATGGAGAATGGATTTTTGTCTGCCTTGAATGTTGGCAGCAAGTCAGTGAAAATAACCCGTTTTATGTATACGGCGGGACGTGGAAGGCACAGAAAAAGCGTTGATTAAATGAGTCAACAATAAACAGCGTAGGTAGTACGTAGTAGAGAGGAAAAAGAATCTCAAGACTCGCTTCGTCGCTCTCTACCTAACTGTTAACTAATGAACTAATTTAGATGCGTTTGTCCTGCACCCTACTCTAGGGAATATCTTCAGGAGCTTCCGTGCTTCCCACCCTTCTTTGTGAATTTTGGCGTAGCCTTTCTATGTCTGCCCTATTCCAACCCATCCAAATATCAATATCTGTATGATTGCTCTTGAGTTTATTACAGGTAATACAGAGAAGTATGAAATTGTTTGTAGTATTCGATGTATATCCCCAGAGTTTGTCTGGATTCTCTGGAATTTTTCTGGGACTTAAAGGCTCTACATGATCAACAGTAAACGGATTATCATCACTAAAAAGGCAGCGACATTTTTTGTTAAAACATCGGTTGTTTTGTACTTTTATTTGCTCTTGAATCCATTGCTCGTAAATTCCTGAAGCTTTTAAATGGCGATACAGAGCGCGAGGAGAGCATTCCTTTTCCCATTGTTGATTGATATCTTCAATAGCGTTTATTGCGACATCAGACCTTTTCTTGATTTGCTCTAATTCTTTTATAAGTTGGCTTAGGCTTTTCATACAGCCCCTTCAATGCTTTGTAAAAATTCTTTCTGCGTTTTTGGGGATAGATGCTTCAAATACTCTTGCATCGCTTTGCTGTGTTCTTCCAAAGCTTCCGAAATGGCTTGTATTGCCTGATCGGATCTTTTGCAAATCTCTGGATAATGTTTATTGAAGTTTTTGATTTCATCAACAACTTGTGCCATCTCCTCAGATTCTAGTATCTCAACCCAAACCTCTGGGGAGAAGCTTTTTATTTTCCTAAGCAAATCCTCAAGAATCTGCACCGTTTTGTACTGAATTCGCGATGTATTATTTAATGTGTCATCAATTTTCTTCGCTACCCCTTGACAAATATAGCCACGTTCTCTTTTATCTTTTGTATACATCACCCCATTTGTAAGTTTGCGAGCCAAGTAATCAGAGCATCCGAATGTTTTTAACTGCTTTCTTGTAATAGTTTTCATGAATCAATCTTTTTCTATTTTTCTTATTAACTAATATCTAAAAATTTCTTGATTTCTAATGGGATATATTTGATTTTTGATATTATAAAATCTCTAATCTTCTTCAATGCTGTCTGCTGCGATTCAGATATTTCTCTTAAATATATATTCTCATCCTTTAGAATTTTTCCACTTTCTTGAAGTTTTTTAATGACAATAGCGTTTTTGTTTAAAAATTTCTGTTGTACTTCGATTTCTTTTTCTTGCCTCTCAATCTCTTGTTTTTGTCCCGCGATCGCCTTCTCCTGCTTCTCAATGGTCTTCTGCTGTTCTCCAATCTCTTTCTGATTAATTTCTATCTGCTTCCTATCTTTTCGGATCTGCTCCTGAAGAGCGGACATTTCTTCTTCTAGTCTGGTGATATCCTTGTTTCGTTGGGTAACGAGACCTTTTTGATAAGCCTGTTGCCTTTGACGAGATTTTGTCTCTGGTCCCGCAAAGGATGCCAGTTTGAGTGACAACTCGTTCCATTCCTCCTGGGAGAAAACTTTGAGAACATCGTCAACAGTTAGTGATGGTTGGTTTGAGATTGCTCTTTCAACATCTGCCAGCGTCCATCCCAAGTAGACCCGAAGGATTTTTTTCCTCTGCGCATCCAACTTAATGAGCAATTTTGGCTCTTCTGCCATTTTTCACATCCTCAAACACCAATCATTTAAAATTGCCTTATTATACTTCAGTGCCAAATTGCTTCATTCCGGAATTCTTTTAAATGTATCAAATTCTGAGCATAAAGAATATTTAGGCTTTTACCGACGTCATGAACTCTGCTTTCAATTGAAATTCCTATAATGGCCCAATACAGTTCAGTTAAGGAGTTGTATCTGTTGAGGCAGGCAGAGCAGAGGAAGCAGAGGAGTCAGGGGGAGAGAAAAAACGCTTATCTGAACCGTATTGTCCAATAGTCCTAACGCTCATAAATCTCTAAAGGCAAATTATCTGGGTCTTGAAAAAAAGTAAACTTCTTACCAGTTATTTCATCAATTCTAATATCTTCAACTTCAATGCCTTGCGATTTTAAATCATTAACTGTTTGTTCAATATTATCAACTTCAAAAGCCAAATGCCTTAAACCACAAGCCTCTGGATGACTCAATCTTTGAGGAGGATTAGGAAAAGAAAATAACTCAATTTGATGATTGTCTCCCACCTGTAAATCTAACTTATAAGAATTTCTCTGAGCACGAAAAGTCTCTTTAAGAATTGAAAAACCTAGTATTTCAGTATAAAACTTTTTAGAGCGTTCGTAATCAGAACAAATAATAGCTACATGATGAATCCCAGTAGTTTTCATTCTCTTATATTCTCTTTTCTCTGTGTTCTCTCTTGCCCGTTGCGGTTCATTTTTCCTTAGGGCGGGCAAAAGCCCGCCCTAAAAACTAAGAATCCTGCAAAACAGTTTTGGAGACAATTCTCGTCTTTTTGCGATCGCTCTCTGATAAATCTTGACCCGCTTGTAGGCGAGTTGCAGAAGTTTGTAACACCGTAGCTGCACTTGTATCTCCCATTTGCAGGGCAGTTTTTGCAGCCGTTTGCAGCATTGTTGCAGCACCCGCGCGATCGCCCTGTTGTAACTTTGCCTCTGCCAGTTGCGTTTGCCGATATTTGGCTAATGCTAGGATATGTTGCTGCACTTGAGGCGCGGGAGAAGGCTGATACACTCGCACCACATTCGCCTCAACAGGAATGTTTTCTGAAAGTAACCCTGTTTTATTTTGCATCGGATCATCGTAGCGGACTTGCAACCTAGCGATCGTCTGTCTACCTTCTGGCAATTGTCCCAAGTAAATATTAGCCAGAACTACCCGTTCTACATCCTTCATCAAATCTCCTAAGCGCACAGCCAAACGTCCATCCGCTTCTGGTTGCAACGGCAATTCTATGGTGTCTGGGGCAACTTGAGCAATAGGTTTGAGTTCTGCAAATCTGACATTCGGTACCAAGGAAAATAGCAGATAAGCATTGGTCAATCCTACTGTTTGAATGCGGCTGAAAAGGCGACTAAACTCATCTACTGCTTGTTCTGGTTGCTGAATGTAAGATAAACTGCCGCCACCATCATCAGCAATTTTTTCGAGCACATCTTGGTTCCAATTGTCACCAAATCCTAAAGTATTTAAAGTCAAATTATAGCCAGACGCCAATTGGGCAAACTTCAAACAACGGTTATTGTCACCATGTTCATTTTCGCCATCAGTTAAGAGAAAAGCTTGAGAAATTGTTTCTTTTTTGCCCTTCGCCAATTCCTCAATCCCTAAACGCAAACCCTCATCTATAGCTGTTCCACCATCAGCAGAAAGGCGATTAATTTGTTGTTTAATTCGCTCTGGGTTTTCAATAATTTGATTAGGTACCAAAACCTTAGCACGGTGATCAAAAACGACAATACTCAGGCGATCTCCAGGTTTGAGTCTATCAACAAGACGGGTCGCTGCTTTTTTAACAGTTTCTAAAGGTCGCCCACTCATCGAACCACTATGGTCGAGAATTAGGCATAAATTCAGTGGAACATTGCGATCCAAACTTTCTGCGATCGCAGAAATCGAAATTGCCAACTGACGTTGACTATTCAGTTGACTGGCATCTAAGTTGCCATCATTGAGAATAGGTTGCAAGCTAACCTTCATAACCCCCCAGGATTCTTAACACGGGCTATACATATTTATAAATAACTTCAACGCACACTATCACCACTTCGGAAAAGTTATTCGAGAAAAACTTTAAATAATATTCACAATAAACAATGTAAAAAATAAAGGAATTAGGGAACAGAGAATACTTTTTGTATTTTCCCTTATCCCCTTACCCCAGTCCATATCTACACCCTAGAGAGAAATCCACACCTCCAAGCGGGCAATCATCGCGCTAGGATGTACTACAGTTAACGGCATCAATTTAGGCAACAGTTGCTATGGAAAATTCCATCATTAAGGCTGTGCAAGCGCCTTACGCCGGCGACAGCTTCTACCGTACACCGCCGCCGGATTTACCTTCTCTATTGTTAAAAGAACGCATTATATACTTGGGATTGCCCCTCGTTTCACCGGATGAGTATAAACAGCAACTGGGAGTAGACGTAACAGAGCTTATTATTGCTCAGCTTTTGTACCTGCAATACGAAGACCCAGACAAGCCCATTTCTATCTACATCAACTCTACGGGCACTTCTTGGTACACAGGCGATGCCATAGGCTCTGAAACAGAAGCTTTTGCCATCTGTGACACTATTAAATACATCAAGCCGCCAGTCAATACCATCTGCCTTGGTTATGCTATGGGGACAGCGGCAATGATTCTCTCTTCTGGAACAAAAGGACACCGTGCCAGCTTACCGCATGCGTCGATTGTTCTGCACCAGGCAAAACGTGGTACTGGTTACGCTCAAGCGACAGACATTCAAATCCAAGCACAAGAAGTGCTTAAAAACAAGCAAATGATCTTGGACATTTTCTCGCGCAATACAGGACAGCCTGTGGAGAGAATTTCCAAAGATTTAGATCGCAAGTTCTACATGACACCCGAACAAGCCAAAGAATACGGTTTGATTGACCGGGTTTTAGAAAGTGCCAAAGAACTTCCTGCAGCATTGGCTGCTGCTGTTCCTCGGTAAATTTATTTTTCGTTAAAAGCAAAAGAAACTTATGCCAATTGGTATTCCAAGAGTCCCTTTCCGTTTCCCTGGCGATCCTTATACCCAGTGGATTAATCTTTACGAACGCCTTGCTCTAGAACGCATCATTTTCCTGAGTGGAGAAGTCACCGACGGCATGGCTAATGCCATTATCGCCAGACTACTCTACATGGATTCTGAAGACCCAAGTAAGGATATCAGTATCTACATCAACTCCCCCGGAGGTTCGGTGACAGCTGGTCTTGCCATCTATGATACGATGATGCACATCAAAGCCAATGTGGTCACAATCTGCGTAGGAATGGCAGCTTCTATGGGTTCATTCCTGCTAGCAGCCGGCACAAAAGGCAAACGTCTAGCTTTACCCAATTCTAGAATTCTCATCCACCAACCTCTTGGCGGCGCTCAAGGTCAAGCAACCGATATTGAGATTGAAGCCAAGGAAATTTTGAGAATGCGGCAGCAACTCAATGAAATGCTAGCTGCTCGCACAGGTCAACCTATAGAAAAAATTCAAAAAGACACAGACCGCGATTTCTGGATGTCTGCTCAAGAAGCAAAGGAATACGGTTTGATTGACCGTGTGATTGAGGAACGCTAGTTAAGAAGAAGCAGGGAGCCTGCTGAGCCCTCCGGGCACGCTACGCGAACGCTTGGGACTAGGGAGCGGCGGAGAACAAAAGTTAATGGACGTTAACTCCCTCTCCCTCGCTCCCTGCTTCCTACTCCTCTGCTTCCTCTCCCTGCTGACCAAAAATATGGGATACAAGCCTCGCCCTTCCAGGGCGACTTTTGATACAATAGAATGACTCGCTACACAGGCAGAGTCTCGCGCTGCGGCAAAGGAACCTGTCTTGTAATGGGCGTAGTTTCCTGAGAAAGTTTTGGCTCCTGGGGAGCAAAAGAATTTTCTCTATCCATACAGCGGTGGGGCGCATCGCAGTGAATTTTGGTGAGGGTAAAGTCGCTGGACTCCCATTGATCCAAGAATCCCCGTCCTGAAGTCCGGGGAGCCGTCAAAAAACTGTAAAGTACGAACTTTAAATTAGAATTCAAGTCTTTATCATTTAGACTTCAGGCTTTAAGCTAATAGCTGATAGCCGATACTCGTGATCGCTCATAACTCAAGATGGATCTTGGAGATTGCTACCGTTTATTAGGTTTAAGGTCAGGAGCCTCTTTTGCTGACATCAAAGTGTCTTACCGCCGACTGGCGCAACAATATCATCCTGATATCAACCCAGGGGACAACAAAGCAAAAGAAAAGTTCATTGCCGTGACTGAAGCATACAAGCTACTGTTGCAAGTCATACCACAAGAAGAGACAGCAGTGCCTTCTAGTCAATCGTCAGTCGTTGGACATCAGCCAACCAAAGTCACGCGTTCAGAAACAGCAACAAAGGAAAAGCCAAAACCAAAGCCGCCTAGCTTTTCAGAAATAGAACAGCGGTTAAAGTGGAGGACTTACAAGCAGTTGCAGCAGTTTTTGAAAGAAAGACGCTTCCCACAAGCGATATCTTTAGCAGAAGCATTAGCCCAGCGTTTACCAGAAGATCCAGAAGTGCGTCAGTGGCAAGCTATTTCCTATCAACTTTGGGGACGAGCGCTGATTGCACAAAAACAGCCGTTCAAAGCGAGAATTTACCTGAAAAAAGCTCTCAAGACAGACCCTCACAATAAGTCTTTGTTGCATGAAGTACAGCGTGATTTTCAGATGTTAGAGCATATGTTGTGAGATTGCACCTAAAATTATTCCTCTTTTCTTTTTAGCTAGGGAAAGCTCAGTAATAGTTATTGCCCTAGTATTATTTTTTTTAGAGATTCAGATTAAATTTCATAATGAGCTCAGATGTAGCAGTGAGTTCAGAAACAAGGCAGTTACAGTTGTTGCCGCTACTGCAAGTATTCGCGTTACTTTAGGGACAGATTTGCATTCATTTTTCTCTCCATGTCTACAACGACTGTTACCGTTAAATTATTTGCTGCTTACCAAGAAGCTTATGGAGTTCCAGAACTGGTACTGGAATTTTCGCAAAATACACCAGTTGCCGCAGTACGCGATCGCCTGATTAAAGAACACCCTGAACTGGCTCCACTGCGTGACATTACCCGTTTTGGAGTGAATTTGCAATTTGTCCAACCAGATACCATCCTGCAAGACGGAGATGAGGTGGTGCTAATTCCGCCAGTGAGTGGCGGGTAATATGTTTTGGATTTGATATTTCATTAATCATTTCGAGTTCCAAATTTAACCTACTTCACCTGACGCAAAACCTATCTATAGGAATAAACTCACTCGTCAAACATACCCGATATTTTTTATCGGGTATGTTTGACGAGTATTTTTGCTCGTGTTACTATCAATCGACAAGTTGACTGACGGACATCCAGGGATAAACTTATGACACAGGCGACAACCAGCAATACCCAAGCCACCACTGCCACTTTTAAATCCTTGAAATGTAAGGAATGTGGCGCAGAATATGAACTCAAGCCTCTTCATGTATGTGAGTTCTGCTTTGGTCCATTGGAAGTCACCTATGACTACAGTGCCCTACGCTCCACAGTCACACGTCAAACGATTCAAGCGGGACCAAACTCCATCTGGCGCTATCGTAAGTTTTTGCCTGTCGCAAGTGAGAACCCCATTGATGTGGGAACTGGTATGACTCCGTTAGTGCGATCGCACCGCTTGGCACGTCGCCTGGGTTTAAATAAGCTGTATATCAAGAATGATGCCGTCAATATGCCCACCCTCAGCTTCAAAGATCGGGTGGTGTCCGTTGCTCTCACCCGTGCAAGAGAGTTGGGTTTTACGACAGTTTCTTGTGCTAGCACGGGTAACTTGGCAAATTCCACTGCTGCTATTGCCGCACACGCTGGTTTAGACTGTTGCGTGTTCATTCCTGCTGATTTAGAAGCTGGAAAAATTTTGGGAAGCCTCATCTACAGCCCAACCCTCATGGCTGTGAAGGGCAATTACGATCAGGTCAACCGTCTGTGTTCTGAAGTAGCAAATACACATGGATGGGGTTTTGTCAATATTAACTTGCGTCCCTACTACTCCGAAGGTTCTAAGACACTTGGCTTTGAAGTTGTAGAACAACTCGGCTGGGAACTGCCTGACCACATCGTCGCACCTTTAGCGTCCGGTTCACTATATACCAAAATTTACAAGGGCTTCCAAGAATTCGTGGAAGTTGGTCTGGTGGAAGGCAAAAAAGTCAAGTTCAGCGGCGCACAAGCTGAGGGATGTTCACCTATTGCCCAAGCTTATAAGGAAGAACGCGACTTTATCAAACCAGTCAAACCAAATACAATTGCAAAATCACTGGCGATCGGTAACCCAGCAGATGCTGTTTACGCTTTGGACATAGCCAAGAAAACTGGTGGTGCCATTGAGTCAGTCACTGATAGCGAAATTATCGAAGGCATCAAGCTCTTGGCAGAAACAGAAGGCATCTTTACAGAAACTGCTGGTGGGACAACAATTGCTGTGCTGAAGAAGTTAGCAGAAGCTGGTAAGATTAATCCAGATGAAACCACCGTGGTGTACATTACCGGAAACGGCTTGAAAACTCAAGAAGCAGTACAAGGTTATATTGGTGAACCTCTCACAATTGAGGCGAAACTTGATAGCTTTGAACGAGCGCTAGAGCGTTCCCGGACACTGGATCGCCTGGAATGGCAGCAAGTCTTAGTTTAATTATTGTTATTGGTCATTAGTCAATAAGAACAACAGACTAATGACCGCTGTTAATTTCCAACTTACGACTCTCCGAATTTATGGCTGTAAAAGTTTTAGTTCCTACTGCTCTGCAAAAATTCACCAATAATCAAGCCACCCTGGAATGTAAAGGCAGTACAGTCGCTGAATTGTTCGACTCTCTAGAACAAAACTGTCCTGGGATTAAATCGCGCCTATGCGATGAAAGCGGACAGCCACGGCGATTTTTGAATTTGTACGTCAATAGTGAAGATATTCGCTTTTTGGATGGAACAGAGACACCATTGAAAGATGGTGATGAAGTGAGTATTGTACCTGCTGTGGCTGGGGGCTAGTACAATTCAAAATTCAAAAGAATTCTTTGGAACTTGAATGGATTTGTCCTCCAAGAACAAGGCTTTGGTCGTTGGAAAAAGCGATCGCTGTCGGGAGACAGGCATAGCTGTGTCAAAATGAAGATGACGAATACCTCCTGGTGAGCCCTACTAATAGCAAGACAAAGGATACACCTGAGCAATGGCAGAAGAAACAAAATCCCACAATGAAGCTGGGGAAGTTGCTCCCAGTACAGTAGATCAGCAAGCTCCCAGTGTCGCTGAAGAACACGCTCCTAGCACAGACTCACCCGAAGCGACAGACATCCCTACAGCCAACGCCCCAGACCCCAAAGCGGCAAACCCAGAAACTAACCCAAATGCTGCAACAACAACCACTGCAGAAGCACCCAAGCGAGAAAAACCAGCCGGGGCAGCCAAAGCAGCAGGAGATAAACCAGCCGCTAAGGCTGCGGCAAAAAAAGAGAAAGCACCAGCCGTTGAAGATAAGCCATTTGCAGAGTTTATCCAGCAAGATTACTTGCCATCTGTACAAAAGGCGATCGCCAAAGAAGGGGTGCAAGATTTGCAGCTGAATTTTGTTAAGCAAAAAATTCCCATCAGAGGCTATGAAACAGCGGAGGAATGCTGGCAAGTCGTGGGCAGTTGGCAGAACGGTTTGTTTCACTTTAACCTGTATTTCCCCGAAGAAGATATTCAAGGGAGAAAAGGTTTTTCCTGTTATGAAGGCAGAAAGCCCAGCGTTGTTGAACCATTCTTGATTGATGAGCGTAAAACCACGCTTGACCTGCTGGTTTTTGGAGTGACGCAGCGCTTGAACGGTCAAAAGTGGTTGGGGAGAAATTAGTTTAGTTCGTGGAAGTCGTAGGTGACGGCTCCGGTATCGGGGTCGTTATCTATTTTGACATAGCCTGTTTTTAGCATTTCTCGGAAAACAGCTTCTACCTCAGTAAAACTGGCACCCGTTTCCATGACAGCTTGAGTGACAGTGAGTTTACCGCCTCTTCTTTCCGCAGCTTTCAGCAATTCCAGCGTGAGTTTTTCCTGGGGAGAGCGGTAAACTTGGGTAGCTACAGCAGGTTCATTCAAAGGCACACCCAAAGGCGATAAACCTGCCTTAGCCCTGAGTTTTATTTGGTGTTCGTCAACCATATTAGGGATCAAAAACAAGTCTACAAACTGCCCGATACCAAACACACCACCGGTCAAGAGCCACAACAAACCCGTCCCTATCTTGCCGTTGTATAAACGGTGCAATCCACCCAATCCAAAAAAAAGTGCACCGCTCAAGACGTAGGAGACAAGAAGCCGTTCTTGATGGTCTTTGTTATTTTTGTTTTCAGCAGTCATTTCGTTTCCATCCCCTCTGATTCATTCTTTGCTCAATCACAGTTTTCCGATTCTGTTTTTTTCGTGTCAGGACAGGCACCTAAAGTTTTTAGAAATTTTCACAATTTTCACACTAGCGTAATGGTGTGAAGCACCATCCCCGAACGACAATCGCAATGGGATAGTTCTTCTTACTAAGATAACCAACTTATAGAAAATTTACTGAATTTAATGTTACATTAATTACATATATGATCATGCTGCTAGATCTTTACAGTATGATTGGTTTGTGTCTACCCTAGCTCACTCAGCAGATTCACCCAATCCGAGAATTTCAGTTTGCAAGGGCTGTTACTACAAGCTACACATCCTCAATTATGAATTTCTAAAAAAATTGAAGTGTTGTTGCAACTCTTAACGTTTCTTCCGCTTGTTGTCACCTACGCCTTGGTAGACTTAACTAGGTAGACTGAACTATACAAATAAAATACTGTCGTCTATTGTGCCTGGTGAGAGTATTACTGCTGACTTTTGCGGGCACCAAGATAATAAGACAATAATGGCAATCAAGACATGGTAGATTCCCTAAAAAAACCAGGCTTTGAAGAAATGCGGTCCGGGATTAAAGTCCCAGCCAAAGAAACCCTACTGACACCCCGATTCTACACAACTGACTTCGATGAGATGGCACGGATGGACATCTCACCGAACGAAGACGAGCTAAAAGCCATATTGGAAGAGTTTCGTGCTGACTACAACCGCCATCACTTTGTTCGGGATGCCGAGTTTGAACAATCCTGGGATCATATTGATGGGGAAACTCGCCGATTGTTCGTTGAATTTCTAGAGCGTTCCTGTACAGCAGAATTCTCTGGCTTTTTACTGTATAAAGAACTCGGTCGTCGCTTGAAAGACAAAAGCCCCGTCTTAGCAGAATGTTTCACCCTCATGTCTCGGGATGAAGCACGTCATGCTGGCTTCTTGAACAAAGCGTTGTCAGACTTTAATCTGGCGTTAGATTTAGGGTTTTTAACCAAGAGCCGCAAATACACTTTCTTTAAACCGAAATTTATCTTTTACGCGACTTACCTTTCAGAAAAGATTGGTTATTGGCGCTACATCACAATTTATCGTCATTTAGAAGCACATCCAGAAGACCGGGTTTATCCGATTTTCCGCTGGTTTGAGAACTGGTGTCAGGATGAAAACCGTCACGGTGATTTCTTTGATGCCATCATGAAATCTCAACCGCAAATGTTGAATGATTGGAAAGCGCGGTTGTGGAGTCGGTTCTTCCTGTTGTCGGTGTTCGCGACAATGTACCTCAATGATGTCCAACGCAAAGACTTTTATGCGTCAATTGGTTTGGATGCACGGGAATATGATGTTTACGTGATTGAAAAAACCAATGAAACCGCAGGGCGAGTCTTCCCAATTACACTGGATGTTGAGCATCCGGAGTTTTATCAACGGTTGGAAGTTTGTGTCAAGAACAACGAGAAGCTAACGGCAATAGCTAACTCAAATACACCCAAATTCCTGCAATTCTTCCAAAAACTGCCCTATTACATCTCCAATGGTTGGCAAATGTTGCGTTTGTACCTCATTAAACCAATTGACGCGACTGCTATCCAAGCCTCTGTTCGCTAAATTAGAAAGGTTTTGCTAAAACTTAAGTGGTTCTGCATTGTGCAGAACCACTTTTTTTACGAACCGCATGAGGTAAGAGAGGAATGAATGAGAGGGCAGTTATCAGCTTTATGCTTTGGAATCGGTATAAATTTGGTTTTGATGGCTGCTCCCAGTTTATGTGATACACCGAGCAAAGGTGCTCAGGATTTGGATTTAAGCCCCGAGATTATTAAGAATAGTCCGGTTTTGCAACGTTGGCGGCGTCAAGTGCCTAATGTTTTGGAAGATATCAAAAATGACCCTAGTTTTCCTACCAAGGTGCGACTGGGCTATTCTTACTTTTCTTCTGAGGAAGCATTGGGGGTCAATATTGGTGTGGAGGATGTGTTTATTGGTCGTTCTGGCTTGACAGTGAGTGGTAAGTATCAGGCAACATTCAATGGTCAGCACAAGGCTTATGGTGCAGACTTGCATTATTATCTACGTCCTTTAGGTAGCTACGTTAACATTGCACCTGTGATAGGCTACCGACACCTAGAAACGAACAGCTACTCAACAGATGGAGTAAATTTGGGTGCAAAACTGTTGTTAGTATTGTCTCGCGGTGGTGCAGCAGATATTTCTTTGACACAGAGTTGGGTGAGTCCGGGTTCCGGAGAAGAAGTTGGTTTAACAACGTTATCAGTAGGTTATGCCATCACCCAAAATCTCCGTATATCCACAGACATTCAACTGCAAAATGCTAAACAGGATAAAGACACTCGCTTCGGTGCAGTTTTAGAGTGGATGCCGTGACAGGACAAAAGACGCAAAGAGCTTAAATGTACAAATCTTAATCATTACAAAAACTTTCCAAGACACAGTGTATCTAGACAAAGAACTTACCGCCAAAATTAAAGAACTGTTACACCAAAACATCGACATTCTCAACCTGGAATTCCCCGGGCAAATTTACGAATTGATTTAGGTAAGTTATATTACGTGCTTGTCTAAGATTTGATAAATATGAGTTATGCTACCAAAGCCTTTAGCCGTTTAATGACATAGTAGAAGAGAGTGCAGTTACTTTCATCGGATGATTCGTTGCTATGGGTGAGCCATTACGATTAGCACCACTTATGGCAAAAATGCCGTAGTTTCCTTTCAAGCTCAAGTAGTTATTGAGAAAGGACAGGAGGTGGTTCACTGTCCCACAAACGTGACTGAGGATACGCAGACTATTGTTTGTAAAGTCAGAAATGACTGCACTGCTTACTCTGAAAATATTTCTTCAGACTGTCTGGTTTGTATTAATTATGCTCACGGTTGTGTTATTGGCAAGAAAAATAAATCTTTTGCAAGAGCTTTAGCAAAAGCCTGTAAGGTAGAAATTTGTCCTCCTTTCTCACATGAGTCATCAATTAAAACAAGTGAAGATAATCCTGATGGCTAAATTTGAGAATCAAGCCTCGAGCTTAAACTTACGATAACAATATTTATAATTACTATTCTTGATTAATTAGTTTGCTTTATTACTCACACTACGCCATGAACTTTGCCCTCTGGCATAGAATAGCTTAAAGTCAGTGTACATCAGAGTAGAAGCTTCCTTCTTACTTAGGAAGCTTTTTGCTTGAAAAAATTCACCAGGTACCGAGCTATTGTAGCAGGCTTGACAACTCCTCGCCCTAAAAGTGCGGGGATTCTTGGGCTGAATCTTGCCTCTACCAACAGTGTTGATTTTGGTCTTACAGTCTCATGTCTAGTCCGACTACACTTTTTACAGCAAGCACTCTTATTGGACTACTCCCCAAGCGTAAGTTTCCGTGTGCCCCACGGTACTTATTTATTTTTTTTCGTCCTTACTGTGTGGACTGTTTAACACCATTGACAGTTAGGAATTTTGAGAGCACGGAGTAGGACGTTAAACCTGTTTCCTCATCGTTCTCAAGGGAGACGACCTATTCATATTATACCAGAAAAGCCGTCCTACAAGGACGGGGTTTTAGACCCAAATTTCTGATAAATATAACAACTATCATTGTAGCAGCGTTTCACGTCCCCATCAGCGTAGCTCTTCCAAAAAAGGCTTTCTTTGCCATGAGATAAAGCCTTCAGTGCAGGACACTCCGTATCCGTGAAATTTATGAGAAAAAGCTTGGTATGAAAACAAACTGCTTTTTCCATCGTTACCGATTCCTACTAGATAAAGCCAGAAGCTGTTCGTTCCAAGTTTTAGATCCCCGACTCCTGGCTTCCAAAAGGTGACGCTTGCTTGATGAGAGATTACACTGAGGATGGCGTTAATCTCTGGTTGCTTGTAGCAACACTTACATACATTAAATGGCACATTAAATGGCATAGTGAAACATTTGTCGTGTGTAATTCTATATCCAAAATCAGTTATGTCAGTTCATCAACGTAGTTACAGTCATACCGCCGATTTAATTAATAGTGTTGCCAGTCAAGAAACCCGTGAATTGCAAAATACCCCTCCTATGGGTTCTTTTGTCAAACGAAAAGGAACAATATCGACTTTTCTGGCTCCCCTGACTCAGGAGACTTTTAAACAGGTTGTTACTGAGGTTGAACAAAAATTAAGAATTGTTAATCAAACTCTGTCCATGTTGGATTCTCAGGGGTTTGAAACAATTCTGCAAGAGATGCTACATTCAATTACCCTGAAAACAGGGGAACTCCTGTGTGCCGATCGCACCACAATATTTTTATTAGATGAAGAAAAACAAGAACTCTGGTCAATCGTCGCTGAAGCAGAGGGCGATCGCTCACTAGAAATCCGCATACCAGCAAATAAAGGTATCGCTGGTGAAGTTGCGACGTATAAAAAGGTCATCAATATTCCCTTTGATTTTTACAATGACCCCCGCTCAAGGTTTGCCCAAGAGCAAGAAATAAGAACCGGCTACCGCACCTACACAATGCTTGCTTTGCCACTTTTAAACGAACAAGGGCAGTTAGTTGCGGTGGTGCAATTACTTAATAAATTAAAACAATCTGGTAATCCAGATGCTCCTCTCTCAGAGCGTATTGATATTAAAGGCTTTACTGATGCTGACGAACAATTATTTCAGGAATTTGCTCCATCTATTAGGCTCATCTTAGAATCTTCGCGCTCATTTTACATAGCAACTCAAAAACAAAGAGCCGTCGCAGCGCTGATGAAAGCAATCAAATCCCTCAGTCAAAGTAGTCTTGATTTAGAGGAAACACTCAAGCGAGTCATGGCTGAAGCGAAGGAACTGATGAACGCTGATCGCAGTACTCTATGGTTGTTAGACCGCGACAGTGGTGAACTTTGGACAAAAATAACCCAAGACGATGGTTCCACTAAGGAGTTACGAGTACCGATAGGTAAAGGCTTTGCTGGTATCGTTGCACTATCCGGTAAGACGCTGAACATTCCATTTGACTTATACAACCACCCAGACTCGGAAACTGCGAAACAAATGGATCAGCAAAATGGCTATCGTACCTGTAGCTTACTTTGTATGCCAGTGTTTAACGCTGATGGAGGACTCATTGGTGTTACTCAACTCGTGAATAAAAAGAAACCAGGGGATTTTCCCTCCTATAATCCCAGGTTGTGGCCCAAAGCCCCTGAATGCTTCCAAGCGAGTTTTGACCGCAATGACGAAGAGTTTATGGAAGCTTTTAATATTCAGGCGGGGATAGCGTTGCATAATGCCCAGTTGTTTGCCACAGTTAAGCAACAAGAACAAATGCAACGTGATATTCTTCGTAGCTTATCTAATGGAGTGATTTCGACTGATAAAACAGGTCACATTATTGCCGCTAATGACAGTGCTAAGCGCTTACTCGGTCTTAATGCCGAAGACCGTTTAGAAGGTAAATTAATCAACGATATCATCTGCATCAAAGAAGGTGACTTCAGTAAATGGTGTCAAGCGGCTTTGAATACAGCAGAGTCAAGATATCGCGAGCAGTACTATCCAGATCGTACCCTGCTGACAACCAGCGAAACACAGCACAGCGTGAATTTATCGATTAGCACAATTGTCGATGCGAGCGATGGGCATCAAGTGCGTGGGGCTTTGGTCGTCATGGATGACATTAGTGATGAAAAGCGCCTTAAAAAT
The DNA here is from genome assembly GCA_002163975.1 of Nostocales cyanobacterium HT-58-2. Taxonomy (GTDB): domain Bacteria; phylum Cyanobacteriota; class Cyanobacteriia; order Cyanobacteriales; family Nostocaceae; genus HT-58-2. Next base: position 146,766 of record CP019636.1, on the reverse strand, counting down.
ACGATGTATCGTTACATGACGCAGGAATTAGCGGAAGAGTTGCTGAAATTGGATGATGCGAAACTGGGGGGCGATCGCAAAGAAGTTTCGATTTTATTCTCTGATATTCGTGGCTATACCACTTTAACCGAAAACCTAGAAGCAGAAGAAGTGGTAACTATGCTTAACGAGTATTTTGAATCAATGGTGGAGGCGGTCTTTAAGTACAAAGGCACTCTAGACAAATATATTGGTGATGCCATCATGGCGGTTTATGGTTCCCCCTTACCATTGCAACAACATGCTTGGATGGCAGTGCAAACATCTATAGAAATGCGCCATCGCTTACAAGAATTTAATATTCATCGTCAAGCAGCTAACAAGCCAAAAATCAATATAGGCATTGGTATTAATTCTGACACAGTAATTAGTGGTCATATTGGCTCAAGCAAGCGAATGGAATTTACTGCCATAGGTGATGGCGTTAACCTAGGCTCTCGGCTGGAAAGTGTCAGCAAGCAGTATGGTTGCGACATTATCATCAGTCAAAATACGTACCAGCTTTGTAAAGATTATGTGTGGGCAAGAGAACTAGATTACATTCGCGTCAAAGGGAGAAATGAGCCAGTCGCCATTTATGAACTCGTAGGCTTGCGTTCTGACCCTATTTGTCGTGAAAAACTGAAATTAATTGAGTTTTATCACAGAGGACGTGAGTACTATCTAAATCGTCGGTTTGACCGTGCTCAAGCTGAATTTCTGAAAATTTTGGCCATTAACGAGAAAGACTTAGCAGTAAGGTTACATTTGCAACGTTGCCAGTACTGGCTAGACAAACCTCCGTCAGATAGCGCCTGGGATGATGGGGTATGGACATTCAAGGACAAGTAGGGGAAGAAAGCAAGGGAGCAGGGAGCAGGGAGCAAGGGAGAGGGAGTTAACGTCCATTAACTCTTCTTCTCCCCAGCTCTCAAGCGTTCGCGTAGCGTGCCCGCAGGGCTCAGCGGTCTCCCCTGCTTAGGTTATATACGTTGCAAATTCTGTGTAGAAGATGACTTTTTGATCAGCACTCTGGATCTACGTGAACCTTCTTGGTAGCCTTGTGGCTCTCCTAACAACACAACTGAGCACTGAATCTGCCGTACGACCTCAGTTGTAACATCGCTGACGGCAACCTCACCAATGTTGAGGCGGCGACGGCGCGATCGCAACACGACCAACTCACACAACTGAGATGCTTTGAGGATAGCATTTACAACATTATCTGCTGGGAGAACTTTAATGCTAGTACGGTTTTGAGGGAAATGTCTGGAAACCAACAGATCCAATTGCGACTCCATCCAAGCAATACGGGCGGGGGTAGTACGGCGATCGCATATATGCAGCAGCGTCACTTCTGCCTGATTGGCATCAGCCAGAATCTCTGCAAATCTTAAAATTCTCACCGCCTCTTGGTTTAAATTTTCAATAGGTACCAAAATCCGGCGAATATTGCTAGGAGAATCCAGCAGGCGGGTCACAGCTACAGGACAGTGAGATGCCCAAAGAACACTATCAATCACACTGCCAAACAGGCGGGCACGTATTCCGGTGGTTCGACCCCAGCCCATAACAATTAAGCTAGCTTCTTGCTCCCGGCTGGCATGGCTAATACCTTGAGCAATGCCCTGGTCAATGCGTGCCAGTGGTTCCACTTCTACCCCAAATTCCTGACCGAGTTCTACTGATTGAGACAGAAGAATCTTGCTTTGCTGTAGATTCTTCTCCAACTCTGGTGAATCCATGTGAATATGAGTAGGTGTAACTGCTAGAGGGACGACCTTACCAGATTCCCGACGCACCAAGAGTGACGCCATTTCAATCAAATTCCTCTCCGTTTCGGGGTTATGAACAGGTACAACCACTGTCAAAGACGTGGCTGGGTCATCCTTCCAGCCAAGCATTGACCCAGTCGCTTCATCAGGAGTTGTGTCTGGTATGGTCAACCCCGCAGCACTTCTGGAGGTAATCAGCGGTCCTAATGTCGCGGTCACGATCATCAAAACAATGACACCATTCAAAACATTTTCAGTTAATAATCCCGCTCGATAACCTACTAGTGTTGCCGCCAGCGTAGCTGCCACTTGAGGCAGAGACAACGACCACATCGTAATCATCTCACGCCAGCTGTAGCGGTAAGCCAACTTTGCCAGGAGTGCTGCCCCAAACTTACTACTAATAAGACCTACCAAGATAGCCAACGTCAACCAGATAGAACTCAGGCTGCTGACAAAGCCACGAATATCAATTAACAAGCCCAAGTCAACGAAGAAAATCGGAATGAACAAGACATTACCGACAAAGACCACCTTTTCTTTCACTGGTCCAGAACCGATGACCTCATTGACAGCCAGTCCTGCCAGAAATGCTCCAACAATCTTTTCTACCCCTATGACTTCTGCTCCCAGTGCAGAAACAAAAACGACGAGCAGGACAAACAAAAACTGGTTTCCTTCTTGATCTCCTGTTCGCCGAAAAAATTCATGCCCCAACCACTTAAAGCCAAACAGGATAACAGCAGAGTAAATGATGAGCCCCAGCAGCAGTTTAACTAGGTTAAAAGCGGAGAATTCTCCTTGATGGATAGCTACACATATCGCCAGGACCAGCAGTGAACCGATGTCTGTAAAGATGGTTGCACCGATAGTCACAGTCACAGCTTCATTGTTTATCACTCCCAGCCGGCTAATGATTGGGTATGCCAGCAGGGTATGAGAGGCAAAAAGAGAGCCAATCAAAATTGAGGCATTCCAACCAAAACCAAACATCCGCCCCACAATTGTTCCTACAATGAGGGGCACGAGAAAAGTCAAACTACCAAAGCCAATGGAACGATGCTTGGTTGCCTGAAACTGCTCAATATCAATTTCCAGCCCCGCCACAAACATCAGGTAAATCAGCCCAATGCCAGAGAGAAGCTTGAGAGTTTCCGACTCATTTTGGAAAAGATGCAATCCCTGTGGTCCCAGGACTAAGCCTGCTATCAGTAGCCCCAGCAATCCTGGCAGCTTTATTCGCTCAAACAGGAGAGGGACAATTAAAATGACAGTTAACAGAATAGCAAAAGAAACTATAGGCTCTAGATGCATCAATGGCTCCTTAATGGCTCCTTAATGGCTCCTTTGTTAAGCTGCAGCTGATTGCTCGGCTAACTCACCCATATAGTCGGGTGCACGAAAATATTTATCTTCTCTCCTTGGGTAGTGTCCTTAGGTGAGATTGACATATTTATTGACACAGTTACAGGCGTAGACACACGGTTTTCGCTGTGAAAGAGAATGACTCACATCTTGTAATTACTTGGGTGTGGGAGCGTTTGGCAGCAATATTTAACTTAATCTACTTTGTGGGGTGAGCAAAGTGTTTAGGTTACAAAAGAATCTGGTTATACTAACACGGAATTATCAAGAATCATCCAATTTTGTGAGTCGATGGCACTTCTTTACTTGATGTTATTCTTGTAACCAAGACCTGTATACATAAACCCCTCCGACATCGTCTCTATCTAAGGGTCCAATTTTTTTACGCTCAAAAGTAAAAGCAGCACTTGTTAAATACTCCTCATACTGACTGCAAGAAACTTTAAAATCACCGGTTTTTTCCAAACCAGACTTTAATGCATCTCGTTCTAGGTTTGCTAAGATTTCTTCTCCTTGTTCAACAGCGATCGCAATAATGTGATTATGGTAAGCATTGAGTGCTGCTTCCCAAGCCTTATGGTTACTTGCGTTATGAGGTGGTAGAAACTCATCGCCGACTATAAACAAACCATCAGGCTGCAAATTTTGCTGAACATTTTGCAAATACCTCTGCTTGTCTTCAGTCTTGATATGATGATCGGCAAATGATGAAACAATATAGTCAAATTTTGTCTCCTGGTAATAACTGCAACTGTCACCCCTGACTAATTCTACTGAGGGGTGATTTCGCATTTTGTATTTTAGTCTCTGGAAGCATTCCACATCAATTTCAACAGCAACAACTTGAACGTTAGGAATTTTCGCGAGTCTTTTGGTAAAAATTCCGGTTCCTGCTCCCAGTTCTAAAACTCGACAAGGTTTGGCGTCATCTCCTCGGTGTTTGCACAAGATATGGCTCATTTCAGCCATCATATCTATGTAGTAAGCGTGCTTTTCTTCGTTTTTGTCATACTCTTCGATATCTATGTAGTTAGACATTTCTGTAACATCCATAACACTACCTCACACAAATATTTGTTGTTTATCCAAAAATACAGCTAGATGTGGTGTAACTTATCAAACATCTCATGCAAAAAGTTGTTTGCGTAAATTTGTACGAATCTCTTCTTGAATTTGATTTAGACTTCGTAATGCATCAAAGTCACTAATTTTAATTTGCTGCGCGCGATTAATGATTTCTCTAAGCCCTTTTTCTATCGAAATCGTATCTCGGCTGTTAATAATTTCCTTTATCTTGTCCTTGTGAACTTTTACTTCTTTGGTCTCAGCAGCAAAACGGATCATCTTCACTTGACTTTTGTCATCTGGCTCTATGTATTCTGCAAGTATCTCGTTACTTGATACTTCAATGACTGAAAAGTCCTTCACAAACCCATCATAGTTACTAGCAAGCGACTTGTAGCTCATAGCGAAGACATTGTATTTGCTCGCATGTTCTAGGAGCATTTCAAAGTTGCGATCAAAGTCCTCTGGTCTTGTAAAGACAAACACTCTCATACTTTCAGGGTCAGCTGTATCTAAAATTTCTCTACCAACTGCCTCGGGCCAAAATTGTTCTTGATGATCAACAAGAGCTAGCGCTGTCACGCGAGCTTTCCACTCTCGTTGCATCTGGATAAGGCACTGTGGGTAGAGAACTGCAGGAAGGCGGTAATCTAAATTCACAGCCAAAAGTTGTTGGCGAATTTCCGTAACAGAGTTAAGAATGATGAGTTCAAAGCATACGTTCTCGCGAACGTATTTGTTAGCTTTTAGGTAGTTCTCTGCTTCTTTTATCGAATCAAGCGTCTTGGTCAGGCTATCTTCTTCAGAAGACGCTGATTTGTTTGGTACACGTTCCAGTTCTTTTTGCCATTGGGGAAATTTGAATTCTACCCATTCCCTAGCTTTTTGTGGCTCAGTGCTCGTGATTTCCTGAAGCAACTGTGCCAGTTCCTGTTGCGAGGTACCATCAATTGCTGGCAATTGCGCTAAGACACCCCGCAACCTTTCATCTAAGCGCACGAACTTATTGCTTAATCTTCCTGCCAGGAAACCAACTGCAAAGTTTACCCAAGGATTTTCTGAGCTACTGGAGGTTAGGCACCCTATAGCAAAATCTGTCTTTTCTAAGTTCTGTTCTATCTCAGTTTGCCAAACTTTGCCTGCTGCTGGATCAATAGTACACACTCTAGTTTCTAACTGTGGATATGAAAGGATGGTGTTTTTGAGACTCTCAGCAAGGTGCTGAGCATCCTCACCAGACCACCAAATCAAAACTTTTTGGATGCTTTGGGTTTGATACTGGGATGAAAGCATCTGCTGCAACTTTGCTAATTTCCCAGGACCTCGTCCGGGGACACCGAGTTTGTCATAAGCTTCTCCCAAGCGCTTACGAACAGCGTTGGCAGAAATGTTTAGTTCCTGCGCTATCACTTCTATAGGTTTTTCTTCTAAAGCGCGAAACACGACCTCAGCCTCAGCATCCGACAAACTTCGCGCTTGAAATAAACCCTTGAGAAACTCCTTCATCACCATATCTAGAATCCTTTTTTAATGCCTCACTTTATTATGCCGCTTAGTTTTTTATGCCACTTGACATTTTAAGTAGCATTTACATAAAATTTAGATAATAAATGCGGCATTTAAATTTGTGCGGCATTTTAAAATACCAAAAATAACTCACAACGCAAGCTGCTGAACAAGCTGTTACCAAACCTGCTTTGAAATTTACCAGAGCAGAACCTTAACCAGCACTTTTTAGAAATATCCACAGTTGAGTTTCAATTTTTAAGGAGTCTCTCTTATGGCGTGTCCTTATAGATGCAACTGTAACAATTCACAAAATTGCTATGGCGATTGCAATCACTGGAATCCTCTACCAACTCCCTTGATTTTTATTCTGACGCTGCTTTTTGCTTTCTGGCTGAGTCAAAGAGTCATTTCAAATGAGTCTCAAACAGAAGTGCCAAACCTCTTCAATCCCACGATAGAGAGCCGTAAATAAACAATATTGTTTACGAGTTGTACAAAGAACGGTTACATTCCCCAAGCCCCAGGTTTGTAACCTGTGGGCTTTTTCATGACGCTTCAACCGTGCCAGATTTAACATTAGGAGAGCTGAATGAATAAATCAACTAGGTTCCTCAACCTCTTACTTGGCATAACGCAGCCCAAGCGTTATTTCCCAGAAGAAAAACAAGTTTGTTTGTTCCATAAACGTCCAATACTCTACCGAGGCTTTACGCCAAAATCTGTAGAGGAGTTTATTTATGAACTACAAGAACGTTTGCAAGCTCAAGCTTTTCTCGCAAATATTACTGGCAAATTTGATTTGGAAACAGAAGAGGCAGTCAAAAAATTTCAAAAAACTAATAATCTCCAGGTGGATGGAGTGGTTGGACCTTTGAGCTGGGCTTGTCTTTTCTACCCAAAGCTTTTTTATAATCGTAAAACTATCTCTCCTGAATTACAGGATTCAGTGACCGAAGTGCAAAACATCCTCTACCAAGAAGGATTTTCCAAAAAAAAGCCAGATGGATATTTTGATAGGGAAACCGAAAGAGCCGTTAGACGCTTCCAAAGAATTTATGGATTGAAGGATGACGGCGTTGTTGGGGCTGCAACTTGGGCAGTTTTGTTAGGAATGCGACAAAAAATAGATAAAAGCTTTCCTAGGTTAGTTTATTTTCTACCAGTTCAATCTTTATTTTGGTGCGAGCAATTTTTCATGATTTCTTTTATCCTATTGGGTATTTATCATAGCCCATTACCAGGTTCTGCCCCGCAATTGAATATAGCTTTAGTAACTGCTTATGGACTCACCTGTATAGTGCCTTATCTGCTCAACTACTTACCAATAAAGCTGTCACAGCAGCCAAACTTCCCACTGTTGCAATATGCGCCTTACGTATTAACTGGTATCTTTTGGAAACCAATTATCAATTTCTTCGGGACATTGTTTAATTAACTGTTTAATTCACAAGTTGCTACTACCAAACTCAAAATGAAATGGGATTGGTTGAGAGTTTTGCAAGATATCAGTGAGTTTCAACTTCGGGGGGACGAGAAGCTGAATCAAATTCGGTACTAGGACTCTTTGTTTCTTCTGTTACGCTTGTTTTATTTTGTTCACCTTTTTTATAACTGGAGTCACCTGGTAATGGGAATTGGGACGAATAAGGATTGAGATCCACTGGATGAGATTCTAATCCCACAATCTGTAATGCCCATTGTGCCTTGACTAAATCTCGTAACTCTTCATTTTGTATAGATTCTATAAGAGCAATAGCTTGTGTTTGCTTATCATCTAAACGCAAGCGATCATAAAGTTGGGTAGCGCGCTTCCTTGTATCTTCTGCTTGCCTAAAAAATAGTACTGCGACAGCTTCTATGGCAATACCTGGAAAAGTATTAAGAAAAGTTATTTGAGGTTGTTGTCTTAATGAGTTAAAAAAACCTATATAGATAATCAAAAGAAAGCCAATAGTTGCTGCTGAAAGACTAAACCAAAACTGTGCCGCTGCTTGAGCTAAAGCCTGTGTATGATAACTTTCAATAAGTTCTGCTGCTATTGAACTAAGACTTTTCTCAGAGTCATCTGCTCTATTTTGCAGTCTAGCGGTAAGTAAACCTAAAGCTAATTGTGAGCTTTTAGCAGTATTAGCAATTTCTCTGACACTTTTGAGTTGCACCTCTATTTGTTCTTTATTTCTCCCAGACAGGAGTGCTGTTGCCAAACCAAGTGTTGTTAAAGCAAGTGCAGCAACTCCACCAATTAAAATGGGTCTTGCGACATCTAATGCGCTGATATTAGAGTTATTGTCGCTGGAGGTGTCTGTGGATAATGGGGGGTTTCCCAATATTGAGGACTGAGGGAAAGCAGGTACAGCTACAAAAGTATGAATCACCGCTGTTATGGCGACTATCTTAGCCAAACCAAATAATGCCAAACCAAACAATTTTTTACCAGCTGGCATAATGACTCTATCAGTGTAGACAAGGCTATACTATCCCACACACCAATAATTCAGCTTGTAGCTGATTGTTAGAAAGTTAAATTTGTGACTTCTATGCTGACTTCCCCAGATAAGCCTCCAAAACTTTTGCATTGCGCTGAATTTCTTCTGGTGTTCCGTCAGCGAGATTTCGCCCCTCTGCTAGCACCCAAACGTGATCGGACAATGACATGATTACATCCATATTATGCTCAATAATCAAAAATGTCATTCCATTTTTATTCCAGGCGTGGATGCGATCGCATATCTCACCGATGAGTTTTGGATTTACCCCAGCGGCTGGTTCATCCAACAAAATTAACTTGGGATCGGTCATGAGTGCTCGTCCCATTTCCAGCAGCTTGCGTTGTCCGCCAGATAACCCGCCAGCGTAATCATATGCTTTATGTGCCAAGCCCACAGATTCTAACAAAAACAGCGCCCGTTCTCGGAGTTCTTTTTCTTCCTGAGCAATTTTGTGTTGTTGGAATTGGACTTGCCAAAATTTTTCGCCTGTTTGTTTTTGTGCTGCTAGCAGCATATTTTCCAGCACCGACAGCCGTGACAGAGCTCGGGCAACTTGAAACGTACGAACCATTCCCATCTGGGCAATTTGGTGTGGCTGCAAGTTCTGTATGGGTTCGCCGTCAAACGTCACCCGTCCTTTGTCTGGACGGATGAAGTGTGAGAGTAAATTAAATAATGTGGTTTTTCCTGCACCGTTAGGACCAATCAAGCCCGTGATACTACCACTCGGTACTTGAATTTCGGCATTATCTACTGCCTTGATACCACCAAAGCTTTTGCAAAGCCCAGTTGCAGACAAGAGAGGAAATTGAGATGACTCGTTACTTGCCAAGGGTGAGTTCCTCCTTTTTCCCTAAGATACCTTGAGGACGCCAAATCATAAGTACCATCAAGAGCAAACCAATAATCATGATGCGTAATGCACCTAAGCGGTCTGAGTCTAAGGGAATAATTTTATCCAAGTTGCGCGTACCTTCGTAGTATATAAAGTACAGTACTGCACCCAAAATTGTGCCAAGGTTATTGCCAGAACCACCTAAAATCACGATAATCCAAGCATTGAAAGTTTCTATCGGCTCAAAATTATTGGGATAGATCGCAGAAAGTTGCCATGCGATGAAAGCACCTGCAACTCCTGCGATCGCACCTCCCAGCATCAACGCTTGTATTTTGTACCAAAAGACGTTTTTTCCTAATGCTTTGGGAACTTCTTCATCTTCGCGGATGGCTTTGAGGACTCGACCCCAGGGCGATCGCACTAAAATTTCTAGACGCCAGAAGACAAAGGCTAATGCTACAAGTGACAACAGCATTAAACCCCCTGTTGGGTTGTAGTTATACAGGGCGATAACACCAGATATGTAAATAGCCACTGTTAACAGTGCCAACAATACTCCTATAATCAGGCGTGATATGAATTCTTGCTTGCTACCTACCTTCTTTGATGAATTAGCAATATTTGATACTTGAGAAACGCGAATCCACCGCCACAACTGCCATAAAGTCACACCAGCAAGGAATGTCAACACACCAATCAACAAAAGTTTGGTAAAAATATTGGGCACAAGAGTTGCTAAGGGTATAGGATAACTTTGCACACCAAACGCTCCAGATCTCCACTCATTACCAACAGGTAAATCCTGGTTGTTGACAACAAGACGGATCAATTCGCCGACACCAATTGTTACAATTGCCAAATAATCTTCTCGCAAGCGCAAAGTTGAAAAACCGATCGCCAATCCTAACAACGCTGCGATAACCGCCCCAATCAGTGCTGATAACAACAGGGGAACACCCTTTAAGCTTAACAACACTGTAGTGTATGCTCCCAGAGTCATGAAGGCAACATGACCAAAGTTAATCAAACCCGTAAAACCCCACTGCAAGTTCAGTCCCAGACCGAACAAAGCCAAAATTGAACTAGAAATCGTTAAGAAAATAAGATACTCAACCATAAGTTAAAATCAAAAGTCAAGAGTCAAGAGCCAAAAGTCAAGAGTTATAAGAATTTTTACTTCTTTACTCTCCCTATTGTCCACACTCCTATATTCCCCTTCTTCTGTCGGCTGTTATCCACCGCCACAGTTGTGGGAACACTAGGGTTGATTGTGCTTAGTAGGTAGCATATGAATTTGCTGCGAATGAGAATTCATCACTTGATTGAACAGTTAGCTGACGACGATTTAGAAAGTACTTGGAGCATTGTTTATGCTCTACATTGTGACTTTTATATGATGAAAGCCATACATGAAGTCAAGCGTAGGCAACAACCTTGGGATACTTTAACTCAAGAAGAAGCTATGCAACTGGTGATGTTTTCGTAGGCAGCAGTAATGCTTTCTTATTTGCTCTGTTTTTCCGTGAGAGTATCAAGTAACCAATAAAGTTATTGTTAGGCAAATGTTAGCAAAACCTTTGGACACTGAATCACCCTAAATGGATGTGGGTTAAAAACCTCAAGATGAGAGTATCTTAGGACTCAGGAACACCAGTCCGCAAGGGCTGAAAGAGTCTCCCTTCGGGTATGCTTTCTCAGTAGCCCAGATGCTAGGCGTCCTTGAGTGCCTGTCGCACCAGGCTGCTCTCTTGTGCTCTTTCTGAGTACGGTGAACGTCACTTACCGGAGAGCGCTGGCACTGCATGCGGTTGGTCCTTGATGACTTTTAAAGGTGATAATGTGTGAAAATGGAAATGCGCTATGCGAGGTCTTTTCTTGTAGACCTGAAAAGTTTAGAACCAGCTGCCTACCAGCAGGTGTATGATTTTGTCTTTATTGAGTTTGGTAAAAAGGGGCTGCTGCATTGTTTACCAGAAATTCGACAGCTTGATACTGAGGGTATTTTTTACCGCTTTACTCTAGATAATTATTTAATTGGTATGGAAGTTAGAGGTAACATTGTGAAATTCTTGCGCGTCATACCTATGCCAGATGTTTAGGGTGAATCATTAAGCCAACACTTAAAACTGTATAAGGTAGACAAGGGACTGCTGGCACCTTGGCTTAAACTTGTTTTTGAAAATCACTTTACTTGAGATTTCCCTATGGACGCTACGGCACTTTGGCAACGATACCAGCAATGGTTATATTTCCATGAAGGATTGGGACTATACCTGGATGTGAGCCGGATGCGGTTTGATGATGCCTTCGTCGAGAAGTTGCAGCCGAAGTTTGAAAAAGCTTTTGCGGATATGGCGGAACTTGAGAAGGGTGCGATCGCCAACCCGGATGAAAATCGCATGGTTGGACACTATTGGTTGCGAAATCCCGATTTAGCCCCTACGCCAGAACTGACACAAGAAATTGTGGACAGCATAGAGCAAATTCAAGTTTTTGCTGAAAAAATCCACACTGGCGGGATTCATCCTCCCAAAGCTTCTCGCTTCACCGATATTATTTCTATTGGCATTGGTGGTTCTGCCCTGGGTCCGGAATTTGTTGCTGAAGCCTTAGCCCCAGATTTCCCGCCTCTGGCAATTCACTTCATCGATAATACCGATCCCGCTGGCATTGACCGCATTTTGACCCATCTGAGAAATCGCCTTGCCAGCACCTTAGTCTTGGTCATTTCCAAGTCTGGGGGAACGCCAGAACCGCGCAATGGCATGATTGAAGTCAAAAAAGCTTACTCTGGACAGAATTTGGAATTTGCTCAATATGCGATCGCCATTACTATGCCAGATAGTAAGCTGGACAAACAAGCAAAATCCGAAGGCTGGCTGGCACGATTTCCCATGTTCGATTGGGTGGGAGGACGCACCTCAGAAATGTCGGCTGTAGGACTGTTACCAGCAGCATTGCAAGGCATCGATATCCTTGCCATGCTTCAGGGTGCAAAAGAGATGGATGACGCCACTCGCACACCTGATCTCAAACAAAACCCAGCTGCTTTGTTAGCTTTGTCTTGGTACTATGCCGGCAATGGGCGGGGCGAAAAAGACATGGTTGTCCTACCCTACAAAGACAGCTTACTTTTATTCAGCCGCTATTTGCAACAGCTGGTGATGGAATCCTTGGGTAAGGAGAAAGATTTAGAAGGCAACACTGTTTACCAAGGTATTGCCGTTTATGGCAACAAAGGCTCAACCGACCAACACGCTTACGTTCAGCAGTTACGCGAAGGGGTGCCGAATTTCTTCACCACCTTCATTGAAGTTTTGGAAGACCGCAAGGGTCCATCTGCAGAAATTGAACCCGGAATCACATCTGGCGATTATCTCTCTGGTTTTCTCCAGGGAACCCGACAGGCACTTTTTGAAAACCAGCGCGACTCGATTACAGTAACCATTCCCCAAGTCAATCCCCGTACAGTGGGAGCGTTAATTGCTTTATATGAGCGCGCTGTCGGTTTTTATGCCAGTTTAGTTAACATCAACGCCTACCATCAACCAGGCGTAGAAGCTGGTAAAAAAGCTGCTGCTGTCATTCTTGAGTTGCAAACAAAAGTCGTGGAAGTGTTGCAAACAGAAAAAACAGAGCTTTCCCTTGAGGAAATTGCTCAAAAGGCAGGTGCAACAGACCAAATTGAGGCAATTTACAAGATTCTGCGTCATTTGCAAGCAAATCAGCGAGGAGTGGTGTTGCAAGGAGATCTTGGAGAACCCAGCAGTTTGAAGGTATCTGCTGCGACCTGATAAATTTAGCCTTTTTACCATACTTTGTGTAATTTTTGTTGCACAAGCCACAAAAATCTATGTTTGAGCATCTTAGATTGGAGGGAAAGCTTCAATGCCTAGGATGCTCTTTTAGGATATTGTCATGAGTCAATTTAGAGGAATCGAAATTCGTCAGTTAGAGTCAATTAAGGGTGGGATGGCTGAATTCTTCACACCTCAAGCCAGTCATGAAACAATGCTGGTGCAACTTCCACCCAATACAATCGATGATTTATTTGTTCACAAATCGCAAACTGACCAATTACTAGTCGTGAAAGGGCGATTTGTTCTTGTCACCTTGCTTGATAAGCAATACCAGTATATTCCTTTAAGTGAAGACCATCCAGTAGTAGTGACAATTCCACCGGGAGTCTTACATGGTGCGATTAATCTGTGTTCAGAAATATGTGTTTTAGTCAATGCTGTGCTGCGTCACAGATCTGTGCAACAAAGAGATTATGTCACTCGTGGAAGACCATTTCCTTATGACTTGGAAGCAGCAGAAGCAGCAATGAAAAGTTTGGAATTGACAAACAAAATAGAGAATTATGGAACAACGCCAGTGTAAATTATTGAGATTAAATTGTGTGAGGGGTGGATCAGCTATCCACCCTAATTTTTTTGTGTATCTTCAAATGCCTAATGTCATAAGATTAAAAATTACACGCCAGCTGTAGCCAGAGCAGAGCGCTGACTTTGACGAATGTCAGCAATGGCACTCGCGTAATCTTTGGCATGAAAAATAGCAGAGCCAGCTACAATAGCATTAGCCCCTGCTTCCAGAACTTGCCAGGAGTTAGCAACTTTCACACCACCGTCAACCTCGATCCAGGGATCAAGCCCGCGCTCATCACATATCTGACGTAAACGGCGAATTTTTGGTAGAACCTCTGGAAGAAAACTTTGACCTCCAAAACCAGGGTTGACAGTCATAAGCAAAACTGAGTCACAAAGGTCTAGAACATACTCAATAAACTCTAGAGGACTAGCGGGATTGAGGACAACTCCAGCTCGCTTGCCTAATTCCTTAATTTGCCCCAAGGTACGGTGCAGATGAATGGTTGCAGAGGATTCAGCATGAACGAGGATATGGTCTGCGCCAGCTTTAGCAAAATCAGCGACGTATTTCTCTGGCTCGATAATCATTAAGTGAACATCCACAGGTTTTGTGGTCACTGAACGCACGGCTTCGACTATGATTGGACCAATAGTAATGTTGGGAACAAATCGACCGTCCATCACATCTACGTGAATCCAGTCAGCCCCAGCAGCGTCCACGGCTTTTACCTCTTCTCCTAAGCGGCTAAAGTCGGCAGAAAGAATAGAAGGAGCAATTACAATTGGTTTGGAAGATTTGCTTTTGATCATTGTTTTAGCACTTAGCTATCTACAGTTTTTACAAAACATGACAGGAAGTATGAAAACCCACCAGCCATAACCTAATTTTCAATAAGAATCAAGTTATGGCATTTTTTAAAGGTGGGTGGCAATCCGCTATGATACTCTGTGGTGAACGCGTTATTTTTCCAGAAGGAAATTTAGACTTTTGATGGTTTGTCTTTATCAGCCCTTCGGGCAAGGCAGATGGCAGATGGCAGAAGGAAAGAAAAGTTTTAAAGTAAGCCTTTTTGCCGTTACGGGGTTCCTTCTGGGAAAATGAGCCAGGCTTTGTTTGTTGATTTGTTCATCGTGGTCGTTAGTCGGTGGGGTTATTAAGCCTGGCTCATTTTTTTGTCCCAAATGCGACGCCCAAAATGGGTTTAAGACCCCCACTAAATCTTCGATTTAGTGGTCTACAATTACAGGGGGTTAGAATCCCCCTGTAATTGAACCTTCAGCATAGCTGCCTCCTGCCCTCTGCCTTCTTCAATCAACTGTTGTTTTTTGGTTATTTTTTAAGACAACAAGGGTGAAAGACTGACTATTTTTTAGGAACAGCTTTTTATTCCCAAAAGACAAATCTTGAGTCATTGAATGCTCAATTTACACTTGACAGTGCAGTGGCTCGATAGAAAGAAGATTCGCTTTTACTGTTATAAATGTCTATAACAGCATTGAGTAACTTCAGTGCATCAGGCTTACGGCGTTGGAAGGAGTTTCGCCCCATGATAGAGCCAAAACCACCGCCTTCTTGAATAGAGCGAATCTCATCTAATATTGTCTCATCACTTTCTGCGGGTCCACCAGAGAAAATAACAACTCGTCGCCCATTGAAAGTAGATTGCACCACGTGATGAACCCGTTCGGTGAGTGTACTAATTGGTATTTGCTCTTGTTGATAAACTGTGCGTGCCGCCTCTTGTTCGATATGTGCGGAAGGCAACTTGACTTTTATAATGTGTGCGCCTAACTGGGCAGCAATGTGAGCAGCGTAACTTGTCACATCAATAGCTGTTTCTCCCTGCTTGCTCAGGCTAGATCCACGTGGGTAAGACCAGATAATAACCACCAACCCGTTGCGCTTAGCCTCTTCAGCGTAAGCACGGATTTGTTGATACATCTCAAGTCGATGCATTGAGCCAGGGTAGATAGTGAACCCAATACCCACGCAACCCAATCGTAAGGCATCTGCAACACTACTGGTTAAAGCTTGATTTGGGTCTTGCTCATTTTGGAGTAAGTCGTGGTCGTTGACTTTGAGGATAAGCGGAATTTCACCTGCAAAGTCCCGTGCTCCTGCTTCTAAAAACCCTAAAGGTGCGGCATAGGCATTACAACCAGCTTCAATTGCTAGCTCAAAGTGATAATGAGGGTCGTAAGCAGATGGATTAGAAGCAAAGCTACGCGCAGGACCATGTTCAAAGCCTTGATCCACTGGCAAAATCACTAACTTACCAGTGCCTGCAAGTTTACCATGATTGAGCAGTCGGGATAGGTTGGTTAACGTACCTGGATTGTCACTACCGTACCAGGTTAAGATTTCACGCACACGATTGTTGCTCATTTTTTTCTCCAATTTCTTTAATTTGGTTGAGTTTACGCGATCGCATAGACTGAGTTATTGCTCAAAATGTAGTTTTTAACCGCATTGGCAAAGCCCTCTTCCTCGTTAGAGGTCGTGACATAGTGAGCAGCCTGTTGTACCTGTGCGCTGGCGTTGCCCATCGCAATACTGACTCCACTGGTTTTGAACATTGGCACGTCGTTTGGCATATCCCCGATAGTTGCAATCTCGGAAGTCGGAATTGCAAGTATCTCTGAGAGCCGTTCCACGACAGCGCCTTTGTTAGCCCGTGGATGAGTGACATCCAGGTAGTAGGGTTGGGAGCGAGCAGCAGAAACTTGCTCCCCGCCACCTGAACTTGCACCTGCTTGACAACACACTTGTTCTTGAAACTCTCGTTGAGTGTCAGCCTCGCATCGCGCTACTGCCTCGAAGTCATCGCTGACACCAACGATTTTTGCGACATTCTCGAGCAGATTATCGAAAGAAGGCACGACTGTTGGTGAAAATTTAACTGTCCATTCCTCACGATCAACATGGGGTCCGTGACGCTGAGGCACAAACCAGTCGCGATCGCTATAAACCCAAACGTCAAGACCATGATTTGTGATAATCTCAATAACGCGCCTAGCCACTGCTGGTGGGAGGAGGTTTTGCTCAATGATTGAAAAATCTGGACGCAGGAATACCGCACCGTTGAAGGCAGCGATGGGTGCGCTCAAGGCGAGCTCATCAATGAGCGATTTCATGCCGAGGGGTGGACGCCCACTGGTGATTGTAAATATGATACCTGCATCATGTAGATGACGCACTGCATTTCGAGCATCGTCTGTGAGGACTTTCTGTTTTGTGACAAGAGTGCCGTCCACATCAGCAACTAATAGGGAAACCTTCGGTTTTTTGGATTGTATGTTTTCGTTCATTATTGTGCTCATCGTATAATCATCTTTGACAAATAAAAAACTGAGGCTACAGACTGTAAAGCATTAATACTGTAAAATCCAGAAGTTGGAACTCACCAAATAAAAAGGGCTTGGTGTGCGCCTTTTAGGCATTGCATATTTGCGGCATGAATTAGCAACTTCCAAAATTCCTCCCCTACTGCCCCTGCCTCCCTTGCTTCCCATACTTGCCCCTGTGCCACTAGCGTTGCCTGCTAGTGTCATAAGTCAATTCTGCGCCACTGCCGACCGTCATTCTCTAGCAAGTCGTCTGCTTCTTTTGGACCCCATGTACCCGCGGCGTAATTGGGAAAGTTCCGGGGTGGCAAGGCTTTCCAAACATCTAGGATTGGCGTTACCACACTCCAGCCAACTTCCACGTTGTCAGCCCGCTGGAATAACGTTGCGTCGCCAATCATGCAGTCATAAAGCAGTGTTTCATAGCCAGTACTTGACTGAGTCCCAAAGTAGTCGGTGTAGCAAAAGTCCATCTCCACTTTACCCATATGTACAGTGGGACCAGGAATTTTAGCACCAAACTGTAGGCTGATACCTTCGTTAGGCTGGATGCGGAGGATGAGAAGATTCGGTGTCAGTTGGTCAATAGGAGTCTGACGGAACAGTAAAGATGGCACGCGTTTAAACTGGATGGCAATTTCAGTCACGCGCTCTCCCAGAGCTTTGCCAGTGCGTAGGTAGAACGGTACATCAGCCCAACGCCAGTTGTCAAGCATAAGCTTCAAGGCTACAAAGGTTTCAGTACACGAATCAGGGGCAACCCGTGGTTCGGAGCGGTAAGCAGGCACTGAGGAGCCTCTGACGGTGCCTGAGCCATATTGACCACGTACTGTATGGGTGAGAACGTCTTCTGCACTCAGGGGTTGGATAGCCCGCAGTAGTTTAGACTTCTCATCTCGCACCACATCAGCTTCAAACGAGAGCGGCGGCTCCATCGCTATCAGCGCTAGCAACTGGAACATATGGTTTTGCACCATATCCCGCAGCGCACCGGCTCCTTCATAGTAGCCGCCTCGACCTTCAACACCGACACTTTCAGCAACTGTAATTTGCACGTGGTCAATGTAGTGGTGGTTCCAAATTGGCTCAAACAGTCCGTTGCCGAATCGGAAGACCAAAATGTTTTGCACCGTCTCCTTACCCAGGTAGTGGTCGATACGGTAAGTTTGGCTTTCCTTGAGCACGCTGCTAATGTTTTTATTGAGGGCGCGGGCAGAATCTAGGTCATGACCAAAGGGCTTCTCGATAATAAAGCGCCGCCACTGCTCGTTTTCCTCACGGGTCAGACCAATGTTACTAAGTTGCCAAATAATGTCGCAAAAGAAGTCGGGCGCTGTCGCTAGATAGTAAAGGTAATTGCCCCGTGTGCCGTTTTCTTGGTCTATCTGAGCTAGCAGGTTTTGCAACTGCTCGTAAGTGTTGGGATCTTGGAACTCGCCCGACAGATAACATAACCGATTTTCTAACCAATCCCAAAGCTGAGCATCGATTGAGATAGGGGCAAATTCGTGAACGTCCCGACTCATTTTCTGACGAAAGTCTTGCGTGCTCATCTGGGCACGAGCAACGCCAACAACAGCGAATTCTTTTGGTAACAGATTGTTACGCGCTAAGTTGTAAAGTGCTGGAATCAGTTTGCGTTTTGTCAAATCTCCAGCAGCACCGAAAATCACTATGACACAAGGATCACCAGGCTGAGCCAGCCCTTGATTGCTCATTTTTACTGTCTTTGCAACGGTCATGGCTTTATCTCTCAACGCCGAGTTTCGACCCGTTTCTCATCTACGGTTACACCAAGACTGTGTTGTTCTACATGCCCGCCAAACCTATTCCGCATTGCTGACAACACCTTCTCAGCAAAAGTGTGTTCTTGCCGTGAACGGAAGCGCGTGTAGAGCGATGCTGACAGTACATCAGCAGGTACGGCTTCCTCTATGGCTGCCATAATTGTCCAACGTCCTTCGCCAGAGTCTTGTACAAATCCTGTATAGTTGGAAAGATCAGGATTTTCTACCAAAGCCATTGCAGTCAAATCCAGTAGCCAAGAGCCGATAACACTGCCTCTGCGCCAGACTTCAGCAATGTCTGCTACATTTAACTCATAGCGATAACCTTCAGCTAGCTCTTGAGAGTTAGCATTGCGGAAGATATCAAAGCCCTCAGCATAAGCTTGCATCAGAGCATATTCGATGCCGTTATGAACCATCTTGACAAAATGTCCAGCTCCATTTGGTCCACAGTACAAGTAACCTGCTTCAGCGGTACTGTTCAGGCGAGCGCGTCCAGGAGTGCGCGAGATATCGCCCAGTCCGGGAGCAATAGTTTTGAAAATCGGGTCTAGATGTTCAACACTGGCTTTTTCACCACCAATCATCAGGCAATAACCCCGCTCTAAACCCCATACCCCGCCGCTAGTTCCTACATCTATGTAGTGGATGCCTTTTTCTTGCAAAATCTTGGCACGGCGGACATCGTCTTTGTAGTAGGAATTGCCACCGTCAATAATGATGTCGCCTGGCTCCATCTTCTGTGCTAACTCTGTGACTATCTGCTCTGTCGCTTCACCAGCTGGCACCATGACCCAAGCAGCACGGGGTTTCGTGAGTTTATTAACAAAATCATCTAGGGAAGTCGTGCCTATTGCCCCTTCACTTTCTAGCTGTTTGACTTTGTCAGGAGTCCGGTTGTATACAACACAGGTGTGTCCGTCTCGTAGTAGACGCCGCGCTATGTTTGCGCCCATGCGCCCCAAACCAATTATTCCCAATTCCATATGATTTCTCCTTGTGATTGCTAGTTCAAATTAAAATCTGCTTGATGACTCTTTGTAGAGTCTTTAAACCTGCTTGTACATCTGAACCTAGATGCACTCTTAAGGTCCGGCGATCGCGCTCGGCCAAAACTTGAAAATCACCGCGTGCTTGAGCTGCTTTGACGACACCAAAGCTGTATTTTTGCTGAGGTACAGGCAAATCAATGGCGTCTTTACACGTGATTTGCAGAAAAACACCTGTATTTGGTCCACCCTTATAAGCTTGTCCAGTGGAGTGCAAAAAGCGCGGTCCAAAACCCAAACAAGTTGCAACTTTCTTCGCATCGCGGACAGCAAGACGTATTGCTTGTAGTTGCTCCAGGTGTAGGTCGTTCATCTCTACGTAAGCCAGCAAGGCAAAATAGTCCCCGACTTGCAGGCGATTCAGGTGCGAGCGCAAATAACCTACTAGTGACTGGTCATTGCCAACTGCCGACAAGAGTTCTGCTGCATTCTTTTGATCTGTGAACAACTCAATGCCTTCTTCTCTGAGAATTGGCGTCTCTGCTGGAAGTGTACCCGTCTTTTCATACGCGGCTGTCAACTGCCTTGTGACAATTTTGCTGGCTTCCACGTCCGGTTGGTTGAAGGCATTAATCTCGATAATTGATCCGGCAACAGCAGTCGCAATTTCCCAACGGAAAAACTCTTGACCTAAGTGATAGGGATCTGTCACTGAGATTCTCACCGTTAGCTGTCCTGCCTGTTCAAGGGCAGCAACTGCTGCATCCTGTGCTGGATTTGGCGCTGACTCTAATCTGACATAAACAAACAAGCGATCGCTACCATAAATATTTGGTGACGATAAGGGTTCCTGGTCAATGGGAATCAGTCCCTTGCCGTCCTTACCTGTTGACTCTGCCAGCAACTGCTCTAACCACGCGCCCAAGTCGGAAATTCCTGGTGAGGCAATCAAGGTAATTTTGTCCCGACCTTGCTTGGCTAACACTCCTAGAATTGTTCCTAAAACGACACCGGGATTATCTCCAGCTGGGACATTCGCGGCACACGCTTGTGCCATTTCTTCAGTAGAATTCAAAAACTTCTCGACATCTACACCCATAATCGCCGCAGGCACCATGCCAAAATTTGATAAGGCTGAATACCTCCCGCCGATACTGGGTAAGCCAAAGAAAATGTGGCGGAAGCGATCGCCCTGTGCGACTTGCTGCAGTTTCGATTTGGGATCGGTGATGGCAATAAAGCGTTTGCCTGCTTGTTCAGCACCTAGAACCTGTTGTACACGTTCCCAGAAATATTGCTTGAAGATGTTCGGCTCTAAGGTGCCGCCCGATTTACTAGACACGACAAACAAAGTTTTGGTGAGGTCTATTTTCCTCTCGATCGCCTTGATTTGAGCTGGGTCTGTCGAATCTAGCACGTATAATTCAGGGTAGCCCAGCAGTTTGCCGAAAGTCAACTTCATCACTTCAGGGCACAGACTTGATCCGCCCATTCCCAGCAACAATATATGTGAGAAACCTTCACTCTTAACTTCTTGTGCTAGTTCTTTGAGGCGATCAATGTGTGCCAGTTGGTCTTCAGTGATACCGAGCCAGCCAAGCCAACGATTCTCATCTGTGTCAGTCCAGAGCGAAGCATTCTCTGCCCATAACTGCTGCACCTTATGATTGGCTTGCCAATCTTCAAGGAACTCCTGAACCTTCTGGGCAAGGTTTTCAGGTAGATAATAAGTTTGTCTATTAAGGGCTTTGGTTATCTTGGTTATCATGGCTTTAGCCTTCTAGAGTAGTTAACAAGTTGTGCTAGAAAACAACTTCACTCATTAGCAACTAATGAGTGATATCTTGGAAAAACAGATTTTGAACGCACTTGCATAAGTGATGGCAGTAATAGCATTTTCAAGAGTAAATTTCCTTGCAAGAGCCTCGTTTATGTATCCTTAATGCCTGGAGTTTTTATTTGCCATAAGCGACTGACGTTAGGAGCAAATGTGATTAGCTCTTCAACATAGTGTTCCATTGTTTTGCAAATCAAATTTAGCGGGAGGTCATTTGGATCGTGACCGAAGGGTTCTTCGATTTCGGAACCAATTTCTTCAATACTTAATAATGTGAAACTTACAAAAGCCATAACTATACCAGTCCACCAAATTAAACCGCTGACGACTTCAAGGGGTAATGTTAGGCAATAAATTATCACTAATATTTTAAGGTTAATCGTATATATCAGAGGTAGAGGTGTTCGCAGAATACGTTCACATCCACCTACAACATCTACCATTTCATCTACTAACTTATGTAAGTCAATTAACTGATAAATATTTAAACAATTGCGCTCATATTGAAGCTGTAAATAATCTCTAATCCAAAAGGCAATTTGTAGTGGTGGATGATAAGTACATTTGAGCTCAAAGTACTGGATGTCAGACATAAACATTGCTAAAGACTCATCCAAAGGCTCTGACCTAAGATGTAATTTTGTTGCTATTGCAAATGCAACCAACAAACGAATTATTACTTTTTTCTCTAACTTATCCTTTGGGGAATATTCTTCAATAAATATATAAATTTTTTGCGCCAAGTTACGCACTATACTAACTAAAGATCCTAAAATTTTACGACCTTCCCAAAAACGCTCATGAGCAGTATTTGTTCTAAAAACTAATAATAAAGTTAAGCCAAGATTGAAACTTAAAACAGCATTATTAAGGACAATTGTTTTCTCTGGAAATGCAACAGGTAATCCTAAATCGTATAGCGATGTTACTAAAAAACCGTAAATTAAGAAAAAGATTACCCAAGGAAAAATAACTGGGATAACTGACATCTCTACTTTACAAATTACTTGAAACCAGTTGAGTGTTTCGCCAGTGTAAAGTTGATACTTTCCTGTCAATGTTTTTTTTGCATTTTTAGAGTTTATTGGCATTTTTTAACTTGGATAGATTTTTATTCAATTGGATTATTCATTAATTTGAAGAATTTATTTGACTTGTGTTAATACAATGAGCATAACTAAAAATTATTTCTTCTGAAACAGATAACTATCGAATTCAGTTGCTATTTTTTTTAATTGAAGTGTTTGTCTTCGATTAATTGAATTAGCTTAGCTGGTTTTTGCAACAGACTTTGTGAGATGGAAGACCTCATCAGTCAGCCATTCAGTAGTCACTTTAAAATCATGAACTGGAGTCGGTAATAACTCTAAGTAAGCAGCTACACGGATTAGATGACCAAGATTGCCCTTAACTTCAAAGCGGTTAAATATCTCAGCTGCACTCTCAGCTAATCCCAATTTGAGAAGTGTTCCCCGTAAGCTGACGTGAGCAGGACTTAAGGAACGACCTTCAGAAATAGCCTTCAAGTTATGGGCAATCATTGCTCCTTGCTGATAAGCAACTTGTGCTGTGGCAGGCAAAGGGTTTTCTACATCTACCGCACAATCTCCGCCTGCAAACACTTCTGGAAAGTCGGGTAGTTGTAATGTTGAAGTAATTTTTAGCCGACCGTGTTTGTCACGGTTTTCTGGAGGTACGGGCAGAGCTTTAATCAGAGGATTGGTTGTAGTACCAACTGTCCAGACGATTGTCGCGGATGAGAGCACCTCAGGCTGGTTATGATGCTTGAACTCTAGCTGATTAGCATGAATGGCTGTTACCTCGCTCTCCAAAAGAAGTTCAACTGATACAGTCCGGTTTTTCAGAGCATTCTGGGCAGTTGAACGCAGACGAGTATTTATATCCCCTTGTAAGATTTCTTTACCCCGATGGATGAGTACTACCCGAATTTCTTGAAAATTTCCTCCCAATTTTGTATACCAAATAGGCAGCAAATCAGCTAAAGTGGCTGCCAGTTCTACTCCTGATGGTCCACCACCCACAATTGCTACAGTCAGCAGAGTGGAGCGCTCTTTACTGTCTTTTGTCTGGCTGGCTAGTTGGAGGCGTTCTTGCAAATATTTAGCTAATGCTACAGCTTCTTTCCCAGTGCGAAAAGGAAAAGAGTTTTCTTGTGCTCCTGTAACATCAAAGTAGCCTGTTGTGCTGCCTAAGGTCAAAACCAAATGGCTGTAGGAGTAGTGTAAACCAGAAGTTAAGCAAACCTTTCGCTGATGTAAGTCAATGCCTTGAATGGTATCTTGA
Organism: Nostocales cyanobacterium HT-58-2; assembly: GCA_002163975.1. Lineage (GTDB taxonomy): Bacteria > Cyanobacteriota > Cyanobacteriia > Cyanobacteriales > Nostocaceae > HT-58-2. The sequence continues at coordinate 123,072 of CP019636.1, read as the reverse complement.
ATGAATGTCACGCCGCTGTTTTGCAATAGGTCGTTGTAACGTGGCCAAACCTGACTAGCATTCATCTCACCGCTCAGGAATTCGTAGAGCAAAGGCTTAAAAATAAAACGCTCCTCTTTATCAATGAGTATAGTCGGCACAGAACAGCGTTGATGGCGCAAATGTAAGGTAGTGAATAGACCAGTAAAGCCAGCACCGATAATTATATTTGGGTTGGTCAAGTCATTCATAGGTCGTAAACCTTGATTTTGAGATTACTGATTCAGTCAATTCTAATCGTAATTCAGTATCACTAGACTCCGCCGATAATAGACATCATTAAACAAATTTATTAACTGAGTTAAGTCTTTACCTTTCCAAACTTTTTTTCCAGGGAAGATAAATGAGATAAAGGCGAACTTAAGTTTTCTATACTGTAGATTTTGCAGATATTTATTATCTTACTAATGATAATAAATATTTTTAAGCTATCAGGCTGTTATATATACATACAGTCAAAAAGTAAGATGTTTACCAGGATTACGCTTGTTTCTTCTTTTTGAATTTTGTTTGAATTTTGAATGAGAAAATTTTGAATAATTTAAGATGCAAACTAACTAACACCTCTTTTTCTTCTATCAGGTATTTTTCCTGAATTTAAGTTATTTAGTAATTCTAACGCCTAAATTTTATAATACTTAAGAAGCGCTTTATGACTAAGTATTGTTCTAATTTATAGATATATAACCTAAGTCCATCCTTAAGTACCGAATTTTCAGTAGCTAAAAATTTCCTAAATTGTAAAACTGAACGATGAAAAACCTTTATTGATTTGTGATAGTACAGAAGACCAATTAAAGCAATCACAATCATAGTCTTTACTAAAAAGTAAGAGTTTGAGTTCATTAAGCACAAGGCATTGAGGAGTTTGCCAGCTTACACTTGCTCAAATACTCTAAAGATTTGAAGTTTGTTTCTGCAGCTTATAGTTCAGCAATCATTTCTGCATCTTTCCCTCTGGAAAGTTACATTAAGCTTTTTAAGCGAGATATTTAGCTGCATTAAAATAAGTAAAGTTTTGTTAAAAATATTACATTTCATAACATCCCCAGATAGAGAACTTTAAAACTTAGGGAAGAAGTGGAGAGAAAACATGAAAAAGAACAAAAAGAATGATTATGCAATACGCGATCAAGATGGAAAAGCAGTATTTTACGTACTCCTTAAAAAAAGAAACGGAATAGCTTTAGAGATGTTCGACGACTACTGGAAAAATGTTCATGGTCCGGTATGCGCTCGACTTCCTGGTCAGTATCAATACTGGCAATTTCACCTGACACATAATCACGGAGGTTTATGGCCAGTTACTAATGGTATTGACTACAACTCTTTAGAAGAAGAGCAATTTGATGGGATTGCAGAATTAACATTTTTATCACAAGAGGCTCGTCAAGAATGGTTTAATGCTGCTGCCATTTTAATGTCTGACGAACATAACTTATTTAGTAAGGCAGTTGGATATGTCATAAATGATGGCAATTCTAAAACTTATGTTGATGGTATAGAAACCGGAGATCCAAACGGTAATCTTGACATAGTCAGGTTTCATATATTTATCAAAAAGGCAAATGCTATCAATGTGAATGATTTTCGGAAATACATGAAGGATAACTTTGCTTCAAGTGTTGTAAAAAGTGACTTAGTTCTTAAGTTTCGGCTGCATTTGCTTGAAGAACATGACAACTCAGAAAATCTTCCTCCAGCACCTGGTGTATCTCATTACGAACCACTAGAAAAGCAGTATCAAGCAGCATTTGAAATTGCTTTTAAAAATCGCATAGACATGGAAAAGTTCTTTGCATCCGAGGAATATGCCACAGCGGTAAAAAATCAGACAAACTACATAAAGCAGATCAACACTTTTCCAGAGCGAAATGCTTACACTTTTGTCTATAACGGCAAGATGACCCTAGCTGGTCAACGGAGTTCCACAGTCGCAGAGCTGATTGCAAACATAGGTGCAACTAATCAATTACAAGACGACATACAAAACCTTGTCTTAGGTAAGCGTGTCTGGTAAATGACTAAACTCAGATGAAAAGGGAAGGATAGCATGGCATACAAAAATGCAGTTTTAGATGACAAAAAACTCCAAGATGGTTTAAAAAGCATCAATCCGAAGTTTGGAGATTTTTGTACTCGTGTAGCAGGCGAAGCATGGGGTCTTCCATTAATTGACCAAAAAACAAAGGCACTGATAACAATTGCCGTTGATGTTGTGAATCAGGATCAAGTGGGATCTGGTAGTCCTTTTGCTGCACACGTTAATATGGCTATTCAACAAGGAGCCACACGTGCAGAAATTGAGGAACTTCTTTTGTTCATGTGCATCTACGCAGGATTTAATAAAGCGGCAGGGTGCTTTGGTATTTTGAATGATGTTCTTGGTCCATCAGTCCATCAGCCTGATCTTCTCAACGCTCATTGAGTTTATGCATAGCAGAATGATTGGGTATACAAGCTGAAGCTGAAACACTTGACACTTTATGGCACTCTATTTGAGTAATAACAGTTGTTTTGTGTAGGGGGTGGGTATTGCCTACTTATATCTGAAGTGTCCATGACATAGGCTTTTATAGCAATGCCCACCCTACGATTTGTGATCTAATCATTTGCCAAGTGCTGTCAATTTCTGATTGCGACTATCACTAAGTAAAAAACCTACATCTGAACACTACAATCTCTACTACTATCATCGAGGTTTTAAATGAAAACGCGAATCAATTATTACGAACAACTCTCTGCTGATTATTCTAGACCAGGGTTAGTTTCTCAAGAGATAGGAGACAAATTGATCAAGGACGCACAAGAGTACATTTCTCTGCGTGAGGAAAGTTTACCTGAAATAACTCCGGAATACAACTTGGCGCAAATAGAAAAGGAAAATAGGGATTGGTGGTCAACTCATTGTGAAGCCCTACGACGAGGCAGGGGAGATATTCTGGCAGATGAATACGCTAATAATCTTGTTTATCTGTGCTCAGATGGACCTTTTTATGGCAAAGCATCTGGTACGGAGAGAGAGGCAAATTGGTGGGCAATTATTGCTCAACCAGGCGTAACGATGACTTGGCCCTTAGTTATGTTTTCTGGAGAAGCAGTCTATTTTGAATGGAATTGTATGGATGAAGAGACAAATGAAGTCATCGCTAAGGGAAATGTGACTTGGCTGCGACGTGGACACAGAGGAGCATGCTACCTAAAATGTGAGCAACTGACATTTTATCGCGATGTTTTTGCACCAACTCAATTGTTGGAGTTGATCAAGCGCTAATAAGATATGTAATCAATGAGCAAGCAATTATTTTGACATAAAATTCATCACTCCGGATTATCAGAGAGAAAAGACAAAATGACAACTCTAGCTTCTAAGACTAAAGGAAAAATAGGTATCCTCATTGAGGATCACTTTGACGAAATTGAGTTTCGAGCCTTCAATGAGATCTTTCCTGCAAATGGATACGAGGTAGAATACATATCTCATCTTTGGAACCAAAAGCAATTGACTTTTAAGGGAATTAACTTTACAGAAGAAGTTACGGTAACAGTAGAAGTGAACGATATTGAGCCTTCCGATTATGAAGGCATTATTCTAATCGGTGCTTATGCCATGGACCGTCTTCGCTATGAAGCGCATCCTCGCAAGGGTCAACCTAATCAATCTCCTGCTGTTAAATTTCTCCGAAAAGCCGTAAAGGCTATGGATGCTGGAAAATTAAAGATTGGAACTATCTGCCATAGCCTTTGGTTGTTTTGTGCTGACCCAGAATTACTTAAGAATCGTCAGGTGACCTGTGCTCATAACATTATGTATGATGTTCTGAATGCAGGAGGAATTGTTTTATTTGATGGGGATGAAACCAAAAGAGTGCATATTGATGGCAATCTGATTACGGGAAAACACCCTGAAGTCATTAACGAATTCATGAATGTCTTCTTAAAAGCAATTCATGAGCAGCAATTGCAGGCAGTTGCATTTAGAAGAAACTAGAACTCATGGACTGCGTGTTTCAGGTGGAACATCAAACAACATACACTCTGAAATATTTGAAGATGATTAGTGCAATTCTATCGGATACAATACCTTGCAATAGTTTACGTATCAACCAACAGACCTGCTGTTCACTCTACACTACTCATGAATAGAGAGTCTAAGAAATCAATGATTTGGACGCTACCCAACTCTTGAACCAAATTTCCTCTGAACGTATGTATTAGAAACAGTTCAAAAAAGCTGGTAGCTCTCAACATTAAAAGTGACGAACCTGTAAAAGCATTTAACGTAAACTCCAGAGCCAAGAAACTTTAGAACAAACTTGTGCTCATTGTAATAGATGAATAATAGACCCCTCCAGAAAATAGCTATCATCTTGAGCAGTATAAGGGTTTTAGCTGCATTTTTGGAGAGGTCTAATTAACTACTCTGCAAAGAAAAGAGGGACGAAATGACTGCAACAACACCCATTTATCAAGCAGAATCAGTCACAGCGAGTTATCAAGTAGCGCCAGGACACACATATCCTTTGGGTGCAACGCCAGATCAAGGCGGAGTAAACTTTTCAATTTTTTCAGAGCACGCTACATCTGTCACACTCTTACTATTCAATCATGTCAATGACCGCCAACCTAGACAGACTATTCAGCTTAACCCAAAGATAAATAAAACCTTCCACATTTGGCACATCTATGTTAAAGGTTTAAAACCCGGCACTGCATACGCTTATCGAGTTGATGGTCCTCAGAATTTACACGGCGCCGGACACCGCTTTAACAAAAACAAGGCACTGATTGATCCCTACGCAAAGGGCGTTAGCGCTAACCTTTGGAACCGCACAGATGCTTTGGGATCAGAAGACAATCTAAGCACATCTATGCGTAGTGTAGTCGTTGATATCTCAGATTATGACTGGGAAAACGACCGTCCTCTCAAGCGACCAATGAGTGAAACCATTATTTATGAGTTGCATGTTCGCGGATTTACTAATTCACCCTCCTCAGGTTGTCAATACCCTGGTACTTTTTCTGCCGTCATCGAGAAAATCCCTTACTTAAAAGAGTTGGGTGTTACGGCTGTTGAACTTTTGCCGATATTTGACTTTGATGAAGAAGAAGTTATCCGAGAAGTTAACGGCAAGCGATTAAAAGACTACTGGGGATATAACCCACATAGTTTCTTTGTTCCTGAAGTTTCTTATTGTACCTCACCAGAGGAAACAAGCCCCATCACGCAATTTCGTGATATGGTCAAGGCGTTACACAGAGAGGGAATTGAGGTCATCCTAGATGTCGTCTTTAACCATACCAGTGAAGGCAATCATTTTGGTCCAACCATCAACTTTAAAGGTCTTGATAATAGTGTCTACTATCATCTTGTACCCTTCAACAAGTATTACTACATGGACTACTCGGGGTGTGGAAATACTGTCAATTGCAATCATCCTATGGTGACTAAGTTCATTGTAGATTGTTTGGAATTTTGGGTAAACCAGATGCACGTTGATGGCTTTCGATTTGATGAAGGCTCTATCCTCGCCCGTGGTCAAGACGGAGCACCGATGATCCATCCACCAGTTCTTTGGAATATTGAAACATCTGAAGTCCTTGCTGATACCAAATTCATTACTGAGGCTTGGGATGCTGCAGGACTTTATATGATTGGCAGTTTTCCTGGGTCTCGTTACGCAGAATGGAACGGACGTTTCCGAGACGACATCCGGCGTTATGTCAAAGGAGATCCAGGATTAGTAGGGGCAGTCGCTTCACGCATTGCCGGAAGTGCAGATCTTTACCAAGAGAGTGGGCATTTACCAATTAACAGTATTAACTTTATTACTTGTCATGATGGATTTACCCTCAACGATTTAGTCTCATACAACTACAAGCACAATGAAGATAATGGTGAAGACAATCGGGATGGCATCAATGACAATTTGAGCTGGAATTGTGGGGTTGAAGGAGACACTGACAATCAAGAAATCAATGCATTACGGCAACGGCAAATTAAAAATTTTGCTGCGATTCTTTTGCTCTCTCAAGGTGTACCAATGATTTTGGCTGGTGATGAAATCAGACGTACACAAAAGGGTAACAATAACGCTTACTGTCAGGATAATGAGATAAGTTGGTTTAATTGGAATCTTGTAGAGAAAAACCCTGAAATTTTTAGGTTCTTCAAGATGATAATTAATTTCCGCAAGTGCTATTGCCGTCCTACGCTTTTACACCGCGGTCATTTTTTCAGTGGCGAAGTGAATGAGCGCGGTTTAGCTGACATATCTTGGCACGGTTGTAAGTTATTCAATCCAGGTTGGCACGATCCTCATTCTAGAGTTCTCTCATTTACTTTGGGAGGCTCTAATGGGGAATCAGATATTCACGTCATGCTCAATATGTACTGGGAAACTATTAGCTTTGAACTTCCTGTTGTTAAAGGTAGGCAATGGTATAAAGTTGTAGACACTGCTGAACCTTCACCTCAAGATATTGTGGAACCAGGAAAAGAGATTTTAGTGGCTCAGAATTTCTTTCCTGTTAAAAACCGTAGCGTTGTTGTTCTAGTTTCTATATAAATAGAGTAATCCTATTTGATTTATGATAGATTTCCGCAATACTCAAAGAGTTGTGAGCAGAACATAGTATGAGTTTTTTATCTAAGTCCTTTAACTGAAAAAATAATTAACAAAAAGTTAATAGACGAAGATGCAAATTCTAAACAACCTAAACAAGATATCCATAAATCAAATGGGATTACTTTTGTTTTCAAATAATCAATACTGATAGGGTGAATTTAATGACTAACACAGGGTTTTCCTTTTCAGATACGATTGCTGGATACGTAACTCGTCTCAACTTAGAAAATGGAGCTTATGGCACTTTTAATCTCAAAACCTCAGATGGAAGGGAGTTTGAGATAGCACTGACCTCAATGACTTATGCTGAACTAGTGCGAAATTTGGGAGAACCTTACTACGATTGCACTCTTCACATGAGAACAATGCTGGTTCCAAATTGCTATGTTTTTGTGTATGGCATTTTCTATCTTGAAGGTAATCAGCAAAAGTTTGAAGCCAAGCATATCGTCTTTCTTGGCAAGACTAAAGGTGAGTATGTCTTTGAAAAGCAAGACTGGTGGGTCAATCAAGTGCGATCTCTTGCCAATTTTTACCTAAAAGCTCAGTTTGAAGACGGGGAAATTGACTATCGAAAATATCGCACCAATCTGGGCTTAGTTGGTACAAAAGAAATAAGCAATCGTCAGGAAACCGACACAATTTCGCGCCTAGTTTACGGTTTTGCTACAGCTTACTTGATGACTGGGGACGACCGTTATCTAGAAGCTGCTGAAAAAGGTACTGAATATCTGCGCGAACATATGCGTTTTCTTGATGAGGGCGAAGGGATTTGCTATTGGTATCACGCAGTTGATGTAAAGCCAGATGGAAGCGAGCAGAAAATATTTTCTTCAGAATTTGGGGATGACTATAATGCTATTCCAGCATATGAGCAGATTTATGCTCTGGCCGGTCCCACTCAAACTTATAGGGTAACTGGCGATCCACGCATTCTCCAGGACATCGAGTTGACCATAAATCTGTTTAAACGCTATTTCCAAGATAAAACGGACAAAGCTGGATTTTTCTCGCACATTGATCCAATTACTCTGAGCCCATATGCTGAGATTTTGGGTCACAACCGTGCTAAAAAGAATTGGAACTCGGTAGGTGACCACGCTCCAGCATACCTGATCAATCTTTGGCTAGCTACTGGCTCTGGCGAATATGCCGATTTCCTTGAGTACACCTTTGACACAATTGAAAAGCATTTCCCTGATTACGACCATAGTCCGTTTGTTCAAGAACGTTTTCATGAGGATTGGAGCCACGACAAGACGTGGGGATGGCAGCAGGACCGAGCAGTTGTGGGACACAACCTCAAAATTGCTTGGAACTTAATCCGGATGAACCACTTGAAACCAAAAGAAAAGTATGTGGCTTTAGCGGAAAAGATTGCAGACATCATGCCTGCAGTTGGCAGTGACAAACAGCGTGGAGGATGGTACGATGTTGTAGAACGCACATTAAAGCCAAATCAGGAGACATACCGCTTTGTCTGGCATGATCGAAAGGCTTGGTGGCAGCAAGAACAAGCAATATTAGCCTACCTGATCCTAGCTGGCTCACTTGATAAGTCTGAGTATAAAAAGTTAGGACGTGAATCGACAGCTTTTTATAACGCTTGGTTCCTTGATCATGCGTCTGGAGGTGTCTACTTTAATGTTTTGGCAAATGGAATTCCCTACTTGCTAGGAACTGAACGGGGCAAAGGCAGCCACTCTATGAGCGGTTACCACTCGTTTGAGCTAGCTTATCTGGCTTACGTCTATACTAATCTTCTCCTTACCAAGAAGCCCATTGATTTGTACTTCAAGCCAAAATCAGGAGCCTTCAAAGATAACATCTTGCGGGTAGCACCAGATATTCTTCCACCTGGTAGCGTGCGGATTGGTGAAGTATGGATTAATGGCCAACCGTATTCCGACTTTGATGTCGAAAACCTGACTGTCAACCTGCCATCTACTCAAGATGAACTCAAAGTAAGAGTGCGGCTGCTTCCCACTCAGGTATTTTTTGATGCAACTTTATTAGAAATCACTGAAGGTACCGCCAAGATATCTTTAAACGGTCTACTGGATGCAAATGCTGTGCGATCGCTCGAAGAAGAGTTAGAAAAAGCAACTGCAAAACCAGTCAAACGGCTTGTCTTACTGCTCCAAAACTTGATATGTATATCGAGTGCTGGTCTGCGGGCTCTTATTCTTACCAAGCAAAAACTAGGCAGCGATGTTGAAATTTATATCGTTGGTGCCACTGACCAAGTGTTGCATTTTCTGAAGATGAGTTCATTTTGTGAAGGTGTCACTGTGTTAAACGAGTATGAGACTGTAGAAATGGCTCATGTTTAGATCCGTTCAATGGTCTTTTTATTGGGCGCCAGAATCAACAGTTCATTAACGGCTTTCTTAGCAATGATTTTCCCAGTTTTTTAGAGGATTAAACGTAAATTTATCCTTTCAGAGATACCTGTCATGGTTACTGTGAAAAAGTTATTCTTAGCCATTGCTAAAGTCTTTTTATCAATGGCTATTACCGGAGTCTTGTTTTGTGCTTCTGCCTTAGCATTAGAAGGAGGACATAACCATGTGTTACCTTCACAATCCTATTTAGAACAATCTTCACTTTCAAAACCCAACCGGGACCACCCTTCAGTAGACCCTCGCCTCAACTCAGATTTCATCTATTACGGACCATCGCAGCCCTTGGGAAATGGTACTATTCGTGCCTGGGTGGAACTTAATCAGGATGGAGAGCCCACAGATATTGGTGCTTCATTTACTGACGCTAGCATTATTGGTTTACCTACAGAAGAAGACGATTATGGAGTCTATCCTTTGAAGGTAAAGCTCTTGGATGGTAGTAATTTTTCGACGTTTGAGTATCAGCTGATGTTCCCACAAGAGGCTTCAGCTACACCATTTACGCACATATCACTTAACTGGAATCCGCATGGTCATGGACCAAAGGGGCTCTATGATGCAATGCATTTAGATTTTCATTTCAACCTGATGACTCCGGTAGAACGCTTTGCAATAAAAGCAGACTACTATGACCTTTTTAAGGAAAAATGCTACCAACTCCCACCACAAGGCTTGATTCCTGAAGGTTTTGTCGCGCCACCTCAGGCTGCTGAAGAGCACATGGGAGTACATTGGGTTGATACGAATGGAGAGGAATTTCATGGGCATAGATGGGACAAGTCATGGCTCTACGGGTTCTTTGATGGAAAAAATGTTTTTTGGGAGCCGATGATTGCAAGGACGTACCTACTGACAAAGCCCAATGTTAGCATTCCTATCAAACAGCCAGCCGTGTATCCTAAGGATGGATATTATCCAAGCACATACAGCATAAATTATGCTAACGGAGAATACACGGTGTCTTTAAATAGGTTGACATATCGTTCCTCCCAATTAGCTTCTGAACTTCAACTAACATCAAACAAAACGTGAGATTGCTCTGGCATAATCGGACGTTGCACAATCAAAAGATGATTTCGTGGGGCGGGCATCTTACCTGCCCTGTATTTTCTCAAATTTGCGCCCTATTGACCAAAAGAAGCACCAGGGACAAAGTGTAGGGTGCGTATTTGTTTCAACCTTAAAGTGAAAAGGTATTAGCCAGATGAGGAGAAGAATGAAAAACTTATGACTAAACCTGTAATACTGACGGTTGACGATGACCTTGAAGTCCTACAAGCTGTCGTGCGTGACTTAGGGCGTGAATACGGTGATCGCTTCCGAGTGACACGTACACACTCTGGGCTTTCTGCCCTTGAAATACTCCGACAACTGAAATTGCGCAACCAACCAGTGGCGCTGCTGTTGGCAGATCAGCGAATGCCGCAGATGACAGGCGTTGAGTTTCTTGAACAGGCAACAGAATTGTTCCCACAAGCCAAACGTGCTTTGCTCACAGCCTATGCAGATACAGATGCCGCCATCTACGCCATTAACACTGTCAAGATCCATTACTATCTGATGAAGCCGTGGCATCCACCACAAGAAAAGTTATATCCAGCACTTAACGACTTGCTTGATGACTGGCTAGCTTATTTCAAACCGCCGTTTGAAGGTTTGCGCGTGATTGGTCACCGTTGGTCGTTTGCATCCCATCAACTTAAAGACTTTTTGGCACGCAATCATTTGCCTTATCACTGGTTGGATGTGGAAGCAAACGAAGAAGCTCATCATTTGCTCGAGCTGGTAAACTCAGCTGATTCTAAATTGCCACTTGTATTACTTCCCGATGGTACACACCTTGCAAGCCCCACAACACTGCAAGTTGCTGAGAAAGTTGGGCTCAAGACACAAGCTAAGAATCCATTTTATGACCTTATTATTGTAGGTGCTGGTCCAGCCGGCTTAGCTGCAGCGGTCTATGGAGCATCAGAGGGACTGCGTACGGTGATGATTGAACGCGAAGCCCCCGGAGGACAGGCGGGGACTAGCTCCCGCATTGAGAATTATCTCGGTTTCCCTGTAGGTCTAAGTGGGGGAGATTTAGCCAGACGCGCTGTTGCTCAGGCTAATCGCTTCGGCGCAGAGATTCTGACACCTCAGGAAGTGACTAGCGTTCGTGCAGAAGGCTTGTATCGATTTGTAACTCTAGCAGATGGAGCAGAACTGACTTGTCACACGCTGATCATTGCGACTGGCGTGTCGTATAACAAGCTCAACTTGCCTGGTATTGATAAGCTCACGGGGGCTGGAGTGTACTATGGAGCAGCCATGACTGAAGCACTTGCCTGCCAAGGCGAAGATGTCTTTGTGATTGGAGCGGGAAACTCAGCTGGACAGGCTGCCGTGTATCTCTCTAAGTATACTCGCTCTGTAACTATCCTCGTACGCAGTGACTTGCTGACAAAAACCATGTCCAAGTATCTGGTCGATCAGATTGAAGCGACGAGCAATATTGTGGTGAAGTCACGGACTCATGTTACTGAAGTACTAGGTAAAGACAAGCTTGAGGCAATCATCACAGCAAATTCAGAAACAGGTAAAGTCGAAACTATTTGTGCTAACGCCCTTTTCATCTTCATTGGTGCAAAGCCGCGTACACACTGGTTGCAAGATGTTGTAGAGTGCGATGAAGATGGCTTTATCCTAACTGGATCTGACGTAATGCGAGGCAAGATGCATCCTCGGGGATGGACACTGGAGCGCGACCCGTTTCTGCTTGAAGCGAGTGTGCCAGGTATTTTCGCGGTGGGAGATGTGCGACATAAGTCTGTAAAACGAGTTGCTTCCGCTGTAGGTGAAGGGTCGATCGCTGTTCAGTTTGTCCATCAATATCTTACGAAGTTGTAGAGTTTGTCATCTCTGATAGAGGTAAAGTACCACATTCGTTCTAATTGAGATTTCATCTCACTAAACTATTTGAAAAGGAGAACACTAATGAAGCTTGAAGGTAAAGTTGCTCTAGTAACAGGAAGCAGTCAAGGAATTGGTCAGGCTATTGCTGTACACCTCGCCCAGTCAGGTGCAAATATTATAATTGACTATCGCTCTCATCCAGAAGGTGCTCAGGAAACTCTGAGCAAAGTACAAGCTACCGGAAGTAAAGGCTATATTGTCAAAGCAGACTTAGGTGTGGTGAGTGAAATCCGCCAGCTAATTGCTGAAGGTATTGAACAGTTTGGTCAGATAGACATCCTAGTGAATAACGCTGGCATTGAAAAACATGCCTCTTTCTGGGATGTGACGGAGGCTGACTATGATAGTGTGGTTAACGTCAACCTCAAAGGTGTATTTTTTGCAACTCAAGCATTTGTGCAGCACCTGATAGAGACCAAACGCACTGGAAAGATTATTAACATTAGTTCCGTACATGAAGAACTGCCTTTCCCACATTTTACTTCTTACTGTGCCAGCAAAGGCGGTCTTAAAATGATGATGCGTAACTTAGCCGTTGAACTCGGACCCCTAGGAATCACAATCAACAACATAGCACCAGGAGCGATTGAAACGCCTATCAACAAAAGTCTTTTAAACAATCCTGAAAAGCTAGGTGCTCTGCTTAAGAACATTCCATTAGGTCGCCTAGGTCAACCAGAGGATGTCGCTTCGCTAGTCACTTTCCTAGCCTCACCAGATAGCAGCTACATAACTGGCACAACTTTCTTTGTAGACGGTGGACTGCTTTGGAATTATCAAGAGCAGTAGACACTTCGATCTCAATCTGTTGCAAAAACCACCATAGTTTAATGCAGATATTTTTTGCAACAGACGCCGATAACAAATGCAAAACTCATGACTAACCAAAAATACAGCCCCAGCCTTCCAGAAGTTAACCGTAGCATTTGTGTTCCCAATAGCCGCTGCTTCTGGCGTAGGCTGCTTGCCTATGCTGGGCCAGGCTATTTGGTAGCAGTCGGATATATAGATCCTGGAAACTGGGCAACTGACATTGTTGGGGGGTGGAAGTTTGGCTACACCTTACTAGCAGTCATCTTGGTGTCGAACTCAATGGCGATATTGCTGCAATCGCTATGTGTGCGTTTGGGTGTCGCAACCGGGCAGAGCTGGCGCAGGCTTGTCGAGACTATTTTAGTCCATGGGTCAGCTTTTGTTTGTGGATACTGTGTGAAATTGCGATCGCCGCTTGTGATTTGGCAGAACTATTGGGAAGTGCCATTGCACTGCAACTTTTGTTCAGTATTCCTTTAGCATGGGGGGTATGTATCACTGCTCTTGATGTCGTTATGTTATTGTTCCTGCAAGGCAAAGGCTTTCGCTATGTGGAAGCTTTGGTGATTATGCTGGTAGCTACCGTAGGTATTTGTTTTACCATAGAAATCCTCTTCTGTCATCCTAACATAACAGGTATCATGCTTGGATATTTGCCTAAGCGAGAGATTGTACAGAACCCAGAAATGCTTTATGTAGCCATAGGCATTTTAGGGGCAACAGTCATGCCACATAACTTATACCTACACTCCTCAATTGTACAAACACGTGATTGGCAAGCTACGACTGAAAAACAATGGGAAGCAATTTAGATGTAGTACTATTGACTCAACGGTAGCGTTAACATTAGCGCTATTTATCAACTCAGCAATCTTAATTGCATCTGCTGCAACATTTCATATTTCTGGTAATCAGAATGTGGCAGAAATTCAAGACGCTTACAAATTGCTTTCACCATTATTGGGAGTTAGTTCTGCTAGTGCTATTTTTGGCATTGCCTTACTTGCTTCTGGGCAAAGCTCAACACTGACTGCAACTTTGGCTGGACAGATTGTCATGGAAGGATTGTTGCATTTTCGTGTTCCGTCTTGGTTACGCCGTTTAGTCACCCGTCTGCTTGCAGTTGTTCCAGCATTGATTACGATTATTATCTTTGGGGAAGATAGTACAAGTCGCTTAATAGTTCTGAGTCAAGTTACACTCAGTTTACAGTTACCGTTTGCTGTGATTCCATTGGTGATGTTCACCAACCCCTTCGGGGTAGGGAACAGGCAACGGGCAACAGGCAACAGTTCAAGACAAGACTAGAAAACAGTTGGCTTGCTCTTTGCCTCTACCCCGAGCAGACAATGGGTCAGAAGCCCCGTTCTCTAAGGACGCACGTTATTATGTAAGGGGTCTAAATCCCCTTACATAACCAGTCTGTTCCCCTTCTCCTATCGGAGACGCTACGCGAACGGGTTCGCAGTCGCCTGCGGCAGGGTTACCCTCCTGCAGCGCTGTCTCACCTGTTCCCTGTTGCCTTTTAAAAGTAACCGTCGCTTCATGAATGAGTTTGTGAATCCGCTGTGGCTCCAATCTCTAGCTTGGTTTGTTGTTATTGTCATCGTCGGCTTAAATGCTTGGTTACAACAATTAAAGCAGAAAGCCCATCGGCTTCTAGCCGTGGGGACACCAGACACCTACGGAGGGAAACCCTCCTTCAGTGCTGACTCATGAATGCATTTGCACCTTCAGGTGCCGTCCAAATATCTGTGAAGCTTTTTAAAATCTGTGTTTAGGGAACCAACGTAATTATAAATACGTCTATAATAGTAGCAGGTCGATAACTAGGAATACACCATGATTGTCTACGAATTCAAAGCTAAAGGAAAAGTCGAGCAATATCAAAAAGTTGATGAAGCTATCCGTACATTTCAGTTTGTACGGAATAAATCTATACGGTTTTGGATGGACAATCGTGGTGTCAAGTTATCTGAACTGAGTAAGTTAAGCGCTGTCTTGGCTAAAGAATTCGAGTTTGCCAATAAACTGAATTCACAAGCAAGACAAGCCGCAACAGAGAGAGCGTCTTTTGCGATTCAGCGGTTTTATGATAATTGCAAGTCGGGTAAACCAGGCAAGAAGGGATTTCCTCAATTTCAGAAAAACAACCGTTCTGTAGAGTACAAGCAAACAGGATGGAAGTTATCTGATGACCGCAAATACATTAATTTCATTGATAAATGCGGGATTGGGAAGCTAAAGCTGATTGGTACATACGACTTGCATTATTATCAGATAGACCAAATTAAACGAGTTAGAATTGTTCGTCGTAGTGACGGGTACTACGTTCAATTCTGCATACAAGCAGACAGGAATGTAGATATTCAACCTGCCGGAAAAACCATTGGGTTAGATGTGGGGCTATCAGCTTTCTACGCTGATTCCAACGGTTTAAAAGTTGACAATCCTCGTCATTTGAGAAAGTCAGAAAAAGCTTTGAAACGACTACAAAAGCGGCTTAGTCGTAAGCAGAAAGGTTCTAACAATCGTAAACGCGCAGTTAAGAAGTTAGGACGCAAGCATTTAAAAGTTTCTCGCCAGCGTAAAGACCACGCTGTCAAACAGGCGTTGTGCGTAGTGAAATCTAACGATTTTGTGGCTTTTGAGAAACTCCAAGTGAGGAACATGGTTAAAAACCGTAGGCTTGCTAAGTCAATTAGTGATGCGGGTTGGTCACAATTCACTCAGTGGTTAGAATATTTTGGCAAAGTGTATGGGCGAGTAGTTGTTTCCGTTCCACCTCAATACACTTCACAAAATTGCTCTGAGTGTGGGGAAGTTGTAAAAAAATCACTTTCTATGCGTACTCACATTTGTAAATGTGGGTGTGTACTAGATCGTGACCACAATGCAGCCATCAATATTTTAGACAAAGCACTCAAACAAGCTGGATATCAATTAAGTACGGTGGGGCACACCGAAACTCATAACGCTTGGGGAGAAACCAACCACTGTTTAATTGGGGAAACTCAGTTAGACAAGTTGATTCATTGAGCCAAGAATCCCACGGCTTGAAGCCGTGGGAGTGTCAAAAACTCTTTTGGGCTGGTGACATCTGGCTGTTTCATCTGTTCAATCCATTCCCAAGACTGCTAGCTGACGGGGTGACTTAGAATTTACAATGCTTACTTAAAATTTTCTGGGTAGACGAACCCGAAAGCGTGTATCGCCTTGCTGAGAAAAGCAGCGAATGTCTCCTTTATGCTGACGCACTACAATCTGATAAGCAGTATCCAGACCTAATTCTGTTCCTGTCCTGACTTCCTTTGTTGTAAAAAAAGGCTCAAAAATTTGGGACTGAATCTCCAGGGGAATTCCTGGACCGTTATCTGCAATCTCCACTATGATGTAGTCCTTTTCACTTGAAGTACGTACCCAAACTGTACCTCCTTTATCTAGAGAATTGATGGCGTTCTCAATTAAATTTGTCCATACCTGATTCAATGCACTCCCATAAGCTTGAATAGATGGTAAGTTCTGCTCGTACTCACGTATCAAAGTCACACTGTAGGCTCTTACTTTATAGCTAAAAATAGTAAGAGTGTTGTCAAGGTCTTCATGCAAATCTACATATTGTAGGGGAGCCCGATCCATGTATGAGTAAGCCTTGACAGCCGCGACTAGTTCAAAGATGCGCTCAGTGCTTTGAGTCAGTACATCTAACATACTTGTTACAGATAGCGTTGCTTCTAACCAACTCAGTACGTCTTTGAGTTGATCTGTCATCATTTGCTGGCTAATTTCTTCTAACGCTAAACCATTAAGTCCAGCCGCAACCAAGGTAGGAGCAACATCCCACCCTTGCGGTATACCATGTGACTCTAACCAGTCTATGAGTTCGTCTTCCAAATCAATATCAGCCAAGGAATCTAAATGTTTAAGTTTAGCAGTGGACTCAATGGCATCCCGCTTAAGCTTTAACAAATACTCTAGCTGAGACGGTGTGAGATGTTGCTCAATAAATCTAAGCGCAATTGACTGTAAGACTTGTATTTTATAGCACAATTGTCCTCTTATCCGACGTGCTGCTGATGCTGGATTATTCAGTTCATGAGCAAGTCCAGCGGCCAACTTACCTAAAGCTATGTGTTTTTCCTGTTGTTGCGACAACAGTTGAAATTCTTGTGTTTTGAGTTGCGCCGCTTGTTGTGTGACCTGTTTTGTCTTCTTAAACAGATCGACAAATACCGCAATTTTTGATCTCAATATTTCTGCTGGAATAGGCTTGAACAGGTAGTCCACTGCACCACAGGAATAACCTCTAAACATCAGATCGTCGTTTGTGCTAGATGCTGTCAAGAAAATAATCGGGGTGTAACGCGATCGCTCTCGTTGTCGAATCAGTGTTGCCGTCTCAAATCCATCCATTCCAGGCATCTGGACGTCAAGTAGAATTACGGCAAAATCTTGGTTGAGAAGACATTTTAAGGCTTCTTCACCCGAATTTGCCTTCACCAGATTCTGATCTAAGCTGTCTAGTATCGTCTCTAGGGCTAGCAAATTTTCTGGATAATCGTCAATTAGGAGAATGTTGACTTTCGGTTCAGTCTGCATATACTCACCTGAGTGTGGGATAATCAAGATTGATAAAAAAGGACGTAACGCACCTAACGAAATGCTGACAACAGTAAGCTCAAACGTCTCTGGCTAATCCTCCAGTAAAGCTTTTATGTCGGTATCCAAAGACATCAAATCTGCATAGGCTCTCGTATGACAGCATGCCACTTGCATCTAGATGGAGATAGCTCTATCACTGCGTCAGTCTCACTGGGAAAGCAACAGTCTTGGTTTTTCTCAACGCTATCTCAGTTGTGTCTATTTCACTATCTAACAATAATCTTTATTTTTTTTTAATAATTGCTTGTCTAGCCAGCGAAGATCGGGAGGTTAAGGAAGAAATTAAGCTGACGGTGTGAATTGAGGTTGAAAGCGGTGACACAAGAGAACGATGAGCATTTTGCGCTAGAAAAGGATAGGTCCAGTGATTGTAAGCAAGAACTCTTTGATAAATACTGTTCTGACAGAGTGACAAAAAAGGCTATAAAGCTCACATAAGAAGCCCCATAGCCATCTGACTCCGTTGATTTTTGCAGATTAGGATGTATTTCAATAATTAAGTGATTTATACCAAGTCCGGTTGATTAGTTACTATTCCTACATTTGTGCCATTTGAGTGAAAACTTTTTCTCTGTGCGCCAAAAGCACTAATGATACTAGGTCCTTTTAATTATACCAATTTGAAAAAAGAATGCAACACATCGGTTGAACCACTCCCCAACCCTGCTTTTACCAAAGGGAGGGTACCCAACAGAGCGGGTTGGGTTATCTGTCGCAAACATTTTTTTATTTGGTATTAGTTATTATTCGGTGCATCTGTGCAAAAACTTTAAAACCCTGTCCCGCTTCCCCCTGCAGTCTTTGTGATAAGTTTTTGGACGGACACGATATTATTTATAACAAGCTCCCGTTGTAATCTTTGATTCACTGGTGAGAAAAATGCCGGAAATAGGTAAGCATTCTCGCTTAAGGAAAGCTATTCACCAATTGCTTTCGAGTTGGGCAGTCAAACCACCATCTACAAATAACTGTGTGCCAGTGATGAAAGAAGCCTCGTCACTGGCTAAGAAAGCAGCTGCATAGCCTATATCCTCAGGGGTACCAATGCGCTTCATCACCTGCCTTTCCTCGACCAAACGCTGTTGCAAAGCTGGGTTATCGTGATGATCAAAAATGCTTTTAATAAGAGGCGTCAAGACCCAACCCGGTGCAATGGCATTCACCCGAATGGTTGGACCGTAGTCAATAGCCATGTTGCGAGTTAAAGCAGTGATTCCCCCCTTTGAAGCTGCATAGGGTGCGACGGTTTTTACTGTGGCATACGAGTGGACTGATGACATATTGATGATTGCACCATTGTTCAGAAAACTTGTCACCTTCCAGGCGAAAGATGTCACAACAGGGTAGGCAAATGATTGAGCCATCCTTACGCCAATAAGTGATATCCATTTCCACAAATACAGTGTTGCCACTTTCCCACATCATTTTAATTTCGTGGTACACCGCTGAGATTCTGCTGAGGAAATTTTCTGCAGATTTTTTAATGGCAGCTTTATCAAAACACACCTCAAAATTGCCAAACTGATAAACTGGTGTGTCGGTAAAGAAAGTAATAAAACCATCTGGGTCAAAGGATTCACCTCGTGAGAATAACTGTAGAACCAAGTCAGTTGCTTTCCCAGGCATCCTTTCTGATAGTTTTATTTCTGACTTTAAAGTTTGCTGCTGTGTAGGTAAATTTAAAACTTGACTAGAACTATCTTTTATGGGAATTACGATTTTGTGTTCCAGCATAAGAGAAGCTAGACCTTTCTGAAGTTAATTAGTAAGATTGAGGCTTTGTCTTAAAAAGCCACTTTATCCAGGAGTTTCTCAAAATAATTATTTTTTGCCAAATGTAAATTAGGAAGTTAAGGATTAAGTTAAGATTCTTTTGAAATAATATTATATCCAAAAATATTAATTGTATATAATCCATAAAAAATGACATTTATTTACTTTGACTAATGGTACAACTATAAAACTTAAGTTCATTCTTAAAATCCCAATATTCTCTAGATAAAGGCTTTCTAAATCGAGAAGATAGACAAGGATAAACAACAGTTAATTTGTGCTCGGAATCGAGTAAAGAGCAAACTGCCAATAAAGATAAACAAAGGCGTTGGTGATGTGTTTCTAAAACTTCGGCATTTTAAAACTTACGCAATATGTCATTTTGACTGCAGTGCTTCCTATCCCAGACTTATGAGGGAATTCATTCTAGAAAATCTTCTTCACCAAGACATTAAAAAAGTATACATAACTATGTCAATGCGTAAGTTTTATTCACAATATGTTTCAGCATAGTACTTAGAGGACTGTGCTTTATATAATTTGTTTGTTTTACATAGTTAGCAAAGCTGAGAGTAATGTGTCTCAGCTTACAATCTCTTGTTGCAGCAGACGGTAACGAAGTTTTTCTTAGGTCAGTCATACATCTCATGTCACTACCAACAAGTTGTATTTCTATGAAAGCCACAACTAGAAAGGTAATTATTACTACATTCACAGCAGTTGCCCTTATTGGTTCAGTACCACTCATGGGTTTAACATTACCCAAAAAGGAGCCTATGTTCAAAGACCTTGTTACAGGAAAACCAATCGATTCTCAGCTTGACCCACAAGCGAAGGCTATCCTCGAAGAAACTGCAAAGTCTGGTGGACCGCCAGCCGAAATTCACGCCAAGCGAAAGGCAATCAACGCTTTGTTTATTAAACTTGGAGGAAAGCCAGAGCAAATTTACCAAGTAGAAAATTTGTCAGTGCCCAGTTCTAATGGTGCAATCCCAATCCGAATATATCGCCCAAAAACTGACAAACTTCCTGCTGTCATTTACACCCATGGTGGCGGATTTGAGAAGGGAAGCCTCGACAGCCACGATGCACCTCTGCGAATGCTTGCCAATCGCTCTGGTTGTGTATTCGTGGCTGTAGATTATAAGCTCACACCAGAACACAAATTTCCAGCCCAAACTGATGACGCATTCGCTGTTCTAAACTGGATTCACAGCAATGCGAACAAACTAGGAATTGATGAGACCCGTCTGGCTGTTGCTGGAGACAGTGTAGGAGGTAATCTTGCTGCCGTCAGCGCCATCCGTGCACGCGATGCTGGGCAAATCAAGGTGAGCTATCAAGTCCTTTTCTATCCGGTTACGGATGTGACACTAAGTTCTGAATCATGGAAGTCGTTTGCTAATGGTCCCTGGCTGTCCCGTGCATACGAGATGAATGCTGTAAATCACGTTTATCTACCTAAAGGGTACGATCCAAAAGATCCTCTTGTTTCTCCCTTATTCGCCAATGTTAAAGGATTACCACCCGCATTTGTCGCTGATGCAGAATTTGACGGCTATCGCGATGAAGGACAGAGCTACGCCCAAAAGCTTAAGAATGCAGGTATACCTACTATTGCAAAGATCTATCCTGGACAGATTCACGACTTTCTACTGATGACTGATAAGCTTGACGCTGCCAAAACGTTAATTGAGGATGCTGCATTTGCCCTTCGTACAGCCTTCAATACAACTAGCGTGTCTACCTCTAATCAAACACTGCAACCACTTAAATAATCTGTAGGAATAAGTATTTATGTAGACTCTATCGCGTCAGAGTAATCATTCTATTGAACAATGGCATAGCAACTTGTACCTGGGTTGCTATCGCCAAACTTGACTACAGAGTCTGGTTGCTTGTGTAGCTTAGGTTCTTCTACTGTCCTACCTGCTCAAATTATCTAAATAATTCGTTACTTCGAGTGTATTGAATGCTTCTGTTCTTCCAATTATGGGCTGGACATTGCCCACTGTAATATTTTTGTTGTACTAGAAATGTGATATGTGCTTATGAATCGCTTAAACCGATTCATTCTCAGTTTTAGTATTGTCGTCGCACTCACCTGTTTTCTTCCAGTTCTACCGACACATTCATTACCCGTCATTGACACTCAAGTCACAGCAAGAGACTTCTTCAAAGTGGGGGTAGAAAAGATCCTGCACGGCAATTACCAACAAGCTATCAAAGATTTAACTCAGGCAATTCAAATTAATGCAGATTTTGACACAGCTTATAGTAATCGCTGTCTTGGTTATCTCGAGTTACAAGATTATCACAATGCGATCGCAGATTGCACTCAGGTGATAAATTTAGCGCCTAACAATGCTCAAGCTTATCTTAACCGTGGACTTGCCCACTACAGGCTTGGAGATTATCGAGCTGCTATTGCCGATAATAATGAAGCAATTAGGCTCAAACATTATGATTTCAGAGCTTATTACAACCGAGGAATAGCGAGTGCCGGAATAGGAAATTACTCAGACGCGATCGCTGACTACAATCGAGCTTTGTCTGTGATTCCCCAGCACTTGCTACCCCAACTTGCCGATATTTACAATGATCGCGGGTTAGCTCGTTTTGCGTTAGCAGACACACAAGCAGCTATGCTTGACTTTAGGATGGCAATTCGTCTCAACGCCAACGACTACAGAGCTTACTTTAACCGGGGTTGTGCTTGTATAAAAATTGGAGATGAGCTAGGCGCAGTAAGTGATTTTACTGACTCACTGCGGCTTAACCCAAGTCATGGACAAGCTTATTTTAACCGAGGTATAACCTTCTATCAGCTTGGTTATGAACAAGCTGCGATCTGGGATTTACAAAAAGCAGCTGAAGACTTTGAACATAAAGGAGAGAAGGTTGCCTATGTAAAAACTTTAGAGTTAATTAAGGTTATGCGAAAACAAATCTCATCCAAATCGGAAATTGCTCTTGCTTTTTAGCAGAATTATCCTCAATTATTCGTGAAAAAATGACATTAGTATATTGGATTAAGGAATTCTTTTGAATGCTAATATCAGCATGATTGGCAAACTTTGAAAAAAGTATTTTCCATATCCCTTATCTCCAGAATAAATCTCTATTTTCTCATTTTCTGTTCCCAGTTATCTAGAGTTTTTTGAATCAAGAGTTAATGACATGACAACACACGCATTAATTGGTTTTTTCCCGACTCACAGTGACATAGAAAATGCTGTATTTGAATTACGAAAGGCAGGATTTGACCTGCGCAAAGTCTCGATTGTTGGTAAAGATGAAGAGTTTATTAGCTGGAAAGATAGTGCTAGCAAAGGTGCAAAAGAAGTTGGGCATTGGGCATCTCTCGTTGGTGGGTTGTTTGGTGTACTGACTGGGGCTGCAACTGTATTTATTCCCGGAATTGGTCAGATTGTTGTTGCAGGATCAATTCTCGGGTTACTAGCAGGAGGGATAGAAGGTTTGATTATAGGAGATGCTGCTGGCGCAGCAGTGGGAGGTATGGCGGGTGCATTCATAGGACTAGTCGAAAAAGATTCTGCGCTTTTGTGCGAAAACGCAATCAAAGCTGGAAACTTTGCTCTTTTGATGATAGGAACGACTCAGGAGCAAGAAAAGGCGAGGGAAGTTTTATCAAATGCTGGATACAACCTTAATAAAAAAGTTACTGTCTGAATTTTAGGTAATACTGCCTCGCAGAGAGTTCTGATAAAAGCTTTCATCGCTCAGATCTAAACAAGCTGCTCATATGAAAAATTGTCCTTGCTGCTCTCAGCGACTCCTGCAACATATTCGTAATAATCAGGTATACTGGTTCTGCCGAAACTGCTGGCAACAAATGCCGTTATTGGACTTAGACAGCCATCGTTCATTAATGAAAAATTCACCGCTCAAGGTTTGAAAATAGCCAAGTTTTGAAGTTTCCTTTCTCTTCTCCCTCTGTCTTCTTTGCTCATCCTCTTTAATAAAATCTCTACTGAAGAAAAGGAGGGTTTACAGGATGAAAAAGTGGTTGAAACCCCCTAAGCTGCGTATAGATGAAAATAGCGAAGCAGAACGGCATGCAACTTGGTTAGAACTTTTTTATGACTTAATTTTTGTAGTGACCATTGCGCGGTTAAACCACAATCTTAGTCACGATATCTCGCTTTCCGGCTTCTTCTGCTTTGTGGTGCTCTTTGTACCTGTTTGGTGGACTTGGGTTGGTGCAGTATTGTATGCCACTCGGTTTGATACCGACGATTTGGGTCATCGGTTATTAACGGCAATACAAATAGTTGCAGTCGCTGCACTGGCGGTAAATGTGCATAATGGCTTGGGTGAAAACTCAGCTGGTTTTGCACTTTCTTACGCTGCTGTTCGTATTGTGCTCGTCATTGAATACTTGTACGCTAGATGGCACGTACCTGCAACTCGTGCGCTGACAACGCGATTCGCATGGGGCTTTGGAACTGCTGCTGCAATCTGGCTGATATCAGCGTTTGTGCCACAGCCATTGCGCTTTATGCTTTGGGCATTGGGGCTGATGTTAGACTTCGCAACGCCCCTGAGAGCAGGGAAGTTAGATGCAGAGTTTGCTCCCCACAGTTCACACTTACCAGAACGTTTTGGGCTGTTTACCCTGATTGTGTTGGGCGAGTCTATTATTGCAGTGGTCAGTGGTGTTGCTGAGCAAACATGGAACATCTCGACAGCGATCGCCGCAGTGTCCAGCTTGATTATAGTTTTTAGCCTATGGTGGGTCTACTTTGACAACCTCGGTGGTTCAGCAATCCAGGCTGCTCGTGCATGCCGCTGCATCACAGCTTATCAAATCTGGCTCTACACGCATCTACCGCTAGTCATTGGGATTGCCGCTATCGGAGTTGGTGTAAAGTATGCTATATTAAGCCAGCCGAGTATGGCACTACCACCTGCAGTGCGCTGGTTAGTTTGCACTACTCTAGCAATCTGCTTGCTTGCTCTTGGGATGATCTATCTGAGTAGTTTTATTGGTCTAAATACTCTGTCTGTACAAAGCTGTCCATCACGAGTTAAATATCGTGCGATAGCAGCAGCTTTTGTTTTTGCCCTCGCTGTCGCTGGTGCAGATTTGTCACCCGTTGGGCTGATTGGGCTTTTAGCTGTGATTTGCGCTGCTCAAATTATCTTTGAAGCCTGTGAGACAACTGCTTCTTCTTAACCGATTGAAGACTTAAGTTCTTCCTTATCTTCCGAATCTTGGCTAGACAAAGTCTTCCTAACTTGGAAAAGTAAAGGCAAAGCAATTACCTTGATGAGGAACACAGAGGAACATGACAAATATAATTCAAGATTCTGCAGCAGCAGACGGGCTGTTAACAAAAACATAAGAATAACACAGTAGTGCTGCTAGATTTCCCAGAATAACCTTTTGATAACAAAGATGGAACGTACATAAAAAAAAATGATGATATTTTTATGACAAATACATCTATCTTTTTTTCCTTACTTGTAATAAGATTTAACTGTGGAAACTTAATCACAAAATCAACTGTATATTAGGCGGTTGAAAACAGTGAAAGTAAAAGTTGTGGCATAAAAAAATTAAACGTACATTATTGCAAGTATTCCTCTCAGTTAGGCAAATCTAGTCGTTTTCTTAGGGGTTTGAAAAATCATGTTGCAATAACAAGTAATTGGCTTATCTACGCTATTCGCTGTAGTGTAATAGTTATCTTATCAGTAAGTATCGAAAACTTGTTGCTTAATGAATGTTCCCTTAGTCTTAGACCACCAGATGGTAAACGTTGCAGTGTGGGGAACTTTATAAGGTGATCAGCTAACAGCTTTAATCTAGAGAGTTTTCTTTATCGTAATAAAATGCACTTGCTCCTTAGCACAAAGGGTTTGAGCCTTTTTAGAGCAAGCTTGTATTTCATTCATTAGACTTGTCGCTTAATACGATATTTTTCAGCTTAGACCACCAAATGATAGGGTTTGAGCTTGCAAAAGCTTATAAGGCGACAGTTCGATTGCTGCAAAACAGGTGTACATACTCTGACTACCTCAATATGCTTAAGACAACTAGAGAAGGTTGGGTCATGTCTAATTCCTCAAGCTCACCAGAGAATTTTTTCCTGCCGTCGCAAATTGAGTTTACAGTTGAGCAGTTAGTTGAAGAAACTATGGCAAATTCGTGAGGTGACACTTCACCTGCCATCTTCTACCGCCAAGGTTGTTACTTAAAGGTTGTTTGGACTTCATGCCAAGCAGTCAGACTGACGATAGCAGTTGGGAGCTTTTGCCGCACACTGTATCGTACCAAATATAGTTGCAATGGCAAATCTTCTTTAAAAGAATGCGAGATGCAACTTTTTGGGTACAGGTTGAAACTTTAGGAATTAGGAAATTTTTAAGGGCAGACCTTTCTTAATAGTCATCATCGACCTGTAAAAGGTACTTTAGTGCTTTAGGGCTTAACACCTATACAAAGATAAACATTCCCTAAGTAGTAATAACTAACCCATAGAAAGTCCTTTAGTACTTTGGGACTCAAGACCCTTATAAAGTACCCAGATACCTAAGTACTTTCAAGCTAACGTTTTTTAGTACCCAAGTACTGACAAAGAGAGCTTTCAGGGCAGAGAAACGCCCATCGGGGAAGAGTTGCATGTTGCCTTCTAAAGCAAAAAACTATCAGGGCTAACTTCTCTGCATCTTAGATTGCAACTTGATATGAACACAGACCATACAGTTCAACAGCAAGTTCATCTGATTGTCAACCTAAATGCATCTACACTACAAACTATGAGTGCTACAAATCATCTTATTAACAAGAGAAAGACTAAAAAGTTGGAACAAGGTACCCTTGTTTCAACCACACCAGTTCGTGTCACCCACCAAAAGAGTTCATCTGGCTCTTGCATTTCTTCGCCATCTCAGTCAGCTAGGACTTGCTCGCCTCTTGCAGGTGACCATTCAAATCATCCATTAGATATCGTCCCTTGCCTCAGTAGCAAGAAATTTACGCCTGTCTCGGTAGCTTCTATAGTTGTCAAGATGCTGGAAGACATGGGAGTGCAATATGCATTTGGTGTCTCAGGAGGTGCGATTGCACCCATGTGGCACGCACTGCAACACAGTTCAATCCAGGTGCTGCACTTTCGTCACGAAGCGGGAGCAGCTTTTGCAGCTACCGAGGCGTACTTTGCAAGTGGTCGTCCTGTCGTAGTGTTTACCACAACTGGTCCGGGGATCACGAACGCGTTAACCGGGTTATTTGCTGCACGTTGGGAAGGTGCGAAGGTGATTTTCCTATCGCCTTCTACGTCAGCACCGCAACGCGGACGATCGGCTTTTCAAGAGACCAGTGCTTACACGCTCCCAGGCGCTGGAATTTTTACCTCGGAATCACTATTCAATTATGCAACCACTCTCGAATGCAGCGATGAACTTCCAGTGGTCTATCGACGGCTTGCGCTTGGCTTAGCGCGACCGGATGGTTTTGTAGCACACTTGAATATTCCTACTGACATTCAAACAAGTTTAGTCAAGACATCTTTGCCACGAGTGAATCTTTCTGTTGCTCCCACATCTGCAAGTGAAGAAACTATCTCAGAATGTGCACGGTTGTTGTCAGAAGAACCATTTGCCATCTGGGTTGGGTTTGATGCACGGAATGCAGCAACGGAAATTCGCCAGCTTGCCGAAAGGACAGGAGCAGCGGTAATGTGCTCACCACGTGGTAAGGGCATTTTTCCGGAGGATCATCCTCAATTCGTGGGTGTCACAGGCTTTGGTGGGCATGACTCGGTTTTGAGGTATATGCAAGAGTATCGTCCTTTGCGGACGCTAGTACTTGGAACAAGTCTTGGTGAATTTACCTCGTTTTGGAACCCGGCGATGATCCCCTCGCGAGGTTTTATGCATGTTGACATTGACCCAAAAGTGCCAGGAACTGCATATCCATCCGTTGAGACGTTCGCCATTCAGTCAGATGTGAAAATGTTTGTGAAGACACTGCTAAAGCACTTCCCACAGCGTCAAGGTCGGTCAAATATCCTGTCGTTTCCGAGACCTAAGCGTAATGTAATCAATCCCAGCGCAAGTAGTCCGGTGCGACCCGAGGTACTGATGAATGTGATTCAAAGAGTGATTATTGAGGGAAGCGATGCGGTAGTGATGACTGAGGCAGGTAACTCCTTTGCTTGGGGAAATCATATGCTGCGATTTAACAAGTCGGGTCGTTATCGGGTCAGTACTGGGTTCGGAGCAATGGGTCATGCTGTCACGGGTGTCCTGGGTGCTGCGCTAGCACGAAATGGTAAGGCTGTTGCCATCGTTGGGGATGGTGCCATGCTCATGAATAGCGAGGTAAGCACTGCTGTGCAACACCAGATTCCCGCTGTCTGGATTGTACTCAACGACTCGCACTACAATATGTGCGACCAAGGAATGGCGTTGCTGGGGTTTAAGGGGATCGATGCAAAGATTTCGCAGACGAATTTTGTTAAGATTGCCAACGGAATGGGAGCTGATGGCATTCGCGTCGAAAAGGAGTCTGACATTCAAGCAGCACTGGAGAAAGCACTTGTCTCGCTCAGTCCGTTTGTTATTGATGTAGTAATAGACCCAACTCGGTCTGCACCAATTGGGAGCCGTATTCATAACTTGATTTCCCAGGGAGTTACAGATTATTAACAGGAGATTGGTATAATGCATACCACAGTTGGTATTCGCTCGCTCGCACTGAGTTTTCCTAGCATTAGACGTACGAAAGATTACTACAGAAAAAATTATCCAGATCTGGTTGCTCAGTCCGAGCAAAAAAGCTTGGCAAGGCTATTTTCGCTCGCTGGCTCTACCCCCAGTAACGAGTTTGACTTAGAGATGTTGCCATATCTGTCAGATCCATTTCGTGGCACCGTTGAGCGACGGGTGCTTGGTCCGGGCGAGTCATCGCTGATGCTGGAGGAACGCGCAGCTCGTGACGCCCTCGACGCAGCAAAGCTTACTCCCGACGATGTCGATCTCATGCTCGTCTCCTCAGTCTGGCCTGAACAAATTGGATTTGGCAATGCTGCTTTCCTTGCCCAAAAACTTAACTTTCACGGTGCTGCATGGAATCTTGATGGAGCATGCGGGAGTACCCCGGTGGCGTTACAGACCGCCTGTGCCCTGGTACGAGCGGGAGAGTACCGCAATGTGCTGGTGGTTATTTCGTGCACCTACTCTCGCTTTGTCGATGAGGACGATACCATCTCCTGGTTCCTTGGCGATGGTGCTGGAGCTTTTGTGGTCGGTTCAGTCGAACCTAACCAGGGAGTTCTCAGTACGAAAACTATTCATACTAGTTGTTTGTGTGACATAGTATCCTTAAATATTACAGAGGACAAGCAAGGCAATCCACGGATTCGTATGAAGTTGAACAAGGACGCGAAAAATGTCCTTAGCAAAGCATCTGTAAGGCTTCTACGTGCGTGTTGCGAGGGCGCTGTTGCCGCAGCCGGTTTTACCCTCGATCAGATTGACTTTTTTCTTTTCAATACAACCACTGCTTGGTTTGCAAGCTTCTGCACCCGCGTACTGGGCATTGATCCAGAGCGCACAATCAACCTATATCCTCAGTATGCAAACACTGGACCGGTACTCACCGTAGCCAATTTGTACCACGCTGCACAGTTGGGTAAGATTCGCGAAAATGACTTAGTTCTTATCTATGGCTTTGGTGCAGCAGGTGCTGCCTCTGCAAGTGTAATGCGTTGGGGCAACGTGGCGCTAGGTCCTGACCCGCTCCAGAAACTCAACTTGCCTGTGAAAGAAGAAGACAAGAGCTTTGTTTGTTGTTAATTTTATCTACCAATTCTGAAAGCATATCGAAGATTTGATTATGCAAAAACAAATCCTGGCAACAGGATTTTTTCTGTTGTCTTTCATGTTTCCGCTTAAGGTTACAGCTCAAAATTATGAGAGTATTTATGTCTTTGGCGATAGCTTTTCTGATACGGGTAATGTATTCAACACCACAGCCAGAGCCATTCCTCCAAGTCCGATCTACTTTAATGGACGTTTTTCTAATGGTCTAGTCTGGGTGGAATATCT
Organism: Nostocales cyanobacterium HT-58-2; assembly: GCA_002163975.1. Classification (GTDB taxonomy): domain Bacteria; phylum Cyanobacteriota; class Cyanobacteriia; order Cyanobacteriales; family Nostocaceae; genus HT-58-2. Next base: position 93,716 of record CP019636.1, on the reverse strand, counting down.
TGCACAACAACTGGGATTAAACTTCAATCCAAGTACTAACTTCGCCTTTGGTGGTGCTACCACAGGATTCGATAACATCGGTCTTGCTAGTTTACCGGGATTACAGCAGGAACTTAATTCCTTTACGGCAGCTAATAAGTCCGCTGACCCAAACGCCCTTTATATCCTGTGGGCTGGTACTAATGATTACCTCGATTACTTTTCTGGTGGGGTTCCTAATCCTAGTCAGACAGTTGCAAATTTATCTGAGGCGGTGACATCACTCGCTGTTATCGGCGCTAAAAACATCATGATAGTTAACTTGCCGGATTTGGGAAAGTTTCCAGTTACGGGCGGTGATAGTCAAATTTCCGGCTATCTCAGCACTTTGACTAGTGTACATAACTCCGGTTTAAACACAATCCGAAACTTTTTGACCCAGAAACTAAGCTCTGAAATCAACCTTATCCCTCTCGATGTTAATTCCCTATTTAATAGAATCATCGCCGCTCCTGGGGAATTCGGTTTCACGAATGTGACCGACTCGTGCATAGGAAGAGACTTATCGGTGGTGCCTATAGAAGTTCCCACACCGCAAGTTGCCTGTATTTCAGACAAGTTTTTGTTCTGGGACGAAGTTCATCCAACAACTGCCACTCATAAGCTAATCGGAGAATTAGCATTTTCTGCACTCTTGCCAGTGCCCGAACCTTCTGCTGTTTTAGGAGTGTTGGTATTTGGTGCTTTCGGTGCGGTATCACTACATAAACGCAAATAGTTATCAGTTAGCGCAAAACAAAGGAAGCGAAAGGGAAGGAGCACATACATGATAAGTCAATTGTATGGAAAAGTCGCGCTGGTCACTGGGGCTTCATCAGGCATTGGTCGAGCGACGGCGATCGCGTTTGCACGCGCTGGAGCGAAGGTTGTAGCTGCTAGCCGTCGAAGTGTCGAGGGGGAGGAAACCGTGCGCCGCATACTAGAGGTAGGAGGTGAGGCTATTTTTATTAAAACCGATGTGTCAAATGCTTCTGAAGTGGAGGCACTGGTCAACAAAACCGTGGATATGTATGGTCGTCTAGACTGCGCTTGCAACAACGCTGGGATCGGGGGGACGTCCAGCTTAATCACCGATATGTCGGAAGAGGACTGGGACAGTCTAGTTGACGTAAATCTCAAAGGAACATGGCTTTGCCTTAAGTACGAACTCAGGGCAATGCTCAAACAGGGCTGCGGCGCGATTGTAAATGTGGCTTCCGTCAGTGGTGTCGTGGGTTTTGCAGGTTGTGCAGCCTACGCTGCCACTAAAGGTGGGATTATTGCCTTAACCCGAGCAGCAGCAATAGAGTATGCTAAGTCCGGTATCCGGATTAATGTTGTAAGTCCTGGTGCCATTGAGACCAACATACTAGCTACCTTGCCCGCAGAGCTCATTGCTCAAATTCCGGCAGCGCATCCTGTAGGACGTATTGGCAAGCCGGAGGAGATTGCAGAATCTATGGTATGGTTGTGCTCGGACGCGGCTTCCTTTGTCACAGGGCACAACATGATGATTGATGGAGGATATACCGCACAGTAAGGCAAGCCAGATGGTGACTAAGTGTAGTACTACTCCTCTTTGTACTCAATACTCAACCGCTCCTAAAGCTTTCATAGTGGCAATAGTCGCTAAAGTTACATCTGTAATACCAGTGATGTTCATGTCTTCGTAGGGTCTTGCGCTTCTCAGGGTTTTCAGGCACTTACCTGTTTTTACATCCCAAAGCTTAATAGTGCCATCTTCACTGCTACTAGTTAGGGTTTGACCGTCAGGACAAAAGGCAACTGACCAGACTAACTTAGTATGTCCCAGCAAAGTTGCTACGCAGCTGCCTGTACTGATATCCCAAAGCTTCACCGTCTGGTCACCACTGCCACTTGCTAACGTACAACCATCAATACTGAAGGTGGCTGAGTATACGCAATTGGTATGCCCTTGCAAAGTTCTAAAACATAGACCAGTGCTAACATCCCAAAGTTTCATCGTTTGGTCACCGCTGCTACTCACCAGCGTCCTACCATCAGGACTAAAGGCGACTGACCAGATCCAGTCAGTATGACCGTACATAGTCTGAAGGCAACGACCAGTGCTTGTATCCCAAAGCCTTACTGTTTGGTCATTACTGGCACTGGCAAGCATACTACTGTCTGGGCTAAAAGCAACTGCCCATACCCAATGAGTGTGCCCTTGTAAGGTCTTGAGGCATTGCCCAGTACTGGTATCCCACAGCTTCACTGTTTGATCCTCGCTACCAGTGGCAATAATAGTACCTTGGGGACTGAAGGCAACTGATGTCACCCAATGACTATGTTCCCGCAGAGTTTTGAGACATTGCTCAGTGCTGATATCCCACAGCTTCACCGTTTGATCCTCGCTACCACTGGCAATCATAGTACCTTGGGGACTGAAGACAACTGATGTCACCCGATTACTATGTCCCCGCAGAGTTTTGAGGCATTGCCCAGTGCTGATATCCCACAGCTTCACTGTTTGGTCACCACTACCACTGGCAATCATAGTACCTTGTGGATTGAGGGTGATCGACCATATTCCATTACAATAACCTTGCAGGGTTTTGAGGCATTCACCAGTGTTGATATCCCATAGCTTTACCGTTTGGTCATCACTGCCGCTCGCCAGCGTCATACCTTTTTGACTAAGGGCGACTGACCACACCCTGCTACTATGTCCTTGTAGAGTGGTCAGGCAACGACCAGTACTAACATCCCACAACTTGACTGTTTGGTCATCACTGCCACTCGCTAACCTTTGACCATCAGAACTGAAAGCAACTGAATTTACACAGTCATCATGACCGTGCAGAGTTTGAAGGCATTCACCGCTGCTTACATTCCATATTTTTACTGTTCTGTCATGACAACCACTAGCCAAAATATTACCATCTGGGCTAAAAGCGACTGCTCGGCTACCACTATTATCAATCTGCAAAGTTTTGAGGCATTGACTAGTAGTAGTATCCCACAGCTTCACCGTTTGGTCATCACTACCACTGGCAAGCAAATTCCCTTGAGGATAAAAGGCGACTGATGTAACCCGATTATTATGTCCCCGCAAAGTTTTAAGGCATTCACCGCTGCTAGTATTCCATAACTTCAGCGTTTGGTCCTCACTGCCAGTTGCAAGCAAGTGACCATCAGCACAGAAGGCGACTGACCAGATGCCAGCACTATGACCTTGTAAGGTAGCGAGGCATTGCCCAGTCTTAATATCCCACAGTTTCACTATTGCGTCATCACCGCCACTGGCAAGAACATGACCGTCGGGACTAAAAGCAATTGGCCAGACAAAACCCGTGTGCCCTTTGCAGGTGAGCAGTTGTTTCCCATCCGCAACCTGGTACAAACGAATCTCACCATTAGTATCTCCCGTGGCCAAAAGTTTTCCATCCGGAGTAAATGCTACCGAATGAATACCGCCGATAGTTTCTGCAAAGACACACTTAGCTATATTAGCGTGAGCGAAATTTGCATTGTGCAATTTCACATTGCGCAAGTCAGCTTGCCAAACTGCTAGGTGAGAAAAATCATAGCCACTTAAATCAGTCTCCAAATGACAAAGCAGATTAAAAACATTTCCCGCTGTGTAACTTTGTTCTAATGGAGATTCCTCTCGCAGCGTTACTAAAATTTTAGTTAGCTGATTTTCAAGATTTCTTTTGCTTCTAAAAACACTAAGTAGCTCATCTATAACTGGTTGAAGAATGAGGCGAATTTGAATATCCCTAACATAATCTTTCGCCGTCGCCTTCATCAAAGCATGACATCTGAACAAATCGAGATTGTGAGTTTCAATCTCTCCACAAACTTGCTCCACCAATCGGTGAGTCACATACTCCATAACTACAGGTTGTAGCGTGAACGTTGCTGCGCTCTTCTCAACTAGGGTAGGCGTAGCCTTCTCTATGAGAGAACGCCGCACCAGAGACTCCAAAGCTTCCAGTAATTTTTGTGGTGGAATTGGTGATACGATATCCTCCCGTAACTCTGATAGCAAAACTGGCTCACGATTAATTGCCAACCAGTACATTATATCCTTTTCTAAATTAGACAAGCGCGAAAACTGCTCGTCTAACAACTCGCGAATGTCGCCAAAAACAGCTGTTTCTTGTTTTAAAAACTCAGAAATACGACCTTTAAATAAATCTTGGATGCTTGTAGCAATCACCTTCAAAGCCAAAGCATTGCCTGCATAGTGCTTGATAATTGTTTCGCTCTCAGATTCTGAAGCAGCGATCCCCTTGAGTTTCAAAATTTTCTGCCCATCCACTGAGTTCAAACCACCCAGTAAAAATGAGCGCACAGGTAATGCTTCTCCTTCCAATGATGCTACTTCTTTAGGTTTTTCCCGACTTGTCAGCATCAAGCAGCTTTGGTGACTTGCTTCTCCCACCCGTCTAAGCAGCTCCCCATATTCCTCATATCCCTCGAGATATTGTCCAGCTCGAGTACCACCACGCAGGATCGACTCCATGTTATCTAGTATGAGTAGACAACGATGCTGCCGCAAGTAATCAATCAATTTCGACACTCTATCACCGATGTTTTCTGGTAAAGAGGCTTCTGTTTCCTGCTCATTAGATAAAAATTTGAGCAAGCTAGTCAAAATATCTTTAACAGGAGGAGCTTCTCGTAGCGATCGCCAAATCACATACTCAAAGTTATCCTTAATTTTTTCTGCCAGCTTTATACACAGGGCAGTTTTACCAATTCCGCCCATTCCCAACATTGCCACTAATTGGCAGTGATCCACAAGAATCCATTGTTCTAATGTGGCAATTTCTTCTGTGCGCCCATAAAAAACTGACACACACATCGCTTCTCCCCAATCTTGGCGCGTCTCATAGGAGACTGCGTTATGATAACAAGTCTTATCCAAGTCTAAATGAAAAGCTTTGAAGAAATACTCTAGAGTTCTTTTGTCAACTCCTTCGTCGGCACTCAAGACTTTTGCTACTGTACCCGGATCTAATCCAGTCCGTTCACTTAATTCTTCAAAACTGTACCTATCCCCGAAATTTTCTTGAATCTCAGAATCACGTTTTGCATCTTTAAGTTTTTGCAATCCTTCTTTAGTGAGAAGAACGCCGCGCTTCCGTCTTGCCTTCTGTTGTAGATTCATAACTCAGGAGATGTAGTATTTAACAACCAAGACTCTTTCTAGAAAATAGATATTGATTCCACTATGATTTCGTTTGCAATCATTTTTTGGGTTAACAACAATGAAATGCTTTATCCCTTGATGGCAACTGCTCTGGAAAATACTTCAGAAAATAAGTTTTACGTCTGCAAGCCTAATTTTGTACTTAGTCGGTTGATGAGTTTGGTATGAGGAATCCAGACAAAATTATAGTTAAATTGCCTGTCTTTCCATTGTTTGATTCCTCTTCCCAGTGCGGATTTTTCCTAATTGCAAAATTGAAACTGCTATGATTCACCGAGTTTTGGGTTATGACAGCACTAGCACCCTGTAGGTATTGGTCAAATTTCCTGTAGCGCTTACTGGATAATCTATTAATACCTTTCAAAGATTTCTGTTTTTCCCTCAACCTATATTGCAGTTCCGCTAGCCATTTGTTACAATATTCGGAAAGTGAATTAGTCTGCTTTTCTTTGACCAGTATATATTTGAAGTCTTTTTGAATTGGATTTACAGATATTAGATTACTGATTGTTCTAATATTCGTAATCCTACCAAGTATTAGCTGATAACAAGTTATCATTAATTTTTTTTTCATAATTCACCTCACAATAGTGTGAGTATAGGGAATTCAATTTTCTGCGTAAAGGTTTACTTAATTGACATAACAGAAGTTAAACATGAATGAGCGAACCTTGCCATATTCTTAAATAGCTGTAAGCACGCATCAACTCATGCTGTTTTAGGATAGCATGGAGTAAATTGTCGGTACTCTGGTCAGTTTAACCTTGTACTGAATGCAGTGTCATTGATGTACATAACTGTCTTAAAGTAAAGTGCATAGGTCCAATATTTTTTAAAGAAATCACTGACAAGGCAAACTCTGTTCATATTTATTGCATAATTTAGCGAGTGCATTTAGGGGAAGTAACAGTTGTAAAAAGTGGAACTCTAAATTGAGGTAGGTAGACTGGTAGTATAGATACTTTCCTTAAAAAATAGGTTCATTCATTTACTATTAATAGGGTAATATTAGAGTAAAAATATCCCCTTATCATCTCATTTTTTGCTAGATTAGGTGTATTTTGTGCAAGATAAGCGTTACTATATATCCAGCTAAGATTTATACCGAAATAGCCAGTTAACTTTTTACCTCCATAATCTAGAACACCAATTCAGTAGTACGGAATTGGTGAGTTTCAGTCAGTAGATTTTGAAGAGGAAGCCTCAACACTCCATCCTCTTGCTACCACTCCAATGACTGAATGCACTTTCTAGAAAGCAAGTACTGCTCTAAAACTCAATTTTCAATGCCGTTTTACCAAGTTTTTTCTCCTTAGAATCACCTTTTCAGCAATAACATTAGTATTGTTGATTGAAATCTCTTATATTTTTATAACACAATATAACAAAAGTCCCTAGGTTTTTAGGTACCTAAACATACTCCCACTTAAGCTGCTGCTGTAAGTGAGACATCTTCTCTATATAGGAATGGTTAGTGAGTAGACGGTGATTACATCAAATATATAAACAATAAGAAAAAATTATGAATAGGTTATAAATGGTACAAAAAGTTTGCAGTTGCGCTTTACCGAATACAGCGCAACTACAAATTACAAACTATGATTTTATTTTATGCGGGCTGGTGTGCCCATTTGATAACGACAGCCTTTACCGGCAAGGGTTAGCAATTGAGTTTAGCACTCAAAAATAACAAAGATACTTAGGCTAAGTCGTGCATCTAAAGAGCATATTTGTTAATTAAATACGAGCACTACTCTTCCTTTAACAGTGTGAGCCTGAAACCGTTCGTATGCTTTAATCCCATCCTGAAGCAAGTAGGTTTCAACCGACGAAGTTAACAAGCGTAGGGCATTTGATTCAAAGCCTGGTGTCAGCGCTTCTAAAATAGAAGCACAAGCGGTAGCATCCAATGTACGGCTGTCTACTCCAAACAGGCGCGCCTGGTTATGGTAAAAATCGCGTAGGTCAAAGCTGACACGACTGTTTCCTGGAGGTGCACTGATTTCTAGCAAGCGACCTTTCTGGCTTAGTACTTGCAAGCAAGTCTCCACCATCTGACCGCCAACCGTATCCAAAATGATGTTTGCTCCTTTGCCCTCTGTAGCAGCGAGAACTGCCTCTTTCAGGTTTTGTTCTGCAAGATTAATCACCACATCCACGCCGGCTGTTTGTGCTAGTTCGCGATCAGACTCCCGGCGAATAGTTCCCAGCGTTCGTCCTCCTTTCCATTTAGCAATCTGCACTGCTGCGCTACCAACTCCACCTGTTGCCCCAATCACCAACACGGTTTCCCCAGCAGAAAGTTGGGCAGCATCTATGAGACACAACCAAGCAGTGACGTAAGTGACTCCAACTGAACCAGCTTCCTCCATAGAAAGGGCACGAGGTTTGGGACAAACAGCAGATTTAGGTAATACAATGTATTCAGCGTGACTACCATCACGGATAAAACCAATATCCCCACCCGTACCCCAAACTTCAGTACCGACAATGCTTTCTGAACCTTCGACCACAACACCCGCAAAGTCACGACCGGGAGTGCGAGGCAATGTGGTATGCTCCATATTACCAGAGACATTCTTGACATCGCTGGGATTAATTGAAGCTGCATGAATTTTCACCAACACTTCATCGGGTTTCAAGACAGGGTGGGGTAATTCTTGTAGTTGTAGGACAGAAGGAGGACCAAAGCGGTCAAAGCGCAATGCAAGCATCTACTAAGTCCTTTTAAGTTCAAAAAACGCTTTAGTGAGTGAAAAGCTGGCGTAATTCTTGTAAAAACAAACCGCCTAACAACATCCCAGCAAGCCCAACCAAACCAGGTAATGGAGGTACTGGCAAAGGTAATTTGAGCCACGAGAAGAAGATGCCAATAACCCAGCCTGCAAGTAGGGACAGAACAATTTCTTTCATATAAATCTCCGAAATTCCGTAAGCATGACAGAGGGCAAACAGGCGTTGCTGAATCATGGGATGATTTTGCCTAATTTTGAACGAATTTTCATGATTTCAACCGCTCATTCATCCCACATTAGTGAAGCATGAACTTAAAAAGGCTTTTCTAGTAATTAGCGATCGCCTACCACTTTCCTTGTTACCGCTACTCCACCTGTTGTCTAACTTGTCAATGCGTCAGACCTCAGATCCACCAGTAACAATAACAACCTTATTTTTAAGCTTCATATTAAAATCCCTTAAATTACCATCCTCTCAACCAGAGTTGTGCAATTAATTTGCTGTTACTCCACAGCACCATTAAGCGTAATGCGGTTTACACTTTGCCCTTGATAAGCGACAGCCACCAGATCTGTCTCGATGACTTCCCCTGGTTTCATGATTCGTGCTGTACCGTTTTTCACCGCATTGTTTATTCCAGCAGGTGGGTAACTAGTAAATGGTTCAAGAGCACAATTGTATGTACGTCCATACCAGGGATAATCAGTGTGACCACCGTAAACTTGCCACATCCAAAGATACTTAAATAACTCTTTGTCCCAAGCCATACCGAAGCCTATACCCAGACTTTGATTAGTCAGTGCATACCAACCTTCCGTCAATTCTTTGAAAACAACAACATCTACCGACCGTGTTTCCTTAGGGAGGATACGAGTAATATCTTGCATTTGGGCAGTACGTCGATTTTTCACTTTGGGAAAATCATAATCTCCTCCAGGTTCCCATAGACCATTTTGATGGTAGGTCATTACCTCAACTTTGGTGGCTGGCGTCTGAACTAGGCAAGTGTCATCCAAGAATGGCTTTCCAATAGCAGGATGATGACCCCACATAATGGCGAATTCATTAACTGATTCATTGAAAAGGCGCTCATGGATAAATAGAGCAGCGACATCTCGCTTAAGAGACATTGTGCGCTCAAGCCTAAGTGGTGAGCGATAAAGACGTACCTGCGTCAGTACAGAGACACAATCCTGAGTATCTTCGACTATTGCCGCCTCCACGGGTAGCAGTGAAACTTCTCCATGCAAGCCTTGATAAGTTCCCATATAGGGTTCTTGAGACCAACCAGCTGATGGTAGTATCTCTTGCCAACCACCATAGTAATAATCGTGGAAGGCTCCTTCCGGCAGCGCAGTAGTGGCGACAAACGGGCGTTGCATAGTCAAGGGTGATTGCCACATAAAGTCAATGTCACAGGGCTTGTAGGTAAAGTCGAAGATGTCTGCGCCTTTTGCCAATAACAGACCAACCCTTATTAACTCGTTCTCAAGGTAAGCAATATGCATTCCCTTGTAGGTATAATCCAAACTTATGCGGCAACCCTGTTTTCTTCCGTGTGTGTACATGATTTTTGCTCTGTAACATTTGCGATGGATCAATATTTAACACTGCTTCACTTTGACCTTAAAGTCTAGCAAGTGGTCCCTCTTCTGTCACTTTGGGAGGAAAAAATCACCTCTAATTCTAAACTTCAAGCAAAATCATACAAAATCATAAATTAGGCGATCGCCCAAAGAGCAGTGCGCTCTGTGCAATCGCATTCTGTTATTTGTCATTTAAATGCCTTTGTTGGCAAAGTACGTAAAAACAACAAAGTTTATGGATTATTTTCTGCTGAAAGTGACACAAGAGGGGTGATATCATGTCAGCGCCGAACATTTCTATTCCCAGACAAGAGCGACAAGCAAAGCTGCTTTGACTTTCAGGCGAGTCAGGCTCAAGACTACAACCACTGTCAGCAAAAAACTATTTTTGCTAAATTACGCCTCAACTAGTGACAATTTAGATGGAATCATCGACCATTTAGGAGCAAATCCCTTTGCTACTCTTTGTTTACCTTCTGAATGTTCGTTGAAGAAATTCTTCATTGTGTCCGGTGGAATAAAATTCTTGCCTTCGCCTAAAGTCAGTACAGAAGATGTGCTAGGAACAGCGATTGTTGAATCAAATACAGGATTCGCATCCATAAAAATCCGCAACTCTGACAATTTGTCGCCTTCTAAGCGAAAGATATCGCAGCAAGGTAGTGTTACCACAGAGCCATCCTTACGCCAGTAAATGACATCCATTTCAACGACAACTACGTTTCCAACTTCCCAGATCATCTTAATCTGGTGATACACAGCAGAGATTTGACTGAAGAAGGCGTCTATAGATTGCTTAATAGCAGCTTTAGTCAAACATGGCGCCAAGTTACCGAACTGATACACTGGTGTGTCGGTAAAAAATTCAATAAATCCCTCCGAATCAAAAGCCTCGCCTCTAGCAAATAAACGAGCAACTAACTCTGACCCTTTTCCTGAAAGTCTTTCTAGCATGGCTTTTTCCTGCTTTGTAGAAATAGTGAAACCTCTAATATGTGCTTTTTCCTGGAGTTACTACAAACTTAATTCACTCACTTTGAAAAGTCTTTGCTGTAGACCCAATCTCTGCGCAACCATTGCTCTTAACTGCTGACCAAGCTCCTTAGTGTAGTCTCGATGCACTTGAGCAGTGAAGTCCACGAGGTCAAGATGGCTGACACTTGCTTGCATCATCTGTAGCCAAGCTGCTTGCTCAATTCGAGGATTGAGTATTCTGAAAACGTCAACAATGGCGTAAGCTACATAACCCCCTGAAACTGCGGAAATTGCTGCTAAGCAAAGTCTTACATCAGTGGCAAGTCCAACCATAATCAGTTGTTTACGACCTGTTTTCTCTAGCGCAGCGACAAATTCTGGTATTTCCCAAGAGTTGCTTGTTGAATGTTTGACGTAGATGTGGTTAGGTAAGGTTTTTTTTCAACTTTGGCATAAATGTGCCACCGTGATCGGGTATGTCAGCGCTTGCTAGGATGACGAGCAACTTGAGAATACTAGCAACTTTAGCCAGAGCAATGTTCTCTTTGAATGGGTAAGAGTTTTTCAGAAATAATGTATTTGAGATTACTGCTTGTCTAAAGGTTTTCAAAGTTAGGTATGGAATTGCACATATAAATCTGTTGTTGGTCCGTGCTGCATTGATGTAGTTGTATAGAGTTTCTACCTTTGTTAAAGTTATGACTAGGGAAGATTAGCAAATTGAGATAGAAGTTAAGAAATTTTTCCTGAAGCTACTAATTGGGTAGACCATTCGTGAGCAGCTGATACGCCGTTTTAATCTGTCACGAATGTCTCCTAACAGATGCTGTTTAGTGCCGTCTATTCTGGGATCTTTCAGGGTAAAAAAGTGCTTGAGAATGTTATCGTCAAATCTTGTTGGCTCCACGAAGTGATAGTATTAGCCTTGAGAGGTTTAGTAAACAAAATGAAGCCTTGTGAGATTCGTTTTTGGCAAGTCACGACTGATTATAGAAAAATTCCTGAAAAATCAATTTTGCACCCGCTATTCATTAGGAAATAGCCTTATTTTTCTTAACTTTAAGCAATTTAGAAATTTTCTTATTTAATTTCTTTATAGCTGAAAAGCGTTTTATTACTGGCTTTGCATAATTTTCATTTGACACACTTAAGTTCATCTTTAAGTACCTCATATTCGATGGCTAAAACCTTGTTAAATTGAAAAACTGGACAAAGGAAAAACTTGAATTACATTTTTTGTAATAGTGCATAAGAGTAATTAAAGCAATCAAATCCCCCCCTAAAAAGCAAGAGATTAAGTTCATTAAGCACAAAGCATTGAGAAACTTGTCATCAAACTAGCTTAAGCTCTAGAGACTCGAATAAGAATATTTATGGATGTCAATCTGGTGCTCGTCTGAGGGCATAAGGATGTATACGTGTGGCATCATCGTTGTCAGAACATCGAAGATGCTTGTTGTTCCAGTGAAAAAAGCTAGGCAATAGCTTTTTTCTAATTAGTTTGTCACCGTACAGTTTTAGACGAAGTAAGGAGGATTTATGTCTGAGTGGGTGAAGCGCTTGTTTGCTACAATTGACGAGATGAAGGCAGACGAATTCGTCACCTTCTTTGCTAAGGATGCACAGTTCCGGTTCGGCAACGCTAAACCTGTGGTTGGACGAAAGGGAGTCCAGGACGCAGTAAAAAAGTTCTTTTTATCAATCAAGAGTCTGCGACACGACATCACAGGACAATGGACGGGACAATGGGAGCAGGGAAATGTAGTAAGCGTCGAGGCTGAGGTCAGCTACACCCGAAAAGACGGAACAGTTGTGACGCTTCCTTGCACCAGCACCTTGCGACTAGAGGGCGACCTAATCCGGGACTACCGGATCTACATGGACATCTCCCCGGTGTTTGCCTAAAGGTTGGGGAAATATGTGAAAAACTTAGGATTGCGTGGGGTCAAAAATAGGGATGAGTTTTAAAACAAAAGCCTGGGCTTTTTGCTTGAGGTTTTTGAGTATCTGCAACCTCTTCTATATTTAAAAAGCAAGTTCTCACATTTCTGATATTAGTGGGATAGACTCCTCAAGAGTTAATTTCTCTTGCACTAATGAAAATGACTATTGGCTATTGTTGCAAGTTGAAAGTGTTTAGAAATTAAAGATTCGCCTGAAGAAAGGGTTGCCGTCGGCAACCCTTTCTTCCTCCTACATAATGACTGTCATTCTAGAATAAATATTGTTTCTGGATTTTTTTGGATAATTTATTCTTTGGAAATCTCTATAAGTAGAGAAGAAGCAGTTAAAAAACTCCTTCGAGTAATTCCAGAACTGTTCCATCCGGATCTGTGAAGCAAACAATAGTAACGTTTGTGCCAGGCAATATTTGAGGTATAGACAAGAAATTGACATTCTTTGCCTTAAGACTCTCGTAAACCTGATGGATATTTTTAGTGCGAAGGCAAATTCTAGCGATTCCGGTATGATAAAGATAGGGATAAGATTTTCCCTTTGTCTTGGGATTCTGAAACTCGACCAGGTCAATTCGAGTTGCATTTAAATCATCCCCTAAAGCCAAATGGACTCCTCGAATTTGTGCATATGACATATTGAAAGCCTTCGCCATGGCTTCGCTGTTCATTCCCTCTTTGAAGTCAAGTACGACTTTGAAGCCGAGCATTTCGTAAAACGCCAAAGAGCGCTCAAGGTTAGTGCAATTTACGTTACAATGAAATATTCCTTCAATCATGGTCCACTCCAATAGAGATTTGAGAGATGATCCTAAAACTTTGCGATTATTTTAAAAGTATGGAAGAAGAAGTTCGGCACTCAGGTATGAAGTCTCTCGTTGCGGATGACCAACATAAAGTCCAGCAAGCTTTTGTTTATCTTGCTTGAGGTGACGACGCACCTGAAACTCTAATAGAGTCAATATACGCGAACTAACTGAAAGCAATCGAATCAAACCAGTAATATGCTCTTCACGCTGCAACTAAATCGGTGTTAACGATAGGGGAAATTTTTTAAGTCGGGCAAATCCTCGTTTGGTTGTAATTATTGGTTTGGTAGGTATAAAACCGAGCCTATACGTACTCTGTATTTTTGGGAATATGTAGCTTGGTATACTTAATTGATACCTGTTTTTCTTAACTCCCAAAAAATGAGCGAACGGAAGTAAAAAGGTTTAGAAAGCTGTAGATCCAGCTTCTGCTACTAAATGGTCTTGTTCGCCCGTTCCACCACTAACGCCGACTGCGCCAACTACCATGCCATTTTGCTTGAGAGGAATGCCACCGGCAAAGATCATTATCCGACCATCATTCGATGTATGAATCCCGAAAAATTGCCCCCCAGATTGGCAGTTGCTTGCTAGATCCTTTGTGGCAATATCGAAAGCCCGAGCAGTGTAAGCTTTGTTAATGGAGATATCAATACCGCCTATCCAGGCTCCGTCCATACGCACTTGAGCTACCAGATTGCCGCCAGAGTCTGCCACTGCTATGTTCATGGGTTGACCAATTTCCAACGCTTTTTTCTCGGCGGCGGCAATGATCCTTCGTGCATCATTGAGTGTAATCATATTCGGTCTGAGAGATGATTTATCACGGTTTGTACCATTAAGAGCGTTGTTTATGACAAAGGTCGAGAGGTAGTTGGAAAAGTACTTTTTGCAACTCGCTGGCTACTTACCTTACCGTATGCACGGTTTCGGATAGAAGGGGGGAAACACTAATGCTACCCCTAGACCCTACCAAAATCTCACCCTCTGACTCAGAGGGTTTTTTATCTGCCCAACTTACCAACTTTCTTCAAGCTGAGCTGTCATCCCACCATCGACAAAAAGCTCGGTACCTGTGATGAAAGAAGCCTCATCGCTAGCTAGGAAAGCGACTGCATAACCGACATCTTCTGGGGTACCAATGCGCTTCATCACCTGCCTTTTCTCCACCATCCGTAACTGTTCAACTGGATTGTCATAGCTATCAAAGATGCTTTGAATTAGAGGGGTCAATACCCAACCAGGGGCAACGCTATTGACCCGAATAGTTGGACCATAGTCTATAGCCATGTTGCGAGTCAAAGCGGTAATTCCTCCTTTAGAAGCGACATATGGTGCAACCCCGTTAACTGTAGCATGGGCATGTACCGATGACATATTGACAATCCCCCCTTTGCCCACTGCTTGCATATGGGGAATAGCATACTTGGAGCATAGAAATACACTTTTGAGGTTGACTGCTAAGCAACGATCCCACTCCTCAGTGGTTGTCTCTAGCACTGACTTGTAAGTGCCAATGCCTGCATTATTGACAAGAATATCGATTTGACCATAAGTATCAGCTGTTTTTTGCACCATTGCCTGGACTTGCTCTTCATTAGAGACATCGCATGGAATAAAGATAGCCTCCCCGCCTTTGCTGTTAATCTCCTCAGCAGTAGGTTCACCTGCCCGAGCATCTCGAGCAACCACGACAACTTTGGCTCCTTCTTTAGCAAAAACTGTAGCAATTCCCCAACCAATTCCCTTAGATGCACCAGTTACAATAGCAACTTTATCTTTAAGTTTCATGCTTTCAACTCCTTAAATTAGCAAATTGTTTTAGGTTAGATTTGTTAAATTGGCGTTACTTAATCAAGAGATGATTTAGATAAGAATGGCTCCAATTTTTTCAATTAATGCAGTCATATCTTCTAAGAGAGTAGGACTCTACAAACCAATAACCACACTTGTAGCATATGTAATTTTATGGAGACTATTCTTGCTAATACCGATGAATTTAAATTTGCAGAGCTGTTTGTCTCTATGTTGTGCAACCCGCAAATTTCAATTTAACGGTATGAGTATTATCAACATACGCTGTTGCTTTGGAGAAGCTTTGCGATTAAGGTATTTCCAAAGGTTCCATTAACAAATTAAAAAACGTAGTATCCATTCTTTTCTGTACTCTACTGGAACTTTCTCACCAATTTCAATAACCTTTTCGTTGTCCAGTTTTCCAATTTAGAAAAGTCTTAACAAGTGAAAATCCTAAACTTAAGAAAAAACTTAAGTTTCTGCTACAAATTTTATAGTAGTACCATTAAACTGTTTCAAAAATGAGGTGTAGGGTATAGTATGTGCTCGATTCGTGACTCTTGATACCTTTAACACTGGTTTTATAAATCTTTATTACCGCATTTTGGTAACATTGTCCATTAAAACCAACGTCTGTCCAAACTTGTCATATTTTACCACCAAGTGCATAATTCCTAGTAATTTCTAGTTAAAAAAAGTCAAATCTTGCACCAAACCTTGGCACAGGTACAGCTATACAAACAAAGCCTGCCTACACGAACTTATGAAAATTAAGGCTTTCAGAACCTGTCTGTGCAGGTTTTGTTTGTACAGCCAAGGCAGTGCGTTTCGGGAAAAACTCCCGTTGTTCGCGTAGCGTCTCCGCAAGGAAAAGCAACTGCGATGCGATTAAAATTGCAGGCATGCAAGATGTGAAAAAAAAAACTTAAATTCGTCCTTAACTTCCAGATCTTAGCTAGCTAAAAACTCTTTAATTTGAAAAGCTAATGGAACAGGAGACCTCTATTGTTGAATGACTCAGAGGTCTTTACTCAAGCAAAAAAAGAACAGAAACCCTTGATTCCGTGCCTAATTCACGAAAGTTTTGAAAGCAGGCATACTCAGGAATATTTCTAAAGTAGTAACTACTTTTTGTTGCTCTTCCAAAAGTCAATTAGAAGTCAGCAAACCTAGCTTGTAAAGATTTGAGTCAAGAAATATAACATGTGCAAAGCAATGAGTTGTCATTGCAATTGATGCATTTCTTAAGTAGTCATGAAAGCTGCGAATAAATTTGAAGGAGAAATTATCATGGATAACGGACAACAACCTATTCTTGTAACTGGTGCAACAGGGCGGCAAGGTGGTGCTACAGCGCGACAGTTGCTGTCACACGGCTATAAAGTAAGAGCTTTAACACGGAAACCTCAAGGGGAAAAAGCAAAAGCGCTTGCAGCTTTGGGTGCTGAAGTAGTACAGGGAGATTTAGATGATGTGGAATCCCTAAAAAGGGTACTCGATGGAGTATGGGGGGTATTTGCAGTCCAAGATTTTATCGAAGCAGGTTTGGATCGTGAGATAGAACAAGGAAAACGCCTAGCCGAAATAGCCCGAAAGAAGAATGTATCGCATTTTGTCTTTGCCTCTGTCGCCTCACCTGAGCCTTCTGTTCACTTTGGCATCGATCTACAGCATTTTGAAGGTAAATGGTGGATTGAAGAAGCAATTCGCTCCCTCGGTTTTCCTTCATACACGATCTTGAGATCTGTGTTCTTCATGGAAGCATTTTTGACAAAATATCTTTTCCCAGAAGTTAGCGAAGGCAAATTAACTGTGGGAATTAAACCAGATACTAAATTTCAAATGATTGCTACAGAAGATATCGGTAAATTTGCCCTGCTTGCGTTTGAGAAGCACCAATACCTAAATGGGCAGACGCTTGAACTTGCTGGCGACCAACATACAATACCAGAGGTAGCGGAAATTCTTAGCAAGAACACAGGCAGACAGTTTCAGTACGTACAAGTACCTTGGTCAGAAGTTCACCCAGTTTTTGCGAAAACCCAGCAGTGGTGGGAGAAGCAAGGCTGGCATATCGATATTCCCCAGTTGGAAAGTAAATACGGAATTCACCTTACCAAACTTGAGGAGTGGGCATCTACCACAGCGAACAATCCATCTGTGTGGGAGTAACTGTTGACTCAGACTCTTGTGTAAATATCAAATTGCATTGAATTTGTGACTGCAATTTGTGGCGGTGCTGAATCATGGGATGATTTCGCCCTATTTAGAACTAATTTTCAATGGTTTCAACTGCTAAATCATCCCACATTTATGTAACGTCCAATTTGTTAGACCTCTTTTGTCAGTTAAGTAGGACAAAAAATCCAAGGAATTTGTTTAGACAGCAATTTAAGTTTGGGATTAAGTTGAAGGAACTCTATTGGCGGAAGCACTAACCAAGAAACTTATTGGACTAAGCTTTTAGGTATTAGTACAGCCGGAACTGACAAAAGAGGGTTAAAAAACTAGCTTGGTGTACTGACGTGCGTAGATTTTTTAGGTTCTTCCTTCTTCTGATAGCCGTCGCAACTCTTGTCTCAACTTTTAGCCCAACTGCCCTAAGTACCCAAACAACTCTGCTTGTTAGTAGTCGTAATAGTCGAAGCATTCTGCGTTATGATGGAGCAACTGGTGCTTTTATCGATGCTTTTGTTCCCGCTGGTAGGGGTGGACTTAAGGGACCTACAGGCTTGACGTTGGGACCAGATAACAACCTTTATGTCTGCGATATTTTTAACAACAGCGTTTTGCGGTACGACGGACGGACAGGTAACTTCATTGATGTCTTCATTCCTCCTGGTAGTGGTGAGCTAAGTAGCCCGGAGAGCTTGGAATTTGGACCAGATAACAATCTCTACGTTAGTGGCTTTGAAGGTAGTGGTGTCCGGCGCTATAACGGAAAGACTGGTAGTTTCATTGATATTGTTGCTGCTACTGTTCCCTCTAGTGGCAGTAGTCTGGATGCATCTAGTTTTACTTTCGGTCCAGACAATAATCTCTACGTTAGTAGCGACTTCAGCTACAATGGTGTTCTGCGTTACAGTGGCAAGACTGGTGCTTTCATGGACGTTTTCGTTCCCCCAAAGAGTGCACCAAAACTTCCTGCTGGCTTGACCTTTGGACCAGATAAAAATCTCTATGTCAGCGATTTTAGTCCTGATGGTAGCGTCCGGCGCTACAACAGTCAGACAGGTGCATTCATGGATGCTTTTGTTCCTGCTGGCAGTGGTGGGCTTACCCGGGCATCACGTTTGACTTTCAGACCAGACAATAAACTCTACATTACCAGTTATGGCAGCAATAGTGTCTTACGCTACAACAGTCAAACAGGTGCATTCATTAATGCTTTTGTGTCCTCTGGTAGCGGTGGGCTGAGCGGTCCTGTAGGGCTAGTCTTCTCAACTACCTCTGTTTCCACAACCAGCCATACCTCAGTTATATTTGCGTTTGGTGCTTGTATGCTTACAAATTTTCTCTCAAACACAAAAAAGTAGACTCCATTTTATGATTTGCAAGCGTTTTCTCTCCAACAAATACAGTAAATTTATGCTTGCCTTTGTTGGAAATTTTGGAGCTTACTTTTACTAATTTTGTAGCAAAAACTGACAAACTCTAAAGATAGTAAGGGCGACAATGAAAGCAGTAAGAATTCATTCCTATGGTGGCGCAGAAGTTCTTACCTACGAAGATGTACCACAACCAAATATGACAGTGGATGATGTCTTTGTCCGTGTTTATGCTGCTGCTATTAATGGTATTGACTGGAAAATTCGGCAAGGTTATTTTCAACAAAGGTTGCCTCACCAACTACCCCTAATCTTGGGTTGGGATGTTTCCGGGGTAGTTGAAGCTGTAGGTGCTAATGTCACCGATTTTCAGGTAGGAGATGCCGTTTATGGAATGGCAGACTTCGTGCGAGATGGTGCATACGCTGAGTATATTGCTATACGTGCTGCAATAGTTGCAGCAAAACCAGAATCCTTGGATCATGTCCAAGCAGCATCCGTGCCAATAGCGGCGCTTACAGCATGGCAATCGCTTTTTGAGGCTGGGGGTCTTTCCGAAGGGCAACGTGTACTGATTCATGGAGCTGCTGGTAGCGTCGGTGTCTTCGCCGTGCAGTTTGCCAAGCGCAAGGGTGCATATGTCATTGGAACAGCATCGGCTGACAATAAACATTTCTTGTCTGAACTTGGAGTTGATGAGTTTATAGATTATCAAACAAGCCAATTTGAGGATGTAGTTCACAATGTTGACGTTGTTTTAGACTCTATTGGCGGTGAAGTGCAACAATCTTCTTGGAAAGTTCTACGCCAAGGTGGAATACTTATTTCAATTGTTAGCCCACCGTCTCCAGAAAGCGCTGCTGCACATAATGTACGGGGGATGATGTTTTCTGTTCAGCCTAACGCGGCGCAACTAACTGAAATTGGTAAATTGCTTGATGCCGGACAATTAAAGCTGCGCGTTGGGACTGTTCTACCGCTTGCAGAAGCACGCCAAGGTCATGAATTAATCCAAAAAAGCCATAAAAACGGCAAGATTGTCCTGCAAATAGTCAGTTAATATCTAGGGCTAGCTTTTTGTTTGCTTTATCTAAAGCCGCCTCTCATCCCCACCCTACAGAGGGGTGGGGAGGATGTCAGTGCAATTCGTTCAGTTGAGATCGATCTTTGGAGGTAAGTACGGCTCTAACTGAAACGGTCAAGGTACCATTTTGGGTTTTGACACTTTCATCACTCCATCACAAAAATTTTGCAAGGCGAAGAAAACGTGAAAAAACCAATTTTAGGCATAGGGTTTTTCTTTGTATTCTTAATGTTGCCAAATGTAGCTTTGGCGGCAACTTTCAGTGAGATCTATGTCTTTGGCGATAGTCAGGCTGATAGCGGCAATTTGTTTACTGCAACAGGAGGTGTAGTACCTGAAAGCCCTCCCTACTTCAACGGACGTTTCTCCAACGGACCGACTTGGGTAGAATTTCTTGCAAACAGGTTAGGATTAAATGCTAATCCAGCTAATAACTATGCTTCTGGTGGTTCCACATCAGGAACTGCCAATGTTGCCAATGGAGTGTTCAACACCAACAAACCTTTACTAGGATTGCTTTCTCAAGTTGAGGAATTTACCACAGCATATCCTGCTGCTGACCCGAATGCACTTTATATAGTAGAGGTTGGAAGATTAGACTATCTCATTCAAGGACAAACAGATACAGCGCCAGTAATAAATAACTTGTCTAATGCGATCGCAAAGATTTCTACAGTCGGTGCTAGAAATATTGCGGTAGCTAATTTGTTGGACTTAGGAAAAATTCCAGCTGGTTCTGATAGTCCATCTTCTAGTTCCCTTAGCAATATAACTAATCAACACAATAGAAATCTAGCAACTTCTCTCCAAACTTTGGATGCTGCTTTAGATGCCAACATTACACTTCTCGACTTTAATTCTCTAGTCAACGAAATTATTAATGAGCCAGGAAAATTTGGATTCACAAATGTAACCAATACTTGTTTATCGAGTCCCGGATTCTTAACACCGCCGTTTACAGTATGTTCAAACCCTAACGATTTCTTATATTGGGACACTCAACATACTACAGTTCCAGCTCAGATATTGTTTGCAGATCTAGCCTTTACCGCACTCCAGTCTGACATTAAGCTTGAAACAGTACCCGAACCATCTCCCCTACTAACAATATTTATGACTGCAGGGTTTTGGTGTTTATTACAAATAAGGTTTTTAAGGAAAAAATTTAAGAGAACTGAGAGAGGTAAATTTCCTACTCTCGTTTCTGATCAATTGAAAGATGCTAACTGTAACGTACCCAGTCACCAACTAATCAGTGAAAAATTCAGTGAAAATATAGACAATCTATTTCTAGTAGTAAAGTAGCGCTAACTTCCCAATTCCTTAATTAGATTTACCTAGTGCAATGACTACCCCATTTCTTATGTAGAGAACAGACTTTCAATTTAAAAAAGGTAACAGGGTAATGATTTCAAAATTGAGTACGATAACTTCCTCCATCGGTAAACTCACAAGTACTGCTGCTATAATGAGATGGTTTGACCGTTCTAACGATAAAGAATCTGTAACAAAAACAGAACAGCTCGCTCCACAAGCCCAAGCATTACTAGACCAAATAGCTGCTGCCCCTCCTGCAAGAAATATAGACGAGGCACGTCAAGGTTATCGGGCAATTGTTCCATTAGCCGGCGCACCTGAACCAGTTGCTAAGATTGAAGAGCGCCAAATACCCGGACCAGCGGAAAATATTCCGTTGCGTATCTACACACCGCAAGGGGACGGGAACTTCCCTGTATTGGTTTACCTTCATGGCGGTGGCTTTACAACTGGAGATTTTGATACCCATGATGCTCAGTGTCGTGCCTTTGCAAGTAGGGCTGATAGCATTGTGATTTCTATTGGTTACCGCCTTGCTCCAGAAAACAAGTTCCCTGCTGCTTTAGAAGATGCTTTTGCTGCTACAGAGTGGTTTGCAGAACACGCGGCAGAAATCGGTGGTGACCCAACGCGTATTGCTATTGGCGGTGACAGTGCAGGTGGTACTTTGGCAACAGTAGTAGCCATGATGGCTCGCGACCGAGGCAGTCCCGCTTTAGTCTATCAGCTACTCATTCAGCCAAACACTGACGCGACCCTAAGTACAGCTTCATGGGAGAAATTTGGGAGAAAATACCCTACTTTAAACAAAGATTGGATGGTTGCATCGTTGGCGAGCTACTTACCAGAGAACGTTGATAGGAAGGACTACCGTGTTTCCCCACTATGGGCTGCAAACCTGAAGGGCTTACCACCCGCTTTAGTCATTACAGCGGAGCTTGATCCGTTGCGAGATGAAGGAGAAGCTTATGCAGATCGACTGAAGGAAGCGGGTGTACCTGTCGTATGTACCCGCTATCGGGGGATGACTCACGGCTTTTTCCAAATGGCAGGAGTTTTAGACCAAGGCAAGAAATCTATAGAGGAAATTGCTGCTGCCTTGAGAGCCGCTTTTGCAAAATCGTGAAATTTACTGTTGAAGAGCTTAAGTTAGTCTCTAAAACTTGGATCTTCTATGGTCAAGACCTTTTTAAAGATGGATACTGAATTTGATTCTCAAGGATTTGTACATTCTCATTGCTGCAATAAAAAGAGATGCTGCTAGAGCCTGTTTCGCACAGAATCTTAGAAAAACCTTACATTTACGAGATGTTATGCGAGGAGCATACATACTTCGCTAACACTAAGCTTCGTTCTATTCAACATCAAATCTTGAGTTCACAGGCACACCTTGTTAATGTGCAAAACCTGAAATCTAAAAGCCCAGTATATAACTAGATTACAAAACAGTGTGAGGTGCTGCAAGTATAGAAGGAGGACTACTGTGAAGAAGCTGGATGGCATAATAGCCCTAATAGCCGGAGGAACAGGCAATGTTGGCGAGGGTATAGTACGGGCGTTTCTGAAAGAGGGAGCAACAGTAGTAGTTCCGTCCCGCAGAGCCGAGGCACTTGACCAGCTTCGCGAATACCTCGGGCCACTCGCCACGAACAATTTCGTTCCCCTTATTGGTCAAATTGGTCAAATTGAGGGAGCTGAGCGCTTGCGTGACGAAATACTCAACAGGTTTGGACACTTAGATGCCGTAGTTGCCTCACTAGGCAGTTCGTGGGACGGTAATCTACCTCTAACGCAGGTACCAATGGAAGTCTGGCGACAATACCTAGAGAATAATTTAACCTCACATTTTGTTACAGCACGCACATTCCTTCCGGTGCTTGCTCAGCAGAAACGAGGGAGCTATACCCTGCTTGGTGGGTCAGCTGCCGAAGTACCTATTCCTAATTACAGTCCAGTCGCAATTCCTGCGGCTGGTCAATTAATGCTAACTAAGGTCGTGGTGGAAGAATTTAGAGGTAGCGGCGTGCGTATCAATGAAGTCATTGCCAATGGATGGGTCTTGACGCGCTCCAAAGCAGGTTATGGGAAATCGGACTGGATTACTGCTGATGAAATCGGCACGTTTACTGCTCACTTAGCTTCAGACGAAGCCAACATGGTTAATGGAAGCATCATTAACTTGAATGCTGTTCCATTCCGTTCTCTGTTTTGTAACTCCCAGCGAGAAGAGTTCGCAACGCCAGGTCAAAATTCCTTCCCCCCTGAATCCCACACCCTATTTCAAAAACAGGTTTAGTGATGCGTAACTTTTTCAAAAGCGGCTGTTTTTTGGTAATTTCCGCTGTACTGAATCTGGTTCCCCTAAAAGCTGAAGCAGCTTTGCTAGTAGCTAGCCGCGGTAGTAATAGTATCCTGCGCTATAATGACCAAACAGGTGCCTTTATTGACGCTTTTGTTCCTGCTGGTAGCGGTGGGCTAAATGGTCCTTCCAGTTTAGCTTTGGGACCAGATAACAATCTTTAT
Organism: Nostocales cyanobacterium HT-58-2; assembly: GCA_002163975.1. Classification (GTDB taxonomy): domain Bacteria; phylum Cyanobacteriota; class Cyanobacteriia; order Cyanobacteriales; family Nostocaceae; genus HT-58-2. The sequence continues at coordinate 70,186 of CP019636.1, read as the reverse complement.
GTCACTAGTTACTACAATAGTAGTGTTTTACGGTACGATGGAGAGAGCGGTGCTTTTATCGATGTCTTTATTCCTTCTGGTAGCGGTGGGCTGAGCAGCCCTGAAAGCGTAGCTTTTGGACCAGACAAGAATATTTATATCAGTGGCTTTGATGATAGCGGTATTCGACGCTATGATGGTCAAACTGGTGCTTTCATTGACGTTGTTGTTGGGTTCGACCCTGGTGATGGGGATGCGCTAAACTCTCCCAATTTTGCCTTTGGTCAAGACAACGACATCTACGCGAGCAGCGTTTTCCCAATTAATGGTATTTTGCGCTATGATGCTGCAACAGGTGAAACTAACACCTTTATTCCTCAGCAAAATGCGCCAGAAGTTCCTGGAGGCATGACTATAGGACCGGATAACAATCTCTACGTTGGTAATTTCAGTCCTGTTGGTAGTATCCAGCGTTATGATAGCCAAACAGGTGCCTTTATCGATGTCTTTGTTCCTCCCGGTACTGGTGGACTAAGCCAAGCATCGCGTTTGACTTTTGGACCAGATAGCAATCTCTACGTCACTAGTTTTGGCAGTGACAGTATCCTACGCTTTAACAGCAGTACTGGTGCTTTGATTGATGCCTTTGTACCTGCTGGTAACGGAGGATTAGACGAACCCATAGGCTTGCTCTTCACTTCAAACGATACTACAGTCACTGTACCCGAACGTGCTTCCGCTTTAGGTATTTTTGGGATTAGTGCTTACTTGGGTGCAAATCTGTTGCAGAAGAGCAAGCAGAGGAAGCAGAGAGTAACGAGCTTTTAGATCCTGCACCCTAGTGCTACCAACTTTGGAGTTTGGACTGCAAAACACTTAGTACTTCGCACTTTTAGCACTGTAATTTGCACTCGAACTAAGCGCAAATAGTAGCAGCGATCAGACAGGTAGTGGAAAGCTTTTGAAGGCTTACGCAAAACTGCAACTTGAACTTATCCCTCTTGTGTTACTTTCGGCAGAGAGTAATCTATAAACCTTGTATTTACGTACTCTGGCAACAAAGGTATTTAAATGACAAATAACAGAATGCAATTGCGTGGAATCTATTGCCCTTTGGGCGATCGCCTAATCTATGATTCTGCTTGAAGTTTAGAATTATGGGCGATCGCCTAATCTATGATTCTGCTTGAAGTTTAGAATTAGAGGTGATTTTTTCCTCCCAGAGTGACAGAAGAGGGATTACCAACTATTTTGACAATTCAGATATCCTAACCAAAGGTGAAAAGTATGCTTAACGCACAATCCTCAGAACGTTTGATTTTAGTGACTGGAGCAACGGGTCAGCAAGGTGGTGCAGTAGCACGCCAATTACTTCAGCGAGGCTTTCGAGTCCGCACTCTCACTCGTAACCCAGAGAAGCCAGCATCTAGGATGTTATTTGAGCAGGGTGCTGAGGTTGTACAAGGGGATATGGATGACATTGCATCCCTTGAACGTGCGCTTGAGGGAGCTTATGGAGTCTTTTCAGTACAGAACTTCTTTGATGCAGGATACGAGGGTGAAATTAGACAGGGCATCGCGCTAGCAAATGCAGCTAAGACTGCAGGTGTGCAACACTTTGTGTACAGTTCCGTAGGCAGCGCCCAATACAACACGGGAGTTCCGCACTTTGAGAGTAAGTGGCAGATTGAGGAATACGTGCGCCAAGTTGGCATTCCTTACACTGTATTCAGACCAGTAGCATTTTACTACAGTTGGAATTCCCCAGCTACTCGTAACTCTATCCTTAACGGAACTTGGGCATTGCCGCTTAGCCCTAACACCAGGCTGCAACAGTTATCTGAGGACGACTACGGTGTTTTTGTAGCAATGGCTTTGGAAAATCCGGATAACTGGATTGGACGTTCAGTCGATTTAGCAAGTGATGAGCCAACTATGTTGGAAATGGCAGAATCGTTCAGCCGTGTCATCAATCAACCAGTACGCTATGTTCAGTTGTCCTGGGAACAATTTAACCAATTTGCTGGTGAAGAACTCACCATTATGATGAAGTGGTTGGAAGAAGTTGGCTATAGCGCCGACATTCTAGCACTGCGACAGGAGTACTCTGAACTCTCCACCCTTGAACACTATCTCCGCACTCATGGGTGGCAGAACACTGTAGCTCCTGTGATGAATTGACGCTTCCACACCTAAATAACACGGAAAGCGAGGTCACCCCTCGCAGTGAAAACCTCAACCGAATTTGGTTGAGGTTTCTTTGCGAAGCGTGCCAAAGGCATACGTTTTTTTATTTTCGATTGCGCGAATGGTGAGGAGTTACTAATACATTTACGCGACATTTTTCTGGATTTCTCCGGACAATCTAAATGATAGAGGCAGTGTTGTGCAAAGCTTTTAGAACAATTCCAAAAGCACCATTAAAATCACGTGGTGATGCATATTAGTCAACGTTGTATCTGCATTGTCCTGAAGGTGTTCTGATAGCTTGGATTTTTCCTGATTCCTCCCAGCGTCGAAGCGTTCTTTCGTTAACTCCAAGGATTCTCGACGCTTCCTTAGGTGAGACATATCTGGTCATAGATTTTTCCTGTACTGTTGTTTTATTTTGTCGTATAGTCCGGATATGTCCAGTAAATTAATTATTTCATTCCACCTCTTGAATCTCAAACCTTTACTCAAGTTGTTAACTGCGGTTAGATTTTCAAGTCAGTCTCATATTAATTGTCGGTGTCAGATATGAGCCTTTCAACGGCGCGATCGCTCCCTTAAAATGTCAAAGAAACACACTGACTCAAAATTCTTGCCCTACAAGGGTTTGAGAATGTGTTTCTTTGAAGATTGGGGCTATCTTCGTTGAAAACCTTTTAACAGGTTTTAGCGCTCATTAATAGAACTTAAAGCTTGGCGTATGTCTTGTTGAGTAACGCTTTTCGGTGAGATATAGCTTTGCGCTTTATCCCAAACCTTGGCACCCAGCAATCGCCCTAAATCCCTACTAACCAAATCTCCATCTTCAAAATGGACACCCGCCCAGAGACGGGAAATACCTGCTGAAGCTGCAGCATCTGAAAAGGTATTCCAACGGAGGGTTACATCGGTTGTCGGTTCCTTTCCTTTCTCTACTTTGGAACTTTTTGCTTTTTGTGTATATGAAAAGCCCAAAAAATCACTTCCTGTAAATCTCTTGAGAACTTCAGCACACGCTGAGCTAGTAATGCTGTGCCCTGATATGTATTCGGGGAAGGAAGGAGTGACTAGATAAGGCTGCCACTCTTCTCCATTAATTATTTGAGTGCCTTTACCAGGACCGCCCCATGCCTTAATCTTTTGACCCTTATACAGATAGTGAATAGCTGTGATAGGACGTACTGAATCGTAGGTTCTCTTAGTATCCCAAGCAGCTATTTGGGCATCTAAAGTTGTGCCGCTCAAGAGAAAGAACATTTTGACATCAGTATCAACATCATGCTTATCCCGGTGCGAGACAAATTTAGCAACATCATACCAAGGAGCGCTTGCCCAAAACTCAGCGGTCGCTTTCTGCTCGTCAGTGAGGTTGGCGCTCATATCAAGGACTTGCTGAGCCTGTTTTCTGAACCCTCCAGGATCGGAAACAATGGACTTAGGTCCTTGTGCAGGTCGCAACTCTGAACCCGATTTTAATGCGAAAGGTACCACAAGACCAAAATGCGGAGTCAAAAATTGCTGGTCAACTATGTGAGTTGGACGCTTAGGGTCAGGCACGCGCAGTGGCTGCCAGTGATCGGGGTCATTAATTTTGTCATAATCATTTACTGGTTGATACTGAGTGTAGTCAGAGTATTGACCCGAGTGCATACTACTTGACATATTGGAACCGTCATATAACCGGGAATCGAGTACAGCTTGTGCGGCTAGGTTACCAATTCCGGTTGGTGTTTTGGAATCAAGGGATGTATCATTTGGGTCATAGCCAAGGCTCCTCATCACTTTATTAAAAGTGGGAATTGCAAACGGTACTACTTTCACTAAAGTGCGATATGAGGCGTAACTGATTGCTTTGTTTTTATTTTCAACAGTGTGTTCTGAAGCAGGGCGTCGAAGAGTATCACCCAAACGAGTACCAATTGCCACAGGATCGTAAGCTGCCCACGCATCGTACTGAGCACTATGCAGGATAAAAAGACCGTGCATTACATTTGTGGCACCAAAGCCCACATAGGTAGTGGGTTGGGTCGTTAATGCCTTTCCTGCCAGTTCACCCCATAGAAGCACAGGATTTGTTGCCTCGTTAATGTTAACGGTGATAGTTCTCCCTGGTAAACTTATGAATACAGGTATTATTATTGTTCCCAATAATAAACACGCCTTTATACTATTTCCCAATCTTCCGCGTCTTCCATAAAGAAAGTGACGAATTTGTAGCAACGCAAGTAAGAGGCATAGGATTATTGCTCCAAAGAGTAGATATTCTTTCATAGAGTCTCCCGGCATTGTACACTCCTAGTGATAAAATGAATCAAATTAAATTCTCGTTTTTTGAAGGCAGGGAAATGTCAAACATTAGCTAAAACAGCCTGTTTACCATTACGAATGCTAGCTATCGTAGTAGCGTAATCTTTAGTTTTAAAAATGGCAGAACCTACCACAAGCGTAATACCGTAAAGCCACAACCCAGAATCAAAATTGGGTTAGTCGAGCCAGTTATTGGTGTGAATTCTAACTTGGATTAAGGATTCAAGAGTAACTCAATTAAGTTTCTACTATGACAAAGTTTTTCTCTAGGGAAGATACGACATTTAAAGATTAACTTAAGCAAAGTAGGTGCCAGAAGTCACTTAAGTTATCATCATCGGGTAATGATTTACTTTTAGCAAGGATGTCCCTTTCAATCTTGAACCTTGCAAATTTCAACATACCTGCAAATTTCAACATATAGGCTCCGGTTTTTTTATTACCAAAAACTCATCTGTAGAGTGGTCTATCAAGATTGAATTTTGTCCTATACCATTTTTCCCATTAGCTTTTGAGATATAAATTTGTCTTACTAGTAATGATTCCAAGGAGAATAATCAGTTAATTTATCTACTAAGTGACCCCTAGCATCGGGGAGACAAAGAGATTGCTGTCGACAACCCCTTTGTCTGACTCTTCACTATTATTATTTTGAAACAAGTGTCGATTCTTCTGTTTTTTGGAATAATTTATTCTTTGGAACTCCCTCACCTAGAAATTGCATCACTTTTTGTTGCAGTTGTTTTATTTGTGCAGGTGAAATTTCTAACTCAGAATAGATCAAACTAAAAAACATCTGATTGCCTAAAGTAGTCACGCCGACCATATCGCGATCAGTGTGGGTTGTGGCAGAGGGACCATAGACGGTTGCCAGGTGTAACTCTCCATACTGCTGTGGAATCGTTAAGCGTCCAAGATTGCTTATGAGAACGTCATAGCTATTGACAGTTTCCATCATGTCTACTACCTCGTCGGTAGTGGGAAGCCTAGACAGAAACGTCTCAGAGTAAGGGAGGTGAGCAAAGATTTGCTCTGGTGTTATTTTTTGATTGAGTTGGGCTTTAATTGAGTGGGATAACTCCCAAAGGGATAAATCGGGAGTGATAGTGTTGGTTGTGGCGATCACAGTAAAGTAGAAGCCAAAGTCTTCTTCAATTGCAGGTAGGAATCGGCGAACACTAATTGGTGAAAGGCATTTGAGTGTGGTGGATTTTTGCAGGTCGTTTTTCTGAGTACGCTGGTGAGCGATCGCCAACAGAAACGCGGCACAAATCGCCGCATGGACGCTGGTTTGCGCTTGCTGACATCTGTGGACAAGCGAAATCGTTTCTGCCGCAGAGAGTGACCACGTATGTAGACGTGGACGAGATCTTTCTGGCAATGTAGGCTTTGTCTTTGTTGTCGCTAGCGATGGCTCGAAGGACAACGCTTGAAGTTTTGGCTTGAATTGAGGCACTAACTGCTCGTAGGGGGGCTGTTCGGGCAAAAGGGATAGCGGGCGATCAGACAATCCAACCACTTGCAGGATGTCTCTGAGCAAGAATACCAAAGACATACCATCTGCAATTATGTGGTCACAGGTAATGATTAAGTCTGAAACATCATTGCTTTGAAGCAAGACAACTCGAATCAGAGGTGCTTGATTCCAATCAAACGGATTTGCAATCTCTTGTTCGACTTCTTGCTGCCACTGTTGTTGACTGTGCCGCTTCACTAAGCGCACTGGAATTTTGGCTGAGTCTTTCGTAAACCAAGGAGTTCCAAATTGATCCACAACAATTCGCACATTTAGCAATGGATGACGTTGTTGGACTTGAGTGAGAGCTTGCTGCAATCGGTCAACGGGAAGCGTGCCAATAATGTTTGCAGTCAGGGTAAAGTGCATAGGCCGTACTTGCTCATACGACCAGAATATGCGTTCTTCGATGCCAAGTTGACGATACATAAAAACCTCTTGTCATGAATGAAGGGTTGCAGGAACGGCTCAGGAAGCTACAGTGGTTTATTCGGCGTTGCTGATTAACTTAAAACCTGTAATTCATGACCAAAAGTATAGTAACTCGGTACAGTTCAGAGAACTAATGGATATACCAGAAAGATTCTGTTCACTTACGAATTTTCCACATTTGAGAATTACGTTTTAGAACGCGGATTAGTATAACTAGGCGATGAGAATAGCTACGTAGCATCATTTTCTGGAGAGAGCGTACCTTTTTCAGGTTGCCCTCAGTTTTTGCCCTAAAGATTTGTTGTCTCAAATTCCGAACAATCCGATTGCTTTTGCGCCAATTTAATACCCTCTGGTGCTACAAGTTATTAAGTAGACATTAATGGGTATGTTGTACCCCTACCCATGAGTTATGAACTTGAAAAGCTCTGTAAGTTTCCAAAGATAAGCTGTATTAGAGACTATGTGAATCCTGTGAGCTTTCATCTTAATTATCTGCAAGACCTACTGGGTTAATAGGCGTGCCGCCTACGGTCTGTTTTTCGTTTCATCTCTAACCTCACAGGAGTGCTTATTTTTCTCCATCTGTATGCACCCATTGGTTGATCAGTTCATACAGAACACAACGTATCTTGACTCGTTTCTGTGCACAAAGACTTTTGAACTGAAGCTTCAGGGATTTTGGGATGTATCCCTTAACATCCTCACAGTCTTGGTTAGACAAATTGATGAGAAAGTCAGAAACAGGTGCGTTTGCTTGTATCCATTTCTTGATCAAATCCTCCAAAACCGCACTCATTTCTAAATCGTTCTCTATACAAAGAACTTTGAACCGAGTTTTTAAGGTTCTCGGTATAGCTCCCTTGACAACTACATATTCTTCGCCATTTCTTTTAGCCACTAGTGTTTTCGTTGCACAATCCCAAAAAAATTTTAAAAATAGTATTCTCCACACTCTTGGATTAGGTTTGCTACTAAACCTGTCCAACCAGTTTGATGACTAGCGCCTATACCTGCACCATTATCGCCATGAAAATACTCATAGAAAAGAATTAAGTCATGCCAATTTGGGTCAGTTTGGAATTTTTCTGTTCCACCATAAACAGGTCGCTTACCAGATGAATCTTGCAAGAAAATTCGGATTAGTCTTTTAGATAAATTTGTTGCTACCTCCTTTAGTGTCATCATTTGACCAGAACCAGTGGGATACTCCAGTGTAAAATCATCGCCTAAGTAATAATGAAACTTTTGTAATGATTCAATTAGCAGGTAATTGATCGGAAACCAAATCGGTCCGCGCCAGTTGGAATTACCGCCAAACATAGGTATATTGGACTCTGCTGGTTCGTAATCTACCCGATACTGCTGTCCATTTACAGTTAGAATGTACGGGTTCGACGAATGAATTTTAGAGACAGAACGGATACCATAAGTACTTAAAAATTCTGCTTCATCCAGCATTTTTTGCAGAATGCGTCTGAGTTTATCCGGATATATCAGTGCCAGAAGTCTGCGTTCACCAATGCCTGGTGTTTGCATACAGGCAATATTTTTCGTCAGATCTGGGCGATTTTGAATAAACCATTGCGTCCGTTTTTTAAAACCTGGAAGTTGCTCTAAAGTCTCTGGTTCTAAAGTCTCAACTGCACACAGTGGCATCAGCCCCACAAGCGATCGCACTTTCATCCGGCACTGACGACCGTCGGGGAGTCGCAACGCATCATAATAGAAGCCATCAACTTCATCCCACAGTGCTATTTCTGTTTCACCAATACCACTCATTGCATCAGCAATGTAAAGAAAGTGCTCAAAGAATTTACTAGCAATGTCTTCATAAGTAGAATTCTCTTTTGCCAGTTCGAGGGCGATTGTCAGCATATTTAGGCAGTACATTGCCATCCAACTTGTGCCATCTGCCTGTTGGAAATAACCACCCGTTGGGAGTTCAGCACTACGGTTAAAAACACCAATGTTATCCATGCCGAGAAAACCGCCTTGAAAGATATTCTTGCCTTCGACATCTTTGCGATTAACCCACCAAGTAAAATTAAGCAGCAGTTTTTGGAAAACTCGTTCCAAAAATTGTTTATCTGTGCGACCATACATTTTTTGCTCAATCTTGTAGACTTTCCAAGCTGCCCAAGCATGTACAGGCGGGTTAACATCACCAAAAGCCCATTCATAAGCTGGGAGTTGACCGTTGGGATGCATATACCATTCCCGCGTCAAGCGACTCAGTTGATGCTTAGCAAAGTCTGGGTCAATCATGGCAAGCGTGATAACATGAAAAGCTAAATCCCAAGCTGCAAACCAAGGATATTCCCATTTGTCTGGCATGGAGAGAACGTCATCGTTAAATAGATGAATCCACTCGTGGTTTCTACCCGACAAGCGTTCTGAAGGTGGTGGTGGACCGCCAGAGTCACCTTTGAGCCACTGCTCCATAACATAGTAATAAAATTGCTTGTTCCACAACATTCCAGCAAACGCTTGTCGTTGCACATTACGCACGTCTTCTGATTGTGGAAATGGCGATATACGTTGATAAAATTCATCAGCCTCACGCTGGCGATGAAGCCAGATTGTGTTAAAGTCAGAGCCAAAAGGTTCCTTTAAATTTGAGGATTCAGTCAGTCGCAATCGTACTATCTTAGTTTCTCCCGCAGAAATTGATAATACATAATGAGATGAAAACTTAGTACCAATCTTATTTGGATTAACTGCTTCTTTACAAGCATTTACAATATAATCATTAATTCCATCTTTCACATAAGGAGACGCATTATCTGTCCCAAATAATCTTTCAAAATTTGTTTCATTTTCTGTAAAGAGAAGTTCAGAGAAACCTTCACAGTAAAGCCATTTATCTCCAATTTTTGGATGAGACGCTTCGATGATGCTTAAGTTAGTGTCAGATTTAAGGATTTTGAGAAAGGGCTTCTCTTGATTCGGTTGCCAAGACCACGTATTCCGAAACCATAGTGTTGGCAATAAATGCAATGTTTTTTCTTCTGGTCCTCGGTTGGTGACACTAACTTTAATCAGAATATCTTCAGGTGAACCTTTGGCATACTCTACGAAAATATCAAAGTACTGATCTTGGGCAAATACACCAGTGTCAAGCAATTCAAACTCAGGGCTATTGCGACCAATATTGCTATTTGTTGCTATGAGCTGATTGTATGGGAAAGCAGTTTGTGGATATTTGTAGAGATACTTCATGTATGAGTGTGTGGGGGTATTGTCCAAATAAAAGTAGTATTCTTTGACATCTTCCCCATGATTGCCTTCCCTTCCTGTTAACCCAAATATTCTTTCTTTCAGGATTGGATCTAGACCATTCCAAAGCACAATAGCAAAACATAGCCTTTGGTGGTTGTCAGAAATTCCGGCAATCCCATCTTCTCCCCACCGATAAGCGCGAGAACGAGCTTGATCGTGTGGGAAGTAATCCCAAGCTTCTCCTGTCGGGCTATAGTCTTCCCGTACTGTTCCCCACTGCCGTTCACTAAGGTATGGTCCCCACTTTTTCCAGTAAGCTGTGTGTTTGCGGTCTGCTGCTAATCTTGCTTCTTCTTCAGTCATAATTTTTCTCCTGGCTCATTATAACCAGCTAATAAGTTTCTAGCTGGGCTGTCAGACCGCTATCTACCAAAAGTTTAGCGTCAGTCATGAAAGAAACTTTGTCTCTAGTCAAGAAAGCAACTACTTTATCAATTTTACCTTTGAGTTTCATGCTTTAAACTCCTTAAATCAATAGAGTCTTTAGATGAGATTTTATGAACTACCCCGCCCTGTTTATAGGGAGAGCGGGGCTTTTTCATCCCCGCTAGCTTCTGCTAAATTGTCAGATCACTAGAGCTAATGTGCGTATACATTGCACATTTATTTGTTAAGGCGATCGCCGAGCTTCTAGGCTACTGAGAAGGCGATGCTCCCAAAAGGTGCCACCCAAAGAGCTATCGCAATTATTTGAGAAAAATGTGAGAAATGACAAGCTCTCATAGGGGACGAGACAATTGAGGGCATCATTATAGAGACTTGATATTAATATCTAGATAAAGTTTCTAAAGAAGTGAAGTTCTGACAGCGCTAATATAGCTTTCGTCAGACATCATCTCAACTGGTAGTTTATTGGTCTCAACCGCGCTCTTAACTATCTGAGCGGCAGTGACCTCTCCTGTATAAAAAGCTTGTAAAAGATTAACGTAACTGGGAATGCCTTTACTCCCTAAGGCACCTCGATAAGCCAAAAAAACAAGATTGTTAGGCGATATCTCAGATGCAGGAGCCTTGTAAGTTGTGAATGTAGTAGAGATTTCTTGAGATGGTGATATTTGACTCTGTGCTAGCACAGGAAATGCAGTTAAGGAGAACGTTGTGATAGCTGATAAACCAACAAATAGAATGCGTTTCATGATTTCAAATCCTCAATGATTTAGAGTCATTTCATTTTTGAGGCAGATTGATAAATATTTGCAACCTGACAATCTGCATCATCCTCCGATTTTGTACTAGCCCCATAATTTGTCAGGCTATATTTTCTCGTATGAGGAATTTATGCCTTCTACTTCTTCCCTACTTGCATTTTGGCTATAGCGGCAATATTTTCGGGAGTAAAGCCAAATTTTTTCTGCAATTCCTTCAATGGTGCGGAATCTCCGAAGGTTGGTATTCCCATGATGTAACCTTTTGGACCAACGTAGCGCTCCCAGCCTAAGCAACCACCTTCTTCCACAGAAACTCGCGCCGATATCTCAGGAGGAATCACGCTTTCGCGATACTCTTTACTTTGTTGCTCAAACAGTTCCCAAGAAGGCATACTCACCACGCGGGTTTTGATTCCTTCAGCTTTAAGCAGTTCATACGCCTGGACACAAAGTGAGACTTCACTGCCACCTGCTAGTAGTATAACGTCGGGTTTGCTATCTTCGGCATCGATAAGCACATAAGCACCCCGAGTCAGACCAGATGCTGGGGCAAATTTTGAACGATCTAATATTGGCAAGGTCTGTTGATACTGACCGAGGATAAGGCATGCAGGTTGATAGCGCAAGTTCACGATCACACGCCAAGCTTCAGCCACCTCATTAGCGTCTGCTGGTCGCAAGGTAATTAATCCGGGGATATTGCGTAGCGAAGCCAGATGTTCCACTGGCTGATGGGTTGGTCCGTCTTGACCACCACTGATAGTGTCATGAGAGAAGACGTGGATCACTGGTATTTGCATGAGGGCGGCGAACCTGATCGGGGGTCTCATGTAATCACTAAAGACCAACATCCCAGAACCGCAGGCGCGGATCTTGCTGAGTGATAAACCATTGACAATGGCTCCCATGGCGTGTTCCCGAATTCCATAGTGGAAGTTCCGTCCACCATAATTCTGAGCACTGAAATCTCCAGTTCCTTCAAAAGTAAGAGTGGTTTTGGTTGCAGGAGCTAAGTCTGCTGAGCCTCCTACCAGCCATGGCACATTTTTGGCGATCGCATTAAGGACTTCACCAGAAGCAACAGGACCGGGAATTCCTTGGTCATCAGGGGCATAAGTTGGTATATCTTTATCCCAATTTTCAGGAAGCTCACGATGCTGCATTTGATACAGTTCGTCAGCTAAGTCTGGATATTGAATTTGGTACTCACGAAACTTCTGCATCCATTCCTCACGCAGATCGTGTCCACGTTTGCATATCCCTGCTCGAAAATGTTCCCGCACTTCCTCAGGTATGAAAAACTTAGCATCCTCTGGCCAACCGTAATTACGCTTCATGAGTTGGACTTCTTCTTCACCCAGTGCTCCACCATGAGCTCTACTGGTATCTTGAAAATGCGGTGAACCGTAGCCTATATGACTATCAATGATGATTAGTGTGGGTCTGTCATGAGTCTTTTCAAAGACCGTCAAGGCTCGATCTAACATTTCTAGGTCATTGGCATCACCCACCCGAGTCACGTTCCAGCCGTAAGCAATAAAGCGTGTAGCTACGTCTTCAGTAAAGCTTAAATCTGTAGAACCTTCAATGGTAATTTTGTTGTTGTCGTAGATCCAACACAGGTTAGAAAGCTTAAGATGACCAGCTAAAGAAGCAGCCTCACTAGAGACCCCCTCCATCATGCAGCCGTCGCCCCCTACAGAGTAAACATTGTAATTAAACATTTCAAAGCCGGGGCGATTGAAGTGAGCTGCCATCCATTTTCCGGCAATAGCCATCCCGACACTGGTCGCGAGTCCCTGACCTAAAGCGCCAGTTGTCGTCTCGACACCAGTGGTCACCCGATATTCTGGGTGACCAGTACACTTGCTGTTCAACTGGCGAAATCGCTTGATTTCATCGAGGGGAACCGCTAATTCGCCCAGCTGCTCGTATTTGGAGTTCACTGCCTTGACTTCGCACAAGTGTAGGAGCGAATATAGTAACATACAAGCGTGACCAACAGAGAGGACAAAACGATCTCGGTTAGGCCAAATCGCGTCATTAGGGTCGAAGCGCAAAAATCGCTGCCATAGACAATAGCCTAATGGTGTTAAAGCTAGGGCAGCACCAGCGTGGCCGGAATTTGCTTGTTGAATTGCATCTAGGGTTAGGGTGCGAATGGTATTTATGGACAAATCCTCGATTCGCTGTTTTTTTGAGAAGTTTTGAATGCTGAACTGCTTATTGTCAACGTAGGCTTGCATAGATTGCTTACTCCTTTGTTCTACAAAACACAAAAAGGACTAACAAGTCATTAGAAATTGAGTTTGTGGTTACCTTCATAAAGGTAAACAGATAAATTTTATGAGGCAAAAACCATCACGCCAGGAAGCGCGCAAAAAGTAGTCCGTGAATCAATAAACAACTGGTAGTATAATTTAGCTGCGTATGTAACCGTTTTGGCTCAATTCATGACCATGCGATCTTGCACGAGCAAGAAGATGGTATAGACTAGCAGCAATAAATTCCTAGCATTGAGTCAATTGACAAGTTAGTCAGTAAATCGAAAACATTATCTCCCGCACACCATGTGTAGTGGCGGGTTTCCAGATGGCTCTTACACTTGCCGCCGATAGTATCGAAAACACTGTAGGTTTATTGTCGTCCATCTTTCCAATTCATGAAGGTTTTAACCAGAGAAAATCGAGGAGTTAAAGACGAACTTAACTTTTTTAGCTCCAAATGACGTTAAGGCAGCACTTCAGTTATTTTCAATTACTAAAACATTTAAATACTAATACCAATTTGAAAAAAGAATGCAACACATCTGTTGAACCCTTCCCCAACCCTCCCCTTGGTAAGGGGAGGGTACCCAATAGGGCGGGTTGGGTTATCTGTCGCAAACATTTTTTTATTTGGTATAAGATTAGTTAATTCTGTTTAGTCAACAAAATCATATTTTGATTAATGTGCACTATCAAACCTTAAATTAGTAGCCGCAAGGGTTTCTAGCAAGTGTTTGCAAGTTACAAATGTCAGTACTACAACCTTTATAGCCATGCGTAAAATCCTTAAAATACTGTAATAAATTTTGAATAGAGTGATATCCTTGTAAAGGTTATATAGTTAGCCATCTCTGTTTCACTTTATTTTTCGACAATAAACAGATTTCAATCAACAAGTTGAGCAACTGTATACTCAATATGAAAAATATGTTGCACAGATAAAAGTCTGTTTTAACAGAATTATTAAGCAATGAGTTTGTTGGTAGTCTAGCGTCTAATTATGAAATATACTATTGCAATATATTGCAATATCAATTATTGTCTTGCTTACTTCTAGTTAGTAAAACTTAAAACGTAGTTTTCTAGATAGCGAAGAGGTGTGGCTTTAGCCCACCTCGTAGTAACAGTTTGGAATTCCTATGGCTTTAGCTCAGGGAGAGGTCAACTTTGCCAGATTGCACACGCAGTTTCTGCTGCAAGGCACCGTTCATTTTTTCTGACACACCTAACTCATGAAAACGATATTCCTAGCAAGGAGACAAAAAAGTGCAAATCACTAAACGCAATGTTGAGTTGAGAGTCAATGATAGTTTAATGCGTGTTTACATAGCCGCTCCCAAACCAGCAGGACTTTATCCAGGCATTCTGTTCTACAGTGATATCTACCAGTTAGGTGGGGCAATCATTCGTCTGGTTGACTACTTGGCTGGACATGGCTATGTCGTAGCCGCCCCGGAAATTTTTCATCGAATTGAGCCAGTTGGTTTGGTCATTGAGCCTGATGATCTTGGTCGAATGCGAGGCAATGACAATGCTCGCCGAACCCCGGTCGCTGATTATGACGCCGACGCCCGTGCTGTGATCGAATTTCTGAAAGCAGAGAGTTCAGTTTCTCCAGGTCAAATAGGCACTCTTGGCTTTTGTATTGGCGGACACTTAGCTTTCCGGGCAGCCTTAGGAAGCGAAATTAAGGCAACTGCCTGCTGCTACCCTACTGGTATCCCCAGCGGCAAATTAGGCAAAGGGGTAGCCGACACCCTGCAGCGGGTAGATGAGATGAAAAGCGAGGTACTAATTGTCTTTGGTACTCTTGACCCTCACGTGCCGGAAAATGACCGCCAAACTATCATCGAAGCCCTTCAGAATGCTGGCATACCTCACAAAGTTTTTCAATATGAGGCAGAGCATACATTCATGCGCGATGATGGTTATCGCTACGATCCTGCTGCCGCCACCTTAGCTTGGGCAGAAATAACAACTTTCTTCGGACAGGTTTTTGGACGGTTGTAAGCAAGAATAACGACAATCATTGCTTCCATCTCCTGTATATTCTTAAAAAGTTTTTGCAACACAATTCAAGGTCTCACTCGCACCTTTGACTTCCTGCCTTGCCCAAGAGTCGGCAGCAATGATATCGTCAAGAGTCGGAGAAAAGCAATTATGGACTTGATAGCGATCGCACGTCTGTTCAATCAAACGCGGAATATCCAGAAATCGTATTCTTTCTTCCAAAAATAGAGCCACAGCCTGCTCATTGGCAGCATTGAGTACTGCTGGCATACAACCTCCTACTCGACCAGCAGCATAAGCGAGTTGCATACAAGGATACTTTTTGTGGTCTGGGGCACGAAAAGTCATCTGCCCCACTTTCACCAAATCTAACTGCTGCCAATCAGTATAAATTCGTTCTGGCCAAGATAGAGCATATAGCAGTGGCAGACGCATATCAGGCCAACCTAATTGTGCCAGCAATGATGTATCTTGTAATTCAATTAAAGAATGGATAATACTCTGAGGATGAATGACAATGTCAATTTGGTCATAGTCAAGCCTAAACAACCAGTGAGCCTCAATTACCTCCAACCCTTTATTCATCAGAGTGGCAGAATCTACTGTTATTTTGCGACCCATTGACCAGTTGGGATGCTTCAAGGCATCGGCAACAGTAACTTGGGATAATTTCTCAACTGGCCAATCCCGGAATGCTCCACCAGAAGCTGTTAGTAGAATGCGACGCAATCCTCCATTAGGTACTCCTTGCAAACACTGAAAAATTGCCGAATGTTCAGAATCTGCAGGCAAGAGCTTCACACCATGCTTCTCCACTAGAGGCAAGACAACTGGCCCCCCAGCAATCAGGGTTTCCTTATTCGCTAAAGCAACATCTTTTCCTGCTTTGATTGCAGCAATTGTCGGCAACAAACCTGCACAACCCACAATCCCAGTCACCACAACTTCAGCTTCCTCGTAGCGAGCAACCTCAATCACCCCTTCTGCCCCTGTTAACAGAATTGGTTGAGGATCGAGGTCTTTGATTGCTGCTTGTAGCTCTGGTAGTTTTGTTTCTTCACAAATAGCTGCGATCGCAGGTTTGTATGTGCGGATTTGTTCAGCCAGCATTTCTACATTCCGCAAAGCTGCTAATCCCACAACCCGAAACTTGTTGGGATATTGGCTGACAATATCCAATGTTTGGGTACCAATAGAGCCTGTAGAGCCAAGGAGAGATATTGCTTTCATAGTAGTAAAATTACAAAAAAATAATTGTTATGTTGCCCCGCTCGTCAAATGGTATTTTAAATTTTTGTCAGTTCTTTTGCAAATGCAGTTTTATTCTTGGGTAGACTTAGCTTACTTACTATTAGAAAACACAGTAAAACGTAATCAAATTTTATTCCTTTTTTTTTATTCATCAAGTATCAAATCATAAAATATTAGACTTTACAGATTGCAGGAGAAATACCTTGTAATATGTTTGCAAGAAAATCTTCTAATTTTCTTTGCAATTGATACAAAGTTCCATCATTAATTATGGTTAAATCTGCCATAGCAATTGGACCACCTTTTTCAATTCTCTCAATTTCCATAAAATCTCTTTTTTCTGCTTCTTTAATTGTTAAAGGTCTTTCTTGTCTTAAAGTGAGTCGTTCATATCTTATAGCTTTAGGAGTAAAAACGGCTAAAACGAGTAGTTCATTGTCAAACTCTTTTTTGAGAGTTTTATATTCACTAAAACTATAGAGACCATCAATAATGACTAATTGATGGTCTAACATTTTTTCTCTAATAAGTGGCAATGCTTTTTGGGCACATACATCCATTCCGTGTTTGGTTCTCAATTCTTCTCTGACTATTTGCTCATTACTTGGTGTGATTGATAGTGCCCGCTTTTCTACTTCCCGGATAATAATTTCTCCAAAACGAATGATGGGAAAGCCTTTATTCTTTATATAGCTAGCTACCATACTTTTACCAGAGCCAGCCATACCGACAATTGCAATAATCTTCACCATATGTACTCCAAACAAACAACTTATTTGTGAAAGGATGCAACACGAATACTGGAAGGGGTGAATCGTGAAACCCACAACTCTAAATCAGGGTCAGCAATAGCTGTCTTTACAGATTCTAAAACTTGCTGTGCTTTTGCCTGAGAGTTAGTCAAAGCAAACACAGTAGGACCAGAACCCGACATCATTGCAGGACAGCCTAACCGTTGGAATTCTTCTTTGAGCCGCTGCACTTTTCGATATTCTGGGAGCACCACCCGTTCGAGGTCATTGTAGATCAACTGACCAATTTGCTGCTGATTTTGGTGATTGATAGCAGATACCATATCTGCTGAACAGACAGGCTGTCTAAGATTCTCTATAGTAAGAGAATCTGATACGTGAGAGCCAAAGTATAGATGACGGAATGTCTGATAAGCCCAAGCAGTTGAAACCGAAAGACTACGGTACTTACCCAAGACGACATAGAAACTATCCAGGACTGGCAAAGGAGTTAGGTATTCGCCTCGTCCTGTTGCTAGCATTGTACCGCCAACAATACAGAAAGGGACATCCGACCCGAGTAAAGAACCCAAGTATTGTAATTGTTTGTCGCTCAATTTTAGGTTCCACATCAAATCCAACCCAATCAAAACCGCAGCAGCATTTGTAGAACCACCAGCCAATCCTGCTCCAACGGGAATCCGCTTATGGATTGTAATATCGACACCGCCATATTTAGCAAAGGCATCAGGAAATTTTGCTGCCATCAGTGCTGCTGCTTTGTAAGCCAGATTGTTATGGTCTTGAGGCACTTCTGGATGGTTGCAATGCAGACAGATAGAATCATCCGAGCGTGAATGGAGGTCAATTTGGTCTGCTAAGTCGATACTTTGGAGCACCATGACCAGATCGTGGTAGCCATCTGGACGAGCGCGGATAATCTCCAAGTATAAATTAATTTTTGCCGAGGCAATCAGGGAGTAAGAGTGCATAAAAAATTCACGCATTCAAAATTCAAAAGTGTTAATGGGTTGTAAATCATAGTTGATGCAATCACCAATTAATAATTAACCTACTTACACATTACTGGCTTAATGTCGAAAATCTTTTCGATAGCATCGGCAAAACTTTATCTGTAGTCAGACAATGCAATGCACATTAAGATAAAAGTGTTTTAAGTCTTGAATATTCTTCATCAAAAAGTAAGTAGTGATAACTTTTTGTTGAAGTACTAAATTCATCACTATTCCAACTGTTCTGCAACTCGTATTTGGAACTTCTTATTAGGACTTGGCGTAGGTATTGGATCAATCTGAAGTTGATAGTTTGCTGGAACCATCGACAGGCGAACTGCGTGGAGTATGGTTGCGATATTAAGCGGGATCAGTGCTTGTGCAAAATTCATACCTAAGCACAGATGTGAACCTAAACCAAAAGGTGCAAATACACCTGGCTGGCGATGTTCTTCTCTGCCTTTGCTGTAGCGCTCAATGTCAAACTGGAAAGGATTAGGATAGAATTCAGGCAGATGGTGCGGTAAGCTTATAGCAATAAGTACCCGCTGTCCGGCTTCGATGCGGTATCCCGCAAACTCGAAGGGAACCGTAACGCTGCGGAACAGAACTGGAGCAATCGGGTACATCCGTAGGGTTTCTAGAGTCACCCGCTGCAAGACATCTAGCTTACGCAAATTATCAGGCGTGAGCGTGTCATTGGCAAAAAGTGCATTTGCTTCAACAGTTGCTTGCTCCAAAATGTCTGGATGTTTGAGCAGGGAATAGAGCAAGAATGCAGTTACACTAGCAGCAGTATCTACTCCTGCAAGGAATGGAGTCATCGCTGCGTTAATGCGATCTTCCTGCTTTGACAGGAATTCCGGTTCTTGCTTAACGAACTGGAGCAGATGGTCAATCAAGTCAGGATGACGATCTCCCCTCAATTCGGTGCTATGGGTAGCTATAACCTTGCGTGCTAATTCAAACACCCGTGCCTTTGCGCGTTGATAGGCAGGCAGGTAAGTCAGAAATTTCGGTCGTTGCTTCCCTATTGTAGTCGCTGTTAGAATCCGAGAAAACAGGATCAAGTCATCCAGATACTCGTGAGGGGAGTAGTTAGTTATTAACAAGCCAAGTTGTTGGATGATAATCCGCTGCATCAAATTGAACACAGGCTGTGGCTTGATGGTTGACCAGGTTGCTACCTCTTGTCTGACAATTGCGACTGCTTGGTCTAAGTTTTGTTCAAGCATAGCAACGGAATATCCTGGTTTAAGCTGGTTGCGATACTTGGTATGGTCCGGACCATCCATATTGATTAAGGATCGCGAGATACCAAGCTGGGCATTAAAATCCTGCCAAACCGCACGGGAAGCGAAGTATTTCGTTCCTTCTTTAGAAAAAAACAAATTCGCTTCTCGTCCAGCAAGAACGACCATCTCCCGATTCAGAGCACGGACGCGAAAAACCGGTCCCAATTCCAAGTACTTCTTCCGCAAAAAGTCACCCACATCACCTGCTAAATCTAGAGCGTTGCCTAAAACAGGCAAACCTTTAGCCAATGGGGGACGCAATGCTTGACGATGGTGGTTTTTTTGTTGCTGTAATATTGTATTCATTACACCTTGCTCCTTTGCGGACTCTAAAAGTTGCTGACCTGACTGACTCGATGAAGTACGTTGCTAGATAGCTGCCTTGATGTCAAAAATCTTCTCAATCACATCGGAAACAACTTTATCTGGGGTAGAGGCTCCAGAAGTAATTCCTACTACAATTGGACCGGATGGTAGCCAGTTTTCTACTATTTCTAAACTCGAGTGCAACTTTTTGTGCTCAATGCGATTAAGAGGTCCAATGCGTTCTGCACTATCAATGTGATAGGAAGGAATTCCATGTTGGCTTGGGATAGTTTGAAGTTGAGTTGTGTTGGAAGAGTTAAAACCGCCAACGACCACCATCAAGTCCAACTTTTCTTCTACCATCTTAAACATTGCATCCTGACGTTCTTGGGTAGCATCGCAGATGGTATTGAAGCTGAGGAAATGATTGTTGATTTCGGCTGGACCATATTTACGCATGAGCGTTCGCTCAAAAAGCTTGCCTATTTGCTCAGTTTCTCCCTTAAGCATGGTGGTTTGATTGGCAATACCTATCCTTTCCAAGTCGGTGTCCGGATCAAATCCAGGAGAATGAGCACGAGCAAATTTGGCTAAAAATTCAGAGCGGTCACCACCATTGAGGATGTAATTGCAGACATATTCAGCTTCTTGCAGATTCAAGACGACCAAGTACTTATCAGCGAAAGAACTAGTCGCAATTGTTTCTTCATGCTTGTACTTGCCGTGGATGATTGAGGTGTAGTTTCCTTTTTTGTGTTTCTCGACACTGTTCCACACTTTGGAAACCCACGGGCAGGTTGTATCCATAATCTTACACCCTTTCTCGTTCAACAGTTGCATCTCTTGAACGCTGGCTCCAAAAGCAGGCAAAATAACAACATCTTCTTGTGCAACTACGGAAAAATCCTTCTGCCCCTTTTCGTTAACTGGAATAAATTCAACCTGCATTTCACTCATGTTTTGGTTGACTAAGGGGTTGTGAATGATTTCGTTGGTGAGCCAAATGCGCTCATTGGGAAATTGCTGACGTGTTTCATATGCAAGAGCGATCGCTCGTTCCACCCCCCAGCAAAATCCAAATGCTTCTGCCAGCTTAATCGTTACGTTGCCCCTTTGCAATGTATAGCAGTTGTCTCGAATTTGCTGAATCAAATTGCTCTGATACTCGAAGCGCAGTAACTGTGTCACTTCTTGTGAGCGTCCAAATCCTTTGCGATAGTAGTTTTGTGAACTCTGAAGCGTGCGCTTAAAGGCTTTGGTATCCATCTGCTGTTCCTCATATTATTAGTCAATAAAAATGCTGTTTGCTTACCACTTAGCGTTCCATCACTCTCTCCAAAGAATATTCTGTAACCCTTGCTGCACTCATGCTTTACGCAGCAATAAACGTTTCAGGCTTTGTGTGAGAAATTAAAGTCCAAATCCCTAACACTGTCTGGGTTTGGTGATTTTGCCTTTGATTTTTCTCTGACTAAAGTGATGGAAGAGCGTTAGGGACTTCCTTTCTTAAAAAATATCCAACTTTTTCTTGTGGGATGGCTTTGGGGAGCGTCCCATAAACTGGGCGCTCCAGGATGCCCACCCCACTCTTATTGGGTAATTTATTTGGTCTATTGCTCTGCCTTAGATACTGTCAAGCTGACTGCTCATTTGTTTCTCCCTAAATACTTAACCTTCATCTTAACTTTTGTGCATAATGCACTCTCAAGACACCGACAGTATGAGTGAAGTTTTTTCTACTTTCGTTGCTTCTACTTCCAACTTCCTGAGGGGAATATAGATCAAACCCGTGGTATCTTTCTGACTAAATTCTATATATGTGTTGGCTAAATCATCAACAAATTCCGGAAGTAAATCTTTAGGTATTCTATTAGTCAAGTAATGGTCTATTGCTAGTGCGTGTCTTACAATGTCTTCCTTACCCTGATAAATGATGTGTGTTAGGATTGATTCCACACGATTTGCTTTTAAGCCGACACTTTCTAACAATTTTTCATACTCTTCTGGGTCGTAAAAGCCAAAAGGCGAAGTAAAATCCTGGAAGTATTCGTTCCATCTTTGACTCTGAATAATTGTTTTCAAGGCATTGCTTGTTCCATCAGTATCTTTAGGCTTACCAACAAACGTCATTAGGGTTCTACCATTCGCTTTTAAGCTATTTTTAATACCTTCAAGAACTGGTGCATGGTCAAGAACCCAATGCAGACAGAAAAATGAAACTATCACATCAAATTCATTGTTAAAATTTAGACTTTCTGCATTCATACACTGGAAGGTGCAATTAGGAAAATTGCTAGGAGAAAACTGTTCCTTGGCAAAGCTAATCATCTCTTCAGAACTGTCAATACCTAGAACAGAGCCATTGGGTACGTGAGTTGCTATCTCAGCGGTGACTTTTCCATCCCCACAACCAATATCTAATATCCTTTCATTTCCTTTTAAGTCAAGTTTCGTAACTAATTCCCGCCCTACACTTTGTTGATAAGTAGATTGGTTGTGGTAATCTTGTGCATTCCATTTAGACATAGGATATGTAAGCCTTTTTTCTGAATATAGTGTGCGATGTTTTACATCTGTTGAATGAACAGTTTGAGCAGTTTTCAGACAATTCTATTTCTCGACTTTGTCAACCCAACTTTGATAGAACTCTCTAAACTTCAAAACTCCCAAGTCATACTTGACATAAGCTCCACCCCCGTCTGGTTTTATGGTATTAAAAACTGGTACATCCTGTGTTGCACCACTTTTGCTTCGCAAACCAAAAACCAGATAGTAAACTATATCTAGCCAAAACTTCCCAGTTTTCTTTACCGTTACGAAAACCTCTGAGATTGTTTCATTCTCAGCAACCGGAATAATACAGTCCATTATCTTAAATCTCTCCTCGCCGTCTACAAAACCTGTTGCTATATGTCCACTAGGCCAACCATCTACTCGCATCATAAAACTTTTAGCATCTATCCCTAAAGCCTGGACCAGCGGACCTAGTTTCCCTATATACTTATTAATCGGAAATTCAATTGAGACTCCAAACCAAGCGTCTTTTTGAATAGGTAGATCGTTCTGTTGTATTAGGTACTGGTCATTAAGCAGAGTCAGTTTAAGGGGACCAGAAACCTTTATCTGATGTAGTGCAGTTATATGATAATGGTCATACGGGTTTTCAATCACTCGTCGCGCTGTTGTTTTGGTGTTATTTGTAAATCGTAAAAGCATATAGTTGTGCTTCTGATCTTCAGCAGCAGGAAACTCAGGCAAAGAAAACAGAGGAGTCTGAGAACCGTACCATATCCAAATGTAACCGTACCTTTCAGCGGTAACATAAGTCGCCTGACGAGCCCTTGGGGGAATCCGCTCGACATCAGGAATGGCAACACACTCTCCAGAACTGTCAAAGCGCCAATGATGAAAAGGACATTGAATACAACCTTCGACAACTTTACCAATCGCCAGACTAGCACCCATGTGTGAGCAGTAACGCTCCATAATCACCGGATGACCATTTTGATTTCGCCAAGCAACTAAAGGCTGACCAAATAGCTCGATAGCCTTCGGCTGTTTACCCAAAGCGTTGGAGTGCATTGCAATGTACCAGCTAGCAGCAAAATTCTTCGCGTTTTTATCAACTTTTGTTTCTGGTTGAGTTAGCTTCGGAGTTACAACGTTTTCAAGTTTGCTGTTCATTTGCCCTCATTGATTTTTAACTAAGACTGACACAATTAAAAATTGAAAACACAATTAGATTAGAACCTGACCCAAGGATTGATTCCTTTTTCCTGACTTTTTTGGTAAACAAGCACAATATAAAGAGCATCAAAAACAAAAATGATAGGATAGATAACTTTAATCAGCGGGGTCATTGGATAGGTTTGAGAAGAAATAATTGCTGTTAAAAACTCATTAATATTGAAAGGTACATCAACACCTGCGGTTAATTCAAAAAATTCAAAAGATGAAGTGAGAAAAGCAAACAAGGTACCAAACAATTTGGTAGTTGCAATGTAAAGAGATTGACCACGGATATCATCACGTCGCAGAATCATATCAACAAAAAGAATTGACATCATCAGATTCTGCCCATAGCCGCTATACACTCCTCTTGTATCTTTTAATTCAGGAATAAGGTTAAAAAGAATGACAAAACAAATAGCAATTGCTGCTATAAAAATGAGGCGGAAATTTTTCTTCATAAATTGAGAGTGAGTATCGTATGCCCCATACAGAAAACACTGCAACACAATTGGTATATCGAAGAACAACCAAGTAATAGTGGCGTAGTGTAAAAGTTGACGCTCTGGAATGTAAATAAATGCAAAAAGAAACTCCCACGCAATATTTGCACTCAGGGCCACCAGAGGCATACCTAATGAACGGTCTTTGAAACCGCGCCAGATAATACCAATATATGTGACTAGCCAAAATGTTCCACTGCTATTGGCACATATATTGTTTAAAATTGTACTTGAAATACTCATAATTTACCTTTGTCAAGATTGTTTTGGTACACCAGTGTTGAATGCTTGAAAAAAATAAGGCACCTTACTTAACTTTCAATCTTGCATAGGCTGATCTAGTGAGTTCTAGTTGTGATAAAGTCCGCGATCGCCATTAGAGGGATAGACTTTTCCCCAAAAGGAGCTAGTTCAGCCTTAGCTTCCTCAACTAATTCTTTTGCTTGATGTCTGGATTTCTCAATACCCCACACACTGGGATAGGTCACTTTGTGAGCTTTTTGGTCTTTACCTGCTGTTTTCCCTAGTTCTTCACTCGTTGCAGTCACATCTAACACATCATCTATAATCTGAAAAGCCAAACCAATATTGCAAGCATAGCGAGAAAATCTGTGCAAAACCTCATTGTTAGCTCCAGCCAGAAGTGCTCCACATACAACAGAGGCTTCTAGTAAAGCTCCAGTTTTATGGGTGTGAATAAAGTTAAGGGTTTCGACATCAATATTATCCTGTCCCTCTGATTGTAAATCAAGAACTTGACCACCAACTAAACCTGTTGCTGCAACTGCATGACCTAACTTGGCAACAACCTGCAACAAATGCTCTGCTTGCACCTGTTTTGTCTTTTCAACAATAAACTCAAACGCGTAGGCTAACAGTCCATCACCAGCCAATATCGCAATGTCTTCGCCATAAACTTTATGGTTTGTCAACCGACCTCGCCGATAATCATCGTTATCCATTGCTGGTAAGTCATCATGGATCAAAGACATAGTGTGAATCATTTCCAGCGCACAAGCTGTCGGCATCGCCATTTCTACTGTGCCTCCCGTGAGTTCACAGCTAGCAAGACACAGAATTGGGCGCAAGCGTTTTCCCCCTGCAAGCAGAGAATAGCGCATCGCCTCATAAATTTTTTCTGGATAGACGACGGTGATTGACTGATCAAGTGCCACTTCCACTTGAGCTCGCCGTTCTGATAAGTAAGTTTTTAGGTCAAAAGTTGCTTCATTAATTTGATGCTCAAATTCCCCATGTTGATCCAGTTGAGAATTTTGCGGTGATCGTTCAAAAACTTGAGTATTCATTAGCTTCTGTAGTTGGTGATAGTGACCAAAATCAGTGACAACGGTTGAATGTTAGCTGCCTCAAGGGTCAACCCAACGACCGTCGGCTTTAATCAAATTAATCAGTTCTTCAACGCCTTGAGACTCAGGGACTTTTTTGATTTCTTCACGTCCGCGATACAAAGAGATATAACCAGGCTGCTTACCAACGTAACCATAGTCTGCATCTGCCATTTCTCCAGGACCGTTGACAATACAGCCCATGACGGCAATGTCCAAACCAGTTAAGTGCTTGGTGGCTTCCCGCACTTGATGCAAGACTTCTTCGAGGTTAAACAGAGTGCGACCGCAAGAAGGACAAGCTACATACTCTACCATGGTCTTACGTAGACCCAGTGCCTGCAAAATGCTGTAGCAGACGGGAATTTCTTTTTCCGGCGCTTCGGTGATGGAGACACGGATAGTATCACCAATTCCATCAGTTAACAAAGGTGCAATTCCGGCAGTAGACTTAATCCGACCGTACTCACCATCACCAGCTTCCGTTACACCCAGGTGCAAAGGGTAGTCCATGCCCAATTCGTCCATTCTTTGTACCATCAGGCGATAGGCAGCAACCATCACAGGCACTCTGGAAGCTTTGAGCGAAATAACTAAGTTGCGGAAGTCGAGGGATTCACAAATACGAATGAATTCCAAGGCGGATTCTACCATACCTTCGGGTGTATCACCATAAGTAAACAGCATCCGTTCTGCAAGAGAACCATGGTTTACACCGATCCGCATTGCTTTCCCTTGATCCTGCAGAGAGATAACCAAAGGCTCTAAGGCTTCACGAATTTTGTCACCAATTTCGTCAAATTCTGCTTGAGTGTATTCGCTGCGCTTTGAGTTGGGTTTCTCAAACACATACAGCCCCGGATTAATCCGCACTTTATCAACATGATTTGCGACTTCCAAAGCAATCTTCATACCATTGTGGTGGACATCAGCCGCCAAGGGAACATCTTGGTAAGTCTGTTTAAGTTTCTGCTTGATTTGAGCAACTGCTTTGGCATGAGCTAGACTAGGCACAGTGACGCGGACAATCTCACAGCCTATTTCATGTAGGCGACGAATTGCACTAACAGAACCCGCTACGTCTAAAGTGTCCTCATTGATCATAGATTGCACGACCACAGGAAAACCACCGCCAATGGTGACATTACCAACGTGCACAGGACGAGTTTTACGGCGGGGAATGATAGTGCTAGTGAGGGTCTGATTAGAAGAGGGGTTAGAAGCCAGTGGACTTGAGAGAGTTTGCATAGGTTACGATTTGGATGTTAAAAACCAGAAACTAGTTATCAAGAACTGCTTACACAACTACGCCAGAAAATCTATTTTCAATCCGCTTGTAGAATAGCGCGTGGTGGCAAGGGAAAACTTTATGAGCGCATGGCAACATCAGTCATTTTTTTGCGCGAGGCGTTTTGCAATACTTGTACACCTAGTTTGGGTAGTTCGACTTCTCTTAACACGCGCTCAGCAATTTGTGGACCAGTCAAGCCTAGTTCTAATTGGGATTGTTCTGGAGTTGCATGCTCCACTAATTGGTCAGGTACACCAATGCGGATGACTGGAACTACCACATGGTGGTCAAGTAGTGCTTCGGCAACGCCTGAACCAAAGCCACCTATCAAACAGCCTTCCTCTAAGGTGAAAACTCGACCAAATTGCTTAGCCAGAGGCACAATTAAGTCAGTATCTAAGGGTTTGGCAAAGCGGGCATTGACTACCGTTGCTTCAATGCCGTATTCGCTCAAGGTGGCAGCGGCTTGCAGCGCTGGCATGACCATCGAACCATAAGCAACCATCAGCACATCGTCTCCAGAGCGGAGAATTTCTGCTTTGCCAATCGGTAAGGGTTCTATGCCTTCTTCTTTAAGGGGAACGCCGTAGCCATTGCCGCGTGGATACCGCATGGCGATAGGACCATTGGTGTAGTTGATGCCAGTCACAAGCATTCGCTGAAGTTCGGCTTCATCTTTGGGAGCCATCAGTACCATGTTGGGTATGCAACGCAAATAGGCGATGTCGTACATCCCTTGATGGGTGGGACCATCAGCACCCACAATGCCTGCTCTATCCATGCAGAAGAATACAGGCAGATTTTGAATGCAGACGTCATGGATAATCTGATCGTAAGCCCGTTGCAGGAAGGTGGAGTAGATAGTGGCAACGGGGCGCATACCCTCGCATGCCAGGCCTGCTGCCAAGGTCACTGCGTGTTGTTCGGCAATCCCCACATCGATGTATTGCTCTGGCAGTTCTTTCTGGAGGATGTCCAGTCCAGTTCCGGTGGACATGGCTGCAGTAATGCCAACCACTTTAGGGTTGTTCTTGGCTATTGTAGTTAAAGTTTCGCCAAACACTTTAGAGTAACTCGGAGGTTTGGGCTTATTGGAAGCAATTGCCTTGCCTGTTTTTAAATCAAATTTGTTTTGGGCGTGGTAGCCAACCCTCTCTTGCTCGGCGAACTCATATCCTTTGCCCTTGACTGTCGCCACATGCACTAACACTGGACCTGTCTGTTGATGCGCCTGCTCAAAAGTGGCAATCAATTCCTCCAAATTGTGTCCGTCGATTGGTCCCATGTAGGTGAACCCCAGTTCCTCAAACACTGCTCCTACCTTAGGCACTGCCAGACGTTTGATCCCTTGTTTGATCCGACTCAACTCTGGGAGAACAGAATCAATATGTGTTATTGTTTCAAACTGTTCTTCCAGTTTTTTGAGTAACTGTACACCGGAACTGAACCTCAGTTGATTCAGGTGAGAAGAAAGCGCTCCCACATTGGGAGAAATCGACATTTCATTATCGTTGAGTACGACCAACAAGTTAGTTTTGGGCAAGTAACCTGCATGGTTTATCGCTTCTAGTGCCATACCGCCTGTGAGAGAGCCATCTCCAATGACTGCGACAACTTTGAAGTTTTCTCCTTTGATATCTCTGGCTAGAGCCATCCCTAATGCGGCAGAAATACTGGTGGATGCATGACCGGCACCAAAATGGTCAAATGGACTTTCGCATCGCTTGAGATAACCTGCAATGCCATCCTTTTGTCGTAGAGTATGAAAGCGATCATATCGTCCGGTGAGCAGTTTATGGGGATAGGCTTGATGACCCACATCCCAAATCACTTTATCACGGTTTAGGTCAAGAGTCTGGTAAAGCCCCAGGGTAAGTTCAACCACACCCAGACCAGGACCCAGGTGACCGCCACTGGTGGCTACTGTTTGTAAATGCTTTTCTCGAATCTGGCGAGCAATATCTTGCAGTTGCGGAATTGACAGCCCGTGCAATTGATTCGGATGGGTAAGTTGGCTTAGGTTCATAAGAGAGTTCCTTGAGATCACAGGACAGTGGCAGTGGTGTGAATGTAGTTTTGAGAGTTTTCTAACGATAGTGGCATCATGTTCTCACTTAACTATTTACACAACCGGGTTCATCGGTTCAATGCTAGTCAGCGTTCTGTCCGCTCATCAAATGACTGGTTTCAGGGTAAGTGAGCATATTGGCTTGCTTCGTAGGGCTTTCTTTCTAAGGGTTGTGACTTCATGTTCTTCACCTTTGTAGAAACTGTGGTTCATCGGTTCTTTGGAAACTGGCGCTATGTTCTTCTATAGAAATGACTTCTGGACCAAGGTACTTTCTCAAGTAGGGCGAAAAAACCTCATAAATCAGCGTTAGAGGTTGTCCCTGATGCCAGAATAGATAATAACGACCCCACAAACCACTCGGTTGGCCAAAAGCTGACTCTAAAAAAGCTGATTTACCGTAGTGAATTCCCCTGATTTCTCGATACAACTCTGTACGTTGGCGAGATAAACTAGCCCAAATTGGTAGACTCCGGTTCTGCAAATACTCATCCACCTGCTTGGCTTTCCACCAGGAAGTCGCATACGCTAGTCGCTGACCAGAAGCTGTACGCAACCATACCTGCCGTCGTACTCGCGGTCCTGGTAATAATTGGATTGCTTCAGGAGCACCATCTGAGTCCATAGCAATATCAGACATCTCGATTAAATCGACTTCCGTCCGTTCACCTGTTAAGAGTTGGAGATGTCGTGTTGGCGAACCATCTCCTAGGAGTAGCATCTGCCATGTCGGTGCTAACTGAGTGTGGGGTAAGCCTTGTTTAACTGTCTCTTCCCCCCCTTGCCAAAGGGGAATTAAGCAGTGCCAGGTTGTACTCCGAATACTTGTTGTAGTCATTTTTGTGCTGAGATAAGTTGGACAAAGTTACGAGTGTAGGTTCACTCTTGTCTACAGAATCCAAAACTTAAAACCTAAAAGACCCCACAATCATTCCAAAAAGTAATAGAAAGCCAATCCAGACATTCTGGCTGAACATTTGACTATAAACAGTAGTGGGGAGTTGTGGGTCCCGCAGTTGAACACTTTGCCAATTCCATACTAGGGTTGCAACAAAGAGGGTAATCCAGAAACTCGCTTGCAACTGCATAGAAATGCCTAACCAACCTAGCAAAAAGGCAGTACTAGTAAAGAAAATGCCAACGACAACTGGCACGTATTCACCAAAAAACAAAGCGCTGGAGTTGACACCAATACGTCGATCATCTTCGCGGTCAGACATGGCATAAACCGTGTCAAATCCCAAAGTCCACAGTACAGTTGCGCCCCACAGCAGCCAGGTAGAAAACTCTAAGCTTCCACTAACTGCAGTCCAACTCACCAAAACTGCAAAACCCCAGGCGATCGCCAGCACTAGCTGCGGTATTGGAAACACCCGTTTTGCTGATGGGTAGAACACAATCACTGGCACAGCTGCCATCAACAACCAGAACGAGAGAAGATTTAGATAAAGCCCAAGAATCACAGTGCAAACCAGAAATACTAGAGCGATGACAATAGCGACTTTAATAGAGAGGGCACGAGAAGCTAAGGGTCGTCGTTGCGTTCTTTGTACTTGTGGATCGATATCGCGATCCCACAAATCGTTGATCACACACCCAGCAGCACTGCTGACCAAACTAATTAAAATGATGACACTAACAAGCGGTACTGGTGGTGTTGCCCGGGCTGCCAAAAAGACAGCCCATAGGGCAGGAATCATTAAGATTAAACGTCCAGCTGGCTTGTCCCATCTTAGAAGCCGAATAATCACAAGCCAGATGGGTTCTTGTGCTTGAATTTGTTGTTGAGTAACCATGGTTGGGAACATTAAATTTTGACGAATTTAGGAACTTCCAACTCTGAAGAAACACTTTCTGGAATACCTAGAATTTGAGCTTTGCTGACGCTAAGTATTTGTTCCATGCATATTGGGTAGCGATCGCGCAGCATGGAGCATTTTCAACAAACACTTGTTGTTGACCTTCCTAACAATTGGGCTATGACTCAAACGCCCAAAACTGTAACAGACACGATGATGAATGCAGAAATACAAATTATGAGTTCAGTGGTAATAAGCCCAAAGATGACAACTACGACGGCAAATATCCACCATCCATAATCACGACCTCACCTGTGATGTAGTCAGACATAGGTGATGCCAGAAACAGAACTGCTCTAGCAATGGCATCTGGTTGACCAATTCGCCCAATTGGCACTGCCCCCATTATCACGGATACTTACAGCGGTTTCCAAAGCAGTAAGCTTGTTGTCATCGGCTACTGCAACATGAGATCCGGCTTCTGCAAGACGCACAGCAATTGCTTGTCCAATGCTCATTACTGCACCAGTAGCGACAGCAGTCTTGCCAGAAAAATTGAGGAAATCGGTCAGCTTCATGATTTTCTCTGACTCCTTTGTGCCGTGACTTGAGTGATTTAAGACTGGAGTACAAGTACAATTCAATAGAGGGCGTTGCACAATTGAAGTATGAATTGAAGCAATCGCTAAAAACTTCGCCAATTGCCTGCAAAAGTACTTGTGCCAGGATGTTGGTTCCCAAAAGCGCTGTGGGAGGCTTGAGCATATGAGCCACTTCCGCACCTGGAAACAACTGCTCTAAAATCCGCAATCCCTGAACTAGCAGCACATGGATATGGTTAGCCTGAGGAATTCCCCGACGCGCTTCTGGTTGCTCTGGGAAGCGATCGCGCTCAACAATCGTCACTCTGTCAAAATGGTTCACTAATACTCGTGCTGCTAGCAGTCCAGTGATACTACCACCAATGACCAAAGCATGGCTACTGCTGCTGATTGCAGTTTTTGACTCGGTATATATAGACATTTTGCATTTATGTGAAGTAGACCAAATTAGTTGAGAAATTGCTATTTTTTAAACACGTTTTTCTGAGATTTTTCAAAGATGCATTAGCAATTTTCGGAGGTTTGAGCTTGTGCACTAACCTTTTAGCAACACAACATTACTTTCTACTAATAAAAAAAGCACTGGATATTGCAATTTCCGGAAACAAGGGAATGCGGGGAGGCGACAAATAGATTCATCACCTGCTTATGGGAGAACGCCCAAGTGGCAATATTCCTTCCAGCAAGCATTTCTGCAATACACAAAAGCCAGCTATTTAACAATGCAAGAATCTTGAAGAATTCTCAAGGGAGAATTAGAGTTCAGACCATTCAAAACTCTTTCAAAATCACAAGGGTTTATTCGCGAGATTTTGAAGATTTTTTGCGAAAAATTACCATTCATCATAGTAGAGCTGAGGAAATAGAAATCATACTAAACTCCAAACTCTATTGCCGTAAGGAAACACTAGTTATTGGTGTTAAGTTAAACTTTGCGTTAGTTTTCTAGGCTTTAGTAGCCAAAGTTTTAAAGTTCCCGTAGTCTATTATTTTCAGTAACTGAAAACCTTGTCAAGATAAAAATGTTCCCTCATATTCCAAAAATTGGATACATTTTGTACTCATACTATTTTAAAAAATATTATATTATTGGTATTTTTTGTTACATTTTAAACTTATGTTTCTCAAAAAACTTAACTTCAAAATTACTGTATCGAAGTCATAATATATATTTCAGACTTTTTTGAATTCGTCAAGGCGATATTAAACATTTTATGAAAACCTTTATGAATTGAAGGATTGTTCTCAAGATTTGCACTGCGTATCGCATTTCTCTAACTGAGTAACTACGAATGGACAAACTCCTTACAGACGAGCCGAGCCAGTCTATAGCAATCCTATTTGAGTGATAAATTTGCTAGCTACCAGAAACCCAGTTTCTCAATTCACATATAATTTAGGACTTATGCACTCTACCAAAATATCGGATTATAGATAGTGCGTGAGCGTGAGGGAAGCATTGACTGTATCTGCAGCTCAGAAGTACTGATATGCAAAATGTTTTAGCTATCTACAATCCACGTTCCATCTTCCGCCAGTGCATAAGTTGATTTCACTTGCATCTACATAAAAACGCAGAAGAAAGACTTATGTTCTCTAGGTTCAAAATCCTTACCAAGTTGAGGTAATTTATGTCTCATGCACTATAGCGATTCCCACCGAATCAAAATTTTGTCAAAAGTCAATGCACAAGCTCTATCATTTAGGATGTACGAGAGTTATTCTTCACATCATTCAACCCTTCGGGTTATACCGTGTGGGTATATTAACAGTTTTTAGATAAAGACTTCTCACTACGAGGTAGCGATGTGGCAATGCTTTTCTTCATTGGGCTATTTTGCATAACTTCATCTATGACTGGCAGACATCTGGGTTTGTGGACTATCGCTTAGGTGTAAAGCATTTTAGCTCATCAACCCCACAAGGTCTTTCTATGCTTGCATGAATTGCATGAAACTACCATGTAGCTTGAATTTCAGCGACAGAAATTGCATCCCTATGCTATTTGAAACGGCACACCAGTTGATAATACTGCTCATGATGTAACAACAAAAAGTTTAGCAAACAATACCTTTGAAGACTTTGGTGATGTAAGGTATAAAAGAGTAAGTTATCAGGAAGTTAAAACGCATGTTTTATCAAGCTAGTAAAAAATTTCAGCCACAAGACAGCCCTACAATCCCCTTTATGGCGTTTACAACCGACAGTATGAGTTTGGTTCGGAGGAATTTGCTCAGATGGTTGACGTAGCGTGATGATCTGTATTGCGCTTGAAGTTCAGTGTTTTTGCAGGCTTTCTCTAAAGTTGGCTCAAGGCAGCTGAGTAAAGCTACCGTTTATACACACGCGCGAAGCTATAGCCTGAAAAGACAAAAAGAAAATCAGGCACTTAAGGAAACTCAGTCTATGAGACCAAATTTTAACGACTTTGGAGTGTTATGGAGAAGTATCGTACCTGTTTTTATATTAGTTAAATAAGTCGCTTTTAGGAATTAACCAAGTTAACAATTTTATTATATTATGCGTAAATTAAAAATATTACTATCAACTTAAAAGCTGTTTCTATTATTTGAAAAAATTCACTTTTTAGCTCTCATTAATCAAATAGAAGTAGATGTACGATTAACTGCTTCCCAAATAGCTAGAGGTGAACTATGCGTCTGGTTTAGGACTAACCAGACTCTAGAGAAAAATCAGGTTTTTAGACATTTGCAGAGGATTAGCTTTTAAAGGCAACTTGTATGACAATTAAAGAAGTAATACAGCTCCTAAATGCCAGTCAGAAAACCGCTTTAACCCCTGTTCAAGAACTGGTGCTCTGCTCTAGTTGGGAAGGGAAAACTTACACTAGCATGGCAAGCAATATGCACTACAGAGCTACACATCTAAGAAAAGTTGCCTCTGGAATATGGTCACTATTGAGTGATTTCTTTGGAGAACCGATTACTAAACATAACTTTCGCTCAACCCTAGAGCCACGTCCTCTTACTTTAGCGCAAAAGCAGTTAATTGAGGAATTTAGTCGTCAAGGCGAAACTACATCTATTGAATTTCCTAGTGGTCCTGTACCCCTTAATTCTAAATTTTACATTTCCCGCTTCCTATCTGAAAAACTAGCCTACACAGAAATTACAAAACCAGGGTGCATCATCCGCATTAAGGGTCCTAGTAAAACGGGTAAAAGTTCCTTAATGTTACGGATGATTGATCACACTGTTAAGCTTGGCTACCGCACTGTAAGTTTAGATTTTCAGCAAGCAGACGAGGTCGTTTTCTCCTCTGTTGATAAATTTTTGCGCTGGCTTTGTATCAATATTAACAAGCAGATACAGCAAGAACCAAAGTTGGATGATTATTGGGATGAAGAACTTGGGGATAAGACGAGCTGCACAATCTATTTACAAAGTTATGTGTTACCACAATTAGATGTTCCTCTCGTCTTAGCTCTCAACGAGGTAAATCGGATTTTTGAGTATCCCAAAGTTGCCTCTGAATTTTTATCACTTCTACGTTCATGGCATGAGGAAACTAAACAAAATGAGATACTGCAAAAACTTCGGTTAGTTGTCGTTTACTCTACGGAAATTAATGTTAAGCTAGATGTCAATCAATTTCTATTGAATATCGGTGTAGCAATTCAATTACCCGAGTTCAGTTTAGAGCAAATTCAGGATCTCGCTCAACGTCATGGACTAAATTGGACAGATGAGGTAGGCGTACAGAACGCCCTATCTCTGCAAACAATGGTGGGAGGGCATCCTTATTTAGTAAGACTTGCGCTTTATCACCTTGTGAATAATCCCCAAATAAATTTAGAGCAGTTATTACAAGAAGCTCCTACAATTAACGGAATTTATAAGAATTACTTACACCAATATTTGGCTGTTTTACAACAAGATTTTGAATTAGCAAAAGCACTTAAACAGGTGATTATTGCTGGTAGACTGCAATTAGACCATACACTAGCATACAAATTAGAAAGTATGGGGTTAGTGAAATTCCAAGGGAATAAATGCACTGTTTCTTATGAGTTGTATCGAAAGTATTTTGCTGACCAAAATTTTGGGGAGCAGAATAAGCCAGAACAAATGTTAACGACTGCTGAAATAAGCCGCCGAACTCTACTTATAGAAGATTTATGTAATACGACATCAAAAGAACCCATCTTTCACCTCAATACTTCCAGTCGCCAACCTGAAACAACATCTTCACTCATTGATTTTAGAGAAAAAAAAGCTGTAAGAGAAGAAAGAGCTTACAGGCTCACAGCTCGTGACTGTGTCCGTTTAGCCAATCATTTAGCATTATCGGCCTCTTTTCAAACTGGAACTATCAAGATTCGTGGAGAGGCTCTTTCGAGATGGCTCGTTCAAACCACAGGAATCAAAATTGCTCTAGCAAGGAAATTGGAGCGCGGAGATGAAGAAGGTCTTAAAATTTTTATAAAAGATTTAAATGCTATTGCTCGTGAACTACACTTAGTCAACTCTTGGCATGAAAACATACCAAAACTAGATTTCTCACAAAAATATACCAGCTTTGAAGATTACTTAATAGATTTACAGAAAGACAATGAATATGATGTCATAAATCACTTACAGGATAAATTCTAGTCATATAATCGCGAGATAATCGTAGGTCTATCATCTCCTATTGTTATAATCGTCGCAGTGGAAATTTTATCTCTTAATAATTTTCCGTCACAATCATGTAACCTTAATAAATGTTCAGCCTTTCCTTCTTGCCTCAGTTCTAAATACCATTCATCCATTAAAGCGGGTTCAGCACAATGTTCATATGTAGAAATCCCACCGCTGAAGCCAAAAAATTCAAACCCAAGCTTATTTTGAAAAAGAATCATTTTGGAATGAAAATCTATACATCCTATAATCGTTTCTTCTTCATCTGCTGCCCACTTCAATGCCTTCATCTCTGCTACTGATTTACAATATAATGGATCACTGAAAGTCGGAGAAAGATCATATTCAAATCTTTGATCGGGATCAATAAGACGATATCTATATCCTTTAGTATACTTTTGTTCTATTTCAAATATTTCAAGGAGTGGTAGTTTTAAATTGGCTGTATTCTCAATTTTTAATTGCATATGTTTTCAATAATAATGATAATTAAATCATTATAAAACTTGTTAAACTTTACAGGTTCGGTTCCACTGATTTCTAAATAATATTTTGACAAACCATAATTCAACTAAAAGAATGTGAGTACAAAGAGCTTGAGTACATAGTTAGAAAGCTAATTTTATTGTGGTTGTCAGAATCAGAAATGTCAAGGAAGATAATAAAGGGTAAATTTTGCGCAGCAAGTTTGTATTCTTTTTAAGTTTTTTCTCCTAATTTCCTACTTCTGTTTTCATAACTGCTCTCGCCTTTAGGTATAAAATAGTAAACTTTTTGCAATCCCGGTAAAAAGAGTATGGAAAAAGTGGTCCAAGTAGATGAACAGCGCCTCTGGGATATTTATCTGGAAAGTTTCAGATATAGATCTCTTTTGGTTGCTCATAAACTTAAGCTATTTCCTTTTTTAGCTGAAAAAGCACGGACGCTATCACAAGTGTGTGAAAAACTAGAGATTAACACTCGACCAGCTGAAGCTCTCTTAGCGGTACTTGTGTCCAGCGACATACTAATAGTAGATAATGGCTTATATTCACTGAGTTCCTTGGCAAAGAATTACCTCCTTGAAAGTAGCTCTACCTATTTTGGTTGGCTTCTAGATATGCTAATTGGAACCGATCATATCTACTCGTTCAACAGCCTGTACAATGCTATCGTGACAAATTCCTCACAACTGTATGGCGAACAACAGCTGTTCATGACTCATGAGCATGAAACTGATTTGACACGAAGGTTCACTTACGCGATGCATAGCCACAGTATGGCGCCTGCTATGGTTTGGCCTGAACACATTGAACTTTCCAAGTATAAGGTCATGCTTGATATCGGCGGTGGGTCAGGTGCTCATGCTATTGGCGCAATATTGAAATGGCCGAATTTACAAGCAGTAATTCTTGAACGACCCACAGTATGTGTGATCGCCCAAGAATTTGTGGAACGCTACGAATTGCAGGACCGCATCAAAACACAAGTGATTGATATGTGGAGTGAACAGCCTTTTCCCACAGCTGATATCCACTTCTATGCTGATATCTTTCACGACTGGTCACCAGAGAAATGTGCTTTCCTTGTGCAAAAAAGCTTTGACACTCTAGAGCCTGGCGGTCGAATTATCATTCATGAGATGCTGTACAATGAGCAAAAAAGTAACTTCATAGCTGCCGCCTACAGCTTAGTTATGCTACTGTCTTGTGATGGAGGTCGGCAATATTCGGGATTTGAGCTATCAGCAATGCTCAAGGAAGTTGGCTTTGTTGATATTGAAATAAAATCAACTTTTGGTTACTGGAGCAT
Source organism: Nostocales cyanobacterium HT-58-2 (assembly GCA_002163975.1). GTDB lineage: Bacteria > Cyanobacteriota > Cyanobacteriia > Cyanobacteriales > Nostocaceae > HT-58-2. The sequence continues at coordinate 32,690 of CP019636.1, read as the reverse complement.
AGTTACTGGTTGCAAAAGGTGAAAGTTCAGGAAGTCAACGAAGAAGCAGGTAAGCAGGGGAGAAACCATATGCATAAAGGACACCTCCCCACTCTCTTATCAACTTGACTGTTGATCTGAGTTGGAGGTGTTTTCATCATTGCCCGGTTTATATCCCCTCCCTAATGCGTTGAGAAAGGGAATTACGCGGAATTCGTTGAATTCTCTGGCTGAAAAAAGTAATGAAAGATACTGCAAATATGCAATACCCAAATTTCGCTTAGATCCAAATATCAGAGGTACAATCACCACCAGGATAGCGCATCTCGTGAGCGCGAGCTGGACCTACTGGTTCTTTACCAAAGTCAACGAAGAAATTCTGATTGATTTTCATACCTCCGTTTTCAGTGTCGCAGTCAATTTGCAACATATGTGAGCCTGTTTTGGCTATGTCAGGGTAAAATTGATTGTCCCAAGTGCTAAACAGGGAATTAGTCACATAAAGTCGCTTGCCATCAAGACTCAGTTGCAGCATTTGCGGTCCAGCTGTAAGCTTTTTGCCATTAATTTCTTCACTTTTACCTAACAAGCCACCGCACCAAACTTGACCTGTCAGCTTAGGATGGGAGGGTTCACTGATATCATATTGGCGAATATCTCCATGCAACCAGTTGGAGAAATAGAGGTAGCGATCGTCCATTGAAATGAGGATATCGGTAATCAATGATGGTACGGGAATTGGCCAACCTTCTACTTCTACCGATGGTACATCAATCACTTTTTCCACTTCCCAGTGACTGTTAGACTCATGCCAATGCCAGACGTTGCTACTGAGTGCTGCACCAACATACCCATGAGTGCTATCAGGACTATGGTGAAATCGCACTTCTAGGGGAATCAATCCTTCTTCTCCCAAATCAACATTTTGGATGATTTCGTGTTTTGACCAGTCCCAAAAATGCAATTGGTGACCGTAATTTCCTGCAGCTACATCGTTGAGGTCAAAGCCGGGATAGAAAGTTTTGGGTGCACCCCACTCACTACTCACCATAACATTATGACGTGGCTGATACCAAAAGTCATAGTTAAAGTGCATCCCATGGGCTTTGTGTTCCCAACGTCCAGCAATGTCAAAATTGCTATCCAGCAACAAAAAGCCTCCAGGCCCATTTCCTTCGCTGTCCCCCAGCATGGAAATCATCACATGACTATCAGCTAGGCAGTGTACGGTATGAGGGGCTGTCAGATTAGTTTTTTCCTTAATTTCTTCGGGCTCAATGACTTTATGAAGTTTGGGGGCTTTAACATCCGCTGTATCTACAATATAAATTCTGCTGGAACGTAGACCAGGAATCACCAAAAAGCGTCGAGATTTACTAGCATCACCGTGACAAGAACTGCAAGCATTCCAGCCAAAATGGTGCAGTTCATCGCCAACATACGGCATTGGTAGACGGTGAATAACTTGAGAGTATGTCGGGGAATTGGGATCAACGTCTATGGTTGCAAGATAATCTGGTTCGACAATACTCGAACCCGTATAAAGTGCAATCGTATATAAGACCTTTTCGCGTTCTGCTTTTGTTGCTGCTTCTGGGGAAGCATAGCCGGGACCACAGCAAGCATGAGCCATAGTTTTGTGTCTCCAATATTTTGTGAAACATCAGAATAAATGATTCTAATTAATATAAATAATTACAACCAAATTTGTAAGCCTAACTCTTTTAAATATTTTAAACCCAACACAATTTGCTGACGCCCACCCCAAAGCTCTAAATCAAACCAACCATCATTTTCAGTGTTAGTATCTAACATCGCTCCGGTAATGTTAACAGTTAATCCATAGCAAGAAACTAGCCCTGCAAGCACTGGATAAGAATGATAGTTTTTAGGAATACAAACTTGAAATTTAGCACAACTAGTTTGTCCTTCTACTACGTTCAAATCAGCTTCTTTTTTATCATCTTCAATCTGCTCATTGAAGAAATTGGTAGTTGCACATAAAAACTTGAGCTTTTCTTGACTTTCTTGAGCAAGATTTTTGAACTCTAACAGCACAATCTCTATATTTAGTTCTTGAAGATAATCAAGCGCTGCTTCTACCTGTGGTCGAATCCCTTGAATTTCAAGGTTAAACCAACCGTCGTCTTCTGTATGAGGTTCTAAAAGAGCTGCTGCAATGTTAATTGTTAAATCGTAACGAGAAATTAATCGCGAGACAACAGGTTGGCGATGGTAGTGCTGAGGAATCCTAATATGGATATGACTTAATGCAGGATAACAAATTGTAGATAATACCATCTGCCTAATTCCTTAAATCATCAGCAGTTTTACTAGAGCTGATACAAATGAAAATCTCTTCTACTTGTCTTTCAAATTGACAACAGCAGTGTTGAAATATCAGTAAACTTATAGATTTACTGTATTTTCATCATAACTCAATTTTGCTTCTCAGGAGGTAGAGAAAATTTCAGATATTCTGACTAAAGGAAGAATGTCTTGAGGTAGATGAGTTTTCATTGCAGTTATCTCACCTTGTATATAGAAGGCATCTGTAGCAAGGTAAGGGCAATGGCTAATTACCAACGAGACAAGTCAGGCAAATTGACTCAGCACTTTGAAGAACCGAAGCAACAGGTATCTATCAGCATAACTCCAACAGCGATCGCTGGTTTGGATGCACTTGCCCACATTTTTGGGATTGAGGGCAGATCTGCTCTCATTGAACAGTTAGGTCGAGGGACTCTACAGCTGAGTGTACCAACCTCTGCCACTCAAGATTTCTACGATGTAAGCAAGCAGACAAATTTCGTCCTACCAAAGAGCAAGCGAAGGAGGCTGAAAGCGTGACCAGTCAACCTAGCTTGCTCTTAACGATCTTTACTCAACTGTCTGAAATCGTGCAGACTGTGGGACTTTACTGGGTCAATTTCAATCGTTCACCCCATACAGAAAGAAACGAGTTCAAATGTAAAATTATATACCTTTTGAGTAAAAAGTGAACAACAGATGACAAACAGAGTTTTGCAACACAAAACCGTTTTAGTCGTTGAGGACGAATCATCAGACTGGTTTCTCATTCAAAGGGCATTTCGTCTACTTAGTCAAAAGTTTACTCTGAAACTTGTAAAAACCGCAGAAGAAGCAGTAAGTTATTTGGAAGGCACAGAACTCTATCAGGATCAGGGAAAATACCCCTTACCTGTTTTGGTTTTGCTGGACTTAAGACTACCAGGAATGTCAGGTTTAGATTTGCTTAAATGGATACGCCATCAACCATATTTAGAGGGATTACCAGTCATAGCCTTGACTGCTTACGGTAATCGAGAGTTACCCCGTGCTTACGACCTGGGTATCGATTTTTATTTGCTCAAACCAATAGAAGCTAATAGCTTGGCTGAGATATTGTATGGACTAGGTTTATACGATGGTAGTGCTGAAAGTAAATAGCATTTTTTGCTACTTTTGTGAATCAGTTCATTCTTTGAACTCTCTATAAAGCTAAAAGAAAAATCGTGCCCTAGCTTGCTGTGAGTTAAGACAACGTTACCTGCTTTTTTATTTGTGTTATGTTGTGTTGTCTGGCGATCGCGTTCGCCCTTGACGTTCCCGGAGCGTAGCATCTTTGCAGGAGAATCGCTTCTCCAGTTTTTCCTTCACTAAAGTGGACGCAGATTTGAATGCAACAATCAAGTCAGCAGTTATCAAATCTGGGTTTACAGTGGTGTAAGCGTAGTCATATAGTCATCATTTCCCTGCAAGCTTTTTGTATGTTGAAGCTTGTAGGAACAATGCAAATTGTGAAGATAGGTAGGTGAGTCACAATACCTGCATTAGATCCACACTGACTTATCAGGGTGACTTCAAACTTTTACGCATCAACATACAATTTTTCTTATGAAAGCATTGGCAGTAAGATACTAAATCAATATTTCTTTGGGCTGTTTTTGAGACTTTTGTTGTAATTGATACATATGATTAAATAAATTCCAGCAATACTCTTCTGGCAATCCGCAAGTGACAGCACCACGTAAGACAACATTAAAGTACCAGTCGTTGGGAGCAGCCTCCTCTAAAAGCTTGTTCACCACAACGTAGGTACGGACATTTTTATAAACCTGGCCTTGGGAGTGAATATCGACAAATTCATGGCGGTAACCGCCCTCGGGAACATCTTCCCGTTTATCGAGGCGATCGCTCAATCGCCAAGGTAGCTGGTAAAGCACTCCGTTCACACTGGCTTTGCGGTCTTTCACCACATCCAAAACGCCACAATGGCGAGTCGGTGAATAACGATAAAATCCCAGCCGATAACCTTTAAGTGTCCCAAGACCAATGACATAAGGGTGAGTTTTCTCACCAAGGGAGCGTTTTAAATCAACAGGACACATACACGAGCCATAAGCAAAGTAGTAAAACATCGGCTCCTTCTCTTGTACTTGTTGCAGTCTCACATCTGGATTTACAGGATTGAGAGTTTGTACCCAAGTGTGATGTTTGTGTCCAGTTTGATTGCTCATCTATCCTGAGTATTATTGACTATATACCATATCATACTATGGTATTCTAGAATAAAATACAACATAATCCGATAAAAAAACCGTACTTTTTACAGGAAAAAGTAGGGACACCGTTCCTTACACTCCCGAGTTCTTAGGGACTTCCAAAGTACGATTCGTTGACGACCGAACGCTTTATAAGTCTGTGATTACGCTCCGCTGTAGTGTTCAACTAAAGCTTCCTCCTTCTCTAAAAACAGATTGGCAATGTCAAATAAAAGCTGGATAGTCCCTCGATAACCAACTTTAGGGAATCGAGTATGACCATTACGGTCAAAAATGGGAATCCCTTGACGATAGAGATGAATTTTGAGCCGTTTGGCGATCGCTCTACCAAGCTTGGGAGAGGGACGCGTGAAATTGACTCCCCTTCTCCCAAAATTGGGAGAAGGGGTTGGGGGATGAGGGCAAGTTTTGCATTCGTGCAAGAGGTCTAGTGGATTTTCTTTAGTTTTGTTGCAAAAACTGTTTGCAGACATCAACAGGCGCACACCCAGCAATCACGACTGTCCATATCGTCAAGAAGTCTGACATTGTTATCCATTGAACAGACTGTGGTAGTGTGACGAAAATTGCAACTGGAGACAAAGTAAGCTAAGGTCCTTACAAAGAAAGGTTCCAAGGGAGCGATCGCCTCTCCCCCAGACACCTAATATCACTCTTGTGGTACAAACTTCAGAGCTACACCATTGATGCAATAGCGCTTGCCAGTGGGTGCAGGACCATCCTCAAACACATGACCTAAATGCCCACCACAGCGACTGCAATGGACTTCTATTCTGGTCATAAACAATGACCTATCTACAGATGAGCCAATTGCACCCTCAATTGGGTTAAAAAAGCTAGGCCAGCCTGTACCACTATCAAACTTCGTTCCAGATGTAAACAGAGGCTGTCCACACGCAGCACACAAATAAGTGCCTTTCGCATACTGCTTATTGAGTGGGCTGGTGTGAGGACGTTCTGTTGCGTGTTGACGCAGCACACAAAACTCTTCTGGCGTCAAAGATTCGCGCCATTCTTGCTCAGTTTTATTAATTTCAAATTCGTTCTTGGAAGTTGTCATAATTTTTATTTACCAATTTTACTGGTAAACAACTGATTTACCTGGTAAAATCCTAGCAACATTTAGTTTGATGTAAACCCAAAAGAGAATTTATTGCAGATATCACGCCAAAAAATTCATGACTAAACCATGCAGGGGGCAGATGACAAGTAGGAAGAAGCCCAGGAGCGGGGGGCGAGGGAGAAAAAGAATCAATGGACAATAACTCTTCTCGGCATTGCTGAATCAAGGGATGATTTCGCAAGTTATAAAATCTCTTCCCCTGCTTCCCCTGCATCCCCTGCCTACCTCAATTCATCCCACTATTGTGCAACGCCCTCTTCTCTCCCCCTCTCGGGTGCTCCCAGCCAAGCTGTTTCTTCATCTCCCCTTCTTTGGTGCTACTTTCTCCCCTGCCTCTTCAGTGACACAGTAAAGAGGGGCAAATCAACAGTAGAACAGGTTAAATTTGCAAGCTCCAACAAGCCAAGACAGGACAAAGTTAAAGATGCGACTTCTCATAGGCATAGATGATACTGACAATCTGACGAGTGGTGGAACAGGTAACTTAAGCCGACAGTTGGTGGAAAAACTTGCTGAATTAAACTTAGCAAAGCCCGTCGGAACAACTCGCCATCAGCTTTTCCTGAGCCCCGAAATTCCCTTTACCTCACACAATAGTTCAGCTTGTATCCTAGTAGAGATTGATACACATAAGATTGGAATTTTAACTGATTATTGCCAAGAGTTTCTGCTTAACAAAAGTGAGCCTGGATCAGATGCCGGACTATGTTTGGCTCAGTGGGATCAGGTCAGTCCGCTAGTACAGACTTTCGGCAAGCAAGCAAAAGAGAAAGTCCTGACTCAAGAAGAAGCTCTTTGGGTGGCTAAGCAAGCTGGACTACACTTAGAGGGTCTGACGGGCACTAAAGGTGGAATGATCGGGGCACTCGCTGGAGTAGGTTTGCGGAAAACTGGTAACGATGGGAGGTTTCTCTGGCTACCTGGTCTACGTGATTTAGAAGGCGTCTTTACTGCTCAAAAACTTTATCAGACAGCCAGTATTGACCGCATCCAGGATTTAGAGGGTAGGTTAGTACCTGAAGACACCAGGATACAAACTAGCCCTTGGCCCCGCCCAGTACTACTCGATGGTCAAGCCATCTTGCTTATTGAAAAGACTACCTGTGAAGCTGATAAAGTAGGAGAGGAAGATTATGAGTACCAAATCGCTCCCAAAAGTATCATCCGCCAGTATTAAGCGTCTGGGTCAGCTAAACTGGCTGGAAATTATAGGGCTGGTGGGGCTGGGGTTCGTTGTAGCATTGGTGCAGGCAAATCTGCGTTTGCCACTAAGATTGCCAGGTTGGCGAGGACTTATCTGGCTGACACCTCTTGTCACTACCCGTCTGCTCACCTCTAGTTTTGGTGCAGCTTCGGTAACTGGCTTGAGCGCTGCAGGCTTCTCATTCCTGCTTGGTGTCAGGAATAACCCGTTTGATTGGTTCTTTTATCTTGTGGTTGGGGAACTGCTGGACTTAGCCTATCACTTTGGTAGAAAATGGCGACAAAAGGTCTGGTTCTGGACTGTAGCAGCAGGACTAACTCACTTAACCAAGCCCGTGGTTATGATTGTATTCAGTGCATTTGGTTTTCGAGTGTCCGGTTCTCTCATTTTGAAAAGTCCAGTCTATCCTCTGTTGACCCACTTATTGTTTGGTGCTTTAGCCGGATTCTTGGGGTCACTAACCGTGCTATGCGTCAAACGAATAAGGCGGGCTTCTTAAGCGATATCGAATAGCCTCTTACCTAGAGGAGATAATTAGGTAACAAGATGCTTGGTAGTATACACAAAGTCAAAAAACGGGGGAAAGATATGGAAATTAGTGCTCGTAATGCTTTCAAAGGTACTGTAAAAAAAATTGCTGACGGGGCGACAAAGTACCCTGGAAAGCTTGCGAGGTAAAGTGTGTAGCAATTTATGATAAAAAAAATAGGTCTACCTTTGTCAAGAAGACCTGTTTATTGATAATGTTACCCTTATTCTACCAAACACACTTGCAAAGTCATCTGAGTTGTGCAGAATATTTGTTGCTCCAAATTCTAATTAATCTTCTACAATCCATTAAAAAAGTTAACTTAGAAACCCTGGCTACTGCTTTGCCAATTCCCATACTATTTGAAAGTAGAAGGAAGAAAATACAAAGATTTCTATCATTACCAAACCTCTCGATTGAAAAAATTTGGTTTCCGATTGTGACAACTTGGTTATCAACATATTTTGACAGAGAAAAAATTATTTATTTGGTAATGGATAGAACAAATTGGAGTCGGATCAATCTCTTCATGGTTAGTGTTGTTTGGGATAAGAGAGCATTCCCGATATATTTTACACTACTACCAAAGCTAGGTAATAGTAACCTAGATGAACAAAAAAAGATTCTCTCTCAAGTATTACAACTTTTTGATAATTATAAAATCTGTGTATTAGGAGATAGAGAATTTTGTTCTGTTAAACTAGCAAATTGGCTCAGAGAAAGGAATGTATATTTTTGCTTGCGATTGAAAAAGAACTATTTCGTAGAAACAGAACAAGAAATTTGGCTGGAACTAAAACAGATAGGATTATCCCCAGGAGTTTCTTTGTTTTTGAAAGGAGTCAAAGTGACAAAAACTCAAGGATTTTTTAGCTTTAACGTTGCTTGTAAATGGAAACGCAAAATTTTAGGTATTGCTCCCAAAGAAGGATGGTTTATTTTCACAAATCTAGAGACTCTTGAGTTAGCGATCGCAGCGTATAAAAGAAGATTCAATATAGAAGAAATGTTCCGAGACTTGAAGAAGGGAGGTTATAACTTGGAAGATACTAATGTATCTGGTGAACGACTAATTACTCTCATTTTGTTGATAGCCATCGCTTACACTTCTGCTACGATTCATGGACAGGAAATTAAACGAAAAGGTGTACAAAACTATGTTGGTCGCGTTAAAGAACCTGGTCGTATTGAAAGGCGTCATAGCAGTTTTTATATCGGACTCTATGGTGAAACTTGGGTTAATTTTGTGGAGCCATACAAAGATTTAGTCACTCGGTTAATGAGATTATGTCGCAATAAATCTCCCTTTTATCAACGAGGCCTCAGGGCTAGGTCGCTTATTCTCGCTGTATCCTAGCTCTTTTGTCACCCCGTTAGAAAAAATTGTCACCGGATCTGTTAACGACGAGGTCAGCTTAGAAATTGCGCCAGGAGTAGAGGTAACTGCAGTCATCACAAAAACTTCAGCAGAAAAGCTAGGACTCAAAGAAGGAAAACAAGCTTACGCTATCATCAAAGCATCAGACGTAATAATTTCTGTTGACTAGGTGACTGTTTTTGTGACGTCAAGCTTGGTTACTAAAGTGGAACTCTGGCTATTGATTGCTGGAGTCCCTAAATAGTTAGAATTTTAAAACTGCAAAGAAACAGTTCCCAAGACTGTCAAGGGTGCACCTGGAAAAATCTGTGTTCTACTTTGAGCAGATTCAAAGTATCGGGCATCAAACAAATTTTTGAAGTTAAGCGCTGCTCGAAAATTGCCTCGGTTGTAGTAAATCGCGGCATCAACGCGAGCATACTCAGGCAAAGTAAAGGTGTTGTCTAAATCCCCCAGGCGATCGCCCGCCACAAAAACCCCAGCACCAAAACCCAATCCTTTCAAATCACCATTACCGATTTGATAGGTTGTCCACAAGCTGAAGCTATTTTGCGGGACGCTGGCAAGGCGATTTCCTTCAGAAAACGTAGTATCACTGGTGATGATGGCGTCAGTATAAGCGTAGGATGCAATCACATTCCATCCTGGTAAAATCTCACCAAGAACATCCAACTCTACACCACGACTGCGTTGTTCACCTGTTTGAATAGAGAATGTTGGACGTTGGGGATCGGCAACCAAAACATTGGTTTTCGTGATTTCATAAAGTGCTAGAGTGGAAGAAAGGCGACCACCAAACCAGTCTGCTTTCACACCTACTTCATACTGAGTTCCTCGTTCTGGTTTAAACGGTGTCCCATCAAAACTACTACCAGATTGCGGGACAAAGGAGCGACTGTAATTGGCGTAGAGGGAGATAGTTTTGCTGGGTTGATAAACAATACCCACTAGAGGACTGAACGCCTCGTCATAAGTGCTTGTTTTTCTTCTAGTGAGATTATCCTTCAAGTCAAAATCGACAATATCAAAACGTCCACCTAATAACAATTTTAAATTATCTATGAGTGCAATTTCGTCTTGTAGGTAAAAGCCATAAAGATTAGTCTCTTCATTCCGGTCTATAGTTCTTGTTAACCGACCAATTGGAAACCGATAAACAGGTCGAAAAATATTAATAGAGCCTGCATTGGCATTTTGAGTCTCTACATCTCTAGATTCATTGCCATACTCAAATCCTATGAGAGTGGTATGTTTGATTGAACCTGTAGAAAATTTACCAACTAAGTTTGTTTGAAAAGTATCTGTACTAAAAAACTGATTGCTATTCTGTAGCTGAAGGTTCAATGTTCGGTTGTCGCGCTGTAAAGCATTTCCTCTGGCTTGAATTGCTGAAAAATACTGGTCACTTGATGTTGCCCGAAAGGCGCTCCTCAAAGACCAATTCTCACTAAAGCGATGGTCAACAAAGACATAGCCTCTTCTCTGATAAACATCATTCTTGCGGTTAGAATCGCCAAGAAAGCGACTGATAGGAATATCTGCAATACGATTACCAACAGCAACCAAGCCAAAATCTACGGGACGGCTGTCTTCGAGATATTCTCCAAATAAGCTCAGTGTTGTCTTAGAACTGAGGTTGAATGACAATTTAGGGGAAACAAAAAAGCGTTCCGATTCTACGCCATCTCGAAAACTACCCGCATTTTCATAAGCCAGATTCAAACGATATCTGAAGTTGCTTTGAGCATCTAGTGGTCCTGTAAAGTCAAGATTAGAGCGGTAGAAGTCATAACTACCAGCAATAAAATCAGCAGAATAATAAGGTATCGAAAGCGGTTGTTTTGTGACCAAATTCACGATACCGCCAGGTTCCGACTGTCCGTAAAGCGCCGCTGCTGGACCTTTGAGAATTTCGATGCGATCGATATTTGAAATTTCAGTAAACACCCGATTGGCGTTATTACCTTCACTGAAACCATCTCGAAATTGGTCGGCTGTGAATCCCCTCGTCAAGAAGGAAAACTCATTGCGTCCTCCTCCTCTACCTGATAAAGCGAATCCACTGACATTTCGCACCGCTTCACCGACAGTCAATGCTTTTTGGTCTTGAATGACCTGTTGCGGAACAACTTGCACCGAAAAGGGAATGTCACGCAGGGGAATATTTGTTTTAGTGACTGTGGCGGTGTCAGGGACGCTGTAATTATTGGGTTTTCCTGTGACTGTAAGTTCGATGTCAGAATTGTCATTAATTGGAGTTAGGCTTAATATCAACCCATGAGTACTTGGAATAATTTGTGCTTTTGGTACAGCAGCTTCTCCAATCACACTAAGTCGGATATTGGAAGCATCTGTTTGAATAACACTAATGACCTTAATACCTTGTGCTGGATTATCGGCTTGAAACGTCTGACTATTTGGTAAAGCCAGTACTGCATTAGAAATATCTGCAATCAGCGTATTGCCTTCAGTTTTCGTTATGGGTTTTTGCAATCTTCCAATAGATGTTTCAAATACTACATTAATACCCGTAGAGGTTTGGTTAATTGTGATTCCTGTAATTTGTGCAGTTGTAGTGTTTTCCAGTTGTTGAGCTACTCGTGAGGCAGCATTTGTCACTGCGGGTCTGACCTCACTGACTTGGGCTTGAACAGACTCTACAAATACAATTAATGGACTACTAGCAAAGGTCAATAAACTAAGCAACTGGAGTTTTTTCAAGACTATTCCTCACACCATCAGTTTGGTCTTTCATTGTTAATGTTAGGTATATCTACCATAAAGAGAGTGACTATAATTGTAGTTCTTGCTACTTTAAACCAACTTAATTGGTAAAGTGGAGGAAGCGTCTGTTTGTCAAGAAAAGTTTAAAATTGCCTAATAATACAAGTGCACAGTTGTGCCACGATTCTGCACCTAACATTCATACAGAGTTATTAGCAATTTCCAATAGATAACTAATAAACATCACATTCATACAGAGTTATTAGCAATTTCCAATAGATAACTAATAAACATCTCTAAAAAATAAATCTCAAAACCTTGCACCCTCTGAGGTGATATCTCATTTCTAGAGATGTTTGATAGATAAGTCAGCGAAGTAGATTAATAAACCAGATTAATGCTGCCAGAAATATTTAGGTTTTAAAGGGGAAGCCGGAGCAGACAGTACTAGGATGTTTCTAACGTTGCTGATGTAACGTCCTCCTGCTTTATCACCAAGCACCACTAGACGAGCAAATCCTTCATCTGTATCTGTCAAATATTGGATACTACCATCGCTTGCTTTTTTTGCATATGCGACTAGCACCTGTTTACCTTCAAAGTTAGGGTGAATTTCACCAATCGCCACCACCGTCCCATAACAGTCGGTGGCTTCAGCAAGAACGTACTGTCTCAGGAAAGCGTTTTTAGGATTTTGACCGGATTTACCAGATTGAAGTCCACCTGCTGCCTTCTCATTATTAATTAAGTCCCATAAGGGAACTCCGTAGTAGGTTTCTGTTCTCGGACCTGCTCCTGTTTGGAAACTTACAGTGATTTCGGTAACGACTGCTGGGTTTTGGCTCTTTAAATCCTCTTGCAAATTTATAAGCTTTTGCAAGTCAAAGGTTGTCGGATTGTTGACCTCACCACCTAAGCGGAATGCATGGGACAAACCCCCTGGACATGCACTTTCTTCCCAGGGAGCTGCTGTTTTTTCTGATTCCCACGGAGCACGGTTCCCTGGGTCAGCTAAAGTAATTTGCCAAAACCCCAGTATCGACAGTGTTAAGGACACAGTTGCGATACGACGAGTAAAATGCATAAAATATGCCTCGATTAAGGATAATTTAAGTAAAAACTACGCAGATTTTGCTTAAAGATATTGGTGTTAACTTTGAGTTAGAAACAAGCACAGAGCAAGCCACTGCTAGGGAAATTACCAACTAAGTAAGTTAATACCAACTTTGTTTATATCACAATACGGTCTTAAAAATACTGAAACTTAAAGCTTTAATTCGTTACGTGTTTTAGCATTGGCGCGTAGATTACTTATAACAGACAGTGTTTTCTTTGTAGATTGCAAGCGCTTAAAGGAGACTGTGTCGCATGTCGCATCAAGAGAATCACTATTCCTGTGTACCAATTAAATTGGTATAAGCGTAAGGGTGTAAAGACTGAGAAAAAATTCAAAGTTAAAAAAATTAACATTCAACAAGAAATCTGGAACATCTCTACAAAACTTATTGACAAATTGTTAGGCTCTGTTACCAACAATATTGGTAAAAAGCAGCAATTTATACAGTTTTGGTAATCAATCCAGGTTTTGATGTTACTGGGGGAGTGGTATCTCCTCAGAGGAGGATACCAACCAATTTTGTCAATTTTTCATTGATTTGCTGGGTTAGGCGAAAGCTCTGCGGTCACTCAAAACTAGGTCGGTTGCCAAGCATGAATCCCGCACTGTCACGAATAGCCACTATCAAAGTGAGTCGCCTGACAACAAGGTTGCGCCAACGCTTTGACATCAAACCTTCACCCATAGCGCCAGATTTACTCACCTTCTTTGAGGTCATCGGTTACATTGTCTTTCTGGCAGCAGATATCAACATAGGTAGACACAAAGCTCAACGTAGTAGCGATGCCGAGGTAGTTTTGTGCGATCGCCTTCGTAACGCCTTGAAGCAGATTAACCCCAAAGTTCCATGTGAGGTCATTGAGACAGTCATATCTGGGCTAATTAGCACCCACAGTTCTGACCTATTGAAAAATAACTGTCGTTTTCACAAACTCTTGACCGACGGGGTTGATGTTGTCTACCACCACGATGAACAAATAGTCCACGACAAAGTGTGGCTGATTGACTCATCTAATTTACTCTCCAATGACTGGCTAGTGATTCATGGGTTTACCATTGTCGAGGAATACCATAGTCACTGTCTCGATGTTGTTGTCTTCATCAACGGGTTACCTTTGGCAGTCATTGTCTGGAGCAACTCAAGGTATGAAAAAGGCAGACTTTGGGAAGCTTATCAAAGGCTTCAGATCTACCAACAACAAATACCAACTCTATTTTTCTACAACGTATTTCAAGCGATTATTGTAGGAAATTTAGCACGAGTTGGTACGTTAACCTCCCAGTGGCAAGAGTTTTTACCTTGGCGCACGATTGACGGCGAAGATTTTCCCTGTGTAGGAGAAACAGAACTAGAAGTGCTGATTCAAGGCATTTTCGACAAGCGGCGTTTTCTGGAACTTGTGCAGCACTTCATAGTGTTTGAGCAAACCGGAGCCAGTATCAGCAAAAAATTGCTTCGTCACCCTTTTTGTACAATACAACACCCGAAAAGTCGTTCAAGGATGATATGAATACGCATACCAGTTGGTACGAACAAGAACTCGTTAAAGAATTCACAACAATCGTCAATCACTCGTTCCCACAAGTTGGAAAGCTATTAGAACACTGTCATGTCAAACTCATCCAATCTTTCTGGGGACAACATAGTGTTCACTTCCTCCCCTACATCGCAATTTATTGCCCTAAAGACATGATTGCTGCTGTCAAAGCACAAATTTCTGTCTTTCGAGAAGTCGCAAAGTTTGTCGGATTAACTGAGGTTGTTTGCCTAAATGCTACATGCATACTGCATGACCCTCAGTCGAAGCTCAAGCAGGAAAATCCTCACTTGTGGTTGGAACTGCAATGGATTGTGACGCAGGAAAAAGGAAGTGTGTCATGAAAACAGGGCTTTTCTGCAATTATGAAAACTATCATCATGATGCTCGTCGTGCCATCTTAGAGCAAGTGGCACTAGTCAAACACGCGGAGAGTTTGGGTTTTGAAGAAGCTTGGGTAACAGAGCACCATTTTAATGATTTCAGTGTCAGCCCATCAATCTTGGTGTTGATGGCGCACTTGGCAGGCGTAACTTCAACTATCCAATTAGGCTCAGCAGCAGTCTTGCTAGCGTTTCATGACCCAATTCTTGTGGCAGAAGATATTGCCACACTGGATAATCTTTGCAATGGTCGTCTTGCTATTGGGATTGGTAAGGGTGGTCCATTTCCTGAACAAAACAAGCACTTTAACACTCCTATGAGTGAATCTCGTGCCAAGACGCTAGAGGCAATGATGCTGATCCACAAACTCTTGTATCACAACAATGTGTCGTTTCTCGGCAAGTACTATCAGTGCTATGGCGTCTCTATTTCTCCGAAACCTTTGCAAAAACAGATTCCAGTGTATGTAGCAACCAGTGATGAGGAAGCGATTAGTTTTGCGGCTCTAAATTCTTTTGGTTTAATGGGTGGAGCACCATTTACTTTGGATAGACTCAAGAGTAATGTTGCTAAATACCGCGCCATCAATCCTAATGGTTCTGATAAGTTAATGGTGGCACGCTTCTTTTTTGTTGCCCGTACCTATGATGAAGCAGTGAATGAAGCTCTACCTTTTATCCGCACTTTTAGTCAAAGAATGAAGGCGTTGAGTGCTAGAGCACAAAAATGTGGCAATAACAGTCAACATTTTCAAGCAAATGGGAATCAAAAAAGTGCTTTTGATGAAGACCAATTGCTGGAAAATTCGATCATAGGTGATGTTGCCACTTGTAGAGACAAAATCAAACGATTTCAGGATGAACTCAATTTAGGCACCTTGGCACTCAAACCCGCTTCGTTGAATTTGCAAAAAAATTTTGAGAGTTTGACGCGATATAACCAGGAGGTGCAAATCTACCTGTAAGTCACTTATTGTGATGAAGGTCTTATATGATGAATCAACCCTCCCTTCCTCCATCAGACATACAGCTTCTTTTCGCCCTTACTGAGAACTTGTGCTAATCCGTTGCCATACATTTACTATTCCTCGTAAATCTTTGGGCAAGTTATTTTGAGAAATCTCATTGTATTTCACTGTACCATCGCGGCTGGTAAGGGTATGAGTGATGTAATCAGCAGCGCCTCTAGGTGCTGGATAACTCATATTGTTGAATTCATCACCCTGCCGTTCTAGCAATTGCTGAAACCTTTCCACTTGTTCCAAGGGTATGCGGCGAACGCTCCGTTCAGAATCATTGCGATCGCCAATCCGAACACGGATGAGACGCCCATCGTCAAGCAAAACGGTTTCGTATGTTCTGCCAGCCAAGCCACCACTGGAGATTTGCCGAAAAACGACGCCGCTCTCTAAAGGTTGTGGTAACTCACTTCTAGGAATGGGAATTGGTTTAATCTGTCTGTTGTTCTCAGCAATTGAGCTAGCCTTTTCGTCAAAAATAACAGCGCCTGATTCTCCAACGCGATAAACCAAGCGTTGTTGCCCATCGCTTACAGTAACTTGCCAACCAGGGACAAGAACTGCGGCACATAAAGCTAGCGGATCTGCTATGCCCAAACAGCTATCGGGCCATTGTCGCCGTTCCACCTCAACTATCCGCAATTGCGCAATTGGCACTTCTGAACGCTTGGAGGCTCGTACTAACACTCTCTCAGCAATATCTTTGGGCAGGTTAGCATTATTGTTTTCACTGTACTGCTTTGAAAGCTGAATTCGGGAACCTTTGTCATCACTTAGAAATACCCAGCGGTTTAGTCCAGCACCGACTGTCACTTGCCAACCGGAAACAGAAACAGGGCCGCAAGGAGAGGGATAAGTCTGGCGATCGCACCCATCATTCCATTGTGTCGGTTTAGATGCCACAATACTTAGTGACCTTTCTGGTAAACCCGACTCTTCTGTTGCCCGACGCAAAACAGCATCTCTGACTCTTCGTGGTAATCTACCTTCACGGAATTCGCTTTCCTTTTCATTCAACCTAATTTTAGAACCTGTTGCATTGGTGTGATAGACCAATGTTTGGTCTGGTGCTCCAACAACCACCCGCCAACCTTTGACCAAAGCTTCAGTACAGCCTTCATCAGGCTTTGGCAAGTTCAAACAGCCATTGCCCCAAGTCCGTTGTTGAGCTTGAATAATATTTAGCCGAGAAACTGGTAAATTCAAGCGTTGAGAAGCAGCTTGCACAACAGCATCCTCTATATATTTTGGAAAGTTTGGTGGCAGATTGTTAGTAAGAATATAAGGATTTGCCAAACGAATTGAACGCCCATTGTTATTGGTATGATAAATCCACGTTTGACTGCCATCTGAGAGGACAACACGCCAACCAGGAACTAACGCTTGAGTGCAAAATTCGTCAGGATTAGCTAAACCCATGCATCCATCAGGCCAAGTCCGTTGGGTATAGTTAATGATTTCCACTTTTCTATTAGAAATCTGTGCTCTGTTAGATAAGTCTCGCAATACTGCAGAAGCAACTCGACTCGGTAAAGGATTTGTTTTAATATTTTCTTTTAGGACTTGGTTGGCTGTGTCTAGAGTATAGTTTGCAGGTGCAGCTATCGCATTTTTTATCTCTAATGGGTTGCTACTAAAAGATAAAACTCCAGATAAGAATAATGCTGTAAAAAATTGTGTTTGTTTGAGATTACAATAGTTTTTTAGAGCCTTTTTCATAGCAAGATTACAAGCTTAAGTTATAGTAAAAACGATAAATTTAGTGTATGTGCATTAGTCAAGAGACTAGAAACTAATAAATAGCAACTAGAAACAGAACAAATGAGTTTATCATCCCACATAATAAGAACACTTGGGATAACGAAAGCGCTTGTCTTAAAAGGTGGATGCCAAGATAGACGGTACATTGATGATTGATTGTTCCTTCGTTTTTATACTAAATTTATGCTGTGTTAAAATACCTCACCCAGAAGAATTACCTGACCGAGTGATTTCGATTGAGAAGAAGTCTGAAGAACACATGAATAAATCCTGGGAATTCACAAAAAACTTTTGATCCATAGGAATGAATTGAGTAAGTTTTGCTTGCTCCGGAACATTAGCTTGTGTGAGGTGTTCCAGCCTTCCTTCGGGGACACAAAGAAATAAGAGTTTCAGGGAGTTCTTGCGTAAGTCTTATGTAACATTCCAATTTTTACCCATCGTACTAGGAGAGACTGAAACTGTCTTTGCAACTCATCTCACAGCAAGCTGTTTCCGTTTACGGAATTTAACAGTTGTAGTATAAATTCAACAGATAGAATAAGCTATTCCGTAAAAACTAGTAATCTTTAAAAATTTTAAACAATCATGCCACTGCTTTACCTAAGCGGGAAAGCAATGTACAGGTACAAGAGCAACTTCTGCACAGTGATCTAAGTCATTGCTGATTGTTTTCAACAGGCAAAATTTAACTTTTCTGACAAGTCAATGATGAAAAAAGTGGTGAAATGGTTTAAAAAGCTTCTGAATCAAGAAGTTCCAGCAATCAAAAAACAGGCGTTTTTTACACTCTTGGTTGCCCTAAGCTTGGTATCTACGTTGATGCTCTCGTTTCCCTTGTACGCTCAAAATACCCCGCGTCTGCAAACATCTGAATTACGAGGAGTGTGGTTAACTAATATAGACAGCGATGTGCTGTTTGAACGCAATCGTCTCCAGGGCTCTTTACAAAGCTTAAAAAACCTAAACTTCAACACTGTCTATCCTACCGTTTGGAATTGGGGTTGGACACTCTACCCCAGCAAGGTAGCACAAAAAGTTGTTGGGCGATCGCTTGACCCAGCCCCTGGATTGCAAGGGCGAGATATACTCAAAGAAATTGTTACAGTCGGACATCAAAAAGGCTTAAAAGTCATACCCTGGTTTGAGTTTGGCTTTATGGCACCTGCTGACTCACAACTAGCCAAAAATCGTCCGCAATGGCTAACCAGTCGCCGCGACGGTAGCAAAATCTGGAAAGAAGGAACCCACAACCGGGTTTGGCTGAATCCCTTTCACCCTGAAGCTCAACAATTTATACAAGATTTAGTTGTTGAAATCGTCAGAAACTACGACATCGACGGTATTCAGTTTGATGACCATTTTGGTTTGCCTGCTGAATTGGGATATGATGCCTACACAGTTGCATTGTACAAAAAAGAACATAGTGGCAAATCTCCTTCAACAAATCCGCAAGACCCAGAATGGTTGCGCTGGAGAGCTAATAAAATAACTGATTACATGAACCGCGTGTTTAAAGCCATCAAAGCAACTAAAAGAAATTGTCTTGTCTCTGTTGCGCCCAATCCCCAGCGCTTTTCCTACGAATCATTCCTTGCCGATTGGGAACGGTGGGAGCGACTGGGACTTATTGAAGAACTCATCATACAACTATATCGTGATGATCTTAGTGTTTTTGTCCAAGAACTAGAGTACCCAGAAGTGAAGGCAGCGCAAAGTCATATTCCAGTAAGTATTGGTATTATGACTGGATTAAAAGCCAAACCTGTGTCTATGCAACAAATACAGACACAAGTGCAAAAAGTGAGAGAACGCAACTTTGCTGGAGTTTCTTTCTTTTTCTACGAAACCCTCTGGAACATAACTGGGGAAACACCACAACAACGTCAATCTGCTTTCCAGAAGATTTTCCCAACACCAGTCGCCTATCCAAATCTACTCACTGGTTGGAAACCCGCCTCTACATCAAAAATAGCTTTTTGACACTCCTGGCCCTAAAGGCATGAGGATTCTTGCTTCATCCGTCCTCCCTAGATGCTTAAATGCTTGCATTTAAGCATCCCCGTTTGGATACGTCTACAAGCGCACACGGACTGCCCGACCGCGTTTGAAAAGGTTTTTAATTTTTTGCTTTTACTCCCACGTTTGTACAAGATTTAGGATTTATACTACCAGGGTTCCGGATCAGGAGTCGTCCGCTTGACCTACTTCGTCTTTTTTCTGTGCGCATTACCGCTATATTTTATTGTCGCACTCCTCTGGCGTCTTTGTTCCCGAATTATCTAAAAGCCGTCCTACAAGGACAGGGCTTTAAACCCAATTTTTCGGTAAATCTAGAACATTCGCATTTTTCATGCAACACTTTTTAGGGTGAGCTGCACAGCAGCTCACCCTACGTATCACCCGCCAATTCCCAAACGCCCAGCTAAACCAGGAGTGAGTGGCAAGAGAGTCGTAACCATCAAGAATAAAGCCAAAAGACCCAAAGCAGCACGTGCATCATCAGGTTCGCTAACTTCATTTAAGCTGGGGCGTTCTAAATCTCGTTGTAGAAACAGAATCACAATTGCCCAGTACATTGCTAAAGGAGTCCCCAAAGACACGAGCGCCAGCACAATTAGGGTAGCTAGTGTAGCTCGTCCTGCAGTTTTCCGTCCGTAAATCGCTTGGACAATGCGACCACCATCTAGTTGACCTGCTGGCATCAAATTTAAAGCAGTGATGACCAAACCCAACCAGCCAATTATCACTAGGGGATGTACATCTACTATAGGTGACTGTAATGCAGAACCGAGAATAACCCGCGCTAATGTTCCTACCAGAATTGAACCAGAGAAAAACTCATTTGGCAATTGAAATAGACTCCCTTTGTGGGAAAGGAGCAATCCAGCTACCAACATTAATAAGGAGACAATTCCCCCAGCTGCTGGTCCCGCTAGAGCTATATCAAATAGTACCTTGCGGTTGGGTAACAAAGATTCAAACCGGGTGATAGCACCAAAGGAACCAATTTGCACAGCCGGGAGAAAGTAAGGCAAGCTGAGGCGGACTTGGTGACGACGGGCAAGTAACCAATGACCAATTTCGTGAGCTACCAAAACTGCTAGGACACCACCAGCAATGGGTAAAACTTCTGGGAACCGTTCTGGATTGCTAAAGAAATCAAAATTCAGGAGTAACCCCCCAGCTTCAAGACTCGTGGCGATTGTTGCAACCAACAGGACGACAGCAAAAATTTTCTGTGATAACGTCATCGGACGGGGGTCATTCCGGCTAGGAAGGACAATCACCACGGGTTTACCATCTGTGTTCTCCACTAAAAAAAGACGATATTTGTCACCTAGACGTTCTTGTAAACTCGCACTCAGACGGTTATGAACTGCTTCTGGATCTCCGCGCAGATTTCCTTTAAATATTGCTCCTTCCTGGTAAGCAATGGTTTCTGTAGAAAAAAATGTATCAATGCCGAAAATGCCTCTAATGATGTTTAAATCTTCTTCAGGTATCGGCAAAACTTCGGGTTTCAACTGTGCAGAAGCTTCCGGAGCAGTGGAATTATCTGTGGTACTAGTTGGTTGTAAGCCATCAGCCTCAAGCCTTTGGGTTGCTCGTTGCCTGAGTATCGCATCTTGTCCAGCTGCTCTGAGCTGTCTTCCCAAATAGATGTACACCCCAGCGGATGCCACTAACAAAAACAAGATGCCTACTATATTGATATAAATCCCTGCTGCAAACAAGCCGAAAAATAGGAGCCAAGGAGCCATCAAGACTACCGACTGTAACCAGGCTAGGATTCCCAGTTTGCCATAAGGTCTGGCGCGATAAAAACCCCAACCTAAGATTGCGAAAACCACCAGCACAATTGTGGCAATAATAGGTGTTTCTGATGAATTCAACATCTTTGACCCTTTGTTTTTGAAACCAAGCCTGAGTAAGTCAGTTGTTTATAGATATTAATAATTTATAACGAGGCTGTCGCAGATTCGAGATTGAAGAGGAAAGGATAGACACACTTGGCTGAGAATCGCCTTTACTGAAGTCTCAATTTTTGTAAAGAATGGACAAATTCTGCGTAGAACTCGCTACTGCAACCGAGAAGTAGGCAGAGGTCGATTCCGATGGTAGTGAACGCACCTCACTGCTTCAAATTCTAGGGAAAACATACTTGATATGAGCAATCCAGCTGTTTTAGACCTTTTTCAAACTCTAGATAGCACCAAAGGTCGTTATATTTTCGGTGGACTCAAAGACCAATTTGGTTTCTCAGTCAGTGGAATTGGCGATATCAATGGGGATGACATCAACGATTTTGCTATTGGTGCACGTTATGCTTCTTCTGGAGCCAAAGACTCAGCAGGCAACATTATAGACGACAAAGTTGGTAAGACCTATGTGATATTTGGTGGAAATAAAGGGCTTGGCAGTGGAAACAGTATTGACCTCAATGCTCTTAACGGTACCAATGGCTTTGTCATTAACGGTACTCAAGCAAATGAACGTGTCGGTCAGGCGGTCAGCAGTGCTGGGGATTTCAATGGCGACGGCATTGATGATCTGATTGTTGGCTCATATGCTAGAAACATTTTTGAATTTACAAATCCCACAACAAACCAAAAAGAAACATTGTTCAGTGATGGTCGGACCTATGTGATTTTTGGCAAAAAGGGAGGGTTCTCTCCAAGCTTGAACCTTAACGAAATCACAGCCGAGAAAGAGTACCAAACAGGTCTTAAAGAGACGCAAAATGTAGACTACACAAAAGGCTTTTCCATTAGAAGCTTCTTTGGAAATGAACAACAGGGACTTGTTGGTTTCTCTGTCAGTCCTGCTGGCGATATTGATAAGGATGGATTTGATGACCTGATTATTGGTGCTCCAGGTCCTAATAGTACATTTGGTTCAAATAGTACTCTGCCAGGTGAGGCGTGGATCGTTTACGGGCTCAATCCAAATGTGGATTCTTTGAAGAAAAGCCCTAGTGGAGTGCTCCTAAACCCTGCCGATCGCGATCGCCTCTTTTATAAGAATCTTCGTAGAACCTACATCGAAGGTACAACTGCGAAAAACCGCACAGGTAACTCAGTCAGCACAGCAGGCGATATCAATGGTGATGGAACTCCTGATTTGATTATTGGGGCAAGGGATGCCAACGGTAAAGCCGGAGAAAGTTATGTGGTGTTCGGCGGAAAGCAGATTATCCCTGGTTATAACCTCGACTCATATAGTTCCGATTCTGTCAACAAGTTTTTTGACCTCAAAGACCTCAACGGCAGCAATGGATTCAAAATTAGCAGTAGTAATGGCAGTCGTTCAGGTTGGTCTGTCAGTAGTGCAGGAGATGTGAATGGGGATGGTTATGATGACTTAATTGTCGGCGCCCCCTATATTAAGGACTCTCCTACGAATCAAGATAACCCCACCGATTCTAATTTTCCAGGTAAGAGTTATGTCGTATTTGGTGGTAAGAATGGTTTTCCTGCTGTTGTTGACCCTTCTGAATTCACTTCTTCTTTGAAAGGCAGAGGCTTTGTGATCAACGGTGTTAAAGGCGGTGACGGTTCAGGGTTTGCCGTAAGTAGCTTGGGTGATTTCAACAGAGATGGTATTGATGACTTAGTTGTGGGAGCTCCTTTTGCTGATGCCGGTAGTTTATTTGGAGATGCGGGTGAAACCTATGTCATTTACGGTAACAAAAATATTGGCGCCAATAGTGTCTTCAATATCTCTTCACTTAATGGCGATAATGGTTTTGTTATCAAAGGTACTTTTTCCGAAGATAACCTTGGTTGGTCTGTTGGTAGTACAGGAGATGTCAATCAGGATGGCATCGATGACCTAATTATTGGTGCTCCAGAAATGGGCAAAGCCTATCTTATCTTTGGTAAGGCGACTTCACCATCTAATCTCATCAGCAAGTCGGCAAGTATTGATTTTGCTTCTACCTCTTTTCTTGAAGGAAATACTGTTTCTTCGTTCAACCCTAACTTATTGTCAGGACCAGATGTCATCGGTTAATGGATTGCCTAGGGTGCAGGATACTAAGATCAGAATCTCCATACCCTACACCCTGTCTCATCTCCTATCAATTTCCAATCGGCGGAGCAAGAGCTACACGGGGAGTGCCACCACCTCCGATGCTGTTTGGTCCATTATTATCAACAATGTAAAGTGCTTGGAATAGCTTCATAAAATCTTCATAAAACGAACCACTTGAGCCCTCGAAATCGTAACCGAAGGTGTCGCGAAACTCTCCTGCCACACCTTTTTCTACTGCAAAGTAGTGAGCATCCCAGCCTGCGTCGTCAACGACATAAGCACCGTAATCTTGCAAGGCATGAAACAACTTTTTAGCAGCAGGTGTTTGCAAGTTGAGGTTTTCTTCAGTCATATTTGGAGGAATTGCTAGTAGCGCTCCTTGTACCAGACGTTCGTTCTTACCATGGTATTGGTTGGCTGCATTGGCATCTGCACGATCTGCGGGCCAGCGATACCCAGGATTGGACTGAGAGTAGTAGAGGTATTTTTCCCCCCAAATAACAACTTTGAGGGCATGACGAATTGGTTGGTTACTGGTGAGTTCACCTTTGCGAATAGAGCCACCAATCGAAGAAAGACCAGAACCAAAATGTGCTCCGCCTATTCCATCCCCGTAAATATCAACGTTTGGAAAACGCCAGCCGTAGATAGAACCTGCTTTCTCACAGCGAGCTAGAGGTTCAAGCTGCACTAAAGTTTTCCCATCAGGCATGAGAAAAGCAGATGCATTGTTGGGGGTGTGATATGGCTGGCTTGTAGCGTCTGGAACGATGAGGTCATCTGGAATTGGTAGCCATAGATCCATAGACTTTGTCCCCGTACAGCGTCCTTCACCCCATGCCCCTGGTGAATAAACTGGACGCCATGGATCACTGTCCTTAAGTTTGAAAAAATATTCCTTATCTGCCCCAGCATAGCCTGCTTTTCCAATGTTTGCGGGGATGTAACGCGCATCTGAGCCAATTGGCATATTCCAGGGTGATGTAGATGCAAATGGCCAGAGGAATTTATCGCGTGTGGGAGGTTCGCCAGGGCTGGGGGTTGCAAGACAGCCAATCAGTAGAGCGGCAATCACACTAGCGACAAATGCAACTGAGTAAGACAGCCGCTTGCGGCGTGTCAAAGGTTGAATAATGCTCATGAAAAAGCCACTCCTCGATTATTTACCGTGATAGCGCTTATCCTTGGCGTGGCTCATAGACAATGTGCCTGCCAATTAGTCCGTAACATCTTACACAACGTAGTGCAAATTTGTGGGTATTTGTAGTTTTGTAAAGATAATTTTACAAAAATATAAACTTTTTAGGCTGTCAATCAGGCTAATTCGGAAGTCTTTCCCAAATCTCTGGAATCTCTGGAATTTTCTTTTTTTAAAATATAAAGATTCACCCACACAGTTGATTTACAAAAAGTTCATAATTCGGCTATCGAACAAAAAGGTGAGGGCGCCAGGCACTACAACGGAATTGCAGTGAAGAAAAGGTATATTTTTATCGTTTAATTAAGTATGAAAAAATACCTTTGATAAGTGTCATTAGCTTTCTGATAAAGATGGCAGTCTCCTGTCAGCGAGACAAAGGATAAGTTTTTTCTCTAGCCACTGGTAGTATTTTTAGGTAAAAAACATACATAAAAGTAACTACATTACTGATATAGTTTTTTTTCAATATAAGTTAAAATAAGTATTTATACTTTTGTGTACTAATATAAAATAAAAGATAAAAAGTAACGTTAAGTAAAGATTAGCTAAGTTAAGCAGAACAACAAAGGAAATGCCCATAGAGCATTTGTTTAGCTCAAAGGATTCTTTGTTCGGCTTGACAAAGCAAAACCTTTTCCAATATTAAGAGGAAGATAAGGGAGTGAATTCGCAGACCCTTACACAGCAAAATAATCGACGCTACGACCCCAAGGCGATCGCCCGCTATTACCGATACCGTCCCTGGCTCGCTTGGGCGCGGGCAATCAAGATTATTTGGTTTTTTGCAGTATTTATTCTTAGTCTTAAATGCGATGAATGGCGAAATCAAGAGGAACAAAACAAGTTCAAACGCGCTATTCAATTGCGGCAGTTGTTGACTCGCCTCGGTCCGACTTTTATTAAAGTTGGTCAAGCCTTATCAACGCGACCAGATTTGGTTCGCAAAGATTACTTAGACGAACTGGTGAAGCTTCAAGACCAGTTACCACCTTTTGATAATGCACTCGCCTACAGAATTATCGAAACAGAACTCGAGCGTTCAATTGACGAAGCTTATAGCGAGTTGTCCCCATCTCCCGTTGCAGCGGCTAGCTTAGGTCAAGTTTATCGCGGTCGTTTGAAAAGCGGCGAAGAAGTAGCAGTAAAGGTACAACGCCCTAACCTACGCCCAATTCTCGCACTTGACCTGTATCTTATGCGATGGGCAGCTAGTTGGTTAGGTCCTTGGTTGCCCCTCAACTTAGGTCATGACCTAACAATGATTGTGGACGAGTTTGGCACCAAGTTATTTGAGGAAATAGATTACATCAACGAAGCCCGCAACGCAGAAAAATTTGCCAATAACTTTCGCGATGACCCTCAAGTCAAAGTGCCAGTGATATATTGGCGATACACTAATACCCGCGTTTTAACCCTGGAGTGGATTAACGGCTACAAGCTCACTGAAACAAACAAGATCCGCGAAGCAGGTTTAGATCCAGAGAGAATTATTCAAATTGGCGTGACTGCCGGTTTGCAGCAGCTTTTAGAACATGGTTTTTTCCATGCTGATCCCCACCCAGGTAATTTATTTGCCATGCCTGATGGTCGTATGGCTTACATAGACTTCGGGATGATGGATCAGTTGCAGGAAACCACAAAAGAAACTTTGGTAGATGCACTTGTACACGTTGTTAACAAAGACTACAACGACCTAGCTGAGGACTTTGTCAAGTTGGGTTTTCTCACCCCACAAACAGATATTCGCCCGATTGTACCAGCATTAGAAGCAGTGTTAGGAGATGCTATTGGCAAAAACGTTGGGGATTTTAACCTCAAAACCATCACTGATCATTTCTCGGAACTGATGTATGAATATCCTTTCCGAATCCCGGCACAGTTTGCTTTGATTATTCGTTCTGTGGTGACACAGGAAGGGATTGCTCTTAGCCTCAACCCAAATTTCAAAATTGTTGAAGTGGCGTATCCTTATGTGGCAAGACGCTTGCTGACTGGAGAATCTCCACAACTGCGGCGACGGTTGCTCAATGTGCTGTTCAAAGATGGTAAATTCCAATGGCAGCGGTTAGAAAATTTAATTGCGATCGCCCGTACAGATAGTAACTTTGATGTATTACCCACAGCTCAATTAGGCTTTCGATATTTGTTGTCTGATGAAGGTCAGTTTCTCCGGCGACAGCTGGTACTTGCTCTGACTGAAGATGATCGCCTTCATACAGAAGAAGTCCAACGCTTGTGGAACTTAGTTAAAGATGACTTAGAACCGACTCGCTTGTTTAATGTGGCAATTGGAGTTTTGACAGAGTTCTCTAGAGAGGGAGTCGCAGCTATTCTACCCAAAGCTTTCAAAGAATTATGAACCATAAAATTATCAATTATGAAAAAATTCTTTATGAGACATAATTCTTTCCCCAATACCCATCAGGAGTTTTCATGTACTATTTTCCTCAACAACCGCCATATATTCTTTTAGTTGTTGGATTTTTTGCAGCATTAGCCTCAGGTTCAGCATTAGCCGGAACACTGAAATTAATTGTACAGAAATGGCAAAACGATGGTGCAGAAACTTCTGGCTCTCGTATAGCAATTAGAAATTTGTCTGTGCCATTTCTAGGAATTACTGTTGGTGTTTGTCTATTTCTCTGCTCAGGTTTTGAGATTTTTGGCTTTCCACCCCTACTTGCTTATGCAGTAGGTGTACCCGTTACTATTTTGACTGGTCTACTTATTTGGTTACAATTAGGAAGTATGCTGGCATATGTAGAACGTCAAGGACTACAAGCTCTAGATTTAGATTCTTTGCAGTAGAGTTATGTGCTAGATATAGGGTGGGCGCTGCTAATACCAATTCTGTATGAAGATGCGCCAAACTGCGTCAAACTTATAGATGGGTGCATTGAGTAATTTTGTTATGAGTCGTCCATTCCAAATCGAGATTTCAGAAAGTCAAGAAGAATTGGAGAAAGCTCTCAAACATGCCACAGCAGCAAGCAGCAAAGAAAGATTGCAAATGCTCTACTGGCTCAAGAGTGGTCAAGTCAGCAGCAGGCGATCGCTGGCAGAACGTTTAGGGCGTGATGAAGCAACCATAACTCGTTGGGTGAGAAAGTATAAAGATGAAGGACGAAGGGGCTTACTTGAAGTAAAACATGCACCAGGGAAAGTTCTGAGCATAAGTGGTTCAGACTTAGAACGGTTGAAACAGAAGTTGCAGGAACCATCTGGGTTTCAAAGCTATAGTCAAATTCAACAATGGCTCAAGAGCGAATTAGGACTTTCACTTGCCTACAAAACAGTCTATGAAATTGTTCGCAAGCGTTTGGGTGCGAAATTGAAAGTGCCTCGTCCTCAAAGCACCAAACAACACCCAGAAAGCCTATCTCACTTTAAAAAAAACTGCCTCTAGCATTCAAATTCTTGCAGGAAGAGTTTGGAGAGGGTAAACGATTGAGGTACTTGTGCCAGGATGAAACACGTTTAGGATTAAAGACAATTGCAGGACGTTTAATTACGGCTAAAGGAGTTAAACCCGTGGGTTTAAGCCAATGGCAACGTGAAAATTTTTATTTATACGGAGTCGTAGAACCCCTAAGTGGATACAGCTTTTTCTATGAGTTCCCCTACCTCAATAGTGATTGTTTTCAAAACTTTTTGGAGTTGCTCTCTGCTGACCTTGGTGATGATATCGCGGTTATCCAGTTCGACCAAGGGTCTTTTCACAAAGCGAAAGCTCTCGATTATCCAGATAACATTATCCCTATTTTTCAACCTCCTCACTCTCCTCAACTCAACCCAATTGAGCGGTTTTGGGAATTTCTCAAATCTCAACTC
Organism: Nostocales cyanobacterium HT-58-2; assembly: GCA_002163975.1. Taxonomy (GTDB): domain Bacteria; phylum Cyanobacteriota; class Cyanobacteriia; order Cyanobacteriales; family Nostocaceae; genus HT-58-2. The sequence goes on along the minus strand of CP019636.1, from coordinate 4,302 downwards.
CAATGGGAAAATTGTCAAACCCTCACACAACTACAGCAGAAGTTAACTGATGTCCTCAAAGCAATTACACCTTCCATGATTTCCTCTCTCACTTCTTACGACTTTATTCTTGAAGCTTTATTTAGCGCAGCTTTATAAAGAAATGGTATAACTAACAAATAGAGTAGACAGTGTCCACCTAATTAATAAAAATAAAATAGATAAGTATAGTACTTGCAGATTTTGTAATGTTGACAGCCAAGTTCTGATAAGTAGGCGGACAGAATTTTTCGTAGGAGAGCCAGTGCGTTGCGCAGAGAAGTTGCGAGGAGGGTTTCCCTCCGGGCAAACTTCGGAGGGTTCCCCGCGTTGTAGCAACTGGCATTGTGTTAGGCGTAGCCGTAACGCATCAATTGTTTGAGCTGCATGGGTTACGCTTCGCTAACCCATCCTACATTTATTCACGTCGAGCTACTTAACCTGAGTTCGGGTTAAGCAGTTTGAGATAAAAGCCAGTCCATCTGAAGACTGGGTTTTTTAGGTTGATGGCAATAAGCGATTAATCCGCACAGAACGTTAACGCAGAAATTAACGGGGCTTCGGTGTCTAGAATGTTCGATTTGAGAAATATTCTTGAGTTGGTCGTTAATGGTCTCAATGATGGAGCGTTTACGAGATAAAAGCTTGTCATGGAGACGCATTAGCTTGTTTTTCATATTGCGGCGGGGTTTGGCAAAAAATTGAATTCCGAACTCGTGCAAAAGTTGAGAAGCCAGTTTTTGGGAGACATAACCGCGAGCGCCAAATATTTTGCCAAACATCTCATTCAGTAAATTGGGGACTGGTTGACGGTCATCAATATTACCAGGAGTAAGAACCACATTTAGGAGTTGACCAAGTTCATTTACAACCAGATGAAGTTTAAACCCAAAAAACCAATCCACAGAAGTCTTTCCACGAGCCGCTAAACCTTCAAACACCTTATGTCTAGAAATCCGACGATTATGACAAACCTTCAAACTAGTTGAATCTATAAAACCGATACCCGTACATTGTCCAAAACAATGCTTGAGATAGACACATAGAGGTATCAAGGTTGATGGTATCCATTCAATAAATCTTTGATAACTCGGAAGACCTGGAAAAGCAGAACTCCATTGCTGTTTCACTTGATTCAGATAAAAATGCTTAAAATTCCGGTAGTGATTTTGATGAAAAGCAATGAGAATTGTAATTATTTCGCTTAAACATAGGCTTTTAGCGCGAATTCTTCTTATTCCTGCATGATTTAATAATTCTTTGTTCCATTGAGCTTCAAAAGCCTTACAGAAATCATCTACATGGCAGAATAAAGCATCTAAACTAAACATAGGGCAGGTTGCTGGATCAATGTGTTATTTTCAGCTTACTATCTGCCCCTTTCCTTATCCCGAACTCAGGTTACTTACTTAAAATAAGAAGAGTGAAAAACTATTTTAATAATCAGCTACTTTTGCAAGCAATTTTCTTAAGTATAGTAATTAAGTATAGTAGAATTTAAAATTCTTCAATGCCTCTAGCCTAGCTACATTAAGTCGGTAGTAGTAACCAAGCTTTATTTTCCATTTATCCCAAAATTTCTCCTGTGTAGGGGTGTGAGAAGCCTCTATATGCTTCACGGCTTGTTTGATTTCTTGCCAGCCTTCTGTTTTAATATTCCACCCTACCAAAGTAGCAGCTAATCCCATAGCATTGCCTTCACCCGAGTGAATTCCTTTCAATTCTAAATATCTACCAATATGACCCCATTGCTCGAAAAATTTGCCTTCTCTTCCTTCATCTCTAGCAATAACAAATAAAGATTCTCCAATATAATTAGTATTTTCTAAAGGTAAATTTAGCTTTGATGCTATCTTTTTGAAAAATTCTAGTCTCTCTGGATTATATTTACTAGCATGCTCAATTAAATTTTCCCAGTGTCCTGCAGTGATTCCAGGTTGCCAATGTATATTAGAGATTTTAGATGTTATTCTAGTATCCGCATCTATGTAAATAGCAGCACGAAAATTTGATAAAGCTTTGGCTAAAACAAAACGTTTGTCATGGTAACAAAGAAGAATGCCTTGTTGTTGATGTTTATAAGCTAAAGTATTGGGGTTAGTTTTAAAATCTTCTGGTTTATCTGTATAAATGACGACAGATATACCTGGTGAGTTCTTTTCTAAATCCTGAGCTAACTGTTGAGCAAGCAGCCGATAATTTTTGCCTATAGCTAATGTACAGAAGCAAAAATCTTTTTGCTCTCGACTCATAAGATACCACCCCTGTCATTTTTATTAGCTTTAGCTCAGATGAATCAGAACTCAGACAGCTAGTAAAAAAACTAGCATATATTTAAATAGTTTCTTTAATTTTACAGTCAGTTAAAACAAGCATCTTTAGTTTTCCCAGCTTTCACCAACATCTTCAATACCAGACACCACGGCTTGAACTGAATTTCACCGTGACAGTTAACAACAGAGCTTACAGAAAATTTAGTGATCTGACCTGTGGAAATTGGGGAAAACTTAGTGCAGTTATGTTTGGAAGATACTTCCGCAAGCTACGAACTGTGGAAAACCTGTGGAAAAGATCCCCCGTTTTTCCACAAGGTAATTATACTTAATTTAAGTTTTCCACGGAAACTATCAAGTTTTCCACAGATTTTTTGCAAGTTTTCCACAAAAGATAAAAAACTTTCCACAAGATAATTTGATTTTAAAGATTTTTTATACTTCACTTAACATTTAAGAATATCTGTTCCTTGTGGAAAACACAACATATTTGTTCATCTTTTCCCTCACGTCCTTAAACTTCTTGGGTCAATGTAACGTTTAAGGACGACTAACCATGTTAATGCGATCGCTCAATTGACGTAGCGTTTGTGCTAAATTTTGATCTGTTTCTCGCAGTTGGGCAATCTTTTCACAACTGTATATGACTGTTGTGTGGTCTTTTCCACCAAATTCTTCTCCTATCCTGGGTAAACTTAGATCTGTGTGCCGTCGCATGAGATACATTCCAATTTGACGTGCCCAACTAATCTCTCGTCGCCGTGAATTTCCTTTCAGATCTTCTATGGATACATCAAAAGTCTCAGCCACCACTGATAAAATTCCTTCTGGTGTGGCTTCTACCTTCTGAGTTGGTGGTTCTAAAACTGGTGCAATATTTTCCACAGTCATGGGTAGACCCCAAATAGAAATATAAGCTAGCGCGCGAATTAATGCTCCTTCCAACTCTCGAATATTAGAAGTGTAGTGAGAAGCAATATATTCTATGACCTCTCGTGGTAGACGTATATTTTCATACTCTGATTTTTTCTGTAAAATCGCCATTCTCGTCTCCAAATCTGGCGATTGAATATCAGCAATTAGCCCCATAGAAAATCGAGAACACAGACGTTCTTGCAATCGAGGAATTTGGTTAGGAGGACGGTCAGAAGCTAAGACAACTTGCTTACCTGCTTCATGTAAAGTATTGAAAGTATGGAAAAATTCCTCTTGCGTATATTCTTTACCCTCAATAAATTGAATATCATCCACTAAAAGAACATCAGCAGCGCGGTAATGCTCCCGGAAACTTTGCATACTGTCCTTGCGGATAGCGGTAATCAAATCATTAGTAAATTGCTCAGTTGAGACGTAAAATATCCGAGAATCTGGACAAATCTCCAATCGATAATGACCAATTGCTTGCATGAGGTGAGTTTTCCCTAAACCAACGCCACCACATAGAAATAAGGGATTAAACTCTCTCCCAGGAGATTCAGCAACCGCTAAAGAAGCAGCATGAGCCATACGATTGTTAGCACCGACGACAAATCGAGAGAAGACATACTTAAGATTTAATTCTGTCGCTTTTGGTTGGTTTTGCACAAGCATTTCTGAAGAGCTGACTTGCGCTGGTAATCCCCAAGAAACTTCTCCTTCATCACCTTGAGAGACATCATCACCTCGAGTCACAGTTATATAAATCTCTACAGGATAACCAAGAATATCTTGTACGACGTTAGCAATCGTTTTTATGTAATATTTTTGTAACCAATTGCGAGCAAACGGGTTGGGAGTGCAAATCATCAAGCAATTATTTTCCAATCGCTGTGCACTCGCAGTTTTGATCCAAGTTTCAAAGGTGGGACGAGATAGCTCTAGTTGTAAGCGCTCCAGTACCTGACTCCACAGACTTTCTATGGGCATTTCCATGATTTACCACCAATGCTCGGCGATCGTCACAATAATTGAAGATATGAGCAAGCACCAATTTAGCAAACTATCCTCTAGACCTAGAACAAGTCTTTGAGTT